>CAWFPQ010000001.1:0-1907555 GCA_963817875.1 uncultured Acidimicrobiaceae bacterium
ACGGGTTGTCCTCGAGCGCCTTCACCAGCAACCGCCGGAAGGTCTCGCGTTCCGACGCGCTCAGCCCACTGAGGATCTCGTCCTCGATACTCCCCTGCGCCTGCTCGGCGCGCTCGAGTGCCTCGAGGCCGGCGTCCGTGATGTCCACCCGGTGGCGCCTCCTGTCCGTGGGGTCGCGACGGCGCTCGGCGTAGTCGAGGTCCTCCAGGTCGTTGAGCACGAGGACCCCGGTGTTCGAGTCCATGGACAGGTCCTCGGTCATGGTCTGCTGCGAGGCGCCGGGATGGTCGCGCAGATACGCCAGCGTGACCATGTTGCGCAGGTTCATGCCCACCAGGTCGACCGAGCTGCGTAGGAAGACGGCCCGGGACAGCCGGGTGAGGAGGACGATCGTTCCGGTGGAGGTGCCGCCGCCCACCCCGGAGGCTGGCCGCGCAACCCCGGGAGCTCACCACGGCGGGGCCGCCTCCCTCCGCCGCGGCCCGACGCTCACATCGGTCATGTTCTTAGGATAGTCCCGAACTCATGACGATCGCCGCTTCACGGAACCGGACGGCAGGAGGGGCGACGTCACGGTCCACGGGTTCGCAATGGCTATCGGCGAATGAGGTCCCGTCGGGTCGGCGAGCACCACGACGACACCTGAAGCCGTACTGCCGTCGAGCGGCTGCAGCACCTTTCCGGGGACCGCCGCGCACGAGATGGTGAAGTTGGTGGGGTCCTCAACGCCGATCTCTGGAGGAGTGAACGTCCAGCGCTGAAGATCCGGGTGTTGCGGACCCAGCGAGCCCGGCGCGTACTTCACATCTTGCTTGATACCCGGGGTTGCCCCGGGGGCGGTCAGGACGTCCGCCGGTGCATCCGCCGTCACGTAGAGTCCCGCGAACGTCCGGATGTAGACGAAGCCGTCGCCGGCGTCTTCGAACCGGAAATTCTGCGTCTGCGCATCCGTTACGACTGGCGAGGCCTGCCAGAGTGCCGTTCCGATGGCCGTACTGGCGGCTTGCACGTCGAGGTTCATGTGCGAGGCGGCGCACACCAGCGTGTACGGAATGAACGGGCGGAACTGCTCTGGCCGCATCTGGTCGTCCAAGATCTCGGAAAGATCATGGGCCGCCTCGTACCTCGCACCCATGTACGGAGGGTTGTCGCTCATGAACCGTCGAGCGATCGTCTTCAGGATGGAGGTGTGGTCGAAGTGCAGGCTGTCCGAACCGAAGACGCTGCCGCCTTTGACCCACGGCGAGACCACGAAGCACGGGACGCGCACGCCGGTGGTCGGGAGCATCTCGGGAGAGTCCTTGACCGCCGGGACCGGAGGTACGTGGTCGTAGAATCCGCCGTGCTCGTCGTAGATGATGACGAGCAGCGTCTGCTCCCATTTCGGACCCGCGACGAGTGCCTCGACCAGGGTGCGGATGAACGGCTGGCTGTTGCGGATGTCAGACGGAGGCTCGTCGCAGAAGCTGCCGGGCGGATAGTCCACGAAGTGGGGGTCTACGAAAGATACCGAAGGCAGGTTTCCCGACTCCGCCGACGCCACGAAGCCGACTTTCGGATCGTCGTAGTCGACGACGTTCTCCGAGTCGAAGGTATGACGCTCGAAGAACCGGAGGAAGCAGTAGGAGTGCTCGAAATAGGTCCAGGAGACCTTCTGTTCGCTCAAGTGCTCGAAGATCGTGTCCGTCAGGACGGGGCGCATCGGGCTCGAATTCTTGTACTCCCAGGCGCCCCAGGGATCGATGTTCGGCCTCCCGGTGAGCGTGTAGAAGCGGTTGGGGAACGTCGGCCCCGGATGCGAACAGAACCACCGGTTGCAAATGGCGAAATCGCGCGCCAGCGAGTCGTAGGTGGGAACGTTGTCAGCACCGTGATAGCCCATCACGCGCTGAGCCGTCGCCGGACCGCACTCGTCGGCCTGCGCCTGCACGAAACCGTCCATGTTGCCGCCGTCGACCTGGACCACGACGCGCTCGGCACTGTTGGGCGGCCCGGGCGCAAAGATCGTGTCGCCCGCCGCGAAGCGGAAGGATGGGACCTTCCGCCCGTTGTACATGTTGAACTCGCCGCCTTTGAGGCCGTCGACGTCCTCGCGGTTCATACCGCCCTTTTCGAGGGGCAGGCTCAGATACCCCAGCATGTGGTCGAAGGACCGGTTCTCCTGCATCAGGACCACGATGTGCTGAATGTTCGCCAACCGGCCGGGCGGAAGCGCTTCCGGCCAATCGGCTGGGGCCTCATAGACGAAGGTCTTCTCCGGGGTGATGTAGTCAAGGCTCAAGACGTCGTCGTCGACGTTGACCCCGACCAGCGCGCACGGGCTCGGGTAGGGCTGCAGTTCCGAGTTCCCGCTGGCGATGACACTTCCCATCAGCCACGAGCTGGCCATCGCGTTGAGCGAATCCCGTGTTGTCACCTTCGTGATGGAGTCGGCACTGCTGAGGTGGTTGAAGATTCCTTCCCGGATCCTCTTCTGGATGGCGCCGGTAAAGTCCGAATCAGAGTTGAAGGTGACGTGGAGCACCTGACCGATCAGGTCTGTCCTGAAGCGGTCCGGATCGTCGGTGACCCCGCTCACGGGCTGTCCTAAGAACGTCCCGCTCACCTCGTAGCTAGCACTGTTCGATTGCTGCGTGTACGTGACGCCGTTGATGTCGTCCACCCAGCCCATGAGGTCGACGGCATTGGTCGGCTGGTGGTAGCGGAGGGTGAGCCGGATCCTGACCTCGAGCTGGGTGATGTCGAGGGAAGTGGACCCGGTGACCTCCGTCGGACCGCCCGTCTCGAACTGAAGATCCATCGTGAACGGTGTCTGGCTGTCGCCCGGGTTGAGGCTGAGAGCGAGGGACTGGACGTTGATGTCGTTGAGGTGAACCCCGAGCCCGAACCACGTGGTGAACTGTCCCAGCTCGGACACGTTGTGCGCGTAGGTCGTACCCATCTGGACCCCAGGAGCGAGAAGTGATGCGTCCGGGGACGGAGGATCGTTGACGATGAACTGGAGATCCACGAACGACGGCGGTATGGCGTCCCCGTATTGAGTCGCGCTGTCGACCTTGATCTTGATGATCGGATCCGGACTCCCGACCGTCTGCCGGCTGTTGAGCAATTCCTGGAGCTTCTGTCCGACGAAGTCGAGCGAGATCGTCTTGTTACGCGGGACCGGTGCGGAGCTCAGCGGAGGGTACGGATAGGAGAGGGTGGGAAAGGCGCGTCCGTTGTACACCCCCATGTGCTTGTGATGATCCTGATCGAGCACGACTCCGGACACCGTCCACGAATAGGGCTGGTCCTGGCCGAAGAAGAACGTCATGCGGTAGTCGAAGATCCACTGGTCCGTGTCGGCGACGATGTTGATGAAGACGATCGGCAGGACCATGTCCCGCAGGAAAATGGCATTGGAGGCGAGCGGAAGATCGAAGCGTCTGTAGGTATTGCCGGAATCGGGGAACGTCTCGCCCGGCGCGAGGTTGTTGACGACCGAGATGTCCTGGCTCGCGGTCGCGCTCAGACGGTTGACGATATGGATGCCGAGCCCGGTGTCGTTGTTCTTGTCGTCGTCGTGCGTGTTGAATTCGATCGTGACGCCGGTCAGGACGGAATCCGTGACCGGTATGGTGCGAGGCGGAATGGGCTGCACCTCGGAGCATATGCCGTAGTAGTTTCGGTTGTCCTGGTCGAGAACGAGCCCGGTGAGTCCCTCGATGTTCGAACTGAACGGAGGGAGCACCGTCCCGTCGTCCAGGGTGATGGTCATGGTGTAGTCGAACTTCCAGGTGTCGCTGTCCTTCGCGAGGATGTGGATGTCCACCGCGGGCAGGAGGAGCTCCTCGAGCGGTATCGGCCTGTTACGCAACCTGATGTAGACCCGGTGCGTCGAGTTGTTCCCGAAACCGTGCCCCTCGCTCGCATTGATGGCGCACCCGAGGTAGGGATTCTTGCTGAACCAATCGGCGTCGTGGTCCTGGTAGGACTGAAGATTGGCCACGTAAGTGGAGGCTCCCGCGGGACCCGATGAGTCATTGCTGCGGTTCGTGACGAAGATGTGGAGCACGGAATCGTCGTTCAGGTCGTCGTTGTAGGTCTGAAAGTCCATGGCGATCGACCGGACGACCGGCCCACCGTGGTAGCCGCAGTCGGCGAGTACGAAGCTGGCAGCTTGAAAAGTTCCGTCCCCGTTGCTCAGCGCGATCCACACACCCGCGTCGCCGAAGCCGATGATGTCCGCTTTGCTGTCGCCGTTCAGATCGGCGAGGGAGCGGGGATGGAGTGGGACCCGCCAGCCCTGGTTGTAGGAGAATCCGTCGAGGACGAGCCGTGCACCGCCATCTCCGGTGACCGAGACCCAGACGCCGTCGTCGCCGAAGCCGACCAGATCGGCCTTGCCGTCGCCGGTCACGTCGGCGGCGAAGCGAGGATGGTTCTCAATGCGCCAGCCGTCGTTGTAGCCCATGGCGGCGAGGATGAACGAGGCCGCAGCGAATGTGCCGTCGCCGTTGCTCATGGCGGAATAGACGCCCGCGTCGCCGAAACCGATGATGTCGGCGCGGCCATCGCCGTTGAGGTCACCCATGATCCTCAGATGCTTGGTCCCGTCCCAACCAAGAGCCGGGTCGAAGTCGGCGAGCACGAGTTTCGGTGGTTGGAAGGTGCCGTCGCCGTTGCCCAAGGCGGTCCACACACCGTCGTTCCCGAACCCGACCAGGTCGGCCTTCCCGTCGCCCGTCACGTCCACCACGTAGCGCGGGTTCTGATCGACACGCCAGCCCTGGTCGTAGCCCAGGTCGGCCACCACGAACTTCGGCGCTTGGAATGAGCCGTCGCCGTTGCCCAAGGCGGTCCACACACCGTCGTTCCCGAACCCGACCAGGTCCGCCTTCCCGTCGCCCGTCAGGTCCACCACGAATCTTGGATGCTGATCGACGCGCCAGCCCTGGTCGTAGCCCAGGCCCGCCACGACGAATTCCATGCCCTGGAAGGTGCCGTCCCCGTTGTTCCGTGCCGTCCAGACCCCGGCATCGCCGAAACCGACGAGGTCGGCGCGTCCGTCCCCAGTGAGATCCGCCGCCGAGCGGGGGTGCCGTTCGGCCCTCCACCCGGTGTGGAAGCTGAATCCGTAGAGAACCAAGTTCGGCGGCTCGAAAGCGCCGCCGGATTCGTTCAGGGAGGCCCAGACACCGTCGAGTCCGAAACCGACGATGTCCGCACGACCGTCTCCGGTGAGATCCGCCGCGAACCGAGGTTGCTCGGGACCCCAACTCTGACCGCTCCAACTCATTTCGCGTCCTCCCGGCCTCGGCCGCCGTTCGCACGACAAGCGAACTGCCGAACCTCCTCGGTTGGCAACGTCTTGGACACGGCCAAGTTTTCAAAAGGCCATGCGCTGCTTTCGGTCCGGCAACGACACCGGACGCGCGCACGTTAGCGCCGGTCTTCGCGTCGGCGCTCTGAGAAATTCCTGAGTACAGCACTCATCGCCGACGAGTGGTCTTCCGTGGCACGCGTCGTCACCTGTGCACGCGTCGTCATCCGTCGAAACGCCGTCTCCCGTTCACGGTGCGTCACGAGTCAACCCGCGGCCACCGGTCCGAGAGCGGAAAGGAGAGGACCCTGCCCTGAACCCTGAGCCGCCCCTGTGCATGCTGCATCGATCCTACGATTAGGATAGTCCCGAAATCATGACTATTCCCGGATTGAGAACCGGTGCTCAGAGCCGACGCGCCGCCAGCCCGAGCGCGCCCGATCCGGCCGTGCCCGTCGCGGATCCGGCCAGCGCCACCGCCGACCGCCGGCGCTGGATAGCCCTCGTGGTCGTCTGCCTGGCCATGTTCATGAACGCGCTCGATGGCTCCATCGTCAACGTGGCGCTCCCGGACATCCAGCGCAGCCTGCACTTCACCCAGTCCGGGCTGACCTGGGTCGTCGACGCCTACCTCATCTCCTTCGGGAGCTTCCTCCTCATGGCCGGCCGCCTGGGCGACCTCGTGGGCCGCAAGAAGGTGTTCCTGGCCGGAGTGGCGCTGTTCACGCTCGCCTCCATCGCCTGCGGGTCCGCCGAAAGCCAGGCCATGCTCGTGGGGGCGCGCTTCGTCCAGGGCATCGGCGGGGCGCTCTCGTCGTCGGTCATCGTCGCCATCATCGTCACCGAGTTCCAGAGCCAGGCCGAGCGGGCCAAGGCGATGAGTGCCTACGTGTTCGTGGCCGTCGGCGGTGGCTCCATCGGGCTCCTCGCCGGCGGCGTGCTCACGCAGGCACTGAGCTGGCACTGGATCTTCTTCGTGAACGTCCCTGTCGGCATCGCCACGCTGATCGCCGGCTCCATCCTCCTGGTGGACAACGTCGGCCTCGGCATTCAACAGGGCGTCGACGTGGTCGGATCCGTGCTGATCACGCTCTCGGTCATGGTCGGTATCTACGCCATCGTCACCGCGGCGCAGTACGGCTGGGTCTCGTCGCACACGCTCGGCTTCGGCGCCGCCGCGGTCGTGCTCGGCGTCGCCTTCTTCGTGCTCGAGTCAAAGATCTCGAACCCGATCATGCCGCTGCGCATCCTGAAGCTGCGCACGCTCAGCGGTACCAGCGTGATCCGCGGCGTGATCATCATCGGCATGTTCTCGACCTTCTTCGTCGGGGCGCTCTACTTCGAGCACGTGCGCGGCTACACCCCGTTCGAGACCGGCGTCGCCTTCCTCCCCCAGGCCGTCACCATGGCCGCCATGTCCTTGGGCGTCACGGCCCGGCTGGTGAACCGCTTCGGGCCGAAGCCGGTCCTGTACCCGGCCTTGGTCCTGACCGCCGCCGGGTTGTTCCTGTTCGCCTCGGCCGGACTCCACACTCCCTACTTCCCGAGGATCTTCTTCGCCATGTTGATGCTCGGGGTGGGAGCGAGCTGCTCGTTCATGCCCCTGCTCCAGATCGGCATGTCCGAAATCCCCAACGAGGACGCCGGACTCGGCTCGGGCATCGTCAACGTGTCCCAGCAGCTGGCCGGGGCGGTGGGCCTGGCCGCGCTGAGCACGATCGCCGCCAACCAGTCCAAGTCCCTCGTCGCCGCGGGTCACGACGTCGTCGGCGCGCTCGCCCACGGCTACCAGGTGGCCCTGCTCATCGCCGCGTGCTGCGTCGTCGTCGGGTTGCTGCTGTCACCGATCCTCCTGCGGACCCGGGAGTCCCCCGAGGAGCAGCGGGCGCACATCGCCGAGAACATGGCCACCCCCGAGGTCTCCGAGCACCTGGTGCTATAAGGCAGGATTATTTTCCTGGGCAGTGCTGCGACTGAGTTGGGGCGAAACTCGGATGCTGGGTCACCCGAAGCGTCCCGGCGAAGTGAGGAACGGGGACCGTACCCGGGTTGACGTGAGCTCCGAGCGATAGGCGGTGTGTCGCGGGTACCGGGATTGGGCAGCCTCCGCGACTGCATCACCGGCCGCCCGACCTTTGGTTATGGCGATCGCCTCAGCATGCGCGACGGCGAGCGCAGCCGCCTGTGAGTACCGCCGTCGGTCCTTGTTTCCGACGATGCTGGCCACCGCATTCGCCGCCAGCGTCGTCCCCGCGCTGAGGTACGAAAGCCGCTTGGCCGTCGGGATCGTCATGCCGTCGAGTGTCTTCACCAGTAGGTCGCCGAGCGCCGGGCACTGGCCTGCGTCGCTGGTCAACTCGAGAGTGTCGTCATCCTCCAGGATCCGATACGCGAATGATGAGCGGAACTGACCTCGGTCGACGAGCGCCTCGGCGTGGTTCAAGAGCCCGACGATCACGGATTCGGAGAACCCGTCGCAGCGGGTGGCATCGACACCGGCGGTGAGGAGAACTGGGATAAGCACCTCCGCAGCAAGCGACGCGCCCGAGACGCGATGCAGCTTGTCGGCGTTGTCGGCGAAGCCTTCCCGGCCCGCCTCCTTCGTGGCTGTTTCAAGGCGCCCGCCGAGCACGAGCAGCACCACTCGGAGCGGTGCAGGGATCCCGGAGCGGGCTCGGCCCTTCGCCAAGGTGCTGATCGTCACCTCTTCGACGTCTGCTCGCCGGGCGGCTTCGACGACCTTCAGTAGACGTTCGAGAGAGGGTACTGAGTTCCACGCCTCCACCCGGGCGGTGACCGTGTCCGCGTACCGGCCGGCGCTGTGAGCCATCACTGCCATACGCTCGGCCAGCGCCGCCCGATCCGGGGTCCGACTCAGGATCCGGAGCCCTTCCTCCCCGGCAACGAGGGCCGTTGCGTCATCGTGCTGGCGCTGCGCGGCGTCGAACCAGGCGAGAAAGTTCCTTCCGGCTCGCGGTCCTCCGCCGCGGGCGAGGTCCGCGAGACCCGGCAGTCCTTCCAGCTGCTCGACCACCTCGAGCAGCAGCCGGTGCGCCCAGTCGCCGTAGTAGTCATGAGCGTTCTCGACCAGTGGGGCGAGCGCCGAGACCCAGTCCTCGAGCAGCATGCTGCGGTCTGCCGGCGCGGCCAACCTCGCTCCCTCCACGGCGGCGTAGGACACGCTGTCGCCCATGAGAACCCGACCCAACAGGGACGCCGCACGCCGTAGACGCTCCGGACGATCTTCACGCTGTCCAGAATCCCCGACTGCCCGCAGGTACTGCGCGGCCGACTCCTTCACGACATCAACGTCTCCAGGCTCGGCGGCGACGGACCAGCCGTTTTCCAGAGCGCCTTCGGCCACGGTGAAGAGGCGCTCGTATGCCTGCACCGCCGCGGCCGGATCACCCTTGAGGAATACCGCGCCGGTCCGGCGCAGCAACTCCACAAGGTTCGCGGTCCAGCCAGGCTCGCGGAACTCGTCGTCGGAGGACCAACCGTAGCGGTCGTGATATTCGTCGTAGACGTCCCAATCAGGCTCGCCGGTAGCGTCCGCCTCCTCCTCGAGGAGCTCCACGTCCGCCAACAAGGCATCGATCGGCTCGACCGGTCGAGCAGAACCCGCGCCGAACCGCTCCAAGAACAACGATCGCTCCGACGCGGCAGTCGATTCGGCGAAAGCCAACACCACCTCGCGCAGTTCCTCGGGCGACATCGTGGCGATGCGGTCCGCGACGGCGGCGAGGAAGCGGCCGAGCGGCACTGTGATCCGTCGCGCTCTGCCGGTCATGGGTTATCCACCCTGGTCGCTCGCCAACACGTCTACCTTCGCACCGAAGCGGATTCGGGTGAAGGCCCTGCGCCAGCCAAGTCCCCATAAGGGACTGTCGGAATCGCGATCGTCGCGCCTCCCCAACCGTGCCGGCCTGCGGCAACTGCCCGCGGGAGCCACGTCTGTAGCTTTACGTAGCACACGATGCTACACTGTACCCATGGCGAAGACGATCGCACAACGAGAGCTCCGAAACGACAACGCCAGGGTGATAAAGGCGGTCGCGGCGGGCGAGACCTTCGTCATAACTCGCAACGGGATCCCCGTCGCCGAGCTTCGGCCAATCCGAACAAACCGCCGCCCGACCGTCCCCAAGGCGGAGCTTGTGGCACTTGCCCGTTCCGGTCCGCGTGTGGATCTCCGCCAGTTCCGGGCCGACCTCGATCGCCTCGTCGACCAAGCCCTGTAGATGTCAGCAGGACTGCTCGACACCTCCGTGGTGATCGACTGGGATGAACCGGGAGTCGCTGCCGCCCTGCCCGAAGAGTCCTCGGTTTGCGCGATCACCCTGGCCGAGCTTGCGGCGGGCCCGCATCTGGCCTCGACCGCGGCCGAAGGAGCTCGTCGTCAGGCCCGATTGCAACAAGTCGAGGCCACCTTCGAGCCCCTTGCCTTCGACGCCGCCGCAGCCCGCAGCTACGGACAAATGGTCGCGGCAATAGCCGATTCCGGTCGGTCGCACCGGCGTCGCATCGCAGACTTGCTCATTGCCGCGACCGCCCACGCCAACGGAATCGCTCTCTACACGCGTAACCCCGACGACTTCGCGGGCCTCGAGGATCTCCTCCCCATCATCGGCCTCTCAGTCGGGTCGGACGATCAACTGACCCACGCGGCGATGAGCAGGGCCACCTGGTAGCCGTCACCTTCGGGTGCGATCCCGGCGCCACGCCTTTGGCTGGCGATCCCAGCCCGCTGTCCAGCGTCGTCTCGGGCTGCTGCTGTCCGATCCTCCTGCGGACGAGGGAGTCTCCCGGGGAGCAACGGGCCCACATCGCCGAGAACATGGCCACCCCCGAGGTCTCCGAGCACCTGGTCCTGTAGAGACTGCTCCCTTCGGTGAGGTCTCAAGGGCCCGGGCTACCCCGCACCTGCACCCGTACGGGCTCAGGACTCTGCAGTTCGCTGATGCGCCTTTACCAGGGAGGATTGCCTCCTACCCCTGATTGCTATGCTGTGTAGCAGATTGCTACAGGGATGACCCTGGAGGACAGATGGCGACTTCTATGCCCATCCGCATCGACGAGGAGCTCTACGACTCGGCCAAGGTCGTGGGAGCTTCCATGAGCCGTAGCGCCACCCAACAGGTCGCCCACTGGGCCCGTATCGGGCGTGAGCTCGAGTCCTCGCGCAGCATCTCGACCCGCGACGTCGCCGCGGTCCTCGCCGGTGAGGTCACCTACGACGACGTGGGCACCAGAGAACAGGCGGTGGTGCGCGCCACATGGAACGAAGGGATCGCCGAGCGGGTCGCCTCCCTCGACCTCCGGGCGGAATTCACCGAGGCCGGGGTGCCCTACGCCACGCTCGACGACGACGGAAACGCGGTCATCGTGACCCCCGGGGGTGCACCCTCCGCCGCATCGAGCGCATAGGGGTTCAATGGGAGACCCGGTCCTTCACCTTCTGGCCGGGCCCAACGGAGCGGGGAAGAGCACCTTGTTCGCTCGGGCCGTCGGACCCGAGACCCATCTGCCATTTGTCGACGCAGACTCGCTCGCCGAGGTCCGCTGGGGTGCCGACGCGGAGTCGCACGCGTGCGAGGGCTCACGCGAGGCGGCTGAACTTCGTGCTGCGCTGATCGAACGCCGCGCTTCGTTCGCCACCGAGACCGTCTTCTCGCACGGACCCGAGCTCGAGCTGATCCGAGACGCGCCGCGCCACGGCTACCTGGTCTATCTCCACGTGGTCGTGATCCCTGAAGAGCTGACGGTTTTGCGCGTCCGGATGCGCGTGCGCCTGGGCGGCCACGACGTGCCGGAACGCAAAATCCGGGAGTGCTATCACCGGATGTGGCCCCTCATCGCCAAGGCCATTGAGGTGGCCGACGAGACTCGTGTCTACGGCAATGTCGAGCGCATCGCCCCCATTGCCTTCTACCGACAGGGCCACCTCATCGATCAGCCGGCTTGGCCAAAATGGACCCCCGACGCGCTGCAGACGGCCGGGAAGATTTGACTGGTGGCCGCTCACCCATGGCAATTCCGGGCGCGATTCCGGCGCCACGCCTTCGGCTGGCGATCCCAGCCCGCGGTCCAGCGCGTCAAGGAAGCAGTGAGCGAAATCAAAGGGATCGCCCGTCGAGACCATGTTCTGGCCGCGGCAGGGGCGGTGCTCTTCATTGAACGGGTCTCGCCCGCGCTCGAACAGGTCGACGGTTCGTCGGGGGCTATGGGGACGGCAGTCAACAACGCGATAATGCAGCTGGTCCCGATCATCGCCGACGCCCCGGTCGACGAGAAGGCGCGTCAACGTTGGCTCGAGCGCCTTTTCGATGCTCACGAAGCCGACCGCATGCCTTACATCGAGATTCTGTCGGAGTATTGGGGCGAGCTCTGCGTGTCGAAAGAGATCGCCTCGGCTTGGGCTGACCGCCTCGAAGGCACGACCAGGATGGCGCTGAGCCCAGACCCCGATCTCCACGGCTACTTCCACGGTACGTCGGCCTGTCTGAGCGCCCTCTACCGCGCCGAGCGCTACACCGAGATCATCGACATCGTTCCTGATGATGCGATCTGGCACTACCGGCAGTGGGTGGTAAGGGCGCTAGCCGCCAAGGGAAGGAAGTCCGATGCCATCCGATACGCCGAGGCCAGTCGTGGACCGTGGACCCCCGATGGAGCAGTCGATGTGCTCTGTGAGGAGATCCTCTTGTCTTCGGGCCTGGCGGAGGAGGCCTATCGTCGCTACGGCCTGCGCGCCAACGGTCGCGGGACGTACCTGGCGACGTTCAGGGCTGTCGGCAGGAAATACCCGCACAAGACCCGAAGTGAGCTCCTCGCCGACCTGGTCGAATCCACCCCCGGCCAGGAGGCCAAGTGGTTCGCGGCCGCCAAGGATGCCGGGCTCTACGAGGAGGCGCTCCAGCTTGCAAGAAGGGGTCCGTGCGACCCGAAGACACTGACCCGGGCCGCCCGCGATTCTCTCCCCTTCCGGCCCCGATGGTCGCTCGAGGTCGGAATGCTGGCACTGCACTGGCTCGTGGAGGGGTACGGGTACGAGATCACGAGCGCCGATGTGAGAGCTGCCTACGAGGTCGTTCTGCGCGCCGGCGCTGAGCACGGCAACGTGGAGGCAACGCGCGCCAAGGTGAAGCGCGTCGTCTCTGAGGAGCGCCCTGGCGGCTTCGTGGCGTCGGTCCTGGGCGCCGAGCTCGACCGTATCCCGAGTTGATCCCGCCGAGACTCGATACGAGTCAGGTCGGTCCGAAGTCGTAGTGCCCGCGCTCGACATTGCGGGTCCAGTCCCGGTACAGGTCGAGCGGCCACGGGGACAGCGTGAACACCTTGCCGTCGCGGTTCTTGTAATGGCTGTGAGCGATGGAGGCATGGGACCAGACCATCTGCCCGATCTCGTGCTCGTAGCGCTCGACGTAGTCCTGATGGGCATCCGACCGGACTTCGCTCCACTGTGCCTCGGACGCAAGCGTCTCGTGGATGACCTCCATGGCGTAGTGGACTTGGAACTCGGAGTGGTAGAAGAGACTCGCACCAGCGGCGAGGTTCGTACCGGGGCCGTAGATGCAGAAGAGGTTCGGGAAGTTGGGCACGGTGATGCCGAGGTAAGCCGTCGGCTCGTCGCCCCATTGATCCCGCAGGGAGACTCCGTGCCGGCCGGTGACGCGCATGGAGGCGAGGAAGTCGTTGTGCCGGAACCCGGTGGCGTAACAGATGATGTCGGCCCGATGGTGGTTTCCGTCCACGGTGACGACGCCGTCCGGGACCACCCGCTCGATACCGGTCCGGACGAACTCGACGTTGGGCCGCTGGAGACAGCGCAGCCATGTGCCGTTGTCCTGGAGGATGCGCTTCCCCGTCGCCGGGTAGTCAGGGGTGATCTTTTCCACCAGGTCCGGGTGGTCGGCCACGATGGACTGCATCCACCGCAACAGGGCCGCGGACCGTTTGGCGTTGACGGCGTTGATCGACTGGTGGCTTGGGTCGTCGTGCCCGGGGTCGATGCGGTACGGCTCGCTTCCCGCCGCGATGCCCGCGAAGGTCATGATGAACCGGAACCACCGCCCGTAGAAGGGCAGGTGGCGCAGCGCCCATTCGTCCCCCGGAGGGACGGCCGAATGGTACAGCGGGTTCGGGATGATCCACTGAGCGGTGCGTTGGAAGATGGTGAGCTGCTCGACCTCAGGCGCGATGGCCGGACCGATCTGGAAGCCGCTCGCGCCGGCCCCGACGAGGGCGAACCTCGTCCCGCGAATGTCGAGGTCCTCCGGCCACCGGGCCGAGTGGAACGAGGGCCCGTCGAAGGTGTCCATGCCGGGGATCTCGGGCATCCGGGGAAGGTTGAGCGAGCCCACGGCGCTGACCACGAATCGGGCTTCGAGCACGTCCTCTGCGCCGCTCGCGCTGCGCACCTGCACGCGCCACATGGACCGGTCCTCGAGCCAGGACACCTCCGTCACGGCGGTGCCAAACCGGCAATGCGACCTGAGTCCGAACTTGTCGACGATCGTGTCGAAGTAGGCGCGGAGTTCGGGCCCCTGGCAGTAGTACTCGCTCCAGTGGTCGGCGGGCTCGAAGGAGAAGCAGTACTGGTGGCTTCCGACGTCGACGCGCGCGCCTGGGTAGCGGTTCTCCCACCACGTGCCTCCGGGGCCTGCGTTCTTCTCCACGATGGTGAAGGGCAGCCCGGCCTGCTTGAGGCGGATGCCGGCCAGGATCCCGCCCATGCCGCAACCGATGACGACGACCGGCGACGTGTCCTTGTGCCCTTCGGAGATCTCGTCGCCCCAGAAGATCTCCCCGCTGTCGCCCCCTTCGAACTGAAGGTCGTCGAAGAAGAGGTCGGCCAGCGTGCCGTCCACCGGCCGGCCGCCGAGGAAGCCCATCATCTCCTGCAGGAGGTCCCGGGGTAGCTCGACCGGCATGCAGCCGCCGTCTCGGTAGGCGGCGATGACGGGAAGGGCGCGGCGCCGCACCTCCGCCTTGTCCTCCTCCGACAGCCCACTCTGGATGTCGAGCGAGACGGCGGCGCGCGGCCTGATGTCCCCGCGGGCCCACGACGCGTCACCGCTCATGTGCACGAGCGAGCACATGAGCGCGGGGATGCTGACCTCCTCGAGGGCGCGGGCGATGTCCTCGTCGCCGTCTTCGAACGGCTCGCCCGCGAACCTGTTCCTCGTCACGACGCAGTCTTCCGGGTGACGATCGCCGCGATTCGGTAAGGGTCAGCCACGGGCATGACGCTATCCTTCCCACCCCTGAGAGATCTGAGTGCCTGGCCCATGCTCCCGGGGATCATGGAGCCGGAGAGACGTGAATCCGGGCGGAGATCGCAGCGGGCGGTGGGATGGGAGCCTGACGGTTGCCGGTTCTCGCTTTGGACGTGGCGACGTGTGGGACCATCAGTGCGAGGGCGTGTCGGAAGAATCGAGGCGCGGCGCTCCGAGGTTGGTGATGTCCAGCTGCTGCCCCGCGGTTCCCTCGGCCGCGAGTGCGATCTGGGGCAGGATGCGTGGTGCGAGCCAGGCGTCGCCGGCGAAGGTCCAGTGGATCCCGTCGGTGAAGCGCACGGGCACCCCGTCGATGACCGGCTGAAAATGCCCTTCCGGGTCGGCGATCTTGTTCAGGTTGAGCACGTAGACGACGCCGGGGTGCTGGGACGCGACTCGGCGGAGCATGGCGTTGTACTCGTCGACCCGCGCCGGATCGTCCTCGGGCCACGGCTGCCCGTCGGGCTGTTCGCCCGTGTCGTAGTACGGCGTGGTGAGGAACACGACCTTTCCGCCCCCGGCTGAGAGGACCTCGACGGCCGTCGTCATCTGGTACTCCAGATAGGCGTCGTAGGAGGGATCGCCGATGTGCTCCCACTTCCCGTCGAACTCGCGGTTCACGATGTCGAGGCGGGCGAGGAACACCGATACCTGCGGTTGGAACTGCCTGACCTCTTGACTCCAGTCGGTGAGCCAGCCGGGATTGAGAGCATCCCCTTGGCACGGCTGCGAAGGCTCTTGCGGCGGGTTGTCCTGAATCTGGAAGACACCCACGGCGAGGCTGCAGTTCGGCGTGCCCATGTTGTCGACGCTGAGCCCGTACCGCTGTGCCGTCGCGCCCTCGACGCCGTTGCCGAGCGTTTGAGCCATGGAGTCCCCGACGAGGAGTACACGGGTCAGCGGAGTGCTCTGGGCAACGGATGCTCCGTGTATCGCCGTCTGGCTGTGCCCGCCGGGAGCTGCGACGGTATTGGACCCGGCAGGAGCTGCGACGGAACTGTGGCCGGCGGCAGGGGCTTCGGCCAGTTCGGACGAACTCGAAACCGCCGCGGTGCCGAGCACGGCGACGATGGCGACCGTACCCACCGCGGCGGGCGTCACCAGCCAGCCGACCCGGCCGCGCGTGAGGCGTCCGCGTCGCACCGGGAGCTCGACCAGGTAGTACGAGGCCGTCGCCACGGCCAATGTGATCGCCACGCGCAGGCCGAAGAGCTCGCCGCCCCCGAGACCCGTCCGGGCGCCATCGACCCACAGGAATATCGGGAAGTGCCAGAGATAGACGCCGTAACTGATGCACCCCAGCCAGACCAGCGGCCGCCACGCAAGGTAGCGGCCAAGGATCGTACGGGGGACGAGGAAGACCGACAGCAGTATCGCTGCCGTCCCGAGCGCGGCGACCAGAAAACCTCCTTGGTACAGGAAGCTCTGGGTGCCCCGCAGGTGTGTCCACAGGACGGCATCGAGGGCGAATCCCGCCACTCCGAGCAGGAGAAAGGCGAGGCGCTGGCGCACGCCGAGGCGCTTCAGCATCCCCCTCTGTCCGCACCAAGCGAGCGCCGCGGCGAGGGCCGCTCCGAGCAGGATCGACTGCGCTCGCGTATCGGTCCCATAGTAGAGACGGGTCTCGTTGGCGCCGTGTGTGAAGAGCACTGCCATCTCGGTTGCTGAAGCCAACGCGCCCAGCAGCGCAAGCCAGAACACGGCTCCGATTCGCCTGAAGGCGGCCAGCACTCCCACGACGAGGATGGGCCAGACGAGATAGAACTGCTCCTCGACCGCCAGGGACCAGGTGTGCGTGAGGGGGGACGGGGGCCCGGTCGCGGCGAAGTAGTTCGCTCCCTGTGCGATGAAGTGCCAATTGGCGACGTAGAACGCCGTACTGAAGACGTCCCCGCGCAGGGACGGATAGGTGTCGGGTGGCAGCGCCAACCTCGTGACGAGCACCACCATGACAAGCACGAGGAACAGAGCCGGCAGAAGCCGCCGCGCCCGCCGGGTCCAGAAGTCTCCGAGGCGGATGCGCCCGCTGCGTTGCACTTCGGACAGCAACAGCGCGGTGATCAGGAATCCGGAGAGAACGAAGAAGGCGTCGACTCCGAGATAGCCACCGGGCAGCCAGCTGACACCACCGTGATAGGCGAGGACGCCCGCGACCGCAAAGGCCCGCATCCCATCGAGCGCGGGAACGTAGCGGAAGCCCGCGTGCTGGCTCTCTCCGCTTTCTCGCTGAGGCCGCCCACCAGCCCGCGCCGTGGGAGACAGGGCGGAGATAGTCATGTCCTTGGTGACGGACGATATCCGGTGCAGCGACTCGCCCCGAGGAACAGCGGTCAACCCGTTCCGCTACCTGCCGCTCCGGCGCGTCGGGACGGCGTCTGAGGTGGCCAAGGTGGCTGAGGTGGTCTGGGCCTCGGGGCGGAGGTCGCCGTGGAGGGGGGCGGTCGGCCACCATGATCCCGAGACCGCTCAGGCGTTGATGTTCGCCTTCAGGCGCTTGGGTTCCATGCGCCAGGGCTCCCCCGGGCTTGCATCGAGCTCGATCTGCAACGCCAGGAGGTCGGAGTGGAAGGTCCGGAAGGCCTCGGCTCCTCCCGAGTCGAGCGCGAGGTCCGAGAAGTCGCTCAGGAGCGCGGTCCGGTGGACGTTGAGGTTGAAGTTGGCGTTGACGAGCCGCTGGTAGACGTCGAGCGGGGGGCGGGCCCCGTCGGCCGGGACGCGTGCGGGAAGGGCGTCGCTCCAGAGCTGGTAGTCCCACATGCCCGATCCGGCGATCTCGTGCTCGACCGCCCCCAGCTGAATGACGGCGGCCGTCAAACGCGCCACCCCCTCCAGGCTCACACCCGGACCGGCCACGCCTTCGACCCCGGGAACACGCCTCGTCAGGGCCGCCCACCATGCCTGGACGGCCGCGTCGGCCACGATCCGGTCGTCGTCGTAGTAGCGCTCGAGGTAGCGACGGGCGTGGGCGAGGAAGACGGCGTGGAGCTGGCGCCGGTTGTCGACGGAGGGGAGGGCAAGGTCCCGCAACCCCCGGCTCCGTGCGTCGACGTCGGGGTCGATCACGCCGAGGTCGAACCGGTCGACCGAGGCGTCGATGAGCGAGCTCACCCCGCCATGGGTGAGGCTGAACATGCCGTCGAAGTCTCCGAGGCGCACGAGCTGGTCGACCGTGATGAGGTCGTTGCTGTACTGCGTGGCGTACACGTGGGGCCAGAGGAGCCGTCGCAGCGGGTGGTCCGGCGGCAGTTCGTTGCGCGTCACGACGGCCAGCGGTCCTCCCGCCGCCAGGTGGATCCAACCCATGTGGCGCACGACTGACAGGTACATCGAGGCCGCGCTCAGGGCGATGCGTTGTGCCAACGGCCACTCCGGGTCGGACGGGGTGCACGAGCCGGCGTCGCAGTCGATCCGGGCGGCCGTGAGGCGTCGGTCACTGGCACCCGCCTCGGCCTCGACCTCGAAGGTCACGACCGAGCCCAGCGAACGTAGTCCGGCGTGGTACTCGAAATCGTCCAACACCCGAAGGTCCCAGGTGAAGGTGCCGTCGGTCTCGGCCGCCACGTAGCAGGCGAGCGGGCTCGCCACCGCCAGCGCACCGAGGTCCGGTCCCTCACCCTCCCGCTCTCCCAGTGCCGTCGGCCGTACCGGGGGCGGGAAGCGACGCCGGTGTGCGGCGGTGTACGCCACGTCGAGCGCCACCCCCGGGTCGGCGGCCACCGGCGGGAGCCCGTGCTGCTGCGGAGGCACCAGCCGGTACAGCGCCGCCTGGAGGCGTGAGAACACGCGCTTCACAGTCCGGCGTTCGTCAGCGGGGATCCGGTCCGCCACCAGCACCCGCTGAATGGGGATGCGGCGGTACAGCGAAGCGAGGGGCACCAGGGCGAGCGGTCGGTCCGCCACCGGCGGCGGCACCGTGGTGGGTCGGTTGTGGTTGTACTTGAAGATGTCGAACCGGTTCCAGAACCAGCGACGCGCTCGCCAGCGCAACCGAGCGATCAACCGGGCTTGACCGTGGGCCACGGCGCGAAGGCGTTCTTCACGCCCTCGAGGTGCGGGGCCAGCTCGGGGAAGTTCCGGGCCAGCACGGTGCTCATGTTGTTGTCGGCGATCCACGCCAGGCCCTCGGGGCTGTAGACCTCCGGCCGGAAGTCGTAGGTGTAGAAGCGGTCGCTCTTCAGGCGCCGGGATGCCATCAGGATGAAGACGCGGAATGCGGTGTCGCTGAACGCGAAGCCCTTCGGCGGTGCCTCGGTGTACAGGCCGATCATCAGGTCGACGTCCTCGGGATCGTCGTAGATGTTCCGCAACTTCTGGACCACGGCCGGATCGTCGCTGAAGTCCTCGAACCGCTCGGCGGGAGTCATGTGGAACTTGCGGCGGAACTCGTTGTACCGCGGCACGCCCCGTTCCCGGCTGCGCAGCAGGTCGGTGGCGGCCAGGTCGAGGATGCTGCCGTCCGGCTTGACGAAGTGTTGCAGACCCTTCGGGAAGTTGTTGAGGACGATCGCCCCGGGGTTCGACGTCGCGAACGAGTAGATCAGGTCCTTCATCTCCACCGAGTTGAGGACGTCGTGCGTGTGCGTCCCCGAGATGTCCGGGAAGGTGTAGCTCGCGATGGCGTGGTCGTCGCTGGCCGAGCGGATGGAGTAGTCGTCGGGAATGAGCGGATGCATCCGGTAGACGGCGACGAACTCCTCGGTCATGGCGTACGGCGCCCCGTGCAGCCAGGTCTGCGAGCCCGGGATGCCGCTGACCTCCTCGCTCTTGCTGATCCGGCCGAAGCGGTGTGAGAAGCGTTCGCCCATGAAGCCCCACCAGTTGGCGCGCATGCCGGTCTGCATGGTCGAGTCGCCCAGCAGGGCGGTCGTCCACTCGACGGTGTGGATCTTGGCGATGAGAGCGGCGTTCACGAGCCGGGCGTGCTCGAACAGCGCGTCGTCGTCCCAGTCCGGGTGGGCGCGGGCGAGCCGCTCGCAGATGGCGTTGTGCTCGCGCATGAAGACCGTGGTGAAGATAGCCAGCCCGAGCCACCAGTTCCCGTTGACGCCGGCCATGGCGCGCATGGTGGAAGGGTCGAAGGGCACCAGGCCCCGTGGGCTCAACAGGACCTGGCCGCCCTGGTTGGACCGGACCATCTTCTGGAGCTCGAGCGTGCTGCCGTACACCTGCGAGGCGTCCCACCAGTGCGTCTCGGTGTTGGCGTAGGTGGGGGGCTTCCCGTCCGTCGTGGGGGCGGCCTGGTGCGTGCGCTGTATCTGCATCGGGTGCTGCGGCCACGGGTCGCTCGGGTCGACGTCGACCAGCCACGGGTCGTCGGGCTCGTTCGTCCCGTGACTGAACCAGTCGTGCACCTCGAACTGCAACCACGCCGCCGCCAGGACGTTGAGGGTCGTCGCCGGTTGGAACTTCTCGCGGGTGAGCAGCTCCAGGCTGACCTGTCGTGGGTTCGGTGTGAGCACTTTCAACGGAGCCGTCTCCGCCGGCGGGACGTTGCGACCGAAGAGGGCCCCCGCCGATCCCATGGCCTCGTGGGTCCGGTCGTTGCCGGTGCCGTCGGTCGCCCGCGTCAGTGGTCGTGGCCCGTCGGGCAGCGGGCTCGGTGCCCACGGCAGGGTGACGCCCGAGGTGTCGTACAGATTGCTGCGCCGCAGTCGCATGCGCAGGCCCATGAGGGTGAGGAGGGCGATCGGTTTCGGGAGCCGGCTCCAGCCGAAGCGCCGGTCGAGGCGGCCGGTCACGCTCATGTACGACCGCTTCCACAGAGAGCTGCGCGACGTCACCGCTCGGCCTCCTTCGCTCAACGAACGATCAAGCCTTCACCCACCAGTGTCGCGCGTGTGGGCACCCCGGTGGCGGGCCGAGCGGGTCCGTCGCCACGGCCCGATCCCAAGGTCTTTCCCATCAGTCGCTCGGCGCTGGGCCGGATTGTCCTGAGCCGGCGCTGAGATCGACGGCCTTCCGCCTGGACCCAACCATGAAGGATGACGGCGGTACTCGGTGCGCAGTACGCGGTATGTGGGTTCCGCACAGCGTCTGGCCCGGTCTACTGCGTTCTTTCCGATTCCCCCTCCGGCTCGGTGCCGGCCCAGTGCGCACGCAAGTCGGTGAGCCAGGGTGGGAACTCGAGCGGTGGGTCGGGCAGCGCTTCAGCTCCCAGCGCTGCGAGAGCGGCCGCGAAGGCTTCAGGTTCGTCGCCCCAACCACGAGGGTCGCCCATCATCACCTCGAACATCACCGCTCCGTCCGGTCCGGCCACCACGGGGCCGAACGCCGCGCCGAGCGGCAGCTCGACGTGGGTCCCGGCCGGGCAACGATGTACCCCGAAGGCGACCTCACCCTCGAGCACGAAGACGACGTGGGGTGAGAAATGCCCGTGCCGGCGGACCACCATCCCCGGGTCGTAACGGGCGTAGATCGTCAGGTACTGGGGATCGGGCGAGAAGGCCAGCCACTTCTCCCAGACGTGAGCCACCGACCCGTCGGCGTTGCGCTGGGCCTTGACGGCCTGCCAGGGGACATCGGGGTCGTCCAGGTGACGGAAGGTGGGCTCGAGACCCTCGCGTTTGGGCGACAACGGGGCCGGCTCGGGCATGACGAGAGGCTACGCGTGGAAAAGTTGTCGTACAAAGCTGTGCGTGAGGGCGCGAGCCCGCGAGCATTGGAGCCGCCGACATGCCGACCACACCCACCGAGGAGGAGTTCCCGCTCATCATCTCGGTCGACGATCACATCCTCGAACCCCGCGACCTGTGGGAAGCCGAGCTCCCCGCCAGCCTGCGCCAGCGCGGCCCGCGCTGCGTCCGGGAGAAAACGAGGAGCACGTTCAAGGGTGGTGTGTTGACGATGGAGCGAGATGTCGACGACGGCCAGTGGACCGACGTCTGGCTCTTCGACGACCTGGTGCTGGGCACGAACCGTCTTCACGCGGCTGGTGGCCTGCCGGTCGAGGAGCACAAGAACATACCGGCGGTCTATGAGGACTTCCGTCCCGGCGCCTACAACCAAGCGGCGCGACTGGCCGACATGGACACCAACCACCAGGAGATCGGCATCAACTACCCGAACACCTTCCCGCGCTTCGCCGGGCAGGGCTTCGCCGAGCGCGGCGACAAGGCGCTCGCCCTCGCCAGCCTCCAGATCTACAACGACTGGATGATCGACGTGTGGTGCGGGGGTGCCGGCCGAGGCCGCCTGGTGCCGCTGACCCTCATTCCGTTGTGGGATCCCGTAGCCGCTGCGGCGGAGGTGCGGCGGTGCGCGTCCAAGGGCAGCTACGCCATCGCGTTCAGCGAGAACCCGGCGAAGCTCGGCTTCTCTTCCCTCTACACCGGCGACTGGGACGTCCTCTGGGACGGCTGCGAGGAGACCGACACGACGATCTCCATGCACATCGGCTCGTCCTCGTCCATGCCGACCACATCGCCCGACGCCCCACTGGCCGTCTCCATGTCGCTCAACGCGCACAACGCACAGGGTTCTGTCTGCGACTGGGTCTTCAGCCGCACCCTCGAGCGGTTCCCCACACTCAAACTCGCCTATGCCGAGAGTCAGGTGGGCTGGATGCCGTTCCAGTACGAGCGGATGGACGGCGTGTGGCACGAGATGTCCCAGGAGCAGGATCTGCCCCGGCCGCCCTCGACCTATGCCCGCGGCCGGGTCTTCGGCTGCATCTTCGACGACCTCCACGGCCTGCGCTGCCGTGAGGAGATCGGCATGGAGCACATCCTCTTCGAGTGCGACTTCCCGCACACGAACGGGTCGTTCCCGAACTCCCGTCGCCGGGCCTGGGAGCTGTCGTCGAAGGCCGGGCTGGACGCGGGCGAGGTGTACCAGCTGGTGCGAGGCAACGCGATCGAGGTCTACGGCCTGCAGCGATTCGGGATCGACAGATAAGCGAATCTCACCCGGCCGGCGGAGCCGCGCCCTGCGCCGTCGCGACCGCGGGGGTCTTCAGCTCTTTGCGGCGACCCGCCGACCCGATGCCGTCCGAGTACTGCTTCCCATGGCCGCTTGCGCGATCTGCACCGCGGCAGCTCCGGCGGCTTGCATCGGTTCAGTGCTCTTGGCCGAGCGCGACAGGACGAAGGCACCCTCGAGCAGGACGATCACGGTGAGGGCCACCCGTCGGGCCGATGCGGGCGGCATCCCCTCGCCGATCAGTTGGCCGTACGCCCCTTCGGTCCAGGCCTGGAAGACGGAGTTCGTGGCCAGGCGGAGGCGTTCGTTGGTGCTGGCCACCTCGAGAGCGATGGTGCCGAGTGGGCACACGTCCTCGTAGCCGTTCTCCTCGAGCGCGGCGGCGGCGCCTTCGAAGAGGATCGTGATCCGGCCGATCAGGTCGGGCACCCCTTCCCATACCTCTGCGACCATCTGCTGGAACTCGGCACCCGCCGTCGTGATGGCCTCCTCCGCCAACTGCTCCTTGCCGCCAGGGAAGAAGTGGTACAGCGACGAGAAGCGGGCGTCGGCCTTGGTCAGGATTTCTTTGATGCCCGTCGCGGTGAAGCCCTGGCGGCAGAAAAGTTCGACCGTGGCGGAGATCAGACGGTCCCGAGTGCCGGCTGGACCTGGGGAAGGAGGGGTCGGCTGACGGGTTGACATCAATTCGGAGTTTACCTATCGTAGCCTGTGGTTGGAGCGATCTATCCAAGGAGGTTCAGCCGTGTACAAGGCTGCGGTTCGGTGGATGATCCGGCGCAACGTCGCCGCCCTTCGATCGGGCGATCCCACTCCGCTGCTGGCCGGTTATGCCGACGACGCCACACTCATCTTCCCGGGCCCTACCGTCTGGAGCGGGGAGTACCGGGGCAAGGAGGCGATCGCCGGATTCCTGCACCGCTTCCTCCAGGACGGCCTGGTCGGCGACGCCCACGACATCCTGGTGAACGGGCCGCCGTGGCGGACAACGGTGTGCGTTCTGTTCACCGTGCAAGCCCACGACGCAGAGGGCCACCTCGTCTATGACAACCGGGCCATCCTCTTCGCCCGAGCCAGGTGGGGCAAGATCTACTACCACGAGGACTTCGAGGACACCCACAAGAGTCAGGCGTTCGCCGAGCACCTGGCCCGAGTCGCCGCCGCTAGCTGATTCCGCCCCCCTCCGGGTTCCGCAGTTCTCGTGGACAGCTCTGGCATTGACGGGCCTCGTCCGAACGGAGTGAGCATCCGCTAACTTCCGGAGCGGGATGGTGCTGACAGGGGATCGCATGGTCCAACGACGCGGACGTGTCGACGGGAAGGTGGCGATCGTGACGGGAGCCGGCTCCACGCCGGGACCGGGCATGGCCACCGGACGCGCCACCGCCATCGTCATGGCCCGAGAGGGGGCCCGCGTCCTGGTAGCTGACATCCGGCGGGACCGCGCCGAAGAGACCCGAAGCCTCATCGAGAACGAGAACGAGAGCGGCGCGGCGGCGGTCTTCGTGGGTGATCTGACCCGGGCCGGCGACTGCGAGGCCATGGTGGCCACCGCCCTCGACGCGTTCGGCACGGTGGACGTCCTGGTGAACAACATCGCGGCCGCCATGCCCGGCAATGTCGTGGACACGAGGATCGAGGACTTCGACCGCGTGCTCGACGTTTCCCTCCGGACGGTGTTCCTCGCCTGCAAGCACGTGGTGCCGACCATGGCGGCCAAAGGATCCGGCGCCATCGTCAACATCGGCTCCATCGCGGCCTTTCGAGGCGGCAACTATGTCGGGTACGCCGCGGCCAAAGGTGCGCTTCACGCCCTCACAGTGGACATGGCCTACTCCCACGGACGGCAGGGCATTCGGGTCAACGCCATCGCTCCTGGCCATCTCACCACCCCCATGTTGTTGGCCAACGAGGGCCAGACGCCCCAGACGGACCTGCGGCAGAAGATGGCCAATGCGGCAGGACTCCTCGGCACCGAGGGAAACGGGTGGGACGTGGGTTGGGCCGCCGCTTTCCTGGCCAGCGACGAGGCCCGTTGGATCACCGGCGCCACGCTGCCGGTCGATTCGGGGATCCTGAGCGTCACCCCACTGATGATGGCGTCGCAGCTGCGGGAGATCCCGGCGCTCCCCGGATGAGGACGAGCGAGACACCCATGACGAACGAGGCGGAGAATCGAACGCTGCCACAAGAGGCGCTCCTCCGCGCCAGCGATGCCGAGATTGAGGACGCCGTCACGTACGCCGACCCCATGATGCTGCGAGGACTGCTGTACCAGCTCACCGGGGACCAAGAGGTGGCGTCGACCGAGGTGACACCACCGGCGGGCATCGACGCACCCACTGTCGCCCGCGAGTCCGACGTGGCGTTCCTGCGGGCGAAGGCTGCGACGTACCTGAAGGTCCGCCGCGACGCCGGCGCGGGGCCGATCGACATCGGACCGAGCCAACGGCTTCCCCGCAGCCTGGCACTCGCCGGCGGTGTGGAGGAGGTGCCGCCGGAGGACCTCCAGTGCTGGCTGGAGGAGGTCGGCCTCGAGCCACACGTGCGCGGCCTGACCTGGAATCGCCCACCCCCTTCCGAACGCCTGGCCTCGTTCTCGGTCGTCGTCATCGGAGCCGGGATGGGCGGGCTGAACGCCGCGGTCCAACTCAAGCAGGCCGGCATCGACTTCACCGTGCTGGAGAAGAACTCGGGTGTCGGCGGCACCTGGTTCGAGAACAGTTACCCCGGGGCGCGAGTCGACTCTCCCAGCCGTACCTACACCCACATCTTCGGCGTGGGCATCGACCTGGCGAACCCGTTTTGCGATCGCGCCGAGAACCAGCGGTATTTCAACCGGGTGGCCGACGACTTCGACGTGCGCCGGAACATCGTGTTCGACACCGAGGTCGTGTCGCTCCGGTGGGACGAGGACGACGCCACCTGGGAGGTGACGGCCAAGGGACCCGAAGGTCAGCGCGTGTGGCGTCCGAACGTCGTGATCAGCGCGGTGGGACTGCTCTCTCGACCGAGCATCCCCGCCATCGACGGTTCGAGCGATTTCACAGGCTTGTCGTTCCACACGGCGCGCTGGCCGCAGGACCTCGACCTGGACGGCCTGCGTATCGGCGTGATCGGAACGGGATGTTCGGGGATTCAGCTCGTTCCCGAGCTCGCCCCCCTGACCGGGCACGTCGTCGTCTTCCAGCGGAGCCCGCAATGGCTCTTCGACCGCAAGGGATACCGGGAGCCGTACCCGCCGCAGGTGACGTGGCTGGACCAGAACTTTCCGTACTTCAGGAACTTCATGCGCTTCCGGGCTCAGTGGTTGATGGGCCCCTATCTCTCCGGGCCGCTGCGGGAGGTGGATCCGACCTTCGACCACCCCCACGCCCGCAGTGCCGTGAACAAGCGGCTGCGGGACGAGCGCGTCGCCTTCATCGAGCGCAAGTTCGAATCGCAGCCGGACCTGATTGAGCGGATGATCCCCGCTTTCCCGCCCTACGCCCGACGCCCCGTGCAGGTCGATTCCGATTACTGCTACTACGACGCGCTGCTGCGAGACGACGTCACGTTGGTCACCGACGGCATCGAGCGGATCACCGCGTCGGGCATACGGACGTTCGACGGAACGGAATACGAGCTCGACGTGATCGTCTTCGCCACCGGATTCAGGGCGAACGAGTGCCTTTGGCCCATGGACGTGCGCGGTCGTGACGACCGGCCGATTCAGGAGCTCTGGTCCAAGGACGGCCCACGGGCCTATCTCGGCACCATGGCTCCGGGGTTCCCGAACTTCTTCATGGTCTACGGACCGAACATGAACGCGTACGGTGGCCTCGGCGTGCTCAACCTGGAGGAGATGGCCGTCCGGTTCACGCTGGGGTGCGTGGAACACCTCCTCCTGAACGGTCAACGGTCGGTGGACGTGACCGAGGCCGCATACTGGCGCTGGAACGACGAGCTGGACGAGCGCGAGAGCTCCCGGATCTACATGGATCCCAGAGCGAAGAGCTACTACCAGAACGAGCACGGTCGCTCGGCGACGAATTGCCCCTTCTACGGCACCGAGATGTGGCACCGGCTCCGGCACCCATCATTGGAGGACCTGATCATCCGGTAGGCCCGAACGCCCGCGGCGGATGTCGTTTCGGGGAGAGGCGCCGCTCGGCTTGCGTCCACCGCTCGAACACGCACCCCGGATCATCGTCCGCCCAGCACGGCGATAGCGTACGGTCGCCCGCCACCCCTGCAGAGAGGACTCATGCCCCCGGTACGAGCGAATGCGATGGACCACGTGGTGCTGGTGCTCTTCGAGAACCGTTCGTTCGACAATTTGCTCGGGCGCCTCTACACCCCCGGGGAAGTCGAGTCGTTCGAGGGAGTGGAGGGCAAGGACCTCAGCAATCCGGTGCCGGACTGGGCCGAGCACGGCGCGGTGGGAGACGCTGTGCCGTACGGCATCTCCGTCGGGATGGACGCCCCTGACCCCGACCCGGGCGAGGAGTACCCCCATACCAACACCCAGCTCTTCAACGTCCTCGACGACGTCAACCGCTTCAAGGACGCCAACGAGATGGTGGCCCCCTATAACGCACCGCCGGACGGCAGGCCGGCGACCATGGACGGGTTCGTCACCGACTACATCAGCTTCCTCACGGTTGAGCTCGGCCGTCAGCCCACTTACGAGGAGTACGGCCAGATCATGTCTGGGTACACGCCCGAGCAGGTGCCCGTCATCAGCACATTGGCACGTGGCTTCGGCGTCTTCGACCATTGGTTCAGTGAGGTCCCTTCGCAGACGTTGGCCAATCGCTCGTTCTGGATCGCCGCCACCTCCTCCGGCTTCGTGGTGAACCGACCAGTGACCAACTTCATGCGGCACAACATGGCAGAAACGATCTTCGACCGCCTCGAGCGCTGCGGCAGAACTTGGAAGGTCTACGTGCTGGAGCCCGGACCCCTCTCCTTCACCGCCTTTATCCATCTGCCGCGCCTGCGCCACCGCTGCGCCACCCACTTCCGTCCCTTCGCCGAGTTCGAGCGGGACGCCGCCGAGGGCACCCTGCCCGATTTCTCCCTGATTGAGCCCAACCTCATGGCGGGCCACGGGGACTACCACCCGGCATTCGGGCGGGCCCTGATCCCGGGCGTTGACGTCCTCATGGACGCACCGTCGTCGATCTTGGCCGGGGAGGACTTCCTGGCCCGGATCTACCGGGCGGTACGGTCCGCGGCGTCGACAACGGGGTCCAATGCCTTCAACACGTTGCTCTTCGTCGGTTTCGACGAGCCCGGGGGGACCTATGACCATGTCCCGCCGGGACCTGTGGCACCCCCGCACCCGGGCGCCGCATCCGGTCAACTCGGGTTCGCCTTCGACCGCTCCGGCTACCGCGTCCCAGCGATCATCGTGTCTCCATGGGTCCCCTCGGGGACGGTCTGCACCGACGAGTTCCGCCACACCTCCATGCTCGCCACCCTGCGCCAGGCGTGGAATCTCGGCGAGCCGTTCACCGCCCGGGATGCGGCCGCGCCGAGTTTCGAGAAGCTGCTCAGCCTCGAAGCGCCACGAGCACCCGAGACCTGGCCCGACGTTCACCCGCTGCCTGTCCCCCTTTTTCAGGCAGAGAACGTGCAAGCCATGAGGGTCCTGGGCACACTGGGCCGTCACCTGTGCCACGGCCTTTACGAGCACGCCCGCCACGACAAGGATCTCCCGGACCCACCCGACTCCAACCCCAAGGTGTCGCCCGCCCTGGCCATCGACTTCGCCGTGCGCCTCGGGTCGCGGCTATTCCCGCAACTCGCCCGATCACTGCCGGTGCCCTGAAGAGCTCAGCGCACTTCGCCCTCTCTGTCGGGGTCCTCCCCGATCGAACCGATCCTCACTCCGTGGCTCGTCCGTCCTGTCACTCGGCCGTGCTGTCACTCGTCCGTACGGTCATTGGTCTTCTGCCCGGTTCTCGGGTGCGACGTAGCGGGTCAGGGCAGGTAGCGGTCCCACTCGTAGGCCACGAGGCTATGGAACGGCGCAGCAAGGAGCGGTTCAGTGCCGGTCCCGGACCATCGCTGCTCCAGCCGGGGCCGAAGCCGCTTTGCCACCTCGGCCGGCTCGCCGTCGAGAAAGAGGTAGCTGACGTGAAGGCCCGAGTTGTCCCGGGTGCAGAAAGGAGGTCCCATCGGCTCGGCGCCGCCCCACCAGGCGCCGCCCACACCGGGGACGTCGAGGAGATCGGCAACTGGTGCCCCACCGCGCTCGATCATGAAATAGACGCCCTTCGCTGACCACCAGAGGAGGACGTCGGCGCCGACCTTGATCCTGGCGGCTGCCGCGATCCCCTCCAGGCGGTAGACGGCGCGTTCGACCAGAGGGAGCAGGTAGGGAGCCCGACCAGCGTCTCTCAGCGCGACGCTCAAATCGTTGAAGCGGTCCATGGCGGAGAGATCGGTGAAGAAGTAGCTCTGGAGGTGATCGGCTTCGTCGTAGCGCTCGTCGCTGGCCGCCCGTGCTGCTCGGCACGCCGGAGTGGAGACCATGCGGAAGGAGGCCCGGAGTTGCGCCAGGCGATGTTGCTCGGGCCGGTGGTCGAGCGAGTGCCACTCCAGGTAGTCCGCGTCGCGGCCATCTGGGTGCCGTTTGGAGAGCGACGTGTAGATGGTGGTGACGTCGGTCCGCCCCGTCGCCAGGATGGCGGGGCATTCGTCAGAAGCAGCTCCTACGAGAACAGACATGTCATATATGTACGTCACTCGTGCGGACGGCGCACGGCAAACCCAAATGGAGCTCGCCCCCGGTATCCGTCGGCTTCATCCACGGCGTCCGGCCGAGTCGTCAGATGAGAGAGTTGATCTCTGGGGCAAGAGGGTGGAGACCGGCATGTTCGAAGGCGAGAAGGTCCTCATCACGGGAGCGAGCGGGAAGATCGCCTTCCCCATCGCCCGACAGCTGGCGGAACACAACGAGGTCTGGGGTGTCGCCCGGCTCAGAGACCCCGCTCAGCGGGAGAGGCTCCAGAGCGCAGGCATCCGCCCGGTCCCTTTGGACATCTCCGTGGGTGATCTCACCTCGTTACCCGAGGACTTCGACTACGTCTTCCATGCCGCCGTCGACACCGGCGTCGGAGATTGGCGTCGCTGCGTCGAAATCAATGCACAGGTCTCGGGTGATCTCATGGTCCACTGCCGCCACGCCAAAGGCTTCGTCTATTCGTCGACGGGCTCGACGTACGCGTACCAGGGCCAGCGGCCCCTGAAAGAGTCGGATCCGCCGGGTGCGCCGCTGCGCGCCAACTACAGCATCTCCAAAGTCGCCGGTGAGCAGATCTGCACCTGGGTTTCCCGTCGCTACCGGATCCCGTTGACCATCATCCGCATCTGTTCGACCTACGGACCCGAAGGCGGGGCTCCGGCCGACCGTCTCGAACAGATCCTCCGGGGCGAGCCGATTCGGCTCCATCCCGACGTCCCGAACAACTACAACCCGATGTACGAGGACGACTACGTCGTGCTCGGCATCCGGGCCATGGAGGTCGCCTCCGTGCCGCCGATCACGGTCAACTGGTCCGGCAGCGAGACGGTCAGCGTCGAGGACTACTGCGCCTACATGGGCGACCTCGTTGGCGTGGCGCCGATCTTCGAGTACACCGAAGATGCGCACACCCCGCTGTGGCCCGATGTCGCGTACATGCACGAGGTGTTGGGCCGGACCAAGGTCCATTGGAAGGACGGCTTTCGTCGCATGATCGAAGCTCGCCACCCTGAGCTCCTGACCGAATGATCCCTGCGTCGGATCGCTCGGACGTGGGCCTACGTCTGGGCCTCGAGGCTCGAGCCCGCAATGACGGCCAGGATCTCGTCGCCGTACCGCTCGAGGCGGATCGGGCCTATACCCCGGCAGGTGGCGAGCTCGGCCAGACTCCGCGGGTGGCGGGTGGCGACGCCGCCCAGTTCCGCATCGTTCAGGATCACGTAGGCCGGAACCTTCTCCCGACGGGCGGTCTCGACTCGCCAGGCGCGCAGCAGCTTCTCGACCTCCGCGCTGACGACCGAAGACCCCGTCCCCGTGACGGGCCCGGCCAGGCTCATGGTCCGACCTTCGACGTTGACGTCGGAGCCGTATTTCACCCTGACCCGGGCCGCACCCACCTGCAGCACGACCCCGGCGTCTCCGAGCTCCACGATTTCTCCTGTGTGACCTCCGTGTCCGACGCTGAGCCCGAGCGCGGCGACGACCGAAGGCTCCGGCCTCTTTGTCTTGGCGGCGCGAGGGCGTGACCCCACCATCGCTTTCTTGTCACTCGCTGATGGCCGCCGAGTAACCGTGGAACGAGGTCGATGTCCCTCGAGCTCGTCCAGGAACACCGAGGGCGCCTCGGCATCAGCCAGGATCACCGCCTGATGGCGGGCCCGGGTGATGGCCACGTGGAAGACCCGACGCTCGCCCTCCTCGTCATCGCTGAGCCGGTGCGGGAGCAGGCCTTCGGACGCCCCGAATACGATGACCCGGTCCCACTCCCGGCCTTTCATCTTGTGGATGGTGGAGAGAAGCACCACCTCCCCACGTCCTTGCGGCCGCGTCAGCAGCTCACGGAGCCACGTCTCGAAGGTCGCGGTCTCCGGATGCAGCGAGGCCACCGACTCGAGGGCCAGAAGATCGTCGGCGTGGGTCGAGCGATCCGCCTCCCGACGCGAAGAGTCGAGCACGTCCATGCTCTCGTCGAGCCCGACCTGCTCACGCACGGTGCGTAAGGCAGCCGCCGTCGACACCTGGCACGCTTCAGCCACCGCCTCGAGGTCATCGGCATAGGACAGCAACTTCGAAACGTCCCGACCGGAGAGCCGGCCCGCCAATCTCCGGACGTCGCTCAACGACGACCATCCCCGTTTGGTGAGCATTTCGACGACGTTCCGGGCGATGCCCCGGGACGGTCGTCGTATGGTCTGGTCGAGGTCCTCCGCCGAGATGCGCTCGGGAGACCCGCCGATCCGTAGGTACGCCAGCGCGGTGCGCACTCCGGTGCGGCCGAGCACCTTGGTGTCCAGTGGCGTCGTGCAGGGAATGCCAGCGTCGGTACAGGCCAGCTGGACCGGGAGGAGAGCCGAATTGACCCGGGCCAGGACGGCTATCTGCTCCCAGGAGATACCGGCTGCGTGCCACTCGTTCGCCAACTCCACCGCCCGCCCGGCCAGCGTGGCCACGGGCTCGCGGAGCACCCGGAGCGCTTCGGCGCCGCTCAACCCTCCTACCTGCTGGGTCGACAGGTCGACCGGGCCATCGGGGGCGCGAATGGTCTTCTGCACACGCTCAGGGTTGTAAGACAGGAGGCAGGTGGCGGCCGAGATGATTGCCTTCGGACTGCGGTAGTTGACCTCCAACGCGTGGTGCGCTGAACCGGGGAAGTAGGTCGTGAAGTCGATGAGGAATTCCGGGGTCGCACCCGCGTATCCGTAGATCACCTGGTCGTCGTCGCCCACACCGAAGCAGTTGAACGCCGGCGACGACAGCAGGCGGATGAGGAGCATGTGTGCCGGGTTGAGGTCTTGGAACTCGTCGACGAGCAGGAGACGACAGCGCTCCTGTGCAATCGCCCGAGCATCCGGATCGGAGACCAGGATCTCTATTGCCCGGTAGATCTGCTCGTCGAAGTCGACCAAGCCGGCGTCGGCCAGCGCCGAGCGGTAGCGGTCGAAACCCTCGGCGATACCCGCCGCGTCGGGTATCGCCTCCTCCACCGCGTTCGGAGCCGCGAGTCCGAGACGAATGCTCGAGAGCGCGTCGATGTAGGGGAGGACGGTGTCGGTGTTGAACTGCCGACGGATCTCGAACAGCCGCTGGAGGAGGTCGCGGACTTCGACTTCGTCGATGGTCCGGAGTCGTCCGGCCCGACCGAACTCGTTGCAGATCCACAGGCCCACGCTGTTCAGCGTCCGGATGTGTGGCCCGTCCGCACCGAGGAGTTCGGTGCAGCGCTCCCGCATCTCCTCCGCGGCCTTGGTGTTGAAGGCGAGGGCGGTCACCACCCTCCGATGGACCCCGAGGTCCCTGACGAGGTGCCGGAGGCGTTCGGTGAGAACCCGCGTCTTACCCGAGCCTGCCGGTGCGATGACGCGAGCACCACCCGCACCGTGCCTGACGGCGGCCAACTGGTCTGGCGCCAGCTCCGACGAGGGCGCCTGGTCGCCGAGTCGCTCCAGCGAGCCCGCTTCTACGTTCCAGCGATGGACGACACCGATCCCACCGACCGACACCGGTGGCGGGAATGGTCCGCCATCGACGAACAGCGGGGTCCCGTCGGAGAGGACGATATCGGCGGGCCCCCCCACGCCGACCCCTTGCTCGGCGAAGAACCGGGCGGCCCTCCGTCCGTGCCACCACACCAGCTCGTCGCTCCTGGCGTCGTAGTTGTTGGCCCATACGAGGTACTGCAGACGCTCACGGGTGAACTCGAAGCGGGGAGAGAGGCTGTAGACGGGAGCACTGGAGCGTTCAGGGGCGCGAAGCGAGCTCGGTTCCGCCATCAGCTCGATGATCACCGGCAGACGCTCCATCCAGGACGCTTGGAGTAGCTGCACGACGGTGGCCGGCTCTGACAGTTCTGCTTCGCCCACGACCACTCGGGGGCAGCCCGACCACTCGCCGGGAGTCTCCTGCCCCGGGCCTACCACGACCCCGCGACCGAGCTCTCGGGTGCCGAGCGGAGACATCCGACTCAGGCTAACGGCCCGCTGTGTCGCCGAGATAAAGCCGCGGGTTTTCCGTGATCCCCTGTTCCACGTCAGACAGATGCCATCTCCTCGAGCGAGGGCCCCGCGCGATTACCGCGATGTCGGCCGCTGCGACGCCAGAGATCCAACCGGACCAATCACCGATCGTCATCTGATTCTCGGCCAGGTGCGGAAAGGCTTCGTTGCGAAATTCATCTACCCGACCAGACCGTTGGGCAAGAACTGGAAGAAGTGAACCGCCTCGCTCGTCGACTACGTCAGCCATGGCCGCACCGGCGGCCTCTTCGAGTCGTCGCCCAATTCGGTCGGCAAACCCGAAGAGGAAGGATCGTCGGAACGAGCTACTCCTCGCTCGCTTCCCGCCATCGCCGGCGCGCACCATTGCGTTCCTGGCCTGAAGGAGAAGGGAGGTGTAGAGCAGTTCCACGGACATGAGGTCTCCGGCGTACCCGAAAACGGTCGAAAACCCGAGACTCTTACTCCACACGGCGCGGCAGTGAGAGGCCTCACCGATCACCGTCAAGAGAATTGCCTTTGCCTGAGCGTAGGGGTCGTCGATGCCGATCCGCCTCCCCGACGGCTGCTCCCCAGAGCTCCGTCCGGCTTCGTGAGCAGCGAGAAGAGCGTCGTCGATCGCATGGCGCGTCATGAGCTCCTGAGCCTTCGACGTGAAGGCGTCGGCCTCCTCGTCGAACTCCGTGGATTCGGCCTTGGCGAGCAGCGCGCGGATCCGCTCGAGGTGTCGGAGCTGCGCGGGACGAGCCTCCCGACGCCACGCCAGCGCGGCGTCGAGTGCGGCTGAATGGTCCCACTGCGAAGGCGGCGGTACGAGCAGCGGAATCGCCGGCAGGCGGTGCAGCATCGCGATCAACTCGAAGGCAGTTCGCAAGAGAGCCTCACGACTGAGTTTTCTCTCCACCGCGAAGTGTGCGAGGTGGTCGGTGGCCGGGTCCCGAGGGAGGACCGCTCCAATCTCGTCGAGCTGATCCAACCACGCGGGAAGCACCCGCTGACGCGATCGATACGGCTCGGATTCCTCGGCGATGGCGCGAACGGCGAGATGCACATGATTCGGACTCATACGGCGGGCCACGACCCGACGGATATCCGCCGGTTGCCAGCCGCGCTCCCATGCCTGATGCATCTCGCGGCACTGGTACGAGCAGACCAGCTCGGGGACGAGTCCCCCCGGGACGTGTGCCGATTGACCTGCCCCTTCGGTCCACCAGTCGACGAGCGCAGTCAGCTCGGGAGCGGCCTGGTTCCCTTGGCCGAAATCGAACCTTTCGAGAGCCTGGGCGAACACATCCTCGATCCGTTCATCCGTTTCGACCGATTGGGACCGTGCTCGCGGCGGCTTCGGTGGCTGCAACCCGGAGCGGATGCGTCGGCGGCTGCGTCGACCCAAATTCGTCCTCCTCTCTCTCGATCCATACCGCTACCCCAGTGGTGCGCGGTGTGGGGCTGTGCCCTGTGAACAGGTGCGATGCTGCAGACTCCCTTCCTGGCCGTGCGAGTCAGCGCCCCACCTACCGAAAGGTCGGCCGCTCGGGGCCCTTCGAACGGTCACTACAGGATTCCGCGATTCCGGCTCAACATGATGTATACTTACATCATGTTGAGAACGCAGATCTCACTGACCGTGGAGGAGCGGCGCGCGCTCGACGCCGAAGCGGCGCGAACCGGCAGATCCGTATCCGCCCTGATCAGAGCAGCCGTTGAGACGGTGTACGGCGTGCAGCGGTCCAGTGAGGAGGACCTCGCCGCCATGCGCCGGGCATTCGGCTCGTGGGAGGACCGCGACGTGGATGGTCAGGCCTGGGTCGATCGCATGCGGTCCGGATCACGACTACATCAAGAGGGTCAATGACGGCTCTGGTCGACACATCGGTATTGATCGACTACCTCCGAGGTCACCCACGAGCAGGAGAGGTGCTCGAAGTGGAGCGCGCCGTCTCTCCGTTGCACGCCAGCGAGATCACCCGCTTGGAGATCTTGTCCGGCATGCGTCCACATGAGGAGGGCGCTACCCGGTCGCTCCTGAACACCCTGTTGTGGCATCCCGTTGATGCCGATGTTTCCGAGGAGGCAGGCGCACTTGGCCGGCAGTGGTTGCCCAGCCATCACACGATCGACAGTGCCGACCTCGCGATTGCTGCGACGGCCATCCGTCACGGATCACGTTTGCTCACACGAAATGTCCGCCATTTCCCGATGTTCACGGACCTGCGCCAGCCGTATTGAAAACGCGTCGGAGAATCCCACACCGAAACGGTTGGGCGCGGTTATCTCGCTAGTGCCCCGACTGATCTGCTTTCGTCAGCACCCCTGAGATCCAGGCTACGACTTGGTTTACGAGCTGCGGCTCGCTCGGGCTCTCACCCGGCGTCTCGAGCCCGTGCTGACCGCCGGCGACCATCACGAGATGCACCGGAACGCCTGCCGCCTGCAGCTTGGCGGCGAGGTGGCGGTATTGCGAGGGCGGCGCAACGGTGTCCGCGGTGCCCTGGAGGATCAGGAACGGCGGGTCGCCGGCGCTGACCTAGGTCACCGGGCTCAGCTGCACCAGTTCCTTGAGCGGGTCGCTCGTTGATCCGATGATACGGGCGATCTGGGATGCGGCGACCTTGTCCCCGCCTGGGAGCGACCGGAGGTAGCTGACCTCGGCCGGCAGGTCGACGATCCCGTACATGTCGACGACCGCCTGCAGCCGATCTGACTGCTGCTGGTAGGGGCCGGCGAAGAACCCGGCGGACCGGGGCGCTGTCGCCACCAGGGACACGAGTTGGCCCCCGGCGCTGTCGCCCCACGCGCCGATTCGGTGGGGGTCGATGCCGAGGGTGTGGGCCCAGGCGCGCAGGTACCGCACCGCGCAGGCAGTGTCCTCGACCTGGTCCGGCGCCTTGTACCTCGGCGCGAGCCGGTAGTCGATCGCGGCGACGACGAAGCCGGCCCGGTTGAGGGCCGGGCGGAGCCGGTCGATGAACCCTGTCTCGCCCAGGTTGCCGCCCGTCCAGTCGCCGCCGTGGACGAAGAGCACGGCCGGCCGAGCACCTCCGGAGGCCGGTGCCGAAAGCAGCATCGTCTGGCCATTGCAGTCGCGGACGCTCTCGCGTGCACCAGGACCGAGTGCCGCCGGTGCCTGGCTGCCAGCGGGGGCGGCCTGGCCCGTCTGGGCCGATGGGCCGCAGTCGGACGCGACAGCCCCCAGCGCCACGATCGCCATTGTCACGAGCAGCCCTCGATGGGCGGCGGACATCAGCTGCATGCCGGACTCGACGCGGCGACCGACAAGCAGCACAGCTCCTCCGTCACGAGAGGGACCCGGCCGCGGATCGTCGGGCGAGCGTAGCGGGCCGCCTCCACGATGGGCATGCCCGAGTAGGTACCGTCGTCGTTCGCCACCTCCCCCGTGCTGATGCCGATCCGAAGCTGGGGCGGGTCCTGAGGATCGAGCTCCTCGACCGATCGGTGCATCGTCGTGGCACACGCCACCGCGTCAGCGACGCTGTCGGGGAACACGACCATGAGCCCGTCACCGGCGCTCGCCATGTTCCGGCCGCTGTGCTCGGCGATCGCCTGGTCCAGGACGGCCATGAGACGACGGCTGAACTCGTCGAACACATCGTCGCCCAGGCGGGCGCGGCGTTCGGTCGACGCCACCAGGTCGCAAAAGAGGATCGTGACCGCCTGGGAGCCCGCCATGGCTGGGCATTGTCGCACGACCACCCGGGGACGATGATGGCACCCGGGCCGTCGGGGGACGGGTCCGAAGTTGGAGGAAACCGGCTCATTTCCGCACCGATCGGGCGCCGCGAGACTGACCTCCAGGGGCTGACAACCGCGGGGTGCCTGGAATCTGAAATTCTCGGCTGCGTATTGAACGTGCCGATGCCCGGCGGGTTCTCGCCTACGTCCCGGGCGCGACGAACTGAATCGGAGGCGACTGCTGCGCGCACGCGGCCGTGTCCAGGTTCGCGTTCGGGTCCGCCAGGAACTGGCGGCGCAACGCGCTCAGGCAGGGAGGACCGTCGGCCAGGAGGTCGCTGCCCAGAGTCGGGAACACCACGGTCTTCACGTTCGAGAGACCCCTGGCGATCATCGGGATCCAGTCGGGATTGCCGTCCGGCGAAAGGTTGCCGCGGAAGAACAGCGCCGGCACGTTGCTGACGACCGGTTGGGAAAGGCCCGCCGACAGGTCCGGCACGGGCCAGCCTCGGCACCACTGGGTCCACTGGGCGGCGGCGGCGCTGACGAACTGAGGGAGCTCGTGCGCTTCGAGGGCCTCGCCCTGGGGGTCCTGGGTGTTGACATCGTACGAGCAGGTGTAGGACGCAGTCGCGCCCCACGGCTCGTCTGGCGCCGGGTAATCGGTGTCGACCGCGGCCGTGGCAATGGTGGTGTAGGCGGCCGATTGGGCGGCCGCTTGGCGGGCCTGAGGGATCAATGGATAGGCCGCGGGGTCGGCGAGGGCGCTGCCGAGGGCGTCAGCGTCACGGGGGCCGTCGAGGAGGACCTGCACCGGCGGAAGGTTCGAGCCGTTGGGATTCGGGACCGTGATGAGTGGCGGGTTCGCCTCGAGCTGGGCATAGAGGGAGGGTTTCGTCCCCGCCAGGTCCGGGTAGCCGGTGGCACAGACAGAATTGGCGCGGCAGAGGGCGACGAAACGTTCGAAGGCGCCGGCCAGGTCGCCGATCGGGTCCGAGAGCCCGGTGGTGCCGGGCGGCGGTGGATTGTCGAGGGTGATGCTGCGCACGGCGGCCGGCGCTTCTCGTAACACGTCGAACACCTCCGCGTCGGCGTACTCGTACGCGATGAAGTTCGCCAGCTGAATGTGGAGGGCGAACATGAGGTCGAGGAGGTCGTCCGCTGCCGTGTTGTAGTTGTACTGCGCAGGATCGATCCCACGGGCCTTGAACCCGGCGTAGCAGCTGCGCAACGCATCCGTGCCGAGTGCGATCTCCGCGGGATCGAGCGACGGCTTGGACAGTGCCGAGACCTGCACCGCCGACATCTGGGGGCAGGTGAGATCGGGATTGCTGTCGGCCTCGCCGCGGATGGCGACGTGGATCAGCTCGGAATGGTCCCGCGCCAGTGAGCTCCCGAGGCTCTCGCAGCCGCAGACGTCAATGGTCGGAGCGATCACCGGGCCCGGGAGCCGCGGTGGGGCGCTCGTCACCAGCAGGCTGACCTGTCTGCCCTCGGGATGGCTGCGATCCTGCGGAACGATCAGATGGCCGCAGGTCGCGTCGGACGCGACCGAGAGCACGCTGGACGGGCACGGCGCCGGAACGTACCGCGGCGTGTAGCCCTTGGGCGCCGTGACACCGACGCTGGTGCCGACCGCGGCCGAGGGTCCGGGGTTCGAGCGGGTGACGATGACGGCGACCGTCGCCACCAACACGATGAGCGCGATCGCGCCGACCAGCAGCGGGCCACGCCGACGCGGCGTCCTCGCTACCGCCGGGGCCGGGGGTGGCGACGTGCCCGGCGGTGCCACGTCGAGGACCTCGGCGTCGACCACCTCCACGGTCGAGAGGGGCATCGGGATCCCCTTGAGCGACAGCGCGCCGACGTCACGGAACCGGAAGGCGCGCCGGGTGCCGATCAGGGTCCGCACCACGGAGTTGGCGAGGGTCTGACCAGGTTTGGCCGCCGCCTCGAGACGGGCCGCCTCCACGATGGGCATGCCCGAGTAGGTACCGTCGTCGTTCGCCACCTCCCCCGTGCTGATGCCGATCCGAAGCTGGGGCGGGTCCTGAGGATCGAGCTCCTCGACCGATCGGTGCATCGTCGTGGCACACGCGACCGCGTCAGCGACGCTGTCGGGGAACACGACCATGAGCCCGTCACCGGCGCTCGCGATGTTCCGGCCGCTGTGCTCGGCGATCGCCTGGTCCAGGACGGCCATGAGACGACGGCTGAACTCGTCGAACACATCGTCGCCCAGGCGGGCGCGGCGTTCGGTCGACGCCACCAGGTCGCAAAAGAGGATCGTGACCGCCTGGGAGCCCGCCATGGCTGGGCATTGTCGCGCAACCACCCGGGGACGATGATGGCACCCGGGCCGTCGGGGGACGGGTCCGAAGTTGGAGGAAACCGGCTCATTTCCGCACCGATCGGGCGCCGCGAGACTGACCTCCGCGAACGAACCGGAGTTCCGGCGGATCCCTTGCCGTGGCCGCCCCGCTCGCTCTCTCTGACGCTCCGCCGGCGAAGAGGCGAAGATGGGCGCCAACGTCCGGACCGCCGAGAGGGTGATCGTGAGCAAACCCGTCGTGGTATCCACACCCGTCGCAGCGCGGCACGACCTGGCCGCGACGGCGGCCGAGCGCCGCGAGGCAGGCCGGCAGTCCCGGGTCCTGGCCCCGAGGGCCGGCATCGGAGACTGGGACGAGCGTTCCCGCGGGCACGACCCCATTGAGACCATCTCGGCCCAGAACGACATCCGGCTCCCCGAGCTGGTGCCGCTGCGGCACCAGCGCATGGCCCTCTCCCCGTGGAACTTCTACCGTGGCGCGGCCGGCGTCATGGCCGCGGACCTGGCCTCTCGACCGCACAGCCGGATCGAGGTCCAGCTCTGCGGTGACGCCCACGTCCTGAACTTCGGGTTGTGGGCCACGCCGGAGCGCAATCTCAATTTCGACCTACGCGACTTCGACGAGACGCTGCCCGGGCCCTTCGAGTGGGACGTGGCCCGCATGGCCGCCAGCCTGGTGGTGGCCGCCCGCGAGAACGGGGTGAAGACACGCCGGGCCGACGCCGCGGTGATGGCGGCTGTCGGCGCTTACCAGCGCCGGATGCAGCGTTACGCCACGATGCCACTGCTCGACATCTGGTACGACGGCACGAAATTCGACCGTTTCATCGACTACTTCGAGTCGGCCGACCGTGGCCAGGTCAAGATGCAGTTCGAGAAGGGCAAGAAGACGCGGACGAGCCGCGGCGCGTTCGCCAAGTTGACGGCGGAGCGACGCGGACGACCTCGTATCACTCCGCAGCCCCCGCTGCGCGTCACGCTCGAGGACACCGAGCAGGGCGACATTGCCGAGCACCTGCTGGCGGATTACCGGCTGACGCTCCAAGAAGACCGGCGAGCGTTGTTCGACCGCTTCATCCTGGTCGACGTCGTGCGCCAGGTGGTGGGGGTGGGCAGCGTCGGTATGGTGGTGTATCTCGCCCTGTTCGTAGGGAGTGCTCTGGGCGACCCTCTCTTCCTGCAGTTCAAGCAAGCCGGGCCCTCGGTCTACGAGATCCACACCTACCCGAGCGGGCACGACAACCACGGGGCCCGGGTCATCGCCGGCAAACGGATGGTGCAGAGCGCGACGGACATGTTCGTGGGCTGGGGCTCGCTGGGCGGCCGCGACTTCTACGTGCGCCAGTACCGTGACATGAAGCTGATCCCGAACACCGAACTGATCGCGCCCGTTCTCGTCCAATTCGCCACGGCGTGCGGGAGTTCGCTGGCCCGGGCGCACGCCCGCTCGGGCGACCCGGCCGCCATCGACGCCTACATGGGCAAGAGCGATGAGTTCACCAAGGCCATGTGCCGCTTCGCCCGTCGCTACGCCGACCAGAACGAGCGCGACCACGCGCAGCTGGTCGCCGCCATCAGGCGGGGGAGGGTGGAGGGCGTGCCCGAGTAGTTCACCGGCGCCATGGATCCGTTCGTGGACCCGTTCTCGGGGCCTCTTTCACGCCTTTCATCGCCGTGTCGAAGAGCCCGGATCAGTTCGTGGGATTGCCGTACGTCGGGCGACGTCGGACGCTCCGATCGAGCAGATTTCGCATGTTGAGTGCAGAAACTTCGCCGTTCTGAGGGCCTCCGACGCGGCGAACACTCAAGAGTCGAGCGCTTCACGACGGTCCGGAGCTCCGACGACAAGAGTCGTCGGCCCAGATCGGCCCCCCATGAGTCTTAGGGTTGTCTTAGGGATGCGCTAGGGGTGCCTTGAACCACCCGCATCCGGGCATTACGGTGCGGCCAGGGTTCCTTGCCGTATGGGGACCGGCGAAGGAAAGGCAAGAACCCTGTCCAAAATCGTTGCTCCTCTATCTTCGCGTCGCCGGCGCTGGGCCCTCGGGTCCATCGCGGCCCTCACTCCCCTCACGAGCCTCGTGATGGTGTCGGGTCACGCCCTCACCGCCGGTGCCGCATCGGCCAGCCCCGCCTTCGTGCAGGAGGCCGACGCCCACGGATCAGCCAAGACCAGCCTGGCCGTCACCACCACGGCCAATGTCACCGCCGGCGATCGCCTGGTCGTGGAGGTGGGTGTCTGGAAGGCCAGCGGAGCTTCGACGACATCGGTCACCGACACGGCAGGCGATCCGTTCGTCGAGGTGACCCACTTCACCGCCTCGGACGGGACCGAGATGAGCATCTGGACCGCACCCATCCTCACCGGTGGCGCCAAGTCCACCATCACGGCCAAGCCTTCGGCCACCAGCGACATCGGCCTCGTCGCCCTCGAATACTCGGGCCTGTCCACAGTCGCCGACGCCACCGCCGTCGATCAGGTGGCTGACGCCAGCGGCACCAGCGGGTCGGCCGGCACGGTCAGCTCGGCGGTCACTGCGCCCACGACTGAGGGCAACGAGCTCGCCCTCGGTTTCTACGCCGACTCCGGCTTCGGCGACACCCTCGCCGCCGGTTCGGGGTTCACCCAGCGAGCCAATGTCTCGCCGACCGCCAACATGGAGATGTTGGCCGAGGACCAGCCCGTGGCCCTGGGGTCGACGCCGGCCGCCAGCGCCACGACCGGGGCGAACACCATATGGCTGATGGCGACGGTCGTGTTCGAATCGTCGGTCCAGGCCACTCCTCAGGCGCCGACGAACGTCTCCGCTTCGCCCGGCAACAACGCGGTCACGGTCACATGGACCGCCCCACCGAGCGGTGGCAGCCAGATCACGAGCTACACCGTCACGCCTTATGTCAACGGCGTGGCCCAGCAGCCGACCGTGGTGGCCGGCGCACCGGCGCCCACGCAGGCGGTGCCGGGCGGAATGGTCAATGGCACCGCCTACACGTTCACAGTGTCCGCCACCAACGCCAACGGCACCGGTCCGGCCTCGGTGCCGAGCTCACCGGTGACGCCGAGCGCAGAGCCACAGGGACAGTGGAGCGCGCTCCAGACCTTTCCCATGGTGGCCATCAGCTCCATCTTGATGGACAACGGCAGCTTCATCTTCTGGGACGGGTGGCAGCAACCGGAACCGACCGAGGTCTGGAATCCGTCGTCACCGAGCACCTTCACGACGCTCAACGCCCCCGACAGTGTCTTCTGCGACGGGGCGGCGCAGCTGCCCGACGGCCGGATCATCGTGGTCGGTGGCTACGGCGGCCTGTCGACCGGTCAGATCGGCATCGTCGACACCAACATCTTCGATCCGGCCACCAACACCTGGACCCGGGTGGCCAACATGAACCTTCCTCGTTGGTACCCCACGCTGACCGAGTTGGCCAACGGTGACTATGTCGCCATCAGCGGCAACTCCACCGACGCCAACCATTGGGCGGATACTCCGGAGCTCTACGACCCGACGACCAACACGTGGACGCTGCTCTCGAAGATCTCCACGTCCCAGGTCCACGAAGAGGAGTACCCGTTCTCCTACCTCATCCCCAACGGCAACGTGCTCACGATCGGACCGTCCGAGGACGTGACCTACGAGATGAACGTGGCGGCTCAGACCTGGACGCCCGTCGGGGGGCAGAGCGGGATCCTCAACGGCTCGTCGATTCAGTACCTCCCGGGCAAGATCCTCTACAGCGGTGGGGCGGCCTCGGTGATCGATACGACCCCGTCGACGAACACCACGGCTGTCCTCGACACCACGGCGGCGACGCCGGTCTGGCGGCAAACGGCGCCGATGCTCTCGGACCGGATCTACCACACCCTGACCATGCTGGCCAACGGCGAGGTTCTGGCCGTCGGAGGTGAAGCAACCAGCAATCAAGCCGTCGTCACCAAGGGGGTTCTGCCCACCGAGATCTGGAATCCGACCAGCGAGACCTGGTCCGCGGCGGCGCCGATCGCCACGGCACGGAACTACCACTCGACCGCGGTGTTGATGCCCAACGGACAGGTGCTCATCGCCGGCGGCGGTCATTACGACGGGCTGAATGACAAGGGCCAGGACTCCGCCCAGACCTACTCCCCGTCATACCTGTTCAACGGACCTCGTCCCACGATCACCTCCATTCCGTCCTCGGCCACCTATGGCTCGACCATCTCGGTGGCGACTCCCGACGCCGCCTCCATCAGCGCGGTGAACCTGGTCTCGCTCGGGACCGACACCCATCAGATCGACATGAACCAGCACTTCGTCCCGCTGAGCTTCACGGCCGGTTCCGGCAGCCTCGACGTCACCCTGCCGTCTTCAGGTGCGGTCGCTCCGCCCAGTCACTACATGCTCTTCATTCTGAACAGCCAGGGCACTCCGTCGATCGCCCCCATCATCAGCCTCGGCCCCTCGACGACCCCGGTCGCTCCGGCCACGCCGAGCGAGGTGACCGCGACCGCCGCCGACGGGTCGGCCACGGTCAGCTGGACGGCCCCGGCGAACGGTGGCAGCCCGATCACCAGCTACACCGTCACTCCGTCGACCGGCACCACGACGTTGCCGCCGACCGTGGTCACGGGCAACCCGCCGGCGACCTCAGCGTCGGTCGGCGGCCTGACCGACGGTCTCAGCTATACGTTCACGGTGACGGCCACCAACGGCGCCGGGACAAGTCCGTCTTCGACGCCGTCGAACGCGGTGACCCCGATGGCGCCCAGCGCGCCGGCTGCTCCCACTGCAGTGACGGCCACGGCCACCAACGGAGCGGCCACCGTCAACTGGACCGCCCCGTCCAATGGTGGGAGTCCGATCAGCTGGTACACGGTGACCCCGTACGCCGCGGGTGCGGCGCAGACGCCGACGGTCGTCAATGGCTCCCCTCCCGCGACGACGGCGACCATCGGTGGTCTCACCAACGGGACCTCGTACACGTTCACGGTCAGCGCGACCAACGCCAACGGGACGGGTCCGTCTTCGACGCCGTCGAATGCGGTGACCCCCTCGGCGACTGCCGCTCCGAGCTTCGTCCAGCAGGTGAGTAAGAAGGCATCGGCCAAGACGATCTCCGTCACCCCGGCCTCCGCGCTCGGCGGCGGCAATCGCCTGGTGGTCGAAGTCGGGGTGTGGAACAGCACGAACGCCACCACGAAGAGCGTCACCGACTCGGCGGGCGACCAGTTCACCGAAGTCAGCCACTTCACGGGGCCCGATAAGACCGAGCAGAGCGTCTGGACGGCGCCGATCACGGCCGGGGCGGGGACCAAGCCATCGGTGACCGCAAAGTTCACCTCCTCGGCCACCGGGGCCATTACGGCCCTGGAGTACAGCGGCCTCTCGACGGTGAACGGCAGCGGCGCCGTGGACCAGGTGAGCCGGGCGTCGGGCACCACGACCGCCGCAGCGACGGTGACTTCGGGACCGACGGCAGCCACCGGAGCGGCCAACGAACTGGCCATCGGCTTCTACTCCGACTCGGGCTTCGGGGACACTCCGACCGCTGGCCCCGGCTTCACGACCAGGGCCGAGATTGCCAACAACAAACTCATGGAGCTGCTGAGCGAGGACGAGGTCGTCCCCGCCGGTGCCACGCCCGCGGCCACCGTCGGGACGGGCGCCAACACCACCTGGGAGATGGCGACGGTGGTCTTCAATACCGGGAGCGCCGGCGCCCAGACGGTGCCGGCGGCGCGGGAGAACGTCGTGTCTCCCGCCGGTGACGAGGCGACCCACGCCGGCGCGGCCGCCTGGGGTGTCCCACCCAGCCCCCGTGGCGTCCACGCCGTGGCCGGCGACCGCTCCGCCCGGGTGACGTGGACGGCACCGAAGGGGGGCGGTCCGATCCCCCTGTACACGGTCACGCCTCACCGCGCCGGGGTGGCCCAGGCTCCCACCGTCGTCTCGGGGAGTCCGGCGGCCACGACGGCCGATGTCACCGGTCTGACGGATGCCGTCGCCTACACCTTCACCGTGACGGCCACCAACGCCGCGGGGAGCGGGCCGCCGTCCGCCGGGTCCCGCCCGGTCACGCCGAAGGCGGCCATCCCTCCTCGTTTCGTTCAGCAAGTCGCCGTCCACGGCTCAGGAGTGAGCGGTCTTTCGGCGACCATGCCGGCCGACGTCGCTCGCGGTGGTCGACTGGTGGTCGAGGTGGCCGTGCGCAACGCCATGCACGCAACAGCCGACAGCGTGACCGACTCGGCCGGGGACCCCTTCACCGAGGTGGGCTCGGTGCAGAGCGCGAACGGTCAGGAATTCGAGCGTCTGGACGGCTCCGGCCAGCCAGTCCGCGGGGACCCGTCCGACCGTGACGGCGACTCCCACCTCTGATGCCGACATGGCGCTGGCGGTGCTGGAGTACAGGGGAGTGTCGGGCGCCTCCGGACTCAGCGCGGTCGACCAGGTCGCGACCGCGAGCGGCGTCACCCCCAGCGCGCGGGCGGTCAGCTCGGGCTCGACCATGGCCACGTCCGCGTCGAACGAGCTGTCCCTCGGCTTCTACGCCGACGCGGGTACGACCGGCACGCTGGGGGCAGACCCGGGTTACTCGCGTCGCATCGAGCTGGCGGGACACGGCACGATCGACCTCTTCGTCGAGGACAATGTCGTCGGGCAGGGAGCCACACCGGCGCCGAGCGTCAGCACCGGGGCGCACACGTCCTGGGAGATGGCCACCGTCGTCTTCAAGCCGTGACTTCGTCGAACGGCTCTCGCCGCACCGACCGATCTGCGTACTGGAACGTGACCCTCGGCGGCAGCGGGCGCTGTCACGAGTCTTCGTTCGGGGCCGGTCAGATTGCGGTAGAAGCCTCGTCGGTCACCCGGACGGACGCGACCCGAGGAAGGCCATGATGACGTCGACCACCGTGCCCGCGGCGCCTGCGTCAGGGTTGCCCTCCTGGCGCACGACGCTGGCACGACGCGGTGCGCTGAGCGGGCTGACCGAGCGCCGGCGAGCTCTGCAGGTCGCCCTCGGGTTGGTGTGGCTCCTCGATGCCGCCCTCCAATTCCAGCCCTTCATGTTCAGCCGGTCGTTCGTGACGCAGATCATCCAGCCGTCGGCGGCAGGTAATCCCCAGGTCTTGGCCCACTCCGTGACCTGGGCCTCACAGGTGATGCTCCATCACATCGCCGTGTACAACGGGATCTTCGCCGCCACTCAGCTCCTCATCGCGGTCGGCCTCTTCTTCCGCCGCACGGTGAAGATCACGCTTGCGGCGTCGATCGTCTGGGCGCTCTTCGTCTGGTGGTTCGGCGAGAGCCTCGGGGGCATCTTCGGCGGCGCGTCACCGCTGAACGGGCTCCCCGGCGTCGTGCTCTACGCGCTCATCGCCGCACTGTTGTGGCCCAAGGAACGACCTGTTGGGCGCACGTGGACGTCGCCGGCCACGTCGGGGCCGCTGGGATCTGCTCTCCCCAAGATGATCTGGCTGACGCTGTGGGGAGGTTTCGCCTACTTCCTGCTGCTGCCGGACAACCGTGCGCCCGACGGCGTCAGCCAAACGTTCGCGTTCACCGTCGGCCAGCCGGGATGGCTCACGTCGATCATGAACGACATGTCGCGGCTCTCGGGCGCCCGGGGCACGGAGATCTCCGTCGCCCTCGCCGTGCTCTGCCTCATGGTCGCCTGCGGCGTCTTCTTTGTGCCGACGGTGCGCCCTGCGCTCCTGATCGCCATCGGGCTCGGGTTGCTCTTCTGGCTCGCCCAGGGGCTCGGCGACATCCTGACCGGTAAGGGAACCGACCCCAATACGGGACCGCTGCTGGTTCTGCTGGCCGCCTGCTACTGGCCTGTCGCGAATTCGGGCCGGCGCTCGAACCCTGCGCTGACCTGACCTGAGCACCCCACCGGTGAGTTGGCGTGCCCGATTCCGCGCCCGGACCGTTCTCAAGCGCGGCTCACAAGTCCCACGCGTCGCCGCGCCCATTGGACTCGAACACGTCACGCAGATCCAGTTCGTCCCGTTCGGTAAAAGGGCGGAAGGCGGCGCTGTTCCGGTCCCGCACATAGACGGGATCGCCGGCCACGCGGTCCGAACGGAACTTCTCGTGGACGAGAGTCCGGGTGAGGATCTTGTTGGTCGGCGTCGCCGGCAACGTCGTCGAGACGCGGACGAACCGCGGGCGCCACTTCGGGCTGAGATCGGGCTGGCCGTCCAGCCACGAGGCGAACGAGGCGCCATCGAAGGTGACGCCTTCTTTGAGGACCACCGCGCTCATCACCTGATCACCCGAGTGGGGATCGGGCACGCCGTACACGGACACCAGAATGATGTCCGGATGGCGGCCGATGATGGCCTCGATGGGCGCCGCCGGGAAGTTCTCGCCGTCGACCCGCAACCAGTCGGAGGTCCGGCCGGCGAAGTAGACCCAGCCCTCGTCGTCGACGTAGCCGAGGTCGCCGCTCCAATACCAGCCATTGCGGGTGGTGCGGCGCATCGCCTCCTCATTGCGGTAGTAGCCCTCGAAGGGACCGACACCCATGGTGTTGACGATCTCCCCGACGCAGCGATCGGCGTTCGCCAGCCGACCGTCGGCGTCGAACTCGGCGCGCGGGACCTCACGACCCTCCTCGTCCACGACCATGATCCCCTGACGCAGACGCCCGACGGAACTGGGTGGGCGCGCACCGGTTCGATCCAGCGCGATGCCACCCTCGGTCGACCCGAACACGTCGATGACCCTCAGACCGAAGCGTGTCCCCGCTGCTTCGATGACACCAGGCGACCCCTCGTTGCCGAAGGCCACCCGTAGCGGATTGTCCGCATCGTCGGGAAGGGCAGGCGTGGCCAACAGGTAGGTGAGTGCCTTCCCCGTGTAGTTGAACCACGTGGCGCCGTAGCGCCGAACGTCCGGGAGGAACCCCGAGGCGCTGAACCGGCGGGCCAAGGACAGCGAAGCGCCGGCGACCAGCGCCGGAGCAAAGCCGGACATCAGCGAGTTGGTGTGGAACAAGGGCATGGCTGCATAGCCGACGTCGTCGGGCGTGAGCTCGAGCATCATGGCCATCCGGTTCCCGGTCGTGAGGAGGCGGTACTGCGTGCAGCGCACTGCCTTCGGAGCGGCCGATGTCCCGGAGGTGAACAGCAATGCCCACAGGACGTCGACATCGGGTTCGGCCCATGCGACCTCGTCCGGCGCTCCGGCAGCGCGGCCGGTCCAGGCTGCTTCGAGCGCATGGCCGAGCGACTCCCCCGCGACGGGCGGATCGTCGCCGTCGACAAAGCGGTCGGAGACGAGGACACCACCGGCCAGGTCGACCTTCTCCGTGGCCGTATGGAGTTGGGCCTGGTGTCGCGGTTCGGTGATCACGAACTGCACGTCGGTATGGTCGACGTCACGGGCGAGGTGCTCTCCGTGTCTGGTGTGGTTCAACCCCACGACGGCGGCCCCCACCAACCCCGCGCCACACAGCGCGAAGACGTAGTCGGGCGTGTTGTCGAGAAGGACACCGACATGAGGTGGGCGCTCAGGACGGAGGCGGGTGCGGAACAACGCGGCATAGCGCTCTGCTTCGGCGAGGAGCTCGGAGTGGCTCCAGACGCGGTCGCCGAACCGCAGCGCGGGCCGATTGGAGTAGCGCGCGTCGGTGCCGTTCCGGCGCAGCAGGGCGGCTGCATTCGGAGCAGGAAGCGCCACCTCGGCCAGCGGTGGGGCGAAGGTGGGCGGCGCTTCGCCGGGCATGGCCGCAGCATATCGAGCGACCGTTTCGCTCTCGGGCGGACAGCCCACCGGTTGCCTTTGCGCCCTAGCATGGCGACACGGAGACGCAAACGCCGACTGACAGATGACTGGGTACTTCGATGGTGAACCACGACGTGGACTTGGAGAAGGTCTTGATCGGCGAGGACGGCACCGTTCCGCGGGCCCGCTACACCAGCGCTGATTTCGCGGAGTTGGAGTTCGAGCGACTGTGGTCACGCGTCTGGCAGGTGGCCTGCCGAGAGGAGGAGGTCGCCGAGGTCGGTGCGTTCAGTGAATACCTGATCGGCGACCAGTCGATCCTCGTGGTCCGTTCGGGCCCCGAGACGATCAGTGCCTTCCACAACACGTGTCTTCACCGGGGCACGCGTCTAGCGGACGGGACGGGCCGATTCGCCGACCCGTGCATCCAGTGCCGCTATCACGCGTGGCGCTACGACCTCGACGGCAAGCTGATCGAAGTCGTGGACCGGGACGAGTTCGACCCGATCCCGCCGGACACCCGGCTCAAGGCCGTTCAGGTCGGCCGGTGGGGTGGCTTCGTGTGGATCTGCCTCGATCCGGGCGCGCCGCCGCTGCTCGAGTACCTCGATCCTCTGCCGACCCTGTTGGCTCCGTACCACCTCGACCAGCTCCGCACCCGTACGTATCTCTCGACCGTGCTCCCGGCGAACTGGAAGGTGGCCGTCGATGCGTTCAACGAGGGCTATCACGTGCAGGGAACCCATCCGCAGCTCCTGCCATGGACCGACGACGTCAGCCTCGAATACGAACCGCTCGGCATCCACGCCCACTACGGGCGACTGCCGAACGCCCGGCGTGAGCTGCGTCCCAGTCCACGTCTGGGTCTCTCCAAGGGAGAGTACGACGAGGGGGAGATCCTCGAGAACTTCGTCCGAGGGCTGGGCGGGCTGTTCTACCGGGACGAGTTTGCCCTGGTCGAGGGGATCCGGGCCACGCCCGGAGACGGCGAGACCATGCTGAGCCGCTATCAGGAAGGCCGGCGTGAGCTCCTGGTCGCTCGAGGCGTGGCGGTGGACGAGTTCGCCGACGACCAGCTGACGAGCGCCGAAGATGTCTACTTCTTCCCCAACATCGTGGGACCGATCTACCCCGGCATCGCCATCGTGTTCCGGGTTCGGCCCAACGGCATCGATCCGGACAGCTGCATCAAGGACACCTGGTTCCTCCAATGGCCGACGCCGGACAAGCCTTTCGAGCGAACCGAGCGCCGCTTCTTCCCGGATTGGACAGAACGCGACTGGGGTGAGATCACGAACCAGGACTACGCCAACATGGAACACGTGCAGATCGGGATGAAGTCCCGCGGCGGACCATCTCTCCGGCTCAACCGCCGCCAGGAGAGCAACCTCCTGCATATGCACAGGATGATCGACCGGTATCTCACCGGGTCGTGATCGGGACGCAGGGACCCTCCGCGGGGACGGAGGGAGTCACCTCGCGGGAGGCTCAGAGGGTCCGATACAACCCGCCGTCGACCTGAATCTGGGCACCGTTCACATAACTGGCAGCGTCGCTGGCCAGGAAGATGCAGGCCCCGACGAAGTCCTCGGGATTCCCCAACCGCTTCATCGGGTTGGCCTCGGCAATGCGCGCCCTCGTCTCGGACGACCATCCGCTGGTCAAGTCGGTTTCCGTCGCGCTCGGCAGCACGAGGTTCGCTCGCACCTTCGGTGCCCAGACGCCGGCGAGACCGAGAGTCAGGGTGTTGAGGGCCGCCTTGGCCATGGCGTAGGGCAGATCGGTCGCGGTGGGACGCAACGATCCAACCGAGGAAACGTTGATGATGGAGCCACCGTCGCCGTCCGCCATCCGGCCACCGATCAAGACGCTGAGGCGGAACGGCCCCCTGGCGTTGACGGCGTGGACCTTGTCGTAGAGGTCCTCGCTCACGGAAGCGAGGTCGCTGTAGGCAGGCGACATCCCCGCGTTGTTGACGAGCACGTCACACCGGCCGAACTCGCGATAGACGGCGTCGACGAGGCGATCGCAATCCCCCCATCGGCCAACGTGGCATGCGATCGGAACCACACGCCGGCCCGTGGCCGCTGCGATGTCGATCGCCGCTGCCTCGCAGTTGTCCACCTTCCGGCTGGCAATCGCCACGTCGGCCCCGGCGGACGCGAGGCCTCCGGCAATAGCCCTCCCGATCCCCCGGCTGGCGCCCGTCACGAGAGCGACCTTGCCACTCAGGTCGAAGCGATGCTCAGTTGTCTGCATGGTGTCTCGTGCGAGATGCTACCGCTCGACCCCGCTGACGACCGTCGAGAACGGCGACCCGAAGTGATACGGGCGGTTCGTTCCCAGCGGGTGATTTCAAGGTCTGAGCCGGTTCCGGCATTTCTTAGCGGAACAAATCGAATACGACGCCGCTCCTGATCCGAAGAGAGCGCCAGATCAATTGCACTCGCGGTACTGAAGACTCGCTACAGCTCGTCGGGATGGCGCGTCGCCAGAACCTGGGCCCACTCTTCTCGCCCGGTTGCCCGCAGCCGCTCGAGGTACGGCCCGAGGTGCTTGCGAACATGGAACGGGCCACCCTCGCTCCGCACCGTCTCCATGGGATCATCGAGCCCGCTCCGGTCGAGCTGCTCGTACGTCCACCGGGCCAGCACGGATGCGCCGGCCCTGGAGATCTCGGCGTCGGTGTCCCATAGGTCGTTCGTCTCGTGCGGATCGTGGACGACGTCGAAGAGCATCTCGTCGGCCCAGTGCCCGTGGTACCCGTCGTGCCAGGTCCGGAGGTAGAGGTGGTCACCGAAGCGCACGCCGCGTTGGCACGACCACGCGCCCTGAGACAGGACGAGGTACGGCCGCCCGACCCCGCCCACGAGGTCTACCGGCGTGCCATCCCAGCTCGCCGGGACCCGTAGCCCAGCGAGCTCGACGACGGTCGCTGCCACATCGAGGTGGTACTGCAGCCCCTCGTGAACCCGCGGCGGAGTCCCCGGCCACCGGAGGACGGCCGGGATGTGACAGGTCGCCTCGTCGGCTCCCTGGTGGTCGGCGTACACGCCCAGTTCGCCAAACGCCTCACCGTGGTCGGAACTGACCAGTACAGCGGTCTCGTCCAGGACCCGCAGGTCGTCCAATTTGTTCAGCATCGTGCCGAGCGCGTCGTCGGCGTAGCGGATGCCGACGTCGTATCCGTCGAATATGGCCTTGACCGCGTCCATGGCGCTCGCATCCCACGGCTGACGCGGGGGTGGCGGGCCCCACTCGTCGGAAGTGAACCCCCAGGGCTCCTGCGCCGAGTGTGGCCCCGCCAGTTTCCAGTTGCGCGCCCGCACCTCCTCGGTGTGCCACGCGGGCACCTCGTCGCCGTCGAAGGGATTCCCGAATTCGTCCGGCGTGTTGTAAGGCGTGTGCGGATCCCAGAGGTGAACGTGGAGGAACCAGTCGTCGGCCCTACCCCGCCGCTCCATCCAGTCGAGTGCGCTCGGAACAACCTGGTCGGCGCGCTCGGCGCCCATGCCGCGGATGAGGTTCATCGACTCCATAAACCCATGGTTCCACCAGGTCGCCGAGTGCCGGAAAGGAAAGCTCGAGATGGAAGCCGTCTGCCATCTGTTCCAATAGAAGATTCCGGCCCACGACTCGAAGGCGTATCGACTCACGAAGCCTCGTCGAGCACCCTCGTTCCGCAGCTCGGCACCGCTCCCGCCGTGGTTCACCACGCCGTTGCGGATGCCGAAGGTGCCCGACATGAGCGCAGCACGGCTCGGGAGGCACGGGACATCAGAGGCATAGACGTTGGTGAACCGTGTCCCGTCTGCAGCGAGTGCGTCGATGTTCGGGGTGGTGGCACGGTGATAGCCGTAACAGCCGAGGTGGTCCGCACGGAGCGTGTCGATATCGAGGTACAGGAGGCGCATGAGATCTTTCTGTCAGGTGGGGCATGTTCTGGTTTACCGGGGTGCTGGCGCTTCGATGAGGTTTTGAACATAGTGCGGTCATTTCCCATTCCAACCATGGGTTACGTAGTTTGATGGGTATGGAAGATCTCGGACCCGGGCTCTATGAGGCGCTGGTCACCGAGGGTCTAGAGGCCGAACTAGATCGGGTGACCGACAGCTTGCCGATTGGCAAGCGTCCCCTTCGGTCGGCCGAGGCGGCCGACAGAATTGCCTGGCACCTCAGCCGGAATATCGAACAAGCCTTAGCTGACGTCGGCGACGACGAACGAGTCGAGGTCGGACTCCAGGTGGCCCGAGCTCTGCTTGAGCGGCTTGGTGAGCTGGTTGAGACCGATCCGACCTCGGCGCCGGTTGATCCCGCAACGGTGCTGCACGCAATATTGCGACGCCGACCCGACGGTACACCAGACAAGATCGCCGAGCCGCTTGTCCCGCTCCTCGACACGACCCTTCTCACCAATGCACCTGGGGAACCCGGCCTGTGGAACCAGTTGCGATCGGAGATCGAGTCGGCCGACACGATCGACGTGGTCATGGCGTTCATCAGGCGTAGCGGCATTGCTCCACTCGTCGACCGCCTCCGCCATCACTGTGAGTCCGGCCGTAGATTACGCGTGCTGACCACGACCTACACTGCATCGACCGAGCGGTTGGCGCTGGATCAGCTCGTCGAGCTCGGTGCTGAGGTCCGGATCTCTTACGACCTGAGCACCACTCGGCTCCACGCCAAAGCGTGGATGTTCCATCGACGCTCTGGATTCTCGACGGTGTACGTCGGATCGTCGAACCTCACCCATTCGGCTCAGGTGACCGGCCTCGAGTGGAACCTGCGTGCCTCGGCCGCCCGGAACCCCGACGTGCTGGCCAAGTTCGAAGCCGTGTTCGAGAGTTACTGGGAAAGTGGGGAATTCGAGTCTTACGACCCCCAGCGATTCGACGTGGAACAGCGACGAACGGGGACCGTCGACAACGGACCGCGGGTAATCGTAAGCCCGATTGAGCTCCGACCGTATCCTTTCCAGGAGCGGCTCTTGGAGCTCATCGAGTTGAGCAGATCGCGTGGTTACCATCGCAACCTGCTCGTCGCCGCGACTGGCACCGGGAAGACCGTGATGGCCGCCCTCGACTACGCGGGCCTCCGCCGAAGTCTCGACCGATCCCGGCTGCTATTTGTCGCCCACCGCGAGGAGATCCTCGACCAGAGCTTGGCCACGTTCCGTCACGCCCTGCGCGACCCTTCATTTGGCGAGAAATGGGTGAGGGGCATTCGCCCCATCCGGTTCGACCATGTCTTCGCCTCGATTCAGAGCCTTCACGCCTCCGACCTAAACGCTGTCGCGCCGGAGCATTTCGATGTGGCAATCGTTGACGAGTTCCACCACGCCGCTGCGGCGTCCTATGAGCGAGTCCTCGACCACCTATCACCGGTCGAGTTGCTCGGGCTCACGGCGACCCCAGAGCGGAGCGACGGCCTGCCGATTCTGCACTGGTTCGACGATCGCATCGCCGCGGAGCTGCGCCTCTGGGATGCGATCGATCAGCAGCTTCTCTCGCCCTTCGTCTATTTCGGTGTCCACGACGGACTCGATCTCCGACAAATTCCCTGGCGCCGAGGTCGAGGGTACGAACTCGAGGCGCTCAGCACCCTCTACACCAGTTCAGACGCCTGGGCCCGTCTCGTCGTGAAGCAAATCGACCAACACGCTGAGCCTTCATCGATGCGAGCCCTCGGCTTCTGCGTGACCATCGCTCACGCCCGGTTCATGGCCGAGCATTTCAACCGCCATGGGATCAAAGCCGTGGCCATCTGGGGCGATAGTCCCAGGGGTGAGCGGGAGGCGGCACTCCGCGACCTGGCGGAGGGCCGAGTTCGGGTTGTCTTCTCCGTGGATCTGTTCAACGAGGGCGTCGACTTGCCGGCCGTCAACACGGTCTTGATGCTCCGCCCAACCGAGAGCCCGACGCTCTTCCTCCAGCAGCTCGGCCGCGGCTTGCGTAAGTCCAAGAACAAGCCCTTCTGCACCGTCCTCGACTTCGTCGGCACCCACCGACGGGAGTTTCGGTTCGACCAGAGATACCGTGCCCTCCTCGGCGGATCGCGCCGCGATCTGGAACGCGCCGTCCGCCTCGAGTTTCCGTTTCTTCCAGCGGGCTGCTACATGGAGCTCGACCACAAGGCCTCGGAGATCGTCCTCCGCAGCCTCCGTGAGGCGATTCCGACCCGGTGGCCAGCCAAGGTCCAGGAGCTCCAATCGCTCCGACGGGAGCAGCCTGACCTCGATCTCGCGGGCTTCCTGTACGAGGCCGGCCTTGACCTGGACGACATCTACGACGGCGCCAAGAGCTGGTCAGACCTCTGGGAGGCCGCTGGCGCGCCCGTCCAGACCGCCGGTCCACACGAAGCTCAGTTCCGTCGGGCAATCGGACGCCTCCTCCACATCGACGACGAGGAGAGGATCACAACGTATCGGCGCCTGCTCGACTCGAATCGGCCACCGGATATCGCGGCGCTGCCGGAACGCGAGCGCCGCCTTGTTCACATGCTCGTGGCGGCGATGGGCGACCAGGTACTGACAAAGGCGTTGACGGTGCAAGATGCAACGGACTTGCTCTGGGCACACCCTCAGGTGCGGACCGAGCTCCTCGAACTTTTGCCCGTGCTCGAAGAGAAGATCGACCACGTGCACTCACCACTGTCGACCCACCCCGAGGCACCACTCCTGGTCCACGCCCGCTACAGCCGGATTGAGATTCTATCTGCCATGGGTGTTGCCGAGGGTGCGAAGGTCGCCGCCTGGCAGAGTGGCGTCTACGAGGCCAAGGCTGCCAGAGCTGAGCTTTTCGCCTTCACACTCGACAAGAGCAGCGGTGGGTTCTCTCCGACGACACGATATCGGGACTATGCAATCAGCCGTACCCTGATTCACTGGGAGAGCCAGTCGGCCACGCGCTCCGACAGTGCCACTGGCCTCCGATACCGCAACCACGAGCGAGAAGGCCGAGCGATCTTGATGTTCGCCCGGCTCCGAGCGGGTCATCGGGCCTTCTGGTTTCTTGGGCCTGCCACTTACCGAGGTCACGTAGGCGAGAAGCCAATGGCCATCACATGGGAGCTCCAGCAACCTCTGCCCGGCGATCTTTACGCGGCTTTCGCTGCCGCTATCGCGTGACGATGTCGACGGACCTTGGTTCTGCGCGACTACTCAAGGTGATCGACCAGGTCGCTGGTCTTCCGGATGATTCACTCGCGGGCTTCAGCGACTTCGTGCCACGAGCGACCAGTGCGAACACTTAAGGGCTTTTCGGCAACGACATCCGAACCCCTCCGTGCCTGATCATCATTCATCTTCACCAAGATCCACCGGCGATCACCGGTTTTAATGATAGCGAAACCCCCAGTAAGTTTGGCGCCTGAGAGCAAAAACGCTAGATGGTTGGGCTCATCTCGCACCATCTCGTATGTACCTTCATCCCAGATGATCACTGCGCCGGAACCACGGGCCGCTCCGAGATGGACTCCCTCGAAGTCACCAGCAGCTAGCTCGTGATCCTCGACTGGTACAGCTAAGCGTTTTACGGAGGGGTCCATTGAGGGGCCCTTTGGTACAGCCCACGAGCGAAGAACTGTGCCGACTTGGATTCGAAAGTCAAAATGCAACGCAGTCGCGTCGTGCAACTGAACAACGAAGCGAGGGTCAGACGGTTGCCGGTTCATATATCACGGTAGCCGCCGAGTGCCCATTTGCTGGCCTCGAACGGAACGGGCTCGAACCGAAGCTGTTTGGGGACCGAACTGGCAGACGAACAGCCATCCGTCGACCTCGCGGCCGACTAGGCGCACCTGCTCGTCGTCCGCGCAGTTGCACGGCACGCCACCCTTCTGATCCGTAGCGCCCATTTGGTCAAATGACGAGCGGTGACAAACGGTGTCCACAGGTGCCACCTAGGGTGTCTGAGCTGGACTAATGGGTTCCGTGAAGTGGCCGGCATATGACACGCAATGACAGCCATTTCCAGCTTTTCATAGCCCTATGGTTCTCACGACGGTTCTCAAATCGGGCCGGTCGGGACTTATTGTCGCGGCGACGTGTTCGGATGTGATCGAGCCAAACCATGTGTCGTTGATATCGGGAGCTACAGCGAGGTGCGCGCGGGTCCAGGGGCAAGCTGCGACTTGTGAGTAGGGAGATTGGGCACAGGTCCCGGCCACGCTGACCGCATCAGGACCCAACCCCCCGAGCCACTACGTGGACCGCCTTGCCGCGGTGATCGCGTGCACCAGCGCCTCCCACCTCGGTGCGCTTGTGCGCTCGTAACCGAGTGCGTCGGATCGCCAGACCAATGAGCTCGTCCTCGGTGCGCAACATGCCGTCAGACCCCGATCTGCTGGATGAACTTCACTAGGTCGCGCATGTAGTACCCGGTGATGGGACGTCCGTCGGGTTGAAAGGGCATAGGCCCTCGGCGTGCTCGGAGGCAGAACTGCCACAAGAAATCACCGATCAGTTAAAGGCGGCCATCTCGAAATCGCCAAACCTGAACTGCGAGTCGAGGTCGGCGCGGTCAATCGCGGCGTAGGGGAAGTCCGAGCTTCCGGAGGCGATCCGCCCATCTCTATCGCCCTGCTGTGCCGGTCACTACCGGGTTCGTTTTTAGACCCGTCCCGCCAGAAGAGTCCGCCTACACAGGCGAGCCCATCGGAGCTTCAGTACGGACATAATTGGCGATCCGCTGATTGCGCGATTCAATGAACTCAATGGCGAGTTGGCGGTACGCCAGGTACGCATGGAGGCTTTCCGGTAGTGGCGACGTGGTGAAGTCTTCAAACGGCATCATGAACTTGACCGAAGAACTGGCCCGACTCACGAGGTCTTCCAGGAAGAAGAAGTCTACGTAGCCCGCGAAATCGCCGAAGAGTCCGAAGAAGTCTGCGTACAGACTGAGCGTCTTAGCGAGCGGACTGGGCTCGTTAGCATAGTACCGGCGGATGCACTCCACCGTCAGGTCGAATCGGTCCCTGATCCTTGGATGGCATCCACGCGCACCGTTGATCGTCATCTTGCCATCGACGCGATTGCCCGGAAAGACCATCATCCCGCCAATGGTGTAGCCGATGTGCATGAATTCATCGCGCTCCGCTTCTGGGATCTGATCGATGATCCGCGCCAGCCACCGGAAGGTTGGAACCACCGCATCGCTCGTCAACCAGAATTCGCCGAGCTCCGAGACGTGGTGCAGATGCACGGGAGGCGTCGAGATATCGAGTCTGAGCAGCGTGCCCCTCGGCAGCGGCTTGCTCCACAGAAGCTGGTGATATCTCCCAAGTGTTCGACTGTAACTGTCCGGATCTTTCCCAGGAGGCGTGTCAGATCTGAAGTCGAAGGTGATGTCGATCACGGTTTGTCAATCTGTTCTGCCCCTTCCTCGATCATACCGTGTCGAGACACGCGACCCGTGCCCGGCCGTCACCCTGATGGCAGAATGCTCCACGGGAAAGGGGCTGGTGACCGCCGTTCGTGCTGCCGCTGACTGGATGGTGCGGTAAACGTCAGAGTTCCGCGCGTGTAGCACAGAGAACTCGCACTCCGGTAGAATCGACGACCGGGTTTGGGACGGCGCCACAAGGAAAGCATATGAGTACGCTTCAGGAACGAACGAACCCGCGCCTCCGAGAAGTGCTGGTCTATCTCGCCAACTCGGGAGGCACAGCGTTCATTGACGACGTCTTGCGACATGTGGAACCACTGATTCCCCCCTCAGGAGAGGAATTGGAGCGGGTCACGAACGGTTCCACCAGGTGGGCCAATGCCCTCTTGTGGCAGACAACGGGACTCGTCAAAGCCAACTGGTTACTCAAGGATGGTCGTGGGAATTGGACCATCACCGACAAGGGTCGAATGGCGCTCGAAGAATTCCCCGTCGCGCAGGACCTCCGCGACGAGATGGAGAGGCTCTATAGGGAGTGGGATGAGGCTCGGCAGGCTGAACAACGGCGCGCCTGGCTGGTGCGGGGCTCGTCGGTGAAAGGTGCGAACCTCGTGCCCCAGTGGCTCGAGGAGGGCTGGATAAGCCTCTCGGCGTCTCAGCTCCCGGCGATAGGGCACGACACTTCGCTTGAAGAGCTGATCACCACCGCCCAGATGGGCTATAGCCACCTCAAACACCAGGAGCTCAAGTCCAAGGTAGAGGAGATCGTTGCCTTCGTGAGGAAGATGACGCCAGAAGATGTGGTCATTACTACCAGCGAACATCAGATCTATATCGGCGACGTAACGGGTGAATGGATCTGGAAACCGTCGGAGGCCGGTCGCAGCAATCTACGACGGTCGGTTGAATGGAGGAACGCCGATGCGCCTATCGACTTTCTCGACCTGCCGGCACCCCTTCCGGCCAAGCTGGCCTCCGGCGCCAATATTGTCGACCTCACCGCGGAAATCGAACTAATCGACGAGCTAACGGCTCCGTCGAACGTCGGGGAGTCAGGCGAGCCGGGCGAATCAACGGCTTCTCATGTAAACCTGTCCGATCCGAGCCCTGCGATCGCCCATGACCTGTTCACGAGCCTTGAATGGATGAAGGAGATACGCGACCTCCTGCATGAACGCATGCAGGTCATCTTTTACGGACCGCCCGGGACGGGGAAGACCTACATCGCCCGCAAGCTCGCCGCCGATCTCGTCGGGCCCGAACAGGTGAAGCTGGTCCAGTTCCATCCTGCATACACCTACGAGGATTTCTTCGAGGGCTATCGGCCCGCAGACAACGATGCCGGGACGGTCGGCTTCGAACTCACGCCTGGCCCCCTTCGTCAGCTGGTGAGCCGAGCGAACGAACATCGCGACCAGGCATTCGTCCTGATCATCGATGAGATCAATCGAGCTAACCTGGCAAAGGTATTCGGCGAGCTCTATTTCCTCCTCGAGTATCGCAACGAAGCGGTAGAGCTCCTGTACTCGTCGGGAGACCAACCGTTCACGCTGCCCGACAATCTGTACCTGATCGGCACAATGAACACGGCCGACCGGTCAATTGCCTTAGTCGACTCCGCCATGCGCCGTCGCTTCGCCTTCGTCGCTCTCGATCCCCGGGTCGAACCAACAAAGTCGCTGTTGCGCAAGTGGTCGGCGCACTTCGGCCTACCACCTATCGCCTCCGACATGTTGGAGGAACTCAACAAACGTATAGATGATCCCGACTTTCAGATCGGGCCGTCGTACTTCATGCGGCGGAAGGACCCTGAAGCCTTCTCTGTCAAAACACTTGGACGCATTTGGTCTAGGGACATTCTCCCCCTTCTCGAGGAGCATTACTACGGCCAATGGACCGCTTTCGCGAGCCGCTTCTCCCTTGAATCGGTGATGCAGGCAGCTGCAGGAGAGGTATCTGGCACACCACCTGATGATGGCGCTCGCGATGTGACCAGTGAGTCAGGAGGTGTTGAGTCGCCCGCTCCAGAGAACCACTCCGGGCTGCCGTGACTGAGCTCCACCTCCAAGAGGGTGGATCCGGGGTCGTCTGCACTCTGAGCGAGGGTCTGGCAGAGCGACTGGTAGCGATTGGTGTCGTTACCGCGACGCCCCTAGGGAGCGGGCGGTGGGAGCTGCGGGCCAACCAGAAGGTGGGTGTAGTCCGGGTGGGCGATTTGACGGTCTGGGTCAGTCCCAAGGTCTCGATTTCGAAACTCTTGTGGCTGCTGGGATGGTCTCGGCACCCGATATTCACGGCCCCGGGTCCGATCAAACTCGGGGAGGCCGAAGAGCTGGTCCCGGTCCTGGCCGAGGCATTCAGCGCACAGGGTGAGCGGGCGCTCCGAGCTGGCGTTCTCCAGGGCTACCACGAGATCGAGGGCGCCGAGACAGTCATGCGTGGACGCCTATGCGTCGGCGACCAGCTGCGTAGGCAATATGGGCTGCCGGTGCCGCTGCTCGTTCGCTATGACGACTACCTCGTGGACATCCCTGAGAACCAGATTCTGAAGGCGGCGGCTACTACGCTCTTGATGCTCCCTGGGGTGACCAGAGAGATAAGAAACCGGTTGCGCATACTTCGGGGTTTTCTGATCGACGTCAGCGAACTACCGCGTGGGATTCCCCTGCCTGCGTGGCACCAAAGTCGATTGAACGCTCGCTACCACGATGCGCTTGCCCTATCGGAAATCATCCTGGCCAAGGGGTCAGTGAAGCACGAACCGGGTCGCCTCCGCATCGACGGCTTCCTCGTGGATCTCGCCAAGGTCTTCGAGAATTTCGTCACTGCCACACTGACGGACGCACTTGAGGCGATCGCTGGCCGGTGTACTGCCCAAGACCGTTTCACGCTGGACGAGCAGGCGGACGTGGCTATCCAGCCGGACCTGGTATGGCGAATAGGCGATGTAATCGAAGCAGCGATCGATGCCAAATACAAGGCCGAGAAGCCAGCCGGCTTCCCTCAAGCCGACCTTTACCAAGCTCTGGCGTATGCCATCGCCTACAGGCTGGACGAGACCCACCTCGTCTACGCCAAGGGCAACGAGACCGCTCGAACGTGGACCGTGCGTGGGTCGCGGGTGCGCATCACTGCCCACACGCTCGACCTCAACCAGCCCCCCGAGTTGATCCGCGAGCAGATGGACCAGTTGGCTGCCGTAATCGCCTCTAGGTCGATCAACACCCCGTTGACGTGGTCACGCCAAGAGTCCGCGTCAACGAAAGTCGCTATTGAAGAGCGGCATGCACTCTCAACCTAGCGGGTCCATTCAAGAACGATCTGGAGCTGGACCTTTATGCGATAGGGACCCTGACCTGGACATTTAGCGACAGTTCAACCCAGTTTGCGACAGCTCAATACGCGCCCTTCGCGCCCAGATCGCGCTTTGGCGGTCGACGACACTTGGTCAAGTCGAGTTTTGCCGGTTGCGTACTTGGGCGATATAAGGGCCAAGCTGGTTGTTGAGCCTCGTGGTATTGCTCTTGAGGTCGAACAGAAAATGCTGGCTGGCCGTATCCACGATGAGATCCACCGAGGTGGCGTTGATGGTTGAACCGGCGAACTGCTTGGCCTCCCGCTGGGTGATATCGATGTTGGTCACGTCGGCCCAGCGGGCCAGGTAGTAGTGGTCGACAATCCGCTCGTGCGTCGACTTCGACCAGAATCCTTTCGTCTTGGTGCGTTTGACGGTCGAGGACACGATGGCGATGCCACTATCGTCAGCGATGAGCTTGCCGCGGTGACCGTCGGCCTTCCATTTGTGTTTGAGGACTACGCCGGATGGCTCACTACTATCAGTCATGTCAGATCTATCCGGTCTTGGTCCAGGTACCGCACCCCTTGGTCGCGAAGCCCTTGTCGGTTGGAGCAATCGAGACGATGGCCGAACCCTTCGGGAGGTCGTTCGCAATGATGCTGTCGGTTCCTCCCTCAAACCCGCTCAATCGTGCCCAGTAGCAAGTGTCGCCGCCTGAAGTGCTGTAGGTGCCTGGAGCGATGTCAATGCCAACCGCCCAGGTGCCGTCACCCATCGAGGTCGCCTGCGTGCCCGTGGCGGGAAGCGGTGACCACGTAGCGCATCCGGTCGATTTGAAGGCGGCATCTGTTGGCGCGATGGTCGCTATGGCCTGTCCCGTTGCGAGGTCATTGGCAATGATGTCGCTCGTAGCACCGCCAAGACCACTCAAGCGTTCCCAGTAACACGTCGAGCCGCCTTTAGTCAGATACGTTCCGGGCGCAACCTGAGAGTTGGTGGCTGTGCCAACCGGGTAGGTGCCGTCAACAAAACTAGTCTTCGGTCCCGCCGGAGCTGTGGTCGTGGTCGTAGTCGCGGCGGTGGTGGAAGTCGTGCCAGAACCCGACGTACTGGGGCTCGAACTGCACCCGGCGAGCACGGCTCCTATGCCGACAATCATGATGACGACGGCAATACGAATCCGCGCCGAGCCCAGCATTGGCGACCTTAGATCACCCGCTCTGCCGCTTTTTGCGTTAGTCATTGTGCCTCCCAACTGACACGACCGCCGCAGGGAATATGTATTGTATTCCGTGAAGGATCTTTTGTCACTCCCGGTGCAGGCACCCGGGTTTTCCTGGCAGGCGAGCCCAACATCGCCGATCTTCGTCAGGGATAGGCCCTGGTGCCAGCCGGGAGGCGTTTGTGGCGTTCGTAGGTGATGCGTTGGCCCAGCTCGTGGACGGGTTAAGTCGGCCTGAGCCGGGCTGGCGCTGGGGCATATGAGGCAGGGCATCAGAGTCTGCGCGGAGTGGTGCAGCTTCACCCATTCCCGGCGTTGGGCAATGGCCAATAGATACAACGACGATCTCTCAATCGAACGCCTTGACAACACAGCGCCCTGCCCGCCCGATAACCGTATCTGGGCTAACGCTAAGAGCAGATCCGCCAATATGGCTACTGAGCTGATAGGCAGCGTCCTCAGACAAGAAAGCTGAGAACGGGCAACCACATGGGTACTTAGAGAGGTTGTCAGGAGTGGACCAGTCCCTGGTTCATCGTCCGTTCTTCTACACGCTGCTCCAGCAACGAGAGAGAGGGTAGGGGCCGGCCTGCGTGGGAATCCGAGCGGTGCCGTGAAGTGACGACTACGGCGCTATCCGGTCTTCGCCCAGGTGCCGCAGTCTTTGCTCGTGAAGCCCTTGTCGGTTGGTTCAATCGTCACCACGGCCGGACCCATCGGAAGGCCGTTCGCGATGAGGCTGCTGAATTCCCCGTTGAAGGAGCTCAGCCGCGCCCAGTAGCAGGTGTCACCGCCCGACGTGCTGTAGGTGCCTGGCGCGATGTCAATGCCGACGGCCCAGGTGCCGTCACCCATCGTCGTTGCCTGGTGCCCAGATGCGGGAAGCGGCGACCACGTTCCGCAGTCCTTTGTGGTGAAGCCTTTGTCTGTCGGCTCGATGGTCACGATGGCCTGTCCGTTCCCGTTCTCGTTCGCGATGAGGCTGCCGAATTCCCCGTTGAAGGAGCTCAGCCGCGCCCAGTAGCAGGTGTCACCGCCTGACGTGATGTAGGTGCCTGGAGCGATGTCAATGCCGACGGCCCAGGTGCCGTCACCCATTGTTGTTGCCTGCGAGCCCGTTGCCGGAAGCGGTGACCACGTACCGCATCCATACGTTTCAAACCCGACATCTGTCGACTCGATTGTCACGATGGCCCGTCCCGTTGCGATGTCGTTCGCGATGATGTCGCTCGTCGCGCCGCCCAGTCCGCTCAGCCGCGCCCAGTAGCAGAACGAACCGCCAGTGCTCACGTACGTTCCGGGCGCCACCTGGGAGTCGTTGTGGGTGCCAACCTGGTAGGTGCCATTGCCGAAGGTGGTCTTTGGCCCGACCTGGGCCGTAGCCGTCGGCGGAGACGTAGTGTTCGGTGGCTCAGTGCTCCGTGGCACTGTGATCGGTGGCACTGTGATCGGTGGCTCCGTCGTGTGTGTCTGCGTCGTGTGTAAGTAAGTCGTTTCGGCTGTGCCGAGTACGTCTTCGTGCTCCTCAGTCGCCGAAGTGGACGACGCGCCGTTGTTGTTAGCGAGCGCCTCTCCGGCTGCAAAGGCGCCAGCCATCAATACGACCCCTACGATGGCCCACACCCACCAGCGCTTGTAGAAGGGCTGCTTAGGATCTTCAGGCGCGGGGCCCGGTCCCAAACCTTCGATTCCGCCAATGTCTGGATCATTCGGTGTTTGACTCACAGTTGAGCCTCCGGACTTGCCCCTCAAGAAGTCACGATAATCAAGCTGCATCTACGGTGCCAACAAAGTTGCCAGAACCGTCGCACGTTTCCCTAGCGGGTCTATTCAGAGACAATCTGGACTGCGCTTTTCTCGCGATAATGATCCTGACCTGGACATTTTGCGACAATGGCCGACGGCTCGAGCCCAGGTGAATACGCGCCCTTCGCGCCCAGATCGCGCCCACCCGCGCGGGCGAGCTCGCGTCGGTCATCACCGACCTGAACCGGCGCTGCTTGTTGCCGGGTCGACGAAGGGACCCGCTGTTCCGTTCGCCACGACCTGTCGCGTAACGCCCACCAGGCTCCTTGGGCGTCACCGCGTGAGCACCAGCCAAGCGGCATCCCGCTAACGCTCAGCCACTGTTTCGGCCCTGATCTTGGACCGCCTCGTCGATTGCGCTCGATGGGGAGCGCTCCCAACAATGGGTCCGGGTGACCCGAACCTTCCATCCGCTGTCGTGGCGGGAGTTCGACCTAGTTGCGCGCAAGACAATTGGGCGCGGAGAACAGAGTGTTCTTCTTCGCCAACGACGGGCAGATGAACTCGACCTGGCTCACTCCCCACCGCGAAGTGATGCCGAGAAGGTGACGGTAGAGGTCCGTGTCTTCCATCTCGCCATCGTCGCGACATCGGTCCAGGCGCCGCCAGCGAACGGGTATTCGGCCAAATTCACCCACAGACAACCCAAACCCGGAAGCGCCAGAATTACCGGACATGCCTCGCTGCTGGCGCCACGGCGCCGTCCCTCATGCAACACTGAGCGCCATCCTCGAAACAGGTAAGGATGAGATGTACGCAGCTCAGAGCGGTCGCTCGAAGGCCTCGAGGAAGTTTGACCAACCAGTGCTCGAACTTCAAGGCGTCCCCGATGCCAGTGATGGCCATTGTCTCCGCATCGTCCTCGATGCCGTCGTCCTCCCAATCCCAGAGGAACAGGACGTCGGCTGACGAGCAGGCTGTGGAAGTCCGACAAGCTCGCCTCGTCTTCGGGAGAGGCGAGCGGGAAGGCCCCCGGCGTCTCCGCGGCCATTTCGACAGCGGCGGCTGCCCAGGCCTTGGCCAGCTGCATCAGAACCTCGAGTGCGATCTCGTCGGCCGTGCACGTGCACACCAGCTGGTTCGGGTCCGCGGTGGCCGACTCGTACACCCGACGCAGCACGGGGACGAAGCGCTCGAAGAAGGCGTCGTCGTAGCGACGCGTGAACCGCGCCGGGAGGGCCTCGAAAAGCTCTGACTCGGTTCCCACGGTGTCGAGTCCGTCGAGACCGGCATCGAGCGCGGTCTCTAACGCGATGGCGGCGCCGGGCGTGAGAGGGCTGCCGGGCTTGCCCCACCCGTTGGTGGTGTACCACTTCGGTGAGCCTACGGCGCTGGGCCATGAGCTCACCGTACGACTGTCCTGCGACGTGGGACCGGACGCGACGGACGTAAAGTGCGTGTGTCTCCACCCGGACTCGCCAGTTGGCGTTCAAGGTCATTGAATGCATCAACGATTGCCGGAGCCTCGAAGGCTCTGTTACGCCGACCGACCGTGATCTGCCTCAAGATCTCAGCTTCGACCAGTCGGTTGACCGCATCGTTCGTTTGAACTGTGCTGCGAAGGATCAGCAAGGCCGCACTCTTCACCGTTATGACTGGTGCGCCGACGAGCTGACGCAGCAGCAAGTCGGTAGCGGAATTGGCGCGGACCCTGCCGAGCCGGTCTCGCCACTCCTGTTCGATTGCCTGTGCTCGTAGCTCGAACTGCTCAGCATCATCAACTGCTCTCCGGCATGCGCCGGCGAATCGGCTGACCCACAGATTGATCCCGTTGTGAGCATCGGATGACGAGGATCGACCTCGGTATCGCATCGCAGTCAAACCACCGATGTAGTCCTTGGCGTGCGTAGCAAGAATCAAGGAAACGGGCGGATTGACCCTGGTAGCAAGTCCGCGACGTCGCAGAACCAGATGAATCAAGGACCGACCGGTACGACCATTGCCGTCGACAAACGGGTGAATGGTTTCAAACTGCGCGTGGGCTATGGCCGCCTGCGCTACCGCAGGAAGAGAATCCTCGTTGCAAAACTCGACGAGATCCTCGATGAGTTGTTCCACCTCTTCGGGCGGCGCAGGTACGAAGGATGCACTACACGGGTTGTAGTCACTGCCTCCGATCCAGTTCTGGAGGTTTCGGAGCTGACCGCCCTGGTCTTCGAGGTGTGATCCGCGAAGCAACCGTTTGTGGATTTGGAGGATCAGCTCAACGGAAATTAAGTCACCCGTATGGATGGACTCGATGCCATGTTGCATGGCGTCGATGTTGCCCAGGACTTCCACTGCCGTCACGTCAGGAGGTTCGTCTCCGAATTCTCGGGCAGCTTCGGCTCGAAGGAGCCTGCGGGGATCGACCTCGAGTCCTTCGATCTTTGAAGACGCCACTGACTCGGCTCTGAGAAGCAGACGGGCGAGAGCTTCGGTGTCGACAAGGCTGGAGGCCTGGACATTGAGCTTGGTCAGGGCGGCTTCGGCGTCGGCAACGTCGGCAGCGACGTCACCGTCGAGCAAGATGGCACGGCGCGCCAGCGCGTCGGGTAGGTACGCCTCGTACTCGCAGCCTCTCGCGTCTCGGCGTGTCGGGGCTGAGAGATCGGTCGGCCAGCGCTTGCGGATAACCCTTGCCATAGCCTCTCCTTAGTAAGGGTTATCTTACAACCCTTACTAAGAGTCAGCCTTACTTTGGGGGGTCCCGCCGGCACTACCGCCGGGTTGGCCCAGGGATTATGCCAGCCACGCTGGCGGCACCGTGAATCCGGCCCGTAGCACGAGCTCGGTCTGCAGTGAAGAGGCGTCGCGCAATCGCCCGACGACACGCGCTCGAACCGACGCCCACTCCTGGAAGGCAATGCTCCGACCGGTCGAGGGGACGGTGCGGCTCCGGTACAGCAGCGGCGGAGGTGAACCGCCCCACCAGTCGTAGACGGCGTCGGCCAGGCGCCCACAGGTCTCGAGCAGAGGGTCGGGATCGGACCGACTTGTCGGACTGATCCGTCCCGTGCTCACCCGGTCATCGAGATTCAGTGCGTCCAGATTCGACTGGTGGGTGAGATGGAGAGACGGCGGGACCGAATCGATCCGGACGACCCAGCTGTCCCCATCAGCCTCGGTGATCATGCGAGCGGGGAATCGTTCCCGAGCAGCCACGACCGGGAGATTGGCGGCGTAGCGCACCCGGAAGCGCCCGGAGGCTGGATCGAACCGTCCTCGAGGCTCCGGGTACGGGGCCCAATCCCAGTCGTCGGGGTGCCCGCGGTCGATCCGCCACCACGGACCTGCACTGGGAGAGGTCCGAAGTCCCGGGGGTCGCTTGGTCGGAAAAGTGGTCAGGACTGCTCGGCGCCTGCTTGGAGAAGGCGGACCACAGTTTCGGGACGCCCACGAGCCAGCAGATCCGCAAGGCTGGCACCGCCCAGATCCTTCCGGGGAGCCCTCATGATGCTGTCGGCGACATGCGGGTCTGGAGCAACGTCTCCGAGCACCTCGAGCACGGCGGGGAGTCCGGGCCAGGTCTCTCCTTGTGCCTCGTCGAACTGCCACTTCGGATGAAGCGTGCGCGCCCCGGACTTCCATCCGAGAAGCTGGCCTCGACTCCTCCGGCGATCGACGCCGCGCCTGTCGTTGACAGAGCGAAGAAGGGCCACGACCTCAGACGTATCGAGTGCGAGGTCATCGGCGGCCCCGCGCCGGGCCCGAAGCCGCCGCGCGTTGACCAGTTGCGCCGCACGGCGGGTCGACTCGGGTGGCGCCCCAAAGGGATCACCATCTTCGGTACCCTGCGCCAAGAGGACGACGGCCTCGGCCAGGTCCGGGTCGTATTGAGATTGCTTTTCCAGGGCACGAATGGCCGCTGCGACTGTCGGAACCATTTCTCTCTGACCTCCGCCTACAAGTAAGGGTCTACAGTCTACCCGTCGATTCGTCACGGGAACCGGTCAGCTATCCTGCCGGGCGTGCGCCAGATCGAAGTCGCTAGACGGGTGCCATACGACCCAGTCGGTTGCACATCGGGCTGAGATGGCCGGTGATCGCTGACGTCGCATCTGAGCCAGCGAGACCTGATCCCGGGGTCATCTTCAGAGCAGGCATCCATGGACGCTCCGTCTGAGCACCCATCACCCTGGATGCGAGAGCGTGCGCCATCTCGGCGGACGGGGTCTCTGAGTGCGACCGAGTCTCGATTCTGACGGCACAGCGCGCACCTGGCTCACCCCATCGCCGAACGTGAGTACGCTTGCCGACGAGCCGTGCAGGATAGACCGGTGCGGAGACTGGAAGTCCAGTGAAACCAGTCCGCTAGGCAGTCTGCAGCACCTCTCGAAAGTGAGCGTCGAGGACGCCTTCCAGGTGAACTCTGCGCTAGACACCGTCGGGAGCATTCCTCGACTGCCGACGAACTGGCGCACCGAGAGCGCAGTCTGCCAGGCATGGCGACTTTGCTCGATCAGGACGGAGACGCTGCCGGTGAGTACAACCTGCCAGCCTAGTCGATCCTCGTCGCAGGGGCTCGTAAGTGGGTCAGGTGCCTGTCATCCCTGGCCGGCAGAACGGCGACGCGCAGGGCCACCCAGCTGTATCGAAGGTTCACTCGCATCCGTACGCCTGGCAAGGCGCGGCGCTACTCATGACCGCCGGTATTGCACTCGGCGTATCAACTCAGCGGCGATCCGCCGACCGCGACCGAGGTTAGAGCGCCAAGCACAAGTCGGGCGGCTCGTCCGTTGCGCCGCTGGTACTGTCCACCGAGCCTCGAGATCGAGAAGTCGACCTCGGCAACGACCGAGGCAGTCCTGCACATCCCTCGGCTGACGTCGCGGTGGCCCCGGATCTGGCCGGTCACCGGCGTCGTGGCACGTGCGATCAGCTCATCGAGAGCACTGGTCGGCCAACCGTCTCCAAGTCAAGAACCCAGCAGTCCGATTGCTGGGTAATGTCGCCCGCGTCATGCCCAGGCATCAACCCCGTGGCGGGTCACAGAGTCGACCTTGTGTCGACCAGGAACTCAACGCCTCGATGCTGCGCCCCGAGGCCGGACCTCGCTGCCTCAGTCGCCAGCGGCCTCATCGACAGAGGGTCGAGTTTCGGACGCCCGCGACTCAAGGTTCCTCGCCGAAGAGCATGGAGCCGATCTTCTCGGCCGCCTCACGCTGCATCGTCGGGCGTCACGTGGCTGTAGAGGTTCGTGAACAGCGTCGCGTCGGCATGGCCGAGACGCTCGGCCGCCACCTTCGGCGGGACGCCGCTGGCGAGCATGAGGGTGGCGCTGGTGTGACGGAGCCCGTGCGCGGTCAGCCGCGGGACGTCCAACTCGGTGGTGTACGTGGCCAGCAGACGGGACAGGTTCATCGGGTGGTACTGACCGCCGTCGGGCCTGGTGAAGACGAAGTCGGACTCGATCCATTCGGTTGCCGCCAACCGCTCGGTCTTCTGCAGCACCTTCTGCTTGCGCAGGACGTCGGCGAGCCCGTCGTCGAGGTCGACCGTCCGGATGGCGTCCCGGCTCTTGCCGCTCGAGGGCATCATGTCGTACCCGAGGGTCGAGACGAAGTCCACGATCCGCACCCGGCGGTTCTTCAGATCCACGCTGGGCCAGCGCAACGAGACGAGCTCGCCGATGCGCAGACCGGAGCCGAGGAGGAAGGCCCAGATCGGCCAGGTGCGGTCACCCTCCATCAGGGCGAGGAACTTCCGGGCTTCCTCGGGTGACCAGTACTTCGGGATCTTGCGCTGCGGCTTGGGGCGGGGAGCCTGCAGGAGCGGGTTGATCGGGATCATGCCGGCCTGAACCGCCAACTTGAAGGTGGCAGAGAGCGGGGCTCGGATTCGGTTGACGGTGTTCGGCGACAGCGGCTTGCCGGGCCCGGGCTTGCCGTCCTTGCCCTTCTTCCGCTTGGCGCCCCCTTCCTTCAGGAGCTTGCGCTGCCAGGCCAGGATGACCTCGGGCGTGATGTCGCGGACCCGTCGATCGCCGATGTAGGGCCGGATGTAGTCGTCCGCGTACTGGCGGTAATCGAAGCGGGTCTTCAGCGCCAGGTTCTGGTCGGCGTCCATCCCGTCGAGGTAGAGATCGAGGAGCTCGTTGACCTTGAGGCCGGCCGGAGATGCAGCGAGCTGTCCGCGGTCGACCTTGGCCAGGACTTCCCGGCGCTCACGGGCGGCCTCGGCCATGGTCTGGAAACCACGCCGGGTGATCTGGTTGCGGCGACCGGTCAGCGGATCCTGGCCGACGGTGACCTTGAAGTACCACTTGCCCCTGGCGTCCTGGTACACGCCCGGTGGTCTGGCCGGCATGGCGACCCCTTCCGACACCTGTTGAGAACATTTTGGTTCTCACGATGTTCTCACGGGGCTGTTTTCAGCTCAAGCGATCTGTGGAAAACCGCTCTGAACTGGACTTATACTGCGCGCTCGGAGGGATTCGAACCCCCAACCTTCTGATCCGTAGTCAGATGCTCTAGTCCGTTGAGCTACGAGCGCTGGTGTGAGTGAGCCAGTGTACTGGACCCGGCCGACGGCCGAAGGGCGTGGAATGCCCAGGTCAGAGCGTCGGATCGAGGTCGGCAGCGGTCAGACGGAGATCGGGAGCTTCGAGTAGCCCCGGACCGTGCTCGTGTGGAGCGGCACCGCCTCGTCCCAGTTCACCGACCACTCGGGGAAGCGCTTGAGGACCTCCTCCAGGGCGACCCGACCCTCCATCCGGGCCAGCGCCGCGCCGAGGCAGAAGTGGATGCCGTAGCCGAAGGACACGTGGTGGTCGATCTTCCGGTGGATGTCGAAGCGGTCGGCGTCGGGGAAGGCCCGCTCGTCCCGGCCGGCCGAGCCGGTGATCAGGATCACCTTCGAGTTGGCCGGGATGGTCGTCCCGTGGAACTCGGACTCGGCGGTGCTCCAGCGGCCCTGCACCGGGGACGGCGCCTCGTAGCGGAGCAGCTCCTCGACGGCGTTGGGGAGGAGCTCGGGGTTGGCCGCCAGCTCGGCCCGCTGGTCCGGGTTGGCGGCGAGGGTCACGCCCGCCCATCCGATGAGCCGGGCCACCGTCTCGGTGCCGGCGCTGCCGATGAGAATGGCGAAGCCGGTCGCCTGCTCCCTCGTCAGCTTCCGCAGCTCGCCGTCCTCGTCGACGATCTCGGCGTTCAGCAGGTCGGTGAACATGTCGTCGCGGGGCGAGCGCTCGCGCTCGGACATCGCCTCGTTCGCGTACTCGAGCGTCTTCATCATCGCCGCGGCCGACACGTCGTTGGACATGCCGGACTCGGGGTCGAGGTGGAACGACTCGTCGATCCAGCGGCGGAACATGTCCCGGTCCTCTTCGGGCACGCCGAGCAGCGCGGCGATCACGTAGGCCGGAACCCGGGCGCCGAAGTCCTGCACGAGGTCGAACGAGCTCTTCCCGACCTGGGCGTCGAGGAGGCTCGACGCAGAGCTTGCGGATGTCATCCTCGAGGCCGGCCATCCGACGAGGCGTGAAGGCCTTGGACACCAGCCGGCGGTAGCGGGTGTGCTCGGGCGGGTCCATGAAGATCATGATCTCCTGGGTGTCCGTCGGGTTCGGGGTCATGATCTCGAGCACGGTGCCGTGGGCCGAGCTGAACGTCTTCGGGTCGCGGCTGGCCGCGTCCACGTCGTGGAAGCGGCTCAGCGCGTAGAAGTCGCGCTCGGCGTTGTAGTAGCAGGGCGCCTCGTCACGCAGGCGCTTCCAGATGGAGTGCGGGTCGGCCTTGTACTTCTCGTCGATCGGGTCCCAGGCGAGAGGCTCGGTGTCGACAGCGGTCATGGCGTCTCCTTCTCAGGCACGAACCAGGTCATTCTCACATACGACGATGCTCAGGCTCGAGATACGAAGAGCTCAGACGCCGACGTGGGACTCGTCCCAGAGCTTGATGCCGCCCAGGATGCCCGCCGAGTTGTCGACCACGGTGATGCGCTCGAGCACCGCGCCGAGGTCACGCCGGTTGACCCGCGGGGCGTTGCCGCCGCCGATGTAGAGGTGGTCGAAGAAGGTCATCGCATCGAGATAGGCGATGGCTCTTCCGGACCCGCTTGTTCCAGCGCTTGTCGCCGATCTTCTTGCGGGCGGCCTCTCCGAGCTGCTCGTTGAACGCCTCCTTCTGGCGGAACTCCACGTGCGAGAGCTCGAGATGCGGCAGCAGCCTGCCGTCCATGAAGAACGCGGTGCCGAGCCCGGTCCCGAGGGTGATGACGGTCTCGAACCCCTGGCCGCCCACCACGGCCGCGCCCTGGACGTCGGCGTCGTTGGCCACGCGGCACGGCTTGCCGATCGACTGCGACAGCGCGGCGGCGAGGTCGAAGCGCGCCCAGGCGTCGAACAGCTCGGGCACCGTCTCGGTCCCCGGTCCCTTCTTGGTCACGAAGTGCGGCGCGCTCAGCACCCGGCCCAGGCGGACCATGCCGGGGAAGCCGGCGGAGATGCGGTCGGCTTCGGGCAGCTTGTTCGCCAGTCCGGTCAGCTTCTCGACCAGGCGCTCGGGCGGCATGGGGTACGTCGTCGGGACTTTGACGCGGTCGGCCACCATCGTCGCCGTCGCGGTCGAGGACGTTGGCCTTGAGCCCGGTGCCGCCGATGTCGATGGCGAGCGTGAAGGGGTGCTCGAGCGAGAGGCTCGTCACAGAGGAAAGCGTAGCCAGGCGGGACGGGTTTTGGCCGGGTCGGAGCCGGTCCGGTCATCCCTGTATGACGTCCCGGACGACCTCGCGGAGCAGGTCCCCCAATTCGGTGTCGGTGGAGCCGTTGAAGCGCTTCGCCGGAGAGGAAGATGCTCGAGAAGACGACGCCGAACGAGGCGGCCATGCGGACCCGGTCGCGCAGTGGACAGGCGCTCGTCGGCCAGGACCCGGCGGAACTGGTTCTGGATGTCCTCGTGCTCCTGGTCGTGCTCCTCGCGGTGCAGCTTCTCGAGGGCGGCCTGGTTCCGCTCGTGCATGAGGAAGATCTTGCGCTGGGCCAGCATCTGGTCGAGGACCTCGTCGAGGAGCTTGCCCCACTGCTCGAGGCTGACGGGCTCGTCACTGCATCTTGCCGAGGGCGACCTTGCCGAACTCGTGCAGGCGCATGTGGAGCGCCATCAGGATGTCGTCCTTGGACTCGAAGTGGTAGTAGAGGGCCGCCTTGGTGACGCCCAGTTGTTCGGCGATCTGCCTCAGGCTGGTGCCGTCGAAGCCCTGCTCGATGAAGAGGTCGAGAGCCACATCGAGGATGCGGTCGCGGGTGTTCTGGGTGGGTCGTGGTTGGGGTGCGGTTGGCGGGGTGCGGGGTGGGCTGGGGGCGGGTGTGGCGGGGTCGGCTTGGGCGGCCTCGGGCGGCGGGTCGTCGTCCTCGGGCGGCTGCTCGGTGGGGTCGGCCTGGCGCCTGACCGGTAGGTCCTCGATGGGGGCGATCTGGGTCATGTCCTGTGTCGTCGTTCTCTGCTTCGTTTTCCGGCCTGTCATCTCGATTCGTCCTCTTGTCTACTTGACGGCAGGTAAGTGATCGCCTTACCATACGGTCGGTAAGCATTCTACTGAACGACAGGTAAGGAAGTCCATGTCCATGTCCATGGTGGACGAAGCGATGATCGAGGCCGAGGGCCTGACGAAGCGCTACGGGTCGACCCAGGCGCTGGCCGGGGTCGACTTCGCCGTCCCGGCCGGGACCATCCTCGGGCTGCTCGGGCCGAACGGGGCCGGCAAGACGACCGCGGTGCGGATCCTGACCACGATGGCGCTCCCCGACTCCGGGCACGGCGCGGGTGGCCGGGATCGACGTCGTGAAGCACCCGGGTGAGGTGCGGCGCCACATCGGCGTCGCCGCCCAGGACGCGACCCTGGACCCACTGCTGACCGGGCGCCAGAACCTGGTGCTGGTCGGCGAGCTCTCCGACCTGGGCCGCTCCGAGTCACGGGCTCGGGCCAAGGAGCTGCTGGCGCAGTTCGAGCTGACCGACGCCGCCGACCGGGTGGCGAAGGGCTACTCGGGCGGCATGCGGCGGCGTCTGGACCTGGCGGCGTCGTTGATGACGCGGCCGCCCGTTCTGTTTCTGGACGAGCCGACGACCGGTCTCGACCCGGTGAGCCGCCAGCGGGTGTGGGACGCGGTGCGGGATCTGCTCGACGAGGGCGTGACCGTGTTGTTGACGACGCAGTATCTCGACGAGGCCGACGCGTTGGCGCACCGGATCGTGGTCGTCGACCACGGCCTGGTGATCGCGGACGGCACGCCTCTGGAGCTGAAGGAGGCGAGCCGGAGCGCGCACGTGGAGGTGACGCTTGGCTGCTGCGCATTCGGCGGCGGTGGGTGCCATCGCCCCTCTGGTGACCGGGGCCGTGGCCGTGTCCGACGACGGGCGGCGGCTCTCGGCCGGGGTCGACGCCTCTCCCGGGCTGGCGACTGCGGTGGTGCGAGCTTTGGATGCCGCGGGTGTGCTCGTGGACAACATCGAGGTGCGCCATCCTTCGCTGGACGACGTGTTCTTCTCGCTGACGGGTGGGCACATCTGAGGAGGGACCGTCGGCGATGGCGAAGGCGGCTGAAGGCGAGGGTCGCGGCGGGCGGCGGCGACGGTGGCGGTCCCGGTGAGCCGCGACGGTCGGGCTGGTGGCTGGCGACAGCGGTGGCGAGTCGCGAGTTGGAGGGGGCACGAGTATGAGCACGACGACACTGACCCCCACCGCGACCCGTTCGGCGGTCGCGGTCCTCTCACGGCCTTCTGGGCCCGATCGCCGACACGTGGGCGATGACCCGGCGGAACCTGGTCCACATTTCGCGAGAGCCGATGCAGCTCTCGGACGTGACCATCCAGCCGGTGCTCTTCACCTTCCTCTTCGTGTACATCTTCGGCGGGGCCATTCCGATCCCGGGTGGCGGCACGTACGTCAACTACCTGCTCGCCGGGATGCTGGCCCTGAACCTGGTGACGTCGACCATGGGAACCGCGGTCGGCCTGAGCACCGACCTGCACGAAGGGATCATCGACCGCTTCCGCACGCTGCCCATGTGGCGCTCGGCCGTCCTGGTCGGCCGCTCCTTGGCCGACCTCCTGACGTCGTGCCTCTGCGCGCTGATCGTCGGGATCGTCGGGCTGGTGGTCGGTTGGCGTGCCGATGCCAGCCTGCCCGCCATCGTCGGTGGGTTCCTTCTGGTGTTGTTCTTCGCCTACTCGCTCACGTGGATCGCCGCGTGCGTCGGGTTGAACTCGAAGAGCCCGGAGTCGGCAGCCTCGTTCGGTTTCATCGTGCTGTTCCCTCTGGCCTTCGTCTCCAACGCCATGGTGCCGACGCTGCACATGCCGGGTTGGATGCAGGCCATCGCCGACTGGAACCCGGTGAGCGCGGTCTGCGCCGGGGCCCGGGACCTGTGGGGCAACCCGAACCCGTCGGCCCGGATCGATGCGTGGCCGATGCAACATCCCGTGGAGGCGTCGTTGATCTGGTCGGTGCTGATCATCGCCGTGGCGGCTCCTTTGGCGGGGTACTTCTTCAAGCGCCGGAGCACGGAGTAGCGCCGTTTCACCGCTCGCACGACGGGGTATCGTCACCGCATTGGCGAAAGGTGGTGCGAATGGACGGGATCCAGGGCGACGGTGACTCCGGGCTTCGGGTCGGAAACACCTTCGGATGTCGACTCGGGCGCTCCGGACATCGACTCAGGCGAACCTGAAGTCGCCTCGGGCACTCCGGATATCGGCTTCGGCGCTCAGTCCGCGGATCCAGACCCGTCCGGCGCCGGTCGGCCGATGGCGACGAGGAAGAGACCTCTCGTGATCGGCGCCGTCGCGCTCGTCGTGGTTGCTGCGGCCGTGGCGGTCGGAGTGATCGCCACCTCGAGTGGGCCGTCCGCTCCCGGAGCCGGCGTCGCGCCGGCCGCCTTCGTCGTCTCGTCGACGCACAACACACTGGCCCAGCGCAGCGCGCAAGTGACCATCACCGGAACGATCGTCGTGGCCGGAAGACACGTCCCGATGCAAGGGTCCGGGTTGGCGGATTTCGATACGAACCAGTTCTCGGCCAACGTCACCATCGACGAAGGCTCGACCTCCATCGTCGAGCACGAAATAGCCAGTGGTAGCCAATTCTTCTACGGGCTGGATCTCGACGGTACCTCCATGTCCACCGTCACCGGTGGCCCACACTGGGTGAGCGTGCCCGTGCCGGAGCAGGGATCGAGCTCGCTCGGCGCAGGCAACCTCGATCCACAGAGCCAGCTCCAACTGCTGGCGGAGAAGGGGGCGACCGTCCAACCGCTCGGAACCTCGACCGTCAACGGCGTCACTGTCTCGGGCTACGCCGTGACGCCGAGTCGGGCCCAGGAGCTCCAAAGGATTCAGCAGGAGATCAAGTCGGGAGCAATCCCGCCTGAGTTGGCGCAGCAAGCACTGGGCGAGCTCAAGTCCCTCGGGAACCTGACGACCGACGTCTACTTCGACCAATCTGGCCTGCTCCGCAAGCAGACGGTGCAGGTTGCAGGCGGGACGAGTGGGGCGAGCGGCACGGTGGTGATGACGTTCAACGCCTACGGCACGCCCGGCACGATTACGACCCCCGCGGCCGGTGACGTCGTGAGCTTGAGTCAGTTCCTCAAGGATGCGATGGCGTTCGACAGCGGTCTCCACGCACTAGCGCGCTCTGGCTCCCCTCGGGCGGAGCTCGAGTACCAGCGAGCGCGCTCCAGGACAGCCATCTTGGTCCAACGTGGAAGCTGCAGCTCAGCCCCGGTGGCCCAGCCGGATTCGCAAGGAATAGCGGGCGGCCAAGAGTCCACTAACGGCAGATGAAATACGACCTATAGTCTCTCGGACCGGCGGCAGTTCAAGCCTCGGGCGGACAGAAACGAGGAGGTAGCAAGAATGAAGTTTCGCATTTTGCTTGGTGCAATGGTGATGATGGTGGCGTCCTTGGCGACGACGGCGATCGGGTTGGCGGGCACCGCAAGTATCGCGAGCGCCGCTCCCGTCAACTCTCCCGTCAACGCTCCCCAGAACACACCGATCTGCGGGAGCCACGAGGCGGCAGTGGGAGCCGACCTCTCGGGGACCTACCACAACCTCACCGTCACCCAGACCGCCTTCGTGCGCAAGAGGGACACACTCAGAGTGACCGGCAACCTCACGCTGGCACCGGGCGCGTGCCTCGACGCCTTCAGTCTGGGAACGGTGGTCGTGGGCCACAACGTGACGGTAGAAAAAGGAGCGACGCTGGCGCTCGGTTGCGCGCCTGGCTCCAACGGCCCCCCTGGGATTCGGCCGTGCGGTTTCAGCGTTGCCAATGACACAGTCGGAGGCAACATCATTGCGGACCAGCCACTGACCATGTACCTCACTGCGGTAACCGTCGGCGGGAATGTGGTCTCCGAGGGTGGCGGCTTCTCCACACCCGGCCTCAGCTTTCCGGTGAAGAGCATGAACATCGGGGGCAACCTCGTGATGCAGGGCTGGACCGGAGGCCCGGGCGCATGGATCGGCGCGTTGCGCAACCAGGTCGCCGGCAACGTGATCATCAGCGACAACGTCGGTCACAGGCCGGGCGACGGTGGCATCGCGAACGACTCGACCGAGGTAGACGGGAACACGGTCGGCCACAACCTGATCTGCGAGAACAACACCCCGCCGGCTCAGTACGGCGACGCTTACAACCCGGCAGAGGGCAACGGTCCCAACGTGGTCGGCCACGAGGCGATTGGCGAGTGCGCTGACTTGACCACTCCACCAACGGCTTCGTAGCCATTTCGTAGCAACTCCCGCAAAGCAGCGGCGTCCAGTGATGGGCGCCGCTGCTTTCGCGTTCCGGAAATGGGGTTCGGCCAACCTGAGTTGCCCGGGGCCGACAACTCTGCGAAATCACTAGCCTGCTGAACCATGACCGCAGAACCCTGGCTCGGAGACGCCTGCTCGCTGGTCGACGCCTTCCGCGCCGGCACCATCTCCCCAACCGAAGCGCTCGAGGGCTCGCTGGCGGCGATCGAAGCGTCGTCGCTCAACGCCGTGTGCTTCGTCGACGAAGATCGGGCGCGGGCGTCAGCCGCCTCGGCCGACGTGGGCAAGCCCTTCGGCGGCGTTCCCATCGGCGTCAAGGAGCTCGACCCGGTCGAAGGCTGGCCGCTGACCGAGGCCTCCCTCGTCTTCAAGGATCGGATCTCCGGGTACGACGGCACGATGACGGCCAGGCTGCGGTCGGGCGGCGCCGTCCTGGTCGGGCAGACGACGGCGTCGGAGTTCGGCGGCATCAACTGCACCTACACGCGACTGCACGGCGCGACCTCGAACCCCTACGACCTCGAGCGCACACCGGGCGGGTCGTCGGGTGGCTCGGCGGCCTCCATTTCGGGCGGCCTCCTGCCGATCTGCACCGGCGGCGACGGCGGGGGATCCATCCGCATCCCGGCCGGTTTCACGGGCCTGTTCGGGCTGAAGGCCACATTCGGGCGGATCCCGAAGGGGCCGCACACCGAGATCGAGCCGTTGACCGCCGTCATCGGGTGCCTGTCCCGCTCCGTCCGTGACACGGCGCGCTGGTACGACGTCTGCAACGGGGCCGACGAGTACGACCCCTTCTCCCTCCCCCGGGTCGAGGGTTGGGAGGCCGGTCTCGGCCGACAGGAAGTCCGGGGCATGCGGGTCGGCGTCTCGGTCGACCTCGGTGCCGCCGTCGTCGCCGCGGCGGTCCGGGAGAAGGTGGAAGGGGCGGCGGAGCTCTTGATCAAGGACGCCGGCCTGGAGCGAGTCGACGTCTCGGTCGACCTGCCGCGCGGTGGTCTCGAGTGGGCGCTGGCCGGGACGGCCAGCCTGCTGGTCGGGCTCGGTGACCTCTACCCCGCCTGCGAGTCCGAGCTCACCCCAGAGATCATGCTGGCGGCCAACATCGCCACGAACCACTTCAACGTGGACACGGCCAAGAACATCGAGGCGTTCCGGCGCGAGGCGATCGTGAAGATGGCCGGGATCTTCGAACAGGTGGACTTCCTCATCTGTGCGACCAATCCGGACGTGGCCTTCGGCGCGCAAGGGCCGATGCCCACCACGGTCGACGGGAAGGACCTCGTCGCCGAGCTCGGGTTCGAGGCCGCGCTCGGCAACAACGGGGCGCTGACGATCCCGGCGAACACGACCGGGCATCCAGCGGCGGCGATCCCCGTCGGACTGGTCGACGGCCTGCCGGTCTCCATGCAGATCATCGGCCGGCGTCACGCCGAGCAGCTGCTGCTCGACCTGGCGCGGGTCGTGGAGCTGGAGCGTCCGTGGCCACTGGTGGCGCCGGGGGCGCCGATCTGAGGGTCAGGCCGCGGACACGGCGAGCCGGGGGTCCGCCGTATCGAATCGTTCCGTCGGTGCAACATGCGGGAACCAGGCGCACGGGCCGAACAATTTCGTTACGCTCCCGACACGCGGGCGGACGAGAGGAACAAAGCTCACCATGAAGAAGGTCATCCTCGCAATCTCGATGTTGGTCCTCGGTATGGGCACGGTCTTGCTGCCACCAGCAGCAAGCGGCGTTGTGCCTTCCAGCGGAACCATTTACACATGGGGTGGTAAAGGTGCATGTATCCCCACAAACCAGAACGGTACGTGCAGCGTGTCCTCGCCTCAACCTGTCGGCAACGTGAGTGACGTAACGCAGGTTCAATCCGGCAACGACTCAACGGCAATCATAGAGGGCGGCCAGGTATGGACGTGGGGCCTCAACAACGACGGAGAGCTCGGCAACGGCTCGACGACAAGCAGTTCGACGCTCGTGCCCGTGAGTGGACCTCTTGCCTTTTCCGAGCAATCTGTGACCGATGTCGATGATGGCGACGAGTTCTACATCGCGAGCCTTTCGGATGGCTCCGTGTGGGGATGGGGAAACAATTCATCGGGTGAGCTCGGCCTACAACTCGGGGGCTGCGACAGCAACGACTCGACGCCGGTTCAGGTGCCGGGGCTGCCCAGCGACATCATGACCGTGGCGGCAGCCGCGGGGACGAGCTATGCCCTCACCACGGACGGTCAGCTCTACGCATGGGGTGACAACTCCGATGGACAACTCGGCACCGCGACTCCGAATGTTTCTCCATGCGCTCAGGGATCCAACACTTACCCGGAACCCGAGCTCGTCGCGTTCCCTGGCTTGTCCCAAGGTGTCGTCGTCCGACAGATCTCTGCTGGGTGTGGATATGCCGTCGCTGTGATGTCCGATGGAAGCATTTGGGCCTGGGGCAACGACACACACGGACAGCTGGGCCGGGGAAAGGAGGGTCCGGGTGCTCACGGCTCCGTTCCCAAGCCGGTCGAGAACTGGCCGCCGGGAAGCGAAGCGGATACCCCCGTCACTCAGATTTCGGCTGGTGGCAATGACCAGTGCGATGGCCACGTCCTCGTCTTGCTCAAGGATGGGCATGTGTGGGCGTGGGGTACCAACACCGCGGGCCAACTCGGGAATGGCTCAACAACAGATGCGAAGACACCCGTTCAGGTCACGACGTTGCCTGGCGGTGGTGCTGTCACAGCGGTCACCGCCGGTGGGTATCACTCTGGCGCATTGGTAAGCGGTGACGTGTACATGTGGGGAGGAAATGACTATGACCAAGTGGGTTGGAACGGCAAACCGCCTTCCGGCCCGGAGAACAACTGTCCTAAGAGCATCCTGGCAACTGACTACGTCAAGAAACCGAAGCCGATATATCTCGATGCCCCGACCGATTCGACTCCCCTGACTGCCACACTCCTCTCAGCAGGGTCGGAGCATTCCGCGTCTCTCTAGGCGGGCAACGGTCATTTCGCAGCATTGCCATGCTCGTGTTCGGGACGAGCCCGCGTTGTCCGTCAGCGTTGTTGACGCTTGACGAGGGTGGGCCACCGAAATTGGACCGCGTTCTCAGCGGGGAGAGCCGATCGAGTGCCGGGTCACGAGCGGTCCCGATGTGAATCAGTCCAGCTGATTCCTCCCCGCACCCTTCCGTTGGTATTCGCGGTACGCGGTGTTTGGCGTTCCTCAGAACGTACAGTGGGCTGACCAGGGGTATGCGAGGGCCCGGCCAGAGGAACTAGCCATGGCACTGAAGGTCGATGGAAGCTGCGGCGACGTCGGGGACAACCTGACCGGGCCGGCCATCGAACTGGGACGGCAGTGGCTTTCCCGCTCAGCGGTCAGCGGTGCCGAAGCTCGCCAAGCGGCTCGTCTCGCCAGCCTCACCAACGACTCGGGCTCAGTCGCCTTCGTCATGGACTTTTGTGATCGCGTCCTCCGGCCGGCATCGGCACGCGTCGCGGCGGGCCAACTCCGCCGACTGGCTCGCCGCCGACGTCCGGCCTTTTTGCACCGGACCGACATGGCGCTTCTGCGCGCCGGGGCTCTGATCTCGCACGCAGCGCCCGGAACCGTCATGACACTGGCACGCAAGAGGCTGCGTGCCCAGGTGGGCGATCTGGTCGCCGACGCCGCACCAGAGGCGCTGGGAGCGCACCTCGCACGTCTTCGTGCCGGCGGTTTCTCGGTGAACGTCAACCTTCTCGGCGAGATGGTGCTCGGGCGTTCGGAGGCCCAGCGGACAAGAACAGCCGTCGTCAGCCTCATCGACCGATCCGACGTCGACTACGTCTCAGTCAAGCTCACGTCGATCTGCGACGGCCTCTCCCTGTGGGGCTACGAGGATTCGGTGAAACGGGCGGGCGACGCCCTCCGCGAGGTGTTCTGTGCCGCACACCGCCCAGGCGGCGCCTTCGTGAACCTCGACATGGAGGATTACAAGGACCTCGCCCTCACGCTCGAGGTTTTCATGGGCGTGCTCGACGAGCCAGCCTTCCGCGACTACCCCGCGGGGATCGTGCTCCAGGCCTACCTGCCTGATAGTCACGAGGCGCTCGAACTGCTGGCCCGGTGGGCTCAAGCTCGGGTGGACGCAGGCGGGGCGCCGGTGAAGGTCCGGATCGTAAAGGGGGCCAACCTGGCCATGGAGCGCGTCGATGCGGCCCTGCACGAATGGCCCCTTGCCACCTACCGCACCAAGGCCGAGACCGACGCCAGTTACAAAGCACTCATCGACGCCCTGCTCATTCCAGAGAACGCCGGCGCGCTCCGGGTCGGCATCGCCGGACACAACCTCTTCGATTTGGCCTGGGCCTACCTCTTGGCCGAGGACAGGGGCGTGACGGACGCGGTGACCTTCGAGATGCTCGATGGGATGGCCCCAGGGATAGCCCGGGCTGTCTCGGCGACGGGAGCCCGGGTCCTCCTCTACACCCCGGTCGTAGCCCCGGACGACTTCGACCACGCCCTTCCCTATCTGTTCCGCCGCCTGGAGGAGAACGCGGGCGGCGAGAACTTCTTGGCCCATCTGCCCGTGTTGGGTAACGAGGACACCTTCGAGGCCGAGGCGAAGCGTTTCGCGGCGGCGGTGTCGGCACGGCACACGGTGCGCCGCCGGCCGTTCCGCTCAGACCCCATGGAGCCAGAGGATCGGGTGCCTGGTTTCGTGCCGGCAGTCGATACGGATCCGAGCAACCCCGCGGCCCGGGAGCTGATTCTCAGTGCTGCTGGTTCGATACCCCCCGTCGAGGTGCCCGATGCGCTCGATCCAGGAGGAGTCGACGTGGTCGTCGACCGGGCGCGGAAGGCACTCGCGGTTTGGGCCGCCTGTTCGCCGGAGCGCCGCGCCGAGGTGTTGCGATCCTGTGCCGGCGTCCTCGAGTCGGTGCGGCCACAGCTGGTCTCTCTCTTGGTGCACGAGGGGCACAAGGCCCTGGCCGAAGCCGATGCCGAGGTCAGCGAGTGCATCGACTTCGCCCGCTACTACGCCGCCAGCACCCTCGACGATGCCTGGCGCGACGGCCTGCGCTCGGAGCCACTCGGAGTGGTCGCCGTCGCCGGGCCCTGGAACTTTCCCCTGGCCCTCACCATGGGCGGTGTCTTCGCCGCTCTGGCCGGAGGGAACGCCGCCATCGCCAAGCCCGCGCCCCAGACACCTCTCACCGCATCGTTTGCGATCGATCAGATATGTCGCTCCCCGAGGCAAACGCTGCGTTACCAGCCGGGATCCTGCAGTGCGCCGTGGTCGATGACGGGCCGGTCGGCACCCACCTGATCGGGCATCGCGGCATAGATGCTGTCGTCCTCACCGGCTCGTACGAAACGGCAGAGGTTTTCAGCCGAATGGCGCCAGGGCCGGCCGCTCTTCGCCGAGACATCGGGCAAGAACGCCATGGTCATCATGCCCGAGGCCGATCTCGATCTTGCGGCCGCCGACCTCGTGCATTCGGCCTTCGATCACGCCGGGCAAAAGTGTTCGGCGGCGTCGCTCGGGATCCTGGTCGGCGACGTGGCCAGGTCAGAACGCTTTTCGTCCCAGCTCCTCGACGCGGCGTCCTCGCTGATCGCAGGACCGGCCACCGATCCGGCCGTGACCATGACTCCCCTGGTGGAGCCGCCGTCCGACCGGCTCCGGCGTGCGCTGTGCACGTTGGAGCCCCACCAGCGTTGGGTGCTCGAACCACAGCTGCTCGACCGCGAGACCGAGCTGTGGTCTCCAGGAATCGCCGCCGGAGTCCGACCCGGGGACTGGTTGGCTCGGACCGAGTGCTTCGGTCCGGTCCTTGCCCTGATCGCTGCGGAAGATCTCGAAGAGGCCATCGGGATCCAGAACTCGGGCGCCTTCGGCTTGACTGGTGGCCTCTGGTCCCTCGACCCGACTCACCACCGGCTCTGGCTCGAGCGCGTGAATGTCGGCAACGCCTACGTCAACCGGGCCATCACGGGCGCCATCGTGGGACGCCAGCCCTTCGGCGGTTGGAAGCGCTCCGTGGTGGGACCGGGTGCGAAGGCAGGGGGGCCCAACTACGTGGCCCAGCTCACACACCTCACCGACTCCGGGCGTCCGACGAGACTCGCCAAGCCAAGTGCAGGCGTCGCGACGCTGCTCGAGACCGCCCGCAGCGTCGTCGACGAGGTACAAGCCCAGGCACTCAGTGAGGCCGCACGATCTGACGCTTATTGGATGGCGCACGAGTTCGGGGTCGAACGCGACGAGGCCCGAGCTGTTCTGTGAGCGCAACGTCCTCCGCTACATACCCATTCCTGCCATGGCGGTTCGAGTCGGGCTCGGCACGACCACGTACGAAGTCGCACGTACCCTTCTTGCGCTACGCGCACTCCATGCCCGTGCCGAGTTGAGCGTGGATCCCGATGCCGAGGTCGGGGGCATCGATGTGCTCTTGCGTCAGGGTGATACGGAAGGAATCAACGTGGTGCGTGAAAACAACGATGAATTTCAGGACACGGACGGCCAATGGCGATTGGCCGCGCGTTCGCCTTCTCGGGTCCGGGCTCGGACTGGAGAAGCTGGCTCCCGCTACCTACGTCGACGCTCGGCCAGCGTGCGTCTCAGGGCGGGTCGAACTGCTGCGCTACCTGCGCGAGCAGTCGGTGAGCACCACGGCGCACCGGTTCGGCAGCCCGGTGGGCATCGACTAGCGGCGTGTCGACCAGGGCTTGCCCAGGGGGGTCACTATTCGTCGTTCGTCCCAGGTCCCTTGGTCAGACCAGATCTCTTCGGGCCGACCACGGTGAGAGGCCGTCCCTCGGATCCCAACTCCGGACGATGTGTCACGACTTCGTGGGCGACGCCGATGCGGACGGTTGTGACGTAGCCGTCCTTTGCGTGGCGAAGAGAGGGAAGCGCACGACCGAGATCTGAGAGCTTGGTTAGAGCTGAGAGCGCGCACCGATCATCGGCGTTACAACATCTGGCCTTCGCTCCCGCCACAGATACAACATGTTGCGACGCCACAAGAATTTTCGCTTTGTTCAATAGACGCGATTAACTTCTCGCCGATGTTCGCAATGAGTCGGTCCACACATGGTCGGAGATGGATCCGTGCGCACGCTTTCGCGGCACTCCTCGTGGTGCCGGCGAGCTTGCTCCTCGTCCCATTGACGAGCACTCCCGCCTCTGCGGCAGGCGCAGGGCCGACCACTTCTCACTACGAGACGAACGCATCCCCGGCGTCGCTGTACCTCCAGGGAGAGGCGGCAGGTCAAGCGGGGATTCAGGGGATCGTCATCTTGGATTTCGGCCGCCCGGCCTCCAATGGGACGAGCGACGGCATGTTCGACTTCGCCCGCAATTTTCTCTCGTTCGGCGCAGTCGGCACGGGCGTTGAGAGCTACATCTCGGGCTATTACAACTACGCACCAGCAAACACCACGCTCGATGTGGCTGTCGGGACGAACAACAGCTGCGGTTTGTACCAGCCGTGCCGAGGGATCATGTGCGGCTGTCCCGACGAGCCGGGGAACTACATCACCTGGGGACAAGAACTTGCCCACACGGTGGAGCTGCTCGGGCTCTGGTCAGCGCAATTCCGAGCCGTCAACGGGTTCAGCGACACCGTGCGGGTCGTAGCGGGAGATGATGCGGAGCCGGCATTCGATCCCGGGTTCAACAATACGGAGTTCGTGATGCAGGGCTACGCGCAGGCTGTGGGAGGGAGCTACCCGGCCATGGTCGACTTCGGGTCGGCTGACCCAGGTTTCTGGTCCGAGGATCAGTTGTATCAAGTAGCCAATGGGTTCTCCCCGAACGTCGCGATGCCCGAGATCTACAACACGAACGTGATCCCGGAGTGGGCGGCCCTGGTCGCGTACGCGAAGGCCCGCTACGGCCAGGCCCTCACTGTCTACGGAGTGATGACCAAGTCTGGGAGCACGGACGTCGCAGAACAGGCAGTCGGCCAGACCTTGAATGCCGTTGGAGCCATCACCGGCCAGGTTCAGATCCCCTGGGTGTCGACGATCACCTATTGACCGAACCTCGAGCTGAGTTGCCTCCACTCGTCGGCGTACCGGAGCGTGGCATCCTGATCGGTGCATGAACAAGACCTTTCGAGCCGTTTTGCAGAAGAGCCCGAACAAGGGTGGATGGACATACGTCGTCATGGCGGGCTCGGCTGAGTACTTCGGGACGAAGGGCCTGGTGAAGGTCCGAGGAACGGTTGACGGCGAGCCATTCCAAAGCTCCTTCATGGCGCTCGGGGATGGCACGCACAAGCTTCCGATCAAAGCCGAGATTCGAAAGTGGATCGGGAAGGAGGCGGGCGACACGGTCACCGTTCGCCTTCTCGAGCGGCTTCCGCGCTGAGGAGCTCGAAAGCCTTGCGCATTCGGCAACTGGCTCCGGAGGAGGCCGGTCAACCCCTGTCGTAGCGCTCCCGGTCCGATCCGTTGGCGGCGCCGGCAACGGCTCAGGGTGACCCGACGGGCTCGAGGGACGGTCGAGCCCCGATCAAAGACGTCGGCCTGGGAGGGGGGCCTTCCCCTGTTTTCCCCGGTGGCGAGTAGGCGCCGGGCGAGACCGACCGTCTGCCGGATGCCCCCGGAACACGGTTCGAGTCAGGGACGCTCTTGGCCAGCTGGTTGTCACCGCTTTGCCACCCCGCTGCAACAGCGAGTGCGCAAAGTGTCCGTGGTTGTCAGTTGCAAAGCGTTCTTCTGCAGGAAGGAGGGACCGCGGATGGAATCCACGCTTACACGGTCCCCGGAGTCCACTCCCCCAGAAAACACCGTTCCCCCGGCGTACTGGGCCCCGGCGCAGATGCCGCCCGGACCTGGCCCACAGCCTGTCAAGGCATCGACATCGCCGCCCGGATTCGGCTTCTTGGCCTCGATATTCAAGGCGTTGGGCCATTACCCCAAGGCGATGATCGAGCTGGTGCTCACCATCTTGTCGATCACCCTTGGGCTGCTACTCCTCCCTCCCCTGAGCGTCGTCGCCCCGCCTTCGCAAACGGCGATCAAGGCCATCGGGGTATACCGCTCGGCGAATGTGCCGACATATGTGCTCGACCGGCCCGCGGACCAATCGACGCAAGGCGGACCGCAGAACGTCGTGACCATAGGGATGGACATTCCCAAAACGAGCAAGCCGGTCGGGTGGACGCTGTTCATCTTCTATGCGAAGGGTGACCACCTGTCGCACATCGAGCCGCAAAAGGGTGGCACGGACGGACCGGGCCATTCCCCCGACGAATGGCAGTTCTCGGGCACGGTGAACCCAGGTTCCAATTCGTACTCCGAGTTCCGTCAAGGATTCCTCGAGAACTTCCTCATCGATCCGAAGACCCCATCCGACATCGCTCGGATTTCATTCGACGTGTCCGGTCCGGTGAGCAGCCAGGTCATTTCAGGACCGAGGCTCGCTGTCGTCGAGCCGATGATCCTGATGGAGAATTCCCTCTATACCAGTGTGTCAGCGACCAACCAGCAGGACGCGCCCGCTCCTTTCAATGCCGAGGTGCTCTACGACGCGGGTTCGTACGAGTTGCAGGGAAGCGGACCGACCGTGACGGGGCCCCCGGCAAACATGAGTTGGGATTGGTTCGGTCAGAACGGGTTGCAGTCGACGTCTGCCGTCGGCGTGAATACGGCCGGCGAGCAGAACGACCAGAATCACCTCTTCCTGGCGGCCGTGTTCTTCGGTCTTTCGGCGGCTGCCGGCGCGGCATTCGCCCTGGAGCTCGTCAACGCAATCCAGGAGCACGGCCGGGAGCGTCGCCGATCAAAGCCGAAGGGTCATCTGGCCGACAACTTCCAAGCCTGAGCGCTCGTGGAGCTGCCGGCTCGCAAGAACTCCAGCGGACCTCCTCGCTCGGATCTGTAGCGCGGGCAAATGTGGCAAACGAGAGTCCGCACCAGACCTGGCACCCCATCATCTGCTGCACGACCTCCTTGCCCTTCGGGTCAACGGGTCACGCCGGATCGCGGACTCCCCACCGCACTGATCCGCTGACCGAGACGCGGCTCCGGAGCAGACGACGGAACTCTCGACATCGGGAAGCTCGGGCAGGGCCCCCCGAACCTACCCTCAATACGCCAAGCGCCCCGGCGATCGTCAGGGGTGGAGCCGCGGGCGTGCCCTCGCTCTCAGTTATGCCTGACGGCCCGGGGGAAATCCCGCAGATGGTCGTAGATCGTAATGAGTCGGGAAACGAAGGGGGCTCGCTCGTACCATTGTGGACCCTTCGGACTGAGGTTCGTTGGGGCGTGCTTCACGACGTGGTCGGCGCTGCTCAATTCGTTCTCGCGGTCCGTCCGACTCAACCATTCCGCCACAGTGGGCACCGTGTCGGAGAGATCCCTCTGAATGTCGGAACTGACGATCCCGATGAGCTCCTGCAGCGGGCCGTCGAAGTCTTGGCCCTTGTTCAGATTGATTCCCTGCACCCCACGCGACATCTTCTCGATTTGGCTGATCAATCGACGCCGAGTCGACATACCATCTTCCATGTGGACCGCTAAATGGTGGAGTTCGGGCGCGTCGCTCACGACCCGCTGCACCTCTACCAGGGCGGCCTCCCGCGTGGCCAGGTGGCGAATGAGCTCCTTGGCCAGATCACCGTAAAGAGCACGGTCGTCGACCGAGCCTCCTCTCGCAGTTTGAATCTCCGCGAAGAATTTGCGCAGCTCGCGATCTTCGCTCTCCAGAAGATCGAGCGCGTCGGAATGTGGGGTCAAATCCCGCGGGCTCGCAACGTTCTGGTAGGCGGCCTGTTCTTGACGTGATGTTGGCATCGAATTCCTCCAACCGGTCAGACCGGTCTCGTCACATCTACGAGATACCCAGTTCGCCTCCTTCTCACTCCCATGATCGGAGCCTGGATCTGGACCACCTCGAGCGCGCCTCGTTACACCCCCATTTTCCGACGTCGGATCCGGGAAGCAATTCGCCACGACCGCTACCCGCTCACTACCTCATTGTGCCGCTCCCAGCCACACGCCCTTCACCGGTGAAGGATTGCGTGAATGTGCTCACGACCGCTTGAGCTTCCACACCGCCAACGGTGCGAACACCACGATGAGGCCCACCGTCCAGGCGAGCGACGGCCAGAGATACGACGACAGCGATTGCCCCAGCAGTTGCTCGGCCGCCGGCCCACCCGTGAGGACACGGACTGTGTTGCACATGTAGGTCATGGGCTGGTGCTCGGCGAAGGCCTGCATCCACCCGGGCATGGTCGAGACCGGCACGTAGGCCGAGGAGCAGAAGCTGAGCGGGAACACGAGGAATGACAGTCCCTGCGCCGCCTGCGGGCTCCCGGCGAACAGACCCATGGCGATGAACAGCCACACGAAGGCGAAGCCGTACAGCACGGTCAGCCCGAGCGCCGCCACCGCGCCCGCCGTCGAGCCGCTGATGCGGAACCCGACCGCGAAGCCGACCGCCGTCATGACGACGACGCCCCAGGCTACGAGGGCGGAGTCGGCACCCACCCGGCCCGTCACGATGGAGAGCAGTCGGATGGGCAGGGAGCGCAACCGGTCGAACAGCCCGCCCTGGAGGTCCTCGGCCACCCCGCTGCTCGCGCTCATGCCCTGGAAGAGCACGCCGGTCACCACGAAGCCCGGAACCAGGAAGTCGACGTAGGACAGCCCGCCCGTGGCCGCGGAGACCGCCCCGCCGAACACGTAGCGGAAGATGAGGAGGAAGAGGACTCCCTGCGCGGTGCCGGCCACGATGAGGGCCGGGGTGCGGACGAACTTCTTGAGCGTCCGGGTCGCCACCTGGCCCGAGGCAGCGAGGTAGGCCGCCCCAGAGTTCTCCGCCGTGGCGCGCCGGAGAGCCACGCCCTCGGCGGGATCGAGTGTGATGTCCATGGTCATGCTGCGTCCTCCTTCGTTCCTGCGTCCGTCGTTCCTGCGTCCGTCGTACCCGCGTCCGTCGTCCCTGCATCATTCGTTCGTGCGCCGTTCGCACCTTCGCCCGTATCCTGCGCCGCCGCCTTTCCCGTCAGCGCGAGGAACACCTCGTCCAAGGTGGGTCGCCGGAGCGAGATGTCCTCCACCTCCACTCCCGCGTCGTCGAGCGCCCGCACGACGAGCGGCAGCAACTTCGCTCCACCCGGTGCGGCCAGCGAGCACTGGTGCGTCGCCGGGTCCGTCAACGGATCGCCGGTTGCCTCGCCGGTAGGCAGCGCGTGGAGAACCGACGCGGCGCGCTCCATCGTCACCACGTCGACGGTGTGCAGCTCGATCACGTCCGCACCCGCCCGGGACTTCAACTCGCTCGGCGTCCCCTGGGCGATGACCCGACCGGCGTCGATGATGACGATGGTGGCCGCCAGGTGGTCGGCCTCGTCGAGATACTGCGTCGTCAGCACCACGTCGGTCCCGTCCACACTCATCTCGCGCACGGCATCCCACACCTCGAGCCGGCTCCCGGGATCGAGCCCCGTCGTCGGCTCGTCGAGCAGCAGCAGCCGCGGATTCCCGACGAGGCTGGCCCCGAGGTCGAGGCGCCGGCGCATGCCGCCCGAGTACGTCTTCACGAGCCGGTCCGCCGCGCCGGTCAGGTCCATGCGTTCGAGGATGTGCTCCGCGCTGGTGACCGCCTGCTTCCGGCCCCGGCCGTACAGGCGGGCCACCATCACCAGGTTCTCCCGCCCGGTCATCATCTCCTCGACCGCGGCGGACTGGCCGGCCAAGCCGATCATGCGCCGGACCGCCATGGAGTCCTCGACCACATCGTGGCCGCCGACCCGCAACGTGCCGCGGTCGGGAGCCAACAAGGTGGCCACCATCCGGATGAACGTCGTCTTGCCGGCGCCGTTCGGACCGAGGATGGCCACCGGCTCGCCGGGTGGCAGGGTGAGGCTCAGCTCCGAGAGGGCCTGGACCTTCCCGAAGCACTTCGTAAGGCCGTCGGCCTCTATCAGGGCGTGCATGCGCGCGCCTCCTTTCCGTCGTCGTGACTGGCCGTGTGCCCGACAGGGCGACGCGGTTCGTGACAGAGCCGTTCCGACGGAAGTGACCTACGCTACGCGTGCTACCTCGGGCGCAGGTCCTCCGGGATCGAGCTCGTGGGTGTGTGGGCTCGGGGCCGCGTGTTGCGTCACGCGGCCCCGGGTCGTTTCCCGGTTCGACGCTCGGGCATCGACTGGAATGCTTTCACCCCGCTGGGATCGTTCAGCGGGCTCTATTCGGCCGGCAGCTTGAAGTCGAACCGCACCTCCTCTGCGTCGAATTCGTCGGTGTGGAAGGCGCGCCACAACTCGAAGCCTTCGAGCTGGCCCGAGGAGATCTCCTCCGCCAGTCCGCTCACGAACTTCAGCTCGGCGGCGAGCTGCTGCTCCTCGTACTCGGCCTCGAGCTCGAAGAGGCGAGGCAGTCCGGCGTCGCGACCCGCCTTCATGGCGCCGCGGATGCCGGCGAGCTTCACCGTCAAGGCATCGGCCCTCGAGCGCAGCGCCATCAGCGCCTCGTCGGGTGGGAGGGACGGGAGGAACGAGAGCCCCGCCATGAATGCGGGGTACTCCTTGGCCGGAACGCCGATGAGCTCGGTCATCCAGTCGTTCATCTCCCGCGCGCCGTCCTCGGTGATCTCGTAGACCGTTCGTTGAGGCCGTTTCCCCTCGCGGAGGGTGCCGGTCGCCTTTATGAAGCCCTTCTTCTCCAGGCCTTCCACGACGGCATACAGCGAGCCGTAGTTGAGCCGCACGCTCTCCTGCTTGGCCCGCTGACGCAGCGTCTGGGCCACCTCGTAGGGGTGCATCGGCTTCTCGTAGAGGCACACCAGCACGGCCAGGGCCAGGGGATTCGTGCGGGACCAGCGGGGCATGGCTGTCATAATATTCTATTTCGAGTATTCGGTCAAGATTATTCCACGAATCTCCTAGCTCGCCCCAACCCCCGACGACAGCGATGGATGAGGGTGGAGTCACAGGTGTCCGCGGCCACCACCGTGATGGAGAAGTACCGGGGGGTCCGCGGAAGGAGAGGTCGGCGCCGCGCTCGTCGTCGTCAGCCTGAGCGCGGAACGTGTCGCCAAGGAGGCGCGGATCCGAGACGACATGATCCGCGTGGCTCACCGCGCCGGCGCGTCCTTCCGACAAATGGCGGATGTCTCCGGTCTGGACCGCAAGACCGTGACCGCGATCGTCTCGAGGGGCACCCTCTCGGGGGACGCAGGCTCAAAGAACAGGGGCTGACGGGCCCTTCGAACCACGATGGGTTCGAGTCTGCCGCGAACAGATGACTCTCAGACCCTCTGGCGGGCAAAACGAAGTGACCATGCCGTCACGATCCCTGCCAACAGGAGTGTCTCGACACCGATGAGAAGAACCGACGGGCCGAGGGCGAAATGCCCCGTCTTGTTGAAGAGCACCAGCAGCTGGCGGGTGGGCGGACCATGTGGGATCAACACCGTCGCCATGCCGAGTAGGACGCCGAGCAGAACCGACCACGATCTGCGGCGGACGATCGGTTGACTGCAGATTGCCCCGAAGGTCACGCCCATGACAGCCGTGATGACCTGAGCGCAGATGCCCGCAATGACCACTCTGGCGGTTGTCGGTGAATTGGAGATGATCGTGGGAACGATCATTCCGAGGATCCCGAGTACGACTGCAATCAGAAGGCTGACCGCCAGCTTGGAGACGCGAACCTTCGTCTGACTGCCGGCACAGACCTCGGTGATGCTCAGCTGGATCGGATCTTCACTGTTGATGATGACGACCGTCAGCCAGGTCGTGATGAAGAGAAGCGCAGCCGCGACGATCGCATAGCTGGGCAGTACGGATCCGCTCTGCGCGCCGATGATGGCATCGATCGCAGCGAAGCAGAGCACGGGCGCCACCCATCGTTGTGATCGGAACACGTCCCTCGCCACGTACCTCATGAGCGCGATCATTCGAGAGAACCATCACGGAGCCGTGCACGCACCGATCGAACCGACCAACCCTGACTTATGGCGGCTGTCAAAACGTGATCGATGTGGTGACGATCGGTGAGGAGCACCAAGCGGCCCTCGGGTGGCACGAAGCGAGCCTGCGAGACCCCGGGGATGGAGGCGACCTCTTCTCGACCTGAGGCTCTCTCGGTCGGAAGAAGTTCAACTTCCATGACGTCGACGGTGGGCCCTCTCGGAACCTCGTCGGAGTCGATCTCGACCAGGCCGGCATTGCGTATGGCCAGTTGGAGCTGGGCTGCCTGATCCGGAAGGGCAAAATGCGAACTGATCAGGACAATCGTGCCGCCGGCCTGCGCGTCGGTCGTCAACTCACCGAGAACCGCATGCGCGACGGGATCAAGACCGCTGAATGGTTCGTCGAGCGCCAGAAGATCGGTGGGACCCAAGAAGGCCTGGGCGATGACGAGCTTCTGGCAGTTTCCTTTTGACAGAGACGCCAGAGGCACGTCCGGGCCGGGCTGGAGGTCCAGGCGCTCCAGCAGTTCCTGACTTCGAACGACGACCGTCCGAGCATCGAGCTTCTTGATCCGGCCCATGTGGCTCAGATATTCCGCTCCGGTGAATCTGGTCCGGGCGGCCAGCCTCTCGGGTACGTAGCCGATGCGGTCCGGAAGGTTGACCGTGCCGTTGCTGGGCCGGCTCACTCCTGCCGCGATGCGAAGAAGCGTCGACTTTCCAGAACCATTTCCGCCGACGACCACGGTCCTCGACCCGGGCTCGAGTTCGAGGTCGATACCCTCGAGCACCCAGGGACCCCTTCTGGAAAACCGCTTGGTTATGCCCGAGAGGGTGCACGTGACGTGGGCCATGGCTTTTCAAGTCTGCCTTCTCAGAGCCACGCCGGGGGCTCGATAGCATTCGGCCGTGGACGACGTCTTGGACGTCAGGTACGCCCGGACACCCGACGGATTGCACATCGCATACGCGACCGTGGGTGACGACGGCCCGCCCGTGGTGCTTCTCATGGGGGTGACCACCCATCTCCGCATCTACTACGAGGAACCGGTCGTCCGCCGTTTCTACGAACAGCTCGCGTCCTTCTGTCGACTCGTCCTCCTCGATGAGCGTGGTGCAGGTATGTCGGATCCGGTTCCGCTCTCCGACCTCCCCACCCTCGAGGAGCGGATGGACGACGTGGAGGCCGTCATGGCCGAACTCGCACTCGAGAGGGCAACCATCATCGGACTCGACCACGCCGGCCCGCTGGCGCTCATGTTGGCGGGGACCCATCCCGAACGTGTCGATCGACTCGTCGTGTACGGGTCCTATGCCGCGCTGGCCAACGACGAGACCTACTCCGTCGGAGCGCCGGCCGAGGCGCTCGACCAGATTGCGTCGACGCTCGGTGAGAGATGGGGAACGGCGTATTACCTGAAGCGGATCGCGCCGTCCTCGGACGAGGCGTTCCGGGAGCGCTGGGCCCGTTACAGTGCCAACTCCGCCAGCCCCGGGCAGGCGGAGGCACTGTTCCGCCGGAACTTCGCCAGCGACGTCAGACCGGTCTTGGGCGCGATCACGGCCCCGACCCTGGTGCTGCACCGCCGAGGCGATCGGCTGTATCCCCCCGAGCTCGGACGGTACATCGCGGAGCACATCGAGGGGGCGACCTTCGTCGAATTGGAAGGATCTGACTCGTTTCCATTTTTCGGCGATGTCGACGCTCTGGTGGGGGAGATCTCGGAGTTCGTCACGGGTGAGCGGACCGTGCAAGGCATCGACCGGGTGCTCGTCACGATCCTGTTCTCGGACATCGTCGATTCGACCAAGGCCGCCACAGGGTTGGGCGACCGCCGGTGGCGAGAGCTTCTCGACGACCACGACGCGATGGTTCGTCGACAGCTAAGCCGGTTTCGAGGCCGAGCCGTCAAGCAAACGGGCGACGGTGTTCTCGCCGCCTTCGATGGTCCGGCCCGCGCCATCCTGTGCGCCTCGGCCATGAGGGACGGCGCCCGGCGTCTCGGCCTCGAGATCCGCTCCGGGCTCCACACCGGTGAATGCGCCATCCGAGAGGACGATCTGGCGGGTATCGCCGTTCACATCGGCGCGCGAATCGGCGCACTGGCCGGACCGAACGAGATACTCGTCTCGGGATCCGTACCGCCTCTGGTCGTCGGCTCGGGCATAGAGTTCGCCGAGCGGGGTGCGTACGAGTTGAAGGGGGTGCCGCGCACGTGGCAGGTATTCGAGGTGCGGGGTTAGCTCCAGGTCAGGTCAGGTCAGGTCCGATGCCACGTCGGGATCTTGCCCAGGCGGCACGTCGGAATCTGGCCCAGGCGGGGATGATGCCAGACGCGAAACGGCCCCGCCGCGAAGGCGGGACCGCAACGCTCATCTGTGTAGGTTTGTGAGTCAGAAGGTCACGTTGAGCGTCTTGCTGTCCACCTTCAGCTTCGCCGTCAGGACCCCGCTGTAGCCGGTGGTAACGCAGATGGAGGTACCTTGCCCCGCGGGGAGCGCGATCTTAAGCGCCCCCGTGATGCCGGTGGCGGTGACCTTGAACTTCTCCGTCACCGCCTCCGCGTTGTTGATGTTGAACGATGCCACTGCCGTCGTGCACGACGACGTCCCGTCCCAGGCACCGGTGGCCGTCAGCGCCGCCGGCTTGAACTTCGCCGGGCTCCCTTTGATTGTGCTCGTGGGGAGCGTGTCCGGGTGCGCGCCGGCGAACGACACCCGCGGCCCACTCGCCGCCCCAGCGTTTGAGGGCACTGCGACGATGAGTGCCGGAGTCGCTCCGAGCGCGGCGACGATCGCCACAGTCTTGATCAGCTTCATGAGTACCGCCCTTTCAGTCCTTCGTCGTGTGTCTGGGGTCCGCCCCCAAACGACGAATGGCTTCAACTTCACGCTAGCCATGACGAGGAACGCGAGCAAGGGGCGCACCCAGATTCGTTGGAGATCTCCCGCACCCACTTTGTCAACGAGTTCGGCTCGGGCAATGCTTTCGAGCCCATGCCCCAGCGGCAACGACTTCGCCCAGTCCTACGAGTGCCCGGTGTCGACTCGTTTCGAGCGCATTACCGAGCGCATTACAGAGCTGGAGCGGCCGCAGCGGGATTCGGAAGAGGATCGAGACTACGGGCCATTGCCGTAGGACACGGCATCACCATGGGGGTAAACCTGACCCGTCGAACCGAGCTCCCAATAACCCCCATGGTCAGGCGTCACTGTCATGGCGACTATCGGCTTGCTCGGCGCCGTGGTCGATCCGTGCCCGAAGGCATCGCCGAAATGCCGGACACGACCTTTGGCCGACGTGAGCCAGTAACCGAGCCCATCGGCCGAGCTCGCCATCGCGACGAACTTCGAGCTACTGGTCACCGAGCTATAACTCAGAGCCGAACCGAAGGGATAGACGGCGCCACTGGCCCCGAACTCCCAGTACCCGCCACTCGCTCCGCTGGCGTTCGGGAATGCCACCACCCCGACAATGGGCGCGGGGATTGTCTTGCCACCTTCAGAGCCATAAAAGACGGCATCGCCGAAAGCAAAAATCGCGCCCACCGCATTCACGAGGTAGTAGCCCTTTCCGTCGGGTGTGACTGCCATTCCGACAATGGGGCTGTCGAGGGTCAGCGAGCCGAGCGATCCATAGAACGGAGCATTGCCGAAACACGCGAGCGAGCCCTTCGCGGTGACTTCCCAATAGCCGCCATGGTTGGGCGTAGTTGCGATGCCGACGACCGGAGGTGCGAAGCTGGAATCGCAGAGCGAATTCGTCAGCGTTGCGGCATCTCCGAGTGGGTACTCGGTACCGGAAGTGCTGACAAGCCAGTACCCGTGCCCGGTGGCGGTGGACGACAGGCCGACGAATTTTTGGGTGGCAGCGGCAGCAGGGTTCGCTCCGAGCATGGTCAACGTCGACGCCAGGACCAGCCCGCCGGCCATCCCGAGAAATTGTCGTCGTCCCGATCCGGTACCTCGGAGCCGTGCCGATCCCGTCCCGGATGAGGTCGGACTCAGAACGAGCGCGACGAACCCGTTTCTCAGAACATTGACGACCAGGCCAACAGCATTGTGAGGTCTCGGCTCGCTCATGGCCATCTTCTTTCGTCGACAGATGTTTGGATCGGTCGCCTGGCGAACCGGAGGCACGGCAGGCCTTCTCGGGAGCGGATCAACACAGAGGAACGATCGCTCTCGCCCACCACGGCAAACCACGGCGCCCACCTCGGCGAGCGACAGCCTCCGAAACTCAGCCCTCGGCCTGCGACGCCATCATGGCGCGGAACTCGTCAGTCGTGTTGGTGACCGGGAAGGGCTCCGACGGAACCGGCACGCCCAGCCTCTCGCAGATCGGTTCCCAGCCGTCGGCTGCGGTCCACTCGAGGAGACGCTCCTTCGGTATGGCCGCTCTGACCGCGTCGTTGTGCTTCTCGAACGCGGCGATCATGGCGTCGCGGTCCTCGATCTGATCGCTGAAGCGCTCGGCGAAGAGCCGCAACATGGCCGCCATCCACTCGTCGCCTCCCTCCGCCATCATCCTGATGCCGCCGAAGATGGTGTTGGTGCAGCTCGTGTACCACGTGTCGGGATCACGTACCGACAGCAGCACCAGGGCGTCGGGATTCGCGCTCGAGAGCTCGGGCCAGAAGCTCGCCCCAGGCCAGTCCACCACGGCGGTGTAGCCCTTCATCATCTCGGCCCAGTCGACGGGTCGCCCGTCGATGGCGTCGGTCCAGGCCGGCACCTCCTCGGGATGGGCGAAGACCTCGATCATGTGGTGGCACGTCCCGCCCAACAATTGCTCGAGCGCCACCTTCAACGAGTGGGTTCCTGTCCGGCCCACTCCGGCACCAACGACTTTCAGCACAGCTCCCCTTTCGCCAAGGACGGGTGTCGAATGTAGTCCATCCGGCGTTAACCTGCGGTGTCGTGTCGCCCACCCTGCTCCACGTCGCACCGCACCCCGACGACGAGGCCGTGGGCTGCCCGGGGTCGCTGCTCCACCTGCGCGACCGGGGTTGGACCGTGGTGAGCGTCGTCGCCAGCTTGGGCTTCGCCGGCGATCACGAGAGGCGGCGCTCCGAGGCGCAGGAGGCATCGGAACGGGCGCAGTTCGTCCCGGTCTTCCTCGATCCGCCGTTGGACCTCGACCTCGACGCGGACCTCGACGCGGCGGCACAGCGGCTGGCCGCCGAGCTGCCTCCGCTGGTCGAACAGCACGGCGCGTCCATCGTCGTCTCGCCCTCCCCCCACGACGTCCACCACGGGCACGAGACCGTCGGCCGGGGTGTGCAGTGGGCCATGGCCGAGCTCGACCCGAGCGTGCGCTGGTGGATGTGGGGGGTCTGGGGTGACCTGCCGGTGCCCAACGTCTTTCACGCCTTCGACCAGCGCGTGCTCGACCGGGCGGCCCACATCCTCGAGGCTTACACCGGCGAGCTCGAACGCAACGACTACCAGCGCTATCTCAGCGGTCGGGCGGCCGCGAACGCGGTCATGGGTTCGGAGCGCGTCTTCGGCTTCGGTTCGCCGGCAGCCAGCGGACTTCCCTACGCCGAGTTGTTGACCGAGGTGCGCCGCATCGGCGGGCGCTTCATGGCCTCGGAGCCGCACACGCTCGACCAGGGACCGTTCCCCGACTCCGGATTCGACCTCGACCTCACCCCGTGGCTCGAGTCGCCGAGCGTGCACGAGCTGGTCGGGCGCATTCGTGAGGTGCGCCACGACGCGCCGGACGCGCCGTGACGACCGTCGCGGCACCCAGTCTGCAGCTCGTCGAGGACTTCCAGCGCGACGGGTTCGTCGTGGTGCCCGGGTTGTTGGGAGCCGACGAGCTCGCCCGGTACGGGGCGGCGGTGGACGAGGGCGTCGCCCGGCGGAGCCGGAACGACACGCGCACGCTGACCGAGAAGTCGCGCTACGAGCAGAGCTTCGTGCAGTGCCAGAACCTGTGGGAGGACTGCGCGGACGTGCGCCCCCTCGACTTCCACCCCATGATCGCCGGGACGGCGGCGAGGCTGCTCGGCGTCGACGCCGTGCGGCTCTGGCACGACCAGGCGCTCTACAAGGAGCCGGGAGGGCGCGAGACGGATCCGCACCAGGACCAGCCCTACTGGCCGATCGTCGAGACCGACACGGTCACGGCGTGGATCCCCTTCGACGGCTCCACGCCCGCCAACGGCTGCATGGGCTTCCTGCCCGGTTCACACCGGCTCGGTCTGCGCGAGTTCGTGAACATCTTCACCGGCGTGAACCTCAGGACCGGTGACGAGGAGGACCCGCTGGCCCGGGCCGAGCTCGCGGCGATTGAGCCGGTGTGGGTCGAGGTGCCGGCCGGTTCGGTGTCGTTCCACCACGGGCTCACGTTTCATCTCGCCCGGGCGAACACCACCGATCGGGTGCGGCGCGTGCACACCGCCATCTACTTCGCCGACGGATCGACGCGGGGTGAGGGGCGCTTCCCGCATCCGTCGGTGGAGCGGGCGGGGATCGCGATGGGTGCGCAGATCGCGAGCGACGTGACGCCGGTGGCCTGGCCGCTGGCGGACGGGTTCGTGCCCGGCGCGCCTGCGGTACCGATGTGGTGAGTGTTTGCGTCGGGTGGTGAGCGTTGCATCGAGGTGATGAGGACGGTGCGGGGGTGGTGACCACGGTGATGCGCGACGAGCACCTGGCGTCGTGGTCGGCACGGGGCTTCTTCCGGGTGCCGGCCTTCGCCGGGCCCGAGACGTGCGAGGCGATGCTGGAGCGGGTGACGCGCATCGTGCGCGAGCCCGAGTTGGCGGGAACACTCGGGGCCAAGGTGCTGCCCGAGTCGAACAAGGCCGGCGCGGCGGTCGCACAACCCGAGGACGCCGTGTCGAAGGTCTTCAAGCTGCACCGGGACACAGTGTTCGCTTCCTTCGCCCACTCGGCCGACGTGGTCGACCTGGTGTCGCCACTGATCGGGAGCGACGACGTGGACGTCTTCCTGTCCCAGTTCATCTTCAAGACGCCGGGCGCCTGGGGACAACCCTGGCACCAGGATTCCTTCTACTTCCCCTTCGAGCCGGCGCGGCCCGTCGTCGGCGTCTGGCTGGCCGTGACGGAGGCCACGCTGGCCAACGGGTGTCTCCACGTGCTCCCGGGTTCGCAGACCGAGCCGGTCCGCACCCACGTGCCGGACGGCCGGCCGGGGGCCAACTACGGCTACTTCGAGATCCTCGACCACGACATGACCGGGTCCGAGCCGGTGCTGATGGACCCGGGCGACCTGCTGGTCTTCGACAGCCATCTGATGCACCGGTCGACGGACAACGAATCCCGCGGGATCCGGGCCGCGATGGTGTACCACTTCGCCGCCGGCGCGACGATCGACCACAGCGAGGAGTACTTCCCGTCGCTCAACGACTGGGTCCCCGTGCGGCGTGGTGGACGGGTGATCGGAGAGGATGGCGAGTCGTGAGGGTGGAGACGGTTGGGACGGTGGAGACGTGGGAGGAGAACGAGTCGTGACGTTGCGCTTCGACGCCATGCTCGGGGCGCAGCCGCTGCGGCGGGTGCCCGAGCTCGGACGGCGCGCCGCCGAGGCCGGTCTGTCGGGACTCGTGGTGACCGAGGCCGGGCGAACGGCCTACCTGACCTGCGGCGCCCTGGCCCTCGCCGCCGACATCGACATCATGACGGGGATCGCCGTGGCGTTCCCGCGGAGCCCTATGGTCACCGCCTCGACCGCGTGGGAGCTGGCCGAGGCGAGCGGTGGCCGCTTCCGGCTCGGGCTCGGGGCACAGGTGCGGGCGCACATCGAGCGGCGGTACGGGTCAGAGTTCGATCCGCCCGGCCCGAGGTTGCGCGAGTACGTGCTCGCGGTCAAGCAGATCTTCGATGCCTTCCGCACCGGGGGGCCTCTGGCCGTCGAGGGCGACTACTACGCCATGTCCCTGCTGCCTGCCATGTGGTCGCCCGGTCCGATCCCCGTAGCCGACCCCCCGATCGACATCGCGGCGGTCAACCCGTGGATGCTGCGCATGGCGGGCCAGGTGGCGGACGGTCTTCACGTGCACCCGCTCAACACGCCGACCTACCTGCGTGAGACGGTGCTGCCCGAGCTCGGGGCGGGAGCGGCGCGCTCGGGGCGCCAGCTGGAGGACCTCGAGGTGATTGTGCCGGCGTTCCTCTGCGTCGGCGACACCGAGGAGGAGCGCTCGGTCTGGCGGGAGAGGGCGCGGGTCCAGGTCTCCTTCTACGGCTCCACCCCCAACTACGGGTTCATCTTCGAGCAGCTGGACCGGGAGGGGACGACCGAGCGCATCCGCGAGCGCCAGCGGGCGGGCGACATCGCCGGGATGGCGGCGGTGATCGACGACGACCTGCTCGAGCAGTTCACCACCGTCGGCACCTGGGACGACGTCGCCGACAAGGTGGTGGCCAAGTACGGCGGCATCGCGACCCGGGTGGTGAGCTACTTCACCGGCATCGACGTGGTAGCCCACCCCGAGCGCTTCGAGCTCTGGGGCGCGTTGGCCCGGGCGGTGTGCGCGTCGTCGTCGGACGTCGGCGACGGGCCCTGATCGGGCGGCGCCGCCCAGCGCCAGAAACGCGCCCCACCGGATCGGGCGGTCAGATGGGCGCGGTGACTGCGCCGCGCCAGTATGGGCACGTGATCGTCCTGCACGCCGCGTGGCTCACCGCGTCAGGCCGCCTGGCACTTTGGGCGGAGGACGGGAACCGGCCCCGGACGACGCCGGCCCGCCGGGGTCGCCCGGCCCGTCGGCCACAGCCTCATCCCTCCGCGCTCGATCCCGACCTTCTCCGGCTGGCCGTCGTCGAGATGGCGGGGATGGCGGCTGCCGACCTGCTCGGAGAAGAGCACGTGCTGCTCACGCTGCGACTCCCCGTCGCTGACGGAGGGCCTCTCGGCTCCCCGCTCGACGGCGAGCCTCCGCCCGGAGCACTCCGCGGTCCCCATACCCCCTCGACGTCCGAGGAGGACTTCTCGTCGTGGACCGCACCGGGCTACGTGCTCGACCCGCCTGCCGCAGCGAGATTCCTCTGCACGCTGACATCGCTGAGAACCGGCGATCCGTCGTTCACGGACACGAATCCCTCCGGCGTCGTTCTCGGGTCCGATATCCGCTTCGCCGCCCACTCGGTCGGGGTGGTGGTCGAGCTCCTGGCCCGGGGCCGGCTGCTCCCCGATCTCGCACTGGTCGATGAGCGCTGGAGGGCGTGCTGGCGCCCGCTCATCGACGGTCGTGACCGCGGTCGGATCGAAGCGCTCGCGTGGGCCCTTCCGCCCTCGTTCATGGCGGCGAGTGTCGGCCCGTCGACGACGGGGGCGCGCCGGCGGATCAGGGCCGCGAACCCGGCGACGAGGTCCTGCGCTCGGTGATGTGGGCGATGACGGACGCGCTGGCCCGGGACCTGGTCGGCCCGGCGACGACACGGGCCACACGACCGGGGACCAAAGCGGACGTCGTCGACACCTGGGTGCGCGCCCTCGGATCCCCCGACGGCGCCCTGGGCGAGTGCGACGAGGACGAGTGCATCCGACTGGCGGGACGGCTCGGCGTATGGCATGCGACGAGCAGCGCGACCGCCGAATCAGTTCGGACCTGCTTTCGGATCGTTCCCCCCGCGGAGGAGGACGGCGAAGGCGCGACGCCCGACACGACGAGCGCGTCCCCTCGACCCGGGACACGAAAGAAGAATCGCCCACCCGATCCGGGAGAAGGCTGGCGCGTCCACTTCGCTCTCCAAGCGGTCGACGACCCCAGCCTGGTGGTCTCGGCGGAGGACGTCTGGTCCGACGGCCCGGAGCTGACCGCCATCGCGCGCCATGTCGCGCACCCCGACGAGCACCTTCTGCGCGGACTGGGTCAGGCTGCCCGACTCGTGCCCGCGCTCGGAAGCGCATTGGCGTCCGCCGCTCCGTGCGACTACACGACCGACGCGGCGGGCATCCTGACGTTTCTTCGCGACGGTGCGCCGATTCTGGAGGAAGCCGGATTCGGGGTCTTCGCTCCCCCGTGGTGGCGCGCCTCGAGGACACGGCTCGGACTGCGGCTCAAGGCACGGACCAGCTCGAAGGGTGGGCCGGCCTCCGGCGTCATCGGTCTCGACGGCCTGTGTGACATCCGTTGGGAAGCTGTGCTGGGAGACGACACGATCGGCCTGACCGAGCTGCGCCAGCTGGCCCGACTGAAGCAGCCGCTCGTGCGTGTCCGCGGTCAATGGGTGGAGCTGCATCTCGACGAGATCTCCGCCGCCATCACCGCCGTCGGGAAGCGGGGCGCCACCGGCGAGGTGATGGCGGCCGGAACGGTCCTACGATCCGGCCTGGGATTCGATCAAGGTCCGGAGGGCCTTCCGGTCGTCGACGTGGCGGCGGACGGTTGGCTGGGCGACCTGCTCAGGGGAGCCGAAGATCGAACGCTCGAGCCCACTCCGACTCCCGAAGGATTCTCCGGCGAGCTCCGCCCCTATCAAGAACGGGGACTCGGGTGGCTCGCCTTCCTGGGCGAGCTCGGTCTCGGGGCGTGCCTGGCCGACGACATGGGACTGGGGAAGACGGCTCAGCTCCTTGCGCTGCTGGTCCACGAGCGGGCCCGAACCGCACCCACGCCCGACGACCCACCGCAGCCGGACATCCCCCGGACGCCTCGTCGTGCGGCGCGACCCGGACTGGGTCCGACGCTGGTCGTGTGCCCGATGTCCCTGGTGGGAAACTGGCAGCGCGAGACGGCTCGTTTCGCACCGAAGTTGTCCGTGTACGTCCACCACGGGCCCGGCCGACTGACCGGCAAGGCGTTCGTCCAACACGCGGGCCGGGTGGACCTGGTCCTGTCGACCTACGGCCTGGCGACGCGCGATGTCGAAGTGCTGTCGAGCGTCCGTTGGCGCCGTATCGTTCTCGACGAGGCCCAACAGATCAAGAACGGCGCCGCCCGCACGACCCAGAGCGTCCGGTCGATCCCGGCGGAGCGGCGGATCGCCATGACGGGTACGCCGGTCGAGAACCGGTTGAGCGAGCTCTGGTCGATCATGGAGTTCCTCAATCCGGGCATCCTCGGGTCCGAACGGAGCTTCAGAGAGCACTTCTCCGATCCGATCGAGCGCGGAGGGGACGACGACGCGGCGGGCAAGCTCCGGCGGATCACCGGACCGTTCGTACTCCGGCGCCTGAAGACCGATCGGACGATCATCGCCGATCTTCCGGAGAAGCTCGAGATGAAGGAGTTCTGCGTCCTGACCCGCGAGCAGGCCACGCTCTACCAGGCCGTCGTCGACGACATGCTGGCCAGGATCGACGAGGCAGAGGGGATCGAACGCCGAGGCCTGGTCCTGGCCACGATGATGAAGCTCAAGCAGGTCTGCAACCACCCGGCGCAATTCCTCGGCGACGGCTCATCCCTCGCCGGCCGCTCGGGCAAGTTGACGCGCCTGGTCGAAGTTCTCGACGAAGCGATGGCCGAGGGGGACCGGTCGCTCGTCTTCACGCAGTTCACGGAGATGGGCGGCATGCTCGAGCGGCATCTGCGTCAGCGACTGCACTGCGACGTCCTCTGGCTGCACGGCGGCGTGGCGAAGCGGGCGCGCGATTCCATGGTCGAGCGCTTCCAGGGTGGCGACGGGCCGCCGGTGTTCCTCCTTTCGTTGAAGGCCGGTGGAACGGGCCTCAATCTGACGGCGGCGACACAGGTCGTGCACTTCGACCGATGGTGGAACCCGGCGGTGGAGGACCAGGCGACCGACCGGGCCTATCGGATCGGTCAGAAGCACAATGTGCAGGTCCGAAAATTCGTGTGCGGGGGGACGCTGGAGGAGCGCATCGACGTCATGATCGAAGCCAAGCGCGCGTTGGCCGAACGGATCGTCGGCACCGGCGAGAGCTGGCTCACCGAGCTGTCGACCGACCAGCTTCGCGAGGTGATCGCCCTGTCGACCGACGCCGTCGAGGACGAGTGATGCCCTCACGTCGACCATCGGACCGTTCCGGTCGTCCGGCCGACGGCTGGTGGCCACCGCCCTCGAAGCCGATCGCGGTCGAAGGGGGTGTCAAGGCCCGCAGCAAGCGCGGGCAGATCGGTGACACCTGGTGGTCGCGACGCTTCATCGCCGTGCTGGAGTCGTTCGACATCGGGGGCCGTCTGCAAAGGGGCAAACGGTACGCCCGAGCCGGCCAGGTTCTGAGTCTCGAGATCGTCCCCGGTCAGGTCCGCGCTTCGGTCCAGGGCTCGCGTGCCAAGCCGTACCGCGTGTTCATCGAGACCGAGATCTTGAGCGATTCCCAGTGGGGCGGCATCGAGGACGTCATGGCTTCGCGGGCTGTCTTCTTGGCCAAGCTCCTGTCCGGACAGATGCCCGAGGAGATCGAGGAGGCTTTCGTCGAATCCTCGACCACGCTCTTCCCGGACTCGGACGACGACCTCGTCTCCGCGTGCTCGTGCCCCGACTGGGAGAATCCGTGCAAGCACATCGCCGCCGTCTACTACCTGATGGCGGAAGCCTTCGACGACGATCCCTTTCTCATCTTCGCCTGGCGCGGCCGGAACAAGGAAGGTCTGCTCGCCGACCTCAGGGCGCGACGACGTGGTCGCAGCGCCGATGACTCCGAAGCGGAGAGTTCGAGCGACGTTTCGGAGCCCGGGAACTTCGGATGGCCTACGTTCGACGCAGAGCGCCGGGAGGCGGCCCGGTCATCCGAAGCGGTTTCGTTCTGGGGCGACGACGAGGCCGCGTCGATCGTGGAGGTCCGACCACGGTTGACCGTCGCGCCCGACCTCGTCCTTCGACAGCTCGACCCTGCTCCGCTCGGCGACGCGGCCGGCATCGTCGACGAGCTTCGGCCGCTCTACGAGAGCATCACCCGAAATGCCGTCGCCCTGGCCTTCGGCGAGGAATCGGCCGCGGATTGACGTTGCCCCGCTCGTACGCACCCGGCTCAGCCGGGCCGGGGTCGGGCCGGCTCCGGAGCGAGCCCGGGTGTCACAGCCGACCGTTGTTCGGGCGGCGACACCGACTCCTTCGGTCAGTTGGTCGGGCTCGGATTGGGAGCGCCGGCCCCGGCGCTCGGACTGGCCCCGGGGGTCGGGCTGGTCTGACCCGAGGCGGCCTGGAACTGCGCCAGGGTGGCGACCTGTGCCGCCGGCGGCGGGGTGACGGTGACGGCGTGCCCGTAGCGGGTGAACACGATGTTGATGGACTCGTGGAAGTTCTGGCCGTTGGTGCCGACCACGACCGGGACCACGATGGCCTTGACGTAACCCTTCGATGAGACGTAAAGCCTCTCTCCCGTGTGCGCGCCGGCAGCCGTGGTGCCCGACGGCGATGCGGCGGCGGTACCCGACCCGCTCGGTGGGATCTTGACGAGGTACCCCTGGACCGGAGTTCCGTCGAACGTCGAGGCGCCGAGCGAGGTGAAGCGGACACCTGACCCGTGGAGCTGTGTCACCAGAGTGGCCGGGTTGCCGATCAGTTGCTCGAAGGCGCTGATCCCGGGGCTCAGTCCCGACCCCGACGCTCCCAACTGGGCGGGGGTGGCCGCGACCCACGTCTTGCCCGGGACCAGAGCGGAAAGGCTCGGACCGAGTGACACGTAGACCGTCGGTCCGACGAAGACCAGCTGGGAGGCCGCTTCCTCCGCGGGGACGCCGGGCACGTCCAGCACCATCGTCCCGGCGCCGCTGTTGAGCTCGAAACCACCGGATCCCGAGAGGATCTGCTGGAGCGCAGACCCGCTCGCCGTCGACACCTTGACGTCGACGGCGGCTTCCGCGGTGCCGGCGTGGAGCGTTTTCTCCACCGCCCCGGCGACACCGGTGGCGGACGCCGTGCCACCGCCACCTCCACCGCCCCCGCTTCCATCCGAGCCGCCGCCGCCCGACACGATGAAGAACACGCCCACCGCGGCGAGCACCACGATGGCGGCCACGACCGCGACGAGGAGGCCTCGCCGCTGACCCGATCCGCCGTGTCCCGGTGCCGCCGTCGACGGGCCGGGCGCGGTGATGACGCCCAGGGGAACCGTTCGCCCCGCCTCGGGATCGGAGACACCGGGGCCGCTCCGCGGTGCGTCCGTGCCGCTCTTGGTGGTCCCTCCTGACGCCGGCCGGGCCGGCGTTGCCGCCAGCATGGCCGAGGCGGTGTCTGCAGGCGCAGCGGCGGGCTCGGCCGGCGACGGCGCCGAGGCCGCGCTGCCGGTCGAGCCGGCCGGCTTCGCGGCCGGCGTGGTGCCCCCGGTGGTGGAGCGGGTCCGGTCGGTCCAGGCCTCACCGTCCCAGTAGCGCTCCTGCGTGCGGAAATAGGGGTCGCCGTACCATCCCGCTTCCCGGTTCACGTGATCGCTCCCTGCCGCTCTGGACTGCCGCTTCGCGCGATGGGACACCGCGCCAGCCAGGGATGTTCGCACACCGGGGCGGCTTCGTTCGTTCGGCCTCCGATCCGGCTCCGGTCCGGCTCCGGTCCGGCTCCGCCCCGTTTCGGGCGTCGATCGCCGATGTCGGGACGCCGCAGGCCCTTGACCTGGTTCGTCGGACCGTCGGACCGTCGGACCGTCGGACCGAGCTGGAGCCGGGGGAGGCGGCGCGTCGCCCCCACGCGTGGGCCCTGTGCAACGGATCGCTGGATTAGTGTTTTCACCTTTGCATCGTCTGAACGAGGCCTGACGCTCGTGCGGGCGGGCGTCGGGGTGGCGCCGGACCGTCATCGCGCATCGGGCGAGCCAGCCACGCAAGAGCAATCACGCAAGAGCAGTCAAGGAAAAGCGAGTCATGGAAAGCGGGGAACGAAGCCAGTGTCGATCCAACTGAAGGCAGGGACCCGGCTGCGCAGCGCCGTCGATGCATGCGAGGTCGTCGTCGTGCGCGCGCCGGCCGATCCGGTCGACCTGCGCTGCGGCGGCCATCCCTTCCACAGCATCGACGAGCAAGCATCCCCGGTCCCGGTCGTGACCGGATTCGACGGCGGCACCCAGCTCGGCAAGCGCTACGCGGACGAGGACCTCGGCCTCGAGGTGCTCTGCACCAAGGCCGGCGAGGGATCGATCTCGGTCGGCGAGACCATCCTGGAGGTCAAGGGGGCCAAGCCGCTCCCGGCCTCGGACTGAGTCGCGCGCCCAGCTGGAGACCTCGAAGGACACGGCGCCCACGGCGCTCGGCCGGGCTGCAGTATGGGCCTACTCGGCCAGGACGACCGGGAACGACGCGGCCGCGACCGCCAGGATCTCGGATCGGTCGTCGTCCAGGATGAACCCGGCCGCGACGGTGCCGTCGAGCGCCGCCCCGAACCGCTCGATGTACTCCGCCTGACCGCCCGGGTAGCGCTCCGCCAGGGCTTGCTCGTCGAAGAGCTCGGTCCGGCCGAACAGCATGGCGAACACCTCGCCGCTCTGCCCGAGACCTGAGAGCACCGCTGCCGGGACGTCGACCCAGGGCGTACGGATGCCGCCGAGCGCGATGCCGTCCTCGTCGAGGAGGAACCCGGGCCGCTCGGGGTCGAGCTCGAGCCGCGGCGCACGGGGCGGGGCCGTTCCGTCCGAGACCCAGCGAACCAGACCGGCCAATGCGGCCTGCCCGACGTAGTGCTGCTGGGGACCTGAGTTGATCGGACTGTCCGTCTTCCCGATCAGCAGGTTCGTGGTCGGTCGCAGGAGCGCGGCGAACTCCTCCGCGCTGATCTTCCCGTCGTCGTGGCGTCCCGCTCCCGTGATGTAGCTGTCCGCGTGGGCCGCTCCAGCGATCTCCCACACGCGGATGCGATCGGTGTCGGGCTGGTCGGCGCGCCCGCCGCCGAGCAGCACCACGTCGGTCTCGCTCTGCAGGACCAGGACGGGGACCCGGACGTCCGCCCTGATCGACTCGCCGCCCGACGAGATCGCCTCGGTGACGGCCTCGAGGTCCCTCGACGGTTGGAAGACCCCCTCGACCGACACACCGCGGCCGGGCCGGCCGTGGACGAAGAAACCGTCGAAGACCTGGGCCAGAGGATCGACCGCGTTGATGTAGGTCACCAGGCAGGCGGCGGACTGCGACTCGCCGAGGGCGAGGACCCGATCCGGGACCAGGTCGCCGAGCGGGCTCTCGCCCGCGGGCAGCCGGAGCAGCCGAGCGGCTTGGGTGAACATGTCGAAGGACCAGGCGTCACCCGGGTGCTCCAGAACCGCGTAGCGGTCGGGTTCGAGGAGCTTGAGGTGCAGGCCCTCGACGATGCCGCCGCCTTCCACACCCGCCCGCTGCGCCGTGACCCCCACCCAGATGTGGCCCTGGGCCGCCAGGTGGCGGTGGAGCAGGATCCAGTCGGGTGAGCCGTCGATGCCGGCGGACACGTTGTTCCACTCGACGACCACCGTGCCGCTGAAGCGGGCGGCGTCCAGGGGGCGCCGGACGACGATCCGGGTGCGGAATCCCGCCTCGGCGCCGGGCGTCACCGGCCAACGGCCGTCGGTGCCCCGCTCCCCCGCCAGCTCGTACGAGGCGGCGGTCCCGGCGACCAGGTACTCCGACTCGGTGTACCCGAGGGCCGACAGGTCGAAGGCCGTCATCAGGTCGGTCGCTCGACCCGGTATCTCCCGAAACGAGGCCATTCGGCTACTGGACACGGGCACGCTCCCTGCCGGGACCCGGGGCGCCGACCCGCCCCGGGCTCCCGAAACCTAAAGAGGGATACTCTTTCGGGATTGGGCCCCGCCCCGGAGGTCGGTGGGGGGCGAGCAGGAGCGAGGATAGTGAGGCAGAGGGGGAGGGGGCGCCGGGGCGGGACGCCGGTTGCGGTGGGCGCGCCCCGACGGCGGCATCCGGACCACTCGGATCCCGCGGCCCACGGGAGTGATCCGGGATGGTGATCTCTCTCGAAGACACGTTGGTGTCGGACGAGTACGACGAGTTCGGTTTCCTCCACGAGAACGCGGCCGAATGGGACATCCCCTTCAACGACCCACCCCTGGTGAGTCGACACCGCTTCACCCTTCCTTCCGGCCAAGGCATCTCGTACCTGCGCTGGGGCGAGGGCGAACCGGAGCTGGTCCTCCTCCACGGGATCGGCCAGTGCGCCCACACCTGGGACACGCTCCTCCTGGCGCTCGGACGCCCGGCCGTCGCGGTGGACCTGCCGGGTCACGGTCTCTCGGACTGGCGGCTGGACGGCGACTACGGGCCCTGGCAGAACGCCGAGTCGGTCGCGTCTCTGATGGAATCGGTCGCCCCTCTCGCCCTCGTCGTGGTCGGCATGTCCCTCGGTGCCGCCACCACCATCCGGCTGGCGGCCCAGTACCCCGGCTTGTGCCGTCGCGCCGTCTACATCGATACGACCCCTCAGCTCAACGACCCCGCCCGCACCTTCTCCGCGTCGGACCGCGGCGCTTTCTCGCTCCTTTCCGGCCCGCCCGTCTACGACTCGTTCGACGAGCTGGCCGACGCCGCGGTCACGCTCAGCCGGTTTCGCTCCGAAGCAGCCGCCCGTCGTGGCCTCCGGCACGTCATGCGCCGACTGGACGACGGCAGGTGGACATTGCGCAGCGACCCCTCCCTGCCGGGTCCGGGCTGGAAGGTGACCGGGGACCGAGGGTGGAACGGGAACGGGAACGGGACCGGGTCCACCAACGCCGCCGACTTCACACCTCTGTGGCGCGACATCAGCGACACCAAGGTGCCCGCACTCCTCGTCCGGGGTGAGCTTTCGCCGTTCGTGCGCGACGAAGACGTCGAGGAGATGTGCCGACGCCATCCCTCGCTCGAGGTGGTCGTCATGGAGAGTGCGGGGCATTCGGTGCAGGGTGACCAACCGTTGGCTCTCGCCGCCTCTCTACGACAGTTCGCGCTCTGAGCGGCACGCACGAAGACAGGGCTCCTTTCGGCGTCCCTCACCTCGCTTGGCCCATGGAGTGCGTCGGGCCGGCACGCGCGCCCTTCGCCATGGTTTCCGCTGAGCTCGCGGTGCCGGTTTCGACCAGCGGATGCGCGCTCGATTTGTCGTACCACCCGACGGCCACGCAGTCGTTCTGATCGGCGCACGACACTGCAGTCAAAAGGTCGGAACTCGAGCTCTTGTTCGGACTGGGTGTGAGCGACCACGCGTCACCATTCCATGATTCGATCACCGTCTGGAACGGACTGGATTGCAGGTACCAGTCATACCCCACGGCGACGCAATCCCGGTCAGAGGTGCACGACACCCCGGTGAGAAAGTTGCGGAAGACGCCTGGATCGGATGTGGGTGTGATCGTCCACTCGGAGCCGTTCCAGTATTCGGCCACGGTCACGGTGTCCAAGGAGGGTTCGGCGGGTTCGAATGCGGTTCCCACGGCCATGCAACTGACCGAACTGGTACAGGACACGGCGTCCAACTCTGTCGCCGCGCCGTCGTTCGCGCTCGTCGTGATCGACCAGCTCGTCCCGTCCCAACTCACGATGAAGCTCTGGGAACCTCCTGAGTCGGTGCCGGCCCAACCAGCGGCCACACAGTTCGTCGAACTCGTGCAGGACACTCCCTCCAAGTTGTCGCCGTCCGCTTCATTCGGGCTCGGGTCGACCGACCAGGTGCTCCCATTCCACGACTCGATGAGCGAGGCGTCCTGTTGCGAGGATCCGACAACGGAACGACCCACCGCCACGCAGAACGTCGGGCCCGCGCACGAGACCGCGTAGAGGTAGGCCGAAGCGACCTTGGGGCTGTGTGTGACCGACCACGCGATTCCGTTCCAGGTTTCGATCGCCGCCCGCGTCCCGTTGCGACCGAAGTCGTACCCGGCGGCGACGCAAAACTGGGAGCTCGTACAGGACACGCCCTGCAGATAGGTCGGGTGCCCCGGCGGCTTGGGGCTCGGAACCAACGTCCACGCCGACCCGCTCCAGGAATCGAACAGCGTTCGTCCCCCGTGTACCCTCCCGGCGGCCATACACCAGTCCGACTGCACGCAGGAGACCCCGACGAGCGAAATCTCCCCGTTGTCCTTCGGGCTCTTGGTGGAGGACCACTGCGTGGGCGCCCCAGAGGCAGGACTGCCACCGACAAGTTCGCTCCCGAGACCGATGCTCAGGCAACACAACAACAAGACCAGAGTCTTCATACCGCCTGCCCCTCGCCCCGCTCGCGCCGCCACTTTACACCGGGTCGACCTTCATGCTCGTGTGGAAGGCGATCGACCGACGGGCGTCCCGGCGGCGTCCGGGCAGTTAGCGGTACGTGGTCTTCCGCTTGCTCGGCGGCGCCTTGGCTGCGTCCATGGTGTTGCCGATCTGGGTGTACGAGAGCCCGTTGTGGATCGCCGTCGGACGTGGCAGCTCGAGCGACTCCCAGATGGCCCGGACCGTCCCCTGAATGGCCTGGGTCTCGCGCCCGGCGATGGAGACCGCGATCTCGCGCGCCCGCGGTCGCGAATTCGTCGCGCGCCACGACCTCGGTCACCAGCCCGAGCCGCAGCGCCGTCGGAGCGGTGACCCTCTCGTCGTTCCCCATGAGCGCCCAGCGGAGAACGTCGCCGAGGGGCACACCACGCTGGAGCATGCCGATCGGTTCGAGCGCGCTCACGAGGCCGATGCTGGCGTGCGGGTCGAAGAAGACCGCGTCCTCCGAGCAGATGATGATGTCGGACTCGTTGAGGAAGTATTGGCCGCCGCCGGCGCACAACCCGTGCACCGCGGTGACGACGGGCTTCCACACCCGGTGCTTGATCTTGGGCGACAGCGCCATGCCGGGATCGAAGCAGTTCCAGACGTTCTGCGGGGTGAACCAGTCACCGCCCGCCTTGACGTCCATCCCGGTGCAGAAGGCGCGCTCGCCGTTGGCCTGGATCACGGCGCAGTGGATGTCGTCGGTGTCCCTGACGGTCTCCCAGGCCCACGTCATGTCCTCGCCCATCACCTGGTCGAACGAGTTGAGGTTGTCGGGCCGGTTCAAGGTGATGGTGGCCACGTTGTCGGCCACGTCGAACAGGATGGTCTCGCGTTCCATGTTTCCTCTCCGGATGGCTCGTCGTCGGGTGGTATGGGTACACTCGTTGCCCCGCGCCGCGAGCCGGTCGATCGCGGAGGAAGCGAAGGGCCTGAAGTGGTCCTGCGCTGCGGATCAATCGGATCAATATAGAGAGACGCCCCTGGACGGGCATACCGGCTGGCCGGCGCCCCAGGCCGGTGAGAGGAAAGGATCGCACCGTGGAGATCAAAGGAAAGAAAGCCGTCATCGCCGGCGGCGCGTCGGGCATGGCCAAGGCCTCGGCCGAGCTGCTGCGCCAGAAGGGCGCCGATGTTGCCATCCTGGACCTGCCGTCCTCGGCCGGCGCCGAAGTGGCCAAGGAGCTCGGCGGCACCTTCCACGAGGTCAACGTCCTCGACGACGCCCAGGTCGAATCCGCGCTGGGCGACGCGGTGGCGGCGCTCGGGGGCCTGCACATCGCGGTGAACACCGCCGGCGGGGGCACGGCCAAGCGCACCCTGACCAAGGAGGGTCCGCACCCCATTGAGGACTTCCGCCGCAGCATCGAGCTCAACCTCATCGGCACCTTCAACCTGAACCGGCTCCAGGCTTCCCACATGTCGGCCAACGAGCCCGAGGACGGCGAGCGCGGCGTGATCATCGACACCGCCTCCATCGCGGCGTTCGAGGGACAGATCGGCCAGGTGGCGTACACCGCGGCCAAGGCCGGGATCGCCGGCATGACCCTGACGATGGCTCGTGACCTGGGCAGCCTCGGCATCCGGGTCCTCGCCATCGCCCCGAGCCTGTTCAGCACCGGTATCACCAAGGGGATCCCCGACGAGTTCGCCGAAGTGCTCACCAAGGACGCCGCGTTCCCCAAGCGCATGGGCCGGCCCGAGGAGTACGCCAAACTCGCCGTCGCCATCGTGGAGAACCCCATGCTCAACGGCTGCTGCATCCGCCTCGACGCCGGCCAGCGCTTCGCCCCCAAGTAGAGCGGCAGGGACGGTCAGGTCGGCGGCTGACAGACCGGCTCGTCGGGAAGACTCCGTGCGCTCGATCGACCTCGAGATCGACGTCACCGGCGCCGCGGGCCTGGACGAGTACGCCGCTCTGGCCCTCACCGTCACCGTGCCCGACGACGTGGCAGCTGGCGCAGTCGTCTGTTTCGCCAAGCCGGGTGCGGGCTACTCGCGCCGGTATTTCACCGAGGACCTTCCCGGACCCGGACGCGGCGCCCAGGCCGACTGGCACGCACGGCGTGGCTGGATCTTCGTCTCGGTCGACCACCTCGGGGTGGGCGACAGCTCCCAGCACGACCCGCGGCGCTTGTCCTTTGCGCCGGTGGCCGCGGCGAGCGAGGCCGCCGAGACCGAGGTCCGGCAGAAGCTGGCGGCCGGCACCCTCGTGGAAGGACTCGGCCCGGTCGAGGACCCCTTGACCATCGGGATCGGCCAGTCGATGGGCGGCTGCCTGACCGTCATCCAGCAGGGCCGGTACCACTCCTACGACGGCATGGGCGTCCTCGGCTACAGCGCGGTGCACACGCACCCGCCGACCGCACCGGGTTCGCCGCCGCTCGCCCTGCCGTGGGTCCCGCGCGATGCCGGGATCACCGACGGGGTGGTGACCAACGCTCCGGCGCTGGCCGAGCTCGACCCGGCCGCATCACCGGGTCCGTCGGCCATGGCCTGGGGCTTCCACTACGACGACGTCGACCCGGAGACGGTCGAGCGCGACATGCAGGACTTCCCGGCTCGTCGCGGCGACCTGCCACCCTGGGGTTCGGCCACCATCCCGGCCACCGTTGCGCTCTGGAGCGCCACACCCGGCGGCGCCGCGGCGGAAGCGGCCGCCGTCCGCTGCCCGGTCCTCGTGGCCCTGGGCGAGCGCGACGTGCTGGTCGACCCCAGGGGCGAGTTGCGCGCCTACCTGTCATCACCGAGCGTGGACTTCTTCGTCTGCCCGAGGATGGCCCACATGCACAACTTCGCCGGGACGCGGGAGCTGTTCTGGCGCCGGATCGAGACGTGGGCGCAATGGGTCCGCGCCTTCCGGGACACCAAGCGCTCCACGGACACCGCGGGTGTCGTCGGCGTCGCGGGCGCGAAGGACGTCGCCGAGGCGGGGACGACGGGCGCATGACCGACGTCGAGCTGGCGCAGGACATGGCGTCGCTGCTCACCCTCGAGCGTGTCGACCGCGACCTGTTCCGCGCCCGGAACGCCAACTACGGGCCGCGCCAGACCCTCTACGGCGGCCAGGTGGCGGCGCAGTGCCTGCTCGCCGCCTCGGCGACCGTCGAGCCGGACCGCCTGCCGCACTCGCTGCACGGGTACTTCCTGCGTCCGGGACGCAGCGATCTGCCTGTCATCTTGGAAGTCGACCGCGACCGGGACGGGCGCTCCTTCTCCGCCCGCCACGTCGTCGCGGTGCAGGAGGGCGACGTCATCTTCTCCATGGTCACGTCGTTCCACACCGAGAGCGAGACGGGAGTCTTCGACGACGCGCCCCGCCGCGCCGCGCCCGAGCCCGAGAGCCTCCGCCGCGGCGGGTTCAACACCCTGCTCGAGGTGCGCGAGGTCACGCCGACCGACTTCTTGAAGGGCGTGTTCAGCGACTGCGTGTGGGTGCGCTCGTCGACGCCCCTGGGCGACGACCCGCTGCTGCACCGGGCGGGGCTCACCTACATCTCGGACCTCGGTACCGGATTCGGGCAGGTGGGCCGGTCGGTCGCCGGACGCGGCGGTCCATCGATCGACCACTCGGTGTGGTTCCACGAGAACATCCGAGCCGACGACTGGGTGCTCCTGGACCTGAGGCCGGTGAAGGCGCGCAGTGCGCGGGGGACGTATCTCGGGTCCGTGCGCGACCGCAAGGGTGTCCTCGGCGCCACGGTGGCCCAGGAGCAGCTCCTGCTGCCGGGGTCGATGTCGGAGGCCGTGGCGGAGGCACTCCAGAAGGAGTACGCCCTGGCGGCGCGGAACGAGGAGGACCCTCAGGACGTCGAGGAACGACAGCGCGCCCAAGGGGAGCATCCGGCTGGGCACTGAGGCGGCGATCCACGCGTGGGCGCAGCCGTCACCCTCGAGATGGAAGGGTCAGGTCGTCTAGCCCAGCGTGGTCGGCACGCAGAGCGTCTTGGTCTTCGCGACGGTGACCGGCCCTTGACCGAACTGGTTCTGGTCGAAGACGCGGGTGATGATCGGGGTCTTCGACACCTTGAAGCAGACGTAGTTCAGGCTCTGGTTGTTGATCGGGAAGACCAGACCCGTGGGCAGGATCTTCTCGGTGGGAACACAGAGGACGGTGGGCGTGCCCACTGTGACCGTCGTCAACGCACCGGGTGAGAACTCGTCTTGGACCAGGACCGGCGACGGTGGGACGAAAGGCGGACTGCCTGGCGCGTACTTGACCGGGTAGCAGGTGTAGTGATCCTCGCCGGGAGGCGTGTTCGGCTTCTGGTTCGGCGGCCCGGTCAGGCTCTTCCACGACGGCACCAACAGCTCGGTCGGCGACGCGGTCACGAGCGCTGCCTTGCCGAACTGGTTGCTCACGTTGACCGTGGCGGACGGCTGCTTGGCCGTGATCTGCCAGCCCAGGAAGTGCCAGGTCGGGCTCGTGATCGGGAACCTGCCGGTCGGCACGTCCTTGAGGGCGGGATTGCAGTGCAGGTTCGCCGCCCCGACCACCGGGATGAACCCGTTCGGGGCCAGAGAGTTGACGAGCCTGATGCCCTTGGGGACCTTGAAACCCTTCGTGACCGTGGCCTTGTAGCAGAGGTAGTGCTGCGGCGTCGGTTGGGCTGCGGCGGGAGTCGCCGTCAGTCCCCCGGCGAGGGCGGCACCTCCCAAACCGGCGATCACGGTGATGGAAGCGGCGATGGCTCGCACGCCACGTGGACGGTGCAACTTCGACATGGTCGTCCTCCTCCGAGCGGATCCTTGGTCCCCGCCTTCGTCAAGTGAGTTACCTGTCGGACTCTGCCGCGGGCGCCCGTCCACCTGTCTCGAACCCATCGGAAATGCCTTCGAAAACACCGACGCCCTCGGTGTTCGTCCCCCCAAGGTCTGCGTCCGGTGTACCACATCATTTTCTTCCTGTGAAGGGTGAAACAGCACCCGGCGGGAAAGGTCGCCGTGCTGTCTCACCGGGACCCTCACGCGTTCGCGTCTGCGTTGTGACTCTCGGCTCTTTCGCATTCGAACGCTCAGCTCTCACCCAGTTGAAATCGCCATCCCTCCACCGGATCACGGTCGGGACGCGATCACCGCCCCGAAGGCGGCGGGCTCGGTCCTCACTCGCCGTCGGACAGGTCCGAGGTCACGGGCATCCGCGACCGAGCCGGGAGCCGGGGGGGCTGATGCCGCGAGGGGCGCTCACGGAGAGCGGGGACGCCGCACGTCGAGAGCGGGGCGGCCCTGGAGGGGACGGCCGACGAGGGGAAAGACCGCTCAGGTGGAAGGTATGGTCCCGCCATGCCGATCGCGATCACCGAAGACCACCGTGCCCTCGCCCAGACGGCGTCCGACTTCCTGTCCAGGCACGAAGCCCGGGGGGCCGCCCGCGCCCTGCTCGAGGCCGAAACCGAGGAGCTGCCGAAATTCTGGGACGACCTCGTCGAACTGGGCTGGCTGGGCCTCCATCTGCCCGAGTCGCTCGGCGGATCCGGGTTCGGGCTGCCCGAGCTGGTCGTCGTCGTCGAAGAACTGGGCCGCGCGCTGGCCCCGGGACCCTTCGTCCCGACCGTGATCGCCAGCGCCGCGATCGAGGCGGCCGCGCCGGGAGACGTCGCGGGCCGCCTGGTGCCGGGGCTGGCGGACGGCTCCCGCTTCGGCGGCATCGGGTTGGCATCCGAGATCGTCGTGCACGACGGGAAGGCCGACGGCACCGCGTCGGCGGTGCTGGGCGGGGGGCAGGCCCACCTGCTGGTCCTCGCCGCGGGTGACGACGCCGTGGTGGTCGCCGCCGACGCGCCCGGGGTGCGGATCGAGCGGCCGCTCAACCTCGATCCGACCCGCCGCAGCGCCCGCGTCACGCTCGACGGTGCACCGGTCGACGTGCTCGTCGGCGGCCGCCAGGCGCTGCTCGACCTGGCGCGGCTGATCGTGGGAGCCGAGACGGCCGGCCTCGCGACGGAGTGCACCCAGCAGGCGGCCGAGTACGCCAAGGCGCGTCTCCAGTTCGGACGGCCCATCGGCATGTTCCAGGCCGTCAAGCACCATTGCGCCAACATGCTCGTCGCCTCGGAGCTGGCCACCTCGCTGGTCTGGGATGCGGCCCGCGCCGCCGAGGAGGGCGGTGACCAGCGTGCCTTCACTGCCGCGATGGCCGCCGCCGTCGCCCTGCCGGCGGCGGACGAGTGCGCGCAGCTCAACATCCAGGTGCACGGCGGGATCGGGTTCACCTGGGAGCACGATGCCCATCTCTACCTGCGGCGGGCCACGGCGCTCGAGGCCGTGCTCGACGCCGAGGCGGCCGCGGCCGACGTCACGGACCTGGTGCGCGCCGGTACCCGGCGCCACCGCACCATCGACCTGCCACCGGAGGCCGAGCCGATGCGCGACGAGGCACGGGACTTCGCCGACCGGGTGAAGGGACTCGACGCGGGCGCCCGGCGCGAAGCGATGATCGAGACCGGCTATGTGATGCCCCACTGGCCCAAGCCGTGGGGGCGCGACGCCGGAGCGGTGGAGCAGCTCGTGATCGAACAGGAGTTCAGTTCGGCGGGCGTCTCCCGCCCGCAGTACGGCATCACGGGCTGGGTGATCCTCACGCTCGTCCAGCACGCGTCGGAGGACCAGGTGGCCCGCTGGGTGCTGCCGGCCTTGCGCCAAGAGGTCATCTGGTGCCAGCTCTTCAGCGAGCCCGACGCGGGCAGTGACGCCGCCGGCATCAAGACCCGCGCGACGAGGGTCGACGGGGGTTGGCTCGTGAGCGGCCAGAAGGTGTGGACCAGCGGCGCGCACGTGGCCAGCCTCGGCCTGGCCACCACGCGCACCGACCCCGACGCGCCGAAGCACCAGGGCATCACCATGATGGTGATCGACATGCACGCACCCGGTGTCGAGGTGCGCCCCCTGCGCATGGTGACGGGCCATTCCGAGTTCAACGAGGTCTTCTTCAACGACGTCTTCGTCCCCGACGACGACGTCGTCGGACCAGTCGACCGCGGCTGGACCGTGGCCCGAGCCACCCTCGGCAACGAATCGGTCTCCATCGGCGGTGGAGCGGGCGGTGGTGGTGGCATTCCCGCCGAGTCCGTCATCGCACTCTTCGATGCCCACCCCGAGCGGCTCGGAGGTGGGGCGGGGCGCATCGGACGCTTCATGGCGCGCTCCGAGGCGATGGCGGTCCTCAACATGCGCAGCGCGCACCGGGCGGTCGTGGGCGGCGGTCCCGGGCCCGAGGGCAACGTGACCAAGCTGGTGCTGACCGAGATCGGCCACGAGGCCGCGGCGATACGACGCCGCGCTGGGCGGATCCGAGACGGCCTTCGCCGACGGCGACGGCTCCCTGGCGGCGGCCATGGTCCTGATGCACCGAGGCATGTCGATCGCCGGAGGCACCTCGGAGATCAAGCGCAACCAGATCGGCGAGCGCATCCTCGGCCTGCCCCGGGACCCGCTCATCAACTGACGCGGTTCGCGACTCCCGCTCTGCTCCTCAGACTCCGCACACTCCGGCGAGCATCTCGTTGGCCGCATGGACCCGGGTGGCCCATGTCTGGAGACCCACGATGCCGTCGACTCCGATGTTGTTCGCGCCCTGCACCGCTTCCGTGACGCCTTTGGTCAGAGGGCCGTAGTCACCGTCGGTCGCCAGCACGGGATCGCCGGCCGGGGCGAATTGTCCGCGACCGGTGTTGTAGGCCTCCTGCAATTTCTGCACCACCGGGCCCTGAGAGCCTTGGGCGAGAGTCGGCGGCATCGCATAGCCCTGCTGCAGCGCGGCCCAGGTGTTCGGCCCGACGATCCCATCTGCGGTCAATCCCGCGCCCTGTTGGAACTCGATCACCGCCGTACGGGTCTTCGGGCCGAAGCTCCCGTCGATCTGCGTCTGGTCACTGAGCAGAAGTCGCCGAACAAGGAGGTACTGAGCCCAGCGCACGTCCTGACCGGTGGATCCCTCCTGGATGGTGGCCGGCATGGTGTCGCTCCTTTCCTGGTTACATCGGGGTTTACGTTGCTCAATCTGTCACACGTGACGAGGGCCCGCCACGGGTTCGATGTCTCGAGACAGGTACGCGGCGCGGGACCGGTTCCCGTCGCGACCCGCCGTCGGCGTCGTCGCCCGCCTACCGTGCCTCGGCGAACAGGGAATCCGGCGACCGCCAATCCACCGAGACGAAGCGGTGCGCAATGAGCCAGCGCTCACCCACCGGGACGAGGCGGTCTCGATAGCGGCCGAGGTGGTCGAGCCCGGCGTTGCTGAAGACGGTGAAGTAACTGGCCACGGTGATCTCACCGGGGGTGACGAGCTCGAAGCGGATGTTGTCGACGTTGTGGCGGACGATGCGCCGCGGCGGCGTGGCGGCGTCGGACGCAGAACCTGAGCTCTCACGCCCGACGCTGTCATCGGAACCGTCCGCGTCGGATCGCGGGACGATCCCACCGCGGAAGCGATCCATGATCGCCGCGCGGCCACGCAACGGCTCGCTCCCCCGGATCTCGAGGATCCCGTCCTCGCAGAAGGCGGCGACGAACTCGTCGAGGTGGAATCGGTCGCCGGCGTGCGTGTACTGCGCCAGCGTGTCGCGGCAGCACTCGCGCGCCGTCAGTTCCCAGTGCTCCATTGCGACGCCCCCGATCCGTCCTGCTGCCCCGGCGGGACGTGAACATCCAGCCGAGCGGACGATAACCGACCGCGCGCCGAGACCGTTCCCGTCCGGCACCGGCGCCGACCCGTAGAGTCGGCGTCATGGCGGAGCCCCACGACGCCGGAAGACGGACGGGGGGCGTCTGGCACCTGCTGGTGGGACCGCCCCGGTCCGCCCGCGGCGGGAGCACGGACCGCATCACACCGGTCGAAGGTCTCTCCGCGCTCTCGCTCGACGCCCTGACCTCCGTGGCCTACGGACCCGAGGCCATCATCCTCGTGCTGGCCGTGGCCGGTGCCGGCGCGCTGCATCTGGTCCTGCCCGTCACGATCGCCATCGTGATCCTGCTGGCCATCCTGGTGTTCTCCTACCTCCAGGTCATCGATGCGTACCCGCAGGGCGGGGGCGCCTATGCGGTGTCACGCGCCAACCTGGGCGCGCACACCAGCCTGGTGGCGGCGGCGGCGCTGGTGGTCGACTACACGTTGACCGTCGCCGTCTCCATCGCGGCGGGCGTCGCCTCGCTCACCTCCGCCTTCCCCGCTCTGACGGGCGCGACCGTGCCCATCTGCCTCGGCATCCTGCTCCTCATCACCTTGCTCAACATGCGCGGCCTGGGTGAGACCGCCCGCGCCTTCCTGTTGCCCACCATGGTGTTCATCGTCGGCCTGATGGCCATCATCGTCATCGGTTTCGTCCACCCACTCGGTCTGGGCCAACCCCTTCCGGGGACTTCCGAACTTCCGACCACCGGACTGAAGACGGTCACGTTCCTCCTCGTCCTGAAGGCCTTCTCGGCGGGATGCAGCGCGCTGACCGGCGTCGAGGCCATCGCCAACGGCGTGCCGCTCTTCCGCGAGCCGAGGGCGACGCGCGCCAAGCGGACCGAGCTGCTGCTCGGAATCATCCTCGGCGTCATGCTGCTCGGCCTCGCCGTCCTGGCCAAGCGCTGGCACGTCGGTCCCCGCTCCGGACAGACCGTCCTGAGCCAGATCATGGCGCTCGCCGTCGGCCGGGGGTGGGCCTACTACATCGTTTCGCTGACGATCACCGTCGTGCTCGCGCTGGCCGCGAACACCTCGTTCGGGGGTCTCCCGGTTCTCTCGAGCCTCCTGGCCCGCGACAACTACGTCCCTCACCTCTTCGCCCTCCGCGGAGACCGCCAGACCTTCGCGTTCGGCATCGGCTCGCTTTCCGTGATGTCAGGCGTGCTCCTGCTGGCCGTGCGCGGCAACACGAACACGCTGATCCCACTCTTCGCCATCGGGGTCTTCACCGGGTTCACCCTCTCCCAGACCGGCCTCGTCGTGCACTGGCGGCGCCTGCGCCCCCCTCACTGGCGCTACCGCGCCGCCATCAACGGCATGGGCGCGGTCATCACGGCCGTGGCCACGATCGTCTTCTTGGTGTCGAAGTTCACCGAGGGAGCCTGGGTGGTCGTGGTGGCGGTGCCCGCGTTCATCCTGCTCTTCCTGCGCATCCACGCCTACTACGACCGGTCAGCGGCGGAACTCCGCATCGACCAGGTTCCCCCGAAACCCATCGGCAAGCGAACCATCGTGATCGTGCCGGTGATGAACCACCTGTCCCGGCTGACCGCGCACGCCCTGACCGAGGCCAAGTCGCTCGGGCAGGAGACCATCGCGGTGACGGTCGTCCTGCAGACGGGCGAAGCCGGGGACCAGTGGACGGACGACTTCGTGGCACAGTGGGCCCGCTGGGACCCGGGTGTCCCGCTCCGCGTGCTGCGCACCGACTACGCGTCCGTGGTGGAACCGACCGTCGAGTTCATCGACCAGGTTCGCGCCGAGCACCCCGACGACCAGGTCGTCGTGCTCATCCCAGTGATCCGTCCCAACCGCGCGCGCTATCGCCTGCTGCACAACCAGATCGACCTCGCGCTTACAAGCACGCTGCGCAAACGGGACGACATCGTCGTGGCCCGCGTGTCGGTCCCGCTGGAGTCGTCCGGCGGCCCGGAGACCGCGACCGCCAGTAGGGAGACTGCGGCTCCAGCGGCCGCCCCGGCCACCGCGGCGAACGAGCCCGGCGAGAAGAGCACGGGGGATTCCGGCCGCTGAACCGCGCCGTCCGAGCGCCCGCGCCGTCCCGGCCGTCAGCGCCTGATCAGCGTCCCTTCCACACCGGATCACGCCGCTCGATGAACGCGGTCGCGCCCTCCTTGGCGTCCTCGGAGCCGAACACCTTGGGCTGCCACTCGGCGGCCAGCTCCTTCGCCCGGGCCAGGTCCGTCGACGCCGTGCGCACCAGCTCCTTGGTGGCGCGCAGTGCCAGCGGACCGTTGCGGGCGATGCGCTCGGCCAGCGCCAGCGCGGCGGGGAGGACCTCGGCGGCAGGCACCACCTGGTTGATCAGCCCCAGGGCCTGGGCCCGGGCCGCGTCGATCAGGTCACCGGTCAGCGTGAGCTCCAGGGCCATGGCCAACGGGATCCGCGTGCTCACGAACACGCCACCGCCGGCGGCGAAGAGGCCACGCTTGACCTCGGGCACCCCGAAGGACGCCGATTCGGAGGCCACCACGACGTCGCAACCGAGGAGCAGCTCGAAGCCCCCCGCCACGGCGGTGGCGTTCGCGGCACCGACCACGGGCACCCCGATCTCCCCCCCGACGAAGCGGGCGAACCCGGCCATGCCCTCGGGGCTCCCGCCGAGCGCACCGCCCTCGGCGAAGGCGCGCAGGTCCATGCCCGCGCAGAAGGCCCTGTCGCCCGTACCGGTGAGCACGACGGCCCGGGTGTCGGGGTCGTTGTCGGCCTCCACCATGGCCAGCCCGATCGCCGTGAGCAGCTCTGGGTTCAGCGCGTTGCGCGCCTCGGGCCGGTTGAGGCGTAGGACCCTCACCGCTCCCCGCTGCTCGGTCACCAGGACCGGCTCGGTCCCGGTCCCGCCGGCGCTCGTCTCGTCGCTCATCGGTTCTCGACCTTCCTCTCGTCAGCGGCTTCGTCCGGCGGGACCTCGTCGCGCCTCGCGGCCCTGCCGACGTCCCCCACCGGTCCCTGGTGCGGCACGAACGGTACCCGCACCGCCGAGGAGGCTGCATTAGCGTCGGCACGCTTTCAGGGGAGCACCTCGGGCGTACGGAGACTGGAGGGTGTGGATGGAGCCGATCGCTGACACCACGACGGGCCCGGTGCGCGGCCGGTGGTCGGAGGACATCGCCTCCTTCCTCGGAGTGCCCTACGCCGCGCCGCCTGTCGGCGAGGACCGCTTCGGACCGCCGCGACGGCACCTGCGCTGGGAGGAGACCAGGGACGCCGGCGCGTTCGGCCCGACCGCGCCCCAAACCCCCCAGGACCTCGCCCTGATCCCCGAACCGGTCATCGCCGGCGACAACTGCCTCAACCTCAATGTCTTCACCCCCGACCCGGGTTCGGCCGGGCTGCCGGTCCTGGTGTGGATCCACGGCGGGGGGTTCTTCTCGGGGTGCAGCGCCAACCCGTGGTACCGCGGGGACCGGTTCGCCCGCGACGGCGTCGTGCTGGTGAGCCTCAACTACCGCCTCGGCCTCGAGGGCTTCCTCGAGCTCCATGACGAAGGCGGCAACCGCGGCGTGCGCGACTGGCTCGCGGCTCTGGAGTGGGTCCAGGAGAACATCGACGTCTTCGGGGGCGACCCCTCCAACGTCACCGTCGCGGGGCAGTCCGCGGGCGGGACGGCGTGCGAGCTGCTGACGACGATCTCCTCGGCCCGCAGCCTGTTCCGTCGCGCCATCTGCATGAGCGCTCCGGGCGGGCTCGTGGGGACGGCCGAGCACGCGGCCGCCCTGGCGCGCGCCGCGTCCGAGCACCTCGGCGTCCCACTCACCCGCCGAACCCTGGGAGAGCTCTCCGACGAACGGCTGGCCGAGGTCCGGGTCCGCTTCACGCCATCGGGACCGGGTGCGATCACCACACCGTCCATCGCGCCGCTCGTCCCCTACGTCGACGGCGACCTGATCACGGCCGATCCCGTTCAAGCGATGACGGCGGGCGCAGGCGCACAGGTCGATCTCCTGGCGGGTGCGACGACGCAGGAGCTCAACATGTTCTTCGCCGCGTCCCCGGTCGACATGGACGACGAATCACTCGAGAGCGCCCTCGTCGGTATGGGGCTCGCCGCGGAGTCGGTTCGCGCCTACCGCGACGCCCTGCCCGGGGCGACACCCTTCGCCGTACTCGGCCAGGCCGTGACGGACTGGATGTTCCGGGTCCACGCCGTTCGCCTCGGGTCGGCGCGTCGCGACGCGAGCGGGTCGACCCATCTCTACGAGTGGGCGTGGCGCTCGCCGGGGAGGGACGGCACGCTCGGGGCGGCGCACGGGATCGACATCCCCTTCGCCTTCGACAACCTGGACGCGACGGGTGGTGAACGCTCTCTGGGGGCTGATCCCCCGCAGCACCTGGCGGACGCGACCCATCGGGCCTGGGTGAACTTCGCGACCGCAGGCGACCCGGGCTGGCCGCCCTACGCGCTCGACGAAAGGCCGACCATGGTCTTCGACGAGGAGAGCCGCGTGGTCAACGACCCCCTGCGCGTCGAGCGGGCGTTCTGGGGCGCCTGAGCCACGACGACCGAGAGGCCGGAGCCGGAACGACCTGGCTTCACCCGGGAATGATCGGGCCCGGGTGGCAACCCTGACCGGAGCAGAAACTCCGTCCGGACCTGACCGTCAGGACCCTTGGTCCGTCGTGCCGTGGCCGTGGTTCTCCCCACCCGTCGGGTGCGGCGCGGCGACGTGGGTCGACGGGACGGTGGCGTGCGAGTGAAGGGCGCCGGAGGCGGCGGCGAGCGGGCCACTCCACAGCGCCACGGCCCCGGCTGCGGCACAGAGGGCGGCCGCCGCAGCGACCCGGGCCCGGTTCAGCTCCATCCGGGAACTATGGCCCAGAAATGTAAGGAGAGTGAGAGATCCGGCTAAGGATCAGCTGGGAATCCGAGCTGGGCGTCCCAAGGACCTTGGCCAGCGCCTCGAGGACATCCGGCGTCCTGGCGCATTCGGGTCAACGGGACATTCCAGCGTACGACCGCGCCGATCGCGACGCCTCGAAGAACCCTGGGTGTGCTCGTGGGAACGCAACGCCCGAGGTTCGCGGCGACCGGAGTTCTCGGCGAACGTGATTGTCGAAAACCGTGCGGGTCGATTGCACAAGCCGACAGTGCCGTCGACCAGCTCCACGGCTCAGTCGAGCGTACCCGTTGTGGCGGGCCGGGACATCCCGACAGTGGCCGTATGTCGCTGGCGACAAGGAGCGGGGCTGCGCCGCTCCGAGTGGGTTGACGGCGCTCGAGGTCGAAGGCCACGGCGGCCATCGGGTCGTCGGCCTCGCAAGCCGCCGCCAAGAAGAGGGAGGTCGAACACGTCCCGAATCGTCGCTGGGGCGAGCGGAGGAGGGATGTCGGCGAAGTCATCGACGCTCGGGTCGTACCAGCATGTCGGGAGCCTCGGACAGCACGACGGAGGACCTTCGGAATCAGGAGCGCTCGACCTCAGGCGCATGTCGCGGACCGAGACCGTCTGCGAAACGATCGAACAACGAGGTGAGCATCGGTGGTCGAGCCTTGCGTCCCTCGTCGTCGACGTCCTCGGCGTTGAGCAACAACGTGTTCTCCAGTGGAATTCGAGCCGTCGCTGTAGAGCATTGTCAGCATGCGGCCAAGCCGTCCATCTTGGAAGGAACAGAACTTCTGGGGTCCTTGAGATCTGTGCACGCCACTCAGGAGCAACTGATCGTCGGCCTCCCTCTCGGCGGGCTGGCAGGTCGAAGTTGCCGAGTGTGGTTGTACGAACGGAAGTTGCGTCGGGTCGAGACTACGACGAACGGCCCAACGCGAGCCGGTCGAATGGAAGGTCGGGGAGACGCCGAGTCTTCGGACGACACCGTCGCGCAGAGCGACGGTCGTAATCGTAGAGAGACGGCGCGTGGCCGAGTCCGTCCATCGCAGGTGAAGAGTTCGCCAGATCGGGACCGACCTTCGGGAAGCCGGGCCGAGGGGATGGCCCCGCCCAGCGATGACGCAGCCCGAAGGACCGAGATCGACCACGGCGTGCTCGAGCTCGGCCAGCGCCTCCTCCGAGTCGTGAACGTGGTGGATGCACGCCTACCGGGATCAGCCGGTCGGCGTAGGGGGCGTACTGCTCGGCCAGGTAGCGCGTTGAACGCGGCCGCCGATGGGCTTGGCGCAGTCTCGGAATCGCGCGATGTGGATGGGGATGAGGCCGTAGGTCGGGTACAGGTACGGCGACGTCGAGGCCGAGCTCGTCGAGCCGCTCGTAGAGCGAGGCGACGGGAGCATCGCAGTCGCCCGGTCGAGGGTGTTACGAGTAGGCGGATGCTCCCACCAAGGGGTCTGAGATGATGCCAAGGCGCCTGCGCGGGATCTCTTCGTTGACTCCCTGGAGCGTCCGACCGAGCTGTCGACGATGGCGTCGAAGTCCCTTCGCCACCGATTCGCCGGCCAGGTCGACCAGCAGGTCCCGGACGAGGCTCGGAAGGGAATTCGATCGAGTGTCGCGTCGCTGTCGATGATCGGGTGAGTCGATCAGCTCGCCGTTCACGGCACGCTGCGCCGGACCTCGTCCGTCGGTTGGTAGTCGGTCTATCGCCTATATGGCCCCTCACAGTGTACACAATGGTGATCCTTACGAGTGACTCGATCCTTCCCGAGGAGGTTCGAACCCGCTCGCCGAAGAGGGCCGATCACCGCCGCGGCTACGGTGAAAACATGGTTTGCGAACGCCGTGGGCCGCATGAGCGGGATCAGACCGAAGTCCCTCGGCACGCGTCGGCTTCCCCGCTCCCGCCGGCGCCCCTGGACCCGGTGCCCACCCCCCCGGCCCGCCGGGCCGGCTCGGTCCGGCGGACGTCGACCATGCTCATGTCGTGGCGGAACGGGCTGAGCGGCCCGGCGGCTCGGTCGCCGACCTTCACCTCGAGGGCCGAGCCCGCGACCTGTTGACGCCGGCGCGAAGGCGAGGCCACCGTCAGTGGCCGAGGCCAGGCTGCTCGCCCAGACCGGTCGCCAGCGCGACATCACCGAGATCGAGGCCGAGCCGGCGCCCGAGGGTCTGCAGCGGCTGGTCGGGTGCCGCGCCGGCGGGAACCTGCGCTCCGCCATCGCCTCCGAGATGCCCCAGGAGGTCGAGGCCGGGACTCCCCTGCACCTCCTGCTCGACGACCTCGCCGGCGCGACCCTGATCGCCGGCTTCGCCTGGTTCCGCTGGGCCGAGCACGTGCCCGAGTTCCGGGAGCGGCTGGCGAATGCGCCCGGGCCCAAGATGGTCGGCATCTGCTCCGGTTTCCGCGAGGGATCGAGCGCGCTGCACGCCGACGGCACCCTCAAGGGGATCAGCGAGAACGTCGCCGACGCGCCGCCGCTCGCCGACCCGGCCGACCCGATCGGTTGGCACGAGCTCGGCGACCACCCGGACATGGCCATGCGCCGGGCGCGCCGGATCGACGTCTGGGTCGAGGACGGGATGCTCGAGGTCGACGCCATGTTCCGTGACAGCTGCTGGGAGCCGGACGGCCGCGAGATCATCGTGCACGAGTACCAGATGCTGGCCCAGGCCGACGCGGCGACGGGTGTCCTGCTGTCCGTACTCGCCCAGCCGCGCGTGCTGCCGTACCCCGAGTGCCCCGTTGTGGCGCCGAACGCCACCTGGATGAACGGCACACCGCTCCGCTCGCTGCGCGCCGAGGTGATCGATCGGCTGCGCTCGACCGACTGCTGCACCCATCTCAACGATGGCCTGCGTGCGCTGGCCGAGGTGCCGGTGCTCGCCGGTGCGCTCGCCGGCGCGGCCTCCGGGGCGCTCCCCGACTGAACGGCTGGCGGACGCGACAGTGCCCGGAACGCTCGAGGAGACAGCGGCCGCGCCGGCTCGACCACCGGCCGGCCGCGGCGCTTCGCAACCGAGGACGAGTTGCGTCTGCTTCTCGATGCGGCCCTCGTCGTCATGGAGCGCAACGGCTACGCCGATGCGGCGGTGGCCGACATCTTGCGCCAGGCCAACCTCTCGACGCGCTCCTTCTATCGTCACTTCGCCTCCAAGGACGAGCTCGTCTGCGCACTCTTCCGACGGGAAGCCGAAGAGGCGGCCGCCCGTCTCTGCACCGAGGTCGGCGCGGCGGCCGGCCCGCTGGCGGCGCCTCCACGCCTGGGTCGACGTGATCCTCGATTTCGGCTTCGATCGGACCAAGGCGGCACGGGTGTCGGTACTGCGGTCCGAGGGCGCCATGAAGGCCGAGGGCTACGCCGAGGAGGCGCGGCGGGCTCGGGCTGCTGCTGATGGCGCCCCTCGAGGCGGTGCTCGCCGCGGGGTCGGCCGACGGCACCTTCTCGCAGGCTGACCCGCTCCGCGACGCACGCCTGGTCCAGGCCGTCGTCTGGTCCGCCGCCGGGCTCGATCCGAGCCGGGACCGCATCGGGGGCCTCGACGAGGCGGTGCGTCAGGTGCGGTCGTTCTGCGAGCGGGCCCTCGGCGTCTCGGGCCGCGAGACCTGACGGGGTTCGCTCAGGCTGCGGCCGCGTCGGTGAGCGACCACAGTGCGGGCTCGCCGTCCTCGACCTTGACCGTGCCGGCGATCTCGAGCGTCCGCAGGTGCGACACCGCCTCGCCGACCGCGGCCCGGCGCATGAAGCCCGCGATGTCGTCCCACGAGCGCGACCACTTCATGCGCGACGCGATGTTCCATGCGGTGTTGGGGCCCTCGCGCAGGATGGCGACCACCTCGGCGAACCGCTCGCGGTGGTGCTGGCGCAGCTCCTCGAGCCGCCGCTGCAGATCGGGGAAGCGGTACTCGTGCGCCGGGAGCACCTCGCGCACTTCGTAGGGCTCGAGCTTGTCGAGCGAGGCCAGGTAGTCGCCGAGCGGGTCGGCGCCCGCTTGCGGGTGGAAGGGGATGTTCGGCGTGATGCGCGGCAGCACGTGGTCGCCCGAGAGCATCAGGCGCCGATCCGACTCGTAGAAGCACAGGTGGCCCGGCGAGTGTCCCGGGGTCCAGATCGCGGTCAGGTCCCACCCCGGCACCTCGGGCCGGGCGCCGTCCTCGAGGAGGACGTCGGGACGCACCGGGTCGACCAGCGACCGTACCGGCATGGCCGCGTTCTGCAGGGTGCCGAGCTCCTCGGGCGGCGCACCCATGCGCCGGAGGGCCCCGGCCACGCGGTCGAGCAGGTCGTCGGGCTCGTCGTAGCGGTCGTGGATGAGCTCGGCGTCGGCCGGGTGCAGCGAGATCCAGGCGCCCGAAGCCTCGCGGATCCGCCCGGCCAACCCGAAGTGGTCGGGGTGGATGTGGGTGACCATGACGCCTTGGACGTCGGTGATCTCGCAGCCGGCCACCTTCATGCCGCTCTGCAGCGCCCCGAAGGCGTCGTCGGTGTTCCACCCGGCGTCCATCAGGTACGGGCCGCGGTCGGTCTCGAAGAGGTACACCAGCACGTAGCGCAGCGAGTTGTTGGGCAGCGGCACCGGGATGCTCCATAGTCCCGGTTCGACCTTCTCGACCTCGGGGAACGGGTCGTTCGCCGCGGCGGCGCCGCGGGCGTGGCCGTTGGTGACGCCGGAGTGGGTGTGGGCGGGGCGCGACGTGGAGGTCACGGCCGACCCTCCGGCCTCGGTGGATCGACCGCTCGTCGGCGGTTCGTGCTCTGTCCGGCTGCGCTGGCGTAGGTGTGCATGTTCACGTCGGACCTCCGGGCTCGAGCGTAAAGGACCCGGTCGGCGGGGCGCCCGTTTTCTCCACCCGTCGGGGCGCACTCCCGCGGGGCGTCACGGCTCGACCACGTCGGCCAGTCCCCAGTCCCGCGCGGTGGGGGCGTCGATGGCGCACCCCGAGAACGCCAGCCAGGCCGTGCGCAGCCGGCCGATGCGCCGGGTCAGGCTGACCGTCCCCCCGGCCCCGGGGACCAGCCCGAGGCCGATCTCCGGCAGGGCGAATTGCGTGTCGGCGGCGGCGACCACCTGGTCGCAGAACGCGGCCAGCTCGGCGCCCGACCCGACGCAGGCCCCGTGGACGAAGGCCACGGTCTGCTGGCCCAGGCGCGCCAGGGAGCGCCCGACACTGCGCTGGAGGCGTACCAGGTGCGCGGACGCCGGGGTCGTGGCGCGTCCCGAATTCGTCGAGGTCGCCGCCCGCGCAGAAGGCCCGGCCTTCGCCGCGAAGTTCCACCCGGGTGAGCGACGGGTCGGCCGCGGCGACCGTCAGGGCCTCGGTGAGCTCGTCGCGCATGCGGGCGTCGAGGGCGTTGAGCCGCTCGGGCCGGGTGAGGGTGACGGTCAGGGTTGCGCCGTCCCTCTCGGCACGGACCCGTCGCCGCCCTCCGTCGGTCGGCGACCGGGCCGGGTTGGCTTCCCGCCAGGCGGCGAACTCCGGACCCGACTGCAGCACTGAGTACGCCGCCGACTCGGCCACGAGGCCGGCCTCGAGCGAGCGCTCTCGCTGCCCACGCAGCAGGAGAGCGAGCGCCGTGGCCGTGATCGGGTGGGTCTCGAGATTCGCCCGCACGCGCTCGAGGGCGGGGTCGGAGCTCCCGACCGCGACGTCGCAAAGACGGAGCCAACCGTGCTCGGGGACGGCGTCTCCCTTCGGAGGGATGGTCGTTTGATCCGTCACGATGCCGACCACGACGAAGGGCAGGCTCGCCGGTACGGCGTCGGCGGGTTCGGGGGCGGGCGTCCTGGAGTCGAGCTCGACGAGCACAGCCCCCGTGCGTTCGAGTGCGACGGTGGCGCGCAGTTCGTCGAGGAAGGCGCCGGCGCTGATGTGCTCGAGGATCGCGAGACGTTACCCTGCGCCTTCGATGAGTGACGATGCTCCAGTCGAGCGCGTGCCGCCGCCGAGCGCGTGGCCGCCGAGCGCGTGGCCGCCGAGCGCTGGGCCGCCAGCGGTGCCATGGCGCTCACCGGGACATCGGACCAGCCCCTCGGCCCGCCGGCCGGCCTCGTCACCGCCCTCGACGTGTCCGGCCGGCGGTTCCCCGATCTCGACGCCCTGGCACTCTTGGGGGAGCGGGCGGCGCTGATGGGGCTGTGGCGCCGCGGCACCACCAGCTGCGGGGGGTCGTGCCGGATCCTGCCCGCCCGCGAGGGGTGGCTGGCGGTGTCGATGCCGCGGGCCGAGGACCTCGATCGGTCCCGGCCTGGCTCGAGCTCGAGAAGCCGCCCCCGACGACTCCCGCGATCTGGTCCGCCGTGTCCGCCGCGGTGGCGACCCGCGATCCGGCCGAGCTGGTCGAGCGGGCGGCGATCCTCGGCCTGCCGGTGTGCCGCGTGGCCGAGGCGGCGGGACCCGCCGTGGTCGACGTCGCGCTGGGCGAAGCGGCGCCGGTCGACGCCCGCGGCCTCCTCGTGGTCGACCTCTCCGCCCTGTGGGCCGGCCCACTCTGTGGCGATCTGCTCGCCCGGGCCGGGGCCACCGTGGTCAAGGTCGAGTCCACGGCACGTCCCGACGGGGCGAGGCGTGGGCCGGCGGCGTTCTTCGATCTCCTCAACGCGCGGAAGCGCTCCGTGGCGCTCGACTTCGCGTCCCCCGCTGGGGCCCGGATGCTCCGCGAGATGGTGCGACGGGCCGACGTCGTGATCGAGGCCAGCCGACCGCGCGCGCTCGAGCAACTGGGTATCGAGGCGGCTGCCGTCGTCGCGGACGGCGGTCCGCGGGTGTGGGTCTCCATCACGGCCTACGGGAGGACCCAAGGGCTGCGGGTGGGCTTCGGTGACGACGCCGCGTGTGCGGGTGGCCTGGTGGTGTGGCACGACGGCGCTCCGATGTTCTGCGCGGACGCCGTCGCGGATCCGGTCAGCGGCCTGACGGCGGCGGCGGCGGCCCTCGACGCGCTGGCTCGCGGGGGGCGGTGGCTGCTCGACGTATCCATGTCGGGGGTGTGCGCCGCGATGGCGGGACCGACCCTTCCCGTGGCCGCTCGGACACAAGTGGCTCCGCCCCGAGCGCGGGCGGCGCCGGGGAGCGCGCCGGCGTTCGGGGCGGACACGGCGGACGTTCTCGGCGAGCTGCGCGTGAGATGAAAACGGCCTGCCATTCCGGGCTCGAACCGCGACCGGGGTCTGTGATGGAGATCGAGGATTTGGCCCGCCCACGGGCGGCGGGAAAGATGGGAGAAGATGGCGATGACGATGACGATGACGATGACGACATGCAACGGGCTCTCGCAGTGAGACCCCGAACCCGACTCCTGCTCGCCGGCGCCACGGCTGCGGCCACCACGGCCAACGCGATCAGGCCACTCCCGCGAAGTTCGGCGCTGTCTTTGCCTGCCTTCGCCCTGGGGCTGCCCGTCTCGGAGCTTCCACTGCAGGTCGGATTGCTCGAACTGGCGAGCCTGTTGGCGCTCGGCCGGAACGGAGCCACACGCGGCTGGGGGGGCAAGGTCGGCGTCGCCGCCTTCGCCGCCTCCGTGGCCGGGCTCGCTTTCGTGCACCGCCAAGCTGCTGGAGCCGGCCCGGTCCTGGAGGAGGCCCTCGTGGAGGCGCTCGGCCCGGGATACCGCGACCGCATCGCCGAACCCTTTCTCCCCCGAGAAGAGGTGCCCCTGACCCGCCACCGGCTCCTCGTCCCGGACATGAGGGTTCGCAAGCGCTACCGCGCCGCCCGCGACGTGCCGTACGCGGACCTCGGCAAGCGCAACTTCCTCGACGTGTGGCGGAGGGCCGACCTGCCGCCGGAGGCGAAGGCTCCGGTCCTGGTGCAGATTCCCGGCGGCGGATGGACGACGGGAAGGAAGGAGGGCCAGGCGGAGCCGCTCATGGCCCACCTGGCCGAGCGCGGCTGGGTCTGCGTCACCGCCAACTACCGGCTCTCGCCGCATGCGACCTGGCCCGACCACATCGTCGACGTGAAGCGGGCCCTGGCCTGGACCAAGACCACCGTCCCCGAGTACGGCGGCGACCCCGGCTTCGTCGCCATCACGGGTGGATCCGCCGGCGGCCACCTCGCCTCGCTCGCCGCACTGACGAGTGACGTCGCCGCCTTCCAGCCCGGGTTCGAGGACGCCGACACCTCGGTGGCCGCGGCCGTGCCGCTCTACGGCGTCTACGACTTCACCAACCGGGACGGCACCCGCCGCGCCGGCATGGAGCAGTTCCTGGCCCGGGTCGTGTTCAAGTCGAAGCTGGACGACGACCGGCCGCGTTGGGAGCAGGCCTCGTCCGTCACGCCACGTGGGCCCCGACGCCCCACCCTTCTTCGTCATCCACGGCACCAACGACTCGCTGGTCCCGGTCGAACAGGGAGCGCACCTTCGTGGAACGGCTGCGCGCGCAGTCGACCCAGCCCGTCGTCTACGCGGAGATCCCGGGAGCCCAGCACGCCTTCGAGTCCTTCCCCTCGACTCGCGGCATGGCCACGGTCCACGCCATCGAACGCTTCCTCGCCTACGTCCGCAGCGAGCACGCGGCGCGATCGGGCGCCCCTGCGTCAGAGGCCTTCTCCGCCACGAGCTGACCACGCCAGGTTGCGATCGCCCGCGGGGCGTTCGCCAGACCCGGGCCGGATGGGCGGCCCTGGCGGGTTGGCGCGCCGGCTCAGCTCGCCCCGGGGTTCGCCTTCAATCCCTCGAAACGGCCCGCCGGGCGCGACGGAGCGGTAGGCCTCGACGACCGGCGCCAGCTCGGCCGGCGTCGCGCCGTGCATGATCACGCCGTCGACGCCGAGGTCGAACTGGCGCAGCACCGCGGGCGGCACAGGTGGCGGCATCGCCGTAGGCGGCGGGCTCCAGCCACTCGTCGGGGAGCAACGTCGCGATGTGCTCCAACGTCGCCGTGTCGGCGACGCCGTCGATGGCGCCGGGCACCGACCGGACGATCTCGTCGGCCCGGAAGCGGGCCAGGACGGCGGGATCCCAACCGTTGGTCGAGACCATCAGGTCGCCGTAGCCCTGGAGGTAGGTGGCCAGGCGGCCGACGGTCTTCTTCAGGCGCAGGTCCTCGGGAACCGAGTCGGGGATCGTGGCGTAGCAGGACCAGACCCGCACCGACTCCGGGTTCCGCCCCGCCTTCTCGGCTGCGGCGCGCACGGTCTCCACCGCCCGGGTCGTCGTCTCGTCCGTGAAGAAGGTGTGCAGCACGACCATGTCGAAGGCCCGGCCGGCCAGGGACAGGGTGTTGGGTCCGAAGGCCACCAGTCCGAGCGGGATGTCCTCGTCGAAGGTCGCGTCGAGGTGCAGCAGCGGGTAACGGCCGGCGGGGCCGTCGTGTCCGATCACGACCTCGCCGTGCCAGAGCCGGCGCAGCAGACCGGCCATGTCCTCCATCTGCGCGGTCGTGATCTTCGGCAGGCCGTAGACGCCGAAGATGGCGTCGACGCCCCGCCCCAGCCCGAGCGTGAACCGACCGCCGGAGAGGCGGTGCATCGTCGTGGCGTAGGACGCGGTGATGAGCGGGTGTCGGGTGTTGTGGTTGGTGGCGGCGGTGGCGATCCCGATCCGCCGGGAGACGGCGGCGGCCGCTCCCGAGAGCGTCGCCGCCTCCTTGATGTTGTAGCGCTCCGAGATGAAGGCCGACCCCAGGCCGAGCTCCTCCGCCTCCGCCATCTCGGGCAGGAGGTCGGCCGGCGTCCGGGGCGCACCGGCGAGCACGTAGAAGCCGATCTCGTTGAGCTCGGTCTTCGGGGTCTGCTCGGTCTGCGGGTCCTGCCGGGTTTCCGGGGTCACGGGCACCTCCACCGTCGTCGTTCCACCTTCGTCACCGTCGTCCAGCGGAACCAGGGAATCAGCGCAGCCGGTACCGGATCGGGACGCTCTTGGGTCCCTCCACGAAGTAGGCCCTGGTCCATGTTGGCTCTCCGTCGAGCTCGATGTGCTCCAGGCGACCGAGCAACTCCTTGAACAGGGCCCGGATCTCCATGCGGGCGAGGTGGGCCCCGAGGCAGAAGTGTCGCCCGAAGCCGAACGCCAGATGGCTGGAGGCGTTGTCCCGCCGGACGTCGAGGCGGAACGGGTCGGCGAAGACGGTCTCGTCGCGGTTGGCGGAGGCGAAGGACAGGTACAGCAACTCGCCGGGCTCGATCGTGGTGTCGCGCAAGGTGAAGGGCGCCTGGCAGTTGCGCATGAAGTGCTTGACGGGCGAGACGTACCGGATGAGCTCGTCGGCGGCGGCGTCGATCAGCTCGGGCTCCGCCTGGAGCAGCTCCAGCTGATCGGGGTGCTCGAGCAGGGCCAGCAGGCCACCCGCGATGACGCTCGAAGTCGTGTCGTGGCCGGCCGTGGCGATGATGACGTAGTGGCCGAGCGTGTCCATGTCCGGCAGCGGTTCGCCCCCCACCTCCGCGTTGGCGATGACCGACGCCAGGTCGCCGGTCGGGTGGGCCCGGCGGTCGGCGGCCAGCTCGGTGAAGTAGTTCACGAAGTCGAGCAGGACGGACACGGCGGCCTCGTCCTTCACCTCCCGGGCCATGTCGGGGTCTTCGGTCCCGAAGAGCTCCTGGGTCAGCTGCAGCATCCGCGGGTAGTCGTCCTCGGGCAGGCCGAGGATGGCCAGGATCACGTGCAGCGGGAAGTAGACGGCGACATCGTTGGCGAAGTCACAGCGGTCGCCCATGGTCGCCATCCGGTCGACCGACGAGCGGGCCAGCGCGTCGATGCGGTCCTGCATGCTCTTGACGTTGGCGGGTTTGAACCAGTCGTTGACGATGTTGCGGTGGGCCTTGTGCTCGTCACCGTCCATCTGGATGAGCGTCTTGACCGGAGAGTTGGCCATATCGTCCAACCGCGCTTCGGGCACGAGCGTCGGCACCGGTGCGTTGGTGAAGAGGTCGGGCTGCCGCTCAACCTCCATCACGTCCGCATGGGTCGTCACGGCCCAGAACTCGGGGTATCCCGCCACCGTCACCTTCAGGATCGGAGACGTGTCACGGATCTGCTTCGCCGTGGCGTGCCATGCGACCGGATCGGCATAGGCGGCGGGGTCGGCGAAGATGGAGCCGAGGCTGTCCACGGCGGTCCTGCTCATAGGCCCAACTATAGGAGCGCAGGTGGCGAAGTATCTAGATGTTTCGACCACTCCGTCGGCTCCCGACCGGCTCTCTCCGGGAAGACATTCGTCGGCGGCCCTCGTCGGGAGGCCCTCGGTAGAGTGACCACCCGACGCGAGGGAGGCGGGCGTGAACCCTGACGCTGTGAGTCGAGCGTGAACCCGACGCAGCGAGACGCGCGTGACCGCCGACACAAGGACACGCTCGTGAACAGGGTGAGGGCGGCGTTCTTCAGCTTCACCCCGCCCGCGACCGCGGGGGACGACATGGGCGGTTACCTGCGCTGGCACTTGTTGGACCACATGCCGGAGCAGTACCAGCTCCCCGGGATCCTGCACGCGACGCGATGGATGGCCGACGACGACTGCCGCGACGCCCGCGTGGCCGGCTCGGGCCAGCTGGCCGAGGTCGGGAGCATCGTGAACTACCTCGTCACCGAACCCGTCCAGTCGACGCACGACGACTTCATGGAGCTCGGGCCCCGGCTCGCCCTCATCGGGCGTTTTCCGGAGCGTCGGCCGTCGCTCCAACTCAGCATGCCGGCGCTGCTCCGTTGGTACTCGTCCCCTCGTGTCCAGATCTCGGCCGAGGTGGTCCCCTTCCGGCCTCATCGCGGCGTTTTGGTCGTGGTCGAAGAGCCGGCCGGGGATGAGTCCGACGACCTGGCGCGCTGGCAGTCCTGGCTGCATCTCGAGCACTACCCCGCGCTGATGGACCTTCCCGGCGTCGCCGGAGCCTGGATGTACGGCTCCGCCCGCCTGTGGCGGTTGCATCCGAACTGCCGGCGTGACCCGCACTACGTGACGGTCGTGTACCTCGACGACGATCCGGTGAAGTCGGTGGGGAAGCTCACGCCGCTCCTCGAGCAACGATGGGCCACAGGCCGCGTGTCCCCGCTGTTCGCCGGCCCGCTGCGGTCCGTGGTCCATTGGGATGCCTGGCCCGAGTGAACGGCTCCGAACGGACTCATGAAGGGATCGGCTCCCGATCGATGAAGGTCGCCATCCCTGGTGGCGGAGCTCCGGGGCGAGGCGTCAGGTGGCGGCGGCCACGAGTGCCTTCCCGGCCAACCCCGCGTCACGGAGGGCCCGGCTGATCTGAGTCTTCGCCGCCTCCGGGAGCACGCCCTGGGGAGGACGGGAATGGGGAAAGTCGCCGACCGGGAGCCCGATCACCGCGGCGGCGTACTTGAAGGCCTCTCCCCAATGGGTGAAGTAGTCCGGCCGCCCCGGGTACTGCACCAGCCACGAACCCATTGCGGCGCTTCGGGCGTCGAGTCCCGAATCCCGCGAGAACGCGGCCGCCTCCGCCAGCTGGCCGTTCCAGATCAGCTCCCAGTAGTGGCGGTAGACGAGGTTGTCGGGCGTCTCCCACAGATAGCCTGCCGTGCCGAGCTGCGCCGGACCGACGATGCCCTGCTGGAGCCAGCCTGCGCTGTAGACCACCAGGTCGCACTCCCAGATGACCAGTCCCGGGGCCAGCGCGTGCAGCGCGGGGGTCCGCGAGATGCTGTCCTGGACCCCCTCCTTCACGGCCACGACGGCGGGGACTTCGCAGTGGATCGTCGCCATTTCCTCGGCGGTGAGCACACAGCCGGAAGAGGGCGAGTTGAACATGCCGAGCGCGATGTCGGTGCGGTCGGCGACGTGCCGGAAGAACCGGAGGGTGCCCTCGCCGGCGTGCACCTCCATCGGTGGTGTCTGGAGGAAGCAGATGTCCGCGCCGTGGTCCTGCGCGTGGCGCGTGAGCTCGACGCAGTCCTTGACCGACGCCGCGCTCGTGCACGCCTGGATCACGGTCGCCGGGGAAACGGCTCGGGCCTCGTCGACCCCCACCTCGAGCAGCTGCTTGCGTTCGTCCATGGTGAGGGACCACCACTCGCCGATGCCGCTCGTGAGCCAGAGCATGTCGTGGCGGAGATCGCGCACGCAGTAGCGCACGAGGGTCCGATACGCCTCCCAGTCGATGTCATCCCCGTCCAACCCGCAGAATGGGGTGTAGAGCGAGTCGCCGATCCCGTGGAGCCCGCCGCTCGCCGCCCAATCCCGCGCTTCCCGTGCCGAAGGCATGCTGTCCTTCCCCCTCCCGCGGTCGGCGTCCGGTGTGCGGTGTCGGCGCCTTGGGTGTTCGGTGGCGTCAGAGCAGGTCGATGACCGCGTCTGCGGCCTGCTCTGCGGTGACCTCGGACGTCAGGATGTGCAGCTTCGGGTCCTCGGGCTCCTCGTACGGAGCCCCGATCCCGGTGAAGTTGGGGATCTCGCCCCGACGCGCCTTGGCGTAGAGACCCTTGCGGTCCCGGCCCTCGGCGACGGGGAGGGGCGTGTCGACGAAGACCTCGAGGAAGCGGTCCTCACCGATGAGATCGCGCGCCATGCGGCGCTCGGCCCGGTAGGGCGAGATGAGCGACACCAGGACGATCAACCCGGCGTCGGCCATCAGCGAGGCGACCTCGGCCGTGCGGCGGACGTTCTCCACCCGGTCGGCCGTGGTGAAGCCGAGGTCGCGGTTGAGCCCGTGGCGGAGGTTGTCGCCGTCGAGCAGGTACGTGTGCCGCCCGATGGCGTGCAGCTTGCGCTCGACGATGTTGGCGATGGTCGACTTTCCCGCGCCGGAGAGCCCGGTCAGCCACAGCACCGCGGGGCGCTGCCCTTTGAGGGCGGCATGTGCCTTGCGGTCCACCTCGATCGCCTGCCAGTGCACGTTGTCCGCCCGCCGCAGGGCGAAGTGCACGAGCCCGGCCCCGACCGTGTTGTTGGACAGGCGGTCGACGACGATGAAGCCGCCCATGTCCCGGTTGTCCACATAGGGGTCGTAGGGGATGGGACGATCGAGGTACACGTTGCAGATCCCGATGTGGTTCAGCTCGAGGGTCTTCGCCGCGACGTGCTCCAGCGTGTTCACGTTCACCTGGTACTTGGGGTGGTCGATGGTGGCGCTGACGGTGGTGGCACCCATCTTGACCAGGTAGCGGCGGCCCGGGAGCATCTCGTCCTCGGTCATCCAGACGATGTGGGTCTCGAATTGGTCGGCCACGGGCGGCGGCGCCGTCGCCGCCGCCACGACGTCGCCGCGGCTCACATCGATCTCGTCGGCGAGGCAGAGGGTGACCGACTCCCCGGTCACCGCCTCTTCGAGATCGCCGTCGTAGGTGACGATCCGGGTGATGGTGGTCTCGACGCCCGAGGGCACGATGCGCACCCGGTCCCCCGGCTTGACCGTGCCGCCGACGATGACGCCCGAGTACCCGCGGAAGTCGAGGTCGGGGCGGTTGACCCACTGGACCACGAATCGAAAGGGCTTGGAATCGAGGTCGTGGTCGACCTCGACGGTCTCCAGGTGCTGCACCAGCGTCGGGCCGTCGTACCAGGGAGTGTTGGCGCTGGGCTCGGTGACATTGTCGCCCCGGAGCGCGGACAGGGGGATGGAGACGATGTCGGTGATGCCCAGCTCCGCCGCGAAGGCCCGGTAGTCGGTGTCGATCTGCTCGAACACCTCGCGGCTGTAGTCGACCAGGTCGAGCTTGTTCACGGCGAGGACGACGTGGCGGATGCCGAGCAGAGAGACCAGGAAGCTGTGTCGGCGGGTCTGGGTCAGGATCCCCTTGCGGGCGTCGACGAGGATGACGGCCAGGTCGGCCGTCGACGCGCCCGTGACCATGTTCCGCGTGTACTGCTCGTGACCCGGCGTGTCGGCCACCACGAACTTGCGTCGCTCCGTCGAGAAGAACCGGTACGCCACGTCGATGGTGATGCCCTGCTCGCGTTCCGCGGCCAGGCCGTCGACGAGGAGGGCGAAGTCGAGTTCGTTGCCCTGTGTCCCGACCTTCTTCGAGTCGGCCTCGAGGGCGGCGAGGTGGTCCTCGAAGATCAGTTTCGACTCGTAGAGGAAGCGACCGATCAGCGTGCTCTTGCCGTCGTCGACCGACCCGCAGGTGATGAAGCGCAGGAGCGACTTGTGCTCGTGGTGCTCGAGGTAGGCCTCGATGTCGTCGGCGATCAGGGGGTCCAGGTGCGCCACCTCAGAAATAACCTTCCTGCTTCTTCTTCTCCATGGACGCCGTGGCGTCGTGGTCGATCACCCGTCCCTGCCGCTCGGAGGAGGTGGTGAGGAGCATCTCCTGGATGATCCCCGTCAGCGTGTCCGCCGTGCTCTCGATGGCACCGGTGAGCGGGTAGCAACCGAGGGTCCGGAAGCGCACGCTACGGAGCTCGGGGACCTCGTCCGCCTCGAGGGGCATCCGGTCGTCGTCGACCATGATCAGGGTCCCGTCACGCTCGACCACCGGCCGCGGCGCGGCGAGGTACAACGGCACGATCGGGATCTCCTCGACGTGGATGTACTGCCACACGTCGAGCTCCGTCCAGTTGGACAAGGGGAATACCCGCACCGTCTCGCCGGGGTTCGTGCGGGCGTTGTAGACGTGCCACAGCTCGGGCCGCTGCCGTTTCGGATCCCACCGGTGCTGGGCCGAGCGGATGGAGAAGACCCGCTCCTTGGCCCGGGACTTCTCCTCGTCGCGCCGCGCCCCTCCGAAGGCCAGGTCGAACTGGTGCATGTCCAGGGCCTGCTTCAGCCCCTCGGTCTTCCACAGGTCGGTGTGCGTGGACGATCCGTGGTCGAAGGGGTTGATGCCGAGCCGGACGCACTCGGGGTTCTGATGCACGATGAGGTCAAGCCCGAGCTCGGCTGCCGTCGCGTCGCGGAAGGCGTACATCTCGCGGAACTTCCAGGTCGTGTCGACGTGGAGCAGCGGAAACGGCGGGGGCGAGGGGTAGAAGGCCTTGAGTGCGAGGCGGAGCATGACCGAGCTGTCCTTGCCCACCGAGTAGAGCATCACCGGGCGCTCGGACTCGGCCGCGGCCTCGCGCATGATGTGGATGCTCTCGGCCTCCAGACGCTGCAGGTGCGTCAGCGTCCGTTGTGTTTGTGTGGTCGTCACTGCTCCTCCTCCGCCGTGAACGGTACCTTGTGCGGGATCACCCCTCGGATCGGCACTGGAAACGGCCCGCTCATGGGGCCCCCATCCGGTGGGGGGGCGGCCTGTTCGGGCGAGGTGAGGTCTTCGGGCGTCGTCGGGGTGTAGGCCATCATCCGCTCAGGTCGTCCTCTTCGGCCCGGTGTCGGTCAGCGCGGTGGGGCGGTGCCCTGCACTGGAGTCCGGGTGGCCGGTCATCATGCCAGCTGGGAACAGGACGGGTCACCCCGATCTCGTCCGGCGCCGGCTCGGCTCGGCTCGCAATGTCGTCACGCTTCCTTCCCTTTCGTTGCACGACGACCGGTCCGCTGCGACGACCTGCCCGCCGCGACAACCGGTCTTCCGGATTCCCCATCTCGCCCGTCCCGTCTCGATCGTCCCGGCGCCGCGGGTGGCCATGGACGGGGAGAGGTCGTCGCCCTACGCTGTGAGACACCTGTGTTTCTCACGGGGGTTGGAGGAACGATGCGGGCATTCCGTCGTGAAAATCCCTGGGCAGCGGTCCGAACGCTCGCAGGCGGTGCGCTCGTCGCGGCCGGGCTGGCCCTGGCGACAACACCGGCCGGGGCGACGACTGTCACCCTGACCACGTGCTCGTCCTCGCAGTTCGTCTCGGCCGCCGGGTCGAGCGGAACGATCACCTTCGATATCTCGAGCTCGTGCACCATCACTCTGACGAGTCCGGTCAGCATCCCCACCTCGGTCAAGCTGACCATCGACGACAGCGGTGCGTCGGTGATCATCTCCGGCGGGGAGACCAACCAGATCTTCGACGTGTCGGGTGGCACGTTGTCGATCAGCGACATCACGCTGTCCGGTGGGTTCGTCAGAAAAGGGGCCAGTGCCGACGGTCACAACGGTGTCGACGCCGTGCCTGGCACCAACGGCACGTCGCCCGGCGGGGCCGGCGGAAAGGGGAAGGCCGCCACGGCCGGCACGGCCGGGAAACCCGGCAAGTCGGTCGACGGCGGAGCCCTGGACATCACGTCCGGAACGGTCACGCTGACCTCGGACAGCCTGGTCAACGACGAAGCAGTCGGCGGAAGTGGGGGGCAGGGTGGCGTGGGCGGTGTCGGGTCGACCGGCGGAACCGGCGCCGGCGGAGCCACGGGTGCCAAGGGCGGAAACGGTGGAAAGGGGGGCAAGCCCGGCAATGGCGGTGAAGGCGGAGCCGGTGGCCATGCCTTCGGTGGAGCCATCTACAACGCCGGGAGCCTCACCCTCACCAGCACCACGTTCGAGGACGACTTCGCCTACGGCGGCGGCGGCGGTTTCGGCGGTGCCCCGGGGTACGGCGGTTTCGGCGGGTCGGGTGCCCAGGGGGGGACCGGATCCACCGGGGAGGCCGGGGGGGCAGGAGGCGGTGCGGGAGCCGCGACGGCTGGGGCCACGGGCGGCGCAGCAGGAGCCGGAGGGATCGCTGAAGGCGGCGACGTCTACAGCACCGGGACGATCACGGTGAACGGCACCTCCACTTTCGAATCGTCGGAGGTCAGAGCCGGATCGGGCGGTGGCGGTGGCGCAGGAGGTATCGGCGGCGAGGGCGGGATCGGGGGTCAAGGAGGCATCGGCGGCGATGGGACGGTCGGCACCAGCTCGCCGGACGGCCCAGGAGGAAATGGTGGCCCCGGCGGCAACGGTGGCCCGGCGGGCGCCTCGAGCCCCGCGGGCAGGGGGGTCGATGCGTTACCTGGAGGAGCCGGAGGGATCGCAGCCGGTGGTGGCCTCTACGTGAAGGGAACGGCCACAGTCAGCGGGGCGACCTTCACCGGCGACTCGGCCGAGGGCGGAATCGGTGGCAACGGTGGCAACGGGTACCCGGGATTCGGCGGAGGCCCGAACGGCGGTCCTGGCGGTGGTGGCGGGAACGGTGGCCCGGGTGGAAGCGGAGGGAGCGGCATGCCCCCGGGCCAGGAAGGAACGGGCGGAAGCGGCACCCAGGCGGCAGTCGGCTCGGGCGGCATGCCCGGGTCATCGGGAGGCACCGGCGGACCCGGTGGTGCGGGTGAGGGTGGCGGCGTCGCCAACGACGGGCACCTCTCCTTGACCACCTCGTCGTTCTCGAGTGACACGGCGACCGGCGCAGAGGGAGGCCTCGGTGGGGGCGCAGCCTCCGGTGGGATCGGAGGCGGAGGCGGCACAGGTGGCGACGGCGGCGCGGGTCCAGGCTCGTCGGGGCAACCCGGCATCGAGGGAGCCAAGGGGGGCGCTGGGAGTACGGGTGGGGCCGGCGGCACCGGTGGGCTGGGCGGTTCTGCCAAGGGAGGATCACTGGCCGATCTCACTGGGTCGGCGACGGCCACCAACAGCACGTTCTCCGACTCCAGTGCAACGGGTGGCGCGGGCAACGAGGGCGCCGTCGGTGATCCGGGGGGCAACGGCGGCGCGGGGGGCAACGGCGGCGAGAGTCAGGCCTCGGGGGTCGAAGGTGGCGCCGGGGGTAACGGAGGGAGTGGTGGCAACGGGGGGTCCGGCGGTGGCGGGGGGAGTGGCGGCAACGCCACCGGTGGCGCGGTCTGGAAGATGGGCGGCGGGTTTGCCGGCTCGACCGACACCTTCACGTCCGACACCGTGCACGCCGGATCCGGATTCAGTCCCGGTGCTGCCGGCGGGGCTCTGGGTGACGGCGGCCGGGGAGGCTTCTACGGGGGCAGCGGCTCGGGACCAAACGGCAATCCCGGGGCAAACGGCAATCCGGGCGCGAGCGGTGCGTCCGGTACCGCCGGCTCCGCCACCTCCCCCGACTCGAACTGACCGGCAGAGCGGCGGTTCAGATCCAGAGTCCGTTCACACGCCACGGACGCTCTCGGTCGTTCCGAGGCCTCGCCGGAACTCATCCTCTCCACGAACGGCGGTCTCGATCGGGTCGACCTGGGCGCAGCAGTTCTACGAGGTTCCGCCCGGGGTCGGAGACCGGGGAGGACCGACGATCAGTCCCGACCTCGGCCATTCCGTCTCGACCACCCGGCCCGACCGTGAGAGCGTGAGCACGGCGCGGCGACCGTCGGAGCCGCCGAAGGCGATGTTCGTGGTGATGTCGCCCGGAACCGGGTGGACCTCGGCCTCCTGCCCGTCCGGCGTCAGGACGACGATGCCGTCGGCGATGGCACCGACGGCGATCCGGCCGTCCGCCTCCACCGCCAGCGAGTCGAACGAGTACGGCGTGGCGGCCACGCAGGTGCCGCCGTGGCGGACGGCGAGGTGGCCCGAGCTCGGCCGGATCTCGCCGGCGTCAGCCAGCTCCCACGACCACAGCCGGCCGGTGTGCGTCTCGGCGGCGTAGACGTACCGGCCGTCGGGAGAGAGCCCCACCCCGTTCGGGCCGAGGAGCGGGAACGCCTTCTCCACGACGCCGGAGCCGTCGGGGGGGACGTAGTACAGGCCGCCGCGGTCGACGCTCTCGCGACGGCCCTTGCCGTGGTCCGTGAACCAGATCCCTCCCACTTCGTCGAACACGAGATCGTTCGGTCCTCTGAGCGGTCGGCCTTCGCAGTCCCGGTGCAGCACCGTGACGTCGCCCGTCACGAGGTCGACCCGCTCGAGCCATCCGCCGGCGAAGCCGGGTGGCTCGTTCGTGTGGGTGACGAAGTCGATAGGGATGCGGAAACCGTTCACCTCGGTCCAGAGGAACCCGCCGTTGTTGGCCACGACCGCCGAGGTGGGCGTCTCGAGCGCCATCCCGTTGGGCCCCGCTCCGGGCGTCGCCGCGACCGAGACCTCGCCGCCGGACATCTTCCAGATCACGCCGCGATCGACGTCGACGGCGTACACGGCACCGTCCGCGCCGAACACCGGACCTTCGGGGAACCCCAAGCCCTCTGCGAGGACGGTGAATTCGAGGGCGTCGCGGACGGTGACCTTCACGTTGGTACCTCCCCGTTATCGACGCGAACGGTACTCGCCACGTCGTCCGGAGCCGCCGGTTGACGAGTAGGTCGTACTCTGAAAAAGTAGAACCATGCTCTACCTTCCTCGGAACCCCGGGTGAGCCCGGGCGCGATCCTGGCCGAGCGCCGCTCCTTCGTGGCGGGCCGGTGGGTGGACGGCGACGACGTCGTGGCGGTCGAGAACCCCGCGGACGAGTCGGTGGTGGCCGAGCTCGTGGCGACCCCCCTGGCCGAGGTCCAGCGCGCCATCGGTGAGGCCCGACGAAGCTTCGACGACGGTGTGTGGGCCGATCGCTCCGCAAAGGAGCGGGCCGAGGTGCTCCTCGCCGTCATCGACCACCTCGGGTCGCTCCACGAGCCCATGGTGGCATCCATGGTCGCGGAAGCCGGCCAGCCCGTGATCTTCGCCGAGATGGCGCAGTTCGCCGCCGGCATGGCGTTCGCCAGTAACACGATCGAGCTCTACCTCTCCCTGCCCGAGGAGGAGTCGAATCCCGTCCCGGTCGACGAGCTCACCAGGGGGCGGGTGGCCCTGAGCGTCCGCCGTCACGAACCGGTCGGCGTGGTCGCGGCGATCACCCCGTACAACGGGGCGGTCATCATGGCCTTCCAGAAGCTGATCCCGGCGTTGATGGCGGGGAACTCGGTGATCCTGCGGCCGAGCCCGCTCACCCCGCTCTCGTCGCTGGCGTTCGGAATGGCGGCGGAGGCGGCGGGGCTGCCTGCGGGAGTCCTCAGCGTGGTGGTGGAAGCGGGCGCGGCGGGCGCCGAACTGCTCACCACCGACCCGGCGGTGGACATGGTCTCCTTCACCGGCTCGACGGCGGTCGGACGCCAGATCCTGGCTCAGGCAGCGCCGACGGTGAAGCGCGTCGCTCTCGAGCTGGGAGGCAAGTCGGCGCAGATCTACCTGCCCGACGCGCTGCAGCGGGTGGCCCAGGGGGCGGCGCAGGTGATCGCCATGACCGCCGGTCAGGCGTGCGTCTCCGCGACGCGGATGCTCGTGCCCCGGGAGAACAAGGACGAGGTGCTCGAAGCGGTGAGCGCCGCCTATTCCGCCATGAAGGTCGGACCACCCAGCGATCCGTCCGCCGTCATCGGTCCGCTCATCACCGCCGCCCAGCGGGAGCGGTGCGAGCGCTTCGTCGGGCTGGCCGAGGAGCGTGGCGGAAAGGTCGTCTGCGGCGGGGCGCGTCCGCCGGACCTCCCGCGCGGCTACTACTTCCAGCCGACGGTCCTCGACGTCGCCGACAACGCCAACCCGGCCGCGCAAGAGGAGATCTTCGGTCCCGTTCTCGCCGTCATCGGCTACGAGGACGTCGACGACGCCGTCAGGATCGCCAACGACAGCATCTACGGGCTCTCGGGCCAGGTCTACGGCGCCGATCCCGCCGCGGCGACGGCGGTGGCGCGGCGGATCCGCAGCGGGGCGGTGAACGTGAACACCTCGATGTTCAGCGCCTACGCCCCGAGCGGGGGCTACAAGCAGAGCGGTCTGGGTCGGGAACGAGGCGTCGAGGGCATCCGCGCCTTCCAAGAGGTCAAGCACCTCTGCATCGGCCAGTTGCCGACCTGAGACCGGACAGACGACCTGAGACCCGACAGACGACCTGAGACCGACGAGCCTGAGACCCGACGAGGAGGAGAGCGCATGGCGTCCGACCTGAACCTGGACTGGTTGATCTCCGTCGACGACCACATCCTCGAACCGCCGAACGTGTGGGTGGACCGCGTGGCGGCCAAGGACCGTGACCGCGCCCCCCACATGGAGTCGGTCGACGGGATGGACTACTGGGTGTACGACGGCAAGCGCTACCCCAGCTCGGGGTTGAGCGCGGTGGCGGGGAAGTCCAAGGAGGAGTTCAGCCCCGAACCGCTTCCGTACTCCGAGATGCGCCCCGGTTGCTACGACCCCACGGCCCGCCTCGACGACATGGACCAGGCGGGCATCCTGGCCTCGTTGTGCTTCCCCACCATCACCCGCTTCTGTGGGCAGCTGTTCATGGAGGCGAGCGACCGGGAGTTCGGGTTCGAATGCCTCCAGCACTACAACGACTGGATCGTCGAGGAGTGGTGCGGTGCCGCGCCCGGGCGGTACATCCCGCTCATGCTGATCCCGATGTGGGATCCCGCGTTGGCCGTTCCGGAGATGGAGCGGATGGCCGCGAAGGGGGTCACCGCGTTCGCCTTCTCCGAGAACCCCGCCCCCATCGGGCTCCCGACGATCCACGACCGGGATCGGTACTGGGATCCGGTCATGTCCACCGCGAACGACGCCGGCATGGTGGCCTCCATGCACGTGGGCTCGTCTTCGCAGGTTCCCCAGATCGCGCCGGACTCGCCTTTCATGGCCAACTTGGCCTGGGGGGCGATCCGCACGTCCGGGGCGATGCTGTCCTGGCTCTTCAGCGGGATGTTCCAGCGGTTCCCGAACCTCAAGATCGCCCTGTCCGAGGGTGAGATCGGCTGGATGCCCTACTTCCTGGAGCGGGCCGAACAGGTTCTCGACAAGCAGCGGTACTGGGTGATGCGGGGCCAGAAGTTCATGGACCACGCCACGACGGACGTGGACCTCGACGAGTTGAACGTCAGGGAGCTCTTCAGGGACCACGTGTTCGGCTGCTTCATAGAGGACCATCACGGGATCGCCAGCATCGACGAGATCGGTGAGGACAACATCATGTGCGAGACGGACTACCCGCACTCCGACTCGACGTGGCCCAACTGCATCACCGCGGCCAAGAAGGTGATCAGCCACCTCACGCCAGAGACGCAGTACAAGCTGCTGCGCGGCAACGCCGAGAAGCTGTACCGGTTCACCCCGGCCGAAGCCGGGTCGGCCGCGGGTGGCTGACCCGGGCGGCCGCATGTCCCTCGTGGTGGACCGGGACCTGTGCATGGGGAGCGGCGTCTGCATCGCGTACGCCCCGGCGACGTTCGCCCACGACGCGGAGACGAAGGCCGTCGTGCAGGATGGCCCCGGTGACCCGGCGGACGACATCCGCACCGCGGTGGAGGCCTGCCCCACCGGAGCCCTCTCCGTGCGGGACGACGACGAAGGAGGATGAGACCAATGTTGCTCGACGACAAGATCGCGGTCATCACGGGGGCCGGCTCGGGCGTCGGGAGGGCGTCGGCGCTCCGCTTCGCCGAGGAGGGGGCATCCGTCCTGTGCGCGGACATCGACCTGGAACGGGCCAAGGAGACCGCGGCCCAGGTGGAGGCCGCCGGCGGCCGGGCCGTGGCGCAACCCTGCGACGTCTCCTTCGATGCCGATGTGGCCTCGACCGTCGCCAGCGCAGTGAGCCACTTCGGACGTCTGGACGTGATGTTCAACAACGTCGGCATCCCGACGCCGCGCCTGGGCATGGCGTTCGAGGACCATTCACTGGACGACTTCGAGCGGCTCAGCGCGGTCAACTTCCGCGGCGTGTTCCTGGGCTGCAAGGACGCGGTCATCCGGTTCAAGGAGCAGGGTGACGGAGGGGTCATCCTGAACACCGGGTCGGTGGCCGGCCTGGTGGGCTGGGGCGGGACCGTCTACGGCGCCACCAAGGGCGCGGTGAACCAGCTCACCCGGGCGCTCGCCGTCGAGGTGGCGCCGTTCGGCATCAGGGTGAACGCGATCTGCCCGGCCGGGATGCCCTATACGAACTTCATGGCCGCAGGCGGCATGGAGCTCTCGGGCGAGGCGCTGGAGCAGGCGGCGGCACACACCGGGTCCATGCATCCCCTGGGCCGGCCGATCACCGCGGAGGACTGCGCGGAGGCCGCGGTGTACCTGTGCTCCGACCGCGCTGCGAACGTCACCGGTGTCCTGCTCCCGATCGACGGCGGGTACGTCGCCAAGTGAGCGGGACCGGGCAGCTTCTCGACCCCGAGCGCGTCCGCCAGCTCTTCGACCTGGCGGGCAACTTCAACGCCTCCTTCGGGGGATCCCACCATGGGGACCCGTACCCGGTGTGGCACGAACTGCGGGCGAGGGCGGACGTCCACGCCGGAACGGTCCACGAGCTCTCCGGCATCGACGCGGACCTCGTCTTCCACGGGCTGCCGTCGGCGGACCGGCCACACTTCTCGGCGTTCAGCTGGGCCGCGTGCGACACCGCCTACCGCAATCCCGAGACGTTCGCGTCGTCACCGGAAGCCGTCGACCTCGAGGACGGCGCGCCGGGGCCGACCAACAGCATGCTGTCGATGGGCGGGGAACAGCACCGCCGGTACCGGTCGCTGGTCCAGCCCTCCTTCTCCCCGGCGAAGGCGTCGTGGTGGACGGAGAATTGGATCGAGCGCACGGTGCACGCCCTCATCGACGCGTTCGAACGGGAGGGCTCCGCCGAGTTGAACGTCGACTTCTGTGCGGCCATCCCGGTCCTCACCATCACGGGGAGCTTCGGGCTGCCGGTCGAACAGGCGCTCGACGTCCGCGAGTCACTGAACCAGCCGGCGCGGATCGTGGAGATGCTGGCGCCCATCGTCGCCGCCCGCCGGGAGAAGCCCGAGGACGACCTGATCAGCGTGCTGGTGGACGCGGAGATCTCCGACGAGGACGGTCGGACGCACCGGCTCAGCGACGCCGAGATCCACTCGTTCGCCTTCCTCCTGCTCGCCGCCGGTTCCGGGACCACGTGGAAGCAGATGGGCATCACGCTGGCCGCGCTCCTGTTGCGGCCCGACCTCGTCGACGCGGTGCGGGCCGACCGCAGCCTGTTGCGCTCGGCCATCGAGGAGTCGGTGCGCTGGCAGCCGACGGATCCGATGTTCTCGCGCTGGTTGACCGAGGACACCGAGCTGGCGGGCGCCCCCTTGCCGAAGGGATCGGTGCTCCACATCTGCCTCGGAGCGGCGAACCGCGATCCGCTGCGCTGGGAACGCCCCGACGAGTACGACCCGTTCCGCCCGACCCGGCCCACCCTCGCCTTCGGCGGCGGACCCCATGTCTGCATCGGGCAGCACGTGGCACGAGCCGAGATGACGATCGCCATCAACGCCCTGTTGGACCGGCTGCCCCACCTCCGGCTGGACCCCGATGCCGAGCCGCCGCGCTTCATCGGCTTCTACGAGCGCGGGGCGACCGCCATCCCCGTCAGGTTCGGCTGAGGGCGGACGCGATGAGCGACGCCTCCTACCGGCCGCCCGACATCTCCCTTCTCGGGCCGGAGCACGTCCAGCGTTACCAGGAGACCGACGGTGAGGTCGGGTACCTGTGGAACGGTGCGCCGATCCTGCTCCTCACCACGACCGGCCGGAGCAGCGGACTGCCCCGGACCACGCCACTGATCCACGGCCGTGACGGAGACGACTACCTCGTCGTGGCCTCCATGGGCGGGGCGCCGACGCACCCGAACTGGTACCAGAACCTGGTGCGCCACCCCGCGGCGCAGATCCAGGTCCGCGCCGATCGTTTCGACGTCACGGCGAGGACCGCCGGTGACGACGAGAAGCCGAGGCTCTGGCGCATCGTGACCGAGGTGTGGCCGAACTACGACGCGTACCAGTCCCGCACCGACCGGGTGATCCCCGTCGTGGTCCTCACCCCCTCTCCCGCGGTTCGCTCGCGAGCCTGACCGACGTGTCCGAACAAGCTTTCGAGGGCGTCCGCGTCGTCGAGCTCGCACAGTGGGTGTTCGTCCCGGTCGCGGGAGCACTGCTCGCCGACTGGGGCGCCGACGTCGTGCACATCGAACCGACGGCGGGCGATCCTTACCGCGGCCTGGCCAGCCAGGGGATCGGAACGGACCGCGGCGGCGTGAACCTCTCCCTCGCGCTGGCGAACCGGGGGAAGCGGTCCATCGCGCTCGACATCGGGCAGGAGCCGGGGTTGGCCGTGCTCCACCGGATGCTCGAGTCGGCGGACGTCTTCCTGACCAACCTGCGACCGAAGGCGTTGGCGCGGGCCGGGCTCGACCCCGACGCGCTCACCGACCGCTATCCCCGGCTGGTCTACGCCCGCGGCCACGGGTACGGCACCCGGGGTCCCGACGCCGACCTGGCCGGCTACGACGCGACGGCGTTCTGGGCCCGCGGTGGCATGGCGCACATCCTCACCCCTCCCGAACGCGACTACCCGGTGGGCCAGCGCGGCGCCATGGGCGACCGCACCGGCGCGCTGGCCCTCGCCTTCGGCATCGCCGGTGCCCTGCTGAAGCGGTCCCGAACCGGAGCCGGGTCCGTGGTCGACGTCTCGCTGCTCGCCACGGCGATGTGGACCCTGTCCTCGGACCTTCTCGCCGCGCTCGGCGGCGACGAGCCCAAGGCGTCGAGCGGTCGCGGACCGCTGGTCAACCCGCTCGTGGGCTCCTACCGCACCAGGGACGGCCGCCACGTCCAGCTGGTCTTCCTCCAGCCCGACCGCTACTGGGCCGACTTCTGCCGGGTGATCGACCGCCCGGACCTGCTCGAGGATCCCCGGTTCGCCGACATGCAGGCGCGCCGCGAGCACGGGGCGGCCTGCGTGGCCGAGCTCGACGCGGAGTTCGCCAAGCGGACCCTGGCCGAGTGGAGGACGATCCTGGCCCGGATCGACGCCCCGTGGGCACCCGTGCAGTCGATCTCCGAGCTCATCGACGATCCGCAGGTCGAGGCGAACGGGTACGTCGGCGACGTCGTGATCGACGGCGAGCCCGCCTACCGGCTGCCGGCCGTGCCCGTGCAGTTCGACGGGCAGGGACCTCCGCTGCGCCGGGCGCCCGAGCACGGGGAGGACACCGAGTCGCTGCTGGTCGAACTGGGGTACGGGTGGGACGAGATCGGCGAGCTCAAGGAGGCGGGGGTCGTCCTGTGACAACGGCGCAGCGCCCGGTGCCCGTTCCGGACGAGACGTCGGCCCCGTACTGGAGCGCCGCGGCGGAGCACACGCTCGTCGTGGCGCGCTGCTCGCGCTGCGGGCAGCTCAGCCATCCTCCCGACACCGTGTGCCCGCACTGCGGCTCGATCGATCCGGCCTTCGAGTTCACCCCGGTCGACGGGAACGGAGAGGTCCGGTCCTGGACCGTCGTCCGCCAGTCGTTCCTGCCCGGGTTCGACGACGTCCCCTTCGTGCTGGTCGACGTGGAGCTGTCGGTGCAGCGGGATCTCCGCCTCATCGGCCGGCTGCTCGACGGGCCCGATGCCGCGCTGCGGGTGGGTTCGCCGGTCCGGCTGGCCTTCGAGGATGTCGCCCCGGCGGTCGCCGTACCCGCGTTCGAGCTGGCGGAGCAGCCGTGAGCGGGCGGATGGAGTCGAGCAACCGGGTCGCCATCGTGGGGTACGCCCAGAGCCGGCTCGTACGGCACGCCGACCGGCCCCTCGGCACGCTGACGGTGGAGACGGCGCGCCAGGCGGTCGACGACGCCGGCCTCGAGCTGGCCGACGTGGACGGGTTCGTGACCGGCAGCCTGTTTCCGACGGCCGGTGCGCACGCGGCCGAGGACGGGGTGAGCCTGGTGTCGGCGAACTGGCTGGCCCGGGCCGTCGGGGTGAACCCGCGGTACGCGGCCGGCTTCCAGGGGTTCGGACAGCTCCCGGGCGCGGTGTCGCTCGCCGTCAACGCGATCGCCAGCGGCGCGGCCCGTTACGTGCTGATGCACCGGGCTCTGTTCAATCCCCGCGGCAGCTATCACGCCAACCCGATGCGGGAGGCCCGGGGGTCCCAGCAGTGGACGGTGCCCCAGGGTTTCTTCGGCCCGTTGGTCATGATCGCCCTCGCCTACAACGAGTACGTGCAACGGTACGGCGCGACCCGCGAGGCCATGGCCGCGGTCGTCGCCGAGGCCCGGAAGAACGGGGCGCGCATCCCGTGGTCCTACTGGTCGGGGAAACCCCTGTCCCCCGAGGAGTACCTCGAGGCTCCGATGATCGACGATCCCATCTGCCGCCTCGACTGCGACATCCCGGTCGACGGCGTGGCCGCGTTCGTCTTCACGTCGGCCGAGCGGGCCCATGACCTGCCGCAGCGTCCGGTCTACGTCGCCGGGTACGCCACCGGCGCCCCGGTGCGCCATCGCCTGCCGTTGCACTGGCCCCTCGACGACATCATGGAGGTCGGGACGGAGACGGCACGCCGTCTCTGGGAGCGCTCCGGGGTCCGTCCGGGGGAGGTCGACCTCCCTCAGGTCTACGACGGGTTCTCGCCCTTCGTGTACTTCTGGATGGAGGCCCTCGGGCTGTGCGGCGTCGGTGAGGCCCACGAGTGCGCCGGGACAGGCGGGATCGACGGCGACGCGCCAGGCGCTCTGCCCGTGCTCTCCGGCGGGGGCGCGCTCGGCAACGGCCGGATGCACGGCGTCCCGCAGATGCTCGAGTGCTACCTCCAGCTGGCGGGGCGAGCGGGCGAGCGCCAGCGGGCCAACGCTTCGATCGGCGTCGCCTGCCACTCGTCTCCCCACTACGGCGGCGCGGTGACCTACAGCGCGGAGCCGTTTTGATCCGCCCGCCCCGACGGAACGTGGAGGAACCTCCGACCTTCGGAGGGGCACGGCGAGGGTTCCGCCGGTGACCTGGGCCGAGCGCGCAGCCGAGCGCTCGCCGGTGGTGCAACGGTCGCGGAGCAGAGGCGTCGAGCAGGCAACCGCCATCGTTCGGGCGGCGCGGAACCTCATCGAGACGAAGGGCCCGAGCTTCACCACCCAGGAGCTCATCAAAGAAGCCAGGATCGCCCTCCAGACCTTCTACCGCTACTTCCCGGGCAAGGACCAGCTCCTGCTCGCGGTCATCGAGGACATCATCGACGAGAACTGCCGGACCTACCGCAAGCGCGCCAGCAAGCTCGACGACCCGGTGGCCAGGCTCCGGCTCTACATCACCGCGACCGTCGAGAACCTGAAGGGTCCGCACAACGGTCCGAGCTTCATCACGGCGGAGCACTTCCGGCTGCAGACGCTGTATCCCGCCGAGGTCTCCCGGGCCACGCAGCCGTTCACCGACCTGCTGCTGGTCGAGATCCACGAAGCCGTGGCCGCCGGTCGGCTCGATCCAGGTGACCCCGACTACGCAGCTTGGCTGATGACCCAGCTGGCCATGGCCGTCTTCCACCACTACGACTGCGCCGGTCTCGACGAGCCGGCGGAACGGATCGCCGAACGGCTGTGGAACTTCTGCCTGGCCGCTCTGAACGAAGGAGCACCGGCACGCCCGGGGCGCGCCGGCAAGAAGACCTCTCGTTGACCCGGCCGGGTAGGACCTGGAACTCCGTTCTACGCTTCGGCTAGCCTCCGTTCTACCCGGTCTGCAGCGCGATGAGCGGGGGGCCGCGTGGACGGACGCGGGCATCATCCTCGGGGGAGGCCGGACAAGGACCAATGGGAGCACCGACGCCGAACGACGCGCCGAAGACGGCACGGCGGCTCCCGTGACGGGTGCTCCGGACCCCGCGGCACCGGCGCGTGCACGTGCCCGACACCCTCGAGGAGGTGCTGTCGCCGGCGTGGCTGAGCGAGGCGCTCGGCCAGAGGTTCCCCGGCGTCGAGGTGACAACGGTGACGCGGGGGCCGGTGGTGTCACGAGTCTCGACCAACGCGCGATTCCACGTGGAGTGCGAGGGCGTCCAGCCGGCGGGCCTGCCTCCGGATCTCTGCGTGAAGGGATATTTCACCGACTGGTCCGAGACCGCAGCCCTCAGCCGCACGGCCGGCGAGCCCGAGGCCTGGTTCTATCGCGACCTCGCGTCGGCCGCGGGTGTGCGCACCCTTCGCTGTGTCTATGCGGACGTCGATCCGGTGACGCGTCACGGTGTCGTGATCACCGAGGACGTCGCCTCGGCCGGCGCGACGTTCCTCGATGCGCTGAGCGATTACACACCCGATCAGGCGGCAGCCAGCCTGGAGCAGTACGCCGTCCTCCACGGCCGGACGTGGGAATCGGGCGACCTCGACCGGACGTGGCTCGCGCCACGCGTCGAGTCGACGTTGCGGGCGCGAGGGCTCCGGGAGATCCGCGGGAACTTCGAGGGTCCGATCGGGTCCCGCGTGCCCGAGGAGGTGCGCGACGCCGAACGTCTGGTGAACGCCATCCGCCGGCTGGGGGACGACCTGACACGGGCAGGACCGCGCTGCCTGCTCCACGGCGATGCCCACGTCGGCAACCTCTATCTCGACGCGGCCGGGAAGCCGTGCCTGGTCGACTGGCAGTTGGTCCAGGCCGGCCCGTGGTACCTCGACGTCGGGTATCACCTCGCGTGCGCCGTCGGGGTCGAGGACCGGCGCCGCAGCGAGCGTGACCTGCTCGAGCACTACCTGGAGCGCCTGGGGGCCGAGGGTGGTGAAGCGCCGCCGTTCGACGACGCCTGGCGGGCCATCCGGGTGGGGATGCTGTACGGGTTCTTCCTGTGGGGGATCACGCTGAAGGTGGCCCCGCCGATCACGACGGTCATGCTCGAGAGGCTCGGCAACGCCGTCGCGGACCACGACGCCTATTCGTCGGTCGGGCCGCCGTGATGCGCATCCGGATCGGCGCGGCGTGACCGCCGTCGGCGTCCGTCGACCGGGTGGCCCGGAGCAGCGGTACACGGGTCGATTTCGTCCGCCGCAGGGAGACCGGAGGCTGGGCGGGAGGCATCGGGGGCCGCGGCCCGCACGGACGCACCTGCGGCTAGCTTCTCGTCACTTCGGTCGAGAGCCGGCGGGCGTCGCTGACGGCCCGACCGGCGTGGAACCGCCGTGGCGGCAGGTCAGGGGAGGAGATCTTCCACATGCACAGTGAATGCAGCAATGCGCGCACCAGAGGTTCGCTCCCGCCCGACGGGTTCGCTGCCGCCCGGCGGGATCGCTCCAGCCGCGACACGAGAAGGGGAATCATGAAATCGACACGGATCAATCTCGGTGTGGCCTCCTTGATCCTGGCCGCGTCCGCTCCACTCGCCGTGGCCACGTCTTCGTCCACCCCGGCCGCCGCCGCGCCCGCACCGATCACGATCGCCTACGTCACCTCCATCACCGGACCCGGTGCGTCTGAGGACGCCTCGTCGCCGGCTGGGTTCAAGGCGCGGATCGCCCTCCAGAACGCGGAGGGCGGCGTGCACGGGCACAAGCTCGTGCCGCTCGTGATCGACGACCAGACCAGCCCGTCGGAGATCGCCACCGCCGTCCAGGAGGCCGACTCGAAAGCCTTCGCCATCGTCTCGCAGAGCCCGCTGTTCTTCCTGGCGGCCAAGTACCCGCAGCAGCAAGGCGTCCCGGTGACAGGCTCCTACAGCGACGGGCCCGAGTGGGGTCAAAAGCCCTACACCAACATGTTCGCCGCCGACGACGGCAGCGTCGATCCGAAGTACCCGGTCAACACCCTCGCCGGGGAGTTCCTCAAGCAGCACGGTGCCACGAACCTCGCCACGTTCGGCTACGGCATCTCCCCGTCCTCGAGCCGAGCGGCGATCCAGACGGCGGACTCCTTCAAGCACGCCGGCGGCAAGGTCCCGGACCTCAACACGACGGTGCCCTTCGGGGGCGTCGCCTTCACCAGCGACGCGCTCGTTGCCAAGCAGGACGGTGTCGACGCCTTCTCCCCCGAGATGGACAACAACTCCAACTTCGCGCTGGCCGAAGCGCTCCACCAGGCCGGGGTGAAGATCAAGGCCTCTCTCTTCGCCACCGGCTACGAACCGGACGTGATCAACTCACCGGCCTGGCCCAGCCTGCAGGGGGCCTACTTCTACTCGCTGTTCCGGCCGTGGGCCCTGCCCAACGCGGCCACCCAGCAGATGCAGGCCGCGATGGAGAAGTACGCCCACTTCTCCAAGAGCGACTTTCCGAGCTTCAGCGAGTACGAGGCGTGGCTCGGCGCGGACCTCATGATCAAGGGACTGCAGATGGCGGGGCCGAACCCGACCCGGGCCGCCGTGATCAAGGACCTGCGAGGCCTGAAGTCGTACAACGCCAACGGCCTGCTGCCCGTGAGCTTCGACTACGCCACCAACTTCGGACACGACCCGCACCCGCAGTGCACCTGGATCATGCAGGCGCACAAGACCGGGTTCGTCGCCGTGTCGTCGAAACCCTTCTGCGGGACCGACATCCCCGGCACGTCCACGGCCACCGCCTCCTGAACCACCCGGTCGGCGCCGCACTGGGCCGCCGAGACGCCGGGACGCTGGGCCGCTCGGGCCGCCGAGCCGCCGGACCCACGGAGTTCGGGCGAGGGCGAGACGATGAACGAGCCGGATCTCGGGCCTGCCTCAGCCGTCGCCCATACCTCTAGATATTTCTCTCCAGTCGCTACAGTGGCCGTGGTTCGGGCCGCACGGCGAGCCGGTGTGGAGAGGAGGTTCCCCCGATGACCAGGGCGATCGACTGCCTGGTGAATGTGGACTTCGGTGACCGGGCCCAGCAGCCCGAGTGGATGATCCGCGTCAAGGAGGACACGTTCAAAGGGGGCGACTCTTTCTTCCAGAGCCCAGAGCTGGGGCAGCTCATCGAGAACATGGACGTCAACGGTGTGGAGAAAGCGATCCTCGTCACCGGCGTCAGGGCGACCGGGGAGCACCGGGCCGTCCGCTTCGCCGAAGCGCGACCGGACCGCTTCGCCCTCGCGGTGGGTGGGTTCAACCTCCTGAGGCCGATGAAGGCGCTGGCGGCTCTGGAGTCCTTCGTGCGCGACCATCCGGTCGCCTCCGCCCTCGTCGGGCCGAGCTTCTGGGGCGACGGCATGTACCCGCCGACCGACGCCGTGTACTTCCCTCTCTACGTGAAGTGCTGCGAGCTCGACCTGCCGCTCTGCATGAACACCGGGATCCCGGGCCCGCCGATCCCGGGCGAGGTGCAGAACCCGATCCACCTCGACCGGGTCTGCGTGCGCTTCCCCGAGCTCAGGCTGTGCATGATCCACGGCGCGGACCCGTGGTGGGACACCGCCATCCGATTGATGATCAAGTACCGGAACCTGCGCCTCATGACGTCGGCCTGGTCGCCCAAGCGGCTCCCCGAGAGCCTGCTGCACTACATGCGCACGCGCGGCCAGGACCGCATCCTCTTCGCCTCCGACTACCCCGTGCTCTCCATGGAGCGGTGCTTGGGTGAGGCGGCCGCGCTCGACCTCCCCGAGGCCGTGCGCGACAACTGGCTCTACGCCAACGCGCGGTCGTTCTTCTTCGGCGACGTGCCGGACTGACGCGATCGCGGCTCGGGCGGCGGATCAGCGCCACGGCGAACGGGCCGGACGGCCCGAACGCGGCCGCCTCGAAACGCTCCCCCAACAGCCGGTAGCCGGCGACATCGGGATGCAGTCGGTCGTGGAGGCTGCCCTCGTCCGCCTCGCCCAGCAACGCCAGACCGTCGAGCGAGAACAGCATCTCGTCACCGCCTTCGCGCCGGCTCGCGACCATGCTCGCCACGATCTCCCTGATGCGACGCGCCGTCAGGGCGAGCGGGGTCCCCTCGGGCGGGAGCTCGACGGCGCGGAACGCGATCCGGTCTCCGTCGGGTGCGGCGACCGTGGGCCCGGGATGGTCCTCGACGAGGGGGCAGAAGATGGGCGACACGAGGAGTAGTGGTGTGCCGGGGTGGCCCTCGCGCACGATGTCGAGGAAGCCGTGGAGGGCGGGGGCGAACGTCCGCTCGGTCATGGACGCGGCGTTCAGGAGATTGATGCCGACCTTCATGGAGATGCAGTCGGCTTCGAGGTCGCGGATGGTCCGCGCCACGAAGGGATCGAGCTGGCACTGGCCGGCGAACGCCAGGTCGACGAGGTCGAGGTCTCGACGGAGCGCCACCGCGATCGGCCACGCGGCCGACGGCCGGTCCACTTCGGCGCAATGGCTGATGGAGCTCCCGTAGTGGACCCACCGCCTGCGCCCCGGGGGGAATGGCGACCACTGGGCGCCCGACCCCAGGCGGAGCTCGTGCAGCTCGACCGATGCACCCGTGGGCAGCCACAACTGGCACCGCCGTTCGACTCCGGCCGGGCCGAGATCGAAGCGAAGCGTCGAGCGGCTGCCGGGTTCGAATTCGACCTTCATTTCGCCCGGCGCCGCGCTCTCGACCCGGATGACCGCCGCCTCCACTGCCCGCTGCAGCCCGGCGACGTCGCCGTCAACGACCAACTCCACCGCGGGCGCCACGTAGGCGAGCTCCGGCGCGGCGATGGCCGTGCCCGAGAGCTCAAGCTCGAGCACGGGCGAGTCCGTGACCAGCTCGACACGGACGCCCGCCGTCAACGACACCGTGGTGTCCATCACCACGTCCGGCAGCTGCGAGCGGGTCCAGTCGGGAAGTCGCCGCGGCACGACACCGCCGCCGAAACCCGGCTGAAGGGCGAGCGCGCCGCGGACGAGCTCGGGGGCGTCGGTGAACGTGACCGCGTCCATCGTCGTCGTCACGCGCCGGTGAAGCGGGGTTCCCGTCGTTCCAGGAACGACGCGATCCCTTCGCCCATGTCGGTCGTGGTGTAGGCGATGTGCTGGACGCGCGCCTCGTCCTCGATCGCCTCTTCGAAGCTCGATCCCGAACTGGCGTCGAGCAGCCGCTTGATCAGGCTCAGCGCGGTCGTCGGGCCAGTGGCCAGCCGATGACCCCACGCCTTCGCCGTCTCGAGGAGCTGCTCCGGCGGGACCACCTCGTTCACCAGGCCCCAGTCGTAGGCCTGTGCCGCGTCGACCGGGTCGCCGAAGAACGTCATCTGCTTGGCGCGGCGAAGGCCGATCTGGCGCGGCAGCGACCACGACGCGCCGCCGTCGAGAGCCAGCCCCCGTTTGACGAAGACCTCCATGAACCGTGCCCGGTCGCTGGCCACCACGAGGTCACAGGCGAGGACCAGACCAAGCGCGACACCGACCGCGTACCCGTCGACCGCGGCGATCGTCGGCTTGGGCAGCCGTTGCAGCCGGGAGATGATCTGTCCGACCGTCCGCATCTCGTGCACGATCAGCTGCAGCCCCTTGCCGGTGAGGCCGCCGGAGTTCCGCCCCTCCCCGCCACCCGAGCCACCCGGACCGCCGTCGCCACCGTCGCCCTCCCCCAATCCTCCGGACAGGTCGGCCCCCGACGAGAAGGTGCCGCCGGCACCGGTCAGGAGCAGGGCGCGGTCACCGGGGTCGTTCTCCACCGCTGTGAACACCTCGTCGAGGTCGTTCCAGTTCTGCGAGGTCAGCGCGTTCTTCTTGTGCGGGCGGTTCAGCGTGACGACCACGAGGCCGTCCTCGCGCTCGACGATGGTCTTGTCGCTCACCATTGGTGGCCCCCGTTGGCGTGAAGGGATGGGTTCTGCGGCCGCCGGCTCGCTCCCCGGGTGGCCCGATCCCACCTTACCTCTAGATGTTTTGCCGGTCGGGAGGCCGGCGCGAGGGATCGCTTCCCTGGTCCGCGTGGGTTTCCCGGTCGCCGGCGTGCGGCTCTTTTGAGAGGGTAATTCCGATTCCCTACACTGAAAGTCCCGCTTTACCACCACTTGTGAGACAGGGAGCCCACGGCATGGAGACGACGTTCATCGACTACGAGGTCGAGGAGAGGATCGCGACGATCACCCTCAACCGGCCCGAGGCGGCCAACGCCCAGACGCTGCCCATGCTCGACGACCTCGACGAAGCGTGGCGTCGCGCCGCGGCCGACGACGACGTGCGCGTCATCATCCTGCAGGCCAACGGGAAGCACTTCTCCGCGGGCCACGACCTCAAAGGCGTCGGCAACGGGAACGGCAACGGTGAAGCGCCGCCCACGTGGACGCTCGCCGATATCTACGGGATCGAAGCGCGCAGCTTCCTCGAGTACAGCCTGCGCTGGCGCAACGTCCCCAAGCCGTCCATCGCCGCCGTCCAGGGCGTCTGCATCGCCGGCGGTCTGCTGCTGGCCTGGCCCTGCGACCTCATCATCGCCGCCGACAACGCCAAGTTCTCCGACCCGGTGGTCAGCATGGGCATCGGCGGCGTCGAGTACCACGGTCACACCTGGGAGTGGGGCGCCCGCAAGGCCAAGGAACTGCTCTTCACCGGCCGGGCCATGACGGCCGAGGAGGCGGAGCGCCTCGGCATGGTGACCAAGGTGGTGCCGCTCGAGGAGCTGCGCACCGAGACGCGGGCGCTGGCGGAGGAGATCGCGAAGAAGCACCCGTTCGCCCTGCGCCAGGCGAAGCGGGCGGTGAACCAGACCCTCGACGTGCAGGGCTTCTACGCGGCCATCCAATCGGTCTTCGACATCCACCAGACCGGACACGGCCACGCGCTGAGCGAATCGGGCCTCCCCATTCTCATGCTGTTGGACGAGATGAAGCAGGAGGTGGCCAAGCCCTCCGGTTCCGCCCGCTGATCCTGACCCGACCCGCCGACCCTCGGCCCGGGCCGGGTGCCACGCGGTTCCGTCAGCCGGTGATGGCCGCGATGTGGGCCGGCATGTCCGGGTAGCGCTTCGTGTGCGCTCCACGGTCGATCAGGTGGAGCGATCCGGTGATGGACGACGACTCGTCCGAGGCCAGGAAGGTGACCAGACTGGCCACGTCGTCGGGCGACGTGGTGGTGTCGAGGGGCGCGTTCTCGTCGAAGTCCGCCACGAGGGCCGGCAGGGCCCACATGGCGTCCGTCAGGGGTGTGTGGACCAGGCCGGGACCGACGGAGTTCACGCGGATCCCCTGCGGTCCGAGCTCGAGCGCCGCCACCTCGGCCAGCATCGCCAGTCCCGCCTTGGCGCAGCAGTACGCGCTCATGCCCCTCGCCGGCTGCACCGCGTTGAGGCTGGCCGTGAGGACGATGGAGCCGCCCGCGGCCATGCGCCGGGCCGCGTGCTTCACCGTCAGCATGGGCCCGACGAGGTTGACCTCCAGGACGCGCGTCCACTCCGCCAGGTCGGCGTCGATCACGGACGCGAAGGATCCGATGCCGGCATTGGCGAACACGACCTCAGGCCTTCCGAAGCGCTCCTCGGTGGCGCGGACGAGCGCCTCCACGTCGGGCTCGGCGCGGACGTCGCAGCGCAGCGCGGCCACGTCCTGGCCCAGCTGCACTGCCACCTCCTCGGCGCGCGCCACGTCGATGTCGCCGATCATCACGCGTGCGCCCTCCGCGACGAAGCGACGGACCGTGGCGAGGCCGATCCCCGACGCCCCCCCGGTCACGATGCCGACCTTCCCGTTCAAACGTCCCGCAGCCATGGCGGGGACGCTAGTGGCAGAAGTGGACCAAAAAAGATGTAGAGGTATCATGCGAGCGTGCGCCGGGTGCGAGAGGGTCATGCGAGCCGCAGTCAGCACTGAGGGCGGAGCCTTCGAGCTACGGACGGTGCCCGACCCGGTGCCCGAGACCGGCGAGCTGTTGGTGCGGGTCGCCGCGTGCGGGCTCTGCGGATCGGACCTCAAAGCGCGGGGTGCCTTCCCGGAGGGCACCGTCATGGGCCACGAGTTCGGCGGCGAGATCGTGGGGGTGGGTCCGGGCACCCGGGGCTGGCACCAGGGGGCGCAGGCGGCCGTCCTCCCGGTCACGTCGTGTGGCGCGTGCGACTGGTGCCTCGCCGGCGACGTCGTCCACTGCGCCTCCGCAGTCCTCGTGGGCCTCGGGGGACGCCCCGGTGGGTTCGCGGAGCTCGTGACGGTGCCGGCGGCCTCCGCGTTCGCCGTCGGCGACGACATCGATCCCCGCCACACCGCGCTCGTCGAGCCCTACGCGGTCGGGCTCCACTGCGTCGCGCGCCGCGGCCGTCGGTCCCGGGGACTCCGTCCTCGTGATCGGTGCCGGAACGGTGGGTCTCACGACCACGACGTGGGCGCAGGTGCGCGGAGCGGCGCGCATCACCGTGGTCGATCCCCTGGCGCAGCGTCGCACCCATGCCACGGCCTTCGGTGCCACCGACGCCCTGGCCGCCGTCGGCGACGCGACACCCGGTGGCTACGACGTCGTGATCGAATGCGTCGGCAAGCCCGGACTCCTCGACGCCGGCGTCACCGCGGCTCGCCCGCGGGGCCGCATCGTCGTCGCGGGCACGTGCATCGAGCCCGACGCTTTCCTGTCGGTCGCCGCGCTGATGAAGGAGGTGTCGATCCGCTTCGCCGTGTACTACGCCCCCGACGAGTTCCGAACCGTGATCGACGCCTTCGCGTCCGGAACGATCGACCCGGGCCCACTGATCGGCACGACGCTGGGCCTGGGATCGCTCGACGACGGCTTCGACGCGCTGGCGGCCGGTTCGACGCTGGGCAAGATTCTCATTCAGCCGTCGTAGCCGGAGGTGCGGAGCTCGCCGCAGTCCGGGGCACGACGGACGCAGCCGGGTGGGGCCGCGACCGGTTGGAGCCGCGACCAGGTCGAAATCCGTATTATCTGATCTCGACATGTCTGACTACCCGGCGGAACACTCCTCGTCGGCGAGTGATCGCGCCCCGGGCCCCTCGAGCGGGCTCTCTCGGCTCGGACGGCATCGGGAAGGGCGGACGGGTTGATGGCGAAGAGCTCGGGTGCCGCCTCGGCGCGCCGACCCGGGACCGCACCGCGCGAGAAACCGCAGCAGATCGCCGACGAGCTGCGCCGGCTCATCATCCTCGGCGAGCTGGACGAGGGCGATTCGCTCGGCCATGAACCGGACCTGATCGAGCGTTTCGGGGTGTCGCGGCCCTCCTTCCGCGAGGCGCTGCGGATCCTGGAGGCCGAGGGTCTGATCTCGGTGGTCCGGGGCGTGCAGGGAGGCGTGGTCGTGCACCGGCCGGACCAGCGACTCACGGCGCGGACGGCGGCCATCGTGCTCCAGGCCAACAACGTGCCGCTGGCCGACGTGTTCCAGGCGCGCACGATCATCGAGCCGGCCGCGGTCCGCCTCATCGCGTCGGGCCGCAACCGACGCTCCTACGCGCGCAAGCTTCGGGCGCTGATCGCGGAGGAGGAGGCCGCCATCGACGACCCCGCGGCGTTCGGCCTGGCCAACGCCCGGTTCCACGAGGAGCTGGTCGCCATGGCCGGGAACCAGACGCTGACCATCGTCGCCGAGATGCTCAACGAGGTCGTGGCGCGGGCCGTGACCGTCGTGAGCCAGGCCGACAGCGACACGGGAACGCGGCGTCGCGGGGTCCGCTCCCAGGAGCGGCTGGCCTCGCTCATAGAGCAGGGCGAGACGGACGAGGCGGAGAGCCACTGGAAGACGCACATGGGAGTCGTCGGCCGGGTCATGCTCGGACAGCAGGCGAAGACCGTCATCGACCTCTTGGACCACTTCTGATCGCTCCATGACGAGGAACGGTTCGTGACGGCCGAGAGCATGAAGGTGGACAACGCGTCCGGCAGCCCTCTCCCCGACGACGTCGACGCCGACTGGCAGCGTCGGGTGGTGGGTCGGTCGCTGCGCACGGCGGCGGAGCGGTCCGTCGACCGGGGCATGAACCTGATCCGTGCCGCCACGACGGTGCTGGCCCGTGCCGAGGGGGAGGACATCACGGTCCAGGAGGTCGCTGACGAGGCCGGCCAGTCGCTCCGGACCCTCTACCAGTACTTCGAGAGCAAGGACGACCTCCTCCTCGCGGTGTTCGAGGAGGCCATGCGGACCTATGCCCACCTGATCGCTCAGGCGATCGTCGACTTCACCGACCCCTTGGACCGGCTGGCGGCGGCCATGGTGGCGGCCGTGCGGATGCCCGAGGTGACCGGGAGCGGCGTCGACCGGGGCCTGGTGCGGCTGCGCCTCCGTCTGTCCCAGGTCGAACCCGACCTCGTCGGCCGGGCGCAGGCCGCGGTGACGTCGCTCGTCGGGGGCCTGGTGGAGGCCGCCGCGGCGGCGGGGCGGATTCAGGTCGCCGACGCGGAGGCGGCGACCTTCATGATCCTCTCGCTGAACGCGGCCTTCATCACCGCCGAGACGATCGGCAACGACGTGGGCGCGCGCCGGCCTACCGTCCCGGACATCACCTCGTTCTGCCTGCGCGGCCTCGGTGCGGCCCTCGATGACGGGTGGTACGACGCAGTCGAGGCGCGGCTCCGGCTTCCGGACCCGGGGCGGTCACGCAGCGCCACGCCCGAAGCCGGGCAACGCCGCGGCCCGAGGAAACCCTGACCCGTCGGCGGTTCAACCCACCCCGTGGGCGATCGTCCCGGCGTCCTTCATCGAGTCGGGCGGATCGGCTCCACGCCGATGATCGTCACCCTGGAGGACTCAGACGACGGGTGGTCCCTCGGCACCCCCCGGGGGCGGCGCGCCGGTCGCGGCCTCCCAGCCGATGGCGGCGAGGCGTGCGCTGATCATCTTGGCGATTCCGAGCGCGATGCCCGCCGTGGCTGCCCACAGCATCGCGTCGGTCCACGAGAACCCGGGTTTGGTCGGGTCGAAGGGCGTCACGGGGTCTGTGTCCTTGCGGATGGTCCGGTAGGCGGTCCTCATGAACTTCCGGGCGAGCAACCCGCCCAGAACGCCGGCGGCGGTCGAGACCACCTTCCACATCTGCCTACGGCCGAGTGTGTTCAGCGTCTGCCCTGTGGTCATGCCCGCAATCTACTTTTGATCCTGCTCCGGGTTCGCGAAAAGCCGATGGAGCGGTTCACCGCGTTGAGCCCCACACCAAACCCCGACGTACCGCGACAGCTCGCAGCCTCTGGGTCAGAGATCACCTGCGACCGACCGATCGCCGAAATGGACGGCTTTGCGGCTCCGGCGGCTCCCGGCGGCTCCCGGCGATCGAGGGGTTCGAGGGTCCTGTTCCGACGTGGCACCCCGAAACGAGAAGCGAAGACCCGGAGCCACGTCGGCCTGGCCACGACGAACCCAAACACGAGATCAGGCCGTCCTTCGCCGCGTGTTCGCCGGCATGAACACGTCACGGAGTCACGAGCCGGTGCAGGGGTATGCCGAGCGCCTCGACCATGGCCTTCGCGAAGCGGTAGGCGCCTGACGAAAACACCGTGCAGCCGCCGATCACCCCTGCCTGGTTCCCTTCTTCGTTCGGGCAGAAGTGTCCCCCGTCCGGTGAGCGAACGATGTTGGAGCGGACGCCGTCCACCACCGGGCCGGTGCATGGCTCGTCCTCCAGGCAGGGGAGAGTGTCCGTGTAGGTGTGGTTCGCCCCCTCGACGGCCGTGCCGGCATCGACGTAGGTCACATGCCCGGGGTCGGCGTCCGCGATCTGCTTGTACTGCAGGTTGAGCCGCTGCCACCCGGGCACCGACTGCTGCTGTTGCCGGGTGATCGGCGCCCCGATCAGGTAGACGTGAGCGCCCGCGGGTACGAAGATGTCGATGGCCTTCAGCGTGTCGGCCCGGTACTTCTCGTAGAAGGCGGTGCTGTAGGACTGGTACCCGCTCATGCATGGGGTCAAATTGTTGCCGCTGAATTCGAGCTCGACCGCCTCCGGGTGGTACCGGGACTCGACTTCGTGCATCCGGCTGAACCAGTCGCAGATCGCCGTCCCGCCGTGGTTGTAGGTGCGCGCGTTCTCCTTCGCTGCTTCGAGGAGCTTGGCGTAGTAGGGCTGGGCTTCCCAGGCCAGCGAGTCCCCGAAGAGTGCCACCCGTGTCGACGTGGCTTCCTGGCGTGCGCTTCCCGAGCAAGCACTGAGCGTCCCTGCGAGGAGGGGGAGGAGCAGGAGGCCAGGAAGGCACGCGCCACCGCATCCAGGTTCGGCCGGGGCGGTGTCGCGCCTGACGCCGGCTACGCGTTCGATTCGGCACGGCGAGTCCCTGATCCGCGCAGGTCCGCGGCGAAGCTCTGGCCGAACACGGCTCAGACGTTACCGGTGCGGAGAACGTCGAGTTCGGCGCGATCCTTCGGTGCTGGGCGGTCTGACCTGACCCACGGCTCTGGGCGTGGATTCGGCGCTAACCTTGCCCGCACAGACAGTGAAGGAACAAATGATATGAGCGGAGAGCCGACACATATCGAGCTCGGGGCACCCGATGCCCGAAAGGCCCGAGACTTCTTCGGGAGCCTCTTCGATTGGACGTTCGAACAATTCGGGGACGGCGAGCAATCGGCCATCCGGACACCGACCATTCGAGGGGGGATCCACGATGGCGTCACCACCACGACCCTGACGACTTATTTTCGGGTAGACGACATTGGTGAAGCGGTCACGAAGGTGCGTGAATTCGGTGGAACCGCCGAGAACCCTTCGCCGGAAGAGCCCGGCTTCGGACGCTTCTCCACTTGCAGTGACAATCAGGGCATAGCCTTCGGTCTGCATCAGCTTCCTGACGCCTCCGATGGTTGACACGACCCGCTTTGGACGTACGGGCACGGTCCCATCAGGGCAGGATCTCGACATACCCGTCCGTTCCGTTGACGCGGATCCGCTGCCGATCGCCGATCAACCGAGTGGCCTGCTCCACGCCCACGACGGCCGGCAAGCCGTACTCCCGGGCGATGACCGCGCCGTGGGTCATCAGCCCACCCACCTCCGTCACCAGGCCTGTGATCGCCACGAATAGGGGCGACCAGCTGGGGTCCGTGTAGGCCGTGACGAGGATGTCCCCCGGCTCGAGATCGGCCTCCGCCATGTCCAGGATGACGCGGGCCCGTCCCTCGATGGTCCCGGCAGAAACCGGGAGGCCAACGAACGCGCCGGTCGGCACGTCATCGCGTCGGTACGCCCCGGCGACGACCTCGCCGTCCGACGTGGAGACCCGGGGCGGCGTGAGCGTCTTGTACGAAGCGAACGCATCCTTGCGCTGGGAGACGAGCTGGTCATCCGCGTAGTTCGTGCGCACGACGTCGTGGAGCTCCTGGAACGTGAGGTAGAAGATGTCCTCCTTGTCGCGAAGCACACGGTCCTCCACGAGGCGCCCGGCCTCTTCCATCAACGCCTGCTTGTAGACGAAATAGCGGCTGACCATGCCGTACTTCGGATACTCCCGGTAGCCGATGAACGTCCGGACCAGGTCGATCATCCGCTTGGTTTCCTCGGCCTTGTGATCCCCATCCGGCAGGTCCCGCAAGCGCACCAGCAATTCCAGTTCTTTCTCCCAGGCCTCTTGCCGGCCTTGTTCGAAGCGTCGCTCTCCGGCTCCCGGCTCGAAATTCTTGATGTTGCCGAGAAGCAGGGGCACAAGCGTCGTGGGGCGCTCGCTCCAGCGTGGCCTCGTGATGTCGATCTCTCCGACACATCGCATTCCGTATTTGTCGAGATAGGCGCAGATGGCGTCGCGGGCTTCCTGCCCGCCGGCAAGCGTCGGCAGCTGGTCCAAGAACTCCTCGTCCTCGACGTGTTCCAGAAAGGCCACGACTTCCGGATGCGGCCGGAGAACGTCCGCGACGTCCAGGAGCGCCAGCCCCATCTCCGAGGTGACGTTGTGGGGGACGGACTGCGTGAGCGTGTCGGCCGCATTCTTCTCGCCCAGCCATTCCTGCAGCCGCTCGTTGAGCCACCAGGTGGCCTCCATCGCCGACATGAACACCCGATGGCTCTGCGGATCGAACAGGATCCGCTTCAGCTCCTGGATGTCCGCAAGGATGAAGTCGAGCAGCGCGGGGCCTGATTTCCCACGCATGTCGTGCTTCAACTTGGCAACGGAAGCCTCGCTGCGCTCGATCAGCCCGGTGACGATGGCCGGATCGGTCTCGATGGGGGCGGGCTCGCCGCCACCCGGTGCGGAACCTGGACTTTCGTCGCTGAGAGTGGGGATGAAGTAACCGCGTTCGAGGATGGTGTCGAGCGCGTCCCCGATGAGGGGATCGGATTTTCCAAAGACCTCCAGGAGGCCGGCGCGCCTCGCGGGAGACGCCAAGTCCGAGGCGACATCGACGAACAGCCTCCCACCGGCCACGTACATCGGCCGAGGTGTGGTCATCTGCCAAAAGGAGAGCCCCAGGGGCTTCATGGCGTCGGTCATCATCTGCGCATGGCCGACGGAGATGTAGACGTGGTTCTCTTGGTCGCCGGCCACAGGGATGGGGAACAGTGTGGTGATCGGCCGGCTCTGGACGATCTGGAAGGTGTCATCGGCCAGGCACCATTCGACGTCCTGGGGGAGGCCGAAGTGACCTTCGATCCGTCGCCCCAACCGGGCGAGCACTACGACCTGCTCATCGGTCAACGCCGGCTGTTCCCGGCGCACGGGGTCGATCGTTTCTTCTAGCGTCCCGCCTGCCGGCGAGGCGTGAAGAGCGAACGTCTTGCTTCCGACGGTCTTGTCGACGATCCGGTCATCCCGCACCTTGTAGACATCGGCGTTCACCCGGCCGGAGACCAAGGCCTCGCCGAGGCCGAAGGTGGCCTCAACCGAGACGACCTTCCGGTTGGACGTGACGGGGTCGGCCGTGAAGAGGATGCCGGCGGCCTGCGGGTAGACCATCTGCTGCACGACCACGGCCATCTGCACCAACCGGTGGTCGATGCCGTTCTGCAGGCGATAGGTTGCGGCCCGCTCGGTGAACAGAGACGCCCAGCACTTGCTGATGTGCTCCAGAATGGCGGCCTGCCCGACGACGTTCAGGTAGGTGTCCTGTTGTCCGGCGAAGGATGCCGTCGGCAGGTCCTCTGCTGTCGCACTTGATCGGACCGCGTATGCGGCACCCTCGCCGAGCCGTGCGATCGACCGGGTGATCGCCGCAGCCAGATCGTCAGGGATGGCGATCGCCTCGATGATCTGCCGGATCTCCCGCTGAGCGCGCTGATCACCTCCCGGTCGTCCGGATTCAGGCCCGAGAGCCGAACAAGCCGATCGCCGATCCCCGGCGCGTCCGCAATGATCCGCCGGTAGCAATCCGTCGTCACACAGAAGCCGACCGGTACGCGGATTCCTTCGATCCGCGAAAGCTCCCCGAGGTGCGCGCCCTTGCCGCCAACGACCGCGACCTGTGTCTTGTCGATCTCCTCAAAACCGAGCACGTCGCTGTTCACGCGTCAGCCTCCCTTGAAACCCCGGGGCATCTCGCATTCCCACTGTCGGTCGCGTTGACGCCCGCGTCAGGCTTGTGGCGTGCATTGTCAACACACCAAGGCTCCTTGCGGCAAGACCCCCTCCCTGGTGTACATTGGTAACGGCGGAGGAGATGAAGTGGTCTCCTCGGTGGCGCAAGAGTCGGTACTGCGGCGTTGCGGTGTCCTTTGTCCGCACGATCTGCATGCATTGAGCCGACCAACGTCGGAACTCCTCGAGCTTGCCCTCGTGAAGCGCGAAGCAGAGCGATGCCGAGAAGCACACTCATTGCTGGCGCGCCCCAGCTATGTGATCGCGCCGTGTGTCGTCGCGCCGGCGACGCTCCGACCGAACGGTTGGCCCGGGAGGAGATCCTGCCTATGGAGCCAGCACGGCCTGGCCGGCATCACTCAGAGCTCCTCGTCGTCGCCGGGCCACGTCCACCGGGGTACCTCGCGCAGTGGATGAAGCTGATCATCGCCGTCCGCGTGGGAGTTCTGCATCGCAACTTTCGATCCGAATTCGACGTGCGACCGGACCGCCTCGCGGAAATCCTCGTCATCGGGAAGATCCGACGCATCCAGCGCAGCCATGTAGAGCTGGACGAACCTCCGTCGCTGCTCCTCGGAGATCCGCAGGTGTCGGTGTACAGAGATCAGATGGTCGAAGCCAAGCTCTCGGCTGAAGCGGTCGGGCCCGCCGAAGGACTCGGCCGTGAAGGCGGTCAGATGATCGACGTGCTGCGGCTGACCGGCCCCGAAGAGTCGCTGGAGCAGAGGGTCTTCGAGGACGCTGCGGTAGAACGTGGCCTCGAGGCGATGCAGCGCCTCTTCGCCACCCGAAAACTCGTAGAGCGACGGCATCCATCAATCATAAGGACGAGGACGCCGCGGCGAGCATGGAGCCGCCTCGTTCCGGCGTGCCCAGCCTGGCGTTCGCGAGTACGCAATTCACCGTCGGCGCTGGGCCTGGAAAAAGGGAACTCCAAAAGGCAGAAAAGCCACGATGGAGGCGGCCGAGCGCGAGAAAGGCACCCCACGACCAGCTGAATCCGGTCGGCTTGAGCAGGAAGCCCAGCACCACGAGAGCAACGTTGACCCCCGTGAGAAGGACGAGGAGCTGATCCTTGGATAGACGGCCCATGTCCGCGAGGTCTCCAACGCCGAACGCGGTGATCAAAGCGTAGAGAACCAGCACAATCGAGTTCAGTACCGCGATGAACAGCCAACCGTGGATGCGGAGTCCAGCAGCGGAGATGGGACCGAAGCTGTACCAGGGCAGCCAGAAGGAGACGAGGAGGGCCAAGGTGGCCGGTCCGGTGACCCGAATCTTCGAGTCCAGGGCATTCAGGCGTTGGCGCGACTTCCCGACTCGTTTGGGCGCCGGTCGCGGCAGCACCATCGGCCTGATGGCTGCGCCGCACTTCGGGCAGAGTGCCGTACCCGGGACCACCTCGACCAAGCACCGGGAGCAAGCGGGCATCCAACCTCCTTCTTTCCGCGTGGGACGCGCCTGATCAGGCTATAAGCCCAGCCGGGGTCCCGATGCCGTGGCGTGTTCACGTTCCCTGGGGCCCTTGCGACGTGAACTGACCGAGGTCGAAATAGTCCCGCCAGGCGGCGATGACCCCATCGCGGACTTCGATCACCCCCATCACCGGCAACGAGATTGTCCTGCCATCGTCCCTCGTGAAGTGGTCGACTCGCTCCGTCATCACGATCCCACCCTCGGCCACCATGTGGACGATGTCGACATCCACCAGCCCACCCATGCTCATGAATTGAGCGAACGTCGCCAGGATGGCCGTGCGCCCGACGACGGGCTCCAACGGACCGTTGTGATAGGCCGCGTCCTCGGCGAAGAACGACCCCAGCGTCGTGGCGTCAGTGGTGGGCCACGCTTTGATGAAGGCAGCAATGAAACGCTGAACCGTCTCTACGGAGCTGGGCATGGAAGGAACCCTCCCGAGAAATCATTGAAGGACGGTCATAGCCTTCCATTCCGTTCGCCTTGGAGCCATCGCTGGCTGATCCGCTGTCGCTACGACGGTGCGCGGCGCGGCCCTCGGGGGTGCTCCGTACATCAATTCTGGACCGTCTCACCACCGTCGGAGGTTCCCGACGCTCCCCGCCGCGTGCGCCACTGCTCGGCTTCGATTGTGAGCAGAACACGTGGACGCGTACCCCTCCATGTCTGTACAGGACTCGTGAGCCCTCGGTTGGTGAGACCGGACTTCTCCAGCACCCGGAGGGACGCCAGGTTCTCCGGGTCAGCGGTTGCCCACATCGTGGCCCGGTGCAAGGTGGAGAAGCCGAAGTCGAGCAAGAGCCGGGTGGCCTCAGTCGCATATCCCCGTCGCCAGCGGTCCGAGCGCAGGTACCAGCCGAACTGGCCACTGTCGCCGCCTTGGATACTGTCGATGCCGGCCCAGCCCGAGAAGCCCCTTGCGTCTTCGACGACGAGGTTGTAGCTGGGTCTGGGATCGAGATATGGCTCCTCGAGCAGGCGTGGCAAGCTGCCCGATTCGGCCGAACTTCGATCTACGCGGAACTTCATGTAGGTGAACATGGCCTCGTCTGCTTCGAGCGCGAGGAATGGTTCGCGGTCTTGCGGGGCGAAGTCGCGAAGCAGGATCGATTCTCCTCGCAGCCTCAGCACGGGCGGAGAGAGAGCGGCGATTCTCGGCAGGACGGCAGTCGAGCCGCTGGGCCCGGCCGTGCCGTGGCGTCTCGTCGCCTCGATGTGACACGTACCGAGGTGACGTTGGCGCTTGGCACGTCTCCATCATGTCGGACCGTTCGAAGACGTGTCGGAATTCTCCGCCGTCCCGAAAGAAGGGGACACGAGGCGGGTATCGATGGGAGAATCGTCGGCATGCGACTCGGCATCGCACATCATTTCGGCTGGGCCGTGGCCGTCATGGCATCGGCGGACTACGAGGTCGTGGATCGTCGGAGAATCGAGTTGATCGAACCCGGTGTGCCGATGGCGCCGATCCATCACGAGGGTGGCCCACACCTCCTGCATCGATCGTCGGAGCCGCTCAGTGACGACGATCTCACGACACTGGTGGCAGGGGTTCGAGCGTCGGTGGTCCGCGCGACGTCGGCGGCTCTGGACGAGCTCGTGGCCTCGTCACCTGAACCGGTCGTCTCGATGTCGCTTCGAGCGTGGCCGGCTGACTTTCCAAACGACATCGCCACCCAACGTCGCGTTCCGTACGAGAGCCGAGCGGACTCCGTCATGTATTGCCAAGTGCTGGCCGAGCTCGCACACGAGCGCGGTTGGGTGGTCCACCTTTACAACGCGAAAGAGGTCGAGAACGAAGCAGCCCGCTTCCTGGGTGAGCGAGCAGGGGAGGTGCTTCAGGGTCCGAGGGCGAAATTGGGGCCACCATGGTCGAAGGACCATCGAATGGCGCTCGCAGCGACGATCGTGGTCAGCCGATCTCGCCCTTAGATCGATGTGCTCAACTCGTCGCGCTCGCCGGCGGTCCGTCGGCACATGACCAAAGCACAGCGTCTTTGCAGCCAAGTCGCTGACCACCGACACCGTGTCTCCGAGGGCGGCGCTATTCCCGTGTACCGGGGCCCCGGTTCTCAGAGACCAGTTCGATGTTGTTGCCGTCCGGGTCGAAGAGATCGACCGAATGGCCGGCGATGTTCAACTTGATGCCATCGTGCGGGATGCCGATGGCGGTCAGGTGCTCGCACCACTCTGTCAGCGCGCCGACATCCGGGACGGAGAAAGCTATATGGTCGAGCGCACCCGACCCGCCGGTACCACCTCCGGCGGACAGCACAACTCGGAACTGCCCCGTCCGGCACCGGAGGGCGACGTAGCGCCCTGGCACACCCCGTGGGTCCGTCAGGCCGAGGACAGCGCTCATACCAGGCCACGCTGGCATCGAGGTCGGAGACGCGCAATTGGAAATGGGACAGTCGGTCGATGGGTGGCGCGTCCATCGCGACCACCGTAAGCGGCGTGCGACTCAGCGGGCAAACCTCTTCCGCCTACCGCCGCAGGTCGTGTGGGCTTGGTGCCCGGTCGGTGCCATCCCCACACGACCGGGATCCCCCGAATCCCTCCCGAGAGATCGCGTGAGTGGCGCAACGGCCGGAGTGCCCCGCCGACCTGGCGTTCGGCGTCGGCCACTGTCGGTCAGATGACCAGCTCGAGCCACGTCCGGTTGTGCTCGACACGCAGGGCCGCGTGGTCACCGGGAAGCTCCCGCTGAACGACGGCCCGGTAGTAGGAACGGCCGTCGGGATCATCGGTCAGGACGACGACGCCGTCGCCGGTCGACGGGCACCCGATGACGAAGTTGCTGGCATCCTCGTTCAGTCCCCACTGCCACCCGTGGAGAGGTGGACCCAGTTCGATGCCCCAACCCGCGCCCCAGGCCAGCTCGGAGTCAATGGGCCACAGTGGCTCCCAGCGTGCGTCGTCCAGCCGCAGAACGTGGGCCAGGAAACGTCCGTAGTCGGCCGCGGTGGTCAGGAGCGGTCGGTAGCCGTGGAATCCGGGCTCAGGATCGGCGAGACGGCTTTGGTTCATGCGAAGAGGCCGGAAGAGGCGCTCGCTGGCCAACGTGGCGATCGGCACGCCCGTGCGTCTTTGGAGGTGCTCTTGAAGCAAGACGAAGCCTTCGCCGGAGTAACCCCAGCGCTGCCCAGGTGGCCGCAGTGGCTCGAGGAGTTGACCCTCTGGTCGCCAGTTCGGGAGCCCAGTGGTGTGAGTGACGACGTGACGCACCGTGATGTCGCCGAAGACGGGCTCGTCGAGGTCCTCTGTGACCTCGAGCGCGAGGTGCGCGATGACTTGCTTCACGAGCGACGCCGCGTTCATCACGGTGACGTCCCCAGAGACCTGAACGAGCTGCCAGTTGCGCACAACGCCGACGGCTCGCCGCATTGCCCTTCACGCTACGCCCACGGGCGCAAGGCGGCGAAGGAGAAGTTCACTCCAGAGGTGGCGTGCACTCCCGAAAACCCGAAACACTCGCGGTGCACCGGGGTGTGGTGTTAGCGTCCGAGAAATTCGACTTGGGGGACCCGCAATGAAGCGTAGGTACTGGCCCGTTCTTTCAGCGGTCGCAGCCATGGCTCTTGCGTTGACAGCATGCAGCGCCTCCGCTTCGGGCGCAACGTCGAGCGCCACCAAGAGCTATCGAGTCGCTTCGACGACCATCGATTTCATCGACCACAGCCGGACCACCCCGGCGAGCAACGGCTACCCGGCCCTGCCCGACCGTTCGCTGTCGACCCTGATCGTCTACCCGAAACCGACATCGGGTCAGCACCAATCCTTCCCCTTGATCGTCTATTCGCATGGCTTCGGAGCCACCGCAGCCAGCGCGTTGCCGACACTGGACTCGCTGGCTTCGCACGGCTACGTCGTGGCGGCCCCGGACTTCCCGCTGAGCACGACCGGTTTGCCGGGCGGCCTCGACCTCTTCGACTTCGTGAATCAACCAGGTGACGTCAGCTTCGTCATTACTCGGATGCTCGATCTGAACCGGACGCATAGTTCGCCCCTCTATCACCAGATCCAAGTCCACCGCATCGGAGTCGCCGGACATTCCCTCGGAGCTGTGACCACCCTCGCCGTCTCCTATAACAGCTGTTGCCGCGACAGCCGGATCGGTGCCGCCGTAGAAATGGACGGCGAGCTCAACGTGCCGATCGGGCCGACCGGGGAGTTCTCTGGCACCTACTTCAAGGGTCACAACGCTCCACTGCTCGTCGTCAACGGCACCAAGGACACGATCGGACCCTACGCCGTCAGCCAGGCCATTTACGCCAAGGCGCCGGCCCCGAAGTACTTCCTCTCACTCATCGGAGCGCCGCACGAAGGCTTCGCGATGAAACCCTGGAGCCCTGTCGTCAACGACACGATCGCCGCGTTCTTCGACCGGTACCTCGGGGCCGGTCAGACCGTGGGCCAAATCAAGCGGGCGGGCAGCAAACCGGGGATCACGACGATCCGGGTCAGCGCGCGCTGACGGGTTCATTCCGGCCGGGCCCCGAGATTGCGCTGCGTCTCTGCGGTCGCAACCGCGCCTGTTGTTCGCCAAACCGGTCGTGGAGCTGCACCTGACCAGTCCCATCGGAAACAGCTGAAGGCGGCTCACGCGAGGCTCTGCGCCCGACCCGACGAACGTAGCTCCGCTCGAAGTTGATCGAGAAGGACTCCGAGGGGAGGATGTTGGGATCAAGAGCGAACGTAGGGGGAGGAGTCAGCCTCACTTCCCCTTCCGGGCAACACTCCCAGATAGGAGACCTTGAAAATGGGCACGATCACCACGACCGATGGCACAGAGATCTTCTACAAGGACTGGGGGTCGGGCCAACCGATCGTGTTCAGCCACGGCTGGCCGCTCTCTGCTGACGACTGGGACACCCAGATGCTGTTCTTCCTGGGTCATGGCTACCGCGTGATTGCTCATGACCGACGCGGGCATGGCCGCTCTACGCAGACTGGCGACGGTCATGACATGGACCACTACGCCGATGACCTGGCCGCCCTGACCGCCCATCTCGACCTGAGCGACGCCATTCACGTCGGCCACTCGACCGGTGGCGGCGAGGTCGTCCACTACGTTGCCCGGCACGGCGAAAGCCGGGTGGCGAAGGCGGTGCTCATCAGTTCGGTACCTCCCCTCATGGTACAGACCGATGCCAACCCCGGCGGCTTGCCCAAGAGTGTGTTCGACGATCTGCAGGCTCAGCTGGCGGCAAACCGCTCCGAGTTCTACCGGGCCCTGCCGTCGGGACCGTTCTACGGCTTCAATCGACCCGGCGTCGAGCCCTCGGAAGCAATCATCGAGAACTGGTGGCGGCAGGGAATGATGGGGGGAGCGAAGGCACACTACGACGGTATCGTCGCCTTCTCTCAGACTGACTTCACCGACGACCTCAAGAAGATCAGCGTGCCCGTGCTGGTGATGCACGGAGAAGATGACCAGATCGTTCCGTATGCCGATTCTGGTCCTCTGTCGGCCAAGCTCGTCCAGAACGGGACGCTGAAGTCGTACCCGGGATTCCCGCACGGCATGCCGACCACGCAGGCCGAAACGATCAACGCGGATCTGCTGGCCTTCTTCCAGACTTGACCAAGCGCTTGGTGAGCCCGCTCTCGTCCCACGTCTTGGTCCAAACCTTCCGGGCCGGACGCAGGCATTCGGTGGGGCTTATCCGCTGGTCGTGTTCAGAGCGTCGGTGATGTCGTTGACCGCCGCCTGCTCGGACTCGCTCACTTCTTGGCCGTGCTCTCGGTGAGCAGCTGCGACATTTTGGGCCAGCGTGACGATGAACCGGCGATATTCGTCGACCTCTTCCGGCGTCGCCTTGCTCTGTAGGAGAACGACGGTATCGCGCAGGAGTTGCAGTCCGTGCTGCCTCAACTCCTCAGCCGAGTGAAAATGCGTGTGGTCGCGCTCAGGTTTCGCCGCGACGATCTCGTCGAGTAGTTCACTCTCGCCGTGGTGCTGGCGCGCCTCCGCATAGGACTTGGCCATGGCGACGGTCTCACGGAACGAGCCACCTCGTTGGGCGGTGACCACGATCATCCCGGCACTTGGAGGCGCTTCCAGGATCAGCTTCCACTCCTCAGCCGTGAAATCAGACTTCGAGGTCATTCCCATCCTCCGATCGGATCTCTGGAACTCGCGAACTCCGTTCCTTGCATGCACCGTAGTTGCCACATGTGGGCCTCGGATCCCACGTGGGGGTTTCAGCATCGAACTCGCTCGGCAGTTCGGGACCCTGAGAGTGGTCTCGTCCCGGGCGGCCGCGTCCGACTTTCATGCGGGCCGCGCAGGCAGCGGTCGAACAAACTGCGTCTGCGAGCACCGGGCGAACGTCCCCGACGCGTCGTGGAGCACGGAAGCCGCGAGGCCGATCCCGCTCGCGCCGATGAGTGCCGGTCCCGCCGTCAAGCCCACCCAGTCCCCGACCGGCGGCCGGACCAGGTTCAGCGTCAGGTCGGTGCTCATGAACGTCCACCGCTTGAGCGAGAGCACCATGGCCGTCGCTCCAGACGTGTAGTCGGCGGCCGCCAACGCAGCCGGCAATCCGGTGACCGGCTGCCCGACCAGGGGCGGGACCAGCAGACGGAACCACCCGAACATCTCGCCCCTCTCGGAACGGACGGTGTGGAGCGCGATGGCAGAACTTTCGAATCCCGGCCAGCCGGTGCGCTCCTCGGGCAACGGTGCGAGGGGGCCGGGCGGAGCGCCGCCGTTCGGATAGGCGCCCTCCCCTCGGGCTGTCGCACGTTCGGACGCCTCGGCAGTCTCGGACGATTCGGCGATGTAGAGCGCCACGGCCCGTGCCACCGGCCGGTCCCGGTCGTGAAGGATCGCCGTACGACGGCGGACCCGTCGTCCGCCCTCTGCGTCGGACGTCTCGAGCCGTAAGGGCCGGAGACGGAGAGCCGACAGGAGGTCGACCGTCACGCGCGCCACGGTGGCATCGCCGCGGTCGAGGACCGAGCCGAACACTGCCGCCACGGCGGAGCCGTGGAGCGAGTCAGGGTGCCACGGCCCGACGGCGTTGGTCGTCGGCACCAGAATCCCGCCGTCCTCCACGAAGAGGGCCGCCACGTTGCCGCGAAGACGGGGATCGGCCTTGCTCATCGGGACCCTCGTCGGCTCGTCACCCTCCGGCCACCTCAGATTTCTCTTTCGACTCGCTCTCGATCCCGAGCGCGTTGCCCCAGATCAGCGTCAGCTGTTCCACAGCCTCGTCGAAGTCGTAGTCCCGGTACCCCTGGACGAGCCACTGCTCGGCAAAGCGTCCGACCATTGCCCCGAGCGCGTCCGCGGCCACAGAGGGACTCAGCCTCGCGTCGGCGAGCCCCTGCCACTGCAGCTCGACGATCGCCCGCTCCGCTCGTTCGACGAAGTGCTTCATGGTGTCCGTCCGGGCGGCGTTCACCTCGGAGTCGTAGCGCGAGACCTCCTCGATCACCCCCATGAGTGCCGCGGCATCCCGGTAGCGCTCCAGGTAGCGCCGGTTGGCCCTACGGATGCGGTTCCAGGTCGTGCCGTCCGGATCCGGGGGAGAGCCGTGAGCGTCCCGGGGCGCCGTGAGTCGCCGCTCCTGCATCGCTGCGACCTCACGGAAGATCTGCTCTTTCGAGTCGAAGTAGTGGTAGAAGGAGCCGGTCGCGAGGTGGGCCGTCTCGGCGATGTCGACGATGCGGGCATTGAGGAAGCCGTCGCGTTCGAAGACGATTTTGGCCGCGTCGACGAGCTGGGACCTCGTCTGGATCCCTTTCTTCGTCCGCGGCGGGGGCCGCAAGCCGGTGACGCTCCTCCCGTCGCCGGCAGAAGGTTCAGGCACGACGAGACCGTCCTCGAGCATCGCCTCGGGGCTCGCGCGGCAGCCCCAGTCCCCGCTCCGCGATGGCGTTGCGCTGCATCTCGTCCGTACCTCCTCCGATGCGCAGGCCGGGCGCGAAGAGGAGCCTCTCGACCCACGGTGCGGCTTCGGGGTGGTCGGACACCGTGGCCGTCGGCCCGAGGATCGACATGGCGGCCTCGGCCGTAAGGCGCGCGTGCTCGGAGTAGAGCAGCTTGGTGACCGGGCCTCCCGCCGGGACGCCATCTCCGGAGGCCACCCTTGCCACCAGCAGGTCCAGCACGCGCTCCCGCGCCATCGCTGCGGCGACCGCCTGGCGTACGGAGGGCTCGCGGGAGCGCCCCATTTCCTGGCACAGCCGCACCAGCTGCACCGCGGACCGGGCGCTCGTACCGCCGCCGATGGCGGCCCGTTCGCTGGTCAGCATGGTCCGCAAGACCTCCCGGCCGGCGCCCACCGCGCCGATCAGCGCGTCCTCGGGCACGAAGACATCGTCGAGGAACACCTCGTTGAAGTGGTAGGCGCCCGACATCTGACGCAGCGGCCGGACCTCGATGCCGAGGGCCGACATGTCGACGATCAGGCACGCCAATCCCTCACCGCCGGACCTCGGGGACTCGACGCGGGCGTAGAGCAGCGCGTGATCGGCCCTCCCCGCGCCCGAGGTCCACACCTTCTGGCCGGTCACGGACCATCCGCCCTCGGTGACGACGGCCAGTGTCCGGACATTTCCGAGATCCGACCCGGCGTCGGGCTCGGAGAGGAGCTGGCACCAACCCGCTTCGCCACGGGCGACCGCGGGCAGGTAGGTGATCCGCTGCTCGGCCGACCCGTGCGCGAACAGGACGGGCGGCAGCATCTCGAGTGCCACCGCCAGCATCTTGGTCGAGACCCCGTAGCGCGACTGCACATCGGCCACGACCTCGTCCTGCCAGGCGGGACCACCGTGCCCGCCGTACTCGTGCGGCCACGAGCGACCGGCGAATCCGGCCTCGAAGAGCTTCCGTTGCCAGTCCTTGGTCACCGCCAACGCCTGGCATTCACGTTCCCCGAACTCCTCCCGCGTCGTCGCGCTCACGATGTGCACCGACGAGAAATCGTCCGGTCCGCCCTTTCTCGGAGCGTTCCCTTCGAACCATGCTTCGACATGCGAGCGAAATTCAGCGGGCGTCCAGGCGCGGTCTGCGTTCATCCCGTTCAGGCCTTCAACAGCGCGTCGAGCCGTCGCCGGTCCGCGTCCCTGAGCGGGCGGAGTCGCTCGCCCTTCGCCGGGCGCCAGTAGACCTCGCCCCCGGTCCACGCCTCCCGGCGCAGCGTCGTCTTGTCGATCTTCATACTGGCCAGCTTCGGAAGCTCGGCCGCAGTCCGCACGAAGGCCGGCACCCATTTCGTCCCGAGGTCAGGTTGGGCCGCGAGAAATCGGTCGAAGGCCTCCGGGTCGAAGGACGAGCCCGGGTGCAACTCGAGCGCCACCATGACGCGGTCGCCGACCGGGTCGTCGGGCACGGCGTAGACCGCGAGCGATCGGACGGAGGGGTGACGCGCGACGATCATCTCGACCGGAGCCGCCGCAAAGTTCTCGCCGTCGACGCGGAGCCATTCGTTCGACCGCCCGGCGAAGTAGAACCAGCCATCGTCGTCCCGGTAGCCGAGGTCCCCCGACCAGTACCAACCGTTGCGGAAGCGGGTGCTGGTGGCGACGGGGTTCTTGTAGTAACCCTCGAAACCGGTCGACGGCGCCGTCTCCACGATCTCCCCCACCGCCTCCTCGAGATTCGCCGACCGCCCGTCCGCTCCGACGGCGAGTGGCGGGCACTCTCTCATGGTTTCGGGATCGATGACCTTGACCGTGTCGTCGGCGGAGCCCAGCGCTCCGTCGGGCATGGACGGATCTCGTCGGATGACGATCATGCCCTCCGTCGAACCGTAGGAGTCCCGCACGGCGCAGCCGAACCTCCGCGCGAACGCCTTGATGTCCGAGAGGGACGCCTCGTTCCCGAGAGCGAGGCGCAACGGGACCTCGGCATCGTCGGGCGCCTCGGGCACCGAGAGGATGTAATTCAGCACCTTGCCGGTGTAAGTGAGCACCGTGGCCCCGTGTCGCCGCAGGTCGGGGAGCGTCGCCGACGCAGAGAACCGCTGGCGGGTCGCGATCGGGGCGGCCGCGGCCAGCGCCCCGGCCCAGCCCGAGAACAGAGAAGCGGAGTGGAAGAACGGGAGGGGGCAGTAGACGACGTCCTCCTCCGGTTTGACATCGGTCACGGTCGCGACGTGCGCCCCGGTGCGGGCGAACCGGCCTTGCGTGCAGCGCACGGCCTTCGGCAGCCCGGTCGAACCTGATGTGAAGATGAGGAGGAACAGGGCGTCGTCACCGACCGTCCGCGGCGTCGCCGGGTCGATGCCTTCCACCGCGGCGCGGTAGTCCGGCCCGTCGACGACGATCCGTCGGTCCAGGGGAAGAACCCCGTCGAGGTCCTCGAGCAGTGGGAGGTGCGCCTTCGACGTGACCACCACATCGCAGTCGGTGTGGGAGATCAGCTGCCCCAGGGGTTCTCCCCGGTACGTCGAGTTGATGCCCACGAGGACGGAACCCGACAGCGCCGCCGCCGTCAGCCAGAACACGTACTCGGGCGAGTTGTCCAGGAGGATGCCGATGTGCGGAGGACGCCCGGCATCCGGGAACCGGGTCTGAAACTGCGAGTGGAACGCCGCCCGCCGCCGGCCTTCGTCGACCAGCTGGCGGTAGCTCCAGCGCCGGTCCTCGAACAACAGCGCCGGGCGGTCGTCATCCGCCCTCGCCAGCAGGAGCTCGCAGGCGGTGCTCACTCCGCCGACCGCGCCGCTGCCACGCTGCGGTGCCTGTCCCGGCTACCGGCCCGGTCCCGTTCCTCGACCAGGCCCATCTCCGCGTCCTCGGGGTGTCGCAGCGCATTGGCACAGATCAAGCTGAGCTGCTCCACGGCGTGGTCGAAGTCGTAGTCCCGGTAGCCCTGGACGAGCCAGAGCTCGGCGAAGCGCGAGACCATGGCACCCAGCGCGTCCGCCGCGATCACTGGGTCGAGCGCGCCGTCCGCCACGCCCGCCTGCTGCTGCAGGCGGCACGCGTCCTCGGCTCGCTTGGTGAACTGCTTCTGGGCCGCCACGCGCGCCGCGTTGACCTCGGCGTCGTAGCGCGACACCTGCTCAATCACCCCCATGATCGCGGCCTGCTCCCGGTACTGCTCCAGATAGCGCCGGACCCCCTGGCGAACCTGGTGGCGCGGTGAGAGCTGAGACAGCAGTCCGTCGGCGACATCCGCCGCTTCGGTCAGTCGCGCCTCGTGCGCCTCCGCCAGCTCCCGGAAGATCTCCTCCTTGGAACTGAAGTAGTGGTAGAAGGTCCCGTGGGAGATCCTGGCCCTGTCCGCGATGTCCGACACGCGGGCGCCGAGGAATCCCTGGCGTTCGAACACGTGCTTCGCCGCCCGGAGCAGGCGGCCCCTGGTCCGTTCTCCCTTGGCGGTTCGCGGGACGTCGCGCAGGGTCGGTGGCGCTCCTCCGCTCTCGGCGATCGGCGTCCCCGGCGACGCCATCAGGCCGCGCCGAGTCCCAGTAGCGCAGCCGCGTTTGTGCGGGAGATGCAATCGACGGCGTCGTCGGGCAGTCCGGCGAGGGTCTCGGTCACGAACTCGATCGGCCGGCGTGTCCCCTCGGCGTGCGGCCAGTCCGAGCCCAGCAACAACCGGTTTACGCGCACGTCGGCCAGGAGCTCAGCCACATCGTCCTCCCAGAACGGGGTGGCCCAGACGTGCTCCCCGAAGACGTCGCGCGGATGGTGGTCGAAGTATCCGGGATTGCGGTTGGCCGCGTCGTCCAGCCGGTGCAGGAGGTCGGGCACCCACATGGCGCCGTTCTCGACGCTGGCCATGCGAAGCCGCGGGAAACGCTCGAAGATCTTGTGGCAGAGCGCGGCGCCGTAGAAGTCGCTCACGGCCCGGCCCTTCGTCACGACGTTGCGCAGCGGCGAGCGGAAGAGCGAGCTCTCACCGGATCCCGGCTCCCACATCTGCACGAGCGCGTCGTAGCCGTCGAGCCCGGCGTGCGTGGCGACGACGACCCCCGACTCGGCGGCGAGGCCCCAGAACGGGTCGTAGACCGGGTCGAACGGAGAGCGGTAACCGCCCGGCACCGGGACGGGGGCGCTCCTCACGTTGACGACGACCGCACCCGCGTCGAGCACCCGGCGCAGCTCGTCCTCCGCCGTCGCACCGTCGGTCAGCGCGATGTAGGCGGCGGCGAAGATCCGGCCCTCGTAAGCGAACCCCCAGTCCTCGTCGACCCACCGATTGAAGCCGGTGAAAACCCGGCCGCACGCCTCCGGGTCGTGCCGGAGCGCGTCCTCAATCCCGACACCGAGCGTGGGGAAGAGCACCGTGCCGGCCACGCCCTGCTGGTCCATGACCTTCAGTCTGAGGTCGCGGTCCTGATACTCGGGACGCAAGGGCTCGAGCTCCCCGAAGGCCTCCGTGATCTGCTGACGCCGCGGATTGCCTCGATACCAGTCGTAGAGGGCACCGGGTTTGGAGACGGGATCGAATGTCGGGTTGGCCACATAGGAGTTGACGGTCCCGCCGACGAGCAGGCGCCGCCGGCCGTCGATGTCGGCCCAACGCACCCCACGGTTCCGCAGCGCCGGATCCTGATGGCGGGTGAACGCGTCGGGAGTCTCGTAGTAGTGGTTGTCGAAGTCGAAGATCCCGGCCGCCGCCGGCTCAGCGCGCGCCTGCATGTGCCGTCCTCCCGGTGACGGTGGAGTTGACCCACCCCTGGCCCCGCCGCAGAATATCGAATCTGACCCCGGTTTCAAATTGCAGGAGGAGCCACACCGCTGTCCGTCGACGCCAGGGTCGAAGCGAGACGACGAAGAGAAAGGCCAGTTCAGGACCGCTATCCTGGCCCCTGGGCCCCCATGCATCTAGTGCCCCGACGCGGGTGCGATGACCACGGGCGCGTGCGGGCCCGGGGTGGTCCTCGGCACGAGGGTCGGCCCGTTCGAGGGCCGGCTCGACGCGACGCACCTGGAAAAATTCGCCGCCGCGACGAACGACCGGACTCCAAGTACACAGGCCGGGTCGTCGGTCCCGCCCATGGCCGTCGTCACGCTGCTCTGGGAACCGCAGGGCGCGAGCCGACCCGAGCTCGTGCCAGCCCGACTGCAGGACGCCGCCACCGGTGGCGTCCACGGCGAGCACGACGTCGTGCTGCACCGGCCAGTCGTCGTCGGCGAGCCACTGACGACCTGGGTCGAGGGATCCGGCGCTCGCCCCGCCGGCCCCAACTCCGCGATCACTCTGCGCTACTCGACCTTCGACGCCCGGGGCGAGCTCGTGACCGAGCAGTGGTGGACGACGTTGTGGCTGGGCGTGACCTGCGAGACATCTGGCGATCCCCCTCCGGGCCACTCCTTTCCCGAAGCCGCACGCTCCCGCCCGGTAGGTCGCTGGCGTGAGGATGTCGACGACGACATGGCACGCCGCTACGCGGTCGTCTCGGGTGACTGGACCGGCCATCACCTCGATGTCGAGGCCGCGCGTCGGAGCGGTTCCGACCGCGTCTTCCTGCACGGCTTGTGCACCATGGCCCTGTGCGGACGGGGCATCGTGGAGATCCTGGGCTGCCCGCCCGAGCGCGTGCGCCGCGTCGCTGTCCGCTTCGCGGGTCCGATGCCGATAGGTGCGAGGCTGGACGTCCACCTCTACGACGCCGGGGACCAGGCGTACGGCTTCGAAGGGGCGTGTGCCGGGAGCCCTGTCATCACACACGGGCGGGTCGAGGTCGGCTGAGCGGACGCCACAGTCGTTCGCGTGGCGTTCCGGTCAGCGATTGAGAGTAGGGCGAGCGTGACTCGGGTCAAACCCGCCACTCGGTGCGTGTGCCCACCTCTTTGAAACGCAGCGCGTCGCTGATCGCGAGCATGGGGGGTTGGAGGAGGCATTGTCGGTGCGGTCGCCGCCACCAATCCCCACCTTGCCCCGAATTTTCGTGAACCCCTCTCAGGTCCGGTAGCCGAGACCGTGGCCGAAGGAGAACACCGGGTCCTCGGTGTCGAACGGGACGTCCGAGCGGCTGGCGGCCACCGCCGCGTCCGAACGGGGGAGGTCGAAGGGCAGTCTGCCCTGGGGCGAGGCCTCACCGAAGAGCACCTCGAGAAGCGCCTCCTCTGTGATGCCGTAGTTCACCACGATGGCGGCGGCCACACCGACGAACGGGGTCAGGACGGCAGGGCGGTCGAGGTAGATGTCGATCACCGTCGGGACCCGGGCGCAGAGCGCGAGGACACGCGCCACCTCCTCCGGCGGGAATTCGAGCGATCCCCGCGGGAAGATGGACGACTCGTCCTTCGGCGCCCTGAGGCGCAACACGGCGACGTCGGCACCGGCGGGGTCGTCGACCAACGTTGCACGGCTGCGGACCGCTTCGGGCGACACGCCCTCGGCGAACACCTTGAGGTCCCGGCGCAGCGGGAGGAGCGGCATACCGGAGCCCGTGTCGGCGTTCGACGAGCACGGTCACCGACGCGTGCTGGGCGCGCCGGGCGGAATCCCTGAACTCTTGTCGTCCGACCACGATCGTCGCCTCGGACTCGTCGACATAGGGGTCGTCGAAGAGCCCGAGCACGAAATTCTCGCGGAGCAGGCGCCGGGCCGACTCGTCGATCCGGGCCTCGGCGACCTTTCCGGCCTTGACCAGGCGGACGACCAGCTCGGGACAGTGCTCACCGCCGAGTTGGTCCACACCCGCTTCGATGATCCTGCGCACTCGTTCCTCGCGGTCGAGGTGCTCGACGCCCCAGGCCTTGGCCGCACCGATCTCCCCGAGGTCGAAACCGATGTCGCCCAGGTCGGTGACGCCCGAGACCAAGCCCCAGTCGGTGCAGACGATGCCGTCGAAGTGGAGCTCGTCGCGCAGGATCCCGGTGATGACCGATCGGTTGTACCCGAAGCCGACCTCTTCGTACTCCGTCCCGACGGGCATCCCGTAGTAGGGCATCATCTGAGAGGTCCCGGCTTCGATGGCGGCCCGGAACGGTGCGAGGTGGTACTCGAAGTTGGAGCCGGGGTAGACCTGCTCACGGCCCCATGGGAAATGGGGATCGTCGCCGTCCTTCTGTGGACCGCCACCTGGGAAGTGCTTCGTCATCATGGCGACGGAACGTGGACCGAGGGCACTTCCCTGGAACCCGCCGATGTAGGCGGCCGCCAGCCGGGACGTCAGGTCGGCATCCTCGCCGAACGTGCCCGAGATGCGGCCCCACCTCGGCTCGGTGGCCAGGTCGATCTGGGGATGCAGACCAACGCGCAGACCTACCGCCAGGTACTCCTGCCGGGCGATGTCCGCGAACTCGCGCACGACCTCCTCCGACCCGATGGCGGCGAGCCCGAGCGTTTCGGGCCATGCCGCCGTCTGCTCCATGAACATGGACGCGAACGGGTTGTCGATGAAATGGTGCCGGGGATCGGACGAGAGGGTCACGGGTATCCCGAGCGGCTGGTCGGCCGCGAGACGCTGCACGGCGTTGTGCCACTGCGCCAACTCCGAGGTGCCCTGTCCCGAGGCGCCGTAGATGTTGAAGTGGTTCATGCGCCCGGAGACACGAGCTGGCTGATGGGCGGGCCGCCGAAGATCGGGTGCGCTGCAGTCGAGGTCGCCCGGGCCCGCGATGGAGTGGAACATCAGGCCGGCTTTGTCTTCCAGCGTCATCCGCCCCAGCAGGTCCTCGACGCGCTGGTCGACCGGCAGGGAAGCATCGCGGTACAGGAGACAGCGCAGCCGACCGTCACTGTCGTCTTCGTCTTCATCGTCCCGTTGCACCTCCGGCGAGCGTTGCCTCGCCGTCAGGTCTACTCGTTCGTGCGGGTCAGGCGCGACGAGTCGAGACCCTGACGAGCTCCAGAGCGGTGATCTCCGCGCGGAGCCGGAGATGGCACCCCGCCCGAGAGCACGTAGGCCCGGTGTCGAGCCATTGAATCCCCCTCTCCCATGAGCTCTGGGACGACGCAGAAACGTAACAAACCTCTACATCTATAGCATTAAAAATCTAGGCACGAGGCTTTCCGCCTGCGGCGGCAGCCTTGGTAATGTCCCCGCTCGTGGACCTGGCGCTGAGCGACGAGCAGCGTGAGCTCGTCACCTCCTTCGCCAACCTCCTGGGCCGGGCGTCGTCGCGCGACCAGGTGCGAGCGGCCGAACCCGCCGGCTTCGACCCCGCGCTGTGGCGCACCCTGCTCGAGACCGGCGCGCTAGATGGCCGTGCCCGAGGCGGTCGGGGGTTGGGGCGCCTCCCTGCTCGACCTCGCTCTCGTGGCTGAGGAGGTCGGGCGCGCCCTCGCACCGGCGCCGGTCGTCGAGACCCAGGTGGCGGCCCGGCTGCTCGCGGCGGGGCCGCGGCGGAAGCTCCCGGGCCGGCCTCCGAGACGCTCGCCGCCGCGCTTGGCGGGGACCGGCTCGTGACGATGGCCCTGCACCCGCCGCGAGCCGGGCGTGGCCACGCTCGTGCCGGCCGGCGCCATCTGCGACGCGCTGATCGTGCCCGTCGGCGGCCGCCTGCTGCTCGTGTCCCCGGAGGCCGCGGCACGACGCACCGTGGCCAACCTCGGCTCGGCCCCGCTCGCCGACATCGAGGTCGAGACGGTGGGGTCGAGCTCGCCCTCGGCGGCGCGGCGCCGAGCTGTTCGAGGCCGCTCTCGACGAGTGGCTCGTGCTCACCGCCGCCGCCTTGGTGGGACATGGCCACGGCCGCCCACGAGGCTCGTCTGCACCTACGCCGCCGAGCGCAGGGCGTTCGGCGCGGTGATCGGGAGCTACCAGGGCGTGGCCCATCCGCTGGCCGACGACGCCACCGCGCTCGACGGCGCCCGTCTTCTCTCGCGGAAGGCCGCCTGGGCCCTGGACACGGGTCACGAGCGCGGCCGGGAGTTGGCGTCCATGGCCTTCGCCTTCGCGTCCGGAGACGGCCGAGCAGGCCACCTACGACGCCATCCACTTCCACGGCGGCTACGGCTTCATGCTCGAGCACGACGTGCAGCTCCACTACCGCCGGGCCCGCGGCTGGGCGCGGGTCTGGGGTGACGCCGAAGCGGGGTACCGGCGCGCCGCGTCCGCCCGCTACGGATCCGCGGCCGAGGCGAGAGACGGCGGTCCGGTGAAGGCGGCGTCGCTGATGGAGTTCGCCTGGGATCCTGAGGTCGAGACAGTCCGGGCCGAGGTGCGCGCCTTCCTGGCCGAGCACCTCACCCCCGAGCTCGAGGAGCGCGTCTACCGCAGCGGCGTCTCGCACGACGACGACTTCGTCCGGGCGATCGGAGAGCGCAACTGGATCGCTCCCGAGTGGTCGCGTGAGGGCTTCGACGCCCTCGACGCCTTCTCGTGTCCACGCCGTCCTGGACGAGCTCACCAAGGCCGATGCGCCCATGTACGCCGTGGGTACGTCGGTGATGGTGGCCCGGGTGATCCGTGCCGTCGGCTCTGCGAGTTGCGCGCCGCGCATCGTGCCCAAGGTGGTGACCGGCGAGGTCACCATCGCCCTCGGAATGAGCGAGCCGGAGGGAGGGCTCCGACGTCGCCGCCGTGCGGACCCGTGCCGCGGCGCGTCGACGGACGGATGGGTGATCGACGGGCAGAAGATGTTCACGACGAACGGTCACGTCTGCGACTACGTCTTCCTCCTGGCGCGCACCGACCCCGCCAGCGAGCGCCACCGCGGGTTGACGACGTTCCTCGTCCCGCTCGACACCGAAGGCTTCGAGGCGCAGGGCGTGTTCACCGTCTCGGGCGAGCGGACGAACATCACTTTCTACAACGAGCTCTTCCTCGAGGACCGCTGGCGCATCAGCGACGTCGGCGCAGGTTGGCAGTCCCTGATGCTCGCGCTCCAGGACGAGCACTCCGCCGCCTTCAGCCCCCACCTCGACCGCCTGCTCGCCGCGACCGAGGCATGGGCGGCGCAACCCGGTGCCGACGGGTCGGCTCCACTGGAGCGCCAGGACGTCCGGCGCGCCCTGATCCGGGCGGCGACCGACCTCGAGGTGGCGCAGCTCCTCGAGGTCCGCAGCAGCTACATGGAGTCGGTCGGCGACGTTCCGGTGGCCGAAGGGCCGATGAGCAAATTGTTCAGCACCGAGGCGGCGGTCCGGCACGCAGAGGCGCTCACGGCCACGGTCGGTCCCGACGCGCTGCGCAGCCGGCTCGATCCGACGGCGATCAGCGCTGGCCTGGTCGAGCACGCTTTGCGATACTCCCTCGGGATGACCATCTACGGCGGCACGAGCGAGGTGCAGCGCAACATCATCGCCCAGCGCCGTTGCGGGCTTCCGCGGCCGTGACCACGACGCACCCGGTGCGGGCCGGGCTCAACCTGCTCGACGGCCACTGGTACGCCGACGACCCTCACGAGGTCTGGTCCTGGATGCGCCGCGAGGCTCCGGTGTACTACGACGAAGCGGCCCGGGTCTGGGGGATCACGCGCTACGACGACGTGCTCGCGGTAGAGAAGGACGCGGCGACGTTCAGCAGCCATCGCGCCCCTCGGCCGCACGGCCAGCACCTGCCGATGATGATCTCCATGGACGACCCCGAGCACCAGCAGCGGCGGTCGCTGGTCAACCGGGGCTTCACGCCGCGCCGCATCGCCGAGATGGAGGGGACGGTCGCCGGTCACTGCCGCCGCATCGTCGACCGCGTCTGCGCAGCCGGGGCGTGCGACTTCGTCTGGGACGTGGCGGCCCCGCTCCCGCTCATGATGATCGCCGAATTGCTCGGGTTCGAGCACGAGGTCCACGACGACCTGATGCGGTGGTCCGACGACCTGATGCGTGCCACGACGCTCGACCCGACACCCGAGCTGGCGGAGGCGGGGACGACGGCGATGCTCGCCTTCCGCGACCTGCAGCTCGGCGTGATCGCCGACCGCCGGGCCAACCCGCGCGACGACCTCATCACCAAGTTGTGCCAGGCCGAGGTCGACGGCCACCGTCTCGACGACGAGTCCATCGTGAACGAGACGCTCCTGATCCTGATCGGTGGCGACGAGACGACGCGCCACGTGCTGAGCGGCGGCATGCTGGCGCTGCTCGAGCGGCCCGACCAGTTGGCGGTGCTCTCCGCCGACCTGGACCGGCTCCCGGTGGCCGTCGAGGAGCTGCTGCGCTGGGTGTCGCCGATCAAGAACATGAGCCGCACCGTGACGAAGGACGTCGAGCTCCGCGGGCAGCAGCTGCATCGCGGCGACCAGCTCATGCTCTTCTACCCGTCGGCCAACCGCGACGAGGACGTCTTCGCCCACCCCGACCGGCTCGACCTCGGGCGCCAGCCCAACCCGCACCTGGCCTTCGGCTTCGGCCCCCACTTCTGCCTCGGCGCCGCGCTGGCCCGGTTGGAGTTGCGGTGCATGTTCCGCGAAGTGCTGACCCGCCTCCCCGACCTGCGGCTCGCCGATGCGGCCGTCCTTCCGGTGCGGGCCTCGAACTTCGTCAGCGGTCACGAGTCGATGCCCGTCCGCTTCACGCCGACGCCCGGCCCCGCATGAGCGGGCCTCTGGAGGGCGTGCGGCTGGTCGAGCTCGGCGCCTGGGTGGCGGGCCCCGGGGCGGGCGGCATCCTGGCCGACTGGGGCGCGGACGTGGTCAAGATCGAGCCGCCTGCAGGGGATCCGGCGCGCAACTTCGGCCGCATGCTCGGGGGCGACCTGCCGGTCAACCCCGTCTTCGAGCTGGACAACCGGGGCAAGCGCTCCATCGCTCTCGACCTCTCCACCGAAGAGGGCCTGGACGTCGCGCACCGCCTCGTGGCCGGAGCCGACGTCCTCCTCACCAACCTGCGGCCCGCGGCGCTGTCCCGGGTCGGGCTCGGCCCCGACCAGGTGCGGGCACGGCACCCCGGCCTGGTCTACGCCCTGATCACCGGCTACGGGACAGAGGGACCCGACGCCGAGCGAGGCGCGTACGACATCGGCGCCTTCTGGGCCGCGCTCCGGCATCGCGGAGTCCCTGCGCGCGCCAGGGGGACCATTGCCGTTCCAACGCGGCGGCATGGGCGACCACAGCGTGGCCATGACGGGAGCGGCCATGGTGAGCGCGGCTCTCGTCGAGCGAGCCCGCACCGGACAGGGGCAGGTGGCCACGACCTCGCTGCTGCGCCAGGGCGTGTACACCATCGGCTTCGACGTGAACGTTGCGCTCATGTGGGGCCGCAGCCTCGGCATCGGCACCGCGAGACCATGTACAGCCCGACGCTCAACAATTACACCGCGGGGGACGGGCGCTCCTTTTGGATCGTGGGCCTCGAGGGCGATCGTCACTGGCCGGCCCTGGCGCGCGCCGTCGGCCACCCCGAGTGGATCGACGACGAGCGCTTCGCCGACGCGCGCGCCCGCGGCCGGCATGCGGCCGAGCTGATCGGCCTGCTCGACGAGATCTTCTCCACCCGGCCCTTGAACGAGTGGCGGGCCACCTTCGACGCGGATCCCGAGATGTTCTGGAGTCCGGTCAACACGGTCGACGACGTCGTGGCCGACGAGCAGTTCCACGCCGCCGGCTCCGTGGTCCAGGTCCCGGACGAGCAGGGCAGCCTGCCCATGCTCGCCACCCCGGCCGACTTCGGCGGCCGCCCGCCCCAACCCCGCTTCCGGGCGCCGCTGCTCGGCGAGCACACCCGTGAGCTCCTGGCCGAGCTCGGCCTGGACGAGCCGTCAGTCGACGCGCTGTTGGCGGCGGGTGCGGCGGTGGACGGTCGGCCGGACGGACGGTCGGCCGGACAGCAGGACGATCAAAAGCTCTAGACTTTTCGCATGTCCGCCGGCGGCGAGTGGTCCTTCGCGGCCGTCCACGACATCGTGGCGGCGACGGTGCCCGACCGGGACATGGTCGTGTGCGGCGACGTGCGCCGGACCTTCGGCGAGGTGGCCGGCCGGACGCGGTCGATCGCCGCCTTCCTCGGGTCGCGCCGGATCGGCCTCCGCCGCGAGCGCTCCGGGCTCGAACGCTGGGAAAGCGGCCAGGACCCCGTGGCGCTGGTCATGCACAACGGGCCCGAGTACATCGAAGCCATGCTCGGTGCCTTCCGGGCCCGCGCCGTCCCGTTCAACGTGAACCAGCACTACCGCCCCGCGGAGGTGCGTGCCCTCTTCGCCGACATCGGCGTGCGGGTGGTCGTGTACCACCGCCGTTACCGACCACTGGTGGAGGCGGCGTGCGACACCTCCGGCGTGGTGCTCGTCGACGTCGACGACGGTTCGGGTACCGCACCCGTGCCCGGCAGCGTCGGCTTCGAGGAGGTGGCGGCCACTCCCGTCGCCGGTCCGCTGCCGGAGCCGTCGCCCGAGGACCTCTACCTCGTCTGCACCGGCGGCACCACCGGACGGCCCAAGGCAGTGGCGTGGCGCCAGGCTGACATCTACGTGTCGGCCATGGCCGGGACGGAGGGCGCGACCGCCGAGTCGATCGCCGCGGGCACCGTCGCCGGCGCAGGCGGACCGTGGTACCCGGTCCCTCCGCTCATGCACGCGGCGGCCCAGTGGACCGCGTTCTCGGGCCTGAACCAGGGCGCGACGGTGGTCCTGCACGACGACTCGGGCTCCTTCGACGCCCGGCGCGTGCTGCAGCTGGCCGAGCGCGAGCGGGTGGCGCTGATGTCCATCGTCGGCGACGCCTATGCCGGTCCCATGATCGAAGAGCTGCGGCGCCGGCCTTACGACCTGTCCTCCCTCATGATCCTGGGCACCGGAGGAGCGGCGACGGGCGAGCAGCACAAGGAGGCGCTCCTCCAGCTGCTGCCGCACATCGTGATCATGGACGGCTACGGCGCGTCGGAGACCGGCGGTATGGCCTACGGCGCGCGCACCAGGGACAGCAGCAGTATCGGGTTCGCGCCGAGCCCGGGTGCCACCGTGATCTCGGCGGACCGGTCCCGGTTCGTGGAGCCCGGGGACGACGAGCTCGGGTGGACGGTGCGCCGCGGCCGCGTCCCGCTCGGCTACCTGGGCGACCGTGAGCGGACGGAAGCCACCTTCCCGGTCGTCGACGGCGAGCGGGTCTCCATCCCCGGCGACCGGGCCCGGCTGCGCGCGGACGGGCGCATCGAAATGTTCGGCCGCGACGCCATGGTGGTCAACACCGGTGGGGAGAAGGTGTTCGTCGAGGAGGTCGAGGCGGTGCTGCGCCGACACCCCGACGTCGCCGACGCGCTCGTCGTCGGTCGCCCGTCGGAGCGCTTCGGCCAGGAGGTCGTGGCGGTGGTGGCGCCACGCGACGGCGCCGCGGTCGACCCGGCCGGTGTCCGCGAGTTCGTCGCCACCGAGATCGCCCGCTTCAAGGCGCCCCGCGCCGTCGCCGTGTGCGACACGGTCCGGAGGCACGCCAACGGGAAGCCGGACTACGCCTGGGCCCGGGAGGTCGCGGCTGCCGCGCCGAGCCTGTCGGGAGGGGAGGGCCGGTAGGGGACCTCGGGTCGGGACCCCGCGGGTTCGGCGACCGGGCCTGTGGAAGGGGCTCGAGCGCGTCGTGACCGGGGAGTGGGCGAATGCGGGTGGTTCACTCGCGCCAGCGCATCGCCGGTGATGCAGTTGATCTCCAACATTGTCCACATGCCTTGACAGCACGTGCGAGGTCGAGTTGCGCTGGGGCGTCTCGACGACTCGTTCAGGCGCCCACAGGCTTCCCGACGTGGTGCAACGTAGGTCGTATGGCCCTGGGGATCAACGGACACCGCGCCCTCGATGCACGCGCCGTCACCGAATCCCCGGGAGCAGGGCCGGCCTGAGGAAGACACCTCGGCGAATCTTGACGGGCCGTCGGGTTCGAGGGTGGCTCGATGCGTCAGCCCGCGGGCTCGGATAGGTCGAGGTGTTGGTCGCGGCGCTCGAAGGCCAACTGCGTGTGCCCCGGTGCGACCGAGATCGACGTCCTCGCTGCCTTGGCTTCACTCTGCAACCACGGCGAAGAGAGGCCATTGGCCATCGATGGCTTTGAGGCTGTAGGAACCGCGCTCCTCAAACGAGATACCTGAGCCCACGACGAGGTCTTGAAGGTCCGCGACACCAACACTTCGCCCGGTTTGGCATGGGCGGCGACGCTTGAGGCGATCTCTACTGAGGCACCGAAGACTTCGTTCCCGACGAGGTAGACCTCGCCGGTGTGAATCCCAGCAGCTCCGGGAAGACCCTGGTTGGCAGCTCGGGCACAGAGCCACCGTGCACAGCGGATCGTTGCCCGATGCATCGAAGTGGCGGTCATGGGTCCGCCAACGCACGTGGAGGCGTCCACCCCAATTCTCGACCTTCTCGGCGGACACCTGGTGTTCCAGGTTTCGAGCTGTGAGGATCGTCGTGAGGACCCGCGCCCGGTGAGTCGGATCTGGGTGCAGAGTCCAGAAAGTCCACGATCTCGGCGAACAGCGAATCGAGTTCTTCTCCCTCTGCAAATCGAAGGGCATGGTCGCCCGGCTGCTCGAAATACCGTGCGCCAGGAATGTGGGACGCCAGGTATCGGCCATAGAACGGCGGATTGATCCGATCTCCGAGACGTTGGATCACCAACGTGGGGACCTGGACGGCGGGGAGCACCGTTCGCACGTCGATATGACGGATCATGTCGATCATCCGTAAGAACGAGTTTGGACGATCGCATGCGATCCAGGCGGGCCAGCGTTGTCGAGTCTCGAGGGAAATCCGGCACGGGAGGAACCAGTGAAGGTGGCTCCCTGGCCCAGCGGTGAATTCCGATATCGCGATTGCCACGTATACCTGCTCGGCGCCAGGACCGCACGGATAGTCGGGAGCTGGCGTCCAGCGGGCGAAGCCGGAGCCCAGGATCAATGCACTGACCATCTCTGGGTGAGTTGCAGCAAAGAGGATGCTCATGGGCGCACCCTCCGAGTATCCGAGAACGACTGCTCTCTCGCAGTCGACGGCAGCCATTACGGCGTGCAGGTCCTGCATGCGTTCCTCGAGCGGCGAGTCTCGAGGAGACGGATCAGACAGACCGGTGTCCCGTTTGTCGAAGAGGATCAAACGCCCGAGTGCGGCCAGCCTTTGGTTGAAGGCCACGGTACTCGAATCCTCCCACGCCAGCTCCAAGTGGCTCATGAGGCCCGGCACGAAGAGGATGTCACGAGACCCTTCTCCGACCACCTGGTAGGCGATGTGGATACCGTCGCTCTCTGCGTAGTGCGTCGCCGGGGGCACCCCCAGCCCTCGCGACAATGCGTGCCCCTGGGACGACCGTCCCGTGAGGTGACTGCGCTCCGATGCATAGGCGACCAAGGTCCTCCGATTGGCCGCCGGCACCTTCCTATCAGGGCGGCGACGTGACTCTCGACGGTGCGGACCGAAATGCAGAGCCGCTCGGCGATCTGACGGTTCGACAGGTGGCGTCCGACCAGCTCGAGAACCTCGGCCTCACGACGAGACAGCCCGTCCACACCCAAATTGTGCCTCAAGCGTCGAGGGTCATGAAGCGCAAGAGATCCGTAGCCGATTCCGTAGTCACTACGGATGACACCTCGAGCCGGCAAGCGGAGGATTCAACCATGACCAGTGGAACCACGATTCGCCATCAGGGACAGGCCGTCAGGAAAATCGCTTCCGATTGCGGACTCGATCCCATTGCCGTCTACGGCTCGGCACCAGCGCACGTGAGACGAGCCGACTCCAACGAAAGCTGACGAACTCCTCGTCGCCGACACCACCCATATCGACCGCACGACACTGGGTCTCGGCGACGCCGCCATCGACCTCGGGTGCGGACCTCGGGGGATCCTGAACTTTCAGTCATCGAGTCGGTCTCTCGGGCAGCGTGGTCGGCTTGGACGTAGACCCCCATCACGTCGCGAAGGCGGTAGAACTGCTCCGGCCCGCGAGCTCGCCAACGTTGAGGTGCTTCTCGCGGACGCCCGCGATACGGGGCTTTCCTCGGCGTCCTTTGATGTCGTTCACACCGCGCGCTTCTGGTCACCTTCCCCAGCCCGATGAGTCGTCCAGGAGATGGTTCGCCTGGCAAAGCCGGGCGGGTGGGTGCTCAGCTTCGAACCCGACGGCGAATTCGGTGTGCTTCCCGATCACTCCGCTTACGAACGGCTCGTCGAAACTATCTCCCGGTCTTCTCCCGCAACGGCGCCGATGGGCGGATCGGAGGCGGGTGGCCGAGCTCTTTCGCTCGGCTGGAATGGTGGACGTGGAGATCGAATGCCGAGGAGACACCTATCCTCACGGCCATACACGCCGCACGATTCGCGTTGATCTCATACGCAGTTTGCGTGAGAAAGTCGTCGAACTCAGCCTGGCGACCGAGACAGAACTCGACGAGCTCTTCGCCGCAGCTTTGGATCACCTCGACAATCCAGACGTTGTCGTGATGCCGCACCTGTCCTTTTTGGTATCCGGTCGGAAGCCGGTCTGACCGTCCGGCATGGCAGAGACCTTCAGCCGCCGTCGAGGAGGATGAGCTCTCCGGTCAAGTAGGACGAGGCGTCACTGGCCAGAAAGAGCGCGGTGCCGACGATCTCCTCGGCGGAGGCGATCCGGCCCAGGGCTACGTGGCCGGCCATCTGCGCCTGCAGCTCCGGGGTTGGAAGCGAGGCGTGGAGACTGTCCGTGTGAAAGGTACCGCACACGATGGCATTGACACGGATGCCCTTTCGGGCCGAACTCGTTGGCCGCCGCCTTGGTGAGCGCGTTCAGTCCGGCCTTGGCGGCGGCGTAGACGACGGTGAACGCCGTGGGGTGAAGCGACGCCTTGGAGCTGATGTTGATGATCGAGCCTCCGGCCGTCATTTGCTCAGCGACGAGCGCCGTCAGGCGAAGCGGACCCTTGAGGTTCACGGCGATGGTCTTGTCGAAGAGCTCGGCGCTCACCTCCAGCAGCGACGGTGGCACCGGAGCGATGCCGGCGTTGTTCACCAGGACATCGATCCGGCCGAAGGCGGCGACGGTGGTCTCGACGAGGGCAGCGCAGTCGTTCCAGTCGCCGACGTGACACCTCACTGCGAGTGCCTTTCGCCCCAGAGGCTCGGATCTCGGCGGCAACTTCCTCGCAAGGATTTAGCTTGCGGCTGGCGACGACGACATCGGCACCCGCTTCGGCGAATCCCAGCGCCATGGCCCGTCCAAGTCCCTTGCTCCCTCCGGTGACGACCACGACCTTGTCGTTGGCATCCAAACTGGGAATCGTCATCGGTCCACCGTCCTTCCACTGGTCTCTGTCCGGAGCTCGTGCCTTCGGCACGAGCTCCGCTCGTGATGCCGTCGACGATGTAGCGAATGTGGAGATCGAAGAGCGTGTCGGTCTCGGCGGCGTCGACACCCCCGGGGTCGCCACCGGGGCGGGTCCGGCGCCGGCCCCTGGGTGGTGGCTCCACGCCGGACTCGACCGCGCCGAAGCCGACAGTCGCCCACATGAGGAGGCGGCACGCCTGCACGGCGGCGTCGGCCGCCATCCCGTCGGCCCGCATGGCCTCGACCAGGGGACGCGACGCCTCGACGTAGGCCTCGCGTCCCGCACTCAGGATGAGCCGGCTGTCGCGGGCCTTTCGGAGGCGGGTCCGGAGCTCGCGTGCCCACCGCACCGCGTACCGGTCCCACGGCTCGCCGGCGGCGTTGGGGGGCGCCAGGTCGACGAGCAGCCGGTCGGCGATGGCATCGACGAGCGCCTCCTTGTTCCCGATCCGGCTGTAGAGGGGGACCGGGGACACGCCGAGGCGTGCCGACACGCTTCGCATGCTGACGGCGTCGAGGCCGGACTCCTCGAAGATCTCGACCGCCGCGGTCACGATCTCCTCGGCGTCGAGGTCGAAGTCGGGTGCCTTGGTCATCGGGTCACCGCACCATCACGAGCTTGCCGACCACGTTGCGGTCGGCCATGGACTGGGCGGCCGCCGCCAGTCCGTCGAACGGGATCTTGGCGGTGACCGCGTTGTGCAGTCGGCCGTCGGCGACCAGGCCGGCCAGGCTCGGCATGGATGTCCTTCGAGCTCCTCGCGGCTGTAGCCGCCGGCGAATACGCCGAGGAGCGAGGTGTTGGTCATGACCAACTGCACGGTGGACAGACTCGGCCACTCCCCGCTGGCGAACCCGACGGACAGCAGGCGCCCGTTGCGGGCCAGTGCGCCGGCGGCGTCCTCGGCCAGCGACCCTCCGACCGGGTCGTAGACCAGGTCGACGCCCCGGCCGCCGGTCAGCTCCCGCAATGCCGGTGCGATCGGCCTGTCCCGGTGGATCACGGTGGCCTCCGCACCCAGCGAGCGGCAGAAGGCAGCCCGCTCCTCGTCGCTCACCATGGCGATGACCCGGGCCTCGAGGGCGCACCCGAGCTGCACGGCGGCAGCACCGCTCCCGCCGGCGGCCCCCAGCACGGCCAACCAGTCGCCGGGGGCGATCCGACCGCGGTCGACGAGCCCGATCCACCCGGTGAGGTGCGGGATCCAGAATCCGGCGGCCTCGGCGTCGGTCAGGCCGGGGGGAACGGCGAAGGCCGACTCCGCAAGCACCAGGCACTCCTCGGCGAATGAGCCGCTTCCCTCGTAGAACACGGTCACGCCCATGACCGGCGCACCGATCGCCAGGTCGACCCCCTCGCCCACCGCGGTAACGGTGCCGGTCGCCTCCTGCCCCGGGGTGAACGGGAGCGGGGGCGTCAGCGGGTAGGTGCCCCGGCACATCAGCACGTCGGGCAGGCCGATGCCGGCGGCGGTCACCCGGATCCGTGCCTGCCCCGGCCCCGGCTCGGGTACGTCGACGTCGACCAGGTGGAGCACGTCGGCTGGCTCGCCCGTGCCGGTCACCTGCCAGGCCCGCATCTTCTGGGTCATGTCGCTCCTCCTCGGTCGATGATGGTGCCGGCACTGGCGAGCAGGAGGTCGACCTGGGCGCCGAAGTGCTCGTGGACCGGCTTGTCGGACAGGCCGCGCTGGAACTTGGCGTAGCTGCCCTCGAGCACGAGGGCCAGCTTCCACCGGGCGAACACGTCGTACCAGGCGAATGCCGTGACGTCGCGGCCCGAGCCGGCCGCGTAACGCTCGAACAGCGTGCGCCGATCGGGGAGGTGGGCCACGTCGAACCTCGGCTCTTTGGCCATGCCCAGGCGCAGGGTGCCCTCGGGCCCCGGGTGGAAGATGAGCGCCCACGCCAGGTCGACGATCGGGTCGCCGATACCCGCCATCTCCCAGTCCACGACGGCGAGCAGGCGCGGGGGCGACTCCGGCGCGAACAGTACGTTGTCGAGCTTGTAGTCACCGTGGCACAGGGCGCTCGGCTGGCCGGCGGGCAGGTGCGCCCCCAGCCAGTCGGCCACGTCGTGGGCGGCCGGAAGTTCACGACCACCGTAGGAGTCGAGCTGGGTGAGCCACCGGGTGAGCTGGCGCGCCAGGTAGTCGTCGCCGTGGGCGAGGTCACCCAGGCCGCAGGCATGCCAATCGACGGCGTGGATGTCCACGAGGGCGTCGATGAGCTCCTCGAGCGCCCGGCCGTGTGACTCGGGTGCCGCCGCCCATGCCTCGAGGCACGGCCTTCAGCACGGGCTTCCCCTGAATGCGGTCCATCACGTAGAACGGCGCGCCGAAGACCTCCGGGTCGCCGCAGGCGACCACGGGTCGGGCGATGGGCACCGACGTGTCCTTGATGGCGTCGAGGATGCGGAACTCGCGCAGCACGTCGTGGGCCGTGGAGGAACTGGCGTGCTTCGGCGCCCGTCGCAGCACCCACCGGTCGGGCCCGCGGTCGACGGCGAAGACCTCGCAGGAGCCGCCTCCGACCATGGGGGTGACCCGGAGGGGGATCCGGTCGCCCAGGGCATCGTCGAGGTAGGCCTTCAGGCGCTCCTCGGTCATGGGACCACACCCGCTCCGGCGAGGTCGAGCACCTCCGCCAATGCCGTGATCACGGCGTCGGGGCGGGCACTGCCGGGGTCGGCACCGTTCCGAGGCGCCAGCCAGGCCGTGCGCATGCCGAGCACGCGCTGGCCCCTCGACGTCGTGGCGGATGCTGTCGCCCACGAAGAGCGCCTGTTCCGGCTCGACGCCCGCCTTGGTGATCGCCAGGCGGTAGATGGCGGGGTCCGGCTTGCAGGAGTCGGCCTGCTCCGAGCTCGTCCAGGCATCGATCACGCGGAACAGGTCGAGGCGTTCGAGCATGGGCTCGAACTGCTCGTCGTCGATGTTCGAGACGATCTGCACGTGGATTGACGACCGCCGCAGGGCGGCCAGCGTCTCCAGGCAGTCAGGCCGCAGCACGGCCTCCTCGATGGTGGCCCGGTACTGGCGATCGACGGCCTCGTCGGCGGTGGCCTCGTCGATCGTCCCGCCGAGGGCGACGGCGGTGGCGGCAAAGGCGGCGCCGAACAGGGTGCGATGCGGGTAGGAGGCGCTGCACCGCCACGGCCCGGTAGGCCACCCCCATGCCCTGGCGGTAGGCGGCCCGCAGCTCCCCGTCGGTGGCTTCGACGCCGGCCGCCCGGGCCACGAACCGCAGCTGGCGGAGGTGCGCGTCGCGCAGGGCCCGATCGTCGAACAGGGTGCCGGCGAAGTCGAAGAGGACGGCCCTCACGACACCCCGGCCAGGGTGCGCAGCTCGGCCCACTTCTGTTCGGCGGCGGGGCGACGACTCGGGAGGTGCTCGGTCGGCCACCCCTCCACCGGCGTGTAGCCCTTGAGAAGGCTGCGGGCGAGGACCGACTTGTGGAGCTCGTCGGGGCCGTCGCCGATCGGGCCGAAGCGGGTCGACCGGTACCACCCCTCGACCGGGAGGTCGCTCGAGTAGCCGAGGGCGCCGCACACCTGGATGGTGCGGTCGAGTACCTCGAGGACGACCTTGGACACGTGGGCCTTGACCATTCCGAGGTCGGCGCGCACGGCGGCGGCGCCGAACTTGTCCATCTTCCACGCCGTCTGGAAGGTGAGCAACCGGGCCGCTTGGATCTCCATGTGGGACAGGGCGATGTAGTCCTGGATCATCTGGTGGTGTCCGAGGAGGTGGCCGTGGGAGCGCCGCGACACGGCCCGCTCGCACATGATGTCGAGCGACCGCTGCGCCTGTCCCAGCCAACGCATGGCGTGGTGGATGCGTCCCCCGCCGAGTCGCTGCTGGGCGAGGACGAACCCCTCGCCGGGCTGCCCGATCAGGTGGTCGGCGGGTACGCGGCAGTCGCGGAACACGAGCTCGGCGTGGTTACCGATGCGGCCGTAGGCGGGGTCGGGGTGCGCCATCGTGCCGATGTCGCGCACGATCTCCATGCCGGGCGTGCCCGTCGGGACGACGAACACGGACGCGTGGCGATGGGGCCGGCCCTTCGGGGTTGGTCTCGGCGAACACGAGGACGATGTCGGCCACCGAGGCGTTGGTGATGAACCACTTGTGGCCGTCGATCACCCACTCGTCGCCGTCCTTGGTGGCGGTCGTGCCGATGACGGTCGGGTCCGCCCCGGCAAGGAAGGGCTCGGTCAGGGCGAAGGCGCTGGAGATCTCGCCCCGCAGGTTGGGCCACAGCCAGCGTTCCTTCTGGGCATCGGTGGCACCGTGGGCCAGCAGCTCCATGTTCCCGCTGTCGGGTGCCTGCACCCCGAAGATCGTCATCGACATCATGCAGCGGCCGATGATCTCGGACATCAGGGCCAGTTTGAGCTGACCCAGCCCCTCGCCGCCGAGCTTCGGGTCGAGGAAGGCGCCCCACAGTCCCTGGGCCTTGACCTGGTCCTGGAGGTGCACCTTGACCACGTTCCACTCGTCGGTGGGCAGCTCGTCGAAGATGGGTTCGAGCGGGATCAGCTCTCGGTCGATGAAGGCCCGCATCCAGGCGAGCTGTTCCTCGAACTCGGGCTCCGTCTCGAAGTCCCACGCCATGGCCTGCTCCGGTCCTTCCGCTGATTACAGTGTAATCTCACCGTGACAGTAGTACAGGCAACGAGTGGAGGCACACATGGAGCTCTCGAACGGTTCGGTCGCCGTAGTCACCGGCGCGGCGAGCGGCATCGGTGCCGCACTCGGACGGGCCTTCGCCGCCGCCGGATGCTCCGTCGTGCTGGCCGATGTCGACGCCGTCGCCCTCGATGCCGTGGCCGCCACCATGGAGGGGGAGGTCCTCACCGTCGTCACCGACGTGAGTCGTCGCCGCCGACCTGGAGCACCTGGCTGAGGCCGCCTTCGACCGATTCGGTGCCGTCCACGTCCTGTGCAACAACGCCGGGGTCTCGACGTTCAACCCGGTCGTGGCCCAAACGCTCGACGATTGGCGTTGGGTGCTGGGGGTGAACCTCTGGGGCGTGATCCACGGGGTGCAGGCCTTCCTGCCGAGGATGACGGCCCAGGGGCAACCGGCCCACATCGTGAACACGTCGTCGCTGGCCGGTCTGGTGAGCGGCCTACCCTCGCTCGGCCCGTACAACGTCAGCAAGGTGGGCGTCGTCGCCCTCAGCGAGACCCTGCGCATGGAGCTGGCCATGGCCGGCTCGCCCGTCGGCGTCAGCGTGTTGTGCCCGGGCAGCACGCCTACCCGGATCCTCGAGAGCGAGCGCAACCGGCCGGCGGAGCTCGGCAGCGAACGGCCGCGTGCCGGATGGCGACATGATGCGCGATGCCGTGCGGTCGGGATTCGACGGCCCGGGTGCCCGCACCGTCGCCGAAGTTGCGGGCGACGTGCTCGACGGTGTGCGGGGCGGCCGGTTCTGGATCATCACCAGCGGTGAGATGCGTGAGCTGGTGTCGTCACGGTTCCACGAGATCGACGGCTCCACACCGCAAGGCTGACCGGAGCGCAGACGGATTCGTGACGGTGCTGCCACGATCAGTGAACACCGGGGTCAGGGGACCGGCCTCACCTCGTCGTCGGGGGCACGGCCGACCGGAACTGATCCACCAGGGCACCGCTCGTGCCCGTTTCGATGTCCCCCTGCAGTTGTATGAGGGTCCAGCCTCTGCGAATTGACTCATTCATGAGCCATTTCGCAGCGAGCGTTCACCGATGCTCTCCAGCAGACTGTCTCGAACCCTCAGCCCTCGGGCTCGGGTACGTCGAAGTGCTCGTCGCGCAGCTCGAAGGCCCGCCTCGTCCCGTGCTCGGCGCGCGCCTTCACGAAGTTGAACTCCCCCTCCTCGAAGCGCAGGTTGGTGCCGTAGGCGTGGAACATGTAGTTGAGCACCTCCTCGCCCTGGTACGCCTGCAGCTGCTCCACCAGTCGGAAGGCCTCCTTGGCCATCACGATCCCGTCGGCGGGCATGCGCGAGACCTTCTCGGCCCACCACGCGGCGCGGGCCTCGACCGCGCCGGGCTCGACCACCTCGGTGAACACGCCCCGGTCGGCCACCTCGCTGGCGCGAATGGTGTCGCCCGTCAGCAGCAACCGGCGCGCCAGCACCGGCCCGAGCCGGTGGAAGAACAGGTGCAGCGAGCCGAGCGCCGGGCCCAAGAAGCGCGTCGCGGGCATGCCGATCACCGTGTCGCTCGCCACCACGGCGATGTCGGCCATGAGGGCGAGCTCGAAGCCGCCGCCGAGCGCGTAGCCCGAGACCTCCGCCACCGTCGCCTTGGGGTAGCCGAGGAGTGAGTGGTAGAAGTCGAAGATCTGCCGGTCCGTGAGCAGGCGCCGGCGCTGGCTCGGCCGGCGGCGTTCGGACCTGGGCGCAGCGTCCGCGGCCGGACGGCCGTTCGCGCCGCCGACGTTCGCGCCATCGGCGCCGTTCGCGCCATCCCGGCCTTCGCCGTACCACGTGTACGCATTGTTCATGTCGGCGCCCGCGCTGAAGACTCCCCCCTCGCCCCGCAGCAGCACGACCTTGACGGCGTCGTCGTAGGCCAGCTCGTCGAGATATGCGCCGAGCTGGCGCCGCATCTCGGGGTCGTAGGCGTTCCTGCGCTCAGGGTTGGCCAGGGTCACCCGAGCGATGCCACACTCGTCGTCCCGTTGCAGAAGAACTCGACCGTCGCTCACTCGATGGCCTCCAGGGCAGCGTCTCGGTGTCTTGGTGATCGCCCATCGTAGGCTTTAACATCTAGATATTTCCACACGCGTGGGGAGGGGTATGGAAGTCAGCCCGGACCAGGACCGGCACCGGTGAGCGACGGCGCAGCTGACGGCGTCCTCGTGCTGGACGACGGCGGCGTGCTGCGCATCGTCATCGACCGTCCCGAACGCAAGGGCTCACTCGACGTCGCCACCGTGCGGCGCATCGTCGAGGCCCTCGAGTCGGCCTCGACCGACGACTCGCTGCGCGCCATCCTGCTCACCAGCTCGGGGCCGGACTTCTGCTCGGGCTCGGACTGGGTGTCGTCGAACGCGTCGGGCGAGAAGCCACGCACCGGCTCCATCCAACGTCGCACGCCGCTCCAGGCCCACCGCATCATCTCGCTGCTCCTCGAAGTGCAGCTCCCCGTGGTCTGCGCCGTCCGGGGGTGGGCCGCGGGGCTGGGTTGCCAACTCGCGCTCGCGGCGGACTTCACCGTCGCCGCCCACGACAGCCGCTTCTGGCTGCCCTTCGTGAAGCGGGGCTTCACCCCCGACAGCGGCGCCTCGTGGCTCGTACCGCGACTGGTCGGCGTGGCGCGGGCCAAGGAGCTCCTGCTCCTCGGACGGCCGATCAGCGGGCGCGACGCCGCGTCGTGGGGGATGATCCACCGCTCGGTGCCCGAGACGGACGTCGACGCCGCGGCGGACGAGCTAGTCGCCGAATTCGCGCGCCGGTGCCACCGTCGCCGTCGGCCTCACCAAGCGCTGCCTCCACGCCGCGCTCGACGGTGGCATCGTCGACGCCATGCACAACGAGTCGATGGCGCTCGAGCTCTCCTCGCGCACCGCCGACTTCCGCGAGGGCCTGCTCGCCTTCACCGAGCGCCGCGACGCCCGGTTCGAGGGCCGGTAGGGCACGGGGCGGGAGCACAGACGATGGCGAGCACGACGGCCGACGGGGGGGACCAGATGGAGTTCGAGCACATCGTCTACGAAGTCGACGGCCACACCGCCACCATCACGTTCAACCGGCCCGAGCAGCTGAACGCGGTGAACCCGGCCATGGCCTTCGAGCTGCGGCGCGCCTACGCCGCCGCCGAGACGGACGAGGTGGTGTGGACGATCATCGTCACCGGGAGCGGCCGGGCCTTCTGCGCCGGCGCCGACGTCACCGAGATCCCCGACGACGGTCGCGTCGTCTACGAGGAGCCGTACCTCTCGACCTATCCGCAGTGGGAGGCGCCGCAGGAGGCGACTCCCCCGTTCCGGACGATGACCAAGCCGATCCTGGCCGCGGTGAACGGGCTGTGCTGCGGGGCCGGGCTCGACCTCGTCACGACGGGCGACATCGCCATCGCCTCGGAGCGCGCCGAGTTCTTCGACCCCCACGTCAGCATCGGGCTGGTCTCGGGACGCGAGATGGTCCGCCTCGCCCGGGTCCTGCCGACGGGCATCGCCATGCGGTTGGCCCTCACCGGTCGCCACGAGCGCATGAGCGCGCGACGTGCATACGAGCTCGGGCTCGTTTCGGAGGTCGTGGAGCACGACCGGCTGATGAACCGGGCCCGCGAGGTGGCGGACCTGGTCAACCGCAACGCCCCCTTGGCCGTACGGGGCACCCGCCTCGCCATCCGCAAAGGCCTCGACCTGCCGCTCCACGAGGCCGAGATCCTCGCCGAGACCTTCCGGGAGCGGGTGGTGCGCACCGACGACGCCAAGGAGGGCCCTCGCGCCTTCGTCGAGAAGCGCCCGCCGGAGTGGCAGGCGCGATGAGCCCCGGCCCGCAGTTCTCGACCATCCGCTACGAGACGTCGGACGACCACGTCGCCACCATCACGCTGAACCGGCCCGAGGTGCTCAACGCGTTCGACCGCCGCATGTGCGAAGAGGTTCGTGCCGCGTGGCGCCTGGTGAAGGACGACCCGGAGGTGCACGCCGCGGTGGTGCGGGCCGAGGGGGACCGGGCGTTCTGCGCCGGCCTCGACACCAAGAAGCCGTACGGGCAACCCGACGACGTGTGGAACCACGAGGACCCGGGCGAGCTGCTCAGCCCGAAGTGGCAGAAGGTCTGGAAGCCGGTCGTCTGCGCGGTGCAGGGCATCTGCACGGCCGGCGCGTTCTACTTCCTCAACGAGGCCGACGTCGTGATCTGCTCCGGCGAGGCCACCTTCTTCGACTCGCACGTCACCTACGGCATGGTCTCGGCCCTCGAGCCGGTCGGCCTCATGCGCAGGGTGGGACTGGCCCAGACACTGCGGATGGCCCTCACCGGCAACGACGAGCGCGTCACGGCGGAGACGGCGCTGCGCATCGGACTGGTGACCGAGATCGTCGAGCGGGACCGGCTCTGGGACCGGGCCCACGAACTGGCCTCCGGCATCGCCGCCTGGCCCAGCGCCGCCACGCAGGGGACGGTGCGCGCCATCTGGGAGTCACTCGACCGCCCCTACCGGGCCGCGATGGAACAGGGCCTGATCTACACGCGGCTCGGCAACCCATTGGGCATGGCCGAGGCGACCGAGCATCCGCCGGCACGTCGCGAGCCGAGGCTGCGGTGAGCCACGACGCGGCCCAGCCGGGCGGGCTGGCGGCACGGATCGCCGACGTCCTGTCCGTGGACCCGGGCGCGCCGGCGGTGGAGTTCGAGGGCTCGTGGAGGAGCTGGGGCGAACTGGCCGACACCGTGGCGCAGGCCGGCGAGCTGGTGGACCGGCCGGGCGCCCAGGTCGGCGTGCTCCTGCGCAACCGCCCGGCCTCGGTCGGGCTGTTCCTCGGCATCCTGCACGCCGGCGGCTGCGTCGTGACCATCAACCCCGGGCGCGGCGAGGCGCGCACCCGCGACGACATCGCCGAGCTCGACCTGGCGGTCCTCGCCGGCGACCCGGACGACCTGGCCCGGCTGGTGCCCGACGCGTCGCGCCCCACCACCGCAGCGGTGGCCGAGCTCGCGACTCCCATCATCGTCACCCCCGGCCGGTCCGACTGCTTAGCCGACGGCGACGCCCGCCCCGGCGTCGCCGTGCGCATGCTCACCAGCGGAACGACCGGGCCGCCCAAGCGCGTCGACCTCGGCTACGAGACGCTGGAGCGGGTGCTGGTCGGGGCCAAGCACTACGAGACCAACCGCGACGAGACGGTCCGGCTCCGGCGCGGTGTGGCCATCGTGAACTCGCCGCTCGTACACCTGGGCGGGCTCTTCCGCGTGCTCCAGTGCGTGGCCGACGGCCGCTCCTTCTCCCTCCTCGAGCGCTTCAGCGTCGAAGGGTGGGTCGACGCGGTGCGCCGGCACCGCCCGGCGACGGCCAGCCTCGTCCCCGCGGCGCTGCGGATGGTGCTCGAGGCGGACCTCGACCGCGACGACCTGCGCAGCCTCCGCTCCGTCGTCTCGGGCACGGCGCCGCTCGACCCCGACGACGCCGACGCGTTCATGGCCCGGTACGGCGTCCCCGTCCTCGTGTCCTACGCCGCCACCGAGTTCGGCGGGGGCGTGGCGGGATGGAACATGGAGGACCACCGGGCCTACTGGGCACGCAAGCGGGGCAGCGTCGGCCGGGCGCATGCCGGGTGCGAGCTGCGGGTGGTCGACCCGTCCTCGGGCGTGGTGCTCGCGCCCGACGAGGAGGGCTTGCTCGAGGTGCGGGCCGGTCAGCTCGGCCGCGCCGACTGGGTGCGCACGACGGACGTGGCCCGCATCGACCCCGACGGGTTCGTGTACATCCTGGGGCGGGCCGACCAGGCCATCATCCGCGGGGGCTTCAAGGTCAGGCCCGAGGACGTGCGCGCGGCGCTCGAGCGGCACCCGGCGGTTCGGGGCGCAGCGGTGGTCCCTCGATCCGACGACCGGCTCGGCGCGGTGCCCGTCGCAATGGTGGAGCTGCGGCAGGGCGCGGGCGACGGCGTCACGGCAGACGAGCTCCTCTCGTACGCGGCACAGGTGCTGGCGCGCTACGAGCTCCCGAAGGAGATCTGCATCGTCGAGACGCTGCCCCGCACCGACTCGGGCAAGGTCGACCTGGCCGACGTGACGGCCCGGCTCGGACGCGCACCCGTCGAAGGCTGAGCGATGGCCTGGACGTTCGGCACCGAGCCCCTGCCCCAGACCGTCACGGCCGCCGCGCTCGTGCGCCGGGTCACCGGGCTGCTGCTCGCGCTCGAGGGCGAGGAGCCCGACGTCGAGCGACTGATCGCCGACCTTCGCGCCGCAGAAGCATCGCTCCTCGACCGGGTGCCGCCGGCGTCCGGACCGCGGGTCGGTGACGCGGCCGACGGCGACGGACGCGTGTACCTCGACCACGCCCGGGACATCGGGGCGTACAACCCGTGCTTCCCGGACTACGACATCCGCGTCGACGGCGACCGCGCGACAGGATCGGTGACCTTTCCCGTCCCCTACGAGGGCCCGCCCGGGATCGTGCACGGCGGGTTCCTCGCCGTGTTCTTCGACTGCACCGTGCAGCACCACAACTGCGAGGTCGGCGTGGCCGGCAAGACGACGTCGCTCGTCCTGCGCTACCGGCGGCCGGTGCCGCTACTCACCGCGCTGTCCTTCAGCCTGGAGCGGACCGTCTCCGAGGGGCGGATCCGGACGACCGGCGAGCTGCGCTCCGACGCGCGCGGTGCTCTGCGAGGCCGAGATCGACGCGGTCGCGGGCGACCCTTCGGCGCTCCCTGCCGTCTCGCCGCGACGGACCCCGCCGTGACCTCGGACCTGATCGAGGCCGGTGACGGCCTGCCGCTGACCGTCGGCGCGCTGCTCCGAGCGCGCGTGGCCGAGCGGCCCGAGCAGGTGCTGCTCGCCGTGGACGACCAGGCGCTCACCTACGCCGAGGCACTGACGCGGTCGGCCGAGCTCGCCCGGGCCCTGCTGGCCGCCGGGGCGAGCCTGGGCACCCGGGTCGGCCTCGTGTACCCCAACGGGCCCGCGTTCGTCGTGGCGTGGCTGGCCGCCGCCCGCATCGGCGCGGTGAGCGTGCCGTTGAGCACCTTCTCGACCTCGGCCGAGCTGTCCGGGCTCCTGCGGCGGTCCGACGTCGCGATGCTCCTGGGCGCGCACCGGTACCGGACCCGGGACTTCCGGGCCGGGCTGGTGGCCGGCCTCCGAGGGATCGACCTCGCGGCGCCTCCACCCCTCTTCTCCGAGGCGGCCCCCTCGCTCCGCCGCATCGCGCTCGAACTCGAGGAGGCCGATCCGGACATCCACCCCGGGTGGACTCATGCCGGGCTGCTCGGTGGCGCCGCCGGCGTCGGCGACGACGTGCTGGTCGCCGCGGAGGCCGCGGTCACGCCCGCGGACCACATGGTGATCGTCCACACGTCGGGATCGACGAGCGAGCCCAAGGGCGTGATCCACTCCCACGGGGCACTCATCCGGCATCTCGACAACCTCAACCAGCTGCGGCGGTACGTTCCCGCCGAGATCCTCTTCTCGAACTCGCCCTTCTTCTGGATCGGCGGCTTCGCCTACGCCCTGTTGGGCAGCCTGGTCGCCGGGGCGACACTCGTGTGCTCCAACGCTCCCGGTGCGGCGGGCGTGCTCGACCTGCTGGAACGGGAACGCCCGACGATGGTGAACGGCTTCGCCGCGTCGGTGGCCCACCTGCCCCAAGACCCGACGTTCTCGCGGCGCGACCTCTCGTCCATCCGTCGCGGCAACCTGTACCCGATCATGCCGGACGACGTGCGCCCGGCCGATCCCGACCTGCGTCACGCCATGCTGGGCATGACCGAGGCGGGAAGTGTGTGTCTGGCCGACGAGGACGAATCCGAGCAGCCCGAGCACCGCCGGGGCTCCTTCGGGCGACCGGTCCCCGGACTCGAGGCCAGGATCCGCCGCGAGGACGGGACGGAGGCCGGCGCGGGCGAAGTCGGCGAGCTCTGCCTGCGCGGGCCGTTCCTCATGGACGGCTACGACGGGCGGGAGCGCTACGAGACCTTCGACCCCGACGACTGGTTCCGCACCGGCGACCTCGTGACCCGAGACCACGACGGGTTCCTCTACTTCCGAGGCCGGGGAACCGACATGGTCAAGACCGCCGGGGCGAACGTCTCCCCACGCGAGGTCGAAGCGGCCATCCTCGAAGTGAGCGGCCTCGTCTCCCATGTCGTGGGGATCGACGACGAGGCGCGGGGGCAGGTGGTCGCCGCGTTGGTGCGGGCGCCGACCGGCGGCTCCGGTGTCGACGTCGCGGTCGACGTCGACGACCTCAGGGAACGCCTGCGCGACCGCCTGTCGGCCTACAAGGTGCCGCGGACGATCGTCGCCGTCCCCGACGAGGAGGTCCCGATGATGTCGAGCGGAAAGCTCGACCAGCGCGCGCTGAGGGAGCTGCTCGGTGGACGCTGACGCCCCGACCATCCCCGCGCTCTTGGCCCGTCGCCGTCAGGGCGACCGTGACGTGCAGGCCATCGTCACCGCCGAGACGTCCATCACGTACGGAGACCTCGACGAGGAGAGCACTGACCTCGCGGCGCGGCTGGTGGCCGACGGGGTGGTCAAGGGCGACCGGGTGGGACTGCTCGCGCCGAACGGCATCGCCTGGGTGGTCCACGCCCTGGCCGTGGCCCGCGTCGGCGCGGTCCTCGTGCCGCTCAGCACGTTGCTGCGACCCCCCGAGCTGTTGGCCCAGCTCACGACGGCGTCGGTCTCGCACCTGATCGCGGTGCCCGAGTTCCGCGGCCGCCGCTACCTGTCGGACCTCGAGCTGGCGGCCCCCGGGCTGGCGCCGGCAGTCCGGTCGGGTGGCCGGCACGCTGCTGCGCCGTCGCTGCGACGGCTCTGGGCGCTCGGCAACCTTCCCGAGCGCGCCGTGGAACCCGCGTTCGTCCGTGCCGTCGAGGCGCGGGTACGGGCCGCCGACGACCTGGTCGTCCTGTTCACCTCGGGGAGCCGCGGAGCACCGAAGGGGGTCGTCCACACCCACGGCGCCGCGCTCCGGGCCACCGCGGCCAACTTGGAAGCTCGCTGCATACGGCCGGGTGAGCGGCTCTACATCCCGATGCCCTTCTTCTGGACCGGGGGCTACGGCGGCGGCCTGCTGAGCGCGCTCGTGGCCGGCGCCACCTTGCTCACCGAGGCGGAACCCGAACCCGCCCGCACCCTCGAGTTGCTCGAACGCGAGCACGTCACGCTCTTCCGCGGCTGGCCCGACCAGGCCGCGCGGCTGGCAGCGTACCCGTCGTTCACCGGCACAGACCTGTCGTCGCTCGGTGATGCCAGTTTGCCGGCCGTGCTCCCGCCGCCACGGCGGCCGGCGCCCGGCGCCCGCGCCAACCTCTTCGGCATGACCGAGACGTTCGGCCCGTACTGCGGTGCGCCGCTCGACACCGATCTGGCGCCCGACAAGCACGGCAGCTGCGGCCGTCCGTTCGCCGGCATCGAGGTCCGAGTCGTGGACCCCGAGTCGGGAGACGAGCTCCCGGCGGGCGAATCGGGTGAGATCTGGCTCCGCGGACCGAACCTGATGCGCGGGATCTGCGGGCGCCTGCGCTCGTCGTTGTTCACGAAGGACGGCTCGTACCGCACGGGCGACCTCGGCCGCCTCGACGCGGACGGCTACCTCTTCTACTCCGGTCGACTCGACGACATGGTCAAGGTCAAGGGAGCGACGGTGTACCCCTCGGAGGTCGAAGCGGCCCTCCGGTCGCTGGAGGGGGTGCGCCAGGCCTATGTGACCGACGTTCCCGGCGCGGGCGGGCGGCCCGAGATCGCCGCCCTCGTCGTCACGGGCGAGCCCCTCGACGCCGTCCGCGCCGCGGTGCGCGCACGCCTGAGCGCTTTCAAGGTGCCCACCCTCTGGATGGTGACCGAGGAGGCGGGGACGGCGCCGATGCTGGCGTCGGGGAAAGTGGACAAACCGGCCCTCCAGCAGCTGCTCTCAGATCGAGGCCGCGACGGAGGGCCACAGGGTTGACGGCGAGCCTGCACCCGGTGACGGGGCGGCGATCCGGCTTGGCTACGCGTCGTCCTCGGGTCGCCCGGTCGGCTCGGCTGACCCGGTGGGCTCAGGTTCCCCTGGGGACTCGGATGGCCGGGAGCCAGAATCGCGAGGCCACAAGGGGTTGAGGCGCACCGCCGACGCCAGCGCCCCGGAGAGGTCCCCGAGTGCTCCGGAGACGACGGAACCGCCCGGCGCTCCCACCAGCTGATCCCGCATCGCCCGCAGGGCGCCACTCGGGATCTGATTCACCAACTCGATCGTCTCCGTGGCATCGGCCAGGCGTTTCGTCACCCGCTGGAAGTTGCCGACGCCCTCGCGGAATTGGGCGAGGGTGTCGGGCAGGTAGCTCAGCTCACGGGCCATCTGGCGCGACCAACGGTCCACCCCGGCCACCTGGTCCATGAGATCGTCGAAGATGCTCACACTCTCAACGTAGCGGCGCGGACGATCCCATCGTCCGCGCCGCTCGGAGCGCTGTCCCGAGCCGCATCGACCCGCTGCTCAGGTGCGGGGCGGCTCAGGCGCCGGCGCCGTCGAGGAACCCGGTCAGGCCGGTCGGTGCGTGCGGGCCGAAGTGCAACTCCTCGAGCACGCCGATGCCGGTCCGGTCCCCCATTTTGGCCCGCACGACGTTCTGCACATGAATGGACGACCAGTCGAGAGGCTCGAAGTCCCCGAGTGGGATCGACTCCCGTCCCGTCTCGAGCTCGCCGTGGTTGGTGCCGTGCCCCCAGTAGGGGTGGGTGTAGCCGAGCCCGCGCATGCGGAAGGTGAAGAGCTTCTCCAGCTCGATGTGCACCTCGCCCTCGTCGGGATGCACGAACGAAAGCGCTGCCCGTCGGATCTCGCGACGACCGGGTTCGAAGGTGAGCTCGTGGCGGATGGAGCGGCACTCCACCACACCCGCGGTGCTCCAGGGAACGGCGTCGTCGGGCATCGGCTCCAGGACGAGGGCGGTCTCGAGCCAGCGCGAGCCGTCGGGATTCTCGTGCAGGGCCAGGTGGGTGCAGCGGTCGTCGAAGTGCAGCGGCGCCCACAGCCAGAATGCGTTCGGCAGGCGGCGGGGCCAATTGGTCTGGAGCGCCGTGCCCACGGGCCGCGTTCCCCACGACCGGTCGCGCGTCCCGGGGACCTCGTCCGGGTCGACCCGGATCTCGGTACCGTCGACGCGGACCACGCCCTCCCAGTTGCCCCACTGGGTCAGACGGGTGTGATCCATCACCAGGATGCCCTGATCCGAGATCCTTCTCTGGCGGGGCTCCTCGACCGCGACCGTCCGGGCCCGGAAGACGAGGTCGCACTCGATCCCGTGTTCGTTCGGCTCCACCACGTAGCGGATGGTGCGCATGGGTTCACTCACCTCGATCCGGATGGGTCCCACAGCCGTCGTGCGGTCGACCGGCATGACCCCGGAGGCGAACACGGAGTGCTCCACGCCCTCGAGGACGATGCTGAAGGCGGCGTCGACCACCCCGCGCACGGGGTAGTGGCCCATGGCCGCGCCCAAGTAGAAGTCCCCGTCCCTCTGATGGCCGTTGAACCAGTACCGGTCGTAGTGGTTCGGGTCTCCCGTCGCCGGATGGGCGATGGGATCGGCCGACGGGTGGATGGGGTAGTCGTCGAAGGGCGTCAACATGGGAGCTCCGGACCTCGGGCTCAGCCTGCTCGGTCGTCCTCGCGACGGTCAAGCGGGTGGAACTGGCCGAGACTCGGTCGGCTGGCCAGAATCGCGGGAGCGCCCGACCCTGAATGCCGCGTTCCCCGACGTCAGGCGACCAGGGGTGCCGGGCAAAGACGACGGAGGAATCGGCCATGGAGCGAACGTCCTTCAACGACGGCTGGCAGGTCCGCGAGAAGCCGGACATGGCGGCCGAGCTCACGGGGGGTGCCTCGCCCTGGGCGCCCGTCCGGCTGCCTCACGACGCCATGATCAGCGCGCTGCGCCACCCCGCCGGGACTCCCGCGGCCGGCTACTTCCCGGGGGGGATCTGGCAGTACCAGAAGAGCTTCGCCGTCGGCGAGGAACACCGCGGACGCCGCATCATGGTGGAGTTCGAGGGCGTCTACCGGAGCGCAGCGGTGTACGTGAACGGCGTGCTGGCCGGGCACCGCCCGTACGGGTACTCGAACTTCACCGTCCGGCTCGACCCGCTCGTCCGCGAGGGCGAAGACAACACCATCACCGTCGAGGCGACGGCGCACGACGACTCGCGCTGGTACTCGGGCGCCGGCATCTACCGCAACGCGAAGTTCGTCGCGGGCCACCCGGTCCACATCGCACTCGACGGCGTGCGGATCGCCACGCCCGACGTCGACGACCTGGCGGCACTCGTCATGGTGGACACGACGGTCGAGAACGACACCGGCCTCCCGGCGTCGAGTGTCCTCGTGACCGAGCTGGTCGACGAGGGCGCGGTGGTCGTCGCCCGGGACGAGTCGCCGCTCACGGTGCCCCCCGGCCAGAGCCAGACGCTGCGCCAGCGCGTGCGGGTGACGGATCCGAAACGCTGGGGCGTGGACTCACCGACCCTCTACACCTGCCGCACCGTCCTCCGACTCGAAGGCGAGGAGATCGACCGGACCGAGGCACCGTTCGGGATCCGCACCATCCAGCTCGACGTGGCGAGAGGTCTGCGCATCAACGGGGCGACGCTGAAGCTGCGGGGCGCATGCGTGCATCACGACAACGGCGTCATCGGCGCGGCCACGATCGAGCGCGCCGAGGAACGCAGGGTCGAGCTGCTCAAGGAAGCCGGCTTCAACGCGTTGCGCAGCGCGCACCATCCGATGAGCAAGGCCATGCTCGACGCGTGCGACCGGTTGGGGATGGTCGTGATGGACGAGGCCTTCGACATGTGGACCGAGTCGAAGAGCCACGACGACTACTCCCGCTGGTTTCCCGACTGGTGGCGTGAGGACGTCGAAGCGATGGTGGCCAAGGACTACAACCACCCCTCGGTCGTCATCTACTCCATCGGCAACGAGATCCCCGAGGCAGGCAACCCGGCGGGCGCCGTGTGGGGACGGGCCCTCGCCGGTGCCATCCGGGCCGTGGACGGCACCCGGTTCGTCACGAACTGCCTGCAGCCCTTCCTCGCGTGCAAGGACGAGATCCTGGCCGCCTTCGCGCCCGGGGCCGCCGCAGCCGGCGACGCCGAGGACATGGGCGTGAACACGATGATGACGACGTTCGACGAGATCCTGCCGCGGCTCATGCAGCAGGAGGTGATCGGCACGAAGCTGGCGGAATCCGCGTCGGCGCTCGACGTGGTCGGCTACAACTACACCGACTCGCGCTACGAGATCGACCACGCGCTGTTCCCCAACCGGGTCATGGTGGGTTCAGAGACCAACCCGCCCAAGATCGACGATCTGTGGCGCCTGGTGCGGGAGCACGACTACGTGATCGGCGACTTCACCTGGACGGGATGGGACTACCTGGGCGAGGCGGGCATCGGGCGGGTCGAGTACGAGCCCGACCCGGCGGGTGCGCCGTCCTTCCTCGGCCCCTACCCGTGGTTGACGGCCCAGACCGGTGACATCGACATCACCGGCTTCCGCCGGCCGATCTCGTACTACCGCGAGATCGTGTTCGGGCTACGCCGCGCGCCCTTCGTCGCCGTCGAACCGCCGCAGTTCTTCGGGAAGAAGCCGACGGTGCGGAGCCCCTGGTCGACCTCCGACGTGGCCAACTGGACGTGGCCGGGGCACGAAGGGTCACCCCTCCGCGTCGTCGTCTACGCGGACGCCGACGAGGTCGCCCTCCTGGTCAACGGCACCGAGGTCGGGCGCGCCCCGGCCGGGGAGAAGCACCGCTACCGGGCCGAATTCGACACCGTCTACGAACCGGGCGAAGTCGTGGCCGTCGCCTACTACGGCGCGGCGGAGCAGGCTCGCACCGCACTGTGGACCGCGACCGAGCCCGTGCGCCTGGAGGCGAAGGCAGACCGCGTGGTGATCCGGTGCGACGACACCGACGCCGCGTTCGTCTCCGTCGAGCTCGTGGACGGAACAGGGACGATCCATCCCGCCGCCGACCGAGCGGTGACGATCACGATCGAGGGTCCGGGTGAGCTGCTCGGCTTCGGGAGCGCGAACCCCTGCACCACCGAGCACTTCGGCTCCCCGACCCACGCCACGTACGAAGGCCGGGCGCTGGCCGTCGTCCGGCCGACCGGTCCCGGTCGGATCGCCATCACGCTCGAAGCGGACGGTTGCGAGCCCTCGGCCGTCGTGGTCGACGCCCGGGACCCTGGGCCGGGTACGACCCGGGGAGCAGGGCCGTCGTGACCGGGACCGCCTTCGCCGGCCGATGCGGAAAGCGATACTGTACCGAAACGGAAAGCCTTGCTCTCCCCCGGATTCCACCGGAACTCACCCGGCTCGAGCTCCCCGGATGGGAGCGACCGACGAGAGCCGCCGACACGAGCCCACCGACACGAGCCACGACCCGAGGAAGAACCGCGGATGACCGACAAACCCATTGACGCCGACAACCACTACTACGAGAGCCTGGACGCGTTCACCCGGCACCTCGACAAGAAGTTCCGCGACCGCGGCGTCAAAGTCGTGCAGTCGGGCAAGCGCGTCGAGCTCCTCATGGGCGGGACGGTGAACCGCTTCATCCCGAACCCCACGTTCGACCCCATCATCGTGCCCGGTTGCATGGACCCGCTCTTCCGCGGCCAGATCCCCGAAGGAGTGGACCCGCGCAGCCTCCTGCAGGTCGAGCCGCTGCGGAGCGAGTACCGGGACCGCGACGACCGTCTCGCCGTGATGGACGAGCAGGGCATCGGCGCCGCCCTCCTCTTCCCGACGCTCGGCTGCGGAGTCGAAGAGGGTCTGCGCGACGACGTCGATGCGACGATGGCCTCGCTGTCCGCCTTCAACCGCTGGCTCGAGGAGGACTGGGGCTTCGACTACGAGCACCGCATCATCGCCGCACCCATGCTCTCGTTCGCCGATCCCGAGGCCGCGACAGCAGAGGTGGACTCCCTCATCGAGCGCGGGGTCCGCATGGTGCACGTCCGGCCCGCCCCCGTCCCCGGCCCGCACGGCACGGGCCGCTCCCTCGGCCACAAGTCGCACGACCCCGTCTGGGCCCGCCTGGCCGAGGCGTCGGTCCCGGTGGCCTTCCACCTCGGCGACAGCGGCTACAACCGCATCATGGCCGCGGGCTGGGGGTCCAGCGCCACGTTCGAGGGCTTCGGCAACACGGACATCTTGAGCCGCGTCCTCGTGGCCGACCGTGCCATCCACGACACGATCGCGTCGCTCATCGTCCACGGCGTCTTCAAGCGTCACCCGACGCTGCGCGTCGCCAGCATCGAGAACGGGTCGGACTGGGCCGCGCTCCTGGTGAAGCGCTTACGCAAACAGCGCAACCAGACGCCGTGGGCCTTCGTCGAGGACCCGCTCGACACCATCCGGCGCCACGTCTGGACCACGCCCTACCTCGAGGAGGACCTCGGGGCCCTGGCCGAGCTCATCGGGGTGGAGCACATCCTCTTCGGGTCCGACTGGCCCCACGGCGAGGGCGTCTCCCAACCGCTCGACTTCGTCAAGGAGCTCGGCGGCTTCGACGAGCATTCGAGGCGGCGGATCATGCACGACAACGCCGTGGAGCTCCTCGGGGCCGCGCCGTGAGCGGGGAGGGTGACGCGAAGGCGGACGACGTGTGGGGCGAGGTTCAGGCATGGCTCGAGTCCAACTGGGACCCGGACCTGAGCGTCGACGCGTGGTGGAAGGCGGTCGCCGCGGCGGGCTGGACCGCACCGCACTTCACCGCCGAGCAGGGCGGGCGGGGTCTCCCCCGGCGCACCCAGGCCGTCGTGCGCTCGGCGTTCAAGTCCTTCGGGGCATTGCGCCCTCCGGGCGGGCTCGGGCTGCTCATGGCCGGGCCCACGATCCTCACCCACGGCACGCCCGAGCAGGTCGCCCGCCATCTGCCGCCGCTGCTCGAAGGACAGGTGGCATGGTGCCAGCTGTTCAGCGAGCCCGGAGCGGGCTCGGACCTGGCCGGTCTCAGGACCCGCGCCACCCGCGACGGCGACCGGTGGATCCTTGAGGGGCAGAAGGTGTGGTCGAGCCAGGCCCGGGACTCCGACTACGGGATGCTGCTGGCCCGCACCGACCTCGACGTCCCGAAGCACCAGGGGATCTCGTGGTTCGCCTTCCGCCTGGACCAGCCGGGCGTCACCATCCGTCCGCTGCGCGAGATGACCGGCGACGCCGTGTTCAACGAGATCTTCCTCGACGGCGCGTCGGTCGACGCGGACGACCTGATCGGGGGCGAGGGCAACGGTTGGGCCGTGACGCAGACGACCTTGCACTTCGAGCGCACCGGCATCGGTGCCGGCGGCTCCCACGCCGGCTTTCCCGAGCCCGGACCGAAGGGGGGCATGCTCGGCCGGCGGGCCGGCGACGCCGCGCTCGACGAGGCGCTGAACTCGAAGCTCACCCTGGCCTACGCCGACGTGGCCGAGCTCGCCCGCACCCTCGGCCGGGGCTCGGATCCCCTCGTCCGCCAGCAGCTCGCCCGGCTCTACGCCTACGGCGAGACCGGCCGCTGGAACGCCTTGCGGGGCAGGGCAGAGGCCAGCCGCGGCGGGGGCCAGGCCGTGGCCAGCATCGGCAAGCTGAGCCAGACCCGCATCGTCAAGCTGGCAGCGAACCTCTCCGTCGCCATCGCCGGGCAGCGCGGCCTGCTCACCGGAGACGACGCGTCAGACGCGGGGGCCGTCGCGAAGGCGCTCGCGTTCTCGCCGGCGTCGTCCATTTACGGCGGCACCGACCAGATCCAGCGCAACATCATCGCGGAGCGCACCCTGGGATTGCCGCGTGAGCCGGCACCCGACCGCGGCCGCCCCTTCCGCGACGTTCTCCAAGCCCGCCCCTGACGGCGGAAAGCTCCCCATCGGGCGGTTCTCGCCTGCGGTCCGGATTTCTGCCGCGTCGCTGTCGATTCCGGGACGCTCCGTTCGACGCTCTGCCAGAGTGAGGCGACGAGCGCCCCACCATGGAGCAGAAGGAGAGCCCGATCATGCGGTTCCTGGGATACAACATTGCCGACGAATCGACCGTTCCCGACGTCGCGCCGTCACCCGAGTTGTACGAAAAGATGGACGATTTCGTGGGGGAAGCGGTCAAGGCTGGCGTCATCGTCGCCACGGGCGGCATCGCGCCGACAGCCATGGGCGCCAAGGTCACGCTGCACGGTGGGGAGTACACCGTGGTCGACGGCCCATTCACCGAGGCCAAGGAACTGGTCGGCGGGTGGGCTCTCATGGAGTGCCGGGACCTGGACGAGGCCGTCGAGTGGTCCAAGCGGTTTCTGGGCGTCCTCGGTGAGGGTGAAGTCCGGGTCCGGCCCGTCATCTGACAAACGCCAACCGACCGCACACGGCACACGGCACACGGCGCGCGCCGCGGCCTGGCCCGGTGGTTGAATCGGTGGCGTGCCGGCCTCCGATTCGACCGCCGCGGTCGAGGCGGTCTTCCGCATGGAGTTCCCCCGTGTCGTGGCGTCGCTGGCGCACTTCACGGGCGACCTCGACCTGGCCGAGGAGCTGGCGCAAGAGGCGCTGGTCGACGCGCTGCGCCAGTGGCCCCGAGACGGCCCACCGCACAATCCCGGCGCGTGGCTGACCGCCGTCGGGAAGCGCAAGGCGATCGACCAGTTCCGCCGGAGCCGGACGCTCGCCGCCAAGTACCGCCGGATCGGGACCGAGCTCGAGCGGACGTCGTCCGCCATCACTCCCGACGGTGACGAGCTCGACGCGGTCGCGGGACACGACGACATCGACGACGATCGGCTCCGCCTGATCTTCGTGGCCTGCCACCCGGTCGTGCCGGTCCCGGGCCGCGTGGCCCTCACCCTCCGGCTGGTCGGAGGGCTGACCGTGCCGGAGATCGCACGCGCCTATCTCGTGCCCGAACCAACCGTCGCACAGCGCATCGTGCGGGCCAAGAAGGCCATCGCGGGCGCGGGGGTCCCTTTCGAGGTCCCCTCGGGTCCGGAGCGGGCCGAGCGCCTCGGCGCGGTGCTCGAGGTCGTGTACCTCGTCTACAACGAGGGCTACTCGGCCACCGCCGGCGACGACTGGCTCCGTCCAGAGCTGTGTCACGAGGCGCTGCGACTCGGGCGCGTCCTGTCCGCGCTGGCGCCGGACGACGCAGAGGTCCACGGACTCGTCGCGCTGATGGAGTTCCAGTCCTCGCGCCTCGGGGCACGCGTCGGGCCCGCAGGGCGACCCGTCCTCCTGCTCGACCAGGACCGGCGCACCTGGGACCGACTGCTCGTCCAGCGCGGCGAGACGGCACTGGGGCGCGCCGACGCGCTGAGCCCGACGCGGGGTCCCTATGCACTCCAGGCCGCCATCGCGGCGTGCCACGCCCGCGCCTTTCGCAGGGAGGAGACCGACTGGGTCCAGCTGGTCTCCCTCTACGAGGAGCTCGCCTCAGCCATGCCGTCGCCGATCGTCGAGCTCAACCGCGCCGTCGCGGTCTCCATGGCGCACGGACCTGCCGACGCCCTGCCGCTCGTCGACACACTGGTCGAAGGGGGGACGCTGGCCCGCTACCACCTACTCCACAGCGTGCGCGGCGATCTCCTCGATCGTCTGGGGCGACACGCCGAGGCCGCGGCCGAATTCGACCGCGCCGCCACCCTGGCCCGCAACGTCCCCGAGCGCCGCCTCAGCGAGGACCGCGCCCGCGCCAGCCGGGCGGCCTCCGGCGCACCGGTGGTCGTCGAAGAACTGCGCAATGGGAACGCTTGACCACGCGAGAAACAGAGGGACGAGGGTGATGGATACGACGTCGTTGCTGGTAGTCGGTGCGGGACCATACGCCTTGGCGGTTGCCGCCCGAGCCAAAGAACGCGGGATCGACACCGTCGTCACGGGTCAGCCCTTGGGCTTTTGGACCGACCATATGCCCGACGGCATGTTCCTCAGATCAGGAGTCGACTGGCACCTCGATGCGGCGGGCCGCCATACCTTCGAGGCCTTCGTCGAAGAACGGGGGATCCGCGCCACGGACTTGGATCCGATTCCGATCTCCGTCTTCCTCGACTATGCGACGTGGTTCCAAGAACAGAAACAGCTCACCATCCGGGATCAGCACGTGTCGGCCCTCGAGAAGCGCGAGGCAACCTTCGTCGCCTCTCTCGACGACGGGTCGCAGATCGCCGCCGATCGCGTCGTCGCCGCTCTGGGTGTCGGGTATTTCGCCCACGTCCCGGAATGGGGTGCCGGGCTGGCCCCGGGCGTCGGCTCGCACACCAGCGATCTTGTTCGATTCGACCAGGTGGCCGGACAACGGGTGTTGGTCGTCGGCGGCCGCCAGAGTGCCTACGAGTGGGCTGCTCTCCTCGGTGAGCACGATGCCGAACGCGTCGACATCGTCCACCGTCACGACATCCCACGTTTCGAGCGCGTGAGCTGGCGCTTCGTCGACGACTACCTCGACGCCACCATCGAGATCCCGGGCTGGTGGAGGTCGCTCTCGCCGAGCGAGCAGGAGAAGATCACGCGAAGGTTCTGGGAAGTGGGCCGCTTGACGCTCGAGTGGTGGCTCCCGCCCCGCTTGCGCGGCGACCGTTTCCACGTCTGGCCCAACGCAGACGTCGTCGAAGCGATCACGCAGCCCGGGGCGACGGTGGTGTCGCTCTCGAACGGTGAGCGCCTCAGCGTGGACCGGGTGATCTTTGCCACGGGATACCAGGCCGAACTGACGAACGTTCCCTACCTGGCTCCGGTGATCTCGGGTCTCCGCGTGGTCGAAGGGTTTCCCTGGCTCAACGAGAGCTTCGAGTCATCCGTTCCGGGCCTGTACTTCCCCGGCTTCGCGGCGTCCCGTGACTTCGGTCCCTTCTTCGGTTTCACCAAGGGCTGCCCGGCGGCGGCGACGCTGATCGTCGACGCACTGAACGCCGGGTAGACGTCTTTTGCTCCGTGAGTATCTGGCTGCCCGTTCTTGCGGATCTTGCTGATCTCGCTGAGCATTGGGGTTGTGAAGTCTCGGTGCATTTTTCCGAGGCGTTCAGGGCCATCATCCCGTGGGGTCGCGCTTCGTTCATGGACGACGGGGGGTAGCGTGGCTATACATCACGCGCTCGGGGCCACGCCGCCACTTGAATACTTCGGAGTCATAGCCCGAGCGTTGTTGTCCGTTGGGTCCGGTCGGCTCTATTTAGCGAGGACCATCCTCCAGCGTCTTTCGAGGCGGGTGGTTCAAGGAGGACCGGGTGCCGTCGAATTGGCGTGATCGAGCCGCCTGCAAGGGCGACACGGAGTCATTTTTCTCGTACGACAGGGTGATCCTGGCGCGTGCCCGGGCGCTCTGCGCCGGCTGCGAGGTCCGTTCCGAGTGTCTCGAGTCGGCCCTGGCAGGTCCGGCCGTCCAGGGCATATGGGGTGGACTTACGCAGTCACAACGACAGAGGCTGCAACATCGGTCCGCGGCTTAGGAGAAAAATTCTTTTTCAAGGGTCGGCGCTTGGTGGCCTGTTCCGGCCCTAATCTGCCGCTGAATCGGCACGATTTGCCGCGCCAGTACCGAGCGATGCAGGTGGGCGGCGCACGAGGAAAGCCGCCATGGCGTCGCAGGATCCGCGAAGCACTCTCGTGAACCTCCGTGGAACCAAACGATCATCGAGCCGACTCACTCGGTCCGTCTCGCCGACGACGGCGTCCGCGCCCGGGTCCGCCGGTCGACCGCCGACGCGCCGGACCGGCCGGCGTTCCTCGCCCGCTGAGCCGACTCCTGTCGCCAGTCGGAACGGCGACCGAGTGACTCGATCGCGCCCACCACGGCCGGAGCTCGAGCCTGGCCGGGGGGAGGGTCCCGTAGACGAGCACGGCCCACCCGCGCCGGAGGCAGCGCAGCTCCTCGGGGGGCAGGAGCCGCCGTAGTCCCGTCGCCGACGTGGTCGAGCGTCCACCCTTGGCGTCGCGTGTCACCGAGGGCTGCGTCGTTTCCTCGTCGCCGACCAGGCGGCTGGCGTAGTCGAGGGTGTCCGGGTCGGCGATGCCCGGCAGGAAGAGCTTGGCCCGATGGTTGTTGAGCACCGTCGCCGCACGGGGGCCGTAGCGGCTTCGGACCTGGGCCAGGTCCTGCCACACCGTCACCAGCTGGATCCCGTGGGAGGCGCACGTCGCGGCCAACCCGTCGAGCTCGGGCAGTGGCGCGATGTGGGCGGCCTCGTCGAGCACCACCAGGAGTGGAGGATCGAGCGGGTGCCCGGCGCGGGTGGCGATCGAGAAGGAGTGCGAGAGCACCTGCGCCACGAGCGCGCTGAAGTACCCGCGCAGGCGTCGCTGGTCGTGCGCCGGTGCGCACAGGTAGAGGGTGTGAGATCCGCCGAGCAGGTGCCGGGGTTCGAATGGCTCGGCCGTGATCGGACCCGGAGGCGCCTCGGCGAAGGGCGCGAGCACCGTCTCCGCCGTCGTGTAGACCGAGCTGCGGGTTCGTTCGTCGCGACCCCAGTTGGCGCTGTGCCGCGTCGAGGGCCTCGGGCACGCCGGCGCGCTCGAGCGCGTCCGCCACCTCGCCCGCCTCCTGAGTGTCGACCCAGCGCACCACGTCCGCCATGGTGCGGCCGTCGCGCGCCGCGGCGAAGAGAACGGGCGCGAGGAGCTTCGCCGCTGTCGCGTACCAGAACTCGCCGTCAGGTGTGGTCCCGTCAGACCTCGCGGTCTCGCACAGGTCCGCGGCAGTCCGGACGGCGCGGCGCCAGTCGGCGCACCCGGAGAGCGGCGACCACGTGGAGGGAGGGACGCCGGTCGCTCCGGTGGGATCGACGCACCAGACCCGACCCCGAGAGCGACGCCGCGCCAGCGTGTCTCGGAGCAGGTCGGACTTGACGCTCGCCGCGACCACCGGCCCACGCCAATCGAGGATGGCGGGCACGGCCAGGCTCGTCGTCTTTCCGCTCTGCGTCGGACCGACCACGACCAGCGACTGGGTCGGCTCGACCGCCAGTGTCCGCGCCCGGACCGTTCCGGGGACGACGCCCAACACAAGCCGCCCGGGAGCCCGGTCGCGTCCGTCGACCAGCAACGGACGCAGATCGCGCCGGCGGGCCCATCGCGCGCCGCGGTGCCTGTCGGGCCGTGTGTGCCGCGGGAGAAGCATCTCCCGGGATGACACGCCGGCGACGAGTGCTCCGGCCAGGGCCAGCGCCAGCACCGCAGCCTCCAGCCCATTCACGTGGCCCGTCCCGACATGGCTGCGTCGGTGTCGACGATGGTCCGCTCCAATGGACTCACCCGGTGGTGGACGAGGAACGAGCGCTGGCCGACCTTCCAGAGCCCGACGCCTCGCCGCAGTTGCGGCAGCAGCTCGGCCTCGGTGGCCGACAATGACAGGAGCTCGGACGCTGCCGCCAGCTCGCCGGGCGACTGCGCGTAGATGACGCGGGTCTCGGAGTCCGACAGCAGTCCTTCGGCGAGTGCGACCTGCTCGGAGTCCGATGCCCCCACCGAGCGCAGGTCCGAGACCCGGTGCAGCACGGCCACGTTGGAGATGCCGAAGGCACGCGACAGCTTCCAAGAAGATTGGAGCCATCGCGCCACCCCGAGGTTAGTCAGCATGTACTAACCTGTGTCTGGTGAGGGTGGGGATCTACAGCCGGATCTCGTCGGACAGCGAAGGGCTCGGGCTGGGCGTCGGCCGCCAGGAGGAAGACTCCCGGACGGTCGCCGGTATGCGTGGCTGGGACGTGGCCGGCGTCTATCAGGACAACGACTACTCGGCCTTCAACGTCAAGGTGAGGCGTCCGGAGTTCGAGCGCCTGCTGGCCGACCTCGAACGAGGCACTATCGACGGGGTCGTCGCCTACGACCTCGACCGCTTCGCCCGCCAGCCCGCGGACCTCGAGCGGGCGATCCGCATCTTCGACGCTCGGCCCGGACTTGGTCTTCGCCACCGTGCAGCAGGACCTCGATCTCTCCACGTCGGACGGCCGCACGATGGCCCGGGTGATGGTCGCCTTCGCCAACAAGTCCTCCATGGACACGTCTCGCCGCATCAAGCGCAAGAACCTCGAGCTCGCACAGCAAGGCGTCCCCCGCAGCACGCGGCGGCCGTTCGGGTACGAGGACGACAAGGTGACGATCCGTCCGGCCGAGGCCGAGTTGGTCCGACAAGCAGCCCGCGACGTCCTGGCCGGGGCCGGACTCCACACCATCGCCCGGCAGTGGAACGAACAGGGCGTCCGCACCCCGTATGGCAACCCGTGGCTCCAGAGCGTCCTCAAGTCCATGCTCGTCTCCCCGCGGATGGCCGGCTTTCGCATCCATCAGAGGCAGATCGCCAGGGACGCAGACGGTGAACCGGTCATGACCAAGCGGGAGCCGCTCCTGGACGTCAGCACCTGGGAGTCCGTGTGCGCCGTCCTGAACGACCCCGAAAGGACCCGGCGCCACACCTACCCCGGCGGCCGGAAGCGGCTCCTCTCGGGGCTGGTCCGATGCGGCACGTGCGGTGTGTCCATGAGTTGCGACAAGGATTTCCGCCGAGGCATCCACACCTACGTGTGCAAGCAACAGACGACCCGCCGGGGTTGCGGCACCGTGGCGGTGTCGGGTCCCCGAATGGACGAACTTGTCGCCGCACTCGTCCTTCGATATCTGTCCGACCGCGCCGTCGTGCCCGAGGCCAGCCGATGGGTCGACGAGCAAGAACTGCAGGACGTGACGACCCGGATCTCCGAGCTCATGGCGGCGTTCACCGCCGGCGAGCTGACGGGGGCCGTCGTGTTTCCCGCCGTGTCCAAGCTCGAGGCTCAAGCCGACGAGCTCCGTGAGGCTCGGGCAACGTGGCTCCGGGAGCAGGCGTTCATCGTGAACCGGCCCGAGAACGTCACCACGGTCTGGCCGGAGCTCGATGTCGATCGTCAACGTGCCGTCATCGATTCGGTGATCAGTGCGGTCGTCGTGAAACCGGCGGCGAAGAAGGGTGGCCGCTTCGATCCGTCTCGGGTCGAGGTCGTGTGGCGATGAGCCGACGGACCTGAGCCCATCGGTCATCGGTCAGCTCGGGCGCCACGGCGAGTTGTCGGCAGATCCAATCCTCCGCGGCTCTCGTGGCCGAACGACTCCCGCAAGTCTCGGCTTCCGATGCCGGTGGGCAGCCAACGGGCACATGGATCGGCCGTATCTGGTGGACTGACGCCAGAGCGTCCGTTCTCACCGCTCGTCGTGCGTCTGTCCGACTCTCGACCGAATCCCATTCGTCGCACGAGGCGAGAGCCTCGCTGCCCGACACTGCGTTCACAGAGGGGAACGGTCTCTCGAGAGCGTCCGGGGACATCGGTGCACTCACGACCCGGCTGGGTGGTCTGTCAGAGGCGGGGGGGCCGTGGTAGGCGAAGGCAGAAAAGCCTGGCGCACCGCCTCCGGCGGCTTGCCCTCCCGAAGAGGACCTACTCGCATCTCGTGTACCACGCGAAGTCAGCCTCCTTCTTCTCTTCTGCCCGCTGCCGGGCCTGAGCGGCGGCGAACAGCTCCTCTCCTTCGTTGGTCCAACCGCGTCCGACGGCCCGGAGCCGCCGGGTCGTGGTGGTGATCACTTCGGAATCGGTCCCTCCCCCTTGGCACCAGGCGGCCCTGGCCTCACGGAGAGCCCCGAAGGTGGTCGAGTAGCCGCGGGACTTGGTGAGGAAGTGACCCGAATACCCGAGATGGTGGGCGTGGCGCCGCAGACCGAGGGAGCTGAGCCGGGGATCGGACCCGAGTCTCCAAGCCGTTGCAGACATGGCGAAGAGGTGAGGTGGAAGGCCACGGCGCTTCAGGTCCGATTCGGAGAGGATGCGTCCCACGAACCCGGGGTGCATGGCCGGCTCCTTGGTCGCATATTTCGCCACGTAGGTCGCCACGGGTGTCGACGGCCCCTCACGGGAGAGGATCTGGACGTCGAGCTCGCTCCCCCACCGGGCCGTTCGTCCGGCGTGGGTCAACTCGACGCTGCGTGCGGCAGCCAGGCAGGCCCGGGCCAACGCCGCTGCGTCGAGCGGTGGTGGACCGCCGTCCGTGCCGTCGGCCCGGATGACGGCATGGAAGTGCACGAGGCCCCGGCGCTGGAACTCGGCCACCTTGCAGTGCTCGAGGCGGAGCACCTTCGCACCGGCCGAACGGGACAGCCCGAGCTCGCTCGCCAGTCGGCGTGCGACGTAGATCGTCGTGCGCCGCCACAGCTCGGAGCTGAGTGCATTGTGGAGCACGGCGCCGGCGTAGTCGTAGCACTTGGTGCAGAGTGGCGTCCCGACGGCCTCGTCGTCACGAGCGTGTCGTTCCTCACAGCCGAGCCGACGACCGTGGGCACATTGTCTGCCACGAGCCGCCGAGTGACATGCACCGGTCGAGCTTTCCCGGTGCACGGCACCGAAGCCCGGAGCGGTCAGGGTCATGAACACCGCCGGATGGGTTGCGACCGACTCGTCGATGCCTTTCCCGCCTTCGAGCCCGGCCCGCACGAGATGCCGGGCGTCGCCTCGATAGAGCGTGGCGCACGACGGGCAACGCAGCTCGCTGCGCGACCCACACGCTTTGAGGATCACGTTGTCGGGGAAGTCGTGGCTCGAGAAGACGACCTTGCCTTGGTCACCGAGCACGTAGCCACGCAGACGAATGGGATGGGCGCACCAGCGACACCGTGCGCCTTGGGCCAAGAAGTCCTCGAGGCGGTGCCCGTTCGCATGCCGACCGAGCGCATGGAGCATGGCGACATCGTCTTCGTCCAACACGGCCGCCACCATGACGAACGGTCGCGACACCTGTCAACCGTCGCCCCAGCTCAGAGTACGTAAACAGGGCGCACCAGCGGGACACAGCGAGACGCAGTGAGACGCAGTGAGACGCAGCGGGACAGAAATGCGTCCCGAAAAAAGTTCTCACCAAGTGGTCTGTCGGCGCCTCCGGCCCTCGGAGGGCCGTCGGCGCCACGCCCTCGGTCAGAGATCCTTCGTTCGAATCAGTACGGACTCACGATCCTCGTTCCACGAGTCGGCCGATGGTCGGGTGGTGAGGAGTTCCCTTACCCAATCAAGTCCGCGGAGAGCAGCCACTTGGTGTTGCTCGGCGCCTTTGCGCAACGTTGCCTTGCGTCACGGTTGTCGAAGTGCTTCGATTCACCGGTAGTTGGCTAGCGCCGGACGAGGATGGGGGATATGAACCACAAGTTGCTGGTAGTCGCCGCTGTGCTCGCCACGATTGGGGCACCACTCCTTCTATCTCCGTTTTCGGCTTCGTCGGCCGTGCCAGCTCCGAATATCAGTAGCTTCAGCCCGACACAAGGACCCGTCGGGACGACCGTCGTGATCAAGGGCACCAACTTGGCCGAAGCGACGCGTGTGACGTTCGGTCGGAACGCCCAAGCCACGGTGATCTCTGACAAAGCCACCAAGATCAAGGTGTTGGTGCCAAGCACTGCGACCACGAGTGCCATCAGCGTCACCACACCGGGAGGGGTTGCGACGACTCACGGCAAGTTTGTGGTTCTGACCTCCCTCAACGGCGTGGTGAGCCTGACGACTGCCGGAAACAGCAATTGCGCGCTCCTCACTACGGGCGCGGTCGACTGCTGGGGATACGGAAACAATGGCGAACTTGGTAATGGCCGGTTCTACAGCGTCGTCAAGGGCGGCAGCGCCTTCGGGACGGCGGTCGTGGGAGTCGGTGGCAGCGGCACCTTGAGCGGCGTGGCGAGCCTCGCGAGCACCGGCGGCAACAGTGAGGCGAGTTTTTGCGCGGTCCTCACCTCGGGCGGGGTGGACTGCTGGGGATACGGCGAGGACGGCGAACTGGGTGACGGCACCTTCTACACCAGCGGCCACGACGGAAGCGACGTCCCGGTGACGGTGCTCGGAGTTGGTGGCAATGGCACCTTGGGGGACGTCACAAGCCTTGCGAGCGACGGATCGGGCTTTTGCGCCCTCCTGGGCTCCGGAGGGGTGGACTGTTGGGGATATGGACTTACCGGCGAACTCGGCGACGGCACCTTCTATGGCTCGTCCACCAACAACGGCAGCGCTGTCCCGGTGGCGGTGCTCGGAGTCGGTGGTAGTGGCACCCTGAGCGGCGCAGCAAGTCTCCGGAGCGACACGCTTGTGTCGAGCTATTTTGGCGCTGGTTATTGCGCGGTCCTCGCTTCGGGCGGAGTCGACTGCTGGGGAGCAGGCGTTTTTGGCGAACTGGGTGACGGCACCTTCTACGCCACATACGTCGGTGGCGACCCCGCAAACAGTGGCAGCGCCGAACCGGTGGCCGTGGTGGGAATCGGCGGCAGCGGCACCCTGGGCGGCGTGACAAGCCTTGTAAGCGACGCAGATGGGCATAGCTATTGCGCGGTCCTGGCCTCGGGCGGGGTGGACTGCTGGGGATACGGCGAGGACGGCGAACTGGGTGACGGGACCTTTTACACCACCGGCAAATACGGCAGCGCCGTCCCGGTGGCGGTAGCAGACGTGGGCGGTAGCGGCACCCTGGGCGGCGTGGCGAGTCTCGCCAGCCATGACGCGAGCAGTGAGACTGAAACCACATTTGCTATGGGAGGCTTCTGCGCGCTGCTGACTTCTGGTGGGGTGGACTGCTGGGGGTACGGCCAGGACGGTGAGCTCGGCGACGGCGTCTTCTACACCAGCGGCCACGACGGCAGTGCCGTCCCGGTGGCGGTGGCAGACGTGGGCGGTAGCGGCACTCTGGGCGGCGTGGCGAACCTCGCGAGCGATGACTTCCTGGGCGCTGGCTACTGCGCCCTCCTGATTTCAGGCGGAGTCGACTGCTGGGGAGTGGGCAATATAGGGCAGCTGGGCGACGGCGTCTTCTACAGCACCGGCAACGACGGCAGCGCCGTCCCGGTAGCGGTTGTCGGGGTCGAGGACATGGGTTCGCTCACGGATGTAACGAACCTCGCCGGTGACAATGTGGGTTTCTGCGCCGAACTCAGCTCCGGCGGAGTGGACTGCTGGGGCTTTGGCGAGGACGGCGAGCTGGGCGACGGCGTCTACTACAGGACAGGCAACCAGGGCAGTGCTGTCCCAGTCGAAGTGGTCGTGGAGGTGGGTCCCAGTCCTCATTAGCCAATAGCCGACGATTTTGTCCTCGCCTGTTCAGCAAACAGAAGGAGCGTGTCCGATCGATTCAGGAGCTCTGTCAAGTACGGCTCGAAATGAGCCTGCTCTGGTACATAGGAGAAGCCAAAGTCTTGTACCAGCGGCCAGATCTGATCAGAGTCCCTTGACCAGTTCGACGAGTCTCAATGGCCCGTAACCCATGTGGGAACTCTGTCATCCGTGAATACCCCATCTCGCCGAATGGAGGTCAGGAGGTCGCGTCGACTCCTTCGGTCTCGATCGGAAGGCGAATGACCACCCATCGGCCCCCCGTCCACTGGATCACCCAACGCCGTTCGTGCTGGTTGCTCTTCACGCCGCCCGTGCGCCTCGGACTTGATCTGGCCGTTGGGAAGCATCGTGTCCCACGGTTTCATCGGGTACAGATCACCGCGAGGTTGCGGCCAGTCCTTGTCTCCGATCGGCGGCGGGAACTCCACCGCGTCTCCTAGCCGACGCACGTCCTCGAACGTACTCGACGGGGTTGAGCAGAGCTGGCGGGACCACGCTTCGGTGCTCGAACACACCGGGCGGAGGTCACTCTTCGCTGACTCGGATCCGTCGGCGGAGCCAGTCGGCAAACCATGATTCGTCGACATCGTGCGCGGCCACGACGAGGATGGCCGCCTCAGCTTCGTCGACGTCAGGGGGGTCAGGATCCCAGACGACACCATTCAGATCGAGGAAGAGAACCAGGCATGCCCAGCTCGCCCTCTTGTTGCCGTCGGGCAGCGGGTGATTCCACGCCAAATGACAGGTCAGCACCGCCGCCTTGTCAATGAGATCAGGGTAGAAGTCCTGGTGGCCGAAGCCGGCCCGAGGGGCGTGAAGGGCTGAATCGGCGAGGTTGATGCTGCCGGTGTTGGCCAGGACCTGCGCATCGATCCCGGTGACCTGTTCGGCGAGCCAGAAGAACTCGGGCAGGGAGATGAATCGGGTCAACGAGCGAGCCGGTCGAGCAGTTCCTTGTCTCGCTTGAGGAGCCGACCAGCTCGAGCGGTGAAGTCCTTGTCGGCGTGCACCCGTGCGATTTCCGCAGAGAGCGACTCGATGATGAGTCCGTTCACGCTGGTGCCCTTCACCCGTGCGACTGCCTCGGCCTGTTCGGCCAACTCCTCGGGCAACCGTACGGTGGTCTGCTTTGTCATGACATCATGATATCACGAAATCACGATGCGGAAACGGTCTGTTTCCTGTTCGACTGCATCCGACTCGAGGTGATCCGGGCAGCTCCAGGTACACCGTGGCCTACCAAGGATCGGTGGGCCGACGGCGGCAATAGGCGTCATCGACTTCTATGCGCTCAAAAAGGCTCGGCCTATAAGTGGGCCTATATTTTCGGAGCCGCCGCTCCCTGGAGAGACCACGGTGCCGTTCACGGACCTGTACGTCCGACCCGAGGTCGCACAGATTGTCGCCCGCTACGGTCGTGATCCAATCGGATACGGACTTCCAGAGCCGATAACGAGGATCTTCGCGCTCAGCCCACGCCCGAAGAGCCTCGACGTCACCGAGGGCCACTCTCAAGCAGTGCGACGGTGATCCGCTTTGGCGGCGATTGATCGACGGTGCTCCTCGATCATCGCGAGAAACGCCGGATCGTTGCGAACCTGCTCGGCTCCATGGTCAGTTCGTTCGTACCAGATCTCGATGAGACGCCGGGCCTCGGCGTGGTCTCCCGCGAGCCACGCCTCAGTCGGTGTCCTGCCGCCGAGTTCCGCGCTCGCAGAGTAATTCCACCATTCGCCATCGGCGCCGGTCGAGGTGGCGATCCGGCTTAAGAGGTCCTCGGTCGCAGCTGCTCGTCGTTCCAGTTCAATCGGATCCCGGGGCACCGGACTCACGCATAGCAGGTAACCGGGACCCTGCCACAGGCCTCGACGAAACCCCAGGGACGCAGAAGTCCAAGACCACCGTGAACTTTGCAACACCTCGACGGTGGTCACTCGGGTCGATCCTGGTGGAGAACCGAATAGCGGGCCGAGTGGGAGTCGGGCATCGCCACCTGGCCCTCGGTGGGCGTGCCCGATCTCGGCGACGGACGACGGTGACGACGGACATGGGCAACGACGGCCGCAGCGACAACGGCAAAGAGCCGGGCATCGGCCGTCGAGATCTCACGGCCACCTTCCTCGTCGACACCGAAGAAGCTCGGTACCAGGTCCGCGGTCTGGGGCCAGCCGTAGCGAAGGGCCCGGGCCCTGAACTCGACGGGCACCTCGTCGGGATCATCGAGCGTGCACGCCAAGGTCCCGGCCTCGAACGGCCACGGCGCGGCGGGATCCCGGTGTTCGAGGTCGGCTTCGACCACCTCGCCCGGGAAGACGGCGAGGCCGGGCTGGATGCCGGCGTTGCCCATCACGACGGCCTTCACCCGCCGCCCCTCGCCGTCGAGCACCACGTCGACCACGAAATCGATGTCGTCGGCCCAGGTTCGCCACGGTGTCGCCTCGGCGTAGGCCTGGACGTGGTCGAAGAGGACCTTCCAGTCAGCCGGGGAGGGAGGTTCGGTCGGCTGGCGACGGCCCGCCATGAATCCGACGAAGGAGTCGAAGATGTCCTCGGCCTCGACACCGGGCACGATCTCATCGACCGGCGGGAGCAGGTTGAGCCCCGGGCGCAGGCCGAGCTCGGCCGACACCGTGTCACCCAGACCGATCGCGGCCAGGACCCGCTGGGGGCGCCCCGGAGCGAGCGTGCCTGCCGGCTTGGTCAGCGCGAGCTCAATCGCCTGGGCCAGGGCGCCCCGGACGTCTTCGCCGACCGAGAGACCACGGACGAGACCGGTATCGAGGTCGAGGATGAGGGCAGCAACCACCACCGGCTGGTCAGCCACCTGGACGGCGTGGGACACGTCCCGGGTGTTAACCATCCAGGTGATGGGGGCCACCGGTCCGACCATAGGCGGCATGTCGGGCGGGACGCGAAATCGGGTCGCGGCGGTCACCCGCCACGTGACATGGGTTGGTGAATGCTCTCTTTGGACAGGATGGCCCACGCCTCATCGACAACGAGAAAGAAGCGCCCCGAGCGTCCCTCGGCGCCCGCGACCCGCGCCAGAGCGGCCTGGAGCCATGCCGTGGCGCACGCCATCAAGACGCCGAGGGCCGCCGACGAGTACAGCGCCGACAGGTCGAGCACCACCAGCGCGGCCGACAGGTCCAGCCCCTCTGTCGTCGGCCCGTCGAACATGCCGCGCAGGTCGCCGTGCACAAGTCGGCGTAACTCGAGCGCGACGTCCCGGCCGTCCTCGAGCAGCGTCGAGACCTCGGTGCGCAGCGAGCGGGCCGACTCGGCGCTCGGCGTGAGCAACGCGTCCACCACCATGGGTACGGTCGGCACGACGCAGCGTTCGCACGCGTCCTCCAACGCGGCGCCGAGGGCCGCGCGCTCCCGGGGCCACAGCTCACGGCCGAGACAGGCGCTGGCCAGCGACGAGAGCAGCTCCATCCGCCGCCGAGCGGTGGCGTCCCCGCCCGGACCCGCGTCGCCCTCGCCGACCGGACCGGGGTCGAGCGGATTCAGACGCACGGCTCCACCGGGCCGGAGCGCCACCGGGCGAACACCCCACGCGCCCGCCAGGTCCGTGTACTCGCCTTTGGGGTCGACGACCCAGGCGCGTCGCCCGAACACGGCTTGGCGCCACAGGAATGTCTTGACGAAGGCGCTCTTGCCCCGGCCGATCTGACCGAACACGACCAGGTTCGGATTCGACACCACGCCGGCGGCGTAGAGCTCGAACGGGTCGAAGACGAACGAGCCGCCGAGAAGGTCGTCGCCGATGAGGACGCCGCGCCGGCCGAGCCCGGCCTCGGCGAGGAACGGGTAGGCCGCACCGAGGTTGCGCGTGGTCACCTGGTGCGCGGGAAGGCGCGGCTGTTGTCGTCCCATCACCGGGTGAACGGTCGCGCCGGTTGTGGCGAATCAGCGTCCTCGAGGGACTCCTCTGCTTCACGCCCCCCGTGAAGGGTGGTGGGAATCTGCCCCGGGCTCCGATGCCGGAGCCGGATCACGGTGGCGGCCCGCCATGGCGATTGGTTCGTGCCGATACAACCGAAGCCACCCCGGCCCGAGTACGGACCGGGGTGGCTTCACGGGATCGGCTGGAGTCGGCCCCAACCGCGAGGTTCAGGCTGACAACAGCAGAAGGGGGCCCTCGCCGGACGTCGAACTACCGGCGGAGAGAACCGCGGCTCGCTCCCTCCCCGCGGCTCAGGGCGAAGCTCGCCACCCAGACGATCGCGAGTACGACAGCAGCAATCCAGAGCAGGTGAACCGCAAATCCTGCGCCGAAAAGGATCAAAACCAAGAGTGCCAGCAGAATTATTACCATGATCATTCCCTCTTTTCCGTGTTCAGGTTTTCCGTGTTCTGGGTGCAAGAGTCGGACAGAATCTCCCAGACCAGCGAGACGCACCCGACTCGATCAAATGGACGCCGTCAGACGCTGTTGCACTACTTTCTGACGGCGTCCTTCACCTTTTCTCCCGCCTGCTTCAGGTTGCCAGACGCCTTCTCCTTCTTACCCTTCGCTTCCCGTGTCCGGTCGTTGGTGGCTTTTCCAGCAGCCTCGTCAAGATGACCTTTTGCTTCTTGGACCTTGTTCTTGGCCTTGTCGACCGTTGACATGAGCTCCCTTTCCTTGTTGGGTCTTCAGACAAGCGTCTGGTCGGAGCTCACGACATCGGACAACTCACTCAGTTCTCCCACGATGTGCAACCTCCGATCGGGTCGTCACTGTCATACCCGTATGGAGGGCAGCAAACCGGAGGATCCGCTCGACGCGAGAAATCGGCGTTTCGCAACGGCGAGGACATCTTCGGAGAGAATCCCACTCGACAGCAGGTCACCGGAACAAGGGCGCACCCAGCCGACTTGCACTTCCTAGGGACAACCGAACATGACTCGACTTGTAGGCTCCCACGATGCAACGCTTCGCGCTCGCGGTGATCGGCTCGGGATCGGGGAACGTGGCGATTCCCGAGGCCATGAGCGAGAAAGAGGTCGCGCTCATCGAGTGTGGTTCCTTCGGAGGGACCTGTGTGAACCGGGGCTGCATACCTTCGAAGATGTTCATCTATACGGCCGACCTGGCGCTGATGGTCCGCGAGACGTCGCATTTCGGCCTGTCGACCACGCTCGAGGGGCTCGATTGGCCGTCCATCCGAGACCGGGTCTTTCGTCGAGTGGACGAAACCTCGCGCAACGGGCTCAGGGGGCGAACTGAGTCGGCGAACGTCACCGTCTACGAAGGGCACGCCCGCTTCGTCGGGCCGGGCCATTTGGCCATAGATGACAGCACGCTCATTGAGGCGCAGCAGATCGTCATCGCCACGGGCGGTCGCCCGTCCCTCCCACAAGTGGTGCTGGACTCAGGCGTCGGGTTCCAGACGTCCGACACGATCATGCGTCTGGAGTCTCTGCCAGCCAGCATGGTCATTCTGGGTGGTGGGTACGTCGCAGTCGAAATGGCCCACCTGTTCTCGAGCTTCGGAGTGGAGATTCATATGGTGGAGTCGGCCGCGACGTTGCTGGCAACACTCGACGCCGATATCTCCCGGCGGTTCACCGCAGTGGCTTCGGCTCGGTGGGACGTTCATCTCGATGCCACGGTGACCGACATAAGGAGCGATGCGGGCCAGGTCGAGATGGTTCTCGAGGACGGCAGTCGGATCGCCGGTGAGGTGTTGTTGGTGGCAGCGGGTCGTCAACCGAATACCGACCAGCTCGGATTGGACTCGGTTGGAGTCTCTCGCGGCTCTGACGGGCGTGTCACCGTCGACGAATTTGGACGCGCAGGGGCAGGGGTCTGGGCACTCGGGGACTGCAGTTCAGCCTTCGAGCTGAAACACGTGGCGAACGCTGAAGCGCGCACGATCGCCCACAATCTGGTTCACCCCGACGACCTGCGTCCGCTGCCGCACGACTGGGTACCCTCTGCCGTGTTCAGCGATCCGCAGGTTGCCTCGGTCGGAGCCCGATCGCAGGACCTGGAAGGACGGCCCTACGTCGAAGCCCTCCAGGAATACGGCGACGTGGCCTACGGCTGGGCGCTGCAGGATCACCTCGGGGTTTGCAAGCTCTATGCCGACCCTGAGACCGGCACACTGCTCGGTGCCCACATTCTTGGCTACCAGGCTTCACTCCTCATCACGCCGCTCATTCAGGCCGTGAGTCACGGTCAGCGAGTGGCCGACCTCGCACGAGGCCAATACTGGATTCACCCCGCGCTCAGTGAGGTCGTCGAAAACGCGCTGTTGAAACTGCCGGTCGACCAGCGGGTGGTTTCGGGTCAGAAACACTGATCCAGGTTCTCCGCTCTCGGACTCCCGGGTTCTTTCGTGTCCGTGACGCAGACTTCCCCGCTCTCGCCGGCCTCGTCGTCGTGCGCTGGCGCCAGATCTTGTCCAACTCCGATTCGAAGGAGCCTCTGGTCAGCCCGTCGGAAGAGGTACCCATGGCCTCGACGATCGCCCTTCATTTGTCACCGGGTGTACATGGAAGGAAATCGGGTAGACCAACCGCGGCAAGCCAACGAAAATATGCGACTGGAACGGATGGATGCATGCCAAACAAATTGGATAAGGCTGCGGAAGTGGTGGGAGATGCCGTTGGCACTATCGAGACGGCCGCAGTGGCAGCAGGATCACGATTCAAACAGGGCCTGAATGAAGCGGTCACGGCGATCGAGTCCTCGAAGAGCGCCCGGCGCGTTCAGGCGCAAGCACGTCCGCTCGCAAAGAAGGGCGCCAAAAGAGCGAAGAGCCTGAAGAAGACCGTGAAAAAGCAGGCCTCGGCCGCGAAGCGCAAGGCCGGCGGAACCAAGAAGCAGTCGGTCGGAGCCAAGGCCGCCACAAAGAAGCGGACTTCCAGCGCCAAGAGGACCGCCAAAAAGACGACCGCCAAGAAGCGTGCTACCGCGAAGAAGAGCACGGCGAAGAAGAGTACGGCCAAGAAGGCGACCAAGAGCAAGAGCAAGACCGGGACGACGACTCCCAAAGCTGCGACGGCCGAACGAACGAGCGGGAAAAAGGCTACGACCGCCACGAAGAAGAAGAGGGCGGCTCCGAAAAGGCGCTGAGGGCGCTACGCCGCAGTGGACTCGACGAGTCCAGGTTCCGGCGGTGGTTCGTGAACGGCAGCCTCCCACACCGCGGCGGCCGTGCGCACCGCCAAGAGCCGGGTCACACCGACGCCGACACCAGTGGAGGCTGCCCAGATCAGAGCGTCCACCCAGGATGACCGGCGATCTCCGAGCACCTTCGGCGGCGTAGATCCGCGCACCATCTTCCAGATGGACTCGAGGCCACGCTGCGTGGCGAGACCGGCCAGCGCTCCCGAGCCCACCGCGACGGTCTTCCAGGTGAATTTCTTGGCGAACGGCATATCGAACTCATACCCCGATCGCGCGCGCCCGAAGCATCCGCGTCGTACGGTGAGCGGGACTGACCATTCCGATTGAACACGTCGGCGAGCGGGAAGACTCCACCCGTAAAGATGTCGACCCGAACGGAGCAGCCGGTATGGACAAAGAGAGCTTCATCGACGCCCTCAACGAAGACCTGCAGACTGAATACCAGTCAATCGTGCAGTACGTCAGCCACGTGGCCACTGTCACGGGAGCGGAATACCTCAGCATCATCGACGAACTGAAGGTGCACCTGACCCAGGAGTTGATGCACGCGCAGATCCTCGCCGAGCAGATTGCCTTCCTGGGCGGGGTGCCCTCCACCACCGTGCCCGAGGTGGAGACAGCGACGGGTCGTGAGGCGCTGGCCGCCGATCTACGCCTCGAGGAGAGCCAGCTGGAGCGTTACCGACAGCGGTTCGGCCAAGCCATGGATCTCGGGCTGGCCGACGTGGCCGAAGCTCTGCGCCCGCTCCTCGAGCAGACACAGGAACACGTGCGCGATCTGCAGACCGCGCTGGGTCGCTAGAAGTCGGTCGCTAGAAGTTGTGGGTCGATCAGACGGCGGGCGGCTGAACCGCAGGATCCGGCGGTGCATTCACCGGCCTGCCGGTGTGCGCCGGGGCGGTCGGTGACGGAGCGCCTCCGCCGGACGCGCCGACTTCTCCGGCTGCCACCGTCTCCGCGGACCGGTCCGCCTCCGCCTGCTCCGACGTAGGGGCTGCCATCTCCTGAGGGGCGACGCCCCGCGAGGGGGGATGCCGCCGGAGCTGACCCATCCGGGCGGCGCCGACGACGAGTACGAGGGCAGCACCCGCGAGCGCCGCAACCAGCAGGGCGACGACAACGGGCACGTGCCCGGAGGCCGAGAAGAATTCGATCTTGACGGACCGCGTGTTCTGGGCCAAGAAGTCGACCAACGCGATGCCCAGCACTACGCCGACGAACAGCGTGGCCCAGGTCCAGCTGATCCTGGTGGGATGATTGGCCGAGGTGCGGTGGAGACGGCCCGGTTTCTCCGTGGGAGATTCGGCTGGGGATGTCATAGGGTGGAACTACCCCGATCGGTCAGCTGGTTAACAGCGTACTGCCCCTAACCTGTGCGTAGAGCCCTGACCTGCTCGGGCGCCCCCACCTGTCACGGTGGCACCGCTCGCCGCTGGGTGCGGGGGGCTCTCCCAACGAGACGCCCACGGCACGAGTCCGCGAAAACGGTACGCCGCCGTGCCGGCTGGGTACGTTCCTGCCATGGGACGGAATTCGACAATGGAGCAGGAGACCAAGTTCGAGGCACCCATCGGCCTCCCGACACCCGACCTCCGGCACCTCGTCGGGCGTACCGTCCGCGTGCCCGAGGTGCGGCTGGAAACCGCGTACTTCGACACGATGGATTGGCGGCTGTGGCATCAAGGGCTGACCCTGCGGCACAGGACGACAGACGATCGTGGCGATGGCCGTTGGACCCTGAAGCTTCCGCAACCCTCCGAGGGGCACGCGCTGCGCCGCACCGAGGTGACATGGCCGGGCCCACGCGACGAAATGCCCACGGGTGTGCGAGACGTCGTTCGGGGCGTGGTCAGGCGGGAGCCCCTGCGTCCTGTGGTGACACTCGAGGCGAGGCGGCAGCGACTCCTCCTCCACGATTCCGAGGATCGGGAGGTGGCCGAATTGGACGATGACATGGTGCTCGTGGTCGGCGGCCCGCGGGACGGCATGCGATTCCGCCAGGTGGAGCTGGAGTTCCTGGACGATGATTGGAACGGTCACGACGTTGTCCGTGAACTCCGCAAGGCGGGCATCAACATCGAGAGCGACACGAAATTGGCCAAGGCGATGGAGCTGCCGCATGCGCCGCCCCGTACGAGTCCGCAGCGCGGGTCGACCGTGGCCGACATCGTGCGAACCTCGCTCCGAGCTGGACTCGACCGGCTCCTGGCCCACGACTGGCGACTCCGGGTTTCCCTGCACCAACCTCTGGCCGAGGACGTGCATCAGGCACGCGTTGCGACAAGAAGGCTGCGATCCGATCTGAGCACCTTCGGTGCCGTGCTCGATCCGGTCTGGCTGCGGCACACCCGGGGCGACCTGAAATGGCTCGGCTCTGCGCTCGGCGACCTCCGGGACGCCGACGTGCTGGCCGATGAGCTCGCCGATGCCCCGCTCGCGCTCTCTCAGCGGTTGACCGCGCAACGCGCTGCGGCCGGCCGACGGCTGGCGGAGGCGCTGGCCAGCGCTCGCTACCTGGACCTGGTCGACCGGCTCCACGCCGGTTCCGAGAGAATCCCACTCGCGATGGGGGCCGAGCCGGAGGCACAACGGCCAGCCGGCGACGTCTTGCCGTCCCTGGTATCCGCCCGATGGCGGGCGGTGCACAAGCAGGTACGCCGGGCCGGCCACCACCCGACGGCGGCACAGCTGCACCGGATCCGGATCAAGACGAAGCAGCTCAGGTATGCATCGGAGGCGGCGATCCCGGTCGTCGGCCAGCCGGCTCGTCGGATGGCGTCAGCGGCGGAGCACGTGCAGACGGTCCTCGGTCAGCACCATGACGCGGTGGCGGCCGAGACGTGGTTGCGGCGGGAATGGCAAACCGACCTACGGACAGGAACCACGGCGGGCACCTCGCCCGCGGTCTCCTTCGAGGCGGGGCGGCTCGTGGCCGAGGCCCACCGGCGACAGCGAAGGTCTCGTCGCCGCTGGACGAAGGCTTGGACCAACCTCAGGAATCCGAAGCGTCGGCGCTGGTTGGCCGAACACTGATCCTGGCGTCGCGGCTATGGCCCCGAGGGGACTCGAGCAGAGGTATCCCCAACCGGGCCGGCTTCGCAGATCAGACCGCGCCCTGTTTGATCCCCTCCAGCAGGTAGCGCATCCCTCGGGCGAACCGAGTCGGCGTGGTGAACGCGGCAAGCTCCATGGCCAACGCGTCGGCGTCCTCTTCGGGACTCCATCCCGACCGGGACGCTTCGAGCGCGGCGAACCCGATCGTGTAGGTCTGGATCGCGGCGTACGCCTCTTTCGACGAAGCCTCGTCGAAGCCCGCACCTCGCAGGACCCGCAACATCATCTCCATGCGGACGACGGCCGCCGGCGATACGACCGGATGCCTGAGGTACACGTACAGCGCCGCGGGCTGGGAGACGAGGAGGTGGCGCAGCGCGTCGGCCGCAGCCATGATCTGGGTCTGCCACGTACCCGTGCGTCGTGGCACCGGCAGTTTTCGTCGAAGCAGCTCTTCGACGACGTCGTCCATGAGGTCGTCCTTGTCCCGTATGTGTCGGTAGAGCGACATCGGCGCCACCCCGAGTTCGGCAGCCAGGCTGCGGATGGTCATCTGCTCGAAGCCCGTCGTCGCCACCGACCGCAGGGCCGTCTCGACGATCTGGGACCGGGAGATGGTCGCCCTGGGTGCGTGCGCGCCAGGTGTCTTCTCCCTCGTGGACTTTCTTTCGGTGTCGGCGGTCGCGGTGTCCACCGCCGACCCTCCCCGTGGCCCAGCCCCTGCCATTCGGGTAACCCTAGCTGGTTGCGTACTAGTACGCCCGATGGTAGCGTACTAGTACGCACATTGGCGGTCACCGAGGGGGTGACGGGGCATGGCAGTTGCCGCGGAAACGATCACGACCGGTTTGATCGTGATCCTTCTGTCGGCGACGGCCGTGGCCATGGTTGTCGGGATTCTCGGACTCTTCGGGGAAGGGTTCGAGCGGTGCCCGCGCTGCCGGCATCTGACCCTCTGCGTCGAGCGGGAAGCACACCCCGCGGGGTGTCCCGCCACACGGCACGAGCGGATCTCCCACGTCCTCGACTCTTCCGTGCGCGGCATACATCTCCGTCACCACTGACGACCCGGTGATGTCGACGGAACGGCCCGAACCGAGAGAGCCACCGGAGCGGACGCCCTCGACCGAGGCGCAAGTCCCGTCGAAGTGGTGCGGGCCCGGGGTGGTCGTGGTCGGTGTCGACCAGACGCTCACGGCCCTCCGGGCGGCGAGCTATGCCGCCGGGGTCGCCGGTCGGAGCGGTGCGTTGTTGATCGTCGTGCACGTCAGGCGTCCGCTCGTGCCGGTCTGGGGCGGGCTCGGCGTCTGGGGCCCTCCGGACATCGAACCGAAGGAAGAGTCCGTCGTCCTCACCCAAGCCGTGCTCGTCGTCCAGAGGGCCTGGGACCGGATCGAGAAGGAGCTGCGGGTGGGTGAGCCCGTGCGCGAGCTCAGCCGGGTCGCCGACGAACGTCACGCCGACGTGGTGATCGTGGGGTCGTCCCGGTCCCTGCGCCACCGGCTCACGGGCTCTCTGTCGTCGCGGCTCCTCGCGCACGCCAACTGGCCCGTCGTGGTCGTCCCGTAACGGGGCCTCTTCAGGCGATCCCGAGCCGCTCGAGTTGCTCGTCGGGCGCGGCCACCTCCTTCAACGCCACCCGCAACAGCTCCACCATCTCGGCCTCCGCGGCACTCCCCGTCAGGTTCTCCTCCTCGCCGGGGTCACGGTCGAGATCGAAGAGGAAGTGGGCGTCCACCGCGCCGCGCCCGACCCAGAACGGCAACCGGTCCCCCTCCTCGAAGGGCTGGCGGATCACGGGGACGTCCGTGCCGGGCATGAAGTCGAGCCGGGCCCGCCGGTCAGGTGCCGGAAGGCGAACCTCGTCCTCCAGGCCGTGCACGGGCATGGTGGTCCAGCGGTTGGACCACATGGAGAGCGGGAAATTCGATCCCACCGCGCCCCGGGCGTACTTCCGCCGCCCGTCGGTCACCTGCACCCAATTGCCGTAGACGCCGCCGATGGCCCACTCCCGTACCGCGCCCGAAGTGCCGTCGAGCAGCGGCACGAGCGACCGGCCGTGGGTGATCGTCGACACGCGTCCCGCCGTCCCGTCGGCCGCAGGCCCGACGCCGAACAGGTCGGCCAGGGTCGCGCCGATGTCGACGTTGGTGGTCAGCGCTGCGCACTCGCGGCCCGCCGAGCCCGCGTCACCGGGCCAGTGCACCAGCAGCGGCGTGTGGCCGAGCGGCTCGTACTGCATCACGCCGGGTTTGCCCCAGATGTCCTTCTCGCCGAGGTAGTGCCCGTGGTCGGTGCACACGAACACCGCCGTCGTGTCCCAGAGCGAGCGCTCGTCGAGCGCGGCGAAGACCTCCCCCGCCCAGTGGTCGATCATGGAGAGCTTGGCGCCGTAATTGGCCCGGATGTGACGGCCCTCGCGCTCGCTCAGCCGGCCCGCGCCGACGGCACCCACGTCGTAGGGCGGCCAGATGAGCAGGTCGCCCTCCCACCCCGGGTCGTAGCGCCCGGCCCACGGCTGCGGGGTGTCGAACGGCTCGTGGGGGTCGAACTCGTCCACGAAGAGCAGGAAGGGCTCGTCGTCGGGTGCACCCCGGCGCAGCCAGTCGGCCGCGGTGCGCATCGTCTTCGGCCCGGGGAAGTCCTCCTCGGAGCGGAAGAACGTGCGCGAGCGGTCGTAGCCGCGGTCGCCACCCGGACCGAGGTCGAGACCCATGCGGTCGCTCCAGTACCACCCGCCGCGTCGCGCCGGGAGCGCCGGCGCGCCCACCCAGGTCGGGTCGTTCCACGTGCGCCACGGGTCGCCTTCGTGCCCACGCACGTAGTCCCAGGCGCTGAAGTCGGTGTGGTAGTTCTCGCCCCCGGTCTCGAAGAGGTGCGGGTGGTCCGAGACCAGCATGGTGGTCACGCCCGCCCGGCGCAGCCGCGCCGTCACCGGCTCCTCCCACACCTCGATCGACCCCCACGGCCGCCACAGGAAGTCGAGCGTCCCGCAGAGGATGTCGTGGCGCGCCGGCATGCACGGGAGCGAGCCGGTCACGTGTGAGGTGAAGCGCACGGCCCGCTCGCGGGCGAAGCGGTCCAGATTCGGGGTGTCGAACTCCGTGCCGCCGTAGGAGCCCAGCATGTGCCGGTTCAGGCTGTCGAGCAGGAGCACGACGGCGTTCCGCGGCGCCGACGCCGCCGCGTCGGCAGACGTCCCCCCGAGCGGGTTCTCTCCCGGTCCGGCCGATTCGGCCCTCTCGGCGTGCATCGGCGGTCATGTTACGGCGGCGGCCGTCGCGCCGGCTCAGGCCAAACCCCGGCCGAGCGGCAGGGTGCACGTGAAGGCCGACGCCTGGTCCCCGTAGAGGCGCCGCAGGGCGAGCCGGCTCTGACCGGCGACGTGGCGGATGGCATCGCACGCCAGCGCCAGCTCCTCCTCGTCCGGCGCGGAGACGGTCACGAAGCCCGAGTAGCGGAACGAGGCATGGCCCTCCGCCAGTTCGGCCTCCCGGCGCGCCAGCACCTCGGACTCGCCGCGTGACGAGCCGTCGACATGAAGCCGCCGCGGCGCCGGAGCTCGGCGTCCGCCAGGTCCGCCGTCCGCCGCGCCTCGACCTTGCGCACGGCGACGTCGGGCCCGAGCGGCTCCATGACGACCGAAAGCGTGGTCCGAGCCGACGAGAGGAGCAATGGGGCGAGGAAGTCGCTCCGCACCTCGGTGCGCGGCCACTCGGCCACCCAGAACGTGGCGTGCACCATGCCGTCGACGCGCACGTTGGCCCATCCCTCGGCCATGGCCATCGGCCACGCCTCGTCCCGCGCTGCGTCGCCCGCCGTGCCCGCGTTCCCGCCGGTGCCCGCGTGTCCGGCCGCACCGGAGTCTCCCGCCGCCGCGGCCCGCGGCGGTTCGGGCTCGTAGGCGCGAGAAGCGGTGCGCCAGGTCGGCCGCGCCGAGCACGCCCTCGACCACCACGTCGGCGTCGCCGAGCAGGCGCACCAGCGACCCGACCTCCCGGGCCAGGGTGGCGCACCCGGCTTCCACCGTGGACCGCTGCCGGACCTGCACGGTCAGGAGTACGTCGTGGGTGCAGGCGTGCGAGCCCACCTCGTCGAGCAGCGATTCGTACGAGGCGCGCGAGGCAGAGGGCGCGGCAGGCACGGCCGACTCGGCCAGGAAGGAGCGGACTCCCCTCCCATCGTCGGGGAAGGAGGACGCGAGCCATTGCAGGCGGTGCACCGGAGACCCGTCACGGGCGGCCGATGCCAGGACCGAGGCCCACGCCCCGACCCGCCGGTCCTGCTCGTCGGTGCCGAGCAGCGCGAAGCTGCGGCCCCGCAGCGACAACGCGGCCGTCAGGGTCCGCGCCGCGCGGTCGTGCACCACGCCCATGTCCTGCCACTCCACCTGGAGCAGGCGCAGGCCGCGCAGTGTGCGCAGGGGTCCCGACCTCGCTCCGCCGCGACGGCGCGCCTCGAAGCAGACGGCGACCGGCGCCCACTCGTCCCCGGTGCGCCCGGCCACGGGCACGGTGGCCAACGCGCCGTAGAGCACGAGGATGCCCAGCGCGGCCGCGACCCCGGCGACGTTCGGCTGCCAACGCAGCACCAGCACGCCGAAGACGAGGCCGACGGCGACCGTGAGGATCTGGCCCGCGCGCCAGCCGGCGAGCGCCCCGCCGCGCTCGCGCGGCCCGAAGCGGTAGCGCACACCCTGTTCCGTGGTCACAGGTCTTCCTTCCCGGCGTCCGGGTGGCCGGGGGGCCAGGCCGGCGGCAACGTCCGCACGACCGGTCCGTGGTCGTCCATGTCGCGGTAGTAGCGGGTCCGGCCGGGCTCCACCGGTCCGGCGAAACTGCAGCCTGGCGGCATGCCCTGCCACTTCCACTCGTCCTCGGGTCCCTCGGGGCCGGTCTGGCGGGGCGAGGACCAGGTGAGCGGCCTGTACGGGCCGAGGCCGTTCGATCTCATGACGGGCTTCGGCCCGCGCGCCGCCGGCTGTATGCCTTCGGCCATCGCCTCGTCGAAGACCCGCTGCGAGTTCGGGTTGCCGATGAACCGGCCCGCGGCATCCGCGATCATGCCTCCGTTCTCGGGGGTGACCTGGTCCAGCAGCTCCTGGTACGTCTCCCCGTTCGGGCCGACCACGTCGTCGGGCTTCGTGTCCGCCGTGACACCGACGGGGGCGGCCCCCTTCGCCCTCGTTCCGGCGACGCGCCCGCCTCCGCCCGCCGCGGCGCCACCGTGACCGCCCCCGACGGGATCACCCCCGAAGCTGCTCGCCGCCATGAGCCAGCGCGTCGCCGGCCGCACCCAGGCCCTCGTGCGAGCGCGAGCGACGCCGCGCTCCGGGCGGTCCGTGCGATGGGCCCGGTGGCGCGTGACTGGAGCCCCTCCAGGTGGCCCACCGCCCCGGCCTCGACGGCGGGGATCATGCGCAGGATGGCGAAGGGGACGAACGTGGCCATGAGGAGCAGCGCGCCGCCGGCGAGGACCGAGGAGAAGCCGGCGCCGTGCACGCCGGTGCCGGCCGTCCCCGAGGAGAGCGCCCCCGCGGCCAGGCTGAGGACGGCCACGATGACGAATTTGGACACGATCAGCGCGGCCAGGGTCTCGACCAGGCGGCGGCACCAGTGCGACACGGCCGGCCAGACGAGGGTGGCGATGGCGAGCGGGAGGAACAGGACGGCCACGTAGACGGCGGCGGAGCGGATCAACAGCTCGAGCCACAGCACGAACGCGCCGATCGCCAGCAGGAGGCCGACGAGCAGCAGAACGAAGCCGGCGATGCTCGGGTCGGCGGCCGAGGCGACCAGACCGGCCGCCACCCCGGACAGCAGGGTCGTCAGGTTGCCGCCCGTGCCGCCGGCGACGGCGCCGCTCAAGGAGTCGGTGATGGCGAGGGCGAGGACCACCACCTGGATCGCCACACCCGAGAGGAGCAGGGCCAGCGGGAGCCGGAACACGAAGGCGCGCACCAGCTGCCCGGGGTCCTGGCGCACGATCGCCTGGAGGGTGGAGACGAGGAGCAGCGGCAGGACCACCAGGCCGGCCAGCCAGGTCATGGTCGCATAGTGGCTGCGGAACCAGCTCGCGCCGACGTCGACCGTCGTCGTGCTGCTGAGCACGGTGCCGATCTGCGCCAGCAGCCACTCCGCGCCGCGGGCCACCCACTGGCTGATCCCGCTCAGGATCGACTCGAACCCCGAGGAGACGATGGAGCCCCCGAGGTGGCCGAGCTGGCAGACGGGATTGAGCGCGTCGAGGCCGGTGCAGCCCACGCCCACCATGGCGATCACGTGTCCTCAGTGAAGCTTCTGGCCGGCGCCGAAGAAGAAGTTCACGATCGGCGGCGCGGCCCCGATGAGGAGCGCGGCCAGCCCGGAGACCAGGACGGCGCGCCGGCCCACCATCGTCTGCTGGAAGTTCTGGGCGTGCACTCCGAGCGCCCACGCCGCCGCGCCGATCACGAGCCCGGCCAGCGCGGCGACGAGCGCCCACGCGCCGAGCCCGTTGACGAGCTGTTGCAACGTCCCGCCTCCGGGGAGCGCCGAGATGTCCGGCGTCATGGAGACCGCGAGGTACCAGGTCATTGCTGCCCTCCGCTGATGACGGCGGCCGGGACCTCCGGTGGCCGTTCGGCGGGAGAATGGTTCCCCGTCGTGGGGGCCGTTCCCGTTTTTCAGGAGCCTCCGCCCCGGGAAGGTGCGCCCCCGGGCCCCGGGCCTCTGTCATATTGGGTACGTGCCGCCCTTCCCCGGGATCGCCGGACTGGACCATGTCCAGGAGATCCTCGTCGCCGTCGGCATCGTCGTGGTCATCGTGTTGTCCCTGGTGGCGGCCACCCTGCTCGGCCGCCGGTCCGGACGGCGGGCCATCGCGCAGCGCCTGGCCGCCCTGGGCAACCGCCTGGGGCTCGATCCGCCCGAGGACGAGTACAACATCGAGACGTCCCTGGCCTACCTCGAGCAGGTCACCGGCGGCGCGGCCCAGGCCGTGACCGAGGCCAGCTCCGACGCCATCCGGCTGCGCCGCAGCCTGGACACGCTCACCCAGGGCGTCGTGCTGTGCGACGAGAACGGGACCGTGATCTACCGCAACGGCCGGGCCAATGCGCTCATGGTGAGCCGCCACGGTGACGCCCTGGCGGCCCAGGCGGTCACCGAGCTCCTGGAGGACGCCTGGCACGAGGGCGCGGCCGAGCGCACGCTCGATCTGTACGGTCCGCCCCGGCGCACGCTCCAGGTGCCGCGCCAGCCAGATCGACGACGGCCGGCGGCCGCTGGGCGTCATCGCGCTGATCGAGGACATCTCCAAGTCCCGGCGGCTCGAGGAGATCAGGCGCGACTTCGTGGCCAACGTCAGCCACGAGCTCAAGACGCCGATGGGCGCGCTGGGTCTGCTGGCCGAGACCCTGGTGTCCGAGCCCGATCCCGACGTCGCCCACCGCCTGGCCGGGCGCATCCACAACGAGGCCTTCCGGGTCAGCCGCATCATCGACGATCTGCTGGACCTGTCGCGCATCGAGTCCGAAGAGGCCCCACCGCGCGAGCCGGTGCTCGTCAACCTGGTGATGGCCGACGCCATCGAGCGCGTGCGGGCCACGGCGGACCAGCGCGGCCTCGAGATCGTCCTGCACGAACCGTCGCCTCCCGTCGCCGTGATGGGCGACCGCCGCCAGCTCATCTCGGCCATGCACGCGCTGCTCGAGAACGCGATCACCTACTCCTACGACAACTCGAAGGTCGTGGTCACCGGAACGCTCGAACGGGCCAGCGCACCCGATGTGGGCCATCCGTCCCAGAGCACCGCGGTCGCCGAGAGCGACATCACGTTCCACGGGACGGTCACCGGCCCGGGATCGGTCCCGGGTCTCGGGACCTCGCCGCTCGCGGTGGTCTCGGCGGAGCAGGACGATGGGCCGGTGCAACCGGTCTTCACGCCGGAGCTCCTCGACCAGGTGCGTCGCCCCCGCCACGCCGTGGCCGCCCAGGATGACGGTCCGGGCGATGAAGGTCCGGGCGATGAAGCCGGGCGACGACGGCCCACTCGGCGACAGCGCAGTCGAGGCCGACGGCGTTCGGGGCGACAGCTCACCCGACGGCCGGGCCGACGGCGCAATCGACGAGGGCGGGAGCACGGCCGAGCGCGAGCCCGAGCCCTTCGACGCCGAGGCGGTGTCCCCGGGCCTGTTCGGCTCGCTGGCGCGCGACGGCTCCGCCGGGACGGCCGCCCCGGATCCCCCGATCGCCCCTCCGGCGGCCACCGCCGCGCCCGAGACCGCCACGTCGGGCACCCCCAACTGGCGCATCGAGGTGCGCGACAACGTGCGGCTCTCCGTCCAGGACCACGGGGTCGGGATCCCCGCGCGCGACCTGGACCGGATCTTCGAGCGCTTCTACCGCGTCGACCACGGCCGGAGCCGCGACACCGGTGGTACCGGGCTCGGCCTCTCCATCGTGCGCCACGTGGCCAACAACCACCAGGGCTGGGTCGACGTCGAATCACGCGAGGGGGAGGGTTCGACGTTCTCGCTCGTGCTGCCGGTCCAGGGGGAGCGCGTGGCGTGAACCGGGCCGCCGGCCCGGGCGCGCCCGGCAAGCCCGCCAAGAAGTCCAATCGCCACGCCCCGGGCGAGGGGCCGGCCAAGGTGCTGCTGGCCGAGGACGAGGAGTCCTTCGTCGAGGCGCTCGTGATCGGGCTCTCCAACGAGGGCTTCCGGGTCACCGTGGCGCGCGACGGTGTCGAGGCGCTCGAGCTGTTCGAGGTGACCGGACCCGACATCGTGCTGCTCGACCTCATGCTGCCCAAGATGTCGGGGATCGACGTGTGCCGCGCCATCCGGGCCCGCTCGCAGGTCCCCATCATCATGGTGACGGCCAAGGGCGCCGAGATCGACACCGTCGTCGCCCTCGAGGTCGGCGCCGACGACTACGTGACCAAGCCGTACCGCCTGCGCGAGCTCGTGGCCCGCATGCGGGCCGTGCTGCGGCGCGCGCCGGGCGGGACGGACGGGGGTGACGCCGGCTCCCTCGAGTTCGGCATCGGAGGGCGTGTGGGAGTCGAACGGGGTCACCGTCGACTTCGACCAGCGGCGTGTCTTCGTGCGCGGCGACGAGGTGCACCTGCGGCGCAAGGAGTTCGAGCTGCTGCGACTGCTGGTCGAGAACTCGGGCCGGGTGCTCACCCGCGACGTCCTCATCGACCGCGTGTGGGGCACCGACTACATCGGGGACACCAAGACGCTCGACGTGCACATCAAGCGGCTGCGCTCGCGGATCGAGGCCGACCCGTCCGCACCGGTGCTCATCACGACCGTGCGCGGCGTGGGCTACCGCTTCGCGGCCAGCGAACGGCCACTGACGCCGTCCGCAGTCCGACTTCACACGGTGAGCCGTGCGAAGTCGTCGGGGATCGTGACACCCGGCATCGACGACGTGTCGACCTGCTCCCCGAGATGCGTGAGCACCAGGTGCAGCTCGGGGTGGGCCGCCCCGAGCTCGCGGATGGAGTCCTCGTCCATGTGGGAGGTCGGCTCGGCCGGCATCACGTGGTCCGTTGCACTCCACCACGAGCACGTCGGACTCACGCGCCAGTTCGCTCAACCCGTCGCACGGGGTCGTGTCGCCCGAGTAGGCGACCGTCCGGGCGCCCCGGTCGAAGAGGTAGCCGAAGCAGCGGAGATACGGCACGTGGACCACCTCGACGGCGCGGAAGCGCAGCGGTCCGGCCTCCTGCCACGTCCCGTCCACCTCGACGAAGCGCAGGTCGAGGCGGGCGCGCGCCATGGCGGTGACCGAGCGCACCGCGCCGACCTCGTTCATGGCGACCAGATGCTCCTCGATGCCCGGCGGCCCCACCACGTGGACGGTCCGGCCCCCGCCGATCTCGGCCGCCGCCTGGAGCAGGAACGGCCACCCGAAGCAGTGGTCGGCGTGGAAGTGCGAGACGACCACGACCTCGATGTCGTCGACGGCGAATCCGCAACGGCGCAGGTGGGGCAGCGCCGTGGGCGAGGGCTCCACCAGGACCGAGCCGTCGACGACGAAGCTGTTCCAGTACCGCCCGGGTGGCGCCAGGAAGTTGCCCGTGCCGAGGAAGGTGAGCTCGGTCACGACGTGTCGGCCAGGGCGAGCAGTCGCGGCCACGAGCATCGGGTCCCCGACGACGTCCGCGTCGGGGACCGGCAGGCGCCGGTAGAGCATGAGCACGAGATCCGACTCGGTCGCCCGGAGCTCGGCCGTCCGGCCCGGCGCGGGTCCGCCGTCGGCCGTCGCGCCCTCCACCCGCACGCTGGTCCCGGTGTCGGTCGCCGTCAGCGTGACCGTGCCGCGCAGGGACCTCGCGTCCGTGCCGATCATGATCTCGACGAACTCCGGAACGCCGTCGGCGGCGAGGGCCGGCGCCAGCGGGCGGGAGGACCCCGACACCCCCTCCGCGTCCCACCGGTGCACCGCCGCCTCCTGGGCCTGGTGCCGGCCCACGGCGCCCGCCGTCCGCGGCGAAGGCCACCAGGCCCAGCAGGGCGCGTCCGGACCGGCCGTCCCGCAGCGCCTGCAGGAGCGAATAGGTGCACCAGCCCAGCCAGGCCTGGAGGTCGGCGTCGACCGGCAGCGGGGTGAGCTCCGCCGCCCGAGCGGTGCTCCGCGTCGCGGGCGCGCACGTTCTGGGCCCAGTACCACTGCACCACCCCGATGTGGTGCGCCAGGTCGCGCACCGCTCCACTCCGGGGCAGGACGGCACGATCGCACTCGAGGTCGGAGCTCTCCACGGCGTCGGCCAGCCGGCGGCTCTCGGCGGCGATGGCATCGATCCGCTACCGGTGAAGTCGTAACCGGCACCGCTGCCGCTCACTGCGCTCACCGGCGGAACCGACCGCCTCGGTCCACTTCACGGCGCCTTGATCAGCAGCTCGCCGCCCAGGTACGGCGCCAGGGCCTCGGGCAGCACGACCGTCCCGTCCTCCTGGCGGCCGCTCTCGACCAGCGCCGCCCAGATGCGGGGCCACGCCAGCGCGGAGCCGTTCACGGTGTGGACGAGTTGGGTCGGGCCGCCGCCCGCGGGCCGGTAGCGCACGTTGGCCCGCCGCGCCTGGTAGTCGCGGAACCAGCTGACCGAGGACACCTCGAGCCAGCGCCCGACGCCCGGCGAGTAGGCCTCGAGGTCGAAGGTGCGCGCCGAGGACCCGCCGAGGTCGCCGGCGCACAGGTCGAGGACGCGGTAGGGCAGATCCAGGTCCCGGAGCATCGACTCGGCCCGCTGCAGGATGTCGGCCTGCGCCTCGGACGCGCCCCTCGGGCGTGCAGTAGGCGAACAGCTCCACCTTGTCGAACTCGTGCACACGCAGCAGACCCCTGGTGTCGCGGCCGGCGGAACCCGCCTCGCGCCGGTAGCACGGCGTGGACGCGGTGAAGCGGAGCGGGAGCTGGGACTCGTCGAGGATCTCGCCGCGGTGCATGGAGGTCAGCGGGACCTCCGCGGTCGGGATGAGCCACAGGTCGTCGCGTTCGATGATGGTAGGCGTCGTCGGCGAACTTGGGCAGGTGCCCCGTCGAGGTCATGGTGTCGGTGAGCACGACGGTCGGCGGCCGGATCTCCTCGTACTCGGGCGCATGGCGGTCGATGGCGAACGCGGTGAGCGCGCGCAGCAACCGCGCACCCGCGCCACGGTAGAGGGGGAACATGGAGCCGGCGAGCCGCGCGCCGCGCTCCATGTCGAGCATCTGCAGGGTCTCGCCGATCTCCCAGTGCGGGACCCGTTGGTGTTCGGGCGACTCCGGCTCCGGCCGCCCGAGGTCCTGCCCCGGCCACCAGCGGCGGACTTCCACGTTGTCCTCGTCGCCCATTCCGTCGGGCGCGTCGTCCGCCGGGATGTTGGGCAGGTAGAGCAGGCCCGTCCGGACCCGCCCCGCCGCTTCATCGGCTGCGCTCGATGCGGCGCTCTCGTCCTCTCCGACGCGCAGGCTCTGCGCCCGCAACTCGGTCGCCCGCGCGTCGTCGCCCGCCTTCCTGGCCTGGCCGACCTGGCGCGACAGCTCCTTCACCTCGGCCCGCAGCGCTTCGAAGCGCGACTGGGACTCGCGGTGCTCCACGTCGGCGGCCAGCACCGCGTCGACCTCCCCCGGCTCGACGCCGCGGCGAGCCAGCGCCGCCTTCACCCCGTCGGGGTCCTCCCGCAGTGCCCGGATATCGATCATCCCTGCTCAAAGTAGCCTGCGACGTCGTGTCCGCCGTCGAGGTCAGCCGGCTCACCGTGCGCTACACGACCGGAGGACCGCCCGCCGTGGACGAGATCGACCTCCGCGCCGAGGCCGGCGAGATCCTGGTCGTGCTCGGTCCCAACGGCGCCGGCAAGACGTCGACGGTCGAGGTGCTCGAGGGCTACCGGCGCCCGGCCGCCGGGACGGTGCGCGTGCTCGGGCTCGACCCCATCGCCGACCACCGACGGTTGGCCGAGCGCATGGGCGTCATGCTCCAGCGCGGCGGCGTGTATCCCATGCTCGGGCCGCGACCGCGTCCTCGAGCTCTTCGCCGCCTACTACGACGACCCCGTCCCACCCGACGAGCTCCTCGAGCTGGTCGGGCTGCGCGGCGTCGCGGGCACGCCGTGGCGGCATCTCTCGGGCGGCGAGCAGCAGCGTCTCTCCCTGGCCCTGGCCCTGATCGGACGCCCGGCCGTCGCCTTCCTCGACGAGCCGACGGCCGGAGTCGACCCCGAGGGCCGCCTGGCCATCCGCGCCGTGGTGGCGGATTTGAAGGACGACGGGACGTGCGTGGTCGTGACCACCCACGAGCTGGCCGAGGCCGAGGCGACAGCCGACCGGATCGTGATCCTCGCTGCGGGCCGGGTCGCGCTGGAGGGTACGCCCGGCGAGCTGTCGAGGCGCGCCACCGCCAGCGGGGGCCCACGGCTCACCTTCGGAGCCACCCCCGGGCTCGACACCGCCGCGCTCGCCGAGGCGGTCGGCCCCGGCACCGCCGCGGCCGAGACGTCGCCGGGGCGCTACCGGGTCGAGGGCGAGCACGCCGCCGGCCCGGCCGGCGCCGCGTCCGTCGCCACCTGGTTGGCCGGGATGGGTGTGACGCTCGGCGACCTCACCGTCGGCCGGACCCTCGAAGACGTCTACTTCGACGCCGTCGGGTCGGCGGCGGTCCGGGGGACCTTCGAGGGCGGCGGGGAACGCGGTGCCGGCGCCGGAGTTCGCGGTGCCGGCGCCGGCGGCGGGCGTGGTTCACGACGGAAGCAGCGTTCGCGGGGGCCCCGGCCGTGACGGCGGCAGGCACCGTGCGGCCGCTCGCCGCGCAGACCAGCGCCGAGGTGTTCATGACGCTGCGCCGTGGAGAGACCTTGCTGCTCACCATCGGGATCCCGGTCGTCTTCCTCCTCTTCTTCTCGCGGGTCTCGGTCGTCTCGACACCCACCGCGGCACCGGTCGACTTCTTCGTCCCGGGGATCCTGGCCCTGGCCGTCATGTCGACGGCCATGGTCTCGCTCGGTATCGCCACCGGCTTCGAACGCGGCTACGGCGTGCTCAAGCGCCTGGGCGCCACCCCGCTCGGGCGGCCCCGACTTGTTGGGGGCGAAGATCATCACCATCGTCGCGGTCGAGCTGCTGCAGGCCGCCGTGCTGCTGCCGGTCGGCCTCGCGCTGGGCTGGAACCCGGGCGGCAACGCGTCGGCGTCCGTCGGGGTCGCGTTGGCCGCCATCCTGCTCGGCTCGGCCGCCTTCGCCGGCATCGGCCTCTTCATGGCGGGGACCCTGCGGGCCGAAGTGAACCTCGCCGCTGCGAACGGCCTCTACCTCGTGCTGCTCCTGCTCGGCGGCATGATCATCCCGATCGACAAGCTTCCGAGCGGTCTCGCCACGTTCGCCAAGCTCCTTCCGGCCGAGGCGCTCTCGGCCGCGCTGCACGCGTCGCTCGGCACCGCCTCTGCGGTGCCGACGGAATCATGGGCGGTGCTGGCGGTGTGGGCCGTCGCCGCCCCGCTGGCCGCCGCGCTCACCTTCCGCTGGGAGTGAAGGCCGGCAACGCCTGGCGCGGGTCGCCTGGCGCGGGTCGCCCGGCGCAGGTCGCCTGGTCTTCACCGTCACGCCGACGGTGGGCCCCGTTCCCGCCCTGCCGGTCGACGAACAGAGCGCCTCGCTCCGGACTGTGCGTCAGGCCGCGGTGTGGAGGAGCGCCCGCTCGTCCGCCGCGAGGCTGGCGGCCGTCAGCGAGTCCCCGCGGATGATGCGGGCGATGGTCCCGTCGCCGTTCACGAACACCGCGTTGGGATCACCCTCGAAGTAGAAGTCGTCGGAGAGGATGGACGTGTTCGGATCGTACGCGACCGGGAACGTCACCCCGGCGCTCTTGATGAACGACCGTGCGCTCGACTGGGAGTCCTCGCTGTCGACACCGATCACACGGATGCGTGACAGGGCGCCACGCCCGGCCTGCTGGGCGTGCACGGCCGCAGCGAGTCCGGGGAGCTCCTGGTGGCAGTCCGCGCACCAGTTCCCGAAGAAGAGCAGGACCGCCGGAGTCCCGCTGCTCCCGCCGTCGGCCGGGACCTGGACGTGGTCCGGGCCGGTCGGCCCCACGTTGGCGGCGGTGAAGGCCGGCACCGGACTGCCCTGGTGGGGTGCCCCGCTCGACGAGCCCCCTCCCTTCCCGAGGTCCGTGAACAGGCCGAGCAGCACCACGAGGGCGAGGCCGATGGCGAGGCCGTAAATGAGGAAGACCTTGCGCGGCTTGCGCACCGGGCCGGCACCCGGCACCGGGTCCGGATCCGCCGTCGGGGCGGGCACAGCATCGGTCATCGCGCCCGGAGGTTAGTGAACGTAGGCCGTGAAGAGGACGTCACCCGCCATGGCCACGAAGAGCACGGTCAGGTACGTGATGGAGTAGCCGAAGACGCGCATGGCGTCGCGCCCGGTGGCCTGCCCGTTCTCGGCCAGGCCCCACAGGCGGGTGACCATGTAGAGGAAACCGCCCCCGAGGACGGCGGCGGTCACCATGTAGATCCATCCCAGGTGGGCCACCGGTCCGAGCAGGAAGGACACCGCGACGAGTGCCACCGTGTAGGAGACGATCTCGGTCGTCGTTCGCCTCATGCTGGCCACCACCGGGAGCATGGGGACGTCGGCCGCGGCGTAGTCCTCCTTGTAGCGCACGGCCAGGGACCAGAAGTGCGGCGGCGTCCAGATGAAGATGATGGCGAAGAGCACCACCGGGGTCCACGCCAGGCGGTCGGTCACGGCCGCCCACCCGACGAGCACGGGCACCGCTCCCGCCGCGCCGCCGATGACGATGTTCTGCGTCGAGCGCCGCTTCAGCCAGAGCGTGTAGACGAAGACGTAGAAGAGGGTGGCCGAGATGGCCAGGACGGCCGACAGCAGGTTGACGGCCGTCCACAGCTCGACGAAGGCGGCCACTTCGAGGGCGAGGGCGAAGACGAGGGCGGCGGTCGGCGTCATGGCACCGGTGACCAGCGGCCGGTTCTTGGTCCGGTTCATGAGCCGGTCGATGTCGCGGTCGACGACCATGTTGATGGCGTTGGCGCCGCCGGCGGCCAGCGCGCCCCCGACCAGCGTGGCCAGGACGAGCCAGGCGGGCGGGAGGCCCCGCTTGGCCACGACCATCGTGGGCAGGGTGGTGATGAGCAGGAGCTCGATGATGCGTGGCTTGGTCAGCGCGACGTAGGCCGCGACCTTGGTCCGCGCCCGCCCGAGCCGGTCCGGCGGCGCCGGGAGCGGGTGTTGCGGATCCTCGACCTGCGCCCCGGGTACCCGCCCGGGGCCTTCGTCGTGGTCCGGGGTAGCCGGCGCCGGGAGGGACATCTCGGTGCGAAAGCCTACGACGGTGCGGCCGCTCGGACCAGGCGAAGGCTCCGCCGGTACGATTGGCCCGCGTGCCGCCGCGACGCCACTCCGGGGACCAGGGCGGACCCGCGCTGTCCCGAAACAGCCGGAAGGGCCCACAGGTGTCCCCTGAGCTGGGGCACAGGCTGGACGTTCTGGCCCTGGTGCTGGTCGCCCTCATCGTGGTCACCGGGGGCGCGGTCCGGCTGACCGGGTCGGGGCTCGGATGCAGCGACTGGCCGGAATGCTCGGTCGGCCACCTCACGCCGGCCCTGCAATTCCACGGCCTGGTCGAGTTCGGGAATCGACTGGTGACCGTCGTGCTGACCGTGGCGGTCGCCGCGGCGTTCCTCGCCGCGGTCTTCCGGTCGCCGCGCCGGCGCGACCTGGTGTGGCTGAGCGGCGGACTGGTCGCGGGCGTTCTGGCCCAGGCCGTCCTCGGGGGCATCGTCGTCTACACCAAGCTGAACCCGTATCTCGTCATGGTGCACTTCGTGGCGACCATCCTCCTGGTCGCCGACGCCGTCGTTCTCGTGCACCGGGACCGCCTCGACTACTCCCCGGGCTCGGGCCGCCTGCTCGTGCCACGCCCGGTGATCCGGGCCTTCTACGCGCTGCTGGCGCTGCTGGCGCTGGTCATCACGGCCGGCACGGCGACGACCGGCGCCGGGCCCCACGCCGGCGACAGCTCGGGCCAGCAGGTGGCACGCCGGATCCCGGTGGCGCTGCGCGACATGGCCGAACTGCATTCGAGCCTGGCCCTGCTCATGGTGGGCCTGACCGTGGGACTCGTCGTGGCCTTGCACTCGTCGGTCGGCATCCCGTCCCGCGTGCGACGATCGGCGCGGATCCTCCTGGCCGTCATGGTGGCGCAGGCGGCGATCGGCTACACGCAGTACTTCACGCACCTCCCCGCGTTGTTGGTCGAGTTGCATCTCGCCGGGGCGACCGCGTTGGCGATCGGTGCCCTCCGGACCTTCCTCGTCTGCACGTACCATCCGCGCGAGCGGGTCGAGTCGTTGAGACAGAAGGGACCGGTGGAAGCCGTGGACGAGGAGGATGCCGGCGCGCTGTCGTCGGACGGTGGGACGCCGGTGGGCGAGGGAGCGGAACGGACCGCGGCGCCCTATTAGGCTCCTGGTTTCCGCTCATCACGAGCGATCGTGCCCCCATCGTCTAGCGGCCTAGGACACCGCCCTTTCACGGCGGCAGCACCGGTTCGAATCCGGTTGGGGGTGCTCATTCGTCGGGGTGCACATGGACGTCGCCCACCTCGAGGTGAGCCGCCCTTTCGCTGCGCACTCCTTTCGCCACCCCGGTATCCCTGGCCTCAAGCGGCCGTGGCCACCACCGTGTTCGACGGGTAGCTGATGGTGTAGCTGCCCTCTGTCGACGAGAACGTGCCGGTCAAGGGCGTTCCGCTGAGCAGGGTGAACTTCTCTCCATGTGTCGGTGTGAACCCGCTCGCGTTCGTCACGTCGATCGTGCCGGCGACCGCGGCGGTCTTCGCCGCGGTCAACCCGACCGCCCCACCGTCGATGACAACACTCAGCGTTCCTTTGGCGCCCTGGCTGAATCCGCCGCTGAGGCTGACATTCGCGTCGTCACCGAGTGCGACAGAGCCCTTCTTGTTGACGAGCCCCTTGGTCGATGTCACGGTCGTGGACCCGTCGAAGGTGACCGAGCCCTTGTTGTTCAGGTCTCCTACCACGAGCGCGGTTTGATACGGGCTCTCGGGCACCAAGAGCGTGCCGCTGTTGGTGACGTTGTTCGCGTCGGTGAGCGTGGCACCGAATCCCGGGATGAGCGTCCCGGCGTTGGTGGTCCCGTCCCAGGTGACTTGCGCGAAGCTCGAGCCACCGTCGCCGATGGTGAGCGACCATCCCTTGGGAATGTTCGTCGTGACGATCTCGGCCACGTTCGGAACGAAGAGCTGATCGGTCGCGACGCCTGTCCCACAGGCCGGACCCGCAGCCAGCGTCGAGGCGAAGGTGAGGCTGCCTCCCGTGCCACCGTCACCGGATCCCGCGGACAAGGGGCTCCCACAAAGGGTGCCTCCGTCGATCTGCAGCGGATCTCCCACGCTGATGGCGCCGCCGCTGTTGGTGATGAGCCCGTCTTGGACGAACGACCCCGTCTTACCCTTCTTGCCGACGAACGGAACGGCCACGCCATTGGCAACGGTCACGGACGCCCCATGGGCATTGGTGACGACCGTGCTCTTGGAGGACAGCGTCACGGCCAAGTTGGCGTCGAAGTCGGTCGTGCCCTCATTGTCGAAACCCGTCGTCTTCCAGGTCGAGTCGTAGGGACTGGCCGGAACCACGAACGTGCCGGTGTTCGTGAGTGATCCGCTGAGCGCGCCCTCCCATCCGAACGAGAGCGTCCCTTCGTTGACCACCGAATTCAGCGTGACCGCGGACTCGCTCGACCCACCGTCGCCGATGCTCACGGCATAGGTGGACGGGATGGTCCCGCTGATTGAGGCAACGACGTTGGGAACGAAGATGTTGTCCGAGGTCACGCCCGTCCCGCAGGCGGGCCCGCCGGCCACCGTGGGGGCGAAGGTCAGGCTGCCGCCGGTTCCCCCGTCACCCGAGCCCACGGAGGGCGCATTGCCGCAGATGCTCCCGCCCGAGATGTCCCAGGCGTCGGCCCCTGTCAGCAAGCCGCTGTTGTCGATCGTCCCGGACTGGTCGATGGCGGCGGTCTGGCCGCTCGGACTCGAGATGGCCAGGGTCTGGCTTGCGGCCACGCTCAGCGTGCCCGTGTTCGTCAGAGCGGCATTCGTACCGGAGAGGAAGAGGTCGAGGTTCGCGTTGTTCGTGAAGGTCCCGCCGTTGGCGAACGTATTGGTGCTCACCGACGAGGTGAACCCACTGGCCGGAACGAGAAACGTTCCCGTGTTCGTCACCGATCCCGCGCTGAGTCCGCCCTCCCAACCGAATGAAAGGGTGCCGGTGTTGATGGTCACGGCGCCCGTCACCGAGATCGCGGCCTCGCCGCTACCCGAATTTCCGATCGCCAAGGTCGGCGTCGATCCGGTCCCCCCGATGGTCAAGGCGGCTATCGTGATCGACTCGTTGCCGATCGTGACGGTGTAACTACCCGACGCCGAGATGCAGGCCACGTCCGATAGGCCCGGCACCTTCCCCGTGCTCCAGTCCGCTGCCGTGTCCCATTTGCCGCTCGCGCCCGACTTCCACGAGTCCGTGCATGCCGGAGAGCCCGCCGCGGCGCGAGACACCAAAGGTCCGACGACGCCGCACACCGGCAGAGCGGCCACGATGCCGGCGACGCATGCCGCCCCGAACGCCAACCCTCGATTCGAACGACTCCTCGAGATCCGACTGAGACCCGCACCCATGATCTGCTCCCCATAGATAGAGATAGAGACACGATTCACCACACCGCGAGATGTCACTCCGCCTCGCCGCCAGGTGTTTTAACACGACGTCTCGATAGGCGGCAAGAACGACTGCAGAATTGTTTTGTCATGCATACTGCAGAATTTCTTCTCTCACGCCCTGCCGACGGAGGGCCGCAGGACCCGGTCGTGTGATTCCTCGTCGTGGTTGAACTCTTGCGTCTCGTCGGGCATCCGGTGATCGTCATCGCGCACCTGATGCCTTGGTAGCCAAAGCGGCCTTTCCTTCACCCGAGAGATCATCGAGTGCGGCCAAACGGCCAGCCATCATCATCACCAATGCCTCGGCTGGGCCCGTGACCTCGGGTCCGTACCCGTGAGACCAGTCCATGTCGGTGGCCATGAGCTTGAACCCGGCGATGCGCTTCTTCGCACCGAATACATGAACGTCATGCTTGACGAGGTCCGCCACCGGAAGGAGATGGGTCTCGGGCAGATCGCGTCTGATGCCGAGAGGGCGGCACATGTCCTGGCCATGGATCAGGACATGCAGAAGGCCTCTGACCGGCCGAGCTACAGGACGGGCATTGCGGTTGGCCGCGGCCCTCCGCAGGGCCTTCAGTACGACCGCTGGGTCCTGTTGACCGCGTACGAGCCCATCAGCTGCCACCCAGCGGTCGTACCTGACGCCATGCCGAAGCATTCCCCGGACAATCGTGCCAACTCCGAAGGCACCCTCCGCGCCTGCGGTCACGTGAGCGAGAACGTCCCTGATGCGCCACGCGGCACACAGTGATGGAGAGTTCCACTGCTCGTCGGCGAGCCCGGCGAGCCGCTCCGTGAGATCAAACATCTCATCGCGTTCTGCGACCCATATCTCCACGTCAACCTCTCCCCGTCGGGGTCGTTCGCTCGTGGCGAGTCTCCCTGGACCAACCACCCTCCATCTCGATTCCGGTTCCAAGGATCGTGTTGGGACAGTCCGGAGCCACATCGGCTCCAGAACCGACGGCTCCTCGACGACGCTTTACGTCATGCGTCAGGAATGGGGCACGACCGTGGACCACGCCCCTCGTACGAGCAGGTGCGGCGTTCCCTTGCCGTTGGCCGGGACATCCCACGTATCGGTGGGGATGGAACCCCCGGTCGTCAGGGCGGGCAGGTTGATCTGACCGCCGTCGCCGGTCGGATCCGAGGAGTTGTCGACGAGGCCGTACATGACGGTGTTGTTGTCGAGCCACGCCGGCTGGTCGTCCACGTCGCGGGTCTCGGCGAGGGGATAGGACTCCAGGTTCTTCAAGTCGAGGACCGAGATCCGCCAGGTGACCACGGCGCCGGGGTTCCGGGCCTTGAACGCGATACGGGTGCCGTCGGGCGACAGGGAGGGGCACTCGACTCCCGAAGCCAGGACGGCCGCGTGGCGTGTGAACAGGTTGCCCTTGATGAGATAGTTGGTGCCGCCCGTGCTCAAAGTGGCGTAGAAGGTGTGACCGTCGTCGGCGAAGGTCACGCCCCAGAAGTTGAAGTCCGCGGCGGTGAACGGTTGGCCGTCCTTGCTGACCTTGAGCTTCTCCAAGTCGAACAGAACACGGCCCGATGACAGGTCGATGATGTCCGTCCGGGTCGAGAACTGCCCCATGGTCGCGTAGCTGTCACCGCTGACGAACGTCGTGGTGGCCCCGTAGCGGCCGTCGGGCGACACCCGGGTGCGACTCGGGTAGCCGGAGAGCTCGACGGTGTGGAGGGTCCGGAAGTGGTTGTCGAAGACGACCGCCTCGGTGCTGCCCAAGAAGCTCGTGGCGCGGCGAAGGCAGAGGCCGCGACCACCTTCGAAGTCCACTCGGTCGCACTGCAACGACGAGAGTGTGCGAGGTCCTTCGGGATCGTCGCTGGCGACCAGGCCGACGACGCCGTAGTTCTTGTCGAGGTTTGTGCTGCGCGTCAGCAGGTAGGAACCACCGTCGATGCCTCCCGAGGGAAGGTGTCGAACGCGGCCGGACGCCGCATTGACGTCATTCGACGATCCGCTGCCGAGCAGTGGCCACAGGACGGTGGCCGCCGCCACGCCGAGGACGACGACGAGGATCGCGACCCGCCACGGCGTGCCGAGCGCAAACCGCGGCGGGTTTTCAGACCCTCTCTCGGGGTCTCCGGACGAAGCCCGCGACTCAGTAAGAACATTCTTAGACATCTGGGACGCTTTTCTCCCGCCTCTTCCAACAATTGGGGTCCAGGCGCGCTGAACTGATGTCTACGTTAACGTAACTTTATCCCTGTGTTCATTCAGGGGCGCTGTTCGCGTTGTACCCGTCGCTAAAGGACGTACGAGACACCCGGACTGCGTCGAAGGGTCGGTGGTGGCAGCCGAGAGTCACGGCCAACGTCGTCTACCTGGGCACGACCAGCATGTTGACCGATGTGTCATCGGAGATGGTCAATTCCGTCGTGCCGCTCTTCCTCACGTTTCAGCTCGGTTTCAGCCGATTTCAGTTCGGTTTGTTCAACGGCGTGTACCAGGTACTGGCCGCCGCGACCGCCCTGATCGGAGGCGCGATCGCGGACCGTCACCGGCGTTACAAGGAAGTGGCGGGGATCGGCTACGGGATCTCGGCGGCGACCCGGGTCGGCCTCGTCGTGGCACAGAACGCCTGGATCCCGGCGACCGGCATGCTGTACGCCGACCGGGCGGCGAAGGGGCTGCGAACCGCGCCGCGGGACGCCCTGATCTCCCAGTCCGCGCTGCCCGGCCGCCTCGGCGAGGCCTTCGGGGTCCACCGGGCGATGGACACAGTGGGCGCGCTCGCCGGGCCCATCCTCGCCTTCGTGCTGCTGTCGGCCGTCCCGGGTGGCTACGGAGTCATCTTCCGGGCCAGCTTCTGGATCGCACTCAGCGGCCTTGCTGTGCTGCTGCTACTCGTTCGCAACCGTCCGGCCAAGAGTCACTCCATCCCGCAGAGGTCCATCTCGTTCCGCGGAGCCTTCGGACTGCTTCGCCTTCCGGAATACCGTCGACTGGTCTGCGCCGGCTCGGCCCTGAGCATGGTCACGATCGCCGACGCCCTCGTGTATGCGACCTTCCAGCAGCGAAGCAACATGACCACTCGTTTCTTCCCGCTGCTCTACGTCGGCACCGCGTTCGCCTATCTGTTCCTGGCTCTTCCGATGGGCCGCCTCGCCGACCGGATCGGTCCGACCCGCGTCTTCGTCGGAGGTCAGGCGCTGCTGCTGGTGGTCGATGCCATGCTCCTGCTCAGCAATCCGGGACCCCTCTCCCTGATCTTCATGCTCGGCGCGCTCGGGACCTACTACGCCGCCACGGACGGCATTCTCGCCGTCGTCGCGACAAGCATCCTGCCTGACCAGCAGCGCGCCAGCGGCCTCGCACTGCTGGGTGCGACCATGGCGCTGGCCGCCTTCGCCGCGTCGACCGTCTTCGGCGCACTCTGGCAGTGGAGAGGCCCGACCTTCGCCGTCGCCGTCTTCCTCGTCGGCCTGATCCTCAGCCTCGCCACGGCACTGTGGCTCCTGCGTCCACTGCTGCGCCGAGAACGCTCCGGGGTCGTTGCGAAGAGCTCTCTGTGAATCCCTCACGCGTAAGAGTTCTGTAAGAACTTCGCCTTCCGATTGCGGGGGATCCGTTGGCGCCGGCGCAACTCCGCCAATTCGAAGCCTCGATCGCACAGCGGTCGGCGGAAGATCGGACCGGCGGCATTCGTCAGAGCGGAAGCAGTCCGATCCCGCGTAACGCCGACTCGAGCTCGTCGATCCCTCGCACTTGCTCTGCACGAAACCCGAACGACCTTGCGGCATCGGAGTTCGCGGCGACGTCGTCGAAGTACAGGATCCGGTCCCGACCGAACGGGAGCTGATCGGCCACCGCTTGGAAGATGGCTCGGTCGGGTTTGGCGAACCCGAGCTGAAACGAGAGGAATCGGAAATCGAAGAGGTCGAGCACCGGCCACCTCGTGCTCTGGTGCTTCCAGTGCATCGTGTTCGTGTTGCTGAGGCAACCGATCTGCGCCGATCGCTTGACCTCGAGCAAGAGCTCCGTCGTGCCGGGATAAGGGCCGGTCGGCCAATCACGGAAGATCTGCAGGAACCGTTCCGGGGCAACGTCGAGACCCCACTCGGAGACGACACCAGCCGCGAAGTCCGTTTCCGAACACTCGCCCTTCTCGAATCGACGCACCCATGGGCTGCCCAGCCACTTGCGCCACTGCTCGTCCGAGCCGACGAACGGTGCCACCTCCTGAAGGCTGGACACGTCCCCCAGCTCAATCAAAACGCCGCCCAAATCGAACAGCACGAGGTCGATATCGAGGTGGGCCACAGGAGAAACGTAGCGGTCGACAACTTCGGCACCACCCGTGCAGCTACTTCACGTGCCGGTGTCGGTGCCGCATCTGCCGCCATGAGACACCTCTCGGACGGCTCTTCTCGGCCTCGCCGGGAGGACGATGGCTCGGCGGTCACGCGTCGATGGGCCGGCAGCCGGTCGACCGACCGGCTCGCTCGGTCAGGTGCCAGCCAGCTTCAACCTGATGTCGTCCATGAAGGCGGCGTTGTACGTCTGCCCCGATTCGCGGTCGAAGATGAGTTGTATGTAGGCGCTCCGGGCGTTCTTCGGCACGGGGGCGGAAGTCAACCGACTCAGGAGCTCCGTCTGGCCGCCTCGATCTGACTCGGTGACGGGCCCAAGGGTCATGGAGGGCCCGACGAGGAAGCCCTTGCTGTTCTTGAAGTCCAATTCTACGAACGCCTCGTCGGTCCGCGTGCCCGAGCCGCCGAGGAATCCCGCGAGCTTGGCCGTCACATGGCCACCCTTGATGGAGCTGACGAACGACGCAAGACTGACCGTCTGGGTCGCGACGATCGATTCGTTGGGATCGTTCGGTCCTCCGGCGAAGAAGTTGACCCCACGGTTCAAAGGCCCGGGCGACGACGCGGTGGGGAACAAGCCGCCCGTCGCTCCGTACTTGACCGCAGTGAACGACGTTCCCGTCGAGTCCGTCCAGTCCGGAACGGGAACCACGGCCCCGGTGCCACTTCCGGTTCCGGCCTCGGCGTTTCCGTTGTGGATCAAGTTCTTCGTCGTCCCCGCCGCACTTGCCGGGCCGGCGTCGGCCGCAGCGAAACCGAGCGACGCCAGGAGTCCTACAAGCGGGATGACCGCAGATCGTCTCATCGTCCACCTCCGACTCAATCGATAAGCGGACGTTATCCGAGGCGGCTGAGAGGGCCCTGAGCAAGGGGCGTCGATTGCCCCGATTCGTGCTCCAGGGGCACGGAGACGGCGGAACGCGCACACCCACCACGGTCCTTCACTCCTCGTTACTCTCGAGCTCCGACGCGACCAGGAACACGGCGGCGCGGTGACGAAGTGAACTGCGGCTGAGCGGCTTTGGCATCGGTGCGTTCCCTGGTGGACCGTGCTGGGCGCGGAACCACGGCCCGGTTGCATCCGACGCCCAGAAACATTACGTTCCGATACGTTATGGTGGGAAGGATGCCGGCGTCGGCCCGAGCTTCGCTTCCAGCTGCCGCAGGCCTCGGGAGACCCCGTGACTCGCGCATCGACGACTCGGTGCTCGTGGCCACCACCGAGCTGCTGGAGGAAGTCGGTTACCTCCGTCTGACCGTCGGCGCCATCGCCGAGCGGGCCGGGACGAACAAGCCCGCCATCTACCGCCGCTGGCCGACGAAGGCGCACCTGGTGCACGAGGCGGTGTTCCCGGTCGACGGTCGATCCGGGGCGATCCCTCCGGGCGGTGACCTTCGTAGCGATATCCGCGCCCTGGTGGCCATCGGTATCGAACTCCTCGGCCGGCCGGCGGCCCGTGCCGCGCTCCCCGGGCTCATGGCGGAGATGACCGGCGATTCGACGCTGTACACCGATGTGCTCAGTCGGTTCGCAACCGGTACCTGGGGATGGCTCCAGCAGCGGATCGATGCCGCGATCGACGCAGGTGAGGTCCGAGCCGATGTGCATTCGTCGACGGTGCTCGAGCTGATCGCCGGCGCGACGTTCGTGGCGTCCGCCGTCCGGCCGCGTGAGGAGCTGGGTGGCGAGTGGGTCGGGCGCGTCGTGGACATCATCGTGGGAGGGATCGCCCGATGACCGACGACAACGCGTCACGGCAGACCTTGCAGGTCGACCAACTGGTGAGGACGGCATGCGAGAACGCGGGGTCCGACGACTTCGGCGGCGACACGTGGCGTGAGGGTCTCGAGGTCCTCGTTCACTGCTTGAACACCGAAGCCTCGCTCAACGAGCTGGGTGTCGGCGCGATGTCCGACCAGATCATCGGGTACCTGGTGAACCGGCTCCTGGTCGAGCAGTGGTACGGGGGGCACCCGGAGATCGACGAGCAGCAGATCGTGGCGCCGCTGTTCGGACTCGGCCTTCCCCGAACCGGGTCGACTGCGTTGAGCTTCTTGCTGGCGCAGGATCCCGGCCGGCGGAGCCTCCGCGTGTGGGAGGCCGCCGATCCGTGTCCACCACCGGAGACGGAGACCGAGCACAGCGACCCGCGCATCGCGATCGCCCAGGCGGGGATCGACTTCACCAACGAGATGTTTCCCGGCTTTGCCGGCATGTTGCCGACCGCGGCCGACGGTCCCCAGGAGTGCCTCCTCCTGATGGCGTCGGAGTTCCGGTCCCTGATCTTCGAAGGCATGTCGTACGTGCCGAGCTACACCGAGTGGCTCCTGCAGTGCGACATGGAGCCGGCCTACCGCTACCACCGGCGGGTCCTGAAGTTGCTGCAGTGGCGCTGCCCGCCCGACCGGTGGTGGCTGAAGACCCCGGCCCACATGCTGTCGATCGACGCGTTGGACGCGGTGTACCCCGACGCCCGGTTCGTGATGACGCATCGAGACGTGGGCCAGGTGCTGCCCTCACTGTGTTCGTTGTACAGCACGCTGGCCACCACTCTGACGCTCCGTCCGGACCCGGTGGCCATCGGCACCCACAACAGCGAGGTCTGGCGAACCGCGCTCGAGCGGTTGATCGCGTTCCGCGACCAGGGGAACGAGGGCCGTTTCCATGACCTCTCCTTCGAGGAGGTGCAGCGCGACCCGATCGGGCAGGTGAGCCGGCTCTACGCCAGAATTGGGGGACGACCTCGGCGATGAGGCACGGCGACGTATGAGCGACTGGTGGTCCGAGAGCTCGAAGACCCGCTCGGGACCGGGGAGCTACGCGGCCGAGGACTTCGGTCTCGACCTGAAGACGATCGCCGATACCTTCGCGTTCTACAACGAGCGCTTCGGGATCCCCGTTGCACCTCAGCCTGAGACATGATCACGCCGTCCCCAGTCCCGAGCACAGGAGATCTCCCATGAGTTCCATCTTCGTCACCGGCGGAACCGGTCTGACCGGCGCCAACGTCTGCGAGCAGCTCGTTCAGCGAGGTGACGACGTGCGGGCCCTCGTCCGCAATCCCGACGAGGCGGCGACACTCGGCGCCCTCGGTGTCGAGTTGGTCCAGGGCGACATCGCCAATGCCGACGACGTGCTGTCGGCCGCCAAGGGATGCGAGGCGGCGATCCACACGGCAGCCCTGCTCGGCGGAGCCAGTCAGGACATCGCCGACTTCCACGCGGTCAACGTGGTCGGCACCACCAACGTGCTGGACGCCGGCCGCACCCTGGGTATGCGGCGAGTCGTCGCGCTGAGCACCGCGACGTTCTTCGACCTCAGCCAGCCCGGGCCCGTCGAGGAAGCACCCGTACTCCGACATCCGCCCGAAGACCCCTACACCGTCACGAAGCTGGCAGCGTTTCAAGAGGTCCAGGAGCGGGTGGCGGCGGGCGATGACGTGTTGACCTGCCACCCCGGCGCCATCTACGGACCCAGCCCCGTGGCCCGGCGCGCGCTGCATCCGACGAGCTTCAACGCCATCCTGCTCGCTTCCATCCGGGGCAGGATCGCCATGTTCCTCGACTTCCCCGTGACGTGGGTGGCGGCCGCCGATGTGGCCTGGGGATCCGTGGCCGCACTCGACCGCGGCGTAGCCGGCCAACGGTACTGGCTCGTGGGCCGACCGGAGGACGAGGTCAGCACCGCGGCGGGATGCAACCGCGCCTGTGAGATCGCCGGCGTCGAGCACCGGGTCCAGGACCTCGACTACCGCTCCGATCCCGACGCGCTCACCGCCGCGTTCGGCCCCACCCTGATGGCGATCGCCGAGGCCGCCGCGAACAGGGTCCGCACCCCCCGGACGTCGACGAACCCGACCGCCGAACGGCTCGGCTACGACCCGATGAGCCTCGATGAGGGGCTGGGGCGACTCGTCTCCTGGCTCCGCGAGCTCGGCAAGATCTGAACGGCCGGTCTGGAGCAGAGCGCCACCGAGGAGACACCGGAGGAGACACGGATGGACGAGATCACCCGAAAAGTCTTCGTTGGCGGTAGGTTTTGACCGTGGTCCTCGACCCGGCCGCGGCCCGGCTCGACGGAAAGGTGGCGGTCGTCACCGGAGGTGGCGCCGGAATTGGACGGGGCATCGCCAACGGAATGCGCGTCTTCGGCGCTCAGGTGGCGATCTGGGAACGCGACCCCGACACGAGCGCCGCCGCGGCGGCGGAAGTCGACGGTCTCTCGGTGCCGACCGACGTACGCGACGGCACGCAGGTGGACGCCGCGTTGGCGGCGACCATCGAGCGGTTCGGCACCGTGGACGTGCTCGTCAACAATGCCGGGGGTGTCTTCGTCGCCCCATTCCTCGAGACCAGCGAGAACGGGTTCGACGCGCTCTACCGGGCCAACCTCAAGCACGTGCTCCTGTGCACGAAGGCGGTGGCCGGACACATGGTCGCGGCCGGCCGCGGGGGCGCCGTGATCAACATCACCTCGATCGAAGGGGTGCGGGCGGCTCCCCTGTTCGCCGCCTACACGGCAGCGAAAGCCGGGGTGATCAACCTCACCAAGACGCTCGCTCTCGAGCTCGCCCCCCACGACATCCGGGTCAACGCCATCGCGCCCGACATCACCATCACCGAGGGCCTGATGGCCGTGGCACCCGGAGACGCCAGCGAGCACATGGGCCTGACGGTGCCCATGGGACGACCAGGCCACGTCGACGAGTGCGCTGGAGCCGCCGTGTTTCTCGCCTCCCGACTCTCGAGCTACGTCACCGGCCACACGTTGCACGTCGACGGCGGCACGGCGGCGTCAATGGGCTGGTACCACCACCCCGACGACGGTCACTACGTCTACGGCCCGTACTGAATCACCACCGAGCTCACCCATCTCTCGTCTGCGACCCGTTCGCCGCTCGTCTCCGGGTCAGCGCGCTGCTGCTCCCGTGGACGCGGCGCCCCGCCGTGAGAGAGCATCGACCGTGACCGCGGCGATCAATACAAGTCCGGTGACGATGAACTCCCATTGGACCTGCAGGCCCAGGAGAAACATGCCGTTGTCGATGGCGCCGATCACGAGCCCTCCGAGGGCTCCGTTCGCCATCTTGCCCCGGCCGCCGAACAGGGATGTCCCGCCGATGACGGCGCCGACTGGGTGGAGACGAGCTACCCGGAAAATACGAGGAGTGCACGTCGCCCGGAAGAACGCGGCAAGCAGGAGCCCGTCAGCCGTCGATCACGTGCGACGAAGTTCAGGTGCGCCCGCGTGTCGCGCGCCAGCCACCTGCGGGCGGTGAGACGATACGGTGACGCTTTGCGCCGTGACGTCCGCCGATGGTGAGGGCGCGCGGCCCGAAACTGCTTTCCCATCCGGCCGCCGGAGCCGCGGCGCCCGCGAAGATTCGAGAGGACGAGCATGACGGAAACCGATGCCGCCAACAGGGAGCTCGTACGGGAGTTCTGGGAGAGGCTCGCGCGTCGCGACTTCGACGGGTGCGGGGCACTGATGGCGCCAAAAGGTCACTATGTCGACGTGCCAGTGGCGGACCTCGAGGCGGGCGCGTTCGGCCCGGAGGAGACGGCGGCCCGGCTACGTCTCGGACTCGAACCGCTCGCCGGCTACGAGCTGCACGACGGACCGCTGATCGCGGCTGACGGCTTCGTGGTGACCGAGCACCGTGAAACCTGGACGTGGGAGGAGGGTAGGTCGGTGACACTCCCCTTCACCTCTGTCATGGAGATCGACGATGGTCTGATCACGCGGTGGTGGGACTACTTCAACCTCGCCACCCTGCTCGACGCGGCACCAGCCTGGTGGCTCGAGCACATCGCGAACTCGTACAAGTAGCGAGGACCGGCGCCACATGGACTCGGCGCGACGCGCCGAGTCCATGTGCGTCAGTTGACGACGAAGTTGCTTCCCGTATTCGTGATCGTCGTCGACGGATAGGGCCCCCATCCCGGTGCGCAAGCGTTGGGCATCGCCGTGTTGAACACGTCGGTCATGGGTGCGACCGGGGCGAACGATCCCGACGAAGAGGTGATGGTGCCCCCCGAGGGGAAATTGAACTGCCAAATGGTGCCGCTGGGGACCCACGGGGTGCCGCCGCTGGTCACAACCGTCGTCGGCACGATCGCGGGTGAGGAGATCCACTTGTACTTCCACGTCACCGTGCCAAGGGTGTCGGTGGGCAGGCTGGCGCACTTGTTGGCCGGGTTCCAGAACCCCGTCACCGTCAATTTCACGCCGGTCACGGTGACGACGGCGCCGCCGCCGGTCACCTGTCCGCCGCAACTCGTCCCCTTGATCTTCATCTGGAACTTGTCACCACCGGGACTCCCGTGCCGCGTGAGTGCAGGGGAGAATGTGGCGGCTCCCACCACCTTGCATCCGACCATCCCCGACCCGGGAGGGGCCGTGCTCGACGCGGAGCTCACGCCCGGAGCGACCACCACGCCCACGAGCGTCGACGCCAGGATTGAAGCAGCCAGTAGTCCAATCGGCTTTCGCACGATCGTCACCTCCCCAGGTTCTTCCGAGATCCTCACACGAGGATCGGCGCGGCGTTGAGCGGTCCACATGTCCGATGTCCGCCCACCGCCGCCGGAGATGCTAGGCGACGAGCGCTTCATTGTCTACGCCGTTCGCCCGATTTCGCCGGGGCCGTCGCGTGAGACATCGGCAGCCTTGGCTTCGGCTGTGATCGAAGGCGCGTCACCGCGGGGACGGTGAGCGCCTTCAGCTGCGGACGGGACGACGCGGGACGAAGACGAAGGCCGACCCGGTGCTGAACTTGGCGAGCACCACTTCGTCGGCGTCGGTCGCAGGCTCGGCGTCGGGGTCGATCACGACTTCGTAGGCGAAGCGCTCGTCCGAACGGACGCCGGTGGGCACGCACCGGGCGCGCCGATCGACCGCCTGCACCATCGCGTCGAGCGCCCGGTCCGCGGGACCGCCCAATCCGGCGAACCAAGTCAGACCGTCCACCTCCTCCAGGGCCGGGCACGGGCCGAGGGCGAATCGCACCCGGTCGTCCTTTATCAGCTCGACCCTCAAGTCGACATAGGTGCGCGGCCAGAACACGGGATGGACCTGGATCAGCTTCGCGATGCCGGCCGCGCCGTCACCGACGGCCAAGGCCACCCGCAGGCGTTGTGCCGTGATGCCGCTCAGTCCGGTGAACACTCGCGGACCGAGGATGGCCGCCTCGTCCGACCCGAACGCCTGGGAAGCGGCCAGCAGATAGGACCTGATCAACAGATGGCTCTGGACGGCCACCTCCTGGCAGGTGACGGCCAGCGCCCGCTGAGAGAGATCCTCGAGCTGGAACTCCGGATCGAACGCGCCACGGTAGTCATCCCAGCCTCCGGGCTCGCCTACGGCGTCGGGCGCATCGACGTCCACCGACGCGACCCTGGACGACCCGATCCGCGCGACGTTCGGATGAGGTGCAACCGGGTCGCCGTGCGCATCGATCGTCACCGTCCAGTGGCAGTGGGGAGTGCGGTCAGCGGGGGTGCGCGGAGGACGGTGGATCGGTCTCACCCGGGCGCGTGGGTTGGTGGCCACCGCGGTCGCGTCGAAAGTCGGATCCTCGATGGTGTGACACATGCCGTGGACGAAATGGGATCCCATTGGTTCGACGTCCATGAGGGCGCCGCAGTGGGCCAACCAGAACTCACCATGGTCGAGATCACGAAGCCGGAAGCGGAAATCCATGAACTGGTGCGGTGAACCGATGTCCAGCTGGAGCCCCTTGAAGATCGTGTCGACCCCGGTGCCCGCGAAGCCGAGAGCCCGCTGCATCCGCCGCGCGTACACGGGGCTCGCGCCCATCCACTCCGCGATGGCGATCTGTTCCATCTCCTCCCGCGACCGGCCGGCGAGGATCAGCGGCATTCCGACCCGGTCCTGGAGATGGCCGTGGAGCAGCCATTCCCGGCCGAGGACGGCGAGCGCCTGCCGGGACAGTCGCGTCAGATCGAACTCCGGCTCGAAGTCACCCGAGTAGTCGGCGAGCGGCACGACCACCATTCTGGCCGTCGGACTCCGGACCCGCGTGCTCGGCCGCCGCCATCGCTCGGTGCCGAAGGCCGACGCCGCCGGCGGAGACGTCAGACGAAGCCAGGACTGGTGGCGTGCCCGGCGAAGAGCGCGGCGGACTCCGAGAGGTCGGCCTGCACCTCGCCCTGGCTCTCGAGCAGTTCGTCCGCCCACAGCATCTGCAGCAACAGCCTCAGTCGGTCCGAGCGGCGTCGAGTCCGGGCGTCCACGAAGGCCCGTCCCAACACGTCGTGGAGGACGCGGCCGTGCGCCGCAGGCGGATCGAGCGAGGCGCGCCTTCCCGCGAGCACCTCGGCGAACTCCTCGTACCACCGATGGCTGGACGCATACGAGTCGCGCAGGACGGCGCCGGCCACCTCCACCGACTCGAGCTCGGGCTTGCCCGGGGCCGGCGGCTCCGGCTGGAGTGACGTGAGCGTGAAGGCGGCCAGTCTGATGCGGTTGGCGCCGGTGTAGAGCCGCGCCGTCGTCTCGAGCGACACCACCTTGGCGCCCCGCTCGGCGAAGTACTGGCGGAACGCGTCGTCCAGGCGGAGATAGGCGCTGTGCGAGACGCGCTGGCTCGGGCGCGTGTCCACCGTCCTCGTCGTCGTCGTCAGACGGTCGACGGCATCGGCCAGGTAGCCCGAATTGGCGACGAACGCGGCGCTGAGCGCGCGACCCAGTGCCGCCGTCGCACCCCGGGGCCAGAACAGGAGCCCCACCACGATGCTCACGGCGCAGCCGATCGCGACGTCCTCGATCCGGGTCAGGCCCACCCTCCAGCCGGTCGGATCGATGATGTTGAACAGGATTATCACGACCAACGTGAACCCCGCCTGCCCGGCGGCGAACGAGATCACCGCGGGGGCCGCCCCCGCGATGAGCACCGCAGGGGGCAACAGAACCCACAGCAACACCGTGTGATCCGAGACGCCGATCATGATGGCCGAGCCGACCACGAATCCGACGGCCGTGCCGGCGACGGCCCGCAGGGCCGTGGCACCCGTTCCGAGCGCGCTGGTGCGCAATACCGAGAGCGTGCCGAGCACGACCCAGAACCCGTGCGAGACGCTCGTCGACTTCGACGACCGCCACCGCCAACGCGAGTCCGGCGGCTCCCCGTATCGCGTTGCGGAACCACACCGAGTGTACGGAGAGCTGCGACGAGAACCGCCGCCAGAACGTGCGCGGAGCCGAGTCCTCACCTGTTCCCAACCTCTGGTCGACCGCCGTTTGGGCCCCGGCCGCCGCCAGCGTGGCGTCGGCCACCATCTCGGTGATGATGCCGAGGGTCCGCACGTGGAGGCCCGGATCGAGCATCGACGCGAAATGGGCGGGCAGGCCCTCGAGCCCGTCGGAGAGGTTCGGCTCCTCGGTCCCACTGTCCTCGTCGTCGACCTCGAGCAGCCGTGAGAGCTCGGCGTCCCTCTGCGCTCCGACGCTCGCCCCGAGCCGCTCCACCTCGTCGCGCAGGCGGAGCACGACTGTGGAGTCGTCGACGGGGTGGCCCGCCCCGTCGCAGATGAGGTCGGCGGACCGGCGCAGGGTTGCGCCCACCCCGGCGAGGACCTCACTCAACTGAGGGTCGAGCGGGCCCAGGCTTTCGCCGGCGAACGTGGCGTTGCCGGCCACCCATTCCACTCGACCGACGAGCTTCGCCAGCGCCACGGCAATTCCGGCGGTGCCGGTCGGCGGGTAGGGAGTGGCCCTGAACTGTGAGCGCAGCCCGGCGAGCGCAGAGGTCATGGCCGAGCGGTCCTCGGCGTACACCGGGCCGGCGGCGGATCGGGTGTCGGCCACCCGGGCGATCGCCAAGACGGCGGCGGAGAGCCTGTGCCGCAGTTCGTCGTGCCACGGGGGCGGCCAGAGGAGGAGGCAGGCGGGAATGCTGATCGCCCCCGCGATCAGAAAACCGAGGAGGCGCGGCCCGATCGCCGAGGCGGGTTGGGCAACGGCGACCGGGAGCACGAACATAAGGAGCGCAGCCGTCGCGGCCGTCGCGGCCAGAGGTGTGACGATGCCGGTGTACAGAACGGCGAACCCGACCACGGCCATGGCCACCACGGCCGCCAATTCGTGGGTCGAGGCCGCCGTGCCCAAGACGATGAAACCGCAGCCCACGGCGAAGAGCGCAAGGTATCCGGCGAGCCGGGTCCGCGGCCGCCCGGTGAATTCCACCAGGAGCAGGAGGGCGAACGAGCCGAACGAGGCGAACAGATCCACCTGGCTGTTCGAGAAAGCGGCGTGGGCGAGAGCGAAGGCGGCCGGCATGACCAAGGCGGCGCGCACCGCACGCTTGAGGGCCAACAGCTCCGGGTCCTTGGACCGGTACCAACGAACGGGTGCCACCCACGCGCGAGGTGCGGTGCCGGCGTCCGGGGTGGCCACCTCCGTCATAGAGCGGGTGTGCATCCTTTCTGGCCCGGCCGGCACCGGCGGGCGCGGGTCGGATCGGTCACGTTCTCGATCAGGTCGACGGGACCCGGCGTGCCGCGCCGGCGGGCGATTTCGCCCGCGACGTCCTCGCGGCGTGGCCCGAGCCCTTCTCCGGCAGGGAACGGGCGTACGAGCAGCCGACGGTGACCCATTTCTGAAGTTGCCGCTTGGTCTTCACCTGCTCGGAGGGGACGCGCAGCCAGCCGGGCATGGGCCGGCCACGCATCACGGCCACCGAGGCCGTTCCGGTCGCGACCAGACGGTCGGAGGAGTCGGGGTCGGCACGGACGAGCAGACCGCCCTGCCCGCTCGCCGCGATCGCCATGTTGCCGCCGATGAGGAAGGCGAGTCCGCCGAACATCTTCCTCTCGCTGAGCCCGCGCTCGCTCGACAGGAGATCCCGGATCCGGTGCGCCAGATCCTCGTCGCAGGGCACGTCCGACAGCGTAGGCACAAGGGAAGAACCGAACTGCACCCACCCCGCCGTGTCCGGCTCAATCGGGGAGCCCCGACGTGGTCCCACGGGCCGGAGCCTCCCGCCCCGTGAGCGAAGGACCGAACGGCGTACGGGTTACTCCGACGGGGCTTGGTCCAACTCCGTCAGCAGCTCTCGGCAGCGCTCGGCCGCGGCGGCCAGCCTGGCGCGGAACTCGTCCATCCGGGCCAGCTTGGCGCCGATCTGCTCGGCGAGCGACTCGTTCAGCACCAGAGCCTCCTCGAGCGTCGTCTTCTGCTCGGCCCGCGCTCTCTTCGTCGCCACGCCCTTGGCGGCCCGGTACGTCGTCCGGAGCTCGTCGAGTCTCGTCTCGAGGGAGAGGAATTCGCTGATCTCGTCGAGGTTCATGCCGAGCACCTGGCGCAACTCGAGGATGCGTTGGAGGTGTGCGAGGTCCTCGGAGGTATAGCGCCGCTCCCCTCCGGGTGTGTAGAGCGATGGCGTGAGGAGACCCAACTCCTCGTAGTAGCGCAGCGTCCGCGCCGACACGCCGGCGCGGGTCGCGGCTTCGCTGATGCGGATCCCGGTCTCGCCGGCGTCCTCCGCCGGCGCCGTCGACGTGAGTCCCGTGGTCGGTGCAGCCTCGGAGAGGCGTGACGCGGCGGCGGCCATGTCAGTCCACCGCCAGGAGGGGCTCGGTCTCGGCCACCGCCTCCTGGGCGGAGACCCGCTCGAAAAGCTCGTCCGGCCGCTCGTTCCCGTCGTCCCGGTTCGTCGGATCGTCCTCGTAGTGGTACTTGCCACCGCGCAAGAGCGACGCCACCGCGCCGAGGACACAGGCGGCCGCGGCGAACGCGAACGCCTCGGTGAGTCCCTTGGAGAAGGCCGGCGCGATCAGATGCGGGAAGAACCGGCGGCTGGTCAGGTACGCCGCCGTGTGGTGCGGCAGGTGCGACAGCGCCGAGCTGCCGAGGAGCACCTGAATCGGGTTGTAACCCAAGAAGGCGGCGAAGAGGCTGCCCACGGGCGGCAGGTGCGATGCCCTCGCGGCCACCGACGGGCTGACTCCCTGGGCGACGAGCCCGTGGTACAGGTTCGCCGGCAGGCTGGCCGCCAGGCCCAGGATCATCAAGGTGAAGAAAATGCCGATGGAGAGCACCTGGGCGGACGAGTTGAAGGTACCGGCCATGCCCGCGCCCGAACCGCGTTGGCTCGCCGGAAGGCTGTTCATGATGCCGGTCTGGTTCGGCGCCACGAACATGCCCATCCCGACGGAATTCAAGAAGATGAGCGCAGCGAACACCGGGTAGCCGAAGTCGACCGGCAACTCGATGAGGAGGACGAAGGTCAGGGCCGCCAGAAGGAGGCCGCCGGTGGCGAAGGGCCGCGCGCCGTAGCGGTCGGCCAACAGCCCGCTGAGCGGCGCGGCGGCGAGAAGACCCACGGTCAGCGGGATCATGTAGATACCGGCCCAGAGCGGAGTCTGGGAGAAGCTGTAGCCGTGCAGGGGGAGCCAGATCCCCTGCAGCCAGATGACGAGCATGAACATCAAGCCCCCCCGGCTGAGCGACGCCAGGAAGCTGGCCACGTTGCCGGCGGTGAACGCCCGGATGCGGAAGAGTTGGAGGCGGAACATCGGTTGGGCCACCCGGGTCTCGATGAAGCCGAACACGACGAGGACGGCGAGGCCGCCGAAGATCTCGGCCAGTACCACGGGACTGCTCCAGCCCATGGTGTGGCCACCGTAGGGGAGGAGCCCGTACGTGATCCCGACCAGAACGAGGACGAGACCGACGGCGAACGTGGCATTGCCGACCCAGTCGATCTTGGCCGGCACGCGCATGCCGCGGTCCTCCAACTTCCGGTAGGCCCACACCGTCCCGAACACGCCCACGGGAACCGAGACCAAGAAGACGAGGCGCCACGCCTCCGGCGCCAGCAAACCGCCCAGGACCAACCCGATGAAGGAGCCACCGATGGCCGCGACGTTGTTGATGCCGAGGCCCAGCCCCCGCTTATCGGGCGGAAAGGCGTCGGTGATGATGGCCGACGAGTTGGCGAAGAGCATGGCACCGCCGACGCCCTGGCCGAGCCGCATGAGGATGAGCCAGATGGCGCCCGCAGTCCCGGTGAGCCAGGTTGCGGCGAGCAGAACCGAGAAGACGGTGAACACGGCGAAGCCGAGATTGAAGATCCTGACGCGACCGTACATGTCGCCCACGCGGCCGAGCGAGACCACGAGCACGGCGAGCACGACGCCGAAGCCCATCAGCATCCAGAGCATGTAGCCGGTGTTGCCGGGAGTCAACGGGTTGAGGCCGATGCCGCGGAAGATGTCCGGCAGCGAGATCAGCACGATCGACTGGTTGATGAACACCATCAGGGTGCCCAGGGTCACGGTCGAGAGTGCGATCCAGCGGTAGCGGGAGGATCGATCGTCGGTGGCCTCGGGCCCGGTACCGGGGCGGCCGCCCGTGCCGTCGCCCGCGCCCGCCTGGAGCGATGCTCCCGGGGCCTGGCCCCGGCTCGAGGGGAGAGCGGTCGTGGTCACTCACGAAAGTCTAACGTTAACGTCAGGGTTATGAAACAGCGGGCTCGTCGGGAGGCATGCGGGCCGGACCACCCTTCCGAGCGACGGCGAGACCTCGGAGTTGGTGAAATCCTGGGAGGACCCGACCTTCGGAGGTGGAGGGCTCAGTGAGCGACAGTTCGAGCAACAGGGGTTTGACAGCCGCGACCGAACCGGTGGGCCGGGCCGGACCCGGGGACCAGGCGCCGACCGTGAGCAGCGGTGACCACCTCGACGTGCTCGTCGTCGGGGCCGGCCTGTCCGGCATCGGTGCCGGCCATTACCTCCAGACGCACTGCCCCTGGGCCAGCTACGAGATCTTCGAGGCCCGCAGCGCGGTCGGCGGCACATGGGACCTCTTCCGCTACCCCGGCATCCGCTCCGACTCGGACATGCACACGCTCGGCTACTCGTTCCGGCCCTGGACCGGGGAGAAGTCGATTGCCGACGGCGCGTCCATTCTCCGCTACATCGAGGACACCGCCGCCGAGGGCGGGATCGATGCACACGTCCACCTCGAACACCGCGTGCTCGCCGCCGACTGGGTCAGCCACGAGTCGCGCTGGCACGTGACGGCCGAACGGGTGTCGGACGGTGTTCCCGTCGAGACCATCGACCTCACGGCCGGGTTCGTGTTCGTGTGCAGCGGCTACTACCGGTACGACCACGGTTACCTCCCGGAGTTCGCCGGCCTGGACGACTACGCCGGCACCGTGGTCCATCCCCAACACTGGCCGGAGAGCCTCGCCTACGCCGACAAGGAGGTGGTCGTCGTCGGCAGCGGCGCGACCGCGGTGACCCTGGTGCCGGCGCTGGCCCGGTCGGCCGCACACGTCACGATGCTGCAACGGTCGCCGGGTTACATCGCGTCGCTGCCGGAACGAAGCCCGGTCGCGGCGCTCCTGCGCAGGATCCTGCCGGCCAAGGCAGCGGGGACCGGCGCCAAGTGGTTCCACGCGCTGCTGACCCAGGCCTTCTACCAGGCATGCCGGCGCTGGCCGAAGCAGATCAGGCACATGCTCCTGACCGGGCTGACCCGCCAACTCCCGCAGGGCTACGACATCGCGACCCACTTCTCACCGAGCTACGACCCGTGGGACCAGCGCTTCTGCGCCGCCCCCGACGGCGACCTCTTCGCGGCGATCCGCGACGGGTCGGCCACCGTGGTCACGGACCAGATCACGCGATTCACAGAGAACGGGATCCTGCTGGCCTCGGGCGCCGAGCTCCGGGCCGACATCGTCGTGACGGCCACAGGGCTCGAGCTTCTGTTCCTCGGCGGGATCACGGTGTCGGTGGACGGCGAGACAGTCGTGCCCTCGGAGCGTCTCACGTACAAGGGCATGATGCTCGAAGGAGTCCCGAACCTCGCTGTCGCCATGGGGTACACGAACGCGTCGTGGACGCTGAAGTGCGACCTCACGTGTGACTACGTGTGCCGCCTGCTCAACCACATGCGTGCGCGCGACCTGCGCGAGTGCGTGCCGCGAAACGAGGACCCGACGGTCGCGGTCGAAGGCGAGCCGTGGCTCAACCTGAAGTCGGGATACATCCGGCGGTCCGCTCACCTGCTCCCGAGACAGGGGGCCCGTCCTCCCTGGCGGGTCAGCCAGAGCTATCTCCGTGACTACCGTGCGCTGAAGATGAGCGACCTGGAGGATTCGGCCATGGTGTTCCGGGGACCGCGCCGCCGTGGTGATGCGTCCCCGGGACCGGTGTCTTCCTCCCCGGCGTCACCTTCCACGGCGCCCACCGCCGCCGCGTGAGCCGCACCGGAACGGCACGGGCGTGAAGTCCTTCACCGGCCGCGTCGCCGCGGTGACCGGGGCCGCCTCGGGAATCGGACGAGCCCTGGCCCAAGAGTTGGCCAGGGACGGCGCCCACCTTGCTCTCGCTGACATCGACGGTGCCGGGCTGGCCGAGACGGTGACACGATGCGCCGCCCACGGAACCACCGTCACGGGTCAGCAGCTCGACGTCGCCGACCGAGCGGCCGTCTACAACTGGGCGGACCGCGTCGCCTCTGACCACGGCCGGATCAACCTGATCGTCAACAACGCGGGGGTGGCGCTCGGCGCCACGGTGGAATCGATGTCCTACGACGACTTCGAGTGGCTGATGGCCATCGACTTCTGGGGTGTGGTCTACGGCACCAAGGCCTTCCTCCCCCACTTGAAGGCGTCCGGCCAGGGGCACGTCGTGAACGTGTCGAGCGTCTTCGGCCTCGTCAGCGTGCCTTCGCAATCGGCCTACAACGCGGCGAAGTTCGCCGTGCGCGGCTTCAGCGACACGTTGCGCATGGAGCTCGAGATGGAGGGTGCTCCAGTGTCCGTGACCACGATCCACCCCGGGGGGATCAAGACCAACATCGCCAAGAACGCCCGCATGGACCCGAGCGTCGCACTGCTGTCTCCGGATCCCGAGAGCGCACAGGCTGACTTCGAGCGCATGTTCATCACGTCCCCCGAGAAGGCGGCGCGACAGATCCTCACAGCGGTCCGGCGCAACCGTCGTCGCGCCCTGATCGGTCCCGACGCCAAGGTGATCGACCTGGTCTCGCGGCTACCGGCCACGGTGTACCAGCACGCCCTGGTTCATGGCGCGCGTCTCGGCCGGCACCGAGCATCAGCCAGCCCGGAACGCCCCGTGGATCTCCATCTCCAGTCGAAGCGATCGGAGCGCCAATGAACGATCTGGTGAATTACGAACGAAGCGGGGGCGTGAGCGTCGTCACCATGGACGACGGAAAGGTCAACGTCTTCTCCATCCCCATGCTCAGCGAGCTTCACCAGGCGTTCGACCAAGCGGAGCGGGACGAGACCGTCGTGCTCTTGACGGGTCGGCCGGGTTACTTCTCGGCTGGGTTCGACCTGAAGGTCTTCGACGGGGCCGCCGACGACACCCTCACCATGCTCCGTCTCGGCGCGACGCTGGCCGAGCGAATCCTTTCCTTCCCCGCGCCCGTCGCCGTCGCCTGCTCGGGACATGCGTTCCCAGCCGGTGCATTTCTCCTCATGTCGGCCGACACCCGCCTGGGCGCCGAGGGCCCGTTCAAGCTCGGGCTCAACGAGGTGCGCATCGGGCTCACCCTGCCCTGGTTCGCCATCGTCCTGGCTCGCCACCGGCTCACGCCTTCCCACTTCGACCACGCCGTGGTGACCGGGACGATGCTCGATCCGCAGCAGGCCCGGGAGGCCGGCCTGCTCGACGCCGTCGTTCCACCCGAGGCCCTGGCCGACGCGGGCCGGGCGGCGGCCGAGGACCTCACCGGCGTGGACCGGCGGGCGCACGCCGCCACCAAGCTGCGGGCTCGAGCGAAGGTCCTCGAGGAGCTGCGGGAGGCGATCGACACCGAGCTCTCCCCGAAGGACGGTGGGTGAAGGCCGCGATGGCCCGGCACTGGACACGCGGCGAGCGCCCGTCCCATGATCGGACCCTCGAAGGGAGGGAGACCCCATGTCCCCAGATCACGAAGCCGGGCTCGCCGTCGTCCGATCGACGTCCGTCCCGGTCCACGACATCGGCACGGCGATCTACCTGAGCCCCGACGTCTTTGCCTGGGCCACCGAGTGGGGCTGGTCCAATCCGTTCGCGTTCTACTTCGCAGGCCGGGGGGGCATGCTCGGCGAGGTGTCGGCCGACGTCGTGGTCTCCGCCATGGGATGGTTCGCACCCGACGCGGTCCGGGCCATGTACACGGAAGGTATCCAGGGGAAGGGCGCGAGCGAGGCCGCCGCTCGGATGGCTGAAGCGCATTCGAAGTGGGGTGCTGCGCACTACGCCGGCGTCGACGGACTGGAGGACAAGGTTGCTGTGTGCGAGGAGCTCGTCGGGGGCCTGGAAGGCTCGGCCATCCCACTCTTCGTCGGCTTCCGTGAGGCCGATCGCAGCGACTCGCCGGCCGGACGGGCCGCTCAGCTCATGCAGGCGCTTCGGGAGTGGCGGGGCGGACTCCACCTGGTGTCCACAACCGCCGTCGGGCTCTCGCCGCTCGAGGCGATCCTCACCAACGAGGGAGAGGGCCAGGCCAAGTTCTTCGGGTGGCCCGAGCCGTTCCCCGACGTCGAGGACCTGAAGGCCAAGCACGACGAAGCGGAGGCGATGACCGACCAGCTCTGCACCTCCGGGCTCGTCGAGGCGCTGAGCGCCGATCGTTTCGAGGAGTTCGAGGCGGCGGTCTCGGCCTTTCGGGCGGCGACACCGTGACGACCAGGGACCCCCGACCAGGTGACGGCCGGATGGGGAGGCGAGACGGGAGGGGATAGAGTGAAGGGCTGCCCGAAGGGAAGACTTGGAGCCGACCCGGAGGGCAGCATGGGTATTTCGGTCAAGGACCTGTGGTGCAGCTCGGAGTGCACGCCGCCCTGTCAAGGCGGAGGTCGCGGGTTCAAATCCCGTCAGGTCCGCCACCGGCGCCCGACCGATCCTCGGGGTGGGTCAGGCCCGGTTGCCCGGTCGGGTAGCTCAGTTGGTAGAGCGCGCGCCTGAAAAGCGTGAGGTCCGCGGATCGATCCCGCGCCCGACCACCGGACGTGCCGGCTCAGGCCGGATCAGGGACAAGTGACCGAGCGTCCCCGGTCTCAGCCAAAAATGGTGTCCTCCACCTGCCCCAGCGAGCTCAGAACGCGTCCGGTTACGGGTTCGACCCCGGCCGCGAGCCCGGGCCACCAAGGCGCTCGCCCGAGGCCCGCCTGAGGCCCGCCCGAAGACCCCTGGACGTATCCTCGTCACCCACGCCTGAAGGTGGCCCGGGCATTGCTGTGTCCCGATAGGACTTCGGCGGTTGCGAATTCAAGATTCCCTCACTACGGAGGGAATGCCTCACGAGTTCACGGCGTCCGGCCATTCGTCAAAGCTCTTGTCTCAGTATCAACAACTCGTTCGTATTTGTTCCCATCTGACTATCTGGGTTCTTGTTTTGTCTCCAGTCGTGATCGAGATACACCGCGGCTGGCGTGCGATTCAAGACAACGCGACCATCTCGATCCGCTCGTACCAGGTGTTGTCTCTGCATCCACCACTGCTTGGCCAATACTCGACGTTGTCTCAGGGTTCCGGTCATGTCCTCTATGACCCGGGACCGCTCCAGTTCTGGTTGCTGGCCATTCCCGTCCACCTCGCTCCGTCAAACGGAGCGTTGTGGGGTGCGGCGCTACTGGTAGGACTCGCATTATCACTCTCACTCTCAGTCGAAGCTCTTTGGCGGAGCGGTGACCGATGGGCGTGCGGAATCGTCGGCCTTGGCACCTTCGGCATAGCAAGTCTCATTCCAGCGGTGTTGGCAGAACCCAGTTGGAATCCGAATTTTGGATTCTGTTTCATGTTCGCCAGTATCATTTTGGCCTGGGTGATTGCCTCGGGCTCGTTCGGTTGGTGGACCGTGGCTCGTGGCTTTCGCATCAGTGGCTGTCCAGACTGAAGCCTTCTTTGTCTTCTTTGCCTTGGGTTTGGTTGTCGGCGCTCCAGTCATTGGCTTGATCGTGCGCAGGCCGGAACGATGGCGATGGTTTGACTTGGGGATAGCTGTTGGAGCCGTCTGTTGGCTTCCAACGGTGATCCAGCAGGCAACGGGAACTCAGCGAAACCTGTCCATGATTTTGACACTGAGGGACGGCGCCGTTTTCCGGAATCCCATTTGGATTGAAGAACCTTGCACTGGCCGGATCTCCGCTTCCTATATGGGTGAGGGGAGATCCTGCTCTGCACAATTGGCTCAATTACTTTGGATTGGTTTCCACTCAGTCGGCCACCACCGGGATCTTCGTTTTCCTGTTGTGCATCCTCATCCTCGTCGTGGGCTGGCGAGCCGGACGCAAGCGGCTTGCTGCCGCCGCGGCACTGGGAGTGGTCCTTTGCCTCGCCACCGAGGTCACGTTTGCCAGAACACCTAGCGCAGTTCGAATAAGTCTCTGGTATCTGGATCGAATCTTGTGACCGGTAGGGATTCTGCTTTGGATCATCGCAATATGGGCTCTCGTCGAGATCGTAAGACAGGTCGTCCAACGCCGGATGATCTCAGCCAATCGTGGCTTCGACCTGACAGCTCGTCGATTCACCGCAGGCTGGTTCATCGGAATTGTTACTTCGTTCGTGGTTGCTCTAGGAGTTTTTGCGATCGCACTGCCCGAGCTGAAAACTGCGGCGTCCTTTCAGATCGATTCCAACCAGATCAGACTGGCCAGAAACATTGCGCTCGCTGTCGAATAGGTCGCTCCACGAGGTCCGGTCTCGCTCACCATCGCTCCAGGAAAGCTGCAATGGTTTGGCGAGTACGCTGTGGTTCAAAGCGCAGCATGGCAACTTACCGCCAACGGATGGCAGCCCGGCCTCCCTCTGGCCTTTTCAGCCAGGTCAGGGATCACCTATCCTTCACAGTTCTTCTGGGAGAAGGTACAAGTCTCGATCGTTGGCGACACGGCAATCGCGCATCGCATTTCGTAGAGGGCTAGATCTGGATTCGATCCACCTCCCCTTCCGGCGCCGAGATGGATGCTGGGCGCAGGAGGAACCAAGTCAACGTGAGTCAGTGAAGGACACGCCATGATCATGAATCCGGCTTGTCGATCCCACTTTCGGTTCACCACTTCGAGGTTCCGGCGCTCCGTTGACAAACGCACTCGCGCCGTTCAGGGCTGATGGGGGTCGACCGTCTTCGCTGCCTGCTCGATCAGAGCCCGATGGTTCTCCCAGAAAGTCGCGTCTCGCCCGTGCTGCGCCATGCTCGCCGCGTCGAATCCAACCGCGCCATCCAATTGCTCCCTCAGGATGTCGGCATGCCCTGCGTGCCGATTCGTCTCGGTGAGCACATGGACCAGGACGTTGAATAGCTTCACGTCCGGGCGAGGCCACCACGGCACGTGGCCAGGCGAATCAAGGTCGAGACCGGCGATTGTCGCGTCCGAATGCTCCCACGCCTGCCGGTAGCGGCCAACGATCTCGGCGCGCGACTCATCTGCAGCAGCCCACATGACGTTGCGGTGGCCGGCGGGATCGTCCCACCGGCGCCACTGCCCAGGGAACGGGCGTGCGAACACGTCGCCGAAGTACCAGGCCTCAGAGATGGCGAGGTGTTTGATCAGGCCGAGGAGATTGGTCCCAGTGAAGGTGAGAGGGCGGCGAACGTCGTACTCGGAGAGCCCTTCGAGCTTCCAGAGCATCGTCTCTCGCACGTCTTTGAGGTCGCTGTGCAGGTACTCCTTCGCGAAGTCTTCGATCACGGGATCCAAGCCTGCCATCTGCCAGGCCGGAGGTTGGCCGCGACTCCGTCGCCAGTACAACGAGGCGAACTGCGTGAGGACGACACAACGCAGAGGCTCGGATGTGGGGACCACGAGCCATTCCAATCATCGACAACTGTCTCCCGACCGGGAGCGGACGTTGGGCGACCATCGCCCCGGCTCGCAACGACCCAACGGAGGTCTAGCGGCTGGCCGTTTCCCAGCATGAGAAGAGTTTTTGCTGGTTTTCCCATGCTGAGGCTCTCGCCCCACGAATCTGATCCGACCTGAAAAGCGGCCACCGGATCGACGCCGGTCCCGACCACCGGAAAGGCCAACTCGGGTGGCACGAACCGCTCCGCATCTCCGTCCTCGGGTGTGATTCCCGCGCCTTCCAAGTGCCCAACAGAGATGGAGCAACTTCTCGTTGCCGGGAACAATGTCTCGGTTCGTTCTCGGAATGGGCATTGTTCCCTTCAAGGCTCGGCCCGCCCCGCCTCGGGTTCAAGCGAAGATGAGCAGATTACCCCTTCAGTTCGTCGACCCGGTTTCCACGGCCAACCAGGTGGCAGCAACTTGCATCCCTGACATGATCAACGCGGAGCTCGAGTCGCGGGGCTCGGTCGAAGTGCCGGGATCGGAAACCGAGATCCCTCGAACGACAACGCTCCACACCCTGGCTCGTACTAGCTGACTCTGACGTAGTCGACCTCTGTAGTCTGCGGCAACGTGGAGTTTCGAACGGTGCCACCGCCTCCGCCGCCCACCGCGGTATCCATAATCAGAAACATGGGGGTGGTGGGAACATACGACGTTGTTTGGCAGGTCTGAACCCCGTCGATCTTCCATGTGAGTGAACCCGGTGCCCAGATGAGCGTATAGGTGTGCCAGTTCTGAGAGACATCGCTCGTGGAGGCAAGGCAGCCTGGCGACTGAACCGTCCCGCTCGAGTCCTCAGTGTGAACTTGCTCATTTACCTTGGAGTGATTGGACTGAAGAATCTCGGCAATATCGATCTCGTCCGAACCCGGTGCAGGCCACGAACAATTTGCCTGGAGCCACGTCGGACTTTGGCAATCTGCACCGAGCAACCAGATGGCGGGCCAAGTGCCTTGACCTCCGGCAAACTTGGCCCGGAAAGATACCGTTCCATATGTAAATGAGAGTGAGCTCCATTGGACCGCGCCCGAGACATAGCCGCAGCCGTTCGACGATGGAGTTACGAATGGGCAATCGCACTTCGGCACCGACCCGACCGCCGCCTTTTCCCTTAGTTTGCCTCCGGCCATGGTGACATTCTTCGGTGAGTAGCACTCTTCTTCGTTGTTGCTTTGGTCCCCTGGACCTGCAACCGCGGTCCAGTCTGACGACAGCGTCGACCCATGAAACTCATCATCCAACAAGAACGGCGTCACGTCGCCGGCCAACACCTGTCCGTTGCCACCGAACTCGTGATGGGTGCCATCGACTGCCACGGTGTATCCACCGGCAACGTTGTAGGAACCTGGCCTGTACCCACCGCTTCCGTAGGCGAGCACGACCACACCACCTCCGCCACCACCGCCTGCGGACTGACCTGGATCGTTCTTGCCATTTTTCCCCGCGGCGTCGATCGTGCCGGCGTCAATGGAGTCGCCCGAGATGAGCAGGCCATGAGCTCCCAACCCCCCCTTGGCGAAGGAACTTGACCCGCCACCGGCACCGTTCAGGAAGTCCTCGGACCCGCTGCTGTTCCAAGACTGCACAAGCGTGTCCGTGAGGGTGGGTGCGGTCGGCGAGGTACCGTCCCCGGCCGTGCAGTTCGTTGTGGTGCACGTCGTACCACCGGGAGCGATCGTATTGAAGCCGGGCGTCGGGGGACCGTGTAAACCGCCAACGTTGGTCGCTCCTCCACCGGAACCACCAAAGGAGTCCGGCCAGCTTTTCGACGGACTGAATCCCGTAACGATGGTCCCGTCATTGATCACTGCACCAGAGCAGTAAATATTGAACCCATTCGTCGTGAGTGTCACGCCCGCGTCGACGGTCAAGTTCGAGCACATGAGGTCCTTGGTCAGCGTTTTGTTGCTGGAGATCGCCATTACGTGATCGCTTTGCGTCGCACGCGCAGCCGCGGATGTGATCAAAACGGAACTCGCGCCCAAGGCTATTGCCACGACAATTGCAGCCATCGGCTGGCGGTATTTCACTGTGCCCCCCTTCAAAGAGGTGCACTGCATAGCACCAGCAACGGCGTCGACGCCAAGAGAAAACCGTGTCGGAGAGCACGCCGACGGCGGCCTACCACCGCAATAGGTGGGCGCTTTTCGAATAGCGACCTGTGCTGCGTCCCTGAGCGAGGCCCGCGGCCCCTTCGTGACGACGTTCGGTCGTCGGCCCAGATGTCGAGGGACCGCGACTGATCAGCTTCCTCCGCCTGTCCTCAAGCGAGGTCGTAGAGCTTGGCGGCGTTGTCGTGCAAGACCCTGGCGACCACCTCATCCGTGAGACCGTCAAGGGCCTTCGTCGCATACTCGCCGGGAGGCACTCCGATGCTGGCTGGTCCGGGGTGCTGGCACGTGGGGTGCGGGAAATCCGTCTCGAAGAGCACGTTGTCCGGGTAGTGCTCGATGGCGACACGCGCAGCGTCTTCCTCGAACCAGAAGCAGCCGTAGATCTGACGGCGGAAGTACTCGGACGGCAACAGGTCGTACTCGGGATGTGCCTCACGGATCGCGCTGTTACCCCATTGCCAGTCGAAGGTCTCGAGCACACCGGGTAGCCAGCCGACGCCCGACTCCACGGAGACGAAGCGCAGCTCCGGGAAGCGATGACATACGCCGCCGAAAACGAGGTCGGCGAGCGTCTCGATGTTGTCCAAGATCATCAGCGCAGAGATTTTGGGAAACTTCGCCTGGAAGCTGAGATGCGGATCCTTGGCGAACGGCGCAGTGATGTCGCCGCCACCAATGTGGAAGGTGACCGGGACCTCCGCGTCCTGCGCGGCAGCCCAGAGACGGTCCCAGTGCGGGTCCGAGAGCGGCGGCTCTCCGTGCGAGTCAGGGTGGTTGCAGAAGTTCATCGCCTTGTGGCCGTTCTCGACGCAGCGCTCGAGCTCAGCAACGGCGAAGTCCAGGTCCCAGAAGGGCGTGGACATGACCGGGACCAGCCGCGACGGGTCGGCCGACGTCCACTCGACAAGGAAGTCGTTGTACGCGCGCACGCAGGCCGTGACCAGCTTGCGGTCACCGAGCTTCAGGAAGTACGCCGATCCGAATCCAGCGACGTTGGGATAGAGCACTTGCGCATAGATGCCCTCGACGTCCATGTGCGCGAGGCGAGCATTGGCGTCGTAGGCCGACGGCGGGATCTCGTCGTAGGTTCTGGGACCGTCGGGCACGTAACCGTCCCATCCTGCGATCGCCGTATTGCCGGGCGTGTTGAGGAAGTTGCCGGCAGCCACCCAGATGTCGTTCCCGCGGACGTTCCGGACGTGGGGTACAGCCTCTCCCCACTTCGACGAGACCCGCGAGGTCCACAAGTCGGGAGGCTCGGTCAGGTGCGTATCGACGTCGATGACCCGATAGCGCTGGAACAACTCCGCAGGCATGGTTTCGACTCCAGTGTCCTCTTTCTTCAGGGTACCGCGCGTGGCGCCGATTGCGCCGGTGAGCCGGGAGCCCTGCTCGCTGCATCGGCCGTGGTGGGGCTCCTGGAGTCGCCACACGAACGACAGTTCGCGCTCGGCCAGGAGCCAACGCTCCACTGGTGAAGGGGCCACGGTGAACCTGTCGGTGTTCGCTGATGCCACGCTCCGATGGCTCGGGGCCGAGGGAGGCCTCAGCCGCGCAGCGGAGAAGAGTCGGACCTGGGACCCGGTGCTAACGTCCGCGGGTCTGGTCCAATGTCGAGCTGGTCAACCGAAGGGTGTCTGACAAATGCAACTTTGCGGGAAGTTCGCGGTCCTGGCTTCGGTGGTCGTGGCGAGCCTGGGCTTGACGACGGCGGTCGCGGGGGCAGCGGGTCCAGCGGCGAGCCTGTCGCGACCACTCATCCCGTTTCACGGAAATGAACCACAGGTGAGGCCGAATGGAATCCCTGTCACGTACAGCAGCAACTGGTCTGGCTACGCAGCCCTGCCGAAGACGGCCGGGCAGACCTTCACCTCCGTCGTCGCGAACTACAACGTGCCGTCGGTGGCGTGCTCCAACAGTCCAAACACGTTTTCCTTCCACTGGATAGGGCTCGACGGGTGGGCCGACCAGACCGTCGAGCAGGACGGTATCTCCGCCAACTGCAAGGGAACTACAGCGCACTACAACGCCTGGTACGAGATGTATCCGGCTAACTCCCACTTCGAGTTCCAGGTCAGCCCGGGTGACGCGATCGAATCCTCCATCCGTTCTCTCGGCCGTGCCAAGTACGAACTCTCCCTGAAAGACGTCACCAGCAGTCAGGGATTCGATGTGGTGCAGACGTGCCCCGTATCGGTCTGTGAGAACTCCTCGGCTGAGGCAATCACCGAGGCGTACTACTACAACCGGAAATTCACCGGAACCAGCGACTTCGGCGACGAGCACTACGAGGGAGCGATCGTGACCGACAATGCCGGCAATGTCGGTGGTCTGTTCGACGCCAAGGTGTGGAGAACCGGCGAGGGCATTGCCCTCGGGGAGTACGGGGATGTCGACACCACGCCCGGCCCTCTCGCCACGGCGCACGGACTCGGTGCCTCCTCTGCCTTTTCGGTCTTCTGGAACCGGGCGAACTGACAGACGCGTATTCGCGGGGATGTGGCACTTCACGGGAGTTGGGAAGAAGTAACGACTCCCGGTGTCCGCAACGACGTTCGGAAACTTCAGGAGCTCATTCTTCCCACAGCGATCAACTGGATGCAGCAGGGTCTCGACTTCATGCTGCCTTCCGCCGTGCTCTATCGCACAGGCCAGACCGGCTTCACCGGATTCCCGAAGGCGTCAACGCAGCCCGTCGACGAGGTCCTTGAAGTTGCCATGGTGCGCTGTCGACAGATGTCGGCAGAGCTCCGTGCCTGTGCGATCCTCTGGTCATTCGGAACTCCGGAGATGGAAGCCTTCCTGATCAAGGGCGACCACTTGGGGAGCCCTCCTTTCGAGATCGTCGTCGAGTGGAGTCAGGCGCCGGACGGGAGCATCTCGACCATACCTACACCGTCGGTACGACCCGGAGACTGGGCCATTTTCAGCCCGGAACAGCGAACGAAGGTCGGCTAGGTCGCCGCCGTCAGAACGGTGTCCCTGATGTCCCGCCGCCAACTGTCGATCGGTTCGGATTGAAGGCTCCGAAGGACTGGTCCAAGCTCGTAACGAGAAACGACCGGTGCCTCACCGGCACCGAGCGGCATGGCCGTGTGTCGCGTGACCACTATGGGTACCACGTAACGAACATCCCAAGGAATCTCTTCAGAGACGGCTTCGGCAAGGCCTTCGAGATGCCGACACACCCAATCGGACTTTCGTTTTATCTGTTCGGACCCGTGCTGCACGGCCGCTCGAGCGACACCGGCGCCGGGTCCCTTGTAGAACGACACGTCGGTATCCTTCGCCTCCACAACATAGGCGACGGCAGCATGGCCGCCCAGCGCCGGGCCCACCGCGAGGACGTCGATCTCCCCACATTCTCTGAGGAAGGCTTGGCGGGACATCCCTGCCCACGTCTCCACGCCCGAGACGGCGGTCAGATCTACCGACCGACAGATGTTGGCCACGGCTTCCTCAAGGAGTGCGTGGTAGCGCCGAGTTCGCTTCGCCACATCCGAAACCAGGCCCGGGTATCGTGCTTTCGCAACATCCTGGGCGCACCGCAGCCGGAAGTTCCTCGAAGACGTTGCGCGCTGCATCATACGGTCAAGAAGCAATCGTGATGTCGTACACGATTGGAACACGTGGCCGTCGTGCCCGTAGGAGGTCGGGATCAGAGGCGCGTACCGCAGCCAATCGATCCCCAGTCCTGCTTCCTCGATGACCTCCGCATCTGATCGCAGACCGACGTCTTCGGGAAAGTAGAAGGTTGGCGCGTCGTTGCGGAGCCGATCTCTGCTCAAAAGCAGAACCGAAAGCTTGCGCTGGAGGTCCGAAGGCGCCCCCGAGAGGTCGATCTGCAGCGATCCATTCGGTCCCTCTTCGACACGCGTCAAGGAGCGGAGCCTCTCGATATTCGTGAGCGTTTCGTACAGGTCGGATACAGAGGTACCGAAGACTGATCTTTCGATCTCTCCTATCGCGGGCTCTAAGTCTACTTCGTGAGCGAGAGATGGCGATCCGATATTTGCGTTGACTTCCCACACCCACACCGATTCTCTGTCGCGACGACCCGTAATGACCTCGTTGTTCGAAATGCGTAGCTCGTTCCCTTCGAGAGCGAGCGTGAGCAAGGTGCTCACCGTGCGCAGAGTGGCACCTAGCTGTCCACCTCGGAGCCACCATCCCAAGCTTTCGATCGTCAAGTCCTCGTCGAATCGCCCGTCGAAGAAAGGAAGCGGCCCGTGAGCGAGGAGATATGGAAAGAGCCACTGTTGAAAGGACAGGATCGCGTCCTCGGCGTATCCCTCATGCTCGGAGAGGTCATTGAGCGAAGTGTGAAGGATCTGCCCGAGGTGCCGGCGATGTCGTTCGACGATTGCGTACAACTCGGCGGCCACGTCTCTGCGGGCCGCGGTCAAGACGCGGACAGTCGAATCAGTATCGGCAGCATCAGGCAGCCGAGCCACCACCTTACTCGGGACGAAGTGGGGTCCTCGGAGCTGCGGGTTGTCAATGAACCCCCGGAGCTGTGGATTGAGCGTCCAACGACTCGGGAAGCTTCGCTCGAGGTTCAGCCATTGACAGGCCGGACACCGGCGCATCAGCCATACTCCTGGGTCCGGGTGGCCGGAGCCAGGTGGCGCGGGATCGTCCCAAGGACGGGGGGAAATCTCTTGCAGAGATTGACCGCATCGGGTGCAAATAACCACAACCGAAGCGTAGCGTTGCTCATCGGATGCGACCCCGTCGGTGGTGCTGCGCGTCTCTGCTGTCGTTCGGCGAATCGATGCCAATAGTATTGGGACGATGGGCGGCGGCGAGAACCTCGGGTGGCTCGCACTTACTTCGTTGGTGGGCGGCATCATCGGTGGTGGCGTTGGATTCGTCTACAGCGACGTCTTTCGTCCTTGGCTGGGTTGGCAGCGCGAGACGAAGAGAGTGGTCCGGAAGTACTCGGTTCCGTTGACTCGGACTGCGGAGTCGCTCGAACGCCAGGTCTTTCGGCTTGTCCGCAATGAGGCACAGAGGCCGTTCGAGAGCGATGACGAGTACTTTCGGCTTGCGTTTCTCTACCAGTTCGGACAGCTGCTTGGTTGGATCCGAATCATCGAGCTCAGGTTCGGCTTTCTCCCCTTTCAATCGTCGCGACAGGGTCGAATTTTCAACGACCGGACCTTCGGAGTCTTCAAGGCGCTCTGCAGCCCCGCGTATTTCTTCGAGTACCCCGAGGGGGCCAGCGAGGCGGTTCGGAGGCAAAGCGACACGGGTCTGAGGGACCGTGCACTTCAGGCTGACGTCCCGCGGCTGGTTCTCTCGGCGGTCGGCGAGGAGATGATCCGCCCTGGTGACGAGCCGGCACTCATCGAGTTCCGGGAGTTTGCCGGTAGCTATACGTCTGATCACCAGTTTCGAAGGTGGTTTGAAAGGCTGGAGGAATTCATCGAGCTGGCACACCCGGACGACCCGATTCGGTGGGACCGACTGATCGCGCTCGGGGCGAATCTGAGGGCCCTCGTCCGATTCCTCGATCCGGACGGACGCCTGGTCAGACAGCGGTCGATTGCCAATTTGGACTTGATCATGAATCCGCCGGTGCGGGCGAAGTTGGAAGAGGAGTTCGCGGGACTTATCGGCGGTGGCCCGAACTAGAACACCGGCGAAGCGCAGCAGCCAAAACGGGCTTCGGGCCCTCCTCCGGCAAACCCGAAGCACTTCTCGTGGGTGACCGCGGCCAGGACGAGAAAACTATCGACGATCGCAGATTTCGAATTCGACGCGTGATGCGGGTCAGGCATGATAAAACCGATGCTTGACCCGTTTTGTAGAGTGCGGACTGGTTCCTCGGCGTTGCCGCTCCGTTTCACGTTCAAACCCCGGCATACCTTGGTCCGATGACATCTCTTCAGCGGAGATTCCAACCTTCGTGGCGGCTGCGCTTTTCGTTTCTCCGTCGGATTCGGCAGACCCGGGTCCCTACTCGCCCTGAGTCGTCGTGTCCTCCGCACCGTGGGACCATCTCGCGCTGCGTACGCTGCTTTTCGCGGTCGTGGCGGCGAGTAGTCCTCTCGCCCTCGCTTCCGTACTTGCCGTCGTCACCAGCGCTCGAGGGCGAATCAAAGGCGCGGCATTCGCCATCGGATTTGTCACTGGTCAAGCAGCGTTCTTCATCTTCGCGCTCAGTCTGGGAACGATCACATTCGGCAACAGCGAGAACCATCCGACACTTATCGCCGCGGTCATCATCGCGTTCGGTGCCGCTCTCCTTCTGACCGCCGTGCGCGTGCGCCGACACCAGAGCGAACCTGTGCGAGTCCGAGGACCCAATCCCCGGACAGAAGCGTTCCGTGCTCGACTGGCAAATTTACGACCGTTGTCGGTGTTCGCGGCGGGAGCGGCGTTGGGAGTAGGGGGCCCCAAGAGACTCAGCATCACGATCGCCACAGCGGGCATGATCACGGAGTCCGGCCTCGGTGACGCAGGTGTTCTCTCGCTTGCTGTGCTCTATGTGGGGGTTTCCACCGTTCTCGTTTGGGCCGCAGCACTCTTCTACATCCTGTTGGGCAAACGAGCGACTGAATGGCTCACGAGCACGCAACACTGGATCGCTCGGCACAAGGAACCCCTTACGTTTTACCCGTCGGCGGTACTCGGGCTGGTCCTCGTCATTGACGGTGTCACACAGCTCGTCGGATGAGCCTCAAACGTTCGCACTGAGGACAGCGCACCGTCGAGCCTGGCTCAATCAGGAACTCGGCTGTATTCCGGTTGACATTCGCGCTCACAGGGTCCGCAGTGTTGATCGCTTGTTCGAGCGCTCGAGGAGACTGCGGCATGTCCCCGTCGTTATCGTTCGCTCGCCTTGACCTGGTGTTCTTTCGATCACTCCGACAACGCGTGGGCCGCCTGGCCGTGCTGGTGAGCTGTGTGGACGTCGAGTTCCTCCTGTTCGGTGATGTGCGGCGTGATGTCGAACACCACTCTCTTGATGGTCCCCGTAAACGGGAAAGGTTTTTCGTCCTCGTAGGCGCGGTCCACGACACCACCATTGTCACGTCCGATGTCCATGCCGGCGTATGCTGAGAAGCGGATGGGCACCGTATAGTCCATTCGCCCCTTTCCGATTGGGCGCTCGTCGACGAACAGTGTCACATCTCCACCTGTCGCTGGCTTCGCCGCGTCCGCCAGGAACTCCATGCGTACCGTGATGTCGCCGGTGGGCAGGTCCTCTTCGGCGACCTGGGTGTAGACGAACACGCCCATCATCGAATACGTATGGGTGAGCTTGCCCTCCTTGACATAGAGGGTGAATCCGCCGAGGTGATCGGCCTCGGCGACGATGACACCTTCAACGCCCTTCTCCGGTACAACCAAGTCCGCCGTGATGGTGTATGAACGGTTGTAGATCCTCGGGATCATGCCGGAAAGAATGTTCTGGACGTCGCCCCGGAACTCGAAGACTGTATCTTCGGCGATCGGAGGCACGACACCGAAGAAGGCCGAGAGCGCCGCGAGCAGAGGCAACACCTTGTAGCGCTCTGCTTCCTCCCAGAACAGATCCTTCAGCTCCTGCACCTTCTCCGGATTGTCGGCCGCGAGATCTCTCGCTTGAGAGAAGTCGTCGGGCAGGTAGTAGAGCTCCGCAGGGCCACTATCGGGATCCCAGACACCCGGCGCGAACGGAGCGAGCGCTTCGGGTGTGAGGTCCCACGGGATGCGCTCGGTCTTCATGGCCAGCCACCATCCGTCCTTGTACATGGCACGGTTGCCCACCGTCTCGAAGTACTGCTGTGTTCGGTGCTCAGGCGCCGCCCCGTCGCTGAGCGATGCGCTGAACGACGAACCATGCATCGGCTCTTGCGCGATGCCGTCGACCGTACCGGGTTCGGGAATGCCGACAACATCGAGAATGGTGGGAGCCACGTCGATGACGTGTGTGAACGGGGTACGAAGGTCACCACGGTCTTTGATATGTGCGGGCCAATGGACGACCATAGGGTTGCGGGTCCCGCCCAAATGCGAACCTACCTGTTTTCCCCACTGGAACGGCGTGGCCCCAGCCCACGCCCATGCGGCCGAGTAGTGCGGATCCATCACGGCAGCGCCCCATTGGTCGAGCCCGCCGTAGCGCTCCGAGAGCTGGAGCTGCATCTCGTCGGTCAGCGGAATGCCGTTTTGCATGGTGAGCTCGTTGAACGAGCCCGTGGTCGTCCCCTCCATGGACGCCCCGTTGTCGCCCCAGATCCACACAATGAGTGTGTCATCGAGCTCGCCCAGCCCGTCGATGGCGTCGATGACACGCCCGACGTTGTAGTCCGCGTTCTCCGAGTACCCCGAGTACACCTCCATCTGTCGGGCGTAAAAGGCCTTCAAATTGTCCGGGACGCCTTCCCACGCCGGAAACGCCGCGTTACGAGGGGTCAGCTCGGCGTCAGAGGGGATCACTCCGAGCTCCTTTTGGCGAGCAAACGTCTCCTCGCGCAGCTGATCCCAGCCCTGGTCGAACTTTCCTCTGTATTTGTCGGCCCACTCCTGTGTCACGTGATGCGGTGCATGGCTACAACCCGTGGAGAAGTAGACGAAGAAGGGCTTGTCGGCATCCTGGGCACGGATGGCATGCAGCCACTCGATGGTCCGATCCGCCATGGCGTCCGGGAAGTAGAAGGGATCGTCCTTGTCGTAGTAGCCGTCCGGAGTCCCGATTATCTTCTGGTTCTCGGCCAGGCAGGGATCCCACTGGCTTGCCCCTCCACCCAAGATCCCGTAGAAGTAGTCGAATCCCCAGCCATTCGGCCAACGATCGAAGGGACCGGCGGGACCCTGTTGGCCGTCGGGCGTGAGGTGCCACTTGCCGAAGATGGCGGTGCTGTAGCCGTTGTCCCGCAAAATCCGAGGGAGAGGTGCGCAATCACGAGGTAAGGTCGCCGAGTACCCAGGGAAACCACCGGAGAGCTCTCCGATGGAGCCGAAACCCACAGCATGGTTGTTCCTACCGGTGAGCAATGACGCCCGGGTCGGAGAGCACAGTGCAGTGACATGGAAGCGGTTGTAGCGAAGCCCGCCTTCCGCAACTCGCGTCAGGTTAGGCGTCTGAATTGGCCCTCCGAATGTACTCGGGTTCCCAAAACCGGCATCGTCGATCAATACGAGAAGCACGTTGGGAGCACCTGACGGCGGTACCGGATGGCCGATCAGGTTCCAGTCGGGCTGAGATCCATCCAAAGTCTTCCGCACGGTCCCCGAGAAGGACGGCCGGCGGATTGGAAGGTGGCTGCGATCGACATCGTTCATGGTACGACCGGCCACCGGGAGCCACATGGTGTGGTCGCGATCATCGGCACGTCCGGCGGATGGAACCAGGCTGTTTCGTCGCTTCTCATTTCGTCCTCCGTTCTCAGGCGACTGCGGGGCGGGCGATGATGTAGATGAGCGCGCCGATGATGGGCAGGAAGAGAATCAGAATGGTCCAGCCGAACTTCGCCCAACCGTGATGGTCACTGCGGCGGAAATTGTCGATGAAACACCAGACGATGAAGAAGACCATTAGGAAGATGCCCGCGAAGACGAGCATGGTCCAGAACAGACTCAGCAATGGGTAGGTGTAAGCAAACATGTGTCTCCTCCGATGAGACCAGACGGTTTGGCCCCTCAATCGAGTATTGCGGTGCAACGGGCATCCGTCATCACCCGCGTTGGGGTGATCTGGCTACAATCCAAGTTGCAGCGGCGCCCGATACGCTCCCGAAACTGCGCGTTGCGGCGGCCTTCCGCCAGCGTCGTTCGTTGTGGTGCGCTTTTCGGTGTACGGCTAGGCACTCGAGGAACCCGTCATTGACGTCTCGCTCGCAGCGCATGGGCATGGCACTGCTGCCAGTGAGTCCGTGCGGGACACCACTCCCGCCCGCACCACCGCCACCGGCCACACCTCACACACCCCTCCCATCTCGGGCCGATCGTCGAAAAATCCACCGGAAGGCGCGGGAGAAGGACAGATCCCGCTCGCGCCAAACAAGCCCGACGACGGCTCCCAGGATGATGACGACACCGATCGCGATCAGCCAGGACATGAGCGCGAACACGACTCCGATCGGACCATACTTTTTGTCATCCGAGATCACTGTTCCAGAGAAGATGATCGCGAACACGACCTCCATTCCCACCCAAAAGATCGCAGTCGTGACCGCCGAGGGAAAGAGGGCGAGCCACGATATCCGCGCTGAGAGCAGGAACCACATAGTCAGCCACCAATAGAGCGTCAGTCCGATAAGTGCCAAGATGGCCACGAACCACAAACCGACCTCATTATGCAGCCACGGTCCGGCCACGGCGGCCAGCGAGACGCAGCCAATGGTTGCTGCGAGCCACACGAACCGGCGGAAGATGTCTTTGAGGCCCCTGGACTCCAATTCGAAGGACCGCTCGTAGAGATCTTGCACTGCCGACGCTGCCGCGAGTCCGCCGAGAATGAAGAACACGTACGCGGTACCGGTCACGGCATTGGACGTCGATGAGGACGAGGTGAAGAGGTCGCTGACGTCTCTTGCTGCCTGCTGGTTCAAACCGAGATGTCGGATCAGGCCCGTAACTGCCGACTGTCCAGCAAGCGCGTTCGCCACGATGAGGAAGGGGAAGAAGCACAAGAGCAGTACTGCGGCGAAGAGCATCCCCTTGTTGATGAAATCCAAGGCGTTGAGGCGATTCCACAGATGCTCCGCCGAAGAGCCAGTGTACGTATCGTCGAGTGACTTCACGGCTCGGCGTAGCCTCTTGGGGAGTCGGATGTGATGATATTCCCAGGTTGGTTCCTCGGTCGGAGTCATGAACCGCTGGCTTTCTGTGCTGGCCGACCGACGAGACCGATCGTCGCTGCACGGTGTTGTTGATTGCTCGCCATCAGACACGATTCAACATCAGGAGTCACGGTCAGTAGGAGGGTCGTCAGGACTTTGCGAGCCCGAATCCGGGGTAGCGAGTCGACTCGTTCTCGCCGGTCGGTACAGGTTGATGACCTGGGCGACAGCCGTAACGAGGAAGAGCTGCCCAATCAACATCTCCGCAAGCGCGAAACTCTGCCCAGGATTTGTCGCCGGAACGAGGTTCCCGTAACCGGTCGTCGTGAGCGTTGTGAACGAGAAGAACAGGTCTTGTGCGAAGGTGCCGTCTCCCTGGGCGCCGAAGAAGGCCATTGCTTCGTTGGCTGCCGCGGCACGGTAGACGAACGCGAAGAACATTCCAATCAGGAGATAGGCCGCAACCGCCCCCATGACGGTTTCCAGGTCCACGACTGACCTCTTGATGAGGTGACGGAGTACCGATATGGGTGCAATAAGGTAGAGCAGGCTGCTGACCGCTGGCAGGAACCGTTCGGCCGTGTCGATATGGAGAAATAGACCGACAATGGCCGCCGCGGTAGCGACGAGAAGGCTGAAGGCAGCGACCACTCGGATGAGGTGGGGCGCTTGCGAGATTCGGAGGATGATCACGACCGTGGCGATCTGTACGACGAGGACGACTGACGGGCCCCAGAACTTCGTCAAGTTGATCGCGAGCACATATGTGAGCAGTATGGCGATCAGGACGCCGCCATAGCTATCGAATTCGACGACCGATTTGAGCGTAGGGAGCCGGAAGGATCTGGTGACAGCCGATGCGCTCACAAGTCGACCTCACGGGCATGTGCCGACCAGCAGGGCCGATGGCGGATGGGCTGTTGCATCGACCGGCTCATTGCTGGAGGTCGTCCGTTGGGACCTTGCGTGATGCACCGTGTGCGTCAATGCGCGGTGACTCCGCAAGGAGAGACTTTGGATGTGCCGCGGCACGCCAGGCCGACAAGGCAAGAACCACCAGATAGGCGACGACCACCGCCACGATGATGAGAGGGGTCGTCGACGCTCCGGCCTGGGAGATGACCATGGCGATGATGATCGAAGCCAAGGGAAGACGAAGGACGGAGACGGTCGCCGCTCCCATCATCGCTGCCACCGCGGGCCGTTCGGCGTATCCCGGAAGGTGGGCGCAGAGCAGCCCGACAACAATGCCGAGAAACATGGCCGGAAACGTAGGGCCCCCACGGGCGCTTCCCAGCGAGACGCCATAAGCGAGACCCTTGCATATGAGAAACAGTACGAAGGCGCCCTGAGAAAAGCTGGCCGCCTGGCTGACAACGGCGCCCATCGTGTCCTGGCCGGAGAAGAGGACCAAGTCCTCCGGCTTGCCGCTCAGGTGCCCAAAAATGATCGCCAATGCTCCGACGGTGATGGCAGCCAAGGGGACGACGACGAAAGGACGGAGGGACGTCGAGCGCGTTGACCACTAATCCAATCTGCGCAATAACGAAGACGCCCACGGCGACGGCGACCGCGAGCAGAATCGTCCACCCGAATGCCGAGACCGTCGGGTTTTGGTACTGGGGTAATGACAGGGGTGCGATGGCGTAGGCGCTCGTGCTCAGACCGGTCAACGAGCCCATGCCGATGAACACGAGTGATCCGATGCCGGCGGCCAGGAGGCCCGGCAGCAAAATGACGGGAAGGATCGCTCCCCCCAATCCCGCAGCCTCGATGATGATCACCGCGCCAACGACCGGCGAACCGAACAGGGAGGACATTGCGGCGAAGCTCGCAGCTCCGGCAATTAGAGCAAGTACCTGGTCCGGAGCGCCTTTCCGAGCCGAGCGAACGGCCAAAATCCCGAGGCCCGTCGCGATTGCGATCAGGGGTGCCTCAGGACCGAGGACCATACCGAACCCAATCGAGGCCAGCGAGGCCAGCAACACCCCGGGAAGCTCGATCGGCTGAGTGGGAGGACCGGTTTTGAGTCCTTCGGCAGGCTTGTGGCCACCGCTTCCGGGCAGGCGGGCGATAGCGACGGCGATCGGCACCGCCGCAACGGCCAGCACGGGCAACGGCCACCACGTTGGCACGGGTGAAAGGCCGAGCCCGCTTGGTAGATCTTTATAGAGCCATTCCTGAAGATAGTGAATCAGCTCGAGGTAGCCCCACGCAGCCAAGGACACCAGCACGCCGATCACCGCTGCAAACACCAGGAGCACCCGGTAGTCCTTGCTGCGCAGCAAGGACTCCGCGTCGGGCGGTTGGGAGGAGGGGTCGGGCGAGGCGTGATCTTCCATCAATCACACCCGATGGCTGTGATCAGCTGCTGGAAGGCCTTCGTTCCCATCTTCGGGTGATACCTATCGCTCACGTCAGATTCCGCTTTCAGCAACGACGATGCCCGACGCGATTGCCTTCAGCAGGGCCTTGTGGTCACGCTCATTCTGTGAGGCGTACGACCGCGCGAATTCAGCGAGGGCTTGATCGAACACGTCGCTGGAGCCCAGGTACGCGCCAACGGCGGTGGCGTTTCCCGAGCGTGCATGAGCGCGCGCCAGTGTCCAGGCGCAGATGCTGGCGTATATCGAGAGGATCTCGGGGCTCATTTTCTCGAAGGACGCTGACGCCTTCCAGTCCCAGAGCTGGCGCACATAGAAGTCGCGATGACCGCCGTCCGGCAGCTCTATCCGCTGCCAACCCAGAAAGATGTCGCTCGCGGCCTGCATGAGCCGTTGCCCCTCGACGACCCTCTGTCCGTGGTTCGAGATGGTGCTCTTCGCGGTGAACCGTTCCAAAACGGACGCCTCCGCCTCCTTCACCTGAAGGAAGAGGACATCGTTCGCGTCTTCGCTCATGAACAGCGCAACCCAGCAGCGAGTGCCGACGCTGCCAACGCCTACCACCTTTCGCGCGAGAGCAACATATCGATACTGGCTCAACAGGTGGCGGCGATCCGGGGCCAGCGTAGTCCTGTACGAGCGAAGTGCTCCTTCGATTGCTTGCTCCACCTGGACCGCTTCTTCAGCCTCACCGTATACCTCCTCGACCGGCACGAGAAGCGGAGGGTCGCTCAAAAACCGGGGAACGCCACCGACGACCGTAGTCAATTTGTCCCGAGCTCGTAAACGATCCCTCGATTCCGCTTTCACGACGGCGCGTTGAAAGTTCGTGACCGCTGCCGTACCCGCCTTCGAGCCCCAGGTTTTCATGATGGCTGCGACATCAAGGCGCGAGTACCACGTGTCGAGCTTGGTAATTCGAGCGAACATTCGTATCGTCTGCCGATAGGTACGGACGCCTTGGAGCACGACCTCATTGATTCGTCTGCTCGCGTATCCCATCTCTCTGCCGGCAATCTCCAGGCTGGCGGCAAGCCTCTTTACGTCCCACTCGAAAGGTCCGCCGGCGGTCTCGTCGAAATCGTTGATGTCGAATATGAGGTCGCGCTCGGGTGACGCAAAGCCGCCGAAGTTCGACAAGTGCGCATCGCCACAGAGTTGGACATTGAGCCCGGTGTTCGGAAGCGAGGATAAGTCGGCGGCCATTGGCAGCGCCGCGCCTCGGTAGAAGGCGAAGGCGGAACTCGCCATCCGGCCGTGTCTGATGGGGACAAGCTCATTCACGCGGGTTACCTCTTGACCGGTCAGGAGGCTTAGTGGGTCAAGCGTGCGTGACGAGGGATCCCAGACTGCATGGACCTTTCTAGGAGTCTGCCTGCGAGCCTCCTTGCCCAAGGCGACTTGCTCGTCTCGGGTCAGCAGCCGAGCCCTGGTGTTACGAGTTTTTGTCATCTTGGGTGCCCTCGCCCTCCTCAAGGCGTTGCTACTACTCTGATCAGCGGTCATAGGAAGTGACCGCCGCCTCGGACCTCTCTCACGCGCATCGGTCCGCTCTCATGAACATCGAGACTCAGCTTGACGTGACCGGTTCGTCGCGAACCAGGAACGGGGTGCGGGCTGTCACACCCAACACTTTCGGCTTTTCGGCATGGAATTCTTGCTCCGTGATGACACCCTGATCACGGAGTTGAGCCAGTTTGGCCAGTTGGTCGGCTGGACTGCTTTCGGTGCCCGCAACGTCGCGGACATATGTATCAAAGGCCTGTTCTTGTTCTTGGACGTCCCGCTCGGTCCTCTCTTGCATTTTTCCTCCTCGAGCGATCAAGTAGACGAGGACGCCGACGAGGGGAAGGAGGACGACGAACAACACCCACAACGCCTTTGCGAACCCTCCGACGTCGTGACTCCGGAAGATGTCGCCGAGGACGACGATGAGGAGCCAGATCCAGACGACGAACCCGAAGAAGATGAGCATCGTCACAAAGACGCTGAGGAGCGGGTACGTGTAGGCAATCATTGATCCTCCATTCCCTGACTGTTGGCAGAGAAATTCTCAGTATGTACGTACCCGTCATGGGAGGTCATCACCCCCGGAAGGGTGATTCACAAGCCACGTCGGCGTTCCCGGACCGAGCGCGCGTCCCCGTTTTCGGGAGGTTTGCAGGTTGAACGTGTTTGACGGGGTGATCGAAATTCAGATGACTTCACCCGAGGAATTTCGAGTTCGATCCTCGAGGTTCCAACCATCGGGAGGGCGCGGCCCGTCCCGACCGGAAGCGGGTTGCCCCGTGCCCGCCGTCAGCTCATGGCCGGAGTGGTCACACACCGGGCACTCCTGGCGCAGGTGGAGCGCATCCATACTGCGAAGCGAGAGATCTCGCGAAGCGCGTATGCGTCGAGAGAGCAATCCTCCCGTCGACTCGTTCGTGAGATCAAGCGTGAGTATGTGACTACAGCAGACCGACGGATCGGGCGTGGGCCACGGCGTCGGGTCGGGACGACGCATCCAGCTTTCGGTAGATGCTCTTGAGGTGGGACTTGAGCGTGTTCATTGAGATGAACAGCTCTCCCGCGATTTCGCGGGTGGTGAGGCGCGTCGGCAGGTAGCCGAGGACACCCTGCTCCCGGGAGCTCAGCTCGCCCGCTCCTGATGGCCGTCTTGCGGCACTGTTTGCCTCGACGCGTTCGGCCACAGCCAGAACGGAATCGGTATAACCGTCTCGAGCCGACCGCCTGAGGAACGAAACTATCTCATCGCGGAGGGGAGGCGGCTCGTCCAAGATGGTAAGGACGAAGCCACGCGAGCGCCCAATTTCGATGAGACGCCGGAGGTCATCGTCGTACGGCACGCCGAGCTGCCGGTGTATCTCCGCCCGGAGGGCCGAGTGCTCGACTGCCAGGCGAACGCCGAGCACCGAGGCTTCAAGGCAGTTCATGGTCGCATCCGCTTGATCGATTTCCCCCAAGGCCAACCACGTTCGCGCTTCGAGAAGGCTTCGAATAGGTGAGGGTGGGAGCAGCCGGACCAGTTCCGCTGCCCGTCCCTGCTCGCCAATGTCAATGCGGACTCTGGTTTCCAAGATGTCAGCATGCCGGTTCAGAGGGGACCGGGATCCGGTCGGCAGGACCGTTCTGGTCCGTTCGAGGATGCCGAGAGCCTCGGACAGCTCGCCTCGAGCACGAAACAGGCGCGCCCGTTCGATGAGGCCGAGCAGTTCGAACGGAGGTCGGATTCTCTCACTGCGCCGGACAGCTTCCTCGATCAAAGGCTCAGCCTCATCCAATTGGCCGGCCTCGAGACTGAGCGCGCCGAGCGTCAGGAGTGCCTCAAAGAGGCCGACATGGTGTTCGACCCCCCGCAGACGTGCCGCCTCCACCGCAGCGTTCGCAGCTACGCGCGCCTCTCGTAGCTGACCGAGCTCGAAGAGAGCCCCGGATCTTATGCCCAGCAACACCGCGCTTGTGACCGGATCGGCATGATCGAGAGCAACATCGCACACGGCAATACAGGACTCCGGATCCTCTTTGTAGAGATGCGCCCGCGCCGAGAGGACTGGGAACTGGTCGAGAACGAAGTCTGTGCCGGGCGTCACGCTCGAAAAGACGTCGCGCTCGAAGGCAAGAATCGGGTCCGGTTCGCCGCGCATGCCATGCCACTGCGCGACGACGCCAGCCAATCTGATGTCGAAATGCACGTCCGGGTCACCCGCCGCGCTCGACGCTTGGGCGAGCCACCAACCCTCCTCGTCGATCCTCCCCGCGAGGCCCAGAGCAAGGGCATAGTCGACCATACGGGCACGGTGAGCCCTAATGTCCTCTTCGGACAGGCGCCCCAACCACGTGTCCACGTTTGCACTTCCGCTGGCAAACCACTCGTGCGCCATGTGATCGTGCAGAAGCCCGAAGGCGCGGTCGAGGTCACGGGCCTGCACGAATTGATCCACAGCTGCCTCGTAGGACCCTGTTTTCTCGTACCACGACCCCGCCCTCGCGTGCAGTGTCTTCGCTCGAGCTGGATTCTCGGCCACCAGTTGGGCCTGCAGAAGCTCTCGGAAGAGCTGGTGGTAGCGGTAACGGGGCGGGTCCCCCCCGAGCGCGACGACAAAGAGACCCAACCTCATCGCTTGACGCAGGAGGTGCCCACCCTCCTCACTACCGAGAAGAGAGTTCGCCAGCTCAACATCGAACTCATCGACGATCGAGGTGGCTTGCAAAAACTCGACCATCGGCTCGGTCTGCTTCTCAAGCACCTCTTCGACGAGAAAGTCCGCCACGACTCGCTCGCTCCCCGCGAATCGTCTGATGAACGAGGACGGGTCGGGTTCGTTCTGAAGCGACAGCGCCGCCAATCGCACTCCAGCCAGCCATCCCTCAGTTCGCCTGGACAGGGTGGCAACGTCCTCCGAGGAGAGATCGAGACCGAACTGCTCCATGACGGCCCGGGCATCCCTCTCCTCCAACCGGAGGTCAGCCTCACGGATCTGAGCCAGTCGTCCCTGGGTCCGCCAACGGTGGAACGGCAGTGCAGGATCGACCCTGGTCGCGATAACGACGTGCAGGGTGGGGGGGAGCCGCTCGACAAAACTGGCCAATCCACCTTCCGCGGAGGGAGCGACGACGTGGAGGTCGTCGAGGAACAGCCAGGTCGATCCCGACCATTGAGCCAATTCGTTGACCAGCGATGCGATCACGTCTTCGATATCGTCAGGACCCTCGACGAGGAGATCGAGCGCGTCGGATACTGAGTCCGGCTCCACGGTGGCGAATGCCGAAGCGATTGACATCCAAAGTCGAAACTCGTCATGGTCCCACCGGTCACACGAGACCCAGGCACAGCGAGCCTCGGGGTGCTCTGCCACCCAGGATGACAACAGCACGGTTTTTCCGACCCCTGGACTGCCGGCCACCAAGGCGCAGGGAAGTTGCAGCGCCACGTCGAGCCGGCTCAGAACCTCGGGCCTCCGTATCAAGGCGTCTGGCAGCGATGGTGGGGAGAATTTTGTCACGGCCGGTTCGCCGATCACGGAACCAGGCTAACAAAGATCCCTCAATCACCCAGAGGAGGGTGACGACGGGCTCGACATCGAAGATCACACTGTCTGTGCGAACCATATGGAACCAGCGATCTATGTGATCACCTTCCGCGGCGAAGCCAGTGGGGCCGTGCTTGCGGCCTTCGATGATCTTGAGGTCTCGACCAGCCAGGGCTTTACGACATTGCGGGTGGCAGCCCCGGACCAGGCCGCGCTGCACGGGGTGATCGAACGAATCCGAGCTCTCGGTCTCGAACTGGTCAACGTGCGCATTTTGATTGATGAAGACGACGTTTGATGTGTTCGATTGCGACACTCGGCTCGCCTCTCGAATCACCCTTCGGTGGGTGATGACCCCGTCGAGAGGGACGTCCATACTGAGGGAACTGCGGTCCGGGCCCTGACGCCAGCACGAGGCAGGGACAAATGACGGGCGGCGGGATTTCGAGACAGACGCGGGCGCCGAGGCGTTCGAATGGGCCGCCAACGTGAGGACCCGTGTCCTGTCCCAAGCGTGAGTGAGAAGCGGAGGCAGACCATGGGTGAAAACGAGTTGGACGAAGTCGGGCCGGTCGATTACCTGGTCGTCGAGTTCCCACCCGGCGCGTCCCACTTCACCGGAGAGATGGCGACCGAGCTGGCCAAGTTGGTAGACGCCGGAACCGTGCGCCTCTTGGACCTCCTGATCGTGGTCAAGGACGAGAACGGCGAAATCGAAGGTATGGAGATCGAGGATCTCGACCAGCTCGACGAACTGCGCAGAGCCGAAACGCAATTGGCCGACCTGCTGGCCGCCGAGGACATCGTGAACCTGGCCGAGGCCATGAAGCCGGGCACCGTGGCGGGCGTGTTGGTCTGGGAGAACACGTGGGCCGCCCCGTTCGCCTCTGCCGCCCGCCGCTCAGGCGGCCAGCTGATCGCCAACGGACGCATTCCTATCCAAGCCATCCTCGCCGCGTTGGAGGCGGACGAGGTAACCCAGGGAGGTTGAAATGCCCTTACGACCAGCCCGCGCCGCCCGCAGAGGCGTCATTGGCGCTCCCGTGGCGCGCACGGCAGCCGTCGTAGGTACGGCGGCCGTCGTCACCCACGGCGTGAACCGCCGACACGACCGGCGCGAGGACCGCCGTGACGACCGCCAGGACCGTCGCGACGACCGACGAGAGCGTTGATCGATCCGGGCTGACTCACCGCCAGCGGGAACGAGACCGCTCCGGGCGAAGTCATCTTCGAGGTTGCGCATCCTGCACCGAGCAGAGCGACCCAGCGAGGTCAGCGCAATGTCGTCCGAGTTCCACCCCGGAACCACGCTTGAGAGAACATGATGCTGCAGAATCGAATCCACCCTGCGGAAATCGTTCCGTCCGAGCCGGAATCCCTGGTACGACCAGGGTCACATTCGTCAAAGCGCTTCTGCGTGGCGGTGCTCGTTATCGTCGCAGCAGCGGCAATGGCCCTCAGTGCCTGTGGTGATTCGGGATCGACCAACCCGCCGGCAGGCCGTCCGAGCACGACTGCCGGATCGACGTCGACGCCGTCAAGCAGACCCTCCGTCGCGCGACCGTCCACGACCCCCACGACCGAGGCACCAACAACGACCCCCTCGACCGAGGCACCGACCACGACCGAGGCTCCGACGACGAGTGTCCCGCCGACCACGACCCCCACGACCGAGGTCCCGACCACGACTCCCACGACCGAGGCACCGACGACGAGTGTCCCGCCGACCACGACCCCCACGACCGAGGCACCGACGACCAGTCTCCCGCCGACGAGCATCCCGAACACGGAGTCTGTGCCGACCACAATCGCAACGGCGGCACCGTCGAGCTCTTCCACCTCTTCGACCCCTTGGGGCTGGATCGTGCTCGGGATCCTTCTCTTGGGCGGCCTCGTCGTTGCGCTCGTCCTGGTGCTCCGTTCGCGGTCCCGACGAGCAGCTTGGACGGCATGGAGGCAGAGCGCTGAGCCGGCGCTGCAGCAGGCACTGGTCGCCCGAGATCTCCTCGGTGGGGATGAAGCGGACGTCGAGCCGGAGCGACGAGAGGCCGTAAGGGCTCAGGTCGAAGCCGCCGCGCAAGCCGTTGACGAGCTCGCAGGGAGTGCTCCCGATGACGCTGCCCGAAGCGCTGCCTCTTCGTCAGCAGCGGCGCTACGTGGCTTGATGTTCGCCCTCGAGGCGGACCGTCTCCTGCGCTCGCGTGAGAAGTCACCCACCGCTGAAGAGCTCGTTCAAACCGATGAGGTGAGGCGCGCTCGGATCCACGAGCTTGATGATGCCCTCGAGGAACTGACCGATCAAGCCCGACCGGAAGTGGGTACGGAGTCGCCCCCAGCCGGACTTCGTTGACGCCGCATATGGCTCGTCGACGGCAGGGCCGCTTCGTCAATCTGCGTTACGACCTCGTCGCTGGCTCGGTGCTGGGTATAGAAAGCGTCCCCGACGGACTCGCAACCGGGCTACTTGCGGGCGTGAATCCCCTCGCTGGCGTTTACGGCTACATGCTGGGCACGGTGGGCGGAGCTGTCGCGACCTCTTCGACGTTCATGGCGGTCCAGGGCACAGGTGCGATGGCGATTCTGGTGGCCGACGTCGGCACCGTGCACCACGCAGCACAACCTGATCGAGCCCTCTTCACTCTCACCTTGGTGACCGGGGTCGTCATGGTGGCCGCCGGGCTGCTCAGGCTGGGCGGGGTGCTTCGCTTCGTGTCCAACGCGGTCATGGTGGGATTCATCAACGCCGTCGGCGTGAACATCGTTCTCGGCCAGCTGGCGAACCTCACCGGCTACAGCTCACCCCTCGGCTCACGTCTCACTCGTGCCCTCGACACGCTGTTGCATCCGGGCCGGCTCCATTGGCAGTCCGTCGTCATTGGGGTCGCCACCATGGTGCTCATCGTGGTTCTCGAGAGAACTCGTCTCGGTCCTCTCGGCCTTGTGGTAGCGGTAGTCCTGACCTCCGCGGCCGCCATGGGGCTGGGGTGGGATGTCGCCAAGGTGCACGACCTCGGAGCCCAGCTGGGCACCCTACCCCGCCCCCAATTACCTGACCTCAGTCTGGTGCCATCCTTGCTCATACCGGCGCTGTCGCTGGCGCTCGTTGGCGTCGTCCAAGGAGCCGGCATCACGGCCAACTTCCCCAACCCCGATGGAAGTTTCCCTGACGCGTCGCGGGACTTTATCGGCCAAGGCGTTGGCAACCTGGCTTCTGGAGTCTTTCAAGGAATGCCGGTGGGCGGGTCGGTGTCCGCCTCATCGCTCAATAAGGCAGCCGGCGCCGGCACGTGCGCGTCGCTGGTGATCGCCGGGGCGGTAATGGCGGTCATCGTCCTCCTCTTCGGACGGCCCATAGGAAATGTTGCCATGCCCGCTCTTGCCGGCCTCTTGATCGTCGTTGGCTTTCGGACGATCAAGCCTGCTGATCTGGCCTCGGTCTGGAAAACGGGTGCGGCGCAGCGGGTCGTCCTGGTGGCCACTTTCTTACTCACCATCCTCATCCCGTTGCAGTACGCGGTCCTCGCGGGAGTCGCCATATCGATGGTGCTGTACGTCGTGGGGCAGTCCAACAAGGTCACCGTCAGACGACGCTTGTTCATGGAGGACGGCAATATCATCGAAACGGACCCGCCCGTCCGGCTTCCGGCCCACGAGGTGGTCATACTCCAGCCCTACGGCAGCCTATTCTTTGCCGCGGCCCCGCTTTTCGCTGCTTCCCTTCCCACGCCTACGCCCGAGTCACGCGACACTGTCGTGATTCTACGATTGCGGGAACGCAGCGACATTGGCTCGACCTTCATCGACGTTCTGCGGAGATACGCGGAAAGCCTCGCCGGCGTCGGTTCGAAGCTGGTCGTCGTGTCATTGAACGAACAGCTTGCGGAGCAGTTTCGGGTCTCCGGCTTGGCCGACCTCATCGGAGTGGAGAACATGTATGACTCCACCGACCGGATCGGTGTCGCACTGGAACAGGCCTATCGGGATGCCCTCGTATGGGTTGCAGCCCGAGACGAGGATGGAAGTGACTGACAGCTTGTCTTGGTTGGTTCGGGCCCGTTCACATCGCAGAGCGGCGCTCGGTCACGAAAGTGCGCGACCGAAGTTGCCCAAGTTGCTCGACTGATTCGTGACGAACGCCGGCGACCGATGCGGATGACCGGAGAACTGCGTCAGTGCAGCGGACCTCCAGTGACGGCCTCGCACTAGAAGGCACAAGACTCGCCACTGCGGCGACCATCGCTGTTGTCATCCTTGGCCGCCTCGGACTCAATTGCGAGAGTCCGCTTTCTCCAAGGCCAGATGCCGTCAATTTCGACCGCGAGTGACCAGCTGAGCACAATCCTGACCAGGACGATGGTGGCGAGAACCGCCACGCTCTCCGGACTCTGGTCGACGATGACCGTCCTGATGATGTCAGCGATGATCAGGACTTCCAGGCCGAGCAGGATGACTCGTCCGAGATGCTTCCTGAAGTAGTGATATGCACGGGCACGCCGAGCGGGGATCAAGTACAGCACGGCGGAATGAATCAAGGTCAGCAGTCCACCCAGCACCAGGATCGCCACCCCGACGCCCTCGACCACCTGGACGATGTTCTCGACATTGTGATTGAAAGCCGTGCTTACCACGGCTGCTCGCGTGGCATAACCGAGAAACTAGCCTCACCTCCTTCGCGGCCGTGGGATCTGGCACATCCCTTCCGCCCGTCGCACCGATTCCCAACCACAGATCGGCCTCAAACGTTGCCATGCACCCTGGGGGAAAACCAGATGTTCGATTGCGACACTCGGCTCGCCTCTCGAATCACCCTTCGGTGGGTGATGACCCCGTCGAGAGGGACGTCCATACTGAGGGAACTGCGGTCCGGGCCCTGACGCCAGCACGAGGCAGGGACAAATGACGGGCGGCGGGATTTCGAGACAGACGCGGGCGCCGAGGCGTTCGAATGGGCCGCCAACGTGAGGACCCGTGTCCTGTCCCAAGCGTGAGTGAGAAGCGGAGGCAGACCATGGGTGAAAACGAGTTGGACGAAGTCGGGCCGGTCGATTACCTGGTCGTCGAGTTCCCACCCGGCGCGTCCCACTTCACCGGAGAGATGGCGACCGAGCTGGCCAAGTTGGTAGACGCCGGAACCGTGCGCCTCTTGGACCTCCTGATCGTGGTCAAGGACGAGAACGGCGAAATCGAAGGTATGGAGATCGAGGATCTCGACCAGCTCGACGAACTGCGCAGAGCCGAAACGCAATTGGCCGACCTGCTGGCCGCCGAGGACATCGTGAACCTGGCCGAGGCCATGAAGCCGGGCACCGTGGCGGGCGTGTTGGTCTGGGAGAACACGTGGGCCGCCCCGTTCGCCTCTGCCGCCCGCCGCTCAGGCGGCCAGCTGATCGCCAACGGACGCATTCCTATCCAAGCCATCCTCGCCGCGTTGGAGGCGGACGAGGTAACCCAGGGAGGTTGAAATGCCCTTACGACCAGCCCGCGCCGCCCGCAGAGGCGTCATTGGCGCTCCCGTGGCGCGCACGGCAGCCGTCGTAGGTACGGCGGCCGTCGTCACCCACGGCGTGAACCGCCGACACGACCGGCGCGAGGACCGCCGTGACGACCGCCAGGACCGTCGCGACGACCGACGAGAGCGTTGATCGATCCGGGCTGACTCACCGCCAGCGGGAACGAGACCGCTCCGGGCGAAGCTCGCTGAGCTCCAAGCTGCAAACGCATCTCAGAAAAAAAGGCCAGACCGAAGCGCAGGAGGTAACAAATCATGGGAATGGTACGCCGGAGGACTCGACGCCGGACAATGATGGTCGCAGGAGGAATGGCATACGCAGCAGGGAGAAACCGCGGCCCTGAGGAGGCGGAAATGGGAGCCTACGACGAGCCCCCGCCACCCGCTCCGCCGCCGCCGGCACCGAGCGCCGGCGACTCGGCCGGCGAACTGGAGCGTCTTGCGTCCTTGCACGAGTCTGGCGCCCTCTCCGACGACGAATTCTCAGCCGCCAAGCAGAAGGTCCTCGGCGCGTAGCGCCGCCACCAAGCAAGAACGAGGAGTAAATATGGTTGAGCACCCTCGCGCTGCCACGTTGCGGCGCGCCATCGAGATCTTTATCTCACCCGATGACGACAACATTGCGACCTTGGATCAGTTGATCACTGACGACGCGACTGTTTGGACACCGAACATGCTCGCCATGGGCCTGTCGGATCTTCAGGCGAACCTGCGATTCCGCGAAACGGCCTTCTCGGATGTCGACATCCAGTTCGATACCTTGGACGTGTTCGGGAGCCGCGGACTTGCAGAATTCCGCGTCGCCGGGACCTTCTCCGGGCCTTTCATCATTGAAGAGGCGGTGGTGATCGGGCCCAATCACCAGAAGCTTCTTCTGGGTGTGGCGGCCGTCGCAGACTTCGAGCAGACGAAGATCAAAGCAGTGCGCGCCTACTTCGACGACGCCAGCCTTCTCGAACAGATGCTCGCGACGTAGGCGACACCCGGCTGAACAGGTCAATGGACGCCTCCTACTGCGTCGACTTCGAGGATGATCCCGACCCACGGGACCTTGCCTTCCTGGAGGATCGGATGGCGCAGTCCGCGGTCGCAGCTGCCGGTGTCGGCGACGAGACGGAGTTCGCGGCTCTCGTGCGGAGGGATGGTGGAATTGTCGCTGGAGCATCAGGTGCCATCTGGGGCGGGGGGTGTCAGGTTCACGTCGTGTGGGTCGACCCCACGCTCAGGAACGCCGGCATCGGGCGAGCGTTGATGGCGGAGGTGGAGCGCGGAGCGCGACTCCGAGGGTGCCGCCTTGTCATGGGCTTGACCTATGACGTCTTGATCGACGACTTCTACGACCGTCTGGGCTACCGAACGGTCGGACTGTTGGAGGATTGTCCCGCTGGCACCACCACGCGGTGGTATTGCAAGGATCTGTAGCAGAGACGCACCATGATGATCTCTTCCTCGGGGAATTCCGCATTCTTCAACGCCGGTCCACGAGTTCGCACGTGAGCCCGTCGGAGACGCCGGGAACTCGACGGTGATAGTCGATCCGGAGCACGGATTCACGGCTCACTTCGATCGGATCGGATAGAACCCATACCGATGTCGCCCAGCTCGAAGCCGGCCACGTCCAGGGATCGAGGGTGTGCGAGATGCCCTCGTGCAGTTCGGCGCGGAAGGTGAGGGCGATGCCGTTCACCTGGCCTGGTGGCTCGACGACGAGGTCGGCCGAGGCGTCCACTGATGGCTCGTCGAACGTGGTGAAGTCCACTCTCGTCAGCTCTGCCGGCGGTCCGACCGGCGGCCAGGTCGCGACCACCTCGCCCTCGGTGATCGTGTGGGTGGGGCCAGGAATCGCGGCGTCGAGCAATGGAGTGAAGTCGATGCCGTAGAGGCCCCGCCACCGCTCCACGGCTGATCGGCCGAAGGCGCGCTGTCTCACCTCGGCTTCGGGCAGCAGGATCGGGCGCGCAAACATCGAGAGGGCATGCGGGATCATGCGGGCTCCCGGCTTCAGCAGTCGACCGCGCGCGTCGAGCAGGGTCTCGAGAATCTCCTCTTCCAGTGGCTCGTTGCCGATGACCTCGGCGACGAGGAGATCAGCCTGTTCCGGCAACTCGACGAGACGAGACCAGCCAGGGACCAGTGTGACTCTGTCCTGCACCCCATTGACGGCGAACACCCTCTCGGCAACCTCTGCGATGTCACTGGCTTCGATCGCGTAGACGCACCGGGCACCAGCTCGGGCCGCGGCCAGGGCGAGAACTCCGCTTCCCGTGCCTATGTCGAGCACCACATCGTCCGGACGGACCGCCGCGGCGATGGCGGCCAGGTAGTCGCCTGTCCTGCGCTCGTCATGGAGCATACGAGCGTGTTCGACAGGATCAGCCCACCCGCTTGTCGGAGTTCTCTCAGCGTCGTGCGGGACCAACGCGCTCTCCTCCATGAGCATGTTGAGAACGCTCATGATCGGCGCGAAGTCGGTCGAGTTGGCGTGCTCACGTTCCAGCTGCTCAATGGCATCGCCCAGTCGCATCGGCTCCGAGAACAGGGAAAGGACCCCAAACCCCCTCGGCCCTATGTCGATGACGGTTCCCACAGGCGAGTCGACCAGGACGTGTCCCGAACGGTCGCGTCGAGTGCGGATCCCTGCTGCGAGCTGAAGAACGGAATCGGGTGAAAGGGTCATGTCGGACATGGTTCATTCACTCCTGGTTTCTGGCCCGATCAGCGGCGCCAGAGAAAGTACAACATCCCCTCGAAATCGGGCTCCGCGAACTCCTCGTCGAATCCGGCCGCGCGGAGAGATCGGATCGACGCCGTGTTCTCCGGATCGACGCCGGCGCCGAGCACCTCGATCATGGAGACCTCCGGCGCCTCCTGCAGTGCCCGGAGCACCGATGCTCCGTATCCGCGTCTCCGCTGATCGGGGGCGACGGTGAATGCGATTGCGCCAGAAGGGACCTCGATCGAGGAGCGGACCCGCTGGCCGTCCCACGTCGTCCAACGATCGAACGCTCCACAGTCCGCATATCCGACGGGCTCCTCGCCGCTCCACGCGAGCCAGCGGTACCGGCCGGTTTCGTTTGCGCCCCGGAACGCCGCGAGAGGAAGATCCGCCATGGCCACCATGAGCCTCAACCAGTCACCACCGCCCAGCCAGCGGGTGGTCTCGGGGTCCTCGAACCATGGGAGCGCCAGGTTCAAGTGATCCGGTTGGAAGGGCGTCAGCCGGACCGGAAACGGGCCCCGGTCGGATTGGTTGCCCACTCCGCAAGGGTACGGCGTCGAGACCATGATCGGTGAACCGCTTTGCGCAGGGCCCGACGCGTCCTGATGGGTTCACCGGCCCGTGGACAAACGCGTTGTGACGGGACAAGGCCGCGCTCGTGGCCGCCTCGCCGCCGGTGAGGCGCCCTCAGTGGCACGGCCGGTCTATGGCAAACTCTGCCCGCATCGCGGACCAGGGGAGGACGGAGCGCGCCATGATGAAGGGACTCGGGCGTCACATGGCTCACTCGGCATCGAGGTCGCTGGTCATGTTCGGTGCGACGTTGGTCGCACTCGTCGGTGGGCTCGCCGCCGTCCCGGCTGCCCGGGCAGGCGCCGCCTCGTCGCGGATCACCCCGGTCTCCGAGGCCAGCACGAGCTCACGGGGTGTCACCGCGCATTCCATCAACGTCGAGTTCCCGGTGGCGAACCTCCAGTCGCTCTCCAGCCAGCTCGGCTTTGCCCGAGACACGGAGTACACCGAGCAGGTGAAGGCCATCGATCTCTTCGTTCACCACGTCAACGCGACGGGGGGCATCAACGGACGGATGATCAACCCGATGATCACGACCTTCGATCCGACCAACGATGCTCAGTTGGAGGCGAAGTGCACGGATTGGACTCAGGGAAGCCCGCCCGTCTTCGCCGTGCTCGACGGGGTCGGGACGTGGACGGGGGACAGTCAGCTCTGCATCACGCGAGAGGGCCACACCCCGTTCCTCGGCCAGTGGACGACGGTGTCGGACTGGACCAAGGAGGGTTCGCCCTACCTGTGGTGGACGGGGCCCGACGACGCCGCCATCTTGCAGGCCACGGTGAACTGGGGGCACAGCTCGGGCCTCCTCGGGCGGTCGCGCAAGGTCGGGGTCCTCGCCGGGGATCGCGCCAGCGACCAGCTGGCGTTGAAGAAATACCTGCTGCCCGATCTCAAGCGGATCGGTGTGACGCCGGTGGTCGTGACCCTCCCCGCCCAGCCGAGCGAGACCGCCGCCACCAACAGTGCCGCACAGCTGGCGGTGGAGCGGTTCAAGGGGGCCGGCGTGAACTCGCTGATCCCGCTGATCCCGTTCAACGCCTTCTTCCCGGTTCTCTCCGACCAGACCAGCCAGAATTACTTCCCCCGGCTGTTGCTCTCCGACTACGAGAACTCCATCGAGTCGGCGCTCGGGCTCATTCCCATCCCTTACGAGAAGGCACTGGACGGCCAGGAGGGCGTCACGACCGAAACGCTGGGTGGCGTCGACGACTCCCGACCGCAGTCCCAGGGTGGCTACGACCCGGGCGTACGGGAGTGCTGGAACATCTGGCACAAGGCGTATCCACAGATCCCCAAGGGCAACATGAACGACTTCATAGAGGAGCAGGGCCCGGTCCAGGGATGGTGCCAGGAGATCCGGCTCTTCACAGAGGCCGCCACCATGGCCGGAAAGGATCTGAACAGGCGGACGTTCGTCGAGGCGATGTCGAGGATCACCAACTTCCCCGGCGGCTTCTCGCCCGTTCTCAGCTACGGGCCGGAGAAGTTCTACGGTCCGACCCAGTACCAAGTGGTCAGCCTGCACACCAACAAGCCGCCCAGCAGCCTGTGCCGGTTGCCCCTCGGCCACCTCCCCCCTCAGGGTGTCTGCTGGCACGTCGTCCAGACGTGGAAGCCCCTCCCTGCGACACCGTGACGGACGCGATCGGCCGCGTTCTCCAAGCCCGGTGGGAGGAGGAGGGCTGGTGCCTGGTGCCGGGGCTCCTGCCCGCTGAGACCGTCGCAGCCGCCCAGGCCGCGATGTCGGACCTGTTCCCGACCGCAGAGGAGTTCGCGGCCGATTCGGATCCGGTGCGCAACGAGCCCTTCCGCACCGATTCGCATCGGGTGATGCCGCGCTTCCCCTTCGACGACGACGCACTCAACGATCTGGTCGTGCACCACCGTATGATCGACCTGGCCGAGCAGTTGCTCGGGATTTCGGATCCCCGGCTGTACCAGGCCATGTTGAGCGCCAAGTACTCGGCGGCCGCAGAAAGCGACGAGCAGCTCCTTCACGCCGACTACGCCAACCACACGTTGGTCGTGCCGCGTGACGAGCCGGGCTACCAGCAGCTCGAGACGTTCGTCTACCTGAGTGACGTCACCCCCGAGACCGCGGCGACCCGGATGGTCTCGCGGCGCCTCACCACCGGCATCCCGGTGGAGCGGACGTACCTGAGCCCGGCCGACTACGCCGATCTCTACGCGGCGGAGATCCCGGCCTCGGGTCCGGCGGGATCCGTCCTGGCGTACCGCCCCGACACGTTCCACCGGGGCGTGCGCATGACCGCTCCGGCGGCGGCGCGCTTCCTGCTCCACGTCTCCTACAAGCCGGGCTCCACCGACTGGCTCGGCTCGTTCGCGTTGCCCAACGCCGGTGAGGACATGTCGTGGCATCGCTTCGTGCCGCGGGCCAACGAGCGCCAGCTGACCGTGCTCGGCTTCCCGGCACCGGGTCATCCCTATTGGACCGCGCAGACGTTGGCCGGGGTCGCGGCACGGTACCCGCTGCTCGACCTGTCGCCCTGGCGCAATGCCATGCTCGACGCCGCGGAGTGATCGGCGTGAGCAACCGGACCGATCCGTGGTGGAAGGGAGGTGTCCTCTACCAGATCTACCCGAGGTCCTTCGCGGACAGCGATGCCGACGGCGTCGGCGACATCGCCGGCATCATCGAGCATCTGGACCACCTGGCATGGCTCGGGGTCGACGGCATCTGGCTCTCGCCTGTCACGGTCTCGCCGAACGCGGACTGGGGCTACGACGTCTCGGACTTCTGCGCCATCGCTCCCGAGTTGGGCACGCTGGACGAATTCGACCGACTCGTCGCCGAGGCATCCGAGCGGGGCGTCCGTGTCCTCATGGACATGGTGCCGAACCACACCAGCGACCAGCACCCGTGGTTCGTCGAATCACGATCGTCGCGCCGGTCCGCGCACCGGGACTGGTACCTCTGGGCCGATGGTGCAGCGGGTGGCGGACCTCCGAACAACTGGGTCAGCAGTTTCGGCGGTCCGGGATGGACGCTCGACGAGAAGACGGGGCAGTACTACTTCCACAACCACCTGGCGGAGCAACCGGACCTCAACTGGTGGAACGAGGAGGTGCGGGACGCCTTCGACGGCATCTTCCGCTTCTGGTCCGATCGGGGCGTGGCCGGGTTCCGCATCGACGTCTGCAATGTCATCATCAAGGACGCCGAGCTCCGGGACAATCCGCCGGCGACCGAGGAGGACGACTTCGAGACACAGATGTTCGGGCAACGCAGCGTGTACAACGCCAACCGGCCGGAAGTCCACGATGTGATCAGGCGCTGGCGGTGCCTGGCCGACGCCTACGACGAGCCCCGGCTCCTGATCGGGGAGACACCGGTCCCGCTGGACCGGCTGGCCGAGTTCTACGGCGACGGGCACGACGAGCTCGGACTGGCTTTCAACTTCGACTTCATCGGAGCGCCCCTCGACCCCCGCGCCATGCGGGACATCGTCGAACAAACCGAAGCAGCGCTGCCGCCCGGTGCGTGGCCGGCGTGGACCGGATCCAACCACGACATGTTCCGTTTCCCCACTCGCTGGGCGGGGGACGACGCCCGCAAGGTTCGTGTCGCGCTCCTCATGTTGCTCAGCCTGCGTGGCACTCCGGTGCTCTATCAGGGCGACGAGATGGGGATGGGCAACGTCGCCCTCGCACGGGACGATCTGCGAGACCCGCTCGGTGTGCGCTTCTTCCCCTACTACGAGGGGCGCGACGCCGGACGGACCCCGATGCAGTGGAGCAGCGGACCCGGCGGCGGCTTCACCGACGGCCTCCGGCCCTGGCTCCCCCTCGGCGACGTGGCGGCGGCCAACGTGGCCGAGCAGCGAGACGATCCGGACTCGGTCCTGACGCTCTGCCGCGATGTCATCGCCTACCGGCGCCGGCAACCTCAGTTCGCCGTGGCGGACTACCGCTCCCTCCCGTCACCCGAAGGGGTGTGGGTCTTCGAGCGCGGGGAGAGCCACGTGGTTGCCCTCAACATGTCGGCAGAGGTGCGGGAGCTCGACGGGTTGGCGGGCACCGTCGTCCTCTGCACGGACCGGTCCCGTGAGTCGGAGGTCGTTGCGTCCTCGCTCCGCATGGCGGCAGACGAGGGACTCGTCCTGGAACGCCGATAGGGAGCTCCGACCAGGGGAAATGCCCGGGCCGCGGGGATGCCCCCGGGCCCCTTCACGGCCACGAACCGTTCCTTCGAAGCACCATGACAGTTCGGCAACATCCATGGTCGAGACTGGGCGCCATGCGGTGGCGCCTGGGTCTGTGCGTGGCGGCCTTGGCCGTCGTCGCTGCGGCGTGTGCCGGCCCGTCCTCGCCTCCGGCGCAAGTCGAGCGGGTGAGCGGCGGCCCGACCGGCAGCTACGTCGTCCCGCCCGGCATCCACAAGATCAAGCACGTCATCGTGATCATGCAGGAGAACCGGTCATTCGACTCGTATTTCGGGACGTATCCGGGAGCCGACGGGATCCCGATGAAGGACGGGACTCCGACCGTCTGTGTGCCCGATCCCGCGAACGGGACGTGCGAGGCACCCTACGTCGACCACGCGGACGTGAACGGTGGTGGTCCCCACAATTATGCGAACGCAGCCAGTGACGTCAACGGGGGCAAGATGAACGGCTTCATCGCCCAAGCCCAGCTGGGGCGGAAGGGCTGCTCGAATCCGACCGATCCGGCGTGCACGAACTCGGCAACTTCGGACGTGATGGGCTATCACACGCAGAACGACATCCCCAACTACTGGACTTACGCCAAGGAGTTCGTCCTCCAAGACCACATGTTCGAACCGAACGCATCCTGGAGCCTGCCCGCCCACCTCTTCCTGGTCTCGGAGTGGGCCGCACACTGCAAGACGAACAACCCGTCGAGTTGCGTGAACGGCACCGCAGCCCATCCTCCTGCCAAACCTCCTGCCCACCCTGCGATCTATGGCGGTGAGGTCGGCCCGAAGAGACTCAAGAAGCACAAGAGGAACCCGGGCCATCAGCCGATCTACGCCTGGACGGACCTGACCTACCTGCTCCACAAGCATCATGTCGGTTGGGGGTATTACGTCGTGAGCGGGACCGAGCCCGACTGCGAGAACGACGCCGCCGAAACGTGCGCACCGGTCGCGCAGAACTCCAACACGCCGGGCATCTGGAATCCGCTTCCGTGGTTCGACACGGTAAAGGCCGACAACCAATTGGGGAACATCCGGGACGTCACCAAGTTCTACGCGGCGGCCAAGGCGGGGACGCTTCCCGCGGTGTCGTGGGTGGTCCCGTCCGGAGAGGTCAGCGAGCATCCTCCATCCCCGGTGAGTTACGGGCAGAGCTACGTGACCAGTCTGGTCAACGCCGTGATGCACAGTCCGGACTGGGACTCGACGGCGATCTTCTTGGCCTGGGACGACTGGGGTGGGTTCTACGACCACGTCGTACCGCCAACGGTCGACCAGCTCGGCTACGGGCTACGCGTGCCCGGCATCGTGATCAGTCCCTATGCGAAAAAGGGCTACATCGACCACCAGACGCTCAGCTTCGACGCGTACGACAAGTTCATCGAGGACGACTTCCTTCATGGCCAACGCATCAACCCAGCGACCGACGGCCGACCTGACCCCCGACCGGACGTGAGAGAGAGCGAGAAGATCCTGGGAAATCTCGAGCAGGACTTCAATTTCGATCAAACTCCGCGGACACCCGTGGTGCTCGCGGTACACCCGAAGACCACGCTCACGGGAACACCCAAACCCTCCCAGCTCTCTGCCGCGCAGAAGGCTGGCGACCCGGACGGGTAGGCACGGGCCGATGCCGCGACGACCTCATTGCGGGGTCCGGGACGGCATGCTGTACGGGTGGCTGCGGACGGAGGGATTCGGCTAAGGAATCAGGCATCCGCATCCGGGGGCACCTGCCGCAGGATCTTGGAGACCCTGCCGACGTGGTTCGGCATTCCGGCCTCGGTCGAGGACTACATCGCCACCGCAGATCGATCGCCCACGGTCATCGCATCACTCGGAAACGAGGACGTGGGCCTTCTCACGCTGGTGAGGCACAGCCGGTATGCCGCCGAGGTCTACGTGATGGCTGTGCTGCCCGAGCATCATCGCCGAGGCATCGGCCGGGCGTTGCTCAGGCAGGCCGAAGCGACGTTGGCCGCGGACGGTGTGGAGTTTCTCCAAGTGAAGACGCTCGCTCCCAGCAGGCCGGACGACGGGTACGACAAGACGCGAGCCTTCTATCTCGCCTACGGCTTCCGACCACTGGAGGAGTTCCGGGGCCTGAGGGATGCCGACAACCCGGCTCTGCAGATGATCAAGGTCGTCCCGCCGGCGGGTGTGGCCCGGTGAAGCGGAGCCCGGCGAGCCGTCACCAGATGCGACGCAGCTGCGCCCCTTCCCGCCGGAGCCGCAGTTGCTCGGCCCGCTGCCCGGGCGTCAACCTCGGTGTTGCCGCCGGCAGATGATCCCGTATGGCCCCGAAGGGGACCTTGGTCACCGTGGCCTCCGGGTACTCGTTGGAACGATAGAAGCGTGCCTGGAGGATCCCCCAGGCGAAGTCGGCCTTGTCCAGCCAATTGTGGACGCCCGGGTCACGGGTCGAGACGACGCAGCGGAATGTCCCGTCGTCGTCCACCCGGGCCTGTACGTCGTTGAGGCTCGACTGCCGGTTGACCCAGTCCACCGTGGCGAAGCGGTCGTCCGCCACGAGGATCTGCCAGTAGCGGCACTCTGAAGGGATCGGGAACTCCACCACCAGCGCCTCGTCGTCGGTGATCTCGTGGATTCCGTCGTAGTACGCCTGTTGGGCGAGACCGCCGGCGTCCTCGATCCACTGCGAGCGCAGGAGCACGTTGGTCCCGTGGTGCTCGCGGTAGTAGCGGACGAGGTGCATGTCGAAGTGGATCATCCCCTCTATCCAGCGCGGCATGTCCACGAACCGCCGTGCGAATTCGTCAGGCGCCATGTCCCGGCCTGGGTCGTCGAGACGGTTGATCGCCACACGGGCATCGATCTCGTTCTTCCAGTCACAGGCGCACATGCGCATCAGCAGGCGCTTCGTCCGGTGATCGAGCAGCCACCAATCACCGGCATGGCCGGCGGGCCGCTCGGCGCTGAGGATGACCCGGAACGAGCCGTCGCTGCCGATGCTGAGCTCGTCGAGATCGTTCGTGCGCCGCAGCGGTGAACCGGTCCTGGCCCGGGTGAATATTCCCATGTCGGTCATCTCGTGCTCCTGCTGCGTGATCTCGACGAAGCGCGACGTACCGCGGAACCCGGAGAGCTCGTACACGCCGTTCGGATCGACCTGGGCGTTGAGATAGACGTAATCGGGGTTCGGGCCCCCCTGGTTGCAGGCGTAGTTCCACAGGGGCATGAACACCGGCCGGCGGTCGTCGGTGTACACGTGGCAGAGATACCCGCACGCCAGGATGGAGAGCGCCAGCTTGTTCATGTCCTGCACCTCGGCGTCCGTGGGTCCGTCCGGTCGCCAGATGGCGAGCAATTCGTCCACGACGCCCGTCAGGGCCTGGAGCTGGTCGCTCCATGTGAGATCTCCGGTCATGTCGAGTCTCCCTCCACGGCGACCCTGAACCGCTCCATGTAGAAGTCGTAGTCGAAACGGATCTGCTCCGCGGTCAGTCCGAACTGCTCTGGCGTGTAGCGGTGGGGACCGCCGGCGCCCATCCGATTCGCCGCCTGCCAATCGAGGATCGACTGCTCCACACCGGGAGACAGGTCCAGCTCCAGCCACGAATAGATCCGCCGGATGGAACCCCTGGGATCGCCCACCAGTTCCCGGTGGTGCACGTCGAGGAAACGGTCCTCTCCGAGTCGTTCCCTCTGCTCCATGGCGTGCTCCATCCCGATGCGCAGGTGGTCGCAGATCTCCCGGCCGAATGCCACCAGGTCACGCTCCGCCTTGGCGGGCGGTGTGATCGAGAGCACGAGGCTCGCGTAGGAGGGCACCACCTTGCCGGGGTCGCGATGCGTCATGACGAACCGGACATCGGGGTAGGCGGAGGCGAGTCCCTCCAGGTGGAATTTGTGGTGGGGAGCCTTGAACAGCCACCGATCGGGGAGCCTCCGCGAACCGAGGAGCTTGACGACACGCCGATGGTACGCATAGGTCTGGGTGAGGTCGGCCCCGCGCCACCAGTCCCGGTAGGACGACACCGGCAGCATCATCTGCTGTCCGTGGAAGGCCATGCCGAGGATCTCGGTGTCCTCCATCGCGGCGTCCACTTCGAAGATGTGCATGGCGCGCTGTTCCTTCGACCGTGATTCGTGCAACTCCTCGAAGGACCGGCGCCTCGGGTCGTTCGCTTCGTCCGCCAGGACGGGTGGCGGGACCGGCTTTGTCTGCTCCCACCCGCGCAGACAGCGGAATTGCGGGTCGAGCGACAGCATGTCGGCCAACGCGGTGGTCCCGGTGCGGGGAAGGCCGTTGATGTCCACCGGGCCTCTGATGGCCACGTTCTCGACCTCGGGATGGGTCTCGTACCACGCCTCGACCTCGAGCCGGTTGACCAGGCGGCGACGGAAGTCGCCCAGGACCGCGTGGTCCGCGTCGGGATGCAGGTCCCCGTCGCATTCCAGGCTCCCGAGAAGGACCCGGAGACCCTGGCGGAAGTCGCCGGGGCCGAACTCGGAGAGACCCGACTCCGCGACGGCCTGGTCCAACAGCTCGTCGGCCGAGGGATAGCGCGCCGCGCTCACTCCCGTTTCACTCCGTTCGCCCCTCCTTCACTCTGTCGGGGTAGTGGAGCAGATGCCATGTCACGGAAGCCCTCCCGCCAGTCGACCTGGCAAGGCCCCGTGATCGACGTCCGCTTGGCGTCGTCCGCCACCGAGCCAACCGAGGCTCCCGGGACCGGCTCGACCACGACCTCGGCGGCGAGGCCGAGCAACTCGGCGAAGTACGTCGACCATTCCGCCACGGTCACCGGAACGTCACCCGCCCAGTTGACGATGGTCGCCGGGACGCTCGCGCGGTCCAACAGCGGCTCGACCTGCGCGTTGATGTCGTCGTAGTGGATGGGGCTGTAGGGCAGTGGATCCCAACGCGCCACGACCGGCCGACCCGCGGCGATGTTCTCGAGGTGGAACAGCGGGAGCCCGCCCCGGTCGCCGTAGGCACACCCCATGCGAGCGATCGTCACCGGGAGATCGAACTCGCGGGCGCAGTACCTGGCCACGGCCTCCTCGGCGATCTTGACGATGGAATAGGGCTGCGGGTGTGGCAGCCCGGCGTCACCGATCGGGTCCCCCTCGTTGAAGGGGTGCCACGGGTCGGGGTGAGGTTTGTAGACGGTGACGGTCGACATCACCAGGGCCGCCTTGGCCTGACGGCAATGCGACAAGAGGAGACCCGTTCCCTCCGCGTTGACACGCAGGCCACGCTCGTGGTCCTCGCCGAAGTCTGCGGCGAGGTGCAGGAGATACGTGAAATCGCCCGGAAGTTCCCCGAAGTCCCCTCCCTCGAGGTCGACGGACCGGGTCGCCACGCCGAGCGCCTCCACCTCTTCGCGCGACGGCGTGTCCGAGAAGCGTGCGATGCCCCAGACCTCGTTGTCGCGACAAAGGGTCTTCGCCAGGCCGAAGGCGATCCGCCCGGCCGGACCGGTGATGAGGATCTTCTCGTCGCTGAGCACGTCCGGCTCTACGCAGATCTTTGATCGCACGTCGGCATCTGATGCAGGATACCCACGTGCCTGTCAGCGACGACACCGATATCGACGCGGCGATCCTCGGCTCGCTCGACGACCTGCTCCGGTGTCTGGAGATGGAACCGGTCGGGGTGGACCACTACCGCGTCCCTTCCGGCGTCGTCCAGATGTTCGACCGCGTCTACGGCGGTCAGCTCCTCGCGCAGGCGCTCATCGGCGCCGGGAGGACCGTCGAGGGCAAGGCCGCTCATTCGCTGCATGCCGCTTTCGTCCGGGCCGGAATTCCGGGAGGGCCCATCGACGTCGTCGTGAAACGTGTCCGGGACGGCCGCACGATGGCCACCCGTGAGGTCTCTGTCCTCCAAGGCGGTGACGCGCTCCTGGTCGGGTTCGCGTCGTTCCACGACAACGGCGATTGGCCGGACGTGACGCCGGTCGCGCCCGGAACGCCTCACCCGGAGGACACGCCACGGCTCCAGGAGTGGGCGCGCCGGCTCCCGCCCGAGCTGGGGGAGAGCGGGCGCCACTGGATCGATCGACCCCCGCCGCTCGAACTGCGCCTGAGCGAGCCGCCCGCGTTCCTCGGTGGCCGGTCGTCGGCCGCGCCGCGCTCGCACTGGATGCGGCCACCGCGCCCGGTGGGCGGGAACGAGCTGGTCCACGCGGCCTTGCTCGCCTATGCCAGCGACTTCTTCCTCATGGACATGGTCTTTCGCGCCCACCCGGACGAGCTCGGTCCCGGCCGGGCGAACGGGTTCAGCGTCGACCACGCCATCTGGTTCCACCGCCCCCCACACTTCGAGGACTGGCACCAGCACACCCAGGAGGCCCTGGCCGTCGTCGGTGACCGGGGTCTCGCCCGGGGAGCCATCCACGATCAGAGCGGTCGCCTCGTCGCCAGCGTCATGCAAGAGGTCCTGGTGCGGCCGCGCCCTGCGCCATGATCGACCTCTCCCATCCTCTCTACGAACAGGAGTGGCCGGGCGGGGAGTACCGGTTCTTCCAGCTCGGCTTCGTCGTCGAGGACATCGTCGCCGCCGCTGGGAAGTGGGCGGGCGTCCACGGCGTCGGACCGTTCCACGTCCTGCCCGTGGTCGAGCAGGAGGCGGTGGTGCGCGGCGAACCTGCGCCGGTCAGCATCCAGGTCGGCGTGGCCCAGGCGGGACCGGTCCAGATCGAGCTGATCCAGCAGCACTGCGACCGGCCGAGCATCTTCCGGGAGTGGAGCCGGAACGGGACGTCCGCGTTCCACCAGATGGCGACCGTGACGGTCGACTACGACGGCAAGAAAGCACACTTCGAGCGGCTCGGTTACACCATCGCCGCGGAGAGCCCGGGTGGTCGGTTCCGGATCGCCTACATCGACACCGTCGAGGACTTCGGCTTCTACACCGAGGTCGTGGAGGAGACGACCGGCTTCCTCGCACAGCTTCGGCAGATCGCGGACACCTGCGCCAACTGGGACGGCGCGGACCCTGTCCGACTGCTCACCCGGGACGGTTACCGGGTGCCGTGATCGAGCTACCGGCCCGGGCGCTTTTCCCTCCAGAGGCGATCGGCTGCCCAGGGATGATCGCCGTGCAGCCGTTCCGCTTGCCCGTATTGGATCCTGCTCGACCTCGCGCGGCACAAGACGTTCACCAGATGGGACGGCATACATGACAATCGATCTCTCCGGCGGGTTCGGCGAAGACCTCGAATACGTCTTTCCCCGACAGCCGGCCGACCCCGAGATGCGTGAGTCGGTCAACGCGTGGGTGTGGGACTCCAAGGGTGAGGTCGGCCTCCCACGAGTCGGCGTCGAAGCGCTGGCCGATCAGTGGGACACGCACGACGTCCAGGCCAACATCGCGCTCGCCGACGGTCGGGTCTACGGCATCTTCGGACCCGGGCCTCGTCACGAGTCGATCGGACCCGACGGACGGGCCCGCACACTGGGAGCCGGCGCGCTGTCGTTCGAACTGGTCGAGCCGTACCGGGCATGGCGGATGCAGATCCACGGCACGGCTGCGGCGGGTTCGGTGACGGCGCAGCTCGACGGCGCCCTTCCCGGTCGGGGCGACCCCATCCGTATCGACGCCGAGATCGATCTCCGGCCAGCCGTTCCGCCGTGGATGAACGGCGCCCTTCTCCCCGACGCACGTCGCGTCCTCGACACCCAAGAGGAGGGTGACCTCATGGGTCATCCTTGGCGGTTCGAGCAACTGTGCCGCGCCACAGGATGGCTGCGCATCGGTGACGAGACGTACGACATCGACGGTGCCGCCAATCGCATCCGCCGCCAGAGCATCCGGCGGTTGGTGAAATTCCGCGGTCACGTATGGCAGGCCTCGCTCTTTCCCAGCGGTCGCGCGTTCGGCTACATCGCCTATCCGCCGCGTCGCGACGGGAAGGACACCTACAACGAGGGCTACGTCTTCGAAGGGGACGGAGCTCTCGTTCCCGCTCGCGTGGTCGACGCGCCGTGGCTGAGCTCGCTGAGGCCCAACGGTCAGGACGTCTCCTGCGTCATCGAGACCGTGACCGGGAGAACGGTCGCCGTCAGCGGGAGCACCACGCTGTCGACGTTCATGGTCATGCCCCCCGAGGTCGGCGGCGGGATGCAGCTCCAGCAAGCGATCGTCCGCTACAGCTGGGACGGGGAGGAGTCGATCGGGATGGTCGAGCGGTCGACGGCACCGGACGGGCTCGTGTGAGTCGTCGGCCGGCGTGACCGGGTGTCACGCGACTCGGTCGGCCCGGTCCGACGTACGTCGTGGACGATCCGGTTCGGACGAGCGTCGGTAGGGTGGGAGGGGTGGTGCGTCGAGCCGGAGCAACCGTCGAACCGGACGGGCCCGTCGTGCTGACCGGACCGCAGGCGCGGATCGTCGCGGCCGCGCTGGAGCTCTTCGCACAACGCGGGGTGGGCGGGACGTCGCTCCAGATGATCGCCGACGCCATCGGGGTCACGAAGGCGGCGCTCTTCTTCCAATTCAGGACGAAGGACGACATCGTGCTCGCCGCCGCTGAAGACGAGCTGGCGCGACTCGAGCTGGTTCTCGACTCCGCTGAGACCCAGCCGTCGCGGACGAAACAGCGCCGAGTCCTGCTCAAGGGCATCGTCGACCTGGCGGTCGATCGCCGGCGAACGGTGAGCGTGATCCTGAGTGACCCTGTCGTGCTCCGCGTCTTCGCCGATCACGAGGGCTACCGGCAGGTTCTCGACCGCCTGAGCGGACTCCTCGGTGAGAGCGCGGATCCACACCGCCACATGCAGACCGCCATGTTCATGGCCGCGCTCAGCGGAGCGGTGATGCACCCCATGCTGGCCGACGTCGACGACGAGACCCTGCGATCGGAGCTGTTCCGGCTGGCCCGGCGTTTCCACTGACGACGGGAGGGCGTCGGGATCTAGACGATCGACTAGATCGGAGCTAGCCTGAGTCCGGTCCGGGCAGGGAGGGAGTCCATGCAAGCGCGGCGCTATCGGGTCATTCAGTGGGCGACGGGGAACACGGGACAACGGGCCCTGCGGGAGCTGGTCCGCGACCCGTCGTACGACCTGGTCGGGGTCCGGGTGTACGACGAGGGCAAGGACGGGGTCGACGCCGGCGAGCTGTGTGGCGAGGACCCGACCGGCGTCGCGGCGACGAAGGAACGCGACGCGATCCTCGAGCTGAATGCGGACTGCTGCGTGTACATGGCGCGGGCCACCGGAACCGGTCAGACCCGTGCCGGCCTGACCCAGGACGAGCTCGTCGACGACATGGTGGCGCTGCTCGAGAGGGGCACCAACGTCGTCACCACCTGCACCGACCTGATCGCCCGGGCCGTTCGGCTGAGCCAGGCCAACCGGAGCCGCATCCTCGAGGCGTGCCGGCAGGGCGACTCGTCGGTGTGGGCGAGCGGGAGCGACCCGGGATTCCTGACGGAGACGCTGCCGTTGGCCCTCCTCTCGATCCAACGCCGGGTCGACCTCTTCGACATCGAGGAATTCGGTGACCTCTCCCACCGCCCGTCACCCCACATGGTGCTGGAGCAGATGCGCTTCGGTAAGCCGTTGGCGGAGTTCGACCCCGATCGCCGCAAGAACCACCTCTTCGGCGAGTACCAGCCGGCGCTCACCGTGTTGGCCGACATCTGTGGCTTCGAGATCGACGAGTGGACGGCCGAAGGCGGGGTCGCCGCCGCCAAGGAGGACCTGACCATCGTCGCCGGCGAGATCAAGGCCGGGACCGCCGCCGCCCAGCGCATCATCGTGACGGGCCGCAGCAACGGGGTCGATCGCATCCGCTTCACGCAGTACGGCTTCGTGGCCACCGACGTGGAACCGGACTGGGGCCTCCAGCCGACGGGATGGCGGATACGCGTGCACGGGGACGCGCCGATCGACATGAAGATGCCGTTCCCGGTCCCTCTGGACGACCTGGCGTCGTATGTTCCGGCGTTCAACGCCAACGGTCCGGTCAACGCCATCCCCTATGTCTGCGCGGCGGGCCCGGGGATCCTGACCACCGAGGACCTGCCCCACATCCTGGCTCGCAGTCCCCGGTCTGCGTCGTGAACGTACGAAGGCGCCCGAAGGACGGGAGAGCCCGACCATGAGCGCGAACACCGGAGAACCCGGGCCTCTCACGCAGGTCGTGCTCTCCTACGAGCGGGTCATGCGGGAGCTCGCGCCGACGGTGAGGGCTCCGTCCGATTGGGCCCCGCTGGAGGAGCTCGTCGCCGTCGACCGGTTCGAGAGGATCGGGACCTTCCTCGAAGTCCAGAGCTGGGAGCAGTACACCGTGATGTTGACGCAGTGGGCCTCGTCGATCGACTCGTTCGAGACCAGCGTGCGGCGCATCACGGAATTGCCGGACCTCGTCTACTACGAAATCGAGGAGCGCCATCGCCGCGGTGACGTCGTGAACGTCGTGAATTCGCTGACCGTCTTCGCCTTCGACGATCGTGCCAGGATCTGCCATCTCGACGTCTACCTCCAGCAACCCAGGCCCTGACCCGGCCATGCGGCCGATCGGACCGGTGACCACGGGCACGAGGGGGTGGGCCTTCGGTGGCCCTGCGGCCGATCTGGCACAGTGGGGCTACCGCCAGGACGAGTACTTCCTCGAGGGCACGGCGACCAGGTACGGCCCGGTTCGGGGATCCGACCTCGGCCGGGCTGGTCGTTGGCAGCTCGAACCCGTGGGCTCCTCGCCCTACCTGACCCGCATCGTGGTCGTGCGCCCCGAAGACCCGGCGTCCTTCAACGGCACGGTGATCGCGGTGTGGAACAACGTGACGGCGGGCTACGAGAACTTCGGCGTCGGCGAGAGCCCCGAGCTGTTCGAGTCAGGGTACGCCTACGCGGCAGTGTCGGCCCAGCGCGTGGGCATCCACGGCGCCGGTGAGCATCCCCAGGGCCTGCGGGCTTGGGATCCCGAGCGCTACGGATCGCTCTCCATCCCGAGCGACGACTACTCGTACGACATCTTCACGCAGGCGGCCGCGACGGTGGCGCCGGACCGGCGGCGCGGCGGGGTCGACCCCATGGGAGGTCTCGACGTCCGACGGCTCTTCGCCCAGGGGGCCTCGCAGTCAGCCGCCCGTCTGGCCACCTACTTCAACGGTGTACAGCCCCTCACCGGTCGGTTCGACGCCTTCCTCCTGGTCATGTACTTCGGAGGCGGTGCCGCGCTCCAGGTGGGCGAGACCGTGATGACGCTCCAGGCCGACGTCGCGGACGCGGACCGACCCCGGATCGCCGAGGGTGTCCACCTCCTGCGCGACGATCTCGCCAGCCCCGTGATGGTCGTGAACACCGAGTGCGAGGCGACCTCGTGCTACCCGGTCCGTCAGCCCGACACCGACACCTACCGCTACTGGGAGATCGCGGGCGCCTCCCACGTCTCACTGCCCGCCATCGCCTCTTCGGCGGCCCGGATGGAGCGTGACTTCGGCTTCGCGACCCCGATCGACGAGTCCATGCAGAAGATAAACCAGGTGTCGGTTGCACCCGTTGTCGACGCGGCGTTGCACCACGTGCAGGACTGGGTGCGAACCGGGACGGCTCCCCCGGTGCAGCCCCGCATCGAATTCGGCGGCGTTCCGCCGCAGATCGTCCGTGACGCCGACGGCATGGCTCGAGGCGGCGTCAGGCTGCCTCAGGTCGATGTTCCCCTCGCCCACAACAGCGCCATCCAACGGACCCCGGACGTCTTCGCCCGACTCGTGGGGTCCCATGAGGCCTTCTCGGTCGAGGAGATCTCCCGACGCTACGGAACGCGTGAGACGTATCTCACCCGGTTCGAGTCCGCGGCCCGTGACGCCGTGAGAGCCGGGGTGATCCTTCCACGCGACGTCGAGCCGTTGATGGTCGAGGCGGCGACCGCGCTTCCCTTGTGAACGGTCGACATGCCGCGGCCCGAGCCACCGCACAGTTGCTCGGTCCGGTTCAAGGGACGTCGGCCTTCTCGGCCTCGGCGCGCATCTCGTCGCCGTCCTCGGCCAGGAGCCAACCCTGGTCCACGAGCTCGTCCAGGCGCCGGTCGAAGCGCTCCACGTAGTCGGCATGGTCCCGGTAGAGACCCTTCAGCGTCCCGGAAGGCAGGGGTTCCTGAATCCCGACGACCCCGAACGCCGGTGTCCCGTCCTCCTTGACGCCGGGGTTCGACTGGTAGCGCAGCCTTGGGACGTCCATCTGCGCGCAGCGGACGCCGCCGCGGCTGTTCCCGCACTCGTCCCTGACGAAGAGCCCGTCGGGTCCCACCTCTATGCGGTCGGCTCTCGGCGGAGTCTCGCCGTCCGCCGCCCAACGCACCAGGTGGTGCAGGCCCACACTGAACAGCTCGTCGTGCGGAAGGCTGTTCATCTCCGCATCCTTCGGGATGCTGCCGGCCGTCCCGATCGGGTCGTTCTGCCACATCGCGTTGTCGCTGTAGGGCGGGTACCTGGTTCCCATGTGGCCCACGCCGGCGAGCTCGTAGAGCCGGTAGCGGTCACCGGGGTCGTCGCTGTCGGCCCTCCGGTAGCCACGTCCTTCCCGTCCGGGCCGGTTCGGGTCGGAGATGTCGCCGTCGCTCAGCACCTGGACCAGCGGCACGTCGCGGGACCGAACCGCACCGACGGTGCCCCGCTGGGGAAGAAGCCGTCATAGACGGGGGATCCGTCGGCACGGCGCTGACCGTCGTGCCCGTGCAGGACGTAGTCGGTCACGACACCTCCCGTCTGCGAGTGGCCCACCAGGACGATGCTCCGGACCCCGAGGCCCGAGAAGGGGGCGTCGTCGCCGGCGGTGAGCGCTGCGCCGACCTGGGCCAGGATCGGCGTCGACTGCACGTTCACCCGCCGCATCTGCTCCATCCTGGCCTGCATGGCCGCCGGCTCCCGCGGGAGCCGGAGCGCGTCGATGCCTGAAGTCTCCGGCGGTGGTGCATCGGACCAGATCTGCAGCGACGCGTAGCGCTCCGCGTTCGACGGCTTCACGAACGAGTCGAGCACGCTCTTCTGCGAGCAGACCGCCGCCCAGCCGTGGCCGTGACGCATCTGGTAACTCGAGGTGTAGATCCAGATCGGAGCCGCGCTCGCGGCGTGGACGGGTTCGACGACGATCGTGCCGCTGAAGCGCGACGGGTCCCGCGGCCGTCGCACGGTGAGTGCGGTCGCGTACGGATGGCCGTCCACCTCGCCCGAGGCGAACCACTCCTCCTCGACGTAGTCGAACTCCTCCAGGCTTCCCCGGAATTGACCGGTGGGGACGAACCGGGCCGGCGCATCGACGGCGGGCGGGCGGGCGATCCTCGCCGGGTCGACTGTCATTTCCCCTCCTTGACAATCTGGCGGATCGCGAAGATCGCGGTCCGTCCCCTGATTACACCAGCCCCCCGTCGTCCGTCCACCGCAGGACCAGGACGCACCGACGGGCGGTCCTCCTCCGAACGCGCGCTGGAAGCGATGACCCTTGTGATCTTCTTCACATCCGAGGGGCGGGACGGAGTCCCCACCACCCATCGTCCCGACGAGCATCGCCCCGACGGCTGTGTCAGAGTCCTCTCCACAGATAACTCGGCGTGACGGGCCAGCGTCCGTGCGTCCGGGTTCACAAGCACGAGCTGGGTGGATGGCGTCCTCCGCTCGGCTGGTGCTCGGTCCACGGGGGGATCTCAACCATGGCGAAGCGCAACCTGGCCGTAGCCGGAGCATTGATCGTCGCTCTCGCGAGCGGGACGCTCGCGACGAACGCGGCGTCAGCCGCCTCGAGCAACACCCCGGGTGTGACGGCGACGACGATCCGCGTCGGCATCCCCTACGTCGACGTCGCGGCCGTCAAGGCCGTCGGAGTGAACATCGACTGGGGCAGTGTCCCCGACGCCTTCAATGCGATCATCAAGGACATCAACGCGCACGGGGGCATCAACGGTCGCAAGATCGTCCCGTACCTCGTGGCGGTGAATCCCACGGGCACGGCCCCGGCGGCGACCGCGTGCACGCAGCTGACCGAGGACGACACGGTGTTCGTCGCCATCTCTCCGCTCATGGCGACGTGCTACCTCGAGCACAACACGCCGGTCGTTGCGTCCATCTACCCCGCCGGCAAGTCGTCGACGGTGGCGCAGGACTTCACCTTCACACCGCCCACCACCGCCTACGACCCGCTGGAACTGAGCGTCTTCGACAAGCAGGGCGTCTTCCGGCACAAGAACGTGGCCGTGTTCGGCGGGGACGCCAGCGACCAGTCGGAGGTGGCGGTGGTGCAGTCCGCGCTGAAGAAGCTCCACGTCCCCGTCGTGGCCACGGCGGTCGACTCCGCGCCCCGGGGTGATCTCCCCGCTGAGAACGCGCAGGTGACGACCATCGCCGAGCGGTTCCGATCCGCAGGAGCCAACGAGGTCGTCGCGGTCGGCGACGGTTCGCCCATCTGGCCCGAAGGTCTGTCCGCGGACCAGAGCACCTACAACCCGCCCTATGTGGCGACCAGCGAGAGCGACTTCAGCGGCGCCGTGGGCGGTGACTACAACCCGGCCTATCTCTCCAACGTGGTCACCTCGACCCCTCTCACGCCGCCCACGGCCACCTGGGAGAACACCGGGACCCAACACTGCGTGCACGTCATCAAGAAGGCCTATCCCTCCGACGGGATCCACGCCTACAACGCCAGCCTGCCCGAGTCCGAGGCCACCTGGATGAGCGTGGAGCTGGCCTGCACCGACATGGCGCTCTTCACCGACATCGCCAAGGCGGCGGGCAGGAACCTGACGGTGTCGAGCTTCGTCGCACGCCGGGTACGGGTTGAAGAACCTGATGCTCCCGGGATCCAACGCCCCGATCTCGTTCGGGCCGGGCCGCCCCTACGCGCTCGGGCCGGTCTACATGGTGCACTACAACGCGCGAAGAAGCAGCTCGTCTTTTCGAACACCTCTGCCACGGGCTGACGCCGCACCGGGGCCGGGTGGACAGCACTAGTCGATCGGCTAGATTGGCGGCCTCGATGAAGACACGAGCAGGCATCTCCTACGACCCCTACGACCGCGTCATCGACGCCGACCCCTATCCGACCTACCGCAGGCTGAGGGACGAGGCTCCCCTCTATTACAACGAGGAATACGACTTCTACGCGTTGAGCAGGTTCCTCGACGTGCAGCACGCGTTCCTCGACCGCGAGACCTACAGCTCGGCGCGTGGCTCGGTGCTCGAGTTCATCAAGGCTGACATCGAGATCCCGTCGGGAGTGGTGATCTTCGAGGATCCACCCCTCCACGACGTCCACCGGGGCCTGCTCTCACGGGTCTTCACCCCGAAGAAGATGGAGGATCTCGAACCCAAGGTCCGCGCCCTGTGCCGGGGTGCGCTCGACCCCCACGTCGGCGTCGGCCGGTTCGACTTCGTGGCCGATCTGGGCGAGCAGCTTCCGATGCGGACCATCGGGATGTTGCTCGGGGTGCCCGAGTCCGCCCAGGAAGCGGCACGGGACCGCGCCATCGCGAACCTGAGAACGGAACCGGGCAAACCGATGGAGATCTCGGCGGACAACATCGGGCAGGCCGACTTCTTCGCCGACTACGTCGATTGGCGCATGGCACATCCCTCGGACGACCTCATGACGGAGCTCATCTTCGCCGAGTTCGAGGACGAGACGGGCGCCGTACGGCGACTCACCCGGGACGAGGTGCTGATCTACGTCAGCGTGCTCTCGAGCGCGGGGAACGAGACGACGAACCGGCTCATCGGCTGGATGGGCAAGGTGCTGGCCGAGGAGCCGGAGCAACGACGTCTCACTCGTCTCGGACCGCTCCCTCGTCCGCAATGCGATCGAGGAGCTCCTGCGCTTCGAGTCGCCGACACCGCACGTGGCACGGTACGTGACCAAGCCCGTCGAGCTGCACGGCGAGACCGTGCCCGCCGGGAGCGCCATGCTCTGTCTCGGCGGGTCCGCCAACCGCGACGAGCGGCGGTTCGACGAGCCCGACCGCTTCGACGTCCGGCGCAAGGTCGGACAACAGCACTTCACCTTCGGTCGCGGCATCCACTACTGCCTCGGGGCGGCGCTGGCCCGACTCGAAGGCCGAATCGCCCTCGACGAGGTGCTCACGCGCTTTCCCGCTTGGGAGGTTGACTGGGAGCACGCCCGGCGCGCTCCCACGTCGACGGTCCGCGGTTGGGAGTCGCTGCCCGTCTTCACCCACTGATCGGCCGACCGCCGGCCGGTGGCCGGCCGGATCAGCCATTTCCGGCACCCGGGCACCTGCCGCCCCTACAATCACTTCCGTTGAGCACCCACGACCTCCCGAGCACTCGATCGAGTGACGCCGCTTCGGCTCACGAGCTCCGACGATTCCCCGCGAACGGACGCGCCGCCTGATGCCTTCCGAATGGCCCACCCTGCTGCCCTACGCCGAATGGAGCGCCACGTGCGACACGCTCCACGCCCACACGCAGCTCCTGGGAAAGCTCTCGGTGGCCTTGGCGCCCACCCGAGCCGCAGTTGCAGCACGCCGCACTCCGGTTGACCGCTCGTGGCTGGGAGACGGCGCCGTTGCCGGCGCCGGACCATTCGGGTGCCATCGTGGCGGCGCTCGACCTCCACACCCACGAGGTGGTGGTCGAGCACAGTGAAGGGCGCAGCCACCGGATTCCCCTGACTCCGACCGCCCGGTCGGCACGGTCACCCGAGAGGTGCTCCGAACCGTCGAGGAGTACGTCGGAGCGTTCTCCATCCACCTCCAACCGCAGGAAGTCGCCTGGAACGATCCGCTGGACCAGGACGAAGCACACCACACCTACGACCCGGTACAGGTCGCCCGCTATTTCTCCGCCGCCAGCCGGGTCGGCCTGGTGCTGGCCGCGCTCCGGGCGCCCTACCGGGGCCGCTCGAGCCCCGTGAACGCGTGGTGGGGCACGTTCGACCTCGCCGTGAGCCTGTTCTCCGGTCGGGCGGCCGACCCTCCCTCCGACGAATTCATCATGCGCAACGCCGGCGACGCCCAGCAGATCGAGGTCGGGTGGTGGCCGGGCGACGCCCGCTACCCCGCGTGCCGCGTTCTTCGGCTTTCGCCGCCCCGGCTCCAGCGAACTTCTCGGAGGCGGCACTCTCCCCTTCCGCCGCCCACTGGGACGACCAGCTCGGCGAGTTCATCCTGGAATGGGACGACGTCGTCGGTGCCCCCGATCCCTTCGGAGATGCGCTGGCCTTCGCCCGTTCCGCGGTCGCCCACGCCTGCACGGTCTGCGAGTGGGACCCCGGGCTCGCGGCGAGCGTGCAGGGCGATCCCCCACCCGTCCACTGAGGAGTCTGTGACAGATGGCAGAGACGTGTAGCCACCTGGGAACCGTCGCCGATGTCACCCCGTCCAGCACGGGTTGCGAGGACTGTCTCAGGATCGGCGGGCGGTGGGTCCACCTTCGCCTCTGCATGCGGTGCGGGCACGTCGGCTGCTGCGACAACTCACCGGGCCGCCATGCGACGGGCCATTGGAGCGAGCACCCCGATCATCCGCTGATCCGTTCGTTCGAACCGGGCGAGGACTGGTGGTGGTGCTACGCCGACGACCTCTTCTTCGAGGTCGAGGATGCTCCGCGCGGCAGACCGTCACATCCGTACGGGGTCGACGCTCATTCCGGCTGCCGCTCTTCTCTCTCCGAACCTTCCTGCAAGTCCTGGAGCGCCATGTCGAGCGTCGGGTAGAAGCGGTCCCGTCCAGAGTCTCCAGGAGCCCGTAGCCCCGAACGAGCTCCTGAAGCCTCGTTCGCATCTCGACGAAGGCCATGTGGACGCCCACGTCGTTGAACTCCAGGTCGAGCTGCTCGAGCATCTTGGCCGCGGACATGTCCACGTCGGTGATCGCCTCACTCTGGACGACGATCCACGAAGGATCCCTCGACCGCACCAGCTTGCGCACCTGGGTAGCGGAACGCGCTGCAGTTGGCGAAGAACAGCGGTGCCTCCCACCGGTACACCACGATCCCGGGTATCTCCTGTGCATCGGGATAGCGCCTGACGTTGTGCCATCCGCTGATGGAATCCACGTAACCGAGGACGGCCCCGTGTGGTTGCCAGCCACGACGAAAGTAGAGCAGGACGGCCAGGACGACGGCGATCACGATTCCCTGGAGGACTCCGAGCACGATCACGCCCAGGCTGGCGACGAGCGACAGCACCGAGCGCGCTCTTGCGTACCCGTGCGTATCGAACGAGCACGTTCAAGATCGAGCAGGAGGAGTGCCCGCGCTGATCAGAACCGCGGCGAGCGCCGACTGGGGAAGGTCGCTCAGGAGGGAGTTGAAGAACAGGAGAAGGACCGTCACCACGCCGGCGCCCGCCACGGAGGAGAACTGGGTCTTGGCGCTCCGGCCTGCTCGACGACGGCGGTCCGTGAGCCGCTCGTCGACACGGCGAACCCCTGGAGCACGCTGGACGCCAGGTTGGCCGCGCCAATGCCGATCATCTCCTGGTTCGGCCTGACTTCCTCGCCTCGCCTGGCGCCGAAGCTCGAGGAAGTGGCGATGGTGTCGGCCAGGGAAACCAGGGTGATGCCCATGGCCGCGACCAAGAGGGGACCGACGTCCGCCACCTTGGTCCACGGCAGCGACGGCTTGGGAAGGCCACGCGGAAGCGTGCCCACCGTTGGAACACCATGGGCGTGCAGATCGAGGACGGCCGAGAAGACCGTCGCGGCGACGATCGCCACCAAGACGGCCGGAAGGGTGCGCGTGAACCGCGGCAGCACCATCAGGATGGCCAGGACGCCCAGACCGACGAGCAACGCCGCCACGACGGTCCCGTCGAGTCCGACGAAGAAGGCCTTGACTTCGGGACCGAAGCCCTCGGCGTCGGTCGAGAATCCGAAGAGCTTCGGCAACTGCCCGACGATGATCACGAGGGCGAGACCGTTCATGTACCCGACTTGGACCTCGTTCGACAGGAGGTCGGCGACGAATCCCAACTTCGCGACGCCGAGTCCGATCTCGATCAGAGCGACGATCAGGGCCAACATGCCGGCCAGCGCGATCTCCCTGTGCATGTCCCCCGGAACGAGGAGGGGCAGCAGAGCGGCAAAGATCATCGGTGAGATGGACGAGTCGGGCCCCAGCACGAGAATGCGCGAAGGGCCGAAGACCGCGTACCCCACCAGGCAGCCGATCGTCGCGTAGAGGCCGGTGACCGGCGGGAGCCCCGCCAACTCCGCGTACGCCATCCCCTGAGGCACGAGGATGGCGGCGAGTACCAGGCCCGCGACGAGATCGGGGCGGAGGTTCCGCCGCTCGTATGTGCGGGCGACGGAGAGACCCGGGATCAGGGATCGCACCCCTCTGCTGACTCCGTTCCCGTTCTTCTCCACGCTCATTTGCGCCTGGACCCCTCCCTGCCTCCGTCGTTGAACTTACAATGCGCAGCGAAGTGCGACGAGATCGAGGACCTAGCCGATGATGCACGCTGACGCGACTCGCTCCCTGGCGAAGCGACTTCGAGGCCGGTGACCGACGAACCCGGCCGGGAACGTGTCTCACGCGCGCCTGATGGCATGCGCCTCCCTGACGGCAGGTGCGCTCCTGACGGTAGGCGTCGTCGTCGCCCTGTTCCGCAACGGTGTGTACATCGTCGCGGGTCTTGTCGGCGTGGTCCTCGCCATCGCGGGCGGTTGGTGGGCCATCACGATGCTGTCGGTCCGACGAGTCGTCGGGTTTCTCGAAGTCGGAGCGGGTGTCGTCCTCATCGCCTTCGCGATCGTCGGAGCGGGGAGCGAAGACTGGACCTCCTTCGTCCGGCTCGCTCTTGCTTTCGTTCTGCTGATCGCCACGCTCGGCTTCGCCCGTCGCGCCCGCCGCTCGATCCTCGAGCCCTCGACGTCGGAATCCTTCCACCGGACCCACGTCCCTTCGCATCCTGTGCTGATCTGTAACCCTTGGTCGGGCGGTGGAAAGGTCGAGCGGTTCGACCTCCTCGACCTCGCATCGTCCTTGAGCGTCGAGACCGTCGTACTCGACAGGGGGCTCGACCTCGAGGAGCTTGCTCGCGACGCCATCCGCCGCGGCGCGGACTGCTTGGGCATGGCAGGCGGAGACGGCTCGCAGGCGCTCGTCGCATCTCTCACCGTGCAGCACGACATTCCGTTCGTCTGCGTCTCCGCCGGGACCCGGAACCACTTCGCGCTCGACCTGGGGCTCCCGCGCGACGATCCCAGGGAATGCATGCCCGCCTTCCGGGAAGACCTCGAGCGACGAGTCGACTATGCGACGGTCAACGATCGGTTCTTCGTCAACAACGTCTCTCTCGGTGTCTACGCCACGATCGTCCAGCAGCCCGGCTACCGGGAAGCCAAAGTGGACACGACCAAGAAGCTTCTCCCCGAGCTTCTCGGGGACCAGGACGAACCGTTCGACCTTCAGTTCACCACGCCGGATGGCCGAGAGGTCGACGGAGCATTCGTGATCATGGTGTCCAACAACCCCTACGTGTTGGGCGCCTCGCTCGACGTATCGCAGCGCAGGAGGCTCGACACCGGCCGGCTGGGGGTCTTCGCTGTCACCGCGACCACCGGAACGCAGGCCGCCTCGGTCGTCAGCCTCGCGCTCGCGGGAAAAGGGGGGGCGAGCCGCCAGGCCCACGAATTCGATTGCCAGACGTTCGAAGTGCGCTCCCGATCGGGAAGGGTCTTCGCCGGTGTGGACGGGGAGGCTCTGGAGCTCGAGACGCCACTGAGGTTCAGCATCCATCCAGCCGGTCTGCGCATGCTGGTGCCGGAGGGGAACCGGGATTCCGCACTACGTCGGGCGGCCCGAGAGGTGCACCTGCGCGACATGGTCGATCTGGTCACCGGCCGGGAGCCCATGACGAGATGAGGGCCCGGACCTTGGGGCCTATTCCCCCCTACTTGCCCTCCTCATCTTGGACACGCCGATCCACACGACGAGTACCGCGAGAACGGCGAATATCCCGACTCCGACGACCCACACAGATGTACCTTTCGACGAGGTGAGTGGGGAGCTTATCGGGTAGGGATGAAAGCGCCGGAGAAGGGAAGAGCGCGACTTCGCGGGACCGAGGTGACGTCGGATCCCGGAGTCCCGTGCCGACACCCCGAGATCCGCCGACTGTAAACCGATGGCATCGGACGGATTGACCGGTCTGTGGCGACGCTATCGGGTCCGAGCTGCGTGGAGCATCGCCGGTTGGGCCGCCCTCACCGGCCTTCTGATCGCGGTCGGGGTCGCCGTCGTACATTCCGGAGCGGTCAACGCGTTCGACCACCGCGTCACCATGACCGTCGTTGCCCACCGGAGCCCGGCGCTCAACGCGGCGATGAAGGTGACGACGTGGCTCGGTTCGTGGGTCGCCCTGGGGGTGACCGCCTTTGTACTGCTCGTGCTTGCCGCCCGGAAGCGTCTCCCATGGTCGGTCGTTCTCATTGCGGTCGTGGCTTGGGGCGGGGAGGCGGGCGGCGTGGCGTTGGCCAAGCACGTCGTCCGGCGCCAACGACCTCCCGAGAACATCCGGCTGGTCTCGGCTCATGGCTGGTCCTGGCCGTCCGGGCACACGGCGACCGCCGTCTTGCTGTTCACCGTTCTCGCCGCGCTGGTCACCTATCTCGGTGGTCCCGCGACCACTCTGGTGCTCGCGTGGCTGACCGCGACCCTCGCCGTCGCTGTGGTCGCGTTCTCAAGGGTCGAGCTCGGTGTCCACTGGTCGAGCGACGTCACCGCCGCCGCAGTCTTCGTCATCGCCTGGTTGGCCGTTGTCTTCCTCGCGTTCGGCCGGCCGGTCAGCCCTGGTACTCCTCCCTCCTCCTACGAGCGCGGACCGGTTCCCAGCGAAACTTGATGGATGGACCGGATGCGAAGCAGCGACTACGAGAGGTTGCGGTGCCGGGGTTGGAGCGAGCCGACCACCTGACCGATTCCGGAGCCGATGAGGGCGCCGGCGATCACGTCGCCGGGATAGTGGACTCCGGTGTGGACCCGTGAGTAGGCCACGGATGCCGCCACGAGCCGCAGAGGAGCGGCGAGGGCCGGCATGGCGGAGCTGGACGCCACCGCGAACGCGAAGGCCGATGCGGAGTGCCCAGACGGAAAAGACGGGGACTCGGGCATTCGCACCAACCGACTGTCCGAGAGGGACTCGTCGTCCCTCACCGGCCGGCGGCGGCGGTACAGGGACTTCGCGAGCACGTTGACGGTCACCGACGTGAGCATGACGGCGCTCAAACCGCGCCTGGCGGCTCGTCGGCCTGAACCTCCACCGAAGAGGTAGAGGACCGCACCCGTACCGATCCACAGACTGGAATAGTTCGCCGACCGGGACAGGCGACTGATCGGACCGTCGAGGTGGGGCGTCGGCTGTCGGGCGATCGCGCTGTAGACCGCTCTGTCGACCTCCGACAGCTCCCGGAGGATTGACCTCACGACGGAGGTTCCACCGACCTCGGACTCTCTCGTGACGGTCATGCCCGGAGGCGCCGAAAAGCGGTGAGCGACTCAAGGGTCGTTCGATGACGCCCGCAGCCGGCCGTCCCTTCGCCGTTCATGTACACCGATCATGCCACTGAAAGCAGGCCCGAGCCCGAGGCGAGTCACTGGCCCCCGGGTCCGACGAGAAACACCGGCGCTGGCGAACCGGGGAGCTGGTCAGCCGTCCCCGCGTCGGGGCGCTGCTCCTCAACGGGTGGGTTCGGGACCTTCGCCTGGCGCAGTGGCCTGGCCCGACGCGGCCCCTCCGCCAGCGACGCTCCCATCGTCACCTTCGGGATGGACCAACCGCTCCAGACGAGCGAGCGCAGTGTGCAGCGCATCGGCAGAAGTCCTCGTCAGCGCGTCCGCTTGGGACAGCTGCTCGGACGTCGGTGCTTGAGCGGCGTTCCGCAGCAGACGAGCGGACTCGAAGGCGAAGTACGTGGAGCGCATGCCCTGAGCGGCTCCTTGGGCGGCGTCCCTCGACCCTGTCGTGGGCGCGTCGGTGGCGCAGCGCTCCAACGACCGGGCCGCTTCTTCGGCCTGAGCATGAAAGGCCTCCCAGGAGACGTCGTCGGAACCGAAAGCGTCCGGTATGGAGTCCGCCGCGACTTTTGCACTCTGAAGGGGGAGCTCCGCCTCCTCTCGCCATGCCTGTTCGGCGCGCGTTCTTCTCCGCCTCACCAGAAGGACGATCAGGAGCGCGACGGCACCGACGACCAGGAGGAGCGCAACGATCCACGCCCACGGTGGAGAGCTCGACGTGGTCGCCGGTGCAGCTTCGGCGATCGTCGTCGTCTCGAGCGTCGTCGTCGTTGTCTCAGGAGCGCTTGTCGTCGTCTCGGGCGCGGTGGTCGTCGTCGTGGTCTCGTGTGCGCTCGTCGTCGTCACGGCCGCGGTGGTCGTCGTCGTGGTCGCCGGCGCGCTCGTCGTCGTCTCGGGCGCGCTGGTCGTGGTCGTGGTCGCCGGCGCGCTCGTCGTCGTCTCGGGCGCGCTGGTCGTGGTCTCGGGAGCACTCGTCGTCGTCGTCGGCCGCACGTTCGCCTCGGAGCTCGAGGTCGTCGTCGGCCGGACCGCGGTCGAAGACGTCGAAGGGCGCGAGATGCTCGTCGTCGGGCGCCCGGAAGACCCGCCCCCGCCGCATCCTGCCGCGACGAACGAGAGGGTCGCGATCACCCCCAGCCAAATTGCTGGACGGAGACGCTGCGCACGCGTCACTGGAGAAGTCCGATCTTCACTGGGCTCGACGTTCGATGGCGGTACATCGCCCGCGAGGGCGTCCACGGAGGAGTTCTACGACTTCTCGGCCTCCTTGGCCTCGGCCTCGAGCGCCTGCTGGTCTGCCTTGAGCTTCTTCTCCTCGACCTTCTGGGCATGCGACATGGAGGCGCGAACCTTGGCCTCCATGTCGGACACACCGACGACGACGAGGCCGGCCTGGCCATTGTCGAGCGCCTCACCGAGATCCTTCAGGTCGCTGCGGCTCATCCCGGCGGCAGCGTGGCCGGCGACCGAGCCGAGCAGAGCTCCGCCCGCGGTCGTGCCGAGGAGCAGCCCACCGCCGATCGCCGCAGCCGGGAAGAGGGCGATCACCAGACCCGTCGCCAGTCCGACTCCGCCACCGAGAACGCCACCGACCCTCGTCGGCGTCTCGTGCTTCTTGACGATCTTGACCTTGCCCTTTTCGTTGCGCTCAATCACCGCGGCGTCGTAGGCGTCGATGAGGTTCTCCTGTGTGTGCAGCTGTTTGACGACCTCGTAATCCACGAGCGCGTCATCGCGCTCGCCGTATACGCCGCAGTAGACGAAAAGGGTGTCAATTGCCATCTCGGTCTCCTTGCTTCCTCAGGGCTTCCTCAGGTTCGACCGCGGCGATGCGAAACGCGCCCGAGGGCGACTGACCACCGCCCCCGGGCGTGACGTTACGACGACGCGGCGGCTGCCGACCTGCTGCCGTACGCCACGAGCGCATAGATCACGGCGACGCCGATACCGATGTAGGTCAGCGACCAGATCGGATAGTAGGGCATCCACCACACTGCGCTGATCGCTGCAACGGCGCCGGCGACGACCCCCACCCACCGGGCGATCTGGGAGCGCTGCAGGACGGCAAGAGCACAGACGATGAGGATCGCTGCCACGATGAGGTAGATCCACCCATACGTCTTCAGGCTGTGGCCGAAGATGGCATTTTCCAGGTTCTCAGGAAGCGCACCGTGGTACCGGAAGGCCCAGATGGCGTCGAAGACCCTCATGATGCCGGCCACTCCCAGCATGATGGCCGCAAACACGATCCAACCGTCGCCACGTTCTTCCATGGTCTTCTCCCTCGTTTGAGTTCCACGGAGCCGTCACGTCCGGCAGCGCTGGCGGTGGGCTCCGCTTTTGCTTCCGGTGCCAAACCTAGCCAACGACAAGGCGCGACGGCGTGATCCCTCGCTCGCGATTACCTTTCGCGAACGCCCGACGTGAGCTAGAAAGTCTGGCGACAGAAGTCCGAAACCGCACGAACCCGAGGAGCGACGAATGCTTGCCGACACCTACCCCCTTGGCGGCGTCTTCTTGACGATGCTCTACTTCTTCTTGTTCTTCATCTGGATCTGGATCCTCATCACGGTGTTCATCGACATATTCCGCAGCCACGATCTGAAGGGCTGGGTCAAGGCCCTGTGGTGCATCTTCGTGATCATCATGCCCTTCCTCGGAGTGTTCGTGTACCTCATCGCTCGCGGCGGAAAGATGCAGGAGCGCAGACTGCAGGAGGTGGCCCAGCAGAAGAGCGCCTTCGACCAATACGTGCGTCAGACGGCCGGCTCGTCTGGTGGTGATGTGACCTCACAGCTGAGCCAACTGGCCGACCTGCGATCGAAGGGCGTGCTCACCGACGCCGAGTTCGAGGCGCAGAAGTCGAAGATCCTGGCGAGCTGACGCGACCGCGCCAAGCCACGAGATTCGGCCACAGCACCCCAAAGGACCCCGACTCATGCCGAGCGATCCGGCTCGTCTCTCCGACCTCGCTCCCGAGCAAAAGCCGAAGTTGCACCGGAAGGAGTACGAGGCCCACCTGCGCGAACTCCAGACCGAGCTCGTCCAACTGCAGCAGTGGGTCGTGCGTGAGCGAGCCAAGATCTGCATCGTCTTCGAGGGAAGGGACACGGCCGGGAAGGGTGGCGCCATCAAGCGCCTCACGGAGCGGGTGAGCCCCAGAGTCTTCCGCGTCGTGGCGCTGCCGGCTCCGACCGAGCGCGAGCGCTCACAGCTGTACATACAGAGGTACATCCCTCACCTGCCCGCCGGCGGTGAGGTGGTGATCTTCGACCGCAGCTGGTACAACCGCGCCGGGGTCGAGCGCGTGCTCGGCTTCTGCACGCCTGAGGAGTCGGCGCGTTTCGTCTCCCTGGTTCCCTTCGTCGAGAAGACCATCGTCGATTCCGGGGTGATCCTGCTGAAGTACTGGCTCGAGGTGAGCGAGGAGGAACAGGCGCGACGCCTCCGAGCCCGCGTCGACGACGGCCGCAAGACCTGGAAACTCTCGAAGTTGGACGTAGATTCCTACGGTTTCTGGTACGACTACTCGAGGGCTCGTGACGACATGTTCGATGTCACGGACACCGAGTTCGCTCCTTGGTACGTCGTCTACTCGGACGACAAGAAACGAGCGCGGCTGAACATCATCCGCCACGTCCTCAGACACGTTCCCTACGAGCGGGCGGAGTCGGCGAAGGTGAAATTCCCGCCACGCCAGAAGCCGGGAAACTACGTCGAACCCACGCGCCGCTTCCACGTCGTACCCGATCACTACTGAGCGAGAGCCGTCCGGGCGCGGGAACTCCTCCCCTTCGCGACTTCGCCCCAGAGTAGGGTTCCGAACGATGGCGGCTCCTCCATCCTGGCATGCGCTGGCGGCGGAACAAGTCGTCGCGGCCATGGGCAGCGACGCCGGTGAAGGTCTGAACGTCGGAGAGGCATCGAGGCGGCTGGCCCAGCACGGTCCCAACGAGATCGCCCGCGAGCAGCCACCGTCGGCGTGGCGGATCGCCGTCGGCCAATTGCGCGATCCCATGAACATCATGCTGATCGCGGTCACGGTCGTGAGTCTGCTGATCAGCCAGTTCTCCACGGCCGTCATCGTCGCGTTCTTGATCCTGCTCAATCTGATCCTCGGAACACGTCAGGAGCTCAAAGCGAGGGCGAGCGTCGATGCGCTGGCGAAGATGCAGGTTCCCGAGTCCCGGGTGGTGCGCGACGGCTCGGTGAGATCGGTGCCCGCCGTGGAGATCGTGCCCGGCGACATCGTCCAGCTCGAAGCCGGCGACATCGTGCCGGCCGACGGGCGTCTTGTGCGCGCCGCCACCCTCGAGACACAAGAGTCTGCGCTGACGGGCGAGAGCGCTCCCGTGTCCAAGGACGCGAGGGCTCTTCTCCCCGACGATGTGGGGCTGGCCGACCGTTCGAACATGGTGTACCAGAACACCTCGGTGACCCGTGGGACGGCGACGGTCGTCATCACCGCGACGGGCATGGAGACCCAGATGGGCCAGATCGCCACCATGCTGACGTCGGTCACGCGCACCCGCTCGCCCCTGCAGAAGGAGCTCGGTACCCTCACCGGAGTCCTCGCCGTCGTCGCGTGGTCGGCGGTCGCGTTCATCTTCGTCGTCGGACTGATTCGCGGTGTCCCGGGCAAGCAGCTCCTCCTCCTCGGGACGGCCATGGCCATCTCCGCCATCCCGACCGGCCTGCCGGCCTTCGTGTCGGGTCTTCTGTCGATGGGGGCGAAGGAGCTGGCCGAGGCCAAGGCGGTCGTGAAGAACCTGACCGACGTCGAGACCCTCGGTGCGACCAGCGCCATCAACACCGACAAGACCGGAACCCTGACGCTCAACCAGATGATGGTGTCCGTGTTGTTCGTCGCCGGTTCCTGGTTCCCGGTCGAGGGCGAGGGCTACAAGAAGTCCGGGCAGATCCGCACCGTGGCCGGCGTTGCCTTACCGGATCTGACCCGGTTGGCACTGGGGCTGTGCCTCGACAGCGATGCGACGGTCGACGACCGGGGAACCGTCGTCGGCGATCCCACGGAAGCGGCGCTCGTCGTCCTTGCCGCCAAGTTGGGAGTGGACGCCGAGGAGACCCGTCGTGCCTACCCACGACTCGCCGAGGTCCCCTTCGACTCGGAGTACAAGTTCATGGCCACCTTCCACCGCGTCGAGCTGAATGGGACCGAGCACACCATCGAGCTCGTCAAGGGCGCCCCGGACGTCGTTCTCGATCGGTGTAGCCGTTCCGGAGGCCCGTTGAGCGGTGCAGACGTGCCGATCGATGCGATGCGGGCGGACATCGAAGCCGCGAACATCAAGATGGGCGGGGAAGGTCTCCGCGTGCTGGCCTTCGCCGCGCGCATGATCACCGACGACGAGAAGCCGAGCTTGGCCGACGACCCCATGACCCTGACGACGGACCTGGGCTTTGTCGCCATGGTCGGGATCATCGATCCGCTGCGGGCGGAAGCCAAGGAGGCCGTCCGGACCGCGCTCGGCGCAGGTATCGACGTCCGCATGATCACAGGTGACCACGCGGTGACGGCGGCGGCGATCGGCCGGTCGCTCGAGCTCGGACCGGGCGCCATCAGCGGCAGCGAGTTGGCCGCGATGTCGGACGACGAGCTTCTCGCACGGCTCCCGCAGCTGCACGTCTTCGGGAGGGTGACTCCAGAGGACAAGCTCCGTCTGGCGCGGACGATGCAGAGTGCGGGTCTCATCGTCGCCATGACCGGGGACGCCGTCAACGACGCGGCGGCGCTCAAGCAGGCGGACATCGGTGTCGCCATGGGATCGGGAAGCGAGGTGACCAAACAGGCGGCGCGCATGATCCTCACGGACGACAACTTCGGCACGCTGGTCCACACGGTCGAGATCGGTCGCAAGGTCTACGAGAAGATCGTCTCCTACGTCCGCTACCAGATGACCCAGCTCCTCGGCCTGGTGTTCCTCTTCGTGACGGCCACGGCTTTCGACATCAACAGCGGTGTCGCCTTGACGCCCTCCATGGTCCTCTATCTGCTCTTCTTCGCCACCGCCGCCGGTGTCGTCGTGATCGCCGTCGACCCGGGCGATCCCGACGTCATGCAGCGTTCCCCGAGGGACCCGAAGATCCCCATCACGAACCACAGGGCCGTTCTGACCTGGGTCCTCTACGGGGCCGTGCTCTTCGGTGCCGCCTTGATCCCGCTCGTCGCGGGCCCGGACACCCCCCACCCGAATGGGCCCAGCGCGTCCATGACCATGACGTTCGTCGTCATGGGCCTCGCCACGGTCTTCAACGCGTTGACCAACCGGCGCGACCCCGCGAGCGGTCTCACGGCGCCCATCCTGAAAGCCGCCGCCATCTCCGTCGTCCCCGTCGTCATGATCGTCCTGGCGACCCAACTGCCCACTTTGTCCAGCGGGCTGCTCACCCAGCCCCTCACCGGGAGAGAGTGGCTGGCCAGTCTCGGACTCGCCCTGCTGTTGCCCGTGGTGATCGAAGCCAACAAGTGGATCCAGCGTCGTCGGCTCGCCGCGCCGGCGCCCCCGGGACTCACCGAGGACCGCATCGAGCTCCTTTCGAGGGTTTGACCGCCCGGCTCCTCACGCCCCCGGCGCGACCCGGATCGCGCACGACCGCCCCGATCACGAGGAAGTGGACCTCACTCCACGTCCTCGCGTTTGACGTCCACCCCGAAGGAGATCCGGGGGAGGTCGGCGATCGCGCCCAGCATGTGCTGCTCCCACACCGCGCGCAATTCGTCCAACAGCGGAGCGTCGCTCTCGATTCGGAATTCGTCGACGTGAGCCGAACCGTCGAGGTAGACGGCCGCGTCGTACGGCGGGCCCACGGACAGGTTCGCTCTCGCCGTGCTCATCATCGAACCCAGGGCGATCTTCGTGGCGGTGTCGATGTCCACGTGGGCTTCGACCGCCAGCTCGAGCATGAACTTGCCGTACTTACTCTCGCCGATCTGGAGAAACGGCCGCTCGTCCGACGCTCGGATGTAGTTGCCCTCCGGGTACACGAGCAGGATGTCGGGAGCTCCGGGCAGGATCTGTCCGCCGAGGATGAACGTCGCCGTGCCGTCGGCACCCGAGGACGCCAGTGCCGCGCCGTGCTCCGCCGCGACCTCGCGGTTCAGCCGGCCGATGTAGAGCGCCGCTTCGAAGAGGTGGGTGCACGACGCCAGGTTCTCCCCGCCGGGACGGAGGAGGTCCCGCGCGATCCGGTCCAGCACCTCCTGGGTGGTGGCGAGGTTGCCGGCGGACTCCAGGACGAAGACACGGTCCTCCGCCGGCGCGAAGACGTGCAACTTGCGGTAGGTGCCCACGTTGTCCACTCCGGCGTTGGTCCGCGTGTCGGCGAGGAACACCAGGCCCTCGTGCAGGCGCAGTGCGAGGCAGTAGGTCAACCTGGTTCCCCTTCGTGATCGTCTTGCGGATCTCGAGCGCCGTCCGACCCGAGATCCGCGGCATAGGGGCTGGAAGCGAACAGGTTCAACCCCAGCCGGTCGGAGAGGTAACGGGTCACGCGCTGCCCGCGGATGCTGTTGCCCGCCTCGTCGAGCGGAGGCGAAAAGGTGGCGAGCCCGCCCTTGCCCGGAGAGATCGTCACCAGGCCTCCGCTGACACCGCTCTTGCCCGGCAACCCGACCTCGAACAACCAGTCGCCAGAGCGCTCGTACAACCCGGCGGTGGCCAGGACGGCGAGCGTCCGTTTGCAGTTGTCGGCGCTGATGACCTTCGCCCCGGTGACCGGATTGACACCGCCGTCGCTGAGGGTGGCCGCCATGACGGCGAGATCCCTGGTACTCACGGCGACGGAGCACTGCCGGGTGTAGATGTCGGTGGCGACATCGGGATCGCAGTACATGCGTCCGTAACTGTCGATGAGATGTGCGATGCCACGGTTGCGGAAGTTCGTCGCCGCCTCGGATTCGTAGACCTCCTCGTCGACGGCCAGCGAGCGTCCCGCGAAACGGCTCAGCCCGTCGACGATGCGCGCGAACTTCTCCTCCCCGGAATCGCCGGGGACGAGGCTCGTGGTGGCGATGGCGCCGGCGTTGACCATCGGGTTGATGGTGCGGTCCGCATTGAGCTCTATCGCCATGACCGAGTTGAACGGGAGGCCTGTGCTGTTGACGCCGAGGCGGTCCCGGGCTTCCCGATAGCCGATGAACTCGCAGACCAGGGCGAACGTGAACAGCTTCGAGATGCTCTGGATGGAGAAGAGGTGGTCGGCATCGCCGACGGCAACCGACCTCCCTCGGACGCCGACGAGGCAGACGCCGAACTGCGTCGCCGAGGCCTTGGCCAGAGCCGGGATGTAGTCGGCGATGACCCCGTCGGTCAATCCCCGGTACCGCTGGTAGGCCTCGACGACGACGGCACTGACTTCGTCCTCGGATGGCAGGAGGCCGGTCGAGACCGGTCGCTCCTCGTGGTCCAGGTCCAGCGGTCCCTCGTCGAACATGGTCCAGATAGGAATAGCAGACTGCGTCGACCCCTCCAGGCAGCCTGCAACCGCACGCGACGTAGTGGAGCGCGGCTCAGACGACGGCGCCGGCGATCTTCGCCTGGAGGATCTCCTCTCCGTCCATCCCGATCTCCGTCAGGAATTCGTCGGTGTCAGCCCCGAACTCGGGCGCGTGCGTCAGGGCCGGAGGCGTGCGGTCGAACTGGGCCGGCGCCGCGACGAGGGGGAGGACGACATCCCCCTCGTATTCGACGCGCTGCACGTAGCCGTTGGCGACCGCCTGGGGATCCTCGGGGAGCTCGAGGACGTTCTTCATCAGGTCGAACTGACCGGATTGGGTCGCCAGGGCGGCACGTGCCTCTTCGAGCGTGAGGGCCGCGATGGTCCGCTCCATCTCCTCGACGGCCTCGCGGATGTGCGCGCCCAGGGCGTCCGGCGTGTTGAAGCGCTCGTCGGTGCGGAGGTCCTCCCGTCCCAAGGCCACGAGGACGCCGTCCCAGTAGAGATCGCGCTGGAGCATGCACAGGGAGAGCCAGCGGCCGTCCGACGTCCGGTAATTGTTGACCAGGGGGTTGAACATGTTCGGTGTGGCGCGCTCTTCGCGCGAGACGCTCCCGCCGGCGGCGGCCGCCTGGGCGACCATCACGGCCGCGCCCACGATCGGCATCTGCAGGGCCCACATCGCCGTGCCGAGCAAACCGACGTCGACGACCGCGCCCTCCCCGGTCCGGGACCGGCGGAACAGCGCCGCGGCGATGCCGCCCGCGAGCGCCATCCCGCTCAGTGAGTCGCCGAACGCGCCTCCCGGCTGGCCGATCGGCCGGTCCGCCCCGGGGGGAGTCACCAGCATCCCGACGCCGCCGCGGGCCCAGAAGCTGATGGCGTCGTACCCGCCCTGCTCCGCCTCGTCGCCGAGCGCACCCTGCCCGGTGCCACAGCCGTAGACGATGGAGGGGTTCACGGCCCGGAGGTCGTCGATGTCGATCCCGAACTTGCGGCGCGTGGGCGGGAGGTAGCTGGTGAGGAAGACGTCGGCCTCGGCGGCGGCCTTGAGCACGATCCCCCTCGCGTCGGGGTGCTTGAGGTCGATCGCCACGCTGCGCTTGCCCCGGTTCCAGGCCTCCCAGGGGAACGACGGACCGCCATCGCCGCCGACGCCACCAAAGGTGAGCCCGCGAAGGGGGTCGCCGCTCGGCGGCTCGATCTTCACGACGTCCGCTCCCCAGTCGGCCAGGACCGCTCCCGCGGAGGGTACGAACGCCCACGCCGAGACCTCGAGCACTTTTACCCCTTCGAGCACGCGTTCCACTGAGCTCATCCTTTCGTCGACGCCACCACGCGGCCCGGGCGGCGGCACAGTCTCGCAGTCGGGCCGCCGTGTGTCCCGCTCGGACCCGTACCTCCCACCAAATGGAGCGGGTCGGCCCCGACGACGCCATGATGGGAGAGGTGAACCCGCAGGTGCGGTACCTCACGACGGGCACGGCGCCGGGAACCCAGGACGGGTTCGGCCCGGCCGTCACCCTCGAGACACGAGCCGGTGCCGGGTGACCGCCGGGCGCGAGCAGTCGGCGGGGTCCGTGGCCGCCACACCCCTGGTCCTCCGCAGCGCCCGCGGCCGTTGGGTCCTCGCGGCCACGGTGCTCGGCTCGGGCATGGCCATGCTCGATTCGACGGTCGTCGGCATCGCGCTCCCGTCGATCAACCGCAGCTTCCACGGCGGCGTGGGCTCGCTGCAGTGGGTGGTGACCGGGTACCTGCTGACGCTGGCCGCGTTCCTCCTCCTCGCGGGCTCGCTCGGGGACCAATTCGGCCGGCGACGCATCTTCCTGATCGGGACGATCTGGTTCGCGCTGGCCTCCGCCGCCTGCGGCGTGGCGCCAGGTACCGGTCTGCTCGTCGCCGCCCGCGTCGTCCAGGGTGTGGGCGGCGCCCTCATGGCCCCGGCGAGCCTGGCCATCATCCAAGCCTCGTTCCGACCCGAGGACCGAGCGCGGGCCATCGGAGCCTGGTCAGGGCTGGGGGGAGTCGCCGCGGCCGCCGGGCCTCTCGTTGGCGGCTACCTCCTCGCCGTGGCCTCGTGGCGGTGGGTCTTCTTCATCAATCTGCCGGTGGCCGCCGCCGTGGTGGCGGTGACGACACGTCACGTCCCCGAATCGAGCGACCCGGCCAGTCGCGGACGCGTCGACCTGTGGGGGGCATCGCTGGCCGTCGCGTTCCTGGCCGGGTCGACGTACGCGCTCATCGAAGCGCCGACGCGGGGGTGGTCGGATCCGGCCGTGCTCTTCGGGCTCGCCGTGACGGTCCTGGCCGGTCCCGCCTTCCTGCTCGTCGAGCGGCGATCGTCGCATCCGATGCTGCCCCTCGAGCTTTTCCGGTCCCGTCAGTTCAGCGGCGCCAACGGCGTGACCTTCGCCGTCTACGGCGCCCTCGGCGGCGCGCTGTTCCTGCTGCCGGTCGAGCTGCAGCTGGTCGCGCACTACACCCCGCTCCAGTCGGGTCTGGCCCTGCTCCCCCTGACGGTCGTCATGCTCGCGTTCTCGGCCCGTTCGGGCCAGCTCTCGGCGCGCATCGGGCCGCGGCTGCAGATGACCGCCGGGCCCGTGATCGTCGGCGCCGGGCTGGCCCTGCTGGTCCGGGCCACCGACCCCGGCAGATACCTGACCCAGGTGTTCCCTGCCGTGCTCGTCTTCGCCCTCGGGCTGGTGATCACCGTGGCCCCGCTCACGGCGACGGCGATGGGTGCAGCCCCCACCGAGCACTCCGGCGTCGCGTCCGCGGTCAACAACGTGGTCGCCCGGGCGGCGAGTCTCTTCGCCGTCTCGGTGCTCCCCCTGGTGGCGGGGCTGACCGGGGCGGCCGCGCTCGCCCCCCAGGAGCTGGCCGCCGGATTCCGCACCGCCATGCTGATCTCCGCCGTCATCTGCGCCCTCGGCGGGGTGGTGGCCGCACTCACCATCCGCAACCCGGTCCGACCTCCCGCTCCGGCGCCCGGACGCGTCCCCACCTGGTCGTGTGGGGTGAGCGGACCGCCTGTGGGCGCGGCCGCCGCCTCGTTGGGGCCGGAGGGGCGCCCGGCGCACTGAGTCCGCGTGCGCGGCGGGCTGCGGTCGGCCAAGGTAGGCGGATGGCACCACCGTCGGCGGGCAGTACGGCAGCGTCGCCGGACAGGCCCGACGTCTTCGCTCCGGCCGAGCTCGGGCCGGTGACTCTGCGCAACCGGATCATCAAGGCGGCGACCTTCGAGGGGCGGACGCCACGGGGCGAGGTGGGCGAAGAGCTGGTCGAGTTCCACCGCCGTGTCGCGGCGGGCGGAGTCGCCATGACCACGGTCGCCTATCTCGCCGTCTCGCCCGAGGGTCGCACGGACCGGCACTGCTCCATGCTCAGCGAGGACACCGTCACGGGGCTGCGGCGTCTGACGGACGCCGTCCACGGCGAGGGCGCGGCCGCGGCGGCGCAGATCGGCCACGCCGGTCCGGTGGCGAACGCGCGGTCGAACGGAGCACCCGCGCTCTCTCCCTCGGGCGGCTTCACCCCGATGGGGTCGCGGTTGCGCGCCATCGACGGGGCGGGGATCGAGCGGGTCACCGAGGACTACCGACACGCGGCAACGTTGGCGGTCGAGGCGGGCTTCGACAGCATCGAAGTGCACGTCGGCCACAACTACCTGCTGAGCGCGTTCCTCAGCCCGAAGCTCAACAAGCGGCACGACCAGTTCGGCGGCTCGATCGAGAACCGCGCCCGCTTCGCCCGCGCCGTACTCAGGACCGTGCGAGACGCGGCCGGCCCCGACGTGGCGGTGACGGCGAAGCTGAACATGTCCGACGGCGTTCCCGGAGGACTGTGGCTCGACGAGAGCGTGGAGGTGGCACGCCTCTTCGAAGCCGACGGTGCGCTCGATGCGCTCGAGCTCACCGGCGGCAGCTCGCTGGCCAACCCCATGTACCTGTTCCGGGGAGACGCTCCCCTGGAGGAGTTCGGGGCCACCCTGCCTCAACCGGTGCGGTTCGGGTTCCGGTTCCTGGGGGGGCGCTTCCTCCGGACCTATCCCTACGAGGAGGCCTTCTTCCTGCCCTTCGCCCGGCAGTTCCTCGCCGCCCTCTCCTCGCTGCCGGTGATCCTGCTGGGCGGGATCACCGAGCTCGAGACCATGCAGTCCGCCCTGGCCGAAGGGTTCGCGTTCGTGGCCATGGCGCGGGCGCTGCTGCGCGAGCCCGACCTGCCGGCGCGCATGCAAGCGGGTGCGGCGTCGACGTCGTTGTGCATCCATTGCAACAAGTGCATGCCCACGATCTACTCGGGCACGCGTTGCGTGCTCGTGAGCGAACCGCCGAGGAGGTAACCCCGGGGGCCCACCATGGTCATGCCATCCGACGGACAGCAGCGGCGGCTGACCCGGCGACGGAGCGGCGGGCGCCGCGTGGGGATCAGGCCGAGACCGGCGGGCGGCGGTCCGCCCAAGGCGTGGCCAGTTCCAGCTGGCCGGCCAGCGAGAGCAGTGTCTCCTCGTCGCCCAGGCGGCCGACGAACTGCACTCCGATCGGCAACCCTTCGGCGTTCCAGTGCAGCGGCAGCGAGATCGCAGGCTGGCCCGTCACGTTGAAGGGCGGCGTGAACGGCACGTAGGCGGCAGAACGGAAGAGGCCGGCGAGAGGCTCCCCCGGGGGAGAGTCGAAGGTGCCGAGCGCGGCGGGAGGTTCCCCGATGGTCGGGGTGAGGAGCACGTCGACCGACTCGAAGTACGCGGCGATCTGGCGGGTGGCGCGCTGGAGCCCCTCCACCGCAGCCAGGTACCGACCCGCGTCGAGCGAGCGGCCGAGGGTCACGAGGGCCCAGCTCAACGGTTCGAGATCAGCCTCGGTGGCGGCGCGTCCGAGCCGCTGCTCCCAGGCCCCGACCGTCCACGCGTTGCCGGCCGCCCAGGCGTTGATGAAGTCGCCGGTCAACGCATCGCCGTCCACGTCGAACACGGCCTCCTCCACCCGGTGGCCGAGGGACTCGCAGGTCGCCGCAGCAGCCCGCGCCGCGTCGACGCAGTCCGGGTGCACGTCGGTCCCGGTCGGCGACGCGGTCATGATGCCGATGCGCAGCGAAGCCGGCGCCGACGACACCGCGGCGGCGAATGACGGCCCCCGCCGCGGGGGCGCCCAATAGGGATCACCGGGCACCGGCCCCGAGGTGGCGTCGAGAATGGATGCCGAGTCGCGCACCGAGCGGGTCACGACGTGCTCGCACACGAGCCCGCCCATCATGTCGCCGAGCTGCGGGGCCAGCGAGTTGCGCGCGCGCGTCGGCTTGAGCCCGACCAGCCCGCAGCACGACGCAGGGATGCGGATGGAGCCTCCGCCGTCGTTGGCGTGCGCCGCCGGCACCATGCCGGCGGCCACCGCGGCCGATGAACCCCCCGAGGATCCGCCGGTCGAGCGCCCGGTGTCCCACGGATTGCGCGACGGTCCGAAGCGGCGCGGCTCGGTGGTCGGGAGTATCCCGAACTCGGGTGTGTTCGTCTTGCCGCACACGACGAAACCGGCCCGGACGTAGCGCGCCGCGAGCTCTTGGGTCACCACGGAGACGTACCCACCCGAGAGGTCCGACCCCTCCGAATACGGTGTACCGGCCAACTCGGCGCAGAGGTCCTTCAGCAGGAAGGGCACGCCGCGGAACGGCCCGTCGGGCAGCGGCCCCGCCGCCTCGTTCCGGGCGCGGTCGTACAGCTCGTGGACGATCGCGTTCAGCTGCGGATTGAGCTTCTCCATGCGGGCGATCGCCCCGTCCACCAGCTCGACGGGAGACACCTGATTGGTGCGGACCAGTTCGGCCTGCCCCGTGGCGTCGAGCCATGCGATGTCGTCTGCCATGGAGCGCAACCGTAGCGAGGGCCGGCTCGGGACGCCGCGGTCCCTCCGCTCGGGCCGGACCGTCTCCCCGCGGATCGGAGGATCAGGCGGGGACCGCTGTCGCGGCGCGCGGTCTGCCGGTCGTTTCGCTCCGGTGCGGACGGCGACGGCCTCGGTCATGGAGACGTCGGCCCCGCACACCGTGCAGCGGCGCCGGTCGTCGAGCTCCCCCTCACACCCGCGATGACGGAGGATCATCGGCCGCTCGCCCGCGATGGCGTAGCGGTCTCCCCACTGGAGCAGCGCGACGAGAACGGGCCAGAGGTCTGCGCCCTTGTCGGTGAGCCGGTACTCGCAGCGCACGGGACGGTCCTGGTACGGCCGCTTCACCACGATGCCCTGCTCGACAAGGCCCTCGAGGCGATCCTGAAGCACGTTGCGTGCCACGCCCAGGTCCCGCTGGATGTCCTCGAAGCGGCGGAGGCCCAAGAAGATGTCCCTGATCACCAGCAGGGTCCAGCGCTCACCGATCACCTCGAGGGTCGAGGCCACCGGGCAGTACTGCGTCGGGTAGTCCTTCTTCAGCATCTTCCCAGCATATCAGCGAATTCAGGCTAGTGGGTTGTTTCATGAAACTTTCTTGCTACAGTTCGTTTCATGACACTACCCACCGTGAGAACGCCCGAAGCTGCACCGGGGGGCGGTACGACGCAGACCCGCCCCGTCCTGACGGCGCTCATCGTCCTCACCGGGGTGTTCCTCTCGTCCCTCGACCTGTTCATCGTGAACATCGCGTTCCCGAGCATCTCAAAGGCTTTCCACGGGGAGAGCCTCAGTTCGCTGTCGTGGGTGCTGAGCGCGTACACGATCGTCTTCGCCGCCGCGCTCGTCCCCGCCGGCCGTTGGGCCGACCGGGCCGGGCGGAAGCGAGCCTTCCTGCTCGGCCTGGCCATCTTCACCGCATCGTCCGCGCTCTGCGCCGTCGCCCCGTCGCTCGACTTCCTCGTGGGCGCGCGCGTGCTCCAGGCGGTGGGCGGCGCGCTGATGCTGCCGACCTCGCTCGGGCTGCTGCTCCCCGCGTTCGGGCCCGAGCGCAAGGGCGCGGCGATCGGTCTCTGGTCAGCGGTGGGCGGCGCGGCGGCGGCGCTGGGGCCGCCCATCGGGGGCATGCTCGTCCAGATCAGCTGGCGCTGGGTGTTCCTGGTGAACCTCCCCTTCAGCCTGCTGGCGCTGTTCTTCGGCGTGCGGCACCTCCACGAGGTCCGGGACCCCGAGGCGCACAAGTCGGATCTGCTCGGCGCGGCGCTCCTGACCGTGGCGGTCGCCAGCCTCGTGGCCGCCATCGTCGAGGGCTCGGACTGGGGCTGGACGAGCCCACGGATCCTCGGGGCGTTCGGGCTGGCGGCGGTCTCGGGCACCTGGCTGGTGCTGCGATCCATGCGCCACCCCAACCCGGTGATCGAACCCGCCGTGATCCGGCACCGCGCCGTCGCGTTGGCCGACGTGAGCTCGCTCTTCTTCTTCGGCGGCTTCGGCGCGCTCGTGCTCGGCGGCGTCCTCTTCCTCACCGGCGTGTGGCACGAGACGGTGCTGCGGACCGGATTCCTCATCGCACCGGGCCCGCTGCTGGCTGGACTCGCAGCGTTCCCGGGTGGCCTGCTCGGCGCGCGCTTCGGGCACCGGGCCGTCGGGACCGTCGGTTCGCTGCTGTTCGCGTCGGGCGGGGTGTGGTGGATCACGCATGTCGGGGCGACGCCCGACTGGGCCGGCGCGTACCTGCCGGGAAGCCTCCTCGGCGGCCTCGGTGTGGGCCTGATGCTCCCCTCGCTCGGCGGCGCAGCGACCGCACCGCTCCCTCCACAGCGGTTCGCGACCGGATCGGCCCTCTACGCCATGACACGCCAGATCGGCGTGGCGCTCGGCGTGGCGTGCCTCGTCGCCATTCTCGGGTCCTCGGGCGCGGTGCCGAGCGTGACCGCCTTCCACCACGCCTGGCTGTTCATGACGGCCTGCAGCCTGGTGGCCGGGGCGGTGCTCCTCGGCATCGGCGGACCGGTGACCGAGACCGCGGACGCCACCCGCTCAGCGACCCCGGCCCCGCCGATGACACCTGCCCCGGCGACGATCACCGCGCCGGCCGCCCTCGCCGCGGCGCCGGAGCTGCCCGTGACGGCAGCACCCGTGGTCGCGCCCGCGCCGGCGGCGTTCTCCTACGTCACGGTCGTCGGGCCCCGCACCTCCGGCGGCAGGTAGGAAGGGTTCGCGACCAGCAGCTGGTCGCGGGCCCAGACGGCGAGAGCGGGCGCCACGCCCGACCAATCGTCGTCGAGCGCACCCGAGCGGAGGTCGGCAGCCAGGTCGGCGTCGTCGGCGAACCCGAGCGCGGACAGGCGCGCGGCGTGGGAGGCGGCGAGCTCCGGACCGAGGCGCAGCTCGCGCTCGATCACGGCGACCGCGTTGCGCACCACCCTGGTCTCGAAGCGGGCGCCGTCGGAGCCGCTCGGGCCCCCGGGGCGCGGATCGTCACCCACCTCGCGGTCGAGGTGCTCGCGGACGGCCTCGGCCAGCTCCGCCGCCGTCGGCCGGCCGAACGGCGACGCTGCGCCGGCCGCCGCGACGGGTCCGGAGGGAGGAGGCGGTGTCACCCCGAGGAGGACCATGAGGTCCCACTCGCTCTCGCACACGCGCCGTCCGATCGCGGCCAGCTCGACCGAGCGCGCTGCGCCGCTCAGGTGTGCCGAGGCCTGCAGGGCGCAGATCGTCGCCCACTTCACGGTGGCGTAGACCTGCCACCACCGGACCGTGTCGGCATCGATCGGCTCGGCGCCGGCCGCGGCGTAGGCGTCGAGCAGCTCGGGCAGCGAGCCGAAGCCGCCGACCTCGGAGGCGCCGCCGAAGCGCCAGGCCGGAGCGCTCAGCCAGCCGAGGTCCTCGGCCGGGTCGCCGGCGTGCGCCAGCTCCCAGTCGAGCACCCCGCGCAGGCCTTCGGGTCCGACGAGCAGGTTGCCCAGGCGGAAGTCGCCGTGCACGGTCGTCCGCGCGCCCGCCCGGGGTCTCCGTGCCCCCAGCCAGCGCACGCCGAGCTCCAGGGCCGGACGGACCTCGCCCAGCAGATCGAGCCAGGGGAGGGGGTCGGCGAACGGGTCGGCCGGCGCGAGGCCGTCGATCCCGGCGGGGTCGATGGCGTGAATGGCGGCCAGCGCGTGACCGCACTGTGCGGTGAGCGCGTCGCGGGCAGCGGCCCAGCGCTCGTCGCGGAGGATGCGCCGGGGGATGGTCTCGCCCTCGAGGCGCTCGACGACTATCCAGCCGGTGCCGAGTGGATCGATGGCGGCGGTGGTGTCGGCGGTGTCGGTGGTTCGGTGTCGGCGGTGTCGATGTCGGTGTCGCCGGCTGCGGCCACGACGGGCGGCACGGGGACCCCCGCCACGGCGGCGGCGCGCAGGAGCGACGCCTCGGTGCGCACCCGGCCACGCTGGGCCCCCGGTCGGGCGCGGTCCCTCTGGAGGATCAGGCGCCGGCGGAGGGCGGCGGGCGTGCGGGCATGGCCGCCGTCACCGTCGATCGTCGTCGTCGTCGCCGACGTCGAGATCGAAAGCGCTGGTGACGCGGGAGGCGCCACCGGACAGGCGCCGGAGGTCGCGGACCGTGCCGCCCAGCCGGCGCCCGAGCGCGATCGCGATCTCGTCGCGGCCGGCGTGGACGGGTCCCTGCGAAGGCTCGGACTCGGACTCGGGCACAGGACCGCTACTCGACCGGGACGACCGGCCTCCCGGAGGCGTCGAGCTGGTGCAGGTACTCGCAGATGCCGTAGCCGGCGCGCTCCGGACCGGCAGGGTCGGCGTAGGTCCAGCGGGCCAGGCCCTCGTTGACCATCGTGCCTCCGGCCTGGCCGATGTCGGCCACCCGCATGACCTCACCCCGGAGCGGGTGGGTGCGGCCCGACTTGTCGACCACGTCGAGGTGCACGACGCGGTGCGTCACACCGTCGCCGGCCAGCTCGGTGCGGACCCGCCACTCGGCCACCGACGTGGCCCTGCCCTCGTGCCACACCCAGCCACGGTGGAGGTCGCCGGCGCCCGTCCCGAGTCGGATGCCACCGAAGTGCGTGTCGTCCCCGACGTTGATGGAGAACCAGCGCCACATCTTGGGCCCACCCCAGCGGCGCGGGCCCCAGCGAACGGTCGCGGTTGCCGTGGGCACCCCGCCACTCGAAGCGTGCGTCCGTCGACGGCGAGGGTGCCGGACCAGCGACCGGCCTGCTCGAGGTGGCCCTTGCCGACGGTTCCCGCAGCCGCGGCGGCCTCCGCCGACCTCGGCCCGTTCCCACCCTGTCCGTCGGTGCCGATGGCGGGGGTGACGGCGTCGAAGCGCACGTCGAGCACGACCGGGACGGCGCGGTCGGGGTGAGCAGCCGCGGGTCCGCCGGCGGGAGCGGCGTCGGCTGCGGGACGGACGCAGGCCCGGGACCGGACCTCGCCCTCCATGGTCAGCCGCCAGGACTGCAGCGCCTCGAGCATCTCGTAGCGCACGGCACCCACCTCCAGCACGGTGTCGACCATCTCGCGCTGCTCCTTCACCGAGCGGTACTCGCCGAGGTCGCCGTCGGGAAGCCAGAGGGAGAGCCCGACGTCCATCGTGCCCTCGTTGGGCCGGATGCCGATGCGGCTGAAGAATCCCGAGTCCGTGCCGGCGTCGTAGGCGTTGAAGTAATAGGACTCGCTCCAGGCCGTGTCGCCCTCGACCGGATGGGCATAGTCGTGACGCGCTTCGAGGATCGGCATGCCCTACACCATTGTCTGTCCGGCGCTGACGTTCAACGCCTCGCCGGTGACGCCGCGGGCCTCGTCGGAGAGGAGCCAGCAGATGGCGGCGGCGATCTCGTCGGCCTCCTGGAGGCGGCCGAGCGGGATCTCGCGCGCGATCCATTGGGCCAGCCGTTCGGGGCCGCCCTGGAGCGTTTCGAACATGCCGTCCGGGTTGAGCAGATCGGTGTCCACCGTGCCCGGGCACACCGCGTTGACCGAGATGCCCGAGGGGCCCAGCTCGGCCGCCATGGTCTGGGTCAGCAGGATCACGCCCGCCTTGGCGGCGCAGTAGGCGCCCAGGAACGGGAAGGCGCGCTTGCCGGCCTGGCTGGACACATTGCAGATGCGTCCGCCCGACCCTGTCCCGACCATCCGGGTCGCGCATGCCTTCGACACCAGGAAGGTGCCCACGACGTTCACATCGAGCACGCGCCGGAATTCGGCCGCGGTGACCCCGAGCAGCGGGCCGAACCCGAAGCCGGGGCCGCTCCCTCCGGCGACGTTGGCCACCAGGGTGACCGGGCCGAGCTGCTCGGTGGCCTGTGCCACCGCCCGCTCCACCGCGGCCCCGTCGGAGACGTCGGCCTCGAGCGTTACCACGCTCGCCCCCAGCGCCTCGATCTCGGCCCGGAGGGACACCAGGTCGTCCGGGCCGGCCGTGCCGTGGTCGGGCGCATCGGCATAGGGACGTGCGATGTCGACGCAGGCGACGTCGGCTCCGCCGGCGGCGAGCGCCACGGCCGTGGCCCGTCCGATGCCACGGGGGCGGGCGGCGCCGGTGACCAGCGCGACCCTGCCCTCGAACAGGCGTCGGGTGGGCGGGTGTGTGAGACTCACCTCGCAACCGTAACGGGGTGGGATGGTGTGATGCCGGCATGAAAGCGGCGGTGACGAGGGGTGGCGCGCTGGTCGTCGACGACATCCCCGAGCCGGTGCCGTCCTCGGGCCATGTGGTGGCCCGCTCGCTCGCGGCCGGGATCTGCGGTTCCGACCTCCACGCGCTGGGCGACTTCGCGCACTTCACCTCCCTCATGGGTTCGGTGGGGGTCCCCTCGCTCGACCCGGCGGCCGACTGCGTGTTCGGCCACGAGTTCTGCGCGGAGATCGTCGAGCACGGGCCCGACACAGCGCGCACGCTGCCCGTCGGGTCGCGCGTGTGCTCGGTCCCCATCCTCGTGGGCCCGTCCGGCCTGGAGCAGATCGGCTACTCCAACACGTATCCAGGTGCGCTGGCCGAGCACATGGTGCTCCAGGAGCTGCTGCTGATCCCGGTGCCCGACTCGGTGCCGACCGACCTGGCCGCGCTGACCGAACCGCTCGCCGTGGGCGAGCACGCGGTGGGCCTGGCCGGCCTCACGGAGCGGCAGCCCTGCCTGGTGGTCGGATGCGGCCCGGTCGGTCTCGCCGTGATCGCCGCGCTGAAGGGTCGTGGCCACGGTCCCGTCCTGGCGGCGGACTTCTCCCCGGCGCGGCGCAGGCTGGCGGAGGCCTTCGGAGCGGACGAAGTCCTCGATCCCGCCGAGGCGTCGCCCCACGATCGCTGGCCCGACTTCGGGGTGGCGCGGACGGTCATGGAGCGCATCGGAGCCGCCATGGCCGGCGCGACGGCACCGGACGCGGTCGTCTTCGAGGCGGTGGGTGTGCCGGGGATGCTCCAGTCGCTCATCGCCGACGCGCCGCCGCGGAGCCGCATCGTCGTGGTCGGGGTCTGCATGCAGACCGATGCCATCGAGCCGTTCATGGCGGTGACCAAGGAGATGGAGCTGCGGTTCTCATTCGGCTATACGCCGGCCGAGTTCGCCGCCACCCTCGAACGCCTGGCGGTCGGTGTCCCCGGTGCCGACCGGCTGGTCACCTCGACCGTGGACCTGCCGGGAGCTCCGGGCGCCTTCGACCTGCTGCGCAACCCCGGCGAGCAGGGCAAGATCCTCGTGCGCCCCTGAGGCGACCACCCGAGCCGCAGATCCCAGATCCGAGACCCAGACCCGAGACCCCAGAGACGGAGACGACACGGAGAGCGATGACGACCATTGAGGCCGACGGCCGACTCAAGTTCGGGATCTTCCTGGCCCCGTTCCACCCGGTCGGGCAGAACCCGACCCTGGCGCTCGAGCGCGACCTGCAGCTGATGGAGCATCTGGACCGGCTGGGCTTCGACGAGGCCTGGATCGGCGAGCACCACTCGGCCGGCTACGAGATCATCGCCTCGCCCGAGGTCTTCATCGCGGCGGCGGCCCAGCGCACGCGACACATCCGTCTCGGCACCGGGGTGTCCTCGCTCCCGTACCACCATCCGTTCATGCTGGCCGACCGCATGGTGCTCCTCGACCACCTCACGCGGGGCCGGGTGATGATCGGGGCCGGCCCGGGCGCCCTCCCCTCCGACGCGTACATGATGGGCATCGACCCCGCCCGCCAGCGCGACATGATGGAAGAGGGCCTCGAGGCGATCCTGCGCCTGCTGGCCGGCGAAACCGTGTCCATGGAGACGGACTGGTTCCGGCTGGTCAAGGCGCGCTTGCAGATGCACCCCTATCAGCGGCCCCACCCCGAAGTCGCCGTGGCCGCGCAGGTCTCCCCGGCGGGTCCGCGCGCCGCGGGGCGTTTCGGATGCAGCCTCCTCTCCATCGGCGCCACCACGGCCGGCGGCTTCGACGTGCTCGGCTCCCACTGGGACGTGATGGAGGAGCGCGCCGCCGAGTTCTCGACCACCGTCGACCGCAACCGGTGGCGACTGGTCGGCCCCATGCACATCGCCGACACCAGGGAGCAAGCGGTGGCCGACGTCGCCTTCGGGCTGGAGGAGTGGGTCGACTACTTCCAGCGGGTGGCCGCCCTCCCGCTGGCCCCGAACACCGAGAACTTCTCGTCGCTCGTCGACGCCCTGAACGCGTCGGGCTTCGCCGTCATCGGCACGGTCGACGACGCCATCGCCCAGGTCGCGCGGTTGCAGGACCAGTCCGGGGGATTCGGCACCTTCCTCCTCATGGGTCACGACTGGGCCGACACCGAGGCCACCCGCCACTCCTACGAGCTCATCGCCCGCTACGTGGCGCCGCAGTTCCAGGGTTCGGCGGCTCCGCTCACCGCGAGCCGGGACTGGGCGGCCGAGAACCGCCCCGAGTTCATCGGCGCGGCGGGCACCGCGGTGATGTCGGCGATCCAGCGGCATCACGAGGAGCGGGCCGAGAAGGCGGAGCGGGCCGAGAAGGCGGAGCGGGCGGCTGCCTCCACCTCCGGCACCGACGAGGTCGAGTCCGAGGTGGAGGTGCCGGCGCCCGGTGCCTGATCCGGAGATCCACCACGAGCAGATCCCGGCCAACGGCATCGAGCTGCACGTCGCCTCGGCCGGGCCGGCCGACGGCCCGCCCGTCGTCCTCTGCCACGGTTTCCCGGAGCTCTGGTACTCGTGGCGCCACCAGCTCGGAGCGTTGGCCGACGCCGGGTACCGGGCACTCGCTCCGGACCTGCGCGGCTACGGCGGCAGCTCGCACCCCGACGAGGTGTCCGCCTACGGCTCGGACCAGCTGACGGGCGACCTGTGCGGCCTGCTCGACCACTACGGCTACGAGAAGGCCGCGTTCTCCGGCCACGACTGGGGTGCCATGGTCGTGTGGGAGATGGGCCGTCTTCACCCCGAACGGGTCGCGTCCCTCTACAACATGAGCGTGCCCTACACGAGTGCGTCGGGAAAGCCGACGGAGATCTTCGAGGCGATCTTCGCCGGGAAGTTCTTCTACATGCTCTACTTCCAGGACGTCGGGCCGGCCGAGGCCGAGTTCGACTCCGACCCGCGCCGCTTCGTGCGCTCGCTCCTCTACTCGGCCAGCGCGCAGGGTATGGCCGACGGGGGATCGGCGATGCCCGATGCTCCCCGCGACGGGACGCGGTTCCTCGACGTCCTGACCCCGGCGCCCGAGGTGCTGCCCGCCTGGCTCGACGAGCACGACGTCGACGTCTACGTCGAAGGCCTCACGAGGGGCGGGCTGTTCGGCCCGGTCAGCTTCTACCGGAACATGGACGCCAACTGGGAGCGGTCCAAGGACCTGCCCGCGACGCGTTACGCCATGCCGACCGGGTTCGTCACCGGCGCCCTGGACCCCGTCCAGCAGATGATGCCCGGGGCCACCGAGGAGATGGCCGCGGCGTTGCCCGACTTCCGCGGCACGACCGTGGTGGAGGGCGCCGGGCACTGGGTGCAGCAGGAACGGCCGGAGGAGACGAGCCAGGCCCTGCTGGCGTTCCTCGCCGGCGCGGGGTGATGCGTCCCGCCGGGTGAGCAGGCCGAGCGGGACGCTCCGACCCCTGCCGGGTCAGCCCGACGGGGTGCCCTGGCCGACCGAGCGGTGGCCGACGGGCGACCTCCCGGCGGGGGTCGACCTCGACGGGCCGCTGGCGCAGGTCTTCGACGAGGAAGGTCCGCTGGCCGTCACCTTCGCCGTCGCCGTGGTCCACCGGGGCCGACTCGTCTTCGAGCGCTACGCCGGCGCGCTCGAGCACTTCGATGCACCGCCCACGCCGGTCACGGCCGAGACCCCGTTGCTCAGCTGGTCGATGGCGAAGTCGGTGCTTCACGCCGCGGTCGGCATCCTCGTCGGGGACGGGCGGCTCGACCTCGACGCGCCGGTCCTCGTGCCCGAGTGGTCCGACGCCGCGGACCCGCGTCACGCCATCACGCTGCGCCAGCTGCTCGCCATGCGCGACGGTCTCGACTTCGTCGAGGACTATGTCGACGACCGGGTGTCCGACGTGATCACCATGCTCTTCGGAGACGGTCGCGGCGACGTGGCACGCTTCGCCGCCGACCGGCCGCTCGCCGCCGAACCCGGTCGGCGCTTCAACTACTCGTCGGGGACGTCGAACGTGATCTCGGGTGTCGTGGCCCGGACCGTCGGACCCGGCGAGGCGTACGTCCGCTTCCTCCACACGCGGCTCTTCGCCCCGCTCGGCATGGCGAGCGCAGACGCCGAACTCGACGCGGCCGGCACCTGGGTCGCTTCGTCGTACCTGCGCGCCACGGCGCGCGACTTCGCCCGCTTCGGTCTGCTCTATCTGCGCGACGGCGTGTGGGAGGGCACGCGCCTGCTGCCGGCCGGCTGGGTCGACTCGGCGCGGACGATGGTCTCGGACGACCCCGGGGACGGCCCCTACGGCGCGCACTGGTGGGGCGTGGCGGGCGACACCCTGGGCACGTTCCGCGCCTCGGGCTACGAAGGCCAGTCGATCACCGTGTGCCCGGCGCTCGACCTCGTCGTCGTGCGGCTCGGCAAGACGCCGCTCGAACGCACAGCGCTGCTGGTGCCCTGGCGAGCCTCCATGGTGGCCGCGTTCGAGCGGGCGGGCCCGGCCTGAACCTCGGTGTCAGCTCCCGTCGGCGGGAGTGGCCACGAACACGGGGATCGGCCGGTCCGTCTTCTCCTGGTACTCGGCGTACGGCGGGTACGCGGCCACGGCCCGCTCCCACCAGCGCGCCTTCTCGTCCCCCGACACCTCACGGATGGCCACGTGGAACGGTGCGGGGCCGTCCTGAATCGTCACCTCGTCGGGATGGGCGACGAGGTTGTGGAACCAGCCGGGGTTCTCGGGCGCGCCGCCCTTGGAGGCCACGAGGGCGTACTCGCCTTCGTGCTCGACGCGCATGACCGGGCTCTTGCGCACCTTGCCGCTGCGGTGCCCTCGGGTGGTCACCACGATGATGGGCATCCCGGTGTCGAGCAGCGTGTTGGCTTGCTTCCCGCCCGAGGACTCGTACTCGGTCACCTGCTGGCTCACCCAGTCCCACGGGCTGGGCTCGTAGTCGCCTTGGAGTGTCGTCATCGCACCAGAGTAAAGGACAAGGGCCCGCTAGGGTCCCGCCGTGCCGACGCCGAGGGACCCCACGCCGGCGGAGGAGGTCCTGGGTTACCACCGCACGCTGTCGAACTGGGGACGTTGGGGGCCCGAGGACGAGCGGGGCGCACTCAACCTGGTCACGCCGGAGGTCACCGCCGCCGCGGCGGCCACCATCCGTTCGGGCCGGACCGTCTCGTGCGCCCGCCCGATCGACACCCGGGCCGCACCGGACAACCCGTTGCCCGCGACCCACGTCATGCTCGGGACGCACGCCCACGGGATGGGCGCGGACTCGCTGACGATCGCCCCGCACGGCTTCGCCACCAGCCACGTCGACGCCCTGTGCCACGTCTTCCACGAGGGCCGGCTCTACAACGGCTACGACGCGGCGAGCGTGACGGCCGACGGCGCGCTGCGCCTCGGCATTCAGCACCTGCACTCGGGGATCGTCACCCGCGGCGTGCTCCTCGACGCCGCGGCGGGACGGGGCGTGGCCGCGCTCGAACCCGGGGAGCCGATCTACCCCGAGGACCTCGAGGCGGCCGAGTCCGCGGCCGGCCTCCGCGTGCGCCCCGGCGACGCGCTGGTGGTGCGCACCGGGCGCTGGCACTGGCGAGACGAGCACGGGCCGTGGGACGCGGCGAGCCTCCTGGCCGGTCTCCATGCCTCCTGCCTGCCGTGGCTGCGCGAGCGGGACGTGGCGGTCCTCGGCGGTGACGGGGTGTCCGACGTGCTCCCCTCCCTCGTCGAGGGCGTGCCGCTGCCCGTCCACTCGGTGGGGATCGTGGCCATGGGCCTCCACCTCATCGACAACCTCGACCTCGAAGCCCTGGCGGTGGCCTGCGCACGCGAATGCCGTTCCGACTTTCTCTTCGTGGTGGCGCCGCTTGTCGTCGAGCGAGGCACCGCGTCGGCGGTGAACCCGCTCGCCGTGTTCTGATTCCTCCGGTGAGCGCGAGGCCGCCCGGTCAGCCCCCTTCGTAGGGGAACCCGAGGTCCGGCGCCGTGAGGACGGCCCGGAACTCCAGCCCTTCGGCGGCCGCCATCGCTTCGACCGTCCCGCCGCGGTCGACGACCGCCACCAAGAGCACGACCTCGGCTCCCGCCTCGGCGACCGCGTGCGCCGCATCGAGCAGCGACGTCCCCCGCGTCACCGTGTCCTCGGTGACGACCACCTGGTCCCCGGGATCGAGGGCGCCGGCGATGCGGCCGCCCGCGCCGTGGTCCTTGGCCTCCTTGCGCACGCTGAAGGCCTTGAGCGCCCTGCCCCGCGTCGCCGCCACCCCGGCGGTCACGAAGGCCACCGGGTCCGCTCCCATGGTCAGCCCGCCGATGGCGGTTGCGTCGGGTGGCACCAGGGCGAGCACGGCGTCGGCGACGAGCAGCATCGCTTCGGGCCGGCACACCGTCTGCTTCGAGTCGATGAACCAGGTGCTCGTGCGACCCGACTTCAAGACGAAGTTCCCCCGCTTGACGGAGTGGGCCAGCAGGTGGTCGCGCAGCGCGGCGCGGGTGTCGTTCACGCGAAGCGCACGCCCGGTTCGCCGGCCACGACCGACCCGATGACCGTCGACGGCTGCCCGGCCGAGGCCAGCACCTCGAGCACCTCTGCCACGGCGGCCGGGTCGACGACCAGCGCCATCCCGACGCCGCGGTTGAAGACCCGGTCCATCTCCGCCTCCTCGACCTCACCCAGGCGCTGGATCTCCGCGAACACCCGGGGTTCGCGCCAGCTGGACCGGTCGATGACCGCGCCGAGCTCGGCCGGCAGTGCCCGCGGCAGGTTGCCCACGATGCCCCCGCCGGTCACATGGGCGCAGGCGCGCAGCGCGGCACCGAGCCGGCGGCGCACCTCCAGCACGGCGGGGGTGTAGACGACGGAGGGCCGCAGGAGCTCGTCGGCCACCGTCAGCTCCGCGTCCTCCCACGCCGGGTCGGCGAGGGACCGCCCCGCCCGCTCGAGCAGCACGTGGCGGGCGAGCGTGTAGCCGTTGGACCGCAGCCCGGGCGACGCCAGGCCCACCACCGCGTCGCCGGCGCGCACCCGCTCGGGGCCGAGCTGGGTCCCGTCCTCGACGATCCCCACCGCGAAGCCCGCCAGGTCGAGGTCGTCGGACGCCATCACCCCCGGGTGCTCGGCCGTCTCGCCCCCGATGAGGGCGCACCCGGCCAGCCGGCAGCCTTCGTGGATGCCCGACACGACGGTCGCCACGCGGTCCGGGTCGACCCGGCCGGTGACGACGTAGTCGAGGAGGAACAGGGGCTCGGCGCCGACGCAGACGAGGTCGTCGACGCACATGGCCACGAGGTCGATGCCGACGGTCTCGTAGCGTCCGGTGGCGCGCGCCACCTCGAGCTTGGTACCCACGCCGTCGGTCGAGGCCACGAGGACCGGATGCTCGTAGCGCGACGTGTCGAGCGGGAACTGGCCTCCGAAACCGCCGATGCCCGCCACCATGCCCCGGAGCCGCTCGACCGCCGCCTCGCCCGCCGCGATGTCGACGCCGGCGGCGGCGTAGCTGGCGCCGCCGCGCTGGTGGCCCACGCCCGTCAGACCCCGGGCAGCACGGCCTGGTACGACCGGGGTGGGACCCGCTCGGGCCGGCCCAGGGTGACCGGGATCGGGGCCGCGGGCACCGAGGTGGGGTAGTCACCGGTGAAGCAGGCGTCGCAGAACCCGGTGTCGACGCCGATGGCCGCCTTGAGGTTCTCGATGCTGATGTAGGCCAGCGAGTCGGCGCCCAGGACGTCCGCCATCTCCTCGACGGTGTGGCCGGTCGCCAGCAGCTCCTCGTGCGAGGGCGTGTCGATGCCGTAGAAGCAGGGCCAGCGCCACGGGGGCGACGAGATCCGCAGGTGCACCTCGGACGCGCCGGCTTCGCGCAGCATGCGGATGACCGAGCGCTGCGTCGTACCGCGCACGATGGAGTCGTCCACCACCACGAGCCGCTTCCCGGCGATGGTGTCGGGGAGCGGGTTCAGCTTGCGCCGCACCGCGTCGGCACGCTCCTGCTGGTCCGGCGCGATGAACGATCGGCCGATGTAGCGGTTCTTCACCAGCCCCTGCCCGTAGGGGATGCCGCTGGCCCGGGCGAAGCCCTCGGCGGCGGGGACGCCCGACTCGGGCACCCCCATCACCATGTCCGCGTCGGCCGGTGCCTCGAGCGCCAGCAGCTCACCCATCCGGCAGCGGGCCTCGTGGACCTCACGGCCCGCGAGCCTCGTGTCGGGCCGGGCGATGTAGGCGAACTCGAAGATGCACAGCCGCGGCTCGACGTCGCGCAACCACATGACCGGGAGGCTCCGGGGGCCGTCCTCGTCGATCACGACGAGCTCGCCCGGTTGCAGCTCGCGGACGAAGGTGGCGCCGATGACGTTCAGCGCCGGCGACTCCGACGCCAGCACCCACCCCGTGGGGGCGTGCGCCGGACCGAACCGGCCGAGACAGAGCGGGCGGAAGCCGTGCGGGTCGCGGACACCGAACAGGCGTTGCGCGTCCATCAGCACGAAGGAGAACGCACCTTCGACGATGGGCAACACGACCTGGAGCGCGCGCGCCAGGTCCTCGGTCTCGGGGAACGCGTGCGCCAGCAGCTCGGCCACCACGTCGCTGTCGGTGGCCATGGAGCCCGGCAGCATGCCGACCTTCTCGCCCAGCTGCGCCGTGTTGGTCAGGTTGCCGTTGTGACCCAGGGCGAAGCCGGCCCGCCCGACACCCCGGTAGACCGGTTGTGCGTTGGCCCAGTCCGAGGAGCCGTGCGTGGAGTAGCGGGTGTGGCCGACGGCGAGATGGCCCTCCAGGCCCGACAGGGTCCGCTCGTCGAAGACGGTCGCCACCAGGCCCATGTCCTTGACCACGGTGATCGTGTCACCGTCGCTCACCGCCATGCCGGCGGACTCCTGGCCGCGGTGCTGGAGGGCGAAGAGTCCGTCGAACGTGAGGTTGGCCACGCTCGAACCGGGCGCGTACACCCCGAAGACACCGCACGCTTCCTTCACCTCGAGGCCCATTCTCGCACAGTCGGTGCGCCTCAGGCGTCGCCCAGAGCGGCCGGAAGCGCACCGTCGTACGTCTTGACCAGGGTCTCGACCCCGATGTCGACCAGCTCGCCCAGGCGCAGGCGCTCGCCCCCGGCCAGCCCCAACACCGCGCACGGGATCCCCTGGTCCGCCGCCGCGGCCGCCAGGCGGTCCGGGTGCGGTGTGGCCAGGACGAAGCGCGACGGCAGCTCGGTAAAGAGCTCCGCCGGGTCGACGAGGTCGACGCGGCAGCCGATCCCGGCGGCGGCCGCCATCTCGCCCAGCCCCACGGCCAGGCCGCCCGAGGAGATGTCGTGCACGGCGTGCAGGGTGGGCTCGAAGTCCTCGCCCCCGACGTGGCGCGCCACCAGGCCGGCCACCATGGCGCAGACCCGGCGATGGGTGTCGAGCTCGGGCGCGCGCACGGAGCCGCTGCGGTGGCCCCGGCGCTCCGCCGCCCAGCGCGTCCCCTCCAAGGGGAGCGAGCCGTCGGGTGCCGACCGCGAGCCCAGCAGGACGAGCGTGTCCCCGTCCTCCCACGCCGGGCCCGGAGGCCTCCGTCGCACGGAGTCGACCAGGCCCAGCAGGCCGATGACGGGAGTCGGGTCGATGTCGGTGCCGGCGCTCTCGTTGTAGAGGCTCACGTTGCCCCCGACCACGGGAAGGGACAGGGCGCGGCACGCCTCGGCCATCCCGTCGATGCACTCGGAGAGCTGCCACATCACCTCGGGATGCTCCGGATTGCCGAAGTTGAGGCAGTTGACCACCGCGACCGGGGTGGCGCCGACGCAGGCCAGGTTGGCCACGCCCTCGGCCACTACCAGCGCCGTGCCCACGCGCGGGTCGAGCGCGCACGCGCGCGGGTTGGAGTCGGTCGTCAGCGCCACGCCGCGCGACGAGGGAGGCAGCCCCGGACCGGCCAGGCGCAGCAGCGCCGCATCGCTGCCGGGTCCGGCGACCGTGTTGAGGAAGAGCTGGTGGTCGTACTGGCGGTAGACCCAGCGCGGCGAGCGCACCAGGGCGAGCAGGTCGCCCGCGCACTCGGACGGGGCGGGAGGCACCGGCGGGGGCGCGCCCGCCGGGCGCGGTGCGGCGCGTGGCCGGTCGTAGAGCGGAGCGTCGTCGGAGAGGGACGCCGCGGGAACGTCGGCCAGCACCGGGCCGTCGCCACCGTCGCGGATGCGCAGGCGACCGCCGCCGTCGCGATCGGGCTCCGTGACGGTGCCGATCACGGTTGCCCGGACCTGCCACCGGTCGCAGATGGCCGCGACGGCCGGCCACGATGCCGGCGTGACGATGGCGAGCATGCGCTCCTGGCTCTCGCTCGTCATCACCTCCCACGGCTCCATCCCCTCCTCACGCCGTGGCACGGCCGAGACGTCGACGTCCATGCCCACGCCGCCCCGGCCCGCCGTCTCGCTGGTGGCGCAGGCGAGGCCGGCGCCGCCGAGATCCTGGATCCCGACGACCAGCCCGGTGTCGAGCAGCTCCAGGCATGCTTCGATCAGCCGCTTCTCCTCGAAGGGATCGCCCACTTGCACGCTGGGGCGCTTCGCATCGTCGGGCGCGCCGTCGTCCTCGCCGGCGAACCCGGCGGACGCGAGCACGCTCACGCCACCGATGCCGTCACGCCCGGTGGTCGAGCCGAGCAGCACCACCAGGTTGCCCGGACCCGAGGCGATGCCCAGCACGAGGCGCTCGGCCGGCAGGGCGCCCATGCAGAGCACGTTCACGAGAGGGTTCTGGGCGTAGCACCGGTCGAAGGTCAGCTCGCCGCCCACGGTCGGCACGCCGACCGAGTTCCCGTAGCTCGAGATCCCCCCGACCACGCCCTCGACCAGCCAGCGCTGGCGGGCGTCGTCGGGCGGCCCGAAGAACAGCGGGTCCATCACGGCGAGGGGCCGCGCGCCCATGGTGAAGATGTCGCGCAGGATGCCGCCCACCCCGGTGGCCGCTCCCTGGGTGGGCTCGATGGCGGAAGGGTGGTTGTGGCTCTCGATCCGTATCGCCACCGCGATCCCGTCGCCGGCGTCGATCACCCCGGCGTTCTCGCCCGGACCGACCAGCACGCGCGCCCCCTCCGTCGGCAGGCGCCGCAGGTGCAGGCGGGACGACTTGTACGAGCAGTGCTCGCTCCACATCACGGCATAGAGGGCGAGCTCCAGGTGGTTGGGCGCGCGGCCCAGGATCTTGCCGACCGCCTCGAATTCGTCGTCGCTGAGGCCGAGCGCCCGGTGCAAGGCTTCCTCGGCCCGAGACTCCATGGTGAGCTCAACGATAGAGGCCGGGCGACCTACGCCGGGCGGTCGGCTGCTATCACCGCCAGGTCGCGCTCGGTCCAGACGGCGGCGGCCGCCAACCCGGCCGCGCGCAACCAGCCCAGCTGCTCGTCCAACCCCGAGGGCTGGTCGTAGCCTGCGGTGAGGGGGATCACGGCGTCCGCCGGATCCGCCGGAACCACGACGTCGCCGAGGACGAAGCGGCCGCCCGGCCGCAACGCCGCCGCCACCCGTGCGAAGAGCTCCGCCTTCCCCGGACCGTCGAGGTGATGGACCGCGAGCGCGGTGACGACGAGGTCGAACGGTCCGGCCGGCAGAGGGTCGGTCAGGTCGGCCACGACCAGGTCGACCGGGAGCCCGGAGAGGCGCCGGCGCGCCTCGTCGAGCATGCCGGCGTTCTCGTCCATGCCGACCGCCCTCGCCCCGTCGTGGCGCGCCAGTACCGCGGCCAACGTCTCGCCCGTCCCGGTGCCCAGGTCGAGCACGGTCGCCACCTCGACGGCCACGCCGGCGGACGCTTCGGCGACGGCGTCCTGGAGTCGCTCGTAGTGGGGGACCTCCTCGCGCATCAGGTCGAGGTACGTCGCCGGATCGAAGTGGAACTGGCTCATCGCTGCCGGTCCTCGCGGACGTCCATGGCGAAGAGCGAGAGGGCTGCACCGAGGCCGGCCAGGACCCCGGCCCGGCGCTCCCGGATCCGCTCCCCGACCGTCACCTGAAGCACCACGGTGCAGGGTACCCGCCCAATGGAATCGGCCCTGCGCCCGGAATAGGGGTGAAAGGTCCAGGGTGGAATTACCCGGAGGACCTGAGGGAAAGGCAAAGGACAGGGCTCCTCATTACCCCAAAAAGTCTACGCAGAAAAACGGTCTAACGATGCACGCCGGAGTCGTGACTGAGGCACAATGGAATCATGGCAACAAAGACAAAGACTCCGGCTCCTCGCAAGCCCATGAGCAGCGGCCACAAGGCCGCGTTGGCTCGTGGGCGCGCCGAGAGTGCGTCCGTCCGTCACTACCTCGAGGCGCTCGAGACCTCCAAACCCAAGCGCGGCCGAAAGCGCACCCCGGCCTCGATCGACCGCCGCCTGGCCGCCATCGACAGCCAGCTGGCCAACGCCGACGCGCTGACCAGGCTCCATCTGCTCCAGGAGCAGAAGGACCTGATGGACGAGCGCTCCCGGGTGGATCAGGTGAAGGACCTGACCGCCCTGGAGAAGCAATTCATCAAGGTGGCCAAGGCTTACGGGGAGCGCAAGGGCATCACGTACGCGACGTGGCGGGCGGCCGGGGTGAGCGCCGCCGTCCTGCAGAAGGCCGAGATCCCACGTTCGCGGAGCTGACGTCGAAGTACCGCTGCACCGCGGCAGGTGGCACGCCGGCCCGTCGCGTCAGGCCGCGACCACCGAGGAGGCCGCGGTGACGAGCGCGCGCGAGCAGCACCAGCCCGTCCACCGAGCCGAGGAGCGCGGAGCTGGCGCGTTCGGGGTGGGGCATGAGCCCGACGACGTTGCCCCGCTCGTCGGCGATGCCGGCGATGTCGTCCACCGATCCGTTCGGGTTGTCCGCGTAGCGCAGGACGATGCGATCCTCGGCGCGCAGCCGCTCGAGCGTGGCGAGGTCACACGTGTAGCTGCCCGAGAAATGGTTGATCGGCACGACCAGCTCGTCGCCGACCGACGACCCGGCCGTCAGCACCGAGGCGGTCGACGCCACCCGCAGCCGCGCCGGCTCGCACAGGAACCGCAGTCGCGCGTTCTTCTGCAGGGCGCCGGGCAGGAGGCCCGCTTCGGTCAGGACCTGGAAACCGTTGCAGATGCCGACGACGGGTCCGCCGGCGCGGGCCAGCTCGCGCACCCCGTCCATGACCGGCGAGAAGCGCGCCAGCGCCCCCGGTCGCAGGTAGTCGCCGTGCGCGAACCCGCCCGGGAGTACGACCCCGTCGACGCCGTCGAGGGACGGGTCACCGTGCCAGAGCAGCACGGCCGAGGCGCCCGCGGCCTCGAGGGCCGCGGCGACGTCGTGCTCGCAGTTGCTCCCCGGGAAGACGACGACGCCGATCCGCGGCGCCATTCAGATCGCCTCGAGCTCCACGCTGCTCTGTTCCATGACCGGGTTGGCCAGCAGCCGGTCGGCCAGCTCGCCCGCCCTGATCCGGGCCGACGGTTCGTCCGGCGCGTCGAGCTCGAAGCGGAACGACCGGCCGGCGCGGACGTGCACCACACCGTCGAACCCCAGCGCGGGCAGCGCCCGCTCGATCGTCGCGCCCTCCGGGTCGGCGATGCCGGGCCGCAGCTGCACCTCGACCTGGGCCCGGAACCTCATGTCGCCGCACCGTACCAGTCGCGTAGCAAGCGCCCGGTGACGCGCTCGTAGGCGGCGACGTAACGGTCGGACATCGCCGATCTCACGTCGTCCGGCAGCGGGGGAGGCGGCGGCCGGCGGTCCCACGTCCGGGCCGCGAGCCAGTCGCGCAGCGGCTGCTTGTCGAAGGCCGGCGGCGTGGTCCCCGGGGCCACCTGGTCCGCGGGCCACAGCCGCGACGAGTCCGGTGTGCACACCTCGTCGCAGAGGCAGAGCACCCCGTCGACCCAGCCGAGCTCGAACTTCGTGTCGGCCAGGACGAACCCGGCTGCGGCCGTGCGCGTGGCGGCCCGGGCGTAGAGCTCCAGGCAGATGTCACGCGCCGCCGATGCGACGTCGGCTCCGACCAGGTCCACGGCGCCCGCGAAATCGATGTTGAGATCGTGCCCTTGCTCCGCCTTGGTGGAGGGGGTGAACATGGGCTCGTCCAGCCGGCTGGCCAGGCGGAGCCCGGGAGGCATGGGCGTGCCGTGCACGGTGCGCGAGCGCTCGTACTCCTCGTAGGCCTGCCCGGCCAGGTACCCGCGCACGATGCACTCGATCGGGAGCATGTCGGCGCGTCGCACCAGTGTGGCCCGCCCCGCCCACTCGGCCGGCACGGCCGTCCCGCCCAGCGCTTCCCGGATCTGCTCCGGGTCGACCGCGAGTTGCGTGCCCGGTACGACGTCGGACACCTCCTCGCACCAGAAGCTCGTCATGGCGGTCAGGACCCGGCCCTTCTCCGAGATCGGCTCGGCCATGACCACGTCGAACGCGCTGACGCGGTCCGACGCCACCATGAGCAGGCGGCCCTCCCCCGCGTCGTAGAGCTCGCGCACCTTGCCCGATTGGACCCGGGGCAGGCCGAATGCGGCCGTGCTCATCGGCTCGGTCTCACAGCGCCGCCAGCGCGTCGGCGAAGCGGTCGACGTGGCGCAGCGTGCGGCCCAGGTCGAACGCGGCGTCGAGCTCGTCCGCGCCGAGCGCGACCTCCGCGTCCTCCTCGAGCACGGTACGCAGTGGCCGCTGCTCGCTCCAGGCGCGTCGGGCGTCGCGCTGGACGATCCGGTAGGCCTCGTCGCGTGTCAGGCCGCTCTGGACCAGGGCCAGGAGCACGGACTGGGAGAACACCAGGCCGAGCGAACCCTCGGTGAGGTTGCGCCGTGCCCGCTCGGCGTGGACGATGAGACCCGAGGCCAGCCCGGTGGCCTTGCGCAGCACGTAGCACGCCAGCAGGGACGCGTCGGGGAGCGCGACCCGCTCCACCGAGCTGTGCGAGATGTCCCGCTCGTGCCACAGGGCGACGTCCTCCAACCCCGCACCGAGATAGCCGCGGAGCAACCGCGCCAGGCCGCACAGCCGTTCCGAGAGGATGGGGTTGCGCTTGTGCGGCATGGCCGAGCTCCCCTTCTGGCCTGCACCGAAGGGCTCCTCGGCCTCCCCGAGCTCGCTCCGCGCCAGGTGCCGGATCTCGGTGCAGATCAGCTCCACGGTCGAGCCGATGGCGGCGCAGGCGTAGAGGTACTCGGCGTGGCGGTCGCGGGCGATGACCTGCGTGGCCGGAACCGGCGTCAGCCCCAGCGCGGCACACACCTGCGCCTCCACCGCGGGGTCGACGTTCGAGTAGGTCCCGACCGCACCCGACAGCTTGCCGACCGCCACCGCGGCGCGCGCGGCGCGCATGCGACCGCGGTCGCGGTCGGCCTGGAGCGCCCAGAGAGCGAACTTGGCGCCGAAGGTCGTGGGTTCGGCGTGCATGCCGTGGGTCCGTCCCGTCACCGGGACGTGCAGGAGCTCGAGCGCCCGCGCCTTGAGGGCGGCGACGAACGCGTCGAGGTCGGAGAGGATCAGGTCGGCCGCCGCGGTCAGGGTGGCCGACAATGCCGTGTCCACGACGTCCGAGGACGTGAGCCCGTAGTGCACCCACGATCCCGGCGGCGCGCCGATGCGCTCCTGCACGACGTCGACGAACGCCGCCACGTCGTGGTCGGTCACCTTCTCGCGCTCGGCCACCTCGGCCACGAACACGTCGTCGACCGCGGGTGCCTTGGCCCGGCAGGCCGCCGCGTCCTCCGCCGGCACCACGCCCAGCGACGCCTGCGCCTCGGTGGCCAGCAGCTCCACCTCGAGCCAGCCGGCGAGGCGCGCTGCATCGCTGAACAGCGCCGCCATGTCCGCCGGCGCGTACCGCGGGATCACGAGACCGACGCCGCGATGTCCAGGCGCATCTGCCGACCGTCCCACTCGATACCTCCTGCGGCCTCGTACGCGGCCGACCGGGCCGCGGCCAGCGTGGGGGCGACCGCGGTGACCCCGAGCACGCGGCCGCCGGCGGTGTGGAACGGACCCTCCCCCCTCCGGCTCGTCCCGGCGTGGAAGACGGTCACGCCCTCGGCGGGCGCGGCGAGCTGCCCCGACGGCGAGAGGCCCGCGATCGAGTCCCCGGTCCGGGGACGCTCGGGGTAGCCGGCGGCGGCGAGCACGATGCAGACCGCGGCCGCGTCGAGGAAGGTCGGACGGGCCACCTCGTCGAGGTTGCCCGTGGCGGCGGCCAGGAGGAGCTCGGCCGGGTCCGAAGCCAGCAGCGGCAGGACGACCTGGGCCTCGGGATCGCCGAAGCGCACGTTGTACTCAATGACCTTCGGCCCGTCCGCCGTCAGCATCAGCCCGGCGTAGAGCACGCCGCGGTAGTCGATGCCGCGCCGACGCAGCTCGGCCACGAGCGGCAGCACCGCGTCCGCCATGATGGCGTCGACCTCGTCGGAGCCGACCTGGGGCATCGGTGAATACGCGCCCATTCCGCCCGTGTTCGGCCCGGTGTCGCCGTCGCCGATCCGTTTGAAGTCCTGCGCCGGGACCAGCGGCACCGCACGCGTGCCGTCGCAGAGCACGAGCAGCGAGCACTCCTCGCCGGCGAGCCCCTCCTCGATCACGACGGTGCGCCCGGCCTCCCCGAAGGACGTGCCCGCGAGCTTGGCCGTGACGTCGGCCGCGGCCTCCTCCCGCGTGTGCGCCACCAGGACGCCTTTGCCCGAGGCGAGCCCGTCGGTCTTGACCACCCACGGCCCCTCCTGCGTCCCGAGGTAGGCCAGAGCCTCGTCCACCTGCATGGCGTCGAACGCCCGGAACCGCGCCGTCGGCACGCCGGCGGCGTCGAGGACCTCCTTCATGAAGCTCTTCGACCCCTCGAGCAGCGCGCCGTCCGCGCCCGGCCCGAGCACGGGCCGCCCCTGGGACCGCAGGCGGTCGGCCAGGCCGTCGACCAGCGGCGCCTCGGGTCCGACCACGTACAGGTCGGCCTCCAGGTCCTCGACCGGGTCGTCCGTCACCTGAATCGGCAGCGTCATGCCGGGGTTGCCCGGCGTCACGACGACGTCGGACGTCCGCGACAAGACGTGCGCCAGCGTGTGCTCGCGCCCTCCGCTGCCGACGACGCAGACCCTCACGCGGTGGCGAAGGACACGGTCTGCTCGCGTCCGGGGCCCACGCCGACGAGGCGCACCGGGACGCCGATCTGCTCGGAGAGGAACGAGACGTAGTCGCGGGCGGCCGCCGGCATGTGGTCGGGCGAGGTGGCGGCCGAGAGGTCGGTGCACCAGCCCGGGAGCTCCTCGTACACCGGAGCGGCCTTGTGGAAGGTGGACTGGTGGTAGGGCAGGTGCGTGTAGCGGATGCCGTCCGCCTCGTAGGCGACGCAGACCTTGACCGACTCGAAGGTGTCGAGGACGTCCAGTTTGGTCAGCGCCACTTCGGACAGTGAGTTGAGGCGCACGGCCTGACGCAGCATCACGGCGTCGAACCACCCGCAGCGGCGCTTGCGGCCCGTGTTCGTCCCGTACTCGTGCCCGCGCTCGACCAGCAGGTCGCCGACGTCGTCCTGCTGTTCGGTCGGGAACGGTCCCGCGCCGACGCGGGTGACGTACGCCTTCGCGATGCCGATCACCCGCTCGATGTCACGCGGGCCGAGACCCGAACCGGTGCACGCCCCGCCTGCCACCGGGTTGGACGAGGTCACGAAGGGATAGGTGCCGTGGTCGAGGTCGAGGAACGTCGCCTGCGCGCCCTCGAGCAGCACGTGGCGACCCGTGTCCATCGCGTCGTGGACCATGGTGACCGTGTCGCCCACCATGGGCTCGATCCGCGGCGCGTACTCGCTCAGGTACCGGTCCGCGATCTCGCCCGCGGCCAGCGGGAGCCGGTTGTACACCTTGGCCAGGACGGCGTTCTTCTCCTTCAACGCCACGTCGAGCTTCTGGCGGAAGATCTTGGGGTCGAAGAGGTCCTGGACCCGGAGTCCGACCCTGGTCGCCTTGTCGGCGTAAGCGGGGCCGATACCCCGCTTGGTCGTGCCCAGCGCGTTCTTGCCCAGGAACCGCTCGGTCACCCGATCGAGCTCCTGGTGGTAGGGCATGATCAGGTGGGCGTTGCCGCTCACGACGAGGCGCGAGGTGTCGACGCCCCGTTCGGCCAACGCATCGAGCTCGTCGATCAGGACGGCGGGGTCGACCACGACGCCGTTGCCGATCATCGGCGTGATGTGCTCGTAGAGAATGCCGCTCGGGACCAGCTGCAGCGCGAACGCCTCGCCGTTGACCACGATGCGGTGTCCGGCGTTGTGGCCGCCCTGGTACCGGACCACCATGTCCATCTCCCCGGCGAGATGGTCGGTGAGCTTTCCCTTTCCCTCGTCGCCCCACTGGGTCCCGACCACCACTGTTGCGGGCACGCGCCTCTCCGTTCGCTCACTCGCTTCGGATTACGCCCCACTGTACCGCCCGGCCTGACCCCGGTCGCCATCGGCGCCGGCTCAGTGCAGGACGATCTCGTCACCTTCCACGTCGACGGTCACGATGGAACCGTCGGAGTACCTGCCCTCGAGGATGGCCAGCGCCAGCGGGTCCTCGACGTTGTGCTGGAGCACCCGCCGCAGCGGGCGCGCCCCGTAGTCGGGGTCGTAGCCCGCCCGGGCCAGCCACTGCTCGGCGGCCGGCGTGACGACGAGGGACAGCCGGCGCTCGGCCAACCGCGCCCGCAGGCGACCCAGCGTGATCTCCACGATCACGGCCAGGTCCTCCTGGCTCAGCGGCCGGAAGCGGACGATCTCGTCGATACGGTTGATGAACTCGGGCTTGAAGTGGTCGACCGGCTCGCCCCTGAGGTTCGACGTCATGATCAGGACGGCGTTGGTGAAGTCCACCGTGCGCCCCTGCCCGTCGGTCAGGCGCCCGTCCTCGAGCACCTGCAGCAGGATGTTGAAGACGTCCGGGTGCGCCTTCTCCAACTCGTCGAGGAGCACGACGGCGTAGGGCCGCCGCCGCACGGCCTCGGTCAGCTGCCCCCCCTCGTCGTAGCCGACATAACCGGGCGGGGCCCCGACCAGTCGCGACACTGCGTGCTTCTCCATGTACTCGCTCATGTCGATGCGGACCATGGCCCGCTCGTCGTCGAAGAGGAAGTCGGCCAGCGCCCGGGCCAGTTCCGTCTTGCCCACGCCGGTCGGCCCCAGGAACAGGAACGACCCGATCGGACGGTTGGGGTCGCTCAGTCCCGCCCTGCTCCTCCGGATGGCGTTGGAGACGGCGGAGACGGCCTCGTCCTGCCCCACCACGCGCTCATGGAGGGTGGACTCCATCCGGATCAGCTTCTGGACTTCGCCCTCCATGAGGCGCGAGACCGGGACGCCCGTCCAGCGGCTCACCACCTCGGCGATGTCCTCGGGGTCGACCTCCTCCTTCAAGAACCGCGTCCCGGCCTGCAGCTTGGACAGCTCCTCGTTGGCCTGGTCGATGCGGCGCTCGAGCTCCGGCAGCTCGCCGTAGCGGATGGCCGCGGCCCCGGCCAGGTCGGCGTCGCGCTCGAGGCGTGCCGCCTCGTCGGCGCGGGCGGTCCTCTCCTCCTGCAGCTGTCGCAGCGTGTCGATGCTCGCCTTCTCCTGCTGCCAGTGCGCCGTCATGCCGTCGCGCTCTTCCCCCAGATCGGCCAGCTCGCGCTCGAGGCGCTCCAGCCGCTCGCGCGACGCGTCGTCGGTCTCCTTCTCCAGCGCGACCCGCTCGATCTCGAGCTGGCGGATGCGCCGGATGATCTGGTCGAGCTCCGTCGGCATGGAGTCGATCTCTATGCGCAGCTTCGAGGCCGCCTCGTCGATCAGGTCGATCGCCTTGTCCGGCAGGAAGCGGCCGGTCACGTAGCGGTCCGAGAGCACCGCCGCCGCCACCAGCGCCGCGTCCTGGATCCGCACACCGTGGTGCACCTCGTAGCGCTCCTTGAGCCCGCGCAGGATGGCGACGGAGTCCTCGACCGAGGGTTCGCCCACGAACACGGGCTGGAACCGGCGCTCCAGCGCGGCGTCCTTCTCAATGGAGGTGCGGTACTCGTCGAGGGTGGTGGCGCCGATCAGGCGCAGCTCGCCCCGGGCCAGCATGGGCTTGATCATCTGCCCGGCGTCCATGGCTCCCTCGGCCGCGCCGGCGCCGACGATGGTGTGCAGCTCGTCGATGAACGTGACGACCTCGCCCTCGGCGTCGGTGATCTCCTTGAGCACCGCCTTGAGCCGCTCTTCGAACTCTCCCCGGTACTTGGCCCCGGCCACCATGGAGCCGAGGTCGAGCGCGACGACGCGCTTGCCCTTCAGGCCCTCGGGCACGTCGCCCTCGACGATCCGGTTGGCCAGCCCCTCGACGATGGCGGTCTTGCCCACGCCCGGCTCACCGATCAGGACCGGGTTGTTCTTGGTCCGACGCGACAGCACCTGGATCACGCGCCGGATCTCCTCGTCCCGGCCGATGACCGGGTCGAGCTTGCCGTCCCGGGCGGCCTCGGTGAGGTCGCGCCCGTACTTGGCCAGCGCCTGATACGTCTGCTCGGGGTCGGGCGTCGTGACCCGGTGGTTGCCCCGCACCTCGCGCAACGCCGTCAGGAGCGCTTCCTTGGTCACCCCGATGGCGTCGGCCAGGGCCAGGACGAGGTGCTCGACCGACACGTAGTCGTCGCCGAGGTCGCGGCGGATCTCGTCGGCCGACTCGAGCACCAGCCGGGCGTCCCGGGAGAGGCCGGGCTCGGAACCGCCCTCGGCGTGCGGGAGGCGCGACAGCTGCTCGTGCACCCGGCCGGCCAGCACGTCGGGATCGACCCCGACCTGGGACAGGAGCGGGCGGGTCATCGTCTCGTTCTGCTGCAGGAGCGCGTCGAGCAGGTGGGCCGGCGTCAGCTCCGGATGGTTGGACGACGCGGCATGGCCGGTCGCCGCGCTGAAGGCGGCCTTGGTGTTGTTCGTCCAGCGTTCGGGATCTATGGGCACTGGTTCACTCCGTCCTCTCTGTCCTCTCCGTCCTCTCCGTCGCGCGTCCTCACCGTCGGGGTGGTCGACCGCCGAAACGGCGCGACCTGGCGCAGCGGAACCAGGTCCCGTCGGTACTGGCGGTGGGTGGCGGCGACGGCGTCGACCGCCTGCGCCTGCACCTCGGCGAGCTCGGCGTGGAGCCGGGCCACCTCGGCCTCGAGCTGCAGCACCCGGCGCACCCCTTCGAGGTTGAGCCCCGTCGACGTGAGCTCCTGGATGTGGCGCAGCCGCTCGAGGTCGCTCTCGGAGAAGCGGCGGCTGCCGCCGCTGGTACGCGACGGGTCGAGCAGGCCCTTGCGCTCGTAGATGCGCAACGTCTGGGGATGCATGCCGGTGAGCTCGGCCGCCACCGAGATCACGTAGACGGCCTGGTCCGAACTCCGCGGATGCACGCGGCGCATCACGAGTCCACCGTCGCCCTGGGCGCGGCGTCGGTCACCGCGGCCAGCGATTCGACGGCCGCCCGCTGCTCGTCGGTGAGCTCGGTCGGCACCAGGACCTCCACCCGGACCATCAGGTCTCCCGGCTTGCCGCCGTTGCGACCACTCGAGCCCGGCACGCCGCGGCCACGGACCCGCAACACGCGGCCCGACTGCGTCCCGGGCGGCACCTTCAAGGTGACCTTGCCGTCGAGCGTCGGCACGGTGACGGTCGTGCCCAGGGCGGCCTCGGGGAACGTGACCGGGACGGTGATCGTCAGGTTGCGGCCGCTGCGCCCGAACACGGGGTGGTCGGACACCGCGACGACCACGTAGAGGTCTCCCGGTGGCGCCATGCCCTGGCCGGGCGCGCCGCGTCCCTTGACCCGGATGCGTTGGCCGTTCTCGACCCCCGCCGGGATGCGCACCTTGATAGAACGCACCTTCCTCTCGGTGCCGGTGCCGTGGCAGACCGGGCATGGCGTGTCGAAGAGCGTGCCGCGGCCCATGCAGTCGGGGCAGACGGTGCTGAGCGAGAACAGTCCCTGGTTGTCGTTCAAGCTCCCGGAGCCCCCGCAGCGCGGGCAGGTGTGCGTCGAGGTCCCCGGCGCGGCGCCGCTGCCGCGACAGTTCGAACAGCGGACTTCCTGTGGGACGTTGACCGTCGTGGTCACGCCGTGCACGGCGTCCTCGAAGGAGAGGTTCAGCTGCGCCTCCATGTCGGCGCCGCGCTCGAGGTCCGCGCTGGGGCCGGCGGCCACCCCCGAACAGGTTGCCGAAGAGGTCGCCCAGGTCCCCGACGTCCTCCATGCGGAACGTGCCGCCACCGGGTCCACCGAATCCGCCCGGGACCGGGCCGTGCGCGCGCACCTCGTCGTATTCCTTGCGCTTCTCGGCGTCGCCGAGCACGTCGTAGGCGGCGCTGATCTCCTTGAACCGCTCCTCCGAACCCGGGTTGGCGTCGGGGTGGTGCTGCTTGGCCAGCTTGCGGTAGGCGCGCGTGATCTCCTTGTCCGACGCCGTCGGGACGACGCCGAGCACCTTGTAGTAGTCCTTCTCGAACCACTCTCTTTGGGCCGCCATATCAGTTCACCCCCGGACGCGGACCATCGCCGGCCGGAGCGCCTGGCCCTTCCAGCGGTAACCGGAGCGGAGCACTTCCTCCACCACGGTCCCGCCGTCGTCCCCCTCTTCGGCCTCGGCGTGCGCCACGGCGTCGTGGCACGTCGGGTCGAAGGGGACGCCGGCCTGGTCGACCCGCTCGAGGCCCTCCTTGGCCAGGATGTCGTTGAGCATGGCCCGCGATGCCCGCAGCGCCTTCCCGTCCTCGCTCACGTCGAGCGAATCGTTCAGGTGCGCTTCGGCGAGGTCCAGCGTGTCGAGCACCGGAAGCAGCTTGCCGACCAGGTCGGCCGCGGCGCGCGCCGACTGCTCGTCCTGCTGGCGTGCGATCCGCTTGCGGTAGTTCTCGAAGTCGGCCTGCGTGCGCTGGAGCGCGGTCAGATATTCGTCACGCTCGCGCGCCAGCACGACCACCGGGTCGTCCTCCGGCTCCTGCTTCGGCTCCGGGTCCCACCCGGGCTGGGGCTGACGCCCGGACGTGGGCTGGTGCTCACGTCCGGACTGGGGCTGACGCTCCTCTTCAGCGTGCGGCGGCGGTTCTCCCGCCGCGTCGACGGCGCCGGTCTCCTCGACCGGATCGGGGAAGGTCATTGCTCATCGACGATCTCGGCGTCGACCACGTCCTCCTCCGCGCCGCCCTCGGCCGTACCGCTCGGGCCCTCGGCACCGCCCGGCTCGCCGGCCGACGACGCGGCGGAGGCCGATGCCTGCTCGTAGAGGCGCTGGCTGAAGCTCTGCGACACGCCGACCAGCTTCTCGGTCGCGTCCTTGATCGCGTCCAAAGAGGTTCCGGCGAGCGCGTCCTTGAGGGCCTTGAGGGCGGCCTCGACGTCGTCCTTCTCCGTGCCCTCGAACTTCTCACCCTGCTCCTTGAGCAGCTTCTCCGTCTGGTAGACGAGCGTGTCGGCCGAGTTGCGGATCTCCGCCTCCTCGCGGCGCGCCCTGTCGTCCTCCGCGTGCTGCTCGGCGTCGTGGACCATGCGCTCGATGTCGTCCTTGGCCAGCGACGACTGTCCGGTGATGGTCATCGACTGCTCCTTGCCCGTCGCCTTGTCCTGGGCCGAGACGTGGACGATCCCGTTGGCGTCGATGTCGAAGGTGACCTCGATCTGGGGGATCCCCCGCGGCGCCGGCGGCAGGTCGACGAGCTGGAACTTGCCGAGCGTCTTGTTGTACAAGGCCATCTCGCGCTCGCCCTGGAGCACGTGGATCTCGACCGACGGCTGGTTGTCCTCCGCCGTGGTGAAGACCTCCGACCGCTTGGTGGGGATGGTCGTGTTGCGCTCGATGAGGCGGTGCATGACCTGGCCCTTGGTCTCGATGCCGAGGGAGAGCGGGGTCACGTCGAGCAGGAGGACGTCCTTGACCTCACCCTTGAGGACGCCGGCCTGCACGGCCGCGCCCACAGCGACCACTTCGTCGGGATTGACGCCCTTGTGGGCCTCCTTGCCGGCCAGGCTCTGCACCAGGTCCTGGATCGCCGGCATCCGCGTGGAACCGCCCACGAGCACGACGTGGTCGATGTCGGAGGTCTTGAGGCCCGCGTCCTTGATGGCGGAGTCGAATGGCCCGCGGCACGCCTCCACCAGGTCGGCGGTCAGCTCGTTGAACTTGGCCCGGGTCAGCTTCAGGTCGAGGTGCTTGGGGCCCTCGCTCGTGGCGGTGATGAAGGGGAGGTTGATCTGGGTGTCCTGCACCGAGGACAGCTCGATCTTGGCCTTCTCGGCCGCCTCCTTCAGCCGCTGCAGCGCCATCTTGTCGGTGGACAGATCGACGCCCTCGGTGTCCTTGAACGTCTTGACGAGCCACTCGATGACCTTGTCGTCCCAGTCGTCGCCGCCGAGCTTGGTGTTGCCCGAGGTGGACTTGACCTCGAAGACGCCCTCGCCGATCTCGAGCACCGAGACGTCGAAGGTCCCGCCACCGAGGTCGAACACGAGCACCGTCTGGTCGGTCGCTTCCTTGTCGAGTCCGTAGGCCAGTGCGGCGGCGGTCGGCTCGTTGATGATGCGCAGCACCTCGAGGCCGGCGATGGTCCCGGCCTCTTTGGTCGCCGTGCGCTGGGCGTCGTCGAAGTACGCCGGCACCGTGATGACGGCCTGGTTCACCGTGTCGCCCAGGTACGCCTCGGCGTCTCGCTTGAGCTTCCCGAGGATGCGGGCGGAGATCTCCTGCGCCGTGTAGGCCTTGCCGTCGATGTCGACGCTCCATGCCGGAGCCCATGTGGCGCTTCACCGAGCGGATGGTCCGGTCGGGGTTCGTGATGGACTGGCGCTTGGCCACCTCGCCCACCAGCACCTCTCCGGTCTTGGAGAAGCCGACCACTGACGGGGTGGTACGTCCGCCCTCGGCATTGGGGATCACGACGGGCTCGCCCGCCTCCAGCACGCTCACCACCGAGTTGGTGGTCCCGAGGTCGATTCCTACGGCCTTCGCCATGTCCTCATGTTCCTTCCAGTCGTCAATCTGATAGCAAGAAGTATAGCAAAGTTGAGTGTGTCATTATCAAATTTCTTGACAACTTCGCAAACGAGCGTTGCCGAGGCCTGTCGTACGCATGGATATCGGTCGGCTGCGGGTGTCGCGCCATCGGGGCCGGGGGGACGCCGGGTTACGATCGTTCCTGTGCTGGATCTGGTCCTCCTGCGCCACGGCGAGTCCGAGTGGAACGCGAAGAACCTGTTCACGGGTTGGGTGGACGTCGACCTCACGCCGGTCGGCGAGGCCGAGGCCAGGGCCGGCGGGGAGCTCCTGGCGGCCGAGGAGGACCTGGACCTGCGGCTGCTTCACACCTCGGTTCTCACCCGCGCCATCCGCACGGCCGAGATCGCCCTGGCCGCGGCCGGCCGCAGCTGGCTGCCCGTCCGACGGGACTGGCGCCTCAACGAGCGCCACTACGGGGATCTGCAGGGAAAGAACAAGGCTCAGATCAAACAGGAGTTCGGAGTGACCCAGCTCACCGCCTGGCGGCGCAGCTACGACACCCCTCCTCCTCCTCTCGCGCCGGGCCACCCTTACGACGTGTCGGGAGACCCGCGCTACCGGGACCTCGACCCGGCCGACATCCCCCGGACCGAGTGCCTGGCCGACGTGGTACGGCGCTGCGTCCCCTACCTCGACGCCGCCATCGTCCCCGATCTGCGCGACACCGCTCGGCACGGTGGGGCCGTCCTGGTGGCCGCCCACGGCAACAGCATCCGGGCGCTTCGTAAGCACCTGGAGGGGATCGGCGACGACGAGATCACCAGCCTCGAGATCCCGACGGGCATTCCGTACCGCCTGCGGCTGGACGACGATCTCAGCGTGCGCTCGGCCGACTACCTCGGGGATCCCGAGGCGGCCGCCGCTGCGGCCGCCTCGGTGGCGGCACAGGCTGACCGGCCTACGGGCTGACCCGAAACGGCGGAGGGCCGGGGCGCCTCGCCGCGCCCCGGCCCAACCGAACGCCCACAGGGCTCCGTGCATGCTGCGTCGTGCTACAACGCATCTGCCCCGCGTTCACCGGTGCGCACGCGCACCACGGTGTCGACCGGGACGACCCATACCTTGCCGTCGCCGATCTTCCCGGTCGAGGCTGAACCGACGATCGCCTCGACCACGTCTTCTGCCTGACTGTCGTCGACGAGCACCTCGACGCGGATCTTGGGGACGAAGTCCACCTCGTACTCCGCACCGCGGTACACCTCGGTGTGGCCCCGCTGGCGCCCGAAGCCCTGGGCTTCGGTCAGGGTCATCCCCTGCACGCCTTGGGTCTTCAGCACCTCCTTGACGTCGTCGAGCTTGAAGGGCTTGAGGACTGCCACGATCAGTTTCATTGTTGCGCTCCTTTCGTCGTGTCCGATCCGGGCAATCTGGGCCTACGCTCCACCGCCGCCACCACTGCCGCCCCCGCCGCCGGAAGGTTCGGGTTCGGGTGATCGCTGCGCCGGGCCGCCCTTGTCGATGCCGGCCATTGCGAAGGCGCCGTCGGACCTCGTCGCGAAGTCGTCCTCCGGGAAGGCCTCCTCACCATGGATGGCAAGGTCACCGACCTCGAGCACCTCGTCCTTGTAGCGGGCGCCGCGCAGCACCAGACCGATGAGCTTCATCAGGATGAAGGTGACCAGGGCGGACCAGAAGATGACCCAGATCGCCGCACGGAACTGCTCCCAGAGCTGGTGGGCCGACCCGGTGTACATGAGGCCGTTCACCCCGAAAGGCACACAGGTGCCTTTCGCCGTGGCGTACGTGGTCGCACTGGTCGCGACCACCTGGCCACTCGCACCGAGGTGACCGCACCCGTACTCGAGCATGTTCGGATCACCGAAGATGCCGAGCAGCATGCCACCCATGAACCCCGCGATGCCGTGGGTGTAGACGACGCCGAGCGCATCGTCCACCTTGGAGAAGGGCGGCACCTTCGAGAGGTAGTTCCACGCCACCCACACCACGACACAGCAGATGGCCCCGACGGCGATGGCACCCCAGCCGTTCACCCATCCTGCGCAAGGAGTGATGCCGACGAGACCGCAGATCATGCCGTTGACGCCGCCGAGGAACGTGGGCTTCCTCTCCTTGGTCAGCCAGGCGTCGAGGAGCATCCAGACCAGAACGCCGGTCGCGGTGGCGATGTTTGTGTTGATGACGGCTGACGCCGCGCTGGCGCCGGCGTAATACGGGTCTCCACCGTTGAAACCGTTCCAGCCCAGCCACAGGATGCCGGCACCGACCGCCGCCATCACGAGGTTGTTGGGCAAGGCGTGCTGCCTATCTCGCAAGAGTCTCGGTCCGAGCACCCATGCTGCGACGAAACCCGAGACTCCGGCCGACATGTGGATGACGTACCCACCCGAGAAGTCCAGCGCGCCCTCCTGCGCGAAGTAGCCGCCGCCCCAGAGCATGAAGGCGTCCACGCAGTAGACGAAGGTCGACCACAGTGGGACGAGAAGGCACCAGGCACTGAACTTGATCCGACCGAGCACGCTCCCGAGGAACAGCAGCGGAGTGATGGCGGCGAACACGAACTGGAAGTACGCCAAACTCGCCGTCGGGAAGTGGAACGGAATGATGGTGTTGGCCGCGGACAGGGCCTGTCCCTGTTCCTGGTGGCTGTTCGTCGTGGTCCCCGGTTTCCCGATGAAGTTGTCGAAGAAGTGCTGCCACGTTCCGGTCGCCGGATTGTTGTACTGCGTCTGCGTCACGACTCCGTGGATAACTTTGACTCCGCCACCGAGCGACGTCGAGCCGAACGCCAGCTGGTACTCCCAGACGAACCATCCGACGAGTACGAGCGAGAATCCGACGAACATCATCGCCAGCACGTTCACGGCCCACTTCTTCGGGACGAGGGATGCATAGAGCACCGCCAACGCGGGCAGGCTCATCAAGCCGACGAACGTGGCCGCGGTGAGCTGCCACGTGTTGTCGCCCGGATTGAGCCAACTTGGATACGGCACGTATGCCGTAGCCGCAGTAAGCAGGTGGATCACTCAATCTCTCCTAACTGTCAGCAGTACCGGGTCCACCACCTGCAGGGCAGGAACGCCTCGATGCACCCGATACGGCAAGGCCACTTCCGACGGTTCTCTCCGCCGCTGCAAGGATGATGTTCAGGAGTTTCCGCACGGTCACGCCCGTGTTTCGGGCGCGTTAATCCACTGTCGGCCTACGCAGCAGACGGCAGGAGAGCTCCTCCGAGGCGCGAGGGAAAAGGCGGCTGTCCACCACTACCATCTGCCGTTCGCGATGACAGACGCCCATTTCTCACCGTCACCCGGAGCCGGCTCCGATCACCTCCGGGAAGCACCGACTTCGCCCGTTGGCGAAGAACGTGGTCGCGTGGGCACGATGCGCGGCGCCACCGTGCAGTTCGACTCGCGACGCCTCGTCCAGGTCTTTCTGGGCGTCGTCCTCATCACTCTCGGGGTGCTCGTCGCGGTGTTCGCCATCGCCGGGATCCACTCCAACGACCAGATCGACCGCCTGCACTCCCAGGGGGAAAGGGTGACGGTCACCGTGACGGGCTGCCTCGGGCTGCTCGGCGGCAGCGGGAGCAACGCCGCCGGCGACTCGTGCCGGGGCACCTACACGCTCGCCGGCCAGTCGCACAACGAGCCCCTCCCGGGATCGACCTTCTACCGGCCCGGCGCCAGGATCCCGGCGCTGGCCGTCCCCGGCGACGCGGCGCTCGTCTCACCGCTCGCCGTGGTGGACAACCAGCGGTCCTCGGCGAGCGTGTTCGTCCTTCCCGCGGTCCTGGCCGGTGTCCTGGTCGCGATGGTCGCGCTCATCGTCTGGCGACACCGGGTGGCACGCACCTCTCGAGACCAAGACCCACGCTGAACCGCAGCCGTGTCAGCCGGACCTTGCGACCGGCAGAATCGACCGGCAGAAGCAGCCCGCCGTCGACCGGCGCCCGGTTACGTCGGGGGCGTATAGCGCTTGTTCGGCCGGGGCCGCGATCCTCTGGGTGCTGAGGCGCTGCTGCGACGGGCGCCGCCGACGGGCACTTCGCTTCGCTTCAGCTCTTGTTGGAGCCGGTACGTCCGGACCATGTACCAGGCACCAGCCAGGATGAAGGGGGCCGCGAATCCCACGTACGTGTAGTGCAATTGGAAGACCGCCAGTCCGAACAGGGCGAGTGTGATCCCCTGGAACAGGCGCTTGCGCAGCAGTGACGCAACCAGGATCAGGGCGGCCAGTCCGAGAAGCACGTAGGTGAGCTCCTGGTAGACATGCACGCTCTGGTGATGCGTTCGGGCGTAGTTGATCGACGCCGAGCTGATGGCGACGCCGACCGCCGCAGCGATCGGTGCGGCCACGAGCCCGATGTTGCGTTCCTTGTCGCTGGAGCTGCCCAGTTCCGCCTGGATCTCCTCGACTGGGCGATCAGGTTGGCTCTTCTTGTGGGTACCGGGGTCGGCGTCCGGCTCGACCATGGAGTACTTGACCCGCTCCCAGAGAGACATCCGGGGCGCAAGCTGATCCCCGGAACTGGCAGCATTTCCATTCGTTGGCACTACAGAAGGGTACCGCCCGCCCGAAAGCCCAATATTTCGTGCACATTACGGCAGTGTGAACAACCCGCGGACGGCGGCCGCACCTCGTCACTAGGGTGCTTCCTGGGGGCAATGGGGCCCCACCCGACCCGTAGAGGACGGAGAGATGAAGCTCGTCGTAGCCGTCGTCAAGCCGTTCAAGCTCGAAGACGTGAAGAACATCCTGAAGAACATGGGTGTCCAGGGCATGACGATCACCGAGGCCCAGGGCTTCGGGCGCCAGGGGGGCCACACCGAGAATTACCGCGGCGCCGAGTACCGGGTTGATTTCGTGCCGAAGATCCGGGTCGAGGTGCTCGTCGACGACGAGACGGCCGAGGCCGTCGTCGACGCCATCGTCTCCTCGGCCACGACCGGCAAAATCGGTGACGGCAAGGTCTGGGTGGTTCCGGCCGAGACCGTCGTCCGGGTGCGCACCGGCGAGCGGGGCGCCGACGCCGTCTGAACCCCGCGCTCCAGGTGCAGGTCAGCGCCCAGAAGTCCGCTGAGGGCTACTCTGTGCAGCCATGGCCAACGGCGAACTCGACCTGTCCAAGATCTGGCTCTTCTCGACGTCTTCGAACAAGGACTTGCGCACCATCCGTCGTGCCCTCGAAGAGGTGGAGGTGCCGCCGGACCGCGTCCTCTGCGAGCAGGGGACGATCGGGCGCGAATTCTTCCTCATCGTGAAGGGGGAGGCGTCCGTTCGTCGCAACAAACGCAAGGTGGCGACCCTCGGACCGGGGGATTACTTCGGTGAGCTCGCCCTCCTCGACCGGCGGCCCCGGTCGGCCACGGTCGCCTCTGAGACCGAGATGAAGCTGCTCGTGCTGGGCCAGCGCCAGTTCAATGGTGTGCTCGACGCGGTGCCCGCGCTGTCGCGCAAGATGCTCGCCGCCATGGCCACCCGCCTCCGGGAGGCCGACGAGAAGGCCATCGCCAACATCTGATCGGCTCGCGCCGGGCCTCCGCCACCATCGTGGCGGAGCGTTGCATCCGCGTCCGGAGCTGGGTGCGCTGACAGACTGATCGGGTCCATCTCCTCGCCTGGACACGGAGGTCCGAAGATGTTCGATGTCAGAAAGCTCCTGGCGGAATTCCTGGGTACGGCAATCCTTGTCGTCGTCGCCGTCGGTGTCGCGACCGAGTCCTTCGGGTTCCGGCTCCATGGCTTGAGCTACTCGGCCGGAGTCGTGGCGACCGCGCTCTCATTCGGTCTCGTGCTCGTGGCGCTCGTGTATGCCATCGGGCCTATCTCGGGCTGCCACGTCAACCCCGCCGTGACATTGGGGTTCATCTCGAGCGGCCGCATGAAATTGCAGGAGGGCGTGGGCTATCTCATCGCGCAGTTCGCCGGCGGCATCGTCGGGGCGTACCTCCTGTACTGGATGTTCACCACTTCACCGCTGTACCACAAGAAGCTGCAGGGCCTCGGCACCGACGGGTACGGCGACCAGTCGCACCTCTTCGTCAGCCAGTGGGGTGCCTTCCTCGTCGAAGTCGTGCTGACCACCATCTTCGTGCTGGTCGTCCTGTTCGCCACCCACAAGGCAGCGATACAGGGAGCGGCCGGCGTGGCCATCGGCTTCGCACTGGTGATGGTGCATCTCATCGGCATCCCGCTGACGGGCACCTCGGTCAACCCGGCCCGGAGCCTCGGGCCCGCCCTGGTCGTCGGGGGAACCGCGCTGAGCCAGGTCTGGCTGTTCATCGTGGCGCCGTTGGTCGGGGGCATCATCGCCGCCGTGATCCACCTTCTCCTCGCCGACCGCTCGACGGAAGAAGTCGCCGCCGCGACGTAGGTCGTACCCGACCGCTACGGTCGGGTCCATGGATCTCACCGATGCCCTCGAATTCGTGCGGGCCCACCGCCAGGCGGTGCTGGCCACGATCCGCGCCAACGGGCGGCCGCAGCTCTCCAACATCATGTACGTACCGGGAGAGGGTGACGCCGTCCGGATCTCGGTGACGGCAGACCGCGCCAAGACGGCCAACCTCCGTCGCGACCCGAGGGCATCGCTCTACGTGCCGGGCGACACCTTCTGGCAGTACGTCGTGGTGGAGGCGGCCGCAGAGCTGTCTCCGGTGGCCTCGGACCCGCACGACGCCACGGTCGATCTCTTGGTCGAGTACTACCGCGCCGGCTCGGGTGAGCACCCGGACTGGGACGAGTACCGCGCCGCGATGGTGTCGGACCGCCGTCTCGTGCTGACCCTGCGGCCCGAGCGCGCCTACGGCATGGTGGCCCCGGGGTCCTGACCGTCCCGGTCAGATCGCCGAGGCGTCCAGGCTCAGCCGAGCGATTCCTCCACCAGCTGGGAGAGGTCCATCACGCGCACCTCGTCCTCCTTGGCGTGGGCGCGCACGGCGTCGTCCAACATGATCATGCAGTACGGGCAGGCGGTGGAGACCACGTCGGCTCCCGTGCCGAGCGCCTCCTCGGTCCGCTCCATGTTGACCCGCTTGCCGATGTTCTCCTCGAGCCACATGCGCGCGCCGCCCGCCCCGCAGCAGAAGCCGCGCTCCTTGCAGCGCTTCATCTCGACCTGCTCGACCCCCGGGATGGCGCTCAGCACCGTCCTTGGCTCGTCGATGACCCGGTTGTGGCGGCCGAGGTAGCAGGGGTCGTGGTAGGTGACGACGCCCGAGTAGCCCGAGCCGGGCACGAGCTTGCCCTGACGTCACCAGGTGCTCGAGCAGCTGGGCGTGATGGATGACCTCGTAGTTGCCGCCAAGGGCGGGGTACTCGTTCTTGATGGTGTTGAAGCAGTGCGGGCAGCTGGCGATGATCTTCTTGGCCCCGACTTCGTCGAGCGTGGCGATGTTGAGCTTGGTCTGCTCCTGGTAGAGGTACTCGTTGCCGAGGCGGCGGACGGGGTCTCCGGTGCAGGACTCCTTGGGGCCGAGGATGCCGAACGTGACCCCGGCCCGGTGCAGCATGCGTGCCGTGGCCTGGACGCCCTTGCGGGCGCGCTCGTCCAGCGCACCGGCACACCCGACCCAGTACAGGTACTCGATCTCGTCGGGGATCGTGCCCGTGATGATGGGTACCTCGAAGTCCAGGCTCTGCGTCCAGTCGGCCCGCTTGCCCTGGCCGAGACCCCACGGATCGCCCTGGTTCTCCACGTTGCGGAGCATGAGGCCGGCCTCGGAAGGGAACTCCGACTCCATCAGCACCTGGTAGCGGCGCATGTCGATGATGGCGTCGATGTGCTCGATGTCCACCGGACACTCGTTCACGCACGCGCCGCAGGTGGTACAGGCCCAGAGGACGTCGGGGTCGATGACGTTGGGGACGAGCGCCCCCTGCTCGCCTTCCCCGGACATGAGCGGACCCGCGTTGGCGAACATGTTGTCCCGGAGGTTCATGATGAGCAGTTTCGGGGAGAGGGGCTTGTCCGTGTTCCAGGCCGGGCAGGCGGACTGGCAGCGCCCGCATTCCGTGCAGGTGGCGAAATCGAGCATCTGCTTCCACGTGAACTGCCCGATCTGGCCGACGCCGAACACGGTGTCCTCGTCGACGTTCTCCATGTCCATGTCAGGCGTGGTCGCCAGTGCGCCCAACGCCCGTGGGCGCCGGGAGAAGGCGACGTTGATCGGTGCCATGAAGATGTGGAGGTGCTTGGAGTACGCGACGAAGACGATGAAGCCAGAGATGACGGCGACGTTGAGGATCAAGAAGACCGTGGCGAGCACGGCGTTGGTTCCGGCCCCGAGCGGCGCCAGGATCTCGGCCACCGTGTGCGAGGCGAACGTGCTCCACCCGGTGTAGGGGAACTGGGTGGGATCGGTGTTGATCTGGGCGCCCCGATAGAGGAGCAGCGTGATCATCACGCCGGCAATCATGAGAAGGACGATCCAAGCAGCACCCGTATGTGAGCCGTAGAAACGCGACTTGCGCTCGAGGCGCTCCGGGGCGTTCCGGAGGCGGATGACCGAGAAGACGACGAGCGCCACCAGCACGGCGACCGTGAAGAAGTCCTCGATGAAGCCGACCCAGTTCCAGGTGCCGATGCCAGGGATGTGGAAGTACTTGTCGAAGAGGTCGCCGTAGGCCTCGATGATGGTCAGCAGGAGGATGGTGAAGCCCCACATGGTGAAGAAGTGCGCCAGGCCGGGCACCGTCCACTGCAGCAGCTTGCGCTGGCCGGCAACCTCGGTGACCTCCGCCTCGGCCTTGGGTCCGATGCTGCCCCGGGTGCGCGACGGGTCGGGCTTCCCCGAGCGGATGAGCCGGGACAGCCAGTGGAACCGCACGGCGGCGATGCCGAAGCCGACCAACGTGATGCCAATCCCCAGAATGATCCTGATCGGCACGAATTCTCCTCGCCTCGGGTGCGTGGGGTGGCGATGAGTCCGATCGCCACGTCTGACCTAACGATTCACAGGCGGGAGAGAGGATAGTGTGGCGACCGCCCGCGGGCGTAGTTCAGAGGCAGAACATCAGCTTCCCAAGCTGAGAACGCGGGTTCGATTCCCGTCGCCCGCTCTCTCCCATCGGCCCAGGTGAAACCGTCAAACGGGCACTGCCCATCCGCACGCGGGGTCGCCCGAATTGGCCGGCGTGCAACAAACGTGCAACAGCGTGCAACAGCGAAGGCCGCGTTCTCAGCTACCCACGCTGAGGACGCTCCCCACGAAGGCGACCGACTCGAGCTTGAATGATGAGGAGTCGGAACCGGCTAGGGCCCCGCACGCGCCCGCCTACCAGTTCTCCCTCAGCCGTTGCGGACGTCAGCGGCCTAACGCAATCGTCGCTGCCGACTCAGCACCACACGGCTGGAACGAATCACTGCGCCGAGGCGCCCACGTCGGGTCTTGATCACGAAGGACATCTTCAAGTCGTGAAGAGCCGCAGTTGCGCCGATGAGACTGACGCTGCTTCTGTCGGCCATGCGGCGACGATCCCCGCTCAGCGCGTGTCGCGAGAACGCAGATAAGGAACCCCCTGCCCGAGGGCCTTTGATCCGATCTCGAACCATTGACTAGTATCCCAATCAGATTCATAGATATTGCAGTAATAGTCTCATCTTCGACGAGGAGCACTCAATAGCGTGACATTGACGCGGATTCGATGGCATCGAGCATGGGTCTACATCCTCACCGTCGCTCTTGGGGTCGCAGCGTTGATGGCTTTGCCTCATGCTGCAGGGGCTCTAAACAGCGGGCCACAGGTGCTCGGTTGGGGCTTCAACGAACCAGTGGCCGTATCTTCGGACGGAAGCCATGTCTGGGTGGTGAATGCCATCGACGCGGGGAGCTACGTCGATGAGTTCGATGCGTCAACTGGTTCGTTCATCCAGAAGATCACTGCCGGCGGCGTGGAACCGACGTCAGTCTCCTCGGACGGCCGGCGGGTGTGGATCGCCGATGAGGGGGACAACACCGTCACGGAGCTCAAGGCAAAATCTGGAAGGTTCCTCGGATACGCCGACGCAAATGATGAATTCAACCAACCCATCTCAGTGTCGTCGGACGGAACTCATGTCTGGGTCGCCAACTTGGCGGGCAATTCACTGACCGAGCTGGACGCTTCCACCGGCGCTCTCGTCACGGTTATCGCGGCCTCGAGCTACGGATTCAAGAGCCCCGATGCGGTCTCTTCAGACGGTTCTCACGTATGGGTCGCCAACGGCGGCAACAACACGGTCACAGAGCTGGCGGCATCGACAGGAGCTTTGATAAAGATTATTGATAACCCCAGTGACGAATTCGCATCGCCCTCTGCGATCTCCTCGAATGGAACACATGTCTGGGTGGTCAATGGAGGTACTGCAAACTCCGTGACGGAACTCAAGGCACACAACGGAGCTTTGGTGCAGGTCCTGGCAAGCACCTCCTACCAATTCGACAACCCGAACGCGGTGAGCTCTGACGGCACGCACGTGTGGGTCACGAACGGCACTGGCAACTCAGTGACTGATCTCGACGCGTCGACGGGTGCCGTGATTCGGGTGGTCCACGGCCAAAACTCCGGGATCAATGATCCGGACGGCGTTGCCTCCGACGGAACTCACGCGTGGGTAGTGAGTGCAAATGGTCCTGCCGCGGGATCGATGACCGAGCTCGATATAGCGACGGGCATCGTGACGAGAGTGCTCACGGGATCGCATTACAAGTTCAGTGGACCTCTTGGCATCGTCTCAGATGGGACTCATGTCTGGGTTGCCAATTCCACGAATAACTCGGTGACCGAAATGAGTGCAACGACTGGCAAACCGGTTCGAGTCTTCACGGGTCCGACTTACGGCTTTGACGATCCGACTTCAGTGTCCTCGGACGGCACCCATGTGTGGATCGCGAATACAAACGGTAATTCGGTCACGCAGTTGAACGCCCAGACAGGTGCTCTGGTTCAGGTGATTTCTGGGTCTAACTATGGCCTCGATCATCCGTTCGCGGTGTCGTCGGACGGGACCCATGTGTGGGTCACGAACAGCTACTCCAATTCAGTAACCGAGATCGACGCGGCAAATGGCTCGCTCGCGCAGGTTGTGTCATCGCCGAGCGACAGCTTTGACTACCCATCGGGCGTATCCTCAGATGGGACGCATGTCTGGGTCGCCAACTGTCTCGGTAACAGCGTCTCCGAACTCGACGCGAGCTCGGGCGGCCTGGTGCAGGTCATCCACGTTATTTCGGAAAATGGCAATTTTCCCTGCCCTTCAGTGTCGTCCGACGGAACCCACGTCTGGATCACCAACGCTGATATCGAAGCCACCAACGCCGTGATAGAGCTCAATGCTGCGACCGGAGCGTTCGTTCAGGGCATCGGGGGAACCGCCGCCTTCCGTCCGATGGCAGTCGACTCCGATGGCACTCACGTCTGGCTCACGTTTTTTGACGGCTTGACAATGGAGTTCGATGCCTCAACCGGGGCCATTGCTCAATACATTCAGGTTCAGGACCAGCCGTGGGGCATTGCCTCCGACGGCTCCAGGGTATGGGTGACCGGAAATCTCGGCCAGGATGCGACGGTATTTCCGACTTCATATTGAGGGTCTCTCACGGTCGGCCTCGCGAATCCGCCAGACCCGGTGGCGGAGGCGTCCCCAACCAGCGAAACGAATCGGGGGGCAACTAGGCCGGCCCACGGCCCGGCCTCACCCAGTGTGATCCACGAGGTTCGTACGGCTCGTCAAGGGCCGGTCGGGCCTCCGCTCCGCTCCGTGTCCTCCCTAAGCCTTCGGCTTTCCCTTGACCAGCCTTGCCGGTCGTGGGTATGCGATCGCCAGCCTCAATGGTCATCCGGTTCCCTCGAGTTGGCGAGCTCGCTCAGCGCTCGCGCAATGGCGGCATCGCGATCGACTGTCGCATGCTGATATCGGAGTGCAGCATCGGAGGACGCGTGTCCGAGGCGGTTCATGAGCTCCTTGGTGCTCGCTCCCGTGGCGGCAGCGAGAGTGGCTCCGGTGTGGCGGAGATCGTGGATCCGAACGCCGCCGAGACCGATGTCTCGGGTTGCTCGCAGCCACGCGGTGTAGAGGGAGCCGCGTCGCAGAGGCTGACCCTGGGTGCCGGTGAAGATCAGACCTTGAGGACCCGGACCGCTGAACTTCTCGACATGGGCCCGCAGTGCGGGAAGCACGTGCGGCGGTACGTAGACCTTGCGGATGCCGGCCTTTGTTTTGGGCGGACCGACGATGCGCTCACCGCTCTTTACCTCGGCGGCCGACTTTTCGATGCTGAGCGAACCCTCCTCGAGGTCAACGTCGCCTCTGGTGAGAGCGAGAGCCTCGCCCAGGCGTAGACCGCACCAGGCGCCGAGAAGGACCAGCGCGCCGTAGCGGTCCTCGATGGTCTCAGCCAGGGTCTCCACCTCGGCCACGGTGAGCACCGGCCGCTCGGGTGAGTGCTCGACCGCGGCTCCCTTCAGGTTGCAGGGGTTCCGGGCGACCATTTCGTCGCTGACCGCCGTCTCGCAGATGGTGCGCAACAGCCGATAGGCCTTGGCCACCGTCACCGGTCCGGGCCGGCCGCGCTTCAACAGCGCCACGTGCCAGGTCCGCACGTCTCTCGGCGAGAGCTCCCCGAGTTCGCTCGCTCCGAGGCCGGGCAGGATGTAGCGGTCGAGGAGCCCACGGTAGAGCTCTACCGTGCGGGGCCGGAGCGTGCGCTGCGCCAGCCACGTCTCGGCGTAGTCGCGCAAGGTCACGGCACCCCAGGCGGGGTCGATCCAGCTTCCACGCTCGATGTCACGCTGGATGGACGAGAGCCACCGACTGGCGTCACCCTTCGCCTTGAACGTCGTCGACGCCACGATGAACTCATTGGTGCGCGGGTGACGGTACTTGGCCTGCCAACGGCCCGAAGGAAGTTGACGGACCGCTCCAAACTCACGCCGGCTCACGAGGCGGTCCGATCAAGCACGCTTCTCATATAGGAGAACGGTCGGGCGAAGGAGACGTGTGTCACTCAATTTCTCCGATCCGTTCGCCGACGCGAGCACGCTTCGGGCCTGACCCGCTGTCCGTCGATCCAACCGGATACTTCGTCTGGGTCGAAGCGCACAAACTTGCCGATCTTCACGAAGGGGATGCGCCGTTCCGCCACGAGTCGGCGGACGAACGCGACATCCACTCCGAGCCAAATGGCTACACCTTCGACGTCGAGTAACGGCGAGGTGTACCACTGGCTCTCCGGTCGCGCCGGAACTTTTCTGCGCTGCGCTACGTTCCCCGCTCAATGTGCGCATCGTCACGGTGCCTCCTGGGTCTGGCCGTGGCGGTGGTCTGCGTCGTGCTCTGATTTCACCTTCACTGCAGCGACAGCGGCATCGACACCGACCGTGGTACTGAGCGCGGGTTCGTCGCCGAGGCGACGCCGCAGACCGCACAGTGACGGTTCGGTCGTTCCGAGCGACGGTCGTCTGCGCGGACCCGACTACAGCCGCCGTCGTGACGGCAGTCTCGTGGCCTCAGTCGGTCGGCTCGCCCACGGGACGACCTACGTCGCCGGAACCGGCCATCGCTTGGTCGCTTTCACCCTGTCGGTCACCCAACCGAGCGACGACTCGGGCTTGTTGAACTCGCCGACCGCGGTCACCGCCGTCGTGAGATACGGCACCTCCGAGCTCCCGGTCTCCATGGAGGACATCGACCAGCAGATCGAGGGCGGTGCGAGCGGCTCGTCCGAGACGACCGGTATCGACTCCTTCGCCGCGAGCGTTCCCGCCCGAACGCACACCGTGTGCTCTCGCTGAGCGAGGCCGGCTTCACCCAGTCCTTCGACCTGTGGACGCTCGAGCGGGTCCCGCCCAGCCCGGCCGTCCTCTACCGGGACCCGACCTCCTCGAGCGTCAGCGGGACGACCGGCCAGACGTTCCACGTCGCCTTCACGAACCCGAGCGACGGCTTCTCCTCGAGCGACGACGCCACGGTCTCGAGCGCCGAGCTCACGGACTTCGCCCCCGACGGATCGCACGCCACCCCGGGCGATCCCGGCGAGGCCTACCTCGTCGTCGGGCTGCAGTCGTCGTCTCCGAACACCTCCTACGGACAGCCCGACTGGGGCCACTACTTCGCCGGCTTCACCCCGCTGCCCGGGAGCCGGTTGAGCTTCACCCCGACGGGCGGGACGGCGGTCACCGCCTCGTCGAGCACGAGCGCCTTCAGCTCGAGCGACGCCGCGGCGAACGACGACGGGCTCTTCGACGCCCTCTACTGGTTCGCCGTCCCGGCCACCACGACCGGCGGGACGCTGAGCGTCAGCGCGGGTCCGGTGAGCGGGCTCGAGTACGTCGGCTTCGACGGGGCGAACGGCGCCGGCCCGATCGACGTCAGCGCCCCGGCCACCGTGGCGCTCAGCTTCCCTGCCGTCCCCGCTCCGCCCAAGGCCCAGCGCAGGCCGCCGTGGGTCGGTGCCCCGCTGCCGGCGACCGGTCTCGCCGCCGCAGCGGACGGCGCCGGACGCCGTCGACGAGAGCACCGGCAGCGGTTTCCCGCTCTGGCTGGCGCTCGTACTGGTGGCACTCGTCGGTGCCGGGGTCGTCGTCGTTCAGCGCCTGCGCCGGCGGCCCGCCCCGGCGACCGGCTCGCCGCCGCTGAGCGATCCCGCGCGAATCTGCGGCGACCGCGAATCCGACGAGCGCCACGGCTCGAGCGCTCCGATCCCATCGCGCCGTCTCGTTCCGTCGCCGATCCCCAAGACGCAGATCGGCCAGCCGCAGATTCGCCGACCGCCGTTCGGCCGGTCGAGCTCGCCGGTCCAAGCGATGGGCGACGCCGATGGCGCTCTCGACGGAGTCGACGAGCGAACCGCGACGCCGCTCCGCCCGAGCCGATTCGGGCACCGGCGGACGCCGAGATCGTGGTCAAGATCTTGGGCCCGGTCGTCGTCACCGGCCTGCGCAACGAGAGCAACCGGCGCATCGTCGAAGAGCTCTTGGTCTACCTGCGCTGCCACGACAGCCACCACCGCAGCGCCGAGCAGATCCAAGCCGGCATCTGGCCGCTGGCGGGCAGCCACGAAGACGTCGCCCGCAAGACCTTCCACAACTACCTCTCCGAGCTGCGCGGCTGCGTCGGGTCCGAGCACCTGCCCGACGCCTCGGTCGCCGGCGGCTATCTCGTCGTCGGCGTGCGCCTCGACTGGGCCGACTTCGAGCGGCTGAACCGAGAGGCCGACGTCAAAGGCGGCGCAGGAGGCCCGGGCGCTGCGGGCCGAGGCCCTCGAGCTCGTCCGGGGCCAGCCCTTCGAAGAGCGTAGTGCCCGACACCTACGAGTGGGTCGGCGAAGAGGCGCTCGACACCGCCATCGCCCGGGCCATCGCCGAATGCGCCGTCCGCCTCGGCGACGAGCTGCTTCGAGCTGGGCGACATCGACGGGGCCGAAGACGCCGCCCGTGCGGGCGTGCGCGGGGCGCCGAGGTTCTTCTCGCCCTGGGACATCGGCGCCCGGGCGCTCTTCGCCAAAGGGGACCGAACGGCGCTGCGAGATGTGGCTGGCCGAGGCCGCCCGGAAGCTCACCCGCGGCCGACGTCGAGCGCATCGAATCCGGTCTCGCCGCTCACGAGGCACCGCCGGCGTAGCGGAGGGCGAAGGTTCGCAGCGCTGCTTCGGCCCGCCGGCGCTCCATGCGCAGCGCGTCGTAGGGGCGACCGAGCTCTTGGGCCAGAGCCCTCAGCGGCTCCCCGTCGATCCGGGTGCGGGCGATCAGCTCGGCCTGTTCGACGCTCAGCACGCCGGCGGCAGCGGCGGCCTCGAGCAGGCCCGGCCCGCCGAAGCGGACCGCCGTCGGGTCCCGCCACCTCGAGCTCGTCGAGCTCCTCGGTCCGAACGCCCTCGTCGCTTCGCAGCCGGGCCCGCCGGGCCGCACACCAGATGACGCCGAGGCGCTCACGCCCGCCCCGGTGGCGGTCGGCGCCACAGCACGTCCCAGGCGGCGGCCGAGCACGTCGCCTTCGGCCTCGTCGAGGCCGATGCCCGCACTTCGCCCCAGCCGGCGGCCGATCGCCTCGAGCTCGGGGCGCAACAGGTGGACGAGCGCCGAAGAGGGCGAGCTCGTCTCTCGGTGCGCGCAGCGCCAGCCACTCGAGCCGACCGGCCGGGACCGCCCCGTCGGCGCACGAGGACGGTTACGAGGTCCGCCGTGGCCGGGGCCACGCCGGCGGCTCGCATGGCGCCGAAGGAGCACGTTGGGCCTCGGGCCCACGGGAGCGGGCGCCGAGATGCTCGGAGACGGACTGAAGAGGACGGTGCTGTTGTCATGGCGCCCATCGCGCCACAGAGGGTTCCTCACCAGGTTCCTCAAACGGTTCCCGGAATCGTCCCCACCGAGATTTTTCTTGTCGCTCTTCTCCCAGCTCAGAGCCTGGGGACGATCTGGGGAAGGTCTTGGGGAACCCGTTGGGGAACCCTCGGGCCCTCTCCGGGAGCTCGCGGGCGGGCGTCGAGGAGCGAGCGGGCCAACTCGTCGGCGCCCGGATCCGAGTAGCCCCGCCCGGCGTAGCGCCACCCCGCCTCGTAGTCGAAGTCGTCGCCGGCATCGTCCCGTCGGCCTCGGCGAAGTCGGCCCGGGCCTGGCGCAGGGCGTTGAAGGTGGTCGAGTAGCGGACGCTCTTGGACGAGAACTGCCCGGGATAGCCGAGGGTGTGGGCGTGCTCGCGCAAGCGGAGGTGCGCCAGGTCCTTCGCGGCCCCCGAGCGTCCAGGCCGTGCGCACCAAGGTGACCACGTGGGGCCGGAGCCCGAGGCGCTCGATCTGGGCGGCCGAGCGGATCGGGTGGGCCAGCCAGGCCGTCCCGTCGGCCGTTTTCGTCGCGTACTTCGCCACGTAGGCGGCGATGGCGCGTGGCGTCGCCGTCGGACCGGCGGGCTCGAGCACGCGGACGTCGTGCTCTGGTGCCCCAGCTCGCCCGAGCGCAGTGTCGTCCCGTCGATCTCGGGCACGGCGACGTCGGAGCTCGGCGACGGCCGCTTCGACGGCCGGGCGAGGAGGCCGGCGTCGAGCCAGGCCGGCGGGGGATCGGCCGGTCCGGCCGCCCCGTCGGCCCGGACGCACGACGTGGAGGTGGACGAGCCCACGGGCTGGAACTCGACCACCTTCATGTAGGAGAGCCGGACGAGCGATCGCAGCTCCTTGACGTCGTCGATCCCGGCCGCCCGGGCGACTTCTCGGTAGAGGCGGCGACGGTGCGCTCCCACAGACGCGAGACGTGCGCGTTCCACAGCACCGCACCCCGGTAGTCGAAGCACTCGGGACACAGCGGCTCCCCGACGACGAGCGGCGTCGGCGCCGTGGCGCTCAGCTGCACGAGAGCGGCCGGCCGTGCGGACACGAGCCGCCACGTCGCCGGGGCCGGCACGGCACGATCCCGGCTCCATCCGAGCACTGGCGCGGTGCACCGGGCCGAACGACGGTGCGGTCAAGGTGACGAAGAGCTGGGGATGCTCGACGACCGAGGCGTCCACGCCCTTGCCGCCCCGGATGCCGGCGGCGACGAGCTGCCAGGCGTCGGCCCGATAGAGCCGGGAGCACGAGGGGCACACGGCGGCCCGCCGGTCCTTGCACGGGACGAGGAGCCCGCCGTCGGCGAGCTCGCCGGTCGTCCGATCGAGCCGGATCCCGTGCAGGCGGACCGGGTTCGAGCACAGCCGGGCTTGGTCGACCTCGGCCAGGACCGAGCGCCAGTGCGAGGCCGACGTCACCACGGATCCGCCTCGAGCGCGGCCAGGCGAGCCAGCTCGGCGATGGCGTCGTCGTCGAGGTAGTGGGTCCGGATCTTGACCGGGCTCGCCCCTTCGGCCAGCAGGTAGCCGACACCTCGGACCGTCGGGTCCAAGGTCGAGGCGGAGAACCCCTCCTTCGCCCAGCCCTGGCCGAGGATGGTGTCGGAGGCTTCGGGCGTCGTGCAGCGCAGCGCCATGCGGAAGCTGAAGAGGTCCCGCACGAAGGTCGGGATGATCTCGTTGGAGGGCTTCTGGGTGGCGGCGATGACGATCATCCCGGCCGCCCGACCCCGAGAGATCAGGTCACGGAGCGTCTCGGCCAGCTCGTTGCGTTGCTCCTTGGTGCCGCTTCGCATGTAGAAGGCGAGCTCGTCGACGGCGACGACGTGGAGGCCGAACTGGCCGTCCCGGTCGATCTTGCGCAGGCCGGACTCGAGCAGCACCGAGTAGCGCTGATCCATCTCGGCGCCGAGGTCTTTGAGGACCTCGATCGCCTCGTCCATGTCGGGCCCGACGAAGTGGGTGGCCGAGTCCCGCCACGGGGCGAGCTCGACCTGCTTGCCGTCCATCAGGGTCAAGCGGACGGCGGGGTCCATGGCGGCCGAGGCGATGAAGAGCGACAGCGCAGCGGACTTGCCCGCCCCGGGCTCTCCGCCCAAGAGGAGGTTGCGCTCGGGGAGCGAGACCGACACGGCGTTGCCGTCCTCGTCGATGCCGAGGGGGATCGGGTCCCACAGCGACGCCGGCGGCCCGGGCCACGGCGGTGCGGGAACACCGAGGGGATCGCGGACGACGATGGAGAGATGGGCGAGCGACGCATCGGCCGGATCGCGCACGACCCGGACTTCGCGCACCCTCATGGTGGCGGCCAGAGGCTCGGCCGCCTCTTCGACCAGCTCGGCGCTGAAGCCGGCCGGCAGGCGCAACCGCAGCCTCTTGCCGGCCGGGATGACCTCGACTCCTTCGACCCTCGGGATCCGGCCGTGGCGGCTGATGACCTCACAGGCGACGAGGACCCGGGAGAACCAGCGCCTCGTCGCCCGGTCCCGCAGCGTCGTCGCCAGCCGGGTGCGCACCACGGCCGAGCGCCAGACGACGATGGCGAGCAGGCCGAACACGAGGACGGCCGAGACCCTCGCCGTCGAGCGACGACCGCCAGGCGCCAGAGGACGACCAGAGCCCGGCAGGCCACGGCGACCTCGAGCCCCCACCCCCGGACGGCGAGCGCCATCCGGGAGTAGGGGTTGAGGGTCTTTAGGTGGTGGCGCTCAAACACCGTTTCGTCGGAGGTGGCGGCCGAGGAGGACGACGGCGAGCACCAACAAGACGACGAGGCCGAAGTGCGCCAGCACGAAGCAGGCCAACAGCAGGCCCACCAAGACGAACACCACGTAGGCGACCATCAGGACGTCGCCGCCCTCGAGAGGTGACCGCCTCGATCTTGGACGCCGAGAAGGAGACCCCCGAGCGCTCCGCCATGTTCCAGGTGAGAGCGACCAGGTCGGTCACCTTGACCGGGGTGAACTGGCCCGAGGCCCTGGACCTCGCCGGGGACCTTGACGGTGATCACCTCACGGGTCCCCCGTCGCCGACGACGAAGAGGTGGACCTGGTTGATGGCGACGCCCTTGGCGTCGATCTTCTGCTGCTTGGTGTCGTACTCGATGGCCGGCTCGGCCGGTCCGGCCGAGACGAAGTCACGACACTGGTGTCGACGGGCAAACGCATTTGGATTGCTCCTTCCAAGACGGGAAGGAACTTCCTTCCCTACCTAGGTAAGGCAGGTGAGAAGGCCGCAAACCGAACAACATCGAGGTCAGAGGATCGAAAATCGAGCTCACATCACAAGATCGACTTCCACAAGGTCGATCAGACAACGACAACGAACGACAACGAGCACCAGGGATGCAACAAGGAAGGACAAGGAGGAGCAGGAGACAACAGCGAGCAACAGGGAGCAACAACGAAGAAGGAGGAGTGGACAGCGGAACGCATCAATCGATCAGTGCAGGGGCAGGACACCAATCCGGCGGGGTAGGAGCCCAAAATGTCCGTGTTCCTCTATACGACTTCAAGCCGCCCTCGCCTCGGCCGGCGGCTTCGCCGCCGCCTCGGCGGGCGGAACGGCGGATCGCGGTCAGCGATGGTCCACGCGTGTCCCGAACCCCGCGTCGGTTCAAGTGCGCCGTCATAGCGTGGCTCTCCGCCGGATGGGCCGGAACTTGACGCCCCGGCCGGAAGCGATTGCTTATTCGGCGTTTGGCCGTTGCAGGGCGCCTCCGCGACGGTACCTAGCGTTCACTACATTTGGTGGCGTGTCTTCAGGCGGTGTCCCACGGATCACAAATGGCAACAAACGGTGACCAATACCGCGCCTGAATTCCCGCCAGAATGTGCGAGGCTTACCCCAGGCGAGCAACGGCGAGTCATTCGCGTCTATCAAGCGAGGCTGAGAAGAGCCGAAGGAGATTCCTCGCTCGTTTTCAAAAAGGACGGCCCCTTGGCGTTTATGTACGCAAATGCCGGTAACTACTGGCTGTTCTTCGTGTGGTCGTTCGGTCTGCCTGGCGTCATACTGCTTGCTGTCTCCGGAGTTCTATATGTACCGGGTCTGATTCTGACGGTCATCGCTGCCATATTCTTTTGTCTAGCTGTTTTTAGAATTGTCCAGGCACTTCTGACCCGTGCGCCCAAGAGTCACGGTGACGCGGGGTGAGCCCGTCATCTTGAAGCGTCACCTGATCCTCGAATCGAATCCTCGCAATGGCGTCGTGAGAGCCAGTCCGATCCCCTCAGCGCCTCGGCCGCCGCCGATCGATGGCCGGATTTGGTCAGCCCGTGTGGCATGAGCCGGTGCGGGACTAAGGGCCGATGGTGACTGTCGCCGACAACCCGTCTCTTGAGCCTGGTTTCAATATCGTGGCTCCATCCCGAGTTCCGGCCACGCTACCTAGTCGAGCTCCTTCCAATGCTCCCGTCCAAACAGCCGTCCCCATCGAGCCGTGAGTGAGGGTCCTTCATCGCGATCGACGTCGGGACGAACGGCAAGGGTTCCTTCCGGCGCTGGAAGCGAGGCAACCTGCTCGTCGGATATCGAGCATCGAACTGCATTCGTCCAGATGTCTTCGATCTGATCACGGTCGACAAACCGGACCTCGTGACGGTGTGTCTTGACCACGATTCCATCGAAGAGGTCCAACGAGGGGATCTGAAGAACGTGTTCCACCGTGCCGAACTCGGTTCCAGATGAAGTCCTGACGGGCGTCCCTACCTGAAGAGCCTCATACGAGATGCGATGTCCATCAGATTGTTCCATAGACCCTACGTTTTAGTCCCTGATCGCTCTCTAAGTGTTCCTCACCTTCGACCAGACGCGCCCTCACGCCCTGGCCGTCTCACCCAGAGGAACACGGCGGACCCCGGGGCATCCCGGCCAGCCCGATCGGCCGGCCAAAGCCATCGTGGTCTCTCGGAGTGAGTCCGGCTCGTCAAGGGCACGTTGCGGGACTCGCTGCGCTCGTATCCTCACTCGCCTTCGGCGGCCGGCGGAGGTTCCGTTCTTCGCTCATACCTCTGCCGTAGGTCTACAAGACATTGACCTCGGTTCCCAATGCAGCTGCTGCAGTGGACAGCCCTCTTCCGACGTTGTCCGGACGAGCGAACCAGAGAGCTCCTCCGTTGTGCAGGCGCCAGCGGCCACGGTTTCTGCAATCAGCCAGCCGCCCCCCAACTGGCGGCAATCTGTGCTGCCTCGTCCGGTATCACCCGGCTGTCGAGCACCCGGACGAGCTCGAGGTGTGGGAATCGGGTGGCGTCTCGTTCAGACGGAGATAACGGAGCAGGGGCAGCCGTCAGGTGGCCGTACCTGGAGAGTGGAGGCGCTGCAGCAGCCGCCGGTGACGGCCCAGGGGCATGACCAGGTCCTCGGAATCGGGCAGCACCTCCGGCCAGTCACCCAGAACCACGAACGAGTTTGTGGGCGATCCGCTGGATCTCTTTGCCGACCTTCGGTCGCGCTAATGGCGACCCTTGAAGTGGATCGAGCCCGGGTTCGGGCTCCTATTCGCCAGTAATCAGATCGATTACATATATTCTCGTGCGTTCCTACGACAATCTAGCGCTCGAGAAGGCGATTGCGGTGTTGAGACGGTCGCAGGTGCTGGCAATGTTGTTGCATCAGTTGGTAAAGGAGGAGGGTGGGTGGGTTGGATACGGACAGGTTGGACTGGGTTCTCTGGTGTTCGTCCGCGAGCGTCTCAGTCGTCCCGAGCGATTGCCGCTCTTGCGATCGTCGCCTTCGCGCTCGCTACCGCGGTACCGGCGGTCACGAATTCAAGCCTGGCCGACGCCGCCCAAACTGCGGGCACGATCAGCACCATTGCCGGCGGTGCTGTTCCGGGCCCCGTACCGGCCACGTCAATGGGTTTGTCGCCCGTCTCAGTTCTCGCGGACGGTGATTCCTTCTTCGTCACTGACGAGGGCTTGTCCGAAGTACGAGAGGTGGACTCCTCGGGCAACGACAAGTTGATAGCGGGCAACGGAACTAACGCTTCTGCCGGTGATGATGGCCCGGCCGCTTCTGCCGCTCTCTCCCCGGGCGGCATGGCGCTCGACAAGTCTGGGAATCTCGTCATTTTAGACGGGTACAACAACCGGATCCGTGTGGTCGCGGAGTCGACGGGGACCTTCTACGGCCAGTCGATGATCGAGGGCGACATCTACACGGTCGTGGGCAACGGAACACGTGGCTTCTCAGGCGATGGTGGCCCCGCCACAGCCGCAGAATTTGCTTCCCCCGCCGGTGTGGCGGTTGACGCTTTCGGGAACCTCGTCATCTCGGACCAGTACAACGATCGGATCCGTGTTGTTGCGGAATCGACGGGAACCTTCTACGGCATATCCATGACCACGGGCGACATCTACACCGTCGTGGGCAATGGCACATTTGGCTTCTCGGGCGATGGAGGCCCTGCCACAGCGGCGGCATTCTATTTACCCCTCGGAGTGGCAGTGGATGGCTCGGGGAACCTCATCGTTGCCGATAGCGCAACGATCGGATTCGGGTGGTCGCGGAGTCGACGGGTACCTTCTACGGCATATCCATGACCACGGGCGACATCTACACCCTGGCAGGTAACGGCACTGCTGGTTTCTCAGGCGATGGCGGTGCTCCGACGTCCGCAGAGCTCGCCGGGCCGACGTCGGTCACGGTGGACCCGGAGGGGGATCTCTTCATCGCCGACACCGATAACCAGCGCATCAGAATGGTGGCCGCGTCGACCGGACCGCTCTACGCCATACCGATGAACAAAGGTGACATCTACACGATTGCGGGCGACGGCACCAGAGGCTATGGAGGTGACGGCGGTTATGACATTGACGCCGAACTCAACTACCCGGGCGGAGTCGCCGTCGACCGTTCTCGGAATCTGATCATCGCCGATCCGACCAACGGCGCCGTGCGCGTGGTGGCGCCGTTTGCTGGGACCTTCTACGGCCAGGAGATGACGGGGAGGCTACATCTACACGGTGGCTGGTTACACCGCTGCCGGCGTTGGAGACTATTGCTACTTCTCGGGCGTTGGAGAGCCAGCCACCTCGGGACGACTATGCGAGTCTGCGGTTGCGGTCGATCGGTCGCAGAACACGCTGGTCTCCGATGACCAACAGGTCGAGTTGGTGGCGACCTCCACCGGGACGTTCTACGGCCAGGCCATGACGCAGGGGGACATCTACACCATCGCAGGCAGCGGCGCTGCTGGTTACTTGGGTGATGGAGGTCCGGCGAAGTCAGCTGAACTCGACAATCCAGAGGGTCTCGCGGTCGACTCGGCTGGAAATGTTCTCATCGCCGACGCATCGAACCGGCGGATCCGCGTAGTCGCGGTGTCAACGGGTACCTACTACGGCCAAGCAATGACCCAAGGCGACATCTATACCGTCGCTGGAAATGGAACTGGTGGCTTCGGCGGCGATGGAGCTCTCGCAACTTCTGCTCAGTTGAATTTCCCGTCCGATGTGGCTGTCGATGGCTCGGGAACTCTTCTCATCGCCGACGACGGCAACAGCCGGATCCGCGTCGTCGCAGCATCGACCGGAACCCTTTACGGCCAAGCCATGACCAAGGGCGACATTTACACCGTCGCCGGTGATGGCGCGTTCGGTTACTCAGGTGACGGGGCCGCGGCCACAGCGGCCGAACTGAACAATCCGGTGGGTGTGCAGGAGACCAGTTTGGGAACCTGGTCATCGCCGACATGGAGAACAACCGCGTCCGGGTCGTTGCGGGATCCACCGCGGATTTCTACGGTCAGTCGATGATCCAGGGCGACATCTACACGATTGCCGGCGACGGTACCGCCGGCTTCGCAGGCGACGGAGGCAGTGGGGCCGTGGCCCAGGTGAACAACCCTCGTGGCCTCGCGGTTGACCGCTTCGGAAATCTGGTACTTGCAGATCAATACAACGAGCGGATCCGAGTGGTGGCCGCGTCCACAGGTACGTTCTACGGGCAGTCGATGAACGAGGGTGACATCTACACGATTGCTGGCAGCGCTACCGCCGGCTACTCCGGTGACGGGGGTGCGGCAACCGCGGCCGAGCTCTATAAGCCCTACGGGGTGGCTTTCGGGAGCTCGGGAAACTTGGTGATTGCCGACACTCCCAGAGTCCGAGTCGTGACCGCATGGCCATTCGTAGCAAATTTCGCCCGTCCTCGGGAACCCATAAGACGTCGGTCAGCACGACAGCTGGCGGATTTACGCCCGCGGAGCGGGTCAAGGTTACCTACCTCACCGGCCTCAAAGCCCCCGCACCGAAGAGGGTCCTCCTTTGTGTCGCCGTTGCAGCAAGCGACGGCACCATGAACTGTACGGGCGAGATACCGCCCAGGACCACGGCTGGGGCCAAAGGCCTTCATTCCATCGAAGCAACCGGCGTGACGTCCAAGTTCAAAGCCTTCACAACCTTCACGCTGACATGATGATGCCGATGTCTGCCCACGAAGGCCGGGATCCTGCTTCGACCGCGCCACTCAAGTCCAGCGCAATCCGCGGTCATTTTCCCCGTTATCGCCGAACGATTGGGGACCGACCTCGGTGAGTCGCACGTTCGCGTCGGCCGCCCCCAGTTCCCCACTGCGCGTTCTCAGCCGTCATGGCTGAGGACCTCGACCATCCGTCGTGCAACAGCGTGCAACACGGCTCCTGGGACCCATTTCGTGCAACACACAACGACAAACAGGGACGAACAGCGAATAGCAGCGGATAGGTGCGAAATGCGGTTGAGCTGGCATTTTGACCAATGTCGCAGGTCTGCGAACTCGTCCCTGAAGGGCTTCCCAAGCTGAGAACGCGGGTTCGATTCCCGTCGCCCGCTCTCTTCCATCGCCGCAGGTCACACTGCCATTCGAACCGAGTGGCGTCCCCTCTCAACGTAGCCCGGTCGGCCGTCGTGCCACAGCGTGCCAGGAGGACCGGCTGGTTGTTATGGCGCTACTCGAATAGACGGTCGGGATGCGTGTCAAGTCACAGTGAAGGTGGTTTTTGGCTTGCTCCGCGACGTTGTGCCTTTGGCGGTGACGGTGTGGGCGCCGGTCGCTCCCGCAGTCGCGCCCGTCGGGATGTTGGCGGTACAGGTGAAGTCGCCGCCGGCCGCGGCGACGGAGCTGCAAATGGTGACCTTGGTCGGCGAGGCGAGGCCGGTCTTGTATGTGACGGTTATGGTTTCGCCGGGCGTGAACCCCGCGCCCGAGACAGTCACCGGAGTGTCGGGAGCACCCGTCGACGGCGACACGTCGACGAACGGTGCCGAAGTGATCCGTCCGATCGAGTTGTTGTCGGCGTTGGTGAACCACAGGGCGCCGTCGGGTCCGGCCGTGATCCCCTCCGGCTCGTCGATGCCGGCGCCGGTGTAGTCGGTGACCTTCCCGGCGGTGCTGATCCGCCCGATCGAGTTGTTGGCGTAGTTGGTGAACCACAGGGCGCCGTCGGGACCCGCCGTGATCCCCCCCCTCGGGTCGTCGATACCGGCGCCGGTGTAGTTGGTGACCTGCCCGGTGGTGGCGATCCGCCCGATCGAATTGTTGTCGAGGTTGGTGAACCACAGGGCGCCGTCGGGACCGGCCGTGATCCCGTACGGCCCGTTGATGCCGGTGCCGGTGTAGTTGGTGACGACCCCGGCGGTGCTGATCCGCCCGATCGAGTTGTTGTCGGCGTTGGTGAACCACAGTGCGCCGTCGGGACCGGCCGTGATCCCGTACGGCACGTCGATGCCGGTGCCGGTGTAGTTGGTGACGAGCCCAGTGGTGCTGACCCGCCCAATCGAGTTGTTGCCGAGGTTGGTGAACCATAGGGCACCGTCGGGACCGGCCGTCATCCCGTACGGCTCGTTGATGCCGGTACCGGTGTAGTTGGTGACCTTCCCGGTCGTGCCGATCCGCCCGATCGAGCTGTTGGCGAAGTTGGTGAACCACAGGGCGCCGTCGGGACCCGCCGTGATCGCCTCTGGCACGTCGATGCCGATGCCGGTGTAGCTGGTGACGAGCCCTGTGGTGCTGATCCGCCCGATCGAGGTGGCGAAGTTGGTGAACCACAAGGCGCCGTCGGGACCCGCCGTGATCGCCTCCGGCTTCTCGATTGCGGGACCGGTGTCGTTGGTGACCTTCCCGGTCGTGCTGATCCGCCCGATCGAGTCGTTGGCGGAGTTCGTGAACCACAGGGCGCCGTCGGGACCCGCCGTGATCGCCCCCGGCTTCTCGATGCCGGGACCGGTGTGGTTGGTGACCTTCCCGGCAGTGCTGATCCGCCCGATCGAGTTGTTGCCGAAGTTGGTGAACCACAGGGCGCCGTCGGGACCCGCTGTGATCGCCTCCGGCTTCTCGATGCCGGGACCGGTGTGGTTGGTGACCTTCCCGGCAGTGCTGATCCGCCCGATCGAGTTGTCGAGGTTGGTGAACCACAGGGCACCGTCGGGTCCGGCCGTGATCCCCTCCGGCTCGTCGATGCCGGGACCGGTGTGGTCGGTGACCTTCCCGGCAGTGCTGATCCGCCCGATCGAGTTGTTGCCGAGGTTGGTGAACCACAGGGCACCGTCGGGTCCGGCCGTGATCCCGTACGGCACGTCGATGCCGGCGCCGGTGTAGTCGGTGACCTTCCCGGCGGTGCTGATCCGCCCGATCGAGTTGTTGTCGGCGTTGGTGAACCACAGGGCGCCGTCGGGTCCGGCCGTGATCCCCTCCGGCTCGTCGATGCCGGCGCCGGTGTAGTCGGTGACCTTCCCGGCGGTGCTGATCCGCCCGATCGAGTTGTTGTCGGCGTTGGTGAACCACAGGGCACCGTCGGGTCCGGCCGTGATCCCCTCCGGCTCGTCGATGCCGGTGCCGGTGTAGCCGGTGACGACCCCGGCGGTGCTGATCCGCCCGATCGAGTTGTTGTCGGCGTTGGTGAACCACAGGGCGCTGTCGGGACCGGCTGTGATCCCCTCCGGCTTGTCGATGCCGGGGTAAGTGGTGACCGTACCGGCGCCGGAGGAAGCCGTCGTGTTACCCGACACCGAGGCATGCGCCTGAGGTACATCGGCCCGGCTAGCTCTCGCCAAGCCGAACCCGCCCGACCCACGAGAAGCAGGAATCGTCGCAGCGACAGCAGACACACCGCCGAACATCAGGAGCGACAACACTGCCGCAACGACACCCAGAACCTTGTAGCGCCACTCTTGCCACAACACGTAACACTCCCCTCGCTTCGCCTGCCTAACAAATCATGTTGCACATATGACCACAAGGTCCGATCCTCAGCCGTCTCGATCTGATGAAGCGTCCCGAGATCGGTTACTGCTGTGACCTTTGAGAGGAGCGACCCGGATCCGGTTCTCCCCCTGCCCCGCGGGAACTCGAGGGCGTCCTTTGCTCAAGGTCGATCTGCTCTCACGCTCCGCTGCACCTCGGTCAAAGTAGGTAGGCACTCCGATTGCCCCGCGTCTCGGCCTGGTCTTTGGTTTGACCCAAGCGTGCGACCCCGTCGTTGCACTGGGATTGCAGGGCTGTGACACCTCGACCTCGGCTTTCGGACCCGACGCAAGCATGTCCGACGTACGCTCCAAATGCTCTGCGCTGTCGAGCTATGCGATCGGTCAGCGAAGACGTCGCATCAGCGGCCGGCCTGCTGAGGCCAGTCGTGTTCTCAGCTTGCACGGCTGACAGCGGCAACCAGCTCCGCAGCGAGCAATAGCGCGCAACAGGGAACACCAGCAGTCAACTAATTTCTCATCTGACAGCTATTTGGTCGATTTGGCAGTTCAGGGAATTGCGCTTGAAGGGCTTCTCAAGCTGAGAACGCGGGTTCGATTCCCGTCGCCCGCTCCCTCCCATCGCCCCAGGTCACAGATGCCTTCCGCACGACGAGCGTCTTTCCTTCGAGTGTCCCGGTCGACTGCCGTGCCACCACGTGCCATTGGAGGGCTCGCGTTCAGCTATTCCCACATGCGCTCCCGGCGCACATCGGTCCGGGCGTCGGTCACTGCGGGCATGAACCGGTCCTTTTCGTTCAGAGATGATGATGTCGGCCCTATTGGCGGGGGCTGACGCTCGATCATTTCTGCACCTTCTGTACCTTCGGCCAAGGCGGGTGGCAGCCGGGAAGATGGCCGGTGAGGTCCTCGAACTCGTTCCAGCATCCGGTGGGCCGTCGAAGGTGGATGACGATGCGCAGAGCGAGTGGGTCGCAGCCAACGCAGGCGAGGTGTTCTCGGAGCAGGTCGGCGGCTCGAGTCAAGTTTCCGGCTGCCGCAGTGCTGACCACTTCCATGTGGTGGCGTTCCCAGTTCGTCTGGCGGCGGCTGATGGGACCTGTGGGTGCTTCGGTGATGGCGGCGAGATCTGCGACGGCGAGCCCGAAGGCCGGATCCGATTTGACGGCGAGTCGCAGTGCTGCAGTGGCGACGCGATGGTCGATGGCCCGCTGTGCCAGGCGGTACCACGCGGCCGCCCGCGTGTTTGTCGTGACCGCACGGCCGTGGTCCTCGACGGCCAGCTCAGAATCCGCAAGGTGTGCATGGCGACTCATTTGTCGACGACGGAGTTGCTCCATGGTCGCCAGATTGAACTGGTGCCCTGACGAGGCGCTGAGGTGGTGCTGAGTTCAGCCGGAGCGGAGTCCGTGGGCGGCCGCCAGAGCCTCGACGTCGGGGTCATCGAGGGTGGCTTCGAAAAAGGCTGTGGACCGGCCTACGGCCGCCCGACGCTGGAGGACGGCAGTGAGACGTTCCCGGTTCGCCGCGGTATCGGACGAGGTGAGCGCGACCGCGGCGACCACCGTGTCCGCCAAGATTCGGACCAACGGATCGGCCGCCTCGGCGGCTCGGCCACGGGCTTGCTTCGCGTGCTCATCAGCCCCGGTGACGTCGCCCACGGCCAGGGACCACCACACGAGGCCGATGAGCGCCGGGGTCGAGCCGCCCGGCAGGCCGACGGACTCGTAGTTTCCTTTGGCCTCGTCGAGCCAGCGTCGGGACGAGGTGAAATCACCCAGTCGGCGCGCCGCTCCCGCCCGACCGGTGAGCGCGGCGGTGTTGGCCAATTGCGATTTGGTGGCGATGGCCGTCGCAAAGAGCTCCTCGGCGGCAATATCGTCACCGAGCCGGGCTCGCAGGGTGGCCAGACGGATCAACCACATCGATTCGAAATGGATCATTCCGGCCACCCGGCAGGCATCGATGAGCTCTTCGTACGCGGCGGAGGCAGCCGAGAAATCTCCGTGGGACTCTTCAATGCCAGCCAGCATGCCGAGCCCATAGAGGATCATCCAGTGATCACCACAGGTCCGCAACCGCTCCACACTGCGTCGTGTCAGGATTTCGGCTTCTTCGGCTCGGCCCTGCGCCGCCGCGTTCCGGGCGGAGAACATGTCGTGGGTGGCCACGTCCCATGCGTCACCTTTCTCAATCACCAAAGGGAGCGCTTCGGCCAGAGCCTCCTGGGACGCGTCGAAGTCACCGAGCCGTGCGAGGACGTCGGACATGACAAGGAGTGCCCCGCCTAGGTCAGGTGAGTGTGCCTGTCGCAGATCGGCGAGGGCCTCCTGGAAAGCATCGAGCGCCGCGCCTGGACCTACGACGATGCTCGAGAAGAACGCCTGGTAAGCAGCCGCGAAGCCGCGAAGTCCGCTGCAGCCATCGGAGGGTTCTACGGCGAGGGCGGCGCTCGACCAGCGGTACCCCTCGTGGAAGTCAGCGCGGAGGAACCACAGGTAGGCGATGTCGCCCACAAGGGAAAGGGCCGAGGGGGCGTCACCGTGCCCGATGAACCAGTCGAGGGCGGCGCGGAAGTTGTCGAGATCTGCTTCCAGTCGGGCTCTCCATTCGATCCCCGAGTGGCCGCGCAGACCGGGCCGTCCCTGCTCAGCCATATTGAGATACCAGCGAGCATGTCGTTCTCGAACTTGGACCGCGTCGACCGAGCCGACGAGGTGCTCCCGGGCGTACTCCCAAAGAGTTTGTAGCTGTGAGTAGCGCGCCGGTGTGGAGCCAATGTCGACGGTCACGAGGGACTTGTCAACGAGTCGGCTGAGGATGTCGAGGATCTCGTCGCGAGGCACCAGGTCGTCGGAGCAGACTGCCTCGGCAGCGGCCAACTCGCAGCCGCCGGCGAAGACGGAAAGACGAGCGAAAAGCCTGCGTTCGTCGTCGAACAAGAGGTCGTAGCTCCAGTTCACCACCGCCCGCATGGTCTGTTGGCGGGCCAACGTGGTACGGGCTCCGCCGGTCAAGAGACGGAAACGATCATCGAGCCGTTGCGCCAGGGTGGCCAGGGGGAGGGCGCGAAGCCGAGCGGCGGCGAGCTCGATCGCCAGGGGGAGGCCATCCAAACGGAGGCACACATCCGAGACGATTTGACCAGCGTCCCCTTCGGTGCTGAAGCCGGGCTGAACCGCCCGAGCGCGATCGACGAACAATTCGACGGCCTCTGGCTCGGGCAACCCTGCCACCGGCACCAGGACTTCGCCTCGCACACCGAGCGGCTGGCGGCTCGTGGCGACCAGTCGGAGACCGGGCACCGCACCGACCAGGATTTCCGCAAGTTCAGCCGCTCGGTCGATCACCTGTTCACAGTTGTCGAGAACGACGATGAGTGATTGCCCGGCCAAATGGTGCAGGATGAGTTCCTCCGTTGATCCTGGCGAATGGGAACTTCCCAGCGATGACGCGGCCGCCTCGAGCGCACCCGCGACGGCAGGTGCAACTCCTTCAGGCTCAGTGACGCCGGCAAGGTCGACCAGCCAGGCACCATCCCGGTGTTCCTTGCAGAGGGAGGCAGCAACCTCCACCGCCAGTCTGGTCTTGCCGACCCCGCCTGGACCAACCAGCGTGACGAGCCGGTGGGTGCGCACCGATTCGCTCAGCTGATCGAACTCGGACTGACGGCCGACGAATGTGCTCAGCTGCTCCCGCAGGTTGCCAGCAACGGTGCGATCCCGGGATGCAGAAGCAGATGCAGTGGGGCCGCCCAACGCGAGCGTCGGGTCCTGAACCAACACACGGGCCTCGAGCTCACGTAGGGACACGCTCGGATCGATGCCGAGCTCGTCGACCAAACGGTCCCTGATTCCGGCGTAGACCCGCAGGGCCTCGGCCTGCCGTCCGTCCCGGTACAGGGCAAGGATGAGCAGCTCCCGCGGATGCTCGCGCAACGGATTTTCCCGGCAGAGCGTCTCGAGCTGGCCGATGACCTCTCTGTGACGGCCCAGCGCCAGATCTGCTTCCGCGCTGGCTTCGCGTGCAGCAAGGGACAGCTCTCCCAGGTGTGCTCGTTCGGCATCGGCGAACCCGGCATAGGCGAACTCGCCAAGTGGATCCCCTCGCTGCAGGTGAAGCGCCTCTGAGAGAGCCGCCGACGCCGGCTCGAACTTGCCCTCACCGAGGAATTGTCTGCCTGTGGCCACCAGGCGTTCGAAACGGGCTGCGTCGATGTCTTCGGGATTGACGTCGAGGGCGTAGCCGGCCTCGCTGGTGAGAATCGCCGCCGCCCCAAGGGTGCGCCGAAGCTGTCCGATCTGTGCTTGCAGCGCGTTCGACGGGTTGACCGATTGCCCGTCTTCCCACAGTGAGTCGATGAGGCTGTCGGCAGTGACCGGGATCCCACGATGCAGCGCCAGCAGAGCCAGCAGCGCCCGTTGCTTGGTGCCGCGGACATGCACCGCTTCGCCCGCCTGCAGTACCTCGAACTCGCCGAAGAACCTGATCTCCACGTTGGCAACCGTACGACCATCCAGCTGACCGGCTGAGAGGCGCCTTCGGATCTCCCACCTCAGTGACCCGTCAGCCCAACCTCAGGCCCAAAGCGCAGGCTGACAACCGACAAGAGCCTCTCGGAAAGGAAGCACAAATGATCGAAGCAACGAACCTGACGAAGCGCTACGGCAAGACGGTTGCGGTCAACGAGGTGTCCTTCACTGCCAGCCCTGGGCAAGTGACCGGATTTCTCGGTCCCAACGGTGCCGGCAAGTCGACCACCATGCGCATGGTCCTGGGGCTCGACACCCCGACTTCGGGTGAAGTCCGAGTGGGCGGCAAGCCTTACCGCCAACTGGCCGACCCTCTCCGATCTGTCGGGGCGCTCCTCGACGCCGGCAAAATCGTCGGCGGACGCAGTGCCGCCAATCACCTCATGTGGCTGGCCGACAGCAACGGCATCGACCGTCGCCGGGTGAGCGAAGTGCTCGACATCGTCGGGCTCAGCGACGTTGCGGGAATGCGGGTTGGGACGTTCTCGCTCGGAATGAACCAGCGTCTCGGCATCGCCGCCGCCCTACTCGGGGACCCAGAGACCGTGATGTTCGACGAGCCGATCAACGGCCTCGACCCCGAGGGCATCCTGTGGATCCGCAACCTGATGAAGTCAATGGCATCAGAGGGCCGCACAGTCTTTCTCTCGAGCCATCTGATGAGCGAAATGGCCCAGACCGCTGATCACCTGATCGTGATCGGCCGGGGTCGCATCATCGCCGACGCCGGTACCGATGAATTCATCAATCGGCACACGGCTCCGAGCGTCCGAGTCCGGGCGGTAGAACAATCCGACTTGGCCGAGGCTCTGACCCGACGCGGCGCTGTCATCGAGTGCGCTTCCGCCGGCGCCATGGTCGTGACCGGCATGGACTCTGCGGCCATCGGCGCAGTCGCTTCCACACACGACATCAGCCTTGTCGAGCTGGCTCCGCTGGAGTCCTCGCTCGAAGAGGCGTATTTCGACCTGACCAAAGATGAAACCGACTACCACGCCAGGCAGCTGACCGGCTCGACCAAAGGAAACTGACATGAGCACTGCGACCTATACCATCGACTCGACTCACTTCACGGCCCCGGCTTCGCCGCTACGAACGGCTTCGATCAGCAGGATTCTGAGGTCGGAGTGGACCAAGCTTCGTACGCTTCCCTCCACCTGGCGGACGGCCGTCATTGCTGTGACCATATCCATCGCCTTGGGTGCCGTCCTGTGCATCTCTCAGGCCAACCAATGGGCGACCATGACCGCCGCGCAACGCGCCACGTTCGACCCAACCGCCTGCTCGTTGGGGGGGTTCTTCTTGGTCGGCGCCGTGCTGCTCGGGGCGCTCGCCGTGCGAACGGTGACGGCCGAGTACTCGACGGGGATGATCCGCTCCACGTTTACGGCCACACCCACCCGACGTCTGGTACTGACCACCAAGGCTGCCGTCACCGCGGCGTTCGCATTCCCGGTGGCTTTGCTCGCTGCCGTCGTCAGCTTCGAAGTCGGTCAGCGGATCTTTGCCGGCAAGCACCTCCAGGTGTCCCTCGGACATCCCGGTGTGCTGCAAGCGGTGGTCTTCGCCGCCATTGCCGTCAGCCTCGTCGCAATCATCGGTGTCGGCGTCGGCGGCCTCATCCGGCACACCGCGGGGGCGACCACTGCTCTGGTGCTGGTCATCGTCGGAGGAGCCGTACTCGGGCAGTTTCTTCCGGCCGGCCTTCGCCAATACCTGCCCGGGACCGCTCTCGAGGCCGCCGTGACCGTCAACCACTCGGCGGGACTCCTGAGGCCAGGTACTGCCCTCGCAGTCCTCGCCATCTACGCCGCCATCGCCATGGCTGCGGCAACGATCCGGGTGGCACACCGGGACGCCTGACGTCGGGCGGATACCAAGATCCCTGGAGTGCATCGCACTCCAGGGATTTTTGGCGTCCGTAGCGATGCTCCCCCTAGGCCGAGACGGGTGTCCCGCAACGGCGAAGGCCGCCGACGAGCTCACCCATCAGGCTGCCTCCGAGGCAACGAAGAGGGCTGTGAACATCTCCTCCATTTGAGGCAGCTGATAACGGGCTTGAAGGCCGCTCGGGTTGGGCAGGAGCCAAAGGAGGGCACTGCCGAGAGGTTCGGGCTGGCGACCGATTGCAGCCGCCGGTCTGAGAAACGCCGTCCGGTACGCCTGCAGCCCGAGCACTGCAACGCAGCGTGGCCGCAGCATTCCCACCCTGGCCTCGAGCTGCCTTGCGCCATCACGCAGTTCGGCGGCACTGAGTTCGCTGGCGGCTGCTGTCACCCGTCCCACGAGGTTCGTGATGCCTATGCCGAGCCCGGGCAGAGTGTGCTGCTCGGCAGGTAGGAGAACGGACTCGGTAAATCCACCGGCACAGAGCAACTTCCAGAATCGGTTCCCAGGTCGGGCGAAATGCAATCCGAGGTCACCCGAGAGTGTTCCCGGATTGATCCCGCAGAAAAGTACGCGGCAAATTCGGACCCGCCAGATCGGCGAGAGCCTGCTCCATGTACGACAACATACGTTCTGGTACCCGCGAGAATATTCGTTCGGCCGGTGGTGATACCGGCACAGCTCTGCAGATCGGTGGGTGAACTCTCTGGACCGATTGGTCCATCGAGACCTCCGGTGCTGCCTGAAGCCTGCCGAGCTTGGCCAACTTTGACGCCGAGCCGGTGTTCTTCCGGTCGATCAACGAAATGGTCCTACTCATAACAGGGGGCCCGGCGTCCTGATTGACACGAATCGGACACCAGCCGACAATGGGTTCGCGGTGTTGTGTTCGTCAGTGACCTGAAGCCATGGGGGGTCCCGTGAAGACAATCAGCGCGCGCAGACTGCGGCGCATACTCGTGTCCGCCGGATCGCTCGGCCTTGCGGCCTGCCTCACCTTCGGGATGACGCCAGCGTGGGCGCAGATGCCCGAAGCAGGCGAGGCATCACAGTTCCTGAGCTCGGTCCTGGTGTGGAACTGGTACGCGTCGCCGGCCGGTGCCAACACCAGATGCACGCCAAGCGCTGCCCACCCGTACCCGGTGGTACTGGTGCACGGCACCTTCGCCAACATGTACGACAGCTGGGGCGCACTCGCACCCGACCTGGTGAACAATGGCTACTGCGTCTACGCGTTCAACTACGGCCAGACCATCGTGCCGTCGAGCATCGACGGCACGGGCGACATCCCCACCTCCGCCGGACAGCTGTCGAGCTTCGTCAACCAGGTCCTGACAAGGACCGGAGCGAGCAAGGTCGACCTGGTCGGCTGGTCGCAGGGGGGCATGATGCCGCGCTACTACATCAACCACCTGGGCGGTGCCTCGAAGGTCAACATGCTCGTGGGTCTGGCGCCGTCCAATTACGGAACCACGGTGGACGGGCTGACGACCTTGGTATCCGATTTCGGACTGCTGGGCGTGGCCACCGCGGTGCTGTCGGTCACCTGTGAGGCCTGCCTCCAGCAACTGCAGGGTTCATCGTTCCTCGCGGACCTCAACACCACCCCGACCGTCTCCAGCGTCAAGTACGTGGTCATCGAGACCAAGGACGACGACGTCGTGACGCCGTACACCAACGCGCTGCTTCCCGCGGCATCCAATGTGCAGAACATCCTGCTGCAGAACCAGTGCTCGCAAGATGCCAGTGATCACATCTCCATCGCCTACGACTCAAACGCCCTGGCCGATGTGGTCAACGACCTCGGGCCAGACAACCCGAACTTCGTGCCTACGTGCGAGGCGGTTGGGCCGATCTTCGGCAACGTCTGACCTCGCGGCTGCAGGCATGGAGGCTCTCGACCCCTCCGTGGTCGAGCGACCATCGCGCCACGGGGGCTCAGGTGCCTGCGCGCTTCCGCCGGTCGACTCTCGTAGGCGGGGTCAGCTATCAAATTCCGAATGGACGATGAGACGAGCGCGGGTGCGGAGTACCTCCAGCGATGGCACTCCCGGCACCCCGGAGCGACGACTGCCTCAATAGGGGCCCTTTCCGATGGGTTGGGTCGCAACTCATACGACCAGCTCGCCCGCGCCCTCGGCGTACAAGACGAGCCGGTTCTTGACCTCGCCTGCGGCGACGGATACCTCCTCGAGCTGGTTCGCAGGGACCATGACTGCCTTGGAGTGGACTGGAACAAGGCGGAGCTGAGCGGTGCCTCCCGGCGACTCGGGAGTCCTGCACCGATCGCCCGAGCAGATGCCGCCGATTTGCCCATCGCCACTCGCTCGCTCGGCGCCGTGCTCTGTCACTACGCCCTGATGCTGTTGCAACCGCTCGAAGAAGTGCTGGCTGAGTTGGCGCGAATCCTTCGCCCTGGTGGTCTTCTGGCTGCCGTGCTCCCAAGGGCCTCGCCCGACGAGTCACCGAATCCGATGGCGGTTTTTCGCGCTGCGTGGAAGCAAGTGACCGAGAGTCACCCAGTCACGATTCCTCCGATCGAAGATGAGCGAGTGTTCCAAGCGGAGGGTCTCCGCGAGCTTCTCGTCAATGCCCGGTTCACCTCTGTCATGGTGCAGCCGATTTCAGCCTCGAAGGCTATGACGGTCGATGAACTCACGGAGCTCTTCCTCTTGACCTACACGCCTGATCTTCTGCCTCCGGCAGGGCGAGCAGATCTGACACGAATACTCGAAAGAGAGCTCGACAGGCTGAAGGACAGGAACGGGAAAGTTCTGATCGTTTTGCACTCCGATCTCGTGACCGCTCGTCGCGTCTGAAGCTCTTCCGACCTGGCTATAAAGCTGGGCTACGACAATCCGCTCAAACGCAAAGGGGGCGGCTCGGATGCGATGTTTCGGCATCGAGTCCGTAGATCGACGTGAGGACAAGCGAACGAACTTGTTTACCGCGTGATCGAACGATCACCTCTCACACGCCGTCACAGCCATAGACGACACTGAAGGTCGTTCCGACGGTCCGTGAGCCGAGCGGCGTGCTTACCACGATCACCGCAGGCAGATCGTGAAGGGACGGCCAGCGCACCGCTTCAAGGTTGTGGAGCTGGGCGAGGCTCTTCGGACCGGTGGTCTTGCCGCAGGCTGGTGGGAAATCCCGGACGAGCTTGACCGTGAACTGCTGCCCAGGTCCGATGGTGAGCGGCGTCGCCTGAGCCGGTGATTGACCCTGGAGCACGGGATTGACGTCGGGACCTCGGTAGATGCCACCGATGTGGACCGTGCTCCCGTCAGGCAGCGACTCGGTCTTCCCTTGAGGCAACTGCATCCCGGTGATCGTCCACGAACGCAACGATTGGTTCTCGACGGTGTTCGCGTAGACCTCCGTGAGACCCTCAGAGCTCGATCCTCCTTCGTTGCCGTCTCTGAACTTCGGCATCAGAACGCCGGTTTGCACGAGCGCCCCGAAGACGACGACCACAAAGAGGACCGCCAGACCGATGTTCCGTCGTGTCACTCGGTCTCGAACCACTTGCCCACCACCTCCCGCCTTCAGTGTTTGATTCATTGTGTCAACACATTGACACAGAATAGGTCGCCATGGCAAGATCTGATCTCATGAATTGGAGCTACATCGTGACCAACGGACTCTGGGCGGCCTTTCCCGTCATCCTGGCTGTCCTCGCCGCCCGTCCCGTCTCGCCACGCGAGATGCGAAGGTTCTGCGAGCGCTACAGCGTCGAGTGCACTCCGGAGACGTCGAGCACCTTGGCCCGGTCCATCCGACGGAGCCGTGCGGGGAGTCTCTGGGGCGCCGCCATCGGTCTGAGCCTCTACCCGGTCCTCGCCGGCCTGGGAGTGAGCATTCCCAGCGCGAGTCTTTTGTACGGGCTGATCGGGTATCTCGTCGGCGCCTTCGTGGCCGCGCTCATCCCCGGCCTCCAGACAACTGAGCCCCGTCGTGCGTCGCTCGTCCCCCGACGCCCAAGCGACTACCTCCCGCGCCTCGCCCTTGTGGCGCCGACCATCGCGCTCGGTGCGAGTGCGCTGGCGATGATCGTGTACGTCCTCGAGCCCCACCAAGCGAACGAATCCACGAGCGGCGGCGCGCGCCGGACTTCTCTTGACCGCTATTGGCGCCGCAGCCACTCTCCTCGCCGTTCGAGTCGTCGTCGGCCGGGCTCAACCGCTGACCACTGCCGGGCTCGTGGCGACCGACGACGCCTTACGCACCCAGGCGATCCATACCCTGGCCGGTGCGGGGATCGCCGTGACCCTCGCCGGAACGGCTGTCTGCCTCTTCGTGATGGGTGGCGCGACGTCGTTGCCTTGGCTCAAGCTCATCGGCATCCTCGGAGGGGCCGCGGCCTTCATCGGCAGTTTCGTGGCCTGGGGGCTGCGCAGTGCGGCGTGGCGGGTGCCCCGCACGACGACCCTGTGATCGTCACCGTCGATCCGCGATCGCCCGTTCCCCCGTTCGAACAGCTCCGCCTCGCCATTCGGCGCCTGGTAGCCACTGGAGCACTCCCCCTCGGCAGCCGTTTGCCGACGGTCCGACAGTTGGCGGCCGACCTCGCTCTGGCGCCGGGCACCGTCGGACGGGCCTTCCGAGAGCTCGAAGCCGAAGGGGTCATCGAAACCCGCGGTCGCCACGGCACCCACGTGAAGAACGCTCCGCGGGTCCTCGACGCCGACCAAGTAGACCGGGCCATCAGGGAGGCGGCGGCCACCTATGCCGCCGTCGCCGCCGAGCTCACCGTCGATCGCGACTCGGCCATCGAGCACGTCCGCCAAGCCTTTGCGTAGCTGTGAAACGTGTCGGGATCCTCCGCGTCTGCTCGTAGCGAGGGGACATCGACGATGAGCCGATTGCCTGGCCGGGAGAGCAGCTCGACCGAGAGACTTTTTAACCCGAGACGCGCGCGCCTCGTCGCTCCATGCTCCGCGTCTCACGATCAGCAATGACCTGATTTGCGGCACGGAGGCCGGGCTTGCCGCTGACGCAGCCGCCATTGTGAGCACCTGAACTGGCGTCGTACAGGTCCTCGATGGGAGTGGTCACGTCGAGACGGTCGTTCCAGTCCCACGCTCCCGCGTAGATGTTGCCGCCCTTGAGTCCGTATCGTTCTTCGATCTCGTGGGGGCCGAGAACCTCTGGATCACAATCGGGGAGGATGGAGTCGCGAAATCCCGGAGCCACTCCCTCGATGGTCTCGAGCACTCGATCGACGTACTCCGTCAGTGCGTCGGGGTCGGGCGCCTTCGACCACGTATCGAGGCCGTACTGGGTGAACAACGAGACGACGTGAGCATCGGGGTATCGCTCCCGGGTGAGGCCTCGAATGAGTGTCGGATCTGCCACCGAGGGGATGGCCATGTCGATCATGGGATGGGCGGCTGGGGAGCCTGCGGCCGCCTCTTCGAACGCGCTCTGGATTCTCGTCGGGGAGTCGACCCCGATCACGATGGTGCCCCCGTGGACCTCTTTGGCGAAGGCCGGATGATCCTTGAAGGTGGGGAGCTTGCGAACCACAAGATTGATCTTGACGACGCCGCTGCGGCTGTCCCAATCCTTGATCCGGTGAACGAACGTATCCGGTAGGCCGGACTCCACCAGCTCGAGGTAGGAGATCTGGGGATGGACTGCAGTGACGACGACATCGGCAGGGATCTTCGTTCCATCCCTGAGTACGACGCCTCGCGCCTTCCCATCCTTGGCATCAATGTGCTCCACGGGAGCGTTGACACGGATCTTCGCACCGTAGGCACTTGCTGATCGTTCGATGGCATCGCTGACTGCGCCCATGCCACCCACCGGGAAGCCCCAGTCGCCTTGAAGGTTGAGGAGGACATAGGTGCTCGCCTTGTCATAAGGTCCGCCCCACAGCCCGATGACCGAGCTCACCGACAGGATGCCCTTGAGCGCTTCGGATTCGAACGGTCCGAGCTCGATCCCCGGCGCGGCCACCGAGCGGAAGCCATGATCAAGAATGTGTCCGACGGACACGTGCTGCAGTTCGCGCAAAAGCGCTTCTGCCTGTTCTCCCTGGGGATCAGGTCTCCTTCCCGTCTGCAGGATCGCGTTGATCTTCTTGAGGGTGGGCTTGAAGTTCTTGAAGCGAAGAAGGTCGCCGGGTCCGGCCTTGGTCGACAATTCCTTCTCGAGCAACTTCGGGTCGTCGTCGGGAAGTTGGAGATATCCGTCCGGGCGAGGTGCGAAGTAGCCCCACTGGTTGGCCTTCCTGAGCCCAAACCTGGACTCGAGCTCGAGTTCGTCGATGAGTTCCTGATCCATCATGCCGAGCGAATAGGAGCACCGGGTCATGTCGATATCGGGACCCCACGGCTGCCCCGTAAACGCGGCGCCGCCGACCTTCTCGTTCTTCTCCAAGACGGTCACGTCCATCCCGCGGCGGGCGAGGAGAGCAGCGGTCACCAGGCCGTTGTGGCCGCCTCCGACGATCACCACCTTTGGTACAGCCTTTGTCTCAATCATGTGAGGCCCCTTGGATCGTCGAGGGACACGATACCGACGCAGGACGCGGACGAAGGCCTGGAGCGTGCCCGAAAGCTGCAATTTCTTGAGAGCGCATGACGCCGGTCACCTACACCGCGGCCAGAACCAGGGTTCGCTCCTCGTCATCGCTCTTGGGAGCAGTCTTTGTCGACTCGATCTCGATCCGCGGCAGCCAGTTGAGCCAGCGAGGCAGGTACCAACTGTGCTCGCCCAGCAAGCTCAACGTGCACGGCAGGACGATCGAGCGGATGAGGGTGGCGTCGATGAGAAGCGCGACTGCGACTCCGAATCCCATCTGCTGGAACATGTCGAGTTGGCCGCGGGCGAATCCGGAGAACACGACCACGATGATGAGTGCGGCCCCCGTGATGATCTTCGCCGTCGAGGCCACGCCGCCGACGACCGCTTCGGTGGTCGATCCCGTCTCGTCGCGGGGCCCTCAGCCGAAGCTCACCACACCGCTCGCCTGCACACCTTTCAGGGAAAGCGTGTACGAATCCCCGGCAGTGATGAACCAATGGTCGAAGCTGTCGTAGGCCGAGCCAAAACGCATCACGACCTTGGTCGAGGACCAACTCTTCAACCGGATCCCGATGCATGATCCGTTCGGTGGAGTTCCCTGGCCGGCGACGAAATGCCCGACGTCCTCGAACCACAGGTTGGACGGCCCGAAGTCCGCCCCGTTCTTTGTGTATTGCCCGCAGGACGTACTGCTGTCGGGGAACGCGGCGGGCTTCGAACGCGAACCTGCGACCGGTGATCGTGACTTCCGGCTTGGCCGTATCGCCGGTGAATGAGACCTTCGTGATCTTCGGGCCGGCCGCTTCCTGCACCTCCACGGAACCGATGTCACACTTCGACCCTTGCGGGCGCGTCACTCCCCGCTGGTCCGTGCCCGGGCAAAGTGAGAACCCGTCCGCGGTCGTTGGGTTCGGAATCTTGTCGATGGCGGGACTTCCCGCCGCAGGCAGGTACGTCTGGGTGGGTCCACCGTTCGACGCCAGGGGCCCGAGGTTCGGGTCGGTGCTCGACAAACTGGTCGAGCTGGTCAAGCTACAGGTGTTGTCATCGCTCAGGTTGTAGCCGGCGTCGCTCCAGGTCGAGCCCGCGGTGATGGAGCACTCGAACCCCGCGTTGCCGTCGAAGATGGTCCCGGCGGTGTCGGTGGTGGTGCCGGCTTTCGTGAAGACGGCAGAGCCGCTCCCGGCTTCGTTCTTGACGAGCGTATCGGCGTGGAGGTGGACGGTCCCGAGCTCGTTGTAGACACCGCCCCCGGCGTTCGCGTTCAGCTCGGTGAACTCCACCAGGTTCGCTGACAGCGTGTCGTCGTTGAGCGTCGTCGTACCGGCGTTGTAGATCGCACCTCCGGCATCGGCGGCCACATTGCCGGAGAACGTGTCGTCGTTCAGGGTGGTCGAGGTGCCCGCGGCGGTGAAGATCGCCCCGCCGTCGAACATTCCCGCCGGCGCACCGTTGCCCGACATGGTGTCGTTGTTCATGACCAGCGTGCCGCCGTTGTACACGGCACCGCCGTCGTCAATGAAGCTTTGCCCTCGAAGATCCTCATTTCCGCTGATGGTGTCGTTGCTCAGCGTGGCCGTCGCACCCTGGGACACGAAGACACCGTTTCCATAGGTCGTGCTCACGCTGCCGTTGGTGAAGAGCGCACCTTCCCCGTTGGCGATGGAGAGATTCTCGATGGTGGCGCTGGAACCGTTCTCTACGGTGAACACGCTCCCGATCTGTGCGGTGGTGGATACGCCATCAACGGTCGCGCCTCCGCTCGGGCCTTCGATCGTGATCCCCGTGAGAGGCGAGGCGATCGCCACGATGTCGTGGTACGTCCCGGCGGCGAGTTGGATCGTGTCGCCCGACGCAGCCTTGGACACGGCGTACGAGATCGTTGCACAAGGGCTCGACTGGGTCTGACAGTTGTTGCCACCGGTGTTCGTGCCTGTTGTGCTCACGTAGAGGGTCCCCGGCGCAGCGAGCGCCGGCGCCGCGGCCAAGGGAACCACCGCCATGACGATCCCGAGGAACAGGAGCCCTGTCGGGATCCGTCGGAGCTTCCTCATGCTGTTCTCCCTCCCTCTTCGCGGGCAGCGGGCGCCGATGTTTTCGGCCCGACGGGAGCCATGTGATATCTCCGCCTGGCCGCCGGATGCCCGCTGCAGAATAGCATCGCGCCTGCGTGGGTACCTTTGTCTGCGCCCATGCTGACGGACGCAACGAGGTCCCGGACCTACGTCGGCGGCAGAACGGTTCCGACTCTCTGGTCGGTGTCAGGTTTCCCTCTCGCAGCGCGCTCGCACGGCGCTCGAAGCGGAATGCTCAGGTCGCTTTCTTTGCGCAGTCGATGCAAGTCCGCCCGGCGGGCAGTGCGGCCAGGCGTTCGGCCGAGATCTGCGAATGACATCGTTCGCAGACGGAATAGCTTCCCGCTGAGAGCCGGGCCAGGGCGCAGTCCAGATCCCATATGTTCGATTGGGCCCCAGCAAGGAGAGCGGACACCAGCGCTCTCTCGTAGGCGATGGTCGATCCCTCGGGATCGTGTTCGTCGTCGGTGTTGGCGTTCGCCGAGGCGGAGACTATTGCGTCGAGGTCCGCTTGCATGGCGCGGATTCGGGCCAGGGTGGCGCCTCGCTCCGCCAGGAGCACGTCACGAATGGCGGATTCGTCCATCTTTGGGGATCTCGTCCATTCCTCGACTCGACCCCGGTACCTTCGGTAGCAGGGGTCACCAGGATAGGACCATCGTGATGGCTCCGAGTTTTCATGGGGCCCGACTCGATGGTGATCCGAGCCGGTCGCCCCCGCACGCCCAGTCACGGTCCCGACGTTGAGCCCCCTGAGACTCAGCCGTCCACCGTGAGGCTCAACGTCACGCTCAGGACTTCGGCCGTCGGCGTCTTGCTGTCGGTCACCTTGACCGAGATCGGGTACGTGCCGGGCGCCACGGAGCCGCTCACCGTGCCCGAGAGCAGACCGGCCTTCGACAGCGTGAGGCCGGTCGGCAGGGTCCCCTTTGCCTTCCACTTGTACGGGGTGACGCCACCGCTGGCTGCCAGCTGCGCGCTGTAGGGAGATCCCACGGTGGCGTCGGGCAGCGTCGTCGTCGTGACCTGGAACGTCGTGACCGTCAGGGTGAAGTACTGGACGTACTGGTCCCCGATGCCGTTGTCGGCCAGGAAGGCCAGCTGGAAGGACCCGAGCTTCTTCGGGGTGCCGGAGATGACTCCGTCCGAGTAGGTCGACGCCCTTGGGCAGGGTCCCGACCTCGGTCAGGGTCGGCGTCGGGTTCCCCGTCGTGACCACGGTGAAGCTGCTCGGGGTGTACCGGGGGAAACTGGCGTGGTCCGGTGAGCTGATGCCGGCCGGGATCTCGATCGTCAGCGTGAACGACTGCGTTGGCGTCGGGCGCCACGCCGTTCGATCGCCGTGATCGTGATCGAGTAGCTGTGCCGGCGCTGTCCGCGGCCGGGTTCCCGGCCAGGGTCGCCGTGCCGTCACCGTTGTCGGTGAGGGTGACGCCGCACGGGCAGGCTGCCGGACTCGGAGATGGTCGGCCGTCGGATACCCCGATGCGTCGTGACGGTGAATCCGTTCTGGACGCCCCGACACGAAGGTGGCCGCGTCGCCACTCGTGATGGCCGGTGCCTCGTCGACGATCAACGTGAAGGACTGGTGGGCCTGGCCACCCACGCCGTTGTCCGCCGTGATGGTGATCGGGTAGCTGCCGCCGGTCCCGGCTCCGGGCGTCCCCGAGATCTGGGCCGTGCCGTCACCGTTGTCGATGAAGGTCACGCCGCTGGGCAGGCGCACCGGTCTCGGACAGGGCGGCGGTCGGGTAGCCCGCTCGTCGTGACGGTGAACGTCCCCGCCGATCCGACCGTGAACGTCGTCGAGTCGGCGCTGGTGATGCCGGCCGCCTCGTCCACCGTCAGGGTGAAGGACTGCGTCGCCGGAACCCCCACCCCGTTGCCCGCCGTGATGGCGATCGGGTACACGCCTCCCGTGCCGGCGGCGGGCGTTCCGCCGAGGGTGGCGGTGCCGTCACCGTTGTCGGTGAGGGTGACGCCGCCGGGAAGCGCACCGGTCTCGGAGACGGACGCCGTGGGGTTTCCCGCCGTCGTGACGGTGAAGGTCCCCGCCGCCCCGACGGTGAAGGTCGTCGAGTCACCGCTGGTGATCGACGACGGGGCATCGACGATCAGGTCGAAGTCCTGCGTCGCGTCGGGGTTGATCCCGTTGCTCGCCGTGATGATGATCGGGTACGACCCGCTGCGTGCCGGTCGCCGGCGTGCCGGCCAGGGTGGCCGTGCCGTCACCGTTGTCGGTGAAGGTGACGCCGTCGGGCAGGGCTCCGCTCTCGGAGAGCGAGGCGGTCGGCGCTGCTGTTCGACACCACGGTGAAGCTGCCCGGCGATGTTCTCGCTGAAACGTCGTCGTCGAGCCCGAGGTGATGCGCCGGCGCCGCGTTCACGGTCAGCGTGAAGGCTTGCGTCGCGTCCGGGCTGACCCCGTTGCTCGCCGTGATGGTCGATCGGGTACGACCCGCGGGTGCCGGCCGATGGCGTGCCGGCCAGGGTGGCCGTGCCGTCGCCGTTGTCGGTGAAGGTCACGCCGCTCGGGCAGCGCGCCGCTCTCGGAGAGCGACGCCGTCGGGTAGCCCGTGGTGGTGATGGTCGAGCTGCCCGGATCGTTCTCGTCGAAGGTGGCGGCGTCGCTCGAGGTGATGCTGGGCGCCTCGTCCACGGTCAGCGTGAACGACTGCGTGCGCGTTGGGGCTGATGCCGTTGGCGGCTCCGATGGTGAGCGGATAGGTGCCGCCCGTGCCGGCCGCCGGCGTCCCGGCCAGGGTGGCCGTGCCGTCGCCGTTGTCGGTGAAGGTCACGCCGCTCGGCAGCGCACCGGTCTCCGTGATCGCGGGCGTCGGGCTCCCGCTCGTGGTCACGGTGAAGCTCCCGGCGCTGCCGGCCGTGAAGGTCGTGCCGTCGGCCGAGGTGATGGTCGGCGCGGTGCCGAGCGAGATCGGGTTGTTCGACGCGTTCGCCGACGGCCCGGTGCCCACGCTGGTGATCGCGGCCACCGACACGTTGTACTGGACGCCGTTGGTCAGTCCCGTGAGCGTCTCGGTGGTGGCCGTCGAGTTGAAGGTCTGGCTCACCGGCGTCCCACCGCCGACCGGCGTCGCCGTCACGTTGTAGCCGGTGATGGACGCCGGTCCCGGGGTCTGACGGAGCGGTCCAGCTGGCGGTGATCTGCCCGTTGGACCCGGTCCCGTCACGCCCGTCGGGGCACCCGGCAACGCCGTCCAGGTCAAGCCGATGCTGCCCGGGCATCCCGGCCCACGCAGCCGAGATTCCCGCTCGTGCCGGTCGCGCCACTGCCGCCGGCGCCGTTCGGTGGCTCCGGCCGTGCCCTGCGCCACCTGCTCGCCGCAGGACTGTCGAGGTCACCGGCTCCCGGCCGTGAAGGTGGGGTTCGACCCGTTGCTGAAGCTGGTCAGGTGCGGAGGTCGACACCCAGGACGAGCCCGCACCCGCCGCCGCCCGCTGCCGAGCGCGGGCAGGAGGGTGCAGCCGTTGGACGGCCCCGCTGCCACCGCCGTAGTAGCCGCCGCCGCCACCGCCGCCGCCCTGATGTTGTCGTCGTCCGCTGGCTGGTGTCCGGCCGGCCGCGCCGTTCGCCCGAGGCGTTCGGGCCTGAGCCCTGGCGACCCGCGGGCCCGCTGCCGCCGCTCAGACTTGGCGCCGCCGGCTCCGCCGGTGCTGTTGGCCGCGCCGCCGCCGCCGGTCGTGGCCGTGACCGCGCTCGGTACCGCTCGCGAGCCCCGACGCCACCGCCACCGCCACCGCCGGCGGCCTGCTTGTCACTGTCGGAGCCGCCGCCGCCGCCGCCGAAGCCCTGGCCGTTGGCCGCTCCGCCCGGAGCCGCAGCGTTCGGCTCGGAGTTCGCCGTCGGCGCCCGTGGTGGCGCCGGCGTTGCCGTTGCCGCCGTTGCCGCCGTTCCCGGTGCAGCCACGCGGCACCGCCACCGCCGCCACCGCCGCGATGGCCAGCAGCGTGGCGCAGGGGGAGCGACGGCGATCCCGTAGACGCACACGGCGGTCGAGCCGCCTCCGGCGCCACCGCCCGATTGGTTGGCGGTCGGTGGTCTGCTGCCGCCGTTCCCGCCGTTCGAGTACCCGGTACCTCCGGTGCCGCCGGTGACCGTGAACCGCTCGAGTGGGCGCCGCCGCCACCGCCGCCGCAGCCGATGAAGGTGGCGATGCTCTCACCGGCGGGCACGGTGAAGCGTCCCGGCCACCTGGCCGCCGGCCCCGCCGGTCGCCGTGTTGGCCGTCGTTCCCGACAGCCCGTGCTGCTCCCCCCGCCACCGCCGCCGCCGCCGGTCAGGGTGATGGTGGCGCTGCCACCGCCGGTCTGGCGGCGCCATCGTCGTGTAGTACCACTGTGCCACAGGTCAACGACGAGACCGGTGTGCCTCCCGTTGTGAACCACTGCGGGGTCGCCGAGAACGCGCCCGCCTCGCGTCGCCGAACGCAGCCACGCCGACGTGAGCGCGCCCCCCAGCAGTACGGCTGCGAGCACCGCTTTTGTGACTCCGGCCACTCGACCTGCCCTGTGTCGCAAACCGCCCATCACACCATCCTCCTCGGTCGTGCTACGTCAAAGTCCATTGCGTCGTTGTCTTCGGAGCTGGATCTGCGTCGACCCGCTGCACCTTTGCCATTCGCCTTCGTCCTCGAGCGCCGAGCGTCCTAGCTGCCTGCCTGGATGGTCAGGGTGAGGGAGCCGGTCGCCGTCATGCTTGGTCGGCTTGGTGTGGTCCGTCACCGTCACGTTGATCGTGTAGTTCCCGGGCGTGACGGTCGCGGCACGGTCCCCGACAGCAGACCCGACTTGGACAGCGTGAGCCCGCGCGGGAGCGCTTCCGACGGCCTTCCACTTGTACGGCGCCAGGCCACCCACGGCCTGGAGCTGCTGGCTGTACGGCGTGCCCTCGGTGCAGCCGGGAAGCGACGTCGTCGAGACCGCGAACTTCACCACCGTGAGCGTGAAGATCTGGGTCGCGTTCGGCGAGATCCCGTTCGAGGCCGTGAAGAGGACCTGGAACGGTTCCCTTCTTCGTCGGGGTGCCCGACGAGGGATCCGTTCGTGAACGTGATCCCCTTGGGCAGGGTTGCCCCGACCGGTGATGGTCGGGTGCCGGGTAGCCGGCGGCCGTCGGCTTGAAGCTGCCGACTCCTTGTAGGAGAAGGTCGCCGCGTTCGCCGAGGTGAAGGACGGAGCCTCGTCCACGTCAGCGTGAAGGACTGGGTCGCATCGTTGCCCACACCGTTGCTCGCCGTGACGGTGAGCGGGTAGATCGCCACCGCTGCCGTGCGCCGGCGTGCCCGACAGGGTGGCGGTGCCGTCACCGTTGTCGTGTGAAGGTCACGCCGCTCGGCAGGTTCCCGTCTCGGAGATGGCCGGCGCCGGGAAGCCGCGTCGTCGTCACGGTGAAGGTCCCGGCGCTGCCGACCGTGAAGGTCGTGCTCGGCGCCCGACGTGATCGTCGGAGCCTGGTCGACGGTCAGCGTGAAGGACTGCGTCGCGTCCGGGCCCACGCCGTTGGTCGCCGTGATCGTGATCGGGTAGGCGCCGCCGGTTCCGGCGGCCGGGGTGCCCGAGAGGGTGGCGGTGCCGTCACCGTTGTCGGTGAAGGTCACGCCGCGCGGGCAGGGCCCCGGTCTCGGTGAGCGCCGGCGGCGGGAAGTCCGACCGAGGTCACGCTGAAGGTCCCGGCGCTGCCGGCCGTGAAGGTCGTGCTCGGCGCCGAGGTGATCGTCGGAGCCTGGTCGACGGTCAGCGTGAAGGCCTGCGTCGCGTCCGGGCTCGACGCCGTTGGTCGCCGTGATCGTGATCGGGTAGGCGCCGCCGGTTCCGGCGGCCGGGGTGCCCGAGAGGGTGGCGGTGCCGTCACCGTTGTCGGTGAGGGTCACCCCGGCTCGGCAGGGCCCCGTTCTCGCTGAGGCTGGCGGCGGGATATCCGACCGAGGTCACGGTGAAGCTGCCCGGCGCTGCCGACCGTGAAGGTCGTGCTCGGCGCCCGAGCGTGATCGACGGCGCCTCGTCGACGGTCAGCGTGAAGGACTGGGTCGCGTCCGGGCTCACCCCGTTGGTCGCCGTGATCGTGATCGGGTAGGCGCCTCCGGTTCCCGCGGCCGGCGTGCCCGAGAGGGTGGCGGTGCCGTCACCGTTGTCGGTGAGGGTCACCCCGGCGGGCAGGGCCCCGTTCTCGCTGAGGCTGGCGGCGGGATTTCCGACCGAGGTCACGCTGAAGGTCCCCGCGTTGCCGACCGTGAAGGTCGTGCTCGGCGCAGACGTGATCGTCGGAGCCTGGAGGGCATTGCTGACGGTCAGCGTGAAGGACTGCGTCGCGTCGGGGCTCACCCCGTTGGTCGCCGTGATGGTGATCGGGTAGTCCTGGGGAGACCCACCGGCGATCACCCGAGAGAGTCGCCGTACCGTTCCCGTTGTCGGTCGAAGGTCACGCCGGCGGGCAGGTCACCGCTCTCGGAGAGGGCGGCCGCCGGGTAGCCGGTCGTGGTCACCGTGTAGCTGTCGGAGCTCTCCGATGGAGAAGGTCACGGCGTTCGACGACGTGATCGCCGGTGCCTGGTCCACCGTGAGGGTGAACGATTGGCTCGCCTGGCTGCCGACGCCGTTGTTCGCCTTGATGGTGATCGGGTAAGCGCCCCCTGCGTTGGCCGCGGGCGTGCCCGTGAGCGTCGCCGTGCCGTTGCCGTTGTCCACGAAGGTGACACCGGAGGGCAGGGGCCCGCTCTCCGAGAGGGCCGCCTTCGGGAAACCGGTCGAGGTGACGGTGAAGGACCCCGACGTGCCGGTGGTGAACGTCGTGCTCGAGCCCGATGTGATGGCCGGCGCCTGGTTCACCGTCAGCGCGAAGCTTTGCGTGTGCGTCCGGACTCACACCGTTGGTCGCCGTGATGGTGACCGGGTACGTCCCCCCGGTGCCCGCTGCCGGCACGCCCGACAGCGTTGCCGTGCCGTTGCCTGTGTCGACGAAGCTCACGCCGGAGGGAAGGGACCCGCTCTCGGAAAGGGCGGGGGTGGGGCTCCCACTCGTCGTCGCCGTGAAGCTCCCCGCGCTGCCGGCCGTGAAGGTCGTGCTTGCACCTGACGTGATGGACGGCGCGACCTGCGGCGCCGACGATCTTCGTCGAGCCCAGCGCCACAGGCGTCGTGTACGGGGGTGTTCCGGAGTTGCCGCTGGTGGGGTAGGCGTCGAAGTTCACGTTCTGCGTGCCGACGATCGGGAATGCTCACGTTGGTGTTGAGCCTGAACTCGGAGAGCGTCTCGCTGGCGGTCGTACCGACCGCACCGGTTGCCGTGAACTGCGCCGTCACGGTGGGCAAGGTGAAGTTGCTCCCTCCGCTCACATGATCGGAGCTGGGAAGCTCGAGCTCGAGGTAGGGGTACGTGGTCTTGTAGTTCCCGGTGTTGATCTGGGCGTCACAACCCGTCCCGGCCGCCGTGCAGTACTCCCCCGTCGCGACACCCCCGGTCACGGAATCGCCGCCGGTCACCTGGATCGATCCGGGCACGTAGGTGAGCCCGGAGGGAGCGGGAAGCACCGTGGTGAACCCGTCGGCGTAGTTGATCGTCGCCGTGCCGACGGGGCTCGACTCGCTGATCGGAACGCTCGATCCGATCGGGGCCAACGTCACGGTGACCGTAGAGTTCTGCGGGGCGGTGGCGGGGGCGACGACCGCGATCTCCGTGTTCTCGTAGATGTCCTGGGTGATGCCGGACACGCTGATCTCCTCCCCGATCTCCTGGTCGGTCGCCGGCGCGTAGGTCATCGTGGCCACGGTGCAGTTCGGTGAACCCGGGGAGTAGGTGTCACCAGGGGCGCAATAGGCGAAGGTGGCGCTGAAGGCGCTCGTCGCGCCGTCCCCGGGAAGCAGGCTCAGAATGCCGTTGCTGGTGTTGGCGACGACTGTGCCGTCCGCGGCGGGAGGCTGGCTCACCACGGTCAGCGAAGCCGCGTTGACGCTCGACGCGCCGCCGGATACCAGGGTGATGGCGTCGAAGTTGTCGGGTGAGTTGAAAACCAGCGTCGCGCCGGAAAGCGTGGCCGTCGGAGCGGTCGAGAGGACGATGGACGTCCCGCTCACCGATGCCACGCTCGTGCCGGCGCTGATGCCGGGCCCGATGACCGCCGAGCCCGCCGTGATGCCGGCGTTGGCGAAGTTGTTCGAGCTTGTGACGGTGGTCGACGAGGTCGATCCGCTCACGTTCTGTACCGCGGTGCGGGTCGTGAAGGTGAGCACTTGGGCGGCCGTCACCGCCGACGACGTCTTGGCCGAGATGGAGATGGTGGTCGCCGTGAATGCGCTCACCGAGGTACCCGAGGCGAGGGATGCCCCATATGCGCCCATGCCGACCTGCACACCGGCCGTGCTCGTGCAGGTGAGCGACTGCGAGCCGCTCGCCGCAGTGCAACCGGTCAGGTTGACCACCGGGTCGGTGGAGAAGGCGCCGTAGCCGTTTGCGATCGTCGGAGCCGTGTCTGCGAAGGCGCTCGACTCGAACGTGATGGCAGCGGTGGTGAAGACGCCCGCCGTCAACAACAAAGCTGAGACGATCCTGAATATTGCGGCTCCCCGGACGCGTGTCGACACCGCAGCGCTCATACCCCAGACCCCCTCGCTATCGGCGGCCCCCCCAGTCGTGGGCGCCGATCACACCCAACAAGTAGCGGGGATTTCTAGATGGGTTTCACGGACGTGTCAAGCGAATGTTCGGTTGCCGTCGTCCCATTGGGCGCGTCTGCGAAGGTTCGGAACGACGAAACACCACAGCCAGCGCGCACGACCGACTCGATCAGTCGCACGGTCGCACTCCATTCCGTTCCGAACGGATTCCGTTCTGCGCCGTGCATGTCCGCAACCGTTTCTCTCCACCTGTGCACGGCGGGTCCCCAGTGGCCACCCGACGAGCGCGCGGAGGGAGAAGCGCAGAGTCACGCACTCATCCACAGGGTGTTCGGCTGCTGACCCGGTTAGGGTGAGTCAGCACGCTTTCATCCCGTCGGCCGCTTCCGAGGAGCAGCAGAATGCCCGATACCGTCTTCCTGCCCGAGCGCATCGAGGTGTCCCGGCCGATCCCGGCCCCGCCCTCTGCCATCTTCGACATCGTGCGTAGCCCGGAGGGACACGTCGCCATCGACGCCTCGGGGATGTTGCAGGACTTCACGGGAGAGCCGGCTGAGAAGGTCGGGGACACATTCGTGATCCATATGGACCGCGAATCGCTCAACGACGTCCCGCTCGGTAAGTACGACGTCACCGTGCACATCATCGAATTCAGAAAAGACGAGGAGATCGCTTGGGACCTCGGACCGGACATCGGGATCCCACACTTCTACGGGTACCGACTCGCTCCCGGCGAGGACGGGGTGACGAACGTCACGGCCTACTACGACTGGTCGAAAGTGAACGACGACATCAAGGGGAGGTTCCCGATCGTGCCCGAGCTGGCTCTTCGAGCCACGCTGGGGATCCTGGAGCGAACCGTTCGCAAGGGCCTCTAGGCCTCGGGCCTTCGGTCCCTGACCCATGGTGACCCTGGTTGTGGGAACTGATGGATCGGATCTGGCGATCCGGGCGGCGACCGCGGGGGTCTCCCTGATGGGATCCGCGGACAGGATCATGATCGTCGCCGTTGCCGAGACCGTCGACCCGTCCCTCGCTGAAGATGCCACGGGCCACGCCGGCTCGACGATGACGTTCGACGAAGTCGAGGAGCAGCATCGAGAAGCGCGCACCGATGGCCGAGCCGCAGTGCAGGCCACCGAAGAAGCGTTGGATACCCTCGTGCCCTCCCCAGCCGGACGGGTTGAGACCGTCGTCGTCGAGGGTGTTCCCGGTCCGGCCCTCTGCAAGTTTGCAGCTGACGTCGACGCGACCAGCGGTGATCGTCGGCTCTCGTGGACGCGGGGGACTTCGGAGGGCCCTGATGGGCTCGGTCTCCGACTACGTCGTTCGCAACGCACCGTGCTCTGTCGTCGTGACACGGCTTCCGCATTGACGAAGGATCGAGCTCGGTCCCCGCTACACCCGTCTCTTGGTCCTCATCCAGTTCAGGTTCAAGAGCGTGGTGATCACTCCGATCACGACGCCGGCTGCGGCGACCGCGAAACTTCTCGGATGTGCCCCGAGCCCTTCGCCACGGGACCGCCGGATGGCGGCGATCCCGAGCCCGGTTCCCGATGTCGACTCGAGGGTGGTGGCGAGGAACAGGCCGAGCGCCTTGGCCGGTGAGCGGTCGCGGCGATCGGCGAGCCGCAACAGCGTCATGAAGCTGATCGCAGACAGGGCGACCGAGGCCAGGGCAAGCGGGTCGGGCGCGCCCTGAGCCGCGTCCGGTGCTCCTTCATCCGGGAGTGCCGTGCTCATCTCTCACCTTTCCCCGAGTCCCGGCACCCGATCGCCGGACACCCACCCGGCTCCCGCGCCAACTGCTCACGGCTGGCCTCTCTCGGAACGGACGCATTCTGTCAGCCTGGCTGTCGGCTCTGCCAAACTGCTCAGCGGCGCATGGCTGCGCACCACCGTCCCTGCCGCAGCAGAAGGCCCGCGCCGATCGTCACGCTCGTGACATGGTTCATCGCCTTCGCACGGCGCTGCCGTCGGCGCGCCCGCCCGCGGCGTCGACCGCTCCCTACGAGCCCTGCTGGTTGCCCTCCGGGACGTAGGCACGGCACGGCTCCCCGCGCAGGGAGGCGCACACCGGCAGCGTCGGCGTCGCGTCGACACCCTGGACGACGTTCACCACCAGCGCGGAGTCGGCGTGGCCGCCGAAGCCGACCGTGGCCTGCTGACCGGCGTCGAGTGTGTCGAACGTCCACACCGGGCGGTCACCCCCGGGCGCGGACACCACCACACGCAAGGCGGTCCCGGGACGGAAGGTGTGGACGATCGGGTCGATCGGGATCTTCACCAGGGAGTACCGGTCCGGCGACAGGTTCCTCTCGTCGGACAGCAGGTAGTTGGGGTCGGTGAAGAGCGCGGTCGAGTCGGGGAGGTCGGCCTGATCGTCAGAGCGCAGGAAGCCCGACGTGACGTACTCCTCTTGTCCCGCCTGCGGGCGCACTTCGGTGATCGTGGCCTGGAAGTCCTCCACCGGGGTGGCTGCCTTCACCCACAGCTCGAGCGTCGCCGGCCCGGCAATCGTCGTCGGCACGGTGAACGGTTCCGTCTGGAAGGCGATCCCGTCGGCGGCCGGGACGGGCGTCCAGTCCCAGTCGGGGTCGGCCGCCCAGGCGTTCCCCCCGGGAGGCAGGCTGGTGGCCGGACGGACACTCGGGTCCAAGGTGAAGGTCGTGCTGCCCTTGACGGTGGTCTTCTCCGCCTCGAGCGCTCCGTCGCCACCCAGGTGCAGCTTCGTGACCGCGCCCTTCGGGGGCCAGCTCGAGAAGTCGGCGGAGTAGGTCGACTGAATGCCTCCCGGCCCGACGGCGCCCGCCCCGCTGTCGAAGAGAACCCGGACGAGCGGGGTCTGTGCGGCGAAGTCGTCACGCGCCGCGGTCGGATTGGGCGCGTCGGTGAAACGGATCGGCGGCAGAGGCGCCACCGCCGAGACGCCCGCTGCCTGCCCGGCGAACTGGTCGAGCGCGGTGGCGTCGATCCCGTTGGGCTGGGTCGGGACCCGGCCGGCCACGTAGACGTCGAGGAACTCGAGCCACCGGCTGATCGTCTGTGGATCGAGCGAGTCGATGTGCCCGCCGTTGACCATGTTGGCGAAGACGGGTGTCGTCTTCGGGATCGCATCGATGAGGGGGGGCCACTGCGGTCCCGTTTGTTCGTCCTGGAGGACACCGGAGAGGAAGACGGGCACGATCACGTGCTGGGCCGCATCCACCATGGCGCGGCGGTCGAACAGCGACGGGTCGCGTCCCGGTCCGGTGCCCGGAGCGACGAGTTGCGGCCCGACGAGCCCGTCCAGATCCTCGGACTGCCCGTGGAGCGCCTGATTGGCCAGGCAGGTCGACTTCCCGGTGCCGGCCGCCAGCTCCGCGTCGATCTCGTAGTACGTCCACGGTTGCCCCACTCCCGAGACGGGGGTCGGCGAGCTCTGCACCACCTTGCCGTCGCTGTACGTCGCCGCGGGCTTGGCGTCGTCGATGCGGGAGTTGATCCAGTCTGCGGCGAAGCCGTTGTTGTAGATGCCACCGGGATACCCGGTCGAGAAGAGGTCGTCGGTGGGGCTCATCGGGGCGATGGCCGCCAACCCCGGAGGGTCTGTCCCGGCCGACGGGAACTGCGACAGACCCGAGTAGCTGATTCCGACCATGCCCACCCGGTGGTTGGCCACCCAGTTCTGGTGCGCCACGATCTCGATCGCGTCGTACGCGTCGAAGTCGGAGGGATAGCCGAAGAGGTCGAACGCGCCGCCCGAGCAACCGGTCCCGCGCATCTGGAGGCTCACGGTGGCGAACCCGGAGAAACGGGCGAGGACAGCTCCCACATACGTCGCGCTGTCCGGGAGCAGGTTCGGGTCGCCGCAATCCGTGCAGGTGATCCCGAGAGAGCTGGCGATTATGAACGGAATGGGGTCGGTCGGCCCGGCGGTGTTGTATCCCGAGTACTCGATCACCGTCGGGCACGGGTTCGCCGTGGTGCAGCTCGTGCCGTAGGGGTAGCGCACCGTGGCGGCGAGTTTGATGCCATCGCGCATCGTGATGTAGTTGAGGCCCTTGTGCATCCGCTGGCCGGTGTAGAGGGCCGAACTCGTGCTCGGATTCGCTGCGGGTGCCAGAACCGTGAAGTCCGCCGTCCGCTGCCTGGTCGTGTCGTCCCGCCACGAGTACCCGAGGCCGGGATGCAGATCGCGGATGATCAGAGAGCCGAACGAGTCGGCGGTACCGGGGTTGGCCGGGTTGGAGACGGTCGAGCCGTAGTGCTGGAGCGTGATCCGGTCGCCGGGGTGGGCCCCGGTCAGCCAGGCCTCGTCGACGGAGCCGCCCGACCGGAGCGATCCCGTCCCGGCGGCAGCAGCAGCCGTTGCCTGGCTGGCCGGCAACAAGGCGGTCAGTCCGAGGCACAGCGCCGCACATGCGGCGAGCGCCGCTCCGAACTTCGATGTGCGCATCGGACCCTCCCCTGAGCGCTCCGTTTCTACCAGACCCCTCCGTCAGCCGGGCCGCTCCGTCAGCCCGGCAGCTTCCGCCAGAGCGCATCGGGGAGGAGGCCGAGAAAACCGAACACGACCCGCAGCATGCCGGGCGACCAGATCACGCCCTGGCCACGCTCGAGCCCGCGGAGAGCGTCTTCGGCCACGCGCTCTGGACCGACGGCGAAGGGCGCCACTGGCCGTCCCTCGGTCATCTTCGTGCGCACGAAGCCTGGACGTACGACGTGGACCGAGACCCCGGTTCCGCGCACGGCCTCGCCCAGACCCTTGGCGAATCCGTCGAGACCTGCCTTCGACGCGCCGTAGACGAAATTGGATCGCCGGACCCGGTAGCCCGCCACCGAGGACAACACGAGGATCCGCCCGTGCCCCTGGCCGCGCAGAAGCCGGGCCGACACGGCCGTCGCCGCGGCCGGCCAGGTGGTGTTCACCGTCAGCATCCGGGAGACGCGCGCCGCGTCCACTTCGTCGCCCTCCTGGTGACCGAGCTCCCCGACGGCGACGACGACGAGGTCGACGTCTTCCCCCGTCGCCTCGAAGCAGCGCGTGACGGTCTCGTCGACGCCGCCCGCGTCGGCCGCGTCGAAGGTGACCGTCGCGGTGTGATCGACCGATGGACCCAGCTGGGCGACAGCTCGCGCCAGCCGCACCGGGTCGCGACCGGCCAGGACGACGGAACGGCACCGTGCCGCGGCAAGGCGCCGCACGAGCTCGAGCGCGATCTCAGAGGTGCCGCCGAGAACGACCACGGACTGGGGATGGCCGAACGCGTCGTTCACCGCGGTATCCCGAGGCGCCGCGAGAGATCCGAGGCGAGCACGCCCTCGGGGTCCACGCGGCGGCAGACCGCCTCGATCTCGCTCAGACGCGGGTACATCGCGGGCACCAGCTCGGGACGCAACCGGGCATCCTTGGCCAGGTAGACGCATCCGCCGGCGCCCGCCACCAGCTGGTCCAGGTCGTCGAGCAACGCCGGGAGCCTCGGCGGGCCGAGCGGGAAGTCGAGCGCGAGCGTCCACCCCTCCCGCGCGAACGAGAGCGGGCCGGGTGAACCCGGGCCGAACCGCTTGAGCACGGCGAGTAGCGAAGGTACCCCCGACGACGTGATGGCGGCCACCGCCCCTTCGACCACGTCGCCCCGCTCCGGCGGCACGACGAACTGGTACTGCACGAATCCATCCGGCCCGTACAGGAGGTTCCAACCACGAACCGCGTCCAACGGATGGAAGAAGCCGGTGAGCGACCGGAGCGACCCTCCCGACGGTCGAGAAGTCCGGAACCAGGCTTGGTTCAGGGCCCGGACCGAAGCCCCGTTGGCCAGGCGGAACGGTGCGGGCGCCGGGATGCGCAAACCGGGGTCCCGCGGCGCCCGGAGACAGCGGCGCCGGTCGCGTGCAGGGATCGCGGCGACCGGCGCGTGGTCACCCTGGGTCAAAACGGCCCGGCGCCGCCGTCCGAGGCAGTCGAGCCAGGCCACGCTGTAGCGGTACTCGTGATCGGTGTCCTCCATGGCCGCCATCAGATCGCCGAGCCGGGAGAACCGGCGGGTGGCGACCCTGATCCATGACGTCTCCAGCGGGATCAGGCGCAAGGTGGCGCGCACCACGACGCCCGTCAGACCCATGCCGCCCGCGGTGGCCCAGAACAGCTCGGGGTCCGCGTCCGGAGACACCGTCTCCACGCCGGTGGGGGTGACGATGGTCATCTCGACCACGTGCCGGGCGAAGCCGCCGTCGCGATGGTGGTTCTTGCCGTGCACGTCGGCCGCGATGGCGCCGCCCACCGAGACGTAGCGCGTCCCGGGGGTCGCGCCGACGAACCAGCCGGCGGGGACGATTCGCTTCATCAGCTCGTGGAGGTTGGCACCACCCTCGACCTGAATCGTCCCGGTCGCCTCGTCGACCTCCCCGATGTGGTCGAGCCCCGTGACGTCGACGGTCAGGCCGCCACTGCACTGGGCCGCGTCCCCGTAGCTCCGTCCCATCCCCCGGGCGACGACGTGCCGGGCGCCGGCGAGGGAGCGTACGACGTCGTCGACGCACAGCGGTCGCGTGACCGCGGAGACGATGGGCGACGTGCGTCCCCATCCGGCCAGCCGTCGAAACGGTGCGTCGAGGGCGGAGCGCGGTGCAGGCGCGGCTTCGACGACCGCGGTCACGCGTAGAGCCCGATGACTATGAGAGCCAGCCACGAGAGCGCGTAGCCCTGCAGCATGTGGTCGTGCAGGGCCAGCTGCTCCGGCTCGCCGCCCTTCCCGGCGTCGAGAAGGCGCAGGATGTGCAGGACCGCCAGCACGAGCGGGATCACCGTGAGCTCGATCCACACGGCGTGGTGACCGGCGTGCGCCAGCAGGCCCGTCCGGTCGAAGGCCCACAGGCAGTACGCGGCGACCGAGACGGTGGCCGCGATCGTCAGCGTCGACTTCAAGAAGGATTCCGAGTACTCGTCGAGAACAGCCCGGTGCGCGCCCCGGTCGCGGCCCAGGCGCGAGTACTCCGCGCTGCGCTTCCCGGTCACCACGAACAGGGCGGCAAAGGACGTGAAGACGAGGAACCAGTTGGAGAGGCGAACGTCGGCGACAACACCCCCGGCAACGGCGCGCAGCACGAAGCCAGAGGCCACGACGGCCAGCTCGATCACGGGTTCCTGCTTGAGGCGGAGGCTGTAGGCCACGCTCAACGCGGCGTAGAACCCGACCACGAGCGCCAGGTCCCAAGGACCGAGCGCGATGGCGCCGACCAGCCCGAGCGCGATGAGGATCGCGCCGGCACCGAGCGCGGTGGACGGCCGGAGATCCCCGCTCGCCACCGGCCGCCGGCGCTTCACCGGGTGGTGCCGGTCAGACGCGGTGTCGATGACGTCGTTGACGAGGTACGTCCCCGATGCCACGACGCAGAACACGAGGAATGCGCCGACGACGCGCGCCAGCGTCGGTGGGTCGTCCAGGACCCGTGCGGCCGCCGGGGCCATGAACACGAGGAGGTTCTTGATCCATTGCCGGGGGCACGCGCCGCGAGCCAGCGCGTGCAGCGTGGCGCGGGCGCTCGATCTCGGCCCCGCGGCGGCGGGTCCCGGGTTCGGGACCTGGGCGTGGGCCGGCCTGGACTCCGGCACAGGGGTGGTCGGCTCGACCTCGTCCACCGGGTCGTCCCCGGTCGTCACTTGGCCGCTCCGGTGGAGGTGGTGTTACCGGCAGACATGGTGATGAAGTCTCGCGCCCACCAGGGCTCGAAGTAGCGGCCGGGAGTCCCCGTCATGCCGGACAGGAGCTCCGTCCCGTTGGCTCCAGACGCCGCCCCGGTCGCGGTGGAGGGCTGGTAGGAGCTGAAGTTGACCCAGTCCGTGTTGATGTCGAGCTCCATGGCGCGCACGGCACCTGCCCTGACCAGAATGTTCGCCAGGTCGGCGATGTCGAGGCCCGGCCCTCCGACGTAGACCAGCGCGCCGTCGGCCGTGACTCCGACCCCGGATCGCCACACGAAGTCGCCGCCGCCGAGGGTGCGGCCCCACTGGGTGGGATCTGCGGTGTAGGCCGCCGGGACCACCCGGCCGCCGTCGACCAGGAGGTCGAGGTTCTGGCGGACGGCCACGACGTCGGGCCCCATCGACACGTCACGGCCCCACTGTCCGACGGACGTGGACCCGTTCTTGTACACCACGAACGACGCCGCGCCGGTGCGCAGGGGGATGATGGTCTTTCCGTCCGTGTAATAACCGCCCTCGGCATCGGACATCAGGAAGCCGGCGTTGAAGGCCGCCACCAGCGACGTGGCATCGGACGGCGCGACCGGTGCGGTGTGGTGGTACGGCCCTCCGCCGGGGATCAGGCTCCCAGAGTAGAGGGTGGCCTTGAGCAGCGTGGTGTCCATCCAGGCGACGCCGACGACGTAGCTGGTGTGGATGGCGCTGGGCCGGAGCATGGTCTCGTAGACGGCGGGCAAGCCATCGACACGGCGTCCCACGGGCGACCACTGGCCTTCGCCCGCGACGGGAGGGCTGGCCAGCGGCACGATGGGTCCGGGCGCAGGCAGATGCTGCACCGTGGTGGCGGCCGGCGGCGGCGGCGCGACGGCGTTCTTCGGGGTGCGGATCGTGCCCCGGGGCAGCGACCCGCCCACCTTGGGTGGATGGTGGGAATACCACTCGTTCTCGACCCAGACGACCAGCGAGGACCCGCCGTGCCCGCGCAGCCATTCGGCCGCGCGGGCGCCGAGCGAGTTCCCCGAGCGCGGGGTTGGTCAACGCGCTGCCGAGCGACACGGCCACCCACAGGAACAGGACGCAGAAGACCATCAGCACGACCAGAACGCGGCGCCGGCGGCGGTGCACGCGTGCCCTCGACCAGCGGGCCTTCCGGGACACCGGAGGCTGCGGCTGGCGGGGCCGGTCGCGGTCGAGCTGGTCGACGGGTGGGCTCAGCATCCTCGTTCCAACCGGTCGGGCGAGTTCCTCCCACAGGGATGCGCAGCAGGCACGGCGAACTCAGCGGACAGCGGGAGGATCTCCGTCCCGCCGGGAACCGAATTCCCGCGACGGTCCAGCGGCAGACGCCCGGGCAGCGCTCCGCCACTGCCCCCGCGCCCCTTGCACGCGATGGGATCCACGACTAGGTCCCGGCTCCAGTGGCTCATGCCCTGCTCACCCGCCGTCTCCTGGTCGGTAAGGCTCGGCAATACCCGTGATCCGTGGATCCCGGGGGCAGGGCGCTCCTCGTTTCCTGCAAACGCTACATGGTCGACGAGCACGCCAGGGGCCGTCGCCGGACCTCCACCCGCCGGGATCGTAGATTACGGCTCCCGCCGCAAGGGGCTCCGGGGTCCGCTTCATCGATGCACGGTTTCAGGAAACGGAAGCCCGGGACGCCTGCGGTGACCATCGCCGGGCCCGCCAGGTCCGACCGAGAAGAGTTGTCCGATCCGACTGTGACGAAGAGAGGAAGTGCGTGTTACCGCTCGAACTGCGCGAGATGATGGAGATAGAGGTCCGTGTGCGGCCGGTCGTCGACCTCGGCGGCGGCCGCAGGTGCGTCCCTTTCGAAGGCGGGACGTTCGCGGGCCGCGACGGCCTGGCGGGCTCCCTGCTCGAGGGGGGAGTCGACTGGCAGCGGGTCCGGGACGACGGGGTGCTCGAGATCGATGCGCACTACACGCTCCTGACCGCGGCGAACGAGGCGATCGAGGTCCGGTCCCGTGGTCTCCGCCAGGCCGAGCCGGAGGTCGCCGATCGCCTGGCCCGCGGCGAAGAGGTCGACCCCGGGGAGTACTACTTCCGGACACACATCCGCCTGTCGACGACCGCCAAACGTCTGGCGTGGCTCAACGACCTCCTGGCCGTCTCCATAGGGGAGCGGCACCGCTCGCTGGTCCGAATCCACGTCCACGAAGTGCTCTGACGGTGAGCCGTCCCGACCTCCGCTGCATCGTGGTCGGCGCGGGGATCGGGGGGCTCGCCGCCGCACTCAGCCTGGAGCAGATCGGCGTCGCGGCGACGGTGTTCGACGCCGTGAGCGAGGTGCGCCCGCTCGGAGTGGGGATCAACCTCCTGCCCCACGCGGTGCGTGAGCTCGACGAGCTCGGCCTGCTCGGCGAGCTCGAGGCGCGCTCGGTCGCGCCGACGCTCCTCCTCTACGCGACGCGACGCGGTCAGGAGATCTGGAGCGAGCCGCGTGGTCTGGCCGCGGGGTACCCCTGGCCGCAGCTCTCGATCCACCGCGGTGTCCTTCAAGAGATCCTCCTCGGCGCGGTCGTCGACCGTCTCGGGCACGACGCGGTCCAGCTCGGACGACGGCTCCTGCGCATCGACCAGGACCCCGACGGCCGGCCGGTTGCCGTCTTCGAGGACGGTCGTCTCTGCGCCGACGTGGTCGTCGCGGCCGACGGCATCCACAGTGCCGCCCGCCGGCAGCGCTATCCCGACGAGGGCTCGGTGCGCTGGAACGGTTCGCTCCTGTGGCGCGGGGTGGCGGAGGTGGTGCCGGTGCTCGACGGCCGGACGATGATCTGGGCCGGCCATCCCGAGCAGAAGTTCGTCGGCTACCCGATCGCCGACCTGCCCGACGGCCGGCAGGCCTTCAACTTCGTCGCCGAGCTGCGTCGCCCGGATTCGGACCTCGCGGCCGCAGAGGACTGGAACCGCAGCGGGACGTTGGACGACTTCCTGCCGCAGTTCGCCGACTGGGACTTCGGTTGGCTGAACGTGCCCGCCGTCGTCCGGGCCGCGCCCGAGACCTATCTCTTCCCGATGGTCGATCGCGACCCCGTCGACCGTTGGACGTTCGGGCGGTCGACACTCCTCGGCGACGCCGCCCACCCGATGTACCCGATCGGGTCCAACGGGGCGTCCCAGGCCATCCTCGACGCCCGCGTGCTGGCCGGGTGCCTGCGCCGCCATCCCGACGACATCGGCGAGGCATTGGCTCGATACGAAGCGGCACGCCTCCCGGCCACGGCGGCGATCGTCCGGGCCAACCGAGGCCTCGGACCCGAGGTCCCGATGCTCCTGGTCGAACAGCGGGCCCCGTCGGGCTTCTCCGACGTCTCGGACGTCATCACGCCCGACGAGATCGCCCGCGTCACCGAGGACTACCGGAGGACAGCCGGGTTCTCGCTCGTTCGGCTGCGGGAGAGCGCGTCGCTCCTGAAGGAGCCGTACCCCTGAGGAGACGTCAGGTGACCGGCATCACGAGCATCGACCTCCCGCCGTCGCCGTGGCGGACCGTGTGGCGCGCCGGGCGCATCGTCACACCGGTGGCGGGGTCCTCGTCGGTCCCGAGGTTACGGGCGAACTGCGGATGCGATCCGCCTGCGATCACGAGACGGATCCGATGGCCGGCGACGAACCGGTGGGCGGTGGCCCGGAGGCGCAGCGACACCGGACCGGCCGCCCGGCCCGGATCCAAGCGGACGAAGCCCTCGGTGATGTTCCGGGAGCGGCCGTCGGCCGCGACGTCGGAGAGACGCACGAAGAGGTCGGCGTGGGCGTTGTCGCTGGAGTGGGAGAGCTCGACCACCGGCTCGCCCACGACCTCGACGTCGGCCCCGAGCGGCTCGCTCGCCACGGTGAGGACGTCGGCCCGGGCGGCCAGGTCCGAGTCGTCGACCTGCGCCTTCGGGCTCAGCAGGGGTCCGCCGACGGTCGGCGTGGGATCGGACGGGTCGTAGAGGAAGGACGAGGCGGGTGCGTCCTCGGGCGGCGGATGGTCGAGAAGGTCGGCATGCGGGCCGAGGTACCAGGTCCGGGCGACGGCGGGCGGTGGCCAGACGGCGAGTTCGCGCCACTCGTCGGCGCCGGTCACGTACACGCTGACCGGCGTCGTGCGACGGCGCGGGCCCCCGTGGGCGACGTGCTCCTCGAACCACTCGAACGTCTCGTTGGCCGTGATGCGCGCCGCTCCGGCCCCCACGGCGATGTGCGACCAGGGGCCCACCGTCAGGGCGACGTCGACGCCACGACCTTGCAGATGCGCGTACTGCTCCAACGTCTGCTCCAGGAACAGGTCGTGCCAGCCGCTGATCAGCAGGACGGGGACCTCCACCCGGTCGAGGGCACGGGTGAGGTTCATCGGCTCCCAGAACGGATCGCTGAGATCCCGGCGGCCGACCCACTCCGTGTACCACGGCCCCCGGCCGTCGAGATACGTGCGCGCCGCCGCGGGTGAGCGGTAGCTCGTCCATGGCGCCGGCGTTCCGGCGCTCGGCGGTCGCCATGCGGAACGCGCCCCGGAGTACGCCGCCGTCCTCCTGGTGCACGACCATGTGGCTCCACCCCAGGAAGTCGAGGCGGAACGAGCCGGTGCCCCAGGCATGGCGGCTGAAGTCGTGCGGCGCGACGGAGATGACGGCGGCGGTCAACTCGGGCGGGGGGTCGACGAGCAGCGCCCACTGCGTGAAGCCGAGGTAGGACCCGCCGAGGGTGCCGAACGTGCCCGTGAACCAGGGCTGATCGCGCATCCAGGCGACCACGTCGTGCCCGTCGTCGACCTCGGACACCATGGGGTCGAAGGCGCCGCCCGAACCGAACGTCCCGCGGCACGAGACGTAGAGCACGTGGTAGCCGCGCTCGGCGAAGACCCGGGCGAACGGGAGCGCCTGGGGCAGCGAACGGCCGTAAGGACCCCGCAGCAGGAGCGTCCCGGCCGCCTCGGGCTCGGCGAGGTACAGGTCGGCCGCCAGCTCGACTCCGTCGCGGACGGGGATGCGCAGGCCCCGCGCCACGCGGTACGTCGTCGAGGACGGGGGGAGCCGGAGGATCTTCGCCGCGGCCCGGTCGAGGACGCGTCCGGCCGGGCTCGGACGCTGCGGCGTCATTGGGACCTGGAATGAGGTGTCCACCACGAGCACGGCATCGTCCCACCGCTGGGCGGCCGGGGCAACCTCCGCCTCGTTCAGGTCGTACGGTCCGCCCCCGGGGTGACGACGCGGGTCCGCTCGGGCCTGGACCCGACGATGGAGGCCCGCTCCATGGTCCGCCGGTGCGGCCAGTAGTCGCTCGATGCGTAGTGCTGCACGGCACGGTTGTCCCAGAAGGCGACCGCGTCCGCCGTCCACGTGAAGCGGCACTGGTGCTCGGGCGCGTCGGCCTGGCGGCACAGGCGGTCCAGTAGCGCCCGGCTCGCGTCCGGCTCGAGTCCCACGATGTGGCTCACGAACGGCCGGTTGACGTACAGGTGCAGCTTGCCCGTCGCGGGATGCGTGCACACCACCGGATGGCGCACCGGTGGGTACTTCTCCTGCGCGGCGCGCCGCTCGTCACGCGTCATGGTGTGACCGAACGTCTGGGTGAAGTCGTGCACGGCCGTCAGCTCGTCGATCTCGGCCTTGGTCGCGTCGTCGAGCGCGTCGTACGCCGCATACATGTCGGCGAAGAGCGTGTCGCCGCCGCGCTCCGGAACGCGGATCGCATGCAGGACGGCACCCATGGACGGTCGCTCGCGCCACGTGACGTCGTGGTGCCACGAGTTCTCGTACCCGGTGACCTCGGCCGTCTTCTCGAAGCGGACCAGCTCGGGCTCGCCCGTGTTCGAGGGGAGGAACGGGTGGACCTCGAGGTCCCCGAAGCGCCGGGCGAAGGCCGCGTGGCGCTCGGGTGTCAGGGCCTGGTCGCGGAAGAAGAGCACCTTGTAGTCGGCGAGGGCCTGGCGGACTTCGGCGATGACGTCGTCGGGCAGCTCGGCACCGAGGTCGACCCCGGAGATCTCCGCACCGACGGTCGCCCCCATGCGCGTGCGTCGAAGTGGCGCCAGCGCAGCGTCGCCAACCGGTCCCGCTCGGCGGCGACGTGCGAATACGGCCCGACGGCCACCTGGTAGCCCGGGAGCCGGAACAGGCCCGGCTTGGCCGGAGTGTCGGTCGCAGTCATGACACAACGCTACCGACCGGTCCCACGCTCGACATGCGCCCCGGTCGGGGCCGCCGTCCGTCTCGCCACGAGCCGCCCCAGTGGCCCGTCAGGTGCCGCCCGTGTGGCCCGGTCAGAAGCCCCTGTGGTACGCGAGGGCCATGTTCACCATGAGGTTCGGCATGCGCCAGAGCTCGCTCGATCCCGGCGCACGCGCTGACCTCTACCAGGCCGCCGTCGAGATGTGTGCCTGGGCCGAGAGCCGCGGCTGCGTCGGTGCCGTGTTCAGTCAGCACCACGGGTCCGACGACGGGTACCTGCCCTCGCCCGTCCCGCTCGCCGCGGCGGTCGCGGCGCGCACCCGGAGCCTTCCCATCACCGTCGGGGCGCTGCTGCTGGCGTTCTACGAGCCGGTGAAGCTGGCCGAGGACCTGGCCGTCGTCGACCTGCTCAGCCGCGGCAGGGTGATCTACGTCGTCGGGATCGGGTACCGCGACGAGGAGTTCGAGATGTTCGGCGTCGAGCGCCGCCGCCGGGCCGCGCTGGTCGAAGGGCGCATCGGCCTGCTGCAGCGGCTCTGGTCGGGCGAGCCGGCAGACGTCGACGGGCGCACGGTCCGTGTCACCCCGCTCCCGTTCACGCCCGGCGGTCCCATGCTCGCCTACGGCGGCGGCACGGTCGCCGCTGCCCGGCGCGCCGGCCGACTGGGCCTGCTCTTCCTGTCCGAGAGCCACGACGCCACGTTGGAGGAGGCGTACCGCGCCGAGGGCGGCCCGTCTGCTCCCGGCTGCTACTTCCCGCCGTCGGGCGTCCCCCTGACCGTCTTCGTGGCGGACGACCCGCCGCGGGCCTGGGCCGAGATCGGCGAGTACCTGCTGACCGACGCCCGCGGCTACGGCGCGTGGAACGAGGGGCGCACCGGTACGGCGTCGGTCTCCTTCGCCACCACCGTCGACGAGCTGGCCGGCGAGAACGGCGCCTACCGGATCCTCACGCCCGACGAGGCGCGGTCCCTGGTGGCGGCCGGCCGCCCGCTCGGACTCCAACCGCTCGTCGGCGGGCTCCCACCCGACCTCGCCTGGCCCTACCTCGAGGCCGCGGCGTCGATCTGACCGGTCACCCTGGAGCGGGTCAGTCGGCGGCGATCGCCGCCAGGACGTCCAGCTTGGCGGCGCGGCGGGCGGGCCAACTCGCCGCCAAGAGCCCGAGCAGCGCGGCGAGAACGAGGAAGACGATGAGGTTGGACACGGGGACCACGGTGTCGGTGATGCCCTGCGTCCGCAGCGACGTAGCCAGTGCGACGCCGAGAATGGTGCCGACCACGATGCCGATGATCGCGCCGAAGACCGCCAGGATCACCGATTCGGAGCGGATCATGGCCCGGATCTGGCGGCGTTTCATGCCGACGGCGCGCAACAGTCCGATCTCGTGCGTTCGCTCGAACACGGAGAGGATCAGCGTGTTCACAATGCCGATGAGGGCGATGATCACGGCGAGGCCCAGCAGCGCATAAACGAGGCCGAGCAGCTGGTTCACCTGTTGCTCCTGGGCCTTCTCGAACTCAGCCTTGCTCTGGATCTTGATGTTCGGGTAGCCCGACAGCGCGTCCTGGACCCGTTGCTCGGTCGCCGCGCTGCCATCGGTCTTCAGCAACACGGCGATCGGGAGTTCGTTGTCGAAGTGTGCCAGGAAGAACCGTGCGCCCACCAGGTAGCTGCCGATGAGTTGGTTCGTCTTGTAGACACCGCCGATCTTCATGACGGTCGCGCCTGTCTTGGCGAACTTCACCGGCACCACGTCGCCCGCCTTCAGGTGCTTGGAGTTCGCGGTGCTGGTGTCGATCAACAGCTGTCCTGCCGCCAGCCCGGCCGAGGATCCCTCGGTCATCTGCACATTGACGTTCTGAGCCAGCTCATCGGTCGTGATAGCGGTCAGGCCCTGGACGGATCCCTGCACCTCGAACTGGTCCTGGTAGACGGTCGACGTCGCCGTCACCCCCGGGACAGCAGCCGCCCGGGGGCCGACGGTCGTGCTGAAGCCGCCTTGGGCAGAGTTGTTGGGCGTGCTCACGATGATGTCCGCCCTGATGGCCTCCTGGACACTGGCGGTGGCCGAGCGAGAGAGCGACGCTCCGAAGACGGCGATGGCCGAGACGAGGGCCAGACCCACCATGAGCGCCGAGGCCGTCTGGGCGGTCCGGCGCGGGCTGCGCATGGAGTTTTCGCGTCCGAGTCGACCCGACATGCCGATCAGCCGTGCCAGCGGACGCCCGATGACGCTCGCCATCGGGCGGGCCACCGCCGGCGCCAGCAGGGTCACGCCCACGAAGCCGAGCAGCGCTCCGAGCCCCACGAACTCGATCTTCGGTTTGGTCAGGCCGTACGCCAGACCGATCACGCCGAGCCCGGTGATCACCGCTCCCCAGGTGATGCGCCGGCGCAGGGGGATCTCGGTCTCGGTCTGCTGATCGGAGACCGCGGCGACCGGAGCGATCCGTACGGCGCGGCGCGCCGGGCTGATGGCCGAGACGAGCGTCACGCCCACACCCACGATCAGGCAGACGATGACGGTACGGGCCTCGAACACGAGCGGTCCCGACGGCAGCGTGACCCCGAAGCCGCTGAGAAGAGCTTCGAGCCCGAGCGCCGCGAGAACGCCGAGACCGATGCCGATGAAAGACGCCACCAGCCCCACGACCGCCGCCTCACCCAACACGGAACGGAACACCTGGCGGCGGCTGGCACCGACGATGCGCAGTAAGGCCAGCTCACGCGTGCGCTGTCCCACGGTGATGGAGAACGTGTTCAAGATGGTGAAGCCGCCGACGAAGAGGGCGATGAAGCCGAACACGAGCAGCGCGGTGTTGAAGAACCCCAAGGCCTTGCTCACCTGACTCGTCTGCTCGTTGATCACCGTCTGGCCGGTCACCACCTCGACGCCACCGGGCAGGACCTGGGCGATGGCGCGCTGGACCTGGGTCTTGTCGGCTCCCGGTTGGGCGAGGACGTTGATGGCATCGAAATTCCCGACGTGGCCCAGGATCCGTTGCGCCGTCGGCAACTCGAAGGCAGCCAACGTGGCTCCGGCCAGGTTGTCCGCCGTACCGAAGCGCACGAGACCGGAGATGGTGAAGGTCCGGGTTGGCCCCTGCAGGAGGATGCGCACCTGCTGGCCCACCTTGAAGTCGTACTTCTGGGCGGTGCCGAGGTCCATCACGACCTCGCGCGGGGTGGTGGGCGGACTGCCGGCGACGAGCCGTAGTGGCGAGAGCTGTTGGGAGGGATCCCAGGCGAAGCCGAGAGCGGGGGCGCCGCCGTTGGAGATGGCGGTCCCGTCGTGGCTGACGAACTGCGCCCCTCCCTGCGACGGTGCCTTCGGCCACTTCCACCCCGGGCACGGCGCGCACTCTGGGCAGCAGGGACTCGGGAACCGGGTTGCGTTGGGCGCCGCCACCGGTCTGGTTGAGCTGAGCCACTCCGCGGACTTCGAAGTCCACCTTCTGGTAGATGTTCGTGAAGAGCGTGTTGAACGTTTTGTTGAGCGTGTCGGTGAGGACGAAGGTCCCGGCGATGAAGGTCACGCCGAGGACGATGGCCAGCGCGGTCAGGACGAGGCGGAGCTTGTGCGCCAGGAGGCCTTTGATCGTGATGCGCCACACGTCAGCGACCCGAGCCGGTGCCGGTACCGGTACCGCCGCCGCCGCCGGTGTCCGTGCTGCCGCCGCCGGTACCGCTGCCGAGCGTCCGCATGTGCTCGAGGACCGTGTCGGCCGTCGGCGCGGCGAGCTCGTCGACGACGTTGCCGTCGGCCAGGAACACGACCCGGTCGGCGTACGAGGCTCCGTGCGGGTCGTGGGTGACCATCGCGATCGACTGACCGGACTCGGTCACGGATCGGCGGAGGAACCCGAGCAGGTCGTTCGTCGAATTGGAGTCCAGGTTGCCCGTGGGCTCGTCGGCGAAGACGAGGTCGGGTCGGTTGATCAGCGCGCGGGCGCAGGCGCAGCGCTGCTGCTGGCCGCCCGACATCTCGTTCGGCCGGTGGGAGAGACGGTCGCCGATTCCGAGTTGCCCGACGAGATAGTCGAACCACTCCTTGTCGACCTTCCTCCCGGCCAGGTCGGCCGGGAGCGTGATGTTCTCGCCCGCCGTCAGGGTGGGCACGAGGTTGAAGGACTGGAAGACGAAGCCGACGCGGTCGCGTCGCATCTCGGTCAGGGACGCGTCGTCGAGATCGCCGATATCGCGGCCCCCGACGAAGACCTGGCCGCCGGTCGGGCGGTCGAGCCCGGCCATGCAGTGCATGAGGGTGGACTTGCCCGAGCCCGAGGGGCCCATGACCGCGGTGAAGCGGCCGTGGTCGAAGACGAGGTCCACGCCGGCCAGCGCGCGCACCGCGGCCTGGCCCGACCCGTAGGTCTTCTCCAGACCGACCGACTGGGCGGCCGGGGGTGCCGGTGGGGGCGGGGGCAGGTCGGCGCCGGGCCGGGGCCTTTCTTCGTCCTCTTGGGTGCGCGCCACAAAACCTCGATTCGATGTCGCCGGAACGTGCCGCCCCGTCGTGCTCCGGCTTGCGGACCCCCCACTTTGGCATCCGGCCGGCAGCTGCCCGTCACCCCGGGCGTCGGCTCCCGCTCACCCCGACGGTGGGCTCCCGCTCACCCCCCGACGGCGGGCTCCCTCTCACCCGCACTGCTACTCCGGGTCACCCCGGTGGCAGCGCCCGGCTCACCGGTGGCGCAGGAACTACCCTGACGCCCGCTGTCCGTCGGGGAGGCGAGCGGTGAGGCAACCGGGGAGGCTCGTGGTGAGGACGTCGCGGCGGGCAGTGCGGGATCGGAACGGGGGTCCGGCGCGCTGAGAGACGACGTCCGATCGAGCGTGGTGGGAGCCGTGGCGGCGGTGGCGGCGGTCCTCGGGCTCCAGTTGCTCCTGTTCCCCGTCCCCCTCGGGGTATGGATGCAGGGCGTCGTGCTGGGTCTGCTCGGGTCGCTGATGGCGGTCGGCCTCGGGCTGACCTTCCGGATGAACGGCGTGATCAACTTCGCGCAAGGCGATCTGGGCACGGCGCCCGCCGTGCTGGCGGTCGGCCTGATCGGTCTCTCGGGAGTGAACTACTTCCTCGGGCTGGCCACCGGGCTCGTCGCCGCCGTGCTCCTGACCGCCACCGTCGAGATCGTGGTCGTGCGGCGCTTCCGGCGGTCACCGCGCCTGATCCTGACCGTGGCCACCATCGGGCTGTCGCAGTTCCTGGTGGTGGTGAGCCTGCTGATCCCCCGCATCTGGGGGCAGACACCCATCTCCACCGCGGTGGTGAACTTCCCCTGGCACGCCACGTGGCACGTGGCGCCGGTCGTCTTCACCGCGGACGACCTGGTCGCCGTCGTCGTCTCCCTCGGTTGTCTCGCCGCCGTGTCCCTCTGGTTCACCCGGAGCGACGTGGGCATCGCCGTCCGCGCCACCGGCGACCGGCGCGACCGGGCGGCCATGCTCGGCATCCCCGTCGGCCGTCTGCAGTCCTTCACCTGGGTGGTGGCCGGGGTGCTGTCGTTCGTCAGCATCTTCTTCCAAGCGGCGATCGTGGGGATGCCGCTCGACCCGACGTACGGCCTCACCGCCCTCGTGACGGCGCTGGCCGCGCTGGCGTTGGGCAACTTCTCCGACCTGCGGACAATCGCGGCGGCCGCCGTGGCCCTCGGCGTGCTGCAGCAGGGGGTGGCGTGGGACGACCCCACCAACCCCGCGCTCGGGCTCGCCGTCCTCGCCGGCGTCGTCTTCGCGGCGATCCTCGTCCGCCAACTCGTCGAGCGCCGCACCGATCGCGAGGCGGAGGCGTCACTCACCCTGGCCGGGAGCGTCCGCGACCTCCCGCCGGCGGCTCGTCGGCTGCCCGAGGTCCGGGCCGGCATCCCGCTCGGGACGGCGGCGGCGTTCACCGCCGCCTGCACGCTGCCGCTGTGGCTCGGACCGGGCGCGCTGGTCGACGCCTCCACGCTCGTCGCGCTCGCCATCGTCGGATGCTCGGTCGTCGTGCTGACCGGCTGGTCGGGCCAGGTCAGCCTGGGCCAGATGTCGTTCGCGGCCGTCGGCGCGGTCGTCGCCGCGGTGGCCGTGCTCGACTGGCACTGGGACCTGAGCCTGGCCCTTTTGCTCGCCGGCGCGGCCGGCCGCGGTCGTCGCCGTCGTCGTCGGCATCCCGACACTCCGTCTGGACGGGATGTTCGCGGCGGTGACGACGCTCGCCTTCAGCCTCGCCGCCTCGGGCTATCTCCTCGTCCGGGCGGAGTTCTCCTGGATCCCTCAGGGCACGCTCGGTGTGCCGTATCTCTTCGGGATCTCCATCACCTCGCAGACGTCGGTGTTCGAGCTCTGCCTCGGCGTCCTCGTCGTGGTCCTCGCGGGGATGCACGGCCTCCGGCACAGCCGTACGGGCCGGGTCCTGCGCGCCCTGCCCGCGAACCAGCGGGCGGCAGCGGGCTACGGGGTCAGCGTGGTGAGGGCGAAGCTGGTCGCCTTCGCGGTGTCCGGCTTCGTGGCGGGGCTGGCCGGCTGCCTGATCCTCGTGATCAATCAGCAGTACGAGGAAACGCCGTTCCTGGTGCCGGTCAGCCTGGTCGTGTTCACCTCGACCGCCGTCGGCGGCCTGAGCTCGGCGCTCGGCGCGGTGCTCGGGGCGGTGCTCGTCGAAGGCAGCACCATCTTCCTCCCGCCGAGCTGGCAGCTCTTCCCCTCGGCCATCGGGGTGATCATCGTGCTCATCGCCTTCCCCCGGGGCCTGGCCGGCCTGTGCTACGACCTGCGCGACGGCGCCGTGGCCGCCATCGCCCGGCGGCACGCGGTGGGCCCGGACCCCGCAACGACCGGTCCGGTGCCGGCGGCATGACGCCGGCGCGTGAGCGGCTGGGGGGTGGGGTGACCCTGTTCCCGCTCGCCGTCCTCTTCGGCATCGAGCTGCTCGACCAGGCCACCCAGAGCGCCTTCAACGTCCTCACGCCCAACGTCCGCGACGCCTTCCACCTCACCAACGCGGGGATCCTGCTCATCGTGGCCATCGCCGGTGCGGCCGCGCTGGCGTGCACCCTCCCCATCGCCGTCCTGGCCGACCGGATGCGACGCGTGCCCATCGCCCTCGTCGGCGCGCTGGTCGGTGCCGCCTTCTCCATCGCGCTCGGCGCGGCACCGACAGCGGTGGTGGCCGCCGTGATGCTGGCCGGGGTCTCCATGGGACAGGCCGTGATCTTCCCGACGCACAACTCGCTCCTGGCCGACTACTACCCGGTCAAGGCGAGGCCCAGGGTGTATTCGGCCCATCGCTCCGGCGTCAGCATCGGCGCCATCGTCGGCGTGCTCCTCGGCGCCGGCCTGGCCGCGCTCTCGTCCTGGCGCACGCCGTTCTTCGTCTTCGCCGTGCCGATCGTCGTCGTCGTGCTGATCGGCCTGCGACTGCGAGAGCCGTTGAGGGGCCATCACGAGCAGGTGGAGCTGTCCGAGCAGATACTGGCGTCCGAGCGGGGCGAGCCGGTGGCCCTGGGCGACGACGTCGACGGGCCCCGGTCGAACCCGCTCCCTCGCTCGGCGAGGCCTGGCGCACCGTGTGGAAGATCGGGGTGCTGCGGCGCATCTTCTTCGCCCTGCCCTTCCTCGCCGCCTCCATCGCCGGCTTCACGTCGCTGGCCTCGCTGCAGTACCAGGAGACGTTCCACCTCGATGCCGTCCACCGGGCGTACCTCATCGCGCCGATTCAGGTGTTCGATCTCCTCGGACTGGCCGTGGGTGCCGTCATCGCCACGAGGTTGGCCCGTCGCGACGCGAGCCTCGTGTTCCGCATGCTGGCCGTCGCCTCCCTCGTCGCCGCCGGCTTCGCCGTCGTGTTCGCGCTGGCCCCCACGGTGCCGATCGCCTTCATCGGCAACGCCGGCATCGACGCCTCGCTCGCCATCGTCGGCCCCGGGGTGCTCGCGTCGCTCTCCCTCGCCATTCCGGCGCGCGTGCGCTCGGTCGGGTTCTCCATCGGCGCGCTCTTCATCCTGCCCGGGTTCCTCGTCCTTCCCGTGATCGGGGCGATCGGCGACGCCGTCGGGTTCCACTACGCCCTGCTCATGCTGGTGCCCGTCTTCGCCGTCGGCGGGCTGATCGTCGGCGAGCGCGGGCGGCCTGATCACCCGGGACATCCGGAACGTCTGGACGTCCATGCGGACGCGGGCCGAGATGCTGGCGGACCGGCGTGCCGGCAAGCTGCCACTGCTCGCCGTGCGTGACCTCACGGCCGGCTACGACGGGGTGGCGGTGCTCGACGGCGTCGGGATCGAGATCGGGGAGGGCGAGATCGTCGCACTCCTCGGTACCAACGGGGCCGGCAAGTCCACCCTGCTGCCGCGCCATCGGCGGAGTGGTGGAGGCCGACCACGGAGCCATCGTCTTCGACGGCCGCGACATCACCCACCTGCCGCCCGACGAGATCGCCCGCCTCGGCGTCGCCCAGGTGCCCGGCGGCGAAGGCATCTTCCCGACCCTCACCGTCGAGGAGAACCTGCGCGCCGCGGCCTGGCAGGGCCGGCGCCAGCGCCGCCACGACGCCGAGCTGCGGGAGCAGGCCCTGGCGCTCTTCCCGGTGCTGGGCCCGCGGCACGCCGAGCGTGCCGGCAACCTCTCGGGTGGGCAGCAGCAGATGCTCGGCCTGGCCATGGCCATGCTCACGCGCCCCAAGCTCTTCCTGATCGACGAGCTGTCACTCGGGCTCTCCCCCCTCGTCGTCGAGGAGCTGCTCGGGGCGATCCAGACCATGCGGTCGACGGGAACGGCCATCCTCCTGGTGGAGCAGTCGATGAACGTGGCCGTGGCGGTCGCCGACCGCGTCTACGTCATGGACGGCGGCCAGGTGCGCTTCGCCGGCCCGGCCAGCGAGCTCACGGCGCACCCCGAGCTCCTGTGGTCGGTCTACCTGAAGAAGGCAGCCGACTCGGTCCCCGCGGGTACCGTCGGTGCGACCGGCGGTGCGTCGCACCCCGCGCTCGAGGTGCGCGGCGTGTCGCTGCGGTTCGGCGGGAACACCGCGCTCGACGACGTGGACCTGCGCGCCGACCCCGGCGAGATCGTCGGCATCATCGGTCCCAACGGGGCCGGCAAGACCACGCTGTTCGACGTGATCTCGGGGTTCCTGCGACCGGACGGCGGGCACGTCGAGCTGGCCGGCGTCGACGTGACCGATCGCTCGGCCGCGACCCGGGCGAGGCTCGGTCTCGGGCGATCCTTCCAGGACTCCCGCCTCTTCTCCGCGTTGACGGTGCGCGACGCGCTCTCGGTCTCGCTCGAACGCTTCATTCAGGTGGGAGACCCCTTCAACGCGGTGCTGCGCCTGCCCGCACAGGTGCGGACCGAGGCGGCGGTGGCCCGTCGCGTCAACGACCTGATCGACCTCCTGGCGCTCGGCCGCTTCGCCGACAGCCTGGTGAGCGAGCTCTCCACCGGGTCCCGCCGCCTGGTCGACCTCGCGGCCGTGCTGGCCCATCAGCCGTCGGTGGTCCTGCTCGACGAGCCGTCGTCCGGGGTGGCCCAACGCGAGGTCGAGGCGATGATCGGGCTCCTTCGCAACGTGCGCGCGCAGCTCGGGGCCACCATGCTCGTCATCGAGCACGACATCGCGTTCATCGCCGAGCTGGCGGACCGGCTCGTCGCCATGGATTGCGGCGCGGTGCTGGTGTCCGGCGAGCCCGACACCGTGCTCGCCGCCCCCGAGGTCGGCCGGTCGTTCCTGGGCCTCGACCCCTTGGCGAACTCGCGGTCGGGCCCGGTGGAGGTCGAAGCCCGATGAGCGTGGACGAGCACGATCCCGCGACGGCGGTCACGCCTCCGCCCGTCTCGGCCCGTCCCTGGCCCCGGGTCAGCCGCTGGCGCATCGCCGTCCCCGTCGTCCTCATCGTCGCCGCGCTGGTCGCCGCGGGCGTCTCGGCCACCGTCCACGAGAACGACAACCGCACCACGTCCCAGCCGAACGCCGCGCCGTCCCGGACCACCGTGCCCGTCACCTACGCCGAGGCGGCGCACACCGGAGACACCGGCCGCTACGACTGGGGCCCCCAGTGCGACCACCGGACCGGGCGCCTGAAGATGCCGACCGACTATGCCGCTCCCTGCGTCCCGGTCTTCACCGGCGCCAACGGCGGGAGCACGGCCGCCGGCGTGACCGGCAGCACCATCAACCTCGTCTACTACCAGGCCGAACCCGGCGGCCTCACCTCCGCCATTCAGGGGGCGGCGGGCACGCCGGCGACCAATCTGGCGACGGCACAGGCCTACGTCGCCATGTTCGACAAGATCTTCGAGCTCTACGGGCGTCACGTGAACCTCATCACCTTCAACGCCACCGGCGCCGACAGCGACCCCGTCGCCGCCCACGCCGACGCGGTCACGGTCGGCGAGCAGCTCCACGCCTTCGCCTCCCTGGGAGGCCCGACCACGACCCCGGCCTACGAGGACGAGCTGGCCCGCCTCCACGTGTTCTGCCTGGGCTGCGGCGACTCCGCCACCGCAGGCCAGATTCAGCAGAACGCTCCCTATCAGTGGGCCAACCTCCCCACGGCCGACACGTCGATCCTCACCACGGCCGACTACCTCGTCTCCAAGCTCAACGGCAAGCCCGCCATCTGGGCCGGAGACCCCGCCATGCACCACGAGAAGCGCTCGTTCATCGTGGTGAGCGAGACGTCGGAGCCGCCTGCGCCGGGCACGGCGAAGCTCACGGCCGAGCTCACCGCCAAGCTGACCGATGGTCACGTCCACATGGCGTCGCAGACCTCGCTGCAGTACACCCTCGACCTGGCCACGCTGCCGACCCAGGCCGCGACCCTGGCCGAGAAGCTCAAGTCGGTCGGCGCCACCAGTGTCGTCTTCGCCGGCGACCCCATCATGCCGATCTACCTGACACGAGCCTGCGCCGCGGACGGCTACTTCCCCGAATGGATCATCACCGGGACCGTGCTGACCGACACGTCGACCCTCGGGCGCTACTACAACCAGCGCGAGTGGTCCCACGCCTTCGGCATCACCAGCCTGGCCGTGCCGACCCCGGTCGCCGACGGCGACGCCTACCGGCTCTACCGCTGGTGGTACGGCCAGAGCACGACACCCCCGGCCAACCTCACCGCCGGGGTCATCCTCCCGCCCATCATGCAGTTCTTCGACGGCGTGCAGCTGGCCGGGCCGGACCTCGACCCGGGCACGTTCACCGAGGGCCTGTTCCGGGCCCCGCCCGCCGGCGGGGGACCGACCACGCCGCTCACCGCCTACGGCTACCGGGGAGCGCCGCCGCTGCCGAGCTACTCATCGCCGGCCGACTACACGTTCATCTGGTACGACGCGACGGCCAAGGGGCCCGACGAGGAAGGCACCGAAGGGAGCGGTCTGATGCAGCACGTCGCCGGCGGCCACCGCTACCGGGCCGGCGTGGTGCCATACGGCCCGGTGTCGATGTTCTCGCCCACCGGCGCCGTCACCAGCTACGCCTCTCCGCCCGATCGGGCTCCCTCCTACCCGCCGTGGCCCGGAGCGCCCGCTTCCACGACCTGATGTTCAGCTGGTGCCAGCACCAGCTGACGATGCCCGGCAGCGCCATTCATCCACGGCGGCGCATCCGTCATGCTGGATGAGAGCCACTTGGGAGGTCCGGTCGTGCCGGTGTTCATCGTGTTCACAACATGTCCGGCCTGGAGGTGACGCCCGACGAGCCACGCGTCGGGCAGCGGGAACCTTTGTTCGCCGTCACCGAGGAGCAGCTGGCCCAGGCCCGGGCCATCGCCCGTCGCATCCTTCGCGAGCCGTTCACGAAGCGCACCTGGGCCGAGCTGGGCTACTTCCTGGTGAGCGGCGCGCTGGCCGGGGTGGGCCTGGCGTTCGTCGGGATCACGATGATCGTCGGGACCGTCCTCGCCATCACCGTCGTCGGGCTCGCCGTGCTCGGGCTCTCGGTCCGGAGCGCCCGCGGCTTCGGGGGCTGGCACCGAGGCCTCGTCCGGTCGATGCTGGGCGAGTCCATCGCGGATCCCGAGCCCTTCGAGCACCGCCGCGGGTTCTTCGGCTGGCTGGGCGCGGCGCTGCGCGACCGGGTCGGCTGGCGCGGCGTCGCGTACCTCCTCTTCAAGGTGCCGTGGACCGTGCTGGGCGTCTTCGTCGCGTTCAGCCTCTGGTGGGATGCGTTCGCCTGCCTCCTCCACCCGTTCCTCCCGCGGGGTGGTCCCGGGACCTTCGGCCTGGTCCACGGTATTTTCCTGCAAGGCTCCTTCGCGAACAACGATTCCGACGGCTTCGGACACGACGTGGCCTTGTTCATCCTCGGCGTCATGTTCCTCCTGGCGGCGCCATGGGTGATGCGCGGCTTCACCAACGTCGACCGTCTGCTCGTGCGCTCACTCCTCGGTCCCGACCCGGTCAGCTCCCGTGTGCGCTCGTTGGAGCAGGCGCGGGCCCACACGGTGGACGCCTCCGCGGCGACGCTGCGGCGGATCGAACGCGACCTCCACGACGGGACCCAGGCCCAGCTGGTGGCGCTGGCCATGCGCCTGGGCATGGCCAAGGAGAAGCTCGAGACGCCCGGCGAGGTCGACGTCGAACGGGTGCGCCAACTGGTCGACGAGGCGCACCGGGTGGCCAAGGAGGCCATCGCGGAGCTGCGCGACATCGCGCGCGGCATCCACCCCCCTGCCCTCGACATCGGGCTCGAAGGCGCGCTGGCCACACTCGCCGCCCGCAGCGCCGTGCCGACGGAGCTCACCGTCGACCTGCGCACCCGGCCGATCCCGGCCATCGAGGCCATCGCCTACTTCTGCGTGGCCGAGCTGCTTGGCGAACGTGGCCCAGCACGCGCAGGCCTCCCGGGCGTCGGTGTCGTGCGCCCAGCAGGGATCGTGGCTCCGCCTCGTCGTCCGCGACGACGGCGTGGGCGGGGCGCACGCCACGACGGTCGGATCAGCCTCGAGCGGGCTCGCCGGCCTGATCGACCGCGTCCACACCGTCGACGGCCGCCTGTCGGTGGTGAGCCCGCCGGGGGGACCCACCGTCGTGACCGTCGATCTCCCCCTGACGACCTGATGCTGCGGGTCGCCATCGCGGAGGACTCGGCCATTCTCCGCGACGGCCTCGTCCAGCTCCTCGTCGACCGGGGGTTCGTGATCACCGGCGCCGTGGGCGACCCCGACGCGTTGCGCAGCTCGGTCGCTCAGCACCCGCCCGACGTCGCCGTCATCGACATCCGCATGCCGCCGACCTTCACCGACGAGGGCCTGCGGCTGGCCCTCGAGCTGCGCGGCCGCTACGAGGGTCTCGGCATCCTGCTCTTCTCCCAGTACATCGAGACGCGCTACGCCGCCGACCTCCTGGCCGACGACGCCGCCGGGATCGGCTACCTGCTCAAGGACCGCGTGGCCGACGTCAAGGACTTCGTCGAGGCGCTCGAGCGGGTGGCGGTGGGCGGCACCGCGCTCGACCCCGAGGTGGTCACCCAACTGTTCGGGGTGACCCGCCGCGCGGACTCGCTCTCCGCGCTGTCCACCCGGGAGCGGGAGGTGCTCGAGCTCATGGCCGAGGGGAGGTCCAACGCGGCGATCGCCTCCGCCCTGGTGGTCTCCGAGGGGGCGGTGGAGAAGCACGTCGCGAACATCTTCGCCAAGCTGAACCTCCCGGTCTCGCCCACCGACCACCGCCGGGTGCTGGCCGTGCTGCGGTTCCTCGAGTCGTAGATCTCAGACGCAGGCGCCGTGGGCGTCGTAGGGGACCCCGAGCGCGTCCGCCAACTCCCGCCCGGCGTCGAGCTGGAACGGGCTGATGCCACCGGGCTCCCACGGACCGACCGACCCCGCCTCCAGCGCCGCCTCGGACTTGGGCAGCAGCCCGAAGCGCACCCGCAGGTCCTCGCACGACACGGCGGAGAGGGAGAACCAGTCGAGCGCGAGGAAGTCGACGCTGTCCGAGCCCGTGACCTCGTCATGGCAGCGGGCACCGCGGCGCATCGCGTCGGACAGCCGCTCCGCCATGCCCGGGGTGCCCGAGAAGTGCCCGGGCGAGGCGTCGAAGAGGCCGACACCGTGCTGGAGCAGTCCGGTCTCGAACAGCGAGATGACCATGGCCAGCAGGGAGAAGGCGTGCATGTCGTCGTTGGCGCGGGCGATGAGCCCGAACACCTCCACCTCGGACTCCACGGTCGTGCCGTAGTCGGCCAGGACGTGGACCCAGTCGTGCTGGGCCAGCAGGGGCGGGGCCGAACCCGGGTCGCCCGGGAAGTGGAAGCCACGCGCCCGGTACATCTCCCACACCTTGCGCCCGATGGTCTGTGACGGCAGGTCCTCCAGTGCGGCCCAACGGGCCGCCAGTTCGGCGTCGTCGAGGGCGAACTCCCACGCCCCGAGCTCCCGCGACGCGTGCACCGCCGCCGCGGCCTGGTGCCCGTCCCAGGTGCCGGTGTACCCGTTGCGCTGGAAGTCGACGACCGCGAGCCCGAGCGAACCGGCGGCGAAGTCCCGCGCCACGTCGAGCATGCCGTCTTCGACCCCGAGCGCGGCGGCGAACTCGGCCACGGAGTCGGCCACGTCCTGGGGCAAAGGGTTCCGAACGAGCGCGCACAGCAGCATGATCTGGACGGTGCGCGCCCGGAACGACGCTTCCCGCCTCGAGAGCGCGGCGGCGAGCGCGTCCGGAGTCACCCGGGGACGCCCGACGACCTCGACCCGGTGCCCGGTCATGGCCGGGAACAGCGCCTCGACGAGGCGCTCCTGCACCGGCAGCAGACCCTCGGCCCCGGCGACCGCGGTCGCGACGCCGTCCGCCATGATCTGGGTCTCGCCCGCGTCCGGAGGCACGAGGTTCACGGTCTCTGGTGTCGGGAACGGGACGGGCACGCCGGGTTCGGTCTACCCGCCGCGTGCGGTGCGGCGCGCCGCGGCCGCGGCCTGCGCGACCTCTTCGGCCACGGTGGCCTCCGCCGAGTGGCCCCAGAAGCCGTGCGGAGCCACGAGGAAGTCGATCAGGTTCTCGAGCGCGAGCCCGTAGGAGGAGCGGAGCGCCTGGAGGTCGGCCCACGCCGTCGCCTTGTCCCGGAGCGGGAGGCCGACTTCGCCGAGCATGCTCCAGGCCACCTCGAAGTTCGCCTCGACGAGCCACGTGGGTTGGTCCCTCGAGGGGACGTGGAGACGGCTCGATATCTCGAGCACCGCCCGCCGCCCACGCCGGTAGACGAAGTAGGGCTCCCGGTCCCGCGCGCCCTCGATGCAGGCCGAGGCGAGCGCGGCCGCGTCCGTGACGACCCCGAGCGCGGTGACCCACGACTGGCCCTCGTGCTGGGAGCGGAAGAGGGCGAGCATCGGGTACGAGACGTGGCTCTCGAGGAGGTCCGCGATCCATTGCTCCCACTCGGCGAACGAGCGGTAGAGCAGCTCGAGGTCGCCGCCCGGCGCGTTCACCGCGATCACGCGGACGGGGGTGATCCGGCCGCCCCGGGGGTCGTCGAGCGTGAGCAGCCGCGACTCGCGGCGGCTGTACGCGGCGTAGAGGGCAGGGAGGTACGAGATCACCAACGCGATCGTCACCACTCCGGTGAGCGTCTCGAGCAGCGTGATCATGCGGAACGCCCCCTGCGCCGACCCGAAGGCGGGCGTCACCAGCGACGTCCCGGCGTAGTAGACGAAGCCGCCCCAGTCGTGGGCGCCGGCGACGTGCGCGTCCGCCCCCCAGTACACCAGCGACCATCCGACCAGCAGCCCGACCAGCCACAGGACGAGCAGCGCCAGGAGCGAGAGGGCCGGGTAGACGTTGAGCACGAAAGCGCCGAGGCGGTCCGGCACCCGGGCGGCGAGCGCCCTGACCGCCCGCCACGTGGTCGCGTAGAAGATCCGCGTCGGCCGCCAGAGAGCGGCGGCGCCCTGGGTCACGACGAGCGTGGCCACCGCGTCGCTCAGGATGGCGACGATGAGGACGACGCCCCCGAGGACGGCGATGATCCCTTCCGTCATGACACCTTAGGGAGCCGCCCCGGTACCCCGGCACGGTGAACCGGCGGGGTCACCCCAGTTGCCGATCCTTGCCGCGAGTCCAAGAGCGACCGGGATGCCGCTAGAAAGATGTGATGACGATCGGGCTGGTGCTCGGGGCGGGTGGCGTCGTGGGCCAGGCCTACCAGGCCGGGGTCCTGGCCGCGCTCGAACGCGAGAGCGGATGGGACGCGCGGCGGGCCGGCGTGATCGTCGGCACCTCGGCCGGCTCGGTCACGGGTGCCGCGCTCCGGGTCGGTGTCGCGGCGACGGACCTGGCGGCATCGGTCTACGGCGTGCCGACGTCCCGGCGCGGCGGCGACATCCTCCGGCGGATCCTGCCCGAAGACGCCGGGCCGCTGCCGGCGCCGAACGTCCTCGACGTGCTCCGGCCCTGGAACCTGCCGTCACCGGCGCTGATCGCCCGCGTGGCCCGACGTCCCCTGGCCTTCCGTCCCGAGGTCGCCGCGGCGACCCTGGCGCCCCGCGGCCAGATCGACATCTCCGCCCGGGCCGGCGGGCTCGACGAGCTGATCGGCAGCCGTTGGCCCGAGGGACTGCGCGTCTGCGCGGTCCGCCGGAGCGACGGCGCGCGGGTCGTGTTCGGCCGAGACGGATCGCCGGCATCGAGGCTGGCTCCCGCCGTGTTGGCGTCGTGCGCCATCCCGGCCTACTTCCGCCCGGTCACGATCGGCGGCACCGAGTACATCGACGGGGGCGTGCACTCCGTGACGAATGCGGACGTCCTGCGGTCCGAGGCGCTCGACCTGGTGGTGATCGTGTCGTCGATGTCGGCCGCGCACGGGCGTGCGCACGGCGCGGACGGGCTGCTGCGGCGGAGCGTCCATCGCCGCACCGAACGGGAGGTGGTGAGGCTCGAGCAGGCCGGCACCGCCGTCATCCGCCTGGAGCCCGGGGCCGAGTGCCGCCGGATCATGGGGCTGCGGGCGATGGCCGAGGACCGCGGACCGCGGGTGGTCGAGGCGGCCTACGAGGAGACGCGTCGGCGGATCCTCACGACGCCCTTCCTGGCCTCGCTCGGCCAGCCGGACGCCGACGCGGTCGCCCGATAGATCCCTGGCGAAAACTCCCGGTACGGGCGCCGGCGACCTCACACCTCGATAGCCTTCGGGCAGCACGCGAAGGGAGAGCCGATGAGCCCTGACCGGTTGAGCCCGATGGACGCCTCGTTCCTGCACATCGAGGACGACGTCTCGCACATGCACATCGCGTCGGTGGCTCTCTTCGAAGGGCCGGAACCGCCTTTCGACGACGTCGTCGCCATGATCCGGGCCAAGCTCGACCTCGTCCCCCGCTATCGGCAGCGCGTGCAGTTCGTGCCCTTCGACCTGGGTCGGCCGGTCTGGGTGGACGACCCCCACTTCAACCTCGACTACCACATCCGCCACACCGCCCTCCCGGCGCCGGGCGGGGAACCGGAGCTGCGCCAGCTGGTCGGCCGGGTGATGGCGCAGCAGCTCGACCGTGCCAAGCCGCTGTGGGAGATCTGGGTGGTCGAGGGTCTCGAGGGCGGGCGCTGGGCCATGCTGTCCAAGACCCACCACGCCCTGGTCGACGGCGTGTCCGGCACCGACCTGCTGGCCGTGGTCATGGACCTGAGCCCCGACGCCGAGCGGCCGGCGCGGCGGGTCGAGTGGACCCCCGCCCCGGTGCCCTCCGGCCTCGAGCTGGTGGCGGACGCCCTGGCCGGCCTCATCCGGTCTCCCTACGAGCTCGTGCGCGCGGCAAGGGCGCAGACCCGCGCCCTGCGGCGCATGGCCCGTTACGCCGCCGAGGTGACGAGCGGGCTGGTGGCCATGGGCGGACTGGTGCGTCCGACCCCGCCCTCCTCCCTCAACGGTCCCCTCGGCCCTCATCGCCGCTACGCCTGGGCGTCCACCTCGGTCGAGGACATCAAGACGGTGCGCCGCTCGCTCGGCGGCAGTTTCAACGACGTCGTCCTCGCCTGCATCACCAACGGCTTCCGCGAGCTCCTGCTGTCCCGCGGCGAGGACGTCGAACGCGTGGTGCGGACCCTGGTCCCCGTGTCCGTCCGACCGCGGGACGGATCGGGCAAGGCCGTGGGCGACGGCACCTTCGACAACAAGGTCTCGGCGATGTTCGCCGAGCTGCCGGTCGACATCGAGGACGCCGAGCTGCGTCTCCAAACGGTGACCGAGCAGATGAAGGATCTCAAGGACTCGCGTCAGGCGGTGGCAGGTGAGGCCTTGACCTCCATGTCCGGGTTCGCGCCGCCGATGCTCCTCGCCATGGGCATGCGGTTGGCCACCAGGGCGGCGCAGCGCAACGTGAACACGGTCACGACGAACGTCCCCGGCCCTCAGGTCCCGCTGTACGCGGCGGGCCGGCGCATGGTGCGCGCCTTCCCCTACGTCCCCCTCGGGGGCCAGATGCGCATCGGCGTGGCCATCTTCTCGTACGACGGGGAGGTCAACTTCGGCATCACCGGGGACTACGACTCGTCGCCCGACCTCGACGTGCTGGCGACGGGGATCGAGGAGGGGATGACGCAATTGCTCAAGGCGGCCGCCTGAATCAGCCGGCGAAGTCCGGGATGCTCGCGACCTCCGCCTCGATGTAGTTGCGCAAGCCCGAGACGATGGCGCGCTCGACCGACCGTCCGACCAACGGCACGCGGACCTGGAGCTCACCCTCGACGCCGACGAGCGTGCCTCCCTCTCCCGGCTCGAAGGTGTAGCGGCCACTCGACGACAGGCGATCGGGATAGTGGTCGGGCACGATGTCCCACTCGCACCGGAGCTGTCCGCCATCACGGACATCCGCGTCACCCACGAGAGCTTGGCCGGATCGACCACGCGCCGGACGGCACCCGAGACATTTCCCCGGAACCGGTAGCGGACCTCGACCGCTCCGTCGTGCTCGACGGCTCCCAGCACGGCGATGTCGTCACGGCTCTCGTAGAAGGACGGTGATGCGTAGGCGGCGACGGCGCGTTCCGGCGGCGCCGCCACCGGCTACGGCGAAGTCGAACTTCACGCCGGGCGTGTCGAGGGAAGCCCAGTTTTCGGTGGTCCCAGCTGACCGTGCGCTCGGCCTGCATCTTGACCAGGACTCGCTTGTGCAGCATCACGTCGACGAAGGGCTTCATCTCTTCGGTGTACGGACCGGTGTAGCGCTCGTAGACACTGACGCCGAGAGCGAAGAGCTTCTCCGGGTCCTCGATGATCTCGGCCCGGCCGACCAGCTCCACGCCGCGGAGCTCGTCGTAGTAGTCGCCGGCCTCGAACAGCAGGGTGCATCTCGGGTCACGCCGGAGGTTCTGCACCTTCTGGGACTTGGTCTTCGTCTCCACCGCGATGCATCCGTCGACGAAGCCGTACCACATGGCGACGGCATGGATGGAGCCGTCGGGGGAGATGGAGCACATCGTCATGGCCCGTCGCTCGGCCAGGAACGCGTCGACTTCCTCGGGCGTCATCCGAATCGCCTTGCGCTGGTTCACGCCGTGGCCCATTGCCTCGGTCATTCGGTACCTCCCACTCGATCCGTACGAGCGCAGCGTAACGAACGGCGTAGGAAGAGTTCATCTTCAGTACACTTGTTGGTCGCTGCCGATTCACAGCGCGTTCATCTGCGCTCCGTAGCGTGACGAATCGATGGCCAGCGTGGACGTCAAGCACACGTTCGACACCCGCCCGGACCACCGTCCCGGTCCTTCGGGTAGTGACGGCCATCACGGCCAGGGACTCCTGGCCGAGGTCATCATGATCCGGCCGGAGCGCTCACACCGCTTCGGGTTCCTCGGGTCGTTGGTCACCAGGGCGTGGGATTTCGCCTCCCCACGCACCCAGGCGACGTCGGTGCGACCATCCCCCCGGCCACCGTCGTCGCCTGCCCTTCGCCACCCTCCCACCCCCGACGACGCTGCCTGAGGTCGACCCCATGGCCATCGCGAACGCACCGGCGGCGACGGGTCGGACGACCCTCGCCGGGCCGCCGCGCGACAGCAGGCCGCTCGTGCTCGTCGTCGACGACGAGGAGTCGTACCGTCAGGCGCTCGCGTCCGGCCTGACCCGGGAGGGTTTCACCGTCGAGAGCGCGGGCGACGGCCACGAGGCGCTGCGCCTCTTCCACCGGGTCCATCCCGATCTCGTGCTGCTCGACGTGATGCTCCCCGACCAGTCCGGCATCGAGATCTGCCAGCAGATGCGCGCCCTCAAACCGGTGCCGATCATCATGGTGACGGCGCGCGACTCCGAAGTCGACATCGTGCTCGGGCTCGAGCTGGGAGCCAGCGACTACGTCGCCAAGCCGTTCCGTCTGCGCGAGCTCGTCGCCCGGATGCGCGCCGTCCTCCGGCGCGGGGTCGCGGTGGCCGAGCACCACGAAGAGGTCCTCGCCGTCGGACCCGTACGGCTCGATGCCGGACGGCGGGAGGTCACCGTCAGCGAGGTTCCCGTCGACCTGTCGCGCAAGGAGTTCGACCTGCTGGCGCTCCTGATGTCCCACAGCGGGCAGGTCGTCACCCGCGACTGGTGCATCGACCGACTGTGGTGGGACCAGGAGCTGACCGACACCCGTACCCTGGACACTCACATCAAGCGGCTGCGCCGCAAGATCGAGCCGGACCCGGCCAACCCCCGCCACCTGGTGACGGTGCGTGGGGTCGGTTTCCGCTTCGAGGGGTAGTCCCGGGCACGCCCCGCCGCTTCCGCCCTACATTGAGCGGATGCGCACAGGTGACGTCGTCCCGGATTTCGAGCTACCGGACCAGAGCGGAACGCCCCGGTCGCTCAGCCGGCTGCTGGCGGGGGGGCCGGTGGTGCTGTTCTTCTACCCGGCCGCCATGACCTACGGATGCACCAAGGAGAGCTGCCATTTCCGCGACCTCAAGGCCGAGTTCGCCGCGGTCGGGGCGCAGCCCGTGGGCATCAGCGCCGATCAGGTCGACAAGCAGCGGCAGTTCGACGAGAAGGAGTCCCTCGGCTTCCCGCTCCTCTCCGACCCCGACCGGACGGTGGCGGCGCAGCTCGGCGCCAAGCGCGGACCCAGCTTCCTGCCCAACAAGAGGATCACCTTCGTGATCGACACCGACCGCAAGGTGCTCGAGGTGATCCACTCCGAAGTTTCGATGGCCGGACACGCGGACAAGGCGCTGGCGTTGCTCAAGGAACGTCGCGCTGCCTGAGCGCAACGTCGTCGTCACCGGTGCCGCGTCGGGGATCGGCGCGGCCTGCGTCGCGCGGCTGGCCGCGTCGGGCTGGGACGTCATCGGCGTCGACGTCCAGCAGACCGACGTGGTGTCGGACCTCGGGACCCCGGTCGGACGCAGGCGCGCCGTCGACGAGGTGGGCGAACGCACCGGCGGCCGCGTCGCCGCGGTCGTCACCTGCGCCGGGCTCGGCGGCTCCCCGGGCCGGGCCGGATCGCTTCTCACGTCCGTCAATTACTTCGGCACCGTCGACGTCCTGAACGGTCTGCGCCCGATGATGGAGGCCGGCGGCGGCCGGCCGTCGCCATCAGCTCCAACTCGACGACGGTCCAGCCCGGGATCCCGGCCGAGATCGTGGCGGCGTGCCTGGCCCACGACGAGGAAGCCTGTGCCCGCCTGGCCGACGCCCACGGCTCCATGGTGGCCTACCCGGCCGCGAAGCTCGCCGTCGCCCACTGGGTCCGCCGTCAGGCGTGCGGCCCCGAGTGGGCCGGGAGCGGGCTCCGGTTGAACGCGATCGCCCCCGGCATGATCGACACGCCCATGGTGGCCGCGATGAGGGCCGACGCCGACACGGCACCGCTCCTCGACATGCTCCCGATCCCGGTCGGCCGGCCCGGCCGCCCGGAGGAGATCGCCGCGCTCGTCGAGTTCCTTCTCGGCCCTGATGCCGCGTTCTTCTGCGGCTCCGTCGTCTTCTGCGACGGCGGGAGCGACGCGTTGCTGCGAACCATGGACTGGCCGGCCGCGTGGGACATCCCGGTGCGCGAGCTCGGGCGGCGGCTGGCCTGATCGCACCTCATGGCGGGGCGGATCCTTGTCGACACCTCCCCGCTGAGGGAGGGCCGCGATTTCCGGCTCGTGTTCACGGGCCAGCTGGTCTCCATGCTGGGCAACCAGCTGACCGTGGTGGCGATCCCGTACCAGGTCTTCACCGCCACCCATTCCTCGTTGCAGGTCGGCGCCATCAGCCTGGCCCAGCTCATCCCGTTCCTCGTCGGGGCGTTGAGCGCCGGCCCGGTCGGAGACTCGGTGGACAAGCGCACCATCATGGTGTGGACCTCGGTCGTGCTGGCGCTCACCAGCGGCGCCATGGCCGTCAACGCGGCGCTCCCCCACCCCTCGCTCGCCGCGCTCTACGTCGTGAGTGCCGTCGCCGCGGGCTTCATGGGCTTCTCCAGCACGGCCCGCATGGCCGCCGTTCCCGGCCTGGTCCAACGGCAACACCTGCCGGCCGCCTTCGCCATGATGCAGATCATCATCCAGATCGGCACGGTCGTCGGTCCCGCCGTGTCCGGCGTCCTGCTCACCATCGGGCTGCCGCTCGTCTACGGGCTCGACGCCGTCTCCTTCCTGGTGGCGCTGGTCACCTCGGCCCTCCTGGCTCCGATCCCCCCGGCCGCCGGCGCCAACAGCCTCCCGCCGTGGCAGTCCATCCGGGAGGGGCTGCGCTATCTGCGGACGCGCCAGGCGCTCCAGGGCGTCTACCTCATCGACGTCAACGCCATGGTCTTCGGCATGCCCCGGGCGCTCTTCCCCGCCATGGCCGCCAACATCTTCGGGGGAGGGACGGTCACGCTCGGCTTCCTGTACGCCGCGCCCGGGGTGGGAGCGCTCGTCGGTGCGCTCACCACCGGGTGGGTCCCCACGCTGCGGCGGCAGGGTTGGGCCGTGATCGTGGCCGTCTCGGTGTGGGGTGTGGCCATCGCCGTCTTCGGCCTCGTCGACACGCTCTGGATCGCGCTCGTGCTGCTCGCCATCGCCGGATGGGCCGACGTGATCTCGGCCGTGCTGCGCAACACCATGCTCCAGGGCACCGTCCCCGAGCGCTTCCGCAGCCGGATGTCGTCGATACAGATGGCGGTGGTCCAAGGGGGGCCACGCCTCGGCGACATGGAATCGGGTGCCGTGGCCGCGCTGACGTCGGTCGAGTTCTCGGTCGTCTCGGGCGGCCTGGCGTGCATCGTCGGCGCGGCCGTCGTCGGCGCGCTGCTCCCCGCGTTCCGGCGCCACGTCGCCGTATGATCCGGCCGTGACCTTCGCCGAGCCGACCTGGGGCGAGGTCGACCCGGGCGCATTCAGACGCATCCTCGTCGTCTCGCCTCACTTCGACGACGCGGCCATGGGAGCCGGCCATCTCCTGACGAGCTATGAGGACACGACCGTCGTCACCGTGCTCGGCGGCCGACCGCCCGCGTACCCGGAGGAGCCGACCGAGTGGGACGCCCTGGGGGGCTTCGTCTCGGGCGACGACGTCGTCGCCGTGCGTCGGGAGGAGGACGCCGCCGCGATGGCCGTGCTGGAGTCGGGCTACCGCTGGCTCGAGTTCTCCGACCACCAGTACCTGGCGCCGGCCGAACGCCCCACACCCGACGAGGTCGCCCCGGTGCTCGGCGCCACCATCGCCGAGCTCGATCCGACCGCGGTGTTCTTCCCCATGGGCCTGGCCAACCCCGACCACGTCATGGTCCACGACGCCTGCCTCGAAGTACGGGAGCAACAGCCCGATCGCGAGTGGTTCTGCTACGAGGACCACGGGTACAAGCACCTGCCGGGATTGCTGGCCTGGCGCGTGGCGAAGCTCCTGCGGAGCCGGCCGTGGCCGACGCCCGCCATCGTTCCCCACGTGCCGGACGAGGATCGCAAGCGCCGGGCCATCTGGTGCTACCGGTCCCAGATCGCCCCGCTCGAACGCGACCACGCGCTGTCCGCCCGCCTGGAGGCCCGAGTGCCCGAGCAGTTCTGGCGCCTGGCTCCGCCGCCGGACGGCTGGGACGGGCTCGCCGACCTGATCTGATCTGATCGGATCCCCGTCAGACCGGCCGCCGTCCGGCCGCGACGAGCACGGCGAAGCGGCCGAGGAGCACCTCTGCGCCACGGCGGATGCCGGGGCCGGACCGGCCTAGGCTCCGATTCGTGGCTCGTGACGACGAGGGACGCCCCGTCGAGGTGGCCGGGCGCGAGATCCTCGTCTCGAGACCGGACAAGGTCTACTTCCCCGCGCTCGAAGCGACGAAGTTCGACCTGGTGTCGTACTACCTCGACGTGGGCGAGCACTTGATGAACACGGCCGGCGGGCGGCCGGCGATGCTCCAACGCTTCCCCGAGGGCGCGGCCGGGAAGTCCTTCTACCAGAAGCGGATCCCGAACGGGGCCCCCGACTGGCTGGAGTCGACGACGGTGTCGACACCCAACGGCACGACCTCGAACGCCCTGGTGGTCGCAGACGTCGCCCACGTGGTGTGGGCGGTCAACATCGGTTGTCTGGGGCTGCACCTCTGGCCCTACCGGGCGGCCGACCCGGAGCATGCCGACGAGCTGCGCATCGATCTCGACCCGACGACGGGGATCGGTTTCGAGGAGGTGCGGGGCGCCGCGTTGCGCTGCCGGGACCTGCTGGTGGAGCTCGGCCTGCGCGGATACCCGAAGACGACGGGCAGCAACGGGCTCCACGTCTACGTGCGGCTCGAGCCGCGATGGGACTCCATCGAGGTCCGCGCGGCCGCGCTGGCCCTGGCCCGGGAGCTCGAGCGCCGGCATCCCGAGGAGATCACGGCCAGCTGGTGGAAGGAGGAGCGCGGACGCCGCGTCTTCGTGGACTTCAACCAGAACGCGCCGCACAAGACGGTGTTCGGAGCCTGGTTCGCCCGGCCCCGCGTCGGCGGCCAGGTGTCGACCCCGCTCTCGTGGGAGGAGGTCGAGACCGTCGTGGCCGACGAGCTGACGATCCGCTCGGTCCCCGACCTCGTGCGCCGGCGGGGCGATCCCTGGGCGGACATCGCCGACGCGCCCCAGTCGATCGACCCGCTCCTCGCCATGGCGGCAGCGGACCGGGATGCAGGTCTGCTCGATGCGCCGTGGCCGCCGCAGTACCCCAAGATGCCCGACGAGCCGACCCGGGTGGCACCGAGCCGGGCCAAGAAGACGTAACGGGGAACGGGGAACGGGGAACGGGATGGGAACGGGGAACGAACGAGCATGATGGGCGATGGAACGAAAAAGGTGAAGCGTCAATAGTGGAGCCGCTCGATGCCCTCAACAAGATCGCGTTCCGACTCGAGCGCAGCGGGGCGGACACCTACAAGGTCCGCGCCTTCCGCCACGCCGCCCGGGCGATCGCCGACGTCCCGACCGAGGACCTCGAGGTCCTCGCCCAATCGGGACGGTTGCAGCGCATGGAGGGGGTGGGCAAGTCCACGGCGCAGGTCATCACCGAGGCGCTGCGGGGGGAGGTGCCCGCCTACCTCTCGAAGTTGGAGGCCGCGGCGCCCGACTCCGACCTCGAGCTCGACGACGACGGTCCGGCCGCGATGTTGCTCCGGTCGCTGCGCGGCGACTGCCACTCGCACTCGGACTGGTCCGACGGCGGCAGCCCGATCCGCGAGATGGCCGAGGCGGCCCGGGGTCTCGGTCGCGAGTATCTCGTCCTCACCGATCACAGCGCGCGCCTGACCGTGGCCCACGGCCTCGACGAGGAGCGTCTCCGCCGGCAGCTGATGGTGGTCGACGAGCTGAACGAGGAGCTGGCGCCCTTCCGCATCCTGACCGGCATGGAGGTCGACATCCTCGAGGACGGAAACCTGGACCTCGACCTGGACCTCCTCGGCGAGCTCGACGTCGTCGTGGCCAGCGTCCACTCCAAGCTGCGGATGGAGGCGCCGCAGATGACGGCCCGCATGGTCGCGGCGGTCGAGAGCCCGCACACCGACATCCTCGGCCACTGCACCGGGCGCCTCATCACGGGCCGCGGCCGCCCGCAGTCCTCCTTCGACGCCGACGTCGTGTTCGCCGCGTGCGCCCGCACCGGCACCGCGGTCGAGATCAACTCCCGACCCGAGCGCCAGGACCCCCCCGAGGACCTCCTGCGCCAGGCCGTCGACCACGGGTGCTCGTTCGCCGTCGACACCGACGCCCATGCTCCGGGGCAGCTCGAGTGGCTGGGCCGCGGCTGCCGAAACGCGGCTGCCGCCGGCGTGCCCGCCGACCGCGTCGTCAACCGCCTGCCGGCCGACGACCTCCTTGCCTGGGCAGCCGCCCCCCGCCACGGCCAGGGTGAGGCGGCGTGACCTCCGACTCCCCGCCCGCACGCAAGGCCAAACCCTCTCCCACGTCCAAAGCCAAGTCTCCGCCGTCCGATTCGTCCAAAGCCAAGTCTCCGCCCGAGTCCGAGGCCAAGCCTCCGAGAACCATGGCCGAGGCCTCTCCCGAATTCTCCCTGCCCGTCCGGCCCCCGGTTGCGCCCATGCTGGCCAAGCTGACCCGCGACCTGCCCCGGGACCCCGGGCTGTTCTACGAACCGAAGTGGGACGGGTTTCGCTGCATCGTGTTCCGGGAGGGAGACATGGTCGAACTGGGCAGCCGCAACGAGAAGCCGCTCACTCGATACTTTCCCGAGCTGGTCGAGGCTCTCAAGCGGGAGCTCCCGGCACGGTGCGTCCTCGACGGCGAGGTGGTCGTCGTCGGCCCACGCGGCCTCGAATTCGACATGCTCTCGCAGCGGATCCACCCCGCAGAGAGCAGGGTCCGCCAGTTGGCCGAGACAACGCCGGCGTCCTTCGTTGCCTTCGACCTCTTGGCGCACGACGACACGTCGTACATGGAGGCGCCCTACTCGCAACGCCGTAAGACCCTCGAGAAGCTGCTCGGCCATTCGAGCCCACCGGTACACCTGACGCCGGCCACGCAAGACCCAGACCTGGCGACGGACTGGTTCTCGCGCTTCGAGGGTGCCGGCCTCGACGGCGTCGTCGTCAAGCCCTCCGACCTGCACTACCTGCCGGACAAGCGCGTCATGCTCAAGGTCAAGCACCAGCGGACCGCCGACTGCGTGGTCGCCGGCTTCCGCACGCACAAAGACGGCGCTGGCGTCGGATCGATGCTGTTGGGGATCTACGACTCCGAAGGCACGCTCCACCACGTCGGCGTGGCGTCCGGGTTCAGCGTGGCCCGCCGCCGTGAGCTCGTCGACGAGCTGGCGCCCTACCGTGACCGCGCCATGGAAGGCCACCCGTGGGCCGGGTGGGCGGAGGCTCAGACATCTGGCCGGGCGCCCGGAGGGATGAACCGGTGGAACGCGGGCAAGGACATGACGTGGGAACCACTGCGGCCCGAAGCGGTGTGCGAAGTGTCCTACGACCACCTTCAGTCGGATCGATTCCGCCACGCCACCTCCTTCGTGCGATGGCGTCCGGACCGAGACCCCGCTTCTTGCACGTACTCGCAGCTCGACGTGCCGGTCGCCCTGGAGGTCTCCGAGGTCTTCGGAACGTCTTCCCGCTGACGTCCCTACCGCTCACCCACGCTCGCGTCATCGACGATCGCATTCACCACCGACACCAACGGCTTCTGCCGACCGTTCACCGGGCGATGGTCGCCGAAAACACCACGGTCACGGTCCGCCTCGGCCCGCTCACCAACGCCGAGCTGGCTCGGATGAGCGACGAGGAGCTGCGTCAGGACATGCTCGGCTCCGCTCGAGTCAAAGACGCTCTCAGTGGCCGCGAGGCCCAGGTGAGCGGCGAGATGGAACGGCGCCAGGCATTTCGCGCCGACGGGGCGACCAGCATCGAGACGTGGATCTCGGCGCGGTGTCGACGTTCGGCCGCCAGCGCCCGGACGTTGTCGCACGTTGGCCGACGCCTCTTCGACCTGCCCCACCTCCAGGGCGCCCTCTCCTCGGGCCAGGCCAGCTTCGATCAGGTGCGCGCCCTCGTCGACGTGGCCGACCCCGAGTCGGATGCACGCTGGGCTTCCGAAGCGCTCGAGGGGCGGAGCGTGCGCGAGCTCGGCGAGCTGGCGCGGCGCGCCGCGGCCGAAGACGAGGACGGCGAACCTCCCGCCTCGGGGCCCGAGCACCCCAGCCTCAAGCTCAACGACACGACGTGCACCATGACGGCCCGCCTGCCGAAGGAGGCCTACGCGGAGGTGAGAGGCCGCCTCGAAGGCATCGCGAAGGCGCTCGGAGACGAGGGAGGCATCCCTTACGACGAGCGCCTGGGCCAGGCTCTCGTGCTCCTCTGCCGAGGGGCGGCCGGCGCGAACGGTGACCCTGCGCCGTATCTCGTCGTTGCCCACGTTGCCCTCTCGACCCTGCTCGACGAGGCGTGCAGGATGGGGGCGGAGCTCGAGCGGGACGGCCTGATCTCGAGCGCAGTCGTCCGGCGACTGGCTTGTGAGGCCGCGATGGTCGTCGCCCTCGACGACGAAGCAGGACACACCATGTACGAAGGCCGGGCCAGGCGCTTTCCGACCGACACCCAGCGCCGCGAGCTCATGCGCCGAGACCGCCGCTGCCGCTTTCCTGGCTGCGAGCACGTCCGATTCTTGAACGCCCATCACGTGATTCCCTGGAAGCCGGGTGGACGGACCGATCTCGACAATCTGGTCATCTTGTGCGCACACCACCATCACCTGGTGCACTCGACGGGTTGGTCGATGTCGGGCAACGCCAACGAGGAGTTGCACTTCGTGTCCCCGGACGGCCGGATCACGATCTCGCGTCCGTCGCCGCTGTGGGGAACGCTCGGCGCGGCCCGATCCCCCTGAACTCCTTCGAGTTACGCGGGCACCACGAACTCTGGCAGCGGATGGCGGTAGAGCGCCGCCGCGTTCTCGCAGCACATCGCACGGAGCTCGTCAGCCGGGATGTCACCCCAGCACCTTTCGATGACCTTCTGGGTGTCGGGCCACGTCCCGTCCCCGTGGGGATAGTCGACCTCGACCATGATGTTCTCGACCCCGATGGCGTGGCGGGTCTCGATCGTCGACGGGTCGTCGATGGTGCAGAACCAGAAGTTCCTCCGCAGCACCTCCGACGGGCGGACCTTCCAGCCCTGGCCGTAGCCGGAACGATCCACCATGTTGTCCAAGCGGTCGATCAGCATCGCCACCCATCCGATTCCGCCCTCGCTCATGGCGATGTGGAGGTCCGGCTGGTAGAGCGGATACTTGGACCAGAGCCACTCCGCGCACGCGGCGAGTGAAAGCTGTCCGAACAGCGTCGCCCCGAGCTGGAGACCGGGTCCCCCGGGCGGGAAGGGCATGAGACCCGAGCTGCCGACGTGCAGCGATACGACCGAGTCCGTCTCGACGCACGCCTCGATGATCGGGTCCCAGTGTCCGCGGTCCCACAGTGAGGGCAACCCGACCGCGTGCGGTCGCTCGGGCAGCGTGACCGACGTGAACCCGCGTGCGGCGTTCCGGCGGATCTCCTCGGCCGCGAGCGCCGGGTCACTGAGGTAGGTGATGCCCAACGGCACGATGCGGTCGGGATACGCCGTGTACCACTCCTCGTAGAGCCAATCGTTCCACGCTCGCACGCAGGCCAATCCGAGCTCACGATCGGCGCAGGCAAAGAAGACACGCCCGCAGAAACCTGTGATCTGGGAAGGAAAGTTGACCGACGCCCAGACACCGTTGAGGTCCATGTCGGTGATCCGAGCATCGACGTCGTAGCAACCGGGACGCATCTGGTCGAATCGGAACGGCTCCAGGCCGTAGGTCTCGGGGCGACGGCCGGCGACCGCGTTCATCCCGACCTGGGTGAAGTGCTCCCCTTCGAACTCCCAGACCTGGTGGCCCTCGGGCGTCTCGACGATCCGCGGGGCCCGGTCGGCCAGCGCTGCGGGCATCCGCCCTGCGAAGGTGTGCGGAGGCTCGACCACGTGGTCGTCCACGGAGATCACCGTGTACTGGACCTCACGGGGCTCGGGATCGGGGAGGAAGAGGTCCGTCATGACCGTTGGACAGGATAGGCCGGTCACTTCCGACGCCGCCTGATCGACGGTCGGTACCTCGAAGTTGATCGTCGCCGGCGTCCCCGGTAGATACTGGTGGAGGACTCCAAAGGAGGCGGCGTGATCGCACTGGTCGTGGTCGTGACATTCGTGGTCTTGGTCCTCGGCGTACTGGTCGCCGGCCTCCTCCGCAGCCACGCGGACATCTTGCGCTCCCTGCACGAGCTCGGCGTGGGCGTCGGCGACCCTGCGGTGTCCGAGCAGGACGTCCCGGCCGTCACCGGACAGGCGTTGGTCGGTGCACCGGTGCCCGATGTCGCGGGAGTCACCCCGGCGGGCGACGCCCGAGCGGTGTCGGTGACCAACAGCGAGCAACTCACGCTGCTCGCCTTCCTCTCGTCGGGTTGCGGCACCTGTTCCACCTTCTGGCGGGCACTGCAAGAGCCTGAGCGCCTCGGATTGCCGCACGGGGTCCGGTCGGTCATCGTGACCAAGGGCCCAGAGCTTGAAATCCCCTCAGAGGTGGCATCGAAGACAACCGGTCGCATTCCCGTCGTGATGTCGACCGAAGCCTGGCTCGACTACCAGGTGCCGGGTTCCCCGTTCTTCGTGCTGGTCGACGGTTCGACGGGGCGACGCGTCGGCCACGGCGTGGCCAACCACGTCGGGCAGTTGGTCGACCTGGTCCGCCGCGCCGAGCACGATGCGAACGGGGCGGCGGCGCCGCAGCCGCGGCCCGGGGAACGACTCGGGGGCCCGGCGCGCGAGGCGTCGGCCGACGAAATCCTGCTCGCGGCCGGTATACGGCCGGGCGATCCCAGTCTGTATCCCAAGACCCTCGACGACATGTTCCCCAACGAACGGCCATGACCACCATCGGCGCCCACGGCATCGGCGCGCTGCTCCCGGAGGGTTTCGAGGGCCGGATCTTCGTACGCCCCGCGCCGTCAGGTGCCACGACGTACCCGGTGGCTCAGTTCGCGACCTTCCCGATCCCCGACGACGTCGGAGACTTCGGGAGTGGCGCCGTGAACCTCATGCGACCCGGTGACGTGTTCGCCACGCTGTTCGAATACGGGCCCGAGAGTGTGGGCACCAGGCTCTTCGCGCATCAAGGCAGGCCACGGAGCCTCACGCCCGCACACTTCTCGACGAGCCTGCTCCGCCGCGGGATCGTTGGTCAGTCCGGCACCCAATGGTTCTTCACCGAGGCCGGACGGCCCTTCTCGTTCTATGCCGTCCTCGGGAGCCACGGGCTCCGTCGGGTCCTCGTCCCCCGGGTGAACGCGCTGCTGCAGCAACTGAACATCAGTCCGGCACCGGTACTCCGAGGCGCCACGTGGAACTGATCGGTTTGTATCTCGTCGCTGCGGGGCTGCTCGTCGGGGCCGGAGTGGCGAAGGCGATCCGGCCGGGCGACACGGCCCGTGCCCTGGGCGCTCTCCCCGGACTCGACCGGGTCCCGACTCGGCTGTTGCAGGGCGCCACTCGAACTGGTGCCGCGGCGGAGGCCCTCCTGGGTCTGGCCGCGTTCGCGGCTCCCGGGCCGTTGACGGGAGGCCTCGTCTCGGCCTCATACCTCCTGTTCGCGGCCGTGACGGCGATCGTCCGCGTCAGGGGCGGGGCCCTCTCGAGCTGCGGGTGCTTCGGACGCGCCGACACGCCGGCTTCTTGGCTGCACGTCGTGCTGAACCTGGTCTTTGCGGTCGCGGCAGCCACGGTCGCGACCTCGACGCCCACAACGACCACGACGCTCGGTGTCCTCTCGCACCAACCCTGGGCGGGCGTGCCGCTGTTGTTCGCCAGCGCCGTGGGCGTGTGGCTCACGTATCTCGCCATGGCGGTGCTGCCCGCACTCGAGACCCAGGTGCGCCACCCGGGTCGGGTGAGGTCGTCGTGAACTTCACCGGTGCCGCGGTGGCGCACGCATCTCGCCTCCTCGATTCGCGTCTCTCCCGCCGGAGCATGATCAACCGCTCCGCCTTCGTCGGCAGCGCAGTCGCCGTCGGCGGCGGCATCGATCTCGCCCTGCGACCGGGCACCGCCTATGGGCAGATCTGCGAGTGCGGCAACGCGGCCTGCGGCTGCGGATCGACCTGCTGCTCGGGCTTCTCGGAGTTCTGCTGTGCGGTCAGCGGGTTCAACTACTGCCCGGCCAACACCGTCATGGGTGGCTGGTGGATGGCCGACAACTCCTCGTTCTGCAACGGGCCCCGGTACTACATGGACTGCAACGCGACGTGCTCGTGCACCAACGGCTGCGGTGGTGGCTTCGGCTTCTGCGAACCCGGGTGTGACGGGACCAATTGCGGGTGTGGTCCGAACGGCTGCGACTCGTTCCTCACCGGATGCCTCCAGTTCCGCTACGGCCAGTGCAACCAGGACGTGGCCTGCTTGGGTCGCATCGTCTGCCGCGTCGTGGCGTGCGTGCCGCCGTGGCAGGTGGACCCGTCGTGCACCACCGCCGTCGCGGTCGACAATGCGACGGCCGAGCAGAACGAACCCTGTTGGACTCCTGCGCCGCCCATGCCGCCGTGTAGTTCACCCGCCACGAACTGTGAGGTCGTCGGGATGGCGCCCGGCCACGCCGGCAACGGCTACGGCATCATGACCGCTTTCGGTCGACTGTTCGCCTTCGGAGGCTTCCCGTCGGATGGAGACGCGTCGGGCTTGCATCTCAATCGTCCGATCGTGGGGATGGCCACCACCCCCTCGGGCCACGGCTACTGGCTGGTGGCGGCCGACGGAGGCATCTTCAGTTTTGGCAACGCACAATTCTGGGGATCGACGGGGAGCCTGCGCCTCAATCGTCCGATCGTGGGGATGGCCGCGACCCCCTCGGGCGAGGGCTACTGGCTGGTGGCGGCCGACGGAGGCATCTTCTGCTTCGGCGACGCGCAGTTCTGGGGCTCGACGGGCAGCCTGCACCTCAACGCCCCCGTTGTCGGGATGGCCGCGACCCCCTCGGGCGAGGGCTACTGGCTGGTGGCGGCCGACGGAGGCATCTTCTGCTTCGGCGACGCGCAGTTCTGGGGCTCGACGGGCAGCCTGCACCTCAACGCCCCCGTTGTGGGGATGGCCGCGACCCCCTCGGGCGAGGGTTACTGGCTGGTCGCGGCCGACGGAGGCATCTTCTGCTTCGGCGACGCGCAGTTCTGGGGCTCGACGGGCAGCCTGCACCTCAATCGTCCGGTCGTCGGGATGAGTGAAGACGGTGCCGGCGGATATTGGCTGGTGGCCCAAGACGGTGGAATCTTCGCTTTCGGCGATGCACCCTTCCTCGGCTCACCGGCATGACGTTGAAGACGAGTTATCGAGGATGACGACGAAGAGGAAGAAGGGGTGAGCGTGGGATCGAGGAGACAGAAGTGACGGCGGTCGTTCTTGTCCTCGGCGCGACGGTCGTCGGTGTGGCAGCCGCCTTGCGCTCGACCTGGTCCCCCTGCGGACTGTCGATGCTGGCGACGATCACGCCCATCGCCGAAGCCGGCCGGGGACACCGGTACCGCACCACCGCGGCCTGGTTCGTGCTCGGGAGCACCTTGGGCGGTGCCACCCTCGGCGGAGTCATGGCGGCGTTCGCCGCTCTCGGGGCGGGTCTGCCGACGACGTGGCTCCTTCCTCTGGGCCTTTGCGCCACGCTCATCACGCTGGCCGGAGAGGTCGGCGCCTTCGGCTTCAGGATCCCGATTCATCGTCGGCAGGTCAACGAGCGATGGCTCGATCAGTTCCGCCCCTGGGTGTACGGCGCGGGGTTCGGGTGGCAGATCGGTTCCGGATTGGCCACGTACGTGGTGACCCCGGCCGTCTACCTGATGATCGTGCTCGGTGCCCTGTCGGGCGCTCCTTTGGCCGCGCTGGCCGTCGGGACGGGATTCGGTTTGGTGCGCGGCCTGACCGTTCTGCTGGGGAGGCGAATCACCGATCCCGTGTCGCTGGCCGACTTCCATCGCGCTTTCCACCGCGCCGAGCCGGTCGTTCTCGGTGGGCTCATAGGGGTCGAAGCTGTGGTGGCGGCGCTCCTGGCCGGTGCCGTCTCGGCCCAATTGGCCGTCGTGGTCGCGGTCGTCATGGCTTCGGGCGCGTTGGCGTCGCAGCGACTCAGGCGGTCTCGGCACTACGGTCAAGCGGGTGGTTGAGGATGGCTGAGCGAGATCCCGAGCAGACCGCCGATGTCCCGGCGAAGGACGACGACGTCAACGCCACCGATGGCGAACCGGTCGACGACGACCCCATAGCGGATCGGGTGGACGAACAGGAGCTCGACTCGTTCCCGGCATCAGACCCCCACTCGGACTGGTCCGGACCGCCGTCATAACGAAGAGCGGCGGAGGCCACGCCGGATCCCGGTCCGACGGGCCTACGAACTCCAGACGGAGCTCGGGGACTACATCCCTCGATGGTTCTCGAACCGGGCGTACTGCTTCAGGAACAGGAGATTGGCCCGACCCGTCGGGCCGTTGCGGTGCTTGGCGACCTCAATGAGGGCGTCGTCGGCCCGATCGATCGGCACCTCGTCGTTGTACTCGGACTCGCGGTAGATGAAGAGCACGACGTCGGCGTCCTGCTCGAGCGACCCCGACTCCCGCAGGTCCGACAGCTGCGGCGTCTTGTCCTGGCGAGATTCGAGGTTGCGTGAGAGCTGGGAGAGGGCGAGCACCGGCACCTCGAGCTCGCGAGCGAGGATCTTCAGTCCCCGGCTGATCTCCGCCACTTCGTTCTGGCGGTTCTCCGCCCTGCCCCGACCGGTCATCAACTGCAGGTAGTCCACGACCACGATCCCGAGGTCGCCTTCGGACTTCTTCAGCCGGCGCGCCCGCGCCCGGATGTCCATGACCGTGACGTTCGGATTGTCGTCGATGAAGATCGGGGCACTGGACAGTCGGGTGACCGCCATACCGATCTTCGACCAGTCCTGCGTGCGGATCCGCCCGGTCTGCAGGCTCTGCCCGTTGACCTCGGCCTCGGAGGCCAGGATGCGCTGCGTCAGCTCCAAATGGCCCATCTCCAGGGAGAACAGCAGCGCGGGTCGCTGCGACTCCAGGCCCACGTGCGCCAGGACACCGAGGGCGAAGCTCGTCTTGCCCATGCCCGGACGGGCTCCGACGATGTTGAGAGAGGACGGCTGGAACCCGAGGAGGATCTTGTCGAGCTCGTGGTAGCCCGACGCCACACCGGTGATGGACGAACCTCGCTGCCCCAGCTCCTCGATCCGGTCCAACCCCTTCCCCAGCAGCTCACGCAGGGGGTACATGGACTCGGCCGTCCGCCGTTCCGCCACGTCGAACACGAGCTGCTCGGCCTCGTCGACGGCGAGCTTCACGTCCTCGGGGACCGAGTAGCCGATGTCGGAGATCTCCCCTGCCACCCCGATGAGCTTCCGCAGCAGGGAGTGCTCCTCGACGATGACGGCGTAGTGCCGGGCGTTGGCGATCGACGGAGTGTTGGCCTGGAGCGAGATGAACACCGACGGGTCACCCACCGCCTCGAGCAGTCCGGAACGCTTGAGCTCATCGGTGACCGTCACTGCGTCGATCGGCTCGCCCCGCTCCAGCAGCGCCCGGATCGCCGAGAAGATGTGCCCGTGCGCCGGTTTGTAGAAGTCGCCGGACGAGCACACCTCGATGCCCACCGAGGCCGCGTCGAACGACAGCAGCATCGCCCCGAGCAGCGACTGCTCCGCGTCGAGGTCATGCGGGGGCACCCGCGCACCGGCCACGGGGGCCACCCGGAACGGGGTGTGGCGGGGATCGTCGACGGCGTGGACCACGGTCCCCTACTCTGCCCGGCCCCGGCTGGGGACCATAAGGGCGAACTTGTTGTGGGAAAGCTCGCGCCACGTGTGGAAAAGCCGTGTACGAAGGGCCGGCACGTGGTCAAGCGCAGCATCCCGCTGTGACAGCGATGCCGTCCCGTCGCTCTCAGCCTGCGGGTGTCACCTCGACCGTGACCACGGTCACGACGTCCGGGAAGAGCTCGACCGGCACCTCGAAACTGCCCGTCTCCTTGATGTGCTCGGCCAGGAGCACGTGCCTGCGGTCGACCTCGACCCCCTTCGTCGCCCGGATGGCCTCGGAGACGTCGGCGGGCCCGATGGAACCGAAGAGCCTGCCCCCGCCGGCGGCGCGCGCCGAAATCGGGATGACCGCCCCGGCCAGGATGGCGGCCTGCGCCTCCGCGCCCTTGCGGTCCTGGGCCTCCCGCAGGTCCCGGCCCCGGCGCATCCGCTCCGCCTGCCCCTCGATCCCGTCGTTGGCCACGATGGCCCGACCCTCGGGCAGGAGGAAATTCCGCGCGAAGCCGCCGGCGACCTTCACGATGTCCCCACGCCGGCCCACGCCGACGACGTCGTCACGAAGCAGGACCTTCATCAGTCCTCACTCTCCGGGAGGGTGGCCTCGTCGGCTTCCTCCACGTCCTCTGCGGAGGCCACATCGCCGTTCGTCGACGCCGTCGCATCGCTCAACGTGCGCTCTCCCCGGTCGCCGCGGTCACCTCGGTCGCCCCGGTCGCCCCGGTCGCCCTCGGTCGCGACCGCGACCGCCGGGACGTTCCGTCACCGTCCGCTGGGTGTAGGGCAACAGGACGAGCTCACGGGCGGTCTTGATGGCCTGCGCGAGAGCCCGTTGGTGTTGGGCGCAATTCCCGGTGACGCGACGCGACCGGATCTTGCCGCGGTCGCTCATGTACTTGCGCAGCATCGGGACGTCCTTGTAATCGACCCAGTCGACCTGGTCGCGACACAGCGCGCACGGCTTCTTCTTGATCCGTCGGCCGAGATCCTTCTGGCGCGCGCCTCGGCGCCGTTCCTCCGCGTTGATTGTTCCGTGCCATGTCAGAAAGGCTCCTCGTCGAATCCGTAGCCGGCCGGGGGGTCTGCGGGCGCCGGCGGCGGCGCGGGCCGGACGTGACCGCTCGCCGGGACTCCGGCGCTCGTTCTTGGTGATCTGGGCCGTGGCCCAGCGCAGGGACGGTCCGATCTCGTCCGCCACGACTTCGACCTTGGACCGCTTGTCGCCCTCCTGCGTCTCCCAGCTCCGCTGCTCCAGGCGGCCGGCGACCATCACCCGCGCACCCCGGGTGAGGGTCTCGCTGACGTTCTCGGCCATCTCGCGCCAGCAGACGACGTCGAAGAACGACGTCGCCTCCTCCCACTCCTGGGTCTGGCGGTTCTGCCAACGCCGGTTCACCGCCAATCCGAAGGACGCGGTCGGTTGGCCGGTGTTGGTGAAACGGAGCTCGGGATCGCGGGTGATGTTGCCGACCAGGACGACGCTGTTGTCGGTTGCCATGGGCCTCTTCTCCTCAGCTCGCCGCCGGCTGGGTCGTTGCCGTCAGCCGTGTGTCGGGCATGCGCACGATCTTGTGGCGGACCACCTCGTCGGCCAGCCCGAGCATCCGGTCGAGCGCCGAGACGGTCGCCGGCTCCGACACGAACTCCATCACCAGGTAGTAACCCTCGCGCTTGTGGTTGACCTCGTACGCGAAGCTGCGCTTGCCCCAGCGGTCGATGGCACCGGGAGTACCCCCGGTGCTGCGGATGACCTCGAGCGCGCGGTCCACCACGCCTTGGATCAATCCCGGTTCTGTGGTGGCCTCGAAGATGGCCATGACTTCGTAAGGCCGCATATGCGGCATACCTCCCTCTGGACCGAGCCCATGGCTCGGGCTCCTGGCGGTCAGGAGCAGGGTCTGTTGCGGGGGGACATGCTAGCTCAGGACAGCGCGTCACCCAGGCCGGCGGGACCGTGGTAGGTCTCGGCGTCGCTCGGGAACCTGCCCTGCCGCACGTCCTCGGCGAAGGCTGCGACCGCCTCCGTCGCGATCTGACCGAGCTCGGCGTAGCGGCGCACGAACTTGGGCGGGGTGCCCCGGCCCAGGCCGAGGAGGTCGTGGAAGACCAGGACCTGCCCGTCGCACCCCGGCCCAGCCCCGATGCCGATCGTGGGCACGTCGATCGCCTCGGTGACGGCGGCCCCCACGACGTCGGGCACACCTTCGATCACGAACGCGAAGCATCCGGCCGCGCTCAGCGCCTTGGCCGCGTCGAGCAGAGCGCCCGCGGCGTCGGCGCTCTTCCCTTGCACGCGGAATCCGCCCATGGCCAGCACGGATTGGGGCGTGAGGCCCAAGTGGCCCATCACCGGGATCTCGGCCCGGATGATGGCCTCGACGACCGGCAGCCGGGCACGGCCACCTTCCAGCTTGACCGCATGCGCTCCGGCCCGGACCAGCGTGGCGGCGTTTCGCACGGCGTCGTCGGGGTCGAGGTGATAGCTCATCCACGGCATGTCGCCGAGGATGAGGCACCGCGGGTGGGCACGGGCGACCGCCGCGGTGTGGTGCGCCATGACGTCGATGTCGACGTGGAGGGTGTCGTCGTAACCCAGCACCGTGTTGGCCACGGAATCCCCGACCAGGATGATGTCGACTCCGGCGTCCGAGACGATCCTCGCCCCCGGCTCGTCGTACGCGGTCACCATCACGATCGGGTCGTCTCCGTTGCGTCGCTTGCGTGACCGCAGCGAGGGGACGGTCACCCGGGCCTTGTTCGCCGGTCCGTTGCTCACTGGGCCTCTGTTCTCCCGATCACCCTCAGCTGGTTCCCTTCTTCTGCGCGGAACCGCCCCTCTTCGGTGGCAGGCGACCCGCCTTCTCCCGAGCGCCCCCGGCGGGGTACTTCCTCATCAGGTGGTGCCACGAGCATGTCGGGCACACCTCCACCTCGTAGCAGAGGACCGGCTCGGGCCGGTTGCACAACGCCTTGAGCTCGGCGGCCGTGCCCGGACAGCGTCCCCCGGCGGGCAACTTGGCCCCGAACACGAAGGTCACGGTGACCAGACGCCCCTGGTCGCAGAGCGGGCAGACCTCCTTGGTCGGGCGTCCCACGTTGCGAGCGGCCCGCAGGAGCTCGGGATGTGCGTCGCATACGTCCACCCGTTGGACGCGGCCCTCTTCGACGTCACGGAGCACACCGTTTCGGACGATCCGGTACTCGACCTGGGCCGTGAAGTCCGGGCTTACCGACCGAGAGGGCGACCTCGGATCCGAGGTGACAGGCACGGCGGCAAGGCTACCGCTCGGGCGCCTCGGTCCGGCCCTCAACACGACGGTTCGTCGCACGACACGGAGCTCGACCCGGCTCCCCCCAGCGGCTTGGCGCAACAACCCCAGCGACCTGGCTGGCTTGACCCAGCGACCTGCTGGCTTGACCCCGGCGACCTCACCGGGTCGACCGTTCATCCTCGGTCCGCCAGCGAAGAAGCCATAAGCGTATCGTCCGCTATATCGAATCGATATACTGGCCGCAATGTTGGATCTGGCCATTCTGGGTCTGCTCGAAGAACGCGACCTCCACGGTTACGAGATCCGACGCCAGTTGCGGGAGCACCTCGGGCTGCTGGCCAACGTCTCTTTCGGCTCCATCTATCCGGCACTGACCCGTCTGGAGCGGTCGGGGGCACTCGCCGCGGCAGAAGACGTCGTCGCAGCTCCGGCGGCACCCTTGACCGGGTCCTTGAGCGGGGAGCGTGCCGCGTTCCGAAACCGGCGGCACACCCAGGTCCGCTCGCGCCGGGGTAGGAAGGTCTACCGGATCACCGATGCCGGACGTGAACTCTTCGTGCAGCTCCTGGCCGAGGGCGGCGGCGTCGACGACGCCCGAGCCTTCGGCCTCCGCCTCGCCTTCGCGCGGCACCTGGCCCCGCAGGCCCGTCTCGCCCTCCTCGAACGTCGAAGGGCCCAGTTGGTCCAGCGGCTCGGCGAAGCCCAGCCCGCACGAACCGACCTCGACGTGTACGCCCGCTCGGTCGTCCAGCACACGGCCGACGGCGTGGCCCGCGACATCAGCTGGCTCGACCACCTGATCGAGTCGGAACGAGCCGGTCTCGCCGGCGCATCTGAACCGGTGCCTTGAGTCTTGAGTAGGGACACCTCACAAACCGAAGGAGACACCTCCATGTCCAGCCCCATCCGACTGGCCATCGCCGGCATCGGCAACTGCGCCAGCTCTCTCGTACAGGGCATCGCGTACTACCGCGACGCGGATGCCGACGACACCGTGCCCGGGCTGATGCATGTCGAGCTCGGGGGATACCACGTACGCGACCTGCTGCCGGTCGTGGCCTTCGATGTGGACCAGACCAAAGTGGGTACCGACCTCGGGAAGGCCATCCATGCCGGGCTGAACAACACGGTGCGCTTCGCCGAGGTCGGAGAGCTCGGGGTGACCGTCCAGCGTGGCCCCACGTTCGACGGGCTCGGGCGGTACTACCGCGAGGTGGTCGAGGAGTCTCCGGCCGAACCGGTCGACGTCGCCCAGGCGCTTCGCGACTCCCGTGCCGACGTCCTCGTGTCGTATCTACCCGTCGGCTCCGAGCAGGCGCAGCGCCACTACGCGCAGGCGTGCCTCGACGCCGGCGTCGGCTTCGTCAACGCCATCCCCGTGTTCATCGCGTCCGATCCCGAGTGGGCCCGCCGATTCCGTGACGCAGGCGTCCCCATCGTCGGAGACGACATCAAGAGCCAGGTCGGGTCGACGATCGTCCACCGGATCCTCACCCGGCTCTTCGAAGACCGTGGTCTCGCTCTCGACCACACCTACCAGCTCAACTTCGGCGGCAACATGGACTTCAAGAACATGCTCGAACGCGAGCGCCTCGAGTCGAAGAAGATCTCGAAGACCCAGGCCGTCACCAGCCAGCTGGAGGACAATCTGCTCGACGTGGACGACGTGCACGTCGGTCCTTCTGATCACGTCCCCTGGCTGAAGGACCGCAAGTGGGCGTACATCCGCATGGAAGGCCGGAACTTCGGCGACGTCCCGCTGAACCTGGAACTGAAGCTCGAGGTGTGGGACTCGCCCAACTCCGCCGGCGTCATCATCGATGCCGTGCGGTGCGCCAAGCTGGCTCTCGACCGCGGCATCGGCGGCCCGCTGGTGGGCCCGTCCGCCTATTTCATGAAGTCGCCGCCCGTTCAGTACCACGACGACGTGGCGCACGCCCTCGTCGAGTCCTTCGCCGCCGGCGACCCGCAGGAAACCTGGCCTCCCGCAGACTGACGGGCATCCCCGAAGTCGAGCAGATCGTCTTGACCAGCGGTCGCCCGGTGGTCAGACCAGGATCCGCTCCTCCGGAGCGCGCACTCCCATCACCGCCATCGTCCGGCCCATCCCGAGGAAGCAGCCGCAGCAGATCGTCAGGTCGGCGAGCTCGCCGTCCGAGAAGGCCGCGTGGAGGCGTTCCCACAACGCGTCGTCCATGGCGAGATGGTCCAGGGCGAAGCGCTCGGCGAACTCGGCGGCCAAGAGCTCCCGCTCGCTCAGGCCGTGGGCCGAACGCCAATCGGTGACCTCGGCGTAGAACGGCTCTCCCGCGCCGGCCACCTCGCCGTCACGGGCGCGGGTGTCGCGGCACACCGCACAGTCGTTGATCGAGCGCGATGGTCCAACGAGCCGCCTCCCGTTCGCGCACCGACAGCTGCGAATTGCCGTAGACGGCTTCGGACAGCTTCCCCATCCCGGCCGCCATCTTGGGGCGCAACAGCGCCCAGTCGATGTGCTCCCCCATACCACTCTCTGGTGCTGCGATCCTGGTCATGGGCGCGACCCTACCCCCGGGGATCGGGCGTCGGACGAAGTCTTCCACCAGGTGAGGAGGCGTGTCCGCGCTTCGTCCTTCCCGAGCGGGCCCTCGTCGAGGCGCAGTTCCATGAGGAACGCCAAAGCCCGGCCGACGTCGGGACCGGGGCCGATCGCGAGCAGCTCCATCACCTCGTTGCCCGAGAGGTCCGGCCGCAGCGAATCGAGCTCCTCCTGGGTCCGTAGCTCGTCGATGCGCCGCTCCAGCTCTTCCATCCGCCGGGCCAACGCTCGAGCCTTGGAGGCGTTCCGGGTCGTGCAGTCGCACCTGGTCAACTCGTTCAGCAACTCGAGATGGGGGCCGGCGTCGCGCACGTAGCGACGCACCGCCTTGTCCGTCCAGCCCAGGGCATACGTGTGGAACCTCAGGTGGAGCTCGACCAGGCGCACGACGGTGTCGACTTCGGCCGCTGGATACCGGAGCGCCTCCATCCTGACCCGGGTCATCCGCGCACCCACGACTTCGTGGTGGTGGAAGGTCACTCCTCCGTCGGTGATCGCCCTCGTCCGTGGCTTGCCGACGTCGTGGAACAGGGCGGCCAGACGCAGCATCCGGTTCTTCGACGTCTTGTCGACGACCGCCAACGTGTGGGCCAACACGTCCTTGTGCCGGTGGATCGGGTCCTGCTCGAGGGAGAGACGCGGGAAGTTCTGGCAGGAACTCCTCGGCCAGACCCGTGCGCACCACGAACCACAGCGCCTCCGAGGGGACGTCGAGCATCATCATCTTGTCGAGCTCGTCCCTGATCCGCTCGGCGGAGACCACGGCGAGCCGTCCGTGCATCCGGCCGATGGCCGCGACGAGGGCGGGATCGGGCGTCAAGGGAGAACCGCGCCGCGAAGCGCGCCGCCCGCAACATACGGAGCGGGTCGTCCCCGAAGGAGACCTCGGGGTCGAGCGGGGTGCGCAAGACGTCCGGCGGCCAGATCTCCGAGGCCGTCGAACGGATCGACCAGCTCCATCTCGGGTAGCCGCAACGCCAGTGCGTTCACGGTGAAATCCCGTCGGGCCAGGTCCTCGACGAGATCGAGGCCGAACGACACCTCGGGTTTGCGCGACTCGGGGACATAGACCTCGGCCCGGTGGGTCGTGATCTCGAAAACGTCGGATCCCTTGCGACAGCCGACCGTTCCGAAGCGTGCCCCCAGTGTCCAGACCTCGTCCGCCCAGCCGCGGACGAGCCCCTCCGTCTCCTCGGGGAGCGCGTCCGTGGTGAGGTCGTAGTCGGCTTCGCCCGACGCCGCACCGGGGAACAGCGCGTCGCGCACGGAACCCCCCACGAGGTACAGCGACTTTCCAGCCTGGTCGAAGCGGCGCGCCAGGTCCTCGGTGGCTCCCAAGAGGGGGCGGAAGCGCTCAGGAACCGACGTGGACTGCACCCGCCCACGGTAGTGCGCCCTCTAGCCTCTCCTCGTGTCGCAACGCTGGGCTCGCCTCGGCCTCTGCGCAGTCGTCGCAGCCCTGCCGCTCCTCTTCGGAGGGCGGGCTTCTGCCGCGCCCAGGCAGACGGGCTCAAAGCCGGACCCGGGACATGAGGTCCACGGTTCGAGAGACCGACTCAGCGCCGACGGGGTTCGACACCAGCGCGCTTCGGCGGCCTCGACCACGCCTCTGACCCTCGCGTCGCAGACGCCCTGGGTGACCGCCGCCCAGCCGTGGTTCAACCTCGGCCTGGGCGTGGGTGAGCCCGTCTCGGAGGCCTCGTCGCTCCACGTCAACCTCACCTTCTACAACCGGATCGACGACGCGGTCGCAGTTCCAACAGGCCCTCGGCTCGATCCCGCAGAAGGGCGTGCTGCTCGAGGATGCCCTCGGTCGGGGTCGAGAACGTGGACGGCCGATCTGGCCGTGTCGGCCTGCGTCACCGTCGTGCCCGACGCCGACGCCACCCCGCCGGCATCAGGTCCCGAGGCCTGCGCGGGCGGCGGCACCCTTCTCGTCCTCGGCTGCACCGCTGGCCACGGAACATGCGGCGGCGTCTATCCGGTCTCGGTCGCACTCGTCCGCCAAGCCTCGACCGTGGCGCGGTTCACCACGTTCCTCACCTATCAGCAGCCCAGTGCCGAAGGGGACGGCGGGCCTCTGCGGGTGGCCATGGTGATGCCGGTCGGTTCGGGCGGCGTCGCGACCATGGCCTACGCGCTGGCCGACCACCGCACCGTGGCGACGACCCTCGCCGTGAGCCCCAGAGGCCGTCGAACAGGTTCTCCGCCGAGGGACCCGGGGAGGCATCGCACGCACTCGGACAGCTGGCGACGCTCCCCGGCGCGGAGGTGCTCGACCAGCCCTACGTCCCGGTCAACGTCGCGGCGCTCACCGAAGCGGGCATCGCCGGCGAGATCCAGGCCCAGCTCATTCGGGGAGACACCCTCCTCCGCCTCGGTGGACTGCACCCGACGGGAGGCCAATGGGTGGACGCGGCCTCGGATTTCTCCCAAGGTGACGCCGCCGATCTGGCCAGCGGAGTTCAGGTGGCCGGGGCGTCGCAACTGGTCCTCGACGACGCCGACCTGGCGCAGAGCGGTCGGCCCAACTACACCTTCGCCCAACCCTTCGATCTCGACATGGGCCACGGCCCGGACATCACCGCCGTGGCGGCCGACGGCTCGCTCGGGAAGCGGTTCACCGCGGCGCGCGACGACCCCGTCCTCGGAGCGCGAGCAGCTGGTGGCCGGGCTCTCCTTCGTCCACTTCGAGAACCCCTTCCTCACGGATTCTCGCGGTGTCGTGGTCACGCCCACCGCCGGGGTGGCGGGCGTCCGGACCCTTCGTCGAGACCCTCTTGACCGGTTTGACGGGGAACCCTGCGCTCCAGCCGGTCACGCTGCAACAGCTGTTCGCCCAGGTCCCCGTCGCCGGCAACGACGAGCCCTCGACGCGGCGGCTGCAGTCCGGGCCGGCGGGGCAGCGGATCTCGCGCCCGATCGCGGCAGCGGATCGCCGCCGCCCGGGTGCAGCTGTCGTCCTACAGCGCCGCCGTGACGGGGCGACCGTCGAGCCTGAGCACGCTCTCCGACGCCCTGCTGGCGGCCGAGGCCCGATCCCTGAGCCCGGCCCGGCGTGCCCAGGCGCTCAACGTGTACGGGCGCGACTTCGCCGGACAGGTCGACCAGATCACCCTGGCCACGGAGCGCACCGTGACCTTCACCTCGCGGACCGCGCCTATCCCGATCACGGTGCTGTCGGCCGCCCCCTATCCGGTGCACGTGGTCATCTCGCTGGCGAGCGACAAGTTCGTGTTCCCCAACGGGAGCTCGCAATCCCTGACCCTCGACCGGCCGACCACCTCGGTGCGGATGCTCGCCCAGGCGAGGACGTCGGGCGACCGGCTGCCCATCGACGTCACCCTGCGGACCCCGGACGGCCAGCTGATCCTGGCCCGCACCGTGCTCACGGTGCACTCCACGGCCATCTCCTTCGCCGGCGTCGCCCTCACCGTGCTGGCCGGGGCCGTGCTCCTGGTCTGGTGGGTCCGCACCTGGCGCAGGTCCAGGCGACGGCGCCCGAGGGCGACCTGACCGTGGCCGACGACCGGGCGGCCCGCACGATGCCTCTGCGGACGGCGGCCGCCTACGTGGCGCTGGGCACCGGCGCCTCCCGGGTCACCGGCTTGCTCCGGTTCGTCGCACTCGCCTGGGCACTCGGCCAGACACCTCTGGCCGACTCGTACAACCTGGCCAACACCACGCCGAACATGCTCTACGACGTCGTGCTCGGCGGTGTCCTGTCCGCCACGTTCATCCCGGTCTTCGTCGATCGCCTGGCCAACCGGAGCGAGGACGAGGCCTTCGATTCGATCTCGGCGGTGTGCACGGTGTCGGTCGTGGTGTTGCTCGCGACGACCTTGGTCGCCCTGTTCCTCGCGCCCGAGATCGTGGGGGCCTTCACCGCTCTCGACGCGCACGGCCACCCGGCGCAGCTCGAGCGGGTCGCACAAGAACGGGCCGTCGCCACGACCTTCCTGCGCTGGTTCGTGATCCAGATCGCGGCCTACGGCTTGTTCGCGCTCGGTGCTGCGTTGTTGAACACACGGCGGCGATTCGTGGCGGTGGCATGGGCGCCCATCGTGAACAACCTCGTCTGCATCGGCGTCCTGGTGTGGTTCGGACTGTGGGCCGGGCACTCCGCCGACCTGTCCAGTGTCGAGGCCCACCGCGGCCAGCTCATCCTCCTCGGTCTCGGCACGTCGCTCGGTGTCGTGTTCCAGGGCGTCGCCCTCGTGCCCAGCCTGCGCGCGGCGGATCTCCGCCTCCTGCGGTGGCGCTGGAACCTTCGTGACGAGGCACTCCGCACCGTGGCCCGCCTGGGTGGATGGACGTTCGGCTTCGTGGCGGCGAACCAGCTCAGCCTCTTCGTCGTGATCCTGCTGGCGGGCAGCGTGCCGGGACCGGACCCCGTCTCCTCGTACACCTACGCCTATGCCTTCTTCCAGCTGCCCTACGGGATCATCGCGGTGACCGTCATGTCGGTCGTCACCCCGGATCTGGCCGAGCGCTGGTCGACGGGGCAGACCGAGGCCTTCCTGCGTCGAATGGCGGGCGGCTTGCGCGCCGTGCTCGCCCTCATCATCCCCTCGGCGGTCGGCATACTCCTGCTGGCCCGGCCCACCGTGGCCCTCCTGCTCGGCCACGGACACAGCACGCCGGCGCAGACGGCCACGACCGGTGCCGCCTTGGCCATGTTCGCCCTCGGGCTGCCCGGCTTCTGCTGCTACCTCTACCTCGTGCGCGTGCTGCAGTCGATGCAGCGCACGAAGGTCGCCTTCTACCTGTACCTGGTGGAGAACGGGCTCAACATCGTGCTCGCCCTCGCTCTCGTCCACCCCCTCGGCGTCCGCGGGCTGGCGCTCTCGCTGTCCATCGCCTACACGGTGGCCGCGTTCTTGGCGCTGGCCGTCTTCCGCCAGTGGTTCGGCCATCTCGGGACACCCGAGACGTGGTCCCCGCTGTGGCGCGTCGTGGTGGCGTCGGTCCCGATGGGCGTCGTCGTCCTCGTCGTCTCCAACCTCTCGGGGTCGACCAGCTTCGCCGGTCTGTTGGTCCGGCTCGGGGGGGCCGTGGTCGCGGGCGCGGTCACGTTCGGCGCGGTCGTCGTATGGCTGGGACGACGTCACGATGCGCGCCGACGCCCGACGCTCGCAGTACGCGGGCTCGCCCGCCAGAGCCGGTTGGAGCGCTGACCCCGGCCGGGGTCCCGGGGCCACCAAGCCCCTCATCATGATGGAGCCCACCCGTGGCAGACTCCGTGCATGCCCGGCGTCCACATCGTGACCGACAGCGCCTGCGACCTGACAGACGGCCTCGTGAAGGAGCACGACATCGTGGTGGTGCCGCTGACGATCCGCTTCGGCTCCGAGGAGCTCGAGGACCGTCGCCAGCTCACCCCGGCCGAGTTCTGGGAGCGGTGCCGGGGACGGGCGGACCTGCCGCAGACGGCCGCCCCGTCGCCGGGGGCCTTCGGCGCCGCCTTCGCGCAGGCAGTCGACGAGGGGGCCGACGCGGTGCTGTGCCTCACCATCTCATCGAGGGTCTCGGGCACGTACGACTCCGCCCGCACGGCGGCGGAGAGCTTCGACCGGGTGCCCATCCAGGTGGTCGACACCTATTCGCTCAGCATGGGCCAGGGCCTCATGGCTGTCGCCGCCGCCGAGGAGGCCGCCGACGGTGCCGAGCTGGACGAGCTGGTGACGGCGACACGGGACCGGATCGGCCGGACACGCCTTTACGGCGTGCTCGGCGGGCTGGAGCACCTCCAGAAGGGCGGGCGCATCGGGGGTGCCAGTGCCATGCTCGGTTCGCTGCTGAACATCAAGCCGGTGATCCAGGTGAAGGACGGCGAGGTGGCGGAGGAGTCGAAGCAGCGGACGCGGTCCCGTGCCCTGGCCTACCTGCAGCGACAAAGTGGCTGCCGACTCCCCGGTGGAGCGCATCGGCGTCGCCGACGGGGCGTGCGCCGACTTCCCCGACGTGCTCGCCCGCCTGGAGGGGATCGTGACCGAGCACCCGCTCCTCGCCGTCGATCTCGGACCGGTGGTCGGGACCCATGCCGGACCCAACACCGTCGGGGTCTCCTACATCGTTCCGGCCGGGTCGAGCGCGGCACGCCGACGGGTAATCTCACGGCGTGCCCGAGGCCGACTTCGCCGACACGCTCTCGGAGCGTGCGCTCGACGACGATCGACACCGTCGTCGCCACCGTAAACGACAAGGCCATCCGCCCGGCCGTCGTCGCCGCCCGCGGTGTCGTCTTCGGCGTGATCATCGGCGTCATCGGCCTCGCCGTCCTGGTGCTCTTCTGCGTGCTCTTCATCCGCGCTGACCACCATCGCCGGCCACCAGGTGTGGGCGTCCTACATCGTGCTCGGCCTCATCTTCTCGGCCGTGGGTGCCGTCCTCTACGCGAGGCGCGGCCTGCCACCTGATGCCTGAGCGGCGCACGGTCGTCATCGTCGGCAGCGGTCCGGCCGGCCTGACCGCGGCCCTCTACTCGGCGCGGGCGCAGTTGGCGCCTCTGGTGATCGAAGGGGAGCCCTCCTCCACCAGCGACCAGCCCGGCGGGCAACTGATGCTGACGACGGACGTCGAGAACTACCCGGGATTCGTGGACGGGATCATGGGACCCGAGCTCATGGGCATCATGCGGTCGCAGGCGCTTCGATTCGAGGCCGAGCTGCGCACCGCCAAGGTGAGCCGGCTGGAGCTGTCCTCGTGGCCGTTCGAAGTGTGGATCGGCGACCCCGAAGCCGACGAGCCGACCGTGCTCGCCGACGCGCTGATCATCGCGACCGGAGCACGCTCGTTGATGCTCGGGTGCCCGAACGAGGAACGACTGCTCGGCTACGGCGTCTCCACCTGCGCCACGTGCGACGGGTTCTTCTTCCGCAACCAGCACATCGCCGTCGCCGGAGGTGGCGACTCGGCCCTGGAAGAGGCCATCTTCCTCACCCGCTTCGCGTCGAAGGTCACGGTGATCCACCGCCGGGATCGAGTTGCGGGCATCGAGGATCATGCAGGACCGCGCGTTCGCCAACCCCAAGATCGAATTCAAATGGAATTCGGTCGTGGCCGACATCGTCGGCGACACCAAGGTCAGCGGCTTGAGTCTGCGCGACACGGTGACCGGCGAGACCTCGGGCCTCGACGTGACGGGACTCTTCGTCGCCATCGGTCACGAACCGAACAGCGCGACTGCTCAAAGGACAACTCGAGCTCGAAGACAACGGCTACGTCCGCACCTTCGAAGGCACGACGCGCACCAGCATCGACGGTGTCTTCGCGTGCGGCGACGTCCAGGACGACTACTACCGCCAGGCGATCACGTCGGCGGGCTCCGGATGCATGGCCGCGATCGACGCCGAACGATGGCTCGAGGCACGCGGCGAGTAACGGGAACAGATCAGCCGGAGGCGGCGTTACACCTGAGCAAGGAGGAGATGCCATGAGTGACAAGATCGTGACCCTGACCGACGCCACCTTCGACGAGGAGGTCAAGGCTTCTGACGTGCCCGTGTTGGTAGACTTCTGGGCCGAGTGGTGCGGACCGTGCAAGATGATCTCCCCGGTTCTGGAGGAGATCGCAGTGGAGCAGGCGGGCAAGCTGCGAGTGGGCAAGGTGAACGTCGACGACAACCTCGGCATAGCCAGCCGCTTCGAGGTACAGAGCATCCCGACACTGATCCTGTTCAAGGACGGCGAGCCTCAGGTGCGCGTGATCGGGGCGAAGCCGAAGGGCCGACTGGTCGAGGAGATCTCGGCGTACCTGTAACGCTCCCGCTGACGGTCGGACATCGCGGCCACGCGGTGTCCGACGTCCAACATCGCCTCACTGGCGTCCTTCCGGGCGTACCCGTCGATGCCGACGGGATCTTCGGCCCGGCCACCCGGGCCGCGGTCGAAGCGTTCCAGCGCCTCCGTGGCCTGCGGGTCGACGGTGTCTGCGGGCGGCAGACGTGGAACACCCTGGTGGAGGCGGGATTCCGCCTCGGGGACCGGTTCCTGTACCGGCGCACCCCCATGCTCCGCGGCGACGACGTGGCGGAACTGCAACAGCGCTTGTGCACGCTCGGCTTCGATACCGGGCGGGTCGACGGCATCTTCGGGGACGCCACGGGCACCGGGCTGTGTGAGTTCCAGCGAAACGCCGGGCTTCCAGTCGACGGCATCGTGGGCGGGGCGACGCTTCGTGAGCTGTTCCGACTCGAGAGCCGGTACCGCGATCCCGAAACTGGTCTCGGCGGTGCGGGCTCGGGCGGTGCTGCGGGACGCGCCACCCACTTTGAGCGGCCGCCGGGTGGCGGTGGGCGAAAGCGGGGGCCTGGGCAGTGTGGCCGGCGCGCTCCGCCGGCGTCTCCAGATCGGGGGCACGGTGGTCACCGAGCTGCACAACCCCGACGACTCCGCCCAGGCCCGGGAGGCCAACGACCTGGGAGTCGACGTCTTCGTCGGACTCCGCCTCAACCCGACCTCGGTCTCTTGCCAGACGGCATTCTGGGCCGGTACCCACGACGAGTCTCCGGGCGGGCGTCGCCTGGCCGAGCTGATTCAACAAGGCGTTCCCGCCGCGCTCGGTGTCGACGACGCGGGCGTCCGCGGGATGTCATTGCCCACTCCTGCGCGAGACGCGGATGCCGGCCGTCCTCATGGAGATGGGGCCGGCCAGCACGGTGGTCGAGCGGGCATCCTCGCTGGCGTCGGCCATCTCGACGGCCCTCGACCGCTGGGTCGACGGCTCCTGGGACTGATTGCAACCTTGGGTGGCGGTTACGCGATCAATGCTTCGGGATCGTGAACCAGCGTGACAATCCACAACATGATGCACAGGTTGTGGATGAAGCTGAACCGCCCCTTGACAGTTCCGTGAACTACGCGACGTCTCCGCCACCAACCATCGCCCGGTAGATCCTCTCCAGGTCCTCGAGGGTCGCGAATTCGACCACCAAGCGGCCTCGACGGTTCTGGATGTCGACCTTCACCCGGGTGTTGAGATAGCTCGACAGGAGCTCCTCGAGCTCGAGAACACCCGGCTCGGGCAGCTTGCGGGCCGAGCGTGCCCGGCTCCATCCCGCAGTAATACCGGAGGTCGTACCGGAGGTTTGGGGCTCAGGCTGGGCCTGGGGTCGAACATCAGGTCCGGGGACGGCCTCGGCTTGGGCCTCGGGCTCGGCCTCGGGATCGGGGACGACCCGGAGCTCGGACCCCCCGGAACGAACCACGTCCTCCACCGCCCTCACCGTCAGCCCTTCCTCGACGATGCGCTCGACCAGTCGCTCCTGGAGGGCCCGATCAGGAGTCCCGAGCAGCGCCCGGGCGTGTCCGGCAGAGATCCTCCGCTCGGCGAGCGCCCGCTGCGCGCCGGAGGGAAGCTGGAGGAGGCGGAGGGTGTTGGTGACGGTCGCCCTGCCCTTCCCCATGCGGGCCGCGACCTGCTCATGAGTGAGACCGAACTCGTCGATCAGCTGCTGATAGGCCGCAGCCTCCTCAAGAGCGTTGAGGTCGTCACGATGCAGGTTCTCGACAAGTGCCTGTTCGAGGCTCGTGCGGTCGTCGGCCAGCTGCACCAGCACGGGGATCGTCTGGAGGCCGGCGCGACGAGCGGCACGCCAACGCCGCTCGCCGGCGATCAGCTCGTAACTCCCGTCCTCGTCAGGGAGATCTCGCACGAGAACCGGCTGGAGCAGGCCCACCTCGCGGATGGAGGCGGCCAAGGAGGCCATCGACTCCTCGTTGAAGTGCGTGCGTGGTTGGAACGCGCTCGGGACGGATATGCGAGATCGGCACGACCCGCAGAACGGAGTCCTCCTGCCCCACCGCTTCGCTGGGGATGAGAGCGCTGAGGCCTTTACCGAGTCCGCTGCGGCGCGCCATTGCTTACCTCCTTGGCCAGTTCGCGGTAGGCCACGGCGCCCCGCGAGGCTGGATCGAACACGGTGATGGGCTGCCCGAACGAGGGCGCCTCGGAGAGCCGGACGGTCCGTGGGATGACGGATTTGCACACCCGCTCGGAGAAGTGCTCACGCACTTCGTTGGCCACGTCGACCGAGAGCCGGGTCCGGGCGTCGTACATGGTCAGGACGATCGTCGTGACCTCGAGCGTCTCGTTCAAGTTCGTCGAGACCAACTTGACGTTTCGAAGCAACTGGCTGAGCCCCTCGAGCGCGTAGTACTCACACTGGATCGGGACAAGGACCTCGTCGGCGGCAGCGAGTCCGTTGACCGTGATCAGCCCCAATGACGGCGGGCAGTCGATCAGGACGAAGTCGAAGTCCTCGACCACCGAGTCGACCGCTCTTTTGAGTTTCAGCTCCCGGCTGAACGCCGGCACCAGCTCGATCTCGATGCCGGCGAGGTCGATGGTGGCAGGCGCCACGAACAGATTTTTCACACTCGTCGGCTCGATGGTGTCTTCCAGCGGATGGTCCCGCATGATGACGTCGTACATGGAGAACTCGAAGTTCCGTGCCTCCACTCCGAGCCCTGTCGTGGCGTTCCCCTGGGGGTCGAGGTCGATCACCAGCACCCGGTAGTCCCGCTCGGCCAACGCGGCACCGAGATTCACGGTCGTCGTGGTCTTGCCGACACCGCCCTTCTGGTTCGCCACGGCGATGACCCGCGGAAGCGGTCTGGCGGGCGGGCGCTTCCCGTTGAGGAGCTCGTCGGCCTCCTCGGGGATGGAGGGCGCCCTGGTCGAGCGGTCCCGTGACGATCCAGCCGATTGACGGACGACTGGCCGACTCGGCGGGTCCGGCGCGGCGGGCTCCGGGGCACTTTCCGGAGCGCGTCTCAGTTTGGCGATCATCCGGAGCCGAGGCGGATTCGGAGGCGGAGACGAGAGAGTCGGAAGCCTCCGGGGACGAGGATTCAGCCTCCATTGGCGCCACATCGCCAGGCTCGGTTGATGTCTCCTCGGTGGTCCCCGGTCCGGATCCGATGCTCCTGACGGGATCTATCGAGGTCGGACCGCCAGCTGCGCCGTCGGCCGGATCGGATCCAGTATTGGGTTCGGGAGGTCCCGATGACTGAGGTCCCGGAACAACGACGGGCTCTTTGTCCCTACGCCGCAGCCGCATCAAGCCGATTCTCGGGGTCGGAACGGCACGCTGCCTATCCTGGCCTCAGTGCTCCATCAGGTCAAGACTTGAGAGCTGTTTCACGTGGAACATAGCGGGAGCTTCACTTCCCAGGCAGGGCCATTCTCCGTCTCCAAACGGAAATCCTTCCTCTCGCGCGGCCGGAATGCCGCGCACTCGCTGAGCCCAGCGGATCCGTTGCCCGCCCGGTAGGAGAAGCGCCGACTCAAGACGGCCAGTCGACTTCGGAGACAGGCGACTCGAGGGACCTCTCCGGCCGCGTTCGCGATGCCCACGCCTACTCGAGCGACGCCAAGATCGCCGAGACGCCGTGCGCGACTGCCGGCGCCTCTGTGACGACCGGCGTTGGCCTCGCCTCCGCAACCCTCACGAATTCCGCCGCGGCGGGTTCTTAGTCGTGTGATATCAATAGCCATTGCCAATCGCACTCAGGACCTCGAGTTCGATGTTCCGTGCTGGGTCTCGGCATCCCATTTTGCACCCACCGTTTCGTGGCAGACAGGTCGGATTGCGGGGGATCCAGCCGCGCTCCGCAAGCCAGCCGCGCTCCGCAATCCAGCCGCGCCCCGCAACCCAGCCGCCCCGCGGCTGGAGTTCCCAGTGGCCAAGTGCTCGGGCTTCACGTAAGGGGCCGCTTCGACCGCTGTCCCTCGATCCGGAACCCTCGCCCACATCTCTTGCTTTCCGGCCCCAACGACCCCACTGCTGCCACCCGGTCTCTCCCGACTCCTACGTCCCGAACCGGGCCGCTGCCCCGACCTTTCAAAACCCTCGGCCCAGTGCGAAGGAACGTTCCCCCACCGGGGGTACACGAGGGCGTCCCCCCGGCCGGTACAGGAGGGCGTCCTCCCGCCGGAGGAACGTCAGGAGTCGCCGGGCAGCCCTGGAAAACCCTCACGTGGTTCCACGTGGAACAGCCGAGAGGGTCAGAAGAGGGGTTTCCTAGCCGGGACGCCGTCCCGCCTCGCATAACGATCCGGACAAGGTTCCCTCTGACGCAAGGCCTGGTATCCGAATCCGGTGTGGACGGCTTCGACGGGCTCCAAGCCCAATTCAAGCAGGGGATCGAGTGGCCAGCGCGTCGATGGCGCACCCTCGGTGGCCCCACCGCCGTCCGGTACCGCCGGAGGCTCGGAGACGAGGAGCCACCCGCCAGGCTTCAGGAACGGAGCTCCGCACTCCGCGACGACCGCCGGCCGGCCGAAGGAACGGGCCAGCACGGCGTCGAACGCTCCCCTGAGGTCGGACGACCTGCCAGCGGTCTCGGCCCGTTCCTGCACCACCGAGACCCTGTCGGAGACCTGGAGCCTTTCCAGCGCCCTCCTCAGAAAGGCAGTGCGGCGCCCGTTCGCATCGAGCAGCGTCAGCCTCGCCTCGGGCCAGCCGCAAGCGACCACGAGCCCTGGCAGGCCCGCGCCGGAGCCCAGGTCGAGTAACCGGGCGTCGGCGCCGACCCTCGCCCGGGCGACCGACACGAAGCCGGCCGCGTGCTTCAGATGGACATCGATCGGCCCCGGACCCAGAAAACCCAGCGTCCGGGCCTCGCCGATGATCTCGGACAGATCGCGCCTCGAGGAGGGAGAAATCTCGTGCGCCGGGAGGACCGGGCGCGAGCACCCCTCTCCGGGCGTCGGCAACGGGCGGCTCAGTCCGAAGGCGCGATGACGATGTGCCGGTACGGGTCCTCGCCCTCGGACCGGGTCACCACACCGTCGATCTCGTTGACGGCGTCGTGCACCGCCTTGCGGTCAGGCGGGCTCATCGGCTCGAGCGCCCTCTCCAGGCGCGACTCCAGCACCTCTTCCGCGATCTGGGCGCTGAAGCGCTTGAGCGCCGCCGAGCGCTTCTCCCGGTATCCGGCGACGTCGACCAGGATCCGATCGGTCCTCGAGGGGCACTGCCGTTGGACGACGGCACGGGTCAGGTCCTGCAGAGCCGCCAAGGTCGACCCTCGGGGACCGACGAGAACCCCGAGGTCCTCCCCTTTCGCTGCGATCTCGATGGTTTCATCGTCGATCACGCGCGTCTCTACCGAAGCCTCGATCCCGTACTCGCTCATCAGACCGGACAGGAACCCGCGCCCTACTTCACCCTGCTCCTCGAGCGTCATTCCCTCTGCCATGTCTGCTGTCTCCTCCTTCGATCCGGACGATCCGGTGCTTCGCTCCCTGCTCCCGTCGCCGCCTTCACCCCGGGAGGAACCAGGCCCCCCAGGAGGCCCGTCCCCCGCCTCCGAGTGCTGCCCCCTCGATCCGTTCTGACCCGCAACGGATGAGGCACGGTTCCTGCTGCGCCTCCGGCGGGCGGACCGGCTCGTACCGGTACCCGATGACGCCGCCGACGCATTCTCTCGAATTTCGGTTCCGTCCGCGAAGGCGGACCCATTGTCCGGGGCTGCTTCGCTCGCCGCAGCGGCGCCCGAACCGCCATCGGGCTCCGCGATCGCAGTCCGCGCTTCCCGACTCGGCGCCGCCGCCACCCGAACCCGCCTGAGCCGGAGAACCACGCTGCCCTGACGAGGCCCGCGATCCCCTCGACGGACGCTCCCCGCCCTGCCCTGAACGCCGTCCCCGGTCCCGGGAACGCTCCCGCTTGGGCCGGGCGCCCACCGGCCGCACCCGGGCCTGGACCCGGGCCTCCTCCTTCAGGCGCCCGAAGAGCCCCACCTTGGGCTCGCTGAGCACGATGACCTCGGCATCCGCGGCGGCGACGCCGAGCTCGTCCAGAGCGTGCTCGGTCGCCTCTTCCACGGTCTTCCCCGCCACTTCCACCCATTCCACTGCTGACTACCGGGCCTTCCTGGTCTTCTTCGAACGCGAGCGTGGATGTGCCTTCGGAGCCTCATCCCCTCCGTCCGCCGACGCGCCGCCATCCGAACCGCCACCGTTGGTGGAAGCTCCACGGGGTTTACCCCCGCCCGTCTTGCCGTTGCTGGAAGAACCCTTCGGTGGCGACGAAGCGCTCTTCGGTGGAGGCATGGTCGCCTTGGCCACCGCCGTGCCGTCCGTCGTCGTCGGCGTCTTCTTGACCGGCTTGGCCGGCGGTTTCGCCGGTTGCTTCGTCGCCTGTTTGGACTTCGCCCCCGCCGGTTTCGCTGCGTCGGTCGCCTTCGCGGCGGTGGACGGTCCGATCTCGCGTTCCGCCGCGACGGGTGTCACCATCCCGGTTCGGAACATCACCTCTTGGGTCCCGATCCTCATCGCCGACGACACCACCATATAGATCGTCGCTCCGGCCGGCACTCTCAGGTAAATGACGCCGAAGATAATAGGAAAGAACTTCTGCATCGTTTGCATCTGTGGATTCGCTGCAGCAGCCTGCGGGTTCCGGCTATTCATCTGCTTCATTTGGAAGTACTGCAGGAACATCGCAGCGCCAATGAGTGCGAGATAGGGCAGCACCAGAACGGCCTGGCTCGCGCTTCCCGGCGACGTGTGGGTCGAGAATGGGAAGGAGGACAAATCCATCCCGAACCACCAGTGCATTTGGCCTTTACTGTTGACCAAAGCCGTGTGCATTTGAGATGACGTCGGGATGTACCTTGGCGCTCCACACGTCTGCGCTTGGCACTTCACGGTCTGTCCCGCCGCGTTTATATAGGTAGCGCCGCGCGACACCGTGTTCGAGAGCCCGCGGATCAGCGAGTACAGGACGATGAGGAAGGGCATCTGCAGGAGGCTCGGGAAGGCAGGCCCCGAACGGGCTCGTCCCGTTCTCCTTGTAGAGCTTCATCATCTCCTGGTTGAGGAGCTCTCGATTCTCCGCACCCTTGTATTTCGCCTGCAGCTTCTTCATCTCCGGCTGGAGGCGCTGCATGGCGATCATCGACTTGGTGCTCTTCACGGTCACGGGGGTGAGCGCGAGCATGATCAGGATGGTGAGGCCGGTGATGGCGAAGCCGTAGTTCGGCCAGATGGCGTAGAGGCCGGCCAGGATCCAGCCGAAGAACTCGAAGACCGGGTGGAATATCTTCCCGATGAAGGTGAACAGCGAGTTCTCGGCCAGCAACGGGTGCAGGCTCATGGCTTCCTCTCTCGTGCGTGGTCGTGAGCCGGGAGCGGCACCAAGTCGACCCCGTGTGGCCCGAACGGTCGGCAGCGCAAGAGCCGTCGGGACGTCAGAGCGGTCGCACGCCAGAACCCGTGTACCTCGAAAGCCTCAACGGCGTAGCTGGAGCAACTGGGGTAGAAACGGCAGGGCGAAACCCGGCCCGAAGCACCGCCCTGATACGCCCTGAACAGGGCGATCGCGGCCCGACGCGGACCTCGGACACGCGGCCTGGGCGGGGAAAGCTCGCGATCTGGCGCCGCACTGCGGACTGATCCCGTCGTGGACGCCGAGGTCGTTCCGGGCGTGGTCGTCGGGGTCGGGGCGCGTCGGTCGTCGGGGTCGGGGGCGTGGACGTCGGGGTCGGGGTCGGGGTCGTCAGGACCGATCGGGCGGTCACGTCGACTCCCGGGACCTGACGGCCGCGGGAGCGGACACCCCGCCCGCACGACGCAGCGCCGTCTCGACGTCGGCCCGGAAGCGGGCTCGCTCCAGGGATCCGGCCTCGGGGGACAGGCGGAGCAGATAACTGCCCCTCGGAAGCGACGGACCCGTGGCCCGGGCGACCTCTCGCATCCGGCGCCGCAGGGTGTTGCGTTCCACGGCCGAGCCGCAGCGCTTCCCGACGGCGTAGCCGACCTGGACCTGGGGGAACACACCCGCGGCGTCATCGGCGGCCGGCGCGAACACGGCGTGCACCGGACCGCTCGCGCCCCGGCGGCGAGACCGTTGGAGCGCCGCGAAGGTGTCCTTGGTGGTCAGACGGCCGACCCTACCTGCAGGCACGACGTCCCTCAGACCGTGAGCTTGTGGCGCCCCTTGAGCCGCCTCGACTTCAGGATCGATCGCCCCGCCCGGGTCGACATGCGCTTTCGGAACCCGTGGGTCTTCGCCCGCTTCCGGGTGTTCGGTTGGTAGGTGCGCTTCACGTGGATCCAGCCTTTCCGGTGCCATTCCGGTGCCCGAGCGGCGACAGGAGCCGTCGGACGCAGGGTTCATGCCGCAGTCTTCCGGCAAGAATCCCAGCCGACAGCAAGGATCGATCCCGTCCGGCGGCGCCGAGTCGTCCAATGTTAGCGGCGATTCGGGGATCGCCTCTAGTCGGGCGTCGCCCCGCGGTGTACGTTCCATGAATTACCCGCACCGAGGATCGTTCCGTGTTTCGTGGCTCGACGCCGAGGGGGATTTGGTCGAGGGGGAGAAGGGGCGAGCGGACAAGGCGGTGACGCAGGCTGGAGATCTCTGGACGAAGTGCTCTGATTCGCTGCGGGACCAGGTCTCGGAGAGCACATGGCAATTGTGGCTGTCCGGGATCGCGCCGGTCTCCTTCGACGACGGGGTCCTCGTCCTGTCGGTCCCCAACGGGCTCATCCGGGAACGGGTCGAGTCGCGCTACCTGCCCATGATCGAGGACACCCTGGCCAACGAGGTGGGTGGACCCGTCCGCGGCCGTCTCGAGGTGCGTCGAGGCCGGCCCGGCGGTCCTGCCGGACGCCATGTTCGACCAGGTCCTGGGCCATCCGGCGGAACCCGGTCTCGGACCGGTGACGGGATCGGTCGCGGCTTACGACGGGTCCGGGCACCCGGCCGTCGACGGCGGGGGCGGGATCGGGATCGGGATCGGGGCCGGAGGTGCGGGCGGCCTTGCGGGCGGGCTGGGGAGCGCGGCGTCGGGTGGCGTCACCACCGCGACCGTCCGACGAGACACGACGGACGCCTCCCCGGCCAACCGTGAGACGCCGAGACGGAGCCATCAGTCCAGGGACGGCCGGGACGGCAGGGACGGTAGGGAAGGCCCCGCCGTCCAGCTCGATGCCAAGTTCACCTTCGAGACCTTCGTCACCGCCTCGTCGAACCGCCTGGCCCACGCCGCCGCCCAGGCCGTGGCCGAGACGCCCGGCCGCTCCTACAACCCGCTCTTCATCTACGGACCCAGCGGCCTGGGCAAGACGCACCTGCTGCACGCCATCGGGAACTACGTCACCGAGAACTACGTCCGGCGCAAGGTCCTCTACGTCACGACCGAGACGTTCATGAACGACTTCGTCGACTCCCTGCGCACCTCGACCACGCTGGCCTTCAAGCGCCGCTACCGCGACTGCGACGTCCTCTTGATCGACGACGTGCAGTTCATGGAGCGCAAGGAGGGCCTCCAGGAGGAGTTCTTCCACACCTACAACGACCTCAAGGGCGCGTCGAAGCAGATGGTCCTCACCTCGGACCGCCCGCCCAAGTCGATCGAGACGCTCGAGGACAGGCTGCGCAGCCGCTTCCTCTCCGGTCTCATCACCGAGATCGACCCACCCGACCTCGAGACGCGCCTGGCCATCCTGCGCTCCAAGTGCATGAGCGAGCACCACGACGTCCCCGACGACGTCCTCGAGTTCATCGCCTCGCACGTCAAGGACAACATCCGTGAGCTCGAGGGCGCGCTGATCCGCATCTGCGCCTTCGCCAAGCTCAACCACGAGCCGATCTCGCTCACCCAGGCCGAGGACGTCCTCTCCGACCTGGTCCTCGCCGGCGAGCCGCGGCGCATCTCACCCCAGTCCATCATCGAGACCGTCTCGGCCAGCTACGGCTTCTCCGTCGAGGCGCTGTGCGGGCCCGAGCCGCACGCCGTCCCCTGGTCACGGCGAGACAGGTCGCCATGTACCTCACCCGGGAGCTGACGGACTACAGCTATCCCGCCATCGGCCGCGTGTTCGGCAAACGGGACCACACCACGGTCATCCACGCCGTCGACAAGATCGCCGGCCAGATGCAGGAGCGACGCCAGATCTACGAACAGGTGACCGAGCTGATCCAGAAGATCCGTGCCGGCACGACCTGAGCCGCACCCGCGCAACCCCGACCTCGCATCAGGTCACGGGGCACGACCTGTGGACGCAGTGGGGCAAGCCTGGGGACGGCCGCCCTCCGCGTCCCCAGCCCGGCGCGGCGGCCTCACGCGTCCGTCCCCACCGGGCCGATGCCGGCCACATACCGCTGGGGAGAGCGCAACACCGGCCGACCAGGGGCGGTGGGTCCGCGTCCACAATCCACAGGCCTTATTACCTTTACCGACCATGAACATCCCACTCACATATCGGAACGTCAGGGATCCGCACCTGGGGACGTCGTGTCGGAAAAACGAGCGAAAGGACGACCACCGTTGAAGTTCCGATCCGAGCGCGACGCCCTGGTCGACATGCTGGCGACGGCCGGCCGTGCCGTCGGGGGACGAGCCAGCTCTTCACCGGTGCTCCTCGGTGTGCTCGTGACCTGTGCCGGGAACACACTCAGCGTCACCGGTACCGACCTGGACCTCACCATCGTCGTCACCGGGGAGGTGATCGGCATCGAGGACGGCAGCTGTGTGGTTCCGGCCCGCCTGGCGACGGACATCGTGCGCCGCCTGGAGCCCGGCGCCGTGACCTTCACCGACGGCGGCGAGCAGATCACGATCGCCGCCGCCCGGTCGACCTTCAAGTTGCACACCTATCCCGTCGTGGAGTTCCCACCGGTCGGCAGGACCAAGGAGCCGGTCACGTACCTGCCCGGAAGTCGGCGCTCGGTGAGGCGGTCCGCCAGGTGGTCCGGGCCGCCTCCCACGACGACGGGCGGCCGCTCTTGACCGGCGTCCTGGTCTCGCATGTCGAGGACTCGCTGCGCCTGGTCGCGACCGACTCGTACCGCATGGCGATGCGTGACCTGCCCGGAACGAGCCTCATCCCCGGCGAGGAGGACCTCCTCGTCCCGGCCCGGGCGCTCTCCGAGCTGCAGCGGCTGCCGACCGGAACGATCACCGAGGGGCCGGAGACGGGTCGCGTCGGCGTCGCGGCGAGCGCCAGCGAGATCACGTTCTGGCAGGGCAACGTCCAGATCAGCACCCGCCTGCTCGGAAGGGCGCTATCCGGACTACAAACAACTCATCCCGGACCATTATCCCAACCGGCTGCATCTGGGCAAGGAGACCTTCGTCGCCGCCTTGCGCCGGGTCCAACTGCTGGTCCGGGACAACACCACGCCGGTGCGGCTGTCGATGCGGTCAGGCGGGGTGGATCTGAGCGTGCAGAGCAAGGATGTCGGCGACGCGGCGGAGTCGGTCGACGGCGACTACTACGGAGAGGATCTCGTGATCGCGTTCAACCCCTCGTACCTCATCGACGGGGTCGAAGCGGTCACCGGTGACGAGGTCATCGTCGAGACGGCGGACGCGTCGCGGGCCGCCACCGTGCACGGGGCGGACGACGACCCCTTCCGATACCTCTTGATGCCCGTTCGGGTCTCCTAGGCGGCCCGACGGTCCGGGCTGCGGTGACCCTCAGGCGACTCGAGCTGGTCGACTTCCGTCTCTTCCGCTCCGCCGTGTTGTCGCCCGCACCGGAGGGGACCACGGTCATCACCGGCGCGAACGGGACGGGGAAGACCAGCGTGCTCGAGGCATACGCCTACCTCGGCACTCACCGCTCGTTCCGCGGCGCGCCGGTGGAGGCCCTGGTGCGTGAAGGCACGACGCCCGCGCTGTCGTGCGCGCCGAGCTGGTCGGGCACGAAGGAGGGTCCCCGACGCTGGTGGAGGCCGAGCTCGTCGCCGGCGGGCGCAGCCGCACCTTCGTGAACCGGAAACCGTCGCGGACACGCCGCGACACGGCTGCGGCCGCGCCCTGCACCGTGTTCTCCCCCGAGGACCTCGCAGCTTGTCGCGGGCGGGCCGAAGGGGCGACGGGACCTTCTCGACGACGCCCTGGCGCTGCTCGACGCCGAGGGTGCCCGGCGCGGCGGACGACGTCGAGCGGGTGCTGCGCCAGCGAGCCGCCCTGTTGCGCCAGGTGGGCGGACGCTCGAATCCCGGGCCCGAGATCCTCACCACGCTCGACGTCTGGGACCAGCGGCTGGCCGACGCGGCGAAGATCCTCGTCGCCGCGCGGGAGGCCTGGCCACCGCGCTCGCACCCGGGCGTCGCCGCCACCTACGGGCGCTTGGCAGGGAACCAACCCGTCGAGCCGGGACGCGGCCGTCGGAGGCGTCCGGGACCCGTCGCCGTGCACTACCAGCGCAGCTGGGAAGGGCGACCTGCAGGCGGCCCTGGCGGCGAGCCGGGCCGACGACCTGCGGCGGGGCGTCAACACGGTCGGGACCGCACCGTGACGACCTCGTCGTGCGCCTCGACGGGCGGCCGGCGCGCACCCACGCGTCCAGGGCGAGCAGCGCTGCCTGGCGTTGGCCCTGCGCCTCAGCCTCCACGCCGTCGTCCGGGAGCGCACGACCCTGCGTCCGACGCTGCTCCTCGACGACGTCTTCTCCGAGCTCGACCCGGCTCCGCAGCCGGGCGCTGGTGGCGGAGCTCCCCACCGGGCCAGGCCATCCTCACGACGGCCTCCCCGGTGCCGTCCGGGGTGACGGTGGCGTCGCTGGTCGAGGTGGGCGACCTGGTGCCGCAATGAGGAGCGCCGGCGGCCCGGAAGGGGGAGCCGGGACACGGGGGGCGGCCGGAATACGGGGGCGGCCGGGATGCGAGCCGGGGGCGAGGTCGAGGCCCGGGTCCCGGTCCGCGCCCGCTGGCCGACTCCGTGCCGCGTCCTCCTCGGACGTCTGGGCGCCCCGCCTCCGCGTCGACCATGGAGGCGCTCTTCGCCCGCTGGGAGGAGCTGGCCGGGCCGCAACTGGCGGCGCACGTCCGGCCTCGGCGCGGTCGACGGGGCGGTCCTCGTGCTGGCCGCCGACCATCCCGGCCTGGGCGACCCGGGCGCGGCTCGGATCCGGCCGGATCCTGGAGCTGGTGAGGTCCTCCGGGGAGTCGGGGATCACGCGGATCGAGGTCGTCATCGAGCACGTCTGAGCGGCCCTCTCGGGCGACCGTTCGGAGATGCCGAAATTGGCACGTCGTTCGGGTAGAATGGTGCGTTCGCATCGAAAGGCCGTGGTGACGAGGTTCAGGGCTTCGATACGCACCACGAAGACCTAGGTTCTGAAAGGACGCGCCTGTGGCAGTGAAGGTGGACGAGACACCGGGGAGCACGTACGGCGAGGCCGACATCACCATCCTCGAAGGGCTCGAGGCGGTGCGCAAGCGTCCCGGGATGTACATCGGCTCCACCGGCCCGACGGGCCTCCACCACCTGGTGTGGGAGGTGGTCGACAATTCCGTCGACGAGGCCATGGCGGGCCGGGCGACCCGCATCGACGTCACCATGCTGGCCGACGGGGGTTGTCCGGGTGGCCGACGACGGCGCCGGGATCCCGGTCGGCCCCCACCCCAAGTACCCCAAGGTCTCCACGGCCGAGATCGTCCTGACCACGCTGCACGCCGGCGGGAAGTTCGGCGGCCGGGGCTACAAGGTCTCGGGCGGGCTGCACGGCGTCGGCGTCTCGGTGGTCAACGCCCTCTCGAGCCGGCTGCGCCTCGAGATCGACCGGGACGGGCCAGCACTGGGAGGCCGAGTTCGAGAAGGGCGGCAAGCTCAAGCAGAAGGTGACCGACACCGGGCCGGCGCCGAAGGACCGCAGCACGGGTGAGCCCCGGACCGGGACGACCGTCACCTTCTGGCCCGACGCCTCCGTCTTCGACGAGACCGAGTTCCGGGCCCAGACCATCATCGAGCGGATGCAGATCTACGCCTTCTTGAACAAGGGCCTCGAGATCCGCTTCGTCGACGAGCGGACGGACCCGGTGACCAAGACGATCTTCCGCTACAACGGCGGCATCGTCGACTTCGTCAAGCACCTCAACGTGTCGAAGGAGTCGCTGTTCCGCAAGGTGGCCTCGTTCGAGCAGTCCGAGGACGCGGAGGAGGTCGAGATCGTGCTGCAGTGGAACACCGGCTACCACGAGTCGATCCACTCCTTCGCCAACGGGATCTCGACCATCGAGGGCGGCATGCACGTCGAGGGCTTCTCCAAGTCGCTCACCAACGTGGTCAACCGCTACGCCCGTGCCCGGAACCTCTTGAAGGAGAAGGAGGAGAACCTCAAGGGCGAGGACATCCGCGAGGGGCTCACCGCCATCATCTCGGTGCGCCTGCGCGACCCGCAGTTCGAAGGGCCAGACCAAGGCCAAGCTGGGCAACACAAGCATCCGCTCGCTCACCGAGCGCACGACCAACCAGAAGCTCATGGAGTGGCTCGAGGAGAACCCGCGCGAGGCGAGCCAGATCGTGCAGAAGTCGACGCAGGCGGCGCGGGCCCGCCTCGCCGCCCAGGGCGCGCGCGACCTGACGCGGCGCAAGTCCGCGCTCGACGGCGCTGGGCTGCCGGGCAAGCTGGCCGACTGCTCGTCGCGTGACCCGCGGGAGTCCGAGCTCTTCATCGTCGAGGGAAACTCGGCCGGCGGCTCGGCCAAGGACGCCCGCAACCCGGTGACCCAGGCCATCCTGCCCATCCGGGGCAAGATCCTCAACGTCGAGCGGGCCCGCATCGACAAGATGCTCAAGAACGTCGAGATCCAGGCGCTCATCTCGGCCATCGGCGCCGGCCTGGCCGAGGAGTTCGACGTCGAGAAGATCCGCTACCACAAGGTGATCCTCCTGGCCGACGCCGACGTCGACGGCAGCCACATCCGGACCCTCCTGCTCACGTTCTTCTTCCGCCAGATGAAGCCGCTCGTCGAGGGCGGGTACGTCTACGTGGCGCAGCCGCCGCTCTACTCGACGCTGGTGGGCAAGGAGAAGGTGTACCTGCGCGACGACGCCGCCAAGGCGGCGTTCCTGGCCGAGCACCCGGACCACAAGCACGAGTTCAACCGCCTGAAGGGTCTGGGCGAGATGAACTACGACGAGCTGCGGGACACCACCATGGACCCGGCGCGCCGCTCGCTGCTCAAGGTCAACGTGGAGCAGGCTGCACTGGCCGACGAGGTCTGCTCCATCCTCATGGGCGACGACGTCGAGCTGCGCCGCCACTTCATCCAGACGAACGCCAAAGACGTCCGGTTCCTCGACATCTGAGCCGGAGAGGAAGTAGGGAAGCCATGCCACGCCAGTCGACACGCGGGACGGGCCGCGGCGGGGCCGGTTCGGGGAACGGGAACGCGAGCACCGCCGGGAGCCGAGCCGCCCGCCGGCGGTTCCGTCGAGCCGATCGAGATACAGGAGGAGATGGAGCGCTCGTTCCTCGAGTACTCCATGTCGGTCATCGTCGCCCGCGCCCTGCCCGACGTGCGCGACGGGCTCAAGCCGGTGCACCGCCGGATCCTCTACTCCATGTACGACAACGGGCTGCGCGCGGACCGGCCGCACAACAAGTGCGCCAAGGTGGTCGGCGACGTCATGGGGACCTATCACCCCCACGGCGACTCGGCCATCTACGAGGCGCTGGCCCGGATGGTCCAGGAATTCTCGCTGCGCCACCCGCTCATCGACGGCCACGGCAGCTTCGGCGGGCGGGGCCCCGACGACGGGGCCGCCGCCATGCGCTACACCGAGTGCCGCCTGGCGCCGCTGGCGCTCGAGCTCATGGCCGACATCGACGAGGAGACCGTCGACATGGGGGCCAACTACGACGGCTCCACGGTCGAGCCGTTGGTGCTTCCGGCGCGCTTCCCCAACCTGCTGGTCAACGGCTCGCAGGGCATCGCCGTCGGCATGGCGACCAACGTGCCGCCGCACAACATGGGCGAGGTGATCGACGCCGCCGTCCACGTGCTCAACCACCCCGACGCCACCCCCGAAGACCTGATGCAGTTCGTGAAGGGGCCGGACTTCCCCACCGGCGCCCAGATCCTCGGGCGCCAGGGCATCCTCGACGCCTACCGGACCGGACGCGGGTCCATCAAGATGCGGGCCGTCGCGGAGATCGAAGAGGGCCGGGTCGGCGACCGCATCGTCGTCACCGAGCTGCCGTACCAGACCTCGGTGGAGGTGATCGAGCAGAAGATCAGCGACCTGGTCAAGGCGGGCGAGCTCGACGGCATCAGCGGGGTGCTCAACGCCTCGGCCAACCAGCAGCCACGGCTGGTCATCGAGCTCAAGCGCGACGCCAACGCGAACGTCGTGCTGAACAACCTCTACAAGCAGACCCCGCTCCAGACGAGCTTCGGGGTGAACATGCTGGCCCTGGTCGACGGCGTGCCGCGCACGCTGAACCTGGCGCAGGCGCTGTCGCACTACGTCGACCACCAGATCGAGGTCATCCGCCGGCGCTCGCAGTTCCGCCTCGACAAGGCGCGCAACCGCGCCCACATCGTCGAAGGCCTCCTGCGGGCCATCGACATGCTCGACGCCGTCATCGCCACCATCCGGGGCTCGGACGACCGCCCGGCGGCGCGGACCTCGCTGATGGCCGAGCCCTTCTCCTTCACCGAGGTGCAGGCCACCCACATCCTCGACATGACGCTCGGCCGCCTGACCCGGCTCGGCCGCACCGAACTGCAGGAGGAGATGGCCCAGCTCCTGGCCACCATCGCCGAGCTCGAGTCCATCCTGGCCGACGACGGCAAGCTGCGCGGCGTGATCGAGACGGAGATGACCGCGATCAGGGACAAGTACGCCAACCCGCGTCGCAGCATCGTCACCCACGACCCGGGCGAGCTCGGGGTGGAGGACCTGATCCACGACGAGGAGATCGTCGTGACCATGACCCGCGCCGACTACATCAAGTCGGTGGCGGCGGCGGCCTTCCGCACCCAGGGCCGCGGCGGGCGCGGTGTCCAGGGGGCGAGGCTGAAGGAGGAGGATCTGGTCAGCCAGGTCGTGCACACGTCGGCCCACGCCTTCCTGCTGCTCTTCTCCAACCAGGGCAAGGTCTACCGCCTCCGCGGCCACGAGATCCCGATGAAGGACCGCACGGCGCGCGGCACGGCGGCGGTCAACCTGGTGCCGCTGGCCCACAACGAGTCGATCACCGCCATCATCGCCACGCGCGAGTTCTCACCCGACCAGTTCCTGGTGTTCGCCACCGCCCAGGGGCAGGTCAAGAAGACCGCGCTGAGCGAGTACGACAAGTCGCGCCGCGAAGGCTTCATCGCCATCAACCTGCGCGAGGGAGACGAGCTGGTGCGGGTCGTGGCCACCTCGGGGGACGACGACATCTTCGAGGTGACGCGCAACGGCATGACCATCCGCTTCCACGAGTCGGACGTCCGCTCCATGGGCCGCGACGCGGCCGGTGTCCGCGGCATCCGGCTGCGCCAAGGCGACGCCGTGGTGTCGTGCGACGTGGCCGCGGACGACACCGACATCCTGATCGTGACGGACGCCGGCTACGGCAAGCGGACCAAGCTCGAGCGCTTCAACCGCCAGACCCGCGGCGGCCAGGGCGTGCGTGGCATCAGGCTCACCGGCGCCCGGGGTTCCGTGGTCGCCGCGTTCATGATCGCCCTCGACGAGGAGCTGCTCCTCGTCTCCTCCGGCGGGGTGGTCATCCGGACCCAGGCCCGCGAGATCGCCTCCCAGGGGCGCGACGCCACCGGGGTGCGGGTGATGAACCTCGACCCGGGTCAGTCCGTCGCCGCGGTGGCCCGGGTGGCGGCCGAATCCGAGGCCGACGAGGACTGAAGCGGTCCCGGGCGGGACCTCAGAACAGCTTGATGGAGCCGAGCGGCCAGATGCGCAGCTCGACCTTGCCGACGATGAGCGACTTGGCGATCGGTCCCCACCAGCGGCTGTCGCACGAGTCCGTCCGGTTGTCACCCATGACGAAGTAGTCCCCGGTCGGGACGTGGTACGGGTGGGCCAGGTTCGCCGCGTTCCCCGGTGGACCCGCCTCGGTCACGCCTTGGTCGGAGGCGGGGAGCCACGACTCGTCGAGGCGCTTGCCGTCGATGTACACGTAGCCGCCCGACACCGAGACGGTGTCCCCCGGCAACCCGATGACGCGCTTCACGAGGTCGTTGACCTCCGGCCCACCGCAGTTCTCGGTCGGCGGGCGGGAGAACACCACGATGTCCCCCCGATTCACCGAGTGCAGGTGATAGCTGAGCTTGTTGACGAGGATCCGGTCCCCGATCTGCAGCGTCGGCTCCATGGAGCCCGACGGGATGAAGAAGGTCTGCACCACGAAGGTGCGGAGCAGGATGGCCACGAGGACGGCGATGACCACCACGGCCAGGCCCTCGACCAACCAACGCGAGCGCTTGGGCGGCCCTTCGCCGTCGGAGCGGGCCGCGGGCGCCTCGGCCGGGCCGCCTCCCCCCGCCGTACCGCCGCCGTCCGCCGGGGCGCCTCCCGCGGGGGCGTCCACGGCGAACGCGGGTTCGCTGGGTTCGGGAGTCACCGCAGGGAGGCTAGACGGCGGGAGCGGTCCGGTCGGATCGGGTCAGGCCGACCCGGCCGGCACCACGGAGGCGGTGTCGCGTCCGGAGCGGAGCAGCGCGCCGGGGAGCGCCCCCGTCGGGGCGCCGTCGCGGACGGTCTCCACTCCGTTGACCAGCACGCGGACGACCCCGTGGGAGCCGGCGTAGAGGCGGGGCGTGTCACCAGGGAGGTCGTGGACGAGGCGGGCCGGTTCCGAGTCGACGGTGGCGGGGTCGAAGACGACGAGGTCGGCGGCGTAGCCCGGGCGCACGAGGCCGCGGTCGCGCAGGCCGAAGAGGGCCGCGGGCTGGCCCGTCATCATGTGCACCGCCCTCTCCACCGGCACGAGCTTTCGGCCGCGCAGGCAGTCGGCGAGGAAGGCCGTCGGGTAGCTCGATCCGCACATCCGGTCGAGGTGCGCACCGGCGTCGGAGCCGCCGACCATGGCGCGAGGGTCGCTCCACAGTGCGGCCCGCATGGCCCACGTGGCGTCCGTCCCGTCGTCGGTGTTGGGCCACAGGACCGTCCGCAGGTCGTCGGCCACGACGATGTCGAGCAGCGTGTCGAACGGAGCGGTGCCTCGTTCTTCGGCGATCTCGCCCACCGTGCGGAACGCGCAGCCGTCGTTGGCCGGGGTGTACGTGTCGCCGATGACGTAGGTGCCCCAGCGGGACAGGCCGCGGAAGACGCCCGCCTCCTTGCTGCGGGCGCGCTCGTCCAGCATGGAGCGGACCGCCGGGTCGGACAGTCGGGCCTGCCGCTCGTCCTGGGGCAGGCCCATGATCTCGCCCCAGCCCGGGATCAGGAAGAGGGCACAGTGGGTGCGGAAGCTCATGTTCATGGGGACCAGCGTGGGCATGGTCAGCGCGACGATCCGGCCACCGGCGGCGGCGGCGGCCGAGGAGGCCGAGAGCTGATGCTCGATGCGGTCGGCGGCCCGAGCGTCGACCGTGAGGACGTTCCAGTTGAGTGGTCGCCCGGCCGTGACGCTCATGGCGGTCATGAGGTCGATCTCGTCTTCGCTGAACGCGTCGAGGCATCCGTTCGTGATGTACTCGAGCGTGGTGCCCTCGTGTGCCGCCACCTCCTCGCAGAAGGCCAGCATCTCGCGTCGGTCGGCGTGGTAGGAGCTGACCAGTTGCCCGTCGCCGTCACTGTGCGTGCGCGACTGCGACGAGGAGAACCCGAGACCACCGGCCGAGAGGGACTCGTCCAGGAGCGCGCGCATGGCCGCGATCTCCTCGTCCGTCGCCACCTCCTGCCCACGTGAGGCCCCCAACACCTTGCGCCTCAGCGCGCAGTGGCCGACGAGGAAGCCGGCGTTGACGCCGAGCCGACCGTCGAGCGCGTCCAGGTACTCGCCGAAACTGGACCACGTCCAGGGCACGCCCTGCTCGAGTGCGGCCAGGGGCATCCCCTCGACCTTGGCCATCATGCGGCGGATGTAGTCCGCGTCCTCGGCGTTGATCGGGGCCAGGGTGAACCCGCAGTTCCCGCCGATCACGGTCGTGACGCCGTGGATGTTCGAAGGCGACGCGACGGGGTCCCAGAACAGCTGGGCGTCGTAGTGCGTGTGGGGGTCGACGATGCCGGGGGCCACCATGAGCCCGGTGGCGTCGAACTCGGACTGCGCCGCCTCGTCCACCACCCCGACGGCAGCCACGCGCCCGTCCCGGATGCCCACGTCGGCCCGAACCGCGTCGGACCCGGTCCCGTCGATGAGCGTGCCGGCGCGGATGGCGAAATCGAGCATGGAACCTCCGGGGGCGGACGGCACCGGCACCCGGGAGACGGGTGCGAGGTGGGCGATCTGACGACCCGTCAGCCTATCGCCGGCCCGATCCGGAGCCGGCTCCGGACCCGCGGGCCGGGCCCCCGCCGGAAGGACGGCCGGCGGTTCCGTCGACCGGCGGGCGCGGCGGAAGATCCGGTGCACCGCCCGCACCGCCGGGGGATCAGACCTGTGGACAAGCACTGGTACCTGGCTAATCCCCACCTGTCCGTCACGGTCGTCCCCAAGTCGTCCACAGCCTGTGCCCGAATACCCGGCCGAGCCCCCTGCCGGTCCTTCCCCGCGACGGCCGCCACGTGCTTTGCTCTGATCGTGAGCGATCGCGATCGAACACCGTCTGCCGCGTGGCCGCCGCCGTGTTGAGCCTTCCGGCGACCGAGGGCGTCCTCCCGGGTCAGTTCCTCGAACAGGCCATCAGGGCCGGTTACGTGGACGCGGGGCGGTTCAAGATCCCGGGTGGCAACATCCAGCCGGCCAGCCTCGACCTGAGGCTCGGCGAGCGGGCGCTGCGCATCCGGTGCAGCTTCCTTCCGGGCGCCGACTCGGTGGAGCGCAAGCTCAAGGACTACGTCCTCGACGAGATCGACCTCCGCGGGGACGGAGCCATGCTCGAGGCCCGGTGCCCGTACCTCGTGGAGCTGAAGGAGCGCCTCGACCTGCCGGCGGGCCTGCGCGGCAAGGCCAACCCCAAGAGCTCGACGGGCCGCATCGACGTGTTCACGCGGGTCATCACCGACTACAGCGACCGCTTCGACGAGGTGGCTGCCGGGTACTCGGGGCCCCTCTACCTCGAGGTGGTCCCGCTGTCGTTCGCCGTGCGCGTGAAAGAGGACCTGGCCCTGAACCAGCTCAGGCTCTCGCTCGGCCGGCCCGTCCTCACCGACGACGAGGTCCGCGAGGCACACGCCGCGATGCCCATCCTCCTCCGGCGGGGTGAGCCGGTGCCGGAGGAGAAACTCGTGCTCTCGGACGGGCTCTTCCTCGGGCTCGACCTGCACGGGGACGACCGTGGGCAGGTGGGGCACAGCACCCGCGACAGCGCCCCGCTGCTCGACCTGACCGCCGGGCAGCCGGCCGACCCGGCCCCCTTCTGGGACCCGGTCTTTCGCGAGGAGGGGGACCGCCTCGTGCTCTCCCCCCGGCGCTTCTACCTGCTGATGTCCGACGAGTCGGTGTGCATCCCGCCTGCGCTCGCGGCCGAGATGACGGCCTACGACCCGACCAGCGGCGAGTTGCGGACGCACTACGCCGGCTTCTTCGACCCGGGATTCGGGTTCGACCCGACCGGGAGCTTCAGGGGCTCGCGGGCCGCGCTCGAGGTGCGGGCCCACGACGTCCCATTCATGGTCGAGAACGGCCAAGCCGTGTGCAAGCTGACCTTCGAGCGCATGCTCGAGGAGCCGACCGCCCTCTACGGCTCCGGCATCGGGTCCTCGTACCAGCGCCAGGAGGAGACGTTGAGCCGGTACTTCCGGCGGACGTAGCAGGTCCGGCGCGCCCGGTGCGGCGCGGCTGGTAAGCCTGCGCCAGGCTCCCGGGGTGCGGGGGCGTGAGCGAGGTCAGCCATGAACTACACGAATCTGGGATCCTCGGGCCTGCGGGTGTCGCGGGTCTGCCTGGGGATGATGGGCTTCGGCAACGGCAGCGACCGGGCCTGGGTGATCGACGAGGACGCGGCCGAGCCCATCGTCCGCGCCGCGGTGGAGGGCGGCGTCACCTTCTTCGACACGGCGGACGCCTACTCGGCCGGGGCCAGCGAGGTGGCCACCGGGCGGCTGGTGCCGAAATTCCTCCCGCGCGACGAGGCGGTCGTCGCCACCAAGGTGTTCATGCCCGTCACCCCCGGCGAGAACGGCGGAGGACTCAGCCGCAAGCACGTGCTCTCGGGGATCGACACGTCGCTCCGGCGCCTGGACATGGAGTACGTGGACCTCTACCAGATCCACCGTTGGGACCCGCGGACTCCGATCGAGGAGACGATGGAGGCGCTGCACGACGTCGTGCGAGCCGGCAAGGCGCGCTACATCGGCGCGAGCTCCATGTTCTCGTGGCAGTTCGCCAAGGCTCAGTACGTGGCCGAACGGCACGGGTGGACGAAATTCGTCTCCATGCAGAACCACTACAACCTGATCTACCGGGAGGAGGAGCGGGAGATGATCCCGCTCTGCCTCGACCAGGGGGTGGGCTGCATCCCCTGGAGCCCACTGGCACGAGGTGTCCTGGCGGGGAACCGGTCCCGCGACGGAGGCCGGCACACCACACGCTCGAGCACCGACGCGTTCACCGACTACCTCTACGACCAGCCCACCGACTTCGACGTGGTCGACGCAGCGGCCGCGGTGGCGCAGGCGCGCGACGTGCCGACGGCGCAGGTGGCGCTGGCCTGGTTGCTCTCCAAGCCCGGCGTGGCGGCGCCCATCGTCGGTTCGACGAAGCAGGGGCACCTCGACGATGCGCTCGCGGCGGAACAGCTCGCCCTCACCCCGGACGAGGTCGAGCAGCTCGAGAAGCCCTACGTGCCCCATCCGGTGCTCGGCCACTTCTGAGCTGCACAGGACGGGCGGGTAGGGTCGGCGCCGAGAGGCACGGCGAGGATCGGGGGTGTCATGCGGGTCGCGCTGACGGTGGGCGACTTCCTGGAGCGGGCGGCACTCGTCTACGGGCACCGCACGGCCGTGCTCGACGAGCCGGACGCGCCGGGCTCGTGGGGGAGCCCGACCTACGCCGATCTCGAGTCGAGGGCGCGTGGCATGGCGCTCGCCCTCGACGCGCTCGGCGTGGACCACGGCGAGCGGGTGGCCATCGTGAGCCCGAACTCGGCCCGCTTCCTGACGGCGTACTTCGGGGTCAGCGCCTACGGCCGCATCCTGGTGCCCATCAACTTCCGGCTGACCACCGAGGAGATCGCGTACATCGTCGAGCACTCGGGGGCGTCGGTCCTCCTGTACGACCCCGAGCTGGCGGGCGAGGTCGACACCATCAAGGTGGCGCACCGGTTCGCGCTCGACGGGCAGGAGGACGCCGCGCTCTTCGCGCCGGCCGAGGCGGGTCGCGAGCCACGGGCGTGGGAGCCGGACGAGGACGCCACCTGCTCGGTCAACTACACCTCGGGCACCACGGCGCGGCCCAAGGGAGTGCAGTTGACGCACCGCAACTGCTGGCTCAACGCGACGGTGTTCGGGTGGCACACGGGCGTGGACGACCATGACGTGCTCCTGCACACGCTGCCGATGTTCCACTGCAACGGGTGGGGGATGCCCTACGCCGTGACGGGGATGGGCGGGATGCACGTCGTCCTGCGCAAGGTCGACGGCGAGGAGATCCTCTCCCGGGTCGAACGCCACGGGGTGACGCTGCTGTGCGGGGCCCCCGCCGTGGTCGCGGCCATCCTGGGCGCGGCCGAGGCCCGGGCCGCCGAGGGCCGCGAGGTGCCCGGGCGGGGCACGGTGCGCATCGTGGTGGCGGGTGCTCCGCCGCCGTCGAAGACGATCGAGCGGATCGAGCGCGAGCTGGGGTGGGAGTTCATCCAGATCTACGGGCTCACCGAGACGGCGCCGCTGCTCACGGTCAACCGTGCACCGGGCGAGTGGGGCGCGCTCGACCCCGGTGAGCGGTCCGTGCTGCTGGGCCGGGCCGGCGTGCCCGCCCTCGGCGTCCGCATCGACGTCGACCCCGAAGGCGAGGTGCTGGCCCGGTCGAACCACGTGTTCGGCGGGTACTGGGAGCAGCCCGACGCCACCGCCGACGCGCTCGAGGGCGGCTGGTTCCACACGGGCGACGGGGGGTACCTCGACGGCTCGTACCTGGTGATCTCGGACCGCAAGAAGGACGTCATCATCACGGGCGGCGAGAACGTCTCCTCCATCGAGGTCGAGGACTGCATCTACCAGCACCCGGCGGTGGCCGAGGTCGCCGTCATCGGGGTGCCCGACGAGAAGTGGGGCGAGACGATCCTCGCCCTCGTCGTGGCGCGGGAGGGGTCGTCGGTGAGCGAGGGCGAGATCATCGCCCACTGCCGGGAGCGACTGGCGCACTTCAAGGCGCCGACCCGGGTCGAGGTACGCGCGGCGCTCGACCGGACGGCCACCGGAAAGCTGCAGAAGTACAAGCTGCGCCAGCCGTACTGGGCGGGCCGGGAGCGCGCCGTCAACTGAACCGCGTGGCCGATGCGACCCGAGCGCCGGTCGCCGCACGGGCCTAGGCTTGCGTGAGTGTCGGGCGTGGCCCTTCGGTATCCCTCGTCGGCGATTCTGGCTGCCGTCCTCGTGGTCGGCCCGGCGCTGTGGTGCCTTGCTCCCGGCGCGCTCGCCTCCGCCCATTCGACGAAGTTCGTGTTCCAGGTCGACAGCACGACCGACGCCCACGACGCCAACCCGAGCGACGGGGTCTGTCGCACGTCGTTCGACACGTGCACGCTCCGCGCCGCGCTCGAGGAGACCGACGCGCTGCCGGCGGGCAGCAGGATCACCGTGGACGTGCCCGCCGGGACGTACGGGCTGACGCTGGGCAGCCTGGAGGCGACGGCCAACGAGCTGACGATCTCGGGCGCGGGCCGGGCCGCCACCGTGGTGACCGCGGGTGGCGCCAACCGCGACCTGTTCGTGGGGGCGGGCACCACCGTCACCGTCACCGGCCTGACGATCTCGGGCGGCAACGCGGGGAACTCGGGGTACGGCGGAGGGATCGAGAGCGCCGGCAGCCTCACGGTCGAGCGTTCGGTGATCACCGGGAACCGGGCCACGGCGGGCGGGGGCCTGACGAACGCCGGAGGCACGCTGGTGGTCACCCACAGCGAGGTATCGGACAACACCGGAGTGGACTACGGCGGCGGCGGGATCAACAACGGCGGCATCCGCAACGTGCCCGGGACGCTGACCGTCGCGCACAGTACGTTCGTCGACAACATTGCGGGGGGCGACGGCGGGGCGATCCTCAACGGACAGAACGGCCATCCCGCGACGGCCGAGATGCCGGCCCAGGCGCTCGAGCGCGACCGCAACGCGCCACGGAAGGCGGCGGCCGGCCTCGTGCTCACCGTGAAGGACAGCACGTTCAACGACAACCGTTCCGGGAATTCCGGGGGGGCGTTGGCCAACGACGGTGGCACGGCCTGGGTCACCGGGAGCACGCTCGATTCCAACTCGGCCGGCCGGGCCATCGGCGGGGCCATCTCCAGCTACGGCTCGCTCGGCGTCTCGCTCAGCTCGCTGGACGACAACTCGGCCTGCTACGGCGGCGGGATCGAGCTGTTCACCGGCGGGACGTCCGGCACCGCCACCGTGTCCCAGAGCACGCTCACGGACAACCACGGCTGCGTCGGCGGCGCGCTGGACGAGACGGGCTCGGTGACGGTCACCCAGAGCACGCTCTCGGGCAACAGCGCCCCGATCGGAGCGGCGATGGAGATCGAAGGCTCATCGAGCTTCGCCCTCTCCGACAGTACGGTCAGCGCCAACACGGCCGACCCCGGTCAGGGAGCCGTGCAGACCTTCGCCTGCAGCACCGGCACGGTGTCGTTCGTGACGTTCGCGGGCAACTCGAACGCGCTCGGTCTCTCGTGCCACGACGTCAGCGTCACGGGCACGATCCTGTCCGGCTCGACCGCGGGCGCCAACTGCTCCGGCGCGGCGCCGACCGAGACCACCGGCTACAACCTCGACAGCGGTGCCTCCTGCGCGCTCGGACTGGCGACGGACCTGACATCCACCCACGCCCGGCTGGGCCCGCTCGGCCGCCCACGGGGGTCCGACCATGACGATGGCCCTCAGAGCCGGAAGCCCGGCCCTCGACCACGGGGGCACGGCGGCGACAGGCTGCCCGGCCATCGACCAGCGCGGGGTGCCCCGCCCCGAGGGCCCCGCCTGCGACATCGGCGCGTTCGAGAAACGGGTGGCCGAATCAGGCGGGGCGCCCTGAGCGCTCCTCGAGCACGAGGGAGCCCCTCGGCGTGAGGGCCGCCGCGACCTCGCCCGACACGAGGCGCCGCAACGCGTCACCCACGATCTCCCGGCGCCATCCCGAGTCGAGGCGACCCGGTTCGCCGCAGAGCAGCTTGGCGACGTCGGCGCGGGTGGCCAGGAGCGCCTGGTCGAAGTCGAGATCGTCGGCGATCTGTCGCACGAGACCCGAGCAGACCGCGAGGGCCGCGGACGACGCGGGCGCTTCGCGACCCTCGCTGGGCAGGCGGAGGCGCTCCGCCGGGAGCTCGAGCCCGCGGTGAACGGCCTCCAGGATCTCGGCCGCCCGGCCCTGGGCCAGGTGCCGCCCGTCGACGCCGCGCGTGCGCCGCAGCTCCTCGGCGTTGTGCGGCGGGCGCTGAGAGATGGCCAGCAGCCCGAGGTCGGACAGCACGGTCCGACGAGGCCGGTCGGAGGCGGCCGCCGTGCGCTCGCGCCACGCCGCCACCTCCTGAGCCACCCCGCGTGTGCGCTTGGGCATGCTGCGGATGTCGCCGAGCCTCCACCACGCCTCATCGGGGTCCCGGCTGGCGGCGCGGTCGGCCAGCACCTCGTCGCACTCGTCGCGGGCCCACTCGAGCCGGCCCATCTCCTCCAGCCGCTTCGTGAGAACGGCGCGCAGCTCCACGAGGTGGGCGACGTCGCTCACGGCGTACTCCAACTGGCGCTCCGACATGGGGCGGTGGATCCAGTCCGACAGGCGGTCGGCCTTGGGCAGCGCCACATCGAGCACGGATTCGACGAGGCGCGACAGGGAGGGTGTCGACATCCCGATGAAGCCCGCCGCGATCTGGGTGTCGAAGACGTTCGCCGGCGCCGCGCCGCACGCGGCGGTGAGCACGTCGAGGTCCTGCCCGGCCGCATGGGCCACCGCGACACCGGGTCCGGTGAAGACGCGGGCGAGCGGTGCGGGGTCGAGGGCGAGCGGGTCGACCAGGGCGACCCGTCCGTCCCAGGCGAGCTGGATGAGGGCGAGGTGCGGCACGTAGGTCCGCTCGGTGTGGAATTCGGTGTCGAGGCCGTAACAGGGCGCGGCCGCCAGCGCATCGCAGAGCTCGTCGAGCGCGCCGGGGTCCGCCACCACGCTGAACGGGGGGAGTGGCGTCCGCCGCGGCGACGATCGACGACCGCGGTCGGTTGTGCTCGTCATCGTCGGATCGGGGCGTCGAGGTCCGACGCCCCCGGTTGCTCGTGGCGCACGGTTCGCAGCGATGGTAGCGCGGCGTCAGTGGCGTCCGACCAACAGCAGGGCCACGACCTGCGACAACATGGTTTGACGGTGCGGTCCGATGGTGCGAGCGGACGGAATGGCGCGGTGCAGCACCCGTCCAAGTCAGGAGTATCGGCCCTAGCGGTCGGGGTGCGCTCCGGTGAGGCTGTGGTCACGTGTCGATGTACAGCGACCTTCTCGGCGGGGCGTGCACGGACCTTGAGGCGGTCCGACTGCCGCCGTCCCGAACCGAGCTGGTCGTGATCCTGCTCCAACGCCGCCGCCGAGCCCAACCGCCTGAGCAACGCCGCGATCTGGCCGAGGACCTGGCGGTCGAGCTCGACCACGACCGGATGCTGTTGCGGCTCTGCCACGCCTCGGGGATCGAAGCCGGCACGGCCCTCTTCGCCAACCCCCTGCCCGAGCGCCGACGTCTGGAATGTCTTCTCGGCCAGGCGGGCATCGAGCTGTGGACCCTCGACGACAACCGTCGGGTCGCGGGCCCCTGACCCTCAGGGGTCTCGCAGGCTCGCCCGGCGCTCGGCCAGGACGGCGGCGTAGACAGCGGCCTCGGTGCGCCGCCTCATGCCCAGCTTGGAGAGCAGGCTCGACACGTAGTTCTTCACCGTCGCCTCGGCGAGGAACAGCTCCTCCGCGATCTGCCGGTTGGACCGCCCCTGTGCGATGAGCTCCAGGACCCGACGCTCCTGTGGAGTGAGCACGCTGAGGCGTGACTCCGCCTCCTGGTCCTTGCTCAGGCGGTCGAACAGCTCCCGGGTGAGCGCCGGGTCGAGCAGCGACCGACCCTCGCTCACGCGGCGGATGTCACCGAGGAGGTCACCGCTCCCCACTTCCTTGAGGACGTAGCCGGAGGCTCCGGCCATGATGGACGAGAACAGCGCGGCGTCGTCGGAGTACGAAGTCAGCATCAGGCAACGGACGAAGGGCGTGCTCGACTGGATCTCGCGGCACACCTCGATGCCGCTCCCGTCGGGCAGACGCACGTCGAGTATCGCGACGTCGGGATTCAACTGGCCGATCAACCGCAAACCTTCGCGCGCCGTGGCTGCTTCTCCGACGACTTGCATGTCGTCCTCGCCGTCGAGCAGCGTGCGCAGACCGGTGCGCACGAGCTCGTGGTCGTCGAGCACGAACACCCCGATAGCCATGAAGCCATACTGCCACGGGTCCCTTTGTGTGCCGCCGCTTGCGGCGCGAGAATGTGTGTCGACGTCGTCGACACGGCTTCGTGCGACCGGCGCCGCGGTCAAAGGTCGGCGGCATCGCACCAACGTTCGTTCGCTTCGCATGCGGGCTCGGTGGGTAGCCTGGCGATCGTGCAGCCGTTCGACCGGATTGCCGATCCCGTGAAGCTTCGGCGGCTGCTGCAGGCCATCCTCATCCTCGACGCGGAGCTCAACCTGCCCGTCGTGCTCCGCCGCATCGTCGAGGTGGCGTGCGACCTCGTGGGAGCCCAATACGGTGCGCTGGGCGTGCTGACGCGGGACGGGCTGGCCCTGGACCAGTTCCGCACCGTCGGGCTCAGTGAAGAGGACGAGCAGGTGATCGGGCCGCGGCCCACCGGCCGTGGGGTGCTGGGCACCCTCATCGCCGACGAGAAGCCGCTCCGGCTGGCGAACATCGCCGACCACGAGGACAGCTTCGGCGTTCCGGCCCATCATCCGGCGATGTCGTCCTTCCTCGGGGTACCGGTTCGGGTCCACGGCGAGGTGTACGGGAACCTGTACCTCACGAACAAGACGACGGCCGCCGAATTCTCCGAAGACGACGAGGAGCTCGCTCTGGCCCTGGCGTTCGCGGCCGGCATCGCCATAGAGAACGCGCGGCTGCACTCGCTCGTGCGGGACCACGCGCTGATGGAGGACCGTGACCGCATCGCACGCGACCTCCACGACTCGGTGATTCAGCGGCTCTTCGCCATCGGGCTGTCGCTCCAGGGCACCGCCCGCCTGGTGGAGCCGTCCGGCGCGGCGACCAGCATCGGTGAGGCCATCGAGAGCATCGACGCCACGATCCGCGAGCTCCGCAAGGCGATCTTCGACATGGAGCAGACCATTGCGGAGGACGGTCTCTACTCCAAGGTGCTCGACCTCGTCCACGAGCTCGGTCCGATTCTCGGCCTCGACCCTCAGGTCTCCGTCGTCGGGCCGGTCGACGACGTCGCGACGGGTCCGACGACCGACGCGGTGGTCGCCGTCCTGCGCGAGGCCCTGACCAACGTGGCCAAACACGCGCGCGCGTCGGAGGTCGCGATCATGATCTCCGCCGGCGACGAGCTGCGCCTGGTCGTGGCCGACGACGGTGACGGCTTCGGCCCGACCTTGGGGGAGGGTCTCGGCCTGCACAACATGGCTCAACGGGCCGAACGGCTCGGGGGCGCCATGGAGGTCGGGAGGTCGCGCGAGGGAGGCACGCGCCTGGCGTGGCACGTACCGCTCGGGGCGACGCTGGAGGAGGTTCTCAGCGGTTCGTCCGCGATGTAGTCGGGCCCGGCCGCCCTGCCGGACGTAGCATGAGCCGGGGGTGACGGCGGGAAAGGGGAGGGCATGACCACGAGCGCGGAAACGGCACCGACCCCGACCCCTTCGTACGGCCGGCTCAGAGCGGCGTTCATGACCCGGCAGCTGTCGCATTATCCCGACACCTGGCCACGGATCGGCTACCTGGCCATCGTCGTCCTCACGACGATCATGCTCTATTACCTCTACTACGTGGAGGGCGCGGTCACTCCGCTGCTGCTGCCCTACTACCACATGTCGTTCAAGTTCTTCCTCTACCTGCTCGTCGTGTCCAACGCCATCGGTGCGTTCAGCGCGTTCATCGGCGGGCTCTCCGACAAGATCGGCCGGGCCAACCTGACGATCTACGGGACGCTGGTCGTGGCGCTCATTCAGCTCTTCGCCATCCCCAACATCCACGACAAGTGGTGGTTCGCCGCCTCGTACTGCGTCATCGGCTTCGTGGAGGGCGTCATCCTGGTGTCGACCCCTGCGTTGATGCGGGACTTCTCCCCGCAACTCGGTCGCGGGGCCGCCATGGGGTTCTGGGCTCTCGGCCCGACGATGGGTGCTCTGGCGGCCAGCCTCGTGGCGACGCACACCCTGACCCACCTCAGCCCGTGGCAGGACCAGTTCATCATTTCGGGCCTCGTCTGCCTCGGCGTGGTGGTGATCGCCTTCTTCTTCCTGCGCGAACTGTCGCCGCAGCTGCGCGACCAGCTGATGGTGACCGAACGCGAGCGCGCGCTCGTCGAGGCGCGGGCACGGGGGATCGACGTGGTCAAGGCGACCGTCCACCCGATCCGCTCCATGATGAAGATCGACCTGATCGCGTCGTCGGTGGCCATCTCGGTGTTCCTGCTCTTCTACTTCGCCTCGGTCAGCGTGCTGACCATCTACTGGGTCGTCGTCTACAACCGGTCCACGCCCGACGCCAACGGCATCAACGTCTGGTACGCCGCCTTCCTCTCGGGCGGCCTCGTGCTGGCGGGGGTGCTCTCGGACCTGGCGCGCGTCCGCAAGCCGTTCATGATGCTCGGCGCCATCGGGGCCATGGTGATGATGGTCTTCTTGATCATGCAGACCGACCATCCGCACACGAGCTACTACGCCAACGTGCTGGTGATCGTGCTACTCGCGGTCGCCATCTCCTGCGCGTACGCACCCTGGATGGCGAACTACACCGAGCAGGTCGAGTCGCACAACCCGGCGCTCACCGCGTCGGGACTGGCCATCTGGGGTTGGATCCTGCGCATCACGGTCGCACTCTCGTTCCTGGTCCTGCCCTACGTCATCACGACGTCGACGGTCCTCGTCGACAACCAGACCGCGGCGACGGCGCTCCAAGCCATTCAGACGGCCCAGCCGTATTCGCCGTCGACGACGGCCTGCGCCAGCTCCCCGCGCCAGCGTCGGTCATCGCGGGGTTGCGGGCGACCAAGCAAGCAGGGCCGGACACGCTCGCCACCGTCCTGCAGGCCTGCAACAGCACGCACAACCTCCTCAAGGCCGTGGACGTCGCGGGCGGCCTGACGAACCCGCAGGTGCAGGGGCTCCTGGCGTACCAGCCCCTGGCCCTCGACATCGTCAACGGCACGCCGGTCAGCGAGGGGACGATCGCCACCAAGGTCGGCGTCCACTCACAGGACCTGGCGAACCTGCTGGTGGCCGAGCAGAAGCTCATCCCGGCCCAGAAGGCGTCGCCGGGCGAGTGGAAGCGGTGGTGGACGGTCTGTCTGATCGGCCAGGCGGTCTTCGCGCTCCTCATCTTCACCATGCGAGGGCGCTGGAGCCCGCGGGCAGCGAGGCGCGACTTCGACGAGCACGAGCAGATGGTGAACGAGGAACTGGCCAAGCTCGTCGGCGAGCCCACAGCGACGCCGGTGGCCTGAGCGCAAGGCCCTCGTCCGGTGCGCACCGTTCTCGGCACCTCGCTGGTCGAGGTGGCAGTGGGCACAGACCCGTGGGTGCTCAGCTTCCTCGGCCCGGACCTGCATCAGGTCGAACCCCTCGCCTTCACCACCGGTGGGCGTTGGCCGCCCGGGCCGCTGCCCCCGGGCGACGACGACCCCGACCCGGGCGGCGACTGGCGTCGGGTCCTGCGGGTCGTGGACGAGGTGCTCGACGGTGGGATCTACCGGGCCTCCCTGGCCACCGAAGGTGTCCCGGCGGCCGAGGCAGCGCGTCGCGGTCCGGTTGGTCGACGAGGGCACCGTGTCGGTGTCGGCCGAGGTCGACGGAGCCGCCGTCTGCCGGCAGGTGTTCGCGGCCGAGGAGGGTGAGCGGTTCCTCGGCTTCGGCGAGCGCTCGCACGCCGTCAGCATCGAGCGGGGCGTCGTCGAGCACTACGTGGGGGAGGGTCCCTATCAGCCCGACGAGTACCAGTTCCTGGGCGGGACCGTCCCGCCCTGGGGCATGCGCCGGCGACCCGATGCGACCTACTACCCGGTCCCGTGGGTGCTCTCGACGCGCGGTTACGGGCTGCTGGTCGAGCGCGACGAGGTCAGTTACGCCCGGTTCCGCACCGAGAGCGACGACCGCTGGAGTGTCGACGTCGAGGCCGGGGCCCTCGACTACGTCGTCTTCGCCGGTCCGACGCCCCTCGAAGCCCTGGCCCGCTTCACGGGACACACCGGGCGTCAGCCGGCCCCGGAACGATGGTGGTTCGGACCGTGGTATCAGAGCGGCCACGCCAACCACGTGCCGCTGGAGGAAGAGGTCCGCCAGGCCGACATCGTGCTCGGCGCGGGCGCGGCGGTCTCGGCGGCGGAGACCCACTGCCGCTACCTCCCGCTCGGCGAAGACCGAGGCTCCGAAGAGAGCGAGCGGGCCCGGACCGAGATGTTCCACCGTCGCGGACTGGCCGCGTTGACCTATCTCAACCCGCTGCTGGGGCGGGAGTACACCGAGGCGTTCGTGGCGGCGGAGGAGGCAGGCGCCCTGCTCCGACGTCCCGATGGCGGGACCTACCTGTTCGAGGCGTACGCCGGCGGACGCGAGCCGCCGCACACGGACGAGACGCACTACGACTTCACCCACCCGGCGGCGCGCCAGGCCTGGGCGCGGGTGGCGGAGCGCGCCGTCGCCGCCGGGTACGACGGATGGATGGAGGACTTCGGCGAGTACACACCGCTCGATGCGGTCGCGTCCGACGGCACCACCGGAACCGCCCTGCACAATCGCTACCCCGCGCTGTTCCACGCGGCCGCGGACGCCGCGGCCCAGGAGCTGGGGTCGAGGTGGGGCCGGCGGCTGGCCCGCTTCGCCCGCTCGGGATGGACGGGCTCGGCGGCCTCGACCCCCATCGTCTGGGGAGGAGATCCGACGCCCTCGTGGGGGTTCGACGGCCTGGCCGAGCGCGGTGATCGAAGGGCTGACGATGGGCGCGAGCGGGGTGGCCATGTGGGGGAGCGACATCGGCGGGTTCTTCTCGCTCGGCCGCGAGCTCAGCCCGGAGCTGCTGATCCGCTGGATCCAGTTCGGGGCCTTCTGCCCGGTCATGCGCACGAAGGCCGGTGGCATCGAGTTCCCCGCCTACCGGCGGCCGCAGATCTGGGACCCGGACATCCTGCCGCACTGGGTGCGCTGGACACGCTGGCACACGCGCCTCAACGGGTACCTGACCGCGGCCCACGAGACCTACCGCCGCACCGGCCGCCCGATCATGTGCGCGCTGGAGCTCGAGCATCCCGGTATCGGTCCCGTGGAGGACGAGTACCTCTTCGGCCCCGATCTCCTCGTGGCCCCCGTGCTCGAGCCCGGTGTCGTCTCACGCTCGGTGGTCGTCCCACCGGGTCGCTGGAGCCCCCTGTTCGTCGAAGGCCCCCAGCTCGAGGGTCCGGGGGTGGCCGAGGTGCCCGTCACCATGGAGGAGATCCCGGTCTTCGTCCGGGCCGGCGCGGTCCTGCCCCTTCTGCCTGACGACGGGCGGTCTTTCAGCCCCTACGCTCCCCGCACGCAGGGCTGAGGCGGCGAGGGTGCCGGGTCTTCCGTGTCCCGGTCAGCCCCGCCCGGACGCCTGGCCGTCGAGGTACGCGGCCAGCTCGACGACGAGGTCCTCGGCGTCAGCCCGTGCGCCGTCGATGAAGCTCGACTTGCGCCGCCGCAGGAACGGGGTGCCGATCAGGTACATGCCGGGGGAGTCGACGACGCCCCCGTCGTGACGGACCATGCCCTTGTGGTCGAGCACGTCGACGTCGAGCCACGAATAGTCGGGTCGGAAACCCGTGGCCCAGATGACGGTCTCGATCTCCCCGCGGTTGAGGTCGAGCCCGAGCGGCGGCGAGGCGTCCACCGCGGTGGGCTCGAACCGGTGCGGCGGCGGCACCGAGTCGTCGACCCCGTTGGCCGCCGCCCACTCGTCGATGGTGTCGAGGAGCCGGCCCAGCTTGAGATCGGCCAACTCGCATTTGTTGCGGAGCGAACCCGAGAACTGCGCCCGACCGTCGTTGATGCCGGCGAGCCGGCCGACCAGCCGGATCCCGATGCCTCTGAGCGCGTTGAGATCGAACGTCGCCCGCTCGTCGGAGCCCGCGAGCTGCATGGAGGGGACGCGCCGCGCCCGGACGATGTCGTCCACCTCGTCGTAGCGCTCGTCGAGCACGCCCGCAACCTCCATCCACCAGTGGATGTCCCGGTCCCGGTACCGGCGCGGCCCGCGCACGTGCTCCCCGACGGCGAGGACGACGTCGCGGCCCGAGCGCCGGACCTCGTGGGCGATCTGCACGCCGGTCGCCGATGCGCCGACCACCATCACGCCGCCTTCGGCGAGTTGTTCTGCGTTGTGGTACTCCATCGGGGTCAACGTCGTGACCGCCGGAGGCACGGCCGCCGCGCATTCCGGGACATGTGCGGCGGTTGAAGGCGCCGCTGGCGACGACCACGGCGGTGCACGACCACTCCCCGTCGTCCGTGGTCACCCGGTACCCGTCGTCGGTGCGGCGTACCGAGGTCACGGTCGCACCGCACAACACCGGCGCCTCGATGGTCTTGGCGTACCCCGCGATGAAGTCGACCACCTCGGGCATGGTCATGAAGCCGTCCGGATCGGTCCCGTCGTACGCCAGGCCGGGGAGCCGGCACTGCCAATTGGGCGTCAGCAGCCGGAGCGAGTCCCACCGCTCCCGCCGCCACGAGCTGGCGACTTCGTTGCGCTCCAGGACCACGTGGTCGATGGATCGCTCCGAGAGGCACCGGCTCATGGCGAGCCCGCTCTGCCCGGCTCCGATGACGACCGCGGTGGTGTGCATGGAAACCTCAGGTAGACCGGAAGAGCGGGGAGAGTCAGTCGACCTCGACGCTCACGTTGGTGGGGTTCGTGATGATGTCGTAGACGGCGGAGCGCTTCTGCGACTGCGCGACCAGAGCCTTGATGTCGTCGGGAGACGCGTCGGCGTCGATCTTGTAGGTCACCTTGATGTCGCTGAAGCCGTTGCGGACGTCGCTGTCCGCGCCGAGGATGCCGCGCACGTCCATGCCGCCCTCGATCGTCGCCGAGACGCTGCGCAGCTGGATCTCCCGGTTCTGCGCCACGGCGGCGACGCCGGCGGTGAGGCAGCTGGCCAGGGCGACGAGCACGTACTCGACCGGCGTCGCGCCGTTGTCCTGCGACGCGAAGATCTCGGGATGGTCGGCGTCGAACGAGTAGCGCGTGCGGTGCTTCTGCTCCTCGCCCAGCCCGAAGAATCCCTCGACGACGGAGCTGCTGTGCGTGCCGTTCTTCCACTCACAGGTGGCCCGCCATTGGAAATTCGCGGCCTCCGGTGCTTCGGTCAGAGCCGTCCGGGCCCCGAGTAGGGCCTCGACGTTGACGCCGTTGTCGACAGGTGTTGCGGTAGCAGTCATTGAATACTCCTTCGGTTCGCCCCTCAGGTATCTCCCAGGCCGGTCCACACGCTTGCTCCTCGCTCAAACTGCTTGCGAGCAGTCGTATATCCCCGCGACGGTGCGGCCGGTGAGGGCAATGGTAGTGGCACGAGCGCGCCCGGAAAAGAGATTTCTTGCTTCGGCCCGGTTACGGGGCGACGTCGGTGGGACTATTCCTGGCCGGCGTCCACGGGGCGACCGAAGCTGACCGCAGCACGGACCGGCTCCGGCGTCGTCGCCCCGAGCTCGCCGTCCGGCCGTGCCCCGAGCGCGTCGTTGACGCTGGAGAACGCCAGCCGGAGGGCGACGTACGCGGTCAGGGCGAAGATCCGCTGGTCGTCGAAACCCGCCTCTCGCAGGGCTTCGACGTCGTCGGCGTCGATCGCGTTCGGATCCGTGGCCACCAGGCGAGCCCAACGGGCCAGCGCCTGCCCGGGTTCGTCGAGGCCGTCGGTGCCGCCGCGGATGACGGCCGCGGCGACATCGGGACCAGCGGCGGCGGCGAGCTTCTTGCCCCAGGCCAAGCTGCAGTAGGAGTCGCCCAGCGCGGAGGCCGTTGCCGTCACGAGGACGCTTCGCTGCGCCAAGGTGAGTGAACCGGCGCGGGTCACCTCCCCCATGAGATCGGACAGGCCGTCCAGCGCGGCGGGGAGGTGTGCCCACAGGCGCGACACGTTGGAGACGTAGCCGTCGCCCTGCAGGTCGTTGTCGAAGAGCCGCTGCGCCTCGGGCGTGTTCGGCGCGGCCGCGAGGAAGCCGGCAGAGCGCGGCGCGGCCGCCCGGTCGTCGCGGGCTGACGCCACCTCGGCCGTTGCGTCCGGTTGTGGGGCCTTGGTCGCGAGGTAGCCGACGAGCAGGATGGGGGCGCGCAGGGGAAGGCCCTCCCGGACCCGTTCCCGGCCCAGCGCCACCGCCGACTCCAAGAAGGCCTCCTCTCCGACCGCCTCGATCGCTTCGTAGGCCGGGCCGGTCGACGCCAGGGCTCGCGCGTAGGCCTCCGGGTCGGCGAACTCGAAGACGAACGGAACGTCGATCCGCTCGACGTCGGTGAAGCCGGTCTCGGAGAGGAGCGCCTCGCCTGCACCGGGCCGGCCGAGGGCGACCATGTTCGCCTGGTTCTGGACCTTCGCCTCGCTGGCCAGTGTGAACGGGGCGAACGCCCACGCGCCGGGAGAAGCCTTGATGTGGCCCCACACGGTGAGTCCCACCCGGCCGCCCGGGACCAGGACCCGGTAGACCTCGGCCAGAGCGCTCGGGGTCGTGCCCCAGATGCCGCGGAAACTGGTGACGACGTCGAAGGAGCCGTCCGGCCACGGCAGCGCGTTCATGTCCCCCACCCGCAGGTCGGCTTCGGGGTTGCGATCCCGGGCGACGGCGAGGAGGCGCGGCGAGGCATCGATGCCGGCGCAGCGGACGCCGCGCAGCCCCGCCAGCTCAATGGCCAGCCCGGAGCCGCACGCGACGTCGAGCAGGCGGTCGCCCGACGTAATGCCCAGGCGGTGGTGGACCGCGACGTATTCGCGGACGTTCGTCGGTTCGGCCAGCGTGGCGAACTCGACGGCACGTCGGCCCCAGCCCTCGTCGACGACGCGCCACTGCTCCGTGGCGGGTGCGGGGTTCGGGGTCTCCGTCACGACGTCCGAGGCAGCGACGGGCCCGGGACCACGGGGAGCTCGGACAGGCCACGCAGCACGAGGCCGTCGCCGTGCCCCCAGTGCAGGTCCTCCGAGGGGACGGCGAGGGCGAGCTGCGGGAACCTTCGCAGGAGCGAGCCCAGCGCAAGGTGTCCCTCCATGCGTGCCAGCGGAGCGCCGAGGCAGTGGTGCACACCGTGTCCGAAGGCGAGATGACGGGCCACCGCCCGGTCGATGTCGAGCGACTCGGCGCTCGCGTACTTCTCCGCATCGCGGTTGGCCGCGGCCAGGCAGATGATCACCTGTGCGCCTGCGGGGATGGTGACGCCCCCGAGGGACACGGGCTCGACCGTGTAACGGAAAGTCGAGTGGGGTACGGGCGCGTCGAAGCGGAGCAACTCCTCGACGGCCACGGAGATCTTCTCAGGGTCGCGCCGGAGCTCCGAGAGCTGGGCCGGGTCGCGGCAGAGGGCGACGACGCTGTTGCCGATGAGGCTGGCGGTGGTGTCGTGGCCGGCGACGATGAGTTGGAAGATCGTCGAGAGCAGTTCCTGGTTGTCGAGCCGCTCGTCGCCGTCGCGGGCGCTGATCAGCGCGCTGACGAGATCGTCGCCGGGGGCGACCTGCTTGGCCGCGACCAAATCCTTGAGCATGCCCACGACGGCATCGGAGGCCTGCTTGGCCGCCGCGTACTCGGCCGCGGTCGACGTCGGCACGAGCAGCTTGGTGAACTCCCGCCCGAGTGGAGCCCGGTCGTCGTGCGGGACGCCGAGGAGCTCGCAGATGACGGTGAAGGGCAGGGGGAAGGCATATTCGGCAACGAGGTCGACCTGGCGATCGGGTCCTTGGGCGGCGATGGCGTCGAGGAGGTCGTCGGCGATGGTCTGGACGTGTGGCCGCAAGGACTCGACGCGCCTCGGCGAGAAGGCGGCGGACACGAGCCGGCGCAGCCGGGTGTGGTCGGGCGGGTCCACCGTGAGCATGTGCCGGGCGAAGTCCGGACCCGGCAGACCTTCGGCGACGACGGCGGACCCGGTGGCCAGGGCCGCGTGCATGTCCTTGGAGAGCCGCGAGTCGTTGAGCGCCGCCATGGCCTCCTCGTAGCGGACCACGAGCCAGGCGTCGTGCCCGTCGGCCAGTGTCGCGTGATGCACGGCACCGAGTTCGCGGACCTCCGCGAAGAGTGGGAAGGGGTTGTCGAGGTCGAAGGACCCCCACGACCCCAGCGCCTCGAGTGTTGTCATCTGGTCACCTCGAAGGTGAGCCTAGTGAACGGGGGTGGGGCCTCTTCCCATTGGATTCGGGTGACCCGGTTGTCCGACTGATGGGTTATCCGGCCGATGGGTTGTCCGACCGGTGGACGCGTGACTACGAGTCGAGCGCGGGACCCAGCATCGCCGCCGCAAACCGGAAGGCACCCGACGCGTACACGTTGCACACCGCGAAATATCCGCGAATGGTGTCCTCTCCGGTTGGACAGAAGTGAACCCCGTCGGGCGCCCGGACGACGTCCGTGCCCGTGGGCCCGGTGCAGGGCTCGGTGGGGAGGCAAGGGAGCGTCCACGCGAATGCGCCGTTGGCCATGACGGCCTGCCCGGCATCGATGTAAGAGACACCGGTGTTGGCCGCCGCAATCGAGGAGTAGAGCTGGTTGAGATCGGCGATGTTCGTGTTCGCACCCGGCGACGCGTCGAACGGAATGCCGACGAGGAACACTTCCGCCCCGTGCGTACGGAAGATGTCGATCGCCGTCTCGATGTCGGATCGGTACTTGGCGTAGTACTGGGCTGATCCGACCGGATCACCCGCCATGCACGGGGTGAAGTTGTCTCCGGTGAACTCGAGGACGACCGCGGTCGGTTGGAACGAGGCCGCGTCCGAAGCCATGGTCGTCAGGAAATCGCAGACGGCAAGACCGCCGTACGTCCGCACCAGCGCGCCGGCGCCTGCGGCATGGGCAAGGAAGTTGAAGTCCGGGGCTGCCTCCATGCCCAGTGAGTCCCCGTAGAGCGCAATCTTGGGCACCCTGCGCGGTGGCTGGCCGCCCGTCGAGCCGTAGAACCCGGCGTCGCCGAAGGTGAAGATCCCACCGTCGGAGGCGACCTCCCAGTACCCCCCGCCGTCGGGCGTCGCCGCCATGGCCACCACCGGCGCGTTGAGGTGCTGGCCGCCCGTGGAGCCGTAGAACCCGGCGTCGCCGAAGGTGAAGATCCCACCGTCGGAGGCGACCTCCCAGTACCCCCCGCCGTCGGGCGTCGCCGCCATGGCCACCACCGGCGCGTTGAGGTGCTGGCCGCCCGTCGAGCCGTAGAACCCGGCGTCGCCGAAGGTGAAGATCCCACCGTCGGAGGCGACCTCCCAGTACCCCCCGCCGTCGGGCGTCGCCGCCATGGCCACCACCGGCGCGTTGAGGTGCTGGCCGCCCGTCGAGCCGTAGAACCCGGCGTCGCCGAAGGTGAAGATCCCACCGTCGGAGGCGACCTCCCAGTACCCCCCGCCGTCGGGCGTCGCCGCCATGGCCACCACCGGCGCGTTGAGGTGCTGGCCGCCCGTGGACCCGTAGAACCCGGCGTCGCCGAAGGTGAAGATCCCACCGTCGGAGGCGACCTCCCAATAGCCGCGACCGTCGGGCGTCGCCGCCATGCCCACCACCGGCGCGTTGAGGTGCTGGCCGCCCGTGGACCCGTAGAACCCGGCGTCGCCGAAGGTGAAGATCCCACCGTCGGAGGCGACCTCCCAATAGCCGCGACCGTCGGGCGTCGCCGCCATGCCCACCACCGGTGCATTGAGACTCGCGGCTGCCACCACCTTGGTCGAAACGATTGCACACGCGCTGCCAAGGACAGCCGTGACCACGATGATGCGCCCCCACCCCAACATCGGCCAAGTGTGTCACGACGCCCCAGTTGTGGAGCGCCGGGGTCGTCCCGAAACGCAACCGGGGCCCGGAACTCCTCTCGGCAACGACGAAACCGGCGATGCACAACCCCGTCACCCGGGCTTGTCGCCGGTACTCCGGCGGCGGCTTCGGAAGTTCAGCGGGATCGCCGCGGCGCGAGCCCGGGGTGAGCCCGGCGTGAGGTCACCTACCGCGCGCACCAGCGAAGCGCGAGGCAGGTGTATAGCTCAGGGCCCATTTGACAAAGCCCGTCGAGGTACAAGGCAAATGTGTAGCGCCGCCTTGTCACCGGTAGACTTGTGCCGTGAACATCGCAGAGTTCAAAGTCTCCGACCGAGGGCAGATGGCGTTGCCCGCCGAGACCAGGCGCCGCTGGAACCTGGGTGAGGGGGGTTCGGTCGAGGTCGCGGACCTCGGCGAAGCCCTGCTCATCGTTCCGGCCGGCCGAGGTGGCCTTCGGGCCCTCCTCCGCGATGCCATCGAGGAAGCGGGGGGTTATGCCAAGCTCGCTTCCGAGGTGGCCCGGGACGAACCCGAACTCGCCTGAGCGGGCCGGATGGACGTACTGGTCGACGATCACCTGCTCCTTTTGGTGTTGCTCGACGAAGAACCGGCCACACTCCGTCGTCCCGGCGTGGGGCTCTTCACAACCGGACTCTGGTACCACCGACTGTGTCGTGCGGTGGGAAGCCCGACTCTGACCGGCATCTTGTCCAGACGGCTGGGTCATGCCGAAACCGCTGTGGCGGCTTCCGCTGTGGGCGCCGTCACCACCCTCCCAGGCACAGTCGGCCTCGTGTCGATGAGACAATTGGCCTGGCCGATGGCGCGCCTGCTCGACGACGGAGTCCGGCTGAACCTCATGTCCCTCGAAGCGCTGGCCGCGGCGGAGCGGATCGACGCCGAGCTGTGCCTGGCCGAAGGCGGCGGGAACCCACCTCTGCTCTCGGCGGCGCGCCGCCGTGGGAGGCCGACTCGACTGGTCGAAAGTTGACGCGGCCGTTGGGGCCAGCGCAGCACGTCCACGACAGATCTGCCCGTCCCCGAGCCGAGACCGCGCCGGGCTTCGGGCGGCGCGCCGTGGGACCGAGAGTGCGGGTGAGCGCTGAGGTGGGCGAGGGGGGACTTGAACCCCCACATCCTTTCGGACACAGGAACCTGAATCCTGCGCGTCTGCCAATTCCGCCACTCGCCCGAGTGACCGTGCAACAGTACTCGTTGGGCCGGTCGCCGGAACCCGCCGGAATCGGTCCGGGCCCGTCCCCGGCGGCAGTTGACCTGGTCAGACGCACGCTGGATCCCAGGTTGGGGTAGGGGGCCGGTAATCTTGGGGGACCGTGGGACTCCAGCAATTTGAGGAGCGCATCGAGCGTCTCGTGGAGGGAACGTTGGCCAAGCCGTTTCGGAGCAATCTCCAGCCGGTCGAGATCGGCCGGAGACTCACCCGTGAGATGGATCTGCACAGGCGGGTGGGCGTCCGCGGGCTCATCGCTCCCAACGCCTTCGCCGTGACCCTCTCGCCGGCCGACGTCAACCGGTTCGCCAGCTTCGTCGACGCCCTGTCGCGGGAGTTGGCCGATGCGGCCAGGGAGCACGCCAGGATCGAGTCGTACTCCTTCGTCGGCCCGGTCGAGGTCGAGATCTTCGAGGGGTCGAACCTCAAGGCCGGCCGGTTCACGGTGGCCGCCGAGGTGCACGAGAGCGAGGACGGGGGCTTCCTGGCCGAGATCGTGCTCTCCGACGGGCGCCGGATGTCCGTCGGCTCGGAGCCCCTGGTCATCGGGCGTCTGCCCGAGTGCAACGTCGTCCTGTCCGACTCCAACGTGAGCCGGCGTCACGCCGAGGTCCGCCGCAAGGAGGACGGTGTCTTCGTCACCGACCTCGGCTCGACCAACGGAACGCGGGTCAACGGAATACCGGTACGGGAGCAGCTCCTCGCCAGTGGCGACGAGATCAGCGTGGGGACGACGAGACTCATCTTCGAGATGACGTGACGACACTGGGGTCGGTGGCGATCGTCGTCGCCACCCAGAATCTGAACGCGGTCCTGCGCGTGATGCAGTGGAGCGTCGTCGCGCTGATCTTCTTGTTCTTCCTCCGCGTCATCAGGGCCGTCTGGGTCGAGATGAGCCCGGCCGTCGTGCGCAAGTCGCGGGCCGAGCGGCGTCAGGAGCGACGCGACGCTTCCTCCTCGGCCTCCGCCTCCCGCCCGGCGAAGCGCAAGAAGGAGAAGCGAAAGAGCCTGTTCCTCACCATCGTCGAGCCGAGCGATCACAAAGGCCGCACCTTCGACCTCGACGACGAGCTGACCGTCGGCCGCTCTCCCGGCTGTGGCGTGCCCATGCCCGACGACGTCTACACCTCGACGGTGCACGCACGGCTGTTCCGTCACAACGATCAGCTCTGGGTCGAGGACCTCGGCTCCACCAACGGGACCTTCGTCAACTCCGAGCGCATCACGCAGGCGGTGCGTCTCGGCAAAGGCGACCTGTTGCAGGTCGGATCCACGGTGTTCGAGGTCACCCGGTGACCGTCCTGCGGTCGGGCTCCGCCACCGACGTGGGACGGGTGCGACAGATCAACCAGGATCTGCCGCTGGAGCGGCCCAACCTGTATGCCGTCGCCGACGGGATGGGCGGCCACGTCGGCGGCGAGGTGGCGGCGCGGGTCGCGGTCGAGACGCTCGAGCTCTCGTTCGAGCGCGAGCCGACGACGGACGGCCTCAGCCAGGCCTTCACCGAGGCCAACTTCGCCGTGTGGCAGGAGAGCCAGGTCAACACGCAGCTGCGCGGGATGGGCACCACGTTGACGGCCGCCGCGCTCGTCGCCGACGCAGACGGGCACGACGTGCTGGCCCTGGCCAACGTGGGCGACTCCCGGGCCTACGTGTTCTCCGAAGGGCAGATGTCGCAGGTCACGGCCGATCACAGCCTGGCCGAGGAGCGGGTGCGCCACGGCGAGATCTCGGTGCAGGAGGCCGCCGTCCACCCGCAACGGCACATCCTCACCCGCGCGCTCGGCGTGTCACCCGACGTGGAGACCGACATGTGGGAGCTCCAGCTGCGCACGGGGGACCGACTGCTCCTGTGCAGCGACGGCCTCTCGAACGAGATCGAGATGGACGAGATGGCCGCGGTCCTCGCGGGAGAGCCCGATCCGGGCGAGGCGGCACGGCAATTGGTCGACGCCGCCAACGGCCACGGCGGCGCGGACAACATCACGGTGGTGGTCGTCGACGTGCTCGTGGGCGAGGACACCACCGGTTCGACCTCTGTCGTGACGCCGCTCCACATACCGGCGGCGGTCCCCGCCGCGAAAGAGGTCCCGGCGACCGGCGCGGACGACACGGCAGCGGTGGAAGCCGACGACGAAGGCTCCGAACCGGGGAACGATGCCGACGACGACGGGGCGGAGACACAGTCCCTCACGTTGCCCCCACCCTCCGGGGGGACGATGCGCACGGCGACGGTCGACGACCCGATCACGATGATGGTCCCCGCGGTCGACGACACCCTGGCGCCCGGATCACGGCTCGGCTTCGGCGCCGACTCCTCGTTGGCCGAGTTGGGACCGCGCAGCGACCAGTTCTTCCTCGGCTCCGTCGACTCCGCCGCCCCGTTGGCGCGGGCCTCGGCCCGCGTGCCGCTCGCACCCAGCGAACCCGTGGAGCAGCCCAAGGCGAAGGAGAGCCGTCGCGCCCGCCGCCGCCGCCTCGGGATCCCGCGGCGCCTCACGTTCAGGGTCGTGCTGTTCGTCCTTCTCGTGGCGGCCATCCCCATGGCGGCGTACTACGTGCTGCGGTGGTACGCCTACGACAACTGGAAGGTGGTGCTGCAGGGCGACCAGGTGGTGGTCGTCCAGGGTCAGCCCGGGGGCGTGCTCTGGTTCAAGCCGAGGGTGGTGGACCGCACCGGCGTCAGCACCGCCCAGATCCTCCCCCCGGCGGTGGCCGCCATCGGCGCCGGGGTCCAGGAACCGTCGCTCGCCAGCGCGAAGGCACTACGTGCAGAATCTCGTCCGCCAGTACGACCTGCAGCACACGCGCCCCCGCCGACGACCACCACCACGACGACGGCGGTCACGGGTGGCTCGACCACGACGACCGGGCCGCCTCCGGGGACTCCCGTGCCGTGAACCATCACCGTCATTCGTCCGGACACAGCGGTCGCGCTACCTCGTGGCCGAGGACGCCCAGCGTAGGCTCAGGGCGCCATGCAACCGGTCGACAGTCCTCGTATCTATTCGGGGCGGTACGAGCTGACCCACCTCGTGGCACGCGGTGGCATGGCGCTGGTGTACCGCGCCGTCGACCGCGAGCTCGATCGCGCCGTCGCACTCAAGGTGCTGTTCCCCGAGCTCTCCGTCGACCGGGCCTTCGTCGAGCGCTTCCGCCGCGAGGCGCAAGCCGCCGCCAACCTGTCCCACCCCAACATCGTCCCCGTCTTCGACTGGGGCGAGGACGACGGTGCGTACTTCATCGTCATGGAGTTCATCGAGGGCAAGCCGCTCTCCGCCGTCCTGCGTGAGGGGCCCCCGATGGAGCCGGAACAGATCGCGCGGATCGGAGCGGGTGTCGCCGCCGCGCTCGCCTTCGCCCACCGGCACGGCGTCGTCCACCGGGACGTGAAGCCGGGGAACATCCTCATGACCCCCGAGGGCGACGTGAAGGTCACCGACTTCGGCATCGCCCGCGCCATCAACACGGAGGAGAGCCTCACGCAGACGGGCGCCGTGATGGGAACCGCCGCCTACTTCTCGCCGGAGCAGGCCGAAGGAAAGAGTGTCGACGCACGCAGCGACATCTACAGCCTCGGTGTCGTCCTCTACGAGATGGCGGTGGGTCGCCCTCCGTTCACGGGGGACTCCCCGATCGCCGTCGCCTCCAAGCACGTGCGCGACCACCCCGTGTTGCCGCGGGTGGCCAACCCGGCCGTGCCCGCCGCGTTCGAGGCCGTGGTGATGAAGGCGCTGTCGAAGAACCCTGCCGACCGCTACGCCTCGGCCGAGGAGCTGCGGGCCGACCTGTTGCGCTTCGCCGACGGGCGGCCGGTCGAGGCCGCCGACCCGGCCGCGACCGGCGTGATGGGCGCGGTCGGCGCGTTCGACGCCACCGAGGCCGTCATGACGACCGGGCAGACCCAGGCCATCCCGCTCGACGGCGGGCCCTACCCCGACGCCGACGTCGAGGAGAAGGAACGACGCCGGCGGATCCGCCGCCTCGTCGTGCTCCTCGTCGTGCTCCTCGTCGCCCTCGGCGTCGTCGCGTTCTTCCTCGTGCGCTCGCTCGGGAGCTCCAACGTCGACGTGCCGAACGTGGTGGGCCTGCCCCAGGCCGTGGCGATCCAGACCCTGCAGAACGACGGGCTCGATGTCGGCCAGATCACCTCGCAGGAGAGCACGAGGACCAAGGGGACGGTCCTGTCGACCGACCCGACCTCGGGGACCTCGGTGGCGAAGAGCTCGACGGTCGCCCTGGTGGTCAGCGCCGGCCCGAACGTTCCCATCGTCACGGTGCCGCCGGTCAAGGGCGACCCCCTGGCGCAGGCCATTCAGGCGTTGAACGCGGTGAACCTGCACTTCACCGTGCGCAACGTGCCGGGGGGGAACCAGCCGGCGGGCACCGTGATCGACCAGTCCCCGGCTGGGGGGAGCAAGGTCAAGCAGACGACGAACGTGGTCCTCACCGTGTCCGCCAACCAGACCTCGGTGTCGGTGCCGAGCGTCGTGGGGCAGACACCGACGGCGGCAGGTGCCATCTTGAACCAGGCGCACCTCAACGTGGGGGGCCAGAACGGGCGCATGCTCCGACCAGTACACCGGGGGGCTGGTCTCGGCCCAGAACCCCCAGGCAGGCCAGACCGTGCCGCCGAACACCGCCGTCTCCGTCGTGATCTCCACCGGACGCTGCGCCGTCGTGCCCGGCGTGGTCGGGCAGGACTCCGGCTCGGCCCAACAGGCCATCGCCGCGGCGGGCCTCGTCGCCAACACCACCTTCGACACCGTGTGCCCGGGCGGCGCCAGCTCGGGCTTCGTGGACGCGCAGAACCCCCCGGCCAATTCCCGGGTGCAGTCGGGGAGCACCGTGACCATCTCGGTGTGTCAGGCCAACCCGCCGACGACGACGACCTCGACCTCGACCACTACGACTTCGACGACCACCACGACCCTGCCGACCACCACGCCCCCCACGTAGGAGGGCGATCGGTGAAGCGCCGCCCGCGTCCCTCAGCCGGCGGTCGGGGCGGGGAGGCCGAGCTGGGCCAGGAAGTTGGCGAGCAGCGGCGGGACCCGAGGCGGTCAGCACGGACTCGGGGTGGAACTGCACCCCTTCGACGGGCAGCGAGCGGTGGCGGAGGCCCATGATCACGCCGTCGGTCGACGTCGCCGTCACCACCAGCTCGTCGGGCACCGAATCGGGCCGCACCACGAGCGAGTGGTAGCGCGTCGCCACGAAAGGGTTGGGGAGCCCGGCGAAGATCCCCGTCCCGTCGTGGTGGATCTCGGACGTCTTGCCGTGCATCAGATGGGGGGCGGCGACGACCTCGGCGCCGAAGGCCTGGCCGATGCACTGGTGGCCCAGGCAGACCCCGAGCAGCGGCACCTCGCCGGCCAGGTCCCCGATGGCCTCGAGGCTGACGCCCCCGTCCTCGGGACGGCCCGGACCGGGGGAGATCAGCACGGCGTCCGGCCGCTCGGCCCGGATGCCGGCGACGTCGACGGCGTCGTTGCGGAAGACGACCGGGTCCGCGCCGAGCTCGCCCAGCTCCTGGACCAGGTTGTAGACGAAGGAGTCGTAGTTGTCGACGACGAGCACGCGGGCGCCCATGGGCGGCCGATCGTACCGGAGCCCGGTCGGCTGGCTAACCTCTGGCCCCGTGGCAACGAGCACCAAGGGACCGGGCGGCGCCTCTCGCAAGGGCAAGTCCGCGGCCGGGCGCACCGCGACCTCGAAGGTGGGTCGGTACAAGACGGCCGAGGAGAGCGGGCGTTACACCGCGCCCATCCCCAAGAGCGTGCGTCACAGCCCGCCGTGGTTCGGGGCGCTCATCCTGGTGCTGCTCATCGGCGGGGTGGCCGTCATCACGGTCAACTACCTCGGCCACCTGCCGTTCATGGCCCACGGCTCACCCTGGGGCCTGGTCATCGGCCTCGTGATGATCTTCACCGGCTTCCTGCTGGCCACCCGATATCGCTGAACCCGGCTCGAGGCCGGCGCCGGCACCGAGCCGGCACGTCGGTCAGCCCAGCCGCTCGATGACGGTGGCATTGGCCAGCCCGCCACCCTCGCACATCGTCAGGAGCCCGTAGCGGCCGTCGGTGCGCTCGAGCTCGTTCACGAGCGTGGCCATGAGCTTCCCGCCCGACGCGCCCAGGGGGTGGCCCAACGCGATGGCGCCGCCGTTGGGGTTCACGACCTCCATGTTCGGGTGGTGCTCCTTCTCCCAGGCCAGCACGACCGAGGCGAAGGCTTCGTTGATCTCCACGGCGTCGATGTCGTCGAGCGTGAGCTTGGCCCGCTCCAGCACCGTGGTGGTGGCCGGGATCGGACCCGTCAGCATGGTCACCGGGTCGACGCCGGCCAGGGCGAAGGCGCAGAAGCGCGCCCGCGGCGTCAGGCCCAGCGAGCTCGCCTTCTCCTCGCTCATGATCAGCACCGCCGACGAGCCGTCGGTGATCTGCGACGAGTTCCCCGCCGTGACCTTGCCGTCCTCCTTGAAGGCCGGCTTCAGGTTGGCCAGCGCCTCGACGCTCGAGTCGGGCCGGATGCCCTCGTCGGCCGCGAACACCTCGTCGGTGTCGTTGCCCTCGTCGTCGTGAACCTTCACGGGCACGATCTCGCGCTCGAACCTGCCCTCGGCCGTCGCCCGCGCCGCCCGCTGGTGGCTGCGCACGGAGAAGGCGTCGAGCTCTTCGCGGGAGATGCCCCACTGGTCGGCGATCATCTCGGCTCCGATGCCCTGGCCCTTGAGGCGACTGTGCCCCTCCTCGTCGCTGTAGCGCGCCATCATCCGCGGGCCGAAGGGAAAGCCGAAGTCGCGCACGACGGACGCGCCCATCGGCGTGTGGGTCATCGACTCGACCCCGGCGGCGACCACGATGTCGTAGGCGCCGGCGATGACGCCCTGCGCCGCGAAGTGGATCGCCTGCTGGGACGATCCGCACTGGCGGTCGATCGTGGTCGCCGGGACCGACTCCGGCCAGCCCGCGGCCAGCACGGCGTTGCGCCCGATGTTGAGGGACTGCTCCGAGACCTGCATGACGCAGCCCATGATCACGTCGTCCACCTGGGCCGGGTCCAGCCCGTTGCGCTCGGCCAGGGCCTTGAGCGTCTCCGACGCCAGGTCGACGGCGTGCCAGTTGCGGAGCTTCCCGTTGCGCTTGCCTCCGGGCGTCCGGACGGCGTCGACGATCACTGCGGTGGTCATGGCGTGTCTCCTCCCAGCTCCGGCGGGCACCCCCGGCCGGGTCAAGATCGCTGCAGTCTACCGGCCTCCGGCGTCACCCCGCCTGGGGGCCGGGAGCGGGGGATTAGGGTCTGCGGCCGATGGCCGCGCCGAAGAACATGGACCGCTGGCTCGGCGACGGGGGGATGGCCATCATCGGCGTCGTCGGAGGCGCCTTCACCGCGTACGGCGTCGACGGGGAGGACCTGGGCTGGGTGGAGGGCACGTTCAGGCCCACGGACATGGCGTGCAATCCGCACGGGATCACGCAGGCCGGCGTGCACGCGCTGCTTCTCGATGCGTGCATGAACTTCGCCATCAACGCCGCGCTTCCCGGCAAGGCCCGCACCCGGGGCACGCTCGAGATGAAGACGGAGACGATGCGCCCCGCCCTGAAGGGCGAGCCCTACGTGCTCAGGGGGGAGGTGGTGCGTCTGGCCCGCCAGGTCGCCTACGGCGAGGGCGCCGTGCGCGACGCCGACGGCACGCTCCTCAGCCGGGCCACCGGGACCTTTCTCCTGCATCGGCCCGACCCCGACCCCTCCGCCTGATCCCTACCGGGTCCCGCCGCCGGGACCCGGCGTCTGCCGCGTCTGCTGCGGCCCGGCCGCCGGCCACACGCTGTGCTTCGCCTGCCGCGTCGTGCAACGGCGACTCGGCCTCCCTCTCGCTCCCGTCGTGCCGCTGCGGCTGTGCCCCATCCCGAGCCCGCTCTACACCGTGCTCATGGGGTACAAGGAGTCGCCCGTCGCCGAGGCCCGGTCGCGCTTCGCCCCCATGCCGGTGCGCATGCTCGGCGACTTCTTCGCCGCTCATGCCGGCTGCGTCGCCGCGCTCGCCGGCGGCCCGCCCGCCGTCGCGCTCGCCGTCCCCTCGACCTTCCGCCCTGACGGCGCGCCGCTCTCGGTGCTCGACGGGATGGCGACGGCGGCCGAGGCGAGCGGTGCCCGCTGGTGCCCCGACGCGCTCCACCGCGCCGGTGCCCCGGTCGGCCACATGCGGCCCGACACCCGGGCCTTCGCCGTCCGTCCCGCGGCGCGGCCGCTGCTCGAGGGCGCCCGCGTGCTGCTGCTCGACGACACCTACGTCAGCGGGGCGAGGGCCCAGAGCGCGGCGGCTGCGCTGCGCCTGGCCGGTGCCGCCTCCGTGGTCGTCGTCGCCCTCGGCCGCGTCCTGCGGCCCGATCGCTCGGCCGCGCACGCCGCCTTCGTGGGAGCGCACCGTCGCGACGGGCGCGGCGCGTGCTGCCGCTGCGCTCAGGCCGGGACGCCGACCGAGTAGCGCACGCCGGTCAGCTGTTCCGACGCCGACCAGAGCGCCGCGGCCGCCACGGGGTCGCGGGCGCGACGCGACCCGGTGACCACGCGCGGCGGCCCCCAGAGCTCGAACGGTCCGCCCGGCCCCACGTACTGCCCGCCGCGCACCGACGACGAGGTCGCGGCGCACAGGACGGGCAGGGCTCCCGCCGCCGTGGGTTGCCCGAACGTCGTCCCGGCGGCCCGCGCCAGCTTCCGGCGCACCCGGCCGCCTTTCAGATCGGCGCCGTTCCCGGCCAGGTTGCTCCGGGTCCAGCCCGGGTGCGCCGCGACCGCGACGGTCCGCAGACCGGTGCCGCCGAGCCGGCGCTGGAGCTCGGCCGCGAAGAGCAGGTTGGCCAGCTTGGAGGTGCCGTAGGCGGTCCACGGGTTGGCCCGGCGGGTCCCGGCGACGTCGTCGGTCCGCAGGTGCCCCATGCGGTGCACCTGTGAGCTCACGCTGACGATCCGTGAGCGCTCCGTCGTCACGATGCGGTCGAGCAGCAGGCCGGTGAGCGCGAAGTGGCCCAGATGGTTGGTCGCCATGTGGAGCTCGACGCCGTCCGGGGTCAGCCCGTGCGGCGCGCCCATGATCCCGGCGTTGTTCACGAGCACGTCGAGCCGGGCGTGGCGGGCCAGGAACGAACGCGCCGCGTCACGGACCGAACCCAGGTCGGCCAGGTCGAGCAGGAGCAGCTCGAGCGAGCTGCGATCGAGGTCGTTGTCGAGCTCGTCGTAGGCCCGCCGCGCCTTCGCCTCGTCGCGGCACGCCATCACCACGTGCGCGCCGTGCTCGGCCAGGGCGCGCGTCGTCTCGAACCCGATGCCGCTGTTGGCTCCGGTGACGAGGGCGACCCGACCCGTCAGGTCCCCGATGTCGTCGGTGCTCCAGACCTCGTCCGCCGACACCGGGCTACGCATGGCCGATGTGGTCGGCCGGGACGGTGCCCAGTTTGCCGGCCTCGAAGTCCTCGAAGGCCTGGGCGATCTCCGCCCGCGTGTTCATGACGAAGGGACCGTGCGCGTACACCGGCTCGCCGATGGGGCGGCCGCCGAGGATCAGCACGTCGAGCGCGGGATGGCGGGAGTCCCGGGTCGCATCGGCGCGGACGGCCGCGGCCTGCTCGCTCGTCGTCTCGATCCGGGGCAGGGCCAGAGCGTCGGGAACGGTCACTGCGGGCATGGCGTCCTCTCCTCCTGTGCGCGTCACGACGACACCTCTCCGGCGCGCCGGTCCGTCGTTCTGTTCCGTCGCTCAGGAGGCGTCGAGCCGCGCCACCTGATCGGTGGTGAGCCGGAGGTCCGCCGCGGCGGCGGAGGCCCGGGCGGTCTCGGCCCGGCTGCTCCCGGGGATCGGGATCACACACGACCCCTTCGCCAGCATCCAGGCCAGGGTGACCTGTTGGGGCGTGGAGCCGACCTCGGCCGCCACCTCGGCGAAGGCGGGGTGCTCGTCCTTCGATGCGGTCGGAACGGCCGATCCCGCCCAAGGGGCTCCAGGGGAGGAACGCGATGCCGAGCTTCTCGCAATGTTCGAGCTCCCCCTCCGAGGAGCGGAACCGCGGCGAGAACTCGTTCTGGACGCTGACCAGGCGGCCGCCGAGCACCCGCTGGGCCTCGTCGATCCGCGCCACGGTCGCGTTCGACACACCCGCCATGAGGATCTTGCCCTCGTCGAGCAGGTCGGCGAGCGCGCCGACCGAGTCGGCCCATGGCACCTTGGATCGGGTCGGTGGTACTGGTAGAGGCCGATCGCTTCCACGCCGAGGGCCTTGAGCGACGCCTCACAGGCCTGCTTCACATAGGCGGGGTCGCCATGCACCGTCCAGGTGCCGTCGCCCGGACGCCGGTGGCCGCCCTTGGTGGCGACGAGCACGTCGTCGGTCGGCCCGCCATAGGTGGCCAGGGCCTCGGCCACCAACCGCTCCCCGTGGCCGTGCTCGTGGACGCCGAGGGCGTATGCGTCCGCCGTGTCGACGAGCGTCACGCCTGAGTCGAGTGAGGCGTGGATGGTGGCGAGGGCCTGAGCGCGGTCGGGCCTGCCCCTCGATGGAGAGCGGCATCTCGCCCAAGCCGATGGCGCTCACCGTCCGCTCGCCGATCTGTCGGTGCTGCATGGGCTCCTCCTCGTGCGGGCTGAGTGGGACCTCCGTCAGTCGACGCCCCGACGATACCGCCGGGCTCGATGGGGTGAGGCATGAGCCGGCATCGGTGAGAACAAGCTTCTGGGTAAATGGTGTGTCGCGACATGGCGTCGCGGCATCGCGAGCCCGATCTCGACGGTCTGCTCGCTCACGCGACGACGTGGAACTGAACCCGGTACACGAACGTGTCGTCGGCGATGGGCCCGGCGTGCGCCGCACGCCGACGGAGCGCTTCGCGGCTCGACCTCGCCCGATCGCCGTAGGTCGGTGTCGGAGACGCGGCGAACGGCAGGAGCTCGATGCTGTCGACTTCGATCGTTGCGGCACCGACCACATAGCGCCCGCCAACCTTGACCGCGGGGTCGCTTCCACAGCCGGAACGAGAGGGTGATGCGACCGGACGGCGACGTCGTTGCGAAGCTCCTCGGAGAACTCCATCGACGCGAGACTACGGAACGCCTGCGAACAGCACGTGGCGAACCGCAACGGGACCGCGGCAACGCTGCGAACGGCAACGCCGTGAAGGGCGACACAAGGACGGTGGACGCCATGACGGGTGACGACCGACGGTGCAATGCCCTGGACACACAACGCCACGAGCCTGGAGGCCGTCACGAACCTGTTGCAGCGAGAGATTGGAGACCGTAGTGTCGCCTCACCTGCAGACAGGAAACGCCACGCAGCTGCGACGCTGCGGGCTCGAGGCAAGGGGGTCGCCAACATGAGAACGCGGTTGGTCTCGTACTCGAATGTTCACCGCGGCTGTGATGGGATTGCTCGGAGCAGGCTTCACGGGGGTGACCGTGCTCGGACAGCAGGCAGCGCCGACGGCGGCCGCTCTCCCGTCGTCAGCCGTGCCCGTCCAGACCTTTGTGGCGCCGCTCACTGAGGTGGGCCAAGTGAATCTCACCTCGCTCGCGCAGAATCAGGCATCGCGGACCGTGGCCGCGACACCGCAGGGTGCCCCCGTCGCTTCGGGCAACGGGGCCTACCGCTCGGTCGACAACAGCATCCTGGCCCACACGCCGAAGGGATCGGCAACGTCGATTCCAAATCCGCCCACCACGCCGCTCGTCGACACGAACGTGCCGGGCAAGTTGGGCTTCAGCGCCATCGGCGGCGTCCAGCAAGCGGACACGAAAGGCGGGTTCGACTTGGAGCCACCGGACCAGGGGTTGTGCGCCGGCAACGGGTACGTCATGGAGTTCGTCAACAACGCCATGGCCGTCTACGACAAGAGCGGAGCGCAGCTCGTCGCCCCGGTGAGCTCGGACAGCGCCCTGCTCCAGCCCTCCACGGCGTTCATGTCGGACCCGCGCTGTTACTACGACACGGCGACCAGGCATTGGTTCTACCAGGAGTTCGTGGTGGGTACGGTGAACGCCTCCGGCCACGAGGTGACGCCGAGCATCCAGTTCCTCGCCGTCAGCCTCACGTCCGACCCGACCGGAACGTACGAAGTCTGGTCCTTCGACACGACGGATTCGTCGACCGCCGGGTGCCCGTGCTTCGGGGACTACGACGAGTTGGGTGCTGACAACAACGGCATCTACATCACCACGGACGAGTTCGGGATCGCGACGCCGGCCTACAACGGCTCCATCGTGTATGCCCTCTCGAAGGAGACCCTGGAGTTGGTGACGGTCGAGGGTCTTGGCGGCACGCTGCCCGTCTTCGGATACCGCCTCACGAAGGATCCCTTCGGTCAGCCCTACATCGTTGCTCCCGCCAGCACTCCGCCTGGCGCGAAGTTCGCGAAGAACACCGAGTACTTCGTGGAGTCCAACGGCAACGCGCTGAGCGACGACCGGCTCGCCGTCTATGCGCTGAACGACACCTCGACGATGGCGTCGCCCGCGCCCTCCGCCCCGAACCTGTATCGCACGATGGTAGATACGCAGGGCTATACCTTCCCGAACGACGCCTTGCAGAAGCCGGGAGCACGGCCCCTGGGCCACGCGGTGCAAAACCCCGCCGGCGGAATCCAGGCCGACTTCGACGCCGAGATGGAGCCGACCTACGTCGGCGGCCGGCTCTACGCCCAGTTGGACACGGGCACGAAGAGCGGGAGCGATGCAGTCGCCTGGTTCCAGATCGATCCGACGCTTTCCGGCTCGACCCTCACGGCGAACGTAGCGAACCAGGGCATGGTGGCGGTCAAGGACGCGTCGCTGCTCTACCCGTACACCGCGGTGGACTCCTCGGGGAACGGCTACCTGCTCTTCTCGCTGAGTGGGCCGGACAACTACCCGAGCCCGGCCTACATCTCCTATGGCAGCTCTGGGCCGACCGGGCCGGTCATGATCGCCACGCCGGGCGCGCTGCCCGAGGATGGGTTCACGTGCTACACGGCCTTCGTCGGCCCCGGTTACGGTGGCTGCCGCTGGGGCGACTACTCCATGGGCGTGGTCATGGGAGGGCGCGTGTTCATGGGGGCGGAAATGGTGCCGACCGGCTTCCGCGACACGTACACGAACTGGGGCACATACATCTGGAGCGCTCCGCCTCCAGCTGGCTGACTGAGCGCCCGTCCCCGCCGGCGCGTTGCCGTCGGGGACGGGTGCCCCGAGCGATTTCGCCCCGAGCGATTTCGCCCCGAGCGATTTCATGGCGAGGTTTTGCCGCCTGTCTGGATCACCCTGGAGGGTGGCGACCTGAACGCACGGCTTCTTCGACCAGGCCGATGAGCCAGACGAGCGCGTCTCGAGCCTGGACTGCCGGCAACTGCCCAGTCGACGGTCAGTCGCTCGAACGAGCCGACGCTCCAAAGGACGTCGAACAACCCGGCCACGGCCGCTGCCGTCGGGGCCGGCCAGTCGTCGTCCAGGGTTCGAGAGCGTCGTGCAGCGCCTCGCGCTGGCGAAGGAGGGCCTCGGTCATGGTGGGATCCAGCGGGCGCATCTCGAACGTGTACGAAGAGATGTGGTCGAAGATCCGAGCGGCGACGCCGGCGATGTCCGCCAGTCCCAAGTCGGCGAGGTCGATGCCCGCGTCGAGCTCCAGGTCGCGCATGACGGCATCACGGAGTCCACGTTCGTCGGTGAAGTGGCGGTAGACCGTGCGCTCGTTGACCCCGGCCTCCTGTGCCACGGCACGGATGGTCAGAGAATGCCAATCTCTGACCGACGACTTTCGCAGGAGCTTCTTGGCGGCACCGACGATCCGCTCACGTGTCTCTGCGGACTGCGCCGCGTCGGCTCGGGCTGTTGTACGCCCGCGTGCCTCTCGCCGGTCATCGATCGGTGGAAGGGGAGCACCGGAGATGGAGCTCACGTCAGCCGGGCCAACCCGTCGCGGCCGACCGGATCGTCATGTCCACGCGTGTCCCATGGAGCCGTTCGACCGTCCGGCTCACTCATCGCTGCCCCAGTCGAGATGGCCCACTATCCGATGCGTGCCGGCAGCGACTCGAAACCGCGCACGGTCGACGTCGGCGACAGGCGGGCGTGCTCGAGGTCGACCTCCCAATCGGGGAAGCGCGATGAGGATCTCCTCCAGCGCGATACGCCCTTCCATGCGCGCCAGCGCCGCTCCGAGGCAGAGGTGGATGCCGTTGCCGAAGGTGAGATGGCGGCCGTCGTCGCGATCGGACGTCGAAGCTGTCGCCGTCCGGGAACCGGCGGTCGTCCCGGTTGGCGGAGCCCACAAGGAAGAGGATCGCGCTTCCCAGCCGGGACCTTCTGCGCCGTAGAACTCGACGTCCTCCTTGGTGACACACCGTCCGACATGTGGGGCCGGGGGTTCGAAGCGGAGGATCTCCTCGATCGCGTTCGGGATCAGCGAAGGGTCTGCGGCCAGTCGGGCTCGCTGATCGGGGTGCTCGGACAGACAGCTTGCCCGCCCAGCCGATCAGGCGCGTCGTGGTCTCGTTGCCCGCTCCAGCGACCACCTCGATGTAGGTCAGGAGTTCGGCGCGTGTCAGCTTGCGCACGGTGCCGGTCTCGTCGGTGAACTCGACGTTGAGCAGTTCGGTCATGATGTCGTCGGAGGGGTGTTCGGCGCGCCAGTCGACGTAGTCGCCGAACATGGCGCCGGTGACGAAGTTCTCGCTGGACCTCCATCGGCTTGCCCTCCGCCGTCCGGAGAGTCGCGTCAACGCGCTCCTGTACCGCCTTCTGGTCTGCTTCGGGGATGCCGAGCAGCATGCCGATGACGCGCATCGGCATCTCGGCGCCGAGATTGGCGATGAAGTCGAAGCGGTCCGCCCCGACCAGGGGATCGAGGCACCGGGCGCAGAACTGCCGGATCTGAGGCTCGAGCTCGGCCACCCGCCTCGGCGAGAACGCACGCGAGAGGAGGCGACGGTGGATGGTATGGGTCGGAGGGTCCTCGAAGATCAGGATGCCCTTGGGCATCTCCACGTTGGCCTTGATCAATTCGATGATGCCGCCGCGACCCGAGATGAACGTCTGCGGCATCGAGCAGGCCCTTCTCCACGTCCTCGTAGCGACTGACGGCATAGAAGTCGTGCACGTCGTTGTAATAGAGCGGCGCTTCCTCGCGCAGACGCCGGTACACGGGGTACGGGTCCGCGTTGATCGCGACGTCGTACGGGTCGTAGTAGACGTCCGTCGAAATGGTCATCCGGATCCCCCTTCGAGAATTGATGTCAGAGTATGACTCGACGGCTCCGGCGTCGTCAAAACGCCATTGTCGCCACGGTGATGTCGGATCGCCGGCGTCGACACGGGCGCTGGCGGGTGGCGCGCCCGGGAGCGAGACGTGGGCGGCAGCCGGCCGGACAGCGGGCCCTTCTCGGCGGTCAGTCAGAAATTCCCGGGAATTCGACCATCTCCATGCGGGTGCGTTGCGTAGTACCTCGCACTGAGGAACTGCGACGCGACGCGCAGCACGGTCGTGGCGCTGGCAAGAGGTGCGAACGGAGGACGGCACTCAAGATGCGTGAGCCTGGGCGGAGCCGGGCGTCTCGGCGGCCAGTTGGCCCAATGCGGGTGAACGTGCCGAACGGATCAGGGTTACCGCGAACTCGAATGAGCCCATCGTGCCCGACTCGTCAGTGTTCGATTCGTGCGGTGGCCACGGCGGCTCATGCTTCCGGTCCCTCGCGATGAGCGTCGGTGATCTCGTCGTGGACGGGGTGAGCGACAAGCGGGTTCCCATCCGTGCTGCGACGAGTGTCATCGCCCAACCGACCGCAGCGCCCGGTCTCCTCAGCCGCCGCCGTCTCGAGGTAGTCCTGGGCGCATTGTGGCTCGTCGACGGGCTGCTCCAGCTCCAGCCCTTCATGTTCTCCCGGGAGTTCTACAACGGGGTGCTGGGAATGGCGAACATGGGTCTCCCGGGTCCGGTCGCCGCCGCCGACTACCACGTCGCCACGCTCCTCACCGCGCACCCCGCGCTTTGGAACACGGGGTTCGCCGGTCTCCAGCTGTTGCTCGGCCTCGGCCTCCTTTGGCGACGGACGGCCCGCGTCGCGCTGATCTGCTCGGTGCCCTGGGCGGTGGGTGTCTGGGCCATCGGCGAGGGATTCGGGGGGATGTTCATGTCGGGCACCAGCCTGTTGACCGGCGCGCCGGGTGCGGCACTCCTCTATGGCTTGATCGCGCTGATCCTGCTCTCCACTGCGGCCGAGACGAGGCAGCCGGGACTCCAGATCGGGCGTGCCGGGCTCCGCATCGGCGCAGCCGGCTGGGCGCTCATCTGGACGGCCGGCGCACTGTTGGAGCTCGAAGGGATCAATCACGCGGCCGCCGTTCCAGCCGCCCAGATCGCCAACGGCAGCTACGCGGAGCCTGCGCTCTTCCGCTATGTGGACGGGGAGGGCGGCCGACTGATCGGGCAGCACGGGTTCGTGTTCGCACTGCTCCTGGGGCTGCTTGCCGCTTTCGTCGGCTGGGGGATATTCGTCCCGGCTTGGCGACGGATCTGCCTTGCCACCGGGATGGTGGTGGCGGTCTTCGTCGGCGTTCTGGGCCAGGACCTCGGCGCCGTCTTCACCGGACACGGGACGGACCCGGGCTCGGGGCCGTTGTTGATCCTCTTGGCGCTGGCGCTCTGGCCACCTCGCCTCAGCTCGAAATCGAAAGTGGCAGTTGCTGTCCGTGTCCCTACGAAAGAGACGGAGGTCTCACCATGTCCCGTTGGAAGCTCGTCGCCGCCGCAGCCGTCGCCAGTTCCGGCCTAGCTCTCGCTGTCGCCGCCGGCACCGGCGGCGCGACAAGTCCGGTCTCGGCCCGCACGGTCGCGGCGCGCACCGTCGCAGTCGCTATCCAGAACGGGGGGGCTTGCGGGCAGGTCTTCTGTTTCTCCCCTCAGACGCTGACCGTGACCTCCGGCACGAAGGTGACATGGAGCAACATGACCGCGGTCAATCACACGGTCACACGGTGTACGGCCGCGGCCTGTCCCGTCGGCGCCGGTACCGGGACCGATGCCGCCTTCGGCAGTGGACTTCTGGGCGCCGGCCAGACATTCTCTGCCACGTTCCAGGGCCTCGGGACGTACAACTACTACTGCCAGATCCACGGCTACACGATCATGCACGGTACCGTCACCGTGGTCGCGAAGCTGAAGATCACCACGGCCCAGCTGCCGGCGGCCAAGGTCGGCGTGGCCTACTCGGCGAAACTGGCGGCGAGCGGTGGAGTCCCGCCGTACCGATGGAAGATCTCCGAGGGTTCGTTGCCGGCCGGCCTCGCGCTCTCGCACTCCGGCTCCCTCTCGGGTACGCCCACGGCAAAAGGGACAAGGTCGTTCCATGTCCAGGTGAGTGACGGCGCCAAGCCCGCAGACACCAAGAGCAAGATGCTCAGCATCACCGTCGGCAAATCCTGAACGTCGAAGAACCGACAGACGATGCAGGCGCCTCAGCGGACCCGGGTCTCCTTTGTCCTCGTCGGATTGGCGCTGGTGACCCTGGCCGCTGCCTGTGGCACCGCCCCGGCGGCCTTGAGCGCCCGGAAGCAATCGACGACGACATCGCAGTCCGGTCGTTCGCTGCCCGGGAGCGACGGACCGACCACGACGAAACCGGCCGGAACAGCCCCCTCCACGCCGACCACCCTCAAAGTCGGAGGCGCGCCAAAGAAGGGGGTGACGACCACCAGCGCAGCCCCATCAAGAGTCTCGTCGACCACCGCGCCGCCCTCGGCGGGGACGCCCTCCAACGGGTCCACACCCGGGGCGGCGACCCAGCCCCCGCCGGCAAATCCGGCGCCGCCTCCCCCGACGACCACGCAACCACCACCACCACCACCCCCGACCACGACCGTGCCGCCCATGCACGTTGCGATCAGCATCTCCAACTTCGCTTTCAGCCCGTCCGGCGTGTCCATACCAGTGGGATCGACGGTGACCGTGACGAACAACGACACCGTCACGCACACCTGGACTGCGACCGGTGGGGCGTTCAACTCCGGACCGTTGGCGCCGGGATCGTCTTTCAGCTTCACGTTCACGCAGCCGGGCACGTACGGGTATCTCTGCACGATCCATACCTTCATGACCGGTTCCGTCACCGTGACCGGCTAAGAGCAAGACTCGAACTCGACGGGCGACGCGGTTCTCACGTTGCGAGAGAGGCTTTCAGTGATCACCGAAGGTTCAGGTCACGTGGGTCTTTGACGTGTTCAGCCGGTGTGAGTCCGAGGTGTTCTGATTCAACGTCACTTGACATCTCCCAAAAATGCACTTGCCGTGCTACGTTCCGCATGGAGAGGGACGCCGACAAGGGGGGTACCCTGTGAAATCTGGTCATCTGCTTCGTGGGTTGATCGCAGCGGGCTTAGCCGGTGGTTTGTCGTTGCTGGGAGGTTCGATCGCGGGCGCTGCTCAGGGAGGGTCGCTGGACCAGCAGATCGCTGGCCCCGGCGATCTGGGCGCGGCAGTCTGGGGACCTCAGTCACTGGCGCAGGTGTTCACCGCTGGGATCACCGGGTCGCTCACCAGGGTCGTCATCAATATCACGGAGACGGGCCCCGCTCCTACGGGCAACCTCGTGGTTTCCATCGAATCGGTGACCGGCTCGGGCCTGTCTGCTCTGCCGAGCGACACCGTCTTGGGCCAGACCATTTTGAGTCCGAGCCAGGTCACCAATGGGTCGAACTCCGTGACGTTCAGCCCTGGGATCGCAAGTATCAGCGGTACCCAGTACGCCATCGTGCTATCGGATACGACCGATCAGGACGGTCAGTACCTGTGGTTCGGTACCGACACCGCGAACTACCAGGGAGGCCCCAGCGCATCCAACCGCGGATCCGGCTGGTCAGTGGAGTCACCGACACCGCAAGGCGCGGTGGATTTCATTTTCCAGACGTACGTGCAGAGCAATCTCGCCGGTTACGCCGACACCCCCGCGGGCGGGCTGGCAAGCGCCAGCGTGACCTTCAAGATCCCGGTCGTCAACTGCACCGACACCCCGAACGCCACGGTGTCTGAAGGGGTCATTACGAGCACTCTTCGCACCTGGGCCCTCGCCCAGGAGTCATGTTCGTCGGGTACTCCGGCTTCTTCGTTCACCGTCGGCACCCCGGCCGGCAGTTCCTCAGGCCTGGCAGGCGCGTCGCCGGGCGACAAGATCGTCGCGTCGATGTTCCAGTCCGGCACATCGACCTCTGCTGACATCCGCGATCTGACCAGCGGTTCTCACTGGTTCGAAACTGACCCGACCAACGTGGGCGACACCGGCATCGGCATCGGCACCTACCTCACTGGACCGGTTGCCTCTTTTGCGACGATCAAGATGTCGAATGCTCAGGTCAACGGGCAGTATCTCGGTTTCGAGAGCCCGTCTCAGTACAACGACGTCTCGACCCACACACTCGTCGCGAGCAGCGCCCTGACGACCAATGCTCGCGGGACGAGCTTCACGCTGACCTTCAAACACAGCAGCTGACGAATACCGCTGGACTGGGTCACGAGTCCGGCCCGTATTCGGCCCGATGCATCGCGCCGTATGCCTGCCAGTTTTGCCAGCAAGGAGGTACGAGTCCTTCGTGAGCGTCGACCGTTGAGGATCCAATAGCCGAAGTCAAGGGCGCTCGGCGACGAGACGTCAGGAGGAGACCGAAGCAAAACCCAATGCCCAAACCTTGATCTTCGCCGTCTCTTCGAATTGGCTGGGGAGAAAGCCCGCGGTCTTCGGCCCAGAGGTTTCCCGATCGAATTCGGGAAAACGAACCGGGGGCCACCCGGTGTGGCCGAGCGTTGGCCCGGGGGATCAGCCTTGGGACCAGCTCTGCGGGTCCGATGTTCCGGTCACCGCCGCGGATGCAGCCCCCGCGCTCTTCACCGCGTACCACGTGCCGGTCACACCATCCGGGCACCGAACAGATCCAGGGTTCGAGGCCGATGCGATGCCCGCCGAGGTCACCGTTCCTTTCAGGATGCAGCCGACGTCGAGGGGTTGGGAACTGCTCGTGATCTTGATCTTGATCACCCCTCCCTTGACCTGCCACGAACCGCTGTCTGCCGTTCCTCCTGACGTGAACGAATCAGAGAACAGGTTCGGCTGGGCCAACGTCATCGTGCCCAGAGGGAACTGCCCGTTTTGGGCGAACTGATACGTACCGACGGCTCCAGCGGAAGCGGGTGCGGCGAGGGCCGTCGTCCCAACCAGTGCGATCAAGCCGGAACCTCCGGCGAGCACCGAGGCTCGCAACTTTCCCATGTTCTGTCTCCTCCCCCTCGGGTGAACCCCACCCAGGGGGCCAACAGGTGTGAAATGACGCTACCTGTCGACAGGCTCACGGCGATCGCGGAGATGCAAAATTGCTTAAGAATGTCAACGGTGTCGTTGTCAAGCGACATTGCCAGGGGGCTACAACGCAGTGACCGCCCGGCCGCTGGGACGAAGTTGGGACAGATTTCGGCTGCGGCGCTGTCCCATGGGTAGCACGCTGTCTGCTGGCGTATCGCCTGGCTAAGGCCGTGGCCATCGCCTACGTCACAACAGCGGAGTACAAGCAGATCGTCTTCACATACAAGGACCTGCTCTGACCCGAATGCTCAAAGGCGCATGTCTCACGGCTGCATCAGCGTGGCCTGAATCGCTACCGCGCAATGATGATCGATCTCGGGGAGACGAGCCGAACTGTCTGCGATTTTTGAAACTCCCCACCCTCGATCGGCGGGTTCCAGGGGTCGATCGCCTCTGGGGAGTTCGGGAATCGGCTGCAGAACCTCGCTGGCGCGAGCAGGCCCCTCGTTCCGGCGGGTCACTCCCACATATCAGCCGTTCACGCACAGCGGTGCATTCGGGTAGTCGTTGCACACGTCCAGGGCCATCGTGAGGACGTCGCCGTTATAGACGGTGCCATTTCCCGTCTCACCCATCGTGAGCCGAAGAGTTCACCAGGTCAACCACGGCTCGCTCTTCTTGAAAGCCTTGACCCTTTGGATGTATTGAACTGCGCCGGCTGTGTACCAGGCGCCTGAATACCAGCGCCCAACGCAGCCCCACAGGTCGCCCGAGTGGTATGAGGCGCCGAGCCAAGTGTCCCAGCCCTCGTAACAACCCCGTATGACAGCTCCGAACAAGTCCAGGTTGTAGGCGGTGGACCGCTCGCTCCAGGGCCAGCCGTCGTATCCAGGGGCCGAGGGATCCTTCAAGGAGCACCATTTGTCCTGCATCATCCCGAAGCTGGCGGGCCCGTTCGCACCGTAACCAGACGGCGGAGGCGAGCCGCCGCAGCTTCCGAAGTCCCCATAGCCCTCACCGCTGATCGGATGGCCGTTCGAGCTCCTGTTGTCCTGGTACCAGTACGACTCGACGACAGCCTCCGCTCGGATCAGGTTGTCCGGCAGCCCCCATTTTGCCGCAACCCACTGAATGATCTCATCGGTGGTGCCCGTGAATTGACCGTCGACCCTGTCGAAAACGGCCGCGTGATTCTCCATGCCCGAGTACCCAGCTGTCTTGAACGTGAGCGGCGGTGTCGTGTGGTTGGCCTGGTCGTTTTGTGGCCGAGGCTCCCAGGTCGAATAGTGGACCATCTTCGCCGCCTCTGAGTTGGTCGGCAGACTCGCGAAGCTGCCAACCGGCTTCAGCTTGAAATATCCCCCCGATGGGGGCGGCCTGGTGGTGGTGTGACAGTTGGGCGGCGTTCCCGAGCGACCGGGCGGGCATCCTCCCAAGGAGGCCATCACGCCGGAGGTTGCCTGCGCCGGTGCCGGGGAATCGCGCGCCACGCCGTAGCCCAGGCTGGCGACAACAAATGCAGCGGCGATAAGTCCTCGCCGCCACTGCTTCGATACTCGTCGAGGGCCTCGTATCGATCGACTGGTCATGGTTTCCGAGCGTACGGCACGACGACGTCGGCGGTCTCGACCTGCTCCCCCTCGACGAACCCCTCAGGGAGGAGGGCTGCGTCATCAGCACGCCAGAGGGACAAGTTCGGTAACCCATTGGGAAGCAAGGACTCAGCACTGGTGCCAGTGAATGCTGGCTACCTCCACAACTGAACGTGTCGGCGAGCGTGGGCGGTCCAAACGTTGCAACGTGTGAAGTCTCCTTCACCGCGGGCCACCTATGTTGGCCCTTAACTGCTGGATCTGCGGCCGGACTCTCGCAGCCGGGTCTGGCCATCGGGATGTTCGGGGCAACTCCAATCGCGCCACCATCGGTCACCTGATGGAGCGAACCACCGACCCGTCCACGTTGGCGACTCGACGCAGTGCGTCGTCTGGAGGTTGTGGTCACTCACGATGCGCCAAGAGCGCTCGGCCTGGGCCACGTATAACTCCGAGGACGGCGTCGTAACGCCGCTCCATTTTGGTGAGCGCCGCAAGCACTCGGCGACCTCCTTGCCGCACAGCGCAGGGGACTGGGGCCGAGGTGCCAAGCATCAACCGACCTGTGCCAAGCATGACCCAGGGATTGCTGCGGTTACGAAAGCCTTCCCTGCTGCGACGCAAGCTTCCCATTGATGCAAGTCGTCTCCGCTGGGCACGTTCCCGGAAGCGCCGAACGCTCGTTGGCGTATTAGCCTGCGGCTAGTTCTGGTAAGTCAAGGAGGCCCCAATGGGACGAATGCGCGTTGCGGCTGCAGGTCTGGTGATGGCGTCCTTGGCCGTGGTCCTGGCCTCGCCTGCGGTCGGAGCGACGTCGAACGGCGGCTCATCTGGTGGAGACGAGTGGCCCATGTTCATGGGCGGTTTCAGGCATGCGGGTGCCAGCCAAGGGGTGGGACCGTCGTCGCCGGCCATGAGCTGGACCCTCCAATACGGCACGAGATACTCCGATGAAGGAATGTCTCCTGTTGTGGGGAGCAATGGAACCATCTACCTCTTGCAGCAGCACAGGGGCGCGCATTCCGTGCGCTTAAGGGCGATATCTCCGACTACGCACAAGACCCTGTGGTCGTGGTCAGGAGCGGGGAAAACATTTTTTAGCATTCCCGCTGTCGCACCGAATGGAACCGTCTACGTGGGAATCGATACCTCGACGACGTTCGGGCTGTATGCCGTCAAGAACGCTACGACACTGTGGAAGGTCCCCAGCTCGACCTTTAGTGGGTTTCTCTGGGCAGAACCGACGATCGGCCCGGATGGGACGGTGTACCTCGAGAGCGAGGACGCACTGTATGCGCTGAACCCCAAAAACGGGCACATCTACTGGAGCTATACCAGCTCCTCCGGCGGTGGGTTGACAGATACGCCGACCATCTCCCCCGACGGTACAGCGCTGTACATCACGAGCCGAGGGGGAGATCTCGACGCACTGTCGGCTGGTCCGACGGGCGGACAGCTTGAATGGACCTACCAGATAAAAGCGGAGCCAGGTGCCGATATTTTCAACGCCCCCGCCGTCGGTCCCGGTGGCACGATTTACCTGACGACCGGAGGACCCGTCGGAAACTCGCCGGGCTACATCGACGCCGTGAATCCCGAAGGCACGCTCAAGTGGGTGTACATCTCCAACGGTGCGTTCGAAACGATCCCTGCCGTCACCGCAGCCGGACAAGTCGTCGCAGGCAACGACGTCGGTACCGTCGTCGCGGTCCAACGATCTACTGGCACATTGGCCTGGTCCTACTCTGCCCCTGGGACCGAGAACGGCTTCGGCAATTCGTCGGCGGCATCGGACGCCAATGGCAACATCTATCTCCAAAGTGAAAACGAAGTGTTCGCCCTCAGTTCAGAAGGTTCAGTGCTGTGGACCGCGACAGACCAGACCGAATGGGGTGCCTCGCCTGCACTGGACGACTCTGGGACTCTCTACGTCACCGGTACTCTCGAAAGGGGTTCCGGTCCTTCCCTGATCGCGTACGAGTCGAGCGGTTAGCCAAACCCACCGTAGGGGAGAGAGCGCGTAAACGGCACCCCGCAGAGGAACTTGCCGTCTACGAAGGCCGTCGCGCCACGCAGGTCATCTCCGGAGGCCGTCTCAACGGTTCACTTCGTACGCCTGTGTCGTCACCCCGCTGCATGCCCTCAGGGCGGCCTTGTTGCCTCGTAGCCTTGTGGCATGGCTGATCGCTATGACTGGGCTGCCGCTCTCCTTGAGCGCCGTCAGAGAGAACGCAGAGGTACCCGACTTCAGGTCGTACCGAGCGGCGGGACAGACAACGTCTCCAAGCTCTCCAGCTCCATCCGGGCCTTCTCCCAGCCGAAGACATCGAGTCCGGTCCTGCTGGCATACGAGGCTCAACACTGGTCCAGCTCCCCGGCGATCAATGGTCACAGTGGCAAGTCACGCCTTCGTACGGACGACGCTCAGGGCGGCGCATGTCCGGCGTTGCTCGCTACAACCAAGAGGCTGGGCTGAAGCAGGTGAGGTTCGATTCAGGTGGTCGAGGCGGCGTACCCAACACGTACGTCGTTCTCTCCGAGTTTCTCGTGGTGGCCGTGCCCCAGAGCGTTGCTGCTCTGCCGGGGGCTTCTCATGTTCCGCGCTATCAAGATTGGTGGAAAATGCTCCATCTTCTGTTCCACCCTGAGAGGTGGCTTCTACAAAAGTCCTGCTCAAACGGTGGGGCTAGCTGGAATCGAACCAGCGACCTCAGCATTATCAGGGAGATCAGCAAGATCTCGCCCAATCCCGCCGAGTCCCGCTCAGTCCCAATCCGTCCTGGTTGCGAGGCCGCTAACTCGAAGCCGCAGGACAGACGCGGGACTCAGCGGGACATGGTGGGACCCAATTGTTGGGACAGAGTTGGGACGCGAGGCTGGTCAAGGGCAAGCCGGTGGCCTAAGGAGGACACGGAGCGAAGCTGAGGCCCGACCGGCGCTTGACGAGTCGGGATGTCCTTCGCATCCCGGTGACGTCCCTACTCACGGGCAGCCAGGTCCGATTGCCGGCCGACTCAGCCTTGCGAGACGCGCCTACTGGCGCGCGCTCAGAGGCGCCAGGCCGCCGACGCCTCGGCCAGCGAGTTCCCCGGGCTTCCTGCCGCTGTGCTGACCTGAGCACGTAGACCAAGGATCCGGCCGCGACGAATACCGGACCCCTCCTCCGCCCTCTCGTCGTGGCCGGGATTACTTGCCAGATTCGACGACGAAGGAGATCTTCCCCGAGTGGCCCGAGCTGATCCCTCGCATCGAGATGATGTGGGGTCCCGGCGCCCCCGCGCGCCTTCGACGGGAGGTACGAATCGCATTGGACTTGACCCTGGCGGCCTTTGGCCGTCGCCGCGCAGAGCACGATCTGTGCCGGATCAGCGAGTCCGGTGGCATACCTCGCCGTCACCCTTTCGCCCCCTGCGAATCCATCACCGAGAAGCTGAATCGGCGCACCCGGTATTCCCGACAGCGCTCCACTTCCGGATCCCAGACCGAGATCTCCCACGGTCGCCGTCACAGGACCGGTCGCCGGCGACCCGTTGGGAAAGACGAAGAAGGTGTAGACACCCGCACCCGACGCGTCGATCGCCCCGATCCGCGATCCTGGGGAGAGGCCGGATTCACCGACTCCTCCCGGTCCGTATGACTTTTCGACCGACTTCGCGGGAACTTCTGCGAAGCTCGTCTCGACCCACTCTATGCCGGACAAGCGGTATGACATGCAAACGAAGGACCCGGGCTCAGTGATGTCGAGGGTCACCGTGGGAGAGCCAAACTTGATCGTGGTGCAGCCGACGAGGTCGTCCAGCTGATCCATGGTGATGTTGAATGGCCCACTCGATGTGTCCGAAACCTCGATCGTGTAGGTGCCGTTGGCATCGGTGGTTCCATTCTGGGGAACTGGATTCCCGTTGGGATCGATGATCGCGTAGGTGGGCGTTGGATTCGTCGACGTGGCGACCGTGTTCACGAAGAGCATGTCGCCGGAGGTGTCGCTGAAGGTGAAGCACTGAGGAGGCGCTGAGGGATCCGAGATGGAGCTCGACAGCGGCGTCGGACCGGCGCTGATCGGGGTGGACGACGAGCAGTCGGGCGCACCGAGCGCTGGCGCATGATGTAGCGACGTCACCGCGCCGCCAGTGTTCGCCGAGGCGGTGCTCGTCCAGACGCCTGATCCCAAGACGGTGCTGCCGACGAGGACGAGCACCGAGGCAAGCACCAGGACCGCACTGCGATCGGAAGGGACTTCGCGTCGAGTCTTCATGAACCACCCTTCGCGTTCGCCTTCAGTATGTCACCCGGTTGCCCTACGTGTGCCGGGCCTGGTCCCCGCAGCCCAAATCTTGGCCTTCACCCTGGACGGAATGCCTCACGAAGGATCCGCCTCGGGGACGCGAGGATCAGGTCCTGGGTCGCCGACGAGTGTCAGCATGGCCCGCTCCGCCGTTCTCAGCGCCATGCAAGCTGAGGGCATCGGGTGCTGCCCACTTCGGTACAAGCACAACAGGCGCTTATGGGTGGGGCTAGCTGGAATCGAACCAGCGACCTCAGCATTATCAGTGCTGCGCTCTAACCGACTGAGCTATAGCCCCTCAGGCGAAAGCCCGTTCGGAAATACTACGCCCATCGTTCTCGGTGGGTCTGCAGCCTCCGTGCGTCCCTGCATCCAACATCGGACCAGGAACCTTCGTCCCAATCGTGATCTCTCGCCGCTGGATCCGCACCCGGATCACCCCGGCTTCTACGCAAAAGGGCGGCTCGACCGACTCGTGGCGGCCCAGCTCCCCAGCAGAATTTACCCCGCTGGCAGCTGGCTGCGTCACGTGGGCTCCGGAGGTCGTGGCAACCCCGGAAGAGGGTCGACGCCATCGAGCCCAGCCTCGGCCAAGGCGGGCCGCCACCCTCCGCCGGAGCTGTTGGACTCAGCGGAGCGCCGGCTGGGCTGTCCCGAGGCTCGTGGGTTATCGAGCAGAGATGCTGCTACAAACGGTGCAGCGGACCGCGGGTGGCCGCTGACACACGGGCGGAGTGTGACGGCCGTCCGTTTCATCTGCTCGGTTCTGGCGGTCCGGACTCAGCAGATGCCGATGAGGGTGACGATTCGCGAAGTTTGAGATCGACCCACGCGTCCTGGCTCCTGTCCATTCTTTGCGGCCTACGTGCAAACGGCAGCTAGAAACCTGCACTGCAAATGAATGCTTGTTTCCGCACGTTCCCGGAAGGCGAACTCTCGTGGAGCGTTGTCCAGCGTGGCAGGCGGGACACGTGGAAGCGCCGCAGCCCGCTTGCTCGCCCGCGTTCTCGGCACTCCGTCGAATCCTGACACTGTCAGGGAAAGGGCAGCACCAGAACGCTGTCATCGAACACTCCTCCACAGCTGACAATCAGAACCGAAACTGCGGATGGTCGGGTTGCACGGTGATCAACGCCCGTAGTAGTAAGGTTAGCGGGCGTTTAATCTTTTCTTGCATTTTCCACGCAATCCAAAAGGTGGTCGAGCACTATGCGTTACGGGCCGAAAAGCGTGAGACTTTCCAAGTCCGATTCAAGACGTCTTCCCGTGTTTAAGCCCGTCGCTCTCGGAACCGCGATAACGCTGGTTTTGGGTCTGCTGACCTTGCCCCTCGTCACGATTGCTTTGCCGGCGCTCGATACCACTGCATCGGCCAATGGCGTTCGTCTTCAGACGCCAAACGTCCTGGTTCAGACAAGAGCTGCCCAGGCTTCCGTGAGAGATGAGTGTCCCAGCGGTCCTTGGCCTGCGCAGGTTACCGGCGTGCCGAACGTCACTGCGGGAATGAATCAGGGCTTCTACATTGGTGCCAACCAAGACGGCGCGTTCAGCATGGAGATCACGCACGCCCGGCTGGACCCGCGTGTCTACTATCACTACTCGGGCACGGTCACGACGGACGGCTCGTTCGATAGTGTCGATCCGATCAAGCTCGAGAAGGGTGATACGTACTCCGTCTCGACGGACCAGCACACGCTCACTTTCAACTTCAACAACGGTGGAGATATCGACGGGTTGAGTTTCGTACCGATGTGCGGCAGTACGATTACCTTCAGCCTAAGCATCAAGGGTACGCCAGCCGATCCTTCTAAAATAAACCTCGGCGTGCCGAGTACGAATCCGAGTACGAATCCGTTCACGTTCACGCGCCCTACTCAGATCTGCGGCAGCGAACAGGTCCAGTCTACGGGTCCAGTCACAGCAACACTCTCTGACACCGCACCTGCTGGTACCGACTGCAAGACCTACGATGGGTTCAATTCCACCAGTGGCGCGGGCGGCCAGGACCAGACGTTGTCGTTGAATGCCTCCCCCGGATCGGGCAACATTCCGTTGGCGATGACCATCCCTTGGGCACCCCAACCCGAATGCCAACCGGCCGCGCCGACTACGGAGGACCCGTTGCCGGAGTGCGCTCCCACTCAGGTCTCTTTCGACGACATGACCTTTACGGATCAGACATTCTGTGCGTCCGCCTCGCCGGGCCAACTGTGCACCACGAGCAAGACGTATAACTACGTCGTCGTCAACGGGGTTACCGAAACGCAGATCACCGAGAACTGGGTGGGTGACGTCGACTGCTGCTACTGGAAGAGATGAGGTTCAGCCGGGAGCGTCCGCGAGCATCGGCAGCGTGACGATCCCCAGCTCATCCATCATCCTGAGGATCTCCACATGTCGATCGGTGGCACCGAGGCGCTCGGCGAGGGATAAGACGACCAACGCCTCGTAGGTCGCACCGAGACTGTCGGCTCGGTCGAGGAATGTATCGAGGTTGGCGAACAGCGTCCTCGAGTCACCCGAGAAGGCGGCAAAGGTCAGTTCGACGCGCTCGACGAGCGGCACCAGCGGGTTCTGTCCCACGTGGCGCTCCAGTTCGTGTGCCTGCGTGAGTGCGTCTTCGGCCTCGGGCAGCCGACGGCCGAAGACCAAGACCTCGGCCAGGCGGGCGCAGGCCTCGAGCGATTCCATATGGGCGCCGATCTGGTCGAAATGACCAAGCGCGGAACGCTCCAGGGCTATCCCCCCCTCGAGGTCACCGTGGAACGCGGTGGCGCGGCCCAGGCACATCTCGGTCCAGGCGGTGGCGGCACGGTAGCCGTAGGACTCCAAAGTGCGGCGGGCGGGACCGAGCAGGGCGAGGGCCTCTTCGAGACGGCCCTGGTTCACCCGGAGGTCGCCACCGTTCACGTGTGCCAGCGCGGTGGTCGCCAGGTCACCGACGGCGGTTGATGTCTCCGCCGACCTGGCCCAGAAGTCGGCTGCCTCGTTCCATCGCAGACCGAAATACGCCGTGTTGCCGAGATTGTTGAGAGCCTCTGCGACCTGCACACCGTCACCGAGTTCCTCATAGAGCTCGAGCACCCGACCCATGTGGATCGCTTCGTCTTGTCTCCCCGTCCTCACGAGCAGGGTGTTCTGTGAATCGAGCGCGAGGGCGAGGGCGCGCTTGTCTCCTGCCTGCGTCGCCTCTCGGACGGCCTCGTTGGCGCGTTCGAGCCCTTCGGCTAAGCGGCCCTGCCGCTGGCGGACCGCGGCCTCCTCGGCGATCAGCAGCGCACGCAGGCCCGCAGCATCGGGCTCATCGCGGGCGAGCTCGGTCCTGGCTGCTCGCAGCTGCCGGATGGCGGCGGCGGGTCGCCCGAGGAATTCGCTCCGCAGATGCGCCCTGCGTTGGGCCATCTGCGCTCGGCGCGGCAGGTCGGACCGCCACGCCAGCATCGCATTGCGGTACGCATCGTCAGCCCGGTCGTACTCACCGAGCAGTTCGAGCGAGCCGCCGAGGTCGCTGTAGACCGTAGCCAGCTCGTCGTCGTCCACGTCCCCCAGCCGGCGCGCCGACGAGACGGCCCGCTCCAGATGGACGGCCTCCTCTCCGGGCGCGTGCGCCGCGTGGGCGGCTCGCGCCGCCATTCTGGCGTACCGCCAGGTGCGCCTCCAATCTTGGGCGGCGAGGAAATGGAGTGACAGCATGGCAGCGGTCTCGCCCCCATCGGCCCCATCGCGTTCGATGATTTCGCCCACCGTCCGGTGCAGTGACAGGCGCTGTCGGAAGGGCAGGCTGTGGTAGCAAGCTTCCTGTAGCAACGCGTGACGGAAGCGGATCCGCTGGCCGTCGACGTCGAGCATGAGCTGGGCCCGGAGATCTTCCAGCGGGTCGGCGCCTGCATCGACCGATTCGGCGGCGAGGAGTTGCCGGAGCAGGGACCGTTCGAAGGATCGACCGAGTACCGAGGCCAAACGCAGGACCCGGCGGGGGATCGCCGGCAGTGCGTCGATCTCACGCATGGCCACGGCATCGAGGGTGTCAGGCAGCGAATCGACATCGGTCGTCCGGACGATCCGTAGCAGCTCCTCAAGAAAGAGAGGGCTGCCTCCGGCACGGGAGACGATGCCATCGGACTCGTGAGGACGAAGAGGTGCGGCCTCGGTGGCGACCTCAATGAGCCCCCGTGCCACATCGTCGGACAAGGGTGCCATCGACATTCGGACCTGCGGGCCCGACGGCGTGTAGCCAGTGTCGGTATCCGGCCGACGGATGACGCACGGGAGCCACTGGCGGCTGGTCGCCGCGCCAGCCAGGCGGGAACAGATTTCCGAAGTGGTGTCGTCGAACCAATGTGCGTCCTCGGCGACAAGAAGAAGTGACCCCGGGCATGCCGCGTCGAGCACCCCGACCACGGTGTCGGCGATGCGCTGGCGGACGAACTCGCCGGCGATGGCCTCTGTCTGCGGGGTCGAGCGCACATCAGCGTCAACGATTGGGGCAAGCAGAGGTGCGAATGGCAAAAGCTGGTCGTCCAGTTGTTCCATCGATGCCAGCAGCTGCCGGCCGGCCTGGTCGCGGTCCTTGGCGTCGACGCCGAGGAGGGACCGCATCGCGTTTCGAAGCGAAGCGTAGGGAACGCCTGTCCGGTGCGCCTCCCCCTGCATCCAGACGACATGGTCCGGCTTCGCCGAGGTAGCGAACTCCGAGACCAAACGCGTCTTGCCCGCACCGCGCTCGGCCTCGACGAGGACGCTACTCCCGCGCCCCGAGCGGGCGGACGCCAGAGCGTCAGTCAGGGTCGCGAGCTCTTTGTCCCGGCCGCGGAACGGGAGGGTGCCGTAAGGATCGGACTTTGAACCGGTCGGCGCGCCGACCCGGTAGGCCTGGACCAGCTCGGACTTTCCCTTGACCGCGAAGGGTTCCAGTGTGTCAGTGGCGAATTGCGTCCGCGCCTGGTCGAGCACTGTCGGCGTGGCATAGATCTCACCCGGGGGAGCCGCAGCCATGAGGCGGGCGGTGAGGTTGACCGAGTCGCCCATGATGGTGAACGTGCGCCGGTACGCCGTCCCGATGTCACAGGCGAACACATGGCCCCGGTTCACGCCCACCTTGACAGGCAGGGGTAGGGGATCATCCATGAGCATGCGCACCGCCCGCAGCAGCCGCCCCTCGTCGTCCTCCTGCGTCGTGGGGACGCCTGCCGTCAGGATGATCTTCCCCCCGTTGGCGTCCATGTCGGAGGACAAGAAGGTGACCGACTCGAGGTCCGCGGCGCGTTGAACCGATCGGATGACGGCGTCCAGTGCAGCTGCAGTCCTATCCGGCCCTTCGGCGGCAATCAGGTCGTCGACGCCTTGGAACTTCACGAATCCGACAGAGGCCAACCGGTGCTCTGATTCACCGCCGCTTTGCCCAAACCTGAGGCGGAGACCCCGGGGAACGCACGCTTCGACCACGGCCGCGGGGACGGGTCGAGCGGGCGTCGGCCCCGATCCGCTCTGGACGACCTGGCGCCAACGGAGGAGACGGCCGTCGCCCTTGGGAGCTCCGACTGCGCCCGCTGGGAGTCGGGAGGCGGTGTCGAGACTCATCACGATCTCGCCCGCCTCGGCGGTCTGCTCCATCCGGGTCGTGGCCGTTGCGGCTGGCCCCGTGATCAGGAGCTCCCGGTGCGAATCGCCGACGCGAAAGAGGTGAAACGTCCCGCTGTGGATTCCGACGGACATGCGGAGATTGACCCGGCCGACGGACGTGGGCAGCGCCCCGGACTCCCGGAGCACCGCGCGCATGGCGACGGCGGCCTCTGCGGCGATCCGGGCGTGGTCGTCATCGGCGAACGCCAGGAGAAGTGCGTCACCGCCGAACTTGAGCAGCGCACCCCCCTTCGCATAGACGACCTCGAGCATCCTGGAGAAGACGTGGTTCAAGACTTCCGTCAGCTCTTCGGCTCCGATGCGACCGCGCCGCGCCAGTCGCTCCGAGAGCGCCGTAAATCCGGAGATATCGACAAAACAGCACGTCGCCGGCAGCTCGCGCCAGAGGTCATCCGGCACGTCGAGGTCCCACTCGGCCCCGAGGCGCGGTACGTACGGATCCATCGCGAGACGCGGTGCGGCGTTCGCCATTACAACCAGCCTCGCACATACGGCCGAGAACTTGACTGGCAGCACGGCCCTGCATCCATCGACGCATGTAGAGGCAGTGGGATCACTCCGACGAGCGTTGTCAGTGTTGCGTTCCTACCGACCGAGCGAGAGGCCCGGGCTGAACGTAGATGTCACACCCGGGTCGACCGATTCGAGGCGATCCCTGAGGATTTCATCCGTTGGCCAAGGTCGATGCCACCAAGGATGCGAGGGCGTCCGCACCGGAGCCGTCGATAGCCAGGTGGGTCCCGTCCGTTCCGAACCACTGGGGATTCTGTGCCGCCAAGGAAGCCCAGTCCGCGACGTAGACGCCGGGGTACCGCGCCGCACCCGCAGCGAGGACGGCGTTGTTCGTGTCTTGCCACGGCTGGTCGACGTGGACGTTCACGAAGACGACCCGCGAAGCACCGCTGAGTATCGACATCATTGCGTCGAAGTCAGCCGAGGTGATCGGCCCGTTGGTGCTGAGGCCGACGACGACCTCGGCCCCGAGCTGACCCGTGGCCTTCAATTGCTGGAGGATCGCCTCGCCGTCCCCCCACTGGCGACTGACCGAGGCGTCGACGGAGACACCGGGTATGTCCGTCTCCAGGGGGTCCTGGTAGTCGAGCATCACGGAGTCACCGACGGCGGTGACGTGCCCGGCGACGAATCCCGGTGCAGCCGGCGCCGGCGGTACGGTCGTCGGCGTCGGCGTCGGCGTTGTTGTCGTCGTCGATGCGGGCGGCAAGGTGGACGACGAATGCACGACGGGCGTTGTGGTGGTCGTGGTACTCGCACCTGTACCCGCGGTCGTCGTGGTCGTCGACCGTCGAGTCGTGGCGGCGAGCCGGTGGGGACCCGAACCGGACGTCGAGGAGTCCCCGAAAGCGAAGAATGCGGCCAGTCCAGCGGCGGCCGCGATCGCCGCGACGCCCACGACAAGGAGCGTGCGCAGCGAGGGGCGTCGGCTGGACTCCCCGTTCGGCGTCAGTTCTTCGACCACGACACCAGTTTCGTGGGACCGACCGCGCTTGTGACCTCGCCCCTTGGCCTAACCGGGCAGAACCGCATCATCAGGCCATAGCCGTACGGCAATGGACTGGCTCGCCGTGGCGAGCAGGATCCCGTCTTGCGACCAGAGAAAGGCCGTTCCCTGGGCGTAGCCACCGAGCAAGGCATGGATGCGGATGTCGCAGAGGACCCACTCTGTGGGCTGGACCTGGACCATGCGGAGGGTGTTGTCGAGACTCCTGCCCATGGCACGACGCCCGATCGGCTGTGACACCTGGCCCGAGACGTAGTCGCCGACGATGGCGAGCGTTGCAGCGGAGACCGAGAGGTGCCCTGGAATCCGCGCCCACAGGGCCGGATCCGGGTCGCCAGGCGTACCGTCCATCTCCTCGAAGCTGCGTCCACGTGCCATCCGCACTTCGATGCTGTCCATGATGGTGTTCTGGAACAGCGACGGGAGAAACCGAGGCGGGCAGTCCTCGGGACCAGGCACCACGGGCGGCTCGACCCACACACCCTCGACGTCGAGGTCGTCCGCCCCCAAGGCTGAGTTGACCGTCAGGATCTCGCGTCCATCCACCCTCCCGACCGCTCGACCCTGGGTCACGTGTCCCCCGACCGCCGCCAGGGTCACCTCCCATTCCACCCACGAATCCGTCCGGGCGTAGGAGAGGTATTGACCGGTCGCCCAGATTGTCGGACGTCGGCTCGCTTCTTCCAGCGCGACGAGTGCCGCTGCGAGTCCACACCCGCCGAACATGAAGCGCCCAGGGGTCGTCAGCCGCGGCGTCACCTGCATGCGCCAGTGGAGGTCGTCCCCCATCGGTTCCATACCGAGAAAGGTCCGCGCATCCATGGAGGCGCACCCTAGTAGCGTGCCGAGAACCCTCGACGAGGGTGGTGGTAGTCGCTGTGGCCCCCTCGAGTCGTGCCTCCGGTTGGGTCGGCCCGGCCTAGAATTGGGGACCGACGCTGTGTCGGCTCGGGCGTCTGCAGTTCCGCGACGATCTCCGGGGGTGTAGCTCAGCTGGAAGAGCGGCGGCTTTGCAAGCCGTAGGCCGAGGGTTCGAGTCCCTTCACCTCCACCGCAGATTTCGGTTGGCGCGTCCTGTTTCCGAGGGCGAGCGGATCACGTGTGGCGCCGCAGATGGCCTTCGTGCGACTCGACCCGGATCATGCGGCGTTTCCTGGTTCGTATGTCGATCGACGAGGTGACGCACACTATGGGGCCGAAGTTCGAAGAGTGAGAGCCGGCGGCCGACGGATTGATCGAGCTCGCGCCGGGGACTCCAGCACCGGCGGAACGGAGTTCGTCGACTCGGTACTCTGGCTGGGTCGGTCAATCGCCCGCTCTCGTGTCATCGCACAGTCCTACCCTCCAACACCGCGAGTGGGCCTTTCGGAGGACGTTGTGAGCCAGCCAGTCGAGATCGGTACGGCGCCATCGCTCCGGAAGATGCTGGTGCCCCTCGCGATGGCCCAGTTCATCTGCAGCTTCGCCGGCTCCAACATGAACGTGATGATCAACGACATCAGCCACGACCTCGACACCACGGTTCAGGGCGTGCAGGTCGCCATCACGCTGTTCCTCCTGGTGATGGCCGCCCTCATGATTCCCGGCGGCAAGCTCACCGACCGTTGGGGTCGAAAGCGCTGTTTCACCCTTGGGCTCTGGATCTATGCCGTTGGGGCTGTGTTGAGTGCAATCTCGCCAGGGCTGGGTGTCCTCATCCTCGGGAATTCGATTCTCGAGGGAGTGGGCACCGCGTTGTTGATCCCTCCCGTGTACATCCTCACCACCCTGCTCTTCACGGACCTGAGGTCGCGCGCCCGGGCATTCGGCGTCATCAGCGGCATGGGGGGCGTGGGCGCAGCCACCGGGCCCTTGATCGGCGGCCTCATCACGACAACGATCACCTGGCGAGCCGCATTCGTCTTCCAGGCGGTGATCGTCGTGACGATCGTGTTCCTCGCCCGGGGTATCCGTGACCCGATGGCGCCGGACCCGACTCGCCCCTTCGACATCGTCGGTGCTGTCCTTTCAGCATTGGGACTCGTCGTATTGGTCCTGGGGATCCTGGCCGCGGACAACAATTTGGGCCTGATGCTCGTGCTCTTGCTGTGCGGAGCGGCGATCCTCGCAGGGTTCTTCGGGTGGATCCGCTCTCGTGAGCGCTCCGGCAAGGAGGCTTTGCTCTCCACGGCGCTCTTCCGCAATCGAACATCCAACCTTGGGCTCGTGACCCAGAACGTGCAGTGGCTGATGCTCATGGGCACTTCGTTCGTCGTCTCGGCCTATCTGCAGGTGGTGCGCGGATACAACGCCATACAGACCGGAGTGATCTTCACCTCTGCGACATTGGGCATCCTGGCCTCATCGCTTGCCGCCGGGCGGCTCGCTCGGCGATTCCAGCAGCGAACGCTGATCCTGGCTGGCTTTGTGACCACCATCGCCGGAGTCGGATTCCTGCTCGCCATCGTGAAGCACTCTCCCAGTGCCTGGGCTTTCTCGCCGGGCCTCCTTCTCATCGGTCTGGGCCTCGGAATCATGCTCACGCCATCGGTCAACGTCGTGCAGTCGGCCTTTCCCGAGGAGCGCCAAGGTGAGATTTCCGGCCTGTCGCGCAGCGTGTCCAATCTGGGCTCGTGTTTCGGGACCGCGGTCGCCGGAACGATCCTTGTCTCGGGACTGACCACCCCACACGCTCCTACGCCTTGGCCATGGTCGTCGTGGGGGTCATCGGCTTCGTGGGCCTGGCTGCCACCGCGTTCCTTCGCAATCCCCAGCCTGCTCCGATCCCTGACCGAGCACCCCTCGGAGAGTAGAGGACCTCCTGCGGTGGTTGTGATGCCCCGGAGCAGTCGCATGTCTGCGGTATTCCTTCCTACGTGCGGACCAAGAGGCGTGCTCGGCCGGTTGGACATCATTCCGGTCACCCGGTTCTCGGCCATCGCGGCGGGTCACCGGCCTTTGCAATCCGAGACGCCCTCAACTGAGTCCTGATCGCGGGACTAAGAAACATATGGCCGAAGAGCTCGACGACGCCGCAACCCCGCAGGGCGGGCGGAGACGTGTGCGTACGCACCGGCTCGAGGGCCTGAGCGACGGCGTCTTCGCCATTGCCATCACCTTGCTGGTTCTGGACCTGGCCGTGCCCGGATCACGGGAAGAACTGTTCCACGCCTTCTTTCGCGAGTGGCCCGCCTACCTCGCGTACGTGGTGAGCTTCTCTTCCATCGGGGCCATCTGGCTCGGCCACAGCGTCATCACGGAGTACCTCGAGCGGGCGGATTCGACCCTGCAGCGTCTCAACCTGCTCCTCCTCCTGTTCGTGTCGTTCCTACCCTTTCCTACGAGGTTGGTCGCCCAGTACCTCGGAGCCAGACACAACGAACGGGTGGCTACCACGATTTACGGGATTACCCTCCTGGTGGCCGCATTCCTGCTGTGGGTGATGTGGAGATACGCCGTCCGGGAAGGACTCGTCCGGCCCGACGCGGACGACGTCGAAATCTCGGAGTTGACCGTTCGCCTCACCCCGGGACTCGGCCTTTACGGCGTCCTGATCGTTCTCGGCCTCTTCCTTCCCGAGGCGGCGGTCGTCGGCTACCTGGTCGTCGCTCTGTACTTCATCATCCCTCTGCATCGGCGACCCAGCCGAATAGGGCGGCATCTCCACCACGACTGATCGCGGCGAGCCCGCCGGTTGAGGACGTCGCAGCACTGAGATCGGACGCGACTCACCCCGGGGTGGGTGCCCGGGGTGAGTCGAATTGAACGGCGGATGACTAGAAGGAGTGGTTGACGATCTTGCTGACGCGGTGTCGGCAACTTGGCTTCGATCCGGTGGGCGACGGTGGCGTTGAGCTTCCCGGCGTTGACCGCCTGGTTGATCTTGCCGTCGGCCGCGGTCACGAGTGCCTTGACCACCGACTGAGCGGGAACGTTGTGCTGGGACGCAATGCCGGCGATGGAGTTCCCGGCCTTGAGCTCGGCCGCGAGTTGCTGGGGGGTGATCCCCCCGATGGTCTTGGCGCTGATCGCCAGACCGTCCTTTCGGAGCTCGGCACGGTGCTCGCGCACCCAGGTGGCCACGTGACCCTTGGCATGGCTCGTCGAGGCGTTCGAGGCCGGTGTGGCGGCTGAGGCCACCGTCGAGACCCCCAGGCCGGCGAGCATCGTTCCACCGATGACGAGCGGCGCGATGATCCTCTTGTTCATGATCTCTCCTCCGAGTAGTGATGCAACGAGCGACATCATCTCGTCGACGAATGATGGATCTGTTATTCAGGCATAAGAAGTCCATAACGCGCATAAGAAATGTCTTAGAATCGAGATTCGCGGTTCCGAACCGAAACCGGCCAGCTCGGACCCCTTTCTTATGCTTCGCCGAACAGGAATTCAGCTGGGGCCCTCGACGGCGTTCGTTCCTGGTCCGAGCGCCGCGTTTGTGTTTTCAATCGGTTTCTTGCCGGTCTGAAACCCCGTTTTCCCATGCCTATTGATTCCGAGAGATCGGATCTATAAGGTCCCCGCTGGTTTGGTGCGGACCACAGGGGGGTTTGATCCCGATGATCGTCAGGCGGGTATTCGCGGGTCGTCAGAAGCGGGATTCCACGGCGCGAGGAGAACCCGAGGGCCTTCGAGGGCCCGCGCCCATCCCGGCGGTCCGGCGCGACGGGTGGCACGCCGCGAAACGCGCGACTCGTGGCGTCTATCGTGGTCACCGGATTCGTCGGGACACTGTTGGCGTCGACGACCGGACAAGCAGGCGCAGCGTCTCAACCGGGAATTGCCATCGCCAAGTCGGCCAGCGTCTCGAGTTATTCGGCCGACACCCCGATCACCTACACCTATGTCGTCCTGAACACGGGCAGCCAAGCATTCGACAACGTGACGGTCACGGATCCGATGAAGGGTCTGTCGGATATCAGCTGCGATGGCGGGACGAACGTGATCCCGACCCTGAACGCCTTCCAGTCCGCCAAGTGCGCGGCCGCGTACACGACGACGCAGTCAGACGTAGACGCCGGATCCCTGTCCAACACGGCGACGGCTTCGGTGCAGAGCCCCGTCGGGAACTTCTCCGCCCAATCCAGCGTGACCCTCCCAGCCGTCAAGGTGCCCCAGTTGAGCCTGGCCAAGTCCGCCAGCGTCGAGAGCTATTCGGCTGCGGGGACGCTCATCACGTACACCTTCGTGATCACGAATACGGGAAGCGTGACGTTGAGCAACATTTCGGTGAGCGATCCCATGCCAGGCCTTTCTTCGGTTTCGTGTCCCGGCGGCGGATCAGTCGTCGCCTCCCTGGCTCCTGGAGCGAGTGCAACGTGTACGGCGACCTACACCACGACCGCGGCTGACGTCAGCGCGGGGTCGATCACCAACGTCGCCACCGCGGTCGGCACGACCCCGAAGGGGTCCTCAGTCCAATCCAACGGGGGCACGACCGTCCCCGTCGCCGGGTCCCCGTTCACCTGTACGACGCCCACGAACTTCCTGTCCCAGACCAACTCGAACAACTCCGGCGCCCCGACCCAGCTCTATTACTCCGTCGCCTCGAACAACAACTACTCGTGGCTCCCCCTCGGACCGCTGTACCCCAAGACTTACAACGCGCTCGGATTCGACTCGGCCAACAACTACCTCTATGCCATCGTCACCGGCAGCAAGAAGCTTCTCAAGATCGACGCCTCGGGCGCGACCACGTCGACCACCATTCCGGGATTCTCGGTCCCAGGCACCTTCCCCAACGCCGGCGGATTCGACGCGTCGGGCAACTATTGGGTGACGTCCGGAGGAAGCAACCAGGCCTATGAGATCGACGTCACCACGTCGAGCATCGACGCGGGCTCCCCTGTGACGCTCAGTCATACTTTCAAGCCGAACGACTGGACCTCTACGCAGGGTTACTTCTGGGGCCTGGACGGTACAACGATGTACCGGGTCCAGCTACCGTCCGGAACGGTGCACACCTTCTCTGTCCCGGGAGTGAGCAACGGTACCTACGGTGCGGCGTGGACCTTCGGCAATGGGGACCTCGGATTCTCCAACAACCAGACCGGCACCGTCTACGAGATCTCTCTCAGCGGTGCGAGCTCGTCCAGCCCCAGCGCCACGCGGGTGGCCACGTACCACGGTCCGGTCGCCGACCTCATCAACGACGGGTCGTCGTGCATCGCCAAGCCCACCGACTTGAGCATCGTGAAGACCGGTCCGGCGACCGTCGTGGCCGGGAACTCCATCACCTGGACGCTCACGGTCACCGACAACGGCCCGGGGAACAGCTCCGGCTACGTCGTCGACGACAACGTCCCTCCCGGTGTCACCAACGTGGCGACCTCGACGCCGGGTTGCACCGTGAGCGGGAACGATGTCCAGTGCGCGGAGGGCCTCCTCGCCACCGGGAACACCTTCAGCGTCACTCTGACCGGAACGGCTCCCACGAGCGTGGGTACGTGCTTCGTGAACTCGGCGAGCGTCACCGCGAACGAGTCCGATGCCAACCCGGACAACAACACGTCGAGCGTGCAGACCTGTACGCAGCCTGCTATCTCCATCGTCAAGTCGGCAAGCGTTCCGACGTACACGTCGGCGGGAACGGTGATCACCTACACCTACGTGGTGACGAACACCAGCACGAACGAAGCACTGACGAACGTGACGGTGAGCGACCCGATGTCCGGACTCTCGGCGATCGACTGCGGCGGCGGTTCGCCGACCATCCCGGCACTCAGCGCGGGTACGTCGCAGACGTGCACCGCCACCTACACGACGACGCAGGCGGACGTCGACGCCGGTTCCATCACCAACACCGGTACGGCGACCGGCACCCCTCCTTCCGGTCCGGATGTCTCTGCCTCTTCGGCTGTCACGATCGAAGAGGTCCCCGAACCCGCCATCTCCATCGTCAAGTCCGCCAGTGTCCAGAGCTATACCTCTGCGGGCACGGGTATCACGTACGACTTCCAAGTGACCAATACCGGGAACGAGACGTTGACCAACGTGACCGTGACCGACCCGTTGTCCGGGCTCTCGTCGATCAGCTGCAACGGCGGCACCAACGTGATCAGCGCCCTGGCTCCGGGAGCGAGCGCGACCTGCACGGCGACGTACACGACCACACAAACGGATGTCACCGCGGGGTCCCTCTCGAACACGGCGACGGCTTCTGGGACGACGCCCGAGGGCCCGGGCGTCAGCGCCGAATCCAGCGTCACCATTCCTGTGGTTGGTCAGCCCTTCACCTGCGACTCGCCGAATTTCTTCCTCTCGCAGGGGTCGCCGACGCAGCTCTTCTTGGGGACCGAGGGTTCGGCGTCGGCGTCGTTCACCGCCGAAGGTCCCATCTACACCCAGACGTACAACGCCCTTGGCTACGACCCTCTCAACGACTTCCTCTACGCCATGGTGTTGAGCGTCGCCGGGACGAACGACCTGCTCCAGATCGACGCCAGTGGCAATGTCACGTCACTCGGGCCCGTGAGCGGGTACGCGGCGGTTGCGCAGCAACCGGTTGTAGGTTCATTCGACGCCAGCGGTAATTACTGGATCGTCACCCGAGGGACATCGACATCGACCGCCTACGAGATCGACGTGACGTCGAGCCCGCCCGCGGTGATCAACACCGTGACCCTCAGCGCACAATTCAGTCCACCGGACTGGGCTCTCGACGCCGGGTACATGTGGGGAATGGCGAACGGGAGCATGTACCGGGTTGACCTCACGACCGGCATGGTCGACACATTCGGTGCGCCGTCCGGTGTGGGACCGGGGACGTTCGGGGCCGACTGGACGTTCGGCAATGGCAACCTGGGGTTCTCGAACAACCAGACGGGCACCATCTACCAGATTTCCGTGTCGAATCCCTCAGGACCGGTCAGCAACCCGCCGCTGTTCACCCTCGTGTCGGCCTACGTGGGACCTGTCCCGCCCCAGAACAACAACGACGGCGCATCCTGCATCGGCAAAGCCACCGATCTGGCCATCGAGAAGACGGGCCCTGCGACAATAGGCGCCGGAGGCACCATCACGTGGGATCTCACGGTCACCAACGAGGGACCTGGGAACAGCTCGGGGTTCGCCGTGGACGACGTCGTTCCACCAGGGGTGACGAGCGTGATGCCTACTCCTCAGACTCAGGGGTGCACCGTCACGGGCAACGATGTGCAGTGTGCGGAGGGCGCTTTGCCTGACGGGGCCTCGTACACGATCGTCCTGACCGGTACCGCTCCGACCACCGATAGCACCTGCATCGTCAACACGGCATCGGTGATCGCGAACGAGATGGATCCGAACCAAGCGAACAATTCGTCGAGCGTCCAGACGTGCACCACCTCGGGGATCGACCTGACCAAGGAGGCCGACGTGTCCTCGTTCTCGTCTTCCGGGGTCCCGATCACGTACACCTACCATGTTCAGGACGCCGGAGTCGAACCGCTGACGGACGTCACCGTCGCCGATCCTATGAAGGGACTCTCGACCGTCAATTGCAGCGACGGTTCCGATGTCATCGGCACGCTCGGAGGCGGCGAGTCCCAGACGTGCGCCGCCACGTACACGACGACGCAGGCGGACGTGGACGCCGGTTCGGTGCAGAATGTCGGGACGGTCACCGCGACGACCTCGACCGGTGTGGTCAGCGCGCAGTCGTTCCTCAGCATTCCGGCCCAGCAGAACCCTGCTCTCGACCTGGTCAAGTCGGCCAGCGTGAGCGGCTTCAAGAAGGCCGGTACCCCGATCACGTACGGCTACCTGGTCACCAACTCGGGCAACGTCACCATCGCGGACGCGTCCGTCGACGATCCGATGCCGGGGTTGTCGCCCATCGATTGCGGGAACGGCACCGACAAGATCGCGTCTCTGCCTCCCTCAGCAACCGCGACCTGCACTGCGACCTACGTGACCACGTCGAACGACGTTCGAGCCGGTCGGGTCACGAACACGGCTGTCGCCTCCGGAACCGACCCGGTCGGGAACGGTGTCACCTCGAACTCCAGCTCCGTGACCGTTCCCTTCCTCGGCCTGGTGATCACGTCCTCACCGAACCTGACGGCCGATCTCGACGTTCCGTACTCGGCGACGCTCACGGCCAGCGGTGGACAACCTCCGTACAAGTGGTCGATCATCGCGGGCACACTCCCGAAGGGTTTGAAGCTGTCGGCCGGCGGAGTCATCTCGGGCGAGCCGGTCGTCACCGGGACGAAGAACGCCACGATCGAGGTGGCGGTGGCGAAGGGGAATCCGAAGACGGCGACGCAGATATTGACGATCACCGTGCCCCGCGGCTCCTGACGACGTGGCGCCGTTCCGGCGCGTCCACGCGGTCCGCCGTCGCCGGTGGGCCTGGCCGGAACATCGCCCGATCGCCACGTTCGCTGCCCAGTTGAGGTTCCAGCCGGTGATGGCGCCCCCCGTCCAGCCGCCGTCGGCGCCATGACGGGCTGGTCGACCTCGGCACCACCTCCGCAGCGCGTGTCGTACGCTCGGGCTGAGCCGCGGCCGAGGGGCCGTGCGCATCGGGGAGGGTGATCGTGTGATGCCGAAACGGGTGGTCGTCTGGGGGACCGGCTTCGTCGGCAAAATGATCATCCCCGAGGTTGTCGGCCATCCCGCTTTCGAGCTTGTCGGCGTGGGCGTCCACTCCCCGGAGAAGGCCGGTCGTGACGTCGGTGAGATCTGCGGGTCGGGACCCGTCGGGCTGGAGGCGACCGACGATGTGGAGCAGCTGATCGCGCTCGGACCCGACGCCGTCGTGCACTACGGACCGACGGCCGCTCAGGCCGGCGACAACATCAGCCTCATCACCCGGTTCCTTCGGGCGGGCATCGACGTCTGTTCGACCGCGATGACGCCATGGGTCTGGCCGGCCATGACCCAGAACCCGCCGTCGTGGATCGATCCGGTCACGGAGGCCTGCGCGGCGGGTGGAGCGTCCTGTTTCACCACGGGCATCGATCCCGGTTTCGCCAACGACCTGTTCCCGATGACGCTCATGGGCCTCTGCAGCGAGGTGCGCTCGGTGAAGGCGCTCGAGCTCCTCGACTACACAAATTACGAGGGGGACTACGAGCAGGAGATGGGTATCGGACGCCCTCCTGAGTACACCCCGCTGCTCGAGCACACTGAAATCCTGGTCATGTCCTGGGGCGCCACGGTTCCGATGATCGCCCACGCCGCCGGCGTCGAGCTGAGCGGCATCACGACGACGTGGGAGAAATGGGTGACACCCGAACCGGTCCAAACCGCCAAGGGCGTGGTCGAGCCGGGCTGCGTGGCCGCCATCCACTTCACCATCAACGGCATGGTCCGCGACGAGGTCCGGATCGCTCTCGAGCACGTCAACCGGGTGGGTGTCGGCTCCGCTCCCGACTGGCCGCACGGAACGCAGGACGACGTGTACCGCGTCGAAGTCGAGGGCACGCCGTCGATCCGGCAGGAGACGGCGTTCCGCTTCACCGACGGCTCCGGGCGTGATGCCGCCGCCGCCGGCTGCCTCGCCACCGGACTACGGGCTCTGAACGCCGTCCCGGCCGTGAACGACCTCCCCCCCGGCTGGGTCACCGCCCTCGATCTGCCTCTCATCCCCGGCTTCGGCACCATCCGCTAGACGCTACGGCTTTCCGGCTGCATCGAGACCGCTCGAGGCGGTCGCCCTCGACGAACGAGCGATGAAGAAGGTGGCCGTGCCTTCGAGGACGACCTGCGGCAACATGCTGGAAGAGGCGCCGAGCCGGCCAAAGGGGCCATCGGGGAGGGTAGGGGGTGATAGGGCGGGACCCCGAGCACGAGCCCGGGGTCTAACGTCCATAAGTGCTCGCCCTCCTGCTCGTCGCTCTCTCGGTCGGTCTCGACAACTTCGGCGCCGCCGGTGCGTTGGGCGTTTCGGGCGTCGCGCCCCGGATGCGCCTGCGCATCGCCGCCGTCTTCGGTCTCTTCGAAGCGGCGATGCCCCTCGCCGGCATGGCCATCGGGCGGACGTCCGTCGGGGATTTCGGTGGTCATGCCGGGGTTGTGGCCGGCCTGGTCCTGTGCCTGGCCGGCGTCTACGTCCTGATCGAGAGTGTGCGTGGGGCGAGCCGCCACAGCAGCGGCGACCAAGACTCGAACCTTTCCGAATCGGGCCCCGGGCTCGGCCGCTTGATCGTCCTCGGGTTCGCGCTCAGCCTCGACAACCTCGCCGTCGGATTCGCGCTCGGCGCCTACCAGGTGAGCGTGGTCGTGGCCGCACTGGTCATCGGGGTGGTGAGCGTTGGCCTCACGCTGCTCGGTCTCGAGCTCGGGAGCCGGCTCGGAGCCCGGCTCGGCTCGTGGGCGGAGCGGGTGGGCGGCCTGATCCTCGTTGCCGTAGGCGTCTCGGTGGCGAGCGGCCTCTGAACCGAGAGAGCGGACGAGGTCAGCGCCCGCCGGCGCGGCGAAACTGGTGGGAGCGGCAGCGCGACGTCCGGCTCCCCTCGAACTCGCACTCGGGCTCGACGAAGCAGCCACAGGTCAGGGCCTGGCCACGGCACGCCGGGCACCGCTCGACGCAGCAGCCGGGATGGTGCACCCCGCCCAGTGGGGTCCCGCAGTCGCCGCACTCATCCGGCTCGTAGCGGTGACGGGGCCGTCGTTCTTGTCCCCAACGGATCGGGGCGTAGGTCTTCCCTCCGATGACGATGGGATCGGTCAGGCAGCTGATGCCCTCGGTCATCTCACCGCCGCAGTGAGTGCAGATGGCCATGTCGCTCCTTTCCTCCGTCGCTGAGCCGATCATTTCAGCCCGGTGCGACAGTTCGGCGGATGCCGTCTGCCGTGTTGCCCTACGCTGCGCCGATGGCGACCGTCGAGAGCATGAAGGAGAAGGGGAGCCCTCCGGCTGCCGGGCTGCTGGCCGGCAAGGTGTGCATCGTCTCCGGCGTGGGTCCCGGGCTGGGGCGCCAGGCCGCCCGGGCGCTGGCCGCACACGGGGCCGATCTGGTCCTGGCGGCGCGCCGGCAGGCCTCCCTCGAGGAAGTCGGGGACGAGGTCCAGGGGTTGGGTGCCCGTGCCCTGTTGGTGCCGACGGACATCACGGATCCCGAAGCCTGCGCGAGAGTCGCCTCGGCCGCCGTCGAGGAGTTCGGAGGGGTCGACGTGCTGGTGAACAACGCGTTCCGCTTCGACGCCTTCAAGAGCTTCGAAGAGGTCGATCTCGCCATCTGGCGCAAGATCATGGACACCAACCTCTTCGGCTCGCTCCAGATGACCCGGGCCATGCTGCCGGCCATGCGCGAGCGCGGGGCGGGTCCGTCGTCATGGTCGCCTCCATGGTCGCCCGCCAACCGCAGCCGGTGCAGGGCGGATACGCCATCTCGAAAGGCGCGTTGCTCACCGCCACACGGGTGCTCGCCTACGAGCTCGGTCCGTCCAACGTCCGCGTCAACGCCGTCGTGCCGGGGTGGATGGCCGGTCCGTCGGTGGACATCTACATCGAGATGACTTCCACCGGCCGTGGCGTGTCCGCCCAGGTCGTCGAGGACGAGCTCAACGCGCGTGTGCCGCTCGGACGTATTCCGAGCGACGCCGACGTCGCCGGAGCGATCGTCTACCTCGCCTCGGACCTCTCTACTGCGATGACCGGTCAGGCCCTCGACACCAACGGTGGCGAGATCTTCGCTTGATCCGTCTGATTCGTCTGCCCCCGGCGGTCGCAGCTCCGACCACTCGTCATCGGGTCAGGGTCCTTCGCCGCCGCTGGGCGTGCACGAGCGCGGGTCCCACGGGGCCAGGGGCTCGACGGTGGGGGTCGGCGCGGCGAATGCGCCACCGCCGGCCTGTGACGCCGCGTTGGTCGCGGCACTCGGCGGGGTCGTGCTGGCGGCTGCCGTTCCGGACCCCGCCGCACCCGCACCGGTGCCGCCCGTGGTCCCCGCGCCGGCCGTCGACCCCGCCGGGGCAACCGCCGGTGGGTCGACCGAGAAGTCCGTACCGGTGACGACCGTGACCTGTGAGCCGGGGTGGGCCTGCGTCGCGTCTTCGGCCATGATGACGGCGCCCGACATGGAGTTGGCCACCGCTTGGGCCGCTGCGAGCTCGGCCGGGGTCTTCGACGAGTAGTAGACCACCGTCTCCGCTTCTTGGCCGACCGGTGGGGAGTCTCCGATCGTCCCGATGTGGAACCCCAGTGCCCCGAGCGCGGCCGCCGTGTCCGTCGCCTGGTTGTAGGCGCCCGATCCGTTCAGGACCGAGACGGTGACCGACGAGGGCGCCGGCAGCGTGCCGCCCGAGTAGGTGTCGGCGTTGCTCGACGAGAGGCCGAGGAACTGGTCGATCGCCTGACGGTCCTGCGGCTCGGCCGGAAACTCGATGTCCCCGTACGAGCCCCCCTGGTACTCGTAGCTGCCGAATTGGTCGACGGCCACCGGCACCGTCAGCTGAGGAGCGCGGCCGACGTCCACGTTGTGGAAGCCGAGCACGAGGTTGATCATGGCGCTGGCGGAGAAGCCTGAGTCGACCGTCAGCTGCCCGACCACCCCGGACACGAGCGACTGGTCGGTGATCGGGTTGCCCAGGCCTCTCAGCTTGACCGCGTCGGCCAGGACGCGCAGGAACTCGTGGTCCCGGCGGATCCGGGCGATGTCACTCTGGGTCTCCTGGGGCCAGTCGTTGGGGTCGGTCGACGTCACTCCAGGGCCCTTGTACTGCAGATGGCGAGCCCGCACGACTTGCAGGGCCTGGGTCCCATTGAGGTCGACGCAGCCCGTGGTCTGGACGTTGAGACCCGAGTACGCGTCGAAGACGGGCTCGGGGAAGTACATCTTGATCCCGCCCAGCGCCTGCACGATGTTGATGAAGCTGTCGAAGTTGAGCTCCACGAAGTGCTGGATCGGGATCCCGAGGTCTTCCTCAATGGCGTTGATGAGCTGGTCGGGTCCCTGGTAGAGCGCGGCGTCGATCTTGTTGGCTCCATCGGAGCGGGCGTTCGGCACGAACAGGTCGCGCGGGATGGAGAGGATGGACACCGAACCGTTCGCCGGGTTGAGGTGCAGGATCATCACGACGTCGCTGTTGACCCCGTCGACACCCTGCGAGCAGAGGCCGTAGGCGGGGTTCTGCACTTTGAGCGCGCAGCGCGACGTCGAACCGATCATCAAGATGTTCTCGGTGTTGGCGTCCGCGCCCTTGCCGGGCGCCGAGCTCAGGTTGTGCAGTGGGATGCGGTGGATCTCGTGATTGAGGTACCAGGCGTAGCCGGCCGTCGCCCCGGCCAGGAGGGTCACGACGAGCCCCACCACTCCCAACACCCAAACCGCCGCCCGCCGCCTGGACTGCCGTGCTGCCGTACCGTGTGCGGGGCGGTGCCGTCGCCGCCTTCCGCTGCGCTTCGCCGCGTCGATCTTCTGGCCGAGCTCGTGCAGCCCACGCTCGGTCGGGTCCGCTGGGGGATCGCCCGGTCCGCCCACAGCACCGCGGCCAACAGCACGACCGCCCGCGGCCCTCTGCCGGCCCGGCGCGCGGCGAGGCTCGTTGCGAGGCTCGTTCTCGGGGTGGCGCGGGCTCATGGTCTCCGTGGTGATCAGGGTGCGGCCTGAGATGGCCGCGCGTCGGCGCCCCGACGTGACGGCAGGCCGAACCGGCCCGGTCGCCGCTCCACTTTACTAAGCGTGATGGAGCGAGCGGGATCGGCGGCCCGGTGCATCATGGTTCCGCCGGGTCTGGACTGAACCAAGCACGCTTCACGTCCGGGCACGCCGAAAGGAGGTGAGATCATGCCGACACGCAGCGCCGGACTTCTGGTGTACCGCGTTGGCGCTGATGGCGACCTCGAGTTCCTCCTCGTGCATCCCGGCGGACCCTTCTGGGCGAGGAAGGATCGGGGAGCATGGTCGATCCCCAAGGGCGAGCACGACCCGGGAGAAGACCCGCTCACTGCGGCAGAGCGTGAATTCCGCGAGGAGGTCGGTCAGGACCCGCCGGCAGGCCCGCGGCTGTTCCTGGGCGAGGTGACCCAGGCCGGGGGAAAGCGGGTCGCAGCCTGGGCCGTCGAGGGCGACCTCGATCCCACCGGAGGCACGAGCAACACCTTCGAACTGGAGTGGCCGCGTGGTTCGGGCGTCGTCCGCACGTATCCTGAGGTCGACCGGGTCGAGTGGACGCCGATGACCACCGCGCGCGTCCGGCTGCTGGAGGCTCAGCATCCCTTCCTCGATCGTGTGTGTGACTCGCTCGCCCCGGACGACGACGCGGCCGCGTCCGAGGATCGTGACCGCCCCCGGCCGGACTGAATCATGGCGGCGGCCTACAGACTGCGGCCTGCGGCGAAGCACCATCTCGGGGAAATCACAGGTGGTTCATCTGCGGTTAGCTGATAGTTAACCTTCGAGTGCAACCATGCCGAAGGGGACCCTGCGAGAAGCATCCCCTGCAAGAGGGGGCGAACACTCCAGAGGGGGCAAGCCCGCCAAAGGAATCAGACCGGATAGCCGCCGGGAGGAGCCTGGCGGCAGGTTGTGTCGGCGGCGCAGCCAAGCGGCCGCCGAGCGGAAGATGGGAGGACTGTCATGACTTCGTTCCCGAAGTGGAGGACCGCACTCCTGGTCGTCGCGGTGGTGGTGCTCATGCCCGCCGGCCTCGCCGCGGCGGGCGGAAACCGGATCCGACCGAACCAGCACTTCGTCGGCTTCGTCAACGGGAAGTCGAGCGACGCCGTGGTCTACACGGTCTGCGCCGGACCCGTCGGGCCCGGACGGCTCGGTCCGCCTGCGGGCGGCCAATCGGTCGAGGTCGTGCACGTGCAACACGGCGGGGGTGACACCGGCAGCACGGGCAACGTCGTCTACAGCTACATCCCCGGTGGGCCGGCGGCCATCACCACGCTGCACAGGTACTCGACTCCTGGCACCATCCCGACCACAGCCCGCGTACCGTGCGACGGCACCGGCGTCGACTACTTCAGTTCGTGCGCGATACCGCAGCCGTGCGGGGCTGGGGCGAAGACGGATCAAGTCGACGTGACCTTCGAGGACATCGCCGCCTGACGTCGCCGCTCTGCGGCTACCGCCTGCGGTGACCGCCGCGTGCGTCGAGAGCCCGGCGGAAAAGGAACAACGGCAAGATCAGTCCGGCGACCAGCGTGGTGAGCCAGACGACGACCGTTGCGAAGATCCAAGTCGAGACACCCTGAATATGGAGGCCGGTCGAAAGGATGTCGGTGATCACCAGCCCGACGAACGTCGCCACCAGCGCCACGCTTCCCCGAAGCGCTCTGGCACTGTCGATGGCCATCTGACGCAGGAAGGGTTCGACCAACATCTCGACCGCGGTGAAGATCAGAACCGCGATCACGAACGATTCCACGTTGATCTGGAACTTCGGAACGACGGCCCAGGTGACGAGAAGTCCGACGGTGTTCCCGACGAGGTCGATCACGAACCAGATCAACGCTCGTACCACAGAGGCAATTACAGCAGAAAGGCGACCAATTCCCGGGGATAACTCGTCCGGCCCTGCTTCCTGCGCCTTTCGAGCCGGGACCGTGGGGAGGGTCCGGCACTCGGTCGGGCGCTCTGACACGGCGACCGAGGCGGCACGAGCGGGGGCCGTGGCGCCTTGTCGGAGAAGGGATGCGCTCACGAGCACCAGGAAGACGAGAATGCCGATGTACGCACCCCAGCCGACCATTGATCCAACGCTTGCGTGGTCTGCCGGTATTCGCGGCTGACGCGGCTGACGAGCGCTTCGCCGCGGTGCTGGGATGTGCCCGGACCGACCGGCGGCGCGGTCACAATGAACTCGTGGAAGTGCGGATCCGCCCAGCCCGTGGCGATGATTCCCCGAACCTGGCTGCCTTGCATCTCAGGACCGCACTCTTTGCCTATGCATCGATCTTTCCGCCCGAGGGAGCCCCCCCGGAGCTCCATCACCTGACGTTGGACTGGGAGCAACGGCTCGGTGGACGAAACGCTCCGAACCTTCGCGGCTTCGTCGCAGTCTCGGGTGACCAAATCTCGGGCGTCATCCTGGCCGGCGCGGATCCTGACCATCTCGAAATGGGCCACATCACAAGGCTCTACGTGGATGTCCCGCAATGGGGGCAGGGCATCGGGACTTTGCTCTACGAAACGGCCGTCTCGCACCTGAAGCAAGCCGGCTATGGGCAGGCGTCACTCTGGGTTCTCGAAGAAAACGCACGTGCTCGAGCGTGGTACGAGCGACTTGGATGGACCCCTACGGGCGAGCACAAGGTGGCTGAGGGAACCCCCGGGGTCGACGATGTCCGCTACATCAGGTCCCTCTGAGCAATCAACCAGAATCGTGGTTCGATCGGACCCGTGGGATCGCCTGTCGCTGTGACACACCCGTGCCCCCTTACCGTGTTCGCTACTGATCGAGAAGCTCGATGAGCCATTTCGGTCCGACCACGTCGGCGCCCAGGGACTCGGCGCGCTGACGCAACTCGCGATCCGCGGTGACGAGTGTGACTTCGTCCGGGGTGTTCGCGGTGACGTCAATGAGCATGTCGTCACCGCTCCCAACGGCATGGAGCACGGTGACACCGTTGGCCGAGCCAGCCTGGACGCCCTTGCGTGCGTCGCCTTCGAGAACCACGACCACAGGTGGGGCGACCCGTCCCGATGCGACGGCGGCCGTGACCTGCTCGACGAACGCCCGGGCTGCTCCGGCTCGGTCCCGCCACCAGCCGGTCGGTCGAGACCCGACCACGTTCGCCGCATCAATGAGAAGCATCGGACCAGCCTGAACTGCCCGGGGGACAGTGGGGGACGTTCCGGCTGTCAGCACGGAGCCCTGCCCGGCACGGCGACAGGTCCGGTCGACTCGTGATCATGGTCAGAACCGAGGGCTCCACGTGAGTGGTTGGCAACCTCGGTGTGACCGCACACAAAACGAGTGGAATGGAGTTACGGCGTGGCACATGCCGTCCGATTCTGGCGGGATCCGACGCATGGATCCGGCATCTATGTTGGAGGCATGCGGACAGAGCGTTCGAGGTTCCGAATGGGACGGCTCGACCACGCACACATCCGCGTGCCGGATCGGGCTGAAGCCGCCAAATGGTACGGCGAGCATCTTGGGTTCGAGCCTGTCGGCGAATACGACTTCTGGGCGACCGGTTTCGACGGTGGCCCGCTCCAGATCTCGGCCGATGGTGGAGAGACGATGTTGGCGTTGTTCGAGACGAGCGAGGGTCACCCCATGGTCCCGCAACAGAACGGTATTGCGTTCAGCGTCGACGCGGACACGTTCGTATCCTTTGCCCGCTCACTACCCTGCGGGATCGACGGTCCGGGTGGCGAACGCCTCGTGCTCACCGACCTCGTGGACTTCGATATGTGCTGGGCGTTCGATCTCGTCGATCCATGGGGAAACCGGTACGAGCTCAACTGCTACGACTACGACCGGGTGAAGTCCGAATTGGTCGAGGCTGGTGCAGTGGACGCCGTCCGCTACTGGCCGCGCGAGCTCTACGACGCGTACCTCCAGTCCGCATCGTCGTAGGCGGAGGAGACCGACCGGCGTCCCCGAAGTTCGATCGGGACGGGTGTCGGGGAAACCACTTCAGCCTCCGGTCTTTGGCATTGAGAGTTGTGTCCGAGCAGGGAGATGGTTGTCGGTGCTCAGCCCGTGTGCTTCTGGTTGTCCCTGTCCCTGTCCATGCCCATGTCCCGAAGCTCGACGATCTGCGCCAAGCGAGGTCGCAACCACGCCTTGATCCGGGCCAGGAATCGACCTTCTCCCCGGTTCGCTGGCAAGGGATCGCTCGAACGGACCACGTCGCCGATGACGTCGGCCAGCACGCCGATCAGGGCGGGAACCTCGACCAACTCCACCGGAGTGGATGCGACACAGAGGTCATCTCGCCAATGACTGATGACAACTTTGCGCTGCTCAGGGTGCCGGGTTATCCGGAGGTAGGCGCCTGAGCCACGTGCGTCAGGAATGGTGAGACTCCTCGGCTGCATGAGATCACTCTCCGTCCGATACGTCTCAGAGTCAAGGGTGCCGTCTGCCGGATTGGTGAACGGTCAGCGATTGGCAGCGGGCGGGCACCGGGATTCAGCGCTCGAGGCGAAGCAAGTTGTCGAGAAGGGCTTCGTTTTCCGCAAGGGTGTTGGCCGCATCGAGTCTCAGATCGACATGGTGGGGTCGCTCCCACGCGGCGATCGATCTCTCGACGTGGCGCCAGTCGAGTTCGTACCAGTCGGGAATCAGGCGTTGGCGGCCTTCGATTCGTGACCGGTGCAACTCCAGATCGGAGCAGTGGGTTTCGATCACAACAAATGGCGCCGCCTCGCTTCGGGCCACCGCCTCACAACTCGCGATCTCCGGAGCCCGGGCCACACCGTCGAGGACGACCGAACGTCCCGAACGGAGCTGCGCACGGGCGAGCGCGTTGAGGATCGACCAACCGACGGTTCGGTGTCCGGACGACCCCATGTCATTGAGGACCGCCTGAATTTCCTCGAACGGCCGCAGGCCGCTCATGGCCCAATCGTGGGCGAGAACTGCTGCGCCCAACTTGCGGGCGACGATATCTGCCACCGTGGATTTTCCGGTGCCCGGAATCCCGGTCACCAGTACGAGCGATGGCTCTCTCACCTTTCACAGCTCACGTCTTCGATCCTCGAGCACATACCGCCCAATTCTGCACGAGAGAGAATGGCGTCGGTTCCTTGCGATCGCGGCTCTTTCGAGCCAACGAGCGACATGTCGGTTCCGACTGCGACACCCCTGGGTCTCCCGTGCGGTGACTATCTGTCGAACACTCCCAAAGAGAGCGATGGCCTTCCGCGTCCGGAGCCTCGGGGAGCCTCGAGAGCGCACGCGGCGGCGCCTCGTTCGGTGGCCGGTCTCTCCTGTCCCGTTCCCCGTCTCGGACGAGCGACGTAGGCCACCGCCAAAGGAACCGAGGCTCTTCTCACCCCGGTTCGAGGACTAGGAGGACGCGTCGCGACCCGTGTCGCGTCGAGGTGGGTCGGTGCCCGGGACACCATCGTCGAGAACGTGGTCCGTCCATTCAGACCCGGACCAGTACCGCTTCTCATGTCGGCCCGAGGGGTCGGTCAGCCAGCCGGCGGGGATCCCGGTGAAGGTGGTTTCAGCGTTCGCTCCGTCGACGACGTCGGATGCTCCACTGGGAAAAGGGCGGCCGGTCAACGAGCTCGCGGCCGCAGAACTCCTTTGCCGACCCTGGTGGCGTCGCTGAGAAGAGAGCGCTCGAATCGCGAAGAGGCCGAGAAATACCAACAGGGTGATCGTGGAACCGTGGCCGTAAAACGTGTGCACAGCCTACCCTCGCTGGGCAAAGAGACGGAAGGGCGCCTCAGTCTGTACGCGAACGGCACGAGGGGACGGACGGTGAACGTGCCAGCTGCTGGGTCAGCAGCTCAAGGGAGCTGTGCAGCTGGGCGAAGCGCCGCGGCCCCAGGATCTCTGCGATCCGCAGCTGGGCCGCCCGCGCCTCGGCGTGGATCGTCAGCTCGAGCCGCCGTCCCTTGGAAGTGAGTCGGATCACGCGAGCCCTTCCGTCGGCCGAATCGGGCACGCGTTCGAGGTACCCGTGTCGTTCCAGGTGCCCAAGCAGGTCGTTGACCGACTGTTTCGCGATCCCCGCCTGGTCTGCCAGCTGGCTCGGACGTAGCCCGTCGAGGCCGGGATAGCGCCAGAGCCCGACGTGCGCGGCGTTGAGATCTTCGTATCCCGCCGCAACGACGCCGGCATAGATCTGATCACGGACCCATTGCCAGACGGCACGCATCGTGGCGCCCACGTACCGGATCGGCTCGCCACCGGGTTGGTCCCCTGCCAAGGAATCGCTTGACATAGTCGTAAGGGTACCATACGATCTTCGTACGGGACCCGTACTAGATGATCCGGGACCGAATCCCTCCGAGGAGGCGGCAGAAGTGACGACAGCAGTTGTTGACTCCCCCGAGAACGAAGAAGCGCAGGCGTGGTGGTTCCTCGACACCTTGGTCGTGGAGCACCGCTGCGCACCCGAAATGGACACCGTCGTGTTCGAGATGACCCTGCCGGTGGGCTCGGCGCCACCGCTGCACGTCCACGACGACCTCGACGACACCTGGTACATCCTCGAGGGCCAGATGGTCGTGCGCTGTGGCGACGACGAGCTGGTCGTCGGAGCTGGGCACTGGGTCTCCATGCCCCGCGGCGTGCCGCACACGTTCCGAGTGGTCGGTCAGCGCGAGGCGCGGATCCTGCTCGTGCACGACAACGCCAGCTTTCGTGATCTCATCCGCGCCCTCAGCACTCCGGCGACGGCGCGTGTCGTGCCGAGCCACCCAACGTTCCCGCCCATGGACGAACTGGCGCGCATCGCTGCGTCCCATGACCTCAGGCCGATCGGGCCTCCCATGAGCGCTGAAGACAGCGACACGGTCCTGGCCAGCGCGAGCTGATCGGCCGGCGGATATCGAAGAGGGGCATCACTGTGCACGTGCAAGCTCTCGGGCATGTCGTCCTCAAGGTGCGAAACCTGCAACGCTCCGAGGACTTCTTTTCGGGCCTGTTGGGCCTGCCGATCATCTCGCGGATCTCGGATCCGGGTATGACCTTCTTCGCCCTGGAAACCTCAGGAAACCATCACGACTTCGCCCTGATGGAGGTCGGTTTCGACGCACGACCACCCGGCGACCACGCCACTGGGCTTGCTTACGTCGCATTCAAGGTCGGTGGTTCAGTCGAGGAGCTTCGTCTTGCACGCCGCTTGTTCGATGCCTCGGAGACCCGGCTCCTCTATGAGGCGGAGCGGGGTTCTTCCAGAAGCGTGCACGTGCTCGATCCGGACGGGAACGAGATCGAGCTCTACGTCGACATCTCGGATTGACCCGTTGGGCCTCCCTTGCCCTTGGCGATGAGTGTCACCTATCCGGCGCCAGCAGCGGACGTCCTTGGCGAGCGCTTCTTCGGCGAAAGGCAGAAGGGGTGCAGGAACGAGATCTCCGCGCCACTTCCGCGCCAATCCCTCCGAGGGGTCGGGCGCTCAGAATGCTCACGCCCTGAAGGGTGCCAGTCGTCGCCAGCGCACGGCTGGATGTTGCGATCCTTCTGAATCGGCGACGGTGGCCCATTCCCACGTCGCCCGGCCGTCGGGGCGGCTGAAGCTCCACGTCATTTCGAAGACGCCGGGAGCGTTGACGACAGGCTTCACTCGGAGGCGGGCCGGCCATGACGATGGATCGTTGCTGTCGACGAAGACGTCGCATGCGTCGTTGAACTCCCGAACCGCCCGTCGGAAGAGTTCTTGATTCGCCTTCGACAGTCGTCGGTAGTCGGCCCTGAAGAGATCCGTACGCTCGAACCTCACGAATCGAGATCGTCGAGGAAGTCATCGACGTTCTCGAAGGATTCCACCCGCCCGGCAGTGATCGCCTCGTCGGCTTCACGTTCCATCCTCTGCCACCGCTCCTCCCAGAACCAGGCCTGATCGGACGGGACAGGAACATGGGGACGCAGGATGATCTCGCCGTCACGTTCGATCACCTCGACCTGGGCTCCCGGTCGGTCCAGTCCGAAGTGACGCCGGATCGCCGTGGGAATAGCGATGACCCCACGGGACTGGACGGTGACGAAGCTCGCCGCGTTCTTCATGGGAGCAGCATAGCGGTAATACCGGATTGCTGCTTTACGGCCAGTCCGAAAAGCGACGAGCAGCGGTCAAGGACGGCCGAAGGCCGGCGAAGCGGATCCTTGAGGGCTGCGTCGCAAGACCACCCGTCGGTCCCACAACGGAGTTGGCCGGGCACCCATGTGCCCGGCCTGGATGCCCGATCGGGGCTCCCCTGGCGGTGCCGGAGCTGGATTTCACGACCTCCGGCGGCTGAATGCCACCACGCTCGTGGTCGAGGGGATCGACGTGAAGACGGCCCAGACCCGTCTCGGCCATTCCGACCCCAGGGTGACGCTCGCCATTTACGCCTCCGCTCCCGCATCGGTCGATCGGACGGCGGCCGATCGCATCGGCGAGCGCTTCTTCGGCACTGAGGGCGAGGGCTCGTAGTCGTTGCCGAACCTGTCGACCACTCGCTCGAACGGATACCGAACGAAAATTGTCCGCGCCATTTCCGCGCCATTCGTTCGAGGCTCTAACAGTTACGGGCTACTCGCAACGCTCTGAACAGGGACTTTCGAGTCGGGCTGCCCGGATTTGAACCGGGGACCTCTGCGTCCCGAACGCAGCGCGCTAACCAAGCTGCGCCACAGCCCGTCCACCCCCCGAGAGGGGCAGGTCACGAACTCTACCCCGGCCTCAGCCGGGCGGGATCGCCTCCCCCGGAGCCGGTGGTTGCGCTCCGTTGGCGTCGCCGTTTCCACCGGGCTCCGGGCCGGCGCCCTTCCTCGCGTCCGGTGGTGCCGTCTCGGGGCCGGCGAAGGTCGCCAAGACCTGGGCCACCCGGCGCTTGTCCATTTCGACCACCTTGAGGTTCCATTCGCCGACTCTCACCTCCTCGCCTTCTTCGGGGATGTGGCCGAAGCGGGAGAAGAGCAATCCGCCCAACGTGACGTACTCGCCCTCGGGGATGTCCAACCCGAGGCGCTGCTGTACGTCGTCGACGTTCGTCTGGCCGTCGATCAGCCAGCGCTCCCCGTCCACGCGCACGATGCGCGCCTCTTGGTCCTGGTCGAATTCGTCGTGCAGGTCACCCACGAGAGGTTCGAGAAGGTCCTTGACCGTCAGAAGGCCCGCCACCCCGCCGTACTCGTCGACCACCACGGCGACGGCGCGGTGGCGCTTGCGCATGTCGGCCAGCGCCTCGAGCACCCCCAGCGACTCGGGCAGCAGGTAGGGCTGGCGCACTTTGCGCGAGATCTCGAGCGGGCTCGGATCGGTGGCGTCGCGTCCCGCTGATCCGTTGGCGTCGCGCCGTCGCCCGTCACCGGTGCGGAAGATGTCGTTGACGAAGAGGATTCCCACGAGGTCGTCGAGATCGTCGTGCACGACCGGGAAGCAACTGTGCCCCGAGGTGCGCACCGCCCGCGCAATGTCCTCGGCCTGGACCGGAATGGTCAGGTAGGTGACGTCGACGCGCGGGGTCATGACCTCGCGCACGTCCATGTCGCGCAGGTCGGACAGCGCCTCGGTGATGATCCGCTCCTGCTCGGTTGCCTCGGCCTGGAGGGATTGTCCGGATCGGTCGGCCCGATCCTCAGTCCGGCCGTCGGGGTCGCGCCGCCAGAGCCTGCGGGATCGTCGGGCCGGCGGTATTTCAGGGCTGTGCCGGCCTGGAGGCACCGTGTCGCGCCGCGTCAGGCGACCGGTCGGGATCCCGGTTGAAGCTGGGGCCCGGCGTCCACCAGCACCGGCATCGGGGTGAACGAGTCGTCGGCGTAGGTGCCGTCGTCGAGCAGCGTAGCCACCGCCCGGCGGAGCCGAAGTGGGTCCAGCGGCTTGACCAGCCAGCCCTCGGCCCCCGAGCGGCGGGCGAGGAAGACGTCGGGCCGACGATCGAGCAGCATCAGCACCGGGATGTGGTCCACCGCGTCGTAGGACTCCTGGAGGCGAAGCTCCAGACAGACCGCCATACCGCCCATGTTGCCCATCTGCATGTCGACGATGACCAGATCGGGGGACTCCTCGACGACGAAGCTCACGACTTCGGGTCCCGAGGTCACCGAGCGCACCTCGGCGTCGGGTCCGCTGATGACCGCCTCGACCTCGTTGCGCAGCGTCGGCGCATCGCTCGCGACCAGGATCGTCTGCACGGAGCGGAGACTACCGGACCGTCGCGGGGCGCCCGGAAACACCCTGTGCGCGCCGGACCGGGTCGTCCGGGCGCCACCGGGCGACGCGAAGCGGCTCAGGCAAAGAGGCAGTCGGCGGCCTGCTCCAGTGCCGCCAATTCGTGCACGTCGTGCCCGAACAGCGGGATGCGGCCGACCGGCGCAGGCGCCAGCTGTGCCGCCAGATCCCCGTACGCCGACTCCTCGCGTGCCGCCACGGCGTCGAGAACGGCCAGGTTCTCCTCCAGCGCCGCCAGCTCGCCCGTCGTCCCGAGCGCCGGACCGCCACCGCTGCCGCCCCCGCCGCGGTCGACATCGGTACCGGTACCGTCGACGCGCTCCCCGAACCAGGGCGCGATCCGGTTCACCACGAGCGCGGCCACCGCGACGTCGCGCTCGGCCAGCTTCTCGGCGAAGAAGCTCGCTTCCTCGACGGCGTCCGGGCGGGCCGAGGTCACGAGCACGTAGGCGGTGCCCGGGTCGGCCAGCAGCTCGCGCACGGCCGAAGCCCGGGTGCGGAACCCGTCCTCCATGCCGTCGAACGCCTGGAAGAACGTCACCGCGTCCTGCACGATCTCGGCGCCCGCCACCCGCGCGATCGTCCGCAGGAGCGCCTGCGTCGCCACGCCCACCGCCTTCATCGACATGCGGGTGGGGACGAGGATCGCCCGGAACAAGCGGTTTTCGAGGAACCGGGTCAGGCGCCGCGGCGCATCGAGCAGGTCGAGCGCGTTGCGCGTCGGGGGCGTGTCGACGACGACCACGTCGAACTCGCCGGAGTTGACCAGCTCGTAGAGCTTCTCCATGGCCATGTACTCCTGGGTGCCGCTGAGCGCCCCCGAGAGGTTCTGGTAGAGGCGGTTGCCGAGGATCGTCGTGGCCTGCTCAGGGGTGCGGGCGTAGCGATGGACGAGGTCGTCGAAGGTCCCCTTGGCGTCGAGCATCAGGGCGTGGAGATGGCCGGGCCACTCCCCTGCCACCTCGGTCGGCGTGTTGGGCAGGCTCTCCACACCCAGCGCGTCGGCCAAGCGTCGAGCCGGGTCCACCGTCACCACGCAGGAGCGCCGCCCCGCACGCGCCGCCGCCAAGGCGAAGGTCGCGGACACGGTCGTCTTGCCCACGCCGCCCGATCCGCAGCACACCACCACCGTCCGCTCGGACACGAGGGAGCGCAGCGAGACCGCGTCCGAGGCGACCGGCTCGCCGCCGTCGGAAGCCCCGCCGTCGGAAGCCACCGGGGCGCCTCCGTCGCCCGCGAGCCCCGCGGCGTCACCCGTGCTCACCGTCCCGCGTCCTCGGCGACGAGCCCCGTCACCGCCGCACCGAGCGCCTCGGCGAGGGCCGCGGACTCGGCCGGGCCGATGGACTCCGCGGCCAGGGCCGGCACGATCAGATGGGGCAGGGGCAACTCCCGGGCGAGGCGGTCCACCTGCTCGGCCGAGACGGCGTGGCGTTCCAGGCGGAACTGTCGCGCCGACTCGAGCGCCTCGACGTGAGGCGCGGGCAACGCGAGCCCCGCGGCCGCCGCCACTTCGGCCGCCGGCCGGTCCAGGCCGACCGGTTCGGGATCGGCGGCGTTCACGACGACGGGACCGAGCTGCACGCCGGCTCGATCCTCCAGGGTGAACGCCGACTCGATGGCCTCGCTCACCGGCAGCTCCTCGGGCAGCGTCACCAGGATCACGCGGCAGCGGACCGGGTCGGAGAGCAGTTCGACGACGTCCTGGGCCTGCGTCCGCAGCGGGCCGCCGCGCGCCGCGCCCACCAGCCCGCTGGCCGAGGTCAGGAAGGTGATGGCGTGCCCGGTGGCGGGGGCGTCGACCACGATCAGGTCCGCTGCGCCGCCGCGCTCGAGCTGCTTGACCTTGCCCAGCACGAGGACGTCGCGGATGCCGGGGATGGCGGTCGAGACGACGTCGAGCACCCCCGAGCGCGCCAGTCGCTTCGAGACGCGCCGCAGACCGTGATCTTCGAGATACTCGACCAGCGCGTCATCCGGTGTGAGGCGGCGCGCCCGCACGTACCCCCGGCCCTTGGTTCCCGGTGCTCCCCGGGCGAGGAGCTCGACCTCCTCGTAGTCGAGATCCTCACCGTGCCCGAAGGCGCCGGTGATGCCCGACTTCCCCTCGAGCTCGACGACGAGGACCGACAGGCCCGCACCCGCGGCCAGCCGGGCCAGGGCGGCCGAGATCGTCGTCTTGCCCACCCCTCCCTTCCCGGCGACGACGACGACGTGGCTCTGTGCGCAGAAGGTCGCCACGTCCATGCGTGGCCGAGCGTAGTTGTCCCTCGTCGCGCTATCCCTCAGCGGGATGCGCTAAATCGCGGGAAATTCCAGGTCAAGGCCCTTGATAGCGGCGATGACCCGGCGGTAGGTTGGCCGACGAGGGGGTACCGAGGTGGTGCCGAGGTGGGGACCGGGGGGTTTCATGCGCCAGGGATCTGAGATGTGGCAGTTGAAGGCAGCGTGCAGGGGGCCGCAGTCCGCGGTCTTCTTCCCGCCGTCGCATCCGGAGAGAAAAGAGGAGAAAGCCGCCCGCGAGATCCGCGCCAAGGCGATCTGCGATCAGTGCCGGGTCCGGGGCGACTGCCTCGACTACGCCATCCGCATCCGTGAGCCTCATGGCATCTGGGGTGGCATGAACGAGGTCGAGCGAAAGTTGATGCTGGACCGCCGCGCCAGCTGACCCACGTCTCGCCGCCGAGCGCTCCGGCGCTCAGGCGCTCCGACTGCGCTTCAGCCGGAGCCTCCGCCCTTGAGCAGCCGCTCCGCTTCCATCACGCCGCGGCTGTGGCACACCGAGCCGGGCCGATCGTGGTCGACCGAGCAGATGGCCGCCGAGATCTGGTTGGCCGATGCCAGCACGGCCTGGGTCAAGGGACTCGCCGGGGTCGTCAGGTCGCCGGCGATCTGGCTCTGGGTCAGCCCGTCGAGCGCGCCGGGGGTGAAGCTGGCGCCGCCGAGCACCCAACGGCCGCCCACGTCGACCAGCCCGATGGTCCGGGACCCGTGCGTGAACGCGGCCACCGCGGCGGCCTGCCGGGCATCGGGCGCTTCGAGGCCGAGGTAGCGCGACCCCGTGGGGTTCAGGGCCCCGTAGCGCTCCACACTCTGGAGCGCGAGATACGGGCTCGAGTACTTCACCTGCCAGAACGTGAAGGTGGACAGGTCGGCGAAGGCCGTGCTCGGGCTGGACTGCACCTCGCCCAGTTGCGTGAAGGTGCCGAAGCGCGAGAGCGCCACGACGAGCGGCCAGCGCTCGGCCGCCGCATAGGGCGCGAACTCGGCGCCGTAGAAGAAGACCACCGGCTTCGACGATCCGGATGCGTCGGTCGACGTCCACAAACCGTGGCGACCCGTCGGCGCCAGGGCCTCGACCGGGACGGTCGGCGAGTCGGTCCCCACGGTGTCGAACGTCTTCGCCGGCACGGCCGCCAACGACGTGATCGTCGACGCCGGCGCCGGGACGAACGTCTCGACCGTGGACGAGCCGTCCGGCCCCGACGCGTCGCGCTGGATCACGAGCGCCCCGAGGAGGACGATGGCCAGGCCGATCAGCACGAGAGCGACGAATCGGCGCGGAAACCGGCGCCCGGCGGGCGCGGACGTCAGCTCGCGGGCGGGCTCGCTCATGGGTTGGGTCAGGTTACCCAAGGGGTGCGGCCGCTCTGGGGGCACCGCACCCTCCCACCGCTAGCCTCACCGGCGTGCCCCCGACCGCCACGCCGCCGGCCTCCCGACCCCGCGCCGACGTCCCGGTCCGCCCCGCCGCCACCGTCATGCTGGTGCGTGACGCACCAGGCGCCGGGCGCGGCCCCTCGCTCGAGGTGCTGATGGTGCAGCGCAACCTGCGCTCGGACTTCGTCGGGGGCGCCTACGTCTTTCCCGGCGGCGCGGTGGATCCCCACGACGGGGGCGCCGAGGCGGACGCGGCGTGTGCCGGCCGGACCGACGCCCAGGCCAGCGCGCTGCTCGGGGTGGGCTCGGGCGGCCTGGCGTACTGGGTCGCCGTGGTGCGCGAGACGTTCGAGGAGGCAGGTCTGCTCCTGGCCGAGCGCCCCGGCGGTCCCGCATTGCTGGCGGGTGACGCCGAGGAGGAGGCGCGCTTCGCCGGGGCCCGGATCGAGGTCAACGCCGGCACCCGCCGCTTCCTCGACCTCTGTCGTGACGAGGGCCTGGCCATGCAGGTGGGCGACATCCACTACTTCGCGCACTGGATCACGCCCCGAGGAGCGCCGCGCCGCTACGACACCCGCTTCTTCGTCGCCGCGGCACCGCCGAGCCAGCGGGCCGCGCACTCGGCGGGCGAGACGGTCGCCGAGCTCTGGATCACGCCGGACGAGGCCCTGGCGCGTCACCGGGCGGGCGAGATCGAGATCATCTTCCCGACCATCCGCAACCTCCAGGTCATCAGCCGGTTCTCCACCAGTGCCGAGCTGCTCGCCGCGGCGGCTCGCGCCTCGAGCTCGGTCCCGATCATCGAGCCCCGCGTGGTGGCCGACGGCAACGGCATGCGCATCGTGCTGCCGGGCGACCCCTCATACGAGGAGGCTCCCGTCCCCGACCCGTCGGGCGACGTGGCCCGCGGCGACTTCAACGCGGCCGTCCGTGCGGTCTCCATGGAGGCCAACCTCAAAGGGCCCGACACCGCGCCCGGTCCTCGGCCCGGCGACTGAGCGATCGTCGACGGCGGTCGTGTCGTGGCTCCCCGCTGTCGCGTCATGACGACACAGTCGCGTGACGACCGCGTCGCCCCGTGACCACCGCGGCCGTCCCGTGACCGGGATCACCGCGGTCCCCGACTTCGGCCTGGGCCCGATCCCCGAGCCGGGCCGTGTGGACGAGGTGGCGCCGGGGGTCCGGCGGCTAACCGCACCGAACCCGGGTCTGATGACCGGACCGGGAACGAACACCTACCTGGTCGGTCAGGTCGACCCCGTCGTCGTCGACCCCGGCCCCTCCGGGCTGCCCGCCCACACCGAGGCCGTTGCGGCCGCCGCCGCTCCTCTCGGGTCGGTGCGGGCCATCGTGGTGACCCACACGCACGTGGACCACGCCCCCGGAGCCGCGGCACTCGCCGCCGTCACCGGCGCCCCGGTGATCGGCTTCGGTCCGGGGGAGGGCTTCGAGCCCGACCAGCGCGCCGGCGAGGGCTTCGAGCTCGACGCAGGCGGTCTCACCCTGCGGGCGGTGCACACCCCTGGTCACGCCTCGGACCATCTCTGCTGGTCGGTCGAGGAGCACGCGTTGTTGCTGACGGGTGACCACGTGATGCACGGTTCGACCGTCGTCATCAGACCCCCGGACGGCGACCTCCACCAGTACCTGTCGAGCCTCTTGTCCGTGCGGGACGACGGTCCGCCGTGGCGCGCCCTCGGCCCGGGCCACGGCCGGGTGATGGACCACGTCGCCGACGTGGTCGACGCGTTGGTGGCCCACCGCAGGGACCGCCACGAGCAGGTGGCCGCCGCCCTCGCCGGCCGGCGTCGTGTGACGGTGGACGAGCTCCTGCCGGCTGCGTACGGCGACGTCACCGATCGCCAGCTCTCCGTGGCGCGGTTCTCGCTCTGGGCGCACTTGCGCGCGCTGGTCCAGGAAGGCCGTGCCCTGGTCGACGCCGCGGCCGGAGCCGACAGCATCGAGAGCCGCTGGTCCCCGGACTGAGCGCTGGACGACGCGATCCCGCTCGACCGGGCCGCCGCGGGCGCGGGGAGCTCAGGTCGTCGGGGCTTCGGCCGGCGTCCTCTTCCCGGCGTCTTTCGCCCGGGCGTCACCGAGGGCCACCGCCGCCTCCACCTTCTCGAGCATCCGGGCCGTGCACCCCTCGGTCTCGACGAGGGGGGCGACGTCCTCGGCGATGGTCCGGGCCAGCGCGGTGAACGCACCGGCCAGCTCGGACTCGGCGCCGGGCAACGCCACCGGCTCGCCCGCGTCGCCGGCGGCGGAAAGATCGGGGTGCAGCGGGATGGAGCCGACGAGCGGGACTCCCAGGCTGCGCGCCAGGCGCTCCCCGCCGCCCGAGCCGAACAGCGCGTAGGTCGTGCCGTGCTCGCAGGTGAAGTCGCTCATGTTCTCGATCACCCCGGCGACACGCAGGTACCCGCGCCGCGCCATGTCGGCGGCGCGCGCCGCGACCTTCTGGGCCGCCTCCGGCGGGGTCGTGACGACCAGCAGCTCGGTGCGCGGCAGCAACCGGGCCAGGCCCATCTGGATGTCGCCCGTGCCCGGCGGCAGGTCGATCAGGAGGTAGTCGATGTCGCCCCAGTGCGCGTCCTGGAGGAATTGCTGCACGGCCCGGCTGAGCACGAGGCCCCGCCACATGATGGCCTTCTCCTCGTCGGCGAGGAACCCCATCGACAGCACCCGGACGAGCCCGCGGCCTACCTTGCGCTCGAGCGGGACCATCTTCCCGTGTCGGGCCTCGACGTCGCCCTCCATCCCGAGGAGCCGCGGCACGGAGAAGCCCCAGATGTCGGCGTCGAGGATCCCCACCGTCAGGCCACGCGACGCCAGGGCGACGGCCAGGTTGACCGTCACCGAGGACTTGCCCACGCCGCCCTTGCCCGACGCGACCGCGAGCACACGCGCCGTCGCCGGCACCGCGGTCTCGGGGGCGTCCTCGCGGGCCTTCCAACGGGCACGGGCCATGACCGCGGCACGCTCTTCGGCGTCCATGGTGGCGATGTGCACCTCGGCTGAGCGGACCCAGTCGAGCGCCTCGACGTGGCCCACGACGTCGCGTTCGATCTGACCCCGCAGGGGACAGGAGGCGACGGTGAGGGCCACGTCGACCACGACGTCGCCCCCCCGGACCGACACCCCTCTGACCATGCCCAGGTCGACGATGGTGTCGCCCAGCTCCGGGTCGATCACGGCGCGCAAGCGGTCGCGCACTTCTTCCTCGCGGGCTCCGGGCGCGGCGTCCGAGAGCGAGTTGGGTGGGAGGGACCCGGAGGTCATGTGGCGATTCTACCTGCGTGCACCCGATTTCCGGCTTGGGCCCCGGCCCGTGGCGTGCCTACCGCTGCGGCCCGCCGGTAACATGATGCGGCGGGGCACCGCGCCCCACGCGACCGCCCGCCCGGCCCAGGGCCAGGCATCAGGAGGAGCAGTGACGACCATCTCCACGACCGTCAACATCGGGAAGAAGCCGGCGCCGGTCACTCTGAGCGACCAGGCCACGGCAAAGGTGGCCCAGTTGCTGGCCGAGGAAGACGGCGAGGCGCTCGCGTTGCGCGTCGCGGTCAAGCCCGGCGGGTGCTCCGGCTACAGCTACGACATGTTCTTCGATTCAGAGGTGATGTCCGACGACGTGGTCCGTGAGTTCGGGCCGGTCAAGGTCGTGGTCGACCCGGCCAGCGCCGAGCTGCTCACCGGATCGACGCTCGACTACAGCGACGGACTCCAGGACACCGGCTTCCACATCACCAACCCCAACGCCACCCGCACCTGCGGCTGCGGCTCGTCCTTCAGCTGAGCCCCCGGCACCCGGTCTCCTGAGCGGCGCCGGCGAAGATCGCGCCACCGCCGCGGGTACCGGAATCCCGGTCCCGCCGGCCGGAGCGGATACGTCGGAGGCCTCCCGGGCCGACATCTCGTTCTTCCTGAACGGGGAGCCCGTCTGCGTCGGGGACGGGATCTCGCTCCTCGACGTGCTCCGCGAGGAGCTCGGCTGCCGTTCGGTCAAGGACGGGTGCAGCCCCCAAGGCCAGTGCGGCTGCTGCACCGTCTGGGTCGACGGGGTCCCGCGCGTGTCGTGTGTCACCCCGGTGCGCCGTGTCGCCGGTCGCCGGGTCACCACCCTCGAAGGGCTGCCGACCGATCAGCGTGACCGCTGGGCCCACGCCTTCGTGGGGGCCGGAGCCAGCCAGTGCGGGTTCTGCACACCCGGGATCCTCATGCGTCTGGCTGCGCTCGAGGACGGCGAGGTCGCGGGAGGCCGCGCCGCGGCCGGTCGGGACGAGGTCGAGGGCGCGCTCCGGGCCCACCTGTGTCGTTGCACCGGCTGGCAGTCCATCGTCGAGGCGGCGTTGACGGCGCTCGGTGCGCCGAGCCGGCCGGCGGAACCGGACGAGCACGGGCCGCCGGACTCGGCCCGAGCGCGGCAGGACCCCGTGCTCGCCTCGTGGCGCGCCCAGATCGAGGGAACGTCGTCGCAGGTCTCGGGCACCGAGGCGGTGCTCGGCCGAGGCGGGTTTGCCGACGACACCTCTCCGGCCGGCGCACTGATGCAGCTCGGCAGCGGACGCGGCGCCCGCGGCGGGCATCCGGGCCTCCCGCGCCGGCACCGGGCGCATCCAGGGCCGGAACAGCACGGTGCCGCTCTCCCATCCGGTCGAGGTCCCGCCGGGCTCGTGGGTGCTCACCCTCCAGACGACGTGGTCGGAGCCGGCCTACGTCGAACCGGACGCGAGTTGGTGCGCCCCCGGAGGGGTACCGACCACGCCCGTGGCCAACGGCGGCGCCTTCGGGGGCAAGCGCGCCAGCGCGGTGCCCGGGGAAGCCCGTCGCCTGGCCGAGCGCACGGGCCGGCCGGCGCGCGTCCTGTGGCGGCGCGAGGACGTCGTGCGACGCGGCCCCAAGCGACCCCCGCTGGCCGTCGCGCTGCGCGCCGACGGTTCGGGTTGCGTGCGCCTCGGGCGGAGCCCCGGGTCTCCGGAGCTCTCCGCGCTGGTGTCGCACCTGCGCACGCTCGCGCCGGGGCTGGAGGTCGAGGAGGTTCCGGTCGTCGGGCCGCCCGTCTCGTCCGACCTGCGCGGTGCCGGCTGGGCCGAGGTTCTCGCCGCGCTCGCCGCCCTCGCCGCCCGGCGCGATGCCGCGATGCCGACCGGCGCCGGTCGTGCCACCGTCTCGGTGCCCGGGGGCGGCCGCGCCACCGTCGAGGTCGATCTCGCGGGCGGCGGACGGGGGCGGGTCGGAGTGGAGGTGTGGGCCGGCGCGGTGCTGAGCCCGGTGACACTGCGCTCCTACGCCCTCGGAGCCGTCCACCACGCGCTCGGTCTGGTGTGGAGCGAGGGCATCGCGGTCGATGCCGCCGGGGAGCCGGTGGATCTCACCATCCGTTCCTTCGGCATCCTCGCCTCCCGCGACATGCCCGACGTCGGCGTGACCATCCACGCAGGACGAGCGCTGGCCCGTCAACGGCTCGGACGCGGTGTTCGCCGCCACGCTCGCCGCCGCCTGGATCGCCGAGGGATGCCCGCCACGCTGGCCGACGCGGCGCGACGCCATGCGCTCGCCGCGCCGGGACGTGACACCATTGCGCCATCGAGAGGAGGCGACACCATGAGTCCCGCCGTCGGTCCCTATTCCCCCGTGCGCCGCGTCGGCGACTGGGTCGTGACGTCGGGCCAGGTGGGCCTGGTGACCGACGACTCGGGCCGCGCCTCGCTCGCCGAGGGAGGGACCATCCCCGAGTTGCGCCAAGCGCTGCGGAACCTGGCGGAGGTGCTCGCCGTCGAGGGTGCGACGCTGTCCGACGTGGTCAAGACCACGCTCTTCCTGGTCGACATGGGCGACTACGCCACCGTCAACGAGGTGTGGATGGAGCACTTCACCGGCCAGCGGCCGACCCGCTCCGCCGTCGCCGTCGCGGCCCTGCCCGTCGGGGCCAGGGTCGAGGTCGAAGCCTGGGCCTACGCCCCGGTGGTCTGAGGAGCCGGAGCGGCAGCGGCGCTCGTCCTGCCCCCCCTGACGTCCCGTCGCCGGGCAACGGCGGCACCCCGTTGCGGGGCGCCGATCCCGGGTGCCAGGCCACCTGCCCGAACCGGTAGCCGACGGACCGCACCGTCTGGATCAGGTGCGCGTGCTCCTCGCCGAGCTTGGCCCGCAGACGGCGGATGTGCACGTCGACGGTGCGGGCGCCGCCGTAGTACTCATAGCCCCAGACCCGGCTGAGCAGCGTCTCGCGCGTGAACACCTTCGCCGGGTGCCCGGCGAGGAACCTCAGGAGCTCGTACTCCATGTAGGTCAGGTCGAGGACCCGCCCCGAGACCGCCGCCTGGTAGGTCTCGAGGTTCAACATGAGCGGTCCGTACTCGATGATGTCGGGCCGCATGCTCTGGCCGCTGCGCCAGAACAGGTGCTGCAGGCGTGCCACCAGCTCTTCGGGCCTCGCCGGCAGGACGCAGAAGTCGTCGAAGAGGTCGTCGCGCAGGAGGAGCTCTTCGACCTGCTCGGAGCGGATGACGAGGAGCAGCGGTGTCAGAGGCACCTCGCGCAGGCGCAGGTGACGGCAGAAGGCGACGGCAGGCGTCATGTCGTCCCCCGCCACGACCAGGGCGCCGGAGTAGCCGGTCGTCCGGCCGTCGGGGCCGGGCGCCGCCACTTCGTCGGGCGCCGACACGCGATGGTGGCCGAGCCCCGCGCTCTGCAGCGCCAGGGTCACCTCGGCGGGCAGGTCGTTCGGGAAGCAGAGCAAAGGGTCCATGTCGGTGGTGCCCTCAGAGCAGGGGCAGGTAGCGGTCGAGCTCGAACTGCGTGACCTCGGCCTGGTAGGCGTCCCATTCGGCCCGCTTGTTGCGGATGAACCACTCGAAGACGTGGTCGCCGAGGGTGTCGGCCAGCAGGTCGGAGCCCTCCATCTCGTTGACGGCGTCGTGCAGGCTCGAGGGCAACGGCTCGATCCCCTTCAGGGCCAGCTCCTTGGTGGAGAGGGTGAAGAGGTTCTCGTCCGCCTCGGGGGGCAGCGGGTAGTCCTCCTCCAGGCCGCGGAGCCCGGCGGCCAGGATCACGGCGAAGGCGAGGTAGGGGTTGCAGGCGCTGTCGGGCGAGCGGAACTCGAGCCGGGTGGAATCCGTCTTGCCCAGCTTCACGACGGGTACCCGGACCAGCGCCGACCGGTTGTTGCGGGCCCAACTGACCGTGACAGGCGCCTCGGAACCGCCGACCAGGCGCTTGTACGAGTTGACCCACTGGTTGGTGACCGCGGTGATCTCGCGAGCGTGGTGGAGCAGACCGGCGATGAAGCGCCGGGCGATGTCGGACAGGCCGTAGCGGTCCGAGTCGTCGACGAAGGCATTGCGCTCGCCTTGCCACAGCGAGATGTGGGTGTGCATGCCCGAGCCGGGCTCGTCGGCGAGCGGCTTGGGCATGAAGCTGGCGAACGCGCCTTCCTGGCGCGCCATCTCGCGGATCACCATGCGGGTCGTCATGACGGTGTCGGCCATGGTCAGCGCGTCCGTGTAACGCAGGTCGATCTCGTGTTGACTGTGGGCGTCCTCGTGCTGGGTGTGCTCGACGGGGATCCCCATCTCCTCGAGCATGAGCACCGAGCGCCGGCGCAGGTCGCTCGTGAGGTCGGCCACGCTCAGGTCGAAATACGAACCCGAGTCGAGCGTGATCGGTCCGAGCGAGGGATCAGAGCTGGCGAAGTAGAAGAACTCGACCTCGGGCGAGGCGAAGAACGTGTAGCCCGCGTTGCGGGCCCGCTCGAGTGTCCGGCGCAGGGCGTGGCGCGGGTCACCCTCGAAGGGGGTCCCGTCGAGGTTGGCGATGTCGCAGAAGACCCGGGCCACCTGCGCGTCGTCGTGGTGCCAGGGGAGGAGCTGGAACGTGGTCGGGTCCGGGCGGGCGAGCACGTCGGCCTCCTGCACCCGGCTGAAGCCGTCGATGGCCGAACCGTCGAATGTCATGCCCTCGTCGAGCGCGTTCTCCAGCTCGGCCGAGGTGATGTTGAACCCTTTGGGCGTCCCGAGGACGTCGGTGAACCACAGCTGGACGAAGCGGATGCCCCGCTCCTCGACGGTCCGGAGTACGTAATCTCGCTGGCTCTGCACCGCCCAAGTGTCGCGCGCCGATCACGCCTGTCCGGTTCGGCTGCCAGGACCGGAGACGGGACGAGACGGCTGGACGTGGCAACGGGTCGGGCCGTGGGTCGGGGAGCGGGTGACGGGTCCCGGTAGATTTGATCCGGTGCCGAACCTGCGCATAGCCGCCGCGCAGTTGAACACGGTCGTCGGCGACCTGCCCGGGAACGTGGACCTCGTGCTCCGGGCCTTGGCCGCCGCCGAAGCGGCCGGCGCCGACCTCTGCGTGACCCCCGAGCTCGCCATCACGGGGTACCCGCCCGAGGACCTGCTCTTGAAACCCGGCTTCGTGGCCGACAACGTGGCCGCCCTGGAGAAGGTGGCCGCGGCCACCGGGGACTGTGCCGTCGTCGTCGGCTTCGTCGCGGCCGCACCCGGCGGCATCGGGCTTGCCAACGCGGCCGCGGTCTGCGCCCGGGGCCGGGTGGCCGGCGTGTACCGCAAGCACTTCCTCCCCAACTACGGCGTCTTCGACGAGCAGCGCTGGTTCATCCCGGGCGAGGAGCCGCCGACGCTCTACTCCGTCGCAGGCGCGAGGGTCGGCGTCTCGGTCTGCGAGGACGTCTGGCTCGACGACGGGCCCGTGGCCCAGGCCGGCCGGGCCGGGGCGGACGTCGTCGTCAACCTGAACGCGTCCCCCTACAACCGGGGCCGGCGCGCCGAGCGCGTGGCCCTGCTGCGCGAGCGGGTGGCCGAGGCCGGGTGCGCCGTGGTCTACGTCAACCAGGTCGGGGGTCAGGACGAGCTCGTCTTCGACGGCGATTCCCTCGTCGTGGCGGCGGACGGTTCCCTCCTGGCGACCGGCACGCAGTTCGACACGGACCTCGTCGTGGTCGACCTCCCGGTGGGAGCCGATCACCGGCGGCGCGGGGACGTCACCGAGCTGGGGCCGAGGGTCGTCGTCACGCCGCCCCGAGCGGGCGAGCCACCACCCCTGCACCCGGCGCAGCCGCGCCCGCCCATGAGCGACCAGGCGGAGGTCTACGCCGCGCTGGTCCTCGGGACGCGGGACTACCTGACGAAGAACGGGTTCGGCGAGGCGGTCATCGGACTCTCCGGGGGGATCGACTCCTCGCTCGTGGCCGCCATCGCCGTCGACGCCCTCGGACCGGCCCGGGTGCACGGCATCTCCATGCCCTCTCGCTATTCGAGCGAGGGCTCGCGCCACGACGCGACCGCGCTGGCCGAGCGACTCGGGATCGACCTGCGCGTCGTGCCCATAGAGCCGGCGCACGTCGCCTTCGCCTCCATGCTCGCCGGGTTGCTCGGGCGCGAGCCGTCCGGGTTGACCGACGAGAACCTCCAGTCGCGCCTGCGCGGGGTCCTCCTCATGGCCGTCTCCAACGCCAAGGGCTGGATCGTCCTCACGACGGGGAACAAGAGCGAGCTGGCCACGGGCTACTCCACCCTCTACGGCGATTCGGCCGGCGGCTTCGCCGTGATCAAGGACGTGCCCAAGACGCTCGTCTACGAGCTGTGCCGCTGGCGCAACACCCAGGCGGTGCTCGACGGCCTGGTCGGCCCCATCCCCGACGCCGTGCTCGACAAGCCGCCCTCGGCGGAGCTGCGGCCCGACCAGCGCGACGACCAGTCGCTCCCGCCCTACGAGGAGCTCGACCCGGTGCTCCAGGGCTACGTCGAGCGCGACCGCACCGCGGCCGACCTGGTCGCCGAGGGCTTCGACCCGGCGGTCGTCGACCAGGTGGTCCGCCTCGTCGACGGCGCGGAGTACAAGCGCCGGCAGAACCCGCCCGGGGTACGCATCACGACGAAGGCGTTCGGCAAGGACCGCCGCATGCCGATCACCAACCGCTACCGCTCCTCCGCCGTGGAGGAGTCCGGCGGTGGGTGACGGCAGTGGGTGACGGCAGTGGTCGACGGGGGAGTGGTGGCTGACACCGCGGCCCGGAGTCGGCCGGTCTGGCGCGGCATCGTCGCCCTGGGCGAAGCCGTGGGCCGCTACTGCTGGCTCGAGCGTCGCCTCTTCGAGCTCACCGGGGGTTGGGCGACCGCCACCGGGGGTGGCGCGGCTTCGGCGGAGGCACGGGTCTTCCTGGCCGCCGCCTCGCGCCGTCACGGCAACGCTCGCCGAGCGTTGGGCCGCACGGCTGCCGATGCGGGCCGGGATCGACCCCTCGACGCTGATCCTGGAGCCACCGGACCTGCCCCGAGAGGTGGCGGACCAGCTCTCGGACGCCGCGGACCCGAGCCGTGCCGGGGGCCACCTCGGTGCGCTGGTCGGGGTGCTGCTGCCCTGGGTCGCCGGGCGGTACGAGACCGACCTCGCGACTGCATCCCCCGTCTGCGAGGGCCCGGTCGTGGAGGTGCTCGTGGCGGCACGCCGGGCGGCCGTGGGGGAGATCCGGGGCGGTCTCCGACTCCTCGAGCACGCCTCGATGCGACCGGGCTGAACAGGCCGAGGGGTCGGCAGCGGGGGTTCGGCAGCAGGGGTTCGTCGCCGGGTCGGGCGGTACTCTCGACCTCCGGTGCGGACTGCGCGGATCCGCGGCGGTTTCGTCCGCAGATGTGCATCCCCCCTGCTGTGTGGGCGTCTTGACACGACCACTACACTGTCTCTGCAGCCCCTGCACGCCGGAAATGGGCGTACTGCTGCGTTTTCATTGAGGCGAGCTTGCCCGGCGGCGTTGTCCGTCGTGGCTGTGGGACGGAAGGTTCAGGCGACCTTGGCCAAAGAACGAATCGAGCGCGACGACGAAGACCTCGTCCGGCTCTATCTGACAGACATCGGTCAGTACCCGCTGCTGACCAAGGACGACGAGGTGCGCCTGGCCCAGGCCATCGAGGCCGGCCGGGAGGCCGAGACCGAGGTGGCCAAGGGACCCAAGGGTCTGACCACGGCACGCAAGCGCGAGCTGCGCCGGTCCGTCATGGAGGGCGAGCAGGCCCAGCAGACCTTCGTGCAGTCGAACCTGCGGCTGGTCGTGTCGATCGCCAAGAAGTATCAAGCATCGGGCCTGCCCCTGCTCGACCTGATCCAGGAGGGGAACCTCGGCCTGATGCACGCCGTCGAGAAGTTCGACTGGCGCAAGGGCTTCAAGTTCTCGACCTACGCCACGTGGTGGATCCGCCAGGCCATCACCCGCGGCATCGCCAACACCGGTCGGACCATCCGGCTGCCCGTCCACGCCGGCGACACGCTGGCGCGGGTGCAGAAGGCGCAGGCGCGTCTCGAGCTGAAGCTCGGGCGACCGGCCACGCTGGCCGAGCTCGGCATCGAGGTCGAGATGCCCGAGGACAAGCTCGTCGAGGCGCTCCGCTTCCGAGCCGAGCCGCTGTCCCTCTCCGAGCCGCTACGCGAGGACGGCGACGCCGAGCTGGGCGACGTGGTCGAGGACCGCTCGGCCGAGTCCCCTTCGAGGTGGCCGCGGTCTCCCTGCTGCCCGACGAGATCGGCCGCCTGCTCTCGCCGCTCGACGAGCGCGAGCGTGAGATTCTCCGCTTGCGCTTCGGTCTCGACCGCGGCGAGCCGCGCACCCTCGAAGAGGTCGGGGAGCACTTCAACCTGACCCGCGAGCGCATCCGCCAGATCGAGGCGCGGGCGATGTCCAAGCTGCGCCACCCCTCGTCCGACACCGGGGCGCGCGACCTGCTCACGGTCTGAGTCCGGCCGCACCGCCGTCCGCCGAGATCGCGGACGGCGTTTCGGAGGCGGACGTGCGCTGTCTAGGCTGACTGCCCATGAAGAAGCTGCTGATCGTCGCCATCCTGGTCGCTCTCGGCGTCCTCGCCGCCCGCCGCCTGCGGGAGGCGTAGACCCAGGCCGGGTGCGGCAGCTCGCGGGGGGGCCGGGCTCAGGCCGGGCGCTGGGCGGCAGCGAGAGTGGCCGCGTGGCGGCTGCGCACCCCGCGCCACCAGAGCAGCAGCGCCGCACCGGCGACCGCCAGGCTCGTCGTGACGACCGGGGTCGAGCGACCGACGCGATCGCGCAGGCGGATGGGCTTGATGAAGTGGCGCGTCTCCCACCCCCGCTCGCGCGCGATCCGGGCCAGCGCCCGGTCGGCGTTGACCGCGACGGGCCGACCCACGGCCTCGAGCATGGGCAGGTCGGTGGCCGAGTCGGAGTACGCGCTGCTGGCCGCCAGGTCGATCCCGGTGCGCTCAGCCAGCTCCCGCATGGCGGTGGCCTTGGACTCGCCGTAGGCGTAGAACGCCATGCGCCCGGTGTAGCGCCCCTGCTCGTCGACCTCGCCCCGCGAGCAGACGGCGCCGTCGACGCCGAGCAGGTCGGCCAGGGGGAGGACGATCTCCTCGGGTGACGCCGAGACCAGGTAGACGCGGTGCCCGGCGGCCCGGTGCAGTTCCATCAGTTCGAGCGCCTCGGCGTACATGATGGGCTCGATCGTCTGGAGCATCGTCTCGCGCACGATCTGGCGGACCTGGGCGCGGTCCCAGCCCTTGGTCACGGCCAGCATGGACTCCCGGACCCGGGTCAGGCGCTCCTCGTCGGCCCCGAAGTAGAGGTAGATCAGCTGCGAGACGGCGGCCCGCGCCACGAGGCGGCGGTTGATCAGCCCGCCCTTGAGGAAGGGCCGGCCGAAGGCGGCGATGGAGGCCCGGTCGATCACCGTCTTGTCGAGATCGAAGAACGCCGCCTCCATGTGGACAATGGTACGGCCGCGGCGGCTCCGCGCCCGCTCGCCCGTGACGGTTGGCCGACGCGACCGTGAACATCGGGGGCCGCTGACCAGGGGCGTCGGCCTCCCGGCGCGGGCACAGGCCGCCCTCAGGCCGGCTCGGCGTCCTCCTCGCCGGTGCTGATGAGGAGCGCGTGGACGCCGTCCTCGGCCTCGGCCGTCACCAGCACGAGCACCTCGTCCCCGGACTGGAGGGTGGTGTCGCCTCGGGGGACGACCAGGCGGTCGCCCCGCACGACGGCCACCACCACGGCGTCGCGGGGGAATTCCAGGTCGGCGATGGCGGTGTCGTTGGCGGGCGAGTCCTCGGCCAGGGTGATCTCGACCAGGTGGGCCGTCCCGCCCTGGAACTGGAGCAGGCGGACGAGCGAGCCGACCGAGACCGCCTCCTCGACCAGCGCCGTGAGCAGCTGGGGCGTGGACACCGAGACGTCGACGCCCCAGCTCTCGTTGAAGAGCCACTGGTTCTTGGGGTGGTTGACCCGGGCCACCACGCGCGGGACGGCGAACTCCTGCTTGGCCAGCAGCGAGATCACGAGGTTGTCCTCGTCGTCCCCGGTGGCGGCCACCACCACGTCGACGCCGGCCAGGCCGGCGGCGTCGAGCGAGGAGACCTCGCAGGCGTCGGCCGCCACCCAGGTCACGTCGAGGGTGGGCCGCAGTCGCTCCACCAGCTCGGGATCCTGCTCGAGCACCAGCACGTCGTGGCCGCTCGCGTGCAGGTCGGACGCGATGGCGGTGCCGACGCTGCCAGCACCGGCGATGGCGACCTTCATGCGGTCGGCGCGGGCCCTCGTCACGTGCCGGCCGCCTCGACCCCCGAGAGGACCTGGTCGAGCTCGCGCCGGGCGTCGTCGAGCACGGCGAGGTGCAGCACGTCGCCTTCCTGGCCGACGAGGTCGCGCGCATCGAGCCGGGGGACCCCACCGCGGGTGACCGCCACGATGCTGAGCCGGCCGGGCTGCTCCAGCTCGCACAGGGCGCGCCCGGCCCACTCGTCGGGCAGCGAGCGGTCGAGCAGGGTCAGGCGCCCGGAGGGGTCGGACCAGTCCGTCACGTCGGCGTCGGGCAGCAAGCGGCGCCGGACCTGGTCGATGGTCCAGGTGACGGTGGCCACGGTGGGGATGCCGAGCCGCTGGTAGATCTCGGCCCGGCGGGGGTCGTAGATGCGGGCCACCACGTTGCGGATCTTGTAGGTCTCGCGGGCGATGCGCACCGTGAGGATGTTCGTGTTGTCGCCGCTCGTCACCGCGGCCAGGGCGTCCGCCTCGAGCGCGCCCGCCTTCTCGAGGTCGTCGCGGTCGAACCCCGAGCCCACGATGCAGGGCCCGTCCCACTCCTTGAGGCGGCGGAAGGCGCGGGCCGACTTGTCCAGGATCGCCACCGAGTGGCCCTCGGCGCTCAGCGAGAGAGCGAGGCCCGAGCCGACCCGACCGCAGCCCACCACGATCACATGCACGCCACAGTGCAACACGCCCGGTCGGACGGTGCAAAGCCGGGCCTGGGACGCAGGCGCGGGACCTCCTACTGTGGGGCCGTGGCCCAGACGACGAGCAGCGGGCCGCACGACCGCTCCGCCGGCCGCGCGCCCGGGACGGCGGAACCCCCGGGCCTGCCCGGGCCTCCCGCGGCTCCGGTCCCGCTCGCGCTGCCCGGCCCGGCACCCGAGCCCATCCCCGAGCGCCGGCGCTACCGGCTGAAGAACAAGCTGCTCGGACCGCCCCTGGTCACCGAGCAGCTGGCCACCGAGCGGCTCAGCCGGCCCGTCGCGCTCGGGGTGCTGGCACCCGACTGCATCTCGTCCTCGGCCTATGGGACCGAGGAGATGCTGACCCAGCTGGTGCCCTACATCGGGCTGGCCGCCTTCACCCTGGTGGTGCCGATCACGCTCGCCATCCTCGGGGTCCTCTTCTTCGTGACGCTGTCGTACCTCGAGGTGATCCAGCTGTACACGAAGGCCGGTGGCTCCTACGTGGTGGCGCGTGACAACTTCGGCCCGAAGGTGGCCCAGATCGCCGCGGTGGCGCTGCTCATCGACTACACGGTGACGGTCGCCGTGCAGACGTCCGCCGGCACGGCCGCGCTGACGAGTGCCGTCCCGTCGCTGGCCAACACGACGGACACGGTGGCCATCACCGTCGGCGTCGTGCTGCTCCTCCTCTTCGGGAACCTGCGGGGCATCCGCGAGGCCGGCCGCTACTTCGCCGTCCCGACCTACTTCTTCATCTTCTCCCTCGTCTCGTTGATCGTCATCGGATTCGTCAAGGAGGCCCTCGGCCTCCTCCACCCGATCCCGCTGCCACCCCCGGACCAGGTCTACGGCGGGACCATCGGATCCCCGGGTAGCGGGTGGCTGATGGGGCTCGCCTTCATCTCGCTGCTGCGCTCGTTCGCCAACGGCGGCTCGTCGCTCACCGGGCTCGAGGCGATCTCCAACGGGGTGAGCAGCTTCCGCCGACCCGAGGCGCAGCACGCGCGCCAGGTGCTCGTCGTCATGAGCTCGACGCTGGCCTTCCTGGTGCTCGGGGTCACCCTGCTGGCGCGCTGGACGCACGCGGTGCCCTTCGCCCTCGGGTCGCCCACCGTGGTGTCCCAGGAGGCCAAGGCGGTCTTCGGCACCGGCCCCGTCGGGCACCTGGCCTTCTACGTCGTGCAGCTGGCCACCATGCTCATCCTCTACACGGGCGGCAACACCAGCTTCAACGGCTTCCCCTACCTGGCCAGCTTCGTGGCCGGGGACCGCTTCCTGCCCCGCCAGCTGACCCGGCGCGGGCACCGGCTGGCGTTCTCCAACGGCATCGTGGTGCTGGCCGCGGTGGCCCTCGCCCTCGTCGTCGTCTACCGGGCCCAGGTGAACGGGCTGGTGTCGCTCTACGCCATCGGCGTCTTCACCGGATTCACCATGGCGGGCTCGGGCATGGTGAAGCACCACCTCACGACGAAGGCGGAGCACTGGCGGCGCAGCGTGGCCGTGAACGGCTTCTCCGCCTTCCTCTCGTTCACCGTCGTGCTCATCTTCGCCTTCGCCAAATTCCGCGAGGGGGCATGGCTCATCGTGATCGTCGGCCCGCTGCTGTACCTGGGGCTGATCCGCACGCACGCGCAGTACCAGCGCGAGGACGAGGCGCTCGAGTCGGGCGTGACCGAGGCGTCCGAAGAGCCGCTCCTCCGCCGGCACGTGGTGGTGGTGCTCGTGGACCGCCTCGACATGGCCACCGTCCGGGCCCTCCAGTACGCGCGCACGCTCACCCCCGACGACATGCGCGCCGTCCACTTCGACATCGACTCGAAGGAGGCCAGATTGCTCGAGGAGGACTGGAGCCGGGTCGGTCTGGCCCGCGTGCCGCTCGACATCATCGAATGCCCCGACCGGCGCCTGCTGCGGGCCGCGGTCGAGCTCGTGGCGGACGCCACGATCGACGGCGACACCGAGTGCACCGTGCTCCTGCCCCGTCGCGGCTATCGCGGCGGGTGGCAGCGGTTCCTGCACGACCGCACCGCGGACAAGATCGCCGCCATCCTGAGCCAGGTGCCCCACGTCAGCGCCACGATCATCCCGTTCAACGTGCCCGGACGCGTCGACGAACGGGTCCGCTCCTACGGCCGGTCCGTCCAGCAGGCGCACCGGGCCAGCGCACTGGAGGGCGGCGACGGCGCGTCGGCCGACGCGGGGCGGACCGGCCTCGACCGCCACGGGCGGCGCGACAGCGCCCGCCGGGCCAAGACCGTGCTGGCCGCCGACGAGACCCTGGCCGCAGCGCGCCGGGGCGACCACGCCCATCGCCGCCGTCGTGCCGCGCCAGCGGGTCCGGGTGGCGGGGCGGGTCAAGTCGGTGCGGGTCCAGCCCCGCGCCGGCACGCAGAACCTGGAGTGCGTGGTGAGCGACGGCTCCGGGGGGCTGTTGCTCGTCTTCCAGGGCCGTCCCAAGATCGCCGGGATCGAACCCGGCGCGCGGCTCGTCGCGGAGGGCATGGTCGGGGCGTGGGGCCGACGGCCCGCCATGTTGAACCCGTCCTTCGAGCTCATCCAGGGTGCTCCGGTCGACCCGACGGACGCCTGAGCCGGCCCGGCACCGCGGCGGGGGGCGATTTGGAACGGCCCGGCCGAAGTCGCTAACGTGCCCTCCGGCCCGGTCCCGGGTGCGCCGCCCTGGGCGCGCCATGTTCCGGGTTCACGACATCCGACCGCGGTGGCTCCTGGCGCTGCACGCACCGGAGCGACGCACCACGCGGCGCCACGGGACGGACCCCGCGCCGGCGGGCTCGGTCAGACAACCGCAACAGAAAGGGCACACGGGGCATGATCAGACTCCTCGCAGCCGACGGTGGCTATCAGGCCTTCCACCTCGGCGGGACTGACAAGACCTGGCTCTACATCTGCCTGGTCGCCGGGATCGTCGGCATCGCCTCCGGTCTGCTGTTGGCACGCAACGTCCTCGCGGCCGACCAAGGCACAGTGAAGATGAAGGAGATCGCCAAGGCGATCCAAGAGGGCGCCGAGGCGTTCCTGGCCCGCCAGTTCCGGGCCATCGTCATGATCATCATCCCGCTGGCCATCCTCATCTTCTTCACGGCCACCAAGGTGGTGAAGCCCGACGGCGGCGTCGCGCTCAGTTTCCAGCAGGACGGCCTGTACCGGGTCATCTGCTTCCTCTTCGGGGCCGCCTTCTCCGGCCTTACCGGTTTCATCGGCATGAGCATCGCCGTGCGGGGCAACGTCCGCACCGCCGCGGCCGCCTCCAAGGGCGGCGGCATGGCCGACGCGCTCAGGGTCGCCTTCCGCACCGGCGCCGTCACCGGCATGCTCTGCGTGGGTCTCGGCCTGGCCGGGGCGACGGCCATCGTGCTCATCTTCCAGAACTCGGCGACGGCCGTCCTCATCGGCTTCGCCTTCGGCGCGTCGCTCCTGGCCCTGTTCATGCGAGTGGGCGGCGGCATCTTCACCAAGGCGGCCGACGTCGGCGCCGACCTGGTGGGCAAGGTCGAGGCGGGCATCCCCGAAGACGACCCGCGCAATGCGGCGACCATCGCCGACAACGTGGGCGACAACGTCGGCGACTGCGCCGGCATGGCGGCGGACCTCTTCGAGTCTTACGAGATCACCATCATCTCGTCGTTGATCCTCGGCTACTCGGCCTTCAGGACAATCGGTCACAACCCCACTGCCGCAGTGCTGTATCCCCTCATTGTGCCGGCGATCGGCATTTTCGCGTCGGTGATCGGCATCGTGGTCGTGCGCTACCGCAACAACGACAAGACCGCGCTCGCCTCGATCAACCGGGGGTTCTGGCTCTCCGCTCTGCTGACGGTGATCGGCGCCTTTCTGGTGGCGCAGTACTACGTGCACGACCTCAAGGTCTTCTGGGCCGTCCTGACGGGGGTGGTCCTCTCGCTGGTGGCCAGCCAGATCACCGAGCAGTTCACCTCCACCGAGCGCGGGCCGGTCAAGGAGATCGCCACCTCGGCTCGCACCGGTCCGGCCACCACGGTGCTCGCGGGCATCTACATCGGACTCGAGTCGTCGGTGTGGGCCATCGTCGCCATTGCGATCGCCATCGGCGTTGCCATCGGGCTGGGCGACGGCAATATCGAGCTGACCTTCTACTTGATCGCCCTCATCGGCATCGGTCTGCTGGCCACGGCGGGCATGGTGGTATCCGAGGACAGCTTCGGTCCGGTGTCGGACAACGCGGCGGGCATCGCCGAGATGTCGGGCGAGTTCACCGGAGACGCCGAGCGGATCATGGTGAGCCTCGACGCCGTGGGCAACACGACCAAGGCCATCACCAAGGGTGTGGCCATCGGCTCGGCCGTGATTGCGTCGGTGGCCCTCTTCGCGTCGTTCATCGAAACGATCGGCGAACAGATTCCGAGCCTCCATGCCACGGGATCCAAGCTCTTCAGCGTGATTCAGATCAATGTGGCCAACCCGACGACCTTCATCGGCCTCCTGATCGGCGGCTCCATCGCCTTCCTCTTCTCGTCGCTGGCCATCCGGGCCGTGGGCCGCTCGGCGGGAACGGTTGTGCTCGAGGTGCGTCGCCAGTTCCGCGAGCACCCGGGGATCATGGACTACACCGAGAAGCCGGAATACGGGCGGGTGATCAGCATCTGTACCGCGGCGGCCCAGCGCGAGTTGGCCACGCCGGCCCTGCTGGCCATCCTGACCCCGGTCATCGTGGGCTTCGGCATCAACTATCTGGCCCTCGGGGCTTTCCTGGCCGGCACCATCCTGACCGGACAGCTCATGGCCAACACGCTGTCGAACTCCGGTGGCGCCTGGGACAACGCCAAGAAGTACATCGAGGACGGCAACGAGGGCGGCAAGGGCTCGGAAGCGCACAAGGCCGCGGTGATCGGCGACACCGTGGGCGACCCCTTCAAGGACACGGCCGGTCCGGCGCTCAACCCGATGATCAAGGTCATGAACCTGGTGTCGTTGCTGATCCTCCCGGCCGTGATCACGCTGCGCCACCACACCGGGGCGCGGCTCGCCATCGCCGGAGTGTCCCTGGTGGTCCTGCTGGGCGCCCTCGCTTTCTCGAAGCGGGGGACCGAGGCCATGGACGCCGACGCCGCCGACTCGGCACCGGCCACCACGGCGGCGGTCGCTTCCGTCGATTGACCTGGTCAGCGGCCTGCGCACCCCGCCGGCCCGGGTCAACCCGTTCGGGCGGCCCTTGACACGGGACCGGTCCGACCCGCAACCTTGCCCACGATGACCCGATCCCACTGCGCTCTTCAGACGACGTCCCGGCACCGCCGCGCCGTGACCCGCGGTGGGCGCGCCGCCGGGGAGGCCCGCCATGGGTAGGGCCCTGGTCATCGTGGAGTCCCCGGCCAAGGCGAAGCGCATCAGCGGGATCCTGGGCTCGGACTACATCGTGGACTCCTCGGTCGGGCACATCCGCGGGCTGCCGAACGGGGCGGAGCAGGTGCCGGCCGAGTACAAGGGCGAGAGCTGGGCCCGCCTCGGCGTCGACGTCGACAACGGCTTCAAGCCGCTGTGGATCGTCCCGCCCGACAAGAAGTCGGTCATCTCCAACCTGCGCAAGCTGCTCAAGGGCGCGGACGAGCTGTACCTCGCCACGGACGAGGACCGCGAGGGGGAGTCCATCGCCTGGCATCTGATGGAGGTGCTGTCGCCGACGGTTCCGGTCAAGCGCATGGTCTTCCACGAGATCACTCCCGAAGCCATCGCCCGCGCCGTCGAGGAGTGGCGTGACCTCGACCGGCGCCTGGTCGACGCCCAGGAGGCCCGGCGCATCCTGGACCGGCTCTACGGCTACGAGGTGTCCCCGGTGCTCTGGCGCAAGGTGATGCCGCGGCTGTCCGCGGGCCGCGTGCAGAGCGTGGCCACCCGCATGGTGGTCGAGCGCGAGCGCGCCCGCATGCGCTTCCGCTCCGCCACCTGGTGGGGGGTGGAGGGGACCTTCTCGCACGACGCGGCCCCGGCCGGCTTCGGCGCCACGCTCGTCTCGCTCGGCGGCACGGCGATCGCGACGGGCAAGGACTTCGACGACGAGGGGGAGCGGACGGGCAAGGGCGGCGCGCGCGTGCTGGGCGAGGAGGAGGCGACGTCGGTCGCCGGCGCGCTGGCCGGGCGCCCGTTCACGGTGCGCTCGCTCACCGAGCGGCCGTTCCGCCGGGCCCCGGCCGCGCCGTTCATGACTTCCACGCTGCAGCAGGAGGCGGGGCGAAAGCTGCGCTTCAGCGCCCAGCGGGCGATGCAGGTGGCCCAGCGCCTCTACGAGCAGGGCTACATCACCTACATGCGCACCGACTCGACGACGCTCTCGGACGAGGCGCTCACCGCGGCCCGGGCGCAAGCCCGCCAGATGTACGGCGATGCCTACGTCCCGGACGCGCCCCGCCGCTACGAGCGCAAGGTGAAGAACGCCCAGGAGGCCCACGAGGCGATCCGTCCGTCCGGTGAGACGTTCCGCACGCCCGAGCGGGTGGGCGCCGAGCTGTCGGGTGACGAGCTGGCGCTGTACCGGCTGGTCTGGGAGCGCACGGTGGCGTCACAGATGACGGACGCCACGGGGACGAGCGCGCAGCTGCGCCTCGTCTCCGAGGTTCCCGAAGGTGTGGCCGCGGGCCAGGAGGCGGAGTTCTCGGCCAGCGGGCGGGTGATCGCCTTCCCCGGGTTCCTCCGCGCCTACGTCGAGGGTGAGGACGACCCCGAGGCGGAACTGGCGGACCGCCAGGTCCTCCTTCCCCCGCTGTCCGAAGGCGACGTGGTCGAGGGCACCGCGTTCGAACCGGGTTCGCACTCGACCCAGCCGCCGGCGCGCTACACCGAGGCGTCGCTGGTCAAGGCGATGGAGGAGCTGGGGGTCGGCCGGCCGTCCACCTACGCCAGCGTGATCGCCACCATCCTCGAGCGGGGCTACGTGTGGAAGAAGGGCTCCGCGCTGGTACCGAGCTTCACCGCGTTCGCAGTGGTCGGCCTGCTCGAGCGCTACTTCGCCAACCTGGTCGACTACGGGTTCACCGCCACGATGGAGGACGACCTCGACGAGATCGCAGCCGGCACCGAGGAGGTGCTGCCGTGGCTCACCCGCTTCTACTTCGGCCGCGGGGCGCTGGGCGCGTCCGGCGGGACCGACGTCGAGGAGGGCGAGGCATTGGGCCTGAAGGCCACCGTGGCGGCGCACCTGGCCGAGATCGACGCCCGGGAGATCAACTCCATCCCGCTCGGTCTGGCCGACGACGGCGAGCCCATCGTCGCCCGCGTGGGACGGTACGGGCCCTACCTCCAGCACGGGGAGCGACGGGCCTCCATCCCCGACGAGCTGGCGCCCGACGAGCTGACGGTGGAGCGGGCCGAGGAGATCCTGGCCGCCCCGTCCAACGACCGGGTGCTCGGCGTCGACCCCGAGAGCGGACGCGAGGTGCAGGTCAAGGCGGGCCGCTTCGGTCCCTACGTCCAGGAGGGGGAGGCCGTCGACGGCGAGAAGCCGCGGACGGCGTCGCTGTTCTCGTCCATGGACCCGGCCACGCTCACCCTGGAGCAGGGTCTGGACCTGCTGCGCATCCCGCGCACCGTGGGCGTGGACCCGGGAACGGGCGAGGAGGTCGTGGCGCACAACGGCCGGTTCGGGCCGTACGTCAAGCGCGGCTCCGACACGCGCAGCCTGACCGCCGAGGACCAGCTGCTCACCGTGACCCTCGACGAGGCCGTCGCGCTGTTCGCCCAGCCCAAGCAACGCCGCGGACGGACGGCCGCGCCCCGCTGCGCGAGCTCGGCGCCGACCCGACCACCGACCTCCCGGTGGTGTTGAAGGAGGGACGATTCGGCCCCTACGTGACCGACGGCACGACCAACGCCAGCCTGCGCCGGGGCGACACCGTCGAGGCCATCGACATCGCACGGGCGTCCGAGCTGCTGGCCGAGCGCCGGGCCGCCGGGCCGTCGACGCGCAAGAAGAAGGCGGCCGGGTCGAAGAAGGCTCCGGCCAAGAAGGCGTCGGCGGCCAAGAAGGCGGCCGGGTCGAAGAAGGCTCCGGCCAAGAAGGCGTCGGCGGCCAAGAAGTCGGTCGCCGGGTCGAAGAAGGCGGCGGCGAAGAAGACCTCCGCCGCAACGGAGACGCACCCCGCCGACCCGTTCTGACGTGGCCGCCCGAGGCCGGCTCATCGCGCTGGAGGGCATCGACGGCTGCGGCAAGTCGACCCAGGCCGGAGCGCTGGCGGCTGCTCTCGGGGCCCGGCTGACCCATGAGCCCGGGGCGACGCCCGCGGGAGCGAGACTCCGAGAGCTGCTGCTCTCCCCGGACGCGCCGGCCGTCTCGGCGCGCACGGAGGCGCTCCTGATGGCGGCCGACCGGGCCGAGCACGTGGCCCAGGTGCTGGCGCCCGCCCTTGCCGCCGGCGAGTGGGTGGTGACCGACCGCTTCTCCGGGTCGACGCTGGCCTATCAGGGCTGGGGCCGCGGCCTCGACGTGGCCGAGCTGACCGCTCTGGACGAGTGGGCCCGCGACGGGGTGCAGGCGGACCTCACCGTGCTCGTCGACCTGCCGGTCGCGGTAGCCGTGCGGCGCCTCGGCGCCGGCCGCGCCGACCGGCTCGAGGCCCTCGGCGCGGACTTCGCCACCCGGGTGCGCGAGGGGTTCGTGGCCCAGGCCGCGGCGGACCCCCGGCGCTGGGTGGTCGTCGACGGTTCCCGACCCGTCCCGGCGGTGGCGGCGCAGATACTGGAGGTCGTGATAGAGCGGTTGGGCGCAGCGGTCGCGGCGCCGTGAGCGGAGCCCCGCCGGTACCGGAGCTCTTCGAGGGCATCGTGGGCCAGCGCGAGGCCGTGGCCGCGTTGACCGCGGCCGCGGCGAACCCGGTCCACGCCTACCTGTTCCGGGGCGCCGCCGGGAACGGGGGCCTCGCGGCCGCCCACGGCTTCGCCGCCGCGCTGCTGTGCCCCGCGGCGGCTGCGGCCACTGCGCGACCTGTGCCGCCGCCCTTGCCGGGACCGATCCCGACCTCCACGTGGTGCGGCGAAGTGGTGCCTCCGTCTCGAAGGAGGCGATCCGCCGGATCGTGACGCTGGCCCACCGGCGGCCGCTCGCCGCCGCACGCCAGGTGATCGTGGTCCCGGACATGCACCTCGTCCTCGACCGCGCCCCCGTCCTGCTCAAGACGCTGGAGGAGCCGCCGGGCGAAACGGTCTTCGTCCTGTTGGCGGACGAGGTCACTCCCGAGCTGGTCACGATCGCGAGCCGGTGCATCGAGGTGGCGTTCCCTCCGGTGCCGCGCCAGCAGATGGTGTCGTGGCTGACCACATCGGGCGTGGCGCCGGACCTCGCCGCCGTCGTGGCCGACAGCAGTGGGGGCAATCCCGAGCGGGCGCGCCTGATGGTGGACGACACCGACGTGGCCGCGCGGGTCGCGCTGTGGGCGTCCGTCCCCGACCGGCTCGACGGGAGCGGATCGGCCGCGGCTGCGGTGACGCGCCAGGTGATGGAGTCTTCGGACCGCGCCGTGGCCCCGCTCCAGGCGGCGCACGCCCGCGAGATCGAGACGTTGACCGAGACGGCCAAGCAGTTCGGCGAGCGCGGGCTGCCGGGACGCCGGGAGATCGTCGAGCAGCACCAGCGCGAGGAGCGCCGGTTCCGCACGGACGCGCTCCGGGCCGGCCTCGGCGTGCTCGCCCGCACCTACGGCGGGCGGGTCACGACCGCCGCGCTCGGCGGGACGGTGGAGGCCGGCGATCCCGATGTCCGGGCCGCGGCGGCCGCCATCGGGCTCATCACCGAGACCGTCCAGGCCCTGCCGCGGAACCCGAGCGAGTCCCTCCTGCTCGAGTCGCTCTTCCTCCGCCTGGCCGCACTCGCGGCCTGAGGGTGGACGCCCGGGCCGTCCGCATCACGTTCGCCGGGTGCGCGACGTAGCATCTGCCCTCGGGTCCAGGGGTGAGACGGGGGCAGACAGGGGAAGGACAGTGACGTCGAGGATCAGGTGAGCACCGGATTCGAGGTCCGCGTCCTCGGCCCCGTCGAGGTCGTCTGGGACGGGGAGGTCGTCGACATCGGCGGCGCCAAGGCGCGCGCGCTCGTCGCCCGCCTGCTCGTCGACCGCGGCATCGTTGTCTCGGTCGACCGCCTGGTGGACTCGCTCTGGGCCGACCACGACGGGGACGGCGCGGAGATCGCGCTGCGCTCCACCATCTCGCGGCTGCGCAAGCGTCTGCGCGAAGCCGACGTCACCGAAGAGCTGATCGTGACGCGCGCGCCCGGCTACGTGCTCGACCTGCCGGCATCGGCCACCGACGTGCACCGCTTCGAGCAACTCGTGAGCGAGGGTCGGCGCCAACTCGGACGCCGCCGCCCGACCGAGGCGATGAGGCTGCTCGTCGAGGCCCAAGACCTGTGGCGGGGTGCCGCCTACAGCGACGTCTGCGACGAGCCTTTCGCCCGAGCCGAGGCCCGCCGCCTCGAAGAGCTCCTCCTGACGGCGATCGAGACCCGCATCGACGCCGGGCTCACCGTGGGTCTCCACGACGACCTGGTGGGCGAGCTCGAGACCCTGACCAGCAAGCACACCCATGCGCGAGCGGTTCTGGTCTCAACGGATGCTCGCGCTGTACCGCAGCGGCCGCCAGGGCGACGCGCTGCGCGTCTGCGACGAGCTGCGGTCCATCCTGTTGGACGAGCTCGGGATCGACCCCGGTCACGACGTGACCTGGCTGGAGCACGCCATCCTCGAACAGGATCCGGCCCTCGACTATCCCGTGCCACCCGAACGGGCGGAGTCCGACGAACCCGTTCAGGTGACGGTGCCCGCGTACCAGGCCCGGGTGCCGTCCGGTCCCAACGAGGGACCGCTGGTGGGCCGTGACCGGGAATGCGAGCAGCTCCGGGACTGGTGGGACGCGGCGTGCCGAGGCGACCTCCAGCTGCTCCTGGTCGACGGCGAACCGGGGATCGGCAAGACCCGGCTCGTCGCCGAGCTGGCCCGGTCGCTCGAGAGCGAGGGTGTCCTGGTGCTGTGGGGCCGTTGCGACGAGGACCGGGTTGCCCCGTTCCAGCCCTTCGCCGAATCACTCGGCCGCTACTTCCAATCGGTGTCGGTCGACCAGATCACGCGCCTGCCCGAATGGCAGATCACGGAGCTGGCGCGGCTCGTGCTGTCGCTGCGCGAGCACGTGCCGATCCTGGAGGAGGAGCCGGGCGATCCCGAAACGGAGCGGTACCGCTTCTTCGGTGCCATCACCCAGACCCTCGAACGGCCTGTCCGCGCGTGGGAAGGTCCTCCTGGTCGTCGACGACCTGCACTGGGCCGACCAGCCCACGCTGCTCCTGTTGCGCCACGTGCTGCGCAGCGCCGACGCGACCAACATGGGGATCATCGCGATGTACATCGACTCCGAGGTCCCGTCGGAGCACCATCTGCGGCCGGTGTTGGCCGACCTGCGGGCCGATCGCAGTGCGGCGACGGTGCACCTCGAAGGCCTCAGCGAGGCGGCGGTGAAGGAGCTGGCCGAGTCCGCTGCGGCGCCCGAGTTGGCGGCGCAGCTCTTCGCGCTCACGGACGGCAATCCCATGTTCCTGGAGGAGATGCTCGAGGCAGCTCGGCGAAGGCGGCGGCGGCGACACGTCCATGCCGCCGAACCTCAATCCGCCCGAAGCCATCCGCGAGCTCGTGGCGCGGCGCGTGTCCCGCTTGCCCGAGGACGTGATCTACCTGCTCCAGGCCGCCTCGGTCGCGGGGACCGAGTGCGAGGCGGCCATCGTGGCCGAGGCGGCGGAGCTCACGGCCGAACAGCGCCTGGACGCGCTCGACCGGGCAGAAGAGTCGAGGCTGCTCCGGCACCTGGGAGGCAGGCGCGACCTGTACGCGTTCAGCCACTCGCTCGTGCGCGACGCGATCTACAACGAGCTGCTCCGCGGGAGGCGGGTGCGCTACCACCACAAGGTGGCGCATGGCGACGGAGCGCGCTCACCACGACGAGCTCGAGAACTACGTCAACGAGCTGGCCCACCACTTCTACATGGGTGCCGCGCTGGACGACGCCGACAAGGCGGTCCGCTACGGCATGGCCGCGGGCGAACGCGCGCTGCGCCTGCTGGCCTTCGAGGAGGCGGTCGGGCACTATCGCCCGCAGTCTCGAGGTGGCCGAGCAGTTCGGCGACCATGACCAGTCGGTGCGCTGCGACGCGCTGATCGCGCTGGCGGAGGCGCAGAACCGGGCCGGTGACAAGGAGGCGGCCGACGCGAACTTCGAGCGGGCGGCAACCCTCGCCCGTGCCATCGGGGATCCGGAGCGTCTGGCCTCCGCCGCCTTGCGGGCCGGCCCGCTGAACGGGCTCGGCATCGCGGGCACGAACGCCGAGCAGGTGCGGCTGCTCGAGGAGGCGCTGGCGCTGCTGCCCGAGGAGGACTCGCACCTGCGCGCCATGGTGATGGCCCGCCTCGGTCTCGTGCTGGTCTACTCGGCCCCGGTCCCCGGGCAGGCCGTCGTCAAGCGGGCGCTCCAGCTCGACACCGAAGCGGTGCAGATGGCGCGCCGCCTGAACGACCGCGGCACGCTGGCGTACGCCCTCAACTCCCGCATCCACGCGCTCTGGGGCATCGACCGCGGCGCCCGAACGTCTGGCCGCGGGGCGAGAACTCGGTGAGATCGCCGAGGATGTCGGGGACGAGCTGCTGGCGCGTGCACGGCCACCTGTGGAGAGTGCGCGAGCAGTTGGCCCGCGGGGACATCGACGCGGTCAACGACGAGGTGTCGCGGTTCGCGGCCAGGGACACCGGCCCGCCCCACCCGCTCGTGCTGTCGCTCTCCTCGAACCTGGCGGCGATGATGGCGCTGGTCAACGGGGAGCTCGACGCCGCCGAGCAGTTCGCCCAGACGGCGCTGGAGACGGCCAAGGGCTACAACGACATGGCGTTCAGGTTCTACGGCGCGCTCATGGCGTGGACGTGGTGGCAGCGGGACGACCTGCCGACCTGGTCAAGACCGTCCGGGCCATCCTGGCGGAATCGACGGAAGAATTCCCGATCCTGCACGGTGCGATGGCGCTGGTCGACGCCGAGTCCGGCGACACGGAGGCCGCGTTGTCGCAGCTCGACTTCATGGCCGATCTGGGCTGGGAGCGGGTCGGGAACGACCTCACGGAAGGGGCGTCCCTGGCCTGTCGCCGCCGCGGCGTGCGGCACGCTGGGCAAGGCCGCGAGTCGCCACGCGCTCAGCGTGTACGAGGAGCTGCGGCCCTTCGCCGGCACGGCCATCGTCCTCCGGGCCCCCGCCGCGGCGTGCATGGGTCCGGCAGACCAGTACCTCGGGCTGCTGGCCGCGGCCATGGGCGACCTCGCACTGGCGGAGGTGCACTTCGAGGCGGCGTTGCGGCTCGCCCGTCGGATGCGCGCCAAGCCCTTCATCGTGGCGGCCGAAGTGGAGCTGGCCCGCACGCTCCGCCAACGTGGACGGGACGGGGACGAGGAGCGTGTTGCCGTGCTCTTGCGCCACGCCGAGGAGTCGGCCGTCGCCCTGGGGCTGCACCGGCTCGTCCGCAGGGCGGCGGAGCCGGGCTGACCCCGGGCCCGTCGCTTACGGCGTGGCGGCGCCCCCTTCTGCGATCCGTCGCTCCTCTTGCTCGGCGTAGGCGGCGAGCCTGTCGTCCGCTTCGCGGAGCCGCTTGACCAGCCCGACGAGGAGCGCGTTGCGAAAGCCCGGGATCTCGGTCATCGCGTCGAACTCTCGTGGGCCGATGATCAAGCACCTGAAGGTCGGTCGTCGCAGTGACGGTGGCGCTGCGCGGCGCCGCCTCGATCGCGGCCAGCTCGCCGAAGTGATCCCCGGGCCCGAGGACATTCACGACACGGCCGTCGCGGGTGGCGGTCGCGGTGCCCTCCAAGATGACGAAGAGCTCCCGGCCGAGCCGGCCCTCTCGCAGGATGACCTCGCCGGCCCCGATGGCGAGGTGCTCGGCGCGCCGAGCCACTTCGGACAATTGCTCATCGGTGCAGGCGTTGAACCACGGCACGCCTCGGAGCGGGATCGGAACGGGGGCGTCGACGCGCCCGGACGCGTCGTCCGGCTGCAGCATCAGCTCAGGTTATGCGACGTCGGGACCGCATGGTCCGGACGTGACCCTCACGAAGGATCGTCGAGCGTGGTTCGTCGGGGCTCTCTGTCGTCGAGCGCGGCGGCGAGCCGGGCGTCGACGGTACGCAGTCGCCGCGCCATGTTCCTCAACAACGCGTCCGCGGAAGCCCGGGATCTCCGCCATGGCGTTGAACTCACGCGGGCCGATGATGAGGACGTCCAGGTCGCAGAGGGCGGTGACGGTCGCGTTCCGAGGCCCGGGGTTGATCGCGGCCAGCTCACCGAAGAAGTCCCCCGGCCCGAGCGTGTTGACCCGGCGTCCCTGCTGTGTGACGGCCACCGAACCCGAAAGGATGAGGAAGAACTCGCGCCCGATCCGGCCTTCCCGGGCCAGGACCTCGCCTCCGCCCACCTGGACGCGCTCGGAGAGCCGGGCGACCTCCTCCAGCTGGGCCTGCGTACAGTCCCGGAAGTGGTCGACCAACTTCAGACAATCAACGGTTGCCTCTCGTCCCAGAGTGGATACCAAGTTCGCCACTTCCTTCGATTCCAGCGGCTCCGCCTGCATTTTCAAGCCCTGCCCGCACCGGCCGCCCACGCACGGTCCGACTGTTTCCACAGTATGGGCGCGACGGCTTGCACAGACATTACAACCGGATTGCACCCACAGCGAATTCAGTCGCGGGGAATCGGCAGAGCTCTATAACCTCTCTGAACTGGAAAAATAAGGTTAAACACACACGAATTCGTCTGTACCACACAGGGGTTCCCCCGGGTGGCGCTCCGATTCCCTGCATTTACAGCTGATTCTCAGGAGGCTTCTGTCGCCGAACGAGCGCTTGATGACGGATATCAGCCAGGTCCGACGCCGAGAGGCCCAACATTCGGCTCATCGGCCAGTCGTCCTGCCGTCGAATGCTGCGCTCAGGCCCGGCCGGTGGACCGCGAGGTCGGGGACAGGGCGGTCCGGGAAGGGCCTACGATATCCCGGTCCGCCGCCGTGATCGGGGCCTTCCCCGACACGACCCGGTGGCCCGCTTTCGCCTGGGTAGCTCAGTCGGTAGAGCAGCGCACTCGTAATGCGCAGGTCAGGAGTTCGAATCTCCTCTCAGGCTCCATCCAACCAAAGGTCCTGGTCAGGACGCGGTGGTGGGCAGAGCAGCGCACGGGGCCGCGCCGGCCGCTGGCGAAGGTCATGCTCCCGGGTCGGCAAGCAGCTTGGCGCGGTGCTCTTCCAGCGCAGCGATCTGAGCTCGGAGCTTCTTCAAGTCGAGATCGACCCGCGCCACCTCGGCCCTCGCGCGCCGCTCCCGACCGTCGTAGGTGCTGTCCATGAGATCCTCCACCTCGCGCCGCAGCAGCCTCAACCAGGGATTGCCATGAATGACGCCGACTCGGTACTGAAGCTGACCGGCGTCAATCGCCGCGACTATCTCGTCCTGGGTCAGCCCGAACTCCTTGCGCGCTGTCTTGTCGCTGAGTGTTGCGCCCTTCCGGCTCCACTCTTCTTGCACGAGGCGCGTCCTTCCTTCTCTCAGGGCCTACGCCGGCGGCAATGAGTAACGCCGTCGGACGTCCCAGGCCAAGCCATCTTTCGCTACGGCTCGTTGTTCTCGTCGCGCCGTCCACGACGGTAGTGGGATGCCCTTCGGGGACGCCTAGCCGAGAGGCTCGCTCTATTCGGACGGTTCCTCCAGGTACACAAGGCGGTCCTCGAGCTCCTCGTCTTCGATGGTCCGGATAGCTGGGGCGATCCTGGGAATGCCGCTGGGGCGACGAGAGAACCGGGAGGAAAGAGCGATCAACACGCCTCGGTGATGGCCACCTGCGGTGAGGCGCTCGGCGGCGATCCGAGCGAAGTCCGAGACATTCTCGGTGAGCAGCACGTACCCATTCTCCGCAGCGGCGGAGAGGACGTCGGGGTCGGACCGTCCGGCCAGCCCCCGTTCTGCAACGGTGGAAACCTCGATGCCACCGATCCGTAGTACCTCGGCCAGAGCTAGCGGATACATCTCATCGAGCAGGAACTTCAAGCGTTCGAGGCCGCAGCTGTTTCTTGGCGGTGCAAGTCGATCCGAGCATCGACTTCATCGGGGTAGGCGACCCGGTAGCGGAGCGCGGCGTCGATCTGTGCCCGGGTGAGCGTCGACTCCTCAACCAGTACCACCTCAGGATCCACCTCGCCCGACAACTCCTCGACCCACATCACTACTTCCCAAACGTCGGGACCGCCGACCAGCCCGGCGCGGCGCCCAGTGGGTCCGTCACGGAAAGTGATCAGCGGATGTTCGTCCCGGCGAACCCCTTCTTCTGCGTAGCGGCGAAGCCGATCCGACAGGGTCTCGCCTGCTGCGCGTGCCCGCAGGCGAAGGCGCTGGGCCAAGCCGTCTTCTAAACGGACGGATACGTTCTCGGACATGTCATCAGTGTAGCACAATGTCTACAACGGTCTGTTGTGCCGGGTCTAAACGGCGACGAGGGCCCTGAACCGCGTGTCCCGGTCGGCATTCGGAAACACGAGCTGTTACAAGTTCGGGGCGCTGAGTGGCGATGCCATGGGCATCGCCACTCAGCGGAGAAACGACGCCAAGCCCTCGCCCACGACGAAACTCGAAGGGTCGAACTCCTCGGGATCGAACGCCCCGCCGACCCACTCACGCATCTCTTCATGTTCAAGATGATTGGGATCCGAGATCGCTGCCAGGAAGTGCTCGTAGCCCCACACGCCGCCGCAGTCCTCGGGCGGGCAGGCCCTCTTGCCGGCAACGCAAACCGGGTAACTGATCTTCGGATCAACCGGCAGCACCTTCTCGACGGTTACTTTGTGCACCCAATCGTCGCCGAAGTCGTACACGTAGCGCATCGTTGTCCCCTCCCGGGCGACCCTGCCGAGGCGGGTTCGACGCTCGTCTTTGATCGGCGGGCCCCACTGCTCCCCGTCGTCGGTGCCATAGCGCACCCCGTCGATCTCGAACTCGTGAAGATGGCAGTCGTACCAGCCGAAAGTTCCCTGCAGGACGTAGTGGAGTTCCAACAGGGTGGACGACTCGGCCACTAGCACCCGTCGCCACACCGGCGGCTTGATACCCACGATGGTCGCCTTGAGCTGAAAAACGTGACCAGCCATCCGTTCCCTCCTCCGCTCGGGTTCGATCAACCGTAACCGTGCGAAAGCCGTAGCTGGGTGACCGACCGACGACCCTCAGCTTTCGGTGGCGACAACAACCTGAGTCAACCCCTCAAGAACCTCCGATAGATACGGTCCGCAAGACAATGGGACCGTCTGAACAAACATCGACTCGAAGAGTTCATCCGCTCATAGATCCGAGATCGGTGGTTCTGTTCCAGCTCAGCGGCGCTTTTCCCTCGATACACCCTTCGGGCACGCTCCGTCCCGACACGCATCTCAACAATTTCGGGCGAATAGGCCCTAGACCATCAATTGGTCGGGAGGGTTGTGATCAGCGCGCCGGACGTTGCGTACAGCTCGGTCAGCGAGCCGGTTGCCGCATCCGGCAAGGGGTTGTTCGCGCCGCTGCGGCTGGCCACCCAGAGATGGTCCCCTACAAAGGCGAAAGCCGACAAGTCGCTGAAGTAGTACGGGCCGTTGGTGTTGCACATGTACCACTTCGGCGCACCGGTCGTCGCCGACAGCCTCGTCACCATCGGGCTTGTGCCGAAGGGGCTGGCTATGAAGACGTTCGACTTGTTGGCGATGGTGGCCGAGGGGGAGCTGAACCCGTAGTCTCCGTCGGCGTTGCCGAAGGTGCCGAGCACCGTTGCAGTCGCCACGTCGATCTCCGTCGTGGCGCTGCTCGCACTGTCGGCAACCCAGGCGTGGCCTTGAGCGGCGGCTATGCCGTCGGGCGCGCTCAGACCCGGATCGGTGATGAGCTTGACCAGCGAGTTCGTCGTCGTGTCGATGTCGGTGACTGCATTGGCGGCCTCGTCGGTGACAAAGAGGTCGTGCTGCCACGTGGTCAGCGCCGTCGGGTCATCGAAGGAGAATGCCGGCCCCGAGATGGTGCCGAGAAGGCTCCGGGTGCCGGAGTCGATGATGGTGACCGAACCCGGCACGGCCGGCGAGGCCGTCGGCTGGCCGGCGTTGAGCACGTAGAGCCGGGAGCCGATGGCGGCGACCGCCACGGGATTGTCGAATCCGAAGGCGGTACCCGACACGTGCCCGACGAGGGACCCGTTTTGGGCCAGGAGCTCGGTGACGCTGCCGCCACCGTTGACCACGAACAGGTCGGCACCGACATCGATGATCGCTGCTGGCTGGTCAAAGCCGTCGGCCGGTTTCGTGATCGTCTTGATCCATGCTCCGGTCGAGGGATTGACCTCAGTGACCGAGTCGTTCGCCTGGTTGGCCACCCAGAGGTGGCCGCCGCCGTAGGCGAGTCCAGAGGGCGCGTCGAACTCGGGGCGGCCAACGGCCACGGCCTCCGGGGCGAGCGGGACGACGACCAGCAGGCCGGCCACAAGTGGCGTGATTGCCAGGATGGAGCGACGAACTCGTCTCCATCGGTACAGGCGCATGACAGCTCCCTCCCCGTGTCGGGTCAGGCGACGAGCCTATCCCCCGGTTTGTCGTTCCCGAAGCGTCTCATGGCATTCACGTCGCCGTTTTTCGCGGGAAGTGGGGACTCGCCCCTCCACGGCTGAACAGACACCGATGGTTCATCTGCTGGCAACCACAGCAGCCCATCTCGACCGTGTTGCCGGTGCCGAACCTGCTGAATGAGGGAGTTGTTGGTGGCTACGGCAATCGACAGAGGGATGACCGACATCACCAGACAGCGAGTGGTGTCTCAGGGCTCTGTGCGGCGGCGATTTCGAACGGCGCATTTGTCCCAACAGTCGCCTTGTCACAGGTTGTGCGTCTCCGGTGGAATCTCGTCGCGCCGCGGGTCCACTTCGACGGACCCGCCTTCAGCGTCGGTTGAGGTTGCCCGCGTCGACAGGAATGACAGAGCCGGTGACGTAGCGCGCCTCTTCTGACACGAGCCAGAGGACGGCGTTCGACACGTCGATCGCCTCGACGGCCTCGACCGGGATGGCGTTCGTCAGGGAGCCCGCCAGCTGGGGAACGCGCTCGATGATTTCGGCCACGTTCCCGTCTCCAGCCATGGGGGTACGGACGGTTGTGGGTGCCACGCTGTTGACCCGGATGAAGTAGGGCGCCAATGAATTGGCCCACGAACGCGTCAAGCCGATGACGCCGTGTTTGGCGGCGGTGTAGGCCAGCATGCCGGCGCCGGCGATCGGCGCCCCGGTCAGGCCGCCGGTGGAGCTCGTCAGCACGATTGCACCACCGTGGCCATTCCGGATCATCGATGGGATGGCGACACGCCCTGTGTTCCAGACGCCCGTGAGGTTGACCCCCATCACCTCGTCCCACTGCTGCTGTTCGGAGGCCATGCCGCCCGGACCGATGCCTGCATTGGCCACCACGATCGTGACCGGCCCGAGTTCCCCCGCTCCCTCCTTGAATGCCTGCTTCAGTTCGTCGACGTCCCGGACGTCGGTCTGACGGGCCACGATCCGACGGCCGAGCCCCTCGACCTCCTTGACGGTCTGCTCGAGGTCGGCGGGTGTCGCCATCGAATAGCCGACAGACTCCAACTGTGTGCAGATGTCCACCGCGATGACGTCCGCACCCTCCTGAGCGAACCGGATGGCGTGACTCCGGCCCTGTCCCCGCGCGGCTCCGGTAATGAACGCCACCTTGCCGTCGAGCCTTCCCATCTGCATCTCCTTGCTCATCCCTGATGGCTGTCTACACGACAGTACGCCGTCGCTGTCGACGGTGTTCGTGCTGCCCCCGAGGCCAGGTGCCCCAGCGAGGCGAGCTTCGCAGGAGGGAACTCACCTCCGTCCGGGTCCTCGACCCTCGTTGCCGGATTGAGGCGGGCTGTGTCGCATCGAACCGCCCGCGGTCCGACCGTATGTCGCTTGTCGCCGGACGTGTCCTGGCGGTACGTTCCTTCAGCGGAGGTCGAGCGAGTGCCCAGCTTCATGGGTCCGTTCGGTTTGGCCAGCCGCGGAGATGTTGACAAGGAAGAGCATCGGGAGGCGAGCAGGGATGACGGTTGAAGCAACGATCGAAGAGCTCCATGCGCGCCCGGGCACCGGCGAAACCATCACGATCATCGACCCGGTGACCGAACAGGAGATCGCCGACTTCGTGGACGGGGGCGCTAGGGCCATCGACGACGCTGTCGCCCGTGCTCGGGCGACGTTCGATTCGGGGGTGTGGCACCAGAAGCCCCACACTGAAAGGGCTCAGGTGCTGTGGCGTGTCGCGGAGTTGCTTGAGGCACGGGCCGGCGATCTGGCCCAGATCGACTCGTTGAACACGGGCATGCCGTTGCCGCAGGCCCAGCGCAACATCGCTGCGGCCGTGGAATTCTTCCGATACTTCTCCGGATGGTGCACGAAGATCAACGGGTTCGCCCACGACGTGCGGATGTCCGGCGGCCTCTCAGGGGCCGAAGCGTCGGTGCACGCCTACACCCTCAAAGAACCCGCCGGCGTGGTCGGACTGATCATCCCGTGGAACGGCCCAGCGTTCAACGCCGCCGCCAAGCTCGCCCCGTCACTAGCGGCGGGGTGCAGCAGCGTGCTCAAGCCGGCCGAGGAGACTCCGCTGTCGGCACTGGTGTTCGAGAACGTCCTCGCCGAGGCCGGTGTGCCCGACGGCGTCGTCAACTTGGTCAACGGCTACGGACACACGGCCGGGCAAGCACTCATCGAGCACCCCGACGTCGACAAGATCGCCTTTACGGGATCCACGGAGGTCGGCAAGCTCATTGTGCAAGCAGCTGCTGGCAACCTCAAACGGGTCATGCTCGAATTGGGTGGCAAATCACCGGTCCTCATCTACGACGACGCAGACCTCGCAAAGGCCATCCCCGCCGCAGCTATGGGCATATTCATCCACTCTGGACAGGCCTGTGTCGCCGGCTCCCGCGTCTTCGCGCAGCGAGGCGTGTACGAGCAGGTGGTCGAAGGTATCACGCGGCTCGCCGGCAGGATCCGTCTCGGCGGTCCGAACGATGAAAGAGTCCACAGCGGGCCCCTCATTAGCGAGCGACAGCTTCACCGCGTCATGGGCTACATCGACGAAGGCAAGCGCGACGGAGCCGAGGTCGTGATCGGTGGTCACCGCCTTGACCGCACCGGTTACTTCGTGCATCCGACGGTGCTGGCCGGGGTAACGTCGGACATGCGCCTCTACCAAGAGGAGATCTTTGGGCCGGTCGTGGCCGTAACGCCGTTCGACGACGACGACGAGGTCGTCGCCATGGCGAACGACACGATCTACGGTCTCGCCGCTTCCGCCTGGACGAGGGATATTTCCCACGCACACCGACTCGCCAAGAGACTCGACGCGGGCACGGTCACGCTGAATTGCCAGATGATGTGGGACCCCGCCATGCCCTTCGGTGGCTTCAAGCAGTCCGGCTGGGGCTACGAGAACGGGCCGGACGGCATTGAGGGCTACCTCAAGAACAAGACCGTCTGGGTCCAGCTCTGATCTGTTTCAGTTCGCGAGATCTACGGGTACTGAATCCAACGTGGTTCGATTCGGGGGCGAAGCAGACAGGTTGGACCGATAGGCCGGCAGTTGCCATTACCCGCTCACGCAGCCGGTCCCTCACGGCACGTCGTGGCACTTCGCAACGCCACGTTCTCGCACGGCTCCGGCGCCCCTTGACCGACCTGGGGTCTCAACGCTGTCCCACGATTTCGTCCGTGCCCGTCCCGCTCGTGCAGAGTGCGACGGGCACGGCGTCGTAGCCATGCAACCGGGACGGTGAGGGACAGAGCGAGATCCGAATGATCGCTCAGGCGTCTTCGAGACTGCAGGGTCGGGCACTACTTCACTGTGACGCTCCCCATCATGTACTGGTGGATGTTGCAGATGTAGTGGTAGGTCCCGGCTTGCATCGGAGCTTTGAATGTCTTGGTCTGGTTTTGGGTGACGTTGCCGGTATTGAACTGGCCGTCCGTCGCCGTCAAAGTGTGAGTGGCCGAGTCCTTGTTGGTCACCCTGATCGTGGCACCTGGGGAAACTGTCAATGCCATGGGGGAGAACATGAAGTTCGAAATCGTGATGTGGCTGCCGGTCGATGACGAGCGAGTCGACATACCGGGGGATGCGCCCTTGGAGGCCGGAGCGCTGATGTAGGCGCCAAGGAGCAGGGCGCCTGCGACCAGCAGGACGCCTGCTCCATAACGTGCGCGCCGCATGGAATTTTATACCGCCATGGAGGTCGGGTTGAAGGCCAGCGGCGTCCCCTTCGACGTCTGCGCGCCGGGGTACATCCCAAGCACGTAGTACAAGATGGCGATGTGCTGCATCTCGACCGGCTGGATCGACGAAGAGAGCCCGATGGCGGCCTTGGACTTGAGCATCGAGGTCTCAAGTTGATATGTCTGCGCCGCGATCGTCTCGAGCGTGATGGCCAGTTGGGCCAGACCGGCGACATCGGTGACCTTGGCGAAGTCCGACTTCACCGTCGGGGTCAATTTGGGGTTGGTGACAGTGACGGCGGCCTTTCCGTTGGACTTGAGAACTCCATTCCAGGCGTCGGCGTGCTGCTGGTGCTGGCCCTTGACGGTCGTCGCGAAGGTGGCCACAGCCGGAGGTACTGCGCCGAGCTTGCCTGCCGACCCAGCTGAGAGACCGGCCGAGTAGGCGAAGACGGCGAGGTTCTCCAAGCTGGCGGCTACAGCGGCCACCGCGAGGTCGCCCTTGAGGCCAGAGGGCGGAAAGGCCGCCGCCTCTGGGCGCACGCCGGCGAGGCGACGGGTGGACGCGCCGGCCAGCGCGGGAGCGCCAGCGATCGCCACCATGGCGGCGCCACCGGCCGCCGCCGCGCCAGCTCCTAAGAGGAAGGTCCGACGGCTGGTCGGGCGCACGGCGCCCCGCATGCCTTCGATCATGGTGGCGACGCCCTCACGCATGGCGGGCAGGCCGACATCGTGATGCAAGTCGTCGAGTTCGTCGGTCATGGAGATCAGCTCGGATTCGGTGCCGGCGAAGACCTCTTTTGATGGCTTGGTCACTTGACTGCTCCTTGCTTGGCCGGGGCGGCCTTGTTGGTCTTGTAGAAGGCATCGGGGAAGCCCACACTGCCCGCAGCCGCGGGCAGTGCCGCCGCGGTGCCCGGGGACAGCGAGATGAGCTGAGGGGCGCCCGCCTTGAGCAGCGCCTGGACGGCCAGCAGCACGCTCACATGCTGGGCCTCGATCCCCATGATGGAGGCGAACAGCGCCTTGTTGGAAGTCGACCGGGCCAATGTGGTGTTTTTGATGTAGGTCTCGGCCGCGATGTTCTCGAGCTCGAGGGCGAGGCCGACCACACCGAGGGCCCCTTCCGCGGCCGTCGCGGAACCCAGACTCGCGACCGCCTTATTGACCACGGGTACGAATGACGGATCAGGCTTGCTCTGTTCCTTGCCGCCGAGATGCTTGGCCGCGGCATTGAACGCGTCGGCGTGCTGGACGTGCTGGCCCATCGTCACCTGGACGAATTTGGTGATCACCGGGTCAGCCGCCGATCCCCCGATGTAGGGAAGCGTAAGTGCCGTCTTATAAGTGGCGACGGCCAAGTTCTCGATCGAAGCAGCCGTCTGGAGAAGCTGAACGTCGCTCGAGCTGGCGGCCGCGGCGGCCGACGCCAGCACCCCGACGAGGGCGACACCGCCGGCCGCGCCGAGGATGGTGGTAGATCCAAGGCTTGAGCGAAGCGACCGCTGGTGCTCTTCGTGGAAGGCGACGTTCGCGGCTCCGTCCTGGCCTTGGGAGCGGCTGAGCTCGACGAGCTCGTCGAGCGCGTCGTGGGTTGGACGCAGCGCGTCTGCCTGAAGGTCCTGGGACTCTTCGAGAAGCTCGCTCAGATCTCTCGGATCTGCGGTCATCGTGACCTCCTTGGTCGGTACGTGGCGTGTTCGTCGCCGCTCGGGCCTCAGATGTCAGAACGTCTCCGATCAGGCCGTGATATCGACACGCGACAACGTGCGCGTCGCTGCGCCGAGCAGGTGAAAGTCCGAATATCCCGAGAGTTCGTGTACGCCGGCAAACGCTCGCTGTCGCCCCTCCACACGCACGAGGCTCGTCTTCATCGCGGGTGCAAACGGTGCCCTTGTGAGGCAATGACTTGAAGAAGACGAAGACAACCAGCATCTCAGTAGGCCCTCGACTCCGAATAGCAGTGATGGAGGCCATGAGCGAGCGCAGTGACGCGCAACTCGTTACTGCCATCGCCCGTTGCAACGAGCCAGCATTGGCCGAGGCTTACCGACGCCACGGCGGAGCCGTCTACGGGTTGGCCAGGCGCGTGCTCAGCAACACCGCCGAGGCCGAAGATGTGGCCCAGGAGGTGTTTCTCCGCCTTTGGAACGACCCCGACCGCTTTGATCCCTCGAGAGGTTCGTTGCGTTCGTTTCTGCTTGCCCAAGCCCACGGGCGGGCGGTGGACGCCGTCCGCTCGCTCAACGCGCGTCGCCGCCGCGAGGCCCAAGAGGCCCAGCGAACTGCTACCTCCAGCTACGACCTCGAGCACGAGGTGTGGGACTTGGCTCTCGAGGCCCGAGTGTCCAAAGCCCTTGATGGTTTGCCGCTCGAGGAGCGGCGCGCCATCGAACTTGCCTACTTCAAGGGGTATACCTACGTGGAGGTGGCCCGATTCTTGGGGCAACCCGAAGGAACGGTCAAGGGCAGGATCCGAAACGGCATGCAACGCATGCGCGTCGCGCTGGTTGAAGCTGGGATCCAGGGGGTCGACGCGTGATCACCCACGATGATGCCAACGACCTTTTGGGCGCATATGCCCTCGATGCGATACAAGAGATCGAGAAAATCCAGATGGAATCGCATCTCAAGGAGTGCCCTCGTTGCGCGTCGGAGCTCGCCGCTCTGCGCGACGTTGCGTCGGCCCTCGGGAATGGCGTGGAGCCGGTGCCAGAGGGCTTGTGGTCGGCCATCTCGCGTCGGCTCAACTTGTCTGAGCACGAGGAGTCGACCCCTCCGGACTTGAAGGTCCTGCCACGCACGGGCATGACCGACAACGCTGCACGATCGCCGGGTGCAGCGCCGCGGTCACGAACGGGCCGGCGCTATCTGATGGTGGTGACCTCTGTGGCAGCTGCGGCTGCGGCTGCGGCCGCCGTACTCGGCTTCAGTCTGGTCCGCACCGCCGACGAGAACGGTCGACTCCAGGCGCAGTTCGGCAGCAACAGCTCTTCGGTGGTAGCCGCCCTCGAGACACCGGGTCACACTCTGGTGAGCCTGCATGGTGCGAACCACGCGGAATTGGCACGAATTCGTGCTCTTGCCGAACGGTCGGGGCTACCTGGTCTCCACTGCACTGCCCAAGCTGACGGCCGATCGCACGTACCAACTCTGGGGCATCATCGGGGGGCAAGCGATCTCGCTCGGCCTCTTGGGTCCGGCTCCCAGCCAGGCGGCCTTCACCGCTGCCGGTTCGGGGATCCCGAGTCAGCTGGGTGTCACGGTCGAGCCGGCGGGCGGGTCAGTCCTTCCCACTACGACAATGTTTGCGTCGAGTCGCATCTAGGTCTCACACTCGAGTCGCTACAGAAACGACAAGCCGCCGGTTTCTCATCGGAGCGCAGGCCCTGATTGAGGCGATCGGTGATCGAGGGAGCTGCGGAAACCGCAGGCCTGCACCCTGGAGTTGGGTCCGGTTCCCTCCCCGCCACACGGTGCCTTGTGCAAAAAGAGCCGTCGAGCGACACGTCGGAGAGATCGAGGCCGATCACCTTGTCGAAGGCCGCGATGGCCCCTTCGACGAGACGCCCGTAGGCGCCGAGACCACCCACTCGTAGCGTCGGCGTCGAAGCGTCGTCTCGCTCCCTTTGCCCAGTCGTCCGGCCACGTCCCAGCTGCACCCGGTGACGAGGCGGAACGCGATGGCTTCGAAGCAGTTGCGCTCTGAGATCCGGGGCCGGTGACAGCCCAGGGGATGCTCAGTTTCACCGCGTTCGGGCAGGTAGGCGGCAAATGACGCCCAGATGGCGTCGACGACGGCCGGGTCGAGTGCAAGCATGGGACCTCCACTGGTTCGTTGGTGTTGGGACGCAGCCGGATCATGTCGGCTCCGACACCACGACCGGTGGACCTTTTTGCCTGCTCAGCGACCGTCCACCCCGAAGAGATAGCTGGCCGTGACAATGGCCACGACCAGGAGGTGGCCATGGCCAAGATCAAACGAAACGCTCCGTGTCCGTGCGGGAGCGGCTTCAAGGCCAAGCGCTGCTGTGAGACACCCCATGCCTACGTCGACGTTCGAGTCCTCCCCCTCGAGCTCTGCCAGGGCGTCGTCAACGACCTGCCCGGCACCGCACACGACGAGATGCGGGCCCTCTTCGATCAGCTCATCTATCTGCCCGAGCTCGACACCTCGCTCCAGGTCCGCTTGCCAGGCATCATCACCCCCGACATGGAGCGCGCCATCGACGCGCTCCGAGACGATGACCACGCCGGCTTCGACGAGGCACTCGGCCGCGTGGTGCCTGCGGTCGACACCCTCGAACGCAGGATCGAGCTCGCTCAGGCGGTCATCGAGCTCCGGGACCAAGGACGTGTTCCGCCAAAGCTCGCCGCCATCGCCGTCCTCGAGCTCGACCGTCCGGAGTCGACGTTCTTTCTCTCGTCGGTGGCCGAATCACTCGCAGTGCTCGCCGGTGATCGGCGCACGCCAGCCGGGCTCCTCCTGTCCGCCAGGTAGGCCCGATGCCGGCCGTCTCAGCGTTGCGAGAACCGCGCTCTTAGTCGATGCTGGTGGACGGCCGCGCCACCGTCGAGGGCGCCGCGACCGAACCATTCGCATTCGACGAGGTAGAGGCACGCTTGCCTGCGTCGAGGCCAGCCTCGAACTCGTTCTTGGCGGATCCCAGGCTCCGTGCCAACTTCGGGATGGCTGCTCCGCCGAAGAGGAGTGCAACGAGGACGACCAACACGATCATGCCGTCAAACCCGAATATCTCACCAAGCATGGGATTCTCCTTTTTCCTGGGTGGCTCATGGGTGCACCGAAACGTGGGACACCAACGGATTCTCGATTCTCGAGCGCAAGGTATTCGGATCGTGCCCTGTGCTTGGATGCCGGGTCCAACCCGCGATGACGATGGTGCGGTTGTTCGATCTCGGCGTGGAGCTGTCAGGGATGCCGTTCTGGCCGAAAGCTGAATCAGATCGCGCTCTCTCGGCCAGACAGAACCATCCGCCCGACCACCTTGATCCGAATAGGCCCTTGATGCGAGCGAATTCCCGCACGGGAGGCCACCAGTGGATCGTGAAGTCCCGTGCTTAATCTGGACCCGTCCAAACTTCTCGTCATCGCGGTTGTGACGACCATTGTCTTAGGTCCTGAGAGGCTTCCGCATTTCGCCCGGCAGATCGGCGGTGCCTGGCGGTCCTTCTCCGAGTTCCGTCAGCGTATGGAGTCCGAGGTCCGTAAATCCCTGCCCGACCTACCCTCTACGACAGAAATTGCCAACTACCGCGGTCGCCGTCAGCGTTGCTCGATCGCCTTGCTTCGACAACGCCAGCCGATGACGGCGCGGCGGAGAGCCTCGGCGCATTGGGCGACCTTCCGCCGATCGCGCGTGAAGACGAAGCTCACTGGACGACCATCTCCTCTACGGCACCGGCGGCGCCTCATGACAGCTCTCCACCGTTCGGCACATCCGCCAACGACGTAAAGAGGGTGTGGCCCGAAGCCCAGGCGCTGTCGGTGGGCGACGCCGCCCTGAACTGAGTCGCGATGACCCTTTTCGCAGTGCTTTCTCGCCCGAACAAGCCCTCTCCCGAGGCCATGACCGTAGGGCAGCACATCGGTGAGCTTCGCTACCGCGTGATCGTCTCGGTGAGTACCTTCGCCGCCATGGCGATTCTTGCCGCGTTCGCCTACGAACCGATCCTGCACGTCTTGATGCGACCACTGTGCGCGGTCGCCACCCGCCCTCATGTGTTGAATCAGGCTTCTCCGACGTTCGGAGCGAAGGGTAGCTGCAACCTCTTCGTCACATCTCCGCTCGACGGCTTGACCCTACGGGTCAAGATCGCGCTGTTCGGGGGCTTGGTTCTCGCCTCACCGGTCGTGCTTTTCCAGATCTGGAGGTTCGTCACGCCCGGCCTCAAGGCCCGTGAACGCAGGTACGCCGTGCCCTTCGTTTCTGCCGCGTTCGTGCTGTTCATCTTGGGAGCGCTCACCGCGTACGTGACGCTGCCCCATGCTCTGGGATTTCTCAAGTCCGTGGGTGGCCCCAACCTCGAGGCCATCTATGACCCCATCCCGTACTTGGGCTTGATCATCTTGATGATGACTCTCTTCGGGCTGACCTTCCAGTTCCCCGTCGTGCTGGTCTCCCTTGAGCTTGCCCGCGTCGTCACGCCGGGCGCGCTCTTGCGATCGTGGCGATGGGCCGTGATCGCCATCACCGTGGTGGCCGCCGTGGCCACCCCAAGTTCGGACCCGTTCTCCATGCTGGCCCTGGCATTGCCGCTTGTCGCCTTCTACTTCATTTCGATCGGGATCGGGAAGCTTCTCGGCCGATAGACGGTGCGGCGATGCGATCTCGGAAGGCTACGCAATTGGCGTGCGCCGTTCGGTCGTGAGGGTTCGTGACCACAAGAGGTACACCTCCATCCGCGGGAGCCGCTGGCATCGAATGACGGACATGGATCTCGACCCGTTGCTCTTCGACCCTGGACGCCTCTCCAAATCGACAAGGTGGGCAGCCGCGTTGAGTTTCGTGGCTGGCGGCCTTTTGCTGGTTTGGTCGGCCTACATCCACGTCCGCCTCTGGAAGAGCGAGGGGTACCGTCACATTCCGACGATCGGACCCTTGTTCATTCTCCAGTCGACCGTCGGTATGGTCATCGGTGTCGCCGTCGTGGCGGTGCGACACGTCTGGGTAGCTGTGCTCGGTGTTGGTTTTGTCATCTCGACCATCGCGGGCTTCCTCCTCTCCGTAGAGGTTGGCCTCTTCGGTTTCCGAGACACATGGTCGGCGCCCTTCGCGCAAGAGGCCATGTTGATTGAGTGCGCCTCGATCGTCGCGATGATCACGGCCGCTGGGCTCTGCCTCTTGAAGCCGGCACGAAGGGATCTGATCGACTCAAACCGCGCCGGTCTTCCTTTCAGCGCCTGAGCCCCGGCGTTTTCCGTGATTCGCCTGAAAGGTAAGTAGACCTGGGCGGCTAAAACTCGCGAAACGCGTTGTCACCGGATAAGGACGTGTGTTCAGTTGGGTGAGCGAGATCCCATCGTGGTCGCGTTGATGACCAAGTGACCTTGAAGGCGGTGGCGGTCCTGGCCGTCCCGCCTGGAGTGACCACCGGGATCTGGACCTTAGTGGCTCCAGCGGGCACCTTGCCCTTGGTCTTGGTTGATGCGTCCTTGGTGACGATCAGGGTAAGCCCAACAGTGTGAACGGATTTCCTGGCCGTTCGGCCCAGTCCCCAATCGGTCTTCTCCAGAAGATCGGGTGGCCGTGCGACCGGGCGGCGGTTGACGCACCGGGACTCGACGAGCCTGGATGTCCCAACAATTGCCGACTTGGACGGCGCGGCTCGACTTCTCCCTGCGGAGCAGTCTCACACGCAGCCACCGCTCCGGATGATGATGTCCACCGCACATCCGCCTGATGGGATGACCTACATTCAGGGAGAATGTTCGGCCACCCGCGCCTGTCCGTCAACTCCATCACGTCGGTCCACCAATCTCTTGCGGCTGACATTCAGATGTGGAGCGAACTTGGGATCGACCACGTCGCCCTGATCCTCCCCAAGATCGACCAGGCGGGTTCGGAGGAGGCACGTACGATGGTGATCGATGCCGGTCTGCGCATCTCGACCATCTTCGGTCCGACCTACCGCCCGCTCGACGCCGACCGCTCGCTGGGTTCCTTCGGCGAGGACCAGAGGCGAACGGTCGAGGTGATCGACTTCGCTGCCTCGGTAGGGGCGTCGACCGTCTACGTCTGCAGTGGTGCGGCGTCGACGTTGTCCTTCGACCAGGGGACGAGCGCATTCGCCGGGCTCGTCGCTCCTGCGGTACAACGGTCGGGCGAAGTCGGCGTTCCCCTGTTGCTCGAGCCGACCAACCCGTTGCGGGTCGACATCAGCTTCGTGTTCTGGCAGCGCGACGCGATGGACGTCGCCCGCCGGGCGGGGACCAAGGTCATGCTCGACCTGCAGTCGAGTTGGTACGAGCGGGGTCTCGCACAGGTCGTCCGGCGCAACATCGATCTGGTGGGGCTCACACAGATCTCCGACTACGTGATCGGGACGACCCGGACGGGGGATCGTGCGGTGCCCGGTGACGGCGACATCCCGCTCGAGCGCCTGTTGGCCATGGTGGTCGACGCGGGCTTCGAGGGATCCTTCGACCTGGAGGTGATGGGTCCACGGGTCGAAGCGGAGGGCTATCACTCCGTAGTCCGGCGCTCAGTGGAGCGAGCGAGTGAGCTGCTCGACCGGGTGGGCGCGTAGCCGATCGGCTCACGCGGGCACCCGTTCAAGTGGGAGCCTCGCCGGAGCGGATTCGGACGTCCCGAGACCGGTCGGACACGAGCATTGACGAAAAGGGGAGCGAAACGGGGGCGACGACACGGTATGCCTCGGGGCAGGAACCTCCAGTCCGTTCAGCTATAGGCTGACCGGTCAGTACAGAAACGGGCAGAAGCTGGACAGGGGGAAGCGTTGGTAAAACGGGCTCGCTTCGCGGAGTACAAGGACAGCTACGCCAACTACAAGTTTGAGCTGAGCGAAGAGGGCATCCTCTTCATGCAATGCCACACAGACGGTGGACCCTTGCACTGGGAGTGGTCGTCGCACGATGCGATGGCCGATGCCTTTGCGGACGTCGCGGGCGACCGGGAAATCAAGGTTTTGATCCACACCGGCACGGGAGAGACGTACAACCACAGTTGGGGCCGGCCGGTGACGGAGAGCGGCGAGCCGTTGTACAACGCGTACTCGGACGCCGAAGGCGTCGCGATCATGGATGAGAAATCGTGGTACGGCCGCATGCTGCTCGAAAACCTCCTCGCCGTTGACGTACCGATGGTCGCGGCGATCAACGGGCCTTGCAGCATGCACTCCGAGGTTCCGTTGCTGATGGACATCGTCCTGGCATCGGAGGACACGTGGTTCCAAGACCTCTCCCACTTCCCACGAGGGATGGTGCCGGGCGACGGCCAACACGTGATGTGGGAAGCGCTGGTCGGTCCCAGCCGCGCTCGCTATCTCCTTCTCATGGGCTACAAGCTCACAGCTCATGAGGCGCGGGAGTGGGGCGTCGTCCACGAAGTGCTTCCAAAGGGCGAGCTTCTCGATAGGGCTTGGGAGATCGCCCGACAGATTGCGATGCGACCGCCCATCGCCACGAGGAACACCCGGCACCTCCTCGTACAGAACCTCAAGCGCGCCGTGCTCAACGAGCTTGATCACGGGCTCCAGGCCGAGATGTGGGCCCAACGCCAGTTCTTTCCCTTCGGCGCTGGGATGCAGGGCCTGGACCGGTCGTGGGATCAGAAGCCTTGGTCGAGCTGAGTCGGTGACGGCGACGGACGCCACCGCTGTAAAGTGGCCGGCATGGGAGGACGCGTCCTTCTACATGCAGGAGCCCGCGGACATGTACGCGTCCATCGCTGCTCAGCGGCATGCCGCGCGGGTTTCTTGGTATGAGCCGCCGGGCTACCCGACGGGATTGTGGATTCTCCCGAAATGGGAGGACCAGCGTTTCGTAGGGAGCCATCCCGAACTGTTCTCGAGCGCGTTCGGGTTCGCCATCGGCGATGCCAGCGATCCGTCGACGGTCCTCCACCAGCTTCCCGAGTGGGCACAGAGGAAGATTACGAGGGGGAACCTCAGCCCAGCCGAGACTCGACGGGCGATCGCACACGGCAAGCTCTCTATGGGAGACCCGAAGTTCGAGAGCCTGATGATCTCGGATCCCCCTCGTCATGGGCAGATCCGCAGCGTCATGATGAAGGCCCTTCGGCCTAGTCTCGTCAGGAGCCTGAAGCCACGAATCGCCGAGATCGCCGACGAGCTCATCGCGGAGATCGAGCCTGGGTCGGCTGTCGACTTCGTGACAACGGTCGGGCGCATCCCTGCCGCTCTGATGACCGAGTTGATTGGCGTCCCACGGGACATCCGCGAGCGCTTCATCGAGATGGCGTCGGCACAGATGCTCGCCATCACGATCGACCCCGATCGTGATCCAGAAGAGGCAGAGCGAGTCCACCGTCTCGTGGAAGAGTTCCACTCATACTGCGGCGAGCTTCTGGCCGATCGACGGGCCAGTGGGGCAGAGGCTGACGACCTGGCGAGCATCATCGCCCGATCCCAGCACGACGGGGGCCCCGTTCCACCCGGGATGGCGATCTCGATTATCCACACCTTCGTCAACGCGGGAGAGACCTCAAGATCGATGCTCTCCTTCGTGGGTTTGGCTCTCGCGCAGCACTCCGAGCAGCGCAGGCTGTTGGTCGAGCGCCCGGAGCTCATCCCTAACGCAATCGAAGAGTCCCTGCGCTACTACCCGCTCAATTGGTCCGGCTGCCGGACTTCCACCGTGGATCAGGAGATCGGCGGACAACCCATCCGTAAGGACGACTACGTCTTCATGGCCTACGCCAGTGCCAACCGCGACGAGGACGTCTGGGAGCGCCCCGATGAATTCGACATCACCCGGTCTTTCGGGAAGGACCACCAGTCATTCGGATACGGCGAACACTCGTGCCCCGGAGCGCTCCTGGCGAGGACAGACGCGACGACGATCTTCGAACGGCTCCTCGGCCGGTTTCCCAATTGGGAGTTGGGAGGTGCCCCCCAACGTTGGGCGAACCCGTTCTTGCAGGGTCTGAGCACGTTGCCCGTGAGGTTCGAGTCGTGAAGCGGCTCGGAGCTCCGTTCCACGACGTCTCGGAATATCCGTGTGGATCGACCTTGAACGTCGGGACCAAGGACGAAATCGTGGACCTCGGGTTCGCTCACGTCAGAGGTGCAGCACCGCGATACCGAGGGCACCTACGAACGCGATCGTGTCCCCATCTCGTCGGGCCTCTTCGTACGGCCGTGCGCACCGTCTCGTCACAGAGGCATCGGCCGTGAAAGTGGTCGTCGACGAGTTGCGATGCGATGCCCATGGCGTGTGCGTCGCCGCGTGTCCCGAGGTCTTTGCCCTCGATGACGATGACGACATCGTGCGCGTGATGAACGACGACCCGGACGAATCCCTGCGCGGAAGCCTCGACGAAGCGGTGCAAGCGTGTCCGAAGGCCGCTATCACCGTCGAGGACTAGGTCGATGAGCCTCGACGCGCAGGTCCAGGCGCTCGTTGACCGGATGGCCATCACCGACGTCATCATCCGCTATTTCGAGCTCGTCGACGCCAAGGGATGGGAGCAGATGGACGAGGTCTTCACTGAGGACACGACCGCTCGTTGGACTCCCGACTTCGTCATGGAAGGTCGCGCCAACATCGTCGACGCCATGCGACACATGTCAGGGAGCAGCGAAATCGTGACCTACCACCACGTCTCGTCCATGAGTCCGACAGTCGATGGGGACAGCGCGGAGGCCGTTGCCCGCGTGCGCGCCATGCACCATGGCGTCGGCCAGCGGGCCGGAAAGTTCTACGAGAGCCTCGGAATCCAGCCGACTCGCCTGGTGCGGACGGTCGAAGGTTGGCGGATCAAGCACCACGACTGGGTGATCGCCGTCAAACTCGGGAACATGGAGGAGCTCTTCGCGCCGGAGCTTGCGGCCGGGAAGCGTCACTGAAGGTGGTCGATCGGACGGCGGAGGGATCCCGGTCACAGGCTCAGGGCTGTGCCGGACGGCGGTCGTTCTGAGGCGATGCATCCTCGGCTGTCCGTCAACGCCATCTGCTCGATGAGCCAGTCGTTCGAGGACGATCTCGCCCTCTGGGCCGACCTCGGTATCGGCAATGTGAGCCTGATCTCACCCAAGCTCGAGGTGGCCGGATGGGACGAGTCCCGACGGGCGGTACTCGACGCTGACCTGCGGGTGTCGAGCATGTCGTGCTACCGGGACGGGTTCGCCGAGTCGTTGGATTTCTCCGCCTCGATCGGTGTCCCGGTGCTCTACACCGTCACCGGTAGCGCTGGATCGATGCCCTGGGAGGAGGCCGCGGCGAAGTTCTGCGAGGAGATGGCGCCGCTGGTCGCGAGGGCGAAGACGCTCGGTGTCGTGGTCTCGGTCGAGCCCACCAATCCCCTGCGAACGGACGTCAGCTTCCTGCACTGCGTCCGAGACGCCATCGATCTCGCCCGAATGGCGGACATGGGTGTGACCGTCGACTTCTATTCGTCCTGGTACGAGCGCGGGCTCGAGGAGCTCGTCCGCGAACACACCGACCTCATCGCGCTCGTCCAGATCAACGACTACAGACTCGGCACGTTCGACATGCCCAACCGGTGTGCCATCGGGGATGGGGATGTCCCGGTGGAGCGGCTCATGGGGACTGTGCTCGAGGCCGGATACGAGGGACCGTTTGACCTGGAGATCCTCGGTCCAAGGATCGAAGAGGAGGGCTATCGGACCCCGATCGTTCGCAGCATCGAGCGCGCATCCGCGATGCTCGAGCGTCTCGGCGCATGACGCACACAAATTGTTCCGACCGGTCGGATGACCAGCTAACTTCGCGCTGAGCACGTTCGGTGGACCGCAGGACTGGAGGACTGACTATGGCTCGTTACCCGAAGCCCGCCGAAGGCAGTTGGACCGAGCACTATCCCGAACTCGGCACCGAACCGGTTTCCTACGAGGACTCGATCTCGCCCGAGTGGTACCAGCTCGAGCGTGAGGCGATCTTCAAGCAGGCCTGGTTACAAGTGGGGCGTCTCGAGCAGATCCCGCGCAGTGGAAGGTTTTTCACCAAGGAGATCCCCGCGGCGAATACGTCGATCATCGTCGTCCGTGACGGTGAGGCCGTGCGGGCCTTCCACAACGTGTGCCGGCATCGCGGCAACAAGCTGGTGTGGCAGGACTTCCCCCAGGAGGAGACGAGCGGGATGGCCCGCCAGTTCACCTGCAAGTACCACGGCTGGCGTTACGCGATCGACGGTGCCTGTGTTTTCGCACAACAAGAAGAGGAGTTCTTCAACCTCGACAGGTCCGAGTACGGTCTGGTGCCGGTCCACTGTGACGTGTTCGCCGGCTTCATCTTCGTGAACTTCGCCGAGCAACCGCATCAGTCTCTGCGCGAGTTCCTCGGGCCGATGTTGCTCGGAGTCGAGGACTACCCGTTCGGGGAGATGACCGACCGCTACGCGTTCCGAGTCGAGTGCCGTGCGAACTGGAAGGTCTTCTCGGACGCTTTCATGGAGTTCTACCACGCACCCGTTGTGCACGTCGGCCAGCACCCGAGCCAACTGCGCGCCGCGATCACACAGATGGGATACGAGGCACCGCACTATCAAGTGGACGGCCCGCACGGTCTGGTCACGACGGCGGGCTCGTTGCACCGGGTTTGGGACATGCCAGCGGAGAACGTGAAGCCGGCGGACGTCGCCACCCGTAGCGGGCTCTTCGGGCCGTGGGAGCAGTCGGATCTCGGCGAGCTCCCGGCTGGCGTCAACCCGGGGAAGATCGATCCCTGGGGTCTGTCGTCGTTCCAGTTCTTCCCGAATTTCGCGATCCTGATCTGGCAGGCCGGCTGGTACAACACGCACCAGTTCTGGCCGACCTCGCACAACACGCTGGTGTTCGAGGGCAACGTGTACTCCCTTCCGGCCAAGTCGGCGTCGGAAAGAGTCGGCCGGGAGATGGCGGCCGTCTCGTTCAAGGAGTATTCGCTTCAGGACGCCAACACGCTCGAGGCGACGCAGCGGGGCCTCGAGTCGCGGGTGATCGATCGGTTTCCTTTGAACGACCAGGAGGTGCTGGTCCGGAACTTCCACCAGGCGGCCGCCGAATGGGTGCACCGCTACGAGCGCGAGCGGGTCGTGGTCTGAGCGATATGGCTCTCCTTCCGAATGATTTCAGCGACCTGGAACCGTTCGCCGAGCGCTGGTGCTTGGCGACCGAGCGCGAACGCTGGGCCGAACGGATGTCCAGCACCATCGACGAAATGCAGAGCCTGTACGACGCCGTACTGCCGAGGGTGGGAGAGGCGATCGCATACTGCGACAAGTACCCCCTCGACGACATGCCCGACGACGCCGACAACCTCCTGCGCCTCGTGTACTCGTTCGTCATCGTGTCCTTCCCGGTCGAGTTGTGGCACCAGCCGTTCCCGCCCGATACCTCCGGCACGTCTTTCGACCGGATCAGTGAACCTCTTCCCTGAGTTCGGGCCCGGAGGGACGCCATGACCACCCCGGTGGGCAGCCTCCGGACCAGGACCTGAGGCGCCGGCGACATGGGAGATCGTGAGCCGACCGCCTTCTCCGACTGGCACGCGATCAACGTGCTGCTCTTGTCTTACGCGGAGTGCGTCGACGCCGGCCGGTGGACCGCTGTCGCGTCGATGTTCGAGCACGCCACGTACCGGATCCAACACCCGGATGGTGGATCGTCTCGCTACGAGGGTGCCGGTCAGGTTCGGGCGTTCTGCGAGCTGACACGTCTGCACGCGGACGGCACACCGCGGACGAAGCACGTGATCACAAACATCGCCATCGACGTCGATGGCGACCGAGCCTCGGCCTGCTCCTATGCCACGGTCTTCCAGCAGACCGAACTTCTGCCGCTCCAACCGGTTGCATCGGGTCGGTACATCGACCGCTTCGAGCGTGTCGGGGGGTCGTGGAGATTCGTCGACCGCTTGATGACCGGGTTCCTGCTGGGGGACCGTCGCGAACACGTGGTGTGGCACGGCGGCGCGCCAGCGGAAGTCGAGTCGTCGAGGCGGGGCGAGTGACGCCGGGGTCGAATCCGATGCAAGCGGAGATGAATCGATTGGGGTGCTCGACCAACCCGCCGACCAGAAAAGGTGAGCGACATGACACTTGAGATGGTCAACCTCAGCCCCCGCATCGGGACCGAGATCCACGCAGCCACCACGGATTTGCTGAACGGCGCCCACAGCGAACAAATTCGCGAGGTTCTCGGACAGCGCGGACTCGTGTTGTTTCGTCGGGCCAATCTCGACGACGCCCAGCAGGTGGCCTTCGCCCGAACCCTGGGCGAACTGACGGATCAAGGTGAAAACCACATCTACAAGGTCACGCTCGACGCGAGCATCACCAGGACGGCCAACTACCTGCTCGGAACGTTTCACTGGCACATCGACGGAACCACCGACGAGATTCCCTCTCGGGCATCGCTTTTGAGCGCGCGGCACTTGTCGCAGACGGGAGGACAGACCGAGTGGGCGAATACCTACGCGGCGTACGAAGATCTCACCCAAGAAGAGAAGGACCTCATCGCGGATCTCCGGGTCGTGCACTCGGCGGAGACGATCGAGCGGGCTTCTCGACGTGATTTCACCGAGGAGGACGTGGCCGACTGGCGGACAAGGCCCGTCCGTTCGCACCCGCTGGTCTGGAACCACGCATCGGGTCGTCGTTCGCTCGTGCTGGGCGCGACGGCTTCGCATGTCGAGGGGCTGGCTTCTGAACAGAGCAAGGAGCTGTTGGATCGCCTGCTCGAGCATTCGACCCAGCCCGAGTACGTGTATCAACACGAATGGGAGGTTGGCGATCTGCTCATCTGGGACAACACGGGAACGATGCACCGGGTCGTTCCGTATCCGGTGGCGAGCGGGCGGATGATGCATCGGACGACCCTGGTCGGAGAGGAACCGCTCACCTGATTGTGTCGGGTGGAGCGGAGACACCCTGCGCCTCACCCCGCGGGCTTCGGGGTGGCGCGGGACCTCGACGTCGCCGTGGCCGGTCGGCGTATCCTCGACGTGGTGGAGCGATTCCGGTGACCGAGCGCACTCGGATCGAGGTCGTGCTTACTGAGGCGCTGCAGGGCACTCGGGCCGAAGAAACGCACGGTACCCGATGACCGAATCGGCGCATGGTGCCATCGTGGTGAACGGGGGGCCATTCAGCGAAGGGCTGGCGCGTGGGTTGCGGTCGCTGCTCCCGGCCGGAGAGCGCGCCGTGGTGTGTGACCGTGGCACCGCTGTGCCGGCGGATGCGCAGGTGCTCGTCATGATGCTCCACGACCAGGACACCATCCGAGACCTGCTCGCCCCCTCCATCGTCTGGGCCCATGTGCTCGGTGCCGGCGTGGACAACTTTCCCTTCGACGCGCTCGGCGGCCGGCGATTGACCTGTTCGCGCGGGGCGGCTTCCGTCGCCATCGCCGAATGGGTGCTCGCCGTGATGCTGGCGTTCGAGAAGTCGCTCCCTGAGTCCTGGGTCTCCGCTCCTCCGGAGCGCTGGAACATCGCCGCTCTCGGAACGCTGGCCGGAAAGACGGTAGGGCTGGTGGGGATCGGCGCCATCGGGACGGAGGTGGCGCGCCGCGCCCAAGCCTTCGACGCGCACGTGGTCGCTGCCCGGCGCACCGGCGCCGGACCGCCTCTGTCGGGCGTCGAGGTCGTGTCCGGGCTCCACGAGCTGTTGGCGCGGTCGGACCACGTCGTCATCGCCGCTCCCGCCACCACCGAGACGCACCATCTCATGGACAAGGCCGCCTTTGCCGCCGTGAAGCCGGGCGTGCACCTGATCAACATCGCGCGGGGAAGCCTGGTGGACCAGGAGGCGCTCCGTGATGCGCTCGACGAAGGCCGCGTGGCGCGGGCCAGCCTCGACACCGTCGACCCGGAGCCCCTACCCGAGGGCCACTGGCTCTACACCCACCCGGGCGTGCGGGTGAGTCCGCACATCAGCTGGAGCGCGCCGAACACGATGCCCAGGACTCTCGAGTTGTTCGTCGAGAACCTGCGACGGTACCGAGCGGGCCAGGCGCTGCGGGGTGTGGTCGACCCCGTGGCCGGGTACTGAGAGGCGTCTCGTCGTGCGCGCGTACGGTCAGGATCGGAACGCCCGGCGCCGCTGCGAGACCGGATCAGCGTCATCATGATGCTCGGCCCCGACGACCTCGTCCTGTGCTCGGGGACGCTCCCCCGTCACACCCCGTTCCGTGACCGGGTCGAGGCGGCTGCGGCCGCCGGGTTCCGCGCCATCTCGCTGTGGGGGCGCGACTACGACGGGGCGCGTCAGGAGGGGTACGGCGACTCGGATCTCGTGGCCCTCCTCGAAGATCATGGCGTGGCCGTGGCGGAGCTCGACCCAGCGTGGTGGTGGACCCCCGGGGCGGCCACGTTCTCCATCCCACCCGAGCTCGATCCGATCGACGTGTTCCGCTTCGGAGAGTCCGATCTGTTCCGCATAGGCGCGGTCCTCGGTGCGAGGTCGATCAACGCGGCAGACGTCCTCGGCGGTGAATGGGGCGTCGCCGACGCCGCCGCGTCCTTCGCCGCACTGTGTGACCGGGCGGCCGAATTCGGTCTCCTGGTCCACCTGGAGTGGCTGGCGTGGTCGCGGATCCCCGATCTCGACACGGCGCTCGAGGTGGTCACCCTGGCTGACCGCCCGAACGGCGGACTCAACATCGACACGTGGCACTGCGCTCGCACGGGGACAGACCCGAAAGATCTGCTCGTGGTCCCGGGCGAGCGGGTGCTGGCCGTCCAGATCGACGACGGCCCGGCGGAGGCAGAGGAGAACCTGGTCGAGGCGACGTTGCACCGGCGCCTGCTACCGGGCGCCGGTGCATTCGACCTCCTCGGATACCTCGACGCGCTCGGGCGGATCGGGTCCGCCGCACCGATCGGCGTGGAGGTGTTCTCCGACGACCTGCATGCACTGGGGGCGCGAGCGGCGGCCGCCAGGGCGGCCGAGGCCACCCGTCACCTGCTCTCCGCCGTGGGCGAGCAGGCTGAATCGGCCGGCGAGACCCGGCTCCGATGACCGGGGTCGCCGTCGTCGGAACAGGATTCGGCTGCTACACCCACGTCCGCGCTCTTCGAGCCGCGGGATTCGACGTTCTGGCGCTCGTCGGACGCGACCCCGCGAAGACCGTCGAGCGGGCGGGCCTCTTCGACGTCCCGCGGGCCCTCCCGTCCTTGCGCGAAGCGCTGTCGGTACCCGGTGTGGACGCCGTGACGATCGCGACGCCACCGCGCACCCATGCCGAGTTGACGCTCGAAGCGATCTCGGCCGGGCGGCACGTCCTGTGCGAGAAGCCGTTCACTGCCACACTGGAGGAAGCACGTGTCGTGCACGCCGCGGCCGAGGCGGCTGGGGTCGTCCACGTGCTCGGCACTGAATTCCGATGGGACCCCGGCCAGGCGGGACTTGCTCGTGCCGTCCGGAGGGGCGACATCGGTCGACCTGGAATGGCGACCTTCATCATGAACGTCCCCGTGCTGGCCGATCCGGCCGCCGTCGTGCCTGAGTGGTGGGCCGACGCAGACTCACGCGGCGGCTGGATGTGGGCACACGGATCGCAGCTGATCGACCAGATCCGCGTCACCCTGGGCGAGTTCGAAGGCGTGAGCGCCCATCTCGTCCGGGTCGCCGAACGGCAGTCCATGACGTCGGACGACGGCTTCGTGGTGCACTTCCGCATGCGCAACGGCACCGTCGGCGTCATGCAGTCGACCGCGGCGGACTGGGGCGTGCTGGTCGAGACCCGCGTGACCGGTTCGAGGGGCGTCGCGTGGATCGAAGGCGTGGGTTCGACGGTCAAGGTGGCAGGGCCCGAGGGGGTCACCCTGGCTCCTGTCCCTGAAGGAGTGGGCCAGTCGAAGGCGCCCGCCCTTCCCGACGGCGCGGTTCGCACCACGTACGAGCAGATGATCACGTTCGGGGTCGAGTACGGCCCATACGTGAAGCTGGCCCAGGCCTTCGGCGACATGATCGCGGGCCGGGATGTGAGCGGGCCGCAACCGGCGACGTTCCGGGACGGAGTGGCGCAGATGGCGGTCCTCGAGGCGATCACGGAGTCGTCCGCCCACGACGGGCGCTGGACTCCCGTCGTGGGCACCGAGTTCGCGGGCGAGCGTGAGAACGCTCCCCGCGTGGTCCAGGTCGAACGCCCGCCGCGGGGCGGGCTCTAATGACCCCCGCCCGCCCCCGGTTCGGATGGCGTCGCAGTACCAGCCATCGCCGGGGCGCGGTCCTCGGGATGACTGCCGGCGGGTGCACGCGAGGGGGCGGCGGGGGTCCCGGTCACGGGGGGTTCTTCGGTGGTCCCTCCACTGCCTGACTTCGGGGCGTTTCGTATCTCGTCGACCATGCTCACGGCCCGTTCGCCCAAGTAGGACCCGAGCCTCTTGTAGGCGTCGAAACGGTTGCAGTCGAACCATTGATCTGCTGTCCCGTCGTTGGGGAATCCGGGGTCGTCCTGCGTGAACTCGAGGAGGTCGTAGGGCAGGTCGCCTGTCAGATCGGCCTGGGCGAAGATCAGAAGGCCCTCCTTCTTTTCTTCGTTTCCGATCGCGGGGTAGAGGATCTTCCCGCAGATGACGGCGGACTTGGAGAGCCTCGAGTTGAGGGCCGAGAACGGCCCTGCAGGGTCGAGCGTGGTCCCACTGCCGGGCACCAGATCCGAGTATTTCTCGAACTCGATCTCGACACCGAGCTCCTCCCGGGCGAGCATCAGCGCGCCGGCCAAGGTGTCCGCCATTGGTTCTGTCGCCCCGCTGGCGTCGAAGCAATAGATCAGGTCGTAGCGATGGCGCAGCGTCTCGATCAGGCCGAGGTTGTCGAAGTGACCTCCGTCAGTACACAAGAGGAGCCGGCTGTGGTCAGAATGGAGTCCGAAGATCTCCCGGGCGAAATAGGTAAGGCCCCTGATCCTCGGCAGGCCGGGTACGGTCCAGTTCTTCAAGTTGGCGCTCTTCAGTGCCATGAATCGCGGATTCGGCAGCCAGGCACCGAGACGGACGTTGGTCAAGGCGAGGAACACCTCGTAATCACGGGTCTGCGCACCCATAGCCGACGCGATGGCAGCCCCCGAGATCGCGATGGCGGCCTCCACAGTGAGGTCCTTGCCGATCACGGGACTGACCAACTCCTGCAAGAAGTCGGTACGGACCCAACCCACCTGAGGGCCGCCGACGTAGTCCGCGCCGAGGGCGTAGGAGACCGACCGGCGTCCGGGCGGGGTCCGAGCCTGCCCGGTCAGGTTGGCGGACGCTGCGAATGTCGGTCGAGGCCAGCCGGGTCGCCTGACCCCGTACGTGCTGAGATCGGTGGGCTCGTCGTACGAGTAGGGGACCGCGACCGCGACCCTGTTCTGGTCGGGCTGCCCGTTGGCGCTGACGTCGACAGTCTCCCGACGAACGGCGAACGCACTGGCCAGCCTCCGCCGGTAGAAGGGGTGGAGGCTCATGGAGGTCTGATCCAGAAATACGATCACGAACACCAGGGGTCCGACGACGAGAAACGACCACCAGGAGTCGTCCAGCCCACTGGTTGCGACCCAACCGGCGATCATCAGTGCGACGAGCAGCAGGGCCAGGAGGGCGATCCAAATGACGATCCTCTGGACCATGCTGTTGGGAAGGACGCCGCTCACGGCCTTTTCGCCACTCTTCACGTCGGTCATCACGACCTGCTTCTTGCGGCCCAGTGCCGCGAGAACAGCGATGTACGAAAGGGCGGTGGCGACGCTCGACGCGGCCACCACGGGCTTGGACGAGATGCCGAGGTGCCACGTGACCCACGAGCTCGCCCAGACCACCGCCGGAACGCCGACACCCACGACCGCCAGCAGCAGGGCCCCGATCGCAGTCCCTGCGGTCACACGCGCCATCGCGGCCGGCCGCGAACCGCTCAGCGACCACCACACCAGCTCGGCGACGTAGAGGAGGAGTACGAGTCCGAAGAGCGCGGCGACGCCCAAGGTGACGCCCCAGGGCACGGAGGGAAATCCCGGAGCGTGGGTGCCGGCACCCGCGAGCATCCGGGTGTGAATGGTCTGGAGACCACCGGCGACGATCGGCACGTGCCGGTAGAAGAAACCGATGGCCAATCCCACCGCGGCAACCGTGAGCCCGAGGACGAGAAGCGAGGCCAGCAGGTTGCGAAACAGAACGCCGAAGGCCACGAGCCACTGGCCGAGCCCGTCGGACAAGTAGCTGCTGTGCCGCCGGAGATGATCCTCCTCGACGGAACCCGGCGAGAAGACGTCATCAGCTTTGGCTCCGCCAGGCCCGGCGGCCTTTCCGTCTCGACCCGTCAACGCGAGCTGCAGACCCCCGTTGGTGTAGCCGCCTCCTGATACCGACACGATCCGGTCGATACCGCTGAAGTCACCCAGAGCAGACCGCATCGATTGCAAGGCACCGAGGGCGACCGAGGCCGATCGGATGCCCCCGCCCGAGAGGCAGATCGCTGTGTTCCCCGCTGGGCCGGTCGGCGCCTGGCTGTCCTGGGTGAAGTGCACCGGGGCGGAGCTCCGGTTGTCCTCACCCCACCACTGGCGGCGGATCGAGGCGTCGAGGTCGAGCTTGCGCCGCACGCCCCAGTTCTCTGACGCGGTCTTCGCCGTCGCGCCGTCGCGTTGCATTCGTCTCGACTGGGTCCTGGCGGACTCGAGGAGCGGAGGTGGGATGATCACCGGAGAGCTGTCGCCGTCCTCCTGTGTGCACTTGTTCTGCGCCTCCGCCCATCGCCGGACGAAACGCCTGTGGGTCACCAGTCGCCCGAAGGCCGTCGCCAGTGCGATCACTCCGATCGGGACGAGCACGAAGAGGGATGCGAACTTGAGAAACGAGGACGCCGCGGTGACCCGGAAGATCCACGTGCCATGGAGGGGACTGGATCTGAGGGCACCGATGAGCAGACCGTCCTGGATCAGGTTGGACAACGCGGCCAGCCCAGCGGCCCAATAGCCCACGAGCGCCCACCGGAGGAGTCCCGCCGTCCAGAAGACCCTCCGTCCGAGGTAGCACGCGAGCAGAAGGCCCCCGGTGTATCCGGCAATGAGAGGGAAGTCCCAGTAGATGCCAGTCCGGAACGCACCGGCGCGATGGCCGACGACGTCGCCCGCGTTCTTCGCAGACCCGGCCCACTGGAGCGGGACCAGATAGTGGGTCGGCGCACCGAGAGCGAAAGCCAAGATTCCGGCGCCGACGAGACCGAGCGACGCAACGAGGCAGGCGACGCCCCACCTCATGGAAAGGAAGAGAGGCCCTCGTTCCGCCGACGTCATATCCGACCCCCGATTGCCGTGTCTTGGAACATCGACGCACAGCTTGACACGGGGGTGAAGTCAATCGACGAATGCACGACCGTCCCTTGCCTGAGCGCCGACGGTTCCGGGGACCGGCGGGATGGAGACGAACCGCCGGTTCGGGTGCGAACGCTCAGCGAGCCGGCGGAGTCACACTGCGTCGGTTGCTCTGCCACCGACGCCAGACCGGTGTCGGATTGCAGGGAAATGCGACGTCGTTCTCCCGTGTCGCCGTCCCTGGAACGTCAGGTCCAGTCGGCGAGGGCGACCGATCCGTTGTGGATGATCGCTACGGCGCGCGCGACGGGAGAACGGCTGCCCCGAATCCGGAACTCGTACGACCCGTCTCCGAGCGCGCCGAAGATGGCCGCGAATTGTCGATGTCCGCCGCCCTCGCGACGGCGGACATAGACGTGCTGCCCGCACCAGTCGTCTCCCACTCGCCTGATCTCCATCTCGAGCCCGCACATGGAGGCGCCGGTGCGGACGATCGCCACTCCGGCGCCCGGCCCGATGTCGAGCACGACGGCTCCCGCTTCGCTCGGCCGCGGCGGTGCTTCGCCGCGGCCGAGCAGGTCGGACCCATGGTGGTGGCCGCTCACGAGGCGGACTGGCCCGCGTGAGCGAAGTACCCCGAATGCGGCAGGCCCAGGTACGGGAAGGTGGCCAGGTAGTTCTCCTTCCCCATGGCGGTCAGATCGGCCGGCCCCGAGGTCAGGCCCATACTGATCGCACCGGCGGCCGCGTCGGGGGTGTACGACGGGACGACGAGCGGGATGGTCAGCCCCGCCAGGGCGCGCAACTCGACGGTGACCACGTCGTCGAAGACCCGGCGACCGTTCGGGAAGCCCGCGTTGTCGCCACCGACGACCCCGAGATTGCTGATGTTCGAAGGCGACGACGGGGGGATCGTCATGTTCAGCCGCAACATGTCCGCCTGCGTGCTCGCGATGAAATTGCCGGGGAATCCGGGTACGACACCGCTCGGAATCCCGGTCAGGAGTATGGCCAGGAGGTCGGCGCGGGGTGTGCTGTTCTGGTTGAACGCCGCCAGGTTCGGGAACACCCCGGGGAACAGCGACGGAAGCAGTGTGGACAGCTGCGGGGCCGAGACGTAGCCGGCGAACTGGGAATCGTTCGCTGGCGTTTGCGAATTCCAGAAATCCTTGTTCGCCATCGGGATGAGGACTTCGTTGAACAGCGGGTTCCCCAGCCGTGAGACCTGTACGAACGGGCCCGAGTTCTGGGTCGTCCCGGCCTTGGCGCCCGAGCCACCCTCGTAGATGCGGACCTGCTGCCGGCTGGCCGTGGTCCACACCCCGATCGTCCCGGTGGGCGCAGTGGGGGCGTTCCGATCCTTGGTGAGCTGGTGCATCGGCACCTGCAGCGCCAGGGTGTGGACGTTGACCCCCTTGGTCGAGTTCACTCCCGCCGCCATGTTGGGCAGACCGGTCCCCGACCACCCGGCGTGGTCACCCTGGAACGGTCGCAGGTTCCCCAGGTCGAACACTGCGCCGAGGTCTACGTAGAAGCCTTCGGCGCGCTGCCCCGCGAAGACCTTGATGCCGTTGCCGACGGAGTTGATCGCGGCCGAGGCGAGGGCGGCGTAGTTCGGAGTCGACAGCGGACCGATGTTGCACGGAGGGCAGAGAAGATTCGTGCCCAACTCCGTGACCTTGCCCCGGTCGACGTCGACCATCTGGAGGTTGTAGCGCTGGACGCGGTTCCAGTTCGGGCTGTTGAGCGAGGTGATCGGGCCGATGTTGTAGAGGAAGTAACCCGGATCACGCAGATGAGTGGTGAAGGTGAACTGGTAGACGACGTTCGCCACCCCGTCGCCGTCGTTGTCGATGTTGATGGTGTAGAGGACGTCGTCGTCGAACTCGTAGAAGTTCGGGCCGGCGTCGGGCGGCTCCAAAGGGATGTAGTTGGCGATCAGCGTCACCGTGCTGGGGTCGTCGGGGCTGACGAAGGCGTAGACATCGGTGCTGTCGGCAACCGGATCCTTCGAGATCTCGGGTGCTTCACGATGGGACGACATGGTTCACCTCACTCAATCGATACGGACAGGACTGCGGGTTGGACGGTTGTGTCTGTGTGTCTGTTGTGTCTGTGTGTCTGTTGTGTCTGTGTGTCTTGGAGCTAGCGGGCGGCGCGGACCAAACGCGAGACCAGTTGCGGGTCGTTGACGGTGACCGCGTTCTTGCCGAAGAAGAGCTGGACTTCGCCCGATCCGGCGTCGGTCACCCGGGCCACGACGGGATCGCTCATGGCGGGCACGGCGTCCTCGGCGCCCGTCTCCGCCGCCGGCACGAGATCGGGCGCGTCCTCCTCGAAGAGGCCGGACAACCCGGGGACCGTCACCGCCACTCCGGCCGCGGCGACCGCCAACGTGCCCCGGTTGAGGAACTGCCGTCGGTTCAGGCTTGCCATGACATCAACCCCCTGCTGCCGGGACCCTGCTTCGGGTCGGTCTCGCGCCCGTGGTCACGGGTCGTGCGGTGTTCGATGCCGTCACGACCGTTGGATGTCACGATCGAGAAGCTCTTCGTCGCCGAGCCCCCACGTCCTCTGCCTCCCGCCGGCCAAGGTCGGGGCTGCACAGACCCGCCTCGCCGGCCCCGGCGGCGAAGTCAGGTGCCAGACTCCCTCCCATGGAGGAGCTCGAGGGCCGGGTCGCGGTGGTCACCGGCGCCGGCAGCGGCATCGGGCTCGCCATCGCCGAAGCCTTCGTCGCCGAGGGCATGAGGGTCGTCATGGCGGACCTCGACGAGCGTGCGGTGACGTCGCATGCGGAGCGGATCGGCGATGCCGTCTCGGCCGTCCGGTGCGACGTGCGCGACCCGGGAAGCGTCGACGCGGTCGGTCGTGCCGCGGTCGGGCGTTACGGCGCGCTCCACGTCGCCGTGAACAATGCCGGGGTCGTCAACGGCGGCAACTCGTGGGAGCTCTCCCTCGACGAGTGGCACCGGGTGGTCGACACCAACCTGTGGGGCGTGATCCACGGGGTCCGGACGTTCGTCCCGCTGATACTCGCCACCGGGGAGGAGGGCCACGTCGTCAACACGGCGTCGATGGCTTCCGTCCTGGCCCGTGCCGCCCTCGGTCCGTACACCGTCGCCAAGCACGGCGTGCTCGGGCTGAGTGACGTCCTTCGCGCCGAGCTCGAAGCCCTGGGGGCTCCGGTCGGTGTCAGCGTCGTGATGCCGGGGATGATCCGGACCGGCCTGAACCCCATCGGAACGGTGGAGCCGTCGGTCGTGGCGGCCAACGTGGTCGACGCCCTGTGGCGCGGACGTCCCTATGTCTTCACCGACGACCACCACGACGAACAGGTCGAGGCCCGCCTGCGCGCCATCCTCGCGGCGCGAAACGAAGTGGTCGACGGGCCGAGTCGCGCGGACGCGCCCGACCGCCGCTCAATCAGCGGGGCCGAAGGCCCGGAGGACTGAGAGGAGCTCGTCCCGAAGGGCAGGCGATCCGGCCGGACGGTAGAGCGGTCCGGTACCGTCGGCCAGCAGGCTCCTGACCTTGGCCACCCCCCGGACGTCGAGCGGACCCGGTGCATCCAGACGCGACGCGACGGCCTCGAGCTCGTCCGCCACCTGGCCGACCGCCCGGAGGGACACGGGAACCTTGAGGCGGGCGGGGCACTCCGTGAGCTGGGCCAGCCGGCGCACGGCGTGTGCCAGTCCGGCGCGATGTCGCGGCCGGTACAGCCGGGCGGCATGCAGGGCGAGGCTGACGCTCGATTCGGGTGAGGTGCCCTCCGCGAGCTCTCGGTCGAGCTCCCGTGTGTGCACACGTGCCGCGACCCGGTTCCTGAGGCGCACCGGCTGGAGCTCCAGGTCGTCATCGTGTTCGACCAGCACCATCATCGCTGTCCGACCCCCTTTGGTCCGGCTGATTGCATGACCATCAAACCTATTATGTAGGTCATGGACCTGACCAGTCAACCCCTTTGTCCGGTCATTGAGGGCTACGATGTCCCCGTGTCCTTTCCCGACGTCTCCGTGCCCGATTGGGTCCCGGCGATCGAGACCAAGCCCGCACCGATGCCACTCCTGCTCGTGCAGTCCTTCGTCAACACCTCTGAAGCGGATGTCGGAACGGACCTGCTGGCGGACCCGGCGAGCGCGCACGCCTGGTTGAGCGCTGCGGGGATCCTCCCTGATCTGCTCCTGGACGAGCCGGGGCTGGCGCTCGTTCGCGACGTCAGGGAGAGCATCCGTTCCCTCCTCGTGCACAATGCGGGCGGCGCGGCGCCCACCGAAGAGGACCTGCGCCCCCTGGCCAGTCTCGCCCGCGCCTCGAGGTTCCGCCCGCAGGTGGCGCAGGACGGCCTCGTGAGCCTCGAACCGGATGCGGGCGCAGGTCTGCGCCCGATGGCGACGCTGCTCCTCGTCGTCCGCGACGCGCAGCGCGACGGAAGCTGGACCCGGCTCAAGGCTTGTCGCAACACCGATTGTCAGTGGGCCTTCTTCGACCGGTCGCACGCTCGACGTGGGGCATGGTGCGACATGGCCGTGTGCGGGAACCGGATCAAGAACCGCAACCTGCGCTCGCGCCGGTCGACGAACGGAAGCTGAAGGACACCGGGGCGGCGCGGCGGCGCCTGGGGGATCTGACGCACTCGGTCCGGGGCACCGGAGGGGAGCCGCTCTCTCAGCGGATGAGCGCGGCCAGCAGTATCCCGAACGGTGTGAGCACCCATCCCCAGCGCACCGCCGCGACCACGAGCTCCGAGCGGTACCCGTAGAGGACGGCGAGCTGGACCGGTTGGAAGCTCGGGGCGCTGAGCGCGTTGAGGACCGCCACGATGGCGAGCGGGCTGGACGACGCCACGGCGGCGAGGACCAGGTAGTAGCCGACTCTCACCACGGTCAGCCAACCCCAGCGCCGCAGCGCGTGCTCGCCGTGGCGCACCGAGAGGTTGTGGGGATGGACGACCGAGCCCGCGAAGAGCGCCGCACCCGAGAACGCGAGCAGCGGTCCGGCCAGGGTCAGCGCGTCCGCGGTCCATGAGGGGGCCGGGCCCCACAGGTGGAGCAACAGCCCCACGGCGGACGCGAGCACAGGCGACTGGTCGATCCACGAGGTGGCACGGCGCTGGCGAAAGGGTGCGTCGCGCCGCATGAGATGCACGCAGACCGCGCCCCACAGCGACGTGATCACGACCGCGAGCACCGCGATCATGGTGCCCGCCGACCCGGCGAAGGCGGCCGCCGCCGGGACGACCCAGAACCCGCTGTTGGGGCTCACGGCCCACGACTCGAGCGCCGCCTCCCCCTGCTCCGCGTCCGACGGGTCGCCACCGTCGCGCCCAGGAGGACCCAGAGGCCGGCGGCGAGGGCGATCGGCCCGAGCAGCTCGCCGGCCGAGGTCAGGCGCCAGGCGGCCGCCAGCGACAGCGTGGCCGAGGTGAGGAGGATCTGGGTGCGCAGCACGACGGGCCAGGCCCGCTGGACCCGGGGCCCCGACACCGACGTCCCCCACCCGACCAGCCCTCCCACGACGAAGCACAGGAGGCTGAGCACGGCCATGATTGTGGCCGCTGGTCACGGCCCTCCAACGCGCCTGCCGCGGGGCACCCGATAAGGTGCGCGCCATGCCCACTGACCGGATCCACGAGGTGCTGGCGGAGGCGATTGTCGGGCGTCACCTGCTGACCCATCCCTTCTACCGCCGCTGGGAGGCCGGAGAGCTCGCTCCCGGCGAACTGGCGGCGTACGCGGAGCAATACCGCCACATCGAGCGGGAGCTGCCCGCCACGCTCGAGGCAATCGCCCGCCGCCTGCCCGAGGGTGAGGCGCGGCGACTCGTCGAGGCGAACCTGGCTGACGAGCGGGGGAATCCCGCCGCGCACACGGAGCTCTTCGAGGCATTCGCCGAGGCCGTGGGCGCGGAGCCCGACGTCGAGCCGCAGCCGTCGACGGCGGCGTTGCTGGCCCTCGTTCGCACCGCGGTCGACCTGGACCCGGTGGCCGCTCTGGCCATGGTCGCCGCCTACGAGGTGCAGGCGGCCGACGTCGCAGCGACGAAGGCCGACGGACTGCGTCGGCACTACGGCGTGGACGCGACGGGGACGCGGTTCTGGGACGTGCACGCCACCCAGGAGGTCGAGCACGCCGGGTGGTCCGTGGAGGCGCTGCGCGAGCTCGTCGCCGACCCGGTGTCGTTCCAGGCCGCGGCCACGGTGTCCGCCGACTCGTGGTGGCTGTTCCTCAGCGAGCGCGAGGAGATGGCCCCGGCCTACGCCTGAGATCCTCCGGCCGGCACGCCACATCGGGCGGCCGCCTCGGCGAAGGCGGCGGCCCGCTCCCGGTAGTCCGTGAAGCGGCCGAAGCTCGGCGCCGCCGGCGAGAGCAGGACGACGCCGCCGGCGGGAGCCCAGGCGAGCGCGGTCGTCACGGCCTCCGCCAGGTCGTCGGCGTCGACCACGCGCAGCGCCGTCCCGGCCGCCGCCGATGCCGTCCGGACCGCCACGCCGATGCGGGGGCCGTTGTCGGGCATCGTCACGACCAGCGTCGGGTCGGGGCGCTCCGCCAGCGCCCGGCCCAGCGGTCCGTAGTCGATGCCCCGGTCGTGTCCGCCCACGAGGAGCGCCACGGCACGCCCGGCGAAGGCGTCGAGGGCAGCCAGGGTCGGGAGCACGTTGGTCGACAGGCTGTCGTCGACGAACTCGACATCGTCGACGTGGCCGATGGTGTGACAGCGGCTGGGCAAACCGGGGAATCCCGCGGTCGCCGCGGCCAGACGCGCCGGGTCGGACGCGCCCTCGGCTCCGAGCGCCTCCAGCACGGCCCGCGCCACCGCGGCGTTGCCGGCGTTGTGGCGCCCGCGCAGCGACGCGGCGTGCGCCCACGAGGCGTCGCCGGCGTCGTCGCCTGCATCCACCCAGCGCGCCCTCGGCCCGAGCGCGGCCGCATTCCGGCGCAACTCGCCGTCGGTGCCGTTGGCCAGCGCGAGCTCCACGCCCGGCTTCGTGCACAAGGAGAGCTTGTCGGCGTAGTAGCGCTCGACCGATCCGTGCCAGTCGAGATGATCGGGGAAGAGCGAGGTCACCGCGACGACGCGTGGACCGACGTCGAGGTCGGGGACCTGGAAGCTCGACGTCTCGACCACCCAGAAGTCGGGTTCGGATTCCCCGGACGGGTCCCAGGGCGGCCGGCCGATGTTCCCGCCGGCCCTGGCGTCGTACCCGAGGGCACCCAGCAGGTGGACCGCCAGTGCGGTGGTGGTGCTCTTCCCCTTGGTGCCGGTGATGCAGGCGACGCGGTTCGGGTCGGCCTCGGCCATCCAGAGGCCGAGGCCACCGCAGACGTGCACGCCCGCTCCCTCCAGCTGCGCCACTTCGGGCCGGTAGCGGCTGATCCCAGGGCTCTTGACCACGACCTCGCAGCGCATCAGGCGTTCGAGGCCGCCCCGGCCCGTCGCGAGCACCTCGAGCCCCTCGAGCTCGGGTGCCCCGGGTGTGTCGTCGACCAAGACGGGTTCCCCTCCGGCCCGGCGCACACGGCGGAGGCTGGCGCGTCCCTCGACGCCCAGGCCCCAGATGCCGACGGACGCGTCAGCGAGAGCGGACCAGGAGATCGGACGGCGCATAGCGATCCGGGATGTGGTGGCTCCCGCGCGGGGCGAGCAGTGCCTCGGCGTCGGTGACGTGGTCGTCGCCGACGCGGGCCCTCAGGGCATGCAGCAGTCTCGTAGAGGCGCGATCCGGACGCTCGGACGCCAGCACCAGTGCGGCGCGGCACTCGTCGGCGTCCCCGACGCACTCGAAGGGCCGCTCGCCCGCGCCGAGGTCGAGGAGCGTGGCGAAGCGCTCCTCGTTCTCCTCGTTCTCCAGCGGCTCGTGCCCGGCGAAGATGGCGCCGAGGGCGGCCGCGTCCATGAACGGCGCGAGGACCAGGTCGATGAAACAGCACTTGTCGCAGGTGCCGCACCAGTGGTCGAGGCGGCGGGCCGGGTCTTGGTGGAAGGCGCGGTTGCAGCTGCGGAAGCTCGCGTGGAAGCGGGTCATCGCGGCGAAGCGTCGGGCCACCCAGAGCTCGGTGCGGGGCCTCAGGTACGAGAACACCGACGGGACCGGCCCGAGCGCGTCGCGCACCACGGCGGCGAACGCGACCTCGAACCCTTCGGACTTGGACCACTGGTGGTTCACCGCTCCCCCGCCCGTGACGACGGTCGGCGCCGACGCCGACCACTCGTTGGACAGGACGACGGCGTCGCGACCGTCGAGCACGGCCTCGACCAGCGCGGCGGCGGTCACGATGGCGGTCACCGGCACGTGCCCGTTGAGGAAGCCGAGCTCGGCCGAGCGCCGTACCCGAGGGTCGATCTCACGCGCGACCCGGGTGACCGGCAGGCCCGTGACGGCGGCCGCGTCCTCAATGGCGGCGAACCGCTCGTGCGGTGGATGGAGCACGAAGAGCGCGGTGTCCGGGCACCCTCGGGCGATGTCGTCGACGGTCACGATGGAGTCGATGCCACCCCCGAAGGGCACGAGCGGCCTCGACTGGTCCCGGTCACGACCGTCGGCTGCCGCGGCCGGCGGGGGCGACGGCAGCCGGTCGGGACCGACCACACTCAGCCCGGAAAGGTCGATCGCGTTGCGGTAGGCGAACTCGGCCAGCCCGTCGACGTAGTAGCCGGTCAGGAAATCACGCTCGGCCGCCGTCGTTCCGGTCTCCCCCAGATCGATGACCGGCGCGGCGGTCGTCTTGTAGTACGAGACGCCCGCGAGCAGGAAGAGGAGGCGCACCGCGGCACCTGCGGCGGGATTCTCCCAGTCCCGGTCCGGCCCGAAGACGAACCGCTCGGTGAAGGAGTGCGACGGCGTCGAGTAGGTGCAGGCCACCGTGCCCGAGGCCGGGTCCACGGTCAAGCCGTCGTAGTGGAAACGTTCGGCTCCGTGGTCGGGGGGTGGCATCGGCGAGTGGGCGCGCCGCCGGCGCGCGACAGCGCACATGTTACGGCGGTCAGGGGAGGAGCCGGGCCAGGAGGGCGAACCGTCCGCACGGTCGGGCCGCGCGGTCGCTGAAGTAGTCGGGGTCGGCCGTCGATGCGCCGGCGCACTCGATCCGGCCGGGGTCGAGGCCGGCGGCGACGAGCCGGGACCGGTTGGCCGCGACGAGGTCGATCAACCAGTGGCCCGGCCCGTCGGAACGGGCGACGGCCGGATCCGTGCCGTCGGGGCAGAGTGCGTCGGTGACCTCGTCGCCCACCTGATAGCGGTCGGGGTGGACGGCCGGACCGAGGAAGGCGACCGTCCTCTCGGGCCGCGCCCCGAGCCGGCTCATGGCGCGCAGCGCCGCGTCGGCCGCGCCCGCCGCAGTCCCGCGCCACCCGGCATGGACCGCGGCCAGGACCCGGACCTCCGGGTCCAGCAGCGCCATGGGGACGCAATCGGCGACCAGGATGGCGAGGGTGACCCCGGGCGTCGCGGTCACGAGCGCGTCGCTGGCCGCGACGGCCCCCTCCAACGAGGTCGTGCCGCGCCCGCCGTCTTCGGGCCCGACCACCGCGACGCCGGCGCCGTGGACCTGCTCGGCGAAGACCGTCGTGTCGAGGCGTACGCCGAAGCCGCGGGCGGCACGTCGCCGGTTCTCGACGACGGATGCGGGGTCGTCGCCGACGTGCAGGCCCAGGTTGAGCGAGCGGTACGCGCCGGTCGAGACCCCGCCGTGGCGCGTGGTGACGGCGACGGACGCCCCCAGGTCCTCACCGCCGGACCACGGCACCAGCAACCGAAGGTGCGCGTCGTCCTCGCCCGCGGCCACGACGCAGGACCCTACGCGGCCCCCGAGGCCGGGTCGTCGGCCCACATGGTGGTCGGGACCACCCACAACAACGGCTTCCGGCCACGTCCCGGGCGCGGGTCGAGCGTCGAGAAGCCGTACGACTCGGCTGAATCGCCGCTGCCGACGTCGGGCTCCTCGGTACCCCCGGTGCCGTCATCGGCCCGGTCCACACCGAGGGCGGCCGCGAGGGATTCGCCGCGGTCGTGGGCCGCGAAGAGGAGCGACAGTGACCGCAGGGAGAAGCCCTGGTCCTGGAGCCGGAGCACGGCCGAGAGCCGGCCGAGGTGGCGTGCGCCGTACAGGCCGGTGCGTGCTCGCAGCTCGGGGTGGGGCAGGAGCCCCATCGTCTGCAGCGACCGCACATGCCTCGTCGTCGTGCCGGCCTCGGCCGCCAACTCGTCGATCGTCATGGCGTCGTCCACTTGACAAGTTTGACAGTATCAAATGTAACATGCAATGCCGTCACAGCCGTGCGACGTACGAAGGAGGCAGGGAAACATGGGACTGAACCTCGGCGCGGTGGGAACCACCGCGGAACCCGTCGAGCGGTCGTGGGACCACAAGGACGCTCTCCTCTACGCCCTCGGTGTCGGAGCAGGCTCACTGGACCCGGTCGGCGACGAGCTCGATCTGACGACCGAGAACTCCGTCGGGGTCACCCAGCGCGTGATCCCGACGTTCGCCACCATCGTCGGCCAGGGCGGGCGCGACGGCATCTCGCTCGGTGAGTACGACCCGGCCATGCTCGTCCACGCCGAGCAGTCCATCCACCTGCACGGCGCCATCCCGGTCAAAGGCACCGTCTCGTCGACCTCCAAGGTCGCCGGCATGTACGACAAGGGATCGGCCGGGCTCGTCGTGCTCGAGAGCGAGGCGCGCCACGCCGCGAGCGGTGCTCCCGCTTTCACGCTGCGCACCGCCCTGTTCATCCGCGGCGCGGGCGGGTTCGGCGGCCCGCGCAACCCCGAGGGCGACGAGGAGACCGAGCTGGCGTCCGAGCCGCTCCCGACGCGTGAGCCCGACGAGACCGTGACCTACGCCACGCGGCCCGACCAGGCCCTCCTCTACCGCCTCAGCGGTGACCGCAACCCGCTGCACTCCGACCCGGCCTTCGCCAAGCGAGCAGGGTTCGACCGCCCCATCCTGCACGGGCTCTGCACCTACGGCTTCACCGGTCGCGCCCTGCTCCATGCGGTCTGCGGCTCGGACCCGGAGCGCTTCGGGACGATGCGGTCCCGCTTCTCCAAGCCGACCATGCCCGGCGACACGCTCACCGTCTCGGTCTGGGACATCGGCGACCGGGCGTCAGGGGCCTACCGGTTCCGCACCGCGACCCAGCGGGGGGAGACCGTCATCGACTCCGGCCTGTTCACGCTGGCGACCTGACCGGGACGACGCCGGCCCGCGAGAACAGCGCCGGTCGACGGACACAGCGCCAGTCGGCGGGGACAGCGCGGGCCACGGGGCGGCCGAGCGTTCCCGCTCCCGGAATGTTCAGCTGCGGCATTCCGCGCACACGCCGAAGATCTCGACGGTGTGCGTGACGTCGCTGTAGCCCAGACCGGCGGCCGTCGACTCGGCCCAGCGCTCCAGGTCGGGCAGCTCCACCTCGGACCCGCGACCGCAGCGGCGGCACACGACGTGGTGGTGGTGCTGCTCGCTGTGGCAGCGGCGGTAGACGAGCTCCCCGTCGGCCGTCTGCAGCGCGTCCAGCTGGCCCTCGTCGGTCAGGAGCGCGAGATGCCTGTACACCGTCGTGAGACCGACGGTCTCACCGGCGGCCCGCAGCTCGGCGTGGATGTCCTGCGCACTGCGGAAGTTGTCCGAGCCCAGCACGACGCCGAGCACCGCGTCCCCCTGCCGGGTGCGGCGACCCGGGCGGACCGGGCGGACCGAGGGCTCAGCCATGGGGCAACTCTGCCAGGTCCGGCGCGGCGGACCGGTTCCTCCGCGCCGAGGTCAGGGCGGGGCCGGCGAGGCGGGCCACCACATAGAAGGCGAAGCTCAACGCGACGATCGGGACGCTCGGCTCCACGCTCGGGAACTCGAAGCTGAGCAGGAGCCCGCCGTCCGCGGCGGCGACGGCCAGGGCCACGGAGAGCAGCGTGACAGGCACGGGACTGGCGCTCAGGCGCTGGGCTGCGGCCGCGGGGGTGATGACGAGGCTGAGCACGAGCAGCGTGCCGACGATCTGGGCGGCCTCGGTGACGGTGACGGCCAGCACGTAGAGGAAGGTGATACCGAGCAGTCCCGTGGGCACTCCGCGGGCGCGCGCCACGTCGGGGTCGACGGACGCGAAGAGGAGCGGGCGCCACACTGCGACGAGGACGGCGGTCACCGCCACCGCGATGACCGCGAGGAGCAGGATCTGCCCGGAGCTGATGCCGAAGATGTTCCCGAAGAGGATGTTGAGCGCCTCGCTGGCATAGCCGTGGTAGTCGCTCAGGAGGAACACCCCGAGGCCGAGGCCGGCGGCGAGGATGACGCCGATGGTCGAGTCGCGCTCGGAGGCCTGCTGGCCGAACAGCCCGATCAGCGTGGCCACGACCACCGCGCCCACGAGCGCTCCGGCGACGGGGTTGTCCGCCACGAGGAGGCCGGCGACCGCACCGGTGAACGCGAGCTCGCTCGTCCCGTGCACGGCGAAGGCCATGGATCGAGCCAGGACGAACGGGCCGATGAGCCCGCAGCTGACGGCGACGAGGAACGCCGCCTCGAGGGCGTGCTGCGCGAATCCGAACTGGAGGAAGTAGCCGATGCCCATGCGTTCTCAGCCGTGCTCGTGCTCAGTGCTCGTGCTCGTGCTCGTGGCCGTGGTGCGCGTGCGCTTCGGGCTCGGTCGGCAGCGTGTCCTCCGCGCTGACGACGAGATAGCGGTCCCGCACCTTCACCACGTCCACCTCGGTGCCGTACAGGTCGCTGAGCCGCGCGCTGGTCAGGATCTCGTCGGGGGTGCCCACGGCCCAGCGCCCCTGGACCAGGTAGAGGATGCGGCCCACGTAGGGGAGCACCGGGTTGATGTCGTGCGTGACGAAGATCACCGGCGTCCCCTGGTCGCGCCGGCGCCGGTCGATGAGGCGGGTCACGGCGCGCTGGCTGGCCAGGTCGAGCGCGAGCAGCGGCTCGTCGCAGAGGAGGACCCGGGGCTCGCCGACGAGGGCCTGGGCAATGCGGAGGCGCTGCTGCTCGCCGCCCGAGGTCGCGCCCACCGGCGACCCGGCGTAGGGCGCGGCGGAGACGGCGGCCAGCATCTCGTCGACCTGGCGCCGTGTGGCCCGGGAGCGGCGGCGCCCGGGGACGCCCCAGACGTGACCGTCCGCTCCGAACCGGACCAGGTCCCGGCCGCGGACGGGCAGATTGCGGTCGAAGGCCCGCTGTTGGGGCACGTAGCCGAGCCGGTGGCTGCCGCGCCGGGGCGGTTCGCCGTCCACCAGCACCGTGCCCGACGAGAGACGGGTCAGGCCGAGCAGCACCCTGAGCAAGGTCGTCTTCCCGACGCCGTTGGGGCCGAGCACGGCCACGAACTCCCCCCGCTCCACCTTGAGGTCGAGCCCGGACCACAGCGTGCGGCCCCCGAGCCGCACGGTCGCGGCGTGCAGCTCGACCGTGCTCACGGGCTCCGGCCGGCCCGGAGCGCGCGGAGCAGCTGCACGAGCTGTGACTCCTGCCACTGCTGGAACGTGGCGTCGGCGGCGGGCATGGTCTCGGAGACGCCGACGACGGGGATGCCGTGCTGGCGCGCCAGCGCGCGTATCTGCGTCGTGACCGGCGTCACCGCCTGCACGTTGTAGAGGAGCACGTCGACGTCGTGGTCGCTGATCAGCTTGCGCATGGCCAGCGTGTCCGCCGCGCTCGGGTCGAACCCGTCCTCGACCGCCCGGGCGAAGCCGGACGGCGTCTTCACGTCGAGCCCCGCGGCGGCGAGCAGGTACCCGGGGACCCTCTCCGTGTAGGCCACGGGCACGTGGTGGAAGCCGCGCCTGATGGACGACAGCGTCGCCTCCAGCGGGGTGAGCGAGGCGTCGAAGGCGGCCAGGTTCCGGGCGAACGTCGGTGCGTCCGGCGGTGCGGCCTTGGCCAGCGCCCGCTGAATGGCGGCGGCGACCGCCGGCACGCGCGGCAGGTCGTACCAGAGGTGGGGGTTCGGGTCGGACCCGGTGACGTGGAGCACCGTCGCCGCGTCCACCAGGCGCGGGTTCCCTCCGTCGGCGGCGAGGAGCGAGCGCATCCAGGAGTCGTACCCGGCGCCGTTCTCGACGACCACCTTCGCCCGGGCCAGGAGCGCGGCATCGACCGCGTTGGTCTGGAACAGGTGGGGGTCGGCCGTGGGGCTCGTGATGAGCGAGGTCACCGTCACGTCGCGCCCGCCGATCTGCGCCGCGATGTCCCCCCAGAAGTTCTCCGCCGCCACCACGCTGACCGAACCGGAGGAGGCGGCTCTCGCCGGCGTCGCCCCCGGCAGGCCCAGCGCGGCCAGGGTCGCCACGGCGGCCAGCACCGCACCGGCCGCTTGGTTGCGCCACCTCCGTCTCACAACCATAACGGTAATCATTTCGGATAGAGGATTCAAGGCCGTCGGCGGGAAGAAACGACCTGTCGCCGGGAAGAAACGGTCGGGCGCGGCGGCGAAATTCCCGGGAGCTCTCCCGGGAGTCGGCTCAGGATCCGAACAGGAGCGAGTAGTCGGCGCCCCGGCGCAGGTGGTGCCCCCCGTCGACGCCGAGGGTCTCCCCGGTCACGAACGAGGACTCGGGGCCGATGAGGTAGCGCACGGCCGCCGCCACGTCCTCGACGGTTCCGACCCGCCCCAACGGCATCTGGGCCAGGTAGTCGTCGAGGAGCGGGCCTCCGGACGTGATGAACGACATGAGCTCGTCGTCGATGATCCCCGGCGCGACCGCGTTGACCCGGATCCCGAGCGGACCGAGCTCCTCGGCCGCCGTCTTGGCCAGGAAGCAGATCGCCGCCTTCGCCACCCCGTAGGCCCACAGGTGCGGGTGCGGGAAGCGCCCCGCGCCCGACGACATGAGGACGATGGAGCCTCCTCCTCCCTGCGCCTGCATGGCGAGGGCCCCCTGCTTCACGCAGATGACCGAGCCCAGCAGGTTGAGGTCGACCGTGGCCCGCACCGCGGCGATGTCCGCCGTGAGGACCGACCCGATGTGCGTCGAACCACCCGCGCAGGCGAACAGCCCGTCGATGCGGCCGGTCGCCTGCGCGGTCTCCTCCACGGCGGCAGCGACCTGTTCCTCGACGGTGACATCGGCCACGACGTAGCGCGCCGTGGAACCGTCGCTCGCCGCGGCGATCGTCGGCACCGCGTCCGCCAGCTTCTGCTCGGTCCGGCCGCAGATGGTGACGTGCGCGCCTCCGGCGGCGAGGTGCACGGCCGTGGCCAGGCCGATGCCGCTGCCGCCGCCGGTGACGAGGATGGAGCGGCCGGCGAGGCCGGTCGTGTCGCCGCCGGGCATCAGGCCGGGCCGACGCCGAGCGGCGCGCTCGGGGTGAACTCGACCGGCATCCGTTCGATCCCCGAGATGAAATTGGCGTTCCGTCGCGGCAGCTCCGAACGGTCGACGGCCAGGCGCAGGTCGGGCAGGCGGGCCAGCAGCCGCTCGAACATGACCTTCAGCTCCAGCCGGGCCAGCTGGTTGCCCAGGCAGAAGTGGGCGCCGAATCCGAACGCGATGTGCGGGTTGGGCGACCGGGCGATGTCGAAGACGTCGGGCCGGTCGAACACCTCTTCGTCGCGGTTGGCCGACGGGTACAGCAGGATGATCTGCTGGCCGGCGCTGATCGTCTCACCGCCGAGCTCGACGTCGCGTGTCGCGGTGCGCGCCATGTTCTTGATCGGCGACACCCAGCGCAGCATCTCCTCGACCGCTCCCGGCAGCAGCCCGGCCGGGTCGTCGGCCAGACGGGCCAGCTGGTCGGGGTGGGCCAGGAGCTCCTCCATGCCGCCGCTGACGACGTGGCGCGTCGTCTCGTCGCCGCCGATGAGGATGAGCAGGGTCTCGTGGACCAGCGAGTCGTCGTCGAGCGTGTGGCCGTCCATTACGGCCTGGCACAGCACGCCGACCAGGTCGTCGGTGCTCGCGTCGGCCCGCCGCCGGGCCAGCACCGGGTTGATGTACCCGGAGTAGCCGACGAACGCCTCCATGGCGCGCTCCATGTCGGCGGGGTCGGGCGAGCCCTGCGACTTGAGCATGTCGTCGGACCACCGCAGGAGCTCGGCGCGGTCCTCGGGGGCGAAGCCGAGCATGTCGCCGATGACCGCGATGGGCAGCGGAGCCGCGATGTCGGCCACGAAATCGCACTGGCCCCGGTCGCAGACCGTGTCGATGATGGCGTCGCAGGCCACGCGGAGCGAATCCTCCATGGCGCGGACCCGCTTCGGCGTGAAACCCTCCGAGACGAGGCGCCGGCGCAGCACGTGCTCGGGCGCGTCGAATTCGATCATCATCGGCAGTGGCGGCGACTTGGGCCTGATGCCCTGCGCATTGGAGAACGACTCGGTGTCCACCGAGGCCTGCTTGACGGTGGCGTAGCTGGCGGCGGCCCACAGGTCGCTGCGCTCGTCGTAGTACACCGGGGCGTGGGCCCGCATCCAGGCGTAGGCGTCGTGGGGCTCCCGCCCGTAGAACGTGCCGTCGAGCAGATCGATGCCCAGTTCCTCGGGGGCGATGGTCACGGCGAGACCATATCCCGGGATGGGCCCATATCCCCGGGTGGGTAGGGTGGTGCCGATGGCCGACCGGTCCGCCTTCATCGACCAAGCAATGGAGTTCATGCCCGGGCTGTACTCGGCCGCGCTGCGCATGACGCGCAACCGCGCCGACGCCGAGGACCTGGTGCAGGAGACCTACCTCAAGGCGTACCGCGCCTTCGACTCGTTCACCGAGGGGACGAACCTGCGGGCGTGGCTCTACCGCATCCTCACCAACACGTACATCAACTCCTACCGGGCCGCGCAGCGCCGTCCCGAGACGACCGACGTCGAGGACGTGGAGGACCTCTACCTCTACAAGCGCCTGGCCGGCTCGGGGGGGAGCGAGCAGGGGCGCTCGGCCGAGGACGAGGCGCTGGACCGCTTCACCGACGACGACGTGAAGTCTGCGCTCGAAGCCCTGCCCGAGACGTTCCGGATGGCCGTCCTGCTCGCGGACGTGGAGGGATTCAGCTACAAGGAGATCGCCGAGATCACCGACGTCCCGATCGGTACGGTGATGAGCCGCATCCACCGGGGAAGAAGGGCGCTCCAGAAGGCGTTGCACGACGTGGCAGAGGCACGCGGCCTTGTCGGCAGCGTGCCCGGAGGGTCGTAAGGATGAGCGATGACGTGAGAGACGACCAGGACGTCGATCTCGGGCTGTTCGGGCCGTCGGTCGACTGCGACGAGGCGGTGCACCAGCTGTACCACTATCTCGACGGCGAGCTGACCGAGGAGCGCCGTGAGGAGATCCGGGTCCACCTCGACTTCTGCGGGCCCTGCAGCGGCGCGGCCGAGTTCGAGGCCGAGCTCCGCCGTGTCATCGCCAGCCGATGCCGCGACCGGGTGCCCGAGAGCCTGATCCGCAAGGTGGCCGAGGCCATCGACGAGGAAGGCCGGCAGCACGGCGCCAGGAACTGATCTCATTCCCGTCGGCGGGTCCCAGACTCCCGGACCGGCGGATGACGACGCGGGTGCGGGAGCGTTTCCCGGCCTGGTGGACTGGGGCTTGGCCGAGCGGGTGGCGGCCGGCGCGCTGATCCTGAAACCCGCCCCGGCGTCGTACCGCTCGGCGCTCCTCCAGGGCCAGTTCGACGAGCTCACGGCGCGGGCGGAGACGCTCGTGGGCGAGGCCACCGGCTGGCGCTCGGCTCGCGGGTCGGCCCGGGCCAAGGTGACCGACCGCGCCGCGTGGGCCGCGGCCAACGTGCGCTCCATGGAGCGCCTCGTCGGGCCGGCCCTCCGGGATCTGCAGCGCTCCCGGGGCCGCGAAGCTTGCGGGCCCGTCACTCGTGGTGGGCCGTGTGGTGGCCGGGACCCAGCTCGGACTCCTGCTCGCCTACATGGCGACCCGTGTCCTCGGCCAGTACGACCTGCTCATCAACGACGAGGCGCCCGAGGACCAGGACCTGGTCTCCTACGTCGGGCCGAACATCGTCGCCGTGGAGGACCGCTACGACTTCGCGCCGAGCCAGTTCCGCCTGTGGCTCGCCCTCCACGAGGTGACCCACCGGCTCCAATTCACCGCCGTGCCGTGGTTGCGGGACCATTTCGTGGGCCTCGTCTCCGAGCTGCTCGGGCCGTTGACCGCCGACCCCGCGGGCTTCGCCGACACGGTCAAGCGCATGGCCACCGAGCTGCGCTCCGGGAGCGGGCTCGGCGGGGACGCCGGGGTGGTGGGCCTCCTGGCCACGCCCGAGCAGCGACTGGCCCTCTCGAGGATCTCGGGCATGATGAGCCTGCTCGAGGGGCACGGCGACGTCGTCATGAACCGGGCCGGCGCGGGAGAGGTGCCGGGGGCCGAGCACTTCGCCCGCGTGCTGCACGAGCGCCGCACCAACACCCGCGGGCTGGCGCGGCTCATGTCGCGGCTCCTCGGGCTCGAGGCCAAGATGCGCCAGTACGCCGAAGGCGAGCGCTTCGTGGAGTCGGTGGAGGGGACCGGAGGTCCGGCGCTGCTGGCCCGGGTGTGGGAAGGGCCCGAGTGGCTGCCCACCCTCGACGAGATCCGGGATCCCGGCCGCTGGGTGGCCCGGGCCGGTGCCGGTGGGTGAGGGCGAAGCCCCCGCCGCTGTCGCCGACCTGCTGCGCCGCTCCACCTTCCCACCCCGCAGCACCCGGTTGACCTGCGCCGTCTCGGGCGGCGCGGACTCGCTGGCGCTCCTGGTGCTCGCCGTGGCGGCCGGGTGCGAGGTCACCGCGGTCCACGTGGACCATGCGCTGCGGGCCGGGTCGGCGCAGGAGGCCCAGGTGGTCGCCGCCGCGGCGGATCGCTTCGGTGCCCGGTTCGAGTCCCGGCGCGTCTCGGTGGCACGCGGGCCCAACCTCGAGGCCCGGGCACGGGCGGCGCGGGATCGCGGTCCTGCCGCCGGGTTCCGCCACGGGCCACACCATGGACGACCAGGCCGAGACGGTCCTGCTCAACCTGCTGCGGGGATCCGGCCCGGACGGGACGGCGGGCATGGAACCGGGTGTCCGGCACCCGATGCTCGGGTTGCGCCGCCACGAGACCCACGCGCTGTGCGCCGGGCTCGGGCTCACGCCGGTGTGCGACACCTCCAACGCGGACCCCGCCTTCACCCGCAACCGCGTCCGCCACGAGCTGCTGCCCCTGTGCGCGGCGGTGGCCGGCCGCGACCCCGTCCCGTTGCTGGCCCGTCACGCCGCGCTCGTGCGCGACGAGGCCGCGCTCGTCGAGGTGCTGGCGCGCCGGGAGCTGCCGGACCCCGCGGACGCGCGGGCGCTGGCCGTGGCGAGCCGTCCGCTGGCGCGCCGTGCCGTCCGCCGCCTCGTCCGCGAGGCCGGGATCGGGACGGGTCCGGGACCGGGCCGGGGGCCGACGAGCGTCCGCCCTCGCTGGCCGAGGTGGAGCGGGTGCTCGGGGTGGCTCGCGGCGACGCCGTCGGGACAGAGCTGTCCGGGGGCCGGCGGGTGCGCCGCCGCGGCGGCCGGCTCCGGGTCGAATCCGACCGCTCCGGTAGTCTCACCCCGGTGACCGGCGACCAGGACGGCGTCCCGCCCTGGGCGGAGGCAGACGTCGGTCCCGTGCTGGTCGACGCCGGACGCCTGGCGGCGCGGGTGGCCGAGATCGGCGCGCAGATCACCACCGACTACGCCGAGGAGCCACCCCTGCTGGTGGCCGTGCTCAAGGGGGCCATGCTCTTCATGAGCGACCTGTGCCGGGCCATCGCGTTGCCGGTGGACATGGACTTCATGGCCGTCTCCTCCTACGGCAGCGCCACGAAGACCTCGGGCGTGGTCCGCATCGTCAAGGACCTCGACGCGGAGCTGGCGGACCGTCACGTCCTCGTGGTCGAGGACATCATCGACAGCGGCCTCACCCTCAACTACCTGCGCCGGTACCTGCACGCCCGCCAGCCCAAGAGCCTCGAGATCTGCGCCCTGTTGGTCAAGGAGGGCGAGCAGCGGGTCGATCTGGATCTGCGCTACGTGGGCTTCACCATCCCGCCCGAGTTCGTCGTCGGCTACGGCCTCGACGTCGACGAGCGCTACCGCAACCTGGCCGGTGTCCACCGCTATCGCTCGGCGGCGGTCGCGAGTGGACCCGGTCGGCGGGGACCGACGCCGATGAGCGTCGACGTCGAACGCGTGCGCGCGGCCGTCGCCGAGCTGCTCTCGGCCATCGGCGAGGACCCCGAGCGCGACGGGCTCGTCGCCACCCCGGCCCGGGTGGCCGCCATGTACGAGGAGCTGTTCTCCGGCTTGCACGACGACCCGGCGCGCCACCTGGACGGTGACGTTCGCGGCGGAGCACGACGAGATGGTCATGGTGCGTGACATCCCGTTCGCCTCGCTCTGCGAGCACCACCTGGTGCCGTTCCTCGGTCGGGCCCACGTGGCCTACATCCCCGCGCGAGGACGGCCGCATCACCGGCCTGTCCAAGCTGGCCCGCCTGGTCGACGGGTACGCCCGCCGCCTCCAGGTCCAAGAGCGCATGACGACGCAGATCGCCGACGCGATCGACGAGGTGCTCTCGCCACGCGGCGTGCTCGTCGTGATCGAGGCCGAGCACCTGTGCATGTCCATGCGCGGGGTGAAGAAGCCGGGCACGGTGACGGTCACGTCGTCGGTCCGCGGGCTGTTCCGTTCCGACGTGGCCACTCGGGCCGAGGCCATGCAGTTCATCCGGGGTCGTTGACGACGGCACGTCCCGTGCCCCGCTCCGGACCCGCACCGGCCGGTGCGCCGGCCGCTGGTCATGGGCGTCCTGAACGTCACGCCCGACTCGTTCTCCGACGGCGGGCGCTACGACACCCACGAGCCGCGGTCGCCCGTGGTCTCGAGATGATGGACGAGGGCGCCGACGTGGTCGACGTGGGCGGCGAGTCGTCGCGCCCGGGCGCCGAGCCCGTCCCGACCGCCGTGGAGCTCCCGGGTGGTCCCGGTGGTCGAGGCCCTGGCCGCCGGCCGGCGCCGCGTCCGGATCTCGGTCGACACCGTCAAGGCCGAGGTGGCCGAGGCCGCGTTGGCCGCCGGCGCCACGCTGGTCAACGACGTCTCGGCCTCGCTCTCTGAGGTCGCGTGCCGCCGGCGGGTGCCGGCTGGGTCGCCATGCACATGAAGGGCGAGCCCCGCATTCATGCAGGACGACCCGCGCTACGACGACGTGGTGGCCGAGGTGCGCGACTTCGCTCCTCGAGCGCGCCGAAGGGGCGATGGCGCAGGGGTGGCCGAAGTCTGGGTGGACCCCGGGATCGGTTTCGGCAAGACCGTCGGCGCACAACCTGGCACTGCTGGCCCACCTGCCCGAGCTGGTCGGGGCGGCGGACGCGGCCGGCTGCGCCGGGGTGGTCGTCGGCACCAGCCGCAAGCGCTTCCTCGGGCGCTGGCCGCCAGCCCGGCGCAGCCGCTCCCGCACCGGCCGCCGACCGGGTCGAGGGCTCGCTGGCCACCGCCGCCGCGCGCCTGGCCTCGGGGTCGGGATGGTGCGCGTGCACGACGTGGCGGCCACGGTGCAGGTGCGCCCTGGTCTGTATGGTCCAGCCGCATGAAGGGAAAGTGGGCGGCCGGGATCCCGCCCCGCAACTTCACGTGGGTCATCCGGGACCACCTGGCCGTCAGCGAGCGGCCCGGGGGGCTTCGCGCCCAACCACCGGCGGGTGCGCCGCCAGGAGGAGATCATCTGGCTCCGGGTCCAGGGTTTCGGCCGGGTCGTCTCCCTGCTGCCGTCGCCGCACAACCTGGCCGCGTACGACGAAGAGGGCCTGGCCTGGGCGAACTACCCCTGGAGCGCTTCGGCGACCCGGCCCGTGCTGGCCGAGTGCTTCCAGGATCTCGACGACTCGCTGGCCGCGGGCCTGCGCATCCTCGTCCACCAGGACGAGCTGGGCGACCGCGTGATGGGGGTCGTGGCCGGGTACCTGGTGTGGTCCGGACGGATCGCGAGCCGGCCGCAGGCCGTCGCCCTGGTCGAGCTCGTGGTCGGGCACGCCATGGGCGAACCCGGGCGCGAGCTCCTGTCCGAGCCTCGGGGGCATGCCCGCCCGGGGCCAGGCCGGGTGAACGACCGCATCGAGATCCTCGACCTGCGGGTGGCCGGCGTCCACGGGGTCCTGCCCGAGGAGCGCGAGCGGGCGCAGACGTTCTCACTCGACATCTCGCCTGGGTCGACACGGCCGCGGCCCAGCACAGCGACGAGCTGGCCGACACCGTCGACTACGGCGCGCTGGCGCAGGCCGCCGCCGACATCGTGGCCGGCCGCTCCTACCGCCTGCTCGAGGCGCTGGCCGGGCGCCTCGCCGACGCGCTGCTCGTCATCGACCCCCGGCTCGACGCCGTCGAGGTCACGGTGCGCAAGGTACGTCCTCCGCTGGCCCTCGACGTGGGCTCGACGGGAGTGCGCGTGCGCCGCGCCCGCTGAGGGCCGCCGCCGTGGAGGCCCGCCGCCGCGCCTTCGTCGGCCTGGGCTCGAACCTCGGCGACCGTCACGCCTACCTGCGCGCCGCGGTCGAGGGCCTGCGCCAGGGCGGGGACGTCGTGGCCGTCTCCCCGCTCTACGAGACCGAGCCGGTGGGAGGCCCCGCCGACCAGGGCGCCTACCTCAACGCCGTGGTGGAGCTCTCCACGGAGACACGCCCCGAGCCCTCCTCGGGCGATGCCAGGCCCTCGAACAGGCGGCGGGGCGCGTGCGCGCCGAGCGCTGGGGGCCGCGGACCCTCGATGCCGACCTTCTCTACGTCGAGGGGTGCGAGGTCGACGAGCCCGATCTGACCGTGCCCCACCCGCGGCTGTGGGAGCGGCGGTTCGTCCTGGCCCCCCTCGCCGACCTGGCCCCCGACCTGGTCCCGCCTTCGCGGCTCGAGGCGGCTGGTGGTGCCGTCACCCGCGGGTACGCTTGGGCCGTCATTCTCGGATCGTCTGTAGGCGAACGGCACCCGTCAGGGGCTGGAACGCCGAAGGAGGTCAGATGTACACCATCCGTATCATCGGGCCCGGCCGGGCCGGCGCATCCCTGGGTACCGCTCTCGCGGCGCGGGGTTGGTCGCTCGCCGGGTACCTCGGCCGTGACGACGACGTCTCGGGCGCGGCGCGCGGTGTCGACGTGCTGGTCGTGGCCACGCCCGACGACACCGTGGCCGAGGTGGCCGCGCTCGTCGAGCCGGTGCCGTCGACCACCGTCGTGCATCTCTCGGGCTCCCTCGGGCTCGACGCCCTGGCGCCGCACCCGCGCCGGGTGGCCTCCACCCGCTCGTCCCCCTGCCCAACGTCGAGGTCGGCGCGGGCCGGTTGGTCTCGGGCGTCACCTTCGCCGTGGCCGGCGCGCCCGAGGCGGGCGACATGGCGCGCAGCCTCGGAGGCCGGGTGGTCGAGGTGGCCGACGCCGACCGTGCCGCCTACCACGCCGCCGCATGCATCGCCGCCAACCACGTGGTGGCACTGCTCGGCCAGGTCGAGCGCGTCGCGGCTTCGGTCGGCCTGAGCCTCGAGTCCTTCCTCCCGCTCACCCGGGCCGCCCTCGACGACGTGGACCGGCTGGGACCCGGTGCGGCCCTGACGGGGCCGGCGCGCCGCGGTGACTGGGCCACGCTCAGCCGGCATCTCGACGCGCTGGCGGCCGAGGAGCGACCCGGGTACCAGGCGGGGGCGGCCCTCGCCACCAAACTGGCCGGTGCCACGGTGCCGGTGGCGGTGTAGCGGTGGATCGGGTGGAGCCGGTGGACGTGGTCGAGACGGCCGCCGCCTGCCGCGAGGTGCTCGAGCGGGCGTGGGCCACCGGCCGACGGGTCGGACTCGTCCCGACGATGGGCGCGCTGCACGCCGGGCACGTGTCGCTCATCAGGCGAGCGCAGGCCGAGTGCGACACCGTCGTCGTGAGCATCTTCGTCAACCCCCTCCAGTTCGGCGACTCGGGCGATCTCGCCGCCTATCCGCGCCCCCTCGAGCGTGACCTGCTGGTGTGCGCCGAGGCCGGGGCCGACCTCGTCTTCGTCCCCGACGTCAGCGAGATGTACCCCTCGTGGCCCGCGCCCCCCGCCACCGCGGTCACCGTGCGGGGTGTGAGCGAGTGGTGGGAGGGCGCCTCGCGCCCGGGTCACTTCGACGGCGTCGCGACCGTGGTGGCCAAGCTGTTCGCCGTCGCCGGGCCGTGCCGGGCGTACTTCGGGGAGAAGGACTTCCAGCAGCTGGCGGTGGTGCGTCGCCTCGCCGCCGACCTGTGCCTCCCCGTCGAGGTGGTGGGCTGCGCCATCGTGCGCGAGCCCGACGGGCTCGCCCTCTCGAGCCGCAACGTGCGCCTCTCGAACGCGGAGCGGGACGCCGCGGTCGTGCTCCGGCGTGCCCTCGCCGCCGGGCAGGCGACTGTCGCCGCGGGGTCGCGTCGGGTCGCGAGGTGTCGCGCGCCATGGCGGCCGCGGCTGCCCGCGAGCCCCTGGTCGAGCTCGACTACGCCGTGGCGGTCGACGCGGACGGGCTCGACGAGGTGGACGACATCACCGACCCCGCACGCGTCCGCCTGCTCGTGGCGGCCCGCGTCGGACCCGTCCGCCTGATCGACAACTGCCCCGCGGTCGAGCGTGTCCGCGCCGAAGACGCGCTCCGCGCCGAAGACCGCGTCCGTGCCGAAGACCCGCCGCTGCGAACCCGCCAACTCGAGAGGACCGCCTGAGCCGATGCGACGCCGCATGATGAAGTCCAAGATCCACCGGGCCACGGTCACCGGCGCCGACCTGAACTACGTCGGGTCCATCAGCCTCGATACCGAATTGATGGCGTTGGCCGACATCCTCCCCTACGAACAGGTCGCCGTCCTCGACATCGACAACGGCGCCCGCTTCGAGACCTACGCCATAGAGGGCGAGCGGGGCCAGGTGTGCCTGAACGGCGCCGCGGCGCGCCTGGTCGCTGCCGGGGGACAAGGTGATCGTCATCAGCTACGCCGACTACGAGCAGGCCGAGCTCGCGGACTACATGCCCCGTGTGGTGCACGTGGACCGCGCCAACCGCGTGATCGACGAGGCCTCGGCCCGGCTCGATGCCGAGCTCACACTGGCTGAACCGGCGTGACGAACGGGGCGCGGGGACCGGGGCCCTTCGACGTCCTGGTCCTGGGCAGCGGGGTGGCCGGTCTCACCGCCGCCGTCCGGCTGGCCGGCCCCGGGGCGACGCCCGCCCTGTCGCTGGGCGTGATGACCAAGGGCGCCCTCTCGCAGTCGGCCACCCGCTGGGCCCAGGGAGGAGTCGCCGCCGTGCTCGGGGGCGACGAGGACTCGACCGACCTCCACCTGGCCGACACGCTTGCCGCGGGCGCCGGCCTCTGCGACGAGGAGGCCGTGCGCATCCTGGTCGACGAAGGTCCCGGGAGGGTGCACGAGCTGATCGCGCTCGGCGTGGAGTTCGACCGGGAGTCCTCGGGGCTGCTCGCCCTGGCGCGTGAGGGCGGCCACTCCCGCGCCCGCGTGGTCCACGCCGGCGGCGCCGCCACCGGAGCCGAGGTCGAGCGCGCCCTCGTCGCGGCGACCTGGCGCTCGGCCAGCGCGGTGCTCGAGGCGTGGTTCGCCCTCGACCTGATCGTCGAGGGCGGCCGTTGCGTCGGGGTGACCGCGCTCCCGCCGGGCGGCGACGAGCCGAGAGAGGTGCGGGCCGACCACGTCGTGCTGGCCACCGGCGGCCTGGGCCAGCTCTTCAGCGTCACCACCAACCCGCCCGAGTCGACCGGCGACGGCGTGGCCATGGCGCTGCGCGCCGGGGTTCCGGTGGCCGATGTCGAGTTCGTGCAGTTCCACCCGACCGCGCTGCACCACCCGGCCATGCCCCGACCGCTGCTCTCCGAGGCGCTGCGCGGCCACGGCGCCCTGTTGCGCGACGCCGGTGGCGAGCGCTTCGTCGACGAGCTCGCCTCCCGCGACGTGGTGAGCCGCGCCATGGCGGCGCTGATGGCGGAGCAGGGCGTCGACCACCTGTGGCTCGATGCGACGGGCCTCGAGCGCTTCGGCGCCCGCTTCCCGACCATCGCCGCCTCGCTCGCCTCCATCGGCCTCGACCCTGAGCGGGACTGGTTGCCGATCGCACCCGCGGCGCACCACCTCTCGGGCGGGGTCGTCACCGATCTGTGGGGTGCCACCGCGCTCGCCGGTCTTTCCGCCGTGGGCGAGGTCGCCTGCACCGGCGTGCACGGGGCCAACCGTCTCGCGTCCAACTCCCTCCTCGAGGGCATGGTCTTCGGTGCCCGCCTGGCGGAGCGGATCGAGGCGGGCGTGTTCGGGCCGGAGCCGAGCGGCGCGCTGCGCGCCGTCCTCGGTGCCCCGCCGACCGACGGCATCGCGTGCACGCCGTTGCCGGCACGCCGCCCTCTCGCCGCCGGGCGCAGCGACGGCCTCGGGGAGCCCGACGTGACCAAGTTGCGTGACGAGCTCCAGCGCGCCATGACCCGCGGCGCGGGCGTCGTGCGCAGCGCGTCGTCGCTCGCCGGCGCCCGCAGCGTCGCCGAGGAGGTCGCAGCCGCACTGGCCGGTCCCGCCCGCCCGTCCAGCGCGGGGCGAGCTGGCCAACCTGCTCCAGCTCGCCGACGCGCTCCTGGTCTCGGCCGAGCAGCGCACGGAGAGCCGCGGCGCGCACGCCCGGAGCGAGTATCCCGACACGGACCCGTCGTGGCGCCGCCGCCTGGTGCACGGCGCGCCCACGACGGCGCCATGAACGATGTACGGGGCGCTTCGCCCCCCGCCGACGACGATCCGGAGTCGTATCGCGCCGCAGTGGTCGAGGCGGTCGAGCGCGCGCTGGCCGAGGACCTCGGGGACGCCGGCGACCTGACGGCTGCGCTCGTGCCCGAGACGGCCACAGCGCGGTTCGTCCTGCGCGCGCGCCAGGCCGGGGTGCTGGCCGGTCGCGACTGCGCCACCGAGACGTTCCGCCGCGTCGGGCCGGACCTGAGCGTGAGCTGGCACGCGGAGGACGGCGCCGAGCTCAAGCCGGGCGACACGGTGATGGAGGTGTCGGGCGCGCTGCGGCCCGTCCTCACCGTGGAGCGCACCGCCCTGAACTTCCTCGGTCACCTGTCGGGCGTGGCCACCCTCACGGCCCAGTTCGTCGCTGCGGCCCGCGAGGGCAATCCGTCGGTGCACGTGCTCGATACGCGCAAGACCACCCCCGGCCTGCGCGCGCTCGAGAAGGCGGCCGTGCGCGCCGGCGGGGGGACGAACCACCGCGCCGGCCTCTACGACGCCGTCCTGGTCAAGGACAACCACCTGGCCGGGATCAGCATCGCCGAGGCGGTCCGGCGGGCGCGCGAGCTCTGGCCGGGCCGGATGGTCGAGGTCGAGTGCGACGCGTTGGACCAGGTGGCCGAGGCGGCACGGGCCGGTGCCGACGCCGTGCTGCTGGACAACATGGAGCCGGCCCTGGTGGTCGAATCGATCGGGGTGGCCCGCCTCGACGCTCCGGGGCCCATCCTCACGGAGGTCTCCGGCGGGGTGACCCTGGCCACCATCGGCGCGTACGCCGCCGCCGGGCCCGACCGGATCTCGGTCGGAGCCCTGACGCACTCGGCCGGGGTGCTCGACCTCGGGCTCGACCTCGTCCCGACCGACGCGCCCGGCACCTGAACATGCTCCTCGCCATCGACGTCGGCAACACCGAGACGGTGATCGGTCTCTACGCGCTCGACGGCTCCGACCCCGTGCCCGAGGAGGGCGTGGGCGTCGGGATCGGCACCGAGCACGACCCGACCGCGCCGCGCGGCCTGACCCACCACTGGCGGCTCTCGACCGTTCCCGTCCGCACCCCCGACGAACACGCGGTGTTGCTCACGCAGCTGCTCGACCTCGAGGGCCTCGACATCGCGGCCAGCGTCACCGGCATCGCGGTGAGCTCGTCGGTCCCCCACATCACCGCCGAGCTGCGCCAGATGGCCACGCGCTGGTTCGGCGACATCCCCTGCGTCGTGCTCGGCCCCGGGACCAAGAGCGGGATGCCCATCCTCTACGACAACCCCAAGGAGGTCGGGGCCGACCGCATCGCGGACGCGGTCGGGGCGTACGACCTCTACGGCGGACCCTGCGTGGTCGTCGACATGGGGACGGCGACGACGGTCGAGGCGATCAGCGCCAAGGGCGAGTACCTCGGCGGTGCCATCACGCCCGGGGTCGCCATCAGCCTCGAGGCCTTGTACCAGCAAGCGGCGGCGCTGCGCCGGGTCGAGCTGGTCGAGCCGCGGAGCGTGATCGGCCGGTCCACCGTCGAATCGATCGAATCGGGGACGCTCTACGGCTTCGCCGGGCTCGTCGACGCGTTGGCTCGTCGCTTCATGGACGAGCTCGGTCCGGCCACCGTGGTGGCGACGGGCGGGTTCAGCTCGCTGATCGCGCCGCACTCCGAGACGATCGAGCACGTCGAGCCCTGGCTCACCCTGCACGGACTGCGCATCGTCTACGAGCGCAACGTCGGCGGCTGAACACCCGGCACCCAGGGCTTTCCCAGGCAATTCTTCCGAGTTTCTTACGCCTGGAGGGGGTCTCCTGACACGCCCTTTACAGGTTCCTTACACGCGCCCACCAGACTGGGACGAGTCGCCGGAGGGTGGCAGTGCGCGGAGCACCGAAGAGCTGCAAGGAGATTCGTATGTTTGGCAAAGTCATCGCCGGGACCGTCGTCGCCGGCGCGCTGGCCTTCAGCACGGCCGGGATCGCCGGCGCTACTTCGTCATCGACACCGTCCTCGTCGTCGACACCGACGACCTCGAGCGCGTCGACCCCGTCGACCCCGAAGAAGGCGGCCGTCCCCTGCACCTTCCTCCAGCAGGTGAAGCCCGATCTCCAGGCCTTCGCGGCCGCCCTCGACACCGCGGCCACCCAGGCTCAGAACGTCGCGACCCAGGCCAAGGCGGCCGGGTACACGAAGCTGGCGGGGAACATCACCAAGCGCGTCAAGTCGGTGCAGCACCAGGAGAAGCAGATCTCGAAGCGGCTCAACAAGGTCGGGTCGCGCTGCGCCTCGACCAGCGGCTGACGCACCGGCCGACCGCCGATCTCCCAACGGATCACAGGTTCCACGCACCTCGTACCCGTCGTGAGTCCACGGGGCCGCAACCGCCTTCGGCCTCGTGGACGGGCGGGCCCCGGACCGGGACGCCGTGGAACCTCGGCGCGACGGTTTCGCCACGTGCGCCAAGATGGTGAAACGGGGTAGGTGCTCGCAGCGTTGCCGCGAGCGGCGCGGTGGATCACGATTCATCCGAAGGCAGCACGCACGAGAACGAAGTCCGAGGAGGACGCAATGGTTCGCAGGATCATCGCCGGAACTGCGGTCGCCGGGGCCCTGATGCTCGCGACGGCGGGCGTCGCGGGTGCCGCCGACACCGCCCCGACCACGGCCCCGACCACCGCCCCGACCACCGCCCCGAGCTCGACACCGGCGAGCAGCACGACGACGACGACCACCCCGTGCTCGAACTTGGCCGAGATGCTGAAGCAGTACCACTCGACTCAGACCAAGGATGCGAAACGCATGCGCAGGGCTGACGCCAAGGAGGCCAGGCTCAGGAGGCTGGGCCACGCCAAGTTGGCGAGCCTGTACGCCAAGCGTGTCAACCGGGCTCGGGTCGCGAAGAAGCACCTGGAGGCACGCCTCCACCAGGCTGTGGCCGATTGTGGCGGCAACAGCAAAGGAACCGGCCTGGTCAAGGGATCCGGCTCGGGCAAGGGAACGGGTTCCAGCAAGGCTCCGAGCTCGACCAGCAGCACCTCGTAGCGCTGCAGATCGGCGCCTCGTCAGTCCGAAGGCCGGTCAGTCCGAAGGCCGGTCAGTCCGAAGGCCGGTCAGTCCGAAGGCCGGTCAGTCCGAAGGAAGGTCGCTCAGGAGCTCGCCCGCCAGTCGGGAGAGCCCGGTCCTCAGGTCCGGTGAGCCGATCCCGGCTGTCGCCGCCTCGGCGCGCTCGACGTAGGTCCGTGCCACCGATACCGAGACGGAGATGGCGTCGGAGGCCATGACCATGGAGCGGGCCTTGTCGCGTTCGGGTTGGGCCAAGGGGACGCCGAGGAGCGCGCGCAGGTCCGGACCGGCATCGGGGTCGGCCAGCGCCAGCAGCGCCGGAAGCGTGTAGACGCCCTCGGCCAGGTCCTGTCCGGCCGGCTTCTGCAACTGGCCGTCCGTCGCGGTGATGTCGAGGATGTCGTCCCGGATCTGGAACACCATGCCGAAGTTGCGCCCGAACTCGGTGCAGGCCTCGACCTCGGGCCCGGGCAGGCCGCCGGTCAGTGCCCCGATGCGACAGGAGGTCGCGGTCAGTGCGGCCGTCTTGCCGCTGATGGTCGCGACGTAGTCGTCGTGGCTGCGGTCGACCTGGTACGAGGATCGGACCTCGGTCACCTGCCCCTGGCACAGGCGGCCGAGCGTGTCCGCCAGGAGGGCGGCGACCGTGGTGCCCAGGCCGGCCGCGATGGCGGCCGAACGGGCGAGCAGGTAGTCGCCCGCGACGATCGCCACCAGGTTGCCGAAGCGGCTGTTCACGCTCTCGACGTTTCGCCGGATCGTCGCCTCGTCGATCACGTCGTCGTGGTAGAGCGAGGCGAGGTGGACCAGCTCAACCGCCACCGCACCCATGAGGTCGTCCTCGGTGGCGTCATGGGCGCCCCCGGTTGCCGTGGCCAGGGCCAACAGGGGCCTGAGGCGTTTGCCGCCGGCCGCGATCAGGTGCGTGGTGACCTCGTCCAGGAAGGCGTCACCGGTCACCACCGAGGCGGTGAGCAGGGGCTCGAGCCGCTGCAGTCCCTCTTGCAGTCGGGGAAGGCCGAGGGCCTCCGTCGGGTTCACGAGGCAAAACGTTAGGCCAACGCTGCCGAAAGGGGACAAACGACCCTGGTCGTGAGGGGCGCCGCGCTGCATTCTGGCGGGATCCCGGTGTGGGCCTGCCGCCTGTGGGAACAGGGGCCACGGGTACACTGGCTCGAGAAGCAACAGGAGCGAAGAGAGGCGGTCAGGGTGTTCGAACGTTTCACCGACCGGGCACGAAGGGTATTGGTGCTGGCGCAAGAAGAGGCGCGCCTGCTCAACCACTCCTTCATCGGGACCGAGCACATCCTCCTGGGTCTCATCCACGAGGGCGAGGGCGTCGCGGCGAAGGCTCTGGAGTCACTCGGCATCTCGCTCGAAGCGGTGCGCGAGAAGGTCGAGGAGACGATCGGCATGGCGGGCACCGCCCCGAGCGGCTCCCCCCCGTTCACGCCGAGGGCCAAGAAGGTCCTCGAGCTCTCGCTGCGCGAAGCGCTCCAGCTCGGCCACAGCTACATCGGCACCGAGCACATGCTCCTCGGCCTCGTGCGAGAGGGTGAGGGCGTCGCGGCGACGGTCCTCGTGAGCCTCGGCGCCGACCTCGGCCGGGTGCGCCAGCAGGTGATCCAACTCATGTCGGGGAATCAGGGCAAGGAGTCGGTGGGCGCCAGCCAGGGCACGGGCGGCGGCGACAACCCGTCGGGATCGCCCGTCCTCGACCAGTTCGGGCGCAACCTGACCCAGCTGGCGCGCGACGGCAAGCTCGACCCGGTCATCGGTCGGGCCAAGGAGATCGAACGCGTCATGCAGGTGCTGTCGCGGCGCACCAAGAACAACCCGGTGCTCATCGGCGAGCCCGGGGTGGGCAAGACCGCGATCGTCGAGGGTCTGGCGCAGCGCATCGTGGCCAACGAGGTGCCCGAGACGCTGACGGGCAAGCAGCTCTACACACTCGACCTGGGCGCGCTGGTCGCGGGCAGCCGCTACCGAGGTGACTTCGAGGAGCGCCTGAAGAAGGTGCTCAAGGAGATCCGCACCCGCGGGGACATCGTCCTGTTCATCGACGAGATCCACACGCTCGTCGGGGCCGGCGCGGCCGAGGGCGCCATCGACGCCGCTTCGATCCTCAAGCCGATGTTGGCGCGGGGCGAGCTCCAGACGGTGGGCGCCACGACGATCGACGAGTACCGGAAGCACCTCGAGAAGGACGCCGCCCTCGAGCGGCGCTTCCAGCCGGTCAAGGTGGAGCAGCCGACCGTCGCCCTCACCATCGACATCCTCAAGGGTCTGCGCGATCGCTACGAGTCGCACCACGCCGTGAGCATCACGGACCAGGCCCTCGTCGCCGCCGCCAACCTGGCCGACCGCTACCTGGCCGACCGCTACCTGCCGGACAAGGCGATCGACCTCATCGACGAGGCGGGCAGCAGGCTGCGCATCCGTCGCATGAGCACGCCGCCGGGAGCCAAGAAGCTGGACGACGAGATCGCCCGCCTGCGCGCGGACAAGGAAGCGGCCATCGAGAAGGGCGCCTTCGAGCAGGCCAAGAAGCTGGCCGAGCAGGAGAAGGAGCGCCTCGACCTCAAGGAGAGCCAGGACGCCGAGCTCCGCGCCGAGGGCGTCGATCTCTTCGACGTCGTGGACGAGGAGGTCATCGCCGAGGTCCTGGCCGCCTGGACGGGCATCCCCGTCTACCGCCTCACCGAGGAGGAGACGGCCAAGCTCCTGCGCATGGAGGAGGAGCTGCACAAGCGGGTCATCGGGCAGGAGGAGGCGCTCAAGGCGCTGTCACGGGCCATCCGGCGCACACGCGCCGGTCTCAAGGACCCCAAGCGCCCCAGCGGTTCGTTCATCTTCCTCGGCCCGACGGGTGTGGGGAAGACCGAGCTGGCCAAGACGCTGGCCGAGTTCCTCTTCGACGACGAGGACGCGCTCATCCAGCTCGACATGTCCGAGTACATGGAGAAGCACACCGTGAGCCGTCTCGTGGGTTCGCCCCCCGGCTACGTGGGCTACGAGGAGGGCGGACAGCTCACCGAGGCCGTGCGGCGCAAGCCGTTCTCCGTCGTGCTCTTCGACGAGGTCGAGAAGGCGCACCCCGACGTGTTCAACACGCTGTTGCAGATTCTCGAGGACGGCCGGCTGACCGACGCCCAGGGACGATCCGTGGACTTCAAGAACACGGTGCTGATCATGACGTCGAACCTCGGCACGGCCGACCTGCGCAAGTCCTCCATGGGTTTCGCCAAGACGTCCGAAGCCGTGACGTACGAGCGCATGAAGGCCAAGGTGGACGAGGCGCTGAAGCAGCACTTCCGCCCCGAGTTCCTCAACCGCATCGACGAGGTCATCGTCTTCCACGAGCTGTCGCGCGCCGAGGTGACCGAAATCGTCGACCTGCTCATGTCGCGCACGGTCAAGCAGCTCGCAGACCAGGGCATCGGACTGGAGCTGACGCCGGCCGCCCGGACGTTCCTGGCCGAGAAGGGCTACGACCCCCAGCTCGGGGCGAGGCCCCTGCGCCGGGCCATCCAGCAGCTGGTCGAGGACCCGCTGTCCGAGCGCATCCTGTGGAAGGAGTTCCGGGTCGGCGAGACCGTCGTCGTGGACGTCGAGCAGGCGCCGATCGACGGCGAGGGACCCCAACTCAGCTTCACCGCCATCGAGGGCCTTCAGCCCCCGCCACTCGAGCTCGCCGGCGCCGGCGCCGACGCGGAGTAGTCCGAGCCGCTCACAGCTCCCAGCAGTACCGGAATTCCCCCTGCGGCAGTGCCGCCGGGACGGCGCGGGTGCAGTGGGCCAGGAAGTGGGGGCTCCCGACGCCCGCGGGCCCGTAGTGGATGCCGAGGCCGGAGGCGGGCACGAAGCCGAACCGGCTGTAGTAGGCCGGGTCGCCCAGGAGCAGCAGCAACGACCATCCGCGCGCCGAGGCCTCGTCGAGCAGGTGCGCCATGAGCGCGGTGCCGACGCCGTCGTGCTGTCGGCGGGTGACGACACCGAGTGGGGCCACCCCCGGAACCTCCTTGTCGTCCAACAGACCCGGAGCGGCGAGCACGTGCCCGATCAGGACGCCTCCCTCCTCGGCGACCAGCTCGATGCGCCGGGGCCCGCTCCGCCGGCTCCAGGTTCCGCGCACGATGTCGACCTCCTCGGCGGGATCGCGACCGCCCGCGCCGAAGGCGTCGCGCACCACGGACAGGATCGCCTCTTCGTCTTCGGGCCGGGACGGCCGGACCTGCACGACGGGTCCGGTCACGTCCGGGGGAGTCGCACGCGGACGGTGACGACAGGCCGCCCCGTCTCGTCGTGAGCGGTGGTCGGCGCCGGCCACGTCGGCCTCGTTCCGGTCGTACCCGTGGGCGGCCGCGACCTCGAAGGGCGGTTCGTGCGCGACCGTCCAGCTGAACCGGGCCGGCTCGGCCGCGCGCCGCGGCGGCACCTGGTCGCGGTCGGCCGGCCCGGCCACCGGGACGCGCAGCGTGTTCAGGTCGCCGCCGTCGGCCGTCGGGGTTCGCACCCCGCGATCATGCACGCGACCCGACGCGGCGCGCTCGGAGCGCCACCCGGGCGCCGGGGCTCGAGGAGCCTGCCGGGTACGATGCCCTCCGTGGTCGACCGCGGCAGTGGCAGCCAGCCACTGAACGACGCGCTCTCCCTGGTCGCCCCCGGAACGGCGTTGCGGGAGGGGCTCGACCGCATCCTCCAGGCCAAGCACGGCGCGCTCATCCTCGTCGGCGACGACCCCGCGGTCCTCTCGGTGTGCACCGGCGGGTTCCTGCTCGACGCGGAGTACACGCCCCAGCGCCTTTCCGAGCTGGCCAAGATGGACGGGGCCATCATCCTGGCGCGTGACGCGTCGCGCATCGCCCGGGCCAATGTCCACCTCGTGCCCAAGTCGACCATCCCGACCTCGGAGACCGGCACGCGTCACCGAACGGCAGAGCGGGTCGCCCGCTCCATCGACGTGCCGGTGATCGCCGTGTCGGAGGCCATGGCGACCATCGCCGTGTACCGCTACGACATGAAGCACACCACGCAGTCGGCGGGCTGGCTGATCGACCGCTCGAGCCAAGCACTGGCCACCCTGCAGCGCTTCCGCGTGCGCTTCGACGAGGCGCTCTCCGCACTGAGCCGCCTCGAGATGGAGAACGCCGTGTCGGTGCGCGATGTCGTCTCGGTGCTCCAGCCCGGCGAGATGGTCCGCCGCATCGCGGACGAGATCGAGGGTCACCTGGTCGAGCTCGGTTCCGACGGGCGGTTGATCCACCTGCAGACCGAGGAGCTGCGCGCCGGCGTCGACGAGGCGGTGAACCTGGTCCTCGCCGACTACACCGACGCGAAGGGAAGCGCCCATCTGCACTCGCTCGGACCCGACGCGCTCATGGACCTGCCCAAGGTGGTCGCCGCCCTCAACATGCCGGCCTCCCACGACCAGCTGCTCTCGGAGCTGGCACCCCGGGGCTACCGCCAGCTGCACCGTCTGCCCCACCTCTCCGACATGCTCATCGAACGCCTGGTGATGCGCTTCGGCACGCTGCCCGAGGTGCTCACGGCGAGCGCGGCGGAGCTCGAGTCCGTCGACGGCATCGGCGCCGCCACGGCCCGCCACGTGCGCGACGGTCTGGCCCGGCTCGTCGAGGCCAGCATCTTCGAGCGCTACGAGTGACGCCGCGGGTCGGTCTCGAGGGTCTGTCTGGTAGAATGGAAGGCCACCGCCGGGCGGACCGAGGCCGCGCCGGAACCCTCTCGCCCCCCCTCACCAGCGTCGTTGGTCCGGGCTCGCGCCCGTTCCCATCTGCAGTCAAGGAGTCCTGAGCCCGTGTCCTTCAAGGTCGGAGACAAGGTCGTCTACCCCCATCACGGGGCCGCCGTCATCGAGAAGCGGGAGACCAAGGTCGCCTTCGGGGAGAAGCGGGAGTATCTCGTACTCCGCTTGGCCTACGGCGACCTCATCCTCAACGTGCCCGCCGACAACACCGAGGGTGTGGGCCTGCGCGAGGTGATCAACGACGAAGAGGTCGAAGAGGTCTTCGCCGTGCTGCGCAAGAAGGAAGCGCGCATGCCGACGAACTGGTCCCGTCGCTACAAGAACCATTCGGAGAAACTGCGCTCGGGCGATATCTACCAGGTGGCGGAGGTGGTGCGGAACCTCTCCATCCGCGACAAGGACAAGGGTCTCTCGGCCGGCGAGAAGCGGATGCTCCAGCGGGCGCGCCAGATCCTCGTGTCCGAGCTGACCTTTGCCCTCAACGTGGACGAGGAGACGGCCGAAGAGCGTCTGAACGACGCCCTGGTCTGATCGCGTCCGGGCGGCACCGTGGCCCAGGTGTGGTCCATCGTCGTGGCGGCCGGGTCGGGCCGCCGCTTCGGGCGCCCCAAGCAGTTCTCGCTCCTCGGCGGGCGCCCCGTGCTCGAATGGGCGGTGGACGCGTGCCGACCGGTGTCCTCCGGCGTCGTCCTGGTGGTCCCGGCCGATCGCCCTTTCCCGCCTCGTGACGCGCACGGCGCCGATGTCGTGGTACCGGGCGGCTCGTCCCGGGCCGAGTCGGTGCGCCAGGGGTTGGCCGCGGTCCCCGACGGCACGGACGTCGTCCTCGTGCACGACGCGGCGCGCCCTCTCGCCTCCGCTTCGGTCTTCGAGGCGGTCGTCGACGCCGTGACGATCAGCGGCGCCGACGGGGCGGTGCCCGGCCTGGAGGTGGCGGACACCGTCAAGACGGTCACCGAGATCGACGGTGTGTGCCACGTCGCCGCGACCCTCGACCGGCGCACCCTGGTTGCCGTCCAGACGCCGCAGGCGTTCCGGGCCGACGTGCTCCGGAGGGCGCACCGCGAGGGAGCGGCGAGCAAGGTCGAGGCGACGGACGACGCCATGCTGGTCGAGGCCATCGGCGGTCGTGTCCGGGTGGTCCCCGGGGATCCGGGCAACTTCAAGATCACGACGAGCGGCGACCTGCAGGCAGCCGAGCTGCGCCTCCCTGCGGCCGAAGGCGGGTGAGCGTGCGCATCGGCCAGGGGATCGACGTCCACCCCTTCTCCGAGGACCCCCACCGTCGCCTCGTGCTCGGAGGAGTCCCGATCCCGGGCGGGCGCGGGCTGGGTGGCCACAGCGACGCCGACGCGGTGTGCCACGCCTTGGCCGACGCCGTGCTCGGTGCCGTCGGCCTCGGCGACCTGGGCCGCCACTTCCCCGACACCGACCCGGCCTGGGCGGGGGCGGACAGCGTCCACCTGCTCTCCGAGGTCATGCGCCTGGCCACGGAGCAGGGTTACGTCTGTGCCAACGCCGACTGCACCGTGGTGGCCGACACCCCGCGCCTCGCGCCGCACACGGCCGCGATGGCGACGCGACTGAGCGGCGTGATGGGCGCGCCCGTTTCGGTCAAGGCGACCAGAGCCGAGGGCCTGGGCGCGCTCGGCCGGGCCGAGGGCATCGCCTGCCTGGCCGTGGTGCTGTTGGAGGAGCGATGAGCCCGCCGCGCCCGCCGAAGCCGCCGCGCCGCCGCGCCGATCCCGTCCGCGGCCGCCAACGCGCGACCGGTCAGGGCCGGGGTGCGGGCGCCCGGACCCGCGATCAGGGCACCCAGGGCCGGCGTCCGTCCCCCGCCGCGATGAGCGTGCTCGGCGGCGACCAGGTGGAGGGCCGCCGCGCCGTGCTGGAGCTGCTCTCGACCGGCCGGCGCACGGTGCGCCGGGTCATGGTGGCCGAGGACCAGGACCCCTCGCCCCAGCTCGACCGGATCGAGGAGCTCGCCGCCCGTCTGCGCGTGCCGGTCGACACCGTCCCACGCTCCCGCCTCGATACCCAGGCCCGCACCGAGTCACCCCAAGGCGTGCTGGCCCTCGCCCGGCCGGTCGAACCCGTGCCGCTCGAGGACCTGGTGCGGCGCGACCGGCACGGGAACGAGCCGTTCCTGCTGGTGGCGGCCGGCATCACCGACCCACGCAACCTGGGCGCGCTCTTGCGCAGCGCCGAGTGCGCGGGAGTGACCGGCGTGGTCCTCCCGCGGCACCGCTCGGCCCGGCTGTCGCCCACCGTGGCCAAGACGGCCGCCGGCGCCATCGAACACCTGCCCTTCGCGGCCGTGGGCGGCGTCCCGGCCGCCCTCGGCGTCCTGCGCGAGCTCGGCGTCTGGTCCATCGGTCTCGCCGGAGAGGCTGACGAATCCCTCTACGACCTGCCCCTGGGCGAGGGGCCGATGGCTCTGGTGGTCGGGAGCGAGGAGAAGGGCCTCGCCCCCCTCGTCCGCCGGCGCTGCGATGCGTTGGCCCGCATCCCCCAGCACGGCGCCCTCCCGTCCCTCAACGTCGGGGTGGCCGGCGCCGTCGCCTGCTTCGAGGTGGCGCGTCAGCGGGCCGCACGCGCCGATCACGCCTGACAGAGGCGATGCCCCGGGATCGACCCGGCGGCTCTAGGCGGCGGCGGAGACCTCCGAGGTGCAGAAGGCGCAGCGGCGCGCCGCGACGGGGATGTCGCTCAGGCACTCGGGGCAGGGTCGCGTCTCGGGCTCGGGCTCCTCGGTGGGCAGCGCATTCATCCGGCGCAGCAACGCGGTGAGCGGGATCACCACCGCGAAGAAGACGACGGTGGCGATGATGAGGAACGAGATCAGCGCGTTGAGGAACGACCCGTACTTGAACACCGAGTGGTTCACCGTGAAGGACAAATCGGAGAAGGACGTCTTTCCGAAGATGGCGGCGATGAGCGGGGTGACCAGGTCGACCACAAAGGCGGTGACCACCGCGGTGAACGCGGCACCGACGACGACGGCCACCGCCAGGTCGACGACGTTGCCCCGCAGCACGAACTTCTTGAAGTCGCTCAGCATCCCGTCTCGCCGCCTTCCTCACCGAGCCCGAGGCAACCGAGCCCGAGGCAGGAATCGAACCCGCGACAGCTTCATTACAAGTGAAGTGCTCTACCAACTGAGCTACTCGGGCGAACCCCCCATTCTAGGCCGTCTGGCGTTGCCACTTGAGCCAAGGGTATTTCGTTCGAAATCCCTGCTAAACCTCATATTCTTGGACCCGTCATGGGCCACACGGGATGGGATGCGAGCAACCCACCGACCGAAGACGGGGGCCGAAGGAGGGGCAATCAGCGCCTGTTTGGTTCTCAAATCAACCCAGATTCAACCTGACGGGGGTACGCTGGTGGTCCGGTCCCAGACGGTCAGGCACGGCCCACCGCCACGGTGAGCCAGTTGGAGGCGTTCGCAATGGCCCGCAAATACCCGGACCCGTGGGTTCCGAGGACGTTCCAGGCATGGGTCGTCAAGCAGACGAGGGTCCAGCGGGTGACTGACCGGGCCAGCGGTGAGGTCCGGCGGCGGAATGTCGACTGCTGGGACGTCAAGGGCAAGTGTGACGGTGTCCAGTGGTTCAAGCGCTTCCACAAGGCCGGACTGGCCGAGACGTGGAGGGAACGGGCCGAACGGGATTTCACCAGTGGGCTGCCCTTTGATCTCAAGACGAAGCAGTTCGTCGAACCGCAGGCGCCAACCCGGCCGGTGGCCCCCTCGGTGTTCGCCCTGACCGAGCTCTATTTCCACCAACACCCCGAATGGGAGCCGGCGACCAAGGAGGCCGCGGCACGGTCATTCAACCGGGCACGGCGATGGCTCCTGGTCCCCGGCGCCGAGCCGATCGGCGACGATCTCGTCGCCGTCGAGGACTACCTGGACCACGCCAGTTTCCTGCCGACTCGCCTGGAGGGGCGGATAACCGATCTCCAGCGCGCCGGGCAGCTGTGGCTGGAAGCCCATTCGGCTCCCGCCGATTCGCTCTCTTCGAGCCAGATTGAGGCATTCGTCTCCCTGCTCGAGGTCAGCGAACGCAAACCCGGGACGCGGCTGTCGGCGGCGACCTTGACCCGGTACCTGCAACCGCTCCGAGCGGCATGGAACTGGGCGGTCGCCCGGGATGACCTCCCGATCGACCGAAGCCCGTGGGTGGTGGTCCGTGCCCGGCGCAAAGTGAAGGGTAAGGCGACGCTGGCGGCCGGGCGGGCTGGTCTGGCCGTCGACGCCGACATTGTGCTCAGCGTGTCCCAGTCTCTGGCACTGGCCGAAGCGTGCGTGACCGAGGGGGCGTGGGGCGGAGTGGTCGAATGTTTCGTGCTGGTCATGGCTCTGTGCGGCCTCCGGCCGGGGGAGGCGGCCGGGCTCGTCAGCGAGGACTTGGAACTGCCTCCGGCCGACGAGCCCGGATGGCTCGTCGTCCGGCGCACCCATCGTCCGACCCGGGATCGGTGGCTCGACCCCGACGAGGACCCCGAATGGGGACCGCTGAAGGACCGGGATCTCACCGAGAGTCGCCGGGTCCCCGTGCCGTCGCTCTTGGTGGCCAAACTCCGTCAACACCTGGAGCTCTACGGCGAGGGGCCCGGCGGGCTCGTGTTCCACCGCGATGGAAGAGCCTTCGTTCGCAGCAGGTTCGCCGTCAGCGTGTGGGAGCCGGCGTGCGCCAAGTTGTTCCCCCGCCGGACCGACCTCGCACCCGACGACCCCCGCCAATCCAAACTCTCGCGCCTACGGCGCCACGACCTGCGCCATGCCGCTTGCTCCTGGTGGCTACGGGAGGGCGTCGATGCCGTCGTCTGCCAGCGCTGGTCAGGTCACCGGACGCTCTCGGTGTTTCTCGACATCTACCAGGGAGTGGCTCCCGGACGAGAAGACCGGGGTGTCCGACGGCTCGAGCAGAGCCTTCGTGGCGCGGCATAAGGACGCCCACTCAGAGCTCGACTCCCCTCGCTACCTCTATCTGCGGCTCCCAGTCGGCGGGCGCCAGAAGTTCTTGCTCGGCCCTTGGCTTCCCTCGCCGGGACTGGACCCCGCTCCACGCGCGGTGGTCATCGGTCATGCGAACGAAGCGAAGGCCGTAAGGAGCAGAACAATGCACAACACGACAACCATCGTCGGGAACCTGACCAAGTCCGGCGAGATCCGCTTACACCAGCGACGGGCAGGCCACGGCCCAGCTCGACGTGGGCCGAACCGGCGTCGGTGCGACCGGACCACCTAGGAGTGGCGTTAGCAGGCGTCGTTCTTCGATGTCCTCTGCTGCCGCGGACTGGCAGAGAACGTGGCCCTCAGTCTGTCCAACGGGATGCGGCGTCATGGTCAACGGCCGCCTCGAGAAAGCCCCGACGGTGAGCACCGCTCCAAGGTCGAGATCGTGGGCGACGAGATCGGCCCGAGCCTGTGCTTCGCCACGGGCGACGTATGGCGGGCCGAGCGCCGAGAAGAGGCGGGTCAGCTCCCTAAGCGGTAGCGGACTTCTTGTTCACGCAGATCCCCCCGCAGCAACCGCCTCGGCGCTGCCGGGTTTGTTGCCGCGTCTCCACGCAGTTCCGTAAGGAGCACCCCCGAGCACAACTGACAAGTCACCGCCGAAGAGCACGCAGCCCAACCGCTGACGATCCGCCGAACAGCATGTCGCCCGAGCCACGGTGAGTCTCGGCGAGTTCGCCCACTCACCGGCATCAGCAAGTGCTCGGGACCAAGTCAGCGTATGCAGGTAGTTGGTGTCGAACAAGGTTCCATCGACATCGAACAGGACGCCGGGTCGTAAGGTCGCTGGCACTTGATTCCCACCCCGATTGAATTACGCGCGTGCAACTATCATTGATCGCCGCCGCTGATATGAGCTGATCGCATCGAGGGCGATCACCGCACAGGAGAGCCGTGAGGTGCGCCACGCGCTCGCTCGGATACGTTGGCTGCATTGCGGCCGTATTGAGATCTTTTTACGGGCTATCGCCTCCGAACAGTCCGAACAAGGGCAGGTCTCTCGGCTTCTTGTCACCCATTCGGGTGAGTTACCTCCGGGGCGGTTCGGCGACGCAGGCACGGGGTATGCCTCTACTCGACCAGACAGGAGACACGGTGCCCCAGGAAGATGTTGCAGGGTCCCAGAACGGGAAAACGGAGACCGGCGTCGGCGGCGAGACCCACCAAATTGCGGGCAACGAAGTTACCCCGCTGACCACACAGCAGGGAGTGGTCGTCAGCGACGATCAAAACACGCTACACGCCGGCGAACGCGGACCCGCACTGTTAGAAGATTTCCACTTCCGAGAGAAGATCTTCCACTTCGACCACGAACGTATCCCCGAGCGCGTGGTGCACGCCCGGGGCTTCGGGGCGCATGGCTTCTTCGAGAACTATGAATCTCTGAGCGACCTCACCCGGGCTCACCTTTTCCGAGAGAGCGGACAACGCACCGAGGCCTTCGTGCGGTTCTCGACCGTTGCTGGTAACAAGGGCTCGGCCGATTTAGCCGCGACGTGCGGGGATTTGCCGTCAAGTTCTACACCGAGGAGGGCAACTGGGACCTGGTCGGAAACAACATTCCGGTCTTCTTCATTCAAGATGCCATCAAGTTTCCTGATCTCATCCATGCAGCCAAGCAGGAGCCAGACAAGGGATTCCCGCAGGCTCAGACGGCGCACGACAACTTCTGGGATTTCGCCTCGCTGATGCCCGAGGCGACTCACATGCTGATGTGGATCATGTCGGATCGCGCCATTCCGCGGTCCTTTCGGTTCATGGAAGGTTTTGGAGTGCATACCTTCCGGTTGGTCAACGCTGATGGCCGGTCCACCTACGTGAAATTCCACTGGAAGCCGAAGCAGGGACTTCAATCGGTCTTGTGGAACGAGGCCGTGAAGATCAATGGCGCTGACCCGGATTTTCATCGCCGAGACCTCTGGGACGCCATTACGACTGGTTCCTTCCCCGAGTGGGAGCTCGGACTCCAGCTTTTCGACGACGATTTCGCTGATCAGTTCGCCTTCGATATCCTCGATCCGACCAAGATCATCCCCGAGGAACAGGTACCGGTCCGACTCGTGGGGCGCCTGGTGTTGGACCGAGTCGTCGACAATTTCTTTGCCGAGACCGAGCAAGTCGCCTTCTGCACGCAGAACATCGTCCCGGGAATCGACTTCACCAATGATCCGCTCCTCCAGGGCCGCAACTTCTCCTACCTCGATACACAACTCAAGCGGCTCGGGAGTCCGAATTTCACCCAGCTCCCAGTGAACGCCCCGAGATGCCCCTTTGCCCACTTCCAACAGGACGGGCATATGGCGATAATCAATCCGTCCACTCGAGCCAATTACAAGCCGAATTCGTGGGGTCCCGAAATCGGTGGTCCACGAGAAGACCCCGACGGCGGGTTTACTACGGTGCCCGAGGAGATGGCCGGGCCGAAGCGGCGGCTTCGCCCTGAGAGCTTCTCGGACCATTACAGCCAGGCTCGTCAGTTCTTCGAAAGCCAGACCGAGGTCGAGCAACAGCACATCACGGATGCCTTCGTGTTCGAGCTGAGTAAGTGTGACCGCCTTGACATCAGAGTGCGGATGGTGGCCGGCCTGCGCAACGTGACCGACGAACTGGCCCAACGAGTGGCCGTTGGTTTGGGTCTCGCGGAGCTGCCCGAGGCTTTGCCCGCCGCCCGGCCCCCGGTCGCCGACCTGGATCCGTCGCCGGCCCTGAGCATTGTTGAGAACGGCCCGGACACCTTCGCCGGTCGCAAAGTCGGGATTCTGCTGAGCGACGGCTTTGACGCTGAACAGCTCTCGGAACTCCAATCGGCCGCCGAAGCGCAAGGAGTGGTCACCGACATCGTCGCGGCGCGCATTGGCGGCTGTGTGGCCAGTGATGGGACGGCGGTCGAGGCCGATCACATGGTCGACGGGGCGCCTTCCGTGCTCTACGACGCAGTCGCTCTCTTGATCTCCGCCGAGCTGGCACCCGAGTTTGCTCTTATCCCCGCTGTCCGGGACTTCGTCACCGACGCGCATTCACACTGCAAATTCGTTGCCTATAGCCCTGGCGCCGTCGCCCTCTTCGAGGCGACTGGCATGGCCGACCACCTTGAGAAGGGCTATTTTAAGTTCGACGGTCCTGATACGGTGAGCGATTTCTTGGCCCGGTGCCGCCAACTACGCTATTGGGACCGTCTCATGGATGTTGAGCGTCCATAGGGTCGGCCCTCGTTACACGTTCGAGGGGACGCGGTGTGTGGCTACTTCGCCCTCGTAGGCGGCGTGCCCTCGGCCGAGCGTGCCGCTCCCGAGGCGCTGCACCCAGTGCCCGAGGTGCCATGGCCCGACGAGCGGGCTGCAACATGTCTTGACTCCCGAGAACGCCAGCAAGCAACCCGGCGCTCGAACCAGTGAGTAGCGCCCGACTCTCAACAATCTCAAGAGCGACGGCCGAGGAAAAAGCTAATGACGTCAGTCGACGAGAATCGGCAGCGCGACTTCGTTACCAGGCCTTAGAAACTGAGCTTGGAGACGCGGAAATTTACGAGGCCGCTCTCGCCCGCGCTCTCGACGACGACATGCGCTAATGGTAGGAACACTATTTAGAGCAGACTTCCGTCCCGCTCATTCGATGATGATCTCGCGAAACTCCGCCGGAAGGACGACCGCACCCGGGCTGGAGGTTGTTCGGCAGCGGTTCATGGCCAGTTCGCGCCGACAAATGGACTCCAGGCGGCTGCCCCTTTACGCTATGGGGGTGGATCGCCACCGCGCCTGCCAGCTCCTCGGGGTGGAGGCCGGCTATGACCGCGTTCACGTACAACGGGGATTTCGCTCCAAAGCCCGAGGGTTGCACCCGGACCACGGGGGGCGAAGTGAGGACATGAGGACGCTGATTGAGGCGCGAGACACGCTGTTGCGCAGCCTGGAGCGCCCAGCGGGTGCCGTCATCGTCGTCGACGACAGTGGGCTATTCCTCAAGCTGCGACGGTTGAGCCGATCGTTCAGGCACAAGCCGACCAAACGCGTAGTCTGAGGGCGACCGCAAGCAAGCGAGGCCGCACGACTTTTGTGACCCAATTCTTTTGGGTCTGAGGAAACGAGATGGCAGAGGTCTCCGACGCGGCACTAATAACTCGGACGGCTCAAGGCGATATCCAGGCCTTCGAGGCTCTGGTTCGTCGCTATCAGATCCCCGTGTTCCGACTCTGCGTGAACATGCTGGGCAACGAGGCTGATGCCTCCGACGTATCTCAAGACGTCTTCTTCACACTATGGCGTTCAATCTCGACATTTCGCGGCGATTCGGCTTTTTCAACTTGGGTGTATCGGATTGCGACCAACCATTGCCTGAAAGCCCTGCGTAAACGACACACCACGCGTCCGGTCGCTTCACCCCGCGTGAGCAGCCATGGGCAGCCCGAGGCGGAGTTCGAAGCCAAGGAGATGAGTCAACGTATCAGCGATGCCGTGTCCGACATGACCGACGGGCAGCGGGCAGCCTTCGTGCTCCGTGAGGCACAGGGCTTAAGCTACGCAGAGATCGCGACGATCCTCGATTGCAGTGTTGCCGCGGTGAAGAGCCGGCTCAATCGTGCCCGGGTCGAGCTGGCCCAGGCCCTAGAGGAGGCGCCATGAGCGATCAGGACTGGGAACGCCTCCCCTGCGGCCACGACAAGACCCGCCTGCTCGCGTTGGTCGCTGACCGTGCGTCCATCCCAGCTGAGAGCCACGAGGCGGAGTGCCCCTATTGCCAAGCTGCCCTCGCCGAACTGACTCTTTTGTGGACTCCTATCGCCGAGTGGAGCCGACGGCCCGTGTCTCTGCCAACCGGTCTCTTGCACACGGTAATCATTCGCATACGGCGCATTGCACAGTCGCCGCACCACGTCGTGGCGACCGCCGCAAAGGGTGCTACCACGCTGACCTCGTGGGTGGTGGCGCTGCTAAGCGCCGAGGCCATCCGGCAGGTGCCGGGCGTTGCCTCGGTCGGTCGAGCGCAGCTGGAGCCCAGGTCGAGCGCGTCCACGATAGTAAGACGAGGCGCCGACGCCATCGAAGTGTCCGAAGTAGGCAGTGCCGCTGTTTCTCTTGGGTTCTCGATCAGCACGTACGCAGGGAACGATCTGGTCGATGTGGCTGCCGCCGTTCGCCAGCGCGTAATCAATGAACTGGCCCAGTCGGCCAGTCTCCATGTGGAAGACGTCGACGTAGTGGTCGATGACGTTATTGACAGGGATGGCTCTGCCGAAGAAATTCTGACATCCGCGGAACTTTTCCCTCTGAGATGGGTCAAACAGTTATACAAGTCGCGAGCAAGCAGCGTTTGAGCGCCTTCCACTGGGGTAGGAGGTGGAGAGCTCCCTCGCCCCTGGCGACTGAGACATTTCTCGAAGTCGAGGAGGCATCGTATCGTGTCGCGTCCGCAGTACGTGTTCTTGATCGCAGTGCTACTCGTCTGGCTGGCTTGGGCCGCCGGATGGGTGGTGTTGGCCGCCATCGCAGCGGGGCTGATCGCGTGGCAGGCCGTCCGTCTCCTCGAGGGTGACCTCGACATGAGCGAAATATCCGAACGCTTCCGGACGAAGAACTGAGGAAGTAAAGCCGAAGTAACGCAGTCTCCGGACACGAAGAATCGTTCGGACCACGAATTCACGAGTCGTCGAGGACGACGAAGAGTCGCAACACGACCTGAAAGGACAACATCACATGGCAGACGCCACGCCCAGCTCGGCAACGACCGAGGAAACCCCCAGCTCTGGCTCGGGTGAGCAGAGTTCTAGCCCGAAGGCGTCGGGTAAAACCGAGAAGCGGCAGAGCCCGAATGCGGGATCGGCTCTGGAGCGACACAGCGGCGGAGGAAGCTCCCTCAAGACCGAACACGGCACCACGACTATCGCCAGCAGCGTCGTAGCCAAGATCGCCGGTTTAGCCACTCAGGAGATCCCGGGCGTCCAGGCCATGGGCAAGAGTCTGTCGCGGACATTCGGCACCCTTCGGGCCAAGATGCCCGGGGCCACGCAGGCGGCTTCACAAGGAGTCTCCGTCGAGGTGGGCGAGCGCCAGGCCGCCGTCGACATCGACATTGTCGTGTACTACGGCAACAGCATCGTCGAGGTCGCCGAAGCAATTCGCGAAAACGTAATTGAACGCATCGAGACCATGACTAGCCTCGAGGTGGTTGAGGTGAACGTGAGCGTCGACGATCTCTACCTCGATGGCGCCGAGGACGAATCTCGGGTCGAATGAGCCCAGACGGGCCATTGGCCAGTCGATCCGCAGGTTCGCGTAGCGATCTGGCGCGATCGATCGCGGAAGCCGTCGACTCGTTTCTGGGTGTGCGCCGCTCAACTGGTGCTGCCTTCGGGACCTTGTTCCCAGGAGGTCGGGTTGATGGCATCGTGCTTGGAAACGCCGTCGTAACCGTGCACATCGACATATCCGACCAGATGCTCGGCGAGTCGCTCTCCGCTATCGGAGAGCGCATACAACAGGCGGTCCTTCAAATCCTCGAGAAGGCAACAGACAGACGAGCCGTCACCGTGTCGATCGACGATATCGTCAGCGAGACCTGAAGGGTAGAGCCATGCGGGTCTTCAATCGTCTTTTGGTGTTCGCCCTCGGAATGGCGTTGGCCGGCCTCGGCTTCATCGCCATGGTCGAGGCCATATGGACAGGGCTCGGCTACCAGTTCTTGTGGTTTCCTGGGCAGGCCTGGCTGCGTACGCTCCAAACCACCTCATGGTCGACTCGGTCGGTCGAAGTCGGCGCGGCCATCGCGGCGTTCGCTGGATTGGTTCTCCTGGTCGCCGAGATCAGGCCGTGGCGCAAACGGCTTGCGCGCACCGAGGCTGGCGGTGACGGCGTGTGGCTCTTACACCGCCGCAGCACCGAGCAGCTCTTGAGTCGCCGAGTGGCCCGAGAGGTACCTGCGACGCCGATCAAGGCGCGTCTGAGCATCGGTAGCCGACGCTGGAAGCTTTCGCTCCGGACTCACGCATCCGCCTCAAGAGCACCTGCGTTACGGGCGGCCGCTGAGGCCGAACTGGCCCGCCTCGGCGCCCCCGTGAGCTCAAAGGTGTTGGTTCGTACCTCGAAGAACAAAGGTTTCCAATGAGCGACCGCGTCAATCGGATACTCGCGGCACTATTAGGTGCGCTGCTGTTCGTTGGAGGGACGCTGGCGCTGTTGATGGGCGTTGGTGTGTTCGGCGACCGACGAAGTCAACAGGCCACGTTCGACTCGACCATGCTCCACTGGTGGAACGATGGTCGCAAATGGTCCTTCGTCGTCGTTGGTGTCGCGGGGTTGATCGTTTTCGTCTTTGGATTGTTCCTGGCCAGCCGGGAATGGCGCCGCAACGATGGGCGTTCGAGGACAGATACGATCCGTTTCCCATCGGAAGAGGGTGTCCGTGGTCAGACTACGCTCCGCACGCCCGCCTTGAGTCACAGCCTCGAATCCGAACTTTCCGCGACCGCACAGGTCGGCAAGTCCCTCGTCGGCCTTTTTGGACACGCTCCCGATGTGGAGATGCGATCGGTTCTCGAGGTCAGCGACGATGCCGAAATTTCCGAGCTTTCGCGCGCTGTGGACGAAGTTCTGGGCCGGATGGAGCTCACCGTCGGCTTTCGGCCCGATCCGGTGCAGGTCACTCTGCGGTTTCGTAGCGGAAGCGCGGCACGTGTCCTTGAGTGATGCAGTGGCGCGGGGACGTCGACGCTTCGGGCGTTGGAAGGGGAGTTGGTCGTGCTAATACGTGTCCCAGGTATGCATGGCTTCACTCTTGATTCCAAACAACGTTCACGTTTACGATGCCCATCGATATCTCCGGGGAATCAATTGAGAGGCTTCGGATATCGAAGTCGATTGCAACACATCACGTGACGTCGGGGTCGGGAAGAGTAGGTTCCAGACCTCAGGTTTTCTAGCAGCCAGAACCAACTTACAAGTTCGGTTCGGAAATGGGAGTCTCATGTCAAGTGCATCTCGAACCTGGCGAGCCGGAGCTTGCGCAACCTCGATCATGGCGGCGATCTTGATCGGATTGAGTGGCGCGAGCGTGGCGTCAGCCGGCTCGGGTGCCCAAGGACTCGGACTCTTCTCTGGCCATCAGTGGAAGGGAGCGGACTCAGGCGGACCGACTCATGCCCTCGCTCCCAGCACTCCGGGGTTGAAGGTCGTCGCGTCGGGTATCAATCAACCCCACGGTCTGACCGTCGGGCCCGACGGGAACCTGTACGTGGCTGCAGCCGGCGATGGGGTCATCGGAGCCGGTTGCGTGACGGGAACAGAGCCCGACTGTGCCAACAACTCGGGCACGATCGATCGGGTCACACCCCAAGGCACCGTGACCCCCGTCGTCACCGGACTGTCGTCGGTAGGGAGTCCTCCGGGCGGATCAGGCAGTGGCGGCGTCGCTGACGTCCAGGTCGTCAACGGCAGGATCTACGGGGTCATCCAGAATCAGAACATCGATCAGACCACCGGACTTCAGACCTACGGCCCGGCGGGTGCCCTCCTCGGGGACCTGGTCAGCGCCCCCTTGAGCGGCGGGACGGCCACCTCTGTGGCCAGCTTCGGGCCTTACGAAGCGGCCCACAACCCCGACAACGGGGCGGGCGCTGGTCCGGGTGATCCGCCCATCGACAGCGATCCTTATGGTGTGGTGGCCTACAACGGCGGGTTCGCGGTCGCCGATGCCGCTGCGAACGACGTGTTGTTCGTCAACGCGACGGGGCAGATCTCCACGTTGGCCGTCCTCCCCCTGATCTCCGAGCCGACGACGAGCGGGCCAGTGCCGGCCCAGCCGGTCCCGACCTCCTTGGCCGTCGGGCCTGACGGGGCTCTCTACGTCGGTGAACTGGGCGGGGTCGGCGGCGAGGGCACCGGCAACGACGTTGGGGACGTCAACGTGTACCGCATCGCTCCAGGAGGGACGCCCACGGTCTACGCCAGTGGTCTCACCATGATCGGGAGCATCGCCTTCGACCAGGCCGGTCGGCTGCTGGTCATGGAAATCGACACGGCCGGCATCCTCGACCCTTCGCCTGGCCTGCCAGCGCCCGGAGCAATCATCAGGATCAACGCGGACGGCAGCCGGACCACCCTGGCCAGCTCCGGCCTCGAATTCCCGCTGGGTATCACGGTGGCCAAGGACGGCTCGGTCTACGCTTCCAACTTCGGAGTCATTCCGGCCAGTGGGCCTGCCCCGGGTCTCAGCGGCGAGGTCGTCCGGGTCTCCGATCCGAGCCCGGCCGGCCAGCTGGGCGCCAACCTTGGCGGCTATCGCCTCGCGGCGGCAGACGGTGGTGTGTTCACCTACGGCGCCTTTGGCTTCTACGGATCGATGGGAGGTACGCGTCTCAATCAACCCGTGGTGGGCATCGCCTCAAACCCGGTGGGGCCCGGATACTGGCTGGTCGCCTCCGATGGCGGAGTCTTCAGCTTCGGAACGTCGAACTTCTACGGGTCGACGGGTGGGGTGCTCCTCAATCAACCCATAGTCGGTATGGCACCGACGCCTGACGGTCGGGGGTACTGGTTGGTGGCCGGAGACGGAGGGGTCTTTAGCTTTGGCGACGCCACGTTCCACGGTTCAGCCGGAGGCACCCAGCTCAACAAACCCATTGTCGGGATGTCTGCGTCGCCGGACGGGGGTGGCTACGCCCTCTTCGCCTCCGACGGTGGCGTCTTCAATTTCGGCGACTCCACCTTCCACGGCTCACATGCGGGAAGCCCCTTGAACGCGGCCATCGTCGGCGGGGCGAACACTTCCACGGGGGGTGGTTACGACCTGTTCGCCGCGGACGGAGGAGTGTTCACCTATGGGGACGCACGGTTCTTCGGTTCGATGGGCGGTATCCCTCTGAACAAGCCCGTGGTCGGAGGTCAGATCACTCCGGACAACAACGGTTATCTATTGGCAGCGGCCGATGGCGGCGTCTTCACCTTCGGCAATGCTCAATTCACCGGCTCAGCGGGAAGTCTCAAGCTCAACGAGCCGGTGGTTGGAATCGGCTAGATCTTCCCAACCCGGCGGTCTCTGGTTCTTCTTGGTCCTCGGGTCTCTGGATTTTGTGGCAAGTTTCAGGCTGCGGGCCCCCAGCCGAGCGTTGGTGACGAAGTCACCGAGGATGCGCTCGGTGGGGGCCGAAGCCTGGTGGAGCTCGGCTGGTTGCCGGTTGCGCTCGATCAGGCCGTGGAGACGGAGACGGCGCGGGTCAAAGCTGAATTGCGAACAGCTGAATTCGCAGCCGACGAGTCGGGCAACGCGCCGGCGAAGGCCTTTGTTTCGTGAATCCGGTGACGGCGGGGCAGAGTGCACCGGCCACGGCCATGCGCGTTGATCCCCGAAGCGCAAGGCCCCCGTTCGTTGGTCTCCCGTTCGGGCGCTGGTAGGTGCGCTCGAAGAGGGCACGCCCGAAGGCACATTCCTGGCCGGCACGCGTCGATCTCGGGCAAGTGCCGCATCAGGCAAGGTTTGCCCTCGTGGCACTATGCGTTGGGGTCGCGGAGACCGACTAAGTCGTGCCGCCAGAACGGCTCCGCATAGACCAGTGTCCCCGTCATCCACGGCTCATACTCCGGGAGCCTGACGGCTTGGAACCCAGCATCGGGAATGCGCAGGGATGGCTTGCGGAAGCCCAGGTCGCAGCCGGGCGCAAACCCGAAGCGTGAGTAATAGCGCGGATCCCCCTCCAGGAAGACCAGGGGGACGGCCCGCTCAGTAAGCGCCTTCAGCCCATGCCGCACCAAGGCCGAGCCGATGCCACGCTTTTGGTGCTCGGGCATGACGGCCAAGGGGCTGAGTACGTGCACCTCAACGAGCCGCCGAGGGGCGTCGAGCAGACTGCGGGTGAACATGACGTGCCCCACGATCTGCCCGTCGTGCTCGGCAACCAACGAGAGACCATCCGTCGGCGTGATGGTCTCCCGCAGGGCATCGACCAGGTCGGCCACGACAAGGCCGTGGTCACCACCGAACGCCCGCCGGTGGATGCTTCGCACGGACTCTTTATCGTCCGGAAGTTCTTCGCGAAGGTCCATGCCAGGCATAGTAGGGACCCCTCCCGGTAGCTCGCACGGTTTTGCGCCCGGACGCGCTGAGTGACGTCACGTCCCGGCAACGTCTGGGACGTCGAGGGCTCATGCGCGGCCTGGCTGGCAGGCGGGACACCAGTAGCAGGCGCGGCCACCGATCCTGCTCGTCTCAAGCCGAGTGCGGCAGCGCGGGCAGTGCGGATCGACTCGGGAGCGTTGTGAAGCGAGCCATGTCGCCCGTCTGGGTATCGCCCCGAGCTGCACCGAGGCTCGAAGCACGCGCTGCAGGCTACTTCCGAGCGCTCGACGGCCGGACGGCTCGAGGTCGCTGAAGCGACACAGCGGGTGGATTTTGGCTCGCCACAGCACTTCGTCGGACAACATGTTGCCCAGACCGGATACGACACGTTGATCCATCAACACCGACTTCAACGCCCCGCGATGGCCGGCTAGCCGCTCCTCCAAACGTCGGGAACTCAGACCGAGGACATCGGGGCCTTGCTTGCCGATTACGGCTCTGACGCCGTCCTCGTCATCCGCCAACCACACCCCGCGGAGTTTGCGCTGGTCCCGGAACACGAGCTTTCCGCTCTCGACAGAGATAATCACACGATCGAAACGGAGACACTCGCTATGAGGGGATTCCCAGATGAGGCTTCCGGTCATTCCAAAGTGCAACAGGAGCGTCGGGCCGTCCATGGGCGCCAGTAACCACTTTCCGCGTCTTTTCTGGCTCATTGAATCGACGTGCCATAAGCCGCTTTGCGAAATCCTGGGCCGACCGACCTCGAACCACGCCCGGATCGCGAACTTCCACTGCTGTGACTTCTTCGCCAACAACGTGGCTCTGAATTAGGCGGCGAAATCCTTCGACATCCGGCAACTCAGGCACGGCCCGAATATATCTGTGCCTTCGCCGGACTCTCGACCAGAAGCATCGCGGGGCCGAGAGCCGCCCAGTGATCACGACGGTCCAAGTCTCGGTGGCGGTCAGATCGCGAGACGCTGGCCCAGCCGTGATTGTCGTTGGCGCCTGCTTCGCTGGGAACCAGATGGTTAGAACTCTGTGATGGATGATGCGCAGACTCCGCTGATCGACGCATGGACCCGAAAAGGTTACGGTGCAAGAATCACGTTCCACGTCGGCGGCCGCAACCCGAGCGATGCGTAGATACCACTTCTGATCTACTCGCCGCCACCGGACGACCTCAATCGCGGCCGGTGTCCGGTAGCCCGCGCCTCGACCTCCGGCCGACGCTCACCTCCTGTCCCCGGCGACCCGCGGGCCCGACGCATACACGACTATGTTCCGGTCATGACTCTGAATGGTTTTGCTGGAGACGTCCGTCGTCACGCCGGTTGGTTGCCAGCAAGCCAAGACGCCCTCGAGGATTGGCTCGCCGGCCATCGTGAACGAGTCGAGGCCAAGGGTGAGGACATCGACCTCCATCCCGCGGTGGAGGACTTCCAACGCTTGATCGCTTCCGACCCGGTCGTCGGAATGTATGTGAGCCGAATGATTGCCCAGGTTCCCGAGACCCGCGCGTATAGCAAGCGACACCTTGAGAACCCGGACCAGATGCTTCGGCTGATCAATGAGGTCCTGACCATGGCACCCGAGTTCGGCGACCAGAACGTAACCCTGCCGCTCGGCGCGATCTTCGACTGGACCATGGGCACCTCGGCCGGCTTCGCCGCGTTCCGCCACCCCAAGGTCAACGCAGCGCTGAAGAAGATTCTTACGGCGTGGTGCAACTTCCTGAACAGCCCCGAGTCGCTATATGTGCTCAACGATTCACCTTCGGGCTGGACCAGCGTGGCAGCCCGCAAGGCGATAGGCATCGAGCAATACGACCACGACCCGGCGGACCCGCACTGGGGCTTTACATCGTGGAACGACTTCTTCACCCGTCGGTTCCGGAACGGCGCCCGTCCTGTCGCCGCACCCGAAGACGACGATGTGATCGTCTCCGCCTGTGAATCCACCCCGTTTAGCATCCGCACCGACGTAGAACGCCGAGACAAGTTCTGGCTGAAAACACAGCCTTACTCGCTACAGGACATGTTGGCCAACGACGAGGCAGTCGAGCAGTTCGACGGCGGCACGGTCTACCAAGCGTTCCTCTCCGCGACCGACTATCACCGCTGGCACAGTCCGGTGGCGGGAACCATCGTGCGGGCGTTCCTCGTCGAGGGGACCTACTACTCAGAAGCAGACTCGCTGGGTTCGGACGCCATCGAGCCGACGCATTCCCAGAGCTACCTCGCACACGTGGCCGCCCGCGGAGTTTTCCTCATCCAGGCCGACAACCCAGCCATCGGTCTTGTCGGTTTCGTGCCGGTTGGCATGTCAGAGGTCAGCTCCTGCCGGATCCACCCAAGGATCAAGCCCGGATACCACGTTGCCAAAGGCGAAGAACTCGGGCACTTCCAGTTCGGGGGTTCCACCCACTGCCTCGTCTTCGGACCAGGAGTGATTGGTGACTTCACGATGACGGCGATCCCTCAACCCCACAACCCTGAGGCCCCGCTCGTGCTCGTCTGCTCCCGTCTGGCGGCCGTCGTTTCCGAGTCTCCTACCAGGGACTGACCCCCCACTTGGGGGTTCGCACGCCCGTCAAGCGGCGCTGCTTGGATCTCGGAGCGCCGGCCGCCTGCGACGACACTGAATGCTTCAGCTGCCGGCCGATCGTGGCATCGCAGCGCCTTTTTGGCACCCGACGGGAGCAGGATGCGGGAACACCGGCCGCACAGACTCACACCACGATCACTCCCGAACCTCGGATGCCGAGAACCGGGGTTAGTGCTGCACCAAGCCGAATGGGTAACTCTCTTCTTGGAAGTAATGCCGTTTTGGATCGTCCCGCTCATGGGTCTGCTCCACGAGCCCGCGAACAAAGAAGATGGTCTCTGACCCGGCGCTCCTCGGCGTTGTCCAAGCGTGACATGGCCCTCATTGCCGGTGGCGTGGCCCTCCTCGGAGCCGTGCCCTACGGCGAAGAACTGGTTCGATGTCTGCGGCGATGACAAGACCAGAGTGGGGCGAAGGAGTCACCTCCGAGACGGACTTAGCAATTGTCTCGACGATGACACCCAGGTCTGCTTAGAGGACGGCAGCCGGGGGTATGGCATAGGCCTGAGCAAATCTCTGACAGGCCGACCTCAACGGAGGCGTCATGACAATGACTGTTCCGCCCGCCCCAGTGGCGGTAATCACCGGTGCCTCGAGCGGCACGGAGCTCGCAAGAGAATTTGCCGAATATGGTTACGACCTCCTCATGGTCGCCGAAGACTCCGAGTTCAGGACGATGCCGGGATCGGAGGAGAAATGAAGGCTCTTACCTGGCACGGCAAGCGCGACGTCCGGGTCGAAGAGGTGCCCGACCCGGTCCTCAAGGAGCCCAACGACGCCATCATCAAGGTCACGTCGAGTGGTATCTGCGGCTCTGACCTGCACCTCTACGAGGTGCTCGGGCCGTTTCTCGAACCGGGCGACATTCTTGGCCACGAACCCATGGGGATCGTCGAAGAGGTCGGTGCAGACATCACCAACATCGCTCCGGGGGACCGTGTCGTCATCCCTTTTAACATCTCTTGTGGCTCGTGCTTCATGTGCGGCCACGGCCTGCAGTCCCAATGTGAGACCACCCAGGTGCACGAGTACGACAGCGGGGCAAGCCTCTTCGGCTACACGAAGCTCTACGGTCAGGTGCCCGGCGGCCAGGCCGAGTACCTCCGCGTGCCCCAAGCCCACTACGGGCCGATCAAAGTGCCCGCAGGTCCTCCCGACGATCGCTTTGTGTATCTCTCTGACGTTCTTCCCACCGCATGGCAAGCAGTGGAATACGCGGCGGTACCCGAAGGTGGGTCTCTGCTCGTCCTCGGTCTCGGGCCCATCGGTGACATGGCGACGCGGGTCGCCGAGCACCGTGGCGTCGAAACCATCATTGCGGTCGATCTCGTCGCCGAACGCCTTGCCCGAGCCGGCTCTCGTGGTGTCACGACGATCGATCTCAGCTCTGTCGATGACCTCGCGAACGTCGTCCGTGGGCTGACGGATGGGCGTGGTCCTGACTCGGTGATCGACGCCGTGGGGATGGAGGCTCACGGTTCACCCCTTGCCCGTGCCGCCCACCAAGCGACGGGCCTACTCCCGAACGCTCTTGCGGCCCGTCTTATGCAGAAGGCTGGAGTCGACCGTCTCGCCAGTTTCCTGGCCGCCATCGATCTCGTTCGGAGGGGGGGCACTATCTCATTGTCAGGTGTCTACGGCGGAGCGAGCGACCCGCTACCGATGTTGCGCATCTTCGACAAGCAGATCCAGCTGCGCATGGGGCAGGCCAACGTGCACCGGTGGGTCGACGATCTCCTGCCTCTGCTCGGCGATGACGACCCTCTTGGCGTCGACGGGTTTGCCACGCATCATCTGCCGCTCGACGAAGGTGCCGACGCCTACCGCATGTTCCAAGAGAAATCTGATGGTGCTGTCAAAGTGCTCTTGCGTCCTTGATCCCCTCGGCCGCCTCCGCATTCGAACAAGCCGGTTGGCTCCGGATGACTCAACAGCAGTGGAAGAGGGTAGCTGAAGGTGTGAACCGCGATGGATCCTCCAGTTCGCCGGTGAGCAGTCACGCATTCGCAACTCGTGAGCCTAAAGGAGGAACGCGGAGAACGAGGCAAGTCGATTCGCTCTCGCGAACCGCCGCAGCCACCGGAGCGGACCGCTCTCGGACGCAACGTTAGAGGGAGCTTGCGTCACGTGTCCGTGGCACGGCAGCCAGCTTCGACCTGGCGACCGACGAGGCTAAGAAGGGTCCCGCATCCATACCTCAGCTGCCGGTCTGCGAGACCCGAGTCGTTGCGGACAAGTTGGAGTACGGCGGCGGGAACCTCGAGCCCTTCGACAACGGCCGGTCTGATGTTGACCGATTCGGTACCGGCGTGTTCGGCACCGCAAGTCAGGTTTTCCGGGGTTGTCGCCACCGTTCGGACCAACGCTTCGAGTGCCGTGTCACCGAGATGGACGAGACAAACCGCTAGCGCGACCCCTCCGCGTTCTACCACCGGTAGAACCGATGTGTCCCGGCACTCTCGCCTCGACCAATTGCAAATCCGATGACCCAGAGAACCAAAAGAACCACGGCGGCAATCCAGAGAAAATGAACCGCGAAACCGAGACCAAAGAAAATCAAGACCAGCAGCAGTGCTAGGAGCAAAACCATCAACCTCTCCTCCATCCGGTTGCAGGCAATTTGCGTTGCGCTGACAGTTCTACCCGGAGTGGCAAGTCGCAAACGGATATGCCACAAGCGTCTGCGACCCACAATCCAGGCTCGACTACATTATGCAGTGATGGACGTGTGGGACGCCGTTCGGCATTGCTGCACGAGCGAGACATTCCGTTTCGGTAGAAAGGCAGGGGCTTGTTCTTTACCGGCCGCCACAACCCGCGTCGAGGAAATCGATTCGGCCTTGTGTTATTTCGACCTTGTGTTACTTCGGGCGGTCGTCATCATCCTGACGGGCGCCAGGGTCGCCTCCTGCCCAATTCGACGGGGGGTCACTCGTCGGAAACGAGTCCTTGAGCTCTTTGTCCAGGGCTCCCTCCTCTTCCGCTCGCTCGGCTTCCTTCTCAAACTCGGGATCGTCGCCAACTCTCGCACTTGCCGACTGTTCGGATACCGGCTCAGGGCGAGAAGTCTTGTCAGTGGAGGACATGAGGTCGTCTTACCCTTCACCTGGCCCGAAGAAACAGAGATGAACCTCACACAGCGGAAGTAGTGAGAACGACGAGTGGCAGACGAAGCGATCAGGAGAGCCGAGCCCACAAGCTTCCCAGTGCACTGTCGCGACGAACATCGCAGTCAAAGCGCCCTCAACTCTGAGCTGCTCGAGAGCTCGGAGAGAAGTCGTTTAAAACTGTGCACCAGGTCCTCTATTGCCCAAGCTCCCTCGTGTCATTCCTGGGCTCTCTCGTGTCTTCGGGCATAGAGCCGTGGGGGCTCGTAGCAGTCGACCATCACCCCACGATCCAGTCGAGACTTCCTGGGTATAGAAGTCAGGATGGCTGACAGTCGAGACGATGGCACAGAGCAAACCGATGAGGGTGCTGGGGGTCGCCCCGCTGAGCCAGGGGACGGGCCAGTCGAGAGGGAGCGTGAGGTGCGAGTCGGCGAGGATCAGGCGGCGGCGAACAGGAAAGACGACCCACCGGCGTGACGGAGCGACTCCGAGCGGGTGTGCTCTTTGACGTCGACGGCACTCTCGTCGACACCAACTACCTCCACGCCTTGGCCTGGTCCCGAGCATTCCGCGACGCCGGCGAGTGGGCGCCGATGAACGCCATTCATCGGCTCATCGGCATGGGGGGAGATCGCCTCGTCACTGAGCTCCTCGGCCACGAGTGCGACGCCGCCGTCGAGGCACGACCTCACCACTACAAAGAACTGGCCACTGACATCTGCGCGTTTCCGCAGGCCCCGGCCCTGCTACGCGCCTTGCACGAACACGGCCTGGTGGTCGTATTGGCCACATCCGCGCCGACTGATGAACTCGAGATGCTTCGTAAGGCGATCGACGCTGACGACGTCATCGACGGCCAGACGACATCGGACGACGTCGGGAAATCCAAACCGTCCCCCGAAGTGTTCGAGGCTGCGATGAAGACTTTCGCGATCGACCCCCGACATGCCCTGGCCGTCGGTGACAGCATTTGGGACGTTCGAGCCGCTCGAGCGGCAGGTATCGGATGTCTGAGCGTCGAATCCGGGGCTTTAGCCAACACGAACTGAACGAGGCGGGGTCGCGACAGGTCTACCGAGACGTCGCCGAGATCCTCGATCAGCTCCACACGGGCCCACTCGAGCATCTCCTCTCGGGGTCTTGACTTTCGTGCCAGGCTCCGGCCGGTGCCGAACGATCGGGTAGTGGGTGGAGTTCTCGGACGTCCGGCAAATTCCGCAGGCGTAGCGGCCGAAGAGTCTTCTGCGAGGATCGGGCAATAAACCCCACCAAACACGGCCGGGCTGGACAGGGCGGCGACCACAGCTTGGACACTGACCCGGGTCCACGGAGAGCCGACCTCTTCGTGCGCGAAGAATACCAGGGGATAGATGCGCGCCACGGGGGTATCTCAAAGGCATGGCAAGAGCGATTTGGTCAGGTTCCGTCAGTTTCGGTCTCGTGAGCGTTCCGGTGAAGGTGGTTCCTGCAGTAAAGGAGCACACCGTGCACTTCCACCAAGTGGAGAGAAAAAGCGGCTCGCGTATTCGCTATGAGAAAGTCGCCGAGAAGTCTGGAAAGGAAGTCGATTCCTCGGAGATCGAACTGGGCTATGAAAAGGACAATGGCGACATGGTGGTGTTGGAGAGCGGCGAGCTCGACGGGTTGCGGCCGGCGACCACTCGGAGGATCGATATTACAGACTTCGTCGAACTCTCCGACGTCGATCCAGTGTTCTATGCCCATACCTATTGGCTCGCCCCAGACGGTGAGGCGGCCGTCCGGCCGTACCGGTTGCTCGCCGCCGCTATGGAGCGTCGAATGCGGGTCGGCATCGGCATGGTCGTGATGCGCAACAAGCAGTACCTCGCCGCGATCTGGCCTCGTGATCGCGCCTTGACGCTCTCGACGATGCACTTCGCTGACGAGGTGGTCGCGCGCTGACGTGTCGGATCTGCCCGCCAAGACGACCAAGATCGACACGAAGGAGCTCAGCTTGGCGACCCAGATCATCGATTCGTTGTCTGGCCCGTGGAAGCCAAAGCAATATCACGATACCTACACAGGGGAGGTGCAGAAGCTCATTCGTGCCCACGAGAAGGGCAAGGATGTCGTGCCTGAAGAGCCACCGGCAGCGCAAGGCCAGGTCATCGATCTCATGGAGGCCTTGCAGGCGAGCGTCAGGGCGACGACGTCGCGCGGGAGTCGTAAGACCGCGCTCTCCAATGCGGCCGCCCAGCTTGCAGAGGCGGCAAAACATCAGGACATCTCAAAGGGCCGCAAGAAGGCCACTCCTCGCAAATCAGTGAGTGCTTCGAGGAAGAGCTCGAATCGGGGTCGGTCATCTGAAGAGTCGTCCTTCGCGTACGGTGTCGACGAAGAAGTCGCCAGGGCGCAAGAGTGCCTGAGCCTCAGCGTGCAGACCTCTTTGCCCTGGACCCCGCGAAGTTCACTGCTGTTCGGAATGCCTTGGTGAACGGTCTGAGATCCCAAGGACGGCAGAGGAAGCACGAAAGGTTGGGGCCCTCCTCCGCCACCTCTGACTACGTGGGCACTCAATCAAGTGGCCCGGAATCACGACAACTTTGTCGAAAACGTCCTCCATTCCGTCAGCTCCAAGACGCAATGTTCCCAGACATTCGAGGGTGACCGAACCGGCTTTGCGATGGCCTGGGAGGCAGAGCGCTCGGCCACCCAAGCTGGGATGGCGACGGCTCACTATCTCGAGGCGGCTGGGTCACAGACCCGGAGAAGACGCAAGACAAAAGATGACCGAGACACTTCGCTATGCCACGATCGTCGATGATGCCTCGAAGCTGTTACGGCGTGGTCGACTCGATGCCGACAAGGCCGCGATCGGCTTCGGATTCGGACGGGTTCTCTTGATGGGAGACGAAGCGCGAGGGCCACGACAGAGCGAATGGAACGAAACGGCGCCCGTCAGCGTGAACGAAACAACCGAGGGAGGCATGGCCACGAAGCGCTGAATAATCGTGATTGGACCTGGGCGGCCGGGGGTATGGGCGCTCAAGAGGTATGGAGGCGGCCGCCGAGCGTCGCCGAGGTTGCGTCGAAAGGAGCAAACCGTGTCGAATGAACTCTCTGGCAAATCCATCGTTTTTCTTGTGGCGAATGAGGGCGTGGAACAGGTCGAGCTGACTCGGCCCTGGGAGGCAGTCAAAGAGGCCGGAGGACGACCTGTCTTGGCAGCTCCGAAGGACGATGACGTCCAAGCCTTCAACCATCTCGAGAAGGGGGATTCCTTCCACGTGGACACGGTCACCGGAGAGCTTCGAGTCGAGGACTTCGACGGCGTCGTCCTGCCAGGCGGTGTTGCCAATCCGGATCAGCTCAGGCTAGATGGGTCCGCGGTGCAATACCTCCGAGAGTTCTTCGATGCCGGAAAACCCGCGGCAGTGATCTGCCACGGTTCTTGGAGTCTGGTTGAGGCCGACCTGGTCCGGGGCCGCAGGCTGACCTCTTGGCCCAGCCTGGCGACAGATATCCGTAACGCAGGCGGCACGTGGGTAGACGAGGAGGTCGTGACGTGTACGAATGGGCCCAACACACTCGTGACGAGTCGCAAGCCTGATGACTTGGACGCCTTCTGCTCGGTCATATGCCAAATCTTCGCCGAGGACCCGAAGGGCAACGCCGCCTGACCGGACCCTCACCCCCGCCACTATCTGTTCGACCCTGACCAGCCAACATTGCAGATGTCTGGGTCTGGGACGCAAATTTCAGCCATCCAGGTCACGGTCAACTCCACAAGGCTCGTCCGATTCGGAGCAGAGACGGCTCAAGGGTTGCCGAGTCATTTCGTTTTGCGCCCGGGCGAGGCACTTCTTCTCGTGGCACATCCGAGAGCTTGGGGTAAGCACGTGCTCTCCGTCGTGGACCGATCGGTGACCAAGGATCTCGATGACCTTGACCAGCACATTGTCCTCGGATTCTGCGGACGCATCGAGACACTCCTGCAAGCGGACGGATCTGCCAGCCTGGTCATCTACCGGATGCCTCGAGACACCGACGTGGTTGATCTTCATGATGGCCCGGCGGAAACTGGGGGTTACATGAGGACGTTTGGGGATCTCGACGCGTCGCTAACGTCGTCATACCTCGAGTTTTTCGAAGAAACTGGTCAGCCAGGGGAGATGGCGCGAGCCGATCGGACACCCCGCGAGCGAGTCGCGGTCTCGACCTGGAAAGAGATGGATTCGGTCGTTGACGGACATCAAGCGCGTGACCAGATACCCTACGGTTGGCGACGCGGAGAAGAGGAGACCGCCGCCACTTCGCGCAATCGGTTCTGCCCAAAGAGCCGGGTACCGATGCTACGGGCGCCGCCAAATGGTGCTCGGCACGGCCGAACCCGTTCCTGGGCGCTAGGGCGCCGGTACGCTCATGGCGTGAAGAGCGACGGTGACCTCAGTGGTCGAGGATCAGCTGGACAACTTTCGCTCCGTCACCGACAGCAAGCTGGGCCGCTTGGATGTTGAGAACCTGCTCATCGAGCTATTGGAACGTGTCCGCGGCATTCTCAACGCGGACACCGCAGCCGTGCTGCTACTCGACAAGGACTCTGGCGATCTCGTGGCCCGGGCAGCGTGCGGCATCGAGGAAGAGGTCCGCCAGGGCGTCCGGGTGCCGGTCGGCATCGGTTTTGCTGGACGCATCGCGCGGTCGAAGGAGCCTGTGCGCCTGGACCGTGTCGACTCGACCACGGTCGCGAATCCGATCCTCTGGGAGAAGGGGATTCGCACAATGCTCGGTGTGCCGCTGCTTGTGGCAGAGGAGGTGATCGGTGTCCTTCATGTCGGCCGGCTCGAGGACCGCCGATTCGAGGTTTCTGACGTCGAGCTCCTCCAGGTGGTGGCCGAACGGCTCGCCGGCGCAGTCCAGGCTCGGCAGCTGGCGGTCGAGCGAGCAGCGACCGCCCTTGTGGAACGCAGCCTTCTACCGGGGCGGCTACCTGCGTGTTCGGGCCTCGAGTTCGCCACCCGTTACCTCACCCCTGAGGAGCCCGTCGGTGGCGACTGGTACGACATCTTCACCGTGCCCTCCGGCGATCTATGGGTTGTAGCCGGCGACGTGGCTGGTCACGGCATGCATGCGGCGGTGGTGATGGGTCGGGTGCGTAGCGCGTTGCGTTCCTATGCCCTGATCAGCAGCGAGCCAGCTGAAGTCCTAGAGCTGACCAGTCGAAAGGTCCAGCATTTCGAACCATCGACCATGGTAACTGCCGTTTGCGCCACCGCCTCATTCCCGTACGACGAGTTTCGCGTCGCCACTGCCGGCCACCCGCCTCCGCTTCTGATCCCCTTTGAGGACACGCGGCTACTTTCTGAGCCTGGAGATCGGGCCGCCGCTCGGTATCCATGCCAAGATCAGCAGATCGTCGACAGTCGTACCGTTCCCGCACGCAGCAGTGATGGTGTTCTACACCGACGGCCTCGTTGAACGCCGAGGAGAGAGCCTCGACGATGGAATGGAACGCCTACGCAACGCCCTTCAAGCTGATAGCGCCGAGACCGTCTGTCGCCAGCTGATTCGGACGATGCTCGATGATAAAATCCGAGACGACATCGCAATCGTAGTCGTCCGTCGCTCTAGCTGACCTGTCGAGAAGTGAGTCGAACTCCCGCAAGCGGTGAATGATTCGTGTCGAGAACGCTTCAATGCCGGCGGCCGTCTGCGCACTGCAGACGACGAGGCCGATATGCCACAGCGTTCAAGCTCGAACATCTTGGGTTGCGGCCGCGCGACAGCGGATACTCATACGATCATCTCCATTGAAGTGTTTCGACACCGCTCGAGTCCAGTCCTGTCACGCACCAAGCCTTGCTCGGAGTTCGCGCTCGTAGAACCGGAAGAAACCCTCCTGATCGGGGCCGATCTGGTTGACGTACACCTCGTCGAATCCCGCGTCGAGGTATTTGGTGATGGCCTCCACATGCTTCTCCGGGTCCGGTCCGCATGCGATCATATCCGCCACCATATCCTCGGTCACATTGGCTGCCGCCGCCTCGAAGTGGGCCGGCATCGGCAGCTCCTGGCTGAGCTGGCCCTGGACGGGCCTCGGTGGGCCAGAGCTCATGCGCCAACTTGCGCGGCTCGTTGCTCGTCCTCGGCCCAGCAGACTTTGAGCGCGGCGATGGCGCGGCCCCTTCCCCCCTTGCGCCCGGTAGCGCTCGAGCAACTCTCTGTCGGGCTGCACGGTCACGAATCCGTCACCGATCCGGGCCGCCACGTCCAGCGGCATCAGGGCCGAAGGCCGACACCAGGATCGGCGGGGCGACATCGGGCATGGAGTAGATCCGGGCATTCTCCACCGTGTAGTAGCGGCCGTGGTGAGAGACAACGCCTGCCCTCCCACAGTTTGCGGATGACCTCGACTGCCTCCTCCAGCATCTCGAGCCGGGTGCTCGACCGGCGGCCAGCGATCGCCCCAGGATGTGCTCGTTCAGGGCTTCGCCCGAACCCGACCCCGAAGACGAACCTTCCCCCCAACAAGAGCTGCGAGGTGGCGGCGGCCTGGGCCACGATCGGCCGGATGGATCCGGACCGTCGGGCAGGTGACACCGGTCGTGACCTTCATGTGACGTCGATCGCCGCTGATGGCGCCGATCACGCTCCAGACGAAGGGGCTCTCACCCTGACGGTCGATCCACGGGATGGAAGTGGTCGGAGATGAAGACGGAATCGAATGCCCGCCTCCTCGCCCCGCTTCGCCTGGGTCGACTAACGCCTTCGGGCCGTGCTCTTCGCTCGAGAGGAATAAGCCGATCTCGGCCATGGGAATCTCCTTTGCTCGTTTCCGGTTCGATCCCCAAGTTCGATGCCCACAAACCCTCCACGCGAAACCACCAGCGGTCCTCCGGATCAGGCCCGGTAGGGGGCGGCCACGGATTCCTTGAGAGCCATGCCATGACCCGGAACATCGGGGTGAGGAACGAGGCGGCCGCCTTGGGGACTGAGCGCACCGTCGAACAAGAGCGTTTCGATGCGGTGATGGTCGTGGAAGTATTCGATGTGCCGCATATGGGGCACGCTCACCCCCACATGCGCGTGCAGGTTTGGGGCGCAGTGAGCCGACACCTCGATGCCTTGGGCGCCCGCCATGGCGGCTGCTCGAAGCCACGTGGTATATCCACCGCAGCGTGTCACGTCGATCTGAAGGCAATCGACCGCCTCGGCTGCCAGGACGCGGGCGAAGTAGGTTTCGTCATACCCGTACTCGCCGGCAGCGACGTCGACAGCGACCTGATCGTGGACCTCTCGCAGGCCGGCCAAGTCGTCCGAGGACACCGGCTCCTCGAGCCAGGAGACACCGGCCTCGTCGACCAACTGACGGCCGATCCGGACGGCCTGCTTGCGGCTGTAGCCGCCATTGGCGTCGACGTACAAGGCAACTCCATCGCCGATCACTGCCCGGGCAAAGCGCGCCCGGGCCATGTCTCGCTCGAGGTCGGCTTCCCCATGCTTCGCCGACCTTGATCTTCACCCTGGGAATCTCCCATTCGCCCACCCACTGCTCCAATTGGGCGTGCGCCGTCTCGTCGTCGTACGTGGTGAACCCGCCGCTGCCGTAGATGGCAATCTCATCATCGAGCCGTCCAAACAGGTCAGCCAGCGGGACGCCAAGTTGTCGCGCCTTGCAATCCCACAAGGCGATGTCGACGGCGGAAATGGCGCAGCTGACGACACCGGGCCGCCCCAAATTTCGACAGGCTCGGACCATGCGCTCGTGGGAGGCCGCCGTGGCAAACAGGTCCGAGCCGATGACGGCCTCGGCCAAGAGATCCTCGATGATTGTCTGAGAGGCCCGGGAGGCGTAGGTCCAGCCGAGACCGATCGTTCCGCCCGCGCTGACCTCGGCTGTCACCATGGTGGTCGACTGCCATTCGAGCGTTCCGTCGGCCTCGGGCTCGTCAGTGGGCACCGTGAAGGTGCGGGTCGTCACCGACTCCACCGGAATGGACACGTCAGCCTCGGCCTATCGTGGCTACGGTCTCGATCAACAGCGCGTGGACGAAGGACTGAGCCAGGTTTCCTCGAAGCTGTCGCTGCGCGACGTCGTATTCCTCTGAGAACAGGCCGCTCGAGCTAGACAAGGCCGCGCCCTGTCGAAGTAGTGGGCCCCTTTTGACTGTCTCGCCGCTGCCCACCGAATTCGTCACCATCCAGGCACCGGCTGTCGGCCACGAGTGCGTACTCCGGCAGTTTGCCCGGGCGCTGCTCGCGTTGATCGGGGCCACGGGCGGTCGACGGACCTTCATGTGTCAACGACGGCTCCTCGGTTCAGCCGACACCAGGCCGGCGAGATTTAGCATGCCCGCCGCGGCCGCTCAGCGAAACGGCCGATGCCCCCGTCGTACTCTTGATTGGAGCGCTCCGCCCCGGGGTACCACTTTCTTTGACCGCTCAACCCACGCTGCGGAACGGAGCAGAAACGTCATGTCGAAGATCGCCTCGGAAGTTCTCATCGAACGACTGTCCGACTGGGGGGTCGACACGATTTTCGGGCTGCCCGGCGACGGCATCAACGGGATCATGGAGGGGCTACGGCGGCAGAAGGACAAGGTTCGCTTCGTCCTCGTGCACCACGAGGAGGCCGCGGCCTTCATGGCGACCGGTTACGCCAAGTCGACCGGCCGGCTCGGGGTCTGTCTGGCCACCTCGGGGCCGGGGGCCATCCACCTGTTGAACGGGCTCTACGACGCCAAGCTCGACCACGCCCCTGTCCTTGCCATCACCGGCATGCAGGAGACACAGATGCTTGGGAACCGGTTACCAGCAGGAAGTTGCGCTCGAGAAGCTGTTCATCGACGTCGCCGAATACAACGAGATGATCCACGTGCCGGCGCAACTGCCGACCCTCGTCGACATCGCCATTCGCCATGCGCTCACCCGCCGGGGTGTGGCCCATCTGACCATCCCCACCGACATTCAGATCGCCGATGCCGGAGCCAACCCCTGGAGTGCGCCGGCGCCCGCGGTCAACAAGCCGACGGCGCCCATCTTCCTACCCTCCTCCGGCCTTCCCCGCGAAGAGGACGTCCTGGCGGCGGCGGAGGTGCTCAACGCCGGCTCCAAAGTGGTCATGCTCGTCGGCGCCGGCGCCCTCGGGGCGCGAGCCGAGGTGCTGCAGACGGCAGAACGCCTGGCCAGCCCGGTCGTCAAGACGCTGCCGGGCAAGGCGGTGGTCCCCGACGACCACCCGCTCAGCCTCGGAGGTATCGGGCTACTCGGCACCGCGCCGGCCATCGACGCCATGGAGGGATGCGACACCCTGTTCATGGTCGGGACCAACTTCCCCTACACCAAGTATCTGCCCGAACCAGGCCAGTGCAAGGTGGTGCAGATCGAGGCCGATCCCATCCGGGCGGGCAACCGCATCGCCACCGACGTGCCCATGATCGCGGATGCCGCGGCGGGGCTCTCCGCCCTGCTTGCCCCACTTGACCGAGGCCACTGACCGCTCCTTCCTCGAGGATCTCCAGAAGAAGATGGGCGATTGGCGGGAGAAGATGCACGCTCTCGAGTCGATCGAAGCGGATCCCATCCAGCCGCAGTATCTGATGCACGTCATCGACCGACTCGCCGACGACAACGCCATCTTGACGTCGGACTCCGGGACGATCGCCACATGGGCGGCCCGCCACTTCACCATCCGGGACGACCGCGCCTTCTATCTCTCGGGAAATCTGGCCACGATGGCTCCTGGACTGCCGTACACGATCGCCAACCAGATCGCCCACCCCGGGCGACAATGCATCGCCTTCGTCGGTGACGGAGGGTTCGCCATGTTGATGGCCGAGTTCGGCACGGCGTGCCGCTACGACCTGCCGATCAAGGTGATCATCAACAACAACGCCTCGCTGGGCCAGATCATGTGGGAGCAGCTCGTGCTCGGCTATCCCGAGTACGGCATCCGCTTCGGGCGGACGCCTGACTTCGCTCCTTGGGCCGAGGCCTGCGGGGGCAAGGGCATCCGAGTCGAGAAGGCGGGTGACCTGGAGGGCGCCATCGCCGACGCCCTCGCTTTCCCCGGCCCGGCACTGGTCGACGTCGTGGTCAATCCCGACGAGCCGCCGATGCCCGGCAAGGTGGAGTACGAGCAGGCCAAGGGCTTCGTCAAGGCGTTCTTGTCCGGCCAGCCCCGGAAGGCCACCATCGCCGGCACACTGTTCCGCGACAAGATCACCGAGATGCGCGCATGAGGCGTCCGGTCAACCCGTCGGGCCCGCCAGAGGCCAAGAAACCTATCGACGGACTGATCGGCATCGACCGCCTGCTGCAGAACGTCCGCCACGGGCGATTCGAGCGGAGCCTGGCCGGCCTCACCGGGGTGGGCGCGCTGATCACCGGTGTCGAGATCTGGCTGGAGCACGACGGCGCCAGCTTCGCCAACCGGATGATGTGGGTGCCGGTGGCGCTCACTCCGGCCATGGCCGCGGCCGGGATCGCGGGCGTCTTCTCCCGCGGGCGGCGAAGACGTTTCTGCCGATGGTCTCCAGCGTTGTCCTCTTCAACAGTCTGCAGGGTCAGTATCTTCACCTGCGCGGCATCGCCCAGCGGCCGGGCGGCTTCGGACGCAATTTCGCCATCTACAACGCTGGAGATGGGACCTCCTACCTTCGCGCCCCTTCTCTTCGGGCTGGTCGGTGGCATGGGTCTCCTTGCTTCGATTCTCCGCCGGGAGGACTGAGCAGTGGGGGTCACCCCGGGTTCGGCCGAGCAGCGATTTCCCGGATACGACGTCATGCGGCAGCGAGCCGACATGGGATGCGGTCACCACCTCGGTTGTCGACTGGGCCGCCTTGCCTCTGCCGGCGGCCCGGTGTTCTTCACCGCAGACGAGGAGCCGACCGCCCGCGCCCTGCTCGACCGGCTGCTGGCCCAGGACGAGGATCCCCGCGTGCCGGTATTCGAGGTCATCGATCGGCGCCTGGCTGAGCGGCGCGGCGACGGATTCCGCTACGAGGACATGCCCGAGGATCCGGAGGCCTGGCGTCGGTCGATCGCTGCGTTGAACGAGACCGCGCAGGGCAGCTTCGGCACGACCTTCGCCGAGCTGGCACAGAGCGACCAGCGCGACATCCTCGAGGAGGTGCGGCTGTGCAAGGCGCATTGGCACGGCCTTCCGGCCTCCCGTCTGTTCTCGTTGTGGATGCGTTACGCCTGCAGCGCCTTCTACGCCCACCCGTGGGCCTGGAACGAGATCGGTTTCGGCGGCCCCGCCTACCCGCGGGGTTACAAGAATCTGGCCCTCGGCGCTCGCGAGCCGTGGGAGGTGGCCGAGCGCGAGGCGGACGACCCCGTCCCTTGGGTCGAGCGGGCCGAGGCAGCCAAGAAGAGACATGCCGACGGGATGTCCTCACCGGACGCGGCGCGCCAAGCTCCGGACGAAGACCCGTGAACGGCGTCCAGCGACGCAACGAGTCTGCGTGGCTGCTGCCGAACGACGGATCCCGGACCAACCATCGACTGCGACGCGACATGCGTCGCTACGGGCACGATGACGACGTCGATATCGTGATCATCGGGTGCGGTGCCGGAGGCTCCGTCTTGGCGCAGCGGCTGGCTCGGCACGGGTGGGACGTCGTGGTGCTCGACGCCGGGCCCTTCTGGGACCCCGACAAGGACTGGGTGAGCGACGAGGCCGGCTCGCACCAACTGTACTGGAACGAGCCCCGGGTGATCTCGGGCACGGACCCAGTCGAGCTCGGCAGCAACAACTCGGGACGGGGGGTCGGGGGCTCGATGGTGCACTTCGCCGGCTATGCGCCCCGGTTCCATCCCTCCGACTTTCGGACTCTCACGAACGACGGTGTCGGCGCCGACTGGCCCATCGACTATGGCCAACTCAAGAAGTACTACGGCCTGCTCGAGGCGGAGCTCCCAGTGGCCGGCCAGCGCTGGCCCTGGGGAGACCCGCACCGCTACCCGCATTCACCCCATCCCGATGGGCGCCAACGGCCTGGCCTTCCAACGCGCCGCACTGGCGGCGGGCATCGACGTCCGTGTCGGTCCAGTCGCCATCACCAACGGGCGCTTCGGGAACCGCTCGCACTGCATCTATCGAGGTTTCTGCCTGCAGGGCTGCAAGGTCAACGCCAAGGCGTCTCCTCTGATCACCCACATTCCCGACGCCCTGGCACACGGAGCTGAGATCCGATCCGACTGCATGGTGAGCCGCATCGAGGTCGACGATCACCGCCGGGCATCCGGGGTCGTCTATTTCCACGAAGGACGCGAGTACCGACAGCGGGCCCGCCTGGTCGTCGTCGCGGGATATTCCATCGAGACCCCACGCCTTCTGCTCAATTCGGCATGTCCGCAGTTCCCGGACGGCCTTTGCAACGACTTCGACCAGGTCGGCCGGTACGTCATGGTGCAAGGTGCGCCCCAGACCTCGGGCCGCTACGACGAAGAGATCAGGGCCTACAAAGCTCCGCCTCCCGAGTGTTCCTCGGAGGCCTTCTACGAGACTGATCCGACCAAGAGCTACAAGCGAGGGTTTTCTTTGCAGTGCATCTCGCCGCTTCCGATCGTCTTCGCCGAGCACGTGTCCGCCCAGGGGCACTGGGGCGAGACACTGCGCGAGTACATGCGTGACTACGTCCACTGGGCCACTTTCGGCGCACTGTGCGAGTTCCTGGCCCTCCCCGAGAACCGGATCACGTTGGCCGACGAGACCGATCGCTACGGCCTTCCCGTCGCGAACTTCTCGTACTCGTTGTGCGACAACGACAAGGCGCTCGTCGACGCGGCAACAAAGGTCATGGAGGAGATGCATCACGCCGCCGGAGCAGCAGAGGCCATCACAATCAAACGCGACGCACACCTCATCGGGGGCTGCCGCATGGCGGCCGAAGAGAGTGACGGAGTCGTCGATGCCAATTTGCGCTCATTCGCCATCCCGAACCTGTTCATCGTCGATGGCAGCGTGTGTCCCACCCAGGGGAGCGCCAATCCTGCACTGACCATCATGGCCCTCGCGGCTCGTACTGCCGATTACCTCAACGCTGCCGGATCCGTGGCTTGAGAATCGAAAGAGGATCGCCGGTGATGAGCGGTGAGTAAGCACGCAACATGCCCACGCAGACCGGTGGCCGGAAAGGCACAACTCGGAGGGAAGAGAGGAAGTCGCCGACCTCCTTATGAACGAGCGGATGAAGGGCGAGGCTGATGGCTCGGAACCTGTCGGGCACGCTGATATGGAGTATTGCTGCCCTGGGCATCTGGCTTCTCACCCTCTCCTCATTCTCGTGGAGTTTCCTCGTCGGCGCCGGCGTGTTCGATCCTGGTCGGCGTGATCGCGGTTGTATCTGTCGCGGTGAGGCGAAGGAGGCTCAGTGCCATCGAAATCAGCCAGCGTCGAGAACGAAAGTCGGAGGCCCTGCGTGAGCTTCGTCGTCGACGACCAGCATCTCTCGACAGCGGGGCCACATGGCGGCAGTCCCAGCCCCTGCGTTCTCTGCCTCCTTTGGACGTCCCATCGAGCAGTCGGGCGTGGGTGCTGTCACCCCATCCTGACGACGAAATCTTTGGATGCGGGGCTCTGTTGCAGACGTTGTGTGACCAAGGGGTTGACGTTCGCATCGTCGCAGTCAGCCCCGGCGAGGCTGCGTATCCTGGCCCGGCAGACGCCGGATGCGACATCCGTAGCGTCCGGACGCGTGAGGTTCGTCGTGCTCTCGATCGTCTTGGTTGCGGCCGGGTTCCTGTAACGCGACTTGGTCTACCGGATGGCGCCATCGCCACGGGAGTCGATCACCTGGCCGAGTGGCTGACGACAAACATGTCGGCTGACGATCTCTGCCTGACGCTGTGGGCACGCGACAAGCATCCTGACCCGTGTGGTTTCGCCGCAGCCCGCGTCTGCGCAATGGAGCGGCGCACGCTTCTTGGAATATTTGGTGTGGGCCTGCCTGGCATTGGGGGCGCCCTAATGACGAATCGTGGCCATGGGACGAATGCCGGACGCTGCATTTGTTTCGTCGGACTGCGGCCAAAAAACGTTGGGCCATACATGCCTTCGTGTCGAGACCAGGCCCTTCGGCTCAGGCCACGATCAAGAGCCTGTTCTCGTGCCCGCGGTCATGCGCCGTTTCTGTCGCCCATTCGAGGTTTTTATAGGTGCGCGGGCGGAAGGATGACCTCCACTCAGCGGGCGTATTTCGAGGAAATGTACCGCGACACGGCTGATCCATGGCAGTTCGAGACGAGCCCGTACGAAACGCGTAAGTACGACATCACCGTGGCCAGCCTGCCGAGGACGAACTACCGCTCCGCTTTCGAGCCGGGTTGTTCGGTCGGCGTGCTCAGCCATCTCCTGGCCCAGCGCTGTCAAAGCGTCCTGGCCACAGACATCATTCCTCTCGCGCTCGAACGGGCGGCAGAACGGCTCGCTGGGTCTCGCAACGTAAGGGTCGAATATCGCTCGATTCCCGAGGATTGGCCGGCTGAGCGGTTCGATCTGATCATCCTGAGCGAGATCGGCTACTACTTCGCGGAATACGAGCTCAAACGTATCGTTCAGTTGTCTCTAGGGTCATTGGATCTCGGCGGACATCTCGTCGCCGTCCACTGGCGAGGTGTCACCGACTACCCGCTCACCGGCGCTCGCACGCACGAGGTGATTGATGGCATGGGAACGCTTCGAACAGTCGCACATTACCTGGAGGCTGAGTTCCGCCTCGACATATGGGAGCGGAGCGCGTAGTGGCCCCAACGCGACAGCTACGGGCGCTCGGCGTGGTCGTGCCGGTCCATAACGAAGAGTCGGTGGTCACTTCCGCCTTGGAGGCTATTGATCGTGCCATTCGGCGGCTCCCTTCAGGCATCGACTGCCGAGTGGCCGTGGTGCTCGACACTTGTGAGGACAACAGCTCCACTCGGGTCGCGGAATGGTCAACCGATTCGTCTGCCCTCGTCCTTTGTAGCCGGGGCCGAAACGTCGGTCGGGCACGAAAGAAAGGCTGTGACGCACTGGTTTCTACCTTCTGTGAGTTCGATCGCACTGCAATCTGGCTGGCGACGACAGATGCAGACTCGATCGTGCCGGAAGAATGGCTCAGGGTACAGATCGCATCCTTCGAAGAAGGAGTAGACGTATGGGCCGGACGTGTCGGGGTCGCTGACTTGACGGATCGAACGCCAGGCGTGATCGCCCGCTGGAGGAGGTTATATGCCTTGGAACGGACTCCAATTCACGGAGCCAGCCTGGGATTCACGGCGAGCGCCTATGTTCAGCTCAATGGGTTTCGCGAGCTGCGCTCCGGTGAGGACTGGGATCTGTACAAGCGCGCCAGAGAGATCGGCCTACGAGTGCACCACGACAAGAGAGCCGTGGTCATGACGAGCTCTCGGCAACTGGCTCGAGCCCCGCACGGTTTTGCCCATGCCCTTGATGAAATCGTCGAGGTGCCGTCAGAAGCTTCGCTCGCCGGTTCGCTGGTGATGAATACCGGAAAATCCCGGATTCTGCTTGTTCGTGACATCACGGATTCGTAGCGACACGAATGAACTGCAGGCTGACTGCGTCGTCCCCAGCACCAGGCAGTCAGCCAGGCCGATGGTGGTGGGACGCTAAATGGCGTTGTCCAGCCTCCTCCGCCTCGGGACGACTGTCGAAGTGTCCGAGCAGATCATGGGCCGAATCGGTGCAGCGGGCAGTCCACAACATGATCGTGGGTTCATCAGCTGCCGGTATCTCACCGATAATTATCTCGGTTCGGTCGGTGGGGGCACCTTCAGCCTCTCCGGTCTCGCCCGCCGAAGATGTGTGTTCCTGTTCCGGCGTCGTTGCCTCGGATCGATCCATCTGACCTTCATTCGCCTGGCATGGGGTCATCATGCTACTCCTGGCGTTTGGCCGGCCAACGGACGGACAAGCGGGCGCCGGATCTCACCGACCTGGTGCCGGCAGTGAGCGGGTGGCTGTCCACGCCTGGTCAGGAGAATCCGTTGAAGAGCGCGCCATATGTCGCACGGCATGCTCTGAAAAGCATGAGCCCGACTGGACCCCACGGTACGAGCGAGCGCGAGTCATCTATCGGGCTTTGACTATTTACGACCGGTTACGGAATTTCCGGCGGACGGCGCAGCGTCGGTGGACCCACCTGGCCCTCACTGGCCATCCTCCCGTCTGCGATCCGCTCCGATCCTGTCTGCGATCGGGACTACGAACCACAGGGCCACGAAGCACCCGGTCACCAAAGCGGCGAACAGTGCCGTCGGCCAGTTCAAGCCGACGAAGAGCAGAACCATCCAGACGGCGACGCACACCGCGAGTGCGACCATGCCCAGCCCGACAATGGCCTGCGTATTGGCGTATCGCAGCAGCCGCCCCTTCTCGTGTCGACGGAAAACCCAGCGGTGGTAGGCGACCGGGCTCACGAGCAGCGCGATGGCCAAGGCTGCGCTGAGGAGGCTCACCCGGTAGAGGGCTCGTTCGAGCGCGTCGCACCGAGAACCGGCCAAAGCGCTGCGAGCCGTCGCATAAAGAGGTAGAGGAGCAAGAAGACTTGCACCTCTGCCCGGACACTCGTTGCGCTCGAGAACTGTGGCTCGAAGGCCTGGCATCTCCGCGGTTCTGCCTCCGCCCGAAAAGCAAAAGGACCTCGAGACCGCGATCGGTGGCTCGGGTCCAACGGGCGCTCCAGGAGATGACCTGAGCTGGAGTGTGATCGGACGAGGGCCTTGGCGACCTTGCGCCTGCTCATAGTTGGACTCCCATTTGCGCTTCGGCCACGACCTCTGCGCTGAGACTGCTCTGCTGCCCGAGTTCGGCACTGCTGATGGACTTCGCTCGGGCCACAGCGGCGAGTGCCCGTTGGCGCTGACCCGTCTGCTCGATACTGCTCGTATCGCCCCGCTTGCCGACCGCGCTGTGGCCGGTGATGTGCCAGCGGTCTCGGTAGGCGGCGATGGTCGAGAGTTCCTTCATCCAGCGTTCGCGTCGGTCGGGGTTTGCTGGCGGAGTCCCGAGACGTTGTACCCAAGGTTCCCCGGTCCCGACGGCTTGGTCGGCCAACGTACGGGCTCGCTCTTCCATTGCTTGGTCCCGCTCGGCTAGGGCCTGGGCCATCTCGGGGTCGCTGACACGCTGTGCGCGGGGGATGAGCCCAGCGACCAGGTTGTCGGTTCTTCGTCCCCGACCACTGGCGGCTTCGGTCCAACGCTGCACTCGGCCGTGCAGCACCGCGGCCACATCGGCGGCGTCAACCAGGGACCGGCCGGCCACGAGGCGAGGGAAGGTCGCCTCAATGTTGAGGCCACGGGCTTCGGCGTCCCGGAAAGCAGCCAGGAGCGGACCGTGCGCCGCACTGGCTCGCACGGCCGCGAGGTCCGCGTCGTTCAGTCCTGATCGGGCGAGCAGGGTGTCCCAGCGCTCGTGCTGGGCAATCGTGGCCAGCGTCAGGTATTCGGCCGAGAGCCGCTCCAGGCCCTCTGCCTCGGACTGCTGGCGCCGGATCATGTCGTGGGCGGCCACGTCGGCGCCCTCGTTGCGCAACACCCCGGCCAGCACCTCTTTGGCCGTTGCCGGTTCGGCTGCTTGGTCGTGGGCGGTCTGGGGGTCAGGGTCGTAGTGCGTGTCGACGTAGAGGCGGTTGGACTCGCGGCCCCTCGTGGCCATGACGTAGAGCACTTCGCGGGTGGTGGTCGAAGAGACCAGGGCGTGCGCGGTGTCAACCGTGCGACCCTGAGCACGATGGGCGCTCGAGGCGTAGGCGAGCTCGACGTGCTCGGCCACGTAGGCGGCCGGAAGGACCACCATCCCGCCGCCGTTCGCCCGTTGCACCGTCATGCTTCCACCTGCTCCGTGGCTGTGACAACCCAGCGGTCTCCGTTGCGCACCCAGCGTTGTCCGGTGGAAAGTCGCCGGTCGTTCTGGCGGGTCACCACCAGGTCACCGACTCCGGCGGTCCCTCCGCCGGCCACCGTCAACCCGTCCTCGGTCACCGCACCGGCGGTGACCCGGTTGGCCCGGGCCCGGGCGTTGAGCTCGCTGACGGTGCCGAGGTCACTGGCGATCATCAGGCTGGTCTGGCCAGACTCGGTGTCGGCTTTCCAGGCCAAGTAAAGGGCGTCGAGCATCTGGTCCCGGTCGCCCTCGGCGATCCGCTCATGGGCTTGGTACGCGTCGATGGCGTCGTCGGAACCCGCCCGCAGCTCGATGCTGGCCCTCTTCTCCCAGGCGTGATGAAATCGGCGCACGTCGGTCAGCTCGGGGGCGAGCCCCTCGCGGTCGCGCACCAAGGTGGCGAACATGCCCCCGGCATCGACAGAGCTGAGCTGGGCCTGGTCACCGACCAGGACGACCTTGGCCCCGGCCGTCGTGGCGGCGCGCACGAGCTCATCCAGGGCGAAGGTCCCGGCCAGGGAGGCCTCGTCCACGATCACCAACTGGTCCGCTCTGAGGCGCCACCGGGCCACCTCGTCCACGGCGGCGGTGATGCGCTGGCGCAACGGCGTGCGGGCTCGCGAGACATTGGGAAGTGATCTGAGCGTGTTGCGCAGTTCGCTGATCTTGCCCAGGCGCTCGGCTTCTCGTCGGTGCTCGTGGAGCCACTTGGCCGAGTTCTCGGTGTCGATGCCGAGCTCGCCAGCCAGCACTTCGGCCGCGGCGGCAGAGGGGGCCAGGCCGAGCACCGAGCCCGCCCCGTGCTCGGTTTCCCACACGGCACGCAGCCCGGCCATCGTGGTGGACTTGCCCGTCCCGGCCGGGCCGACCAAGACATCAAGCCGGCGGCCAGAAGTGGCGATCTGCTCCACCGCCACGGTCTGGTCGAGGGACAACCTGTGGTCCCGCCCGGGCAGGTTGGCCTCGGTGACCGCGGCCACCGTGCCCCTCGTGACCGACGGGCCACCGATTTGGCGCCCCGCCTCGAGCAGGCGGGCCTCGACCTCCAACAGGGTGGACGTGGTGTAGACCTCATGGCCCTTGGCGCGGAACCGGCTCGTCCCGTCGGCCCGGCGGAGCCGCTCGGGCGTGTGGTGCAGCTCGGGTGCCGAGATCAAAAGCGACTGGGCCAGAGCCAGGTCAGCCGTGTGCTCGGCGACGGCGATCCGCTCTTCGGGCGAGGCGAAACGGACCCCGTGCAGCTGGCGGTGCACCTCGGCCAAGACGTTGGCTCGGCTGAACGTGGCCCGACGTTCGGCCACGCGCTGCACCGCCACGCCGGCTGCGTCGGCCAGGATGCCATCGGCCAGGTCGCCGGCGTGCAGAAGAGGAAGGTCGTTACGGTCCGCCAGTCCCGCGACCCAGGAGACCTGGTCGTCGCCGATGTAGCCCTCGGCCCGCCGGCGCCAGCCCCCGGTCATGTCGGCCAGGCTGTGGTGTTCCTTGGCCGGCCGGGTTTCGAGCGTCGCCCGGCGCCGCAGGTCGAGGACCTCCACACTGGTCGGCTGGCGGCCATACGCGGCGACGAACTCGCCGATCAAGACTGTCTTGCGTTCCTCGATGGCGGCCGAGCGCTGCGAGAATTCGGCCATGAGGGCCTCGGGCACCCCGGTCACTTCGAAACGGAGCTGCTCGGAGTGGCGGCGTGCCCGACCGTCCCAGCCCCACCCCAACTCCTCGGTCAACAGGTCGCTGAGCACGCCCTGGTGCAGCTCGGAGAGAGCCACGACGGACTTGAACAAGCCCCGGGAATCGAGCGTCCGCCACCTGCCGTCGGAGACCGAGCGGGCGCGGTTGGCCACCACAACATGGTCGTGGAGCTGCGGATCCCCGGCCCTGGAGTCCCAGTGGGTGAAGGCCGCGGCCACGACTCCTTCAACGTCTTCTTGCACCACGCCGTTGGTGCCCGAACGCGAGTGGAACACCTCGCGCTCGGCGTAGGTGAGCACCACCTCGATGGCGCGGCGATGGCAGGCGTAGATCCGGGCCTTGGTCTCCCGGTCGGCCAATGCCCAGGCGTGGAGACCGACTTCGACGGCGAGAAGGTCAGGTCGAACCCGGCGACAGGCGTGCGGAAGGTGCCTCCCTTCGCCCGTTCCTCGGCCTCGATGCGGGCCATCTCCTCGGCCCGTTCGGTGCCGGTGTGGGTGGCCGGAATGGCGGCAATCCGCTCGGCTACCCGCGTTGCAGGGAGAGGTGCGTGCGGTTGGGCTGGCGGCCGAGCGCCTGGCCGGTGATCGGGTCGGCGCACATCCCGAGCAGGTTGAACAGGTGCTGCTCGGTCACCGCCGAACCCGGCTCGACCCCGCGGCCGTCGTCGAGGCCGGGCAGACCGGCGCCCAAGAACACGCCGGGCGGGGTCCCCGACGTTGCGTAGTAGCGGGTCAGGTTGGAGGTGTGACCCGGGGCGCCGTCACCGACCGCGACCGACTCCATCAGGTAGCGATAGCCCGACCCCAGGGTCATCCGGCGTAGCGAGATCACGGCCTGCTCCCCTCGCCGGGACGGCCCTCGTCCCGCACCTCTCAGAAGGGCGGACGACCACCATCGCCCCCCTCGGGCAAGCCCGACTCCCCTCGAATGCCACACGTGTGAAGCAATCTGATAGTGCTGGGAAGGCGAGACGGTCGAGGACGGCGGTGATCGAGCATCGAGGGTATGGGAGTTGGAATAGTGCGGGGAGTTAGCGGGCTGGCCGGGGGGTCTGGCGTGTGCTGCTGGGGTGCGCCGGTATGAGACGCGGATTTGATCTCCGCTGCTCGCCGATGTGACTTGATGGCATCCAAGCCGGCGCGAGTTAGAGCAGGCAGACCGGGTACCCGGCGCGCCCGCAGCGCTATCCGAACCCGTCGATCACGCTGCCATGGATCGAGCGTGGCATCCGACTGGCCGCCCTGCACCGAACACCATCCGTGGACATTGCCGACGCGTGTAGCACGACCTGTGTCGTGGTCACTCCATGGACTTCGGCCGGGACCTCCCCTGGACCGGAGAGCAGCGGCGCAGCGTCGTTCTCCCTACGAAAGGTTGATGAAGTGAAGCAGCGGACTCATCTCATGCGATTCCCCCTCCGAATGGTGACGACACTGCTCGGCGCGCTGTTCGTCGTCGTTTTCGGGATGGCGGGAGTCATAGCCACCCAGGTCGCGACGGCGGCGGCCAAGCCGCATGCGGTGCAGGTGCCGCCGCCCTCGGGTGACAACGGCACGACCATCGATCCGCTGCAGTACAACTGCGGAAACGACGCCCCGACCTGTGGCCAGGTGGGTGAGTCCAATGGCTATTACAACAGGACCAACGTCGATCTCCTCTACAGCGAGAACTACTACTGCGACGCTAACGTCTCGTCGGCGGCCGCCACTGGGTGCGAAGCCGGAGCAGGACCTTCGCCCACCCCCAGCCCCGTATCCGCCGGAGACTCAGGAACATCGCTTGGCAACACCACTCACAATGGCACTCTCTACATCCCGGTGCCGCTGTTCGCCAATCCGCCGCCCACCCAGTGCACGGCGACGGCCACCTGCATCGATCATCCGCCGACCATCGACCTCTCGCGGATCGCATCGGCCTTGCCCGGTGATCCGTCACCACCGAGCGTGTCGAACGTCCCGATTCCCGCTCACGACCACATCGTGGGTACCCGCAATGGCGGCCTTCCGGAGTGGTGGAACGTCAGGTCATCGCCACGAGCGATCCGACCACGTTCAACACCTGACCAGTGTCGCGGCCATCAACGCCGCCGTCAGCGGCGCACGGCCGTTCGGTCACCCACCAACGCGTTCCTGTTCTTCCAGGTGCTGCCCGGAACCGCTTTCAGCGGCCATGGCAGCGGATCTGAGCGCGACGGCTCCCCCGGGTCCCGCCTTGCGCCGGCCCCGGCCCCACCGCCGGCAAGCCAGGTCGAGCCGGGAACCACCTTCAACAACCTGAAAAACGACTGCGGTGCCACGGCGCCCAACTGTCAGAACATCGGCGTAAGTCGTGACTGGATCGACGGCCAGGACGTAGAGGCCCTCTATACGGAGCCGTATTACTGTGGCACGACCACGGTGAGCGGTCCATTCGTCATCGGGGTGCGAAGCGGGTCAGACCCGACGTCGGTGCCGCCTGGCGTGGCCGACAGGACTCCACCAACGCCCACCCAGACCAATAGCCAGATCGACCGCTTGTACATCCCGGTCCCGCTTTACTCCAGTCCTGCCGGTTGCGTACGACCAGTGCTCGAGCAGCGATCACCTGCATCGACCATCCCGCCACCATCGACCTCTCACAGCTGGCGTCGGTCCTCGGTGAACCAGCGGCATCTCTGGACAACGTGCCGCTGCCGGGGCACGACCACCTCTTGACCACCCGCAACGGTGACCAGCCGGAGTGGTGGAACGTCATCGTCATTCCGGTGACTTCGGCCACGGGCTGGCCTCGGTCGAGAACGCCAAGAACTACGCCGCGGTCAAGGCTCTCGAGAATGTCTCGGGTAGTGGCATCGGCGTCGACGGTGTGGGCGAGGTCCCCACCAACGCCTACCTGTGGTTCCAGACGCTTCCCGGGGGCAGTTCGGCGACCCCGGGACCCGTCCAGACGAATTGCATGTCGACCCTGCCCTCGGGCTCGGTGGTCGGGGCGCGGCCCTCGATGACGGCACCGGGTACTACGAGGTCGACGCAGCCGGGGACGTGGCAATCTTCGGCGCCGCCACCTGCTACGGCTCGCTGACGGGCGTGAAGCTCAACCAGCCCGTCGTCGGCATGGCCGTCGACCGGGCAGACCGGCGGCTACTGGCTGGTGGCGGCTGACGGCGGTGTCTTCTCCTTCAACGCGCTGTTCCAGGGCTCGACAGGGAGCATCCGCCTCAACAAGCCGGTGGTCGGCATGACCGCCACGCTGAATGGAACCGGCTACTGGCTGGTCGCCTCCGACGGTGGGGTGTTCTCCTTCAATGCGCCGTTCCAGGGCTCGACGGGCAACGTGAAGCTCAACAAGCCGGTGGTGGGCATGGGTCTGGATCGAGCAACGGGGGGATACTGGCTCGTTGCTGCCGACGGTGGGGTGTTCTCCTTCAACGCGCCCTTCGAGGGATCGACAGGGAACATCCGTTTGAACCAGCCCGCGGTGGGCATCGCACCGGTCTCGGACGGAAGCGGCTATCGCCTGATCGCATCGGACGGCGGGGTGTTCGACTTCAACGCTCCGTTCTTCGGCTCGACCGGGAACATCCACCTGAACAAGCCGGTCGTCGGTGGGTTCAACAACAACTCCTACGACGGCTACTGGCTCGTCGCCTCAGACGGCGGGATCTTCACCTTCAGCCCGCCCGGTGAGGGGATGCCCTTCTTCGGATCCGCGGTGTCGTAGCTGCACTTTCCGGGCGCATGCATCAGGTGGTGGGCGGGGCTTCGGCTCCGCCCACTGCCATTTCAACCTGTCCCCGGCACAGAAACCGTTGGGAGGGCTGATCGTGCTCGTCCCGGCGTTGACCAGGTGGATCCCGTTCTCGAGCAGTGCTCCCGAGTCCAACTGCAAGGTCCCGCTCGAGGTCACAGTGCCGGGTCCGGACAAAGAGCCGTCGCTGACGTCGAGGGAGCCGGTCATAGCGGCGCTCGCATTGATGGTGGCCGTGCCGTTCACGGCCGACAGCGTTCCGATAGAGATGGCCGATGGAACCGTGACGTTGCCGCCCAAGAGGCTGACTCCTTGGAGCACGGACGGCTGGTCACCCGAGACGAAAATTAAGGTCCCCGAGGACACGGCGACCGAAGCATGCGACGAATATTGAGCCGAGCTACTCGAGTCGTTGTCGAAGCCGAGTGTCGCGGCCCCGGTCACCGTGGCCGCGTCTGCGACAATCGACTTCGACGGCGCCGGCTACGGCTCGTTGACCGTCGACGTCGTCAACAAGGGTACCGTCGAGGCCGACCAGGGGACTTTGGTGATCGGGACGCCGTTCATTTCAGGAGTGAATACGAAAGTTACCGATGAACGTGATCGTGTTGCCGTCGGGATCGCGGATTGGAGACAATAAAATACCTTTGTTGACCGGTTCGATCGCGCCCGGCTGCAATCCTCTTCGGGTAAGTTCGGCAATGTGACCGTCAAGGTCGTCAACTGCGACGTTCAGGAGGGCTGACCCGGCGCGGACTGAGTCGGTGGTGATCTGGACCCAGCCGTTATTCGTGATCCTCCACTCGACGAGCTGACCTTGCATGGGAAGATTGTCGGCTGGGCGATCGAAGAGACGCTCGTACCACTGGTGGGATGTATCGAAGTCGGACACCGGGACACCGGGACGACGGCGAGGACATGGTCAATGGCCATGGCAGCTTCCTTTCGATAAGTGGAAACGGCTGTCGGTCGATCACTAGCGATATCACTCCTGGCGCCGCTGGCAGGTGTTGTCCCAAGCGCATCGATCCACTCACCGAACCGTGCTCTCGCCGGGCCGGCTGCTCGCTCCCATCGACATCGGCACCGAACTCCACCAAGATCACGTGGGTGTGGTCTCCCTCTGGGGCGAACTCGATCGGGGTCAGAGACGTTGTCGTAACCATGCTTTCTTCACGCAGCACAGAGGTGTAGACGATTCGCTCCTCGTCCACGATGTCGCGATTGAGGCCTCATGGTGATTTGCTTCCCCTCGAGAGAAGCTGAGCCGCGCTCGAGACCATCCGGTCGAAGTCCGACTCATAGTCGGCGCCGCCGCCTGCGAACCAGCGTGCTTTTACCGCTGGATCGGCCTAGGCGTTGAATACCAAGCCCGGTGACGTCCCATAGGCCCGCTCCTTGGTGATGGCCTGGGTGACGCTGGGATGGATCATTCAATCTGTCATTCTCCCTCGCCGTGGTGTGGGATGCGCTGGTCGAGCCCGACCCTGTTCGCCAATCCAGAGGCGGGAAATGTTGGCTCGAAATGCAGAATCATTTCCATTTGGTTACTTGGGGGTGTAGACGAGCACGACCACATCGTTTTTGAACCGTGTGACGTCGACCAAGCTCAACGACGGGGCAGTGTCGATGTCCTCAAACAAATGTTGACCCTTGCCGACGGCGACCGGCGTGAGTAACAGGCGGAATTCGTCGATGAGTCCATGCTCCATCAGCGTCACATCGAGAGGACCATTCCCGTACTTGATGATGTTGCCGCCGGGCTGCGCCTTTAGATCTGTGACGAACGAAGCCACGTCACCCTGGATAACGGTGGGATTCCAGCTTGTCTCTTGAAGGGTGGTCGACGCCACGTATTTGGGAATGCTGTTCATGCGGGCGATGAATGCAGTGAAGACTTCGGAGTCACCGCCGCTCATGGTCGGGTACGCCGCGGAGAGTCCCTCATACGTCAAGCGCCCGAGCAAGAGGCCGTCCGCTTCACGCAGCTGCCGGGCCGTATAGGCCTTGTGTTCCTCGTCGAGGTACGGGAATACCCAGTCCTGAATTAGCCCCACCTCGCCGCCAAGGGAAACGTGGGTTGTTTCGATCAGCTTTCTCATGGATCTCCTCACCTCACTCTTGGTCTTGATGCTATTTCGACAAGATTGCTGCGCCTCCTTTGTAACCCGGGACAACCGAGGTGTGACAGACGCGATCGCGTATGTATTGGCCGCCCCTCGATCTAATATTGATACCGATGTTGCGCCTGGACGTTCGCTACGCGTCAGCCAATGACGGGGCCGCTCTCGCCTACGCTGCCGTTGGGAGCGGCCCTGTCAGCGTCGTGCTTGTTTCGCCGATGGTCAGCCAAATTGAGGTGGCTTTCGAGGAACCGACCTACGAGCAGTTCATCAGTCGTATCGCCGCCTGGGCCAAGGTGGTGACGTTCGATCGGCGGGGAACAGGCCTCTCGAACGGTATCATTCGTCGGCGGAGGACCTCACCCTGGCCCAACTATCATCGGACCTCGGAACGGTCCTAGACGCCAACGGGATCGAGCGTGCCGTTTTGTTCGGGACGACCCTTGGTGCTCAGATCGTGTCCAATTCGCCGTCGACCACCCTGAGCGTATTCACGCCATGATCCTGGTCGGCGGGTTCGCCAAGTTCACTCGACTCGCCGATTTCGACTTTGCGGCCAACCCTACTGAGATCGAAGTCTGGGCCGAGAAAGTGTCGGACGCGTGGGGTTCAGGAGCAACTGTGGGAGCACATGCACCGGGGCGGAGCGACGACGGTCCCTACCGTCAATGGGCGGCGCGACTCGAACGGCACACGTGTGCGCCCGGCGCGGCTGCCGCCCTGTATCGGTGGGCAGCCACGACAGACGTGGGTCCGCTACTTGGCGAGGTACGAGTGCCAACGTTGGTCATTCATCGCAACGGGGACCGTTCGCTTCCCGTCGAATGCGGCCGATACCTCGCTGCGGGCATTTCCGGCGCGGTCTATGTCGAACTGCCGGGAGACGACCACACCTTTTTCCTGGGCGACCAGCGAGAAATTCTCGACGAGGTGATCACGTTCCTTGACCAGAAGGTGACCGGAGGCTCCGTTCGAGTCGCCCAGCGGCGTTCTGCTGGGAGCGTATCGGCCGCGGTCGGGTGGAAAAGTCTCACCGTTTCCGAGCAGGAAGTGGTGCGGCTTACGGCTGCTGGAATGACAAACGCCGAGATTGCCAATCGCCTACACCTGTCTCCTTACACTGTCGATGGGCGCCTTCGTCGCGTCTACGCAAAGCTCGCGATCAACAACCGAGTGGAACTCACTCCCGAATACGCCCGCATCAGCGGGTGACGACATGGCGAGGGCTCTAGAGACCAGGTTGCCTCTAGCAAGCCGATCCAGTCCCATTAGGGCGACGGCACTGATGTCAGCCTTGTATACGCCGGCGTCACCGGGCTCGGGATCGAGCATGACCTCGAACAAGAACCCTACGGCTCCCTGGGGCTTCCAACAGCGTGCAAGAGTAACCCGTAACCCAGCCGGAGGCTCGCTTTCGGGAAGTGTGGGTAGCTCTCCATTCGCTTCCTACGACGCGTCCATTTTGCTGCCTCGTGGCAAATGGGCATTTGATCCGACCCTGGCTACAACGACACCGTACGCCTCGTGCCCGCTATCACTCGTAACATCACGCGTGCCGTGCACGTAAGGATGAGCTGAATCTGCGCTGACGTCGCCTATGATGACGCCGCGTGAAATGTGTCGGCCGAAGAGTTGGAGATGACGAATGGCACGCACTGAAGCAGTAGCTATAACGATGATCGACGATCTCGACGGGGGCCGAGCAACGGAGACACTGTCCTTCGCTTTGGAGGGATCAACTTATGAAATCGATCTCTCGAAGCGCAACGCCGATGCACTTCGACGGACGCTGAAGCCGTACGTCGCATCTGGGCGCAGAGTCAAGCAATCAAGCAAAGGTCCTGGTACCAAAAGAACACGCCGTTCACCTGCCGCCCACTCAGAGGATTATGACCGTGCCGAGGTCCGAGCCTGGGCAAGCTCACACCGAATCAAGGTCGCTCCAAGAGGGCGTATCGCCAACGTCGTCGTCGAGAGGTGGCGAAAGTCGAACGGAGAGTGACGTAGCGGGACACTGATGGTCCAGGTTGCTGCGATAGTGGATCCGTGTCCGAAGCACCACGGCTCTTCTCACTCGTCAATGCCATCATCCAAGCAGTTGCGCGTCTCGTCGATGACCCGGGCGAGGCCTCCCCGAGGGAACCAAGCCACTCAGACTTCGAAACGGTCCTTTGGAGAGCAGCCGTGTTGACGAGCGATCCACACGGGGACGCCTTTCTTGATGAATACGCCGACGAGTCGCACGCGTTCGATTGTGAAGGAAGCTGGCCTGGGTGAGTCAGCCGAGTCCTGCTCATTGCCTGATCTCCCCGCCGTCGATTCGGCCTGCCATGGCTCCGCTGCGGGGGAATAGCTGTGGTTCCCGCACGGGTTACCCTGCACCACACGACTTCCGCACGGCCCCCTACCACTGGCTATTTGGCTGAAACCTGTGTTCACTTTCATTGTCTGAGTGGTATTGGGCGGCGTCACGAGCAATGAGGGGTACTGCGGACACGGGATACCTGTCGTCGCTGTAGTGTTCGTTCCCGCCAACGTAGAAGAGGCGACGCTGCCATCGTGAGGTGTAGCGGGACTCGACGCCGCTGGCAACCAGGTCAGCCAAGCCCAGCGAGATCCCAACGACTATGTCCGGGCAGAGGCGTCACGGTGACGGTGAGCGACGTCCCCTCTGGCGGGGGCGAGCTCCCGACCGTCATCTGGGAGGGAGAGACGCCCCCGCTGGCAAGGCTGAACCGGTGGCTCCGGGGGCGTTGTCCATCCGGTTTCGGAGTGGCCATGTGATTCGCCAGGGCACAAGACACCATCGGAACCCCCTTGGCGACGGGCGGTCTGTCCGGGCCTAAAGCGGCGCGGGGTTGTGTGCGCTGCTGGACTCGGAGCCCTCTCATCTTGATTGACGCGACACCGAAAAGGTCGCAGTGTGCCTATAGCGGGCCACTGACGCCGAAAGTAGTTCGAGCGTCATCCTCGATACGAGCGGAGTGGACTCGGTCTATGGACGCGCGACGAGGGTCCCGCCCGAGGCGAGCCCCCTTTCGCGTCTGAAGTGAATAGGTCTGAACTGCTCAGGCGTCCATGACGAACTGCGTGCCCGGGGCCAAGCTGAAGGTGAGCGCCGGGCTTTCGCAGATTTCCGCGCTCACGGCTGCACCGACCGCAGTGCTGCCCGTGGTGTCCGCAGTGACGCTTCCGCTGACGACCTCGTCGGCGGTGTCGCCGCTCGGGCAGCCCGAGCCGGTGGCGTAGGACTCGGTGAAGGAGGTCGTCTTTCCGTTCTGCCACTTCACCGTGCTCGACGAGCTGCTGGCTGGGCCGGTGGACTTGCCGGAAGCACCAGTATTCCCCGTGCACGTCTTCAACTTGATCGTCGCCACCCCAGTCGACGAGTTTTCGCTACCCGACAACTTGGAGCAGGTAATCCCCGTCGATACACCCGAGTTCACGAACGTCAAGCCAAATCCCGTGCCCTTGTTCGTCGGCTGGCTCGACGTAGCTTCGAGCACATTTGCGGCGCTGTAAAGATCGGCGACCTTGACACCCGTTGCCTTTCCGGCTGCTACACCGTTGAAAGACGCGTTGGTGAACTTGACCTTTCCGAAATTGGGGATCCCTGTCACGCCCGGATTACGGTCAACGTCGGCACCGAGCAGGAGGTACGTGGCGATGCTCCCCCCAGGGACCGTCATCGTCGTGCTGCTGTTCTGAGTGATGTCGTCGACGGTCACCTGCGTCTGTCCGGGTACGATGGAAACTGACGTCGAGATGGCGTCGCCAGCAGCTGGCGTCACCGACAGAGTTGTTACGTCGTTGTCGAGGATCACTTGCGCGCTGTAGACAGCAACCGCGCCTTGGCATTCGGAGTCGATGCCCCCTGCCGAGACCCAGTTGCTCTTGGCGCTGTAAATCCCAGAACCGAGGACGATGCCTGTGGTCGTCGATGAAGTGGACGAGCAATCGAGCGCCGGCACAGTGAAGTTCGTTGCCGCGGCAGATTGCGGTATCCCCCTATTCGAATGGATGAGTAGGCCCCCGTAGTTCCGACTCGGAAGGATCGCTTGCGCGGATCCCTCGCTGAGCGAGAACGTTGCAATGATCACGATCGGCAACACGGCCATTATCCGCCTCAGCATTTGCCGTTCTCCTTTGCCATGCGAGGTCGACCGAACGCCGAGTCGCTTTCCGCCGGATGGAGCATCTGTGTCCCCCCGGAAACGCACTAGTCACACTAGAACTGCAGGCTTTGTCGTGCAACCGGGACCTTCAAGACACGGCCTTCGCGAAGAGGGGGACGCTTCGTCCGTCCCATCAATGAGTCAATCGAGCAGTTCGGCCAAGGGAAACGACCGATGCAGGCGCGGAGGCACGAGACAGTTCTGCCGGTGCGTGGTCTGCAAGACTTTGGTTGAACGGACCGTGCACGGTTCCGAGACTGAGCGGAGCTGCGGAGCCGTACTGTCCGTCCATGGCCTGCCTCATGGCGTTGAAGGAAGTGCTGGTCGGCATGAACACCAAGAAGTACAGCTTTGCAGCCAGGTTCGAGACCGCGTATCGATCGCCACTGTAGGCGAACGGGTTGTCGAGCGTGTTGAAGGTGGCGCGGTCGGGAAACGGAAGTCCCGACGGGATACATCGTTCCGTAGTTGTCCACGACCGGTCCGGACGGACGCGACAGCGGTTGCATCGAGGACGAATGACCGATGGAGCGGTGGCGGCTGAAGTCCGATTCGACTCGGGCAGCGACGACACATGCCGGCGTCCCCTCTGGAAGGGTTTTGGCCGTGGCCGTCACTTTCGCCTCGTCTTGAGGTGGGAAGACGAAGCCGGCCCGTTACCGTGGGGTCTCGCGGTACAAGGTTTCGAGGTCCGACAACGTGGGAGAGGTGCATCGTCCCAGTGAGAAAGATCCTTTTGGTCGGTGACCCCGGGCAAGCTCGAAGTTGGCGATCACCGATTGTCCGAGCGCGCGAGCGCTGGGCCGAGGTGAAACCCAGGAACATTTCGCCCGAATCGGGGATCGCTTTTGCACCTGGGATCCCCACTTCAAGTGCCAGGTCTTGGTCAGGCTCCGGCGACCCGTGCCCATCGCGGCCCCGTCGACGAAGCCGCGGCGGATGCTCGTGATGGTGATCAACTCGCCTACCTGGCCGTTGAACAGGCCTTCGAACGCCGTTGTGACGTGATCGAGGTGGTCGCTGGCCAACACGAAGGCCAAGTAGCCCAGAAGGTTGCGGTGCGTTGGTGAGCGCTACGTGATTCGTCGTAGAGGTCGTTCATGCGAGTCCACCGTTTTCGCCCAAAGGCCCTGCTCGCAGACTCGCAGCGGGGTGTTCGTGATGGTGGGAGGTGCAACTGGGCGGAGCGTGTCTTTACCTGTCTTTCTCGGCAAAGTTCGGATATGCAAAAAGCGATGAATTCAGGAACAATCGAGGTCGGCGTTCGCTCCGATCACGTTGCCGAGCACGACGGTTCCGCCCCTGACAGTCCGTCCGGCTGACGTCGTCCAGTGCGTGAACGCCGCCGTCATCATGTCAACCGAACCGGAGTCGAGGGATGTCACCCGCGCGCTTCGTGCCCGAGGTGGCATCGAACCCCAGTGCGCCGTCGTACCGGTGCAAGATTGCCGGCGAAGGAGGCCGCAGATCGCGCCGATTCCGCGCTCTTCACAGAAGACGCGGAGCTTGGCTCCGGCACGCACGCTGAATATCTCCTCTGTAGCCCTCAGCGATCCACGATCAGAAGGGCCCGCGTCAGTATCACGGTCGCTCAGGCGTCACGTCGCTGCAGCACCAACCACCCGACGAGCATCGCACCGGCCGCCCAGGCCGCGAGGACACCGAGGCCCGGCCAAGGCTGGATCGGCATGGTGCCGAGGTCCTTGGTCGCCTGGATCGCCAGCCCGGCGGGCATCGGGCCGATCGCCTCGTACCGGCGCTGCCACGTGGTGCTCCCGGCCACCTTGGCGAGCAGCGGAAAGAGGTAGAGAAGGCCGAGCGCGCTCGCCACTGCGGCGGCGGTATTCCGAAGCGCGGTGGCGATGCCCAGACCGAGCAGGGCGATCAAGGCGAGGTAGAGCACTGAGCCGAGGGCGGCACGCAACGTCGCCCCATTGCCGAGGGACAACGGCGCAAACCCGTGCGCGATCGTGAAGCCGCTCGAGGGAAGGATGAGCCGCCCGGCGAGGAGGCTGCCCCCGACGCTGACTGCCCCGACAACGGTCGCGACACCGACGAGCAGGGCCGCTTTGGCAGCGAACACGGTGGTCCGGCGGGGCATCGCCGTCAGGGTCGTCCTGATCATGCCGGTCTCGTACTCGTCGCTGATGGCCAGCACCGCAAGAACGGCGATGAGGATCTGGCCACCGAAGCCGATGCCCGACAGGCTGAGCTGGGTGGTGTCCTGCTGGCAGCTGGCGATGCGTGGGGTGCAAGTGACGACGGCGTCGCCGACGGCGCTCACCGCCACCGTGACGAGCACCGCGCCGGCGAGGAGCCACCAGTTGAACCGCGCCGTGCGCAGCTTGGTCCATTCGGCGTGGAGGGCCTCGCCCGCATCCTGCCAACGGGACCAGCGATCGACCGGCTCGGTCTGCACGGGGTGATGCCTCTCGATCGTGTCTGCGGTCGTGTCGTCGAGCACGGCGCGCATCAGGCGTCTCGGGTTCGCAGCAGAGCGAAGGCGACGAGCGAGTGCGATGCGCCGCGTAGAGGGCGAACACGCCGAAACCCGCCCAGGGGGACAGTGCGAAGCAGCCCTTCGTGGGATAGCACGCCATCTGCTGGTACCGCGGGATGCTGCTCTGGAGGCTGAACGCGGCTGCCGGGGTGTACTTCTGGACCCACTGCGCGGCGCCCTCGGGCAGCGTGAACATGAGGACGACCGGGAGAACGATGACCACGATGGCGGTGGTGACCGCGGCGGCGCTGCGCCGGGCGATGGTGCCGACGGCGACGGCCACTGCGGCGGACAGTGCGAAGAGGGCTCCCGTGCCGAGCACGATCCGAAGTCCGGTACCGCTCAAGAGGCCGGTCCCGGTCAGCCACCAGGGCGGCGTATAGCCGTGGGAGCGCAGGAGGTGCTCGGCCAACGGCAAGTCGATCGCCGCCGCGACCAGCCCCAGCGCGAAGGCGACCACCGCGCTCACGATCACCTTGGCCGCCAGCACCCGGCCGCGGCGGGGGCTGGCCGACAGCGTGGTGCGGATCAGACCCCGTCGGTACTCGGCGGTGACGAAGAGCGTGGCCACGGCGATCACGACGATCAGCGCCACGATCAGGCCGACGAGGCTGTTGCCCAGCGCGTCCTCGGGTGGCAGATAGGGTCCGATGTCGCCGGAGCCGGTGACGCCGAACGTGCCGGCGGACTCGCCGTAACCCCCGCCCCGTGGCTGTTGCCCGGGCTCGAAGTAACCGGAGGTCCTCAGTGTCGCGGCCCCACCTGGCTCCCGCGCCACTGACCGCCGGTCTGCCCACCGTCGACGGCGACGTGGTCGAAGGTGCCCTTCGCCTCGGTGATCGACGTTCGCTTGGTGCAGCTCGGCCGAGTCAGGCGACGCCACGAACATCCCGGTCTGCGCCGTGTGCGGCAGGCCGCGCAAGGTGACCGTCCCGATCGTCGTCCAGTGCGCGCCGTCGGAAGAGGCGTAGGCCGTCACGGTGTCGCCTGAGCGATTGAGGCGCAGCCATTCCGGTGAGACGGCGGAGACGGAGGCGGCCGGACCGGCGATGTCGTGGGTGTAGTCGTATTGCAGGCGCACGCCGTGGTCGGCCGTCACCATCACGGCGGCGTAACTCGAACCTTGCGCGGTGCTCGCCGTGATGATGATCCCCGCCTTGGCCCAGGGCTCGATGGTGCCGACGGTCAGCCCACCGAGATCGACTCGGGGCACGTTGGTGAGCGACGTCACCCTGGCGGTGATGCTGCCGTTCTCGCCCATGCTCTGGTGGACCAGGTAGTAGGCGTCGGTGACGGGCTCGCCGCCGGGACCGGTCGGTGGTGCTTGGCCGTTGCAGGATGCTCCCGAGCTTCGCCGGACAGCTCTGGCCGGCGCTCGAGGAGAGAAACACGGACAAGCCCAGTGCCGCGGCGGTGGCGACGACGATGGCCAGGACCCAGGCCGACACGGTGCGGAACTTGGTCCACTCTGACCGCACCAGGGCGGCGAATCCGTCGGATCCCTGGCGGCGACCAGACCGGTACGGCGTGGCGTGCTCGGGCCGCGGCGGCGTGATCAGCGCACTCATCGCTCATCTCCCGCTGAACTTGGGGCTGCGTCGACCGCGTGGAACTCGACTTCGTGCTTGGTCAGCTCCATGTAGGCCTCCTCGAGGGTGGCGCGGTGGGCGGACACTTCGGAGAAGGGCACCTGACCCTCGTTCAGCAGGGCCACGATCCGCTCGGCCGGAATGCCCGAGACGGTCATCGCCTCGGCGCCGGTCACGGCCACCGTCGCCCCGGCGTTGGTCAGCACCGCCATCGCCTCGGCGCGAGCCGTGGTGCGCAGGCTGACCTGGTCTCCGGAGGCGGCCTCGATCAGTGCCGCCACGCTGGTGTCGGCCACGATGCGACCCCGTCCGATCACGACCAGGTGGTCCGCCGTTCCCTCCAACTCGCTCATCAGGTGGCTCGAGACGAGGAGGGCGCGACCCTCAGCGGCCAGTGACCTGAGAAAGCCGCGCATCCACACGATGCCCTCGGGGTCGAGCCCGTTGACCGGCTCGTCGAGCATGAGCACCGGCGGGATCGCCGAGCAGTGCGGCTGCGATCCCCAGGCGCTGCTTCATGCCGAGCGAGTAGCCCCCGGCGTGGCGGCGGGCCGCCGAGGCGAGGCCGACCACTTCGAGCACCTCGTCGACCCGCCGGGCGGGGAGACTGTGCGAGTGGGCGATCCACAGCAGGTGGTTGCGACCGCTTCTACTCGGCTGGAGTGCCGAGGCGTCGAGCAGCGCGCCGATGTGGTTGAGGGGATGGCGCAGGCGGTGGTACGGCGTGCCGCTCACGAGGGCCGTCCCCGCGTCGGCTGCATCCAGACCCAGGATCACCCGCATGGCGGTGCTCTTGCCGGCTCCGTTCGGGCCGACGAACCCGGTCACCTGGCCAGGGGCCACCGTGAAGGACACCCCGTCCAGGGCCACGGTCTTCCCGAAGCGCTTGTGCAGACCCGACACCTCGATCGTTGCTTCCATGCCACCAACGGTAAGAAATCGACGTCCGGGTGTCGTCACGCTGGGGAGCGGTCTTTGCCGCCACCGCCAAGCAGGACATCTTCACCTCGCATCCCCCGGAAGGGGGACGGGCCGAGTAGCCCTGGGCGGGGATGTCACCTGCCCCACCAGCTGGGAAAATGAGCTTCGTGAACCACGGAGACGACGGTCGCGGCACCGTGGGCTGCGTCGGCTCGGCGCATGGTCGCCGCCCGAGGCACGCCGGCCATCGGCGCGGGGATCGCTGGGCCTGCTCGCTTTGATCGAATCAGTCGCTCGCGGCGTCAGCGCTGCCCAAGGCGCCGGAGCCGGGGGGCAGGCCCAGTTCGTCCTGGCCTTTGGTCTCCTCGGCCTGGCGGGCACGCTGCCGCTGGGATTGCTGCGGAGCAGCCCCGCGGGAGCGGCGCTTGCCGTCTCCTCGGCAAACGTGTTGTCGCTCGGTCTCTTCCAAACGCTGACCGTGGCGGCGTTGCTCGCCCAGGTCATCGTGTTCTATGTCCTCGGCCGCTCCGGCGCGCCGCGGCTGGCTGCCGCCCTCACCGCGCCCTTCCTCGCTCTGGCGCTCGTCGCCGCAGCCGGCGCCGATGGCGGTCGAGAGATGCAGATCCTCACGCTGTTGTTGGCCTCGCTCGGTCCCCTGGCGGCGTGGGCTGGATCGGCGCGGTTGGCTCGTGACGAATCGCGCGCACACAGCGCGGCGCAAGAGGCCCTCGCCGGAACCATGCTCGAGAACGCCACCCGCGGTGAGCGGGCTCGAATCTCGCGCGAACTACACGACGTCGTCGCTCATCACATCTCGATGATCGCGGTGCAGGCAGAGTCGGCGCGTCTGACCGTCCCCGGTCTGCCCCCCGATGGCAGCAAACGGCTCTCGGCCATCGGCGACACGGCACGTACCGCATTGACGGAGATGCGCAGGCTGGTAGGGGTACTGCGCGAGGAGACCAGGGGGGTCGAAGAGGATGCCGAGTCCCAACGAGCGCCTCAGCCGGGTCTGGCGCAGCTCATCACTCTGGTCGATGCGGCACGTGACGTCTCGGGGGCCGGGGCCCGTCTCATCGTCTCCGGCTTCCCCGGTCCCATTGACCCAGGCGTCGAGCTTGCCGCGTACCGAATCGTGCAGGAAGCGCTGACGAACGCTCGCCGTCATGCACCTGGATGTGCGGTCGACGTTGAGCTCGGCTTTGGCGATCGGGACCTTCGGGTCCGGGTGCGGGACAACGGTCCCGGGGCGGCGCAAGTGACCCCCGTCGCCGGACACGGTCTCCTCGGCATGCGTGAACGAGCGGCGGCGGTTGGCGGTGCATTCCACGCTGGCGCGGCGCTTGGCGGCGGGTTTGTCGTCGAGGCGATCCTGCCCGTCAAACCGGAGACCGACCGATGAGCGCCGATGCAAACGTGATGCCGGGCGAGGCGCACCGAACCGAGGAAGTCGTGCGCCGGGTCACAACAGACGATCCAGATCGTCGTGGCGGACGATCACGAGATCGTGCGGACGGGGTTCGCCGAGCTGCTCCGAACCCAACCAGATTTCACCGTCGTCGGAACCGCCGCCGACGGCGCCGAGGCAGTTCGGCTATGCCGGGAGCACCATCCAGATGTCGTCCTGATGGACGTTCGCATGCCGGTGATGGACGGCATCTCCGCCACCAAAGAGCTCGCCGCTGGACCAGGGAGCGCTCCTAGCGTCTTGATCTTGACCACCTTTGATCTGGACGAATACGTCTATGACGCGTTGTGCGCAGGGGCCAGCGGCTTCTTGCTCAAGGACGTCACCGCCGAGCAGCTGTTCGAAGCGGTTCGCGTCGTCGCACGCGGCGACGCACTCCTCGCACCCAGTGTCACGCGCCGCTTGATCAGCGAGTTCGCACGCATCCGCTCGACTGATGCCCCGCCGTCCACTGCAGCGATCGATGTTCTCACCCCACGAGAGACCGAGGTGCTCAGGCTCGTTGCCGAAGGGCTGTCGAACGGCGAGATCGCTGCTCCGCCTCGTGGTCAGCGACGAAACCGTCAAGACCCATGTGAGCCGAATCCTCAGCAAGCTGGGTGTCCGTGACCGGACCCAGATCGTGGTCGCAGCTTACGAGTCAGGCCTGGTTGTCTCCGGGAAAGGGGCCGCGCTCGTGAGGCATCGCCGCTTCACCCGCCAACCTTGCGCCGCTGCTGTGACGCGCCAGAATCAATAATCTGCGCATGCCTGCTCCCCCTTTCGCGACTCACCAAGATGTCGCGGAGCGACGTATCTCTCCAGCAGAGAGTCGTGTTCCTTACTTCGGCTTACGAACCCGAACGTAGGGCTCTGCGGTCGGCCCACGATTGGGAGACGGCCTGGCGGGTGACCTGGTGAGCGTGACCCCGACAGGGGCGTCGGCCGGCTGGTGGTGGACAGAACATCGGCGTTCCGTCGCTGGCGGTATCAAGCACCTCCGCTTCAGGGTCGGTGACGTCCTGTTGCTCGCCGGGGAACGTGATCGTCGCCAAGGGACGCAACGAGCGCCATTCGCTTCACATTGCGAGAGCCCGAGGCCGGACGTGAGTGCCTGTCGCGGCCACCCTCCGACTCCGTTCGGGCGTGTCTTTACGTGTCTAGGGCTATTCAGCTGAGCAGACCTCCCCTGGTGGGTGTTCCAGGCGAGGACGAGGAACTGCTGGTGCAACCGGTGCCAGTCCGGTCAGCTGAATAGCCCCTACGTGTCTTTTACCACGAGGGAACCAGCGATCGTGAGGGAGCTTGAGGGGATCTTCACGCTGCTACCAGGAAAGTGCTCGGAAAAGACCTGGTCAAAAGCCTGAGAGCCACGCTTTCGCAATGGAGTGGCCGCGGGTTCGAGTCCCTTCACTCCACCTGGACCTGCCCTGGTAGTTGACCGAGGGGTCAAACTCGAGGTGTCGGATCTTGACGCCGTCCTCATCGATGACCCGGACGTCGAGATCGGCCATCAGGATCAGCACCCGCTGGCCCTTGTGAGCGCGCCCGACGCTGGCGTGGTGGAGCTCGCCGTCATCAATATTGTCAAATGTCAGCGGCGTCGAAATGGATCGAAGCGCAATTCTGCGCTGGCCATGGAGGCGATCCGTGCCCATAGCGGCGTTGGTGAAGGCCGAGCAAGATGACGACCCGTTGTGGGATCGACGAGACCCGGGTCCCCGCATTCGCCCTAATGGCGCATCGTAACGAAACAGGGCCTCCGCCTCCATCACGATGACCGCGCATAACAGCCCCGTAACCGGGAGGAGATCCCCAAGCGTTCGCATGCCGCCAGCGGCGTTCGGTGAAAGCGACTGTATCGAACCTGCCGTACGTCGATGGTTTTGGTCGGCTACGGGGATCGGCGCTCCCTCTGGCACCCGAGGCGATGGTCAGTGCTGAGAGCCGACGAACGCCTCAATGTGTGAGCCCACGGCGGCTCCGGTCGGCATTGTGGCGATCTGATGGGCGCCGAACTGGACCTGGGAAGCGATGAGAGGATTCGACAAAACATCGCTGACGGCCGCGTCTATCTCCTCTTCCCCGATACAGGACCTACCGACGCCGGCCCTCTCACATGCCTCCGCCATCCGAAGCTGGCTCGGCGTGCCCCGAGGGACGAGCACAAGGGGCACGCCGGCACTGAGCGAGCCGAGGACCGTCCCCGCTCCGGCATGGGTGATCGCAATCTTGCACGAGGGGAGCAAGGCACTGAGTCTGACGAAGGAACGTGCCTCGACCAGGTGAGCGTCGATCGCCCCAAGCTCGTTGCGCAGATCCTCGCTGGGAGCAGTAACGATAACTCTCATTCCGCGTTCGACACAGCTGCGAACCGCCGCTGTCAGCTCGCCGAGTGCGTTGGCAAAGAGGGGGACAGTGCCGAAACCGATATAGGCGTCGGCGCTCAGGCGTTCACCCTCTTCATCGAAGGTCGTGGGACGTATCGGCCACTCAACATTCGCTCCCGGGGGGTCGTTCTGCAGGAAGCGAGGACAGGGGTTCACGAGCGCATAGTGATAAAGCCCAGCCGAAGGTGGTTGATTGAGACCGTTCGACGCCCAAAGCCATGACACAAGCCCCTCAAGTTCGGTCAGCTCGCTCATCGGGCGCAGTGGGCTTCCCCACGCATGGGTTACCCAGGGGATGTCTGCCTTCGCTGCGGCAACCGGTCCGGCATAGTCGCCTTCATCGTGCACAACTACGTGGGGACGCCAGTCAGCCACGATCGTGAGGAGGTCTTTCAAGCGACTCGGCGCCATGATCTGCGCCCACATGCGCGTAGCCCACGCGCTGGCCGGCTGTCGCTCTGTTTCCGGCCAGCGTCGTTGGCGCTCGTCTCGCATCTCGGCCGCGCTCATCCCTGCCTCGACAGGTTGCAAGCCGCCGGCGATGATCAGGCGGTGGTGCTCCAGATTCGTTGCGAACCGAACTTGGTGACCAGCCGACTGCAGGGCTTGGGCGAGATTCAGCAATGGGACGATATGACCGATCGCAGGGACGGCACTAACGAGAACGCGCATCCCTTTGTTCTACCGCGACGAGAGCTGCAAGTCCCCGACGCGAGATGGAGGCGGTCTTCCAGACAGGGCATCTGTCAAGAGCGTGGTGGCCAAATCTCTCAGCCCGGGCCAGTACCGAATCTGGTTTCGCGGGCAACTTCCGGTTCGCCTGTTCGTGAGGGCCGGCGCTCTGGATGCTCTCAAGGAATACTCGACGCGGCTCGATGCCCATTTCCACCGCGACAGTGCCGTAGGTGCTGTCTTCGTTATACACGTTGCCGCTGCCCTCGTGGCTCAGGCGTTTCTGGGCACTGAGTTGCGCTGTTTCCCACTGACGACGAGCCACAGGGGCGACCGCGACGAGGACCCCGGGTCTTAATGGAGCACCAAGTGGTGTGTACGACGGCTCGTGGCCGCGGCGCGGCATTCACCGCCGCAGCCCTTAAGGGCTGGATCAGGTGTTCCGTCATTATTTTTCGACCCTTCCCCGCTACTCTTCTTTGAGCGGCGGAGCCTTCGCCCCACGTTTTCGAAGCGCACCCGTGATCGAGCGGGATCGATAGTCCGGAGCGGACGCTGTTACCTCGCTGTAACTATTGCGAGTTACAACTGAGCAATCGCCTGCCTCTGAACATTCATCGGCTCGGCCGTACCTCATCTGAGCATGTTGGCCCATTCACGAACCTGGAAATCACTGACCATGTGCTTTAGGACGAAGGGATCACCTCGGACGAATTCTTCAGCAGCGTCGCGATCTCTTAGGATGGCCATAGTGCTGACCGGCTCCTCAAGGCGGTCCAGAAATGCACCACCCATGAGAAGATCACCTCGTTCGTGGAACTCCTTGGACCGGGCGAGGTGCGCGCTGATGTCGTCTGGCGCGTTGGTCATGGCCTCACTCAGGGACGAGTACTTCGTAGTCATCACTACAACGAAATATGAGGGTTGATCGAGATCCACGGCTCCGCACCTCCATGGCTATATCCAGGAACCATTCGTACCACTGGCTGTCACGACCCAACAAAATGGAGATGAACTGGTCGTCTTGAGCACGAGCGAGACGACCAGCGTCGCCATGAGACCGGGATGGACCAGCCATCTCAGCTGTTGGCGTCGCGTGCGAACTCGTCCAAATGGTTCGAGTCGATGTGACGGCGTGATCAGGCATCGCGAGACAGCACTCGCCAAAAGGCGAAACCGATGAGGGCGATGGCCATCACAATGAACCCAGCTGCCTCAATGCCCTGGAAGGCCCAGAACCGACTGTCGGGTTGGTAGGTGATCAGTTGATGAAAGCCATGCGCCGCCATACAGCTATTCGAGATACTGCCCCCGCGGGGAAATGTTGTCCCACATGCCTTGGGGACGTCGTTGAGATCGAAACTGTTGCCGTAGAAATGGCCATGAGGGCCTTGGATGCCGCTAGAAATGGTCCACGAGCCCATTGGACCGTTGCTCTTCGGACCCGAGAGAGGAATCAACTTGGAGATGGGCGTCAAGTAGTGCGGGCGCACGTAGACGCCGATGGCCGCTCGAATGGCCACGAAGACCCCGAGCGTGGTGGCGATGGCCGGGAGCACACGTTTGAAAATCGAACCGGCCGCGATGCCGAGCGCCACCGCGAAGATGGAGTATGCGACCGGCACGATGCCCTGCACGTCGAACGCGGCGAACCGAGAGTCGATGGCGTTCTCCGGAAAGCGCCACCAACTGACCAGAGTCGCCATAGCGGCGCCCCACACCGCGGCCGCCGCCAGGGCCCACACGACGTTGGAGCGCATCCAGTGGCACCGGGTGACGCCTTGGGTCCAAGCGAGATTGTGAGTCCCGTCCTCGAGCTCTTTGGCCAGCAGCGGCGCGCCCCAGAACAGTCCAAAGAGCAATGGTACGACCAGCGTGAAATCGACCAAGTCCATGATGGAGCCGTCGCCACTGAATAAGCGGTCGGCACCTTCAGAGCAGCTTCCTGTCGCCGCGCAAGTCGCCAGGAACACGTGGTAGTCGTGTGCCATCGTGGCGCCCGTGACTAAAAGCAAAATACTCAAGGCAGCCAGTGCACCAAGGGCGAAGTACACCTGGGTGCGGTGGAGGCGCCAGATCAGCTGGTTCATTGCTCAGCTCCGATGAGTGAGCGAGGGCCTGCAGAAAGGGAATTGTCTTGCCCCATGTAGGCCATGATGATGTCTTCCAGCCCCACCTCGGACACCTCCCAGGTCGGATCGAGCACCGGTCCGTCGAGGTGCACCAGCAGGCGAGTCTGGTTGGTGGTGTGAGTGGCCTTTATCACATGGAGAGTCCGCTCCCAGCTGTCGGTGCTCCGGCGGGGTCCCACCAAGACCCGGTGCAAGATCAGGACGTCGTCAATGTCCTGGCAGATCTGCGTGCGTGCGTTGGCGAGAAGGATCATGTGATCGCAGACGCGTTCGAGATCATGGAGGAGGTGCGAGGACAACACGACCGAGAGGTCTCCGTCGGCGACGGCTTCGGTCAGCGAAGCCAGAAACTCGCGTCGGGCCAGTGGGTCCAATGCGGCGACGGGTTCATCAAGGAGGAGCAGCTGAGGACGTTTCGCCAACGCCAGCCCTAGCCCCACCTGAGCCCGCTGTCCGCCCGAAAGGGTGGCAACCGGACGGTCAGTAGGGATCTTCAGCGCAGCCAGACGCTCCCGGGCCGCTGTCGCGTCCCAGCGGCGATTCAGGTGGGCCCCCATCTGAAGGTGGTCTTCGGCGCTCAATCTTTTGTAGAGCGGCACGTCTTGCGCCAGGTAGCCGATACTGCTGAGGAATTCCTCCGACTCTTGGGGAGGTCGCCCGAGTACGCTGGCTTCGCCGGTCGTCGGTGTGCTCAGCCCCGCCAAGATTCGGAGCAGCGTTGTCTTGCCGGCACCATTGGGTCCGACCAGAGCAGTCACGTGCCCTTGGGGGACTGTGATGGCGCACTCTTGTAGCGCCCACAGTGATCCGTACCGCTTGCCTAGGCCGTTTGTTGCAATGGCTGGAGCGAGATCGAGACTGCTCATGCGATCCCCTCCATTCGCGAGGGCCGCAAAATGGAGCGCAGGAGTGACTCGATGGACTCGTCATCGAGCCCTTCATGACGAGCCGTCTGCACCCACTTTTCGAGGCCGCGTGCGAGTCGCACTTGCGTTCCCGGTGGCGGTCCAGCAGGACGGCTTGAAACGAATGTGCCGACACCTTGAAGACCCTCAACCAGGCCCTGGTGTTCGAGTTCCCAATAGGCCTTCATCACGGTATTGGGATTGATGGCCACTTCGGCCACCACTTCTTTGACGGTGGGAAGTTTGTCGCCCACGTTGAGGATCCCCATGCGCATCGCCTGCTTGATCTGCTGCACCAGCTGTAAGTACGCCGGCACGCCCGAGTCTGAACTGAGCTGGAAGCTGATCGACTGCCTCAGTACTTCTCTAGTCATCTAGAGAAGTATATAGCCTTCTCAGTGCTTGTCAATATCAATGTGAATCCTGTGGCCCCGGGCTCGATCCACACGCCTCGACGGCCAACGGCGCCGGGAGTAATCAGCAACATTTCTGCCCCCTGGGCGCTCGTCATTTTCGACCTCTATGGGGAACTGAAACCGGCAGTGAGTGCCTCCTTTTTGGGCTCATGGCCAAGATCGATGCTGATAGGCGGGCACTAAACGAGAAGGGCGTCACTGGGAGTGGGTCACCCACATAACCGATGCTCACTATGGATGATGTCAACCCCTTTCGAGAAAAAATGTCGGGAGTGAGGACAGCGGACGGACCAATGATGGGCCACTCGTCGAGAGGGCAAGCTCTTATCAGGTCACGCGTCTTCAGAGTCGGTGAACCCGGACCACGGACCGGCATATCGGTTACAGGTCAGTCCCGCGGGACGACAAGCGTTAGGTGAGCCAGGTCCATGGTCCGGCGATCTAGGCGCGAGGCAAGTAGCGGTAGACCTCGCGGGCGACGTAGCGCTTGAGCATGCGGATGGCTTCGCGCTTGGAGTGACCGTCTTTGACCCAACGCTCCATGTAGGCCTGGGTCCTCGGGTCAGAGGCGAGCCGAGTGATCACGATGTGCCACAGCGCTCGGTTGGCCTGGCGGTCACCACCACGGTTGAGGCGATGACGCGTCACCTTGCCCGACGAGGCCTCGAGCGGCGAGACCCCGCACAGATGGGCCCAGGCGGCCTCTGAACGGAGACGCTCGGGGTTGTCGCCGGCAGCGACGAGCAACGCGGCCGCCCTGTCGATGCCGACGCCATAGACAGCCAGCAGCTCGGGCGCGGCCTCTTGAAGCAGCGGGGTGATCATGGCGTCGAGGTCGGAGATCTCCTCTTCGAGATCGGGCACGCCCGATGCGCCAGTGAGGACAGGGATGCGTTGGTCGCCGCGGTCACCACATCGGGCGAGCGCGTCGGACGCAGCCCCTGTGCGGCGGAGACGAACTCGGTAGTCGGGAGCCCCTTGAGGCGGCTTTGCAGCTGGTCAGGGGCGCTGAAGGTGAGTTGGCGCATCTGGGTCAGCGCCTTGACGCGCGCCCCTCGAGCCGAGCGCTTGGCCACGACGAGGACCCGGATGGCTTCGACCGAACCGTCCCTGCTCTTGGCCGTTCCCTGGGCCCGGCCCGAGAGAACGGCCCGGGCGGCCTCGACGGCGTCAAGGGGATCGGACTTACCGCTGTGGTGTCGGGCCCTGACGGTTCTGGCGGTCGACTTCAACGACGTGGATCCCGGCTCGGGCCAGAAAGCGGGCGACGCCCGCCCCATAGGACCCAGTGCCCTCCACACCGACCTTCCCGAGGTCGCCGAAGGCTTCGAGCCAGGCGAGCAGGGCCGAGTAGCCCTCGGCGTCGGCTCGGAAAGATTCGGTGCCGAGCAGGCCACCGATCTCGTCCAATACGGCCACCACATGGGTCTCCGCGTGGGTGTCGATGCCACCGGTGACCGTGCACGCGGCTTCTACGATGGTCATGCCATCCCTTCCTTTCCTTAAGCGGTTGAGGGGTGGCACGGCCGTCCCGAGAAGGAGTGACGGTGGGGTCGATCTGGTCTCAACAGACCGGCCCATCACCCCTCTGGAACGGGGCGCGCCGCGCCTCGTCTGATGTGCCCGGAGCTCCGGTCGACAGAGTACGGGCACCATGACTCGTCCACGTGACCTGAAGTCAGACCGGCGGCTCCGGTGCTCCCGAAATTACTGAGGACCAACCTCGCAGCGGTGGACCCCACGGGAGCTTCACAACATCATTGGCGTTCGGGGGCAGTCTTGTCCTCAATCTGTGGAGGCAAGGCCGAGCACCGATGACCTGAGTTATCCCGTGCCCGGGGTGGCCGCCGGATCGGATCTGTCCGGCGCCATTACCGAGTCATCGATCAAGTCTTATCGATCTACTGCCGGCACACGCCCGCCGTCATCCTGCCGATGACCACATCGTCCACGGCGAGGGCGCCCACGCGATTCCGCTACTGGGCCCCGAGAGAACCGGCTCAGGGAAGCAGGCTGTGAATCTCGAATCCTGTTTCTTCAGGTGGGGTCTCGAACCCACCCTCAATGCTCTTCTGCATGCGTGGAACAAGGGTTCCGTCGCGGAACTTCTCCCAACCGTCTTTTGAGTCGTGTACGGCCACGATCGTCCAGCCGCCCTCGGAAGCCCCTGCAGCATGGAACAACTGGCCCTCTGGCAAGCCACGGCCTGCGGGATGAACCTCGCCAACGGTCTTGTCGTACTGACTCTGCGTCCCGCCGGGAAAGAAATGTATGACCCCGTACGTCATTTTGTGCTCCGCTCAGTTGAAGGTGTGCTGGGCCGTCGTATCTATCGGCACGGCCCACTTGGTGAGCCAACAGGCACCCTACATCGGAGTGCCCGAGCCCACCCTTTGAGAATCAAAGCCCACGCCACCGGGTTGCCCTCAGTCCCGGCGAACGGGCGCCTCAGATTTCCTATGCAGCGGCAATCCAGCTGACACCGATCATCTGGGCGCCGCCGTGAACGCCGACGACGGCACCCAACGTGCCGATCCGAATGGCCTCTCGGGGAAAGCGGGGAGCAATGAGGTCGAGGAACTGGTCGATGTCAGGTGCGCCACAATGCATCACTGCAACTTCTTGGATCAGCCCGGCGGCGCCCATGCGTTCGGAGAGCATCTGCAGCGCCCTCTTGCGGGTCCGAGCCTTACCGGCTTCGTGGACGACGCCACCGGAAAGGTCGATCACCGGCTTGATCGACAGCAGTGACCCCATCATTGCTGTCGCGCCCCCAATTCGCCCACCCTTCTTCAGGTTGTCCAACGTGTTCAGAGCAGCGAGCACGTGCGTGCGAGGGATGAGGTCGCTGACTCGACGTACTACTGCGCCAACGTCGGCCCCTCCGGCGGCTGCCTTGGCGGCTTCAACCACAAGAGTGCCGAGTCCGCTTGACACCGTCCGGCTGTCGATCACATGGATGACAATTTGCCCCTCGTACGCGGCGGCCGCGGTGCGGGCTGACTGCAATGTGGTTGACAAGTCGCTCGAGATGCTGAGACAAACCACCGCTTCAGCGTCGGCGTCTTTTGCGTTGCGAAAGGCCTGTTCAAACGCACCGGGCGACGGGCACGCCGTCTGGGGGAGGTCTTCGGTGTTCGCCATTCGTTGGTAGAAGTCTTCGACGCTGAGGTCCTGGCGGTCGGTAAATTCTTCGCTCCCAAATCGGATCGTGAGTGGCACGATCTCGATATTGAACGGGTCGATGTCGTCCTGTTCTAGGTCGCAAGAGCTGTCGGTGACCACGAAGACACCAGGCATGAGATGTTCCTCCTCTTTAGGGTCTCTACCATTCTGGTGCCCCAAGTGAGGGATCCCGTCAATCCTCACCATGACAAAATATTCGACAGCTCCCACGAAGAGAGTCTCGGTTCCGCTCCTCGGGGTGGCCCGGAGGTCTGGGTCAGCCCCGGTCATTCTCCCCTGGGCATAGGGTGAATGCGGGACAAGCATGCTCGTCTGCAGGCCGGCGTGATCGTACCGGCCCTGCGAAGCAATGGATGCACCCTCAAGGAGGACTATGACCTCTTCTGAGTCTTTGCACCTCGCTGCTCAACTCGACGAACACCATGCGCCCGAAACGGACGGCCGAATACCAGTCTGCAGACGGTGTGGAGCGCGTTCGGAAAGCCGCTGAGGGGGTGCGCCACGCCCTGCAAGAAGGTCGAGAAAAGCGATCGAGCGAATGGCTCATCGCTCAACCACGGCTCCGCGACATTGCACACTCGCAACTGCTACGAGGCAAGTAGTCCGGAGGTTGAGGCGGCATACTCCCCGCGGTCGGGGGCAGTGTGGCATTCTCGGATCATGGATCTTCGTGCCGCTGCCGACACCTGGCGGCGAGACGGCGTTGTCGTGCTACCCGGCTACCTCGCCGGTCCTGATCTGGAGTTGGCGAAGGCTGGCCTGACCTCGATCTACCCGACCGCCGAGGACTATCACGCTGATCCTTTGAGCGAGCGCAACCACGTCTACACCGGAGACGAATACGGCGGCATCATCCCCTTCCCGTTTCCGGCGGTCGCCATGTGCAACCTTGCCGTGCACGACAAAGTCATCGCATTCGTCGAGACAGCGTTCGGGACGAATGACATTCGGATCTATGCCTCCGAGCTGTGGGCCAAGTACTCCGGTGCCACGACCTACGAGCAGGAGCACCACCGCGATTATCTGAACCACACACCGCTCGCACCGTCGAGCGATATCAGGTGGCGTGGTCTCGAAATGTTCATCTGGCTGAGCGATGTGACGGAGGAACTGGGTCCGACTCATCTCGTACCGCTCTCGGGCACCAGCGGCTTACCCGCCCTGCCACACGCCCAACGGCGAAGCGAACGCCCAACGCTCTACGAGCAAGAGATTTCAGGGGCGGGTCCAGTTGGCACGATCGTCGTCTACAGCACCGACACCTTTCATCGGGCAACCGAACTGACGGCACCGGGAGCCGACCGATTCAGCATCCATGCCAGCTACCGTCATGCTGAGAACACCTGGACCTCTCGACACTCCTGGGGTGACCGGTCGTTCCACCCTGATTGGAAGCCCTTTGTGGAACAGGCGACCGTGCGGCAGCTGCTGCTTTTTGGGTTTCCTCCCCCGGGCCATCCCTACTGGACCTCAGAAACCATCGAGGGTGTCGCAACTCGCTACCCCGGTCTCGATCTCACGCCGTGGCGAGAGCACTTGACGTCCGAGGAGTGATGACCCAGTCCGGCGCATAGGGGCACCTCGGCCAGACCCCTGACTCCCCTGGAGCGATCACGTCTGTAAACAGTAGAAACAAGTGATGACAGAGACCAGCGTTGAGATTGCCGACATAATCATCGATTGCTCCACCTCCGGGCGGGCTGGTGCTCTGCACCGAGGTATACGCACCCTACGTAGACAAAAGGCTGCCGATGGTCCTCGGCGGTCCATTGCCCCACGTGGTTGCGGCCAAGGCCGTTGCTCTGTCCGAGGCTCGCCAACCCTCATTCCGCACCTACGCGACCCAGATCGTGGACAACGCTCGCGCCCTCGCTGACGGACTGCTGGGCAGAGGAGCACATTTCATCACCGGTGGAACTGACAACCACCCCATTCTCATAGATGTGGCCGCCTGCGTCGGTCTCACCGGCCGTCAGGCCGAAGCCGCTCTGCGCGATGCGGGTGTGGTCGCCAATCGCAACTCCGTGCCAGGCACACCAACGGTGTCTGGTACACCTCAGGCATCCGACTCGGCACACCGGCGCCGGCGCTGACCACACTCGGATTTCCGGTCAGACGAGCTCGACGAAGTCGCCGACGTCATACTCACCGCACTACGAGCCACGACACCCGCTACATCCGCAGCCAAAGCGAAGTACGAGATCGATCCTTGGGTCGGCCAGGCCTGCCGAAGCCGGTGCGCCGAGCTGCTCGCCCACCACCGCCTCTATTCAGAGATCGACCTGTGAAGACCACGCGGCACGAAGCAGTACGAATACCTTCCCCGTAGCGGGATCCTCGTGCGGACCGGCATCTCGGGCCCTGGGTGTGCCCCGAAAACCAAGGCCAGGACTCCAGAGGTGCCACACTCGTGCCTGCGTACGGGACGTATGCCGTCTCCATACGGGCTCGCCGCGCCGTCGCAACGACCAGGACGCCTCGGTGACCCGCGCCGGTTCACGAATTCCCCAGCCCCGGACGGGCGAGTAATGGCCGCTTATCGGCCAAGAGGTAGAAGCCCGACAACGAACCAGGGGAGGTCACGTGATGGTGACCGAATCACATTCGCCGGCCGTGGAAGCCATGAAAGAGGTGTCCCATCCACCCGACCGCACGATTGTCCGTGGTGCTGACGGGTTGCTCCACCGCATTGCAAAAGGAAAGCAATGACCCTGGCGCGCGAGACCGTGCCGACTGCGATCGACAGACGCGGGATCACCACGGACGCCCGCTGGCTCAGCATTCGTGAGATCGCAGCCGACCTCGGCGTGTCCACCTCGACGGCCTATAAGTGGTCGGCCCGAAGAGCACCCTGGTTCCCGCGTTCGATCCGCTTGCGCAATGGCGATATCCGCGTCCGGCGGGACTGGTACGAGAAGTGGCTCGGCGAGCTAGAGCAGTGACGGCCAGTGCGGCGTTGCCCTACAAGCCGAGATCCACAACATCAACCCTCACACCTACCGAGTCAGCTGCGGTGGTCAGGAGGGTGATGCGGTGGAAACGGCAATCCTCGCACCCATGACCACGGCGGCAGCAACGGCCTCGGCGGTAAGAAGGTTGAGCTGGCCAGGCAACGCCGCCATGACCGGGACCAGTCGTCGCATCCTCAAGAGGCCGATTTCGGCGGGCAGCTGGTCCAGGGAGTTATGCACACGCCGCTGCTCGTCCTCAGAACTTGCCCCTAGAGCACGGGACAGCGCGCCCTGACCTGGTCGAGCCACGACCCGGACCAGCCGCCAGAACCACGAACCGGTGGTGAACACCTCGCCGGCCTCAGTCGCTGTGATCAGGAGAGCTTCTGCCGCACCTTGCTGCTCGGCCAGTATGGCTAGCAAAAGGGCGTCGTCGACAACGATCACGCCAGAGAATCCGGGCGCTCAGCCCTGAGCCAGGTCGGGGTCTCCTGCGACGGCATCCTGTGCGGCCTTCTGGTAGGCCCCCGAGGCCAGATCTTCACGGATGGCGGCTCGGATGGCCTCGGGGATGTCGGTGGTCACTTTGCCGATGCGGGCAGGCCGAAGTTCTCCCGCCTCCGACGCGGCAGCTCGGGCTCTCTCTGCTGCCGCCTGCAGATCCCCGGTGGATATTGCCATCACTGAAGGTTACTGCTTGCCCCTGAGAACGAGAGCACAGAGCGAGCAGTGACAAGATGTACGAAGGAACGTCCGCGGACTCGCATCTGCGGACTCTTCAATTGGCGACGCGGTGCGGGCACGGAACGCCATGACGTGAGGTGTCGAAAAGCCCGTTTCAATTCAACCCAGATTCAACCTCACAACGCAACGGGTGGCCCTTAGCGGCAACCAACCGCCACCGTCCTCAATATGCAACATCGCATCTGAGCAGCGCCTATGCAAATGGTGCTGATCACACCGTCAACGCGATAGGTCAACGAGGGCGTTACAAGTGAAGTGCTCTACCGACTGAGCTACTCGGGCGAAGGATTGATTGTAGGCCTTCTGGGGTTACCCCGATCTCATCGGCCGCGATCTCGGGCCAGAACACCGACGGCCTCGAGCTCCGCCCCGAGTTGGCGGGACGAGCAGAACACGGCGGTCTGAATCCCCAACTTGCTGGCTGTCTCGAGGTTCTCCCTGGTGTCGTCGATCGTCAACGTGGTGTTCGGGGTCAGGCCGAAACGGTCGAGCAATCGTCTGAAGATGGCGGGCTCCGGCTTCGCCACCCCTTCCCGACCGGACACGACGGTACCGTCGAAGCCACCGAGGAACGGAAATCGGTCGAGGCGCAGCGGATACGTCTCCGCCTCCATGTTGGTGAGCGGGGCCCGTGGCAGGGGGGCAGCATCACCAGCGCAAATGCTTGCGTCCGGCCAGGGTGGCGGGGCAGGCTGGCCTCCATGGATGCCGAGCCGCCCCCGAGCGGAACGTCGCTCTCGCCTCTCAAGGCGGCCGCCGTCATGGTCGTCTTCGTCGTGGCGACGATCGTGCTGGTGGCCTACGGCACCCGCGCCGTGACGGCTCCGAATGCCACACCCAGCAGCGCGGCCACCACCAGCACGACGACGGTACCGGGGCAGACGACCACCTCGACGACCGCGGGCCACCACGGCACGACCACGACGACGACCACGGTGCCCCATTCCGCGGTCAGCGTGGTCGTGGCCAACGCCACCAGCACCAACGGGGTGGCCGCCCACTACTCGACGGTGATCGGCGCAGGAGGGTGGAACATGAAGCCGCCCACCGACGCCAGCACCAGCGAGGCGACCTCTGCCGTCTACTACGCGCCGGGCCAGCAGCAGGCCGCCGCGTCCATCGCCACCACCATCGGCGTGAAACCGGCCCAGGTGCTGCCGATCAGCTCCTCCACGCCGCTCAGCGCCACGGCCGGGCTGGATGTGATCGTGGTCATCGGCCAGGACCTGGCGTCGGCGCCCGGCGCCTGACGCCTGACGTCCCGGGGGATGGTGCCGGCGCCGCTCCGGCTCCCGGCTGCGCTCGAACCCCTGGCGGCCGATCCCTCGCACGGCGCGCTGTTCCTCGACTTCGACGGCACGCTCGCCGCGATCGTCCCCGACCCGGTGGGGGCACGTCCCCTCCCCGGCGTTCCGGCACTGCTGGCCGAGCTGGCGGTTCGCTACGCCCTGGTCGCCGTGATCTCGGGCCGCCCGACCGGGTTCCTCCGCGACGTGCTCGGTTCGCCCGCCGGGGTCGAGCTCGTCGGCCTCTACGGCTTGGAGCGCGCCCTGTCGGGCTCCGAGGAGGCCGCCCGCTGGGCGGCGGCGGTGGACGACGTCGTGGCCGAAGCGACGCCAAGGGCACCCGCCGGGGTCTACATCGAGCCCAAGGGCCTGACCGTCACGCTGCACTGGCGTCACGCGCCGGCGGCGCAGCCGTGGGTCACCGACTTCGCCGAGCGCCAGCACGCCACCCGCGGCTTCGTGGTCCATCCCGGCCGCAAGGAGCTGGAACTTCGTCCGCCCGTGCACGTCGACAAGGGAACGGTCGTGCACGGCCTCGCGGCGGAGCACGCCGGCGTGCTGCATCAGGTGGCCGTCTTCGGCGACGACATGGGGGACCTGCCCGGCTTCGCCGCCGCCGGTGAGCTGGGCGACGAGAGCCATCCCGTTGGCGCGGTGCGTGTCGCCGCCGTCGACGACGAGAGCCCGGCCGCGGTGGCCGACGCGGCCGATCTCACCGTGGCCGGCCCGGCCGGCGCGGTCGACACGCTGCGCGCCCTGGCCGCTGCCGCGGCGACCGGGGAGGTGCGCCGGCGCCGCCCGGGTGACGCGCACGGATCGGCACCGACGCGCACCGACGCGCTCCGACGCGCTCCGGTCGTCGAATTGCAGGGACAGGACCGCGTCCCCCACGGTGAATCAGGCCAGGGCGGCCGCCGCGGCGAGCTGATCGGCCCACCAGTCGGCCGAGGTGCGGCCGGTGACGCTGGTCCGCAGCGCGGCGGCGCGCTCGGCGCGCTCGGCGGCGCCCATCGACAAGGCCTGATGCAGCGCGTCGGCCGTCGCGGTCACGTCGAAGGGGTTCACGCCGATCGCACCGCGCCCGGAAAGGGAGAGCTCCTCCCAGGCTCCGGCTTGTCGCGACAGCACCAACACCCCCTCGTTGCGATTGAGCAGCGGGCCCTCCTTCGCCACGAGGTTGAGTCCGTCGCGCACCGGGTTGACCAGCAGGACGTCCGAGGTGACCAGCCCGGCGAGGGAGCGCTCAAAGTTGTCGTCGACGAGCAGCAGGATCGGCGTCCACCCGTCGGTCGCGGACGACCGCGACGACCCCGCCGACTCCGACGAGGTTCCGAGCGCGTGGTTGATCTGCTCGGCCGTGTGCTCAACCTCCGAGGCGTACGCGAGATACTCCGCCAGCCCCTGCCGGCTCGGATACGCCATGGCCACGTGCACCACCTCGCCCCGCCACTCGGGGTGCGCGTGGATCAGCTCCTCGAAGGCGAGCATCCCCCGCACGATGTTCTTCGACGGCTCCATGCGGTCCACCCGCACCACCGTTCGGCGCCCGCCCACCGCGGCGCGTAGCGCCTCGGCCGCAGCCACGCAGCCCGGCGAGGAGGCTTCGGACTCGAGCGCCTCGGCGTCGGTCCCGAGCGGCGCCACGAACGTGCTGGGGGCGGGCAGGCCCGCGTCGGCGTAACAGGCGCGGAACCCCGCCTCCCAGCGGTGGCAGTGGAAGCCGCAGGCGCCGTAGCCGGCCATGCCGTCGAGCAGCTCCGCCACCGCGCCATCGGGCAGGACGCCCAGCATGTTCGGGTCGGCGAAGGGCGTGTGCAGGAAGTGCACCGTCCGCAGGTCCGGCCGGCGCTCCGCCAACATCCGACCCAGCAACGAGAAGTGGTAGTCCTGCACCAGCACGGTCGCGCCCTCGTCGGCCTTCTCGGCCACCGCGGCGGCGACGGCGAGGTTGTACGACCGGTAGCCGTCCCACGCCGTCCGCCAGTAGCGGTCGAACCGGGGCCGGCGTGGCAGGTCGAAAAGATGGTGGTGGCAGTACCACAGGGTCGTGTTCGCCACGACGTCGTAGGCCTGGCGGTAGGTGTCGTCGTCGACGACGACGGGGACGAGGTCGAGGCCCTCGCTCACCATCAGGCCGCGCTCGACGGCCTCCCGGTCGGCCGACCCCATCGTCACGGAGGCCCACGTCGTGCCGCTGCCCTCGAGCAGCCGGTACAGGGACGAGGCCAGCCCGCCGGCGGCAGGCACCGGGACGAGCGCGCCGTCTCCGTCGCGGCGGAAGGAGAGCGGGCCCCGGTTGGAGACGACGACGGTGCGGCTCACGGCCGGCGGGCCAGCACGCCGGGTGCGGCACGTTCGAGCGCGGCGCGCAGCACGTCGACGGCCTGGGGGCGCAGCTCGTGCAGGGGTCGGTTCCGGTGGATGCGCTCGCCCAGGTCGACCTGGGCCACGCGGTCCGCCCCGAGGGCGCGGGCCACGTCGATGAGCAGCCCGAGCTCGACGCCGTAGCCGCGGGCGAACCCGACCTTCTCGAAGACCCAGCGGTGCGCGGCCGTCTCGCCCGCCAGCGGCTGGCGGATGCCCGAGAGCTCGGGAAAGAGGAGCTCGAGCGCGGGGCGCGCCACGAGCTCGGTCACCCGGCCGCCGCCCGTGGGTTCGCCGTCGAGGGGGCGCGTGTAGAAGCCCTTGACCAGCGCGGCGCGCTCGCCGGTGAGCAGGGGCCCGAGCAGCCCGCTCACGAAGGCCGGTGTGGTGTTGGCCACATCGGCGTCGAGGAATACGACGACGTCGCCCGTCGCCGCATCGAGCGCGGCGGCCATGGCACCGCCCTTGCCATCGCTCCCTCCCGGCCCCGCCACGACGATGGCCCCGGCGTCCCGGGCCTGCTCGGCGGTCTCGTCGCTCGACCCGTCGTCGATCACGAGCACCTCGTCGACGAGCCCGTTGCCGCCGTGCTGGGCCAGGAAGGGCTGGACCACGGCCCGCACCACCGATCCCACGGTCGACCCCTCGTCACGCGCCGGGATGCAGACCGAGACGGTGCGCCCGGTGCGTTCCTTGGCCGCCGTCACCGCGGGAACGGGAAAATCCCCGTGGGAGAAGGTGTCGGGCACGCCCCCGATTCAACCAGGATCGTCCGCTCCACGGCGCCGGTGCGGAGCGCTACCATGGTGGACATCATCCAGAGCGACCGAGGGACGGGCCCGGTGACGTCGCGGCAACCAGTGCTCCAGGTACGCCTTCGGGGGTACCCGCACCTGGTGCCAATGCCCGATCGATGAGGAGGACCCATGGTTGACTTCGTGACCGGCCTGCGCTGCCGTGAGTGCCAACGAGAATTCCCCGCCGAGGCGTTGCACGTGTGCGACTACTGCTTCGGCCCGCTCGAAGTGGCCTACGACTACGAGCGGATCGCGGCGAGCGTCAGCCGGGAACGGATCGAGGCCGGGCCCCGCACCATCTGGCGCTATCGCGACCTGCTCCCGGTCGACGACGCCACTCCGGTCGACCTGGGCGCCGGTTTCACCCCGCTGGTGCGGGCCGACCGGTTGGCGGCCGAGCTCGGCCTGGGCGAGCTGTGGATCAAGGACGACACGGCCAATCCGACCGGGTCGTTCAAGGACCGCGTCGTCTCGGTCGCGCTGACCAAGGCGCGCCGGCTCGGCTTCAAGGTGGCCGCGTGCGCCTCGACCGGGAACCTGGCCAACTCGGTGGCCGCCCACGCGGCGCGCGCCGGCATGGACTCGGTCGTCCTCATCCCCCACGACCTGGAAGCGGCCAAGGTGACGATGACCGCCGTCTACGGCGGGACGGTCGTCGCCGTCGAAGGCACCTACGACGACGTGAACCGGCTCTGCGCCGAGCTGACCAGCGAGCGACCGAGCTGGGCCTTCGTCAACGTCAACGTGCGGACCTACTACGCCGAGGGTTCCAAGACCCTGGCCTTCGAGGTCGCCGAGCAGCTGGGCTGGCAGGCGCCCGATCACGTCGTCGTCCCCATCGGCTCGGGCAGCCAGCTGACGAAGGTGGCCAAGGGCTTCTCCGAACTCGGGCTGGTGGGCCTCTTGCCCGAGCAGCCGGAGGTGCGGATCTCGGGGGCCCAGGCGGAGGGCTGCTCGCCGGTGGCGACGGCCTTCCTCCAGGGGACGGACGCCATCCGGCCGGTCAAGCCCAAGACCATCGCCAAGTCGCTCGCCATCGGGAATCCGGCCGACGGCTGGTACGCCCTCGAGACGATGCGCCGAACGGGCGGCTCCTGCGCCGCCGTCACCGACGACGAGGTGCTCGAGGCGATCGGCCTCCTGGCGCGCACCGAAGGCATCTTCGCCGAGACCGCCGGGGGCGTGACCATCGCCACGCTCTGCAAGCTGGCCGCTTCGGGCGCGGTGCGACGGGACGAGCGGGTCGTCGCCCTGGTCACCGGGCACGGGCTGAAGACCGTGGAAGCGCTGACCGGGTCAGGTGTGGGGGCGACCGGGCCCTCGGCCACCATCGCGCCGACGCTCGGCGCGTTCGACGCCGCCATCGAGATGGCCGATTTGGAGGAGAAGACAGCCCGATGAGCCTGACCGTCCGCATCCCCACCCAGCTGCGCACCCTCACCGGGGGAGCCGGAGAGGTCGAGGTGGAGGGAACCACAGTGGGCGAGGCGCTCAAGGCCCTCGACGCCGCCCATCCGGGCATGTCCGACCGCCTCTTCGACGACTCGGGAGCGCTGAGGCGCTTCGTCAACGTGTTCCTGGCCGATGAGGACGTCCGCTTCCTCGACGGTCTCGACACCCCCGTGGCGGAGGGGCAGACCCTCTCGGTCGTGCCGGCGGTCGCCGGCGGCTGACCGAATCGACGACGGGTGCCCGGGCAGTCCCGGGCGGCCCGTTCCGAAGGGCATTGGGTAGACGGACCGAGGGCACTCGACAGACCGGATCCGCACCTGCCTCGGCCGACCGTTCTCTGCGTTGTATGAGGACCCGGTCGCTGCAAATTTACTCATGAATGAGCCAATTTGCAGCCATTTTTCCTCGATGGTCTCGAACACGACCCTCCGCCGGGTGGCGGCGATCACCGAGCAGCAGTGGGGACTCGTCACGCGGCGCCAGGCTGAACAGGCCGGCGTCGCCCGCGCGACCCTGGCCAGGATCGTGCGCTCCGGTCTGCTCCGACGGGTCGCGCACGGCGTGTACCAGGTGGGCGGTGCTCCGACCGCGGACCACGTCGGTCTCCGAGCTGCGTGGCTGCAGTTGGCGCCGCAGGCGCCGCGCCAGGCAACGATCGGCTGACCAGGGAGTCGTCTCGCACCGGTCGGCTGCCGCCTTCTACGGCATCGGCGGACGCGTTCCCGATCGCCACGAATTCCTCGTACCGCGGCGCCGGCAGAGCCGCCGCCGCGATGTCCGGTTCTATGTGAGGTGTCTCTCGGACAAGGAGTGGGTCTGTCTCGACGGCCTGCTCGTCGCCCGTCCGGCGCGCATCGCGTCGGATCTCCTCGCCGCCGGAGCCGATCGCGAGGAGGTGGGTCGGGTGATCACCGAGGCCTTGCGCGGGGGATTCGAATACGGGTGGGCGATGGCCAAGTTGCTCGCACCCCATGCGGCACGTCTCGGCCTCAGGCCGGGCGACGGCATGGCGGCGATGTATCTGCTCTCGGAGCTCGGAGGAGGAGCGGATCCCCCCGACGCCCGGCTCTGGGACCCCGGTCCCCCGTCCGGATGACACGGGTCCGTCGTCCGGGATGACCACGGGGTCCGCGTCCGGCCTTGCGCTTGGACCCGTAAGGTGGTGAACTATTAGCACTCACAGGACGAGAGTGCTAACGGAGGAACACACCAGATGGCCAAGATCATCGCCTTTGACTCGGAAGCCCGGCGCGGCCTCGAGACCGGGATGAACAAGCTCGCAGACGCAGTCCGGGTCACCCTCGGCCCGAAGGGCCGCAACGTGGTGCTCGACAAGAAGTGGGGCGCCCCCACCATCACCAACGACGGAGTCTCCATCGCCAAGGAGATCGAGCTCGAAGACCCCTTCGAGAGGATCGGCGCCGAGCTGGTCAAGGAGGTGGCGAAGAAGACCGACGACGTGGCCGGTGACGGCACCACCACCGCCACCGTGCTGGCGTGGGCCATGGTCCGCGAGGGCCTGCGCAACGTGGCCGCGGGGGCGAACCCGATGTCGCTGAAGCGGGGCATCGAGTCGGCCGTGGAGACCGCGGTGAGCTCCATCCGTGGCATCGCCAAGGAGACCGAGTCCAAGGCCCAGATCGCCCAGGTGGCCTCCATCTCGGCCGCCGACGACGAGATCGGCGAGATGATCTCCGAGGCCATCGACAAGGTCGGCCGCGACGGCGTCATCACCGTCGAGGAGTCGCAGACCTTCGGCATGGACATGGACCTCGTCGAGGGCATGCGCTTCGACAAGGGCTACATCGCCCCGTACTTCGTGACCGACCCCGAGCGCATGGAGGCCGTCCTCGAGGACGCCTACATCCTGCTCGTGGGCTCCAAGATCACGGCCGTGCGCGACCTCCTGCCCGTGCTCGAGAAGGTCATGCAGAGCGGCAAGCCGCTGCTGGTGGTCGCCGAGGACGTCGAGGGCGAAGCCCTGGCCACCCTCGTGGTCAACAAGATCCGCGGCACCTTCCGCTCGGTGGCGGTCAAGGCCCCCGGGTTCGGCGAGCGCCGCAAGGCCATGCTCCAGGACATCGCCATCCTCACCGGTGGCCAGGTCGTCACCGAAGAGGTGGGCCTGAAGCTCGAGAACGTGACCCTCGACCTCTTGGGCTCCGCCCGCAAGGTCGTCATCACCAAGGACGAGACGACCGTCGTCGAAGGCGCCGGGACCGAGAGCGACATCAAGGGCCGGATCAACCAGATCAAGACCGAGATCGAGAACACCGACTCCGACTACGACCGGGAGAAGCTCCAGGAGCGCCTGGCCAAGCTGTCGGGCGGCGTCGCCGTGATCAAGGTCGGCGCGGCCACCGAGGTCGAGCTCAAGGAGAAGAAGCACCGGATCGAGGACGCGGTGTCGACCACCAAGGCCGCCATCGAGGAAGGGGTCGTCCCCGGAGGCGGGGTCGCCCTCCTGCGCGCCCAGTCCGCGATTCTCGAGGCCGCGGAGAAGCTCGACGACGACGAGGCCACCGGTGCCCGCATCGTGGCCCGATCGGTCGAGGAGCCGTTGAAGCAGATCGCCGTGAACGCCGGCCTCGAGGGCGGCGTCATCGTCGACAAGGTGCGCAACCTCAAGGGTGCGCACGGCCTCAACGCGGCCACCGGCGAGTACGAGGACCTGTTCAAGGCGGGCGTCATCGACGCAGCCAAGGTGACCAGGTCGGCCCTGCAGAACGCCGCCTCCATTGCTGCCCTGTTCCTGACGACGGAGGCCGTGATCGTGGACAAGCCCGAGGAGGGCGCCCCGGCCATGCCGGGCGGCGGGATGGACGACTTCTAGGCCCATCCGACGATGCCCCCGGGGCCGTTGCCCCGGGGGTCGTCGGGCCCGGTGTTGCCCGAGCCCACACCCTCGGCACGCTGCTCAGACGTGGTTCGCACCTTCGGCCGCGTGCCGGTGTCACAGTATGGAATGCGGGTGTCATGCCGTTGCCATGCGGCTGCAACAACCGCGTGTGAAAGTGGCCTCTGCCTCACCCCCAACCCGAGGCTGAACGGTGCGCCCGGCATCCCCCCCGCCGGGCGCACCGGCTTTTTCCGGGGCCGGTCGCCGTCTCTAGGATGACCGACGTGTCCCTGACCCCGACGACCGGCTGGAGCGTGCTGCATCTGTTCTGCCGGCCGGAACCGGGCTTCGACCCGGCAGCGCTCCGCAAGGCGGTCGCCGCCGCCGAGGGGGACGGGTACCAGGTCGTCCCGGTGGCGGTGCTGGGCCACAAGGCCGACCTCGGCCTCATGGCGCTGGGCCCGGACGTGTGGCGGCTGCGCCGGTTCCAGACCGAGGTCGCCCGCGCCGGCGCGGCCCCGGCCCAGTCCTATGTCTCGCTGACCGAGGTGTCCGAGTACGCGGCGGGCATCCCCGACGAAATGCGCCAGGCCCGCCTCTTCCCCGAGCTTCCACCCGAGGGCAAGACGGCGTTCTGCTTCTATCCCATGTCCAAGCGCCGGATCCCGGTGTACAACTGGTACGCCCTCGACTTCGACGCCCGCAAGGAGCTCATGCTCGGGCACGGCAAGGTCGGGCGCACCTTCGCCGGGCGCATCCTCCAGGTCATCACCGGCTCGGCGGGCCTCGACGACTGGGAATGGGGGGTCACGCTCTTCGGAGTACACCCGGACGACCTCAAGGACTGCGTCTACGAGATGCGCTTCGACGAGGCCTCCGCGCTCTACGCCGAGTTCGGGCCGTTCTACAGCGGGATGGTCGGCACGCTCGACGAGGTCCTGGACGTCATCGGGGGATGACGCTCGCGACACCCACCTCTGCCTCTCCGGCCGCACCGGCCTCGCTCGCCGCGCTCCGGCGCTCGCTGCGCCGGCTCGGGCGCGTCGTCGTCGCCTTCAGCGGCGGCGCCGACTCGGCGTTGGTGGCCCGGGTGGCCCACGACAGCCTGGGTCGTACCTCGGTGCTGTGCGCCACGGCCCTGTCGCCCTCGCTGGCCGCCGCCGAGGAGGAGGACTGCCGGTCCCTGGCCGCCGAATGGGGCTTGCGCTGGACGGGAGTACCGACCCGCGAGATGCACGACCCGGCGTACGTGGCCAACGGCTCGGACCGCTGCGCGCGCTGCAAGACGGCGCTCATGGATGCGCTCGGCCCGTTGGCCGCAGCCGAGGGGGCGACGGTGGTGCTCGGCGTCAACGTGAGCGACCTGGGCGACCACCGCCCGGGTCAGGCGGCCGCAGCCGCGGCCGGCGCCGTCTTCCCGCTCGTCGAGGCCGGTTTCACCAAGGCCGACGTCCGAACCTGGTCGCGGCGCCTCGGCCTGCGCACCTGGGACAAGCCGGCCGCGGCCTGCCTGGCCTCGCGCCTGCCCTACGGCACGCCCGTCACCCTGGGCCGGCTGTCGGCGGTCGACGCCGCCGAGTCGGCGCTGCGCGCCCTCGGGTTCTCGCAGCTCCGGGTCCGCCACCACGGCGACGCGGCGCGCCTCGAGGTCGAGACCGACGTGTTGGCCGCCGTCTTGGACCGCCGCACCGAGGTGGTGGCCGCGGTCCGCGGGGCCGGCTTCACGTTCGTCGCGCTCGATCTCGAGGGGTTCCGCTCGGGCAGCCTCAACCGGGCCCTGGGCCGGGACGCCGCGGTCGACGACACGGCGCGGGTCGTGCCGGGGAGGGTAGACCTACCGGCGGAGGGGAGCGTCGACCAAGCGGCCGAGGGGAGTGTCGAGCCATGAGTGCGGTCCGGGTCAAGGTGAAGCTGACGTTTCCCGAGTCCGAGGTGCGCAAGGCGGTGCTGGCCACGCTGGTGCGCCGGTTCGACGTCGAGCCCAACATCCGACGGGCCGATGTCGAGGAGCACCGCGGCTGGATCGTCTGCGAAGTCGACGGCGAGGCGGCCCAGGTCGAGGCGGCGCTCGACTGGCTGCGCGACGAGGGCATCACGGTGGACCTCCTCGGCGACGTCCTCGAGGGTTAGCCTCCCTGGTCCTCCGGGGCCACGTGCCATCCGGCCGAGGAGACCCGGCGCGGCTCGTAGAAGAGGCAGCCCTCCGGGCAGGCGAACGGCAGCGGCTCGTTGGCGTCGACCTTGCACCGCTCCAGTCGCTCCCCGCGTGGCGTCGTCCGCATCACGTAGTGACGGCAATCCTCGTTGACGGGCACGCTCCATTCTGGCGCAGCCGGCGGGGCGAGGTAGCGTCACCGGCCGTGGATCCGTCCGACGATCGCGATGTCCCGCTCAAGACGCTGTTGCGCTGGAGCGAGGCGCTCGCCGGCATCGCCCGCACCGGTCTGGGCTTCACCGAGAGCCTCTACGAGCAGGAACGGTTCGAGGAGATCCTCAAGGTGGCGGCCGACATCAAGGCGGAAGCAGACGGCGAAGAAGACGACGACCACGCCGGGGGGCTCGTCCAGGAGTGGATGGACTCGGTGGGCAAGGGGGTGCCGGGCTACGTCACGCCGAAGGTGGCCGTCGGGGCCGCGGTCGGCAACGACCAGGGCGAGCTGCTGCTGATTCAGCGTGCCGACTCGGGTATCTGGCTCTACCCCACCGGGTGGTGCGACGTCGGATACTCGGCCGCCGAGGTGGTCGTCAAAGAGGTGGAGGAGGAGACCGGCATCCTCGTCGAGCCGGTTCGCCTGATCGCAGTGCTCGACGGCCTGCGACTCGGCTTCACCCGGGTGCCGCTGTACTCGCTGCTGTTCTACTGCCGCGCCGTCGGAGGCGAGATCGCTCCGCACCCGCTCGAGACCCGCGCCGTCGGTTGGTTCACCCGAGACAACCTGCCGCACCCGATCGTCGGCTCGGAGCGCTGGGGGGAGCACGTCTTCGCCGCCATCGACGGCGAGCACCGCGACGTCCTCTACGACAGCGTGCGCCAACCGATGTGGCGGGGAGGCTCGGCGGGTTCGGCCGAAAAGTCCGGTTCGTGATCTCCGTCGAGGCCGCGGTGTCGGTCGACGACGATCTCGTCGCAGCGGTGGCCGTCCTCATCCCCCAGCTCTCGCGCACCTCTCCGCCACCGTCGCGCCCGACGCTCGAGCGCATCGTCGCCGACCCGCGCACCACGTTGTTCGTCGCTCGGGACGCAGGCCGGGTCGTCGGCATGCTGACTCTGGCCACGTTCTTGATCCCGACGACGTTCCGAGGCTGGATCGAGGACGTGGTGGTCGACGAGGCGGCGCGCGGGAAGGGCGTGGCGGCCGCGCTCGTCCAGGCCGCGCTCGACCGCGCGGCCGAGCTCGGTTGCCGCACGGTCGACCTCACCTCACGTCCCGACCGCGAGGCGGCCAACCGGCTCTACGCCCGGATGGGGTTCGAGACACGTACGACCAACGTGTTCCGCAAGGCGCTGGACGCGCCGACCTCGACCTGAGCCTGAGATCGGGCTCGCAGGACGGCCGGCCGCCAGGGTCAAGCCCTCACCTTGGTCGCAGCGGGCCGGGCCCATGAGCCCGTCGGTCGTGGCCGGGCCGAGCGCCCGTCACGCTTTCCTGGGCCGGCGCCTCGACGGCGCAACCGCGCCGGGACGTCGGCCGTTATCGTGCTCTGAAACAACGCCGGGTCGGAGGTGCGGTCATGTCAGGAGAGGGCATGCAGGGTCGGAATTGGGTGCTCGCCGCAATGATCTTCGCGGTGTCGATGACCTTCATCGACCAGACGATCGTCTCCATCGCCATCCCCAACATCCAGCGCGAGCTCGGCCTCAGCTCGACGGGCGTCCAGTGGGTCGTGAACGGCTATCTGATCGCCCTGGCGGCGCTCTTCGCGCTCGGGGGGCGTCTCTCCGACATCTTCGGCCACACGAAGATGTGCGTCATCGGCGTGATCATCTTCGTCTTCGCGTCGACCATGTGCGGTCTGACGCCCACGGGATCGGCCGCGGAAGGATGGATCGTCGGCTTCCGCGTCCTCCAGGGTGTGGGCGGCGCGCTCATGTTTCCCGCTGCCCTTGCCATCGTCGTCAACACCTTCCCGCTGCGCGAGCGGGGTCGCGCGCTCGCCTTGTTCTTCGGCATCGCCGGAGGGCTGACGGCGGTGGGACCGATCCTGGGCGGGTACCTGACCCAGTGGACGTGGCGCGCCATCTTCTGGGTGAACATCCCGGTGGCGCTCATCGCGTTGGTCCTCATCGCGGTGTCCAAACCCAAGACCGAGTACAAGCGCGCTCCCGTCGACTACCGGGGAGCAGTCCTCATCGCGGTCGGTATCGGGCTGAGCATCTTCGGACTGCAGCAGTCGGCTCTGTGGAGCTGGAGCAACCCCTGGACCTGGATCTGCATCGTCGTCGGCCTGGCCATTATCGGCATCTTCGTCCTCGTCGAGCTCCGGACGCCGTCTCCCCTCATTCAGGTCTCGATCTTCCGCATCCGCGCCTTCTCGGTCGAGAATCTCGTGCTGTTGATCTCCATGATGGCCTTCATACCGATCTTCTTCTTCGCCAGCGAGTATGCGCAGATCGCCCTGCACAAGAAGGCGTCGCAGGCCGGGATCTTCCTGCTCTTCTTCTTCATCGGCTTCGTCGTCATGGCCCAGGTCGGCGGGCGCATGCTCGACCGGCAGGGGGCCAAACGCGCCGTCGTGCTGGGGTGTGCCCTGGCCGCCGTCGGTTTCGGCATGTGGGCCTCCAAGGTCACAACCCTGTCCTTCGACCAGCAGAGGATCTGGGTGGTCGTGGCCGGGGCCGGAATGGGATGGATGCTCGGGCCGGCCAACACCGACGCGGTCAACCGGGCCGGGAACCTCTCGTACGGCGAGGCGACCGGCGTCACCCAGACCATCCGGAACTTCGGTGCCAGCCTCGGTCTGGCCGCCCTCGGCACGATCCTGCTGTTCAATTTCCGCTCGCACCTGACGACGTCACTCCAGGCCGCGGGGGACCCCCACGCGGCGAGCACCGCCGCCACCCTGGCGCAGTCCGGGCAGGGCCACGGCTCGGTGGCGTCCATTCCCCACTACGTGTCGCTCGACTTCGCGCACGCCACCGAGGTCGTGCTCTTCGTGATGTGCGGGATCATGGCCTTCGCCGGCCTGATCGCGCTCTTCGGCCTCGAACGCGGGCGACAGGAGTCGGTTCCCGGTGACACGAGGGGGGCGTCCAGCACTGCGGCACAACGTGGTTGAACGAAGGCGCCGCGCCCTCCTCGACAAGGAGGAGCCGGCGGTTGAGATGAGATGGTCACGGCGCTCCCTCGTGCGCCGCGACGCGTGGCACGTGCTCGACCATGCCCGGGAACTCGAGGACAAGAGCGTCGGATGACCACATTCATCACCCGGTACGACACCTCGGGGACGGGGGTGAGGCTCGCCGTCAAGGACCTGATCGACATGGCGGGCGAGCCCACGACCGCCGGCTGCCGGGCGGTCGCCGAGCGGGCACGACCGGCGGCGCGCGACGCGGCATGCCTGGCGGGGGCCCGCGCCGCCGGCGCGCGCATCGTGGGCCGCACCAACCTGCACGAGTTGGCGCTCGGGGTGACGGGCATCAATCCCTGGTACGGCACCCCGGTGAACCCGCTCGACCCGACCCGGGTGCCGGGCGGGTCGTCGAGCGGCTCGGCCGTGGCCGTCGCCACCCACGAGGCCGACGTGGCCTACGGCAGCGACACGGGTGGCTCGGTGCGGATCCCCTCGGCCTGCTGTGGCACTGCCGGGTTGAAGACGACGTGGGGCCGCATCCCGCTCGAGGGTGTGTGGCCGCTCTCGCCGAGCTTCGACACCGTCGGGCCGATGGCGCGAGACGTGTCCGGCCTCGTGTCCGGCATGGAGCTCCTCGAGCCGGGCTTCGCCGTCGCCGAGCTCGGCGAGGTGAGGATCGGACGGATCCCCGTCGAGGCGGACCCCCGGATCAGCTCCGGAGTGGAGCGTGCGTTGGGGCTCACCGGCTGGGCCTGTACCGAGCTGCCCATGCCGGGCTGGGAAGAGGCCGGGCTCCAGGCCGGCCTGCTGTTGGTCGTCGAGGCCTGGCACACCGACCGGGCGCTCGTCGCCCAGGACCCTGAGGGCATCGGCCGCGACGTGCGCGAGCGTCTGGAGCTCGGAGCCTCGTTCGACGACGCGTCCGTCCGCACCGCCTGGGCGGTCCAGCGCGAGCTGACGGCGGCGCTCGAGCGCGCGTTCGCCGAGGTCGACTTCTTGGTGACTCCGACCCTCACCATCTTCCCGCCGCCGCTCGAGGATGGCGACGACCTGCTCGTGGCGCGCTGCACGTTGCCGGTGAATCTCGCCGGCGTTCCTGCGCTCTCGGTCCCCGTGCCGAGCGACGGACCGTTCCCCGCCAGCCTGCAGCTCATCGGCCCGGCCGGGAGCGAGGAGCGCATGCTCGCGGCCGGGGCCGCGCTCGAGGCGGCAGTGGCGGCAGGCTGAGCGGGAGCTGGGACAGCCGCACGCGACGCACGGTGTGCGGCACTGGCGGCAGGCTGAGCGGGAGCTGAGACAGCGAGACCGCAACGCACGGTGTAAGGATGTTGCAAGGTCAGAGCAACATCCGTGGCGTAGAACGACTGCCACGAGTCTCAACTCACCGGGAGGGTTGCGTCATGCCAACACAGCGAAAGATCCAACACTACGGATGGGTCCCTCAGCTTCCGGACCTCCGGGATGCCCAGCTCAAGATCCAGGCCGTCACCTCACTCCCGAGCTCGGTGGATCTCAGCACCAAACCCGACATGCCGCCGGTCTACGACCAGGGTCAGCTCGGCAGCTGCACCGGCAACGCCATTGCGGGCGCGGTGGACTACGACAACCACAAGATCACCGGGAAGTTCCTGACGCCGGCTCGCTTGTGGATCTACTACCAAGAGCGCGTCATCGAGGGCACGGTCGCAGAAGACGCCGGAGGCCAGATTCGAGATGGCATCAAGTCGGTCAACCAGCTGGGAGTCTGCCCCGAGACCGACTGGCCGTACGACATCGCGACCTTCGCCAAGAAGCCGCCGAAAAAGGACTACACCGACGCCCTCAAGGACCGGGCGCTCACGTACGAAGCGGTGACCCAGGAGCTCTTCGCACTCAAGAGCGTGCTGGCTTCGGGTCTCCCGATCGTCTTCGGCTTCACGGTCTACGAGTCCTTCGAGAGCCAGGCGGTGGCCACGAGCGGAGTCGTCCCGATGCCCGCTCCGAAGGAGAAGGTGGTCGGCGGGCACGCCGTGGTACTGATCGGGTACAACGACGCGGTCGACCGCTTCCGGGTCCGCAATTCGTGGGGAACCACGTGGGGGCAGGAGGGCTACTTCGAGATGCCGTATCTCTATGTCACCTCGGCCTCTCTGGCCTCGGACTTCTGGGTCGTTCAACAGACAAGCGCCTGATGCGTGCCTGATGTGCCTGATGCTCGTCCAACCCCCGCCGGGTGCCCCTGACATATCCGGTTCCGGATAGCGAGAGCCCCGAGCGAATTCGGACGACCTCGAACACTCGAACAGTCGAACACTCGAACAGTCGAACAGTCGAACACAGTTCCCCGACTTCGCGGGAGGACGACATGACCAACCTGAGTCAAACCCTGGGCACCACGATGCTGGTTCAACCAGCAGATGCCTCCAAGAGCATCGAGGTCGGATCACGATCGAACGGGTCCACGCCTCCGGCGACGTCGCCGGATCTCAAGGTCACCGTCCCGATCGCCTTCGAGATCGGCTGGGTGATGGCGGTGCTGTTCGGGCGACTCGAGCCCGGACTCAAGGACCCGGACCATCTCCCGTCCGAGCATGATCTTCCAGAGGAGCTGAGGAGAAAGCTCGAGGTCGGACGCCTCCATTCCCTGTGCGAACGTCTCTGCCCAGCCCTATCGGTTGAATCGGTGAAGACGCTCCGCGGGGTCAAGATGTCCGACACGCCGACACCGAAAGAGCTGCAGAAGATGAATCTGGCCGTTCTCGAGGTCTTGGCGTGCACCAGCCGCCCGCTCGAGGGGGCATACCAAATGGGACGATCGTTGCGTGACACGGTCAACCCGCCACGGCGCGGCGCCGAGGCGAAATCGGAAGCTCCGATGAGTTCGGAGCCGGCGAAAGTCGCGGCGCTGACGAAGCAGTTGTCCCACCACCGGGTGGTGAAGCTCCAGCAGCACATGGCGGCACTGAGCCCGTTCCTGCCGGAGAATTCTGCCGTCATCGTCGGTGCATCGATCGGCCGCTGGAGTGACTTCGCCCGGACCGTCCTCGACAAGAACGCTCCCGGGGGGCTCTGCAAGTTGAGCCCCGACAACTCCACGGAAAAGGTCGTCGGGAAAATCCTTCGGAGTCTGCTGGTTCAGGGCGATGTGTGGCTCAACATCCTGACCGGCGCGGAATCCACGTCCGGATTGTTGACCCCGGAGGCCTACGTCGCAGCGGGAGAAGCCGCCCTGAGCCGAACGGTCCGAATCGTGCGCAGAATCATTCTTCACTACTGGGTGGCGTTCTTCGTGCTGGCCGTCGCCATGGTGGCCGTCATCTTCTCGGCGGCCCACAATCTCAGCGGAGCCGGCAAGGTGTGGACGCAAATCGGAGCGATCGCCGGTACCTTCGGGGTGTCGGTCAAGGGAATCAAGGTACGCGTCGCGAGATTGTCCGGAGCGGCGGAGAAGCCGATCTATCAGAGCGAGACGCTCGACGCGATGGCCTGGGCGGTGACGACACTGCCGAGAGTCAAGCTCAACCATTCCGGCGTTCGCGCCCTCCGGCGCAGTGGTATCCAGCGGTCGCGACCGTTGGGTCCGGTGTGAGGGAACCAGTTCGACTTGCCGCTCGAGCTCAGCGCACCGAGCGTGCCCGCGCCCGCGTCAGGATGGTCACCATGGTGTCGACGTCCTGCGCGCCGGGGATGGGCCAGGTCCCGTCGACGAGGAAGAAGGGCACACCGGTGACCCCGAGCTCGTAGGCCGCCGCCTCGTCGTCGCGCACCTCCTTGGCGTACAAGGAACCACCGAGAACCCGGTCGACCACCGCCGCGTCGAGACCGGCCGCGACCGCGACCTCTCGCAGGACGGCGTGGTCCGAAAGCAGCCGCCCATCGGCGAAGTACGCCTCGAAGAGAGCGTCCACGAGCGCCCCTTCGCACGCCCGGCCACGGGCGGCCTGCACCACACGGTGGGCGTCGAACGTGTTTCCGAGCTGGACGAGATCGAAGTCGAAGACGACGCCGTCCTCGCGGCCGAGCTCGGCCAAGCGGGCCTGACCGGCCCGGGCCTGCTCGGCCCCCATCCCGTACTTCCGCGCCACCGCCTGCTCCATCGAGAGCTCACGACGGGCCGGGGCGTGGGGGTCGAGCTCGTAGGAGCGGTTGACGACCCGCAACTCGTCGCCGTGCTCGAAGCGCGCTCGTGCGGCGTGGAGCCGGGCGTGTCCGAGCGCGCACCACGGGCAGGCGAAGTCGGACCAGACCTCGATCTCCATGGTTGACACTGTCGCACGCGGGAGGGTGGGGCGTCACCGGCAACGGAGCACCCGGCCAACCGGCGTGTCACCAAATCGTCACCTCGGTGCAACTGGGCCGGCCTACCCTCGTCGCAATACCTCAGACGGCTGCTACCCGGCATCGCCGGAGGGATCAACAGCACTGAACCTCGTGCAGCCTTCCCGTAGGGCCTCTGAACCCGACGCCCTCACCCGATGGCGCACCTAGGAAAAGAGGCGGCCCGATGAGCGATGTATCGCAGGGTGAGGGCTGGTGGCTGGCCAGTGACGGCAAGTGGTATCCACCCGAGCAACACCCGAGCGACCAATCGAACCAGCCGGCCGCGGCTTCGGGGACGTCGACGTCCGTACCCTCGACGCCCGGGGACATGGTCCAGCAGTTTCGGACCGTGGTTCCCACCGGGGTCGTCGGCAAACCCAGGCGCCCTTGGGTGGTCGCGGTCCTGACCGTGATAACCCTGGGCATCTACGGGCTCTATTGGCAGTACGCCAGCTTCAAGGAGATGAACGACTATTCGGGTCAGGGCATCGGTGGCGTGGTCGGGCTGCTTCTCGCCATCTTCCTTCACATCGTCAACATCTTTGTGCTGCCCGCCGAAATCGGCAACCTCTACTCTCGCGAGGGACAGGAACGACCCGTCAGCGCGGTGACCGGTTTCTGGATCTTCCTCCCGATCGTGGGATGGTTCGTCTGGGTGGTCAAGTGCCAAAGGAGGCTGAACCGGTTCTGGGTGGGCCACGGAGCGATCGGCGTCTGACGTTCTCCGGGCACAGCGGCGAACGATCGCAGCACGCACACCGCGTCAGCGCATCGAGTCGAGGATCTCCTCGACCATGTCCATGGTCGTGTTGGGGTGCAAGAAGGCGAACCGCGCCACAGTCTCGCCCTCCCAGCTGGTCGGCGTGACGAACCCGATCTGCGACGTGAGCAGACGCGCCGACCACGTGTCGTACTCGGCTTTGGTCCAGCCGGGCCGGCGGAACATGACGATGGAGAGCCCCCGCTCGCGGACGAGCTCGACGTGGGACGCACGGTCGATTCGCTCCGCCGCCAGCTGGGCGATGGCGAGCCCCGCCTCGACGGCGTCGCGGTAGGCATCGAGCCCGTTGACGGCCATGGAGAACCACAGCGGAAGGCCGCGGGCGCGCCGTGTCAGGTGGAAGGCGTAATCGCTCGGGTTCCATTCTTCCGGGTTCCCGCTGTGGAGGACCTCGAGGTACTGCGCGTCCTGGGTGTGGACGGCCTTGGCCAGGTTGGGCTGGCGGTAGACGAGCGCGGCGCAGTCGAACGGAGCGAACAGCCACTTGTGCGGATCGACGATGAAGGAGTCCGCGCGTTCGAACCCGGCGAACTGCGACCGCGTCGAGGGGGCGAAGAGCGCGGCCGCACCGCCGTAGGCACCGTCGATGTGGAACCAGAGCGATCGTTCGGCCGCGACGTCGGCGATGCCGGCGAGGTCGTCGACGATGCCGGCGTTGGTGGTGCCGGCCGTGGCCACGACACCGACGACGTCTTCGGGGCGCTCGTGCCCGTCCAGCGCGGCCCGCAGGGCCTCACCGGTGAGGCGGTGGTCGTCGACCGCAACGGTCAGCGTGCCCACCCCCAGAACGCGGAGCGCCTTGCCCACGGAGGAATGGGCATCCTCGCTGATCGCCACCAGCGGCCGGAGCGGGGCGTCGCCACCACGCCGGTGGCCGGCCGTGTCCCGGGCCACCATCAGTGCGGAGAGGTTTCCCGCCGAGCCTCCGGCGACGAAGCAGCCACCGGCACCTGCGGGCAGCCCGGCCTGGGACGAGAGCACGGCGAGCGCCTGGTTCTCGGCGACGACCACACCCGCGGCCTCCAACCAGGAGGTGCCGTGCAGCGACGAGCACGACACGAACATGTCGAAGAGGAGCGAGGCCTTGGTGGGGGCGGCGGGGATGAACGAGAGGAACCTCGGGCTGTCGCAGGACACGACCGCGGTGGCCAGCTTGTCCACCCAGAGCTCGAGCACGTCCGCCGCGTCGTTGCCCTCGGGCCGCATGAGGCCGGCCAACTCGGCGTCGAGCGACTCGACCAGGCCGCCGAAGTCGAGCGACACCGGGTCCATCGACAGGCGTTCGCGGCAGGCCTCGACGATCAGGTCGGTCATGCCGTCGTCGTAGTGGAACATCGCGCTCGCCATCAGGGTTCCTCCGGCGCAGCCCGCCGGCCCGCCCGCCAGGCCTCTTCGGCCCGGCTCGCCACGTCGTGCAGCGACGCCCCGGTCTTCGCGGCCGCACGGGCGACGTCGTCGAACTCCGGCTTCGCCCGGTCACCGGTGACCTTGACGCGCACGGTCGCGCCGTCGACGGTCACCTCGTCCATTCGTCGCTCCAGCGGCCACCGCTCCACCGTGGCCGCGCGCACGCCGAGAGTCCCGGTCGCACGATGGATCTCACGCCGGAGCAGGTCGAGGTGCACCGGGTCGGCCAGCACGTGGAGCACGCTCCCCGGCCGTCCCTTCTTCATGGTGACCGGGCTCACCCAGGCGTCGAACGCACCGGCCTGCAGCGAGGCGGCGATGGCGTAGCCCAGCTGCTCCCCCGTGGCGTCGTCGAGGTTGGTCTCCAGCAGGAGCGCCGGTTGCCCCGGTCCCACCTCCGCCGGGCCGCGACCCCGGCCGATGACGACCTGGGTGCAGTTGGGGAGGCCGTCGATCTCCGCCGCGCCACCGCCGAAGCCCGACGAGGCCACCGTCATGGGCGGCAGCGGACCGAACGACGTGCACAGTGCGGCGAGCAGCGCCGCACCGGTGGGTGTCGTCAGCTCCACTGCGACGTCGCGGCCGTAGGTGGGCACGCCCTCCAGGAGGCGCACGGTGGCGGGCGCGGGGTTGGGCAGCCACCCGTGCGACGCGTGCACCATCCCGGTACCGGTGGCGACCGCGGACGCGCTCACGGTCTCGACCCCGAGGACCTCGAGCGCGGCGGACGTCCCGACGATGTCGACGACGGCATCGTGCCCACCGACCTCGTGCAGGTGCACCTGGTCCAGAGGACGCCGGTGCAGCACCGACTCGGCCCGCGCCAGCGCACCGAAGACGGCCAGCGACCGCTCGGTGACCCGTTCGGGCAGGGCGGCATCGGAGACGAGCGACGCCGAGCGCGTCGTAGGTGCGGACCCCGCCCTCGCCGTGCACGAGCGCCCTGGTGCACGAGACGCCGCCGCGCAGGCTCGCTTCGAACCGGAGCTCCCATCCGGGCAGGGCCAGGCGGCTCAGCAGGGCCGCCACCTCGTCCGCGTCCGCCCCCGCGTCGACCAGCGCGCCGAGCGCCATGTCACCGGCGATGCCGGCGAAGCAGTGGAACCAGGCCACCGTCGCTCCGCCGGGGCCGACGTTGGCCCCGGCTCTGCTCCCGACGGCGGTCACGGGAGAAGCCGGGCCACGGCGCAGGCGGCCCCGTAGCCGTTGTCGATCCCGACGACGGTCACGCCCGACGAGCACGACGAGAGCATGGCGAGCAACGCAGTCACGCCCTCGAGCGCGGCGCCGTAGCCGGTGCTGGTCGGCACGGCGACGACCGGCGCGGGCGTGAGCCCCCCGACCACGCTGGCGAGGGCGCCCTCCATCCCCGCCACCACCACGACGGCCGCTGCGGCCACGATGGTGTCGACCTCGGCCAGCAGCCGGTGCAGGCCGGCGACGCCGCAATCGGTCAGCAAGGTCGCGCCGAGCCCGAGCGCGGTGAGGACGGCCACGCACTCGGTGGCGACGGGCAGGTCCGCCGTCCCCGCGGTGACGACCACGACGTCGTCCCGGCGCTCCGGTGCCGGGCGGAACACGACCGTCGAGAGCGCTCCTGTCCCCGTGACGACACCCGGGCCGGCTCCGATCGCCTGGGCCATCGCCGAGACCGCCTTGACCTGGCCGTCGTCGGCCCGGGTGAGCAGCACCGGGCCGTCGGTTCCCTTGAGCAGCTCCTCGACCACGCCGGCGCAGTGCTCCGGTGACTTGCCCGGCCCGTACACGGCCTCGGGCAGGCCCAGGCGCAGGTCGCGGTGATGGTCGACCCGGGCGAACCCCAGGTCGGCGTAGGGCACCCGCCGCAGCAGGCGCACCGCGTCGTCGGGCGAGCATTCGCCCGTGGCGACCCGAGAGATCAGCGAGCGAAGGGAGGAAGCGTCCATGACCTGCCCTATCCTGCCCAACCGTGAACCCCCCTGCGACCTCGGTGGCGTATCTCGGCCCTGCTGCCACCTTCACCGAGGAGGCCCTCCTCACCCAGCCCGACCTGGCCCAGATCGATCTGGTGCCGCTGGTGACGATCACCGCGGTGCTCGACGCCGTGGCCTCCGGCGAGGTGGATCTCGGCTTCGTGCCGATAGAGAACGGGATCGAGGGAACGGTCAGCGCCACGGTCGACGGGCTGATCCACGACGTCGACCTGCGGGTCCAGCGCGAGGTCGTGATGGACATCCACCTCCACCTCATGGCCTGCCCGGGCACGGCGCTGGCCGACATCCGCCACGTCTCGTCCTACCCCCACGCCCTCGGACAGTGCCAGCGGTTCCTGTCCCGGGCGCTCCCCGGGGCGGAGCCGCGGGCCGCCAATTCCACGGCCGACGCAGCCCGGCTGCTCGGAGCGTCGGGGGGGCACGAGGGCGCGGCCATCGCGCCGCGGCTGGCGGCCGAGCGCTACGGGCTCGAGATCCTGGCCGAGGACGTCGAGGACCATCCCGAGAACCAGACCCGGTTCGTCCTGCTGGCCCGGCACCGGGTTCCCCGGCCGACCGGCCACGACAAGACCAGCATCGTGTGCTTCCAGCGGGCGGACCACCCGGGGAGCCTGCACGGCATCCTCGGCGAGTTCTCGGCGCGCAACATCAACCTGACCAAGCTCGAGTCGCGCCCCACCAAGCAGGGGCTCGGCGACTACTGCTTCGTCATCGACCTCAACGGCCACGTCGGTGACGAGGTCGTCGCCGATTGCCTGCGCGACCTGCACGCCTCCCTGGCCGGCCTGAAGTTCCTCGGCTCGTACCCCGCGGGGGGCGAGCACGGTCCCGAGCACCGCCGACAGGCCGACGCCGCCTGGCAGGCCGCGGACGAGTGGCTCCGCGAGCTGCGCGCCGCCATGGGTTGAGGCGGGGTGAGCGGACCGGGACCCGAGGACCGGGATGACCCGACGCGGCCGCTGGTACTGTGCCGTTCGGGGAGGGTGCCGTGACGCTGCACACGATCGACGTCGACCAGCATCTCTTCGAGTCCAGGACGACCTGGTCGGACTACATCGACCCGTCGCAGCGCGATGCCGCGCTGTCGATCACCGACGACGCGGCGGGTTGGCCGTGGCTGACCTGGCGCGGCGACCGGCTGACCTGCCTGGAGGTTCCGGTGCCGGAGCGCTCGGCCCTCATCGGTGCGGACCGCCAGCGGCGCCTCCGGGGTGAGCGGGCGCCGGCGTCCTTCGACGAGCTGGTGCCCGATTCGTACCGGCTGGCGTCGTCCCGACTGGACTCCCTCGACCAGTTCGGTTTCGACGCCGCGGTGCTCTTCCCCAACTACGGGCTGCTGTGGGAGCAGCGGCTGGCGTCCGACCGGGCCGCACAGAGGGCGAATGCCCGCGCCTACAACCGCTTCGTGGCGGAGCGCTGCTCCGACGGTGGAGGCCGGCTGTTCGGCGTCGCCCACGTGCTGCTCCACGACCCGGCGTGGGCGGTCGAGGAGATCCGGCCGCGTGCGCGCCGAAGGCGTCCGCCTGGCCATGATCGCCCCGGCCCCGGTGGACGGGAAGCCGCTCTCGCACGCGGATTTCGACCCGGTCTGGGCCACGTGCAGCGACGAGGGGGTCGCTCCCGTCTTCCACGTCTCGGAGTTCGAGAGCCCGCTCCACCCGGCTTGGCGCGAGGGGGAGCACGAGGAGGGGGAGCAGCTCTTCGACTCCATCTTCTTGTACCTGGCGCCGGCGGTGGTCCTGGCCAACCTGATCCTCCACGGCGTGCTCGAGCGGTTCCCGTCGCTGCGGATCGGGGTGGTCGAGCTGACCGCGAGCTGGGTCCCGAGCTTCCTGCTGCACATCGACGGTGCGTCCGACTTCTACACGCAGCGCCATGGTGAGCCGTTCCGCCGGCTGTCGGCGCGGCCGTCGGAGTACTTCCTGCGCCAGGTGCGCGTCGCCGCGCTGCCCTACGAGATGCCGAACCGCCTCGTGCCCAAGGTGGGCGAGGACACGTTCATGATCGGCAGCGACTGGCCGCACGCCGAGGGCGTGGCCGATCCGATGGGCGCGGCGGAGCGCGCGGTGTCCGGACTGTCGGAACGGGCCCGGGCCGGCCTGCTCGGGACCAACGCGACCTGGCTGCTCGGGCTGTGACGATCGACCTCGAAGCCGCGGCGGTGGAGCGCGAGCGGTTGCGGGCGGCCTACCTGCGCCCGACGGCGGAGCGACCCGCCTCGACCGCCCGCGGTGTCCATCACCTCGCGCTCCTGTGCTCCGACGTCGAACGGACCATCCGCTTCTACCAGGATCTGCTCGGCTTCCCCCTGGCCGAGTTGTTCGAGAATCGCGACTACAAGGGCTCGACGCACCTGTTCTTCGATCTCGGTCACGACAACACGCTCGCGTTCTTCGACTTCCCCGGTCTCGGGCTCGGTCCCTACACCGAGGTGCTGGGCGGGTTCCACCACCTGGCCATCTCGGTCGACCGAGCCCAGTGGGACGCGGCCCGGTCGCGACTGGAGCGAGCCGGCGTGGCGACGCAGATCGAGAGCGAGGTCTCGCTCTACTTCTCCGATCCCGACGGGGTGAGGCTGGAGCTGATCGCCGAGGATCTGGGCTCGCTGTACGGAACGCCACTGCACTGATGGCGGTGACCGGGCTGGCCAACCTGGCCGTCAAGGTCGCCGATCGCGACCTCGAGTCGGCCTGCGCCTGGTACGTGGCCGCCGGGGCACGGGTGACCGAGCCCGTGCACTGGGAGAACGGCCGGAGGGCCGACGTCGAGCTCGGGGCGCTCTCGCTCACGCTGTTCACCCGCGCCATCTACGAGGACGCGTGCGCGCTGCCCGAGGAGGGGTTCCTGCACCCCGCGCTCTTCGTCGACGACCTCGACGCCGAGCTCGCCCGCCACCCGGTCCTGTGGGGGCCGCGGGTGGTCAGCGGCGCGTTCGGAACCCGGCGCATCGCCTTCGTGGAGGCACCCGGCGGCATCCGCCTCGAATTCATGGAGCAGATCGCCGACGCGCCGAGCTGACTCACCGCTCGCCACCCTCGTCCCGCATGGGCCGTGTGAGAATCCGGCGGAAGGATCCACACTCCCCAGGAGGGCGCCATGACCACCACGGATGCAACCTCGGCGACGACCCAGGGGCCGCCGGAACCGAAGCTCGGCTACACCAGGGACGGCACCCCGGTGTACGCCCATACGCACCATTTCGCCAAGACGGACACCGCGGCGCAGCGGGTCAACGCCGCCGTGGGCCTCAGGATCACGGTGCTCGTCGGCACCATGTGGTGCGCCTACGTGTTCGCGTGCATCGCCCTCATCTCCCTGCCGAGCAACATCCACTCGACGCAGGACCTCATCCTGTGGATCTCCTCGAGCTTCCTCCAGCTCGTCCTGCTGCCGGTCATCATCGTCGGCCAGAACATCCAGGCGAGGGCGGCGGACGCCCGGACCGCGAAGACGTTCGAGGACGTCGAGGACGCGCGCAACAAGATCGCGCAGGCCATCGACCTCCTCGACGTCCACACCGCGGGCGGCCTGCACGACGCGGTGCAGATGATCATCGAGGCGGTGGACAGCGCGAGGTGGGGCCGGTGCCGGAGCGGGGACGCCCGCACCGGCGGTCTGAGGGCCGACCGCTCCGGGGTCAGCCGGCTTCGAGGGCCTCGTCGAGCACGATCGGGGCGGCGGGACGATCGACGGGCCGGGGGGCTCGCAGCGAGGGCAGCGTGATCATCGCGACCGCGGCGGTGGCGAGGAGAACCCCGGCGGCCACCGCGAAGGCGAGGGCGTACCCGTCGGTGAGCGCGGTGGCGGCGTGGCCCGGCGTCGCCGGCAAGGTCAGGACCCCCGCCGTCCGGTTGGCGGCCAACGTGGCCAGCACGGCGAGCCCGATGGCGGCGCCGACCGTCCGCGAGGTGTTGAGGAGTCCCGAGGCGAGACCGGCGTCCGCGGGATTCACTCCGGCCGTACCGGCCACGGCGATGGGGGTCACGGCGAGACCCATCCCCAGGCCGATGAGGACGAAGGGTCCCAGGAGATCGGCGACGTACGTGCTGTCCGGTGCGATCCGGGTCAACCACGCCAGGCCCGACCGCGGCCACCAGCGCGCCGATCAGGATCAGAGGCCGGGGACCCAGACGTGAGACCAGCCGGGACACGATCTGCGCCCCGGCCGCGATGAGCAGCGTCTGGGGCAGGAAGGCCACGCCGGCCTGGAGCGGGCTGAAACCGAGCACGTGCTGCATGTAGAGCGTCTCGAAGTACCAGGATCCGAACAGGGCGCCGAAGAGGAGGAACATGACGGCGTTGGCCCCGCTGACCGAGCGGGAGCGGAAGATCCGCAAGCGGGACCAACGGCGCCTTCGAGACGCGGGCCTGCAGGAAGAGGAACAGGGCGATGAGGGCCAGTCCGACCACCAGCGGCACGAGGACCTGCCACGAGCCCCACGAGTAGCTCTCCGTCCGGACGATGGCGTAGACGATCGCGACCAGGCCCGCCGTGACCGTGACCGCACCACCCAGGTCGAGGTGGCGGTGGGTCAGCTCCGCCCTCGATTCGGGCACGTAGCGGAGTGCCGCGATCAACGTGACGACACCGATCGGCACGTTGACGAAGAGGATCCAGCGCCAGTTGAGGAACTCGGTGAGGATGCCTCCGAAGAGCGCTCCAGCCGAGGCACCGGCCGCCGAGACGGCACTCCACGCTCCGAGCGCCCTGGCGCGCGCCGGACCCTCGGCGAAGGTGGCGGTGAGGATGGTCAGCGTCGCCGGGGCCAGGATGGCGGCGCCCAGGCCCTGGACGGCCCGGGCGGTGATCAGCCACGCCTCGTTCTGGGCCAGGCCGCCCAGCAGGCTCGAGGCGGTGAACACAGCCGAGGCCGAGGAGGAAGATCCGGCGCCGGCCGAAGAGGTCCGCGGCACGCGCCCCCGAGGAGGAGGAACCCGGCGAAGGTCAGCGTGTAGGCGTTGACGATCCACTGGAGACCCGTGGTGCTGAAGTGCAGGTCACGCTGGATCGACGGCAGGGCCACGTTGACGATGGAGGCGTCGAGCACCACCATGAACTGGCCGACGAGAACCACGCTCAGCACGAGCCACTCGGGGATCGACTTCCCGGGCGCGAGCTCGATGCTGCCGCTCGGGTCGAGTTGGATGCTGCCGCTCCGGTCGGGTTCGCCGCGCACGCGTCTCTCCTTCTGAGTCGAGTCGGATCGTCAGCCGCCTGTAACGGGTAACGCACGCTCCCGAGCGGCTATTCCTTCGACCGGTCCTTCGATCGGTCCTCCGACGGGTCCTTCGACCGGTCCATGGGTCACGGCGTCACGGCTCACGGCTCACGGGACGATGGCGTTCCAGCGTCGCGCCGAGCTGTGACAGGCTCGCTTCATGGCCGAGGAATCTCCGGAGCGTCTGCTCGGAGTGCCGGGACTTGCACCGGACGTTCCCTACGCCTACACCTCCGTCGTCCCCGGTGGTCGGGTCCTGGTCTTCACCGCCGGTGCGTGCCCGCTCGACGTCGCCGGCACCACTGTCGCTGCCGGGTGACGTGGCCGGGCAGGCGGCGCAGGTCATGGACAACCTCGAAGCGGCGTTGCACGGAGCTGGCGCCGCGCCTGATCGACGTGGTCAAGACGACCGTCTACGTCGCCACGGCGGAGCGCCGGGATCTCGTGGCGGCATGGGACGTCGTCCACCGCCGCTTCGGCGGTCACGAACCCCCCAGTACCCTCCTCGGCGTCGCCACCCTGGGCTGGCCCGATCAGCTGGTCGAGGTCGAGGCGGTCGCCGCCATCGCGGGCCTCGACGGGAAATTCTCGGACTGATGTCGAATCGGGTCCACCACGTTCGTGGAGGCGGCGGAGACCGGCACCGGCCCGGTCGACGGGGACGAGACGCGTGGACACGGAAAGAGGTCTCGGCCATGACGCAGTACCTGCTGAGTGTCGTCCTGATCGAGGATGCACCGCAGCCCGAGCCCGAAGAGATGCAGCACGTCTACGACCGGGTCGCGACGCTCAACGCCGAGATGCAGTCGGCGGGCGCGTGGGTGTTCGGCGGCGGCCTGCTGCCGTCGACGTCGGCGAACGTGGTCCGGGCCGACGGCGACGGGGTCCTCGTCACCGACGGTCCCTTCACCGAGTCGAAGGAGCACATCGGTGGCCTGTGGGTGATCGAGGCACCGGACCTCGACGCCGCGCTGGCCTGGGCGAGCAAGGCGACGCGGGCCTGCCGCCAGCGGGTCGAGGTGCGACCGTTCCAGGACAACCCCGAGGGTTGACGGGTCCGAGCGATGGGGACGGGCGAGCCGGACATCGAGGCGGTGTTCCGTGCCGAGTACGGCCGTGCTGTCTCCGTCCTGGCCCGGACCTTCGGCGACATCGACCTGGCCGAGGACGGCGTCCAGGAGGCGTTCGCCGTCGCCAGCACCCGCTGGGTGACCGACGGTCTGCCTCCCAGCCCCGCCGGCTGGATCATCACGACGGCACGCCGGCGCGTGCTCGACCGATTGCGGCGCGAGGGGTCGCGTGACGACCGCCAGGCCCAGGCCGCGCTGCTGCACCAGCCCGACGAGCCCGAGGAGGTGGCGGCGCTGGGCGACGACCGGCTCCGGCTTATCTTCACGTGCTGCCATCCGGCGCTCGCCCGTCCGGCCCAGGTCGCGTTGACCCTCCGGTTGCTCGGCGGGCTGACGACCCCGGAGATCGCGCGGGCGTTCGTCGTACCCGAGCCGGCCATGGCGCAGCGCATCGTGCGGGCCAAGGCCAAGATCCGCGACGCCGGCATTCCCTACCGCGTGCCGGGCGTTCCCGAGCTGCCGGGGCGCCTGGCGTCGGTGCTCGCCGTGGTCTATCTCGTGTTCAACGAGGGCTACACGGCCACGTCGGGCGACGGTCTCGTCCGAGAGGACCTCTGCGCCGAGGCGATCCGGCTGGGTCGCACCCTGTCGGAGCTGATGCCGGACGAGCCCGAGGTCGTCGGACTGCTCGCGCTGATGCTGCTCGTCGCAGCCCGTCGCCCGGCGCGCACCGGCGCCGACGGATCTCTCGTCCCGTTCCGCGACCAGGACCGCAGCCGGTGGGACGGGGACATGGTGGCCGAGGGCAGGGATCTCGTCCGCGCCTGCCTGCGACGCGGCTCGCCCGGGCCGTATCAGATCCAGGCCGCCATCAACGCCGTGCACAGCGACGCGACGAGCGGCGAGGAGACGGATTGGCGCCAGATCCTCGCGCTCTACGACCAGCTCCTGGCGTGGGAGCCGAGCCCGGTCGTCGCGCTCAACCGCGCCGTGGCGCTGGCCGAGGTCGAGGGGCCCGAGGCCGGGCTCCGAGCCATCGACGGCCTCCCGCTCGCGCGCTACCACCTCCTCCACGCGGTGCGCGCCGACCTCCTCCGACGATGCGGACGCGTGTCAGAGGCCGCGGCCGAGTACGAGCTGGCGTCCGCGCTGACCGTCAACGAGCGGGAGCGCTCGTTCATCGAATCGGCGCACACGTCCATGGTGCAATCTTCGATCACGGGGTGACGATCGACCGATGTGAGACCATTTCGTGATGCGCGTCCACCTGGTCGACGGCACCTACGAGCTGTTCCGCCACTTCTTCGGCGCCCCGCCCCATCGCAACGCCGCGGGCCAGGAGGTGGCCGCGGTGAGGGGCGTGCTGGGGTCCGTGCTGCAGCTTCTCGCCGAAGGCGCGACGCATGTCGGGGTGGCGACGGACCACGTGATCGAGTCCTTCCGCAACGACCTCTGGCCGGGCTACAAGACGGGTGACGGTGTGGATCCCGACCTGCGCTCTCAGTTCTGGCCCCTGGAGGTAGCGCTGGTCGCGATGGGCGTCGTCGTATGGCCGATGGTCGACGACGAGGCGGACGACGCGCTGGCCAGCGCGGCGGCGGTCGCCGACGACGACACGAGGGTCGAGCAGGTCGTCATCTGCACACCCGACAAGGACCTCGGGCAATGCGTGCGCGGAGACGCGCGTGGTCCAGCTCGACCGGCGCAAACAGGTCGTCACCGACGAAGCAGGGGTGATCGCCAAGTTCGGGGTGCCGCCCACGTCCATCCCCGACTACCTGGCCCTGGTCGGCGACAGCGCCGACGGATTTCCCGGGCTCCCGGGGTGGGGGGCCAAGTCGGCCGCGACGGTGCTGGCCCGGTGGGGACGGATCGAGGACATTCCGCCGAGTCCGGCGGAATGGGACGTGACGGTCCGCGGCGCGGCGAAGCTCGCGTCCGCGCTCCGTGACGAACACGACCACACGCTGTTGTTCAAGTTGCTGGCGACGCTGAGGGTGGACCGTTCACTCATCGGCTCGGTGGACGAGCTCTGCTGGACCGGGCCGACGCCGGACTTCACGCGGGTGTGCTCCGAGCTGGACGCCGGGTCCTTGGCGCGCCGGGTCGAGGCCGTGGCTGCAGCGCGGCAGTAGTCCGATTCCTGCAGTCACAGTGGAGTTATCCGGGTCACCTTCCCGCGCATTTTTCTTGCGCGACCGTTTGCGGGGTGACGGGGAGGGTATCTGCCTGGTGACATGAAACGAGGTGGTATCCGGTGAGCATGGTGAGTGGTGTGGTCATAGGCATCACGATCGCAGCGGTTGGCGCGATCCTCGACTTCGCGGTCACCGCGAGCCCGTATCAGCACGGGCTCAACGTGAACACGGTCGGCGTGATCCTGATGGTGGTCGGCATCGTGGGGATCGTGCTGTCGGCGGTGTTCGGGCTCCGCAGCGAGGTCGGATACCGCGGCTGGGGCGGATATCGCCGTCACCGCACGGTGATCGACGACGGCCAAGGCCACGTCGCCAGTCGAGAGGACAGCTACCTGTGAGCTCAGTGTGCGCCTTGCCGGTGCCGGAGGAAGGGGAACCAAGATGGTCGTAGTTCTGTTGGTGTTGCTCCTTGCGCTGATCCTGGGCGGACTCGGCTTCGCCGCGCACGTCCTCTGGATCGTCGCCGCGGTGGTCTTCGTCGCCTGGTTGATCGGCTTCGCGTTGGCCCGGGGCGAGAGCTCGGGAGGGACGAGGGCCCGCTGGTACCGCTGGTGAACCGACCTCAGGTCGGTGAGCCGACGACGGGAAGCGGGCCCGAGAAGGAAAGACGCCTGAGGTAGAGGCACCGGCTGTTCGGGAACCCGACGGCGCCGGGGACCCAGGCGTGAAACGCGATCCAGTAGGAACCGGTGCTGTCGGCGAAGACGGACTCACCGCCCGGACCCGCGGTGCCGTTGCCGTTGGCGAGGATCGGTGTCGGCGAGGCATCCACGCACGGCCCGACGGGCCCGGTGCAGGTCGCCACCCCGACGGCATACGCGGCACTGTTCCAGTCGTTGCCCGAATAGAAGAGGAAGTAGCGGCCGCCGGCGGTCACCATGTCGGGGGCCTCGACCGTCCCCCCCTGCCAGGATTGATCGGGCACCAGCATCTCGGCGGGCCTCGAGGCGAACGCGAAAGCCTTGCCCGTCGGGTCCAGCGCCTGGGACCAGAGCCGGGAGTTCCCGGGGCCGCCCGACTTCCAGTCGAGGTAGAGCGCGCCGTTGGTGTCGACGAACGGCGAGGGGTCGATGGAGCCGCCGAGCGCCTGCTGGCATTCCAGCGGTGCGGTGGACTTGTCGATGAAAGGGCCCTCGGGTTGGGGGGCCGTCGCCACCGAGATGCACTCCTGGCCGGTCGCGGCGACCGTGGTGGCGTAGTAGAGCAGGAACTTGCCGCCGAACTGCGCCACGGCGGGTGCCCACGTGTCGCTGGGAGCGGCCCACCCGGGCAGGCTCGGCAACGCGTCGCCGACCGCGGCCCAGTGGGTCAGATCGCTCGACTCGATGATCTGGATGTTGCCGCCCACGGAGTTCGTGGCGTAGCCGAAGTAGGTCTGGCCCACCAGGAGCACGTCGGGATCGGGGAAGTCGAACGGGTAGACGAGGCCACTGCCGGCGCCGCCGGTGAGCTCGGTGCACGGCGCGGACACGGCCGAGATGTCCTGAGCCGCCTGGGTGTTGTTCTGGTCGGCGATCTCGTTGAAGGCACTCTTGATGCCGGCGAGGCATTGCTGCAGCGTCGCGATGCCCGCTCCTTGTGCCTGCGCGTCGGCATTCGTGCTCGCCAGCGAGGTATTGGCCGTGGCGAGCTGCGCCAGCGTGGTGGCGATCGTGGCCTCGAGCTGGTGCCGCTGGTTGGTGGTGACCGCGGTGGCGAATCTGGTCAGGGCCACGTCGTGGCGCAGCCCGGCCAATTCGCGCCTGGCGGCGTTGAGCGAATCCTGCTCGCGGCTGCTCCTGGAGCTCGCCCGTACGTCAGTCCACGTCGCTGCGCCGAGGGCCACGACGGCGAGGACCACCACCCCGGCGGTGAGCCAGCGCCGCCTAGCCATTGCCGGCCGCCGCGCTCTGGCAACTCGACGTCACGGCCTGGAGCGCCTGGATCGCATGGTCTTGCCGACCGACCGACAGTGCGTTGAGGGCGCGCTCGACGCCCCCCAGGCAGGTCTGCAGCGACCCGATCTGCGCCTTCTGTTGCGTCACGTGCGCCTCGAGGTCGGCCAGCTCGGTCTGCGCCGCCTTGAGCTGATTCGTGTCCTGGTTGTCGGCAGCGGTGTCGCTCGCGACGCGAGCGGAGAGCAGCGCCAGGGCAGCGCGCAGTCGGCCGAGCTCGCCCGACACCGATCTGGACTGCCGATGGGTCGTCCCGAGCGCGGCGTGGGCGCGGTCGTACCTGGCATCGGCCTGGACCGCGTCGTTCACCACGTAGCCCAGCGCGGCGGCGAACAGGACTCCCAACGTGACTCCGGTGATCCACCGCAGGCGGCGCGCGGGCCGCCGAGGTGCCTGGCGGGGGGACGGCGGACCGGGCACGAGGTCGGTGACGAGAACTGCGCTCCCGGCGCGACCGGGGTCGAGCGCGTCATGCTCGTTGTGGAGAGTCGGTGGCGTTTCGAACCTTCCTGTGTCCCGCGGCACCCCTACGGACAGGACCGGCACGCCGCCTGTCGGCACGACAACTATCCCAGCTCGATACCCCGTCCACAAGGTCGGGCACCCGTCCGGGGACGGGTCCCGGCGACGTCAGTGCGGAGGTCCGCTCCCGATCGTGATGGGGATGTTCACGGTGGCGGAGGGCGCTTCGAGCGCGGCGTCGTTGACCAGCACCTGGCAGTGGGGGTGCGCGGCGTCACACGTCCCGTTGCCCACCGCCCCGACGACGATGCGGAGGGTGACCTCGCCCCTGCCCTCCGGGTCGGGGATGAGGAGCCGACCGGTGCCGACGTCGCAGCCGGCCTCGCGGATCGACGAGCACTCGAGCACGTTGACCACGCCCCCCCGCAGGTACCCTTTCCAGCGCACGGTGACCCGCTCCCCGCTGGTCAGGTTCCTGGTCGGCGACACGGACGCGCGGCGATCGGTCTTCGGCCGCGGCAGCAGCGGCGCGGTGAGCGAGGAACCGGGTGCGGGTGCGGAGTAGAGCATGCTCACTCCCGGCTGGGCATCGTGGGGAAGGCGCTGCGCGGCGGCGGTTTCGTGCTCGAGGTGCGCCCGCCAGAAGTCGCTCGTGGTCGCGGCCACGCTCCCGAACCACTTGGCCGACGGCTGGAACCAGTCGGCATGGCCGGCGCCGGTGAGCGAGAGGAAAGCCTTCGGCCCCTTCATCTCGTTGAAGAAGGTGACCATCTGGTCGTAGGGGAGCAGTGTGTCGCGCGTGCCGTGCACGAACAGGGTCGCCGGGTTCCCGCTCCGGCGATAGCGCCCGCCGGGATACGGCTCGGGGTCTCCCGCGAGCACCACGGCCGCCTTGACCCGAGTGTCGGAGCAGCAGGTGTTCAAGAAGGCGAGCGTCGTCACCGCGCCATCGGAGTGCCCGGCCACGCCGATCTGCGTCGGCGAGACCAGACCCGTCAGCGGCGCCGGGAGGGGGGCGGTCATGGAGGTGATGACGAAGCGCATGTCCGCGGGCTGGTTGAACTGGTCGCTCTGGTCGAGGCCGCCCGGGGTGAGGGCGTGGGTCAAAGGGAAGAGCGGTGCAGCCACGACGAAACCGGCAGCTGCCCATCTGCTCAGGAGCGCGTCGTAGTTCTGCGGAGTGGCACCGAGGCCATGGCCGAAGACGATCAGCGGGTACGGGCCGTGTGAGGTGTCGGGTGCCGCGCCTTGGACGGGCGCCCCACCGGGTGCGCCCTGGGCCGGGTACCAGACCGTGGTGGCCAGGGCGCGAAAGGGGAGCGCCGGGTGTCCCCCGTGCGCCGGGGTCTGCCGCGAGTGGTCGACGAACGTCTCGGAGACGACGCCGACGGCGTGATCACCCGAGGAGCTCTGCGCACCAGACGGTCCGGCCGCGACGACCATCCCCGACACGCCCGCCAGCAGCGCCACTGCGAGGCGCCACCCGATCCCGGTCCCGCGCGCCCTCCTACCGCGGCGGCCGGTCATGGGGCGTCACGATATCGGTCGCCTTCGTGGGTGGATCGGCGGGTAGGGCTCGGTCGTGCCTCCGGCGGGCGCGCCAGCGACGTCAGCGGTCAGCGTCGGACCGGGCGAGCCACTCCTGGTTGGCCTGGTCGAACAGCCCGCGGACGCTGTTGCCGTCCGCGGGACCTTCCCGCAGCGTGTCCGCATCCCACATGCTCCGCGGCCGCGTCATGAAGTCGCCGCCGTAGACGTGGATCGCGCCGGTGTGGGCGCGGGTCAGCGGGTTGGTCACCGAATGCACCACGTCGTCGCCGAGAAGGAGAACGTCGCACGTCGCGATCGACCGCCCACCGGACTCCACGACCGTCTCGTCCCGGCGCCGCCAGAACACGTTGTCCTCGACCCCCGCGTAGATGCCGATGGCGGCCCACATCCGGTGGTCGTGGGGGGGAAGGGCCATCCCGGGTGCCCAGACGACCTTGACGATCGTGACCGTCTCGGAGCAATAGAGCGGGTCGAGTTCTGCCTTGGTCGGTGGAAGCGCCGTCTGCACTCCCGATCCGGCCGACACCGCCCGAGCGAGGACCTCACGAACGGCGAGCAGCGCTTCCGAGCCTCCGGCCGCAGCAACGCACTCGCTGAGAAAGGAATCGACATCGAACATCTCGGCCTCCTCGCTCCCGCCGATTCTCGCGCCGCCACGGCACCTTCGGTTCGCGCCGTCTGCACGCGAGGAAGTGAGCCCGCGAGAAGCTCCGTCCTAGCTGTGGAGCCAGGTGACCGTGAACTTCTTGTCCTTGGCCAACGCGGAGACCGAGTCCTTCTGGGTGGACCCGGAGGCCATGACGATCTTCGTCGGGTCGAGCATGCCGATCGGCGACCCGTCGACCTGCGCCTTGGAGAAGCTCACGGTGCCGAAGTTCGCCAGGGGCAGGGCGCCGCCGCCGCTGGCGCAGCACGGAGCTTCGACGATGACCTCGGCGGAAGCCCTCTTCGCCCCGCGGACGGTCTTGGTGACCGTGTGGCTCCAGCCCGCGGTGGAGTCGGAGATGGTCATGGTGAAGGATCCCGCGCCGTTGGCGGTCACCGAAGCGGACATCCGGTGCCCGGGCGTGACCGCGCTGGAGAAGTACACCGGCGGAGCCGGGTAGACCTCGTACCAGGCCGAGTACCGGGGCGAGGCCTTGATGCACTCGGCCAAGGTCCCGGTCTGCTCCACCGTCGTGTCGGTGTCGCCGTCGAGGCCGACCCAGTCGGCCGAGTAGGAGTTCGTCGAATTGCAGGTCACCGACGGCTGGACCCAGCTGGAGGAGGCACTGGTGAACTTGGCGCCGGTCGCGGCGTAGCCGGACCAGTTGGTCGACGACACGGTGTTGGGCGGCAGTGCGGCCGCGCCGTGGGGATTGATCTGCATCGGGGCACCGTGGAACGCTGCGACGGCGGCGGCGCCCGGTTGGGAGACCACGATCATTCCCGCCAGGGGAACAAGTGCGACGACGAACACCCGGGCGTATCTGACGAGAGACATCGTGACCTCCAGGCCGCGGGATTTTCGGCGGGAGCGTAACACCCCTGTCGATTGCGGGGCCTGCGTTCGCAAAAGGTCGCGGGCTCGAAGTGGCGAGCGCCCGAGAGATCAGACCGGGAGCTGATCGGCCCGGAACACGTCGCCCCAGCTGACGACCCGGACCTGCCGGTAGCGGTCCCTCCGATCCCTCCTCTCCGTCATCTCGATCAGCGAGGAGTAGAAGCGCCGGATCTCCTTGCCTTCGGCTGCCTGCCAACGCGGCGTGGAGCGCCAGTCCCCGTCTCCGGCCAGTGGGCTGTCGATGTCGGCGCCGAGCAGGTTGTCGATGGCCTCGCGCATGGTGTTCATGGTCGTCGGAAAGGGGTCGATGAGGCGGATCCGCTCACCGTCCACGGAGGCCCACAACGTCCGAATCCGCGAGTTCTCGTCCTGCACTCTGGTCCGCCACAGGCCGCGGGCCGTGCACGAGTGCAGGATGCCCGGATCGGTCGCCCACTGCAGCCTCTCGGGAATGACGATTTCGAACATGGCGTCCCTGGCCTCGGTCGGGGTAAGCGTCCGGTGCTCGTTCGTGTCGCGCTGATCCTCCGGGGGAGTCGGGACACTTCCCGGCCGAGTGAAGACGATCGAAGCCGTGTCCCCTCCGCTCGCGACGGACGACAGGGCGGTCGTGACCACGTCGACGAAGTTCGTCACGTAGCCGACGGCGAGCCCGTAGGCGACGGACACCCGCGTGAGCGGTGCCCGGAAGAACGAGGTCAGCTCATCCCGCGCGGCCCTGTCGCCGAAGCGCTGAACCAACCCGTGCAGTCCGGCCAGCTGCTGCCGGAGATTCCGTTGAGACTCGTCGATGGTTCCTCCCAGCGGCATGATGTCGAAGGGAAATTGCAGGATGGGTGGTCGGCTGCTCTCCGGGTCGAAGGTGACCGCGAGGTCGGGGACGCCGGATCGCCGCGCCACGATCAACTTCTCCAGCACTCCGAACGGATGGTCGGTCATATCTGCGATCACCAAGTCGGCGCTCTGGAGCTCCAGCGCCTGGCGATCGTCGAGGTCGAGCGTGAGCGGAAGTTCGGTGACACGGAACCCGAGGTCCGCGAGCACAGGACGGGCCAGCACGGACAGCCGGGTCTGGTCGCCGCCCGGTTCCCTCGATGACCCCAGCAGTACGGCACTCCCGCGTCGGTTGACGAGCGGGACGAGCTCAGGCAATACCGTCAGCAACGCACGTACCGGGGTGGCGACCACGTTGTTGCCTGCGGCCAACTCCCGGTCGTTCGCGGCCGGCGGGTTCCACCGGACGATGCCGACGACCCGTTCCCCTTCGCCTTGCCCGACGACCAGTGGCGCTCCGCTCAGACCGAGGAGCGACATCGGTGACCCGTCGTAGACCCACTGGATCGCCGGGGCGCTGGTCCCGTCCGGTGCCCCGACATCGAGTTCGGCCCTCAGTTCGACGAGGTGTCCGGGGACCCGCGGCACCACCAGCGTGGTCTGACCGGGCTGAGCCGGGGAGAGGTCCTCGGGAAAACCGAGAGCCCGACATCGGTTGTCGTCGCCGTCGCCGACGTCGTCACTGAGTGGGAGCGGGTCCACGTCGGACGGAACGGACGCGGTGCGAAGCGCGGCGACATCGAGCACCGCGTCGGACATCTCGCGATCCACATCGGCGGGATGAAGAACGCGACTCCCCCCCAGCCGCAAGTAGACCCGGGGATCGGTCAGTCTGCCGCTGTGGCGGTCACCGACGCAGTGGAACGCCGTGAGCGCCAGGCTGTCGGTCACGAAGAAGGCGGTACCAGCCTGGTTCTCTCCGGCCTCGTCGGTGAACAGGCGGGCGACGCCGAGCATCGGGTCACCCGCGCCTTCGCCAGGTGACCCGAGCGGCGACGGTGGCCGTACCCGATGCAGTGACGACGATGCCACCCCCCACCTGGAGCGACAGTTCGAAGCTCAGTTCAACCTCGTCGAGCCCCCAGCCGACACTCTCGTCGGCGTCGTTCTCCCCGCCCGCCGCGTCGAGGCGGGTCTTGACGCGGTCGGCCACCTGGAGCACGGCGTCCGCGATCTCATCCGCCCGACTGACGAAGGTCTCCGTGCCGATCGGCTGCGAGCGGCGCAAGTCGCCGCCGGTCGCCTTCGGCATCACCTCTACGAGCAGCGCACTGGCCACGTTCCGTCCTCCTCGCCTTGACGTGCCGGTCCGCCGACGCTCCCGAGGCCCTTCTCGACCTCAATTCGCGACAGCAGCCCTCCTTCGGCTCCGACCGCTGCCGGGAGACGATCGAGAAGCACGCCGATTCGTTCCCCGGTGGCCACGTGCCGATGGCACGAGCCGAGCGCGGCGACCTCTGAAACCGCGGCCCAGCCGCGCTTGTTACCAACTGAACGTCACCGAGCCGTTCCCGCCGCTCAGTCCGGCGGTACCCCCTGACGTCCCTCCGGCACCGCCGTTGTTGGCCGTCGTGGTCGTGGTGCTCTTCACCGTGCAGACACTCGATGCCGGTGAGTCGAACCCGGATCCGCCGCCGCCTCCGGCGCCATTCCCCTCGGTCGTCGGTGAGGTTCCGCCGCCACCCCCTCCGAAGTAGCCGCCCCCACCGCCTCCGCCGTACCCACCGGACGCATCAGCAGGGGCGCCGGCACCGCCGTTCGGACCGCTTCCACTCTGGCCCGGGGCTTGAGTTCCCTTCCCACCGTTTCCAGGAGCAACTTGGGTTCCGCCACCCCCGCCACCGCCGCCCTTGTCGGCCGTGGTCTGACCCTTCTTGCCATGGGGCAGGCCGCCGGCTCCTCCCTTGCCTTTGCCCCCGAAGGCCGGTCCACCTCCGCCGCCACCGCCACCCGCGACCACGCACGACGAGCCGTTCACACTGATGCTGGTGCCGCCTCCGCCGCCTCCGCCATACGAGTAGAAGCTCGAACCCGGGAAGGTAAGCGGTCCACCCTGTCCACCGTTTCCGGACCCGACCCCTCCCATGCCGCCGACGGCCCCGTCGACGACGGGTTCTCCCGGGCCGCCCATGCCTCCTGCTCCGGTGACCACGCTGATGCTCGGCGTTCCGGCACGGACCGTCACCGTGGCAGTGACCTTCTCGCCGGAAGCACCTGGTGACCCAGCTGTCGGCGTGTTCGTGAAGCCGCCACTACCTCCGCCCCCACCGGCAACCAGTGTCACCTTCAGGGTGCGAATCCCGGACGGAACGGAGAAGGTTTGCACGACGCCGTAGGGCGAGGAGAACGTGACCTTGTTGGCCGCCGACCGCGATGCCGCCGAGGCCAAGGAGTTGGTGCCGGCTGCGACCCCCAACGTCGTGGCCGAGATGCACGCGACGCAAGCACCTACCGTCGTGAAGAGATTCCGCCGTTTCATTTGTCCGCCTCAAAGTCGTGTTCGAGAGCCCCGTTGCCACTCGACCAACGGGGGGAAGCTAGCCGCGCGTCTCCGTCGGCGTCCACCGCCGTTGACCCGGAGGGAACGCACGATCGATGGTCCGTCGCGCCGGCGCGGCATGCGGACAACTTCCGTGCGCGGTCCGCCCGAGCGAGCCGGACACGGGCGCTGCGATCCGGCTCGACCCACCTCGACGAAAGACTGGTCGGTAGTCGTGGCGTCGGACCTGGTCACCGGGGGTCGTCCCGACTCGGCCGCAGTCTCGGCCGTGACTCGCCCCCAACCCGGGAAAGAGGTAGACCGTTGCCGTGACGCGGGTTGACACGCCCAGCGAGGAGAGGACCGTTGGCCCGGTTCACGCGCTGACGCGGTCGCCCACCCGGACGGACACCACCCTGGCGGCGAAACTCCCGGAGAGCCTCCGGTACCGGATGAAGCGAGTCCTCCTGGGGCCGCCCCTGGTCAGCGACGACCTCCACGGCCAGCGGCTCGGCAAGCCCACGGCCCTGGCGGTGCTGTCCTCGGACGTCATGTCCTCCTCGGCGTACGCCAGCGAGGAGATGTTGAGGATCCTCGTACCGATCGCGGGATTGGCCGCTTTCTCCATCGTGACGCCGATGACCGCCGCCATCTTGGCCGTCCTCGCCGTCGTGACGATCTGCTACCGCGACGTGGTCCGTTCGTACCCGAAGGCGGGCGGCTCCTACGTCGTGAGCCGCGACAACTTCGGTCCCAACCTGGCCCAGATCGCCGGGGCCGCTCTGCTCATCAGTTACACGATCACCGTTGCCGTGTCCGTGGCGGCCGGTTCCGATGCGATCATCTCGGCCGCACCGTCCCTCGGGCGCTACAGCGTCCCCCTGTCGATCGCCTTCGTCGTGATCCTGGCCTTCGGCAACCTGCGCGGGATCCGCGAGGCCGGGCGGGTGTTCGCCATACCCACCTACTTCTTCATCGCCAACATGGCCGTGCTGATCCTCTTCGGCCTCGGGCGCGAAGCCGCGGGGAACCTGCCCAAGGCGGCCCCGAGCCAGGGCTCGCTTCCCCTCGGGCACGCCAGCGGAGGGCTCATCCTCGGCGTGTCGGCCTTCTTCCTGTTGCGGGCGTTCGCCAACGGGAGCTCCGCCATGACCGGTACCGAAGCCATCTCCAACGGCGTCAGCATCTTCCGGGAGCCGCAAGCCCGCAACGCGCGCACCACCTTGGTGCTCATGAGCTCCATCCTCGGTGTCATGTTCCTCGGCGTGTCCGTGCTGGCCGCATTGACCCACTCCGTGCCGTTCGTCTCCGGAACACCGACGGTGGTTTCGGAGATCGCCAAGCTCGTGTACGGCTCGAGTCCCGGGGGCCACGTTCTCTTCTACTCACTTCAGGCGGCCACCGCCCTGATCCTCATTCTGGCGGCGAACACCAGTTTCACCGGGTTCCCCTTCCTCGTGAGCTTCGTGGCCGAGGATTCGTTCCTGCCGCACAAGCTCACCGTGCGAGGACACCGGTTGGTGTTCTCCAACGGGATCCTGCTGTTGGCCGGGGCGTCCATCGCCCTCCTGTTGGCCACGGACGCGAAGGTGGCGGCACTCATCCCGATGTACGCCATCGGGGTGTTCACCGGCTTCACCATGGCCGGGGCGGGGATGGTCGTCCACCACTGGCGACACCGGGACCAGCACTGGCGCAAGAGCGTGGCCGTCAACGCGACCGCGGCAGTGGTCTGCGCCATCGTCGTCGTGGTCTTCGCGGTGGCCGAGTTCACCCAGGGGGCCTGGGTCGTCGTCGTGGTCATGCCGCTCATCGTCTTCGCCCTCGTCGGGATGAACCGCGAATACCGGGCAGAGGACGCCGTCCTGGAGGAGGGAGCGGCGGTGCAGGCCTGCGAGGCGACGGTCCTGCGTCGGCACGCGGTCGTCGTGTTGGTGGACAGGATCGACCTGGCCACCGCCCGTGCCATCCAGTACGCGCGGACGCTGACACCGGACGACCTTCGTGCGGTGCACTTCAACATCGACCAGAAGCGGGCGGACCTTCTGATCACCCGCTGGCAGCAGCTCGGCCTGGCGCGGCTCCCCCTCGACGTGATCGATTGCCCGGACCGCCGCCTCGGGAGGGCCGCCCTGGAGCTGGCCGCCGAGCTCACCGACGGGGAGACCGAGGTGAGCATGCTCCTGCCGCGGCGTTCGTACGGCAAGGCGTGGCGACGGATCCTGCACGACCAGACGGCGGACCGGATCGTCGACATCGTGAGCCAGCTTCCGCACGTCAACGCCACGATCATTCCCTTCCACGTGGCGCCCGGTCTCAAGGAGACCCCTTTGGTCCTCGAGACGGCGATCAAGCACACCGCTCCCGCTGACGAGCATGCGACGGTTCCCGAGGCGCTGCTCTCCTCGGACTCGATCCTGCCCGTCGCCGAACCGATCGCCCAGCTGCACTGGCGCACACGCGCCAGGGTCACCGGCCGGGTGAAGTCCATCAGGGTGCAGCCACTCGCCGACGCGGCGAGCCTCGAGTGCGTGCTCGTCGACGGGAGCGGTGAGGCGATCACACTCGTCTTCCTGGGAAGGCGTTCGATCGCCGGACTCCAGAGCGGGACACGGCTGGTGGCCGAAGGGATGGTCGGAAAACACAAGGGCAAGCTGGCTGTGATCAATCCTTCCTACGAATTGCTGTCGACGTCCGAGTCGTCCGGGAGGTCCTAGCTCATGGCAGGCGGATCTTCCCGTCGCCTGGAGTCGCTCCGATCGGTCCGGGTTTGGATCTGGATCGCTGCGGTGGTCCTGCCCGTCGCCGTCGCCCTGTTGCTGGTTCCGAGCCGGGGTCATCTCAGCGCCGCCGATGACGCGCTGGTGCTGGTGGTGGCCACCGTGGCGATCGCCTCGTGGGGTCATCGGGTCGCGGCCGCTCTCGCCGCCTTGGTGGCCGCCGCCTCCTTTGACTATCTCCTGACCAAGCCGTACGGCTCCTTCCGGATAAGTCGTCAGGCCGACCTCACGACCGAGATCCTCTTCGTCACCGTGGGACTGCTCGTCGGCGAGCTGGCGGCGCGGGGCCGTCGCTACCAACTGGCCGCGGCCCGCGGACGGCTGGACCTCTCCCGAATCCACGAGCTGGGGGAGCGCATCGCGGGCGGGGAGGACCCCGACTTCGTGATGATCGCCGTGGCCAGCGATCTTCGAGAGCTCCTCAGCTTGCAGGACTGCCGCTTCGTACGGGACCAGCCGTCCGGAAAGGGGGCGTGGATCGCCAACGACGGCACCGTGCGGCTGAACCCGCTTCGCTGGCCGTCCGCCATCGCCGGACTGCCGACCAAGCACGTCGAGCTCCCGGTTCGGGGCGGCGGCCGCGTGCTCGGCACCTTCATCCTGACGCCGACGCCGGCCGCTCCCATCAGCCAGGAGCAGTGCGTCGTCGCCGTTGCACTCGTCGATCAGCTCGGGGCGACACTCGCCGCGCGCGAGGGTGCCTGAGCCGCCGCCTGCTCCCTCACCGAAGCACTGCCGCCGCGACGTCGCTGAGGCCCGTCCCCCCTGAGATGGATGGGCGGATCGAAAGATCCCCCTGCCGGTAGACGAACGCCCCGCCCTCGCCGCGCACACTGCATGGAGCGGCACCGACGTCCCGCGAAAGGCCGCCGTTGCCTCTGACCGAAAAGAGGACAACACTTTCACCCACACCGAGAGAGGTGCGTCATGACCACCAGGCAGACGTGGGCCCGAGTCATCACCGGTCCGATCTTCGGCATCACCGACCTCGGGTGGGGCGACATCGCCCTGGCCGTCTTCCTGAGCCTCTTCGCGGTCACCATCGTCACGCACGGGACGAGCGGGGGTCGCGTCTACGATGCCGGCTGGACCGGAGCGCTCGCCGTGCTGTTGATGACGCTGCCCGTCGCCTTCGCCCGAAAGTGGCCGCTCGTCGCGGCCGGCGTGCTGTTCGCCGGCGCCCTCGTCAACTGGGGGGCGATCGGTCACGACGTCCGATGCGGCGCGGCGCTGCCCGCAGCCTTCTACGTCGCCTTCGTCATCGGTAGTCGCTGCGAGGGTCGGGCCAGATTCATCGGTGCCGCACTCGTCGCGGGAAACATCGTCGTCCAGTGCGCATCCGATCCTCAAATCGGTCCGGCCTTTCATGCCATCCTCTTCTTCCCCATTGCGCTCGCCTTCATGGGCGCCGGCTACCTGTTGCACCGCCGCAACGTGACCGTCGAAGCGCTGCAGGCCCACACGATGCAGCTACACGAGCAGCGGGAGCGCAACACGAACCTGGCCATCGAAGCGGACCGCGCCCGGATCGCCGGGGACCTCGACCTGTACCTCCACGCGCAGGTGCAGGACATCGCCGCCGCGGCCGCGGCCGGTCGGGCATCCCTCGATTCGCAACCCGATCAGGCAGCCGACGCCTTCTTGACCATCCAGGGCACCGGGCGTGAGACGCTCACCCATATGCGTCAGGTGGTCGGCAGCCTGCGCGAGGAGGCACCGACAGGTCCCCAACCGGTGCTGGCCCAACTCGGCCGGCTGCTCGGCGAGGCCGAAGAACTCGACGTCCGTCTCCAGGTCACCGGCGACCCCCGCCTGCTGCCACCGGGCCTCGAGCTCTCGGGTTACCGCATCGTCGAGCATCTCCTCACGACGTTGGAGAAGGACCCGGCGTCCGAGGCGACGGTCGACGTGGTGTTCGGGCAGGACGCGCTCGAGTTCAAGGTGGTAGGTGCAAGCGTGCGCGAGAGCGCGGCGCGGCCGGCGCTTGCCGCCGCGACCGAGCGCGCTCACCTCCACGGGGGGACGGTTCGCTCCACGACCCACGATGGGCTCCGGGAGACCCGGGTGCTGATCCCGCTGACCGCCGGGGCGGTCTAAGGGCGTGCGCCGCCTATGGCGGTACTGCCGCCATCGGCCCGATCCCTTCGTGGCCGCGCTGCTGACCGCGGGGGCGGCCGTCGCGCTCGGTGCAGCGGGACAACTGGGCGACTTTCCCGGCTCGCTCTGTGTGCTGGGATTCTGCGCCCTCGTGGCCCTGCGCCGGTGGCGTCCGGTTCCCGTGGCCGTGGCAGCCGGCGTCCTCATCGCCATCCCGAACTTCGCCCACGACGTCTCGACCGTCGCCGACAACGCCACGTTCCTCTCCGGGTGGGCGGCCGTCTTCCTCTACTCCTACGCCCTGGGGTCGGACGCCCCCTTTCCTCTCTCCCTGTTGGGTATCGCCGCCATCCTGGTCGGCGTCAACCTCAGCGACGGTGGGTTCAACCCCGTCCCCGAGATGATGGCCCTCGGGCCGTACGCGGCCGGTCTGGCGGTGGCGTCGCGCCGCCGGGCGTCGGCCGAGCTCGAGCAGCGGGCCCGCGAGCTCGAAGAGGAGCGCGAGATCTTCGCCATCCAATCGGTGCGCTACGAGCGGGCGCGCATCGCCCGCGAACTGCACGACATCGTGGCCCACAACGTCAGCCTGATGGTCGTCCAGGCCAACGCCGGCGAGCGCCTGGCCACCCGCGACCCCCGGAGCGCCGCCGAGGCCCTCTCCTCCATCAGCGAGGCGGCCCGACAGGCCGAGGCGGAGATCGATCGTCTGGTCGAGCTGCTCGGTGACTCCGCGCCCGCCCAACCTTCCACCGGACTGCGGATCGTCGAGGAACTGGTCGCACGGGCTCAGACCTCGGGTGTGGCCATCTCCTGCCAGCTGCGTGGAGACATCGACGGCCTGACCGACGGCGGTGCCGATGCCGCCTATCGCATCGTGCAGGAAGGCATCACCAACGCCTTGAAGCATGCCCCCGGTGCGCCCGTGGAGGTTGCGGTCAGCGGAAGCGACGAGGGGGTCGAGGTCCGGGTGGTCAACGGCCCCGCGGCTTCGGCTGTCTCGGGTTTGGAGCGCGCCGGTGGCGGCCACGGCCTGGCCGGGATGCGAGAGCGTGCGTCCCAATGCGGAGGCACATTCGCCGCCGGCCCCACGCCGGCCGGCGGTTGGCAAGTGGTGGCCCGCTTCCCCCATCGCACCGCCGTCCTGCCTGCGACCCGGCGCGAGCGTGCGTGACGTGGTGCACGACGCCCCCGTGTCCGACGCCGCCACCGCCTCGCGTGAGATCTCGGTGCTCATCGTCGACGATCAGCGGCTCGTGCGTTCGGGCTTCGCCGTGATCCTGGGTACGGAACCGGGCATCACCGTGGTGGGCCAGGCCGGCGACGGCGTGGAGGCGGTGGCGCTGGCCCGCACGCTGGCACCGACCGTCGTCCTGCTCGATATCCGCATGCCGAACATGGACGGCCTGACCGCCGCCCGTCACATCCTGGCGGAGACGGCCAGCCGAGTCCTCATGCTGACCACCTTCGACTCCGACGAGTACGTCTACGCGGCGCTGCGCGCCGGGGCGAGCGGGTTCTTGCTGAAGGACGCCCCGGCCGAGCAGCTGGTCGGTGCCGTGCGCAGCGTGGCCGCCGGGGATGCCCTGATCGACCCCGCCATCACCCGGCGGCTCATCTCCCAATTCGTCCGGGCCGCCCGGCCCGATCCGGTCGATCCGCCCAAGCTCGCCGCACTGACTCCGCGCGAGCGCGACGTCCTGCGACTCGTCGCTCAGGGGCTCTCGAACGCCGAGATCGCGACCGACCTCGTCGTCGAGGAATCCACGGTCAAGACACACGTCGGCCGCATTCTCATGAAGCTCGGGCTCCGTGACCGGGTCCAGGCCGTGGTCCTCGCCTACGAGAGCGGGTTCGTCGTCCCGGACACCGCGTGAGCTTCAGGCCGCGATGTGGCTCAAATCAGGAGTCGCATCACCGAATCGAGGCGGCGGACCTTCAGATCGCTCGGTGCCGGCAGGATCAGGGTCGTGATCCCCAGACTCGCCGCCCCCCCGTCGTGTGATGCCCGGTCGCCCACCATGAGGGCCGAGGCGGCCCCGACCCCGGCGGCCTCGAGCGCGATCTCGAACATCCCTCGATCCGGCTTTTGAATCCCGTGCTCGAAGGAGAGGACGAAGGTATCGATCAGGTGCCCCATGCGGCGCTCGACGAACTCCGCTCGGAGGTCGAAGTGGATGTCACTCACGACCGCGATCTTCACGTTCCGCGCCCGGATGTCGGTCAGTACGTCGAGGGTGTCGACGTAGAGAGGGTGGCAGGCCATGTCGAAATCAAGTTCGTAGAGCGTCACGGCGAGCTCTTCGTCGAAGCCCGCGTCCTCGTAGAGTCGGAGACTGGCTTCTCGGTGGAACGAAGACGACGTGTCGATCCGAAGGTCGGCGTCGACATGTTCCGGCAGCCGCTTGGCCCGCTCCAACCGTGCGACCAGTGTCGACACCTCACCGTGCCGTACCGGTCGGTCGAGTTGTCGAAGTGCACGTGAGACCCACCACCGGTCGTCCGGATCGTGGACGAGCGTCCCACGCCAATCGAAGAGCACGACACGGAAGGGATTTTCCCGGGTCTCCGCCGTCACTTCCTCCGAGGATACGGCGGTTGCCTTCGTCCGGTCGTCGTGGAGCCGGGACCGTGCGTCACGGCGCCGCCGGGAGTCCGCTCAGCACGGGACGGGCGACCGCACCATCTGCCAGGGCCTCGGACCGTGCCGGCGCTGTCCTCGCTGGTAAGCTTGACCCGCTTCGCCTGCCCGACCGCAGAAGTGGTGTGGCGGGTCCGATGTGATTGATGACGTACAGGGCTGCCGAGGTGGGCGTAGCACTCGAATCAAACGTCAAGGAGGCGGAAATGCATGGAAGAAGAGTACTGATGGGAGCGGCTTCGCTCTTGCTCGGCGGTGCGACCATGGTCGGTTTGTCCTCAGCCGCTTGGGCGACCGGGAATCCGACGATCACGGTGAGTGATCCGAACGGCAGCGCCCCCTTCATCCAGGGTCAGAACTTCACCCATAACGGCCTGGTCAAGGTGAAGGAATGGGAAGTAGGAATGACGGCGCCGTTGCACGTCTTCAAGTGGAACGCCGATTCTCACGGCAACCTCGCCCATTTCGCTTTTTGCGAGGGGAACAACCCGCTCCAGTTCAAGGCCACGGACGTCGCCACCGGTAAGTCGACTGCGAAGACGGCACCGTTGGCCTACCCCTGCTCGCAATAGCCGAGTCGTCCAGCCTGATCTGTCAACAACGCGCGGCGCCGCCCGGCTCGTTCCTAGCCGGCGGCGCCGCGACAGTTGACACTGGAAGAGGAGTGGAGCGGAGGTCGTCGAGAGCGGAGGCATGGCATCGTGCGCCCGCAACGTCTTCTAGGCCGGTCCCGCGCTCGGCGCGGAGAGCCGTTCGGCGAGATACGCCAGAGCCATCGGATAGCGGTACTCGATGCGACCGTGGGCCCCGTCGAACAACTCGAAATGCACGTCGGTGACGCCGATGGACCCCAGGGCGTCGCGGAACGCCTGGCCCCCGATCTCGAGAAACCACTCGTCACTGGTGCCGCCGTCGATCCAAATGGCCCGTAGGCCCCGGAGGGCGTCCGCGTGGCGCGGCACCATGCGCACCGGGTCCCAGTCGAGCCATCGCCCCCAGACCTCAGGGTCGAGTACGCCGTTCTGAGGGTCGAACGGTAAGCGGGGGGTGCCATCCGGGTCGGCCGAGAAGCAGGCGGAGACGCCCAGCATCATCAAAAGGGTCTCGTCGGCCAGTTTGGTGAAGGCGACCCGGCTGCGGAAATCCGACCACCACCGGTCGATCGATCCGTCGTAGTCGCGCAGGTGGCGGACCGCTTTGCCGAATTCAGGGATGTAGGAGTACTCGTACAACGCGTCGCCGGCGTGGGTGGCGAGACCGCCGAACAGGTCGGGACGGAGCATGGGCGTGATCATGGCGCCGAAGCCCCCGCTGGACTTGCCCTGGATGCCTCGGTGTTCGGGGGCGTTCAAGGTCCGATAGTTCTCGTCCACCCAACCCACGACGTCCTCGCACAGGTAGGTGTGGTACCTGCCGGTCCCCGGCGAGTCCACGAACTGCGACCCCCCGTAGAGCGTCCAGGCGTCCACGTACACGACGATGCAGGGTGGGATCTGTCCGCGGGCGAAAAGCTCGTCGGCCATCTCTGGGAACGTCTGACGGTAGGCGGTGCGGTTGCCCCACATGGTGAGGGAGCCGGTGTAACCCTGAATGACGTAGACCGACGGGTACCGCGCCCCGGGATCGTCGTCGTAGCCCGGCGGGACGTACACCCACAGCGGACGGTCGAAGGGATCACCGAGACGGTTACCCTCGAGCGCTGCTGAATGAATCGTGTGGCGGTCGAGCCGGCCAGCCAGCTCCGCTTCCCAGGGCGATGTCACGTCCCCACACCCTACGAGGTCGAGGCCTGAGAGCGGAGGGAGTGGGATTCGAACCCACGGAGGCTTGCACCTCGCAGCTTTTCAAGAGCTGTGCATTCGTCCGCTCTGCCATCCCTCCAGGCGGCTCATGGTCGCTGGCTGCCCATGGTAGGGGTGGCCGCAAGCTGAGGCCTACCGACGCCTCGGTGTGTCCCGGGCGTCTCGGGCGTCCCTGGCGCGCGAGCGCTGGCGTCCCCGGATCGCCTGGTCCAGGATCACCTTGCGCAGCCGGACCGCCTTCGGCGTCACCTCGACGCACTCGTCCTCGGCGATGAACTCCAGCGCGTGCTCCAGGGAGAAGGAGAGGGCCGGCGTGAGGCGCTCGAATTCCTCGGCCACCGATGAGCGCATGTTGGTCAGCTTCTTCTCCTTGGTCGGGTTGACGTCCATCTCTTCCGCCCGGGCGTTCTCCCCGACGATCATGCCCTCGTAGACCTCCTCGGCCGGCCCGGTGATCAGCGTGCCCCGCTCCTGGAGGTTCATCAGGGCGAACGTCGTGGTCATGCCACGACGGTCCGCCACCATCGAGCCGTTGCGCCGTGTCCGCAGCTCGCCGTGCCACGGCTCCCACCCGTCGAACACGTGATGGAGGATGCCCGTCCCCCGCGTCTCGGTCAGGAACTCGGTGCGGAAGCCGATCAGGCCGCGGGCCGGTACCCGGTAGTCCAGCCGCACCCATCCCGTCCCGTGGTTGACCATCTCGAGCATGTTCCCCTTGCGCAGGGCCAGGAGCTGCGTCACGACGCCGAGATACTCGTCGGGCACGTCGACCGACACCCGTTCCACCGGCTCGTGCACGCTCCCGTCGACCTCGCGGGTGACCACCTGGGGTTTGCCCACCGTGAGCTCGAAGCCCTCGCGCCGCATCGTCTCGACCAGCACCGCGAGCTGCAGCTCGCCGCGCCCCAGCACCTCCCACGTGTCCGGGCGGTCGGTCGGGGCGACACGGATGGCGACGTTTCCCACCAGTTCGGCGTCGAGTCGGGCCTTGAGCAGCCGGGCCGTCAGCTTCGTCCCGTCCGCCCCGGAGAGCGGCGAGGTGTTGATGCCGATGGTCATGGCCAGGCTGGGTTCGTCGACCGTGATCGCCGGCAGGGCCTCGGGCGTGTCCGGATCCGCCAGGGTCTCGCCGATCGTCACCTCGTCGAGACCCGCGACCGACGCGATCTCACCCGGCCCGGCCGACTCCGCCGGCACCTGGTCGAGCGCTTCGGTCACGTAGAGCTCGGTGATCTTGGCCTTCTCGATGGTGCCGTCGAGTCGGCACCAGGCGATCATCCCGCCCTTGACCAGGGCACCGTTGTGCACCCGGCACACGGCCAACCGGCCGAGGTACGGGGAGGCCGACAGGTTGCACACCAAGGCCTGCGTCGGCGCACCCTCGTCGTAGGCGGGCGCCGGCACGTGCGAGACGATGGCCTCGAAGAGCGGCTCCACGTTCCGCCCCTCGACGCCCGCCTGTGCGCTCACCCAGCCCGCCCTGGCGTTGGCGTACAGGATCGGGAAGTCGATCTGGTGCTCGTCGGCGTCCAGGTCGAGGAACAGCTCCTCCACCTGGTGCACCACCTCGGCGATGCGTGCATCCGCCCGGTCGACCTTGTTGACCACCAGGACGACCGGGAGCCGGGCCTCGAGGGCCTTGCGCAGGACGAAGCGCGTCTGGGGCAGAGGTCCCTCCGAGGCGTCCACCAGGAGCAGCACGCCGTCGACCATGGTCAGGCCGCGCTCGACCTCGCCGCCGAAGTCGGCGTGGCCGGGGGTGTCGACGATGTTGATCTTCACCCCGTTCCAGCGCACCGCCGTGTTCTTGGCCAGGATGGTGATGCCCTTCTCACGCTCGAGGTCGCCCGAGTCCATGACGCGGTCCGTGAGCTGCTGGTGGGCCCCGAACGCGCCGGTCTGCCGGAGCAGCGCATCGACGAGGGTTGTCTTGCCGTGGTCGACGTGGGCGACGATGGCTACGTTACGGATGTCGTCGCGCCGGTCCATGGGGGAGTCAACGTTATTCGGTGTGGCAGGTTCAGGCCGCGCGCCGCAATGCGGCCCTGCCCAACGTGCGTGAAACGGCGTCGACCCCGAGCGAGAGCGCACGTGGCTCGGGCTCGATCCGCACCGTGTGCCCCGAGTCGGGCCACCAGCCGACGACCCGCCCGGGCGGGCCGGCGGTCGGGGCCCGCAACGACTCGACCAGGGTCACCAGAGCCAGCTCGGCGCGCACCGAGTCACGCCGCGGGCCCGAGAGTAGGACCAGGTGGGAGTGACCGGCACGGACCTCGGCCCGGCTGCGCAGCGCCAGCAGCGCCGAATGAGGGCTGTCCCACCAGCGGTCGCGACCGACGATCGGGCGCGTGCCCAGGGCGCTCCAGTCGAGCGCGCACCACAGCCGGGTGGCCCAGGTGATCGCCTCGGCCGCCGCCGAGGCCCGGCCGGCCGGGGACAACGCGGCCAGCCAACGGTCCATGCCCGAGATCGGCTCCACTCCGTCGCGCACCAGTCGGGTGGCCAGCGCCACCCGTTCGCGCACGGCATCCGAAGGGGTGGGCGAACGCCCCGCCGCGAGGGACCGCACCGCGGCCAGACCCAGGACGCGGCGGGCCGTCCGCGCATTCCAGGAGAACGCCGCGCCCCCGGCAACCTCGGCCGTGTCTCCGGCGCCGCAGGCGACGCGCACCTGGTGCCCGGTGATCCGGAACGGTCCGTCGCCGCGCCTTCCCGCAGCCAGCGCCGCGAGGATGCCGGTCGCATCGTCGAGCGCGGCGCGCCACGCCACCGGGTCGACCGGTGACAACGGCGCGACCAGGAGTCCGGTCAACGACTCAGCCATCGCCCTCCGCACCGCCGACCAACCACGCCACGACATGGGAGGCCATGGACGCCAGCTGCTCCTCGTGCACGTCCTCGACCGCTGAACGGCCGGTGGCCGACTGCAGCAGTGCGAGGCGGAACGGGGGGGTCCCGCTGCGCAGCGTCTCGAGCAGGGCGAGATAGTGCAGCGTCCGCCGCTCGCCGGCCCACGGCCCGCCCGTCGACAACCCGAGCGCGCAGAGCGAGGCGCCGCTCACGGCTCGGCGTCCCGACGAGGAGGTCGAACACGCCCCGGAGCACCACACGGCCGCCGGCCAGCGGAATGGCGATCCGGTCGTCGGTGCGCGGCAACCACGACGGGGCGAACCGGGGGACGAGCGCGCGGAGATGGCGCGCGTGGACCGCCAGCGAGGCGTCCAGGGCGGCCCGCGCCGCCGGCGGGAGCGCACGAACCCGGGCGACGACGTCGTCCCGCCCCGACACGGCGAGGGCCTCCAGGGCTTCGGGCAGCGGAGAGCCGATGGAACCCGTGGTGACGAGATGCTTGAAGAGCGCGTGCACGAGCCGGCGCGTGAGGTGGTTCGCTTCGGGGCCTTCGACGGAGGGTCGGGGTCGGTCGAACCGCCAGGACCCCGACGGTGTCGAGAGGAGGCGGCGCGGTTCGAGCACCAAGGGCGGGTCCCCGTCGACCGCGACTCGACGTGACGCTCCACGCGGCGTCCTCGAGCCACGCCCGCAGTCCCCCCGCCAGGCCGGGGTCGAAGCGCGGCCTCGGTGCACCGACCCCGCGCAGGAGAGCCAACACCTCGTCCGCTCCGCCCTTGGCCCCCGCGTGCGGCGCGCCCCAGCCGGCCGGCCTCGCTGTCATCGAACGTGCCGTCGCGACCGGGGGTCCCGGCGCCAGCGTCGCCGTGCCGCGCGCAATTCCGTCGGGCGCCGTGAGGACCATCCGGGCAGTGTGGCGGCGTGGTGTGACAACCGAACTGCCCTCGGCCTCTACCCTTGCCGGTAGATGGTTGTCGCCCTCACGCCGACGCTCGCCACCAACGCCGCGTTCGCGGTCGTCTTCGCAGTTTTCGTCGTCGCCTTGCTCGTCTTGGTCGTCGTCGCCGCGACATGGGCCGTTCGCCACGACAAGGCCGGCCGCCAAGCCTGGCTGCAGCGCCGGCGCGAGGCCGCGGAGGGCGGACCGCGCCCTCCGTCCGGGTCGTGATGTCGCCGGCCCCTCCGGCGGACGCCGCACCGGCCACCCCTGAGTCCGGCGTCCCCGGGCCCACGGTCGGGCAGCGCGTCCGCGCCCGCTGGAACCGTTGGCGACCCGGCGGCGAACGCCGGTCGAATCTTCGGGCACCCGAGGCGGTGGCCCCGGTGCGCACGGCTTTCGTCCTCGCGGGTGGCGGCAGCCGCGGGGCGGTCCAGGTCGGCATGCTGGGCGAGCTCGTCCGCCGCGGCATCCGGGCCGATCTCGTCTTCGGCGCATCGGTCGGCGCCATCAACGGTGCCGCCTACGCCGGCCGGCCCGACGCCGAAGGCATGCAGCACCTGGCCGACTCCTGGCTCCGTATCCGAGGGACCGACATCTTCCCCCGCGGCACCTTCGACGGACCCTGGGCCTTCTTCCAGAAGCGCGCGGCCGTGCACGCCAACACCGGCCTGCGCGCCATCATCGAGGAGGGCATCGACTACCCGAACCTCGAGGACGCGGAGATCCCCCTCGAGGTGGTGACGACCTCGCTCACCGACGGTCGCGAGCGCTGGATCTCGAGCGGCCCCGCCGTCGAGGCTGTCCTCGCCTCGTCGGCGATCCCGTCGATCTTTCCCGCCGTCACCATCGACGGCGACGTCCTCGTCGACGGCGGCGTGGTCAACAACGTGCCGATCAGCCGGGCCATCGAGGCCGGCTGCAAACGGATCTACGTCCTGCTCTGCGGCCCGCTGCACTACCGCCCGCGCTCGCCCCGGCGGCCGGCCGAGGCGGCGCTCACCGCGTTCTTCGTCGCCGTCCAGGCCCGCTTCGTCCGCGAGCTCGCGTCCTTGCCGCCGGGCATCGAGGTGGTGGTGTTCAGCGGGGGAGGCGAACCGGAGGGCCAGTACCGCGACTTCTCCGCCACGTCCACGCTGATCGAGGAGGGCCGGGCCGAGGTGGCCGACGTGCTCGACCGCTTCGTCCGGACGCCGATCGGGGCAGGGGAGGAGGACGGGGGCGAGGACGGGAAGGGCGACGGCGCAACGGGTCCCGGCGGCCGGATTCCGCCCACGCCCGGAGACTTCGCATCCGGCACCGCCGGCCCATCCCGGGGAACGGGACGACCCGCCGGCGGGGCCGACCCCGCGGGGCATCGCGCCGGGCGTCCGGCCGACCGACCCCGCGCCGACCCCTCGCCGACGGAGAGCGTCCCCAGCCGGCCGACCACGCCCTGGCCGTGACGACGGGCGGCCGCACCCCGGACGGGGGCGAGGCCGGCTCCTACCTGTTGCGCAACGACACGCCAGCGGCGATGGACCGCTTCGAGGCCTTCGCGGCCCTCTTCGACCCCTCGACGTTCCGCCACCTCGACGGCCTCGGCCTCGCGCCGGGCTGGCGCTGCTGGGAGGTCGGTGCCGGGGGCACCTCCGTCGTGGGGCACCTGGCCGGTCGGGTCGGTCCCGGTGGCCACGTCCTGGCCACCGACATCGACGTGTCGTGGGCGGTCGGGGCGGAGGGACCCGCCGTGGAGGTGCGCCTGCACGATGTGGCGCTCGACCCTCCCCCGGGACCCACGTTCGACCTGGTCCACGCCCGCCTCGTCCTCGTCCACGTGCCCGAGCGGGACGTCGCCCTGGCCAACATGGTGGCCGCCCTGCGCCCGGGCGGGGTGCTGTTGGTCGAGGACGCCGATCCCGCCCTCCAGCCCCTGAGCTGCCTGGAGGAGACCGGTCCCGAACAGGTGCTGGCCAACACGCTGCGCCGCGGCTTTCGCACCCTGCTGGCCGAGCGGGGGGTCGACCTCGCCTTCGGCCGGAGCCTGCCGCGCCGCCTCCGCGCCGCCGGCCTCGCCGACGTCGGGGCCGACGCCGCCTTCCCGGTCGCCCACCCCGCCTGCCGCCATCTGGAGCTGGCCACCATCGCCATCGTGCGGGACCGGCTGGTCGAGCACGGCATCGCCACCGAGGACGAGATCGAGCGCCACCTGGCCAGCGTCCGGGCCGGACACCTCGACCTGGCCCAGCCCCCGATGATCTCCTGTTGGGGACGGCGGCCCCCGTCCTGAGCACGGGTTCGGAGGCCGCGCCCGCCGGCTCCCGTCCGGCCGCGACGGGGCGGCCGGTGTGAGCGTCGCAGCGGCCTGGTGAAATGGGGTGGTGAACGAATCGACGGCGGGACGCCCTGCCACGGCCGGCGCCCCGGTCACGCCGGCGGGCCTGGACCCGCCCGAGCTCGAGTCCCTCTTCCACCCGGCGGTCGCCGCCTGGTTCTCCCGCCGGTTCCCGGCCGGCCCGACGCCGCCGCAGTCCGCCGCCTGGCCGCACATCGCGGCCGGGAGCGACGTCCTGGTGGCCTCGCCGACGGGCTCGGGCAAGACGCTGACCGGGTTCCTCGTCGCCATCGACGCCGCCTACCGTGCCGCCGAGGCGGGGACGCGCAGCGCGTCGGCCCCCGAGGTGCTCTACATCTCGCCCCTGCGCGCGCTGGCCGTCGACGTGCACGAGAACCTGCACGTCCCGCTGACGGAGATCCGCACCGAGGCGGCCCGTCTCGGATGCCCGGATCCCGGACTGCGCGTCGCGATACGCACCGGCGACACGCCGCCGGGCGAGCGCGCCGCCATGCGCCGCCAGTCGCCCGACCTCCTCGTGACCACACCCGAGTCGCTCTACCTCCTCCTGACCGCGCCGTCGTCGCGGGCCATGCTCCGCGGCGTGCGCACGGTGATCGTCGACGAGGTCCACACCTTGGCCCGCGACAAGCGCGGCAGCCATCTCTCGCTCTCGTTGGAGCGCCTCGACGCCCTCGTGAGCGAGAGCGGCGGACGACTCCAGCGCATCGGCCTCTCGGCCACCCAGCGCCCGCTCGACGTCGTGGCGCGCCTCCTCACCGGCGTCCACCCCGATCGCCCGCCTGCCGTGGTCGTCGACTGCGGCCACGCCCGCGACCTCGAGGTGTCGATCGAGCTGCCCTCCTCCGAGCTCGAGGCCGTGATGAGCGGCGGTCAGATGTCCGACATCCTGGACCGCATCGCGGAGCACACCCGGCACCACCGCACCACCCTCGTGTTCGTCAACACGCGCAAGATGGCCGAGCGGGTGGCCCATCAACTGGCCGAGCGCCTCGCCGCCGACGGCGAGCGCCGGGGGGACGACGTCGACGCGTCGTTGCTCGTGGCCGCGCACCACGGCAGCCTGTCCGCCGGCCCGCCGGCGCATCGTCGAGACGCGACTGCCGCGCCGGTGACCTGCGGGCACTCGTCGCCACCGCCTCGCTCGAGCTGGGTATCGACGTCGGACCGGTCGAGCTGGTGTGTCAGATCGGGTCTCCGCGGGCCATCGGCACCTTCCTCCAGCGCGTCGGCCGTGCCAACCACCACCGGGACGGGACACCGGCCGGCCGGCTCTATCCGACGACGCGGGACGAGCTCGTGGAGTGCACCGCACTGCTGGCGGCCGTGCGCGAGGGCCGGCTCGACCTGCTCCACCCTCCGGTCGCCCCGCTCGACGTCCTCGTCCAGCAGCTCGTGGCCGAGGTGGCCGCCACCGACGAACGCGAGGTCGAGGCCATGTGGCACCTCGTCCGGAGCGCCGCGCCGTACGCCGACCTGACGCGAAAGGACTTCGACGACGTGGTCGCTCTGGCCACGTGGGGCATCGAGACCGGTCGCGGCCGACGCGGCGCCCACCTGCACCACGACGCGGTGAACGGGCGCCTACGCGCCCGACGCGGTGCCCGGTTGGCCGCGCTGACCGGTGGCGGCGCCATCCCCGAGACCGGCGACTACCGCGTCGTGCTCGACCCCGACGGCGTCACGGTGGGCTCGGTGCACGAGGACTTCGCCGTCGAGGCCACGGCGGGCGACATCTTCCTCCTCGGCACCCATTCGTGGCGGGTGGCCAAGGTAGAGGTGGGCACCGTGCGTGTCCACGACGCAGGTGACCTGCCGCCGACGATCCCGTTCTGGCTCGGAGAGGCCCCGGCCCGCACGGCCGAGCTCTCCGAGGCCGTCAGCGAACTGCGCGCCGCGCTCGAGCCGGTGCTGCGCGACGGTGACGGCGAGGCGGCCCGGCGTCTCGTGCGAGAGCGCGCCGGTGTGTCCGAAGAGGTGGCCCAACAGGTGGTGGCCTACTCCGCGGCCGGGCTCGCCGACCTCGGGCACCTGCCGACGCAGGAGCGAATCGTCGTCGAGCGGTGCTTCGACGACAGCGAGGGGTCCCAGCTCATCCTGCACGCGCCGTTCGGGGGCAGGATCAACCGCGCCATCGGCCTGGCGCTGCGCAAGCGCTTCTGCGTCTCGTTCGACTTCGAGCTGCAGGCGGCTGCCGACGACGACACCGTCGTGCTCTCGCTCGGTCCCCAACACAGCTTCCCGCTCACTCGGGTCCAGTCGCTGCTGTCGAGCTCCGCCGCGCCGGGCGTGCTGACCCAGGCCGTGCTCCCCCACCCCATGCTCGGCGCGCGCTGGCGCTGGAACCTGACCCGCTCCCTCGTGCTGCCGCGCATGAACGGCGGCAGACGCCGCCCCATCCACCTCCAGCGCATGGAGGCCGACGATCTCCTTGCCGCGGTGTGGCCGGGTCTCGCCGCGTGCCAGGAGAACGCGCCCGCAGGGCCCGTGGGGGTGCCCGACCACGTGCTGGCCCGCCAGACCGTCGACGACTGCCTCCACGAGGGGCTGTCGGTCGAGGGGCTGGTCGACGTGTGGTCGAGGATCGAGTCCGGCGCGATCGAGGTCCACTCCGTCGAGTCCTCCGAGCCGTCGGTCTTCTCGCACGCCATCCTGAGCGGCCGTCCCTACACCTATCTCGACGACGCACCACTCGAGGAGCGGCGCACCCGCGCCCTCTCACTCCGGCGCGGCTTGGGCGAGCTCGGTCCCGACGGCCTTCCCGTCCCGGCCGGCGAGCTGGCCGCGCTGGACCCGGACGCCGTCTCGGTCGTGCTCGACCAGGTGCCGCCCGCGGCCCCGCGACCGCGACGAGCTGCACGACCTGCTGCTCTCCCTGGTCGCCGCCCGGCCGGTCGTGGAATGGCGCAGCTGGTTCGACGCCTTGGTGGCCGAGGGACGGGCCGGCGTCGTCGGGGACTGCTGGGTGGCCACGGAGCGCCGACGGGCGGCCGCGAGACTGGCCGACGACGACGAGGCCGCGGCGGCCTGTGTCGGGGGACACCTCCAGTTGGCCGGGCCGGTCACGGTCGAGCAGCTCGTCTCCGACGGTCCGCTCGCCGGCGGCGCACCCCGTGGCGCACCGCTTTCCGCGACTCGGGCTCGTACCGGATTGGCCCGGCTGGAGCAGCTGGGCTCGGCGATCGAGCTGCCCGACGCCCGCTGGTGCGCGCGCAACCTCCTGCGTCCGGCTCCATCGCGCAAGCAGGGCTCGCCGCCGGGGCATGGTCGAGGCCGTCCCCATCGCGGACTTCGTGCGGTTCCTGGTGCGCTGGCAGCACGTGACGCCCGACAGCTCGGCTCCAGGGCCGGACCGGCCTTCTCCAGGTGCTCGAGCAGTTGCAGGGGATCGAGGCCCCCGCGGCCGAGTGGGAGGCGAAGATCCTCCCCTCGCGCGTCGAGGGCTACGACGGGCGGTGGTTGGACGAGCTGTGCCTGTCGGGCGAGGTGGTGTGGGCCCGGCTGACCCCGCGGGCCGACCGCCCCGGCCGCAGCGGGGCGCCCTCGCCGGCCACGCCGCTCGCCTTCGTGGTGCGCGAGGACCTCGAGACCATGTTGCGCGCCGTCCGCGCCGGCACCGTGGCGCCGGAGCCGGAGGTCGGCGCGCCGGCCGACGTGCTGGCCGCACTCCGGACCCGCGGTGCGTGCTTCCGACCGGAGCTGGCCCCGGTGACGGGCCGTCTCCCGCCGAGGTGGACGAGGGCCTCTGGGACCTGGTGGCGCGAGGCCTGGTGACGGCCGATGCGTTCTCCGCCGTCCGCTCGCTCCTCTCGGCGCGCGACCGTTGGCGCACGCGGACACGTGCGCCGCCCGTCGAACCGGTTGGCCCGACGGCGCGCTGCCGGTCGGAACGGGCATCGGGGAAGGCCGGTGGTCGCTCCTGCCGGGACCCGAGGTGCTCGGCCCGCGCGACGTCGGACTCCGCCTCGCTCGGATCGCCCACGCTCGTTCCGGGCAACGAGGAACTGGCCGAGGCCGTGGCCCACCAGCTCCTGACCCGCTGGGGTGTGGTGGCCTGGGAGCTGTGGGGACGCGAGTCCTTCAAGGTGCCCTGGCGTGAGGTCGTGTGGGCACTCCGCCGGATGGAGGCCCGTGGCCTCGCGCTCGGCGGGCGCTTCGTCGCGGGTCTGGCGGGCGAGCAGTACGCATTGCCCGAGGCGGTGGAGGACCTCCGCGACGTGCACCGCCGGGCGCACGACGGGGAAGAGGTCGTCGTGGCCGGCGCCGACCCGCTGAACATGACGGGTCCGATCGTCGGCGGGTCCCGCATCCCGACGAGGCGGCACCAGCGCGTCGTGTACCGCGACGGAGTGGTGGTGGACCGCCTCGAGGCCGGGTGAGCCGAAGGGGTGGCGAAGAAACCGACACGGACGATCGACCTCAACGCCGACCTCGGCGAAGCCGCCGACGAGGCCGGCATCGCCCGCGAGCGGGCCCTGCTGGCGCTCGTCACCTCGGCCAACGTCGCGTGCGGCGGCCACGCCGGTGACGAGGGTTCCATGGCAGGCACCGTGGAGGCCGCGGTCGAGGCCGGAGTGCGAGTCGGCGCCCACCCCTCCTATCCCGATCGGGAGGGATTCGGACGCGTGCCCGTCCAGATGGAGCGGGCCGAGCTCGAGTCTTCGCTCGCCGGTCAGCTGCGCGCGCTCGACCGGGTCTGCCGCGCCGCCGGGACGACGCTCGAGTCGGTGAAGCCCCACGGCGCTCTCTACGAGGAGGTCGCCAAGGGGGGCGCCGTCTACGAGACGCTGCGCGACGCGGTGCGCGAAGCCTGTCCAGCGGGACCGTCCTGGTGTTGCCCTCGGGATGCCGGGCCATGGCGATGGCGCTGCGCGACGACGTGGCGGCGAGGGAAGAGGGTTTCTGCGACCGCGCCTACCGCCCTGACGGCGGCCTGGTCGACCGCAACGAGGACGGTGCCGTCCTGACCGGGCTGCGCGACGTGGCGAGCCAGGCCGTCAGCCTGGCCCGCGGCGCGGTGGTGGCGTCCGACGGCTCGATCCTCACCTTGTGGGTCGACACGCTGTGCATCCACGGGGACTCCCCCGGTGCGGTGGAGATGGCGCAGGCCGTGCGCTCCGCACTCGAGGGCGCCCACATCGAGATCGCCGCCCCGCCCCCGACCGCGTGAGCCGGCCGGGGCCCCTCGGACTAAATCTCACGGCATGAACCGGTCGGTGCCGGTCGGCGAGGTGCGGGACCTCGGCGACCGAGCCTGCTGGTCGGTGTGGCCGATCCGACCGCCGGCCGCCACCTGGCGGCGGCACCTCGACGGCTCCTGGCCCGCAGGTGCGGTCGAGATGGTGGGCGGGTTCGCGACCGTGATGCTCACACTGACCGATCCCCGGCTCGACCTCGACGCCGTGCGCACCGCCGTCGACGATGCCCTTCGGTCCGGGCTCGTGGCTCCAGGGTTCGCCGGCGACGCCGACCGACGCACGACCGCAGCGCGCAGACGCCGTCAGGGGGCCGAGCGTTCACCATCCCGTGCACGTTCGACGGGCCCGATCTCGACGAGGTGGCGGCGCTGGCCGGGGGCACCCCGGGCGACGTCGTCGGCCTCTTGACGCCACGAGCCGCTCGAGGGTGGCGGTGATGGGGTTCTCGCCCGGCTTCGGCTACCTCGACGGCCTGCCCGAGCCCTGCGCGCCATCCCGCGGCGCGACAGCCCTCGTCCCGCCGTTCCGGCCGGCTCCGTGGCGCTGGCCAACGGCCACGCCGCGGTCTATCCGCTCTCCTCGCCGGGTGGCTGGCAGCTGGTCGGCCGCACGGGGTTCCCCTTGTTCTCGCTGGACGGCCCCCCCTACGCCACACTCGCCCCGGGCGACACCGTGCAGCTCTCGGTGGCCGGTGCGGGCGCCGCGCCCGAGCCCGAGCCGCTGTCCCTGCGCCCATGGTCGCCGCCTCCCGGTTCGCGACGCGTCCTGATGGTCGAGGCGCCGGGGATGCGAGCCGCGCTCCAGGACGGAGGGCGGAGCGGCGTCGCGGCGATCGGTGTCCCCACCGCAGGCCCGGCCGACCCGGTCTCGCACGCGTTGGCGAACCGGCTCGTCGGCAACGTCGACGGTGCGGGCGCGCGTGGAGGTCACCGCGGGCGGCATGCGCTTGCGGGCGCTCGGACCGTGCCACGTTGCGGTGGTCGGGGGCGGGCCGGACGTCCGCGTGGACACCACCCCGGTACCGTCCGGCCAGGTCGTGCCGGTCGACACGGGACAGGTGGTCGACATCGGTGTCTTCTCCCGCGGCATGCGCGGCTATCTGGCCGTCGCCGGCGGGCTGCGTCGGCCCGGGCGCATTCGACAGCTGCGCCGCGGGACGAATTGTCGGGGATCGGACCTGGACCGCTCGAGCGCGGACAGGTGCTCCATGCCGGACCGTGGGCGCCTCCGCTCGGCGACCACCTCGCGCCAGGGTCGTGGCCGGGGCTCGATGCCGAGGGCTTCGGCGTGACCGTCCGCGTCGTCCCGGGTCCGCATCCCGAGTCCTTCCGCCCTGATGCCCTTGAGCGCCTGGCCCGGTGTCGCTTCGTCGTCGGTGACGAGTCGAACCGGGTCGGCCTCCGGCTCCGCGCCGAGGGGGGCATGCCGACCGCCGTGCGCGTGGACCGCTCCGAGCTCGACTCCCAGGGCGTGGTCACGGGCGCCGTTCAGGTGCCGCCGGGGGGGGACCCGGTCTTGCTCATGCCGGACCACGCGACGCTCGGCGGCTACCCCGTGGTGGCAGTCGTCGCGTCGGCCGATCACGGACTGCTCGGGCAGTGCCGTCCGGGCACGGTGGTGCGCTTCGTCCCGATCTCCCACGATGAAGCGCTGGTCGCTCTCCACGCGTCGCGCCGACGACTCGATGGCGCGGTCGTGGGGCACTACCCGTTGTCGACGTGATGATGTTGGAGTGCCGGGCGTCCGCTCACACCGCCGGTCACACCTAGCCGGTCACACCAGCCGGTCACACCAGCCGGTCACACCGCAGCAATTTGACGGCTGTGCCGACGCCGACGACCACGACGACGATGCGCAGGGCGGGCGCGGGCAGCGCGAGTGCGAGGCGAGCTCCGGCGAAGCCGCCGAACAGGCTGCCCAGAGCGAGCCAACCCGCGGCCTCCCAGGCCAAACCTCCGTGGATCAGGAACACCACGGCGGCGACGCCGTTCACGATGATGGAGAGGACGGCGCGCAGCCCGCTGGTGTGGGCGATCGACAACGGCAACGCGAGCCCGAGGACGGCGAGGAACATCACTCCCATGGCGGCGCCGAAATAACCGCCATAGACGGAGGCGGCGAAGACCCCCACCACCAACAGCACCGGCCGCGTGCGGGGATGCGCCGAGCCACGGTCGAGGGCACGCCGCAGCACGGGCTGCACGGCGAACAGGGCGGCTGCCCCGAGCACCAACCAGGGCACCACACCTTCGAACGTCGCCTCGGACGTCGTGAGCAGCAGCGCGGCGCCGGCAATGCCGCCGGCCAGGGCGACCGGTGAGAGGCGCAGGAGCCGGGAGCGCTGGTCGCCGATCTCTCGGCGGTAGTCCGGCGGCAGACGCCAGGTAGCCGGGCCAGATGCCGACCGTGTTCGTGATGTTGGCGGTCAGGGCGGGGTAGCCGAGCGCCAGCAGAAGGGGAACGAGATCAGGCTGCCACCCCCGGCCACGCCGTTGAAGATGCCGGCGCCGAGGCCTCCGAGCACGAGCAGGATCGCGTGGGATGTGGTCAAGGACCCGGGCGCGGGATCGGAAGCATGGGCCGCCAGCGTACGAGACTGTCCCGTCGGGCCCGGGCCGTGGCCAATTCGCCGTCCGTCACTCGTGCGGCCACACTGACGGGTCGCGACTGATGCACAGGGACGGATGGCGACGGTCGATCGCACGGTCAAGACGGCGACGGATCGCACAGTCCAACAGGACGGATCGCACAGTCCAACAGGACTGATCTCACGGTCAAGACGACGATGTGTCAACCCGCAGCATCAAGAGGAGGTCCCATGGTCAGGCTCACCTGCCTGCTCCGCCGCAAGGACGGTCTCACCCCGGCCGAGTTCCACGCCCACTGGCGCGAGGTGCACGGGCCGCTCATCGTCGACAGCAAGAGTGGCAGCCATGTCCTGCGCTACGAGCAGCACCCGCGCCCGCTCGACGATTACTCCGGCGACGACGACCCCGGGTTCGACGGCGTGACCGTGCAGTGGTTCGAGAGCATGGACGACTACCGGGCCCACATGGGCGAGCCCGACTTCGGTGACATCTGGCGCGACATCGAGCAGTTCCTCGACACCGACAGTCTGCACTTCGTCCTCACCGAGCACCCGCGTCTCGTCATGGGCTCGACAGGAGGCCTTCCCGCTGGCGTGACGCTCCGCCAGGCCGGTGCGGCGGGGAGGAAGTGCTCTCCGCCGGTGCTGCGGGTCTCCGTCGGTACTGGCGGCTACCCGTCGGTAGGGCGGCTACCCGTCGGTACTGCGCCAGCGCGACGACGACGGATGATTGAGCGCGGCGAGGCTGATCGGGACGATCGGCCGGGCGGCGGTGCATCCGGGACCGATTCGGTCTCAGCCGCCGGCGGACCAGGGACGGCGCGCAACGTCCGCCGGACCGGCGGCAGGGCGGCTTCGGCCTCGGCCTGGCGCCGCTCCATGACGCCGGAGCAGGTCCTGCCATTCCCGACCGCCCGCTTCGGGCCACCTCCTTGGGCAGCCGGCGCAGCTGCCGCTCCACCCCTCGGTGGTGCCTCTCGGCCAGCGCGCCCATCACGAAGACGGTCGGTGCCGGCAGGTGTGTGTCACCGGCGGCCAGCTCCGCCAGCCGGGTCGCCGCCACCTCGTGGTCCTGCATCGCCCGAGCTCGTCCTGGAGCCCGGCCAACTGCCGCACGAATCGGGTGGTGGCACCCTCGTAGAGCTCGGCGCCGAACTCGAGTGAGTAGCGCAGACGCTTGCAGCGAATCCGCAGGCGGTGGAAGTCCGCCACCCGGCCCGACCTGCGGGCGCGCTTCGCTGCTTTCTTGACCGCGTCGTGACGCTGGACGACGAGCTCCGGCACACCGATCGCGGCGGGCGCGTTCCCGGCGACCGACCGCCGCAGCGGGCCCTGCCGGACCATGGTCGCGAGGCCCTTGGCCAGGCGATCCCAGCGCACCGAATCGAGCGCCCGCAGCATGTCGGCCCGCGCCGCCCGACGGTCGCGCTCGAGCAGCGACAACCAGATCCTCGAGCGGGGCATGCCCGGCCCGGCCGAGGACCTCGTCCCAGGTCGCGCTCGACCCCGACGTCGGCCCGCAGGCCCTCGAGCTGCACGTCGAGGTCGCGCACCTCCCCGAACACCCCGCCCAACCAGCCCAGCTCGGCGCGGTAGGTAGGCCGCCCGGGCCGGAAGGACGTGCGCGAACAGCATCGAGTGCCGCACGCAGCCGTCTGGTGGCCACACGCATGTCGTGCAGCTCCTCGGGGTCCTCCCCGAGCCGCGTTCCCGGTTCCTTCTCGCGCAGAACCCGGAGCTGCCGGCGGATGACCGCGAAGGCGAGCTGCCCCATGGTCGACGACGGGCTCACGTCGGTCGGCCCGAGGTCGGGGGGGCCGGGGACGGTGCGGCCGACGGCGAGCAGCCCGCCTCGAACTTCGAGAGGCTGGCCGGCCGCAAGCCGCACGACACCCGCAGCTCGGACACCAGGGGCTCGAGCGCGATCCTGCCACTCGCGCGCGGACCTCGACCTCCACGCGGCGAAGCGTCATCGGCTTCTGGCCGCTGCCCACCACGATGCTGGTGTCATCGAGCGCGACCTCCGCGGCGTCGACGCCTCCCACGCGCAACACGAACGGCCGACGGCGGGTGCGCACCTGGAGCACCTCGACCAAGCCGGCGTGCGCCGGCGACGGCACGAAGTCGACGTCCGACCGGTCCGTCTGGCCCGAGTGCGGACGACGCCGCCCGGAGGCAGGAGCTCGGTCACCTCGAGCCGTTGGCGCAGGCCACTGTCCTCCGCCGGCCGGGTGTCCTTCAGCGTCGCCTCCTCGTGACGTCCGCGTTTGCGGGTCCGCAGCACGAACCCCGCACGCGCCAGGTGCCAGTCGTCCGTGTCGAGGTACGTGTCGACCAGCCTGCGCGTGGGCATGGCCAGTGCGGTGACCGTTCCGCTCTCGAGGGCCGGACCGTATGGGCGGGCAGCGCAGCCAGCCAGCGCTCGACCGGCCTGAGGTCGAGGGCGTCGAATTGCCACTCGATCTCGACGGGCCCGCCTTCCGCCCCGACGTCCGCCCGATCGGCCATCAGGTCAGGGTACTGCGGGACGAGGTGCGACGTGGCCGCGAGTCGATTGCCGCGGTCGCAGCGGAGCGGCGGCGGTAGTCTCGCTGCGGTGGCGCGACGAGCCATGACCGCAGAGCTCCCCTCCACCAACCCAGGTCGTGCAGGCGGCGGGCGGATTGATCGTCCGGCGTCACAATTCCCGCTTGGAGATCGCCGTGGTGCACCGGCCCGTGCACCAGGACTGGTCGTTCCCCAAGGGCAAGCTCGAAGAAGGGGAGACCTTCGAGGGGGCGGCGCTCCGCGAGGTGCGTGAGGAGACGGGCATGGAGTGCCGGCTCGTTCGTTTCGTCGGCCACACCGAGTACGTGGACAGGAAGGGCCGGCCCAAGGCGGTGGCGTATTGGGTCATGGAGGCGCTGCGGTGGCTCATTCCGCCCCAATCATGAGGTCGACGAGCTGCGCTGGCTTAACCTCGACGAAGCCTCCGACCATGCTCAGCTACCCCCGTGATCGTGAGCTGGCGGCGATCGTTTCGGCCGCTGACCAGGTAGAACCCCTCGTGTGACGGCTCCGCCAAATTTTGCCTTCTTTTCATGTTGTACTGACATGGAAGTCTGGGGGATAATGACCGGTAGCGATCTACCGCCTGATCGCGCAGTCGGCGTGCGTGCCCCAGCCGAGAGCTCCAGGATCCCATCGCCAAGGGCCCTGAGACAGCGCATTTGACGTCAATCGGCTGGGGCACCGCCGGCAATGTCCGACGTCGCCCCCGGGGAGGGGCCGCGCCGTGGCCTCTGGTCCGGCCTCAGCTCAGGGGACCAGCACCGCCGCACCGTTGACCCGGCCGTGGGCCAGATCCGCCAGCGCAGCATCCGCGTGCGCCATGGGGTAGGGCGTCGCCGCAACACGGATGCCGATACGGGCGGCCTCGGCGAGGAACTCCTCGCCGTCGACGCGGGTGTTCGCGGTGACGCTGCGCAGGGTGCGCTCCTCGAAGAGGTGGTCGGCGTAGCGCAGCGGCGGGACGTCGCTGAGGTGGATCCCGGCCACGGCGAGCGTGCCGCCGCGGTCGAGCGCCGCGAGCGCGACCGGCACGAGCGAGCCGACGGGAGCGAACAGGATGGCCGAGTCGAGCGGCTCGGGTGGCGGGTCGTCAGTCCGGCCCGGCACTGGCCGCGCCGAGCTCGAGGGCGAGGCAGGCGGGCGTCGGGCGACCGGGTCATCACGTGGACTCGCGCGCCCCGCGCCATGGCCACCTGTGCCGTCAGGTGGGCGGAACCGCCGAAGCCGTAGATGCCCAGTCGGCCGCCCTCGGGCAGGTCGGCGAGGCGCAGCGCGCGGTAGCCGATGATCCCGGCGCAGAGGAGCGGCGCGGCGGTGACGTCGTCGAATCGGTCGGGGACGAGGTAGGCGTAGTCCTCGTCGACGAGGGCGAATTCGGCGTAGCCGCCGTCGACGTCCCAACCGGTGAAGCGGGGATCAAGGCAGAGGTTCTCCCGTCCCGAGAGGCAGAAGCGGCAGCTGCCTGCAGGTGCGAGGCGAGCCACGGCACGCCGATGCGCTGTCCTTCCTGCCAGCGTGTGCTGCGCGGCCCGAGGGCGTCGACCGTGCCGACGACCTCGTGGCCGGGTGTGACGCAGGTGGCGGCGCGGCGCGAGGTCGCCCTCGGCCAGATGCAGGTCCGTTCGGCACACCCCGCAGGCGAGGACCCGGATGCGGACCTGGCCCGGGCCCGGGTTGGGGCACCGGCCGCCGGAGCCGGACAAGCGGCGCGCCGTCCACGGGTCCGGGGCGGTCGACGGCCCACGCCGTCATGGTCGGGTCGTCACACTCACGGTCGAGCGTAGGTCGGTCGGGCGGCCGACGAGCCGAGGCGTCAGCCCGTAGCGTGGTGGGACCGAGCCGACCGGGAGTCGCACCATGGCCGCAACCGCATCCACGGCAGCCTGGTCTGGGCGGCCGGGCATCCCTCCGACCGTCGCTCTCGAGCGGGACGTCGCGTCCGCCGACGGATTGCGTTACCGCGTGCGCGCCATCCGACCCGACGACGCCGCGCGCCTGGTCGAATTCCACCGGCGCCTCTCGGCTCACTCCGTATACCTGCGCTTCTTCTCGGTGCACCCCAGGCTCTCTGACGCCGAAGTGGCGCGCTTCACCACCGTCGACGGCGTCAACCGGCTCGCACTGGTGGCGACGGTCGGCGACCGGCTGATCGGCGTGGGACGCTTCGACCGGGAAGCGGGGAGCCCCGAGGCCGAGGTCGCCTTCGTGGTGGCGGACGAGTACCAGCATCACGGGATCGGGTCGTTGTTGCTCGACGAGCTGGTTCGCGCCGCCGGGCCCGGGGGGTGCCGGTCTTCCGGGCCGAGACGATGTCAGAGAACCGGCCCATGCTCGACGTCTTCCACCATTCCGGCTACCCGGTCAGCGCGAGCATCGAGGGCGGCGTGGTCTCGCTGCGCTTCTCGATCACCGAGACCGAGGGCTCCCGGGCCGCGTTCGGCGGCGCGAGAGGCAGCTCGATCGCCGGCCGCGGTCTCGGGAGCGCGGACGAGGATCGAGGAGGGGGGCGGATGACGACGCTCGTGCTCGCCGGCCCGAGCGGCGACACCGCCCACGACGCCGGCCCGCACCACCCCGAACGCGGGCTCTCGGCTGGCCGCCGTGATGGAGGGCGTCCGGAGCGTGACCGCCGACGGGGACATCGACGTGGAGGTCGTGCAGCCGGCGTTCGGCCCCGCCCCGCTCGAGGATCTCGCCCGGGTGCACGAGCCGGCGTACCTCGCCGCGCTCGAGGAGTTCTGCCGCCGAGGCGGAGGGGACATCGACGCCGACACCTACGCCAGGGCCGACTCGTGGGACGCCGCCCGCCTGGCCGCGGGAGCAGGGCTGGCTGCGCTCGACGAGCTGGAACGGCGGGGCGAGGGGGTGGCGTTCGTGGCCGTGCGTCCACCGGGACATCACGCCACCGCGGGTCACGCCATGGGCTTCTGCCTGTTGAACAACGTCGCCATCGCCGCCGCGTCGCGCGCCGCGGTCGGCGAGCGAGTGCTGATCATCGACTGGGACGTTCACCACGGCAACGGCACCCAGGACATCTTCTGGGACGATCCGGACGTCCTGTACGTCTCGACGCACCAGCACCCGCTCTACCCCGGCACGGGACGAGCGGGCGAGGTCGGGGGCCGCGAGCACCCGGCCTGACGCTCAATGTCCCGCTGCCACCAGGTGCCACCGGCGACGTCGTGCGCGCCGCGCTGGACGAGGTGGCGCGCCCGGTCGTGGAGGCGTTCGCGCCGGACTGGGTGCTGGTTTCGTGCGGTTTCGACGCTCACGAGGCGGACCCGCTGGGCCAGCTGGAGCTCTCCAGCGAGCGACTTCGCCGAGCTGGCCCGGGTGGCCGCCGGAGTTCGCGCCCCGGCCGGGCCGGCTGGCGCTGTTCCTCGAGGGCGGGTACAACCCGGCGTCCCTGGAGGCGTCGACCGAAGCGACGCTGGGCGCGCTGGTGGGGCGCCGACCCGCTGATCACGCCGGCCGGTCCGACGGCAGGCGGACCGGGAATGGCCGAACTGCGCGGAGCGCACGATCGAGCGCGAGCGCGCCCTCCAGCGGATGTGACGCGTCGACGGCGAACCGTCTCAGCCGCTGTGGTGGACCAGGACGGGGCAGTGCGCCTTGGAGGCGCAGTACTCCGAGACGGACCCGAGCAGCATGCCGGCGAACTCGCCGTGACCGCGGCTGCCCACCACGAGCAGGTCGGCCCCCTTCGACGCATCCACGAGCACGGGCGCGGGGTGGCCGTTGGCCACTCTGCGTCTCGACCGCCAGGTCGGGGTGCCGCTCGATCACGGGCGCAACGGCATCTTCGAGGCTTCGCTGCACGTCGGCCTCGGGATCGAAGTCGTCGGGGAGGGGAACGGACCAACCCAGGCTCGGGGGCCACTGCCACGTCATGATCACCTCGAGCCTGCTCCCGGTGAGCTGCGGCCTGGCGCGCCGCCCAATCGAGCGCGTCGGCGGAGGACGGCGAGCCGTCGCAGCCGACGACGATCCGGCCTGCATCCGCTTGCTGGGGTGTCATCGACCGACTCCTTCACGGGTTAGAACCGGAGGTTCACGCGGACGGGGCCGCGGCAGCTTAGCGAGGAGGTCCGGCGGCGCACCCCGGTGCTCCGGGCCGATTCCGCGGGCCCAATTGGAAAATGGCGACCGAGGGGGGTGGTCGCCATTTTCCAGGCACCATTGTCCGGGAAGAGGAGGGTGTCAGTGCAATTTTCGTCATCCGTCCCGCCCGATCGCTAGGGCCGAAAGTCATCGATTCACCGGGGGAGTCCCCGGCGGGTGGAAGAGTTGGCGCGTGCCAGACGTCCTCACTCCGGAGGGCGCGGTCGGCCGGATCCGGCCGACCGACAGCATCGGCTTCGGCCTCGGGCCCGCCAACCCCGACGCATTCCTCGGTGCGCTCGGGCGGCGCGACGACTGGGTGGACCTGGTTCTCGGCGGGGCCCTCTGCCTCAACGTCTACGACGTCTTCACCAAGCCGGGCGTGCGCTACCGCTGCGGCTTCTTCGGCCCCGCCGAGCGCCTCCTGCTCTCCATGGGTCACCAGGTCGAGCTGGTGCCCGGCGGGTTCCGCCAGATGGCGCCGATCCTGGCCCGGTTCGCGCCCACGGGTGATGGTGGCACAGGCGGCACCGCCCGCCGGCGGTGTGGTGAACCTGTCGCTGCACGTCGGCGCGACCCGGCCCGAGCTCCTCCGGGCCGGTGAGGATCCCGACCGCCTGCTCATCGTGGAGGTGAACCCGAAGTTGCCCCGCACGGCGAGCCTGTCCCCGCAGTTCGACAACACGATCCCGTTGGACCTGGTCGACGTGCTCGTCGAATCGGACACCGCTCCGTTCGCGCTCGCCGAGCCCCCCGCCGACGACGTGGATGCCGCCATCGCCGCCCACGCCCTCGCCTACGTGCGCGACGGCTCCACCCTTCAGACGGGGATCGGCGCCATCCCCAGCATGGTGGCCTCGGAGCTCGCCGGAGGTTCTCTGGGAGGCTTCGGCGTCCACTCCGAGATGTTCACCACCGGCCTCATGCGCCTCCACCAGGCGGGCAAGGTGACGAACGACGCCAAGGGCGTCTTCGACGGCGTCTCGGTCACCACCTTCGCCCTCGGGACGCCCGAGCTCTACGAGTGGCTCGACGGCAACGCCCAGGTCGCCTTCCTCCCGGTCGAGACGGTCAACGACCCGTCCGTGATCGTGGGGAACGCCAACCTCGTCTCCATCAACGGTGCCCTCTCGGTCGACCTCTACGGCCAGGTCGTGGCCGACAGCATCGACGGTCGGCAGATCTCGGGCGTGGGCGGGCACGAGGACTTCGTGGCCGGCGCGGAGCTGCACCTTGACGCGCACTCGCTCATCTGCCTCCGCTCGACCGTGGTGCGCCAGGACGAGATCGTGTCGCGCATCGTCGGGCTCCTGCCGGAGGGCTCGGTGGTCTCCACCCCACGACACCACACCGGGGTGATCGTCACCGAGTACGGCGCGGCCGAGCTCACCGGGCTGACCGTCCGTGAGCGGGCCCACCGGCTGGCCGAGCTGGCCCATCCCGAGTTCCGGGCGTCGCTCCACCAGCAGGCCGAGGCGCTCGGCCGCCGCTGAGCGTCCCCGGACCCTGCGCCGAACCCGGAGGTCAGGGCCGGGTCCACTTCCGCCCCTCCCGCCCCGCCGCCGCGTGCGGCGCGCCGGCGTGGGAAGTGGAAAGATCGATGTCACACCGAGACGATCCTCGGGGCAATGACACTCGGAGGCGACGTGGCAAGAAGGCGGAGTGGCACGGCGACGATCCTGGCCAGGCGCGGCCTGGCCGCGTTGAGCATGTTGGCCGCAGCCGGCGTGGCCCTGCCCGCGCTCACCGCCGCTCCGGCGGGGGCAGACGGCAACCGGCCGGTCGTCACGGGCATCGCGCTCAGCGCGGGACCGGTCGGCGGTGGCCAGGCGATCGACGTCCAGGGCTCGGATTTCACGGGCGCGACGCGGGTCGACTTCCAGCTCGGGTCGACCGATGTAAGCGTGCCGGTGTCGCCGGGCCAGGTGGTCGACGACTCCGACATCGACGTCACGACACCGGACGTGTCTGCCGACCTCCCGCCGGGCGCGCAGAACGTGGCGGCCGACGTGACGGTGACGACGCCGGGAGGGACGTCACGGGTTTCGGAGGCTGACGTCTACGTGTTCGGCCCTCCCACGGTGACGGGCGTCGCGCCGGATGCCGGACCGGTGGACGGAGGTACCGCGGTGACCGTCGACGGTTCCGGGTTCACGCAGAACGTGGTCGCCGCGTTCGAGGGTCCGGGCGGGGCCAACCTGCTCGGAACCGTGACCTCGGTGAGCAGTGACGGCACCAGCGCCCAAGTGCAGGCGCCCGACTACAGCCAGAACATCGGCGGCTCGTTCAGCGTCACGGCCGACGTCGTCGTTCAGACGGGAGCGGGGTCGAGCTCCACGAGCGCGGCCGATGAGTACACCTTCGCGTCGTCGGCCGTGACCGGCGTCACGCCATCCGACGGCTTCATCGACGGCGGCGAGCAGGTGGTCGTCAGTGGCTTCGGGTTCACCGGGGCGGTCGCGGTCGAATTCGTCGACGGGGCGTGCGCCGGCGACGGGCATTCCGTCTCGGTCCCCGCCTCGCAGTTCGAATCCTCGTCGGACACCCGGATCGCCGTCGTCGCGCCGGACGACTCGGCCAACGCCTCGTCCTCGTGCGGCCCGCAGGGCCTCCCCACGGACGTCGAGGTCGTGGTTCCGGCCGGTACGACTCCGGTCGTGGCCTCGGACGCGTTCGTCGAAGCGATTCCGGACGTCTCGGGCGTCTCTCCGGGCAGCGGATCGGGCGACGGCGGGACCCCGGTCACCATTCAGGGGAGCGGCTTCGACGGCGGCGGGAGCTCGTCGGCCAACGTCGTGACCTTCACCGACGGATGCGGGGACATCGCGGGTGCGACGAGCGTCCACGTCGTGAACGATTCCACCCTCACCGCCACCGCTCCGGGCGCGGTGGCCGACTTCCAGGATTGCGGGGGGACCGACTCTCTGCCGGTCAACGTGACGGTCGCGGTACCCGACCCCGGCAACCCCGGACAGGAGATCACGAGCGAGGACCAGGAGTCCGACGTGTTCGCCTACACGGTCTCGCCTCCGACGATCACGTCGGCCGCGTCGACCGACTTCACCGTCGGTACGACGGGGACCTTCACCGTGACGACGGATCCGGGCATGGACCCGGCCGGCGACGGGATGGTCACGCTCTCCGCTCCGGCGAACGAGCTGCCCGACGGCGTGACCTTCGCCGACCAGGGGAACGGCACGGCAGTCATCGCCGGCACGCCGTCGGCCGGCACCTCGGGCGTCTACGACGTGACGATCACCGCATCGAACGGGGTGGCGCCCGATGCGACCCAGACCTTCGTCCTCACGGTCCTCGACGTGCCTTCGGCGCCCCTGGGCGCCTCGGCCACGCCGGGCGTGGGCTCGGCCACGGTGACCTGGTCGCCACCCGCGTCCGACGGCGAATCGACCATCACCTCCTACACCGTGACCGCCTCGCCGGGCGGTGCCACCGCGAGCGCCGACGGCTCCTCCGGCCAAGCGACGGTCGGTGGGCTCACCCCGGGAGGCCAGTACAGCTTCACCGTGACCGCCACCAACGCCATCGGGACCAGCGCCTCCTCGGCCCCGTCGAACACCGTCACGATCGACGTCGCCCCGACGTCGGTCGCGGTGAACGGGCCGTCCTCGGTGACCGTCGGGACCGCCTACTCGGCCACCTCGACGGTGAGCGGCAACCCGAGCCCGAGCCCGACCTATTCGTTCGCGCCAGGCGCCCCGAGCTGGCTCTCCGTCAACGCCAACACCGGCGCCGTGAGCGCCACCTCGGTGCCCGAGGTCCAGGTCTTCACCTACCACGTCGTGGCCTCCAATCCGGCCGGTTCGGTGACCAGCCCCCTGGTGGCGGTGACGGTGTCGCCCGGGAGCACGGTGCTCAGCATGACCCCGGACCCGCCCCCGACAATCCCGGCCGGGACCCACGTGACCTACACCGCGACGGTGACCAAGACCTCGGGCTCGGGCCCTCTCTCGGGCCTGATGACCTTCTCGTCCACCGGCGGGTCGTACTCCGGTTGCAGCAACCTGCCGGTCTCAGGGGGCAAGGCCCAGTGCACCGTCACGTTCGCGTCGACGGGAAGCTTCAAGGTCAAGGCGAGCTATAGCGGGGATCCCTACTTCACGAGCTCGACGGACTTCGTCACCCAGAACGTCGGATCGGCCGGAGCGCCTTCCTTCACCTCGCCCGCCTTGGCGACGGCGACGGCGGGGACCTCGTTCAGCTTCGGCGTCACCACCGCGGGCACGACGACGCCGACGCTCACCGAGACCGGGACGTTGCCCAGCGGCCTCGGCTTCGTCGACAACGGCGACGGCACGGCCACCATGTCGGGCACCCCGGCGGCCACGTCGGGCGGCACCTACGACCTGACGATCACCGCGAAGAACTCGGGCGGCACGACGAAGCAGAACTTCGTGCTGACGGTGGACCAGGCTCCGGTCTTCACCTCCCCCGTGACGGCGACGGCCACGATGGGCACGGCCTTCACGTTCAAGGTCAAGACGTCGGCCTACCCCGCGGCAGCGGTGAGCGAGAGCGGAGCACTGCCCGCTGGGCTGACCTTCAAGGCCAAGGCGGGCGGTAAGGCCACGATCTCGGGCACTCCCGCGAAGGGCAGCCAGGGGACCTACGCCATCACGCTCGGCGCGTCGAACGGCATCGGCACGGATGCATCCCAGTCCTTCACGCTGACCGTCGTCCACCGGTAGGACGCGTCGGCCCGTCGCACCGGAGGCCTCGAGGAGCATGCATGAGTGACGTGACGGTCGAGCTCCGTGACCACATCGCGACGGTGACCTTGGACCGGCCGCCGGTCAACGCCGTCACCACGGCCAGCATGGCCGAGCTCCGCGACGTGTTCGGCGTGCTCGGCGACGACCGGGACGTGCGGGTGGCGATCCTCACGGCGACCGGCACGAAGGCCTTCATGGCCGGGGTCGATCTCAAGACGGTCGACGACCGGGGCCCGCTCGACGAGCTGCCGCCCGCGCTGGTGCTCGACCGCGGGCGCGTCGCCCGTGATGCCATGTGGGCGATCATCGACTGCCCCGTCCCGGTGATCGGGGCCATCAACGGGCCGGCGCTCGGCGCGGGAGTCGCCTTCGCCGCGTGCTGCGACATCCTGTTGGCGGCGGAAGGGGCCCGCTTCGGCACCACCGAGATCAACGTGGGCCTCCTCGGCGCGAGCGCCCACCTCTCGCTGCTCGTCGGCCGGCACAAGGCACGTGAGATGTTCTTCACGGGCGAGCAGGTGCCCGCCGACGAGCTCTACCGGTTGGGGGCGGTCCGGGCGGTGGTCCCGGCGGACGAGCTCGCCGGGACGGCGCGTGCGCTCGCCTCGGAGCTCGCGGCAAAGAGCCCCATCGCCCTCCGCCTGGCCAAGGAGTCGATGAACCGGGTGGAGAACCTGCCGCTGCGCGACGCCTACCGCACCGAGCAGGACTACACGTCCCGCCTGCTCGGCTTCGACGACGCGGCGGAGGCGCGCCGGGCCTTCATGGAGCGCCGGGAGCCCGACTTCCGCTGGCGTTAGCGGCCGGGAAGGATCCGTGTCACCCGAAGAGATCGGCGCGCCCGATGGCGTCGTGGCCGAAGAGCCCCGGTAGCCCGCCGGTGTGGACGAAGATCACCGGCTCGCCTGCGACCACATCGCCGTCGGCCACGGCGGCGGCGAGGCCGCTCAGGGCCTTGGCCGTGTAGACGGGGTCGAGGACGAGGCCCTCGCAGCGGGCGGCCGCCCGGAGCGCGTCAACAGCTCGCGGAGTGAGGACGCCATAGCCGGCACCGACCTGGTCGCGCCGGAGCCGGAGCGGACCACTCCGGCGGGGTCCGATACCCGCATCGGCCAGGCCGCCCACCAGCTCCCGCACGCGCCCGCCGGGATCGGCCAGCGCACCGGCGTCGACGCCGAGGACCCGGTCGGAGCCGAGCGCCGCGACCAGCCCGGCCATGGTCCCGCCCGAGCCCACGGCCACCACGACATGGCGGAGGCCGGGCATCTGCTGCAGTAGCTCGGCGGCGCAGTCCACGTAGCCGAGAGCCCCGGTCACGCTGGATCCCCCGTAGGGGATCAACGAGACCCGGTGGCCCTCATCCGTCAATCGGCGTGCCACGTCCTCGGACCGCTCGACCAACTCGACGTCGTTCGCGTCGGGCACCCACACGATGTCGGCGCCCAGGAGGCGGTCCAAGGCGACGTTGCCGGTGGCTCGCGTGGTCGGCGGACCGGCCAGGACGAGACAACAGCCGAGACCGAGGCGCGCTGCAGCGGCGGCGGTGAGCCGCGCATGGTTGCTCTGGGCAGCACCGCTGGTGACGAGCACCGTCGCACCGTCCCGGAGCGCCTCGGCGCAGAGGTGCTCGAGCTTGCGCACCTTGTTCCCGCCGGCGCCGAGCCCGGTCAGGTCGTCGCGCTTGACCCACAGGTCGCCCGGTCGCAGGCCCAGGTGCGACGCGAGCCGTGGCGCGGCCTCGAGCGGTGTCGGCCAGGTGCCCAGAGGCGTCGTCTCCCACACGATTCAACCGTGCATCCCGCGACGGTGGAGCTCAGACCGTTCCTGCGTGCGCATACGGGTCGACGGCGTTCTCGGCCAGTGTCAGCTGCGCCAGGCCGTCGGGCTCCACGAGCTCGACGGCCGCCTCCGCTCCGGCGTCGTCGGGGAGCTCGAGCGCGAGGATGCCGCACCGCTTGGCGCCGATGCTCGCCTGCATCGCCTCGGGCAGGACGGCCCACGAGGTCGGCGCCCACACGTGCCGCTGCGCGCCGTGGCCGAAGGACCGGTACTGGTGCACGTGCCCGCTCACGACGACCTCGACGCCGCCCCCGTCGAGGAGGCCGGCGAGACGGTCGCGTCCCGGAGCCGGGACGAAGCGGTAGGGCGGTGCGGCGGCGAGCTCGCCGGCGGTGGCCGTCAGCGGCTTGTGCGTGATCAGGATCGAACGGGCCGGACGGCCGAGCTCGGCCTGGACGAAGTCCCACTGCTCCCCCTCGGCGTCGAGCCCGGTGCCGAAGAGCTGCGCGTCGAGGCCGAGCAGCCGCCACCCGGCGAGCCCGACCGACCAGTAGTCGTCGCCGACGACCCGGAGCCAGCGCGATCGGCGATCAGCCGTCGCGACCTCGTCGGGGTCGGCGCCGACGACGGGGTTGTCGCCGATGTCGTGGTTCCCGGGGACGGCGACCCACGGTGACCCCAACCGGTCCAGCTCACGACGAGCGTGCCGCAGATCCTCGGGATCGTGCTGGCCGTCGAGCGAGAGATCGCCGACGTGGACCACGAGGTCGGGCCGGACGTCGTCCACGTAGCGGGTCACCGCGGACCAGTTGCCGGCAGCCTCGGGGGCACGAGGCGAAAGATGGCTGTCCGACACGACGACGACGCGCAGCCGACCCACCACCTCAGGTTACGCAAGGTGCGGTGGAGGCGTGCGGTGTCAGCCGTCCACCCGACCCTGCCACCGCGGGGGTCGATGCTCCAGAAAGGCCAGAACGCCCTCGGCCGCGTCCGGGTGGGCCATCAGTCGATGGTGGTACTCGGTCTCCTGCAGGCCGACCTGGTCGGCCGTGCACTCCCACGTGCGCCACAGGAGCTGCTTGCTGAGGGCAACGGCCAGCGGCGCCGTGTTGACGGCCATGTCGCGGGCAAGCTCGGTCGCCGCGGGCAGCACCTCGTCGTTGGGGAGCACCAGGCGGCACAGGCCCATCTCCTTCGCCTCGGACCCGTCGAAGGTCCGACCCGCGAGGAGGATCTCGGCGGCGGCGGACATGCCGACGAGGCGGGGGAGGGTCCAATGGGAGAACGCGTCACCCATGACGCCTCGCCGAACCTGGACCACCCCGTACTTCGCATCGGCCGCGAAGATCCGGATGTCGCACTGCAGGGTCAGGGTGAAACCGATCCCGACGGCATGCCCGTTCACGGCCGCGATGACGGGCTTGCGCACCTGCCACGCCGTCGTGGGGATGCCGGCCGCGCTGAACGTGCCGTCGTCGCGCGAACGGAACGTGGCGGCTCCCTCGGACATGTCGGCACCGGCACAGAACGCGGGGGAGCTCCTGTGAGGACGACGACACGGACCGCGTCATCGGCGTCACACCGCCGGTACGCCTCGGCGAGCTCCCGGCCCATGCCACCACCGAAGGCATTCCGCTTCGCCGGGTCGTTGAGGGTGATGGTGGCCACGCCGTCGGCGACGTCGACCAGCACGCGATCTTCGGAGCTCATGACCGGGCCCTCATCGCATCGACGAACTCGCCGACCAGCTCGTCCGACGCCTGGTAGCCGGGGAAGTAGGCGCAGATGCGGTCGCAGTGCCCGAACCTCGCCGAGATCTCCTCCGCGCACTCGGTCGGTGTGCCCCGAACGGCGAGCCTGCTCACCATCTCTTCGTCGACCAGTTCGACCATCCGGGCCCATTCGCCGCGCTTCGACATGGCGTTGAGCGCGGGCTGAAGGTCACCCCAGCCCTCGACGTCGAGCACGGGCCGGTACGACGGCGTGGAGCCGTAGAAGGCGAGCAGGGAGCGCACCCCGGTCGCCGCGGCCAGCTCTTCCTCGTCCCGACCGACCGAGACGATGACCTCCGCCGTCAGCTCGATGTCCGGGCGCGCTCGTCCCGCGGCCGCCAGCCCCGCCTCGATCGCCGGCATCGTCCGGGTCCGCATGTGCCGCTCCGAGTTGAACGGCATCACGAGCACGCCGTCCGCGACTTCGGCCGCCATCTGCACCATCTTCGGCCCGAGGGCGCCGACCAGCACCTTCGGCGCGCCGTACGGGTTCGGCCCGGGATCGAAGATCGGGGTCATGAGGGTGTGCGTCGTGTACTCACCCTCGAAATGCAGCGGATCCCCCTCCTGCCAACAGCGGAGGATCGCCTTCGTCGCCAGCACGGACTCGCGCATGTGCTGGACCGGTTTCCCCCACTGCGCTCCGTACCGCTTCTCGACGTGCGGCCGAACCTGGGAACCCAGACCGAGGCGGAACCGGCCGCCGGAGAGCTCATGGAGGTCGTACGCGGCGTGGGCGAGGTGAAGCGGGCTCCGCGGGAAGGCCATGGCGACGTTGGTCAAGAGGTCGAGCGAGCAGACCGGGGCCGCGGCGACGAGCGGGAAGAACACGTCGTGGGCGTTCTCGAAGCTGAACACGCCGTCGACGCCGATCTGCTCGAGCTCCCGGGCCCGGCGTGCCGCGTCGAGCACGGATCCCGAGAGCATCAGGTCGACCTTCATCCGTTCACCACCCTCTTGCGCCGTGGGCCCGGCACCGACGGCTCGACGCCCGAGATCGTAGGACCGTCCTCGCGACCGGCCGCCCCGGCGCCGATCACGCGACGCAATTCAGTCGACGCAGAACTCGTTCCCTTCGACGTCGGCCATCGTCCAGCACTTGGCTCCCCGGTCGTCGCTGTACCAGAGCCGGTGCGCCCCGAGTCCCTCCAAACGGTCGGCCTCGGCCTGGTGGCGCTCCGGTCCGACGTGCAGGTCGAGGTGCACCCGGTTCTTCGAGGTCTTCGGTTCGGGGACACGCTGGAAGAAGATCCTCGGTCCGTGTCCGGACGGGTCGCGGCAGGCCGAGACGTCGGAGAATTGCCGCGCCCCGTCTTCGACGACCGTGTCCTCAGATCGAATCGCCCCGTCCCGGACCAGGCTCTCGACCAGCTCCGAGTGGTCCTCCTTCTCGTAGCCGAGCGCGTCGGCCCAGAACCGAGCCATGGCGTGGGGGTCCCCGCAGTCGAAGGTCACCTGGACGGGAATCGCCACGGCGGTCGACTCTACGTGCTGCAGACCCGTCTCACGAGTTGCGGCCTCCAACGCATGCGACCGCCGCTCGACACGCCGGCCGCGCGTCGGTGTCCCGACCCCGTGGCCGCCATCGAACGTCTCTCGGGTTCAACGCTTCGGGATGTGACGCCGGACCCGCACGAGCATCCTTACCAACTCCTCGCCGACCTCCGTGGGTTCTGCCCGAGGATTGTTGTAGACGACGTACTCCTTGGCCACGAGCGTGGCCAGGTAGTCGAGCAGCACCGGTTCCGAGTCCTTGACCAACAGGTAATCGGGGTGGGAGTCGTTGAAGAAGACGACACCGATTTCGGGATCGAACCGACTCCTTCCTTCCCCTGGATCCGGGTCGGGCAGGACGGTCGGAAGTTTGCTGTTCCCAGACCCGTTCGGCGGATCCGAGTCCGAACCGGTGGCCGGCGGCACCGGGTCGTTGGGTGGAGGGAGAAGCTCCCCGAGGTCGGGTGGAGCGGGTTCACCGGGCCTCGGCGAACTCGCTCCGTTGGTCTCCGCGGGGCCAGGTGGGAGACCTACGCCCGGTCCGGGAGAAACCCCGGTGGCCGAACGCATCGGGTTGTCGAGGTCCTCGAGCTCCTTGAGCACGCGTCCGAAGATCCGTCGGATCACGTCCGCGAGCCGGTCCGAGGTCGCAGCATCGACTTCTCGCGCCACTCGTTCGATCGTCTGCCCGACGGCCGGTTCAATCGCCTTGACTGCTTCCACGAACACGGGGAACGCGGCACGGTCGCGCAGGATCGCTCGGCGTCCTGCGGTCTGCAGCAACGACGCGAAGGCGATCCGGCCGGAGACCTGATCACTGTCCCAGGGTGGACCCGAGAATTCTTCCAGCTCGGCAAGGTCGTCGAGGATGCTTGTCCCCGCGCGCCCTACGACCGACACCCTTCGACGGCGCCCGTCGCCAGGTGCGACATACAGCGCGAACTCAACTCTTCCCCACAAGGTCTGCCGCGCCGGGATCGACAGCTTGACGCCTTCAGGCTTGTCCGGCAGTACGAGCTCGGACGAGCGTCCCTCGACCACTTCGATCTCGTAGTCGCGGTTCGCCAAGGCCGCCCCGCGTCGGGAACGGAGGTAGTCGACCACGCGCCGCTGCGTGAGGACCCGGAGGACCTCGGGATCGAGGTCGCTCAGGTACACGGTGGTCCCGGGCTCCTGGCGGGCCCGCCGTCTCTCCCGCTCCAAGGTGGCAGTGGCTTTGCCGCGCTCGAGGTGGAGAACCCAGCTCTCCGGACTCGGCGCGGTTCGTGACACCACGTCGCATCTGCCGCAGAGCTGCTGGAAGGCCAGGATACCGATGGCCTTCTCCCCGAGGGTTCGGTCGTCGCCCGCCTTCGAGGACTCGAAGAGGTTGCGGGCGACTTCGCGTAGGCGGTCCGGGCTCATGCCGCGACCTGAGTCGTCGACGGCGATCACCGGATACCGGCCCTTGCGCCGCAGCACGACTCTGATCCGTTCGCCCCGCTGACCGGCCTCGACGTACTCGTCGGCGGCGTTCGAGACGAACTCGTTCAGCGCGTCCTTTGGGTCCTGGTAGGCCTGCCCGCTGACGAGAACGGCCTTGGCCAGGTTCCCGATGCGCAGGCGGACCCGTTCGGCTGGCACAGCCCGAGATGGTAGGGCTTCGCTGCTGTCCTGACACGGGATAGGGATCCGAAGCGGTTCAGTGGCTCGGGCCGCCGACTGCGGTCGCGACCGGATCCCAGATGCACCGGTCGTTCGGTTGGCCCACGTGCCGGTTCCCGGCCCTCGTCGAGTGACAACGAGTGCTCCCACTTAGGATGGGGCGAAGATCCTTTCATGAGCGATTCCAGCGTGTACTTCGACCCGTACGACGTCGGCATCAATGCCGACCCGTACCCGACCTACGCCCGGCTCCGCGAGGAAGCGCCGGTCTACCACAACGAACGGTACGACTTCTGGACTCTGGCGCGACACGAGGACGTCCAGAGAGCTCTGGCGAACTGGCAGGTGTTCTCGAACACCCGCAGCGACATTCTCGACATCATGAAGGCGGGCATCGAGCTGCCCAACGGCGTCGTCATGTTCGAGGATCCGCCGGTGCACACGGCGCATCGAGGGCTCATGTCGCGAGTGTTCACTCCGAAGCGCATGGCCCAGCTCGAAGACGAGGTTCGCCGGTTCTGCGTCCGCTGCCTCGACCCCCTCGTCGGCTCAAGCGGCTTCGACATCATCGCGGAGCTCGGGTCGATGCTCCCGATGCGGGTGATCGGCATGCTCCTCGGTATCCCCGAGCAGGACCAGGTGGCGGTTCGCAACACGACGGACCACAACTTGCGCACCAGACCCGGCGAGCCGATGGTGATCCGGCAGGAAAAGGTGGCGAACGGCCAGATGTTCGCCGACTACGTCGAGTGGCGGGCCGAGCACCCCTCGGACGACCTCATGACGATGCTGCTCCACGCCGAGTTCGAGGATGGGGCGGGAGAGACGCGGACCTTGACGCGCCAGGAGGTCCTCACGTACACCTCCGTCCTGGCCGGAGCAGGCAACGAGACCACCGGTCGGCTGATCGGCTGGCTGGCGAAGGTGCTCGCCGAGCACCCGGACCAGCGAGACGCGGTGGTTCGGGACCGATCCCTCGTCGCGAACGTGATCGACGAGACCCTGCGCTTCGAACCGACCGGCCACGCCACCGCCCGATACGTGACAGAGGACATCGAGTACTACGGAACCACGGTGCCGGCGGGAAGCCCGATACTCATGTTGCTCGCGTCGGCGAACCGCGATCAGCGCCGGTACGAGAACCCGGACCTCTACGACATCCACCGGGCTGACATCCAGCACCTCACCTTCGGCTACGGCCTGCACTTCTGCCTGGGTTCGCACCTGGCACGGTTGGAAGGTCGAGTCGCGCTGGACGAGCTGTTGAACAGATGGCCCGAATGGGATGTCGACTACAGCGGCATCGAGCTGTCCCCGACCTCGACCGTCCGAGGTTGGGATCGGATGCCCATCATCGTCCAATGAGTCGAGGCACGGTGGGTGCAGCTGCTCCCGGCGACGTGCGTCGGTGTCGTATCGCTACAGTGCCCGTAACGGGTCTTGGACCGATGGGATCGAGGAGCACGCCATGGACCGTTACACCGTTATCTCGTCGGACTGCCACGCCGGTGCCGACGCGGCCGACTACCGGCCGTACCTCGAAACCCGATACCACGACGAGTTCGACGGCTGGCTCGCTGGCTACGCCAACCCGTTCAGGGATCTGACTGCACCCGACGCCGACCGCAACTGGGACAGTGACGTGCGCCAAGCCGCCCTCGAAGCCGACGGCATCGTCGGCGAAGTGGTCTACCCGAACACCGTCCCACCGTTCTTCCCCACGAGTGGCTTGGTGACGCCGACGCCCCCGGCCGCGGACTACCCGCTGCGTCTCGCCGGCCTCCGCGCCCACAACCGGTGGCTGGCCGAATGGTGCGCGGCGCTCCCGGGCCGACGAGCGGGCATCGGGCAGGTCCTGTTGAACGACGTCGACGAGGCCGTCAGGGACGTGCATTGGATCGCCGACCACGGGCTCATGGGTGGCGCCCTGTTGCCCGGCGTGCCGCCCGGCAGCGGAATCGACCCGTTGCATTCGCCTGTGTACGACCCGGTCTGGCGGACTTGCGAGGAGCGTGACGTCGTGGTCAACGTCCACGGCGGTGGCGGCTCACCGAACGAGGGCTACTTCCCGGCGACCTTGGCTCTGTTCGTGCTGGAGGCGAGCTTCTACTCCCATCGGCCGCTGTGGTCGCTCATCATGTCCGGCGTCTTCGACCGCTTCCCGCGCCTCAAGTTCGTCGTGGCCGAGGCCGGATCGAAGTGGATCGCGACGACGCTTCAGGCGATGGACGGCATCCAGGCCAAACAGGACGAGGGCCGTATCGGAGCACTGACGTTCATCGAACCGTTCAGGCTGGGCAGGAAGCCGAGCGAGTACTGGGCCACGAACTGCTGGGTCGGGGCCAGCTTCATGAGCCGTGAAGACGCTCTGGACCGCGCGCTCATCGGCGTGGACCGGATCATGTGGGGGAGCGACTTCCCACACGAGGAGGGAACGTTCCCCTACACCCGCGAGGCTCTGGCCAACACCTATTCCGGTATGGACCGGGACGAGGTCGCGAAGATGATCGGAGCCAACGCGGCGGAGGTGTACGGCTTCGAGCTCGGGGAGTTGGAGCCGCTGGCGGCAGAGATCGGGCCGGAGGTCGAGCAGGTTGCAAGGGGTATCGGGCAGGTGCCCGACTCCGTCAGCCTGGCTTTCGAACCGCGGTCGGCCGGTGTGTCGTGACGATCAATTCGGCGGCATCCCCGTGGTCGTCGGAGCGAGGCCCCTCTCCTGGGCCATGATCGCCGCCTCGACGACCTGGAGGTCGGAGGGGTCGATGGCCAACGGGCCGCCGGCGACGGGGACCTGCCAGACATGGGTCATGAACGGCGTGGTGGGATCGGCGTGCGAGCCGGCGCGGCAGGGCTGCAGGCCGTCGATCTGACCCGTCGTGTCGCTGGAGCACAGGTTCGTGTGCGCATGCCACTGCACCAGGCAACCGAAGGGCATGGGCCCGTCACCGCCCCCTGGCATCAAGAACATCGCCGCGACCAGCACGGGACCGTAGGGCGTCGTCGCGTAGACGAGCGAGTCCACGGTATCGGGGTTCAAGATGTCCCGCGGGTTCATGTACCGGAAATTCAGGTAGTGCACCACCGGGTAACGGGTGTCGGTGATCGGAACGTAGCCTGCGGCGAGGGCCACGCTGAGGTGCGCGTACTTGGCCACCGCGGCCGAGGTGGCCTGCACGTACTCGGTAGCACCCAGGACCTGCGTCGCGGTGGGCTGAGCGGCGCAGTCCGGTGTCTGCATGGCGTGACCCTTGTCCTGCTCGTCGCTGGAGACGGTGAGCTCGTTCACCTCGGCCGCCGGCAGCGCCGGCCCCGTGTACTTCCAGTTCGGGTCCGTCACGTTCAAGCCGGCCATGGCGGACATGTTCATAGAGCTTGTCCCACCCCCGCCCGCCTTGAGGGCCGAGGACACGCTGCCGGCGGACCCCGACATCGACATGCCTTTCATGGACGAGCTGCCCGATGACGCAGGAGACGTCGACGAGGGCGCGGCGTCGCTCGAGGTGGGGATCACCGCGGCCGTCAACGGGACGACCGCGAGGGCGAGGACGCCGAGAACGGCTGCGAGTGGACGAGCGGCCATCAGGCGAGCCGCGGGGCTGGGCTCATGCGCCCTGGCCGGGACGAGCGGCAGGACCGAGAATCCGATCAGGGCGATGATGGGGCCGTTGTTGGGGTCCGTGCCGGAACCCGTCAAGATCTCGCCCAGCCCTTCTCCGGTGACCCAATAGAGAAGGGCGAGTCCGATGCCCAGCCCGATGAAGACCTGGGGCCGGTTCGACACCAATGGGCCCACGCCGATGACGAGCGAAAGCGCGGCGAGGATCACCGCCACCTCGATGCCGGCGCCGGCGAAGGCGTGCCCGAACGAGTGCAACAGGTGGGCGTACCAGCCGGGCTCGCCGTCCGACGTGCCGGCCATCTGGTTGGCGATGGCGTTGCCGGTCCGGTTGGACGGGAACATCCAGATGATGGCCTCGAACATCCAGATGGCCGCCCAGACCAGGAGCGACCAGGTTCCGCCGAAGAGTCCGCGGGCCGCGGCCGAAGAGTCGGCGCCGACGGCGCCTTCCTCGCCCTCCTCGGAGCGCGGCCACAGCATCAGGCCCAGGAGCAGGTAGAAGCACACCGCGCCGGGCGCACCCACCAGAGGTGAGGTGTCGCCCGTGAGCACCATGCCGAGGCCCTCGCCGAAGACGTAGATCCCGATGCCCCAGACGAAGGACGCCACGAGCGCCGGCTTCAACGAGCGCCGGAAGAAGATGCCCACGCCGATGGCGACCTCGATCAGCCCGAACAGGACGTCCCACATAGCCGCCTCATGGGAGAGGAAGTTGGCCATGTGGCCGATGCTCGAGCTCAGGAGCGTGGGCTGCCCTGCCGCCATCGGCCTGATGACCGTGGAGACCAGGCCCGGGTTGAACAGCTTGGGCTGGAATTTGAGGATCCCGTCGATGACCCACAGGAGCCCCAGGGCGACCTGCAGGGTGCGCTGGTTGATACGAAGTCGAGCGGCGACGGACCGCTCGGGAACCGCTGAATCGGTTCGAGGTTCCATGGGACGTCCCCCTTGGTCAGAGCATCGACCGTGACGCCGGTCGGAGCGTTCGACCGGGGAGGAGAACGGTACCAAAGCAAACCTGGCGATCCATGTCGAGCCACGGCCACGGGTGCCTCACGGCACACTGGGCGTTCCTCAGCCGTCGACGACGAGCTCGCCGTTGGCGTCGACGGCGAGCTGGATGCGGGTGAGGCCGCGGGGGGCCGGCGGACTTACGACGGCGCCGGTGCTCGGGTCGAACTCGGAGCCGTGACAAGGGCACACGATGAGGGCCGCGGCAGGGGAATACCCAACAGTGCACCCCGCATGGGGGCAGACCGCGTCATAGGCGACGAACTGGTCCTTGGCGAGCTGAATGACGAGGCCGGGGTCGCCTGTCTTGGGATCCGTGAAGCTGGCCGACCCACCCACCGGAACCTGGCTGGCGAGTCCGATTTGCGTCCCGGCCGGCGTCGACGGCGTCGGTGTCGTCGGCACCGACGAGCCCGGAGCCGTTGTCGTCGAGCTCGGAGCCGTCGGAGCAGCCGAGCTCGGGTGCTGCGGGGCAAGAGTGACGGTCTCGTTCCCGGGGCTCTTCGTCCCACCGGCGGCCCTTCCGAGACCCGCGGCCGCACCAGCGACGACACCTCCGGCGACGGCCGCCGCCGCAACGGCGGCACCCCCGAGAACCACCGTCCGTCGGTCGACCTCGTCGGGGCCACGCTGGAGGACGCTGCCCCGCTCTCCCTGGTCCGATGGCGACAGGAAGGGACACGCGTGGACGTCGCAGCGCCGACCGCCCTGCGCCGCACAGGTGTCGTCTTCGTAGTGGCCGCAAACCTGTTGGACGAGCGAGAAGCGCACCGGGACAACGGTCGGCGGCCCGAGGTCGTACTCGCCTGCCACGCGCGAAGCAATCACCGCGTCGAGCGACAGCACGCCGCCGGATCCGGCCAGGACGAGCGGGATCCAGGCGAAGACGAAGACGATGTCGGCTCCGGTGTAGTACGGCGACGAATGGAAACTCACGGTGAGGAAGAGCGTCAAGGCGAGCACCATCCCGCCGACGGCGGCAACCCGGGTCCACAACCCGAGAAGCGTTCCCAGACCCACAGCCAACTCGGCCAGGGCGATCGCGATGCCAATGGGCACGGCAAAGCGGAGGAGGTGCCCGAGTAGTTCGTGCAAGGGGCTGATCCGGATGGATGCGATCATCTGGGCCTGGATACCCGACGGGCTGTTGGCGTCGAAGAAGTTGGGATTGGCCAGCTTCTGCAAGCCGGCAAAGCAGAAGGTGAAGCCCAGGAACGCGCGCAGGGGTAGCAGCGCCCAACCCGAGAGAGCCAAGGCCCGAGGTGGCGGAGAATCGAAGCGGAGACGCCGCCGGCGCCGTCCCGACGGTGGGACCCTCGTGGGTCCGTGCCGGGGCTCTGACGGCCTCGTTCGTCGTGACACGACGGCTCCCCTCGTTGTCGAACGCCGCCCCGAGCTACTGGACCGCACGGTGTCCGCTGCACCGAAACGGGGCGGCGGCCGGCCCTTCGGGAGACCACGGTATCGCGGTGTCGGAGCGCGTCGAATGCGCCCTGGCGAGAAGCTGGTACAGGGTCTCCGATTTCGTATCAGGCCGTGCGTCGCCGTGGATGGACAGACCCGTGGACCGTCTCTTCACGCCGTCGGAAGATGTTTGTCGGCGTTCGGCGGACCGACAGACAGTCCGCCTCCCGCCCCGGGGTGGCGACTCCTGATGGCGGGGTGAGGTGGTACAACGGGCATGACGAGTGCAAGCAACTCGCAGCAACGGACCCCGGGCTTCCGCGGAGAAGGGAAATCAGGCATGCGTGTCCAGGGATCGATCGCGCTGGTCACCGGCGCGAACCGCGGACTTGGCCGGGCCTTTGCGAATGAGCTCCTGGGCCGAAGAGCAGCCAAGGTCTACGCCGCGGCTCGTCGACCCGAAACGGTCGTCGATCGCGGGCTGACGCCGGTCGGACTCGACATCACCGACCCGGAGCGGGTCGCCGAGGTCGCAACACAGCTCACCGATGTCACTCTTCTCGTCAACAACGCCGGAGTCATGCAAGCCAGCAGCTTCATCGGCACTCCGAACCTCGGACCCGCAAGGCAAGAGATGGAAACGAACTACTTCGGGACCCTCGCCATGTGCAGGGCGTTCGCACCGGTGCTCGCTGCCAACGGCGGAGGGGTGATCGTGAACATGCTCTCCGTCTCCAGTTTCGTTTCGAACCCCCTCGTTGCTTCTTACGGTGCGTCCAAGGCGGCGGCCTGGTCGATGACGAACGGGATCCGTATGGAGCTGGACCATCAAGGCACCCTCGTCGTGGCTGTCCACGCCAGCTTCATCGACACCGAGATGGCGTCCGGAATCGATGCACCGAAGGTCAGCCCAGAAGCGGTGGCCCGACAGGCTCTCGACGCCGTCGAGACGGGCACCGTCGAGGTGCTGGCCGATGAGCGGTCGCGCTTCGTCAAGGACTCGCTGTCACACGACCAAGAGTTGATCTACCCGTCCACCCAGGAATTCTGGAATTCGCTCCTCGGTGGGAGCAGTTGAGTCGCGGGATGTCCGATCAGTCCACACCATGAGGTTCGAGGAGGTTCGCGAAGTGGTGGATTCCCCAACATCTGACGAATTCGGCGCCGTATCGAAATTCGAGCTCGCGATCGGTCGGTGAAACCGTCTCGAAGCTCACGGACCTGATCAACGCAAAGGGTTTGAAGCTGTTCGCGGTGATAGACCAGCGGGCTGAAGCGCGTCTGGTCGGTTCGGACCTTCGGGACACCGTGTTGGTCATGTTCGGAAGCCCGGTCGCCGGAACGCCCGTCATGGAAGCCATCCCACTCTCGGCGCTCGACCTCCCACTGAAGATCCTCGTTTGGGATGACCAGGGGAGTACGAAGGTGTCGTACGTGGCACCACCGGTGCTCGCGGCGCGCTACGGGCTGTCCCCCGTCTTGAGCCAGAGGCTCGCGGGTATCGAGGCTCTGGTCACCGAGTTGGTGGACTCTTAAGGCACCGGAGGGACCCCTCGTGTGCTCAGCCCTCGGTACGGAGACGACAGCAGAACCCCGGATAGAGGAGGACGCATGGATCAGCAACCGGAGGGACCAGCTCAGGAGAGTGCTTCGGTCAACGATGCTCTGCGGCGCACGCGTGCCTCGCCAACGAGCGCACGTACCTCGCGTGGTGGCGGACGGGCTTCACCGCGTTCGCGGTCAGCATCGGTGTGGCGAAGATCATCCCCGCCATCACCAAGGGACGGCGGTGGTCCTACACGGTGCTCGGAGCAGGCTTCGCCGTCGTCGGGCTCCTCTTCATCGCCTATGGACTCGTCCGACGTCGTGCCGTTGAAGCTGCCCTCGATCGGGGTGAGTTCGTCGGGCCCGACAATTTGTTCGTCGTCGCCATCACCCTCTTGGGTCTGTTCCTGGGCCTCGGGACGCTGGTGCTGATCGTCGGATCGTCCTGATCCATCTGGCTCGCGCACGACGCCGGTGAAGCGTCGGGTGGCCAAGGTTCTCGCCGCTCGTTTCCCGGTCGGCCGCCGGACCGGATCTAGGGTGGCTGGCTTCGAAACCCGCCTCGAAGGGAGGTACTCGTGAAGCTCGGGCTCGAGGGCAAAGTGGCGATAGTGACGGGCGCAAGCGCCGGCATCGGATTGGCCGTGACGCAGGCGCTTGTCAACGAGGGCGCACACGTCGTGGCGGGAGCTCGGAAGAGCTCGGCCGAGCTCGACGTCCTCGAGGCCAGCGGTGCGGCCAAATTGGTCCCTGTCGATCTGTCCACGCGGAACGGCCCCGTCGACCTCGTCGCGGCTGCGCTCGAACACGGTCGCATCGATATCCTCGTCAACAACGTCGGCGTGGCTCATCCACGCCTCGGCGGTTTCTTGAGCATCACAGATGAGGATTGGGCTTTCTCGATCGATCTCAATCTCATGGCAGCCGTGCGGGTGACCAGAGCGGTCTTGCCGGCGATGCTCGCTGCCGAACAAGGAAACATCGTCACCACGAGCTCGGTGAACGCCTTTCTCCCCGATCCTGCTGTTTTGGACTACAGCGCGGCCAAGGCGGCCTTGTCCAGTTTCTGCAAGTCACTCTCCAAGGAGGTTGCATCGCACAACATCCGTGTCAACACCGTGAGTCCCGGCCCCGTCTCAACCGCGCTCTGGCTCGGTGAGGACGGTGTGGCCAGAACTGTGGCGCGCGCCGCTGGCAGCAATGCCGACGAAGTGGCGCAGCAGGCGGCGTCCGATGCGGCCACGGGTCGGTTCACGACCCCCGAGGAGGTGGCAGACCTCATCGTCTTTCTGGCCGGCGAACGAGCGGGAAACATCACGGGCGCCGACTTCACGATCGACGGCGGACTCGTCAAGACGCTCTGACACACGCCAAGCGCGCAAGAGCTCCTGGGTTCGCGGGTCACAGGCGGCATCCGCGAACCTGTATCCGTGGGCAATCCACAACGCAGGGACGCCCGACATGGATGATCCTCGACTCTATTGGACCATCCGACGCTCGAAGTCGTCGGCGAGGGCGTGGAGCGCAGCACTGGCGTCGCCGCTGTAGGAGCAACCGTGCATGACCGCGAGTGTGGTCGGGTTGAGCGCCGCGAGGCCGCGGATGGTGGACGCCGACTGCGGCGTGATGCAACTCGCGCCGAACAGATCCTCGGTCTGAACGGCGGCACCGACGAGGTCGTCGCCCGTCAGCGCCGGCCCGTCTCCGACTTGAGAGAGCAGGTCGCCGCAGAACAGGGTACCGGTGGTCTCCTCGAAGAGGACGTGGGCATCCCATCCGTGGGGCACGTGTGGTGTGTCGATGCTGCGGATGCGCCGACCTCCGATGTCAAGCGAAGCGTCAGGTCCCAGGGGAACCGGCAACCGATCGGCGAGGTCGTTGATCGAAACCATGCAGCCGATGGCGGTGTGGGCCACCTGGGCGTTCGGCGCAGCTTCGAGAAAGTGGTTCATCGCCCCGCACTCATCGGCCTCGAGATGGCCGAACGTGACCCAGCGCAAGCGATCGAGCGGCATCAGGGTGGCGATGGCCTCGGAGACCGCCGGGAACATGCCACGGGGACCGGTGTGGAAAATGGTGGGCTCGTCCGCATCGATGAGAAATTGATTGAACGTGAAGCCGGTCGGGCCGATGTCTGGTACGAACGTGGACAGCCGGTAGATCCGCTCGGCGATCTCGTCGATTCGGGTTTCCATGATTGGGCTCCTTGTCTGGGTGCTGAGAGTGGGTGATGGCAAGATCTACAGGGGGAGGGGATGGCTCAGTACCCCCGTGCCTGGCAGTCGGCCCGAGAGGGTGCGGATGAAGTCCAGCGCATCGATCTCGACGCGCTCGCCCGCAGTGCCTTGCGTGAATTTCCCTCCAGCAGGGCCGTCGAGCACCAGTTCGAAGGGTTGACCATGGATACCGGCCCACTCCTCCACGATGTCGGCAACGAGGCGTCCGTCGTGACCGGCCGTGACTGGCATCGGGCGATCGATGGCCGTGTGAACGTCGATCCGATGCACCCAGATGTCCCTGGTGAATCCGACGTCGAGCAGGTACTTGAGAGGGGCCCATCCGATGGGTGGCCCGAATGGCAGAGGGATATAGCGTGCGGGAGGCGGCGTGCGCCACCGGCCCTTGACCGCTTTGGGTCCGGCAGCTCGGACGTTCGCGACGAGCTCGTCGTTCGAGAGCTGGTCGTGCTCGCGGATCTGGAGCTCGTTCATGCCGTCCACCCAGTGGTGCGAGTCGATCTCCTTGTTGAGCGGCAGTCCCCGCCTCAACTGGTGAACGAACTCTCCGAACGACGCTTGGGCCTCAGCCGAGCCGAGGACATGCAACACGACTTTACGAACGTCCCAACCCGTGCAGTCGGTGGGGAGGTTCCACTCTCCGGGCGTGAGCGACGCGACCAGATCGGCAAAACGCTCGAACTCCACCTCGGCCAGCACCTTGGCCTCGGGACGTGTGATCCGATTGGGCTCCATTAACGCTTCCTCCTTTTGAGTGCGTCGTCCACGTAGAGATCGACGAGGCGGTTGAGATGACGGGTCCAACGATCTCCACCGGGCTCATTGCTCATCTGTGCCTCCATGAGTCCAGCGACCATCGCGATGATGCAGTCGATATCCCCCTGATCGATGACACCCGAGTCGTTGATCAGCTTGTAGACGCGTCCCAACACATCCTCGGCGAGCGCGTATGACGTGGTCGAGGGCGTGAAGCCGGGTACGTGACGTTCGAACAGCAGCTCATAGCGCGCCGCATCCTCGAGAGCGAAGGAAACGAACTCGGCCATAAACCTCTTCAGGGCCGCGCGTGGATCGCGAGGGAGTTTGACGACGTCCAGCCGGTGCAACAAGTCCCGGTTCCCGTCGGCGAACATGGCGTCGTACAGCGCCAATTTCGAATCGAAGTAGGCGTACAGCGACGGCTGACGCATCCCGACCTCACGGGCCAACGCGTGCAACGACACCCCGGCGATCCCATGCTCACGGGCGAGCTTCCAGGCCGATTCGATGATCGTGGCCATCTTGGCTTCTCGCCGCTGTGCGGGCTTGCCGATGGTCAGAGCTCCGTTGCTCGTCTGTCTCACTATCACCGATAGGTAGATTACCTATCGGTGATAGGTAAGTCAACCCGGTTCCGGCAACGGCCAGCAGGCCCCGAAGTGCCTCCCAGTTCATGGGAATCCGCCCTGGCAGGGCCCCGTTCACCCACCGGGCCGCGTCGCTGAGCTCGTCGCGGGTCGTCAGGTGAGCGGCGTCGCGTGGGGTGCCACCGGACGTCGTTCGTGAGGTCCGACGATCGGTCGAGGCGGTCCGCGCGGCCACCATGTCCTACCAGTCGGACCTCTTCGGATCCGGCGGCACCGGTCATGGCTCCCGGCCCCAGCACATCGGGTACTCACGCTCGCCCGTCGCGAGAGGGGTGTGTCGACCGCCGATAGGCAGATGCGGCGAAACGTTTGGAATCCTGATCCGAGCGATGCGGGCGCATCGTCGCCAGGTGATCCCAGGAGGTGGTCGGTCGGCCCAGGAATTCGATCTTCTCAGGATGCTCGGCTCACTTTGGGCCGAAAGTCCCGGGTGGTACCGTACGCGGGCGAAACAATTGTTGTACTGCCCGAGAGGGGAAGCCGGTGTGACTCCGGCGCTGGTCCGCAACCGTGAATGGTGCGCCATCAGGCGACGTCATGAGCCGGGATACCTCTAGGACAGCAGAGTTCCCACCGTCGAGACACAAGGTTTGGGGCTCGGTGTGACCCCGCCTGGTTGCGGAGTTTTCCGGGTCGAGGACCGGGAAGCGAGAATTGTGCACATCGGCCGCTGCACCCTGATCGGTGTTTCCGCCGTAGCCGTGACGACTCCGCTCCCCACCCCTGCCCAGCCCTCGCTCGCCATACCGGCAGGTGTCGCTCCGGTTCCCTCCTACGTTGCCTCTGCTGACGCCGTCCGCGGCCACGCGGCCTTCCTCCGATGGCGTCGTAGGTCGGTGGAGGAGTGACCCGGGCCGTCACTCCCCGGCGCCGCTCATTGCACCCGGTGGCGTGGTGGTTGTGGGCGGCCGGATTGGCGATCTGCGCCATGCGGACGAACAACCCGTTCATCTTGGCTCTCATCGGAGCGGTTGCTTGCTTCGTTGTGTCCGTCTGTCGGACGGCCGCGCCGTGGTCACGCTCCATCGCCTTCTTCTTGCGCTTGGGGATTCTGGTCATCGTGATCCGGGTGGTGATAGAGATCCTGTTCGGCCAACGTGGTGTGCCCGGGCACGTCCTCTTCCACCTGCCGCAAGTCCCACTCCCGTCCTGGGCGGTGGCCGTGAGCATCGGCGGCGCGGTCACGTTGGAGTCGATCCTCAACGCCTTCACGGAGGGACTGCAGATCGCCGTGATCCTGATCTGCTTCGGGGCCGCAAATTCGCTCGCCAGTCCCTACCGACTCTTGCGCTCGTTGCCGGCCGTGCTGTACGAGACGGGTGTGGCGGTCACCGTCGCGTTGGCCTTCACCCCCGAACTGGTTCTGTCGATCGGCATCGTGCGCCAGGCACGCCGACAGCGCGGCATCCCGGTCAGAGGCCTTCGGGGCATGCGCGGTGTCGCGGTACCGGTTCTGGAGAGCGCGCTCGACCGGTCGCTGCAGCTCGCCACCAGCATGGACGCACGCGGCTATGGGCGTCGGATCTCTCTCGGTCGTGGCTCACGCTGGTTGGCCAGTGGGGCCACGACGGGCGGCTTGTTGCTGGTAGCCGTCGGGCTCTACGGCGTGATCGATTCGGGCTCGCTCTTCGGCCTGGGCCTGCCGATCATGGCGGTGGCGGGGGTCATGTGCGGGATAGGTCTCGCACTTGGGGGCCGGCGCTCGGCACGCTCGCGCTATCGACCCGATCCCTGGCGCCAACCCGAATGGTTGGTGGCCGGCTCGGGGATGGCCGCTCTGGTGGCGATGATCGTCGCGCACGTGCTCAACCTGCCCGGACTCACCGTGTCCTTCACGCCATTGGCCTTCCCGAGCATCCCTCTGCTGCCCGTCGTCGGGATCCTCGTCGCCGCGGTACCGGCATTGGCGGCTCCCCGCCCGATCAGTCCCTCGACACGGCAGATCGGGACCCCTGGGTCTGCATCCCAAGCGGCCTTGGCCCAGGGCGCTCGTCAGAACTCATCGGATCTCACCGGATTTCCGGCGTGATCCGGTTCGACGAGGTGTCCTTCACCTATACCGACGCCGCCCGGCCGACCCTGCATCGCGTCACCCTGGAGATACCCGAAGGTGAGCTGTGTGTGGTCGTGGGGGAGACGGGAACCGGCAAGTCGACATTGTTACGGGCCATCAACGGGCTCGTACCGCACTTCAGCGGCGGAGTGCTCGCCGGTACCGTCACCGTGGACGGGAGGACAACGAGGGACAATCGTCCCCGCGATCTGGCGGACGTCGTTGGCTTCGTCGGGCAGAACCCGCTGGCCACCTTCGTGACCGAAACGGTCGAGGACGAGTTGGCTTACACCATGGAGAATCTGGGTGTGCCAGCCGATGCCATGCGTCGGCGTGTGGAAGATGCAGTCGACCTGCTCGGCCTCCAGGATCTGCGCGATCGCTCGTTGCGGGCTTTGTCGGGTGGACAACAGCAACGCGTGGCCATCGGGGCGGTGCTGACGGCATCGCCCCGCATGCTGGTGCTGGACGAGCCGACGTCAGCCCTCGATCCGGCCGCAGCCGAAGAGGTCCTGGGTTCACTGGCCCGACTGGTGCACGATCTCGGTCTGACCGTCGTCATGGCCGAGCACCGGCTCGAGCGTGTGGTGCCGTTTGCCGACCGGATCGTCCTCGTGCCCGGCGACGGTGCGCCAGTCCTCGAGGGCTCACCCGAGGTGATCATGCGCTCGTCCTCGGTCGCACCGCCTCTGGTCGAGCTGGGCCGCCTGGTCGGCTGGCATCCTCTGCCGCTCACGGTCCGCGACGCTCGTCGACAGGCCGCCCCTTTGCGCGAGCGCCTGGCTCCCTTCACGCCCCCCGGCCCGACGATGGTGCCCGGCCCAACGACCGCAGCGGTCGAGGTGGGCGGGACACGAAAGCTCACGGTCGCGTACTGGACGCGTGATCGCGCTCGACGGCGTCGACCTTTCGTTCTCACGGGGCGAGGTCCTCGTCCTGATGGGGAGGAACGGGTCCGGCAAGTCGACGCTGCTCAGCACGCTGTCGGGCGCACGACGGCCGACCCGTGGCGCGGTTGTCGTGGACGGGCGAGACCCGCGATCGTTTCGTCCTGAGGAATTGATCCACCAGGTCGGACTCGTCCCTCAGGATCCGGGTCTCCTCCTCTATGGAGAGAGCGTCCAGGCCGAGTGTCGCACCTCCGACAAGGTCTCCGCCCTCGACGACGGGGCGACCGCTCACACGCTCGAGCGGATCCTGCCCGGGATCCCCGGCGAGCGCCATCCCCGCGACCTCTCCGAGGGACAACGGCTCGCCCTCGCGTTGGCGATCGTCTTGGCACCTGCGCCCGCCCTCCTCCTGCTCGACGAACCGACCCGAGGGCTCGACTACCCCAGCAAGGAGCGTCTCATCGTGGTCCTGCGGGAGCTGGCGGGAGACGGGCATGCCATCGTGTTGGCCACCCACGACGTCGAGCTCGCGGCCCGCGTCGGGGACCGGGCAGTCGTCCTGGCGGACGGCCAGGTCATCGCGGACGGTCCAGCGCGCCACGTGGTGTGTCATTCCCCGGTTTTTGCGCCCCAGGTGGCCAAGGTGCTCGCCCCCGAAGAGTGGCTCACGGTGGACGAAGTACGCGGGGTCCTCAGCCGAGCGGTGCCGACGTGACCGTCTCGGTTCCCCGACCCGCTCCACGATCCGATCGCCGGCGGACTCCAGCGGTGCGGATCGGGACGCGCTCCTCGTTCTTGCTCCTGCTGACCACGCTCTTCGGCATCGCCGCCTTTGGCTGGCCGCTGATGATCCATCAATCCGCGGGCGCCAACACGGCCCACAACGGAGATGCCCCCTTCATCTTCGTCGGCCTTGTCCCGCTCCTGTTGGCGATCGTCATGGCCGAGCTCTCAGAAGGAGCGATCGATGCCAAGGCGGTGGCGCTGCTCGGGATTCTCGCCGCGTGCTTCGCCGCTCTACGGGTGCCGAGTCCCGGCATCAACGGCTTCGAGCCCGAATGGTTCCTCCTGATCCTCTCGGCGCGGGTGTTCGGCCGGGGGTTCGGTTTCGTCCTCGGTGCCTTGGCGTTCTTTGCCTCGGCGCTGATCACCGGGGGGGTGGGGCCCTGGCTGCCGTTCCAGATGCTGGCCGCCGCGTGGGTCGGATTCGGGGCCGGTTGCCTCCCGCCCATGCGAGGATTCCCCGAGCGCCTCATGCTCGCCGGCTACGGAGTGGTCTCGGCCTTGGTGTACGGACTTCTGACCAATTTCTGGTTCTGGCCATTCGTGGGCGGATCCACCACCTACTCGTTCGTGCCAGGCCTCGGCACGATCGAGAACCTTCACCGCTTCTTCCTCTTCGACCTCACCACGTCGTTGGGCTTCGATCTCACCCGAGCGGCAACGTGCGCAGTCATGATCCTGGTGCTGGGCCGGCCGGTCCTCGCCGCTCTGCGCCGTGCCTCACGCCGGGCGGTCTTCGAGCCCCAGATCCAATTCATCGAGCAGGCGGGCGCCGAATCCGCCCCGAATCTGGACGGTAGAAGGAGCAAAGGATGATGAAGCAGTGAAGATCGTCTCGTTGCTGCCGTCTGCGACGGAGATCGTGTACGTCCTCGGGCTGGGTGAGCATCTGTGCGGGGTGAGCTTCGAGTGCGACTATCCAGATGCCGCCCGGTCAGTGCCGGTGGTGTCGGGAACGGTCCTGCCGACTGACGGATCGCTCAGCGCCGAGGAGATCGATGCTGAGGTCAGCGCTCGCGTCGCGGCCGGTGACTCCATCTACACCCTCGACGACGCCCGGATCCGGACTATCGATCCGGACCTGATCCTGGCTCAGGATCTGTGCCGGGTGTGCGCGGTGCCGTCGGGTGCGGTGGAGGAGGCGCTCGGCGTCATCGGATGCCACGCCGAAGTGGTCTCGCTCGACCCGGGCCGGCTCGACGAAGTCATCGCCTGCATCGGCCTCGTGGGGACCGCGACCGGGACCGGCGCACGAGCAGTGGCACTGATGGAAGACCTGCGAGCCCGAGTGGATGCGGTTCGCCGGCGGGTTCGGGGGCGGGACCGGCCCCGGGTTCTGGCGTTGGAGTGGTCCGACCCGCCCTTCAATGCCGGACACTGGGTCCCCGACATGGTGGAGGCAGCGGGAGGTGTACCGGTCCTTGCGGTCGCTGGGGCCCGGTCACGCCGACTGACATGGGAGGAGATCGCGTCCGAATCGGTCGACCTCACCGTGTTCATGCCTTGCGGGTTCGATCTGGACGGAGCCGTGGGCCAGGCTTCGACGCTCCTGTCGGGTCCGAACGCCGCTGATCTCGGCTCCGTCTTCGCGGTCGACGCCAATGCGCACTTCTCACGACCCGGCCCCAGGGTGGTCGAAGGGGTGGAATTGCTCGAGGAACTCTTTCATCTTCCAACAGGCGCTCGACCGCCAAATGGTGCCCGGCTGATGCGCTCTCCGGAGGATCGGTCCTGAGGAGAGTAAGGAGCGGGCATGAGGCGTCGGCGCTTCTACGACATGGAGCCGACCGGCTGAGATGACGGCTTCGACCACCCTGCTCCGTGACGAGGTCCATGTGTTAGCGTCAACCCGCAGTCACAGGTAGTGCAGCGGGGAAGCCGGTCGAAATCCGGCACTGGTCCGCAGCCGTAGGTGGTCGAACAGGTTGTTCGCCATGAGTCGGAATGCCGCTGAACTACCGGAAGTGGGTCCCTATCCGTCGAGAAAAGCGGCAAGGATCCGGCTGGTCTCCGGTGGTTTGACGGCCGGGCCTTTCGGGTTCCATGCCCGGAAATTGGAGTCGTCCCCGTGAAGTTCCGCCGAATCCTGGCGCCGGCAGCCTTTGCGGTCTGCCCGGTCCTGGTCCTTGTCGCGTCACCGGCAACGGCCGACGCCGCGTCCTCTCTGCCTCAGCCAACGTCCGCTCAAGCAGGAGCCAGCTGGCTTGCCGGTCAGTTCACACCGCAGGGCTACATCCCATCGCAATCCCATCCGGGAACGGCCGACCTGTCGGCGACCGCGAACAGCATCCTGGCATTGGCCAGTGCCAACGTCGACCCGGGCGTGGCTGAGGCGGGGCTCTCCTACATGGAGGACAACGTGAATACCTTCGTGTCGCAGGACGGCGCGGACGGGCCTGGACAGCTGGCGCTTCTGATCCTCGACGCACACGCCTTGGGCGTGGATCCGACTTCGTTCGGCGGGACCAACCTCGTCGCCCGGTTGTTGGCTACCGAACAAACCTCGGGTCACAACACGGGACTCTTCGGCACGAAGTCACAGGTCAACGAATTTCTGGCGGGGGTGTATGACCAGGGCTTCGGTCTGGCTGCCCTGGCCGCGGTCGGCCACACTCATGGCGCCGCGATCACCTCCGCCGAGTCGTGGCTGCTCAAGCAACAGTGCCCCGACGGTGGCTGGACCAGCTACGAATCGAAGAACAATCCGTGCAACGGGTCGCCGGCCGACTTCGAAGGGCCGGATACGAACTCGACGGCGCTCGCCATCGAAGGGTTGTCCGCCCAGGGCGACCTGGCCGGCTCTGCCGACAGCACTGCACAGGCGTTTCTCGTGCACGCCCAGGACAGCGACGGCGGATGGGGATTCGAGCCGAACTCGGCCGGCGCTCCCGGGTCGACCGATCCCGACTCGACGGCGCTCGTTCTCCAAGCCATCCTCGCCCTGGGCGACTCGCCCTCGCAGCCGCCGTTCGTCCGGAACGCGAACCCAGTCTCGGTGTTGGAGTCATTTCAGGTGAGCTCGGGTGGCAACGCTGGGTCGTTCACCTTCCCGGGCGTGAGCGGACCAGACCTCCTCGCCACCTACCAGGCGGTGCCCGCCGTCGCCGGAGTCGTCCTCCCCTTCAACCTCTTCGTGACCAACACGACCCTGCCGTCGGGTGCCGTCGGGCAGCACTACAAAGCACAACTCACGGCAAGCGGTGGCAACGCCCCGTACACATGGTCCGTGGAAAAGGGCTTCGGAGCTCTGCCGTCCGGGCTGAGCCTGAAGGGCTCGACGGGGGTGATCTCCGGTAAGCCGACCGCCGTGGGTACGTCGACCTTCGTGATAGAGGTCACAGACACGGAGACCACGTCGAAACCTCGACATGACAACGTCGGCTGGGCGATCCTCTCGATCACCACGTCTGCGACCTGACCGGCGCATGCGAATCCACGGACGCCGAGGTTGGCTCGTTACCTTCGGCCTTGTCGCCGGTGGGCTCGTGGTGGCGACGACTCCGGCTGTCCCCGCGCTCGCCGGTGGGCAGGTGTGCGCCGGGGTCGTCATTGACGGCACCGGTGGGGCACCGCTGACTCAGGGCGCCTCGGTTCCTCCGGGTGCGAGCGATCTCGACCTGCTGAGCGCAGCCGGCGACTCGGTCACGCAGAACGACTCCGGGCTCGTGTGCGTCATCAACGGGTATCCGGTGAATGGACTGCAGAACTGCTTGAAGGCGCACCACGGCCTCTATTACTTCTGGTCGTACTGGGAGGGCGACCCCGTGACCAACACATGGACCTACGCCGCGGTCGGCCCGGCGGAGCACACGGTGACGGTCGGCCAGCCGTACGTCGAGGGATGGCGCTACCAAGACCCCGGCCCGGCTTCTCCCGCAGCAGCCAAGCCCTCGGTGACACCGACGGACGCATTCGCCCAGGCCTGCCTGAGCGTGCCTCCGACAACAACCACCACGACCGCGGGTGGCTCGGGCACGACCGGGTCCTCCACGACGACGACCATCCCGGCAGCTTCGACGCACGCGCATGGGCACGCGTCCGCCGCGGCCGTCGCCGGATCTGGCCTCGGTACGAGAACGCATGGCGCGGGAAGCCAGGGCGCTGCAGTGGCGACGACCACGACACAGGCTCGAGATGGTCAATCCCCGTCAAGTGCTGCAGGCGAAGAATCCACCTCAGCGCCGTCGACGTCCGCCGGTGGGACAGATCAAAAACCGACGCCGTCCTCCGAGCTCGCCCTCGCCGATCCCGCTCGTCACCGAGATCCGGGTGGAAATCCGACGCTGCCCATCGTCATCGTCGTGCTTGTCATCGCGATGTTGGGCGTTACGGCGTGGCTCAGATGGCGGCGAAGGCCGACGGAAGGGTAAGTCGTACCGCGGACGCGCCGTGTGTTTCAGGTTGCGCAAGTCCACGTGTTGCCGTCTCGTACGCGCTGCTTCGGTCCCGGTCGGAAAGCGCCCATCGTGATCTCGGGTCATAGCGATCACGATGGACTGGTCCCGGTTGCGCAACCTGCCCGGTCCGATCGGTACCGCCGAGGGACCTGCCGCCCGGTGTCAAACTGGTTGGAGTGCGGATACGCGAAGGCATTGGCTCCTGTATCGAGGCCGGGCCGACAGAAGCCCGAGGCAACGACGTGGTCTTCATTCCCCGCACGAGCCGACCCCTCCGCCCGGAGGAGGGCGCCGCCCCCGGTTTGGACCTTTCGGTTTCGGCTCTTGAACGCCTGGAGGTCGACGCGCCGCCGTGGGGACGATGGAGAGGGATCCGTCACACCTGCGCCGCGACCCGAACCGATCTCACGGGCGGGTGAGGAGACTCTCGACGACGCGGGTCGCGACGTGACGTCATGGGCGACGTGGGCCGAGGTGGGCACCGCGGTGGGCACGGTCGTGCTCGCGGCGGCCACCTTCTCCTCGGTTCGGTCTTCGTCGAGGATGGCGCGCATCGCAGAGCGTGCCCTGCTCGCATCGCAACGCCCGGTCCTGGCCCCCTCTGGACCAGACGACCCGGCAGCACAGGTGCAGTTCGCGGACGGGAAGGTCTTTTCCCTCGCGGCGGGACGCCCGCTCGTCGACCGATCAGGTCAGATCATCTATCTCGCCGTCCCCTTGTGCAATCTCGGAGCCGGCATCGCGGTGTTGCGCGCGTACGCCCTCCAAGCAGCGTCGGGCCGGGACGTCGCCCAGGACCCGCAGGGGGCAGCCCGACACCGCCGGGGCGACAGGCCGCCCCCCGTGTCGTCCTTCGCTCCCCAGCAACGAGACCTCCTCATCAGCACCGGTCGGATCGGGTTCTGGCAGGCCGCCCTGCGTGACCCCGAGACTCCCTTGCACGGCGCCACGGCCGATGCCATCGACACCGCGGGCCGCATCATCGTCGACGTCCTCTACGGGGACCACGATGGCGGCCAACCCACCATTACCCGCCTTGTTCTCCTGCCGGACGAAGGTGGAGCTTGGCGTTGCGACGCCACCCGCAACTGGAACCTCGGACCGGCCAGCGAGGAACTCCGCGATCTCGGGTTCACCTGATGTGCACCGCTCCTCGTGAGCGGCGGTGGCGGGAGTCGTCCGAGGCGAGGACGTCAGACGTCGTCATTCCCACCGCTCGGCCGGCTCCACGAGGCGCCAGGCGGGTCTCCTCAACCGATGGTGGTGGGAGCCCGGGCGCCGAGCAACTCGGCCATGTTGGCGCGGTAGAAACGGTCCTGGTCGACTGGGGAGACGCCATCCATCGCCTCTTCGAACTTGGCCAGAGGATCCTTTCCGCCCTCGGGATGGGGGTAGTCGGTGGAGAACATGAACGGCTCGGGGCCGCTTTGTTCGATCATCCAGCCCACCGGCTCGCCGGGGAACGGCGTGAACTTGAGGTGGCGCTTCACGTACTCGGAGGGCTGGAGGGCCAGGCGCTGGAGAGGCTCCTCGGTGCGACGAAAGGCCCGCTGGGCGTAGTCGAGATGATGCATCCACGAGACCACCCAGCCGGCCCCCTGCTCGATGCATCCGCCGCGAAGGCGCGGGTAGCGGTCGAAGATACCGTCGAGGATCAATGCCCCGAGGAAGAGGCCCGGGGAGTGGTGGATGGCCAGGTAATCCTTGGAGCGGATGTTCTCGCCGCCACCAAGATGGTCGGTGACGGGCATGGCGTTGTTGTGGAAGGCCCGGTCCAACAGGCGGCCCCCGCCGCCGACGTGCAGGACGAAGGGGATGTCTCGGCCCTGGAGGAGGGCCCAGAAAGGATCCAGGTCGGGATGCGTCGGGGAACGATCCCCGGCGGCCGTGGAGGGAACCATCACCGCGGAGCATCCGCCATCGATTGCTTCGGCGGCCACATCGACGGCCCGGGCGGGATCGACGAGCGAGACATAAGCGACCGGCAGCAACCGGTGATCGTCCGAACAGAAATTGTTCATCGCCCTGTTCTGGGCTCGGCAGCCGGCGTAGAGCAGCTCGAGGTCGGCAGACAGCTCCTCGGTGTCGGTATAGCGGTGGATGTTGTGCGGCAGGTTGAACATGCTGGTGGCGAAGGTGGCAAAGACCAGCTGGCCCTCGAAGCCCAACAGATCCAGGACCCGGCTGCGCTCGACACGGTCGAACCCGCCCATGGCCATCCAACCCTTGTCCTGCATCAGGCGCTCTTCGGCCCGCGCAGCGATCGACACGTCGGCGCCCCGGCGTTCCGCCTTCTGAGTGGCGTCGGCCAGCACCGGAGCAAGCGCGTCCATGCCTCGGCGGCGCAGGCGATCTCGCTCGGGCGGATCGATGAAGTCGTCGAGGAAGTCGGCCAGCTCCATCACGTGGCTGTCGGCATCGAGGATGGCTCGCCCACCGGCATAGGTCATGGAGATCCCCCCTGAGCTACCTGGGTGACAATTTGTCACCGCACAACAGCCATAATGCCCTATGGCCCGACCCTCCGCCACCGCAGTGGTTCCGAAGCCGGCAACAGGACGATCTGGTCCGCCCGCGCCTCCGAGCCCGACCAGACGGGACCTCCTCTTGGACGCTGCCGCTCAGATCCTGGCTGGCGGGCACGCCGATGAGGTGACGATGGAGAGGGTTGCCACGCGGGCCGGGGTCAGCCGAGCGCTGGTCTACAAGCACTTTGCCCATCGGCAGGAATTGCTCGGCGCGCTGTACGAGCGGGAGTCCCTGCTCCTGCACCGCCGGCTCAGTGCCGCGGTGCAGGAGTGCGACCGGCTCGAGGACATGCTCCGGGCATTGGCGGAGGGAGCGCTGGCCGCGCAGGCCACCCGCAGCGCGACGTTCGTGGTTCTGGCGGCGCAGGGCGCCAGACCGGCGGGTCAGAGGGCTCGCCAGCGCCGGAGGGACGGCCGGACCTTGCGCTACTTCACGGACCAGGCTGTCAGCGAAATGGGCATCGACCGCGAACTGGCAGAGCCGGCTATGCGCATGGCTCTGGGTGGCATCGCCAGTGTGCTGGAAACCTCGAGGGTGCGCACAACCGAGGAGAGCGCCGGATCGTTGTCGGAGATGTACGTGTCGATGGTGATGGGCGGGCTGCGGAGCCTGGCGTCGAATCATTAGCGGCGATCGGACGGTCGGCGCTGACTTGTGATGTTGATCTGATGAGCGGTATCCGATGGACGATGAGCGGTATCCGATGGACATTGACGCTCAGCTCCAACCCAACCCGCCCGGGTCGATCATCCGCTGTCTTTCCTGCAGCCCTGATTCCGGCGATTGGCACCCGGTAGGCATGGCTTGCGGACGGATGAGTCTCGATTTCGAGGTCAGGAAGGCGTCGGGCAGCGGAAGGCCGACAGCATGTCAGTGATGAGGTCGATCACCTCGTCACGGGCCTCCATCGAGTTCTCGGCGTCGGCGATGTAGAGACAGCCTTCGCGGAGTGCGCCGAGGAGGAGGAGCGCCAGCGGTTTCAGCGGTCGCGACGAAATGACTCCGGCGGTCACGGCCTTGCGCAACGCGCCGCGCAGCGCCACTGTCCCGTACCGATTCTCGATCTCCCGCACGTCCTCCCAACTGAGGACAGCACGGGCCTCGTGTATGACGATGCGCCGCACGGCCGGGTCGAGGTGCGCGTCAATCCACAGGGTGCAGCCACAGACGAGCGCTTGCCACGAGTCGGGCTGGAGGAACTCGGCAACGGCCTTGTCGGTGACGTCGCGTTGGACCTGTTCGAACACAACCCGGAACAGGTCTTCCTTGCCCTTGAAGTGGTGATAGAGCGCCCCCTTGGTGACACCCGCCAAAGCCACGACTTCGTCGGTCGATGTCTCGACGTAGCCCTGTTCCCCGAAGAGCTGGCAGGCGGCCGCAACCAGGGCCGCCCTCGTCGCGTCACCGTGCGCGACTCGTTTGTCTGTCTTGTCCTTGACAATCATACCGTCGTTATGAATAATACCATACCGACCGTATGTAAGAGAGGTACTCTTGGTACGGCACCACAGGAGGCCACGATGCCGAAGTTTATTATCGAGCGAGAAATCCCTGGCTTGGGGCAGATGTCCGCGGAGGAGCTCCGCACCGTGAGCCAGAAATCCAACAAGGTCCTGGCCGACCTGGGCCCTGAGATCCAGTGGCAGCAGAGCTACGCCACCGCCGACAAGCTCTACTGCATCTACATCGCCAGCAGCGAGGACATCGTCTACGAGCACGCTCGCTGCGGAGGATTTCCCGCCAACACGGTTTCCCTGATCACCGCCGTCGTCGACCCGACAACCGGCGACTGACCGTCCCACGCCCACACCCTCTCTCGTCCCGCCTGCGGCCATTCCGACGCCGCAGGTGGGACGAAGCCGTCAGGATTCTGCCTCTTACCGATTGACACAGATATCATGGATAGTTAATATCCATGTATGAAGCTCTCGGAGCGGGTTGAATGGGCGCTCCACTGCACGTGGACGCTCGCAGCCGTCCCCTCTGCGGGGTCCGTCTCGACCCGCCGCCTGGCCGAGTTCTACGACCTCCCCGCCCCCTATCTCGCCAAGGTCTTGAACTCGTTGGTGCGCGCCGGGGTCCTGACGGCGACCAGCGGGCCCCGAGGTGGTTTCCGACTGGCAAAGCCGGCCACCGAGATCACCACGGCCGACGTGCTCGAAGCAGTCGAGGGGCGCGGCCAACTGTTTACGTGCACGGAGATCCGTCAGCGCGGGCCCGTTCCACTTGGAGGAGCAGCCTGCCGGACGCCGTGTGGGATCGCACGGCTCATGGACCGCGCCGAGCGGGCCTGGCGAGCCGAGCTGGCCGCTGTGACCGTCGCCGATTTGGTCGAAACGTCCGGTGTCGGCGCACCCGAACGCCTGTCGAAGTGGCTCGAAGCTGAGCCGAAAGAGGCGTAGTTGCCGGCACCGCCGGGTTCGTCCGGCCCGAGAGGAGACCGCAGATGTCAGTCGAACAGAGGATTCGAAAGGCCGAAGACTCGCTCTTTGCTCGCTACGACCTCGAGCGCGACGAGGCATTCGTGGATCTTCCTGTCGCCAAACTTCGCCTCCGGGTCCTCTCTGTTGGTTCAGGTCCCGATCTGGTGTTGCTCCACGGTGTGAGTCTCGCCGCCGCGATCTGGGCCCCCTGGCTGCCCGAGCTCGAGGGTTATCGCAAACATCTCGTGGAATTGCCGGGGCATGGACTGTCCGACCCGGTCATCTACCGGGTCGGGTCCGTGCGCGAACACAGCGTCCAGGTTCTCGACGATCTCTTCGATTCGCTCGACCTTGATGCCCCGTCCGTCGTCGGTCACTCCCTCGGCGGAATGTTCGCGCTCTGGCATGCCGCCGAACGACCCGCGAAGATCGCTTCGCTCGTCGCGATCGGTGATCCCGGCGCCGCGTTGCCGGGCGTCAAGGTGAAGATGCCGCTTTCAATGCTGACCGTGCCCGGGATGGGACGCGCCGTCCTCTCGGCGCCCCTCCCGCGCTCGACGTACCGTCGGATGCTCGGCCAGGGGACGAGTTCCGCCGCAGCGCGGAGCATGCCAGATGACCTGGTCGATGCTTTGCGCCACGCTCGCATGAAGAACGGGAACCCGCAGACGGTGGCATCGCTGATGCACGCCATTGACGGATTCCGCCGACCCAGGCCTGAAACCGTGATGAGTGATGACGAGTTGGCCCGGATCGAAACGCCCACCATGTTCTGCTGGGGTCGTGAGGATCCATTCCTTTCGCCGGAGCAGGCGAGTCCCTCGGTGGCGAAGATTCCCGGCGCGGTCTTGCACGAAGTCGCCGGAGGACACGCACCCTGGTTCGAGGGCCCGGTCGAATGCGCCAAGCTGGTCAATGACAATCAGAGAGCGACACGTTGAGCGACGGGAGCCTTCCGTTGACGTTTCGCGGCTCCCCCACGGGCCGCCAGGTGGGCAGCGCGAAGACTTGCTCTATCGCGCGTCCTCCTGCTGCAGCGACGTGGCCCACGACTGAGCCCAACTGTCCAATGGCTTGAGGGCGGATCCGAGCGTCGTGCCGAGCTCGCTGAGGACGTAGCGATCATCTGGCATCCGCTCGACGAGCCCAGATGCCGCAAGATCTCTGAGGCGGTCGTAGAGGACACTCGACGACATTCCGTCGCACTTGGCCTGAAGGGCTCGCGCTCCGGTCGGCCCGGCTCGAAGTTCCCAGAGGATTCGGAGCGCCCAACGCCGCCCCAGGAGGTCCAGCGCGGCCATGAGGGGCCGCCCGGTGGTCGAGCCGCGAACGTCCCGCCCTGGTCTCGGAGTTGTGCTGCGAGCCATACGGATCCTCTCCCGAGCCCTCAACCGATTGCGTTTTGATTTCCGAAACGTTACCATGACAACTGTTTCGGAAATCAAAACACGGGAGGAGTGCGATGCCCCGGATCGGTCCGGTACAACCGCCGTACGAAGGTGCCGTAGGGCGGCGGCTCGAGGAGATGATGCCCGTCGGCATTCCGCCGATACTCCTCTTCCGCACGTTCGTGAAGAACCTTGCGATGGCCGAGGCGATGGGGACGTGGGGTAGCTACGAGCTCAGCAAACGCCTGTCGTTGTCGATGCGGGACCGGGAGATCGTGATCGATCGGACGTGTGCGCGCTGTCGCTGTGAATACGAATGGGGCGTCCACGTGGCGTTCTTCGCCGACCGGGTCGGTCTGACGTCCGCACAGCTCACCTCGTTGACCCATGGCGCGTCGAGCGACCGCTGCTGGTCCGATCCGAGAGATCGGGTCCTGATCGACGTCGCTGATGCCCTGCACGACAGGTCTCTCATTCCCGACGCACTATGGGAACTGTTGGCCGAGGAACTGGCTGATGCGGAGATTCTCGACTTGTTGATGCTGTGCGGCTGGTACCACGCAGTCAGTTTCGCCGCGAATGGCGTTGAGCTGGCACTCGAGGACGGCGTCCCTCGATTCGCAGACGTACTACCCCGACCGGTCCCACTGACTGGACGCACTCGCGGACCCGACGACTCGGACATCCCATCCAGGCCAGTCTCAGATGCGGTTCAGGGTCATACCAGCCACTCCCGTTCAGATGGGTGAGGCAACGGGACGTTGTCACTTGTGCGACTGCCGGGGATGTGTGGGCGGTCATCGAGGGGACCCCTTGCGTGTGTATCAGCACGATGAGGCATCGCAGTACAGCGCTACCTGGAGGTATCGACTGATGAATTCCATCAAGGAGCCCAAAATCGTCGCAGTGATCACTGGCCACCAGGGGCAGCGATGACACCGCTTCCCGTTCTTCTGACCCTCGACGAGCAGCAGCAAACTCTCGATGTTCTCGAAGCACAGCTGAGCCAGCGGTACGCGTACGACTATCGCGTCGAGTGTTTCGCGGATCCGGACCTGGCGGTGAAAAGGCTGGCTGAGCTGGCCGACAGGGGAGAGCAGGTGGCGCTGGTCCTCGCCGGAAAGTCGGAGGCCGTGTTGTCCGCCGGTGGCGTGCTCGAACACGTACGGGAGTTCCATCCGCACGCGAAGTGCGCGCTCCTCGTTCCGGCGGACGTCTGGATAGACAAGTCAAGTGCCGATGCGATTCGAGCCTCCATTGCGTTGGGCAGGGTCCACTACTACGCGGTGAGGCCGGCAGGGCAGCCCGATGAGGTCTTCCACGAGGCCGTATCGAGCTTTCTCCTCGAGTGGACGACCGAGCGACGTACCGTCCCACACACCATTCACATTGTGGGCGAGACCTGGTCGGGCAGGGCATATGAGCTCAGAGAAACCTTCGAGCGCTCGCGGTTCCGCACACGTTCTGTCTGGCCGACTCCGATGAGGGGCGCGAGCTGCTGGCGAAGGTAGGACCCGACGCCAAGCTGCCGATGATGATCCTTCCGGACGGTCGGATCCTGAGCAACCCTTCCAATACCGAAATCGCAGAGGCTGCTGGGGCCACGAGCGACTTCGACGAGGACACGTACGACGTCGTCATCGTGGGTTCAGGACCCGCGGGCCTGTCCGCAGCCGTCTACGGCGCTTCCGAGGGTCTCCGCGTCCTGGTGCTCGATGAAGGGGGAATCGGCGGGCAAGCACGGTCGAGCTCGCTGATCCGCAACTATCTCGGGTTCCCGAAAGGATTGAGCGGTAGCCGTCTGGCTGAGCAGGCCTACGAGCAGGCCTCCGTATTCGGAGCCAGCTTCGTGTTCATGCATCGGGTGACCGCTCTCACCCGTCGATCCGATCTGCTCAGTATCTCGCTCGAGGACGAGCGGCACCTGACTCGCGTGCGGTCGTCCTCGCTCTTGGCGCGATATACCGCCGCATCGGAGTTCCCGCTCTGGAGGACTTGGCCGGCGCGGGAGTCTTCTACGGCGGGCCAGCTTCGGAGGCTCCCGCGCTGAGCGGGAAGGACGCGTACGTCGTTGGCGGAGGTAACTCGGCGGGTCAGGCGGTCCTGCACCTGGCGCGTTATGCAAGACAGGTCACTCTCGTCGTGCGGGCACCGACACTCCAAGCAGGGATGTCGCACTACCTGATTCAAGAGATCGAGTCGACTCCGAACCTCGAAGTCCGTACGTGCACAGAGGTGGTCGGGGGGAATGGTGAGGGTCGCCTTCAACAGTTGGTGTTGCGTGAGAAGATCTCCGGTGAGCAGGAGACGGTTTCCGCCGACGCACTTTTCGTGCTGATCGGTGCCGACCCTCACACGGCGTGGCTGCCCCCAGATATCGCGAGAGACGAGAACGGCTTTCTCCTTACGGGCGAGGAGCACTCGGAAAACGCCGACTGGCCGCTGAAACGCCGGCCCTACTCGCTTGAGACCAGCATGCCTGGAGTGTTCGCCGCTGGCGACGTGAGAAGCTCTTCCGTCAAGCGCGTCGCTTCAGCAGTGGGAGAGGGGTCGATCTCGATCCCCCTCGTGCAGTCGCACCTTGCCGGCAGGGGCTGGTGACTTCGGGACGGGCGGGCGAGAAGTGAGTCGCGCCACCAGACCACTGGTGGGTTCGACGCCCGCGTGGGCATCACCCGCGCTCGACACTGGCCAGGATCGGATGCTGGCCGAACCAGTCCGGAATGAGCCGCGTCAAGTCCCGCGGACCCGTCAGTGTGATCCGACCCTCGGTCAAGGCGTCGCTGAAGCTGGCATCACCCATCCAAACCTGGGTGAGGGTGCGCAGGTCGGCATCGAGCGTCACGTCCACTTCGAACCCCGGATCGGTGAGGCAGAGGTCCACCTCGTCTTCGTCGACGACGACCCAGTAGTAGCGGCTTTTTGCGGGCACTGACGGGAAGGTGAGGTGGACGACAACGCGGCGTTCGCCGAACGCGCCAGGCGCGAGGAAGCGGCGGACGTCCCAGAGCAGCAGGCCGGGATCCAAGTCGTCGGGCCCATACTCGCTGCGTGCCCACCGCTGTCCCCAGACCCCGAGTCCCTGGATGAGGGGAAACAGTTCGAGCCCTGCCTCGGTCAAGGAGTAGACGGGTCCCTCTTTGGTGATGCTGCGGACCACGACCCCAGCCAGCTCGAGCTCTTTGAGGCGTTTGGACAGCAGAGCAGGCGAGCAGGTCGGAACACCTCTGCGGATTTCGTTGAACCGTGACCTGCCCACAAGGAGTTCCCGCAGGATCAGCGGTGTCCAGCGCTGACAGAGGATCTCGGTGGCCTTGGACACCGGACAGAACTGCCCGTACCCACTCATGAGGCACTGAGGCTATCCGCGCTTCAGATCTTGTACTAGCCGAGGAGGTCCTCTGAGGTCACGATGGCAGCGGATCGATCACCACAGAGGAGGCAGATGATGAACCCCAACAAGGCGCTTTGGGAAAAAGGTGACTTCACACGCATCGCCGAGAGCATGAGGGAGAGCGGCGAAGCGCTCGTCAAGGAGTTGGGCATCACCAACGGACTCGAGGTCCTGGACCTTGGCTGCGGTGACGGGACCACGGCTCTCCCAGCGGCGATGCTCGGAGCCAACGTCCTGGGTGTCGACATCGCCAGCAACCTTGTCAGGGCCGGCAACGAGCGGGCACGAGAGCTCGGCCTCACCAACTGCAGGTTCGAGGAAGGTGACGCTTCGGACCTACACGACATAGGGGGCGAACGCTTCGACCTGTTGGTGAGCATCTTCGGCGCGATGTTCGCCCCGAAGCCCTTTGACGTGGCCAAAGAGGCCGTCCGGGTGACAAGCCCCGGCGGTCGGATCGTGATGGGGAATTGGATCCCCGGCGACCCAACGCTGGTGGCTCAGATCCTGAGAATCAGTTCCGCCTATTCGCCACCACCTCCGGAGGGGTTCGTCAGCCCGATGTCATGGGGGGTCGAGGAGAACGTGATCGAACGTTTTGTGGCGGCAGGAATACCCGAGGGGCAGATCTCGTCCGAGCGCGCGGTCTATACGTTCAACTATCCGGGCGCGCCTTCCGATCTTCTCTCCCAGTTCCGGAGGTATTACGGACCAATGATGAACGCCTTCGAGGCTGCCGCCGGCACCGGCCGGGAAGTGGAGCTGCAGGCCGAGCTCGAGGCGCTGTTCATCGCGCAGAACGCCAGCGCTCGCAGCGACACCACCACCATCCCGGCCACCTTCTTACTCGTGACCGTCAAAAAGTGATCGGGTACCGCCGAGATTTCCCGCTGCGCTCAGTGACAGCCATCGACATCATTCCATTCGGCCACGCGAGAGTCGCCCTGTATGCCACCTTCGCGCCGGACTTTGCATCGATCCTTCCGCCTCAAAGTGCTCAAGCAACCTGATGGTCAATGCCGAGTCGGACGTGGCATCGGACGAGCGCTCGAAGTTCGGTCGACGACGTGCGTTGGACGCTGTGATCAGCCCCAGGCCGAGCAGCAAAAGAATCAGGCCGACTGCAACCTCCCGACCCATGGGAGCACCGGTGCCAGCCAACTGGTTCTCCGACACGGAGGTTGACGCAATCGTCGGCGAGCTCGAGGATAGACCGGAAGTGGTCGAGAGGACTCCCACGGTCGCCGTCGACCCCGAGCCGACGGTAGTCGCCGTCGTTGCTGAGTCGACCGTGATTTCCCCGTGCATCATGGCGTAGCCGTGGATGGCGCAGAAATAGTTGTACGTGCCAGGGCTGGTGAACGTAAAGGAGAAGGTACCTCCGCTCGCATCGATTGTCGGTGACGACGGGCCGCTCTGGCCGCCGTTGCCCGGCCCGTTCCCGGAACATGTGGATGGGTCGCATCTGGTGACGGTGTGTGGTGCCGTGGAGTTGTTTACCCAAGTCACAGTGTCACCAGCGTTTACCGCGAGCGATGACGGGTCGTAGCAGAACATCGAGGTCCCACAGCTGGGTGTGCCGTTGATGGCAACCGTGTACGTAGACGGACCCGTCATCTGACGAGTCGCCTCCGCTCGGGTCTCGCCGATCGTCGTCGAGGTGGAGGGGACGGTTGTCGATGTGCTGGTCGTGGTCGTGGTGCTGGTCGTGGTCGTGGTCGTGGCTACGACGACCGCAATTTTCCCGTGCAACGTGGCGTGGCCGTCTTTGGCGCTGTAGTACTTGTACTTGCCAGGTTTGGTGAAGGTGTAGGAGAAGGTGCCTCCGCTCGCATTGATCGTCGGTGATGACGGCCCGCTCTGGCGATCGCCGCGTCCACGTCCCCTTCCAGGGCATGTGGATGGGTCGCATCGGGTGACGGTGTGCGGAGCCGTGGAGTTGTTCACCCAAGTCACGGTGTCGCCCACGGTTACGGTGAGGGATGACGGGCTGTAGCAGAACATCGAGGTCCCACAGTTGGGTGCACCGTTGATGGCGATCGTGTGCGAAGCGGCGCTCGCCAGCTGAGGATGAGCCAGCACGATTGGGGCCGTTGCGGACAACGTGAACAGAAGGACAATCAAAATCCGCCGCATCGGTACTCCTCTCGCGGCCTCCGAAGGGGTCTTGGTAGCTACTACTGGCGAGGCAACTCTCCGGACTGCGCCTGGGTTGTGCTCTTCGCTCATTCCGGACGCCTTGTCACAGAGCGGACGATCCGGAGATCCCTCATCGAAGAGGAACTGCCGCCTGCAAACTCGGACGTGCCTCGAGCGGCTTCGGCGGCTGAGTTGATCGACGGTGACTCCATCGGCGTCCGGCCACTCCGGGCCAAAGACGTGCATCTCGTGTACTCGCCATCCCGAAATCTGGCTGTGGACGAGGGGACCGTCGGCCGCCGTCCAGTCATTCTCATTTTCGGACCCAAGCGAGGTCGGCTGCGCACGGTGGTCTGTTCGGGCACCACGGAGCCCAGCTGCGAGCACGTCTACTGCGAACCCGTCGTCACACGGCCGCGAAAGAGATCTTCGCGTGGGCCAAGACAATCTCCGACGACGAAGCGATCTGATCGTGCACGTTGTACGTGCTGCAGCACGAGCACGGATTGAAATTGAGTCTTGAAGTCACACTGCCCCGGGGCGAGCATGAAGGTCCGGGACCGAACGCTTTGGGGTGAGGCGCGATCTACGAACGGCCCGGTGATGTCCAGGATCCGCACTCGCGGCCATGCAGACTGACAACGCAAAATCGCGTACCCTCGACGTTCCGAACATGGTTCCCACCTCCGTTTCGGTCGGTGAACAACATGACGTCCGCGAGGGTTTCGATTGTAGGGCTCGGATGGTCTGGGTGTCGACCAGGGCGGATGAAGCCCGCGCTGGCGAAAGCTAGGTGAAACCGTGACTCGGGGGAGGTCTCGGGGTTGCCGCTGGGGGTCCTGTCAGAGCAAGGCGGGTCGAGGCGTCTGCACGATGAACAGCTCAGCGGATTCCGAGAGGTCGGCCGCGTTCGTGGGCTTGCTGTGAGCGACGGCGGCTACCTAGGCGGGCAGAACGCTCGATGCCGCAGAGACCCCGGTGCTGGCCGCCATGGAACTGTCACTCCACCGAGCCATGTCGACCCGTGGGGACGTGACCTCGATCATGACGTCGTAGGTGAATGCTCTGACCGAGAGGGTGCCCCCACGGCCCGCGAGAGCCGGAGGCGCCGCAACCGCGTGACGACAACTTGTTCCGAAATTGAGTTTCTGGCCCGCTGTGTTTCGTTCTTTCAAACCTCGGACTAGTGAGCTCTTTAATGGGCCAATCGATTCATGGGCTTGTTGGCCGAAGGCGCCGATGACATCCGCTCCAGTTGCCAACGAGCAGCCCGAAGTCAAGAGGTGGTGATCCGCCCGATCGACGCGTTTCCGTCGTTGGTGAACCACAGCGCCCCGTCCGGTCCGGCTGCGATGCCCTGCGGATTGCTGATGCCGCTGCCCGGTGTAGATCGTCGACTTTCCCAGCGGTGGTGATCCGCCCGATCGAGTCGGTCCCGTCGATCGGTGAACCACAGCGCGCCGTCGGGACCGGCGGTGATTCCCGCAGGGATGGCGGATGCCCGCTGTCGGTGTAGTGGCTGACCACCCCGGCGGTGGTGATCCGCCCGATCGAGTTGTTGCTCGTAGTTGGTGAACCACAGCGCCCCGTCGGGACCGGCCGTGATCCCCCACGGAGTGCTCGATCCCGGGCCCGGTGTAGTTCGTGACCATCCCGGCGGTGGTGATCCGCCCGATCGAGTTGTTGCCGGCATTGGTGAACCACAAGGCCCCGTCGGGACCGGCCGTGATCCCTTGCGGGTTCGCGGATGCCGGGGCCGGTGTAGTTGGTCACCACTCCGGCGGTGGTGATCCGCCCGATCGAGTTGTTGCCGTGGTTGGTGAACCACAGCGCCCCGTCGGGGCCGGCCGTGATACCCGCAGGGCTCGTCTGATGCCGGCGCCGGTGTAGTTGGTGACCACCCCGGCGGTGGTGATCCGCCCGATCGAGTTGTTGTCTCAGTTGGTGAACCACAGCGCCCCGTCGGGGCCGGCGGCGATGCCCTGCGGGACCGCTGATGCCGGGCCCGGTGTAGTTGGTGACCACTCCCGATGGTGGTGATCCGTCCGATCGAATTGTCCGCCATGGTTGGTGAACCACAGCGCCCCGTCCGGGCCGGCGGTGATCATCCCAGGGCTAGTTGATCCCGGTCCCGGTGTACGTCGGTGACCACCCCGGCGGTGGTGATCCGCCCGATCGAGCTGTTGCCTCGTAGTTGGTGAACCACAGCGCCCCGTCGGGCCCGGCCGTGATCCCGTACGGGCCCGTCGATCGCCGGTCCCGGTGTAGTTGGTGACCGACCCCGGCGGTAGTGATCCGGCCGATCGAGCTGTTGTCCCGCGTTGGTGAACCACAGCGCCCCGTCGGGCCGGCCGTGATGCTCGTCGGGCTCGTCGATGCCGGTCCCGGTGTAATTGGTGACCACCCCGGCGGTGGTGATCCGCCCGATCGAGTTGTCGCCGGTTCGTGAACCACAGCGCGCCGTCCGGGCCGGCGGTGATGCCGTCGGGTGGTCGATGCCGGTACCGGTGTAATTCGGTCACGACCCCGGCGGTGGTGATGCGTCCGATCGAGTTGTCGTCCGGGTTGGTGAACCACAACGCCCCGTCGGGGCCGGCCGTGATGCCGACGGGATCAGTTGATCCCGGTGCCGGTGTAGTTGGTTACCACCCCCGCAGTGGTGATCCGTCCGATCGAGTTGTTGCCCGTCGTTGGTGAACCACAACGCCCCGTCGGGACCGGCCGTGATCGCCGATCGGGATGTTGATGCTCGGGCTCGGTGAAGTTCGTCACGATCCCCGAGGTGGTGATGCGCCCGATCGAGTTGTCTCCGGAGTTGGTGAACCACAACGCCCCGTCGGGACCGGCAACGATGCCTTAGGGCTCGATTGTCCCCGGCCCGGTATAGTTGGTAACCATTCCCGAGGTGGTGATCCGCCCGATCGAGTCATTCGAGAAGTTGGTGAACCACAAAGTCCCGTCCGGACCGACGGCGATGCCAATCGGATTGCTGATCCCGTTCCCGGTGTAGTTGGACACCGTGGCCGGGGACGCCGGTGAGATCGACCCGACAACGGCCAGCAGGCCCGCCAGCACGCTCGAGGCTACGACGGCCCGACCGTACCGCCCCACTTTGTTCCGCTTGTTCCGCCGTTCCCGCATCATCGGTCCGCTCCTTTTCTCAGGTCTTCATGCGGCTCTCGTCGAGAGGTCCCGCCCACCAGGGGCTAATTCCGCAACGCCGTTCGTGAACCTCGTGCCAGCGTTCAGCGACACGAAGCGAGTCACGCCTGAGACAAGCCGAAGCATGAGATCAAACACAGGGGTTGTCAAGTCTCGACTTGGACAAATGTTGGGTTCACGCCACCCGACTCAGGCTGTAGTCAGATAACACTCAATGCCAGGGAAGCCCAGTTGGGGGAGATGGACCGAAAGGCTCAAGGGGCGAGGAGGGGTGCGAGAGCGGCCGAATCGGACTTACTGCGAACGCGAGTTCGCACGCCATCCAACAGTCCTCGGTTCGTGGTATCGGTTCCCACCTCGTCCTCTCGCCAGGGGTTCTCGCCAGTCACGGGGTGTGCACCTGAAAGAGGACTCAGCGATCTGGACGGACCAGGGGCGAGTGAGCAGAATGGAGCCCATGGGTAACTCGGTGATCGTCCGTGTCCGGGGTCAGGCGGACGCCACGAGACGAGCGACGACGCCGTCTCGGACAGAACTTCCTCAAGCCTGAGATCGCAGAGGCACTCGTCACCGAGGCCTCGTTTGAGGCCGCTGACGTGGTCGTCGAGATCGGAGCGGGGCTCGGAAATTGCACCTTCGCGTTGGCGCGTGCAGTCGATGAAGTCGTCGCCATCGAGGCGGACCCATTCCTCGCCCGTCAACTCCGTCAAGAAGTAGACCGCCTCGGTGCGACCAACGTCAGGGTGCTCGGCCTCGATGCGCTCAGGTACCGGTTCCCCAGACGACCGTTCCGGGTTTTCGGATCGCTGCCGTTCGGAGTCACGACGGCGCTCATGCGCCGACTGTTCGACAATCCCGACGTGGCCCTCGTCCGAGCCGATCTTGTGGTCCAGTGGGACGTGGCCCGCAAACGTGCAGCCGTACCACCCACCACCCTGCTGTCAACGACTTGGGCTCCCTGGTGGGAGTTCTGCCTCGGGCAACGAGTACCAGCGAATGCTTTCCGGCCCGTGCCCTCGGTCGATGCCGCCGCGCTGAGGGTGACGCGGCGGACACCTCCCTTGTTGCCACTCGAACTGGCTGCTGGGTACAGCGAGTTCGTGCGCCAGGAGTGGGGTGCTGTGCATCGACAAACGGTTTCGAATGCGGGGAGTTGACGCTCTTCGCCCGACCTGGGTCATGCCATGACGCCTCCGTCTCGGCGTGCGGTGGCGGCTTTGGGCCTCGGCCCGGCTATCTCCCGCGAATCCGCGATATTTCAGGTGGCGAGATAGAGGCGTTCCTGCCTTCTACGTGGCGTCACAGCCCCGGCGTTCTCAGACGCTTTCTCAGCCGGCCGGCCACCTGATCGCCTTACTCTTCGAACCGCGGGATGTTTCGTCCGATGCAGCCCAGCCAGATCGACTCGGACCGATGGCGAGTCCATTTCCGATTGGGCTGCTGCGGTTAGCCCTTCGGCCAGGGCAACGCCAGCTCGCCCCGAGAGCGGGACTCGGCGCGAACGTGGGCCTGCACACACGCCCGTAGCGGCCAACCGCGTGCGTGGCGGACGAAGAACAGTTGAGCGCACGTCAGGGCTGAGTGGTCGAGCGAGTGGGCCGCTTGGTAGGCCTCGGCGACGAGCCCTGGCGTTGGTTCCGAGATCTTTTCGTTTGGCCTGGTGGCGACGATGGCGGCGAGCCGTTCGTAGTAGCCCGGTCCCGGATCGGGCTTGCGTCCCACCATCATGGCGTCGTTCCAGGCTTGGCCACCGATGGGGCGATCCTTGGCCGGGTAGTCGATGAAGCTCTCGACCAAGTCGAGACCGACGTAGGCACACAGAGCGGGCCACGAGTCAGGGTAGAAGCGCCAACAGTCGAGGGAGAGCCGGTGCACCCTGCCCGCCGAGGGGGCGATAATCGCAACCAATCCCCCGGGCACGAGCACCCGTGCAATCTCGGCGGCGGTGATCCAGAAGAACGGATTGTGCTCCACAGTCTTGCCCATGAGGACGAGGTCGAATTCCTCGGTCTCGAGCTCGTCCCAGCAGTATGGGTCGGCCGGCACAACGTCCACGTTCGGGCCGTTGTCGATGTCGAAGCCCACGTACTCGAAGTCCGGTGACGCAAAGAGGGCGCGGTAGCTCAGGGCCTGCTCTCCTGTTCCCGACCCGATGTCGAGAACGCGGAACGGGCGGTCCCTTGAGGTCACGTAGACATTGCGGAAGGCCCGCATCTTCTCGAACGATGCCTCGTGCACGGTGTCAGCGTAGACAGAGAGAGCCCCAAATTCCGGTTGCGCGGTGGAAACGGGGGACGTGGGCGACGGGATTCACGCAGCAATCTCACGGTCTTGAAATAGCCCGAATCGCGCAAATCGGGGACGGTTCATTCATCGTCATTCACACAATCACCAGGGCCGCAGTCGCCCGTCGAGCTTTGCTCGATCGGACCCTCCGACACGAACGGTTCCACACGCTGACCAGTCGCTTGTCTTGGGGGCAGCGAACTGATGTTCAGAGCTCGTCGTAGAGCAGAACCTCGAGCGTCGAGAGCCAGTCGGTCCCACCGTCACCCACGCCCTACTCTCGAGACGTGGAACCTATGCCCTCCGATTCGTCCGAGCACCAGGTGCCCGAGGAGCTACGCCAGCTGGCTCGCTCAATGGTGGGTGTGTTCTCCGTCATGCAAAGGCTCGCGGCGGACGATGGGGACGACATCTTCGTTCGAACTCTCCAGGACCATCTGGGCACTGATCCCCGGGCTCTCTCCGTCGTCACACACCAGCTCCCTCCTTACCAGCTCATCGACGTACAGATCGCGATCGAATCGTGGGAGGAGAGCCGATCGGCTCGTGAGTTTCAGCTGTTGGGGGTCTCGGGAGACCAAAGGCGCTTCCATCCCTTGAGCGAGATCATGGCGAACGCTGTGGGGTACGGCGTGCGCATCGGACCCGTCGAGTACGTCAATGTTGCCGATTCTCCGGATTCGACACGGAGTTGTGTCCGGTTCGGTCTCTTTCTCCTGACGGACGGCGACCAGAAAGCCGCGCTGCTCCTGAGGGGGGCCGATCCTCACGGTCCCATGCAGTCGGCGATGCTCGAGCTGGTCGGCCCCAACTCGGAGTTCATTGAATCGCTGCTCGAGGAACTGAAGCAACTCGCGACGCAAAAGAGCGTGCTTCGCGGGAACGTTCTCGCCCTCGGTCCGGGTGAGGGGAACCAGTACGGCGCATTGCGGTTCTTGCCTCGGCCGAGTCTGGATCGATCGGAACTGATACTGCCTGATGCAGCCCTCGAGCAGATCGAACGCCACGTCGTCGAGATCCGAACCTACGGAGATCGCCTGAAGGCGGCGGGTCAGCACCTCAAGCGAGGCATTCTCCTCTACGGCCCGCCCGGCACCGGTAAGACACACACCATCCGCTTCCTTTTGTCCCAGCTCCGGGACGTCACCGCATTCGTTCTCTCTGGTCAGTCATTGGGTCAGATCGGCATGGCTTGCAGCCTGGCCCGATTGCTGCAGCCGTCGCTGGTGATCCTCGAAGATGTAGACCTCATCGCGGCCGATCGGTCTTTTGCGACCCTGGGCTCCAACCCGTTGCTCTTCGAGGTTCTCAATCAGATCGACGGCCTCGGCGACGATGTCGACGTGGCCTTTCTGTTGACGACGAATCGAGTCGACATCCTCGAGCGAGCCCTCGCAGAGCGCCCGGGGCGGGTGGATGCCGCTGTTGAGATCTCGGTCCCCGATGAAGAGGGCCGTAGCCGCCTTTTCCGCCTCTACGGTCGGGAGTTGGGAGTCGCGGTACTGACGGCGGACGACCTTGCGGAGGCAATCGAGCTGACCGACGGTCGTACCGCGACGTACGTCCGAGAGGTCGTACGCCGAGCGGCACTGAACGCAGCCGAGCGCCAGAGCGAAGGGCTCCGTGTCGACGGTGAGCTTCTGGCGGAGGCGGCTCGCGAGCTTCTCGATGACCGCGCTGCATTGACCAGGTCGCTGCTCGGGACTCCGCTCGAGCCAGATGCCGAGCCACCGGTCGGCTCTCCGCCGAGGGCAGCATTTGGTGTCAACGTCATTCGTCAAGGCATGCGAACTCACCCGATGATGCCGGGACAGAGCCCACCGCAGCCATTTGGCACCTAAACCCAATCCGCTGCGCTCGGAAACCGCTCGGTCGGCATCGCGGGTTGAGTCCACCCCGTCATCGACGCCGCGGGCCAGTTCGGTTCTTCTCGGGTCCGCACATCTACCCGTGGCCCGAGCAACCGACAGGTCGGTTCCAGCGGACACTCCTCACCGGCGTCGTCTCAGATCTCCTCAGCCGATCGTCGTGGCCGATGACCAGTTCGCAGCGCCATCGGTCGTGTACGCCACCGCCGGGCCTGATGTGCCCGCACCCACCAGGACGCAGGTTTGTGGACCAGCGCAGGACAGGGCTTCGCCCGGGTCGACTCCGGTGATCGGAGGGGGAGAGGTGATATTCGACGGGTCGGCGAATGAGGTCCAGGTTTGTCCGCCGTCCTCCGTCGAGGCGCCCGTCAAGCCGGGTGATCCCGAGGCGTAACAGATCTGCGAGGTTGGACAGGAGATGGACCCGATCGAGTAACTCCCCGGCGGGAACTCCGAACTGATATTGGTCCAAGTCTGTCCGGCGTCGGTCGTGAGGAAGCCGTCGGTCCCGAGGTTCGGGTTCTGCGCGGCTGCGGGGTTCGGTCCGACCATCACACACGTGGTCGTGGAGGGGAGACAGGTGACGGAGGTCTCGCCTTGGGTACCCCCCGAGACACCGAAGTCCTGCCAGCTCTCTCCCGTGTCAGTGGATCTGGCGAGGTCCGGACCGACACCGATACAGGTGGACGTGACGCAGGACACATCCGCAAGTGCAGGCTCGTTGCCGCTGGCTCTCTGCCAGCTCAGGCCACCGTCGGTGGTCGTCACCACGTCACCGTAGAAGCCAAATTGGTTACCCCAACCGACCGCCACACAGTCCATCGGATTGCTGCACGCCACCGACGAGACGGGGCCAGGGGCGTAGGCGAGTTGCCACATCGTTCCGCCATCGGAGGTGAGGAGCACCGAAGATCCGCCGACGGCGATGCAATGCATGGAGTCGGTGCAGGTGACCGAGTTCAAGGGATCGGTGCCGTCCGGGACCGACTCGTCGGTGAACGTGACGCCGCCGTCGTTGGAGACTTCGACGAGTCCGGTCTCCTGGTTCTGACCGCCCGCCCCGACTGCAACCCGTCGCTCCGAGCTCGTCGCAGAGAACCGCCGCCATCCGGCGGTTCTCGAGGAGGCTCTTGGGCGCCCGCCCCCGCGCCTCGATGTGCTCGAGGCACCGCTCGAGGAGACCGGCGAGGGTCTCTTACTCGAGTGAGATCTTCCCTTCGGCGACCTCTTTGACCAACCGGACGCTTCTCGTCGCGCTGCGGCGGCCGCCCCCCAAGGTCGTGGTGGCATACCGGTACCGCTTCGTGGTCGGATCCCGCCGAGGGACACCTTCACCTGCCAGACGCCAGGCGACCGTTCACGTAGGCTGCCCTGCACGGACTTCAGCGAAGTGATTCTGGACAGGTTGTGGACAAGCCGGTCCGTCAAAACGCGAAAGTCCTGCTGGAGAGGTGCGAGAGCGGCCGAATCGGACTCACTGCTAATGAGTTGACCTGGGTAACTGGGTCCGAGGGTTCAAATCCCTCCCTCTCCGCTCCGGAGGTCGGGCACCTGGCATTTCGCCACGGTGCCCGGCGGACCGGTCGAGACGGCCCGCTCCGGCGGGCCGGCCGCTCGCCATCCCGGCGGTGCGGCTGGTGCGAGGAGAGTGGTGCAAGTCGTGGGTCGGTATTTCCTCGAGACCCTTGGATGTCCGAAGAACCAGGTCGACTCGGACAAGCTCGAGGGCTACCTCGCCGCGAAGGGGTTCGAGCCGGCGAGCGCGCCCGAGCATGCCGACCTGGTCGTGGTGAACACCTGCGCCTTCATCGACGCCGCACGCCAGGAGTCGATCGAGACCGTCCTCAACTTGTCGGATCGCCGTCGGCGCGGGGCGCGCCTCGTGGTCACGGGCTGCATGGCGGAACGCTACGGCGACGAACTGCGGGACGCGCTGCCTGAAGTCGATCTCGTGGCCGGGTTCGGGCGGGACGTCGTGGCCACCGCAGAAGCACGGCCCCTTCCGGCGACCGCCGTGCCGGTCACACTGGCCGCCACGCGGGCCGTGCACGTCGGAGCCGACGTCCCCGACTTCGACCTCCTCCGCTTACCCCGCCCCGCCGCCAGGGCTCCATGGGCCTACGTCAAGGTGGCAGAGGGGTGCGACCGCATCTGCGGGTTCTGCGCCATCCCCTCCTTCCGAGGGCGTCAGCGCTCGCGGAGCGCGGACGACATCCTGGCCGAGGTGGACGAGCTGGCCGCGGGAGGACCCGGCGCCCCCCCGCTCCGTGAGATCGTCCTGGTGGCGCAGGATCTCGCGTCCTACGGACGCGACCGTTCGGTCCCCGGCCGACGTGTCGCTGCCGGCCGCTCACCCGTGGCGGCGCTGACGCGCGCCGTGGCCGAGCGTGTGGATCGCACGCGGTTGCTCTACCTCTATCCCTCGGGCCTCACGGACGAGCTGATCTCCGCCGTCCTCGAGACGGGCGTGCCCTACTTCGACCTCTCCCTTCAGCACGTCTCGCGACCCCTGCTCGCCGGCATGCGGCGGTGGGGAGACGGCGAGCGCTTCTTGCGCCGCATCGCCGACATCCGCCGCGCCGAGCCGGCGGCGACCTTCCGGTCCTCGTTCATCCTCGGTTACCCCGGCGAGACCGAGCGCGATCACGACCTCCTCCTCGAGTTCTTGGCTGAGGCTCAGTTGGACTGGGCCGGGTTCTTCTCGTTCTCCGCCGAAGAGGGCACCCATGCTGCGGGACTGCCCGGGCAGGTCCCCCGCGAGCTCGCGCTCGAGCGGCTGCGCGAATGCGCCGAGCTCCAGGACACGATCACCGCCGATCGGCGGGACGAGCTCGTCGGTCAGGTGCGGTGCGTGCTCGTCGACTCACCCGGGCGGGGCCGGACGGTGCACGAGGCACCCGAGATCGACGGGGTGGTGCATCTGCCGGACGACCTGGCCCCCGGCAGGCTCGTCGACGTTCTCGTCACCGCGGCCGAAGGACCCGACCTCTTCGCCGCACCCGTCGACCGGCTCGGCCCGGCCGGGGTGCACGACGGCAGGCGAGGTCTGGCCGGAGCGGCCCGGTGAGCGACGCCACCCACGAGCGGCCACGCCAGTTCGCCTTCGGCCCCAGTGCGCTGGCCACCCCGGCCAACGCCATCACCGTCGCCCGCCTGTTGGCCGCCCCCGTCTACGTGCTGATGCTCGTCGCCTGGGGCGCCTCCTGGCTCAACGTCGTGGTCGGGCTGGTGCTCGCCGGTAGCGACGGGCTCGACGGCTACCTGGCCCGGCGCATGGGCACCACCCGCTCGGGCGCTTTCCTGGACCCGCTGGCCGACAAGGCCTGCGTCCTCGGCGCCCTCATCACCCTGGCCGCGGCAGGGACACCTGCCCTGGTTGCCCGTGGGGCTGATCACGGCACGGGAGGTCGGCATGCAGCTCTACCGTTCCTGGGTCGGCCGCCGCGGTGTCTCGGTCCCCGCCCGGAACTCCGCCAAGCTCAAGACCCTGGTCCAGGACATCGCCATCGGCACCTGCATCATCCCGCCGCTCGCCCACCACCACACCCTCCAGGTCGCCACCATCTGGTTCGCCTGCGCCCTGACGCTCTACACCGGCGTCGAGTACCTCTTGGACGGGCGGCGCGCCCTCCGCCCCGCCGGCTGAACCCACCCGCCAGGCCCCGTAGTCTCACGGACCGATGAGAGTCGAAATCGTGGCGATCGGTACCGAGCTCCTGCTCGGCCAGATCGCGGACACAAATTCCGCCTGGCTGGGCGAGCACCTGGCCGCCGCCGGCGTACCTTCGCACTTCCACCAGGCCGTCGGGGACAACCACGACCGCATCACCCTCGCCCTGCGCACCGCGTTCGGCGCGGAGCGACGGCGTCGTCGTGTGCGGTGGGCTGGGTCCGACCCAGGACGACATCACCCGCGAGGCGATCGCCGCGGTCATGAACGTGGAGCTCGTGCGCGACCCGGCCGTGGTCGACGTGATCGCCGGTTTCTTCGCCACGCGTGGCCGGGCCATGAGCGACAACAACCTGCGCCAGGCCGACGTCCCCCGGGGAGCCACGATCATCCCCCAGGTGGCGGGGACCGCACCGGGACTGATCTGCCCCGTCGGCAACAAGGTCGTCTACGCCGTGCCCGGCGTTCCCTACGAGATGGCCGAGATGTTCGAGCGGGCCATCCTGCCCGACCTTCGGGCCCGCATGGCTGAGGCCGGCGAGGAGGCGGTCATCGTCGTCCCGGGTGCTGCGTACCTGGGGGGCGAGCGAGTCGGGCCTGGCCGAGTCCCTCCAGGACCGCATCGATGCCCTCGACGAGCTGGACGCGGGTGGCGTCACCCTGGCCTTCCTCGCTTCGGGCATCGAAGGCATCAAGGTGCGCATCACCGCACGCGCCCGGACGGCCGGCGACGTCGCCGCGTTGCTCGACAAGGAGGAGGTCGAAGTGCGTCGCGCCATCCAGGCGCGCCTCGGCGACATCGTCTTCGGGACCGACGACGAGTCGATGGAGGTCGCCGTGGCGCAGCGGCTCGTCGCTCGCGGCCTCACCCTCGGCGTGGCCGAGTCCTTGACCGGGGGCCTCATCGCCTCGCGCCTGGTCAACGTCGCCGGCGCGTCGGCCTGGTTCCGCGGCGGCGTCGTCGCCTACGCCTCCGAGGTCAAGTTCGACGTCCTCGGCGTGCCGCAGGGACCGGTCGTGAGCGAGGCCGCTGCCGCCGCCATGGCCGAGGGGGCGTGCCGGGTCACCGGGGCGGACGTCGGCCTCGGCATCACCGGGGTGGCCGGGCCCGACGACCAGGAGGGCATCGCCCCCGGGAGCGTCTTCGTCGGCCTGTCCCTGCCTGGGAACGGTGCCTCCCGCCACTCCCAGGCCAGGGAGCTCCGGGTGCCCGGGGACCGGGAGCGGGTGCGCCAGTACGGCGCGATCTCCGCCCTCGACCTGCTCCGACGCGCCCTCGACGAGTTGCCGCCCCCGGTCTGAGTCCCGAGGGCGCTCCCGACGCGGCACCCATCCCAGCGACAGCTGGGCCCGGGCGCTCGGCCTCGGGACAAATGGGGGAATCCCCAGCCACCGGCTTCACAGCAGGCCCACAGCCGGTTCACACTAGATGGGGAGCCGCAGGTGTGACGCTGTGACCCAGGGAGGTACCAACAGTGAAGATCGACAACGGTCCCAGGGTCCTCGTCGTGGACGACGAACCCTCCATCGTCGACGCCGTGGCGACGTCGCTCCGGTACGAGGGGTTCACGGTCGACGAGGCCATGACCGGTCGCAAGGCGTTGGCGCGGGCGCAAGAGGACCCGCCCGACCTCGTCATCCTCGATGTGATGCTGCCCGACCTCGACGGCCTCGAGGTGACCCGCCGCCTCCGGGCGGACGGCGTGCGCGTGCCGGTGCTCTTCCTCACCGCTCGCGACACGCTGCAGGACAAGCTGGCCGGTCTCACCGTCGGCGGTGACGACTACGTCACCAAGCCCTTCGCCTTGGCCGAGGTGATCGCCCGCGTGCACGCCATACTCCGTCGCACCGGCTACGAGCCCGACGACGACGGCATCCTGCGCTTCGCCGACGTCGAGCTCGACGAGAGCGCGCACGAGGTGCGTCGCGACGGCAACGCGATCAACCTCACTGCAACCGAGTTCAACCTCCTGCGTTACTTCATGTTGAACCCGCGGCCACGTGCTCTCCAAGGCCCAGATCCTCGACCACGTCTGGCACTACGACTTCGGCGGTGACGGCAACGTCGTCGAGACGTACGTCAGTTACCTGCGCAAGAAGCTCGAGAAGTTCGGTCCTCCGTTGATCCAGACCATCCGCCTGGTGGGCTACACCCTGCGCGAGCCCGAGCACGCGGCGGGCGAGACGGGGAACGGGAAGACCTGAGTGTCGCTCCGGCTCCGGCTCCTCGTCGCCGTCGGGCTGATCTCCATGGTCGCGCTCGTCGTGGCCGACTTCGCCACCTATTCGGCGCTGCGGTCGTCGCTCTACAACCAGGTCGACCAGGAGCTGGCCCAGCACGAGGCGCACCTGAGCATCGATCGACTCACGGGCCAGGCGGTCTGCCCGCCTGCTCCGGGCAGCGCACAGGGCACCGGTCCCGTCGAGAACCGACCGGTGCCACCCGCCGGTGGGACCGGTACGGGGGACAGCGGGGACACCGGGAACAGCGGGAGCGGGGACGGGCAGAACTTCGGCAATTTGTTCACCATCAGCTACATCGGCGTGGCGAACCTCGCCGGCAAGGTCGTCAACAACTGGGACTGCCCGGCCTATGTCGGCAACCATCCGTACCGCCCTCAGTTGCCGTCGCCCATCACCGGCTTCACGACCCAACCCGACGGCACGCAAGTCGCCCAATTCACGACGGGTTCGACCACAGAGGGAGGTCCCGCCTTCCGCGTGCGGGCGAGCAAGATCTCCAGCCCCATCGGCCACGGCGACGTGCTCGTGCAGGCGCAGACGATCGTCGAGCAGACCAACACGCTGCACACGCTCCTGCTCATCGAGCTCGCCGTGTCCGCGGCGGCGCTCGTGCTCGCGCTGGCGGGCGGCTGGTGGCTGGTCCGCCTCGGCCTGCGCCCGCTCGAGGACGTCGAGGCCACGGCCGAGTCCATCGCCGCGGGCAACCTCGACCAGCGCGTGCCCGGCGCCGACCAGCCCACCGAGGTCGGCCGCCTGGCCCGGGCGCTCAACGTCATGCTCGAGCGGATCCAGGCCGCGTTCTCGGCCCGCGTGGCCTCGGAGGCCCGGCTGAAGGAGTCCCAGCAGCACCTGCGCCAATTCGTCGCAGACGCATCGCACGAGCTGCGCACACCCATCGCCGCGGTGTCGGCCTACGCCGAGCTGTTCGAGCGCGGGGCCGCGCAACACGCGGAGGACCTGCCGCGCGTGATCACGGGCATCCGCACCGAGACGGCGCGGATGGACCGGCTGGTCAACGACCTGCTCATCCTCGCCCGCCTCGACGAGGGTCTCCCGATGCAGCACGCGCCGGTCGAGCTGGTGTCGCTCGCCTCGGAAGCCGTACGCACCGCGGCTGCGGTGGGCCCGGAGTGGCCCGTGCGATTCAGTGCCAGGCGGCCGGTCGAGGTCAGCGGCGACGTGGATCGGCTCCGTCAGGTGGTCGACAACCTGTTGGCCAACGTGCGGGCGCACACGCCGCCGGGGACACCGGCCTCCGTCGTCGTCGACGCGGACGAGGCCATGGCCGAGATCGTCGTGGCCGATCAGGGTCCCGGCATGCCGGGGGAGGAGGCCCGCCGCGTCTTCGAGCGCTTCTACCGGTCGGACCCGGCCCGGGCCCGCACCAGCGGCGGCAGCGGTCTGGGCCTCTCCATCGTGGCGGCCATCGTCGCCGCCCACGGGGGTACCGTCTCGGCCGAGTCCGCGCCTGGTGAGGGGATGCAGGTCACGGTGCGCCTGCCGCTCGCCGGGGATCCGGTCGACTCCCCAGAACCGCCCGATCCCGCGGAGACGACCGGCAACGGACACCCGGGACCGCCGAACCCGGTGACCGAGACGAGCCCGGCCGACCCGCCCAGCCCGGCCGACCCGCCCAGCCCCACCGGCCCCACCGAACCAGCCCGCGAGCCCAGCCGCGCCGGGGAGCCCAGCCCGACCGCCCGCTCCACCGAGCACGCGTCTCCGGGCTCGGCCTGAGCACCCGGTTTCGCGCCCCGGCGATCCGGGGTGCCCTACGGCTGCGCGGTCCGCGCGGTCCGCACGTCGAGCGAGCCGTCGCCGGATCGGGCCGAAACTCACACGAAGTTCACAGCCGGACCCAAACGCGTCACAAGACCCGCACGCCACCATGGCCGCCATGACCACCTTGGCTCCTCTGGAGACCCCGCTCGATCCGCGCCGCATGCCGGCGGACGTCGAGATCGTCGTCCCGGTGTACAACGAAGCGGCGCACCTCTCGGAGCGGGTGCTCGCCCTGCGCACCTTCCTCGACGAATCCTTCCCGTTCCGGGCGCTCGTCACCGTCGTCGACAACGCCAGCACGGACGACACCTTTGCCGTGGCCGCCGCGCTCGAGGACTCCACGCCCGGTGTGGCGGCCATGCACCTGCCCCGCAAGGGCCGGGGCTACGCCCTGCGCACCGCCTGGTCGACCAGTAGGGCGCCGGTCGTGGCCTACATGGACGTCGACCTTTCGACCTCGCTTCCCGCTCTCCTCCCGCTCGTCGCACCTCTCCTCTCGGGCCACCGCGACGTCGCCATCGGCTCGCGGCTGGCCAAGGGAGCGCACGTCGTTCGTGGACCCAAGCGCGAGCTCATCTCACGGGCGTACAACCTGCTGCTCCGGCTCGCGCTGCGCGGGCGCTTCAGCGACGCCCAATGCGGTTTCAAGGCGCTGCGCCGCGATGCGGCCGAGCAATTGCTGCCGCTCGTCGAGGACAACGAATGGTTCTTCGACACCGAACTGCTCGTCACCGCCCAGCGGCTGGGCCTGCGCATCGGCGAGGTGCCTGTCGACTGGGTCGACGACCCCGATTCGCGCGTGCACATCGTCTCGACCGCGACCGACGACCTGCGCGGGGTGTGGCGGATGTTGCGCAGGCGTCCCAAGGGGATGCCGCCACCTGCGGCAGGGCAGGTCGCGGCCGATCAGCTGATGCGTTTCGCCGGGGTCGGCGTCATCTCCACGCTGGGTTACCTGTTCCTCTTCCTGGCCTGGCGACCGCTGCTCGGCGCGTTCGGCGCCAACACGCTCGCCCTCGCCATCACCACTCTGTTCAACACGGCGGTGCATCGCGAGCTCTCGCGCGGTGCGAAGGGGCAGCCGCGCCGGGGTCGCTTCCTCGCCGTGTCGGCGGGTCTCTACCTGGTGAGCCTCGCCTTCACGACGCTCAGCCTGCTCCTGGCCCAGTGGATCGCCCCGGGCGCCCTGCTGCCGGAACTGCTGGCGCTGACAGCGGCGACGTTGGTCGCCTCGGTCTTCCGGTTCTCCGTCCTCCGGGCCTGGATCTTCCGGCCGTCCTTCGCCTCTCCGGGCACGCCCGAGGTCGGCCGGTGAGCGACGTCACGCCTCCGGCGCGCTCCCTTTGCCTCCGACGGGCCCAACGCGTCCGACGCGTCCCGACTCGTCCGCCGCGTCCGACTGGGCGGTCGGGCCATCCTCTCCGGTGGCCCTCCTCGATCCGCCTGACCCGATCGACGCGATGGAGACGGGTCCGTCGCCCGATTCCCCCTCCGACGTCCCCGGTTGGCCCGGCGGTCGTCGGCGCCGCGGCCGGGTCTCCGGCTTCTTCCGGGGTAAGGAGAGCGACGCGCCCTGGGTCCGTCCCGCCTTGCTCGTGCTGCTCGCCGCCACGGCGGTCCTCTACCTCTGGGACCTGGGCGCCAGCGGGTGGGCCAACTCGTTCTACTCCGCCGCCGTGCAGGCGGGGACGAAGAGCTGGAAGGCCTTCTTCTTCGGTTCGTCCGACTCTTCGAACTTCATCACGGTCGACAAGCCCCCGGCGTTCCTGTGGCCGATGGAGATCTCCGCGCGGATCTTCGGTCTGAATTCGTGGAGCCTCCTCGCGCCGCAGGCGCTGGAGGGCGTCGCCACTGTCGGGCTCGTCTACCTGTCCGTACGGCGCTGGTTCAGCGCGCAGGCGGCGCTCCTCGGTGGCGCGGTCGTGGCCCTCACTCCGGTGGCGGCGATGATGTTCCGCTACAACAACCCGGACGCCATGTTGGCCCTGCTGCTCACCGCCGCGACCTACGCCACCATCCGCGGCCTCGAGTGGGCCCGGACCAGGTGGCTCGTCCTGGCGGGTGCCCTCGTCGGCTTCGGCTTCATCACGAAAATGATGCAGGCGTTCCTGGTGCTCCCGGTCTTCGCCGTGGTCTACCTCCTGGCGGCGCCGACCGGATGGTGGCGCCGTGTCTGGCAGGTGCTCGTCATGGGAGTGTCGGTGCTGGTCGCGGCCGGCTGGTGGGTGGCCGCGGTCGCGCTGACCCCGGCCGCGGACCGACCGTACGTCGGCGGGTCGCAGGACAACAGCATCTTGAACTTGATCTTCGGGTACAACGGCTTCGGCCGGCTGAGCGGCAACGAGCGCGGGAGCGTCGGTGGCGGGACGTTCGGCGGCGGAGGCGGTGCAGGCGGCACGTCGATGTGGGGCCCGACGGGGTTCACCCGACTGTTCAACTCGGAATTCGGAAACATGATGTCGTGGCTGCTGCCCGGTGCGCTCGTCATGGGCGCGGTCCTCTTGGTGCTCACCCTCCGCAACCGCCGCACCGACCGCGAGCGCGCCGCGCTTCTCTTGTGGGGCGGGTCGCTCGTTGCGATCGGGCTCACCATCAGTCTGGCTCAGGGCATCATCCACCCCTACTACACGGTCGCCATGGCTCCGCCGCTCGGCGCGTTGGTCGGCATCGCGACGATGGGTCTGTGGGAGCGCCGTGAGCGCTGGACCGCTCGCCTGGGCTTGGCCGGCGCCCTCGCTGCGACGGTGTGGTGGAGCGTCGAGCTTCTCGGCCGCACCTCCGACTGGTTCCCCGCGCTGAGGCCGTTCGTCGCGGTGGTGGGAGCGCTCGGTGTGGTGGCGATCCTCGCCCTTCCGCTCCTGCGCTCCGTGCCGAAACTGGCCGTCGCCCTCGTCTCCGTGCTGGGGCTCGGCGCCGTCCTCGCCGCGCCGCTGTTCTCGACCGTGGCCACCGCGGCGACCCCGCACCAGGGCGCCATCCCGTCGGTCACCCCGACGGCCGCCGGAGGTTTCGGCGGTCCCGGGGGCGGCTTCCCCGGCGGTTCCCGCCGGGCCTTCGGAGGGGGTGGCTTCCCCGGCGGTGGCTTCCCGGGCACCGGAGGTGGCACCGGCGTCGGTGGCTTCCCCGGCACCGGCACCGGCACAGGCGTCGGTGGCTTCCCCGGCACCGGCACCGGCGCGGGGTCCGGCACGGGCGGAGGGACCGCCTCACCCTTCCGCAGCGGTTCCCGCCGCGCTTTCGGTGGCGCCGGCGGCGGAGCGGGCGGGTTCTTGAACGCCAGCTCCTCCAATCCCGCCCTGACGCGGCTGCTCGAGAACGACGCCAGCCGGTACACCTGGGTCGCGGCGACGGTGAACTCCAACTCGGCTGCGGGCTACCAACTGGCGAGCGACGAGCCGGTCATGGCGATCGGAGGTTTCAACGGAACGGACCCGTCGCCGACCCTCGCCCAGTTCGAGCGATACGTGGCCGACGGCAAGATCCACTACTTCATCTCCGGAGGTGGAGCCGGAGGTGGAGGTGGTTTCGGAAGATCGAGTGGAAGCAGCGACGACGCCTCACGGATCACGTCGTGGGTCGAGGCTCACTTCACCGCCAAGACGGTAGGCGGGGTCACGGTGTACGACCTGACCTCTGCGGGCACCTCGGCCAACGCGGCCGGATGACCAGGCTCGTCAGTCGAGGAGCACGCGGTAGATGTCCAATGTCGCCGCATCGAAGGCGATGAAGCGGACCAGGGAGACGTCGGTGTCCGCCGCGCCGACGGTCGTCACGGCGACGGCGGCGGCCAGATCCGGGGGATAGCCGTACACCCCGGTCGAGATGGCCGGAAAGGCGACGGAGGTGGCGCCCACCTCGTCGGCCACCGCGAGCGAGCGGCGGTAGCAGGCGGCGAGCGTCTCGGGCTCACCCTCCCGACCGCCTTGCCACACCGGTCCGACCGTGTGGATGATGTACGTCGCGTGCAGAGCGAACCCCGGGGTCACCACCGCCCCACCCGGCGGGCAGCCGCCGATGGCGCGGCAGGCGGCCTGCAGTCGTTCGTAGCCCGCGGCCCGGTGGATGGCGCCGTCGACGCCCCCACCACCGCGCAGTCCACTGTTCGCGGCGTTGACGACGGCGTCGACCCGCTCGGCCGTGATATCGCCCTGGGCGGCATCGAGGCGGGGCGCCACTCGATCAGACCGTCGACCGCAATCGATCAGACCTTCGACCGCAGGTGATCAGACCGTCGACCGCACGCGGTCGGGCCCTGGACCCACGGGTCAGCCGTTCGGGCTCGTCGTGGTCGAGCTGCCCGACGACGGCTGGACGAGCTTGAGCAACGAGACGGAGTGCGCGGGCGCCTTCGCGGCCTTCTTCTGACCCCAGGACGAGAACGACACGGTGCCGTGAATGGCCGACGAGCCCTTGGCCTGACCGGGGTTCGTGACCTCTTCGATCGGGAGGGCCGCACCGCTCGCGGGCACGTAGAGAACCTGGGGCTCCGCTTTCCCGCTTTCGCTCGGCACGCTGCCGCGGATCCCTATGGCCCGCTGTCCGCCGATCGTGGTGCTCGGCGCATAGGTGTACGGGCCGTGCATCTGGAGCTCGCTCGCCACGTCCTTGTCGAGCAGACCGCCGACGAGTGAGTCCAGAGAGGCGTTCGACGTCGGGAAGGACATCCAGCGACCGGCGTACTTCGACGACTGGGCGGACGTGAGCCCGATCACGTTGCGGAGCGCGGCGTTGTTCCCGTTGACGTATCCAGTGGCCCCGGCGACGACGGCGTGCACGTGCTCGACCACCGATCCCCTCTTGACCGTGATCGTCTGCGCGCCCGAGGTGAGCCCGGTGTCGCCGACGACATGGATGGTGGTGCCGGATTCGGTCGCGATCGACACGAAGTGGACACCCTTGGCGCGTGCGGCCTTGATCGCGGCGGCGTACTCGGTCCCGGCAGAGGGTTTGGCGGGGTTCGCGCCCGTGTTCGAGGACTTGGCGGTCGAGGTGCTGGTGCTGCTGGTGGCGGCAGTGCTCGCGGCAGCGGGCACCACGGCGAGGGCCGACAGCGCGAGCGCTGCCACCGGGAGCGCGGCGACCGACAGGGTCGCGTGGCGGCGTGTTGATCTGCGCGGCATGACCTTCCTTCTGTTGGATCCCGGCGGATAGGGGCGGTGCTGGTCGCTCGACCGGGACGGTCGGGTCCTGGGCCGTGAGATGTTCGTCCGAGCGGCCCGGCCCGGGTACCCCGACATCCTCCCACGGGCAGGTGCGGAAGTTCCGGCACACACCGGGTCCGGCGGCCCGACCGTTCTGTGGCGTCGCCGTCAGCGGGTGAGCCGGCGGTGCGAAAAGGGTCCGCGGGTGGCGAACACACGTTCGTTATAGTCGGAGCTGTCGTCCCGGGGCGAGGTCGTCACACCCCCGCCGTAGGGTCACGGCCAGGTGACGAACCGGGTCACGAACAGGGTCACGAACACGGCCGCAGACGGGTCGGTCGAGGGCAGCGGAAGACAGAGCAGCGGAAGACAGAGGAGAGGACAGGATGGCCGAGGATCGGGAGAAGGCGCTTGACACCGCGCTGGGTCAGATCGAGAAGCAGTTCGGCAAGGGGTCGATCATGCGCATGGGCGACAACGTGAGCATGAACATCGAATCGATCCCCACCGGCGCGCTCTCGCTGGACCTCGCCCTCGGCATCGGCGGGCTTCCCCGCGGCCGCATCGTCGAGATCTACGGGCCCGAGTCCTCCGGAAAGTCGACCCTCGCCATGCACGTGGTGGCCGAGGCCCAGCGGAACGGCGGCATCTGTGCCTACATCGACGCCGAGCACGCCATGGATCCCGTCTACGCCCGTGCCATCGGCGTCAACGTCGACGACCTGCTGATCTCGCAGCCCGACACCGGAGAGCAGGCGCTCGAGATCTCCGACATGCTGATCCGATCGGGCGCGCTCGACGTGCTCGTGATCGACTCGGTCGCTGCGCTCACGCCGCGGGCCGAGATCGAGGGCGAGATGGGCGACACCCACGTCGGCCTGCAGGCCCGCCTCATGTCCCAGGCCCTGCGCAAACTGACCGGGACACTGTCCAAGTCGAGCACCATCGCCATCTTCATCAACCAGCTGCGGGAGAAGATCGGCGTCATGTGGGGCTCACCCGAGACCACCCCCGGTGGCCGGGCCCTCAAGTTCTATTCCTCCATCCGCCTCGACATCCGACGGATCGAGGCGATCAAGGACGGCACCGAGGTGGTCGGGAACCGTACCCGGGTCAAAGTGGCGAAGAACAAGTGCTCCGCACCGTTCAAGCAGGCCGAGTTCGACATCATGTACGGCAAGGGGATCAGTCGCGAAGGATCGCTTCTCGACGTCGCCCTCGACCTCGGCTTCGTGAAGAAGTCGGGCGCGTGGTTCACCTACGAGGGCGAGCAGCTCGGCCAGGGCCGCGAGAACGTGAAGACGTTCCTCTCCGAGAACCCGCAGCTGATGGCCGAGATCGACGAGCGGGTGCGAGACCGCCTGGCCCCGAAGGAAGAGATGCCGGCGGATCTCGGTGACGTCCATCCCGACGACCTCCCCATCACGCTGGACAGCTAGACAGTTCGCCTCCCACGGCACCGAAGCCTCCGGGCCGGTCACTGTGCAGGGGTGACCGGTCCGGAGCGCTTCGCGTTCGGCCTCGAAGCGGGCCCGGAGGATCTCGGCAAGAGCGCTGCGGCACGGCTGCGCATCAGCGGTCTCGGCACACCGTCGACTCCCAGCACCAGCAACAATGGTGCGATGCCGACTCGGGGGTGGAAGCAGCGCGCCTACCGCGTGCTGGACCGGCTGCCCACGTTGCCGTACCGCTACCTCCCGCCGAAGCAGTCGGTCCGCCTCGCCTACAACCTGATCCTCGACCGCGAGCCCGACTCCGCCGGTGGAGAGGAGTACACGGCCCGGCTGGAGAACGGCGAGCTGTCTCGCCGCGGGGTGGCGGAGGCGCTGATCCATTCCGAGGAGTCGCGCCGTCGTGTGCCCATCCGCGACGTCCTCTTGTCCATGCACGTGAGCCGGTGCGAGTTCGTCGCCGGGCTGCCCCGGGCGACCCGCATCCTCGACCTGGGCGGCACGCATCAGGGCTTTGCCGACGGCGCCCTCGTGCACCTGGGCTACCCCTATCCCTTCGAACGTCTCGTCGTGGTCGATCTCCCCGTCGAGGAGCGCCACGAGATCTACCGCCGCGGGTCGAAGGGCGCGACCGTGCAGAGCGAGCTCGGGCCGGTGGAGTTCGCCTTCCACTCCATGGTCGACCTGGGCCGGTACGCGGACGGCTCGTTCGACCTCGTCTACAGCGGGCAGTCGATTGAGCACGTGAACGAGGCCGACGGCGACGCCGTCGTGCGCGAAGCCTTCCGGGTGCTCGCTCCCGGAGGCTGGTTCTGTCTCGACACGCCCAACGGTCCGGTGTGGCGGCTCCGCTCGGCGGCGCTGATGAACGACGACCACGAGGTCGAGTACGCCTCGGAGGAGCTCGTGGCCAAACTCTCGGCGGCCGGCTTCGAGGTCACGGAGTGCAAGGGCCTCAACCTCATGCGCCGTGGCGTCGCGGTGGGTGTTTTCGACGAGTCCGAGGCGAGCGAGCACCCCGGCGTGTACGCGGCAGCCGCCGACTGCCTGCTGCTGGCGGTGGTGGCCCGGAAGCCTGATGACGGCTGACGACCGACTGTTGGCGGCTGGCGGCTGGCGGCTGGGGACCGACGGCTGGCGGCTGACGGATGACGACTGACGTCTGACGTCTGACGTCCGTCGGTAGGGCTACGGCGTCGTGCTCGCGATGATGCTCGACGGCACGAGCTCGACCCAGGTTTGGCCCGGCTGGAGCGGGATGACCTGTCCGGCCGCGTTCACGAACTGCGTCGGCGAGGCGAGCGTGGAACGGTGCCAGGTGGCGGCGAAGGCCTGACCGTTCCGGTAGATCTCAGCCGTGCCGCTGGCGTCGGGGTAGAGGTCGGCCTGCACCTCGAGCCCGCCCTCTGAGTTTTCGAGCCAGGGGCCGTAGCTGATCTGGACGTATTGCACGACCACATTCGCCGCCGCGTTCTGCACGCCGTTCTGGAGCGTGTCCGGGGTCGTCGCGTTGTAGAACCGCTGGAAGGTCTTGGTCGCCGCGTTGTACTTCCAGGTGACGTTCGAGGTGCCCGAGAAGTTGATGTTGACGGTCGAGACGGGTGACCCGCCCGCCGGGATCGCCTGGGAGTACGGGAACACCGGCTGGGGAGGCGTCCTCATGGTCGGGTGCGTGCCGTAGACGAGGGCCGTCGAGGTGTAGTCGGAGTCAGGGGGCACGTGGCCCGGGGGGTGGATCATGAGGGCGCCGTTGTTCCCGATGTCCACGTTGACGACGGGAGAGGCGTTGATGTTGGCGATGACCGGGTTGATGCCGCCGACGTGGGCCTCGAGCGGATTGCCGAACTGGCCGAGGATCCCGATGTCGATGTTGCGGGCCGAGCGCACCGGCCCGATCAGCGCCGCGTCCTGGCACTGGAACACGGCCGCGTACCGGGTGATGCCGCCCTCGACCGGCTCCTCGAAGACGATGTCCGCCTTGTCCATGCCCGATTGGGGACGCCCGGCCGGGTAGTTGTCGATCTTGACGGCCATCGCCGGGCGCTGGGGAACCGTCCCGCCGGGTGCCGGCTCGCCGGTCAGCGGGCAGAGCTGTGGCGGGGCGGTCGTGGTCGTCGTGGTGGTCGGCTTCGCCTTGGGCTTCGGTGGTGCCGCGTCGGTGTGCGCGCCCGACGAGCAGGCGGAGAGCAGGATCCCGGCAAGCCCGGCGGCCATCGCCACCCAGGCGAGCGGCCGGCCCGCCGCGGGTGCGGAAATGGTCGGGGTTCATCATGACTGGGGGACGATGGTAGAGGTGCGGGAGCCGAATTTGGCGTCAAGCGAGCCGGAGGCGGGCTCAGGCGGAGGCGGTGCCGGCGGCGGAGGCGGCCGAGGCGGCGGCTCCGGCGTAGACGCTGTGCCAGTTCCCGCTCGAGCTGCCGTACGTGGTCGCCGGGCCCAGACCGAAGCGGCCGTACAGGTTCTCCATGGCCCGACGGAACACGTCGGACACCCCGGGCCATGGCCCGGGCACGACGTTGGGCGGGATGATCCCGGTCGTCGAGAGCTGCGCCACGAAGGACGCCGAGCCGCTGGCCAGGACCCCGCCGCCGTTGCCCGGGGCGGTGTAGTAGGTGACGTCGGACCAGTTGCCCTTGCCCGGGACGGGTGAGTGAGCAAGCACGTCGAGGTTGGACGGGCCCGGCAGGGAGGGTACGTAGCGGTCGAACTCGCCCAGGATCACCTTGGGGAAGGACTGGCCGTCGGTCAAGTTGCAGCCGTCGTAGAACCACGAGGAGGAATCGGTGACCACCATGTCCGCCACGGCCCCGACCGACTGGTACATCGCTCCGATGAGTTCGGACTCGGGCTGGTCGAGGGGCGCCTGGTTCCAGTCCACCGTGGTGAGCGAAGGTTGCTCCAGAGCGAGCGGGTCCTCGGCGGCGTCCTTGTAACAGATCTGGAGCCGGTGCGGACCGACCGAGGTCTGCTCCAACCTGATCTGCCGGTAGCACGCGTTGGCGCCGAGGAACGCGAAGTTCATCCCGTCGGCGAGGGCACTCGAGGCTCCGTCGCGCATGGGTCGGGACCAGTACTCGTCGTGTCCCAGGCTGAAGAGACAGCGGTGCCGGGCCAGACGTTCGGGGTGGGCGTGGAGGTCGACGTCGGTCCAGTAGGTGAGGTCGAGGCCGAGGCTCTCCATGTGGAAGAGCAGCGGAAGCTCGTTGCCCACGAAGTCGGCGGCGCCCGAGGCCCAGGTCTGCGGGTAGGGACGGTCGTAGGACACAGCTCGTGCCCGTGTGGCGAAGGCCTGACCGCCCGCCGACGTCGGACCGAAGTACAGGCTGTAGTTCCCCCAGAGGTTGTAGGCCTGCCATGTCGTGACCGAGTTCTGGAACACGAACGACGCCAGGGAGGCGTCGTCGCGGACGGTGAGGGGGACGAACTGCTCTTGTCCGACGTCGTTCACCAGCTTGAGCAGGTAGCAACCCGGAGGCCACTTCCGGGTGACGCTGATGGTGAGGGTGGGCGACCACGGACAGCTGACCGTGCCGAGACCGCTCACCTCGGGTCCCGGTTGGACGCCCGCGGCCACCATGTCGCTCTGCCAGACCAGGCGACCGCCGAGTCCCTGGTAGTACCCCATGCGGTACGCCTGCACCCGTACGGCGCGGCCCGTCGTGTTGACGAAGATGGCGACGTCGTCGCCGTGGGCGGCGCTCGCCTGGCTGGCGAAGCCCTCGAGGGCGTGCTCGGGCTGGTTCACGTTGCAGATCCAGCCGAGCGTCCCGCGCTTCTTGTTCTCGGCGATGAGCCAGGGTGCGGTGGGCACCATGACGCCGCTCGCCAGCTCCGCGTCGACCACGCGCGGGACGGAGGGCTCGGGCCGCCGTCGGGCGGCGCCGGGACCTTGTGGGTGGAGCGGAGCGAGAGGTGCGGCGCTCCGGCGACGGCACCGACCGCGGTCACGGCCGAGATCTGGAGGAATCGCCGACGGTCGAGCCCGGGCTCTTGGGGCGGTGCCGCGGACGCGCTCGGTGCTTCGGGGTCAGGTTCGCCGGTTGCCGGGGCCCGGTCGTCGCCGTCGCCGCCCGCACCGCCGCCCGCGGACTGGTTCAACACGCGAGAAGTCTACGCCACCAGGGCTTCCTTCCCCCTGGCGCGGACCCCCTACGATTCCCGCGGTGAGCTGGGTCCGGTCGCTTCCCGCCCCCTTGCGGCGCGGCGCGGCGCGGTTGGTCCGCGCCGGGTGGGACGCGGCCTGCGAGCTGGGGGCGATCGGCCCGAACGACCCCGGTGGCAGGCGCTTCGGGCATCTGGGGGAGCGGGCATGCCTGTCGTTCCCCCAGGGCTCCATCTACAACGAGCACCTGATCCACGTCGGCGCGGGGACGATCGTCGGACCCGGCACGAGCATCACCGCCGGCATGGCACCGGGTCAGGAGATGCCCACCGACCCCGTGGTCTCCATCGGGAGTCGTTGCATCATCGGGCGCGGTTCGCACATCGTCGGCCACTGGGAGATCGTCATCGGTGATGACATCCAGACCGGCCCGTACGTGTACATCACGGATCAGAATCACACCTACGTCGACCCGGTCGAGCCGATCGGGCGGCAATGGCCGACCGAGTCGCCGGTCCACATCGGCTCGGGCAGCTGGCTCGGCGCCAACGCCGTGATCCTCCCGGGAGCGCACATCGGCGAGCACGTGGTGGTCGCGGCCGGGGCCGTCGTGCGCGGCGACGTCCCCGACCGGTGCGTGGTCGCCGGCGTCCCGGCGCGCGTCGTGCGCCGGTGGATCGAGGGGGCGGGCTGGGTCGACGTCAACGACCACGCGACGCCGTGACCGCCCGCGGCGTGCGGTCGCCCCACCTGGTCACGGTGAGCGGCCAGGACGGTCCGGGCATCGCCGAGCGCCTGTTCGCCGCGCTCGGTGGGTGCGGCGTCGAGGTCGACGACGTCGAGCAGGTGCGCGTGCACGGCCGCCTGTTGCTCTCCGTGGAGGCGGAGGTGGCACCCGAGCGCGTGCGCGCCGTGCGTGAGGCCGTGACGGGTCACCTCGCCGGCACCGGCGTCGAGGTCGCGATCGAGCCGCTCACCGAGGCGGACACGACCGGAGGGGACGAGCGGCACCTGGTCACGGTCCTGGCTCCCCAGATCGACGCCGCCACCTTGGCAGGTGTCACCGGGTGCATCGCACGGCGCGGCGGAAACATCGAGCGGATCCTCCGTCTGTCCGCCTACCCCGTGCACTCCTACGAGCTCATCGTCTCGGGGGCGGATCTCCCGGCGTTGCGGCGGGACCTGGCCGGCGAGGCGGTGCGGCGAGAAGTCGACATCGCGGTGCAGGCGGCGGGTCTGCACCGGCGGGCCAAGCACCTGATCGTGATGGACGCCGACTCGACCCTTTTGCAGGGGGAGGTCGTCGACCTGCTGGCCGAGCGCCGGGGCTGCGGCCCCGACGTGGCCGCCGTCACCGCGTCCGCCATGGCGGGCGAGATCGACTTCGCCGACGCGCTGCGCCGGCGGGTGCGGTTGCTGGCCGGGCTGAAGCAGGCCGACCTCGACGCGGTGCGCGAGACCGTTCCCCTCGCACCGGGTGCCCGTACGCTGGTACGGACACTCAAGCGACTCGGTTACGAGCTCGCGGTGGTGAGCGGCGGCTTCACCCAGGTGGTGGAGGCGATCGTGACCGACCTCGGCATCGACCACCTGGCGGCGAACGAGCTCGTCATGGTGGACGGGGTGGTCACCGGGGAGCTGGCGGGCGACCTGCTGGACCGGGCCGGCAAGGCGGCGGCCCTGGAGCGCTTCGCGAGGGCGGCCGGAGTGCCGCTGGCTCGCACCGTGGCGGTGGGCGACGGCGCGAACGATCTCGACATGCTGGCGATGGCCGGGCTGGGCATCGCCTTCAACGCGAAACCGCTCGTGCGCAGCGCCGCCGACACCGCATTGAGCGTGCCCTACCTCGACGCCATCTTGTTCCTGCTCGGGATCTCCCGCAGCGAGGTCGAGCAGGCCGACCGGCTCGACGCTCAAGTCCCCGCCGCCATGGAGCGCAGGGCGTGAGCGTCCGGTCGGGGAGCGGCGATCCCGGGACCGGGGTCTGAATGGACCGATCCCTCCGGAGCGCCGAGGGCGAGAGCTCGCCCGCCGCCCAGGGTGAGCGCGGCCGCGAGGCTGACAACCTGGGCCGAAGGCCCCTCCTGCGGGGGTGGCTCCATCTGGGCGCCTTCGTGGCGTGGCTCGTGGCCGGTCCGTTTCTCATCGCGGCAGGACCGGACGCCGCGGCCAAGGCGGCGCTCGCCGTGTACGTGGCCGGCATGCTCGTCATGTTCGGCACCAGCGCGGCCTTCCATCGCATCCGGTGGTCCGCTCCGGCCTGGCGCCGCATGCGCCGAGCGGACCACAGCGCGATCTTCATCGGTATCGCGGGGACGTCGACCGCGGTGGGAGTGCTGGCGCTGCACGGCTGGGCGCAAGCGTTGGTGCTGACGATGGTGTGGGTGGGCGCGGCGGCGGGCATCGCGCTGCGCCAGCTCTGGCTGGACGCGCCCCAATGGGTCGTCGCCGTTCCCTACGTGGTGGTGGGGTGGTGTCCGGTCGTGGTGGCTCCGCAGCTCTGGCGGAGCCTCGGTGCGAGCGGGTTCATGCTCGTGGTCGTGGCGGGCGCGGCGTACACCGCGGGGGCGGTCGTCTACGCCCGCAAGCGGCCGGACCCCTGGCCTGCCGTCTTCGGCTTCCACGAGGTCTTCCACGCCTGCACCCTGGTCGGCGCGGCGCTGTTCGCGTACGTGGTGGCCTTCGTCGCCCTCCCGCGATACTGACGGTCCGCGCCGGAGCGCTCAGCCCGGCCCGAGGGCGGCGGCCGGTTCGACCAGTGGCGCCAGTGCCTCGACGCCCGCCCGCACGTCCCGGGCCGAGCCGGCCCGGACGCGGAGCACGACCTCCTCGACGCCGAGGCGCGCGAAGTGCTCGAGCTTCGGCATGCTGGCGATGGTGCCGAAAGGGACCACGTCGAGGTGGGCCGGGTCCCGGCCGGCCGCTTCGGCCAGTCGGCGGAGGCGCGGCAGGGCATCGGTGAGTCCGCCCCCGCCGACCGGGATCCATCCGTCCGCGATCTCGGCCACGGTGGCCAGGAGGGTTTCGCCCGCGCCCCCTCCGACCAGCGTGCGCACCCGAGGCTGCTGCACCGGCTTGGGCCATGACCAGGTCGGGCCGAAGTCCACGAACTCGCCGTGGAACTCCGCCTGCTCGCTCGACCAGATGGCCTCCGCGGCGGCCAGGTGCTCGCGGACGACGTCTCGGCGGCGCCCGAAGTCGACCCCGTGGTCCTCCGCCTCGGTCCGGTTCCACCCGAAGCCGACACCGAGCGTGACGCGCCCGTTCGAGAGGTGGTCGAGCGTCGCCACCTGCTTGGCCAGGAGGACCGGGTCGTGCTGGGCCACGAGCAGGATCCCGGTGCCGAGCCCGATCCGCTCGGTGACCGCGGCCGCCGTGGCCAGCGCGACGAGCGGGTCGAGGCAGCGTTTGTAGTCGTCGAGCCGCACGCCTTCGACGAGTGCGGGCGGGACGTCCTCGCGCACCGGCAGGTGGGTGTGCTCGGGCAGCCAGAGCGAGTCGAAGCCGAGCTCCTCCACCATGACCGCCAGATCGGCGGGTGCGAGGTCGAGGTCGGTGAGCGCGGCGGTGATGCCGAGCCGCACGGTCAGCCCGGCGAGCCTTTGGCGGCGAATTCGGCCAAGGTGCCCGACTTCGCCGCGCCCCCGAGGACCTCGCCGAACGCGCGCTGCTCACGGCGGTTCGCCTCCAGGACCGCGTCGCGTCGTGCCGCCCGCATGAGGGAGACGGCGGCGCGGGTGGCCGGGCGGGGATGCGACGCGATGCGCGCCGCCAGCGCGACGGTCTCGTCGAGCACCGCGCCGGGCTGGCTCACCTCGAGTGCCAACCCGAGCTCCACCAGCTCGGCCGCGCCGATCCAGTCGGAGGTGAGCAGGACGCGGGCGGCGCGCTGCCAACCCATGACCGACGGGAAGAGGAGACTGCTGGCGGCCTCGGGCGGCACGCCGAGCTCGGTGAAGGGCACGCGCAGGCGGGCGCCGGGGTCGACGAGGACGAGATCGCAGTGCCCGAGGATGGTGAAGCCCAGCCCCACCGCCACACCGTTGACGGCGGCCAGCAGGGGGACCGACATGTCGGTGAGCAGGTCGAGCAGACCCATGAAGCCGCGGCCCAGTCCGGTGCCCGCTCCCCCCACGGCGGTACCGGTGGCGAGGGCGGCCATCTCGGCCAGGTCCGCGCCCGAAGTGAACGCGCTGCCGCGCCCGGTGAGCACGACGGCTCGCACCGACTCGTCGCCGTCCGCGGCGCGCAAGGCCGAGTTCACGTCCTCGTACATCGCGGTGTCGAAGGCGTTGCGCACCTCGGGCCGGGCGAACGCCAGGACCCGCACGCCGGGCGCGGCGTCTTCGACCTCGACGCGGCTCATCGGCTGCTCCTCTCGCCAACCGACGCCTGACCGCGGTTGCTCTCGTCCATCGACCTCCGTTCACCGACGTCCCATGGACCAGGGACGCCCCCGACCCTACTGGCAGCGATCTCGTGGGCCCGGAGGTCGACCCCGGCGTCGGTAAGCTGACCGTTCCGAGTTCGCACGTGAACCGCTGGCCGAGCGGTCGAGGAGGTCGAGGTGGAGGAAGGCTCCGAGCGCGACTCCGGGCCCGAGCGCGGGTCCACCTCCGCCGCCCTGGTGGAGGAGCGACGGGCCAAGCGCGACGGGCTGCGCCGCCGGGGTCTCGACCCCTACCCGCTGCGATTCGACCGGACCGACACGGCGGCCCAGCTCCACGAGCGCTACGCCGACCTCCAACCGGACACCCGGACGGGTGCAGAGGTGAGCGTGGCGGGACGGGTGACGAGCGTCCGGGGCCACGGCAAGCTGGTCTTCGCCACGTTGCAGGACGTCAGTGGGGGTATCCAGCTCCTGATGAGCGCGGCCAACCTCGGTGACGACGCCACGGCCGTTCGCGACGCCCTCGATCTGGGGGACTGGGTCGGCGCGACGGGCGAGGTGGTGACGAGCCGACGGGGTGAGCTCTCGGTCGACGTCGTCGCGTTGTCCATGTTGTCCAAGGCCATCCGGCCCCTGCCCGACAAATGGCACGGGCTGAGCGACGAGGACATGCGCTACCGCCAGCGCGAGGTCGACCTGCTGGCCAACGCGGACTCGCGGCACGTCTTCGACATCCGGTTCAAGACGCTGGCCTCGCTGAGGTCGTCGATGGCCGACGAGGGTTTCGTCGAGGTCGAGACGCCCGTCCTCCAGAGCCTGGCCGGTGGTGCCATCGCCCGGCCGTTCCGGACCCACTCCAACGCGCTCGATATCGACTTGAGCCTGCGCATCGCGCCCGAGCTCTTCCTCAAGCGCCTCGTGGTCGGCGGGTACGAACGCGTCTTCGAGATCTCCCGCAACTTCCGCAACGAGGGCATCGACACCCGGCACAGCCCCGAGTTCACGACGCTCGAGGCGTACCAGGCCTTCGGCGACGTGCACGACGGCATGGACCTGACCGAGCGCGTCATGGTCGCCGCCGCTCGGGCCGCGGCCGGGCGGCTCTCGTTCACCGTGGGCGACCGCAAACTCGACCTGACCCCGCCGTGGCCGCGCCACGAGCTGCTCGACCTGCTGGAGGAGACCGTCGGGCGCCGGCTCCACCCGACCGACGACGTCGAGGACGTCCGGGCGGTGTGCGACGCCCACGGCGTGCCCTACCTCGAGGAGTGGGGTTCGGGGAAGCTCATCTTCGAGCTCTACGACACGGTGCTCCAACCTCGGGTGGCCGACCCCGAATTCATCTGCGGCTTCCCCGTCGAGGTGAGTCCGTTGGCGCGGCACCGGCCGGACGACCCCACCATGGCCGATCGCTTCCAGCTGGTCGTGGACGCCCGGGAGCTGGCCAACGGCTACAGCGAGCTGAACGTGCCCGAGGAGCAGGAAGAGCGCTTCCTGGCGTCTTCGGCCGCGGCGGCGTCGGGCGATCTCGAGGCGCATCCGGCCGACCGCGCCTTCGTGCGCGCGCTCGAGTACGGCCTGCCCCCGACGTCGGGCATCGGCATCGGCATCGACCGGCTGGTGATGCTGGTGGCCGAGGTGACGTCGATCCGCGACGTGATCCTCTTCCCGCTGCTCAGGCCCGAAGCGCCGGCCTGAGCCCGCCCCGCCGTCCCGTCACACGGTCGAGAAGCGGTACTCCCCGCTCCCGACCCGAAGCGACACCTTCCCGTCCGCGGCGGAGGACACCGAGACACCCCGGGCGCGGTCGACCGCGACGCCCCCCTCGCGCACGGCCGAGGCTGACGGGGCCGTGAGGTGGACGAGTGCCGCCGCGTTGGCCGGCACGGTCAGGTTCAGGTCCATTCCCGTGCCACGACGGCGGTCCCGGCGTTCCCACGACACCACGACCGGTCCGGCGACCGTCGGAACCGAACCGGTCGCGTGCGACAGCGCACCCTCGGGCGGAGCCACCGAGACCTGGACCGTGCCGTCGGGATCGGGCTGCATCGGCGAGACGCCCAGCAGCGTCTCCTGCATGGCGACGAGCGCGGAGGAACCCCACCCGTGGGACATGGAGTCGCCGATCAGGTCGCTCGGCGTCCACGTCTCCCACGTGAAGGTGCCGCCCGCGGCCAGGATGTGGGCCCACCCCGGGACGGAGGCGTCGGTGAGCAGCCGGACCACGTCGGCCGGGCGGCCCGCGGCGGCGAGCGAGCGCAGCAGCTCGAGCCCGTGGTTGGGGCCCACGTCGATGCCGAGCGAGGCGACGTAGGCGCCGACCCGCGCCACGGCGGCGGGGGGGACCAGTCCGTAGGCGAGGGCGAGCGCGTTGGATTCCTGTGACGCGCGGCGGCTCGGCGCTCCGTCGGCGTCGAGACCGTCGACGTAGATCCCGTCGGCGCGGGTGAGGCGCGTGTTCACCGCCGCTGCGAGCTGCGCGGCCCGCGACCGCATGGCCGCCGCCCCGGGCGCGTCGCCGGCGAGCTCGGACACCTGCGCGATCCGGTTGAGCGCGTTGACACCGAGGACGTTGCTCGCCGTGTCGGCCGCGACGGCGAGGTCGTAGTCGTAGGTCGGGTCCCCCTCGGGCATGTCGGCCAGCCCGTAGAGCAGCCCGGTGTCGGGCCGGCGCGTCCCCCAGATCCAGTCGCCGACCATCGACGCGCTCGGGGCGAGGGCCGCCACGGTGTCGCGGTCGCCGGTCGAGAGGTAGTAGCGCCACAACCACTCCGGGTAGCGCTCGGTGAAGGTGGGGATGTCCCGGGCGCCGAAGCCGTAGGGGTAGACGACGTTGACCCGCCCGTCGGGCCAGAACCGGGCCTGCCCGCGGGCGACGTCGCGCAGCCCCTGCCACGACAGGTTCTGCTCGCCGTAGGCGCGCATGACCGCCTCGGACTCGTTCGCCGCGTCCCACAGGAACTGGGCCTTCTCGCGGGTGGGGGTGTCGACGAACTGCTCGTGGCAGCAGTACAGGCACGAGCGGGCGTTGAGCGCCCACACTGCGTCGAGCCGCGCGTCGCTGCTGGTGAAGGTGGCCGGCGGGACCTCGGGCATGGCGGCGTGACGGGCCAGCGCGTGGACCTGTCCCCGCCCGATCGCCTCCGGCGCGCCGTCGACCTGGAGGTAGCGGAAGCCGAGGTAGGAGAACGCCTCGAAGCTCTGCGGTCCGTCGCGCGTCACGTAGGAGTAGGAGAGGTTCGTCCCCTGCGTCCCGTGGGTGGTCGAGACCGCGCCGTCGGGGTCGAGCAGGTACCCGGCGTGCATGGCCACCGTGGCGCCCGACTGCCCCGACGTGAGCTCGACGCGCGGGCGGGCCGGGTAGACCGCGCCGAAGTCGAAGACCACCGAGCGGGGTCCCGTGTCGGGGCCGAGCGTGTGCACGGAGACCGGCGAGACGACGTGCTCCGTGATCCGGGTGCGCTGGGCGTACGTCCGGGTGAACGGCGCCGAGCCGGCCGGACCGGCGACGGTGGCCGGCTGCCAGTCCGTGTCGTCGTAGCCGCTGCGGTCCCACCCCGTGGGGTGCTCGCGTCCGTCGACCCACTCGACGAAGTCGCAGGCGTCGGAGTTGCGCTGCGGCGACGGCAGCCACTCGGCCGGGCGCTCCCGCCAGCTCCCGTCGGAGCCGAAGACGACGTGACGCCCGTCGTCGTACCACAGCGAGAGCTGGACGAGGAGCCCGGGCGCCGAGGCCGGCCGGCCCTTGCCCGCCCCGTACCAGCGGTGCAGGACGCCGAGGGCGCTGGTCCGGCCGCCCGCCACGACTCCGCTGAGGTCGACGGCGCGGGCGTACTGCTCGTCGGGGTAGCAGAAGCTCGGCCACGCGTCGGCCGCGGTGCCGTCGACGAAGAAGCGGTACGTGTGCGCCGCGGCGAGGTAGGCCGTGGCGCGGGCCAGCGTGCCCGCCGGAGGCGTGATCTCCGTCCGCACGTACGTCACCCGGTCCGGCTGCCCGGAGGAGGCGGCGGGCCGGAGCCATCGGGCCGTCCAGTCGGTGTCACGCAACGCGGTGGTGAACCGCCCGGCGCTCGATGCCGGCCCCCACTGCTCGGCGTGGCCCTGCGCCTGCACGGTCCACTGGTAGGAGGCGTCGGCCGCGAGCGCCGGACCCCCGTAGGCGACGAAGGCATGGCGGGCCGAGAGCACCGGGCCGCTGTCCCAGGCCGTGGTCCGGTGCCCGGGGTCGGTCCGCCTCAGCCGGATGCGGTAGCCCGTCTGCCGGACTTCGCGGCCCGTGGCGTGCAGGGTCCAGGCGAACGAGCACCCGTCGGGGTCGACGCCCACGGGGTCCACGAGGCCGTTCACGGTCACGCCGCCGGCGTGCAAGGGACCCGGCGGCCCCGCGGTGACGCCCTCGCGTCCCAGCGACTGCACCCCGTTCCCGGGGCCGCCCGAAGCCGCAGCGCCGGCTGCGTCGGGGCCGGGGGCGCCCGCCGCGACGGCGGCCGCCGCCACCCCGGCCGAGGAGGCCAGGAACGTGCGCCGGCCGAACCGGGTACCGCTCATGGGGATCTCACCCGTCGACCACCCGCACGGTGTCGAGGGTGGCGTCGCTGTAGGTCACGGCGCCCGACGGCGAGACCGCGAGGCCGACCGGCGTCCCCATCCGGGTGATGATCCAGTGCGTCCCGTTCCCGAGTCCCGACGTCGTCTTCACCGGCAGCGCTCCTGCCGCGGTGTAGAGGTCGCCCGCGGTCATGGAGCGTCCGAGCAACGGCCCGGTGCCCGCGGGCACGACGCGGATGGCGTGCATGAACCCGTCGGTGACGAAGAGCGCACCGGTCGGGCCCACCGCGACCGCCCGAGGGTCGTTGAGCTCCGCGGCGACGCTCGCGGCGGGCTCACCGTCGGCGAGATACGGCCCGTAGGTCCCGGTCCCTCCCACCACCACGCCGATGTCGCCCGCACCGACGGCCGTGCCGTAGAAGGTGCCCGCGTGCGCCGCTTCCAACAGCACGGACTGGTCGCCGCTGTCGGCGACCAGCAGGTCCCCGCGGGCGTCGAGGGTCACGGCGACCGGGCTCCACAGCTGCGCGCCGACCGCCGGGCCACCCTGTCCCGCCGTGCCGCACACGCCCGTCCCGGCCACCGTGGCCACGCGACCGGCGGAAACCGGCCGCCCGAAGATGGTGCCGCTGCGGGCCGGCAGCACCCGGACCCGACAGTTGGCGGTGTCGGCGACGAACACGTCGCCGGCGGCGTCGACGGCGATCCCCGCCGGGTGGTCGAGCTGCGTCGTCGTGCCGGTCCGGCCGTCCCCGTCGAACCCGGCCCGGCCCGTCCCGAGCACCGGCACCGCCATCGGCACCGATCCGGTGCCGTCGCCGCGGGCGCGCACCTCGTCGACCCTCGCCGCGGTGGCCAGGGCGACGAAGAGGTCGCCGTGCCCGTCGACCGCGACGCTGCTCGGGTACCCGATCGACCCCCTCCCCGTGCAGTGTCCGCCGGCCACGACGGCTACCCGCCCCGGCCGGACGCGAAGCCCGAAGAGCACCGAGGGCCGCGAGGGAGGACGAGGACCCGACAGTGGCCGGTGTCGGCCACGAACATGTCTCCTGCCGCGTCCACGGCCAGGCCCCCGGGCGAGGCCACCTGCGCCGGGCTCAGGAGCGTGTGCACGGGCGGCGCGGCGGCATCACCACCACTCGCCGGGAGGCCGGCGGCGAGCCCCAACCCGAGGACCAGCGCGAGGGTCATCCGTCGCACGGCGCCCATCATGGCTGTCCGGGCGAGGCGGGGACCGGTACGGCGCGCCATAGTGGGGAGCCCCTCGGCGCCGACGCCGAAGCGGGCGGATCGAACGAAACCCGACGTGACGAGGAGGCAGCACGCATGCCCGCACCCGAAGAGGCCATGACGACCGGCAACGTCATGATCACCGGCCACGCCGGTGCCGAGGTCAACGCCTACCGAGCCGTCCCCGCCGGCGATGGGCCCCGCGGCGGGGTGATCGTGATCCACCATCTTCCCGGCTGGGACTGGGGCACCAAGGAGATCACGCGCCGCTTCGCCGCGCACGGCTACAACGCCCTGTGCCCCAACCTCTACGCGCGCCAGGGGCTCGATGCGGATCCCGACGACGCCGCGGCGGCGACCCGCGAGGCGGGTGGCGTGCCCGACGAGCAATTCGTCGGCGACATGCGGGGAGCCCTCGACGCGTTGCGCGCCTTTCCGACGAGCAACGGCAAGGTCGGCGTCATCGGGTACTGCTCCGGCGGCCGGCACGCCTTCCTCACCGCGGTGAGCCTGCCCGTCGACGCCGCGGTCGACTGCTACGGCGCGTTCGTCGTCGGCACCCCGCCCGAGAACTTCCCGCTCAAGGTGGGGCCGCTGGTCGACCGCGCGGCGGAGCTCAACTGCCCGCTGCTCGGTCTCTTCGGCAACGACGACGTGTTCCCCAACCCCGAGCAGGTCGACGAGCTCGAGGCGGCCCTGAAACGAGTGGGCAAGGACCACGAGTTCCACCGCTACGACGGCGCGGGCCATGCGTTCTTCTCGGTCGAGCGCACCGCCTACCGACCCGAGGCCGCCGTCGACGGCTGGCAGCGCATCTTCGACTTCTTCGGCGCACACCTGGCGGCCTGACCATGTGCTCCTACCTCACCGTGCGCACCGACGTCGACGGCAGCGCCAAGGGGGCGCAGGGCTGGTTCCGCGTCACCTCGGCCAACGTCTACTTCGACCACCCCTTCCACTCGACCTTCGACCACACGCTCAACATCGACTTCGCCGACCCGGCCCGGGGTCCCGGGGCGCGGGTGGCCGTCGAGCTCAGCGCCGATTCGGCGCGCCGCCTCGTGGCCAGCATCGTCGAGGCGCTCGACGCTGCGGGAGCCGCCGCCTTGTGACGACCTCCACCGGACCGGCGGCCGGCGTCCATCTCCCCTGGGCCCGGGTACCGGTCCCGGTGCAGGCCTGGGCGGCCCGGCTCGGTGGGGGCGAACCGGACGCCGTGCGCGACCTGCCCGGAGGGTTCTCCCCGGGGGCGACGTCCATCCTCGAGTGGCCGGACCGCGCCGTCTTCGTCAAGGCGGTGGGGGCGGAGCTCAACCCCGACTCGCCGGGCATGCACCGGCGCGAAGCCGTGGTGTCGGCCGCCCTGCCACGCTCGTCCCGGCTCCCTCGCCTCGTCGAGACCTATGACGACGGGGACTGGGTGGCATTGGCCTTCGACGCGGTCGACGGACGCCCGCCCCGCCACCCCTGGGTGGCCGACGAGCTCGACGTCGTGGTCGAGGCGCTCTCCGCCATGCACGACGAGCTGACCCCGAGTCCGGCGTCGTCCCTCGAACCGCTCGCCGTCTACGAACGCGCGAACTTCGGCGGGTGGGCGATGCTCGCCGCCCTGGCCGAGCCGCCCCCCGGCCTGGACCCGTGGGCGCGTGCACACCTGGCCGAGCTCGCCGACCTCGAGTCCGACTGGCCCGCGGCGTGTGTGGGCCCGACCCTGGTGCACGGCGACGTGCGCTCCGACAACGTCCTGCTCACGGGCGACGGCGCGGTCTTCGTGGACTGGCCTCACGGGGCCGTCGGCAACCCCGCGTTCGACGTCGTGTGCTGGGCGCCCTCGGTGGTGCTGGAGGGGGGTCCGACACCCGAGGACCTGCTCTCCCGGCACGAGCCGTCGCGTCGCAGCGAGCCCGAAGCGGTCACCGTCCTCCTCACCGCGGTGAGCGGGTACTTCGTGTCGCACTCGTTCTTGCCGGCTCCTCCCGGTCTCCCCACCATCCGGCCGTTCCAGGCCGCGCAGGGGGAGGTGGCCCTGGCCTGGTTGCGCCGGAGACAGGGTTGGACGTGAGCGCCAGCCGGTAGCTTCGGGTCCCATGCGATTCGGACTCCAGATCCCCAACTTCAACCCGGGCCAGTCGCCCGGCGACCTCTTCGACGAGGTGGTGGCGAGGGCGGTCGCGGCCGAGGAGACGGGCTACGAGTCGGTCTGGGTGATGGACCACTTCTACCAACTGCCCCCGATGGGCGGGCCGAGCCAGCCCATGCTCGACTCCTACACGCTGCTCGGCGCGCTGGCGGCGCGGACCGAACGGGTGCGCCTCGGCGCCATGGTGACCGGAGTCACGTACCGCAACCCCGCGCACCTGGCCAAGATCGTGACCACCCTCGACATCATCAGCGCGGGGCGGGCGATCCTCGGCATCGGCGGCGCCTGGTACGACGTCGAGCACGACGGGCTCGGCTTCGAGTTCCCGCCCATCGGCGAGCGGCTCGACCGGTTGGAGGAGGCGCTCCAGATCTGCCGGGCCATGTTCACCGAGGAGGCGCCCACCTTCGAGGGGCGCCACTATCGGATCCACGAAGCGCGCAACGAGCCGCGGCCGGTCCAGCCCGGCGGTCCGCCGATCCTCGTGGGAGGCGGCGGCGAGAAGCGGACGCTCAAGTTGGTGGCCCAGTACGCCGACCTGTGCAACATCTTCGGCGATCCGCCCACCGTCGCCCACAAGGTGGAAGTCCTGCGCGGGCACTGCGCCGACGTCGGGCGCGACCCCGCCGAGGTCACGGTCAGCAGATTGAGCACGCTCGTGCTCACCGCAGACGACGACGAGACGGCGGCCACGAGAGATTTCCTGCGCCAGGCGACCGGCGAAGAGCCCTCCGGTTCCGACGTCGGCACGCTCGACGACCTGGCGGCACGCGTGGAGGAGCTGGCCTCGGTGGGCGTCGACTACTGCATCTTCAACATGCCGACGGGGACCCCGGACACGGTACGCCAGGTCGGAAGGGCGTTGATCGGCGCCTGACCGCGGCGGAAGTGGCGCCCGTCAGCGGCCGGCCGATGCGGACTGCGGGTTGATCGCACGCTTCAGTTGTGTGAGCGCGGTGTCGAGCTCGGCCTCACGGCGCCGCCGGGCCTCGTCGGCCGCCGCCAGCTGCTGCCCGGTGGGGTGCTCGCCGCCGGAGTGCATGAGCCGGTCGGCCTCGACCGCGAAGGAGAGTCCCCGCAGGCTCTCGGCGCTCCGGCTGGACAGGGTTCCTTCGGACTCGTCGACCGCCACACCGGCCAACTGCTCGAGGGTCCCCGCCGCCTCTTCGACCTGTCCCGCCACACTGGCGCGGCGCTGGGGATCGTCGGACGGGGACTGGGAGAGGACGAGGTCGCGGGCCAACTCGGCCGCGGCAACGGCGGCCCGGGCCGACCGCCGCCATTCGGCTTCGCGGCCCTGGCGCCGCGAGCGGGCGATGAGCAGCGCCGCGAGCACGGCCAACGCGATGATCACGACCGCGAGCACGATCCACCCCCACGGGACCGAGCTCGACGAGGACGACGCCGGCGCGGTGGTGCTGGTCGTGGTCGTCGGGTGGCTCGTGGTCGTCGGGTGCCTGGTGGTCGTGCGCGTCGTCGTGGTCACCCCGGTGGAGGTCGTGGTGGAGGGCGGGGACCGTCGTCGTCGTCGTGGTAGTCGTCTCGGGGATGGACGTGGTCGTCGTCGAGCTCGTGGAGTCGGCGGGGTTGTTCGGATCCGGCGTGAGCAGCGGCGGCGCGGCCACGACCGCGGCGGACGCGGGCGCGTCCCCGGTGTTCGACGCGGCACCGATGGCCGGCGACAGGGCCAGGCCGATGGTCAGGATGGCGGCAGCTCGCCGTCCGCTTCTGGTTCGCACCGGGGGCAGCCTAGAGAAGACGGCCCCGAGATGAGCGGACGCTCCCGGGTGAGCGGGTGATGGGGGGCCGATGCTCCACGCGGGCCCGGCCGGCCCACTTTCCGTACCGGTCGGGCCCGCGACCCCGCCTCGGCCGGAGACCGACACCGCGGCCGCGAACCTCGATCCACCTGCCGCCCGATGGGTGAGAGGCGACGATCCTCCCTACCGTGCGAACGCTGGTTGGACGTATATTTCATCCGTGTCAGCACCCTCGAGCGGGCTCGGGCACGCGGACCTGTGGGAGGGGTGGTGACCGTCCCGCCGGCCGGCTCGCCCTTCCCGGTGGAGGTCGGGCCCGACCAGCGGCGGCAGCTGACCGTCGTCTTCACGGACCTGGCCGGTTCGACCGCCCTGGCGTCGGCCATGGACCCCGAGGACTGGCGCGACGTGCTCGACGCCTACCAGCACCGCGTCGCCTCCGTCGTGCGGGCCCACGGCGGCATGGTGTCGCAGTTCCAGGGTGACGGGGCCGTCGTCTACTTCGGGTATCCCATCGCCGTCGAGTCGACGAGCCGCGACGCGGTGGACGCCGGGCTCGAGGTCGTCGACGAGGTGGCGAAGCTCACCCGCGAGCTCCCACCCGAGCTCGGGCTCACCGAGCTCCAGGCCCGCGTCGGCATCCACACGGGCGAGGTCGTGGTCGCATCGGTCACGGCCGGGGGCAAGGACCGGCCGCCCGACGTGTGGGGACAGGTACCGCACGTCGCGGCGCGTCTGCAGTCGGAGGGTGCGCCCGGCCAGGTGGTGATCAGCGGCGACACGGCGGAGCTCGTCCGCGGCTACTTCGACCTGGAGTCTCTCGGACTGCTCTCGCTCAAGGGCATCCCGAAGCCGACGCCGGGGTACGTCGTCCTGCGCCGCCGCGCCGTCCGTCACCGTCTGGAGGCGAAGCCGCTCGCCGGGTTCGTGCCGTGTCCCGCCACGGCGGAGTGGCTGCACGAGCAATGGGACTGCGTCGCCGGGCCGAGCGCCACGGGCCGGCTCGCGCTCCTCTCGGGAGAACCGGGCATCGGCAAGTCACGCCAGGTGCTCGAGTTCACCCGGGAGCTCGACGCGCGGGGACACCCCGTGCGGACGGTCTACTGCAGCCGCCGCGAATCGCTCAGTCCGCTGCATCCGTTCGACGCCGTCATGAGCGGGACGCCGGCCACGCCGTCCGAGGCCGCGGCGTGGGCCGCGGACCTCGCAGCGGGAGGGCCCGCCCTGCTGGTCGTGGAGGACGGCCACTGGGCCGACCCGAGCACCGTGGAGGCGGCTTCGCTGCTGGCCCGGGGCAAGCGCCCGATTCTCGTGCTCATGACGAGCCGCCCCGAGCTCACCGAGGACCCGAACCTCCGGCCCGACGCGCACCACACGCTCGGCGGGCTGAGCCCCGAAGCGGCGCGCGACCTGCTGGAGCGGCTGCCCGGTTCGGCCGATCTCCAGCCCGGCACCCGCGAGGCGCTCGTGGCCCGGGCTGACGGGGTACCGCTGTTCCTCGAGGAGCTGGTGCGCTCCGTGGCCGAGCGTGAGCCCGACCCGGCGGTGCCGATGCCCAGCTCCATCACCGAGGTGATCGCGGCGCGGCTCGACCGTCTCGGCGAGGCCAAGCAGGTGGCCCAGTCGGCCTCGGTGATCGGACGCTCGTTCGAACGTCCGGTCCTGGTGGCCGTGTCGGGCATCGACGAGTCCGACCTCGAAGCGAACCTGAACAGCCTGATCGACCACGCCATCGTCGAACCGGCCGACGGACAGGACGACGTCCTGCAGTTCCGCCACGCCCTGTTCCACGAGGCGTCCTACCGCTCGGTCATGCGGCCGGACCGGGTGCGCATCCACGGTGCGGTCGGGACCATGTACCTGCGGAGCGGGCTGGCCGGGACCCGCCCCGAGATCGCCGCCTACCATCTCGGTGCGGCCGGCCGGGCGCACGAGGCGGTGCCGCTGTGGCAGCAGGCCGGCCGCAACGCCCGCAAGAACGCGCGATTCCGGGAGGCGGCCGGGCACGAGCGCGAGGTGCTGCGGCTGCTGCCCCGCCTCCCCGAGGACGAGCGCGACCGGACGGAGCTCAAGACCCGGAGCCGGCTGGTGATCTGCCTGACCGCCGTGGACCAGGCCAACCCGGAGACCCTGACCGAGTCCGAGCGGGTGGAGGAGCTGGCGCGCCAACTCGGCGACCGGGCCACGCTGCTGCGCAATTACATGGTGCTCGTACCGTGGTGGCAGGCCAGCGCGGCCTACGACCGGATCAACGAGATCCTGGTCCGGGCGCGCGAGGAGGCCGAGGCACTCGGTGAGGAGTGGTCCCTCCACGTCATCGCCTTGTTCGAGGCCACCGTGCGGATCTGGCAGGGACAGGTGGCCGAGGGCCTCGAGCGCATCCGTGTCGCGTTCGCCGAGAGCGGCCTGCCGCTCGAGGAGAGCGTGGCCACCCTGCCGTCGATGCAGTCGGTGGAGCTCCTCGCCCTCGTCGCTCCCCGCGTCGCCGCCGCGCTCGCGTGCTGGCTGACCGGCGAGGTGGCGCTGGCCCGGCAGGTGGCGGAGGACACGCTCGCGTTCGCCCGCGAGCGTGCCGTGCCCCAGGCCGTGGCGGTGGTCGCGGTCACGTCCGCCCTGATGGCCCAGCTGGACGGCGACCGGGACACCGTCGTCCGGCTCTGCCGCGAGGCGTGGGACCTCTCGGACGAGGTCGAGCACGCGGCAGTGGCGGCAGTGGGCGCGCTCGCTCCTGTGGTGGGCCGGCGAGGGCGACGAGGAGCCCGAGGTTCCGGGCCCGCTGCTGCGGCCCTTCTTCCTCGTCGCGCTGGCCGACGACCGGAGCGTCGAACCGGAGCGGGCCTTCGCGCTGCTGGCCGCGGCGGCCGCGACGATGGCCGCCTCGGGTGAGCGGTTCTGCGAATCCGCCCTTCTGCGCGTGCGCGCGGCCCTGTCCGTGCGTCTGGGTCGCGGTGCGGACGCGGCCGACGACTACGCGGCGGCCGCGGCCGTCGCCCACGCGCAGGGCGCCCGCATGCTGGAGCTCCACGCGCTGGCCGAGTGGGCGCAGCTCGACGGCGCCCCGCCGCACGTGCGCCGCGACCTCGAGGCGCTCCTCGGCGAGCTGGCCGCAGCCGGACCGAGCCTGAGCCTGGACGCGGCGCGCGCCGTGCTGGCGGTGTCGTGACTTCCCCCGTCTTCGACGACGCGTTCCTCGACAGCCTCCGCGGCGTGGGGGATCCTGACGCGGACGGCGTCGTGGCGGGCCTGTTCGACGGCACCGGCGACGCATCGGCCGCCTTCCGTGCCCTCGTCGTGCACCATCGCGAGCAGTCGGACCCGAAGCTGGCGGAGTATCTCGCCCGCCGTGTCGAGCCGCCGGAGTGGGCCGAGCCGGAGGGCGTCGCGAAGGGTCAGGACTGCTTCGCCCGTTGGGGCGCCCACGTGTTCACCGCCCTCTACGCCGCCGCCCTGCCCTCCGCTTACGCCTGCTGGCGCGGCGTGCAGGTCCTCGGCCTGACGGCCCGGCTCGAGACGGACGCCAAGCGGCGGCTCAACGAGACGGCGCAATTCCATCTCGACGTCATGGAGCCGGGGGGGCTCGATTACGGCGCCCGCGGGTACACCGACGTGCGCCATGTGCGGCTCATGCATGCGGCGGTGCGCTGGCTCATCGGCCACGACGACCGGGCCACGGGGGAGTGGGACCCCGAGTGGGGCACGCCGCTCAACCAGGAGGACCTGCTCGAGACGCTTCTCACCTTCACGCAGGTCGTCTTCGAGGTGTTCGACCGCACGGGCGTCGACTACACGGAGGACGAGGCCGACCAGTACCTGCTGGCCTGGTCGCTCGTCGGCTACCACATGGGCGTGTGCCCCGACCTGCTCCCGCTGACCCGGGCGGTGACCTGCCGGCTCATGCCCGAGGTCCGCCGGCGCCAGTTCGGTTCGAGCGAGGCCGGGAAGACCCTGACCGCCGCGCTGCTCGACCAGGGGCGCGGCCTCTGCCCGCCCGGGCTCCGCGGGATGCCCGCGACGACGGTGCGCTTCTACGTGGGCGACGCGACGGCGGACTATCTCGGGGTGCCGCCGTCGGATTGGACCAGGGTGTTCTTCCGCCCGTTGGCGGACCTGACGCGGCTCATGTCGGCCGAGCGGCTGCACCGGCGCTTCCTGGCCGGGCTCTCCAACCACATCGGCCTGGGCATGCTGGCGCTCGCGGTGCGCGCCGAGCGCTACGGCGACCGGCCGGCCTTCGAGGTGCCGACGTCGCTGGCGGCGCGCTGGAACTTCCAGCCGCCGAGCGGGCCGGGCGCGGGCGGTCAGTAAGGCCCGGAGGGTTTCTCGCCGCGGTTCAGCGCGGCCACCTGGTCGTCGTCGAACGGCGGCTCGAAGAGCGCGGCCTGGCGCTGGCGCGAGCGGAACAGGTTGACGATGAAGTTCATGCGCTGGTCGAGGTCGGCCCAGTCGTCGGCGCCGGACGGCTTGCCGGTCCCGCCGGTCCGGTCCCACCTCGCCACCGCGTCTGCGGCGGGAGAGCCGGTAAGGTCGGCCAGCTCGGTGGGGAACATCGAGCCGGCCAGCGCCGGCACGTCCTCGTGCAGGTCGAAGGTCTCGCTCTTGGTCGCCAGGCGCATGATGGTCTCGGTCAGGGCCGTGTCCCACGCCTTGTCCATGGCCACGCAGACTTCGTCGGCCACCTCGTCGAGCAATCGGCGCGCCTCGGGGGTCGGGACGTGGTCGACGACGTCGTCGTCGATCAGCTTCTTGACGGTGTCGGTGACGGCGGCGCTCAGAGCGGCGTCGATCTTCGGCTGCAGGCGCTGCTGCTCGTCGCGCGACCGCGAGGACGTTGGCCCGCAGCACGGTGGGCGCACGCCCGCCCCGGGTGCACAGGGCGTCGACGTAACCGCGGAAGGCGTCGGCGACGCCGCTCCCGCCCTCCGTGCCCTCCAGCCCGGCGAGGGCGGGATGCAGCGCGGTCAGCAGCGCGCCCCGGCCGGGCTCGGGGCACGAGTCGCGCGCCTCGAGCATGGCGGCGAAGAGCGGCGCGAGCTCGGCGAACACGAGCAGGTTGCCGTCCGCGATGGACTTGGAGACGTCGGCGGTGACCGAGTCCACCACCCGGGCCAGGTGGTCGTGTGAGAGCCGGTTGCGCACCCAGTCCGCCATCTTGTGGTTGAACCGCGCCAGCAGGCCGCCCGACGATCTGTCGTGCTCCTCGAAGAGCTCCCTGGCGCGCGCGGGCAGCACCTCGCCGCGGATGGTGGCGCCGGCTGTCTTGGAGGCCCAGACGGCGAACGCGCACCAGGTGGCGTCCTCCCCGGCGCCGCCGTCGCGCAGGTCGACGGCGAAGTCGTGGTAGCGCTGCGTGATGAGGAGGTTCCGCAAGACCGGATCGGTCGTCCCGGCGATCTCGTTCACCGACATCGCGTTCGCCGACCGCGTCACGCCGAACGACAGTAGTCAGCAGGGCGCCCCCGCGGCCGGGTCGGGCGTGTGCGGGCGGCGACGCGGCTACCCTCGCCCCCGAAGGAGGCTCGTATGCACGTCGACGTCCACGTCCCGCGCTTCACCTGGCCGGGGGGCCCGGAATCGATCGGGCCCACCTGGACCTCACTGGCGCAGACCGCCGAGGCGATCGGGGTGCGCACCCTCTCGGTCATGGACCACTGGTTCCAGATGGAGCTCATGTGGCCGGCCGAGGAGCCGATGCTCGAGGGGTACACCACGCTCTCGTTCGCCGCGGCGAAGACGGAGCATCTGCGCTTCCGGCTCCTCGTCGGAGGGGTGACGTACCGCCACCCCGGGCTTCTGGCCAAGACCGTGACGACCCTCGACGTGCTCTCGGGCGGGCGGACCGAGCTGGGCCTGGGGGCAGCCTGGTACGAGCGCGAGCACCTGGGCCTCGGGGTTCCGTTCCCCCCCTTGCGTGAGCGCTACGAGCGCCTGGAGGAGACGCTCCGGATCTGCCTCCAGATGTGGAGCGACGACGACGGGCCATTCGAGGGGACGCACTACCGGCTGGCGGAGACGCTGTGCTCGCCGAGGCCGGTCGAGCCGCGCCGCGCCCGCGCATCCTCATCGGCGGCGGCGGGGAGCGGAAGACACTGCGGCTCGTGGCCCGGTACGCGGACGCCTGCAACTTCATCGGCGACGCCTCGACGGTGGCGCACAAGGTGGAGGTGCTGCGCGGTCACTGCGAGACGGTCGGCCGGGATCCGGCCGAGATAGAGGTGACCGCGCTGGCTCACGTCTCCGAGGACGCGGGTCCGGATGCGCTCGTGCGCGAGGCCGAGGCCCTGGCGACGGCGGGCGCCGACGCCGTCGTGGTGCGCTCGACCGGCACCGATCCGTCGCGCTGGCTCGAGGAGACGTGGGGACCGGTGGTGCCGCGCCTGGCGGGTATCGCCCGAGGCTGAAAGCCGGGAGCGGACGTCACCGGCAGAGAACGGAGGTCTTCGTGTCGCACGTGGAGGGGAAGGTCGTGGTCGTGACGGGCGCGGCCGGAGGCTTCGGCCTCCTGACGTCACGCATGCTGTCGGACCTCGGAGCCACCGTCGTCGGATTCGACGTGCACGACGACGCCGGCTGCCGGGTCGTCGACGTCACCGACCGCCCGGCCGTCCAGGCCGCGGTCGACCAGGTCGTCGCGGAGCACGGCCGGATCGATGTCCTGGTGAACAACGCGGGGGTGATGCCCCTGGCGTTCCTGGCCGACCACGAGCGGGCGGCCGAGGCCTGGGACCGCTGCATCGACATCAACCTGAAGGGCGTGCTGCACGGCATCTACGCCGTCTACGACCACATGGTGCGCCAGGGCAGCGGCCACATCGTGAACATCGCCTCGATCTACGGGAATTACGGCGTCGCCGGCGCCGCGGTCTACGCCGCGACGAAGGCGGCCGTCATCTCGCTGACCGACTCCCTGCGTGTCGAGGCGCAGGGGAAGATCAAGGTGACGGTGGTGCGGCCGACCGGTGTCCCGGGCACGGGCCTGCTGGACGGCATCATCGACCTCGCCGCCGCGATGCCGCTGGCCGGCCACAACGTCGAACGCATGACCAGCCGGTTCGGCGCCATGGATCCCGCTACGCAGGACCCCGACGACGTCCGGTACTGGGCCATCTCACCCGAGGAGCTGGCCGCTCAGATCGTCTACGTCATCGACCAGCCCGCCGGCGTCGCCATCTCCGACATCACCGTCCGGGCGACGGGTGAGGACTTCGTGTTCTGATCTGATCGGCATCAGTCGGCCAAGGGGAAGGCGACGTCGCAGATGAGATCGTCGAGCTCCACGGCCTCGGGCTCGGCGACGTACACCTCGCGACAGGAGAGACGGCTGCCGGGGCGGGAGCGGGCTTCGGGCGAGCAGGCGACCGCGTCGTAGGCGGCCAGGATGGCCGGATAGTCCCACTGCCTCTTGGTGATGGTGGTGTACGCCTCGTCGTGCGCGGGTTCGGTGCGGATCCCGATGAGATCGGTGGGCTGGACGTCCTCCGGACATCCCAGAACCGCCTCGAGCGGCCCGTCGTTCTCGTCGCTCACGATCCCGTGGAAGATGAGCATGAACGGACCGGTCCGCGCCGCGCCCTCCAGGTGGTGCGTGAAGGCGGCCTTGGCCTCACGCACGAACATGTCCGTCTCGGAGCCGTGGAGCCGTCGCTGGATGGACATGACGCGAGAGGCCGGGACGTGGCGGGTGCGGATCGTGAACATCGGGTCGGCTCCTTGCTCGAGGGTGGCTTGGGCGTGGCGGATGAGCAGCTTCTGGTCGGAGACACGACGGTCGAGACGCGCGCTGGAGAGCTCCAGGCGCCGGACCGCCGTCGTCACGTCCTCGAGGGCGTCGTCGAGGACCGGCCCGATGTCAGCCAGGCTCAGGCCGGCGGCGCGCAGGAGCCCGATCAATTGCCCCCTCCGAACCTGGTGGGCGGCGTAGCGCCGGTATCCGGTCACCGGATCGACGGTCTCGGGACGAAGGAGACCGGTGCGGTCGTAGAGCCGGAGCGCCTTCGGCGTCAGCCTCGTCTGGCGCGCGAACTCTCCGATGGACATGCACCGGGCTGCGTCATCGGCCACGGCACGATCCTGCCGCCTGACCCTGGGTCAGAGTCAAGCAACGGCGGGCGACGTCCACGTCGGGTGTGGCCTGCACGACCGTGCGGCACGGGGCCCTCGGCGCGGTCAAGATTGATCGACGAAGGAAGCCGGAGGAGGCGTCATGGGAGTTCAGCTCAACCACACGATCGTCCCGGTACAGGACAAGGAGGCATCAGCCAGCTTTCTGGCCGAGATCCTCGGGCTCGATCCCCCGATATCCTTCGGACCCTTCATGTGCGTCGAGACCGCCAACGGCGTCAGCCTCGACTACGACGACAGGTCTGTGAGCCAGACGGCCCATCACTACGCCTTCCTCGTCACCGAGGAGGAGTTCGACGCGATCTTCGCCCGGGTCACCGCGCGGGGCCTCACGTACTGGGCGGACCCCGGTCACCAACAGGAGAACCGCATCAACGGCAACGGACGCGGCTTCTACTTCGAAGACCCCGCGGGGCACAACATGGAGGTGCTCACCCGGGCCTATGGCACGTGAGAGGGGTCGGGCAATCGAAATTCTCCGCGCTCCCGTTCTGAGAAGGTGTTATGTCGGCGCGGCCCCGGGGGTGACCGGCGGGCTCCACTGCAGGTCGGGATTGTCCATGGCGATCTCTTGCTCGAGGGTGAAGAGGTCCTGGTCCCGATCCGGGTTGAGCCCGCGGTCCCGGCCCCGTTCCCGCCAGCTCTGGTACTCGGTCATGGCGTCGCCCTGCTGGCCCGAGCGGTAGAGGGCGAGCATCAGCTGCCGCCGGCGCTCAGGTCCGACTGGTATCGGTGTTCGAGTGTGACCGGAACGAGGCGGCCCTGAAGGAATGAGGCCGCTGCCGTAGTGTCAGCGTCGGACAGGGACGTATCGATCGATTGAGCCGTCACCATCAATGGCTCCGCGCCCTGCCACGCCCTCGAAGTGCGTCCTGGTGCCAGACCGTGATGAGCACGCCGACGATGCCGGTGGCAACGATCAGGGCGACGACTCCCCCGAGCACGAGCCGAGCGTGGACGGCGTCGAGCGATGCCTCGCCCACCCGGATCCGCTCGACTCGCGTCGCCCGAGGCGGAGCCGCCGTGACCGTCGTTGTCCGCCCTCCCACCCTCACCCGAACAACCCGTCCTCACCGGACGCAGGTCCATTTTCCGTCGCCCCGGGCCGTGCCGCACGATACGCGACAGATCGGTACCCCGTCCGTCGGCGGTTCTCGCCCGAAGCACAAGCGAGGCGGGTCCGGTAACGGGCCGGTAAGCGCTATCAATTCCCGACAGTCAGGGCCCACAAGGCCGCCGAATGCTTACGGCGGGATTACTGCACGTCTATAGACAAGAGAACGGAGATTCGAGAGAAAATGTGGAAATCCGATGCAAAGAAATACCTCGAACAGAACCGATCTTGTGGAGATTTTCTCATAGACGTCGAATGGGGGTCGTTCAGAGATGGTGCTCCGGTTCCAGGGACTCCGTGCGCATGATCTGGAAGAGCGGGACAACGCAGAAACAGATCCCGGACCAGGAATCGCCCAGATCCTGGAGTTGCAGGTGCGCTGTTGGCAGCGCCGCTGCACGTCGGCGTGCCGCTGCCTGCGGCTTCGTGACGGAGCCAACTGCGCTTCCGAGGGGGGTCGGGCGAACGAGAGTCGGATGTGAAGCGGGAATGCCCAGGCCGATGCAGAGATTTCAATCCGATCAAGGATGGCAGAGCTCGGTCACGCGGCCCGGACACGTTGACTCGAACCGGTCCGAGCATCGTGGTTGATTGCGCCAAGGAGATGGACAGACGATCAGCGACACGAAGCCCGGCGTCGCCTTACTCGCCCGTTACCGAAGTTCGGTAACTTGCACGCGGCGTCGTGGATCATGAGTTCATGGGCATAACAATGGCGTACCTTTCGACCGGGCGGTGGTCCGAGCGGATCTGTTCGGCGATGAGCGCGTCGATTCGTACCCAAAATTAAAGGAGAAAGTGATGGACGGACATGTGCAACGTATGAGAACTCCGATAAGTCGGATCAGATCTACGACCGCGGGTATTTGCGGCGCGGTATTGATCGTCTTCATCGCCGCCGCTCCGGGTGGCGCCCTCGGGCGCCTCGACCCGCACACGACCGGGTCCGCCCGAGCTTCGGCGATGGCGCCTTCACATTCGCGGGACGACCAGAGCGGACAACCGCTCACGCTCGCAAACTTCCAGGTCACCGACCTGACAACTGACGAGACGGCGGTGTACTCGTGGTCGAGCGTGGCGCCGATCTATTCGCAGAGCAACAACTGCAATTCGGGCGCACTGGCTCCGCTGTGCATGTCCTACGGGGTCGCTTCGGGGCCGAACGGTGGAGCATTCACCATGGTGGTGGGGGACCCGGGTCTCCAAGCAGGGAGTTTCTACTCCGACGTCGGTGGCTCGACGACGGTCTCGGCGGGTGGCGCGTCCTGCGGTGAGTTCGCCAACGGCGGGCCGGCAACCGCCGACGTCGAGCTCGATCAGTACCAGTTCACATCGGGCCCGAATCCCGTCCAGGCCGTCGCGTTGCAGTTCGACTGCATAAACGCTCTGTTCGAGATCTCGGGAACCATCGCGTACAACATCTTCCCGACGGACCCCCGAGACGGGTACTACATCTACGGACAGCAGGGTGAGCTGGGGGGGTTCGGCAACGACAACTACCTGTCGTACCTCGACGGTCCGTCCAACCTGAACCTGAACGAGCCCATCGTGGGTATGGCGCCCACTTCTGACGGCGGCGGTTACTGGATGACCGGATCGGACGGAGGCGTCTTCGCGAACGGTGACGCCGGGTTCTACGGCTCGACCGGGAACCTGCACCTCAACCAGCCCGTGGTGGGGATGGCCGCCACCCCCGACGGCCGCGGGTACTGGCTGGTGGCCTCCGACGGCGGGATCTTCAGCTTCGGTGACGCCGCCTTCTACGGCTCGACGGGGAACCTGCACCTGAACAAGCCCGTCGTGGGGATGGCCGCCACCCCCGACGGCCGCGGGTACTGGCTGGTGGCCTCCGACGGCGGGATCTTCAGCTTCGGTGACGCCGCCTTCTACGGCTCGACGGGGAACCTGCACCTGAACAAGCCCGTCGTGGGGATGGCCGCCACCCCCGACGGCCGCGGGTATTGGTTGGTGGCTTCCGACGGCGGGATCTTCACCTTCGGTGACGCCGCCTTCTACGGCTCGACGGGGAATCTGCACCTCAATCAGCCGGTCGTGGGCATGACGGCAGCACAGGACGGCAACGGCTACTACCTGGTGGCCTCCGACGGAGGGATCTTCACGTTCGGTTCAGCCCTCTTCGAAGGCAGCCTGGGCGGGACCGGGGTGACCGACGTCGCGGGCATCGCAGTCGGCTAGCGCGTCGGGAGGAGCGCCCCACGGGTGGCGGCGAACGGGGCGGGCCCTTTGGGGCCCGCCCCGTTGCTGTTCGAGCACGACCGCTTCCGCGGCTCGCGGTCTCGCCAGCCGTTATCGTGCACGTGGGCCGCTAGCTCATCCGGTAGAGCAGGGGACTTTTAATCCCAAGGTGCCGGGATCGAGACCCGGGCGGCCCACCACAAAATACCAGCTCAGCGGGTCCTTTTGAGCGAGCGGTGTACTTGCGGCCAAGTTTGTTGCTACTGAATGCTACTGTCCGCTCTTCGAGACCTACCCGACGTGTTCTGGGGCGTGGACAGGAGGTTGTTGTGAGGGGTCACATGCGCCGACGTGGAGACGCGTGGGAGTTGCGCGCCTACGTCGGCGTGGATCCCGTGACGGGCAGACACAACTACAAGACGCGGACGTTCCGCGGTGCCAAGCGTGCCGCCGAGGCGGAGCTGGCGCGGTTCGTAACACAGGTATCGGGCGGTGGACACGGCGCAGGTGATACGACGCTTGCAGATCTGATTGAGCGTTGGCTCGAACTCGCTCGTGACAACCTGTCGCCGTCCACGCTGCGCGGTTACGAGCGAATCATCCGGAGCTACATCCTCCCGACGATCGGAAAGGTCCCATTGAACAAGCTGCGAACAGATCAGCTGGACCGCTTCTACGCCCGGCTTCGGGAGAGCGGGGGCGAAGGGGGAGGTCCGCTCTCGCCGGCAACGGTGCGACAGACGCATGCAATCATCCGACGCGCGCTCAACCAAGCTCATCGTTGGGAATGGATCGCGGCCAACCCGGCGGTTCTCGCCTCTCCACCGAGCGTGAGGTCACGGCCGATTGACCCACCGGATCCTCAGGGGGTCTTGGAGCTCGTGACGGAGGCCGAGGCTTCCGATCCCGACCTGGGCTGCTTTCTCCTGCTGGCGGCGACCACAGGTGCTCGGCGAGGAGAGCTCTGCGCGCTCCGGTGGTCTGACGTCGATTTCGACTCGGCAACAGTGCTCATCGCTCGCTCCCTGGTCGAGGGTCGGGGTTCGCAGCTCGTCGAAAAGGACACCAAGACCCACGCCTCCCGTCGGGTCGCCCTTGACGAAGGATCACTCTTGGAGCTCGAGCGCCACCGAGCTCGGTGCCGCCAGCGGGCCGACGCCTGCGGTGCGTCGGTAGGCGATTCCGCCTACGTCTTCTCTTCGGACTCCGACGGCAGCCGGCCACTGGTGCCCAACGATGTCACGAAGCGCTTCATCCGGGTTCGTCGGGCCGTGGGTCTTGACAAGGTCCGTCTGCACGACCTGAGGCACTTCACCGCCACCCGGCTGCTCGCCGAGGGAGTTCCCGTGAGAACGGTCAGTGGTCGACTCGGTCATTCCAATGCAGCGACAACGCTTGGGGTCTACGCGCACTTCGTAGCCGAATCGGACCGTGACGCCGCCGCAACGATGGGCTCGGTACTTCGGCGAAAAGAGGCTCGCGAGAGGCCCACGCCATAGCGAACCCGACCCATAGGCGCCTTTCTCGTCAGAGTCCTCGAACGGTGGGGCAGTTACTCAATCGGCTGGCGGCGTGTACGGGGTTCTGACGTATAGCCGCCAATAGTTGTTCGGAGCACCTGCCCGACTAGCCCGACACGTAGCGACCTGGCCAACCCTTTCCGCTGCCCAGACGTACGGCAACCACGGCGTGCTCTGCTCCGGCGAGAGGTGCCCGAGCTCGGCGGGGAGCCCAAGCGGTTCCGGCTCCCATTCCCAGACCTCGAGGCCACCATCCGATCCGGTCCGTAGCGACACAACAATGGGGGTCAGCATGCGCACTGGCCAGATCGCGCGGTCGGTCATGGAGCTGAGACGACCTTGAGCGTCAGCGTTCAATGCGACCTCAAGCGAGTCATCGCTCGCCTCGATCTGAAAGGCTTCCATCTGGCGGCCCTCTCCGACATCCGGGCCCTGACTGGATTTACGGATCATTCCAACGATGTTCGAGATGCCTTTACCCATTCCGTGCAAAACATCGACATTCACCTTGAGTTCCTCAAGGCGAGTTGGTGGATGTAGAGCCCAGTCCACCAGCGTTGGCCTAGCTGGGGCGTGCGGTAGGGGCAGCCCGTGTGCCGACCATATCCCGTCGATAAGTCCATCGATCTGTTCGCTGCTCAGCCCCGAGCCCGCTGCCGAAGCTCACTGCGGGCCTTCGAACGACGGCGACTCTCATCAATGCTGTTGGAGATCACCTCCCGCAGGTCGAAGTCCTGACGGCTTCGAAGGCGAAAGAAGTGGTGAGTGCCGTTACAAAGGCAGCGTTCGGGCCAGCCGAGTCCGGTGGATTGGTCCGACAACGGGCATTCCTTATGGCAGGGGCATCGACAGAGATCTGCTTGGCCCGGGTCACGAAGGATGGCGCGATCCCCCATGGACCAGTCCACTGTGTCGGACGCGACGTGCAAGCAGGTCGAATGCATGCGATCTCGACACCAATGTTCCTCGAATACGGCTTCGTCCACGCTGTGCGAATCTAGGCGCACTTCCACCGCGGCTGATTTCATCGAAGGAGAGTCTGATTTGAGCCCGGACGAAAGAAGGTATTTACCCCCGCATCTCGGTCCGGCACGGCGCCATCGTCCAGCACGACGCGGAGCCCGAACTCACCGAGGGTATCCATACCGTGGCCGAACGATACCGCTGTGCCATAGGCCACGAACTCGATGATGTGACGGCTCCACACACGAACGCGTTCAAGGAGCTTGACATCGATGACAGCGTCCGCATTGGCATCTATTCGCCCGGTCTGTGAGCCGTGCGATCGCTGCCTCACGAGCCCCGTAGAGCGACTGGGTGAGCGAGCTGAGCTCCACGCAGCGGCCTTGTGATCGCGTCCACCGCGCCGGCGAACGCCATCCGAAATGGAACGCGGACGTCCCCACCACGAGTGCGCGGGGCGCAGCACCGGAGCGCACCAAGAGATGAAAGTCATGACCACTGAGTGCGCAGGTGAACGGGCCGTCCTTCGGGTGGATCCCTTGGCCGCTCGCTCGAACGGCGGTGCCGGTGGCGACAAACGTAGCCATGCCTTCGTGTTCGACGCCTTCGAGGTTGATAATTGCCCCCACCACCCCGGCGCTCCCTAGCTTCTTGGAGTGTTCACGCATTCGCATCACGGCGCGGGTGCGCGCATCGTTGAGCAGGCTCGTCAGGTTGGGGACCTCGTAGCTACGTCCGGGGCGCAGGCTCCACTCGCCGTTGTAACCGAGGCGTGCGACGGCGGTACCGCTCACCAGGCCGATGGGGTGATAGCCGACCTGGGCCAACGCCAGCACCTCGTCGGCGGACAGGCTGGCACTCGTCGGCGAGTCCCGCACACCATGATCAGTAGCGAGTTCGCGCATCGCATTCTGCGCACGTTCGGCGAGATCGTCAGAGCGGGACGGGTCGGGATGGAGCTCGTCCGAAGGCGACCTCGAAATGCCGCGGTCGGTGCTCATCGATGCCTCAGCACCACGACGGGTTCAGAAGCGCTCGTAGACCGAGAGCCCGAGAACTTCTTCGCGGCGGAGCCGATGACCCAGGCCGCCACTCTGTAGTCGGTCTTTGCTGCCTTGGTGAATGTATGCGTCAGGGAGACGTCGAGTATGACGGAACAGCTCCCACAGCCCGAGTGCATCCGTTCCGCCGCCAGGTCTCGTGCATCGGTGATCAAGTCGGCCAGCTGGTCGACCTCGGTCGCATAGCCCGAATCGAGCGAGACCCGAGCCGCGCATCCCGTCCATGCACTCAGGAGGGCGGCACCGAAGCCGATGGACGTCGGTACGAGGCCCTGGGCCAGCAGTTTGACGAAACCTTGGGCACTCAGCGTGGTGGTGAAGGGCCTCGGCGGGAGCGGTGCGCCTGGCAGGGAGACCGCGGTCCCGGCCAACGTGACGCTCATGAGCCCGTGGAGCATGGCATCGCCCTCGAGGCCGGCCCGGACATCGATCACTCCATGGGCGCCCCTTTCCAGGGCGCGTTGGACCAGAAGATCGAGTGCGTGAGCGAAGTTTTGACCCATCGTCGCGCCGGGTCCCGGGAGCTCGAAATTGAAACCGGTGAAGTGCCCCTGAGTACGCCGAACCCGACGACCTCGCCCATGAGGACACGGGTAGGCGTTTCGGAAGCTGTTTTCTGGGATCTCGCCCCCGTAGCCGACCCGCTGGGCCTCGAGGATGGCTACTGGGACGTGCTTGGCGTCGTCTCCCTCCCAGCCCCGCCAGGCTGCGCTCAGGCGGCTCTGGACACCGATCGCGACGGGACGGGCGATATGCATGGCGGAGTTGCCGAACACGACGCCGCACGGAATGAACCCCGCAGGACCCAAGGCACGCAGCGAGGCGGCAGAGACGTGCTGGGAGCGCTTCACCGGCTTCATCGGTCCAGGCTGAGACTCAGGGTCGGTTCGAGCGGATCGGATTCGCCCTCGAGCGGGGCGATGGCGGTCCCGAAAGCCAAGAACTCGATGAAGCGGTGCCGCCAGACGTGGGTGCTCTCGGTGATTCGCGATCCCACGACCCCCTGAGCGCCGAGCACCGCGGCCTCTTCTTGCATCCTGGCCATCGCCAGCTCCCGGGCGCTGTAGAGCGCCTGGGTCTGCGTGGCCTGCTCGGTGTTGCGACCAAGCTGTCGCGTCACCGTGAACACCCTGCGTCTGCCGACGTGGTAGACGCATGTGCCCATGACGAAGCCGAGCGGGCGGTACCCAGAAGACAGGAGAGTCCAGAATTCACGCCCGCTCAAGTCGCTCGTAAATGGAGCGCCGCCCCCCGCACTCCAGTCAGCGCCGTCGTCGGCAACCACTGCCGTCCCGACAGCGTTGAACTCAACAGACTTGTGCGACCAGTCGCCCGTCGACAGCGTGAGTCGCATTCCGATCACCCCATCCGCGCCCAGCTGCGCCGCCTCGTCGACCATGCGTGAGATGGCGTCCTCCCTGGCCCTGTAGAGCCCTTCGGAGAGTTGGGTCACTTCGGCGCTGCTCGTGGGCCGGCGGGGTCGGATCCCGGCGTGAAAAATGGAGCATCCATAGACGAGTCCCACGGGGCCGAACCCGACGTCTCGAGCCAAGAGAAGTTCGCCCACCGAGAGGTCGCAGACGTATGGGCTCTCACTGTCCGTGTCCACCTCGCCTCGCACGGCTCCTATTTGCATCTTGGGCTGGATGCCGTTCGGAAGTCCGACGACGTTCGTGCCGCGGCGGTGACGGTTTGCACTAACCACGAAAGCTCTCGCCGAATGCAGGACGATCCAGGGACCCGAGGTGCCCGGCCACTCGGTATCCCTCACCCCCAGGACTCTCCCTCGGTCGTTCCCGAGGTCGGAAGCCGCGGTGGCGCGAAATGCGGATGAACCCCTCGAAGCCCCGATTGGATGCCCACACACTTGCGTGTGCCAATGCGAGGCCCGCCCGACGAGTCGACCGGCGCTCTGGGAGGGCTCCCGTATGTCGTCTGAAACAGAGGGCGCATCCAAGCCGGCCGGGGTCCCGGCCGGCCATTGGAATTGTCTTCCCAGGTGGCGCTCCGTGCCCTCAAGGTCCGGCGCCGACATGTCGGCACCTCGGCTCCGCCGACCTTGACCGCACTGTCGTCTGCTCTTTGAGCCTGTCCTTAGCTCATCGGCGACGAGGCGCTGACCAGGGATGTGGATGCATCTATGGACGTCCACAGCCTCGTCCGCTTGCGTCTTGATTCAACCGAGAACTTGCTCGGGCGATTCGGTGGTGTCGCGCTCAGGCTCGAGCTCGACAAGGGCGAGGAGGGCGCGCTTGGGGACGAGACGTCGCCGGCCGAGACGAACGACCGGGAGCTCTCCTCGGGCCACGAGCTCATAGGCGAAAGCCCGAGAGATGCCGAGCAGCTCGGCCGCCTCGCTGACGGTGTAGACCAGACGATCTCAGCGTCCCCTCCTCGACCCGAGGATCGTCCTGGTCTTTGAATCGATCGTGGCATCACGTGGCCGATTGGCTCGTGTCGTTTTCTTGTCCCCATGTCGGCCCTCCGCAGCTCTCTGGCGTATCTCGCCCTCTACATAGAGAGCTGCTGAGAAGGGCCAAACCGAACAACATCCAGCTCACGACTTCAAAAATCAGTCCGATCGATGATTTGCGGTTCCACAACATCGATCAGGGGCCAACAGCGAACAGCACCGCACACCAGGGAGCAACAACGAGGACGTAGGAGAGAGCTTGAGAGGGTCGATCTGCAGGGATCCGGAAGAAATATCCGCGAGGAGCCAGCCCCAAATTGTCCGCGTTCTTCACTACTGCTTTAAACCGCCCTCGCCTCGGCCGGCGGCTTCGCCGCCGTCTCGGCGGCCGGAAATGCGGCGACTCGAACTTGCCTTGGTATCCGTCACGCATTCGTAGCTGTCTGCGACGCTGCGCCGAACGCGGTCGGTGCCGGCTGCTGGAGGGTTAGAACACGTGATCCCCTTGCGACGACGCCAGCTCGAATCTCACGTCCCGAGCAACTACTTCTCGCTATGTACGCTCCTCGCTCATGAACTCGCTGTGACTGTCGAGAGGTATGTTGCAGGGAATTTTGTGAGCTACCTCAGGCGGTCAACGACCAGTCCGCCGCTCAGGGCAGTCCGACGAGACGCCGAGATGAGCGGCCCACGGGCGGTATTCGCCGGTAGGAAGCGAATCGAGTCCACGATTCCCTCATCCGCTGCAACTAACCGCCGATGGTCTTTACAAGGAAGAAGATACATTTCGTCGCCGCTGGATCCCACTACGGCGTATAAGCCATTGGGAACACCGGAATCGTGGCCGAACGTTATCTCGCCCGCTGGCAGACGGACGAAGTATAAACCGCCAATCAGGACCGCGGCAATTAGCGCCGGAATCGCCACGGGCCATGCGCGCTTTAACCCGAGGGGTTCGTCGGTCCTTTTGAGCATTAGAAAAAAGATCTGTGTGGCATTACCTGTCGTTATGAGGATGACTGCGCCTAAGAGGAGTTTCCAGTTCCAAAATTGAGTGAACCCACTAGCGAATATGACGAAAAGGCCTGCGACGATTGTGCTGACGATATTGATCGCTCCATACAAAGTCTCCTTGCTAGCGAAGTAATCGACTGCGAGCACAAGGATGAATATCAATAGCGGAGCAATCAGAGCAAGAAACCCCAGCTCTGCAAGCGCTGGAATGGGCGCGGCTGCCGCAGCGGCACCTCGAACAATCGAAATACGGGAGTCGAACGCAAAAGCTAGGTAACGCATTGAAAGGCCGATCGCGGGTAGAAGCGCACCCGCAACTCCGGCAAGAGCCCCAACAGCAGTTAGAGAAATCGGGGGTTGTGGATCGCTAGGGGCACCGCCTAAGGTTTTAGGCGGCAGTCCATCTGTTGGAGGCACTGCATCACCAGTCGGCACTGCATCGGTCGGTTGCACTACATCTGTTCGGGGCACTGAGGGTCCGCCGGGTTACATCATTCCGTTATCGCGGTAGCGCTGTGCATCCCAGCCGCACCCTCGTGTTCTGTGCGAATAGCCGGTCGCACGACCTAATTCAGGATTGCCATAACCAGTGAACATTACTGCCTTCCTTCATGCCGACGCTCGGGAGGAGAGCCATTCCCGTACCCGCCAGCGGCTCCCAAAGCGTCATCGTGCCCGAGGTGACGAGGCCTCGGAGCGGAAACCGCCCCGAGGCCTCGCCTGGCTGTGCGGAAGATTAAGCGGCTGGTGGTGCTGGGCAGTGAGATCCCAGGACCAGCTTGCCTTTTCCGAAGTTCTCGCCGTTGATGGCGAACTTACCCAAGTACTCCGGAGTCTGAGCCGCTGTTTGGGTGAATGTGCCGTTAAAGGTGAAGCCCTTGCTCGCTCCCGTCCATTTCATGCTGATCGTCTTACCTCCTCCGCTCCATTTGCCAGTGTCGCCGTTGGCGTGGTCGACATAGGTGCCATTTGCCGAGAAGGTCACGACTTCGCAACCGGGAGTGTGAAGGATCCTGGCCGACCAGTGCGATCCCGGCTGGATGTGCAGTGCCGGAGTCGCGGCCGATCCCGCCCCAGCCAGTCCCACACTCGCCGTCATCGCGAGAGCCGCCACCGTGACTACCGCCCGTCGCAACATGGATACCCCTCCTTGGTCATCGCCAGAAGAAGACCGCCTCCCGCCGGCGTCCGTCGGCACCAAGTATGAACGGATTGCACCATCCGTTGCAAGGAAGGTCGGAGGTTCAGGTCTCCCCACCCGCAGCTTCTTTTTCGTATCTGAGGATGAGCCCGAGCTGCTGGTAGTTTTGCGTCCCCGCTCGACTCGGCCGGCTGTCTGAAGCATTCATGCCGGCCCAGATCGCGGCGACGGGCGGTCGAGTTCGTTTGCAGTCCGGAGTCGGTCGGTCACAGGTTGAGCACACTGGATCGGCAGGGGCGGTCGAACACCCGAATCCAGGTCCCGTTGACAGACGCAACCCGTAGGCTTATCGCTGATGGAGAGCCGGCCACAAAACGTCTCTGGGACGTCTCGGCGGTGCCAACTCGACCGCCGAAGGCGTGGGCGTCGATCAAGTCCATCGTGAACCGTCCCCGCCGCTCCCGGCGATGCTCACGGTCGGCACGGACGCCTTGAGTGTCGCGAAGTCCGCCGCCAAGGCCACCGCCGACGCCAGCACACGCAGCCTCGACGATCCTCGGTCGACGACGTGAGCGCGTCGTCGCATCCCACCCCGTCGGCAGACCCCGGACCAACCAACGAGGGGGCGGCCTGGGCGCCGACGGGATCTATCGACCTGCTGTCCGAACACCTCTACGGCGAGGTCGCGGCCGAGGCGTATGCCTGGATGCGCCGGGAGTCGCCCGTCCACCACGACGAGGTCAACGACCTCTGGGCCATCGCCACCTGGGACGGCGTGTCCGCAGCGTCCCGTGACAGCGCCACGTTCTCGAACGCCGGCGGGTCGCGTCCGAGGATCCCGCCGATTCCATGGATGCTCGACATGGACGGAACCGACCACACTCGTCGACGCAGGGTCATAAGTAAGGCGTTCACGCCAGGGCGCGTGAAGGCCATGTTCCCCGCCATTGCCGTCTTGTGCGACGAACTGGTCGACGTGGTCGCCGACCGCGACGAGTTTGACATCGTTGCCGACCTCGCTGCGCCGCTACCCATGATCGTCATCGGCGACATGCTCGGCATCGAGCGCAACGACCACGACATGCTGCTGCGGTGGTCGGACGACCTCATCGGCTCCATCGCCGGCACCGCCGATCGCATGGAAGCGGCTGCGGCCGCATTCGTCGAGTTCGACGCGTACGCTCGGCGGACGATCGAGGACCGCCGGTCCCGGCCTCGCGACGACCTGATCAGCGCCCTGGTCGGTGCCGAAGTCGACGGTGAGCGCCTGACCGAAGACGAGCTGGTCATGGAATCGCTCCTGATCCTGCTCGGCGGCGACGAGACCACCCGCAATGTGATCAGTGGTGGCGTCGAACTGCTGCTCTGCAACCCCGGCGAACACGCTCGCCTCCTCGCCGACCGCTCGCTGCTCAATGGCGCGGTCGAGGAGATGCTCCGCTCCGTGTCCCCCATAAAGAACATGGCACGCACGGTGACCAGCGCCGTCGAGATCAGCGGCACGACGTTGCTGCCTGGGTACGAAGCCGTACTGCTCTACGAGTCAGCGAACCAGGACGAAGCGCACTTCACGGATCCGTTCCGCTTCGACATCACCCGGACCCCGAACGACCACCTCGCCTTCGGCATCGGGGCCCACCACTGCCTCGGCGCCGCCCTGGCCCGGGTCGAGATCAAGGCGATGTTGAGCTGCATACTCGACCGTCTCCCTGACCTCGAGCTCATCGGTGATGCGGCGCCTGAGCGTTTTCTCGGATCGCTTCGCGCCTTGCCCGTGCGCGGCACGAAGACGAGCAGCCATGCCTGATGCCACTATCACGGAGGACTCGCCTACGAGGTCACCGGCGACGCCATGGGACTTGGACACCCCGCTGCAACGGCTGCCGTGGAGGCAGTGTTCGCGAGTCTAGGGAGCCATGGAGTGAGATCGCCTGGAGGCTGTCGTGGCACTGGTTGTACTTGGCGAGTCGGGAGTATTGAAGAGGGGTCGGGCTGATTCGCTGAGGCCGGTCGGTCCCACTGGACCCTTGATGTTGCAGTTGGGGGGCAGCCCGTTCGAGCCGGGCCGAGAGGACTGACTGTCCGCGCCACGCACCAGTGGCACTATCGGCTGCCCTGCTGAGGTCGCGTGGAGTTGCTACTGATTTGCTACTGAAATGCCCGGACGAGGAACTATTCGGACGTAAGGGCCCGCCGCGGGATAGGTCGCGCGGTTCATGGCTCGATGCTGTAGTTCCACTCGCCGTGCCAGTCGTGGGGGCGTAGCGGGATGGCGGCGTAGTCACCGTTGCTGATCTTGACGCCGGTGGGATACCAGTTGGGGTCGTAGTCGCACTGGACGGTGAGACCGGTCTTGGTCTTGGTGGCGGCGATCAGCTCGACGATGGTGCGAATGTCGGTGAGCGACCGGCCCCTCCAGTTGATCGAGATGAAGCTGAACAGACGGTGCTCGATCTTGTTCCACTTCGACGTGCCGGGCGGATAGTGACACACCGTGATGGAAAGGCTGGTCTCGGCGGCGAGCTTGGCCAGGTGGTACTTGAAGGCTCGCACCCTCGGGCCGTTGGACCCCCCGGCGTCCGCGGTGACGAGCAACGTGGAGGCATCGGGGAAACGTGTTCGCCCCATCTGGTTCCACCAACGCCGGATCGACTCGACCGCGAACTCGGCGGTATCCGCGGTGTCGCCGACCGAGACCCAGCCCTCGTCGTTGCCGACGTCGTAGACCCCATAGGGGATGGCCTTGGCGAACTCGGCGAGCGCCGGATCGGCGAAGTCGTGCACGTTGGTCCGGGTGGGCTGACCGGCGGGTTGCCACTCGCTCCCGCCGTTGGCGTAGTTGCCGATGAGCTCCTTCTTTTTCGTGTCCACGCTGATGACCGGCTCGCCCAGCTTGAGGCGGCGCGCCACCAGTTTGTTGATGTAGGCGAACTGGGCGTCGCGGTCGGGGTGTGACGTCCCCTCGTTCGCCTTGGCCGGCGCCTGGAGGCTGTAGCCCATCTGGTGCAGCAACCTGCGCACCAGCTCCGCCGAGGCTCGGAACCCCTGGCTCTGGAGGTCTTGGGCCAGCTCGTAGGTTGATTTGAGCGTCCAGCGCAACGCCGACATCGGCGTGCCGCGCGTGGAGGGATGGACCAACTCATCGAGTGCTTCGAGCAGGCCCGGCTGCTTGTCGATCGCCGGTTTGTCCCCGCCGCCAACGGCGCGTTGACGATCAGAGGGCTCGACGCCCGGCGCGGACCTCTGCGACCGACTTGTAGACCGTCGAAGAACTCATCCCCGATGCCTCGACCACGCGGGCTTGGCCCCCGCGGCCCAACGCTTCCGCTATGGCACCTGCGACCACGCGGGTCTGTAGCTCGTTCAGGTGCGGCAGCACCGTGTCGAAGAACCCGGCCAGTTCCTCAGGCGACAGCTCCACACAGCAACTCTATGCTCTCGCGAGTTAACCTATGGTGGACCCTAACCGCTGGAATACCAAGTTGACTCCACCAGGGTCGATGGGCACGGCCGCATTACGTGGACGACAGGGCCCCATCTTTTAATCCCAAGGTGCCGGGATCGAGACCCGGGCGGCCCACGAAGCCCCTGGTCAAAAGGGGTGTCCCATCGCAAATCTGAATGGCCTTTCTGTGGTCCCAACAATTGCGATCCCCTCACGTTCTCCATGGGTCAGTGATGGCGTGACCATACCGAAAACGGTACGGAATCGTCTAAACTTGCCCTGGCAGATCCGTACTGAAAACGGTACGGAGCCGCCAGGAAGGGACATCACCATTGGCACTCGCACAGACCTATCGCCGGCGCCTTCTCGAGCGCGCCCAAGACCAGTACGGCTACGTCACAACACGTGACGCTGAAAGCCTCGGCGTGCCCGTCGTCGAGCTTCGCAAGCTGGCTCAGCGAGGCGGGCTGCGCCACGTTGCCCGGGGTGTGTACCGCTTTGATGAGGTTCCCGCCACCGGTCACGACCAGCTCATGGAGGCCGTCCTGGCGGTCGGCCCCGGGGCCTATCTCACCCGCGACGCCGTCCTGCTCCTCCACGACCTCGGTCTCGTGAACCCGCGCAAGATCCGGGTAGGTACCAATCGGCGGGTCCGGGGCCAACTTCCCGCTTTCATCGAGGTGGTCCGAGAACCGGTGGGGCCGAAGGACACTACGGTCTACGAAGGCATCCCCTCGACCACCGTCGAGCGAGCGCTGATCGACTGCAAGGACACGATCATGCGCGAACGGCTTGTCGAGGCGACCAAGGAGGCCGCACGGCGGGGGCTTCTCGTGAAGAAGGCCGAGCGGCGCGTCCTCGAGGCCGTCGGTTCCCACGCATGAGCGCCGGGCGAGAACCGCCAGTAAGTCTTACCTCACTCAACGCTCGGATCAACAATCTCGTCGCCGCGCAGCAGCGGCCGCTGCGCAGGGTCCAGCGCGCCGTGGCCAACACGGTTGTCGGGCAAATGATCCCCTCGGGGGTGGTCAAGGGCGGAACCGGGATCAAGTTGCGTGTTGGAGAGGCGCTCAGCCGCTTTACACCGGACTTCGATCTGGCACGGCCAGCGGCGTCGGATGTGGGGCAGTACATCGAAGTTCTGCAGGAGGGTTTGGCTGACGGCTGGGGCGGGTTCACCGCGACCGTCCAAGAGGTGCACGGCGTACAGCCCGAGGGAGTTCCCGAGCCCTACGTGATGGTGCCGTACAGGATCATGCTCGCTTATCGAAGCCGCCACTGGCTGAGCGTGACCTTCGAGCTCGGTCACGACGAGGTCGGGAGCACCGCTCACTACGAACTCCGGATCGCCTCTGACATCGTCGATCTCTTCGAGGACCTCGGACTCGAGACGCCCCAACCCATCCCGGTGATGGCACTCGACCATCAGGTGGCACAAAAACTCCACGCGTGTACGTCGGTCGGCCCGCGTGGCGGCAACGACCGCGCCCATGATCTGGTCGACTTGCAGATCCTCGACCAAGAGGAGGAGATTGACCTCGCCGCGGTCGGTGCAACTGCGAGACGGCTCTTCACCTCTCGTCGCGCACAGGGTTGGCCTCCGACGGTCGTCGCCTACGAGGGATGGGACACGATCTATGCAGAAGCGGCTGCGGGTTTGGGCGTGCTGCCCGACGTCGATGCCGCGGTGGCATGGGCAAACGACTTCGTCGCCCGGATCCCGTAGACGCCCGCCTGCGCAAGCCCCCGCACCACGAGCTCGTTACGGCGGCAATGAGGCTGCTCAAGGCCGTCGGGTCTGAGCTCAAGCTCGCGCAATAGTGTCAAGACGATGCCGGACCTCCTCTGTCAGGACTGCGGGTCGACGGATGTGCGGGCCCACCTCGGTGACACGGCACTCTGCGATCGCTGCTTCGACCACCGGGTGTGCGAACACGCCGGTTTTCCCCGGCTCCACGACCCACCACCACCGATTCACCTCACCGACCCGGATGGCCGGAACCGGATCCTCCGCTTCCGTCTGTGGCGGGCTCCGACCGGGGTCGAGGTGGAGCTCGAGGAAACCGGCGTCCCACCCGGTGAGGGCTATCACCGCGCCGTGCTCGGAAGCCACGACGCCGACGTCGCACTGCTCGTGGCCCGGCTGCGAGATCTGGCCGAGGCGGACATCGCCCGCCGCTTCCTCGAGCCCAACCGGCACCGCCCGGGCTGGGTGGTCGCCGACGACGTGGTCGAGGGCCGGCTGGAGTGGTGCGACGACTCTTCGTCGGAGGTGGGTGTCCCCTATGACGTGGTTATCGACGGGCGCAAGCTGTCCTGGGAGGAGCTCGGCCGCGCACTCGAGGGTTACGAAGGTTGGCGGTTCCGGCTTCTATTGGCAGATCGGGTCGACGATCTTCGTCCCGACGCCGTGGTCACCTCCTTCCCTGGACCAGAGCCCCAGCACCGTGGATAGCGACCGCGCCGTCTCGGCGAACATCGAGGAGCTGTTGGACCGGTTCCTGGCCGATCAGGGCGCGCGGCTATCCGAGCGGACCCTGGCCAACTACCGCTCCGTGGTCGACCTCCTCCGATCGTGCCTGAACAACTACGGCTACCAGTACCTCGACCAGGCGGCCCAGGATCGCTTCCACGCCGCATACGCCAACGATGAAGAGGCATTCGTCCACCTCTTCGGCGCCCCCGAACTTGTGGCCGGCATTCCTGAGTTCCTCGATTACTTCATGGTGCGCAAGGTGATCGCCGGTGCGGAGTTGCTTCGATCCGCTGGCACGGTGACCAAGAAGCTGGCCAAGTGGCTCGGGGAGGGCGGCTACATCGACGCCGACGACGTGGCCGAGGTGGTCGAGAGGGGCGGGGAAGCCGCCCGGGACCTGCCCCGTGCCGAGCGCCTTTCCGGCATGCTCTTCGACCTCGCTCGTCAGGCCGACGTCAATACGCACGCCGTCGACGACGAGGACTACGTCGAGGACTACCTCACGATCGAGCGAGTGGAGCCCGGTAGTCTGCACTTCGAAGGTGGGGTCGGCCCGCTCAAGGTCCCTAGAGCAGCCAGCGATCTGGCACAGGTCGGCTGGTCCCTCTACGCATCGCTGGCACGGACCAAACAGGGCTGGCAGCTCGTCGAGGTTGGAATCGTCTACCCGTGAGTCACCGGTGCCTCGATGACACCTTCGCCCAGAAACATCCTCCGGGTTCGCCGACGGAAGACAGGGAAGAGCGCAGTTCCGTCGGATCCACCAACGTGACGTGACGGTTGCTGCAACTCGGCACATCTTTGTGTGCGAGGGATCCGCGCCTGGTGAGCGCCTCGATGCTACGAAGTCTCTATGACCGAATCTGAGCTGCTCGACCGAGTCCGTGAACTTCGGAGGAAGGGGCGCTCACCCAAAGCGATCGCACGCTCGCTCCGCATCCGGCCGGCGGTCGTGACCCCACTTTTACGCCAAGTGGCAGCCGAGGAAGAAGCGAATCCGACCGAGTCCGCGCTCGTCGGCTGTTGGGTCAATCAGGGATGGGGGGACGAGCTGGACGTCGCCGGCCACCTCGAATGGCCTCGCGGGGCACCGTCCGACGGCTGCGCGGGCCTGGTCAATGTCGTCGTCGCTCGCGAAGCCCGCTACGGCAAGGTCTCGGTCTGCTGCATCCTCGTCGACACCCACTGTCTGGGGGTGAAGAACGCCATCGGTCCGCGAACCATGCGCCGTGACCAGCTGGCTGAGTTCAATCGGGACATCTACGCCGGCTACGGCCGTCCGCCCCTCGACATTCCACTCGAACTCGCTCAGCATCTCGTCTTCGGTGCGATTGAGTTTGCTCGCACGCTGGGCTTCGAACCGCACCCGGATTTCGATGCTTGCGTTGGGCACTTCGGTACTTGGTCGAGTCCGAGTCCGATTCGATTCGGGCGTCACGGCAAACCCATGTATGTCGCGGGACCATACGACGATGCCGAATCGGTCGTACGGACTCTCCGGCACTCAGTCGGACAGGACAACTTCGGCTTCGTGATCGGCCTTGCGGGCTAGAGAGCACGGGTCCCGTTTCCGCGTTGACGCGGTCTGCCAGAAAGAAGAAGTGCCGCTCAGAACGCGTCGACGCAGTGGATGTGGTTCCGGTCCCAACTCGGTCCCAACATGGGCATCTCACCGTGTCGCACCCCGTTTCACGCCAACTTCGGGATCCCGTACCCGATGAGCCGCCGCCTGCGATTTTGAGACGAGGTGCGACAGCGTGAGATACAGAGTCACCCTTTCACCCTGCACTTTTAATCCCAAGGTGCCGGGATCGAGACCCGGGCGGCCCACTGGACGGGCAGGTCAGACGTAATAAGCCAGCTTCTGCGCGATCCGGCTGCTTCGCGATTGCTGAGTGCTTGAGTGGAGCCGGCGAGTTGTCGTGAACTTTGCTCGGCCGCGAGATGTCTCCAACTGAAACTCATGTCCACTGAAGTAGGAGGCTCAGCTCGGCTGTGCAACGGAAGCGACGGGTCGGGATGAATCCGTGGCTGCGAACTCCGGACAACCTCGTCTCGCGTCCTCCTCAATGAATTATTGCGGCGAGTACCCCTGGTATCGACAACTGCTTCCCATTCTGACGAGGACGTTGCCAATCGTCACCCGATAGCGATCACTGAGCCAAGCCCCAAGCAGCGGCACGTCGCGCAAGGTGCTTATGTGACGCTGGGGCCGGAGGCTCTGGTCTGGCAACGTTGTTTGGTGAAGTGCGATGGTCTCCTTCTGGCGCCACGAATAAGTGGCGATGTCATCTGCATCGTCGGTCTCAACTTCGAGTTCGTGTGCGGCGGATGAGTCGGGGTCGGGGCGCAATGACGACTGCCGGCCGGTCGTAGACGAACGGTTCACCGCCGCCGGGGCGGCGCTGGGGCGGGCGCCGAGGTTCGACCGGGCCCGATCGCATGTGTCGCCGCGGACCTGACCACGGAGCCGGTGGGACCGTGAGGCGGTCGGCCAACCTGTAGGCGACGCTCTCGTAGTTGACGCGCCAGCCGCGAAAGTCGATCCACGCCTCCTCGGCGGTTCGCTCGGTGGTAAAACCCACTCCTTCGAGCATCGTCACCGCTCGGTCGAACTCAGCGAACGTCAGGTCGATTGGGCCCTCGGGGTTCGGATCGAGATCCACCTCCCATCCGAGGGTGGTCGCGATCCGGTTGAGCAGTGTGAATCCCATTCGTAGGCACAGCCGGGCTTGGGAAGATGCCTGGCTGGGTGCGAGAGCCAGATGCATGGCCGCAGCATCGAGAACGGCAATGAGCCCGAGCAGCCACGAGTACCACGGCTCAGGGGACCGGAAGAGGAGGAGCACCGGGTACGTGGTGTGGCTTTCGGCAACGTCGGCAGCCCACGCTTCCCACCCGGCGTACAGCTCTGGGAGTGTGTCAGTGATGCCGACCAGCTGGTGGCGGGCCAGGAGCTCGGGACCCCATGCCGGGACACCGGCCCGACTCTCGAGGAGGGCGACGAGGCCTTCCCGTCGATTGAAGGAACTGTAGAGGGCCGGGAGATAGGCGATCTGCAGCGCGACGATCACGACCCAGATGGCGCCGACCGAGATGTCGATGCCCGTGTCGGCCGGGCCCCCGCTGTGGACGGCTCCCACCGTGAACAGCGCCGTAAGCGCCTGGAGCAATCCATCGGCGAAGGAGGCGCCCGCACCGACGAGGAGGAGGCCGAACCCGAGCACGAGGCACGCCGCCCAGAAGAGCAGCTGCACAACCAGGGCAACCGGCCCCGTCGGAGCAAGAATGGCGTCCTGGCTCTCGTACGTCTTCGCTAATCGCGACACGAGGACGAAGCACGTCCTGACTCCCCGGTTGACCTGGAGGCTCAAACGCTCGATGCCCGATGGTCGCCGCGGGAGGACCATGGTGAGCACGACGTCGGCGACCGTCACCACCACCACGATGACGCCCAAGATCGTCGCGACGAAGTTCATTGTCCCGTGACGCCAGCTTCGCATGGGGACATGAAGGACGAGCGTATCCAGCGCTTGCAGACCAAGGCGAAGAGGGCTTGCTACTGCTTTGCTACTCAAACGAGCGGACGCAACGATCCTGAGCTGTGCCGCCCGGACATTTTGACCCGATCTGACCTGGCCAAATGGACTTGGTGGATTGGATGGATGTCTAGAACCGCTCTTTTGATCCCAAGGTGCCGGGATCGAGACCCGGGTGGCCCACGACGTCACTGTTCAAGGGGCGCATGCGGGTCGATATCCGGGACATGTGCCGTCGGGTGGGACGACCTCCCATCCACTGGCGCCTGAGTGGGGTCCTTCAGGTCGACACAGCTGGCCAGGCATCGTCGTCGAGATCGAACACCGGCTGACACCAAGACCGACACCGCGAGGGCTTCCGACTGGCTCGTTTGCCCGCGTGGAGGACCAGAGAGCGTGGTCGTCCGCAGTGGCTTTGGCGCCCTCCGCGCCCGGTTGTTCGCCACCGAGCTCCGCGGCTTCCCTCCGTCGGCGACCTGCGGAAAGGAGATGTCATCGAGTAGAACATGCACCCCGGACCAACGATTCCGTGATGGAAACGCAACGGAAACCATGTGACGGGTCGACAGTTGGCTCTCGGACGGACGTGATAAGGCGAGGAAGAAATGACGGCTCAGCCGCACAACACGTCGGAAGACTTACCCCCTTCCGACAGGGGGCGCCCATCCGACCAGTGTTCCTTCTCGGATTCAGGTTGGGACACCGAGCTCAGGGTTTCCTCGAACCCGGTTGCCTCAAGTTCAGAGCTCACACCGCATCTGAGGTTCACAACGATCTCTTCGCAGGCCTCAGGTCGATCTGTGCCAACTCCTACGTCATCAGGGCCTTCTGATGTGAAATCGTCGAAGGCCGGCCGCCCCGATCACCCCGACTCCGCTCCGCTGACTGCGGCCCGAAGGCTCTCAAACTCTTCGACGGCAGCTCGCAGTTCGCCGGTCGCTCGAGTCATGGCGGCGCGCTGGGTGACAGGACTTTGGCTTGTAGGTGTCGTCGCCGCGCTTGCTCTCGCTCCTGCCGCTGTGGCGGATGCGAGCTCCACCTGGACCATTCAGCACAGCCCGAACGGTCCGACGGGTGGTGGCCTCCTAACCGGAGACTCGTGCGTGTCCACTTTGTCCTGCTTTGCCGTGGGTGACTACAGCGACAACAGCGGCAACGACCAAACGCTTATCGAAGCATGGAACGGATCTGGGTGGTCGCTCGACCCGAGTCCCAACAACGGGACGGTTCCCAACGACCTCACAGGCGTGTCCTGCGCCTCGTCATTGTCGTGTGAGGCCGTGGGCTACTCCGGACTGGGCAGTGCCGAAGACCAAACCCTCGTCGAGTCCTGGAACGGCACGGCTTGGACCATCGTGCCGAGCCCCAACAGCGGCCCGACCTCTGCGCTCAGCGGGGTCTCTTGCCTTGCGGCAAACTCGTGTGTTGCTGTCGGCCATGGCTCGCTCAGCAGTACCATTGCCCAGACGCTCGTCGAGTCCTGGAACGGCACGGCTTGGACCATCGTGCCGAGCCCCGACGTCGGAACCAATGGAAATTTCCTGAACGCTGTATCGTGCGTGACCGCCTCTTCATGTACGGCGGTAGGCGAATACGCCACTTCCGGCGGCTACCCTCAGTTGACTCTGATCGAATCGTGGGACGGGACGAAGTGGTCGGTCGTTCCCAGCCCGAATAAGACAACTCTGGAGTCGAATTCGCTCTACGGTGTCTCCTGCGCTTCCGTGAATTCGTGCATCGCTGTCGGCGAATATCCCAACGCACACCACGCAGCGTCGACGCTGATTGAATCCTGGAACGGCACGACTTGGTCGATCGCAGCCAGTCCGAATGACTCCAGAGGGAACGATCTCTTCGGAGTTTCGTGTACGTCTCCGAAGCATTGCCAGGCAGTTGGCCGGGGAGCAGACATGACTCTCATCGAATCTTGGAATGGCGTGACTTGGACGAAGAGTGCCAGCCCCAGCAGGAGCAGCGCCCTTTCATCTGTCTTGGCCGGTGTCTCGTGTGTGTCAGGCACGTGGTGTGGAGCAGTCGGGTTCTCGGAGACCCCGCGAACGCTGCGCACACTCACTGAACTTTACGGCTAGGCCTTCCGGACCGAGAGTCGAGGTGACAGATGGGCTCTGCGGTTGATGGTTGTCATGCTGCCTTGTTTCGCTTGTAGTTGTCGAGGACCTCGTGGGGGGTGCGGCCCCGCATGTAGTCGCCGTGATTGCGTCGGCGGTGGTGATAGGTGATGAGCCACGAGTCGGCTTCGGCTTGGAGCTGGCGGATCGAGGTGAAGTGCCGGCGATGGAAGGCCGGACGCCAGCACTCTTGGAGGATGGTGCCATGGAAGCGCTCGCACACCGCGTTGTGGTTCGGGGAACGCGCCGGGATCCGCTCGTGACGAAGTCCTTTGGCCACGAGGTGGGCTCGGAAGTCGACCGCTTTGTACTCGGGACCGTTGAGTCTCAAGATGGCCCGGACCCGGATCCCGTGTCGTCGATAGGCGCGCAGCACCTGGTCGATGAAGCGCATGGTGTGGGCGGCGTTGAGCGGGCCGAGCACGATGGCCACGACCGCCCAGCGGGTGAAGACGTCGATGGCGGTGAGCTGGTACACCTTGCCGACGCCCTTGAGCTTGCCGATGTAGAACGAGTCGACGCAGACGAGCTCGCCCGGGCCCCCCGTGGCCAGGCAGAACCCGAAGGGCTCGTCCTTCCTCGCCGCCTCGGTCAAAAGCCCCGTCGTCGCCGCCGCGATGGCTGCCGCCTTGCCAGACGCTGGGAGCGCCGGCCGAGGTTGTGGGCCACCAGGTGCCTTTGCACCGTCGACTTGGCGATGGAGAAGCCCTGATCGCCGAGGCGATCGGCGTATTGGCGACAGCCGATGGTGGGCTGAGTGACCGCCAGGGTCAACAGCGCCTCGATGACGTGGGTGGGGGTGGCTTCTGGCATCTGGGGCGCTCGGCGTGCCTTGGGCATGAGGGCGTCGAGGCCGTAGCGGTCGGCCACGCCCTTCCACTCGTAGTAGCGGGTCCGAGAGATGCCGAAGACCCGGCAGGTCTCGGCCACGTTCTTGGAATTCTCCGCATGTGCCAGCACGGCGATGCGTCGGCGGTAGATGATCTCTGCTGGGGTCACGGTGATGGGCTCCTTGGTCTCTTGCTCGAAACCACAGAGTCCATCGCCGGACCCCTCAAAGGGGTGGATGTGCAACCTCAACCTTCGGTCCGGAAGGGCTAGGCGAGACTGATTTGCAGCGACAGTTGCCGACGCCGATGCCGAAGTTTTCCTGTGACGGATTCGTACCACCGGCGACGACGGCGGGAGCCGAGGGCGCCCACAAGGTCACGGCTACCGGAGGCACTTCACGCACCAAGGCCAGGACGACATTCTCCCTGACCTGATTGGCGGCGCCGATCACTGTGCCGGCTTCGAGCGAAATCTCACCACCATCATCCCAGTCTGTAGGACGGCTTTTCCGTTATAGGGACTGGCGTACAGAGCGCCTGGGAATCCCTCGGAACTCAAGCGCCTCGCCACAGGCCGGATCTGACAGCACGGTCTGGATTCCCAGCCCTCCCTGAACGGCCAAAAACGCAACTCCCGCGACTTCGGTGCATCATCCGCCCCGACGCTTGACGGGTTCGTCCCGAAGGACCAATGTCTCTGGTCGTAGTTGCTGTTGCCCGGCCGGACCAAGGAAGGATGGAGCGTATGCGGCGATTCCTGATACCTCTGACAGCTGGAGCCGTCTTGAGCTTGACGCTGGTGGGCGTGGCCGCCTCGGCCGTCGGGGCCACCCCGACAAGACCGAATCCCGGCGGTCTGCCGATGATCCGCGATGGACAACACGGAACCACCAACGCGTCGTTGCCAACCTACAGCCTCAACTGGTCCGGCTATGCGGTGACGCCTCCCACGAGCAATTCGAAGTTCACCTCGGTCTCGAGCACGTTCGTGCAGCCGTCGATCAAGTGTCCGGGCGGCATCGGTGGGCAGGGGCTCGGGACCTCGGAGTGGGTGGGCCTCGATGGGTTCGACAACCAGACGGTAGAGCAAGATGGCACGGATGCGTTCTGTGGCGGGAGCGGTCACACCGTGCCCACGTACCAGGCATGGTACGAGTTGTTTCCGGCGGCCTCCGTGAACGTGTTCGACGTGAACGCAGGCGACAGCATTTCGGCGTCGGTGACGTACAAGGCGGGCAAGTTCACTCTGACCATTGCCGATACGACGTCGAAGGCGTCCTCCACGAAGTCGGCGGCCTGCGGCAACTGCGCACGAACGTCCGCCGAGTGGATCAACGAGCGATACGCCGACTGCAACAAGGGTCAGTCCAATTGCTGGCTGGTCTCGTTGGCCAACTTCGGCGCCACGACGATGACGGACAACATCGCCAGTGTCGGCGACGTGCCCCTACCGATCTCCGCCTTCCCCTTCACGAACTCGTACGCGATTGACATGGTCTACAACCTGAACGGGAAGGTCTCGCCGGGTCGACAGGGCTTCGAGTCGCTCGACAACACGACAGCGGTGTCAAAAGCGAACACCTTCAACGTGGTGTGGCAGAGGAGCGGAGGTATCACGCCCATCAAGCTGTGAGCAGCCGAGTGCCTCGTAATCGGCGAGCCGACCCGAGATCGCCGGTTGTTCCCCGGACGGTGAGAAGGTTGGCCGGGTCAGGTCAGAGCGAAAGTGGTCTTAGGTGTGCTTTTCGAGCTTTTGCCTTTGGCAATGATGGTATGACCGCCGGTCGCTCCAGCTGCCGGAGCCGTCGGGATGTTCCCGTTGCAGCTGAAGTTGCCACCCGCTGCTGCGACAGTGCTACAGATCGTGACCTTGGTCGGTGAGGCGAGGCCGGTCTCGTATCTGACGGTGATGGCCTCGCCGGGCGTAAACCCCGCACCTGAGACGGCCACCGCCGTGTCGGGAGCTCCCGCGGAGGGCGACACGTTGACGAAAGGTGGGGTGGTTGTCCTCCCGATCGAGTCGTACGCGCTGGCGGCGAACCACATCGCTCCGTCGGGGCCCGTCGTAATTCCATCCGGCGCGCTCGGCGCTGCCGGTGTCGGCATATTTCTTGACCACCCCGGCCGTGCTGACCCTCCCGATCGAGCCGTGGGAAAAGTCGGAGTTGGTGAACCACAAGGCGCCGTCGGGACCCGCCGTGATCCCCTCCGGCTGGTGGATGCCAGAACCGGTGTAGCTGGTGATCACTCCCGTGGTGGAGATCCGCCCGATCGAGTTGCTCTTGTAGTTGGTGAACCACAAGGCACCGTCGGGCCCCGCCGTGATGCCCTCCGGCCCACCAATGGCGGGGCTCTTGTATTTGGAGACCACTCCGGCCGTGCTGATCCGTCCTATCGAGTTGTTTGCGTGGTTGGTGAACCACAAGGCACCGTCGGACCCCGACGTAATCCCCTCCGGCTCGTCGATGCCGGCACCAATGTATTTGGTGACCACCCCGGCCGTGCTGATCCGTCCTATCGAGTTGTTCGCGTAGTTGGTGAACCACAAGGCACCGTCGGGCCCCGACGTGATCCAGTCTGGTCCGTCGATACCCGGACCTGTGTAGTTGGTGACCACGCCGGCCGTCGTGATCCGCCCGATCGAGTTGCCGTGGTAGTTGGTGAACCACAAAGCGCCGTCGGGACCTGCCGTGATCCCGCGGCGGGGCGTCGATGCTTGGATCGGTGTAGTTGCTGACCACCTCGGCCGTGCTGATCGTCCCGATCGAGTTGTTTGCGTTGTTGGTGAACCACAAAGCTCCATCGGGACCCACCGTGATCCCCTGCGGTCCGGCGATGCCAGGACCGTAATGGGTGATCACCCCGGCCGTGCTGATCGTCCCGATCGAGTCGGGGGACGTGAACCACAAAGCGCCGTCGGGGCCCTTGGTGATCGCCGCGAACGCTCCACCAAGGCCGGCGTCGGGGTAGTCGCTTACCACGCCGGCCGTGTTGATTCGTCCGATCGAGTTGTTGCCGTAGTTGGTGAACCACACAGCGCCGTCGGGACCCGCCGTGATCCCCTGCGGCTCATCGATGCCGGAACCCGTGTACGTGGCAATGATCACCCCGGTGTTGCCGATCAGCGTGATCGTGTTGGAGAGGAAGTCGGTGAGCCATATATGGGGCCGTCGGGACCCTGAGTGATCCCGTCCGGCCGGATGCCGTCGTCGGTGTAGGTGGTGATCACACCGGAGGTGGTGATCCGGCCGACCGAGCTGAGATTGGTGAACCACAACGTGCCGTCGGAGATTGCGGTGATCGGCCCAGGCTCGACGACGCCAGGACCCGTGTAGGTGGTGACCACACCTGAGGTGGTGATCCGCCCGATGGAGTCGCCGAAGTAGTTGGTGAACCACATGGCGCCGTCGGGACCCGGGGTGATCCCGTTTGGTCCGTCGATGCCGGTGCCCTTGTACGTGGAGACCACCCCAGTCGTGGTGATCCGCCCGATGGAATTGTTGCCGTTGATGAACCACAAAGTCCCGCCGGGACCGGCCGTGATCGCCGTCGGTCTGTCGATGCCGTGGCCGGCGTAGTTGGTGACGGCCCCGGTGGTGCTGATCCGTCCGATGGAACTGTTGTTTTGGTTGGTGAACCACAAGGCGCCGTCGGGACCAGACGTGATCCCCTGCGGGTCGGCGATACCACGGACGTAGCTGACCTGTCCGGCGCCAGAAGCCGCCATCGAATTGTCGAACGACGAGCCTGTGGGCTGAAATTCAGTGGCTCGGCTGGCGCTTCCCAAAGCCAAACCGTCCGAGCCCGGAGAAACAGGCGGAACCGTCGTCACAGCGAGCGCCGGCACACCGCCGATCATCAAAAGTGACAGCACGGCAGCGGCCGCACCTGCAAATTTGTAGCGCAAAGCTCTCGATACCACGTAGCTCTCCTTTCGCTTCCGTCCGCCTCCGAAGCATTTCGGAAAGGCCGGTCCTTTGAACACGCACAACTCCGAGAATGTCCAAGTCCCAAAGAAAAGCTTCGTCTGCTCCTACGGCGCCGTCAAGGAGGAGAGACATAACCGATCGACAACGCTGAATAGAGTGTCTGGCCGGAGAGCCTTTCGGCGACTTCGGGGCGGACCCGACATTCCCCCTATCGGTTATGCACCACTCCTAGGCAATCTGGTCGATGACGTCTTCTCTAGCATGCGAAAGGATCCGGCGCACCAGGGTTTATCAACTACCTACTTCCCAAAATCCCGAATTGAATTCGACGTAATCTGTCCGAGGAAGCTTCTCGTCTCGGCACGACCCGAGCGGGGGGTGAGGCACATCGTGGTGCCCGACGTACTGTCACCCGAAGCGGCTGCGGTGGTGGTCGGCAAGATTCCCCATCGCGCCACCCGGCGAAGGGCGAAGTGGCAGGGTCTGACCGGCCGGGCTTTCGGGCCTCATCGAGCCGGAAGGTGTCGACGCTCCATCTCAACGATTAGCTCCAGCCTTCGATCGTCCGGATACCTAGTCGCTCGATAGTCTCGAGCAGGGGTGGAACGCTGGCGTCGGGCACCGGCAGCTGGGGTAGGCGGGGAAAGCCGCCCGGCAGCCCCAGCGCATTGAGGACGGCTTTGGTAGCCCGTATTCCGCCGGCGGCATAGAAGGTGCCAGACAGCCGGAGGAGTTTGCCGTGCAAGTCCAACATGCGCGTCGCGTCGTTTTCGCGGAAGGCGTTGATCAGTCCGACGCAGAGCGTGGGCGCCAGGTTGCCCTCGGAGTTCAGGTACCCCGTGCCCCCGAGCGAGAGCGCGGTCAGCGCCAGATGGGGCCCGCCGACATGGATCTCCAGACGGCCACCCAGCGCATCGATAACGGCGTTGAGGTAGCCCAGGTCCTGGTGGCTGATATTGATCCCGATCAGGTGATCGAACCGATCGGCGAATTCGACCAGCATGGGTACCGGTACTTGATAGCCGACCGATTGATGGGTGGAGAGCACGGCGGGGAATTCGATCGCTTGCAGCACGTCGTCGAAGTACCGATGGATCTCGCGCAAGGTCGGCCGGTGGCCGTGTCCCTGGTCGAGAGAATAGATCTGGGCGGCGTCGACTCCGGTGCCGCTGACCATCACGAGATACTCGATCATGTCGAGCGACGTGCGCGGTTCGACGCCCATGGCGCGAACCGGAACCTTTCCTTGCAGTTCTTCCACACCGATCCGTAACAATGTCTTCGTCTCGTCCGGCGAGAGCACGTAGCCTTCGCCACTGCCGCCGCCTCCGAGGTAGACGCCGATCCCGGCAACGGCCATGCGCCTGAGGTGCCGCCGCAGGGCGACCTCGTCCATGGCGCCGTCTTCGGTGAACGGCGTGATGCTGATGACAAAAGTGCTGGCTCGGGTCCGGTCGACGGGGTCCGTGCTGCTCTCCGACAACGGTTAGGTGCTCCCGACCTGATCGAACTTGAAGAGCCTGAGCGAATTCCCGCACAGGATGGCATGCTTCTCATCTGGCGGAACGTCGGCGAAGGTGGCGTTGATCGTCTTCCACGACAGCGGCCAATCCGTCGTGATATGGGGGTAGTCGCTCGACCAGAGCATTCGGTGCACACCGATACGGGCGCGATTGTCGACGGCGAACGGGTCGGTGATGAACGAGGCCGGAAAGAACTCCTGCATGTACTCGCTGGGTAGGCGGGTCAGCTTGGAGTCGCGCAGGGACGCCCTGCGGTGGCGCAGGAAGTTGTCGTCGCATTGGCTCTCGAAGTATGGGATCCACCCGCAATCGACCTCGATGAACGGAATGCGAAGCTTGGGAAATCGATCGAGTACCCCGGCGAAGATGAACTGCAGCATTCGTTTCGGAGCGTCATAGAAGTGGCCGGTGCCGGGAAGAGTTGTGGCCACCGTGCGCCGGCCCATCTTCCCTTCGACCAGGCCCACATGAATGGTCAGTGGCTTGCCGCTGGCCTCGATCGCCTCCCAAACCGCGTCGTCTTCGGGTGCGATGGACGACTCCCCGCTCGGGTAGCGCTGCATGAGGAAAGCCACGAACCCGGTCATGCTCGAGAGCCTCTCAATCTCTTTGAGGCACCCCTCGACCCCCCGATTCGGGAGCAGTGCCGTACCACCGAGCCGATCAGGGGCGGTCGAACAGAACTCGCACATGAAGTCGTTGTATGCCCGGATCATCTCATGATGGAGGACGGCATCCTCGTGGCCGGCCACGAAGGTGCGCGGGTTGTTGGACCCGAAGATCAGCTCGGCATCGACCCCGTCCTCCTGCATCTCCTTGACCCGGGCGACAGGGTCGTAGCTGCCGGGATTGATGTCATCGTAAGTACACCATTGGCCCAAGTCCTCGGGGTGGCGTCCCGCGGTCGCACCCCAGCTGAAAGGGAGCGTGGTCTCGTAGCCAGGGAACACCCACCCGTCGCCGTCTGGTAGCCGATCCACACGCGGCACCCGGTCCTTGTCCTTCGTGGCCACCCGCGAGGTCCACACGTCCCGAGGCTCGTTGAGGTGCCCATCGGCCGAGATGAGTGTGTACCTCGTCTGTGAGTCTGCCATGGCAGATCCCTCCCTCTGGGTGGCCGCACGCCAGCGTCCTGATCCCACCTGTCCAACTATGTGCAAAAGGTAGAGGTGCCCTCATCCGGGGTCAAGACGACCCACCCGTACGTATTCTGGTGGCGGAGGGCTTCGGGAGTGGCCTGCAGGGCCCGTACCTTTGAAATGACGTGAGTTGGCATCTGACGTCGGAGGAGATGGACTCGTCGTCGAGTTCCCATCCGATTCGGTGACTTGGGTTCGTTGCGGCGGGAGGACGAAGACGATGATCCTCTTTCCTTCGCAAATATCGGCACGTGAGGAGTCGAGAACCGCGGCGCGAAAGTGAGAGCCACGGAGATAGCGGAACTCGCTCGCAGCAGCATCCTTCTTTGACGATTCACGGGAAAGGTACGACCACCGCGCCGTCCGATGATCTGGCGCCGCCGGGTACAGTGACCGGCCATGGGATCGCTTGACGGGAAAGTGGCTCTCATCACCGGAGCAGCCCGGGGACAGGGAAGGGCGCATGCACTCGCCTTGGCGTCAGAAGGGTCCGACATCGTGGCGTGGGACGTGCCGGGGTCGATGTCATCGCTTCCTTATGCGCTCGGTACGCAGGAGGATCTTGACCTGACGGCCAAACTGGTGAACGAGAAAGGTCGCCGGTGCCTTTCTCGGTCGGTCGACGTGAGCGACGCGAGCCAGGTCAATGCCGGAGTCGAGCACGCGTTGGAGGAGTTCGGCCGAATCGACATTGCGTTGGCCAATGCCGGCATCGTGACCGTTGGCCCGTTTGTCCATGTCACCGACGAGTCGTGGGACGAGATGCTTGCTACCAACCTTACCGGGGTGTTCACCACGCTCCGGGCCGTGGTGCCTCCCATGTTGGAACAGCGTTGGGGTCGGATCGTGGTCACCGCGTCGATGGGTGGCCGTATGGGGATCAAGGGCCAATCCGCCTATAACGCCACCAAGTGGGGCGTCATCGGTCTGGCAAAGTCCTTGGCCCTAGAGGTGGCGAACGACGGGATCACCGTCAACATCGTGTGCCCATGCGCGGTGCGCACTCCGATGCTGCAACCAGATCCCGACAGCGAGGTACCCGAAGAACTAGTTCGGCGGTGGACTCGCAGCAATCCGATCGCCAGGCCATGGATCGAAGCCGAGGACGTCACCCGCGCCGTGATGTACTTGGTCCAAGACCCGGGGGTGCTCACTGGTACCGTCATGGAAGTCAGTCTCGGTTCGAGCGCTCGAATGCCCTGAGAGAGCGCCAGTACGTCCCTCAGATCAGTTCAGTTCTTGGCTGCCTGGATCGTATATGTGGCAGGCAACCGGGCGGGATTGTCGCTCAGTCGGTACTCACCTGAACCCGCATCCGCCATGGCGCTACCGAGCGGGTTCCAGGGCACGGTGTCGTGTTCTTCGATCGCCGTGAGATGCATACCCACGTCCATCAGGGACGTGATCACTTCGGCGATTCCGTGGTTGAAGCTGATGAGATCCGGAGAAGCTAAGGGCTCGTCGTGAGCGATGTAGCTCTGTTCTTCTGAGAAGTGAATACCTTCCGTTTCGAAGTAGGGATATTCGATGACGAGCAGTCCATCTGGACGCGGGTCGCTCAACGACCAGAGCACCGGGTGACCTTCGCGAATGAAGAGTCGACCACCCGGACGCAGAAGTGCCGACACCACCTCGGCCCACAGACGCACGTCGGGGAGCCAACACAATGCGCCGATGCCCGTATACACGAGGTCGAACCGACCGGCTCCGAGCACGCCGACCGCGCCGTAGAGTTCGCTCTCGACGAAGTCGATTGTGGCGTCACACTCGCGAGCGAGCCGGGCTGCTGCTTCGAGTGCAGGCGGCGAGAAGTCGAGCCCCGTGACACTGCGCGCACCGAGTCGAGCCAGGGACAGCGTGTCAGTTCCTATGTGGCATTGGAGATGGACGACGTCAAGTCCAGCGACGCTGCCGAGCCGCGGGAGATCGAATCGCACGACGTCAGATAAGTGATCGGGGTCTGTGCGAAACCGTTCGAGGCCGTACCCCACCACATGATGTGGGACTCGGCTATTCCAATGCGAGCGGTTCAACTCAACATAGTCATTCACCCGGGGCATTGTCCCACCCCGCGGGCCGTGTCCGCAGATCCGTAGAGCGGTCGCAAGCCGACGGGATCGTCGCTCTTCGCGTCTGAATACTTTGTAGGAGGCGGCCGTCCCATTCGGCGTTCAGCCGATCGCGGTTCTGGTCCCAAGTCGCATTGGGTCTCACTGCTTTTGGCCTCGTGGCTCAACAGCCTGAATCCGTCCACACTTGCTTGACCCCGGCGAGGCCCTTCGAACCTGGCAGCGTGTACCTCCCGAGCGTTTCAATCTCTACGGGCTTCTGCTTTCGGGGCTCGTGGCGGGTGCCACCGGACGGCGCGTCGATGGGTGTGCGATGATGATCCTCGAGCTGAACTTGGTCCTGCCCGACGGAAGGCAGTTTGATGGTCTCGACGTTCGATCCTCTGGACAGCGCGCCGTTGGCGTTGGCGGGCCGAGTGGTGACGATGGACGCAAGCCACCGCACGCTCGATGGGGTGGTGTACTGCCATAACGGAGACATCGTCGACGTACGGCCGAACGGTGACCCGGCGCCTGACGGGTTCGAGCACGTGGCTGTGGTGCAGACGGGTGGTTCGATCTATCCGGGTCTGATCGAGCTGCACAACCATCTGGCCTATGACGCGTTGCCGCTGTGGCAGGTCCCGCAGCGCTATGACAATCGCGACGCCTGGGGGAGTCCGAACCCGCCCTATCGGCAGTTGATCTCGGGTCCGATGCAGGTGTTGGGTGACCAGCCGTCAACGGCGGCGGCAGTGGCCCGGTACACGGAGATCAAGTGCCTCCTGGGGGGGACGACGACGAGCCAGGGCACGCGGCTGTTCTCCTCACCAGAGATCGTCCGGTTCTACCGAGGCCTTGTCCGCAACGTGGAACAGACCGGCGATCCGAAACTGCCAAACGCCAGGGCTCGGATCCCCGACGTGGCAGCCAAGGACGCCGACGCTTTCCTGGCGGAGATCTCCGGTGACACGAAGATGATCCTGCACCTCGCGGAGGGCACGAACGAGGCGGCACGCGACCACTTCCTGGCCCTGCGGCAGTCCAACGGGAAATGGGCGATCACCGACAAACTCATCGGCATTCACTGCGTGGCCCTCACCGGCGAGAACTTCGCGGTGTTCGCCGATCACGGCGGGTCGATGGTGTGGTCTCCGTTCTCGAACCTCTTGTTGTACGGCGGCACGGCCCATGTCGCCACCGCCCACCGCCACGGCGTCCCCATCGCGCTCGGGTCGGACTGGTCACCGTCGGGCAGCAAGAACCTGCTGGGCGAGCTCAAGGTTGCCCGCTTGGTCGCCCCCGAAGCGTTCGACGGGCGGGACCTCGTCGACATGGCCACCCGAGCACCAGCGGCGATGCTGGGGTGGGACGGCGTCCTCGGGTCGATCGCTCCGGGCCACCGGGCCGACCTCATCGTCGTGCGTGGGGTCGTGGCCGACCCCTACCGACACCTCATTGACGCGGACGAGACCGACGTCGAGCTCTCGGTGATCAACGGGCGTCCCCGCGCCGGGACCCCGGCGCTCATGCAGGAGCTGGGCGTCGACGGGGAGCGCGTCGCGTTCGCGGGGGTCACCCGGCTCGTAGACCTGACCCAATCCGACCTCGACCCGGCCGTCGGCGGCCTGACCGTCGCTGAGGCCACCAGCATGCTCAGCGTCGCGCTCGGCCAACTCGGCACACAGCGGTCAGCGCGGGGGGCGGTGAGCCGGGACGCCGGAGAGCGGCTGGTGGTGGAAGGCCTCATCGACACCCACACCTCCAACCGCCACAATCTCGCCCTGGACGGCGAACCGACCGGACCACCCAAACTCTCCGAAGAGGCCGCCGAAGTCGACCCGACCACGCTGCATGCGATCACCCTCGATCCCCTGACCGCGGCCGGCGACCACGTCTTCGCCGCCACCATCGCCGCCGAGACCAACCTGCCGGGGGAGCTGCAGACAAAGCTCCCTTCGGCGCTGCAATGAGCGCCTCGGCCGAGACCGTTCCCGCTCACCGGTACTGTCCGGGCTACCCGCCGCCCTACGACGAGCTCGTCGCCGCCTACCCCGGTGACAACGTGTACCCCAGCGCCGACTTCCGCACGGAGTGGGGTCCGATCTTCCACCGCGGCCGCCTCGACGGTTCGGCCCGTGTCCTGGTACTGGGCCAAGATCCGGCCGCCCACGAGTCCATCGCTCGGCGAATACTCATCGGCGAAGCCGGCCAACGGACTCAAGGGCTGCTGGCGAAGCTCGGCATCACGGCGAGCTATGTCATGGTCAACACCTTCCTCTACAGCGTCTACGGCCAAGCCGGCGGTGAACGCCACGCCCACGACCCCGCCATAGCCGCGTACCGGAATCGGTGGCTCGACACACTCGCCGCCAACAATCCCTTCGAAGCCATCATCACCCTCGGCGGCCTGGCCGAGACCGCCTATCAGACCTGGAAGGCCACGCCGAACGGTCTGTCCCACACGACCGTCCAGGCCGCCCTCACTCATCCGACCTACCCCGAGTCCGCCGCGGCGTCGGGGCAGACGACGTTGGCCGCTGCCACCGCTGCCATGTTGGACAACTGGAACCACGCTCTGCCGACCCTCCACGCCGCCATCACCCATCCGGACACCAGGGTGACCCTTGAGCTCTACGGCACCGCGTTGATGCCAACGGACGATGCCCCCATCCCCGAATCCGACCTCCCGCCGGGCCTGCCGAGCTGGATGCGCGACCTCAAGACCTGGGCCAAGCGGACTGGGTCCGACGCCGCAACCAAACGGCGAACGATCACCGTCACCATCCCCACGGACGAAGCGACGACCGATCCGACGGCATCGAGCTGAACGCCGGCCTTCACCTGAGAGATGAGGCTCGACTCGCCGTTTTCAGCTGGTCCGGCGAACCGCAGGCTGTCCACTCGAATTCGATCGCTCATTGCAAGCTGCACCCTGGATGAGGATGGAAGCTGCCCGCCCTAGCCTCTCCTTGAGCGGTTCTTCAGCCTCATCCCACTGATTCTCGAGCCAATTGATTGTTGTCAACAGCATGATCGCGGTGAGCATCTCGGCGAGCTGGAGGGGATTGTGCCGAGGGTTCAACTCACCAGTCTCTTGACCCTGCCGCAAGAGATCGGCGAGGAGGCGTTGGGTGGATCTGTGCAGATCGCGCATGGCACCGGACGACGCTCCAAAGAACATGGCGGTGCGTGTGGTGACCGTGACGAGGAACTCTCGATCGTCAGCAAAGCTTTGTGCCCACAGGTCGACGATTTCGAGCAGCCGATCGATGACGGTTCGCTCGGGGAGCGCGAGCTCATGCTCGAGCAGCGCGTGATAGAGAGCCAGCGTCTCTTTGGCGCTGGCGTCAAGGAGAGCTCGCTTGCCAGGGAAGTAGTTGAAGAAGGTCTTCTCGCTAATCCCCACGAGATCGCAGATGTCCTGCACGCGGGTCTCGTCGAAACCCTCTGCCCGGAAAAGCCGCAGGCCGGTATCGAGGATCTCTTGCCGCGTCCTGTCTTTGTTCTCCGCTCGACGTCCCAAAGTACCCCTAAGCCAACATTCTTACAGTCACTGTAGACAAAGGCTACCCGGTGATGTAATATTTACAGTGGCTGTAATGATCGGATAAGGCATCGCGGCCACGCGGTCGGGTCCTGAAGAACTGAACGAATCACGGCCAACACAGGAGGATCCGTGCAGCACGTTCGTCGTGACGTCTGAGCGTGGGTGGTGTAGCCGATGAGGGATTTTGGAGGGCGTGTGGGTGCCCCTGTCGCTGCTCAGGAGGGTCCAGTTCGGACCGCCGCCCAGCCGGCAATTCGTGCGGTCGGCCTGACTATGAGCTACGGCCCGAACATCGTCCTGCACGGGATCGACTTGGATGTCGCGACCGGTGAGATCTTCGCGTTTCTGGGACCCAACGGCGCAGGCAAGACGACGACCGTCGAAATCCTGGAGGGGTTCCGGAAGCGGACTGGGGGCAGTGTCGCGGTGCTCGGCGCGGATCCGGGTTCTTCGACACCGCAGTGGCGTACCCGGATCGGTGTCGTCTTGCAGGCATGCATCCCAGAGCCCGACCTGACGGTCCAAGAGACGCTCATGTTGTATGCGGGGTTCTACGATGCACCGCTACGGACCCAGGACGTGCTCGAACTGACCGGCCTTGCGGACATCGCCTCGACACTCAATCGGCGTCTCTCAGGTGGGCAGCAGCGACGGCTCGACGTCGCGCTGGCCCTCATCGGAAATCCGGATCTGATATTTCTCGATGAACCGACGACGGGGTTCGACCCCGCGGCGCGCAGGGCGGCCTGGCAGGTCATCTCCGACCTCAGATCGCTCGGCAAGACCATCTTCCTGACTACGCACTATCTCGAGGAAGCCGAGGTTCTGGCCGACAGGATCGCCGTCATCCGTGATGGTCGAATTGTCGCCAGGGGAACGCCCGACACCCTGGGTGGCCGGGACCACGACCGCAGCCTCATTCAGTGTCGAGTAGACCCGAGTCACATCCAGAACGTACCCCCCACCTGGGGAGCCTCCATCGGGGAGGACGGGTCAGTTGTGATCAAGTCAGCGGACCCGCTGGAGCGCTTGGCCGAGATGCATGCTTGGGCCACGGCCAACGAAATCTCCGTCCGCGATCTCCAGATTCGCCGACCGACACTGGAAGACGTTTACCTGGCCCTGACGACCGACCAACATGACTAGCGCTGGTACGCAGGCCTTCTCCCTCCCGCCGACGGGACGGCCTCGAATCTCACTACTCCGCGTTGTAAGGCACCAAGTTCGATTCGACCTGATCGCGTTGTCCAGGAGCAAACAGGCACTCTTCTTCATATTGGCTATGCCCTTGGGCTTCTTGGTCTTGTTCTCGGCGATGTTCGGAAACGGTCACACGCTCCTATTCGGTCAGAACATACCGACCACGACCTACTACGTTGCCAACCTCACGTGCTTCGCCGTTATCGACGTGGCTTTTATGAACCTCACCATCACACTTGTGGAATCGAGAGAGTCGGGCGTCTTTCGACGCCGTGAAGCCACACCACAGGCAACGTCGACGATCATTATCGGCCGGTCAGCCACCGTCATCCTCACCACACTTGTCACGTGTGCCCTCCTCCTGATTCTGGGTCGCTTTGCCTACCACGCGGCCTTTCCGCTCAACGGCCTGGGGCCACTTGCCGTGGCCCTCGCGATTGGATGTGTCGCCAGTTGCGCTCTTGCCTTCGCTACATCCGCGATCATCCGATCCTCCACGGCGGCCCAACCGGTCACTATGGCCCTCGCTCTACCCCTTTTCTTCATATCGGGAGTCTTTGTTCCGTGGCAGTTCGTCCCAAGGTGGTTACAGCACGTGGCTCTCGTGTTTCCCCTTCGCCATCTGTCGTTGGCCCTACTCGCACCATTCGTCAACGGTCGCGGTTCTGGACTGTGGAGATGGGACGATCTCTTCGTGGTTGCTGCGTGGGGCGCCGCAGGGTTTCTTGTGGCGGCTCGTGCGTTCAAGTTCTCACCACGGGATTTCTGAGGGCGGCCGAACCCAAGTGACGGGCAGATCGTCGGCCAGCACCATCGCGACTGCAGTGGTGCGATCGGAGAGAGACCGTCACGATCCCTTCGCCGATCGACCCTCGCTGAGGTCCTGCTCGTCTTCGCAGTCCAAAGGTTGCACCATAAGGACCGCCACGCCGTCGAGAATCCGTTCGAGGCCGAAGAGGAACTCGTCTCGCTCCTCAAAGCCGGTGGCCTCTCCACCGATGGTGTCCGACCATGCGATCCGGTGAAGTCTCGGGTAGTCGCGTTCGTCGACGATCTCACGAAGTAGGGCTTCGTAGCTCCATGAGGGGGCGCTCTGGTCGTCGAAGCCCGAGGCATCACTTTGCGCTCGGGCCCTGGCGGCATCGTGGGCCATCCGTGCTTCGCTGAGTGTGTAGGCGCTGATGAGTCCGATGATTCGGAGCTTGTGCTCGTCGGGCAAGGCGGTCCCGTCCATGCACTCGAGTCCACGTTCGACGAAGGTCAGAGAGTTGGGCGCGAGCGGAGGCGCGGCCATCGGCATGTCGGTGATCCAGGGGTGTCGGTCGAGCATCTCGCGCTGGATCACTGCCCAATTCCGGAGCCTCGACCGCCAATCTGAGCCCTCCACGATCAGTTGCTCTGCACCCTGAGCGCTGGCGTTCCACATCAGCTGGAGGAGCTCGTCCTTGTTGTCGACGTGGCGGTAGAGGGACATCGTGGTGAACCCGAGCTCCTTTGCCACTCGGGCCATGGAGACGGCACCGAGGCCCTCTTGATCGGCAACCCGAACGGCGGCCTCGACGATGGCCTCGGGCGACAGCTCTGGTTTGGGTCCTCGCCGACCTCGCTCGCGTCGACCCCACAACAATTCGAGCCCGGGCGGGAGGGCAGGTGCTTCGTGGCCCGCCTCCCGGTCTCCCCGGTTTGATCCGCTCACCCTCTTGACTATAACAGTGTATGCCGCATACAGTGATGTATATGGCATACACAGTTCAATCGTTCGGTATCAGCAAGACCTTCGGCGACAATCGAGTGCTCGACGAGGTGGATCTGGCCATCGAGGCCGGGTCGGTCTTCGCCCTGCTCGGCCCAAACGGGGCGGGCAAGACGACAATGGTGCGCATCTTGGCCACTTTGCTGCGACCCGACTCGGGCACCGCGAGAGTGGCCGGCCACGATCTTCTGTCCGACCGGCTCGGGGTGAAAGCGTCGATCAGTCTCACCGGCCAGTACGCAGCGGTTGACGACCTGCTGAGCGGCCAAGAAAACCTCGAGATGATGGCCCGCCTCCGTCACCTTTCCCGCCGCGCAGCACGGGTCCGCACGGACGAACTGCTCGCCGGCTTCGACCTCGTGGACGCGCGTCACCGGCGGGTCGGGACGTACTCGGCGGGCATGCGCCGCCGGCTCGATCTGGCGATCAGCATGATCGTGAACCCGCAATTGCTCTTCTTGGACGAACCGACCACCGGGCTCGATCCTCGCAGTCGCGAGCAGCTGTGGGACACAGCCCGCCGGTTGGCGGATGACGGGGTAACGATCTTGTTGACGACGCAGTACCTCGAAGAGGCTGACCAACTGGCCGACCGCATCGCCGTGCTCGACCATGGACGGATTGTCGCCCAGGGCAGCGCGGCTGAGTTGAAATCGAGCCTCGGCGGGGAGGTCCTTCGGCTCGAGTTCGCAGACGAGCGCGTCCTGCCAGCGTGCGCTGGACCTCTTCAACGGGGCTCGGGCCGACGATCTCCGGCACACGCTGGAAATCGATACTGACGGCACTATCGCCCATGTCCACTCCGCTCTCGGTCGGTTGGTGGCGGCCGGGGCTGCCGCCGAGCGGGTCTCGATCCGTCGGCCGAGCCTCGACGACGTATTCCTGACACTCACCGCCGCCCACACCGAATCGAAGGAGGCTGCCTGATGACCATCGCCGACACCTTGTCCGACTTCTGGGTGATGACGACACGCTGCGTGCGACGCTCACTTCGTAACCCAGAGGCCTTCTTCACCGCCCTCACACTTCCGATCGTGTTGATGCTGCTCTTCGTCTACGTCTTTGGCGGCGACCTCTCGACCGGCGGAAAATACGTCAATTACGTCGTACCCGGACTCATCGTGCTCTGCGCGGGGTTCGGCGCCGGCACCACCGCCGTCGCCGTCGCGACCGACATGACCAACGGGATCATCGACCGAATCCGTTCGATGCCCGTCCGCGGTTCGGCGCTGCTTGTCGGGCACATCGTGGCCAGTCTCGTTCGAAACCTGATGGCCACCGCGTTGGTGATCGGGGTGGGTCTGGGACTCGGTTGGCGACCGACGGCGTCACCGCTCGGCTGGGTCGGAGCAGCTGCCATGATCGTGCTCTTCGTGCTCGCGCTGTCGTGGTTGGCGGCTGGTGTCGGCCTCCTGGCGCGGAGCGCTGAAACGGCCACGTCTTTCACCATGGTGCTCATGTTCGTTCCCTACGTGAGCACTGCATTCGTGCCGGCTCACACGATGCCAGCCGTGTTGAGTGACATTGCGACGTACCAACCCTTCACTCCGATCATCGAGTCCATGCGAGGGCTTTGGATGGGCCGCACCTCCACTGGTGTCGCCCTTGGACACGAAGCATGGATCGCCATCGCCTACTCCGCGGGGATCCTGGTTCTGTCGTCGGTAGCGGCATCCTGGCTTTTCCGCCACCGGACGACGTCCTGAGAGGGCCGTCAAGGGGGTCTCGTCGACCTCCATGAGGTCAGTTGGTGTCAGGTGAGACCGGAGGTTTTGCTCGATCCGGCAGGGCAGATCGTTCTGATCAACGGCAGGATCATCCGCTGGCGTAGCGGGCCAGAAGCGGGACGAGCACCTGAGCGTTGGGACTGCCCCAGCCGGTGACCGGATTCCATCTGGGTCCGGCTTGGTATCCAGCGATGATTCGGCCGGGGAACGCCACAGTGTTGTTGCCTGTGGCGATGTCGTGGAATGCCCGGGAGTAGAAGGAGCTACGTCCGATCCGGTAGATGGCGGGGTTGACGAAGCCCAGACGATGGCCCGCGTACTGGTCCGCGAGCGCGATCACCGCGGCCCAGAAGGGCGCGGCAGCGCTCGTTCCGCTGGCGCCCACGAGGACATAGTTCCCGCCGCCGTCGGTGGTGGCCAGGGTCATCCCGGTGTTGGCCGCAGCGTCGGAGGCCACGTCAGGCACGCCGCGGAAGGCTCCGATGCCGGGAACGCCGTTCTGGTAGGCGGGCCGACGGAAGATCTTGCTGAAGCCGCCGCCCGAAGCGCTCGAGTCGGGTCGGGCTGGCGGGTCGGGCGGGGAGTTCCAGGCGGTCTCGCCGACATAGGACCCGGTGGTGTGACCAGCCCGCAGGCTGGTGCCGCCCGCGGAGAGCGCGAGCGGGTCCGAGGCCAGCAGATTCACTCCGGCCCGCGGGGCCGAACCAGCCGCCGTGCCCGGGCACGGACTGCTGACCACTCCCGAATCTCCAGACGAGACCACGACCGTCACGTGGCGGTCTCGGGCCGTCTGCAGCGACGCGTTCAGGTCGGCGATCTCGGCCGGAGTGAAGCAGGACTCGCCCTTACCCGAACTCACCGAGATCACCGCACCCTCGGTCACGCCGAGCCGCAAGGCGGTCGATCCGTCCGTCGTCGTGGCAGCCGGGCTCTCGATGTCCGAAGCGCTGACGAGAATCTCGCGGATGTCCGCACGCGGGGCAACCGCGTGAACGATCTCGGTGTCCTCCACCTCCTCTTCATCGGCCAGCCAGGGCGACGGTGACCGGGCGAGGCTGTTCACCACCTGCACTTGCGCCGGAGGCAGGTCGAACAGGCCGTCAAACCGGGCCAGGTCTTGGCGGATGTCAGTGATTTTCGGCGGGGCGGCATGCGTCGTGACCTCCTGCTCCAGCAACACCACGGTTTCACCACGGCCGTCGATCCCGCGATCAAGTAGCGATTGAATGCCGTATGCCACCCGAAACTGATGCGGTGGGTAGCAGGCCAGCTCATTCAGGCAGTCATGCACGGCAACACCGGACGCTCCGGCAGGTGTCGCGTCGCTGCATCCTCCGACTGCGATGATCGCGCTCGCCAGCGTGAGGCCCGTTGCCACCGCCCGGCGCGCCAGCCTGGGGGAACGTGCCTCGGGGCGGCGTGATCTCCCAGAGCTTCGTCGGCGTGGCGAAGACTGTGATCGACCACGCATGACCCCATACTCCCGCGCCGATTTGCTCACAAGCTGACATTTGGGAGTGCTCCTCGGAACGGCATGGCGTACGGCAATCTGGACGTCACCGAGCGGTACTCCCACATCGAGGGCTGCCGTCACGAAGGAAGCCCGCAGCATGGGGTAGGCGGACGATCCCGAGGTCGGCGCCTGCCCATGGGACCCAGCGGTGCGCCGTAGCCCGGTCGAGTCTCTGCCGTCCAGGCGGTGCAGGATCGTCCTCCGGATCGCTCGCCGAGAGCGAGGGCGACGGTTCGAGGTCCGCAGCTTCCTCGGCGTCGGCGACCGGAAAAAGGGAGGTGGAATCGAGTAGAACATGCACCCCGGACGGGGCAATTCCGCGGCGGACACGCAAGGGAAATTTTGTGACAGTCGACAGCTGGCTCTCGGGCGGCCGTGATCAGGTGAGGAGGAAATGACGGCTCAGCAGCACGATGCGTCGGAGGAGCTCGCAGGCTCCGGCAGGGGGCGCCGATCCGGGCAGTGTTCCTCGGATTCAGACTGTGGCACCGAGCTCAGGGTTCCATCGATCCCGGTCTCATCGAGTTCCAGCTCACGCCGCATCCCTGAGTCACAACCGCGGTTGGCCTTCCAGAAGGACACATGTGCCCACTCCTTCGTCATCAGGACCTTGATGTGAGGTCGTCGAAGCCCAGGCGGCCTGATCACCCCCACTCCGCCCCGCGATGAGCACGGACACGCGCGCCAGCGCAACAATCCCCGAACGCGAGCTGCCGTACAACCCTCCGCTCGACGGGGTACGGGCGCTGGCTATCGCGCTCGTCCTCTGTTTCCACGGCGGCGCCTCTTTGGTGCCCGGGGGATTCGTCGGCGTGGACACCTTCTTCGTGCTCTCCGGGTTCTTGATCACGAGCATCTTGGTCCGCGAGCACGGCACCACCGGTGGCATCGCGCTCAGATCTTTCTGGGCACGGCGCGCCCGGAGGCTCCTCCCCGCCCTCGTCGTGATGACCGGTGTCGTCCTGCTGTGGGCCCACTTTTTTGCCCGCGGCGTCTATCCGGACCTCGGCGCCGACGCGCTCAGTGTGCTGTTCTACTTTGCCAACTGGCACTTCTCGACCGGGGCGAGCTACGTAAATCTGGGCGCCTCGCCCTCCCCGTTCCTCCACGCGTGGTCATTGGCGATCGAGGAGCAGTTCTACTTGGTGTGGCCGCTCCTCGTACTCGGAGCATTCAAACTCGGTCTCTCGAGGGCGAAGCTCTTCGTGCTCACACTCCTCGCCGCGGCCGGATCCGCGACGCTGATGGTTTGTCTCTACGACCCGAATCTGGATCCGACCGCGTTGTACTACAACACCGCGACGAGGGCCCAAGCCCTGCTCATCGGCGCCGCCCTGGCGATCGCAGTTTCACTTTGGGCTCCTGCCGCCCGCCGGCTTCGAGCGAGCTTGTGGAGCGGTCTCGCCGTGGTCGGGTGCGTGGGCGTGGTGGTGCTCTCGGCCACCATGACCATCAGCGGGGCATTCACCTATCAGGGCGGTCTGACGCTTGCCGCCCTCTTCGCGGCGGCGCTCATCGGAGGAGTGACGCTGGCCGGTTCCTCGCTTCCCGCTCGGTGCCTCTCGCTCGGGCCGATCCGTTATGTCGGCCGTATCTCCTATGGGCTCTATCTGTGGCACTGGCCGATCTTCGTCGTCCTCGACGGGTCACGCACCGGTCTCGACGGGCCTGCGCTTTTCACGCTCCGCCTGATCGCCACCTTCGCCGCGGCCGTCGCCTCGTTCTATCTGATCGAGATGCCCATCAGGCGCGGTGCTCTGCGGCGCTCGCGGGAGATGCGGATCGAGGCTGGTTTCATCACCGCTGCTGTGTTGCTGGCCGCCCTCTTGCAACCGTCGGTCGCGGCGGGCGTGCCGCTCATCGACCGGACGGCCGCCTTACGGTTCTTTCCCGGCCAGGTCCCGCGGCTGGCCGCTGGGTCACCCGGTCCACCGGTTCAGGCGCTCTTCGTGGGCGATTCCGTCGCGTACATGCTGAGCAACGGACTCGGGCTCGTCAGCCATCAGTACGGAATCGACCTGCACAACATGGGGCTGTCCGGGTGCTCATTGGAGGATTCGACATACCGGATTCAGGACTCCGTCGTGGTGCCGCCGCCGCAATGTGCGGATCGTCCGGCAGCCTGGACCTTCGAGCTCGATCTCGTGAAGCCTCAGGTCGTGGTGTTCCTCGCCCGTTTGGACATCGTCGACCGATTGGAGCTGGGGAAATGGGTCCATATCGGTGAGCCCGGGTTTGACGCTTCCCTGCGCGCCGCCCTTGACCACACTGTTGCGCAGCTGTCCGCGACGGGCGCTCGGGTGGTGCTCGCGACCACGCCGTACTACTCGAGCGGAGAGACCCTCAACGGCGCTCCGTGGCCCGAGGACGCGCCGTGGAGGGTGAAGCAGTTCAACCTCATCCTCCGCCAAGTGGCCGCGGCGCACCCGGGGACGGTGAGTGTCCTCGACCTCAACCGAATCGTCGATCCCAAAGACCACTATCAGGCTGTGATCGACGGTGTCCCGGTCCGCTCGTCCGACGGGGTCCACTTCACGTGGGCCGGTGACTTCTGGTTGGCCCCGCGAATCCTGCCCGAGCTCCACGCGTTGGGCGTGGCCAACGAGTGCAACTCCGCTGTTTCGTCATGTCCAAGTCATCCCGGACACTGAATGACGAGTGGCCTCGACTTGACCTTGCTGTCCTCAGCTCAGCTGCGGCCGTCGTAGTACTCCGAGGCGTCACCTTCGAGCGCCACCGACTCGCGGCCGTCGACGCCGACGGGGACAGGACCCGCCACGGTGACCCGCTCGGCCCGGCGGTGGGCCTTCCCGTAGTCGACCACGGCGACGTGCTGGGTGGCGCGGTTGTCCCAGATGGCGAGGTCGCCCGCTCTCCAGCGCCAGCGCACCGTGTGGTCGGGCCGCGTGACGTAGTCCTGCAGGATCCGGATCAGGTCTCGGGACGCTTGCGGGCCGAGGCCGACCACGGTGTCGGCGAAGCCGCCGAGCACCAGGGAGCGCTCGCCGGTCTCCGGGTGCACGCGAACGGCGGGATGCTCGGTTCGGAAGACTTTGGAGACGAATCTGGCGTCGATAGGCGCTGATGACGCCGTTCGCCTCCTCTTCGCGTTTCGACGGCTCGGCGTAGTCATGGGTGTTGGTGTGCACGATGCGTAGCGTGTCGGCCAGTTCCCGGAGCTGTTTGGGGAGTTTCTCGTAGGCCGAGACTGTGTTGGCCCAGATGGTGTCACCGCCCACCTCGGGCATGACCACGCCGTGAAGGAGGGTGAAGGCGGGCGGGCGGTCGCAAAAGGTGACATCGGTGTGCCAGCTGCTGGCGGGCGCGGCCTTGGCCGAGTCGACCTCTTCGAGGAACGGTTGCGCCCCTGGGGATGGGAGGGTCGGGTGGCCGAGGGTGAGCGGTCCGAGTCGCTTGGCGAAGGCAACCTGGCGCCCGTAATTGAGGCTCTGGTCCCGGAAGAAGACCACGCGATGGGCGAGGAGGGCCTGGCGTATCGATGCGATCGTCTCGTCGTCCAACGGCTCACCGGTGTTCACGCCGCCAATTTCTGCGCCGATGCGGCCGGTGAGACGTTCGACTCTGAGACCTTTCTCTGTACCCACGATCGTCATGGTTGCGCCTCCTCCCCCTGGTTCTAGTGGAATCGCCCAGATCGTGGACGATCGCCGCCCTTGTGCTCGAAGAACAACAAGTCTACTAAATCGATTGACACTCTAGGTTTCCGCCTGTGCTCCAGTTCTCTTGCGGAGACAACGCCACCTGCGGGCGGAGCCCGGCGGCTGAGCAAATCCCCTCCCGAAATGACAGAGGTGCCGGGATCGACTATCGGAAAGCCCATGGGGTACCGGTCTCCATCCGACGGCCTCCCGGCGTCGCCGATCCAGGTGGTGGTGAATCACTTGGTCGATGGATCGATGGGTCCCCGGGTCCCGTCACGATCCTCAGCCGTTCGTCGATTGGAACGGCTGCGACACCTCCGCAATCGCCTCTGAATCCGCAAGGAGCCATCTCCCACTTCCCGGGTGTGACGCTCGTTCGCTTCTCGAGCTCGAACCCTTCAGCCGCACGAGCGGAATGCGGCAACATGCAGCCCTCGATTTGGCGAGGGAGTCCAGCGGATCCCTTCAGCGCATGCTCGCCGTCGGCAGCCTCGGTGATGGGTGGTCATCGAGCGACTGTTCGGTGGCGAACGGAACGACTGGTTGGTGCGCGAACGCGTCGGTCACGTAGCCCTCCCGCCCCAGGATGCGCGGTTCGACGTGAGTCGCGCCGGCTTACGTGGTGTGGACATCCCGGAGCGCACCGTCCGTCATCGAGCTTCTGTTTGCCGTACAAGTGCGAACGCCGAAAGCCGATGGCTTTTGACCGAATCAATTTTGCACGTCTAGGGTGCGCCGCTTCGTCGAATGAAAGGAAACAATGGTTTTGGGACGTCTTCGTGTGCGAACGCTATCCGCGCTTGTCGGTTCGATGGCTTTGGCGGGCGGTTTTGTGATCTGCGGTGCCGGAACTGCTGGCGCCACTCCGAACATTTTGCACGTCGGCTGCGGCAATGGTTCGTACTCGACGATCGGTGCCGCGGTGGGCAGCGCCGTCAACGGCGAGACGATCGTGGTCTGCCCGGGGACCTACCCGGGAGGCGTCGTGCTCTCGAAGAGCTTGTCGATCGTCGGGATTGGGAATCCCAAGATCAACGCCACCGGTCAGAACAACGGCGTGCAGGTCCTCGCGTCCGGGAGCAGGGTCCAAGGCTTCACGGTCGAGAACGCGCTGGGCGAGGGCATCCTCGTCGGGCTCGGGTCCTCGCCTGTCTCGAACGTCACGATCAGTGGCAACACGGTGACGCACAACGACCAGGGCAACCCGACTGGCGCACCCATAACGACCTCCAGCTACCCGCAATGCGACGTGAACCCGGCGACACCCACCCAACCGGGCGACTGTGGCGAAGGGATGCATCTGGCCAACGCCTTCGACTCGACGATTGTCGGTAACCACGTCGTCGGTAACAGCGGAGGAATCCTCGTCAGCGACGATACTGGTGCGACGTATGGAAACCTGATCGAGTTCAACGACGTATCCGGCAACACCCTGGACTGTGGGATCACTCTGGCCAGCCACACGCCCGAGGTCTTCGGTGGCGGCGTGCACGACAACACGGTTCTCTCCAATCAGGTCACCAATAATGGGGCGGCCGATGAGGGAGGAGGCGTCCTCCTTGCTTCCGGTGTCCCAGGGAACGTTCCGGGCATCCCGGGAACCGGAGGTGCGGTTTACAACAATCTCGTGAAGGGCAACTACCTTGCCGGGAACGGTCTCGGTGGCGTCACGCTGCACAGCCACTCACCGGGGCAGAACCTCAATGGCAACACGGTCACCGGAAACGTCATCGGGACGAACAACCTTTCTCCCGACTCGGACTTCGGTCCTCACTACTTCGACGGTCAGACCACCGGCGTGATCGTGACGGCGGTATCGAATGTCGCGATCACCATCGATCACAACCTGATCTTCAACAATGTGAATGGCCTGTGGCTGGGCCAGGTGGGTGGGCCTACGATCACCGTGACGGGTACCGCCTCGAACCTCTTCGTCAACGTGAAGAATCAGGTCGTCACCGTCTCGTAGAGGTGTTTCCGTGCGGATTGCCGCCGAAGGACGATGAAGGGGAGCCCAGCGACGCGCTGGGCTCCCCTTCAGTTTTCAACGGCCCGCCGGCGAAGACATGAGAGTCGAGATCCGGTCGGTGCGGCACTGACTAGAGCCACCCCTGCTGTTCGGCGATGCGGAGTGCGTCCTGGCGGTTACGCGCCCCGGTCTTGGCGATGGCGGCAGAGAGGTAGTTCCGTACGGTCCCTTCGGAGAGATAGAGCTTGCGGGCGATGTCGGCGACACTCGCCCCGGTGCGGGTGACGGTCAGGACGTCGCGCTCCCTGGGCGTCAGTGGTGAGTCGCCGACCGCCAGGGCCGACGCAGCGAGGGCCGGATCGACGACGCGCTCCCCGGCCATGACGCGCCGGATGGTGTCGCCGAGCGCCTCGGCGGGCGCATCCTTGACCACGAAGCCGACCGCGCCCGCCTCCATGGCGCGGCGCAGGTAGCCGACCCGGCCGAAGGTGGTCAGGATGACCGACCGGCACGAAGGGACCTGAGCCGCCAACACGGCAGCCACGGAAAGACCGTCGAGGCCCGGCATCTCTATGTCGAGAAGGGCCACATCGGGCTGATGTTTGGTCGCAGCCTCGACGACCTCGTCGCCACGGCCGACGCTGGCGACGACTTCGAAGTCGTCTTCCAGCTCGAGCAGTGCGCCGAGGGCGGTGCGTACGAGCTCCTGATCGTCGGCCAGCAGCAGGCGGACGCTCATGGTGCCGTGACGAATGCGGGTTCGACCGCCACCCGGAGCCGCCACCCGCGAGGCTCGATCGGGCCTGCGTCCAACGTGGCGCCTACCGCAGCGACGCGTTCTTTGAGGCCGGCCAGGCCGTTGCCGCTACCCACGGGACCCCCGATACCGTTGTCAGTGATCTCGACCGAGGTGCGCGACAGCGTGACGGTGCAGGCGGTGGCGCGGGAGTGACGCACCACGTTGGTGATTCCCTCACGGAGGACCCAGCCGAAGAGCTCCTGGAAATCGCCGTCGACGACGTCGATGGCCGTCGGGAGATCCGCCTCGACACCCGAGGCCCGCAAGAGCTCCCGTGCCCGAGCGAGCTCGCTGGCCAGGGTGACTTCCCGGTAGTTCGACACGACGCCACGCACCTCGCCGAGGGCGCGTCGCGAAAGCTCCTCGACTTCGGCGATCTCCTCAATCGCTCGTTCGGGGTCGGTCTCACCGAGCCGACGGGCGAGGCCGGCCTTCACCGTGATGGTCGTGAGGGAGTGTCCGAGAAGGTCGTGGAGGTCGCGGGCGATTCTGGACCGTTCGTTCTCTGCTGAGAGCCGGACGATCTCGGAGCGTGCTTCGCTGAGGCCACGGTTGGCTCGTTGCACCTGGAGGACGCCAAAGGTGATGATGCCCACGACGAGGATGCCGAGAGGGGTCACGTCGCCGAACGAGGCGGCGAGGTCGGTGTGCCAAGACCGGATCATCACGGGGACGAAGAGTGCAGCCAGCGCCAGCACCACGACGATCGGGGCGGCCGCCCGGACGCCGAACCGAGCCACGCTGATCGCCGCGATGTACAGACACAAGGTGAATCCCGTCGCGTGAGCGGCCGGCAGCACCGCGACGAGGCCGACGTAGAGCACGAGGTACGGCGTCCAGAACCTCCAGGAGCGCCAGAAGGGCGACGCCGCCGGGCGCCAAGCCTGGAGCGCCAGAGCGAAATAGGCCACCACGAACACGCCGAGCGCGACCGAGCCGACGATGATGAGGTCCTGGGGGCGCTGGCTGATCGCCTGGCCCACGAACACCAGGTACACCAGGAAAACCGTCGTCAGGAACACCCGCCGCCACCCGCGAGACCAGCGAAGTTGGACCTCTATCCATTCGGCTTCTTCGGGGCTGGACGCTGCGACGTCGCCGTTCACGCCCGTCCAAGGTACCGGTGCCGGCACGATCTTCTCAGACCCGCCTGGTGTCTCTCCGGTAGACGACGTACGCAACCGGAACGAGGGCCAGGGTCCAGACGGCTACGACGAGCCACCCCTCGAGGGGCCAGCCGTGGTCGAGAGCAGCCTGGCCGGATCGCACCATCCAGAACGAGGGCAGGAGCTTGGTCGCCGTCAGCATCGCTCCCTGGTGGAAGAAGTCACCGTAGGCGCCTCCGAAGAGGGCGAAGACGACCACCAGGGCCCCGACCGTCGGTGCCAACGCGTCCACGCTGACCAGGTGGCCCACGATGATCCCCATCAGCACGAACGGAACCAGACCGATGAGGAGCAGGCCCGTCATCTCCAGCCATTGCGCCGTCCCGAGATGAACCCCGAGCGACGCACCGGCCACATCGACCAGCAGCAGTGTCGGAAGCACCACGACGTACGCGGCTACGACCTTGGCCAGGAAGTAGGTGCGCGCTCGCAGCGGCGTGATCCGCATGTGGCGAACCCAGCCCGAGGCTCGATCCACCGCGATGCGTGACCCAGGCGAGAAGACGGCGAAGAGTGCGCCGTAGGCGGCCATGGCGGCCGTGAAGTACAGCGGGAACGGGACTCCCGCCGTGGTGCCGTGCCGGTTCGTCGCCCCCACGGTGAGAAGCAGCACCAGCGGCAGCCCAAGCGTGAAGACCAACATGCGGCGATTGCGGAATGTCCGCCGCACCTCGGTGCGCAGGTGGATGGTCGTCGTGGTCATCGATGTACCTCGTCGTTCGAATTGTCCTGGTTGGTGAGTGGCTCGTCGACGGTCAGATCGAAGAAGGCGTCCTCGAGGCTGCTGCCGTGGACTTCCAGGTTCCGTACCCCCGGGAAGGTCTGCAGGAGAGCCCTCGTTGCGGCGTCGGCGTCCGAGCAGGACAGCGTGACCGTGATGCCGTGCCGCTCGGCGGTCAGCACCCCCGGCAGGGCCTGGAGCGACGCCACATCGCCGTCGGTGAGGGTGGCGCGCACCGTGCGGCGGCCGACGTTGGCCTTGATCTCGGTGGCCGGGCCGTCGGCGACGATGCGGCCGTGTGCCATGACCACGATCCGATCGGCGTAGGTGTCGGCCTCTTCGAGGTAGTGCGTCGCGAAGATGACCGTCTTGCCGTGGGCCGCCGCGCTGCGCATGGCGGCCCAGAACTGACGGCGACCCTCGACGTCGATCGCTGCCGTGGGCTCGTCGAGGATGAGGAGGTCCGGGTTTCCGACCAGCGCCGAGGCGAACCGGACTCGCTGGGCCTGGCCGCCCGACAGTCGATTCGTCCACTGCCCGGCGAAATCCGCGACGCCGGTTTGGGCGAGCACGTCGTCCACGTCGAGCGGGTTCGGGTAGTACGACGCCATCAGCGTCACCAACTCGCGGACCTTCAAGTGGTCCAGCGGCGACCCGGTCTGGAGCATGCCGCCGACCCAGCCCTGTTGAACGGCGGCCTGCGGCGCTGCTCCGAAGATCGACACGGTGCCGGCGTCGGGCCGGGTGAGGCCGAGGATCATGTCGATCGTGGTGGACTTGCCGGCGCCGTTCGGGCCCAGGAGGGCGACCGTCTCTCCGGGTGCGACCACCAGGTCGACGCCGCGCACAGCCTGTATGTCGCCATAGGACTTCGTCGCGCCGCTTACCGTGATCGCCGTTGCCGTGTGCTCTCGCAGCTCCAGAACCATGGAGTCCATGATGAGCGGCAAGAGGAGTGTCCGGTAGTGAGATCGGTCAAGACCCGCTCGTGACAATTGTCAGGTTCGTGGACCTTCAGACTTCCCGAACCCGGAGGCCACCCCGGCTGAGCGTTGTCGGCACCACGCTGAACGACGTGTCGATCTCCGGCAGGGCCTGAAACAGACGACGGGTGGACGAGGGGTCTGCTCCGCAGAGCAACGTGACGCTGCCTCCCTCACCACCCGCACCATTGACCTTCCACCCCAGCACCCCAGAGGCCGCAGCCGCGTCGATCAGCACCTCTGCCTGGCTGCCGACGAGGCTCGGGTGGAGCGTGCGCTGCGCGTCGGTGTTGCGGATCATGGCGCGCCCGAGGGCGGCGAAGTCCGCCGCCAGCACAGCATCCCGCGAGTCGGCCGCGGCTCGCCGCAGCTGCGTGAGGCAATCCTCGGTGTCCTCCCGGCCGGAGGAGAGCGTCGCGACCACGCGGCCGTGGAGCTCCGAGGAGACGTGGGCGCGCCCGAGGTGGACGAGCACCAGCCGACGGTCGAGCTCCCGCCATGCACTCGTGGGGAGCGACAGCTGCGTCACCGAGGCGTCGGGGTATGACCTGACCTCAATGTGGTTGATGCCGCCGAAGGCCGCACAGAGCTGGTCCTGCACCCCCGACTCCATTCCGAGCCGCTCGACCTCGACCCGGTGGGCCAGTGCGGCAATCTCGTACGGGGCCATCCGCCCGGAGGTCAGCGCATCGAGGGCGCCGACGAGCGCCACCGTCGCTGATGCGGAGGACCCCGTCGAACCACCGGGAGGAGCCTGGGAGAAGACGGAGACCTCAACGGCCAGGTCGTCGGGCACACCGATCTCATCGAGGGTCGCCTCGAGGAGGGGATGGCGGCCGGGGGGGTCGTCGGGATCGTGGACGTAGCGCTCGCCGTAGTTCTCGGCCTCGAGGACGATGCGATCGGCGACATCGTCGACCCGATACACCTTGAGCTCCACCTCGACGAAGGGCGACACGGCAATGTTGAAGACCTGACCGTGCGAGGCGAACCAAGTGTCGGTCCAGCCGCCGTTGTCACAGATGCGTATGGGCGCGGCGGCATGGATGATGCGGAACGGTACGGGCGGGTCGTCCACCCGATCATCATTGCGTCACCGACGGGGTCAGGCGGGCTTCCCCCGCGGCGCTCAGCGGGGAGGATTCGCCGGATGCAGCGCCGAGATCGACGCAAAGCCGTTCACGAAGGCCTGGACGTCGGTCGTCGGTGTGGGGGCACGGCCAGAGCAGTTCACCGAGCTGATGGTGAAGCCGGTGAGCGAAGTGGCAACCTTCACGGTCACTGGTCCACGGATCCGGCCCGTCACGCACGTCGGGACGTTGAGATTTCCATTGATCCGCCCCGCCCCCTTGCCTTTGGCAGCCACGAGCGCGCGGCGGTGCGACTGGACCCAGGCCACGAGGTACTTCGCGCCCTGGGCGAAGTTCGGTGAATGGCCGTTGTCGATGCCCTGGCTGACCGCGAGGGCGGGAATGCCTCGGGCCGTCGCGGTCTCCGCCGCTCCCACGGTGCCCGACAGCATGGACAGCGGGCCGATGTTCTGTCCGAAATTGATGCCCGAAACGACCAGGTTCGGTCGCTGAGAGATGCCGTGATCGTCGATCGCCCAGATGATGGTATCGGCCGGGTAGCCGGCAACGGCTTTCGCTCGATACCCGCCGGCCGTCTTCGCGTCGGTGACCGTCAACGCGCCGCTGGTCACCTTTGCCCCGGTCCCGCTCTGGTTGGTCAGCGGCGCCACCACGGTCACCGACGTGTTCGGGAGCGCCGTCAGTGCCTTGACGGTCTCGTTGATCCCAGGTGCTTGGACACCGTCGTCGTTCGTGACCAGGATGCGCAGGAACGGGCCGTGGCTCGCGGACGCCCCCGCCACACCTGAGACGACACCGGACAGGAGCAGTCCCACGGCCGCCCCGAGGAGTGCAGCCCTGGGCACGCCGCGCCAGGTTCCTCGTCCCATGTCGTCATCTCCTTAACTCGGCGGAGGCGACACCGCGCCCGCAAATCGGGGCGAAATGTAGCAGTGGAAGGCACGAATTCCTCGGCAGGCCGAGGCTTGGATCGGACGCCGCGCATCGCCCTCGTCCCCGTGCGTCCCCGACCGACGATCAGGAATTGGACGACGCCCCAGCGAGTCAGCAACATGGCGACCCGGAGGACCTACCTTGGATACCGAGAACCCGTTTTCAGACGTAGTAGAGGCGAACGAACAGTTCAGCGCGAGCTATCGAGATGCCGACTTGAAGGGCCGAGCTCGCCGGGGACTCGCGGTCCTCACCTGCATGGACTCTCGGATCGATCCGCTGAGGATGTTGGGACTGGCTCCGGGTGACGCCAAGATCTTGCGCAACGCGGGGGCCCGGGTGACCGACGACGTGCTCCGCACCCTGGTCCTGGCTTCGTCCCTGCTCGGCGTCAACCGGTTGATGGTCGTTCCGCACACCGACTGCCGGATGACCGTGGAGGCAGAAGACGATGTCCACCGTGCCATCGGTGCGACCGGCGGTCCTGACACCCGCAGCCTCGCATTTCTCACGACGAGGGACGTGCGGGAATCCCTCGCCCATGACGTCCAACGAGTTCGATCGTCCCCTTACCTGATTGACCTTCAGGTGGCAGGTTTCATCTATCACCTCGACTCGGGTCGGCTCGAACAGATCGATTGACCCGTTGCGCGGGTTTCTGACCTCGGGGTCGCAGGTCAGAAAGATGTCACGACTCGACGCCGGAAGTGCAGTGGGTGTGTCGGCCCGGTCCTATCCCCCGAGTGACGTCACCTGCTGTGGAGTCAGATGCACGTTGTTCTTCGGGTTGCAGTTCCAGATGGACTGCGTCGGCTGCGTGAGTGCCTTGTTGTACACGAACTTGTTCGGCTCGGCCTGGAGCATCGCGAAGCACGGCGACGGTACGGGGTTCGCGTTCGAAGCCGTCAATTGCGTGACCGGCGCCTGAAGGCCACCTGCGCTCCAGTTCTTCTCGGAGGCAGCGTGGCTCAACACGCAGGACACGGTGAGGTTCGCGCCGCAGGCGGAGGCGGACTTGGCCCAGAGCAACCACGACTCCGTGCCCTCCTCGTCGTCGAAATCGACGGTGTCACCCTTGCCGTACGTGTGCATCACCCGGACAAGTTGCTCCGTGGACGGGTTCTTTGATGCCATCTCGAGGGGCCACCACGACGTCGCGATGTAGATCGGCGGCGCGTGCACGCTGGCCACCGCTTTCGCCGTGGCCTGGTTGTAGTACTGGACCCCCAGGGAGAGAAAGGCCGGGTTGTAGCCTGCCGTCGCCATGGACTGCAGGTATGGCGCGATGTTGGCGTCGGCCGACGGCCAGTCGGCCTCGACGCCCTTGGACTGGAGCTCCTGGATGTACGGCGACCAGTCGGTCACCGTGATCGGCGGTACCTGGAAGTCGACGACATGCCATCCCTGAGCCTCCGCGGCGTACTCGAACTTGCGCTCGGACTGGAGGACGGACGGGTTGTTCTGACCTCCCATGGCCGCCTTCTTGACCGCCTGGGGGTACTTCTTGGCGAGCGTCCCGAACCAACCTCCGGGGACGATGGCGGGGTTGATGTTGTTGGGATTCACCTGGTTGGCGGCACTTTCGGAGGCGAGCGAAACCGTGTAGCCGCTGATCTGGCCAAGACCACACTTTTCGCGGATCGGCACCGAGGGCTGGTCGAGCGCCATACCGCCTCCGACGGCCATGAAGTCGCTCTGGCAGGACTCACTGGTGACCTGCGCCGCATTGAACAGAGCGGCGTCCCGGTTGTCGATCACGATGTGGCGACCGTTGATGCCACCGGATGCATTGCACCACGCCGCGAACGCCTTCGCCTGCTGGATGAATTCGACCTCGAGACCCGGCTGCACCGTGTTCGAAGCGTCATTGAAGACGGCGATGTGAATGCTCTTCGGGCCAACCCCTCGGACGCTCGACGAGCCCCCGGCGCCGTGTTCGCAGATCTTCCCGACGCCCGGCCACTCGCCGTTGGTCGGTGGTGTACTCGAAGCGCGGACAGAGGCCGTTGCCGCCGGCTGGAAACCCAGGGACGTCCCGGCCACTGCGAGCACGGCGACGAGCAACGGCGCCCCCCTCCGACCGAGGCGAGCCAGGGTCAGACCTGATGCCCGACGCTTCCGCCGCTTGAGCTGCAGCGTTCCATGCCCATTCACTGCCATACCATCCACCGTTTCTGTCCTCCGTCCGAGGCCGATCCCCCCGCCTCTGACGTCCGGGCGAGCTGTGCGACGACATCATTACCCATGCGAGACGACGGGAGAGGGCGGCCCGGAGGATCGACCTTGGATCCCGAGAGACCGTTTCAGACGTCCTCGAGGCGAACGAACGGTTCGGGGCCGACGATCGAGAGGCCGACCCGCAGGGTCGAGCGACGCCAGGGACTCGCGGTCCCCACCTGCATGGACTCTCGGATCGATTCGTGGCGGATGTCGGGACCCGCTCCGTCCTATCCGTTCAGCGACTTCACCTGTTGCGGGGTCAGATGCACGTTGTTCTTCGGGTTGCAGTTCCAGATTGACTGGGTCGGCTGCGTCAGGGCCTTGTCGTAGACGAACTTGTTCGGCTCGGCCTTGAGCATCGCGAAGCACGGCGACGGCACGGGATTCGCGCTCGATGCAGTCAACTGCGCGACCGGGGCCTGAAGGCCACCTGCGCTCCAGTTCTTCTGGGACGCGGCGTGGCTCAAGACGCAGGACACGGTGAGGTTGGAGCCGCAGGCGGAGGCGGACTTCGCCCAGAGCAGCCACGATTCCGCGCCCTCCTCGTCGTCGAAGTCGACGGCGTCGCCCTTCCCGTACGTGTGCATCAACTTGACGAGCTGTTCGGTGGACGGATTTTGGGACGCCATCTCGAGAGGCCACCAGCCCGTCTCGACGTAGACGGGCGGTGAGGGCACGCTTGCGATCGCCTTGACCGTCGCCTGGTTGTAGAACTGGGTTCCGAGGTTGATGAAGGCCGGCTTGTAGCCGGCGGTCGCCATGGCTTGTAGATACGGAGCGATGGCGCCGCCGTCGGCCGACGGCCAGACCGCCTCCGCTCCTTTGGACTGGAGGTCTTGGATGAACGGCCCCCAGTCGGTCACCGTGATCGGCGGTATCTGGAAGTCGACGACGTGCCATCCCAGGGCTTCGGCGGAGTACTCGGCCTTTCGTTCGGCCTGGATCACGGAGGGGTCGTTCTGAGCACCCATGGCCGCCTTCTTGACCGCCTGCGGGTACTTCTTGGCGAGCACGGCGTACCAACCCCCGGGGGCGATGGCGGGGTTGCCGTTGTTGGGGTTCACCTGGTCGGTCGCTTTCTGCGAAGCAATGGAGACCGTGTAGCCGCTGATCTGGCCCAGCCCACAATTTTCGCGGATCGGCACCGAGGGCTCGTCGAGCGCCATACCGCCGCCGACCGCCATGAAATCGCTCTCGCAGGACTGGCTTGCCTGCTGCGCCGCGTTGAACAGCGCGGCGTCCCGGTTGTCGATCACGATCTGGCGTCCGTTGATGCCACCGGATGCATTGCACCACGCCGCGAACGCCTTGGCCTGCTGGAGGAACTCGACCTCGAGCCCGGGCTGCACCGTATTGGAGGCGTCGTTGAAGACCGCGATGTGAATGCTCTTCGGGCCGACCCCTCGGACGCTCGACGAACCCCCTGCGCCGTGCTCGCAGATCTTCCCGACGCCGGGCCACTCTCCGTTGGCCGGCGGGCCCCCCGAGGAGCGGATGGAGGCCGACGCGGCCGGCTGGAAGCCGAGGGACGTCCCCGCCAACGCGAGCAAAGCGACCAGTAACGGCGTCCCCCTCCGCCCGAGACGAGCCACGGACAGGCCCGAAGCCGGACGCCCCCGCCGCGTGTGTTGCACCGATCCATACCGGTTTTCTTGCATAGCATCCATCGTTTCTGGCCCTCGTGTCCGAAATCGATCCCCCCCGCCCCGTGGACGGGGCGAGCCGTGCGACGCCATCCTTACCTCATGGAGACGACCGGATGTTGTCACCGGGCCCGGCCCGTTCGAGGACACGGACGAGCGGTCGCCCGTGGGCCGAGGGACGAGGATGCGCTCAGCCGCCCCGGGCCAACGGCAATGCGCCGCAGGAGTGTGCTTCAGGGTGCGTCGCGGCGCCCGGTCCTGCCCCGTTCCGTTCGGCCCGCGCGGCCGGCACCGGCCCGCGCTGCGGAGAGTGTTGTCGTCTCTCGGGGCGCCGGCGCCCGGGCCCGGTTGGTCCCCCTTCGGTGGCACGCGGGCGAGCCCGGGGTTTGGCCTGAGTCGGACGAGTGTCGATCGGGGCGCAGCCAGGAACGCAGGTTGTCCGAGTACACCGGTGTCCTGCTCCGGGACCACCTGTGGCCGACGTTCCTCCGCGAGAATGCCGTGCGGATGTTGAAATCGGAGCCGGCGCGGTGAGCGCGATGCGAAGGATCCCCTACGCCGGCAGCGTGCACGACGACCGCGAGATCCAGGCCGTGACGGACGTGCTCCGCGGCGGACCTCAGGCTCTGCGCATCGGCAAGAACGTCCGCGCCTTCGAAGAGGGCATCGCCGAGCTCTTCGGGAAGCGACGCGGCATCATGTGCAATTCGGGGTCGTCTGCGCTCTACCTCGCCGTCGATCTCCTCGGCGTCGCGCCGGGCGACGAGGTCGTGACCTCCGCCGTCACCTTCTCGACCGACGTGGCGCCGCTCGTGCGGGCCGGAGCCGGTGTCGCGGTGGTCGACGTCGAGCCCGACACCTACAACGTCGACGTCGGCGCGCTGGAGGAGATGGTCGGGCCCCGCACGAAGGCCGTGCTCCTTCCCAACCTCATCGGGAACGCCCCGGACTGGGATGCCGTCCGGACGGTGGCCGACCGCCACGGGCTGACGGTCGTGGAGGACTCGTGCGATGCCTTGGGTGCCACGCTCCGGGGGACGCCGACCGGCTCCCGCTCGCACATCTCGGTGACGTCGTTCGCGCTCAGCCACATCATCACCGCGGCGGGCACCGGAGGGATGGTGTGCGTCGACGACCAGGAGCTTGCCGACCGCTGCCTGCTCTTGCGCCGCTGGGGCCGCCGGTCCGAGGTCCAGCTGTTCGGGTCGCAGAAGGGATCGGGCTCCCGCTTCTTCTCCAGTATCGACGGGGACATCGAGTACGACAACCTGTTCATCTTCGATGCCATCGGGTGGAACTTCGAGCCTTCGGAGCTCTCGGCCGCCTTCGGGCTGGTCCAGCTCCAGAAGCTGGGTGAGAACCTCGAGACTCGCAAGCGCAACTTCGACCGCCTCAGTGGCCACTTCTCGCAGCGGCCGGACGTGTTCGTGTTGCCCCGCACGACAGCGGAGGTCGACACGGCGTGGCACATGTTCCCGATCCTGATCAGGCCCGAATCCGGCGTACGGCGCTCGGCTTTCCAACGACACATGGAATCGCACGGGGTGGACACCCGCATGGTCTGGACCGGCAACGTCACGCGGCAGCCGGCTTTCAAGGGCGCAGGGATGCGGATCCCGCCCGGCGGGACTCCCCAACGCCGACCGGGTCATGGAGCAGGGTCTGGTGCTGCCGTCCAGCCATGCGCTGGGCGACGAGGACGTCGACTACATCTGGGAGACCGCGGAGGAGTTTCTCAAGTGATCCCGTGGCGCCCGCACGGCGGCGGAGTCATCTCGACCGACGGCCGCGTCCAGCGCAGGCGGTCACCCGCGTCGGTCCGACCATGAACGGCCGGGGGCGTTTTCGCGGGCGCCGTGCCATCGTGACCGGGGCCAGCCGGGGCATCGGCGCCGCCGTGGCGCGCCGGCTGGCGGCCGAGGGCGCGGACGTGGCCATCACCGCCCGCACGACGGAGCGGCACCGGACGCTCGCCGGTTCCCTGCGGGAGACGGCCGGGCAGCTCGGACGTTTCGGAGGCGCCGTGGCCATCGTGACGGCCGATCTGGCGGACGCCGACGACCGGGCTCGCATCGTGCCCGAAGCGGTGCAGGCGCTGGGAGGCCCGGTCGACATCCTGGTCAACAATGCCGCGGCGGCCATCTATCAGACCCTGGCCGAGTACCCGCTGCGCCGGCGCCGCTTGTCCTTCGAGGTGAACGTGCACGCTCCGATGGACCTGGCCCAGGCCGCGCTGCCGTCGATGCTCGATCGCGGCGAAGGCTGGGTGGTCAATGTCTCGAGCACAACGGCGCGGCCCTGGCGTCCGCCCTTCCGCCTCGGCGCTCTGGGCTCGACCACGGGGGTCTACGGCGCGTCGAAGGCCGCCCTGAACCGCATGACCAACGCGCTGGCAGCGGAGCTGGCGGGCCGCGGGGTTCGCCTCAACACGGTGGAGCCGCGTGCAGCCGTGATGAGCGAGGGTGCCGAGGTTCTCACCGGCTCCGCGTTGTCACCCGACCAGATCGAGTCGATGGAGCAGATGGTGGAGGCGATCGTCGCCCTGTGCGACTGTGGCCCGGAAAGGACGGGGCTCGAGCACGTCAGCCTCGATCTGATCGCCGAGCTCGGCTTGACCGTGTGTGACCTGGACGGGAACCCGATCGGGCCCGCGTAGCTGCGTCACGCCCCTCTGCCCTCATTGGCCGCGCGGTCCGTCGAGCCCTCGTGTGGGCGGGTAGCTCACCCGGCTTTCCGTCCGGCGATCACGGAGAACGTGCCGAAGAATGCGATCAAGGTGGCGGGGGCACGGTGGAGAGATCCAACGCCTCGAGGAGACCGATTCCGAGCTCGGCGGACCACAGCCTCGTGACCAGGTTCTGCGGTTCGAAGGACCGGGCTGTTCCAGGAGGAAGCGGGCCGGGATGTCCCCGGCGGCCGCCGTCCTCGGTGCCGTCCGGATCGGCTGTGGTGCTCTATTGAGAACAACGTCATCGCCGGGCCGGAACGGGGCCGGCCGAACGCCGAACCGAGGGGACGTTCGGTTCGGGCATGATCAAACCGAGAAGCGAGCGCCGTCCGCGGCCCGACCGATCTCGAGGCGAGAGGCGGGCCCTGCGGACGTCGCGTGAGGAGGGTGATGGACAGGGAGAAACTGCGGCATCTCCACGACCTGACCGGACGAGTTGCCATCGTCACTGGCGGCACCAGGGGTATCGGACTGGCCATTGCGGAGGGCTTCGTCGCGGCCGGTGCGAGTGTCGTCGTGGCCAGCCGGAAAGCGGACGCCTGCGATCGCGTCGAGCAACACCTTCGCTCCATGGGCGGTGACGCCTTGGGGGTGCCGACGCACATGGCGGACATCGAGTCCAGCGCTGCACTGGTCGACCGCACCGTCGAGACGTTCGGGCGCCTGGACATCGTGGTGAACAACGCAGCCAACGCCCTGACCCTGCCCCTCGGACACCTGACCGTGGAAGCCTGGGACAAGGTGCTGGCGACCAACCTCCGAGGACCCGTGTTCCTGGTCGAACGGGCCCTTCCGCATCTGGAATCGTCGGGGAACGCCGCCGTTCTCAACGTGGTCTCCGCCGGCATCTTCTTGTTTTCCGCCAACACCGCGATGTACGCAGCCGCCAAGGCCGGGCTGATGTCGATGACTCGATCGATGGCCGCCGTGTACGCCGCAAAGGGCGTACGCGTCAATGCCCTCGCCCCCGGGACGGTGGATACGGACATGGTCCGCAACAATCCGCCCGAGGCGGTGGAGTCGATGAAGAACGCATGCCTCATGAAACGGGCCGCCCATCCCGACGAGATGGTCGGTCCCGCGTTGCTGCTGTGCTCCGACGCCGGCAGCTACCTGACCGGCCAGGTCGTCGTCGTCGACGGAGGCCTGACCCCGCACTGAACCTGCTCGCCGTGCTCGCCGAGATCGATCCGGTCTCCGACGGCGATTGGCCTACGCTGACCTCCTGAACCGGTCGCTCCTCCCAGGGGCGGAGCACTGTGGCCGAGGACGAGTGCGACCCAGGACAAGGAGGCCCCGTGGCCGACGCTTCACGCCCACCGCTCCCCTACGACTTCCTGCCCCAGGTGCCTCCGCTCGCCGTCACGAGCGCCGACTTCGAAGACGGCGGGACCCTGCCAGAGGCGCAGGTCTTCAACGGCATGGGCCTGAGCGGCGGTAACACCTCCCCGCAGCTCAGCTGGTCGGGGGCGCCGCCCGAGACCAAGGCGTACGCGATCACGTGCTTCGATCCGGACGCGCCGACCGGGAGCGGCTTCTGGCACTGGGTCCTCTTCGACATCCCCGGTGACGTGACCGAGCTGGCGTCGGGAGCCGGATCCGGCGACATGCGCGGCCTTCCGCGCGGGCGCGGTCCACGCGCGCAACGACTACGGCGCCCGCGACTTCGGCGGGGCCGCACCTCCTCCGGGGGACCCGCCCCACCGGTACGTGTTCGCGGTGCACGCCGTGGACACCGAGAAGCTCGACGCCGACGCCGACGCGTCTCCCGCCTACGTCGGGTTCAACCTGAGGTTCCACGTCACGGCACGCGGGCTCCTGGTGGCGACCTTTGGGCGCTGAGCTCGATCCAGGCGACGTCAGTCCCCCGGCCGCCAGGGCTTGACCCAGCCCTCCTCGGGCCAGCCCTCGACCGCCGCCATCAAAGGGCCGCTCAGCCCACCGTCGAGCGCCTCGCGGAGGATGTCCGCGTGCCCGGCGTGGCGTGCGGTCTCCTCCACCAGGTGCAGGAGTACCCAGCGCACCGTGCACCCTTCGGGATCGGGGTGCCACGGCGCGGGCGCCAGTTCGACTCGACGGTCCAGGTCGTCGATGCCTCCCACGACCCGATCGGTCTCGGCGGCGGCGACGGCATAGGCCGAGAGCGCCCCGCTCAAGGACTCTCCGTCCGAGAGCCGGAAGCCCCCCAGGTACTCGGCCATCGCCGCACCCATGTCCCCGTCCCGCTCGGGCCCGCCCCCTTGGACGCGCTCCAGCCACGTCCGCTCCCCGTACGCCAGGTGCTTGACCAGACCGCCGAGGCTCAGGACGCTCGGGGTCGGCTCGCGACGCGCCTGGTCGTCGGACAGGCCGAAGCAGGCGTTGCGCACCGCCTGTCGCTGTTGCTCCAGAAAGGCCAGCAGGCCGTCGCGTTCGCTGGTCACCGCTCGCGTGTTCATGGGCATGGCGTCATCTTGGCGCCGGGGTGTATCGGGCCCGCCGGGGAGGGCGGACCGGCGCCGCACCCGGTCGCGCCCTAGAGTCCCCGCCTGTCATGAGGCCCGTCACCCGTCGTCAGCCGATCCGGACGGGCCTCACCCGATTCCGCCGAGGCGTCACCGTCGTTGCGGCGTTGACGTCCGTGCTCTGGTCGGGCGGGCAGGCCGCAGCCCAGGCGCAGGCGCGGCGCGGTGAGGATCCGGGGACCACCGTCGTCCGCGGCGACACCGTCCCGGTCGTCGCGCACGTGACCGCCAGGAGCTTCACCCGGCCGGGTCCGTTCGGCGTGGGCGAGTCCACACTGTCCCTCCCGACGAACGACGCCCCGGTGGAGGTGTGGTACCCCGCGACGAAGGCCAGCGTGGCCACCGGGACCGAAGCCTCGTACGACGTGGCCGACTGGCTTCCGCCCGCGCTGAAGAAGCTCGTCCCGCCCGGTTTCTCGGTCACGTACCCGAGCGGAGGCGTCCGCGGGGTCGCGGTCGCACCCGGCCGCTTCCCCTCGTGGTCTTCAGCCACGGGTACGCCGGATTCCGTGACCAGTCGACCTTCCTCACCGCGAGGCTCGCCTCGTGGGGGTTCGTCGTCGCCGCGCCGGACCACCTCAGCCGGGACCTGACCGAGGTTCTCGGGGGTGGTACCGGCCCGAAGAAGACGACCGACGTCGAAGACCTCCGCGCCACGATCGCCCTCATGGCGAAAGAGAGCGCCACTCCGTCGAGCGCGTTGCACGGCCACGTGGACACCTCGCTCGTCGGAGCCGTCGGGCATTCGGCCGGAGGCGCCGCGGTCGAGGCGCTGGCCGCCGTCGATCCGCGGGTGACGACCTTCGTCGGGCTGGCGGGGGCCACCGTGGGCTCGTTCGGCCAGAAGGCCTCCGGCCCGGGCGCCATCGTCCCGCACCAGCCCGGCCTGCTCATGGCCGGAACCGCCGACCAGGTCGTCAACCCACGCTCCATGGTCGCGGCCTACGGCAAGATGCGGAGCCCCAAGCGTTTGATCCTGCTGCGCGGCGCCGGACATCTGGTCTTCGCCGAAGTCTGCGAGGTGGGCGCCGGGCAGGGTGGTCTCCTCGCCATCGCCTCCGCGCTGCACGTGCCGGTCCCCGCGTCCTTGATGCCGCTCGCCACCGACGGGTGCAAGGCACCGGACGTCCCTCCGCCGACCGAGTGGCCGGTGATATGGCAGGCCGTCACGGCGCAGCTCCGGCACGCCTTCGGCTTCGATCGCAGCACGGCGGGTCTCTCGGGAATCGCCGCCGCCTTCCCACAGCAGGTGGCCGTCTCGCGGGCGTCGCCCGGGCCCTGAGCCTCCCGGACGGCCGGCGCCCCACACGGGACCCGGCCGCTAGCCTTCCTCGAGCCGTCGCACCAGATCACGAGGAGGCACCAGTGGAAACCGAAGCCGCCGTCCTGTGGGAACGCCACGCCGACTGGAGCGTGGAGCCCATTGAGCTCGACGCGCCGAAGGAGGGCGAGCTGCTCATCCGCCTGGCGGCGTCGGGCATGTGCCACTCCGACGAGCACCTCGTGACGGGGGACATGCCGGTCCCGCTCCCGGTCATCGGCGGCCACGAGGGGGCGGGCGTGGTCGAGGAGGTGGGTCCCGGGGTGTCGGGACTGGCGCCGGGCGACCACGTCGTCCTCGGCTTCATCCCGGCCTGCGGCAAGTGCCCATCGTGCGCCACCGGTCACTCCAACCTGTGCGACCAGGGCGCCACCCTCATGTCCGGCTACCAGATGGACGGCACCGTGCGGCACCACGCCCGGGGCCAGGACGTGAGCACCATGGTGTGCCTCGGCACCTTCGCCAAGTACTCGGTGGTCAACCAGGCCTCGTGCGTGAAGATCCTCGACGACGTGCCGCTCGACAAGGCCTGCCTCGTCGGCTGTGGCGTGACCACGGGATGGGGCTCGGCCGTCTACGCCGCCGACGTGCGTCCGGGTGACTACGTCGCCGTGATCGGTGTCGGGGGCATCGGCGCAGCCGCGATCCAGGGCGCCCGCCTCGCCGGCGCCGAAATGATCTTCGCCATCGATCCCGTGGCCCTCAAGCGCGACCTGGCGCCGTCCTTCGGGGCCACGCACGTGGCCTCCTCGGTGGACGAGGCCAACGCGCTGGTCCAGCAGGAGACGTGGGGCCGCATGTGCGACAAGGTCATCTGCGCCATGGGCGTCGGCTCGGGGGCGATGATGCAGTCGATCCTCGAGCTCACCGCCAAGCGGGGCCGGGTCGTCGTGACCAACATCCACCCGATGATGGAGCACGACGTCACGATGAACCTCATGTACCTGACGATCATGGAGAAGCAGGTTGTCGGGAGCATCTTCGGATCCGCCAACATCCATTCGGACATCCCGAAGCTGCTCAAGCTCTACCGCGACGGGCAGCTCGATCTCGACTCCATGATCACGACCACCTACAAGCTCGGCGACATCAACCAGGGCTACCAGGACATGCGCGACGGCAAGAACATCCGCGGTGTCCTGCTCTACGAGTAGGGCGCGATCCCGGAAACCGTCGAGCGCGTCCGTCGGCCGGCCCACCGGCCACTGAGAGTCAGGCCGCCGGGACCGGTTGGGGCGGAGGCGGTCCGACGTAGCGGGCCGCGGGGCGGATCAGCCGGTTGTGGGAGGCCTGCTCCATCACGTGGGTGCACCAGCCGATGGTGCGGCCGCAGGCGAAGGTCGGGGTGAACATCTCGCGGGGGATGCCGCAGGTGTGCATGACGACGCCGGCGTAGAACTCCACGTTGGTGTAGAGCTGCCGTCCGGGCTTGAGCTCGGCCAGCACGTCGACCGTCGTCCGCTCGACCGCTTGGGAGAACTCGACCAGCGGGCCGCCGAGATGCTCGGAGACCGATCGCAGCAACAGCGAGCGCGGATCGTCGGTCTTGTAGACCCGGTGGCCGAAGCCCATGATCCGTTCTCCGCGCCCGACCGGCGTCGCGCAGGTACGCCTCGGCCCGATCGGCCGAGCCGATGGCGTCGAGCATGTCGAGCGCCCGGCTCGGCGCACCGCCGTGGAGCGGTCCGGAGAGGGCGCCGATGGCGGCCACGATCGCCGCGCCGAGGTCGGCGCCGGTGGAGGTGACGACGCGGGCCGTGAACGTCGAGGCGTTGAAGCCGTGGTCGATCGTCAGGATCATGTACTGCTCGATCGCCCTGGCGTGTCGCTGGGCTCGGCTCCCGACCCGTGAGCATGTAGAGGTAGTTGGCCGCCGCGCCCAGGTCGTCCCGAGGCTCGAGCGGCTCCTCCCCCTGCCGGAGCCGGTGCGCCGCGGCCAGGATGGTCGGGACGACCGCGCAGAGCCCGAGGGCCTGGTCCGCCAGCTCGTCGGCGTCGATGTCGTGCGTCGGTCGCCAACCGAGCTCCGACCCCAGCAGCGAGACCGCGGTGCGCAGCACGTCGAGCGGCGCACCCCGCTGCGCCAGCGCCGGGAGCAAGGTGGACAGACCCGGCGGCATGACCCGTCGGCCGTCGGACCTCCGCCGCGAACGCCGCCGAGGCCTCCGCTCCGGGGAGCTCGCCGCGGAACAACAGGTGCCAGACGTCCTCGAGCGATCTCGATTCGCCAGATCCACGGCGGAGTACTGCCGGTAGTGGAAGAAGCCCTCCTGCCCGCGCACGTCGCCGACCGTGGTCTCGGCCACGACGACGCCTTCGAGCCCGGCCGGGACGTCGACGCTCGTCTCGGCGGCGGGACGGATGCGGGCCACTCCCATCAGGTCGCGGAGCGACACCACACCGACGCACACGTCGCCGTCGACCACCGGGAGATGGCGGTAGTGGTGCGAGGTGAGGCTGGCCCAGGCGGCGTCGACCCGCTCGTCGGGACCGAGCACGTCGGGTTGGGCCGTCATCCAGAGCCGAACCGGCTCCCGGCCGGAGTCGGCCAGGCGGCCGCGGCCCGCAGGAGGTCGCGTTCGGTGAGGATGCCGGCGACCTTGCCGCCGTCGGTGACCACGACCGATCCGGTGTCGGCTCGATGCATCTCCCGGGCCGCGTCGGCCAGCGTGTCTCCCGGCCCCGCAGGTCACTGCCGGGGTGGTCATCAGGTCTCGCACGATCGTCTTCATGAGGACCACTCTGCCCGGTCATCCGGGGTCTGTAAATATTGATCAAGTCAATGTAGAGTCCGCCGGCGTGGACCGGATGCTCACGACCGAGGAGGCCGCTCGGCGTCTCGGGGTCAAGGTCCCGACCCTCTACGCCTACGTCAGCCGCGGCCTGCTCGAGTCGCATCGGGACCCGGCCAGCCGGGGCAGCCTCTTCGATCTGGCCGAGGTCGAGACGCTTTCCGCCCGGAGCCGGGAGGGTGGCCGGACCACCAGGCTGGCCACCGTCACCACCGCGGTGACCCGGCTCCACCAGGAGCGTGGACCCCTCTACCGCGGCCGGCAGGCCACCGAGCTCGCCGCCGCGACGCCTTTCGAGGACGTCGCCGAGTGGTTGTGGCAGTCGCCCGTCCGCGGTGACTGGTCTGCCCCGCGGCTCGGGATCTGCCCGCTGACGACGACCATGGACCGCATGCGCTGGGCGCTCGTCATGTGCGGCGCCAGCGACCCGCTGCGTTCCGACCGCCGGCCCGAAGCGGTGACCAGCGCCGCGCGCCGATCGTGACCGCGGCGCTGGTCGACGTCGTGGGCGCGGCCGAAGCCGTCCGCCCGGCGGAACGGGCCGATGGGAACAACGGCTCCCTGGCGTCGCGGCTCGCGGCACGTCTTGGACGTCGACGCGGCGCGTCCGATGCCGACGACCGCCGTGAATGCCGCCCTCGTCCTCCTGGCGGACCACGAGTTGGCCACCTCCACCATGGCCGTTCGCGTCGCGGCGTCGGTCCGCGTCCGACCCGTACGACGCGTTGTTGGCCGGCCTGGCCACGCTCGCCGGCCCGCTCCACGGGGGAGCCAGCCAGCAGGCCTACGAGCTCCTGGCCATGGCCGAACGCGACGGTGCAGCACGCGCGCTCGACGACATGCTGCGTGAGCGCGGCATCGTGCCGGGTTTCGGCCACACCGTCTACACCGGCGGGGACCCGCGGTTCGGCGCGCTGATGGAGCTCGCCGAGCCGTTGCTCAGCGAGGACCGGCGCGAGCCTGGTACGCGAGGTGGTGGCGCTCGCCGAGGCGCACGGGGTTCCACCGCCGAACTGCGACCTTGCGCTGGCCGTGTTGAGCTGGGGCACCGGGCATGCCGCCCGATACCGGTCGCACCCTCTTCGCGGTGGCCCGCGTTGCCGGTTGGACGGCCCACTACCTCGAGGAGCTGGCCGAGCGCCCGCTCCGTTTCCGCGCCCGAGCCGTGTACGCGAGCGCGGTGAAGCTCGGGCCCGTCGCCGATCTGCGTCGGCAGCCGGTCCGAACCGACGCCGCTTCGGCCTCCGGACCAGCTGGGGTCAGCCCGGTCCGACCACGACGGCGGAAGGGTGCCCGCCCAGCTCGATCTTCTTCCCCAGCGGTCGTGCACCAGATCGACGTCGATCATGGCGCCAGCCCGCATGGTGACCCATGCCGTTGGTCGCACGCCGGTCCAGCGCAATGCCCTGGGCGACCCCGGGGAGGGCCAGCGGCGTGCCGACCACGGGGCCGAACCCCGTCACGGTGACACGAGCGCACCGCGGCGCCACCGCACGCGTAGACCCGACCCGAAGGCGACGCGGCGAGCCCGGTCGGGTTGAAGGGCAGCGGCACCGTGGTGACGACCCGTGATGTCCGCTCGTCGAGCGCGCTGAGCGTGTGGTTCCCGAAGTTCCCCACCAGCACGTAGCCCCCGAGAGACAACGACGGTCTGCGGGCCGGGGCCGACTGCGACGGGAGGCACCGGGCGGAGCTCCGGCAGGCTGATCGGCGTCACCTGGTTGCTCCCGAAGTCCGCCACGAACGCGGTCCCCGTGCCCTGGCCTCTCGGTCGACACGGCGATGGCCACCGGTTGACTGCCCACCGGGATCGGCCGGCCGGCCCGCCACGTGCCGAGGTCGACCGGGGTCACCGAGTTGGAGCCGAAGTTGGCCACCAGGGCGATCGCCCTTGCCGCCGGTTCCGCCCGGGGCGACCGCCACGGCATCGGGCTCGAGGCCGACGCCGACGGAGCGCAGCACCTGGTGCGTCGCCGGATCGACTTCGGAGAGCGTGTCGTCGCCCTGCGCCACGACGAGCAGCCCCGTGTCGCCGGGGGTGTACGCGATCGCCGACGGCAGGCTGCCCACGACGACCTGCGCTCGGCTCGGCCCTGGCTGAGGTCGACCGGCGTGATACCCGAGCCCGGCAACGAGACCGAGGCCCCCGTGGCCACCCAGGCGAGTCTCGGTCGCGGACGTGCCGCCTCCCGCCGAGGAGCAACCGGCCAGAGCCGGTACGGCGGCCGCCAGGGCCAAGGCGACGATGGCCGCCGCGTGGGCACGGGAGCCGGTCAGCCGCGGGCGCATGCGGCCCCGGCGGGTCGCTCCGCCCCGCTCCAGCCCGCGGACGTCGCCCTCGGGCCAGAAGTCGCCCGTGACGGGGTCCTGCACGTAGGTGACCGGGGCAGGCTCGCCCGCGGCCAGTGCCCGTACGGCGTCGAGCAGCGCGTCGACGTCTTCGGCGGCGGTCCCGAGCCCGCAACTGGCCCGAACGGCGCCCGGGATGCAGCGACGGTCGCCGCGGCGGACCGCGTCGCGGGCACGGGCGACGCCGTCGCTGCCCACGCCGAGCAGTCGGATGAGGTACGGGTGCGCGCAGAAGCAGCCGTGGCGGACACCGACGGCGAACTCGGCACTGAGCCGCGCCGCGACGAGCGCGTGGTGCATCCCGTCGACCGTGAAGGCGGTGACGGCCAGGAGATCCGCGCCCGACCCGGGCTCCGGTCCCGAGCACGCGAACCCCGTCGACGCCGCGCAGGCCCTCACGCAGCCGCGCCGAGAGGAAAGCCTCGTGGTCGTCGTATGGCGTCCCAACCGATACGTCTGCAGCTCGCGCATGGCCGCACCGAAGGCGACCGCTCCGACCACGTTCGGCGAGCCCGGCCTCCTCGCGTTCGGGTGGGTCCGTCCAGATCACCTCGTCGAGGTCGACCAGGTCGACCGCTCCGCCCCCGGCCAGGAACGGGTCGCCCGACTCGAACGAGTGCCGGGGGCCGACCAGCGCCCCGCCACCGAAGGGTGCGTAGAGCTTGTGGCCGCTGAAGGCCAGGAAGTCGGGCCCGGACGGGAGTGGGCGGTGCGGCGCGAGCTGCGCCGCGTCGAGGACCACCGGGATGCCGCGGTCGTGCGCCTCGGCACAGATCTCCGTCACCGGCGGTATCCAGCCGGTCACGTTGGACGCGCCGGTCACGGCCAGCAGGGCGGGTCGGGGTGACTGGTCGAGCACGGCCGCGACGTCCTCGACGCCGAACGTGCCGTCCCGTCCGCACTCCACCCAGCGCAGGCGAGCCACCCGGCGCCAGGGCAAGAGGTTGGCGTGGTGCTCGACCACCGTGGTCGCCACGACGTCGTCAGGCCGCAGGTCGAGGCGGTAGGCGAGGTGGTTGATGGCCTCGGTCGTGTTCCGCACCTGCACCACGACGTCGTCCCCGTCCTGTGGCCTCCCCGTGAAGACGGTGCACCTCCTCGCGGGCGGCCTCGTACTCGGCCGTGGCTCGACGGGACTTGTAGCCGGCGCCGCGGTGCACGCTCGAGTACCACGGCAGGAACTCGGACACCCGCTCTGCCACGACCTGCAGCGCCGGGGTCGAGGCGGCGCAGTCGAGATCCCGGTAGGGACGCTCCGAACCGTCGATGCACGGCACCGCCAGGTGGGCGCCGACGAGCGCGACACGAGGAGCCCCGTTGTCCGCGCCTGCTCCGTCGGTGGTCACACCGTCACCTTAGGAAGCGGACGCCACCCGGGTGAGGCGGCTCCTGCCGCAGCGCCGCTCGGCGAAGGACGTGCGTGCCGGGGTGGTCGCAGCGGAGCTCCGATGGTCGTGGCCGGCCGTCCGGTAGCGTCGTCGGGGTGGACGAGCGCTATGAATCAGAGCTCGGCCGTGCCGCCGCCGTCCTGGACTCGGTGGACGCAGCGTTGGCGCGGCTCAGCGAGGGCGCCTACGGATCGTGCGTGACCTGCGGTTCGCCGATCCCCGACGCGTCGCTGGAGCAGGACCCGACACGCACCCTCTGCGAGCAGCACCTGCCCCTCCCGTTCTGATCCCCCCGGAGAGCGTCAACCGGGAATGTTCAGCTTCTTGGCCGCGTCGAGGCGCGCCGCCACGTCGGACCAGTTCACGATGTTCCACAGCGCCTTGAAGAAGTCCGCCTTCACGTTCTTGTACTGAAGGTAGAAGGCGTGCTCCCAGGCGTCGAAGACCAGAAGCGGGACCGAGGCCTGCCCGACGCTGGCCTGGTGGTCGTAGATCTGCTCCACGATCAGGCGGCCGGCGAGCGGCTCGTAGGCCAGCGCGCCCCAGCCCGACCCTTGAATAGTGGAGGTCGCCTGCGTCATGTGGGCCTTGAACTTGTCGAACGAGCCGAAGTTCTCGTCGATGGCCGAGCCCAGCGCGCCGTCGGGCTTGTCGCCGCCGTCAGCGCTGAGGTTCTTCCAGAAGATCGAGTGCAGCACGTGGCCCGAGATGTGGAAGGCGAGCGTCTTCTCGAGTCCGACGATGGCGCCGAAGTCGTCGCCGTCCCGCGCGCCGGCCAGCTTCTCGAGCGTCTGGTTGGCGCCGGTCACGTAGGCAGCATGGTGTTTGTCGTGGTGGAGCTCCATGATCTGGCCTGACACGTGGGGCTCGAGCGCCGCGTAGTCGTAGGGCAGGTCGGGCAGGGTGTACTCGGCCATCTTGGTCTCCTCGCTCGTGTGGTTCGGGGGTCCGGGCTGGACCATACCCGAACACCGATGGGTGCTCACCGGGTCTGCTCCACCCCGGGTGGGGAGAGGGACCGGCGGTACGCTTGCAGAAGTGAGCACGGACCCCAAGGACCGTTGGCACGATCTCGGCGCGTTCATCCGCGAACAACGGGGATCGGCCCGGTTGTCCCTTCGTCGGCTCTCCGAGCTCGCCGGGATCTCGAACCCCTACCTGAGCCAGATCGAGCGCGGGCTGCGTCGGCCCTCGGCCGAGATCCTCCAGCAGATCGCCAAGGCGCTGCGCATCTCCGCCGAGACCCTGTACGTCCAGGCCGGCATCCTCGAGCCTCCCGAGGTATCGCCGGACCTGACCCGGGCGATCATGGTGGACCCGGGCATCAGCGAGGAGCACAAGCAGGCGCTCGTGCGCATCTACCTCTCGTTCCGCCGCGAGTACGAGGAAGAGCACGCCGCGGCACCCGCCGCCGATCCGGCCGCCGATTCGGTGCCGACACCCGTGGCCGCAGAACCGGCGACCCCGGCTGCAGGGCCGGCCGCCGCGTCCGCCTGACCTCGGGCGGGGCGCGCCGCGCCTGACCCGCCCTCCGTCCCCCGGCCGGCCCATCACCCGCGGCGCCTCCGGAACCGAATTCGGCGGCGCCGGTAGGCTCACAGCCGCCATGCGCCGCCTCGCCGTTCTCTCCCTGCACACGTCCCCGCTGGCCCAGCCGGGCACGGGCGACGGCGGGGGCATGAACGTCTACGTGCGGGAGCTCGCCGCCGCACTGGCACGGAGCGGTGTCGCCTGCGACGTGTTCACCAGGGCCTGGTCGCCGGACCTGCCGCTGACCGTCGACATCGAGCCGGGCCTGCGCGTCCACCACGTGCCGGCCGGCCCGCGCCACGTGGTGCCCAAGGAGGCGCTGCCCGCGGTGGTCGACGAGTTCACCGCCCGGGTCCTCGAACTGATGGCCGACGGCAACGGTCCGGCGAACGCATCCGGTGGTCCCTACACCTCCATCCACGCCAATTACTGGCTGTCGGGGTTGTCGGGCCACGTGATCAAGCACGAGCTCGAGTTACCGCTCGTCTGCACGTTCCACACGCTCGACCGGGTCAAGGCCGAATCCGTGCCCGAAGAGGTCGAGGCGGACATGCCCCATCGCCGGGCCGAGGCGGAGGCGAACATCATCGAGTGCTCCGACGCCGTCCTGGCATCGTGTTCGGTCGAGGCCGACCAGATCGCTTCGCTCTACGGCGGCGACCCCGGCCGCATCCGCATCGTGGCGCCGGGCGTCGACCACGCCTTCTTCGGGCCGGGCCACCGCCCTCAGGCCCGACGGGCTCTGGGGCTGCCCGAGGACGGGCGTCTGATGCTGTTCGTCGGGCGCATCCAGCCCCTCAAGTGCGCGGACGTCGCCGTCGAGACACTCGCCGAGCTCCGCGCCGGTTCCCGCCACGACGAGGCGGACTACCACCTGGTCGTGGTGGGTGGCCCGAGCGGGCCGCACGGGGAGAAGGCGTTGCGCGCGCTCACCGACGTGGCCGACGCCAGCGGCGTGCGCGACCGCGTGCACGTCGTCGCGCCGCAGCCGCACGAGCTGCTGTCCTCGTACTACCGAGCGGCGGACGTCTGCATCGTGCCGAGCCGGTCGGAGTCGTTCGGCCTGGTGGCCCTGGAGGCCGCCGCGTGCGGCACCCCGGTGGTGGCCTCCGCCGTCGGGGGCCTGACCACGCTGGTCGACCACGAGCACACGGGCTTTTTGGTCGACGACCCCGACCCGCGCTCCTACGCCACTGCGGTGCGCCGGATCTTCGACGAGCCACTGGTGGCCGAGCGCCTCTCCACCGCCTCGGTCCTGCGCGCTCGGCGCTACACCTGGCGGGCCGCCGCGGCGGGGCTGGTGGAGCTGCACGACGAGCTGGCCGCGGGCCGTCTCGTCGAGTGCAGCTGAGCGAAGCCCGGCTCGTCACGGTGCCGCTGGTCGACCTCCCCGAGGAGGAGGAGATGGCCGTGGCCGTCGCCTGCATCGACGAGTGGGCCCGACGCGAGCTGGCGTCGGGAGGCTTCCTGGTGGCGGCCGAACGCCAGGAGGTGACCGACCGCACCGCGTCGTACCGGTGGTACCTCCGCTTCAAGGGTGAGGAGAAGGACTTCATCACCGTGTGGTTCACGCTCAAGCAGCGGACGCTCCACCACGAGGCCCAGTTCATGCCCGTTCCGGAGGCCAACCGGGAAGACGTCTACGCCTACCTGATGCGTCGCAACGCCCATCTCTTCGGCATGTGGTTCGCGCTGGGTCCGGAGGACGCGGTGTACCTGGTCGGCCGGGTGCCGGCCCGCCTGGTCGACGACGACGAGCTCGACCGCATCGCCGGGAGCTCGGTGCTCTACACCGACGACCACTTCCCGACGGCCATGACCCTGGCCCACCCCTCGACCTACCGCCGCCGCCCGCGCCGCTGACGTCCCTTCCGCTCCGCCGGTCATTCGCGCCCGTGCCGGGCGACCGCGCCGTTCGGGCGATTCCACCGCCTCGGGGCGCCCACCGCACCGGCTCGTTAACGTCCATGCGGTGTCGAGCGAACCTGGTGTGAAGAGCCTGCTGGTCGTGGGCGGTGGCCGGATGGGTTCGGCGCTGGTCGGCGGACTCCTGCGCTCCGGTTGGGCCGAGGTCGCCGAGCTGGTCGTGGTGGAGCCCGACGCCGAGCGCCGCCGCGAGCTCCAGGCGCAGCACCCCGGCCTGTCGGTGGTCGGAGCTCCGGAGCCGGTCATGCTGGACGGCGCGGCAGGCGAGCGGGCCACGGGCGTGGGGGCGGTGCTGGCCGTCAAACCCGACGTGGCGGAGTCCGCCTGCCGGTCGTTGGCCGCCTCCGGGGTGAGCCGGTTGCTGTCGATCGTCGCCGGGGTTCCGAGCCCCCGGATCGAGGCTGCGTTGGGGGGAGAGCCGGCTGTCGTCCGGGCCATGCCCAACACCCCGGCACTGGTCGGCGCGGGCGTCACCGCGATCTCGGGCGGTTCCTTCGCCACCTCGGCCGACTTGGCCTGGGCGGAGGAGGTCCTCTCCGCGGTCGGGACGGTGGTCCGCTTGCCCGAGCGCCTGCTCGATGCGGTCACCGGGTTGTCCGGTTCAGGACCCGCCTACTTCTTCCTCGTCGCCGAGGCGCTCATGGAGGCGGGGGTGCAGATGGGCCTGACCCGCGACGTCAGCCGCACCCTGGTCGTCGAGACCATGGCAGGTTCTGCTGCGCTGTTGCGCGAGACGGGCCGCGACCCCGACTCCCTGCGGGCGGAGGTCACCTCACCGGCCGGCACGACGGCGGCAGGCATCCGCAGCCTCGAGTCGCGGGCCGTCCGCTCCGCCTTCATGGAGGCCGTCGCGACGGCGACCGAACGGGCCCGCAGCATGCAGCGCTGAGCGGGGCGGCCCGATGAGCGCCACCGGCCCGCCTCCGCGAACCGTCTTCTTCCTCTCGGACTTCGGGACGCAGGACGAGTTCGCCGGCATCGTGCACGCCGTGATCGCCGCGCGTGCTCCCGGAGCCACCGTCATCGACCTCACCCACGAGATCCCGCCGTTCGACGTGCGGGCCGGCAGCAACACGCTGGTGCGCGCCGTGCCGCATCTGGGCGGCGGCGTGGTGCTGGCGGTGGTCGACCCGGGCGTCGGCACGTCGCGTCGCGCCGTCGCGCTCGAGGCTGCCCGCCGCGACGCGGCGCTCTACTTCGTGGGCCCCGACAACGGGTTGCTGGTGGCGGCGGCGGAGGCGGCGGGCGAGGCGCCCGTGGCGCGGGCCGTGGAGCTGCGAACGGGGCCCGGACCGGCCGGGCACGGGCGGACCTTCGACGGTCGGGACGTCTTCGCGCCGGCGGCGGCAGACCTGTGCGCCGGGCTCACCTTCGACAGCCTCGGGGAGCCGATCGACCCCGCGTCCCTGGTGCGGCTGATCGGTGGGGTGGTCGAGACGGGTCGCCTGGACGACGGACGGGCCAGCCTGCGCGCCGAGGTGACCTGGGTCGACCGGTACGGGAACCTGCAGCTGGCGGCCATGGAGTCGGACGCCCGGACGGCCGGGTTGCCGGCGGCGGGCACCATCGAGCTGGTGTCGTTGGCGCCGGGGAGCGGCCACCACGACGCGCTCCCTCCTGCCCTCGTGCCCGAGGGCATGCACCTGCGCCGGGTCGACGCCTACTCCGAGCTGGCCCCGGGGGAGTTCGGCCTGCTGGTCGACGCGAACGGCCACCTGGCCGTGGTGACCCGGGAAGCGTCCGCGGCGACGTGGCTCAATGTGACGCCGGGGGAGCTCGTCGTCCTGGCCTGGTGAGGGTGCCGGCACGCAGCCGGTTTGGTGTCGGAGCGAGGGCCCTCGGTACCATCCGACGCGATGAGCACCGAGCCACCCTCGCTGCCCAGGCGGATCCCCGAAGCCACGGTGTTGCGGCTGCCCGTGTACCAGCGGATCCTGGCCGAGCTGGCGCGGAACGGCACCGCGACCGTCTCCTCCGAGCAGCTGGCGGCCGCGGCGCGGGTCAATGCGGCCAAGGTGCGCAAGGACCTGTCGCTGCTCGGCTCCTTCGGCACCCGGGGCACCGGCTACGACCCGGCGTTCGTCATCGCGCAGATCGACCGCGCCCTGGGCGTCGACGAGGACTGGTCGGTGGCCATCGTCGGCATCGGCAACCTGGGCCGTGCCCTCACCAACTCGGCCGGGTTCGCCTCCCGGGGGTGTCACATCGCCGCGCTCTTCGACATCGACCCCCGGGTCGTCGGCGAGGAGATCCGAGGCATCACCGTGCGCCACATGGACGAACTGGCGGTTCTGGGTCCGATGCAGGGACTCGACCTCGGGGTCATCACGACGCCGGGGTGGGCGGCGCAGCAGGTGGCCGACCTCCTGGTGGGGGCGGGGGTGACATCGCTGCTGAACTTCTCGCCCCGCGTCCTCGTGGTCCCGCCCGAGGTGCACATCCGCTACGTGGACCTCTCGATCGAGCTGCAGGTGCTGGGCTTCTACCGCGCCCGCCACGACGGCGCCGGCCGGACGGCCGAGACCGCCGACGGGACGCCGGTGCCGCTGGTGCGGGCCGTCGGGCTCTCGCCCGGCTCGGAGCTGGCCTGAGCTCGCCCGGCCTGGGCCCCCTGCCACGCCTGCCCTGCCCTGCCTCGCTGACCCAGGCCAGGCCGGCCCAGCCCCAGCCCGCCAACGACATCGGATGAGCGGCTCACCGCATTGAATGGGGGCATGAGCGATACGGAAGGCCCGCCCGGCCGGGGGGAACGGGCCGCTCGATACCCGGTGACTGGCGAGGTCGGCCGTGCCGCCGCCACAATTGCGGCCGACTAGGAGGTAGAGGTGTCCGTCGTCGTCGTAGGGCTTCAGCACACGCAGGCTCCGCTGGCGTTGCTCGAGGCGGCCGCCGTCGCCGAGGGCGACCTGCACAAGACGCTCAGCGCCTTGGGGCACCGCCGCAACGTGCAGGAGGCGGTCGTGCTCTCGACGTGCCTCCGCACCGAGGTCTACGCGGTCGTCGACCGCTTCCACGACGCAGTGGCCGAGATCTTCGAGGTCCTCTCCGATCACTCCGGCGTTTCGACCGAGGAGCTCTCGGTCCACGCCAGCATCCGCTTCGACGACGACGTCACGTCCCACCTGTTCTCCGTGACCTCCGGCCTGGAGTCGGTGGTCACGGGTGAGAGCGAGGTGGTGAGCCAGGTCCGCCGGGCCTACGAGCGGGGCCAGGAGGAGGGGACCTGCGGGCCCGTCCTCTCCGCGCTGTTCCGCCACGCCCTCCAGACCGGAAAGCGTGTCCGGACCGAGACGGGGATCGGGAAGGGGACGACCTCCTTCGCCTACGCCGCGGTCACGGTGGCCCGGGGGGACGATCGCCGGGGCCTGCGCGACATGCGGGTGGTCGTGGTGGGCGCGGGCGAGATGGGTCTCGGCGTCTGCCGCGCCCTGTCCGACATCACCGGCCGAGGATGCGCCGCGTTCGGTCGTGGTCGTCAACCGCTCGCTGACCCGGGCGCAGGGACTGGTACGACAGGCTGCCGGTGGACTCGTCATGCGGGCGGCGCCGATCAGTGCGGTGAAGCAGGAGCTGGAGGCGGCGGACGTGGTGCTGGCCGCCGTCGCGGCCGAGTCCCACGTCCTGCGAGCGGAGGACTTCGCCGGCGTCTCCGGGCCCCTGTTGGTCATCGACCTCGGGCTCCCGCGCAACGTGGAGCCGTCCGTGGCGGACCTGCCGGGCGTGACCCTCCACGACATGGACGCGCTCAGCGCCCTGGTCGCCCGGGCTCTGGGTGACCGCGCCGAGGAGTCGGTGGCGGCGCGGGCCATCGTGAGCGAGGAGGTCGAGCGCTACCGCACGGCCAGCCGCCAGCGCGGCGCGGCGCCGATCATCGCCTCCCTGCGCTCACGACTCGAAACGCTGCGGGTGGCCGAGCTCGATCGTCACCGGGCCCAGCTGGCCGACCTCAGCGAGTCGGAGTGGGAGCAGGTCGACATCGCCACCCGCGCCGCCATGGCGAAGATGCTGCACGAGCCCACCGTCTTGTTGAAGGAGACGGCCGGCACGCCTCGCGGCGAGCGGCTGGTCGAGGCGCTCCGCATCCTCTTCGACTTGTAGCCGCTTCGACTTGTCGCCGCGGGTCGCACCGCGCCGTCTCCCGCCGGACCGGTACCGGCGGGCCCTCACCGGTCGCTCCCCGGCGCCGGGCCATGGGACACTCACCATCGTGGGAACGTTCCGCCTGGCCACCCGGGGCTCGCCGCTCGCACTGCTCCAGACCGAATCGGTGGCGGACGCTCTGCGGGCGTCGCATCCCGGGCTCGAGGTCGAGATCGTCGTCGTGCGCACCCGAGGGGACGAGGACGCGTCGACGCCGCTCGACCGCATCGGGGGCCAGGGCGTCTTCGTGGGCGAGGTGGAGGCGGCGGTGGGCGAGGGCCGGGCCGACGCAGCCGTGCACTCGGCCAAGGACCTGTCCTCCGCCATGGACGAGCGCCTGGTGATCGCCGCCGTGCCGACGCGGGCGGACCCGCGCGACGGCCTGGTCGGCTGCACGCTGGCCGACCTGCCTGCCGGGGGCGTCGTCGGGACGGGATCGGCCCGCCGCCGGGCTCAGCTGGCGTGGCTGAGGCCGGACCTGGTCTTCACCGACGTGCGGGGCAACATGGCCCGGCGGGTGTCGATCGGCGAATCCGAGGACGTCCACGCCGTCGTGGTCGCGGTGGCGGCCATGGATCGTCTGGGTTGGTCGGAGCGGCTGGCCGACGTCCTCGACCCCATGGTCATGCTGCCCCAGGCCGGACAGGGCGCCCTCGCGGTGCAGTGCCGTGGCGCGGGCGACGACGCGACGCGTCGGCTGCTGGCTCCCCTCGACGACCCGGCGGCCCACCGCGCTCTGCGAGCCGAGCGCGCCGTGCTGGCCGAGCTCGGCGGGAGTTGCACCGTGCCGGTCGCCGCCTGGGCCGAGACGCTCACCGGGCCCGCGGGCGCCCTGCGCGTGCACGGCCTGGTCGCCAGCGGCGACGGGCGGATCGTGGTTAAGGTCGACGAGACCGGCGCCGAGCCCGAGGCGGTCGGCGCCGCCGTCGCGCGCGCCCTGTTGGTGGACGGCGGTGGCATGTCGATCGACGGGTTCGAGGTGGCGTGACCGTCTACCTCGTCGGAGCGGGGCCGGGCCATCCCGGGCTGCTCACCCGCCGGGGCGCCGAGCTGCTGCGCCGGGCCGACGTCGTGCTGCACGACCGCCTCGTGAGCCGGGCGGTCCTCGAGCCTGGCGCGCGCCGGACGCCTGGTGGTGGACGTGGGCAAGGAGCCGGACGCGACCGGGCAGGGAACGCCAGGAGGAGATCGCCCGCTTGCTGGTCGAGCACGGCCGCCGGGCCGCCGTGGTGGTCCGGCTCAAGGGCGGGGATCCCTTCGTGTTCGGCCGCGGCGGCGAGGAGGTCGAGGTCCTTGCGCGAGGCGGGCATCGACGTGGGAGGTCGTCCCGGGCGTGAGCTCGGCCTTCGGCGTGCCGGCCGCGGCGGGATCCCGGTGACCCAACGGGGCATGGCCTCTTCGGTCACGGTCGTCACCGGACGGGTCGGAGATGCGGCGGCACCCGGCGCCGTCGGACTGGGACGCCCTGGCCCGGGCGGGCGGCACGCTCGTCGTCCTCATGGGCGTGACGACGAGGGCCGCGGTCGCCGAGGAGCTGATGGAGGGCGGACGCGACCCCGAGACGCCGGTCGCCGTCATCGAGCGGGGCACGGGGCCCGCCGAACGGGTCTGCTGCGCACGACGCTGGGCCGGCTGGGCTCGGTCCAGGTCGACTGGCGCCGGCGGTCATCGTCGTCGGAGCGGTGGCGGCGCTCGGTTCGCCCGGTCCGCGTCGGGGCCGGAGGCGCGGCCACCCGGTCCGCTCCGCTGGCCGGGCGCACCGTCGTGGCGACCCGTTCGGGTCCCCGGGCGGCACGGCTGGTCGAGGCGCTCGAGCACGCCGGGGCCGAGGTCGTCGAGCTCCCGCTCACCCGCCAGGTCGACGCCGACGACGGGGGTGCGGCCCTGCGTGCCGCGGCGGCGGCGGTCGGGCGAGTACGCCTGGGTCGTCGTGACCTCGGCCAACGCGGTCGAGCGGTTCATGGCCGAGCTGAGGGACGCGCGCGTCGCTGGGCGTCGTCCTCGTCGCCGCCGTCGGTCCGGCGACCGCCGATGCGTTGCGCATGGCCGGGATGGAGCCGGACCTGGTGCCCGCCGAGCACAGCGCCCGGGGGCTCGTCGAGCAGTTCCCCGTGGCGGATCCCTCGGCCGATGCCGGGACCGCGCCGTCCTCTTCCCGTGCGCGGACATCGCTCCCGGGACGATCGTCGACGGGCTGGCGAGAAGGGGTGGTCGGTCGAGCGGGTGACGGCCTACCGGACCGTGCCGCTGCGGACTCCGGAGCCCGAGGTGCTGGCCCGGGTGTCGGCGGCCGACGCCGTGGTGTTCACCGCGTCGTCGTCGGTCCGGGCCTTCGCCGAGCTGCGGGGACCCGACGGAGCGGCCGTCCCGGCGCCCGGCCACGTGGTCTGCATCGGGCCAGCCACGGCGGAGGCCGCCCGCGCGGCGGGGTTCTCCGGCGTCCGCCAGGCCTAGGGGGCGTCGACCGAGGGCATCGTGGCGGAGCTGGTGGATTCCTTCGGGCCCGGCGGCGGCACCCCCGTAGTCTGGAGTCGATGGTCGCCGAGGCCGAGCGTCCGAAGCCCCTTCAACTTCCGGGCGACTGCCGGCTTTCCGGCGCGGCGCCTGCGCCGGCTGCGGCGCACGCCCCGCCCTCCGACGTCTCGTGGCCGAGGTCCGGCTCGGCCTCGACGACCTGGTGGCGCCGCTGTTCGTGCGCGAGGGCATCGACGAGCCCGCTCCCATCCGGTCGATGCCGGGCGAGGTGCAGCACACGGTCGACTCGCTCGTGCTCGAGGCGAAGCGGCTGGTGTCGCTCGGGGTGCCCGGGCTCATCCTCTTCGGGGTGCCCGCGCGTCAAGGACGGGCGCGGCAGCGGTGCCTGGGATCCGGCCGGCATCGTGCAGGTGGCTTTGCGGGCCGTGCGCGACGCGGTCGGCGACGAGCTGGTCGTCATGGCCGACCTCTGCCTGGACGAGTACACCGACCACGGTCACTGCGGCGTCCTCGGTCCGGCGGGAGAGGTCCTCAACGACGCGACGCTCGAGCTCTACCAGCGCGTCGCCCTGGCCCAGGCCGAGGCCGGAGCCGACGTCGTGGCCCCGAGCGGGATGATGGACGGCCAGGTGGCGCGATCCGGTCGGCGCTCGACGGGGCGGGCCACGAGCAGGTCGCCATCCTGGCCTACGCGTCGAAGTACGCTCTGCGCTCTACGGCCCGTTCCGCGACGCCGTCGACGTGTCCATCGCCGGCGGGGGAGACCGGCGGGCCTATCAGCAGGACCCGCACAACCATCGCGAGGCCCTGGCCGAGATCGAGCTCGACCTGGCCGAGGGGGCGGACATGATCATGGTCAAGCCGGCCATGACCTCCCTCGACGTCCTGGCCGCGGCGCGCCGGCTCGTGCGCGTCCCGCTGGCCGCGTACCACGTCAGCGGCGAGTACGCCATGGTCAAGGCGGCCGCGGCGGCCGGCTAGCTCGACGGTGCGGCCGTCGCGCTCGAACAGCTCACCGCCATCAAGCGGGCCGGGGCGGACTTCGTCCTCACCTACTTCGCCGCGGAGGTGGCCGAGGCGCTCGGTGGCTGACCAGGCCGCGCGGTCGAACGCCGGCGTGGTTCGAGCGCGCCGAGCGCGTCATCCCCGGCGGGGTGGACTCCCCGGTGCGCTCCTTCGCGTCGGTCGGCGGCACGCCGTACACGGTCGTCTCCGGTGAGGGCGCCTACGTCACGGACGCCGAGGGCGCCCGCTACGTCGACCTCGTCCAGTCCTACGGCGCCGTCCTGCTCGGGCACGCCCACCCGGTCGTCACCGCGGCGGTGGCGGGCCGCGGCGGCGCGGGGGACCACCTTCGGGGCGCCCACGCCGGGCGAGGTCCTTCTGGCGGAGGCGATCTGCGAGCGCGTGCCCGGGTGCGAGCAGGTCCGTCTCGTGTCGTCGGGGACGGAGGCGGCCATGAGCGCGGTGCGCCTGGCGCGCGGCGCCACGGGCCGCGACCGCGTGGTCAAGTTCGACGGCTGCTACCACGGGCACTCCGACGGGCTTCTCGCCGGCGGCGGCAGCGGCGTGGCCATGCTCGGCCTGCCCGGGTCCGCCGGCGTCGCCGACCGGCGCGGTGGCCGACACCGAGGTGGTCCCGTACAACGTGGTGCCCGAGATCGACGAGCGGACGGCCTGCGTGATCGTCGAGCCCGTCGCCGCCAACATGAACCTGGTCGCGCCGGCTCCGGGGTTCCTCGAGGGTCTGCGGGCCGCGTGCGACGCGGCCGGCGCGTTGTTGATCTTCGACGAGGTCATCACGGGCTTCCGGCTCGGTCCGGGCGGGGCCACCGCCTGGTCGGGGGTGACGCCTGACCTCTGGTGCTTCGGCAAGGTCATCGGCGGCGGGCTCCCGGTCGGGGCGTTCGGCGGTCCGCCGCGACCTGATGGCCGAGCTGGCGCCCGCCGGACCGGTGTACCAGGCGGGCACGCTGTCGGGGAACCCGCTGGCCACGGCCGCCGGACTGGCCGTGCTCGACCACGTCGAGCCCTCCGACTACGTGGAACTAGGCGAGCGGGTCCGGCGCTTCGCCTGCGACCTCGAGGGTGCCGTCACCGCCGGCGGCCTGCACGCGCTCGCGCCCTGCGTCGGCCCGCTGGTCGGGCTCTTCCTCGCCCCGCCCGGCACCGAGTCGGTGGTCGCCCCGACGGACTACGAGTCGGCGCGGGCGCTGGCCGGCAACGGGGTCTATCCCCGGTTCTTCCACGCCATGCTGCGCCGCGGGGTGGCACTCGCCCCGGGGCCCTACGAGGTCATGTTCCCGGGGTTCGCCCACGACGACGCCCTCCTGGCCCGGGTGGTGGAGGTCGCGGCGGAGGCTGCGGCCGAAGTCGGGGCAGAGGTAGCGGCCCGACCCGCCTGAGGGTCCGGTCGCGCCGGGTCCGTCGACCGACTGCGAGACTGTGGCCCGTGGCGGGCGCCCGGACATGGCCGGAGCAATTCGAGAGCTCTGCGGCGCGGCGAGGGTTGTCCCATGTGCGCCCGGTCCGACGCCGAACCGGCGCCGTACGGCATCCGTGTCTACGAAGGGCGCTGGGCCGACGCGTTCCTCGGGCGCTACCCGGTTCGGCCGGGTTACGTGTACGTCGTGTGGAAGGGCCGGCACGCGGTGGAACCGACGGAGCTGTCGCCCGAAGAGACGGCGGGGTTCTGGGGCGAGGTGGCTCGCGTCGCGGCCGCCGTCGAGGAGTGGTCCCGGCCGGCCAAGATGAACTGGTTGCACCTGGGCAACGGCGTGCCACATCTCCACGTGCACCTCGTTCCGCGCCCGCCCGACGACCCGAACGCCGGAGGCCCGTTGGAAGAGGGTGCGTTCGACCAGGCCGCCACGCCACCGCTGAACGACGAGGCGCTCCGCGCCGGGGAAGCGAGCGCTGCGCGCTCTCCTGGGCTGACTCGCGCTCCGCGCGGCCGTCAGGTGCAGCTCAGGCGGCCGGGCTCTCGAGTCCGTCGGGGTCGGGGATGAGGCGGGAGACCAGCTCGAGCGCCCGGTAGCCGATCTCGGCGGGTCCGGCGGCATCGGGCCTCATGAGGTTGGCCATGATGCGCAGCAGCTGGTTCATGAGCAGATCGGACCGCATGCCCAGGCCGACGCAGGCCCGCATGGCCTCGGGGTGCGAGATCATGTGGACGAAGGCCCGGGCCACCTTGAAGTACGAGCCGTACGCGGCGGTGAGGCTGCGGTCGTAGTCGAGCAGGGACTGCTCACCCCCGCCCGTGAGCGCCTGGCCGAGCGCGGCGGCGGCGAGGCGACCCGTCTCGTAGCCGTAGGAGATGCCCTCCCCGTTGAACGGGTTGATCACCCCGGCGGCGTCGCCCGCGACGACCACGTTGCCGCCGGCGCGCGGTCCGACCGAGAGCCCCATGGGGAGCTTGCCGCCGGTGGGGACACCCAGGCTGGTCTCGGGGGACAGGCCCCACGACTCGGGCGCGAAGCCCACGAAGGTGTCCATCAGGTGGGTGGTGTTGATGCCCTTCCACCGCTGCTCGGTCGAGAGCAACCCGACGCCGACGTTGACCCGGCCGTCGCCCATCGGGAAGATCCAGCCGTAGCCGGGCACCACGTTTCCCTCGGGGTCGCGGATGTCGAGGTGTGACTCGATGAACGCATCGTCGTGGCGATCGGACCGGTAGTAGCCGCGCAGGGCCATGCCCAGGGGCAGCTCGCGATGCCGTGACGTGCCCAGCATGCGGCCCACCCGTGAGTTCGAGCCGTCGGCCACCACGACGTAGCGGGCCTTGACCGTGCGCGTGCGGGCCGAGGACTTCGCCTTGACCGTGACCCCGGCGAGCGTGGGCAGGGCGGCGGGGGCGGCCGTCTCGTCCTCGACGAGCGACGTCACCTCGGTCCCCTGCCACAGGGTCGCGCCGGCGTCGGCGGCGCGGGCGGCGACCAATCCGTCGAGGTCGTGGCGGGTGATGGTGTACCCGTAGTTGGGGAAGTTGGGATGCTCGGGCCAGCTCATCTCGATCGACTGGCCGAAGCCGAAGGCGCGGAGCCCGCCGTACCGGTGCGAGCCGCCCAGCGCGGGTTCGAGACCCATGTCGGCCAGCTGGCGCACCGCACGCGGCGTCAGCCCGTCACCACACGTCTTCTCGCGCGGGAACTCCTTCTTCTCCACCACCACGACGTCCCACCCCGCGTCGGCCAACCAGTAGGCGCACGATGCACCCGCCGGCCCCGCACCGACGACGACGACGTCGTGCACCGGCTCGGGTGTCCGGCGACGAGGCCGTTCGGTCGACGACTGCGTCGCCGGCTTCTCGGCGGTGTCGTCGGAGCCGGCCGGGAGCGCCGACTTGGCTCGGGAAGACGCCTTCTTCGTTCCGGACGACGCCTTCTTCACCCGGGGTGACGCCTTTTCCTCTCCCGAAGACGCTTTCTTCGCCCCCGAAGACGCTTTCTTCGCCCTGGGCGAAGCCTTCTTCGCCGGGGCTTTGCGGGCCGGGGCGGCTCGTCCGTCCCCGACCTGGCGCGCCGCGACGGTGGCGTCGTCGGCGTCGCCGGTCGCGCCGGCGCAGTCCTGCTCCGGCGCGCCCGATGCGGGCTGCTCGTCGGGTGGCGTCACCACCGCATCGTAGGCCCGCGGCCCCTGCCCTCTCGGCGGCAGCTGGATGTGCTCCCAGCAGGGACTGCATGGTAGAAACGGAACACAGTGGACCAGTACCTCCCGATCCTCATCCTGGGGCTGCTCGCCTTCGCGTTCACCGTCTTCTCCCTGGTGTCCTCGGCCATGTTGGCACCGAGGAAGAAGCCCAGCGCGGCCAAGCTGGCGCCCTACGAGTGCGGCATCGTGCCGAACGTGGAGCCGCCCCAGCGCTTCCCGGTGCGCTTCTACCTCGTCTCCATGATCTTCATCATCTTCGACATCGAGATCGTGTTCCTCTACCCCTGGGCCGTGGTCTTCCACCAGATCGCCACGTTCGGACTGGTGGAGGTCATCGTCTTCGCCGCGGTGGTGTTCGTGTCGTTCCTCTACCTGATCTCGACCGGCGCGCTGACCTGGGGACCGCCGAAGACGCTGCAACCGGGCATGCCGAGCCGGACCTCGGAGTCGACCATCACGCGCATCAGCGCGGCGGCCGACGCCGGGCGAGGCGGCCTGAGGCATGGGGTTCGAGGACCTCCAGCACAACTTCTTGACCGGCCGGATCGAGGACCTGGTCAAGTGGGCCCGCCGCAACAGCGTGTGGCCCGCCACCTTCGGTTTGGCGTGCTGCGCCATCGAGATGATGTCGGTGGGGGCGGCGGACTACGACATCAGCCGGCTGGGGATGGAGGTGTTCCGCGCCTCGCCGCGCCAGGCCGATCTGATGGTCGTCGCCGGACGCGTCTCCCAGAAGATGGCGCCGGTGCTGCGCCAGGTCTACGACCAGATGATGGAGCCCAAGTGGGTCATCTCCATGGGGGTCTGCGCCTCGACCGGCGGCATGTTCAACAACTACGCCATCGTGCAGGGCGTCGACCAGATCGTGCCGGTCGACGTCTACGCCCCCGGCTGCCCGCCGTCGCCCGAGACGCTCCTGCACGCCATCCTGACCCTGCACGAGAAGATCCGCACCGGAGAGATCACGCGCCGCCCGGGCTCGTCCGTTCCGGCGGGCGAGCAGGCGACCGGCGGCTGGGTGCCGGCCGTGCCCGACGCGGTGCGGGTGGCCACACCGCGGTGAGCGAGGCTGCCCCGACCGCCGCGCCGCGAGCCGCGCCGCCCAGCGGCGTGCTGCCCGAGGTGCCCCGCCTGCCCGACCGCCTGGTCGACCAGCTGGCCTTCCCGCAGCGGGACACGTACCACCGCATGGTCGCCGCGTTCCGCGACGCCGGGTTCGAGACCTGCGCCGACCTGTGTGGGGTCGACTACCTGACCCACCCCGGGCGGTCGTTGCCCGACGGCGTCTCGGCCGAGCGCTTCGAGGTCGTGGTGAACCTGCTCTCCCTGTCCATGCGCCAGCGGGTGCGGGTCCGGGTGCAGGTGCCCGAAGCCAACCCGCTCGTCGACAGCATCGTCGACATCTACCCGGGGGCGGACGCCATGGAGCGCGAGGCGTACGACCTGGTCGGCATCGTCTTCGCCGACCACCCGGACATGACTCGCATCCTGATGCCCGAGGACTGGGAGGGCCATCCGCTGCGCAAGGACTACGGCGTCGGCCGCGTGCCCGGTGCAATTCAAAGAGGCTCCGGGGCCGAGATGACCGAGCACGACGACCACGACGCCGGGAGCCGAGCCGCCGGAGGAGCCCGAGGTCGGCCACGAGCCCGACGTCGGGCTCGAGCCCGACGAGGCCTCGCACCGGGCGGCCGAGGAGCGGTTCTTCGTGGCCGAGACCTCGGAGGGGGCGCAGGAGCTGGCGCCACGCGGCACCACGAGCGCGTCGGAGCTCCGCCAGGAGGTGGGCGCGGTGCTGCGCCTGCCCGAGGGCGGCTACGTCGACCCGAACGACATCGACATGGAGCGCCGCGACGACCAGACGATGATCATCAACATGGGGCCGCAGCACCCCTCCACCCACGGCGTGCTGCGGCTCATGCTCGAGCTCGACGGGGAGACGGTCCTGCGGACCAAGCCCATCATCGGGTACCTGCACACCGGCATGGAGAAGACCGGCGAGGAGCTCACCTACGTCACGGGTTGCACCAACGTGACCCGGATGGACTACCTCGCACCGCTGCACAACGAGCTGGTCTTCTCCCTCGCCACCGAGGCGTTGCTCGGCGTCGATCTGCCGCCGCGGGCCACGTGGATCCGCATGCTGATGACCGAGCTGAACCGCGTGTCGTCGCACCTGATGTGGATGGCGACCAACGGCATGGACCTCGGGTCCACCTCCATGATGATCTACGGCTTCCGCGAGCGCGAGATGGTCCTCACGTTCTTCGAGAAGACGACCGGGCTGCGGATGAACACGAACTACATCCGCCCCGGCGGCGTCGCGGCCGACCTGCCCGACGGGTGGGAGGACGACGTCGAGGTCATCTGCGACACGGTGCTGGCCCGCACGTTCGAGTACGACGAGCTGCTCACCGGGCAGCCCATCTTTCGCGACCGGACCGAGGGCGTCGGGAACATCACGGCCGAAGAGGCGCTCGCGCTGTCGGTCACCGGGCCCATCCTGCGCTCGACCGGCGTGCCCTGGGACCTGCGGCGCACCATGCCGTATCTGGCCTACGACAAGCTCGACTTCGACGTGATCGTCGGACGCTACGGGGACAACTTCGACCGCTACTCGGTGCGCCTCAACGAAATCCGCGAGTCGATCCGCATGATCCGCCAGATCGCCGAGATGATGCCCCCGGGCGACTACCGGGTGCAGGACCGCAAGGTCACCCCCCCACCGCGCGCCCGCATCGACGAGAGCATGGAAGCGCTGATCCACCACTTCAAGATCTTCACCGAGGGCTTCCGGGTGCCCGAGGGCGAGGTGTACATGGCCATCGAGTCACCCCGGGGGGAGCTCGGCTGCTACCTGGTCTCCGACGGCACCTCCAAGCCGTACCGGATGCACATCCGCGGCCCGAGCTTCGTCAACCTGCAGGCGCTGCCGCTGCTGCTGCGGGGCGGGCTCATGGCCGACGCCGTCGCCGTCATCTCCTCGGTCGACCCCGTGATGGGCGAGGTGGACCGGTGAGCCACCTCCGCCCCGACATCGTGGCCCGGGCCAAGGAGCTGGTCGACCTCTACCCCCGGCCGCGCTCGGCCCTCATCCCGCTGTGCCACCTGGCGCAGGAGCAGGACGGCTGGCTGCGGCCCGAGGCCATGACCGAGATCGCCGAGCTGTGCGGCGTGACCGCGGCCGAGGTCCGGGGGACCGCCACGTTCTACGACATGTTGCACACCGAGCCGGTAGGCACCTACGTGGTGTCGGTCTGCACCAACATCGCCTGCCTGCTCGGCGGCGCGCTCGAACTGCTGGAGCACGCCGAGTCCGCGCTCGGGATACGCGCCGGCGGCACGACGACGGACGGCGTGTTCACGCTGGAGGAGTCCGAGTGCCTGGCCGACTGCGACCGCACGCCGTGCGTCCAGGTCAACCACCGCTACGTCGGCGCGCAGACACCCGAGAGCTTCGACCGCCTCCTCGGCGACCTGCGTTCGGGCGCGCTGTCCGACACGGTGCCGCCGCACGGCACGCTGATCCGGGTGCGGCGCAACGGGGGGCTGCGGGCCGACCCCGCCGCCATCGCCCGCGAGCGGGCGGCGACGGGCGAGGCGCAGGCGGCGAGGACCGCCGCGGCGGCGAGTGCCGGAGGTGACGCGGCCTGATGGCCATCACCGACGCGCCGAAGATCATCACGTCGCGCCTGGGCGAGGACGGCTCGCACACCCTGGAGCGGTACCTGGCCACCGGCGGGTACGAGGCGCTGCGCAAGGCGCTGACCATGACGCCCGAGGCGGTGGCGGCCGAGGTGGATGCCGCCAGCCTGCTCGGGCGGGGTGGCGCCGGCTTCCCCGCCGGGCGCAAGTGGTCGATGCTGCGCAAGAACCCGGTCACCTATCTCGTCATCAACGGCGACGAGTCGGAGCCGGCCACGTTCAAGGACCACCTGCTGATTGAGGGCGACCCCCATCAGATCCTCGAGGGCGTGCTCATCTCGGCCTACTCGCTCGGCGTGACCCAGGCCTTCATCTACATCCGGGGCGAGTTCGCGCTCGGGCTCGAGCGCCTGGAGCAGGCGCTCAACGAGGCCTACGACCACGGTGCCGTCGGGGCGGACATCTTCGGCTCCGGGTTCTCGCTCGACGTGGTCGTGCACCCCGGGGCCGGCGCCGTACATCTGCGGCGAGGAGACCGCGCTCCTCGAGTCGCTCGAGGGCAAGCGCGGCTTCCCGCGGATCAAGCCGCCGTTCTTCCCCGCCGCCATCGGCTTCTACGGCGAGCCGACCGTGGTCAACAACGTCGAGACCATGTCGAACATCCCCTGGATCGTCACCAACGGCGGCGCGGCCTTCGCCGCGCTCGGGGCGGGCCGCTCGACCGGGACCCGGCTCTTCGCCCTGGCCGGCCACGTGCGCAATCCCGGCAACTACGAGCTCGAGATGGTGAAGACCACGTTCCGCGACCTGATCTACGCACCCGTCCTCGGCGGCGGCATACGCGGCTCCAACACCCTCAAGGCCTTCATCCCCGGCGGCGTGTCCGCGCCCTGGTTCGGCCCGGACCAGGTGGACCTGCCGCTCGGGCAGGACGAGGTGGGCCAAGCCGGCTCCATGCTCGGCTCCGGGTCGGTCGTGGTGATGGACTCCGCCGACTGCGTGGTGCGAGCGGCGTGGCGGATCACCAAATTCTTCGCCCGCGAGTCGTGCGGGCAGTGCACGCCGTGCCGGGAGGGATCGGGCTGGCTGGAGCGCATCATGTGGCGGATCGAGAACGGCGAGGGCCGCGAAGAGGACCTGGACCTCCTCATGGACCTGTGCGACAACATCTCGCCCGGCGTGGCCTGGCCGCCGCAGCAGACGACCATCTGCGTGCTGGGCCCCTCCATCCCCTCGTCGATCGCCTCGGGCATCCGCATGTTCCGCGACGAGTTCCTCGTCCACGTCAAGGAAGGGGGGTGCCCCTTTGGCTGATGTGACCGGCACCGACTCGGCCGGGGACGACGCCGCTCACCTTCACCCTCGACGGTCGCCGCACCACCGCGGCCAAGGGGGAGCTGCTCATCGCGGCGGCGGAGCGGGCCGGCACCTACATCCCACGCTTCTGCTACCACCCCCGCATGTCGCCCGTCGGCATGTGCCGCATGTGCCTGGTCGAGGTCGACGGACCCCGCGGGGCGACGCTCCAGCCGGCCTGCTTCATCGAGGCAGCCGACGGCATGGTGGTCGACACCACCTCGGAGAAGGTGAAGAAGGCCCAGGACGGGGTGCTCGAGTTCCTGCTCGCCAACCACCCGCTCGACTGCCCGGTGTGCGACAAGGGCGGTGAATGCCCGCTGCAGGACCAGACCCTGGCCTACGGGCCGGGCGAGAGCCGGTTCATCGAGGAGAAGCGCCACTTCGAGAAGCCGATCGCCATCTCCGACCTGGTGCTGCTCGACCGCGAGCGCTGCATCCAGTGCGCGCGCTGCACCCGTTTCGCGGCCGAGGTGGCGGGCGAGGCCCAGATCGACTTCGCCGGCCGGGGCGAGGAGGTCGAGGTTGCGAACTTCCCCACGGAGCCCTTCTCCTCCTACTTCAGCGGCAACACGGTGCAGATCTGCCCCGTCGGCGCGCTCACGGCGACGCCGTACCGCTTCACGGCACGGCCCTGGGACCTCGACCAGGTCGAGTCGACCTGCACCACCTGCTCGGTGGGGTGCCGGGTGGCGGTGCAGTCGTCGTCGAACCGCTTGACGCGGCTGCTCGGGATCGACTCGGAGCCGGTGAACCACGGCTGGCTCTGCGACAAGGGCCGCTTCGCCTACGAGTCGGTCAACGGCGACGAGGTGGACGCCGGGGCGGTGCCCAGCGAGCTGGCCGACGAGGCCGTCGACGTGGCCCCGGCCACCGCCTCGCAGGTCGTGAGCCTCGGTGTGAGCCGGGGCCAGTTCCTGGGCGAGGTTCTCGAGACACGCCGGTTCGAGCACGGGCGTCTCGTCGAGCCGCGGATACGCCGGGAAGGCGAGCTCGTCCCGGTCAACTGGGGCGAGGCCCTGGCCGCCGCCGCGGCGGGCATCTCGGCCGCGACGGACGCCGGCGGGCCCGGCGCCGTCGGGGTCATCGGCGGGGCGCGCCTGACCAACGAGTCGGCGTACGCCTGGGCCAAGCTGGCCAAGGGCATCATCGGCACGGACTCGGTCGACGCGCAGCTCGGGGACGGCCTTCCCGGCGACCTCGTGCTCGGGCTGCCCCGGGCCACCATCGAAGAGGCCTGCACGGCACCGGTCCTCGTCGTCCTGGCGGGAGACCTGCGCGAGGAGCTGCCGGTCCTGTTCCTCCGCCTGCGCGGCCGCCGTCACATCGGGCTCCGCCCTGGTCGAAGTCTCCCCGACCCCGACCGCGCTCACCCCGTTCGCCGCCGCCCGGCTCGGGTTCCGGCCGGGCGACGCACCGCTGGTGGCGAAGGCGTTGACCGGGGACGACGCCGCAGCGGCGGCGCTGAGCAGCCACCACGAGGGCAGCGCGCATCGGCGCCCGGCGCGCTCGACGCGGCCCGGGAGCTCCTGGCGGCCCGCCCGGGTGGGCGCGGCGTCGTAGTCGTGGCGGGCCGGCCGTCCTACGCCGAGGCGGGCGAGGTGGTGGCCGAGGCACTGCGGGCGCTGGCCGACGCCCTGCCCGAGGCCCGGTTCCTGCCCGCGCTGCGACGGGGCAACGTCTTCGGTGCGCTCGACATGGGCCTGGCCCCGGGCATCCTGCCGGGCCGGGTGTCGCTCGACGCGGGGCGGGAGCGCTTCACCGCCGCCTGGGGCGCCGTCCCGGCGCGGCCCGGCCGCGACACCGCGGGCATCTTGGCCTCCATGGCCGGCGAGGAGGCCGGCGAGGAGGCCGGCGAGAAGACCGGCCAGGAAGCCGGCGAAGACGACGGCGCGGACGCCACGGTCCACGGCGACCCCGGCGTCCGCGCGCTGATCCTGCTCGGCGCCGACCCGCTGAGCGACTTTCCCGACCACGCCGTGGCGGCGAAGGCGCTGTCGTCGGGCCACTTCGTCGTCGCCGTGACCGGCCATCCTTCGCAGTCGGTCGACGAGTGCGCCGACGTGGTGCTGCCCTGCGCCGTGGCCCACGAGCGGCCGGGGACGACCACCAACATGGAGGGGCGCGTCAGCCGGCTCGGGCCCAAGCTCACCGCGCCCGGCTTCGCCTGGCCCGACTGGATGATCGCGGCCGAGCTGGCCGCCGCCCTCGGCGCCGACCTCGGCGTCCGGAGCATGCCGGACCTGGCCGACGAGCTGGAGGGCACCGCCCCGGCGTACGCCGGGCTGACCCAGGAGGTGCAGCACTCGGACGCGGCCCACGACGGCATCGTGGTGCCGCTCGGCCCCGACGACCACCACCCGGACGTGTCGCCCATCGACCCGATCGCACTGCCCGGTGTCGAGTCCGTCGAGCGCCAGGGCGCACCCCCGCGCGTCGGGCACCGGGGGCAGCCTGCCCGCGCTGGCGCGTGCCGCCGCGCTGGGGGGCCCGCCGGCGTTGCTCTCGTACCGCCGCCGGCGACGCGCCCGAGCCCCTCCACGTCCCCAAGGCCGAGAACTACGTGCTGCGGCTCGTGGCCGGGCGCCGCCTCTACGACGCCGGCAGCTCGGTGACCGGGTCACCGTCGCTCACGCCGCTGGTGCCAGCCCTGGTGGCGCGGGCCAACCCCTACGACCTCGACCGGCTCGGGGCGGACGTGGGCGACCGTGTGAGGGTGCGCTCGGCCCGGGGCGAGCTGGTCCTCGAGGCCGAGCCCGACGCCGGCGTGCCGCGGGGCGTCGTCGCCATCGACTTCAACGTCCCCGGCGGGGAGAGCGTGCCGGGTAACGCGGTCGCCACCCTGATCGACAGCCGGCGTCCGGTGACGGACGTGCGGATGGAGTCGGTGTGATCGCGGCCCTCCTCGCTTCGACGACGTCGGATGCCGGCTCCGCCGCGCACCAGGCGGCGTCGAACCTCGGACCGACCCTCCTCACGCACAGCGCGAACAGCGGCAACGGCGACCCGCTCTTCTTCTTCGGCCTCAACTGGGAGGTCTGGGTCATCGTGATCGTCAAGTGCCTCGTGGCGTTCGTGGCGCTGCTGGTGGCGACGGCGCTCATGATCTGGTTCGAACGCAAGGTGATCTCGGACATGCAGAGCCGGGTGGGACCGAACCGGGCCGGGCCGTGGGGGTTGCTCCAGACGCTGGCCGACGGCACCAAACTCGTGTTCAAGGAGGACCTGCTGCCCGACCGGGCGGACGCCTTCGTCTTCAAGCTCGCCCCGTACCTGTCGGTGATCCCGGCCGTGCTCGTCTTCACCGTGGTCCCGGTCGGCGGCGTGATCACCATCGGCAGCCACACCTTCGAGCTCCAGGTGGCGGATCCGCCCATGGGGATCCTCCTCGTCCTGGCCATGTCGGGCATCGCGGTGTACGGCGTGATGCTGGCCGGATGGTCCTCGGGATCGAAGTACCCGCTGCTCGGATCGGTGCGCGCCTCGGCCCAGGTGATCTCCTACGAGGCGGCGCTCGGCATGACCACGGTGATGGTCGTGCTGGTGAGCCGCTCGCTCTCCACCCGGGCCATCGTGGCCTCGCAGGCCGACGGCTTCTGGAACTGGAACCTGATCCGGCTGGGCTTCCTGCCCTTCGTCTTCTTCATGATCGCCATCACGGCCGAGCTGACCCGGCCGCCCTTCGACCTGACCGAGGCCGAGCAGGAGCTGGTGGGCGGGTTCCACACGGAGTACTCGTCCATCCGCTTCGGGCTGTTCTTCCTGGCGGAGTTCATGAACACCATCACCATGTCGGCCATCGTGGTGACGCTGTTCTTCGGCGGGCCCAACGGCTACATCTTCCACATCCCCGGGGCGAGCATCTACATGCCGATCATCTACTTCCTGCTCAAGACGACGGCGTTCTGCTTCATCTACGTCTGGTTCCGCGCCGCGCTGCCGCGGCTGCGCTACGACCAACTGATGGACCTGGGCTGGAAGCGCCTGATCCCCCTCACGCTGGGTTGGCTGCTGATGGTGGCCGCCATCATCGCCTGGGGCTGGGCCGGGCTCATCCTGCTGCCCGTCGTCCTCGGCGCGTCGGTCCTGTTGTTCCGGGCCAACCACCTGGGCGCCGGCCGCAGCGAGGAGGATCTCGTGATCCCCGCCATCGGGGGCAGGGTGACCAGCCCGTTCCGGCCCGCGACGGTACCGAACGGATCCGGGAGGTGATGCGTAATGGGCGTCGGCGACGAGGTCAAGGACCAGCTGTCGTTCCTCGGCGGCTTCAAGCTGACCTTCCAGCACCTGACCCGTCCTCGGGTCACCCGGATGTACCCCGAGGAGAAGAAGCCCAAGCAGCCCCGCCAGCACGGGCGTCACGTCCTGAACCGCTACGAGGACGGCATGGAGAAGTGCATCGGCTGCGAGCTGTGCGCGGGCGTGTGCCCGGCGGACTGCATCTACGTGCGCGGCCTGGACAATCCGCCCGACCACCCGGTCTCGCCGGGCGAGCGCTACGGCTACGTCTACGAGATCAACTACCTGCGCTGCATCCACTGCGACATGTGCGTGGAGGCGTGCCCGACCGAGGCCATCACCGAGTCCAAGCTCTTCGAGTTCTCCTTCACCAACCGCTCCGACGCCATCTACACCAAGGACGAGCTCGTCGTGAACGACGACGGCACGCCCAAGAAGCTGCCGTGGGAGGACTGGCGCGAGGGTGACGACCTCATGACGTCCGGCTGGATGCGTGCCACCTCCCCGTCGGGCAACGCCGCCTACGAGGGCGAGGTGCAGTGGTCGGGCGAGCTCGGCTACGGCGTACGCGCGCCCGAGGGTGGCCAGTCCGGCCGGCGCGACGACGAGGCGACCGGGACGAAGCCGCTGCGCGAAGTGCTCGAAGCCCACCTGCTCGACGAGGACATCCCGCTGGCGCACCGGGGCATGCACGGCAGGGTCTGGCGGGCCCAGAAGGGTGCGGAGCGCAACAAGAAGAAGCTCGAGGCCACGCGGGCACGGATGAAGGAGCTGCGCGCCGCACGCGCAAAGGCGGAGCCAAGGCACGAGACCAAGGCGGCCGAGGCGGAGGCGAAGGCGTCGAAGGCGGGTGCCGCCGCCGCGCCGGGGGGCCGGGCAGCCGGGGCGGCCGAAAACCCGGAAGGGAGCGCCTGAGTGGACCACGCCGCCCTTCTCCTGGCTTCGACGCGCCCGGCCTGGCCCGACATCCTGGTCTTCGCCGCCTCGGCCGTGGTGATCCTGGTCGGGTCCATCGGCGTGGTGACGTCGCGCAACCCGGTGCACGCCGCGCTCGAGTCTCGTGATGACGCTCTTCGGCGTGGCCGTGCTCTTCATCGAGCAGGCGGCCGACTTCCTGGCGGCGGTGCAGATCATCGTCTACGCCGGCGCCATCGTCGTCCTGTTCCTGTTCGTGATCATGTTCCTCGGCGTCGACCGGGCCGAGGACATCGAGGTCGAGCCGCTGGCGGGGCAGCGGCCGCTCGCCTTCATCGTCTCGGCCATCACGCTCTTCGGCGTGCTGGCCATGGCGGCGACCGCGCACTGGGTGACCGGGGCCCGCCAGGTCGTGGGACCCATCTCGGGCCACGTGGCCGGGCCCGGCTCCCCGGCCGGCGAGCCCGCCCAGCTGGGCAAGCAGCTCTTCACCACGTACCTCTTCGCCTTCGAGGCCACCGCCGCCCTCCTCGTCATCGCCGTGGTCGGGGCGGTGGTGCTGGCCCGCCGTCCTCCGACCGTGCACGCGTCCCGGGACGAGCCGAGCGACACCGAGTTGCCGGCATGAGCCTCTCGGGAGCCTGGTACATCGGCCTGGCGGCCGTCGTGTTCACCATCGGCGCCATCGGGCTGCTGGTGCGGCGCAACGTCCTGATCATGTTCATGTGCATCGAGCTGATGCTCAACGCGGCCAACCTCACCTTCGTCACCTTCGCCCGCATGCTCAACGACATCGGCGGCCAGGTCCTCGTGTTCTTCGTGCTCGTCGTGGCGGCGGCCGAGGTCGTGGTCGGGCTCGGCATCGTCGTCACCAACTACCGCCGGCGCGCCACGACCGTCGCCGACGACCTGGACTCGCTGCGCGGCTGATCGAACATGGTCCACGTCGCGTACCTCATGCTGTTGTTCCCCCTGGCCGGGTTCCTCGTCCTCGTCACCTTCGGGCGCCGGATGGGCGACCCCCTGGCGGGCTGGGTGGGCACGGCCGCCGTGACCGGGGCCTTCGTCTCGGCCTGCGTGGTCCTGGCCGGCCTCATCGACCTCCCCTCGTCGCAGCGCCTGATCACCGACAACTACTGGACGTGGTTCAGTTCCGGCGGCCTCAGCGTGCCCGTGGGAACGCTGGTCGACCCGCTCTCCATGACGATGTGCATGTTCGTGACCGGGGTCAGCGCGCTGATCCACCTCTACTCGGTCGCGTACATGAAGCGGGACCGGGACTTCACCAAGTTCTTCGTCTACCTCAACCTCTTCGTCTTCTCCATGGTCCTGCTGGTGCTGGCGGACAACCTGGTGCTCACCTTCGTCGGGTGGGAGGGCGTCGGCGTCTGCTCCTACTTCCTCGTCGCCTTCTGGTTCGAGCGGGAGTCGGCGGCCTCGGCCGGCAAGAAGGCCTTCATCTACAACCGGATCGGTGACGCCGGGTTCCTGCTGGCCATCTTCCTCCTCTTCGAGAAGACCGGGCACCGTCCAGTACACGAGCGGTCCCGGTGGGGGCATCTTCGGCCAGCTCTCCCACCTGAGCAGCGGGACGGCCACGGCCGCCGTGCTGCTCCTGTTCCTCGCCGCCGCCGGCAAGTCGGCCCAGATCCCCCTGTTCAACTGGCTGCCCGACGCCATGGAGGGCCCGACGCCGGTCTCCGCCCTGATCCATGCCGCCACCATGGTCACGGCCGGCGTCTATCTGCTCTGTCGGATGAACCCGTTGCTCCACCTGACCTCTTCGGGCATGACGGTGATCGCCGTCATCGGGACCGCCACGGCCTTCGTCGCCGCCACCATCGCCTGCGCCCAGCAGGACATCAAGAAGGTGCTGGCGTTCTCGACCGTGTCGCAGATCGGCTACATGATGCTGGCCGTCGGCTCGGGTGCCTTCGTGGCGGCCATCTTCCTCATGGTCATGCACGCCTTCTTCAAGGCGCTGCTGTTCCTCGGGGCGGGCTCGGTCATCCACGGGCTCGACGACGAGCAGGACCTCAAACGCATGGGCGCCATCCGCCGGTACATGCGCTGGACGACGGTCACGTTCACCGTGGGCTGGCTGGCCATCATCGGCATCCCGCCGCTGTCGGGCTTCTTCGCCAAGGGCGACGTGCTCGACAACGCCTACTCCCACTACGAGGTGCTGTGGGTCATTGCGCTGCTGACGGCGGTGCTGACCGCCTACTACATGAGCCGGCTCGAGATCCTGACCTTCGGCGGTGAGCCCCGCTTCGAGTCCGTCGGACCCCACGGGGAGCCGGCCCTCCACCGGCCGCACGAGTCCAACTGGATCATGCTGACGCCCCTCGTCGTCCTCGCCTTCCTCTCGCTCTTCGGCGAGCTGCTCAACCTGCCGTGGGCCCACACGCACAGCCTCAACAACTTCCTGGCCCCCGTGTTCTCCGGCGACCTCTACAACGACCACCTCGGTGACACCAGCCAGTGGGTGCTCGGGACCATGGACGCCGTCGCCGCCGTGATCGGGGTCATCGTCGCGGCGTGGCTCTGGCGCGGGTCGGTGGTCGACAAACCGGCCCTGGAACCCGCGTTCTTGCAGCGCGTCTGGTACTGGGACGACGTCTACGACACCCTCATCGGACGACCGAGCCAGCGCCTGGCCATGTTCTCGGCCTGGGTCGTCGACGCCCGCATCATCGACGGTGCCGTCAACGGCACCGCGCACCTGGTCCGCGCCACCGGCAGCGCGGCCCGCCGGCTGCAGACCGGCTACGCCCGGAACTACGCGCTCGGCATCGCCCTCGGCATGGCGCTGGTGATCGCGTTCATGCTCTCGCGGACGTGGTGGAGCTGATGCACATCGTCCCCTTCCTCACCGTCCTCGTGCTGCTGCCGGCCGCCGGCGCGGCCGGGCTGGCGCTGCTCGGGCTGGACCGCCGCATGCACCGTGAGCTGACCTACGCGCTCGCGCTGATCGTGTCGCTGGTCACCCTCGGTTTCGCCGTGGCCGCGATGGTGGCGATGAAGGTGCACGACGGCGGATTCCAGCTGGTGAGCGACCATGAGTACACCGGGGTCAGCCTCGGGGTGCACTGGTACCTGGGCGTCGACGGGATCTCGATCTTCCTCGTGCTCCTGACCGCCGTGCTGTTCCCGCTCGCCATCGTCCTCGGGCGCAACCGCGAGAACTCGCGGGTCTACTTCGCCTGGATCCTCCTGCTCGAGGCCGCGGTGATGGGCAGCTTCCTGTCGCTCGACCTCATCGTCTTCTTCTTCATGTTCGAGCTGACCCTCGTGCCGGCCTACTTCATCATCGCCGGCTGGGGCCACCAGCGGCGGGCCTACGCCGCCATCAAGTTCTTCCTCTACACCTTCCTGGGCTCCGCCTTCCTGCTCGTGGGCATCCTGGTCCTGGCCTTCATCCACCAGTCCCAGTACCACTACCTGACGTTCTCGCTCGGGCCGCTCATGCAGACGCACCTGTCGTCGAGCACCGAGATCCTCCTGTTCCTGGCCTTCACCGCCGCCTTCGCCGTGAAGGCACCCCTCTTCCCGCTGCACACGTGGTCACCGGACGCGTACACCGAGGCGCCAGAGGAGGGCTCGGTGCTCCTCTCGGGCGTGCTGGCCAAGCTCGGGACCTACGGGATCATCCGCTTCGACCTGAACCTCTTCCCGCACGCGACGCGCACCCTGGGCCCGCTCGTGCTGACGCTGGCCGTGATCGGCATCATCTACGGCGCGGTCGTCGCCTGCGCCCAGCGTGACCTGAAGCGCCTCGTCACGTACTCGTCGCTGGCCCAGATCGGCTTCATCGCCCTGGGGGTGATCGCCATCAGCACCCAGGGTCTGGCCGGCGGCGTCCTGCTGATGGTGAACCACGGGCTGATCGTGGCGGCCCTGTTCATCCTCATCGGGTTCATCTACCAGCGCCGCGGCACGTGGCAGGCCGGGGAGCTGCGCGGCCTGCAGAAGGCGGCCCCGGTGCTGGCCGCGGTGTTCACCGTCTCCATGCTGGCCTCCATCGGCCTGCCCGGCCTCAACGGGTTCGTGAGCGAGTTCCTGGTGCTCTCGGGCACCTTCATCACCCACCGCTGGTGGGCGGTCGTCGCCGTCGCCGGGGTGATCGTGGCTGCGATCTACCTGCTCTGGGCCTACCAGCAGGTCTTCCACGGTGCGCCGCGCCCGGCGGACGAGAAGACGCGTGACCTGGCGCTGTTGGAGCGCTGCATCATGGCGCCCCTCATCATCCTGATCGTGTTCCTCGGCGTGTACCCCAAGCCGGTGCTCGACCGGATCAACCCATCGGTGAACCAGCTGATCGCCCACGTGGAGTCGCGCACCGGGCAGTCCCAGCCTTCGGTCGCCGTCAAGGGCGTGGAGGGCACCAAGTGATCGCGTCGCTGCTCGCCACTTCGCACGCTGCGCACGTGCCGGCGGGCACCATCCCCGTCCCGCCCATCCGCTGGCTGGCGATCATGCCGCCGATCATCATGATCGGCGGAGCGATCGTGCTCCTGGCCATCGCCTCGCTCGTCAGCCGACCGCTCCGGGTCCGGGTGGGCACCATCGCCACCGTGGCCATCTCCGCCGGGGCGCTGGGCGTGGCCATCTGGCAGTGGACCGACGTCTCGGACCACGGCGCGCACACCTACGTGAAACAGGCCGTCGTGATGGACGGCTTCAGCGTGCTCTTCATGATGTTGGTGTCGATCGCCATGCTCCTCAGCGCGCTGGTGGCGGACGGCTACCTGCGCCGCGAGGGGGTGCAGGGCGCGGAGTTCCACGTGCTGGCCATGGTCTCGGCGTCGGGGGCCATGATCATGGCCATCGCCAACGACCTCATCGTGGTGTTCCTCGGCCTCGAGATCCTCTCCATCGCGCTCTACGTCCTCACGGCGTTCAACTACCGCCGCGCCGCGTCGGGCGAGGCGGCGCTGAAGTACTTCATCCTGGGTGGCTTCTCGTCGGCCATCTTCGTGTACGGGATCGCGCTCGTCTACGGGGCGACCGGATCGACCAACCTGACCCAGATCTCCGATTTCCTCTCCAGGAACGTCGTCCTTTCCAACGGGTTGCTCCTGGCCGGCCTGTCGCTGGTCATCGTCGGCTTCGCCTTCAAGGTGGCGGCGGTCCCGTTCCACATGTGGACGCCCGACGTGTACCAGGGAGCGCCGTCCCCGGTGACCGGGTTCATGGCGGCGGTGGCCAAGGCGGGAGCGTTCGCCGCCATGCTGCGGGTGCTCCTGTCGTCGTTCGGCGTGGTCGCCACCGACTGGAGGCCGGTCGTCTACGGACTGGCCGTCCTGACCCTGGTCCTCGGTGCGGTCGTGGCGCTGCGCCAGCGCGACGTGAAGCGGATGCTGGCCTACTCGTCCATCAACCACGCCGGGTTCATCCTGCTCGGCGTCGTCGCCGGCACCGCCCGGGGAGCGAGCGCGTCGCTCTACTACCTCTTCGCCTACATGTTCATGACCGTCGGCAGCTTCGCCGTCGTGACCGTGCTCGGACGCGAGGGTGACGGCGATCACGACCTGGCCCGCTACCGGGGCCTGGCGGGTCGCCAACCGGTGCTGGCGTTGGTCTTCGCCGTGCTGCTCCTGGCCCAAGCGGGGGCGCCCTTCACCACCGGCCTCTGGGCCAAGCTCCAGGTCGTCTTCGCGTCCATCGACGCCGGCTACGTCCCCCTGGGCGTCATCGCCATGGTGACCGCCGCCATCGCCGCCTACTTCTACCTCCGGGTGGCCGTGCTGATGTACGCCGGCGGCGGACTGGGCGAGCCCGAGGCGGGGACGGATCCTGCGGGCGCCCGATCGGTCTCTGCCGGTTCCGGCGCTCCCGCGGACAGCGGGCGGCCGGCGGTGACACGCCGGCTATGTCGGGTCCGGCGGACCCCGGGGCCACTGCGGGCCCGGCGCAACCGATCGCCGCGGCGGGGGCGGCGGAAGAGTCGACGGCGGCGGCGGTGACGACGATCAACGAGCAGATACTCCTCGCCGACGAGGAGCCCCAGGGCGAGGACGAGCTGCCCACGGCCGTGCCGGTCCCGGCCCTGAGCGCGCTGGCCATCGGCCTGTGCACGGGAGTGACGGTGCTCTTCGGGGTGTGGCCCGAACCGCTGATCGACTTCGCCAACCACGCCACGCTGCTGTTCCTGCCGCACTAGGGCCGGGGGGCCCGATCGTCCGCTTCCATCGTGCTGTTCGCTGCGTGGGTTCAGCCGGGGCGAGGTCCACAGGGTCGTTCCATCGCCACGTGAAGACCATCGAGGCCTCGCTCCTCGAAGCCGAGATGTTCCCAGAAGCCTCGGGCAACGTTGTCCTGCGCCACATGACAGGTCACGGGCAACCCGAGGACGTCTGCCTCCGTCGACAGGTGCCGGACCAGTTGGCCTCCGACGCCAACCCCTCGTACGTCGGGGAGAAGAGCGATGTCGACGATGACGGATCTGCGTGTCGGACCGATCGACCAGGAGCCGTCCCGCCGGCTCGTCGTCCACCAGGATGAGAAGGTCGTCTGCGCCCGGGAAGACCCTGGTGAAGTGGAGGGTCTGCGCGTCGAACTGCATGCGGACGAACGCACTGAGCTCCGATTCGGACCATCCCAACATGCTCAGCTCCGGCCGCCTGAAGGCCTCGTAGACGGAAAGCAGGAACTCTCCATCTTCTGGGAGGCTTACCGCGCGGGTGGTCACATCGCCGGGCATCGGTCGCTGGAGCGTACCGGGTTATCCTGCCGTCGGTGTCGAACAGCACACTCGAGGACCTTCGGGCGATTGTCGTCGACAATCCGCAACTCCGTCGCCGGCTCTTGTCCGCTCCTGATCTCCCGTCGTTCATTGATGAGGTCGTTGCCGTCGCCCACGAGCACGGGTACGAACTGTCGACCGACGAGGTCGACGCGGCCTTCCGCGTCGCCCGGCGTCAGAGCCTCGATCGATGGGTGTGACGACAGTGTCCCACCGACTGGTGGGTTGGTCTCCCACAGCATTGGTCATCGACGATCGCGGACCGGCGGTTCGATGGTGCTTCACCGAAGGGATCGACTTCACCGATCCGATGTTCGATCAGACCATCGAACGGTGTCTGCGGGATCCCTTCCGACTCCTCTTCTGGCGGCGGACGGACATGGATGTACTGGCCGAATTTGCGACGGCGTCGCCCGGGCTGGAGCCGTCGGGCTTCATCTTTCACCTGTCGCGATGCGGATCCACGCTGGTGGCCCAGATGTTCGCAGCGCTGAGTGAGGCGCTGGTCGTGTCAGAAGCCCCGGCGGTCGATCAGGTCCTCCGGGCGCCGACGTTCTGTCCGGATCTCTCTCCGAGAGATCACGTGGCCTGGCTGCGTTGGATGTTGTCGGCCCTCGGACACCGTCGGAAACCCGATCAGTCTCGCTTTGTCGTCAAACTCGATGCGTGGGCGATCGTCCAATGGCGACTGATCCGGCAGGCCTTTCCCGATACCCCCTGTATCTTCCTGTATCGAGACCCCCTGGAAGTCATGGTCTCCCACCTGGCTCGACGCGGGTATCACATGATCCCCGGCACACTCTCGACCGACGATGTCGGACTCGAAGCCGTTGACGTGCAGTCGCTCAGCGCAGAGGAGTATTGCGCCGCCGTCCTGAATCGGCATTGCGAGGCCGCGCTCGAGGCTGCCCGAGCCGGCGCCGTGCAACTCGTCAACTACGCCTCCCTCCCTCTTTCGGTTCCTGACCGCATCGCTCCCCACTTCGGCTTCGATGTCACAGATTGCGAACGGGCACCCTTCGCCGCCGCCGCTCGGCGCGATGCCAAGAACCCGTTCATCGAGTTCGTTCCCGACGGACACGACAAGAGACAGCGAGCGACACCGGAGGCACGCGTCGCCACTGAATCTGCAGTCGGATCGACGTACGCGGCGCTCGAGGCGCTTCGTTCGGAGGCATGGTGATCGTACCTGATCGGCTACGACTCCCACTGTTCTTCGATGCTCCCTCGTTGGCGACCGAGGCGTTGGGTCTCGCCCCCGGTGTCTGGGTGCCGCATTTCAATCGCGACATCTACGAAGGCGAGTGGACGGGAGTGGCCTTTCGATCCCCCGGAGGCGTGGGCACGCAGCTGTATCCCGATCCTGCCCCGACAGCACCTTTCGCCGACACCGAAATCCTGGCCCGATGCCCCGAGCACCGCCGCGCTCTCTCGCGGTTCGAGTGCCCGATCATGGCGGCCCGTCTCCTCGCACTGGGACCGGGCGCCGTGCTGAAGGAACACCGGGACTACCGTCTCGGATGGGACGACGGAGAGATCCGCGTTCACATCCCCATCGTGACGGCCGCCGGCGTTACTTTCGTGCACGACGGTCACCCCGTCGAACTCGGCGCGGGTGAGGCGTGGTACCTCAATTTCAACAAGCCCCACCTCGCCACCAACTGCTCGAAATTGACCCGTATCCATCTTGTCATCGACTGTGTAATCAACCCATGGCTGGCGAACCTCGTGGAACAAGCCGTCGCAGAGTCGTCCACTCACTCGGTGGCATCTGCGGTCTCGCCAATTGGCTCAGCGATTGCGAGAAATGGGCGTCCCGCTGTATGATCACGCTGAACTTCGCGCGGGGGGTGGGCCTTGGAAGCGGGCGGGAAAATCACCAGGAGAACACTTCTCCAACATGGCGCCCTTGTGGCCGCATTGAGCGCCGTTCCTCTCTCGTTCTCCCAAGCCGCCGGGGCCGAGTCGGAGCGTGGTCGGACACCTCGTTCAGCGCGCCAGGTGCCGCTCACCCGGTCCACGTTCGTGCCCCTGTTGGGTTCCACGTTCCGCCTGTCCGGCGCAGGAACCCACCACGACGTCGTGCTGGCCGAGATAGACGACCTCATCCCCTCGGGGACGACGGACAGCGAGAATCGTTTTTCTCTGGTGTTCAGTTGCTCCCCGACTCGTCCGCGCACCGAGGGGATCCGTACCTTTCACAACGGCGCGATCGGAAACTTCGACATGTTCGTCGCTCCGATCGACCGTGGGGCCAAAGCACTGCGGCTCCAGTCCATCATCAACCGCATCTGACCACGACGAGCGTCCAAGGAGAGAAGCGTGTCTGAACCATTCCTCGGTGAGATCAGGACTTTTCGGGTTCAACTTCGCCCCCAGCGGTTGGGCAATGTGCAATGGGCAACTCATGCCCATCAGCCAGAACACAGGCCCTCTTCTCTCTTCTGGGGACTTTTTACGGCGGGAATGGAACATCCACGTTCGCGTTGCCCGACCTGCGAAGCCGGATACCGCTCCATCAAGGTCAGGGTACCGGGCTGTCCAGCTATGCCATCGGGTCGACGCTCGGCGCAGAAACCGTGCAGCTCACCCAGGCCCAGATGCCGAGCCACTCTCATCAGGTACACGGCAGTAACGCAAAGGCGACATCGAAGAACCCCTCGGGGCTCGTCCCAGGCCACCCACCGGAGGACACGTACGCCGCGCCCGACAGCACCGTCATGAACGCCGGCATGATCGCAGCCACCGGTGGAGGTCAGCCGTTCGACAACCGGCAGCCCCTTCTCGTCCTGAACTTCTGCATCGCCCTCCAAGGCATATTTCCATCGCGCAACTAATCCGCCATCGATGCGCGGCGGCGGCGGCGGTGCCTGCCCAGAGGTGGACGCACGACGGAACCGGTAGCCGGTCAGTCCCCTCCGAACTGCTTGGCGAAGTCGGAGGTGAACCACCGACGCGGTGACATCCGGAACACGACACTGGCCGCCGCGTCGGCCTCGGTCGCGGTCAGATAGAGATCGCCGATCTCCGCGCCGAGGAAACGGTACGCCATGTCCCGGCGCTCGGCGTCGGTCACCGGTGCGTCCTCGGCGACGATGGGTCCCTCCACGCTCACGTAACGGTAGGGCGCGGTCTCGGTCTGCGCACACAGCGAGAACCGCCCGGCGGCGCGCAGGCAGCGGGCCTTGCGACTCTCGCCGCCCGTGATCACGTCGACCGTGCCTCCCGGTGCGTAGCCGTACCAGACGGGAACGGCCAGGACCCGTTCGCCGGCATCCGCCACGGCGAGGACTCCCACGTGCACGCCGGCCAGGAACTCCTCGCGCTCGCTCGCCGTCATGGTCAATGTCACTGCGACCACCTCTCCGTCCCGGCGCCGGTCATGTCCGTCCGGCCGCCTTGGTCTCTTCGCGCGGGGCCGTCGCCGACCCGTTGGCCGGCTCGCCGGCGGCCAGCACCTCGGCGGGGACTCCCGCGCCCGATCGCTTGGCGGCGTTCGTCGTGAGCAGGCGTCCGATGACCGGGACCTCGGTCAGCGACTCGGCCCGCATGATCTGGACGGCGACCGGGACGAACTGCTCCGCGGAGTCGAAGACGATGTAGCGGGGGAGCCAGCTGGGCTCGTACTTGGCGTTGAACCGCCAGAGGGTCTCGATCTGCAGCACGCCCGAGAGCCGCTTGAGGGCCCAACGCTCGACCCGCTGGCCGACCCCGTCGCCCGAATCGCCCTCGAGGACGGAGCGCATGGCGGCGAAGTTGAGGCTGAGACCCTGGCTTCCCGCCTCGCGCAGGTGGGCGATGGTCGAGCACAGCGCGAAGTCGAGCAGACCGTTGGGGTGCTCCCCGGGGTCGCGGCGCATCAGGTCGAGCGAGAAGCCCTCGATGGCCGGGGAGGGCACGAACTGGCACATGGCGACCGGCGCGCCGTCGGGACCCTCGACCAGTGTCAGGAGGAGCCCCGAGTCCCGCTGGTCGAAGACGCGGCCCAGCGTCATGGAGAAGCCGCGCTCGTGCTCGCCGCGGCGGTTCTTCCCCATGAGCTCCGCCACCCGGGCCGCGTCCTCGTGACGGAGGTTGGCCGGGTCCAGGAACCGGACCGTGTAGCCGTAGCGCGCCACCCGGTTCACCGCTTGGCGCAGACCTTTCATCTTGCCGCCCTCGAGGGAGAACTTCGTGAGGTCGACGACGGCCTCGTCGCCGATGTAGACGAAGCGCATCCCCGACGCCTGGTAGGTCGGCAGCCACTGCTCGCCGGCCGCCATCACACCCAGACCCCAGCCGTTGCGGTCGACGAACCGCCGGAACGAGTCCCAGACGTGCGCCCGCTCGGAGAACGGGCCGATGGGATCGGGTGAGACCAGGCAGACCCCACCGAGCACGGCATAGGCGACGAGGGAGTCGCGATGGAAGTACCACTGCTTGTCGTCGCGCAGGGCGAAGTAGTCGAGGGAACCCGTGCCGTGGCGGCGCACGATGTCGCGCGCCCGGAGCTCCGCGGCGCGCCTGCCGACCAGGGCGCCACCCGACGACAGCCGCCGGTCCACCACGGGGCGGGTCAGCAGGTAGAGCGCAACGACGATCAGGCTGATGCCGACCGCGAGGAGACTGACCGACGCGAAGCGGTCGATCGTCTGGGGGAAGGCGACCCAGCGCACTCCCACCAGGCGCTCGGCCGAACCGGCCAGGACACTGGGCCACGAGGGGAGCGGGTGGTGGCGCACCCGGCCGGCCACCTCGACGGCGATGAAGCCGCCGAGCGTGGCGATGATGCCTCCGAAGGCCAGGATCACGAAGGCGGTGAGCATCGTGGCCCGCTCCGTCTCGGCCCGGAACAGCTCGCGCTGGACCAGGAGGAGGACGAGCACGGCGGCGCACACGAGCAACGTGATGACGTCGGCGTCGTGGGCGAGATGCAGCAACAGCGACACGCTGAGCAGGGGGACGGCGACGAGCCAGGAACGGCGCTGGCCCTTGAGGATGCCGCGCGACAGCATGATCATGCCGATGCCGGCGATGGCGCTGAGCGCGCCTGCCGCCTGGACCACCGAGATCGGCAGGTACTGGGCGACGAGCTGCAGGTGCTGGCGCAGCGGTTCGGTGACCGACGACAGGAGCTGGATCGCCCCGGCGACGAAGAGCGAGACGGCCGCGATCCGCCGGATGCGACGCACCCGGACGCGGTCGGCGGCGACCTCGGGCGCGGGCGGCCACGACGCCCCGCTCGGCCAGCCGGCCGCCAGCTCGGGGTGCACGTCGGCGGCGCGGGCCCGGCCCTTGACCACACTGTCGGACGTCACGAGGCGCTCGCCCAGCGTGGCCAGCGGGAGATCCACCTCGGCCAGCATCAGCCGCACGTGCAGGTCCGCTCCGGTCTCCAACTCGAGGGTCGACTCCTGGCGGTGGTGCAGGAACGTGGGGGGAGGCCCAACCGGCCGCGGTGCTCGCGCACCACCTCCGAGGTCGCACCGGGGCAGGCGAAGAAGCCCCCCTGCAAGTGGGTCAGCTCGGGGACCAGCGCACCGCCGACGACGACGCCGGCGGCCCCGGCCGCGACCGCCTGGCGCGCCGCGTCCAGCGCGTCGTGGCCGTCGATCGTGAGCAGCGAGTGGGCGACCGGGCGCGTGCCCGAGGTCCCGCCGGCCCACGGTCGCGGGAGACCCTCGCCACCGAGGGCGCGCCAGATGCCACGTGAGGTCACGGCGACCACCACGGCGAGCACGGCCACGAGCAGCGCGGCGATGACCAGCGTCACCACGAAGCGGTCGAACCAGGATGCGCCGTAGGCGCGCTGGAGCGCCTCCTGCTGGCGGGGCGAGCGGAACAGCCGGCCCAGGCCGTCGACGACGAACTCGATCCGCAGCAGCAACGCGACGGCAGCGAGCACGAGCGGCGGGGCCCACAGGTAACGCCGGAGTCGCCGGTACAGGAGGCGCGAGGTCACGAAGCGACGCGCCCGTGGCGGGTCGTCCAGGCGCTCGAGCCCCACCAGCCAGGGACGGTCCTCCCCGGGCGGCACCTCGGGACCCGGCGGCCCGACACTCCGGGGCGATCCGGCTCGCACGAGCACGGTGCGGGTGCCCGCCCCGGTCTCGCAGCGCAGGTCGACGGCATCGCGCACGCTCACCCCGCGTGAGGTCAGGGCCTCCACGAGCTCGGTGTCGTCGCTTCCGGGTGGCACGACGACGATGACCCGGGAGTCGGGCCGTGCGGCGAAGGCGGCGAACGCGTCGCCCAGGCCCGGGTGGTGCCCGAACGCCTCCGAGGCCGTTTCGTCGTGCCCGCCCGGAGCGGCCAGTTGCCCGCAGATGACCACGGTGCCGGGTCCCTGCCACTCACCCAGCCGCCGGGCGACGTCGCGGCACGAGGCCAACGAGCTTGCCGTCGGCTCGGGCGGGAGCATCAGGTCGCCGATCACCTCGACCCGGCGACCCAGCGGCACCTCGATGCAGCGGCCGCCGTCCGTCGTCGGGCTCGTCACAGCCCCGTTCCCACCAGGGTCGGCCTCGGTCATGCGCTCCAATGGTGTCACCTCAGCCCGTCGACCTCCTCACAGGCCGAACGGTCCCGCCGACCGCTCGGAAACGCCAGGTGAGAGCGGCGGGGGGGATGAGCGCGTGCGCGGCCGAGCGGACGCCGTGCCCGGCTACGCGGCGTCGGCTCTCCGTCGAGCGAAACCGACCTGGGCGGCGACCCACGGGCGGATCATGGTCAGGTACCAGGTGCCGCCGATGAGTCCCACCACACAGGCCAAGGCGCCGAGGCCGATGAAGACGGGCGCTGGGACGAGGACGAGCAGGAAGAGGGTCGAGAGAAGAATGACGACGGCGGCGGACCCCAAGGCGAAGAGCCATCGACTCCTGGAAATGTGGGCGACTCGGCACGCCAACGACGGCCGCGCCAGCAGGTCCAGGAATCCCCAGGCGGAAACAATGAAGCACACGACAACCGATACGGCCAGGACAGAAGCACTCATGGTTCCTGCGGTTGCCGACATTTGCACCTCCGACCCTGAGAGAGGACGCTTGAGCTTGCCATGACGGACCAGTTGGATCCACGACTGCACCACGAGGAGCCCTGGCTTCCGGTCGACTTCGAGGCTCCTCGGCTTCTCCTCGTTCCTCCGGATCATCACCTGCGCCCGATCAGGGAATCGGACGTCGACATCGACTATCCGGCGGTCATGGCGTCGAGGGAGCGGCTCTGGACCATCTTCGGTGCTCCCCATGGCTGGCCACCCGAATCGCTCACGTTCGAGGAAGACGCGGCGGATCTGGCCCGACACGTGACCGAGATGACGCAGAACCGATCGTTCAACTACGCCCTCTTGAACGAGCACGAGACCACGCTCGCCGGTTGCGTCTACATCGATCCTCCGGAACGGGCCGGCGCCGACGCCGACATCAGCTGGTGGGTCGTCGACGACCTTGTCGGGACCCCGCTGGCGTCGTCTCTCGAGGTGCTCATCCCTCGGTGGATCACGGAACGTTGGCCCTTCCGTTCACCGAGATTCATCGGAACCGACATCAGCTGGGACGAGTGGCTCCTTCTTCCCCCGCCGTGACGGAATCGGCGCGTCCGGTGCCCTCGTGACCGGCGGAGGTTGACGCGGTCTAGCCTCAGCCCTCGTGCCCGACCGAGCGAACTGGACCTGGCGGGAGGCGGACGGGGCCGAGCAGGACCACGCCGGGCGCCCGGCGGTGGTCTTCGACATCGACGGGGTGCTCTCCGATGCCGCCGGCCGCCAGCACTATCATCGAGCGGGGACGGCGCGACTGGAACGCGTTCTTCGAGGCCTGCGGCGACGACCCCGTGATCGAGGAGATCGCCCGCCTGCTCGAGCTGCTCGATCCGTCGCTGACGGTGGTCCTGCTCACCGGGCGGCCCCAGCGGGTGGCGCCCCAGACCCTGGCCTGGCTCCGCCGGTACGGGCTGCGCTGGGACCTGCTGCTGATGCGGTCCCGCGGCGACTACGCCTACGTCACGGATTTCAAGGAGGCGGCGGTCGCCGACCTGCGCGCTCACGGGTTCGACCTCCGTCTGGCGTTCGAGGACGATCCCTCCAACCACGCCATGTACGTCGCGGCGGGAGTGCCCTGCGTCTACATCCACTCGGGCTACTACGAGTAGCCCCGGCCATCACGGGACCGGCCGTTCGACCCTCAGGCCGAGACGGGATTTGCGGCGGACGATCGCGCCTGGCGCAGCCAGCCCGCCACCAGCGCGCCAGCGGCCAGGACCAGGACCGGAAGGTCGCCCCAGCGGTCGTACGGCGTCATGCCGTTGCGCAGCGCGACGGTGGCCGTGACGACCTGGCGCCGCCCGAGCACGCTGCGCCGGACGACGACGCCGCGTTGGGTGACGACGGCGGTGTAGCCGGTGGGCGCGGCCTGCACGAGGTCGCGGCCCGGTCTGCACGGCCTGGACCCGGGCCGCCGCGAGCTCCTGGTGCCGGCACCTGGGAGGTGCTGTACGACGAGGTGTTGGTCGGGACGACGAGCAGCTGCGCGCCGGCCCGCACCGACGGACGCGACCGGTCGGCGTAGAAGACCTCGAAGGACACCATCAGGCCGAGCGGGCCGGCCGGCGTGCGCACCAGCCCGGTGCCCGTGCCCGGGACGGCGTCCTCGGGTACGCCCGGCCAGGCTGGCGAAGTGGGCGAAGAAGGACCGGTCGGGCACGTACTCGCCGAAGGGCACCCGGTGCACCTTCTCGAACGACGGCGACGACGCGGTCCGGTCGGGTCCCCAGACCACGATCTCGTTGCGAAACGTCGTGGCGACGGCGCCCGGCTCGGTCACCCCGACGAGCAGCGTCGTGCGCAGCCGACGCGCCACGTGCGACAGCGTGTCCGCCTGCGGCGAGCCGGCCAGGGGTTGGTCGAGTGCGACCACGTCCTCGGGCCAGACGACGAGGTCGGCTCGCCGAGCCCGCGGATGCCCGAGGTGGCGGCGAGCTGGGCCCGGTAGACGGTGGCCGGGTCGGGACGTCCTCCCGGCTCACGCCGCGCTGCCCGCCGCCCTGGACCAGCGCCACGCCGGCAGCGTGCGGACGGCAGCGCCCCCGTCGGGGCCGCCGCGCCCACCACCACGCCGGCGACCAACCCGGCGAGCACGAGCGCCGCCCCGGCGACAGCGAGGGCCCGGCGCGATCCGTCGAGCGTGACCTGGCCGCACCGTGGCGACCGCCGTCGCCAGGCCGACGCCCCCGGCGAAGACGCCGGCGGTCACCCTCAGCGGACCGCCCAGACGGGCCAGCTCGACCAGGGGACCGTCGGCCTGGCCGAGGAACACGCCCCCGAGCGGCAGTCCCCCGAAGGGCCAGGTGAGGCGCAGCGCCTCGCGCCAGCGTGAAGGCCCCGACGAACCCGAGCGCCCGGCCCCGCTGCGGCGGGGTGAGCGCGGCCGCGCGGCGGCGAAGAAGAGCGCCTCGGCCAGCCACGAGGACCAGGGCCCCGTACCAGTTGAAGGCGCGGGCCCACGCCAGCCCGATGGCGTAGCAGCCCAGCCCGGCCAGCCAGCCGGCCAGCAGCCGGGCCCGCAGCCCGAGGCCGCCAGCCGCCAGTAGAGGAGGCCGCCCCGACGAGCCCGAGCGGCCACCAACCCCACGGTGGCAGCGACAGGGCGAGCAGCACGCCGGCGGCGCAGCCGAGGGAACCGCGACCCGGCCCCGGCGGGTCACGGTGGATGGCTGGTGGTGCACGGCCGCAACGTGCCGCCGCGCCGCCCGCTCGGCGACGCAGGCCGGGATGCCGACCCCGCGGTAGGCGGCACCGGCCACGGCGAGGCCGCCGAGGCGGCCTGCGGCCGCCTCGACGCCGGCCGTGCGCAGGAGGTGGTGCACGCGGTACTGCGGGAGGGCACGCGGGAAAGCGCGTCACCGCGGTGTCCGCGGGTTCGCCCCCGACGCCGAGGAGCAGGCCGAGCTCCTCCCACGCCCGCTCCCGGACCTCCTCGTCGTCCCACGACTCGGCCCGGTCGTCGCCGGCGCGACCGAGCGAGGCCCGGAGCAGTACTTCGCCGGCTCGGGCGAGGTGCGGCCATTTGCGGTCGAGGTAGGTGCAGGCCGTACACGGCCCACCCGTCGCCGACCGGGGCCGCTCCGCCCGTCTCGTGGGGCACGAGGAAGCCGGTTCCCTCCAGTCGGCGGGACCGTCGTCGACGTCGACACGGAAGGTGACGAGGACGACCGAGGCGTAGTCGATCCCGTCGAGCAGTGCGGCGGCTTCGGTCGTCGTGCTCGCGGAGCAGCGCCGCGGTGACGGGCGCGGAGTGGCCAGCACGACGCCGTCGGCGTCGAGCGACGTGCCGGCCGTGTCGACGGTCCAGCCGCCGGCCCTCGCGCCCGAGGTGCTCGGCCGCGGTCCCCAGGCGGATGTCGACGCCCCGGCGACCGAGCGCCGGCGGCCAGCGCGTCGATCAACGTGGCCATCCCTCCCCGGAGCGCCCAGAACAGGGGCGGCGTCTCGTCCGTCGGTCGCCGGGCCGGCCGCCGGCGGCGGCGCCGGCCGCGGCCGCCACCTCGGCGCGCAGGGACCGCATGAGGCTGCCGCGCCGCTGGGCCGCGGCGAGGAGGCGGCGGGTACACGGCGGCGGCGGACATGTCGTCCACCGAGCCGGCGTGGATGCCGCCGATGAGCGGGTCGACCAGCGCGTCGACGACGCCGTCGGCCCAGCTTGCGGGCGACCAGCGGTCCGACCGAGCGGTCGCCGATGGGGCCGCGCAGGTCGGGACGGGGCGAGAGGGCGTCGACGAGCAGCCGGCAGTCGACCCCGCGGTCCGAGGATGCCGGAGCGGGCGACCGGGCCAGAGCGGGTCGGGACACCCAGCAGCCAGGCCGGCGGGCAGCCCGCCGGCGTCCGCGGGCCCACACCGCGGCGCCGCTCGCCCCGATCGGGACGAGGACGTCGCCGATGCCGACCTCGCGGCAGAGGTCGACGGCCTCCGGGCGCCGCCCGAGGAAGCCGTCGGGCCCGACGTCGACCGGCCGGCCGCCGAACGGTGTCGGTCCGCAGCTGCCCGCCGAGCCGGTCCGACGGCCTCGAGCACCACGACCCCGGCGGGCCTCCGGCACCGGGCCCGGCCCGCCCCCCGGTCAGCTCCCAGGCGGCGGCCAGCCCGGCGATACCCCCCGCCGACGACGACGACCCGTTCGGCCGCCACGGCTCAGCTCGCCCGCTTCGGGTCCGCCCGGTCCGGCCGCTCCGGTCCGCCCGGTCCGCGCCGGTCCGGTCCGCTCGGCCGTCCGCCCAGTCGCGGACGCACGACCCGGCCAGCACCCCGATGAAGGCCGGATCGTCGTTCAGCGACGCCGTGCGGGCGAAGGAGGTCCCGCCCGCGGCCACCCCGCGGGCCTCGACGTCGAGGTCGTAGAGGACCTCGAGATGGTCGGCCACGAAGCCGACCGGGCAGACCACGACGGCGTCGACATCGCCCGTCGCGGCCAGGTCGCCGGACCTCGTCGCGCACGTCCGGTCCGAGCCACGGGTCAGGCGTGCGGCCCGCGCTCTGCCAGCCACCGACCAGTCGGTCGAGCGCCGGCGGCCGCGGGCGACGAGCCGCGGCGGACGTCGGCCAACTGCTCCGGGTAGGGGTCGCCCGTCGGCCACGATCCGCGCCGGCAACGAGTGGGCGGTGAAGACGACCGCCGGCCGGGTCGCCGTGCGACGAGGTCGGCTGGCGCGCGGTGACCCGCTCGGCCAGCAGCTCGGCGAAGCCCGGCGGCGTCGTACCAGTGGCGCGACGGGCGCGAACGGGCCAGCCGGCCGGCCCGTCGCGTCCAACGCCGTGCCGCGGCCGCGCTCGAGGTACTCCCCCGAGCCCATGGACGACGAGTGCGGGGTGAGCACGAGCCCGATCACCGCGGTCCGACCCGGCCGGCCGACCAGCCGGGCGGCCGCCTCCTCGATGAGCGGCTCGGTGTGCTTCGCGCCGAAGGCGACGACGTAGCGTCCCGGGGATCGCTCGGTCGAGCTCGGCGCGAGCGCCGTCGACCTGGGCCCGCGTGCGCTCGGCCAGCGGTGAGACGCCGCCGATGGCGGCGTAGCGGGCCGCCAGCTCGGCCAGCTGCGCCGGCGTCGGGCGGTCGCCCCCGCCGGATCCGGGTGTAGAAGGCCTCGATGCTCCGTCGGCGTCCGCCGGCGTGCCGTGGGCCATGACCAGAACGCCGAGCCGCCGCTCTGCCGACGGCTCACGGCCTGCCCCGGCCGGTCGGCCCTCGGCGTGGACGAGGTCGGCGACCGCCGCCGAGGATGCCCGGGTCGGTCTCGGGCAGCACGCCGTGGCCGAGGTTGAAGACGTGCCCGGCCGCCGTCCCCGGCCGCCGGCGCAGTACCGCCAGCGCGGTCTGCGCGTCCTCGACGACCGGCCACGGGGCGAGGCAGAGCGCCGGGTCGAGGTTGCCCTGCACGGCGCGGCCGGGCCGACGCGGCGCCGGGCCTCGTCGAGGGGGACCCGCCAGTCGACTCCCGACGACGTCGGACCCGGCGCTGGCCATCAGCGCCGAGGAGCTCGCCCGTGCCGACCCCGAAGAGGATGCGTCGGCACGCCGAGGTCGGCCAGCCGCGGAGCAGCACGGCTCGGGTGGCCGGCAGCGCGAAGCGCTGCGTACTCGGCGGGCGACGAGCGCGCCGGCCCAGCTGTCGAACAGCTGGAACGGCCTGGGCGCCCGGCGGCACCTGGGCCCGCAGGAAGGCGACCGCCATGTCGGCCAGTCGAGCCATCGAGGCGGTCCCACAGGTCGGGCGTCGAGTGCATGAGCGCCTTCACCCGGGCGAAGGTGCGCGACGGCCCGCCCTCGACCAGGTAGCTCGCCACGGTGAACGGCGCCCGGCGAAGCCGATCAGCGCCACGCCGCTCCCGGACAGCTCGGCGGCGACGCAGCCGGACCGCCTCGGCGACGTAGGGAGCGTCGGCCTCCGGGCTCGAGCGGGCGCAGTCGGTCCAGGTCGTCCGCCGAGCGGAACGGGTCGCGCGACCACCGGGCCGCGGCCGGCGCCACGTCGACCCCGAAGCCGACCGCATGGACCGGCACCACGATGTCGGAGAACAGGATCGCCGCGTCCACGCCGTAGCGGCGGACGGGTTGCAGGGTCAGCTCGGCCGCCAGTCGGCGATCGCGCGATGGCCGCGAGGATGCTGCCGGCGCCCCGGGCGGCCCGGTACTCGGGGAGCGACCGCCCGGCCTGGCGCATGAACCACACCGGCGTGCGGGACACCGGCTGCCCGCGGCAGGCCGCAGGACGAGGCGCGGCGTCACCGGCGCCCGCGTCGGGCCCGCCCCTCGAGCTGAGCATCGCACTCCTTTCGGCCCACCCGTCCTTCCGGCACGCCCACGCCCGGCCCTGTCGGCCGGTCGCCGGGTGTCCGTCGCGGTGGCACGTCGCGGTCGCCCGTACGGGTCGTCCGCCGGGTCGGCCGGTACCTCCGGCCGCTCATCGTAAGGCGCGACCACCGGCGCGCCGGGGCCCCCGCCCGGTCCGGCCCAGCGCCGGGAGGGCGGGACCCGGCATTCGCCAGTCCCGTTCTAGACTGGACCGTTTCCCCGCTCGCCGCCGGTGGCAGGACGCCGGCCGTGGGGAGGAAGGGGACGTGGGTGGCCGAACATCCCGAGCTTGAGGCGGAGCAGCAGTACCTCGATCGCGCCCACGACGGCTTGGACTTCATGCGGGGCGAGGCGCGCCACATGCTCGACGGCGTCCTGACCTGGGCCGGGGCGGCACGTTCCAGTCCCGGACCGAGCGCGACATCGTGGTCCGGACCAGCCTGGCCCGTCTCGAGCAGCTCGACATCGGGGACCAGGCGCTGTACTTCGGCCGCATCGACCGGATACCCGAGGACGGCCGAGCCGGCGAGTCGTTCCACATCGGGCGCCTGGCCGTCTCGGGGCCGGACCACGAGCCCCTCGTCGTCGACTGGCGGGCGCCGGTGGCCGAGCCCTTCTATCGAGCGACCGGGCTCGATCCGCAGGGCCTGGCGCGGCGCCGACACCTCGCCGTGCGGGGCCGCGCCGTCGTCGGCCTCGAGGACGAGTACTTCGGGATCCCCGGCGCGAACGGCACCGGCCTGGGTGCGGACGGGGACGGGGACGGGTCCGTCGTCGCCGTGCCCGACGGTGAGGTGTCCACCTCGTCGGCCCTCTCCCCGACCGGTACGGGAGGCGAGCGCCTGCTCACCGACGGCCTCGTCCTCGGCGGTCCCGGGGCGCTCCTCTCGGCCCTCGGGCAGACGCGGACCGGGCGCATGGGCGACATCGTGGCCACGATCCAGCGCGAGCAGGACGAGATCATCCGCTCCCCCTGCCGGGCGTCCTCGTCGTCCAGGGAGGGCCCGGGACGGGCAAGACGGCCGTGGCGCTGCACCGTGCCGCCTACCTGCTCTACACGCACCGCTTCCCGCTCGAGCGCCAGGGCGTCCTCGTGGTCGGGCCGAACCCCCTGTTCCTCCGCTACATCGAGCAGGTGCTGCCGTCGCTCGGCGAGACCGGGGTCAGCCTCTCGACCGTGTCGGGTCTCGTGCCCGAGGTGCGCGTGCGCGGGGTGGACGACTCCGAAGTGGCCTCGCTCAAGGGCGACGCACGCATGGTCAAGGTCCTGTCCCGCGCCGTGCGCACCCGGCAGCGACCCCTGCGCGACGACCTGGTGGTGCCCTTCGGGGCCGGCGTCCTCCGCCTGCGTGCCACGGCCACCGAGGAGATCGTGGCCCTGGCCCGGCGTCGCCCGGGCACACACAACGCCCGGCGGCGCTTCGTCGAGGCGCAGGTGCTCGCGCGCGCTGGCCGACGAGTACCTCCGCCGGCTCGAGCGCGGTCGTGGCGACGATCAGGGTGCGGGCCAGGGCGCCGGCCAGGGCGCGGGCGAAGCCGGGAGCGAAGGCGACGCGGACGATCGAGAGGCGCGCGAGGAGCTGGTCCACCGGCTACGTCGCAGCCCCGAGGTGACCGAGGCGCTGAACCGCATGTGGCCACGGCTCTCACCGCACGAGCTGGTGCACGACCTCCTCGGCGCACGCCCGCTGCTGACGGCCGCGGGCAAGGGGATCCTGACGCCCGACGAGGTGCGGCGTCTCTACCGGCCTCGCAGCGCCTCCCTCGACGCCGTGGCCTGGACGGCGGGCGACGCCGCGCTCGTCGACGAGGCGCGTGCGGTCCTGGGCCCTCGCCGCGGTCGCCCGGCCCGCGCCCGGTCCACCCGCAGCGAGGAGGGCTCGTCGCAGGACGGTGGCTTCTGGCCGGCGGGTCTCGCCGCGTCGCCTGCGCCCGTGCTGACTTCGGGAGGTGGATCCGCGACCGGTGCGGCGGCACTGGCCGAGGACGAGATCCGCTCCTTCGGCCACATCGTGGTCGACGAAGTGCAGGACCTCTCTCCCATGCAGTTGCGGATGTTGGCGCGCCGCTCGCTCTCGGGCTCCATGACGGTGGTGGGGGACATTGCGCAGGCCACCGGTCCCTGGGCCCCGGCAGGCTGGGACGACGTGATCCGTCATCTCAGCCCGCAACGCGTGCCGCGAATGGTGGAGCTGACCGTGAGCTACCGCACGCCCGCCGAGGTGGTCGCGCTGGCGGCGCAGGTCCTCGCCGCCGCGGCACCCTCCGTCCGTCCGCCGCGGCCGGTGCGCGAGTCGGGCTGGCCGCCACGGATCGTGCGGACGGCGCGGGTCTCGCTCGCCGCCACCGCGGCCGAGCTGGCCCGGGAAGAGGTGGCGGCCGTGGCTCCCGGCCGGGTGGCGGTGCTGGGTGCGGCGACGATCCTGCCCGAGGTGACCAGGGCGCTGGCCGACGCCGGCCTCGATCCGGTCGACCCGCGCGACCCGGCCGGCCCAGGGTTGGCGGCCGGACTGGTCGTGCTCCCGGCCGACGAGGCCAACGGGCTCGAGTTCGACTCGGTCGTCGTGGTGGAGCCCTCGCTCGTGGCCGCCACCGGCGGCGACACCTCCGGCGAGGCCCCGCCCGTCGTCACGACACGGGGATTGCGGGCCCTCTACGTGGCGCTGACCCGGCCGACCCGACGCCTCGTCATCGTCCATGCCGGTCCGCTCCCGGTGGAATTGCGTTGACCTGGGAGTCCGGGAGTCCGACGTTCTCACCAGCTTGTTGGCGCCCCGAGTTCGACGTGAACTAGAAATTCACCTGTGAGCCAGGCCGTCTCGGCTGAAATGCCCGCTGCCCAGGGCAAGATCGTCCACGACCGTCCGCCCATGCTGGCGGTCGGGGTGATGATCTGGCTCGGGTCCGAGCTGATGTTCTTCAGCGGGCTCTTCGCGGCCTTCTTCACCATCCGGGCCAACACCATCGGCCCGTGGCCGCCGGCGGGGACCGAGCTCGACACGCTGCGGGCCGGGGCCTTCACTCTGGTGCTGGTGTCGTCCAGCTTCACCATGCAGTACGCCGTGTACCAGACGGAATGGCGCCGGCGCCGCTCGGCGCGCATCTGGATCGTCGCCACGATCCTCCTCGGCGTCGCCTTCCTGGGCAACCAGCTGTACGAGTGGCTGTTCAGCCCCACCCGCTGGTACACGAACTCGTACGGTTCGCTCTTCTACATCATGTCCGGCCTGCACGGCCTCCACGTCTTCATCGGCCTCGTGGCCATGGTCTTCCTCCTCGGCCGCATGCGCGGCGACATCGGCGGCGACCCGGGCGAGCTGTCGGCCGTGCAGGGCGTGTCGTACTACTGGCACTTCGTCGACATCGTGTGGGTCGGCCTCTACAGTTGCCTCTTCCTCCTCAAGTAGGGATGCGAGCCACCTCCTCACAGCGCGCGATGCGGGACACCCCCTCGGCCGGCATGCGGGACCGTCCGCGGCCACGGCGCGGGCGCGCCTTCGGCACGGCCGCCGTCCGCGCCGCGCTGCTCGGCGTGGCCGGGCTCGCCAGCCTGGCTGTGTTCTCGTGGAGCGGCGGCAACCCGGCCGGGGCCAGCGGGCACACCGACTCCACCAAGACGTCCGTGTCGCACGCCGCGGCGGTCTCCCGGGCGTGCGGGCCCGTCAACACCAAGGGCGTGTCACCCACCCCGAACTCGGGCAACCCGTTCACCAGCTCGCACCTGCACTGCCACGACGGGCACATCGTCTCCTACGGCAACTCGTCCATCACCTACGCCAACCCGCCCCGGTCGTTCATCACCGCCGGGCGCCTGCTCTTCGCCCAGACCTGCTCGAGCTGTCACGGCAACGAGGCCAACGGCGTCGGCCCCGAGGGACAGCCCACCATCGGGCCGAACCTCCAGGGGGTGGGCGCGGCGACCGTCGACTTCTGGGTGAGCTCCGGCCGCATGCCCGCCGCGGACGTCAAGGCGGTGGAGGCCGAGCGCCGGCCCACCCGACTCACCGCGCTCCAGGCGCTTGAGCTGGCGGCGTGGGTCAACTCCCTGGACCCGGCCGTACCCGCGGTGCCCGACCCCCACCTCCAGGACGCCGACCAGTCCGTCGGCTCCGACCTGTTCTCGCTCAACTGCGCCGCCTGCCACACCATCACCGGCTCGGGTGACGCGCTGGCCCAGAACACCAATGCGCCGTCGCTCGAGGTTCGCTCCATCACGGCGACGCAGGTGGCCGAGGCCATCCGGACCGGACCGGCCAACATGCCCCGCTTCTCGGGCAACCTCTCCGACGCCCAGGTGCGCGACATCGTGTCGTACGTGACCGGCCGGCTCCAGCATCCGACCAACCCGGGCGGGTTCTCCCTCGGTGGTGTGGGCCCCGTGGCCGAGGGCTTCGTCGCCCTGCTCCTCGGGGTGGGCGGTCTCGCCCTCATCTGCTTCTGGATCGGAGAGCGCTCGTGAGCGCACCGGACGCCGACCACCAGCCGTCGCGGACCCGGGTCCCCATGCCCGTGGCCGCGCTCAGCGACCCGCACATGGGCGACGCGGCGCGCCACCCCCAACGAGCCGAGCGCATCATCGCCCTCATCTTCGTCGTGGCCATGGTGTTCTTCGCCCTCTTCGGCGCCGCCTACTGGCAGAACTCGAACCCGTGGGTGCTGGGCGGGACGATCGGCGCCGGGATGTTCTTCCTGGGCTTCGGCCTGACCGCGTGGGGCAAGTACCTCATGCCGCAGGGTCCCTTCGTCGAGGAGCGCCATTCGCTCGCGTCGACCCCCGAGGAGCGCGACTCCATGTCGGCCGCGCTGGTCGAGCGCTCCGTCGTGGTGGTCAAGCGGCGCCGCCTCCTGGGCGGCCTGTTCGCGGCGGGTGCGGGGATCTTCGGGATCGTGGCGCTGTTCCCGCTACTGCGCTCGCTCGGGCCGGTCCCGGCGAACTCCCTCGAGGTCACCGACTGGCGCGACGGCACGATCCTGGTCGACTCGAACGGGCGTCCGGTGCGCAAGAACACGCTGGTGGTGGGCGGGATCATGACCGTCTACCCCAAGGGGACGGTCAACACCCGGACGGGCGAAATCACGGAGAACGGGCAGGCGATCGACCAGACCGTGCTCATCCGGGTCTCGGACCAGCCCTTCACGACCGTGCCGGGACGTGAGAACTGGACGCCCGACGGCTACGTCGCCTACTCCAAGCTCTGCACCCACCTGGGCTGCCCGGTCGGACTCTACGAGCAGGAGCTCGAGCTGCTGGTGTGCCCGTGCCACCAGTCGATGTTCAACGTGCGCAACGGTGCCGTCCCGCAGTTCGGCCCGGCGCCCCGCCCGCTGCCGCAGCTCCCGCTCGGGTACGACTCGGACGGCAACCTCATCGCGACGGCGTCGTATGATCAGGCGGTAGGCCCCGGCTTCTGGGAGCGGACCACGTGAGTGTGACCTCCGGTAACGGCAAGGCGAGCAGGACCAAACGGGCCGCTCGCGACGAGATGGGGCCCTACGGCCACGTCGGCAAGTTGGTCGACGAGCTCGACGACCGGCTCGGGGTGGCCAAGGGCGGCCGCGTGCTGCTCGACAAGATCTTCCCTGACCACTGGTCCTTCATGCTGGGCGAGATCGCCCTGTACTCGTTCGTCGTGCTGATCGCGACGGGCATCTTCTTGTCGCTGTACTTCGTCCCGTCGACCAACCAGGTCATCTACCACGGCAGCTACCGCCCCCTGGACGGCCAGTACGTGTCCGAGGCCTACCGCTCGACGGTCAGCATCTCCTTCGACGTCCGCGGCGGCCTCCTGGTGCGCCAGATGCACCACTGGGCGGCCGACATCTTCACCGGTTCGATCATCGTGCACATGGCCCGCATCTTCTTCACCGGGGCCTTCCGCAAGCCGCGCGAGCTGAACTGGACCATCGGCATCACCATGCTGATCCTGGCCATCTTCGAAGGCTTCATCGGCTACTCGCTGCCCGACGACCTGATCTCGGGCACGGGCCTGCGCATCGGCTACTCCATCGCCGAGTCGATCCCGCTCGTCGGCAGCTACCTGGTGTCGTTCCTCTGGGGCGGCCGTTTCCCGGGTGACATCATCATCCCGCGCTTCTTCATCATCCACGTCCTGATCATCCCGCTGGTCCTGCTGGGGTTGATCGCGGCGCACCTCGGTCTGCTGGTGCGCCAGAAGCACACCCAGTTCGCCGGCGAGGGGCGCACCGAGGACAACGTGGTCGGCTCGCCCATGTTCCCGACGTTCATGGCCAAGACGACGGGCTTCCTCTTCATGGTGGCGGCCGCCTCGGCCCTGCTCGGGGCGTTCGCCCAGATCAACCCGATCTGGCAGTTCGGCTCATACGACGCGTCCAAGATCTCCTACGCCGTGCAGCCCGACTGGTACATGGGCTGGCTGGACGGCGCGCTGCGCATCATGCCGTCGTGGGAGTTAACCGGCGCGGGGCACACCATCCCCCTCGAGGTCTTCCTGCCCGCCGTCGTGTTCCCCGGCCTGATCTTCACCATCTGCCTCCTGTGGCCCTCCATCGAGCATCGCTGGACGGGGGACAACGAGATGCACAACCTGCTCGACCGGCCGCGCAACCGGCCCAAGCGCACGGCGGCCGGCGTGGCCATGATCGGGCTCCTCTTCACCCTCTTCATGGCGAGCTCGACGGACGTGCTGGCCAACTTCTTCCACGTCTCGCTCAACGCGACGCTGTGGTTCTTCCGCATCGCGGTCTTCGTGGTCCCGGTCGTGGCCGGGCTCGTCGCCTACCAGCTCTCGAAGGAGATGCAAGGCGTCGAGGGCATCGGCAAGCGCAAGCGGGCGGTGGTCGTGCGGCGTTCGGCCCGCGGCGAGTACTCCACCGTGCCGTCGGCGCCACGACCTGACGACGTGCACCGCGAGCTCGGTCCCGAGCCCGTGCCCGAGCGCATCGACATCAGCCCGTTGAGCACCAACGGTCCGGGCGTCCCCGAGACGTCCCCGACGGGCGTGCGCGAGGTCAGCCGCTGAGTTCGCGGCCGGGCACGCCGCGACCTCTGGGTCGCGGTCGAGACCGTCCACGCTGTCCTCTACTTCGCACCGTCCTGCGCCTCGGCGCTGAACGAGGCCGGCCTGCGCGGGTTCTGGGCGGGGTACTTCGCCGCCCGTGCCGCGCCGCTGGGGCGGGCCAACGCAGCGACGGTGACCGCCGCCTTCTACGGCTTCCATCCCTCCATGGTCGACCGTGCCGTCCCCGCCTGCTGGGACGTGGTGGCCCCCGAAACTCTCTGTGCGATCCGCGCCGCGGCCGCGGCCTCCGCCCTCGGCGACATCTGCAGCACCGGGGCGCGGACCGGCCTGACCTCCGCCCTGCCGCTGTTGCGCCGGGCGGTGGAGGCGGCCGACGGGGCGGGTCGTGTCCTGGCCGGAGCCAACCGGTCGCTGTGGCGCCGGTCCCGCGTGCAGCCGGCGGGTGACGGCCCGTCCGAGGCCTGGCAGGCCTGCACCGCCCTGCGCGAGCACCGGGGGGACGGGCACGTCGCCGCGCTGGTCACCGCGGGCGTGAGCGGACTCGACTCCCATCTGCTCGCGTCGGCCACCACGGGCCTCGCTCCCGGGATGCTCCGAAAGAGCCGCGGCTGGAGCGAAGAGGACTGGGACCGCGGGACGGCCGCGCTGGCGTCCCGCGGCCTGCTGCACGCCGACGGGCGCGCAACCGACGCCGGCCGCACCCTCCGCGCGTCGGTCGAGGCCCGGACCGACCTCCTGGCGGAGCCGCCCTACGCCGACCTCAGCGACACGGCCCTCGCCGACCTGCACGGCGCGCTCGGCGTGTGCGCGGCGGAGATCGCCGCGTCGGGTGTCATCTCGTACCCCAACCCGATGGGGTTGCCACGCGCCTGAGGGCAGCCGCACGTTCTCGGCTGCCTCCCGGCGACGTTTTCGCGCCGTATCAGGACCGAGATACTGCAAATTGCCTCATTTCGTGAGCCAATTCGCAGCCCGACTTCAGCGATGCTCTCGAGTTCGATCGACCTGAGCGCCGCCACTCCGGAGGTCTTCTGCGGGTGGATAACGTTTGACCGGCGCGGCGAGGACCGAGCGCCGCACCGTTGAGTTGCTGGACGATGTCGCTTGGAGGTCCGATTGACCATGTTCCACGCCACTTGTGTCCGTATGGTCGGCTGCGCAACGGTCGCAACCCTCCTCGCCATCGGGATCCTCGGCGTGACCGGGTCCGAGGCGCTGGCGGCGAATCGGACGTCGACCGCTCACGCCACTGAATCGAAGCTGTCCAAGACTCCGCCGATGTGCACTCCGAGCCAGGTTCGTGAGAGAGCTTCGACGAACCACGCGGCGTATCCCCCCGGGGAGCTGATCGTGATGAAGTCGTCGATCACCAACATCTCCGATTCGGCTTGTTCCATCGCACTCGGGGCCCAAGCCGGCTCTTCGCCAGCGTTCCTGGTGGACAATTCCTCCGGAAACCAGGTCTGGAATCGCTGCTGGATCGACGACGAACCCGCGGCCTGCAGTCAGGTGTTCCGTGCACACGCCTTGCCTTCCGGCCACACGTACGAGCAGAAGGCGACATGGGACCAGAAGTCGGGACCCGATGGCGGTCCGGTCGTCCAGGTACCCCAGGGCCGGTACACGTATACGACGTTCTACGCGTTTCTCCCCTTCGAGCCTTCGGTGACGTTCGACATCATCGTCGGCTGATCATGCGGGGTGTCGGCTGATCATGCGGGGTGTCGGCTGATCATGCGGGCGAAGGAGCCGGGCGGGCCGTAACCAGGGGTGTGCGGGACGAGAGGGTGGGTCAGCGGGCAGCGCGCGGTGGTGGCCAGCCCGCCACGAGCCCGAGCTCCTTGCAAAGCGAGCGGGACGACACCATCTGGCCGGAGTACCTGACGGCGTCCGGGTCGTCGGCCAGCCAGGCGGCGACCTCTCCGGCCACCTCGGGCGGTGCCGGGACGTGGCCGGCCTCCACGAGCACCTTGTCGGTCCCCGAGGCCCGCATCGACTCGGTCAGGGTGAGCCCCGGTGCGATGGAGAAGGCCGAGATGCCCGAGGAGGCGAACTCCACGTGGCACATGTCCGTCACCCGGTGGAAGGCGGCCTTGGCCGCGGCGTACGCGACCCCCCAACCGCCCCGGCCCGCCGGCGCCGGCGGTGTCGTGAACGCCGCCTCGGAGAGCATGTTGACCAACCGGCCATCCCCGCGCTCGAGCATCTGGGGCACGAGGAGCTGCGTCAGCAGCAGAGGGTGGAGGTAGTCACCTACCAGGCAGCGCTCGGCCAGCTCCAGCGGCAGGTCCAAGATGCGGTCCATGGTCCCCGGCCCCTGGTAGATCGCGTTGTTGACCAACACATCAACCCGGCCGGCCTGCTCCATCGCCTGCGCGGCCGCGTTCTCGACCGACGGGCGCTCCATGAGGTCCATGGGCACGACGTACGCCGCGCCACCGAGCGCTTCGATCTCGGCCGCCGTCGACTCGAGGCTGCCCGGGATCGGCGTCGCGTCATCGGCCGACAACACGCTCGAGGGCTGAGCCCGGCCGTCGCCCTCGCGCACCGTGCGGGCCGTGATCACGAGGTCGAAGCCCCGCCGGGCGAGCGCGACGGCGGCGCAGCGACCGATGCCGCGGCTCGCGCCCGTCACGAGGGCCACCCGGCGCGGCGTGCTCCCGCTCGCCGGCACTACATCATCCCGGCGATCTGGTGGCCGCCGTCGACGTGGAGGACCTGCCCGTTGATGTACGCGGCGTCGTCGCTGCAGAGGAAGGCCACCACGGCGGCGATGTCCTCGGGGCGGCCGAGGCGCCGGGTCGGGTTGGCCGAGGCGAGCCGGTCCACGACCTCCGCCGGCACCATGCCTGTCGCCGTCGAGGTCAGGATGAAGCCCGGTGCGATGGCGTTGGCCCGGATGCCGTCGCGCCCGTAGCGGACGGCCAGGTGGCGCACCAGCTGGTTGAGGGCGGCCTTCGAGGCCCCGTAGGACACGCGAGTGGACTCGCCGATGGTGCTCGTCCCCGACGAGATGGCGACGATCGATCCCCCGCCGCGTTCGGCCATGTGCGGGATGGCATGTCGGGCGAGGAGCAGCGCGCCGCGGGTGGTGATCGCCAGGGCGCGGTCCCAGACTCCGAGATCCACCCCGACGGCGTCGGTGTCGAGGCGGGGATGGCTCCACGCCGCGTTGTGGTCGATCGCGTCGACGCCACCGAATTCGGCCACCGCCTGTGCCACGAAGGCGGCGACGGAGTCCTCGCTGCGCACGTCGCACGCCAGACCCACCGCCGTCCCGCCGACGGCCCGGACGTCGTCCGCCACGTCCTCCGCCCCGCCCCGCGCCACGTCGCCCACCACCACGTGTGCGCCGTCGGCAGCGAGCCGTCGTGCCGTCGCCCGTCCGATGTCCGAGGCCCCGCCGCTGAGAAGCACGACCTTGCCGGCCAGCCGTCCTCCGCTCCCGCCCGGCGCGTCGGCTTGCGGTTGCGCCACGTCAGGCCTTGCCGCCGGTGTGGGCGGGGACGATGGTCGCGGGCGCGGACGCCGCCAGGTGGGCCGAGGTCATCCGGACATGGTACGGCGTGGCCCTGCGCAAGCCCCTTGGTCGTCCGGTCCGCTCGCTCCATTGCCTGGCCCGCTCGCAGATGCTGCCAGGACCGCCGCACCGATTGGGCTGGTGTCGCAATGCCGTGGGAGCATCGCAGAATGCGCGTCCACCGCACGTTCGCTTTCGTCGACGTCTCGGGCTTCACGGCGCTCACGGAGCACGAGGGGGACGAGCGCGCCGTCGATATCCTGACTGCCTTCCGGGCCCTCCTGCGCGACATCTGCTCGCGCCGTGGGGTGCGCATCGCCAAGTGGCTGGGTGACGGGGTCATGCTCGTGTGTGTCGACACCCGGCCGCTGCTCGAGGCCATCCTGGAGATCCACCACGTCGTCTGTGAGGTATCCGGGCCGGTGAGGGCTGTCTCCATCCGTTCCGGCGTCACCTCGGGCGAGGTGATTCTGATGGAAGGCGACGACTACGTCGGGCACTGCGTGAACGTCGCGGCCCGCCTCTGCGATCTGGCCGCCGCCGGCGAGGCGCTGGCGGACCCCTCGGTGATGAACTGCCTGCCGAGCTGGGGCACGGCCCACGAGGAAACCCATGTCACCCTGCGGGGCGTCGAAAAGCCGGTTCCCGCGTCGAGCATCCGGATGGCCAAGGTCGAGGGCGACGCGGACCGCGACCCGATCTGCGGGCTGCCGATGACACCGGAGACCGCCGAGGAGATCGCGCACGACGCCCGGGGCTCGACCGTGCTGTTCTGCTCGCCCGGATGCGTCGACACCTGGCGCCGTCGCCCACACGGGCGGGTGTCCGCCGAGGGTCCCAGAGACTGACCGCCGCGGGAACTCGAGCGCCGCGAGGCCTCAGGCGCCGCGCCGCCCGAGCTCGCTCGACGGCGGCGTTAGTGGAACGTCTCGCCGCTGGGGCACGAGAGGTGGATGACCACCTTGTCGTGGTTGATGTTCTCGGTCACCTGAACCTGCATCGGCCCGAAACTCTCGACCCAGGACACGCGGATACTGGCGCGCCGGTCGAACGCGCTCTTCAAGGCGGCGAGGATCGCCTGGTCCACGGCGTGCGGGATCGCTCCGAAGACGGCCTTGCTCTCGTCGACCTGGGCGCTGAAGGAGGCGCCGGCCGCCGGATCAGGGGCGTAGACACCGGATGCGGCGACGGCCGCAGCGACCGTCGGAGCACCCTGGACAACCGACTTCGCATGGTCGTAGGCGACCTGGTCGTTGCCGCTCAGGACTGCATTTAGTTTCGCTACCACTGTCATCATCGGCATGGCGGCAGCGTAGCGCAATGGGCATGTGACAAGCAGGAAAACCTGGCGCTCCCCTGCTTTGCCACTTTCTCCGCCGGCTCCGCGGTGTCACACTTCAGGGGTGGGCCCCCTCCTCGCGGCGCCAGAGGTGGTGACGACGACCCGCCTGCCTCACTTGGCCTACCAGGTCGCGGGCAGTGGGCCGCCGGACCTCGTCTTCATCGGAGGGTCGACCGCCATGTCGGTCCACTGGGACAACCCCCCGATCGCCAGGGTCCTGCGTCGCCTGGCCAGCTTCACGCGGCTCGTCACGTACGACCAGCAGGGTCTGGGGTGCTCGGATCCGATCGACATCGCCAACCCGCCGACGTTCGACGACCTCGTCACCGACCTCGAGACGGTGATGGATGCCGCAGCGGTAGACGACCCGTTCCTCTTCGGCATGCACAATGGCGGCGCGGTGGCGATCGCCTATTCCCTCCGGCATCCGGTCCGGCAGCTGATCGTCTGCAACACCTGGGCCCGCTTGGAGGAGGCCGATGACTTTCCCATCGGCCTCAGCAGCAGCATCCTCGACGACGAGCAGAAGCGTCATGAAACGGATTGGGGCCGGGGGGAGATCTCCTCCCAGTACGTCTCCCGGCGCGATGACCCCTCGACGGGGCGCTACGAGCTCGACACGACCGGCAGAAATCAAGCGGCGACCCTCTTCCAGATGAACCGGACGTACGACATCCGCCACCTGCTGCCCGCGGTCACCGCGCCGACCGTGGTCATCCACACCGAGGACAATCGGAGCGTTCCGGCGGCGCACGCCGAGTACATCGCGGCATCGATCCCAGATCGCGCGGCTCATGCTCATCTCGGGGAGAGATCACTTCTTCCTGAAGAACTGCGGCACCGAGGTGGTCGACGAGGTGGAAGAGCTCACGACGGGCCGGCGAACGATCTTCACCGACCGGATCCGCGCCACCATGCTCTTCACCGACATCGTCGGTTCCACGGCCCTCGCCGCCTCCATAGGTGACGAGGAGTGGGACAGGAAGATCGGCGAGCACAACGAATTGCTGCGCCGGCTCGTCGTGTCGAACGGCGGCGAAGAGTGCAAGCACACCGGAGACGGATTCTTCTTCGTGTTCGAGGACACGCCTGACGCGGTGCGGTTCGCTCTCGCCGCCGTGACGGCGGTGGAACCGCTGGGACTCGAACTCTGTGCCGGCGCCCACGTCGGCGATGTCACCCGTATGGACGAGAGCGACTTGTCCGGTGTTGCCGTGCACCTGGCCCGTCGGCTCTGTGAGCGGGCCGAGGGGGGGCAGGTCCTCGTCTCCGAGGACGTCCGCAACCTCTGCGAAGGGTCCGGTCTCGTGTTCGAGGGTCGGGGCCGGGCGACCTTCAAGGGCTTTCAGGACAGATGGCAGACCTACGAGGTGCTCAAGGGGAAAGCGACGCCCACGGACCGCCTTGACATGTGACTAAATAGTCACATATAGTGTCTGACGTGGATGATGTGTTCAGGGCTCTCGCTGATCCGACGAGACGCAGCTTGCTCGACGAGCTGTTCGCGCGCGACGGGCAGACCCTGGGCATGCTGGAGGAGAGGTTCGCCATGACGCGTTTCGGCGTCATGAAGCACCTCAAGGTGCTGGAGGACGCGGGACTGGTGGTCACGCGGCGCAGAGGCCGCGAGAAGCTCCATTTCCTCAACCCGGTCCCGATCCGCCTGGTCCACGACCGCTGGGTCAGCAAGTACGCCGAGCCCTGGGTGGCAGGGCTGAGCGACATCAAGGAGAAACTGGAGAAGCAAATGGAGAAGGTGTACGAGATTTTCATCAAGACCACGCCGGAGCGCCTGTGGGAGGCGATCACCGACCCGGAGATCAGGGCCAAGTACAACTTCGGCGCGGCGGCGAACTCGGAGTGGAAGGTGGGGTCGCCCATCAGCGTGGACGTGACCAAGCACAATCTCCACCTGGGGGAGGGCGAAGTGCTCGAGGTAGATCCTCCCCGACGCCTGGTGCACACCATGGCTGCGCTGTGGGACGACGAGGTGCGAGCGGAGGGGCTGTCGCGGGTGACGTGGGAGATCGAGTCGGTCGGCGACTCGTGCCACCTCACGTTGACGCACGACCAGATGCGCGAAGGCGCCAACGCGCAGATCTACGGTGGCTGGCCCATGATCCTGTCGGGTCTCAAGACGTGGATCGAGACCGGCGAGCTCCTCACGACCCCGGGTTCGCTCTTGTACGCCTGAAGGCGCGGCACGGCCGAGTGGACTCGAGCGGTCAGCGGACTCGAGCGACTGCACCCGGGCACCGGATACGCGGAGCCCGGGTGCGTGGACACGGGACCGCTCAGCTGGTGCCGGCTGTCCCCGCCCGCGTGGCCCCGGCCGCGACGGGCGGGGGCCGCACCCGCTCGTAGGCGGACAGAGCCAGGGTGAGCACGCCGAATCCGGCGCCGAGGAGACAGACGCCGGCCCAGCCGTGCGAGCCGTAGAGCGCGCCGGCGGCGATGGATCCGACGGCGCCACCCACGAAGTAACAGACCATGTACGCGCTGTTGATGCGGCTGCGGGCATCGGGTCGTAGGGCGTAGATCACGGCCTGGTTCGTGATCTGCATGCCCTGGGTGCCCATGTCGAGGACGACGATCCCGACGATGAGCGCGGCGAGAGAGGTCCGACCGGCCCACGCGATGGCGAAGGATCCGACCAGGAGCGCGCCGGCGACCACGGTCGTGATGCGGGCGCGCTCGGAGTCGGCCAGCTTGCCCGCCAGGTTCGCCGCGAAGATCCCGGCCGCACCGACGAGGCCGAACAATCCGATCACCGCGTTCGAATAGTGGTACGGACTCCCCGACAACAAGAACGCGAGCGTCGTCCAGAGCACGCTGAACCCGGCGAAGGCGCACGCGCCGTGCCAGGCGCGCCGGCGCAGCACCGGCTCGGTCGCCAGGAGCCGCAGCGACGAGCCGACGAGGTTGCGGTAGCTGCGGTGCGGGCGCGGACCCTCGGCGGGCAGTGACCGCCACAGCACGAACGCGAAGCACACCATCAGCGCGGCCGAGAGCCAGTAGATGGCCCGCCACCCCGCCGCCTGGGAGACCAGCCCCGACACCGTGCGGGCCAGCAGGATCCCGGCCAGAAGGCCCGTCATGATGCGCGCCACGACGCGTCCACGACGCTCCTCGGGCGCCAGGTCGGCGGCGAAGGGGATCATGACCTGCCCGGCCACGGACGTCACGCCGACCAGAACGGAGGCGAGGGCGAAGAACCACAGCGTCGGCGCGAGGGCGCAGGCGACGAGCGCGAGGGCGGCGAGGAGGAAGAGCCGTGTGACCAGGGGACGGCGCGGATGCAGATCGCCGAGCGGGACGATCAGCAGGAGCCCGGCGGCGTAGCCGACCTGGGTGGCCGTGATGACGGCCGACGTCGGTCCCGGCCCGCTGTGGAAGCCCCGTGCCACCTGGTGCAGGACCGGTTGGGCGTAGTAGAGGTTGGCAACCACCGCGCCCGTGGCGACGGCGATGAGAACGACGAGCGGCCGGGACAATCCGGTCGGCACGGGCGAGCCACGGGCCGGGTCCAGCCGACCAGGCCGCGATGCGTTCAGACGGTGCCGCCGCGGCGGCTCTCGGCGGTGACACCCGTCAACGCCGTCAGGATCAGGGGCACGCCCATGAAGATGAGCCACAGTCCGAACACCAGGGAGAGCACGGTGAGGAAGGCGCCCATCCCCATGACGAAGGGCCAGATGGACGAACCGGGGAACGAGTCGATGGTGCCGGCCCCGTCCTCGAGCTCCGCGTCCTCACGGTCGGAGGGCCGGTCGCCCGCGGCGTGGACCTCACCCCAGAAGAAGTACCTGCGGCCGTGGAACCGCTGGTGCCAGAAGAAGTAGTAGAGCCCGGGCAGAAAGCCGAGAAGGGTCGCACCGAGGAGCATGACGCCGCCCCCGTCCTCGTAGCCCCAGAACCAGTAGACGAGCCCGACGACGCCGAAGAAGGCCCCGAGGAAGAGCAGGAAGAGTGCCTCGATCCTCATACCGTCGTCTTCACCTTCCCGTTCGACTTCCCGTTGGTGTGCGCCCCCCTGCCGTGCGGGACGGTCACCGCGTCAGGGTGGTTGTAGTCCCACGTCGGCCGCTCGGAGCGGATCGGCGGGAGGTGGGTGTAGTTGTGGTGGGGCGGCGGCGACGTGGTGAACCACTCGAGTGTGTGGGCGTCCCAGGGGTTGTCCCCGGCGGGGATCGGGTTGCGCCACGACACGAAGAAGTTCACCAGGAGGAAGAAGAACGACACCCCGATGATGAAGGCGCCCACGGTCGAGACGATGTTGTAGCTCTGCCAGCCCAGGTTCGACGGATAGCTGGCCACCCGGCGCGGCATGCCCAACAGGCCGACGACGTACTGGGGCATGAAGGTGATCCAGAAGCCGATGAACATCAGCCAGAAGTGCCACTTGCCGAGACCCTCGCGGAGCATGCGGCCGAACATCTTGGGATACCAGTAGTAGACGCCGGCGAACCCGGCGAACACGGCCGTCCCGAAGAGCACCTGGTGGAAGTGGGCCACCACGAAGTAGGTGTCATGGGTGGCGAAGTCGATGGGCGGGGAGGCGAGCATGATCCCGGTCACGCCGCCCATGAGGAAGGCGAAGAGGAAGCCGATGCTGAAGAGCATGGGCGTCGTGAAGGTGAGCTGACCGTGCCACATGGTGCCGATCCAGTTGAAGAACTTGATGCCCGTGGGGACGGCGATCAGCAGGCTCAGGAAGGAGAAGAAGGGCAACAGGACCGCGCCCGTCGTGAACATGTGGTGCGCCCACACGCCCGTGGACAGGGCGGCGATGGCCATGGTGGCGAAGACCATGCCCTTGTACCCGAAGACGGGCTTGCGGGAGAAGACGGGGAGGATCTCGGTCACGATGCCGAAGAAGGGAAGGGCCAGGATGTAGACCTCGGGATGGCCGAAGAACCAGAACAGGTTCTGCCACAGCAGCGGCGAGCCGCAGCTGGCCATGGGCGCGCCGTTCACCAAGTGGCACCCGACCGCCGTATAGATGTGCGTGCCGAAGTGGCGGTCGGCGAACAGCATGATCAGCGCCGCCGTCAGCACCGGGAAGGCGATGAGGATCAGGATGCCGGTGACCAGCATGTTCCAGGTGAAGATCGGCATGCGGAACATGGTCATGCCCGGCGCGCGCAGGTAGAAGATGGTCCCGCACAGGTTGACGCCGGTGAAGATGGCGGAGAACCCGGTGAGGGCGAGCGCCATGATCCACAGGTCCGGTCCGGCCCCGGGCGAACTGGTGGAGCTGGAAAGCGGCGCATAGGCCACCCATCCGAACTGGGCCGCGCCGCCCGCCACCAGGAAGCTCATCATCATGGTGATGGTCCCGGTCAGGTACAGCCAGTAGCTGAGCGCGTTCAGGCGGGGGAAGGCCATGTCCGGCGCGCCGATCTGGAGCGGCACGATGTAGTTGGCCAGGCCTCCGAAGGCGAACGGCCCGGCGAAGAGGTACAGCATCAGGCTGCCGTGCATGGTGAACAGCGCGTTGAACTGCGAGAAGCTGAGCAGCGACGAGTGGGGCGACGCCAGCTGGAGCCGCATGAACAGCGCCATGATCCCCGAGATGTAGAAGACCACGATGGCGGTGATCATGTAGCTGAGGCCGATGACCTTGTGGTCGGTCGAGGTCAGCCACTTGAGGATGCCCGAGGGCCCGTGGTGCTCCTCGCCGTGGTCGACGTGCGGCGCGACGAGGCCCGACGGCTCGTGTGTGCCAGGTGGGGCGATGACGTCAGTCACCCTCGAGCGCACCTCCCGTGTTGCCGGTGTTGCCGCTGTTCCCCCCGAGCCCGGAGCCCGAGTTACCCGAACCTCCAGAGTAGCTGGGCAGGGTGCCGTTGGGGTTGGCGTGCAGGCCGGCCGGCAGCTGTCCGATGGAGGAGGGGTGGTTCCGCTGGAAGGCACCCGTCACCCGCAGCCAGGTCTGGAAGGACCGCGGGGACTCCGAGCGGACGTTGAAGAACATGATGGAGTGGTAGAGACCGCACAGCTGCGTGCACTGACCGCGGAACACGCCGTTGTGCGTGACGTTGAGGTCGAAGGACGTCCAGTAGCCGGGGCTGGCGTAGCGGCTGAAGTTGAACTCCGGGACGTAGAAACCGTGCAGCACGTCGTAGGAGCGCAGGTAGACCCGGACGGTCTCGTTGCTCGGCAGGACCATCGTGGGTGCGTCCGTGGTCTGGCCGATGATCTTCACGCCGTTGCTGTACTCGAATTCCCAACCCCACTGGAAGGCGAACACGTGGACCGTGGCGTAGGGGTTCGGTTCCACCGCCGTGACCTGGTTCTCCACGACGACGGTGGCCCAGAACAGCCCGAGCACGGTGAGGATGGGGAGGACGGTGTAGATGATCTCGGTGGCGGTGTGGTACTGGGTCTGGACGGGCATGTCGTCGGAACGGCGGCGGTACCGGAAGAGGGCCCAGAGGATGAGGAGGAGGACGAAGCCCCCCACGATGAGCCCGGCGATGAAGAAGCCCTGCCAGAGATGGAAGGTCGCACGGCCCTGGGTGGTGGACCCTTTGAAGGCACCGAAGCTGGGGAGCTGGCAGCCGGTGAGGAGAAGCGCTCCGAGCCCGATCACGACGGCGGCGATTCGCCGGCGCCCGCGGCGCCCGCGAGACGGGACTAGCTGGGTTTCGCCTTCCCTTTCGCAAGACGTGTCGGCCACCGAGGGGTCCACGGCGCCGAGAATATCGAACCCCGCCCGAAAACTGGAATTGGCGGAGGGTGGCCGAGCGCGGGCCCGGCCGGGGTGCCCGTGCCCGCAGACGGCGCCGGGCACCAGGCCCCCGAGACCGTGGGCACCGGGCCACCGAGACCGCGGGTGCCGGACCCGCCGAGAACGGGGGGAACCGGGCGGCGCGCTCAGTGCGGGTGCTGAGGGGCGGGCGCCACGGACTCGTTGGAAGCCCAGGTGAAGACCCCCCTGGCCATGGTCGAGGTGGCCTGCGCCGCCCGCGCCGCGAACACCTCGTGACGGGCCCGTTGGATCCCCTCGTCGGCGGGGTCCGCCAGCCAGGCGTACTCGGCCAGGTGTCCCGCCAGCCGCAGCAGCCCTTCGGCCCGGTCACGATCGGAGCCGTGGTCCTCCGCCGCGTCGGCGAGCAGCCGCATGGCGCGGCCGGCCAGAGCACCGGGTCCACCGGCGAGGCCGGCGAGCTCGGCCGCCAGGGCCCGCTCGGGCGCCGGCTTCAGGGTGGCCGGGTTGCCGTCCCACCAGCCGCCGTAGAGCCGCCACACCGTGTGCACGACGAACTCGGGTTCGTCGTAGACGGGGCGCAGGTAGGGCCGCGACTCGAGCTCGGCCGGCGGGCGGACGCTGTGGATGGCGTCGTCGAGTCGGCCGCCGGCGTTCATCACATCGAGCGTCTGGTCGACCAGGGAGTCGAGCAGGTCCGCGGTGTCGGTCAGGGCGCGCCGGACGCGGTCAGCCCCGATGACGGGGAACCCGTGGCCCGGCAGGAGGAACTCGGCGTCGAGGGTGAGCATCCGGCGCAGGGCGGCGGCCCACTCCCGCGGGTAACGCTGGACCTTCTGGGGGTTGCCGGCGTTGGGCGACGCCCAGATGAACAGATCTCCGCAGCACAGCACGCGCGACTCGGGCTGCCACGTGACGGTGTGGTCGTCGGTCTCGCCCTTCTCGTGACGCAGCGCGAAGTCGACGCCCCCGACGGAGAGGTCCAAGGTGTCGTGGTACGTGCGGTCCGGATAGCGGTACTCGGTCGGCCAGACCAGGTCGGCGAACCCGAACTGCCGGCGGTTGACGATGGTGTTGTAGCCGTTGGTGAAGACGTAGCGGTCGAAACGGGCGGGCAGCGCGTGGTGGGCGACGACCTCGGGGGCAACCCAGCCGCGCTCTTCGGCCTCCGCCTCCCACACCGGCACGCCGAACACGTGGTCGATGTGCCCGTGCGAGTAGACGGCGGTGTGGAGCCGGTCTGCGTTCCAGGTCCTGATGTCGTCGTGCACCAGTTGGGCCAGCGGTGCGCTGCCGGTATCGACCAGGACGAGGCCGTCACCGGTGGCGAACGCCGACACGTTGGCGAAGGACGGACAGAAGCCGACGCCGTCGGTGATCTCGACGAACCCCCCGACGTGATCGACGGGGTGGAAGGTGGCGGTGGAGAGCTCGCCGTTCCAGAGCCGGTCGGCGATGTTCAGGATGTCAGCGGCCACTGGTCACGCCGGGCCTTGCGCGCGGAGCGGGACGCGGCTGCACGGGCCGGGCCGCGGGTGCCGCTGGGTGGTCGTGGTCGTGCGGGGCGACGTCAGGTCGTGGTCGTGGCCGACGTCAGCTGCCGGAGGACTTCTCCTCGGCCGGGTTGGGACTGTCGACGATGGCGGACGTGCCGTTGACGGACGTGCCGTTGACGGTCGTGCCGCTGGCGGATGCCTTCTTGCCGTCGTCCAAGCCCTTCTCGAACTCGTTCTTGGCCGAGCCCAGGTTCCGCGCCAGCTTGGGGATGGCCGCGCCCCCGAAGAGGAGCACGACGAGGACGATGGCCACGATCAGCAGGTCCGGACCGAAAATGTCAGCGAGCATGGGATTCTCCTTCATCCGGGTCCACGTGGCGGTGCACCTGTTCATAGGCTAGACCCGATCAGGCGCCGGGGTTCCGGCACGCCAAACCCGGCCGGCACGCCACACCCGGACATCTGTTCGGAGTCAACCGGCCAGCAGGATGCCCATGACCAGCGCGGCGATGCTGGCGAGGCCGCCCACGGACCCCCAGACCGCCAGCTGGGCCTTGGAGCTGGCCCGTTGGTGGAGGGCGACGGCGACGCCGGCGACGACCACGACGACGATCTTGGCCACCAGCACGGCCTTCCAGGCGGTGCTCTGGTGGGACCACGTGAACGTCGAGACGTTCCAGAAGCCCGTGACCACGAGGAGCGCGAACGCGGGCCAGGCCAACCGGGCGAAGGCCCGGGCCAGGACTCCGGGGGCCTCCGCACCCAGGCCACGGGCGGGGCCGACCAGGCCGAGCATGACGATCTGGCCGCCCACCCACACCGTCGCGGCGAGGACGTGGAGGGTGAGGCGGAGCGTATCGAGCCCGGAGGTGAGCACGGGACGCCGCGCTACTTGCCCTGCCACCTCGGCGGACGTTTCTCGGCGAAGGCCACCGGGCCCTCCATGGCGTCGGCCGAGGAGAACACGACCCGCACGGACTCGGCGTTGATCGACCAACCCTCGGCCTCGGACACCTCCGCCGCCCGCTTCATCACGCTCTTGGAGTGGCGAACGGCGAGGGGCGCGTTGGCCGCGATGCGCTGGGCGAGCGCGACGGCCTCGGGCAGCACCCGGTCGGCGGGGACGACCTTGTTGACGAGCCCCAGCGCGTACGCCCGCTCGGCGTCGACCGGGTCCCCGGTCAAGGCCAGCTCCAGCGCGACCGCCATCGGCAGGCGCTTGGGGAGCCGGAGGAGCCCGCCCGCCCCCGCGATGAGCCCCCGCTTGGCCTCGGGGATGCCGAAGGTGGCGTGGTCGGCCGCGACGACCAGATCGCACGACAACATGATCTCGAGGCCACCCGCCAGGGCCGAGCCGTTGACGGCCGCGATGATCGGCTTGGGGAAGTCCCGCTGGGTGAGGCCGCCGAAGCCGCCGGACGCACCCATGATGGCGCCGCCTTCGCCGCTGCTGAACGCCTTGAGGTCCATGCCGGCGCTGAAGGCCTTGTCGCCGCTGCCGGTGATGACGACCACCCAGCACGAGTCGTCGTCGGCGAGCTCGTCCATGAAGGCCGACATGGCCGAGCTCACCCCGCCGTTGATGGCGTTGCGGGCCTCGGGCCGGTTGATGGTGAGGATCTCGACGTTGTCGCGGCGTTCCCGCAGCACTTCGTCTGCCATGGCGCTCCCTTCGGCTCGGCCGGGGCGGGCGATCCCGGTCCGGCGGCGCCGCCGAGGCTAACGGGTCGAGGGGCGGGTCACGAAGGTGCAGCCGGTTCGTCCTCGCCTTCGACGCCGACCTGGGTGGTGAGCGCCGCCATCTGGGCGCGCCGCGCGTAGATGACGGTGAAGCCGAAGAGGCTACCGAGCAGCCCGGCGGTGATGAACGGTGAGACGGCGAGGAAGGTTCCCGTCGGCAGGACGTCGGCGATGACCATGCGGCACGTGGCCTCGACGATGAGGCCGATCCCCCAGACGACCGAGAGGACACGGAACGAGTGCCGGCCGGCGGGGAGGTCGTGCAGTGTGTCGTAGGCCGCCGACTTCACCGGGTCGCGTCCCGCCGAGAGGTAGCGGCCGACGTAGAAGAGCGCGGGACGCCCCTGGGTGAAGAGGGTCACGATGAGGAAGGCGCCGAAGGCGGCGGTGAAGGCCGCATCGCGGATCTTGAGGACGTACGAGTTGCCACCGAGGAGTGTCGAGCTGAGGACGCCCACGGCGAACCCGAAGAGGACGATCGTGCCCACGAGGTCGACCCGGCGCTGGCGGGCGGCCTGGAAGAGGACCCAGGCGACGGAAAAGGCCCCGGCGATGATCAGGGCCTGCGTGTCGCCGTTCACGTGCCCGCGCACGAGGAAGTAGACGGCGAGGGGGACGGCGGCGCCGAAGACCGCACTCGGGAGGTGCTCGCGCACGGAAGGAATGGCCTGGATCCCCGGGTTCCGGGTCGGCGCGGGCTGCTCGGCTGGCGCGCCGCCTTCGGGGGGCTCCACCTGGCCAGGGTACCGCTGACGATGTGGTTTCCCGGACGCGTAGGATCGTCGAGGTGGACTTCGCGGTGCACGCCTTCGAGGTGCTGGTCATCGCCGGCGTTCTCGTCGCGCTCGGCCTGACCGCGGCGTTCCTCGCCGTCCGCTCCTACGTGCGGCACCACTGGCGTGTCGTGCGCGCCCACCCCGTGACGCGGGGGGCGATGGCGGCGGCCGCGATGGCGTCGGCCGGCCGCGAGCACTACAGCGCCCGCAGGACCCCCGAGCAGGTGAGCCTGGGCGCGGCCTCGCGGGTGCGACGCCGGATGTGGGCCTCCGTCGACGACGCCGAGCATGCGGTCGCCCACGCCGATGCGGTCGGCGCGCCGGTGGCCGAGCTCCCCGGGGTCTGCCGTTCGCTGCGCTCCGTGGCCGGCGAGCTCGACGCGCTGTTGCGGTTGGAGAGCCGGCTGGGCCCGGGTCGCCAGAACCGCCCGGTCCGCGCCCAGGTCGCCGAGTTGGTGGCGGCGGCGCGCGACGTGCAGTCGGCGGCGCTGGCCGCGGGGAGCGACGCGACCGAGCCCCAATTGCGCGCGCTCGTGCGTCGGGCGACCGACGAAGTCGAGATCGTCTCCTCCGCCATCGGGCGGTTGCGCACGCTCGTCCCGCCGCGCTGAGTTGGACCGGACGGCAGGCGCGGGTCGCAGTGGCCGGGGTTGGCCCGGCGGACCCCTGCTGATCGGCGTCGCCACTTCGGGCTACCAGATCGAGGGCGGGTTCAACGGCGACGGCGAGCCGCAGAACAACTGGTCGACGTGGGAGGGCACCGGCCGGGTGGCGCGCTCGGGTCGGGCCTGCGACTTCTGGTGCCGTCCGACCGAGGCACTTGACCGTGCCGCCGACATCGGCTGCAACGCCTTCCGGCTGTCCGTCGAGTGGGCCCGGCTGTCGCCGTCTCCCGGCGCGCTCGACCAGGGCGCGCTCGAGCGCTACGCCGAGATCCTCGCCCTGTGCGCAGACCGGGGAATGGCGCCGATGGTGACGCTGCACCATTTCACCCACCCGGCCTGGTTGGGCGAGGAGTTCTGGCTCCGCCCGGGCTCGCCCGACGTGTTCGCCCGGCACGTCGAGCGTGTCGTCGCGGCGCTCGCCCCCTACTGCCGGCACTGGGTCACGATCAACGAGCCCAACATCGTGATGCTCATGGGCTGGGTGGAGGGGGCGTCCCCGCCCGGCCGGCGCATGGCCGTCTCGGACGCCTACTGCGTGCTCGACAACCTGCTCACCGCGCACGTGCTGGCGGCGGACGCGGTGGTCGCGGCGCAGCCGGAGGCCCGGGTGACGCTCAACACGAGCTCGTCCTCGGTCTACGAGCACGACCGCCTCCTGTTCGACCTGCTCCTCTCGCGATCGGCCGGGGTGGACCCGAGCGACATCGATCGCTACGTGGAGGAGCGACGAGCCGTGCACGACGCGACCTTCGTCCCGCGACACGCCGGCGAGGCGGCGATCCGGCGCTGGTTCGCCGCGGTGTCGCCGTACGGGGGAGCCGGAGGCGGTGGTGCGGGTCGGGCCTGGGGGGCGGTGCGGAAGGTCGCCTCGCGGCGCGCCCCGCGGCGGGTCCTCGACGCGGTGTGGGCGTCGCCGCGGGAGCGCACGGTCGACGCGATCGCGTTCGACTGGTACGACCCGGTGGCGAGCCATGCCGTCCGCCTCCCGGGGCGGCGGCTCCCGGGCGGGGGGCGCGACTGGTCGGCCGGCCGGGCCCACTGGGACGTCGAAGCGCACCCCTCGCGACTGCGGTCGTGGTGCACGACCGAGGCGGCCTTGCACCCGGGGCTCCCGCTGTGGGTGGTCGAGAACGGGATGGCGACGAACGGCCGCACGCGGCGTGCGGACGGGCTCGATCGCCCCCGCTACGTGCGCGAGCACCTCGGTGCGGTGGCCGATGCGGTCGCAGAGGGGATTCCGGTGGGGGCCTACCTGCACTGGTCGCTGTCCGACAACTACGAGTGGGGCAGCTACGAGCCCCGCTACGGGCTCTTCGGCGTGGAGCACGACGCAGCCGGGGTCCCCCACTGGCTCGACACCGACGCCCAGGGGGACGACGCGGCCGGGGAGTTCCGGCGGGTGGCGGCACGGCTGCGGGCCGGCGACGGCGCGGCCGACGGGAAGGGTGCGGCCGACGGGACAGGTGCGGCCGACGGGACCATCGTCGAGGACGAGGAGTAGGACGTCCGAAGCGCGACGAGGCGACAGCCGAAGCGCCGGTTCGGCCGTTCTGTTCCATCACCTCCGGAGCCGGGCGAACGCCCGCCTTCTCGTGGTCCGAACGACTCTCGCCTCTCCCTTCTCGCGACAAAACCCCGGGTCGGGATCCGTCCCAGGGTTCTGTCTACGGCTGCCAATATTCAATAGCTGAACCGCGAGAGGTTCAGCAGCCGCTCACCTCGCCCAAGACCACCTGGCCCTTTGCGGTGAAGAGTCCACCGAAGTTGCCCTTGAACTCCTTCGGCGACGAAACGAAGTGGCCGCTGAAGGTCAGGCCAGCGTCGCCCCCGGTGGTCCAGGTCATGGTGAACGTCTTCCCGGTCCCGCCACCAGTAAAGGTGCCAGCGTCGCTGCCGAGGTCCGAGACGAACGTTTTGCCGGCCAGTGTGAATTGCGACAATTCACACCCACCACCGTTCACTTCGACCGTCCAGATCGAGTGCGCCTTGATGTTGTTGTCCGGCGACACGGCCGAAGCCACGCCGGCCCCCGCCACTCCGAAGCTCGTCGCCATGACGAGACCCGCCACTACCACCGCTGCCCTTCGCCACATTTTGCCTTCTCCTTTTCTGGTTCGAGCGCCGGTGGTCGCCTGCCCGCCACGGGCCTCGGGCTCCAGGCGAACGGAGCCGCGACGCGATCGGCGACAAGTTGTTTCGGACTACCGACGTTGCGAACCTAGATCGCAGAATGTTGCACGTCAATGGAAAACAAACTGAGAGAAAACTGTGTGTTAACCAACTCCGGGAGAAGCGTCGTGGCGCCGCGAGACGTTCGGACTGCTCGAGAGCCGGACACCCGCCACACGCTTCAGCACGGGACGAACGGAGCCACGGTCCGCATCGTCGCCCAGGGTCTCGGCCTACGGACGCCGGAGGTTCGGCAGCGGGTCCGCCGGTGGCTCAGCAGCCGAGCACGGCTCCCTTGACGAGCAGGCTGCCCGGATACTTGTAGCCGTCCAAGGAGTACGTGCCGACGTACGCCTTGAGAGGGGTGATCTTGAAGGTGCCGACGAATTTCGCGCCGGCGTCACTCCCCGCCGTCCACTTCATCTTGACCGCGCTCCCGCCACCGCTCCAGTGCCCCGCGTCGCCGTTGTACTGGGGATCGGGCGAGGAGAAGGACAGGTTGGACGCAAAGACGTCCAGCTGACACCCGGCGCCGACCACCTCGATCGTCCAGGTCGACCCGTTCTGGATCTTGAGCGCGGGCGCAACGGCCGAGGCCATGCCCGCCCCGCCCAGTCCCAAGCTCGTCGCCAGGACGAGACCCGCCGTGAACACTGCCCCCCGTCGGAACATGAAACCAATCCCCCTTCTCGTGTTTCGATTGCCGGTCGTCCGCGTCCCCGATTCGGTCCGTGGCACCACACGAACGGAGCCACGGACCCGATTTTCGCCAAAGGGTTCGATCTCCCGACCCCGGGACGATAGGCGCCCCGAGCGCGAGACGACAAAGACCGTCAGGCCGTGTCTCTTCGTCGGTTGCCCCGAGCTCAGCGGCAGGACGCGAGGCTCAACAGCCAGGGACGGCTCCCTTGACCAGCTGACCGGTGTCGCCCGCCGCGATGCCACCGAAGGTACCTACGTACTCCTTGACCGGCGTCGAGGTGAAGGTGCCCTGGAACTTCAGTCCGACGTCGGACCCGGCCGTCCACTTCATCCTGATCGTCTTCCCGCCGCCACTCCACGTGCCGGCGTCACCGTTGAATTGGCCGTCGGGTGAGGAGAAGCGGTAGTTGGAGTGCAAGACGTCCAGCTGACACCCACCCTCGTTGACCTCGATGGTCCACGTCGCGCCGTTGTGGACCTTGAGGGCCGGCGCCGCGGCCGAAGCCGTGCCGGCGCCTGCGATGCCGAAGCTGGTGGCCATGGCGAGACCTGTGGCTATCGCTGCCGCCCGTCGCAACATCAATGCGTCCTCCTTGTCGTCTTCCGAACGCCGGTCGTCCGCCCCCCCCGCCGTGGGCCGTGGCGATCACACACTCGAAGGCACGGACCCGGTTGCCGACAAGGTTCGGCCTACCAGCGTTGCGCAACCTAGGGCTCAGGACCAGGTGCGTCAATAGAAGACAAACACAATGCTAAGAAGCGTGTAACGACGGCGGTGGCGTTGACGCGTGTCGACCTGGGAGTGGCCTGGGCGGCGCACACTCCTCGTTCAGCGTGGTTCGGACTCCGTGCTCTGCCCTTCACTCGGGCCCTCGATCTCCGCCTTCTCCTTGCGACGGTGCCGTATCACGAGGAACCCGATCACCAACACGATCACGGCGAGCAGGATGTCCGATGCGATCCCCGTCGCCTTCTCGACGCGCTGCCCGACGAAGTACCCGAGGAGGCAGAACCCGACGCCCCACACGAGGCCGCCTGCCGCGTTGGCACCGAGGAACAGGCGGTAGTGCATTCTCGACAGGCCGGCCAGCCCGGGGATCACCGCGCGCAGGAAGGCCGAGAAGCGTCCCACGAAGACGGCCGTCGCACCGCGTCGCCGCAGCTGGTCCAGGGCCATGTCGATGCCCTTCTGGCGCTTGCGCAACGGGCCGATCCTGAGCAACGAGTCGCCCCACTGGTGCCCCACCGCGTAGCCGACGGAGTCCCCGGCGATGGCGCAGAGCACGACGACGGTGACGATGCCGGCGAGGGAGACACCGCCCTTGGAGGCCAGAGCGCCGCCGAGGATGGCGGCGGTCTCCCCGGGGAAGACGAACCCCAACATGACGGAATCCTCCGCGAAGACGAGCAGCCCGACCAGGGCGTACGCCTCCCAGCCCTGCAGCGAGAGAAGGGGTTCGAGGAGGCGGCTGATCACGGCGCGGCCACCATCCGCGGGGGCTGCGCCAAGCCCGTCAGTTCACCGCGCGCAATGAGATCTCCCGGGGCGTGAGCTGTCGCCACCGGTTCTCGACGCGCTCCATGAACGAGTGTCCCGAGGGCATGTAGGTGAGGATGTCGGACTGGCCCTGCGGGCGGGCCAGCATCCAGCTGTGACCGCCCGGCACCCACTGGACGGGCGCCCGGGCGATGGCGGCGAACTCCAGGGCCGACTGCTCGGGGGTGATGCGGTCGAAGCATCCCCACTCGTTGAGGATCGGGATCTGTTGCGCCACCAGCCCGCGCACCTCACTGCGCTGGTCCACGGACATGATCATGCTGCCCACGGGCATCGTCTGCGCCACGCTGCGGATGTTCTGGCGCACGTCGGGCAGCACGGCACGCACGGTGGAGTACATGCGGCCGATGAAGAGATCGGGAAAGTCGAACACGACGGCAGCGAGCATGTCGACCATGGGCGCGACGTCGGGCAGGAACGGGGAGAGCACCGTCGGGATGATTCCGGTCCGGTCCTTCCATGACGGCGTCGCCACTCCGTCGCGGTAGATCAAACCGAGGGTGCGTCGCGGGTGGTCGTGGGCGAACTGGACGGCGACGGCGCCTCCCATGGAGTGGCCGAGAAGGACGACCGGTCCGGCGTCGACGCGGTGTACGACGGCCATGATCTGGTCGGCCAGGCTCTCCATGGAGATGTCCTTCCACTCCAGCGGGTCGCTCCCCCCGAACCCCGGGAGGCTGGGATTGATCACGCGCCAGCCGAGATGCTCGGCCAGGCGCGCGCTCTCGCGCCAGTACATGCCGCCGCCGGCGAAGAACCCGTGGATGTTGACCGCCCACACCGGTGGGGTGCCGGGGCCGTCCGGCCCGTGGGCGTCCTGGTTGTCCGAGACCGCGAAGCGAAGGCGGCGACCCTCGACCATGATGGAGCTCGGCACCATGCGGATGGTGGCCTGGTTGCGAACCTTGCGCTCGTACTGGTCACGCACCAGGCCCAGGCCGTGAGGGGCGTGACCCGAGTCCACCAGCTGCACGGGGGAGGGTCCGTCGGAGGGTGCGACGATCGCCCCGGAGATCTGGAGCGAGTCCTCCGTCGGCGCTCGCTCCGTTCTCGACCTGAAGAATGGCAACGCCATCGCTCGAACCTCCCGCGCCTGGAGACGCGCTCTCCTCCTGCCCGTGGCGCCGACCCGGGTCCGATCCACCGTACCCGACCCCACCTCGCCCCGAACATGCACGTCCGCCGGGGTCGGCGTGCGTGAGGTCCGCCGGACTGCGACGATGTCACCATGAGTGCTGACATCGTGATCCGGGGTGGGCTCGTGCTCGACGGAACGGGCTCGCCCGGCCGGCGGGCCGACGTGGCCGTGACGGGAGGGAGGATCAGCGAGGTCGGGCCGGGGCTCGAAGGGAAGCGCACGCTCGATGCAGCCGGCCAGGTCGTGTGCCCGGGGTTCATCGACATCCACACCCACTACGACGCACAGGTGTTCTGGGACCCCGACCTGACGCCGTCCTGCTTCCACGGCGTGACCACGGTCGTCGCCGGGAATTGCGGATTCTCCATCGCGCCCATCCGGTCCGACGGAGTGGCGCTCCTGGCGCGCACCCTCCAGCACGTGGAGGACATGAGCTTCGACACGCTGGCCGCCGGTGTCCCGTGGAACGAGTTCGAGACGTTCACCCAGTACCTCGACGCGATCGAATCCCGCGGCACGTCGCTCAACTTCGCCTGTTACGTCGGGCACACCGCAGTGCGGCTCTATGTGATGGGGGAGGAAGCCTACGAGCGCGCGGCGACACCGGACGAGATCGCCCGGATGCAGGAGGTGGTGGCCCAGGCCATGGCGGGAGGGGCGGCCGGATTCGCCTCGAGCGCATCGCCGACCCACAACGGAGACCGCGGACGCCCGGTTCCCTCGCGGGTCGCCGACCTGGACGAGCTGCGCGCGCTGCTCCGTCCGGTGAAGGATGCAGGGCGGGGTGTGGTGGCCCTGCTCCCGGGCGGCGTCTTCTCGAACGAAGAGGTGTTCCGGCTGCAGCGAGAGATCGGGCGCCCCTTCACCTGGACGGCGCTGCTCACGGTCAAGGGCTACCCCTACCACGAGAAGGTGATCGCCGAACACGACGCGGCATGGGCCGAGGGTGTGGAGGTCTGGCCGCAGGTCTCGTGCCGCCCCCTCGTCTTCCAGATGAACCTCTCCGAGCCGTTCACGCTCAATATGCGGCCGTCGTTCGCGGCACTGATGGACACGCCGAAGGAGAAGCGGATGGCCGCGTACCGCGACCCGGCCTGGCGGGCGTCGACGTGGGAAGAGGTGAGCGGTCGCGCCGGCGGGTTCCCGTTGAACTGGGACGCCATCACGGTGGCGGAGTCAGCCTCGCACCCGGACCTGGCGAACCGCCCTGTGACCGTGGTCGCCGCCGAGCGCGGCTGCACGCCGCTCGACGTGATGCTCGACATATCGCTCGACGACGACCTCGAATCGCGGTTCTGGTCCGTGCTCGCCAACAACGACGAGGAGGGCATCGCATGGTTGTTGCCCCGCGAGAACGTCCTCCTCGGGCTGGCCGACTCCGGAGCGCACGTCTCGCAGCTGTGCGACGCCTGCTTCGCCACCGACCTCCTCGGCAACTGGGTCCGTGACCGGGATGTGATGCCACTCGAACGGGCCGTGCACAAGCTGACCGCCGAGCCCGCCGCCGTCTACGGCCTTCACGACCGGGGGACTGTCGAGGTGGGCAAGGCCGCCGACCTGTGCGTCTTCGATCCCGCGACGGTGGCGCCGGGGCCCCTGCGCCGGCTGCGTGACTTTCCCGCGGACGGGGAGCGGCTGACGGCGGACTCGCCGGTCGGCGTGACCCACGTGCTGGTCAACGGACGACCGATCCGCGAAGACGGTGCCCCTGTTGAAGCGCAAGGGGCACCGCGCCCCGGGGTGGTGCTGCGGGGATGAAACGCTTCGGCGCCGGTCAGGCGGGTTCCACGACGGCGCGGCGGCGCTCGACGAGTTCTTCGGGCAGCAGGAGCCGAACCGACACCGCCAGCTCGTCGTAGACCCGCGCCATCGTCGACCAGCCGTTGATCCACCCGACGAGGGCGGAGTACCACACGTGTCCGATCATGCGGGCACGGTCCGCCACCTCGGGCACCCCGGGCTCGCCCATGGCACGCGAGATGATCCCTTCCATCAGGAGCGTGATCTGCTGCTGGCAGCCGACCGCGGCGGGGTCGGGCGAGGAGAGCGAGGTGAAGACGGCGGCGACGAGCTTGGGCTGGCGGCCCATGGCCCTCAAGGCCCGGTCGAGCACCTCGAGCACGCGGTCGGCCGGGTGCTCGTTCCTGGGGGGATGTTGCGCGATGCGCATGTCCATGAGCTCGACCCAATGGACCAGCGTGGCTGCCAGCAGGTGGTCCTTGCTCGTGAAGTAGCGGTAGACGGTGCCCATGGCGACGTCGGCGCGCGCCGCCACGTCGCGCATCTGCACCGCCTCGTAACCTCCGTCGTGACCGAGCGCCATCGCCGCGTCGATCACACGCTGGCGCCGGGCTTGCTGGGCGCGGGTGAGCGGGCGGGCCAGCGTCTGGTCCATCGCGACATCGTATCCGCCCTTCCACCTGGGTCTTCGTGGACGGCCGCTACGCTCGGGCGCCATGTCCGGAGGGGAGCCCGAGCGCGACGTTGCCGCTCCGTGGCACGTCGCGCCCCTGGAGGTCGTGGCGACGACGGACGGTCGCGTCCCGGGGGAGCGCGGCCGCCTGACCCGCCAGCGGCTGCTCGACGCGACCGTCGAGCTGCTCAGCACCACCTCGTGGCGCTCGGTCAAGGTGACCGACATCGCACGGCGTGCACGTACGTCGCCGGCGACGTTCTATCAGTACTTCGGCAACGTCGAGCAGGCCATCCGAGTCCTGGCCGAGGGAATGGTCGAGGAGGCGGGGGAGCTGGCCCAGTTGGTGGGCGGCGACTGGTCGGAGGCGGCCAGCTGGGACACGGCGCGCGTGGTCACGGAGGGCTTCCTCTCCTATTGGGAGGCCAACCGCGCCGTCTTCCGGGTGGTCGACCTGGCGACGGAGGAAGGAGACACGCAGTTGCGCGGCATCCGGGTCCGGGCGCTCAACGCCGTCACGGTCGCGCTGGCCCACGTGATCGCAGGCGCCTCTCCCTCCCCGGCCGGCGTACCGGGCGCCGGGACCTCGTCACCGGCCGGCGCCGACCCGCTGGCCGTGGCGGGCACGCTGGTCGCCATGTTCGCCAGCGTCTCCGCCCACCGCTACGGCTTCGAATCCTGGGGCATCCGCACCGGGCACCTGGTCGACACGCAGGCGCGGCATGCTCCACTGGGCGGTGACGGGCCGCGCCGCACCCCAGCCCCGACCGTTCGCGCACGCCGCGGTCCGTCCGGGCACGGCACCGGTCCTCGGCGAGGCGACGGCCCACCGGCCGACTGCTACCTGAGCGCGACCGGGTTGAGCGGCGAGCCCAGACCGTGGGTCAGGGGCAGCGGGGTGGCGTCGAGCAAGAACCCGTAGCGGCCGTCCGCGTGGCACGCCGCCGCGAGCTCGTCGAGCACCCAGTTCTGGCCCTGGGTCATTCCCATCTCGACCAGGTGCAGCAGGTGCACGGGCAGATAGGCGTCCTCGTGCTGGCACGGGAAGACCTCGAACACGAGCGTGTCCGTGGCCACGGCGGCGACGTCGCGAGTGTGGAACCACTCGGCGGTCTCGATGGTGAGACCCGGCGAGGGCCAGGTGTAGCGCACCAGGTCCCGGCGTCCCGGGGCCAGGTGCACCATCTGCCCGGTCCGGACGAGGACGATGTCCCCTGACTCGACCTCCATGTGCCCCAGTGCGCACGCGGCGTCGAGATCGGCCGGGGTGATGGGATAGCCCGGTTCGAGCACCTCGCGTCCGAGCGCGCGCGCCACGTCGAGGAGCACACCGCGGCCCACCACCGCGCCGAGACGGTGGATGCCGCAGCGGGCGGCGCCGTCGGGTCCGACCGAGTCGGCGGCGTAGCCGTTGTACATCACGCCGCCGTAGCTGCAATGTGCCAGAGCGTCCCAGTGGGTCGCACACTGGGTGGCCAGGGTGAGGACGTCCTCGCTCGTGCAGATCCACTCGGGGTCCCCGCTGACGGGTTGGTTGACCGCCACCATGGTGCGGCTCGGGTTGATCCGTCCCTCGACGAATCCGGCCTGGATCCCCTCCGCCTCCGAGAGGGGGAGCCCGAGGGCGAAGGCCCTCCCGTCGACGACCTGGGCCGCGCCGCGCCGGCGTGCGGCGTCGTCGACCAGGTTGAGCGTGCCGACCTCGTCGTCGGCGCCCCACCGGCCCCAATTGCGCACCCGGGCCGCCACCTCGGTGAACACTGCCGGAGGGGCCACCCGCGCAGGATACCGTCGGGGCAGGCGGTGTTCGTCGGCCCGGTTGTCCGGCGATGTCCGGCGGGGCGATACTGATCACGTTTCACCAGAGCCTCCGGGGAGGGAGTGAACCATGTCGAAGACGCGTGCGGTGGTGTGCAGCGGGCTCAACGAGCCGTGGAAGACCGAGGAGATCGAGCTGGACCCGCCCGGGACGCGCGAGGTCCGGGTGAAGATGGTGTGGTCGGGCATGTGCCACTCCGACGAGCACCTCCGAAACGGGGACATCAGCCAGACGCCCGAAGTGCTGGAGCTGATGGGCGTGAAGTCGATGTTCCCCGTCGTCGGCGGTCACGAGGGATCGGGCATCGTGACCGAGGTCGGTCCCAACGTGACGCAGGTGGCCGCCGGTGATCACGTCGCGGTGTCCTTCATCCCTTCGTGCGGCACGTGCTTCTGGTGCGCGTCAGGTCGCCAGAACCTGTGCGACCTGGGTATGGCGACGCTGGCGGGGCCGATGATCAGCGACGGCACCTACCGCTACCACCTCGCCGGGGAGAACTTGAACCGGATGGCCCAGCTGGGCACCTTCGCCGACGAGATGGTCTGCCACGAGAACTCGGTGGTCCGCATCGACCCCTGGCTCGACATGAGGGCGGCGGCGCTGATCAGTTGCGGCATCTCCACCGGCTTCGGTTCCGCCGTCGACCGCGCCAAGGTGAAGCCCGGCGAGACGGTGGTGGTGGCCGGGTGCGGCGGCGTCGGATCGGGCGCGATCCAGGGCGCCCGCCTTGCCGGCGCACGGAACATCGTCGCCGTCGATCCCGTGCCCTACAAGCTCGAGCGGGCGACGGAATTCGGCGCGACCCACACCGCGGCCTCCCTGCTCGACGCGCAGTTCATGCTGCCCGAGCTCACGATGGGACGGAACGCCGACGTGGTGATCCTGACCCCGGGCGTTCTCAAGGGAGACATGATCGCCGCGGCCTGCTCGTGCGGCTCCAAGGACGCACGCATCGTGGTGACCGCGATCGCGCCGTTCAACCAGATGGACGTCCAGCTCAACCTCTTCAACCTGGCCATGTTCAACCAGACGCTGATGGGGACGGTGTTCGGTTCACAGAGCCCACGGGTGCAGGTGCCCAACCTGCTGAACCTCTACGCCTCCGGACAACTCAAGATCGACGAGCTCATCACGCAGGAGTACACGCTCGACCAGGTGCAGCAGGGGTACGACGATCAGGCGGCCGGCACGATCATCCGGGGAGTCGTGAAGTTCGAGGACTGAAGAGCCGCGCCGGCGCCGGGGCACGCGGCGCGCGAGGCGACGAAATTCGCACCAGGCGAGGGGCTCATCGCGGTCCGGCTGCGTCTCCGAGGACCCGGGTGAAGTCTTCGGGGATGACGAGATCGGCCGGGCCCAGTTCGCTCACGGATCCGTGCCCGAGGCCGAGCAGCGCCGATTCGAAGCCGCTCCGCATGAGGTCCAAGACGTTCTCCACGCCCGCCTGTCCGTTGGCGGCGAGCCCCCACAGGTAGGCCCGGCCGATCATCACGGCCCGTGCCCCGAGCGCGAGTGCCTTCGCCGCGTCGCCGCCCCGCCGGACGCCACCGTCGAGGAGGACCTCGATCTGGTCGCCCACCGCCTCGGCGATGGAGGGCAGGACACGGATGGTGGCCGGTGTCCCGTCGAGGTTGTTGCCCCCGTGGTTGGACACCGAGATGGCGGTCACGCCCGCGTCGACGGCGCGCCGCGCGTCGTCGACGCGGGTGACGCCCTTGAGCATGAAGATCCCACCCCACTGCTCGCGCAGCCACGCCACGTCGTCCCAGCTCGGCGGCGGTGTCTGCATCCACTCGCCGTAGGCGCCGAAGAAGGTCGGAGGCTGTTTGCCCTTCGCCACCATGTTGGGTGCGGAGAGGTCCGGCACTTTGCCCGTCCTCGCGAACGACCAGAACCACCGCGGGTGCGCCAGGGCCTCGGGCGCGAAGCGCAGGGCCGTCTTGAGATCCACCGTCTCGGGTATCACCGGGCTGCCCCAGTCGCGGCCGTGGGAGAAGGACCAGTCGAGTGTGGCGATGAGCCCGACCGCGCCGGCGGCACGGGCGCGCTCGATCCGGGCCAGCACGTCGTCGCGTGATCCGATCCAATAGATCTGGAAGAAGGTCTGCGGGTTGGCGGCCACCACCTCCTCGATCGGCATGCTGGCGAACGAGCTCAGGCCCATCGCGGTGCCGCGGGCAGCCGTCGCCCGCGCCACGGCCACCTCACCGTCGGGGTGCACGGCCTGCACCCCCGTCGGCGAGACCAGCACGGGGAACGACACGTCCTGGCCCATCACCTTGACCGACAGATCGCGGCTGGCGGCGAGGCCGGCCACGTGCGGCGCGAACCCGAGCTGGCCGAAGGCGGCGACGTTGTCCTCCAGGGTGGTGCCGCGCTCGGATCCGGCGACGAGCGCCCCGTACACCGACTTGGGCAGGCGGCGCCTGGCGCGCCGCTGCGCCTCGGCCACCGTCTCGAACCACGCGTTCGCCATGTCGGATCCCTTCGCCTTCTCCATTCGCGGCCGGACACCCAGCCGTACGGGTACCGGCGACTGGGAGACCTTACGGGGTTCTCCGAGGGCCCGGAGCGTTCAGGACGGTGCGTCTCGCTAGGGCGTCACCTGGAAGCTCGTCGAGGCGGAGGCGAAGCTCTTCTGCCCCGTGGCCTGGATCGTGACCTCGCCCGGAGGGCCCGACGGGACCGTGAGCTTCACGACGAAGGCGCCGTCTGCGTCGGTCTTGACGTTCGCGATCTCGGAGTATTCCCATGTGACCACGACCGGCTCGAAGGCGTAGAACCCGCGGCCCTTCAGCGTGACCCGCCGGCCCACGGGACCGCTGGTGGGATGGACCGACGCCGACTCGAGGGTGTACAGATCCGCAGTGGCGTAGTACTGGCAGCAGTAGTTGCTGCCCCCGGCAACCAGGACGTCGCCGTCGCCGAGCACCGTCGCCGACGGGTCGAAGCGGGGCTGGGTCACCGAGCCGGCGCTGAACCAGTAGCCCCCCTGCGTGTCGTACTCCTCGGTGGTCGAAGTGATCTGGCCGGTGTCACACTCGGCGGAACAGCCACCGACCACCAGGGCATTGCCATCGGGCAGCTCGACCGCCGCCTGGCCCTGCCTGGGCACGCTCATCTGACCGTTGGACAGCGACCAGGTCGCCGTGGACGGGTCGTACACCTCGGAGGTCGTGAGCGAGTTGAAATCGCTGGGGCTGAACCCCCCGGCCACCAGGACGTCGCCGTCCCCGAGCAGTGTCGCCGTCGGCTCGTCCTGCACCGCCGCCATGGAGCCGGTGGCACTCCAGTCGTTGGTGGAGGGGTCGTAGAGGGCGGCGGCGGTGGTGCCACCGCCGGCCACCAGCACGTCGCCGTTGCCGAGCAGGGTCGCGGTGACGGCCTCGTTCGGTACGGGGAGCGGACCGGTGTCGGTCCAGGTGGCGTGGACGGGGTCGTAGACCTCAGGAGCTGACGCACCGAACCCGGTGACCAGGACGTCCCCGTCGGTCAGGACGGTGGGGGTGAGCTTGTACCCGACGTCGTTCATGGGCGTCGTCAGGCTCCAGCTGTGGGAGGCCGGGTCGTAGAGCTCGGCGCTCGACAGCGCGCTGGGCACGTTCGAGAGCCCGCCGGCCACCAGGACATCCCCGTCGGGGAGCAGTGCGCCCGAGACGAGAGCCCGCGCCACCTTGAGCGAGCCCGTCTGCGTGAACGTGCCCGTGGACGGATCGTAGAGCTCGGCATCGGACAGGCTGCCCTGGGACACCTCGTTCTCACCGCCCGCCACCAGCACGTCCCCGTCGGGAAGGGCGGTCGACGAGGCTCCGTCGCGCCCGATGGCGAGCGAGCCGGTCGGTGTCCACGACCCGGGACCGCGTCCGTAGCCGCTCACCGCGAAGCCTTGCGGGCTCCCGGGAGCGTCGTCAGCGACGCCCACGGTGGCCTGGCGCAGATCGATGGCGTTCGGATCGAAGCCCACCTCCACCGAACAACTGGATCCCGGCGTCACGAGTGCGCACGTGCCCTGTGCCGCGAAGTCGCCCGGATCGGAGCCCGAGATGTCGACCCCGCTCACGTGGAGATCGGCCGTCCCGACGTTGGTGATCGTCACGCTCTGGACCGTCCCGGTGGCGCCGACCTGCTGGGCCCCGAAGGACAGGCTGCGCGGCCTGATGGAGACGAGCGGTCCGGAGCCGTTCTCGTAGATCTCCGCAGTGGCTTGGGCCGAGCCGTCGGTGCCGGTACCGCCGGCCGCGAGGACGTTCCCGTCGGACAGGACGGTCGCGGTCAGGTCCGTCCGAGGCGTACTCATCGAACCCGTCGGCACCCATTTGCCCGTCGCCGGTTGGTAGACCTCGCTCGTGGCGTCGCCGGTCCCGCCGGTGACGAGGACCCAGTCGACTCCCGGGAGCAACACCGCCGCCTGCCCGTACCTGGGCTCGGACATGGAGTGTGTCGGGGTCCAGGTTCCCGACGCGGGGTCGTAGACCTCGGCCTCGGAAGAGGTCTTGGAGTAGCCGCTGGACCCACCCTCGTCGAGCCCACCGGCGACGAGGACGTCTCCGCTCGCCAGGAGCGTGGCGCTGAATTGCTCCCGCGCCTGGTGCATGGAGCCGGTGACGCTCCAGGTCCCTTTCTTGGGGTTGTAGAGCTCGGCCTGCCGGTTGTCGTAGCAGAAGTCGTCGTCGCAGCTGGCGAAGCCGCCCGAAACGAGGACGTCACCGTCCCCGAGCAAGGTCGCAGTGAAGTACTGCCGCTCGAAGTGCATGGAGCCGGTGACGCTCCAGGTGCCCGTCTTGGGGTTGTAGAGCTCGGCGCTGCTGAGGTTGTCGAGGAAACTGCCGGCGTTGCAGGAACCGTGCCCGCTGTTGCACCCGCCCCCGGCGACGAGCACCTTGCCGTCGGCCAGCAACGTCGCCGTGTGCCCCGAGCGGGCCGTGTGCATGGAGCCGGTCGGGGTGAAGGTGCCGGTCGAGGGGTCGTAGAGCTCGGCGCTCGCCTGCTGGCGGCCACTGTTGTCGACGCCCCCGGCGACGAGCACGTCTCCGGCCGGCAGGAGCGTGGCCGTGGCGTCGGTGAGCGCCGTCGGCAGGGAGCCGGTCGGCGTGAAGGTGCCCGTCGCGGGGCTGTAGAGCTCAGCGGTGTTCGTGCCTCCGCCGGCCACCAGGACGTCCCCGTCGGAGAGGAGGGTCGCCGTGCCACCCGCTCGTGCGACCGACATCGGGCCGGCCGTCGGAAGCCAGGTGTTGGGCGGTTGCACCGCGTCGGCTCCCGCCGGAATCGACGCGGCGGACGTGGCGACGAGGGGCAGCGCCCCGGCAGCCAGTGTCAGCGCGGCCCAGATCGCCCAGTGGCTCTTTCTACCGTGTGACCCTCGTGCGGGACGACGTGTCATCGGTCACCTCTCGTGTGTCGGCGTGCGGGACCGAGTTGGCCCCCCCATCGGATGTAGCCGTCCTCACGCTCGGACATGGGTTCGTCACCGCGGTTCTAACCCAGCCCGCCCGTGGTGTGAAGCGGGAATGTTCCTTCCCATCGCCCGGTCGATTTTCCCCCATCGCCCGGTCGAACGACGCAAGGATCGTCCGTCGTCCAGCGCAGGCTCGCCGCCCCGCACCCCGGCACCGGAGGCCCCGACGCGTTCTCCGAGGGTCCGGGACCGGTGCTCGTGGGGCGCACTACGGGGTCACCTGGAAGGTCGTCGATGCCGAGGTGAAGCTCTTCTGGCCCTGGGCCCGGATCATGCGTCTACCGGGAGAGCCCTGCGGGACCGCGAACTTCACGACGAAGTCACCTGAGGAGTCGGTCTCGACCCGCGCGACTTTGGAGAACTGCCAGGTGATGACGACCGGCTCGAAGGCGAAGAACCCATGGCCGCTCAACGTGACATGCCGCCCCACGGGACCGCTGGTCGGATGGACCGACACCGACGTGGTCGTGAACAGGTCCGTGCTCGCAAATTCTTGGCAGCAGATGTCGGTCCCGCCTGCCACCAGCACGTCGCCGTCCGCGAGGACGGTCGCCGTGGCGTCAGCGCGGGCCTGGGTCATCGACCCGACGGAGAACCAGTAGCCCACCTGGGGATCGAACTCCTCTGCCGTCGCGGTGATCTGGCCACCATCGCACTCCGCCGTGCAACCACCCGCCACCAGCGCGTTGCCGTTGGGCAGTTCGACGGCCGCCTGGTCGTCCCGGGGCACGCTCATCTGGCCGCTCGACAGCGACCACATCGCTGCGGTCGGGTCGTACACCTCGGAGGTCGTGAGCGGCGAGAACTCGTTCGGATCCTCGCCGCCCGCCACGAGCACGTCACCGTCGCCGAGCAGGGTCGCCGTCGATTCCAGCTGCGCCTTCGCCATGGAGCCGGTGGCGCGCCAGTCGTTGGTGGCAGGGTCGTAGAGCGCGGCGGCAGTGGTTGAACCGCCGGCTGCCAACACGTCACCGTTGCCGAGCAGGGTCGCGGTTGCGTCCTCGCCCGCAACGGGCAGCGGGCCGGTGTCGGTCCACGTCGCCGTGGTCGGGTCGTACACCTCAGGGTCGGACTCACCGCTCCGGGTGGACGCGCCGAACCCGGTGACCAGCACGTCCCCGTCCGCCAGGACGGTGTCGGTGAGGAGGAAGCCTGCTGCGTTCATGGGAGCCGTCAGGCTCCAGCTCTGGGTGGCCGGATCGTAGAGCTCGGCACTGGGCAGCGCGCTGGGCGCGTTCGAGATGCCGCCGGTGACGAGGACGTCGCCGTCGGGGAGCAGCGCGCTCGAGGCGAACGAGCGCGCCACGTCGAGCCGGCCTGTCTCGGTGAACGTGCCGGTCGACGAGTCGTAGAGCTCGGCGTCCGAGAGGCTGCCGTTCCCCGGGAAGGTGGTGTTCTCGCCCCCGGCCACCAGGACGTCTCCATCTTCGAGCAGGGTGGCCGTGGTGCCGTCGCGCCCCATCTCGAGCGAGCCGCTCGGTGTCCACGAACCGGGTCCACGGCCGAAGCCGCTCACCGAGAAGCCCTGCGGGCTTCCCGGCGCGTCGTCGGCCACGCCCACCGAGGCCTGGCGCAGGTCGATCGCAGTGGGTGCGAATTGCACCCCCACCGAGCAACTCGAGCTCGGCGCGACGACGCTGCACGTATCACGCGCCAAGAAATCGCCTGGATCGGCGCCGGTGATGTCGATTCCGCCGACGTGGAGATCGGCCGTCCCGTCGTTGGTGACCGTGACATTCTCGACGGGCCCGATGGTGCCGACCTGTTGGCCTCCGAAGGTCAGGCTGCCCGGGCTGAAGGCCACCAGTGGGCCCGGGCTGTTCCCGTAGACCTCCGCGGTGGCCTGGGGTCCGCCGTCATTGCCTGTACCGCCGGTGGCGAGCACGTTCCCGTCGGACAACACGGTCGCGGTCAGGTCCGTCCGCGGGGTGCTCATCGATCCCGTCGTCACCCAATGGCCTGATGCCGGTTCGTAGACCTCGCTGCTGGCGTCACTCGTCCCTCCGATCGCGAGCACCCACCCGGTTCCCGGCAGCAGAGCCGCGGCCTGCCCGGACCGCGGCTCGGACATGGAACCGGTCGTGGTCCACGTTCCGTTGCCGGGGTTGTAGAGCTCGGCTTCGGCAAACGTGTTCTCGGATCCGGTACCCCCGCCCTCGTCGAGACCCCCGGCCACGAGGACGTCGCCGTTCGCCAGGAGCGTGGCGCTGAATTGCTCCCGCGCCTGGTGCATGGAGCCGGTGACGCTCCAGGTCCCTTTCTTGGGGTTGTAGAGCTCGGCCTGGCGCTTGTCGGAGCAGAAGCTGTCGTCGCAACTCGCGAACCCGCCCGCGACGAGGACGTCACCGTCCCCGAGCAAGGTCGCGGTGAAGTACTGCCGCTCGAAGTGCATGGAGCCGGTGACGCTCCAGGTGCCCGTCTTGGGGTCGTAGAGCTCGGCGCTGTTGAGGTTGTCGAGGAAACTGCCGGCGTTGCAGGACCCGTGACCCTTGTTGCATCCACCTCCGGCGACGAGCACCTTGCCGTCACCGAGCAGTGTCGCCGTCTGCCCGGACCGGGCCGTGTGCATGGAACCGGTGGGGGTGAAGGTGCCGGTGGCGGGGCCGTAGAGCTCGGCACCGGTCAACTGGCGGCCGCGGTCGTCGGCGCCGCCGGTGACGAGCACGTCCCCGCTCGGCAGCAGGGTGGCTGTGGCGTCGGTGCGCGCGACCGACATGGAGCCGGTCGGGGTGAAGCTGCCGGTGGAAGGGTCGTAGAGGTCAGCGGTCCTCGTCCCTCCGCCGGCGACCAGGACGTCGCCGTCAGGGAGGAGGGTCGCCGTCTGGCCGGTCCGGGGGACCGACATCGGCCCGGCGGTCGGGGACCAGGTGTTGGGCGCTGGCGCCGGTTGGGCACCCGCCGGAACCGACACGGCGGCGGCTGCGACGGGCAGGACGCCAGCGGGGAGCATCAGCGCGGCCCAGAGTGCCCAGCTGCTTCGTCCTCCGGGGCGCCCGTGCTCTCCGCCGGGCGACCCTCGAGCTCGACGACGTGCCATCGGCCACCTCCGCGTCTCGGCGTGGGTGACTGAGCGAGCGCCCCATCGGATCCGGCCGTTTCCCACGCTCGGACTTGGGTTCGTGACTCAGGTTTAATCCAGCTTCGCCGCCGAGGAAAGTGGGATCACACGGCGATCACCTCATCGTCCGTCGCCCGCAGCGCCGGGCGGATCTCCATGGGGGTTTGCGTGCCCCGACCGGATCCCGGGGCTTGGGTTCCCGTTGTTATGGTCCAGGGTCGTGGCCGAGTCTGCGCCTGCGTCGCTCACGCCCGCGGAGCGAGCCTCCCGTGCCTCGAGCTTCGGCGGAGTGGCTGCTCACTACGCCCGCTACCGGCCCAGCCCACCCGACGCCGCCGTGGAGTGGATCCTCGGCGGTCACGTCGGGACAGTCGTCGACCTGGGCGCGGGGACGGGCGGACTGTCCCGCGTGCTCCTTCGCCACGCTGACCGCGTCCTGGCCGTGGAACCCGACGAGCGCATGCGCAGCGTCTTGGAGGGGACCGTGCCGGGAGTGCGCGCGGTGCCGGGCCGCGGCGAGGCTATGCCCCTGCCCGATCGTTCGGCCGATGCGGTCGTCGCGGGCTCATCGTGGCATTGGATGGACCCGGTGCCCGCCTTGACCGAAGTGGGTCGCGTCCTCGTGCCCGGGGGGACGCTGGGCGCCCTGTGGTCAGGGCCGGACCCCGAGGGTCCCTTCCTCGAGCGGGCCCCGCGCTGCTGGCGGCCGGAGGGGACGGAGCCGAGCTCGGGCGTGCTCTCGAGAATCCCCACCGCCCCGAACAGGTTCTGTCCATTCCGCCCGGCGTGCCGTTCGGCCAGCCCGAGACCGCCACCATCCGCTGGGAGTTGGCCATGGACGCCGACGCGCTGGTCGGGCTGCTCGGCACGTTCAGTTGGGTCATCCTCATGGACGAGGCGAGCCGGGCGCAGCTCTTCGAGACGGCGCGGCGCATCCTGCGCGAGGAGCTCAGCCTCGTCGACGCGGCAACGGTCTCGGTCCCCTACCGGTCCGACGTCTGGAGGGCGCGCCGGGACGGTTGATCGCGACCGTCGGCGGGAGTCACGCCGCCGGACAGGTTTTCGCGCAGCGAGCGCGCCGACCAGACGCGGGCGCGCCACGAGATGCGCGGGACGACCGGGCCCAGAGTTCGCTCACGCGCACATCCCAGCCAGACGCCCGCGCCGTAGGACAGGTCGTCGGCGACGTGGAGGGCGGTGTAGCGGACCGGGTCGACGCCACCGGAGTCCGCCGCCCAGTCCCGCAGTGCGGGAGCGACGAGCGCGAGCGCCGAGGCGCGCGTCGGGTCCGGCGGTGGAGCAAGCCCAGCACCAGCAACGGGGACCAGGCCCTCACCGCCTCGCCGAGAGCGGGCAGGGCGGACCGGACCGTGCCCCCGCCTGCGATGCGGGTGGCCACTGCGACCGGGTCGCGCACCAGCCCGGTGAGCCGCCCGGCGAGCAGCCCGACAGAGCCGGCCAGAACGGCCGACGCGGCAGCAGGCCGGCGCCGGAGCACGAGGGCCCAGACGGCGATCGACCACCCCGAGACGTGCACGGGAGCAACGGCACCGGCGTGCCGTTGCCAGAGCGCGGCCGCCGTCGTCCCATAGAACGCGCGGCGGCTGAGCAGAGGGCCGACGCGATCCGGTCCATCGTGCACCACCGCGCGCTCGGGTACGTACTGCACGTCCCATCCCGCTTCGACGAGGCGCCAGACCAGATCCACGTCTTCACCTCCGCGCAGGCGGGGATCGAAGAGCTCGCTCCCCTCCGTCACGTCGCGGCGGACGAGCAAGGCCGCGCTGGGCACGAAGGGAACCGGGCTGAGCGGCCTGACCGCCGCGGGACGGGTGCCGCGGTCGAGCGGGTTGCGGGCACGGGCGTAGCGCATGACGGTCCCGGCTCGGGTGCCGTCTCCCACCGCCCCGCCGTCCGCGCCCACGACCGCGCGGTGCCACCGCGGCCGTCAACGGATCGCGGAAGTAGGCCAGCAGGGGTGGGAGCCACCCTGGCGCGGGCACGCAGTCGGAGTCGACGAAGGCCACGATCGTGGTCGGCGCGACCGACAGTCCCGCATTGCGGGCACCGGCGGGCCCCGCGTTCGACGCCAGGCCGACGAAGGTCGCACCGTGCCGGAGCGCCACCTCTTCGGTCGCGGCCGGATCGGCCGAGGCGTCGTCGACGACGACGACCGCGCCGACCTCGTCGAGCGCTCCGAGCAATCGGTCCAGCTCGGCGGTGCGGTCCCGTACCGGGACCACGACGGTCACGTCTCGCTCGGAGGGGGACCCCGCGTCGTCGCCCCGGTCCGGGCGCGGCCGCGCCACGAACGACCCCGAGGACACCAGGCGGCGCGCCAGCGCACCGTCCGATGGCCGGTCCCCAACCGGCTCCCCCGCCGACCAGCGCTCGATCAGGGTGCGGGCCCGCCGGGACAGCCGGTAGAGCCGGAGCGGACTCCCACCCATGACGACCGAGCCGTCGTCGAAGCGCACCGTCGCCGGGTCGGCCTCGAGGGAGAAGGAGCCGGGCAGCGGCGTCTCGCCACCTGTCGGGGCAGGACGGAGGGGAGAGGGTCCGGTGCCATCCGCGGGGTCCACGCGGCAATTCTGCTCCCATCTCCTCCTCGCATCTGCTCCGTCGGCCCCCGCCTCGGTTCGGCTCCGCTCGGATGGGGGCCGTCGGAGGGCGGGGATAGGCTGGCCACCTTGCCCAAAGGAGGTCGGGATGCTCGCTGAGGACCAGCACACCGAGGACGTCGAAGAGCCGTCCGAGGCCGGGGACGACGTCGAGGAGCTCCTGGTCGAGGAGATCTCCATCGACGGGATGTGCGGCGTCTATTGAGCGTCACCGAGACGAGGGCGGATGCGTCCCCGTTCGCAATTCAGGGGGCGTGGCGGCTCGATCCCCAGGTCGCCCTCCGGGACGAGTCCTTCGGCGCGCTGGCGTACCACTACGGAACTCGTCGTCTGGTCTTCTTGAAGTCGCTCCCGCTGGTGCGACTGGTCACCGACCTCGAGGCCTACCCGACCGCCGCGGCGGCGCTCGATGCGCTGGTGCCCCACGGGGAGCGCGCCCGGTACGAGGCCGCCCTGGCCCGGCTGGCCGATTCGGGGGTGATCAGTGCCCGTTGAGTCGCTGACCGATCGTTTCTCCGCCGGGCTCGATGCGCCGATCTGCTTGACCTGGGAGCTCACGTACGCCTGCAACCTGGCCTGCGTCCACTGCCTCAGCTCGTCGGGTCGGCGCGACCCGGCCGAGCTCACTCCCGACGAAGCGCGCGGGATCATCGACGAACTGGTCGACATGAAGGTGTTCTACGTCAACCTCGGCGGCGGCGAGCCGATGCTGCGGCCCGACTTCTTCGACCTGGTCACCTACGCCGTCGAGCGGCGGGTCGGGGTGAAGTTCTCCACCAACGGCACGCGGATGACACCGGCACGCGCCCGCCAGCTGGCCGCGCTCGACTACCTCGACGTGCAGGTCAGCCTCGATGGTGCGGTGGCGGCCACCAACGACGCCGTGCGTGGCGCGGGTTCGTACGCCGCCGCCCGGTCGGCCATGGACGACCTCGCCGCGGCAGGATTCGGCCCGTTCAAGATCAGCGTGGTGGTGACCCGCCAGAACATGGCCGAGCTCGACGCGCTCGCCGCGCTCGCGGACGGCTACGGCGCGCAGCTCCGGCTCACCCGGCTGCGCCCGTCGGGCCGCGCCGTCGACACCTGGGATGCGCTGCACCCGACCAGCGAGCAGCAGCGCACGCTCTACCACTGGCTGTGCGAGCACCCCGGGGTCCTCACCGGGGACTCCTTCTTCCACCTGTCCGCACTGGGCGAACCGCTCGACGGACTGAACCTGTGCGGCGCCGGGCGCGTGGTCTGCCTGATCGACCCGGTGGGCGACGTCTACGCCTGCCCGTTCGTGATCGATCGCCAGTTCCTGGCCGGCAACGTGCGCGGCACCGGTGGCTTCGCCGCGGTATGGCGCGGCTCCGAGCTGTTCGCCGAGCTGCGGCATCCCCAGAGCGCGGGGGCCTGCGCCTCGTGCGGCTCCTTCGACGCCTGCCGCGGCGGGTGCATGGCGGCCAAGTTCTTCACCGGGCTGCCCCTCGACGGTCCGGACCCCGAGTGCGTGCACGGTCATGGCGAAACCGCCCTGGCGTCGCGCTCGGAGACGGACCGCCCCCGGTCCGTCCTGGGCCACTCCCGGGTGCACGCCGACGGCACGCCGATGCCGGTGCCGATGCCGGTCCGCCGGCGCGTCCCGGCACGCGCCTGAGTGGATCTCGGTTCGGCCACCTGGCCGCAGGTGGAGGCGACGGGCGGACGGGCGCTGCTGGCTCTGCCGTTGGGCTCGTTGGAGCAGCACGGTCCGCACCTGCCCCTCGACACCGACGCTCGCATCGCGGCAGCGGTGGCCGACGGGCTGTCCCGCGCCCGTCCGGGCATCGCGGTGGCGCCCACGCTCGCGTACGGGGCGAGCGGGGAGCACGCCGCCTTTCCCGGCACCCTGCTCGTCGGACACGATGTGCTGTCGGACCTGTTGGTCGAGCTGGTGCGCTCCTCCCGGGGCTCCTTCGCCGGCGTGGTGCTGATCAGCGCGCACGGCGGCAACCGAGACGCGCTGGGCATGGCGGAGAAGCGTTGCGCGGCCGAGGGCGACGACGTGCTGGCGTGGACGCTGACCGCCGCCGGCTCCGACGCGCACGCCGGCCGAACCGAGACGTCCCTCATGCTGGGCATCGACCCTGATGTCGTGCGCCTCGAACGGGCGGAGCCGGGGTGCACGGAGCCCCTCCATCGACTGATGCCACGCCTCCGCCAGGAAGGGCTGCGGCCGGTCTCGCCCAACGGCGTCCTGGGGGACCCGACCGGGGCCAACGCACAGGAGGGCCGCACCCTGCTGGGCCTGCTCGTGGCGGAGCTCGCCGACGCCGTCACGGCGCGCTGGCCGGTTTCGTGAGCCCGGCGGCCGTCGTCACCGGGGCGGCCCGCGGCATCGGCGCGGCGACGGTCGACGCGCTCGTCGGGGCCGGCTGGCAGGTCGTCGCCCTCGACCGCTGCGCCGACGACCCCGTGCTCGACTACCACCTGGCCTCGGCGTCCGACCTGGAGGCGGTGAAGGCCCGGCACGGCGACGCCGTGCACGCGATGGTGGGCGACGTGCGCAGCCAGGATGACATGCAGGCCGCGGTCGACGCGTCGGTCCGCCTCTTCGGCGGCCTGCAGGCGGCCGTCGCGGCGGCCGGGGTCATCGACGGTGGTCCTCCGTTGTGGGAGACCGACGACGTGCACTGGGACGTCATGTTCGACGTCAACGTGAACGGCGTGCGGCGCCTGGCGGCCGCGGCCGTCCCGGTGCTGATGGAAGCGGCCACGCCGCGCCAGGGACGGGTGGTGGCGGTGGCTTCGGCGGCGGGATTGCTCGGTTTGCGACGGCTCAGCGCGTACAGCGCGTCGAAGCACGCCGTGATCGGACTGATCCGCTCGCTCGCGGCCGATCTGGCCGGGACCGGGGTGACGGCGAACGCCGTGTGTCCGGGATCGACGCGGGGACCGGTGCTCGACGTGTCGGCCGCGGTCTACGGCCTCCCGAGCGCCGAGGCGTTCGCGGGCCAGCAACTGGTGGAGCGCCTGCTCGAGCCGGAGGAGTCCGCGGCGATGATCGCATGGTTGTGCGGATCGTCGGCGAGCGGCGTGACGGGCGCGGCGCTCGCGGTCGACGGCGGCATGACGTCGTAGGTTTCCTGCGTGGTGGCGGAGGCGCCCAACTCCGACCGAGTAGCCGCGCTGGATCTGGCTACGGGGAGGGGATGCGAGCGGTTCCCCCGGTCCGTCGGTTCAGTGTGCCGCGCGCAGTGGTGGCGCTCCCGCCATCAAGCGGGCTGGAGTGCCCTCACGCCAGAGCGACCGGAGTCGGCGCTCATCCCACTCGTGCGGCGCCTACCTCCTCGGTGTTGCCGAGTCCGGATCTCACTGCCTTGAAGGAAACCGCGGCCCAGGTGCACAAGGTCGCCATGGTCCAGAGGGGGACAAGGTCTTCGAGCGCTGAGGCCACCGGGCCTCCCGCGATCCACCAGTACGGCTCGAACACGGTGAGAGCGACCAGGGTCCACAACATCGCTTGAGGCATCGTGGGCAGGCCGGAGCGTTCTCTGGCGAGTGCGGGCGGAATCATGACGACCCAGATCCAGTGGTGTGACCACGAGATCGGGCTCACCAGCAAACCGACCAGGGCGATGCAAGCGACGGCGAGGCAGTCGTTTCTCGCCTCGAAGCAGCGCCAGGCCACGAACACACCCAGGACGACCGTGAAGGCGCAGAGGACGACCCAGACGAGCTCTGGACGGTCCGACGAAAGGGACCGGTGAACAACCGCGTACCAGCACAGGTTGGAGCGGAAGGTGACACCGCCCACCCGATCCGGGTTGAAGACTTTGTGGAACCAGTAGTCGACCGAGATCCCTGGGGACAACAGCCACGCCGTTGCGGTGCAGGCCGCGAACGTGGCAACCGCCCTCTTGGCCGCCGCCCAGTCCCGCTGCAACACGAGCGCCAGGAGGAAGATCGCGGGCGTCAGTTTGATGGCAGCGGCGAGACCGATACCGATGCCCCTCCATCGGAGGGGCACGGCGAACAGGTCGGCCACGACGAGGAACATCAAGAAGAACTCGATCTGGACGAAGCACAACCCGCTGCGGGCAGGTTCGAGCACGAGCAACGCCGCGAGGGCCCACGTCAACGAACTCAGCCATCCGCACGCCAACTCGTCGCCCTTCTTCCGGCGAATGATGAAGACGATGCACGTGAGCAGGACGATGTCGATTCCCCAGAGAATCCACTTCGTCACGATGAACGGCATCCACGATACCGTCGAGAAGACGGCGAGCGCGAACGGGGGGTAGGTGAAGTTCAGGCCGTAGCTGGTGTAGGAGGCTTGGTACGGATCACGGCCGGCCAACCATCGAGCCGCCGCCTCCCGGTAGACCAAGAGGTCCGTCCCGAAACCCGCTCCCCACAAGACCAAGTACACGACGAGCGCCATCCCCAGCACTGATGCCGCACTGGCCCAGAGCGCCCGCCTGCCGCACATCGGAATCCATCCGCCGATCAATTGGGCAACGACGGCTGGGGCATGGTCGATGCGGACGAGAGACTCGGTGGAGAAGGCATGTGTGTCTTCTACGCATTCTCGAATGACACGGAGCTAACTCGCCGAGTCGTCAGGCCCGGACCGATCGACGCACGAGCCCAGGTCACGAAGGCCCATGACAGAGCGTCAAAGGGGCATTTCGACCGTTGCCGTTATGGAGATGTCATGTCGGCTCGTGCACTATTGAGCTATGAGGGTCCTGGTCGTAGAGGACCACGAACTGCTGGCCAACACGATCGCCGATGGACTGCGCGATGCCGGCATGGCCGTGGACATCGCCGCCGATGGCTCCACTGCGATCGAGCTCGCCACCGTTACCTCGTACGACGTGGTCGTCCTGGACCGTGACTTGCCGGTCGTCCATGGTGACGCCGTGTGCGCAGTGATCGTGGCCGGGCCCTCCGGGGCGCGCATCATCATGTTGACGGCCGCAGGAACCGTCAACGACAAGGTGGCAGGGCTGACCCTCGGGGCGGACGACTACCTCGCCAAGCCGTTCGCCTTCGCTGAGCTCCTGGCCAGGATCCGCACTCTCGGTCGCCGCCCCCCGGCGGCAGTGCCGGTCGTGGTCAGGGGAGACCTCGTGCTCGACCGGGCTCGATACCTGGTGAGCCGCAGCGGCCGTCCCATCACGCTGAGTCTGAAAGAGTTCGGAGTCCTCGAGGTGCTCTGTGCCGCCGACGGCGCTGTGGTCAGCGCCGAGGAGCTCTTCGAGCGGGTCTGGGACAACCGGACCGACCCTTTCTCGAACACCGTGGCGGTGACGGTCGGGCGGCTGCGTCGCAAGCTCGGCGAGCCGCCGCTGATCTCGACCGTGACGGGCCGAGGGTACCGAGTGTGAAGGAGACGCTGAAGGAGAGAGGAAGGACGCGCGGCTCGCTTCGAATGCGCCTGACGCTCCTCACCGCCGGAGTGTTCTTCGTCGTCGGAGCGGGATTGTTGGCGCTGACGTACTTCTTGGTCCTCTCGACCGTTCCACCGGAGACCTCGATTCAGGCGCTGCGCCAGCAGGAGGTCCTCATCTGCGAGCAGCAACAGAGGATTGCCGCGACCACTCCTCATCCGAGGCAGCCGCCCTTGGGCATCGTGAGTCAGAATTACTGCCGCGAGGTGTTCCGGCAAGCGGCAGGGATCGGAAGCACCGCGAACCGCTCCAGTACCCTGCACGATCTGCTCTGGTTTTCGGCACTGGGCCTCGTCGTGATGACCGGAGTTTCCGCCCTGACGGCATGGATCCTCTCGGGAAGGGCGTTGCGACCTCTCCGCGAAGTCACCGACGCTGCCGCCCGGGCATCAAGAGCCACGCTCGGACAGCGCCTCTCTGTTCCCTCACAGGGCGGAGAGCTCAAGGAGCTCACCTACACGTTCAACGACATGCTCGACCGACTCGACGCGGCCTTTGCCTCCCAAGAACGATTCGTAGCCGATGCCTCCCACGAGCTGAGGACCCCGTTGACAGCACTTGGTGCCGTCGTCGATGTCACCATGGCCAAGGACGATTTGACCCTCGAGCAGCTCGACACGATGGCGGAGGACATCGGCGATCTGCTCAAAGAGGCTGAAGCGTTACTCGATGCCCTTTTGGTGCTCTCCCGCAGCGATGCGGGCCTGTTGTTGTCGGATGAGGTGGATCTGGCGACGATCCTCGACTACACCCTCGATGCCCAAGCGTCAGAACTCACCGTCGAGAGGGATCTCGTTCCCGTCCCACTCCTTGCCGACCGCGTCCTCCTACGGCGTGCCGTCGTGAACCTGGTCGACAACGCGGTCACCCACAACGATGAACGCGCATGGATCGGGGCCTCGACCTTCTCTCGCGGGTCCGAGGCCGGGCTGAGGATTCAGAGCACAGGGCCGGTCATCTCGCCGGCGGTGGCATCCGAGTTGTTCCGGCCGTTCTACCGGGCGGAGGCCCGCACGGGGAATGGGCACGGACTGGGTCTGGCCATCGTCCGTTCCGTGGTGTTGGCCCATGGAGGCCGTTGCGAAGCGAATTCACGTCACGACGGTGGCTTGACTGTCACCTTGACCTTTCCGACACCTTCGTCCGACGGACAGCACTGGGAATCGTCTCTCGCCCAACCCGGATGCGGTTGAGGGTATTTTCCCGAGGCTGCACCGAGGACGACGAGGTGCCCACGGAGAACGGGGGCAGCCGGCGCACCGGGGTACCGCGTTCGGCGGGATAACGGACGTGAATTCTGGATGCCCGGGAGCGTCGTTCAAGGTTCGTCGAGACGACACCGGATCCTCCGAAACCTGGTGGTACCAACAGGCGACTCGGTTTCGGAGCGGTGCTCTCGCCCGGTGTCAGCCCGTCGACACCGGCGAACGTCCCGCGGCGTACCGGTCTCTCCCGACCCGCCGGATCCGGCCGGACGCCACGCCCGACCGGAGAGCCTGGCGCAAGCGTCCGGGTCCCCAGAAGCGAGCGGCCGTGGCCTGACCGAGCTGGGCTCCGGTCTGGGGGCTGGACTGTTCGAGTGCGGCCACGAGGCTGTCCACCTCCCGGACCAGGTACGGGTTCGTGGCCGGATAGGTCGAGGTCAACTGCGACGGGGCCCATACGGCCGAGCCGCGCCACTGCCTCGGCACCGGAGCGGGCCCGGTCTGTCGCCGCAGAGAGCGCGGAGGGGCGTTCTGCTCGTCCGTTTCAGCCTGCGGACTCTCCCCGTCGACTTCGGTCAGCGGGGACGAGATGTCCTCGAGAGAGCGCTTCTCCGCATCGACGCCGAAGAACACCTCGACCAATCCGGCACCGAACATCAGGGCTCCCCCCAGGAGGTACCCGAACGCAACGGGGCCCGGCCGCTTCGTCTCGATGAGATGTCCGAACAGGACAGGTCCGATGATTCCTCCGAGACCGGTCCCGACGGCGTAGAAGAACGCGATGGCGAGTGCCCTGGTCTCCATCGGGAATATCTCGCTGACCGTCAAGTAGGCGGCGCTCGCGCCGGCCGATGCGAAGAAGAAGATCACCACCCAGGCGATCGTCTGCGTGGTCGCCGTCAGCACACCGTGGTCGAACAGGTACGCCGTGACGGCGAGCATCGCTCCCGACAAGAGATAGGTTCCCGCGATCATCACACGACGCCCGACCACGTCGAAGAACCGGCCCAGCAGGAGAGGGCCGAGGAAATTCCCGACGGCAAAAGCGATCAGGTAGTAGCCGACGTTGCTGGCCGAGACGCCGTAGAAGGTCGACAGGACCAGTGAGAAGGTGAAGAAGACCGCGTTGTAGAGGAAGGCCTGCCCCACGAAAAGGGAGAGGCCCAGAACGGTCCGTCGGGGATAGCTGGCGAAGAGCGTCCGCACCACCTGGGTCAGGCCGACGTGTGCATCCGGATCGATCGTGATCGACTCATCGGCCGCGTCGAGCGCTTGCCCGGTCGAAGCCGTGACCTCGTCCTCGATCTCGTCAACGATCCGGTCCGCCTCCTCGGCATGGCCGTGCGTGAAGAGCCAGCGGGGACTCTCCGGCAGGTGACGTCGGACGAGCAGGACTCCGAGGCCTAGGACGGCGCCCATCAGGAAGCACAGACGCCAGCCCAGGTTCAGCGGAACCAGCGAGGGGTTGAGGAGGGCGAGCGTCGCCGCCGCCCCCGCTGCGGTCCCGAGCCAGTACGACCCGTTCACCAGGAGATCGACCGTTCCCCTGACCCGGGCTGGGATCAGCTCGTCGATGGCAGAGTTGATCGCCGCGTACTCACCACCGATTCCCATACCGGTGAAGAACCGGAACAAGAAGAACATCCAGACGTCACGTGACGTCGCCGTCAAGACCGTCGCCACCAGGTAGAGGCCCAACGTCACCAGGAACAGCTTTCGCCGGCCCAAGCGGTCCGTCAGGTGACCGAAGAGAAGCGCTCCGACGCAGGCGCCCGCGATGTAGATACCCGCAGCGTCGCCCACCTGAGCCGTCGTGATGGAGATCCCGCTGCCCGACTGGGTCAGCGTGCTCCCGACGGCTCCGACGATCGTGACCTCGAGTCCGTCCAGGATCCAGACGGTGCCGAGGCCGACCAGGACCATCCAGTGCCACCGGGACCAGGGGAGACGGTCCAACCGGGCCGGGACATTGGTCGTGAACGTCCGCGAGGCCACAGACCCGCGTGCCTCGGTCTCTCCGGTACCGCGTGCCTGAGCCCCTTCAGTCTTGGTCACCGAGCCCTCATTTCCCGAGTCGCGTCTCTGGCGTTGCAACCATCCGCGGAGAAGCCCGCACCGAAGAGGATCAAGACGATCACCCGGGCAAGGACCAACACCACGTTTGCGACATGCCCATCACGAGTCTCGCCAAAACATTCGCGCTCAGATGCGGGGCCGGTTGGACGGAAAGGGAAACGTGCAGCTCACCCTGTGGGCTGCCCTCTTCCCTCGAGGGCGTGGACAATCGGACGGTTGACGAAAGTCGGAAACGGGTAGGTAAGGAGGCGGCAGAAGCGAACTCTCTGATCGGAGGTGCAGGATGGCCAGACCTGCAGCAGCGGATGAATGGAGGCTGCGAACACGCGCCGACGCATTCCTGAGGCCGCTCGATATTCTGCGCGGCCGCAGGTTCGTCAACCCCTTGGGATCGCACACGACGACCATGTCGCCTTTCTGCACCAGGAATGGTCAGACATCAGATCGGCAAATTCGAATGATGGAGAGCGACGTCAGAGGAAAGGCAACAGAATGAAGAAACTTCTACTTCTCATGGGATTTGCGGCGGGTTTCGTGTGTGGCTCGAAGGCCGGGACCAGACCCTACGAAGAGATCGAGATGAGGGTGCTTGCGGTGACTCGCCGTCCCAAAGTCCGCGCTGCCGTTCAGGAAGCACGAGATCGCGTGGAGGACCTCGTGGACAGCGTGGACGAACGAGTGGGGCCGAGCGCCGCTGAATCGGCCGCCTGAGCGCACGAGGGACCGGGCGTCTGAACCCGAGGCCTCCACAGCGCGAACGAAACCGACGAATCGGAGATGAGTGATGCCACAGCAAGCATGGAGCGACAAGCGAGAGCGTCAGTACGATCACATCAAGGACAGTCTGAAGGACCGCGGCGAAACCGAGAGCACCGCGGAAGAGATCGCCGCTCGCACCGTCAACAAGGAACGTGCGCGGGCCGGAGAGTCGGAGAGTTCCAGCCGGACTTCGACCGACGACATCTCGTCATCCCGGCGTGGCGGGCTGCGGTCGCACCGCGGTCCCGGCGGTCGTACGCGGGATCAGCTCTACGAGGAGGCCCGCCGACGGGGTGTCGAGGGACGTTCCAAAATGACCAAGGCGCAACTCGAGCAGGCGCTGGCCCGCTGATTCAAGGTCGAACGGTTCACCCCAAGACCGCGGGCGCGCGAGCCCGAAGCCGATTTCCACGCGCCGCCGCGTGTCCGGCCGGCTGAACGACCCTGCGCAAGCAGGCCGTCAGGAGCTCCAGATGATCGATTGCGGCTCCGTGTAGGCCAGGAGGCCGTAGTCGCCGCCGTCTCGGCCCCAGCCCGACATCTTGAACCCTCCGAAGGGTGCGTCGTGGTTGCGCTGCGCCGTGTTCACCCCGACGTGGCCGGCCTGAAGCTGCTTGGCCACCCGGAGGGCCCGCGCTCCGTCCTTGGAGAACACGTAGTCGTAGAGCCCGAACTCGGTGTCGTTGGCGATGGCGATGGCCTCGTCCTCGTCGTCGAAGGGGATCATGGTGATGACGGGCCCGAAGATCTCCTCCCGTGCGACCCGGATGGTGTTGTCGCCGGTGATCAGGGTCGGCGCGACATAAAAGCCCTTGGGTAGGTCGGCCGGGCGTTCGCCGCCGATGACCACCTCTCCGCCGTCCTCGCGGGCGGACTCGATGTGCGCTTCGATCCGTCCGCGCTGCGCAGCCGAGATCACCGGGCCGATCACCGTCTTGGGGTCCGTCGGATCGCCGACGGCCAGGAAGCCGGCCATCTGCACCAGGCCGTCTCGTACCTGGTCGAAGAGGCTGCGGTGCACGACCAGCACGCGTGGGGGCCGTGCAGATCTGCCCAGAGTGGAAGGACCAGGTCGAACCGATGCAGCCGACGGCCGCCTTGACGTCGGCGTCTTCGAGCACCACGCAGGCGCCCTTGCCGCCGAGCTCGAGCAGCGAGCGCTTCATGGTGCGCGCCGCCATCTCCGCGATCTTGACGCCGACCTGGGTCGAGCCGGTGAAGCTGACGCAGTCGACGTCGCCGGCCTCCACCAAGGCGGAGGAGGAGGACGGCGTGTTGCCGTTGACGAGGTTCACCACCCCCGGCGGGAAGCCGACGTCGTGGAGGATGCGGACGAGCTCCACAATGGCCAGGGGGTCCTGCGGCGCGGGCTTGACCACCACGGTGTTGCCGGAGGCGAGCGCGGGCGCCACCTTGCCGGCCATGTTGACCATGGGGAAGTTGTACGAGGTGATGCACGCGACGACGCCGAGGGGCTGGCGGTTCACCATGCCGCCGATGATCCCGCCGGGAGCGAGCGGGGTGGCCTGGGCCGGCTGGGGCAGCAGCGGGGTCTGCAGCACCGCTCGCGGGTCGCGCGCGTAGCGCTCGAAGCGGTCGGCCGCGACCGGGACCTGCATCCGTGAGCCCACCATGGCGGTGGCTCCCGTCTCGGCGATCACCAGGGGAAGGAGCTCGGTCGCCCGGGCCCGGATGGCGGCGGCCGCCTCGCGCATCAGCGCGCTGCGGTCGTCCTGCGACCAGGCCGCCCAGCCCGGTTGGGCTTCTTTGGCCGCGGCGGCGGCGGCCAGAGCGTCGTCCACCCCGGCGTTCGGCGCCTGCCCGACCACATCCTCGGTGGCGGGGTTGACGATCTCGTAGGTCCCCTCGGAGGCGTCCACCCACTTGCCTCCGATCAGGAGCTGGTGCTCGTCGCGCTGGATGGTCTCGGCCATGGTTGCTCCGTCTGCTCGTGCTCGGCGGCGCGCCGCCGGATCTGACGGCGCGTCACATTCAACCCCGGCCGGGGCTTTTCACCCAAATTCCCCCTTTGTGCGCCGACAGCTCGATCCTGCGGATCCTCAAGCCTTCGGCTCCGGCCTGCCCCCGCCCAGGACACGCAGGATCAGGCGGCCGAGCGGGCCCGGAGGCTTGCGGCGGCGCGCGGCGAGAGCCTCCTTCTCGCCGTCCCGGGTCAGCGGACCGCCGAGGCGCCAGTAGCGCCTCCCACCCCCCGTGTAGCGGACGTAGTCCGGCACCGGCGGGAGCTTCCTGGCCGGTTTCCGTCGCTTCTTCCGCGAAGGCACGGGTAGAGCGTGCCCCATGGTGCCGGTTCTGTCCCGGGTCCGGCACTCCGGGAGGGACTCACGGACGGTTTCGGTTCAGCCCGCCAGGTGCGCCGTGTCGTTGTAGCCGCGCAGGACCCAGCGGCCGTCGGTCACCACCAACTTCGAGATGGACGCGTTGTCCGCACCCACGAAGGCGAAGGGAGCCGACGAGGTGGCCTGGGCCAGGATCTCGCCGATGGCGGCGCCGTGGCTGAAGGCGACGACCCGCCCGCCCGGGTGGGCCGTCGCGATGCGCTCCACCGCGGCGCGCAGCCGGCCGCCGAAGACCGGGCGCGACTCGGCCCCCGGCACCACGTCCCAGCGCTGCTCGCGCATGATCCGCTCGAACAGCGGGTCACCGTCGGCCGCCTTCTGGCGCAAGTGGCCGCCCTCCCATTCGCCGAGGTACACCTCGCGCAGATCGGGCTCGACGACCGGCGTCATGCCGCACCGCTCGACCAGGGGCTGCGCCGTCTCCACCGTCCGGCGCAACGAGGTCACGTAGAGGGCGTCGAAGGGCTCCTGGGCCAGCCGCAGAGCCACACGCTCGGCCTGGCGCCGTCCGGCCTCGGACAGGGGCGGGTCGCCCTGTCCCTCGACCATCTCGAAGGACTCACCCTCGACCGCGTCCGCCGAAGCGCCGTGGCGCACCAGCAGCAGCTCGGTGGATCCCGGTGGACCTACGTAGGGCCTCTGGCTGAATCGAGCGCGGTTCCGCCACGGCCGCCGAGTGTAGGGAAGATCAGCGGTGAGCCGGGAGCTCCGGTGGTCCGTGGTCCTCGTCCTCCTCGACCACTTCGGCGTCGATCACGTCGCTGTCGTAGTGGGCGGACGGGGGCTGGGGGCCACCTTGAGGCGGCATGCCGCCGGTGCTGAAGAAGGTGAAGACCGCGCCGGGCGACTGGGTGAAGCCGAACCCGAGCGGCCGGGACGCGGCCGGGCCGAGCTGCTCCCACAGCGGCTGAGCCCGGCGTTGCACAACGGCGTTCTGCACGCCGAGAGTGAGGGCGAGGTAGAGCAGGAGGCTCGAACCCTCCAGTCCGGCGCCGCCGCTGGCGTGGGTGCCCGCCGCGTCGCCCACGAAGTGGATGACGAGGGAGACCAACCACAGCGCCATGGTGAACGCGGTGCCCTGGCGCAGCACCCAGTTCTCGGTCGCCCACACCCGGACGGAGAGACCGCGTGCGATGCCGAGCCCGATGGCGCCGACGAGCATGGTGCCGATCACCCACGCCCAGGCCGAGGACCCGACGTGGTGGTTCCCCGCGTACGACGTCACGGTGAAGAGCCCGATGACGCCGAGCACCACGGGGCCCCGGAGCGACAGCGCCCGCGGCACCGGTCGGACCCGGACCTGCCGCAGCAGCACGAAGACCAATACCACCAGCCCGAGCACGACCGAAAAGAACATCTCCTCCAGCCTACGGCCGTGGGCCGCTCAACGGTTCAGCAGGGGCCCCACCTCGGCTCCGAAGCGGGCCGTCTGGTCGCACCACTCGTCGACCGAGCGGGCCACGAAGCGCACCTGCAGGTGGTTGACGCCCATGCCGACCAGCTCGAGCAGGCTCTCGGCCACCTGGTCGGCCGTGCCCTGCAGTACGTAGCCGGGGAGGTCCGCGCCCGCGCCGCCCGACGTCAGGTACAGCGGCTCGGCGATGGTCCCGATGTCGATCGGTGCGCCGCCGCGCAGCTCCTCCCGCAGTTCGCGCAGCCGCCGGATCTGGCCGGGCAGGTCCCGCCGCCGGGTGCCCTGCGGCAGCCAGCCGTCGCCGAACGCCGCAGTGCGCCGGACGGCGGCGGGCGAGGAGCCGCCGATCCAGATCGGTGGGCGCGGCGTCTGCACCGGGCGTGGCCCCAGGCCGAGGTCACGGGCCGGCCAGTGCGGGCCGGGCAGCTCGGGGAACTCCTCGGTGAAACAGCGCGCCAGCGCGCCGACCGCCTCGTCGGTCTGACGGCCCCGTCCGGCGAAGTCCCCCGCCAGCAACTCGTACTCCTCGGTGACGTGTCCCGCTCCCACGCCGACGATCACCCGGCCGCCCGAGAGGAGGTCGATGGTGGAGAGCTCCTTGGCCGCGCGGAGCGGGTGGCGCTGCGCCAGCACCAGGACGTGGGAGAGCAGGCAGCGTGCGCGTGGTCAGGGCCGCCAACCAGGCCAGCGTGGCGGTCGTGTCGTACCACGTCGTGCTCATGGCGTCGGCCAGGCGCCGGGGGATGGCCGTGTGGTCGCAGACGCCGATGTAGAAGCAGCCGGCGTCGTCGGCCGCCCGGGCCACCGCGGCCAGCTCGGCGGGCCCGGCCTGCGTCTCCCACTCCGCGGTGTAGAGCGTCGACTGGGACTGGATCGGCAGCTGCATGCCCCACACCACACGACCGTCGGGGACGGTGCGCACGACGTGGGCGGGAACGAGGGCGGGGTCGGTCATGGTCGGTGCTCCAGTCGGCTCTCGGTCGATGTCGCGGGTCAGGCGGTCGCCGTCACGGCGATCGCCTGTTCCGAAGGCGATCCGAAGGTGGTGCACAGCACCCGGGACCGCTTGAGGTGCAGGTGCAGCGGAACCTCCCAGGTGAACCCCATACCGCCGTGCACCTGAATCGCCGCCCGGGCGTTGGCCAGCGCCGCCTCGTCCGCCAGCAGCTTGGCCCCCCTCACCGCGCGCTCGACCAGCTCGGGCGCCTTGCAGCGCGCCGCCTCGGCCTCCGCCGCCGCGACGTCGGGCGCGTCCACCAGGCAGGCGGCGGCGTGCACGGCGGCGCGTGCCACCTCGGCGCGCACCAGCATGTCGGCGCAGATGTGCTTGACGGCCTGGAAGCTCCCGATCGCGTGGCCGAACTGGTGTCGCTCCTTGGCATAGGCGACCGCGAGGTCGAGCGTCTCGGCCGCGTGCCCGACCTGGAGCGCCGCGGTCACCAGCGTGCCCTCGCGCACCAGCGCTGCCGCGACGGACCAGGGCGCCGCCGCGCCGTCGGGGAGCGAGTCGAGCCGCCACAGCGGGGTGAGCGGGTCCAGCGGGGACGACATGCGAGCCTCTGCGCGCGCCGGGGGTGCCGGGGAGAGGACGTTCGCCCTCGGGTGCGCCGCCGGGCCCGCGAGCGTGACGAGCGCGTCGAGGGCCGCGAGGTGTTCGACCAGGAGGGGTTCGGACCGGCTCCAGTGCAGCCCGACCTGCACCCGACCCTCGGCCGCGCCGTCCACCAGGCCGTGCGCCGCGGCCAGGAACGTGCCGACGAGCGGCCCCGGCACGAGGGCCCGGCCGAGCTCTTCGAACACGACGGTGGTGTCCGCCAGCCCCAGACCCGTGCCCACAGGCTCGGGCAGGGTGAGGGAGAACACCCCGGTCTCGCCCAGTGCGGCCCAGTCGGCCGGGTCCATCACCCGCTCGGTACCCTCCCGTGACCGGATCCGCTCCAGCGGCAGGCGACCGGCCACCACGGTCCGGATGCCCTCGGCCAGTTGGCGCTCGTCCTCGCCCACGCTGAAGTCCATCAGCGTGGGCCCCGGGGCAGGCCGAGGATGCGCTCGGCCACGATGTTGCGCTGGACCTGCGAGGTGCCTGCGGCGATCGTCAGCGAAATCGACTTGAACCAGGCGTGCAGCTGCTCTCCGTTGCCGAACGCCGCGCCGTCGCCGTCCGCGAGCGGGTCGGAAGACAAGGCGGCCCGGTCGAGGATGTCCACGGCGAGATCTCCCAACGCTTGCGCGTGCTCGGAGAACGAGAGCTTGAACACGGAGCCGCCGATGCCGGGGACGCCGGTCCGGGCGGCCTCCGACACGTTGCGCTTGGTCAAGGCCCACAGCGCGTCGAACGCTGCCACCAGGTGTCCGATTCGTCGGGCCACACCCGCGTCGTCGAGCAGGCCGAGGCGCTCGGCCAGCCGCCTCACCTCGCCGAGGAGGCGGACCGACTCGAGGAGCTCGCCGACGAAGGCCGTCCCGCGCTCGAAGGAGAGGGTGACCATGGTCACCCGCCAGCCGTCGTTCTCGTCTCCGACGCGGTTGGCCACCGGCACACGGACCTCGTCGAGGAAGAGCTCCGCGAACTCGGTCGACCCTTCCATGGTGCGCAGCGGCCGGATGGAGATCCCGGGCGCGTCCATCGGCATGATGAGCCAGCTGATGCCGCGGTGGCCGTCCCCGCCCGTCCGCACGAGCAGCTCGCAGAAGTCGGCCACCTCGGCGTGCGAGGTCCAGATCTTCGAACCGGTCACGACGTAGTCGCCGCCGTCGCGCACCGCCCGGGTGCGCAGCGAGGCGAGGTCGCTGCCGGCGTCGGGCTCGCTGAAACCCTGGCACCACACCTCCTCGCCCCGCAGGATCGGCGGCAGGTAGCGCTCCTTCTGCTCGGGGGTCCCCTCCGCGATCACCGTCGGCCCGGCGTGCAGCAGCCCGACGAAGTTGACGCCGACGTAGGGCGCTCCCGCCCGCTCGCACTCCTCCTTGAAGATCAGCTGCTCGACCGGGGACGCGCCACGGCCCCCGCCCTCGGCCGGCCAGTCCACGCCGGCGTACCCGGCGTCATGGAGGAGACGCTGCCAGTGCAGGTCGTACACCCGCCTCGCCGTCCAGTCGTCGGCCGGAGGTGCGGGGCCGACGCCGGGCAACGTGGCGTCCAGCCATGTTCGGAGCTCCCGGCGGAAATCCTCCTCGGGCGCGGTGTAACGCAGGTCCACGGGCCCGACGGGTGAGTCCGGGACGGGGCCGCTCAGGCGGCGAGGTCGAGTCCGAACAGGGCGATGGCGTTGCCCCGGACGATCTTGCGCCGCTGCTCGTCGGTCAGGTCACGCATCTGCTCTTCGGCCACCTGCCGGGTGTGGGGCCAGGTGGAATCCGAGTGCGGGTAGTCGGACTCGTAGGTGATGTTGTCGACGCCGATCTCCTCGACCGAGCGCAGACCGTGGGCGTCGTCGAAGAAGCAGCCCCAGACGTGGTCCTTGAAGTAGCTCGACGGCTTCTCGGGCACGATGTCGGCCACGCCGCCCCAACCGCGGTTCTCGAGCCACACCGTGTCGGCCCGCTCCAGGATGTAGGGGATCCACCCGATCTGGCCTTCCGAGTAGGCGACCTTGAGGTCGGGGAAGCGCACGAACACGCCGCTGAAGAGGAAGTCGACCAGCGAGAACGTCGCGTTGGTGTGCGTCAGGGTCGACCCCACGGCCGGTGGGGCGTCGGCCGAGGTCGAGGGCATCCTCGACGAGCTGCCGATGTGCATGTTCACCACGGTCCGGGTTTCCGAGCAGGTGCGGAAGAACGGGTCCCAGTAGTGGTTCGGGTCGTGCACGCTGGGCAGGCCGAGGAAGGGCGGGATCTCGCTGAAGCAGACGGCCCGGACGCCGCGGTCCACGTTGCGCCGCACTTCGGCCGACGCCAGCTCCACGTCCCACAACGGGATCAGGCACAGCGGAACCAGGCGCCCGCCGGAGTCGCCGCACCATTCGTCGACCATCCAGTCGTTGTACGCCTTCACGCACAACAGCGCGAGCTCCTTGTCCTCGGCTTCCGTGAAGGTCTGGCCGCAGAAGCGCGGGAACGTCGGGAAGCACAACGCCGCCTCGATGTGGTTGGCGTCCATGTCGTCGAGCCTCGGCTTGACCTCGTAGGAGCCAGGGCGCATGTCCTCGTAGGTCACCCCCTTCATGGTGACCTCCTCACGGGGGACGCCGACGGCGGAGTCGACGCGCAGCAGGGGGCGCTTCAGATCCTCGTAGTACCACCAGTCGACCGGAACTCCCTCGGCGCCCGGCTTGACCTTGAGCTGACCGCCCCGGAACTCGAGCTCGGGCATCGGCGCCCGCACGATCCTCGGTCCCACCTCGGCATATTTCGACGGGAGGCGGTCCTGCCACACGTTCGGCGGCTCGACCACGTGATCGTCGACCGAGACGATCTTCGGCAACGGCTCAGGCATGGCCCCGCAGCGTAGTCGCCACCTGACGGGGGGTCAGAAAGCTCCAGAGGCCTCCAAATGCCTGGTGGAGGCACCGCGCCGGTTGGCCTCACCACACCGATCTCAACCGAGGACCTCGTCGAAGAGGTCGAGCATGGCCCGCCACGAACGACGATCGGTCGTCTCGTCGTAGCGCACGCCGGGCATGACCGTCCCGTCCGCGCCGCGGCGCGTGAAGGAGTGCTCAGCCCCGCCGTAGACCGTGAGGACCCAGTCCACGCCGCCGGCGCGCATCTCCTCCTCGAACGCCGAGCGGTCGGAGCTCGTGACGATCGGGTCGTCCGCGCCGATCAACGCCAGCACCTTGCCGCGGATGTCGCGCGCGTCTTCGGGGCGCGCCGTGCCCAGCCCGGCGTGGAAGCCCACGACGGCCTTCAGGTCGGCCCCGCTGCACGCCAATTCGAACGACACGGTTCCACCGAAGCAGTAGCCGATGGCCGCCAATCGGTCCGGGTCGGTGCGCGGCTCGGCGCGCAGCACGTCGAGGCCCGCCGTTCCGAGGGCGCGCGTCCGCATCGGGTCGGCGCGCAGCTCGCCGATCCGGGCCATCATCTGCTCGCGGTCGGTGAGCGGACGCCCGTCCCCGTGGTAGTCGAGGGCGAACGCGACGTAGTCGAGCTCCGCCAGTTTCACGGCGATGTCGCGGGCGTGGTCGTCGAGACCCGGACCTTCGTGTGACACCAGGACGCCCGGCCGGCGCTCCGACCCGTCGGGCAGGGCCAGCGTGCCGACCATCGTCCGGCCGTCGGCGTCGTAGCTGATTTCACGTGTGGTGACCATGCGGCGAACGTAGTCGCCTTCTCCGCCCGCCATACTGGCCCCCATGCGCCGCGCCCGAGCTCGCCTGGTGCCACCCTGTCTCGCCCTCGCAGCCGCAGCACTTGCCGCCGCGGCGTGCGGCAGCCCGGCACCCGGTCCACCGACGTCGACCAGCGCGCCTGGCGCCGCGCTCGGGACCGGCGCGACGACCCCCTCCACGACCACCACCACCGCTTCCCCGCCGGCTCCGACGTCCGGACCGTTCTCCGTCAGCGCCCCGATACCGGTGCCGTTCTCGGCGGGGGCGGTGACGGCGGCGGAGGGCCCCGACGGCGCGGTCTTCGCATCGCCGCAGGATCCCACCTCCACCGCGCCGACCGTGGTCTGGGTGGTGGACGGCAGCGGGCCGGCCGCCGTCGCCGAGACCATGCCGAGCGGCGTCGCGGCGCTCGCCGCCGACGACGGCAACCTCTACGTCGCGAGTTACCAAAAGGTCGTCGCGTACGACCGCACCAGCGGGAACAAGGTGGCCGCGTGGTCGCTGCCCCCGATCCACGCCGCCAACAGCTCGAACCAGGACCTCGTGTCCCTGACGGCCGCCGCGGGCGCGCTCGACGTGCTCGTGACCCAGGGCAACCTCGTGACCGTGTCGCGCATCAACCCGCAGTCCGCTGGTCCGCCCCACGTGCTCGTCCGCGGGCTCGGCGCGACGGTCGGCACCGACGGTTCCGTCTACTACGAGACCACCCGACACCGCCTCGCCGTGCGCAGGCCCGACGGGACGCGGTTGATCGGTCACGTGCTGGCGCACACCCCGAACGGGCTGGGTGGGGGCGTCCAGTACGTCGAGTCCGTCGCCGGGGGTGCGGTCTGGGTCTCGAAGCCGGCCGGCCAGGGGCTCGATGCTCGCTTCACCACCTACGACGCCCGAACCCTGGCGGCGATCGGCACCTACGACGGCGCCGCCACCGACAGCATCGTCGACACCGCTGCCGGTGCCCTCGTGCTGCAGCCCGCGTCGAGCGGTTCCGCCGTGTGCCCGCAGGCTTCGCCGTCCACCCCCACGTCGTGCGTCTCCCGCCTCGACGTCCATGGCTCGGTCAGCGACCCGGCGGGCGTCGGCGCCGCCATCGTCCTGCTCGGTCCCGCGCCGGCCGTCGTCTCGGCGGCCACGGCCACCAACCAGTTCGAGGTCTTTCGCCTCTCGTAGGTGCGCTCCGCGCCGGGCCGTCCCGTGACGTACGGATCAGATCCGATCAGATCAGATCGGACCGGATCAGTAGTGCATCGAGACGCCGCCGTTGGGGCTCAACAGCTGGCCCGTGACGAAACTGCTGGCATCGGATGCGAGGTACAGGACGCAGTACGCGATGTCGGACGTGAACCCGACCCGACGCAGCGGGGTGTGGTGCGCCATCGGCGTGAGCACGGCCGCCTTGGCCTCTTCGTTGACCGACCCGTCGGGGTTCGTGTAGTAGCGCGCCGTCATGTTGGTCGGGACGAAGCCCGGCGCCACGGAATTGACCCGCACGCCGTGCTTGCCGACCTCGAGCGCCATGGTCTTGGTGAGCTGTGCCACCCCGGCCTTGCAGATGGCATAGGGCCCCACGCCCGGTGACGGGGCCAGCACGGCCGCAGAGGACATGTTGACGATGGAGCCGCCGCGCTGCTCCACCATCACCTTTCCGGCGGCCTGGCATCCGTAGAGCACGCCCTTGAGGTTCACCGCCAGGATGCGGTCGAACTCGTCCGGGTCGACGTCGATGATGGAGCTGTCAATCATGATCCCGGCGATGTTGCACATCACGTCGAGCCGTCCGTGGCGGGCGCGGACATGCTGGACGAGCGCATCGGCCGCGCCGCGGGCCGAGACGTCGAGCTCCGCGCTCTCGGCGTTCGCCCCTTGGCCGACGATGACCCGCGCCGTCTCCGCGGCCCGCTCGGCGTCGATGTCCGCGCACACCACCGTGGCGCCGGACGCCGACAGCACCTCGGCCGTCGTGCGGCCGATGCCGCCCCCGGCCCCGGTCACCAGCGCCACGCGACCGGCCAGGCCGAAGGCGTCTCGCACGCTCTGGGTCGTCTCCATCCGGGGCACCTTACGCGCGGGGGGTGCCTTCGGTGCTAGAGGTGGAGGTCGCACCGGGGAACAGGACCCACCGGGCATGACGACCAGGAGGAGATGCCATGACCACCTTGCCCGACCGACCCAACACCGCGCTCCTCGTCGTCGACGTCCAGAACGGCGTGGTGGCCGATGCCCACGACCGGGACAGCGTGATCGCCAACATCGACACGCTGGTCGGCCGGGCGCGAGACGAGGACGTGGCGGTCATCTGGGTGCAGCACACCGACGACGAGCTGCCGCGTGACAGCGACAGCTGGCAGTACGTCCCCGAGCTCGAGCGGCTCGACTCGGAGCCGCTCGTGCACAAGAGCTACGGCGACTCCTTCGAGGACACTGAGCTCGAGGAGCGGCTGGCCGAGCGCGGTGTCGGCCGGCTCGTGGTCACCGGCGCCCAGACCGACGCCTGCATCCGCTCGACCCTGCACGGCGCGTTCGTCCGCGGCTACGACGTGACCTTGGTCAAGGACGCCCACACCACCGAGGACCTCAGTCCCTACGGCGCGCCGACCCCGGACATGGTCATCACGCACACCAACCTCTACTGGGGGTTCCAGCGCGCACCCGGCCGTCGCGGCGACGCCGTCGAGACGTCCGAGGTGAGCTTCGCCTCGGCCGAGCCGGGCTGAGGCGCTCGGCGCCTCTCAACACCGGGACCTCGGGGATCACGACGGTCGCGTCGGACAAAGGAAAGGCTGGTCTCCCCGAGGCGGCGGAAGCCACCCACGGTGGCAAGGACGTCGCCGGCGACCACCAGGCCATGGTCGGCGCCTTCGATGACCAACGACCTTGCTCCGGTGGCGCGGCAAACCTGGTCGTGGGCGGCTGGGTCGTGGTACGGATCGGCCGAGCCGGCGACGATCAACGAAGGCCAGCCCTGGTCCATCACACCGGCACGGACGTATTCGAGCCCGAGTAACGGAGTCACCCAGATGGCATCTGTGTCCCGGTCGACGAGCCGGTCGACGAGCGATTTCTCCATGGCGACAAGGAAGAGTGTTCCGCGGGACTTGGCGACAAAGGTCACCGTGGCCGGGTCGTGCCGGTCGATGAGGCCGATCACCGCCCTGCTCACCGCGGCGTTGAACTCCTTCGACTCTTCCAAGCCCAGACCTTCGGCCCGAAGGCCTGAATAGGACACCCTCTCGACTCGTGCGCCGACCTGCTCGAGCGCGAGGGAGGGCAAGAGGACAGAGGGAGTGAAGGGGTCGTTGTTGCCTCCCGGAAGGACTACCGCGAGGTGCGCGATCACGATGACAGTCTTGCCCGGGGACCCGTCCCGGGTGAGCCGTTGTCAGGAGGCGTGCCCCGAACCCGGACAGGGGTGCAGAATTGCCATCGGTGACGACTCCAACTCGCAAAGTTCCCCGGGAATACGACGTGATCGGAGTGGGCTACGGTTCCAAGCGACGACCTGATCGGCGCTTGAGCGCAGCGATCAACGAGGCCATCGGGCCGGCCGTGACCGTCCTCAACGTCGGCGCCGGGGCGGGTTCCTACGAACCTTCGGATCGCTCGGTCGTGTCCCTGGAACCGTCCCGCGTCATGCTGGTCCAGCACCCTGGGATCCGGCGAGTGCAGGGAGCAGCAGAGCATCTTCCCTTCGACGAGGGAACGTTCGACGTGGCGATGGCGATTCTCACCGTGCACCACTGGGAAGATCTCGAAACCGGCCTCGCAGAGTTGCGTCGGGTCGCGAGACGCCAGGTCGTTTTCACCTGGGACCCAGATCACGAACGGAAGCTGTGGATCACGACGGACTACGTCCCCGCGATCGATGAATTGGAGACGAGTCGCTTCGTGTCGCTGGATTCCATCATCGATGCACTGGGCGCTCATTCCGTTCAGCGCTTCGAGATACCGCACGACTTCACGGATGGGTTCCAGGCGGCATTCTGGCGGCGTCCTGCGATGTACCTCGACCCAGAGATCCGAGCGGCGAGTTCCACGTTTGCGTCTCTGCCACCAGAACTCGTAGAGCCCGGCATCGAACGACTCAGGAGCGATCTCCAGTCGGGTGAGTGGCGAGCCACCTACGGAGAGCTGTTGCGCTGGGAGAGCGCGGACTTCGGCCATCGGATCTTGATTGCCGGCTGAGGCCACCTCGGCGAGAGCGTCGAGATCGGTGGGAGTCGTGTCCAGGGTGTCACGGCCGGTCAGGCCGTGACACCCTCGAGGGAGAGCAGGTCGCGCTTGAGCTTCAGCCCGCCGCCGTATCCGCCGATCCCGTTGCTGGCGACCACCCGGTGGCACGGCACGATGATCGGAACGGGATTGCGCCCGTTGGCCTGGCCCACGGCGCGGGGCGCACTCGGCCGACCGACCCGACGGGCCAACTCGCCGTAGCTGATCGTCTCCCCGTAGGGGATCCTCGTGAGCTCGGACCACACCTCGCGCTGGAACTCGGTGCCGTCGAGCTCCATGGGGACGTCGAAGTCGCGGCGCTCTCCGGTGAAGTACTCGTCCAGCTGGTCAGCGGCTTCCTTGAGCACGGGCGGGACGTCGTCGACGTCGCGGCGTCCGTGCCGACGTTCTTGGGGCAACCAGACGCCGATGAGCACGTCACCGTCGCACTCGAGCACCAGTCGTCCTACCGGGCTCTCGTAGGGCATCGTCGCGGTCATGTTCTTCATGCTGCTCGTCCTTTCGTTGATCGGGTCGCGAGGCGGGGGGTGGCTGCGGCGGGGAGCGACCACAGATGGGCCATGGCGTAGCTGCGCCACGGCCGCCATTGCTCCGCCGCCTCGGTCAGGAGGCCCGGGTTCTCGGGAAGCCCGATGGCGGCCGCCGCCCGTCTGATCCCGAGGTCCGTGGGCATGAACGCGTCGGGATCGCGCAGGGCGCGCATCGCCACGTACTCCGCCGTCCACGGTCCGATGCCCGGCAGCGCCACCAGAGCGTGGCGTAGCTCGCCCGGGTCGGACCCGGCGTCGATCGTCACGCTGCCCGTCTCCACCGCCTCGGCCAGCACGACGAGCGCCCGGCGGCGGCTGGCCGGCATGGCGAAGCTGTCCGGGTCGCGCCGGCCGAGCTCGGCCAAGGCCTCCGGCGTCGGGAAGAGGTGGGTCACACCGTCAGCAGGATCGGGCAGCGCCTCGCCCGCCGCCTGCACGAGCCGGCCGGCAACGGTGCGCGCACCGGTTACGGAGACCTGCTGTCCGATGACGGCGCGCACGGCGAGCTCGAAGCCGTCGACGGCGCCGGGCACGCGTCGGCCCGGGTCCAAGTCGACGATCGGCCCCAAGAGGCGGTCGCTCCCCAGGGCCTCCCACACGGCGACGGGGTCGGCGTCGAGGTCCAGCAGCTGGCGGCACCGGGAGACGGCGGTCGTCAGGTCGCGCAGGTCCGAGAGCCGCAGCTCCCCCTCCACGAAGTTGGGCCCGGGCCCCTCCGTCCCGTGGGCCCGCAGGGTCACGACGCCGCGTCCGTGGGGCAGGCGCAGCGCACGCGCGTACGTCCCGTCCGAGAGCGACTCGACTCCGGGGAGGGCGCGCTGGCCCAGGAAGGCGAGCACCGATGCCGGGTTGAACGGCTGACGACAGGGGAGGCGCAAGCGGATGCCCTGTGCCGGAGCCTGAGCCTGAGCGGCCCGCCCGCGTGCGGACCTCGCCGCCCGCGCGCGCAGACCACTGGGCGTGTCGGCGAAGACCTGGCGGACGGTGTCGTTGCACTGCCTGACGCTGGCGAAGCCCGCCGCGAACGCAATGTGGGTCACCGGCAGCTCCGTCGTCTCCAGCAGGACCCGGGCCGTCTGGCTGCGCTGGGCGCGCGCCAGCGCGAGCGGACCGCTGCCGACCTCCGCCGTGATCAGGCGGTTGAGCTGACGTGTGCTGTAGCCCAACCGTAGGGAGAGTCCCTCGACGCCCTCGCGGTCGACGATGCCGTCCCGGATCAGCCGCATGGCGCGTGCGACGACGTCCGCCCGGTTGTTCCATTCGGGCGAGCCGGGTGTCGCGTCGGGCCGGCAGCGCAGGCACGCCCGGAATCCCGCCTGCTGCGCCGCGGCCGCCGTGGCGTAGAACCGCATGTTCTCCCGCTTGGGCGTGCGCGCCGGACAACTGGGCCGGCAGTAGATCCCCGTCGACGTCACGCCGCAGAAGAACCACCCGTCGAAGCGTGCATCCTTGCTTTTGGCCGCCTCGTAGCAGCGATCCGGGTCTTCGATCACGGGTGACAGCCTGACACGGCCGGGCCACCCGTACTAGCGGAAATCGGACATGTCCATCGGGCTCGTCCGACGCCCCGGAGCGGGTCGATCGCGGTCTGGACCCACGGCGGCGCGCCGGGGGCGTTCCGCCCGTGGACAATGTGCGGTGTGGCGCCGGATGAAGCGAGCGGTCTGCCGTCGGAGGGACAGCCGGTCGACGTCGTCCTCGCGTCGGTTGCCGCGTACAGCGAGAGCGCCGAGGAGTACGAAGCGGCTCACGCGTCGAAGATGAGTGACCGCGTGCGGCGCTTCGCGGGGTTGCTGGAGGCTCCCCGCGCATCCTCGATGCGGGTTGTGGACCCGGCCGCGACCTGGCCCGGTTCGTGGCCTGGGGCCATGACGCCCTCGGTGTCGAATTGAACCCGGTGTTCGCGGCGATGGCGGCCTCGCGCGGCCCCACCCGCCTGGCGGACCTCCGAGGCCTGCGCGAGATCTTCCCACCGGATTCCTTCGACGGCATCTGGGCCAGCGCATCGCTCGTGCACCTGACCGAGGACGAGGCGAAAGACGTCCTCGGTCAGTTCGCCACGCTCCTCCGTCCGGGCGGGAGGTTGTACGTCTGCGTCAACACGGTCGGACGCACCGGGTGGCTCGACGAGGCCGACGGTCGTCGGTGGTACCAGATCTGGGAGGCCCGGACGTTCGAGGGCGCGGTCGCCGACTGCGGCTTCACGATCGATGGCGTCGACTCCGGTCCCTTCGTCGAAGTGTGGGCGTCGCGTCGCCGCGAAGGGCGCGTCGGTACCGAAGGGATGTCGGAGCCCGGCAGGTGAGGAGCCCAGCCTCCGGCCCGCGTCAGCGGTCGGTGCCGGCCAGCGCGTGGGCGAGGACGAGGCGACGGTGGGTGTCGGCGTCGCCCCAGGACCGCGACAGCGCCCAGGTCCGCTTCAAATAGAAGTGGAGGTCGCACTCCCAGGTGTAGCCGATGGCGCCGTGGACCTGCAGCGCGACGCGGGCCGCCAGGTCGGCGGCCTCGGACGCCAGGGCCTTGGCCATGGACGCGTCGTGGGAGAGCGCGGGCTGCGCGGTGGAGAGCGACCAGGCCGCCCGGTAGGTGGCGGGCCGGGCGAACTCCAGGGCAACCCGCGCGTCGGCCAGATGGTGCTTGACCGCCTGGAAGCTGCCGATGGGCTTCCCGAACTGGTGACGTTCCTTGGCGTACGCGGCCGCCATGGCGATCATGCGCTCGCCCAGCCCGACCAGCAGCGCCGCGGTGCCGGCGGCGGCGCGGTCGGCCAGCAGGGAGACGGCCGCGGCGGCCGCCACGCCGTAGGCGAGGAGCGTGTCCGAGTCGAGCGGCCAGTGGACGGTGGACAGGTCGCGCGTCGCGCTCAGCGCGGGAGTGGGATCGGCCGTGCACGAGGCGGCGGGCACGGCGTGGAGCTGCCATCCCGACTCGTCGTCGCGACAGGCCAGGAGGAGCACCGCGGCGTCACGGGCGCCGACGACGCGTGGCGTGCGCAGCGTGCCGTCCGCCGTGACCTCCGACGGCGAGACGATCCCCGCCGGCGTGACGTCGACCCCGCCGACGGCGAACGGCGCGTCGTCCTCCACCAGTGCCTCCAGCGCGGCCGCGGCCGCGCTGGTCGGGTGCCAGCGCGGCCAGGGTGGGTGCGGCGAGAGCGGCCGTCTCGAGCAGGGGCTCGGGCAGGCAGGCCCGGCCCGCCTCCTCCAGCACGCCGACGAGGTCGACGTCGCCCCGCCCGAGGCCTCCGGCTGACTCCGGGACGACCAGCGCCGGGGCACCGAGCTCGGCCAGCACGGCCCAGCGGTTGCGCGCCAGTGTGGCGCGGCCCTCGTCGTCGGCGACCTCGAAGGCCCGGAGGGCGTCGGGCGTGCACTCGGCGTCGAGCACGGTCCGCACCAGCTCGCGCGAGCTCCTCCTGCTCGTCCGAGAATGCGAAGTCCATCCCTTCAGGCCACCGTGCTCAGCCGCGGGGCAGCCCGAGCAGGCGCTCGGCCACCACGTTGCGCTGGATCTCGTTGGTGCCGGCGTAAATGGGTCCGGCGAGCGAGAAGAGGTATCCGTCCAGCCACTCCCCGGGCGCGCCCGGCGTGCAGGAGCTCGGCTTCGGGGCCGAGCAGGTCGAGCGCGGCGGTGTGGATGGCGACGTCCGTCTCGGACCACCAGATCTTGTTGCAGCTCGCCTCCGCGCCGACGGCGTGGCCCCGGGCCACCCGCGAGGCCGTCCAGTAGGTGTGCAGCCGGTAGGCCTCGGCCGCCATGTGCGCACGCGCCACGGCGTCGGCAGAAGCGGGTGGGCCGCCGCGCCGTCGGAACAGGTCGACGAGGCGGTCGGCCGCCTCGGTGTAGCGCGCCGGGCTGCGCAGCGAGAGCCCGCGCTCGGACCCCGCCGTCGCCATGGCGACCGACCAGCCCGCGCCGACCTCGCCGAGCACCTGGTCGGCGGGCACCTCCACCCGGTCGAAGAAGATCTCGGCGAAGCCGGTCTCGCCGTCGATCTGGGGGATGGGGCGCACCGTGACGCCGGGCGAGTCCATGGCGACGAGGAAGTAGGTCAGGCCGCGGTGGCGCTCCGCCTCGGGGTCGGTGCGGAAGATCCCGAAGCACCACTCGGCGAACGCGCCGCGGCTGGCCCAGGTCTTCTGGCCGTCGAGCACCCAGCCGTCCCCGGAGACGTCGCGCCTGGCACGTGAGCGGATGCCGGCGAGGTCGCTGCCGGCGTCGGGCTCCGACCAGCCCTGGCACCAGACCTCGTCCCCCGCGGCCATGGGAGGGAGGAAGCGCGCCTTCTGCGCCTCGGTCCCGTACTCGAGCAGGGTGGGGCCGAGGAGGAAGATGCCGTTCTGGCTCACCCGCTTGGGCGCGCGGGCCCGGTAGTACTCCTCCTCGAAGACGAGCCACTCGAAGATGCCGAGGTCGCGCCCGCCGTACTCGGTCGGCCAGCTCACCACCGACCAGCGGTCCTCGTACATGGTGCGCTCCCAGGCGCGATGCGCCTCGAAGCCTTCCGCCGTGTCGAAGGACGGGAGGGGTTCGGCCGGGACGTGGTCGGCCAGCCAGGCTCGCACCTCGGCCCGGAAGGCCTCGTGCTCCGGGCGGAAGGTCAGGTCCATGGCGGCAGCGAATCTGGCACAGCGCCATCGGTGGCGCCAGCGGATCGGGTGCGGCGCCTCCGGGGCACCGATCGGGTGCGGCCGACGGAAGCCCCCGGACCGCGTGTGGCGGACGGCACCCTGACGCGGTCACAATTGCCCTCTATGCCGAATGCCGTGATCGTCGACGCCGTACGCACCCCCGTCGGCCGCCGGGGTGGCCGCCTCTCCGGGTGGCACGCGACCGACCTGGCGGCCCAGCCCCTCGCCGCCCTGCTGGCCCGCAACGACCTCGACCCCGCCCTGGTCGAGGACGTCGTCATGGGCTGCACCATGACGGTGGGGGAGCAGGCGATGAACATCGCCCGGAACGCCGCGTTGGCGGCCGGGTTCCCCGAGTCGGTTCCCGGCACCACGGTCGACCGCCAGTGCGGTTCGGCGCAGCAGGCCATCCACTTCGCCGCCCAGGCGGTGATGGCGGGCGCCATGGACGTGGCCATCGGAGCGGGCGTGGAGTCGATGAGCCGGGTGCCGATCGGATCGACCACCGAGCCCGGACCCGGCGAGGCCTACGGCCCGCTCTACAAGGAGCGCTTCGAGCTCATCCACCAGGGCGAGTGCGCGGAGGAGATCGCACGGCGCTGGAAGATCAGCCGCGACGAGATGGACGCGTTCGCGCTCGAGTCGCACCAGCGGGCGGCGCGGGCGATCGACGAGGGCCGATTCGCGGCGGAGATCGTGCCTCTCGAGGCGCGGGTGCACCCCGACGTCCCGGGCGCGGGCGAAGTCAGCGGCATGCTCGGGGCGGACGAGGGCGTGCGGCGCGACACCTCCCGGGAGAAGCTGGCCGCGTTGAAGCCGGCCTTCTCGGAACACGGCACGGTCACCGCAGGGTCGTCGTCGCAGATCTCCGACGGGGCGGCGGCGGTGCTGATCATGAGCGAGGAGCGGGCGTCGTCGCTCGGTCTGCGACCCCGGGCCCGCTTCCACACCTTCGCCGTGGCGGCCAACGACCCGCAGATCATGCTGACGGCGCCGATCCCGGCGACCGAGCTCGTCCTGGCCAAGGCGAAGCTCTCCCTCGACGACATCGACCTGGTCGAGATCAACGAGGCGTTCGCCTCGGTGGTGCTCGCCTGGGAGCGCGAGTTCCGGCCCGACATGGCGAAGGTCAACGTGAACGGCGGGGCGATCGCCATCGGCCATCCGACGGGATGCTCGGGGGCGCGGCTGATGGCGACGCTGCTCAACGAGCTCGAGCGCACGGGCGGCCGCTACGGGCTCCAGACCATGTGCGAGGGCGGCGGGCAGGCGAACGCCACCATCATCGAGCGGCTGTCGTGACCCGGCGGAGCACGGCCCGCGTGCCCGCGGTCGAGGGATGGTTCACCACCGGCGAGGACGGTCGCGCCCCGGCGCTGCTCGGCTCGCGCTGCGACGGGTGCGGCACGTACGCCTTCCCGGCCGAGGCGCGCTTCTGCCGGAACCCCGACTGTGACTCGACCTCGTTCTCGACGGTGGAGCTGTCGCGCCGCGGTCGACTCTGGTCCTACACCGACGCCCGCTACCAGCCGCCCCCGCCGTACGTGGCGGCCGAGCCCTACGAGCCGTTCTGTCTGGCCGCGGTCGAGCTGGCGGCGGAGAGGATGGTGGTCATGGGCCAGGTCGTCCCCGGCGTGTCCGTCGACGACCTCTCCGTGGGCGACGAGGTCGAGCTGGTCGTGGACACGCTCTACACCGACGCCGAGGAGGGCACCGAGCACCTGGTCTGGAAGTGGCGCCCGGTGGCGAGCGGCGGGGAGGGCTGAGACGTGGGCGGTTCGGGCGAGCACGGAACGGACGGAGAGCTCATGGGCGAGCAGGGCACTCAGCAGGTGGGACGCACGGAGAAGGGCCAGGTGGCGGTGCTCGGGGCCGGCATGCACCCGTGGGGCAAGTGGGGCCGGCCCTTCGTGGAGTACGGGCTGGCGGCGGCGCGCGACGCGCTGGCCGACGCCGGGCTCGGGTGGCGCGACGTGCAGTTGGTCTCGGGCGCGGACACCATCCGCAACGGCTACCCCGGGTTCGTCGCCGGCGCCACCTTCGCCCAGGCGCTCGGCTGGACGGGCGTGCCCGTCACGAGCGTGTACGCCGCCTGCGCGTCCGGCGCCGTGGCCATCGCCAACGCGCGGGCGCAGATCCTCGCCGGGTTGTGCGACGTCGCGCTGGTCGTCGGGGCCGACACGACGCCCAAGGGCTTCTTCACCCCCGTCGGCGGCGAGCGGAAGGACGATCCCGACTGGCTCCGCTTCCACCTGCTCGGCGCGACGAACCCCACGTACTTCGCGCTGTACGCGCGCCGGCGCATGGACCGCTTCGGCGCGACGGAGGAGGACTTCGCCCGGGTCAAGGTGAAGAACGCGCGCCACGGGTTGGCCAACCCGAACGCGCGCTACCGCGGCGAGGTCACGGTCGAGGAGGTGCTGGCGTCGCCCATGGTGGCGGATCCGCTGCGCCTGCTCGAGATCTGCGCCACGTCCGACGGCGGGGCGGCGCTGGTGCTCTCGAGCATGGCGTTCGCGCGGCGTCACGCCGGCGGCGCGTCGCCGTTGGTCACCGTCGACGCCGTCGCGACGGTCACGCCGTCGTTCCCGAACACGGTGATAGAGATGCCGAACTTCTCGACCGACTCCGCCGCGGCGTCGACGACGGTACCGGGTGCCGCGTCCGGGCCGCGAGCGGGCGCGGGCTTCCGTCCGTCCATCGCGACCGCGGCCTACGCGGAGGCGGGCATCGGCCCCGAGGACGTCAGCCTGGCCGAGGTCTACGACCTGTCCTCCGCGCTCGAGCTCGACTGGTACGAGGACATCGGTCTCTGCGGTGAAGGCGAGGCGGAGAAGCTGCTGCGCGACGGCGCCACCTCACTCGGCGGCCGGGTGCCGGTCAACCCCTCCGGTGGGCTGTCGTGCTTCGGCGAGGCCATCCCGGCTCAGGCCATCGCGCAGGTGTGCGAGGGCGTGTGGCAGCTCCGCGGCGATGCGGCGGGCCGCCAGGTCGAGGGGGCGCGGGTCGCGCTCGACCGCGAACCAGGGCCTCTTCGGGCACGGGTCGTCCGTCCTCTTGAGCCGTTGAATGTTGAGCCGACGAATTTCGGTTGATTTTCGTTGAATTCCCTGGTGCAGGCCCGAGGGCCGGCCGGCGAGACCGCCACCGTCGCCGACGCGGCCCGCTCGCAGTGTTTGCGGAAGGCCAAACGAGTGGGTAAGACAAGTGCAACGTCCCCAATGGGGCCTCGCGCCTGCTTAGGCTGGCATGCGGGAAGGCAGGTCGACCCGCTTGCCCGTGCGGGGTTCGCCGGGGCATCGGCCTGCGACGAGAGGAGGTCAATGATGTCGGCAACCGACGTCGCCGAACTGCGACATGATGGTGTGCTCGCGAAGACAGAGCGGGAGATCGGATGAGGAACGGACACCGACCACGCCGGCGGGACCGAAGACGAAGTGCTGCGCGCGCTCGACGAGCTCGAGGCGATGTTGCGCGAGAACGCCGAGAGCGAGCGACTCCTCTCCAAGCGTGTCGCCGAGCTCCGCACGGCCCGCAGAACGGGCCGCGAGTGGAAGACCATCCTGGCCGCCGAGGACGAGCCCGGCACCGTGCAGCTGGTGAGCACGATTCTGCGGCGCCAGTCCGAGGCCAGCGGTTACCTGCGACGCTCGCTCGTCGTCGCCCTGCGCGCCGAGGGTCAGAGCATCCCGAGCATCGCCCATCTCTTCGGGGTGACCCACCAGCGGGTCTCGAACCTGCTCCGCCGCGTCGCCCAGGGAGCGAGCGGCACCCGGAGGGCAGCGGGAGCTGAGTCGCGCGGACTCCCCGCGCGTTCACGTCGTCGGCGAAATCAACGACCGGTGAATCGCCGCCGCCGCCGCGCCGCGCCGTAGCGGACCATCCGCACAGCAGGTCGTCGGCCTCGGCGATGATGCCGCCGACGATGTCGGCCACGGGGGGCAACGACTCGATCAAGCCGACCACCTGACCGGTCGGCAGCACGCCGACGTCCGTCCGTCCCTCGACCAGCGCGGCCTTCGTCATCACCGGTGCGTTGGCCGCCATCACCACCTGGGACCAGGTGAGCTCGTTGCCCTCCTTCATGGCGCGACCCTCGCGCAGCAACGAGGTCAGGGTCGCGCCGGTCTCCTGGCGGAACTCGTACGCGTTGCGCAGGGCGCGGGGGAGCGAGCGCAACCAGCTCTGCGACTCGAGGTGCTCGACCAGGTCCGTCCGCACCACCCGCTGCGGCGCGCCGTCGACCTTCGTGGTGACCACGGTGCCCGTCACCGGCGTCGCGGTGTAGAGCGACTTGACGGCTTCGGGGACGCGGCTCTCGGCCGACAGCAGGAAGCGCGTCCCCATCGCCACCCCCGCCGCGCCGTAGGCCAGGGCGGCCACCAGGCCGCGCCCGCTGAAGAAACCGCCGGCCCCGACGACGAGCACCTTGTCGCCGACGGCCTCGACGACCTGGGGCAGCAGGAGGGTGGTGGGCACCGACGCCGGTGTGGCCGCCGCCCTCGCCCCCCTGGGCGATGACCGCGTCCACGCCCCACTCGGCCACCTTCTCGGCGTGGCGCCGGGCGCCGACCGTCGGCATCACGAACAGCCCGGCCTCCTTGCAGCGCGCCACGAGCTTCTCGTTGGGCGCCTGGGCGAAGCTCGCCACCCGCGCGCCCGTCTCGATCATGAGCTCGATGCGCTCGCTCACGTCCGCCACGTCCGTGCGCAGGTTGACGCCGAACGGCGCCGCCGTACGGGCGCGCACCTCGGCGATGGCGGCGGCCAGCTGGTCCAGCGTCATGGTGGCCGAGGCCAGGATGCCGAGCGCGCCGGCCTCGCACGTCGCGGCGACGAGGCGTGGCCCGGCGACCCAGCCCATGCCGGTCTGCACGAGCGGGTAGCGCACGCCGACGCGCTCGCACAGGGCCGTGTGCAGGGCCGGGTGGCGGCGAGCGGCGCGTCGCCGCCGCCGGCGCTCAGGTCCGCACCTCGCGGTCGCGCAGCGAGGCGGGGTCGAGCACGACGCGGACGAGCTCGAGCTCCTCGGGCGTCGGGAGCCGCGTCTCGGCCACGTCGTCGGGGATGGAGAGCTCGAAGCCGGTGGCGGCGACGATGTCGTCGACGGTCACGCCGGGGTGGTGCGAGCGCAGGCGCATGGTGCGCCCGGGGGTCTCGAAGTCGAACACCCCGAGGTTCGACACCACGCGGCGCACGTCGTGGAAGCGCGTGGCGCCCGGCCCGGCCTCGGCCGCCCGCTCGTAGCCCACGCCGCTGACCACGTCGACCTGGTCCACGAAGGTGCGCACGCTGTGGTCGGGCACCCAGTAACTGGTGGGGTGGTTGACCGAGTTGCCGGGCGCGCCGCGCACGCCGACCAGCTGCACCTTGGGCCGGGCATGGTCACCGATGGCCGAGATGTTCTGGTTGCCCGTGCGATCGATCTGGCTGGCCATCATCATGATGTGGCGGCGTCCCGACCAGACGACGTCGAAGACGCTGCGATACGGCATGGCCGCCTCGCGCACGAGCTCGTCCGGCGGCGTGGAGATCGGGGGCGCGCCCACCATGAGCGCGGCCTCGCCGTCGGTCAGCACGAGGTCGGGGGCGAACGTGAGCTTGGCCAGCCTGGCCCCGAGCGAGGGGATGACGCCGAAGGGGCTGGCCATCACCTCGCCCGCGTCGCGCCAGACCTCGGCGCAGGCGATCACGCAGGACTCGGCCCGGGTGACGCCGGCGTCCATGTCCGGGCGCCCGCTCATCGCGACCCGCGCTCGCGCACCCGGGCCTGGTACTCGTCCTCGTCGACCATCACGTAGCGGGCGGCGAAGGCCTCCCACTCGGCCGGGTCGCCGGCCGCCGCGGCGTACTCCTTCTGGAACGCCTCGTCGCGCCCGTAGTCGGGCAGGTTGGCGGTGAAGTGCGCGCCGTTCGGAGCCGGGGCGACGGCGTCGGTGAGCATGCGGTGGATGGGCACGCTGGAGAGCGGGTGGGCGTCGGCCGGCCAGGGCGCCCTCCGCCACGATGCGCTCGGTGGTGAGGAAGCGGCGCTCCGCCGCGCCGAGGAAGAGGGCGTCGAAGAACGGGTCGGGGGCGAGCACCTGCCCGTTGCCGGCGGTGTCCGCGCGTTGGTGTGGACGATCGCCGCGTCGAGCCGCAGGGCGGGCATGGCGACGAGCTCCACGTCGGCGTCGGCCGGGTCGCGCAGGAACGGGCTGCCGGCCCCGTAGGGCGAGCGCACCAGGCGCAGGTCGGGGTTGACGCGCAGCACGTCGGAGCCCAGGCCGGCCCGGGTGGGGAGGAACGGGACGCGCCACGCCGCCGCCTGGAGGCCCAGGAAGAACATGCCCTCGTCGACCTCGGTCACCTCGACCTGCCCGTGCTGACGCGCGGCGCGCCAGTGCGGATCGAGCGCGATGGAGTCCAGGGTGACGAACCCGCACACCACCTTGCGCACCTTGCCGGTCGCGCAGAGCAGGCCGACGTCGGGCCCGCCGTAGGCGACGACGGTCAGGTCGGTGAGGTCCGACCGGCAGATGGCGCGCACCACGGCCATCGGCTTGCGCCGCGATCCCCACCCGCCGATGCCGATGGTCATGCCCGAGCGGAGCTCGCCCACGATGGCGTCCACCGTCGTCCGCTTGTCGGCCACCGTCCTCAGGTCCTCGACCGCGACGTGTCGGCGTCGCGCTTCTCGACGAACGCGGCGCGCTGCTCGTCGGCGACGCCGCGCACGTGCAGCTCGTAGGTGAACCCCTGCTCGAAGCGGTAGCTGCGCTTCACGTCCACCGGGTCGATGCCGTTGAGCGACTCCTTGGCTCGCCGGATGATCGTCGGGCTCTTGGTCGCGATCTCGCCCGCCAGCTCCAGGGCCGCGTCGCGCAGCCGATCCGGCGGGACCACGGCGGCGACCGAGCCGTACGAGGCCAGCTCGGCCGCCGTGATCGGCTTGGCGGTGTAGACCATCCGGCGCATGGCGTGCTGCGGCACCAGGCGGGCCAGGTGGGTGGCGGCGCCCAGGGCGCCGCGGTCGACCTCGGGCAGGCCGAACGTCGCGTCCTCGGACGCCACCACCATGTCGGCGTTGCCGACCAGTCCGATGCCGCCGCCGAGGCAGAAGCCGTGGACGGCGGCGACGACCGGCACCTCGCAGTCGTAGACGGCGGCGAACGCGGCCGCACAGCCCCGGTTGACGCCGACGAGGGCCTCGTCGCCCTTGGCGTTGATCTCCTTGATGTCGACGCCGGCGCAGAAGCCGCGCCCGTGGGCCCGCAGCACCACGACCCGCTGCTCGGGCACCCGGCCCGCGGCGGTGACGGCGTCGGCCAGCTCGAACCAGCCGGCCACGTCGAGCGCGTTGACCGGCGGGTGGTCGATCACCACCTCGGCGATCCCGGGGTGCTCGTTGACGACGGTGATGGGCATGGCGGGCGCCGGTCTCCTCGTCTCGGCCCAGGCTCCTGACGCCACGTCAGAAAGCCGTGGGGAACATAGGTCAGCACGCCCGGCCGGGCCAACACGGCGCCGGCGGGGGTGCCGTAGGGTGGCGGGCCGTGGTGCCACAGTCGTTCGACTTCGAGGACCAGGTGGTCGTCGTGACCGGCGGGACGAGAGGGGTGGGGGCGGGCATCGTCGCCGGCTTCCTCGATGCGGGGGCCAACGTCGTCACGTGCGGTCGCCACGAGGCCGAGGTCGACGGCGCGGTCTTCGTGGCGGCGGACGTGCGCAAGCCGACCGACGCCGAGCGCGTGGTGGCCAAGGCGGTGGAGCAGTTCGGGCGCCTCGACGTGCTGGTGAACAACGCGGGAGGCTCGCCCAGCGTGCCGGCGGCGGAGGTGTCGCCGCGCTTCGTGGAGGCCATCGTCGGGCTCAACCTCCTGGCGCCGTTCTGGTGCGCCCAGTCGGCGCACAAGGTGATGGCGCTCCAGGAGGAGGGCGGCTGCATCGTCAACGTGGCCAGCGTCTCGGGCCTGCGGCCCTCGCCGGGTGCCTCCGCCTACGGCGCGGCCAAAGCCGGGCTGATCAACCTGACGGCGACGCTCGCCATGGAGTGGGCGCCGGGAGTGCGCGTCAACTGCGTGAGCGCCGGGCTCCTCGACACCGGGGCGGGCGACGACTTCTACGGGGGACCCGAGGGGATGGCCAGCGTGGCGGCGACGGTGCCGCTCGGCCGCATGGGGACGCCGGGCGACGTCGCCCAGGCCTGCCTCTTCCTGGCCAGCCCGGCGGCCGGCTTCGTGTCCGGCGCCAACCTGGTGCTCGACGGCGGCGGCGAGGTCCCGCCCTTCGTGACGCTGCTCGGCCAGTGGCCAGTAGGCCAAGAGGCCGGGAAGCCACGAGCGGGCCCCTCGCCGCGGCGAGCAAACCCGGCCGGCAAACCGCCCCGCCCGCCCCGCTGTCCGCGGGCCCGTGACCTGGGGGATGGGGGGGAGAACGGGCCTCAGCTGCTAGACACTCACTCCGTGAAATTGGCGGTCCCCACCGAGACGCGGCCCGGGGAGCGCCGGGTCTCCCTCGTTCCCGACGTCGTCAAGAAGCTGGTGGGCTCGGGCTGGGAGGTGGCGGTGCAGGCGGGAGCCGGTGCCGCGGCGTCGTATCCCGATGCCGCCTTCGCCGAGGCAGGTGCGACGGTGGCGCCCGACGTCGCGTCCACGCTGGCGGGGGCGGGCCTCGTGGTCAAGGTCAACGCGCCGGATCCCGAGGAGGCGGCCCGACTTCCCGGAGGGCGCCGCGCTCCTCAGCTTCTTCGGCGCGGCCCAGTCCCCCGAGGCCCTGCGCGTGCTCGCCGGCCGCCGTGCCACCGTCTTCAGCTTCGACCTGCTGCCGCGGATCAGCCGGGCGCAGGGCATGGACGCGCTGAGCTCCCAGGCCACGGTCTCGGGCTACCGCGCCGGGCTGGCCGCGGCGGAGACGCTGGCCAAGTTCTTCCCCATGTTCATGACCGCGGCGGGGACGGTGCCGCCGGCCAAGGTGCTCGTCATGGGCGTCGGGCGTCGCCGGGCTTGCAGGCCATCGCCACCGCGCGGCGCCTGGGCGCCATGGTGAAGGCCTACGACGTGCGCGCCGCGGCCAAGGAGGAGGCGGAGAGCCTCGGCGCCACCTTCCTCGACACCGGGGTCTCGGCCGAGGGCGCCGGCGGGTACGCCCGCGAGCTCACGCCCGAGGAGCTCGATCGACAGCGCGCCGCGCTGGCCGAGGAGGTGGGTCGCTCGGACGCGGTGATCACGACGGCGGCGGTGCCCGGGCGCCGCGCCCCGGTCCTGCTCACCGCGGCCATGGTCGAGGGCATGGCGGTGGGCGCGGTGGTGGTCGACATGGCGGCCGACCAGGGCGGCAACTGCGAGCTGACCAAGGCGGGCGAGGTCGTGGACCACCAGGGCGTGCTCGTGGTGGGCATGGCCAACCCGCCCTCGGGCATGCCCACGCACGCCAGCTTCCTCTACGCCCGCAACGTGGCCAACGTCCTCGGCCTGATGGGTCCCGAGGGCACCCTCGTCCCGGACTGGGACGACGAGATCGTCGCCGGCATGTGCGTCCTGCGCGACGGTGCCGCGGTGGCGCCCGCCGCGGCTCGAGGTGCTCGGGCGACGGGTGCCGCCGGAGAAGGAGCGCAGCAGTGATCGCATCCGTTCTGATGACGGCGGCGTCGGCGCCGCCAGCCGCACCGGCACCGACCGGAGGGTCGAGCACCGGCATCGTGGCCTACCTCACCGTCTTCGTCCTGGCCGCGTTCGTCGGCATCGAGGTCGTGTCCAAGGTGCCGAGCATCCTGCACACCCCGCTCATGTCGGGCTCCAACGCCATCCACGGCATCGTGCTGGTGGGCGCGCTGACGATCATGGGCGAGGCGCACGGGACGGCGCAGGTGGCGCTCGGGACCCTGGCCGTCTTCCTGGCCACGCTCAACGTGGTCGGCGGCTTCGTGGTCACCGACCGCATGCTCCAGATGTTCCGCTCCAAGCCCGGTGAGCGTTCCCGGACCGGCGCGTCCGCGGCTGCGGGCGCGGCCGGCGTGGCCCGGGCGGCACCCGAGGACGGCGCCGGCGCGGCCGGCGCGGGCGGCAACGCCTGATGACCGCGGTGAACTTCACGCTGACGGACGCGCGCGACCTCGCCTACCTGGTCGCCATCGCCGGGTTCATCTTCGCCCTCAAGGGCCTGAGCTCGCCGCGCCACGCCCGCCTGGGCAACCTGGTGGGGGCGGCCGCGGCGACCCTCGCCATCGGCATGACCTTCACCCTGCCCTCGCTGCGGCACTCGGGGACGAACCTCGTGCTCGCGCTGGTGGCCATGGCGCTGGGCGCCGCCATCGCCGTCCCGGTGGCGCGCTTCGTGAAGATGACCGCGATGCCGCAGCTCGTCGCCATCTTCAACGGCGTCGGCGGCGGTGCGGCCGCACTCATCTCCATCGTCGAGCTGCTCCACCTGCACTCGCTCGGCCTGCAGCCGGCCGTCTACGTCACGGCCGAGGTGCTCCTCGGCGTGCTCATCGGGGCGGTGTCGTTCTCGGGCAGCGCCATCGCCTTCGTCAAGCTCCAGGAGCTGATCACCGGGCGGCCCATCACCTATCCGGGCCAGCAGGTCATCAACGCGCTGGTCGGCGTGGCCATCGGCGTGATGATCGTGCTCGCGCTCGTCACCGGCAGCATCGTCTACGTCTGGCTCATCCTGGCGCTGGCGTTGGTGCTCGGCGTCATCTTCGTGCTGCCCATCGGCGGCGCCGACGTGCCCGTGCTGATCTCGCTGCTGAACTCCTTCACCGGCCTCGCCGTGGCCGCATCGGGGTTCGTGCTCGACAACGCGCTCCTCATCGTGGCCGGCACGCTGGTCGGCGCCTCGGGCATCATCCTGACCCGGCTCATGAGCTCGGCCATGGGCCGTTCGCTCCCCAACATCCTCTTCAGCGCGTTCGGTGCGGTCATCACCGCCACCGGCGGCGAGGAGGGCGACGCCTCGCGGCCGGTGCGTGCCGGCACGCCCGAGGACGTGGGCGTGCTGCTGGCCTACTCGCACAAGGTCGTGATCATCCCGGGCTACGGCCTGGCGGTGGCGCAGGCCCAGCACGTGGCGCGCGAGCTGGCGGACGCGCTGACGGCCCGCGGTGTCGACGTCTTCTACGCCATCCACCCCGTCGCCGGCCGCATGCCGGGCCACATGAACGTGCTGCTGGCCGAGGCCAACGTTCCCTACGACGAGCTCAAGGAGATGGACGACGCCAACCCGGAGATGCCGACGGCCGACGTCGCGCTGGTGGTCGGCGCCAACGACACCGTCAATCCCGCCGCCAAGTCGACTCCGGGCAGCCCGATCTACGGCATGCCGATCATCCACGCCGACGAGGCGCAGAACATCATCTTCCTGAAGCGCTCCATGCGCCCGGGGTTCGCCGGGATCGACAACGAGCTCCTCTACGACCCCAAGACGACGATGCTGTTCGGGGACGCCAAGGACACCCTGCAGAAGCTGGTGGGGGCGGTCGCCGACGCCTGAGGTTTCCCTGGGCGAAGGCCGACCCCACGGCCGACCAGGACGTCCCGCGGGAGCCCGTTAGCGTAGAACGGGCATGGTCACGCTCGAGGACACCGAAGACCTCGGTCTCGACGACGCGGTCGGGCCCGAGACGGAGCCGGTGCACCGGTTCCCGCTCGTCGTGCGCACCCAGCGGGTGCTCCAGGTCGTCCTCGGGCTGTTCTGGCTGCTCGATGCGGCCCTCCAATTCCAGCCGTTCATGTTCGGCCAGGGCTTCGTCGGCCAGCTCCAGGCCAGCGCGTCGGGCCAGCCCTTCGTCATCGGCGACCTGATCACGCACCTCGTCAACTTCGTCTCGCCCGACATCGCGGTGTGGAACGTGTTCTTCGCGCTCATCCAGCTCGCCATCGGGGTGGGCCTGCTCTTCCGCCGTACCGTGCGCCCGGCGCTCGTCCTGTCCTTCGTGTGGGTGGCCGGCGTGTGGTTCGTCGGCGAGGGCATGGGCATGCTCCTCACCGGGACGGCGTCCGCGCTCACGGGCGCGCCGGGCTCGGTGCTGATGTACGGGCTGCTCGGCCTGATGGCGTGGCCCCGGTCGCGGGCGCCCCGGCACGGGCACGTGCAGGCGGAGACCGACGACACCCACGACCCCGACGACGACCTCGTCGGCGTCGCCTCCTCGGCAGCCGCCCAGGGCATCGGCGGATCGGTCACACCGCTCGCGGTGTGGGCCGGCTACTGGTCGCTCGCCGCCGTGCTGTTCCTCCTGCCGAACAACCGCACCTCGACGTCGGTGCACAGCGCCATCGCCGGCATGGTGCCGAGCCAGCCCGGCTGGTACGGCCACGTCCTGAGCGACGTCTCGAACCAGTTCACCTCGACGGGCGCGCTGTGGGCCTGGATCCTGGCGGCCGCCTCGCTCGTCGTCGGTGCCGCCCCTCTACTGGCGCGGCGAGCGGGACCTTGGCTCCTCGCCGGCGCGGTGTTCGCCTTCGTCATGTGGATGTCGGCCCAGGGGCTCTTCGGCAACGTCTTCACCGGGTCCGACACCGACCCCAACACGGGACCCCTGGTGATCCTGCTCGCGGCGGCCATGGTCCCCACCCTCGTCGCCGCACCCTGGGCGAGGAACTGGCGCCCGCCGGCCGCCGTGGCCTTCCGCCGCGTCCCTGCGCTCGTCACCATCCTCGCCGTCGGGATCGGCGCGGCCCTGGCCCTCGCCGCCACCTACCCGCCCGCCGCGCCCGAGTCGGCCGGCAGCGCCATGTCGGGTATGGAGATGGGGGGTTCCTCGGGAGAGGCGGCCGGGTCCAACCTGGTGGGCGCGTCCACGTGCCAGCCCAACCAGGTCGGATTGAAGATCGCCGGCCTCGATCTGGCCAACACGCCCTACATGATCATGAGCGGGACCCACGGCATGGACCTGAACGGGGCGGACGCCAGCGCGGCGGCGGGGCTGAACACGACCAAGGTTGGGTGGCACTACACCGGTCCGGCCCTGCCGGCGTCGCTCGCCAACCTGTTGATGCAGGACGGCAACAACGGACCGGCGTACATCCACATGGCGCTGAGCGGTTGTGCGCAAGGCGTGACGTCGTCGCAGCAGATCGGGGCCGAGCAGTACGTGCAGCAGACCAGCGCGGCCGTGTCGGGCTACGCCACACCGGCCGAGGCCATGGCGGCGGGCTACGAGCCCGCATCGCCGACGAACTACCCCGTCGTGGCGTACGTCAACCCGGCCATCGTCGCCGCCAACGCGGCGGCGCGGCGGACGCTCCGCCCGGGCCACGTCGACGGGCTCGTCTACGCCACCACACCGTCGGGCCAGCAAGTGCTCGCCGCCGCCATGTACATCCTCCCGTCGACCGTGAGCAACGTCCCGATGCCCTACGGCCCGCTGGTGCAGTGGCACCGGCGCACGGCGGTGTGCGGCACGGGGACGACCACACCCACCATGCCGCTGGCCATCAGCGGCTTCCCGCCGTGCGCGCCCGGGTCCCGACCCGAGCCCACGCCGTACCTGTCCATGGTGTGGCAGGTCCCCGTCGCCGGCGGTCCGCTGGCCATTCAGCCGCCCGACCTCCAGATCGTGGAGGCGGCGGTGATGCAGGCCTCCTCCGGGATGTGAGGCCCGCCGAGGAGGCCGGACGAGAAGGCCGACCGCGGCAGCCTGAAGGCCCTCCAGGGCGGCCACGAGGCCAATTTGAAGCCAAAAGGATGAGGACAGCCGCCCGGGATTCGCCTTTCGGATGACCCGGCGGCGTCCACCCGCTCCGTACCCTGGTGGACCATGCTCGACCGACTTCTCCAATGGGCCCGCATCGACTTCGCCCCGGGCCACCGCCCGCCCGAGTGGTGGCGCCTCGCGCTCGCCACCGTGCTCTCCGTGGTGCTCACGCTGCTGGCCGACGCGGCGCTGGTCGCCATCGGGACGAAGATGTTCCCCGCCACCAAGGGTTACTCGCACTTCCAGTTCCACGACTACGCCAAGCTGACGATCGTCGGCGTGCTGATCGCCTGCGCCGCCTGGCCCGTGGTGGCGCGGGTCTGTGCTGCGCCGCGCCGGCTCTTCTTCCGCTTGGCCATCGCCGTGACCCTCGTCCTGCTGCTGCCCGATCTCTACATCTGGAAGCAAGGGCAGCCGACCGACGCGGTGGCGGTGCTGATGGTCATGCATCTCGCCATCGCCCTCATCACCTACAACCTGCTGGTCCACGTGGCCCCGGTCCGACCCGTCCGGCGGCAGGCGCTCGAGCATCAGCACGCCTGACGGAGGTGTCCGGCGTGTTCGGGTTGTCCGGTGGCTCGGGTTTGTCGGTTGGGTTCGGTGTGTTCAGCGCGGCGCGACCGCGTCGACCCGCGCCAGCATCTCGTCGCTGAGGCTCCAGCCTCCCGCCGCGACGTTCGCGGCAACCTGCTCGGGCTTGGTCGCCCCGGCGATGACCGACGCCACCGCCGGCCGGGAGAGCAGCCAGGCGAAGGCGAGATCGAGCACGCTGTGACCCTCGCCCGAGGCCAATTGGTCGAGCGCCGTCACCTTGGCCAGGCGCTCGTCGCTGAGCTGGCCCTTGGCGGCGTCGCCCATCCCCGCCAGCCGCGTGCCCTCGGGGGCGGGCTCGCCGGCGCGGTACTTGCCGCTCAGCAGTCCCATGGCGAGGGGGAAGTAGGGCAGGAAGGCCAGACCCGACCGTTCGCACTCGGCCAGCACCCCGTCCTCGGGTTCGCGGGCGAGCAGGTTGTACTGGTTCTGCACGCTGACGAACCCGGGAGAACCCTCGGGTGTCGCGGTCTCCGCCTCGACCAGCATGGGGGCCGAGAAGTTGGAGCAGCCGATTTCGCGGACCTTTCCCTCGGCGACGAGCTCGCCCAGCTCGCCGAGCGTCTCGGCGATCGGTGTCTTCTGGTCCGGCACGTGCAACTGGTAGAGGTCGATGCGGTCGGTACCCAGCCTGGTCAGGCTGTCCTCGACGGCGGTCCGCACATAGGCCGCCGAGGCGCCGCCCTCGTGCCCCTCGTAGGGAGCGCCGAACTTGGTCGCGAGCACGATCTCGTCCCGGCGCCCTCCGAGCGCCGCGCCCAGGTACTCCTCGCTCTTGGCCCCCCCGTAGATGTCGGCGGTGTCGAAGAAGTTGATGCCGGCGTCGAGCGCGGCGTGGACGACGGTCGCGGTCTCCTTCTGCCCGAGGCGGCCGCCGAAGTTGTTGCACCCGAGCCCGACCGCACTCACGCTCAGCGACCCGATGGTCCGCATCTCCACGGCCGACTCCTTCCCGGCGACGGCGCCTGCTCCTGCGGCGCGGCTGCCCCTGGCTCCGAATCCCCGGGGTACCCTACCGGCTGGCTCGGGTCGCGACTCGGGCCGAAGTGGTTGCGGAGCGATCAGAGCGCGACGAGGAGGAAGGCCATGGCAGAGGGGTCGGTGAACGTGAGCGTGGGCGCCTCGGCCGACGAGGTGTGGAAGACAGTGGGCGACTTCGGGGCCGTCGGTGAGTTCTTCCCCGGGATCGAGTCGTTCCGCCTCGAGGGCGACGACCGCGTCATCGGGATGTTCGGCATGGAGATCCGTGAGCGCCTGCTCTCGCGCGACGACGCGACGCGCACGTTGACCTACTCGGTCGTCGAGGGGGTGCCGATCGACAGCCACACCGCCACCATTGCGGTCGAGCCCGAGGGCAGCGGCTCGAAGGTCACCTGGAGCTACGCCGTCGTCCCCGACGAGATGGCGCCCATCTTCGGCGACACCTACAAGGCGGCGCTCAACGAGCTGGAGTCCAACTTCTCCTGAGGCCCATCCCGGCTGGGCTCTTCGGTCGGTCGATCGCAGCGCTCATCGGTCGATCCCTGCGCTCATCGTTCGATCCCTGTGCTCATCGGTCGCCCTCAGAACCGTTCCGGTCCCGGCTGACCTACCCTGGCTGCCCATGACAGACGCAGCGGCGGACACGGCCGGCGCCGCGGCGACACCGCCAGCCGAGCGGTTGCTTCATCGATCGCACCCGGTCTAGGTGGTGCAGCCGCTCACCGAGGACGTCCCCCGGATCCACCCGCGCCGCCTGCCCGAGCCGACGCGACGCGAGCTGATGCACCGCGGGCGCACCATCGCCACGGTGGTGGGCGTGCACTTCGCGCCGACCGTGCTCCGTCAGCTGCGGCACATCCGCCAGGGCCCGCTGCCCGCCGCCCAGCTGGCCCGGCCGCTGCGCAAGAGCTTCCAGGACCTCGGCGGCACGTTCATGAAGTTCGGTCAGATCATCGCCTCGTCGCCCGGAATGTTCGGCGACGACGTGGCCGACGAGTTCCGGGCGTGTCTCGACACCGGGCCGCCCGTGCCCTTCGCCGAGGTCCGGCAGCGGGTCGAGGAGGATCTCGGGCTGGCCCTGCGCGACGTCTTCGCCCACTTCGAGCCGCAGCCCGTCGGGACCGCCTCCATCGCCGTGGTCCACCGGGCCCGGCTGCTCGACGGCCGCGAGGTGGCGGTCAAGGTGTTGCGCCCCGAGGTCGAGCACGTGGTGGCCACGGACCTCGACCTGATGCAACCGCTGCTCGAGATCCTGGTGCGCCAGACCGGCGACCAGATGGCCGGATCGACCCTGCAGCTGCTCGACGGTTTCCGCGTGCAGATCGGCGAGGAGCTCGACCTGCGCAACGAGGCGCGCTCCATGATCCACTTCCGACGCCTGCAGAACGAGTTCGACCTCGGCCTGATGGCGGTGCCCGAGCCCGTCGTCGAGCTGTCGGGCCGCAACGTGCTCACCATGGAGTACTTCGACGGGGTGCCGATCGACGACCTGGCCCAGGTCGCCGCCCTCGGGATCGATCCGACCCCGCTGGTGCAGGAGGTCATGCGGGCCTTCTTCCTCACCACCGTGCGCTGGGGGGCGTTCCACGGCGACGTGCACGCCGGCAACATGATGCTGCTCCGCGACGGCCGCATCGGCGTCATCGACTGGGGCATCGTCGGGCGCCTGAGCCCTTCGGCGCACCGCTTCTTCCTGGCGCTGCTGTCGGGGGCGATGGGGAACGAGGACGCGTGGCCCATCGTGACCAAACACGTCACCGACGTCTACGGCCCCGCCATCGGCCTCGCCGTGGGTCTGTCCGACGAGGAGCTCAGCGGGTTCTTCCGCTCCATCGTGGAGCCCGCGCTCAACCGGCCCTTCGGCGAGGTGTCGTTGGCGCGGATCCTCCAGACGATCGAGCTCCAGATGGCGAAGGCGCAGGGGATCGAGGCGCACGGGCGCAGCCTGCGCACCATTGTGCGGCGCCTGCGGCAGCAGCGGAGGCTCCGACGCCTGGCCGACGAGTCCGGTGGCCTGATGTCGGACTTCGACCGGGGCACCTTCCTGCTGGCCAAGCAGCTGATGTACTTCGAGCGCTACGGGCGCATGTTCGTCTCCGAGGTGCCGATCCTCAACGACCGCGCCTTCGTCGCCCGGCTCCTCGAGGGGGTGGACCTGGCCGACCTGGCCGGGTGAGCGGGCCGCGGGCTCGGGCCCGGCTCGCCGTGCTGGGGCTTTGGCGCAGAACTGGAATCTGTTCTAGTTTCCCCCGGGGCCCGGCCGCCTGCCGGCCCGCGACACCGGGAGGAGCCGTGGCTCACGACGAGGTCATTCACCGTGACTGACGACGAGGTCGTCTACCGGTCCGACCACGCCCTGGAGTACCTGTACGTCCGCTCGGTCGGACCGACCGTGGGCACCTTCCTCACCGGACTGCGTGACGGCAGGATCGTCGGGACCCGCGGCCACGGTGGCCGTGTGGTGGTCCCGCCGACCGAGTACGACCCCGACACCGGGGAGGAGACGTCCGGCGTGGTCGAGGTGGGACCGGAGGGCACGGTCACCTCGTGGTCCTGGGTTCGGAGCCCGCGGCCCAAGCACCCGCTGCAGACGCCCTTCGCCTGGGTGCTCGTCCGCTTCGACGGCGCCGACACCTCCTTCCTCCACGTGCTGCCGGCGGCGAGCCCCGCCGAGGTCCACACGGGCATGCGGGTGCGGCCCGAATTCGCGCCGGAGGCGGACCGGGTCGGTCACGTCAACGACATCAGCCACTTCGTGGCGGTGGACGCATGAGCGGCGAGCCGGTGTCCGAGGACCCCGTGAGGGAGGACCCCGTGACGGAGGACCCCGTGACGGAGGACAGGGCCCCCGTCACCATGATGAAGGCCCCGATCCGCCTCGAGTACGAGTTCACCCCGGGCGTGGCGCAGAGCAAGAACCTGCACGGACTCGAGCAGGGGAAGTTCATCGGCCAACGGTGCCCGAAGTGCAACAAGGTGTACACGCCGTCACGGGGATCCTGTCCCGTCGACGGGGTGCCGACCGAAGAGGTCGTCGAGCTGCCCAACACGGGGACGTTGACGACCTACTGCGTGGTGAACGTCCCCTTCGCCGGGCAGTCCATCGAGATCCCGTACATCTGCGCGCAGGTCCTCCTGGACGGGTCGAACCTGTCGTTCATGGGCCTGATCCAGGAGATTCCGACCGACGAGGTCCGCATGGGCATGCGCGTCGAGGCGGTCTGGGTGGAGCCCGACCAGCTCGGGCCCACGATGGCATCGGTCAAGTACTTCCGCCCCAACGGCGAGCCCGACGCCGACTACGAGACCTACAAGGAGTACCTGTGACGACATTTCCCGACCTGGTGTCGGGACGCCGGCCGGTCGCCGTCGTGTCGTTCGCCCAGTACGACAACGTGCGCCGGGAGTCGGCCCGCAACGAGGTCGAGATGCTGATGCCGGTCGTGGCCGAAGTCTTCGGCGCCATCGGCATCACCAAGGACGACGTCGGGTTCATCTGCTCGGGGTCGACCGACTACCTCATCGGCGGCCCGTTCTCCTTCGTCGAGCGCGCTCGATGCCGTGGGCGTCTGGCCTCCGCGCGCCGAGTCCCACGTCGAGATGGACGGGGCCTGGGCGCTCTACGAAGCGTGGGTCCTCCTCCAGGAGGGCCAGATCGACGCCGCGCTGGTGTACTCCTTCGGACGTTCGTCCCCGGGCAACCTGTCCGAGGTCCTCGCCCTCCAGCTCGACCCCTACTACGTCGCCCCGCTGTGGCCCGACCCCACGTCCCTCGCCGCCCTGCAGGCGCAGGCGATGATCGACAAGGGCATGGCGAGCGAGAGCGACTTCGCCACCGTGGCCAGCCGGTCCCGCCGCGCCGCACTGAGCAACCCCAAGGCGCAGGTCGCCTACGACCGGAGCCCCGAGGAGCTCATGGCGGAGGACTACGAGGTCGCCCCGCTGCGCCGCCACACCCTGCCCCCGCTCACCGACGGCTGCGCCGCCGTGGTGCTCGCCGCCGGGGACAAGGCGTTCGAATGGTGCGAGCGGCCGGCGTTCATCACCGGGATCGACCACCGGATCGAGACGCACTCACTGGGCGCCCGCGACCTGACGGTGTCGCCGTCGACCAGGCTCGCGGGCGAGCGGGCCGGGGTCGGGGCCAAGAAGGTCGACGTGGCCGAGCTCCACGCGCCCTTCGCCCACCAGGAGCTCATCCTGGCCGAGGCGCTGCAGCTCGACGACGCGGTGTCGATGAACCCGTCCGGGGGCGCGCTGGCGGCCAACCCGCTCATGTCGGCGGGCCTGATCCGCATCGGCGAATCCGCCCGGGCCGTCTGGTCCGGCCGCGCCGACCGGGCGGTGGCCCACGCCACTTCCGGTCCCTGCCTGCAGCAGAACCTGGTGTGCGTGCTGGAGGGAGTGTGATGGCGGAGCGTTGCGCGGTCATCGGGGTGGGCCAGACCGTGGCCAAGTCGAAGCGGGAGGACGTCTCCATCGCCGGTCTCGTCCGTGAGGCCGCGCTGGCTGCCCTGGAGGACGCGGGCATCGGGTTCGCCGACGTGGACGCCGTGGTGATCGGCAAGGCCCCCGACATGTTCGAGGGCGTCATGATGCCCGAGCTGTACCTGGCGCCGGCGCTGGGAGCCGTGGGCAAGCCCATGTTCCGGGTCCACACCGCGGGCTCGGTGGGCGGCTCGACCGCCATTGTGGCGTCGCACCTGGTCGCGTCGGGCGTGCACGAGCGCGTGCTCACCGTGGCCTTCGAGAAGCAGAGCGACTCCGACGCCATGTGGGCCCTGTCGGTGCCCCAGCCCTTCTCCGCCCCGTTGCTCGCCGGCGCGGGCGGCTACTTCGCCCCCATCATCCGCGCCTACATGCACCGGTCGGGCGCACCGAGCGACATCGGCATGATGGTCGCGGTCAAGGACCGGCTGCACGCGTTGAAGAACCCGTACGCCCACCTCCACCTGCCCGACATCTCCCTGGCCAAGGTGGAGGAGTCGCCCATGTTGTGGGACCCCCTGCACTACCTGGAGTCGTGCCCGTCCTCGGACGGCGCGGCGGCCATGGTCATCGGGTCGGAGCGGGCGGCCGGTGAGTCCACGGCGACGACGGGCCGGCCGCCGGCGTGGATCCACGGCATGGCCATGCGCTCGGAGCCGACCATGTTCGCCGGTCGTGACCAGGTCAACCCGCAGGCCAGCCGCGACTGCGCCGCCGACCTGTACCGCCAGGCGGGCATCACGAACCCACGACGGGACTTCGACATGGCGGAGGTCTACGTCCCGTTCAGCTGGTACGAGCCGATGTGGCTCGAGAGCCTCGGTTTCTGCGACGAGGGCGACGGTTGGAAGCTGACCCAGCAGGGGGCGACGTCGATGATCGAAGGTGGCGACATCCCGTGGAACGCCTCGGGCGGGGTCCTGTCGTCGAACCCGATCGGCGCCTCGGGCATGCTGCGCTTCCTCGAGACTGCTCTCCAGGTCCGCGGGCTGGCCGACGAGCGCCAGGTGCCCGATGCGCGCCGCGCGCTCGGCCAGGCCTACGGTGGGGGTTCGCAATTCTTCGCCATGTGGGTCGTCAGTGCCGACAAACCCTGAGGCGAAGGGCCCGGCCGGTATGCTCGGCGCAGCCGGTCGCCCCGGACGGAACGAGCCATGACCAGGAGGAACGCGTGAAGGTCGTCGTTGACTTCGACGAATGTGCCAGCAACGCCGTGTGCATGGGCATCGTGCCCGAGGTCTTCGAGGTGCGCGACGACGGCTACCTCTACGTCCTGAACGAGCACCCGCCCGAGGAGTTCCGCCAGCGGCTGCGCGAGGCCGTCAACGGCTGCCCGACCGGGGCCATCTCCATAGAGGAAGACTGACGCTCCCATCGGGGAGTCCGACCCGTCGCCGGGAGGGGCCGGCCCGGTCCGGCCGGCTGACGCCGAATGCCTGAGCGCGACGCAACGATCCGAGCGCGCTTCGCGCCGTCTCCGACCGGCTACTTCCACGTCGGGAGCGCGCGAGCCGCGCTGTACAACTGGTTGTTCGTGCGCCACCACGGCGGGACGTTCGTGCTGCGGATCGAGGACACGGACGAGGCCCGCAACCGTCCCGAGTGGACGGACGGCATCGTCTCGGCACTGGACTGGCTCGGGCTGGCGCCCGACGAGGGTCCGTACTTCCAGTCGGCCCACGAGGCGGAGCACGACGCCGCGATCGAGTCGCTGTGGTCGGGCGGGGCGCTCTACGCCTGCGGGTGCACCCGCGAGGAGATCGACGCGAGGACGAGGTCGCGTGCGGCGGCGGGCGACCGGACGCCGGGTTACGACGGGCACTGCCGTGACCTGGGCCTGCCCCGCGGCGAGGGCCGCGCGCTGCGCTTCCGCACGCCGGACGAGGGCGTGGTGCGGGTGGAGGACCTCGTCCGGGGCGAGGTGGAGTTCCCCCTGCGGGCGCTGGAGGACTTCATCTGCGTCAAGGGCAACGGCAAGGCGCTCTTCGTGCTGGCCAACGCGGTGGACGATCGGACCATGGCGATCTCGCACGTCATCCGGGGCGAGGACCAGCTCCCGACCACACCGCGCCAGATCCTGCTCTGGGGTGCGCTGAACACGGCCCAGGGTTCGGAGCTCGCGCTGCCCGCCTACGCCCACCTGCCGCTGCTCGTCAACGAGCAGGGGAAGAAGCTGTCGAAGCGCCGGGACCCGGTGGCGGTGGAGATGTACCGGGACCAGGGATACCTGCCGGAGGCCTTCTGCAACTACCTGGCGCTGCTGGGCTGGAGCCCGGGTGAGGAGGAGATCCTCCCGATGGCGTCGGTGGTGGAGCGGTTCCGCCTGGAGGACGTGCAGCGCTCACCGGCGTTCTTCGACGTGAAGAAGCTCGCGCACTTCAACGGCGTGTACATCCGTGACCTCACCACGAGCGCGTTCGTCGCCGCGGCGCGCCCGTGGGTCGACCCCGCCGAGGGCGCATGGTCGCCGGGCCGCTGGCGCGACCCGGACACGGGTGCGCCGGCGACCGAGCCCCCGCCATGGCCGCCGGACCACTTCGACCCGGCCAGGTTCGAGGCGGTGGCCGCGGTGACCCAGGAACGGGTGACCGTCCTCGCCGACATTCCGGAGCTGGTCGATTTTCTGTTCCTCGACGGTGCACCGGAGGACGAAGACAGCTGGCAGAAGGCCGTGGCGGGAGACGAGCTGGCGCCGCGGATCCTGGCCGAGGCACTGGGGGCGTACGAGGCCTGCGAATGGAACGTGGACGCGCTCCACGCGGCGACGCTCGCCATCGCCGACAGCGTGGAGCGCAAGCTCGGCAAGGCGCAGGCGCCGATCCGGGTCGCGGTCATGGGGAGGACCCGTGGCCTCCCGCTGTTCGACTCGTTGGCGGTGTTGGGAAGGGAGGAGACGCAGCGCCGGCTGGCGCAGGCGTTGGACCGGCTCGCCTCCGCCGGTTGATGCTGCTCGGGCCCTTCCGCCTCATCCTCAAGATCGCCGCGGTCGCCGCAGCCGTGCTCGTGACCTACTTCGCCGTGACCCTGGTCCAGGTCTGGCTCACGTCGCGGCACTACGACCCACACCAGGCGGGGGCGATCCTGGTCATGGGCGCGGCGCAGTACGACGGGGTGCCGTCGCCCGACCTCCAGGCACGGTTGAACGAGGCGTTGAAGCTCTACCAGCAGGGCGACGCCCGCCTGATCATGCTCACGGGAAGCAAGGAGCCCGGCGACGTGTACACGGAGTCGCAGTCGGGCGCGATGTACCTGGAGAAAGCCGGGGTGCCACGGTCGGCCATCCTCGAGGTCGGAGGGGACAACAGCTTCGACAACATCGCTGACGCGGCCCCGGAGTTGCGCGCCCGCGGGATCACGAACGTGCTCATGACGACCGACCCGTTCCACGAGGACCGTTCCATGGCCATCGCTTCGCAGCAGGGTCTCGCGCCCTCTCCCACCCCGACGCAGACCTCGCCCATCTCGGGCTGGTCCAGCATGCCCTACTTCGTGAAGGAGGCGATCGGGGTGGGGCTCGGCCGGATCATCGGCTACAGCCATCTGGAGTGGCTGCACGACGCGTGACCGGTTGTTGCCGCTCGCGGGTGGCGTCAGGCGGTGGTGGCGGTGACCGGTTCGCTCGTCGGGGTCGTCGTCGTGGTGGTGGTCGTGCTCGTGCTGGTGCTCGTGCTGGTGCTGGTGCTGGTGCTGGTGGTCGGGTGCGCCGGCGGGGCTCGGAACCCGATCTTCAGGACCGTCCCCCACCCGCGGCGTTGGCGACAGCCAAGACGCAGGTGAGATGGCCGGACCGGCCGCAGTAGCCGTCCCCGACGATGCCGGTGATCAGCCGGTAGCGGAGGGAGAACGAGCCGTTCCGCCCGACCTTGAGGACCTTCGCCGCGGTGAGATTGCAGTGCTGGGTGTCGGTCTTGGGGTTCATGCGATGCTGCACGGCGGCAGTGCACTGGGCCACGAACCAGGTCTGGCCCTCGACGTGAGGGAGACCGTGACCGGAGACGGTGACCCACTGGCCGTGGACGAGGTGCTGGTTCGGGGACACCTTGGCCGAGATGCCCGACGCTGCGGCGGGCCCCGGCGCGATGACCAAATACGCACCGGAGGCTGCCGCCACGAGGGCGGCGGCGATGGCTGCCCACCGGTCCACAGCGTCGACCTCCACTCAGGTTCACAATTGCCGGGTGTGCCCGACGACGCATCATTCCACCGGCGATGATCCGATTCAACGCGCCCTTTGCGGTCCGGCCGGCCCGGTCGGCGCGGCGAAACGCCGCCGGAGCCCCTCGGCTAATCTGAGCACCCACCCGATCGGGGGTGGTGTAATCGGCAACACGACTGGTTCTGGTCCAGTTATTGAGGGTTCGAGTCCTTCCCCCCGAGCACCGGCGGCCTTCCGCGTCAGTGCGAAGACCACCGCTCGGCCCCATCGTCTAGAGGCCTAGGACACCACCCTCTCAAGGTGGCGACACGGGTTCGAATCCCGTTGGGGCTGCTCCAAAAACCCAGGTCAGCGGCATAATCTCAGCCGTCTCTTGCGCCGCGAACGAGTTGTCTGTCCGCGTTGTCCATCCATTCGGGTGCTTGCGTCCCATCGGATGGACGACACGGATGGAGGACGGCAATGGCGGGTTCAATGCGGCAGCGGGGGAAGAACTCCTCGCGGCTGCGCGTGCACGCCGGCCGTGACCCCTGAACGGACGCAAGCGCGAGATCGAACGTACCCTCCGTGGCACCAAGCGTGGGGCTTCCAAGGCGCTCGCAGCACTGATCGTCGAGGCTGAGCAGCTCACCCCGCAGGGCGCCAAGAAGGGAACCGTCGAAGACCTCCTCCGAGAACGGCTCGAACACGCGAGCCCAGGCTCCCCGCCAAGTCGATGGCGAAAGCGGTGACCGCCAAGATGAAAGCGAGGCCGCCAACCAACACAATCATTGCCGCCGAAACCGTCACGTGATACCCGCGTGTCATGGGCTCTGCAAGAACTCACAACTCGATTCGATGCGTCGCATGGAGCATGCGTACTGGTGGTTCCGGCTCAATTCCCTTCCCGCGTCGGAACGAGGCCGTCGAGTATGCGTTCGAGTCCTGCGGCGAACACGAGCTCCCTGCGGTCTTGGGCGTGCGGAGTGTCGGCGTCGAGCACGACCCTGGATAAGAGGGGGTGCGCGCCAGCTTCCACCACCGACATCATGTAGGGGCCGAAGGCGTGCATCCATTGGTCCCTCGTGAGACCGGCCCGTTGCAGTGCCTGTTGTTCGGCCAGCTCCCCAATCGCGTAGCCACGGACGAAGGCCTGCAGAATTTCGCCGGCCATGAGCATTTCGTCGATGCCAAGACCAAGGCCATCCATGGCGGCAAGACCGTGCTCGGCCCACGCGAGAGAATTCGGTCCGAAAGTCGGCCGCCCGGCCGCCAGGCTGGCCATCCAGGGGTGGTGATGTATCGAAGCCCGTATCTTCCGAGCGAGTTCGGTGAGGTCCGCCCGCCAATCGCCGGTGAGTGTCGGAGGAGGACCGTCTTCGCCTTCGACGTGATCGATCATCAGGTCGTAGAGCTCGTCCTTGCGCTCGATGTAGCGGTAGAGCGAGGCCGCACCGATCCCGAGCATCATCGCGACCCGGCGCATCGACACGGCTTCCAAGCCTTCGGCATCAGCCAACTCCACGGCTGAGGCGGCGATCTGAGCCCGACTTCGAGACGGGGCCGGCCCTTTCGCAGCGCGCTCTGGACGCGCCCAGATCACCGTGTTCTCGTGTGCTCCTTCACCTTGGCGAACCTCGGGCACCCCGTCCCCTTTCGTTGTGCGAACGACGTTCTCAGTAGTGTACACTGGGTCAGCTTACTGCGAACACTGTGCGGAGAAAGGGAGCATCGATGTGAGTGTGCCGGACACCCGAACCGATGAAGTCCAGGTCGACGACGCTCCGGATGGATCGACCGCAGCAGGAAGTCCGGCTCGACTGGGCCGGCGTCTGCAAGCCATCCTGATCGTCGTCATCATCGCCGACGTCCTCGATCTCATGGACTCGACAATCACGAACATCGCTGCTCCGACGATCGTGCGCGACATAGGGGGCGGGGAGTCGCTGATCAAATGGCTGGGCGCGAGTTACGCCTTGGCGCTCGGCGTCCTGCTCGTCGTCGGCGGCCGACTCGGTGACCGGTACGGGCCACGGCGCGTTTTCCTGATCGGCATTGCCGGCTTCACCCTGGCCTCTCTCGGCTGTGGCCTCTCCGTCGATCCGGCCATGCTGATCGCCTGTCGGCTGATCCAAGGTGGGTTCGGCGCACTACTCATTCCCCAGGGCCTCAGCATTCTGGTCGCCAGTGTTTCCCGGGAGCAGATGCCGACGGTCTTCTCAGTATTTGGACCAGCCATGGCGGGTGCTGCGATCGCCGGGCCCATCGTGGCCGGCTTCATCATTTCGGCCAACGTCGCCGGACTGATGTGGCGCCCGATCTTTCTCATCAACATCGTGCTCGGCACCTTTGGGTTCGTGGCTGCGCTCAAGGTTCTGCCAGATGTTCCGCCCTCGAGCGATGCGCCTATCGACGGGCTTGGGGCCGGGCTCCTCGGTGCCAGCATGCTGGGTCTGCTCTATGGGCTCATCGAGGGCTCGACGGACGGCTGGACCTTGGTGCCCATCGCGAGTTTGGCGCTCGGCGTCTTATTGCTTGGGGGATTCGGCTTGCGCCAAGCCTCGGAGACCAACCCGTTGATCACTCCCTCGTTGTTCAAGAACAAGGGCTTCACGTCCGGCCTCATCCTGGGCCTCGCCTACTTCGCGGCGATCAATGGGCTCTTCTACGTGTGTTCACTCTTCTTTCAGACCGCGCTCGGACTCTCAGCGTCTCATGCCGCTCTTGGTCTAGTGCCGGCGATGGTTGGAATTATGGCGTCGTCTTTTGTGGGTCGCCCACTGATTCCGGTACTCGGACGCCGACTGGTGTTCATCGGCCTCGTCGCAACACTCATCGGCGTGGTGGGGCTCTGGTTCACGATCACCGCCGATGGCACGAATGTGAACGTTTGGCTGCTGTCGCCTTCGCTCTTCGTCATGGGTGTGGGAATGGGCACATGCTTCTTCAGCATCTTCGACTTCGCCATCGGGGACGTCGCTCAAGACGAAGCTGGCAGCGCGAGTGGATCGCTGAGCGCTGTTCAGCAACTGGCATCTGCCATTGGCAGTGCGGTGATCACCACCATTTACTTCACCCAGCGCACGACAAATGGTGCAAGTTCCGCCATGACGAAGAGTCTCGTCGTCGTCGGGGCTATCACGGCCGTCTGCCTCGGTCTCGCGTGGCTGCTGCCCAAAAAGGCCGCCGAGGAGCCGGATGGAGGATGATTGGCGCACTGGACGGACATAGTCGAGCGCACCTCGTCGGACTGACGTCGCTGTGGTGGACATGATCGAAGGTCCACTGCAATATGTGCTGGTCTTCACTTTCGAAACCCTCGAACTGCCGACTTGTAGACAAAGCCCATCTCAAAGATCGGGCCGAGATACCCCCGTCTCAGGCCGGGATGGGGACCACCTCACATGAAGAACACACGGTGTGTTGGCATGCACTCACCCTGGGATGAGGGCAGGCTGTGGTGGTGAGTCTCGGTTTCCGCGGCGAAGTGGTGGACTTCTACCATCGCTACCGCCGTGGCTACTCATCCGAAGTGATCGACATGCTGGTCCAGGCATTCAGCCTTACCGAGCAGGACGTGGTGATTGATCTCGGCTGCGGAACCGGGCAGCTGGCTCTTCCGACCGCCGGCCGAGTTCGAGCCGTCGTTGGTGTGGATCCCGAGCCAGACATGCTCCTGCGTGCCCGAGAGGCGGCAGCCGAGCGGCGAGTGGGAAACGCCCTCTGGATGGTGGGGGTCGACAGCGACATCGAGACGTTAGGAGGGATGTTGGGTCACCACCGAGTCGGAGCCGTCACGATCGCCCAGGCCCTCCACTGGATGGACCACGACCGGCTCTTTTCATCAATCGCGACGCTGGCGCGGCCGGGCGGAGGGGTGGCGGTAATCACCAACGGGACACCGTTGTGGCTCCAGGAGTCCGCATGGTCCCAAGCACTGCGGGCGTTTCTGGAGGGATGGCTCGACACGACGACTACCGCCACATGCGGGACTGACGCCGAGAGCCAGCGGCGCTATGGAGAGAGTCTTGAGGCGGCGGGATTCGATCTCAGCGAAGCAAGCTTTGATTACACCGACGAACTCGGCATCGATGAAGTCGTCGGAGGCCTCTACTCGGCGCTGGGGGCAGACCGGCTTCCGCCACATGAGCAGCGAGCGCAGTTTTCCGATGCGATCTGGCAAGTGTTAGAGGCGCACCAGCCGTTCGTCGAGCCTGTTCACGTGGCCATGTTGATCGGACGGGTCCCGGCAACATAACCGTCGAAAGCTTCCAGGCACCGGGAGCGTTCTAGGTGGCTCCCATTCGCCGGGCGTGGGACCACTTTCATCGTCACATCTAGAATCGCGTCGTGCAGTGGACCCGTGACGATGGCCTCTTTGTCACTGATGATCGAGATCGTCTCGATCTGCCGACTGTTCATCGGTGGCTCAGCGAAGAGAGCTACTGGGCGGCGGGGCGCTCGATGGAACTCGTAGCGAAGTCAATTGAGCGGTCGCTGACATTGGGCTGTTTCGCGAACACGGGGACCCAGGTCGGATTCGCACGATGGGTGACCGACGGAGCTACGTTCGGATGGCTCTGTGATGTCTTCGTCGACAGCACCTTCAGAGGTCACGGAGTCGGACGCTTCCTCGTGCAGAGAGCAGTCGAGCATCCCGAGGTTCAAGGTCTCCGACTCCGACTGCTCGGTACTCTGGATGCGCACGACCTTTACCGCCAGTTCGGCTTCGTCGAGCTCTCCGAGCCTCACCGCTGGATGGAACTTCGACCGGAGTGAAAGGTCGATCGGAATCGCTTGACCCTGTCCCCAGCGTCGCCGGGACGTTGGATAGTACGGCGCCTATGGGGTAGGGCGGGGACGTTGCAAGCTGACTCTGGGAGGACCAAGCTGGAGTGTGCCCGAAAACCGATTCGTCGGCGAGATCGCCAGAACCTATGACCAACCTGGGACGGGGATGTTCGTCGACGGCGTTATCGAAGCGACCGTCGACTGTCTGGTCGAGTTGACCGACGGCGGAGCGGCGATGGAGTTCGCTATTGGGACTGGCCGGATTGCTATTCCTTTGGCTGCCCGGGGTGTTCCGGTCGCCGGGATCGAGTTGTCCGCAGACATGCTCGACGTGCTGCGGTCGAAACCCGAAGCAAGCGATATTGCGGCCGTCGAAGGCGACATGGCCGTGACATTCGTGGAGGGCGAGTTCTCCCTTGTGTACCTGGTCTTCAACACGATCCAGAACCTGACGACGCAGGACGAACAAGTGGCGTGTTTCGAAAACGCTGCACGGCACCTTCGCCCCGGTGGCCGCTTTGTAATAGAAACCAGCGTGCCCGGTCTTCGCCAGCTACCACCGGGCAACTCAGGTGTCGCGTTCGCATTGACGGAGGACTACATCGGCATCGACGACTTCATTGACCGCACGCACAAGCAGATCTCCCGCTCGCGGCACTTCAACCGACTTCCTGATGGCAGCTTCTCCGAATTCACGGCACCGTTCAGATATGTGTGGCCGGCTGAGTTGGACCTGATGGCTCGGATCGCGGGAATGACGTTGGAACACCGATGGGGCTGGTGGGATCGCTCGCCGTTCACTGGTGAGAGCCCTTGGCATGTCAGCGTGTGGCGTCTCCCGGACGATTAGACGTACGCAAACTGGATCGCCGGGCTTCTGCAAGTCGCGGGCAGGCAGGGCCCACTTGAATATCGCAGTCGCGGCATGCGGGATATTGGGATGGTGCTGTCGGGCCCTCCGGCTGTGCCGAGTTGCTCTCGATCGCCGAATCGGTGGCGCCGCCCGGAGCGATACCGGACGGTGCGACTGCGAACACGGGAGCGATATGGCCGGCGTTATCGGCTAGATCGTGCCCAGTGGCTCGACCGACCAACTACTCGTCTCGACGATGGTGATCAGGCGAGCTGAAAGGGCTGCGGGGTGCCGGACGTCATAGCGTAGATTGCGCCATGCTCGCCGGCAGACCCTACTCGGGTGCGCTGGTGGGTCATTGCCATGACCGGAATCGAAGCTTCGACCTCTCCCCCTCCCTTGCCGCGCTGGTTCGGACCTAGAGCCAGCCCAGATGACCCGGCCGTCTCGGCCCTGATCGCCCGCGTCGCGCGAGGGGCCGGATGGGCAGACATTGGCGGTGGGTTCAACCTCAACGTGCGGATAGATGCTGAGTCGCCGGTTGTCCTCCGGGTTCATAGGCCCTGGGTCCGCCGCGGCCGGGTCGCGGGACTGCGGCGCCTGCGGGAGCGGCTCCAGCGGACGCAAGTCCGCGTCGCTCGGCCGATTCGGATTTCCGGCTGCGACCTCCTGAGGGTCGCTGATCGTTGGGCTGAGATTGAGGAGTTCATCGATCACGCCCAGCCACGGGCGGACGAGGACTCCTACGTCCGCCTATTCGAGGAGCTCGGACGCCTCCACACTGCGCTCAAAGCAGTCTGGGAGCCCAGCCCGCCCGAACCCCTCGACGACCACAGAACCTTCGGCCAACTGCGTTACTCGGTCGGCTTCACACGCCGCAGGCTCGGACCCCGCAGCGAGCCGGTCGTGCATCGGATGCGCCGACTGACTGGCGAGCTCTCCAAGCTCCGGAAGCAGGTCGAACTGCCATGCACTCCGATTCATGGGGACTACAAATTGGGCAACATGGGAGAACTGTCAGACGGCTCATGGGCCACCTTCGACCTGGATTTTGCGAGGGTCAGGGAGCGGCTGTACGACATAGCGGCCAGCCTGCACCAGGTCGCACAGGGCGGCGAATTGCTCGAGCCGCGACGACTGCTCGATGCCTACGAAGGCACGGCTCCGGAACCGCTGACTCGCGACGAGCACCGTTGGCTCCCCGGAGCTGTAGCCCTTGTACCCTTGCACTGGGCTGCCACCGCAGGGCTCGTGGGCGACGGCATCCACGAAGCCGAGAGCGCAATGACCGCCGCCGAGGCCTGGTGGTCGCGCCGGGCTGAACTCTCGTCGTAGTCCGGCGGCCGCGCTCGGGACTGGAGTTCTCGGCCGAGCTCCCACTCCACTGAAGCGGCTGGCATGTCGCGCGAACCAACCTCTGCGATGCATGCGTGGGGAGCGTACCCTCGGGCGTGTCTTGGCCTCCCACCCCGGCCGGCAGTCGCAGAAGTGCCGTTTCCGAGCGTGTCGCACCCGGGCTCGGACGGGCTCGAGACCAATCCGGTATCGCTCCGACCCGAAGTGCCCCGGAAAGAACGGATCTTTCGCTTCAACTCGCTGATGCTTTGAGGGACCGGATAGCCCATACCGTGCACCCCGAAATTCGTCCGCTCCTGCCCCGGACCGCCGGCTTGGGGGCCCACTCCGGCGCATCGGGGCTCGCCTCCAGCCCCCGTCCGCCGGATCTGAGAGCTTCCCAGGTGGCGCGGCAGTAGAGGGATTATTCGGTCTTGGGACCCCAGTGGTCGGGCAGCGGACGAAGGACGAAGATGAGGATGCCGAGGTACTTGTCCATCCACGCCTGCTTGTGCGGGTAACGGCGTCTGGCGCTCTCGGACAGTTGCGGCTCGACCGTGGTTTCGATCCACAGCCCTGCAGCGCTGAAGACGTTCAACAAGTCCGACATCGTGTAGGGGAGTTTGGAGAGCGTGATCTGATCGTTCCAGCTGCTGCGGTAGGAGTACACGCCCCTGCTGAAGTACTCCTCGCCGAGGGAGGTCCCGTTCCGTTCGGCGCGCTCGAGGGCGTATCGGATCGGTTGGGTCCTAGTCATCAGAATGAAGCCGTCGTCAGTCAGCATCGTCCGAGCCGCCCGCAGCGTGCGAATCGGATCAGACGTATAGCCAAAGGACTGCAGGAACATGATCCGGTCGAACCGTCGACCCACGAGCGCAGCGACGGAGCCCAGCTCGGACAAGTCGCCCTGCACGAGTTCCAGACCGCTCGGGCGGTTGGTGATGAAGCTGCCGCTGATATCGACGCCGACAGAGGCGCCGGCGCCAGCTCGAACGAGCTCGGCAAGTTTGCCGCCGTTCCCACAGCCGAGATCGAGCACAGACCGACCAGTGATGTCCCCAAGAGACCCCCGCTGCGCGGGCCATTCCACCAGCCGGTCCAGCGAGTCGTCCCTGCTGCGGGCCCGTTCGTAGTCGGGCGCGAGCTGCATCCACGGTTGGGCCGAATCCGAGCGACTCGGGCCAACCGACTTCACGATCTTCTCAGGGCCGTTTGATCCCACCAGCTAGTCAATGTAGACGCCTCCTGCGTCGCCTCGGGGAGTAAGCCCGTGGAAGGTGCCCCCACTTCACCGGGTCTGTGACAGTCACGTCGCGACTCACTACGTCAGCGGTCTGCTCGGATCTCAAAGACCCTCGCGATGCCCGGGCCGTCGGTTGTCGGCATATCGCGTGCATGGCGCATCCCGAGCTTCTCCATCACCTTCCCGGAAGCCACGTTTTCTGGGTTGTATCTGGCAATGATCCGATCGAGAGCCAGCTCATGAAAGCCGAAGGCCAGCGAACATCTGCCACCTTCAGTGGCGAGACCCGCTCCCCAATGCCTCCGATCGACGAACCATCCCACTTCCGTCGCCGGCAATAGGTCTTCTGGTTCCCAGACCTTGGTCAAACCGATCCAACCCACGAACGTGCCGTCCTCCTTCAGTTCTGCGGCCCAGTGGCTGTAGCCCTCCTGCATCCACATGGCGACGTGCCACTCAAGCCAGGTGTCAGTCTGCGCCCGCAGGTATGGACCGCCGAAGTACCTCATCATGACGGGATCGCGCTGGAGTGCGTAAAGGGGTTCACCATCGCTCATGGCCAGCGGCCGCAGTCGAAGCCGTTCGGTCTCGTAGGTCTCTCGCCAGATACTCGTCACGGGCAATATTGTGACCGGAAACGTGGAGGCTATTCGCTGTAGCGGCGTGTTTGGCCGCTGTTCGGGGCCGGTACACGCCAATCCCAACTGCTCCCGAACGCCGGGACGTAGGCGCCAGCGGCTCTCCGCCGACAACTAGCGTCTGGCAACGTCATGGGCGGAGAGATGCCTCTTGGGCACCTGCTGGCGCTGAACGGTGGATCGAGCGCTGGAAAGACGACGCTGGCCCGGAAGCTCCAGTCCATCCTCGACGACCCATGGCTTCTTCTGGGAATCGACCTGCTGATGTGGACACTGCCGGCCGAGCTGGTCGGTGACGAGCGTGGAATCCAGATCATCGACGGCGAAATTCAGCGCGGGGTTGAGTTCATGAGGTTGTACACGGGATTTCAGCGAGCCGTCGCCGGCCTCGTGTCCAGCGGAATCGACGTGATCCTTGACGAGGTCTTGCTCGATGGCAGCGAGGACCAGCGTCGCTGGGACGAAGCTCTCGGCGATCTCCCGGTGTGCTGGGTGGCCGTGCACTGTGATCCGGACACGGCGGCAATGAGAGAGCAGGAGCGGGGTGATCGTCCACCAGGCATCGCTCGCAAGCAGGCCGCATCTGTACACCGTGGTGTCCGATACGACATAGAGCTCGATACCAATGTCATAGGTATCGTCGATTCCGTTACAACGCTCGCCGACGGTGTCCGTCAGCGATGGTCAATGTCATCGGGACAAGCCTCGGATACCCCACCGGGATTGCCGCCAATCTCAGCATGGAGCCCAGATTCCAGTCAGAGATTGCCTCCATGGGAACGCTAGAGCCCTCCGCTCGGTGTTCGGACAGACTCACAGCCCGACCGACCTGGGTCAGATGTCGAGGTCGAGCCGCATGGCCACCTGCCCCTTCGGCGATAGTCCTCCGGCCACGTCCTGCTGGCCTCTGGCCAGCATCTCGGGTCCCAGTTCCGACTCATCCAACACTCGGAAGCCGAGGTGCTCGTAGAGCGGACCGTTCCATGGCACCTCATAGAAGGTCGCCAGGGTTATTGCCGGTCGTCCCGCCGAACGCGCCCAGCTCTTGACCTGCTCGATAAGTGCTTTCCCGACCCCGAGCCCCTGCTGGCCGGGATGGACGCAGACGTGGAAGATGTGGGCGGCGTTGTCAAGGACACCTACGAGGATGTAGCCCACTACTTCGTCGTCAACGACAGCCACCCAGGAGCGTTCTGACCGCGCATACTCGACCAGTAACTCGATGGAGTCCGGGGGGCTGGCAGCAACCTGGTCATAACCGATGGCGGCGAACTGGCCTTGGGTGGCCAACTCGATGTGTTCGAGACGTGGGGCGTCCTCGGGGCGAGCCGGACGGATGGTGAACCGGGCGTCGGGCACGGGTTCATGCTGGCAGGTCGGAGCGACCGGGACGTGCCGACACCCGGGCGCTCTTGGGGCATCCCTGATCGCCGGGAGTGGGCGCCACCCACCAGCACATCGGGGTTAGGGCTCCTTCGCCCACCGAACACAAGACAGTGGGCTACGTTCTCTCGATGGTTGAGGAAATCGCCGGGGCGGTGCGTTTCGACCAAGCCAATGTCGTGCAGCGCGGTATGCGGCTTCTGGCGGGAACGCGGCCTATGGCGTGGCTGTTCGCACGGGTCCTGCACCACCTCGATGGTCCGGTACTGCGACGCAGCGCCGGGCGTCACTCCGTCTCGGCCGCCCTGACCGGGCTACCAATCATCGAGCTCACGACCGTCGGTGCCCGTTCCGGCGAACCACGGACCTTGCCCCTCGTCGGAGTGCCCGATAGTGATCGGCTCGTGCTCGTTGCTTCGAACTATGGCAAGCAGCAGAATCCGGCCTGGTACTACAACCTCAAGGCCAATCCGCGGTGTAACGCCGCCTTTCGCGGCCAGCGTCACGAGATGGAGGCCTATGAGGCCGAGGGTGAGGAACGCCAGCGCCTATGGGAGTTGGACGTGTCGGTGTACCCGCCACGCAACCACTACGCACAGCGCGCCGGCAACCGCCGCATCCCGGTAATGGTCTTGCAGCCGGCACCGATGCCGACCGGCGGCGAACGACCCGATGGCGCTGGGCAACCTGAGGCGTAGACATGGGTGTAGAAGAGTGTCAGTATCCCGCCAAAGGTCTGGTCCGATCGAACCCTGTTGAGCGGGTTGGACGTGTCCCATTTCGCCGGGACGGCTGCACCGGGTTCCGTTGTCAGCAACAATCGACACCGTGGAGGAAGTGACGCGCTGTGACTTCTGTGACCTTGATGGCTTCCGAGAACACTCAGCTCTTGTCCGTGAAAACGATTTGTGCCTTTTTGCGAGCGGAGCGGCACCAGAGAGCGAGTCTCAGTCGCTCCTTTGGGGCAGCGGAATCATCGTCCCGAAAGCTCATCGAGAAACCGTCTTTGACCTGCTCCCGGACGAGTTCATTGCGACCCAGGACCTCCTCCTCGAGGTCCGACCTCTCCTCGACGAGCGCCATGAACCTGATGGCTACACGATCGGCTGGAACCGTTTCGCTGCCTCTGGACAGTCCATCCCGCACGCTCATCTCCACGTCCTGTTGCGGTAGGCGGACGAACCACTTGCAGGGAAGGGGATCCGCTGGTTCTTTCGACAGCCCGAGAACCTCCGACCAGACCCCTTCTCAAAGGGGCACGGTGGGACACGCTTCTTAGGCCACGCCGACTGATCCGGCTGCCCCGGTACGCGGGAGGGTGGGACACTTCGGCACCTATGGGCTAGGCGATGCGACGAAAGCGACGTGGCTATGCCAGACCAACCGCGTCTGTGGCAATGTCACACATTGCTTCGATCGCGTTGACGGCGTCCCTTGGTTGTACTGGCGAAAAATCGCGGAGCAGTTCTCGGATCGCCGTCATTTCTGCTCATGGTCCAGGGCGAACTGATCGGGCTCCTATGCCAGTCAGTAGTTTGACAAGTCGCTCTCGCTCGTGACGTACACAGAACTTGATTGCGATTGGAATCATGCCGAAGCAAGCATGTCGGAGGATCTGATCATCCAGATCCGGTAGCCCTCGGCAGTCCCGTTCGACGGACTACCAACCGGTGGCGGCGATGATTGCACCGTTCAGTCTCGTACCCGCCATCGATCCGTCGTTCGGGGCGTCGCCAAACGTGTGGACCGATCCGTCAGCTGCCGCCACCCAATAGCCCCCACCATCCGAGGTTGAGAAGACAGCCGTGGCGGGATCGAAACCTCCGAACTGACCACCCGGGCTCCCGTAATTGTGGGCGTCGCCATAGGCGTAAACGGTGCCATTGGCAACGAGGATCCAGATAGCCCCGACCGTCAGGAGTCCGTACGGCCGACGTCACCGGAGAGCCGACATTGCCCGGACCACCGAAGTACTGGGCATCTCCGAAGGTGTAAACGTCCCCGGTCTGAGTGACGACCCAATACCCGTTCCCGGTCGCGTCGGGCATGACGGCGACGGCCGCACCCGCACAACCGCCCATCCCAGGGCACGACCCCTCGAATTTGGCGTCTCCGAAGGCAAAAACCCCTCCGTCGGACGCCACCATGAAGTACCCACCCCCGTCAGCAGATGGCACGATGCCGACCACCGGTGCATTGAGCGAATTGGGCAAGCCGGAACCGGCGGGGTGAAGGCCGAGTCCGGGAATGGAGCCGTAGAAACCGGCGTCCCCGAAGGCGAAGACGCCGCCGTCTGAGGCATCGAGCCAATAGCCGCCACGATCGGAGGTCGGCACGATACCCACGACGGGACGTTGCAGCCGAAGATTCCCCGTCGAGCCGTAGAACTGAGCGTTACCGAAGGTGAAGATCCCTCCGTCGGAACCGACCAACCAATATCCGTGCGGCGGAGGAACGACGTAGGTGAAATGATCGCCCGGAGAGGGAGCGCTCGTCCCGCCGATCGTCGTCACCCTGACGTCAACGGACCCGGCGGCGCCGGGTGGTGAGGTGGCGCTGATGACGTTCGTCTCAGAATTGAGCGAGGCCGACGCCGCAAGAGTGCTGCCGAAGTAGACCGCCATCGGCCAATAGCCGAGATTCTCTCCCGAGATCGTGACGGCCGTGCCGCCCGCGGTCGACCCGCTATTGGGGTTGACCGACGTGATCGCGGGTTGTGGTGGCGAGCCGTAATGGATCGCGAAAGAGCCATCGGACTGAATGTTGTCCGGATAGGCCAGGACATGTCCCGCGGAGTCCGCCATGTAGGACGACGTCAGTGAAGCATTCTCCGGATTCAAACCAGCGAGTTCGAGGTCCGAGAACCCGACCGAGCCGAAATCGGCAAGGGTCGACTGCGCCCCGTTGACCGTCGGGGCTTCTTCGATGTACTCGACCGATGCTCCAGGACCGGAGTAGTCAAAAGTGTTCTGGAATTCCCAGTTTTGCGTGAGGTCCTCAATCTCGATGCCCCAGATCCCTGGAGAGTCTTCCGCAATTTCCGCGATCATTTGATCGCCGGGGTCCACCGGTGCATCGATGGTGAACGCGCCTGTCGGAAGGATCTCGAACCAAGCGGAGTAGGTTGTCGCGCTCCCGGTCGTGTCTTGAGACGTGCCGGTCTGAATCAACGACGAATTGGTCGCGCCGTCGAGGCCGATCCAACTGCCGGAATATTCGCTCGACGCCGACGGGACGACGGCTGGAACCACCCAGGAACCCGCCACTCCCGTGAATGTCGTCCCGGTGACGACCTGGCCGGCCCAGTTATAGGACTCTTCGTTGCCCATGGTGACGGCGGCATGAGTAGTGAACCCATGGACCCAGCGGGCCGGATTCGGTCCAGCGGTCCTTTTCGATGAACGCGTGCGAACGGTAACGCTCTTGGGCGGGTGTAGGAATGATCCGCTGAGCGGCGTCATAGCCGCCTGATGTCCACCGAGCGTGACGAAATCGGGACCAGACCCATTCGCACCGACAGCGCCAGTGGTTGCCGCTGGGCTCAGAACGGCAAAGACGAGTGCCACAGGTGCGGACGCCACCGCGAACCGCAGGGCAGAGAACCGCCGAATTGACGCCATTGCTTGGTGACACCTCCGAGTGTGAGATCCCATCGCCGAAGTCGGCATCGTAGAGGGAACTTCGGCGCACCCGCCACCGGTTAATAAGTGGATGTGGTCTTCGGTCGCGATTATTGCATCGACATTGTTATTGAGATTGAGCGGTCTGATTGATTAGAGCAAGTGGGAAAGTGTGAGGATCCCGCCCGGTTGTAAACGGGCGAAATGGAGATGTTCCATTGGATCTTGAGAACGGCAGTTCAACGAACGTCGAGTAAATCTCCGCGCGGCTATCCCAGTGAGTCCGCACCGTGGTTGCGCCACTCCCTCACTCGGCCGACGAATGGGTCCGCTCACGCTCGCCGAGGTTCTGACGGTCCACTCGTCGGCGAATGGGTGTCGGCTCGTCCACGGCAAGCCCCACGAGGCGTTGCTCGCCGGGGTGTTGAGGTTGGCGACAAGACCATTCCGCACCCGTCCGCACGGCAACGGCAGCAGCACTACCCAGACGGGATACACCGCACTCGACACCGTGAGTGTTCAGCGAAGGGTCCAGCTAGAATCCCGTCACAACCGTTGCCAGGACCAAACGCGAAAGGGGTGGGAGAGTGGGTGAACGCACCAAGGCGACTGACAATCCGGAATCACGTATCGCACTGATCCGCAAGCTGTATGACTCGACGGTGGATCAGGATCTCTACCTGGACGCATACGCCGAGGATCTCGTCTGGTACGCGCCGAAGGGTAGAGGCGTCCTGATGGGTGAGCACCACGGCTCTTCCTATATGGACGAAGCCTTCGCCCACGTGGTGGCCGTGACGGACGAATTCGACTCCTACATCGGGCCCGACGAGATACTTGCCGACGAGTACGACACCGTAAGCTTCAATCGGGATTTCGGCACGCGGAAGTCCGACGGCGCACCGTTTTCTTTCGACGTGGCGATCCGTTGGGAGATACAAGACAGCCAAATCAGGGTCATGACCGAGTACATCCAGGACGAGGCGCACAAGGCGGAGTTCTTTTGATTGGCGGCGAGGACACGATCGGGTTGGTCCGCAACGTCTACGACGCGATCAACCGCCAGGACCTCGGGACGCTTACCGATCTGTTGACCGAGGACTGTGTCCGACATTACGTCAGGGGCACGGCGCCGATCGCGGGAGATCATGTCGGCCGCGAAGCGGTGTTGACGAGCTACCGTTACGTCTTCGAGCTCACGGCCGGAGTCCACCACTGCGATGTCGGGAACGTTCTCGCCAATGACGTTCTCGTTGCGAGCTACCACCAGGAATCGGCGACTCGCGCCCGAGATGGCGCCCGGCTCGATGCGCCCATGTTCGTGCGGTGGCACGTCAGCGACGGCCGGGTGAGCGTGATCCGCGACTACGCCAACGACGTTCCGGGGCTGATCGACTTCCTGACCTGACGGCCATCACCCGCTCGGTATACCGGTTCCGACCTTTGCCAACTCAGCGGCTATCTGGATGATCTGGTCCTCTTGGCCGCCCACGAGCTGCTGACGCCCGCACTCGAGCAGGATCTCGGCGCCCGAGACACCGTATCGATCGGCCGCCCGGTAGGCATGCTTGAGGAAGCTCGAGTAGACGCCCGCATACCCCATGATGAGGGCCAGCCGGTCGAGCACGCACTCACCGTCCATCACTGGACGGACGACGTCTTCCGCGGCGTCGATGATCTTCAACACGTCGATGCCAGTGCGAATGCCCAGGCGCTCGAACACGGCCGCCATGGCCTCGACGCTCGTATTGCCTGCGCCGGCGCCGAAGCGCCGGGTCGAGCCGTCCACCTGGACAGCCCCCGCTCTCACGGCGAGGACGGTGTTGGCGACCGAAAGTGACAGGTTCTCGTGACCGTGGAAGCCGACCTGGGCGATGTCGCCGATCTCCGCGACGAGGGCCGCCACGCGGTCACCCGCGGCCTCCATCACCATGGCTCCCGCCGAATCGACGACGTAGACGCACTCGCATCCGGCTTCGGCCATGATGCGCGATTGCTTGGCCAGCACCTCCGGAGGCTGGCTGTGCGCCATCATCAAGAACCCGACGGTCTCGAGCCCGAGGTCCCGGGCCAGACCGAAGTGCTGCTCCGAGACGTCAGCCTCGGTGCAGTGGGTCGCGATCCGAATGATCGATACGCCCAGGTCTGCCGCGGCCACAATGTCGTCCTTGGTGCCGACCCCCGGGAGCATGAGCGCCGCGATCCGGGCCTTCGTCGCGGCTGCCACCGCTGCTTTCATCAGCATGCGCTCGTCGGTGAGCGAGAACCCGTAGTTGTACGAGCTCCCGCCCAGGCCATCCCCGTGCGTGACCTCGATCACGGGGACGCCGGCATCGTCAAGGGCATTGACGATGCTGACGACCTGGTCGACTGTGAACTGATGACGCTTCGCGTGCGAACCGTCGCGAAGAGATGTGTCGGTCACCCGCACGTCGAGCGATTCGGAATATGCCATATCACTCACCCCCGGTCATGTATCGAGCCATCTCGTCGCCGACCCTGACTGCCGCCGCCGTCATGATGTCGAGATTGCCGGCGAACGAGGGAAGGTAGTCACCTGCGCCTTCTATCTCGAGAAAGATGGCAACGCGACTTCCTCGCTTCTCGGGCGCACCGCTCACCTCGTCGAACTGGGGCTCGGCTCGTAGTCGATAGCCCGGGACGTACCGCTGCACGGACTCGACCATCTGTTTGATCGAACGATCGACCTTCTCGTGGTCCGTACCTCGCGGGAGAGAACAGAAAATGGTGTCCATCATGGAGATGGGCGGGTCGGCCGGGTTCAGGACGATGATGGCCTTACCCTGTCGCGCTCCGCCGATGACCTCGACCCCATTCGCCGTGGTACGGGTGAACTCGTCGATGTTCTGGCGGGTGCCCGGCCCAGCCGACGCCGACGCGACGGTCGCCACGATCTCCGCGTACTCCACCTCGACAATCCTCGACACGGCATGGACCATCGGAATGGTGGCCTGTCCACCACACGTGACCATGTTGACGTTGAGCTCTCCAACGTGTTCCACCAGGTTGACGGGTGGGATGACCAGCGGACCGATCGCGGCCGGTGTGAGATCGATGGCGCGGATGCCGCGCTCGCGGTAACGGGGCGCGTTGATCCGATGGACGTACGCAGAGGTCGCCTCGAAGACGATGTCGGGGAGTTCGTCCTGCGACAGCAGCCAGTCGACTCCCTCGTGGGATGCCTCGACTCCCATCTCGCGGGCCAGCGCAAGTCCCTTCGATCCGGGCTCGACGCCCACCATGTAGCGCGGCGTGAGCAGGTCCGACCGCAGCAGCTTGTACAGCAGGTCAGTCCCGATGTTTCCAGATCCGACAATGGCGGCGGTGACAGTTGCCATCTTCGACTCCTATGGCTCGGTTCAACAGAAGGAAATGGAGACGTCGCCGAGCGAGTCGAAGTCAGCACTCAGGTTGTCACCCGGGGCCACGTCGAACGCTCGGGTGCACGACCCAGGAAGCACAAAATGACCGGCCTCGAGCTTGACTCCGAAGCGATGCACCTTGTTGGCCAACCACGCCACCGCGGTCACGGGATTGCCGAGCACGGCCCCGGTGTTGCCGGTGGCGACAGCAGTGCCGTTCCGACGGAGGGTGACTCCGACGTTCCGGAGGTCCACCTGGTCGATACGGGTGGCTCGGGCACCGATCACAACGCGGCACGAAGACGCGTTGTCGGCGATGGTGTCGCACAGCGCGATCTTCCAATCGCGAATCCTTGAATCGATGATTTCGAGCGCCGGGACGACATAGGCGGTCGAGCGGAGCACATCGGCCACATTGCACCCCGGCGCGGGGAGTTCCTTCTCGAGAATGAAGCCCACTTCGACCTCTACCCGAGGAAAGCACAGTTCGGACGTGGCGATGACGTCCTGTTCGAAGACGAACATGTCATCGAGGAGGTGTCCGTAGTCAGGCTCGGCGACCCCCATCATCTCCTGCATCGGCTTCGAGGAAAGCCCCACTTTGTGACCGCGGACAAGCCGGCCCTGGTCCAGTCTCCGGCGAACGTTGATCAGTTGGATCTCGTACGCGTCGACGACGTCGATCCCGGGGAAGTCGACGGTGAGGGGAGAGATGGGCACACAGCTCTGCTCGGCGTCCCACAACGCCTGGGCGGCGCGGTCTCGTTGCTCGGAGGGGAGACCCGGCACGTCCGCAGCATAAAGCTGGGGCGACACATGCGACAAGGGGTGATGGGAGATCACTCGACCACGCCGCTGCGCGCTGCGCAGTGTTCGTGCACCGCTCCGATCGCAACACAGAACGATTCGGACATCGCTTAGATTGAGCCGGTGGCACGTGACGAGGCGAGTCCGGGATCGAAGGCGTCATTACGATGACGGGACGTCGACCGTCGTAGAATGGGGGGTCAACGGCGGATGTCCGTGGGAGTGACGGAGCAGAGAAAGCCACGTGGTGGCCTGAAATGACCGGTTCGAGTCCTACGATCCGCCTACCCAGCCTCGCCGAGGTCATCGCCGGCCAGCTTCGCGAACGGATAATCAAGAACGACCTCACGGACGGCGACGTGCTCCCGCGCCAGGAGGATCTCGTCGCCGAACTTGGCGCGAGCAAGCCTTCTATCCAGGCCGCGCTCCGCATTCTCGAGGCCGAGGGTCTGATCAGCGTTCGGCGGGGCAAGCAGGGTGGCGCCATCGTGCACCGTCCCCAGGTCGGAAGCGCGGCCAACGCCATCGAGATAATCCTCCGTTCCCGGCGGGTGCCCGCAGACGACCTGTCGAAGGCGCTGCGGAATCTCGAGCCCGTCTGCACCAAGCTTTGTGCCGCCAGGGTCGACCACGCGGAACAGGTCCTGCCCCGCCTACGTGATGCGTACCGTGGCGCGCAGCAGGCCATCGACGACGTCGTCCGGTTCACGGAGGCGTCCCGGCATTTCCACCAGGAGATGGTCTCATGCTGCGGGAACGAGACGATCATCCTCATCGTCGGCGCGCTCGAGGCCGTCTGGTCGGCGCACGCGTCGGTGTGGGCGCAGGAGCACGTGGCGTCGGACGACTATCCGCCGGCCCACCGTTCCTATCGGGAACAGGGTCTCGCGGACCACGAGACCCTCATCCGGCTCATCGAGGGTGGGCATGCCGACGAAGCGCTGCGGGTGGCGCAGCACCACCTGGAGTGGTCCGCTCCGACCTACCGGGTGCACCACGAGGACCAGGTCATGCCGCTGCGGTTGGGTCCACCCGGGTCTCCCGGGCTCGCCGAGGCGAACGGAGGGTCCTGAGATACCGGCTTCGCACGCCCCCCTTCCGACTCCGGCCTGCGACCCACTTTTCCTCCCCGCCGGCCCGGCGCCCTCCGTTCCTGGTTCCCAGCAATCTCGTGACCGCAGACCGGCAGCGGAAGGGACCGACAGGCACTTGACCTGGGAGAACAGCCTCTTGACGTTAATCCATCATATGATAAAGTGATTCGTATCGGATAGGAACAACCGAGGGGTCGAACGGCGCGGGGGAAGCGGCCGGTCGGCCCCATGGCCGTGTCGAACGGCTGCGAGTCAAGGGGGGTTTCTCGTGGAATCAGAGGAGTTGCTGGAAAGGGCCCAGAAGCTCCTTCCGGCGCTTCGGGAGCGGACCGAGGAGACCGAGCGGACCCGGAACCTGCCGGACGAGACGATCGAGGATCTCCGCAACGCCGGACTCTTCAAAATCCCGCAGCCCGCGCTCTGGGGTGGTTACGAGCTCGATCCGATCGTCTTCCTCGACGTCGCCCGGTTGCTGGCAACGGCCTGCGGTTCGACGGGTTGGGTGTACAGCATCCTGGCCGTCCACAACTGGCAGTTGGCATGCATGCCCGAGCAGGCGCAGCGGGATGTCTGGGACCCTGATCCCGACGTCCTCCTCGCCTCGTCGTACACGCCCCGCGGCGTCGTGGAGCCCGCGCCCGGAGGGTACCGGCTCTCGGGCCGGTGGCAGTTCTCATCGGGTTGCAAGTTCGCCCGTTGGGCGTTGCTCGGTGGTCACGCTCCCCAACCCGACGGCACCAGCGTCTTTCTGACATTTCTGGTCCCTGAATCGGACTACACGATCAAGGACATCTGGCACGTGATGGGCCTCAAGGGCACCGGCAGCAACGAGATCGTCGTCGAAGACGCCTTCGTCCCCAGCTACCGCACCAACGCGTTCGTCTCGGGGAGCGATGTCAGTGACGCCGTCAGCTATCGGCTGCCGTTCACGGCGGTGTTCGGGTACTCCCTCACCGCGTCCATCCTCGGCATGGCCCAGGGCGCTCTGGCGGAGCACATCGCATGGACCATCGACCGCATGCGGATCACGAAGGGATCGAAGGTGGCCGAGGAGTCGTTCACCCAGATCCGCCTGGCGAAGGCGTCGGCGATCGTGGACTCGGTGGACGTCACGATGCGAGCGTCGTTCCGAGAGCTGACCGAGGCCGCTCGAGCGGGTGAGGTGCCGCGTCAGCTGTTGGCCAGAGTCAGGCGAGACCAGGTCGAGGGTTCGAGCCTCGCCATCTCGGCCATCGATCTCGTCTTTGAGAACTCAGGTGCCAGCGCGCTCCGCCTCGAAAGCCCGATACAACGCTTCTGGCGGGACGCCCATGCGGCCCGGATGCACAACTCGAACGTACCCGAGCCCATTCTGGCGAGCTACGGGGCCCTTCAGTTCGGCCTCCCCGTCCCCGATCGCGCGTTCTGAGCATCCGGTGCAGATCCGCAGCCTCGGCTACGTTCGCTTCGACGTCACCGACGTCGACGCGTGGGTTGCGTTCGCGGAGATCCTCGGACTCTCGGTCGCGGCCCACGACGGCGGTCGGAGCGCGGCACTCCGTGTCGACGAGTGGGCGTGCCGGATCTCCTTGGAGCACGCAGATTCCGACCGTCTCCATGCCGCCGGTTGGGAGCTCCGTGATCTGGTCACGCTGGAGGCGGCGGCGGCCGAGCTTGACAGTGCAGGTGTCACTTTCAAGGAGTTGGCCGAACCCGAGGTCGCGGCGCGAGGAATCGAAGCCGGGATCGCGTTCGACGACCCCTCAGGCAACCGCCTCGAACTGTTCTGCAGTCCGAGGGTGTCAACACACCCCCCCGTTCTGGCCGACGTCTCGAGCTTCCTCACCGGCGAGCAGGGACTCGGACACGTGGTGCTGCCGGCGGCGGAGATGGAGCAGACGTTTCGCTTCTATACCCAAGTGCTCGGTTTCAGGCACCGTGACTCCATGCTGGTGCAGCCCCACCAGGGAGCCCCGTACCGGATGCGCTTCCTTGGTTGCAACCCCCGGCACCACAGCGTCGCCCTGACCGAGGCCACGACCCCCCGGGGCATCCGCCACCTGATGGTCAACGCCGCGCACGGTGACCGACGTGGGCAGGGCGTTCGACCGGTGCCGGTCAGCGGGCGCGGAGCTCCGCACGACCATCGGGCAGCACTCGAACGACCTGATGATCTCGTTCTACGTGGCATCACCCGGGGGAATCGAGATCGAGTTCGCGGCCCAAGGGCAGGACGTCGACGACAGGACTTGGAACACGCGTGAGCTCACCGAATTCAAGATATGGGGGTACGAGCCACTCTCCTGACCCGGCGCGGTCGGGGAGTGGATGAGAGCAATTGCGGCCGTCGGTGCTTGAACGGCGTGGGCGAGCGCATCGGATGGCCGGAGTGAGAACGAGCGAAGGGGAGCAGGGGAGAACATGGCGACAACTGACCTGACGTTTGAATCGACTCGAGGATCGGCTGAGGTCGGCGAGTATCAGGTCACGTTCAACGAGGCCGGGGAGGGGCCGGTCCTCATCATGTTGCACGGCGGCGGTCCCGGGGCGACGGGGTGGAGCAACTTCGCCAACAATCTCAGCTCATACGCGAAGCACTTCAGAACCATTCTCGTCAACCTTCCGGGCTTCGGTGGATCCGGGTACCCCGAGAAGTTCGAGAGCCACTACCTGACGTTCGTGGGGGACATCCTGGTGGGCTTCATCGACCAGCTGGGCGTCGGTTCGGCGAACCTCCTCGGCAACTCCCTCGGTGCCGCAGTGGCGGTGCGGTGCGCCCTCGACCACCCCCAGCGTGTCGACCGGCTGGTTCTCATGGGCACCGGTTCCGCGCTCAGCATCGGGCTCTTCGCCCCGAGGCCGAGCGAGGGGGGAAAGATCCTCCAAGCGTTCACCCAGCCGCCGGGGCCGAGCCGGGAGAAGATGGAGAACTTCCTGCGCGCCCTCGTGTACAACCAGGAACTGATCACACCCGAGCTCGTCGATCAGCGCTACGCCGCCGCCACCGAGCCTTCGGGCATGGAAGGCAATCGCGCCATGTCCGCGGGATACAACGATCCGCGATTCGCCCGTGACGGCGAGCTGTGGCGTGTGGCAGACGAGATCCAGCACGAGACTCTGATCACGTGGGGGAAAGAGGACCGGGTGCAGCCTCTCGACGGCGCGTTCGTCGCCCTGAATCTCATGCAGAACGCACGTCTCCACATCATCCCCAGATGCGGTCACTGGGCCCAGGCGGACCAGAAGGCCGAGTTCGAGCGGGTGACCCTGTCCTTCCTGACGGGGTTGCCGGCATGACGGATTCCCGATTCGCCTACGGCGGCGCTGGACTCGCCCGTGCCAACTTGCTTCGTGCCAGTGGGAGCATCCGGTGCGCGTAGCGGTTGCCGACGCGTTGCTCAGGCCCGAGTTGGCCGAACCCGGTCGCACCCCGAGCGGGCGGTTCAAGGTCAGCCATCTGTTCAGGGCGGATCCCGGCGACGGTCCGCAGGCCTACCTGGTCGAAAGCGAGTCAGTGCACGCCAAGGTCGACACACATTTCCACGTCGTCGGACAGTTCCAGGTCTTTCTCGGCGGCGGCGGGTCGTTTCAACGACACCAGATCGAACCCGTGTCTGTGCACTACACGGACCGCTACTCGACATACGGCCCGATCGTCGCCGGTGACGACGGGCTCACCTTTGCCGTCCTGCGAGAGACGTTCGACCCCGGGGCCAACTACATGCCCGGTTCCCGGGACAAACTCACCGGTCACCCCGGCCGGAACCTCGAGATCCCGACCGAAGGAACCGAACGGGATGCGCTGCTCCTGGACGAGGAGGACGGGCTGCGGGTCGAGGTGCAGGAGCTCGAGCCGGGCACGCCGCGGCAGGTCCTCGACGCCGACCTCGGGCGCGGCACCTACGGAATGATCCTCTCTGGCGACGCCCGCATCGACGGCGAGAACGCTGACGAGGGTCGTGCGGAGGGGGCAACGGGCCCGGACGGAGGTCAGGTGTTGGGGCCGCGGTCGTGCTTCTTCGTCGGCGGCAGCGAGCCCCCGGTCGTCCTGTCGGCCGGACCCGCGGGCTGTCGCCTCCTGATCATGGGGTTCCCGCGTCCGGCCGATGGCGCGGCCGCGTCCGGCCGGCCCGGTTCCGGACAGGCCCATGCTTGACCTGGCCGTGCTGAACGGGACCGTGGTGGACGGGACCGGCGCACCCGGGGCCGACATGGACGTCGGCGTCGCGGACGGGCGGATCGTCCGGATCGCACCCCGCGGCGGGCTCCCGCCGGCGAAAGAGCAGATCGACGCGTTCCGAAAGATCGTCACGCCCGGGTTCGTGGACCCCCACACACACATGGACGCGCAGCTCTTCTGGGAGCCGTCGGGCAGTCCATCGCTCCTCCATGGAGTGACCTCGGTGGTGATCGGCTCCTGTGGCTTCGGCGTGGCCCCCCTTCATCCGGAGATGCACGAGTACGCGCTGAGGAGTCTCGAGTCCGTCGAAGAGATCCCGTACGAGGCGTCACGGCGGGGTGTGCCGATGACCTGGCGGACATGGTCCGGAATTCCTCGAGGCGGTCGGAGAGCTGCCGATCGGGGTGAACGTCGGCGGCTTCGTCCCGCATTCTGCGCTACGGACGGGCGTTCTCGGCGACGAAGGACTGCTTCCCAGCACAGAGGAGCGGACGGCGCGATTGGCCTCGGCGCTCGACGAGGCGCTGGCTGACGGGGCCATCGGGTTCTCCACCTCACGGGGTACCAATCACACCGACGCGCACGGCCAGCCCGTACCGAGCCGGCTGGCCGACGACTCGGAGATCCGGTCTCTGGTGCAGCGCTGCCGGGGCCGGACGTGGCAGATCAACATCCGCTCCAAGGGGGACTCGACACCCGCCGGCATCGAGGCCGCGCTGGCCGAGCTCGCCGACTACCGGGAGTGGTCCGAGGCGGCCGATGCGTACCTCACCTGGACACCGCTGGCCGCGGGCCCCGGCGACCGCTCGGGATGGCCGCCACTGCTCGAGTACTCGAGGGACCAAGCCGAGCGGATGGTCGCGCAAGTGTCCGCGCAGTCCATTTCGGGCACCATCGAGTTCGACGGGCCGTCCTTCGCCGCGATGATCGACGGGTGGGGCCCGGCGATGTCGGGATTCCTCGATCTGCCCCACGAATCCAAGCTGGCACGGGTGGCATCGGAGGAGTTCCGGGGAGCGTTGCGGTCGGTGCCCGAGAATTGCCGGCGGATCACGGGTCCGTGCTACGAGCGCTGGCGTGTTCTGCACTCCCCCACACGTCCCGAAACCGAGGGCCAGACGCTCGCCGTGCTCGCCGCCGAGGACGGCGGGCACCCGATCGACACCTTGGCGGACCTGGTCCTGGCCGACGATCTCCACACCGTGGTAGAGCTGCCGCTGTCCAACGTGGACGAGGACTCCGTCCGCATCATGGTCACCGACCCGAGCACGTTGATCGGACTCGGCGACGCCGGTGCCCACGTCAAGAGCATCACCAACTACACCTACCCGACGTACGTGCTGGCGACGCTCGTGAGGGACCGGGCCTGGATGACCATGCCGGAGGCCGTTCGGCGGCTGACCTCCCAGCCGGCCGAGGTGATGGGGCTCACCGACCGCGGTGCCATCGTCGAAGGGCATCATGCGGACCTCTGCGTGATCGACATCGACCAGTTGTCATTGGAGCCGGTGTCGGTCGTGGACGACCTCCCCGGTGGCGCGTCCAGGCTCCACCGCGGCGCCCGCGGGTATTCGGCGGTCGTCGTCAACGGCGAGCCGGCCGTGGTCGACGGCCGTCGCACGAAAGCGTGCTCGGGGCGGTTGATACGGCGATGACATCGTTGGCGCAACGATCCGGTACTTCGGCGGCCGAACGGTCTGCCGGGGGCGCCCGGACGACAATCCAAAAGATGCTGGCCCGATCGTCGGGGGGCGGCGATGTCGCCCCGGGATCGATGGTCGTGTGCGAGGTCGATCGCGTCGTGCTGATCGACATGCAATTCCGCTCGTTCAACTCGTGGGGATGGCCGACCCGGATCACCGCGGCCGATCGGGTGGCGGTGATCCTGGACCATGCTGTGCCGCCGCCGACCATCGAAGATGCCAACGCACACCAACAGGCACGGAAATTCGTGAAGGAGTTCGACATACCGGACTTCTTCGACGTCGGTGACCATGGGATCTGCCATCAGGTCATCGCCGAGCAGGGTTTGGCCCGGCCGGGAGAGGTGCTCGTCTGTGCCGATTCCCACACCTGTTCCGGCGGGGCGTTCAATTGTGCGGCACGGGGGCTGGGTGCTCTCGATGTCCTGCAGGTCCTTTGCACGGGTAAGACCTGGTTCATCGTGCCCGAGACGGTTCGTTACGAGCTCCATGGCTCGATGGGTGATGGAACCAGCGCCAAGGACCTCTTCCTCTTCATGGGAGCAAAGTTCGGTGCACTGAACGAGAACCGGGTCATCGAGTTCGACGGTCCCGGGGTTGCGGCGCTGCCGATCCACGAGCGACGGGTGCTGGCGACCCAGGGCATCGAGCTCTTCGCCGAATTCACCCTTTTCCCGTACGACGAGGTCACGAGCGTCGCGCTCGGGGACAGCGACGAACGCTCCAACCCGTTGTGGTCCGACCCTGATGCTGACTTCGCGCTCGAAACCACCATCGACCTCGACGAGGTCGAGCCTTACGTGGGCCTGCCCGATCGGATCGTGTCGAACGCGGTGCCCGTGTCCGGAGCCGACCCGGTGCACCTCGACCGCTGTTTCATCGGATCCTGCGCCAACGGGCAGCTGGAGGATCTCGCCGTCGCGGCCGCCATCGTCCAGGGGAGGCGGATCGCCCACTCGTGCCGGCTCGTGGTGACCCCGGCGTCCCAGCGGGTGTATCGCGACGCCCTCGCTCTGGGCTATGTGCAGACCCTGGTCGAGGCCGGGGCCGTGGTCACCAATCCGGCGTGTGGGGCCTGCTTCGGGTACGACCTCGGTGTGCTCGGGGACAACGAGGTGTGCCTGACCGCCAGCACCCGCAACTTCAAGGGACGAATGGGAAGCCCTTCAGCCCGCATCTACATGGCCTCGCCGGCGACCGTCGCGTCGAGCGCTCTGACGGGCCGGCTCACCGACCCGCGGGAGCTCCGATGAGTGCATCGCAGATCGTCGGTCGGACCTGGGTCTTCGGTGACAGTGTCGACACCGACGTCATGTTCCCGGGCAGGGCGTTGCGCCTTCCTCCCGAGGAGGCGGTCCCGCTGCTCTTCTCCTCGCTCCGTCCATCGTGGAGCGAAGCGGTCGAGCCGGGCGACATCGTGGTAGGTGGTGAGCAGTTCGGCATCGGCTCGGCCCGTCCGGTTGGGACCTTGCTCCGGCTGGTCGGCGTGAGCGCCGTCGTCGCGTCGTCGATGTCGTCGTTGTTCCAGCGCAACTGCATCAACGCCGGGGTCTTCGCCTTTCCGGTCCCCAAAGTCTCGGAGATCTGCCAAGAAGGTGAACGGCTGCAACTTGACCTCGCCGCTGGGCGAGCGAAGAACCTGACCACCGGAGCCGAGGCGCCGTTCGCCGCCATCCCGGACTTCGTGCGGACCATCATCGACAACGGTGGTGTGATCTCCCGGCTACAGAAGGAGGGGTACCTCCTTGAGTAAAACCGACCAGTGGCGACCCGTCGATGTACAAGACCACGTACGCGTCCTCGATCTGCTCGCCCGCTACTGCCATGCCATCGATCACCATGACTGGGACGACGTGCGCGATTGCTTCACTCCCGATGCGGTCCTCGAGTACGGGCAGTACCACGGCGGGCGCGACGGGTTCATCGACTACGCATCGGCGGGGCTCGCGACCATGATCCGTCATTCCCATCAGCTTGGACAGACGTACATGCAGATGGAAGACGACTGCCCGGGGATTCGTGCCGAGACGTATGCCACCTGCTTCCATCGGTACCGGAACGATTCGAGCGCAATGGAGGATCTCGTCGTCGGCGCGAGGTACATCGACGTCATCGGACCGGATGCCCAAATAGGCTTTCAGGTTCGTTCGCGCGTCATGGTCTACGACTGGAGCCGTATCGACGCGGTGGCGGGAGAACTCCAAGATCCGACACTCGTACTCGGGGTCAACGGCCCTGGTGACCCGTGGGACCGAACGGACCTGGCGACCTTCGAGCGTCGCGTGTCGGCCGAGACGTGACCGACCGGTTTTTGAATGCGAAGTGGGGTATCAAAGTCATCCGGGGGGGCATACCGCCCTCCCCAGAGCAGGGGGGACACAAAAATGGTCAGGCGTAGGGCGCAGGCGGCATCGATCTCGGTGGTCGGGGGGGAAACCCAAAGCGTAGAAAGGGGAGGTACAACGGTGCGACACCGATTTTGGGAGGGGAGGTCGAGACGTCGGCCGGTGAGAAGACTCGCCGGTCTCAGCGCCCTGACGGCGCTGGTGATGGCGGCACCGGCCGTCGTCGGAGTCGGCACGGGCTCGCTGAACCCACTCGCCGGCTCGTCGGTCGCAGGCGCGGCGACGGCGACGATCAGCGGTCCGGGGGTGACCGCGCACGAGATCAAAATCGGTCAGATCGCGACCGTGTCGGGACCGGTGCCGGGCCTCTTCAAGGACGCGGCCGACTCCATGGACGCGTTCGCGGCCTACGTCAACTCCAAGGGTGGCATCGACGGCAAGAAGCTGGTCGTGGTCCACAAGGACGATGCCTACGACTGCGTGACCTACACCAACGACGCTGAAGTCACTCAGCACCCAGGTATTCGCCATGGTCGGCACCTTCTCCGTCGAGGACGGGTGTGGAGCGAGCGTGTTGAAGTCGGACCCGCACCTCCCCAATCTCGAGGCGTACGTGCTGACCCCGACGTTGCTGTCCTACAAGAACACCTTCGCATCAGAGGTCCAGCCCCCGGGGTTCTTCACCACCGGCTACCAGTGGGTCAAGAACAAGTACCCCAACGACATCGCCTCTACGGCGGCGATCTACCCGAGCACAGCCGCCTTCGAGTTCAATGAGCAGTCGGACACGGCGAAGACGATCGGCTACCACTACGTCTACACCCGGGGCCTGGGTAATACGGAATCCAACTTCACGAGTGACATCCTCCGGATGAAGTCGGAGAACGTCAAGATCGTGGACCTGACCGCAGATCCGGTGAACATCATGGCCACCTTCGTCGCGGAGGCAGCGCAGCAGGGATATCATCCCGCAGCAATCATCGACCCGGCTGCCTACGACGACAACTTCTTCAAGCTGTTGGGAGCGGCTCCGGCGTCGGCCACGGCGAACGTGATCGCACCCATTCAGTGGGCGATGTACCTCGGGGAAGACAGAGCGTCCACCCCGGCGCTGAACACCTACCTCACCTGGTTGGGCAAGAAGTACCCGGGCGAGACCTCGACGGTGTTCGGTATTTCGGCCTGGTCGGCAGGAATCCAGTTCCTCGACGCGCTCAAGGCGGCCGGGTCGAACGTCACGCAACAGAGCCTGATCAACGCCACGAGTCACCTCGGAGTGTTCACGGCAGACGGGCTCACACCCGGGTCGGATCCAGGAAAGCGGATCGGACCCCACTGCGTGATCATCGCCGGGATCAGCAACGGCAAATACGTGCGCCTCGACCCGAAGAGTCACGGCTTTGAATGCGACGGGAAGTACGTGAACATCCCCATCAGCAAACTGAGCTGAGTTCTCACGCCTCACCCACGATTTCGACAAAAGGAGGAAAAAGTACGTGTTCCGACTGATCATCCTGATGCAACTGAAAGAAGGGGTCGATCCGGCGCCCTACGTCAAGGCGCTCGAGGACATGCCCAAGACCGTTCCGTCCATCCGGAGCTCGATGGCGACGGCCGACCTGGGTCTCACGAAGCAGTATGGCCACAACTGCAGCTTCGCCTGGGTGGCGGAGTTCGACGACCAAGCGGGCTGGGCCGAGTACATCGCCTCGAAGGAGCACGATGCCTTCTACGAGATGTACAAGGACACAGTCGAGCAGTACTTGGTGAATCAGTGGGAGTTCGATGGCGGCTAGGGCCCCCGACATCGCGCCCACGGGCCTTTCCTTGAACGGGAAGGTCGCCGTGGTGACGGGAAGCGGCGGGGGAATCGGAGCCGCCACCGCCGAGCTGCTGGCGCAACGGGGCGCCAGCGTGGTGGTGGCCGACATCGACGAACCCGCCGCGGCCGCCACCGCCGGCGTCATTTCCGCCCAAGGTCTCCGCGCCGAGGCTCATCCCGTCGACGTGACCGACGAGGGGTCTGTGGTGTCCCTCCTGGCCTGGACGCACGACGAGTTCGGAGGGCTGGACGTCCTGCACAACAACGCTGCGGTCATGGCACCCGACGTGCTCGGTCGTGACCTGGATCTCGACTGCCTCGACACGGACGTGTGGGATCGCACGATGGCGGTCAATGTGCGGGGCCCCATGCTCGGCTGCAAGCACGCCATCCCCTACCTGAGGGAGCGAGGCGGTGGGACGATCATCAACACCTCTTCGGTCGCCGGCCGGTCCGGCGACGTGAGGTTCGTGTCCTACGGGGTGTCCAAGGCCGGGATCGACCTTCTGACCAAGTGCGTCGCCTCGCGTTACGGCCGCGAAGGGATTCGGTGCAACGCGGTTGCGCCGGGCATGGTCCTCACCCCTACCGCGCAACGAACCCTCACTCAGGACCAGATCGACGGTGCGATGCGTCACCATCTGTCGCCGAGAGCCGGTCGGCCCGACGACATCGCGCAGGCCGTCGCGTTCCTGGCCTCGGACGCGGGGTCGTTCGTCAACGGGCACGTGATGTACGTAGACGGCGGGGTGAGCGCGCACCTACCGCATTGCGCGGAGGCACTCGAGGAGTTGAGCAGTTGACCGCAGTAGCAAGAGAGCGAGACGAGCAGGGGGAATCCAGCGATGACATATGAACTGCTGATGTCCGGCATCCGGGTGGGCCCGGTCGATCTCCGGTGCCGCGTCGTCATGGGCGCGCACTTCTCGATGTTCGGTGAAGGGAACCGGCGATTCGGCGAGCCCGGGTTCTACGGGCGGCGGATGGGCGAGTACGCAGCAGACCGCGCCCGGGGGGGAGTGGGGGCGGTCATCATCGGTCAGACGGCCGTCCATCCGACCTCGGCGTACCAGATGCCCAATAACTCGCAGGCCTGGAGCGAGGAGGCCGTCCCGCACTTCGAGGAACTGACCACGATGGTCCACGAGCACGGGGCGAAGACATTCATCCAGCTCAATCACATCGGTTCTGCCTCTCACGGGCCATCGTCGAAGCTGCCGACATGGGGTCCGTCGCCGATCACGGCGTTCTTCGAGACAACGAAGCCGATGGACAAGCGGGAGATCCGCGAAGTCGTCGAGTACTTCGCCACGTGTGCGTTGAACGCTGCTCGTGGTGGTTTTGACGGCATCGAGATCCAGGCCGCGCACGGGTACCTCCTCGCGCAGTTCCTCAGCCCGTACTACAACCGGCGCACGGATGAGTACGGTGGGTCGTTGCAGAACCGGATGCGGTTCACCCGCGAGGTGCTCGAGCGGGTGCGGGAAGTCCTGACGGGCTATCCGGTGGCCGTGGGGGCGCGCCTCGTCGGTGTCGACTTCCTGCCCAACGGTGTCACCACCGAGGAGGGAGTGGAGATCGCCGTCAGCCTCGAAGAAGACGGTCTGGTGGATTTCCTCAACGTGAGCACCGGGGTCTCCGGGGTGGGCATGGTGCAGACCAACTACGCGCCGCACCTGGGAGCCGTCGCGACCGCGGCCGCCGTGAAGGCGGCGGTCTCGAGCACTCCGGTGTTCGCCGTCCAACGGATACTGACCCCCGACGAGGCCGAGGGGGTCCTGCAGCAAGGCCAGGCCGACGTCATCACCCTCGTTCGTGCGCTCATCGCCGATCCGGAGTGGGTCAACAAGGCGGCCAGCGGTCGAGCCGAGACCATCCGACTGTGCACCGGATCGAACCAGAGCTGCCTGGGCAACATGATGCAGGGGTGGCCGGTGGGCTGCATCCAGAACCCCGCCGTCGGCAAGGAAGCCGAGCTCGGCCTCAGCACGTTCACACCGGCCGACCGGCCCAAGCGGGTGGTGGTCGTCGGTGGGGGACCGGCCGGGCTCGAGGCGGCCTGGGTAGCGGCAGCCCGGGGTCATCAAGTCACCCTGCTCGAACGGGGCACCGAGCTCGGAGGTCGGGTGCGGCTGGCCCAGCTCCTCCCCGGCCGCGAGGAGATGCGCAACATCGCCGACTGGCGTATCGCCGAATGCGAGAGGCAGGGGGTCGAGATCCGGTGCGGCGAAGAGGCGACAAAGGAGAGCGTCCTCGCGCTCGAGCCCGAGGCCGTCATCATCGCCACCGGCGGACGGCCCACGGTCGAGGGATCGAGCTACTTCCATCCCATGCCGATCGCCGGCTCGGACCAGTCGTGGGTGCTCGACCACGAGGACGCGCTGCGGCGTGCGGTGAAGGAGGATCCGGGCGCGCTCGGGCACCGGGTCGTGATCCTCGACGCCGTCGGTCACATCGAGGCCATCGGGCTCGGCGAACTGCTGGCGACCCAGGGGCACGACGTGACGGTGGTCACCCCGATGGCGGCGCCGGTCGCCCTCGACTACGAGACGTCAGCCGTGGCGCTGCCCAGGGCGGTTCAGGCCGGGGCGCGTTGGCGACCGAACACCGTTCTGGGCGCCATCGGCGACCATGCGGTCTCGCTGGTGGACACTTTGTCGGGAGCGGCCTCCGAGGAGACGGGGGTGGACAACGTCGTGATCCGGACGCACGGGTTGCCCGTGGACGACCTCTACTGGGCACTCGAGGGTTCGGTGGACGACCTGCAGCGCGTCGGCGACGCGGTGTCGGTCCGCTACTGCGACCGGGCGGTATTCGACGGCCACCAGGCGGGCCGATCCCTGTGACGGAACGGAGGGAAGGGATGTCACCGGCAACGATGAGGTACACGTAGATGGAGACGGACATGGTGGTGGTCGGCAGCGGTGCGGCCGGTATGGCGGCAGCCGTGGCCGGTGTCGAGGCCGGCCGGTCGGTCGTGGTCCTCGAGAAGGCCGGCACGCGCGGTGGGACCACCGCGAAGTCCTCGGGCGCCTACTGGATACCCAACAACTCGTTCCTGCGGGCCCGCGGCATCGACGACCGGAAGGCCGACGCCGTGAAGCTCATGGCTCGCCTGTCCTACCCGTCGCTCTTCGATCCCGAGGCCGAGCGGCTGGGGCTGGACGAGCGGTCGTACGCGATGCTCGACGCGTACTACGACAGCGCCGCACCCGTGATCGAACATCTCGAGGCCATCGGCGCGCTGGCCAGCATGCAGCAGCCACTCTTCGGGGAGCAGGTGGCCGACGTGGACTGGGCCATCCCCGAGTACCACTCGGACCTCCCGGAGAACAAGACCCCCTACGGCCGGACGCTTCTCCCGAACTTCGACCCGATGGCCGGGGTGCTCGGCGGGGCAGAGATCGTGAACCAGCTTCACGCCTACGTGACCGGCCACGGCGGAGAGGTGAGAACGGATTGCCGGGTCACCGACCTGATCTTCGAGCACGAACGCGTCGTCGGCGTGCGAGTCGAGGACATGACCGATGGATCGACGGGGTCGATCACGGCCGCCGACGGTGTCGTCTTCGCCTCAGGGGGATTCACCCATGACCGCGCCAAGGTGCTGGCCTATCTCCGAGGACCCATCTTCGGCGGGTGTGCAGTGCCGACCAACACCGGCGACTTCATCGACATCGCCGCGGGCGCCGGTGCCGCTCTGGGCAACCTGAGCAATGCCTTCTGGTCGCAGAGCGTGCTCGAGAACACGTTGGCCGACGGCCAGGTCGCCTGGGACCAGGACGTCTTCATCCCTTTCGGCGACAGCATGATCATCGTCAACAAGTACGGGGACCGGATCTCGTCGGAGAAGGTCGTGTACCACGAGCGGACCCAGACCCACTTCGTCTTCGATCCCCAGGCGTGGGAGTACCCGAACGCGGTGCAGTTCATGATCTGGGACTCGGCGGTCGCCGAATACGAGCCCTGGCACATGTACCGCTATCCGGTGCCGGTGGCGAATGAGGAGGCCCCTTGGGTGATCGAGGGCCAGACGTGGGAGGAGCTGGCGTCACGCATCGACGAGCGCCTGGTCGCGCTGGCCGGGGTCGCCAGCGCAAGCACGACGCTTCGGGGCGTCCGGTTGTCGCCGACCTTCGTCCCCAACCTCCTGGCGTCGGTGGAGAGATTCAATGAGTTCGCCCGCGCCGGCGTGGACACCGACTTCGCCCGGGGTTCGACGCCGATCCAGCTCTCCTGGGGATCCGTTCCACGGGAGGGCGTGAGTCAGCCGAACCCCACCATGCGGCCATTCTCCGATTCGGGGCCTTATTACTGCACGCTGCTCTGCGCCGGGACGCTCGACACATGCGGTGGCCCGGTCACCGACGAGCGCGGGGAAGTCCTGCGGCCCGATGGCACACCCGTCGTCGGTCTGTTCGGTGCCGGGAATTGCGTCTCCTCGCCGGCCGGCCAGGCCTACTGGTCGGCCGGGAGCACCCTCGGTCCGGCGCTCACCTTCGGCTACCTCGCCGGCAAGCAATGCGCAGTCGGCCACGCCCGCCATGAGTAACGAGACCGGGGGAAGGACCGATCCGGCGGGATCGTCGCCGTGCGGGGCGTCGCGCTGCCGGTCGACCGTGTCGGTGGAGCCCTGGCGCACCTCTGACTGAGGACGGGGCGTGCCTGCCCAAACCGCATTCGAGACATTTTCAACCGAGGAGGAACTCGATTGTTCAGGATGATCGCGTTGGTCGAATTGGAGGAGGGCGCAGACATGGCAGGGGTCGTCGAGGCGGCACGCCACATGATCGAGGTCGAGCCCAACATCGAGTACGGAGAGGTGGGGATCGGACTGCAGCTCATGAAGGACTACACGCCCCACGCCTCGTTCTCGTTGCTCCTGGACTTCGCGGATGAGGCGGGGTGGCGCCGCTACGTCGAGGGCGAGGAGCACAAGGCCCTCGACGAGCTGGGTATGGCGCAGGCGCGGAGGGTCACGGCCACCCAGTACATCGTCGGCGAGGGTTGATCGGCGAGCATTCACCGAGGGTTCTGACGTGGTCCCGCCCCTGCCGATCGATCTCCCCGACTGCGATGTCGTGACACCCTGTCGTCACCGGAAGGAGTAGGGCGGGTGTCGGAGTTCCTCGCGCTGACCGTGGCCGGCATCGCCACGTACGGGTGCGTCTACGCGCTCTCCGCGATGGGCCTGGTCGTCACCTACACGACCTCGGGCATCTTCAATTTCGCCCAGGGTGCCATCGGCATGATCGGTGCGTTCTTGTACTGGCAGTTCTCGGTGGACTTCCACTGGCCGTCCTGGTTGGCGCTGATTCTGGTCGTCCTCGTGATCGCGCCGTTGATCGGGGCGGTGATCGAGCGGACGGTGATCCGATCGCTCGAGGATGCCTCGCTCGAAGCCAAGCTGACGGTGACGATCGCCCTCCTGTTGCTGGGGGTGGCCTTGGCCACCGCCGTGTGGGACCCGGCCGTAAGCCGCGTCATCCCCCAGTTCTTCAACGGTCGGCAGGCCTCGATCGGTGGCGTCGTCCTCACCTGGCACCAGATGATCGTGGTCGGGATGGCCGTGCTCTCGGCGCTGGCGCTGCGGTTGTTCTTCTATCGCACGCGGCCCGGGGTGGCGACCAGGGCGGTCGTCGACGACCGCGAGCTGTCCGCCCTCACCGGTGCATCGCCGGCACGCTTCGCCCAGTTGGGCTGGGCCATGGGGTGTTCGCTGGCCTCGATCGCCGGCATCCTCATCGCCCCCTTGATCAATCTCGACATCAACACGCTGACCCTGCTCGTCGTGAGCGGCTACGCGGCGGCCCTGGTGGGCCGGCTCAGGAGCCTGCCACTGACCTTCGTGGGAGCCCTCATCCTGGGGCTGCTGCAGTCGTACGCGGTGGGCTACCTGCCACCGAGCACGATCTGGAACGACCTGGAGCAGATCATCCCGATGCTCTTCCTCCTCGTGGTGATGCTCATCCTCCCGCAGTCCCGGGCGACGCTGACCCGGCGTGTCCGGCAGCGCCCGCCACGCATGGTCGGCCTGCGCGAGTCGGTCGCCGGTGGTGGGTTGTGCGTCCTGGCCGGCGTGGTCGCGGCCCTCACGCTCACCTCGAGCGGGCTGGGTTACGCGACCCGCGGCGTCGCACTGAGCATCATCATGCTGTCGCTCGTGCTGTTGACGGGCTACGGGGGCCAGGTGTCACTCTGCCAGCTGACCTTCGCCGGCCTGGGGGCCTACGCCATGAGCAAGGTGGGTGGCAGCGATGGCTCGCTGCTCGGCATCCTGGCCGCCGTCGGCCTGGCCGGCGCCGTGGGCGGCCTGGTCGCGCTCCCGGCGCTCCGCCTGCGCGGGCTGTACATGGCCTTGGCGACCCTGGCCTTCGCGGTGGGGATGGACGCGGCCTTCTTCAACAGCGTCAGCATCTTCGGCATCTCGCTCTCGCTGACCGTGGCCCGCCCCCACGTCCCGGGCTTGTCGATGAACAGCGACAGCACCTACCTCGTCGCGCTGTGTGTGGTGTTCGCCGTTGTGTCGATCGGAATCCTGGCCATACGGCGGTCCCGGTTCGGTCGGCGGCTCATGGCCATCCACGACAGCCCGAGCGCGTGTGTGACGCTGGGCGTCGACATGACCGTCTCCAAGCTCGCCGTCTTCATCGTCGCGGCGGCGCTCGCCGGACTGGGAGGAGCCCTCTACGGGGGGGCCCAGGGTGAGGTCTCGCCCACGGACTTCCAATTCCTTCTGAGCCTGACCCTGTTGCTGATGGCCGTCGTGTGGGGGATCCGCACGACAGCGGGGATGTTCTTCGGAGGGATCGTGTTGGCCCTGGGACCGCTCCTCGAGACGCACCTCACCCACCCCCGTGACGCGTTCTCTCTCCTGGTGGGCATCGCCGCGATCGCTGTCGCCCACAACCCCGAAGGCACATTCGGTGGGAACACGCCGCTCCAGAAGTGGCGTGACCGTCGTCATCCGCCGGAGCCCCCGCCCATGGTGCTCGAGCCCTTGGCATTTCCCCTACCCGGAGAGCAGAGTCTGACGCATGCTGCGCGTTGAAGACGTCTCGGTGAGCTTCGGCGGACTCAAGGCTCTCGACAACGTCGCCCTCGAGGCACCGGCGGCACAGATCACGGGTCTGATCGGTCCGAACGGAGCGGGGAAGACCACGCTGTTCAACGTGATCACCGGACTGCAGCGACCGAGCTCGGGCCGGGTCATGCTCGGTGACCTCGACATGACCCGCTACCGCCCGAAGAGGCGGGCGCGGCTCGGTCTCGGGCGCACGTTCCAGCGCCTCGAGATATTCGGTTCGATGTCGGCGCGCGACAACATCCTGGTCGCTCTCGAGAACCGGCACCTCTACGGCCGCAAGGCCCACGCCCGCGGACGAGTTGCTGTCGCTGGTCGGATTGCGCGGTGTCGAGGACACCCATGCCGACGTCCTCCCCACGGGCATGTCTCGCTTGCTCGAACTCGCCCGGGCTCTGGCCTGCGAGCCGCGGGTCGTCCTGCTCGACGAACCGTCCTCCGGGCTGGACCCCAGCGAGAGCGAGCGACTGGGTGCGCTCCTCGGCTCGTTGGAGGCGACGGGGCTCTCGATCCTCCTCGTCGAGCACGACATGAACTTGGTCATGAGCGTCTGTGCCTACATCTACGTGTTGGACTTCGGTCGCGTCATCGCCGAGGGAACCAGAGCCGAGGTGCAGTCCGACGCTCTGGTTCGAGCGGCCTACCTCGGGCCGACCGTCCCGGACGGTCCCGAATGACAACGATGACCGGCGACGACGGGGCACGGCGCACCGATGCGGGCGATCCGGTTGTCGCGCCCGCCGAGGCCCTGCAGGTCGAGGACGTCCATGCGGCCTACGAGCGCGTGGAGGTGCTCCGAGGGGTCAGCCTCTCGGTACCGAGCGGGAGTGTGCGGGCGCTCCTCGGTCCGAACGGCGCGGGTAAGAGCACCACGCTGCGGGTCATCAGCGGCCGGATGCGGCCCACCTCCGGACACGTGCTCGTCGACGGAGAGGAAGTCGTGGGCCTGAGCCCCGAGAAACTGGCCCGGCGGGGCATCTGCAGCGTGCCGGAGGGCCGGGGCATCTTCCCCAACCTGACCGTGGCCGAGAACGTCCGGATGTGGACCTACCGGGGCGGCCTCAGACGCTCCGACGTCGAGGGAATCGTGTTCGACCGCTTTCCCGTGCTGGCCGCGCGCCGCCGCCAGATGGCCGCGACGCTCTCCGGTGGTGAGCAGCAGATGCTCGCCATGTCACGCGCGCTGTCCACGAACCCAAAGCTTCTGCTGCTCGACGAGATCTCGATGGGCCTGGCCCCCCGGATCGTCCAAGAGCTCTACGAGGTCGTGGCCCAGATCGCCGCCGAGGGCTTCGCGATCCTGGTGGTCGAGCAATTCGCCCAGACGGCGCTCGAGGTCGCCGACTGGGCCTACGTCATGACCCAGGGGCGGGTGGAGATGGAAGGTGCACCGGCAGAGGTGGGAGAGGCGGTCGCCGATCTCTACTTGCGGGTGGCTGCTGCCAACCCGAACGGCAGGCGGACCGACACCGATACCGAGGGGCCATGACCGCGCCCCCGTTGCTGCCACCGGACCTCGTCCGCACCTACGAGGAGTCGGGGTACTGGGGGCGTCGCTCCCTGACCGACGTCATCCGGCAGAACGTCGAAGGATCGGCGGACATGCCGGCGATCGTGAGCGAGCGGCACGTTCTCACCTGGGGGGACTACGACCGGGCCGCCGACATGGTGGCGGCGACCCTGATCGCGCACGATGTGGAGCCGGGCCAACGCATCGGCATCCTGCTGCCCGACGGTGGCATGGTCCACGCCGCCATGGTCGGCACCGAGCGAGCGGGCGCGACCGCCGTCGGCATGGGGCCCCGCGCCGCTTTCCGCGAGATCGAGTACCTGCTGGGATCGACCGGCGCATGCGCCCTGGTGAGCCACGGCGGTCACCGGGGTCAGCCGACAGCCGACCTGGTGAGCCGGTTGCGGGCCGGCGGCCTGGAGATCAAGCACGTTGTGCTCCCTGATTCCCCGGCCGGCGACGCGCGGCTCCTTGTCGGCGGCGAGCCGCTGTCCCCGATCCGCCTCCGCCGCGCTCTGGGGGAGATCGAAGCGCGCCGACTGGGTCCGAACGACCTTTTCCTCATCAATTCGACCTCGGGTACCACCGGGTTGCCGAAACGGGTGACCCAGTTCCAGAACCGCTGGTTCTTCTACGACCAGTTGGTCCGCCAGTCGATCGACCTCCAGCCCGAGGACGTCTTCCTGAGCGCCGTCCCGGCTCCGTTCGGGTTCGGGCTGTGGACCGCGCACTTCACGCCGGCGCTCAACGGCGGGCCAGTTGTGGTGATGGAACACTTCACCCCCGAGGGAGCACTCGAACTCATCGAACGGGAGCGGGTCACCATCGCATGCTGCGTGAGCACACAACTGATCATGCTCACCACCTCACCGCGGCTCGCCAGCCATGATCTGTCGTCTCTTCGTGCGGTCTACACGGGCGGCGAGGCGGTTCCGTATCACCGGGCGGCCGAATTCGAGGAGAGAACGGGCGCGAAGGTGCTGCAGTTCTACGGCTCGAACGAGACGGGAGCGTATTCCTCCACCTCGTCCCAGGACAGCCGGGACGATCGACTCACGACCTGTGGGCGCGCAATCGAGGTGATGAGCCCTCGACTGTTCGAGGGCGAGGTCGACGTGACGGCGACGGGGGGACCCGGGCAACCCGGATGCCGGGGTCCCGCCACGTGCGCGGGATATTTCGAGGATCCCGAGGCCAACGCCCGGCTCTACACGTCCGAGGGCTGGATGCTGATGGAGGACATCGTAGAGATCGACGAGCGGGGATACGTCCGGGTGACGGGGCGCATCGGCGACTTCATCATCCGGGGTGGCAAGAACATCTCTGCCGCCGCGGTCGAGGACGCGGTCGGCACACACCCCCAAGTGGAGCTCGTCGCCGTCGTCCCGGTTCCCGACGACGTATTCGGTGAACGGGTGGGTGCCTTCGTGGTGCTCCGCGAGGGAACGGGACTCGGCCTCGAGGAGCTGGGCGCGCACCTCGACCGGCAGGGTTTCAGCAAGGAAACGTTCCCCGAGCACCTCTTCGTCGTGGACGACCTGCCCCGCTCGTCGGGAGGAAAGGTGGCGAAGGGCTTACTCCGCGAAGAGGTCGGGGGAAGGATCCGGGACTGATGCCGTTGGTTCTGCCGCTGCCCGAGGCGAGAGCTCGCCGACACCCGTCGTCCACCCCGCCGCCGACGTCGCCGGCCGTGGCGCAACGGTCCCAGTCCTTAATACGCGTCTCTCGTTGATCGGAGATCCACCGCCGTGTCCGATTCCAGCTACAACAGCGTCGTGAACCTCCTCCATCGGTACGCGGAGTTGGTCGACCAGGGACGGTTCTCCCAAATGGCCGACGAGCTGTTCGTGCGCACCGCTTTCAAGGTCGCCCCGCCTCCGGCGCCTCTCGTCGGCTCACGTGAGATACGCGAGCGATTCGAGCAGATGGTGATCGTCCACGGTGACGGCACGCCCCGGACGAGGCACATCGTGACGAATCCGATCGTGGACATCGACGAGGGAGCGAATACGGCGGCCAGCCGGTCGTGCTACACGGTGCTGCAACAGACGGAGGATCTCCCCCTGCAGGTCATACTGGCAGGGCGCTACCACGACCGCTTCGTCCGGGCCGACGGTATCTGGTGGTTCTCCGAGCGCGACTACACATTGGTCGATCTCATGGGGGACGTCTCCCACCACCTGCGTCTCCTGGGTGGCCAGGACATCTCGTCGGGTGACTGGTCGTGAGAGGCGGCGTGCCTCACAGCGGGACTGGCTCGGGGGATGGCAGTCGCCCTCCCCCAGCTTGACGCGACCCGGGCGGCGTCAGAGGCAAGAGACATCCGAAAGTCATTCGGCACTGCAGCACCGGGCCTCGGCGTCAACGTCACTGACTGCGAGTCAGTGAATGCGGCCGTGGCGAAAATAAGACCGCTTCGCTGCGCCGACGTCGTAAGCCGTAGAGTGTCCGACTGGAGGGACGTTGGGTGACGCCACCAGCACTGGAGGCGGAGACGCGATGACATGACTCATGTTGCGGTGATCACCGGCGGAGCATCGGGTTTCGGCCGAGCTCTTGCCGAGGGGTGCGCGGCGCGTGGGATGAACGTGGTCGTGCTCGACCTCGAGGGCGACCGCGCTGAAACGGAGGCAGCGGCGCTGGCCACTGCGTACGGCGTCGAGGCGTTCGGGCTGAGAGTGGACGTGGCCGACGGAGCCAGTGTCCAGGTTGCGGCGGCGACTGTCGCCGAGCGGTTCGGAAAAGCCCACCTCGTGATATCGAACGTCGGAGTGCAACTCTTCGCGTCCATCGACCGGGCGACTGATGATGAGTGGCGATGGCTGCTCGACGTGAATGTGGTCGGATCGGCACACGTGGCGCGGGCATTCCTCCCGTTGCTTCGGAGGGCGGAGCGCGGCCAACTCGCTTTCACGTCGTCATCGTCCGTGCTCGACCCGGCGAGTCGGATGTCGATGTACCAGGCGAGCAAGTTCGCTGTTTGGGGTCTCGCTGAGACGCTGCGCGTCGAGTTGGCTCCCGAGGGCATCGGCGTGTCTGTGATCTTCCCGTCCGGGATGCTGTCTCGACATCTGGAGACAAGTGAGACGGCGCAACCGGCGCACATCCGACGTCCGATCGCCGGTGACGGCGACTTCGCAGCCCTACACGAGAGCAACCCGACCATGGCCCAGTTCCTCGCCACGCCCGAGCAGGCCGCCGATGGTGTGATCGATGCCGTATTGATCGATCGCCGCTATGTCGTGACCCACGGCGAGTTCCTCGAAGCCCTTGAGGCACGCGAACAACAGCTGCGCTCCGCGGCAGCCGAGGCAGCTGGGAGAAACCAATGAAGGTCCTGGTGACCGTCGCGTTCGATGGCGACAGGGATGCGTTCGCGATCGATGCCGTTGAACGCCTGGACAAGGTGGTCCGCTCGGGCGCCGCCAGCCAAGCAACGCTCGACGTCCGCCTCCCCGATAGTGAGCTTGAGGCTTTGGGCCCCGGGCTCATGACCAAACAAGAAGAGCGGGCCGTCATCTCCCTGTGGGACGCCGACAGTAGCGGCGCGTTGTCGGTGCCCCTACCCGCGGGTAGCCGACTCGTCGGCGCGTACCACGTGGAGGAGGTCGTGCAGAAGGCCTACGACCGGACTTGGTCGTCGGGGACGAAATCACCGGGATTCAAGATGATCGCCTTCCTGCACCGCCGCGCCGAGCTCACCCCGGAGGCGTTCAGCCAGCACTGGCGGGATCGTCATGGGCCGCTGGCGGTGGCGCGGCAGCCGGGGTTCTGGCGATACGTACAGAACCACCTTGTCGAACGGCTCACGGACATCTCGCCGGACTGGGACGGTTTCGGCGAGATCAACTACCGCACGCTCGAGGATGCCCTGACCAACTCCTACGACTCGGAGGAGGCGCAACGACTCATATGGGAGGACGTCGCTCGGTTCCTGGCCTACGACCGTTCGCCAACGCTCACGACCCACGAGTGGGTCATAACGAGCGGCTAGCCATCCCCCGGTGCACGCATCACCGCGGTGCCGAAGCTTGTACGGTCCCTGCGTGCTGAATCGACACCAATCCAGGATGAAGTGAGCGGCCAGAGAGGCCGAGCAGGATTGCGTGACCGGTGATCGTCATGGAAAACCCGCGGCTCAGCACTGATGAAATCAGACTCTGGCTCGGGGGGTCTCAGAAATTCTCTGACTGTGTGCCCGCGTCGTTGCCCGAATGAGCAACCCATTTCAGAAAGAGGCCTTTCATGGATCAGGTCGTTTTCATCTCCGGAGCCTCGGCGGGAATCGGCCGGGCGTGTGCCGACCGCCTCTCGAGCCGGGGATGGAAGGTGTTCGGGGCGAGCCGACGCGGTACTTCCTCCGGCGGATGGACACCGATCGTCATGGACGTCGACAGTGATGCGTCGGTGGAGGATGGAATCGGCGCTGTGCTTCACGAGCACCATCGCCTGGATGCGGTGATCGCCTGCGCCGGATGGGGGCTATCGGGCGCGGTGGAAGAGACCTCGATCGCAGACGCCCGCGACCAGTTCGAGACGAATTTCTGGGGCGCAGTGCGGGTGGTGCAGCGCGCGCTCCCAGTCATGCGGCGACAGGGCCACGGCCGGATCGTGCTGATCAGCTCCATCGGCGGGATCGTCAGCCTTCCGTTCCAGGCCTTCTACAGCGCCAGCAAATTCGCCATGGAGGGGTTCGGGGAGGCGCTCGGCTACGAGGTGGAGCCGTTCAACATCGGGGTCACCTTGGTCGAACCCGGAAACGTTCGGACTGAGTTCACCGACAAGCGACGGAGCGCGTTGGCCGGCTCCGAAGACGATCCGTACGGGCCGTCGGTAGACAAGGCAATCGGGCTGATGGCAAAGGACGAGGCCAATGGAGTGTCTCCCGACCGGGTGGCAGTCGTGGTTCAACGGGTACTCGAGGCCAGACATCCGTCGCGGCGGGTCTCGGTGGGCAAGGTGGACGAACGTATCGGAATCCTGGCCAAGCGCCTTTTGCCTTACCGGTTGTTCGAGAGGGCGGCAAAAGGAAGTCTCGGCGTCTGAACGACCGAGCGATAGCTCGCATCACGCAGGTAACCGCTTGTGCTCCTCTCGTGCACTTTGGGATGCTGTTCTTGATGGGCAGTGCATCGGGGACCGTCGGCCGTCGCGTCGTCGTCACCGGGATGGCCGGCTCCGGGAAGAGCACATTCTCGAGGGCCTTGTCGGCGAGGACCGGTCTACCGGTGGTCCACCTCGACCTCCACTTCTGGAAGCCGGGGTGGGTGAAGCCGTCGGATGACGAGTGGCGGGTGAAGCAATGCAGGCTGCTCGCGGACGACGCTTGGATCGCCGACGGCAATTATAGAGAAACGCTCGATCTTCGCTTGGAGCGAGCGGACACCGTTGTCGTCCTCGACACGCCGTGGTGGACTTGCGCCGGTCGGGCGATCGTGCGCGGGATTCGAAGGCCCGTTGGCACCGAGATGCCCGACGGTTGCGACGACTCTGTGATCCGGCGGTTGCGCGACGAGTGGCGGATGGTCTTGGTCAGCTTGCGGGATCGCCGTAAGGAGCCTGAGCGAGAACGGGCGATCATCTCCGAGCACGGGCAGCACGCTGCTCTACACATATTCAGCTCGAAGCGAGCGAGCCGAGCGTTTCTCGGCGAGTTCGGTCGCGACTGAGTCGGCCTTCGAGTCGACTGCGACGAGTACGTGGCGCCACGTACTCGCTGAAATTCCAGAACGGCCGGTCGGAGACACGCCCCGAAAGACGCAAACGTCGCCTGCCCCGGACTAGCTGGCGACCGCGAGACCCTCCGCCGCTTGCCGGGTAATACCTTGAATTGTCCGCACGGTCGTGTTGATGTCATCGATATCGAATTGACGCAGGAGCTCGGCGGTGCGACCGATCACGAACTCCTGGAGGCTTCGATAGAGGATCTCCCCGTCGTTGGTGAGGTCGACTTCGCTCCCGCCGCGAATCAGCCCTTCGGCCTCGAGTCGGGCGAGCAGCGCGCGGCTGGAATCGGCGTCCAGGCTTCGTGAGCGAGCCAGGTCGTCGGTCAGGGTCCGACGAGAGAACCCCGGACCGCCGGTGGCGATCAGCTTGAGGGCATACCAGGTCTCAGGGACGATCTGGCGCTGCGCCAGGTGCCGACGCAGGACCTCTGAGAGGGTTCGCTCGGCAAAGGCAAGGGCTTGGCCGAACTGGGTGTACGACTCCGGTGTTGTCATTTTTCGGTGCCTTCTCGTAGGATGGACAGGTACCTGACTACCTTAACAACTAGACAGGGTCCTGTCTATCCCTTGGAACCGAACTTCCCGACGCGCCCGTTGATCGGCCTCTTGTTGCGGCTCTTGTACCAGGAGTACGCCAAGGACATCGATGCTGCCCTCCGGGAGGCCGGGTTCGGCGACATCCGGCCGGCGCATTCAAACGTGTTCCCATTCGTTCCACCCGAAGGCATCAGCATCTCCCGACTCGCCGAGCTTGCCCGGGTACGCAAGCAGACGATGGCCGAAGCCGTCGAACAGCTCGAGCGCATGGGGTATATCGAGCGACGCCCGAACCCGGTCGACCGCCGCTCGCGGTTGATTTTCCTCACTGAGCAGCGGCGCGGCCGTCAAACCCGTCACGCACGCGACCGCTGAACGGGTCGAGAGACGGTGGACGGAACTGACCAGTCCAGACGAGTTGGAAGCTCTGCGTGCCTCGCTCCTGCACTTGCTGACAGAGCTGCAGGCCCAGTAACAGACAAACGGGAGGAAGCATGAGTCACAAGCTCCGAGTGCACAACATGGCGATGTCGCTCGATGGCTACGCCGTCGGACCTGATCAAGGACTCGACGACCCCCTTGGTGTCGGGGGTACCGGGCTCCATGAATGGGTGTTCGAGACGCGCACAGGTCATGAGATGATGGGCACTGAAGGCGGCGACACGGGCATCGACGACGACTACCTGGCACAAGGTTTGCCGGCATCGGCGCCACGATCATGGGGCGCAACATGTTCGGCCCTGTGCGAGGGCCGTGGCCGGACAAGACGTGGCGCGGGTGGTGGGGCGACAACCCTCCGTATCACCGTCCGGTGTTCGTGTTGACCCACCACCCCAGGTCGCCGATTGCGATGGAAGGAGGCACCACATTCAATTTCGTCGATGACGGAATCGAGTCAGTGCTGGAGCGGGCCTTCGACGCAGCCGGCGGAGCCGACGTCAGACTCGGCGGGGGCGCATCGACGGTACGCCAATATCTCCTGGCTCGGTTGGTCGACGAGCTCCATGTCGCGATAGTGCCGATTCTCTTAGGTTCTGGAGAACGACTCTTTGGGGACCTCGACGGTGCCGCTTCCGAGTATGAATGTGCGGAACTCGTGAGCTCGGGCGCCGTCAGCCACGTCCGGTTGATCCGAAAGACGTAGCGAGCCCTCTTCTGTACTCGTTCTGCGCCAGGGCGATCACCGGCCCTTCTTGGCTGATCAGGTGGGACCTGATTAGGTTGCGGTCTCATGGCTGAGTCTGGATCGGGGCGACTGCGACGGCTTGCCGAAGAGCTCGACGAGAGTGGCCTTGTCGTCGACTCATCCGTTGTCGGGCAGATCCTCCTCGAGGAGATCGATCGGGCTCTTCGCCCACCTGTCCACGAGCGCCGGGTCGTGAGCGGGGGAACAATCTTCGAACCAGCCACCGACCCGTCGCTCTGGGCCTCGGGAACACAGCTCGTCATCACCCGCGGGAAGCTTGGCGACCAACCACTGCCGGACGCTCGTCGCTTTGCGGACGGGCTCTCGAGCTGGGTCTTGCGGCGTGCGAACAATCAAAACGAATGGGTCGTCTTCGATCGCCCGGCCGGCTCCGAGCGGGATCTCGTCGTGATGTCGAACGTGTTCGACGCAACCATCGTGCAGCGGCACCCATCGGGGACGGTCCGGGTCGTTGGGCCGACTGGCGTCTTTCGCTGGGAGGGCATCGGCTGGCACCACGAGCCGCCCGTCGTCAAGTGGCTCAGCGCCCTCAATGCTGATGCAGTCGAAGGTGATGCGGCCGCTCTGAGGGCGATGTTGGCTTTCGCCGTCCACGATCTCGGTTCCCTCGGCATCGGTGCCCTCCTTGTCTATCGGCCCCGTCCTGAGCCGGGTCCTCCGGTTGAGGAGCGGCTACCCGAGCCCCCTCCGCTGCAGATCCGAGAGGCGTCGAACCTGGCTCCCCTGCGCCATGCTCTGGCCCAGATCGACGGGGCGGCAATCTTCGACCGTGAGGGGGTGCTCCGGCAGCTCGGTGTGCGGCTGATGCCAAGCAAAACTGCGGAACGGAACGTCGAGGCGGTGGGAGGTACCCGGCACACGTCTGGCCGTCGCTACAGCTACGACGATCGGTCAGCCACCGTCATCGCGGTGAGCGATGACGGGCCCGTATCGGTCTTCCGAGGTGGGTCGGTGCTCGGGACTTCGCGTGATCGTTCCCGGTCCCTCGAGGATCGAGAACTGAACTCCGGTCCGCCTTCTGAGGGTTGAGTCCGGTCTCCGTCTCCTCATCAACGGTTCGTTCGCGTCACTTCGGTCGTTGGTTCTGCGGGATCCTTGCGTCGGCGCTGTTCGATCGCTGAGCTCACCCGATGGGCCCCTGGTTGACCGCGCCGAGGTCTCCGTTGAAGGCATTCCAGTGGCCGTCGCCGCTATGGGCGGCGTCATGAGAACACGTCAGCTTGAGCGTCCACTGCTTGGACGAGGTGAAGCTTCCGGCGTTGACAATCTCCTGAAGGGCGCTGTTCTCGGTGATCTCAGCGGTCGCCCCTCCATCGATCCCGGCGCCGTTCGCCAGAAGTCGACACCGCAAGAAGTCCCTCGGCCCTCCTACGCTGTTGTTGGAGTTCAGATTGCCGACGGTCACTCCACTCCGGACACGCCACGCCCCGGCCGGCATGGTCGCCGTGAACACGGGTGTCGAGACGCCAGCGGCATCGGACAACTGGACATTCGACGCCAACTCGGACAACTTGACTGAGACTTTGGTCGCAGTCACGGTGGCTCCGGGATCGATGTACACACCGGTCGTGAACTCGGAGAAGCAGTCGAGTTCTACGGTCGCCCCGCCCGCCGGCACGGTGGCCTTTCCTTCCAGATCGAGATTCGCGACCGTTGCGTCGGTGCTCTCGGTGCCGACAAAGGTGAACGACTGGGTCACCGTACCGGCCGACGCCGTGAAGTCGCAGGCAGCCCAATCGAACGACGAGAAGTTGACGGCTGAGCCACCGGCGGTCACGGTCCAGGTTCCAGGGCTGAGCTTCACCGAGGCCACCTTGACGGGTTGGCTCTCTTTCAAGGCCTTGATCTTGGTGGACCTTGACTCCACGACGTTCGGATTTGTGCCCGAGAGACCAGGAGCCTTGATCGGTCCTCCTTTCACCGCGGTCATGGTGACACCCGGGTCCATGTAGAACTGGCCGTGGCTCGCGACCGCGTGGTCGTGATCGCAGAAGAGGGCGACCGTGGCGCTCGAGTTCAAATCAATCGCCGCCGCATTGACGATCCCCGCCACCCGGTTGGCGAGATAGACCGTGGCACCGCCGTCGATGACGCTCCCGCCGGTCTGCAGGTTGCAGCGGACATAGTCCCCGGCGCCGAAGTTGACGGCGGTCGCATTTGTTGTGATCGTCCAAGAGCCGGCGGGCAGAGTGACAGCCTCGACTTGGAGAAGTGTCCCACCAGAGTCACTGAGCGGAACGTTCACAGAGGTACGGACCTGAACAACCGTCGGGGATTTGGCCCAGGCGAGTGATGGGGTCATGCCCAGCGTTATGGCGCTCGCGAGCACGCCCACAATCAACGACTTCCTCATCGGACCCCCTGAAGTCTCTACGTTTGTCGCCGCACTATAGGGCTGACGACGACTCCGGATTCTGGCCACGCGCTGGCCGAGCGTTCTTACTGCCTTCCACTCCGGCTCCTCGTCACCTCGCACAGGTTCTGCACAGTTCCGTCAGCGTCCGCGGTGTCGATCACCTGAAGTCCCGATTGTTGAATGCTCTTGCCGCGTGATCCATCTCACGTTCATTCGCTTGGAGAGAGCCGGAGGGTCACGCAGCTTGACTGCGGCGTCGTCATCGAGCGCGCGCCACGCTCAGGTTCGGCCGAGTCACTCGTGAAGCTGCTCGAGGTCGCGGTGGCCATCCCGGTGAGATCGGTGACGGCGCCGCCCTCGGCTTTCCCGCCGGGCGTGCCGATGCCCCCATCGCCTCCCCGGCCTCCGATGGCTGCGACACCCCCGGGGGCGCCGGGCTGTCCCGAGGTGCCCGGTCCGGTGCTCCCGGCGCGACCGTTGCCGCCCGTCCCGCCGAAGCCCCCGCCACTGCCGGTGACCGCATCGGAACTGAAGGTGCCCGACGTCACCGTGACCTTCCCGTCGCTGGCCATCGCCGGAATCCGACGGATGCGCCCCCATGCCTCCGGACTCTGCTCATCGTTTCCCCAAGGCTCTGCAGTAGTGATGAAAACACTGTCGGTGGCGAGTCCACGTGTCGCTTGCGATTCGCGCTGGAGAGGTGTGCGACGCTCGAACGCGATCCGGTCAGGTGTCTCCGTGCCGCTCGGACAGCAGACGCCCGCCCACGCGGCAAGTTGGGTATGGAGAGCAGAAAGAGGCGAAACGACGTTGGCCGCACGCAGAGTAACCTCCACAAACCGTACCGTGGCGATGTAGAGAAAAAGGGGACCACACTGATGCGAGGCGGAATACGATCCACTGGTTCGAACGTCGTGGCCGATCGGCGTTCATCAGCCAGGCGGGGAGCCACGAGGCGCTTCGCTGCGTCGCTCGCGCTGGCTCTCGTCGCCGGCGCCGCCATCGGGCTCCCGGCGGGGGCATCGACGAGCGGAAGCGACGGCGCGCATCTGGGGAGTGACGGACGGGTGCCGACCCGGTCGGTGGGTTCGGCCAACCCGACGAACTGCTCCAACCCATCGACGATCGCGAGCTGCGTCATGGGCATCCTTTCGCCGGCCGGCGGGAATCAAGGCGTCTTCCTCCAACAAACCGGCGGCCCGGTCCTCGCGAGCACCCATGCGTCGTTTCAATACGAGCCGGCGAGCAGCATCAAGGCCCTGATCGGCCTCTATGCCATGACGCAGGTCAAAGACGGGACAGTCCAATTGACGACGCAGGTTCCGATGGTCGACACATCGGGCGGACCCGATGACTGCCCCTCGGGAACGATCACCGGAACGGAACCGCTCGGCACCGCTCTGCAGCAGATGCTGCAGGTCTCCGACAACAACCGAACAGAAGAGTTGATGGAGTATTTCAGCGTCGCCAAGCTGAACGCCTTTGCCTCTTCGCTGGGCCTGACCGGAACCCATTTCCAGACGTCCTCCAACCCCCCGGGGTTCAACGTCATCGGTTGCCTGAGCTACGGATACAACCCGCTCCCCCCGACGATTGATGGAAACACCATGACACTGCGGGATGCTGCGACTGTTTGGGGGGACATCGCCGCCCTACCGGCGCGGTACGCCAACGCTCTCTACGAGCTCGCCGCCGGCAGGGACATGTTTAACAGCCAGGGCTACGACTTCACCGGCACCTGGCCTGTTCTCACCACGCTGAGCAGCGAACTTGCGCCTGCTGGCCTCAGCCCGAAACAGGTCGCAAGTTTCGAGGACCGAATGACGGTAAGTGTGAAGGGCGGCAGCTACGGCGTCGCCGACTGCACCAGTGGCCCTTCCTGCGAGGCAACGTGGTGGGTCTTCGCCGGCAACGCAGAGATTCCGAGCTGTCGCGGCTCGTCCGTCACGGAGACCAACTACACCTGGGGCTACTTCGTCAACGACTCGATCGGAGCGTACAACTCCAACGCGAACGACACGATTGGCGGAACGGCCTTCTTCAATGCGCAGGGTCAGGTTCTCGCCGCGCCGATCGCCCAAGCGCTCTCAGGATGGGCGGCATGTGCGCCCAAGGTGGCGCCGACGCTGATGGTCAAGAAGGACAAAGTCACATCGAGCCAAACTGTGGCTATCGGCACGACGCTCACATCCGTCACCGATACCGACCCGACCGATATCGCCGCGGATCTCAACGGAACCATCAACTGGGGGGATGGTTCCTCGTCGTCAATCACGCTCAGCGGCGGTCATGGCTCGTTCCAGGTACACGGCTGGCATGAGTATTCGGCGGCTGGAACCTACAAGGCCTCGGTGCAGATCGAGGACGAGGCGACGGGGAATTCGGCGAACGGCACGGTGAAGCTGATCGTCTCCTGATTCCGCTTGAGCATTCCACCACTGGCCAATGAGTGTCGGGTTTCGTTCCTCGCGTGTCACCTGGTCGCGATGGTCTGCGCCAGCGGACGGTCGACACTGCCCCCGGCTCCAGCAAGTCGCCGGGCCACCAGCTCCTCGGCCGCAGCCAGCGGAGTGATGCCTCGCGCCTCGGCTTGCTCGAGCACCAGGGTCGCTGTGTTCCGGATCTGACCGACGGCCTTCGCCGCGCGCGCTCGGTCATAGCCACGGGCTTCCTCGGCGATGTTGATGATACCGCCGGCGTTCGCCAGAAAGTCAGGAACGTAGAGTATGCCCGCGGCTGCGAGTGAGTCCGCGACCTGAGCGCTCGCGAGCTGATTGTTTGCCGCGCCCACGACGATCGCGCAGTGAAGATCGGGCACCGCGGCTTCAGTGAGCAGCCCTCCCAACGCGCACGGGCACAAGATGTCAACAGTCGCTCCGGGCGCATCGGATGGGTCGATGAGACGGGCGGCACCGGTGCGTACCGCAGCCTCCGCGTTTTCGACATTGACGTCGGCGGCGATGACGACGGCCCTTCGTTGAGCGAGGAGCCGGATGACCTCCCCTCCCACCTTGCCGGCACCGACGACACAGACCGTCCTTCCCTCGAGGTCATCGCCCCAGCGGTGAGCAGCCGCGGCCTCCATCGCAACGACGACACCGAGCGCAGTCGCTGAGCTGGGGTCGCCCGATCCGCCCCGCGATGTGGCCGTGCCCGCGACGAAGGGTGTCGACTCGCGAATTTGATCCATGTCGCCCTGGGTCGTCCCGACATCCTCGGCGGTGACGTAGCGCCCACCGAGGCTGTTCACCGCAGCGGCGAAGTCACGGAGAAGACCGGGCGTCTTCACGAGGTTCGGATCCCCGATGATGACCGCCTTGCCGCCTCCTTGCGCCAGCCCGGCCAGTGCCGCCTTCTCCGTCATGGCTCTCGACAGACGAAGGACATCGTCGAGCGCAACCGCTTCGTCCTGATAGGGATAGAACCGGGCCCCGCCCAGCGAGGGACCCAGCAGGGTGGAATGGACAGCGATGATCGCTCGAAGACCACTGCTCGCACGTCGAACAACGACGATGTCCTCGTGCTCAGAGCCGGACAGACCCTCCAGCGGCTCGTCCGACTCCGTCTCGCTCAGGCCGGTCACGAACAAATTCTATGGGCGGACGGAACCCGATGGACACCCAAGAAGTGTCCCACGGGGACGGAATCAGCCAGGAGCCGCGACTGCGATATCCCACTTCATGGGGGCGGTTGGGTCTTCGGGAGTGCAACCTCAGTGCTCTCGGCGGAACGGCTACTCGGGTTTTCCGTCGGCTACTCGACCCACCACCCCGAGCGAGCAGACTGTGGTCGTGGACGAAGCATCCGTCGATCCCGATCCGATGACCCAGCTGCCCCGATGGCTCGAGGCCGCTCGGACGGCGGGCGAGCCTCTGCCCGAGGCCATGACTGTGGCCACGGCCACGACCGATGGGCGGCCTTCCTCGAGGATGGTGCTGCTCCGAGGAGTCGATCACCGAGGTCTCGTCTTCTACACCGACCGGGAAAGCCGAAAGGGGCGGGAGCTGCGCACGAATCCGTATGCCGCTGCCCTCTTCCATTGGTTCCTGCCGGTGCATCGACAGGTCCGGGTGACCGGAGTAGTGGAAGTGGTCGACGACGACCAGTCGGACGCCTACTGGCGGTCACGGCCGCCGGGTGCTCGTCGGAGCGCCGTCGCCAGCTATCAGAGCGAAGTCGTCGCGAGTCGAGCGGTGCTCGAAGATCGGGTAGCCGAGTTGGCCGAGGCGTTCCCCGACGAATCGGGTCCACCGCGGCCTCCCCGATGGGGCGGTTACCGGATCCGGCCTGAGGACGTCGAATTCTGGGAAGAAGGAGCGGACCGGCTGCACGACCGGCTCCGCTACCAAGGTCAGTTCGGAAACTGGAGGATCGAGCGGCTCTCGCCCTGACAACCTCTCGACTGCGATGGTTGGCGTTCGTTCGCATCGTCGCGGGCAAGCGCTCCAACGCGGCGGCCTGCCCCACGAGGTCGCTGAGGTCGGGAGCTTCTTGGCGTCAGATCGAGCGTCGTTCCTCAACGGGCGCCGTCATCCCCGTCTATGGCGGTTGGTCCACCAAGTTGGCCTAGAAAACGTATATTCGCCCTTTCGGTCATCAGCATGAGAAAGGTCGTGTGGGGTGTTCCTTCGATTTCCGGCGCGTAGTTTGCCCGGGCGGGCTGCAACGGGCGTATTCATCCTCCACTCCGGGATGGACAAATGGAGCGGTCCGTCTACGCAGGCGGAGGGTGTCCACGCGATGGCGGCCGGCGCCTTCCCCTTCCTCAAGTCGATCCCGCCCGGGCGATTTCTCAAGGTGTTGGCCGTCGGCGAGATCGCGACCGGAGCGCTCCTGCTGTCGCCTTTCGTCCCGAACGCGGTGGCCGGCGCCGCCCTCACGGGATTTTCCGGTTCCCTCCTCGCCATGTACGCCCGTACGCCGGCCTTGCGCAAGCCCGGCAGCGTCTGGCCGACCCCGGCGGGCATCGCGGTGAGCAAGGACGTGTGGATGCTGGGCATCGGCCTCGGGTTGATGGCCGACAGAGCCAGGCGCAGGGCGGTGCGCGAGCAGGTCCCGGAAGATTTTGGGGGAGTCTCCGTGTTGCACATGGCGTGACCCCTCTCTCCGTACTCGATCTCGCCACCGTGGCCACGGGGTCAACCCCCGCCCAGGCCCTCCGGGAGACGGTGGAAGTCGCGGGGGAGGTGGAGAGGCTCGGCTACCACCGACTGTGGGTGGCGGAGCATCACGGAATGCCAGCGGTGGCCAGCTCCGCACCTGCCGTCCTGATCGCGCACCTGGCCGATGCCACCGCCACCCTGCGCGTCGGCTCCGGCGGCGTCATGCTGCCGAACCACGCCCCACTCGTCGTGGCCGAACAGTTCGGAACCCTGGAGGCGCTGCACCCGGGGAGGATCGACCTCGGGCTGGGACGTGCACCCGGGACCGACCCGGTGACGGTCCGCGCCCTCCGGCGTACGCCGGAGATGCATGCCGACACGTTCCCCGATGATGTCGTGGAGCTGATCAACTACCTGCTGCCGTACGAGGGTTCGCCGAGCCACCCGTCGGCGAACCCCGGTGCGGGTTACCTTCCCCAGGTGTGGCTGCTCGGTTCGTCCCTCTTCAGTGCGCAGCTGGCGGGGCTCCTCGGACTCCCCTACTCCTTCGCCTACCACTTCGCGCCCAAACTCCTCGATGCTGCCCTGAGCACCTACCGGTCGAATTTCCGCCCGTCGATTCTCCACGATGAGCCCAGAGTCATGGTGGCCGTGTCGGTGCTCTGCGCGCCGAGCGAGCAGGAAGCGCTCTGGCTTTCGGGCTCGACCGCTCTCAGCATCCTTCAGTTGCGGTCGGGCCGCTTGGGTCCGCTGCCCTCCCCGGAGGAGGCGGCGCAGTATCCGTTCACCGAGGCCGAGAAGTCTGTCGTCGAAGAGGCCATGTCGACGCATCTGATCGGTGACCCGGACCAGGTCGCCGAGGGCCTGCGGGAACTGCAGGTCCGCACCGGGTCGGACGAGATCATGCTGTCGACCCGGTCCCACTCCTACGAGGCCAGGGTGCGGTCCCACTCCCTCATCGCCCACAAGTGGGGGCTGGTCTGATCGGCCTCGCGCCGTGAGGACAGCCGCCTCCCGTTGGGCCCGGGAGCCTTCACGACAGGTAGTTCCCGCAGAGCCTGATCAAGCCAAGCACCCTCTCGACTTCTTGCTCGAGGCGTGGCAGTTGACGGGAGAGCCGGAGAACGTCCCTCACATCTTCGGCGTCCGGACCCCACATCTGGAGAAGGGTGCGGACCCTCTCCACGTCGGCGTGGGAGGTGCAGGGGGCGGCAAGTCTGTCCATCCAGACGATGCCCAGCGCCCTGAGGTCGTCGAGGAAGATCAAGTCCTCGACGCGCATCGTCATTTCCGTCGTGGGTGCGCCTGCGGGGGAGCCTTCTGCCATTGGAACCACTTTCTTGCGTCTCTCGGACAGTGAGGATAGATTACCAATCCTATCGGATTTAGGGGGAAAAGATGTCGTTCCGTCACCGGGGTGGAAGTCGACAACGAAGGACATCCCCGACAGGTCAAGGAGGCTGACTCAATTGTCCACCTACGACGAAGTTCTCGCCGCGAACGACGAATACGCATCGAGCTTTGGGACCAAGCGCGACCTGGCGCTTCCGCCCGCTCGGCATTTCGCCATCCTGACGTGCATGGACGCGCGGCTCGATCCGGCCAAGTACGCAGGTCTACGTGAGGGTGATGCTCATGTCATCCGCAACGCGGGAGGCCGGGCCAGCGATGACGCCATCCGTTCCCTGGTCATCTCCTACAAGCTGCTCGGCACGAGGGAATGGTTCGTCGTTCATCACTCCAACTGCGGCATGGAATTCTTCACGGACGAAGTCATTCGCGACTTGTTGTCGAGCAGTCTGGAGACGGCCGAACTGGTCCCCGATGGATTTCGTGACGTGGGACGAGGCCCCGGTTCCTCAGAGGCGAAGTTCATCGACTGGCTGACGATCGCCGACAACGCGCAAAGCGTGGTCGACGACGTCACCCGGATCCGAAACCATCCGTTGGTTCCCAGCCGAATTGCGATCTACGGCTTCATCTACGACGTGACCACGGGTCGGTTGGAAGAGGTTCAAGAGGCGACGAAGGCGGGATTGCCGAGCTGAAGCCGACGCGCCCTCCCCGCCCACCCGCAGGCGCTGGAGGTCAGGCGCCGGCCGTTCTCGTGAACACCACGCGTTGGAGCTCCTGGCCCCGCTCCGTGATGAATCGAAGGGTCATGGTGGTCTTCCGACCTGCCGGCGCCGGCACCACGTCGAGCGCGATGAAGCCGTAGTCCCGGTATCTGGCCTGTGACCAGTCAACCGTCTCGAGCGTCGTGCTGAATTCGAGCTGACTGACGTAAGGCCCCTTTCCGGTCCGCTGATGGCCGACCACCGTTGACCCACTGCTCACGGATTTCGACCCCCACCGAGCTGCCATAGCCCGGGTTGGTTCCCTCGTCGAGCCAGATTCGGATGGAGCTCGTGGGATCGCGTTGTACTAGTTCACGTTGAACAGCTGACCGCCGACCCACATCTCCGACGTGGGATCGTCCCCGAACGAGAGGTGCCGTCCGCTCACCAGGAATCCACTGGCGACGGTCCCCAGGCCGGTCGCGGCCGAGGCGATCCCCGAGTCGGACCAAGCTCGAGTGCCGATCAGCGCGGCGGCGGTGACGCCGATGGCACCCTTGAACAGGGTGCGGCGGCTCACGATCTGGCGCCTGAGGTGCGCCGACTCATTCCCACTCCAGTTCGAACCGACTGGTCAACGCTCCGAGCTGCGTTCCGTGTGGTGGCAGCACGGAAGAGCAATGGCGCCAACGATGAGCCTCCTCCCGGCACGCCCTCGCGACTTGTGCGGCGGTAGACGGTGCGTTACAAGGCGAGATCAGAAATCAGCAGACCCTCGTTCCAATCCGGCAGGCGCTCGAGAACCTCTCCATCTGGGTTCACCACTGCCGCCAGGCCGGGAAAGTCCTCATCGAACGTTGAACCAGCCTGGGTGGCCAAGGCGATCCAGATGCCAAGACGCTTGGCGTGGTAACTGGCCTCCCCGAGGCTTTTCCTCTCCCACCAGGAGAACCCGCTCCTCCAGGAATTCGCGTCCTGATCGTCGGCCGTAGAGACCAGGAGCGGCTGGGAACAGAACGAGGCGTGCACCCGCCGATGCTGCAGCATCGAAGGGCGCGTCGAACCCGGATTCCGCGCAGATCACCACGCCCAGGACTGTCGCGCGGAAATCGAATGCCCTCGAAGACGAGACCGCGCTGAATCGCTCCTCGCCTTCACCAAGATGTCGTTTTCGCTGGACACCAACGACCCGCCCGTCGGAAGCGAACACCTGGGTGATGTGTGCCTGCCTTCGCGATCCAAGCTCGGCAATGCCAAAGCAGATTCCCACTCCCGATTCACCGGAAGCCCGAGCGAGTTGTAGCACAGCTTGGTCGTTCAACGAGATCGTGTGCTCGGGGTTGCGAGCGGGATCCACCGACCCGGTGAGGGACATCTCAGGGAAGAGGACGAGATCACAGCCGACGGACTTCGCCTCGACAACGATCTGCAGATGGGAAGAGAGATTCCGACTCAGGTCACCCTTGTGGCACTGAAGCGCCGCCAGCAGGACACGCACACTCCCATCTTGGTCCAAGCTATGGGTGAGTACACGGGAGAGGAGCTCGATCGTCCCCTGCGGTACGCCGGTTGTGACGTCCTCAGGCGGCCATCTCGGCGACCACGACGGAGACGTTGTCGCGACCGCCCCGAGAAATGGCCTCGTCGACGAGTCTGTCGGCGACCGCGGCGATGTCTTCGCCCTCCACCATCACACCCGCGATCTCCGGGCTCGACAGTTCGTTGAACAGACCGTCACTACAGACGACGAGGCGATCTGCCTCCTGAAGAGTGAGCGTTTTGCAGTCGATCTCGACGTCGCGTGCGACACCCAGTGCTCGGGTGAGGACCCCGTGATGGGGGTGTCGAGAGGCGTCAGCCTCCCGCAGCTCCCCACGCTGGACGAGCTCGGCCGTCACGCTGTGGTCCCGGGTCAACTGGGTCAACGTCCGCTCACGCCACAGATAGGCACGGCTGTCGCCGACATTAACGAGCGCAAGGCGTCCGTCTTCGAGGAGTCCAGCCGCGCAGATCGTGGTGCCCATACCCTCTAGCCCATGCTGGACGGCCGCACGATCCCGGATCGCCCAGTTCGCAGCGCGAACCGCTGCTTCGAGTTCGTCGCCCGATTGACCGGTGAAGGCCGCGTGAACCAATCCGGCGACGGTACTCGCTGCGATCTCGCCGCCCGGGTGGCCGCCAAGTCCGTCTGCGACGAGCGCAAGTCGGTCACTGGTCACGATGACATCCTCGTTGTTCTCCCGCACCAGCCCGATCTCTGTCCGCCCGGCCGTTCGCAGCGTGGTCATCAGATCCTCCTCGCATTCGTCATACGTGGTCGCCGGGAACCCATGGGCTTCGCTCGCCGCGAGAAGGCGGCGGACAAGGGTAAGGGCTTGCCGGCGGTGTTTCGCGTCGCTTTGGAGTCGCAGGGCCCAGACATCGAGTTGCTCGCGGGAGGGCTGGCTCAGGAAGGCACGGATGTCGGCCAGCGGCATACCCGCCTGGCGCAACGCATCGATGACCCGCGCATCGGACACCTGACTTTGCGAGTAGTACCTGTACCCTGAGGCCGGGTCCACCGCTGACGGGGCGAGGAGGCCCTCGGCGGCATAGGTTCTGAGCCGTTTGGGGGACAAGCCACAGCGCTGGGAGAACTCGCCTATGGCTATGAGGTCTTCCATCGAATCTAGCTTGGACCCTCCCCGACGGTCAGAGTCAAGCGGGATGGCCGAAACCACCTCCGACACGGGGTCACACCGCCCTTCGACGTGCATGTGTCAACGAGGTGGGTAGGGCGAAGGCGTATTGTCGAAGTCGTGCAACCGGCGCGTCGAGACACCCGTCCCCTCGACGGAAAGGTGCGGGCGAATGAGATCCAATTCCCGCCGGAAGGCTCAGTGGCATCCGTGCTCAAGCGATTTGGCGGATCGAGCGGGGCCATCGATGGTTGTTCGAACCTACCGTGGTGACGGTCGTGACATGAGGAACCTCCGCCCGACGATCAAATGGTTGGTTCTTGCCGCAACCCTGCTGCTCGTGCCGGTCGCGGTTCCGCTCCTGTCCGGCAAGGGTCAGGCGGCAGCGGCCGGGGCGGGTTCGCCCGTGCCACCGAAGTTCGCTGTCGGCGTCGTGACCGACACCTTTGTCGATCCCCACCGCACCACGCCCTCCTGGAACCAGAGCCCGGAGTTACCGACGCGGACTCTCGTCACGACGATCCTCTATCCCGCGACCGGTGCGACCGGTGGGGAACCCACAGCGCAGGCTCCATCGGACAAGGCCGCGGGGCCCTATCCCCTTGTCGTGTTCGCCCACGGCCTTGGCGGTACGCCACAGGACTACATCACCCTGTTGACTGCTTGGGCTTCGGCGGGCTTTGTCGTTGCCGCACCGCTCTTCCCGTTGTCCAACGCAAACGTTCCCGGTGGGCCTGACGCGGGGGACGTCGTCAACCAGCCCAAGGACATGAGTTATGTCATCGACAGCGTGCTGTCCGCGTCGCTCTCGCCCAGCGGAACCCTCTCGGGCCTGGTCGACCCCAACGAGATCGGTGCCACCGGTCACTCGAATGGAGCGGTCACCACATTGGGCCTCGTGGCCAATACGTGTTGCTTCGATCCTCGAGTCAAGGCGGCCGTGGTGATGGCGGGAACCACCGAAGGTTTTCCGCCCGGTCATTACGACTTCTCGAAGACGGCCCCGCTCCTGCTCGTTCACGGCACCGCTGACCAGCTCATCCCGTACCGGAGCGCTCCGCTGATCTACAACGAGGCTCGAGGCCCCAAGGGCCTCCTGACGCTCGTCGGCGGATCCCATGACGGAGCAGCCGGCCACGACCCGCGATCTGCACCGACCGTCATCCGCACGACGACCGACTTCTTGGAGGCGTACCTCACGGGCAACAGGCAGGCCCGGTCTCGTCTGGCCTCGGACGGGCGGAGTCCGACCACCAAGATCACCTTGCACCTCATACCGGGAACGCGAGGAGCACCCATTGCGGTTCCGCCGGTTCCCGTGGTCCATCTGCGGGCTTCGGTCTCACCGGACCACGGACTCACAAGTGGCGAGGCGGTGACTGTGCGGTGGAGCGGTTACACGGCCGGCAAGACTGTCAACATCCTCGAATGTTCCCACGTCGACATCTCCAGCGGGAGCTCGGCGGGCTGCGATTTCGCCAACGCCGGCCTGCTCCATCCCGACCCGTCCGGTCACGGGCAGTTCGTCATGCACATCGTCACCGGACAGGTCGGGAATGACGTCTGCGACTCGACGCATCCCTGTTTCATCGCCGTCAACAACGCCGGCTCGCTCAATACCTCGAACACGAAGATTCTTCGGATCGCTTTCGGCCCCGATCAGGGCTGAGGCATCGCCGACCTGAGCGCCGACGCCGGCGACCGATCTCGGCCGCGTCTCGTGGCCTACGAAGAGGGCGCGTTCGACGTCCCAGGAAGATCATGGCCGCAGACAGGCTGGCTCGAGGACGGGACGAAGCCGGTCTTTTCCGCCTGCATGTACCAGCCACACTGCTTCGGCAGGTCGTGGCCGAAGATCGTCGAGTAGTTGATGGATTGCGGCAGCAGACCGTTCCCGTTGTACGCCTTGAGGTTGCGCAGTTCCTTGATCACCGTTGCCCTGGTGGGATTCGGGCCGGCGAGCTGCAGACCTTTGATCATCAGGTCGGCTCCCAGCCAGCTCTCGTAGATGTTGAAGGTCGGAAAGTGCGAGGGTGGGCGACCCTCGAACTTCTGAAGCGCGGACACGAGTTGCTTCGTCCCGGTGTTCGGGAGTTGCGCCGGCCGGAACGTCGTTGCGAAATAGTCACCCTGCAACGACGACCACGCGGACGACCCCACGACATCGGGTTCGAAGCCGGTTGGGAACACGAGCGCCTTCACCTTCACGCCCGCCTGTTTGAGCGCCGTTGCCAGGGCGAAATTCGTGTCGTTGTCCATCCCGGCGTACACGGCGTTGACATCGTGCTGCTTCGCCACAAGGGCCTCCGGAGTCATGGCAACGCTCCCGAACGGGATCGAGGTGTTGAGCACGCCCTCCTTGCCGCCCGCGTGTTGGAACGACTGGACGGTTCCCGTCGCCGAACGAGCCGATGAAGGAACGACGCCGTAGCCGTACGATGCCAGCACCGTTCCTCCGTGTGACTTCAAGAAACTGCCGATGCTGGTGCTGGCCGGGTACTTGGGGTCGAGGCTGCCGGTATCCGACGCGAACATGTTCGTGTACGGCTGCGTCCCCCACTCCGGCCCGTCGACGCTGGCACCAGTGACCGGCATACCTGCCTGCTCGGGATATTTCGCAGCAGCAGTGAAGAGGGGGCTGTCAGAGACGATGCCGAACGCCCCCCTCGAGATCGCCGACTGAACCGCGGTCGTCGCGTTGACCGTTTGGTCATCCACCACCAGGGGTACCAATTTATGGCCGTCGACACCTCCTTCTGCATTCTGCAGCGCGATGCGGGCTTTGAACCCGATCGGTGCATCCGAGAACTGAGACGCCGCCGGCCCCGATTCGGACGTTATCAATGCGATGGTGATGGGCGTCTTCGACGAGGCGGCCGATGCCGGGCCGGAACCGAGCGCCAGCAGGGACCCGGCGGCGATCACGCCCGCCAACGATGCGCTCGTCGAGAGCCTTCCCATCCGGCTTTTCATGGTCCCCCCGGACTGCGTCATCGACGTCGAAATGAAATGACGTTCTACAGAAATGTTAATGTCCGTTCTACACGCCCGGGACGGCGTCCGGCAAGAGGATCCGTAGGATTCCCTGTGCGAACCGGGGACATGGCGGGGGTCGTGATCCAACGGTCAGAGGAGGTGCTTTGGAAGCTCCCAGGTGGACGTTGCGTGAGGTTGCGGAGGAGCTCCAGGAAAGGTACCGAGCAGAGGGATGGTGGCCGGACCACAGCCTGGGGGAGCGAATCGCCCACGCCCTTGCGGCGCAACGTGCCCTGCCCTTTGTCGTCCATTCGCGCGCTCATCCGTGGCAGGGCACCTTCGGCGACGTCCTCGACCTGGCTCGCCGTGCCGCGACAGGACTCGCGGCCAGAGGTGTCGAGGCGGGGGACGTCGTGACGTTTCAGACCCCCAATTGGATCGAGGGGGTCGTGACGTTCTACGCGACCGCGTTGCTCGGCGCGGTTGCCGCGCCAATCGTTCACATCTACGGCAGTCGAGAGACCGGCTACATCCTGAACCAATGCCGACCGAAGGTCCACGTCACCGCGTCACGGTTCGGACATCAGGACTTCCTCGCCAACCTGGAAACCATCACGGGGTTGGACGAATGTCTCCTTGTGGTCACCGACGGGAGGGTGCCGGGTGGCGGTTGCGAGTTCTCCGATCTGCTCGACGAAGAACCCATCGCCTCGCCCGTCCGCGTCGACCCGGCATCGCCAGCGCTGATCGGATGGACGTCCGGCACGACGTCCAACCCGAAGGGAGTCATCCACTCGCACCAGACGGTGTGCGCCGAAATCCAACAACTCGGTGCCACGTCCCCGCCCTCCGAGCTCCCGATGCTGATGGCGAATCCCATCAGTCATGCGATCGGGATGTTGGGCGCGCTGCTCATTCCGATCGACCGTGGGCGCCCCGTCCACCTCCTCGACCTGTGGGATCCGGCGACGGTGCTCGATCTCATGATTACCGAAGGGCTCAGTGCAGGAGGCGGTGCGCCCTATTTCCTGACGAGCCTTTTGGACCATCCGGACTTCACGGAGGAGCACCTCGGCCGACTCGAGTACCAAGGAATGGGCGGTGCTCCCGTCCCGAGGGTCATCATGGAGCGGGCCACCGATCTGGGGATCATCATCTACAAGATGTACGGATCGACGGAACACCCGTCGATCACCGGTTGCACCTATACCGATGAGCTGGCGAAGCGACTCGCTCGTGACGGACGACCGCTTCCCGGGTGTGAGATACGGCTCGTTGATCCCGCTGGACGCGATGTGCCCGCAGGTGATTCAGGTGAGGTTCTTTCCCGGGGTCCGGAATGCTTCCTCGGTTACACCGATCCGGCCTTGACCTCGAGAGTCTTCGACCACGATGGCTGGTATCACACCGGCGATATCGCCGTCATGGACACGGACGGCTACATCTCCATCACGGATCGAATCTCTGACGTCATCATCCGCGGCGGTGAGAACATCAGCGCCGCGGAAGTCGAGGAGATCTTGATGGCCATACCCGGCGTGGCCGAGGTCGCCGTCGTCGCTGCTCCCGATGCGCGCATGGGTGAGCACGCGGCGGCGTTCATCCGCATGGTGGATGGAAACTCTCCTCCTGACCTTCCTGCCATAAGGGCGCACCTCGACGGTGGGGGAGTCGCACGCCAGAAGTGGCCGGAGGAGGTCTTCGGTATCGTGGAGTTTCCGCGAACGTCGTCCGGCAAGGTACAAAAGTTCGTCCTCAGAGAGAGACTTCGCCTCAATTGACTTGATGGGCCGTCCGCTTCCAGAGTGTGCCACTTCTCGTGCTCACCCGGAGGTGCTGGTTCCCGGAATCTCCTTCCCGCACACGTCGTTCTTCTGGACGAGAGAGAACCCGGACTTCTCCGCCTTGAAGATCCAGACGCATTGCGGTGACAAGTGTCCAAAGACCGTCGAGTAGTTGATAGTGATCGGCAGCAGGCCGTTTCCGTTGTAGGCCTTGATGTTCCGCAGAGCGGATATCACACCTGCTCGACTCGGGTTCGATCCCGCGCCCTCGAGCCCTTTGATCATAAGATCGGCTCCCAGCCAACCCTCGTAGTCCCCGAAGGTGGGAAAGTGGTCGTTCTTGGCGAATCCCGTGTACTTCTCCAGCGCGGTCTGCATCTGCTCGGTGCCGGTGTCGGGGATCGTGAACGGGTGGAAGAGACTCAGGAAGTAGTCGCCCTGAACTTCCGACCAGGCGGGGGAGCCGATCAGGCTCTGCTGCAAGCCGACGGGAAACACTGCGGTCTTGAGTTTGATGCCGGCCTGTTTGTACGCCGTAGCGAGGGCGTAGTTGGACGAACCCTCCAAATTCGGAAACAACGCATTTACATGGTTCTGCTTGGCGGTGAGGGCCGCGTTCGTGAAGGCGACACTGCCCAGCGGGACAGAGGCATCCTGGACAGGCACCGAGATGCCAACGTCCTTCATTGAGATGGTGTCGAACTGCACGGCCCGCGCCGAGTCGGGCGAGATGCCGTAGCCGTAGGTGGCCGCGACGGTTCCACCCAGTCTCTTCACCACTTGCCCCTGCAAGGTGCTTGCGGGGTACTTGGGATCGACGCTACCGAAGTCAGAGGAGAACATGTTCGTAAACGGCTGCTCGCCCCACTCAGGACCATCGGTGTTGGTGCCCGTAACGGGAACTCCCGCCTGCTGGGGGAACTTGTCGGCCAGAAAGAAGAGCGCCGAGTCGGAGACGATGCCGATCGCACCCTTGGAGATCGCATCCTGTACCGCCGTGGCGACCTCGCTGGGACTCGTCTGATCGTCGAGGACGAGCGGAACGAGCTTGTGTCCGTTCACTCCTCCCTTGGAGTTCTGCAGATCGAGTCTCGCCTCGAAGCCCTGAGCCGCACCAACGTCCTGGGTCGCCGCTTGGCCCGTTTCGGAAAGAATCAATGCGATGGTTAAAGAGCTCCGTCCCGCCGAGGAAGCATCAGCTGAAGTGCCGACGAGCAACATCGGCAGACACACGAAGAATGTCAGCAACCCAGTGATGGTCACGCGAGAGCGTCGCATGCCTCCCCCCTCCGTGGGAGGCATGCTCCCACCTCATGCGCCCAATATGGGTGACCGTACGATCGAATTCGCGCACGTTTCCCATAGCGTGCCACGTCGGAAGGTAGCGCTGCTGTGCGGGCTCGCCGCCGATCAATGTTGTGCAAAGCCTCATTTCGTGGCGTCGATCCGGACGTGCCCCTCTGCTGCATCCGGCGGTGTCCAACTGAGGAAACAAAGCACCGAAGATGCCCGGAGTGTCATGCTCGAGGCGTCGAGCCAGACAGTCCCTTCGGGGGTGGGTCCATTTTGCATTCGTCGAGTTCTTTTTCGCTGAGCGGAAAGGTCGCGCTGATCACCGGTGGCGGCCGAGGAATAGGTAAGGGCATCGCGTGTGCCTTCGCGGAGGCCGGAGCATCGGTTGCCTTGGTGTCACGCACGAAAACCCAGCTTCAGGATGTCGCCGACGAGATCAACGCAACGGGAGGTCGAGCCATCGCCCACGTGGCTGACCTGACCGATCTTGGGACTCATGAGGAATTGATCAAGCGGACGGTCGATGAGTTCAGCGGCCTCGATATCGTCGTCAACTGCGCAGGCGGTGGAGACATGTGGCGCCCGTTTCTCCAAGACACAAACCACGATCTCGAATCTGCCTTTCACTTCAATGTTGCGGTGCCGTTCGAAATGGTCCGGCTCGCCGTACCGCATCTACTCGACCGACCAGGCGCCTCGGTCCTCAACATCGTCTCGGGCGCGATCAATCTTCAGGTGCGTGGGCACCTCTCGTACGACGTCTCGAAGGGTGCATTGTTCTATGCGACGCGATCGATGGCCGCATCCCTGGGGCCGCGCATCAGAGTCAATGGGATCATGCCCGGGATCGTCGAGACAGAAGCCATGAAGGCCGTCGTGGTTGGACACCACGGTGTACTTGACCAGTTGGTAGCCCGGACCCGCATGCGGCGTCTCGGGACTCCCGCAGATATCGGGCTGGCAGCAGTGTTCCTCGCGTCGCCCGCTGCATCTTGGATCACTGGTGTGCTCCTCGACGTCGACGGTGGGACCGTCGGCGAGATGACGCCGATGTTTCCCGACCTGTGACCGGTTGAGCCCACGGCAACGATGCTCCAGCTGATTTGCCTCGAATACCCTGCTCGCCCCGTGGGCCTGCACCGTTGAGCCGTTCCTGTACATAAGGAAGGATAGGTAGCGAAATGGAGATCCTGGACGAGGTATGCGAGAAGGGCGTCATCGAGCGGCGCATCAACCTGGCGGTCAACGGAGAATTCGTACCTGGGATCCACTGGTTGCCTGAGTCGGGCGCCGCCGCTTACGCCACGGTGCTCATCGGTCATGGGGGGACACAGCACAAGCGAGTACCAAACGTCCTCGGTTTGGCCAGGACACTGGTGAGGCACGGCGGGTACGGTGCCGTCGCCCTCGATGCTCCCGGACATGGCGACCGAATGACGGAAGAGCAAAAGCAGGAGCGCGCAGACCTGCTCGCTCGCCGACAGGGGGATCGCCTCGCCCCCCTGTCAGAGCGGCGGATCAGGGCAATGAGCGGAGCCGCCTCGAGAGCTGTCGCCGAATGGAAGGCACTTCTCGACGACTTGGCGACCAACCCCCAATGGGCCAACGGGCCCTTCGGCTATTGGGGTGTGTCGATGGGGACTGCGTTCGGCGTTCCATTGCTGGCGAGCGAGTCTCGCATTGTCGCCGCCGTACTGGGCCTTGGGGCGCTGAGAGAGGGCAGCGACAACCTACGTGAGCAGGCGACCCGGATAGCGATCCCCCTCTTGTTTCTCTTTCAGTGGGACGACGAGCTCATGACCCGTGAAGGGGGTCTGGCTCTCTGGGATGCCTTCGGTGCCGAGGAAAAGACCATGCACATCAATCCCGGACCCCACGTCGGTATCCCATTGTTCGAGCGAGATGCTGCTCTTGCGTTCTACAAGCGCCACCTTCGGGTGGGCTCGAGCTGACCTCTTTCGTCCTCAGCTCAACTTCAACCCGTCGAGGAGGATGCCGATCAGGCGTCGGCTCTGTTCTGCCGGCACGCTCGCGTTGCTGCAGATCGGGCTCATCAGCTGCATCAGATCTGATCCGTCGACGTCGTCTCGTACGACACCGGCAACCTTGGCCCGGTCGATCACCAGATCAAAGGACGAGCTGATCAGCTCCCGGGCACGAGATCTCAGGTCGGGGTTCTTCTCGAACGCCTGCTGAAGCTCGGTAAGCAGCGCTTGCTTGGTCTGCGCGTACCGCATGAAGGCGTCGAAGAAGGCGACGACGGCGTCCCAAGGACCGAGCTCGGCCACCACCCGCTTGGCCGCCTCGGCCAGTTCGTGGACGTCCGTTTCGTAGACGGCCTCGACGATGTCGAACCGATTGGGGAAGTGGCGGTAGAGGGTCCCGACGCCGACGCCGGCCCTCTTGGCGATCGCCTCCATGGACGCACCGGAGCCGTACTCGGTGAAGATCTCTCGCGCCGCCGCTACCAACCGCTCGCGGTTTCGCCGGGCATCGGCACGCAAGGGTCGCTCCACGTCGGGGCTCTCGGCTTCGCCCGGCCGGACATTGGTTGAAGAGACCTGTTTCGTCGTCATATCGAGAAATCCCGTGCTGCGGCTTGCTAAGCGGAGGTACCCTCCGTATACTAAACGGAGGAAGTATCCGCTTCCACCAGATTAGCGGCGGAAAGGTCGTAGTCAATGCCCAACGCAACCCTTATCGGCCCGCGCCCAGGTTCGAGTGGCGTCGGGGACGTCGCTCCCGAACCCGCAGGTCAGGAAGGTGCACGTCGCCCGGCACACCGCCCACTGCTGCTTGCCGTCATCCTCACAGCCCAGTTGATGGTCGTGCTCGACACCACGATCGTCAATGTCGCCCTCCCCCACATCCAGCAGGACCTCGGATTCTCGACGAACACGCTGTCGTGGGTGCTGAACGCCTACATCCTCACCTTCGGCGGATTCCTGCTCCTCGGGGCCCGGGCGGGCGACCTCTTCGGCCGGCGTCGGGTCTTCCTCCTCGGTATCGCCGTCTTTACGATCAGCTCCCTCCTCGGTGGGCTCGCACCTACGGCGTGGACGCTCTTGGCCGCACGAGCGCTGCAAGGCGCAGGAGCGGCTTTGGCCGCACCATCTGCGCTCTCCCTCCTGACGACGGCCTTCGCCGAAGGTCAGGAGCGGGTTCGGGCCATCGGCCTCTACACGACCGTCTCCGCTGCCGGCGGCGCGACGGGTCTGGTCGCCGGCGGCCTTCTCACCCAGCTCGCTTCCTGGCGGTGGGTCATGTTCGTCAACGTCCCCATCGGTGCCGCTGTCTGGCTCGTGGGGCGTCGGATACTCCCTGAGACCGAGCAACGCCACGGGCACTTCGACCTCGCCGGCGCGCTCACCTGCACACTCGGCGTGACCGGCATCGTCCTCGGTCTGGTCGAGGCCGGAGCACAGGGCTGGTCTGCCCGGCTGCCCATTGCCGCCCTCGCCGTTGGCATCGTGTTGATGGCGGCGTTCATCCACATCGAGCGCCGCGCCGAGGAGCCGATCCTGCCCATTCGCCTCCTCACGAACCGCACGCGAAGCTCGGCCAACGCGGCACGCGCCCTGCTCTATGCAGGGTTCTACGGGCTCTTCTACTTCATGGCCCAGTTCCTCCAGGACGTGCAGGGCTACTCGCCGCTGCGGGCCGGGGCCGCTTTCCTGCCCATGCCCGTGTCGGTCTTCCTCTTCTCCCAGCTGACGAGTCGTGTCCTGCTCCGCCGGTTGCCGGAGAAGGCTGTCATGGTGATGGGTACATCACTCGCCACCGTCGGGCTGCTCCTGGCCACTCGCGTCGGCGTGGGCACCAGCTACCTCCAGATCGTCCCGTCACTCGTGCTCATCGGTGCGGGGAGCGGCATGACGTTCGTGTCGTTGACGAACGCATCGCTGCACGAGGTCGAGCCCGAGATCGCGGGCGCCGCCTCGGGCCTGGTGAACGTGTCGCAGCAGCTAGGTGCGGCCGTCGGTCTGGCCGTCCTCGTCACCGCCTTCAACGCGCTGGCCGGCAAGGCCCAGCTCTCGACCGGCGTCGCGCCGAGCGCCATCGTGCATCCCCTCGACGCCATCTTCGGGGTGGCTGCCCTGTTCACCGTGGGATCGCTGGTCACGGTGCTGACTGGAGTCCGCACCCCAAGGGCCGCCGTCGAGGCGAGCGACGACAACCGCGATCGGTGCATCGAGCGGAGCGGTTCGCTCGCACTCGAGCCGGTCGAGCTCTAGCTGCATCCCGATCGGATTCCTCGGCAGCGAGGGGGAGTTGCTGCGCGACAACTTGGACCGAGAGACGACGATCGGCTCAACCCGACACCGACGACGAGGAGCTTGACGGTCAAGCGGATGTCGGCGACCTCTAGATCCCGCTCCCAGTGGTAACGGACAGGATCGAACGGCTCAGTTGAACATATCGATGCCCATGACCTTGGCGTCTGTCGTATCCATCAGGGTGTCGAGGTTTGCGGCGATCGTCTCGGGGCTGAGCGTCTCAGGAGTGAAGGTAAGGCCCGTGCTTTCGACAACGGCGATTCGCATCATCTTCAGGTCGCCCGAAACGAAGACCTCTCCGGTCAACTCACAGGACTCGTGTGCCAGAAAGGCCACTGCCGGGGAGACATACTCGGTCCGCATGTTGTCGAAGTACTCGTTCTTGAAATTCTCTTCGGGCTGGTCGAAGGTGTACGCCAGGATCGTCGGCGCCGACATGCGAGTATTCCCCCGCGGAGCGATGGCGTTGACCCGGATGCCGAGGCGGCGACCATCGAGCGCGAGGGCCCGCGTGAAGGCGAACACGGCGCCCTTGGCGGCGCTGTACGCGACGGCCTTGGGAACGTTGCCCAAAATGGCCTCCGACGAGGTGTTGACGATGCAGGGGTGGTCCGCCTTCTGAAGGTGGGGCCATGCCGCTTGGCACACGTACACCGTTCCGAGGTAGTGGTGATCGGTCAGGCGCCGGAAGTTCTCCGCAGTGAGGTCGTCGAACCAGTAGTGATCGCAGATGCCCGCGTTGTTCACCACGACGTCGAGGTGACCGAACGCATCGAGCGCTGTCTGCACGATCTGGGCCGCTCCGGCCTCTTCAGCGACTGAGGCGAAGCATGCGACGGCTTCACCGCCGGCCGCCTCGATCTCCTTTGCGACCCGTTCTGCCGGCTCAGGGGAACAACCCGAACCATCGATCTCTACGCCGTAATCGGCGACAACCACCTTGGCGCCCCGAGAAGCCAGGAACAGTGAATGCTCCCGGCCGAAGCCTCGTCCACCCCCGGTGACGATCACCGAACGTCCGTCAAAGCGCAACTCACTCATCTGCAATTCTCCCCGGCTCAGCACGGCATCAGGCCCCTCACGGGGAACCTAGCATCGAGGTGCTTTCGGGACTCAGATCGATTGCTGTGGAGCGGCTGTCACCCTCGAAGCGGCCCGCCCGGTGTCCTGATGTTGCGCGCGTTGGGGAAGAGCGTCGGGAGAGCGTGCGAACCCAGTGGCACTGATAAACAGACCAGGTGCAACTTGCGCGCGGGCAGGTCGCTGTCGTCACCGGGGCGGCAAGTGGAATTGGCCGGGCCATGGCGGAGTCCTTTGCGGAGCTTGGGCTCGATGTCGTCCTGGCGGACATCGACGAGAGTCACTTGTCACGAGCGGCCGCCCGCATCACGGACAATGGTGGGTCGGCTCTCGCGGTCCGAACGGATGTTCGCTCCGCCGAGCAGGTCAACGATCTGGCCGTCGCCACGTTGGACCACTTCGGACGCGTCGATGTCGTCGCCAACAACGCTGGCGTGGTCGCGTTGGGGTTCACTTGGGAGATCGAAGACTCCGAGTGGGACTGGGTCCTCGGCGTCAATCTCCGAGGCGTCATCCACGGCCTTCGGGCCTTCGTTCCCCACCTCATTTCGCAAAACAGCGGCCACGTGGTGAACACGGCCTCCATGGCGGGGATCTCGGTGATGCCGGGGATCGCGCCTTATCTCGCGTCCAAGCATGCGGTCGTTGCACTGTCGCAAGGTCTGGCCGCGGAGTTGGCCCACGCAGCTCCAGGCGTCGGGGTAACGGTTGTTTGTCCAGGAATGGTGGACACCAACATCTTGAATTCCGGGCGAGACGCCGGCGACCGGCCGACATCGAAGCTTGCCGAGAGCTCAGCCAGTGCGCAGACGGCCAAAGTCAGCGGGGACGGTTTGATTTCAGCGCGAGAGGCCGCCGCAGAGATCCTTGCTGCCATTGAGTCGAACACTCTGCACGTCGCTCCGAACGGATCGTTCGAAGGGGTCAGATCCTGGGTCGACCGCATCCTCGGCGACCTGGAAGGTTTGAACCCCTAACTCGCTCCCCGAACGATGTCACGTGCGGCGCGGTTGCGGGTTCATCCATGCCCCGATGTACTGCTCAACGCCTGACGCCGACCAGCTCCAAGTCCTCGCGGAGCAGCGAATCGACCAGCGGCAGTCTGTCCTCACCCTCGGCCGGTTTCAGGAATCCGCCACGTTGGTCGAAGTTCGTCACCAGCTCGGGTCGCACCGCAGGGTCATCGCCGCCGATCACGTCCTCGAAGCTGGGTCCGATCCGCTTGGCCATGTCGGCCAGACGGTCGCGGTCGAGGTCGAGGAATCGTACGGCGTTCTCGCCCAACATCAGCCGCAGCTCTTCTTCGGGTACCCCTGCGAAGGCCAGGCGCAGCAATTCCTTTGTGTTCGGCCATGTGCCTTCAGGGTGTGGAAAGTCACGACCAAAGAGGATGGTCTCGACGCCTATCTCGTGGCGCATCTCGACCTCCGCCCTGTGAATGAAGGATGCGCCGGCAAGGCAGTTCATCGGCCAGTACTCACTGGGTTTCCGCTTGGCCGGAAGATCATCGCGGTGCTGTTCGTAGACGGCGTCGAGATGACGCAACGTGGCTGGGACCCAGTCGAGGCGAATCTCCGTGAGGAGGAGCTTGAGGCGCGGGTGCCGGTCGAAGACGCCACCGAGCATCATCTGCCACATCGGTCGCCGCGAATCGACGTTGTGGCTGAGAAAGTCGTGAAAGAACGTCACCGATTCGTCGGAAACGGCATCGGCGTGCGCGAAGAGAGCCCCTTGTTCGGTGCTGCCGGCTGCCTTGGCGACGTCGTTGTAGATCCGCTCGAGCTGCGGGAAGACAACACCATGCTCGGTCCCGAACCCGGCATGTACCACTAGGGCGAGGCCAAGCTCCTCGCACGCAGACCAGAAGGGCTCCCAGTACTCGTCGTACAGCGGGGGCATGTCGGCGTGTCGTAGGTAGCCAGGGAGGAAGGTGGCCGTGAACCTCTTCTCGGCGATCCACTCGAGCTCGGCGGTTGTGACATGCATGTCGGTGCACGGTCCGATTGCTGCGGTCACGAGGAATCGATCCATGGCGAATCCGAAGGCATCTGCAGCCCAGCGGTTCCAGCCTCGCGCTCCGGCTTCCCATGCCTCCCTCGGGTAGAGCCGGTTGGTGGCGTTGTGGAACATGTCGCCCAGCCGGAAGTCGCCGTGGTAGATCAGCTCTGCCGCGATGCCTTCGCGATCCATGTCGGCGAGGCGAAGGACCGGGTCGTGTAGTCCGTGGTAGTCGGTGCGGTGAGCCTCTTGAATCTCGGGCAGGCTGCTGGAGCCGCCCTTCGCACCCAAGAGGAAAATCGCCGTCGGATAGATCTCATTGTCCTCAGCCAAGGACGGGAGCAGCTCGTGAAAGCGCTCATCGAGGTAGTACGTCCAAAGCTCTTTGGGAACCCCTGCGTGCGAGTCTGACGAGACGATGATCAGCTTGTCTTCCATGACACCTTCCCGAGAAGCCGCTGGCCACAGACTACCCGTTGAGCTCGTCGCCTTCTCTTTGGGTACCCACGCGTCCTTCGCGGCCGAGGGGACAGGACGACCGTGGCGGGCGCGATAATGTCGGACGCACCGGTGCGGGCCTTCGGCTCGTTCTGTGTTGTGGATTTCCTCAGTTGGACACCACGGGCTGTAGCGCGTGATTCCGTCATCGGCGGTTTGGAACCAGCCGGGTCAAGTGATGCTTAGTCCAGCTGGCTGAAGATCGTCGATGAGCCGTGTCCCTTGGCGGCCCACGGCAGGGCGATCACCACTCCCTTCTCTCGGCTGAACTCGATCGTCTCGTCATGGCCGTAACCGCTTTCTTTGATCCCGGCGAAGGGAAGCTCGTGACGTGTCTGGAGATAGGTGTTCACCCAAACGTTGCCCGACTCGATCTCGCGGATGTAGCGGTGGATCCGTGTCAGGTCACGGCCCCAGACACCTGACGCGAGCCCGAACCGGCTGTCGTTGGCGAGAGCGATCGCCTCGTCGTCGGTGTCGAAGGGGATGATGGCGCCGACCGGACCGAAGATCTCGTCGCGGCAGATACGGGGAGAGTTGTCCTTGGCGAGAAAGAGGGTGGGTTCGACCCAGTACCCGCCAGGAAGATGAGGCACCACCTCGGCCCCGTGGCGACCACCGAAGAGGAGTTCGGTCTCCTTCGTGCCGTCCTCGATGAAGGCGACCACCTTCTCGTACTGCTCCCGTGAGATGAGCGGACCCATCGACGTCGTTGCGTCGTTGGGATCACCGACGACGATCGACTTGGCGATCCCCTCGACTCGCTCGAGGACCTCGTCGAAGACTCCCCGCTGGACGAGTATCCGGGAGCCGGCAACACATGCCTGGCCGGCGTTGAAGCCGTAGATCGACGCGTAGGTGAGACCCATGACCGCGGTGTCGAGGTCGGCATCATCGAGAACGATGTTGGGTGACTTGCCGCCGAGTTCGAAGATCGCCGGAGTGAGGGTCTCGGCACCTGCTGCTTGGATGAGGCGGGCTGTCGGGGAGGAGCCCGTCATAGTGACTTTGGAGACGTCGACGTTGCGCACCATCGCATCCCCGACATCACCAAGCCCGGACACGATGTTGACGGTGCCGGGGGGAAGGATTTCGTTCACCAGCTCAGCGAAGCGCAGACACGCGACGCTTGCCTGCTCTGGTGGTTTGACCACGACGGTGTTGCCCGCGGCAAGTGCGCTCGCGACCTTGTTACTCAACATCGCAACGGGCATGTTGAAAGGCACGATGGCGGCGATGACCCCGTACGGCTCACGGATGGTCAAGCCCAAGGTCGTTGGGCCGAGCGGAACCGTACGTCCCGTGGACGCCTCAAGCGTCTCGTGGGCCTTCCGGTCCCAGAGGACCTTCATCTCGTCGAACACCATCTTGCTGATGGACAGCGGGTTGCCGTTGTCGGTCGACTCCAGCCGCGCCAACTCGTCGGCGTGCTCGGTGAAGAGATTGCCGACCTTCTTTAGGTAGGCACTTCGCTCGTCGGGCGATAGCGCCGACCACGTGGGAAACGCCGCCTTGGCTGCCGCGACAGCCTCGTCGGCATCCCCACGATCACTGAGCGGGACCTTCGCCCACACCTCGCCGTTCGCAGGATTCACCGTGTCCAGTAGACGACCGGACGACGCACCCTTCATCTGCCCGCCGATCAGGTTTCCGTACTCCACGATCTCAGACACTCCGACCTCCTCAGGGCTGTTGCCACGCCGGTCGAGATGCGGCGCTACTCGGATCGTATCGAACGGCCGTCAGACTGAATGCCCGACGTGATAGGCGGCTCGTGGACACCTGCGGGCCGTGTCCTCTGACGGTTCGTACCTGTTGGGCGCAAATGAATGGACTCGGACAAGGGGTGAGTGAGTTTGCGAATCGGAGAGAAGACCTCTCCTCGAATTGTCCCGTCGACCCGAACGGCCCCGTCGTACTACCAGCGGTGCACAGAGGAGTCGACGAACTCGAACGCTCCGCTGATTCCACAAGGCGACGGCACGCACCCGGCGCCGACGGATTCGAGAGATGCCGAATCAGGGGGACGCCCAATAGCTCAACTTGTTCGGGATGTATCATCGTCCGACATCCGACCGCGGTTCCGATTCACTGACAACTCTGGGGAGCGACGCATGGGCATACAGTTGGACGGCAAGGCGGCGATCGTCACAGGCGCAGCGCGTGGCATCGGCAAGGGTATGGCGACCGCGTTGCTCAAGGCTGGCGCCTCGGTAACGATCACCGACATCCGGCAAGAGGCGCTGGACCAGACGAGCCTCGAGTTCGAGAGAATTCCCGACGCAAAACACATTGCCGATAGTCGCGGACGGTACCAACGACGAGGATGTGGACCGTGCGGTGCGGAAGACCGTCGAGGCCTTCGAACGCATCGATGTGTTGATCAACAACGCCCAGACCGCCGTCACGGGGATCAATATCGAGGATCAGAGTGTCGATGACGTGATGTCCGGCATCGACTCAGGCTTCCTCGCCTCGTTTCGTTATATGAAGGCGTGCTTCCCCTACCTCAAGGAGTCGGAGGGCAGCGTTATCAATTTTGCTTCACAAGCGGGCCTGCTGGGCAACGTAGGCATGGTGGGCTATAACGCCGCGAAAGAAGCCAACCGCGCTCTCACTCGTACTGCGGCGCGGGAATGGGCACAGTACAACATCACTGTGAACTGCATCATCCCGGGCATGTTGACCGAAGGCTCGAAGGAGTTCTTCGACGCAAACCCCGAGCACTACAAGCATTCCCTGGCCAACATCCCGTTGGGTCGGCTTGGTGATCCCGAGAGAGACGCGGGGGCGCTCGCGGTGTTTCTCTCGTCGGAGGGTGGCCACTATCTGACTGGCGATACCTTCAACATCGACGGCGGGCGTTGTATGCGCCCCTGACCAGCCAAGAAGCGCGCCGCCGGGTCTCGTTTCAAGGGATGGGCGCGCCCACCGTGGAGCTCGTGATCATGTCGGACGGATCAACGAGGTCGTCCGACCACAGGCTGTCATGAACCGCCACCTCGGAGCCAAGGGCAAGGCTCGTTGTCATCGCTCAACAGGACGGCTTCGGCCCTACTTCGTCTCGGGAACCAGTTCGATCTGCAGCGGCCTCATATAGGAGACATCGCTGACGTCGTGGGACACGTGGATGTCGGGAACGATCAGGGGAAGTCCTCGGTCAGGCAACCTGGACTCGGGTGTGGTCCTCCATTCGGCCGTGCACACTCGGGTCGAGATCGCCCAGCGTCCACCCTTGCGCTCGAGCCGGTCCACGTACCGGCCACCTGCCACGGTCAACGGCGTTTCGCGATCGGGATACCGTGCGACGAAGAGGTAGTAGCACTCGCTGTGTGCGACCTCGCCGTGCACATCGATGATCGCGTTGGAGATGTAGTGCTGGTGGTGCAACTGTGGCTCATGGTAGGCGAAGGCCCAATCGATAAAGTCCTCGACTCCGAACGCCTGGGAGCCGTGAATGTCGATGGCGCCTTCGTGGTAGGACGATCGGACCATCTCTCGGTCGTGGCGGTCCATGCCTCGCGCGTAACTGTTCAGGCACTCCAGGATTTCGGCCCGGTCGACGAGGGCTTGGACCGTCGCTCCCAAACTGTCCATTTCACTCATGCAGCCTCTCTTTGGTCATGGGGTCGATTCAGAGCTGAGGACCGTCAAATCGCTCGAGACATGCCACCTCTTCGATCGGCCGTCGTGGGGCTGGCCTGAAGGTCTGACCGGGACGCAGCCGTCCGACCGGCAGGAGGCATCCCTGGACAAACGTGTCCGGAATGCCGAGCAATGCGGCGACCTCTCGCTCGTGAACGAGGTGGAGGGTGGTAATGCACGTGCCGTAGCCACGAGACCGCAATGCCAGTTGAAAGTTCCAGACGGCGGGGAAGATCGATCCGTACAAAGTGGCGGTCGCGAACGAGCTGCCTCCCTGGTCCTCAAGATAAGGCTCATAGCAAGGAATCACGTGCAAGGGAACTTCGCTCAAGTGCTCCACGAGCCACTCGGTCGATGACATGATGCGGCCAAACGGTGTGGGACGGAACACTTCTTGGCCCGTCCCCTCTCTACCGGTCTGGGCGAGGTAGGAGTCCCTGTACAGATCGGCGATGTGGCGCCGGAGCTCGGGATCACTCACCACAATCCATCGCCACGACTGCATGTTCGTTCCATTGGCCGCTTGGCAGGCGATGCGCAGACAATCGCGGATCTCGTCGCGATCGACGGGTGCTCCGAGGTCGAGCAGCCTGCGTATTGATCGCGTCGTGGTCAGGAGATAGTCGGCGTCCATGAGTCGGTTCCTCATCTCGTCAAGGTTCGCAGGTCGGCGTTCCGACTTGTCGAAGGTGCCTCGGCTCGTGAAAGCGGCATGGTAATAGACCGCGATTCAAGCACCTGACGGGAACCACGCTGATGCTTGCTGGCGGGCCACGGATCAATCGATTGGGCGGGTGTCCGAAAGCGAACCCGTAGTACGCTCCCGGCCCGGCTGCGGCGTGGGGCCGTCGGCTACCCGACCCCAGGAGGACGGATCGTTGTCGGAATCGGGAAGGCTTGCAGGCCAGGTGGCAATCGTGACGGGGGCGGGGTCCAGCGGACCGGGACTGGGCACGGGGAAAGCCATGGCAGTGCTCTTCGCCCGCGAGGGTGCTCGCGTGGTGCTGGTCGACGTTGTCAGCGATCGCGCCCAGGAGACCTTGGAGATCATTGAGAAGGAAGGCGGTGAGGCGACGATCGTCCTCGCCGATCTGAGCGATCTGAGTCAAGCCCAACGCATCGTTGACGCGGCTGTCGCCAGTTACGGCGGGGTAGACATACTCGTGAACAACGCAGCGATCGCATCTTCAACCAACCTGCTCGACACTTCAGTCGAATTGCTCCAACAGATCTTGACCGTCAACCTGGCCGCGCCGTTCATGCTGACCAAGGCAGTGATCCCCGTCATGCAGCGTGGCGGTGGAGGGTCAATCGTGAACATTTCGTCGATCGCGGCACTGCGCGGCCAAGGCGGGCGGGGGCAGGCAGCGTATGCATCTGCGAAGGCCGGATTGGAGGGTCTCATGAACGATGTCGCCGACACATTCGGCAAGGACGGGATCCGTATCAACTGTGTTGCTCCGGGGATCATCGACACGCCGATGCGCAATAACGCGATCACACAAGCTGGACTGGACCCGGCTCAGCTCGATCTGACGTTCAAGATCTCTCTGCCCAGTGAGGGTGACGCATGGGACATCGCGCAGACTGCGCTGTTCCTCGTCAGTCCGGAAGGACACTTCATCACGGGGGTGATGATCCCCGTCGATGGTGGGACGATCGCACGCTCTCACTAGCGCCGGAAGGACGTTCGACGGTCCCAGCAGCGTTGCCTCGACCCGAGCAGACACGGGACGAACCCAAATGGCTCGTGAGCTCGAATCGGAATCAGGTTGCCGGGGCGGCTCTCGCTTCGGTCCTATTGTCGGCCGGTGGGGCTCAGGCGGCCGCCGTGCATCGCCGCCGCCCGTCGACCCTCACAGCACCCGAGCGCAGTGGCGGCGTGGAACGTATGCCGTCGAGTCGTCGCACGATTGAGCAGTAGCCGTGAGATCGAACGGTCCAGTCGCATTTCGGTGAGGGTCGTCACTTCACCATCAAGGAGGAAGACGCATGGGGACGAATCTGCAAGGCCGGGTAGCGCTGGTCACGGGCGCCAGTCAGGGCGGGACAGGTCGCTCCGTCGCGGTTCGGTTTGCGGCAGAGGGCGCCAAGGTGGCAATTACGGCGCGATCGGTCTGACGGACTGCGTGAGACCTTGACCACTATTGAGGACCTTGGCGGAACAGCCGTCCAGTTCCCCTGCGACCTCAGCGATCCCGACGGAGGACGCGACTCCCTCGTCGCACGGACGGAGGAGGCCTTCGGGCCAATCGATGTCCTGGTGAACAACGCTGTGGCGCACACCTTGAAGCCGGTACACGAATTCACAGTCTCCGAGCTGGAAAGTTATGCCCAGTGCAACTTGTGGGCACCGTGGCTCCATATGTCGCAAGTGATCCCCGGGATGCGGGCAAGGGGTGAGGGGTGGATCCTCAACCTGACAAGCTTCAGCGCTGAGCTACCTCCGGGACCGCCCTTCGCCCTCAAAGCAAAGGATGGAAGCGCGATGTACGGCGCAACGAAGGCTGCGCTCAACCGGCTGACTCTTGCTGCGGCGGGCGAGAACGAGGGTGTCATTGCGGTCAACGCGATGACCCCGCAGGTGGCGATTCTCACGCCGCGGGTGAAGGCGGGGAACATCGTTGCGCTCAACGACATCTGCGAACCGGTGGAGACAATGGCCGAGAGCGCTCTGGCACTCTGCACCGGTGACCCCGTCGAGCTCACGGGGCGGATCGCCTACAGTCTGCAATTGTTGCTGGAGCTCAACCGACCGACCTATGACTTGGCGGGCAAAGATCTCGTTGAGGGTTGGCAACCAGCGGATCTGCCTTCGATCATCAGGCGTGACACTGAGTTTCACGCCGGGAACGGTTGGCCCGACGCCTTCAATTTTCACCGTCCACACACCCCGTTTCCTCGCGAGCTTCTCTGAATGGCCAGCCCGACAACGCGTCAGGAGTGGCCGGGGCTGAACGTTTCTGGCCTGAACTCCAATCATCGGGTTCTCCGAAGCCGAGACCACGCGTGCGGAGGTGGCAGCCGTCGGTGACAGGCCCACCGGTTCTTGTGTCAAATCGTGACAAAGCGGCAACGCCGAGGTTGACCGGCAACGATCGATACTAGATTCGCCGGAGAAGCCGCAGCTGACATGGCCGCACGTCCAAGTGGACGCCGGCCGAAGACCTCGAAAGGAGCACATATGGATGACAAACTCATCTTCATATCCTCCGACAGCCACGCCGGGATCCCCAAGGAGCTCTGGTGTGACTACTTGGATCCGGCTTTCCACCACCTGATCCCCAACCTGCACGAGGACAACGCCATCTATCCGGTTGCGACGGCATTGCTCGGTGCAAAGAAGACGACGACCGCTCCGCTTCCGGAGCACCGCGAGGCGCACACATCTGGCTGGCACGGGCTTCACGATCCTGTCCTCCGGCTGGCTGACATGGATCGGGAAGGGGTCGCGGCCGAGTTCGTCTTCCATGGTGACTCGCGCCTCGGCGACCTGTTCCACAACGGGACGAACCGTCTATACCCGCTCGATGCATGGGAAGCCGGTGCGCGTGCGTGGAACCGATGGGCAGCGGATGCCTTCGGTTTCGCGTTGGACCGGTTTCTCTTGACGGCGGCGGTTGGTCCCTGTACCGACATCAACGTGGCCGTGGCAGAGGTCGAGTTGGATCGCGGATCATGGATTCACCGCCACCTACGGACCTGGCTATTTGACCCATCCCGGGCTTCCAGAACTCGTCGACGATTACTGGGAGCCCTACTGGCAGGCGTGTGAGGAACGCAACATTGCCATCGTCGTTCACGCTGGGTTTGGCACCGCCCAAGGCACCGTTTTCAAGGAGATCGAGAAAATCTATGGGGCCGCCGCCGAAGCGGCCGGCGGTACGAGTGACGTTCAGAAGATCCTTCAACACGCCGACGCCGTCAGCGACGATTCCGCGATGTTTTTTTCCAACTGGGTGAATCGCAACGTCCATTCCAGGCGCCCGCTGTGGCAGATGGTCTTCGGGGGAGTATTCGACCGGCACCCTGGACTCAAGCTCATGCTCACTGAGATCCGACTCGACTGGATCCCAGCGACGCTGGACTTTCTCGACTCCTTCTTCGATGCTCATCGAGCTGAAATACCAGCACTCCTGAAGCCGAGCGAATACTGGCGACGCAACTGCCTTGCCGGGGCGTCGTTCATCCACAAGGCCGAGGTCGAGATGCGACACGACATCGGGGTCGAGACCATCCTCTTCGGCCGCGACTACCCACATTTCGAGAGCACCTGGCCTCATACAACACAGTGGCTGCAGGATGCGTTTCACGGTGTTCCCGAGAACGAGGTGCGGCTCATGCTCGGCGAGAACGCCATCGGGTTTTTCGGTCTGGATCGCGGCCGGTTGATGGAGATCGCCAGTCGGATCGGACCCAGGGTGGAGCAGATCAATGCAACTGAGCCAGATATCCGCCCCGAACTCATGGAGAACTTCGATGCCCGGGGGGGCTACCTGAAGCCCCCCGAAGGGGCCGAAAGCATCCCGGCGATCAAGCTCTTGGTGGAGGAAGACCTGGTCGGAGTCGCGGGACGACTGTGAGCGGGGGTTGGTCGTCCGATGGGCGAGCCGGGGAGTTGGCGACGTGATCGAATCGAACGAGATGGAATATCCGGTTGTTCGGCACGACGATCTCATAATCGACGACTTCTACCGGGAACTCCAGGCTACGGGGCCGATCCGAGTGCGACTTCCCTACGGCGAATCGTGCTGGCTGGCGACGAGCTACGAGGACGTGAGAACGGTCTACGGAGATCGCCGCTTCAGTCGGGAGCTCGGAGCCGACCGTGACGCGCCGCGGATGATGCCACTCAATTTCGCTGGCAACCCGGCGATCATCGCGAACATGGATCCACCCAGGCATACGCGATTGCGCCGCTTGACACTGACAGCGTTCTCAGCCCCGCAGATACAGAAATTGCGGGGTTGGATCGAGGAAATCGTTGATCAGCTGCTGTCGGATCTCGAGGATGCGGGCCCGGGGGCCGACTACGTCGAACTCGTCGCGTGGCCCCTTCCGCTGAGACTGCTCACAGGAATCCTGGGTGTGAAGGAGTCGGACATCTCGATCTTCCGAGCATGGGTCGACACACTCATGGCCGTTGATGAGGAGCAGGACGTCAAGGCTGGCGCATTGGGGCACCTTCTCGAATACATCGGCGCTCTCATTGCCGAGCGTCGTGCCAATGCCACGGATGATCTGCTCAGCATCATGGTCAACGCTCGCGACAACGAGGATCAGCTCAACGAAGAAGAGCTGCTCAGCCTGTCACTTGCTCTGTTCCTCGCCGGCTTCGAGACGACGGCTGCGCAGCTCGGCTCCACGCTCTATGTGCTCATGTCGGATCCCCGACTCTGGCGGGAGCTCCAAGACGTTCCCGCGCTACTACCGGGCGCCGTTGAGGAGCTGTGGCGGTGGATTCCCAGCTTCCGATTCGGCATGCCCAATGTCCGCTGGGCCAAGGAAGACGTCGAGTTGAGCGGCGGCGTCGTCGTGTGCGCAGGTGACCCGGTTCTCCCGGAACACCAGGTGGCCAACCGGGACGAGTCGGTGTTCCCGGGTGGGTGGGAGATCGATTTTCACCGGGTCGAACCCCGGCCGCACCTCTCACTCGCGGTTGGAGCCCATCGGTGTCTGGGTGCCCATCTCGCTGACTACGAAATTCAGGCGACACTCCGGGCGCTGATGCGACGATTCCCGACCCTTGAGCTGGCAGTGCCGCCCGCCGAGATCACCTGGTCTTCCTCAACCTTCCTGCGCAGCCCCGAGGCGGTGCCGGTGCGTTGGTGAGCTGCCCAGATGGGAGCGCCCGGTGCGGTTCAGTTGGTTGACTTATTGCGAATGGTGACCAGGGTTCGCGCCGCGAGCGTTGGGTTCGAGATGATTCGGGATCGCAGAGCTGGCTCCAATGTGCAGCTCGTTGAGCGGCGGGTTCCGACCGAAGAGTGAGACAGATGCGGGTCGGGATGGTCGGGCTGGGCCAGATGGGCTTTCCGATCGCCCGCCGGCTGCTCGACCGAGGCGATCCAGTGGTATTTCACGCTCGCCGAGACGACGTTGCTGCCGCTCTGACGAACCTCGGCGCCACTCGAGTGGGTTCCCTCGAAACGATGGCCGACATTTGTGACGTCGTCATCGTGTGCGTATACGACGACGCACAAGTCCGAGAGGTGTGTCTGGGGGTGGAGGGTTTGCTCGGCCACCTGTCCCCAGGATCCATTCTGATCAATCACACGACCTGTGATCCGAACACAATGCGATTGCTGAACGAGCAAGCTGGGCCCGCTGGAGTAGGCGTCGTGGACGCAGCACTCAGTGGAAACCCGGCGGACATCGGCGAAGGCCGCCTGACCCTGTGGGTGGGAGGCGAGGAGGAGTTCTTACAGAGGATCGATCCGATCATCCGGTCCTACGCCGACCCCGTGATCCATGTCGGGATGGTCGGAGATGGCCAATGGGTGAAGCTCGTCAACAACGCGTTGTTCGCCGGGAACGTTGCTCTGGTCGCTGAGGCCGAGCGAGTCCTGAGTCAGGCGGGACTCTCCACTGTCGAAGCGATGGAGGCGATCCAACACGGGAGTGGCGACAGTCGAGCGTTGGGATTGGTCTCCGGTTTCGGGGGGTCGGAGCCGTTGACCCGCGTAGCGGGCCGCTTCATTCGCAAGGATGTCGAGACGGTGTTGAAGGTCGCGATGGAGCGGCAGATCGAATTGGGAGTGCTGGGACAAGCCGCCGACTCGGTGGGAGGGCAGGGCGTGGAACCTTCAGTGCGGCAATTGTGGGACATCGAGCAGATCAAGCAGTTGAAAGCTCGCTACTTCCGATACCTCGATACGAAGGACTGGGACGCCTTCGAGACCCTGTTCACGGAGGATTGCGTCCACTACCTCCCCCAGGAATCGGCCAAAGTGGCCATATCGAACGAGGAGTACTTTGCCGATCTCAAATCGATGCTTGGTGGCGGCGTCACCACCCACCACGGGCACATGCCAGAGATCACCCTGCTCAGCGAGACAGAGGCAGAGGGCATTTGGGCCATGTTCGACTACGTGCAAACCGAGCTGCCGAGCGGCCCACTGAGCATCCAGGGCTACGGGCACTACTTCGAGACGTACCGCAAGGGCGCGGACGGAGTGTGGCGGATCAGCTCAAAACGGAATGTCCGACTGCGCCTCGACCACCTCGCACACCCCGGGGACGGCGGGAGATGACGGAGATTTTGCTGACACGCATGATGTCAAAACCCTTTCGCACCGCCTTCTGACAACCCAGGCATCCTGAGTAGTCACATCGTCGGTACACGGGTCCGTACTTCCACGTCGTAGACGACGTGGCCAACAATGCGTGAGCCGCATCCAACGCGGTTCGGCGCGACGCGACGCACGTATCCGGTTGGACATGGATCTCTCAGCCCGACGCGGCTCGCGTCGTTGACTCTCAGTGAGTTCGCGGTTCTGCCCGCGTTGCATTTGCATTTGAGATGGACGATGATCGCTACGCAACGATCGATGTCAAGAGAGACCGGGGGAGTTCATGTCTCGAACCACGCTTGTCGCAGCCTTGGCCATCACCACATTGGCTCCCGTGCTGGTGTGGGGGGTGGCGACGCCCGCTGCGGCCGCCCCTGCACCGATCACTATCGCCTTGATCACATCCGAGACCGGCGCTGCCGCCCCCCAGGACGTAGGTACCGCGCAGGCGTTCGAAGCCAGACTCGACATGCAAAACGCCAAAGGTGGCGTGAACGGGCACAAGCTCGTCCCCCTCGTCCTCGACGATCAGACGAGCCCGACTCTCATCTCGACCGAAGTCCAAGAGGCGATCTCACGAGGTGCCATCGGCATCGTCTCCGAATCACCGGTGTTCTTCCTGGCCGCCAAGTACGCGCAACAAGCGGGTGTGCCGGTTACCGGCGACGACTCCGATGGTCCCGAATGGGGTCAGAAACCGTACACGAACATGTTCGCCTCGGTATACGGCAGCTTGGATCCCTCTTACCCGGTCAACACGATGTACGGGAAGTTGCTCCAGGAGTTCGATGCCACCAAGCTCGCCACTTATGCCATCGGGGTCTCACCGGACTCCGTCCGGGCCAACTCGGACATCGCACAGTCCTTCAGTCGCGTCGGAGGAAAAACCCCGGTCAACAACACCACTATTCCGTTCGGGAGCGTCGACTTCACGAGCGCGGCGCTCATCGCCAAGCAGGCCGGCGTGAATGCACTGTGGCCGAATCTCGACTCGGCCAGCGACATCGCGATCACCCGGGCCTACGAGCAGGCCGGGATCAAGCTCAAGGTGGACGCCCTGCCGGCGGGGTACAGCTCGAGCCTGATTCACAGTCCGGCCTGGCCCGAGGTCCAGGGTGCCATCTTCGAAACCGAAGTCCGTCCCTTCCAGCTCCCCAATGCCGGCACGAGGCAGATGCAGGCGGTGCTCGAGAAGTACGACCACTACACCAAGGCAGATTTCCCGAGTTTCTCCGAGTCCAACGGCTGGCTGGGCGCGGACCTCATGATCAGGGGCCTCGAAGGGGCAGGTTCGAACCCGACGCGCTCGGCGGTGATCAAGTCGATCCGCAGCGTCAAGAACTACAACGGCAACGGCCTGCTCCCGAACACGATCAACTTCTCGACCGTCTTCGGGCACGACTTGCCGATCTGTGTCTGGACGGTTCGGGCCGAAAAGAACGGCTTCGTCCCCACCCAAAGCACGCCTACTTGCGGAACCGATATCCCGGGGACGAAGGCATCGTCATCGTAGGGCCGGGACCTGCAGCTGCTTCGGGCGTGAACCACCAAGGGGAAATTCCTCAGTTGGACAGCTCATCAAAAGCCGATCAGCTCGAACCCGCCCCCCAAACGCTATCGCAGAGCGAGCAAGTCGCCTGCACGAAATCAGCCTGGACGGTGTACGGGCCCAGCAGGTTGGCAATGGTCTCGGCGAGGGCCGGGGTGTGGAACGATATCCGGGAAGGGCGTCGTCGTCACGGACGGAGGTCGTAACTTGACCGAGTTTCATATTGAGGAGATCAGGCCCGAATTCGGCGCCGAGGTGCGGGGTCTCGACATCCACACTCCGCTCGGTGAACACGACCGCCGCCTGTTGCGTGAGGCTTTCGACAACCGGGGAGCTCTCCTGTTCCGAGACGTCGACGTCACCGCCGACGATCAGATGGCCCTCGCCGGGATACTTGTGGGCGGCCATGTGCCATCTGATCGGACAGGGCTGGATCGATTCGCTCATCTCTATCCGACCAATGTCTCAAACCGGGACGAGAACGGAAACGCGCCGTACGGCAGCCTTCTCTTTCACTCCGACATGATGTGGGGTGAAAACCCGATGGAGCTGCTGTCGCTTTACGGCATCGAGGTCGAACAACCGTCGGTGCCGACCCTCTTTTGCAGCGCGACGGATGCGTGGGCGCGTCTGCCAGACGATGTACGGGCCAAGGTTGACGGACTGAGCGCAGTCCACGTCACCGGCCAGCAGCAGCGAGGCGACAACACCGAGGAGTTGCTGAACCCGATTCGAACGGACATACGATCGACGACGAAACCAGTCGGTTTGCAACACCCACGTACCGGACGGACGATCCTCTACGTGTCGCAGATGATGACCAGCAAGATCGACGGGCTCCCATCGGAGGAGAGCGAAGAACTTCTCGAGACCCTGTTCTCCTATCTCTACGACCCGGGCCACTCGTGGCAACACGACTGGAGAAAAGGCGACCTGGTTTTATGGGACAACCTGGCGGTGCAGCACGCACGTCCCACCGTCAGCCTGCAGGGACCGGCCCGAACGCTCAGGAAGGTCATCGCGCCAGTTCCCAAGAGGTCAGCAACCATGGCGGAGACGCCGCGCTTCAGCCGAGTTGGGTAGGCGGGAACGGGGCCTCGTCCTCGGGCGCCTGACCGGACGGACGTAGTCAACGGCAGAGAGGACGTGCGGTCGGACGTGGAAGCCGAGAGCGAATTTCAGGAACTGACGGACCGGCTGCAGAGGTTGGAGGATCTCGAGGAGATCAAGCGGCTCAGAGGCCTCTACGCCAGGTGCGTGGATACCAAGGACTGGGATACGTGGAAGAAGGAAGTCTTGACTGAGGACTACCGTTTGGAGAGCCATGGTCAGGCGCAGGACGGACGTGACCAGGTCGTGTCGTCAGTCTCAAAGAGTCTCGATGGTGCAACCACGGCGCACCACTGCCACACCCCCGAGATCGTGTTCACGGGTATTGACCACGCGAGGGGCGTCTGGGCTATGCAGGACCACGTCTCGTTGCCGGGCAATGGTCAGCCGGTGAGGTTTCGCGGTGCCGGCCACTACCACGACGAATATGTCCGCACGAGTGAGGGTTGGCGCATAAGGAGCACCGTGCAAACGCGGCTGAGCATCGATGTTCTGGAGGGCCAGCTACCCGAACCGCGGTCGAGCGAGTAGACGCCTTGGGTGGCGGAGCGGAGCGACCGAGACTCGGCAGGCGCCGAATCGGCTCCTGATACTTCCGGGCGGTTCTCGCGAACTAGGGAATGTCGACCGGGAGACGTGCCCAACCGCGGGTGTCGATCCCGCCGGTCAACTCGGAGTGCTCCTTGTCCGCAGTCCATTCGGGGATCCGCGGCAGGATCGTCTCGAGTGCGATCCGAGCCTCGAGCCGGGCCAGGTTGGCACCCAGGCAGAAGTGAGGGCCGAAGCTGAAAGTGAAGATCTGGTTGGGATCGCGGTGGATGTCGAAGCGGTCCGATTCCTCCCACTTCCGTTCGTCCCGGTTGGCCGCAGGCGGGACCATGACGAGAATGCTGTCGGCCGGGATGACCTGATCGTGGAATTCGACGTCCTTCGTGACCCAGCGGCAGAAATGGTACGAAGGCGGCTCACAACGGAGAACTTCTTCGACCGCGTTGGGGATGAGTGTCGGGTCGTTGATCAGCTCGCGTCGTTGATCCGGATGATCACTGAGGAGGGAGCCCGCCCAGCTGATCGCGGTCGCGGTGGTGTCGCTACCTGCACTTGTGATGAGGGTCAAATAGGTCACGGTCTCTTCACGCCGGAGCTTCCGCTTCGTACCTGTCTCGTCCTCGAATTCGACGTTCAGGAGTTGGGACATGACGTCGTCGGTGGGGTTCTTCTCCCGCCAGTCGAGGTACTCGTTGAACCAGGCTGCGGCCTCAGTGATCCCGATCAGTTGTTGCGTCTCGAGATCCTCCTGTAGTTCATGCAGGTTCCTCTGAAAGGTCTCCAGCAACGATGCTTGGTCCTCTTTGGGGACACCCACGAGCATCCCGATGACCTGCACGGGTAGTCGAAGCGCGAAGTCCCGCATGAAATCGAACCGGTCTTGTCCGACGAGCCCTTCGACGATTTCGGCACAAAGCTCACGAATCTGCGCCTCGAGCCCTGAGACCGCCCGGGGGGTGAAGAGACGCGAGACCAGGCTCCGGTGCATCGTATGTGCCGGTGGATCCTCGAAGATGAACAGTCCGGGTGGGAGCTCGAGGTCGGGGGCTGCGATGATGTGATACACGCCACCCTTACTGGAGATGAACGTCTCCCGATCGGTGAGCACACGAGCCAGATCGGCGTGCTGGCTCAGCGCGTAGAAGTTGTATTTCTCGTTGTAGTAGACGGGCGCCTCGTTGCGCAGCTTGCGGAAGGTCTCGTACGGTGAGGCGTAGATGCCGCGGTCGTACATGTCGTAGTAGACGTCCGTGCCCGTCATCGTCACGAGAAGCCCTCCTCGTCCGGCGACGTTCTCTGCCGGGCTGTGAACCAGTGTACGAGACCGGGAGAAGAAGGAGTTGTCCCGAACGATTCCGATTCCCATGGTTCGCGGTCGCTCGTATCGTCAGCGGGCCGGGCCTGGGCGTCCTCACTTGGACGGGTCCGGCTCAGTTGGACAGTCATGCGCACCGGCACATGGGGTTAGCATTTCCGGGCCGTCGAACCTGCAGGTCCCCAACTGCCCCTGCGCAGAGAAAGTCTCGGTCCCGACAAATGCAACATGAGATCGTCATTTCGACCGACGGCCACTGCGGCGCCGATCTCTGGGACTACAAGCCCTACCTGGAGCAGCGCTATCACGAGGCGTTCGACCCGTGGGCCGACAACTTCCATGATGCCTGGGCGGATGAGCTCGACCAGGATCGGCCGGTGAACAACCGTTCGGGCGTGGCCTCTGCCGCAGCGCCGTTGAATTGGGACAGTCAGTTGCGCCTCGACTACATCGACAGTCAGGGAATCGCGGCCGAAGTCCTTTTTCCCAACACTGCTCCTCCTTTCTACCCCTCGGGCGTCTTCACTTCCCCCAGCCCGCGGAGTCGCGAGGAGTACGAGCTGCGGTTTGCCGGACTGCGTGCTCACAATCGCTGGCTGGCTGACTTCTGCAGTGAGGCACCTGAGCGCCGCGCCGGTTTTGCACAGATCTTCCTCGACGACGTGGACGATGCAGTCGCTGAGGTCCGCTGGGCGAAAGAAAATGGCCTTCGGGGTGTGTTACTCCCGGGAGATCACGTGCTCAAGATGGTGAACCTCTATTACCCCCAATACGATCCGCTCTGGGCGGCGTGCGCGGAGCTGGAGTTACCGATCCATCGCCATGCAGCCGCTCCGACCGAGTCGGTCTACGAGGGCGGCGAGGCTTCGCAGCTCGTCCACTTCGTAGAGATCCAGTTCTACACGTCCCGAGCCATCAGCCATCTCATCTTCGCCGGGGTCTTCGAACGCCACCCCGATCTGCTGTTCGTCACCACCGAAATCGCGAGCGCCGCGGAGATCGCCCGTGACCTTATGAAGATGGACATGATGTACAGGTTGCGGGACATGGGCACAGGTACACCGTTCTACCCGCATGTGAAAGATGCGTTGGCGAACCTCAGGAGAACGCCGAGCGAGTACTTCGGGACGAATTGTTACGTTGCCGGACCTCACGATCTGCGTGCCGCCCGTGACGCAGGAATACCAAACCTGATGTGGGGAGCGGACATACCTCATGCGGAGGGTACGGCCCCGTTTACGGTGGAGGCCCTGCGTGCCACTCTGTGTGATCTTCCACAGCCCGAACGCAGTCAGATCTTGGCCGAGCGAGCCGCGCGGGTATATCAGTTCGATCTCGACCTACTTCGGCCGGTGGCCGAACAGATCGGTCCTACGGTGGCGCAACTCGAGACTCCTCTACCCCCTGGTTCCCGGCCGAAGTACCCCGAGGAGACCTGCTGCTCGGTCTTTCGTGCCCCACCCGTCGGGAGCGAGCCCTGATGCTGGGCCCGCCTCGGTCAGACGGCATCACGGTCGTCTTCTGTGGCCGATCGGGTTTCCATTTCGGGTGCGAGCACAGATGGCCCGTGCTCGTCCCTACGAGGTATGCACCACCGAGGTGGTCCCGGTGAGGTAGTCCCCGCACACGGGGTCCTTTCCCAGGGCTACGTAGCCGTTCGGTCCGGCTTTGGTCAACCAGACACAATTCGGCTCGCTCATATGGCCGAAGCCCGTTGCGTAGTCGACGGTGAAGGGCATGATCCCATTTCCGTTGTACGCCTTGATGCTGTGCAGTGACTTGATCACGCTCGCATGGGTGGGGTTGGCGCCAGCGCCCGCGAGACCCATGATCATCAACTCCGTGGACAGCCACGTGTTGTCCTGGGAGAACGTTGGGAACTGGCTCTTGGACCAACCGGCGAACTTCATCAGCGTCGACTGCATCTGCTTGGTCCCGGCATTGGGCTCGTAGAAGGGGTGGAAGACGACCTCGAAGATGTCGCCTTGGACGTTCGCCCATGACGGCGAATGGATGAGCTTGGGGTCGTAGCCCGAAGGGAAGAAGATGGCTTTTGTCTTGACGCCGGCCTGATGGTAGGCCGTGGCCAGCCCGATGTTGGAAGCCGAATCCAGGTTGGACCAGACGATGTTGACGTTGTTCGACTTGGCAACGAGTGCCGCCGGCCCGAAGTTTTGGCTGCCAAAGGGAACCGAGCGGTCGTCAACGACCGTCTTCGCCGCGGGATCGATACGAGAGACCGACTGGGTTTCGTTGGAATTGGCCTGGATGGAGTTCGGCGAAATGCCGAGCCCGTATACGGCCAACCGGGTCCCCCCGAATCGCTTCACCAACTTCCCGAAGAGCGTGCTGACGGGGTACTTGGGGTCAACGCTCCCACTCGATCCGACACCGAACATATTGGTATTGGGTTGCGTGCCCCACTCGGGCCCGTCCGAGCTGTCGCCCGTCACCGGGACCCCTGCTTGCTGAGGGTATTTGGCGGCCAGACCGAACAGCGAGGATTCCGCCACGATTCCGATCGAACCCTTGGAGATGGCTTCCTGTACGCCGGTTGACAGCGTTGCGGGACTGGTCTGGTCGTCGATGACCAGCGGGACAAGCTTGTGGCCGTTGACGCCGCCCTTGGCATTCTGCGCCTCGAGCGCTGCTTTGAACACCGCGACGACGCCGACGTCTTGTGTCGCGGCAAGCCCGGTTTCCGAGGTGACGAACGCGATGGTCAGTGGCGCCGGCGCAGCCGCCGCGATTGAGGAAAGTCCGCCGACGAGAAACGCCGGCAGAAAAACAAGAGTGGCCAATGCCGCGGTCACGAATCGAACAGATCCCATGATCCCCCCCACTGCTCCAGATCGGTGGGAAGATCATTGCACCGCTCTGGTGCCGACGCGCGGTCACCCTCGTGAGCGACGGTGACCGGTCGGACCCCGGAATTTCTCGGATGCAGGCCCAATTGAGGCCACCTAGGCTTGAGAAGTGCTGTTCGATGTCCAACTGAGGAGATTGGTAGATGATCCGAACCGAGGCTGACGTCTACTACGACATGTACGACCGGGACATCTACGCGTCCCCGTACGAGACCTTCCGTCGACTGCGGAATGAAGCTCCGCTCTACTACAACGAGAAGTTCAACTTCTACGCGCTGAGCCGTCATGAGGATCTGGCGCGTGTACTGCCCGATAGAGACACCTTCATCTCGAGCAAAGGAATGGTCTACAACCTCATCACCCAGGATGTGGAGATGCCTCCCGGACTGTTCATCAATGAGGACCCTCCGATGCACACGATGCACCGAAGCATCGTGTCGCGGCTGTTCACTCCGCGTGCAGTCGCGGGCCTCGAGTCCCAGATCCGAGCGCTAAGCCAAGAAATCGTCGACGGTCTCGCAGGACGTAAGCGGTTCGACTTCATGCGCGATTTTCGCGTTGCAGCTTCCCGTTCAGGTGATCGGGATGTTGGTCGGGGTGCCCAAGAAGGATCAAGCCGATCTTCTTGCTGTCTTTCAGAAGAATCTCCACGAGGGGTCGGCTGATCCCGACCAGAAAGTGCTCCTCGGCATCCTCGAATCGGCGGCGTGGTTCAACGAGTACCTCGACTGGCGCGAGAAGAACCCGTCGGACGATGTCATGACCCAGCTGATCCAGTACGAGTTTGAGGACGAGACCGGAACAAAGCGGACGTTGCGTCGTGACGAGATCGTCACGTACCTCACCCTGATTACATCGGCCGGAAGCGACACGACGGCTACCGCCATCGCATGGGCGGGCAGTCTCCTGAGCGACCATCCCGACCAGCGGCAGGAGCTCGTCGAGAACCCGTTGCTCATTCCACAGGCGTTCGAGGAGGTCTTACGCTGTGAGCCACCCTCGTACCACTTTTGTCGTTGGACCACGAAAGACGTTGAGTTTCACGGCCGGACGGTTCCCGCCGAGAGCATCGTGGTGCTGCTTCCTCCGGCGGCCAATCGCGATGAGCAACAGTGGGAAGACGCGGAGCGCTTCGACATTCACCGCAATCCAGCCCAGATTTTCACGTTCAGTTTCGGACCTCACTTCTGCCTGGGCGCCAATCTCGCCAAGATCGAGGGTCGCATAGCGCTGGAGACAATTCTGCCGCGCATCTCCGAGTGGACCGTCGACTACGACGAGGCCGCACTGACCAAGGGCATCGATACTCGCGGGTGGGAGCGTCTGCCCGTTACCATCGGTTGACGAGCATTTGGCGCACTGACCCAACCGGACCGCGGCAGAAAGATTCGACCTTCTCCGTTCGCTGTCCGCGCGCGGTTGTGTCGTTCCCGCATTTGCCATCGACCCGCGCGATCACCCTCGTGAATCAGGCTGGAACCTTCTGGGGCCGGTAGCGAGGCAAGCGGATCGTACAGGAACCCGGGTCGACGTTCGAGAACCCTCCCGGCACTCAACGGGGAGGGTTCTCAATGGTCCGAACCGCCGCGTCGGTGGGATCCATGATCGCATCGAGGTTCTCCGCGATGTCCTCCGGCGTGATGGTCTCTGAGGTTGTGATACCTGCGGTCTGGATGAAGGTGAGACGCATCACGCTCAGACCGCCGCAGATGAAGGTCTCACCGGTCAATGGGCATGAATCGTGCGCCAGGTATGCGACGGCAGGGGACACGTATTCGTTGTGCATCTGGTCAAAGGCACCCTGGAACGCCTCTGGAGGTTGATCGTAGAAGTAGGACATGACCTCCGGCGCATTCATGCGCGTGTTTCCTCGCGGGCAGATTGCGTTCACGCGTAGGCCGAACCTCTGGCCGTCGAGGGCCAATGCTCGTGTCAAGGAATAGACGGCGCCCTTGGCTCCGCTGTAGCTGGCGCACTTCGGTACGAAACCGGTGACCGCCTCGGACGCAGTGTTCACGATGCAACCATGCTCCGCCGCCTTCAGGTACGGCCACGCCTCTTTGCACATATATGCCGTCCCGTGGTACTGGAACTGGGTCATTCTTTCCAAGCGCTCCATGTCGGTGTCCTCGAACCAGTCGGGATCGGCAATGCCCGCGTTATTGACGAGCACGTCCACTCCGCCGAACGCTTCCAATGCGGTCCGTACGATGCTCGCCGCCCCTTCTCTCTCGGCGACGGACGCGAAACAGGGCACCGCTTCCCCGCCGGCTGCCTGGATCTCCTTGGCCACCTGTTCCGCCGGTTCCGGCGACGACCCGGTTCCGTCCAGATTCACCCCGTAATCGGCCACGACAACGCGCGCCCCCCTCGAGGCCAGCAGAAGCGCATGACAACGTCCGAATCCGCCGCCAGCTCCGGTCACGATCACCGACCGGCCGTCGAATCGCAGTTCGCTCACTTCTGTCCCTCCCATGGTTTCGTTCCGCCAAAGCCCCGGCTCGGACGTGGTTGTCATCGGCCTTCCGCTGGTGACCGTTGCACGGCGACAGTACACGTCGAGAAGGGTTGTTCCGAAGCCGTACACACTGTCGACCCAGGAGACTCAGCGCCGCCGGCAGCGCCGCGGACGGTGTGCAGCGAAAGACTCGTCCGGGGATGCGCTGTCGCGGCCTGGCACGCACGACGATCGTTGCCGCAAAGTGTCCTCAGTTGGACGGCGAGGATGTCGCACGGCGCCGTCCGAGCTCAACGCCGAAGCAGGAACAGCGGAGTGGTCTGATCCCCGCTGTCTAGGCTCCCGGATATGGAAGACGGGTCAGGGGTCGACTACCGACGCGACGGCTGGGTCGGGATCATCACGATCTCGCGCGAACCGCTCAACACGTACGACGATGCCTTTGACCACGAGTTCCAACAGGCCTGGATCCGCGCCAAGCACGACGACAGCAGGGTCGTCGTCCTGCGGGCGATGGGCAGGCATTTCTGCGCAGGTGCCGAACTGAAGGACCCGCGGCCGGCCCCGGCCGGCTCCCAGATCTTGCCTTCATGGGAGGAGATCCATCTCATCAAGTCGGTCACCAAGCCGACGATCGCGGCGGTTCAGGGGGGGTGCATCGGCGGCGGCCAGCGAATGGTGTGGCCGTGTGATCTGGTGTTCTGCAGCGAAGACGCCTTCTTCCGGGACCCAACGGCGGGCATGGGTATCGGCGGGATCCAGTCCCACCTCCACACGTGGTTCTACGGACCGCGTCTCGCCAAGGAGATGATCTATTCCGGCATGCGACTGCCCGCGGAACGGTTGTACCAGCAGGGCCAGGTCAATCGGCTGTACCCCGACGTGGAGACATTGCACCGAGAGACTTTCGCCTTCGCTCATGAGATAGCAGAAAAGGATCCCGTCGCACTACGGCAGGCCAAACGCGCATCGGACATCACCATGGACATCCAAGGACAGCACTATGTGCTCTCGCGCATGGAGGAACTGCTGGACGAGTTCCCTCGCATGCACATCCGTGACTCGGACTGACCCGATTCCTGTGATCGCCGGCATTGCGTTCTCCCCTTGAGCCCGTCCGACAGGATCTCGGCGGAGGGAGGCTCGGGAACGAGAACCGACGACATGCCGGGCCCGGCGTCATCACAGATGCTCCGAGAAGGCATCACGATATTCTGCGAACGCATGGCGAATGCCGTCGCCGGTGAGTCCGAAGTCTTCTGGTTGGTAGACATGGTGGCCTCGTGAGCCCGGTCGATTCGCCGCGGCCCACTTGTCGACGGCATCGTGTGCCGATTCGTCGAGATCCAAGCCGGCGTGGCGATAGACCCGTTCGGCGATCCCGGTGGGATCTGCCTCGAGCGCTCGTTGTCCCACATCGACGAAAAGGTGCTCGCCCAGCAGCCTGCGAGCCGCGAGGGCCCGACGCATGCCGTCGACAAGGTGCTCCAGGATCTCCGGACCGATGGCGTGCGGATCGAACGTGGAACTCGGGAACCTCCTTTGACGAGAGGCGAGAACCACGCTGCAGGTGGAGGAGACCGAGGCCACGGGATCGCGATGGGTCATGACGAACCGGGCTTGCGGGTAACGCGAAGCGAGCTCGGGCAGCCAGAAGAGAAAATTCGGGAACTTCAACAGCCAATGATGGGGCGGTCGGTGAGAGTGGAGAAGACGAAGGACGCGTTCGTGGTAGGCAAAGGCATCTCGGTGATCAGCTGTTCGCCACCATCTCGTATAGGAGGGGACGGGGAGCACGATCTCGCTGTGGTGGAAGCACATCTCGAAGATCCCTCCGTCCTCGACGGGGCCATCCTTCCGGCGGATGTGCTGAGCATCGGCCCGGTCACCTTGTTGCCGACGACGGACGTCGGCAGGTTCCGTCGTGAGGTCGGGCGGCGGCACCGGCTCTTCCAACTCCCAGTTGCGCAGATAGCGGAGTCGGGTGTCGAGCGAGAGCATGTGGTGCAACGCGGTGGTCGCTGTCCGTGGCAGTCCGAAGATCACGAATGGGCCGGAGATCGCATCTCCCGCTTCGGCGGCGTGATCGGCGTACCAATCCTCAATGCGGAGGCGCCTGCGAAGACGGGCGACGAGAAGGGACTCGATCCGGCCGATGCATGCGCTGTCGTGACCGGAATCCCTCTCGGCCGCCTCGACCAGGCGGCACAATCCGTCCCGCCAGTCACCCGAGCCGAATTCGGACAACCCCGTCTCCGCACTGGCCCGCTCGAGGAGCTGGTCGACGACGACACCCATAGAGCTCCAGTCTGGCTTTTCGCGACTGCTCGGGTGTGTCCCGCTCCGATCCGATGAGCGGTCGGAGCGACTCGGTGGCGTAACCGGAGGACGTCTTGTGAATCTCGACCTCAGCGGGGGGATGCACCCGTCCATCGATGAGATCCTGGAGCATCTACCGGACACGTCGGTGGCCCGAGAGGGGGTCTCCATGTGGATGTGGAACGACGATGGCAGCTGGGGTCTTCCCCGCATGGGGGTCGAGGCGCTGCGAACCGGGGGCAACGGGGGCGGGACAACGCATTCGGCGATGCTCAACCTGGCTTTTCCTGACAGGCGCGTGGTGTCGGTCCGCGCCAACGCCCAACGAATGCCGGTCGACGATGGGTTGGGCCGTCCGCGGGTGCTCGGTGTCGGGCCCCTCCGGTTCGAGTGCGTCGAACCGTTCGCCCGATGGCGCGCTTCGTTCGCCGGGGTGGCGATGCTTCGGGACGTCGGGGACCAGCTGGTCGACGTCGCGCGTCCAACTGGTACTCGCACGGACGTGGTGGCAGACCAGGTCGCGCTCCGAATCGAGCTCGAATGCAACATGGCGCTCCCACCGTGGGTGTTGGGGTCGTTGGAACCCGAGGGCCGATTCAATCCGGGTGAGCAGCGTTTTGAGCAGTTGTTCAGGGCCCGGGGTACGTTGTGGCTCGACGGGACCGAGACGTCTTTTGTGGGTGGTGGTCTGAGGGTCCACCGTACGGGTGGCGACCGCGGTCAATTCCGCGACTGGTACGGGCACTGCTGGCAGTCGTCATTGTTCCCGAGTGGTCGAGGGTTCGGCTTCATCCATTACCGCCCACGTCCAGACGGTTCGGTGAGGTTCAGGGAAGGCTGGCTCGCCGAAGGGGGAGAGGTCGTGCCGGCGCGGGTGGAAGGCACCCCGTGGATGACCGGTGCGGTGCCCGCAGGGGAGGACGTATCCTTCACGTTGAGAACTCCTTCGCGCGCGGTGCGCATCGAGGCGGAGACCTTCGTGTCCACCTTCAGGAGGACCCGACCAGCGGGCGACACCGGGGATCGACTTGTCCTGCAGTCCGGAATCACGCGCTGTCGCTGGGGAAACGAGGAGTCATACGGGATGATCGAGCGCTCCGCCCATCTCACTCTGCCCTCGAGTCCGGACGCTCATCGCGGCGGGTGAGACATCTACCATCGAGCACGGTGGGCCGATCGTGACGAATCTAGAATTCCGGATCGGGGCCACCAGGTCAGGCAGAGACGTAGGAGCGGTATGACCGAGGAGAGCCTGCTCAGACGCATCGATCGGGTGGAGTCCCATCAGGCGATACAGCAACTCGCCGCCCGCTACGCGCTCGCCGTCGACTCCAAGGACGTCGAGGGGGTCGTCAACTTGTTCGTCGAGGACGTGAACGCCGGTCGCTCGTGGGGGACCGGAAGAGAGGCCCTCAGGCGGTTCTACAAAGATGCGCTCTCGCATTTCTACCGATCCATGCACCTCATCGCCGGACACGTCGTCGAGTTCGACGACGAGGATCGTGCTCACGGAGTGGTGCATTGCCGGGCGGAACACGAGGCTGGACAGCAATGGGGCATCATGGTGATGAACTACCGGGACGACTACGAGCGCCGGGGTGGGATCTGGTACTTCCTACGCCGCCGGCTCCAGCCGCTCTACACCACCGACATCCTGTCCCGACCGAGGGGGCCTGGTTTCCTCCGTGGTTGGGCAGAGCACGCAGGCGACACGTCCGAATGGGAGGGCGCCCGCCTCCCGGCGGAGTTCCCCACGTTCGCTGCGTTTTGGCGGGACTTTCCAGCAGGGCACGTCGGTTCCTTGACGGCGGATCCGATCGAACCACACAGCTAGAGAGCGAACGTGCAGACCGACAATGCCCTGGTGCAGGCGGACGATGCCCCGGAGAAGACAGGTATGGGGCGAGGCCGAAGTGCGACGATGCTCACTTTGGCCTTCGACATGCGGGCCCCGGACTCGGGAGCCAACCCGACGTCCCTGTATGCAGCCGCCCTCGAGCAATGTGCATGGGCGGACGAGCTCGGCTTCACGGACGTGCAGTTGATGGAGCACCACGCCAGCACCGACGGCTACCTTCCTTCGCCGATCGTGCTCGGCTCTGCCGTGGCTGGCGTCACCAGACGCCTGGCCGTCAGGCTCTGCCTCGTGCTCCTTCCCCTCTACGATCCGCTCCGCATCGCCGAAGACCTCGCCGTGCTCGATCTGATCAGCGGCGGACGGCTCCGGCTCACTGTTGGATTGGGGTATCGACAGGAGGAGTACGACCAGTTCGGCGTGGACATGAGACGACGCCCGTCTCTCATGGAGGAAGCGGTCGAGACGCTCAAACGAGCCTGGACAGGCGAGCCGTTCGACTACCGGGGGCGACGGGTGCGGGTCCTACCCCGGCCCGCGGAACGGCCACGCCCTCTGATCACGATGGGCGGTGCCTCGCCCGCCAGCGCCAGGCGGGCTGCACGCATCGCCGATGCGTATTATCCCGTCGCTCCGAGGCTCTACGAAATCTACCGGGACGAGCTCTCGGCGTTGGGCAAGAGCTCCGCCTCCACCGGGCGGAAGCACCGTGACCACCTCCGGCGACGTGTATGTGTTCGTCGCCGAAGATCCCGAACGCGAGTGGGCGTTGATCGCCCCCCACGCAGCGCACGACACGCGGGAGTACGCGAGTTGGATCGATGGCCGACGCGGTGGGAGCTTCAGTGTGGTCGACGATTTGGAGCAGCTGCGGACGGAGGGCAACTACCGCGTTTGGACTCCGGCCGAGTGCATCGATCGTGCTCGGGAGCGGGGTGCGCTCGTGTTCAAGCCCCTGGTCGGCGGGCTCGATCCGGAGGTGGGATGGAGAAGTCTGCAGCTGTTCGCTGACAAGGTTCTGCCCCACCTCAGCCATTCCACGTCGCCTGCGTCTTGAGGTTCGAAGACATCCGGTCGATCGAGAACCGCCGTACGTTCGGGTAGGCGTCGCCGGCGGAGATGTGTGAACGTGTTGAGTAATATCGACGCGTGCAGATCACCCGTGTCGCACTGGAGGCGGATGGCCCCGACTCCCGGATGCGACCTCGCGTCGGAAGCTCCTGAGCATGGCTTTCACACGAGTGTGCGGGCTGAATGACGTGCCCGTGGACACGATGGACTCCTACGTCGTCGATGACGTCGAAGTGCTGGTGGTGCACAGCAGCTCTGGTGTCCATGCCTTTGACGGAATCTGTCCACATGAGGAATTTCCATTGGTGGACGGTTACTTCGACGACTCCACGATTGTCTGCATCGGTCATGGGTGGATCTTCGACGCCATGACCGGACAAGCTGTGTACCCGCCCGGGTGTCGCCTCACCGAATATCCCCTGAGAATCGAGGACAACGGGATTTACGTCGATGTCGACTCCGTCGTGAGGCTGTCCGGATCGAGCTGACGCCACCCGATCGACTACTTTGGAGATCGTCAAGGACGGCTGACACAGGTACCAGAACTCGGAGAGGGCAGGTCCTGTGCCGGTCAGCCTTCGCTCGTCGGGGAGGGAGTACGCGCGCATGAGCGTCACCACATCTGCAGGCAAGGAGACCGCGAAGGACTCCGCGCCAATCGTGATCGTCTCCTGTGACACGCACATCGGGCCCCGGTTGATGGAGGACCTCCGTGCCTACTGTCCGCAGAACCTCCGAGAGGCGTTCGACGACTACGCCGGCGGGTTGCAGAAGAAGCGCGAGGTTGCAGCGGCCAACAAGGAGAAAGTCTCCTTCGGGGGGAACAGCGTCGGGCCGGACTGGGGCGTGCGGTTCGCCAACCTCGAGACTCCGGGGCATTACGACATGCACGCCCGTCTGCGGGATCTGGACAACGACGGGGTGGCCGCCGAGGTGATGTTCCACGACAGCCAGAACGGGGAGCCCATCCCGTTCCTGGTCGATACCCTGCTGATGCGCGGGACGGGGCAGGATCAGGACTTCGGCCTGCTTCGTGCGGGTCAGCGCATCTACAACCAATGGCTCGCAGACGCGTGTTCGATCGAACCGGAGCGCCACATCGGCTTGATGCACCTGCCCATGTGGGACATGGACGCGGCGCTCGAAGAACTGCAGTGGGCAAGGTCGGCCGGGTTGAAGGGCCTCAATTTCCCCTACCCCAAGCCCTACATGCAGCCCTACAACGATCCGGCGTGGGACGCCTTCTTCTCGGCCTGTGAGGACTTGGGCGTCACTCTGTGCAACCACGGAGGGGCTGGAGCGAGCGGCGGCACATACCCGGGAGCCATGTCGATCGCCAAGTACGAATTGTCGATGATGACGCGTATCTGTCCCATGGACCAGCTCGTCTTCGGTGGTGTCTTCGAGCGCCATCCGCGACTTCGGCTGGTCAGCACCGAGTCACCCGGATTGTGGTGGGAGTTCGTGCTGAAGGAGATGGACAGTATCTACCTCACCGACACGCGCAGCTACGGGCCTCGTGAGAAGCAGCGGGTACCGCGGCTCCCCAGCGAGTACGCGTCAGAGCAGGTCTTCATCGGAGCGAGCTTCCAGGCTCGATTCGAGGCCGAAGATGCGATCGCAAAGGATTATTCGGACCGCGTGATCTGGGGTTCCGACTATCCGCATTTCGAGGGTACCTACCAGTACGACGCGACCGGACCCAACGGCGAGCCGATGACGTGGGCATCGCTCCGCTTCACCTATGCCGGGCTGCCGGCCGACCGGGTGCGCGCCATGCTGGGCGGCAACGCCCTGAATGCCTACGACCTCGACTACGCCGCCCTGGAGAAGGTGGCTGCACGCATCAATGCTCCGACGTACGCAGATCTCAACGCCGCGGCGGTCGAGAGCCGCCCGAAGGACAGTGGGCACCTGGCCTTCCGGACCTTCGGTTTCTGGAATTAGCGCACCGCCCACGCTGACATCGGAGTCGACCCGCTCGGGACCCGCACCCTCCTCGCGAGCTCCGACCGATGATCTGAGGACCGCCCCGGCCACTCCTCGCTCTCGGCGAGTGCCCCTATCATCGCCCTCATCGGTCGACATCCAACTGCCTCGACGCTCCGCGTCGAGCGTGACGATGCAGAAAGGACTCCAGTGCCGGGTCGCATGGAAGGAAGGAAGGCGGTTGTCGTCGGCGGAGGTCAACCGACCAGCCGGCATGTCGGCATCGGACGAGCGGTTGCCGAGACGTTGGCCCGGGAAGGGGCCGAGGTCTGTGTTGTCGATCGTGTGCTCGACCGGGCCGAAGAAACGGTGAAGGAGATCGCGGCACAAGGCGGCCGCGCCCACTCCATCGCGGCGGACGTCGCCGATCCGGAGAGTTGTGCGCGTCTCGTCGAGGACGCTCGCACTGCGATGGGCCGGATCGACGCGCTGGTGAACAACGTGGCGACGGAGGAGGGCGACAACGATCCCTTGAAGTTGGAGGTCGATGGTTGGCAGCGTGTCATGGACGTAAATCTTCGTGCAATGTGGTTGATCTGTCGTGCCACGTTGCCGATCATGCAGGATCAGCGGGCCGGCACCATCGTGAACACATCATCATTGGGTTCCCGAACGGCCGGTGGATCACTGTTTGCGTATGGCATGTCAAAGGCCGGTGTCGATGCCCTGACCCACAAGCTGGCCGTGATGTTCGCACCTTGGGGCATCCGATGTAACTCGGTTCTTCCGGCGTGGGTCGCGACGCAGCACTCGATGGACGGGTTGATGCAGGCGGGGGTGGCCACGAGCGAAGAGGAGGTCTTCGAATTCGCTCTGCGAGCCAACCCGTTGGGCCGAATGGGTACGGCCTGGGATGTCGCCAATGCCGTCCTGTTCCTGTCGTCTGACGAGTCGTGCCACACGACCGGTGTCAACTTCCCTGTCGACGGCGGTACGTCGTCGGTGATCGGGCAGTACCAGCGACCTCGGAACGCCCCGTAGCCCGACTCCGGCTCCGAGAGAACCCGGCCCCGGGTCCCGGCGCATGGTCAGCGCAGTGCCGGAGCGAGAAAGTTCTCGAGGTTGTCGCGCATGATCCGGTGCTGATCTTCCTCGCTGAAGCTGGCGAGCTGGGCTCCGACGTATTGGTCGGGGAAGGCCAGGCCCTCGCCGTGGGGGAAGTCCGAACCGAAGACGATGGGCTCGATCCCGACCTCGGCCACCACCCGCTGGACGTTCTCCTCTGGGTAGGGGGCCACGACGAAGTGGTCTCGGAAGATCTCCGAAGGCCGGCGATCGAGGCGGCCCGACTCGGACCACTTGATGGCGCGGCCCATGAGGAAGGCATGGTCCATCTTGCGCATGGTGTAGGGCACCCAGACCGTCCCCATCTCCGAGAGGCAGACCTTGATGTTGGGGAACCGGCCGAAGAAGTTCCCCAAGATGAGCCCGGCCGTCAGCTCCATGGCCGGGCGGTCGCCCCAGTACATCACCCACTGGAAGGCGTCGAAGTCCCCGAAGACAGCCTCAGGATCTTCGGACCAGTCCGCCCCGTACTTCTGGTAGTCGGTGCCCCCCAGGTGCACGGTCAGGCGCAGCTCCGCCTCGTTGACCATCGACCAGAAACGGTCGAAGACCGGATCGGCCAAGGAGCGCCCCCCGAAGGGATGGGCCGCCCCGCCGTGAGCGTGGCCCGACTTGATCTGAATCAAGGTGGCCCCGTCGGACATCACCTGCTCCAGTTCGGCCACGGCCAGGTCGGGATCGGCCAGAGCGATGTAAGGCGGCAAGAACATGCGCCGCTGGGCCACGTAGCCCACCTCCTCGTGCATCCAGCGGTTGAAGGCCCGGATGTTGGCATAGAGGGCGGGGATGTTGTCCGCGAACTCGTATTCGATGTCGTGAGCGGCCGCGGGGAACATCAGCGCCTTGTCGATGCCCTGGTCGTCCATCAGGGCGAGGCGCAGGTCACGATTGCCGAACGCCTCGGACTTGTTGCGGAACTCCGAGATGAATTCCTTTCGCTGATCTTCGTCCAAGCCTCTGAGAGGATTGAGCCGGGTGAGGAGCATCCCGGGAATGGCGCGGATGTCGACTTCGTCTTCGGGGTCCGTCGAGGCGGCTGTATCGAACGCGGGAACGGCAGACCGACCCATACCGATGTTGGAGGTGTCACCAAGGAGCTTCTTGAGCTCGTCTTCAGAGAAAGTCACGTGATGTGAGTGGAACTTCGACGGCTTGCCCACGAAGACCTGCATCTGCTGACCGTCAGGCCCGGTCACGCTACGGATGGCGAGGTCCGCCTTCGTCGGGTCGATGTAACGCTCGAAGCAGTCGGGCGGCTCGTTGAAGTGGTTGTCGGCGTCGTTGATCCAGAAACCAAGCCTCGGCTCGGACGTGGTCGTCATCGTTCCTCCTTTGCGCCCGTTATACAGCGTAGAATAACTCAGGGCGAACGTTTTGGGTAGGGGCTCTCGGCCCCGGATCGTTGCGAGAGGCCGATGGTGGCCGCGAGTCGCTCACCGTGGTAGTCGGCGCCACCGTGGATCGCCGCATTCGTCTCGACTCGCCGAAGGTAGAGATGCAGGTCGTGCTCCCAGGTGTACCCGATGCCTCCGTGCAACTGCAGGCATTCCCGCAAGATCGCCGGGCAGCGGTCAGCGAGGTACGACTTGGCGACGCGGGCCATTTCGGTCGCCTCGATCTCGGACTGCACGGCTTTGATGCTCGCGACCGTGGCGGCCTTCCCGGACTCGAGCCAGAGGAGCATGTCGACCAGCCGATGCTTGATGGCCTGGTACGAGCCGATCGGACGCCCGAAGGACCTTCGGTCCCTCACGTACTCGAGGAGGACCTCGTACATGCGGTCGGTCGAGCCGATGGTCTCGGCGCATTGGAGCGCCAGCGCCAGCGCCATCTGCGCTTCGACGTCCGCCTGGGCACCGTCGACGCGGCCCACGACGGCATCGCGGGACACCTCCACGTCCTCGAAACGGACACGTCCGAATCGGCGTGAGAGGTCGAGGCATTCGAGGCTCTCCACGGTGAGACCGGCTGCGTCGGCCGGAACCAGGAACTGGGTCGTGCCACCCGTAGTTCTCGCCGTCACCAGCAGGTGGTCGGCGACGTGGGCATCCTGGACCGGGGTCTTGACTCCGTTGAGCCGGTAGCCCCTCCCGCTGGTCGAGGCGCGGACCAGTCCGCACTCGGCTGCCCACCCGTCGCGCTCCTCGGCCACCGCCCAGGTTGCGATCTCGCGCCCCGCAGCGATGGCCGGCAGATGAAGTCCCGACATCTCGTCCGAGCCGCTCCGGGCGAGTGCGTAGGCAACGATGTTCGTGGGCAGAACGGGTCCCGCGAGGAGGAAGCGACCGAGTTCTTCGGCAATGATCCCGAGGTCGCACACACCCTCGCCGGAGACGCTGCCGCCTTCGAATTTCTCGGGAATCAACATGGACGTCCAGCCGAGTTCGACACCCTGCTCCCAGATGTGACGATCGAAGCCCAGCGGACCGTCCATGACGTCGCGTAGCGCCGACGTCGGCCATGTCGCGGTCGAGAAATTTGTGCGTGGTCTCACGCAGCAGCTCTTGGTCGGCTGAGAGGTCGAGGTCCACGCCCCTTCCCTTCGTGTTCGGAGAGTAGGAGTGTAGGTGCACCTCTCCCGTGCGTCCCTGAGTAGCCACGTCGTCTGCACCATTCGTCACGCGATACGGACGACGGAACGGTGGAGCGGTAGAGTGACGTGTTGCGCGTCGAAGGCTCGTACGCGCACGAAGCCTGAAGCGCCGTCCATCTGAGGATCTGGCGCAATTGGACGAAGCGACCGGTGGTCAGCTCTGGGAGTCCAAGCCCCGCTCCGCAGCGAGATACATGTCGCGCGCGGAGCGCTTGTCCACCTTTCCCATCGGGGAACGCGGAACCTCCGGAACGACGACGAGGTGTCGCGGGACTTTGTAGCCGGCGATCGACCTGCGGCAGAACTCGACGAGGTCGTCGGGCGTGGTCGTCCCATCCTTTCGGGACACCAACCCGACGAGTTGCTCACCCATCTCGTCGTCCGGGATTCCGAACAGCGCCACGTCCGTCACGGCGGGATGGTCGGCCAGGATCCTCTCGCACTCGGCCGGATAGATGTTCACTCCGCCTGAAATGACCATGTCGGTGACGCGGCCCGTGATGTAGAGGTACCCGTCCTCGCCGACGTGTCCGACATCACCCAAGGTGAACGTGCCCGGCACGAGATGCGCCGTCGCGGTTTTCTCCGCGTCGTTGTGGTAGCGAATGCCCCGTCCGGAACCGTCGACGAAGTACAAGACGCCGTCGGATCCCTGGGGACACGGTGATCCGTTCTCGTCGAGGACCAGCGGCTCGAACGGTGGGACAGGGCGACCGACGGAGCCTTTGTGCGCCAGCCACTCCTGGGAGGTGATCCGGGTCACGATGCCACTCTCGCTCGCGCCGTAGGTCTCGACAATCACCGGGCCGAACCAGTCGATCATGGCCTGCTTGACGGTGACAGGACATGCGCTGCCGGTCACGGAGATCATCCGGAGCGACGACACGTCGACCTCTCCCGTCGCGCTTCGGGCAGCCCCAGCAGCCGGATGAGGTGGGTCGGGACCATGACCGAGGTGGCGATGCGGTGGCGGGCGATGGCGTCGAGGATCAGGTTGGCGTCGAACCGACCCGTCACCACCACCGGGCTTCCGGTCAGGAGAAGGCCGACCGCACCGTGCGGTCCAGCGTGGTACAGCGGCCCGACGACGAGGTGCGGGCCCAGCCCCGCCATGTGGTGGCGCGCCATCGACTCGAGCCGATCGTCCACCGTCGGCGTGTCCAGGTTGGGGAACTCGACTGCCTTGGGCCTGCCGGTCGTCCCCGAGGTGTAGATCAGATCCGTCGTGGTGGGCAGTTCGCCAGCGCGGACGACGGTTCGACGCCGCTTCCACGCGTGACGTCCAACTCCCGGAGTCCCGCGTATCGGCCAACACGTGGATGCCACGGTTCCCCGCTGCCGCGGTCGCCTGCGGGAGGAACTCGCGGGAGGACCAGATCGCCTGTGCCGCGCCGTCCTCGAGGAGGTACTGCACTTCATCCGTCGTCAGGTGGTAGTTGACGAGGATCGTGCCGACCCCCGCCACTACCGCCGCCGCGTAGACGAGGAGCGTCTCTGCGGAGTTGTCGCCGAGTACGGCCAGCCTGGACCCGCGGGGGAGATCGAGGTCCAGCAAGGCATTCGACATCCGGACGACGCGGTCTTCGACGTCGCTCCACGAGAGTGACTTGGATCGGTCCACCAGCCCAGGTTCGCCCGGCCGAAGACGAGCACGGTCGAAGAGGGACGGGATGGTCAAGTCCACGTCCATCGCGGGGGTCGCTTCTCCAGGAACGCACTGATGGCCTCGTCGGAGTCCCTGAACGTCCGGAGTCTGTTGGTGTAGTCGTTCTCCGTCCGGTATTGCCGCATCATCTCGTCGGCCTCAATTCGCAGAATCGACTCTTTGGCCAGTCGCAGCGCAAGCGGGCTCTTGGTCGTCATCTCGGCTGCCAGCTCCAGGGCCCGCTCCTCTGCCGCTCCGGCCGGAACCACCTCCTCGATCGCGCCCAACCGATGGAGCTCGCTCGCCGGCAGTAGCTCACCGGTGAACATCATCCGGCGGCCCTTCGAGGGTCCGAGCAGCCGAAGTGCCTTGCTCGCTCCACCGAGCACGCCCACGTTGATCTCGGTGAGCCCGAATGTCGCCTGCTCGCCGGCGACGACCAGGTCGCAGACGCCGACCAGCCCGAATCCGGCGCCGATCGCCGGGTGTTCGACGGCTCCGATGACCGGAACCAGGCATTCTCGGATCGCGTACTGGGTCTGTCGCCACGTCCAACCCGGATCGAGCAGCGCCCGGAGGTCGGCCGAGCCCGACGGCTCGTCGGACGACAGCTCCTTCAGGTCGATCCCGCCGCAGAACGCGCGTTCCCCCCTCGCTGCGAGGACGACAGCGGCCACGTTGCGATCCTGGGACAACTCGTCGAAGCAGGCGCGTAGCTCGCGCATCATGGCGTTGTCGACGGCATTGACCGGAGGCCGAGACAAGTGCACGACGGCGACTCCGTCCTTCTTCTGCAGCTCGAGGGTTTCCATGTGTGCGCTCCAATGCTCTTCGGCGCCCCGGAGCCCTTCAGGAAACCAGATGTCACCGAGAATCCGTGAGCCCGGCGATCGTGGAGTTGCGAGTGGAGAAAGGCGAGCCGGAACGGCAGCGTTTTCCGCTGGTGAGCGGGCTAACGTTACGCTCGCGCCGAAGATTCGAGCAAGAGAGGGATGACTCGATGCAGGTGATCGACACCGACCCGGACTTCCTGCGTCAAGCGGCCGCGGTGACCCGGCATGCCTATGAACAGTCGATCACGCACGTCGAGGCCGAGATCAAAGGTGTCATACCGGAGCTGATGGAGACCCTCACACCCGAGGGCCCATACGGGTACACCATCTTGCCGGAGGTCCGTGCCGATGGGACTGTCGGACTGCCGATCATCACCACCCGCGAAGGCATCAAAGAGGCGTACCAGCTCATCCGGGGGATGAGCCAGCTTCTCAGTGTCACGCCGCTCACGGAGATACGCGGTGCGTGGTACACGTTTCAGGACAACCTCTCCCGCGGGCGGTTGAAGGAGAACGGCTACGAGGGTCCACCGCACCAGACCCTCGCCTTGTTCCCCTCGGGGGCGGGAACGGGGATCACCGGGGAGCTCGTGTGGATCCGGGTGCCCAGGAGCCGACTCGGCGGCGAAGCCGTGCCGGCGGACGCCGAGGTGAGCGGTGACTCGCTGAGCGTGGCCCTGGAGCGCGAGAAGGTCTATCACCGCCACTGCGAGTACCTCGATGCTCTCCGTCGATCAGATGTCGAAGGGGTCCTCTCGACGCTGCACGGGAGACCGGCATCCGCTCTGCGCGACTACGTCAACGAGACGGGCACGCTGACCACGCTGGAGGGAGCCGACGCCCATCGTGCGTACTATCAGGCCTTCTTCGACAAGTACGAAGTCCTGTCCGTCGACGTTCTGTCTCTGGTCGCGGAGGACTGGTACGTCTTCGCGGAACTTCGCTACACCGTCAGTGCTCACGGCAACCGGGTGATCGGCTTCAATACGGCCGAGTTCCACATGCCGGCGAACGACGGGAGGTTCATCGCCCGCATCGGGCACGGAACGGACCCCACCCCACAGCGCTGAACCCCCCTCGTCAGGCCGATGCCGACGGTGCCGGTGACGCTGCTTCGGCCACCCAGTTGAGCTCGCCCAATTCGTCGGTGAGCCTCTCGGGAACCACGCGTACCCGCATGTCCTGGTGGGGTTCGACGTCAGAGAGGAAGCGACCTGGTATCAGGATGTCGTCCTGCTCTTCCAGCCGTACGAGGACGGTGATGTAGGGAACCAGTGAGGCGAATGCCGGGGCGTACACGTTGTGAGTCCTGACCCAGCTGTGCACCTGGCCGGTGCCGTTCACCGTGCGCCAGACCAGGTTCTCGCTCTGGCAGTTCGAGCAGATCGGCCGGGCCGGCCACGTCCAATGGGAGCACTCCTGGCATTGCTGGACATCGAGGTGTCCATCCGCCAGTGCGGCCCAATAGTGCTCAGAATCCTGGTCGGACAGGGGAAGCACACGCATGTCGGCCATCAGGCACCTTCCAGGACGAGCGCGGACGAATAGCCGCTGACGTAGCCCAATTGGCCGGTCACCAGGGCGACATCATGGCGGTCCACCTGACGGTGACCGGCATCACCCCGGATCTGTTGCACCGCTTCGAAGACGTGGTTCATACCGTGGAGGTAGCCCTCCGAGAGCAGCCCTCCATGGGTGTTGACGGGTGTCGACCCGCCGGTCCGATCGAAGGCACCGTCCGCCACCATGGCCGGTACCGCTCCGGGCTCGCTCAGGCCGAAACCCTCGATCTGGGACAGGAGCGTGTAGGTGAAGCAGTCGTACAGCTCCGCGAAGTCCATGTCGGACGGCCCGAGACCGGCCGTGCTGTACAGCTTCCGTGCCATGGGCCCGGCGGGGGACTCCGAAAGATCGGTCGTGCCGTTGTTGACGATGTTGACGCCTCCGCCCCAGGTCGCGGCCCGGATCTGCACCGGACGATGCGGGAGATCCTTGGCCCGCTCGGAGCTCACGACGGCCACCGCGACCGCTCCGTCGGTTTCGAGGCAGCAATCGAAGAGGTGAAACGGGTCCACGATCCAACGGCTCGCCAGGTAGTCGTGCATGGTGAGGGGCTTTCGCATCATCGCCCGCTCGTTGTCCACGGCATGGCGCCGGCTGAGCAAGGCCATCTGGCCGAGGTCCTCGTACGTGGTCCCGTACCGGAGCATGTGCGCACGGGCAGCCATCGCGGTCTCCTGGGCCGGCACGACGTATCCCGTGGACGCCTTGAACTGGATGTCCCACGGCGGGCGCTGGGTATAGGCCCCGGCGCCGCTGAGGCGCTGTCCGGACCTTCCGTTCAGGGCTCGGTAGCAGACGATGCAATCGGCCACTCCGGCGTTCACCGCGAGCGCAGCTTGGCCGACGACCGACATGGAGACGCTGCCACCCAGGAACTGGTTGAGGTAGAAGTTGAGGTTCTTCACTCCGAGGGCTGGTGCCAGGAAGTTCGGTCCGATCGAGTCGTTCGTCCCGAACGTGGCGAGCCCGTCGATGTCGTGGACCTGGAGTCCGGCGTCCTCGACTGCCGCCTTCACCCGCGAGCCGCAAGTCGAAACACGCTGACTCCGGAGTCCTTGGAGAACTCGGTGCACCCGATGCCCGCAATGGCTGCTTCCGAACGGGGGAACTGCCTCATGTCGATCCTCGGTGTCGTCTGAATGCCTCAGGCGATTTTATGTCTCGGTCACCAATGCGTGCCCTGCTCTCCGCCGCGACCGCGGGCTCCGGTCGGCGCACACGCGAGATCACCAAGGGAGCTCCTTCGATCCCGGGGTTTCAGAGGGACAGGGTGTATCCGCCGTTGACCGGATAGGTCTGCCCGGTGATCCACGAGGCCATCGGACTGACCAGGTACACCACGAGACCCGCTGCGTCCTCCGGCTCACCGCGCCGTCTGATGATGTATCTCTTGAGCAATTGATTCGACCGCTCCTGTTCCGCGGGCGACCCCGCGTCGTCGGCGGCGGTCGTCGGGGTGCGGACCGTTCCCATGGCGATGCAATTCACCGTGATCCCGTAGCGCCCCACCTCTCGTGCGATGGACCGGGAGAACCCCGCGGCCCCGGCTTTCGCCGCGGCGTACGGAGCGAGATAGGCGTCCCCGTATCGAGCGGCATCGGACACGATCGTGACGACGCGCCCGCCTGTTCGCTCCATCATCGCCGGCAGGGCGGCGCGGGTGCAGTTCATGACTCCGTAGAGGTTCACCCGGATGTAACGCTCCCATTCGCCGGGTTCGGACTCGGCGAACGGGCGCAAGCCGGCGAATCCCTCGGTTCCGGCGTTCCCGGCGTTGTTGACCAGGATGTCGAGACCTCCGATGGAGTCGACGACGGCGTGCACTTGGGCCCAATCGGTCACGTCGAAAGGCGCTCCCTCGGACCTCCCGCCGCGACGCCTGACATCCTCGACGACCTCGTCCACCCGAGAGGCAACGACGTCGTTGACGTAGACGGTTGCTCCCGCCTCTCCGAGCGCGGCGGCGATCGCCCGGCCGACTCCCTGTCCGGCTCCCGTGACGAGCGCCCGCTTTCCGTCGAGGTCGATCTGCAGGCCCATTTCGGTAGGGTAGCGTCCAGGCCGCGTCGGTCATCGTGACGCGTGACCGGCAAGACGCAAGGGTCTCACGGGTGGCCAAAACGACAAGTCTCCGGTGCGACGCCATCCGCTGCGAGACGCGATTCGACCGTAGTGTTGGCTGCCGTGGCCTTTGAGGCGGTTGACACTTCCGCCGACGACGAACACGGGACATCCGGGTGAGGAGGACGCCATGAACACGGACGACATGATCCTGATCAGCATCGATGATCACGTCGTGGAACCTCCGGACATGTTCCGGGGTCACCTGTCTGCCCGCCACCTGGACCAGGCTCCTCACATCGTGCACGACGAAGAGGGCAAGGACCAATGGGTCTACGAGGACCAGGAGATGGCGATGGTGGGTCTCAACGCCGTGGTGTCCTGGCCCAAGGAGCAGTGGGGATTCAACCCGACCGCTCATGCGGAGATGCGGCCCGGTGCCTACAACGTCCACGAACGGGTACGTGACATGAACCGGAACGGAGTGCTGGCGTCCATGTGCTTCCCGAGCATGGCCGGCTTCAGCGGTCGCACGTTCCAAGAGGCGAAGGACAAGGACCTGGCACTCGTCATGCTGAAGGCCTACAACGACTGGCACATCGACGAGTGGTGCGGTGCCTACCCCGGGCGGTTCATTCCCCAGGCCATCCTCCCGATCTGGGACATGGACGCGACCGTGGCGGAGCTTCGACGGGTCGCCGCGAAGGGGGCTCGAGCCGTGAGCATGCCCGAGCTGCCCCATATCCAGGGGTTCCCGAGCTACCACTCGGAGTCGTGGAATCCCTTCTTCTCAGCCATGAGCGACCTCGACGTGGTCATGTGCCTGCACATCGGTCAGGGTCTGAACGCGATCAACCTGCCGGACATCAACTTCGACGAATACATGGTCCTCTCCACCCAGGTGACGGTCCTCGCCGTCCAGGACCTGCTCTGGGGTCATGCGATGCGGCAGTTCCCGGACCTCAAGATCGCGTTCTCGGAGGGCGGCATCGGCTGGCTTCCCTTCCTGTTGGACCGCGTCGACCGCCACTACGAGAACCAGCGGTGGACGGGGCAGGATTTCGGATCGAAACGCCCGTCGGACGTCCTGCGCGAGCACTCGCTCGCCTGTTTCATCGCGGACCCGACCTCCCTCAAGCTCTACAAGGAGATCGGGATCGACATGATCGCCTTCGAAACCGACTACCCGCACTCCGACTGCCTGTGGCCGGACGCCCCCGAAGCTCTCCTCGCACAGTGCGAGGGTGCCGGCTGCTCCGACGAGGACATCGAGAAGATCAGTTGGCGCAATGCCGCACGATTCTGCCGCTGGGATCCCTTTGCGACGATCCCGCGCTCGGACGCCACCGTCGGCGCCCTGCGAGCTCAGGCGAACGACGTCGAGACCGGCATCGTGTCCCGAGAGGAGTGGCGCGCTCGATACGAGGCCAAGCCCTACTACGCGACCGCCTCCGCCTGAGCGCCGCCGGGACGAACTCGAGCACACAGGGAGAAGAGGAGCGAATGGCTTCCCAACCGATGCAAGGCGTTCGAGTCGTCGAGGTCGCCCAGTACACGTTCGTGCCGGCTGCAGGTGCGGTCCTGGCGGAATGGGGTGCTGAGGTCATCAAGGTGGAGCACACGGAAAGGGGAGATGCCCAACGTGGCCTGTTCACGGTCGGGTCCATGTCCTCCGGCGGTCCGTTCGCTCCGCTGATGGAGCACCCCAACCACAACAAGCGCAGTATCGGACTCGCGCTCGACGTTCCGGAGGGGCTCGAGATCCTCCAACGGCTCGTGAGGAACGCCGACGTGTTCCTGACCAACCTCCTCCCCGGCGCCCGGAGTCGCCTCCACGTCGACGTCGAAGACATGCGCAAGGTGAACCCCCGGATCATCTACGTGCGCGGCACCGCTCTCGGCGTGCGCGGCGACGACCGGACGAGGCCCGGCTTCGACGGGATCTCGTACTGGTACCGGGCCGGCAGCGCCTTCGGCGCGACGCCTCCGAATGTGGAGGGGATGGTGCCGATGCCGGCGCCGGCCTACGGGGACTCCATCGGAGGCATGACGATCGCCGGAGGGGTCTCGGCGGCGCTCTTCGCCCGGGAGCGGACCGGGGAGCCGTCGGTCGTCGACGTCTCGCTCCTCGGCGTCGGAGCTTGGGCCAACGCACTGGCGATCGAGACGTCGTTCCTCAGCGGTCAACCGTGGCAGAACGCGCCGATGGGGCCCTATCAGAGTGTGGCCACGAACCCGCTCGTCGGGGTTTTCGCCACGAAGGACGGTCGTTGGATCGGTCTGAGCATGTTGCAGCCGGGGAGGTTCTGGGATGAGTTCTGCCGCCACCTCGGCCGCGAGGACCTCATCACCGATCCCCGCTTCGACACGACCGAGAAGGTGATCGCCAACGCCGACGAGGCCGGCGCGATCATCGCCGCGGAGTTCAAGTCTCGGAGCTTCGCCGAGTGGCTGGAGCGGTTGCGCACCATGGAAGGTCCCTGGGAGCCCGTCCAGAACAGCCTGGAGCTGGGGCAAGACCCGCAGCTGTCGGCGAATGGTCTCGTCGGCGAAGTGACGGATATCGAGGGTCGGTCCCAGCGCCTCGTCGCGGCCCCGGTCCAATTCGACGAGCGCCCGTCCGAGCTGCGCAGAGGGCCGCAGTTCGCGGAGCACACGGACGAGATCCTGCAGGAGCTCGGAGTCACGGAGTCGGAGCTCTTGGAATTGAAGCTGGCCGGCGCCGTCACCTGATCCGGCCCACGCCGACGTGTGGTTCTACAATTCGACGATGCCAAAGGGCCGGCGAACGGAGACGCTCACGCTCGAGGCCGTGGTCGACGAGTCGGAGCGCATCGCTCGGACCCGTGGGGTCGACGGCCTGACGATGCGGGCGGTGGCGGCCGGTCTCGGGGTCACGCCGATGGCGATCTACTACTACGTACCCGGCAAGGAAGATCTTCTGCGCCTCGTCGTGGGGCGGGTCTCCGAGTCCTTCGGGCTGTTGCACCGAGAAGGAGACCAGGATTGGCAGGAGACGTTGCGTGACTATCTCCTCAACATCTGGGAGAGCTTCAGGCGGTACCCGGGACTGAGCTCCTATCTGATCAATCAGCCGGCTCTGGGCGTCACCCCTGATCGGCTCGATGCCGGCGTCGGGTTCTTCGTCGCAGCGGGCTTCCCCCCTGACGCAGCCCGACTGGCGTGGTCGTTCGCCACGACCTACATCCACGGCCGCATCAGCGTCGACGCGGATGTCGGGCGGGACGCGGACACGCACTACTTCGAGGGCCTGAGAGCCCGCGACTACGTCACCTTCGGCGTGGACGCCGTCATCGGCGGGCTCGAGTCGATGCTCGCAAGCCGGGCGCTCACGGTCCCGGGGCCGGCGGCGTCTTCGTGACGGAGGATCACACCGAGACCCCGGAGCTCGGGGAGTACCGCCTGAAGGCGCGGGCGTGGTTGACCGAGAACGTCCAGCGCCGGGAGGCGGCAAACGTCAAGAAATTCTCCGACGAGAGGACGGAGCGCCTCGGGGAGTTCAAGACGCTCCAGCAGAAGATCTTCGACGCCGGTTACGCCGGCATCACGTTCCCGGTCGAATACGGGGGCCGTGGGCTCACACTCGAACACGAGCGCGTGTTCAACCAGGAGGGGGCCGGCTACGACATGCCGCCGACCAACTTCGGGGTGTCGATCAACATCCTGGGCGCCACACTGGTGAAATACGGCAACCACGAGCAGAAGCTCCGGCACGTTCCGAACATCCTCGCCGGCAGGGAGTTGTGGCTGCAGTTCTTCTCCGAACCCAGTGGCGGTTCGGACCTGGCCGGTCTTCTGACCAGTGCGACGCGCGACGGCGATTCGTTCATTGTGAACGGCCAGAAGACCTGGAGCAGCAGCGCCCACCTCTCGGACTTTGCGCTCTGCCCGGTGCGGACGCGATGGGATGTCCCCAAGCACAAGGGCATCTCCGTTCTCGTCATCGACCTGAAGACTCCCGGCATCGATTTCCGCCGGATCCGGCAGATCGACGGCGGAGCCGAATTCAGCGAGGAGTTCTTCACGGACGTCGTTGTTCCTGCAGCCAATCTCCTCGGTGAGGAGAACGAAGGTTGGAGGGTCGCACGCGGGCTGCTGGAGATCGAGCACGCATGGGTGGGACGGGGCGGGGCCAGCACCGCGTTCGGCGAACAGGCCGACGCCCTGGTCTCCCTGGTGAAGAGGAGGGGTCTCGGTGAAGATCTCGGTGTGCGGCGTCAGGTCGCCTCCATGTACGTCGCCTCCACGGTGCAGAAGCTGGTCTCCGCCCGGATCTCCGATGCGATGGCCGCGGGAAGGCTTCCGGACGGCTACGGCGGCCTCCTCAAGCTCGGCGACGACATCGTGATACAGCGCCGGGCGGAGATGGCCCTTGCCCTGTCCGGCGCAGAGGGGGTCACCTGGGGCGCGGAAGCCACGGCCGGGGGCGACTGGTCCCATCAGCTCCTCAATTCCCGACGAGTTTCGATCGCCGGGGGGACCGACGAGATCCAGCGGAACAACGTGAGCGAGCGCGTGCTCGGGCTGCCCCGTGAGCCTGCGGTCGACCGAGACGTCCCCTTCAACCAGGTCCCGCACAACTGAGCCGATGGGCGGCGAATCCTGCCCCCTCGACGGACGCCGGGTGCTCGATCTGACCGGGGCAATCGGCGCCTACTGCACGAAGCTCCTGGCGGACCTGGGTGCCGACGTGATCAAGGTCGAACCGCCCGGGGGTGACCCGATGAGGCGAATGCCGCCGCTCGTCGGCGGCGCGGGCGCGGCAACGAGTGCCGTCTTTGCGTCGTACCACGCCAACAAGCGGTCAGTGACACTGGATGTCACGCGCCACGAGGCGGTGACGGTCCTCGAGGCGCTGGGTGCGGCCGCGGACGTCGTCGTGGCCTCACCGACCCGGCGGACACCCGTCGCCGGGTTCGACCGGGACGAGGGCCGTCTGCAGTGGGCTGCGCCCGAGGCCATCGTGGCCTCGATCACCCCGTTCGGGCTCGTCGGGCCGATGCGCGACCTGCGCACCACACCCTTCGTGTCGTTCGCGATGGGCGGCGGGATGCACTGGACGGGTCGTGGCGACGGACCTCCCCTCGCCGCCCCGGGTCAGTTGGCCTGGGACGAGGCAGGGATCCATGCTGCCTTCGGCATCGCGTCGGCCCTCTTCGGCCACGGTCGTTTCGGCGGCCAGACCCTGGACTTCGCCGTTCACGACCTCGCGGCGAGCAAGGACTTCCTCATCGAGCGCTTCGACGTCGGAGCGATCAACGACTGGGGGCGTTCGGTGGAGATCGGGGTACCCCCGTCGGGCCGATGGAAGTGCCGCAACGGCCTCCTCGGGATCTCGGCGCATCAGCGTCACCATTGGGAGGCGTTCCTCGCCATGCTGGACCATCCCGACGAGCTGTCGGAGCCGTCATTGGCCGATCCGCAGCTCCGCCGGGAGATCTTCGACGGCTTGCAAGAGGTGATCTCACGTCTCGTGATGGACCGGAGCCGCGACGAGCTCTTCGAGAAGGGGCAGGCGGCGGGGCTTCCCTGTGCCCCGGTCAACGATCCCGGCGACTTCGTCCGCGACGAGCAGCCGCTCGCCCGCGACCTCTTCGCCACGTTGGTCGTGTCGGGAGAGGAGAAGGTGACGATCCCCTGGCGGTGGTGTCACTCGAGCCCCCCGATCGTTCGGCTGCGCCGGGCTGCCCCGAGCCTGGGCCAGGACAGCCGCGAGGTGTACGTCGACGGGCTCGGCTTCACCGACGAGCAGCTGGCCACCTGGAGGCGGAGCGGCCTTGTCTGACCGTCCCGGCCGTCCCGGCCTGCTCAGCGGAGTCCGTGTCGTCAGCTTCGGTACGTTCGTGGCGGGCAACACCGCCGCCACCGTCATGGCCGATCTCGGGGCCGAGGTGGTCAAGATCGAAGCGAGGAGCCGTCCCGAGGTGCTTCGCATGCCCGCCTACGCCATCGGCGAAGCGGTCACGGAGCCGTCAGGCGCACCGAACACCGTCATGCAGGCATCGTTGACGCGGGGACTCCTGAATGTGTCGCTGGACCTCGCCGATGAGGGCGGCCGTTCGGTGTTCCACCGCCTGGTATCGGTCTCGGACGTGGTGATCGAGAACTTCGGGTCTCCCGTTCTCGATCGTTGGGGCTGCGGGTATCGCAGCCTGCTCGCCCACAAGCCCGACCTCGTCATGTTGTCCCTGTCGGGATACGGGAGAGACGGTCCCCGGGCGAACTATCTCGCCTACGGTGTGACCGTCGCCTCCTATCTGGGTTTGGCTTCCGCCTGGGGCTACGCGCACGGCACGCTGAGCGACTACATCGCCGGCGCCACGGGTGCGGTGGCCGCGGTGGCCGCGTTGGGGCGGGCGCGCCGCGACGGCACACCCTCGTACCTGGACGTCGCGCAAGTCGATGCGGTGCCGCCGGTGCTGGCCGAGCTGTACGCGCCTGCGCTCAACACGGGCGTCGACCCCGTTCGGGAGCTCAACCGATCGCCGGGGTCATGGCTGTCCGGAGTCTTCCCCAGTCGGGGACATGACGAGTGGTTGGCCGTCGACATCGAGGACGGATCGGACTGGGAGACGCTTTGCGGTGTGCTCGGTCGCCCCGACCTGCAGACGACGGAGCGTGACCACGCGTGTGCGCTCGAGTCACCGTTGGCGGAAGCGCTGGGCGAATGGGTGTCGCGGTGCAGCGCACACACCGCCATGCACCATCTGCAGCTGGCTGGGCTCGCTGCCGGGGTGGTCCAGGACATGGAGGACCTCTGGCGGGATCCACAACTCAGGGCCCGGGGGCTCCTGGACCCCGTGTGGCAGCAGGATCTCGGATATGTCACCTACACGGGGTCCGCCCAGCGTTGGAGCAAGTCGCCGGGGCGAGCCCCGGTGCCGCCGGCGCGTCTCGGTGAGCACACGCGGGACGTCCTTCGGCGGTGGCTCGGGGTACGAGACGACGAGCTCGAATCCTGGGAGGAAGGCGGAGCCATCTTCTCGGCGGACTGACGCGGAGCCTGGTCCCGGCCGCGGTGGCGGCCGGATTGAGGAACGGTGACCTCCTCTTCGCCGGGCAGGAACTCGGTAGCATCGCTCCCCGGAGCCGCAACCGGGGCGGGCGATTCGCAGTCCGAGTGGAAGGAGGCATCCGATGCCGTCACGAGTTCTCGATTTTCCGGTGTTCGACGTCGACAATCACATGTACGAGACCACGGACGCGTTCACGAAGTTCCTTCCGGCCGAGTACGCGGGTCTCATCAAGTACGTGGACGTGCAGGGTCGGACGAAGATCGCCATCGGCAACGTCATCAGCGACTACATCCCGAATCCGACCTTCGAAGTCGTCGCGGCACCCGGGGCGCAGGAGCAGTACTTCAAGGAGGGGAACCCCGAAGGTAGGTCGCGCCGTGAGATCATGGGGAAACCGATCCGCTCCATTCCGGCGTACCGCGATCCGGAACCTCGGCTGCAGCTGATGGACGAGCTCGGGATCGATCGAGCGCTCATGTGGCCGACGCTGGCCAGTCTGCTCGAGGAGCGGCTGAGTGACGATCCGCTCGCCACCCATGCCGTCATCCACGCCCTCAACCAGTGGATGCACGAGCACTGGACGTTCAACTACCGAGAGCGCATCTTCCCGGCTCCGGTCGTGACCTTGTGCATCGTCGACCGCGCCATCGAAGAGTTGGAGTGGTTGCTCGAGCGCGGGGCACGCGTGATCCTCGTCAGGCCGGCGCCGGTCCCCGGCCTGATGGGCCGCCGCTCCATGGCGCTCCCGGAATTCGATCCCTTCTGGTCTCGCGTGGTCCGGTCCGGCATCTTCGTGGGGATGCACGGATCGGACAGCGGCTACCAGCGGTACCAGAACGAGTGGGAAGGGATACGGGGCGGGGAGATGTTGCCGTTCCGGGACAAGTCGGCCTTCTCGACGATCCTCTTCCACATGCACCGACCGATCACGGACACGATCGCGTCGCTGATCGGGCACGGGCTGTGCAGCCGCTTCCCCGACCTGCGGATCGCCCCCGTGGAGAGCGGGAGCAATTGGGTGCGCTACCTCCTCGGGGAGCTGGCGCATGCCTACGAGATGTCCCCCCACGAGTTCGACGAGGACCCGGTCGAGGTGTTCAGGCGCAACATCTACATCCACCCCTTCCACGAGGAGGACCCGATCGGCCTGGTCGAGATCCTCGGGGCGGACCGGGTCCTCTTCGGGTCCGACTATCCCCATCCCGAGGGGATGTCCGACCCGATCACCTTCGTGGACGAGCTGAAGGGCCTCGACGACAGCGCCGTCCGCAAGGTCATGGGCGGCAATCTGGCCGGTCTGATGCACGTCACGGACGCGGCGTGACCGCCTTGACGGGTGACCGGGTCGTCGGTACTTTCGTACGCTGTAAGAAGAGCTGGTACCGACGGTCGCCGGAGCAGTGCCGGCCGAATTGGGGGCTGGGTCGGATCGATCGGCCACGGCCGCGGCGAAGCCGGCGAAGCTGACAAAAGGGATGGGTGCGTCGATGCAAGGAGCCTGCGCCGGTCTGCGTGTTCTCGACCTGACCCAGGGCATGGCGGGCCCGCTCGCGACCATGATCCTGGCCGACTTCGGGGCGGACGTGGTGCGGGTCGAGCCACCCGAAGGCGATCCGTTGTGGAGCGATCCCTCGTACCTCCTGCTGCAAAGGGGGAAGAAGAGCGTCTCACTCGACAGCACGAGCGACGCGGGCCGGCGGGAGCTGGTCGATCTGGCGGCCGGCACGGACGTGATCGTCGAATCGATCGGAGACGAAGCCGCCCGTCGCGCGGGAATCGGTTACGAGGAGCTGTCGGCGCCGTACCCGCAGTTGGTCTACTGCTCCATCAGTGGCTTCGGTTCGTCGGGCCCGTACGCGCAGGTCAAGGCGGACGACGCCTTGGTCATGGCGAAGGCGGGCATCCTGCGCGATCAGCCGGGATGGTTCGGTGACGGTCGGAGACCCGTGTACCGCGCGCCGAGGGACGGGTCGTACTTCGCGGCGATGCTCGCCGTGCAGGGAATCCTGGCCGCCGTCATGGCCCGTGACCTCACCGGGAAGGGCCAACGGGTCGAGACGAACCTTCTGCAGGCGCTGTCCTGCCGGCAGAACCCCAAGGTGCGGTGGTTGCTGCGCGCCGGTGAGAGCCTGCCCGTCGAGACGAGCTCCCACGAGTCCGCGAAGGAGGACGAGCACAGCCTGGCCCATCACAGGGACCCGCGGGAGATCAACCTCATCGGGATGCGGGTGCAATGCAAGGACGGGCGGTGGATGGTCCACTCGCACACCGAGCCACATTTCTTCCCGGCGTGGATCGAGGTGCTGGGGTTCGATTGGATCTGGGAGGACGAGCGATTCAAGGGCGCACCACACCGTTTCCCCGACGAAGAGGCCAAGGTGGAGCTCGTCCGGCTCATCTCGGATCGGATGAAGGAGAAGACCTCCGCCGAATGGATGGAGGCGTACCTCCAGAACGGCAACGTGTGCGGCGACGTCATCCAGAGCACGCAGGAAGCACTGCGCCATCGCCAGATGATCGAGACCGACAACCTGCTCCGGCTCGACGATCCTCGCGTGGATTCACTCCTCCAGGTCGGGCCGCTGGCGAAGATCCCGGGCGCACCCGCTTCCGTCCGGAGTGCGGCTCCGACTCCTGGACAGGACCTGGCGGCATCCCTGCCGAGCCCAGCCCGTCAGGCGAACGTCGCCGCGCCGGGACGGGCGCGGGCGCCCAGGGGTCCGTTGGACGGCGTCACCGTCGTCGAGTGCGCGTACTACTACGCCACGCCGTTCGCCACCGCTCTGTTGGCGGATCTGGGGGCACGGGTCATCAAGATCGAGCGCCTGCAGGGCGACCCGTACCGGCTTCTCGGTGGTGATCCGTACGGGATGTCCGACGGCGGCACTGACCCGGTGCTGAATCTCGGGCACAACAACATGGTCCGCGCCATGCAGGGCAAGGAGAGCATCGCACTCAATCTCAAGGACGAACGAGGCCGCGAGATCCTCCACCGCCTCGTGGCCAAGGCCGACGTCTTCGTGCACAGCTTCCGGCCGGGTGTCCCCGAATCCCTCGGTATCGACTACGAGACCATGCGACGCGTCAACCCCGACCTGGTCTACCAATACGGAGCGTCCTACGGCTCGAACGGTCCCTACAGCCGGCAGCCCGCCATCGACCCCATCATCGCCGCCTTCGCCGGCACCACCGTCCACCAGGCGGGTGAAGGCAACCCTCCTCTCACCGAAACCGGTGCCGACCCCGTGGCGGCGGCCGGGCACGCCACGGCGATGGCCCTGGGCCTGTTCGCCCGTCACCGCACCGGCCAGGGCCAGTACGTCGAGTCCTCCATGATCGTCTCGAACATCTATCTCAATTGCGACGACGCACTCTCGTACGAGGGCAAGCCGCCGCGGCGGGATGTCGACCACGTGCAGCTCGGTACGGGGCCCACCCGCAGGCTCTACGAGACAGCGGCTCCCTCCGCGGGGAGCGTGCGGGAGCCCTACGAGAACCCGGATTCCTGTTGGGTCTTCCTCTCCGCCGAGAGTGACCAGGAATTCCGTGCGTTCTGCGCCGTGGCCGGGAGGCCCGAGTTGGCGACTGACGAGCGGTTCGCCACCGCGGCCGCACGAGATCGCAACGCCGCGGCATTGTCGGAGCTTCTGGAGGAGGCCTTCCGGACGCGACCGGCGGTGGAATGGGAAGCGAGCCTGCTCGCCGCGGGCATCGGCTGTGTGACCGCTGACGCGATGTCGCACTTCGCCTTCTTGTTCCGGGACGCCCAGGCTCTGGCGAACGGCACCATGGTCGAGACGGAGCACCCCAGCTTCGGGGGCCGGTACTGGCGTCATGCGCCGATGTTGCGGTTCTCCGAGACCCCGGGCGAGGCACGACCCCATTGCGAGCTCGGCGAGCACACGCGGGCGATCCTGCAGGAACTGGGGTACGACCAGTCGGAGATGACCGACCTGCAGCGCGCCGATGTCGTCGGGTGGCCGACGGCGCACTCGGAGACGCTGCCGGTGGGATCGTGAGAGAGGTGACGCGTCGCCTCACCCGCCACGGTCGGGTGCACACGAACTCGAGGAGGGGGTAGACGATGGAGAGGCACCTCGAAGACAAGGTCGAGGTCGTGACGGGTGCAGGCCGGGGCATCGGTCGGGCGATCGCATTGGAGCTGGCGGCGCAGGGCGCGCGCGTGGTGGTGGCTGACTACGGCGGGGCGGTCGACGCCCGCGCCGGCACTTCGAGCGGACCTGCGGACGAGGTCGTGGCCGAGATCCGCGGTGACGGGGGCGAAGCGGTCGCCTGTGTCGAGGATGTGTCGACGCTGCAGGGCGGTCAGGCGGTCATGCAGTCTGCCGTCGACCACTTCGGCCACCTGGACGGCGTCACCTGCTGTGCCGGGATCATGGTGCAGAAGTTCCTCTGGGAGATGGACGAACGCGACTGGGACGACGTGATCGCCGTCCACTTGAAGGGTCATTTCAGTTGCGCGCAGGCGGCGGCTCGCATCATGATGCCGCAGGAATCGGGCCGGCTCGTCTTCATTTCGAGCGGGGCGTTCGCCGGCATCGCCAGCCAGCCCAGCTATTCCACGGCCAAGGCCGGGATCCTCGGGTTCACGTGGAGCTGCTCGAGCGCCCTGTTCCCCTACGGGATCACGACGAACTGCGTCGTGCCCAGTGCGGCCACGCGCATGTCCGACAAGACCTTCAGCGACTACATCCCGCTGAGCGACGATGTCGGAGAGACGGTGAGAAGCGAACGAGCCGGCGGGTCGTACCGGGATCCGGCGAACATCGCGCCGGTGGTCGCCTACCTCCTGAGCGACGCCGCCGCCGACGTCAACGGCCAGGTGTTCCGCGCCGTGGGCTACCAGATCGATCGGCTGGGCGACCTCACCTACGACCGCACCATGAAGAACGAGGCCACCTGGGGCTTCGACGAGCTGGTTGAGCGGCTGCCCAAGGAGCTGGGACCCGATCTCAAGCGAGAGCCGCTCCCGTGGCCTCCTCCGGGCCGGTGACCGAGGCCCGGCCGGTCCCGCCTTCGCGGGCCTGAGGACCCGCGCCCACCACGTCAGTCCGGGTCGAACGTCCAGCGGCGCGTGCCCTCTCCCGGCAAGAGCCGGCCGAACCGCAGCCCGGGAAAATGGCTTGCCGCGACGGGGACGTCGCTGCCCTCCAGCTCTCGCGCGTACGCCTCCCGCACCGAATCCGCCATGGCCTGGTCGTGGTCGACCAGGAGGTTGAAGTCGTCATCCATCAGCTCCAGTGGACAGTGGATGATGTCTCCGAGCAACAGCGCACGTTGGGTCCCGTCGGAGATCACGACGACGCTGCTCCCGGGCGTGTGCCCGGGAGCCAGGCGCACGTCGACTCCGGGGAGCAGGCCGCCGTCGGTCTCCCATGTCTCCACCCGGTCGAGCACCGGACCGAGCCTCTCCGCCACCGTCTTCGCTCCGTACACCCGGCCGGTGAAGAAGTCTTCCGGCGTGCCCGGGAGGAAGTGCTCGAGGTCCGCCGCGGCGCACCTGATCGTCGCGTTCGGGAAGAAGGCTGAGCTCTGGGCCGAGGCCCATCCGATGTGGTCGAAGTGCAGGTGGGTGAAGACCAGGTCCGTGACCTCGTCGGGCCCGACGCCGACGGCACGGAGCGACGCCGGCAGCCGGCCCTGGGCGACTCGGACCTGTCCGAGATCGTCCGCCAATCGGCGGAGCTGCTCCTCGGGTACGCCCTGCGCCCGCAAGGGGCCGATGATCGGATCGTCGTCATCGTCGGCGGCGATCTCCGGTGGGCGGTACCCGTCCGGGAACGCCGGACCCAGTCCCGCGTCCACCAGGACGAGGCGGTCGCCCGACCGCACGAGGAATCCGCCGACCGTGCTCTCGATCAACCCCCCGGATCGGAACATGCCGTGTTGCTGTTGCCAGAGGAACGACCCTTCGCCGGGCAAGGGCTTGGTCGATTGCAGGCGCCCGATGATGTGGCCGTCGAGAATCGGCAGAATCTCGATCTCCCCGATCCTCATCTCGACCTCCTGGCGCCGTCGGTCCCGCCACACTAAGCGGGGTCGCGCCGGACTGTCCTTCCGCCGGCGCCGGCCGCCCCGGTAACGTCGGAAGGGCACGAGCCGTCGAGTGAGCAGGAGCAGTCTCCGAGGAAGGTGGCCGAGAATGCGGATCGTCTGCGAGTGATGTTCGCCGTCTACGCGTCAGAGGCGAGTCCGGACGACCCGCTGGCATCGCTGGTGGTCGGTGAGCGACCGGCACCGGTTCCGCGGCCGGGTTGGGTCCCCGTCGCGGTCCGTGCGGCCAGCCTCAACATGCACGACATCTGGACCCTGCGCGGCGTCGGCATCGCGCCGGAACTCTTCCCCATGATCCTCGGCTGCGATGGCGCGGGCATCCTCGAAGACGGGACGGAAGTCGTCATCCACTCCATCGTGAACGCGCCGGACTGGCGGGGAGACGACACGCTCGATCCGCAACGCACGCTTCTGACCGAGATGCACCAGGGAACCTTCGCCGATGTGGTCATGGTGCCCGAGGGCAACGCGGTCGCCAAGCCGCCAGGCCTCTCGGCCGTCCACGCTGCCGTGATGGGCACCGCATGGCTCACGGCCTACCGCATGCTCTTCGTCAAGTCGGGACTGCGGCCCGGCCAACGGATGCTCGTCCAGGGTGCCTCGGGAGGTGTCTCGACCACGCTCATCCAGCTGGGCCGGGCGGCAGGCATGACGGTCTGGGTCACCGGCACGACGGAGGAGAAGCGCGCCTTCGCGGCGCGGCTGGGTGCCCACGAGGTGTTCGAGCCGGGCGCGCGTCTTCCCTCTCGGGTCGACGCCGTCTTCGAGACCGTGGGCGAGGCGACGTGGGCACACTCCATGCGAGCGGTCAGCCCGGGCGGTGTCATCGTCTGCTCCGGGGCGACGACCGGCCCGCATGCCGATGCGGACCTGCAGCGGCTGTTCTTCCTACAGATCCGCGTGGAGGGTTCGACGATGGGCACCCGGCGCGAGCTGATCGACCTGCTCGCCTTCGTCGAATCCAGCGGGATCGAGCCTCAGATCGGGCTCGTGCTGCCCTTGAAACGGGCCGAGGAGGGGTTCCGGGCGATGCTTTCCGGAGACACGTCCGGGAAGATCGTCTTCACTCCGTGAGCAGCAGGTCGGCCACGCGGGGCTTGCTGATCTTCCCCGACGGCAGCCATGGCGCCTCTTCGTAGGGGACGACCTTCACCACGCGCGGGATCTTGTACGTCGACAGGAGATCCCGGAGCCGCCCCGCGAGCTCGGTGGGATCGATCACCGTGTCCGGCTCCGGACAGACGAGGCAGCCCACGAGCTGACCTCGCTTCGCGTCGGGCAGGCCGACGACGAAGGCGGCTTGGACGCCGGCGAGCGATTCGATCGCCAATTCCACCTCTCGGGGCGCCACGTTCGCGCCACCCGTCTTGATCATCTCGGTCGACCGCCCGGTGAAGAACAGGTAGGAGTCGCGGAAGAACCCCTTGTCGCCGGTCCGGTACCAGCCATCGTCGTCGAAGGTCTCGGAACGTTCCTTCTTGTACAAGCTGTCCATCAGGCTGTAGCCACGGACCAGAAGGTCGCCCTCGACCCCGTCGGGGAGCTCGACCGAGGGGTTCTCGGGATCGACCACCTTGTGCTGCACGCCCGGAACCGGTGGTCCGAACGAGCCACGCAGCCGCTCGGGTAGGTCCACCTCCTTCTCGGCGGAGGGGGCGGCAGTGTGGGGGCCGCAGGTCTCCGACATCCCGAGTGAGTTGTGCCGTAGGCCGGGGTCGGGGGCTGCGCCCGATGCCTCTATCTCCACGAGCCAGGACAGATCGCGATCGGCCAATGTGGGGTCGGAGGTGATGCGATCGAGGAGGGTCCATCCCACCAGGCGGGTCGCTCGCTCACGCTCGATCAGTTCGACCATGGCAGGCGGATCCATCCTCTCGACGGTGATCACCGCCGCTCCGACGTGCAGGTGGCTCAGGAGGCAGACCGTGAGCCCCCCGACCCAGAAGAAGGGCATGGTCGTGAACGTGCGGACGTCCTCGGTGAAGCCGTAGAGCTGGGCCAGCGACCAGGCGTGCCTGATCTGGGCGCCGTGCGTGTGCACGACGGCCTTGGGTTCGGCCGTCGCCCCGGAGGTGTAGATCATCACCATGAGATCCGAGGGCCGGACCTCGGCTTCGATCTGCTCGAAGACCTCGTCGCTGACCGAGCCGTCGTCGGAGAGGTCGGCGAGGTCCGGCGTCGCGGTCGCCCACGGTCGTTCCACTCCGCCGACGAGCCAGATCCGTCGGAGGTAAGGCGCGTCGGTCAGGTACAAACCGCCTCTCTGGGAGCTTCGCAGCTCGGGCCAGGCGATCTCGAGCTCCTCCTCGATGTCCTGTCCCAGCATCGACCGCGGTGCGATGAGCGTGTCCAGGTCCGCGTGCCGCACGGCGCGCGCCAACTCCGGGGGGCGCAGGAACGTGCTCAGCAGGACGGCGACGCCGCCGACGCGGGTGACGGCGAGCAGCGCGGTCACGAAGTCGGTGCCCTGGGGGAACAGGACGCCGACGCGCGTCCCCTTGCCGATCCCGGCCTCGAGCAGCCGCTTGGCCAGTCGGCGAGATTGCTCCTCGGCGGACCCGAAGGTCAACCGTTTGTCGGCGGTGACCACGTAGTCACGAGCCGCGAAGCGCTGCGCCGCGTGCCGGAGAAGCTGCACGATGGTCGGCGGGTACGGTCCGGAGGGGGACGTCATGCCGGGGCGCCTTCCCCCGCCCTCGCGTCTCCGCGGCAGCCGTCGTGTTCCGAGATCCTCACCGTTCCTCACCTGCCGGCCGGGCACCTCAGGAGGCCCGGGCGCCGAGAGCAAATCATGGCGTATGGGGCCGCAGGTGGCGAGACGGCCGGGCGAAGACGCGGCCTGGGATGCGTTCACGCGCCCGCGGGCCGGCGGCCGGGGAGGACACGCGGCCGTCCGTGTCAGTACACTGACACGAGCCTCGGGGGCACGTGCGGTGCGTGCGCGTGGGGCCGCGACGAGTCAAGGTGCCGTGCCCCACGAAGTGTGCACACGAAGAGTGCGGGGCACGGGAGGAGAGGAGCCGACCATGGCGCAGTTCGAGATCAGGGACCTCACACCGGCGTTCGGCTCGGAGGTGGTGGGTTTCGAGCCGGTCGAGCTCAATGCGGAGGCCCGCGCCGTGCTGCGTCGGGCCTTCGACGAACGGGGACTCCTGGTCTTCCGTGGTCTCGACATCGACCGTGCGTACCAGACCTCGCTCGTGGACCTGCTGATCGACTATGACCGGCCGGGCGACGCCAACCAGAACGCCAACTACGTCGTCTCCAACAAGGAGCCGGGAGGGTACGCCCCCTACGGTCGGCTCCAGTTCCACTCCGACATGATGTGGGCGCCCGAGCCGTTCCAGGTTCTCTCGCTCTATGGTCTCGAGGTCGAACTCCCGTCGGTGCCGACTGCCTTCGTGTCCACCACCGCGGCCTGGGACGCGCTCCCGGACGACCTGCGGGCCCGGGTCGATGGGCTGCACGTGGTCAACGTGACCGGCCAGCAGCGCCGGGGCGCAGACGATGACGAGGACCTGCTGGACTCGATTCGTGAGCACGAGCAGTCGATCACGACCCCGATCGGTCACCGTCACCCGCGCACCGGTCGCACGCTGCTCTACGTCAGCCAGATGAACACCCGCGAGATCGTCGAGCTGCCGCACGACGAGAGCGAAGAGCTCATCGAGGCCGTCTTTGCGCACCTGTACGACCCCGGGCGCGTCATGGAGCATGACTGGCGTCAGGGCGACCTGGTCGCCTGGGACAACCTGGCCGTGCAGCACGCCCGCAAGACGGTTCAGATCGAAGGTCCGGTGCGCACTCTGCGCAAGGCCATCAGCCCGATCCCGTCGCTCGCCGGCATTGCCGAGACTCCCAAGTTCTCCAAGGCCGGCTGACGCCGGCCGCGCCGGCTGAGGCTCACACCGCATCGGCGGCCTCCATCGTCCAACTGAGGAAGGACTTCAGCTGGACCACACCGTGCCACCCAGCACCCAGCACCAGGTGACCCAGCACCACGTGACCCAGCACCGTGTCACCCAGCTCGAGGTTGACGGGAGGCAAGCTGCGGCGCTTCGACACCGCGCTTCAAGAGGAAGCCCGGACGTTCCCCCCGGTCGAGTCCTCGGGAATCACCGCGACCATGCCGCCGTCGACGAGCACGTCGCTCCCGGTCATGAACGAGGCACCGTCGGAGGTCAGGAAGGCGACGACGCTCGCGACCTCATCGGGGCGACCTCGGCGGCCGAGCGGGCCCCCCTTGATGAACTCCTCCATGATGGGGTGGTTCTGCTCGTCGAGGCGGTTCATCGGCGTGTCGTTGATGCCGGGCGACACCGACATGATCCGAGCTCCCCGCGCCCCCCAGGCCGGCGCCAGGCGCCGGACCATCCGGTGCACGCCGTGCTTCGAGACGGGGTAGGCACCCCGCTCCTCGAGATCGAAGCCCAGGGCGACGAGCCGGTCGAAGAAATCATCGGACAACGGGTCGTCCAGCACGGCATCGAGCTCCCGGTTCGGCGGTACTCGATACCCGGACATGGAGGCGAAGCAGATGCCGACCGAACCCGGCCGTACCTGCGGTTCGACGGCCGCCAGCGTTCTGGCCGTCCCGACGAGATTGACCTCGAGGATGCGACGACCGGGAGCCATCGATCCCGAGAGGCCCGCGGAGATCACGAACGCGTCCAGATCGCCGAGCTCGGTGATCCGGGCCGTCAACCCTTCGATCTGCTGATCGTCGGTGATGTCACAGGCCATGGCCTCGACGTCCCCGCCGATGTCCTCGGCGACGGCGTGCACGCTCTCGAGGTTGAGATCTGCGACGATCAAGTGTCCCCGCGGCGCCAGCGCATGGGCAACAGCGGTCCCCATGCCCGAGCCTGCGCCGACCACGACGTTGGTCATCTGGGTCCCCCCTCGCGTCATCGTTGCCCAGAGGTCTGCTCGGCGAGAGCGCGCGTTCGGCCACCTCGTCCGACGTTCGAGAAGCTACGTCCGGCTTCCAGGAGTGTCAAAGGATGCACGGCACGGCGCGCCCTCGCCGTCGCGCCGCGGTGCCCTCGCCGGTCGCGTCAGCGCGCCGTCCAGCCGCCGTCGACGACGATGTGTTGGCCGGTGATGTAGCGCCCGGCATCGCTGACCAACAAGAGGAGTGCGCCGTCGAAGTCCTCCGGTTGGCCGTGCCGGGGGAGAAGAGTGTTCCGCAGGATCCAGTCCTGCACTTTCGGCATGTGGATCACCGTCGACGTCAGCTCGGACTCGATGAAACCGGGGGCGAGACTGTTGACCCGGATGCCGTAACGGCTCCACTGCGTGGCCCACTCGCGGGTGATCGCTTCGAGGCCCCCCTTGGTGGCGGCGTAGACCGCCTGGGGGAAGCGCCCGTTTCCCGCCAGCGCCGAGATGGAGGTGATGTTGACGATCGAACCGCTGCCTGCCGTCCGCATGCCGGGGAAGAAGGCCTGCGCCAACATGATCGGCGCTTCCACGTTGACCGCCATGGTGCGCCGGATGTCGTCGTAGGACTCGTCCTCGGCCTTGACGCCGGCGGCGATGTACGCCGCGTTGTTCACGAGGATGTCGACGGTGCCCCCGAGGGCCGCAAGGCTTGCTGCGGCCGCGTCCAGGACCTGGTCACGTTCGGCGAGGTCGGCCGTGATGGCCGTCAACCGTCCCGTCCCCGACGCCTCGTCGTCGAGCTCGGTTCGCCGGCGTGCGATCGCCACGACGCTGGCTCCCGCCAGGACCAGCGTGCGGGCAAGCCGCGTACCGATGCCGGCGCTCGTGCCGGTGACGACCGCGGTCTTCCCCTCGAGGTCGAAGATGTCGGTGACAGAGCTGGTCATAGGGGGATGTTCCCGTCACCACGGGCGGCTGTCCAGCGCCCCGGCGGAGTCAGCGGCCCTACGAAGCCGTCGCGGGGCCCCGACGGGACTCCGCGGCGAGGATCTCGAACTCTTCGGCGACCCTGGTACCCAGATCGACGTCGCCGTTGTCGATCCAGGCGTCGAGCGCGCGCCGGTGCACCATGAGCGAGACCGCCCCCAGGAGGAAGCAGGCCTCATCGGGTGCCGCGACACCGCGCCGCGTCGCCACCGCTCGGGCGACCTCCTGAATGTCTTCCACGTGACGGTCCTGCTGCCGGCCGCGCAGCGTGGTCGACGAGGCCAATGCTTTGGTGTAGAGCTGCAACGACCGGCGCTTGGGCGCGAATTCGGGAGACAGCTCGACGTAGGTTGCCTTCAGGGCCTCCAGGTCGCTCAGAGAGCGCGGTTGGCCGAGGAAGGTCTCGGTCAGCGACTGAAACCAGAGGCGCTCGTGGAGGTAGAGCACCGACTCCTTGGTCGGGAAGTACCGGAAGAAGGTACGAGCCGAGACCCCGGCTCTCTCCGCGATCTCCTCGATCGTGGTCGTGTCGTACCCCTGAGAAGCGAAGAGTTTGAGCGCGGCCTCGCGCAGGGACCGTTCCGTGTGCGCCTTGTGCTCGTCTCGGAGAGAGGGAGCTCGTTTGAGGGCGTTCTGAGCCAAGGACACATCCCCGCGGCCGAGTGACAGGTTTGCCAAACCCTAACTTCTGGCCACCCGGCGGGACCGCGTTGCCAAGCGGTCGCTACCCGGGTCCCCTCCTCCTTGACGCTGCCGAGCCCTCTGGATACGCTGTCAGTAGAGTGACAGTTCTGCAGCAGGATGTCACGTAAAGGACCGACCGACCAGGTGGTTCGAGACACGAGGTACCGGCGGCCGGTGACGGCCGCCGAGCCGGATTGCGGGGGGATCGTTGGTCACGCAGATGGTGCAAACAGTAGAACTGGCGCCGCCCTCGGCTGAGGTGGTCTCGGTGGCCCTGGCCGAGCTCAGCGTCAGCACGTCGTTTCGTGAAGGCGGGCTCAACGAAGAGCACGTCCACCGGTTGGTCGCTCTCGCCGGGCACTGGCCGCCAGTGCTCGTCAATCGGCCTGACGGCCTTGTCATCGACGGCACGCACCGCGTGGAGGCCGCCCGGATCCTCGGGCTCGACCGGATTGAGGCGTGGTACTTCGATGGCGGACCCGACGACGCGCTGATCGAGTTCGTCCGCCGCAACGTCCACCAGGGACTCCCACTGACGCTGCGCGAGCGCAAGCGGGCGGCCGAGCACGTGTTGTCGGCTCATCCCGAATGGTCCGACCGTCGCATCGCGGAGCTCTGCGCCATTTCGCCGAAGACGGTGGGTCGTCTCCGGGGGAAGACGACGGCGCGTCCAACTGAAGGAATTCTTCAACTGGACGCGTGGACGCGGATCGGACGAGACAACAAATGGCGGCCCGTGCACAACGGCTCGGTTCGTTCTCGGGTGGCTGAGGCGTTGAAGGAACACCCGGGCGCCTCCCTCCGGTCGGTCGCCAAGTCGGTCGGGGTCTCGCCCGAGACCGTGCGCATCGTGCGGATGAACATGGACGCAACCTGCGCACCCGATGTCGCCGGCGAGCCACCGACGATGGAGTCGACGGCCCAGGTACCGGAAAAGCCGGTGTCGTGGGACCAGGATCTGGCTCTGGTTTCGTCCGATGACGGAGAGGACTTCGTCGCCTGGTTCGATCGGACGACGCTGACGGAAGACGAGTGCTGGCGCTTCGTCGACTCGGTCCCGCTGAGTCGCATCTACGAGATCGCTGACGAAGCGCGGCGGCGCTCCGAAGTCTGGGTCCAGTTCGCGAAGTGCTTGGACATGCGCTGGAGCAAGCGGAGGTAGGTCGTTCGCAAACGGCCCCGGCTGTTCAGCGATCCGGCGGACCTCTGACGGCAGCGGCGCGACCCGGTAACCAACGGTAGTGTCTCACGCCTGAAGAGGACCGAGGGCTCTCTCTGGCGCGACATGTGAAGGCGAGCATGACCTTTCAGACCATCATCGTGGACGTGTCGCCAGACGGTGTCGCGACCGTGACCCTGAACCGCCCTGAAGTGCTCAACGCGTTCAACGACGCCATGTGCGCCGAGTTCTCAGAGCTTTGGTCACAAGTGCGCTCCGACGACCAGATACGCGCCGTCGTCCTGGCCGCGGCCGGGGATCGTGCCTTCAGTAGCGGTGTGGACGTCACCGAACGCCTCGATTCGGACAGTCCGTTTCTGGACCGGGCCCAGCCGTGGGCGGAGCACGAGGACCCGGGCCGAGACCTGAGCCCGCGCCGGAACGAGGTCTGGAAGCCGGTGATCGCCGCCGTGCACGGTATGTGCGCCGGGGGCGCGTTCTACTGGATCGCGGACTGCGACATCGTGCTGTGTTCCCCGGACGCGACGTTCTTCGACCCGCACGTGACCTACGGGTTCGTCGCCGCATTGGAGCCGATCGCGCTGCGCTATCGCATGCCGTTCTCGGACGTGATGCGGATGGCGCTGCTGGGTTTGCACGAGCGCATGACTGCAGAACGCGCCTTGGCCGCGGGACTCGTCACCGAGATCGTGGAACGCGACGCCCTGCTCGGGCGCGCCTGCGAGCTTGCTCAGGTGATCGCCGGGCAGCCCGCGGTCGCAGTGCAGGGCACCGTGAAGGCGCTGTGGCAGTCACTCGACCTGGCGCGGGGTCAGGCTCTCGCCACGGCGCTCATGTACACCCAGGTCGGGAACCCGATCGGGACCGAGCAGGTCGACCGCGACGCGGTGAAGCCCGCCAAGCCGTGGCGTCGGTGACATCGGCAGACCTCTCCGCCGCCGACGTCGATCACTACCGCAAAAGTTTCCGTTGCTGGCTCGAGACACACGGGGCCGAGGTCGCAGGCGATCCGGCGTCACACGAAGACCCCATCGCGGAGGGCCTCGCGCTGTCCCGCAAGCTGTGGGGGGCCGGGTGGAAGCGGTTCGGATGGCCGGAGTCGCTCGGCGGCCTCGGAGGGGGGCCGAGGCACCGTGCCACCTACTACGACGAGCTGTGCCGCGCCGGCCTCGAACTTCCCGACACCGACCTGTCGATTGAGGTGATCGCTCCTGCTCTGCTCCGCTATGCGCCCGCACTGGCTGAGGCCTTCCTCCCTCGTTTTCTGGCCGGCGAAGAAGCCTGGGCGCAAGCGTTCTCCGAGCCGGACGCGGGGAGCGACCTTGCGGCCCTGCGCACCACGGGAGCGCTCGAAGGCGACCAGATCGTCGTCGACGGCCAGAAGGTCTGGACCAGCCACGGACATCGGGCGTCACGACTCCTGGTCCTGGTGCGCACGGGCTCGCCGGAGAGCCGCCATCGCGGGCTGGGTGCGCTTTTGGTGGACACGGACGCTCCGGGTGTGACCCGGCGCCCATTGACGTTCGCCAGCGGCGTCCAAGAGATGTGCGAGACGTTCTTCCACTCTGTGCGCGTCCCGATCGACCGCATGATCGGGGAAACCACCGAAGGGTGGAGCGTCGCCATGTACATGCTCCAGTACGAACGAAGCATGTACGCCGCACAACGCCAGGCGTTTCTCGGCCTGCGCCTGCTTCAGATCCGGCAATTCCTACACGAGCGCGGCGCGGGCGAGTCTGCGGGTCCTGCGCTGCAGACCGCGTGGCTGTTGGTGCAGACGGTGCGCGCCCGCACCATCCAGACCGTCCGGCGGTTGGACGCAGGGGAGACTGTCGGCCCGGAGGCGTCGGCGGACAAGATCCTGCTGGCGCGGGCGGAGCAGGCGGTCTTCGAGTTGGCCCGACTGGCCGGGCGCGGGCACTTCGTCTGGGACGAGGCGGCCGAGCCGTGGCGGAACGGATGGTGGTACAGCCGGGCCACCAGCATCTTCGGAGGTGCCGGCGAGATCCAACGCTCAATCGTCGCAGACCGGATCCTGCGACTCCCGAATGAATAGACCCGTGGGGATGCACGACGACCTGACCGACCTGGCGCGCCAGTCCTTGCGTCAGGCACTGGCGCGGTCGGAGGACGATCTCTGGTTGGTGCTCGAGACGTTCGGGTGGCGTGCGCTCGCCGAGACGGACGAGGCCTTTGCCTTCACGGCGCTCTTCGAGGAGCTGGCCGCCCTGCCCTTCGGCTCCGATGCGCTCGACATCGCCAGCGTCGCGTTCCTTCCTCTGCCCGGTCCGGCCTCCGTCGTCTGGCCCGCCGGTCGGCGTCTCCCGGGAGCGACCTCGTCGCGCTCGGAGCTGGCGACGGAAGGGGTCGTGCTGCGGAGCCTCCGAGGCACGGGGCGGACGATCCTGGCACCGTTCGATGATCGTCTCCACGTCCTCGAGTCGGTCGAGGTGGAGGAGGACCGTCTGGTGGGCATGGCCGCTGACTCCGGGTGGCGGCGTGTCCGGGTGCACGGTACGTGCGGGGCGGACGTCGGTTCGTGGTCAGCGGTGGAGCGCCGAGCTCGGCTCGCGGTGGCCAGTGAGCTGGTGGCGGTGACCCAGCGGATCCTCGACGTGGCCACCGACCAGGTGAGCACACGTCGCCAGTTCGGACGTCCCATCGGCGCCAACCAGTCGGTGCGGTTCCGGCTGGCCGAGGGCTTCGCCGAGGTGGCTGGTGCGCGGGCACTGGTGGCGGCCGCGTGGGAGGACGGCTCGTCCGATGCGTCGGCCTGCGCCAAGACGGTCGCAGGGGCGGCACACGACTCGGTCGCCAAGCACGCTCTGCAGGTGTGTGGCGCCATCGGCCTTTCCGACGAGCACCCGCTACCGGGACTGGTCCGTCGGGGTTTCTCCCTGGACGCGTTGTTGGGTCCCGTCATGGAGCAGGATGTCCACTTCGGTTCGGCTCTCCCGGAACCGGTCGGGCGGTACTGAGGGAGACCGGCGAACGCACGGAGCGAACACGCCGGCGCTGGTCGCCGGATCCGTTGTGCGGCACGTGGGCGGCGGGAACGGCCGAGGATCGAAGGATCAGATCGAGAATCGAAGAATCAGAGAGCAACCGGCGTCGCGAAGAACGACGTCAGAAGGGAAGATGCATGGAACGGACTGTCAGCGTCGACGTTGCCGGGACCCCGATGGATCTCTACGAGGTCGAGCCGGAGGGAGCCGCCAGGGGTGCGGTCATCGTGGTCCAAGAGGCGTTCGGCGTCACCGATCACATCGAGGACGTCTGTCGGCGCTTCGGCGGCGCGGGCTTCCGCGCCGTGGCCCCGCACGTCTTTCATCGCAGCGGGGACCCGGTGCTCGGCTACGACGAGATGGACAAGGTGATTCCGCACATCATGGAACTGAAGGCCGACGATCTGTTGGCGGACGTCGATGCGACGATCGCCTACCTCGGGCAAGCCGGATTCGAGCCGGCGCGGATCGGCATCGTCGGCTTCTGTATGGGTGGGAGCGTCGTCTTCCTGGCTGCCGCACGCCGGTCACTCGGCGCGGGAGTGACCTTCTACGGCGGGGGCGTCTCCCAAGGTCGCTTCGGCATGCCGACATTGGTCGAATTGGCGCCGGAGCTCAAGACGCCGTGGCTGGGTCTGTACGGGGACAGCGACCAGTCGATCCCGGTCGACGACGTCGAGGCACTGCGCGCCGCCGTGGCGGCGGCTCCCGTCGCGACCGAGATCGTCCGCTATGCGGACGCCGATCACGGGTTCCACTGCGATGCCCGGAGCTCGTACCACGAGGCCTCAGCGAAGGACGGATGGCGACGCACGTTGGAGTGGCTCGGCTCGCATCTGGCGGGGGAGTGAGCGCGTCGGGTCCGGGCGGCAATTTCCCCGGTCTTCAGGCTGTTGGCACGGTTCCGGCGCGCTGAACGTGTCAGGCGACTGACAGATTTTGGGCTTCGCGCCGGACGATGACCGAGGAAGGGCCCGCGTCGGGTCGGCGCCTTGCACCGGTCGGCACGAGATCGTGAGGGACGGTCCTCGGCCACGACCGGATTCGTCGTGAACGACCGCACGGGTCGTCCCCAGGAAGAAGAGGTGAGACATGGAGTATCGGGCGATCTCCGCCGACGGGCACGTGAACGAGCCGCCGACGCTGTGGACCGAGCGACTCCCCGACAAGTTCAAAGAGCGCGGCCCCCACGTCATCGAGACGCGCAAGACCAAGGGCCACGCCTGGATCATGGAGGGGCAGAAGCGCCCCTCGCCCATGGGCTTCGGCTCCATGTACTTCCGCTCGGGCAAGCGCTTCGACCGGGCGTCGCTGATCGACGGCTTCAAGCAGATCAAAGACCGCGGCGTGCGCTATGAGGACGTGTTCCCCGGTTCGTACGATCCCGCGGCCCGGGTGAAAGAGATCATCGAGGACGAGACCGACGCCGAGGTGATCTTCAACGGGGTGGCCACGGTGTGGAACGGGATCAAGCTGTGCCCCGACAAAGAGCTCGCCCTGGCCTGCTTCAAGGTCTACAACGACTGGATCGCGGAGTTCCAGGCCTATGCGCCCGAGCGCTTCATCTGCAACGCCACCTTGCCCACCACCGGACTCGGGGACTGCCTCGACGAGCTCGAGCGCATCGCCGGGCTCGGCCTGCGCACGGCCCAGCTCGAGTCGTACCCGAGCGGCTCGTTCTTCGAGCCCACGCCAGACGACGACCGGTTCTGGGCCGCCGCGGTCGAGATGGGACTGCCCATCAACGTGCACACCCAGTTCTTCTTCCCCGCCGGCGACCTCGGTTCGAACATCACCCCCCAGGGCGTGCCCCAACAGCGCGAGCGCGCCAAGAGCCTCGGCCTCGACGTCGAGGCGGGCAGCTTCCCGGTCATCTTGGCCAAGATGATCACCACGGGGGTCTTCGAGCGCTTCCCCGACCTCAAGTTCATCGGCTCCGAGGTCCACACCGGCTGGGTGCCCTACTACCTCGAGCGCTTCGACGAGTCGGTCCGGCGCAACCGGGCCGAGTGGACGCTGCCCCTCTTGCCGAGCGAGTACTTCCGGCGCAACGTGAGCGTCGTCTACATCGTCGACGAGATGGGTGCGGCCAACCGCTACGACATCGGGGTGGGCAACATCATGTGGGGCCCCGACTTCCCGCACTCGTCGTCGAGCTGGCCCGTCGACTACCAGCTCGGCCGTGAGATCCTCGAACGCGCCGGTGCCACGGAGGGCGAGATCGCCCGGATCATGTGGCGCAACGCCGCGGACACCTACAAGATGCCCTACGACGAGCCGGCCCGCGTCGCCGCCGCGGCGTAGGCGAGCGCCTCAACGGAGACAAGAGAGCACAGGAGACGGATGACGGACAGCAACGACTACAGACTGATCTCCGCTGACGCGCACGTTCTGGAGCCGCCCGACATGTTCGAGCGCCTTCCCGGACAACTGCGGAGTCGTGCTCCGAAACTTGCTCGGCTGGACGGTGGCGACGCCTGGATGGTCGACGGGAGCGATCCCGTCCCCCTGCCCGCCACGGCCGCATCGGGGACCGGATACCAGGGCTTCAACCCCAACCACCGGAAGGACAAGCCGCTCGGTTTTGCTGATGTGCTGCCGGGCCTGTACGACCCCGCCGAGCGGCTCACGGCGCAGGACGCAGACAGCGTGCAGGCCGAGGTCCTGTACCCCTCCGCCGGCCTCTGGGAAGCGATCACCGCGTTGGACGACCGGGACCTCAAGTTGTCGTGCACACGGGCCTACAACGACTGGATCGCCGAATTCAGCGCACACAACCCGGATCGCCTCATCGGGTTGGCCAAGATCCCGTCGACGACGTGCGAGGACGCCCGGGACGAGCTCCTCCGCTGCGTGAGGGAGCTGAATCTGCGGGGTGCCATCCTCGACACGTGGCCGAGTGGCAACGCCGTCGCCGGGAACGCCGACGACGACCCGTTCTGGGATGCGGTCAACGAGGAGCGTGTGCCCGTGAGCCTCCACTACGCCGTGGGAAGGTCCAAGGCGACCCTGCCGCCGAGCGGCATCGCTCCCGGCCTGAAGCCACCCATGGCCGACGCTGCGTTGCCCCTCGTCGCTGCCGGCGTCTTCGACCGCTTCCCGAACGTGAAGCTGGTGTTCACCCACGGAAATACCGGATGGGCCTTCCACTGGCTCGAGTTCATGGACATCAATTACGTCCGGCACCGGCATCTCGGTGAGTACGCGCTGCCCGATCCGGATGCCATTCCGAGCGAGTACATCCGGAAATACTCCTGGTTCGTCTTCCACCAGGACCGCTCCTCGGTGAAGAACCGGAACAAGCTGGGTGCCGCCCACCTCATGTGGGGAAGCCACTTCCCCTACGAGGACGCCAACTGGCCCGACGACCGCGAGCAGGCCATGCGGGTGACCGACGAGGTGCCGGCGGACGAAAGGCAGGCTCTGCTGGCGGACAACGTGGCACGCCTGTACCGGCTGAGTGGCCACGAGAAGGGTTTCGCCACCGGCGAGATCGAGCGATTCGAGCAGCTGGTGCACTTCTAGGTATGAAACAGGCACCGGCTGCCCTGGTTCGCGGGGAGTGCGATGCACACCGGTGAGGACACCGTCACCGGTGGACGGATGGTGACGCGGGAGCTGGCCGAATGGGTGGCCGGGCTGCGCTTCGACGACCTACCCGATGACGTGGCCGATGAGGCGGCACGCTCCTTCACGGACTTCCTGGGCGAGTGCCTCTTCGTCGGGGCGACCAAGCCGTGGGGTCGGAGCATCGCCGAATTCTGTGAGCGGCAGGGCGGCGGCCAACCCGAGGCGACGATCATCGCCTCGGGCGCCAAGACGCTGTCGTCGCGTGCGGCGTTGGCCAACGGGACCATGGCGCTCGGGTTCGAGTATGCCGACTTCGCCGCCGGGAGCCGTGCCTACCCGTTCGCCGTCACGGGACCGCTCGCTCTGGCCGAGTCGCGTCGCCGCTCGGGCAAAGAGCTCGCCCTGGCCATCGTGATCGGGTACGAAGTGATGTGGCGCATCACGCGCGCCACCCTCACCGCAGGCTCGGGGTTCTACGTGCCGGCCCTCTACGGGACGTTCGGCTCGGCCGCGGGAGGCGCCCGCGTGCTGGGCCTCGACCCGCAAAATACGAACTACGCGCTCGGCCTCGCGGCGGCCTTCACCGGGGGCACGTTCCAGGGCCACGAGGAAGGGGCATGGCAGCGCTCCCTCAACGGGGGCATGGCGAGCGAACGCGGCGTGACCGCGGCGCTGCTGGCCGAGACGGGCTTCCGGGCGACCGAGCTCGGGCTGGAAGGAGTGCAGGGATTCGCCTCCATGTACACCGGTGGACGGCTCGACGTCGTCGGCGCTGCTCGACGGCCTCGGAACTTCCTTCGTCATCACCGACCGATGGGTGAAGGGCTATCCGATGAACGTGACCCTGCATGCACCGGTTGAAGCGCTGCTCAAGATCATGCGGGAGCACGGGATCGACCACCGGGACATAGAGGAGATCGATGCCGGCTGGCAGAAGGTCGAGCCCTTCCTGGCCAAGCAAAAGGTGGCAACTGTCGTCAGCGCCCAGGCCAGCCTGCCCTTCGCCCTGTCCGTGGCCGCGGTGCACGGCAAGGTCGGTGTCGACGAATTCACGGACGAGACAGTGGGTGACCCGGTGATCCAGGCGATGATCCCCCGGACGAAGGTCCACCAGGACACCGAGCTCTACGACCGGGTGAAGAACTCCATGCCCGGCCGGGTCACGGTTCGCCTCCGGGACGGCCGGGAGTTCACCGACGAGGTCCTCTATCCGAAGGGCAACCCCGGCAATCCCATGACCGAGGGCGAGTTCAAGGCCAAGTACATGGACATGGCGGCGCGCGTCCTGGGCGCGCCCCAAGGGGAGGAGCTTTATGCTCGAGCGCGAGACCTGGTCGATGTGAGGGACGTGTCAGAGCTGGCGCCTCTCTTCAGTCCCCGGTAGATCGATGGAGGAGGGCACACCATGGGTATGACATCGGTCGAGAAAATCCTTGCTCGTCACTCGGAGCACGACACCGTAAAGGTGGGAGACGTGGTGGTCGTGGACGTCGACGTCATCGTGAGCTTCGACTCCATGCGATCCGACATCGCCAAGATCGCAGACCCAGACAAGCTGGTCTTGCTGTTCGACCACCAGGTTCCCGCCCCCACGGTCCGGGCGGCCAACATGGCCAAAGCCCTCCGGGAGTTCGTCGAGAAGTTCGGGATCAAGAACTACTTTCCCGTAGGACAGCACGGGATCTCTCACGTTCTGGTCGCGGAGGAGGGTCTCGCCCTGCCGGGCAAGATCCTGGCCAATCCCGACTCGCACACCTGCTCGTCCGGTGCCCTCGAATTGTCTGGCTCGCGGCATGGGGCCTTCGGAGATGCTCCATATCGTCTGCAAGGGTCAAACGTGGTTTCTCGTCGGCCCGACGACGAAGATCGTGATCGAAGGGGAGCTGCCGACGCGGGTGTACGCACGGGACGTCATCCACTACATTCCCGGAGCGTACGGTGACTTCGCCGGTCGCAATCTGGAGTGGCACGGCGACGGGCTGGCCGGTATCGACATGGACGGGCGTCTCACCATGGCGACGATCTCGGCCGAGCTCTCGGCCGAGTTCTCCCTCTTCCCTTACGACAGCATCCTCGAGCACTACCTCGAAGGCCGAGCGAAGTGGCCGTTCGAGCCCGTATTTCCCGACGACGACGCCGAGTACGACGAGGTCATCACCGTCGATCTCTCATCACTCGAGCCACAGGTCGTCCTGCCCAACAAGGTCGCCCACAACGTGCAACCGGCACGAGAGGTGGCCGGGCAGAAGGTCGACCAGGCGTTCATCGGCTCGTGCGCGAACGGCCGGTTGAGCGATTTCGCGGTCGCCGCGGAGATCGTGAAGGGAAGGCAGGTCGCTCCGGGGACGCGGTTCATCGTCACACCGGGCAGCCAGGCCATCCTGAAGGAGGCCATCCGGATGGGCTACGTCGAGACCCTGATGGACGCCGGCGCGGTCGTCACCAGCTCGACCTGCGGCGCCTGCTTCGGCGGGCACATGGGACTCCTGGCGGACGACGAGACCTGCATCACGGCGTCGACGCGGAACTTCAAGGGACGCATGGGAAGTCCGAGCGCCCAGATCTTCATGGGTTCGCCGGCAACGGTGGCCGCTTCGGCGATCACAGGCGTCATCACCGATCCGAGGGAGTTCTGAGGGCCGACCGGCGTCCTACGGTCCAGGCGGCGAAAGGGGTTCATGTCGATGGGCGATGTGCTCAGTGGGAAAGTATGGAAGTTCGGTGACGACATCAACACCGACCTCGTGATCCCGAACTTCGCCGTCCTCATGACCAAAGAGGAACAGCTCGAACACGTGTTCTCCGCCAACCGGCCGGGGTGGAAGGACGAGGTGCAACCGGGTGACGTGCTGATCGCCGGCCGGAACTTCGGAGTTGGATCGGCCCGGCCGATCGGCGACATGTTCGTCGGCCTCGGGGTGAGCGTCGCGGTGGCCGAGTCGTTCAACGGCCTCGGGCTGCGGAACTGCATCAACGTCGGACTGCCGTCCTTGCCGTGTCCGGGGATCCTCGACGCTTTCGAGGAGGGTGACGTCGCCGAGGTCGACTGGAAGGTCGGCGTGGTGCGCAATGTCACCAAGGGAACTTCATTGCAGGGCAATCCGATTCCGGAGGTGTTGCAGCGAATCGTGATCGCCGGGGGCGTCGAAGCGGTTCTGCGTCACGAGGGATACCTTGTCAGCAAGTAGGGACCGAGCGGGGAGGCCCAGATGACGTCGGTGACACAGCAGCTCGCGGAATGGATTGCCAAGGCGAGCCACGACGACCTCCCGGAGGTCGGGATCCGCAGGGTGCAGGAGCGTTTCATCGACTCGCTCGGCGTGCAGTTCGCCGGGTCGTCCGTCTCGACCGGTCAGATCATCACCAAGTGGGTGGCGGCCCAGGGGGCGAGGCCGGAGAGCACCGTGGTGGGCGGAGGGTTCAAGAGCACGGCGTCGCTCGCCACCTTGGTCAACGCCACGGCAGGACACGCCCTCGAGTTCGACGACATCGCGGCCTTCAGCGGCCACTACGCCAATCCGCTGACGGCGGCGACGCTGGCGGTCGGGGAGAAGCTGGACGCCTCGGGCCGCGACGTGATCCTGGCCTGGATGATCGGGTATGAGGTGATCTGCCAAACCGCCAAACCGTGCATGGATGGACCCCGCAACACGCTCTTGTGGAGCGGTTGGTTCAACCAGGGCTTCCAGCCGGTGCTCGGGGTCGCCGCCGCGACGGCGAAGCTGATCGGGCTCGACGTGAGCCAGACCCGGATGGCGCTCGGCAACGCGGCATCGGCCATGGCGGGTGTCCTCAAGAACCGCGGCAGCGACACGAAGTCGTTCACCGCAGGAAGTGCCGCCATGCACGGGATCATGGCGGCCGAGCTGGCCGAGTTGGGGTTCACGGCCAACGAGGACATCATCGACGGGGACGACGGCGTGGCGCGGCTCCTCGGTCGCGAGGTGGGGGACCCGGAGAAGGTGCTCGACGGGCTCGGTTCGTGGGACATGGCGACGCGGGGTTCGACCATGCGGCTGCATGCGTCGTGCGGCGCCGGCCACTGGGGCCAGGACGCGCTCCAGCAGCTGCTCCGACGGCGTCCGACCGAGCCGGACGACATCGAGTCCATAGAGGTCCGTCTGCCCGCCTTCTTGATGCCCATGCTCCCGTACCATCAACCGCGGACGGGTCTGGAGGCGAAGTACAGCATCGAGTACGACCTCGCGACCATCGCGCTCGACGGGAGAGCCGGGCTGCACCAGTACTCAGACGACGCGGTGAGCCGCCCCGCGGCACAGGACCTGCTCACGCGGGTCCGGTACGTCCCGGTCGAGGGCGACCTACGCGAGATCAAGCTCGAGAGTCACGTCGTGCTCACGTTGAAGGACGGAACCACGCTGGAAGAATCAGCCCAGCAGTCCCACGGCAATCCACAGGATCCGCTGAGCGAGGAAGAGGTCGCCGCCAAGTTCCACGAGTGCGCGGAGGCCCTGGTGCCCGAACCACAGCGCCTCGCCATCATGGATCTCTGCTACCGACTCGACGCTCTGGCGAGCGTGCGCGAACTGGGCGAGGCGGTGGGTTCGACCGCGGTCTAGCGGCCCTGCGCGGCATTTGCGGATCGAGCCGATGCGTTCGACGGGTCGGCTACGTTCTGATTGAAGTATCCGAAGAACCGCAACTGACGGGAGCCAGTGCATGGCCTACGACCTGGTCGTCAAGGATGCCCTGATCGTCGACGGAACGGGCAACGCCGCGTACGCCGGGGACGTCGCCGTGGAGAACGGAACCATCGCAGCCGTGGGCAAGGTGGACGGAGCGGCCGTCCGCACGATCGAAGCCGACGGACAGGTGGTGGCACCCGGTTTCATCGACGCCCACACGCACTACGACGCGCAACTGCTCTGGGACCCGTCAGCGAACCCCTCGACGGCGCACGGTGTGACATCGGTCCTGATGGGGAACTGCGGGTACACCTTGGCTCCCGTCCACGAGGACGACCAGGACTACCTGATGGGTCTGTTCAGCGCGGCAGAAGAGATTCCGAAAGCGGCTCTGCAGAGATTCGCCCCGTTCAGTTGGCGGACCTTCCCCGACTACCTGGAATGGCTGCAGCGGAGCCCGCTCGGATTGAACGTCCTGTCGCAGGTGGGACACAGCGCGGTGCGCCGCTACGTGATGGGCGATGACGCGCTCGAGCGGGCCGCCACCGACGACGAGATCGCCTCCATGGTGCGGATCGTCGAGGAGGCGCTCGGTGCGGGTGCGGCCGGGTTGAGCTCGAGTCAGGCTCCGCACCAGGTCGGCGAGCTCGGTGAGCACATCCCGTCGTTCTTCGCCGACGACGACGAGACCGAGGCACTGGCTGCCGCGGTGCGGCGAAAGGGAAAGCGGTTGCTGTCGATCAATCCGCGCTCCAAGCGCGACGGGCTCTCCGAGGAGGACCGCGCGCTCTTGGTCAAGCTGGCGGAGATCTCGGGAGCGGTGGTGTCGTGGAACGATTTCGGCATGGGCAGCCCCGGGTGGGAGACATCGCTCGAGTACATGGAGGCCGAGCTCCGGCGCGGGCACGAGATCTACGCGATCGCACGTTGCCAGCGACCCGAGACGCGCTTCACGCTCAAGAAGATCTCGGCCATCTTCGCGTCGTCACAGGCCTGGCTGGACTATTCGCGGCTCGACCCACCCGACAAGATCGCGGCGCTCGGCGACCCGGCCTGGCGCGCCCGCCTGTCGGAGTTCTGGGAGACCGCTCGTTACATGGCGATGGTCTCGGTCGAGAAGGGAGCCAGCTCGGCGACCGGTGCGCTCGAGGGACGCCTGCTGGTGGACATCGCCGAGGAACGCGGCGTCTCCCCGGCCGAGGTGATGTTCGACGTCGCCGTCGAGGACGAGCTGCAGACCTTCTTTCGCATCTCGGGGCCGGTGAACGTCGACGAGTCCAATCTCGAAAGGATCCTGAAGAGCCCGGCCACCTTGGTGGGGATCTCCGACGGCGGAGCGCACCTGCAGACCTTTGCGGGGGGCGACTACACGAGCTACTTCCTCGAGCACTGGGTTCGAGAGAAGGGCGCGTTCTCCCTCGAAGAGGGGATCGCCGCACTGACCTCGAGGGTCGCCGGGTTCCTCGGTCTGACCGATCGCGGCACGCTCGAAATCGGGAAGGCGGGCGACCTGGTGATCTTCGACCCTCAGACCGTCGGACCACTCGCGCTGCAGACCCTCGACGACATCCCCGGGGGTGGGACCCGCATGACCAAAGGCGCACGAGCCATCGATTGGGTCGTGGTCAACGGGAATCCGGTCGTGGAGCACGGGAAGCCAACCGGCGAGGTCCCGGGCCGTGTGCTCGGACTGCCGGGGAGCTGAACGGCACCGGTCCGGCCGGACGGTGCGTGCGACGGCGGCGGCGGGGAGAGGGTGATGGCACGCGTGCTGCCGCTGGTGACCGATTGGAATCGCTTCTATTGGACTTCAGGCGCCGACGGCCTGCTGCGGTTCCAGCACTGCACCGCGTGCGGAGCGCCGCAGCACCCCGTGGGACCTCGCTGCCGCCGTTGCGGATCCGAACAGCTGGGCGTGCGGCCGGTGTCCGGCGAGGGAGTGGTCCAGAGCTGCACCACGAACTTCCAGCAGTGGTCCCCCGATGTGCCGGCCCCGTATTCGGTGGCAGTGGTCGCTCTCGAGGAGGACCACCGGGTCCGGTTGACCACCAACATCGTCGGGTGCGACCCCGAGGACGTGCACGTGGGCATGCGAGTGCGCGTCGCCTTCGAGCAGGTCGAGGACGTCTGGCTGCCGTTGTTCGCGCCGAGTGGTGGGCCGCCGCAGGAGTTGCCGGACGAGCGCGAGGAACTGGACCGGATCCGATCGGTCCGTCCGATGGCGCGGGTCGAGAAGTTCGAGGACCAGGTCGCGGTGACGGGTATCGGCATGTCGCGTCTCGGCCGGAAGCTGATGGTGGATCCGGTCGCGCTCAGCGTGGAGGCCATAGAGCTCGCCGTGCAGGACGCCGGACTCACCCTGGACGACATCGACGGTCTCTCGACCTATCCAGCCGGGTCGGCCGACGGCGGGTACTCCGAAGGGGGAGTGACCGCCGTGGAGTCCGCACTGGGCCTGCGGCCCACGTGGCACAACGGCGCGCCCGAGACGCCCGGCGCCGCGGGTTCGCTCGTCGCGGCGATGCTCGCCGTTTCCTCGGGCCTGTCCCGCCACGTCGTCTGCTTCCGCACGGTATGGCAGTCGACGTACGCCGAGTTGGCGAAGCGCGCCGGAGGGAACGGGCCGCGTCGCCGCGCCTCTGGGTTCGAGGAGCACCTGGCGCCGTTCGGTGTGCAGGCGGTGAACACCGTCGCCATGGCGGCCTCCCAGCACTTCGCCCGGTACGGCACCACGCGAGAGACCCTCGGCTGGGTCGCGCTCAACGCCCGGGCCAATGCCGCCCGCAATCCCACGGCGGTGTTCCGCGACCCCCTCACCATGGGGGACTACCTCGCGTCCCGGCCGATCAGCTCACCGCTCGGGTTGCTCGACTGCGATCCCCTCTGTGACGGCTCCGTGGCCGTCGTGGTCTCGGCGCTGGACGCCGCCGGAGCGCTTCGTCACCCACCCGTTCGGGTCGAGGCCGTGGGCATGCAGATCACCGAGCGCCTGGAATGGGACCAGGGCGTGCTCAGCCACGAGCCCCAGGTGCTCGGGCCGGCCGCGCACCTGTGGAGCCGCACCGATCTCCGACCGGCCGACGTGGACGTGGCTGAGCTCTACGACGGTTTCACCTTCAATTGCGTGACCTGGTTGGAGGCGCTCGGATTCTGCGGGATCGGCGAGGCCAAGGACTTCCTCGACACGGGCAAGCGCATCGCCCTCGACGGTGATCTCCCGCTCAACACCCACGGGGGCCAGCTGTCGCATGGGCGCACCCACGGGATGGGCCTGGTCCACGAGGCGATCACCCAACTACGGGGTGACGGCGGGTCGCGGCAGGTGCGCAACGCCGCCACCGCTGTCGTGAGCACCGGTGGCCTGACGCCCGGGGGCGTGATCCTGTTCCGGCGGGAGGGCTGAAAGGCCGATGGCCGGGACGGTCTCTCGCGAGGCCCGTCGAGTGGGCTTCATCGGCCTCGGCAACATCGGCGGGGCCATGGTCACACGGATCATCGGGGCCGGGTTCCCGACCGTCCTGTGGGCCCGACGGCGCGATGCGATGGCCCCGTTCGAGGGTGAGCGCGTCGAGACGGCCGAGAGCCCGGCCGACCTGGCGTCGCGGGCCGACATCGTCGGCATCTGCGTCTGGTCCGACGAGGACGTCGAGGACGTCATGCTCGGCGATCGCGGTGTGCTCGCCGGGAGCCGCCCCGGCACGGTGGTCGCCATCCACTCGACGACCCAGCCGGAAACGTGCCGCGCCCTGGCCGACGCCGCCCGCGAGCTGGACGTGGCGGTGATCGACGCCCCGGTCAGCGGCGGTCGGGACGGAGCGCTCGCCGGAACGCTGGTCGTCGCCGTCGCGGGCGACGAAGAGGCGGCCGATCGATGCCGGCCGGTCTTCGCCAGCTTCAGTGACGAAGTCGTCCACCTGGGGCCCGTGGGGAGCGCCCAGTTCGCCAAGCTCGTGAACAACGCGCTGTTCGCCGCCAACCTCTCGCTGGCCGACGACGCCCTGACGCTCGGTGCCGTGCGCGGCATCCGGCCCGAGGCGCTGGCCCAGGTGCTCGGGCGCGGCACCGGACGAAGCTTCGCCCTCGACATCGCGCTCGGCGTCCGCGGGTCGGCCGAGACACGCCGCGCCGCGCTGCCTTTCCTGGAGAAGGACGTCGAGAGCCTGACGACGGGCGACGCCGCGCCGGAGTGCGCCGAGTCGGCGTCGCTGCTCGCGGAGGCGGCATCCGAGGCGGTTCGGCGGTTGTCCACTCCTCCCGCAGGATGGGCACCGTGAGCGGGCAGAGCATGCACTACGCGACCTTGTGGGAGTCGATCGCGGACCGGATCCCGGACCGGCCGGCCTTGGGGCACGGGGCACGGCGCGAGACCTGGGCCGACTTCGAGCACCGTTCGTCCCTGCTCGCCGGCGCCCTCTCGGGATGGGGTCTCGGCCCAGGGGACGGAGTCGCCGCCTACCTCTACAACTGCCCCGAGTACTTCGAGACCTTCTTCGGAGCGTTGAAGATCCGTGCGGTGCCGTCGAACGTCAACTATCGGTACCGCAGTGATGAGCTGCTCGCACTTCTGGGGAACTCCGGCGCGAAAGTGCTGTTCTTCGACGTGGCATTGCGGGACCGGGTGGCCTCGGTGGCCGGCCGGGTCCCTGGTCTGGTGCTGGTCGAGGTCGGGACGGGTGATCCGTTCTCGGCCATCCCCGGCGCCGTCGCCTACGAGGAGGTGTTGGCGACCGCGCACGCGGCGGCGCGCGTGGAGCGCGACGACGAGGACGTCTTCTTGTCCTACACGGGCGGCACCACCGGGCTTCCGAAAGGGGTGCTGTTCCGGATCGGGCAGAGCGCCGGGAACTCGTTGTGGTTCCGTGACCTCTTCCTCGGAAGCACGACGGACATGCCGCCGGTGGACTACGCCGTCGCCCTCTGTGAACAGGGGACGTCGTTGTCCGCCATCCCCGCATCGCCGCTCATGCACAGCACGGGGTTCATCTTTGCGTCGTTGCCGACGCTCACGGCAGGTGGCATGGTCACGACGCTGACGGGGCGGTCGTTCGACGCCCACGAGCTGCTGGCCACGGTCGAGGAGACGCAGGCGCGGGTGGTCGGCATCGTGGGCGACGCCTTCGGCCTCCCGATCGTCCGCGCCCTGGACGAGGGTCGACCTGACGGCCGGCGGTACGACGCGTCGTCGCTGCGGGTCATCTGCTCGGCCGGGGTGGCGTGGAGCGCGCCGATCAAGGAGCGTCTCTTCGAACACCTGCCTGACGTGACGCTCCTCGATTCGTGTGGCTCGACAGAGGGAGTGGCCTACGGGATCGGCCAGATCCGCCGGGGTGACCCGCTCTCGACCGCCAACTTCAACGCCGCGCCGGGGTTGAAGGTGCTGTCGCCCGAGGGCGACGAGCTCGCGCCCGGAGAGATCGGGCTTTTGGCCGGGCCCACGACGGCGTCGGGCTACTACCGCGATCGGGAGAAGACCGAGCGCACCTTCTTCATGATCGACGGCGCCCAGTACGCGATGCCGGGCGACCTCGGTCGTCTGGAGGCGGACGGAACGGTGACGCTGATCGGCCGCGGTGTCACGACCATCAACACGGGAGGGGAGAAGGTCTACCCGACCGAGGTGGAGGAGGTGATCCGGCGCCACCCCGGGGTGGACGACTGTCTGGTGCTCGGTGTGCCCGACGATCGGTTCGGGCAGGCCGTGGCGGCGCTGGTCGTGGGCCAGCCCGGGCGTGCCCTCGAGTCGACGGACGTGGAGTCGGTGGTGAGGCGATCGCTCGCCGGGTACAAGGTGCCGCGGCGCATCCGGCTCGTCGATCAGCTGCCCAGGCTGCCGAACGGCAAGGTCGACTACGACGCGGCGACCGGGCTCGTGTCCACCGACCCCGCCTAGCGGCGACTCAACGCAGGCGTCGCAGGTCGTCGACGACGAGCTCCTCCGCCGTCTTCCCGTCGGGTTGGATCGGCATCCCGCAGGCCGGCACGGGAAGGATGCGACCGGTACGGACCTGGGCCGTCCAGACCTGCTCGCCGTCCGGGTGTGCGACGGTCAGGCGGATTGTCCCGTCGTCCTCCTCGGACCCTCGGCGGGCGCAGTCGAAGAGGCTCCAGCCCACCGCGGCCAGGACGGCGCGCTCCACCGCCTGGATGCGGGGAGAGGTGAGGCCGGCACAACCACGGTAGAGGGGAAGGACGTCGGCGACCGCACCGGACCTCCGCACGATCCTCCTGAGGACGCCTTCGTCGAGATACCCCCAGCCCGTTCCCTCCGGAAAGAGGATGGCGGTCGGTGCGAAGCGGTGACCACCCGTGTGGCTCGTGCGCCACACCCGGGCGGCGCCGTCCGGGCCGCTTTCGTCCGCCATGGCGAGCGCCAACCTCGTGCCCAGAGACCCGCAGCAACGATCCCTGGCGCCGTGCGTGCAGATCAACAGCTCCCGTCCGGGAAGGTCCGCAGACTCGGCCGGCTCCGCTGGTTCCGCAACGGAGTCGAGGAGCCGGGAGGCCAGCGAGACGATCTCGTCGGGCGGTCCCACCACCTCGGTACGCCGGTAGGCCACGAAGGGGCCCGGGTCGGCGCGGTAGAGCACGGCTTTCCTGGAGCCGCTGTCCCGTTCGTCGGGCACGAGCGCCTGGAGACGACCGTCCGCGCGAGACACCTTGCCGGCCAGGGTTTGGAGCTCGGAGACCTCGCCGATATCCCTCGGCCACGGCAGCGGCCACTCGAGGAGGAGGAAGGCGCGGTACGACCCGATCGTGCCGACGGGGTCCACCTGGTGCTCACGGGTCCACTGCGCGCACAGCGGCCCGGTGTCGGTGACCACCGTCGACGTCACGCTCCCACGCTAGTGGGCAGTTCCCGTCGACGCCCTCTGGGCTACGGTGACCCCCGGTGGACTTCGACATGGGCGAAGACGTCGCCGCGGTGCGGAGCGAGCTGCGTCAGCTGATCGGCGACCACGTCCCGCCTGATTACTTCGGCGCCTTCACCGACGATCCGGCGGATCTCGCGGTGGCGCAGACCTTCTGTCACATGCTGGCGGAGCGTGGGCTTCTGTGCGTGGCCTGGCCCGAGGAGTGGGGCGGCCAAGGGGCGTCCCCGTGGGTCCAGACCGCGGTGCGCGAGGAGATGTGGGCGCACCACGAGCCACGCGGGGCCCAGTACATGGGCGTGAACTGGGTCGGCCCGACGATCATGCGGCACGGCACCCCGGAGCAGCAGCGCACGCACCTCCCCCCCATCGCCCGGGGAGAGGTGATCTGGTGCCAGGGTTTCAGCGAGCCGAACTCCGGGTCCGACCTGGCATCGGTGCAGACGACCGCCCGCCGGGACGGGGACGGCTGGTTCGTCTCGGGCCAGAAGATCTGGACCTCGTACGCCACGATGGCGCAGTGGTGCTTCCTGTTGACCCGTACGTCGCGAGGCGACAAGAAGCAGCAGGGCTTGACGATCTTCCTCGTGCCGATGTCGGATCCGGCGATCGAGGTGCGCCCGATCGCCAGCATGGTCGGCCCCCATCACCTGAACGAGGTCTTCTTCGATGAATTCGTGGGTGACGGAGGCGGACATGCTCGGCCCGGTCGACGAGGGATGGCAGGTGGTGCAGGAGGTGTTGGCCTTCGAGCGGGTCGGGATCGCGCGCTACGCCAGATGCGAGCGGCTCCTCAGCCTCGCTCCGAGCGTTCTCGGTGACCAATGGGAGGCCCTGCCCGAGGAGCTTCGGGCGCGCTGGGCCGAATCGCTCACGCACTGCCGCCGGGCGCGGCTGCTGGCGTACCGCGTCGTGGGCATGCAGCAGTCGGGGCGGGTGCGACCGGGAGACGTCGCCGCCTACCGCATTGCGGTCACTCGGCTCGACCAGCACAGCGCCGAGGTCCTGATGGAGATCGCCGGTCTGGCGGTCCTTCAGGGGGACGAGGCCCAACGGTTCAAGCGAGCCGTCGACGAACACTGGCGCTACGCCCAAGCCTCGACCGTGGCGTCGGGCAGCATCGAGGTCCAGCGCATACTCCTGGCTCGCGCGCTGCTGTCGGCATGATCACCGAACTGAGCGAAGAGGCGACCGAGTACGGGCTGACGGCCCGGAAGGTGTTCGAGTCCCTTGGTGGTGACCAGCTGGCGCAATGGGCCGAGGCCGATCCGGAGCGGCGCGGCGAGCTCGTCGAACCGGCGCTGGCCGAACTGGGGGCGTGGGACCTGGATCCCCGGTCGGGCGCAGACGAGGCCGAGGCCGCAGCGGCACTGTGCCGCAGCGTGGGGTACTGGGCGGTGGCGTACCCGGTGGCGGAGAGGCTCAGCCGTCCGCACGACGTCGGGGCGGACGGCCTGGTCGTCGTGAACCCGGACCTGCCGGCGGCACCGGTCGCCGCCCTCCCGCTCCGTTGGGTCGCGGTCGACCTCGACGGCCGACGAAGCGTCGCGATGCCCCAAGCAGGCACGCCTCACCCGCGCCGCGATGCCTTCGTGTGCGCCCTCGAGCTCGAGCACCTCGACGACCAGGGAGGTGACGACGTGAGCCTCGGCCTCGTCCTTCCCTGCTGGACGCTGCTGGGCATGCTCGACCGCGCGCTCGAGCTCACGCGCGACTACGTACTGGAGCGGCGGCAGTTCGGCCAACCGCTGGCCACGTTCCAAGGCGTGCAGTTCCAGCTGACCGACGGGGAGGTCGAGCGGGTCGGACTGGAGGAACTGGCGAAGTACGCCCTGTGGAGCATCGAGTCCGGAGACCCGGCCACGCGACGCGACGCGTTGGCGTTGCGCGCCGCCGCCCTCCAGGCGGCCGAGATCGTGTTCCGCGTCGCGCACCAGCTCCACGGGGCGATCGGGTTCTGCGACGAGACCGCGCTCTCCTGGGTGTCGCGGGCCAGCGTGCCCCTGCGCCGGCTTCCCTTCGGCACGTCGGCCACCCGGGCTCAGCTCGCCCGGAGTATGGGTCGACAGGGATTGCCGGGCCTGTTCAACGCCGCGCCCGCCGGGTCACCGGCGCGCTGAACGCCTCATCGCCGAGGACAGGGACCTGCTCGAAGCGCTATGGGAGTATCGCCGTGATGGATCTCGCCTTCTCCGCCTCCGAGGAGGCCTTCCGCGACGAGGTGCGGACCTGGATGGCCGAACACCTGGTCGGTGACTTCGCCTCGCTGGGAACGGGTGGGAAGCTCGGCGAGGGAGACGAGCTCGATCTTCGCAAGGCGTGGGAGCGTGAGCTGGCATCCGGGGGATGGGTCGGCATGGGATGGCCGGCCCGCTACGGAGGCCGCGACCTGCCGCTGGCCAAGCAGATCATCTTCAACGAGGAGTACGTCAGGTCCGGCGGTCCGAACCGCGTCGGATTCTTCGGCGAAGAGTTGCTCGGACCCACCTTGATGATGTTCGGCACCGACGAACAGAAGAGCCGGTTCTTGCCGGGCATCCACGAGGCCGAAGAATTCTGGTGCCAGGGTTTCAGCGAACCCGATGCCGGTTCGGACCTGGCCAACGTCAAGACGACGGCGGTCCGCGACGGCGAGGAATGGGTGATCAACGGGCAAAAGGTGTGGACGAGCCTGGGACATATCTCAGACTGGATCTTCGTCGTGTGCCGCACGGACGCGAAAGCGTCGAAGAAGCATGACGGAATCAGCTTCCTCCTCTGCCCCGTGGACCAGCCGGGGGTCGAGATGCGACCGATCCGGCAGATGACGGGAACCGCCGAATTCAACGAGGTGTTCTTCACCGATGCGCGCACCGACTCCGACCTGGTCGTCGGTGAGGTCGGCCACGGGTGGCAGGTGGTGCTGGCCACCCTCGGGTTCGAGCGGGGCACGGCATTTCTCGGCCAGCAGCTCCGGTGGGGACAGGAGCTCCGGTCGGTCCTGGAGGACGCGCGCCGGCGGGGCCGGAACACCGATCCGGTGTTCCGCCAGCGGCTGGCCGACGCCTACATCGGGCTGATGCTCACGCGCTGGAACGGCCTGCGTTCGATGTCGCAGCTGATCCGCGGCGGCACCCCCGGGCCCGAAGCCTCCGTGGGAAAGCTGCAGTGGTCCACGTGGCACCAGGTCCTCGGGGATCTCAGCATGGACCTGATGGGTCCCGATGGCCTGGTGTCCGCCGATGGGCACGTCGACGATTGCCAGTACGAATTCCTGTTCTCGAGGGCCGAGACGATCTTCGCCGGTTCGTCCGAGATCCAACGCAACGTGATCGGCGAGCGGGTGCTCGGCCTCCCACGCGAACGAGGTTGACCGCTGTCACACGGTGACGAAGATGCTTTCCGCGTTCTCGCGCATGATTCGCCGTTGCATGTCCTGGGGCAGGGAAGTCAAGAGCTGCGCGAAGTCGGCCGGCCTCGCGACACCCTCGGCGTGTGGGAAGTCCGAACCGAACACGAGGACGCGGTCGTCGCCGCCGAGCTCCTCGACGAGTTTGGGGATGTCGTCCTCCGGATAGGGCGTCACCCGCACGTGCCTCTTGAAGATCTCGGACGGGCGCTCGCGGAGCGGGCCGCCAATCCATGGCCCGTTTCTCCCCATACCCCGGCTTTTGTCCAGATGGCGGAGTGTGTGCGGCACCCAGCTCGCACCGTGCTCGGCGACGAGAACGTTGAGACGAGGGAAACGCCCGAAGAGGTTGTCGAAGATGAGCGCAGAGAGCGTGTCGACGACCGGACGCTCGCCATAGACGTTCATCCACTGCCAAGCCGACATGTGCCACGCCGCCGGATCGGGGTCATGGCCCCAGGCCGGCGAGAGCGCATCGAAGTACCAGTAGGGCATGATGTGCAACGCGATGACGACGCCCGCTTCGGCCAGGCGGCTCCAGACCGGGTCGAAATAGGGGTCGGCGGGGCTGCGGCCGTAGGCCGGGCCGGTCGGAAGAAGGACGACCTTGGCACCACGCGCCACGATGTCGTCGGTGAGCGCAACCGCCTGGTCCAGGTCGCGCAGGGACAGGAGCGCCGTCGCATAGATCCGGTCCTCGTAATTGAAGCCCCACGCTTCGTCGTACCAGCGGTTGTAGGCAGAGAGGCTGGCGTAGAGCGCGCCGGTGTCGGCGACATAGTGCTCCGCCGAGAGGGCCAACGCCCCGGGGAAGACGACGCACTTGGCAACCTGCTGGGCGTCGAGAAGCTCGAGGCGTGGTCCGCGCTGTACGTACTCGTCTCTCATCGGTTCGGCCTGGTACCGCGCGATCGGGATGGCCGGATTCCATCTCCTTGAGCATCTGCCGTAGCGATCCCGGCCGGTAGGCGAAGTCGAAGCCCATGCCTTCCTCGCTGTTGAAGGTGGCAATGCGGGATCCGGCCAGGACCACGTCCTTGCCGTGGGCATTGGCGATCGGCCGGATGGACCGGTCCAGGAACCGGTCGGGCAGGTACCTCGTCATGGCGTCCCGCGGCTCGTAGATGTGCGTGTCGCAATCGAAGGCCGCTCCATCGGTGGTGCTCATGCTCGCCTCCGTCGTGTCCGTAGCCGCTCAGGCAATGAGATCGTTGCCCAGGTTCCCGATGTTGACAATCGAGTTGACGCCGCGGACCGAGTAGTCGTACCCGGCCAGCGGGTAGCCGTTGGTGAGGAAGGCGAACGAGCTACCGGCTTCGGCGTCCGTGAAAGCGAGCTGGGCCGGCGCGCCGCGATGACCGAAGGTGCGCGCGGAACCGGTACGCGGCGTGAAGCTGTTCCCGCCGTACTCGCCGCTGACCATGCAGAAGAGGCCGATGTTGGCCGTCTCGGGGCTCCCTCCATAGATCTGATCGCCGAACGGCGCTTCGGAGCGCCGGATCCGGATGGCGTCGTCCACCGTGGCCTCGTCCCACAGTCCGGAATGAAAGAGGGCCTGGCCCAGCAGGACGAGGTCCGCCGCTGATCCCACGATGGAGTGGCTGGGCTCTCCGGCGGCCAGGACCTCGGGATCGGCCAGGTACCACGGGCCCCACGGGTCCACTTCCTGGTCGTCACTCGTCCTGTCGGTGGCGGCCGGTACCGCCAGGTCCTCGTGGAAGCGATCGACGGGCAGCGGCAGGACGAGTCCCAGACCGAGAGGGTCGACGATCTCCGTCCGCAGGTACTCGGCAAAGGCCTTGCCCGTTCGCCGCTCGACCAGCTCGGCGATGACCCAGGCGGCCGAGGTGAGATGGAACTGGAGCCTGCTGCCCGGCTCCCAGTCGAGGCGCCACCGGGCGAACGCCTCCAGCCGGGACTCGCGGTCGAGCATCTTCGGGTAGCCGAGCGGCGCAAAGGGGAACCCCCCCGAGTGCGTGAGCACCTGCTCGACGGTGACGACGTCCTTGCCGTTGGTCCCGAACTCGGGGATGACGTCGGCCACACGCTCGCCGAGAGCCAGAGCCCCGTCCCCAAGCAACTTCCACGTCGCCGCGGCGACGACGTTCCGGCCCACCGACTGGAGGATGTACCGGTGCCGGTTGGTGGCATCGCCGTAGGTCTCGAATGCGACCAGCCTGCCCTGCCGGGCGACGGCCACCTGGGCACTGGGGAGCGGACCGTGTTCGACTTCGAGTCGGACTCGGGCCAAGAAAAGGTCGAGGCGCTTCGGGTCGATATCGACATCCTCCGCCGCTACCAGCTCCGTCGACATCGGGTGCACGAGGTACCGATGGTATCGCGCCGTCGCACCTCTTCCCTCGGGCGCGAACATCCGCAGAGACGCGAACGCAGGTTCAACGCGGTGGGCGCTCCAGGCGCCGTCGCAGCTCCGTCTTGAGCACCTTGCCCATGGCGTTCATCGGGAGAGTGTCGACGATCTCGACTCGGCGCGGCACCTTGAAATTGGCCAAGTGCTCGCGGGCGTAGGTCACGACGTCGTCCGGGGTCATTCGGGTCCCCTCGAGCGGGATCACGAACGCAGCGCCGACCTCGCCGAGGTACTCATCGGGCATGCCCACCACCGCCACCTGCGACACCCCCGGCATGGCCATGATGGACGTCTCCACCTCGGCCGGCGCGACGTTGAAACCGCCAACGATGAAGATGTCCTTCTTGCGATCGGTGATGTGGACGTAGCCGTCCTCGTCGAACCGGGCCACGTCGCCGGTGTGCAGCCAGCCGTCGACGAGTGTGCGGCGCGTCGCCTCCTCGTCGTCGTAGTAGCCGCTGAAGAGGAACGGGCCTCGGAGGAGCACTTCTCCCTCGCTCCCGGCCGGTACCTCGCGGCCGGCGTCGTCGACCAGGCGCAGCTCGATGTCCGCGAGCGGGCGGCCCACGGTGGTCGCCACGACCTCAGGAGGGTCGTCGGGGGCGGTCAGCGTGGCCAGCGCGTGGTTCTCGGTCAACCCGTAGGCGGACAGGATCCAGTCGATCCCGAGCTCGTTCCGCATGCGGCGAACCAGGAGGGAGGGAATGGAGGCGGCGCCGATGATGGCGTGGCGGAGGGTGGAGAGGTCGAACTCCTTGCGACGCGGGTGGTCCAGGAGCGCGGAGAACATCGTCGGTGGTCCGGGCATGTGGGTGATCCGCTCACGCGCCATGAGCTCGAGCACCGCCATGGTGTCGAAGACAGCGAGGGGGAACGCGACGGCTCCCGTCATGAGCGAGAGCATCCAGCCGGCCTTGTAGCCGAAACAGTGGAAGAACGGAGTGGGTATGACGTATCGGTCGTCGGCCTGCAGCCCGAAGTGCTCCCCGAAGACCTGGTATCCGCGGAGCGAGGCGCCATGCCGCAGGAGCGCCCCTTTCGGTATCCCCGTCGTCCCCGAGGTGAAGATGACGTCGCTGACGTCGTCAGGAGTGCCGGCCGAGATGGAGGCCTCGGCCCGTGCCGGCGCCACCTGGTCCCCGCGGCCGAGGAACGCCTCCCAACCGGGGCCACCCGACTCCCCGGGCAGCGGCAACTCGACGACGTCCGCCAACGCCCGCAGGTCCGGGGCGACGGCGCGGAGTGAGCCCGTGTAGTCGGCGCCCAGGAAGCCGTCGGCGACGAAGAGAACGCAGCGCGTCGGTCTTGCGCAAAATGTACGAAGCTTCGTCACCCTTCAAGCGCGTGTTGAGCGGTACCAGCCAGGCCCGCGCCGCCAGCGCCCCCAGAGCGGCTGAGATCCAAGCAGCGGAGTTGGGGGCCCACACCGCCACCCGGTCCCCTGGTTCGACGCCTGCGGCGATCAGGCTCCGTGTGACGCCGAGCATCTCCTGCTCCACGTCGACGAAGGACATGCGCCGCTGTCCGTCCACCACGGCATCCCGTTCGCCGAAGCGCTCGGCATTCGCTCGTACCATCTTCGGTACGGTGCCGTATCGGAGGTCGGCGCGTGCGTTGTCGTGCATTGGCGGGATGTGGACACCTCCGGATCGTCATCGACAATATGACACACCACTGACGTTTTTCAGATCGGAGTGGTATCGTTCCAACACTGACTGGCCGCGGTCGTTCGTCGAGGCTCCGGCCGCCGGAGTACGCGCCATTGTCGGGTGAGGTCGTGGGCTCCGAGACAAACGACGGGGGTAGACATGGAGTATCGGGCGATCTCCGCCGACGGGCACGTGAACGAGCCGCCGACGCTGTGGACCGAGCGACTCCCCGACAAGTTCAAAGAGCGCGGCCCCCACGTCATCGAGACGCGCAAGACCAAGGGCCACGCCTGGATCATGGAGGGGCAGAAGCGCCCCTCGCCCATGGGCTTCGGCTCCATGTACTTCCGCTCGGGCAAGCGCTTCGACCGGGCGTCGCTGATCGACGGCTTCAAGCAGATCAAAGACCGCGGCGTGCGCTATGAGGACGTGTTCCCCGGTTCGTACGATCCCGCGGCCCGGGTGAAAGAGATCATCGAGGACGAGACCGACGCCGAGGTGATCTTCAACGGGGTGGCCACGGTGTGGAACGGGATCAAGCTGTGCCCCGACAAAGAGCTCGCCCTGGCCTGCTTCAAGGTCTACAACGACTGGATCGCGGAGTTCCAGGCCTATGCGCCCGAGCGCTTCATCTGCAACGCCACCTTGCCCACCACCGGACTCGGGGACTGCCTCGACGAGCTCGAGCGCATCGCCGGGCTCGGCCTGCGCACGGCCCAGCTCGAGTCGTACCCGAGCGGCTCGTTCTTCGAGCCCACGCCAGACGACGACCGGTTCTGGGCCGCCGCGGTCGAGATGGGACTGCCCATCAACGTGCACACCCAGTTCTTCTTCCCCGCCGGCGACCTCGGTTCGAACATCACCCCCCAGGGCGTGCCCCAACAGCGCGAGCGCGCCAAGAGCCTCGGCCTCGACGTCGAGGCGGGCAGCTTCCCGGTCATCTTGGCCAAGATGATCACCACGGGGGTCTTCGAGCGCTTCCCCGACCTCAAGTTCATCGGCTCCGAGGTCCACACCGGCTGGGTGCCCTACTACCTCGAGCGCTTCGACGAGTCGGTCCGGCGCAACCGGGCCGAGTGGACGCTGCCCCTCTTGCCGAGCGAGTACTTCCGGCGCAACGTGAGCGTCGTCTACATCGTCGACGAGATGGGTGCGGCCAACCGCTACGACATCGGGGTGGGCAACATCATGTGGGGCCCCGACTTCCCGCACTCGTCGTCGAGCTGGCCCGTCGACTACCAGCTCGGCCGTGAGATCCTCGAACGCGCCGGTGCCACGGAGGGCGAGATCGCCCGGATCATGTGGCGCAACGCCGCGGACACCTACAAGATGCCCTACGACGAGCCGGCCCGCGTCGCCGCCGCGGCGTAGAGGGGCAGATCCGTCCCGGCTCTTTTTCGGCGTGCATCAGGTCGGGTAGTTCTGCCGCATGCGCACGCTCGTCACTGGTGTCGACGCCGAGGGCCGATCATGCGTCGTGTCGGACGGTGAGATGGCGACCTCCGTCGTACCGGGAATTCCGGGGGTGCTCAACGCGGTCGTGTATCAGACCACAGAGAGCCCTCCGCCGGCCCGCGCACCGGCACTGGCGGAGAACGTGGACGTGCAGCTGCCAGCGGGGCTCCTGCGGCTGATGGTCATCGATCATGAGGCGCAGGAGCCGGGTCACGGGCTGACCACGGCGACGAAACTGCACAACACGGATGCGCTCGACATCGTGTACGTGATGGACGGGCGCGCTGAACTCGTGCTCGAGGACGGTACACACGCCGTGGGCCGGGGAGAGTGCGTCATCACCCCTGGAACCGATCATGCCTGGAGGGCGGGTCCTGAGGGTGTCCGGTTTCTCGTCTTCAGCCTTGGAACCCCCCCGCCGGTGGCGACCCGATGACGGGCACTCGTCCCTCTCCAGGGACCCTCACGGCTCGAACTGCGGAGAGTCCTCAGTCGAGGGCCCACGAACGTGCCACGGTTTGTGGTCGCAGGGAGCTGGTGCGTGGACCTCGGACTCACACCTGACACCCGATGGAGGACCGATGCCGCGTCGCTGGTGGATGCGGCGGGCGCGGCGGGCTTCACCATGTTGGGCACGACGTCGTTGCTCGTGACGCCTGAGTCGCCCGGTTTCTTCGCCCGGGCCGGGCTCGGTTGCCACGAGCTGCTGGGTCTCGTGGTCACCGACGTTGATGCGACTCTCAGCTGGGTCGCGCGTGTGGCCGAACAGGCGGCGGTGATGGGCGCGGCGTGGGTGAACACGACCTTCAAGGTGGTCGACGGCGAGACCGCCGGTCTGGTCCGGCGTTGCGCCGCGATACTCGCCGAGGCGGGCGCAGGAATGGCGATCGAGTTCAGCCCGCTCGGGCCTGTCGCCTCTCTGCAGGACGGCCTCGACATCGTCGACCTCTCGGGCAACGACCGAGTGGGCGTCGTGGTCGACATCTGGAACGTGTCGTACGGCCCTACCACTTGGGAGGAGATGGAACGACTTCCAGCACATCGGATCGCCTACGTCCAGTTCAACGACGCGCTGCGTCGTGTCGGAGATCTCGACATGGAGGCGATGAATCGCCGGACCTACCCGGGCCACGGTGTGTTCGAGGTCGAGCGGTTCGTATCGGTCGTCCGCTCCACCGGATGGGACGGTGTCGTGAGCGTCCAGATCCTGAGCGAAGAGCTCCGTCACGTTCCCCTGGGCGAATTTGCCCGTCGTGCCTATCGCGCGTCGTCGGGGTACTGGCTCTGACCGGGCTGCCCCAGGTCGAGAGTTGCCGGGCCTCCATGAGTAGCGCTCTCAAGCAAGCTTCACGCGTATTCCGCCGTTCGATTGCCGCGGCCGAAAGAGGTCGTCTTCGCCATGTTGACGTCGAAGCGGTAGAGGATCGGGAAGACCTGGAGATCCCGGAGGGCATGGAGATCCCGCCTGGTCCGAGGTGAAGGGCGCAACGTTTTTGCCGAGGTCCGTCCCCAGTGGGGCACGAGCACCCGCACGAGCTCGTAGCGGGCCGAACTTGGCATCGGCCATCAGTCAGTCACACCCGACCAGCTAGCCCAGCCCACCCAAAGGGAGGAAGGAACCGTGTCGTACGAAAGCTCCGGCGCCGCGCCGGTGGAGGCCCAACGCCCCGGAGCAGCGCGTTCGTTCAGACGGCTTCGGCCTCGGCGCGCAGAGCAACGACGTCCGGATGGCCGTCACCTCCGATCCGCTCTGCATCGAGGAGCGTGGCGCGCATGGCCTTCTCGGCCCATTCGTCTGCGGGCGTGGTCCGCACGAGCTCCGTCAGCACGCGGCCCCCGGCGAGAATCGCCTGGAGGCAGCGCGTGGACTCCCCCAAGTCCCCCCAGCGCTTCGCCATCGTCAAGTAGAGCTCGACCGTGTGGCGACTCGACCCGTGGCGGCGCGCGTCGCGAGTCGTGCCGAGCCACAAGAGCCGGCCGAGCGAAACGAGGTCCGAGAACGACCCGGCGAGCTCGCTGGCCTCGTCGGCCAGCGGTTGGAAGCGGTCCTCTTCCTCGTTGGCGACGACCTCGCCCAGGTCGGTGAGCAGGTCCGCCAGACGACGCCGGGACTCCCCTCTTCCCTCGGGACGGAGCCATGGGTGATCCTCGAATCCTACCGATGGTCTGAGCAAAGGGCCGGATCGTTTCCGGTAGACGTCGGCCGGCATCCCAAGGCCGCCCGGGCCGGCGGGATTGAGCACGAGTGTGGTGGGGGAGGATGCATCGACCAGCGAGTCGACGGTGGGGGAGTCACCCACGGCGAGCGGAATCGGAACGGGTTCACCGGGAGCCCGTTCCTCGGCCCAAGCGCTGAATGCCTCGTCGTCCGTGAAGAACGAGAGGACTCGCGTCTGCGCCAGGCCCGCTCCGACGATCGGCTCGTGATCGGGATCGGCCGGCACCGTCACCGTGGCGCGGGCCAGGGCGATCGGGATCTGCGCGCCGATCTTCTCGGCGTTCTGCCGGGTCCGACCGGGGTCGCGCGCAGCTGCGCGCTGCGCCAGCATGAACCGCAACAGAGGCGGGTTGTCGGCTCCGTCCTCCGCCGCGCCGTCGTCCTTCCGGGTACGCCACCTCATAAGCCGTTCCCAGTGTTCCAGCCCTGTTCCTCGATGGGCAAGATCCATGCGGCGGACTCGGCCAGGTGCTTTCCAGCTTCGGGACCGGCCGCCGTCGTCAGCGCCGCACGCACCAACCGGTTTGCTTCTCGGGGCAGGTTGGAGCCCCCGGCGTGGTCCGCCGCTTCGAGCAGGGATTCGAGGGCCAGGTCGAGCTCGCCCAATGATGCGAACAGCCAACCGGCCGACTCAGCACGGCGCCAGGACTCGGGTTGGCCGAGCCGTGCGGCGCAGCGCGCGATCTCACGGAGCACCGACGCACCATGCAGCCGGTCGCCCAATTCGAGGCAGGCCCGCGCGGCCCCTCCCAGGTGCGTCAGCGCGACGACGTCGTCGCCAGAGGCGGAACTCCGGAGGGCGGCGCGATGCTCCAGGGACACGCGTCGCCGGAGCGGCGATCGCGTCTCCAGTTGCGCCAGGCCTGCTGCGGCGGTGGGTCCGGCGTCACCCGCGGCATGGGCCGGACCCACCGCGGCGAGCAGTTGGTCGGCGGCCACGAGGTGCCCGGCGGGACCCGCCGCGTTGAGCACCACGACGCCGGGCGACCGTCCGCCGCCGCCGTAGCACCGGGCCAGGGCTTCGGCGCTCAGCACGATGGCTTCGCGTGACGGATGGTGATCCCAGGCCGCCAGAGCCTCGGCATCGGTGAAGGCCCAGGAAATCCGCTCCCGTTGGGCCCCATGTGACACGGTGATCGCCCACCGATCGGAGCCGGCACGCGTCGCCGGCACGAGAAACTCCGCGTCGCGGATGAGCGCGTCGACACGGTCGAGCTCGGCGGACGCCATGGCCTCGACCAGGTCGGGATTCTCGACGATCAGGGCCGGCTCGCTCACAGACCCCAGTGCCACGGTTCGGCGTCGTTGACGACGGTGCCGCCTGCACTCTCCAGCGTGTGCAACGCGCCGCCGCCGGTGTGCAGCAGCGTCGAACCCACGGAGACCGCATCGTTGCCGAGAGATGCGAGCTCCTGTTCGCCATGGGTCACCGCCCACGTGGACGCGTTGGCGAGTGCTTGGGAGGACTTGTTCCAGGCGAGCTCTCCGTAGTGCAGCTCGGTCTGATCGACGCTGACGACTTCGTTGACCGCTGATTCCAGCGTGTGACCGATCGCAGCCCGGTTATCCCAGACCCAGGTGGCACCCTGGTCCACGGCGTACGCGACCCCGACGGCCGCCAAGCCGCAGATCACGGCCTCGCCGACCCCCGGGATCTCGAGGCTGGCCAAGATCGGCGCGACCGCGTCCGACGCCAAGAGCGCGCCCATGCCCTCGGCCGCGCCGGTGCCGACCGCGAGATTGGCGACCGGCACCCCGATGGCCTCGGCCGGCGACTTTCCCTCACTGAAGTCAAGGCCGATCGCGCCCGCGGTGAAGACGAGGCCCAAAAGCGGGACCTTCGCCAGCACACTGCCCTCGTCCGAACTGAGCCCGCTGGTCAGCAACCGGACCAGGGGGTTGCTGACCTTCCCCGCGGCCGACAGGGCGGTGTCGAAGTCCTGGCCCGCCTGGGCCAGACCGTCGACCTGGGCGGCTCCGGAGAGCACCGCGATGACGCCGGCTTCGTCTTCGGGCAGCTTCTCGAACACGGCGAGCGCGGACTGTCCGGCCCTCTCGGCCGCGACCTCGTACTGGTGGATGAACGACACCGCAGCGGCACCGAGGAAGTCGTTCATGTGGCTTGTCTTCTCGAACCAGCCCGCGAACGTCTCGATCCATGCTCCCTTCGATGCGTCGACGCCGGAGGCGACCTTCCCGCTCGGTCCCCGGTGCGCGAGCGGTGCCATCCGACCGGCTGCCGCGTTGAGTGCGCCGGCACACACCTGGGCCGAAGCCGTCGCCTGGGCGAAGGCTCCGCCCAGTCGGGCGCCCGCAGCACTCATGGCCTGGGTCATGGTGTCCTCGATGGCCGTCGACGCCTGGGTCTGCTGCTGTTGGAACGCGGCGAGGCTCTGGGTCGACGCCCCCGCCGGCGGCGTCTTGGAGGCGAGGCGGTTCTGCGCGTCTTCGGCCGTCGTTTGAGCCTGTGATTGGGCGGCGATCGCCGTCCGAGCCTGTTGCTGCGCGGCTTCGAGAGCGGCGGCGTAGGTCAGGAGTGCGCCGGCGGCGCTGGTGACTGCGTCCTCCACGGACCCGAGATCGTTCGAATAGCGGCTACTGGCTTGCTCGAACATTCCTGCGGCCGGAGAGCTCCACGACCGCCCCACCAGCTCGCTCGACGCTCCTCGGGACTGGGATCGGATTCCAGAGATCTGACTGGCCAGTCCGGACAGCTGACTGGATGCGCCCCGGATCGCTCCCGGGTCGCCCGGCGGGATGCTTGCTCCACCACCGTCGCTCACTCGCATACGTCGTGACTCTCCTCTGCGACTTCCGTCCGACTACCCGACTTGTCTCCGTCGGCTTCGAACGTCCGCCCGCTCGCTTTCACTTCCCGACATGGCGCTCTACTTCCCCGGCATGGCGTTCTGGTCGGTGGCCATGTAGGCGACCGCGCCCCCCGCCAGGGCGTGGCCCAGGATCCCGGCGATAAGGCCGCCGTTCTGGAGGGCCTGGCCGAGCACCTGGGTGAAGTGCTCGGACGCGCCGGCCAGCCCCGGGTCGCCGACGGCGCCTTCGAGTGTGCCGCCCACGCTCTGCGAGGCTGAGCACAGTGCGATCAGCGGCGCGCTCACGTCGGCCTCCAGCGACTGTCCGGCGTCCTGGAGCGCCGATGTCTGGACTTGGATCAACACGTGCCGACCCCTTTCTTCGTGATCCCTCTCGCATGAAACCTTCTTCTCGTGTCGAGCATCCTTCCTCTCTTCGAAACTTCGACTACTCGAGCTGCATCGGCGCCCGGGGCACCGGGTACCAGGGGGGGGCCATGACGCGCATCGCGACCCAGCGCAGCATGGTCGCGCTCTTGCGGGTCCGGTTCACGAAGTGCCCGCGGCACAGTGCCCGCCAGCGCCGAGGTCTCAGCACGAGGTCGACGACGAATGCGCCGGTCCAGGCCACCCAGTTCAACACCAGCACCACGAACATGCCCGCCTCCGCCACGACCGTGGTGACCGCCCGGAAGGGCAGGCTCCCCCAATAGAGCCATGAGGGCGCCGGCTTTGCCGGTTGTCGGATCCGGGACGGCGACGCGCGGCGCAGGGGCCGATACCAGCAGGCTCTCGGGGACCCGGGCGCCGGATCGGTGCGCCTCGCCATTCATGGCGCCGCCTTCGCATCGAGCGTGAGACCCAGGCGTGGCCAATCGCCCACCAAGGCCACGGCCAGCTCGCGTACCCCGGTGACCCAGGACTTGGGGGCATCACGCCAGTCGAAGCCTCCGCTCGCGAGCAGGTCGGCTCCGTCCGCGTCGGCCGGGAGGGTGAGCATGGCCCTTGCCGCCGGCACGAAGGTGCCCAGCTTGTCGAGGTCCAGTCGCGACTTCTTCGGCAGCTTGTTCACCACGATGGTGATCGGGTGGCCGCTGGCCGCCAGCAGGGAACCCGCTTCGGCGACCAGGCTCGCCGTCGCCGGCACGGCGTCGGTGACGAGCACGATCTGGTCGCAGGTCGCGAGAGCCGCCTTGGCCGCCGGGTCCTGCAACCCGGTTCCGCAGTCCAGGATGATCACCCCCACATAGTCCTTGAGCCGGGTGACGACGGTCCGGTACCCGGATTCGTCGAGCCCGGCCATGCGCTCGGGGTCGGTGGGTGCGGGCAGCACCATCAGGCCGTGCGCGGCGCGGCCGAGCCGGGTGTCGAGCTCGGTCAGCGTGAGATCGGGCCGCGCCATCCGGGCCAGCAGATCATCGACGAACAGCTGCTGGTCGGGGGTGAGGACCCGACCGAGTGACCCGTAGTCGGGGTTCGTGTCGACGGCCACGATCCGGTCCCGACGAATGTGCGACAGGAGCATGCCCACGAGAGCCGTGACCGTGGTCTTGCCGACGCCGCCCTTCGGCGACACGACGGCGATGGTGACGCAGCGCCGCAGGCGAGGCCGCAGGATCGCCGCGTCGAGGCGTTCCTGGTAGTCGGTCACCCGCCATTCCGCGCCGCGCCCGCTCGATCGCGGACGGGGGACGGCCCACCGCGAGGTCGGCCGGACGCGGCGACGAGACCGTCTTCGCCTCCCTGCTGCGAGGTCCCCGGTTCCCCAACAACTCGAGTGCCTCGGGTGACGGCGTCCGGGCCCCGGCCTTGACCATCGCCGTCACACGCCGGAGCCAGGGCACCGAGGCGGGGATGGCCCCGCGGGTCCGGCTGAGCAGTGAACCGCCACTCGCCTCCGCAATGGCGGCCTGTCCTGTCCGCGGCGAATCCGCTGACGACTGCGAGCGCACGGATCGGGCACCGTTGGTCCTCGGGGCGGACCGCTGCTTCTCGTCCGCGGGGACAGGGACCAGCCGAAGGGTCTCCCCCGGGAGACGCGAGCCACCGAGAGTGAGCTCTCCACCGAGAGGACCTCGCCATCGCCGCGCGTCAGCGTCCACTTGTCCGTCGCGCCGCCCCCGGTGTTGAGCCCGATGGAGACGAGCAGATCTCCGAGGAACGATCGAAGCGGGGGATCCGCGGGAAGACTCGTGTGGTGGGACCCGAGCGGGCTCGAGATCGTCACGTCGAGTGTCGGTGCCGCGGTCATTTCGAGGAATCCGGTCCGAGATCGACGACGGCGATGTCGCCGGCCGACGCCGCGGCAGCCAAGTCGGGCGCGAGAGGGGAGGGGACGGCGACGGTGACCGTCGTGTCCGAAGGCTGGCGCTCGACACCCCAAAGCGGAGCGGTCACCGTGGAGAGCGGCTTCGGGGGCGCGCCCGACGAGTCGGGGGTGGGAACCACCACGATCTCGACCCGGTCCCCGACGCGCACGCCATTCGGCAGCTGACCGGGCTTGAGGGCGAGCCCGACCAACGTGGTGGCCCGCGACGGGACTGCACCGGCCGCGGTGAGGGACGACCGCCGAACCAGCGCGCCGGCCGGCAAGTACGTCCGAGCGACGAATCCGACGGCCGAGCTTGCCTGATCGGCTGGGACGAACCCCCGCTCGTTCGTCGTCAGGTGCACAGTTCGCAGATCGGCGGCGGTCAGCGCCGCTCCGGCGGGGACGGCGGTGGTCGTCTGAAGCACGGCGGCCGTCGTCGGCGGTGGCGCCGTCTCGCGGCCCCAGAACCAGACGCCGACCCCGACGGCGACCATCACCGCACCGGCCAACAGCTTCTTCCACCGGCTCTTGCGCTTCGGGATCGCGCTCAACTCCCAAGGACCCGGCGTCGGGGGCGACGGTGGCAGCGCGCCGGGAGTCGCCGCCCCGAAGCGAGAAGACATCGTTCCGCTCATCGCACGCCCTCCTCCGACGCGAAGACGGCATCGTCCACCGTGACGACGTGGGGGGAGCGCACCGTGAGCACATGGCCGTCGAGCAGGCCGGCCTGGGCGAGAGTGGCCGACTTCGGAACGGGCCGCTCGCACGAAGGAGAGGGCTCCGGGTGGCGCTCCGAGGAGTTCGTCGTCGGGACGACCGTCCGGCCGAGCGAGTCGGCGACGGCAGCCACGAGCTCCCCGACCGAGACGTCCTCGCGGGCCGCCACGTCGACTTGACCCTCGGGTCCTCGTACCGTCAGGAGCAGGACGCGGGGAGCGTTCACGACTTCCCTTCGGAGAACGCGTGGCGCGGGCGGCGCGGCCCCGCGCGGTCCGGTCTCGCCGCCCGGCTGCTCGTGGGCATCGCACGACGTGGGGGCATCGAGGCAGCACTGCACCAACTGAGGATGCCGTCCGGCCGTCACCAGGATGCCGCGTCCGGGCGGGAGAGGACGGGGTGTGACCCCGGAGAGGAGTGGCCCCTCGTCGGGCGACCCGGACATCACCATCGTCACGGTGGCCACCTCGCGCAGCCGCTGACCGAAGGGCTCGAACGCGGTCCGCTGGGCGCCGGCTACCCGGCGGGCCAACAGCACGTGCAGGCCGATGTCTCCCGAGGCGCCGAGCAGCTCGAGGAGCGAACCGAGAGGTCCGCCGAGGGAGGTCAACAGGCGCTCGTAGTCGTCGATCACCAGCACATGGTGCGGCCCCGACGCTCCGTCAGCGGGCTGGAGGTCGGCAAGCGAGACGTCGTCGGCGGGCACGCGGGCCGACAGTGCGGCGGCCAGCTCTTCGGCCTGGCGCTGCACCGCTGCGCTCGCAGTCGCGTAGGACGCCACGTGGGAGCTCCGGGCGAGGTCCGCCATGGTCCGGGCCGGGTCCACCAGGTGCAGGCACACATCGTCGGGCGCGGTCGTCGCCTCGAGGTGGGCGACGGCTCGACGGAGCAACGTGGTCCGGCCGGACCGGGTTTCGCCGAAGACCACCAAGTGCTGCCCCGCCGCGAGGAGATCCAGCTGCACCGGGCGGCAGCGAAACTCGCTCACGCCGAGGAGGAAATCGCTCGAAGACGCGGGCGGCGCCCCGCCGGCGCCTCGGGCCAACTCGGCGACCTGGTCCGTGCCCACCCGGTCAGGCATGCGGGACACGGCGGGAGCCCGCCGCCCACCGGACCGTTGCCGCGCGTCGTCGACCGCCTCCCGGAGCGCCAGACGTTCGCCGGCCGTGGGCGACTCGGGATCGCTCGACACGATCGCCGCCTGGAAGTGGTGCCCGTCCGTGGTGGTCCCACGCCCCGGGTGATCGGTGGGCACCGTCATGGCGATGGCGCGCTTGACGATCGACTCCGCCGGGTCACCGAGCCGCAGCTCGAAGCGGGTACCCAGAGCATCGAGCAATTGCGGTCGCACGTCGAACCAACGGTTGGCGGTGACCATCACGTGCACGCCGTACTCGAGACCCGCGGTGGCGAGCTCCGTCACGACGGGCTCGAGATCGCCCATGGTCTGGCGCAACAATCCGACGTTGTCGACGACGAGGAAGATCTCCGGCCAATTCTGCCCGGGTTCGTTCCGCCGCTGCAGTGCCCGCTCGTCCACGACCGCCTGCAGTTCGCGCAGGAGCCGGGAGGAGGTCTCGAGCTCGCCACGACCCACGACGGCGCCCACATGGGGCAGATCCGACAGCTCGAAGAGGCCGCCTCCCCCGAGATCGAGGCAGTAGAACTGCACCTCGTCAGGGCTCCGCCCTCGGGCAAGCCCGAGAACGAGGGTGCGCAACAACGTGGACTTACCCGTGCGGGGCGCGCCGGCGATGCCGACGTTCCCGCCTGCCCCGCGGCAGTCGTAGACGAGCGGCTGCTGCGCCTGGCGTTCGGGAACGTCGATGAGCCCGGCGACCGTCTTGAGCCGATCACGATTCGACGCGTCCTCCGGGAACCGATCGAACAGGTATCCGAGCGTGAGGGCGTCGGGGAGCGGGCTCAGCCAGACCTGCCGGGCGCGCTCGGGCGCCGCGGCGGAGATCCTGCCGACCATCACGTCGAGGTCGGTTTCCGGGCCGTTCGTCCTCGCCGGTGCCTCGACGGTGGACGGCGGCGTCAGGCTGAACGGCCACACCCTGGCACGTTGCGTCGAGCCCGACGGTTCGAACACCCGCCCGGGCAGACTGGTCAAACCGGCCTTGAAACGTGTCGAGGATGCGTCGACGCGGAGGTAGCCGAGTCCTGGAAGAGCCGGAAGCTCGAACGCGGCGCGGCTGCCGAGCACCGACCGTGACTCCTCGGGCGTGTTGGTCCGCAGGCACAGCCGGTAGCGCAGGTGCGGGTCCAGCGACCGCACCCGGCCCTCGTCCAGGCGCTGCGTGGACAGCAGCATGTGGATGCCGAGGGAGCGGCCCAGCCGCCCGATGGCCTGGAAGGTGTCGATGAATTCCGGCTGGGCGGCGAGCAGCTCGCCGAACTCGTCGACCACGACCACGAGATAGGGAAGTCCGGCTCGCGAGGGATCCTCCGCGCACCGGCCGTGATACGCGGCGAGCGAGTCGACGCCCGCCTCCTTCAGCACCTCCTGGCGCCGCTCGATCTCTCCGCCCAGCGCGGATCGGACCCGGTCGATCAGCGAGGGGTAGTCGGCCAGGTTGGTGACGAGGCCGGCCACGTGCGGCAGGGGCGCCAGCCCGGCGAAGGCTGCACCCCCCTTGTAGTCCACGAGGAGAAGGTTCAGTACGGACGGGGCGTGGCGAGCGGCCAGTCCGGCCGTGAGCGAACGGAGCAGCTCGCTCTTGCCCGATCCGGTGGCGCCGACCAGTATCCCGTGCGGGCCCATGCCCACGGAGGCGGCCTCTTTGAGATCGAGATGCACCGTGCGGCCGTCCTCACGCCGCCCGATCGGCGCCCGCAGGAGGTCGGGATGCGAACCCGTCCGGAGGTCGCGCGGCGTCAACCAATCGTCTACGGGGTCGAACCCGGCGACGTCGTCGACCCCCAGCAGCTCCAACAGGCGGACGCTGTCGGCGAAGTCGACGTCCATCCCGCCGGAGACCAGCCGCAGCGGGGCCAGCCGGCGGGCGAGGCTCGTGAGGTCTACGCCCTCGACGCCGTCGACGCGCACGGCGCTCTCGACCCGCCCGCCGGGACGTGACTCGACGAACTGCGCCACCCCCTCTTCGTCGAGAGTCACGACCGCTCCGCAGCTGGGCGGGACGCGGGCGGGGGAGTCGGCGAGCACGACCACGCTCACGTGGATGGCGGCAGCCCACTCCATGACCGCGTGGAGATCTTCGATGGCGGCCACCGAGGTGTGAGGGCTGTACTCGTCCACCACCACGACGACGTGTTCTTCCAAGGACGATGTCAGGGGCGCGGAGGCGGAGTCGGCCGGGGCGACGGAACCAGGTTGCTGCAGGCGCCCCAACCGGGGCCGCGCCAGCTGTTCCATCTGCTCAGCGAACACCCGGAGGTCGGTGGTCACCGCCCGTTGGGCGCGCCCGGAGCCCTCGCCGCCGCGAGGGTCGCGCGTGTGTGGGAGCCACTTGACCCAGTCCCAGGTGCGAGCCGCCTCCACCGGGACGCAGCCGACGATCCGCAATTCGCCGGGCGCGTGGAACGTCGCGAGGGAGGCGATCCACGACGAGACCAAACTCCGACACATGTCGGGGGGACCGACCACCGCGACCGTGCCGAGTTGGGCCAGAGGCAGGACCACGGGCGCGTCGTCGAGGAATGCGGTCGAGTGGACGAGTTCGTCAGCGGCCTCGGCCAACGCGGGATCGGGCTCGGAAAGGGGGCTGTTCCCGCTCCCGACGACGGCCGGGCAGGCCGCTCTGACCGGCCCGCAACCGAGCCGCACCCAGGCGAAGTCGCGGTCGCTCGGCCGGCGCTCCCAAATGCCTTCGACCGATCCTCCGACCAACGAGACCAGGTGCTCGGGCCCGGGGTAGAGCCCCTCCAGCCGGGATCGCTGGACCTGCGCCGCCCACCCCGTCTTTCGACGGCACTCCACGAGATGATCTGAGTACCGCCGCCGCACCTGCTCGAAGCGACGTCGTTCGCGGCGGTCTTGCAGCAGTCGGCTGCCCAACCCGGTGGCGACCATGGCGACGACCATCACCCCGATCACGATCATGTAGACGAGGGAGCGGACGATGAAGGCGAAGGCCACCATCGACAGGGTGCCCACGAGCGGCAGCACCGTCATCACCATGTCCCCCCGGTCGCGTTGGCGAGCAGGAGGTGGAGGGTGGACGGCGACGGGTGCTTCCTCGAGCTCTACGGGCCAGCTCCGAGCCGGCCGGTGCACCGGGATCCCTGGCCGCGCCTGATCGGGACGGCTGGAGGTGCGACCGTTCGACGGCCCGCCGGTTCCTCCCCGCTCCGGCCGGCGTTCTGGAGAGCTCGACCTCTCCCGCGACGAGGGCGCGACCGCAGGAGAGAGCACCGCGCCCCCGAAAGGTCGCGTGCTCTCCGGAGCGGCCGTCTCAGTAGGGATCGTCGCCACGGATCTGCTTCGCAGAGCGGTTGCGGGTCTAGGACCCCGAGAAGCTGGCTGCCACCTGCTGGTCATTGGTCTCGTAGGCCACCGACGCCGACCGCATCAACTGAGAGATTCCTTCCAGAGCCTGATGCAACTGGTTCGAGCTCGTCTGCCATTGCTGCCAGAGCGCGAGAAAGCGCGCCTGCCCCACGCCGGCCCAGTCAGAGCCCAGTGGAGCCACCTGGCTGGCGAGCTGGCTCAGCGTGCTCTCTATGGATCCGGCACCGGCATTGAGTTGTCCCGAAACACCCATCAGTTGCTCCGGCGTAACCCGGATGAGACCTGGCATTTCGCATCTCCCTTCGTCGCTTTGGAGTTCTCTCGCCCGCAGCGGGGCGGTCGACGAAGCGCGATCCCAGATGCACCAGCGACGGTAGGCCGTGCACCGGTGGCGTTCCGCGCCCGAGGATTCCCCGGCACTTCCGAAGGAACTTGTGAGCGGATGTACCGAAGGAGTTATGCCCACCATGGCCTTCGCCGAAACGCTGTGGAGGTGTGCTGTGGCCGTCCCGAGTCCAACCTCCCCGACCTTTGACACATCCGTTGCAAAAGATCGGAATAACTGATGTGGAGTATCCGTTAGAACACATTGACAGATAGTTGTCGAGACGCCACTCTGGCGGTAAGACAAGAGAGAGAAGGAAGAAATGCACCTCTTCAAAGACGATTTGGCAGAGTTGCCGCTGTTCTCCTCGGTCAGCCGGTCGGAGCTCGCGCTCATCCGGCGTCAACTGACGATGGTGCCCGTCGCCGCCGGCCGGGTCCTCGTCCACGAGGGTGCCCGGGGGGACGAGTTCATGATCATCTCCGAGGGCGAGGCGACGGTGACCCAGGGAGGCCACGTGGTCGCCACGCTCGGGCGCGGTGATCTGGTGGGTGAGATGGCCCTTCTCCAGGAGGACGGCTACGGCCGTCGCAACGCAACGGTGACGGCGACGACCGACGGCATGGTCTACGCCGGGTCGCGGAGAGAGTTTCGCCGGATCCTCGAAGCCGTGCCTGCCGTGGCCCGCAAGGTGCGCCAAACGGTGGCCGGGCGCGCGCTGAACGTGGCCGCCTGAGGACGAGCGGCCTTCGGCACGCTGACTTCCGGCCAACCGACCCCAATTTCAACGGCGGAACGTCAACCGGCCCGGGTCGGCGCGGTTGTCCAACCGATCGGGCCGAGACGCGCCTGAGGTCGTCGTTCCAGCGTTCGGAGCCGGGTTCTCGGCTCGTCGTCGGATCGACCTTCAGTTCGAAGGGAACTGAACCTCCTGAGCTTGCGCCAGAAGCTCCGCCCGTTCGGAGGGAAGGAGGTAGCGCTCGGAGATTGCCTTGTCCAGATCGGCCGTGTACTTGGAGAGGTAGTTGGCCTTGGAGCCGTAGAGGCTCGTCAACTGCTGGCTACTGAACGGAGTGGTAGAGCCGAAGAGAGAACAGATCGTCGAGGTGCCGGCAGGAGCCGACCCGCTGAGCGTCGACGTCGGCACGTCGACGGCCGGCGTTCGCACTCCGCCGATCACATTGCCGTGCTGGTCGAGGGTCAAGACCGCCGGATCGGTGCTCTTCAACTTGAACGGCACGGGGGATGGCGGCGGCGTTCCTTCGGTGACCCACCGACTGAAGTCAGCGAAGGCCGCCTGCACCACCACGTGCTGCGGACCCGTGTTGATGGGCGTCGTGCACCCGAGCAGACTCGCGTTTCCGCCGACCTCGTAGATATCGGCATGGGAGGTTCCCGCGATCTCCCAGGTCCGGATGCGGTCGGTGTTCGGTTGTTGGGCAGGCGCATAGCCCAACGTGGTCAAATCGGTCTGCGTCTCGGACATGAACACCGGCACCCGCAGGTCGGTTCGAATCAACAATGGCTTTTGCGCCGCCCCGCCGGTGATGCGTTCGCCGTTGAGCGGGGCTCCGGACAGGAATCGGCTATGGATGAAGATGCCGTCATACGGGTAGTCATGCGGCTCGAGCGTGTCGGCGAACGTCGTGAGGTAGGCGGCAGACTGCGACTCGCCGACCGCGAGGACTCGGTGAGGATGAAGTGGTCCCAGGACCTTCGATGCCGAGTCACGCAACCCGAAGGCGATTTGGTCATAGATGTCGAACGAGTATTGATCGCCGGGGTGATGCAGGCTGCCGTATCGCTGCGGTTCCTCCTGCTTCAGACCTTGCACGGACCCGCTGACCTTGCCGCCCTTGAGCAGTGATGCGCCGCCTTCGACACCGAGGGCCTGGGTGGATACGCCGACCCAGGCGTCACCTGCGTCCGTGATCTCCGGGTTGAGGTAGTCCCAGTCGGGGGCCGACTCTCCGGCGGACTCGTTCATCCACTCCACGACGACGGTACCGCTGAACTTCTTGTCGTTTGCGGGCCGGCGCACCAGAACGCGGGTGCGATAGGGAGCGGACGATGTCGGAGTGATGCTCCATTTCCCGTCCGTCGGTGCCGAGGTGGCGCGAAATGCATGGGCCGTTCCGGCGGCGGAGAACTCCTGTTCGACGTAGTCGTTCGACGCCAGGTTGGTGGGCAGAGCCGTGAGGGGCTCGATCACGTGCCCCACGGTGAACGGGCCACTGAAGGTGGCGGCGGCCTGGTAGATCGATGTGGCGGCAGACGCCTGGGCCTGCACCGACAGCATGGCGGCTGTCGTCGTGATCGTCGCAATCATGAAGGCCACCGAGACGAACGACAACCAACCTCGCGTACGAACGCCTGGCCTTTCTCGCAACTTCACAAACCCCCTCGGTCGCTGGTCGGAATTCGTCCAGCGGGGGCACAGTGTGTCAACCACGGCGCGGGCCGTCAACGCGGGTTCGAGGCTCTCGGCCATCGTGGATGCCAAGTCGGCCTGGCGCTCAACCGGCTTGGTGAGGGATGTGCGACCGAGCGGCAGAGCGCAGCAGCTCGGATCCGTCGGCGGGGAGAAGGAAACCCGCGGCTTGTTCCTTGTGAATGGCACGGGCCCAGGCCGAGACGAACTGGCCGTGGTTCTTGTAGAGACCGGCCAGGTGAGCGGGGCTGTACGGCACGGTGGAGCCGAAAAGGAAGCAGAAACCCCCGCTGTTGCCTTGGCTGCCCAGTGCGGCGATCGGTGCATCGACTTGTGGTGTTCGCACGCCGCCGATGACGTTTCCGTTGGCGTCAAGTTTGTAGACCACCGGCGAGACGTGGGTCGTCGCCAGGAGGGGGCCCGGGGGAGGCGGCGTACCGTCGACGATCCAGCGGTTGAGCCAGTGCACCGCGGCGTCGAGGGCCCAGTGCGTTCCACCGGTATTGATGGGAACAGCGCAATTGAACCCACCCACTGGGGTGCGCGTCGGGTTCTGCATGGCGGCCAGATTCTTCACTGCACCTTGGCCATTGCCGGTGTCGTCGGGGCCGATCGCCAGCCCGTAGTAGTCATAGTGCGAGCTCCCAGCGATCTCCCACAGTCGGAACCACTTCGGGTTGCCATAGTGCAGTCGGTCCGTCAGGTTGCTGTTGTCGACATCGGTCTCGGTCTCGAACTCGAGCACGGGAACGCCGAGGTCGGCGCGTATCGTCGTCGGGATCGGGGCGGCGTCACTGCTCTGCGGTGCCTGGGAGAGTGGCGCGCCGGTGCCAAACTGGCTGTGCACGAGGAAACCGTCGTAGACATGGTCGAGCGGCTGCACCGCGTCGATGTACGTCATGAGGCGGCCGGCCGACTGGGACTCACCGGCCGCAATGAGCGTGTGCGGCCGCAAGCCGCCCAAGATCGTCGCCGCGTTTTTGCGAACCGCTTGACCGGCCTGGGCAAAGATGTCGTAGGAGAAGCTGTCACCTGGGTGCGAGAGCGACGAGTACTGTGCCGGATCAGTCGATTTCGCCGAGTCGACACCGGCTTGCTGGGCGGAGATCCCGACCCAGGCGAAACCTTCTCGGATCAATTCGTTGTGGGACAGTGTCCATTCAGGAGCGTCGTCTGTTCCGCCGCTCACATTGAGCCACTCGACCACGACGGTTCCGTTGAACTTCTTCGGATTGATCGGACGGTAGACGGCTACCCGTGTCCTGTACGGCGCGCTCACGCCGGCGGTGACCTTCCACTTCCCGTCACTGGTCAACGGCTGCGCAGGAACGTAGGAGTGGGCGGTGCCCGAGAGGAAGAACTGAGACTTCTCGTAGCCGACCTTTGACAGGTTCAGGTTCGTGCCATAGAGGGTCTTGTCGAAATTCGGAGAACCGACCGGGACGGGCCCGGTGATGGTGGGTCCTGGTGGAGCTTGCGAGCTACTCGTCGGTGACGAACTGCCGGAAGGCGTCGAGGACGCTGGGCTCGGTGCTCCTCCGCAGACGAGGAGGCCGATGCTCAGCCCCAGAAGGGCGATGGAACCGCGCGCCGTGCGCCGGCGGACGTCCCGCTTCTCGGCAACCCCCATGGTGAACAGGCCGTCTCCCAGGTCAGGTCACGTCTTTTTCACGAGAGGAATGTCGTAGAGGGCTGACCAATTGGTACTCACGATCCGTGCCTTGCTCTCCTCGTCCAGAGGCAACTTGTCGAATGCGCTCACGGCATGGGGAAACTTCGAGTCGCCGTGGGGATAGTCCGTCGAGAAGATCAAGCGCTCGTCACCGAATGACTCGACGAAATGTGGCACCGTCACCTCATCGGCTTCAACGGCAATCCAGCAGTTGCGCTTGAAGTACTCAGACGGTGGCATGGTGAGCTCTGGTGCCTCGTACCAACCCGTCCATTCCCAGTGCTCGTCGAGCCGGTAGAGGAACCAAGGCGCCCAGGAGCAGTTGCCCTCGAGCAACGCCACCTTGAGATCCGGGAAGCGTTCCAGCACACCGCCCCCGCACAAGCAGGCGGTCACGAACTGGATGCCCAACGGCTGGCTGAACGTGTGCCACAACATCAGCCGGTCGAGAACCTCGAGGCTGAAGTCGGGCGTCAGGTACGTCTGACCTCCGCCATGGAACGCCAGCGGGACGCCGAGTCGCTGAATCTCGGCCCAGAGCGGGTCGTAGGCGGCGTGGTGCCAGGGCCGCCTGTTCACCGCGGCCGGGGGAAGGAAGATGGCCTTGAAGCCGAGCTCCTCCACGCAGCGCCGCGCCTCACCGACGGCGCCCTCGACGTCGTGGGCGGCAACCATCCCCGCGCCGAACATCCGGTCGGGCGCGTGGTCACAGAAGTCCTTCAACCAATCGTTGTACGCGCGGGCAATCGCCGTCGCGTATTCCGGCTCGAGGCCGTCGCTGCCGATCTGTTCCGACGAGTCGAGGCCGAGGACGAAGAGACCTCGAGAGGGATAGAGCACGGCGAGGTCGAGTCCCTCGGCATCCATCGCATCGACCTGTGACTGGGCATCCCATCCACGCAGTTCGGAAGCGGCATAGACGTTGTCGTGGTGCTGCTGCCAGCCCGTCTTGCGTCCGTCGACGCGGAGCGGGCGTGTGGCTCCCATCCGGAGCATCACATGGTTCTTGACTCGTACCCGCATGTCGCGCGGAATCTCCGAGAGCCCACGCGGTGCGGCGTGCGCATAGGACGGGTCGATGTACCGCTCCCACAGATCGGGCGGCTCCATGACATGGAGGTCGCTGTCGCAGATCACGTGGTCCCGCAATGTCATTGCCACCCCTTGCTCCCTGACATTCGAGTCAGGTTTGACTATACGCTCTCGTCCGGCGAGCGCTCAGGGGCTCGGCCACGGTCCATGCGAGCGTTGGAGGGAAGATGGCCGTCGGGGTAATCGGGTTGGGCAATATCGGCGGTGCCATCGCGGCGAATCTCGTTGCCGACGGCCATGACGTGGTCGTCCACGACCTGGACGCGTCCGCCATGCAGGCGATCTCCGGCGCCACGGCCGCGGATGACGTCAAATCCGTTGCGAGGCGATGTGAGTTCACGCTGTTGTCGCTGCCCACGCCAGAGGTCGTGGCCGACGTGGCCGACGCTTGGTCCGGGAGCTCGGAACCTGGTTCGGTCCTCGTTGATCTGTCCACGAACAGCCCGGCGGTGGTGCGGGACCTGGGGAGCCGCCTGGCCGGATCGGGGCACCACCTGGTCGAGGCGCCGCTGACGGGCGGAGCGATCGGGGCTGAGCGCCGGATGCTCGTGTTCATGATGGGCGGGGAGGAAGAGCCCGTGTCGAGGGTCCGGCCGGTCCTCGAGCCACTCGGACGCGCCACGTTCCATGTCGGCGAGCTCGGCCTGGGGAACACGATGAAACTGCTCAACAGCCTTCTCGCGTTCACGACGACGTGGGTGAGCCTGGAGGGCCTGGCCTTTGCCACCAAGGCCGGGATCGAGGTTCGGGACGCGGTCGAGATCCTTCGCACCGCAGGTGCCTCGAACTTCTACATCGACCGCCAAGTCGAGACGATCGACGCCCGCGGCCGGCCGACGCAGTTCGCCCTCGCCCTCGCCGCCAAGGACGCGGGCCTCATCGTCGAGTCCGGGAAGTCGCTCGGGGCGCCGACCCCGGTCGGAGCGGCCGTGCGGGGCGTGCTCGACGAGGTGGTGGGTCAGGGGCTCGGCGGTGCGGACTGGAGCGAGCTCGTGGCCTTCGCCGAGCGGCAAGCCGACGTGGACCTCCGCTGGGACCGTCCTCACGCCGAGAGCTGAGAACTTTCGTTTCCGCTTACGGAATGGCAACCGACGAGGCACGGATCGACTCGTCGGATGTTGTGGAGAACGCACCGAGCACCCTCTCCCGTACCCTTTTCTGATCAGGCGGACTCAATCGCCGGTCACCGAATATGCGTTGATGGAGCTCACCAGGCTCACGCTTCCCCCGCCGACCGTGAGCGATCGCCAGGTTGTCGAACACAAGCAGTTGCCCGGGACGAAGGACGAGGGCGATCTCAACCGCCTCGACGTCCAGGCCGTGCCGTCGGAAGAACGCATTTTCGGCAGCCAGGGTGTCGAACTCGGTTCCGCAAAGAAAGTCTGGGTCGGTCTTTACGCTTGGGAGCAGCGGCGGGCTCGTTGCTGCCGCATCGATGACGCGAGCAAAGCTCCCCTCCGAGTAGCCCGTGCGGTCTTCCCGGGCCCCATGGGTGCGACCGTACGCGACGAATCTCGCAATCAGCTCCTTGCGCTCGGGCCAGTCACGTTGCGCGAGCAGCGGCTTGAGCGGTACGAGCCGAGTGACCGCGGTGACTTCAGCGTCGCCTTGGGCGATGCACAGCGCCGTGAAACGAGCAACGTCCTGCGCGAGCTTCGGGTCGAGCGGCAGCCCGAAATCGAAATGGAGTGTCTGAAAATCGCGACTCGCCATTCCATCGGCAGGAGGGATGATGAAGTCGCCGATGACCGTCGGCGGTTCGATTCGACCCCGGGAGAGTCGCGACCCCACGAACCGCTCAGCCGCAACAAAAGCCTCGTCGCATGTTCCGAAGCCGCCGTCTATCAGCCAGAACCGGCGGTCGTCCGACGACGGTGCGCAGTCGTTCACTCCCTACATCTTGCCGAATCACCGGATCCCCGCGTGGGCGATGGGATCGAAGAGGTCACGTCTCGCCCGTCAGGGCATCAGTCCGTCCCGAGCACCTCGGCGGCGACACGCAGGGCCGAGCCTGCCGCCGGGACCCCGGCGTAGATGGAGATGTGCATGAGGATCTCGACGATCTCGTCGCGGTCGATGCCGACGTTTCGTGCCCCGGCCAGGTGGGCCTTGAGCTCCTCAGTCTGACCGAGTGAGGCAAGGACGGCGACGGTGATCATCGACCGATCGCGAACCGACAGGCCCTCTCGAGTCCAGATGTCGCCGAAGGCACTCTGCAGCACGTGGTCGAAGTAGTCCGGGGCCAACTTCGCCGCGGGGAACTGACCGGTGGGCCCGGTGCGTGTCGCGGGCCACAGCTGTCCTTGGATCTCGCGGCCGGCCTCGCGGCGCTCATCGCTTGTCGTCATGTTGTTCTCCCGTCGACGCCCAATAAGTTGACCGTGGCGATGCTTCCGCCGCCCACGAGGTGGGCCAGTGCCACCCGCGCGCCCTCGACCTGTCGGCCCTCCGCTTCGCCGCGTAGCTGGAGCACCGCTTCGTGGAGCTGGGCGACTCCCGTCGGCCCACCGGGGTGACCACGGGCGATCAGCCCCCCGTCGGTGTTGAACGGGATGCGGCCTCCGGGACCGGTCTCACCGTCGGCAACCAGCTTCTCGCCTTCTCCGTCGCCGCAGAAGCCCAGGAGCTCGTAGTACTCGAGCTCCTCGTTGACGAAGGCGTCGTGGCAGTAGGCGACGCTCACGTCCTCTGGGCCGAGTCCTGCCGCTTCGTAGCATTGGTTCGCCGTCGCCCTGGTCATGGCCGACGGGCCGACGACCGGACCGACGAACGTGTGTCCCGGCGTGTAGCTCTCCGAAGTCAGCGCCGAGGCCAGAGCGCGGACGAGGGGGCGGTCCGGCCGGCGGGCCCGCACGAGGTCCTCGCGAGCCACGATGATGCAGGCGGCCCCGTCGTCGGGCGGGCAGCACATCATGGTCGTCAGCGGCTCGGCGACCACCCTGGAGGCCAGAACCTCCTCGGCCGTGACCACGTGGTCGGAGCGGCGGTGGGCGAACGGGCACGCCGCGCCGTAGTTCCAGTTCTTGGCCGCGATGGTGGCGAACGTCTCGGGCGTGGTACCCCGGTCGTGCATCCGTCGCTGGGCCCACAAGGCGAAGTATGCGGCCGGCAGGATGGGCGCGTCGATCTGGTCCCGGCCGGCGCCCCGGCCGCCGGTACCGGTCATGTCGGTGAACTTGTCGAAGCACAGAGCCATGGCGACGTCGGCCCGCCCCGATGACACGGCCCAGGCCGCATCGCGAAAAGCGACCAGACCGGTTGCGGATGCGTTCTCGACATGGGTGACGGGCAGCCCGGTGAGCCCGAACTCCTTCATGGCCTTGATGCCCAACATGGACGCCGGCTGGATGTAGCCGACGAAGGCCTCGTCGACATCGGCCAGGGTCATGCCGGCGTCGTGCAGCGCGAGCAATCCGGCATCGCGGGCCAGATCCGCACCCGGGACGTCGCGGAACATGCCGAAGCGGACCATGCCGATCCCGGCCACGGCGACGCCCTCGAAGCGCAGGCCCCTCTTCACGACCTGGCCCCGGTGGTCTCACTCCGCTGACCCGCCGGCCGGAAGCGGTAGATCACCACGTCGTCGCCGTCGGCGTTCTGGCGCAATGTCTCGAGGTCGATCTCGACCTCCATGCCGATGGCGAAGTCCTCCCGGCCACCGAAGAGGATCGACTGCACACGGGGCCCTTCCGGCAGGTCGACCTGGGCGACGCCGTATCCGGCGACGTCGGCGTCCTTCTTGCCGAAGAGGGGCACGTGGCAATAGGTCCAGGTGTAGATGGTCCCCCTGGTCGAGAGCTCGGTGTCCTCGGTGCCTTCGTGCAGGCACTTGGCGCAGACCAGGCGCCGGGGGAAGAACACCTCACCGCAGGCCGGGCAGCGGCTGCCCAAGAGCTGCGGCTGCTCGGCCGGGTCCTCCGGGATCCGGAAGAACCCTGTTTCAATCGGGACGCGGGCCATGCACTCCTCGCTTCATGTTTCGGTCACACCGGTCTCGCTGCTCAGGTGCCGGGGGAGTCTGGCACACCGTGCAAGCCGGTCCTGGTCCTCGGCCTAACGCGGCAGACCGAGCACGTGCTCACCGACGATGTTCTTGTTGATCTCGGTCGTGCCGCCGGCGATGGAGGCCTGCCGCACGCCGAGAAGGTTCTGCGCCCAGCGGTCGTCAGCGCCGAGTGCTTCGAGCCCGATGAGGTCCACCGCAAGCGCAGCCAGCTCCTGGTCGCAGAAGGCCCAGGAGAGCTTGGCCAGGCTCCCACTCGCTCCGGCGGCTGACGGGTCGGCGAGAGAGCGTTCCGTGAGGTAGCGCATGCACCGGATGGCGACGAAGACCCGGGAGAGGCGCTGCCGCAGCACGGGACCGCGCAGGCCCTCGCGGGCGCGCGGGTCGGCCAGAAGCTCGTCGAGCCGGTTGGCCAGCGACAGGTGCAGCCGGGCCACGCCGGCCCGCTCGAAGCTGAGCGTCGTCATGGCCACCGACCACCCCTGATGCAGCGGGCCGAGCATCGCGGATCGGGGGATGCGGGCGTCGGTGAAGAACAGCTCGGCGAAGGTCTGCTCACCCGTGATCGTGGTCAGCGGTCGGGCCTCGATCCCCGGCGTCCGCAAGTCGACCAAGAAACAGGTGATGCCGGCGTGCTTCTTCGCCGTCGGGTCCGTCCTCACGTAGAGCTGGCACCAATCGGCCAGGTGACCGAGAGAGTTCCAGGTCTTCTGCCCGTTGATCACGAATTGGTCCCCGTCTTCGACCGCGGCCGTGCGCAGGGAGGCGAGGTCCGATCCGGCGTCGGGCTCGGACATACCCTGCGACCAGATCTCGTCGCCGCGCAGCATGGGCTGGAGGAACCGCTCCTGCTGCTCCGTGGTGCCGAACTGCATGATGGCCGGGGCGATGTTGGACACGCCGATCACGTTCACGGGGCCCGGAGCCTGGACGCGATTGGTCTCCTCCAGATAGACGAGCTGCTCCTCGACGCCGGCACCGCGACCGCCGTACTCGACGGGCCAGGACGGTGCGGCCCACCCGCCGTCGGCCAGCGTACGGTTCCACGCCCGCAGCGCCTCGAGGTTCGAGTCCATGGGGTGCGGGCCGGCCGCGACGACCTCGGAGGTGAGGTGGCTTTCGAGCCAGGCCCGCAGTTCGGATCGGAACGCCTCTACGTCCGGCGGCGCCGAAGTCGGCGTGTGCATCTGGGTCTCCCCGATCATCGCCGAGCACGTTATGCGGACCGGGCGACAGGTGTCAGATGCGTCGGCGGCGCCGGCTCGATGCGACAATGGCTCCATGTCCACCGATCTGCTCGAGATCCATCGCCTTCTCTACGACTACGCCTGGGGATGCGACGAGGGCGACTGGGCGTTACTTCGGTCCTTGTTCACCGACGACGCCGAGATCGACTACTCGTCCACCGGCGGCCCCGCAGGCGGCCGGGACGAGGTGGTGGTCTGGCTCGAGTCGACCCTCTCCAACATCCGGATTCAGCACATGGTCTCCAACTTCCGGATCGACGTGACGGGCGACGCCGCCCTCGGGACGGCCATCTTTCTCGCCACCGCGCACCTGGTGGGTCTGACTCAGCCCCTTACGACCGGGGGTTACTACGACCTCCGCTTCGTTCGCGTGAACGGCCGGTGGAAGATCCGCCGGCTGTACGAGGACAACCGGTGGATGCATCCCGCGCCACCGGGAGACGGTTAGCCGTCCACACAATCAACAACGTCCTACCCGGCACGTGGCAACAACAGAACCGGCGGGACCGCGCCCAGATTCCAAGTGTCAGGACTCGAGACTCAGGGGCTCGAACTCGATCGGTGGATGAGGTGGCAGGTAATCGGGCGGGACCTCAGAAACTGTCTGGTAGCTCTCGACGACCGTGACGTTGGAGACGGCGCCCTCGACCTCGGCCTCGTAGACCGAACAGAGGGAGTACGACTTTGCTCCCGCGAAGACATCTTCTGGGGATCCACCCTCGACAAGCTGTTCGTACGAGGATTCGGCTATCTGAGCGACGAGACAGTACGTAGATCCATCTGATCCTGAGCCGACCTTGCGGCTGATCAAACAGTGCTTTCGCCCGTCATCCATCACGTAGACGGCGCTCGAACCCTGACCGAAGCTCTCTCGGATCGCCATCTCGGAGTGGCTGAACGGATGCGACCCACGCAGGTATTTCATGGACCATACGGCGTACCGGGGTACATCGCCCTCATCGCTTTCATCGGCCAGCGGAGTCGATTGCTCGGGGACGAAGGCCGGGCCAGGTCCACCCAGCCATCCCGGCGACGGGAGCCCAGATTGGATGGGCCCGGGACCTGCGTTGCCTTCCTCGCTGATGAAATCCGGGTCATCGTCCGGGTCAATCCATCCGTCTTCACCGTGGTCCACTGCGCTGTCCTCCGCCGGTCACGCCGACCGTAGTCCGCATCACCTCTCGCGGACCGGGCACTCACCCGATGACGGGGAACTGTGACGGCCGGATCACTGCGACGACCGGTCGACGGGACGACGAAAAGCTGATCCGAGCCTGCGAGACCTGATCCCCGTACCAGCCAGACTTGTACGGATGAAGCGGATCGCGGTCGTCGGGTCGGGAGGGGTCGGGAAGTCGACATTCGCCGTTGAACTGGGTCGTCGGACTGGAATCTCCGTCGTTCACCTGGATCAGCACTTTTGGAAGCCCAACTGGGTTCCTACGCCGAGGGAGGAGTGGGAGGACCTCCAAGTTGGCCTTCTGTCGGGTGACAGCTGGATCGCGGATGGCAACTATGGAGGAACCCTCGATGTCCGGCTTTCCAGAGCCGACACCGTGATCGTGCTGACATTGCCAAGGTGGCAGTGCACTTGGCGAGCCTTCAGGAGGAGCCTCCAACATCGTGGTCAAGAGATTCAAGCCGCGGGTTGCCCCGAACATTTCGATCTCGAGTTCCTCCGGTGGGTCTGGCGCTATCCAATCGACAGCCGGCCACGACTGGATCAGGCCATTGACCGGTTTCACGAACGGCTGAAGGTCGTCGAACTTGCCTCACCGTCGGCGGCACAGTCATTCCTCGAGCAACTGACCTGACGAGTCCCGGCCGGCGGGGGCAGGCCTGTGACGGTGAACGATCCGGGTGGCAAACCTATTTTGAGCGCGAAATATCGATCGTTGGCGTCCTGGTCCGATTGGTGGTGCTGTTCGTCCCCTTCGACTTGTTCACTGGGGGGAGGACTCAACGCGGTCCCTTTGCTTTTCGTTGTTGTCGACCGCGTGATCTCGATGGCGTCGTTGATCCTGTTCCATCGCTGACGCGTACAAAACGGCAGGACGTAGGTCCAGGAAAACCACGAGACGACAGCCGCGCCGAACAGCCCCCACCTCACCGTTCACCAGATCCGAGGTCAGCTTCGTTCGCTGGATACAATGGCGGGATGGCTCGGATTTGGCGAGCTCGCACCCCAAGACCGATCTGGTTCAGCGACCTTCACGAGGCTGAGGCCAAGGAGGCAGAGCGCCGCAAGCCACCCGGCCGGTTCGGCAAGTGGGTCCTGCGGCGACTCGGGTACAGGGGTGATTTGAGCGCGCAGGCACCGCATGCGCAGACTCGACACCCGCACGAGCATCCGGTCCACCGACCTCCAGAGAGGTGATTGCGAGCGCCCTTCATCGAGGACGGCGTCGACGCAACAGGTCCGGAATCCGCCCGTAGTTTCACAATCTTGGTCCCGTCCTCTACCGTCGAGCCGTGGCAGTCGCACCGGAGGGCACCGTCTTTGAGACCGAGCGGCTCTGGCTGCGACGGATGTGTCCCGATGATGTTGATCCGCTGTTAGAAGTTCTCGGCGATCCCGAGACGATGACGTTCTATCCGGCTCCTTTTACCCGTGACGATGTACGGAGATGGATCGACTGGAACCTTCGAAATTACGAGGAACACGGCCATGGATTGTGGGCGCTCGTATTGAAGGAGAGTGGCGAAACGATCGGCGATTGCGGCTTGACGTGGCAGCGCGTCGGCTACTCCGCCTCTCGTCAGTTGGAGGCGGGATGGCACGTGCGCCGGGACCTCTGGAACCAGGGTCTCGCCACGGAGGCGGCGTTCAGGGCACGAAACTATGCCTGTGAGGTGCTACGGCAGGACCGGCTGATCGCGATCATCGACGGGGGCAACCTTCCTTCACAGGCGGTCGCTCGAAAGCTTGGAATGGCGCTCGAACGCACCGATTGGCTTGACGGCAAGGAACGCCTGATCTTCTCAATGAAACTCGAGGGAGTATTCGCCCGATAGGTGGATGGGCGTTGGTCGTCTTCTGCCTCGGCTCGCTCCTCTCGGCGTGCAGTCAATCAACCTGCCCATGAAGTCGCGGCACACTGGCTGCTTCATCGAGTACTTCATCGGCCCGCTGCCTAATTTCGTCACACTGGCGTGAGGATCCGATTGGACCTCCAGTTATGCGATCTCGGGAGGGAGGCGCGCCACAAACGCTTCCTGCTCTTGAGTCTCGACAGCGTTGGGGCAATAGTTTTGCCGCACCCAGAAGACGGCATGGTCAGGAGGTTCTCCGGCAAGGACGGCCAACCATGCGAGCGCCGTTCCCGTTCGGCCGTGTCCTCCGAGGCAGCCCACTTCGACTCGTTGTCCGGCGCGGGCACGGTTCAGGAGATCTTGCAAGTCGGCGACGAGGGAGTCGGGCTGATCCGGGAGACCAAGATCGGGCCAATCGAGGTAGGCATGAGGCCAAGGGGGTGCCCAGCGCCGATCGAGGTAGAGCCCGAAGTCTGGCGGCTCGTCCCGCCCATAGGGGTCGCTGGCGTCGTAGGACACCGCGGTCACGTGTGTCCCGTCGGGGAGCTGGACTACCGAGCGATGCAGGTGCGGGGCCGGCCAGGGTGTCCAGTCGGACGCGGCACCCCGAACCCCGTTCACCACCGAGGTCCCATAGGAGCCCGCTCGGGATTCTCCGGTCACGGTGTCGCCTTCGACTCGGAGGGAAAACTCCAGATCGATCGCGATCGGTACCCGAACGGGAACGGTCCATTGGAGGCGGTCACCGTGGATAGCTCCGTTGACAATCCCAATGGTGCCCATCCGAGGGCTGGACGCCTCTCCGCTCAGCGCTGTGCCGTTGACCCACAGCTTGACCAGGACCTGTTCGTGGCCCGGCTCGATGGTCAACATCCAGATGCTTTCTCCAAGCTGGATCGACACGGGTTGAGGATAACGAGACAAAAGACGAGGAGGTGCCACGCAGTGCGCGATTGCGAGAAAAGCACCGGAGTCAAGGCTGATGAGGCCTTGGGAGGATCGGCTGTTGGACATCGCGAGGGACGTGTGTCCTTTCGAATTACCGTCCCTCGATGGCGGATGGTTCGATACCAGTATCGACAGCCTCATTCTTGGCGATAGGGGACGCCCGCTTTGCCGTGTAATAAGCTCGATGATCGAGCAATGGTACGGACGAGAAATCGAGTCCGAGGCGGGTCGATGCCACGTAGAGTCCGCGTTCCACGGAGCGTTGTCGGTTCATCCCGAGGCGGGGTGTCGGCTCGGGCCTTGGCCTTACTCGTAGTTGTAGGACTCTCGTCGTTGGGTCTCACGAGCTGCGGGTCGGCCGGTCCCTCCGAGGCGTATAAGGCAGGTTGGGACCGGGCGATTGCCTCACCCGGGTACGACTGCAATACCGTCCCGCCAGGCGTCGCATCGCCCTCCGATTGGACGAAGGGCTGTAGGACTGCGGAAAACTATCAGGGGATCCATAACACGTCGGGCCACAATCCGACTCCGACTCCGACCACGTACTCCGGCGATCCCTGATCATCCTCTCTGCTGCAGCGTGGCGCACGGGGACACCCTCTGCCGGGATCCGATCCGATGACCTTCCGAGAATGGACGGAATCGAGGACTGAACGGCTCAATAAGGAAGCGTCGCCGCTGCGCTCCGTTGAGTATGTTTTGCGGCGGGGAACGACGAGGAGGTTGCCGTGACGACCGTCCGCCGGGGGGTGGCTTTGCTGGCGTGTGCCTGCATTGGAGTGATGTTGACTGGTACCACAGCCGCCAATGCTGCAGCACCTCGGCCCGCACCAGGCTATTGGCTGGCTGGTGGCGACGGCGGGGTCTTCTCATTCGGCGCTCCGTTCTACGGTTCCGGTGTCACGCCTCCCGGAGCATGCCTCTTTTCACCTCAGCCACCAAGCACCCGCAATGGGACGATGGCTTGTGCCGCGATCGCGTCGACGCCAAGCGGGAACGGCTATTGGCTTCTCAACTCCTTCCGGTCGGCCACGGCGTTCGGCCAGGCTGCTCAAGCCCTCCAGGTCGGCTGCACGAGCTTGAACGGGGCGACGGGACTCTGGACGGGTATCGCTTCGTCGCCCACCGGAAACGGGTTCTTCGTTGTGAGCTCGAACGGATCCGTCGAGGGGTGCGGAGATGCCGTGCCCTTTGGGGGACTCCTGGTACCCGCCGGTGGACCGGCTGTGGTGGGGATCGCCGCCACACCCGACGGCAAGGGCTACTGGCTGACCGCGTCGGACGGCGGAGTCTTCACCTTCGGCGATGCCCAGTTCTACGGGTCGATGGGGGGAAAACGACTCAACGCACCCGTGGTGGGGATCGCCGCCACGCCCGACGGCGGGGGCTACTGGCTGACCGCGGCGGACGGCGGAGTCTTCTCCTTCGGCGATGCCCGGTTCTACGGGTCGATGGGCGGAAAACTACTCAACGCACCCGTGGTGGGGATCGCAGCCACACCCGACGGCAAGGGTTATTGGCTGGGTGCGGTGGACGGCGGGGTTTTCTCGTTCGGCAGTGCTCCGTTCGAGGGTTCTATGGGCGGGAAGACGATGAATGCACCGGTCGTCGGCATCGCGACCTTCGCACCCGCCGCTCCTGGTTGATCGAGCCGGGTTCCCAGAAGTTGGATCACCACTACGACCGGGTCTCGGAACGATCAAGGCCCGGGTGCCAGCCCTTCCGCTGGGAGCAATCCCCTAGACACCGATCTCGGCGAGCACGACGTCGATCTGGGACATGCACGCCTTCATGCCTTCGACCACGCCCATGGCGATCGCTTGCTCCATCCCTTCGAGCGAATCGAAATGCGTGGTGAGGATCATGCGCGTCGTGTCGCCCGCTGCTTCGAGGTCGATCTCCATGCGAGTCATGGAATTGCCGTCGCTCGGAGTTCCGTCATCCTCGACGATGGCGTCTTCGACCACGAGCCTGGTCGGTGCGTCGACCTCTATCACGTTCCAGGTGCCGTTGAACCCGTCGCCGCCGTCGGGGCCGGACGTGAAGTAGGTGATCGTTCCGCCCGGCGTGAGGTCGTGCTGCTCGAAGGTGGCCGGGAATCCAGGCGGACCCCACCACCGCTCGAGGAGACGCGGGTCGGCCCACAGCTGCCATACGTTGGTGATGGACGTCTTGAACTCCGCAGTGATGACCATTGTCTTGGCCTCCGGGTTCTTGTCGACCTTGCAAACGGTCATTCGCTTTCCTTCCCAGTGGTTTCGTTGAGGACGTCTTCGAAGCGCTCGAGGCGGGCCCGCCACACCGTCTCGAGTTCATCGAGGAGTTCGTGGGCGCGGCGAAGTTGGTGAACCTCGCCGTGCACGAGTTGTTCCCGTCCGCTCCGGTGCTTTGAGACCAGACCGGCGTCGACCAGGACCTCGACGTGCTTCTGTACCGCGGTGAGGCTGATGGGATAGAGCCGGCCGAGTTCGCTGACTGAGCGCTCACGGTCGAGCGTCCGCGTGACGATGTCGCGCCGTGTTGCATCGCTGAGCGCGAAGAACAACCGGTCGGTCTGCTTCTCGCGTTCGAGGGTTCCTACAACCATTTGGTTGTAGGTTACACCTCCCGCCGGCGATGTCAACCGGGCAGTAGCGAACGGTGTCCGCCCGGGAGGTCGTCCCCGAGGCGAGAACCACCGGCGGATTGGGGCACCTCCGACCCCCGTTCGATCAGCCGGGCGCCTTCTGCGCGAGGAGGCATGCCTGCGGGATCTTCTCAGTCGCATCCGGCTGACGGACGAGGCGTGCCTTGACGAGAAGTCCGGCCGAAGCCATCAGGTCTGCGGTGTCGTTCGGGTCCATTCGGTATGCGTCGAGAGAAATCGAGTGCCCATATGCCTGTTCGATGTGGACCTGCTCGTTTCCCACTTGGAACGCCAACGCCAAGTATCCGCCCTCGACGAGCACTCGTGAGAACTCGTCGAACGTCGCTGGCAACTGCGCGGGCGGTGTATGGATGATCGAGTACCACGCCGTGATCCCTCCCAGGGTTCCACTTTCGAGAGCGAGTGCACGAATCGAACCGACTTGGAACCGCATCGCCGGATAGTCCTTCGTGGCTATCGCGACCATCTGCGATGAGAGATCCACTCCGACCACGTTGAGACCTTGTTCATGAAGGAAGGCCGTGACGTGCCCAGGTCCGCAACCCAGATCCGCAACTGGTCCCAACCCCGCTGTTTTGATCAGCTCGGCAAAAGCGACGAGCATGGCTCGATCAAATGGCTTGTCCGAGAGCGCCGTCCTGAGCAAATCGGAATAGTCGGCAGCAACGGTGTCGTAGGCAGCCCGAACGGAGTCGTCAAGATTCGCATCAACCACAGGGGCGACGATACCGGGCGGGTGTGCGGGTACCCGAAGTGCCGCACGGTGGCACTTCTTCCGGGCGGTAGGGGCAGTTCAGTTCAGAGGAAGCCCGCTGAGCCGAAAATGAACCATCGCGTCGCCAGGATCTCAGCCGTCCAGCCCTCTGCCTCGATGAGTGACTGCAACTCGTCTGGCTCGTACATCACACTCACGACCCGGTACCGCGATCCGTCGCGAAGACGACGCAGGTGAAGGTCGGTGTCGTATTGGACGACGAATGGATCCTTCGTCGTCGTGTCTGGCACCGGGTCGTTTCGATTGTCGATGAGGAACACCCGGCCAGAAGGGGTGAGACATGAGTGAACGAGGGACCAGAACTCGCCAAATCGGGCCCTTGGTACGTGCGAAAGCCAGAAGGAGAAGAACACAGCGTCATATTCGGAGTCCGCGTGCCAATCGAAGAGATCCTCTACGACATAGTTGACATCGGAGCGTCCCACGCGTTCCCGGTTGCGTGCGAGAACCTCAGGCGAACTGTCCACGACGGTGAGGCGGTCGGCCGTTCGTGCGAGACGCTCAGTCCACCAACCTGTTCCCCCCGCCAGTTCCAGGACCGAACCCGTAGCGCCAAAGGAGGTGAGGGCGTCGTCCACGACCGCGACCTGTCGCTGCCATTCGAGGAGCTGATCCTCGCCGCGGTCATACCGACCCCGACGCTGCCACCATTCGTCATACTCAGGCGCGCGCGCCCGGTAGTACGAACGCTGCTCGGAGAGCAGGTCGTTGTCGTTCACGACCACAGTGTCGCGCTCATGGGCGAGTGTCTCAAAGAGCGGCCGGCTCCACGCCGACCCGGCTTACAGGGCTAACGCCGCATATTGCAACTGATGAGGCGTGTGCGACGAGGCAAACTCCGGGCTTCCTGCTCTCCCGTCTTTTGTCCTACCTGGTGGGACCCCGTTAGCGGCACAGCTCCATGCCTGCCGCGCCGTGTGTCGTCGTGCCGAGCGGCGGGCATTGGCGGTGCCCTGCGCGCCCCTCTGGCCGATGCGCTACCTCAACCGTCTGTCGGACGTGCTCTTCATCCTGAGCCGACTGGTCAACGGCGATGCCGGAGAGGCTCTCTGGCACCCTAAGACGACGCGGCCAGCCTGATGAAAAACCAGAATTTAGTCGCAGCCAACGGCGTTGAGTCCTTCGTCGCGAGGACGCGTCTATCACCGAACGAAGTTTGCCGGCCACCCACCAGTTGTCCCTCTGACTTGTGCCGGATCGAGCCCGGTTGCTGCCGGTTCCGCAAACTCACCGGTTGACCAAGGGATCCGTAACCGCTCGCCGACGCGGACCATCAGCCCCGGGGACGAGGTCACCCACGAGGCGGAGTCACTGAGTCGGCTGCAATGGTCAGCAACGTCCGGGTTTCCGGTCGTCCCGAGAAGTTTGGGTAGTCGGTTCCAAGGTATTTTTGCGAAATCTCGTTAATGCTCTCGGATCCTCCCTCGGTCGTCGCCGAGATCACGCGACCTCGCACGGCGAAGTATCGCCTCGTCTCATCGGGATCGACCACGTTCACAGCAACTCGGGTGTCCCGCGCCACATTCTTGGTCTTCTGCGTCCAGTCGGGGGTGTTGATGACGATGTGCTCGCCGTCAGTGGTAACCCATGTCTGGGTCAACTGCGGAGAGCCGTCAGGCATAAGAGTGGCAATGAAGCAGGGGCTCGGACGGCGCAGCAGGTCAAGCAGCTCCTGGGGCAATGGGATAGGCAACACGGACTCCTTCACGTCGAAATCTGCCTCGAACGTAGATCATGGAGCACGGATGGTTGTACAGCCACCGGGATGGCACCCAGTCCCGGAGTATTGGGCTGCCACGAAAGGCAAGTCCTGCGGTAGGCAAATCACCGCGTCGAAGGTGTGGCCGTTGGCCCCTTCGATCGACTGAACCTCACCGACTATTCGCGGGATATCGGTATTTCTGGGACCATCGGTGACCGTTCCGGCTCGTCACAAATCGATCGGCAGTCGACGCTCTGGGCCAGTCGGGGGCGCTCGAAGTCGGGCGATCGGGCAGAGATCCGCGCCGAAAGGCATTCGCGAGGGCAGAATCGCGGGATGCGAGTTCGGCCCGTTTCTCTCGGGGAGCGGGATCGGAGGGAACTTGGCTGACACAACGGATGCCCCGCGACCCGAGTCCACTACCCGGCCGACGCAGAGCGGTGGTGGGGTAACGACCGACGGCAACTCCACGGCTCCGCCGACGCCGTCGTTCCCCCCGGACAGCACTGGAAACAGGGTCGTCTGGCTGATGGGCTTGATTATCGCGATCTTGGCGCTGGCGCTCTTGATCGGTTTCATCGGCACCTTACGTCACTGGTTCGCGCTGCACACGGGGACCCTTCACGGCGGACCAGATGTCTATTACAACTTCTGGTCCGGTTTCGGCTCTGATCTTGGTGAGGCCACCCTGATCAGTGCCGTAGCCGTGGGCGTCTATACCGGCGTGCGCAAGGTCAAATTGTCACACAAAAGGCTGCTGGAGGATCGGCCACCATGCACTCGAGGGGACGCCTTACATCTTGTGTAGGCATCACCACCCCGAGGTGCCGAACCACGGTGCTCCGCATGAGCACATCCTCGCCCAGCACCAGTTATTCAAGCTGAACAAGGAAGCCACGTCACGCCAACAATAGAGTCAGTAGGCGTCCGTGGCTGGGTGGCCCCAAGTGCCTGCTTGAGCAGGGTGGCACCTCGTTCCGGCGTACAGGGCACGTTGGTCAAGGTCGATGGCGAGCTCGCGCAGCGTCTATGTCCCCCCCGAGCGCCCCAGGGAGCAATTCGGCGCACTACCTTTCTGCAATGCTCGCCGAGGAGCGAATCGAGACAAACGGCGTTCCCGCCCGGCTGTATCTCCCTCGTGGGGCTGAGGGGCTGCTACTACTCGGCCATGGAGGCGGAAGAAGCAAGGACAGCGACCGCTTTGTAAAGCTGTCACGGCTCTACGCCGAGAGTACCGGGCTCGCGGTTGTCTGCATCGACGCCGTGGACCACGGGGAACGGAAACCCGTTCCATCCGGAGGCTGGATACAAGACCCGCACCTTCGCCCTCTCCTTTTGAGCGCTGCTTCCAATCTCAGTCGCTCTCATGTCCTCATGGTGAACAAGACCCAGGACGAGCTCTTCCCGATCGAAGGTGTTCAAGGCCCGTTCGATGCAATCCCAGGGCCGGACAAGAGGCTCATGTTCTGGGAGGGCACACACGATGATTGGCCTTCTGAAGCAATCGACGAAACCATTTCGTACATCAACTCTTGCCTGAAGTGACTGTCCCGAACCTGCCGGTCAGCTGCACCCGCGCCGGCGTGCCGTGAAGCGGGCTCAGCCGTCGAAGATCCTGTCCCAAGGCGCGAGGTCGTCGGGCCGAGAAGGTGTCGACGTTCCTACCCGTGTCGTCAGCGTCTCCGGTGGTGACACGGCCGAAGGTGCTACACCCCCAACCACAGGCGCCGGGTGCGCTCAATCTCGGCCTCGCCTTGACGCAGGCCAGCGTCGAACGCAGCGGCAGTCCGGCTGACGTCCAGGAGATAGCGGCCCCAGCCGCTCAGCTCGCCGAACTCCTCGGACGGCTCCACCACTTCCACCACACTCCCGCTCGCACGAAGATCATCGATGCGCTGGCTGATGCCGGGGAGGAGCCCAGCCAGTAGGTCGGGCGTCGCTCCTTCCGGCGGCTCGAGAGCCATACAGGAGACGGCGATCACGGCGTCGTGGCCGATGGCGAGATCGGCGTTGAGTGCGTCCCGGGCACCGCCGTCGATCCAGGCCTCCCCGTTGATGGTCACAGGCATCACCAGGCCCGGCAGCGTGCAACTGGACGCCACTGCTCGCGGTAGGTCGACGCCGGACGACGCGTCCCACACGGCGAAGTTCCCCGAGCCGAGGCTGAAAGCGGTGCAATGAAACGACTTCGGCCAGTTTGGACCGCGCAGGAAGTCGAAGTGGGCAACCCAGTCCGCTTCGGGTGTGGCATCCGCAAGTTCCCGTGTGGTCAGCATCTCGTCGAGGTCCGGGGACTCGCCGTCTCCATCACTCCGCCACGGCGGGGACTCGCTGATCGGCCGCACGAGGTCGGCCAAGGGCCGTCCGGCCGTGAGCTGGGCCCCGACGATGGATCCCGCAGAGGTGCCGACGACGAAGTCAGCGTCCCCGACTGGCACGCCCGCGTTGATGAGTGCAGTCAAGAGGCCCGCCTGCCACCCGACCCCGAGAGGACCGCCGCCACCGAGGACCAGGGCACGGGTCACCCGGCCGAAGCTAGCCCAGCATGACGACGGTAACCGTCGGGAAAGTGCGGACCGGCAACGGGGACACCGAAACAGTGACCGTTCAGGGCGCCCGCAGTCGGCGATCTGGGGCAGGCTGGGGTGTGTGGATTCCAGTGACGAACGCGACCGTTCGACAGCGCGCCCTCTGGCCCAGCACCGTTCGACGTTGTTCGAGCAGTATGCCGAGGCCTACGACCGGTTCCGGCCGACCTATCCCGATGCGGTGATCGACGAGCTGCTCGGACCGGCGCCTGTGGGCCTGGACGTTCTCGACGTGGGTTGTGGCACCGGGATCGCATCGAGGCAGATGGCCCAGCGTGGCGCCAAAGTCCTGGGGGTGGAACTCGGTCCACGAATGGCAGAGATCGCCCGCGGTCATGGGGTCGACGTGGAGATCGCGGCCTTCGAAGGCTGGGACGCGGCTGGTCGCACGTTCGACCGGGTGACCTCGGCGCAGGCCTGGCACTGGCTCGACCTCCCTGTCGCCACCGCCAAGGCGGCGTCTGTGTTGCGGCCGGACGGCAGGCTCTGTCTGATCTGGAACGCGGGGAGTCAGCCCGACGATCTGGCCGATGCGCTCGAGGAGGTGTACGCGAGAGTCGTGCCGCCCGGCGGTCACCGTCTCTTCCTGGGGTACGCGGCCAGCCGGTCATCGGATGTGAAGACCGGGCTCGACTCGGAGATCGACGCTATCGCCGCGGCGCCCGACTTCGGTGCGCCGACAGAGAAGTGGTATCCCTGGACCCGGGCCTATCAGCGGGATGAGTGGGTGGACCAGCTCGTGACACGGAGCGATCACACCGCACTCGAACCAGCGGTCCGGGACCGTCTGTTCGAAGCCATCGGCGCGGCCATCGACGATCACGGCGGCTCGTTCGTCATGAACTTCGAGACCGTCCTGATCACTGCGACTCGGCTGGGGTAGCCCCTCCTTGCCGACAGGGGCAGTTCCGGCTCTTCGCAGATACCGGTGACGCGTCGGGACTCGGCGTGCATTGGTCAGAGCAGGGTTACGTGGCTCGCTTCCGCCTTGCCTTGGGCGAAGGCTGCGCGGGCGGAGGGAATCCGGGTCGCCAGATCCATCTGGTTCGTGCCCATGGCAGCTCGGGAATCGGCGTCCGGGGTGATCAATTCGACATGGCTGCCCTGCCTGCGGAGGGCCTCGACTTGGCTGGCCAGGTCTGTGCCCCATTCCGGTTCTCTGCGCAGTCCCTCGAACTGGCCCTCTGGCGGCGACTCGCTCCGTCCGCCCAGGGGCGAGAGCACCACGACGTTCGCATAGCCCGAAGCGAGGTCGGCATTGTCCGTCGAGCGCACGCCGCCGGACATGTAATGAGTGCCATTGGCGCTGACCGTGGGGGCCGAGCCCGGCAGTGCGGTGCTCGCCGCGACCGCGTCGACGAGATCGACGCCGGAATCGCGGTCGAGCAATACCAATTCGCCGCTCTGCGCGTCGACGGCCACCACGATCATGGGCCGGTCCGGCCATTCGAGGCGAGGCAACCGGGCGGCGACCATGGCGCGTCGCTGTCCCGCCCCGGGTCCCAATACGGCGTCGCTCTCCAACGCGAACGCGCCCATGGCGCGCTGGAGATCGGCCGCGGAGGTGGCGGCGGCGCCAATGGCCCTGAGCCGCTCGAATACCGTGTCCATCGGCAGGGACGGCGGCTGCTCTCGGTTCTGTCCGACCGCTCGTACCGGTGAGGAGAGCACCGAGGACAACAGCTCGGCCGGCGGTGTGCCGCTGCGCACCTGCGCGGCCGCCGTGGCACCGGACGAGGTGCCGATCACCAGATCGGCTGCCTCTGTCATATCGAGACCGGCCTCGGCCAGGCCCGCGATGATCCCGATCACCCAGGCATTCCCGGCCGCGCCACCGCCACCGAGAACCAGAGCAATGTGGTGATTCGTCTGCGAGTACGACCGACGTCGCGCTGATTCAGGCGTGAAGGATTGGGTCTTGCCCCCGGTCGACGGGAGCGATTCGTGAAACTGCGACATGTCTTGGTCCCTTCAGGGCATCCGAAATACGGGCGCCCCAAGACCGGCGACGAAGCTCTAGCGGCTCCAGCGCCAAGGAGTGAGCACCCGACGGTGAACGAGAAGAATCGGACTCACCTCCTTCGGTCATGCGCCTGGTCAGCGCTCCTCGACGAACTGAGCTGTCAGGGTAGACGGGCAGGAACGCCGCCGTCCACGAAGCGAGTCGGGACTATCGCCGAAGTGCCTGTTCGCGGGTGCCGCAAAACGGAGGTGACGGGGCGCGGGCCGCGAAGTGCGACGACACGGGTGATCCACCGGGCCCGGGACTGAAGCCGTGAAAGAACGCCGAGCCCGGCCGCCGAAGCCCGAAATGAAGTCCTCGACGAGCTCGACCCGGCCCACCTGGCCTCGGCTGCGGCATCGTCTCGCTGACGCCGCCGAAGCAGCACAAGAAAGAAAATACGTTGTTGCGACATCCGAGATCCCGACGGTTACATCATCGAGGTCGGGCAAACCACCGACCCGACGGGAGACTGGTGGCCCGCGGACTGGCCACCGATCAACTCCGGCGGGCCATCCGACTGAACGTACCGCCGCACCGTGCCGCGGCAAGACGTATCGGGACAGTCCGTGCCTCAACCCGGGGGCTGAGCACCGAACATCTCGAGGCAAGCCTCGAGGCCTTCGATCTCGATGTCGTCTCGACGCCGCATCTCCCAGGTCGCGCGGTCCAGTTTCAGCTCGATGATCCGGTCCGGCTTGTCCCGCCGCAGCACGAGCCGGTCGCCGTTCACGGAGTACCCCAGCGAATTCGACGTGGCCAACGACGCTCGGTTGTCGTGAAACGCTCCGCTCGTGGCCTCGATGGCCCCGAGCCCTTCGAAAGCCAGGTGCAAGATGGCGGCTCGCATCTCCTTTCCGAGGCCCTGACCCTGGTGACGTCGACCGAGCCAGGAACCGGACTCGACCGTCCGGAGGCGGGCGAAGTTCGTGGCCATCAGGGCCTGTACCCCGACGGGAACCCCGTCGACGAAGACCGCCCCGGTGAAGTGCCAGTTCTCCGGGCTCCAGTGGGCCCGGGCCGACCACCAGAACCTCAGTGACTCACGGTGGCGCCCGGGCAGCGGGGTATCGGTCCACGGATTGGTGAACGGCATGGTGGACGGATCATGGATCCCGAGGTCGACGAGCTCGTTCAGTTGATACAGGTCCGAGTCGGTTGGAAACCGGATCTCCAGACGGGGCGTGCGGACCCGAAGGTCGAAGAGGGGCCATTGGGTGTCCGGCATTCATCCAGTGTGCCAAGAACTCCTGTGCCCGCCTTCTCTCCGAGTCTCGGTTCAGCTCTGCGAACGGCGGCACCCTCGGCGCTATGGTCGGCGACGTGCAGGTGGGGACGGTGGCGATCGAGGGTGTCTCCGACGGGAGTCTCCCGGTGCCACCGACGGCTCTGTTCAACAAGACCGATCAGGATTGGCTCCAGCACTCCCGGTTCTTGGACGACGACGGAATGCTGCCCATTGAGATGGGTGGTTTCCTCGTGCGCAGCGGCGAGCGTCTCGTCCTCGTCGACACCGGGATAGGCCCTCATGCCGTTCCTGAGCGGACCGGGTCGTTCATGAGGAACCTGGCCGCCCTCGGAGTCCGGCCGTCGGACATCACCGACGTCGTCTTGACCCATCTCCATTTCGACCACCTCGGATGGTCCACCGACGGGGAACGCCGCCTCTTCGGCGAAGCGACATACCGGTGCCACGAAGCCGACTGGGAGTTCTTCATGGGCGTCGAACCCTTCGATGACAGCCTGGCGGTCTCGTTGATGGGTGGCCGAAACTCCTCGGCGTTGCTTCCCCCGATTTTGGACCGGCTCGAGACCTGGTGCGACGACGGAACGATCCTGCCCGGCATCGACGTGCGCAGCGCCCCGGGGCATACCCCCGGCAGTACGGTCATCGTCGTTTCATCCGGGACCGAGCGGGCCATGCTCCTCGGTGACGTCGTGCACTGTCCGGCCGAGCTCCTGAGCGACGATTGGGAGATGATCGGCGATGTCGACAAACAGCTCGCGCAGCGGACGCGCGAGGCTCTCGCCCGAGAGCTCGAAGGCTCGGACATCCCCGCGGCCGCGACGCACTTCCCGGGACTGAAGTTCGGTCGGCTCCTGACGGCCCAGGGCCGTCGACAGTGGACGTTCGGCTGAACCAGCTTGCTGGAGCCCGCCTGTTCCGATGAGCGCCGGCTCAGCGAGCCGGCGGCTCAGCACGCCGCCAACGGGAAGTGTCCGACGTGGTGGCAGGTCCCTGTGTCGTTCGCAGCCGGCGCCTGCACGCCCACCGGGGTCTTGACCGGGGTCGAGCTGGCGCTCACCGTCACCCTTCCGACGACGAAGGCGACGGTGACCAGGACGAGGACCACTGCAGTGGCGAGGAGGAACCGAAGGGATCGCCCCATCGTGTGAGCGACGGGGAGAGTGTTCGAGGAGACGGCCATGGTGCTTCCTTTCGTTGGCTGAGGCCGGGACGGGTCTCCCGTCCCGGTCGGCCGGACGCCCGACCTGGTCCTACGATGCGCCCGAACCACCCCCCCGCACATCGGGAGAACTCCTGAGATTTGGCGGTTCAACCCGACTCGGAGCGTCCGCGCACCGGCCCGGCGCCGCGTCCGTGGCACACACCGCGCCGGCTCGTGTCCGCCCGACCGTCGTCTTTACGCCTGCGGGCCGGGGTGCCACACTCCTGCAACGATGGGACTGGGCCGGCGTAGTGCCGTGGTGGGGAACGGGTGACCCCGGCACCCGGACCGGCCGTCGACCTGCTCGAGCGCGGCGACACGCTGTCCGAGCTGAGCGATCTTCTGGCCGGCGTGCAGGCGGGCTCACCGGGACGGCTCGTGTGGGTGGGCGGCGAAGCGGGCGTCGGCAAGACCGTCTTGCTGCGGAATTTCTGCGAGCTTCAGGGCAAGGGGGTGCGGATTCTCTGGGGTGCGTGCCAACCGTTGCGGACGCCCCGTCCGCTCGGCGCGTTCGTCGATGTCGCCGAGGCGACCGGCGGCGAGCTGGCGGAGCTGGTCGCAGCCGGAGTGAGACCGCACCAGGTGGCGGATGCGCTGCTCCATGAGTTGGCTCGTCGGCCCGCGACGGTGCTCGTGTTGGAGAACCTCCATTGGGCCGACGAGGCCACGCTCGATGTGATCACGCTGCTCGCGGCGCGGATCACCTCCGTGCCCACGCTCGTGCTGGCCAGCTACCGCGACGATGCGCTCGAGAGGGCACCCGCACTCCGGCTCGTGCTGGGCGAGCTGGCGCGCCACCGTGAACGTGTCAAGGTCCAACCCCTCTCGCCGGCGGCCGTTGCTTCGCTGGCGGATCCGGCCGGCCTCGACGCCGCAAGGTTGTTCGATCTCACGGGCGGCAACCCGTTCTTCGTCACCGAGGTGCTCGCTGCCGGCGGAGACAGGCTCCCCGAGACGGTCCGCGATGCCGTGCTGGCACGTACCGCGACGCTGTCGGCTCCGGCCCGGCGGTTGCTCGAAGCGATCGCGATCGTTCCCGGGCAGACGGAGCTGTGGCTGCTCGAGCAGCTCGCCGGCGAACAACTCGATCGGCTCGACGAGTGCCTGGCGGCCGGGATGCTCCGGGCAACGGCGACGACCGTCGCCATCCGGCACGAGCTCGCCCGGCTCGCGGTGGAGGAGGCGATCCCCCCCGACCGCAGGCTGCACCTGCAACGCGCCGCGCTCGAGGCGCTCGCCGCCCGGGAGGATCCGGACTTTGCGCGCCTGGCCCACCATGCCGAGGCGGCCGGCGACGCCGACGCCGTCTTGCGCTGGACGCCGCGGGCGGCCGAGCGGGCGGCGCGGTCCGGTGCGCACCGCGAGGCGGCGGCCCACTACGAGCGGGCGTTGCGTTTCTCGTCGGGACTCCCGATCACCGAGCGCGCCGGGCTGCTCGAGCGCCTCGCCCAGGAGTGCTACCTGAGCGCGCAGATCGAGGAGGCGACGGCCGCCCAGCAGGACGCGCTCGAGTGTCATCGCGCCGCCGGGGACCGGCTTCGTGAGGGGAACGCCCTGCGCGAGCTCTCGAGGATCCTGTTCTTCGCCGGCCGGACCGACGAGGGTGAAGCCGCGGCCGAGGCGGCGGTGGTTCTGCTCGAGCAGTTGCCGCCCGGACACGAGCTCGCCCTGGCCTATTGCAACGTCTCGCAGCGGCAGGCGGTGCTCCAGAAGGCGAAGGAAGCCGTCGAATGGGGCGGCCGCGCCCTCGAGGTGGCCGAGCGGTTGGGCGACCCGGAGGCGCAGGTGTATGCGCTGACCAACATCGGCATGGCCGAGCTGGGCGACGGCCAGGACTGCGGCCGCGAGAGGCTCGAACGGGCGCTCGGACTCGCGCAAGAGCACCGCCTCGAGGAACACGCGGGACGGATTTTCAACGCGTTGACGATGTTGACGATGCAGAGCCGCCGGCTCCATGAAAGCGAGCGGTATCTCGCCCTCGGCCTGCCCTATTGCCGCGAGCGCGGCCTGGACACGTGGCGGCTCTATCTCTTGGCCTGTCGCGCCCAGTTGCAGCTCGACTACGGCCATTGGGAGGAGGCGGCCGACGTCGCCGCATCCGTCCTGCGCGATCCGCACAGCGCGTCGGTCGCGCGGAACTTCGCGCTGGTCGTCCGTGGGCTGGTCCGAGCTCGGCGCGGTGACGCGGCCGCGGCCGCGCCGCTGACCGAGGCGTGGAGCCTCGCGCAATCGACCGATGAGCCCATGCGCATCGGGCGGGCCGCCGCGGCACGCGCGGAACTGGCCTGGCTGAACGCGGATCGTGCGGAGGTGGCCGCAGCCACTGACTCGGCGCTCGCCCTGGCGCTCGAGCGCCGCGTGCCGTGGGGCGCGGGTGAGCTGGCGTGCTGGCGTTGGCGCGCCGGCGTCCGTGAGGAGCTCCCCGCCGAAATGGTCGCCGAGCCTTACGCGCTCTCCATCAGCGGGGACTGGTCGGGCGCCGCCGAGCGGTGGCGCGACATCGGGTGCCCGTATCACGCCGCGCTCGCGCTGGCCGATGCCGACGACGAGGGGGCCTTGCGTCAAGCCTTGGGGGAGCTCCAGGCATTGGGCGCCCGGCCGGCAGCCGCCATCGTGACCCGGCGGCTGCGCGAGCGCGGCGTACGGCGCATTCCGCGCGGTCCGCGCGGTCCCCGGGCGCGAACGGCGGAGAACCCGTCCGGCCTGACACCCGCGAGCTCGAGGTGCTGGCGCTCTTGGCCGAAGGGCTGCGCAACGCACAGATCGCCGAGCGCCTCTTCGTGTCCGAGAAGACGGTCGACACCCATGTCTCGGCCATCCTGCGCAAGCTCGGCGCGCTGACGCGGGGGAAGCGGCGGCCCAGGCCGGCCGCTTCGGTCTGAGCCCCCCGGGATAGGCCGGTCACCCGGAAACGACCGTCCGCCATGGCCAGCCCACGGAGTTCACCTCGTACATAGGATTGAGTTGATGGTGATGTCGGATCGACCCGAAGTCCGGACGGCATCGTGGCCGATCGCGGCGGTGGATGTCGCCACCCTGGCTTCGAACTTCGTGGGAGCCGCCGGCCGCCTGCCCTTCCGCCATCCGTGGCGGGGCCCGAGCTTCCCGCCCCGCAATTTGGCCGTCTCGGCCACCCGGGAGTTCACCCGGTCGCTGATCGGATACGCCTCGTCGCTCCCCATCGACGAGTTCCGCTCGTTGGAACGCGTGCTCGATGGTGTGGCCGGTCGGGCGCTCCCTCCCTTCGTGGCGCTGCAGCGGGTCGGGAGCCGACCGGATCGGGTCGGCGGCGTGCCCGGCGTCTGGTTCCACCCCTCCGCGAGGAGGTGGGGCCCGTTCGGCGCCCGGGCCGCCGGGCGGTCGAGCACGATCGTCTATCTGCACGGGGGCGGGTACATCGGCACGTCGCCTCGGATGTACTCCCTCTTCATGGCGCACCTGGCCCGGGTCACCGGCTGTGCGGTCTTCGCCGCCGACTACAGGCTGGCACCTGAGTTCCCGTTTCCTGCTGCCGTGGACGACGCCATCTCGGTGATCGAGCATCTGCAGAAGGACGGGTTGCCCGGCGAGCGGCTGTTCGTCGCCGGCGATTCCGGTGGCGGGGGACTGCTCGGCACCGTCCTCTACCGCATGGCGAGAGACGGATTGGGACGCCCGGCGGGAGTTCTGTTGTTCTCGCCCGAGGTGAGTCTGACCCTGAGCGAGGACTCGGTGACGGAGAACGCACCGCTCGATGTGCTCCCCTGGAACATCCCGGTCAATGCCTATCTCCACGGTGTGGATCCCGACGACGAGCGGGTCGACGTGCTGCTCGACGACCTGGCGGGCTGGCCTCCGACCTTCGTCGTCTACGGCGCCGACGAGATGTTCCGCGATTCGATCCGCACGCTGGTGCAGAAGCTCCAGTCCGCTGCCGTACCCCACGTCGCCCTGGAGGTCGAAGGGATGTTCCACGTGTTCCCGTTCCTTCTCCCCTGGACGAAGGAGAGCCGGAGCGTCTACCGCCGGGCGGGAGATTTCGTGCGGGCGACCCTCACGCAGACGTAGGCGGGGACTCCTCTTCCGGGAGTGGCCGGTCGGCGACGTCGGCGACGTCGACGACATCGGTTCCTCCGTCGCCTCCGCCGAGGGGATCCTCGTCCCAGCGGGGTCCGATGGCCGCCTGCGCCCGAGCGGTGCGGACGGCGCGGCCGAGAGTGGTCAGGTCGTACGCTCCCGCCTGCCGCTGCCCGTTGACGAAGAAGCTCGGGGTGCCCGCGACCCCGCTCAAGTCGGCGCTCTCGATGTCGGCCGCGACGCGTTCGCTCCTGCGGCGGCTCTCGAGGTCCTCGGTGAACGACTTCACGTCGAGGCCGATCTGCGCGGCATAACGGATCAGGTCCTTGGGTCGCAGCTCCGCCTGGTGCTCAATCAGGACGTCGTGCATCGCCCAGAAGGCACCCTGGGCCGCGGCCGCCTCTGATGCCTCGGCCGCCAGCTGGGCTTCGGGGTGCACATCGTTGAGCGGCAGATGGCGCCACACGTAACGCAGGTCGCCGTCTTCGGCCAGCAGCTCCCGGATGACCGGTTCTGCCTGCCCACAGTAGGGACACTCGAAGTCCCCGTACTCGACGAGGGTGACGTGGGCGTCCGCCGGGCCTCGGATGTGGTCCCGGTCGCCCTCGACCGGGTCGGCGAGGTCCACGATGGCCGCGGACCGGCCCAGGAGCGCCCGGGTGCGGAGGTGCGGGGGAAGCCGTCGGGTGATCTCGAACACGAACCAGGTCAGCACGGCTGCCAGCACGGCGGCGGTGAGCACGCCCAGCGTGGCCTCCCTCAACTCCACTCCGCTGAACGCGACCGAGGCGACGAGCAGCGAGACGGTGAAGCCCATTCCCGCCAGGGTGCCGCCGCCCAGCGCGGCCATCCATCCCACCGGCGGACGGAGCCGGCCCCCGGTCGCCTTGTTCACCAGCGCGGACGTGGCCATGATCCCGGCCGGCTTGCCGACGACGTAACCGACCACGATCCCGAGCGTGATGGGGGAGGTGTACGCGTGGGAGAGGAACCCGACATCAATGGGGATCCCGGCATTGGCCAGGCCGAACAGCGGGACGATGAGGTAGCTCGTCCAAGGGTGCCACATCTGCTGCAGGCGGTCGTTGGGGGAGACGGCGCTCCGCACGCCGGCGCGGAGTTGCCGCGCCATCCCGGCCGTCGGCTGTTCCCGGAAGTCGCGGAAGAGATCGGTGGTCCTCTCCAAGTCGGCGCGCGCCGGCGGAGCGGCGTAGGCGATGAGACCCGCCGCGAGCCCGACGACGACGGGGTCCACGCCGGATTCGACCAGCGCGACCCAACTGCCCGCGGCCAAGGCGAAGTAGAGCAGTCCGTAACGGATGCGGCGATACGCCGCGAGGATGGCGATCGCCAGGAGCCCGGCGGCGATGATGAGCGGCGCGACCGTCAGGTGGTGGGTGTAGACCGTGGCGATCACCACGAGGCCGACGATGTCGTCGACGACCGTCAGGGTGAGGATGAAGCCGCGCAGTCGTTCGGGAGCATTCCGGCCGAGCAGGGCGAGCAGGCCGAGGGCGAAGGCGGTGTCGGTCGACATGGCCACGCCCCAACCGTGCGCGGACGTGCGCCCGGCGTTGATCGCCAGGTAGAGCCCGATCGCGGCCGCCATCCCGCCGAGTCCCGCCAGCACGGGAAGGATGATCCTGGGTCGCTCCCGGAACTCGCCGATGTCGAATTCCCGACGGGCCTCCAGCCCCACGACGAGGAAGAAGAAGCTCATGAGCCCGCTGTTGACCCAGTCGCGCAGACTCAGGGAAAGCGCAGCGTCACCGAGGTGCACGGACAGGAGGGTCCGCCAGAAGTGCTCGTAGGAGGATGTGCCGACGTTGGCCCAGATGAGCGCGCCGACCGCAGCCGCGAGGAGGAGGGCGGCGCTCGCGGTCTCGGTCTGCAGGAAACGCCGGAGTGCGGTGTCTCGCTGTAGCCACGCCGTGAGGCTGGAGCTCTCGGAGGGTTCGATTGCGGCCATACGGGTCGGGCAAGCCTACGGGTGAGCGCTCGGTGCAACCGATGAGCTTGGAGCGGCGGCGTTGATCTCAACCGAGGTGCTCACCGATTCCGTCTCCGGCCACTCCCCGTGCTCGGATCCACTGAGATGGCGAGTCGGCCCGGCCCTGAGTTCAGTGGTCTGAAGCCTGCACGGGGACCGCTTGGCCATTGGCCTTGAGCGTCACCTCGACGTTGCCGCGCGTGGCATTGGAGTACGGGCACACCTCGTGCGCCGCGGCCACGATCGAAACGGCGCGGCTCGGGGATCGTCGACTCCCGGAAGCGAGACATCGAGCTCCACGGCCACGTTGAAGCCGCGGTTCTCGGTGGTGATCAAGCTCACCTGGGAATCGATGGACACGGCCCCGAGATCGACTCGCTCACGACGTCCGACGACGCCGAGAGCTCCTTCGAAGCACGCGGCGTAGCCCACGGCGAAGAGCTGCTCGGGGTTCGTGCCTCCACCGCCCCCACCCATCTCGACGGGAGTGCGCAGCTGAATGTCCAACGTTCCGTCGCTGGTCACCCCGTGACCCTGGTCTCGGCCGCCCGTCACATGGGCCTTGGCTGTGTACAGCGATTTCGCCATTTCCGACGTCCTCTCGATGTCCCCGAGTTCGACGTTATCGGCCTGTTTCTCCGAACCGGTCGGTCCCGCCCCCGTGGGCCCCGGTCGGTCGTGTCAGGCGTCGAGCGAATACACCAGGCTGGCAATGGCTCGGTAGTAGTCCGGTCCGAGCGTCTCGTCTCGGGTGTAGCAGACGAACACCAGAGGCTGGTTGTCCGGGTCCCTCCCGACGACGAGTTCCGACGCGCCCTCGTCGACGCGCCGACGGGTCGTGAAGAGGTCGCGGCCTCGCAGAACGGATTCGATCCGATCCAGCTCGGCGAGCGATCCGACGTTGAAGGAAATGGACCGCAAACCCAGCGACTGCTGTCCATGGCGAGTGTGGATGCCTTGTGTTTCGCGCAGGATCAGGACGATCGATGAGGGCGACACCCCGCCGACCAACGCGACTGCGTCCCCCCGGCCGATCTCGGCGAAAGGACCGAGCTCACGGTAGAAGGCGATGGAGCGATCCAGGTCGGCGACGGCAATCAGGGTGGAACGGATGGCCCACGGCTGTTCGACGTGGTCGGTGGACATGGTGCTTCCTCCGTAGTAGTCGTGAGTTCATTTGAGCGGTCCCGAGGCCTGGTTCCGAATCCGGTCGACGACCGAGCCTACGCGAGAGACGCACCGAGAATGTTCTGAATCGCCAGCCTCAAGGTTGCGTCGAACTCTTCACTGCTCTGGTGGACCGATAACCCCTCGGTGAGGGCGCGCGAGAAGCTGGCTATGACGCCGTGGTTGGCGGCCAACCGTTCGTCTGCCTCCTTTCTGTCGTAGCCGCCTGACAGTGCGACGACTCTCAAGACCTTCGGGTCGTTTACCAGGTCGGCATAGAAGTCATTGACGTCCGGCAGCGAGAATTTCAAGATGACGTGTTGCTCCGAGTCGAGCTGCGCCAGCTGGTCCCGAATGTTTGCCCTCAGGAGTTCCTCCGCACCGCGCTTTTCCGGGCTCTGGATATCGACCTCAGGCTCGATGATCGGCACCAAATCGGCGGCCAGGATCTCTTTCGCGATCTCGAATTGCTGATCAACGACCGCCTTGATGCCAGCGGGGCTCGCCCGCCGTATGAACGATCGCATCTTCGTTCCGAACACCCCAATTTCTTTCGCACGCGAGAGCAGGGGAGCGAGGCCGGGGATGGGATTCATGATCTGGACCCCGTCCTGGTCGCCGGCCAAGCCTCTGTCGACCTTCAGGAAGGGCACCACGCGCTTTACGTCCCAAAGATACGACACTGAGTCACGGCCATCGATCTCGCGATCCATGGTGTCTTCGAACAAGATGGCTCCGATGATGTCATCGCCGTGGAAGCTGGGACTCTGAATGATGCGACTGCGCATGGCGTGCATCAAAGCGAACATCTCATCGTCGTCTGAATACTGATCCTCGTCGATGCCGTAGAGCTTGAGGGCCTTGGGAGTGCTTCCGCCGCTTTGGTCCAGGGCGGCGATGAAGCCCCTCCCGACCTTCACCTTCTGGAACTGACGGTTGTTCACGAGTCGCCTCCAGTCGCTCCGACCCATAGTCGTAGAACGATATTCCCCAGTGGCAACACGGTATTCCCCAAAGTTGCTCGCACATTGCGGGGGCTCGTGTCGTCAATGACGTTCCTCGACCGGTTCTTCGCCATCGCGCTTCGGGGCCGAGTCGACATCGCCCACACGTTCGCCCAAGGCGAGCTTCGTGCCGACCTCGACGTCGACGACGCCGCTGGACATCACCCTCTTTTGTGTCGCCCGGGTCGCCACCTCGGGCGAGGTCGCCCTCGTCCCTCCAGACTGGCGACGGCTACCGATGGCGGCGAAGCCTCGACTGAGTGGCGATTTCGGCCCGCCTGGCCGAAGGGTGCGCAGCAGGTTAAAAGGGGCCCGAGAGCTCGCCGAGCGCGGCCGTGAGGCGGAGGTTCTCCGTGTAGTCGACCGGGCAGGTGATGACGGACACCGTGTCAGCCGCGAGGGCTTCCTCCAGCATGGGGAGCAGATCGCCGGCAGCACCGACTCGGTACCCACGGGCGCCGAAGCTCTCGGCATAGCTCACGAAATCGGGGTTGGAGAAACCGACCTCCACGTGGTGACCGAGTTCGAGATCCATCTTCCACCCGATGAGTCCGTAGGCGCCGTCTTCCCAGATCAGGACTACGAAGGGGATCTGTTCCCTCAGGGCGGTCTCGATCTCTTGGGAATTCATCAAGAACGCACCGTCACCGACCGCGGCCAGGACTTTGCTCTCGGGCATGGCCAACTTGGCACCGATGGCCCCGGGCAGGGCGAACGCCATGGTGGAAAGCCCGTTCGAGATGAGGCACGTATTGGGTTCGTACGTGGGGTAGAGGCGCGCCATCCACATCTTCACGGCGCCGGTATCGGCGAGGACGATGTCCGAGGGCCCGAGGGCGGCCCGGGTATCGGCGACGAGACGTTGCGGCTTGAGCGGAAAGCTGTCGTCGGCCGCCCCGAGGGCCAGTTCTTCGGCCAACAGCCGCTGAATCTTCTCTCCCCGCGCTCCCTGGTCGAATCGGCGGGTGGTCGTCTCGCCTATCGCGGCGAGGGTGCTCCCGATGTCGGCTTGTATCCCGACCTCGACGACGTAGTGGGCATCCACCTCGGCCGGAAAGCGACTGAGGTGGATGATCTGCTTGTCCCCTCCCGGGTTGATCCGTACCGGGTCGAACTCCTGAAGCTCGTAGCCGACGCTCACGATCACGTCCGCGTCGTCGAACCCGAAATTGACGTAGTCGTGGCTCATGAAGCCGACGGCCCCGAGGGAGTGGGGATGGTCGTCGGGAAAGACGCCTTTGCCGTGAAAGGTCGTGGCCACAGGAAGGCCCAGCAGTTCGGAGAAGCGTCGCAGCGGCGCGGCCGCTCCGGCCCGGGCTGCTCCGTGCCCCGCCAGGATGATGGGACGCTGGCTGGCGTCGAGGACCGCTGCCGCCCGTGCGATCTGCGAGGGCGAGGGTTCGTCGGGTCGAGGTTGGTTGATCTCGAGGGGTCTGAGGTCATCGGCCACGGATGAAGACTCGACGTCCTCTGGTACGCCGAGATAGACGGATCCCGGACGCTCGGTTTGGGCCAACTTGAAGGCCCTTCGGATCATCTCGGGGACCGAGTCGGGCGTGAGAATCAGGTCCGCCCACTTGGTCACGGGCGAGAACATGGACACCAAGTCGACGCTCTGATGGGATTCCTTGTAGATACGGTTCAGCCCGACCTGAGCCGAGATGGCTACGACCGGGGTGCTGTTGGTGTAGGCGTCAGCCGTCCCCAACAGCAGATTGATGGCGCCGGGCCCGAGGGTGGCCGAACAGACTCCGGCTCTCCCCGTAAGTCGGCCGTAGATCTCGGCCATGAACGACGCCGCCTGCTCGTGTCGGACCAGGACGTAACGAATGGCGGATCTGGAGAGCGCATCGGTGAGGTGGATGTTCTCTTCCCCCGGGATGCCGAACACACATCGAACGCCTTCGTGCTCCAGGCATTGGACGATGAGCTCCGCGGCACTCCGTCCTCCGTCGACCACGGCACGCAGCGTAACGCCGCCTCCACATTCACGTACTGGCACCTTCGCGGCTGGCCGCCAGCGTTGCCTGGACGACGGCCGCTCCATCTTCCGCCGAGCGTTGCGTGACCTTCGAAACGGCCGGCGGAACACCGGACGGAGTGGGCCAAGGCGCGACCTGTCAAGAGAAGGCCGGAGGCCCTCGTCGACGTCCACTTCGAAGGGCGCAGGGAAATAATATGGTGAACGCCCCGTACCCGCCGGCGGTGAAGACCTCGTCCATCATCTGCCGGTGTCGAGCTCGGCCGACGGGCATCACAAAGGTCGCACCCCTGATCTTCGTGTCGGCTATCAGCTCGTCGGCGGCCGACAGCAGCGCCCGGCCGGTGGGACGCCGAACCTCGGTCTCCGAACCGTCACGGACCCGCGCCACTTTGTCGGCGGCGAAGCCCGATTGTGGCGCCTTCACGTCATCCTCGTGGAGGAGCGACGCTTCGTATGTCAGCAGAGATGTGAGAGGGACGGGGCCGAAGCCCCGTCCCTCTCACATCCGATCGCTCGGCTTTACCGCAATGCAGCTGGGTCGCCTTAGGCGAACTCGATCGTGCTCGTAGCTGGGTCGAGGCTCGCGGTTTGAATCACGATGCTGGTGTTCCCACCGGCCGCAGTGGTGACATCGTTAAGGAAGTTGCCGGTCGTGTTCGGACCGGTGTCCCCAAGGAGGCATGCCGTGACCTCAGTCGACTTGCCGGCCTGCGAAGCAGGAGCGGTCAGCTTGCCGGTGAGGACGAAACCCACTTCGTTGCTCGGGCAATTTCCCGGACCAGTGCCAGTTCCAGCAGTTGGATTGGCCGTGTTCTTCGCGACGTAGGTCGTCGAACCGATGGTCCACGACGTCTTCTTGTCGGATTGCTGCAGGGTGCCCTGCCCGGCTAGGAGCTGGGAAATCGAGCCGTAGACGAACTCGCCCGTCGGGCACGAGGGAGGCGGGTTGGTGTCGTTCTGGCACATGAGTGTGCTGGTGGACGTGATCTTCCCCGCGAGAAGCGTTCCGGACTTCGCCGGCTTTGAGCCGGTGACGCACGAGAGCTTCCCGCTACCCGTCTTGGTGGTTGACTTGGCACTCACCGAAGCGGCTCCCTGGTTTGAGAGGCCCGGCGGCGCGAAGGTGACCGCTGACCCCGGAGCCACACCCGTACATAGGGTTGTTGACGCCGCTCCCGCGGTTCCGGACGTCGCGAGCTGTGCAGCGCCGAACGACAAGACAGGCACGGTGCACAAGACGGCCCCTGCCATGAGTTTACGAAACACTATTTCCCTCCCTGATTTTTCGCATGAAGCCCACGGGCGGTCGGCTTCTCCTCCGGTAGGGATCGAAGACCTCTCGCCCGTGCGCCGACTTTCGGCACTGGGAGCTTTACACAACCCTCCCAGGAATGCTTGAGGAATGTTTGAGGTCGGTTGCACCGAGAAAAATGCTCCGGTGAGCACCGCGCCGACCCTGAGCCACGTGGGGTGAGGCCGTGAGGAAAACCAAGCTGCAGTACTGGTCATCACCGCCGTTGCCGGGACCCTGATCGTTCGTTGGACCTGTTGCTCACCGTCGTTCGAGGATCGTCGCAGCTCGAGGTTCCCGTTTGAACCCCACTCGTGAGGCTCCGATCTCCGATGGGTTCGGGCGGAGTGAGCGCAGGAATGAGAAAGGGACGGGGCCGAAGCCCCGTCCCTCTCTCTGCCCGATCGCTCGGGCCCGATGCAAATGCAGCTTTTGGCTCTAGGCGAATACGAGCGTGCTCGTGGTCCCGTCGAGAGTCGCGGTCTGGATCTGGATCGTGTTGTTCCCACCGACCTCAGCGCCGACGTCGGCGGCGAAGCTGCCGCTCGTGTTCGGACCGGTGTCGGTGTTGAGGCATGCCGTGATCTCGGTCGACTTACCGGACTGCGAGGCCGGTGCCGAGAGCTTGCCGGTGAGCACGAAGCCCACTTCGGTGGCCGGGCAGGAACCAGGTCCTGTTCCGGCTGTAGCGGCCGACGACCCGGTGTTCTTCGTCGTGTAGGTCACGCCCTTGATCACCCACGAGATCGTCTTGTCTTCCTTGTACAAGGTGCTGGACGAGGATGCAAGCTGGGCCACCGAGTCGTACACGAAGTCGCCCGTCGGGCACGGCGACGGCGGGTTCGAGTCGCTGGCGCACGTGGTCGTGCTCTTGGCCTTGATCTTCGACGCGTTCAGCGTGCCGGGGGTCGTCTTCGTACCCTTGACGCACGAGATCGGCGATGAACCCGTGGTCGTGGTCGACTTGGCACTCGCCGAAGCGGTCCCGAGGTCAGAAAGCCCCGGGGGCGCAAAGGTGACCAATGACACGCACCAGTACATGTCGTGTTACCGGCTGCACCGGCGGTTCCGGCGGTCGCGAGCTGTGCGGCACCGAACGACAAGACTGGCACGGTGCACAAAACGGCCCCTGCCATGAGTTTACGGAACACTATTTCCCTCCCTAATTTTTTGCATGAAGCCCACGGGCGAATGGGCTTCTCCCCAGTCTGGGTCGAAGACTTCTCGCCCATGCGCCGACTATCGGCGGCACAGCTTGGCACAAGCGCCCGACGAATGCATGAGATATCCAATCGGACGGACCGAAAAGTTGTGTTCCTGTGAGCACTCCGAGCGCGGCACGGCGATTGCACACTGCGCATGAGAGCCGACCTCTTCGATGCGCCTGCCTTCGCCTACCCGACTTGCGCCGGGCCCGCGTCGTAGCGTTGCCCTTAACATCCGAACCACAGGCTCGAACGTCACCGCAGCCCGCAAGCACGAAGCTGGTTGTCACCAGGTTAACGGCGGTGACACAACGGTTCCGTTGCTGTGAAAGAAGGATTCGGTCAAGGAACCGACAGTCCTGACCGACGCTGCCTGGACACTGAAGAGATGTCTCTTTCGCTCCTGTCGCCAGACGAGTCGCTCTTGTCGACAGACGCGGTGAGTGCCCGCATCGAGGCGCCCATCATCCGAATCGGGTGCGTTCGGAGTCTGCTCCGAAGAGCTCATGAGTGTCTCGCGTTCAGCTGTCACTCAGGTTTTTCGTCGGGAGATTGGCTCGACGGTTCCGCGGATGCTGTGACTGCCGGGTGTTGATTTGCAGCAGATGGTGCACACGTCGGACCTGTTGAGGTTCGTTCAGGGGCGCTGAGACGGGCCGCTGAGGCCTGGCGCTTGCCGGCAATCAGGAGCCTGCGAGGTACCGCCACTGGCGACGGCGAACGGATCAATTCATCGGTCCTTCCGAGCTCGTCGAGCCCGATCACGGGGCGACCCCCGGGTTGTACCGACCGGTTGGTACCCTCTGCAATCCACTTTTCAGCGAGGGAGGGGTCAGTGCGTACCCGAAATTCAATGGCCGCCGTGGCGATCGTCACGCTGGTGGGGTCGGTGCTCGCCAGCGGCGCAGCCCCGGCCGGGGCGTCGAGCCCGGCTGATCAGGGCGTCACCGCGACGACGATCAGCGTCGGTCTCCCGTACGTCAACTTTGCCGCTCTGAAGAGCCTCGGTGTCACCATCGACGACGGAAGCTTCCCCGACGCCTACAACGCCGTCGTCAAGGACATCAACGCACACGGGGGTGTCAACGGTCGGAAGATCGACCTCCACCTGGTCGAGATGAACCCGTCGTTGCCGGCGGATGCGGCGTCGTCGTGCGCCCAACTCACCGAGGACGACAAGGTCTTCGTCTCCATCTCCCCCGTCTTTCCGGACTGCTACCAGCAGACGCACGACACGCCCGTCATCGCAGGGTCGTTGCCGGGCGCGTTGCCGGCCAGCGCTGCGCCCGACTTCGCCCTGATCCCACCCGACGCGGCGTTCGACGCGTATCAACTCGCCACGTTCGCCAAGCGGGGCGTCTTCAAGGGCAAGAAGGTCGGCATCTTCTACGGCGCCACCTCTGACGCGCCGGAAGTGAAGGCCGTGCAGGCCGACCTCAAGAAGTTGCACGTCCCCGTTGTCGCGACGGCCGAGGACAGCGCGCCGGCGACGGACTCGGTTGCCTCCGATCAGGAGACCCAGACCATCGGCCTGCGCTTCAAGAGCGATGGGGTCAACGTGGTCATCGGTGTCGGTGGCTCCGGCTCGACGACCTGGCCGCGAGCGCAGCTGGACCTTCAGAGCACGTACAAGCCCACGTACATCGCCACCAGCGAGTCCTCCCTCATCTCCTACGTGCAATCGACCAAGGGCAAGAACCCGTATCTGAACAACGTGCTGGCCGCCACGTCGGTGCCCGACGCTTACCAGCAGTGGAAGGATCCGGCGATCAAGAAGTGCGCCGCCGTCGTTCACAAGGCCTACCCGTCGGACACCATCACGCCACCGGTCAACCCCAATACGCAGGTCGCCAGTACCGACACGACCTACCAGTCGGTGATCGAGGCCTGCCAGTACCTCGGCCTCTTCACCAAGATCGCCGCCGCCGCCGGGAAGCATCTGACCGTGGCGAGCTTCACCAAGGCGGGCTACGGGTTGAAGAACGCGTCCATCCCCGGAATGGGTGGACCGATCTCCTTCGCCCCGGGGCAGCCGTACGCCGTGGGTCCGGTGACCGTGGTCACCTACGACGCCAAAACCCAGACCCTGGTGCCCGCCTCATCCTCCGCGAAGTGACCTGAGCCCTTCGGGGTTGGCGAAAAGAAGCGCTTCGGGGCAACGCTCCGGCGAGTCGTTCGACGTTCGCTCGGATTTCCCGTCACGACCCTCGTCTCAGCGGTAGATGTTGACCGCCGGATCGAGTCCCATCGTGACGGGGTCGGACCGGCCGGTTGCGACCAGGACGAATTCCCACGGGTCGCCGCTGACGATCCTCTGATCGTCGCCGCCCGAGACGCGGAACTCGTCGAGTCCGGTGAACCGGAGGGTCGCCGGAGACCACTGCTGCTGCGACAGCACCTGCGAGATGTGCGACACCGAAGGTGCGACGGCGGCCCGGGAGGTGGTCGACTGCCCAAGGGCGGCGCGGATGTCGTCGGCGTGGAGGTACGTGTCGAACCACAGCGACTCCAGGCCGAAGCCGAGGGTCTGGCCGTTGCCCTGAGGGCCTTCGGACTCGAAGGCCTCGTCGTCGAACCCCCCGATGAGATCGGCCGCGCTCTTCACACAGGTCTGGAGCTCGTCGGCCAGTGCGTCAGGGGTGGATCCCCGGCGTTCGTCGACCTGGCGCTCCGTGACCTCGGGCGTTCCCAGGCCGTCGAAGCGGAAGGCGGTCACGTCGCCGAGCTGGCCGACGACGTGCGCCGCGACATCGGCCACGCGCCACCCGGCGCAGCGGCTCGGTGTCTCCCACTGATCGGACGAGAGCGTGCGGAGCAGATCGGCGAAGTCGCCGTACTCCTTGATGGTCCCGGGTACGACCACGGATCTGGCGAGCGTCATTTCGTCCCTCCCTTGTCGAGACCTTCGAGTAACATGCGGTCTGCATGTAACTTACGTGCAGACCGCATGTAAAGTCAAGAGGCAATTTCGAACATCGTCAGACCCAGACGGAGCGGTCGGAAGCGACGCGCGCGGCGCTGCTCTCCGCCGCCCGTGACCTCTTCGCCGAACATGGGTACTCGGGCGCATCGAGCGAGGCGATCGTTGCCGCGGCCGGCGTGAGCCGTGGTGCGTTACAGCACCACTTCGTCGACAAGCGGTCGCTCTTCATGGCCGTCTACGAACAAGTCGAGCGCGATGTCGTGAATGCGACGGCCGAAGCCGGCATGGCGGTCGGCCATGACGATCCGCTGGAGGTGCTGCGCGCCGGGTGCCAGGCCTACCTCGACGCCGTGTTGGATCCAGCCGTCCAGCGGATCTGCGCCATCGACGGGCCCGCCGTCCTCTCCCCGGAGATTCGCAATGCCATCACCGACCGTTACGCACTCGGCCTCGTGCGCGAGACGGTGCAACTGGCTGTCGAGCAGCACGAGATCGTCGATGCGCCGACCGAACCGCTGACCAGGATGCTCCTCGCCGCCGTGATCGCAGCGGCGCAGTTCGTGGCGACGGCGGCCGACACGGGTGCGGCGCGCGCCGAGGCGGGACGGACCGTCGACCTCCTGCTCGACAGTCTCAAGCGCGAGGGTTCCTAGGGTCCGGCGGTTGGAGGTTTCGTTTCGTTCTGCCGTTTGATCCGTGGGTCGGTTCTAATCCCTACTGGGGAGCGGATCCAAACGAAAGCCCGGGTTTCTAGGCTTTCAGGGCGAATCGGCCTGGGTTCATGGAAACTCGCGGAACTCAGGCCTCTTCGAATAGCTCAGGGTCAGGATCCATTGATTCCGCCCGAGACAGAGAAGCTGCCAGTGTTATCGGAGAAGTCTCCTACTTGACAGACTCGCTTGGTCTTTGGAGCGCAATCCGCTATCCCGAGGTACAACGTGGTTGCACCTGCCGGAACAGCGAAGGTCTCTGCTACACCGCCGGGAGTCTGGCCGGTCCCGACATAGAACAGTTGCCAAAGCAGTGGCGTCACCGTCGATGGATAGCTTTTGACGTATTCCAGTTTCGCAGGGTGCTTCGACGTCGAGGCCGAAGCGGTCCCGAAGACACCTACAAGCGGCGCCCATGTTGCGCCGGCGATGCCGCTTGTGCCGTCAACGTAGCGAACTCTCTGAGTGGGGGTGCCCGAGAGTCCCCCCGGTCCTTGTGAGCCATATCCGACATAGTCGATGTTGATGCTTCCCGTAGCCGAAACTTCGGATACCGAGGTGGTTCCAGCTGGCAGTGCAATGGCAACCGCGGCAGTGCCCCCGCCCCCGCCGCCGGGATCGGGCGGAGTGGTCAAACCACCGCTCCAAGGGTTCGCAGTGGATTGAACCTCGACGGAAAAAGTGCTCTGAAGAGGATGAGCAGATGTAGTGGTCGAAGCACCTGAAGAACCGAGCCCAAACAAACCGCTCGTGCACACCAATATTCCTAGAGCGAGACAGGAGCAACCATCCCTGTATTTTTTGGATAAAATATTCATAGTTTTAACCCCGCTTATCGCCGCGACTAATAGCGACGACATTCGAAAGCTAGCACTGAGATTGAAGCATGGCTCTGGTGATCTCGTAAGCGTGCTGCAACGCCAACCTCATTATTCCGTTTAAGGAGGTTCAAGCAGTTCGACAAGGCGGAGGGAACTGCAGTTGTCCGCGGGAAGAGCAGGTCAGCGCACCGGGCGGATCAAATGAGCGGAACCAGCTTTTGGAGCTGATGCCGCCCCGTCCCGTCGTGCCGGAACCGGAGGACTCCCCGACGCCGCGGATCCGGAGCGGTGTATGGCTTCTTGAACCACCCGGGGGATAGCTACACGTGCAGCATCTACCAGCAAGCGGGTGCCGCGATCCGACGTAACGCGAACACCATCCTGCGCGGCCTCCAGCCCGATCGTGTGCTTGCGCTTGGTGAGTCCCAGTCGGCGATCCGGCTGGTGACGTACGTCGACGCGCTTTGGCCATGGTCGCACGGTGTCGACGCCGGCTATTTCGTCTACAGCGGCGCGGCCTTGAGCGCCCACTCCCAAGAACCGCAACGGAGCGGGTCGCCGTGACGTCGATCATCGGCGGATGACCCGCCGTCGTGGGTCGGCCGGAGTCGCGTCCCCTGCTTCCCGGGATCGGCCTCGAATCCGGGGGTGCCGCCGCCCGGGGTCCCCGGTTAGCATCCGTGGCGTGGAGCAACGGGGCGCGAGATACCTGAGCAGGGACTCTGTGCCTTCGCCGGATCGGGGCGCGGGCTCTTGTCCCGCGAGCACGTGAGGGGGTTGCGCCGTGGCCGCGTCTGACACATTCGACGCTCCCGACGACCTGGGCGAGTGGCGCGAGCGGACCAAGAGGGCGCAATGGGAATCGCTGCAGGCCTACGGCGACCTGCTCACGAGGGTCGTGCCCGACGGCTGGCCGCGGCGCTTGGCCGACCTCAACGTGCGCTACTACGAGGAGGTCCTCAAGGGGAGCCAGGCGTTGTCCGACCAGTGGTTCGACGCGGTGGAGCGGGCGGTGCCCAACCGACCCGCCGATCACGGCGAGCATTCTGGCGGTGTCAGGGTCCCCCGGCTCATCCCGATGTCTCTCCACGCCGACGTGGGCGAGACGGCGAGGGGCTCCATCTCCCTGCGCAACAACGAGCGGGTCGAGACGGAGATCTCGTTCCTCGTCTCGGACTTCACCGCCAGCCACGGTGGATCGATCCGTCCCGTCGTGTCGGTGCTTCCCGAGCGCTTCGTCCTCGGGCCCTACCAGGAGCGGGTCGTGGTGATCGAAGTGCTCCTCGAGCCCGAGCTCTTCCCGCCGGGCCAACTCTTCCGCGGCGCGGTGGCCGTGCGCGGCTACGACAACCTGGAGCTCGCCCTCACCGTCTGGTCCGATGAGCCCGATGAGCCCGGCGAGTAGATGGCGGTGAACGAGTCGCTCTGCGCCGTCGCCTCCGACCTCGATCCCAAGGCAGCACTCGAGGAGGCCCTGCAGCAGAGCGAGGTGTGGCCGAGCCTGGCCGATCTGACGGGGGAGCGGGATCCCGGCGGCATGCGGGTCCTGGTCCTCCCCGACCTGAACCTCTTCGAGCCCGGTGGACCGACCGGGACGCAGCCCGCGCTGGTGGAGCACCTCGTCGACCTGCTGGCCGAGCACGGCTACACGTCGGTGGCGATCGGGGCCGGGCCGGACGCCTTCGAGCGGATCCTGGACAACCGCGACGTCCTGGTCGTCGCCGACCTGGCGGGCTACCGCTACGTGACCGAGCGTGACAACCCCTACGACGTCGTGGACCTGAGCGAGGAACTGGTCGATGCGCCGTTCCCCCCCTCCAGCGCCCTGCACGGGTCCGCGCTGGCCGAGCCGTGGGTCGAGGCCGACATCCGCATCAGCTTCGCCAAGAACAAGACGCACGCCGAGCACGGGTTCGCGCTGACCGTGCACAACCTCCTCGGCGCGCTGCCGCTGCGCGATCGGGCGTATCACTACCGTTCCCGACTCAAGCCCTGGGACACCTGCGTCGACCTGCTGCGGGCGACTCCGGTGCACGTGGCCATCGTCGACGCCACCGTCAGCAACCACGGGAGCATGGGCGACCGGGCGGCGCGACCGCTCCGGACCGACACGGTCATCGCCGGCACCGACCCGATCCTGGTCGACTTCGTGGCCGCGGCGAAGATGAACACCGATCCCTATTCGTCGCCCGTGAACGCCAAGGCGTTGCACGACATCGGCCTCCCGCCGAGGTACGCGATGCGCGGCGACCTCACGCCCTACGAGGGATGGGAGAACGTCCATCCCATGCAGACCGTCCGCCCTGCGGAAGATCGACGAGTCGCCCCGTCTGGCGACGCACCTGCTCTCCGCCACCGTTCGGCCCGACCCCGAGCTGTTCCCCTTCAAGCGGGACCTGGCCGCGAAGGTCAACCAGGTCTCCTCACCGGTGCTGGCCGGGCCGTGGGCGGCCTGGGGTTACGCCTGGTTGGCCGCCGTGGTGGACGGCATCGAGGCCTGGCGCACGCTCTACGCCAAGGACGCCGCTGGCCCGGCTCGAGGTGCCGCTCGACCTCGACCTGAGCGCGTTCAGCCGGGCCGACTACGACGCCGTCGCCGACTACCTCGCACCGCTGGAGCAGCTGGTTCGTGCCGTGCCTCCCGACGAGAACGGGCTCCGCTGGCGCTACGTCGACGGCTCGGTGCTGTTCCACTACGCCAAGGTCCTGCCGATCGACTTCGACCGCTTCGTCGAGGCCGTGCCGGTGCGCAACGCCATCACGTGGATGAAGGACTACATCGGTGGCCAGACCGTGACGATCCACCGGGACGAGCAAGGGACGGGTCACGCACCAGGCCGAGCGCAACGTGTACCTGCCGCAACCGAACTGGCAGGTGCTCTACGGCGGCTCGGTGATCGACGTGGCCAAGCTCGAGGCCATCCACTACGGCGACGACGAGCACAAGATCGTGTGGCGCACCGTGCACAGCAGCAACGACTCGGCCACCCATGACGACGGCAGCGTCCGCTTCGCACGCGCCGGCTCTGGGACCGAGGTCACGGTCGTCGCCCGCCAGCAGTTCAAGCTCCCGCCGTTCTGGCAGATGGTCGATCTCGACCGATTCCCCGAGATCAAGAACCGGTTCGTGGGCGCGGAGTACTTCAAGTTCTTCGACGAGACCATCGACAACTTCGCCCGGGCCTACGCCGGCGAGGACGTCCAGATCGGCCGGGCCTGGGAGCCGTCCACGGCGAGGAGGGCGACGAGCGCGACGACGTCGACCTGATGACCCGGGCGCGTGAGTTCGTGGGCCGCTTCGGTGCCGGCCAGCGATCCGGACGGCACACTCGACGAGAACGGGTTCCGACACTTCGAGGGACCGCAGGACGACGGAGCGCCCGTACCGGACGCCGGACGGTTCCGCCGGAGGGTGCCCCCGACGTCTCGTCGTGGTGGTCCGACCTGGCGCGCCAGGTCGGCAAGGACCTCGGCGTGGTGGTCCGCGAGGAGTGAGAGCGCTCGTCACGGGGTCGAACGGGCTCATCGGCTCCAACATCGTCCGCGTCCTGCTGGACCAGGGTCACGAGGTACGCGGCCTGGTGCGGACGACGAGCGACCTCCGTGCCCTGGAGGGATTGGACGTGGAGCGGGTGTCGGGAGACGTGCTCGATCGTGCCTCCCTGGAGGCGGCCATGGCGCGGCTGCGACATCGTCTTCCACACCGCCGGGATCTTCACCTACTGCGGACAAGGACCAGCGCCAGCTCGAGTCCGTCGTCCTCGAAGGGACCCGCAACGCGCTGCGAGGCCGCCGACAGCCAGCGCGTGGGCCGATTCGTGCTGACGTCGTCCTCGGTGACCTGCGGCTCGTCGCCGCGGCCCGAGCCCCGGGACGAGCGGGACCACCTGCGTGACCCCGACGCGCCGCCGTACTACCTGATGAAGGCCCAGCAGGAGCGCGAGGCCATGGAGTTGGCGGACCAGCTCGGGCTCGACCTGGTCGCGGTCTGTCCCACCATCACGGTCGGCGGTCCGGACTACCGCCTCCTTCCGAGCAACGCCATCATCGTCAACTACCTGAACGATCCCTTCTGCTTCACCTTCCCGGGCGGGTGCAACGTGGTCCACGTCGAGGACGTCGCCCGCGGCCACGTGCTCCTGGCCGAGCGGGGCGAGCGGGGGCAGCGCTATCTCCTCGGCTCGGACAACCTGACGTGGGCCGAGATCCATCGGACCATCGCCGAGCTCTGTGGCGTGCGCGGTCCGACCTGGACGACCACGCTCACCGCGGCGTACCTGGCCGCCTCGGCCATGGAGCTGGCCGCCCGGTGGACCAAGAAGCCGCCCGCCTCCACCCGGGCCGAGGCCAAGGCACTCGGTCGCTACTACTGGTACCGCAGCGAGCGGGCCGATGGCCCTCGGCTATCGGCCCCGATCGAGCCGGCGAGGCCCTGGCCCGAGGCCATCGCCTGGCTGCTCGAGAGCCCGCACCTGTCGCGTGCGATGCGGGAGCGGGTGCACCCGAGCTCCGAGGTCACCGGCACCGGACCGGCGCGGTGGCGAGCTGATCGCGGGAGGCCGGTCGTGAAGCCGTTCCGCACCCTGGCGGTGGTGCGACAGGACCGCGACACGGTATGGACGCTCGTGCGCGACCGGCTCGACGAGCTCGTCCCGCTGATCAGCGACGTCGACAGCGTGACCGTCGACTCACGCCGCGAGGATCCCGACGGAACGGTGCACCTGGTCAACCTCTGGCGGGCCAAGGCCGACGTGCCCGCGCTCCTGCGCACGGTGGTCAAGCCGGAGATGCTGGCCTGGACCGACCGGGCCGAGTGGATGCCCGAGCGATTGGGCGTGCCGCTGGAGGATCGAGCCTCAGGTCTTCTCCGACCGGGTGGACTGCGTCGGGGAGACCCGCTACGAGGAGGCGATGGGTGGCCGGGGCACGCGCATCGTCTGGAGGGCGAGCTCGACGTCGCCCCCGGCAAGCTCCCCGGCGTGACGTCGCTGATCGGCGGCCCGACGGCACGGGGGATCGAGTCGTTCGTCACCGGGCTGGTGCCGCGGAACTTCCAGAAGCTGGCCAAGGCGATCGCGGCCCACGCCACCTCGTAGCAGGCTGATCCTCTCGATCAGCGTCAGGGGCTCACCAGGTAGCTGTGGTGGAAGCCGAGCCGCGGGTCGGCCAGGCGCGACAGGGTCGGGACGTACTCGTGCAGGTCGGGCATCTTGACCCGTAGGCGCATCGTGTTCGTCGGGTAGTCGTAGATCGTGATGTGGTTCATCCCCCGGTTGGCCGTGAAGAGCAGCCGCTGATCGCCGCTGAGCATGGTGGCGTAGATGGAGTCGAGCACCGTGAACCGGCTGGCGCGCAACGCGCTCAGGACGTGCTGGCTGCTCGTGAACATGGACCCGCGGGCGAGGGCGTCGTAGGCCTGGTTGCCGACCTGGCGGGCGACCCTGGCCTGCCCGCGCAAGGCCGGGCCGCTCGTCGATGAAGCGCCAGTCGGCGAAGGACGCCAGGTCGATGAAGACGATGCTCTGGCTCGCCCCGTTGCAGAAGATGAGCTCGTGGTCGGAGATGGTGACGTCCGAATTGAGGTGGGCCGGCGACTCCCGGCCCACCGCCCAGTGCCGGAGCACCTGGCCCGACTCGGCGTCGACTTCGAAGGCGTACTCCTTGGCGAACCCGATGGCCCAGTCCTTCCAGTCGCGTCCCTCCTGGGGCGCCACCCGGAACGAGACGGGGTAGAAGAGGTCCTCGGTGGGGTGGACGGCCAGGTGCCAGCAGGTGGCCGGGAGCTCGACCCGCCTGGCCTCGCCGGTGTGGAGGTCGTAGATCCCGACCTCCTTCGCCTCGCCGGTGACCGGGCTGTCCATGCCGCCGTAGACGATGTAGCGACCCGAGGCGGTGAGCTTCATGGCATGGGGGAGCTTCAAGAGGTGCGGGCCCAGTCGCTCTCCCTTGCCCAGGCGGTTCAGGTCGAAGCGGTACATGTAGTCGCCGACCGGGGTGATGAACTCGGTGTCGTCGAGCCAGACCAGGTGCGTGCTCCCGCGCAGCGTGGTGTCGTTCACCTCGAACTGGAGCGTGGAGACGCGGTCCACCTCGTTCAGCGTGGTCGCGTCGTAGAAGAGGAGGTGCTGGCCGGCGTTGCCGAGGAAGCCGACCGTCCGGCCCGGGTTCACGGTACGTGGCATGCCCGGCTGCGGCGCCCTGGAAGTACTGCACCTTGTAGGCGTAGGCATTGTCGGACGGGTCGAAGAGGAAGAGGCAGACCCCGCCATGCCCTCGAAGCCGTTGATGCCGTTGCCGTCGAGGGCGACGTAGAAGCGGTACGGGTACGTCCTCACGCTCCCCCCATCAGGTCGAAGTCCCCGGAGATCCTACCCGTGGCGGACTGTGCGAAGTCTGGGCGTCTTCCGGCGCCCCGGGCCTGGGGAAGCCACGCCGCGACCCGGTCCGGCGGAGCGGGCGCGGTCGCCCGGCTGCCGGCCGTGTCCCCGATGGTCGGCCGGAGTCACTCGTCACTGCGTCGCCACACGACCGTCACACAGCGCACGCAGGGCCGAAACTGTTGACAGTCGGCTCCCCGACGGCGAGGATGAAATCCGCTCTGGGAGGAGGTCGTCGTGGGAAAAGGTGGCGGAAGCAGCAGCTCCGAAACGGTCACCGTCACCTCGACGGACACGGGGACGGTCGACATCCTCGGGCTGGACGACGTCAGTGTGACGCTCAACGTTCCCGACCCGATCACCACCAATTCCACCTACACCACCACGTCGACCCTGTTGGTCCCCGACCCGATCAAGAACGACATCACCACGAAGAGCGACGTCGGGTTGAAGTCCGATCTCACGCTGGACGTCAAGCCACTCGAGACGACGATCGACGTGAAACCGCTCGAGACGACGATCGACCTCAAGCCGGTGGTGGTCGATCTCTGCTACACGGTCAACGTCGGGCGGCTCCCCGAGACCCGCATCCGCAACCCCTACCGGCACCACGTCGGCCTCACGCTCTTCGGCACCGAGGTGCTCGGCATGACGTTCGAGGGTGAGCAGGACACGGTGATCGAGGACCTGCACCGCCAGCCCATGGTCGTCGAAGGCCGCGAGTACTTCGAGCGCGAGCGCGAGCACGGACGCTTCGAGCACGAGCATCGAGGCAACTGGCGCCGCGACGACGGGGACGGGCTCCATATCCGCGTCGGCCCCTGAGGGCGGGCTCCGTGCGCGAACGACTTCCCGACTACGGCGTCCTCGTCAAGAGCGGCCGGACCATGACCCTCGCGGGCACGCCGGGCAAGCTCCAACACGAGCTCGAGTTCCACAACGGTGGAGACGAGCGGGCGATCCTGCGCCAGGCCAGCTTTGCCAGCCCGCAGCTCGAGGAGGCCGCGGGCCGAGCGGCGGGCGTGCTCATGCCGACGGTGGTCCTCCATCCGGGCCACGCCCGCCGGGTGCCGATCGGAATCATGATCCCGAGCCACACCCCGCCCGGGCGCTACGACGGCGAGCTGACCGTCGCCGGCGAGGCGGTCCCGATGGTGGTGCACGTGGTCGAGGACTACGACCTCGAGGTGGCCCCGGACGAGATCGTCGTGGAGAGCAGGGCCGGCGACCGCACGGTGCGCCAGATCGTGTGCTCCAACAAAGGCAACGTGCCGCTGGTGATCGGCGAGATCGGCGCCGCTCGTGCTCGACGACGAACTGACGAACTGCCGCAGCCTCCGCGCCGTCACCGCGGCCTGGCCCGACGAGGGGGGCGAGCACGACGCGGTCGACCGCTTCGTGGACCTCTTCGTCAAAGACGGGTGGAAGAAGGTGGTGGAGCACTCCGGCGTGCTGCGGGTGCACACCGTGGGCGGTCCACGAGAGGTCGCTCCGGGCGAGTCGGAGGTGGTCGATCTGGAGATCACGCTGCCGGACAAGCTCGAGCCGCGGCACCCGCTACAGCGCCTTCGCCCCGCTCTACACCACCGACCTCACGTTCCGCATCGTGCCGGTCCGGGGCCGGTCGGACGCAGCGGACGAACCGACGCCGAAACCCGCCCGAACCCGTTCACGCGCCACGTCCGAGAAGTCGGCGCGGACGCGGAAGTCCGCCCCGAGCACGCCGAGAAACCCGAGCACCTCGAGAACCCCGAGAAGGAGCCACCCATGACCATGCCCTACTCCCCGTACGCGCCCGTACGCCCCGTCCGCGGCGCCGGCACCGTCCTGGATGGAGCTCCTCACCCCGACCCAGTGCCCGTGCTGCGGCCAGGCCGTCATGCCCACACCCCAGAACTACATGGACGCGTTCTCGTCCTCCATGGACGCGTTCACGTCTTCCATGTCGCAATGGATGGGTGCGGGGGGCGGGACGGCCCCGGCGGCCGCAACCGCGGCTGCCGGACCGGGGACGAGGCAGACCGTGCCGCCGGGGGCCGGCCGAGCCGGGGGCCCCTGGTACGGCTGGGGCCGTCAGCAACCGGCGGGCACGCACACCCACGGCCACCAGCACGGCCACGGGCACAAGGCCGGGCTGTGGGTGCGGGTGCCACGACCAGGGCCACGACCAGGGCCACGGCCACGGCCATGGTCACGGACACGATCACGGCTGTGGTTGCGGTCATGGGCACTCGGCCGGATGCGGATCGTGCCGGGCCGACGACTGCCACTGCCAGTGCTGCATCGGCGACGATCTCGATCTGGTCGTCTACTCCAGGCTCGGCGAGCGGCGGGTGATCCCCGTCACCCTCACCAACGAGCGTCGTCGGGAGCGCGAGGTGACCCTGGAGCTGAGCGACTTCACGACCAAGGGAGGGAGGGCGCTCCCGTTCCCCGTCACCGGAACGATCGCCGGTGAGAGCACCTTCACGTTGGCTCCCTGCGAGGAGCGTGCCGTGGTCATCGAGGTCGCCTCGGAAGCGGACACGCCTGTGACGAATGATCAGCCGGGCAAGGCGGTCGACGTCGACGACTGCCTCGTCGCCGTCGCCGACCTTCGCGTGACGGGATGTGACATCCGCTGTCCGATCGGCATCGGGGTCGTGCTGCTCCCGCGCGACTGCGACACCTTCCATCTCTCGTGTGGCTGCGGGTGCTGCTGAGCGACTCCCGCTGAGCCGGACGCCGTCCGGGGCCGAGGCCGAACGCTCGTGACCGCCGCCCCGAGGCGGCGACGGGTAGGCGCGGCGATAGTGTCGCCGGCGGTGGACGGATCGACATCGTCCCGAGGGGACCGCTGAACTGATGCCCGGCATGGGTCGGTCGATTGAGACCGGGAACTCCCTGATCGTCTCGACCTTCCGCTCGACGCTCTTCCACCAGCTCCTCGTGGTGGCGGGGATCGCGCTGGCCTGCCTGGTGGCCTTCAACATCGTTCGGACCGTGCAGTACCGCCGGCTCAACGCACACGGGCAGCACGCGTTCCCCTCCGGTGTGGTGGCCGGCGGGCCCGAGCCCACGGCCCGCCGGGTCGTCCGCATCGGGTTCGGGGTCCTCTGGATCCTCGACGGCCTGCTCCAGCTCCAGTCGTCCATGCCGCTCGGGCTCCCCTCCAGCGTCGTCCAGCCGAGCGCGGCATCGTCGCCGGGCTGGGTGCGCCACCTGGTCGACAGCGGCGCCACCATCTGGTCCAACCACCCCGTCCAGGCGGCTTCGGCCGTGGTCTGGATTCAGCTCGGGCTCGGGATCTGGCTGCTGGCGGCATCCCGCGGACGGTGGTCGCGGCTGGCCGGAGCGGCGAGCGTCGGCTGGGGCTTGCTGGTGTGGGTCTTCGGCGAGGCCTTCGGCGGCATCTTCGCCCCGGGGCTGACCTGGCTCTTCGGAGCTCCCGGCGCGGTGCTCTTCTACTGCGTGGGTGGTCTCCTCGTGGCGCTGCCCGAACGATCCTACTCGACACCGAGGCTCGGCCGCATCGTCCTCGGTGCCGGCGGGGTGTTCCTGATGGGGATGGCGCTGTTGCAGGCCTGGCCCGGCCGTGGCTACTGGCAGGGCCGGGGTGGCACCTTGCACGCCATGGTGGTTGAGATGGCACAGACGTCACAGCCCGGCTTCCTGTCTTCGTGGCTGTCCTCCTTCGCCGACTTCGACGCCGCGCACGGCTGGGCGGTCAACCTCGTCGCCGTCGTGTCGTTGGCGACCATCGGCGCTCTGCTGTTGACGGCGCGACGCCGCCTCGTCTTCGGTGCGCTGGTGGCGTTGACCGTGCTCGGTCTCGCCGACTGGATCCTCGTCGAAGACCTCGGCATCTTCGGTGGCCTGGGCACGGACCCGAACTCGATGCTGCCGATGCTCCTCTTGTTCGCCACCGGTTACGTCGCCGTGACGTGGCTGCCCGAGGAGCGGGCGCTGGACACGGTGCCGGCCGAACCCGAGGCCGCCGCCGGGGCGCCTCGGGCGTGGTGGGAGCGGGCCACCATCCCCTCCCTGGCGCGCTCGCTGGCCGCACTCGCCGCACTGGGTGTCGTGCTCGTGGGGACAGGGCCTATGGCCTTCGCCGCCGCGAACCCGAACGCCGACCCGATCCTGAGCGAGGCCCTCGACGGGACGCCGAACACGATCGACACCCCGGCACCGCCTTTCTCGCTGACGGATCAGAACGGCCGGCCGGTGAGCCTGGCCAGCCTGCGTGGCCACGTCGTGGCGCTGACCTTCCTCGACCCGGTGTGCACCTCCGACTGCCCCCTGATCGCACAGGAGTTCCGCCAGACCGACGAGAACCTCGACGCTCAGGGGCGAAACGTCGACTTCGTCGCCGTCGTCGCCAATCCGATCGACCGCTCGCTCGCGTACACCAACGCTTTCGATCGCCAGGAAGGCCTGACCGGGTTGTCGAACTGGTACTTCCTGACCGGGTCGGTGCCCAAGTTGTCAGCGGCCTGGAGGTCGTACGGGGTGGCGGTGGAGACCGTCGCGGACGGGGCCATGGTCGCTCACAGCGACCTGGCCGTCGTCATCGACCCGGAAGGCCACGAACGCGACGTGCTCGTCGACGACCCGGGCCCCACACAGAGCTACGCCTCGTCGTTCTCCTCGCTCCTCTACGACCGGATACAGCAAGTCCTCGCTCCGTGAGGCGCACGGTCCGCGCGGGCGGTCCGAGAGGCCGACCGCGAAGTGCTCGCCGGCCGCCGCGCTGGCGGCGGTTGTCTCTCTCTTCGTCGTCGGTCTCTTCGGCGTCCTCGGCTTCACTCCGGGTTCCGCCGCGGCGCCGGCGGCCGCGACGGGAGGGTCGGCCCCGCTGCGCAGCGCGGTCTCCACCGCGGACGGGTCCTGGGTCGTGTTGCCCATGGGAGAGCTGAGTGACCCGTCCAACACCTTCTGGCAGCTCCTGCACACGGGGCCCGGCTCGTCGCAGTGGTCCGTGGTCACCCCCGAAGGCGTGGCGGACAACGGTGGGATCGTGGCCGCCGTGTCCCCGGTTTCGGCTGACGTCGGCGTGCTGCCCAGCGGCCTGCTCCGCTTCTCGCCTCTGGCGCGGAGCACCGACGGCGGGAGGACCTGGAGCCCGGCCCTCCTCCCCGGGGCGCTCGCTGCTCGGCCGGACGCGCTGGCGGGACCGGGCGGCGCTGCAGGGGAGGCGCTGGCCGTCGTCGGTCGCTCGGTTCTCCGCGCGCCGGCCGACCTCTCCTCGTGGTCGCGAGCGACCTCGGTCGCCGCCCTCGGGTCCGCGTCGCCCGGCTGCGGTGCCACCACCCTCGACGCGGTGGCGATGGCGCCGTACGGCACGCCGCTGGTCGCCACTGACTGCCGTAGAGGCGGCCGGATCGGAATTTTCAGCCGACGTCGCGGGAAAGTGGAGCGCGACAGGTCCCGATGTTGGGCGGCCGGTTGCATCACGCCTCGACCCAAGTCCTACGCCTGGAGCCAACGGGCGCACAGGTAACGGCGCTCGTCCTGGCCACAGTCGCCGGCCGCCGCTCGCTCGTCGCGCTCTGGTCCGCTCCGCACGGCCGCTGGACCGCCTCGGCGGCGTTGGCCCTCCCGAGATTCGTCGGGAGTGATCTCGACCGCGTTGGGAGCCACCGGCACCGTGGCCGTGCTCGAAGGCGAACCGGGCGCGGTCGTGCCCTACACGGTGAAGCCGGGTGTGGGTGGTCGCGCCTGCCGACACCGCCGCGCTGGCAGCGTCGCGCTGGCCGTGGACCCGCCGCCCACGGCCGGGGGCGACGCCGGCTTCGACGCGTTCACCGTCTCGGAGCACGCGGCTCGGCGTGTACACGATATCGACCACGGGCGTCGGCGTGGGTCGAGGTCCAGTCGACCCGGGTCCCACTGGCCTTCGGCTCGTCGTCATGACCCAGGCTCAGCACGGCGGGGTACGTTGGCCCGACAGCCCGAGCCGATGGGTGTCGCCGTGAACTACGTGCTGCAGAACTGGACGTTCGACCCCTTCGTGGTGGTGGTCGCCTTCGTGGTGCTCCTCCACGAGCTCGGCCTCGCCAACCTGCGGCGTCGTTCCACCGCCGCCCGGACCCGGAGCCGGCGCCTCCGCTCGCTGTTCTTCTACGGCGGTCTGGCGCTGCTCCTGATCACGGTCACGTCGCCCATCGACTACTGGTCGAGCGACTACCTGTTCGTGCACATGATGGAGCACATCTTCATCGCCTTCTACGCGCCGCTCCTGATCGTGGCCGGTGCGCCCTGGCTGCCACTGTTGCACGGGTTGCCGGTCGTCCCGAGGCGCTGCTGCTCCGCGGGCCTTCCTGCTCGGTCGCGGGTTCGCGGCCTGGCGTGCGCTCGGCCGGTTCGTCACCAATCCCTGGACGGCGCTCGTCTCCTTCAACGCGGCGATGGTGCTGTGGCACCTCCCCGCCGCCTTCGACTTCGCGGAGCAGAACCAACTGGCGCACATCTGGCTCATGCACGCCAGCCTCTTCGCCACCGGGATGCTGTTCTGGCTCCAACTCGTGCCCTCGTACCCGTTCCGGATGAAGGCGGAGCCGTTCTGGCAGATCGGAGCGATCCTCTCGACCAACGTGGTCATGTTCGTCCTGGCCATGTCGATGTCGCTGTTCACGGACACCAGCTGGTACTCGGTGTACGCGCACGTGCCGGGCGTGACGCTGTCGCCGTACGCGGACCAGCAGATCGGTGCCGCGGTCTTGTGGGTGTGCGGCGACTTCTGGGCCGTCCCCGCGCTCGCCGTGGCCATCCGGCGGGCCATGGACAGCCCCGGCGGCTTCTCGCTCGGGGTCGACCGTTTCTTCCACCGCGACCCCGGACCGACGCTCGAGGCGCTCCGTGCCTCTGCGGTGTCGCCCGCGCCCGACCGGGCCTACTCCGCCCCGACACCGTCGGGTTCCGGCCGGGGGCCGCAGGCACCCGAGGGTGGAGGTAGTTGACGAAGCGGTGAAGCAATCGTAGGTTGAGAGCTGGCTGAGTCAGCTTGGGAGGTACTGGGGCCTCCGGGAGGATCCATGAGCTTGGCGTGGAAGGTAAGCGTCACGGTCGTCCTCTTCGTTCTCGCCGCGGTGGCGGCCGTGATCCTCGTGATCGCTCTCCTGGGCACTCCCCCGACGGTCGAGTTCACCTCGCCCGGACCCGGCCAGCCCGTGAACGTGACCCTGCAGACGGTCGGGACCTTCGGATCGGGAAGCCATCCGGCCTGGGTCTCCTACCTGGTCCGGTCCCCCCAGGCTGGGTGGGTGCACACGACCGTGTTCCAGGTGCCCGAGCACACCCGGATCAACGTGACCATCTACCAGTACGACTCGGGCAGCCCGCTGCGCAACCAGCAGCTCGGCCAGGTCACCGGCACGTACGGGAACATCGCCACCCTCAACGGCAGGCCGTTCCGGGTTCTCAATGCCAACGTCGGGAACGGCGCCGGGCACACGTTCTCCATTCCCTCGCTCGGTATCAGCGTGCCGCTCTACGGCAACAACGGCAACGCCAACCTGTGCGGCGCCGCGCCGTGCACGACGAGCTCCCCGCACCAGGTCATCAGGTTCTCGTTCAGCAGCCCGGGACCCGGCAGCTACCGGTGGCAGTGCTTCGTCCCTTGCGGAACCGACTTCCTCTTCGGGAACGGGGGGCCGATGTCGACGCTGGGCTACATGGGCGGGTTCATGAAGGTGGTTGCGTGAGCGCAACGGAGTCGCCGGGACCGGAGGCCCCGACAGCGAGCACCGATCCGGGCTCAGGGGTTGACAAGGCGCACCACTGGTGGCGTCTGATCGCCGTCTGGGTCGTGCTGTCCGCCGTTCTCGACCCGCTCTATTGGTACCTGGCCGGTCCGCACATCCCCCCGGGCACCATGACCGACGTGGCCCAAGGGGCGCAGTTCGACTTCAACGTGCTCTTCATCATGGCGCTCCCCGTCATCCTGGCCGTCTGGATCTACCTCGCCTACGCGGTCTTCACGTGGCGCGCGTCGCGGGGCGGACCCGAGCCCGTCGGCGGCCCGGCCGCCCGGGGGCACCTGGGGCTCCAGATCGGCTGGATCCTCACCACCTCCGCCATCGTCATCGGCCTCTTCGGCTTCGGCACCTACGAGCTCGTCCAGCCCGGAGGGGCCGGAGGCGGGCAGGGATCGAGCCCGATCTGGACCCCGACCTCGAAGACGATCCTCCCCATTCAGGTGATCGGCCAGCAGTGGAAGTTCACCTACCGCTACCCGACCTTCGGGGGGTTCGAGACCAACCAGCTCGTCATCCCCGACCACACGACGATCAAGTTCAACGTCACCTCCCTCGACGTGGTCCATAGCTTCTGGGCGTACCAATTGGGTGTGAAGGCCGACGCCAACCCCGACTACAACAACGTGGCCTACGCCACACCCCAGCAGCTCGGCACCTTCATCGTCCGTTGCTCCGAGCTCTGCGGGATCTGGCACGGTGCCATGTACAACTCGGGCCAGGTCGTGACACCGCAGCAATTCGCGTCCTGGGCGAGACTGACCGCCTTCCGTCTGCGGCACAACACGAGATTGCTGCCCGCGTACGCGCTGACCTACACGCCCGACGCCAACGGCGCCGACGGCGGGTACTACCCCGACAACGTCGATCCGTACTCCAAGGTAGAGACCTACGGTGCGCCGCAGCCGAAGGGTGGCGGATGACATGAGCCGCGCCCGGGCGCGAGGGCGTCCTGAGACAGGGGAGAGCAGCCGTGGCCATTGACACGACGCCGCTCGGAGAGGTCGAGTATCCCGGTGAGGAGGGCGTCGGCGCCCCGCCCCGGCCCCCGGCGGGCTGGCGCCGATCGCAGTGGCTGCGACCCAGCATCATCTGGGCGATGGTCGGCGCTGTCGGCGGCTACCTCATCGGCCACTGGCTCGGCAACGTCATCGCCAGCGGCTACGAGCAGGTTCAAGGTACGGGGCAGAACGATCTCGCGGTCGTCCTGGGTCTCGTGTTGGGGGTCACGGGGTGGATGGCCGGGATCGGAGGGCTCACCTACCCACTGGCCAAGGTGCTCGGCTACGAGCTTTCCCCGGCACCGCCCGAGACCAACTGGGTCCGCTACTTCCGCATGACCGACGACCACAAGGTGGTCGGCTGGCAGTACGCGGTCGGGGTCCTCACCTTCCTCTTCACCGGCGGCTTGCTGGCCATGCTCATCCGCACCGAGCTGTTGAGCCCGACCAGCCACGTCTTCGGCCCCGGGACCTACATCGCCCTCGTGAGCGAGCACGGCACGATCATGATGATGATGGCGTCGTCCGCCGTGGTCGGGCCTCTCGGGAACTGGCTGGTCCCGCTGATGATCGGCGCACGGCGCATGGCCTACCCACGCGTCGAGTCCTTCTCGTTCTGGATCTTCATGGCGGGATACCTCGTCATCGTGAGCGCCCTGTTCTTCGGCGGCTTCCCCACCGGGTGGACGGGCTACGCGCCGCTGCAGACGCAGGCCCCACTCGGCATGGATTCGTACCTGGTCGGCTTTGCGGTGATCGGCATCGGCATGATCCTCGCCGGCTTCAACCTCGCCGCCACCATCGTCAACTACCGGGCGCCGGGCATGACCTGGGGCAGGGTCCCCGTCTTCGTCTGGGGCATCCTGGCCACGACCGCCCTGCTCACGCTGGCGACGCCGACCCTGGTCGTGGCCGGCCTCTTCGGGATCCTCGACCGCACGGCCGAGACCGCGTTCTTCGTCACCGAGCACGGTGGCAGCAATTTCCTCTGGCAGAACCTCTTCTGGTTCTTCGGCCACCCCGAGGTATACATCATGGCCCTGCCAGGCTTCGGGATCGTGATGGAGATCATGCCGGTCTTCACGCGCAAACCGCTCTTTGCCTACAAAGTCGCGGCGGCCGGCATGCTCGGCGTGGCGCTCCTCTCGTTCTTCGTCTGGCAGCACCACCTCTTCCAGAGTGGGATCAACCCCGACATGCGACCGCTCTTCATGCTGACGACGGAGCTCATCTCCATCCCGACCGGCTTCCTGTTCCTGGTCACGCTGGGCACGTTGTGGAAGGCGAAGATCAGGTTCGACACTCCGATGCTGTTCTGCCTCGGGATGCTGTTCAACTTCCTGATCGGCGGCGTCACCGGCGTGTTCCTCTCGGACGTACCCGTCAACGTGACCCTGCACGGCAGCTTCTTCGTGATGGCGCACTTCCACTACACGATCATGGGTGGCCTCATCTTCGCCATGTTCGGCGCCTTCTACTACTGGTTCCCGAAGATCACCGGAAAGACGATGAACCGCAAGCTGAGCAAGTGGCACTTCTGGACCTTCTTCGTCTTCTTCAACCTCACGTTCTTCCCGTTGTTCCTCGTCGGCATCCTGGGCCAGCCGCGCCGGGTGTTCGAGTACGCCGCGAACCTGCAGACGCTGAACGACATCTCGAGCATCAGCGCCTATTTGCTCGGTGCGTCGTTCTTCTTCTTCATCGTCAACTTCATCTGGTCGATCTACCTCAACCCGCATCCGGCCCCACCCAACCCGTGGAACTCCCTCGGCCTGGAATGGCAGACCCCGACACCGGTGCCGTGGTTCAACTTCGAGCACATCCCGGTCGTGACGAACGATCCGTACCACTACGGCGAGCCCGACGCCGCCCCTGTCGCCGACCTCGGGAGACCGATGTCGGCCGTGGGCGCTCCGGCGGGCTCGGTCACCCCCGAGGAGCTCGGCACCGGCGTCGAAGGCGACGGCGATCCCCGGCCCCCGATGCTATGAGGCGGTAGGAGATGGACAGACCACAACCAACGGTCGACAACCAACAGTTCGAGTCTTTCCCTGAGCTCCACGAGACGCCCGAGGAGATCGCTTTCGAACTGCGGGCCCAAGAGGGTGCGCTGTGGACGGGCGGCCGGCTCCTCATCGGCATCTGGGCCTTCGCCTTCGCCGCGCTGGCCTTCGCCTACTTCTACCTCCGCTCCGCCAACAACGAAGATCTCTGGCGCCCGCGCGGCATCACGGCCCCCACCGCGGCGGGTGCCGCCATCTTCGCCGTCACGGTGGCGTGCGCACTCCTGGCCCAGTACGGGGAGCGCCGCTTCCGCCGTGACGAGACGCTGGACTGGCAGGTGGCCGGTTGGACGGCCGTCCTCGGCGGGCTGCTGGTGATCGGGCTCCAGATCTGGCAGCTGACCGACCTCCCCTTCTTCCCGGGGTCGAGCGGCTACGCCTCCTGCTTCATCGCCTGGGCGGCGATGAACATCGCCGTGGTTCTCGCCGCGACCTACTGGATCGAGACGATCCTCGCCCGCGAGCTGCGCCTCCGCCGAGCCATGGCGCAAGACGGGGGGGCTCCGAGTTCGACGCTTCCCGTGGCGCGTCTGCTGCGGGCCAACCTGAACGGGTGCACCTACTTCTGGGGCTTCACCGCGGTCGTGGCCACGTTCTTCTGGCTTCTCTTCTACGTCGTATGAGTCGGGGGGTGAACTCATCATCATGGGATCCGATGTAGCCGCCACCCAGGCGCTGACCTTCGCCATCCCCCTCGGGACGCTCTTCGTCGTGCTGCTCTGGGGTTTCTTCCAGCGCCGACCGACGCGATGACGACCGGGGCTGCCCCTGGGCGGCCCCTCGAACGAGCGGCACCCTGGCGCCAGGTCTGCCTCGTGTTGGCCGTGTTGGTGGCCGTGGTTGCGCTGGTCCCACCGGTCGCCACCGAGGGCCGCCGCATCGAATACGTGGCGGCGATCCAGTTCTCGCTCCTCGCGTTCGCGCTCCCCGCCCTGGTGGCAGTGGGCGCCCCGTGGCGCTCCCTCCGTCTGGCTCGGCGGGCGCCCGACGACGACCTGCTCATCGCTGACCGGTTGGCGGTGCGCCGCCTCCGCCACCGGGAGCTCGCGTGGTCGCTCCTCTTCATGGCATGCGACGTCGCGGTCGTCGTGGCCTGGCGCATACCCGGCACGGTCGCGGCCGGATCCCGGCACGGGTGGATGGCACCGCTCGAAGGGGTGACCCTGCTCGTCTTCGGGCTGGGCCTCTGGCTCGAACTCGTGGTCTCGCCACCACTGCTCCCGCGTTCGGGTTACCTGCGCCGAGCCGTGCTGGCCGGCCTGGTCATGTGGGCGTTCTGGATCCTGGCCTACTGGACCGGGCTCTCCACCCGTGACGTCTATCGCAGCTTTCCCCATGTGTCGGGTGGCCTCAGTGCCGCCGCGGACCAGCAGATCGCTTCCGCCGTGCTCTGGTTCGCCGCCGCCGTGGCTTTCGTCCCGGTCGTCTTCTGGAACGCCTTGCAGTGGCTCCAGACGGAGGATCCGGATCTGGAGCTGCTCGCGCTGGCGCGCCAGGACCGACGCCGGGGCACGCCGCCCATCGGCGAGCCCGGCGGCGGGGCCTCGCCCTCCCCCTCCTGAACCTCGCGGCGGTTCGCTCAGCCGGTGTGCAGCGACGCGACCCGGGGGAGGTGGACCGGTTGCAGATCGGTGTCGAGAACCGTGTCCGCGTCGTGCTCCTGGGCCAGTGCGCTCCGACGGTCGGCCGAGAGCTGCGCATGCTCCTTCGCCAGGCTGCGCAGGGCCGCGTCTGTCGTCGGGGTGTTCGATGAGCGTCTGGACGTCTTCGATCAACCTGAGGGCGTCCGACGTCGTCCACAATGTGGCCGTCGCGACCACCTCTCCGAGATCCTTGCCCGCGGCCGTACCCGGCACCTGCAGGTTGCCCGTCAGGTCGTTGATCCCTTCGTCGGTGAAGGAGCAGGCGGTCTGGTCGTCGGTCAGGAGGCCCGGCGCGGACGCCCGGCCCGCCGCGGGGAGCCGGTGGGAGGCCGCGAGGTTCCAGATCCCGATCGCCTGATGAAGGCCGAGCGCGCAGGGCGCGACGTCGGTGTTCACCTCGCTCATCACGGCACGCTCGGCACTGATGTCGCTGGCCCTCGACGTGGGGACGGGGAGGTCGGTCAGGACCGTGACCACGGCGATGACGAGGACGGCCAGCGCGATGACCAGGCCCCTCCGGCGCTTCCAGAAGGGGGCGGTGGTCGTACCGGGAGTGGTCACGCCGGGGGTGGTCGTACCGGCAGTCGGCTCGCTGCTCACCCGCTGATCAACCTCCCGGCGTAGGTCGCGATCCCTGCTCCCCAGCGTGCCTCGCTCGGCGCGGGCAGGCTGAAGGTGCCCTTCGAGCTTTCGTCCGCGAACGGGGTCGCCCGGTAGCGAAGGTCACCGCGCGGGTCGACGAAATCCATGACGTCGTTGTGGCCCTCGAGCCCGGTGCGAGGGTCGAGCGAGATCGACACGCCGTAGGCCTTCCACACGGCGTCGACCGCGGCCAGCGGGCCCGTGGCCATTCGCCAGTTCGCGAGCGAGCCCAGTCCGGTGCCATCCGCCGCCGGGCCGGAATCGGCGGCGGCGAGCGCGGCCGGATCGGTGTTGACGGTGACGAACTCCACGTCGGATGCTCGGGCCCCGAGATCGGCGTCTGCGTCCCGGATCTCGGACGCCAGCACGGGGCAGATGTCGTTGCAGGGCGCGTCGAAGAACGTGAGCACGACGACCCTCGGAGGCCGCGCCGGCACCGACACCGGCACCGGGTCGCCGTTCGCCGCGGTGAGGTCGAAATCCGGCGCAGGTGCGCCCCGGAGCGTGGCCAGGCCCATGAACGCGGCCAGCGGTGCCGCGAGTGAGCGGTCCGGCGCGGGGATCGTCGGGCCGGCTCCCGGAGTGGATGCCGGGGCGGCCGTCGTGGGCGGCGCCGACGCCGGGGTGGTCGTGCCGGGCGCGGCGGCCGGAGTCGGATTCAGGCCGGCGGCCGAGAACACGTGCTCGGCCACCAGGCCGCCCACGCTGAGCGCCAGGATGGCCCCCAGAACCCAGAAGATGAAGTTGGGGGGGATGCCGGGCGCGCCTTCCTCCAGCGCCGCGGCGCGGTCAACCGGTGCCGCCTCGGTGTGGGATACGGTCCCCGTTTCGCCCCTCTCGCCGGCGGAACGCGTCACCGGCTCGCCTCGGCTCTCGCCACCCAGCGCGTCAGGGAGGACACGGTCTGTGCACCGAGGGTCGCACCCACCACCTTCCCGTTCGCGTTCAGGAAATAGGTGACCGGCAGTGCGACGACCTCGTAACGAGTCGCCACTTTGGCGTCCGGGTCGAGCGCAACGGGATAGGAGGCGTGCGCCGCCGCCAGCAGGCGCTGCGCGGCCGCGTCGGAGCTCTCGTTGGAGTCGACGCCCACGACCGCGATCCTTCCTGCGTCCGCCCTCGCCACGGCGGCCACGGAGCCCAGCTCCTCTCGGCAGTGGGGGCACCACGAGGCGAAGAAGCTGAGGACGACCGGTCTTCCTCGGAAGGCCGCCAGCGACACAGAACCGCCACCCCCGAGCGCCGGCAGGTTGAAGTCCGGGGCCGACGTGCCTTCGGAGAGGACCGAGGGCGGCGGCGACACGAGCGCCGCGGTTCCGGCCCCGGGGTGGTGTGACGGTCCTCGGAAGACCACGAAGGACACGAAGCCGAGCAGGCAGACACCGGCGATCGCGGTGATCAGGATGAACGGGCGGTCCGACTTCGAGCGTCGGCGCCGCCCCCCACCCGGCGAAGGCGCGCTCGAGGCGTCCTCCTCGAGCCGCAGCGACCCCCCGTCGTCCACCGTTTCAGGCTACCGAGATCGTCCCCGGCGATGAGGGTCGCGGGCCGTCACGGACGCCCGGGCGGTGCGCGCCGCTCGGTCCGTCCTCACCACTCGGCCTGCCGGTCCGCGGGGCTCACCTCGGCCCGCTCCCGTTTGCGCTCGGCCCGAACCTCGGGGTCCTCGTGGATCAGGTGCCACCAGGCCGCGACGGCGATGCCGCCGAAGAGCGGCCACTCGAAGGTGTAGAACCAACTCAGTCCGTTGCCGCCGAGCGCCCGCCGTGCCTGCCACCACGTCGCGGCGGCGAACCCGGCGATGAGCACCGCGAACGCCAGATGCAGGAGCATCGCCCGCGGGCTGAACCAGCGCTTGCGCACACGTTGCATCGTAGGTATCCGCCGGCGCGCGCGCTCTGATCCGCCGTGTGGCAGGCACCCTTGGGACGGGTTCGCCCCCATGCGACAACGCGACGTTCTCGCGGCACCGGTCCACAGAAGACGGCACAGGGCGGCTTGCGGCGACCTTGAGATCGGCCACGGATGATGAGAACCCGAAAGGAGAGTGCGGTGCCGCTCCTGCATCGCACGACAAGACATGACACTTTTGGTTCTCAGCATTCCACTCATGATCGTCATGGTCGCCCTCGCCGTCGTCCCCCTCGTCGTGGTGTCGAGAGCCGAGCACCGCTCCGTGTCCGTCGAGGTGCGTGCGTCCGCCGACACGCCACCTGAGCACGTGGGCACGCATACTCCGGAGGCCACCTTGAGTCATGCCGCATGATGTGAGCGTTGCCGCGTGATCCGGCCGGCCTGAGTCGTCTGGACCTGGACGCCTGGACGCCTGGACGCCTGGACGCCTGGACCCGAAGGCTCGTCGCATCCCGGCAACGGACGGGCGCCGGCCGCAGGTCCCTCCCGGTGACCGGGCCGGCTGTCGCGGGCCGGGGCAGCCCTGGTGCCGCTTCGGTACATTGCTGGCGATGTCCGTCAGGAGGTGCCGCCGTTCGCCGGGAGGGGTTGTCACACGGCGAACCGGCGTACACCCTCACCCGGTCGAGGGGTGAGCTCCACCGCGGTGACAGAGCAAGGCGGCGTCGACGTCGTCACCGGGAGCCCGACCGCCGACCCGTCCCCGGACCGGCGTGATCTCCAGCAGACCTTTCGGCTGCTGCTCGCCACGGTGTGGCTCACCGATGCCGCACTGCAACTCCAGCCGTTCATGTTCACCCGGGGCGCCAACGGGTTCAGCGGCATGTTGCACGGGGCGGCGAGCGGCAATCCCTCGTGGATCGCGCACACCATCACGTGGAACGCTTCGATCGTCTCCCACCAGCCCGTGCTCACCAACGCGCTGTTCGCCGGTACGCAATTTGTCATCGCCTTCGGGATCGCCTGGCAGCGGACGTGCCGCGCCGCGCTGGCGCTGTCGATCGCCTGGGCGATCGCCGTGTGGTGGTTCGGGGAGGGTCTCGGTGGCCTCTTCTCCGGCGTGGCCACGCCCCTCGGCGGCGGTCCCGGTCCCGTGTTGTTCTACGCCGTGCTCGCCGTGGTCCTCTGGCCGTCTCCCGGCCCCAACGCGCCCTTCGTCGCCGCCAAGGCTCTGGGAGCGACGGCGGCGCGGGCGCTCTGGGCGGCGGTGTGGCTCGTGCTGGCCCTCCTGACGGTCGTCGGCGCAGGCCGGTCTCCCCGAGCGCTGCACGATCTGGTGGCGCGGGTCGCCTCGGGCCAGCCCGGCTGGCTCTTGCGTATCGACCGGTGGTCGGAAGCGGTCATGTTGCACGACGGCACCGCGATCGCCGTGCTCTTCGCGCTGTTCTGCGTGGTGGTCGCCGTGAGCGTCTACGCGCATCCGACGATCACGCAGATCGTCCTCGTGGTGGCGATGGTTGCCTTCACCGTCGTGTGGGCGGCCGTCCAGGACTTCGGGGGTGACCTCGCCGGAGGCCAGACCGATCTGGGCTCGGGGCTGCTGTTGTTGCTGTTCATCCTGATCTACTGGCCGTTGCCACCGGCGCAGCGAGACCGGGTCGCCCCTCTCGACGGCGGCGTCGGCGTTCGTCCGACCCCAGCAGCGTGAGAGGGGCCATGGGCGCCAACCCGGCCGGTCTGTACTACCTCTTCGGCCTCATGATGCTCTCGGTCGCGCTCTACGGCCTGGCGTTCTTGGTGGCGTCGGCCGTCGAGCGTCGTACGGGCGGCCGCGACGTGGAGCTGTCCCACGTCTTCATGGGTGTGGCCATGAGCGGGATGTTCGTCTCCGGATGGTCGTTCGGTCCCAACGTGGCCTGGGAATTGATCTTCGCCGGCTTCCTCGTCTGGTTCGTCGTCCGGACGGTCCAGTCCGTCCAGGCCTGGGGCCTGCACGTCCCGCACACCGCGATCCATGCGGTGATGAGCTTCGCCATGCTCCTCATGTATTGGTTCCCGCTGGGAGTCTCGTCGGGAGCCATGGCGATGTCGACGTCGGCCGCCTCGGGCAGGATGGACCCGGGGCTGGCCCTTCTCATTGCGTTCGTGCTGTTCGGCTCGGCCATCTTCACCGTCGCCTCGCCCAACAGGGGAGCCACGCACTTCGGCACCCACTGCGGGCCGCGGCCCGCGGTGGGTGCGTCGGACGGCCGCGCCGTTGTGGCCGCACCCCCCAGGCCAAGGGTCGCCGGCATCATCGGTACCCCCAGCCTGCTCGACGCGTCGCATGTCGTGATGAGCGTCGGCATGGGTCTCATGTTGATCCTGATGATCTGACGGGCTTCCGCTTTCCCACGTCGTCGGTGCGGTCCGGTCCCGCGGCCCCCGAGACAAGGCGCCTGGTACCTTGGCGAGGGCTTTGTGCTGGTCGGGCACGGTGCCCGGTAGTGGAACGGAGGCAGGTGCGAGGGCACACGGAGGTCGCGTCACGACGAGGCCGGTTGCCGTTCGTGCTCGTGACCCTGGCTGCCGTCGCGCTCCTCGCCGGTTGCGGGTCTTCCGGTGGCACGACCGCGGCCGGGGGGCCGACAACGACGACAACGACGACGCCGTCCACGACCACGACGACAGCCGCCTCCACCGCCACGACGTCGTCGGGGCCGGCGCCCGTCTACCAGGTGGGGACGGGCACCGTCGCCGGGCTGGGGAAGGTGCTGGTCAACGGCCAGGGCTTCACGCTCTACGTCTTCGCCCCGGACATGCAGTCGGGCACGTCCAAGTGCTACGGCCGGTGCGCCCAGGCCTGGCCCCCGTTGATCCTTCCTTCCGGGGTCACCCAGGCGCCGGCTGGTGCCGGCGTGCAGCAGGCATTGCTCGGAACGACGAAACGGACGGACGGGACCGTGCAGGTCACGTACAACAAGTGGCCGCTGTACGGCTGGGTGATCGACTCCGCGCCCGGCGACGCGACGGGGCAGGACATCAACAACCTCGGTGGCAAGTGGTACGTCATCACCCCCGACGGTCAGCTCGTCACGAAACACCTCTGATGGGCGCCAACGGAGGCCGGCAGCAGTGAGCACCGCCACGTCGGCCACGGACCTCCGTCCGCGCGAGCCGAGCGAGCTCGTGACCTCCGAGCTGGCGATCGGAGGGATGCACTGCGCCTCGTGCGCCCAGCGCGTCCAGCGCTCGCTGCGCGACGTCCCCGCGGTGGCGAGCGCGGCCGTGAACCTCGCCACCGAGCGCGCGTACGTGACTTTCGATCCGGCGGGTACTTCGACCGACGACCTCTGCCATGCGGTCGTCGCCGGCGGCTACTCGGCCGAACCTGCGCCCGCGGGAACGGTCACGGTCGACGAGCCGGTCGACCGCGACGGTTGGAGGTGGCGGGCCATCGCCTCCTGGCCGCTGGCCCTCGCCGCGCTCTTCGTCGCCTTGTTCGCGCCGGAGACCGCAACCAGCGGCTGGGTCGTCCTGCTCCTGGGGATCGCGGTGCAGATCGTCGGCGGCTGGCCGTTCATGCGCACGAGTGCCCGCCTGCTCCGCCACGGAGCGACGAGCATGGACACGCTGATCACGCTCGGGACCCTGGCCGCACTCGCCGTCAGCGCGGTGGAGGCCATCGCCCTCGGAGGCCGCCACGTGCACCTGGGCGGGAGCGGCGCGTTCGCCGCCCGGCTCCACGGCGCCATGGCGCCGCTCATCATCGCCGTCCTCGTCAGCGGGCGGGCCATCGAGGTCCGGGCCCGGACGCGCGCCGCTCGGGCGCTGCACTCCCTGGTCGCCCTGAGCCCGCCCACGGCGCGGCTCACCGGTGAGGAGGAGGAGGACCGGGTCGTTCCTCCCGAGGCGGTCCCGGTCGGGGCGCAGGTCCGGGTCATGCCCGGCGAGACGATCCCGTTGGACGGCGAGGTCGTCGGAGGCTGGTCCGCGGTGGACGAGTCGATGCTGACCGGCGAGCCCCTGCCGGTGGAGCACGGTCCCGGGAGCAACGTCACCGCGGGCACGCGCAACGGCGACGGCATGCTCGTCGTCGAGGTGCGCGCCGTGGCCGCCGAGTCGGTCCTGGCCCGGCTCCAACAGGTGGTGGACGAGGCCCTGAGCACCAAGGCCCCGCTCGAACGACTCGCCGACCGCATCAGCGCGGTGTTCGTGCCCATCGTGCTGCTGGTGGCGGCCGCGACCTTTCTCGGGTGGTGGCTCATCGGTTCGAACCTCGGCTCCGCGGTCCTGAGCGCGATCGCCGTCCTGCTCGTGGCCTGCCCGTGCGCCATGGGCCTGGCCACGCCGGTGGCGATGATGGTGGGCTGCGGGCGGGCCTCCGCCCTCGGGATCCTCATCCGCAACGCCGACGCCCTGGAGCGCCTGGCCGGCGTCGACACGGTGGCCTTCGACAAGACGGGCACGCTCACCATGGGCATCGCCACCGTCGTGGCCGTGGCTCCTGTCGGCGGCCTCGCCACCGAAGAGGTCCTCGAGGTGGCGGCCGCGGTGGAGTCCGACATCGAACATCCGATCGCCAAGGCGATCTGCGCCGCCCACCGGCCGACCGAGCGGGCTTCGGACGTGACCGTCATCCCGGGAGCGGGTGTGGCCGGACGGGTCGGCGACCGCACCGTCAGGGTTGTCCGCGACTTCGGCGACCCGCTCCCGGTCGACCTGGCCGCGGCGGCGGAGGGGTACCGGGGGCGGGGGGACGCCGTCGTCGTCGTCGAGGTCGACGGCAGCGCCATCGGGGTGCTCGCCGTGTCGACCCCCCTGCGCCAGGAGGCGTCGAGCGCCATCGGGCGGCTGCACGATCTCGGGCTGCGCACGGCCATCTTGAGCGGGGACGGCGCGGACGCGGTCGGCACGGTGGCCCGGGAGCTGGGCATCGAGGTCGCGAGCGGCGGCCTGAGCCCCGAGGAGAAGCTGGCCGCCCTCCGGGACCTGCGCCGCGGGTCGGCCGGAGTCGTCATGGTCGGCGACGGCATCAATGACGCGCCGGCCCTGGCGGCCGCCGACGTCGGGTGCGCCATCGGCAGCGGCTCCGAAGCTGCATTGTCGACAAGCGACATCACCCTGGTCGGCAACGACCTACAGGGTGTCCCGGCCGCCATCGGCGTGGCCAGTGCCACGTACGCCGTCATCCTCGAGAACTTCGGCTGGGCCATGGGCTACAACGTCTCGGCGCTGCCCCTGGCCGCCGCCGGCCTCCTCGATCCGCTCGTCGCGGCCGTGGCCATGGGCCTCTCCAGCCTGCTGGTCGTCGGGAACAGCCTGCGCCTCACCCGCGTCGGCCGGGACGGACCGGCTTCGGTGCGCCCGCCGCGCGTGGCCCGCGGCAAGGTCGCACTGGTGGCCGCCGTGGCCCTGCCCATCCTGCTGTTCGCCGGGATCACCGTCGGTGCCCAGCTCGTGTCGCCCGCCAAGGGCCAGAGCCTGTTGCCGACGCTGCCCGACATCGTCGAGGTGCCCCTGGCGACGGGGGGCAGGCAGAGGTCTACCTGTCGCCGGGCTCGTCCGGCCCCAACCAGCTCCACCTGATCCTGCCGTCGGTGCCGACGTCGCGACCCGTCGTGACGGCCTCCCACGACGGCGGTGCGACGCAACTCCTCCGGCAATACGCGTTGAGCCCGGCCCACTACGTCGATATCGTGACCCTGACGCCCGGGACGTGGCACTTCTCGTTCTCGGTCCGCCTCGACCACCGGCCGGTCGACTTCGGGGTGACCCGGCACGTCTCCCCCTAGCCGTTCGACGTCGGCGAAACCCGACGGCGCCCGGCGTACTCGACCGGCTAAGGTCCTGGTCCATGAGGGGTGGGATCCTGGTTCGAGTCGCTGCCCTCGTCCTTCTCGCGGGGACGATCGTGACCGGAGCCGTGCCGGCGGGTGCCCAGTCCTCTCCTCCGGTGACGACGTTCAGCCTGCAGGCACCGACGGCCTATACGCCGCATCCTCCGAACGGCGGGACGGACGACTACCACTGCACCCTGCTCAACCCGCACGTGACGAAGAACTCCTTCATCGTGTCGAGCGAGTTCTATCCGAACAGCAAAGAGGTGCACCACGCCATCCTCTTCCTCGTGCCGCCGGCGCTGGCCGCGCAGGCCGAAGCTGCCGACGGCAACGGACAGGGTTGGACGTGTTTCGGCGAGACGGCACTGCCGGGAGCCAACTTGGCCCACATCGGCGAGACGCCGTGGTTGTCAGCGTGGGCCCCCGGTCACGGCGAGGACGTCCTTCCCGCGGGGACAGGACAACCACTCCCCGCGGGCAGCCTCGTGGTCATGCAGATCCACTACAACCTGCTCATCGGCGACAAGCCGGTGCGCGCCAAGCTCGTCCTGCACACCGTCCCCTCCTCGACGCCATTGCGTCCGCTGAGCCTGGCCCTCATGCCGGCACCGCCCGACATCCCCTGCCCGACCGGCGTGACCGGCCCGCTTTGCACCCGCAGCGCCTCACTGGCCGACTTGGGCCAGCGCTTCGGCCCCAGTGCGATCGGATTCGTCGACGGCATCGAGTTGGCCTGCGGGCGCAACCCGGCGGACCCGCCCGGCGGGGACACCACGTCGTGCAGCTGGCCGGTTTCGCAGGCGGGAACCATCGTGCGAGTCGGAGCCCACATGCACCTCCTCGGACGTTCCCTGCAGATCGTGCTGAACCCGGGGAAGCCCGACCAGAAGACCGTCCTCAACGTCGCCAACTACAACTTCCACTACCAGAAGGCGTACAACCTGGCGAAGCCTGTCTCGGTCGTGCGCGGCGACACCTTGCAGGTGACGTGCACCTACGACCCGACGCTGCGCCAGGAACTGCCGACGCTGCGCAACCTGCCCCCCCGTTACGTCACGTGGGGAGACGGCTCGTCCGACGAGATGTGCCTCGGGTTGGTGATGACGGTCCCGCCCGCCGGTTCGCCCGGAGCGGTCGGCTGGCCGTCGAGCGTCGACTCCGGCAGCGTCACTTTCTGACTGTCCGACTGTCCGGACCCACTGGTTGCCGACCGGCTGCCTGACCGTTGTGCCGGCTCCTGGCTGATTGCCCCTCGCAGCCCTGCACGTTCGGCGGGCTCGTTCCGGCTGCCTGAATCGGTGATCAGTCCCCGGCCCAGCAGGCGAGGATGACGTCGGCGACCGTGACTGCCACGTCCGCCCGACTCGTGGGCGGCCGCCCGAATTGCGCCGGCAGCCCTGAGATGTCGACGGTCAGGACCTTCCAGTCCTTGCGCACGATGGCCCATCCGGCGTCGGTCTGGTACGCCCCCTGGCCGATGTTCGGGATGGAGGCCGCACGGCCCTGCTCCCGCCCGATCGAGGTGAAGTAGGACAAGGTCTGGGGCCAGCTCGAAAGCTCCTTGACGGTGAGCACGAACTCCCCGTCGGGGTAGCGGTATCGGCACGAGTAGGCATGGTCGACCCACGTCGGCGACGAGACCGAGGCCTTGACGCCGAGGGTCTGCGCAATGTCCGACTGGGCCTCCGCCGCGCAGACCATCTTCGCGATCTTCGAGGGAAACTTTCCGGCCGGGAGCGGGTGCTGACGGCTCGCCAGCGCGTCGTTCGAGTTGGACGGGTCCGGTCGAGCAGCCGGCGACCAACACGCCGACGACGGCCGCGCTGCCGAGGAATGGGACGCTTCTCCGACGCCGATTCCGAGGGATGGCGGTGTCTGGGGCTGGGAGTCCGGGCTTCCGTGGCCGGCAACGCCATCGCATGAACGTGGTGATCCGGTCGAAGGTAGCAGCCGGTCCGATCGGATCCGCCGCGCCCAACCCGTTTGGACGTGCGCTCGGGCCGACGTCGTCCCGAGCGAGGACGGGCATTCGGGTGAGGACGGGCATTCGGGTGAGGACCGGTTGTCCCGCGGTGAGGGAGTGTGCGACATTGATCCGAACACGACGACAGCCGGCGCCGACAGGGAGTCGGCTGAATCCGGGGGCAGGCGGTGATCGGATGTTGCAATCGGGACCACGCGAATGAAGTCGGACGCGGACACCGCGGCTCCGGTGTTGTCGCGGGTGGCCGCGGTGAGTCGCAGGCGGGAGTGGACCTGATACCGCGGCCGGCGGTCGTTTCGAGACCGGGAGGAGCCGGTCTCGCCGGGGCCGGTCGCGGCTGGTGTCGGGCGGCCGACGCCGGCCCCGACCTTCCGGTTGCGTGCCACAGAGCCGGACCTCGCCGGAATGTTCGAGCGGTTCCTGCTCGACATCCGCGCGGACGGCATCACCCAGGACGCCTCGGGCGCCCGCGAGATACCGCTGACGCTCGTCCTGCGCACGGACGCCGCCGCGGGAATCCGTCCGCCGGCAGGTGTGACGCCAGACGGCGCGGACCCCGCAGGGGAGCGCTACGAGCTGCGGGTGCAGAGCGACGGGGTCCTCGTCGCCGCGCCCGGTCCGGTGGGGATCTTCCGCGGCCTCACGACGCTTCGTCAGTTGATGGCCGCCCCGCCCGGCGATGTCGTGATCGCCGACGGCCCGCGCGTATGCGTGGCGAGGTCTCTCGCTCGACGTCGCGCGGACCTTCTTCGACGTCGCTGCGGTGAAGCGCGTCGTCGACATGTTGAGCCTGTACAAGTTCAACGTGCTGCACCTGCACCTGACCGACGACCAGGGTTGGCGGATCGAGATACCCGAGCTGGCTCGCCTGACCGAGGTCGGAGGAGCCGGTGCGCTCGGTGAGCGCCCCGGCGGGTTCTACTCCGTGGCGCAGTTCGAGGACATCGTGGCGTACGCGGCCGAGCGCTACGTGACGGTGGTACCCGAGGTCGACATGCCGGGCCACTGCGCGGCCGCCCTCTTGGCCTACCCGGCGCTCGCTTCGGCTCCCGACGGCCGGGCGGCCGGGGCCAACCTCCTCAACCCCGACGATCCCGATGTGGCCGCGTTCGTCCGTACCGTGGTCGGGTCCCTCGCCGCCATGGCACCCGGCACGTACCTCCACATCGGCGGAGACGAGGCGTTCGGCATGGCGCCCGACGCGTACGACCGCTTCCTCGCCATTTCGCGGGCGGCGGCCCGCTCGGCGGGCAAGCTCGCCGTCACGTGGGAGGACGCGGCGCGGACGAGCGAGGGCGGCGGAGATCTGCTCCAGCACTGGATCGCCTTCGATCCCGAATTGGAGTCGATGCTCTCGAGCGGCGACTTCGAGTCCATGCTCTCGAGCGGTGAGCTCGACGCCGCGAGCCTTCCTCCGGAGCTCGCCATACCGCCCGAGCTCCTCCCGGCCATCGCCGAGCACTTCTCCAAAGCCAAGGGTGAGCTCCGGCGCGCGGTCGACAGGGGAGCGGCCGTGATCCTCTCTCCGGCCTCTCACGTGTATCTCGACCGTCCGTACCGGGAGACTTCGGTCGACTCGGCCCAGGACGAGCTCCGGGCGCGGCTCGGACTGTCCGCCTATCCGCGTGCGACGGTGGAGCAGGCCTACGCGTGGGACCCGAGAGGAGCGCTGGAGGGGGCCGGTCGGTGCGTCGTCGTCGTGGTCGGCATCGAGGCGGCGATGTGGGCCGAGACGGTCGTCGACGAGTCCGAGCTGGACTTCATGCTCCTCCCGCGACTGCCCGGGGTCGCCGAACGGGCCTGGTGTTCCGGGACCGGCGCGCCCTGGGCCGAGTACCGCTGGAGGTTGGCCGGGCAGCGGGCGCTCTGGCAGGCTCGGGAGTGGGAGTTTTTCGCCTCGTCGCTGGTGCCCTGGCGCCCTTCGACGTCGAACGGGCAGCGTGCGGCCCTACTTGACTGACTGCCATGGTCCGAGGAGCGCCGAGAGACTTCCGCTCGCCAATCCCGAGAACGGATACCAGCCCAGCCCTTCGAGATCCCGCTCATGCACTCCGGCGGATGGTCTGTTAGAGTCTTGACGTTGATGTCAATATTAAAGCCTGAGCCCGCGCCCATGTCCACAGACACGGAGCACTGCGGCGCGGCCGACCCCTTCAGGAGGTCCTGATGCCCAAGACGACTGTCGACTTCCCGGTGTTCGACGCCGACAACCACATGTACGAGCGGACCGACGCCTTCACGAAGTACCTCCCGCCCGACTACGCGGGGATCGTCAAGTTCGTCCAGGTGAACGGCCGGGACAAGATCGCGATCCGCAACGTGATCTCGGAGTACATCCCCAACCCGACCTTCTCCGTGGTGGGCCGTCCCGGAGCGTCGGAGGAGTACTTCAAGCAGGGGAACCCCGAGGGGAAGTCGCGCCGCGAGCTCATGGGTGACCCGATCCGCTCGCCCGACGCGTTCTTCGACCCCGAGCCGCGTCTCGCCCTGATGGACGAGCTCGGGCTCGACCGGGCCCTCATGTGGCCGACCTTGGCCAGCGTCCTGGAGGAGCGGATGCCGATGGACCCTCGGGGCACCCACGCCGTCATCCACGCGCTCAACCAGTGGATGCACGAGCACTGGACGTTCAACTTCGAGGGCCGGATCTTCCCGACGCCCGTGATCACGCTCCCGATCGTGAGCGAGGCCATCAAGGAGCTCGAGTGGGTCGTCGAGCGCGGGGCGAAGATCATCCTGATCCGCCCGGCTCCGGTCCCCGGCTTCGAGGGATACCGCTCGTTCGCCCTGCCCGAATTCGATCCCTTCTGGCAGCGGGTGACGGAGGCCGACGTCGCCGTCGGTCTTCATGCTTCGGACGACGGCCTGACGCGCTACTACAACCAGTGGGAGGGAAGGCCCGACGGGGAGCACCTTCCCTTTGCCGGCCCGTCGGCCTTCCAGGACATCGCGCACACCCAGAGCCGGGGCATCTTCGACACGGTGGCATCCCTGATCGGGCACGGGCTCCTCTCGCGCTTCCCGACGCTCCGGGTGCTCCCGGTCGAGAACGGATCGGCGTGGGTCCGGCCCATCATCGACGCGCTCGGTCACTCGTACGCGCACAACCCGCATCTCTACGAGGAAGACCCCATCATGGTGCTCAAGCGGAACATCTGGGTCCACCCGTTCCACGAGGAGAACCCGCGCGGCCTCATCGAGATGGTCGGGGTCGACCGCGTCGTCTTCGGATCGGACTACCCGCACATCGAGGGGATGTCGCAGCCGCTGACGTACGTGGACGAGCTCGATGGCCTCTCGCACGACGACATCGCCAAGGTCATGGGCGGCAACCTGGCCGAGGCGATGAAGGTACCGGTCGCGGCCTGAGCCTGGCGCCTCAGCCGCCAGCAGGACGCGGCGAAGCGCCGCATCTCGTCCGGTCGTGGTCGGCCATCATCATGTGATGCGCCGGCAGGCCGCCTCGGCCTGGTGTCGGTACGTGCCGCCGAAGAGCACCGTGTGAACCAGGAGCGGGTAGAGCTGGAACAACGGGATCCGTCGTTCCCACCCGTCGGCCAGCGGCCGGATCTCGAGATAGGACGCGAGCACCCGGTCGGGCACGGGGCCAAAGAGGGAGAGCATGGCGAGATCCTCTTCGGGGTGGCCCCCGTGCACGGACGGGTCGATCAGCCAAGACCTGCCGTCGGCGCCGAAGAGCACGTTGCCCCACCACAAGTCGCCGTGCACGAGGGCGGCGGGTTCTGGCGGGAGGAGCTCTCGTAGCCGCGCCACGACTTCGCCCACCGGACCCTCGAGCCCGCAACGGGCTGCGAGCTCGGTGAACCGGCCGCCGTAGAAGCCGGCCGCGTCGGGGAAGGTCGAGGCATCGACCGGGCAGACGCCGATCCACGACGATCCGCCACCCCAGTACGGGTACGGGGCCGAGTGGAGCGCGGCGAGGGCGTGGCCGAGGCTCTCCTCGTGGCCGGTATTTCGAGGGGCCTCGTCGACGGCAGCCGTCAGCAACAGGTCGTCGTCGACCAGCACGACGTCGGGAACGGGCGGCCCTCCCGGCACCTGACCGAGCTGACGCAGCCCGTCGGCCTCGTCGACGCAGCCGCGCCCGACCTTGACGACGAACCTGCGCCCTGAGGCTTGCACCGACCACGCGCTGGTCCCGAGCGATCCCACGGAGTCGACGGGACCGACGGCGCGCTCGACGCGCGACCTGCCAAGACCTGCCTCCTGCGGGACCCGGCGATGGCATCAGCAACTCAGCCGGTCTGGCCTGCCGGTGGCGCGGGTCTGCGTCGGCGGCTGGTGGCTGCTCACCCGGACATTCTCCTCGCATCCCCGCCGCGTCCCCTGCGGTGGACCACCGCTCCTGGTTCCGGCGCTTCGTGCATGATGGCCAGCGATGAAGACGCCGCGGGCCGCCGGACTCGTGATCACGCCGGGAGCGAGTGCCGGCAGGGACCAGTCAGGGCTCGTGGCGATCGACCAAGCCGTCACGGAGAAGGGACTGACGGTCGAACGGGTCGAGTTCCCGGGACAGGCCGCCGGCCGCCGACGCACCGACCCACCCGAGGTCTGCATCGAGATCGTCCGCACGTCCGCCACGGCACTCGCAGAAGGGCTGTCCGTCCCGACCCGTCGGATCGCCGTCGGTGGGCGGTCCTTCGGCGGGCGCATGTGCTCGCTCGCCGTGGCAGAAGGCCTCGAGGTGGCCGCCCTGGTGCTCGTCAGCTACCCGCTCCACCCGCCCGGGCGGCCGGAACGCCTGCGGACGGAGCACTTCGGGTCCCTGGGCGTGCCCTGCCTGTTCGTCTCCGGCCGGCGTGACGCCTTTGCCAAGCCCGAAGAGCTCGAGCGCGAGACGGCGCTGATCCCCGGGGAGGTCACCCTGGTGTTCGTGAACGGCGATCACTCGCTCCGCTCGAGCGAGGCCGAGGTGGCCCGCGTGGTGGCGGCGTACCTGAGCGATCCGGAGTGAGGCCGCCCGGGGGCACCCTTGGCTGCGATTCGATAGCTTCTCGGTTGGAGGCTGCCTGGTAGGCGTGTCGTGAGCGGTCGCAGTGTCACGACGTGTTCGACTCGGACCAGGGGCGAGTCTTCAGGTCATCGGGATACGGCGGCCTTGTAGGTGTGTCTTTTCGAAGAGGAGAGTCGGGAGCGACGGTGGCCGGAGCAGTGCATCTCGAAGTGGATGGGGCGATCGCGACCATCACGAACGACAACCAGGACAAGCACAACGCATTCGACGACGACATGGATGCTCAGCTCTTCGGTGTGCTCGCCCAGCTCAAGGAGCTGTCCGACGTCCGTGCCATCATCTGGCGCGGAAAGGGGAAGTCGTTCTCGTCGGGCCGCGACGTCGGCACGTTCGGTGGGGCGGACAGCGGGCTGACGCATCACGAGCTCATGCGGCGCGGACACCGGGGAATCCGTGCCGTCTTCGACCTCGACGCACCGATCATCGTGGCGTTGCACGGCTGGGCCATCGGCGGCTCGTTCCAGCGGGCGCTGCTCTGCGACATCCGGGTCGCAGCCGTTGGCGCGCGCTTCATGCTGCCCGAGGTCGGGCACGGTGTGATCCCGGACACCGGTGGCGTGGGCCGCCTCTTCCAGATCTGCGGGCACGGCGTCACTGCGGACATGGTCCTCACCGGCCGCGTGATGTCGGCCGAGGAGGCGCTCGGCCACGGCATCGTGTCCCGGATCGTCCCGCCCGATCAGCTGGACGCCGAGGTCCGCTCCATCGCCGAGAAGATCGCGGAGGCCCCGGCCGTCACGGTGCGCGCGGCCCGCCGGGTGATCGACCATCTGTCGCTGCCCGAGCTGCTCGGGTCGATGGACGAGGAGATGATCGCCCAGACGTTCGTCGCCCGATCGGACGACATGGCCGAGATGCGGGCCGCCCGGGCCGAGGGCCGGCCACCGACCTACCGGGGGAGCTGACATGCCGGGATTGCCCGAACCACCGCCGCTGGGCGCCACTGCGCTCCCGGCGGACACCTTCAAGTCCGTTCCCGTACTGATCACCGGCGCGGGGACGGGCCTCGGCAAGGCCATCGCCGTCGAGTTCGCCCGCTTGGGCGCATCGGTCGTCATCGCCAGTCGCAAGCAGGAGCACCTCGACGCGGGGGCGGCGGCCGTCGAAGAGGTCGGCGGGACCGTGGCCACCGTGGTGTGCGACATCCGCCAACCCGACCAGGTGGCGGCCGCGTTCGACGCGGCCGAGCAGGCCTTCGGCCCGCCGACCGTGCTGATCAACAACGCCGCGGCGAATTTCCCCGTGCCGGCGGAGGACATGTCGCCGAACGCCTGGCGCACCGTCGTCGACATCACGCTCAACGGGACCTTCTTCTGCTCCCGTGAGTTCGCCCGCCGACTCATCGCGACCGGGACACCCGGCTCCATCGTCGACATCGGCGCGTCGTACGCCTGGACGGGCGGGCCCGGGTTCGCCCATTCCGCTGCGGCCAAGGCCGGGGTGAAGTCGATGGTCGAGACCCTGTCCGTCGAGTGGGGGCCCTACGGGATCCAGGTGAACGGGCTCGTGCCCGGCCTGTTCCCCCACGAGGACATGACGGCCGACATCAGGGGCAACCTCGACCGGACGTCCGACAAGGACGCCTGCCAGCCGGCGCTGCGCGTCGGCCGTCTGCGTGAGCTGGGTTGGGCGGCCACCTTCCTGGCCTCGCCCTATGCCCGCTTCATCTCCGGGCACGTCCTGGTCGTGGACGGCGCCAACTGGCAGCGCCGGACGCTGACCAATCCGCCCGTGGTGAGCGTGCGCGACCAGATGGGCCGCCCGCCCTTCGACCCGGACGCGAGCTGAGGCGTTCGCGTCCGGGCGGTCGCGAGGAGCATCGAGGGTGACGCCTCGGTGCCGGCGAGATGGACGGGCGGCCTGCGTCGCCGGCCCAACCTTTCCGCCTGGACGGGCGGACCGCGCTGATCACGGGCGCGGCGCGGGGCATCGGCTACGCCACGGCGTTGCGGGTGCTCGAGGCCGGCGCCAACGTCGCGATCAACGACATCGACCGTGGAACGCTCGAAGTGGCGGCCGAGGATCTCGGCGGTGCGGGACCGCCCAACTGGCCCCATAACGCCTCGCTCTCCGCCGCCGTGGCGAGCACAGCGCGGTCCGGCGACATTCGGAGGCGGCTTCCGATCCAATGCAGCCTGCTCGCCCACCTCCAGGTCGGCACCTCCTCCGCGGGCATTGGGCACGCAACTTGCCTCCTCGCCAAGGTGCAGATGCGCTCCGCCTCCAGACCCGAGGAGGGCTCGTGAGACACTCCCTCCAGGTCGGCCTCGTGATCGGAGTCTCGGCTGTCGTCGCTCTGACCTCGATCCTGGTCGTGCGCGACGTGAGGAGCACGACCCGTGTAACCGCCCACCGCGCTCCACTGCCGCCGTCAGGCGAACGATCCCGCCGAGCGCGCTGACTGTCTCGTCCTGGGGCGACTCGATGGCGAGCGAGACCTCACAGTTCTTGCCCGGAGCGCTCGCCCAGCAAACCACGACCCACATTACGTTCGAGAGCCACTCGTTCCCAGGGACCTCGGTCTGCAACTATGTCGACTCGGGTGATATGGCGGCGGATGCGACGTCTGTGGAGCCAGACGTCGTCGCGCTCCAGTTCTCAGGGGATCTCTTCACGCCCTGCGCGGCTCGTTTGGGGAAGAGCCGCCCCCTGGCCGACTACGCGGCAGATGAGCGCTGACGATTTGAGGGCAGCAATCGAGATCTACCTGCGTCGGGACCCCCGCCTCGAGCATGTCGCTGTCTTGCTTCCTCCTCCTAGCATCCCGGACGGCACTCAGGCTTACGTCAATCTCCTCGATCCTGACTACCAGGTCATGGTCCGGGCGCTCGGAGACCCACGGGTCACGGTTGCCTACGGTCCTGCTGCCTCGGTGAGCAATCCTGATGGCGCGTTCACGTGGACGTTGCCCTGCACGCCGCGAAGAGAAGCTGGCGGGAGTCTGCTTGGGCGCAGACGGGGTGAACACCGTGCGGGCCCCAACCGGGCACTTCTGCATCCCGACCTCCTGCGCCGGTTTCCAGCCGGGTGCCTGGCGCTTCGTGAACATCGAGGCTAAGGACCTCCTCGCTCAGTTCGGCATCACCATCCACACGACGATCGCCTCCGGCTACTCGTCGTAGGAGGGCGTGCACAGGAGATGACCACTGGGTCAAACGTTGCGGACAACGGAACCTCTTCTGTCGATCTTGATCCGGGGACCTACGCAGTCCTCGGGTACTGACACTTCGAAGGCGTTCACCGGGGAGTTCCCGGTGACTCGACCAACCCGGTGTCCGTCCAGAAGGGGGACACGGTCTCGGTCACGGCTGCCAGCCAAACCTGGGTAAAAGACTGCGCTATCTGCCCCAGTTCGCACTGCGGGAGTCCGGCCCTCGGCGATTTTGCTGATGCGGGCTGTTGTCTACTTTGAGCGTCTCTTCGCTTTGCGCTGACACAAACGGCGGGAGAGGATTCACGGATGAGTCTCGGTCGTGATGGCGACACGCTCCTCGTTTCAGTCGAACTCAGTAAGGGAGGGCGTCATCGTTGCGTCGGCGTCATCGGCGCAAGCGTGTCTGCCGAGATCACCGAGCCCTGCAGGAAGGTTCATTCCTCACCGCAGCGTAACTGGACGGTGAATCGGGCGGGTCCTCGTACTATTCCACCTCCCCATCACGGGCTCATCAAAGCGGCCTCACCGCTGGGGATCAGACGATTTGCAGTGATCAATGAGGCGCCTGGTTGGATCGCTCAAACCGAGCCTTGGCATGGCCCAGTCCGAGCTTGACCAGCTGAGGTAAGATCATTGGTCGCAAGAATTCACCCCCGAGCAGGGAAATGTGCTCATCGTCGACGTTGCGAACCCGAAGGCCGTCCACGTACGAGGTGTAGACACCTTTGGGGTCGAGCATCGCGTTCAGATTCACAACGGTGACCTTCTTAGGGGAATGGGCGGCCACCCGCCGTATCAAAGCGTTGTATGCGTCGGTGCGTGCCGGCTGGTTGACTTCCCACGGTTGACCGTTCGGGCGCCGTCGCTCGTCTGGGCGATGTAGGGCAGCGTGAAGAGAACGACACGGGCGCCGCCGGCGGACAGGATGTTGATGGCCCAGGAGAGCTCGGCCGAGTACAGGTTGTCCCAGGGAGCCTGTCCGATTGTCGTCCACCTGCCGTTCACGAGGCGGTCCTCGACCTCCCAGCGCCCGAGCTCAATGGCCACGATGTCGGGATCGTAGGTACCGACGTAGTTCTTCCAGGTGGTAGGCCAATCTCGGCATCCCTGAGCGGCCCTGGTTGGACCGTGTTGGAGGTTGATCACACTATTGGGATCGAGGTCGCAGCCGAGGACCCCCCGGTTGATGAACTGAATTCCCCAGGCTCTCGCATCGATGCCCAGGCCCAGTCCGAGCGTCAAAGCAATGGAGTCGCCGACAAGCAAGACTCTCAGCTCTTTATCTCCCCTCAGGCCGTCAGGCGGCGAGTGGGGGATCTGGCTCAGAACGGATTTACCGGTCGCGGATATGGAGGGTGGCTGGCCCGCCACAGGCGTTGTGGTGACGACCAATCCCACCAGTGGAGCGAGACAAACCGCGAGTTTCACGGTCCGGATCCGTCGCGGTACACGGAAAGCCCTTCGGATCGAACTCACCGCTTGGGTCCAGGAGTCGTTGGACATATTTCGTTGGACATATTGTGCGGTCGCACCGGGTAGGCGATGCAGCTCACGCAACCATAGGTCAGATGCACCTCTTTTTCACACGAGTGTGTGGTGTCGTGACATGAATCTCTTGAGCGGGATCCTCCGGCATGCGAGTGGCATCCAGATGCCATTCGAAGATTTTATGCCGAGGTCGCGGTGCCAAAACATCAGGCCATTGGTCATGGAATCGAGGTTCTTGGGGTTGCTCGGGTCCCACATCTCCTACCTACACTGTGGCCCCTATGCCACCGCTGATCGACGCTGGTAAGTCGGCCGGCGCCTCGCCGTCCGGCATTTCGAGAGGCGAGACGCCTTTGACATCCGGCCAGCCTCGACGACGCTCTATGGCTGTAGTCGGATCGCTCATTCTTGTCGGACTCACATCCGCGGCCAATCTCCACTACATGTGGCACTCGCCATTTCTTACCACCAACAGCGCGAGTTACCTGAGCGCGGCCCACAATCTCGTATCGGGAAAAGGAATCACCACTTCGTTCAACGTCGACACAAGCTCTCTCCATCCGAACCGAGCCTTTGGTTTCAACGGCCGGATCCCTCTGAGCGGCTATGAACCCCTTTATCCGATCGCCCTCGCCACATTCCACTACCTCGGACTCAGTCAGATTGGAGCGGCGCGCATGGTCGGCGTTCTGTCCATCGGCCTTGCTGTTTTCCTGCTTTGCCTTCTCGCCCATCGAGCCTTCTCAGGGTCCACCGCGCTCATGGTCGTCTTTGTGATTCTTGCCGTGGTCGGGCCATCCGAACTGCTCCTAGTCCGAAACAATCTCCTGCAGCTGAGCGGCTCCGTCCTCAGCGACGCATTGTTTGACGTGCTTCTGCTGAGTTCACTCCTGGTGATGGCAAGGTGGCTGTCCAAGCCAGTGCCTCACTACCTCGCCTTCGCCGGAGTTCTGATTGCTTTAACCATCTTGACTCGGTATGCCGGAGTCGCTATGGCTCTGGCAGCTGGGCTTGCAGTGCTCACCACAATGAAGTTGTCGCTACGGCTTCGCATCTATGGTGTCGTGACCGTCGCAGGTGCCGCTACCGTCGGCCTCATCGGGTGGCCGCTGATCAATAGGTTGATATTCCGTGCGTCTGCTCCTCGACAGCTCGCGTACCACCTTGATCCTCACTTGGCGTCCAAGACGCTCACCGCCGTTGGCGACTGGTTCTTCCCGTCGAATTGGGACACTTGGTTCACCTTCCCATTCTCGGTCCTCCTCTTGATCGTGGCCACGACACTGCCACTTTCGGGTCGATTCTTCGGTCTCGTCGGGCAAGGACCCCACAGACCACCTCCAGGCACACAGGCCCTGTTGCGGCTGTGTGCATTGTTCATCCCTAGCTATCTCCTCGTCGTGGCGGTTACCGACACCTGGCTTGACGCCACGCTTGCAGTTGACCAGCGCATCCTTGGCCCGTTGCAGTTCGTGCTCTATCTCGTCCTTCTATCGCTCGTCTACTGGACGCTTCGATCGCGGGTTACCGATCGCGACCGTCTGATAGCAGTCGCGGCCACCTTCGGTCTGGCGATGTTGGCGCTGATCCCGAATCTCTCCTTGGTTTCGCAACAGGTTCGCTCGCAATTCCCAGCTGAGAAATCAGCGCCGGAATTCGAGGCCTTGGCCAGACTTCCTACGTCCGACGTGGTGGTCACCAACGAAACACCTGGAACGTTCGTGTTTGCTCAGAGGGGATCGATACTGACTCCGGTACGTTTTTTCGTGACCACGGAGCGGGCCAACATCGACTTTCGACGAGACGTGGAATTTGTGGGCCGACTCCTTCGCCAGCATCACGGAGTCGTGATGATCATTCCCGAATTCATCCCGGGACCAGCTACAGTCACCGAGTTTCGGCAATGGGCTGGACTAATAACGGCGCGCCGATTCCCAGATGGAACCGTCTTTCTCTCCGTACCGCCTCGGACCTGAGGGTCAGTGCTCGGTTGGCCGCGAACGGAACAGGGCGCCACGGCGGAAACCATGCCGCGGGGTGGTGGCCCGGACACCGGATACCGCTCGGTCTCGGAGCGATCAATCGACTGTTCCCAGGGTGCCTGATTCGTTTTGGGTGGGGTAAATGTAGCGAGCACTGACTGACGTCCTCAAGCCAACGGATAGCGCGGGCGCAGCAGGGATACGGCTGGCCTGAACCAGCCTGGAAGGGGTTCCCAAGCTGAGAACGTGGAAACACGTGAACTTCGCCGCCGACGGAAGGCCTGTGTCGCTTGTCATGCGACGATCGGCGATGCGAGGCATCCTGAGAGATCAGGTTCAACTAGTCATGAGCCCGACGGTCTGTTGAACATGGTCTGCGGGACCGGGCTCAACCGGCCGGAGTCAGAATGCTCGCCGATGATGGAGCGCGCCGGGCGTCACGCCGGCTCACGCCGGGTCGCGTTGGACCAACTCGACCTGGTAGCCGTCGGGATCGGCGACGAAGGCGATGGTGACGGGCCAACGGTCGAGGCGTTGGGGCTCCATGACGGTCGTCGCTCCCGCGTCGAGCGCGGCGCGGTAGGTGGACTCGACGTCGTCCGTGTTGACGTAGAGCTTCCAGAAGGCGTTCCCCATGTCGATCGGTCCGTCCTGGTCATTTTGCTGGGCCAGTTGGATCTTTCCGCCCTTCGAGGTGTTCTCGAGGATCGCCTCGCGGGCGTTGGGGATCTCGGTCCGGCTCGTGCACTCGAGGCCCAGGGCCTCGTAGAAGGCGACCGTCCGCTCGAGGTCGGTCACGTTGATGCAGTACTGCCCCAACCAGTTCGCCACGTGGCGCTCCTTTCTTTGGCGTCAGACGATTTCGCTGACCTGTATCACCGGCTCGATGTTCGTGTAGTTGGCGACGTCGCTCTGGACCGCTGCCGTGCCCTCGGAGCCGAGCGCTTCCGCCAGGGCCTCCGGGGAGGCGAACTGGAAGTGCACGGCGGCCACGTAGGGACCGTTCACACCGCGGTCGATCTCCGCCACATCCACGCCCCAGGTCTTCTTGGCGAGCGGGACGTGGCTCTCCCGGTAGTAGTCGTGGTCGAACCGGGCATCCTCGCCCGAGGGGTACAAGACGCTGAAACGGATCATGTCCGTCCTCCTTTCCGAGTGCGTGCCGCATCATTGCCGCTCCGAGCGTGTGCGGCATCATTTCCGTTCTGAGTGCGAGCGGTATCGGATCGCTCTGTCCGCATGGCCTGGACGGTTCGGCGGACCTCGTCGAAAGGCTCTTCTCGCTCCAAGGCAGCCTCCGATTGCAGGAACTCGTGCACGAGAGGAACCGAGTCAGGGCCCAGTGCGGCCGCGGCCCGCCGGAGGTCCTCCTGAGGCACATGCCCGGCGGACTCGCTGGTCCGACGGCTGACCTCCGAAAAGGCGGCGCCGGTCACGGCACGGAACAGACGCCGCCGGGCGGCCTCGGCCTCGGACACCGTGAACCCGTTGCGGGTGAGCACGGTGAACACGCCCTCGAGGTGCTGGACCATGCGGACGGTGTTGTACGAGCCGGACAGCATCTGCCCGATGATCTGGGGCTGAGCCACGAGGGCGTCGTAGACGAATCGCCCGTACTCGAGGAGCCACCGGTCCCACGGCTGGCCGCGGTCGGGAGGCAGGGGGAGCCGGCCCATGGAGTGGGCGGCGGCCATGGCGAGCAGGTCCTCGCGGGTGCGCACGTGGTGGTACAGCCCCGGGACGCTCATGCCGAGTCGCTCGGCGACGTTGCGGACCGTGGCCCGCTCCAGACCGATGGCCAGGGCGGCGTCGGCGATCTCGGCCGCGGTGACCCGGGGCGGGCGCCCGAGGCGCGTCGCGGTGCCTCCGTCGGCGCTTGATCCCATACTTTTCATACAGTAGCATGAGAAGTCAGCAGCGCGAGAGCCCCACACCGGTGCTGTGTGTGCTGCGAACTGCGAAAGCCAGGCACGGCTACCGCCCGATAGGAGCGCGATGGACCGCTATCTCGTCATTTCCTCCGACACCCACGCCGGACCGCCGAGCGAGATGTACCGCGAGTACGTGGACCCGCAGTACCGGGACGCGTTCGACGAGGATCTCGCGGCCAAGGAGACCATGCGTTCGGTCATCCTGGAGCAGGCGTCCGAGGAGCAGGAGAAGTTCCGGGAGGACTGGGAAGCCGAGACGGGCGACGGTGGGATGCGGGCGTCCTACGACGCGCCCGACCCGCGACGCCGAGCTGGACAAGGAGGGCATCGCCGGCGAGGTGATCTTTCCCGACGCCGATGTCCTGGGCGGCGGTGCGTCGGCTCCCTTCAGCTCGGGGCTCCAGAGCTCGGGCGAGCTCGACGGCGAGCTCGTCATGGTCGGAGCCCGCGCGGACAACCGGTGGCTGGCGGAGCTCTGCTCCCACAGTCCCGAACGCCGCTGCGGTGTGGCGACCGTCCCCATCCTCCATGACCAGGACGCGGCCGTCGACGAGATGCGCCGCGTCGAGAAGGACGGGTTGCGCTCCATGATGATCCCCACGTTGTGGGGCAGCCTTCCCGCGTACCACGAGCCGGTGTACGAGCCGGTGTGGGAGACGGCGGAGGAGCTCGGCCTCGTGCTCAACATCCACTCGGGCGGCGCGTCCAAGGACATCGCACCGGGACCCGGGATCGTGCCGATCTACGCGACGGAAGCCTGGTGGTGGGCGGCCCGACCCCTCTGGGTCATGATCTGGAGCGGCGTCTTCGACCGCCACCCGGGCCTGCGACTCGCCATCACCGAGGACGGGGCATGGTGGTTGCCCGACATCCTCGAACGGATGGACGAGAAGTGGGAGGGCGGGCACACCGTGCGCAAGTTCGGCAACCTGTTCAAGGAAGCGACGAAGAAGAAGCCGAGCGAGTACCTCGGGACCAACGTGTTCCTCGGAGCATCGACCCCGAGCAAACACGAGATCGACACGCGCCACCGGGTCGGGACCGGTGCACTCCTGTGGGGCAACGACTTTCCGCACCCGGAGGGCACCTGGCCCCACACCCGGCGCTCGATCCACGACGTGTTCCACGACGTGCCCAGCAGTGACACCGCGGAGATGCTCGGTCTCAGTGCCGCGTCGGTCTACCGCTTCGACGCCGAGAAGCTCGCCGGCATCGTCGAACAAATCGGGCCTACCCACGAGGAGGTACACGGATGACGGACCAGCTGACGGCGTCAGTCGTCACGGGATTGCCGGTGGACGACCAAGCGTGGGACCGCGTCGGGTTCCCGATGCCCCGCGATTCATCGCTGCTCGACCCGGGGTCGCCCCGCTTGCGGGTGCGCACGGTCACCGACCGGTTTCCCTTTCCCGTCCCCAACGGTTGGTTCGTGGTGGCGATGTCGGGCGATCTGGCGGCCGGTGACGTGCGCTCCCTCCACTACTTCGAGCGCGACCTCGTGCTGTTCCGCGACGCCGACGGCGCTCCCCACCTCCTCGATGCCTACTGTGCGCACCTCGGCGCACACCTCGGCGTCGGCGGCAAGGTCGAGGGCGCGTGCGTGCGCTGCCCCTTCCACGGGTGGTCCTACGACGGTGCGACGGGGCGTTGCACCGACATCCCGTACACCACCAGCGAACGGATTCCTCCCAAGGCGCGGGTCCGGAGCTTCCCGACGGTCGAGCGCGGCGGGGCGATCTGGGCATGGCATCACCTCCAGGAGGGCGATCCCTTCTACGAGCTGCCGGTCGTGCCCGAGACCGACGACGAGAGGTGGACGGCTCCACTCCTGCGCGAGTTCTGGATTGCGACGTCCTGCCAGGAGATGGCGGAGAACAACCACGACTTCGCGGACTTCATGTACGTCCACGGAACGGACTCCGTCCCCGAGGGCGTCGAGGTCATCGACGGTACCTACAAGTCGGTCAAGCAGCCGGGGCTCGAGCGCGAGACGTTCGGCCTCGGGCTGGGCGTCGTGCGGATTCCCGGTGCGCTGACCTTCGTGTCCTCCGTCACGCCGGTCGACTCCGAAAACGTGCACGTGCGCTGGATGTTCATGGTCCCGACCGAGTCCGGATCCGAAAGTGCGGCCGCGTTCGCCGAGGGCTTCAGCTCCGGCGTCTCGCAGGACATCCCCATCTGGGAGAACAAGATCTACCGGCCTCACCCCGTGCTGACCAAGGGCGAAGCGGGCATCGTGGCACACCGCAACTGGTCCAAGCAGTTCTACAGCGATCCTCTCTGACTTGTCGCAGAGGCGCACCATGACGAAGACCGGAAGGTGACGTGACACCCACGGCGTCGCGGCTCGACGTCGGTCCGGCGAAGAGCGCCGAGAGTGTCGTCGCCGCGGTGGAGGCATGGGTGGAGCAACACGTCCCGGCACCCTGGGTGGAGGCGGGGCGGAAGGGCGGGGCGGCCCAGGTGCGGACGGTGCGCACGCGAACCGGACTACGAGGCGTGGTACCCGATCTTCGGTGCGTCGGGGCTGGTGGTGCCGACCTGGCCGGTCGAATACGGGGGTCTCGACTTGGCGCCGGACGTGGCGCGCCGGGTGGACGAGGTCCTGCGGCCGTACAACCTGGGACGCCTGAACCCGCTGGGGCTCAACCTCGCCGCGCCCGCGCTCTTCGCCCACGGGAGCGAGGAGCAACGGCTGCGGTTCCTGCCCCCCATCGTGCGCAACGAAGAGGTGTGGTGCCAGCTCTTCAGCGAGCCGGGCTCGGGATCGGACCTGGCCTCGCTGGCCACGCGAGCCGAGCGCGACGGTGACGAGTGGGTGATCACCGGGCAGAAGGTCTGGACCACCTGGGCGCACCTCTCGAGCCACGCGGTGCTCCTGGCCCGGACCGATCCCGATGTGCCGAAGCGCGCCGGGATCACGTACTTCCTGCTCGAGCTGGACCAGGCGGGTGTGGATGTCCGGCCGCTGCGCCACATGGGCGGCGAGGTCGACTTCAACGAGGTGTTCCTCGACGGCGCGCGGGTGCCGGACGCGCATCGAGTCGGGCCGGTCGGCGAGGGGTGGAAGGTGGCGAACGCGACCCTGTCGGGAGAGCGCCAGATGGTGTCGGGCTCGGGCTCCGGTGGGGTCGACCGCATCGGCGGTTCGGGTGCCGAGTCGCTGATTCGTCTGGCCCGGCGTCTGAGCGCGGAAGGCCGGCCCGGGGGATGGGACGACCCCGTGCGGCGCGACGCGGTGGTGCGACTCTGGGCCGAGGAGCGGGTGCGCGGGTGGACGAACCTGCGGGTGCGGGCGTCAGCGCGGGCCGGACGCCCGCCCGGGCCCGAGAGCTCCATCGGCAAGGTGCACCAAGGGGGGTTGAACCAACGCATCCAGGAGCTGGCGGTCGACCTGCTGGGTGCGGGCGCTCTGGCGTGGCTCGGCGGCGACGGCCGGAATTCGGGCGCCGATGGCGGCGACGGCCGGGATTCGGGCGGCGATGGCGGCGACGGCGCGGCACCCGGCCTGGGCGGTCCGGAACGTTGGGCGGCGTCGCTGCCCTACGAGGTGCGGGGGATGCTGCGCAGCCGGGCCAACACGATCGAGGGGGGCACGACCGAGGTGAACAAGAACATCCTCGGGGAGCGGGTGCTCGGACTGCCCCGGGAGCCCGACCCCTGGCAGGGCCTTCCCTGGCGGGACGTGCCACGGAGCTGACGGTGATCCGGCGTGACGTTGTCGACGGCCCCGGGCGAATTGCCGGAACCGGATTCTGATTTTAGGGTAGGCCCATGGGTATGCCGCAGGACGTCGGAATCGTGGACACCATGATCGGATTTCCCCATCCGGACATGAAGGAGGTCTACCGCTTCATCACGCGGCAGACGAAGGACGCCGAGTCGCAGGAAGACTTCGAGTTCCCGGTCGAGTACATGTTCAAGGACGTGCCGGAGAAGTCCTACCGGGATGCAAACGACCCGATCGGCGTGACGCTGCGCGAGATGGACCTGTACGGAGTGGAGCGCGGGATGATCGGCGTCGGCGATCCGGCCGGGACGGGTGCCAAGGCGCTCCGCGATCATCCCGACCGCTTCATCCCGTCGACGTCGGCGGATCCCAACGACGGCATGAAGGGCATCGCCCGGCTGGTCAAGGAGTACGAGACGTGGGGCGTGCGCGCCGTCGGCATGTTCCCGGCCGGGACCTTCCCCCAGGTCCCGATCAACGACAAGAAGATGTACCCCATTTACGCCAAGTGCGTGGAGCTCGGCCTCCCCATCTTCTGCTGCGCCGGGATCCCCGGCCCTCGCCTCAAGGCCGCCTGCCAGCACGTCGAGCTCATCGACGAGGTCATGTACGACTTCCCGGAGCTCGTGTTCGTCACCCGGCACGGGTGCGAGCCCTGGACCGACCTCGCCGTCAAGCTCATGCTCAAGTGGCCCGGGCTGCACTACTCGACGAGCGCGTTCGCGCCCAAGTACTACCCGAAGGCGATCGTCGACTACGCCAACACACGAGGGGCGGACAAGGTGATCTACGCCGGGTACTTCCCCATGGGCCTGTCCCTGGAGCGGATCGCCAAGGAGCTTCCGGGCGTCGGCTTCAAGGACGAGGTGTGGCCGAAGTTCCTGCGGACCAACGCGCTGCGCGTGCTGGGGTTGTCATGACGGCGACCACGGCGACGGATCGCGCCGTCGACTATGGCGTGTTCGACGCGGACAACCACTACTACGAGGCCGAGGACGCCTACACCCGCCACATCGATCCGTCCATGGCCTCTCGCGCCATGCAGTGGGCCGACGTCGGGGGTCGGCGCCGGCTCCTGGTCGGCGGGCGGGTCAACCGCTTCATCCCCAACCCGCGCTTCGACCCCGTGGCGAAGCCGGGCAGCCTGGACGAGTACTTCCGCGGCCGGAACCCCGGTGACAAGGACATGCGGTCGCTGTTCGGCGAGCTCGAGCCGATCCGGCCCGAGTACCGCGACCGCGATGCCCGGATCCGGGTCATGGACCAACAGGGACTCGACGGGTGCTTCCTCTTCCCGACCCTCGGGGTGGGTATGGAGGAGTCGCTGGCCGACGACCCGGGTGCGCTGGTCGCCGCCTTCGTCGCGTTCAACCGGTGGCTCGAGGACGACTGGGGTTACGCCTACAAGGAGCGCATCTTCGCCGCACCGATGCTGACCCTGGTCGACCTGGACGCGGCCGTGGAGGAGTTGCAACGGGTGCTCGACGCCGATGCCCGCATCGTCTGCGTCAAGGGCGGCCCGGTGCACACCCCGAACGGGCTCACGTCCCCGGCTGACCCGCGCTTCGATCGGTTCTGGGGACTGGTCAACGAGTCCGGCGTCACGGTGGGGATCCACTCCGGTGACGCCGGGTACGGCCGCTACGTCTCCGACTGGGAGCCGGCGAGCGATTTCGAGTCGTTCCGGCACTCGCCGCTGCGCATGGTGCTCCAAGCCGACCGACCGCCGTACGAGACCATGGCGGCGCTGGTCTGCCAGGGCTTGTTCGACCGGTTCCCGCGGATCCGGGTGGCCAGCATCGAGGCGGGCGCTTCATGGGTGCCCATCCTGCTCAAGAAGCTGCGCAAGGCGTACGGGCAGATGCCGGGTGGGTTCGCGTCCGACCCGGTCGAGACCTTCCGTTCCCACATCTGGGTGGCTCCCTTCTACGAGGACGACTTCGGTGACCTCAAGCACGAGCTCGGACTTGAGCACCTGCTGTTCGGCTCGGACTGGCCGCACGCCGAGGGCCTGGCCGAACCGCGTACGTTCGCGGCCGACCTTCGGCGGTTCGCCTACGACGAAACCGAGATCCACACCGTCATGGCCGAGAACGGCTGGGTCCTCACCCGGCGGGCCTGACGGTCCGGGGACCGGGTCCGGGTCGGCGCAGATCGCAGCGGGAGTAGGACGAGGACGAGATGGACTTCGACGACACCCCCGAGGAGGCTGCGTACCGGACCGAGGTCCGGGCCTGGCTCGATGCGCACGCGACCTTGCGGTCACGTCACAATCGGCGGCCGGCGCCGGCGCCGGCGCCGGCAGCTGGCGGTCGCGGTGGCGGTCATGCCGCGCGGGCCCACGTCGCCGACGACGAGGCCCAGGCCGCCCACGTGCTGACGTGCCGCCGCTGGCAGCGCACGCTCTACGACAGCGGATGGGCCGGCATCACGTGGCCGAAGGAGTTCGGCGGTCGGGGCGGGTCCGCCATGGACCAGATCATCTTCGGCCAGGAGCAGGCCCGCTACGAGGTCTCGACCGGCGCGCTGTCCATCGGTCTGGGGATGGTGGGACCGACGTTGATGACGTGGGGGACACCCGACCAGCAGGACCGCTTCATCGAGCCGATGCTGCGCGGCGACGAGATGTGGTGCCAGCTCTTCAGCGAACCCGGAGCCGGCTCCGACCTGCCGTCGCTCATCACGAGGGCCGAGCGCGACGGTGACGTCTACGTCGTGAACGGGCAGAAGGTGTGGACGACCATGGCCCAGTACAGCGACTGGGCCATCCTGCTGGTACGGACCAATCGGGAGGAGCCCGGACGCCGCGGGATCTCGTACCTGCTCGTCGACATGCGCAGCCCCGGGGTGGACGTGCGACCGTTGCGGCAGATGACCGGCGTGGCGCACTTCAACGAGGTGTTCTTGAGCGACGTGCGCATCCCGGTCGAGAACCTGGTCGGCGCCGAGGGCGAGGGGTGGCGGGTCGCCCGCACCACCTTGATGAGCGAGCGCATGCTCATCGGCGGCGGGGCCGGCACGTCGTTCGACGACGTGGCCGCGCTGGCGCGAGCGACGGACCGGATGGACGACGCGGTCCTGCGCCAGCAGGTGGCCGAGGCCTACGTCGGCTACGAGCTCCTGCGCTTTCTCGGGCTCCGTGTCCAGACGGCTCTGAGCCAAGGCCGCGCCCCGGGCGCCGAGGCGTCGCTGCTGAAACTGGCGATGTCGCGCCAGAGCGCGCGGCTGGGTGACCTGGGGCTCGCGCTGCTCGGACCGGCCGGCCTGGCCACCTGGAACGGGAAGGCGGGATCCGACCAGGAAGCGCTGACGGGGTTCTGGCAGGACCGCTTCCTCGGGCAGTGGTCGACCCGGATCGGCGGCGGCACCGACGAGATCCAGCGCAACCAGATCGCCGAGCGCGTGCTCGGCCTTCCGCGTGAACCCGCCTGATCGAATACAATATCCATCGTGACGTCCACGGCCCCTGACGTGGTCTGGAACCCGCTCGATCCCTCCTACAAGGCGGAACCACACCCGATCTGGCGCCGGTTGCGTGACGAGGCGCCCCTCTACCGCGACGAGCAGTACGACTTCTGGGCGCTCAGCCGCTTCGCCGACGTGATGGCGGCGAGCATGGACCCGCGCACCTTCAGCTCCGCCCACGGGACCGTGCTGGAAATGATGAGCGAACGCCCGGTCGGCGGTGGCCAGATGATCTTCTTGGACCAACCCGAGCACACCATGCTCCGTCGCCTGGTCTCGCGGGCGTTCACGCCGCGGCGGGTCGCCGGTCTCGAGAGCCAGGTGCGCGCGCTCTGCGCCGAACTGCTCGATGCGCAGCAGGGCCGTGAAGGGTTCGACTACGTCGCCGACTTCGGCGCCCAGTTGCCGGCGAACGTCATCGCCATGCTGCTCGGGGTGCCCGAGAGCGACCGGCCGCACGTGCGCGAGACGATCGACGCCATCTTCCACCTCGAGCCCGGTGCGGGGATGGTCAACGACCTCTCGCTGCAGGCCATGGCGACGTTGTACACGTACCTGTCCGGCCAGATCTCCGAACGCCGTGCGCATCCACGCGACGACATGCTCTCCGACCTCGTCGCGGCGGAGTTGACCGAGCCCGACGGCACACACCGACGGCTCACACCGCAAGAGGCGACCGACTTCGGGATCCTGTTGGTGGCCGCGGGGACCGAAACGGTGGCGAGGCTGCTCGGTTGGGCCGGCGCCGTGCTGGCCGACTACCCGGACGAGAGAACCGCGCTGGCGTCGGATCCGTCGCTCATCCCCAACGCCGTCGAGGAACTGCTGCGCTTCGAGTCCCCCTCGCCGGTGCAGGGCCGTTGGACCACAGCGAGTGTCGAGCTGCACGGGACCACCGTGCCGGCGGGGTCCAAGGTCCTGCTGCTGACCGGCTCGGCCGGCCGCGACGAGCGTGCCTTCCCCGACGCCGACCGCTTCGACGTCCGCCGCCACTTCGACCAACACCTCTCGTTCGGCTACGGGATCCACTTCTGTCTCGGCGCGGCACTCGCCCGGCTCGAAGGCAAGGTGGCGCTCGAGGAGACGCTGGCCCGCTTCCCCGAATGGGACGTGGACCACGACCGCAGCGTGTTCCTCTTCACGAGCACGGTCCGCGGTTACAGCAACTTGCCCATCTCGATCGGCGTTGGGAGCCGCGCCTGAGCGTCGTCGACCACCGCGCGGCGTGGCTCCGGCGATGCGCGCCGGACGGCACGGCGTCGATGAGTGCGGCCGTGCCGGGCGTCACAACGTTGTCGAGACACGGATCAGGAACAGAACGCGACAGAGGTACGGACGACACAGCCTCGGACGGCACAGGACGGACGACACAGGTACCGAAGAGCCAGCTATGAACGACACAAGCTACGGACGACACAGAGTACGGAAGGGTACGGACGGAAGAGGACCATGGACGATCTGAACGACAAGGTGGCGGTGGTGACGGGTGGAGCGAGCGGCATCGGGCTCGCCCTCGTCAGGGCGTTCGCCGCCGAGGGGATGCGGGTCGCCGTCGCCGACGTCGACGACGACGCTCTGGCCTCGGTGGCCGCTGAGCTCGAGGGAGGCGACGACCGGACGATGGTCGTCCGGACGGACGTGACGAGCCTGGAGTCGGTGACGGCGCTGGCGGACGCCGTGTTCGAGCGCTTCGGTGGATGCCACGTGCTGTGCAACAACGCCGGAGTCGGGGCTCCCAGCGCCAAGGTGTGGCAGACGACTCCGAACGACTGGAGTTGGGTGCACGGAGTCAACGTCACCGGCGTCGTCAACGGCATCCTGGCGTTCGTGCCTCGGATGCTCGAGTCGGGCGAAGAGGGCCGCGTCGTCAACACGTCGTCGTCGGACGGCGGGATCTCTCCGCTCCCGACCGCGTCGGTGTATGCAGCCAGCAAGGCGGCGGTGTCGGTGCTCACCGAGTGCCTGGCCGCGCAACTCGCCGAGGAAGGGCCGGCGCTCAAGGCATCGGTTTTCTACCCGTCTGGCGGCCTTCTCCGGACCGGGCTGTGGACGTCGGAGCGGACGAGACCGCCGGAGCTGGCCCGCGAACGCCCGAGGGAGACCGAAGCCATGACGCCGGAACGGCTCGAGGAGATGGCGAGCAAGGGGGGGCGAACGCTGCACTGGCAGCCGCTCGACGAGCTCGCCGCCCTTGTCGTCGAAGGAATACGGGATGGGCGCTTCGTCATCATGCGCGATGCCGACGTCTCGGCGGGCGAGGTGACTCTGCATTCCCGCGCCGAGGCCTTCGGCTCCAGCAGGCTGCCCTCGCCGGCCCACTTCGGGTGAGCAGCGCCGTGACGATGGCCGAGGCCTGGCAGGCCCGGCGCGACGATCCCAATCCGGGATTGAGGTTCGAGGACGACGCGTGGAGCTGGTCGGAAGTGGTGGATCTCGCCGCACGACGGGCGGCGCGGTGGGCCGAGCTGCGGCGTCCCGGTCCTCCCCACGTCGCGCTCCTTCTCGACAACGTGCCCGAGCACGTCTGGTGGCTCGGCGCCTGCGCCCTGTCCGGCTCGGTCGCGGTGGGCGCCAACCCCACTCACACCGGCCCGGCACTGGCGGATGAGCTCGCCCACACCGCATGCCAGTTGCTGGTCACCGATGCCGCGCATCTCGGCCTCGTGGAAGGCCTCGACCTCGGCCCCGGTATCGGCGTCGTGGCCCGGGACAACCCGCGGGTGATCGTGGTCGACGGCGACGGCGACGGCGACGGCGACGGCGACGGCGACGGTGACGGTGACGGGCAAGCGGGCGGGGGCGGAGACGGGGCTGGGGTCGCCGCGCCAGAAACGGGCGTGACAACCGGGGCGACGGCGGACCAGGTGGGGCCCGAGTCTGGCGCGGACGATGTTGGCGCAGGCGGGATCGAGCCGATGACCCTCGGCTACCTCATCTTCACCTCGGGCACCTCGGGCGCTCCGAAGGCATGCCGTTGCACCCAGGGACGTATGGCGCTCTACGGCACCTCGCTGTCGCAGCGCTACGAGCTCGGACCGGGCTCGACGTGCTACCTCTCCATGCCGCTCTTTCACTCGAACGCGCTGATGGCGGGTTGGTCGCCCGCCGTCGTGGCAGGCGCCGAGATGGCGTTGCCGACCGGTGGTCGCTTCTCGGCTTCGGGCTTCCTCCCCGATGTCCGCCGGCACGGAGTGACGTACTTCAACTACGTCGGTCGGCCGCTCTCTTACGTCCTGGCCACTCCCGAGCGTCCCGACGACGCCGACAACCCGCTCACACACGTGTTCGGCAACGAAGCGGCACCGGGTGACGTCGACCGCTTCGCCCGCCGGTTCGGATGCGACGTGTCGGAGAACTACGGCTCGACGGAGGGTGGGGTGTCAGTCAGCCGCACGTCCGAGACACCGTTGGGGGCGATGGGCCGCGTGCCCGACGGCGTCCTGGTCCTGCACGAGGACGGGAGCGAGTGCGCAATCGCGGAGTTCGACGAGGAGGGCCGTCTCGCCAACGCGACGGACGCCGTCGGCGAGCTGGTCTCGACCACGGCGTCAGCTGTCTTCGAGGGCTACTGGGACAACGACGAAGCGAACCAGAACAGGACGCGCCGGGGAAGGTACTGGACGGGCGACCTGGTCTACCGCGACCGGGACGGTTTCCTCTGGTTCGGAGGACGGGCCGACGACTGGTTGCGGGTCGACGGCGAGAACTTTGCGGCCGCGCCGGTGGTGAGGGTGGTCGAGCGGCACCCCGATGTGGTGATGGCGGCCGTCTATGCCGTCCCGGACCCGACCGTGGGCGATCAGGTCATGGTTGCGGTGCAGCTTCGGCCGGGCTCGGTGTTCGATGGTGAGGAGTTCGCCCGCTTCCTGGGTGGCCAACCCGACATGGGCCCCAAGTGGTGGCCTCGCTATGTCCGCGTCTCAGACGCCTTGCCGACCACCGCGACCTCCAAGATCCTGGTGCGCCAGCTCCGGCTCGAGGGGATCGCCTGCACGGACCCCGTATGGGAACGGTCCGCAGGCGGACTCGAGGCCGGCTACGTCGCTGTCTCGTCGCCGGGGCTCGACCCAGCGTCCTCGGCGAAGGGGTGAGCAACGCCGGCACCACCGTCGTGCTGGTGCACGGGGGTACGTTCACGTCCACCATGTGGGACGACGTCGGTGCTTTCTTGGGTACGCCGGCGTGTGCGGTCGACCTGCCAGGCCGGAGGTACAAGCCCGCCGACCTTTCGTTGGTGACCCGGGAGGACTGGGAGCGCGCGGTGTGCGACGACGTCGAGGACGCCGGGCTGCGCGACATCGTGCTGGTTGCGCACTCGTCGGGCGGTTTCGTCATCCCGGGAGTGGCGGCTCGCCTGTCGGCCGGCTCACGCGTCACCGTCCGGTCCCTGGTGTTCGTCGCCGCCACTGTCCCGGCCGAAGGAAGGCGACCGGTCGACTTTCTGCGCGAAGACCTTCGAGCTCTGACCCTGGATAGCAGAGAAGTGGTGGTGGACAGCGCTCGCGGGCGGACGCTGGGCGGCCTCAGACCGGGGGAAGAGTCCATCCGGACCTCGCTGGAGATCGTCGAGAACGGACCCCGCATGGGGCTCGAGGCACCAGGACCTCTGTTCGAAGCCTTCAGCTGGGCCGGCTTTCCCGCCCAGCTGCCCCGGACGTTCGTCCGCTGCCTGCGGGACACGGTCATCCCTCCGGCCTTGGCCGACGTCATGATCCAGAACATGGGCGGTGCCTCGGTCGTCGACCTCGACGCCGGACACAGGGCCTTCGCCACGCATCCGTCGGATCTCGCCACCGTGATAGACCGCATTGCGGCCTGAACCCGACGCTGACATCGGGACTCCGGCGACGTGCAGAGGCCACCATGTGCAAAGGCCAAATGACTATTATATATTTTAGACTCATGCGCCCGGGGGGTTCGCACTCACGACCCGATGCCGGACGCCTGATGCAGGCGAGCGTGACCACTCGAGGGCGGCAACCGCGTGCATGAGTTCATCGCGTTCACCATCGCCGGTCTGGCGACGGCCGGCATCTATGCCATCACGGCGAGCGGTCTGACCCTTACCTACACGACCACGGGGATCTTCAATTGGTCCCACGGCGCAATCGGAATGTTGGCGGCCTACGCCTACTGGCAGATGCACATCGGGTGGGGCTGGCCCGCCCTGGTGTCGTGGTTCGTGTGCCTGTTCGTTCTGGCACCTCTCCTCGGGATCGTCCTCGAAGCGGGGGTGATGCGTCGCCTGGACGGGACTTCGGACGCGGCGAAGCTGGTTGTCACGCTTGCCCTCGCGCTGTCGATGGTCGCGATCGCGGAATGGATATGGAGCCCCCTCACCTATCGGGCCCTGCCACCGTTGTTCTCCAACGACACCCTTGTGCTCGGCACCGTCCGGATCTCCTACAACGACCTGATCATTCTGATCACAGCGCTCGTCGTTGCCATAGGACTGCGGCTGCTGCTCTACCGGACGCGGCTGGGGGTCACCATGCGCGCCGTGGTGGACGACCGCACGCTCATCACGCTCAACGGCGCCAATAACGTCCGGAGCGCCCGCTCCGCCTGGATCGTCGGCTGCGTGCTGGCCGCGCTGGCGGGCATTTTGGTTGCCCCCACGCTCACCCTCTCGGCCACGGCGCTCACGCTGCTCATCGTCGACGCCTACGCGGCCTCGGTGATCGGCCGGCTTCGCAGCATCCCCATGACCTTTGTCGGAGCGCTCATCCTCGGGCTCGCGGTGAGCTACACCGTTGCATACCTGCCCCAGAACCAGTACGTCCAGGGGTTCGAAGGCGCAGTCCCTGCGGTCGTCCTCTTCGTCGCCCTGCTCGTGCTGCCCCAGTCCCGACTGCGCGGCCACCGCATCTTGCGCAGCCGCGAGCTCGCCCTCATGCCGACCTGGCGCGGGACAGGACTCTTCGCCGTGGGCGTGATCGCCGGCGCCATCATGCTGGCCACGGTGGTATCGCAATCCGACCTCTACAGCCTGAACCGGGTCTGGGGTTTGGCCATCATCGGGTTGTCGCTCGTACCGCTCGTGGGATTCGCCGGTCGGCTGTCTCTGTGCCAGATGACCTTCGCCGGGATCGGGGCCGTCGTCGTCGGCCACCTCGGGGCGAACGGCAATCCCCTGGCGCTTCTCGCGGCCGCCGGCCTCTGCGCGGTGGTGGGAGTCCTCGTCGCGCTCCCCGCCTTCAGGTTGTCGGGGATTTACTTCGCCCTCTCCACCGCGGCCTTCGCCACCGCGATGGATGCGTGGGTGTTCCCGCTTCCCGCCTTCAACCTGTTCGGAGACCAATTCGCGCCGTTCGGCCAGGGTTCCCTGACGTTCCCTCCCTTCAGCGTTGGCGGACACACCCTGTCCAGCAAGGTGGGCCAGTTCGTCGTCGGGTCGGTGATCTTCGTCGTCCTGGCCGGCGTCGTCGTCTGGGTCCGCCGGTCCGAGTTCGGTCACCGCCTGCTGGCCCACAAGGACAGCCCGGCCGCATGTGCAACCCTCGGGATGAACACGCGCGTCTCGACGCTCGCCGTGTTCGCCCTCTCCGCCGCGATCGCCGGGATCGGTGGCGGTGTCTACGGGCAGGCCCTCGGAAGCGCGGCGCCCGACGTCTACCAGTTCTTCACCGGGTTGACGGTCCTCCTGGCGATGGTCGTCTTCGGCATCAGCGCCGTCGGGTCGGGTGTGGGCGCCGGCCTGTTCCTCGGCGGCCCCACCCTGGCGAACCTGTTCCCGGGCCTCACCCAGCTTCAGGCCGTACTGGTCGGCGGCGCGGGCATCGGCATCGGCACCAGTCCGAACGGCACGATCCCCTCCGGGCTTCGGCCCCTCTGGAGCTCAGTCGTCCGGCGACGTGCGCTTCTCGCTGGTGTCCTGGTGGCTGTCGTCGGAGTCTGGGCCTTGCGGTTGGCCGGCGTACTGGACAACTGGACATTGACTTGGATCCTGGTGGCCATCGTCGTCGTCGTCCCCGGCGTCGCGTACGGCGTCGACTACGGTCGCGGTGACGCACCCGGCGCGTTCGGGCTCCCGCCCAGGACGCCGCGGGATGCCGAGGCCGCCGCGGTGGAGGCCGGCTCGCACGACGAGCCGCCTGCGGTTGCCGAACCGTTGTCGTCCCCGGCGGGTGCGGGTTCCCATGGTGCTTGAGGTCAGCGAGGTCAGCGTCCGCTTCGGCGGTGTGGCGGCGCTCTCAGGGGTGTCGTTGTCCTCGCCCGCCGGAATGATCACCGGGCTGATCGGACCGAACGGCGCAGGAAAGACGACGCTGTTCGACGTGGCCACGGGGATGCGAAGGCCGCAACGGGGACGCGTCATGTTGAACGGCCGCGACGTCGGCAGCCTCTCGCCGTACCGCCGTTCCCGGCTGGGTCTCGGACGAACGTTCCAGAAGCTCGAGCTGTTCGGCACCCTGACGGTGCGCGAGAACATCAGTGCAGCTGCCTCCATGGGAAGGCCTGCCTTCCGCAAGGTGGGCGGCCGCAGAGACGTGAGTCGGAGCACGATTGGAGAAAGCGCGGCGGTCGAGCCGATCGCGCAGGTGGTGGAACGCCTGATCGAACGCGTCAACCTCGGTGCCGTGGCGGACCTGCGGGCCGACACGGTGCCGACCGGCACGGGCCGCCTCGTCGAACTGGCCCGCGCGTTGGCGGTCAATCCCACCGTGCTCCTCCTCGACGAACCGGCGTCGGGTCAGAACGCAGACGAGACGGCTGGGTTCGCAGGGGTGCTGCGCTCCTTGACGGACGAAGGCCTCGCCGTGCTCCTCGTCGAGCACGACATGGAGTTGGTCATGGGCGTCTGCGACAACGTCTACGTCCTCGTCCAAGGAGAGATCCTCCGGTCGGGTACACCCTCGGAGATCCAGAAGGACCGCGCCGTCGCCGAGGCCTACCTCGGCTCGCTCGCAGGGGTGGAAGGTGACTGAGCCCGCCGCGCCGATCCTCGAGGCGCGGGGCATGCGAGCCGGCTACGAAGGTGTCGAGGTCCTCCACGGCATCGACCTGGCAATCGAGCCAGGCGGTGTCACGGCCGTCCTCGGGCCGAACGGTGCCGGCAAGTCCACCCTGTTGGCCGTGCTGGCAGGATTGCACGAGCCGACCCACGGCGAGGTTCGCTTCGACGGCGCGCTCGTCCGGACCAACCGCGCCGACAAGCTCGTCAGGGCGGGGCTCTGCCTGATACCGGAGGGTAGGGGTGTCTTCCCGAACCTCACGGTTCAAGAGAACCTCTGGATGATGACGCACCAGGGGGTGAGTCGCCGGGAGGTCGAGGCGCGGGCCTTCGAACGGTTCCCGCAGCTGTCGGGCCGCAAGAACCAGCACGCTGGGACCCTCTCCGGGGGCGAGCAGCAGATGCTCGCCATGGCTCGCGCGGTGGCGACCGAGCCACGAGTGCTTCTGCTCGACGAGCTCTCGATGGGGCTGGCTCCCCTCGTGGTCGCAGAGCTCTACCGCATTGTTGCGGGCCTCGCCTCGGAGGGCATGACCGTCGTGGTGGTCGAGCAGTTCGCGGAATTTGCATTGAGCGTCGCGGGATGGGCTGCCGTCATGGCCAGCGGGCGTATCGTGCAATCGGGGCCTTCCGCAGAGCTCGCCGACTCCCTGCACGAGCTGTACCTGGGTTCGAGCAACTCGCACTGAGCTGCTCGGCCAGAGCGGCGGACACGCTGCACTTCGTGGCTTTGGGCCTTATGGCGTTGGTTCGACCATCCGCGCCAGCCACTCCTTGGCATCACGCGCCGACTGACGGGCGATGGCGGAGTCGATCGCCATCTGGTAGCCGTGCGATGCACCGGGATAGACATGCAGTTCGCACGGTACGCCGGACTGGTTCAGGCGCAATGCGTAGTCGACGTCCTCGTCCCGGAACCCGTCGACCGTACCGACGGAGACGAACGAACGCGGTAGCCCGGACAGGTCGGGGCACCGAGCCGGTGCGGCCGTGTACGGCACGTCGTCGGTGCCGTAGCGATCGCCCAGATAGGAGCGCCAGCCGAAGGTGTTCGACTCCCGTGACCACACGGGAAGCCCATCGAGCCTGCTCGACGGGGTTTGCTGGCGGTCGTCGAGCATCGGGCAATCCAAGAGCTCGAACGACAATGGGACCTCGCCCCGGTCGCGTGCCAGCAGCGCCAGCGATGCAGCCAGCCCGCCCCCTGCGCTGATGCCCGCCACACCGATCCGCGCCCGGTCCACCCCCAATTCCGTTGCGTTGTCGTACACCCACTTGAGCCCGCGGTAACAGTCCTCGAGCGGACCCGGATACGGGGTCTCCGGTGCCAGCCGGTACTCGACCGACACGCCGACGATCCCCAACTCGGGACACCAATCGTCGAAGCGCGAGTCGTCCATGGAGTAACTGCCGATCACGTAGCCCCCACCGTGAATGCTGTACACACAGGGAAGGGAGCCTTCGCTTCGGACAGCGCGGTGCACGCGGACCGGCACCTCGGGATCGCCCGGCACGGCATGGTCCGTCCGCGACACCTTGTCCGAGAGCGGCGGCGGAGGGAGCTCCGTTCGATACAGGGAAAGGATCTCGTGGTTCAGGTCGGTGATCGGAATGGCGCCGACAGCAGCTGCAATCTCTGGGTCGAGGTCCTGGAGCGTCACGGCCTCACCCTAGATGTCGCCAACCCGGCCACGCACGACCGAACGTGGGGAAGCCGGACGATCGCACTGGGAGATCGGGAATGGACAACCGAGCGATGTGTCCCGCAGACCGCTCGACGCGCAACACTCCACGCCTCGTCTCCGCGTGGCGCCGCCAGACTCGCTGACATGACCTTTCTCAGGTCTGACCCGACATCCCGTGGGTCGACCCGCTGGCAGAAACGAGAGTACAGTTCCATTCTCACTCGGATCGCGGGACCGGAAACGGGAGCTATGGGAGAGCGATGAATGGTGACGGTGAACCCACCGACGTCGACTCCGGGCGATGAGCGGCCCCGGACCGTCGATCTCGGTCGCTCTGCCCCCCAGCCGCGCCATCGTCGACCAGGCTCGCTTGGCGGCGAGTCTCGGCTACCGGCGGGTCTTCGTCTTCGACTCGCCTGCCCTCTACGGCGACGTTTGGATTGCGATGGCTCGCGTCGCGGAGTCGGTGCCCGACATCCGAATCGCAACGGGTGTAGCCGTACCCAGCCTGCGCCATCCGATGGTGACGGCGTCCGCCATCGCCACGGTCGAGGAACTGGCACCAGGACGGGTGTCGGCCTACTTCGGAACCGGGTTCACGGCGCGCCACGCCATGGGCAAGCGCGGTCTTCGCTGGAGCGACCTCGCCACCTACGTCACCCAGGTGCGCACGCTGTTCCGCGGCGAGGTCGTCGAAGTCGACGGCGCTCGTTGCCAGATGATCCACTCACCCGGCTTCGCACCGACCCGCCCGATCGACGTCCCGCTGGGTGTGGCCCCCGTCGGGCCCAAGGGATTCGCGGTCGCACGTGACCTCGCGAAGACCGTCATCCTCACCATGCCCCCAGCAGCGGCCCAGCGGCACTGGGACGACATCGCACTGCTGGCCCACGGCACCGTGCTCGAGCCCGGCGAGGACGCCGGAACGCCGAGGGTCGTCGAGGCCGCAGGACCGTGGTACACGACCGGTGCCCATGGTCTCTCCGAGTGGGGTCCGGACGCGCTCGAGAACGTCCCGGGGGGAAAGGACTGGGTAGCCCGCGTCGAAGCTGAGCGCCCGGCGGGGGAACGCCACCTGGCTCTGCACGAGGGGCACCTCGTCGAGGTGACCGGACGCGACCGCGCGCTGGTCTCGGCCGCCGGAGATCGCCTTCTGGGCGGTGCACTCACCGGCACGCCTTCCGAAGTCGCCACCCGGCTTCAGGACATGGGGCAGGCGGGGGTCACCGAGGTCGTCTACAACCCCACTGGTCCGGACATCGATCGCGAGCTCGAGGCCTTCGCATCGGCCAGCGGGAGTGTTGACCATCCGGCGTCGTCGACGTCCGAGGCCGGTGCTCGGTGAGCCTTCAGCCCGCGCGAGGAGTGTCGAGTATCGCTCGACCAGGACCGAGCAGTTCTTACAGCGGAGCCGAACCATCCGGGTGGGGCGCCACACCATCTGTTAGAACTCAAAACTCATTCTCACACCGAGGACGGTCCTGCACGCAGGACCCCAGGTCCGGCCGAGGGAGCGGATGACGACGAAGTCAGAAGTGCAGCAGACCGAGTCGCCACCCGCGGTGGAGAGCCTGCCCGAGTACCAGCGCAAGCGGCGTCAGCGGATCATCGAGGCCGCGGTCGAGCTCCTGGCCGACGGTGAATACGAGACCATCCAGGTTCGTGACGTTGCCGAGCGCGCCGGGACGTCACTCGGCACGCTGTATCGGTACTTCTCGTCCAAGGAGCACCTCTACGCGGCCGCCATTTTGGAGTGGTCGTCGAATTTCTCCCTGCCCGGACAACAACGACCGCTGCGGCGGGCACAGACCGACGAGGAACGTTTTCGCCAACTCATGGCACGCACGATCCGTGCCTTGGAGCGGCAGCCGCAGATGATGCGGGCGCAGATGATCCTGGAGAATTCGAACGATCCAAATGCGAAAGCGCTCTACCGCCAATTCGGTGTCAGCCACGTGGCCACTCTGCGCGGCGCCCTCACTGAGATGTCGCCGGAAAACGCTGCCGCCGTCGTCGATACAGCGTTGAGCGTGATGACCATCGGCCTCCACTCCTGGGCCCGTGGGGCCCGCACCATCCGTGACGTCGAACACCGGGTGCAGCGGACGATCGACCTCATCTTCTCACCCCCTCCCAGCCTCTGATCCGATCTGATCTGGAAACCCCAGCTCACGGGACCCTTTCGTGTCTCGGCAGCGTGACTTGAATGAACGTGGCCGCATCGGAGAGTGACCGATTGCCAGCTCGCTCTGTTTCTTGCGCTGCCTGAACATTTCCCAATTTTTCTTCGGAAAACCTAGAAGGGTGGAACCTCGACGAAACCCGGGAAGTCAACAGTGAGACGGGTTGTTGCTCGCGAAGCTGGAACTCCCAGGCGATTCCGCTGCCGAGGGTCGCGGCATGAGGAGTGGAGTCGACATCAGCAGTCGTGTGTGCGAGCCATTCCGCGACCTCGGCGCCACGATTTCATCGATGCACCGGTCCATCGGCGCCTCGTCGGATTGAAATAGGACCGCAGCCCACACTTCGTTGCCAGGGGCACCACACTTGGCGCTCGCAAAAAGATCGGGCGCGCGATCTTCGTGTCTTCCTGGGAGGGATCTCCTCGATCAGGATGGGCTTCGTTGAACCGGGCCGCGTGATCACCCGTCGTACAGTCAGTAGGCCCGGGTGAAGGTCGGTGATTTCGAAGTCGGGTTGGTCGGCGGGGTCTTGCCCAGGTAAATGTCCTTCTTAGGAATCGGTGAACCGTCGAGCATGAGTTTGCTGAACTTGATGCTGTTCCCGCACTCGGTATTGAACGCGATGCCGTCGAAGAACCAACCGGTCCTGAAGCTGAACGTGATGGTATGGGAGTTCACCATCTTCCACGAGTCGTGCTTCTCGAGCGCCAGCCCCTGGAGACCGGTGAACGTGCCCGTGGTCGTGATCGTCCCCGAGAATGGGTGGTAACGGGTCAGCTCGTGTGAGTAGACGCGCCAGCGGTTCCCCACTTCGCCGATGAAGATCCCACCTGGAGGCTGCATGTACGTCGGGACGAAGTACTGGGCGGTCACCGAAGGCCACGGCCCCACGTAGCAGGCAGGCGGGGTGAAGTGGATGACCAGGGTCGAGGTAGCCGACACGGTCGGACCGGAGGGTGGGGTTCCCATGGCTGTGCCCGTGTTCGTGATCTTGCCGGCGGAGACGTCAGCCACCGTCGTGGTGTAGGCGGCGGTGCAGGTCTCGTTGGCTCCCGGGGCCAGGGGACTGCCGGGGCAGCTGACCCCGGAGAGGCCCGGCATCGGGTCGGCCACTTGCACCGGGGCGAGGGTCACGTTCCCCTTGTTGGTCACCTTGTAGGAGTAGGTGATGGGGACGCCCGGTCCGGAGTAGCTGGCGACGTTGGCTGACTTGACCACGCCGATGGACGGCGTCTGCTGGGCCGGGATGGTGAGTGAGTCGTTTGCCCTGACCGCCGACCCCGAGGGCGGGTTTCCGATGGCGGTGCCCGTGTTGGTGATCGCTCCGGCGTCCACGTCGGCCTGGGTCGTGGTGTAGGTGGCCGAGCACGTCTCGCTGTGCGTGGGGGCCAGCGACGAGTCCGGGCAGGTGATCGAGGAGAGGCCGGGTTGCGGGTCGGTCACGTGGACCGAGGTGAGGGTGACGTTGCCGGTGTTGGTGACCAGGTAGCTGTAGGCGATGGGGGTCCCCGGCGCCGAGTAGCTAGCCACGTTGGCTGACTTGGCCACGCCGATGGACGGGCTCTGGGTGGCCGGGAGCGTCAACGAATCCGCCGCGGTGACGGTCGGCCCCGACGGTGGTTTGCCGACGGCGGTGCCCGTGTTGGTGATCCCTCCAGCGTCCACGTCGCCCTGCGTGGTCGTGTACGTGGCCGAACACGTCTCGCTTGCGGTGGGGGCCAGGGTGGAGTCCGGGCAGCTCACCGCGGAGAGCCCCGGCTGCGGATCGGTGACGCCGACCGAAGTGAGGGTGACGTTGCCGGTGTCGGTGACCACGTAGCGATACGTGATGGGCGTGCCCGCCCCCGAGAAGCTGCTGATGCTGGCTGACTTGGAGACACTGATCGAGGGCGACTGAGTCGAGGGGACGGTCACCGAGTCGGTCGCGGTGAGAGCCTGGCCCGAGGGAGGTGTGCCGCTCGCTGTGCCGGTGTTGGTGACCTTGCCGGCGTCCACGTCGGCCTGGGTGGTGGTGTAGGTGGCAGTGCAGGTCTCCGCTGCCCCCGGGGCTAGGGAGGTCGCCGGGCAGGAGATGGCCGAGAGCCCCGCCTGGGGATCGTTGACCCCCACCGAGGTGAGGGTCACGTTGCCGCTATTGGTGATCTCGTAGCTGTAGGTGATCGGAGTGCCCGTGCCGGTGAAGTCGGTCACGCTGGCCGACTTCATCAGGTTGATCCCCGGATTCTGGGTGGCCGGCACGGTGAGCGTCGAGGACGCTGTCACCGCCGCGCCCAGGGGCGGTTCGCCAACGGCTGTGCCGGTGTTGGTGACTTGCCCGGCGTCGACGTCGGCCTGGGTGGTCGTGTAGGAGGCCGTGCAGGTCTCCGCTGCCCCCGGCGCCAGCGTCGAGTTCGGGCAGGAGATGGCCGAGAGCCCCGCCTGGGGATCGTTGACCCCCACCGAGGTGAGGGTCACGTTGCCGTTATTGGTTATCGCGTACTCGTAGCCGATGGTTCCCCCCGATGACGAGAAGTCGCCGACATCGGCAGTCTTGGTGATCCCGATCGACGGGCTCTGGACCGCCGGGATGGTCAGGCTGTCCTGATCGGTGACGGCGTTGCCGTTCGGTGCGTTCCCTGATGCTGTTCCCGTGTTGGTGAGGCCGCCGGCGTCGACGTCAGCCTGGGTGGTGGTGTAGGTGGCCGTGCACGTCTCATCGGCAGCGGGCGCCAGCTTGACGTGGGGGCAGCTCACCGCCGACAGCCCCGGCTGCGGGTCGGTGACGTGCACCGACGACAAGGTCACGTTGCCGGTGTTGGCCACCGCGTAGCTGAAGGTGATCGGAGTGCCGGCGGCGGAGAAGCTGTTGACATCGGCCGTCTTGGTGATCCCGATCGACGGGTTCTGAATGGCTGGAATCGTGAGCGACGTGACCTGCGTGACGGCGGCCCCTTGGTTGGGAGTGCCGGAGACGTCGGCGATGTTGGTCACTGATCCGGCGTCGACGTCGGCCTGGGTGGTGGTGTAGGTGGCCGTGCACGTCTCATCGGCTGTCGGCGCCAGGGTGGAATCGGGGCAGCTCACTGCGGAGACGCCAGCCGTCGTGTCGCTCACCTGGATCGAGTTGAGCGTCTTGTTGCCGGTGTTGGTGACCAGGTAGTCGTAGGTGATCACAGTGCCGGCAGCCGAGTAGCTGGCGACGTCGGCCATCTTGTCGAGGCCGATCTGGGCTCCGTTGAAGGCAGGGACGGTCACCGTCGAGGAGTTGCTCACCGGTGGCCCACTTGGCGGGGTGCCGACGGCGGTCCCGGTGTTGGTGATGCCTCCGGCGTCGACGTCGGCCTGGGTGGTGGTGTAGGTGGCCATGCAGGTCTCGCTGACGGTGGGGGCGAGAGTCGTCGTCGGGCAGGAGATGGCCGAGAGCCCGGCCATCGGGTCGGTGACCCCGACCGAGGTCAGAGTCACGTTGCCGGTGTTCGTGGACTGGTAGATGTACTGGATCGGCGTACCCGCCTCGGCGAATTGGGCGGTGTTGGCCGTCTTGGTGAGCGAGATGGACGGGTTCTGGACGGCGGGAACGGTCAACGAATCACTGCTGGTGACGCCTGACCCCATCGGTGGTACGGCCGAGGCGGTGCCGGTGTTGGTGACAGCGCCGGCGTCGACGTCGGCCTGGGTGGTGGTGTAACCGGCCGTGCAGGTCTCACTGGCCGCCGGGGCCAGGGAGGTGACCGGGCAGGAGATGGGCGACAGCCCGACCATGGCGTCGCTCACGTCGACCGAGGTGAGGGTCACGTTGCCCGTGTTGGTCACCGCGAAGCTGTACGTGATAGCGGTTCCTGGCGCCGAGTAGTTGGCCACGTTTGCCGTCTTGGCGAGCGACACGGACGGGTTCTGGACGGCGGGGATGGTCAGCGTGTCGGTGTCGGTGACGTTGGATCCGATCGGCGGGGTGGCGGTGACGGTGCCGGTGTTGACGAGCGAGCCGGCGTCGACGTCGGCCTGGGTGGTGGTGTATGTCGCCGTGCACGTCACGCTGGCCGCCGGGGCCAGGGTCGAATCGGGGCAGGAGATGGCCGAGAGCCCAGGCTGGGGGTCGGTGACCCCGACCGAGGTGAGGGTCACGTTGCCGGTGTCGGTCACTAGGTAGCTGTAGGTGATGGGAGTCCCCGGCGCCGAGTAGTTGGCCACGTTGGAGGTCTTGTTGACCGAGACCGAGGGGATCTGGTTGGCGGGGATGGTCAGCGCGCTCGTCCCGGTGACGTTCGACTGGCTCGGAGTGGTGGCGCTGACGGTGCCCGTGTTGACGATCGAGCCGGCGTCCACGTCGGCCTGGGTGGTGGTGTATGTCGCCGTGCACGTCACGCTGGCCGCCGGGGCCAGGGTCGAATCGGGGCAGGAGATGGCCGAGAGCCCAGGCTGGGGGTCGGTGACCCCGACCGAGGTGAGGGTCACGTTGCCGGTGTCGGTCACTAGGTAGCTGTAGGTGATGGGAGTCCCCGGCGCCGAGTAGTTGGCCACGTTGGAGGTCTTGTTGACCGAGACCGAGGGGATCTGGTTCGAGGGGATGGTAAGGCTGTCGGTGGCGGTGGCGACCGGTCCCACCGGCGGCGTACCGCTCGCCGTGGCGTTGTTGGTGATTCTGCCGGCGTCCACGTCGGCCTGGGTGGTGGTGTATGTCGCCGTGCACGTCTCGCTGGCGCCCGGAGCCAGCGAGCTCGACGGGCAGGTGACGGGCGACAGTCCGGGTTGGGGATCGGTCACCCCGACCGGGGTGAGGGTCGCGTTGCCGCTGTTGGTGACGACGTAGTCGTAGGTGATCAGGGTGCCGGGTGCGCCGAAGTCCGGCGTCGTCGACGACTTTTGCAGCTCGATGGACGGTTCCTGGGTTGCCGAGATCGTCAGAGTGGAGGTGGACGACACCACCGGACCCACCTTGGGGGTTCCTGAGGCCACGCCGGTGTTGGTGACCTCGCCGTTGTCCACGTCGATCTGGGTCGTCGTGTAACTGGCGGTGCAGGTCTCATCGGCTCCGGGTGCCAGGGATGTGGTCGGGCACGAAATGGCCGAGAGGCCCGGCATGGAGTCGGTGACGCCGACCGAGGTGAGGTCGACGTTGCCGGTGTTGCTCACCGAGTAGCTGTAGTCGATGGGGGTGCCGGCGGTCGAGAAGTCGTTGACGTCAGCGGTCTTGTTGATCGAGATCGATGCGTTCTCTACCGCAGGAATGGTTTGAGTCGATGAAGCCGAGACCTTGGCTCCTGTCGGCGACGTGCCCGTGGCCACGCCGGTGTTGACGATCTTGCCGGCGTCGACGTCGGCCTGCGTGGTGGTGTACGTGGCCGTGCACGTCTCCGAAGCTGCGACGGCCAGGCTCGTGGTGGGGCACGAAACCGCAGACAGGCCCGGCATGGCGTCGGTGACGCCGACCGAACTCAGCGCCACGTTCCCGGTGTTGGAGACGTTGTAGCTGTAGGTGATCGGCGTGCCCGCAGCCGAGTACTTCGTGACGCTGGCCGACTTGGCCACCGAGATGGAGGCAGCCGATTGCGCACCGGCAGTCGTCGCCCCCAGCACGGCGGAGACGGCGACGCCGACCCCTGCCATCGTGATCACGGCGGCCGCCGCCGACCTGAGAATTCCGACTCGTGCCGCACGTCGATCCTTCATGGAGCCCCCGCCTTCCGCTCACTGAACGCCGGCTGAACTCACCTCCGAAGCCGAACCGTGGTGCAGTCCACACTGCGCTGGCCCACCCACCGCCCTCTTGAAGCTGATCGCAGCCTGTGTATGTGCTGATCGCTGCCTGAGGGTGTACCAGCCACCCAGGGGAGATGCAAGGGCAGTTGAAGAATTTGGCGGTCCGTTAATTCCAAGGGCCAGCCTGGATCGAACGCCGAGGAGGGATCGCAGAGGGCGGGCGCGGACTTCAAAAGAGCGTGAGTGGCGGGCGCTATAGAAATCTGGCGCTCCATGACGCAGGTGTCGTCCTCTCGCAGGTCGGTGTCGGATGCCAGCAAACGGATCAGCGGCGGGCGAGCCGGCCTCGGGCCTGGCGCAGGCGATTGCTGTACGCCGACTGGTACGGGATGGAGGGGATCAGATGGCGCCGGTGCACGGGCGCCTGGCGCGAGAACCGTGCTCAGAGTTGGAGCCGAGAAGCGCCTGGACGAAGGCGAGCGTGAAGAGCTCGGCGTCGTCGATCGTCACATACAGCGCGGGCGAACATGTCCAGATCGGCGTCCAAGACCTCCTCGGTCGAGTTTGGATTGAGCAACGCCGATCGTGGACCCCGACGTCGCGTCCGATGCGGATCCCCTCTCAGGCGGGATCGCTTGGGATCAGCCGTCTATGTGGTGATGCCGGACCCGATGAAACCCGGCCGACATGAGGTAGACAATCACTCGGAATGCCCGCCCATCCCTACCATGACGTCGCCATCGTGGGCGTGCACAACACCGTCCAGGCGCGGATGCTCCCCGAGCACGATTCCGAGTCGATCGCGACCGAGGGTGCTCTGGGTGCGCTCGCCGATGCCGGCCTGGAGCCGGGCGATGTGGACGCAGTGGTCGGCATCCACAGCCAGGAGCTGGCGTTGACGCTCGGCCTCGGCCCTTGCACCCGCATCGCCAACGCGTTCGGCATCCCCGCCGTGCTGCAGGCGGCTCAGATGGTCGCCGTCGGGCAGTCGCGCTGTCGTCCTGATCGCGGCCGGGGGAGCGGGTGTCTACACCGACCGCAGTGCCACGGCTCCGTGGACGAGGCCGGCCAACGAGTTCGTCGTCGGCTACGGGCTCTTCACCGCCGCCGAGTTCGCCCTCATGGCGCGGCGACACATGATCGTGTACGGCACCACACCGGAGCAGATGGCTGCCGCGGCCGCGACGGTCCGGAACAACGGGCACGTCAACCCCGACGCCGTGTACACCGGTCGCGGTCCGTTCACTCCCGACGACATCCTGGCGTCGCGGATGGTCGCGGACCCGTTCCATCTCCTCGAGTGCGCCATGACGTCCGAGGGCGGCTGCGGCCTCGTCCTGGCCCGTCCCGACGTCGCCGGCCATCTCCGCCGGCCGCCTGTCTTCGTCCTCGGGGGTGACAGCGACTGCTTCGGCCCCGCGTACCGGATGGCGCCGGTGTGGGACATGGAGGGCCACGACGGATTCACCGCCGGGATGGTCGGAGCGCGTGCCGCGGCGGCCGCGTTCCGCACCGCCGGGCTCGGCCCGTCCGACGTCGACGTCGCCGAGCTCTACGACCCGTTCTCCTTCGAGATCATCAGGCAGATGGAGGCGCTCGGCTTCTGCCCGGTGGGCGAGGGGGGACCGTTCGTGGAGGAGGGCAACGTGGCCCCCGACGGAGCCATCCCCATCACGACCGACGGGGGCACCATGTCGTTCAGCCACGCCGGCATCAACGCGCAGCAGCTGCAACGGGTCATCCGTGCCGTGCAGCAGCTGCGCGGCGAGTGCCCGACGGTCCAGGTACCCGGGGCCGAGGTGGCGATCTGCACCAACGGAGGTTCCGGGGCGCTGTTCACCGACGTCATGTTGCTGGGTTCGTCGCGCCCGTGACCGACGAGCTCGCACCGCAACCGCCGGGCATCCCGCTGCCGCAGCCGACCAGGCTGTCCGCCCCCTACTGGGACGCGGCCCGGCAGGGCCGCCTCGCCTACCAACGCTGCACGCAGTGCGGGACGATCCCCCGGCTGCCCGCCGGTCTGTGCGCTCACTGCAGGTCACAGGACCTGGAGTGGAGGACGTCTTCGGGTCTCGGTCGTCTCTACAGCTGGACCGTCGTCTGGAGACCCCAGCACCCTTCGTTCCAGGTCCCCTACGTGCCGGCGATCGTGGCCATGGAGGAGCAGTGGTGGCTGATGACCGCCGTCGTCGGGTGCCGGCTCGACGATCTTCGCGTCGACATGGCGCTCCGGGTCGTCTTCAACGACTCGGGCGGTGATATCCACCTGCCCTACGCCGAGCCGGCCACCTGATGGAGCTGCGCGTCCTCGACCGGACCACCGGCATCCCCGGCGCGTACTGCTCGAAGCTGCTCGCGGACGCCGGCGCCGACGTCGTGAAGGTCGAGAGGGACGGGGGGAGACCCGATGCGGCGCTCGAAACCCGGTCTCTTCGAGTACCTGCACGCATCGAAGCGCTCGGTCACCGGCGGCGACGCCGACCTCGTCGCGGGCGCCGACGTCGTCTTGACCGAACGATCCCGAAGACGCCGCCCGACTGCACCGCGAACACGCCGGACTGGTCGCGGTGTCGATCTCGCCCTTCGGCGCGCACGGCCCGTGGGCGGACCACCCGGCCACGGAATTCACCCTGCAGGCCGCCTGCGGGTCGATGGGCAGCCGGGGCACGCCCGAGCGTCCGCCCCTCCCGGCCGGAGGCCGCATCGGCGAGTGGCTCACCGGGACCTACGCCGCCGTGGCCACGCTCGCCGCGACCCACGACCGTCGGGGCCGCCACGTCGACGTGGCCATGCTCGACTGCATGGCGGTCACGCTCGCCACCTACCCGTCGGTCTTCGCCAGCTTCGCCGGTTGGCCCGAGCTGAAGGGCACAGGCCGCACGGTCGAGGTGCCCTCGGTCGAGCCGACGAGCGACGGCTACGTGGTCTTCACGACGAACAGCGCCCAGCAATTCCAGGATTTCGTCGTACTCATCGGCCGACCGGACTGGCTCGACGACGCCGGCTCTGAGCCCGGGCTCAAGTGCGCTGGGCCCGCCGCGACGAATTCCTCGATGCCGTACACGAGTGGACCCAGGCCCGCCGCTCCGAGTCCGCCCTGGAGGAGGCGGCTGCCTTCCGAATCCCTGCGGGACCCGTCCTGGATGGGTCGAAGGTGGCCGACTTCGAGCAGTTCGTCGCACGGGGGGTCTTCGAGCGCTCCGCCAGTGGGCGGTTCCGGCGGCCGCGTGTGCCGTATCGGATCGAGGGGGTGGGGCGCCGCCGGTCGGGACCGCCCCCGGACCGGGCGCTGACGACGGCTCGGTGGAGTGGCCGCCTCGTCTCCGAGTCGCGGGCGACGCCGGCGCGGCGGGAGGCGACGCCGGCGCGGCGGGGGGCGGCGACGGCGCGGCGGGGGGCGGCGACGGACGACGACCGCTGTCCGGCTATCGAGTACTCGACTGCACGGCCTGGTGGGCGGGCCCGGCGGCCACCCACGTCATGGCTTCGCTCGGGGCCGACGTGGTGAAGGTCGAGTCCGTGACGCGGCCCTGACCTGATGCGGCTGGCGGGCGTCAAGGCGCCGACCGAGACCCCGATGGTGGGAATGGGGTGGGATCTTCCACGTCGTCAACGCGTCGAAGCGGGGAGTGACGCTCGACCTCACCCGTCCCGCCGGGGTGGAGGTCTTCGAGCGGCTCGTCCGCGACGCCGATGTCGTCGTCGAGAACTACACGCCCCGGGTCATGGAGCAGTTCGGGCTGGGCTGGGACCGCCTGAAGGAGGTGAACCCCCGGCTGGTGATGGTCCGCATGCCGGCCTTCGGGCTGGACGGACCGTGGCGCGACCGGACCGGTTTCGCCCAGACGATGGAGTGCATGTCGGGGATGGCCTGGGTGACGGGTTTCCCCGACGGTCCGCCCGTCCTGCCCCGGGTCCGTGCGACCCCCTCGCCGGCCTGCACGCCGTCTTTGCCACGCTCGTCGCCTTGGGGGCACGTGAGCGTGACGGTCAGGGTCGGCTCGTCGAGGCGACCATGGTGGAGGCGGCGCTGAATGTGACGGCGGAGCAACTTATCGAGTGGGACATGTCCGGTCGGCTGGTGGGACGCCTCGGCACGGGCGGGACCGGTGGCCCGGGCTGGCCCCAGGGTGTGTACGCGTGCGCGGGTGAGGACGAGTGGGTGGCGGTTGCCGATCGAGTCGGACGACCAATGGCGCCGACTGTGCGCGGCGACGGGTCTGTCGAGCGAGCCGGGCTGGTCGACCGAGGCCGGGCGGGCGGCCGACTTCGATGCGATCGACTCGTTGCTGTCGGGGTGGTGCTCGGACCGTTCCAAAGAGCAGGCGGCGATGCTGCTCACCGGCGCCGGAGTGCCCGCGGCGGCGGTGGTGGCGGGTCGCGACGTGTTGCACAACCCGCAGCTGCGTCATCGGGGACTCTTCGAGACGGAGCAGCATCCCGTGACCGGCGCTCACGAATTGCCCGGCATGCCCTTTCGCTTCAACGACGTGGATGCCTGGATGACCCGTGCGTCCCCCACGCTCGGCCAGCACAACGACGAGGTCCTCTCGGAGGTGGCGTCGGCGGCCGAGCTGGCCGACCTCCGACGGGCCGGGGTCATCGGGGAGTCTCTGGCCTCTTCCTGAACACCTCGGCGGCCGCCTCGGCGACCATGGCTCCGAGGCGGGGCAGGTCGTCCGTGCCGATCCGCGTCGACGGGCCGCACACGGCGAGGGCACCGACGGGATCGTCGTCCGTATCGAGGATGGCGGACGACACGGCGCGGACGCCCTCGGTGACGTCGCCGTCGTTGGTGGCCCAGCCTCGGGTGCGGACCGCTCTTCGCTCGGCGGAGGCGGTGGCGGGAGCGGAGGCGGGACCCGGGCCATCGGCGCCTGCGTCCCGATCGGCGCCTGCATCCCGTTCGGGTTCCTGTGATGGCGATCGGGCGTCGATGGCAGCGGCGGCCGAGCTGCCCTCGAGGGGCAGCACGAAGCCCACGGTCGGACTGAGGCGGATGGGCTGGCGGCTCTCGACCGCGGCGGCGATCACCAGCCGGTCCCCGCTCGGCACGATGAGGATCACGGTCTCGCCGCTCCGATCGCGCAACCGTTCCATGGCCGGTCGGGCCAGCGCCTCGAGGTCCACCGTCGCGCCGGCACGCAGGAGCGGGTTGGCGTGCGAGATCTCCCAGCGAGTCGGCGGCCGGGAGTGTGGCTGGAGCCAACCGGCGGCATGCAGTGTGACGGCCAACCGTTGGACGGCGCTTTTGTCGATGCCGGTGAGGCGAGAGAGCTCGCTCACTCCGACGGGTTGATGGGCGGCCACGCACTCGAGCAGTGCGCAGGCGTTGCGCACGGATCGGACTTCCTTGACCTTGACCGTGCTGCCACCGGAGCCTAACCTTGGTGACACAACCATATCACATTGTAACACGACAGATCCTGGGAAGGGCCGACCACGCCGGCCGTTCCGGGCCGTTCGTATGAAACCAGCATTTCCGATCGCGGCCAGCGCTCGGGCCGGGGCCGGGGCGGCCGACTTCGGATTGGCCGAGCTCGGACCCGGCCGCGGTCGGATCGGAGCGGATCGGATGTCGCCTTGACGCCGGGGTATCCCGTGGCATCGTGAAGGTACGAGGGTGCGCGCGAGATCCCTGCACGCAGGGGTGGCCACGCACAACGAGAACGGTCGCGATCCGGAGGAAGAGGGACATGGATTTTGAGCCGACTCCAGCGAAGCTGATCCCCGACATGTCACCACGCGAGGAGCTGGTGCTCCTGGCCCGGTGCCTGTGGCGCGAGGGGTACAACGATCATCTGGCCGGCCACATCACCTGCAACGTCGGCGACGGGACGTTGCTGTGCAATCCGTGGCTGATCACCTGGGACGAGCTCCGTCCGCACCACGTCATCCGGATCGACCTGGAGGGCAATGTGGTCGAGGGCGACTGGCCCGTTCCGCTCGGCATTCCTCTGCACCTCGCGCTGCACGCGGCCCGTCCCGGAGTCGGATGGGCCGTGCACAACCACCCGCTCTACGGCACGGTGATGGCGGACATGAAGGTGGTCCCTCCCGCCATGGACCAGAGCTCGAGCCTCGGCGGTGGCGAGCTGGTGGTCGTCGACGAATACGACGGCGGCGTGAACAACATGGTCGCCGCGGAGGAGGCCGTGGCCCGCATCGGCACGGCGGACCTCGCACTCCTCGCCGGCCATGGCGTCCTCGTGGTCGGCTCGACCGCCCGAGCGGTCCATCAGCGGGCGGTCGCACTCGAGCAACGCTGCCAGAGGGCCTGGCACGTCATGGCGGCGGGGCGACCGCTCGACACACCGGTGCCCGACTGGTGGATGAATCTCATGAACAAGAGCGACGGCAACGGTTTCGTCGGCTTCTGGGAGGCGATGGTGCGGAAGGAATTGCGGGCGGATCCGACATTGCTCGACGAGCAGGTCGCCTGATGGGCCAGATGGCTGGCGGTACGGCGCCGGGGGAAAGGAGCCGAGGCGCCTCTCGACCCGGGTGATCTGATCCTGGTCAGCGTCGACGATCACATCTGCGAGCCGGCGGACATGTTCGACGGACACGTCCCGGAGCGGTACCGCTCGCAGGCGCCGCGGGTGGTGGAGGACGACGAGGGTCGCCAACAGTGGTGGTACGGCGACGTCAAGGGTCGCAACCTGGGACTCAACGCCGTGGCCGGCAAGCCGAAGGAGATGTTCAACATCGACGCGGCCCGATACGACGAGATGCGCCCCGGCTGTTACGACGTGCACGAGCGGGTCGCCGACATGAACGCAGGCGGGCAGCTCGCCGGGCTCAACTTTCCCAACTTCACCGGGTTCTCGGGCCAGGTTCTCAACCAGGGCCCGGACCGGTCGGTCAACCTGGTCATGATCAAGGCGTATAACGATTGGCACGTCGACGAATGGTGCGGCGCCTACCCCGACCGCTTCATTCCGTGCGGCATCCTGCCGCTGTTCGACGTCGACGAGACGGTTTCGGAGATCAAGCGCCTCGCCGCCAAGGGGTGTCACGCCGTCACCTTCAGCGAGAACCCCGAAGCCCTGAAGATGCCCTCGATCTTCTCGGACCACTGGGACCCCGTGTTCGCCGCGGCCAGCGACGAGGGGACGGTGCTGTGCTGCCACGTCGGCTCGTCGTCTCGGCAGGTACCGGCACCGGCGGATGCGCCGGCGAGCGTCCGCATGACGCTTTCGTCGACCATGTCGATCTTCACCCTCGTCGACCTGCTTTGGGCGCCGTTCTGGGACCGCTTCCCCGATCTGAGGTTCAGCCTGACGGAGGGCGACGTCGGCTGGATCCCTTATTTCCTCTGGCGCGCCGAGCACGTTCACGATCGTCACGAGGGATGGACCAAGCACGATTTCGGCTCTCACGCCGGTCCGACCGACGTCTTCAGGCGCCACATCCTCTGTTGCTTCATCAACGACCCCATCGGGGTGAAGTTGCTCGACGAGCTCAACGTGGACAACGTCTGCTGGGAGTCCGACTTCCCCCATTCGGACGGGACGTGGCCCCGGGCTCCGGAGGAGCTCGCGGCCCTCGTCGCCGGCCTGCCCGACGATGTGGTCGAGCGGATCTCCCACGCCAACGCCATGCGGCACTTCTCATTCGACCCCTTCGCCCGTCGATCGAGGGAACGCTGCACGGCGCGGGCCCTGAGGGCCGAGTCCCCCGATGTCGACGTCGTCACTCGGGTCGGCCGCGAGGCTGATGAACGCGACCTTCGCTACTGGAGCGAGCTCGCCGGCCGCCAATCACCCCGGTCCACTGTCACAGCGACCCCCTCGACGGCCCATCCCGCTCCCGCTCCGACTCCGGCCGCCGGCGCCGGCGCCGGCGCCGCCGCCGCCGCCGCTCCCACTCCCGCTCCCGCCTCTCGTACCGCCGACCGCTCGTGACCGTCACGTCCTTCGCCGAGCGGTACGGGCCTTGGGCCCTCATCGCCGGCGGCTCCATGGGTATCGGCGCCGCCCTCTCCCACGGGACCGCAGCTCGAGGACTGAACGTCGTCATCCTCGCCCGCGGCGAGGAACAGCTCGAGCGGACCGCAGCCGATGTCCGCGAGCGCCACGGCGTCGAGGTTCGCACGTTGCGAGCGGACCTGGTCGACCCGGGCGTCGGCGCCACCGTCTCGGAGGCGACCGACGATCTCCAGGTCGGACTGCTCGTCTACAACGCGACGATCGCCCCAGCCGGTCGCTTCGTCGACGTCCCGGTCGAGGTCCACCTGGACAGCGTCGCGGTCAACTGCGCCACCCCCACCGCCCTGTGCCACCTCTTCGGCCGCAAGATGGTGGAGCGCCGCCGTGGTGGCATCGGGTTGGTCAGCTCCATGGGGGGCACGCAAGGCGCCGTCAACTTCGGCACCTACGGAGCGGGCAAGGCCTACGAGTGGATCCTGGCCGAGACGCTCTGGACCGAGATGGCGGATCACGGCGTCGACGTGACCAACATCTTCGTGGGCGCGACCTCGTCACCGAACTACAACGCCTTCCAGGAGACGCTCGACCCCGAGCTGTGCGGCCGGGGCGACACCGACGACCCGCTCGACCGGGCCCGGTGGCGGCTGATGAACCCGAACACCCCCGAGGAGGTCGCCGAGGCGCTCTACGACCAGCTGGCCGACGGCCCCGTCTGCTACGTCCACCCGGCGGACGCCTGGGTCTCGCAAGCGTCGCTCGCCCTACCCCGGGCCGAAGCGGTCCGGGTCTGGCGGGCGTTGCAGGAAACCTCGCAACGGATTCCCGAGAAGCAAGCCCGGTGACGCCGCCGCCGTCACCGTCACCACCACCACCGCCGCCGCCGTCGGACCCCGAGCAGTCCCGTCCGTCCGGCGCCGGCGCCCCCCTCCGGGTCATCCAGTGGACGACGGGCAAGACGGGCACGGCGGCCGTCCGGGCCCTGGCGCGCCACCCTGCCATGGATCTCGTCGGCTGCTACGCCTGGTCACCCGAGAAGGTGGGCCGAGATGCGGGCGAGCTGTGCGGCACAGAACCGCTCGGCATCATCGCCACCGACGACGTCGATGCGCTGCTCGCCCTGCACGCCGACTGCGTGTCCTACATGCCGTACCGACCCGACTTCGACCACCTGGCGGCCATCCTCGAGTCCGGCACGAACGTCGTCACCACCATGTACATGCTCGCCGGCTCGGGCTACGGCCCGGAGTCGACCGAACGCATCGCCGAAGCCGCCCGCCGCGGCGGCTCGTCGCTGTACGCGAGCGGCGTCTACCCCGGGCACGCGCCGATGGTCGCCCTGACCGCGTCGGCGATGTGCGCGCGCATCGACCGCATCTCGGTGCTCGAGTCCCTCGATATGAGCGGCTACGCCAACGAGAAGATGTTCCGCTCCATGGGCATCGACCTCGATGTGGACGACCCCCAGGCGCCGAAGGCGGTGGAGGCCGCCTGCGGATCGTTCCGCGACCAGATCGTCGTGATGGCCCGCGCCCTCGCCGTGGACCTCGATTCGGTCGACCTCCAAGTCCAGTTCGCCACCGCGGACGAGCGCATGGATCTCGGGTACATGGTCGTCCAGAAAGGCCGGATCTCGGGGTTCAAAGGCGTCATCTCCGGCCGTGCCGGCGGCCGTCCCGTCATCGAGTGCCAGTTCGTCTGGAAGCTCGGCCACGGCATGACGCCCGAATGGCCCGTCGAGAAGGGCTACGTCATCGAGATCGAAGGGGAGCCGGGCGTGCGCTGCCGACTCGAGCCCCTCTACGATCATTTCGACGGGGCGATGACGACCGCCCTGCCCGCCGTCAACGCCATACCGGCGGCCTGCGCTGCTCCGCCGGGCATCGTGAACCAGGGGGAGTTGCCGTTCGTGCGGGCGGCCCACCTGGTCGCAATCTGAGCTACGGACCGTTCACACCGCTCGCGACGAGCGTTCACCCGGCTCCCGACGAGCGTTCACCCGGCTCCCGAAGACCATTCACCCGGCTTCCCGACGACCTTTCAGAAGTCAGATCCGCCGTCGACGTTGACGTCGGCTCCGGTCATGTAGCTGTTCAGCCGAGAGCCGACGAAGGCGATGACGGGGCCGATCTCCGAAGGGTCACCGGCACGACCGAGGTGTGCGGGATGACCGAAGTCCTCTGAGATCACCTTCATCGCGTCGTGCAGACTGTCAGCGTCGATCCCTCGCTCCGGCGGAAGCCGCCTGAGGTAGTCCCTCATGCCCTGTGAAAGGAACGACCCCGGTGAGACCGTGTTGACCAAGATGCCTTCTGGAGCAAGGGTCTGGCTCAGGTTCTTCGAAAAGCTCGTCAGCGCCGCCTTCGACGCGGTGTACGCGATCAACTCCGGCGACTGACGGCGGGTCGAGTGCGCCGAGACATTGACGATCCGGCCCCACTCGGCGGCGCGCAGCATGGGCAGCGCGCCACGGACACACCGTGCCGCTGACAGGAGTCCGATTTCCATCGTGGCCAACCACTCGGCGTCGGAGATCGCTTCGAACGTCCCGATGCCGACGTCGACCGGGCCCGCAGCGTTGACGAGGACGTTGAGCTGCGGCCAATGTCGACCGAGTTCTTCGAAGGCGAGCCGGACCTGCTCCTCGTCGGTGAGATCCGCCGGGAGCGCGACCGGGTTGGGGCTGCCGGCGACGCGGAGGCGCTCGACCGTGTTCGCCAACCGTTCCCGGTCGTGTGCCAGCACTGCCACGCTGGCCCCCTCGGCGGCGAACGTCAGTGCAGCGGCGAGCCCCATGCCGGCGGAGCCACCGTTGACGACGATCGTCGCCCCGGCCAGGCCCAGATCCATAGCATAAAGTATACGAAATGGAGAACGGGAAGTTCCATGGCCTGGTACAGGTCGAGCTGAACCAGGAGGTCGGAGTGGGGGTCGTCCTGCTCGACGATCCCGCGCACCGGAACGTCCTGTCGCGGGCCATGAGCGACGCGATTGGCCGAAGCGGTCGGATCGGTGCTCGAAGCCGGCGTTCGGGCGATCGTCCTCGCGGCGTCGCCCCCCGTTTTCTGCGCCGGGGGGTCCGTCGACGACTTGCTCAGTCCTCCGGGACCGCTGGCCGATGCCTACGCGGGCCTGCGCGCCCTGGCTGACTGCCCGGTGCCCACGATCGCTGCTGTGGGAGGAGCCGCCATCGGCGCCGGCGTGTCACTCCCGCTGGCGTGCGACGTCATTGTGGTCTCCGACGAAGCGAGCTTCGATCCCCGGTTCCTCGATGTGGCGATCCATCCAGGCGGCGGCCATTTGTGGATGCTGAGTCAACGTGTCGGCCGGCAAGGAGCGGCTGCGATGGTCCTCTGCGGGGACGTGCTCGGCGGCGAGGACGCGGTGCGTGCCGGCATGGCGTGGAGACTCGTACCGCACGACGATCTCCTCCCGACCGCCAAGGCCTTCGCGAGGCGCGCCGCAGCCCGTTCGCCCGGCCTGGTCGTTCGCACGAAGGAAACCCTCGACCGAACGGCCCCGTTGGCGGACCGCCGAGAGGCGGAGCGGATCGAACTCGAGACTCAAGAATGGTCGGTCGCTCAGCCGGCGCACCTCCAAGCCGTGAAGGCTCTGCGCGACCGCGTTCGGAACCGCGCCGACTGACCAACCGAGGCGGCCGAGGTGCCCGAACCGGGGCGTCTGAAACCAGGCCGCCGAAACGAGGCGACCGAACCGTCTGTTGTGACCGTTCGACGCCGGCCCTGCATGATGGTCCGACGTGTCCGACCTCCGAGCCGAGGACGTGGTGCCCCGGGGCCCCACCGCAGAGAGGACGCGCCGCCAGGCATCCGAATACCCTTACTTTGCAAATGATATGCAATAATTGCATCTGTATCCATGAGAAAGTATTCAGATTGCCAGTAGTCTGATGGAGATGGAGAGGTCGGCGGACACAAGCGGATCGACAAGTCGTGGCCTCACGCTCTCCGCACCCGACGGCTCCGCCGTGCGGCAGGCCAGTGGTGAACACGCGGCGACTTACATCCGGCGCCTGATCTTCGACGGTGAGCTCCAACAGGGTTCGCGCCTGCCGCAGGATCAGATTGCCAGAGCGCTCGGCGTGAGCCGCATACCGGTGCGCGAGGCGGTGGTGGCACTCGAGCGCGAGGGCTGGGTGACGACGCGGCTCCACAAAGGGGCGTTCATCAACTCGTTCGACGAGGACACCATTCGCGACCACTATGGACTGTTCGCCCTCATCTATGGCCTGGCGGTTCGTCGCACCATCGCCCGAAACGACCCCGAAGTGATCGCGCGGCTGGGAGAGCTCGCACGCGAGGTTGCGTCGACGGACGATCCCGCCACGGTCGGGAGGGGCGCGTTGGCCTTCCACAGCCTGGTGGTCGAGGCGGCCCACTCTCCGCGTATTCCCGTGGTCCTGCGTGCGATGTCAGCGTTGGTGCCGGGACCCTTCTTCGAAGTCGTGACCGGCTCCATTCCGCCCGAGCAGAAGGGACTCACCGCGATCGCCCGGCTGGCCAAAAAGGGTGACGCGGATCGGGCCGTCGAGGAGTACTCGAAGATGTTCAAGCTTCAGGCCGACGCCGTGGTCGAGCTCTTCCGGCAGCGGAACCTGGTGACCCGATCCGAATCCGCGTAGCGCCAGATGGCTGAGGCCATACGACCCCCCAGCGGCGACTGGCTCGGGACCCGGTTTCTGCGCTTCGAGCGACGAGGTCCATTCGGCGTTTGCATCATCGACCGCCCGGCCAAACGCAATGCCCTGACCGGTGCGATGTACTTCGGCATCCGCTACGCCGTCGAACACGTGGATCGTGACCCCGACCTGGCCGGGCTGCTCCTGACGGGAACGGGTGACGTGTTCGCCCCGGGCGGCGACCTCAGCGGTGACAACGAGGACGGATGGGCCGACCTGCCCAACCTCCTCGGGATGGAGAACACTCCGTTCGATGCCCTGCGTCAGTGCGTCAAGCCCGTGGTCAGTGCCGTCAACGGCATCTGCCAAGGGGGCGGGCTCATCATCGCCATGCTGTCGGACATGGCGGTCGTCAGCGACCGGGCTGTGTTCCGTGCGCCAGAGCTGTACCGGGGCATCGCCGACACTCACTACGCCCAGATCCTGACCCGCCAGATCGGGCCAGCCCGGGCGCGCGACCTCCTCTTCACCGGCCGGCGCCTCTCCGCCGCCGAAGCCGTGGAGTGGGGACTCGTCAGCCGCGTCGTGCCACACGACCAACTGCTCGAAGAGGCCGAAGCGGTACTCGGACAGTGCTGCCGGACCGCTCCCCAGGCGCGGTCCGAGCTCAAGCGCACCTTCGATCAGTACTACGGCCTCTACGACCGCATCGGCATGAAGGCAAGCCTGTTCGGCGACGAAGCCATTGAGGGCTTCAAGGCGTTCAAGGAGGGTCGCGACCCTTCATGGGTCGACCCGCGGCTGACGACGGAAGGTTCGTAAGGAGGTCGCTCGCCGAGAAGGGCGGCTCGACTGCACCCGATCGACCACTGCATCATCTGCACTCCAGGAACTTCGTCCTTCGTCGTCCCCGTCGTCATCACGTTGGCGGGGTCGCAGACCGCAGACCGCAGACCCTGACCGCTGACCCCTGACGAAGTGGTCAGCCGATGACGCCGTCGGCGCGGAGGCCGCTCAGATCTTCAGGCGAGATTCCCAGTTCAGTCAGGAGCACCTCATCAGTGTGCTGGCCGAGCCACGGGATGGGACGGTCCTTCTCGTCGGGCACGGCGGACATCTTCACCGGATTCCCGGGTACGAGAACCGGCGGGCCGGAGCCGTCGGGCCGCTCGATTTCGCTCACCATGTTCCTCGACCGGACATGTGGATCCGTCACCAGTTCGTCCTCCCGGAAACTTGGTCCGGCAGCCACGCCCTCTGCGCTGAGGGCTTCGCAGACCTCGGCCCGTGTCTTGTCGGCCGCCCACCCTTCTATCCCGGGACGGATGACATCTTCGAGATGCTCGACCCACCCGCTCCTTTCCGCCAGCCTGGGATCGGTTGCCCATTCGGGGTGGCCCACGACTCGCATCAGCCGATTGAAGTGCTCCTCGCGGGCAACTTGCATGATGAACCACCCGTCCGTCGCCCGGAATCCGTGGTTGATGACCGGTCCGCTGTTGCCGCCGGTGAGTCCCATGGACCAGAAATTCATCACGATGTCGGTGAACGCGATGACCGAATCGAACATGGCGACGTCGATGTACTGGCCCTCGCCGGTGAGATCGCGGTGGCGGATGGCAGCGAGCATCCCGATCACACTGAACACAGCGGCGGAGATGTCACCGAGGGCACCCACCGGCGAGGGCAGCGGTGGGTTGTCGTCCTCCCGCTTCATCTCGTAGATGCCCGACATGCCTTCGACGATGGGCGCGAACGCGGGCCACAAGCGGTAAGGGGAGTCTCCGGTGTTGCCGAATCCCGACACGGACGCGTAGATCACCGAAGGGTGCACTGCCTTCACGTCCTGGTAGTCAAGCCCCAGCCTGCCCATCGCCCCGGGCTTCGAGTTCTCAGCCACGATGTCGAATTGGGGCGCCAGTCTCAATACGAGGTCACGGCCGGCCGGGTTCTTGAGGTCGATGGCGACACTCCGTTTCCCGAAATTGTTGCGGAGGAAGGTGCAGCCCACCCGGCGCCCCGCGGGATCTTCGATCGCCGGCAACGCTCCGCGGCCCAGCTCGCCCGAGAGGGGTTCGACCTTGACGACGTCCGCACCGAGCCGGGACATGAGCTGGGTGGCGAAGGGAAGCGCCTGCATTTGCTCCAACGCCAGGATCCTCACCCCGGCCAGTGGGAGAGGCGCGTCGGGGTGGGCGCCGTCGTTCACAGTATGCATACAATATGCCAAATCGCGTCCCGGCCGCCACGGCGAGGCGTGACCTCCAAGGGGTCCCTGTGCCGAACGACAAGGTCTACATCCACGAGTTCATCGACATCATCGGCCACAACAGGGCCAACTACATGCACCACATGACCGCCAACTGGTCTCCTATCGGCCAGCGGGAGCGGCATCAACTGTGTTACGGCGTGTGGGGGACCGTCGGCTCCACCGGGACGTGGCCTGAGGTAGTCAACATCTGGGAGGAAGACGGGTTCGCCGGTTTGGCGGAATCCTTCCGACACGAGTTCGGTCATCCCACGCTCCAGGATCCCGAGCTGGCCGAGTGGTGGGCCCGGGCTGCCGGGTTCCGCAGAGGCGGCGTCGACCGCCTCCTCGAGCCGGCTCCCTGGACGAGGACGATCGACGAGCTCTGCGGCGACGGTGTCCGTGGAGAGGTCTACGCCCATGAGCTCGTGCGTGTCCCTGCAGGCACGTCGTGGGGGTTCCTCGATCTGGTCGCCGACGACGGCAGAGAGGTCATGGGCAAGTTCGGCTGGGAGCTCGCGGGTGCCTGGTCGACGGCGATGGCCGGCGAGCGCGAAGTGATCCTGCTCTGGACCATCGAGTCGTGGGAGGCATGGGCAGAATTCGAAGGTGCGCAGCGCAGGGACCCCGTCGTTCGCGGCTGGAACGAACAGGTTCGCGAGCGCTCCGAGGAGTGGAACCGGATCCTGCTCGTCGACGCACCGCTCTGCCCGTTTCGCACCGGCCGCCAGCCGCAGGCGTCCGATCGCGACAGCTATCGGCTGCCCGACGTTCCCGGTTGAATCGCATATAATATTTGTTACGGCTGACGACGTGGAGGTTGCACCGTGACTGATGGGGTTGCCCTCAGCGAGGACATCGATGAAGAGGTCGTGGCGCGTATCCCGCCCATCGTCGACCTCGACGCCCACGTGGTCGAGCCGCCCGATGTCTGGACGAGCCGGTTGCCTTCACGCTTCCGCGAGGTGGGTCCTCACGTCGAGCTGCTCCCGGGCGGCGAGCCGAAGCTGGTCGGTGCTGGCTACGTCGAGGAGCCCGGGAATGACGGACCCCTCGTCGCTTGGTGGTGTTACGAGGACCACAAGGCATCGGTCAAGCGCACCATCGCCGCTGCGGGGTTCCCCAGCAACGAGATCCAGCTCCGGGGCGTCACGTATGACGAGATGCGCCCTGGTTGTTGGCAATTGCCCGCCCGCCTGAGCGACATGGATATCAATGGTGTCGAAGCGCAGTTGTGCTTCCCGAACTACCCGCGGTTCTGCGGCCAGCAGTTTCTCTGGGGGAAGGACCGGGAGCTCGCGCTCTTGTGCGTCCAGGCGTACAACGACTGGATGGTGGAGGAGTGGTGCGGAGAGAGCGCGGGTCGTCAGATCCCGCTGTGCCTGGTTCCGCTCTGGGACGCAGAGCTGGCTGCCGCAGAGGTGCGCCGGAACGCAGCGCGTGGTGTTCGCGCCGTCGCCTTCAGTGAGCTACCGACCTACCTCGACCTACCGAGCATCTACACCGGCTATTGGGACCCGTTCTTTGCCGCATGCGAGGAGACCTCGACCGTCGTGTGCATGCACATCGGCTCGGGCACTCGGACTCCCAAGGCGGCGCCCGACGGGCCCGATGCGGTATCCGCCACCATCCTTTTCGGCAACAGCGTGGCGAGCCTGACCGACATCCTGTTCTCGGGGCTGCTCCACCGCTATCCGGGACTTCGTCTCATGTACGCCGAGGCGCAGATCGGCTGGATCCCCTATGTACTCGAGCGGGCGGACGACGTCTGGAGCACGCACATGGGCTGGAGCGACTCACAACGGTATTGTCCGGAGCCACCGTCGACCTACTACCAGCGCGGTCAGGTTTACAGCTGCTTCTTCAAAGATGCCGTCGGTGTCGCGATCATCGACCGCATCGGCGTCGACTCGGTCGTGTTCGAGACCGACTACCCGCATTCGGACAGCACCTGGCCACACTCGCGCCAGGCCGCGGCCGAGCAATTCGGCCACCTCGACGAGGCTTCCGTGCGGAAGATCGCCCGTGGGAACGCCATCCGGTTGCTCGGGCTCGACCTGTCCGCGTGAGCGTCGATATTCCGGACTAGCCCCAATACCGTTTACTTAAGCAGTTAGCACCCGAATCTCCGGGCTCGGAGGGCGGGGAAGGTTCCGGTGCTCGGGCCGCTTGACGCCGTAGTTCGACATCTTGCGTTTGACGGCCCGAGGGTTGTTGCGCAGACGCCGCTTGGCGACGAGCTCGAAGAGCAGCTCGGAGGTGGCTTGACGGTGCGGCGTCGTCGAGGACCTCAGGGGGAAAAACCCGGGTGCGACGCCGCAGTGCGGCGCGCCACCCGGAGGGCCCGCGTGAAACTCAGACGGTCGGGATCGGCTCGTGCGCCTTGGGCGACCGAGTGCATGAGCCAGCGGATGGCGTAGTGCACGCAGAGGTATCCGTAGGCCTCCTGGGTGACGCCGTCGGGCATCTTGGAGCGCAGCACCACGCGTGGACTTCGTTGGTGGGTCTTGAGCTCGTCGAGCGCGGTCTCGAACTCCCAGCGTTCGGGGTAGAGGGCAGCGAGCTCGCGGCCGGGGCTCGCTTGGGATCGAGAATCGTGGTGAGGAGCCGATAGGTCGTGTCCTCGTCACCGTGTGACGCTGGCGCCGCCTTCGAGGTGGTACTCGATGACGCGCACCCTCGACGGCGTTGGTGTGGTTGCGGCGGTCCTTTTGGCTCGGGTAGATCGACGAGAGGAACGAGCCGTCGCGAAGACGCCGCTCGACGGCCAAGACGTGGTTGGACTTGGTCCGCCACAACAGATCGGCTCCGGTTTCTTGGGCTCGTTTTCCACAGATCGAAGCTGAAGAAGCCCCGGTCGGCCAGCACCAGCATGCCGGGGACGAAGGAGCCGAACAGAGCGGGCACCAGCCGTCTGCTCGGCGTCGGTGTACCTGCCGACGATGGCGTCGACGATGGCGTGGGTGCCGCACTCGGCGAGGCCGACGACCCGGATCTGGGGAAAGGCACCTGAACTGTTCTCACGCTTGGAGCCGGGCCGACCGAAGGCCGCCTCGTTGGCCTCGTGTCGGCGACGTCGAGGCAGGTGCCGTCGATGCCCATGAGCCGCCAGCTCTTATAGAAGGCCCCCTTGGTCCGCTTGGTCGCCAGCGGCACCGCACAGTCGCGATAGAGCGCCTCGACGCGGCTCGGGCCCGAGCCGAGCCCGCGCCTTGAAGAGCGCCGCCTTGGTCGGCACGTTCCACGCGTTGGCCCAGCCTTCTTCCCACGAGAGACCCTCGACCAGCATGCGCATGACCTCTTCGTACGCACACTGGCTGAAAAGCGAGAGACCGAGCACGTAGTAGACGACGACACGGGCCGGCAGCAGACGCTGGCGCTGCTCGGTGCGCCCGGACTCTTTGACGACTCGGTCGACCACGTCGGGCGGGAACACCCGGGTGAGCACGCCGATCGAGATGTGGTCGGACAACCGCTGATCGGTCTCCGGCTTGACCCACCCGGCCCGGGCATCGGCGCCAGAATAACACCGGTGTAGTCTTAAGTAAACGGTATTGGGACTAGCCCGGGGCTGGACAGACTGTGTCGCCCGGCGTGCGCGTCATCAGCTCCACACCGCGATGAGGTCGGCCGTGGTGACGATCGTGGCGAGCGGCTGCAACGTGTAGCGCAGGACATCGAGCCCGTACTCGGTCGGTACCCCCGCGACGGCGTCGGACACGACGACGGTCTGGTACGAACGGTTGATCGCGTCGAAGACGAGGTTCGGGATCGCGACGTTGAGCGACACGCCGGTGATCACCAGGGTGCCGATCCCCTCGTTGCGTAGGAGGGTGTCGAGCTGCGCCCCACTGAGCGGGCTGAGGCCATGGAAGCGCGGGACCACCAGATCCCCTTCCTCCAGGAGCCCGGCGACGGGCTGGACCTGAAAACCGCCAGGCTCCCCGAGCGTGCCGCCTTTGCGGGCGCCGGCGAAGAGGCGGGCGTTGTGGTTGGCACCGAAGCGGCCCGGCATGTCGGCCGCCGTGCAGTGCACGACGGGGACGCCCGTTCCTCGTGCCGCAGACGTGAGGTGCCGCAGGTTGGGGACCAGGCCCACGGCGTCAGCCGCCGCGGCGAGCTCGGGCAGCCCCGAGGTCGGTCCGACCACACCTTCTTGGACTTCTTGGAGGATGAGAGCGCTGCGCCCTGGCCCCACGAGGTCGGCGAGAGACGGTTGCGGGCTCACCGGATCAGCGCAGTGCGGCCCGCCGGGGTCACCCGAGGAAGCGCAATCCGGGGGTCGCCACCCGGAACACATCGGTCGCCAGGGCCCGGCCGAGCTCTTCGGCGTCCCAACGGCGTTGTCCCGAGGCGACCTCGGCCGCCTCCCGCCAGCCGTGCATCCAGATGATGCGGTCATGGATGGAACGGATCACCTGGCCGGTGACCAATTGCGACCCGTCAGATGCGAGCCAGGCCACCAGAGGGGAGCTGTTCGCCGGGTCCATCGGTTCCCACTCGTCGAGCGGTATCTCGTCAGGCTCGATGACGGGGGGCGCTCCAGGCATGGTGCCGGTGAGCCGGGTTGCCCCCGCCGGGCCGACGGCGTTGACGGTCACACCGCACGAACGCAACTCCTGGGCCAGGGTCAACGTGAGGCCGACGATGGCGGCCTTGGCCGTGGCGTAGCTGCTCTGGCCGAAGTTTCCCGTGAGGCCGGCGCCCGAAGTCGTGTTGATGATGCGGCCGATGACCTGCTCGCCCGCCTTGGACCGGCTCCGCCAGTGCACGGCGGCGTGGTGGGAGCACGACCAGGTGCCCCGCACGTGGACGGCCATGACGGCGTCGAAATCCTCGACCGGCATGTTCCAGACCGCGGCGTCTCGGACGATGCCGGCGTTGTTGACCAGGATGTCGAGTCGGCCCCAGGTGTCGATCGCCTGCTGCACCAGCGCGCCACACTGCTCGTGGTCACTGACGTCGCCGTAGTTGGCGACCGCGGTGCCCCCCCTTTCTCGACCAGTGCAACCGTCTCGTCGGCGTCGCGGCCGGACCCCGACCCGCTGACCGTGGTGCCGAGATCGTTGACGACCACTTTGGCGCCCTGGGCGGCCAGCTCGAGCGCGTGCGCGCGACCGATGCCGTGACCGCTGCCGGTCACCACGGCGACTTTGTCCTGGAGCAATCCCACGCCTCAGCCTCTCTCCCTCTTGTTCCACTCCCGCTGTCCGGCGATCTCGTTCGAGAGTTTCGCGGCACCCCGAGAAGTGCATAAAAGATACACGTTACCGGTCCCCTAAGATGTCGGTCGTGCGTGGCATCACTGGGTATGGCGCCTATCTTCCGTATCGCCGTTTGGACCTGCAGGAGGTCGCCGGCGTCGCCGGGGGAGGGGGTCGAAAGGGCCAGCGGACGGTGGCGTCGTTCGACGAGGACGCCACGACCATGGCGGTGGAGGCGGCGCGGAACGCGCTTCGCCCGGGCGGCACGGGGGGCGTGCGATCGCTGTGGTACTGCACGGTGGCGCCTCCGTATCTCGATCGGACGAACGCGAACACGATCCACGCCGCGTTGCGCCTCGAGCGCACCGTCCCGGCGTACGACGTGCTGGGCTCGGTGCGGAGCGCCTTCGGGGCTCTGCGCGCCGCCATGTCCTCGGAGGGCACCGCACTCGCCGTCGCCTCCGATCTGCGGAGCGGATTGCCCGGTGGGCCGGACGAGGCGTATTTCGGTGACGGTGCGGGAGCGATCTTGGTCGGCGACGACGGCCCGGGCGGCGCTGTGTTGGCCGAGGTCCTGGCGTGGACGTCGGTGTCGGAGGAATTCCTCGACCGTTGGCGCACCCCGGGCGACGTGCGTTCAAAGGTGTGGGAGGAGCGCTTCGGGGAGGAGCATTACACCGTCGCCGGTCAGCAGGCGCTGGACGGAGCGCTCGAGCTCGCCGGAGTTGGCGTCTCGCAGATCGACCGTCTTCTCCTCGCCGGGACCCATGCACGAGCGGTGAGGTCGATGGGGGGGCGCTCGGGGGCCAAGGTGGATCCTTTCGTCGACCAGCTCACGTCGCGGGCCGGGGTTCTCGGCGCGGCCCACCCGTACGTCGTATTGGCCGCGGCCCTGGAGCAGGCAGCGCCCGGCGAGATCGTCGCGCTCCTCGGTCTGGCCGACGGTGCGGAGGCGTTGCTGTTGCGGACGACCGGCGCGGTCGCGGAGCACCGGCAGACACAGACGGTGTCGGCGCAGCTCGATGCGGCTGCGCCCGTCTCGTACGGACGGTACCTCTCATGGCGCAACCTGCTGCCGGTCGAACCCCCGCGTCGTCCCGAGCCGGCCCGGGTGTCGGCGACCGCGGCGGGGAGGTCGGTGGACTGGAAGTTCGGACTGGTCGGGTCCCGCTCGGGCGAGGGAGAGGTGAGCATGCCCCCGGCCATCGGTGACTCCGAGTCCCAGCCGATGGCCGACGCCGTCGGGACGGTGAAGACGTTCACCGTCGACCGGTTGTCGTACACGCCGAGTCCGCCGCTCGTGTTCGCCGTCGTCGACTTCGACGGCGGTGGTCGGCTGCCGGTCGAGCTCACGGACGTCGACGCGGCGGATGTGCATGTCGGAGACCGGGTGGAAATGGTGTTCCGGCGGTTGTCGAGCGCCGACGGCATCCAGAACTACTTTTGGAAGGCTCGCCCACTCCGAGGAAGGAGCACCTGAGATGGGTTCGCATGGGATCAAGGATCGGGTCGCGATCGTCGGCATGTCCTGCACCCGCTTCACCGAGCATTGGGGCAAGGGTGTCGACGAGCTCATGGTAGAGGCGGCGGAGGGAGCATTCGACTCGGCGGGAATCGGCCGCGACGACGTCGACGCCTACTGGCTGGGCACGGCGCAGTCGGGTATGAGCGGGATCATGCTGGCGCGCCCACTGCGCATCAACGACAAGCCGGTCACCCGGGTGGAGAACTACTGCGCTTCGGGCTCGGAGGCGCTTCGCCAGGCGGCGTATGCCGTGGCGAGCGGCGCCTACGACGTCGCCGTCGCCCTCGGCGCAGAGAAGTTGAAGGATTCTGGTTACCAGGGAGCCAATGCGTTTCCCATCCCGACCGACGGGACCAATCGCACGGTGACGGCGGCCGCCATGTACTCCATGATCGTTCCCGCCTACGCGAAGCGGTACGGCGTGGAGCTGGACGACGTCAAGCAGGCGCTGGCTCGGATTGCGTCGAAGAACCACAAGAACGGCGCACGTAACCCGCGGGCCCAGTTCCGCAAGGAGATGAGCGTCGAGCAGCTGTTGTCCCAGCCGCGCGTGGCCGGCGAGCTCAGCGTCTTCGACTGTGCGGGTGTGGCCGACGGTGCCGCCGCTGCCGTGGTCGTTCGGGCGGAAGACGCCCACCGCTACACCGATCGGCCGCTCTACGTGAAGGCATTGTCATTCGTGGTCGGCGACGGGAGCGGTGTGACGGACCCCGACTATGACTTCACGACCTTCCCCGAGGTGGTCGCGTCGGCCGAAGAGGCGTACCGCCAGGCCGGTATCACCGATCCCAGACACGCCTTCGCCATGGCTGAGGTGCACGACTGCTTCACCCCGACCGAGATGGTCCTGATGGAGGATCTCGGCTTCAGCGAGCGCGGCGCGGCCTGGAAGGAGATCCTCGACGGTCTCTACGACCTCGATGGTGAACTGCCGATCAATCCCGACGGGGGACTGAAGAGCTTTGGTCACCCGGTTGGTGCGTCGGGACTGCGAATGATGTTCGAAGCGTGGCTCCAGCTCCGAGGCGAGGCTCCCGAGGACCGCCGCATCCCGGAGTCGGGTCGCAAGCTCGCCCTGACGCAGAACCTGGGTGGCTATCCAGGCGAGATGGTCTCCTTCGTCTCCATCCTGGGCACCGAACAGGGCTGAAGTCCGGGGCACGGTGAAGGAGCCACCCGTGGCTCGCCCGGGCGGCGAGCGGACGGTGATCGACGTCCTGGAACGGGTCGCTGCGGACTATCCCGACGTCGAGGCATACGTCGAGGGCTCGCGGCGACTTACGTATTTCGAGCTCGCCGCGCGGAGCTCCGGAGTGGCCGCCTTGTTGCGCGAAGCGGGCGTCGGGCGCGGTGACGTCGTGGCCATGCGGCTGCCCAGCTGCATCGAGTACGCATTGGTGTATCTCGGCGCCCTCCGGTTGGGCGCCGTCGCGACCGGGCTGAACCCTCGCCTCGGCCGCCGGGAAGTCGACGGAATCGTGACCCTGGCCCGACCGAAGGTCATGGTGTGGGACGACGACGGCTCTGACAGTGATGACGGCTTGGACAGCGGGAAGGATCGCGTTGCGAGCGTCGTGAGCCGGCGTCAGGTGGCCGACGCCCCGGCCGGCGACCCGAGTTGGCGACCCGTGGAATTGTTCCAAGACGATCCGGTGGCGATCGTGTGGACGAGTGGAACCACCGGTGCTCCCAAGGGAGCCGTCTTCGATCACGCCAATCTCGAAGCCCTCAGCCGGGCTACAGGCGAGATCTCTGCTCCCTTCGACCGGCGGCTCTCGCCCGTGCCTTTTGCCCATGTGGGCTACATGACCCGACTTTGGGACGAGCTCGGGAACGCCATGACGAGCGTCATCGTGCCCACTCCGTGGACCGCCCGAGCCGGCCTCGATCTACTCGAAAGCGAGCGCATCACCGTCGGTCAAGGTGTTCCCACGCAATGGGAACTGATCCTGCGGGAGCCGAGGCTCGAGGAGAGGGATCTCTCGTCGTTGCGTTTGATCGCCTCGGGCGCAGCGCGCGTCCCCGCGTCACTCGTCTTCCAACTCGAGCGGACGTTCGGGTGTCCGGTCGTCGTGCGATATGCGACCACCGAGGCGTCGGTGATCTCGGGCACACTGTGCAAGGACCCGCCGGACGTCATCGAACGCACGGTCGGTGCGCCCTGCCCTACGGTCGAAGTGCGCATCACCGCCGACGATGGCCGAGCAGTGTCCGGAGGCGAGGTAGGCATGATCGAGGTCCGTTCCGGCGCCGTCATGAAGGGGTATCTGGGCGACGACGTCGCGTCACCTATTCGCACTGACGGGTGGCTGGTGACGGGTGACGCCGGTTCGCTCGACGACGAGGGCCGAATCCACCTGGTGGGTCGGCGTTCGGAGATGTACGTCCGCGGCGGCTACAACGTCTACCCGCTCGAGGTCGAAGAAGTTCTCTCCGAGCACCCGGCGCTCACCGAGGCCGCGGTCTCCGGTGTGCCCGACGAGGTATTAGGTGCCCGCGGCGTGGCCTGGGTCGTGCCGGCGGAACCCGCACGACCTCTCGACACCGATGAGGTCCGCCGTTGGTGCCGGGAACAGCTGGCGGACTACAAAGCACCGGACCGCGTGATCTTGGCCGAGAGCCTGCCGCGCAATTCGATGGGCAAGGTGGACAAGAAGGCGCTGCTGGCCGCGCTGGAACAACCCGACGGGACCTCGACTTCCTAGTTCGAACCCGAACTCGGTGGTTGCTCGTCGCAGCCAGAAACCCGTGCTTCCTTCGGGCGCCCAGGTCCCGCCCTGGACTTCGGCCCCCCCTCGGGGACCGATCCCGATCCCCCTCCCGGCGCGGCCGCCGTGCGGATGGTCCCCCACAACGGCGATGGGCGCGACATCGTGACCCGGCCCTCAGGGGAGATGAAGGTGAGCTCTGTGTTGGCATCGCCCGACACCGACCAGCCTGTCGAGTGCACCAAGGTGTGGTGGGCCCGACACAGGAGCGCCAGATTGTCGAGGTCGGTGCGCCCTCCGAGCTTCCAGGGTCTGATGTGATGGGCTTGCACGAACCTCTTGTGCGGGCACCCCGGGAATCGGCAGTCCTGGTCCCGCCTCCAGAGCTCCCGGCGCTGGGTCTCGGTCGGGAACCGCCGGGCGCGGCCCTCGTACATGGTGTGGCCCGCCTCGTCGTCGAGTGCGATGACGAGGGTCGCATCACAGGCCAGGCGCCGAACGACCTCCATGGAGACCAGACCCAAGCGCTCGAGCTCGGCGCCGAGCGTGTTCCCATTGTCGAGCAACGCATTGAGCCCGACGTGGACGACCACCGTGCCGGGCGGCGGGGCGAAGCGAGACGACGTCGAACCCGATCCCCGCAGGAGGGCGACCAGCGCGTCGCCCAGGCGTTCGTCGTAAGGAGTGGTCCCGTCCGCGCCCAACTCTTGTGCGACGCGCTCGAGGTGACCACGCACCTCGGCGTAGGTCTCGCTCGGTAGCCGCGCCGTCATGGTGCGACGATCGTCGTTGAGGTGCACCGAGGGCCGCTGTGGATCCGAGGGGCGCTTTTCGGGCCGACGGCGACGCGCCAGTTCGGTCAGCTCGCGGACACTCAGGCCTCGGGTCGCCTCGGCCGCCCACTGCGCGTCACTCTCGGGATCGGCCGCGTCGACGACCGCCCGGACCTGGTCGAAGCTGGCCCGTCCCGAAGACAGCACTTCTTGAAGGTGGGGCAGGTCGAAGAGGCGCTCGCCCACGTGGGAGAGGGCGCGGGCGCTGGCCCGGGAGTGCCCGCAGCTGGCTGCGAGCCAGGTCTCGAGCGAGGTCGCCCCTTCGGCGCGGAAGGCCTGTCGGCGTTGGATCTCGGCGGACACCTGGGCTTCGCGCCCCATGAGCGCGGCGTGCGCGCGGGCGGTCTCGACGAGGTCGGCGCGCAACGCCTCGTCGCTCATCGACGCCAGCTCCGAAATTCGTCAGCGACCCGAGGCGGACGCCAAAGGACGAGGGGCCAGCGGGTCGGGCGGGAGCGGGGATCTCGGTGGCCATCGCCGAAGGAACGGTCGGCGGGCTGGAGCGAAGGTGTCCCGGAAGTGCGGCTCGTGCCCCGGACACGGCGGTGGCGGGTTCAAATGATTCCGAAGTGCGACTCAGGCTCCGGAAGTGCGGCTCAGCCTCGGGGACAGTGCGCCTCTTCCTCCGGACGGTCCGGCTCAGCCTCCGGACAGTGCGGCTGATCAGCCGGAAGGGTGGTTCAGCGACCCTCGAACGCAGGCGTGCGTCGCTCGACGAACGCAGCGACACCCTCCTGGGCGTCCCGGGTGCCCATGTTCTGTTCCTGAGCGACGGCCTCGTCGGCGAAGCACTGGTCCCGACTGGACTCGAGCGACCGGTTCACCAGCCACTTGCACAACGACAACGAGCGGGTAGGTGCCGCCGCCAGACGAGCGGCGAGGTCTTCCACCGCGCCCCGCAGTTGCTCGTCCCCGACGACAGAGGTCACGAGCCCGAGGTCACGGGCCCGCTCGGCGGGGACGTCGTCCGCGAGCATCATCAGCTCCTTCGCCCGCATGGGCCCGACCAGGCGGGGCAGCAGGTACGCACCGCCGCCGTCCGGCACCAGTCCCCGGCGCGCGAACACTTCGATCAACCGGGACTTGTCCGACGCGACCACGAAGTCACAGGACAGGATCAGATGGGCACCGATGCCCGCAGCGGCCCCGTGCAGCTCGGCCACGACCGGTTTCTCGCAGTCGAGCACCGAGGCGATGAGGCGTTGTGAACCCGTGCGCAGCATGCGGGCCACGGCGCCCACGGCCGGCGGCTCGCCCGCCCCACCCGAGAGGTCGGCACCGGAGCAGAAATGTCGACCGTTCGCCGCCAGTACGACGACCCGGGTCGCGGGGTCGGCACTCGCACCTTCGAAAAGTTCGATGAGTCGGTTGCGCTGCGCGGGTGTGAGCGCGTTCGCGGCGTCGGGCCGGTTCAACGTGATCCAGAGCTCGCTGCCCCTCCGCTCCAGAAGGATGGTGTCGTCGGTCGGGGTGGCGTCGTCGCTCACGCCGTCGCCCGCCCGGCCAGTTGGCCGATGTCGATGCCCCCGTGGGAGTGCTCGAACCGACCTTTGTCGAAGGAGTGGATCGAGACGTCGTGACCGGCTGCCTCCTTGCGCAGCGCGCCGACGGTGGAGGCCTCTCGGCCGCGGTGCTCGAACGGGTCGAAGTGGTACCAGCGGCAGGCGTTCTCGAAGCTGATCTTCGCCAGTTCGTCGTCGGGAACAGCCGCGGCGACACTTGCCAGTTCCTCGGGCGCTTCCGGCCACGACGAGTCGGAGTGGGGGTAGTCACACTCCCACGCGATGTTGTCGATGCCGATCGTGTGGCGGAGCTCGATCCCGACCGGGTCGGAGATGAAGCACGTGAGGAAGTGCTCACGGAACACGTCGCTCGGCACCTTGTCGCCGAAGTCCTGCCCGGTCCAGGCGCGGTGCATGTCGTAGGTGCGGTCGAGCCGGTCGAGGAAGTAGGGGATCCAGCCGGTGCCGCCCTCCGACAGGGCGATCTTGATGTCGGGGAACTCCTTGATCACCCTGGACCACAACAGGTCCGCCGCCGCGCTGCAGATGTTCATCGGCTGCAGGGTGATCATGACGTCCACCGGGGCGTCGGCAGCGGTGACGGCGAGCTTCCCCGAGGACCCCAGGTGGACAGAGACGACCACGCCCTCGTCGCAGACCGCCTTCCAGAACGGGTCCCAGGAAGGATCGTGGAAGCTCGGGTAGCCGAGCGTGGCCGGGTTCTCGGTGAACGTGACCGAATGACACCCCATGGCCGCCACCCGGCGCACCTCGGCCGCCGCCAGCTCGGCATCCCAGAGCACGGGAAGCGCCATCGGGATGAAGCGGCCCGGGTAGGCCCCGCACCAATCCTCGATGTGCCAATCGTTGTAGGCCTGCACCATGGCCAGGGCGAGGCTCTTGTCCTCGCACGCGGCGAAGAGCCGTCCGCTGAAGCCCGGGAACGACGGGAAGCACATGGAGGCCAACACCCCTCCGGCGTTCATGTCCTTGATCCGCTCGTGTACGTCGTAACAGCCTGGTCGCATCTCGTCGAACGCCGTGGGTTCGACGCCGTACTCCTCCTTGGGGCGGCCGGCCACGGCGTTGAGGCCGATGTTGGGGATCACGGCGCCGTTGAAGGACCACACGTCGGAACCGTCCGGGCGCCGTTCGACCCGTGGCGCGACGTCCCGGTAACGGTCCGGGACTCGGCCCTCGAACATGTCGGGCGGTTCGACGAGGTGGTCGTCGACGCTCACGAGGATCAGGTCGTCTGCGTGCATGAGTGCGCCTTTCCGATTCGGGCCGCTCGGTGGACGGTGGACGGGGTGGACGATGGACCGGGTGGACGGGTTGGACGGGGGACCGACAGAGAATACAAACCGGGCACGTGGCGGAAACGCCCGAGCCGCAGCCGACGGCCGGTCGGCCCGTAAGCGCTGCGCTTCACCGTCGCTCGTATTCGATGTCGGACTTCTCGGCGTCCCACGTCGTCGGTGTGACCCCCTCGTCCCGCAGGTCACGCTTGAGGACGCGCCCGACCGGGTTCCGTGGAAGAGCGGGCCGGAACTCGATGTACCGGGGGAGGGCGAAGTACGGGAGCTGCTCGATGCACCAGCGGAAGAGGCTCTCCTCGTCGAGCTCGGCGCCCTCCTTCACCGTCGCCGTGATCTTCAGGTCGTCCTCGGTGAGCTCGCTCGGAACGGCGTGGACCGCGACGTCGGCCAATCCGCCGTGGCCCATGAGGATGCGCTCGACCTCGAAGCTCGCGATGTTCTCCCCTCGCCGCCTGAGGTAGTCGGCCTTGCGGTCGACGAAGTAGAGGTAGCGGTCCTCGTCGATGCGGCCGATGTCGCCGGTGTGGTACCACCAGTTGCGGCTCGTCTCGACCGTCACCTCAGGCCGACCCCAATAGCCCTCGAACATCACGTGGGGACGCTTGGGCCGAAGAACGATCTCGCCGTCCGTTCCGTGCGGCACCTCGTGGTCGTCGTCGTCGAAGATCCGCACGTCGAAGTACTCGTCGTTGACCACGCCCGCTGCGTTCGGCCGGTTCTCCACCCCCGCCGGCTGCCACGAGACGAGGCTGGCCTCGGTGACCCCGTACGCGCCCGAGAACGTGGCGATGCCGAAGCGCTCCTTCAACACCGAGTCGACCTGAGGCGGCAGCGGCGCCGCTCCGATCAGTCGCAAGGAGGTGTTGGCGGACGGGTGGCCCGAGCGCGGCATCTCGGGGCGGTCGATGTCGTGGGCGAGCAGGTACGCCATGGTCCCCAGGGTCGACGTGACGGTCGCACCGACCCGGTTCATCTCCGGCCAGAACTGGGAGACCGAGAATCGCTTGTAGATGGCGCCTCGGCCACCCGCCACGAGGGTGCCCACCACCGCCGTCGCCAGCGCGTTGAAGTGGTAGAGCGGGAGCGGGGTCCACACCACATCGTCGGCCGTACGGCGCCAACAGAGTGCGATCTGCTGGGCCAGCGCCTCGTGGTAGCCGTGGCTGAGCATGCAGCCCTTCGACATGCCGGTCGTCCCGCCGGTGTAGATGAACGTCCCGAGGTCGGACGGCTTGATCGTCACCGATGGCGGTTCCAAACCGGCGGCCAGCAGCTCGTCCCAGGTGTGGACCGCCACCCGCTGGAGGCGGAACGCCCCTACGTCCCGATCGCCGCCGCCGCCGCCGCCGCCGCCGCCGCCGCCGCCGCCGCCGCCGCCGTCCGTCGTCACCTTCGTCGTCGACCACCACCACGTGGGCCAGGTCGGGCACGCTGTCCGCCACTTCCGCCAGCCGGGGCCACAAGGACCGCGCCACCACCACGACCCGGGAGCCCGAGTCGGTCAGCTGGTGCCGTAGGTACTCGCCCTTGTAGGCGGTGTTGACGGGAACGGCGACGCGACCTGCGCACACCGTGCCGACCCAGGTCAGCAGTGCAGGCGACGAGTTCTCGATAAGGGTCGCCACCCGGTCGCCCTGCTGCGTCCCCAGCTCGTCGAGCGCGCCGCCGATGCGGGACGCAGCGGCCATCACCTCCCGAGCCGAGAGCTTGGTGCCGACGACATCGAGGTACTCGCCGTCGGGGTCGCTCCCGAGGCGGCGCTCGAAGAGCGCAGGGATGGTTGTCTGCGTGGCGTTCGACCAGGTCCGGTCGCTCATGCGAATATCATATGCAAATGAGGCCGACCTCCTCAGACAGCCTGGCGCGGCTTCTGCTCGACCATCCCGCTGCCCAGGACGAGCCGCTCGTCTGTACCGTCGACGCCGAGCTCTCGAAGGCCGAGTTCACCGAGATGGCGCAGGACGTCGCGGCCCAGCTGGTCGCAGCCGGCGTCACGACGGGCGAGGCCGTCGCCGTGCAGCTGCCGAGCGGTCCCGGCATGGCCGCCGGCATGTTCGGCGCCTGGCTCGCCGGGGCTGTGTTCGTCCCGGTGAACTCCCGCCAACCGCGACGAGAAGTCGACCATGTCATTCAGGCGATTCGGCCCGCAGCCTTCCTCGACGACACCGGCTTGCGCCGCCTCGACGCCGCAAGCGGAACGTCAACGTCCACATCGCCGCCACCGTCGCCGTCGCCGCCCGCCCGTTACGAACCCGACACCGCCTTCGTCACCTGGACCTCGGGCACGACGGGACCGCCGAAACCGATCCTCCAGACACACTCGGGCTATCGCGAGATCCTGGGTCGGGTCCTCTCGTCCATCCGCAAAGGATCCGCAGCGCCGCCTACGAGACCCAGACCGTCACCAAACCTCGTCCCGGTGTCGCTCGCCCTCAACGCGGGCATCTACAACCTCCTCTTCGGCTTCATGGCCGGCGCACAGGTCGTGCTGATGGAGCGGTTCGTGCCCCGTGACTTCGCCACCCTGGTCGCTCGATACGGCATACGTTCCACCGTCCTCCCCCCCGCCGCCATGACGATGCTCACCGATTCCCATTCCGATTCCGGTACCAACACCGGTACCGGTACTGACGCCGAGGGGGTGAGCGACCTCAGCCCGTTGCGCTACGTCCGCTCCATCACCGCCCCCCTGTCGCCCCTGGCGGCCAGGCGCTTCATGGACAAGTTCGGCGTGATCGTCCTCAACGGGTACGGGCAGGCGGAGATCGGCGAGGTGATCGGGTGGACCGCCGAAGACGCCCGCAAACATCCCGAGAAGCTCGGCGCAGCCGGACGGCCGCACGCCGGAGTCGACGTCAAGGTGGTCGACGAGGAAGGCCGCCCACTCGATCCGGGAGTGACCGGCCAGCTGCTGGTGCGACCTCCGCGCATGGCGGCGGGTTACGCCGGCGGCGACTCGCTCGATGACCGAATCGACCCCGACGGATACGTGAGGACCGGCGACTACGCCACGGTCGACGAGGACGGGTTCGTGTGGATCGAGGGAAGGACGAGCGACCTCATCGTCCGGGGTGGCAACAAGGTGTTCCCCGACCAGGTCGAAGAGGTGCTGTTGCTCTTGCCCGGCATCCGGGAGGCCGCGGTGGCCGGCGTTCCCGACGAGCGCTTGGGCGAAGTTCCCGTCGCGTTCGTCGTCGGCGACGCCACCGATGAGGAGCTGACGGCGGTATGCCGCGAGAACCTCGTGCCCTACAAGATCCCCGTCGCGTTCGAACGTGTCGACGCCATCCCACGCAGCGAGGTCGGCAAGGTGCAGCGCCGGCAGCTCGCCGAGCGCTGGAATCGTCCAGCGACCTCCTGAAGGATCGGCCGCCCGCTTCCTCGCCGACCTCTTTCCGGCGGCCTCACGTGATCCGCGGATTGACACACCCGATCGACGGCTTGCCTCTACCCGATCCGTGCCCGGCCTCGGTGTTTGTCCGGAGGCGCGGCATCCCGTTGCCAAAGGTCCCCTCGCTTGGTTTGATGGTGTCGTAGGCGAAAGGAACGGACTGGACAACGAATCACCAACTCTCTGAGGAGGTAGGGATGATGTTGCGACGGGCGGCAGTGACAGTGGCGGGCCTCGCCATGGCAACGAGCTTCGGACTGGCTGGTGCCGGCGCGGCGTCGGCCGCGGCGCCGGCGTTGAAGGTGAAGCCGGGCTCCCATTGGACCCTCGAGTACCACGGTGTCGAAGGAACCGGCGGCTGCGAAGTCGACACCATGGCTTCGAACGGCACCTTCACGTCCGACCTGTTCGGTGACTCCGGAACGTGGTCGGGTGGCGGAGCCACCATCACCGTGACCTGGACCGCCGGCCAGGACAACACTCTCGTCTTTACCGGCACGTTCACGAAGACGCCCAGAAGGGAGTACAAGGGCTCGTTCAACACCGGATTCAGTGCCGTGTTCGTCGAGGGAGTAGTTCATTCCTTCAAGGGGCAGATCTGCTGACGGTCTGAGCGTCACCGACGAGTTGCCGGCTGCTTTTGGGGCTGGCGTCTCATCGCGTCCGGGGACAGGACGGAGAGCAGAGCTCGACTCCGGTGGCGCAGAGTCCGACCTCCGGTTCGCCGTGACCGCCGAATGCGCGCTCAGTACTTGTCAGGCCACAAGGTCCACAAAGGTGTCACCACGCGACGGCGTCATCGAGCACGATCCAGGCCCGTGTGACCCACCACCGGCGAGGGAGTCCTCAGCACGATGCGCTCCATGTTGACTCCGGGGAATGGAAGCAATGCCGCGAAGAGCCCCGCGACGACCTGTCCGACATCGTCGGTGTCCATGAACTCCTCCTGGGCTTGGCCGTGCGCGGCCCAGACGTCCATAGCCGTCCCGAGCACCTCCCCGTCGAACGCGCGCGCGAAGTCCGTCGGGACGGTCGCGCCCACCACGACTGTCCCGAAACGGAGCCGCGGGTGCTCGAGGCGCCAACCGGCGACGGAGACTTCGAGCGCCGCCTTGCTGGCGCCGTATGCCGTCATCGCCCACCGGGGGGCTCCCGCGGCCTCCGACGACATGGCGACCACCAGGGCGCCGTCCCGTAGCGACGGCAGCATGGCCGTGATGGCGCAGTTCACCCCGATGACGTTGGTCTGCATCGTCGCGGCCCAGTCCGACTGGGTGGTGTGCTCGACCCGCTTGAGATGGGCCGTCCCGATCGTCGAAAGCACGGCGTCTGCGGGTCCGAACTCAGAGATCGCAGTGGCCAGCCGCTCGATCGACGAGTCGTTGTCCACGTCCACCGCCAAGGGGGTCCCGCCGCCGGCTTCGGTCGCAACCTCTTCCAACCTCTCCAGTCGGCGACCGCACATGAGCACGTCGGCTCCGGCCCGGATGGCGTGGATCCCGAAGGAGCGTCCGATGCCCGAGGAAGCACCGAGCAGCACGATCCGCGCACCATCGAGCCCGCTCATCGGGAGACGGCCTCGCTCGAGGGCAGCGCGCGCTTCTCGTCTACGTGGCGCATCCGTGGATTTTAATACAATATGAATCCGCAAACTCAGGGGGCCACGGCCACGGCCACGGCCACGGGGCACGGCCACGGGTACCGAACGACACCGGGAGCGCAGGACCCGGACGGCACCACGGAGAGGAACCAGATGCGCGCACGGAGAAAAACGTGGCAGTGAACGGGAACGGGACTGTCGGCGTCGTGACCGGCGCGGCACGCGGTATGGGCCGGACCTGCGCGGGGCTGCTGGCGAACACCGTGGACGCACTCGTTCTCGTCGATCTCGACGAGCAGGGCCTCGGCGCGGCATCCGAGGAACTGGCTGGTGGTTCCGCCTCGGTATCGGTGTTCCTCGCCGACATGACCGACCTCGACGGGATGCGAGAGTTGGCTCAAAGAGTGTCGAGACAGGGCCGGCTTCGCGCCGTTGCGCACGCAGCCGGGATCTCACCGACGATGGCGGACTGGCGGCGAGTCCTCGAAGTCGACGCCGTTGGGACGGCCAAACTGTTGGAGGCGCTGCGTCCCCTGAACGGCGAGGGCACCGCGACCGTCTGCTTCTCCTCCATGGCTGACGACCTCGTGCTCGGTTGGGACCGCCGGGAGCAAGACGCGTCCCTGAATGAACCCTTGCGTCCAGACTGGGCCGACGCAGTGCGCGCCGCGGTGGGGCCTTCGCTCGAGGATCCGGCCAACGCGTACGCCTGGGCGAAGCGGGCGGTGCGTCGGCTGGTCCGGACGGAAGCGGTTCGGCTCGGACCGCTCGGAGCCCGCATCGTCTCGGTGGCCCCGGGGATGATCGACACGCCCCAGGGCCAGCAGGAGTGGGAACATCAACCGCTCATGAAGGCCCTCATGGACATGTCGCCGATCAAGCGGCTCGGCGAACCACAAGAGGTGGCACGCGTGGTCGAGTTCTTGTTGTCGGACGCGGCGAGCTTCCTCACCGGCACGGACATCCTGATCGACGGCGGGGTCGTCGCCGCCGTCTTGGGTGCGACGGGCGGTTTCGGAAACGGCTGAGCCGTCAGGCCCGCTCGTACTGCGCCGCGCAGCCGTCGAGCAGTGCTGCGAGCACCGCCGGCATCGTGACGGCCGGAACGTGGCCGGTGTCGAGCGGGACGACGACAGGCAGCTCCGGGAGCCGGGCGATCATCTCCTGCTGGAGCGCAAGGGGCACGGAACGGTCCCGCACGTTGAGGACGTAGGTGACGGGCACTTTCGAAGCCCGGCTCCAGAAGACCGGCGCATCGAAGAAGTTGAAGGTGTCGGTGACGAATCGAACCGGGTCCCGCACGTAGTCGATCTGCTCGTCGTTCAGCTCGGTGCCGTAGGCGTGCCGGAGCTGTTCGCGCGCCGGCGGTTCCAATGGTGTCGTCCTGGCCCGGCCGGCGTCGCGGAGGGCGAGCGCTTCCTGCGTCCGCTCCCGGTGGCGAGGGCGCATGCAATCGAGACCGCGGCCACCTTCGGGCGGGACCGAGGCGGCGTTGAGCACGATGTGGCGCACCCGGTGCCCGAGGTTGGCCACGACACCGGGTACCACCAGGCCGCCGGACGAGTGGGCGACGAGCACGACGTCGGTGCCGAGCGCCTCGGCGTCCCGGGTTACCGAGGTCACCGCGTCCTCGAGCGTGACGGTCAGGAGGTCGGCCGGCCGGCGTCCCCGCCCCGGCAGGTCCACCGCGAGCGCAGGGTGGGCGAGCGCCGCCGAGACCAGATCCCAGTACCTGCCGGTCGTGCTCCCACCGTGGATCAGCACGATCGACACTGGGCCAGCTGGAGCAGCCGGAGTCTCGGGCGAGACCGCTGAGGATGACGGACTGGGCGAGGCCGCTGGGGATGACGGACTCGGCCAGGCCGCTGAGGATGACGGACTCGGCGAGGCCGGTGAGGGGAACGAGTCGGGCGAGGCCGGGTCGGGTGCGGGCGGCGGTGGCGGTGGCATCGGGGACGTCAGCCCGCCGCGCCGGCGGGAGGGGGAGCCGGGGCGGCGGTCCCGCAGGCGGGCCTCATGGGCGCAGAGTACGGCGCTGGGTGGTTCGGGCGCCTGAGGACCGCAATGGGGTAGGCGAAACTGAACTCTGATTCTAGGAATGGGGCCGGGGATGGGCTAGCATGGTCTGATGCGACCGCTCACCATCATCACGGCCGACACCCATGCCGGGGGGAGCCACGAGCAGTACCGCGAGTATCTCGATCCCGAGTTCCTCGAGGACTTCGACGCCTGGCGGGGCCGGTACAAGAACCCGTGGAAGGACCTGCGCAACACGGACCTGCGCGTGCGGAACTGGGACGACGAGCGGCGTGACGCCGACCAGCTCGCCGACGGCGTCGTCGGCGAGGTGCTCTTCCCCAACACCGTGCCGCCCTTCTACCCCGGGTTCGTGCTCTTCGCCGGGCCGCCGAAGCCCGAGGAGTACCGCCACCGCCGGGCCGGCATCCACGCCCACAACCGCTGGCTCGCCGACTTCTGCGCCCGCCGGCCGGAGCGGCGGGCGGGGATCGGGCAGATCTTCTTGAACGACATCGAGGACGCCATCGCCGACGCGACCTGGATACACGAGCACGGACTCCGCGGCGGCATCCTCCTGCCGACGGTCCCGCCCGACGTGAAGTGGGTGAGGCCGCTCTACGACCCCGAGTACGACCCGCTGTGGGCCGCGCTGCAGGACCTCGACATGCCCGTCAACGTCCACGGTGGCACGGGCTCGCCCGACTACGGACGCTTCGACTCCGTGCCCATCCTGATGATCGCCGAGGTGGGCTGGTACGGGATGCGTCCCTTCGTCCACATGCTCCTGTCGGGTGTGTTCGAGCGCTTCCCTCGGCTCAAGTTCGTCTTCACCGAGGGCGGGGCGGCCCCGTTCCCACCGTTGCTCCGCGACCTCGACCGCATCATCGCCGGCGTGCAGCGGGGCAACATCGGGGAGCTGCGGTACCGGCCCGAGAACGCCCTGGCGCGCACGGCCACCGAGTACTTCCACCAGAACGTGTGGGTGGGGGCGAGCTTCCCCAAGCCGACCGACATGGCGGCCCGCCACGTCGTCGGGGCGGACCGCTTCATGTGGGGCAGCGACTACCCCCACGACGAGGGAACGGCCCCCTACACGCGCGAGCACCTGCGCCAGGTCACCCAGGAGGTGCCCGAGGACGAGCTGCGCATGATGCTGGGCGAGAACGCGGCGAAGCTCTACGGCTTCGACCTCGACGCGCTCGCGCCGCTGGCCGAGCGCTACGGACCGACCGTGGACGAGTTGCGCCGGCCGCTGGAGCAGCTGCCCGAGAACCCGAACCGGGCGCTGCTGGCCGGGACGGGCCAACTCGTCGCCTGACGGTTCGCGACGGCACGGCACGGCCTGATGACCGGCGAAGGGCGATCATGAGTGCGGTCGAGTACGCCGTCGACGGCCACGTGGCCGTCATCACGATCAACCGTCCCGAGGCTCGCAACGCGGTGAACGCGGCGGTGGCCGAGGGGATCGAGGCGGCCGTCGACCGGGTGGAGGCGGACGATGCTGTCTGGCTGGCCATCCTGACCGGGGTGCCGCCGGTGTTCAGCGCCGGTGCGGACCTCAAGGAGGTCAACGCCGGACGGGCGGCCGGTCTCAACACCGAGCGCGGCGGGTTCGCCGGGTTCGTGCGACGCGAGCGCTCCAAGCCCGTCATCGCCGCCGTGGAAGGGCCCGCGCTGGCCGGGGGCACCGAGATCTGCCTCGCCTGCGACCTCGTCGTCGCCTCCCGTGACGCCCGGTTCGGCATCCCCGAGGTGAAGCGCTCCCTGGTCGCGGCAGCGGGCGGGCTCTTCCGGCTGCCGCAGAAGATCCCGATGAACGTCGCCATGGAGCTGGCCTTGACCGGGGACCCGGTCGACGCGGAGCGGGCGCACTCGCTGGGGCTGGTCAACCACCTGACCGAACCGGGCGGCGCGCTGGCCCGGGCGGTCGAGTTGGCGCGTCAGATCGAGGTGAACGCGCCGCTGGCCGTGCGGGCGACGCGGCGGATCATGCTGGCGTCGGCCTCGGCGCCCGACGAGGCGGCGGCGTGGAAGCTCTCAGCCGGAGGGTTCGCCGAGGTCATGCAGAGCGAAGACCTCAAGGAGGGGCTGGAGGCCTTCATCGAGAAGCGGCCGCCACGATGGAAGGGGCGCTCTGAACCGCTGAACCGCTGAACCGGCACCCGGCCGCGCCGGCGCCGGTGCGCCCGCCAGCTGCCGAGCCGCCGAGCCGCCGACGTGGATCGGATCGGGCTGTCGGTCTTCGTGACGACGGACCGGCTGCGGGTGGGAAAACGTGATCGATATTTGCCGCAACAACACCCGACACCGATACGAACACGAACCGTTCGAGCCGGCGTCGTGTTGGTCGAGGCCACTGCCGATCACGCGTCGGGCGGGTGTCACGACCCCGGCTGTCGTCGGGTCCCGATGGTAAATTCTGGCCACGGTTCTGACGGACCGACAGGGAGGGCGAAGGATGACGTCGGATGCGGGCCGCCAGACCACCGCTGTCGATCCCACCACGACCGGGGAGCCCAACGAGCTTTCCACCGGGGCCATCACCCCGGGGGTGGTGCCGGTGCTGGTGCCCACCGACCGCTACACGTCGAACGAGTTCGCCGAACGGGAGAAGGAGCGACTGTGGCCCCGCGTGTGGCAGCTCGCCTGCTCGGTCGACCACGTGGCGGCACCAGGGGACTTCTACGAGTATCGGGCCGGATGGCTGTCGGCGCTCATCGTTCGGGGCGAGGACGGAATCCTGCGCGGGTTCCAGAACGCGTGCAGGCATCGCGGCAACTCCCTGTACCAGGGTTCCGGATCGGGCCTCAAGGTCCTGCGCTGCCCGTTCCACCACTGGACGTGGGACCTCTCCGGTCGGCTGCGCGCGGTTCCCGATCGCCGCGGCTTCGGTCCGGGGTTCACCAACGAGGCCTTCTGTCTGCTCCCGGTGCAGGTTGACACCTGGGGACCGATGGTGTTCGTCAACTTCGATCTCGAGGGACCGGCGCTGGCCGAGTTCCTCGAGGGTATTCCGGAGGAGACGGCGTGGGTGGAACTCGACGGCTTCCAGTGCGTGGCGGTCACCCATACCCCGGTCGACAGCAACTGGAAGGTCGTGACCGAGGGCTTCTCCGAGACCTACCACGTGCAGGGCATCCACGCCGAGATGCTGGGATCGATCGACGACGTGCACGCCCCCCAGCGGCTGTGGGGATTGCACAGCGCCTCTTACCAGAGCTACGGAGTCGCCAGCCCCAGGATCCACGACCCCACGGACCAGTCGGTGTGGGAGTCGTTCGTGGTCACCCAGGGCAACCGGATGGGTGTGGACATGACCGAACCGGGCCCCGCACCCGAGGTTCCGGCTGGGCAGACGATGGCGGACGTGATCGCCGATCGGATCCGCTCCTATCAGGCCGGCGTCGGCGTGGACATCGGTCGCTTCGGTACCGACCAGATCCTCCGTCTGTCCCAGTACAACCTGTTCCCCAACACGACGGTTCTGGTGTGGGGCGCCGACATGCTCAACGTCCTGCAGGCCCGACCCGGTGCCACCCCCGATCACGCCGAATTGGTCATGTTCCTCTACTACCGCCGGCCGGGAGGCGCACCATCGGTCAGACCAGTGGACCTCGACGTTGAAGACGATGCCACGCTCGGCCTGGTGATCGGCCAGGATGTGGGCATCCTCCGCACTGCCCAGCGCGGATTGCACCAGCCCGGGCTGCGCTATCTGGCGGTGGGCGCCGAGGAGTGCAGGATCATCAACGCTCACCGGGCCCTGGAGGGCTTTTTGGGCATCGCCCCCAGTGAGCTGGTACCGATCGGCGCATCACCACTCGAGTGACCGGCCTTGCCGCCGGAAGCGAAAGTCAGTTCGTCGCGTTCGAGGGCCACTCCGGACGGTGGTACGAGTCGAAGCGCAGCTCGCCGTCACGCAGCTCCCTGATCACCAGGAAGTCCCCCTTGTAGCCCTTGCGGTCGCTCGGTCCGAACTGGAGGTAGGTGGCAGGCCCGCCGTTGGTGCAGGGCATCCAGCGGATGCGCTCGAGGCCCTCCTTGACCATCTTGGGTGTGGGCATGGACGCGTTGGCGATGCCGTGGATGGCGGCTCGGGCGGTGTCGTAGGCGAGGGCGACGACGACGTTCCTCGTGCTGCGGCCGAAGCGCTTCTCGAAGCGACGGATCATGGCGTCGTAGTTCGGGTTGGCGCCGTCCTCGCCGAGCTGGTCGATGCCGTGCCACCCCTCGATGCCGGCGCCCCAGCGGTTCGTGTTCGAATAGAACATGAACGCCGTGCCCATGATGCGCGGCGGATCCCAGTCGAGCGCCTTCAACGCCGGCCCGAAGTGGAAGCTGGCGTAGCCGTACCCGCCGTAGTAGAGACCCTCGGTCCCGGCGTCGCGCATCTCGGCCAGGTGCTGGTCCAGGTTCTTCGGGTTGGGCTCGAGCCGGACTTCCCTCGTGATCGTCAGCCCGAGCCCGAGCGCGGTGTCCCGGAAGAAGTCGGCGTAGTCACGCCCCGACGAGCCGGCCTCCCAGAACAGGCCGACCCGCTTCAGGCCCTGCCGGTGCAGCCAGTGCGCGCACATCGACCCTTCCGTGGGGATGTCGCCGTTGGCCACGGTGAAGCAGTACTCCGAGGCGAACTTGTGCGCGCCGGTCCAGCCGAGGCATGCGACGCCCAGCTCGTTCGCCGTGTCCTGCACCGCGAGCGAGTTGTCCGAGATCATCGGCCCCAGGATCACCACGCATCCCTGCTCCACCAACCAGCGGTAGCCGTCGAGGACCTTCTTGTAGTTCTCGCGCGGGAGGGCGCGGGCGTCGGCGACGACCAGCTGCACGGGGCTGCGGGACCAGACGCCCTCGTTGAGGGCGTCCTCTATGGCGAGGATGGTCGGGTCGATCCAGTCGGGCAGGAGCTGGTTGAGGTCCATGTCGATCAGGATCCCGATCTTCACCGGCTCGAACGGGTCGCCCTGGGTCTGGACGCCCTGGGTGGGGGGGTAGATCGTGATGCCCTGGACGGGGCGGTCGCGCATGGTCCCGCCGCCCTCGTACCAGTGCTCCCCCTGGCCGGATTCGCCCCGGAGCTCGGACTCGGTCCCGAAGGGCACCGAGCTCACGGCCCGGTCGGGCTCGGCGATGCCGAGGTCGACGGGCTCGGGGAAGAGCCGGTCGGCGAAGCGCTGCTGGTCCTGCGGCTCGGGCTGGGATTCGGTCAACGTCGCTCCTCGGCTCGGATCTCAAAACCAGATCAAGTATACAGTTAGGGGCCGGAACGGGCCGGGTCCGGCCGAGCCGGGCCGAGCCGGGTCGGACCCGAACGGGTCGTACCGGCGTCGACAAGGAGTTGGACACGGGTTCCATGGCCGAGGGCACCATCACCGACGAGGGCATCGCCCGGTTGCGCCAGCGCATCGGCGTGCCCGAGCCCCATCCGGTGCCGCCCCACTACACGGTTCCCGACCTCGATGCGTTCCGCCACGTCGCCGTGGCCTACGGGGACGACAACCCCCTCTGGTGCGATCCCGAGTACGGCAAGGGAACCGTCTGGGGCGGCACGGTCGCGTCACCGGTGCTCGTCGGCGGCGACAGCCTCATCGGGGTCGACGAGGTGCCCCGGGTCGCTCCCGAGCACGCGGAGCTGATGCGGGGCGACCCGTTGCGCGGCGTGCACGCCTTCTATTCGGCCAGCGCCCGGGAGTGGTGGGCCCCGCTCCGGCCGGGCCGCGCCGTGAGCCGGCGCAACGCGCTCGTCGGCGTGCTCGACAAGCCCAGCGAGTTCGCGGACCGCGCCGTGCACGAGTGGACGGCCCAGGTCTTCCGCGAAGTCGACGGCCCCATCCTGTCGGGTCAGTACCGCCTGATGATCCGCACCGAGCGCACCAAGGCGCGCGAGAAGAAGAAGTACGACGACACGGTCATCCGGCCCTACGGCGACGAGGAGATCGACGCGGTCGAGGCGCAGTACGCCGCCGAGGTCCGGCGCGGCGCCGAGCCGCGCTGGTGGGAGGACGTGGCCGAGGGGGACACGGTGGGGCCCATGGTGAAGGGCCCGCTCACCGTCACCGACATGATCTGCTGGCACGTCGGCATGGGCATGGGCCTCTACGGGGTGAAGCCGTTGCGCCTCGGCTACCAGAACCGGACGAGGATCCCCCGCTTCTTCCACCGCGACGACCTCAACGTCCCCGACGTGATGCAGCGCGTGCACTGGGATCCCGAGTTCGCCCGCCGCAGCGGCAACCCGTCGACGTTCGACTACGGACGGATGCGCGAGACGTGGCTGATCCACTTGTGCACCGACTGGATGGGGGACGACGCCTGGCTCTGGAAGCTCGACTGCGAGTTCCGCCGCTTCAACTACGTCGGGGACACGCAGTGGCTGCGCGGCACCGTCGTCCGGCGCTACCTGGCCGACGGCGACCGTCCGGCTGTCGACGTCGATCTGGTCATGACCAACCAGCGCGGCGAGGAGACCACTCCGGGCCACGCCACCATCCTCCTGCCCAGCCGCGAGCGCGGGCCCGTCCGCCTGCCCGAGCCCCCCGGTTCGGCGGACCGACCTGCAGGGCGCGCTGGAGGCCATCAGCACCCGCTTCGGGGAGGTCTGACCGGTCCGTGGTCGACGACGGCTACCCCTCGTGCGAGGTCTGGTGGCGACGATGTCGGACGGCGTGCTCCGCCTCGTCATCGACCGCCCGGACAAGCGCAACTCGCTCACCGACGACATCGTGGCGGCCATGACGGAGTGCGTCTCGACGGCCGGGCGCGACGAGTCGGTGCGCGCCATCGTCCTGACCGGTGCCGGGGATCACTTCTGCTCGGGCTTCGACATCGTGGCCCGCAACGAGAGATGCGCGGCGGCCGATCGCCCCCGGGTGGGCAGCATCCAGCGGCGGGTGCCGGCGCTGGCCCACCGCCTGATCCCGTTGCTCGCCTCGGTCCAGACGCCTGTCGTCGTGGTGGCCCGCGGCTGGGTGGCCGGGATCGGCCTGCATCTGCTGCTCGCGGCGGACTTCGCGGTGGTGGCGGAGGACGCCCGCCTCTGGGAGCCCTTCGCCGAGCGCGGGTTCACCCCCGACAGCGGTGCCACCTGGCTCCTGCCGCGCCGCATCGGCGAGGTGCGCGCCCGCGAGGTCCTGCTCCTCGGCCGCGTCCTCAGCGGCTCGGAGGCGGCGCGAGTGGGGCATGGTCCATGCCGCCGTCCCGGCGCCAGAGCTGGACCAGGCGGGCGAAGAGCTCCTGAGCACGCTGGCGGCCGGGCCGACCGTGACGCTCGGCTTCACCAAGTGGCTGCTCCACGTGTCCGCGGCCTCCCCGTTCGACCGCCAGCTGGAGCACGAGGCGCTCGCTCTCGAGCTCTCGTCTCGCAGCGAGGACTTCCGCGAGGGCCTCGCCGCCTTCAAGGAGAAGCGGCCGCCCCGCTTCTCGGGCCGTTGACGATGACCGGGCGCGACAACCACACCGATCCCCGCTCCGACCCCGACCCGGACAGCAACCCGGTCCCCACGGGTACGAGTCGCTCATCGTCGAGCGCCGTGGCCGCGTCGGCTGGCTGGTCTTCGATCGTCCCGAGGCGGCCAACGCCATGGACTCGGTCATGCTGGACGAGCTCGAGCGGGCGTGGCAGGAGCTCGACGAGGATCCCGGTGTCCGGGTCATCGTGAACACCGGCCGCGGCCGCAGCTTCCAGTCCGGCCTCGACGTCGTGGAACTGGCGCGCAACCCGGAAGCCCTGCGCGAGCAGTCGCGCCGGACCAAGCGCGCCGAACTGCGCATCACCGGCTGGCACAACGGCGTCTCCAAGCCCGTCATCGCCGCAGTCAACGGGGTCTGCGCCGGCGGAGGCCTGCACTTCGTCGCCGACGCCGACATCGTCCTGGCCTCGTCCGACGCCACCTTCCTCGATCCTCACGTCTCCATCGGGCAGGTCTCCGCCTACGAGATGGTCGGGCTGGCACGTCGCATGCCTTTCGAAGCCGTGATGCGCATGGCGCTGATCGGCCGCCACGAACGGATCTCCGCCGCCCGCGCCTTCGAGCTCGGCATGGTGAGCCAGGTCGTCGACCCGCCCGAAGCGCTCGTGGAGATCGCGCAAGCCCTGGCCGAGACCATCGCCCGCAACTCGCCGGCCGCCATGCGCGCCACGAAGCGCGCCATGTGGGGGGCCCTCGAGGCGGGCCTCACCGACGCCTGCAAGGCCGGCGGGCGGCGAGCTGGTCGCCATGTGGGGCCACCCCGATCAGGAGGAGGGGCCGCTCGCCTTCGCCGAGAAGCGGGAGCCCGTGTGGATGGACGAACCGTCCACCGATACCCGGGAGCAGACGGACACGCAGGAGCACACGGACACCCAGCAGCACACGGACAACCAGGAGCGCACACGGCCATGAACTACTCCCACTACGACACTCTCATCGTCGAGCGCCGCGGCCCGGTCGGCTGGCTGGTCAACAACCGACCCGACCGGCTGAACGCCATGAACGCACACATGCGCGACGAGTTCGCGCTGGCGTGGCGGGAGCTCGATGCGGATCCCGACGTCCGGGTCATCGTCCACACCGGTGAGGGCCGGGCCTTCCAGACGGGAGTCGACGTGGCGGAGATCGCCTCCGACGGCGTGGGCATGGAGCGTTACCGCCAGGCCGTCATCGACAACGATCAGCACTTCACGGCCTGGCAGCAGCAGGTCTGGAAACCGGTCATCACCGCGGTCAACGGCATCTGCGCCGGGGGCGGGTTCCATTGGGTTGCCGAGGCCGACATCGTCATCGCGGCCTCGGACGCGGAGTTCTTCGATCCGCACGTCTCGGTCGGCCAGGTCGTCGCCATGGAGGCGATCGGTCTGGCGCGGCGCATCCCCTTCGAAGCCGTCATGCGCATGGCCTTCCTCGGTCGCTACGAACGCGTGTCGGCGGAGCGGGCCTATCAGCTCGGAATGATCAGTCAGATCGTCGATCCGCCGGAGACGTCTGCGCGACGAGGCGCAGGCGTTGGCCGAGACCATCGCCCGCAACTCGCCCGCCGCCATGCGCGCCACCGAAGCGCGCGCTGTGGGCGGCGCTCGAGACCGGATTGACCGACGCCTGCAAGGTCGGCGCCATCGAGCTCGTCTCCATGTGGGGCCACCCCGACCAGGAGGAGGGGCCCCGCGCCTTCGCCGAGAAGCGCGAGCCGGTCTGGCAGCCCCTGGGCGCGGGGGACGAGGCCGCGGCGCGATAGTGCCCGGCTTCGCCTCGGCCGTTCTGGCCCCGGCGGGCGTCCACACCCTCTACGGCTCCGTGTCCTCGGGCCTCCCGGTCGTGCCCGCCGACGCGCGCATCGCCCGGGTGTTGGCGGAGGCCCACCGCGCCGTCCTGAACCGGCCCGCCGCGGCGGTGACCGCCTCGGGCTCCCTGCTCGAGGTGCCCGGGTGCAGCGGGGCCGAACCGGACGAGGTCACCGTCGAGGACGGCGTACGATCCGGCGGAGCTCGTGGGCAGGATCCGCGGGGCTATGGCGCGAAACGGCCTCTTGCTGCGCCTCGACCTCGATGCGGAGCGCCGGCCGCCGTCGCGACTGGCCGGCGGCAGGCGATGTACCGGACCCGTTGGCGAGCTCGACCGCATCACTCGAGAGCGACGCCGCGGCACGGGTGAAGACCGCGGCGGCGCGTATCGACAGGGCGGAGTCGGTCGTCGTACTGGCCGGTCCCGGGGTGGTGCGTGCGCATTCTGTCGCCGGACTTCACGCCCTCGCCGGCGCGCTCGGGGCCGGCGTGCTCAACACGTGGGGCGCCAAGGGCGTGTTCCATTGGCAGAGCAGGCATCACTGGGCGACGATCGGGCTGCAGGAGCACGACTTCGCGCTGGGCGGACTGGGTGATGCCGGGCTGATCGTCGCGACGGGCGTCGACGACCGCGAGGCACCAGGTGAGTATTGGCACGGCCGACCGCACGTCGTCGTGGAACCCGAGGACCTCGACATCCTGGCCGAGGTCGTGACGCCGCGGCGACACCATCTGGTGGAGATGCCGCCATTGCGCACCCGGTTGGCCGCGGCGACACAGGCCGGCTGGGCCTCGACGGTTGCGCCGCTCGCACCGAGCCAGGCCACCCTGGCGTACGGTCGGCGGCTGGCGGGAGGCGGTCTCGTGGCAGCAGACGCGGGTGTGGCGGGATTCTGGGTGGCGCGGACCTTCGCCACGACCCAGCTCGGCGGTGTCGCCGTCCCGGCCGAGGAGATGCCCGGGTGGGCTGCGGCGTGCGTGACCGTGGCGCGGATGGCGGCGCCGTTGCGTCCGGCGCTCGCCGTGCTCGGACGAGAAGGTCGACGAGGCGACGTCATTGGTATTGGAGCTCGCGGCCGAACGCGGCATCGCGGTGGGTGTGGAGGTGTGGAGCGAGGCCGGCGAGGTCGCTGGACGCCGAGCGGCACCGCAGCCGGCTCGGCGTGCTGACCGATCCCGGCGCGGGCGGGGTGGCCACGCTCGCCACCGACGCCGGCCAGCTCGACGCGTTCGTCGAGGCGGCGGGACCACTCAGGCCGTGGCGGCCGCCTCGTCGCGCAGCCGGAACTTCATGACCTTGCCGCTCGGGTTGAGGGGCAGGGCGTCGACGGTGCGGACGGTACGCGGGACCTTGTAGTTGGCCATGGATTCGCGGCACCAGCCGAGGAACTCGTCTGGGTCCCACTCGGCGCCGGAGCGGGGCACCACGACCGCATGGCCCACCTCGCCCAGGCGCTGGTCCGGGATCCCGACGACCGCCACCTGGGCCACCGCCGGGATGGTGCAGCATGATCCCCTCCACCTCGGCCGGGTAGACGTTGAACCCGCCGCAGATGTACATGTCCTTCTTGCGGTCGGTGATCCGCAGGTTGCCGTCGTCGCCCAAGAAACCGATGTCGCCGGTGCGCAGCCAGCCTTCGGCGTCGATCGCAAGTGCCGTCGCGGTGGGGTCGGCGAAGTACTCCTTCATCACGTTGAAGCCGCGGACGAGGATCTCGCCGGGCGCTCCCGGAGGCAGGGTCTGCCCCTCGTCGCCGACGACCTTGACCTCCACGCCGGTCAGCGGTCGGCCCACCGTGGTCGCCACCGTCTCGGGCGGGTCGTCGTGGCGGCACATGCTCACCGTGCCGGTGGTCTCGGTGAGCCCGTAGCCCGTCACCACCGTCTCGAAGCGCAGGTCTTCGCGCATCCGGCGGACCACCTCGACGGGCACCACGGCGGCGCCCGTCACCGACAGGCGGAGTGAGGAGAGATCGAACTCGCCGAAACGCGGGTGGTCGAGGATCGACTGGAACACCGTCGGCGGGCCCGGCAACATCGTGATGCGGTGCCGGGCGACGTAGTCCATGACCGCGTCGACGTCGAAGACGGGGAAGGGGTGGATCTCGGCCCCCCGGAGCACGCAGGCCAGGATCCCGGACTTGAGGCCGGCCGTGTGGAAGAACGGGTAGACGATCAGGTAGCGGTCTCCCTCGCGAAGGCCCACCGCGTCGGACCACGCCTCGTAGGTCCGCACGCTCGCCCCGTGCGTCAGCACGGCTCCCTTCGGCGCGCCGGTCGTGCCCGAGGTGAAGATGATGTCGGAGACGGAGCCGCCGTCGAGCCCGCGCTCGCGTCCCTCGACCTCGGCCGGCGCCACGGCGTCGCCCTCGGTGAGCCACGTCGTCCAGGCCTTGTCGTCGCCGATGTCGACGACCCGCTCGAGCGAAGGCACGTCGTCCCATGCCTCGGCGATCGCCGCGAAGTCCTCGCCCAGGAAGTCGCGCACCGTGAGCAGCACCCGGGCCCCGGCCGAGCGCACGACGTACGCGGCCTCGTCGGACTTGAACCGGGTGTTGAGGGGCACGAGTGCGGCGCCGCTCATGGAGATGCCGAAGCTCGCCGTGACCCAGTGCACGCTGTTGGGCGCCCAGAGCGCGACCCGGTCACCGGGTTCGACGCCCGCGGCAATGAGGCTGCGCGCCACACGCGCCCGGCCTGATCCCGCAGCGCGGCGTAGGTCAGCGACGAAGTGTCGTCGACCACGGCCGTGTGGCCGGGCGTCGCCACGGCGCGCCGCTCGAGCACCTCGGGAACCGTCCGGGGGCCGCCGCTCAAAGCCACTCGACCAGTATTTCATATACGATTTGGCACTTCCCTGACCTGCGACGACGGGTCAAGAACGATCTCTCATCCGCGCCGAGAGATTCTCACGAAATCCTTCTCAGGCTGGCGATGTCGCCATGGCGCAGTCAGAGGGTCGTCGTCGGGCGTCGCCACCGAACGGTCAGCACAAGCTGGACGATCATCCCGAGGACGAAGATCGACAAACCAACCCAGACCAGTGGCGGCGAGTGAGCCGACGCGCCCCACCCCCCGATGGAGAACGCGACCGCGTAGTACGCAAGCATGAAGGCGAACAGGCCGAAGGACTGTTGCCGAGTCACTCTGCTCTCCGAAAGCCTCACGACCGACTCCCGGCGAAGATGTATCCGGCTGTCTTCATGCTGAACCACGTCCGCTTGGACACGATCCCACCGTTGCGGTTGTAGTCCTCTTGTACGAGGTAGACGACGACGGACAACAAGCCACACCGGCAGTATTTCATATACGCTTTGGCTTCGAAGATGCCGGCAGACGACGGGAGCAGGGTGGCCATCGTCACCGGGGGAGGCAGCGGCATCGGCCGCTCCACGGTCGCGCGGTTGCAGGCGGCGGGCGTGCGCGCCGTGTCGTTCGACGTCCGCCAGGACACCCCGGTCGACGTCTCCGACGCGCGCGCCGTCGGCGCCGCGGTGGATCGGGTCAGGGAGACCCACGGCCCGGTCGACGTCGTCGTCAACTGCGCCGGCGTCGGAGCCGGCGGGTCGCTTGCCTCGGACCGCTACCTCGAGGAGTGGGACCGTTCGCTCGCCGTCAACCTCACGGGCGCCATGCTGGTCGTGCGCAGCTGCATCGGCGATCTGATCGCTCGGGGGTCCGGACGGGTGGTGAACGTGGCCTCCACCGAGGCGCTCGCCGCGCAACGCGGCACCGGGCCCTACACGGTGGCCAAGCACGGGCTCCTCGGATTCACACGCTCGCTGGCCGTCGAGTACGGGCGCACCGGGATGACGGCCAATTGCGTCTGTCCCGGTCCGATCGACACGCCCTTGGTTGCGGCGATCCCCGCGGACGACAAGGCGACGTTCGCCCGCCGCCACGTGCCGCTCGGCCGCTACGGCTCACCCGACGAGGTCGCCTACCTGATCGTGTGCCTCACCGACCCCGCGGCGTCGTTCGTCAACGGTGCGGTGGTGACCGTCGACGGCGGCATGACGGCGATGAACTGATCAGGGCTGCACAGCGGTGCGGCTCACCGGCTCCGCGGGCTCCTGCCGACTCGAGAGCGCACGGCCGATGGCGGCCAGCAGCGCGTTGCGCGTCTCGCCGGGGTCGATCAATTCGTCGAATCCGAGGGTCTCGGCCGAACGGTACGACGCCTGCAGTTCGGCGTGACGAAGCTGCTCCGCCACTTCGGCGCTCGCCCCCATCGCGCTGGAGGACGCCCCCGAGCTCATGGCGCCGAGGGTGGCCCCGGGGTAGGCGAACGTCGCCACCTGATTGTCGAAGCCGATGAGCGACATCACCATCGAACCGAATCCGTAGGCCTTGCGCAGTGTCAGGTGGATCTTGGGCGTGGAGGCGAGCGTCTGGGCGGCGAACATGCGCGCCCCGCTGCGAAGGACGCCGTTCCGTTCGGAACGGCCGCCCGGGAGCATGCCGGGGTTGTCCGACAGGAACACGAGGGGCAGGTGGAACGCGTCGGCCACCGCGATGAAGTGCGACGCCTTGTCGGCGGCGTCGGCGTCGATCGACCCGGCGAGCACCTGCGGCTGATTGGCCACGAGCGCGACCGGCTCGCCACCGAGGTGGGCCAGCGCGCAGATCATGGCGGGACCGAAGCCGGGCTGGACCTCCAACCAGTCGTCGCCGTCCACGATGACGTCCAGCACGGCACGCATGTCGTAGGCCTTGCGGTTGTCCCGGGGGACGAGCTCGGTCAGCTCCGGCGTGGTCCGTGGGCCGGTCGTGTCCTCGCCGGTGCCGCCCGACGGGGGGTAGGACCATGCGCTCGACGGGAAGTACCCGAGATAGCGGCGTACCAGCGCGAGCGCCTCGCGGTCGTCGGGCGCGACGTTGTGCACGAGCCCGCTGGGCACGGCGACCGCGGGTCCACCGAGATCCTCCTTGGAGATCTCTTCGCCGGTCGACTCGCGCACGACGGGAGGCCCCGCGGTGAAGATCGCCCCAAGTTCGGTCATCACGCAGAAGTCCGACATCGGAGCGATCAGCGCGCCGTGCCCGGCCGAGGGACCCATGACCGCGGTGACGACCGGGACACGACCCGAGCACCGGGCCTGCATGAGCAGGTCCGTCGGCGAGCGTGCGTGCATCTTGCCGGTGGGACGGAACCCGGCGCCCTCCAGCAGCATCACGAGGGGCACCTTCGTGCGGAGCGCGAGCTCCGCCAGTCGGTAGCGCTTGGCGTTGCTGCCCGATCCGATCGTTCCGGCCAGGGTCGTGAAGTCCTCGGCTCCCACCATGACCGGCCGCCCGTCGACGAGGCCCGACCCGGCGACGATCCCGTCGGCCGGAACCTCGCCGCCGACGAGTGTGCCCAGCTCGCGGAACGAACCGGGGTCGAGGAGGCCGGCGACCCGCCGCCGTGCGTCGAGCTTGCCGGCCGCGCCGTGCCGGCCCAGACGCTCCTGACCACCCATGGCGCGGGCCCGCTCCCGACGTTCGGCCAGGTCGTCGAGCGTCGCCGCCCAGTCGCTGCCGCTCTCTGCCACGCGCACGCCTCCTCTCGGACGATCCCGAACCTTAGTTACAGTCGGCGAGGATGAAACTGGCCTACCGCCTGGAGCTCTACCGATCGGCCCGGCTGGTCGTGCCCGTCGAGCTGGTCCGCCGCGCCGAGGACCTGGGGTACCACTCGGTGTGGAGCGCCGAGGCGTACGGCACCGACGCGTTGTCACCGTTGGCGTACCTGGCCGCCCACACCCGGCGCATCCGCCTCGGCACCGCCATCGCCCAGCTGGCAGCGCGCCCTCCGGCGACGCTCGCCATGCACGCCATGACCATCGACGCGCTCGGTGGCGGGGACCGCATGATCATCGGCCTCGGCGTGTCCGGCCCGCAGATCGTCGAGGGATGGTACGGGCAGCCATGGGGCAACCCGAACGCCCGGGTGCGCGACTACGTCGAGATCTTGCGCAAGGTCCTCGACCGGGACGGCCCCGTGACCCACGACGGCCAGGAGATCTCCCTGCCGTATGCCGGACCGGGCGCGCTGGGCCAGGGCAAGGCACTCAAGTCGATTTTGCATCCTTCGTCGCGGCTCCCCGTCTGGCTCGCCTCCGGGGGTCCGCGCAACACCGAACTGTGTGCCGAGCTCTGCGACGGCTGGCTCCCCATGGGCCTCGGCCGGGACGGTGTCAGCCCCTACGAGCAACCGCTGGCGCGTGGCTTCGCCAAGCGGCCCGAAGGCAGGCGAGCCGAAGACTTCGAGATCTTCGGGTCGATGAGCGTCCGCATCACCGACGACGTCAGGGGCACGCTCGATGCCATGCGGCCGTTGACGGCGATGTACGTGGGCGGCATGGGGAGTGTGACCCACAACTTCCACCGTGACGCCATGGCGCGGCGCGGCTTCCCCGAGGCGGCGGATCGCATCGGCGAGCTGTGGCGCGCCGGGCACAAGGAGGAGGCAACATTGGCCGTTCCGCTGGAGTACCTCGAACAAAGCGCTCTCGTGGGGTCGCCGGCGCGGATCCGCGACCACTGGTCGGCGGCCGCGGCGCCACCGGGGGTGACCGGGTTGATCGTCAACACCGATCAGCTCGACGCACTCGAGCTCATGGCCGACCTGGCCGGGACGAGGGATCTGGTGTGAGCGAGATCCTCGTCGACACTCCGGCTGAGTTCGTGCGGCGGATCACGCTGAACCGGCCGGAGAAGCGCAACGCCATCTCGACCCCGCTCCGGGTGGCACTGCTGGACCAGCTGCGGGCCCACGACGGCGACGCGGACGTTCGGGTGACGATCGTCCGCGGCGCCGGCCCTTGCTTCTCCGCCGGCTACGACTTGTCGTCGAGTCTCATGGAGGGCTCGCCGTTCTACTCGGCGCCCGGTGACGGACAATGGGCGCGGCAGGCCAACGACACCTGGTTCAGTGTGTGGGATCTGGCCAAACCGGTGATCGCGCAGATCCACGGCTACGCGATCGCCGGTGCGACCGAGCTGGCGTCAGCCTGCGACCTCGTCTACGTCGCCGACGACGCGCTCATCAGTTACCCGGTCGTGCGCGTGGCCAGCCCGCCCGACTGGCAGTACCACACCGTGCTGCTGGGACTCCGCCGAGCAATGGAGCTGATGCTGACGGGGGACGCGATGACCGGGGAGGAGGCGGTGCGCGCCGGCTTCGCCAACCGGTCCTTCCCCGAGAGCCGTCTGGACGAAGAGGTCGTCGCCATCGCCGTCCGGGTCGCAGGAGTCCCGTCCGACCTGCAGCAGATCAACAAGCGCTCCGTCCATCGCGCTTTCGACGTGTGGGGCGCACGCGCCGCCATCAGGGCGGGCACGGAGCTCCAGGCCCTGGCGAGGCACACCGAGACGGCCCAGCGCTTCGCCGCGGATGCTCTGGGAATGGCGAAACAGGCACAGCGCTCCACCGAACGCTGACTCGTCCGGCCGTTCCCGGCCCGAACGGGAACTTTCGGCGATTCACCGCGGGGACGCCTGAGTGCGGTTCCGCGACGCTCGATCCAGGTGCCTTCGGTCATCCGCGCCATTGCACACTCGTCGTGGGGCGATGCTGACGGAGAGGATCCCGCGGGATGGCTTTCGCTAGCTGGGGAGCGTACCTGTAATTGCTTTCAGGTACGACGCCGCCTCGGAGTGGACGAGTTGCACGAGATTGCCCATCGCAACGTTCGGGTCGTCCACGTGCAGACCCCACCTCGCATTCGGATAGGCACTCAGAACCGGCGCATGTGCCGCTGAGTGGACCTCGAGTATGTGCGCGTGGTGCACCGTCGTGCACCCTCCGGTGTAGAAACCGTCGTATTCGACCCACGGTGTCGAGACCGCGGGCGTGCCGAGCGCGAGGACGCCCTGGTTCGTACTGCCGGACACCTCCTGCGTCGGGAGCTTGAGTCGATACATCGAGAGGAGAGTGCCACTGCCACCCGTGAGGTCGGCGGGATTCGTGCACACCGTCTCAACGACATGTCCATCGAAGGTCGTGGGCATCTGCTTCCCGAACATGGTGTCAGCCGGGGGAGACCCAGAGAAGGCGTTGAAATCGACGACACACCCTGTCTGAACGTCCGATCGACAAGGACCGATCGTCTTCAGCGGTCCGAACCCGCTCTTGAATACGGGAAGGTTGGCGCCCGTGATGATGGCCGACACGAAGAGCCTTCGAATAGCGGGTGTCCGGTCGACTGCGCCCAACAGGTCGACCGCGATCTGGTACGAGCCTTCAGAGTGACCGATGAGGACAATCCCGCGCCCGTGGTTGTCGTGCGCCAAATAGTCATGCCAGGCGCTGAGCACGCTCCGTTCGGTGGTCTGCTCGGCCTTCTTGTCTGTGGGATCCCGACCGGTGTCTTCTCGGTACATCGGCGCATACACGCGACAGTCCGTCGAGAACGGGGAGGCCTCGAGTTCGGCGATGGCTGTCTCTTGGGGATCGACACGGAGATTCGCGTTGTCCGTGCCCTGGATACTCACATTCGGGTACAGGTAAAAACAGTCGACCGGAGGGTCTGCCGCCGGCGCGTAGTCGACGATGCGCCTGGAGCCACTGTTGCCTATGACGGTCGTCCGGAGTGAAGCAGTACAGGGGTCGTCCGCCTGGCCAGGGCGGCAGAGCCAGACCGTGCCCGCTGAATCAGGCTTGGGTTGAGATGCACCAGCGGGGATCGCGCTCGAGGCCAGGCTGATCGCAATGAACACCGCGATCAAGAGTGTCCCGAAAACCGAACTGGCAACTGAGTCGGCATGTTTCGCCGCATCCCGAGGAGCCATTGGGTGATTCTGTCATTCGAGACTCCGCCGTGTCCCCGCATGTACACACTCGACTTCCGTCAGAGCGTGACGTCGTCGCTTTTCGAAGCGTCCCGAGGCGAGGCATGGCAGCGATCTCCGTGCTGCATCTCTGCCGTTGAGAGGCTGCTTCCTCGTGGGGAGCGGTCGGACCGAATTCTCGGGGAGAAAGCGCCTCGCAAAGTTGAAATCAACCCGACTCACTAAGGTAGAACCGTGGTGCGCGGTGACTACAGAGAGCTTTTCGTCGTCATCGCGACATCGGCGGCGACGCTCATCGGCCTTTTGTTCGTCGCTGTGTCGGTATCCAAGGGTCGTTCGCAGGCTCATCCTCCGCTCATACGTCAGTTCAGGGCCGCCGCCGCCCTGTTGGCGTTTACGAATCCATTTGCCGTTTCACTCTTCGGATTGGTGCCGGGAACGAACATTGGCTACCCCGCGGCGATCATCGGGGTGATCGGAGTCGCGTTTGCCGCCGCCGGTGTCCGCGCCACCGTCTCCCTCCCCTCACGATTGGGGCATCGCCGCCCCCAGGCGAGGCTGATCGTTGCTCTGCTGGTGGTCTTTGGCCTCCAGATCGGGTTTGGCGTTTTGCTGGTCGTGCGCCCCTACGGCGTAGGAGCCCTCGACAACCTCGGCTACGTGCTCGTGGCTTCACTCCTCATCGGGGTCGGGCGTGCGTGGGAGCTCGTCGGAGACTGGGACACCGGACTCTTTGCGTCCGTCGCCCTCTTGATCGGCCTCCATCCCCCGGACCTAGAACTGACCAATGACGAACCGGAGCCCGTAGATTCGCAAGCAAGACCCGATTCCGCCCGGGAGTAACGAGTGCGGCTTCGGAAGGTTCGTGGTGAGCGTTCCTGGCGGTGTGGCGCTGAGTTCGGTCGAGAGGACAGACTCGCTCCATGAATTCGGAGTGCGTATTCGAGTATGTGGCCCCGGTGATACCCGTGCGGGACCTCGACGCCGCCCTTCTCCGGTATCGGGCTCTGGGGTTCACGGCGGAGGCCTATACCGGCGGTGAACGATACGGATTCGTCGAGAGGGGTGGGATCCACCTTCATCTCCTCGAACGGGAGGACCATGACCCCGGATCGACCGCGGCTCACGTCTACTTCTACGTTTCCGATGCCGACGCCCTCCACGCCGAGTGGTCGGCGGCAGGCGATGTGGGGACCCTGCGTGCTCCCTACGACACGCCCTATGGTCTACGTGAATTCGCCCTGATCGATTCTGAAGGCACGCTGCACCGGGTTGGATCGCCACTGCCTCGGTGACCGACGCGGCCTGACTTGGGCGAATCGCAGTGAGGCGGAAGCGGAATGGTCCGGATCTCCTGATCCGCCTGAGTTGTGACAGACGAGGTTTCCCTACCTACTTCCATAGGAGGAGTCGAGGGTATGTCCGCTCCGGGGGTCCTGTGATTCCGAGCAGTACCGGCGACGGCGGGCGGTGGGAGGCATCGACCTTGCCGAGGCTGGTCGTCTGGTCGTCCGGTCACACAGATTGGAGTGGTGCCAGCACCAGTACAGTGCTGCAGGCTGGCCACCCTGCCGACCCCTGCGACTGACGTAAGACTGCAAAGAGTGCTTTGATCGAAGGAGCGTGGTGGGCACAGTCACGTTCGCGTTGCGAGCCGAGTTACGCAATCGATGGCGTTCGTGGCTGGCCATTGCCCTCTTGATCGCCCTCGTCGGCGGGTTCGTGCTCTTCGCCACCGCGGCGGGCCGACGGACGAATAGCGCCTACCCACGGTTCGTGGACAAATATGGCTACGACGCCACGGTGTACGCAACGCGTGCCCTCCCGCAGCTGGACAAGCTTCCCACCGTTTCTTCGGCCGCCGAAATGGTCAGTCCGTCCAACGGGCAGCCGAGGTGCGACTGTACACACCCGATCAATATCGGGGATTCCAACTTCGCCGTATTGAGTGAACCTGCCCAGGCCAAGTCGCTGTGGAAGCTCGTGTCCGGACGACAACCGGACCAGTCATCTCCCGACCAGGTCCTCGCGTCGTTCTCGCTGCAACGCGACGACGGAGTGAAGGTGGGGTCGGTGATTCAGGTGCCGTTCTTCACGCCCGCCCAGGCCAAAGCGGCGAATAGCCTCTCCGGAGCCCCGCTCGAACCCCTCGGTCCGACGGTCGCCCTTCACGTGACGGGGATCGTTGCCAGCGAGTTCGACTTCCCATCAGGGGCAACGCCGTCCTATGAATTGTTCACCACCTCGGCTTTCGCTCGTTCGGTGATCCCACAAACGGCCACGGGCGCCGAGTATGCCGTGCGATTGCGGCATGGCGCGGCCGACCTTCCTCGATTCGACACAGAAGCAAACGCGCTCGACCGAGCAGGAGTGGAGGGAGTCGGAAACAACGACGGCTCGGTCGCATCCGTCGAGGCATCGATCCATCCTCAAGGTGTTGGGTGGTTGATACTTGCTGGACTCGCCGCGCTGGTCGGACTCGCGGTGGTCGGCCAAGCACTGGCCCGCCAGTCCATGGCCGAGCGCGAGGGCTATGTCACCCTGAGTTCCCTCGGCGCGAGCAGGCGTCAACTGGTCATGCTGGGTTCGGCCCGGAACCTGCTGGTCGGGCTGATCGGTGCAGCCGGCGCGGTGCTGCTCGCCACGGCGCTGTCCCCGCTGGCCCCCGTCGGTGAGGCCCGTCTGGCTGAACCGTCCACCGGCGTGTCGTTCGACGCACTCGTCCTCGTGCTCGGGGCACTTGTTACCGCGGTTGTCGTCGTGGCGCTCGGCATATGGCCCTCATGGCGGGCGGCCAACACCTCACGACGCGACGAGGGCGACGCCGTGATGCACCGTTCGGCGGTGGTGGCTCGCCTCGCCACCATCGGCGCACCGCCGAGCGTCCTCATCGGTGTCAGCAACGCCCTCCTGCGAAGGGGACCTCGAACCAACGTCCCGATCGGGACTGCCTACCTCGGTACGGTGCTGGCCGTCGCCGTGTTGTCCGGGACCGCGGTCTTCGGGGCCAGTCTCTCCCATCTCACCGCGACCCGTCCCTCTACGGCGACGCGTATCAGCTCAGCTTCGACGTGGTCCCGGGACTCCCTGATCCCGGTCTCCTCAGGAGCATCGAGGAGAACCCGAACATCAGCGGGGTCAACCGGGTCGTTGCGACTCAAGTCTCCATAGATCACACGACGGTCGGCACGTTGGCGGTGGAAGCGTTGCGTGGTCCTTTGCTGTTCTCGACGATCGGGGGAAAGCTCCCCAGCGGGGACGGTCAGATAAGCCTGGGCGCGGCGACGATGCGCCAAGTAGGCGGCCACGTGGGCTCGTTGGTCCGCGTCGGCGTGACGACGCCGTCAGGTGGCGAGCGCACGGTGCCGTTCCGAGTCGTCTCCACCACCCCACTCCCGGTGCTCGACGGATTTGCCGGCCTCGGAAACGGCGCCATGATGACTCTTTCGGGTTATGAAGCCGCGGTATGTCCCCCGGCTTTCGGTCAGGACGCTTGCCGACGAACGGTCGAGAAGACGAGCCTCGGCTCCATCCTGACCAGAGGGGCGTCGGGTCCGAGAGGTCAGGCGGCGGTCACCCACTTTCTCGATTCTGACCAGTCCGTCGCCGTGCTCCCCGTTGCTCCGACCTCGCTCATCAATTTCGGCGAGGCTGTCGACTTTCCGCTCATCTTCGGTGCGATCGTGGCGGTCTTCGGTGCAGCCACACTTGCCCACCTGTTGGTGGTCAGTGTCTCGCGCCGCCGACGCGAGACCGGGCTTCTGAAGGTGCTCGGGTTCGTGAAGGGCCAGGTCGTTTGGACCGTCAGTTCGCAGGCCACCACCTTGGCCCTGGTCGGAATCATCGTCGGCGTCCCCATCGGTTTGATTGTCGGAAGGGTGACGTGGGACTTCTTTGCCAGCCAGGTAGGAGTAGTCCCTGTCGCCGTCGTTCCTGTCTGGCTCATCGGGGCACTCGCCGTCGGCGCGGTCGTGGTTGCCAACCTCCTCGCCGTCGGGCCGACGATGGTGGCAAGAAGGACGACGCCGGCTCGACTACTCGAGGCATTCTGAAGCCGTCGGACGCGGGTGAGCAAGGCGGAGAAGGGAACTCCTGCATCGGGGTCCTGAAAATCTCGAGCCCGAAGATTGTCCGTCAATCGGTTGGGTCGGGTCCGGGCCGGATTCCCCGGCGACGCGGCCCGGCGTTCGTGAACGGGAAATCGCCTTGAGGATGAGAATCCGACGTCCTAAAGACCCGGCAGGACATCTTCGAGCAGGTACCCCGCGGTGTCCAAGGCGTCACCGTGGATGGGGCAGAAGACGAGGTGACGGGCGCCGGCGGCGACGTAGGCGGCAATTCGTTCCCCCACATCGTCGGGTGACCCGGCGACGGTGATTCGATCGATCATCGGTTCGACGTCCTGCCGGTAGGTCTGACGCAGGAAGGAGGCCGCGCCGCTTCGGGCGGCGGTGGCGTCGTCGTCGACGGCAACCATCACGTAGGCGAGCCAGGCGAATTCATCGAGGTCCCGACCGGCCTCCGACGCGTAGGTCGCGATCTGCTCGACGGAGTCGGCGTAGCGACGGGGCGAGTAGAGATAGGGCATCCAGCCGTCGCCAAGGCGAGCCGCCCGGCGCATCGCCGCCTCGCGCCGGCCGCACACATAGATCGGCGGTCCGCCCTGTTGATGTGGCCCCGGGTGGATGCGGATGCCGTCGAAGCGATAGTGCCGACCGTGGTGCTGAACCGGCTCAGCCGTCCAGAAGTGGCGGAGCAGGCCGACCGCCTCGTCGGCCCGCGAGCCGCGCTCTTCCATGGGGACGCCCATGGCGGAGAAGTCCGACGGGTACTCGCCTCCGACCCCGATTCCGAGCGCGACGCGGCCACCCGAAGCGCGGTCGAGGTCGGCGACCTGCTTGGCCACCAGCGCGGGCGGGTAGAGCGGCAAAAGAAGCGTGGCGGTGCCGACGGTGGCCGAAGCCGTCTGCTCGACCAGACGGGCCAACCAGGCCATCGGCTCCGGGGACGGGTTCACCGAGGCGACGTGCCCACCGACCCAGAGCGACGACGCACCGGCACGTTCCAGATCGCGCACGCTCTGGGATTCGCCCGGCGCGACGAAGCCGAACGAGAGTCTCACGAGCGGATCAGTTGACGCCGGGTCACCGCACGACCTCTGCCACGCACATCCGTCTGAGTACCATCAGTCCTGTAATAGCCTAAAGAATCGAGGCCGCTGAGCTTGTCGTTGCCATATCGTGCGGCAGACGTTCCATGAACGAGATCACGACCCTCAACGACTTGGTGGACACTCGGGCTGCCGCGACCCCGGAGCGCGTCCTGCTGGTCGACGACAAGGGTCGTCGCCTCACGTGTCGCGCATACCGAGACGAGTCGCTCCGGGTCGCCCGAGTACTGAGCGAGCTGGGCATCGGGGAGGGGACGCTGGTGTCGTGGATCCTGCCCACCGGGATCGATGCGCTCGTGATCACGGCGGCCCTCTCGAGGCTGGCGGCGGTCCAGAATCCGATCATCCCGATCTATCGGGAACGCGAGATCGGTCACATCGTCGACGAGGCTTCCGTCGACGTCCTGATCGTCGTGCCCGAATGGCGCGGCTTCGACTACCTCGCGCTCGCCGAGGGACTCAGCGTCACCCGACACGGCCTCGGGGTCCTTCGGATGGAGGACGCGCTGCGAGGCGATCCGCCGCGCTGGGCCGGGTTCGAACGGCGGTCTCACGACGCGCTCGCACCAGCGCAATGGGTCTTCTACACCTCGGGATCGACCGGGTATCCCAAGGGCGTCCGCCACACTGACGCGGCCCTTCTCGCCGCGGCCCGGGGGATGGTGGACCATCTCGCCATCAGCGAGCACGACCGGAGCGGGCTCGCGTTTCCCATCGCCCACATCGGGGGGCCGATCAACTTGATGGCCAGCCTCTTGACGGGAGCGACCCTGGTGCTCGTGGAGATCTTCGAACCGGGGCCGACGTCGGCCCTCCTGGCCCGTGAGAGCGTCACGATGGCCGGGTCGGGCACGGCGTTCCACCTGGCCTACCTGGACGTGCAGCGCGGACGTCCCCTCGAGCCACTCTTCCCCTCCCTGCGGTGTTGTCCGGGGGGCGGTGCGCCCAAGCCACCCGGGCTCCACGAGCGGGTCAAGCTCGAGCTGGGCGGGGCCGGCATCGTCTCGAGCTGGGGCTTGACCGAAGCACCCGTGCTGACCATGGGCCGGCCCTCGGATCCCGACGCCAAGCTCTCTGCGACCGAGGGCACCCCGTTGCCCGGCGTCGAGCTGCGCGTGGTCGACGCCGACGGGCGCCCCGCCGGTCCCGGTCAGTCGGGCGAGCTCCGCGTGCTCGCACCTCAGGTGATGCTCGGGTACGTCGACGCCGCGCTCGACGCGGACGCATTCGACGCCGACGGATACCTCAGGACCGGCGATCTCGGGACGATCGACGACGACGGCTACGTCCGCGTCACCGGTCGCTCCAAGGACGTGGTGATTCGGAGCGGCGAGAACATCGGGACGGCCGAAGTCGAGGAGCTCCTCCGTGCCAATCATGCGATCGCGGACGCGGCGGTCATCGGCCTCCCTGACCAACGCACCGGGGAGCGTGTCTGCGCAGTGCTCGAGCTCGTGCCGGGTGAGACCCCGCTCGACGTCGAGAGCGTCGGCGAGTATCTCGGGAGGAAGGGGCTCCGGCGCCAAGCGTGGCCGGAACAGGTCGAGATCACCGACGCGCTGCCGCGGACCGTCGCTGGGAAGATCGACAAGATGCAGCTCCGTGAATCCCTTGCCGGCGCCACCGAGTAGTGCCGCGTCCCGCGTCGACGGGTACCGCCCGTCTGCAGCTCCGGTGTCACCGTCGGTATCGATGGTCTGACCCACGACGAGTCCGGCGACGTCGCCGGATCGGCCTCGCCAGAAGGACATAGTACGTGCTATGGTGATGGGGTTGTTGGAGCGTGAGTGAGGTGGAGCGCCATGGCCGGAGCCTTGGAACATGTGCGGGTTCTCGATCTGTCCTGGGGCATCGCCGGACCCATGACGACGATGTTCCTGGCCGACAACGGGGCAGACGTGATCCGTATCGAGCGTCCGTCAGGCGATCCCTTCGCGGACCAGACCGGTTACCGCGTGTGGAACCGGGGCAAGCGGAGTGCCTGCCTCGACCTGCGGAGCCCGGAAGGGTCGTCCCGATTCAAAGAGCTGGCTCGCACCTCCGACGTGGTCGTCGACAGCTTCGCTCCGGGGACGATGGAGGGTCTCGGTCTCGGGCCCGACCATCTGGCCCTCGTTCACCCGTCCCTGGTCACCTGCTCCATCACCGCGTACGGAGAGCACCGTGCTCACCGCGAGCGGCCTGGATACGACGCGCTGGTGGCCGCCCGCACCGGTCTCCTCTACGACCAAAAGGGGAGACGCGGTACGGCAATGGAGTTCATCAGCGGTCGGCCGGGCCCGTACCCGGAGTTCGGAGCTCCCGACGGGCTGGTCCGCGGCGCGGACCGGGACGGGCCGGTCTTCCCGCGCACCCCATGGCCGAGCATCGGCGCCGCCTATCTGGCGACCCTGGGGCTGGCGGCCGCGCTGCGGGCTCGTGAGGTGACCGGGGCGGGTCAGCACGTCACCACGTCTCTCCTCCAGGGGGCCCTGGCCGCGACGTGCCTCAACTGGCAGCGGGTGGAGCACCCCGACGCACCGCTGTACTGGATGTGGCCGGTCGACGCCCGCTCCGTCGAGGGTCTGTACGAGTGCGCCGACGGGAACTGGGTGCACCACTGGACCCTGCGCCCGCGCTGGGTGCTCACCGCCGCCGAGGGCGACACGCTGACGGCCGGAGCACGTGAGGCCGCGTACCGAGACGACCCCGACCGAGTCTCGATGGAGCCCGACGGGCTCCTCACCGGGATCTTCCTCCACGAGCAGATGGCCGACGCCTTCAAGAAGTTCCCGGCCGCGGACTGGGTCAGCGCGGCAGAAGAAGCGGGAGTGGGCGTGGCGGTCGTCAGGTCCCCCGCCGAGGCCTTGGCGGACAAGTCCTTTCTGTCCGACGGATGTGTGGTCGAGGTGGAGGACGCGGACGAAGGCCTGATCCGGCATGCCGGACCGCTCCTCGAGTTCTCGGAGACGCCGGGAAGGGTGGCCGGACCCGCCCCGCGATCCGGCCAGCACACCGCCAGCCTGATTGACGAGCAGACCGCCGGACTCCTCGACCGGCACAACGTGGGGATCTCGGGCGATCAGCAGAGGGTTGGCGCCGGCTGCTGTCGGAAACCGCGCCGGCGACAGCGGCGCCCTTCCTCACGCCTCTCAGGAGTGCGGGTGATCGATCTCGGGCTCGGGGTGGCCGGGCCGTTCACCGGCCGCGTCCTGGCCGACTTGGGAGCGGACGTGATCAAGGTCCACGCGCTCCACGACGGCTACTGGAGCGGGACGCACATGGGTCTGGGGACGAATCGAGGGAAGCGGAGCATCGCGGTGAACCTCAAGGAGGATGCCGGGAAAGAGGTCCTGAGCCGACTGCTGGCGACGGCCGACGTGCTCACGCTCAACTGGAGGCCCGGTGCCGCGGCCCGCCTCGGCATCGACTTCGAGACCCTCCGGGAGAGCCATCCCCGACTGATCCACTGCAACACCAGAGGCTACGAGAAGGGTGCGCGCTCGGACCTGCCCGGCACCGACCAGACCGCAGCCGCGCTCACCGGGACCGAATGGGAGGACGGTGCGCGCTCCGCCGGCAACCCTCCGCTCTGGAGCCGGTCGAACATGGGCGACACCGGGAACGCGCTCCTGGCTGCGATCGCCATCACCATCGCACTCCTCCACCGGGACCGGACGGGTCAGGGTCAAGCCGTGAGCACGTCGATCGTCAACGCCGGGTTGCTGCACACGTCGTACGCGTGGATCCACGCCGACGGTTCGCAACCCGATTGGGGCCAGGTCGACCAGGGCCAATTCGGCCTGGCTCCGCACTACCGCCTGTACCGGTGCGCAGATGGCGGGTGGGTCTTTCTCGCCGCGGTGACCGAAGCGCAACGGGCGGAGCTGCGGTCGACGATTCCCGGCGCACCGGCGCAGGAGGACAAAGATTCTCAGGCGGCGTGGCTCGAAGGGTTCTTCGCGTCGGTCAGGTCGAAGGAGGCCTTCGAAACCCTCGACGGCCGCGGTGTGCCGGTGGAGCTGGTCGACGAGTACTTCTGTCGGGACCTGTTCGACGATCCCGAAGCGCGGCGGCTGCATCTCGTTGCCGAGACGTGGTCGAGGAGCGTCGGACGTTTCGAGGATCCCGGCCTGCTGGTCGATGTCGCTCCCGGAGGAGGCATCGTGCAGCGGGGGCCGTGCGCCTGCGGGGAGCACACCCGGGAGATCCTCGGGGAGCTGGGCTACGGCGAGTCCGAGATCGCGGTCCTGCTCCAGAACCGCACGGTGCTCGAGGCGGAGGCGGATCCCGCGTGAGCACGGACGCGGCGATGCGCCCGGCGCCGATCCTCACGGAGGACAACCGTTGCTACTGGGACGCAGCGAAGGAGCACCGGCTCGTGGCCCAGCGGTGCGACTCGTGCGGTCGGTTCCGGCACCCGCCGCGTCCGATGTGCCCGCACTGCCGCTCACTGACCTACGAACTGGTGGAGCTGTCGGGGACCGGGGAGGTCTACAGCTTCTCCATCCTTCACCACCCGAGGAATCCCGCGTTCGAGTATCCAGTCATCGCTGCCCTCGTCGATGTGACGGAGGGTGTGCGGGTGGTGACGAACCTGGTCGACATCGATCCCGAAGATGTGCGGATCGGCATGCGGGTGGAGGTGACCTTCGTTCCCACGGCCGACGACGGGGCGGTCCCGGTGTTCAGACCCGCGACGGCAACGCCGTGACCGCGCCCGTGGCGGCACGACCGTGAGCGCGCGGTTGAAGGACGGCGCGGCGATCGTCGGGATCGGGCAGACGGAGTTCTCGAAGTCAGCCGGGAGGAGCGAGACGCAGCTGGCGGCGGAGGCCATCGTGGCCGCACTCCGCGATGCCGGGCTCGGCCCGGCTGACGTCGACGGACTGGTCAGCTACACGATCGACCCGGTCGAGGAGACGGAGCTGGTCCGCACGCTCGGCGTTCCCGAGGTCCACTGGTCGAGCCGAGTGCCCTACGGGGGAGGCGGCTCGCAAGGCGTGCTGCTGCACGCCGCCTCGGCCGTCGTATCCGGAGCAGCCGACGTCGTCGTGGCCTACCGGGCGGTCAAGGCCCGCTCGGGACCCCGGTTCGGCCGGGCGGAGGTGGCGGGTCGCGCCACCTCGTCGCACTCCGGATCGACCTCCATGCAGTGGTGCGCGCCCTATGGCGTGCTCACGCCGGGCTCGTGGATCTCGCTGAACGCCGTCCGCTACATGCATGCGTTCGGCGTGTCGAACGAGGACTTCGGCCGCGCCGTCGTGCAGTTGCGCGCGTACGCCGCCAACAATCCGAACGCCCATTTCTACGGGCGGCCGATCGCCCTGGAGGACCACCAGGCGTCGCGCTGGATCGCCGAGCCGGCCCTCCGGCTCTTCGACTGCTGCCAGGAGACCGACGGCGCGGTGGCGCTCGTCGTGTGCTCGGCCGAGCGTTCGGCGGACACGACCGAGCCCGTCCTCATCGCGGCGGCCGGTGGTGCGGGAATGTTCGAGGAGGAGATCGCCAGCAACCACTACCGGGGCGATCTGTCGGTCATGGACGGTTGTGTCGCCCTGGCCTCGAGGCTGTTCGGCCAATCGGGTGTGGAACGGCGTGACATCGACGTGGCGATGATCTACGACGCCTTCACCCCCGTCCTCTTCATGCAGCTCGAGGCGCTCGGTTTCTGCGGGTTCGGCGAGGCCAAGGACTTCGTCGCCGAGGGACATCTGGGCCCGGGTGGTGCGCTGCCGTGCAACACCAACGGAGGACTCATCGGCGAGGGCTACATCCACGGACTCAACCTGACGATCGAGGCCGTCCGTCAGCTCCGTGGGGGTTCGTGCAACCAGGTGCCGGGTGCGACGACTGCGCTCGTGAGCGCCAGTCGGACCGGGGTCGTGCTCAGACGCCCCTGACCTTCGCCTTCGGCCGGGGCTGTGATCACCCACCTCTCGGGGGTCTACGGCCCGCTGTCCTCGGGTAGGGCCGCCGGCTATTCGGCGAGGTAGAGCCGGGCGGCGTTCCCGGCCACGATGAGGTCGCGCTCGCGGTCGGAGATGCCGTCGAAGTTCCTCTTCACGACCGCCTGCGAGTTCGGCCAGGCCGTGGCCGGGTGCGGAAAGTCCGTCGACCACATGATGCGCTCCACCCCGAGGGCATGGCGGTGCTCGAGTCCGCGCGGGTCGTCCACGAAGGTCAGGTACATCTGTCGGTGGAAGTAGCTACTCGGCTTGTCGTCGAGCCCCGGGAAGTCGTAGGGGCCGGCGGCGAACGAGTCGAGCAGATCGAGATAGAACGGCACCCAGCCGAGGCTGGGCTCGACGAGGACGATCTTGAGCTCGGGGAACCGCGCCAGGACGCCGGGCAGGATCCAGAACGCGATCGTCTCCGCCAGTCGCATCGGTGTCTGTGACGTGAAGATGCCCTTCTGAGGAGTCGGGTCCCGACGGAACACGTCCCAGAGCGACTGCACGAGTCCGAGGTGCTGGCTGATCGACATGTCGCACTCCGAGATCGTCGCCCAGACCGGGTCGTAGCGCTCGTCGTGGTACTCCGGCAGCCCGACCTCGGCGGGGAAGGTCGGGATGTGGACGGCCCTCGCCCCCTCGGCCGCGAGCCCCCGTACCTGCTGCGACCGCGAAGTCGATGTCCATGAGCGGCACCTGGTATGCGGGGATGAGGCGCGCCGGATCGACCGAGGAGAAGTCGAGCATGAAGCGGTTGAACGCTTCTGATGCCTCCCGCCATCCCTCCTTCATGTGGGGGTAGTGGCGGAACGCGCTGACCTCGCTGTAGAGGACCTCAGCCTCGACCTCGTCGCGGTCCATGGCCTTCAGCCGCTCGGCGGGATCGAAGTAGCCGGCATTCGTGAACGCCTCGTGGCTGAATCCGGCCGCCATGACCGAGGGATCGGCTCCGCCCATCTCCTCGACGTGCTGCGACCGATCGGCGGCCATGGCGTCGTCCCAGGCCTGGTGGAATTTCGACGGCATTCGCGCCTTTATCTCTTCGGGCGCGACCTTGACGTGCGAGTCGACAGAGATCAACCGGGTGGCCATGTGCCCTCCCTCGGGAAGCGGGAGCGGATCCGGATTCCGGCGGGCGCCGGGAGATCCGCTTCCCGTGACATAGTAGCTACAATGTAGAAAGGTAGCACAGGGGTCCGGCACGGACAAGGTGTGTCTAGAGTGCGATCGTGTGTCCCACGCGGAAGATGAGCCCGCCGACGGTGCGGCGAGCTGAACACGGTCGGGTCGCGGAGGCCGATACCAGGGGCCGAGTCATTCAGGCGGCCGTCGACTGCATCATCGAGCTGGGCTTCTACCGCGGCTCGAGCACCAACGAGATCGCACGCCGGGCCGGGGTCACGTGGGGCGTGATCCAGCACTACTTCGGCACCCGGGAGGGGCTCATGCTGGCGGTCCTCGAGGACGGCGCCGCCCACATGGTCTCCACCGTCGAACACGCTCGCATCGACGGCTCCACTGCGGCGGAACGGATGTCTCAGCTCATTGACGCGTTCTTGGCCCACTACGGGCGGCGCGAGTACCTCGCCAGCCTGCAGGTCATGCTCAACATGGACCACGACCCGCGGACCAGCGCGGACGTCCGCAGGACGATGACCGAAGTCGCCGAGCGCTCCAACGTCCATATTCGGCGACTCCTGAGAGAGGCCCTCGGAGAGGCGGCGCACCGGCCCGAGCTCGCGACGACGATCTTCCTCATCGTGCGCGGCTTCGGACTGAGCCAGCAGCTGCTCGACTCCATGGCCTACGACAGCGTCGCCCCGAAGCGGGACCGAGGCGCCAGGCATCGCCAGCTGCTGGCCGAAGTGCTCGCCCCATACTTCGAGCAGGTCGCGGCGGAGGGCTGATCCGAGCTCATGGAGTCGCCGCAGCTGTCCACGAGCCTGCCCACGTTCTCGGCCGATGACCCCGACGATTGGTCGCACGTCGTCGAGTTCGCCCGTGCGGCCGAGGTGGCCGGGTTCGACCGCCTGGTCGTGTCCGATCACGTGGTGTTCGGGGAGAACCTCGAGGCGTATGCCGATCCGTCGATCGGAGGGTCCAAGGGAGGCCGACAACCGACCGGCCCCGACGGAGCCTGGCTGGAGCCACTCGTGACGATCGCGCATCTCACCGCGGTGACGACGAGAGTGCGATTCGGCACCAACATCCTGATCGCCGCGCTCGAGGCGGCCCGTGGTGCTGGCCAAGATGGCGTCGACCATCGATGCCCTCTCAGGCGGCCGTCTCGACCTCGGCGTCGGGGTCGGCTGGCAGCGCGAGGAATACGAGTCGGCCGGTCTGCCGTTCGAGAGCCGGGGCCGGTTGCTCGACCACTCCCTCGAAGTGTGTCAGGCGCTCTGGGGCAACCGGGTGACCGAGTACCACTCGGACGAGCTGGCCTTCGACCGGATCCACCAGATGCCCAAGCCGCGCCAGCCCGGCGGGGTACCGGTCTGGGTCAGCGGTACGGTCAATTCTCGCTCCATGGAGCGGCTGGCCCGGTTCGGCCAGGGTTGGATCCCGTGGGGTGACGACGCCGCCGACGTGACGAGCGGGATCGCACGGATGCGGACGGCGGTGCGTGAGCGCAACCGGGAACCGGAGACGCTCCAGGTCGTCGGGACGCTTCGTCCGGCGAGGACCGACGCCGGCGGCCCGGACTACCGCGCGGCATTCGCCGACGTTCCCCGTTTGCGTGATGCCGGCGTCACCGACTTCCGTGTACACGTGCCGAATGCCACCGACCCGAGGGAGACCGCGGAGCTCCTGGGATCGATCGCCGACGGGTTCCGGGTGGCGAGCGCGTGAGCGCGGCGGCGGGTGAACCGGTGCGGGGCGACGGAGATATCGTCGGGGAGCGGCCGACGACGCAGCGTCCGGACAGCGATCGCGAGGCTCTGCGCCGGCTGTGCCTGACCTACGCGGCCGGAGTCGACGGGCGGGACGAGGTGCAATTCCTGGGCGCCTTCAGCCCCGACGCCGAGGTCCGCGTCTACGAACCTCCGGGAACCGCGGATCGCCCGGACCGCGCGATGAGGGGTCATGGCGAGATCGGACTCGTCGTCGAGCGCATCTCGTACTACAGCAGGACGACCCACGTGATCGGATCGTGCTCGTTCGACGTCAACGGTGACCACGCCGTGGGTCGCGTCGATTGCGAGGCCCACCACATCCTTCCCAGTCCGCAGGACGATGTCGATCGGATGATGCACGTCCGCTACGAGGACGTCTATCAACGGGATCAGGGAGGGGAGTGGAGGATCGCCCGGCGGGAGGTCAGGATCCTCGACCGCGAGGAAAGGAGCGTCCTCGCGGCACCGGAAGGACCGTGACGTCGGACCTCGGTCTCGACCTCACCTACTGCTTCTTCACAGAGCGGCGACGATCGCCCAACAGACAATGGCACTGCAGATGGAACTCCACAGGCCGTACCCCTTGTAGATGTTGGCGGCCAGAACGGTCTGTTGCTCCAGGGTCAGGCCCGTCGAGTCGATCTGGGGATCGGAGACGTTGCGAACGATCACATAGTTGGGTGCATCGGCCCCGAGTTCTTTGCACACCATCCCGAGCACGGCGTCGCCCATTTCGGAAAGATCACCCTTGCCTTCGAGGCCATAGGTGTTCGCCGTGTTGTCGAATCCGAAGAAGTCGGTCGTCAGGATTCCGGTATGCGCAGAACGCGCTGAGATGATCTTCGGCGGTCGGGTGTTGTCCTGGGGCAGCATGGCGGCATTGGTGGCGAAGAGTGACGTCGCCGTTGTGAACTCTTTACTCGGCTCCACGGTGGGGCACGAAAATGAGTCACCGTTGAATTTCTTGAACTCCCTCTTGCAGTCGAAGGTCACAAATCGGCTGACAATGACATCTCCGACCTCCAGCGTCGGACCGATGCCACCACCCGTGCCGGTGGTGATCACCCACGAAGGTTGGCAGTCGGCGATGATCTGCTTCCAGACCACGGCGTTGGCCAAGGCCGGTCCGTCTTGGGACATGTGCGAGTCCGACTTGAACAGCGTGACCTGCTTGGATCCGATTCGATTCGTCCAGTAGGTACCGAGGCGTTTGGCCTCTCGGGCGGGACAGACCGGCGACATCGTCTTGGCGATGGCGTCGAAATTCTTCGTGTAGGGCTTCCACCCCGATTTGCTGTCGACTCCAGGCGTCATCACTTGGCTCAACGCGTGGCCCTCGTCCATGGTCCACGTGACGATCAGAACATCTGACTTCGGCAGTGACTCACCGGTCGGTTCCGAGCCGACCTTCGGTGCGAAGTCCTTCGGCCATGGGATGGGCACATAGTGCGACAATCCCTTGGCGCCCAAGGGTGCCTCGCTGGCGAAGGCGGAACCGCTCGGTCCCTCGGTGTCATAGTCGATCAACTCTCTGCTGATGGACTGATCCCGTTGGTCGGGCGGAGTTTCGTCGACCCGCGGAGTTTGGTTCTGGATTTCCAGTCCCAGATTTCGTCGAGCCCATTCGGCGCTGACAGTCATAGATCGCCCCGATTCTCTGACAGCTTCCTTGGTGTAACCCGGCTGCAGTTTTCGCCTGGAGCGCTGATTTGTCAAATGGGTTGCTCGTCGCGACGTCGTGCTGCTGTGGCTTTTGATCCGCAACGCCCCCGAGGCGCGGAGTGCCGGGCTCGGTCAGTGATCCGGTGGTTCGGTCATCCCTCGGGACCCCACTCAGGAAGCGGTACGCGTCGGCAGATGGGAAGAGCCTGAGGATTCGCTACGAGAGGGACGTACGGAAAGCAGGCAGATGGACCGTCGAGTCGGACGCTTCGGCCACACCGGTAGCGGCGGGGGAGCCCCCCACCCCGCCGCTACCGGCGGCCAGACCTCTCGCGGACCGGAGCGGTCAAGCCGACGAAGACAGGCTCTTCGGGGGCTTCGACGTCGGTCCGGTGTACTTGGTGATCGGTCCCGATCCGGGGTTCGTGACGTAGACCGGGGTGACCGGTACGCCGCCGATCCAGTTGCCGCTCGGCGTCACGGCAGGCGGAGCCGAGCTCTCGAGCTTCACGACCTCCTCACCCTCGAAGCCGTAGTGCGAACTGGTCGAGTAACTGAGCGGCACGAAGCCGGGGGTCACGAAGCTCTTTCCGTGGTGGTTGATCGCATCCATCAGCGACTGCCGGGTCGGGTTCGTACCCGCCTTCTCGAGCGCCTGGACGAAGGTGTAGGCCAGGGCGACTCCGTACTGAGTGTTGCCGTCGAGGCCGTACTTGGCCCAGAGCGACGGCGCGTACTTCTCGAGGATCTTCTTCTCGACTTGCACCCACTCGTTCGAGGTGTCCGACTCTGGCGCGAAGTAGGCGTCCGTGATGACCCCGTTCAGCAGACCGGCAGCTGCCGACACCTGGGCCGCACTCGCCCCACCCTTCTGGGCGAAGGACGCCAGCAGCGGGCCGACCGTCGGCGTGTCCGCTCCGACGCTGTCGACGACGTACTGGGGGAAGTAGTTGATCACCGCTGCGGGCAGCATCGACAGAGCAGTGGCGGCCGGGATGGTGGCCAACACGACGACCTGAGCGCCGGCCGCTTTGAGCGCTGCCATCTGGTTCGACAAGGGACCCGAGAGCGTCGCGGCGTCATACGTCTGCTTCGACACGACGGAGGACTTGGGGATCTCCATGTTGAGCCCCTTGACCACGTCCTGCCCGAACTCGTCGTCCTGGTAGAGGTAGCCGATCTTCTTCCCGGCGAAGTTCGTCTTTATGTACGACCCGAGAATCTTGCCGTCGACCGTGTACGGTGGCTGCCACCCGAGGCTCAAGGGGTACTTCGAGTTGCTCCAGCAATTGCAACCCGACTCGATGAAGAGCTGCGGCACCTTCTGTTCGTTCAGGAAGGGTTGCACAGCCGACTGGGTGGGCGTGCCCAGTGACCCGACATCGGCGAAGACGTTGTCCTGCAGGACGAGCTTGCGCGTCAGCTGCGCCGTGGTGGTCGGGTTGTACCCGTCGTCGAGATACGTGTAGTGGATCTTTCGGCCGTGGACACCGCCATGGGCGTTGACGTAACTGAAGACGGCGTTCATGGCCGGCGCGATCTCGTCGAAGCCCGGCGCGGCCGGTCCCGTCAGGGGCACCGTGGCGCCGATCGTGATCGACGACGAGGTCACCCCCGGCGTGCTCTCCGCCCCAGCCGGAGCCGAGAGCATCGTGACTCCCAACGCGGCCCCCATCGCTCCGGCGGCGAGGGCCTTCCCCCACCTCGCCGGCCCAGCATGTCCCCTCATCCCTCTTGGCATTGCTTCTCCTTTGGTTTCCCACCCTATTTTCTAGTCACCCGCAGAGGCCGGGAGGGGTCGCGCCGCCCCGCTGCGCCGCCGTAGCAGATGGCGCACTTGGCCCCACACCCAGCGCAGCCCTCCCTGGATGCCGTTCGGCGCGGCGATCATGGCCACGATGAGCACCGCCCCGAAGATGATCGTGGCCAAGTACGCGCTGACGCCGTTGCCGAGGTTGAAGTCGGACGACAGCGAGGTCGACCACTGAGGCGTATACACCAGGAGGATCCCACCCCACACCATCCCGATCAGGGTCCCCGTTCCCCCGATCACCATGGCGGCCAAGAGTTGAATCGACAACGTGAGGGGGAACTCCCCGGTGTTCACCACGCCGGTCGAGAGCGAGAGCAGCGCGCCCCCAGTCCGGCACATGCTGCGCTGATGGCAAAGGCCATGACCTTGGTCCGCGCCACGTGGATCCCCGTCAGTGACGCCGCGATCTCGTCGTCGCGGACGGCCCGGAAGCTGCGGCCGTAGCGGCTGGACAGAAGGTTGGCCACCAGCACCATGACGATGAGGGCGGCACCGATCTGTATCCAGGCCAACCACTCCTCGGGGCCCAGCGAGCCCGGTGCCGTCGGGACGATCGTCGTCAGGCCCTGGTCCCCGCCGAAGGTCCCGGACCACTTGTCGGCGATCGAAGGCACCGCGAGGGCAAAGAGCAGTGTCATTCCCGCCAGGTACGGTCCCTTCAGCCGCGTGGCGGGGAGCCCGATCACGACGCCGGCCGCGGCGGCCAACGCCGCGGCCGCCAGCAGCTCGAGGACGAAGTTCGTCGCGGTGTGGGTCATGAGCAAGCCCATGGTGTAGGCGCCCACAGCCATGAAGGCGCCGTTGCCCAGGGAGATCTGCCCGTTCACCCCCGTCAGCAGGCTGAGCCCGACCAGGGCGACGACATACGACGCGATCTCGCCGACCTGGTAGTCGTTGTAGGGGCTGAACCGACCCGTCACGACGTAGAACACAGCCGCGGCCACCAGGGCGACGAGGAGGTGGCGCACCAACGGTTGGCGCGGCACATGCACCGTGCGCAGGATGTCGCGGCTCGCCACTGTGTTCAGACCCTCCGGGCCGGCGGGCGGGAGAAGATGCCTTCGGGCCGGGCCATGAGAGCCACCATCAGCAAGACCAGCGCCCCGAGCGGCTCGAGCCCCGACCCCAGGTAGCCGCCCACGTAGGAGACGCACAGTCCTGAGATGAGCCCGCCGACCAGGGCACCGACCGGGCTCTCGAGGCCGCCGATCACGGCGGCGGTGAACCCGTACACCAGGATGAGGTCCATGTAATACGGTCCGAACGAGCTCGTCGGGGCGACCAGTAGGCCCGCCAGGGATCCGGCGATGCCGGCCAGCCCCCACCCGAGGGTGAGCATCAGGCCGACGCGGACTCCGAGCAGCCTGGCGGTCTCGCGGGCGAAGGCGGAGGCTCGCATACGCAGCCCGAGATTGGTGAAACGGAAGAGGACGAGCGTACCGACCATCACCGCGAGAACGACGAAGAGTATGAACAGGTCGAAATGTGAGAAGGAGATCGACGTGCTCCCCACCCGGAGGCCCCGCTGGGAGAAGGCGGCGGGGAATCCGCGACCCGCGTTGCCGTAGATCGCGCCGGCGAGTCCCTCGAAAACGATCAGGAGCCCGATCGTGACGATGACCGGGTTCAACTCCGACCTGCCGTGCAACGGTCGGATGAGGATCCGCTCGGTCGCTGCCCCGATGGCGAACCCGATGACCAGGACCAGCACGAACGCCCACCAGTAGCCGACACCGCGGCCGAGGAGGCTGAACGCGATGAACGTGGTCAGCATGCCCGCCGCGCCCTGGGCGAAATTGATGATCCTGGTCGCCCGATAGATCAAGACAAGCGCCAGGGCAAGCAGCGCGTACACCATCCCGTTCGCGACGCCGTTGAGCGTGTAGTCGAAGAACAGGGACACGCTCAGAACCCCAGATAGTGGTGGCGCAGGTTGTCGTCGGCCGCGACTGCGTCGGAGGAATCGGATACGACGACCTGCCCCAGGTTCAAGATCACGGCGCGGCGTGACACAGACAACGCGCTGCGTGCGTTCTGCTCGACCAGGACCACGGTGAGGTCCATGTGCGACGTCTGCTCCAGGAGGATCCCCATGAGCTGCGCTGTGATCATCGGGGCGAGGCCGAGGCTCGGCTCGTCGAGGAGGAGGAGGCGGGGTCGGGATATGAGCGCCCGCCCGAGGACGAGCATCTGGCGTTCACCGCCGCTCAGGGCGGAGGCGTTCGTTCGACGAAATCCCTCGAGTCTCGGGAAGAGCTCGTACGTCTCGTCGATGGCATGCTGGCGTTCCCGCTTGTGCAGGCACCACAAGGTCGCCAGCCGAAGGTTCTCGTCGACGCTCAGCTCCTCTATCACTCCCCGTCCCTCGGGGACGTGCGAGATGCCCTTGCGCGCGATCGACTCGACGCTGTGACCGAGCAGCGGGTCCCCGTCGAAGCGGACCGAGCCCGTCCGCGGCTTGACCAGTCCCGATATCGTTCGAAGCAGGGTGGTCTTGCCGGCGCCGTTTGCCCCGAGCACGGCCGTGATCTCCCCCGACGACGCCGTGAACGAGACGGACCGCAATGCCTCGACGGCGCCGTACGAGACGCTGAGATCCTCGACTTCAAGCATCAGCAGGGCCTGGAAGCTCGACGTGCCTCGTGGGAACCTCGTCTCCGAGATAGGCCGTGGCCACCTCCGCGTCGGAGCGGATCTGGGCCGGTGTGCCCTCGGCGATCACCCGTCCGAAGTTGAGAACCACGATCTGGTCGCAGACGGACATCACAAGGTCCATGTGGTGCTCGACCAGGAGGACCGACATCCGCGACGTGAGACCGCGCAGGAGTGCGCCCAGCGAGGCCATGTCGGTCTCCGAGAGCCCGCTGGCCGGCTCGTCGAGCATGATCAGGCGCGGATCCGCCATGAGAGCGCGGGCGAGAGCGGTCCTCTTCTGCATGCCGTAAGGCAAACTCCGCGGGTACTGGTCGACCACGGACCCGGCGCCGAGTTCGGTGAGGATCTCTCTCGCCCGCAGGGCCACGCGGCGCTCTTCCCGGCTCGAGCGCCAAAGACCGAGGAACGAGGACACGATGTCGCTGTGCAGCACCGGCTCGGCGCCCAGCATCACGTTCTCGAGCGCGGTCAAACCGGCACAGAGCCCGACACCCTGCAGCGTCCGGGCGATGCCGAGGCGGGCCAGGTCATGGGGTCGGTGTTTTCGTAGCGTCTTGCCGCGGTAGGCGATCGAGCCGCGGTCGGGGTGGACGAAGCCGCTGATGATGTTGAAGAGCGTGGTCTTGCCGGCACCGTTCGGGCCGATGACGCCGACGATCTCTCCGGGGTTCACCGACATGGAGACGTCGTCCAGCGCGAGCAGCCCGCCGAATCCCACGCTGACCTGGTCGAGGTGCAGCAACGGGCCCTCGCTGTGACGGCCGGGCCCCTCCGCCGCGGGCGTCGCCGCCTCGAGCGTTGCGCTCACCAACCCCCCTGCATCAGCAGGGACGTTACAGCTTGATTACGGACGGTGGGAGGAGCGGGGACGATGCATTGCTCTGGCTTCGAGGCCCGTATTTCCGAGGGTGAATCAGCGTTGCCATACCCGTTGTGCACCGTGAGCAAGGGGTGAGAGGAGCGTGAGATTCGTCGCCATCCTGGTCGGTCGACGAGTGGCCGCCGCGACGCGCGGTTGCGGGTGCGAGGGACGGGCGGCCGATTGAACCGCCACCCCCAGCTCGATGGTTGCATCGCTGTGAACCGGGACGGACCCCGATCGGGGCCGGGCCTGGGTCGGATCGGACGACTCGACGCCGCCGCCTCCGACGCCGTGAGGGGACCGTGCCGGACCGCGGCCGTGGGTCGCCGCGTCACCGTGTCGGCGGGCGCTAGCCGAGGGTTCGCGCAACGTCGGCGAACGATCGAGCGAGCGCCGGAGCGGCCGCGAGACGCCCGTCGCCCGCCCCTGCAGCATCACTCCACTAAGCCACGACTAAGACACACTAAAACTCTAAATCCGATTGACTTAGTAGGGATTGTCCCTTACTCTCTCTGGGGTGACCACCGTTCATTCGACCCTTCATTCGACCGTTCATTCGTCCGTCCGTTCGACCGAGGAGATCCTTGCGGCCGCACGGAATCGGATCTACCGCGTCGAGCCGTGGCAGCTGGAGTCGTGTGTCGCCTCCGGGGCACTCGTGGTCGACATCCGACCCGAGCGACAACGCAGGATCGAAGGCGATCTCGGCTTTGGTGTGGACGTCGAGCGCAACGTCCTCGAGTGGCGGTTCGACCTCCTCGGCGGCCACGCGCTGCCCGAGATCCTCGGTTATGACCAGCAGGTCGTGGTCGTGTGCTCCGAGGGCTACGCGTCGAGCCTCGCTGCGGCATCCCTCCGGCTTCTGGGCTACGCAAACGCGTCGGACTTGTCCGGCGGGTACCGGGCCTGGCGCGCCTGGCGTGGCGATGTCGTCCGGCCGTGCCCGCCGCTCTCATTGGGCCGTGCCCGTTACGGCGGAACTCTTCGTCGAATGGTCCACTACGTACCAGCCAAGGTCCGGACCGCAGGGTAGGTCCGCCCGAGAAGGCGGCCTGCCTGCGCAGCGGAATCCGACCTGGATGGTACGGAGACATTCGCTTCGTTCCCGCAGCCCGAGACGTCGCGCCCCGACGGGCCCCCCTCCCCGTCGGGGCGACGTCTCGGGTGAGGCTGGTCTGGCCGGCTGATCTCCCCTTCGACCGCCAGTTGAGTCGAGCAGCCGCTGGGTGAACCAGCCGTCGAATGGTCGCCTGCGGCGAGCGCCAACGCTTGTCCGCAGTCCAAAGGCCGCAGACTGCGACTCAGCGCGTGAAGCGAGCGGCCGGTCCCCCGCGCAGGCGGCCCGGCCTCACCCGCCGGCCGCAGATGACGAGGGCGAGGACCTGAGCCGGGCCGATCAGCTTCTCTCCCGAACCGAAAGACCATTCGATGTCGTCCGCCTGCAACTCGATTCCCGCCAGGTCGGTGCCGAAGAGGTTCGGGCCGTCGACCGGGGCCACCGATCGGAGCACCAGGCCGATGCGATCAACGGGCACGGTGCGGTCCCACCCAAGAGCCTCGGTGATGTCGAGCCCATGGATGACGGAGTGGGTCAGCGCTCCTGCGGCCCCTCCGCCCGGCGGCTGCCACTCGTGAAGCACCGGAGAGCGCAATCCCGCGACGAGCGTGGGCGCCGGTAACAGGCCGTCCCTGGCGGCGATCATGTCCGATGCCCGGGTGAAGTCCCCACCGGCGGCCGCGAGCTCCGCCATGAATGCCTCGTCGGAGTACCGCGCCGGCATGGTCATGTGCGCGACCACTTCACGAATCCGCCAGCCTTCGCAGAGCGACGCGGACTCCCAGACTTCAAGGGGTGAGCCGTCGAGGAGGTCGGCCAGTTGGAGGAGCTCCTGTTTCACGTCAGTGTCGCCCGTTTCGGCACCCGTTCTCTCGGTACTGATGTCAGCGACCAACGCTGGCCGTCTCGCTTCCCGCCGCGCCGGGGCCGCCACCTTCGGGTCCCGGGCATTCACGTTCGTGCGTCCAACAACTCGTCGAGATAGGCCGCGAAGCGGTCGAGCGAACTCGAGAACCCCTTCTTCGCTTCATCGGTCGTGAACGGCGCAGGTACGTCGACCTGGTGGATGCGGACCTCGGTTCGGCCACCGGCCAGCTCAGCGAACTCGGTGGTCACCCGAATGCCGGTGCCGTCCTCGGTCCACGAGAGCAGTTCCGGTGGTCGCACCTCGTCATACACGGCCCGCATCGGGAACTCGCTCCCGTCCTCGTCGTTCACCATGACCGTCTCGAAGACGCCCCCGGGGCGTGCATCGACCCTGATGCGCTCGAGCGGCGCGCTCACCCCGTCGGGGCCCCAGAAGTGGGTGAGGTGCTCGGGTTCGGTCATGCACCGGAAAACAATCTCTCGCGGCGCATCGAAGATCCTGGTGAACCACAGCTCGTTCGGCGGCTCAATAGTCCGGGTCGGGGCCTTGTCGTCTGTCACGGTGCTCACTCTCCTCGCTCGCGCTTGGTGGTTTTTCTTGTTACTTCCTGTTCCGCGCTTCGGTCAGTGCTCGGATCCGTACCCGGGGTCGAGTCCGGACTGCGCCGGGCGGACCTGCCAGTCCCACTGCCTCGGCCCGTTTGCTCGCGTTCGAGCACCGTGCGCAGGTGCGTGTCCAGCTTGTCGAAGCGCTCGTCCCAAAGGCGCCGGTGTGCCTCGATCCAGTCGACCGCGGCATCGAGCGTGTCCGTCTCCAGATGGCACGGGCGGAACTGCGCGTCACGCCGCCGCGAGATGAGACCGCTGTGCTCGAGCACCTTGAGGTGCTTGGAGATTCCCGGCAGCGAAATCGCAAAAGGCGCGGCGAGCTCGCTGACCGTGGCGTCGCCCCGGGCGAGTCGGCTCACGATGGCGCGTCGCGTCGGGTCGGCGAGCGCGGCGAACGCCGCATCGAGCTGATCCTCGGCTACTGGCACACCCAGTATTTAACTCGAAGGTTATATAACTGTCAAGTTAAATAACCTTCCGTCACGCAACCCGAATCCTGACCTCGAACGGCGCCCCCGTAGCTCCGCGGTCGCCCCGCACTTCTCGACCCTCGTCGGCCAAACCGACCTGTGGACCCCCTCCCGCCGGTGCGAGGCGGGCGCACGAGATGGTCACACGCGGTGGTAAAAGGATGTCGCACAACCGACACGGCTCGAGGCCGGGTCGGTCGGGAGAAGGGCAGTGACTATGGATCAGATACTCCGTGCGCTGCGCAGCTCGGTCGGGCGGCTGCAGGAGCTCGTCGGCGGGCTCGACGACGAGCAGATCACGCGTCCGTCGTACTGCAGCGAGTGGTCGATCGCCGACACCCTGTCCCACATCGGTTCGAGCGCGGTGATCATGCAGCAAACCCTGGAGCACGTCCTGTCGGGTGCAGAGACGCCCGAGAGCGACCCGAACTCGGTGTGGGACGAGTGGAACGCCAAGTCGCCCCGCCGTCAGGTCGACGATGCCCTGGTCGCCGACGAAGCGCTGCTCCATGCGCTCGAGGATGTCGACACGGCCGACCGCGAACGGGCGACGTTCGCCATGGGACCCCTCACCATGAGCTTCGCCGAATTCAGCGGGGCGCGACTCAGCGAGCACACCCTCCACACTTGGGACGTCGAGGTCATGTTCGACCCGTCGGCCCGCCTCCCGGCTGACGTCGCGGCCCTCGTGGTCGACCGGCTCGGTTTGATCGCGCGCTTCACGGGCCGGCCCAGCGGCCGCGACCGAGAGGTCCACGTCCGCACCGATACGCCTCAGGACAACTTCACCATCTCCGTGTCCCCGGACGCGGTGACCCTCGACGAAACCGGTGACGGTAGCGAAGCCGCGCCCGACCTGGTGATGCCCGCGGAGGCATTCGTCCGACTCGTCTACGGCCGGCTCGACCCACAGCACACGCCCGAGTTGGACGGTGACGTCGCGGCGCTCGACGACCTGCGAGCCGTGTTCCCCGGTCCTTAGCCCGAGCCCGTCGGATGAAGAACGGGCGTCGATCGATGATCTCGACGGATCGTCTCGGTCGGTATCCGAGACCGGCCTCCGGCGAGGGACCAGGTCCGTCGAGGGACCGGGTCCGGCGCACGGGGCAGGTGAACGGTGAACGCCGAGACCCGGCGGCACACGAAGAATCGACGGCGTCCGCCCGCACGGTCGCTCGGCGGCGGGAGTCCTCACCTTCGAGTTGCCGCGGCCCGCGGCGTTGGCGAGGATGAGCCGGTGCCCATCGTCCACCTGCCCAACGACAGCTCGGCCGAGGAAGTGGCGGCGACGGTCGGCCGCGACGGTGCGGCCATCGTCGACGACCTGGCGGCGCCAGAGCTCCTCGACCGCATCCACGAGGAACTACAGCCCTACCTCCAGGCCACTCCCGAGGGTCCCGACAGTTTCAGCGGGCGGCTGACGAAGCGGACCGGTGCGCTCGTCGCCCGGTCACCGTCGTGCCGTGAGCTGGTCATCCACCAACTCGCGGTGGGAGCGGCGAAGGCGCTGCTCTCCCAGGCGACCAACATCCAGCTGCACCTGACCCAGGCCATCGCCATCGGCCCCGGGGAGACGGCCCAGCCGATCCACCGCGACCAGTGGGCGTTCGACTTCTTCCCCTTCCCCCGCGGCTACGACGTCCAGTGCAACACCATCTGGGCCCTGACGGACTTCACGGAGGAGAACGGCGCCACCAGAGTGGTTCCCGGGTCCAACATGGAGGAGGACGGGCGTGCGTTCGAGGCCGAGGAGACCGAGGCCGCCGTCATGGACCGTGGGTCAGTGCTCTTCTACTCCGGGAGCGTGTACCACGGCGGCGGCGCCAACCGGTCGTCCTCGACCCGCATCGGGCTCAACATCACGTACAACGTGGCCTGGTTGCGCCAGGAGGAGAACCAGTACCTCTCGGTGCCGCGCCAGGTGGCCGAGACGCTGCCGACGGACCTGCTGCGCCTGATGGGATACGACCGGGGGGCGTATGCGCTGGGCTACATCGACGACCTGCGCGACCCGATAGAGGCGGTACGACCAGGATCCGGCTCAATCGGTTTCGCCCCCAGCAGTCAGGAGGCGTGACGGCGTCGAGTTGCCGCTCTTCCCCGTAGGCGCGCCACTACCGTGTGGACCGTGCCGGTGGTGATACGAGAAGCGACCGAAGACGACATCGACGAGCTCTACGGCGGGTTCGCCCGGATCGTCGCCACCAAGGAGGGGTTCCCGCAAGTGGCGCCGCTCACGCGTGCGGACTTCGACGGCACCTGGGTGGTCGGGTCGTCCGCGGTGTGCGTGGCGCGTTTCGGGGCGTATCTGATCGGCGGTTACTACATCCGGCCCAACTTCGTCGGCCGCGCTGCGCACATCGCCAACGCGGGGTACTTCGTCCTGGCGGCCTACCGCGGGACGGGAGTCGGCCGGTCGCTGGTCGAGCACTCACTGCGAGAGGCACGGCGACTCGGTTTCGACGCCATGCAATTCAACCTGGTGTTCGAGTCCAACCCGGCCCGGTCGATGTACACCCGCCTCGGGTTCACCGAGGTCGGACGGATCCCGCAGCGCCATCGACCGCGAGGAGGACACGCTGATCTATTGGCGCAGCCTCGAAGACGTCGACCTCGACTCGCCGACCGAGAAGTGAGCGGGGCCATGGGGGGAGCCGATGTCACCGTCGAGCAGGACGGCGATCATGTCGGCGTGGTGTGCTTGCGACGCCCGCCGAACAATTTCTTCGACACGTCGGTGGTCGCAGCCGTGGCCGACGGGTACGAGGAGCTGGCCGCCGCCGGGTGGTGCCGTTGCATCGTGCTCGCCTCGGAGGGCCGGCACTTCTGCGCCGGGCTGGATTTCGGCGCCAACGCCGGGCAGGACATCGCCGACCTCTACCGTGAAGGGCGGCGGCTGTTCGCAGCGCCGCTCCCGGTGGTCGCGGCCGTGCAGGGCGCCGCGGTCGGCGGCGGCTGCGGGCTCGCGCTCTCGGCCGACTTCCGGGTGGCGTCGGGGGGCAGCCGCTTCAGCGCGAACTTCGCCCGCCTCGGCTTCCACCACGGTTTCGGGCTGTCGGTGACGCTGCCCGCGGCGGTCGGGCAGCAGGCTGCCGCCGACCTGCTCTTAACCGGACGTCGCATCAGCGGCGAGGAGGCGTTCGCGCTCGGCCTGTGCGACCGACTGGCGCCCGACGGTGAGGTGCTCGACCACGCCTTGGCCTACGCCGGGGAACTGGCCTCGGCCGGACCGCTGGCCGTGCGCGCCATCCGGGCCACGCTGCGCCAGGGCCTGCTGGAGCGCGTGGCCCAAGCCATGGACCACGAGGGCGGCGAGCAGCTCCGCCTGCGGCACAGCGAAGACTTCGCCGAGGGCGTGCGCGCCAGCGCGGAGCGTCGTGAGCCGCGCTTCACCGGGACGTGACGGGACGGGGACGTGACGGGACCCGACAGGGACAAGATCGGGGATCGGGCGCGACCGGATCGGGAACGCCACGGCTGACGGACATGGCGGCGCCGGAGCTGCACGCACTGAACCAGGGCTTCGAGTGGGTCGACCACCTCGGTCCGTTCCTCCGTGTCACCCCGGCCCAGGCCCGGCAATACGACTCGGACGGCTTCTTCGTCCTTCGGGGCGCCCTGTCGACGGGCGACGTCGACGCACTGATCGAGGCGATCGACCCGTTCGAAGAGGAGCAGGAGGCGGCCCTGCGCACGCTCGAAGGCGGCCGCTTCTTCATCGCTCGGGCCGGGGAGATCACTTTCACCGTTCACCTGGTGACGCGCTCCGAGCCGGTGCGTGAATTCACCAGAAGCACGCTGCTGGTCGAGCTCTGCGCCGACCTGCTCGGCCCCGACGCCCGCCTCTACTGGGACCAGGCCGTATACAAGAAACCCGGTACGGACGCGCCCTTCCCTTGGCACCAGGACAACGGTTACGCGTTCGTCGAACCGCAGCAGTACCTCACCTGCTGGGTCGCCCTGACCGAGGCCACGGTCGAGAACGGCTGCCCCTGGGTCGTTCCCGGGCTGCATCGGCGCGGAACGCTGGCTCACCGCCCATCGGGCACGGGCTTCGTCTGTCTGAGCGACCCGGAGGACGCGGTGGCGGTGCCGGCGAACCGCGGCGACATCGTCGTCTTTTCGTCGCTCACGCCCCACGCAACCGGCCCGAACCTCAGCGGCGAGGTGCGCAAGGCCTACATCGTCCAGTATGCGCCGACCGGTGCCGAAGTCCTGCGCCCCGGAGCGGGCGGTTCGGTGGCACGGGTCGCGGCCGACGACCCGGGACGCCAGTACGAGGTGCTCCACCGAGGTCACCCGGTCGAGCGCACGCCGCGCTCGCCGGCTCTCCGGCGGGGGGAGTGAGCAGTCAGCCCGAGCGCAGCGCGGCGCGACCGCGCCGGGGAGGGGCCGCCGGTGGGCCCGCGCCGATGACGACGGCTGACGCGGAGACGGTGTTGCCGTGTCTGGTGCCCCGGACCGCGACGAAGTCGCCGACCTTCAGGGCCGAGGAGCTCGACGTCGTGGCGGTCCCGGATTTCGACGAGACCGCTTTGAACGAGGTCGTGGCCGAGTAGACGACGGTCGTCGTCGCGGTGCTGGACCGGCCGCGTCCGTCTGGTACCGCGACGACGATGTCCCGACCGTGGAGTGCGGTGATACGGCCCGCCACCGTGGGGCGGATGCCACCGGTGGTCGCGCTGCCTGGTCCGGTCGGTCCGGCGGTTCCGGACTTGCCCGGCGGGGCGCCCGGCGGCACGCGGGGCCGGGTGCTCGCCGACGTGGTGCCGGCCGCGCCGGCCACCGTGCCGAGGCTCAACACCGTGGCCAGGATGCCTCCTCCAACGAAGGCGCGTCGGGGCGCGGACCAACGCCAGCGCGCGCCGCGGCCGGGCCGCGGCAACGCGGCGGCGAGGGGTCGGGTTGCCGTGTCGTCGGCCAGGTCTTCGCTCATGGTGGGGCTCCTTTGCTCGTGTCGTCCGTGCTGCTTGTGCTGTCCGTGGTGTCCGTGAAACCGATGTGCTCACCCGATTCGGCGGGTCCCGGGTGACTGCGTGCAGCCTGCGCCGCCGGCTTCGGCCCGCGCTGCACCAGCGCTGTGGGCCGCCTGCGAATCGGGTGCCGGCCGCCGCTGACACGGGACCTGCACACACGGGGGTGGCCGCGCCACTCCCGGGGCGGCGTCGCCGACCGGGCCGTTCGCACCCGCAGTAGGGTGAGAGTCGAGCCGAGGCGCGGCGATCCGACGAGCCGGCACGGACAGCAGGGGGCTTCAATGACACAGACCGCACCGGTGCAGGACTGGGCCACGGACTTCGACGTGATGGACCCGAAGTACCTGGCCGATCCCTTCAGCATCTGGGACGACCTGCGCTCGACCTGCCCGATCCCCCACACCAACCGCCGCAAGAGCAGCTGGATGCCGCTGCGCTACGAGGACGTCACCGCCATCGCGCACGACATCGATCACTTCAGCTCGCTGAAGGTGGCGGTCATCCCCGGCGACGAGGATGAGGACCCGGTCGACTACGACGGGCCCAATCTCGAGTACGGCCTGCCGCCCATCTCGGCCGACCCGCCGCTGCACACGTGGACCCGCCGGCTGCTTCTACCCTGGTTCTCCCACAATCGTGTCGACGGGTACGAGCAGATGACGCGTGACCTCTGCCGCAACCTGCTCGACGGGTTCGCCGACGCCGGGAGCGCCGACGCCGCGGCCGACTACGCGCAGCAGATCCCGGTGCGCGTCATCGCCCGCATCCTCGGTGTCCCGGCCGACATGGCGGACACGTTCACCGGGTGGGTTCGCGACGTGCTCGAGTTCGCCGACGACCCCGAGCGGCGCCAGCGCGGCGCGGAGGGGCTCCTCTACTTCTTCGTGGCGCAGCTCGAGGAGCGGCGGAACAACCCCGGCGACGACCTGTTGAGCGAGCTGTTGCAGACCGAGGTCGACGGCCACGCGGTCGACGACGGCATCGTGCTCGGCATGGCCGCGCTGGTGCTCATCGCCGGTGTCGACACGACGTGGAGCGCCATCGGCTCTTCGCTCTGGCACCTGGCCACCCATCCCGAGGACCGCAAGCGCTTGGTGGCCGAGCCCGAGCTGATGCCCATCGCACTCGAGGAGCTCCTGCGGGCCTACGCGCCGGTCACCATGGCCCGAGAGGTGACCGAGGACTACGAGTACGCGGGCTGCCCCATGAAGGCGGGCGACAAGGTCCTGATGAACTTCCCTGCCGCCAACCGCGATCCCGAGGCGTTCGAGGAACCCGACGTCGTGCAGTTGGACCGCTCGCACAATCGCCACGTGGCGTTCGGCTCGGGGATCCACCGCTGCGCCGGGTCGAACCTGGCCCGCATGGAGCTCCGCGTGGCGCTCGAGGAGTGGCTGGACCGCATACCGGAGTTCTCCCTCGTCGAGGGCGATGCCATTGCCTGGGCCGGCGGTCAGGTTCGCGGTCCGCGCGTCCTCCCGGTCGTGTTCTGATGAGGGTCCGCGTCGACCCCGACAAGTGCCAAGGTCACGCGCGGTGCTACGGCCTCGCACCGGAGGTCTTCGACGTCGACGACTACGGGCAGGCGTCGGTGATCGTCGACGAGGTGCCGCCCGAGCTCGAGGAGAAGACGCGGCTCGCCGTGGCCAACTGCCCGGAGTTCGCCATCGAGATCGTCGGCGAGTAGCGACCCGCGACTCGCGGGCACGAAACCACGAGCAACGGGCATCCGGCGACCGTGGCGGGACCGACCGTCCTCTCGCACGCCCCGGACTGGTTCGGGCGCGCCGTTGCCGTGCCCTCGGACGACGGCGAAGTCGAGGTCGGCGGCTGTCGTGTCCACTACCTGGTCTGGGGAGATCCCGGTCGGCGCGGCCTGGTATTCGTCCACGGAGGCGGCGCCCACGCACATTGGTGGACACCGGTGGCGGCCACCTTCGCCTCCGCGTACCGGGTCGCTGCCGTCGACCTCTCAGGTCACGGCGACAGCGGCCACCGCGATGTCTACAACGTCGAGCAGTGGGCCGACGAGGTCGCGGCGGTCGCGGCGGACGCCGGGATCGACGGCACGCCTGTCGTGGTGGGTCACAGCATGGGCGGCTTCGTCACCATCGCCACCGCCGCCCGCCACGGCGACCGCCTGGCCGGCGTCATCGTCTGCGATTCCCCGGTCGTCGAGGCCGACCCGGAGATCAGCGCCTACCACCTGCGCGAGGCGTTCGGGCGGCCGCGCACGTACCGGTCCGTCGACGACGCCGTCGCGCGCTTCCGCACCGTGCCGGTCCAGGATCACTACCTGGACTACATGGTCGACTTCGTGGCCCGACACTCCCTCAAGGCCGTCGACGGTGGCTGGCAGTGGAAGTTCGACCGGCACATCTTCGAGCAGTTCGGTCCCGGTGTGCGGTCCATCGCCGCGCCGTACCTGAGCGAGGTCCACTGCCGATTGGCCCTGCTGCGCTCCGAGCACGGGCTGGTGACGCCGGACATCGGTGCCTCCATGTACGAGAAGCTGGGACGGGTCACCCCGGTGATCGAGATCCCCGAAGCCGGCCACCACGCCATGCTCGACCAGCCGCTGCTGCTCCTGACCGCCTTGCGCACCCTGCTGGCCGACTGGGACCACTCCGAGCCGTTTCGGCGCTGACTGCGCGAGGAGCCGTGGGGCCCAGGAGCCGTCGCCGTCAGGCGGCTGCGGCCACGAGGGCCACCGCCTCGGTCTCCGTCACGGGCTCCTCGGGCGCAGGTCGACCCCGCCGGATCAGGGCGAAGGAGGCCACCGCGGCCACCCCGAGGACGACGGCGCTGAACGTGAAGGCGCTGGTGTAGCCGTGGACGGCGGCAGCGGCCTGGCTGGCTTCCGAGGTGCCGTGTGCCACCAGGTACGAGGCGGTCGCCGTGGTGGCAATGGTGTTGATGAGCGCGGCGCCCATGGAACCACCCGTTTGCTGGGTGGCGTTCACCAGCGCGCTCGCCACTCCTGCGTCTTCGGGGTCGACCCCGATCAGCGCCGTGCTCGACATGGAGACGAAGGCGAGGCCCATTCCGAGGCTCACGATCACTTCTGCCGGCAGCACCGTCGTGAAGTACGACGAGTGCACGTCGATCGTGCTGAAGAGCACGAGGCCGGCGGCGCCGAGCGCGAGACCGCCCACCATCACGGCACGCGGTCCGAAGCGAGGAAGGAGCCGGCTGGCCAGGGTGGCGCCGGTGATGATGCCGAGCGAGAAGGGAACGAAGGCGAACCCGCTCTTGAGCGCGGAGTAGTGCAGCGTGCCCTGGAAGTAGTAGGTCAAGGAGAGGAACGTGCCGAGGATGGCCGTGCCGACGAGCAGCGAGGAGAGGAAGGATCCGCCCCGGTTGCGGTCGAGCACGACGCGGAGCGGGAGCAGCGGGTGCTTCGCCCGGAGCTCGATGGCCACGAAGGCGAGCAGAAGAACCGCAGCGGCGCCGAACAGGGCGAGCGTGATCGTCGCGTCCCAGCCGTCGGTACCGGCCTTCGTGAAGCCGTAGACGAGGGCGACGAGGCCGCCCGTCACCGTGGCCGCTCCCGGGAGGTCGTAGCCGTGATTGGCCGAGCCGCGGCTCTCTGACACGAAGCGGAGCGCCCCGAGCGCGGCCAGGACGGCGATGGGCACGTTGATGAGGAGGGTCCAGCGCCAGGACGCGAACTCGGTCAGCGCTCCCCCGAGGATGAGGCCGATGGCTGCGCCACCGCCCGCGATGGCACCGTAGACGCCGAAGGCCCGGGCCCGCTCCCGCGGCTCGGTGAAGGTGACGGTGAGCAACGAGAGTGCCGCGGGCGCCATCACGGCGGCGAAAGCACCTTGGAGGACGCGGGCGCTGAAGAGCATGGCCGAGTTCTGGGCCAGGCCGCCGAGGGCCGAGGCCGCGGCGAAGCCGATCAGGCTCAGCACGAACATCTTCTTGCGACCGAAGTAGTCGGCGATCCGGCCGCCGAGCAGGAGGAGGCCGGCGAAGGAGAGGGTGTACGCCGTGAGCATCCACTGGCGGTTGGCGGTCGAGATGTGAAGGGCCCGCTGGGCCGAGGGCAGGGCGATGATGACGACCGAGGCGTCCAACACCACCATGAGCTGGGCGACGGCGATCACCGCAAGGGCCTTGAAGCGGCGCGGGTCGGGGGCCGGGGCGGCGGTGGGCTCCGCCGTCGGATGGTCGATGGTCGTGGTCATGGCGATGGTCCTTCTCCTCGTGATGCTCTTCCCGTGGTCCCCGCGGCCTGACAGGCCCCCGAAGGACACATCGATCGGCTCCGACCCCTGGGGCCCCGGACCAAATCGTCGAATCGACCCTGTCCAGAGAACTCCGTTCGGACTACAATCGGAATCGGAGTTTCGGTTCCAGTTACACTATACGGAACTAGAGTTCCGTTTGTCAACAGGAGGGAGGTGACTCGTGGGGCAGAAATCGAACCTACCGGGGGGCTGTGACGCCTCGGACCTCAGAGCCGCCATCGGGGCGGCCGGCCGGCCCCTGCGCGCCGACGCCCAGCGCAACCGGACCCGCATTCTCGATGCGGCCGAGGTCGTCTTCGCCTCCGAGGGCATCGAAGCGCCGGTCGACCTGATCGCCGAGAAGGCGGGAGTCGGTGTGGGAACGCTGTACCGCCACTTCCCGACGAAGGAGAAATTGTGCGAGGCCATCCTTCTCGACCGCCTCGTGGACCTGACGGCAGACGCACGCGCCCTGGCGGACGCGGCGGACGCGCCCTGTGCCTTCTTCGGCTTCCTCGAGCACGTCGTGAGGGAGGGAGCGGCCAAGCGTGACCTCCTGGTCGCCGTCACCGGCGCGGGTGTCGAGTTCGAGGCGGCGGCTGCGGGGGTCAAGGACGAACTGCGCGGTGCCGTCGAGGTGCTCCTGCACCGGGCCCAGGAAGCCGGCGCCGTGCGCAGCGACGTCACCGCAGAGGCGGTGGTGTCGCTCGTCGGTGCCACCTGCCAGGCGGCCGCGCACGCCGGGAGCACCCCGGCGTGCGACCTCCTCTCCATCGTCTGCGACGGTCTGCGTCCCCCCGGCGCACGCTGAGCCCCGGTCCGCTCCGTGCGGCCCGGCGAATCACTCGCAGCGCCGGGCGCGTCCCCCATGGCGGCGAGCGAGTCGATCGGGCTGCGCAGCGAGAGCCCGCCGTCGCACTCGAGCACCTGCCCGGTGACCCAGTCCATGCCGTGGAGCGCGACGACCGTGCCGGCCACGTCGTCGGCCTCGCCCAGACGGCCGAGGGCCGTCCGGTCCGCCACGCCGGCCAGCCAAGGGGAGCCTTCGACCGTCGCCGCCCGGCCCTGACCGAGCATCGGGGTGCGGGTGACTCCTGGTCCGACGCCGTTCACCCGCAGCCCGAGGGGGCCCCACTCCGCCGCCGCCACCTTGACCAGCATGGACAGCGCCGCCTTCGAGGCGCAGTACAAGCCCATGCCGGGGTCGACCAGCCTGGCGCTCACGCTCGACACGGCGACGAAGGAACCGGGAACGTTCCGATCCTGCATGGCCTGGACCCAGGCCCGCATGCACAGCCAGGGGCCTCGGGCGTTCACCCGCATGACCCGGTCGAAGTCGTCGGGCGCGGCGTCGAGCAGCGTCCCGAAGTGACCGACCCCCGCCGTCACCGTGACCCACGTCGGCACACCCCAGTGCAGGGCGGTGACCCCGACCGCCTCGTCGACCCGGTCCGGTTCGGCCACGTCGCACGTGACGTCGCGCTCCCCGTCGACGTCCCACACCACGGCCGTGATGCCCGCCGCCCGGTACCGGGCCACCAGCGCGGCCCCGATGCCCGATCCGCCGCCGATCACCAGCGCGAACGACCCGCTCTCTTCGGTCATGGTGCTCCTTTCGAGACCCGCCGGCGCGGCCCTTTCGATGCGGTCACCGAACGGCCAGACCGTACCCGGCCCGGTGTTGGCAGGCCCGAGCGATGGACCCGCCATGTCGTGAAATGCCGACGACCGTCGAACTCCGAGCAACGCGGGCCGACACCGCCTGGAGCGACTGTCGCGTGACCTCCTTCGAGGAGGGTCGGGGTCACATCGCCACCCGGACGACACGGACCTCGCGCTGGTTCGCCGATCGCACGCGTCGGCTCCGAATGCGGGAGTATGTCCGTTCATGAAGGCTGCGGTGTACTACGAGACAGGAACTCCCGACGTGTTCCGCTACGAGGACGTGCCCGACCCGGTGCCCGGCTCCGCGGACGTCCTGATCAGAGGTGGAGGCGGTCAGCATCGAGGGCGGGGACACGTTGAACCGACTCGGCGGGGATCTGGCCCGTGTCCCCCACGTCGTCGGCTACCAGTGCGCGGGCACGATCGTCGGGGTGGGCGACCAGGTCAGCGGCTTCGCCGAGGGAGACCGGGTCGTCACGGTCGGCCTCGACGGCTCGCACGCAGAACTACGGGCCGTGCCCGAGGCGTTTGCCTGGCGCATCCCCGACGCGCTCGGCACGGACGAGGCGGCCTGCATCCCGGTGCCCTTCGGCACCGCCGACGACTGCCTCTTCGAGTTCGGCCGTCTGCAGCGGGGTGAAACCGCGCTCGTCCACGCGGGCGCGGGCGGCGTGGGGATCGCGGCGATCCAGATGGCCAAGCGCGCCGGGCGCGCGTCCTGGCCACGGCGTCGAGCGACGACCGACTCGAGCGATTGAAGGAGCTCGGGCTCGACGAGGGCATCAACTACGCCACCTCCGACTTCGTGGCGGAGGCCCGTCGGTTGACCGACGGCCGCGGCGTCGACGTCGTCGTGGACTCGGTCGGCGGTACGACACTGCAGGGGAGCATCGCGGCGCTGGCCTACCGCGGCCGCTGCGTCACGGTGGGCGACGCCGGTCGGCGCTCCGGCCGAGCATCTCGATATCTCCGCCATGCGCCCGAACAACCAGACGCTGTCGGGCTATTTCCTGGGAGCCGAACTGATCCTGGCGACGCGGGCGCACGCCATGATCGCGGGCCACCTCGAGGCGGTCGCCCGGGGCGATCTGCGTGTCGTGATCGATCGTGCGTACCCGCTGTCCGACGCCGCGGGTGCGCACGCCTACATCGAGAGCCGCCGAGCCTTCGGCCGCGTGATCCTGCATCCCTGATCGCTCCGCCCGTGAGGGAAGGGGGAGAGCCCCGCTCGAAGCGATCTCATCACCCCAATGAGGTGCAAGTGCCGGGGATGCCGGCCTCGATCCCTGCCGCGCCATCGAGACATCCGAAGACTCGGAGCACCTTCTTCACGATCGGCGCCGGTGAGCGAAACTCGGTGGAGGCGAATCCCCAGCCCGCCAGGACGATGCGTCTGAGAGGGCCGACCCCCATGAACTGCGTCTCCGAAAGGTCCACCACGAACGAGCGCTCTGGCCCCGGGGAAAGGCCGTCGAGTACCTCCTGGAGTGCGGGTTCGCAGACGAGGTCGAGCTCGCCCGTCAGCTGAAGGACAACCGCTTGCGGAGGTTCCTCGTAGGTATTGATCGCAAAAGTCTCAAATTCCATGTCTACACCCCCGATCACGCCAATTTCTGAACAGAGCGAGCCTAGAGAGTGTAGAACTATTGCGGAGAGTTTACAACTCTTACGGACCTTTTCGCCGTCCAGCTGGTTGATTCTTCTGCAATACCTTCTCAAATGATCCACAAAGGGCTATCCTGGGCAAATGGAGGATGACCGCGACGCCATCTACAGCATCGGCGCGGTCGTCAAGATGCTCGACGTGCCTGCACCGACGCTCCGTAGCTGGGAGGACCGCTACCAGCAGATTGTCCCCGAACGAAGCGCCGGCGGGCAGCGGCTCTACACCCGTGAGCAGGTCGACCAGCTCCGATTCATCCTGGAAGAGCTCGATCGCGGCATGCAGCCGGCGGATGCGCATCGGCTGCTCGAGGAGCGAAGGCGCTACCCGATTGAACCCCGGCCGGGCGAAGACGGGCCGGTCACGATCCTCATCGCCGAGCGGGATCCGTTTGCCGCTGAATACTCGGAGTACTTCTTGCGGACAGAGGGGTACGCGGTCCAGGTGTCATTCGACTTCAAGGCCGCTCGGGCGATCCTCGAGGAAGATCCACCAAGCGTCGCGGTGATCGATCTGCTGATCTCCGGCGGCACCGGGCTCGACCTGTGCCGGTTGGCGCAGACCGGAGGAGCCGCCCGGGTCCTCGCGGTCTCGACGCTCGACTCACGAGACCGGGCCCTGCAGGCAGGCGCCGATGCGTTCTTGTTGAAGCCGCTCGACCCCCTCCAGTTCGTTTCGACCGTCCGGGACCTCCTGGGAACGAGTGCCTACCTCGGCCACTCCGTCAGGGTCCCGTGACCGACCGACTCGCGAGCGGCTCGCCCCGCCTCGACTCCGTGCTCGGGGGCGGGATTTTGGACAACTCGATCAACCTCATCATGGGCCGCCCCGGCACCGGCAAGACGATCCTCGCGCAGCAGTACCTCTTCCACAATGCGACCGACGAACGACCGGCTCTCTATCTCTCGACAGTATCCGAGCCACTCGAGAAGATCCTTCGCTACGGACAATCGCTGACGTTCTTCGACACCGACCTCGTCGGATCGAGCGTCATCTACGAGGATCTCGGCCAAATGCTGACCGACGGGGGGCTCGAGGGTGTGCTCAAGCAGGTGATCGGACTACTCCGCGAACGCCGTCCCGCCCTGTTGGTCATCGACAGCTTCAAGGCGTTGCGGGCCTTCGCTCCCGATGATGGCGAGTTTCGCCGGTTCCTCCATGAACTGGCCGGCCACCTGTCGGCTGCCCAGATCACCGCCTTCTGGGTCGGTGAGTACGATCGCGCCGAGGCAACCGAGGCTCCGGAGTTCGCGGTCGTCGACGCAATCGTCTCGCTCGATGTCGAACGAGTCGCTGACCGGGAAAGCCGTGTCCTCGAGGTATTGAAGCTGCGTGGGAGCGGGTTCACGTCTGGCAAGCACGCGTACCGGGTCTCGTCCGACGGCATCGTCATCTTTCCGCGACTCGCGGATCACGTCGAGGGCGATGCCTACGACTTCCGGTCGGAGCGGATCTCCTCGGGAGTGTCTCTCCTCGACAACATGCTCTCTGATGGCTATTGGCGTGGAGCATCGACGCTCGTCGCGGGCCCGTCGGGATCCGGAAAGACGCTCATCGCGCTGCACTTCGTCCTTTCGGGTGCCGACCTTGGTGAGCAGGGGATCTACGCGACGTTCCAAGAGAATCCGGTGCAGCTGGAACGCATCGTCGACGGCTTCTCCTGGACACTCGACCACCCCAAAATCGAACTCATGTTTCGCCCGCCCGTCGATCTCCTCGTCGATGAATGGGTCTATGAGATTCTGGACACGATCGAACGAACCGGAGCGACCCGACTGGCTATCGACAGCCTCGGGGACCTCCGTATGGCCTGCGGCGACGAACTCCGGTTCCGGGAGTACATGTACTCCCTGCTGCAACGGTGCGCCCGGAAGAACGTCAGCGTGATCATGACCCAGGAGGCCGCGGAGCTGTTCGGCTTGACGCGCCTCTCGGAGTTTGGGATCTCTCATGTCTCGGACAACGTGGTGCTCCTCCAGTTCCTGCGGGGAGAGTCCGAAGTGAAACGCGCCATTACGGTGCTGAAGACTCGAGGCAGTGCACACGATCCACTCATTCGCCAGTTCGAGATCACCTCTGCGGGATTCACCCTGGGTGATCGGTTCCTGCCTGACCAGAGCCTGCTCTAGCGCTTGCATCGGTTCCCTCGATCGTTGGCGTCGCGGTCGGGTAGCGCTCACAGGTAGACGTTGACTCGCTGGCTGCCTCTTGGTCAGCAGCGTTGATTGAGACACCGGCCCCGCAGGTGAATGCGTCTCGGCGAAGTGCCCGACCTCTACCACGATTCCGCCGATCCAAACGGGGATAGCCCGAATCGCTCCTTTTTCGCGACAGGGAGAGATCCGGGTTTCACCCGGCTTCATTCGGGTAGGGCCATCGCAATCGAATGGGAGGTTGCAATGGTTGGAGCTGGAGCACTCGTCGCAAGCGTTATTACTTTCGCCGTGGGGGCCATTTTGGACTACGCCGTGACCGTGAGTCCTGACCAACACGGATTCAACGTGAACAAGGTGGGCATGATCTTGATGATCGTCGGCGTGGTCGGGGCCGTGCTGTCCTTGATCGTCATGCTGGTGGCCAACACCCGCCGCCGTCAGACCGTCGTCGACGACGGGCAGGGACACGTTGCTCGTCGAGTTGACTCCACGTACTAGAGCGAGTCTCGCTGGTCCTGCTGGTTTCGGATACGCGTGCCCACCCGGGCACCTGAAAAAGGGGAACGATCATGTTCATCGTCTTGTTGGCTCTTTTGGTACTCATCCTTTTCGGCGCCGGCTTCGCCGTTCACTTGTTGTGGATTGCGGCCGTCGTGCTCGCCGTGGTGTGGGTTGCCAGCTTCGCGCTCGGCCGCGGTGAGGGCGCCAGCCGTGGTTCTCTGCGTCGTTGAGTGCAGGATGGGTGGCGATTTCAGCGACATCGCGGGTCGACTCGGATCGTCCGGCTTGCGGCGTCGATCTGAGACACGCGCCGGGCAAGACAACCGCAACCTGAACGACCTCGTCCGCGAGGCGACCGCAAGGCGTCCCCTCCGTCCCCGCCAGCCATGACATCCACCCTCACATCCGAGACGCGAACTCGGATCGTCGACCGGCACGACCGGCGCAGTTGGGTGCGCACGGTCGGAAGAATCGGGATCGCGTCCAGGGGTGTCATCTATCTCCTTCTGGCGTATCTCGCCTTCGACATCGCCCGGCATGGGAGTGCACCCAGCCCGACGAGCAGCACCGGCGCCCTTCAGGAGCTGGAGGCCCGCACCGGTGGGAAGTTGCTGCTCGTCCTCCTGGCGGTCGGGCTCGCGTGCTACGCGGCGTGGCGGCTCTTCGACGCCGTCGCCGGCGCAAATGGCGTCGTCAGGCGCGCTTCGTCGCTCGCTGTCTTCCTGATCTACGGGGCCCTCTGTGTACGCGCCGTCGAACTCGTCGCCGATCATCCGGCGAGCGGCGGGGCATCGAGCAATCCCGAGCCCTGGGTGGCGAGGATCATGGGCTGGCCCGGCGGGACCGTCGCGATCGGGGTGGCCGGTGCGGTCCTGGTGGGGGCGGGCATCGTCCTGGGGGCATGGGGCCTCTTCCACCGATACGACAAGAATCTGGCGTTGGAGCGCGTGTCTCGTCCGTGGCGAAGTGCGGTCAAGGTTCTCGGTGGCTTCGGAGACCTGGCCCGAGGAGCCTTGCTCGTCCTGTTCGGCGTCTACCTCATGGAAGCAGCGGTGACGACCAATCCGACCCGAGCAAAGAGTGTCGATCAGACGTTGCGGGCGCTGGTGCACCACTCCTTCGGGGCGCTGGCCATCGGTGCAATTGCCCTTGGTCTCGCCTCCTTCGGGATCTACTCGTTCTTCGACGCGCGTCTTCGGCGGCTTTAGCCATCGTGTCCTTCTGAACACACGGGACCCACTGGCGCCCACGGGCTGCCCGTCACCTCGGCCCTGCGCTCGTCGCCACGTTCCACGCGCCGATCGCCGACGTCGAGGCTGCAACCGCGGACCTCTCGAGCGGCACCCGCAGACCGAGGTCGTCCTCTCCCTGCCCGGACTCGGGACGTCCTCGGTGCCCCGGTGCCCACTGGTGGGCCCGTCGGCGTTGCCGCCGACCCCACCCGCGACCAGGCGTCACCGTCACCCCCGACGTCGGTGCCCTCTTGCCCTCCGCCCACAACGTGTTAGCCTTGACTAACATGTCAGTCGGTGAAGGAGACCGCGACCGCCCAGGACCTCCTCGCCGTCCTGGCCGAGCCGAACAGGCGCCGGCTGTTGGGCCTGTTGCGCGGCGGGGAGCGGACCGTCTCCGAGCTGGCGGCGGAGTTCGAAGTGACGAGACCTGCGGTGTCACAGCACCTTGGTGTGCTGGCCGGTGCCGGATTGGTGGAGGTCCGCCCGGACGGGCGCTACCGCCGCTACCGGCTGCGTCCCGAGGGGATGGCGGCACTGCGCCAGGTCCTCGACGCGTTCTGGACCACCGAGATGGAGCTCCTCGCCGGCGGCGAGGACCCGGACGACGAGCAGAAAGGAAGATCCGATGACGATTGAGAAGTCGGTCCTCGTGCCGCTGAATGCCGAGGAGACGTTCGCCCTGTTGACCGAACCCGAGCGGCTCCGACGCTGGCAGGCCGTCACGGCGCGGCTCGACCTGCGCGCCGGTGGTGCGTTCCGCTGGACCGTCGTGCCGGGAGCCAGCGCCTCGGGCACCTACGTCGAGGTGGATCCGGGACGGCGCCTGGTCTTCACCTTCGGCTGGGAGGACGGAGGTGGCGAGCCCCCGCCCGGTGCGTCGACGGTGACCGTCACCCTCGAGCCCGAGCAGGGCGGGACCAGGGTGCGGCTCACCCACGAGGGACTCACCGAGGAACAGGAGGAGGCGCACAGCCACGGCTGGGAGCACTTCATGGAGCGTCTCGCCGCGGCCGGCCGCGAGGGCGACGCCGGACTCGACCCGATGCAGCAGCGCGACGCCGAAGGGTGGGACCCGCTCTCCGCGGCCGAGGCCAGCCTCGGTGTGTGCCAGCTCGTCCTGCGACAGATGGGTCCCGGTGACGGGAAGGCCCAGACGCCGTGCGCCCGGTTCGACGTCGATCAGTTGGCGGAGCACCTGTGCGGGTCGCTCGTCGCGCTCGGTGGTTGCGTCGGCGTCTCGGTCGCGACAGACGACGGTGCGCCGCTCGAGCCGCGCGTCGCCGACCTGGCGCAGCCCGTTCTCGAAGGATGGCGCAAGCGCGGCCTCGACGGAACAGTGCGCATCGGATCGGGCGACCTGCCCGCTGAGAGCGCGGCCGGCATCCTCTCCATGGAATTGCTGGTGCACGCGTGGGACTTCGCCCGCGCCACGGGGTCCCCGATCCCTGCCACCGACGGGCTCGCCACCTACGTCCTCGGTATGGCCCACGGGCTGATCCAGCCGGCGCTGCGCAACGGCGACGCCTTTGCCGAAGAGGTTCCTGCCGGCGCGGACCTGGACCCGATGGCGAGGCTGGCTGCCTACACCGGCCGGGAACCGTGAGCTGAAGGATCAACCGACCGATCGACCGCCCGAGCAACCGGACCGATCAACCGGACCGATCAACCGGGCGGCCGGTCCGGCGCAGGGCCTCAGGCCGACGACGCCCCCCGCCAACGCCGCTCGAACGGCAGCCGCCACCGGCGGGGGGCGATCAGCTCGCCGATCGAGTCGGGCCCCCAGCTGCCCTTGACGTAGGGCTGGACCGCGGGAGGGTCGTCGAGCAGCGGCGCCGAGAGCTCCCAGAGCCGCTCGATCCCCTCGGCCGTGTTGAACAGCGTGTGGTCGCCGATCATGGCGTCGTGGATGAGGCGCTCGTAGGCCTCGAGCACGTCGGCGTCCTCGCCCGTCTCGTGCAGGGCGAACTGCAGGCTGAGCTTCTCCAGCCTCATGCCGGGTCCGGGCTTCTTGCCGTAGAACGAGAGCGACAGCTTGGACGAGTCGGCGAGATCGAAGGTGAGATGGTCGGGCCCCTGTGTGCCCACGCCCGAGCCCTCCGGGAACATCGACTTCGGGGGCTCGCGAAACGCGATGGAGATGATGCGCTCGCCTCCGCCCATCTCCTTCCCCGTGCGCAGGAAGAAGGGCACGCCGGCCCAGCGCCAGTTGTCGATCTCGCAGCGCAGGGCGACGAACGTCTCGGTGTCCGAGTCGGGCGCCACCCCGGGGATGTCCCGGTAGCCCTCGTACTGGCCGCGGACCACCTGGCTCACGTCCAGCGGGCGCAGGGAGCGGAAGACCTTGTTCTTCTCCTCGCTGATCGGGTCGGGGGCGAGCGCGGTGGGCGGCTCCATGGCCATGAAGGCGAGGATCTGGAAGAGGTGGGTCACCACCATGTCCTTGAAGGCGCCCGTCGACTCGTAGAAGGCCACCCGGTCGTCGACCGAGAGCGTCTCGGGGACGTCGATCTGCACGTGGTCGATGTGGTCCCGGTTCCAGATCGGCTCGAACAGGCCGTTGGCGAAGCGGAAGGCCAGGATGTTCTGCGCCGCCTCCTTGCCCAGGAAGTGGTCGATGCGGAAGATCTGGTCCTCGTCGAAGATCTGGTGCACGGCGTCGTTCAGGGCGACGGCGCTGGCCAGGTCGGTGCCGAACGGCTTCTCCAGGATCAGTCGGGAGCGCTCCACCAGCTTGGCGTCCGCCAGGAGTTGGACCACCGAGCGAGCCGCCGCCGGCGGGATGCTCAGGTAGTGCAGCCGGCGTGGCGCCTCGGCATCCATCTCCTTCTCGGCGCGGCCTACCGCCTCGCCCAGTGCCTGCGGACCGTTGGACGTCGAGCAGAAGCTCAGACGCTTCTCGAAATCCGCCCATTGCAGCAACGAAATCCGGCCGGTCGCGAATTGGTCGCAGGCGTGGCGGGCGATCTGACGGAAGTCCTCGTCGCTGAGTTCCCTGGTCGAGCTCCCGATGATCCGGTAGTCGGGCATCATCCCCGCTTTGGCGAGATGGAGGAGCCCCGGCAGCAGCTTGCGCGCCGCCAGGTCACCCGTTGCGCCGAAGAGCACGATCACGTGCGGCTCGACCTGCGATGCCGCGCCGCCCTCCTCCGCCGACCCGAGCGCGCCGCCGCTCATGGTGCCGGTCGGCGCTCGTTCAGCTCGGACACGTTCGCGCCCATGATCTTCGGGACGGATTCGGCGGGGAGCTTCTGCAGCTCCCGCACCCAGTCGGTCGGCTGGCGCAGTCCCTCCACGTGGGGCCAGTCGGACCCGAAGATCACCCGGTCGTCCCCCACCAGGTCGACGACCTCGTCGACGTCGTCCTCCCAGAACGGGTTGATCCACACATGGCGGCGGAAGGTGTCGACCGGGTCCTCGCCGAAGTACCCCGGCATGCGGCGCGCCGCGGTGCGCAGCTTGCGGAAGAGCGGGCCGAGGAACTCCGAGCCGTTCTCGACCGACGCCACGCGGCAGGTTGGGGAAGCGCGCGAAGAGCTTCTCGAGGATGAGCGTCGCCAGCCAGTCGTGCGCCGCCCGCTCTATGTTCCACATCTTGACGCTCGGCCGGGTCGGGCCGGCCCGGAACGACGCCGAGAAGCCGTCGGCGGCGTAGCCGTTCGACGACAGACCGGCGTCACCCGCGTGCACGACGACGGTGAGGCCCGCCTCGTTCACCCGGGCCCAGAACGGGTCGAACTCGTCGGCGGCCGGCGAGCGCGGACCCGAGGCGGTCAACGGCGCCGACGCCCGCAGGACGACGGCCCGGGCATCGTGGTCGAGCGCCCACTCGACCTCGGCCACCGCGGCATCGGCGTCGGCCAGCGAGATGTACGGCGCGGCGAAGATGCGGTCGCGGTACGCCAGGCCCCAGTCCTCGTCCAGCCACCGGTTGAAGGCCCGGAACAACAAGGCGACCGCGCCCGGATCGTCGCGCAGCGCCTCCTCGTAGAGCATGCCCAGCGTGGGGAAGAGCCACACCTTGGCCAGGCCCTGCGCGTCCATGGAGGCGAGCCGGGCGTCGCGGTCGCGGTACTCGGGCCGTATCGGCTCGGGCCGGCCCATCAACTGGTGCATGGGCACGCCGTCGGGGTTGCCCCGGAAGTAGTCGAACAGTGCGCCGGCCGGCGACACCGGGTCGAAGGTCGGGTTGGAGACGGCGCGGCTGACACGCCCGCCCAGCGCGTGGTAGCGCCGCCCCTCGATCTCCACCCACTGGATCACCCTCGGACCCAGCGCGGGGTCGAGGTGGCGCGTGAACGCGTCGAGGGCCTCGTAGTAGTGGTTGTCGGCGTCGAAGACGGGCGAGCCGCCATCAGGCACGTTCATGGGCGGCCTTCTCTCGGTGTGTCGTTGCTCGGGGGACCACTCGTAACCCTAGGCGCGCCGCGGCGGTCCGGCTGCCGTGTGCAGGGCGTCCGCGGGGTCGACCGCCCAGGCGGGAGCCGACCCCCACTGCTCTCCGAACACCAATTCCGGGAGCGGACGTCGGCGCACCGGACCATGACGGCCCTGCGGCTTCCCGATGGTGATGGTCGCCATGAGCTCCACCGTGTCGGGGATCCCGAGCAGGGCGCGCAGCTCGTTCGCGACGCCGAAGTGCCACCCGGTGAGGACGCCGCCGTAGCCGAGCGCCCGTGCCGCGAGCAGCAGGTTCTGGCAGGCCGGGTAGACCGACGCGCCGTCGCTGTGGTGCATGACGTCGCGGTAGCGCACGTAGCACGGCAGCACGAGGACCGGCACGGACTCGAAGGTGTCGACGTAGTGCTGCATCGTCCGCGCCATGCGCGCCTTGGGCGAGTCCTGGCGTGCCCCCGAGCCGGCGTCGTAGCCGTCGGCCTCCCGCTTCGCCGCCCAGAAGCGTCGCGCTCCCTCGCCGATGAGACGCTTGGCTTCGCGCGCCGCGGGTCCGTCGGTCAGCACGACGAAGCGAAAGGGCTGGCGGTTCGACCCGCTGGGGGCCCGGGTCGCGGCGAAGAGGATGTCGCGCAGCACGTCGTCGGGGACGGGCTCGTCGCGGTAGCGGCGGATGGCGCGCGTCGTCACGATCCCCTCGTAGAGGGTGACGTCGTCGGGGTCCCTCTCGGCCACGGCGCGCGACCCTACCAACGCCGCCGGAGCGCTCTGCCCGCCCGCCGATGGCGCTCGCAGCCGCGGCCCTATCCACGAAAGCCTCAGGTAGCGTGGCCCGCCGTGCTTTCACCCTCCCGCTTGGTCCGGGCCGCCGCGCTCACGGCGATGGGGGCCGTCGCACTCGTGCTCCCGCTGACGCCGCCCGGCACGAACGCGGCCGTCGTCTCCACGGTCCCGCCCCTCACCTTTCTCCATGTCGTGACCCCGCCCGGCGGGCCGGATCTCACGCCGTACCTGGCCGACGCGGCGGGTCGCCAGGTGCTCCTGCACGGGGTGGCCGCCGTCGGCATGGAAGACGTGGCCTACCCCCACGCCAACGGCGGGCCGGCACTCTTCCCGGTCTCGCCCTCCGCGTACTCCGGCCGGTGCCCGAAGGCCTCGGCGCTCCTTCCGCAGCCGCCCCTCTGCGAGACTCAGGCGGCCAAGCCGGCCTACCAGCAGTCGATCGCTCCGGCCAGCGGCGACGACTTCGCCCAGATGCGCGCCATCGGTTTCAACGTCGCCCGTCTGGTCCTCAACTGGAGCCAGCTCGAGCCTCACCCGGGCGTCTACTCCGCCACCTACCTCGACCGCGTGGCCCAGGTGGTCGGCTGGGCCCGCCAGCAGGGCATCTACCTGATCCTCGACATGCACCAGGACCAGTACTCGCGCTACATCCTCCCGGCCGACAAGGCATCGGCTCCCTCGGGGTGTTCGCCTTCGGGCGGGGGCGACGGCGCCCCCGGCTGGGCGGTCCAGAGCGACGGCAAGCCGGGCTGCGCCCTGTACGGCGTGGACGAGCTCAACCCGGCCGAGTCGGCTGCCTTCGCGAACTTCTGGCAGAACAGCCCGGTCGACGGGCCGCAGGGGCGGGCGCCGGGGACCGGGCTCCAGGATCACTTCATCGGTGCACTGGCCTCCTTGGCCGATCGCTTCGAGCACGACCCCACCGTCCTGGGCTACGAGCTGATGAACGAGCCCCAGCCCGGATCCCTCGGGTCGCTGCCGGCGGCGAACGGCTACCAGGCGAGCAGCCAGGAGCTCTATCCGTTCTACACGCGGGCGGTCGAAGCGCTCACCGGCGTGCGCGACGGCCGTCCCACGTGCCCGGCGAGTGCACCCACCTCGCTGTCGAACTCCTGCGCCTATCCGAAGCTGGCCTCGGTCAGCCGCCAGCAGATCTTCTTCGAGCCGCTCGCCTACCGGAACCTGCTGGACTTCTCGCTGCAGGTCAGCAAGCCCTTCACGGAGTATCCGAACATCGTGTTCGCGCCTCACGTCTACACGTATGCCTTCACCTTTGAGCAGGATCTGCTCGGGCTCCCGGCCAAACCGGGTGGCTACCCGCCGAACTTCGAACTTCGGGTACCAGACGGCCGAGGCCGAGGCGCAAGCGATGCACTCTGCGGTGTTCGTGACCGAGTTCGGGGACTCGTCGAGCACCGACGCCACCATCTTGGCCGGCGAGCTGGCGGCACAGGAATCGACGCAGACCGGCGGCACCCTGTGGGCCTGGAAGGGACTTGTCGGCCAAGAGCGGCACGTGCTGGTGCACACGCTGGCAGTTCTCGACCTACCAGACGACGGCGAACGGCACGCCGGGCAAGGGCAACCCGCACGCGCAACCCTCTCCGAACGACCTCCTCATCGCGAGCCGGCAGCGAGAGCTCATGCGGGTGTGGCCGACGGCGACGGCCGGGCGTCTGGGCGCCTACGCCTACGACCCGACGACGAGCTCGTTCGTGATGGTGGCCACGTCGACCGCTCAGGGCCGTCGCGGTGACCGCCAAACCGACACCGTCGTGTACATCCCTTCGACTGTGCGCGGCGCCGTCCGCGTCAGCGGGAGCGCCGTGCCTCGACCGCGTGGTCAGAGCGCCGGACGGGAGCCGCCGGGCGTACGTCACGACGACCCTCGTGCCCGTCGCCGAGCGGCGCCAGCGCAGAGCCTACCGGGTCACTGTCGGCGCCCCGTCGGCCGCCTTGACGGGCCGGGTGGTCGCAGAGGCGGCAGCACCACCTCCGCCGATCAGCGAGCCCGCCGCACGCGCCATGGCCCTCGGTGCGATCACGGCGGCCGACCACTCGTCGGACAAGTCATTGGCGGCGAACGCGGCAGCTCGTGCAGGGTCTGGCCGGCATCGTGCTGGGATCGACCGACCCCAACGCCTGACCGCGCTCAGCCGGCGGCCGGCACCCGCTCGAGAGTCGGGGTCGAGCTCGGTGTAGAGGTCGGGCTCGACGCTCGTCCTCGAGCAACGTCGCCAGGCCTTCACGCGCCTGCGCCAGGTGCAGGTCGATCCGGTGCACCAGCAACTCGGCCGGGCTGGCGCAACCCGGCACGGCGGCGCTGGCCTGGGCGACGACGGTGCCGGTCGGGGCGATGATGCGGCTCGCTCCGAGCAGGGTGGAGGTCGAGTGCGAGCCGGCCTGGTTGGCCTGGATCCACCACTGGCTGTTGGTGAGGGCGAGCGCCGGTTGCAACAGGTCCCACGCGGCCGCGCCCTCGACCGCGACGGCCGTCGGAGCCACCACAAGGCGGGCGCCACGCAGCGCGAGGGTCCGGGCCACTTCGGGAAAGTCGCCGTCGAAACCGACGACGAGCCCGACCCGGCCCAGACCGGGGTCGTCGAAGGTGGTGAGGGTGAGCCCCGGGCTGAAGACGGACGGTTCTCGCGTCGGCGGGTAGAGATGAGCCTTTCGGTGCCAGGCCACCAGCTCGCCCCGCGGGTCGAAGACCAGTGCGGTGTCATGCAGCCGGCCGTCGTCATCGAGCTCGGGAACGCTGCCCGCAGCCAGGTACATGGCGTGGGCGCGGGCGGCGTCGGACAGTCTCGTCGTCCGCGGTCCGTGCAACGGCTCGGCGTCGCGTCCGCGCGTCGGCGCCGAGGCTCTCGGGGTCGTAGCCGCACGACCACAGCTCCGGCAGCACGAGGAGCTCGACGCCGCGCGAGGCAGCGGAGTCGATCATGCCGAGCGCCACCGAGAGGTTCTGGCCTGGCTCGCCCGGGGTGGCCAGCCACTGTGCCACCCCGACGAGCAGATCTCGCTTCACGTCGCCACCAGGTTCACGCTCCTCGTGCCACCCTCGTGGCGCCGAAACGTAGGGCGGCAACGTTCGGGGACGGTTTCCCCGTTGTGAACGGACTGTTACAAGGAGCCCGGCTGGAGAGACGATGAGCGACTCTCGAGGAGAAGCCCGGTGTCGAGGAGAACCGCGGCCGCTGACGAAGAAGTCGGGTGCTCAGATCGGCCGCAGCGCCATGAGCGTGACCAGCTCGTAGATCACGTGCGCGGCGGCGATGGCCGTGATCTCCGCATGGTCGTACGCGGGGGAGACCTCGACCACGTCGGCTCCGACCACGGCGGCCGGCCTCAGGCCGCGGAGCAGGGCGAGCAGCTCGCGGCTGGTGAGCCCGCCCGCCTCGGGCGTGCCGGTGCCCGGGAGCGTGCGCCGGATCGAGCACGTCGATGTCGACCGAGACGTAGACGGGTGCGTCCGCCACCCGGGCCAGGATCCGCTCCGCCACGGCCGCCGGGCCGAGCGCGGCGACGTCGTCGGTCGTCACCTGGGCGAAGCCCATGCCCGTGTCGTCGCTCAGGTCGTCTGACGAGTAGAGCGGCCCGCGCAGCCCGACGTGGATGCTGCGGTCGCGTCGGAGCAGACCCTCCTCCCAGGCGCGGCGGAAGGGTGTCCCGTGGGTGTAGCGCTCCTCGAAGTAGGTGTCCCAGGTATCGAGGTGGGCGTCGAAGTGGACCAGCGCCAGCGGCCCGTGACGGCTGCGCCGTCGCCCGGAGCAGGGGGAGCGCGATGGTGTGGTCGCCTCCCACCGCGACCAGGCGACCGCCATTGGAGAGCAGCGCGTCGGCGCCCGCCTGTATCTGGCTCGACGGCCGCCTCGTTGTCGAACGGGGAGCAGGCCAGTCACCCGCGTCGACGACCTGGGCCAGCTCGAAGGGCATGGCATCGAGGGCCGGGTGGTACGGCCTGAGCAGTCGAGAGCCCTGGCGTACGGCGGCGGGGCCGAAGCGGGCGCCGGGCCGGTAGCTGGTGCCGCCGTCGAAGGGCACGCCCGCCACCGCGATGTCCCACTGCGGGACCGAGTCGACCGTCGGCAGCCGGGCGAAGGTCGCGATCCCGGCGAAGCGGGGTGTCACGGTGGCGTCAGCCGGGCCTACCCGAGACTGCGCCGGGTCCATCAGTCGTCGATGGCCTGGTAGACGAGCGCCCGCAGCTGGGCCCGGAAGGGATAGGCGGCGGAGGGGAACAGCTGGGTCATGAACACGGCGAAGAGGTCCTCGGCGGGGTCGACCCAGAAGGCGGTGCTGGCCGCCCCGCCCCAGTAGAACTCGCCCGCCGAGCCGGCCATGGCGGTCCTGGCCGGTCCGAGGCCGACGGCGAAGCCGAGTCCGAAGCCCACGCCGTCGAAGTTGGCTTCGCCGAAGCCGCCGATGGCCACGTCCTGGAGCGTGGCGCCGCCCGGGAGGTGGTTGACCGTCATGAGCTCGAGCGTCTTGCGGCCGAGCACGCGCCGACCCCGGAGCTGGCCCCCGCCGGCCAGCATCTGGCAGAAGGCAACGTAGTCGTGGGTCGTCGAGACGAGCCCGCCGGCGCCGGAGAGGTACGACCGCGGCCGCAGGATCCCGTTGGCGAACGCACCCTCCATCAGACGCGGTGTGTTGGCCGGGCGGTACTCGTAGCAGGCGGCCAGACGGGGGAGGGACTCCTCCGGCACGAAGAAACCCGTGTCGACCATGCCGAGGGGCTCGAACACCTCGCGGGCGAGGTACTCGTCGAGGCGCAGGCCCGACAGGATCTCGACCAGGCGGCCGACGATGTCCGTCGAGATCCCGTAGTTCCAGTGCGTGCCGGGGTGGAACTTGAGCGGGTGCCCGGCCAGCAGCGCGGTCACGCTCTCGATCGTCTGCCCCGATCCGAGGTCGGCGCGGGCCTGGGCGAAGCCGGCGTCGATCGGGTTGTCGGGGAACAGGCCGCCCGGCAGACCCGTCGTGTGCATCAGCACGTCGCGCATGTTCATGGGCCGCTCCGGCTTGACCAGGGTGACGCTGTCGTCGTCGCCGACCACCCCGACCTTGAGGGTGCGCCACTCCGGGATGTAACGGTGCACCGGATCGAGCAGTTGGAACATGCCCCGCTCGTAGAGCTGCATGAGTGCGACGGAGGCGATCGGCTTGGTCATGGAGTAGATGCGGAAGATGGCGTCGTCGGCCATCGGGATCGCCCGCTCGCGGTCCATGAGGCCGAGCGAGCGGTGGTACGCGACGTGACCGCCGCGCACGACCGTGATCTGGCAGCCGGCGACCTTGCCGGTGTCCACGTAGGTCGAGCCGAAGTGCCCGGTGATGCGCTCCAGCCGGGCCTCGTCCATACCGGCTGCCTCGGGTTCGATCTTCATCGCTCCGTCCTCCATGCTTCGATCTGCGGCGCTCACGCCTGCTGCGTCTGTTCTTTCTGTTCTTTCTGTTCTTTTTGTTCCTTCTGTTCTTTCTGATCCTTGAGGTAGGCGGCCGTGCCTTCGAGGAACTTGCCGACGTCCTTCGCCTTCGAGGCCGCGATGCCGGCGAAGTACTCGGGGACGTAGACCTGCGCGGCGCCCGCCTCGAGACCGGCCAGGATGGCGTCGACGCACACCGACACCGGCTCGGCCGCCACCGGCAGGTCGGCCACGTCGTTGTCGGGCAGGCTGAAGAGCTCGGTGTCGATCACGGCGGGGTAGACCACCATCACCTTCACTCCGGTCTCCCACAGGTCGACCGCCATCGCCTCCGAGAACGCGGTCAGCGCCGCCTTGGAGGCGTCGTAGGCGGCCTCGCCCGGGGCGCTCAGCGTGGCGGCGATGGAGGAGACGTTGACGACGGTCCCGGCCCCCCGGGCCAGCATCTGCGGCAGCAGGTCGAGGGTCAGCCGGATGGGGGAGAGGTAGTTGACGTGCATGACGGCGGTGACCGTGTCGATGTCGAGCGCGGTGGTGTGGCGACGCTTCGGGATCCCGGCGTTGTTGACCAGGAGATCCACCCCGCCGAAGGCGTCCATCACGTCGACGGCGAGCCTGTCCACCGCGTCGGGGTCGGCCAGGTTGACCACCCACATCCTGGAGTCCGGGGAGTGCTCCATGCAGCGGCTCACCACCTCGTCGAGGAGCTCGGCCCGCCGGGCGCAGATACCCACGACCGCGCCCCGCTCGGCCAGCGCGACCGCCAGCCCGGCGCCGATGCCGGAGGATCCCCCGGTGACCAGCGTGCGGCACCCCTGCAAGTCCAAGGCCATGTTCCACCCCACTTTCGCGCCGACGACGCCGCTCACCTTAGGCACCGCCGGCGCTCGACGCGTATTGACATTCTGTTGACGGAGGGCGCCCCGGCGTTCACATCGGGTTGACGAACGTGCCGCCACGATGGGCGCCATGGTCGATCTCATCGCGGTGCTCAGCTTCGTGGCCTTCATCGGCGCGTTCTTGGGCTACATCTGGCTCCTGGAGCGGGTATGACCGTCGTCCAAGGTCTCCTGCTGGCCCTGTCCGTCGTGGTCTTCATCTACCTGGGGATCGCCATGTTCAAGCCCGAGTGGTTCTAAGTGGGCTTCTTCTGGACCCTCGTGGTCCTCTTCATCCTGTTGGCGCTGGCCTGGAGGTATCTCGGCGCCTACATGGTCGCCGTGTTCGAGGGGCGGTTGCACTTCCTCGGCTTCATCGAGCGGCCCATCTACCGTCTTCTCGGTACCAGCCCCGAGCGGGAACAGACCTGGAAGCGCTACGCCGGCTCCGTCGTCATCTTCTCGGGCCTCTCCTTCGCCATCACCTACGCCATCCTGCGGCTGCAGGGTTCCCTGCCGCTCAACCCGCAGCACTTCGGAGCCGTGGGAAGCCCGCTCGTCGTGGAACACGTCGGCGTCGTTCCTGACCAACACGAACTGGCAGAACTACGGCGGCGAAGAGACGCTGTCGTACCTGTCGCAGATGTGCTCGCTGACCGTGCAGCAGTTCGTCACGCCCGCCGTCGGCATCGGGGCCGCCTTGGTCATCATCCGCGGCTTCGCCAAGAAGGGCTCCCCGACGGTCGGCAACTTCTGGGTCGACGTCACCCGCGCCCTGCTCTACGTGCTCACCCCCATCGCCATCCTCGGCGGCCTGATCTTCGTCGGCCAAGGGGCGGTGGACACACTGGGCGGCCCGGTCAACGTCCACAACGCCCTCAACGGCGTCTCGCAGACCATCGCCCTCGGGCCGGTCGGCTTCATGGAGGCCATCAAGCAGCTCGGTACGAACGGCGGGGGGTTCTTCAACATCAACTCGGCCCACCCCTTCGAGAACCCGACAGGCCTGACCAATCTCCTCTCCATCGTCCTGCTCCTGTGCATCCCGGTCGCACTGACCTACGTCTTCGGCAAGATGGTCGGGGCCCTCCGCCAGGGCGTAGCCGTCTTGGCCGCCATGTTCATCATCTTCGGCGCCTGGACCGGCTTCGCCGTGGCCGCCGAGCACCAGGCCAACCCCGCCGTCCAGGCGGCCGGCCTCGTCCACCAGCCGACGGGGAACACCACCGGCAAGGAGGTGCGCTTCGGCGTGCCGAGCTCCGCGCTCTTCGGCGTCTCGTCGACCCAGACCTCGACCGGATCGGCGGACTCGGCCTACGACTCCTTCACGCCGATCGGGGGCGGCGCGCTGCTCACCGGCATGATGCTCGGTGAGGTCACCCCGGGCGGCGTCGGCAGCGGGCTCTACACGATCTTGATCTACGCCATCATCGCGGTCTTCATCGGCGGGCTGATGGTGGGCCGAACACCCGAGTACCTCGGCAAGAAGATCCAGGCCACGGAGGTGAAGCTGGCCGGCCTGGGCACCGTTGTCATGCCGATCACCGTGCTCGCGGTCACGGGCCTGGCCGTCTCGCTCCATGCCGGGCAGATCGCGCCCGAGAACGGCGGTCCTCACGGCTTCTCCGAGATCCTCTACGCCCTCACGTCGCAGGGGAACAACAACGGCTCCGCCTTCGGCGGTCTCACCGGCAACACGCCCTTCTACAACATCCTCGGCGGCATCGACATGCTCATCGGGCGCTTCGGGATCATGATCCCGGCCTTGGCCCTGGGTGGGATCCTGGCCGCCAAGCCCGTGGTGTCCGCCGGCGCCGGAACGTTCCGCTCCGACACCCCCTTGTTCGTCGGCATCCTGATCGGCGTCATCATCATCGTCGGTGGCCTGACCTTCTTCCCCGCCGTGTCTCTCGGTCCGATCGTCGAGCAGCTCAGTCACGGAAAGTTCTTCTCATGACCGTCATCGCCACCGACGCACCGGCTCCTTCCCCCGCACCGCACGGCGTGGCGGAGTCCCGCGGCCTCTTCGACCCCGAGATCCTGAAGGAGGCCCTCGCCGGATCGATCACCAAGCTCGATCCCCGGGTGCAGGTCAGGAACCCGGTCATGTTCGTGGTGCTGATCGGCTCGATCATCACCTTCATCGAGTCCATCGCCCACGGCGGCATCTTCAACTGGTCGATCACCATCTGGCTCTTCCTCACCGTGCTCTTCGCCAACTTCGCCGAGGCCATGGCCGAGGGTCGCGGCAAGGCCCAGGCGCTCGCCCTGCGCAAGATGCGCTCGGAGACGACGGCCAGGCGCCTGCGGGCCGACGGCACCGAGGAGCTGGTGGCCGCCGCCTCGCTGAACAAGGGGGATCTCGTGGTGTGCGAGCCGGGCGACCACATCCCCTCCGACGGGGAGATCGTCGAGGGCGTGGCCTCGGTCGACGAGTCGGCCATCACGGGTGAGTCCGCACCGGTCATCCGCGAGTCGGGCGGCGACCGCTCGGCGGTGACCGGCGGCACCACCGTGCTCTCCGACCGGATCGTCGTGCGCATCACCGCCGAGGCGGGCCAGACCTTCTTGGACCGGATGATCGCGCTGGTGGAGGGGGCCAACCGCCAGAAGACCCCCAACGAGATCGCCCTGACCATCCTCCTGGCGGTGCTGACCATCATCTTCCTCCCCGTCGTCGTCGTGCTGCAGCCCTTCGCGGGCTTCGCCGGGGGGACGGTCTCCGTGGTCGTCCTGGTCTCGCTGCTGGTCTGCCTCATCCCGACCACCATCGGTGCCCTGCTGTCCGCCATCGGCATCGCGGGCATGGACCGCCTGGTGCAGCGCAACGTGCTGGCCATGAGCGGCCGCGCCGTCGAGGCGGCGGGGGACGTGCAGACCCTTCTGCTCGACAAGACGGGCACCATCACCCTCGGCAATCGCATGGCGTCGGACTTCTTCCCGGCCAGCGGCCACACCGAGGAGGAGGTCGCCGGCGCGGCCCAGCTGGCGTCACTGGCCGACGAGACGCCCGAGGGCCGTTCCATCGTGGTCCTGGCCAAGGACCGCTTCGGTCTGCGCGAGCGCGAGCTGTCCGGCCCGCACGAGTTCGTCCCGTTCTCGGCCACCACCCGCATGTCGGGCCTCAACATCGACGGACGCCAGATCCGCAAGGGCGCGGCAGAGGCGGTGCGTCAATGGGTGGTCGACCAGGGCGGGTCCGCGCCCGAGGGACTCCAAGAGATCGTCGACCGCATCGCCCGGCAGGGCTCGACGCCGCTCGTCGTGGCCGAGGACGACACCATCCTCGGGGTCATCGAGCTCAAGGACGTCGTGAAGTCGGGCATCAAGGAGCGTTTCGCCGAGTTGCGTGCCGCCGGCATCCGCACCGTGATGATCACCGGTGACAACCCGCTCACGGCGGCCGCCATCGCCCAGGAGGCCGGCGTGGACGACTTCCTGGCCGAGGCCACGCCGGAGAACAAGATGGAGCTGATCAAGGCCGAGCAGGAGGGCGGCAAGCTCGTCGCCATGACGGGCGACGGCACCAACGACGCGCCCGCTCTGGCCCAGGCCGACGTCGGCGTGGCCATGAACACGGGGACCACGGCGGCCAAGGAGGCCGGCAACATGGTCGACCTCGACTCCAACCCCACGAAGCTGATCGACGTCGTGGAGATCGGCAAGCAGCTGCTCATCACCCGCGGTTCGCTGACGACGTTCTCCATCGCCAACGACGTGGCCAAGTACTTCGCCATCATCCCGGCGCTGTTCGTGGTGATCTACCCCCAGCTCCAAACGCTCAACATCATGAAGCTCCACAGTGCGCAGAGCGCGGTGCTGTCGGCCGTCATCTTCAACGCGCTGGTCATCGTGGCCCTGATCCCACTCGCCCTGCGCGGCGTCAAGTGGCGGCCCTCGGGTGCGCAGGCGATCCTGCGCCGGAACGTCTTCATCTACGGCGTCGGCGGGATCATCGCCCCCTTCATCTTCATCAAGTTGATCGACCTCGTCATCGTGGCGCTGCACGCGTACTAAGGACCCGCCTCATGCTCACCCAATTCCGCCGCGGTGCCATTTTCTGCATCATCTGCCTGGTGCTGTTCGGTCTCGTGTACCCCCTCCTCGGTGTGGGGCTGTCCCAGCTCTTCTTCGAGCACCAGGCCGACGGCTCCATCACCGCCAACGGCTCGACGCTGATCGGGCAGAACTGGTCCCAGGCCAAGTGCCCGGGCCACCTGCCGGGCAGCTGTGTCTTCCAGGGCCGTCCCGACGACCTCGGGCCGTACTCCGACGCCAACTCGAAGACGCCCAACCCCGCCGGGCACCCGGGTGACGACCCGCTCGTGGCCAACGGGGTCGCCGGCGAGTCGGGGGCCACCAACCTCGGACCGCGCTCGCAAGAGCTCGTCAACTACACGAAGATCCTCATCGCCTACTGGCGTGCACGGGGCGTCAACCCGACCTCTGATCTGGTCACGACCTCGGGGAGCGGGATCGACCCCGACATCACACCCCAGGACGCGCAGGCGCAGATCCCCATGGTCTCGCGCGCCACCGGGCTGTCGCCGGCGACACTCCGGCACCTGATCGACCAGCAGGCCCAGGGCATGCAGTTGGGCTTCCTCGGATCGCCCTACGTGAACGTGCTGGCGCTCAACGAGGCCCTCGCCAAGCTCGGGCGGTGAGGACGACCGCCGTTCAGGCGGTGGTTCCCGGTCGCCGGACGCGAGCGCCCGTGATGTCGAACCCGCTCTACTCGTTCGAGGGTGCCGCGTGAACGTCGGTGGCCAGCTGGTAGCCGATGCCGGGGACGGTGCGCAACATCCGTCCCTCGTCGTCGCCGAGCTTCTTGCGCAAGCGGTGCGCGTACACGCGGATGTAGTTCGACTCCTCGCCGTAGCCCGGGCCCCACACGTCCTTGAGGATCATGTGGTGTGTGCAGACCTTGCCGGCGTACCGGGCCAGGTACGCAAGCAGCTCGAACTCGCGTGCGGTCAAGGGGACCGGCCGGCCGTCGAGCGTCGCCATGCGATGGACCAGGTCGATGCCGAGGTCGCCCACCTGCAGCTCGGTGACCGTCCCCGCACCGTCTCCCTTGGCCGCCACGCCGTGGCGCAGCGCGGCCCGCAGACGCGCCTCGAGCTCGGCCATCCCGAACGGTTTGGTGACGAAGTCGTCCGCTCCGCCGTCGAGCGCCTCCACCTTGCGCCGCTCGTCGCCGTAGGCCGAGAGCACCACGATCGGGACCTCGGAGAACTCCCGGATGCGACGGCAGACGTCGATCCCGTCGAGATCGGGCAGGCCCAGGTCCAGGATCACCAGATCGGGCGCGGCGAGAGCCACCTGGGTCATGGCGTCGGACCCCGAACGCGCGACCAGGACCTCGTCACCGCGAGCGGTGAGCCCGATGCGAAGGGCCTTGAGCAGCGCCGGATCGTCGTCGACCACCAGGATTTTTGTCATCACTCGGCCTCAGGCGGGGGCGGGCACCACGGCGTCGGCGGGCACCGTGAACACCAGCCGCGCCCCCGATTCGCGGTCGGGGTCGACCCAGATGCGCCCGCCGTGCGCCTCGACGAAGGCCTTGGCGATGGCGAGCCCGAGCCCCGCCCGGCCCCCACCGCCGTTCTGGCTGAACATCTCGAAGACGCGTTCGTGCTCGGCCGGCGGAATGCCGGGACCGTCGTCGGTCACGGCGACCTCCACCGCGCCGTGGCCCGGGATCTCCCGCGCCTCGATGCGCACCATGCCGTCGGGTGGCGAGTGCCTCGCTGCGTTCTCGACCATGTTGGCCAGGACTTGGCTCACCAGCACGTGGTCGATGCGCAACAGGGGCAGGTTCGCCGCCGCGTCGGTCGCGACCCGAGCTCGCGGCACCACATCGCCGAGCGAGTCGAGCGTTTCTTCGATCAGCTCGTCGAATGCGATGGCCACGGGGCGAAGTTCGAGCGACCCCGAGTCGATCCTGGTCATGTCCAGCAAATTGGTCACGAGCCGCGACAGCCGGTCGGTCTGGTGCTCTATGAGCTCCAGGAGCTCGGCCCGGTCCTCCGGTGCGAGTCGGGCCCCGGGCTGGCGGAGGTTGGACACGGCCGTCTTGACCGAGGCCAGCGGAGTCCGCAGGTCGTGGGACACCGCGCCCATCAGCGCGCGGTGCCAGACGTCGATCTCCTCGAGCACCCGGGTCCGCATGGCCTGGTCGCGCAGCCGCGCCCGGTCGACGGCCAGGGCGGCTTGGTTGGCGAACGTGCCGAGGAGGTCGCGCTCCGTCCCGGCCAGGCGTGCGTCCTGGAGCACCAGCATCCCCACCGGCCGTGCTCCGACCACGAGCGCCACCGAGACGCGGCGGGGCGCATCACCGTCGGAGAGGCCGAGCGAACGGGCCTGGCCGCCGCCCGACGTCAGGGACGAGACCTCGTCCGCGGCCAGGGGGTGGCCCGCCGTCGCGGCCACGCGCAGCGGTCCGTCCCCGGAGCCGCCGACGTACTCGGGCAGGACGAGCGCCGTCCACGACGGCGAGAAGGACTCCTGCACCGTCGCGACGATGTGCGAGAGCATCTCGGGCTGGCTGAGGTCGCCGATCAGCGCCCGGGAGAGCTCGAAGAGGCGCCCGGCCTCTTCTGTCCGGCGGAGCGCTTCCTCCCGGGCGTCGCGGAGCCGGGCGGCCACCTGGGCCACGACGAGGACCACGACGACATAGACGACGAGCGCGACCCAGTTCTGGGGCGACCGCACGCTGAGGGTGTCGTAGGGCGGCAGGAAGAAGTAGTCATAGGCGACGAATCCGGCCAGGGCTCCCAACGCACCGGGAAGGAAGCCGCCGACCGCGACCCCGGCCAGCGCGGGCAGCACGAACACGAGAGCCGGGATGGTGAGGCTCAGGTGAGCCCGGAACGGCAGCATCACCGCCAGCAGCGCGACGAGGGTGGCCAGCATGGCGACGATGCCCAGAACCGTGCGCTGGTACGTTGCCCTTGGAGCCAGGCTGCCTCGCATCTCGTGTGTCACGGCCTTCCGTCGGCCGGCGCAGGGCCGACCCCCGATTGTACCGAGGACCTTGGTGCTTTGAGCCGGACGAGGTCGAGATGAGCCGAGCGACGGGCGAAGACGAAGGGGTCCGTCCGACCGGGCGTTTCCGCGTGTATCTCGGAGCCGCGGCCGGAGTGGGGAAGACCTGCGCCATGCTCGACGAGGGGTGGCGTCGCTTCCAGCGCGGCGCGGACGTGGTGGTGGGCTTCGTCGAGACGCACAAGCGGCCCTACACGATTGAGCAGATCCGAGACCTCCCGACCGTGCCACGCCAGCACGTGGAGTACCGCGGGTCGACATGGGAAGAGATGGACGTCGACGCCGTCCTGCAACGACGCCCCGAGGTGGTGCTCATCGACGAACTGGCGCACACCAACGTGCCCGGTTCGGGGCCGCACGCCAAGCGATGGGAGGACGTGCTCCAGATCCTCGAGGCCGGGATCGCCGTCATCACGACGGTCAACATCCAGCACGTGGAGTCGCTCGCCGACGCGGTCGAGCGGATCACCGGGGTCGCCGTCCGCGAGCGCGTCCCGGACTGGGTGGTGCGCCGGGCCGACCAGTTGGAGCTCATCGACTCCTCGGCCGACCAGCTCCGACGCCGCATGCTCCACGGGAACATCTACCCCGAGCAGAAGGTGCCGGCAGCGCTCAACGGGTTCTTCCGGGTCGAGAACCTGGTCGCGTTGCGCGAGCTCTCGCTGCGCTTCGTCGCGGACGAGACCGAGGAGGAGCTGCTCGCGTACCTGCGCTCCAAGGGGACCGGTGGCGAGCTGTGGGAGACGACCGAGAGGATCATGGTGGCGGTGACGGGCGCTCCGGGGAACGCGTCGGTCATCAGGCGGGCGGCGAGGATGGCCTCGAGGATCAAGGCGCCGCTCGTCGCGGTCCACGTCGTCTCGGGTGACGCCGACACGCGGAAGTCGGGCACCGACGAGCTCGAGGAGCTGGTCCGGGCGGTCGGTGGGCGATGGCAGACACTCGAAGGCGACGACGTGGCCAAGACGATCTTCGCCGCGGCCGTGGACCAGCAGATCACCCAGATCGTGCTCGGCACGTCTCGGCTCACCCGCTGGCAGTCCATGACGAGAGGTTCGGTGATCCAGACCATTCTCCGCATGGCCTCGGAGAACGACGTCGACGTCCACGTGATCGCCCGGCGGGACCAGGCCGAGCGTCCCGTGGCAGAGGACGACGGCTGAGCAGCGGGACGGTTTCAGATCGGCCCGCGTCCCCGGCGGCCGTCTACCCCCTCAGGTCGGAGAACGCTGCGTCGGCGGCGTCGCGCGCCGCGGCCTGCATGCAGCGGTTCAGTTGCGCCAGGGCCTTGGCCCGGCGGGGGTCCCGAGCCAGGTACTTGGCCAGCGCGACCGGGTCGGCGCTGCCGTCGGGTTTGCTCAACCCGAACACGGCCTGGTCGACGATGTGCTCGTCGGGCCGGTCGCTGATGCCGCGGTAGACCGACCAGTCGACGCCTGCTTCTTGGCAGACCTCGGCCACGCCGGCCGCCTCCATGTCGACCGCACCGAATCCCCGTTCGAGGATGGGCCGCCAGACCTCGTCGTCGTCGAACAGACCGTCGGTGGTCATCAGGCCACCGGAGGCTTCCCGGGGCGGGAGCGGACGGCTCTGGTACTCCGGCCCGTCGGGGTAGAGCTGCACCCGGGCCGGGACGAAGAGCGAGCCGACCGGCAACGCCGGGTCGAGTCCGCCGGCGATCCCCACGACCATCACGTGATCGACTGCACCCGCGGCGAGGGCGCGCCGTGTGGCCCTTCGGGCGAGTTCCGGTCCCATCCCCGTGACGAGCGCGCCGATCGACCAGTCCCCGGCCGAGCCGGAATGTGAGAACACGTCGTCCGCGGGTGTCTCCGCCAGACCGCCGGACTTCACCACGGCCTTGAGCTCAGGGCGCATGGGTGCGAGGATCACGACGCGACGAGTCACCCCACCATCATGGCCGGGGCGACGGGTAGCGTGGGCGCTCCGCCGACCGAAAGGGAGTTCCATGCCGAGCGCCGAGCAGGTCGTCCGAGACTTCTGTGCCGCCGCCAGCACGAGGGACCCCGCGGTGCTCAGGACCTTCTTCTCGGACGACATCGTCTACCACAACATCCCGATGGACCCGGCCGAGGGGATCGAAGCGGCCATGGCGGTCATCGACATGTTCGTCAACATGTGCGAATCGCTCGAGTTCGAGGTGCACCACCTCGCCAGCGACGGCTCGACCGTGTTGACCGAGCGCACGGACCGCTTCACCATCAACGGGAAGTCGGCCCCCCTGCCCGTCATGGGTGCCTTCCAAGTCTCGGACGGGAAGATCACCGCATGGCGGGACTACTTCGACATGGCGCAGGTGACGGCCATGTTCGAAGCGGGGTAGCCGGCCTTCTCCAGAGCTCGAGCGCTCGAGTTCCGAAAGGCGCTACAAGCTCTACAAGCCGCAGACGTAGCGGGTCGTCCAGGGCTCCCAGCCCCGCTCGGCGTAGAGCCGGAGCGCAGCCGAGTCCTGCACGGCCGCGGAGTAGTCCTGAGCCGGTGCCGGCAGGCCCGTGACGCTCTGCCAGGTCCCTAGCTCGAACTGGTACGCGCCGCCGCCGGGCTCGGAGTAGTTGCCGCCCGACTCGTGCTCACGGATGCAGGCCCAGTCGGCCGTGGCCGTGCTCGTGGCGTCGGACCCACCCGCTGCGGGTGCAGGGGCGGGAGTGGGGGCGGGGGCCGGCGCGGCAGCTGCCGCGGCAGCACGCGCCTGCGCCTCGGCTTGGGCCCGCGCTTGGGCTTGGGCCGCAGCCGCAGCTTGGGCCGCGGCCTGCGCGCGTTGTGCGGCGATCGCCTCGAGGTAGGCGTGCTCGGCCGCCAAGGTCCGGAGGTACGTCTCCACGTTGTTCTTCTCGACCGCCGCGTAGAAGGCTGCAGCCTTCGCTCGATTGAGCGTCTGCTGGCTCGTCATCGGTCCGACGGGCGGCTTCGGCGCCGGTGTCACCGGAACCTTGTGGACTTCGCGAGTCGTCTCGCGATGGACGCCGGCGACATGCCGGCTGTTTCCGGCCGGGGCGGCCGGGGTACTGCTGAACAACGTGACAAGAAGTATGGGTACAGCTATGACGGCCACCGCCGTCGTGAGTGCAATGCGGATCCGCACGGCACCTCCCTTCGTCGGGCGCCCGTAGGCGCCAGGCTCTGCTCGGTGTGGGCGGGCTCCGGCCATCGCATTCGCGCCCCGATCGGAGAGCGGGAAGGCATCGTCCGATCTGGCTCAACGCCGCAGGGTGTGCGGCCGGTTGTGTACAGCCCCTTGGTTGTCCTGGCTCTCGGTCCTCGCTTCTCGGCGGCCCTCGACGCAGGGCGCGCCGAGGTATTGGTCGATGTCGGATCGCACGTCTGCCTCGCTCCTTCCGGAATGCTGCGGAGATCTCCTCCTGGGCATGCATCCGAAATGGCCCCGTGCGTCTTGGCGGCGACAATGTACCAGCGGGGTGACCCACCGGTGACGTCGCGGCTGGAAACACCCTCTGACCTGGTACGTGATCAGGTTCACATTTCGACTGGATCATAAACCTCCTGGTAGAAAGGTCGATTTCCAGTCAATGAATGTCATAAGAAGGACGTCAATTTTCGAAAAAAGCCTCTGACCAGTACGTCTGGCTGGCGTTCCAAGTGGGTCCGAGTCGTTCTGGCCCGGCTGCGCCGATGGCGTGAGTGTGCGTAGGGTCCGAGCCCGGCAGACGATGACCGAGACGGCGAGGAGGACTCCGTGACGACGAGCGCGCCGGTCGTGACCGCGGAAGACCGCTACACCGTGGCGGGTTTGATCAGGCACCTCGCCCGCACCCAGCCGGACCACGAGATGCTCGTGTGCGCAGACGAGCGGCGCACGTGGAACGAGGAGTACCGGCAGGCCTGCCGCGTCGCCAACGCGTGTGTGCGGGACGGTCTCGAAGCCGGGGACCGGATCGCCTTCTTGGACCGCAATGGCATGGCGTACTTCGACGTGCTGTTCGGGGGCTCGCTCGTCGGCGCGGTCAACGTGGCGGTCAACTGGCGTTTATCGCCCGAGGAGATGGGTGCCATCATCGATGACTCGACGGCGCCGTTGCTCGTCGTGCACACGGACTACCTCCCCGCGCTGCGTGCGATGGGAAGCGAGCTGCCGGGCGTTCGCCGCATCGTCGTCCTGGGCGATGGGACGGTGACCGACGCGCGTGCGGTGTCCTTCGAAGAATGGCTCTCCGGTTGCGACGCGGCAGACCCGGGCCATGTCGGGACACCGGGCGAGGTGAGCATGCAGCTGTACACCTCCGGCACGACCGGACTGCCCAAAGGAGTCATGCTGACGAACGCGAACCTCGCCACCGCCATCGGCGAGGCGGGTCAGACGTTCAGCATCGGGACCGACACCGTCAGCCTGGTGGCGATGCCGCTGTTCCACATCGGCGGATCGGGTTGGGCGTTGTGCGCCATGTCGCGGGGCGGCCTCTCGGTGGTCTTGCGCGACGTCGACCCGTCCCTCCTGCTCGACCTCGTGGCCCGGGAGGGGATCACCGAGATGTTCCTGGTGCCGGCCGTCCTGATGTTCCTGCTGGCCACTCCGACCCTGGAGAGCACGGATCTTTCCAGCCTGCGGCTGATCTTCTACGGGGCGTCACCGATCTCCGAGGACGTGCTCGTCAAGTGCATGGCGGCGTTCGGTTGCGCGTTCTGCCAGGTCTACGGGATGACCGAGACGACGGGCGCCATCACGGCGCTGCGCTTCGAGGACCACGACCCCGACGGTCCGCGCCGGGGGCTGCTGCGCTCGGCGGGGAAGCCGCACGACTCGGTGGAGATCCGCGTCGTCGACCCCGAGTCGGGACGCGACGTCGAAGCGGGCGACGTCGGAGAGGTGTGGACGCGATCGGCGTACAACATGGCGGGCTACTGGGCGAAACCGCAGGAGACGGCGACCACCGTGGACGACGAGGGCTGGCTGCGAACGGGCGACGCCGGGTACTTCGACGGCGACGGCTACCTGTACCTGCACGACCGGATCAAGGACATGATCGTGAGCGGCGGCGAGAACGTCTACCCGGCCGAGGTCGAGAACGTACTGCTCTCGCACCCCGACGTCGTCGACGCGGCGGTGATCGGTGTGCCCGACGAGCGGTGGGGCGAGACCGTGAAGGCCGTCGTCGTGCCGGCACCGGGAGCGGATTTCGACGAGCGTGCGGTCATCGCGTACTGCCGCAACCACCTGGCTCACTACAAGTGCCCGACATCGATCGACACCGCGGACCTGCTCCCTCGCAACCCGTCGGGCAAGCTGCTCAAGCGCGAGCTGCGTGCCCCCTACTGGGAAGGCAGGGGGCGGAGCATCAACTGAGGCTGCGGCGGGCCGGGCGGGCGGGCGCTAGCCGAAGGTGAAGTCGTAAGCCTCGATGCCGGGCGAGAAGCATGCAACGTCAGCACACCCGTCTGCAGGGCCGTGCCCGAGAACAGCGTGTAGAGGGTCGGGATGCCGGCGACCGTCACCGTTTTGAGGGGTCGCCCGTTGTAGGCGACGTCGACGCTGCCCCGACCGCTCAGGACCAGGTAGACGTCATTGGCCGTGAACTGCAATCCGATCGAGGCGTTGCGGCCCGCCGTCGCCCCCTCGCCGTGGACGGTCCAGGTGCCGCCGAAGGCGAAGCTGTTCGAGGCGATGGTGGACGGCGGGTGGTAGGTGATGGTGCGATTGTCCGCCACGGGGGTCCCGACGGCGTTGGACAACCGCTGGTACCCGACGTAGCTCTCCGGGGTGATCTGCTGGCTGGTGGGTGTCCGGTCCGGGACGTCGGTGCGAGTGGGCAGGTCCATGACTCCGTTCGCCGAGAGGAGCATCCGGATGTTGCTCTCCATCTGCCCGTACCCGCCCTCGCCGAAGTCGTAGGCCCGGACGTTCCCGTTGGGGTCGATGAGGTACTCAGCCGGCCAGTACTCGTTGTTGTACGCGTTCCACGTGGCGAGGTTGTCGTCCACGGCGACCGGGTAGTCGATGCCCAGGTGTCCCGCCGCGCTCTCCACGTTCGACACCACATGCTCGAACGCGAACTCGGGAGCTGAGACCCCCACGACCACGAGTCCGTCCTTGCGGTAGTCGTTGTACCAGCCTTCGACGTGAGGGAGCGCCCGCTGGCAGTTGATGCACGAGTACGTCCAGAAATCGACGAGGACCACCTTGCCTCGCAGTTGGCTCAGGCTGAGCGGCTGATCGGCCGGCGTGTTGAACCACGCCGTGATCCCGGTGAAGTTGGGCGCCCGCCCGAGGTCGGGCAGATTCGTCTTGCTGGCCGTGAACATCGGTGGCTTCTGGTTCGCCGGGGTGCTCGGGACGGTGCTCGTCGTGGTCGTCGCCCCGGCGGCGAGCCGCCCGCTCTGGGACTGGCCGCCGTCGGTCGCCGCGCAGGTCGCCTTCTTCCCCTCGAGCTTCGCGTTCGCCGCCGCGAACTGGTTCTGGTGCTCGCCGCTGAGCTGACGGAGCTGCGTACAGGCGGAGCCGACCGACTCGACGTGGTCCTCGAGGGCGGTGGTGTAGCCCGGCACGTCGCGCTGGAGCGTGCCGAGCCAGTTGAAGGCGATGGCGAGCGTCGTGACGGCGAGCACGACGCCGGCCACCCGGCGCACGGTGGGCAGATGGGCGCGCAGCGATCTCCAGTGCTCGGTGGCCCGTTCGGAGACCACGGCGAGCACGAGCAGCGGTACCGTGACACCGGCGGCGTAGACGATCGTCACGAGGACGGACGTCAAGCCGACACGATGATGGGCGGCGGCGACCGAGATCGCGGTGAGGACCGGTCCGGCGCAGGGCACGAAGACGAGGCCCAGGCTCAGCCCGAGAACGAATCCTCCGCCCTGGTTGGCGTAGCGCGAGCTGCTCAGCCGGGCGAACGGTCGCTCGATCAACTCTCCGACCGCGGGGACCATGAGGCCGACGGCGAGGAGCCCGAGCATGGCGACCCCGAGCCAGAACAGGAGGTCCTGGGGGAGGTGCAGGAAGCTCAGGAGCGAGCTGGCGAAGAGGACCGACAGACTGAAGCTGGACACGATGCCGGCGATGATCAGGTACGGGCGGGCGCGGTTGGTGGAGGACGAGCCCCCGGCCATGACCACCGGGATCACGGGCACGATGCACGGGGAGAGGCCGGTGATCAGGCCACCGAGGAAGGCGACGACGAGCAGCTCACCCATGGGCGTCGCTCGTCTGCAGGCAACCGTTCACCGGCGCTCCTCACTTCGGTGTTCCGACGACGAAGCTAGCGGCTCTCACCGGGCAGTCGTCGTCGGCCTTCGCGCCCGAAGCCAGACTGTCGTACGGTGATCAGCGTCGATTGGATCTTCCTGGGGGTGGCCGTCGGTGCATTGGGGACCGCCGTCTACCTCCGTGACACGCTGCGCGGGACGACACAGCCGAATCGGGTCACGTGGCTCCTCTGGGCCGTGGCGCCGTTGCTGGCCGCTGCGGTCGAGCTCGACGAGGGCGTGGGACTGCGTGCTCTCCCCACCTTCATGGTCGGGTTCATGCCGCTGCTCGTCCTCGCGGCATCGTTCCGCAGTTCCGGGGCGGTCTGGCGGGTGCGCCGCCTCGACTACGCCTGCGGTCTGATGTCGGTCGTGGGCACCACCGTCTGGTTGGCCACCCGCAACGGCATCCTGGCCATCTGCGCCGCCATCGCCGCCGACTTCCTCGCCGGGGTGCCGACGCTGATGAAGAGCTGGTCCCATCCGCAGACCGAGACGGTGCACACGTACGCCGGCGCGGTGGTCAGCATGGCGATCCTGTTGCTCACCATTCAGCACTGGAGCTTCGACGTCGCCGCGTTTCCCGTCTTCATCCTGTGCATGGCCTCGGTCGAGTGCGTCCTGGTCGGTCTGGAGCCGGGGCCGCGGCTGCACCGGGGCCGCCGGGAGACCGCGGCGACGGCCGGGCCCACCTCGCCAGGGTGAAGCGAGGCCGCGGCTGCTAGGAAGGTGCGACCGCAGCCCGAAGGGAGACCCGCATGCCCACCGCCCACGTCAACGGGATCGACATCGAGTACCTGACCGAGGGCGAGCCGGGCGACCCCGCCCTGCTGCTCGTGATGGGACTCGGGGCTCAGCTCACGGCATGGCCCCAGGGGTTCGTCGACATCCTGCGCGACCGGGGGTTCTACGTCATCAGCTTCGACAACCGCGACTGCGGGCGGTCCACCAAGTTCGACGGCACGCCCGACTTCGCCGCACTCTTCGAGGGAGACGGGTCGTCGGCTCCTTACCGGGTGGAGGACATGGCCGATGACGCGGCCGCGCTGCTCCGGGACCTCGGCGCCACGCGGACGCATGTGGTCGGCGCGTCGATGGGGGGCATGATCACCCAGGCGCTGGTGATCAACCATCCCGAGCTCTTCGTCTCCGCCTGCTCCATCATGTCGACCACGGGTGACCGCTCGGTGGGGGCGCCGACGGGAGAGGCGATGGGTGCGCTCCTGCGTCCGCCGGCCTCGAGCCGCGAGGAGTTCATCGACGCCAGCGTCGAGGGCAGCAAGGTCATCGGATCGCCGGGCTATCCGACCGACGAGACCGTGCTGCGCCAGCGCGCCGGCGAGGCCTACGACCGGTCCTACAGCCCCGAGGGCACGGCGCGGCAGCTGGCGGCGATCCTCGCCTCGCCCGACCGCACCGAGGGCCTCCGCGGCGTGCGCATGCCGTTCCTCGTCGTCCACGGTGAGGACGACCCGCTCGTCACGGTCAGCGGCGGGCAGGCGACCGCATCCGCCGTGGCCGGATCGCGGCTGATGACCATCCCGGGCATGGGCCACGACCTGCCCGAAGCGCTGTGGGGCCCCGTCAGCGAGGCCATCGTGGCCAACACGGAACTGGCTGCCGTGTGACTCACCCGTCGAGCGCGTTGGCCGCCGCCACCGAGGCGAGCCAGGCCGCGCTCGGTTTGGGCGTCCGGGTGAACGTCGTGCGGTCGACGGCCACCAGGCCGAACCGGGGCCGGTAGCCGAACGCCCATTCGAAGTTGTCCAGCAGGGACCAATAGGTGTAGCCACGCACGTCCACACCCTCGTCGACCGCATCGAGCAGACCGGAGAGCGCCTGGCGCACGTAGTCGACGCGCTGGGTGTCGTCGTCGGTCCCGATGCCGTTCTCGGTCACGAACAACGGCACGGCCCCGCCGGTGTACTGCCATGCCCGGCGGAGGCAATGGCCGAGGGAGGCGGGATAGAACTCGTAGCCCATGTCGAGCACGGGCACCCCTTCTTCGTAGCCGGCCCACCCGTCGGGCCCGACGAGCATCCGCGTGTACACCTGCACACCCAGGAAGTCGTCGCCCGCGGTGGCGTCGAGGAAGACGTCTTCGGCATGGTGTCGTATCGCCTCCAGTCGGCGCTCGCCGCCGGGAGCGGGCTGGTAGTCGGTCATCGACAGGGTCAGACCGACGGGGACCCCGGGGGCGGCCGACCGGATCGCCTCGACCGCGAGCCGATGGGCGTCGGCGAGATGCGCGCCGACCCGGCGCGAGAGCCCGACGTCGCGCTTGCCCGGTGGGAACATCCCGGCGTGCCAGCCCATGGTCGCGACGATGTTGGGCTCGTTGACCGTGCAGGCGCTCGTCATCACGTCCCCCAGCGCCCCGGCGACGACCGTGCAGAACCGCCCGAAGCGCTCGACCGCCGCCCCGGACTCCCACCCGCCCCGGGACGTCAACCAGGTCGGTGTCGTGAAGTGGTGGAAGGTGACGACCGGGTCCACGCCCCGTTCGCGCAGGCCCGCGCACTGGCGTCGGTAGTGGTCGAGCGCGGCGCGTGAGATCTCCCCTTCGGCCGGCTCCACGCGGCTCCACTCGACGGAGAACCGGTAGTTGTCCAGCCCGAGGGCGGACACGAGATCGGCGTCCTCCGGCCAGCGGTGCCACGAGTCGCAGGCATCGCCCGAGGGCTCGGCGCACCCCGAACCGGGCGCATGCTCGAAGGCCCACCAGTCGTTGTTCACGTTGCCGCCCTCGATCTGGTGCGCCGCCGTCGCCGTGCCCCAGCGGAACCCCTGGGGGAACGGGCGGACCTTTCCCGTCGTCGCCATACCGTGCCTCCCGCTTGCCGTCAGCCGCCGAAGGCACGGTATCGTTGGCTGACGATGGCGTCACATTCCTTGCCGGTGGCACGCGTCCCGGATTCGCACCCCGACGCTCCCGGCGAGGCGGTCGAGCCCGGTGGCGGGCGGAGCGAGCCCATGGTCGAGGCCCACGGCCTGGTCAAGCGCTTCGGCGACTTCGTGGCGGTCGACGGGGTCGACTTCTCCATCGGCCGGGGCGAATCGTTCGGCTTCCTCGGCCCGAACGGCGCCGGGAAGACCTCGACCATGCGCATGATCGCGTGCATCAGCCCCCTGAGCGGGGGCACCCTGCGCGTCCTTGGGCTCGATCCGGCCCGGGACGGTTCCCGGATCAGGGCCCGAATGGGCGTGGTGCCCCAGGAGGACTCGCTCGACCTGGAGCTCACCGTGCTGGACAACCTCATGATCTACGGGCGGTACTTCGATCTGCCCCGCAAGGTCGTCCGCGCCCGAGCGGATCAGCTGCTCGAGTTCGCTCAGCTCACGGAGCGGGCCAACGACCGCGTCGACCCGCTTTCGGGGGGCATGAAGCGCCGACTCACCATCGCCCGGGCGCTCATCTCGGACCCCGACCTGTTGATCCTCGACGAGCCGACCACCGGCCTCGATCCCCAGGCCCGCCATCTCCTCTGGGACCGGCTCTACCGCTTGAAGCAGGACGGCGTCACGCTGATCATCACCACCCACTACATGGACGAGGCCGAGCAACTCTGCGACCGCCTCGTGGTCATGGACAAGGGTCGCTTCGCCGCCGAGGGCACGCCACGCCAGCTCATTGAGCAGTACTCGACGAAAGAGGTGGTGGAGCTGCGCTTCGCGCCGGGCCAGCACGAAGTCGTGGCACCGTCGTTGGCCGCCCTGGCCGAGCGCTGGGAGGTGCTGCCGGACCGCATCCTGCTCTACACCGACGACGGCGACGCCGCGCTGGCCGAAGTGATCCGCATGGGCCACGTGGCCCGGAGCACGCTGGTACGTCGTTCGACGCTCGAAGACGTCTTCCTCCGGCTGACCGGGCGCACCCTGGTCGACTGACGGTGACGAGCACCGCGCCCGGCGCACCGGTGTCGGCCGAACAACGTTTCTCCCTCGGCGAGATCGCCGGGTCGCGACGCATCAGAACGCCGATGTGGCTGCGCGCCGCGGGTTACTGGGGCTACCAGTACAAGCGGACCTGGCGCAGCTCCATCGTGACCAGCTTCCTCATCCCGGTGCTGTACCTGGCCGCGATGGGCGTGGCTCTCGGCACGCTGATCGACCAGCACTCGCACGGCGTGGACGGCGTCAGCTATGTCGCGTTCCTCGCGCCGGGTCTGCTGGCCGGCACGGCGATGCAGATCGGCACGAACGACGCCACGTACCCGGTCATGGGAGGCATCAAGTGGATGCGCACCTACTTCGCGCAGCTGGCCACCCCGCTCTCGGTCTACGACGTCCTGCTGGGCCACCTGGCTTGGATCGCGACCCGCCTCGCCATCGTGGTCACCATCTACCTCGGGGTGATGGCGGCCTTCGGCGTCGTCTACTCCCCCTGGGCCGTCCTGGCCCTTCCCGCCGGCGTCCTGACCGGAATGGCGTTCGCCGGTCCGATCAGCGCGTATGCGGCGACGCTCGAGACCGACGCCCCCTTCACGACGCTCTACCGCTTCGCCATCATCCCCCTGTTCCTGTTCTCGGGGACCTTCTTTCCCGTCTCACAGCTGCCGGCGTGGCTCCAGCCCGTGGCCTACGCCACGCCGCTGTACCACGGCGTCGCGTTGTGCCGCGATCTCACGCTGGGCCTGGTCTCGTGGTGGCCCGACCTCGGACACGCGGCGTACCTGGCCCTGTGGGCAGGCGGCGGCTACGCCCTCGGACGCCGCACCTTCTCCGCCCGGCTGGTGGTGTGATGGCGGCGACGCCGACCCTCCAGGACGAGCGGCCCCCGGGGATCGCAGCGCGGATCACCCCGCTCGCCTTCCTCGGGGGACGCCACGCCGGCCGCGTGCTCGAGCGCAACGTCCTCGTGTACCGCCGCTCCTGGATCTTCTTGGTCTCGGGGTTCTTCGAGCCGCTCTTCTACCTGCTCTCCATCGGGATCGGCCTTTCGCACCTGGTCGGGCCCATCGAGGTCGACGGCCACCTCGTGCCCTACACCGCCTTCGTCGCCCCCGGGCTCCTGGCGTCGTCGGCCATGAACGGCGCCATGATCGACTCGACCTTTCTCGTCTTCTTCAAGTTGAAGATCGCCAAGACGTACGACGCCATGCTCGCCACCCCCCTGGGTGTCGGGGACGTGGCCCTCGGCGAGCTGGGCTGGTGCGTCCTCAGAGGAGCCCTCTACTCCGCCGCCTTCCTGGCCATCATGGCGATCCTGGGCTACGTGGTCTCCCCGTGGGCGGTGTTCTGCTGGCCTGCGGCCATCCTCATCTCGCTGGCCTTCGCCTCGGCCGGCATGGCCGGGACCACCTACATGCGCACGTGGCAGGACTTCGACATGGTGTCCCTGGCCTTCATCCCGCTCTTCTTGTTCTCGGCCACCTTCTACCCGCTCACGGTGTACCCCGGCTGGCTGCAGGCCGTCGTGCGCTGCACGCCGCTCTATCAGGGTGTGGTCCTGGTCCGGGCCGCGGACCTCGGGATCTGGAGTTGGACCCTCGTATTCCACGTGCTCTACCTGCTCGTCATGGCCGTCGGTGGCATGGCGGTGACGCGACGGCGGCTGGGCCGGCTCCTCCTGCCGTAGTCGCCCGCCCGCCCGGATGGGTACCGTAGGGCTGGATCCAAGAGGTGCCGCGAGGAAGGACAGAAGGACCGGCGATGAACATCGTGGTGAGCAACGTCAAGGGCGGGGTGGGTAAGACGACCACCGCCGTGTACCTGGCCGCGGCTGCGGCCCGGCGCGGACGCCACCCGATTCTGCTGGTCGACGCCGACCCCCAGGGGTCGTCGGCCGAGTGGTACGACGCGGAGCCGTTCGACGGGGTCGAGCTGATCGAGGGCCCGTCGGTCCGCACGGTCACCAAGGCGATGAACCAGGGTGACGGCGTCGTGGTGGTGGACACACCGCCCGGAGAGGGCACGGTCGTGCAGGCGGCGTTGGCCCGGGCGGACGCCGTCGTCATCCCGACCCGGGCCGGTGGGGTGGAGCCGAACCGCGTCGTCGCCACCCTGGAGATGACGCCCCGCAACATCCCCGCCGGTGTCGTCATCTGCTCGGCCCGGTTGGGCACCAACGACCTCGACGCCACCGTGGCGTGGTGGCGCGAGCTCCAGGTCCCTGTCTGGGGCATCGTGCCCGAGCGCGTGTCCATCGCCAGCGGTCCCGCGGCCACGCTGTCGAGCGAAGGGCTGGAGCACTACTCCAAGGTCCTCAAGAAGGCGACCGCCGCCGCTCGCTGATCGTGGTTTGCGGTCGGAGGGTCGACACCCCGGGCAGCCGGCGACGGTTTCGGTCAGAGCGGGATTCGAACCTCAGGGAAAAAGAGCTTCAGCCGTCCATCCTCGCCGCAATCCGTTGAGGGACGGAGGAATAACAGAGCATTTCTGCCGCGCGACCGCTATGGTGCGGGCCACATCCTTGGAAAAGGGGGGGACGTGGTACATCTCGATGCGACCATCGCTCACAAGGACGACCTCGGCAACAAGGGTCTGAAACGAGGCGCGCTCGGGCTGATCTCCTCGGTGGTGGTGGGAGTGGCGTCGACGGCCCCGGCCTACAGCCTGGCGGCGACGCTCGGTTTCGTCGTCATCGCCATCAAGGGCCTGGGGGCGCCGATCATCACGATCCTCGCCTTCATTCCGATGCTGTTCATCTCCTATGCCTACAAGGAGCTGAACTACGCCGACCCCGACTGCGGCACCACCTTCACCTGGGGCGCGCGCGCCTTCGGCCCCAAGACGGGCTGGTTCGGCGGCTGGGGCATCGTCGCGGCGGACATTCTCGTGATGGCGAGCCTGGCCCAGATCGCCGGGCAGTACGTCTTCTTGCTCTTCGGTGCCGGCGGCATCGGGCACAACGCGTCCAGCGGCTGGGTGCTCCTGGTCGGGATCGTCTGGATCGTCGTCATGACGGCCATCTGCTACGTCGGGATCGAGATCTCGGCCAACATGCAGAAGGTCCTGCTCGGGATCGAGCTGACGATCCTCATCCTGTTCTCGATCGTCGCGTTGGTGAAGGTCGGTTCCGGCCACGCGCCCCCCGGCCACCTCACGCCGAGCGCCGAGTGGTTCAACCCCTTCCACAACCTCTCGTTCACCAGCTTCATGATCGGGTTCACCCTGATGCTGTTCATCTATTGGGGCTGGGACACCTCGGTCTCCGTGAACGAGGAGACCAAGGATTCCCGCCGGACGCCCGGTCGGGCCGCTGTGCTCTCGACGCTGATCCTGCTGGTGACCTACGCGCTGGTGGTCATGGCGTCGCAGTCCTACGCGGGCATCGGCAGCCACGGCATCGGCCTCGGTAACCCCAACAACTCGGGCGACGTGATCAATGTTCTGGGAACGTCGGTCTTCGGCACATCCGGCATCGGGTGGTTCATGACGAAGTTGCTGCTTCTCATGGTCCTCTCCTCGGCGGCGGCTTCGACACAGACCACGATCCTGCCGACGGCGCGGACGACCTTGTCCATGGCCACCTACAAGGCGATCCCCCAGGCGTTCGGGCGGATCCACAAGCGCTTTCTGACACCGACGGTGTCCACCGTCACGATGGGCGTGGTCTCCATCGCGCTCTACGTGGCGATGAACTACTTGTCGAACGGGAGCAGCGTGATCGGGGACTCGGTCACCGCGCTCGGGGCGATGATCGCTTTCTACTACGGCCTGACCGGGTTCGCCTGCGTCTGGTACTGGCGCAAGACCCTGAACGAGAGCGCCCGCAACCTGTGGATCCGCGGCATCCTCCCGCTGGCCGGCGCCGTGATCTTGTGGTTCGCGATGTTCTGGTTCCTCTGGTACAACTGGGTCACACCGGACAACAGCTACACGACGTGGACGATCCCGGGCACGCATCGGGTCGTCGGGGGCGTGATCATCCTCGACGTCGCAGCCATCGTTCTCGGCATCGTTCTGTTCTTCGCCTACTGGGCCGTCAAGCCCGCATTCTTCCGGGGCGAAGTGCTCAACCGCGACACACCCACGTTGGTGCCCGAGGACCTCGGCATGCCCGTCGGGCTCTTCGGGATCGAACCCGACGGACCGGGCGACGCCGCCCCGGGCAGGCCGGAAGGGGCGGGAGAGCCCGAGACGACGTCGTCCTAGCGGGCGGCGGGCATCGTCGGCGCGCCCCTGGCGGCGGGGTTCCGCTAATGGGGGTCGACCACCTCACTCGAAAGACGGGCGAGGCTGGTGCCGAGCCGCCAGTAGGTGAGCACTGACTTTCGCCAGGCCTTCGAGCCTTAGGTCTAGATCGTGCCCCTGCTGGTCGGTGAGGTTGCCGTGATGGCTGGTGGGATGTCGTGCCTCGAGCACTGATCCATTAGCGGGCTGCTGGCCACCTCGAGGCTCAGGAAAGCTGGTGCGACGAGAGAGAGGTGGAAGCAGATGATCTTTGTTGGGGTGGACTGGGCCGAAGCCCACCACGACGTGCATGTGGGCGACGAGGAGGGCCGCCGGCTGGCCAAGGCTCGCCTACCCGAGGGGGTGGAGGGCATCGCCCGCTTTCACGAGCTCGTCGGCGCGCACGTCGAGGATCCCCAAGAGGTGGTGATCGGCATCGAGACCGACCGGGGACTCTTCGTCAGCGCCCTCGTCGCCGCGGGCTATCAGCTCTACGCGGTCAACCCGATGTCGACGTCGCGCGCTATCGAGACCGACACTCGACCAGCGGTGCCAAGTCCGACGCCGGCGACGCCCAGGTCCTCTCCGACATGGTGCGCACCGACCGCCATCACCACCGAACCGTCGCCGCGGACAGCGACGAGGTCGAGGCGCTCAAGGTGTTGGCCCGGGCGCATCAGTCCATGGTGTGGTCCAAGGGTCGCCAGTCAAACGTCTTGCGCTCGACGCTGCGCGAGTTCTACCCCGCGGCCCTCGTCGCCTTCGACGACTTGACCAGCGGCGATGCCCTCGAGGTGCTGCGCATCGCCCCGACGCCGGTCCTCGGCGCCTCGCTGTCGCGCTCGAAGATCGCCGCCGCCTTGCGCCGCGGCGGTCGTCAGCGACGGGTGGAGGAACGGGCGGCCGAGATCCAAGCGGCACTGCGTTCAGAGCAGCTCGCCGCACCCCCCGCGGTGGCGGCCGCCATGGGGACCTCGGTCGCAGCCAGCGTGGCCGTGCTCGCCGAGATGGTCGCCCAGATCGGCCACCTGGCCGAGGAGCTCTCCTCGAATTTTCGAGGCACACCCAGACGCCGAAGTGGTCCGTTCCCTGCCAGGACTCGGGACCATCCTCGGCGCCCGGGTGCTCGGCGAGTTCGGCGACGAGCCGAACCGCTACGCCAACGCCAAGTCTCGCAAAAACTATGCCGGCACGTCGCCCATCACCCGAGCTTCTGGGACCAAGAAGACGGTGCTCGCCCGTCACGTCCGTAACCGGAGGCTGGCCGACGCCATCTACCTGTGGGCCTTCGCCTCCCTCAGCGCCTCGCCCGGCGCCCGGCGCTACTACGACGCCAGACGAGCCGCGGGCGAGGGACATCACCAGGCACTCCGGACCCTCGGCAATCGTCTCGTCGGCATCCTCCACGGCTGTCTCATCCATCAGGCCATCTACGACGAAGCGATCGCCTGGGGTCACCGTCTGGAGAATGAATTTGCGAAAGCTGCTTGACTTTTCAAACCGTGGGATGTCTAGACCGTGGTGGCCGGGGGCTACCGCGGCCTGGGACAGCCGGGAGGCGCAATGACGCAGAGACTGGAAGGGACGGTCGCCCTCGTGACCGGCGCGAGCAGCGGCATCGGCGAGGCGACCGCCTCCGTCCTCGCGCAGGAGGGAGCGCGCGTCGCGCTGGTGGCGAGGCGCAAGGACCGCCTCGACGCCCTGGCCGAGCGGATCGGCACCGAACACGCCCTGGTGGTGGAGGCCGACGTCACCGACCTGGCCCAGGCCCAAGGGGCCGTTGCGGCGACGGTGGGCGAACTCGGCCGGCTGGACATCCTGGTCAACAACGCCGGCGTCATGCTGCTGGGCCCGATCGTGGACGCGCCGATCGAGGAATGGCAGCGCATGGTGCATCTCAACCTCCTCGGGCTCCTCTACTGCACCCATGCCGCGCTTCCGCATCTCCTCGCCTCGGCGGAGGCGGAGCCGAGGTCGGTGGCCGACGTGGTCAACGTGAGCTCGGTGGCGGGCCGCGTCGCCCGTCTCAACAGCGGCGTCTACAACGCGACCAAGCACGGCGTGGGCGCGTTCAGCGAGTCCCTGCGGCAGGAGGTGACGGCCCGGCACGTGCGGGTCACGCTCATCGAGCCGGGAGCGACGGCCACGGAGCTGGCCTTCCACAACCGGCCCGAGATCCTGGAGGGGATGGCCCAGAACTTCGCCGCCATGGAGATCATGCAGGCGGAGGACATCGCCGAGGGCATCCGCTACGCGGTCACCCAGCCCCGGCGGGTCGCCGTCAACGAAGTCCTCATCCGGCCGACCGAACAGGAGCGCTGACCGATCCGGCGGGTGGTGGTCGTCGGCTGCTCGGGCTCGGGCAAGACCACCCTGGCACGCGCGTTGGCGCGGAGTCTGGGTTCGTCGTACGTGGAGCTCGACGCGATCTTCCACCAGCCGGGATGGACCGAGCTCTCCACCGGCGAGTTCCAGGCCCGCGTGGACGCGGCGACGACGTCCGGCACCTGGGTCGTCGACGGCAACTATTCGCAGGTACGCGACATCGTGTGGGACAAGGCCGACACCGTCGTGTGGTTCGATCTGCCCTACGCCACCGTCCTCGCCCGCACCGTCCGCCGTACCCTGCGGCGGGTGGTGACCCGAGAAGAGCTGTGGAACGGCAACAAGGAGCCCTACTCCAATTTGTGGTCCTGGAACCCGCAGCGGTCGATCATCGCCTGGGCGGCGACGCAGCACGGGAGCTACCGCCGGCGCTATCTCGAGGCCGAAGCCGATCCCCGGTGGGCCCGGCTGCGCTTCGTCCGGTTGCGGTCACAGCGGGAGACCGATGTGTTCCTGGCCGAGGTGGTCGAGGAGAAGCGGGCAGCCGACAAGGAGGCATGACATGGACCTGGATCTGGCCGAGAAGGTGTTCCTGATCACGGGCGGCACCGACGGGCTCGGGCTCGCGCTCGCAGAGGGCCTGGTGGAGGAAGGCGCGGCAGTGGCCGTCTGCGGCCGCGACGAGGAGCGCCTGCGCTCGGCTCAGGCGAAGCTGGCGGACGGGGGCGGTGACGTCCTGGCCCGACCAGCCGACGTGGCGAGAGCCGAAGACGTCGAGAGTTTCGTCGACGCCGCGGTGGCGCGGTGGGGCCGCATCGACGGTGTGGTCCACAACGCCGGCCGCGCCTCCGCCGGGCGGCTGGAGTCGATGGGCGACGAGGAGTGGGACGCCGACCTGCAGCTCAAGCTCATGGGGGCCGTTCGGTTGACCCGGAAAGCGCTGCCGCAGCTTCGGGCGAGCCGAGGAGCGGTGCTCTTCACTCTGGCCATGGCGGCCAAGGCGCCGGGGGGTGGGAGCGCACCGAGCTCCGTCTCGCGGGCCGCGGGCATGGCGCTCATGAAGGCGCTCTCCAAAGAGCTCGGACCGGAGGGCGTCCGGGTGAACGCGGTGCTGGTCGGACTCGTGGAGAGCGGCCAATGGGTGCGGGCCGCCGGGGCGGCCGGCCAGGACCTGGGGGAGTTCTACCGCCGATCGGCTGAGAACGCCGGCATCCCGCTCGGCCGTTTCGGTCGGAGCAGGGAATTCGCGGACGTGGGCTGCTTCCTGCTCTCGGCCCGCTCCTCCTACGTCAGCGGCTGTGCCGTCAACCTCGACGGCGGCCTGTCACCGGCGGTCTGATCCGGCGCGGCGCTACTCGTTGTAGCCCTCGGTCTCCAGAGCGTCACCGCGGCCCTCCTGAGCCAGGTCGATGGCGTATCCGTCGACCATCACCAGGCGCGTCAGCGCGTCGACGTGCGGGCGGCCCGCACCACCCCACTTGGCCTTGGCCGCCCGTCTCGCCGAGACGGCGTCCTCGGCCACCACGAACACGACCTCGTGGTCCTCGCCCATGCGCCCGGTCCCGAGATCGCCCCCGAGGAACGCGGCGTAGAGGTGCACCGGAGGCAGCGTAGCGAGTAGCAAGGGAAGCATGAGCTTCGACACCTTGTCCGGCAGCACCATCGTCATCACCGGGATCACGGGACAGGTGGCCCGCCCGGTCGCCGCCGCCCTGGCGCGCGAGAACCGGGTCGTCGGCGCCGCGCGCTTCAAGGACGACGCGGCGCGGAGCGAGCTCGAGGCGTCGGGAATCGAGTGCGTTGCGGTCGACTTCGCCTCGGGTGACGTCGGCGGGTTGCCCGCCGATGCGGACTACGTCCTGAACTTCGCCGTGGCCAAGACGAACGAATGGGAGGCCGACCTGGCCGCCAACCTCGGCGGACTCGCCTCCCTCATGGAGCACCATCGCGACGCCCGCGCTTTCCTCCACTGCTCCTCCGCCGCGGTGTACCGCCCCGCCGGGCACCGCCTGCTCGACGAGGGAAGCCCGCTCGGGGACAACCACGGCGTCTGGCCGTTCCTCCGCACGTACAGCATCTGCAAAATCGGCGCGGAGGGGACGGCGCGTTGGGCCGCCGAACGCTACGGGCTGCCGACGACGATCGCCCGCCTGTCCGTCCCGTACGGCGACAACGGCGGCTGGCCCGCCATCCACCTCCACATGATGTTGGCCGGGAGCGCGGTTCCGGTCCACCGCGACAGGCCGAGCGTTTATCACCCGCTGCACGCCGACGACATCGCCGCCATGGTCCCGCGCCTCCTCGCCGCGGCCTCGGTACCGGCCACGACGGTGAACTGGGGTGGGAGCGAAGCGGTGAGCATCGAGGAGTGGTGCACGTATCTCGGCGGCCTGGCCGGCGTCGAGCCGCGGTTCGAGACGACCGACCACACGATCGACAGCGGGGAGATGGACCTCACGCGCATGCACGAGCTGGCCGGGCGGACGAGCGTCCCCTGGCGCGACGGGATGGCGCGCATGGCCAGGGCACTGCACCCCGATCGCATCCCGTGAGCCTCGACGCGGCACCGGGCTCGCTCCGCTTCCGGCGGTGGGATCCCGAGGAGCCGCCGGCATCGGACCTGCTGGCCGAGATGCGCGAGGAGCTCAACGGCGTCTACGAGACCTTCAGCCGCCTCGACAACCCCGCGCTCTCCCCCTCGGAGCTGCGGCCGCCGGGAGGTGCCTACCTCGTCGGCTTCGCCGGAGCCGACGCCGTGGCCGGAGGGGGTGTGCGCCGGCTCGGGGAAGGGGTGGCGGAGATCAAAAGGATGTTCGTCCGGCCACCCGCCCGCTCGCGCGGCGTGGCCCGGGCGCTCCTCTCCGCGCTCGAGGCCGCGGCGCTCTCCCTGGGCTACACCGCGGTGCGGCTCGACACGGGCCCGAAGCAGGGCCATGCGCTCCGGCTGTACCGCGACGCCGGGTACGTCGACGTGGAGCCGTACAACGACAACCCGTTCGCATGCTTCTGGGGGGAGAAGGCTCTCGTGGAGCACCGTCCCGTCTGAGTGGACCGCGCCAGGGGGCGCCCTCCACCTGGGGCACCGCGCGGGCGGGACTGTACTGTGGCGGCCGTGGGCACCCAGGTGACGATCGTCGGCGGTGGCAGCTACCAATGGGCCCCCGAGCTCATGGCCGACCTCTTCGGGACGCCGTCGCTGGCCGGCATGCACGTCGTGCTCCAGGACATCGACCCTGCGCCCCTCCCCAAGATGGAGCAGCTGGCCCACAAGCTGAGCGATGCCCTCGAGGCCAAGGCGACCGTGGCCACCTCCACGCATCTCGGTGATGCTCTCGACGGGGCCGACTTCGTGATCGTGTGCATCTCGACCGGGGGCTTCCGTTCCATGGCGGTCGACCTCGACGTACCCGCCGCCCACGGCATCACCCAGACGGTCGGCGACACCGTGGGTCCGGGCGGGATCAACCGGGCGCTGCGCAACGTGCCCGTCCTCGTCGGTATCGGCCGGGCGATGGAGGAGCACTGCCCCGACGCATGGCTCTTCAACATCACCAACCCCATGACCTGCCTCACCCGCGCCGTGTGCCGGGAGACGGGCATCAAGACCGTCGGCCTCTGCCACGAGGTGGGGAACTTCTGCATGGACCTGGCCATCGCCTGCGGCCGGCCCTTCGAGGCGGTGTCGGCGTCGGTGACCGGCGTGAACCACTTCCCCGTGCTCACCTCGCTCGAGGTCGACGGGCGGGACGGTTTCGACGTCCTGCGGGACCTGGTCGAGGAGGTCGGCGGGCTCGGGTCCCTCGGACCCGAGCCCGGCCGCCGGGAGGCGGAGAAGTTCTCCAAGCGCGACTTCGCCGAGCGCCACCTCTTCAAGCTCACCCTGCTCGACCGTTGGGGCACGTTTCCGGCCGCCGGGGACCGCCACATCGCCGAGTTCGTGTCCTTCGCGCTCACGCCCCAGTCCGAGTGGGGCGCCCGGTACAACATCGAGCTCAGCCCCATCTCCAAACGTGAGCAGCACCAGGCCGAGTACGTGGCTGACGTCGACTCCTGGCTGGCGGGCGCCAAGGACCTGCAGACGTGGCAGTCGGGCGAGCTGCCCTCGCCGATGATCGAGGCCATGCTGACCGGCGAGCCCTTCGAGGCCCCGGTGAACATCCCCAACGCCGGCCAGGCTCCGGGACTCCCGCGTGACGCCGTCCTGGAGTCGATGTGCGTGATCGACGCGGACGGCATCCGCGGCCGTGACGTGGCGGTGCTGCCGCCGCCCTACGACGAGATCGTGCGCCGGCACGTCGCCACCCAGGAGCTGACCGTCGAGGCGGCACTGACCGGGGACCGACGGCTCGCCGCCGAGGCCTTCGCGCTCGACCCGCTGGCCGGTCGCGGCGACCTGCGCGACACGGAGGCGATGGTCGACGATCTTCTCGCCGGCACGGCGGAGTGGCTGCCGCAGTTCGCATAAACGGCGCCGGTCGGGAGGGACTCGTATGCGCATCGGATTCGTCGGGCTCGGGGCCATGGGCCTGCCGATGGCGGGACATCTCGTCTCCGCCGGCCACGACGTCGCCGTCGCGTCGCGGAGCCGTGGGCCGGTTGACACCGCGGTCGCGCTCGGCGCGACCGACGGGGGGTCGCCCCGGGGCGTGGCCGAGGCTTCCGACGTCGTCGTCCTGTGCGTGCCCAACTCGCCCGAGGTGGTCGAGGTCGTCGACGCCATGCTGCCGGTGCTGGCGGCGGGCATGACGATCGTCGACTGCTCGACCATCGACCCCGAGGTGGAGCGGGCCCAGCACGCCCGCGTCGCCGCCACCGGCTCGCACTATCTCGACGCCCCGCTCTCGGGCGGGACGGCCGGCGCGCAGAAGGGCACGCTCACCCTGATGGTCGGGGGCGACGCCGCGGTACTGGCCGAGACCGAACCGGCGCTCGAACCCTTCGCCGGCCTCGTCGTCCACGTCGGCGGGCCGGGCATGGGCCAGGTGGTCAAGCTCTGCAACAACCTCATCTACGCCGCCCAGATGACGGCGACCGCGGAGGCGACGGCGATGGCCGTCACGTCGGGCGTCGACATGGGCAAGCTGCTCCAGGTCCTCACCCACGCCACGGGCGACTGCGTCGCCGTGCGCACGCGTCTGCCCGTGCCCGGCGTCATTCCCGACAGCCCCGCGTCGAACGGCTGGCGACCGGGCTTCATGACCGACCTCATGGCCAAGGATCTCGACCTGGCCATGGCGTACGCGGCGCGGCGGGGAGTGCCCGTGCCCACCACGGCGGCGGCTCGCCAACTGCTCACCGCGGCGAGCTCGGCCGGCTACGGGCGCGAGGACTTCTCGGCCGTGGCCAAAGTGGTCCTGGCCCTTTCCGGCGCCGGATGAGCCGCGCCGCTCCCCTCCCGACGCCCGCGTTGATCCTGGCCGCCGACCACCGGGCGCGCGCCGTGGTCACGGTCGAGTCCTGGGCCGACTACTTCGGCGCGCTGGCCCAGGCGCTCCCGTGCTGCGACGGCATCCTGGCCACCGCCCAGCCGCTCGAAGGGCTCGCTGCCGCCGGGCATGTCGGCGCGGGTCATCGCACCTATCTCTCCATCAACCGGACCGGCCTCGCCGGCTCGGCTTTCGAGCTCGACGACCGCCTGGTGGCGGGAGTGCCCCGGGCCGCGTCGGACGGCTGGACGGGTGTGAAGCACATGACACGCATCGACCTCGCCGACCCGATCACCGCCGCCGCGCTGGAGCTGCTCGGCCAGGTGCTCGAACGGGCGCGCGACGCCGGCCTCGAGGCACTCGTCGAGCCGTTGTTGTGGCGCGACGGGCGGGTGTGCCGCGATCCGGACTCCATCGTGTTGGCGGCGGTCATCGCGCACGACATGGGCGCGCCCGTGATCAAGGTCCCGGTGCCCGCGGTGGCTCCCGGGCCGGAGCGACGGCGTGCCGTGGCGCGGGTCGTGGCCAGTGTCGGCGTCCCCGTCCTCTTCCTCGGCGGACCGCTCGGCCAGGGGGGCCGCGACCCGGTCCTCGACGAGGTGCGCGACGTCATGGCGGGCGGCGGCAGCGGCATGGCCATGGGTCGCACGGTGTACCAGGATCCCGACCCGGCGGAGATGGCCGGCCTCGTCCGTGGGTTGGTGCACGGATGAGGATCCTGACGGTCGACTTCGGGACGACGGTCACCAAGGTGGCTCTGTGGGACGACGACGGCCTCGTCACGCTGGCCCGCTCCGAGCTGGCCACGACGCACCCGAAGGTCGGCTGGACCGAGCAGGACCCGCTGCGGTGGTGGACCACGATGGTGATCGCCTGCGCCGAGGCCCGCGCCCAGGCGCCGGGTGCGTTCGGCACGGTCGACGTCGTCGCGTGCTCGGGGGCGCGGCAGACCTTCGTGCCGGTGACGAGGCAGGGCGACCCCATCGGCAAGGGGATCCTGTGGTCGGATCGCCGAGGGGCCGCCGATGCCCGCCGGCTGGCCGAGCGCATGGGCGGGGACGACGTGAACCGGGCCCGCACCGGGATCCCCCTCGACGCCGGCGCGGTCGCGGCGAAGTTGGCCTGGCTGGCCGAGAACGAGCCGGGGCGGCTCGAGTCGGCCGACCTGATCCTCTCCCCGCGCGACCTCATGATCTACCGCATGACCGACCAGGTCGTCACCGACGCCACGTTCGCCTCGCGCAGCGGTCTCTACGACTTCGACGGCAACGCCGTGCGCGAGCTGGCCGGCCCCGCCCTGGGCAAGCTGCCGAGCGTCGTGGCGTCCGACACCGTCGTCGGGCAACTGAAGGCGGTGCCGGGTGCCGAGCTCGGCCTCCGGCCCGGCATCCCGGTGGTGATCGGCGCGGGCGACCGCCAGTGCGAGGTGATGGGCTCGGGCGCGTCCGAGGGGTGCCCCATGGTCAGCTGGGGCACCACGGCGAACGTGTCCGTCCCGGTGGCGGAGCGTCCGGTGCCCTCACCGGCGGGTGCCGTGGTGACTCGGGCGGCCGACGGGGGCTGGCTGCTCGAGGGGGGTCTCTCGGCTGCAGGTTCGTTTCTGGCCTGGCTGGGGCGACTGCTCGGGCGGAGTCCCGACGAGCTCGCCAAGCTCGCCGCGGAGAGCCCGCCCGGCGCCAACGGGGTGGTGGCGGTCCCGTGGCTCGACGGGCGCGCGCCCCGTGGTGGCGGGACGACGCGCGGGCGGGGTTCATGGGCCTGGGCTCGGCCCACGGACCCGGTGATCTGTCACGGGCGGTGGTCGAGGCGGTGGCCTGGGACGTGCTCCGTTGCATGGAGGTGGTGACGCTGGGCCGCCTGGGGGGGAGCACGGCCGCCGGGGTGACTCTGGGCGGGGCGGGCACAGGTTTGCCGCTGTGGGTCGAGGTCCTGACTTCGATCCTCGGCGTTCCGGCCACCCGCCGGCGCTCGGGAGAGGCGGCGTCGGCCGGCGCCGCGTTGCTGGCGGGCAAGGCCCTCGGGCTCGGGCTCACGCTGGAGCAGCTCGACCCTGTGGCCGCGGAGATCCGTCCCGACCCGGCCGCGGTCGGGGTGTACCGGGCCATGCGTCCGATGGTCGACCACGTGGCCGAGGCGGTGTTGGCGGCCACCGAGTCGCTGCCCGCGACCGACCCGGTCCCGACGGTATGACCGGCGGCCCGGAACGCCGCGGTCTGCGGTCGAACGCGCCCGATCCCTGACGCCCGTGTCAGGTTAGAGTCCGTCCCCAGTGCCGAGCGAGCCGCTGTTCGACTTCGCCGTCCCCGACGATCTGCTGCGCGACGCGGTGACCAACGTCAAGGACCCCGAGGTGGTCGCCGATCTCGCGGTCATGCCCGGGACCGGCGAGGGCAAGCCACCGCCTCTGGTCGGCATCCTCCGGACGTCGGGCTACGCGCCGCTCGTCCTCTTGACGGCTGCCGCGCTGGTTCCCGGCACATTCGGCAACGGCATCAGCCTCGTCGGGCGGGACCTCCAGACGTCGTTCCACATGTCCAACGCCTCGCTCGGCGCGGTGGCCTTCATCGCCCAGGTCTCGCAGCTGCTGTGGGCCGTGCCCCTGGCGCTGTGGGCCGACCGCGGCAGCCGCAAGGTCGTGGCGGCCGTCGCCCTGCTGATCTTCGCCGGTTTCGGCAGCCTGATGGCGCTCTCGCCGAACGTCTGGTGGTTCGCGTTCCTGTATCTGGCGGCCTCGGTCGGCACCGGGGTGAACAACACCGTGCACAACTCGTACCTGTCCGACGCCTACCCGACGGAGGGGCGCGGCCGGATCTTCAGTTGGCACAACCTCTCGGACCCGCTGTCGCAGACGGTGGGGATCCTGATCTTCGGCTACGTGGTGACCGTGGCCCACGACTGGCGCTACGGCCTCCTCGTCGCCCTGGTGGGCATACCGCTGGGGCTGGCGCTCTTCACCCTGCGCGAGCCGGAGAAGGGCGCCAACGAGAGCAGCCACATCCTCAAGGCATCCGGCATGGACCTGCACACCCAGCAGGAGGGTGCACCCCGCGTCCTCCTCGGCTCGGCCGTGACGAGGCTGCTGCGCGTGCGCTCCCTCTACTACGAGCTCGTGGCCGTCGCCATCCTCGGCTTCGCCGGCACGGGAGCACCGCTGTTCGGCAATCTCTTCTTCATCGACAAGTTCCACCTCGACACGGCGAGCCGCAGCGAGGTCTACGCCATCATCGGGCTCGCCGCGTTCCTGGGCCTACCCCTGGCCTACGTGTTCGGTGACCGCTACTTCCGCCGGGCCCCGCAGCGGCCCCTCGTCATCGCCGGGATCTGCATCACGCTCTACGGCGGTTTCTTCGTCCTCTCCCTCTACGTGCCGGAGCTCTGGATGTGCGTGTTGCTCCAGTTCCTGGCCGCTGCGGCGGTCTCGCCGCTGGCCATCTGCATCTTCCTCACCCTGGCGGCCACTGCCCCGCCCGAGATGCGAACCATCTGCTTCGCCATGTTCGGCGTGTACTCGCTCGTCTTCGGGGGCTTCACGGGGTCGGTCGTGCTCGGTGCCGTCTCCGATTCCATCGGCGGCCTGCACGGCATCGTCGTCTCGCTCTCCCTGATCGCGCCGGTGTGCGCGGTCGGTGGGCTGCTGCTCGTTCTCGGCTCGCGCAGCGTCCGGCGCGACATCACGCTGGTGATCGAGGACGTGATAGAGCGCTACACCGAAGGCAGACGGCGCCAGGCCGGGGGGGCAATCCCGGCCCTCCAGGTGCACAACCTCGACTTCTACTACGACACGAACCAGGTCCTCTTCGACGTGAACCTCGAGGTGGCCGAGGGCGAGATGGTGGCGCTGCTGGGCACCAACGGGGCGGGAAAGTCCACCCTCCTGCGTGCCGTCTCGGGGTTGGGGCACCCGCACCGGGGAGTGATCCGGCTCTTCGGGATGAACTCCACCTACCTGGAACCCGAGCAGATCATCGACCAGGGCGTGGCACTCCTCGTCGGCGGAAAGATGACCTTTCCGGGACTGAGCGTGCGTGACAACCTGCGCATCGGAAGCCACACCCTGCGACGCGACCGGGCACGGTCGGCGCTGCGCCCTCGAGGAAGCCCTGGAGCACTTCCCCGAGTTGAGCGACCGGCTCGACCAGCCGGCGGGGACGCTCTCGGGCGGGGTGCAGCAGATGCTGGCGCTGTCCCGGGTCATGATGACCGAGCCCCGGCTCCTCATGATCGACGAGCTCTCGCTCGGCCTGGCCCCCATGGCCGTCGAGCGCCTCATGGCCATGGTGCGCCGCATCAACGAGGGCGGGACCACGGTGATCCTGGTCGAGCAGAGCCTCAACCGCGCTCTCAGCCTGGCCGACCGTTGCTTCTTCATGGAGCGTGGTGTCATCCGCTTCGAGGGGCCCACCTCGGAGCTCATGGGCCGCGACGACCTGCTGCGACCGGTCTTCCTCGGCACGGCCGCGGCCGGGCTGGGCAACTGATGCTCGCACTCTCCGCCCCCGATTTCGTCCTCGTCCAAGGCGTCTTCTACGGGCTCGGCTACGGCCTGTTGGCCGTCGGCCTCGTGCTCGTCTACCGCACCAACCGCGTGCTGAACTTCGCCCAAGGCCAGATCGGCGTGATCGCCGCGGTGTTCCTGGTCAAGCTGACCGGGGACTTCAAGTTCAACTATTGGTTCGCGTTGGCGCTCTCCATCGGGTTGGCCGCGTTCACGGGAGCCCTCTCCGAGCTCGTGCTGCGCCGGTTGTTCACCCGCCCGCGCGTCCTGGTCATGGTGGCCACCATCGGCTTGAGCTACGTGCTGCTCGCCCTGACGGCACTGCCCTTCATCCGGCCTTCGAACCTCTACAAGCCCGTGCCGGTTCCCTTCGATCTCTCGTTCTCGCTCGGCCCGTTCATCATCACGCCCACGGAGGTGCTCACCCTCATCGTGGCTCCGATCGTGACCGTGGCGCTGGTCCTCGCCGTCCGCTTCACCTCCTGGGGTCTGTCGATGCGGGCCATGTCCGAGAACGCCGACTCCGCGCGGCTCTCCGGCGTATGGATCCGGCGCACCTCGACGCTGACCTGGACGGTGGCCGGCGCCCTCTCTGCTTTCACCGCAATCCTCAACGCGCCCAACCAGACCAGCGCGCTCGACCCAGGCGCTCTCGCCGGATCTCCTCCTCTACGCCCTCACGGCGGCCCTCATCGGCGCCATGATCAACTTGACCGTGGCCTTCGTGGCCGGGGTGGGGATGGGGATCTTCCTCGAGTTGCTCCAGTGGAACGTCGCGTCACCGGCCAAGCAGCAGTTCATCCTCTTCCTCGTCGTGATGGCGGTGCTCCTGATCCGGGTGCGCGCCCTGCGCACCGGGGCGCGGGGAGAGCGCAGCAGTTGGGGTCACGGTGCGGTGACGACGGTGCGCGCCGAGCGCGGATGTGCTGCGGCGTCGGGTCTCTTCGTCGGGGACGTGGCTGTGCGTCATCGTCGCTGCGGCCGCGCCGCTCGTCCTGTCGGTCGGCAACGACGTGCTCTTCAGCCAGATCTGCATCTACGCCGTGGTCGCGCTGTCCCTGACGTTGCTCACAGGGTGGGCGGGCCAGGTCTCGCTCGGTCAGTTCGGTCTCGTCGCGGTAGGCGCGCTCGTCGCCGTGCACCTCGGCAGCTCCCTGCCGCTTCCGGTGGTGATGCTCTACGGCGGAGCGGTCACTGCGCTCGTCGCCGTCCTCGTCGGCCTGCCGGCGCTGCGCATGCCGGGCCTCTTCCTCGCCGTCACCACGCTTGCCTTCGCCATCTTCATGCAGAACGCGGTGCTGGCCACACCCTGCTTCACGGTCCCCGGCATCAACAAGATGCTCTGCACCGGGCTGCCCAACCCGTCGTACACCTTCGTCGCCCGCCCCACGTTCCTCGGCCTCAGCCTCACCTCGCAGCGCTCGTTCGCCTGGTTCTCCCTCGGCGTTCTGCTGGTGTCGATCTTCGTCATACGGACGTGGCGCGACCGCGGTATCGCGCGGCGTCTCGTCGCCGTCCGCGACAACGAGCTCACGGCGGCCGCCATGGGTATCCCGATCCTGCGCACCAAGGTCCTGGCCTTCGCGCTGTCGGGCTTCGTCGCCGGCTACGCGGGCGTCTGCTTCGCCTTTGCCACCCAGCAGCTCAACAACACCGACATCACCTTCGACCCGACGACCTCGTTCGTCATCATCTCCATGGTGGTGATCGGAGGGTTGGGATCCATCTCCGGAGCCATCCTCGGCGCCCTGTACCTCGAGGGGCTCCCGGCCATCTTCGGGTCCAACCAGACGATCCAGTTCATCACCAGTGGCCTCGGCCTACTGGCCTTCATCCTCTATCTGCCCGGCGGGCTGGCCGAAGTGCTGCACCGCTTCGGCGACCTGGTCACCGTCGGTGTGCGGGCCGCGTTGAATCGGGTGGCGCCGCGGCCATCTGGGCCGCCGACCGCCACGCCGGGCAGCCACGAGCTCGACCCGGCGCCTGCGTTGGCGACGGGGGGCGCGGAGCGGTGACGACCTCCGCGACGGGGCCGGCACGGTTGAGCGTGCAGGAGGTGAGCGTGCACTTCGGCGGCGTGGTCGCGCTCGACGGGGTCACCTTCGGTGCCGAGCCGGGGTCCATCGTCGGCCTCATCGGGGCCAACGGATCGGGCAAGACCACGACGCTCGACGTGATCTCCGGTCTGGTCGGACCACGGGCCGGGTCCGTCCGGGTCGACGACGTGGACCTGGGCGAGTACCTGCCCGAGGAGCGGCTCGCCGTCGGCGTGGTGCGCTCGTTCCAGGACTGCCGGCTCTACCCGGAGCTGACCGTGCTCGACGTGCTCCTGCTCTGCGAGGACGCCCGGTCCGAGGTGGCGGTGTTGTCGACCACGCTCCGTCTGCCCTGGGCGCGCCGCGCCGAGCGCCGCAAGCTCGAAGCGGTGGACCAGGTGATCGCCGCGTTCGGACTCGAGCGGTTCCGCGACCATCGGACCGCGGAGCTCTCGACCGGGACGCGCCGGGTGGTGGACCTCGCCTCCATCGTGCTGGCCCGTCCCCGGCTCCTGCTGCTGGACGAGCCGACCGCCGGGATCGCCCAGCGGGAAGCCGAAGCCTTCGTCCCCCTTCTGCGCCGACTGCACCAGGTCTCGGACACGACCATCGTCCTGGTCGAGCACGACGTCCCCTTGGTCTTCGAGCTGTGCTCTCAGGTCATCGTCATGGAGCTGGGTCGGGTGGTCGCGTCGGGAACGCCCGAGCAGGTCCGCGCTGACCCGAAGGCCCTCGCGGCGTACCTTGGTGCGAGCGACGAGGCCCTCATGGCGTCGGGCCCGGTCGCCGGGGGTCGGGGGGACGCCGGCCACGGCAGCAAAGGAGCAGGGTGATGGAGGCGAAGACGCAGATCACGTCGTCGGTCGCGCGCGTTCGCCGGGTCGGCGCGCCCAACCCGATGATGGTGCTGGGCCGTTCCTGGCGCCGGTTGCGCCGCCGCCCGCGTGCCATGCAGGTGCGCACCGTCCTCCTGGTCGTCGCCATCGTGGTCTTCCTGGTGGCGTGGATCGTGCTGGCTCCTTCTGGCGGGGGTGGGGGCGTGGCCGGTGCGGCCGAGCCCTCGGCATCGGCCGCGACGCCGGTCACCCAGGCCTCCACCAGCAACCGCGGCGTTTCGGCCACGGCCATCAACGTGGTGTTCCCGGTGGTCGCCATCAACAGCCTGGCCGGGAAGGAAGGTTTCAGCCAGGACAAGGAGTACAACCAGCAGATCAACGCGATCAACTTGTACGTCAACCAGATCAACCAGAGCGGAGGCATCAACGGCCGCAAGATCAACGCGATGATCGAGCAGTTCGACCCGACGAACGACGCCAACATGCAGTCGTTGTGCTCGCAGTGGACGCAGGGCAACCCTCCCGTGTTCGCCGTGCTCGACGGCATCGGGACGTGGGAGCAGGACTTCCAGCTCTGCGTGACGCAGCAGGGGCACACCCCGCTGATCAGCGCGTGGTCGACCGTGACCGACTGGACGAACCTCGGCTCGCCTTACCTGTGGTGGACGGGAGCCGACATGGCACCGGTGCTCGCCGCCACGGTCAAGTGGGGGCTGAGCTCGGGACGCCTGGCGAAGGGAAAAACGGTCGGCGTGGTGGTCTCGGACGAGGCGGCGGATCAGCAGGCCTTGAAGACCGCCCTGTTGCCGGACCTGAAGAAAGCGGGCGTGAAGCCCATGGTCGAGACGGTGGCGGGCAACCCCGACGAGACGGCGACGACGAACTCCGACGCGCAGCTCGCCGTGGAACGGCTCGAAGCAGCCGGGGTGAAGTCGGTGTTCCCCTTGCTCGCGGAGAACGCGTTCTTCCCCTACATCGGTGCCGAGAACTCGCAGAAGTACTTTCCCCAGCTCCTCCTCAGCGACTACGAGTCGACGATCGAGGTGGCGCTCGGGCTCATCCCGGTCCCCTACGAGCAGGCGCTCAACGGCCAGGAGGGCGTGACGACCGAGACCCTGGGCGGCTTCGACGACAACCGTCCCGAGGCGAAGGGCGGCTACGACCCGGGTGTGCGCTCGTGCTACGACACCTGGCACGCGAAGTATCCGCGGAAGATCCCCGGCGCGACGAGCCACTTCATCGAGGAGCAGGGTCCGGTTCAGGCGTGGTGCGGCGCGATCCGCCTCTTCGCCACGGCAGCGAAGGCGGCCGGGCCGAACCTCAACCGCCGGACCTTCGTCGAAGCCATGTCGAAGATAAAGGACTTCCCCGGCACGCTCTCCCCGGTGTGGAGCTTCGGCCCCAACAAGTTCTACGGCCCGACGCAGTACCAGGTCGTCAAGGTCCACAACAACGTGCCGCCGTCGTCCCAGTGCAAGTTGAAGACGAACCACAAGCCGCAGGGCACCTGCTGGGTCACGGTGCAGGGGTTCCAGCCGCTGCCGGCTGGTTGACCTTTGCTCAGGCTTGGGCCGCTTGTCGCGCGCCAGGCCGGTATTGGAGTAGGTGCGCCCCGCCCGCGGGGGATACCGAAACCAGGAGCTCGTGGCACCCGGTCTGGCGATGGCGAACGATGAAGCCGCACTCGTTGGCGGCCTCCCAGACCGGGAGGCGTGGGCAGGACGTGCGCCATGCATCGAGCACTTCGTCGTAGGGACGCGGACCTGTGCCGATCCACTCGAGCAGATCGAGCACCAAGGACTCGACGGTGTCGGGCAACGAGGACCTCCCGTGGAGCTACTTCGAACCTGTCACCGTGACCCTAGTTCCGACGGGTGGACGGGCGACCAAAGTGTCCGAGGACGGCAACAGAGTGGTGCGGCGTCAGCGAACGTGTGCGGCGCTCTGTCGGGCAAGTCGCGACATGACCGGCGCCCGTGGGCGGGTCCCGACCCTGTCAGCGAGCCAAATTGACCCAGTCGGGATCATGAAGCGGCACAGTCCCGAAGGTCTCAGGGGGGAACTGCTCGTCAAATCCGACGTCCTGGACTTCGAGAACTCTGTAGATCGATTCCCGGAACCAACTCGATGCGTGAAGGATCACTCCTCGTTCACGGTCGATACACAAAACGATTTTGTCTGCGTCCCCGATCACGAGACCGTGGAGACCTCTGCCGCGCTGCCGTGGAAGTCCATGGCGAATGGTTACTCTCGCATCGAGGGTGTCCCTTCCGAGCCGTACGCCGGTGGTCACGTTTTCCATCTCAATGAGATCCGGGTAATCGGCGGTACTGATCAGGTAGTCGCCCGGTCCCTCTCCATGTCCATGGTTGGGAGAGCCACCGTTCGTACTTGAGATGCCGGGGCCATTGGCCCACCATGTCGAGTGATGAAACACCACGTCGACGTCGGAACCCCCGGCGGCAAAAGTGGCCCGCTTCCAGGACCCCGAGATCCAAAGCTGCCACTGCTCGTCCGTTTGGGCGGGGCGTGGCGACGAGGCGGGAATGGAGATCACACTGAAGTGCTGACCTTCCGCTCGCCTGCGGTCGAGCTGGGCCTGCCATGCTGAAGATGCGAGGGCGGTGTCTTGCCATTCTCGTCCGCTGAGTCGCAGGGAACGCCAACGAGATGCGCTCGTAGAAAGCAGATGCCGGGCTTCTTCAGCCAGTTCAGCCACAAGTAAATGGTAGGTGGTGTGAAGCCCTTCACCCGTCGAATTCAGCGCCATAATGCCGCCGACCCGGCGGACGGGGCCACCCGGAGTTGCGGTGCAGACCATCTACTCGAGCGTTGGCTCCAAAGCCGCTCTCTTGCTTGCTCTCAACGATCTGATCGACGAGGAGGCCGGCATCGGCCCACTCGCCGCCGAGCTTGGTGCCGAGAAAGGACCCGGCCCAGCTCATCGGTAAGGCGGTTCATCTCACCAGGCAGCTCAACGAAAGGTGCGGGGACCTCATCTTGGTTGCTATCAGCGGAACCCGCCGAACCAGACGTTGCTGCCGCAGTCGCCGACGGCATGCGTCGACACGAACAGGGAGCTACTTCACTTGGCCGTCATCTCGGCTCGCTGGGTGCCTTGTCTGTCGGGATGACGCACGACCGAGCCGCGGCCGTCTTCTCGATGATGACCTCCCCCGCGAGCTGGCGACAACTCACTCAGGCCGCAGGCTGGACCTTCGATGACGGCGAGGCCTGGCTCACAGACTCCATCGCCAAACTTCTTCTCGCATGACCCGCGGCGCCGTTGGGCGTGCAAAACCGGCGGTATGGGATGGCCTAGGAGCAGTCGGATACTCCGCCGGTCTTAGCCCCGGGGTGCGAAGAACTCAAGTGCGATGTTGTCGGGATCTCGAAACGACAATGCCGAGTAGGAAGGCGTGTCCACGATGCCACCGTTAGGGATGCCGAGTTCGTTCAGACGGGTTTCCCATGCCTTTAGCTCATCGCGGTTGGCACAGCCGAAAGCCAGATGATCGAGCCCCGGCCGCCGCTCGTTGAACGGCTCAGTGCTGTCCAAGTCAGGGAACTGAGTTACGCCAACGATTGTGCTGCCGGTAAGCCAAGCGACGCGCTGGAACGGACCTGTGTCCTCGTCAAGGATTGGGTCCGAGCCGAACAGATCCTTGTACCAAGGCACACTCCGTTCAAGGCTCGTAACCGTGAGCGCCACGTGAGTAATCGCTGGGAACTCAGGCATCTCTTTTCTCCCCTTCGCACCTCGTGGATGCAGCGAATGCTACCTCTTTGGCTTGAAATTCTCGCGGAGTAAAAGCTATCTGCAGCACCAGTCGCCGCGCCAACTGAGGCCCCAGTCCCGGCGGACGTGGGCACGCTGGCGGGAGCCTGTCGATAGCGTTGGAGCGTGCCTGAGCGGCCCACCATCACCGGATTCCAATACCAAGAGGAACCTGTCGCCTCCGAACTCGATCTGGCCAACTGGTTCGGAGAACCAGTGTGGGTACCCGCACAATGGCCGGTGGACCTCAACCCTCCTGAGTACCTGTTGATGCTTCCTCCGACTGGTCGGGACGCCCATGACCTTCGCTCTCACTACCAGCTTCGTTCGATCACCGATGGTCGCCTATTGGTGGTGTCCGGTCACAGGCGGCGGCCGGGGCACTTGGAAAGCGGTCTGGTTCCATTGGAAGGAGAACAGTTCGTGACCCTGACCAGAGCCGCCGACCAACCGCCGCACATCGTTGTCCGTGCGCCGGTATGGGACGTCCATGTGATGGGTTCGGTCACTCCGGACATGGCCCTATTTGTCGCGAGAAGCCTCCGACAGGTGAGTGCGACCGGCCACTAACCGGCAGCATATTTTTCATCGTTCGGCGAACGCTGTGGGGGCATGCTGCGCACCAACCGGGCGGTAGGGGTCAGTCCCTTCAGGATGAGGTTTCAGAGTTGCGACGGCGCAGTATATGCCGATAGTCGGCATATACTGCGCACCAGTGACTCAAGAAATGCGCGAACCGACCTTTCTGGTGCTCACCGCCCTGGCAGATATGCCCCGACACGGCTACGCGGTGATCCAGGAAGTTGAACGATTGTCCGGCGGTCTGACGAAACTGCGTACCGGCACTCTCTATGCAGCGCTTGACCGCCTGGCGCGGGATGGGTTGATCCAGGTCGCGGGCGAGGAGATCGTGGGTAGTCGGCTGCGCCGCTACTACGAACTCACCGCAAGCGGTCGCACTGCGTTGGACGCGGAGTCACGTAGGCGTTCGGCCCTCTCCAAAGAGGCTCTGCGGCGACTGCGGGTGACGGGTTCACTTGCATGAAGGACCCTGCGCCCCGCTACAAGATGTTGCTTCGGATCTACCCGCGTGATTACCGATCCGTGCGGGGCGACGAGATACTCGGTACGTTGCTCGATGCTTCTGAAGAACGGGGCCTCACTCCGGGCGAAGTCCTTTACGTGCTCGTTCACGCGGTCAGAGTCTGGGTGAGGAGGATCATCTTTGGGCCACGGGGACATCCTTTGCCCCAACCTGTCCGATTTGTGACGTGGGTGCTCATCACCCTCTGTACCTGGAACTGGGTGGGCGCCTTCTCCGACCTCATCGGGCACCATCCGCAGAACGACATTCCGCCGGGTCCGGTTACAGCGGGTTTCGTGTTCTTCGGATTGAACGCATTGATCCAAGCGAGGCGCCGTGTTCTCTATGTGCTGGCGATCGCAGCAATTACGTCGTTCGTGGTCAGCGGCCTGATACAAGCGCGATGGTCGCTCGGGTCGATCGTCGAGATTCCCTACACCATCTTGGTCCTGTTGCTACTGGTCGGCTGGCGCCGCTACATGGTTCTCATCGCGAGAGACCGAAGATCCCTTGAGGACACTCGAGGCAAAATGATCTTCGGCCAGGAGGCCAGACGGTTCGGGTCAGATGATCACAAACCTGGTTTTGATGGGCCCAGTCCAAGTTGATCGATATCCCATACCCGGCTAGAACCGGCGGTATTGGAGCACCTGCTGTGGAACTCAGGGCCACAAGGCGGGATCGCCCTCAGGTCTCTGAGATAACCACGACGTAGAAGCGGCCGGCGAATAGAACCCTTCCACCGATCTCGTCAGCGAGCTCATGTGCGTCGAAATGACGTCGGAGAACTCTGTAGACCCTTCTGTCGAGCCCCGAAGTCCGTTGTTGCCATTCTTCAGCGGACACGCCGGCGGGGCGTCCAGAGTCGAGCACGATGATCTCAGATCCGACTCGTCGAGCCTCCTGCAAGAGCGCCGTCCGGTCGGGCGCGGCAAGGATTCCGTAGATGTGCGCGGCGAACACGCGCCCGACGCACCGGTCACGCAGAGGCAGCTGCAGTGCATCGGCACGGATCACCGGGACCCCCGAGTCACGCGAGAGCAAGACCCGGAGAGCTACAGCACTCTGATCTAGCGCAATCCCTTTACCGGGCAGGATCGAGGTGTAGGTACCCGGTCCACTGCCGACCTCAAGATATGTGGTGGGCTCAAGCGAGTGGAGCAGCTCGCGAATCCGCGCGTCCTCCGCCAATAGTTCCGACGCAGAAGCGGCGATTCCGAGGCCGTGCCAGTAGTCGAGGGCATTGCGAACGTCTCGGCTTTCGTCGTCTTGGGCTCGAGCGAGGGCATTTTGGGCACGAAACTGGACCCGGCGGTCGTAGTAGTTCCAGAGTTGGACCCGATACTCGGTTTCTTCACTCACCACCATTCAGTCTGCCAAGACTGGCCGCCGCACAGCTGTGGCATGCGTTCGCAGCGACCCACTAGCGGCGAACTGGGATATGCGAAGCGCCGAAAGGCATCTCTCTCACCACCCCGTCCGAGGCGCGACCCAGAATGGAGGAGATGCGCCAGATCCTCGCCCGCTTCGAAGTGTTCCCGAACTCGCTGGCCATTCTTTGATGGAATATGCAGTCGAGGACGGCTACACGGCATGGGCGCCCCGTTACGACCGGCCGAATCCGGCGATCGAGCTCGAAGAGCCGAATACGCGAGGCATGATCGCGGCCGCCCCTCCGGGCGATGCGCTGGACGCCGCCTGCGGCACGGGCCGCCACGCCGCTACGTTGGTCGAGTTCGGCCATCGTGTCGTCGGCGTCGATACGACCGAAGCCATGCTCGCGGTTGCCAGAGAGTAAGTGCCGGTGGCCGACTTCCGCTCCGGTCGCCTCGAACAGCTACCCGTCGAAGACGAATCGGTCGACCTGATCACGTGCGCGCTGGTACTGACCCACGTCGAATCCCTCGAGCCGGTGATGCGCGAGTTCGTGCGCTTCCTGCGCCCCGGCGTCCAGGCGATCCAGACCGACATTCACCCGGTCGCGACGATGACAGGTACCATCGCCGCGTTTCTTGACCGCGACGTCACAGGCGGGATCCCGTATGTCCGCAACCTCACTCATCAGGTCGGCGAATACGTCACCGTGTTCCTCGCGAGAAAGTCCGGGGTCGTGGAGCCGCTCGCGAACGTCGCAGACCCGGCGTACGGGGGCAGGTCGTCTATTCGTCAGCGGGGATCGGTCATCGGCGTGTGAAAGTCAGATGGGTGACACCGCTCGGTGACGAGACTGCCTCGCTGTTGTAGCGCTCCTCGATGCCTTCGAGGCCGTCCCACAGTCGAACACCACGGCCGAGAAGCATCGGCACCAGCACGACGTGGAGGGTGTCGATGAGGTCGGCGGCGAGGAAGTCGCGGACGACCGTCGGGCCACCCCCGATGCGCACGTCGAGCTCACCGGCGGCCTGCCGGGCGACGTCGAGAGCCTCCTCCGGAGAAGCGTCGACGAAGTGGAACACGGTGCCGCCCTCCATCTCGATCGACGGGCGCGGATGGTGCGTGAGCACGAACACCGGCGTGTGGAACGGCGGGTTCGGCCCCCACCAGCCACGCCACTCTTCGTCGGTGCCGAGATCGGTCCACGGGCCGGTCTGCGGGCCGAACTTGCCCCGGCCCATGATCTCGGCACCGAACCCGACATTCAGGCGCTCTGCGAACGCGTTGTCGACGCCGGTTGTCCCACCTGATTGATTCATGATGACCGAGCGCCCGAACTGGGTGGGGAACACCCACTCGTGCAGACGATGGCCGGCGTGGCCGAACGGGGCGTCGAACGTCAAGCCCTCGCCCGTCCCGAAACCGTCCAGGGAGATCGAGAAGTTGTGGACACGGACCTGGGACATGGCGGCCTCCGAAGCGCTGGTTGTTGGCGATATCAACGGGTTGACGCTAACGCCGAACGAAGCCCGGCCGCCTGCCCCCGAGGTGCCGGAGGGTGGCACCCAAGTCGGGCGGTATGGGGCAGGTGCGTCAGGTGGTCCCGGTCAGGGGGCTCGGCGGCGGCCGACGACCGCGACGAGTCCGGCAAGCAGTGTCTCGTTGCCGAAGGCCTGGCGGACGTCCGCGTCGACGCCGAACCGAGCAAGGAACTCTGGGAGTCGGCCGGTGTCGATGAGCACGTTGTCGTGCGTCTCGTCATCACGACGCCAGAGTTCGCCGTCACGGACGAACATCGTCATCTCACGCCGGAAGATCCGATCACCGATGACCGAGCGACGCGTCGTGAGCACCCAGTCCTCTCCGAACCAGACCCCGGGCGGCTGCCCGCGCCGGGCAGATCCCCACTCCAGGTCGCAGATGTCGAACGCGAGTACCCCGGAGTCCTCGAGCGCACCCGCCATGGCGGCCAGCGAACGATCGATTTCTTCCTCGCTGTCGAGGTAGCTCAACGCATGACCGACACTGACGATCGCATCGGCGGTCGGCAGCGGATCCTCGGGAAGCCGAAGGACCTCGACGGGCACCGTGGGAACGAAGTCACGGGCAAGCTCGACCATGGCCGGAGACGCATCGGTCGCGAGTACCCGATGGCCTGCCTCGACGAGGTACTTCGTGAACAACCCGGATCCACAACCGAGCTCCAGGACGAGCCCGGACCGCTCCAGGACGGGCTCGAGGATCGTCAAAATCCCGGGTGCCACCGCATCCGCGTGGAACCCGAACCCTTCGTGATGGATGCGCGCCAGATCCGATCGGTAGTACGGCGAGGCAGGCATACGACGCAATCGTGTCACAGCGCTCCGTCGTGAGACTGCAGCCTCACGTCTTCAGCCGGCGTTTCGGGACAGGTGGTCGTTCGCGCGATGACGGACTGGTTCCCACTCGGCGCTCCGCTGGTCGGCCATTCCTCAGATGCGTGGATGTGGGGTGGGGTGATGGGCTAGCAAGATGTGAATGCCCGACCTTCCGCAAGCCTGGCGCGTTGGCTTCGATGAGGTTGCCGAGCTCTACGACAGGGTGCGCCCCGACTACCCCGACGACCTCTTCGACGAGCTGGCCGCCGCACTGCCGCGGTCGCCAGCCGTGGTCGAGGTCGGTCCTGGTACAGGCCAAGCCACGAAAGGCCTCGTTGCCCGAGGCGCCAGAGTGACCGCGGTCGAGTTGGGTGCCCACCTGGCAGCCGTCCTCGCCCGCAACCTCCCGACCGTCGACGTCGTCATCGGGCCCTTCGAGCACGTCGACCTCGCGCCGGGCTCGTTCGACGCGGTCGTGGCCGCATCGAGCTACCACTGGGTGCCGCCCGAGGCGCGGATGACCCGACCGGCGGCCCTGCTCCGACCCGGCGGGCACCTGGCGCTGATCGCGCTCAACCAAGTCGCTTCTCCCGCTGACCGCGGCTTCTTCGACGAGGTCCATCACGTGTTCAGCCGCCACGGATTGCCGGGAACGCACGACCCTGTCCCCACACACGAGGAGCTTGTTCCCTCGTTCGTCGAAGAGATCGTCGCCTCGCCAGAGTTCGCAGAGCCTTCGATCCATCGCTACCGCTGGGACCAGCGCTACACGGCTCGGGACTACACGGAGCTCAAGCGGACCGACTCGAACAGTCGGGCGATGGCCGACCCTGAAGCCCGCGGGGCAATGCTCGCCGAGGTCGAGGCGCTCATCGACTCGCGCTACGACGGGTGGATCGTCCGCCCCCTCACCGCCTCTCTCGTGTTCGCTCGCCGCCGCTGACGATCGGCGCCGACCTACGTCCGCCACCTGGAGGACAGCTTTGGGAGAACGGGCCACGCGACGCCCGCCGTCGATTAAAACCCGACCCCGAAGTGCCTGCTTGCACAGCGGCACCCCAACCCCACGAGTATGCCCGGTAAAGCCACCCGCCCGTGAGCTTGCATCAGGCCTGGTCATGGACGGTACTCATCGGGTGGCCCCGAGAAGAGGGATCCCGTCGTACGGGCCAGGATCCCCATCTCCACCCGCCAAATGTCAGCCCGCCACGAAACTCAGCCGTACCCGACGCCGAGGGTTGTCGGTGTTGAGGTCGACCAGGACGAGCGACTGCCACGTGCCGAGCGCCACCCTCCCCCCGAGCACCGGCAGCGTCACCGACGGGCTGACGAGGGCGGGCAGCACGTGGTCGGCGCCGTGGCCGGGAGCGCCGTGGGCGTGTCGGTAGCGCTCGTCCCGGGGGAGCAGCCGCCCCAGCGCGTCGAGCAGGTCGGCCTCCGAGCCCGAGCGCGTCTCCATGAGCGCCAGCCCCGCCGTGGCGTGCGGCGCCAGCGCGTTGACGAGCCCGTCGCCCCGCCCCGCGCAGAACCGCTCGAGCGCTGCCGTCAGGTCGACGACCTGCTCGTGGGAGGTGTCGATCTCGAGCTCGACCGAGTCCATCGAACGCCTATTGTGCCCCGGCGCCCGTCACAGCGCGGAGAAGGTCCCGGCCTGCAGCATCACCAGCACGCCGATGCAGCACAGCAGGACCGGTACCGCGACCGCGCCCAACCTGGTCATGACCGCCCGCGCCCGAGGGTGCCGGCCACCCGCCAGGATCACCCATGTGACCAGCACCTCTCCGAGGACGAACACGACCACGATGGCGGCGACGTTCCCCGCGCCGGCCGCCCGGAACAGCGGGATGTAGGCCGCCAGGTTGTCGCCGCTCGCCCCCATGGTCACCAGCGCCGCCGCAGTGAGGGACCGCCCGACCGCGCGGCGACCGACCGCATCGGCTCCGCTCCCACCGCCCGAGCGTCCCGAGGCCCACACGACCAGACCCTTGAGCCCGATGGCGAGGGGAACCAGCCCGAGCAGACCGACGGTGGCGGGCGAGAACTCGTAGAGCACGGCCGCCGCTCCGGCCGCGACGGCCACCATGGTCCAGAACCCCACCACCTGCCCGGCGGCGATGCGGCGGGACCGCTCCAGCGGCGCACCCGCGACCATCGCCATCGTCACCAGCGTGTTGTCGATGTTGGTGCCGACGAAGGCGAGCGCCGCGATCCCGACTTCGGCCGCCGGCCCGGCGGTGGCAAGCAAGCGGGTGCTCAGCTCGCTCGCGGGGCGGCCTGAACCGCGGGCGGCCCCGGAGTCGGCAGCGGCATCGCCGGTCCGAAGGGCTTGTCGCCGCGCAGAGTCACCCGGTGGGCGAAGCGGGCCGCGTCGCCGTAGTCGTCGAGCGCGTAGTGCAGGGTGGCCCGGTTGTCCCAGAAGGCGACCGAGCCGGCGCGCCAGCGGAACCGGCAGGTGTACTCGGGCTTGGTGCAGTGGTGGTAGAGCATCTCGAGCACGGCGTCGCTCTCGTTGTCCGAGAGCCCGAAGATGCTGCGCGTGAACTGACGGTTGACGAAGAGTCCGTTGCGGCCCGTTTCGGGGTGGGTGCGCACGACCGGGTGCAGCGCCGGGAGGAGCTTCTCGTTCCACACCCCGTCCCACTCGTAGCCGCCGCGCTCGGCCACGTCGGCTGCGAACCACGGGTCGTGATGGATGGCGATGAGCTCGTCGCACATCGCCCGTACCGGGGGTGCGAGTCCGTCGTAGGCGTCCTGCAGGCTGGCCCACATGGTGTCGCCCCCCACCTCCGGCGCCTCCATCATGTACAGGATCGACCCCATGGCCGGCGTCTGCAGGAACGTGACGTCGGTGTGCCACCAGCTGGCCCGGTCCACCTTGCCGTCGATGGCCAGCACCTCCCGGCTCTCCGAGATGGAGGGGAGCACGGGGTGGGCCTCGGTCACCGTGCCGAATTGGCGGGCGAAGTCGGCCTGCTGCTCGGCCGTGAGCGACTGGTCGCGGAAGAAGATGACGTGATGCGTGTTCAGCGCCCCGCGTACCTCCGCCACCACCTCCGCCGCCAGCGGTCTTGCGATGTCGACCCCGGAGATCTCCGCCCCGATCGTGGGCGAGAGCGGGTGGACGGCGAGGGAGGTGGCGAGGGTCACCGCCCAATTGTGCCCGACGCCCCGATCCCCGGCACGCGGCCGGCCGTAGTGTGGCCCACCATGGCCGACGATTCCGGACTCCGTTTCACGCCTCCGGCCCGCAATTACTCGCCGTGGTACCAGTGGATGGTCCGCCTCGGCGCCACCGTGCACGAGGACCCGCTGCCGGAACGGGACCACGACGACGCAGGTCCCGACGGCAACGACCCGATCCCGGCCTGGCGTGAACGTCGCCGCCGGGCTCTGCACGAGCTCCTCGGTCCCCAGCCCGATCACGTGCCGCTCGACCTCGAGACACTCGAGTCGGCCGACTGCGACGGATACCGGCGCGACAAGGTGGTCTTCGACACCGAGGACACCATGTCGGTCCCGGCCTACATCCTCGTGCCCGACGCCCGCGTCGAGTCCGGCCGCCCGGGGCCGGCCGTGCTGGCCTGTCACGGGCACGGCCCCGGCAAGTCCCAGGCGGTGGGGCTCGAGCACACCGACATGCCGAACGCCGACTACGCCCTCCAGCTGGTGCGTCGCGGCTACGTCGTGCTCGCTCCGGATCTGCGCTGCTTCGGGGAGCGCCAGGACTGGAACCCGGACGACCACTACGCCTGCGACACCAACCTCGTGCACGCCGTGATGGCCGGGTGGAACCCGTTGGCTCAGAACGTGTGGGACCTGCGTCGCGCCCTCGACGTGCTGGAGGGGAATGCCCTCGTCGACCCGGCCGGCATCGGCATGTGCGGCGTCTCCTACGGGGGCACTGTCACCCTGTTCACCGCCGCGGTCGACGAGCGGGTCTCGGCGGCGGTCGTCAGCGGCTACTTCTCGTCCTGGGCCGAGAGCCACCGCTTGCCGTGGAACATGTGCGGCTCCCAGGTCATGTTCGGCATGTTGGGCCGGATCGAGCACGAGGACCTGGCTGCGCTCGTGGCCCCGCGTCCCCTGCTCGTGGAGTCCGGGACGGAGGACCTGTTGTTCCCGGTGGCTGTGGCCACCGAGTCCGTCCGCCGCACCCGGCTCGTCTACGACCGCCTCGCCCCCGGGGAGCCGGGCCGACTGGTCCACGACGTCTTCGAGGGCGAGCACCAGTGGCACGGCACCCAGGCTTTGCCCTTCTTCGACCGTTGGCTGGCGCCCGAGTCCGCCGCTACCCCGGCTGCCTGACCCCGCTCCCGCCTACAGGAAGCCGCGCAGGACCGCGGCGAAGGACGATCCCAACACCACGTGGCCGCCCCCGTCGCGGTCGGTCGGCACCGAGACGGGATGGGTGGTGGGCACGTGCATCAGCGAGAGCACGGCCGATACCGGGGTCCCGGGTCCGAGATACATGTGCGACGCCACCTGCGAGAGCAGCGACCCGGTCCCGGTCGGGTCGGCGATGAGCGAGGTCACCGACAGCCGCCCGGTCGCCAGGCGGCCGAGGTTCGACGAGGGGCTCACCGTGTGCAGGTCGACGCCGACGTAGTGGGTGACCGGGATGCCCAGCCGGTCGAGGCCGGCGATGATGGCCGACGGGGCATGCAGGTTGAGTTTCGAGAGCGGCACCGTCCGGCCTCCCGGAACCGGCAGGCCCAGGGCGCTCGGGATGGTCATCACGTTGGAGTGCCCGCCCGCCGTGTGGAAGACGTAGACCTCCTCGCTGTGGTCCGGGCCCTTCACGATGGCCAGGAGATCGTCCTTGCCCCGGGCGAGAAGGCTCGCCGGCACGCCGACGTGATGGACGGCGTGGTCGATCCGGTAGAGCTCGTATCCGAGAAAGGCGCCGACGAAGAGGACCAGGATCGCCAGGCCGGCGACCGCCGCGACGGCGATGCGCTTGATCCGGCGGCGCAGGCTGCGCCGGCCGACACCTTCCGCTGTCCGCGTCCCCGTTCCCGTTCCCGTCGCCGTTCGATCGGCTTCCGATGCCCCGACCACGCGACGACCCTCCACCCCCGGGTGTCTCGTGGCGCTGGCGATCGTCATTCCCCTCCAGTGAGTGCTCGACTTGCCTGTTGGGGACACCCGCCGGCCGGTGGAGAACGGTCGGCACTGTCGGTGCGCGGTCGCCGCCCCACGAGGTTCGATGTGATCGCCGTCGCCGTCCGGCAAGCTGAGTGGATGGAGGAAACGACGCTGGGAGACGACCCCGCAGGGACGCCGGACCCGGCGCAGGGGGTGTCACCCCTGTTCGCCTCAACCTTGTTCCACTACACCTCGGACGACGAAGACAGCGCCCGATGGTGGCGCTTCCCGCTTCGAGAGGGCGACATTATCGTCAGCACCCGCTCGAAAAGCGGCACCACCTGGATGCAGATGATCTGCCTGCTCCTCCTGTTCCAGTCCCCCCGACTGCCGAGCACTCTGGGCCGGCTGTCTCCCTGGTTGGACTGGCTGGTCCGTCCGGAGGCCGAAGTCCGGGAGCTGCTCGAGTCACAGCATCACCGCCGGGTCATCAAGACCCACACGCCGCTCGACGGGGTTCCCCTGGACCCTCGGGCAACCTACGTGGTGGTGGCCCGACATCCGCTCGACACCGCGGTCTCGCTGTACCACCACTCGAAGAATCTCGACCGCGAGCGCCTCCGTTCCCTGCGGGAGCGCTCTGACCTCTCCGAGTCCCGCGGAGGTCACGCCCCCCGACGGCGCGCCCCCCGACGGCGCGCCCCCGACGGCGCGCCTGCCGACGTCACGCCTCCCGTCTCGGATGCTGCCGAGGAAACGGCCCCGCCCCCGACCAGCCTGCCGCTGGGGGAGTGGCTGGTCGCGTACGTCGATTGGGACCCGGACCCGCGCCAGTGGCTCGACTCCATCCCGGGCACGATGCTGCACCTGGCCGACGCCTGGGCCCGCCGCGGCGCCGGACAATGTCGTCCTCGTCCACTACGACGACCTGCTCGCAGACCTCGAGGGTTCCATGCGCCTTCTTTCGCAGCGGTTCTCGATCCCGGTTGACGAGGAGCGGCTTCCTGCGCTCGTGCATGCGGCCGGGTTCGAGGTGATGCGCTCGAACCCGGAGCGCTCGGTTCCCGACATCTTGGGCGTCTTCAAGGACGAGGCCGCGTTCTTCCGCCTCGGTGCATCCGGCGAAGGCCGGTCCTTGGCCGGTCAGGAGGGGATGCGCCGATACCGGGCGCGCGTCGAGGGCCTTGCGCCGCCCGAACTGCTGGCCTGGCTTCACCGTGACGCGCCGCGAGCCACCCCGTGAGGGAGCCCGATGGTGGCTGAGAACTCACAAGTGAAGTTCGCCCTGAACGGCCATCGACATGCCTGACGACGAGATCGTGCCCGACGAGAAGGACTGGACCTGGGTGCTCGAGCGTCCGTGCCCGGATTGCGGGTTCGACGCATCGACGTACCCTGCCGTTGACGTGGCGCCGCTGATCCGGGTCAACGCTCAGGCGTGGTCTCGCCTGCTGACTCCCGCTGGGCGGTCCGACGCGGCGAGACTGCGCCGCCGGCCGCGCCCGGACCGCTGGGCTCCGCTCGAGTACGCGTGCCACGTCCGCGACGTGTTCGTGCTCTACCGCGAGCGGCTCCGCCTCATGCTGGAGGAGGAGGATCCGCTCTACCCCAATTGGGACCAGGACGTCACCGCGGCGCAGGAGCGATACGTCGATCAGGACATCGGGGTCGTCTCGGCCCAACTCCGAAAAGCGGCCCTCTCCCTTGCTGCTGACTTCGATTCGGTCGACGGTGATGAGTGGCAACGCCCGGGCCGTCGGGGTGACGGCGCCTCGTTCACCGTCGACAGCTTCAGCCGGTACATGGTGCACGACCCGGTCCACCATCTCTTCGACGTCACCGGAGAACGCGCGGAACGGTCCACGCCGACTTCCTGACCTTTGGGCCCGGAACCAGCGCCCGAACGCCAGAGAAACGACGCCGGGGGCTGGCCACGCTATGGCAGGCGCATCGTGAACCACACGGCCGTGCCGCCTTGCTCCGTCGGTACGATCCCCCAATCGTCCGACAGTGCGGCCACGATCATCAGTCCCCTTCCGGTCGGCTCATCGACCCGAGGCCGGCGAGGAACCGGCAACTCGTCCGAGGCATCGCGCACCTCTACGGTGATCTCACCGTCTCTGCGGGTGACGCACACTTCGAACGGAGTCCGCGCGTGTACGACACAATTGGTCGCGAGTTCGGAGGTGATGAGCTGCACTCGCTCGACGATTTCCGCCGGGGGCGATCCGAGGACTTCTCCGACGAAATTACGGGCGACCGAAACCGATCCCGGGGTCGGTGAGAACTGTCGGGACTCGGTTATCGACACGGCGAATCCATGGCGCGGCTTCGCTCACGCTTCGTGTATCGCGGACAGGAGATGTCGTTGCTCGCCATTGCTTTCCCGGGAGTACCCGTGGACCAAATCCATGGCCGCCGTCATTCGACTCACAACTCGCTTTCGCAGGAGAGGCGGAGCCGTTCAACCGTCGACGCGAGCAGTCGCGACACATGCATCTGGCTGACACCGATCCGGACCGCGATCTCATGCTGGGTCAATCCATCGTAGAACCGCATTTGCACGATACTCCGCTCGCGCTCCGGCAATGCGGCTATCGCTCTCTGGAGGAGCAATCGATCCTCCACCTTCCCGAAGTGGGGATCCACATCGCCAAGCGTTTCACTCGGGGCGTCGAGACCGGAGCGATCGGAAGCATCGATGGAGGACGTCCGGTAGCCGTGCCCCGCCTCCATGGCCTCGAGTACGGACTCCTCATCGGTTCCGATGGCCGAGGCGATCTCACGCACCGTGGGGGATCGCCCCAATTCCTGGCTGAGCGTTTCCACTGCAGGCGTCAGCTCCAGGTAGAGCTCCTGCAAACGTCGCGGTGCTTTCACCGCCCATCCCCGATCCCGCAGGTGACGCTTGAGCTCCCCGAGAATCGTCTGGGCGGCGAAGGTGCTGAATTTGACACCGCGGTCCGGATCAAATCGGAGCGCCGCCTTGACCAATCCCACGGAGGCGACCTGGAAGAGATCGTCGTATGGTTCGCCCCGGTTGGCGAATCGCCGGGCCAGGTGCCTCGCCAGTCCGAGATGAGCGGTGACCATCTCATCTCGGACGGATGCCGAGAGTGCCTCGTGTGGCCCTTCATCGCTCACCGCATCGGAGCCTGCCGGGGAAGGCCCCGAGCACTGCCCCTCTGACTGTGTTGACGACTCAGGTCCCATTTACCGTTTGGGCCGGGCGCATGCGGAACCACAGAAAAGACTCCGATCCGTCGCTGCCTTCTCCCCATGCGTCCGAGATCGACTCGAGTATCTGCTTCGAGAATTCGTAAGCCACGTTTTCGCTTGCCTCATTGCTGCCGGCGGGGAGGTTCTCGGTTGGACTGAGAGTGCAGCGCACCTCGACCGCCTCATCGGAAGGGAGGAAAGACAAGTGCAGAACGCCGTGACGACCGCTCTGCACCAAGAGGCACAACTCCTCCACCGCCAGCCGAAAATCCTCGACTGCGTCCACCGCGAACCCGGCTTTGGCCGCGATCGTTGCCCCGGTGATCCGTGCGAGCACCATCAGATCGCTCTGGACGGGAAAGGAGAGCCGGATCGTGTCGTCCTTGCTCCAGAGCCGAAAATCAGTCTGAGCGGTCACGATGCCACAACTTCGACCGCTTGGGCTGGAGAGCCGACAATGGAGAAGACGTCCGTGAGCCCTGTGATCTCGAACACTCTCAACACCTGCGGATCCGTTGCCACCAAGCAGAGCTCGCCGTCAGATGCCTGGCATCGCTTCAATGTCGAGATCAGCACCCCGAGCGCCGTCGAGTCGAGAAACGACACCCCCGTCAGGTCGACCACGATCGAGGCGTTTCCCCGGTCGAGTAGGTCATCGAGATGAGTTCGCAGTTGGGGTGCCACTGCGATGTCGATTTCGCCCTCCACAGCAACGATCGGTATGGCACCTTCTCGTCTCTCTGATATCGCCAACCGATCATTCATCGTCCCATCCTCCGAATCGAACCGTCACGCCGTCCGTGGTTCGCGTGCAACCTCGAAATCATTGCTCAAGAGAAATGGGTTTGCCTACACCCACGATCGGGTAGGCCGGACCAAATGACGTGATTCCTGGCCTCGCCGGCTCCTCTCGTGGACGAGGGCGGCACTCATTCGGCGGTCGAGCAACCCTCTCGCTCCTCGACTCTCCTCATCCGTCGCAGCGGCCGGTGCTTCGTCCGAGATGACATGTCTCTGTCCCAACGCGGGCCTGGATTCTGCGCTCAAGCATTCCACCGCCCACCTGGTCTCCGGCGATCATGGTTCCGCCGACCGACCGCGGCCGCTGTCGTGCGCGGGTACGGAAAACCACACCACCTTCTCCCTGCTGCCCCGCCACTCGACCCCCCACTCTGTGGAGAGGGTGTCGGCGATCACCATTCCACGACCTCCCGATTGCGTGCCTCTGTGTCGGTGGAAGACCGGGGACACTCGGGATCCGTCCCTCAGCTCGACGCGGAACTGATCGTCGAAGGCCGAGATGGAGAGGTCGAATTCGGTCTTGGCGTGAAGCACGCAGTTGGTCGCCAACTCCGAAACGATCAACTGCACGTCTTGGACAAGACGGAGCGGCGAGGTCTTCAGAACCTCGCCGACGAACCGCCGCGCCTCGGCGATCGATGCAGCTTCCAGTGGAAAGTGGCGCTCCCCGAGTCTCGCCGTCGTACGCTCGCGTCCTTTCATCGAACGTTTGTCCGGCTGTGCGCTCTCCGAGTTGGTCACCGCTCACCTGTCGCGGACTCCGTGCCGCCACACGTGCCCAGTTCGTCGCCAAGGGGAAGACATGGAGTACACATCGAGACTGATGCAAGCATCCTGACCTCTCTCCCGACCGCTGCGCCCATCCCCATGTTCAAGGCGGACTCCGGCGCCGTCGGTGGCGTCCTTCCTGGCTGTTGAGAAGTACTGATCTTGTCCTACCCCCGCAGGACGTATCGATACCGACATTTCGATGGCGTAGGCCGGGCCAGAGCGTCATCGGCCCTTTTGCAATCGGTGGTGCGATCCCGCAGCGATTCGGTTCGGATGGTACGAGGTACGCGCTCGTCGATCATCTGATCGACGACGACACCGCCTTCGACGCAGACGAGAGCGTGGATCTCATCGTGTTGTTTCAGGCCTGGCGAAACCGTCGTCTTCGTGCTTCTCGTTGCTTTCGTTCTCGTCAGGGGTTGCGGTCAGCTGCAGCCGCAACTCCCGCTCGGTCATCGGCGCCTCGGCGAAAGAGACCTCGACGCGCTGCTCGGGCCGTCGGCGATTTTGCGTGGCCTGGAGTGCGAGCGCGTGCTGGTCGGCTTCGGTCAGAGGCGGTTGAAGCAAGGAGCGCGGCCGCAGACCCCGGGCCAGCACCGTGTTCAGTTCCGCCGCGTAGATGCTGATCTCGGCGCCCAGATAGACCCACGCCATGAGCCCCAGCACCATGCCGAACAGCCCGTAGATGGCGCTGTCGTTGCGCAGGTCGTGCCCGATCAGATAGCCCCCCAACGCCAGCAGGACTGTCCACGCCATGCCACCGACCACTGCGCCTGGGACCAGGCGGCGGGTGGGCACAGTCTTGGGAGTGAGGACCCTGAAGGCCAGCAGGTACTGCGCCACATTGACCGTCAGCGCGAGGAACTCCCCGAGAAGGCCGAGCGCGAACTGGTGCTGCCCGAAGGTGCCGAATCCCGCCAGGAACGCGGACAGGACGAGACCCGACCCCAGCACGCCGAGAAAGGCCAGGCCCCGGACCAGCCTCCGGACGAAGTCGAGTCGATCGGGACCCGGCAGGTTCCACACCTGTGCCATCGCGAAGATGGCCGACTGTGAGAGCCCGATGCTGCCCCACAGGAGACCCAGGATGCCGACGGTGAGCGCCACCACGGAGCTTCGACGCACCGCATGGATGTTCGCAGCGAGCTGGCGCCCGACGATTGGAAAGTCCCCGAAGGCCGAATGCAGCACGGCATGCTCGGCGGAGGGGGACGTGGAGAGCACGAGTCCGAGCACCGTGATGAGAAGCAGCAGCAAAGGGAAGAGGGCCAGGAATCCCGAGTACGCCAGATTGGACACGAGCACGCCCCCGTTGTCGTCGCCGAATTTCTTGACGACGCCGAAGAAGAGTGCCATCGGTGGGTGTTGCTGCTGCGCCTCGTCGAGCCGTCGGGCCAGGTGCTCGATTCTTCTCACTACTTTGCACTACCCCGAACGTCTCACCCGAACTCATAGGTCTCCATCAGGTCCGGATCCGTTGGGGACTCCCCGCGACCGGTTTCACGTCGCACGCGGGTGGGTAGGGACAACGACGAATGCGCCGGGTGTGCAGGCTCCGATCCGAGCCAGGCATCCGTCGGCTGGCGGTCCTGCACAACCCCGAGATCGTAAGATGGTCAGTCCAGCCGCGTTCGCGACCAGCAATACCACGTCGTCCGTTCGTCGCTCGTTACCGAGAAGCCGCTGGACCACCAAATCGATCAACAACGCGGGATCGCCCCGGGGAGCCTGTTCGGTCGCACGAACGGCCTCAGCCACCCGGTCGTCGATGTCACTTCCACGCCGTTCGACCAGTCCGTCGGTGAAGAGGACCAACGAACCGCCACTCTCCGAATTGGCAGTTGCTCTCCGGGTAGGACGCCTCCTCGAAGCCCAGCGGTGGACCGGGTTGGATCGACATCACCCGAGAGCCCGACCCATCGACGACGATCGGCGGAGCATGACCCGCAGAGGCCACGCGGACCGCACCCGTACTGACTTGCACGTCCGCGACGAGGACGGTGGCGATGTGTGACATGGCGGATGCCACGACGAAGGCGTTGAGTCGCTCGATCGCCTCACGCGGCGAGGCTCCTTCGGTGAGGAGCAGTGCCAGCCCGTGGCGCAGCCGGCCCATGACGGATGCTGCGACCATATCGTGGCCCTCGACGTCGCCCACGATCAGTGCCGCCCGGTCCTTGTCGACAGAGACCACGTCGTACCAGTCGCCGCCAACTTCTGCGTCCTCCGCTGCAGGGAGGTACTTGCAGGCCAGAGCCAGGCCCGGGATCGCAGGGAGGCGATCTGGAAGGAGGCTCTGTTGGAGCGTGCGGGAGATTTGGCGTTCCCAGTCGAATTGGCGCGCTCGTTCGACCACGCCAGCCACCTGTGCGGCCAGTTCCTCGGCACCGGCGAGGTCGGCCTCGGTGAATCGACGACCCGAGCCCGCTGAAACCAGGGTGGCGGTCCCGAGGACCCTGTCACCGACCATCAACGGCACCGTCATGTACGACGTGAACCCGAGCTCCTTGGTGATCGCCAGGTGATGCTCATCCTTCGATGTCCGCCGCAAGAACTCTTCGGACATTCGGGGCGACCAGCTGGAACGGGCGCTCATCATCACCGCGGCGCTCGGATGTCCGCCCTGGGGGTCGGGGGCGTAGTGGACCAACAGCTCCGACACCAGGTCCGCCTTGGCGGGATCACTGTGCCGGGCGGCCATCCGGCGGATGGAGCCATCGTCCTGGACCACATCGATGAGGCAGAGATCAGCGAGAGCCGGCACGGCGACCCGCGCCAGCCTGTCGAGCGCCTGGGCGTATCCCGTCGCCTCGGTGATGGCCTTGTTGGCGCGTAGGAGAAGTTCGAGTCGCTTCTGCGTCGCTTCGAGCTGCAGCACGAGCTCGTCGCGCGCCAGGGACTGCTCAAGAGCATGGAGGATGGCGCCGACGGGTCCGCTGATCGCCGAAACGAGTTCGATCAGGTCCGGGTCCGGCTCCCGCCGCGCCCGGCTCATCATCTTTATGGCGCCCAGACACTGTCCGCCGTAGCGGATCGGGAGCGCGCATGCGGAGGTGAGTCCGTCCTCGAGCACCGCGTCGCTCGTGAATCGGGATTCGGACGCGAGCTCGGTGAACCACACCGGGCTTCCACGTTCCATGACGAGGCGGGCGAGGCCCCCGACGTCGTGCATCGGATTCCTACGCTTCTCCTCGACGTACGCGCGCGCCGGTGCCTCAGGCTTGGTCCACACGCCACGGCATATCAGTGTGCCGTCGGGCTGGAGCCCCCAAAGAGCGCCGACATCCCAGCCGAGCCGGCGACAGAGCGAGCCCAGCAGTTGCTCGGCCGGTGAGGAGCTCGAGGAGGCGCCGAGCACCTCGAGCAATTGTTCCGTGAATGCCGTCAGGCGTCGCAATTGCCGGCGCTCACCGGACCTGATGACGACGATGGCGACGGGCCAACCGATGCGGGTCAGGCCGATACTGACCACGAGCTCCACCGGGACGCGCCGGCCCTGGCCATCGAGAAGGCTGAGCTCGTGTCGAGAACCGACGATCTCGTTCGAGCTGCCCTCGACAGCCGTCGCGAGGAGATCTACCCAATGGGTCTGCTCCGGCGGCAAGATCCCGGCGACGGAGTGGCCGATGAGATCCGTGGAGTGGCGACCCAGCAGTGACGAGGCCGCAGGGTTCAGATAGAGGATCTTCGCCGAGGCACCGATGACGAGAATGCTGTCGGCCAAGGCGTCGACGATGCGCTTGACGTCTTCGGGCGGCCAGCTGTTCTGATCGGACTGTGCTTCGGCGCCCACCGGATTGTTCGCCGTCTGTACTCCTTTTGGCCAGAGAACGGGTTGCCGCAGCGTCAGCCCGTCGACATTGATACGGGAGGGATAGGCGGCTGTCAAGGCGCCTTCAAAATGGCCCGGGATTGCCTGCCTCTCGCGGCAATGAGCCGCTCCGGGGGGGCCTGAGCTGCTGATACGTCCGCACGCGAGCGACCGCGAGCCCGCTCGAGCGAATCACCCTTGTGCGCGCTCGCGAGGATCGCCTCGTCGAACGAACCTGTCAGGCGCCTTCTTCGCTTCCTGACCCCGACGCTGCATGCTCCGGGCGGCGAGAGGTCGACTCCATCACCCAACAGGGAGCAGCCGTGCCGACTCGAGCTCGAGGTGGACGCTGGCGTGGCCGATCACGCGTAGGGCCGACGCAGGGCACGCGGTGCCGATCGGACCGGTGAGGGCGTCGCGAACCGGCACGGCCTTGCGCGATTCGGGCACGACGGCGAGTACTCGGCGGGCGCGCAGCAGGGCCGGGATGGTCACGGTGACGGCACGTGTCGGCACGTCGTCCAGGCCGGGAAAGTGGCCCTCGTTGACCTGCTGGCGTCGGCAGGCACCGTCGAGCTCGACGACCTTCACGTCCAGCGGGTCGTCGAAGTCGGCCACCGGGGGATCGTTGAAGGCCAGGTGCCCGTTCTCGCCGATGCCGAGGCAGCACAAGTCGAGTGGACGTGCGGCCAGGAGGGACGCGTACCGGTCGCACTCGTCCGCTGGGGCCGCCAGCCCGTCGAGGTAGTGAGTCGCCTTCGGGCGCGCCGGTTCCGCGATGCGCTGACGGATCCATCGCTGGAAGCCAGCCGGGTGGTCCGGGCCGACCCCCACGTACTCGTCCATGTGGAACACGATCGTGTCGGCCCACGGGACGTCGGCGGTCTCCTCGACCAGGATCCGCACGAACTCGAGCTGCGAGTTCCCCGTCGCGAACATCGCGTGAGCCTCGCCGCGCGCGGCAACCGCCGCGCGCATGACAGCAGCGGCCTCGTCGGCGGCCGCCCGCGCCATGGCGGCCTGATCCCGATGGACGTGCACCGTCGCGCCGTCGAACTTCCGTCGACCGGGTTCGGCCATGGCGCCAGCATGCCAGGCCCTCCTCGGCCAGACTGTCGGTGCGTGTCGAGTGATCCCATCCGCCAGGTCGCCGTTCCCGGTCCTCAACAGCTGGAGACGGCGTGGACCGAGGTCCGGCGCTCCCTGACGGTCACGCCGGTCGTCGACACCCCCCAGCTCGGTCCGTCGGTGTCGGCGAAGCTCGAGACGCTCCAGCCCACCGGTTCGTTCAAGGTGCGCGGGGGGTTGGCGGCCGTGGCGGCCACACTGGCGGAGGACCCCGGACGAGCGGTCGTTGCCTCGTCGGCCGGGAACCACGGCCTGGGCCTGGCCTATGCCGCGACCCGGCTCGGTGCGGAGGTCACTGTGGTCGTGCCCACGGGGGCTTCGGCCGCCAAGGTGTCAGCGCTCCGCCAGTTCGGCGTCCGTCTCGTCCTGCACGGGGAGGGTTACCGGGAGGCTGAGACCCACGCGCTCGACCTCGCGGCCCGCGAAGGCATGCGCTACGTGTCGCCGTATAACGACCCCGACGTCATTGCGGGCCAGGCGACCTTGGCGCGTGAGCTGGCAGGCCAGGTGCCGGACATGGGGACCGTGGTCGTCCCCTGCGGCGGGGGCGGTCTGTTGTCCGGGGTGGTCCTGGCCCTGGCCGAGACCGGGGTGCGCATCATCGGGGTCGAGTCTGAGGCCTCGCCCTCCATGAGCGCCGCCGTGGCGGCCGGTGCGATTGTCCCCATCCACGTCGAGCCGACGGTGGCCGACGGCCTGGCCGGCAACCTCGAGCCCGGCGCGGTGACGGTCGGGATCGTGGCTTCGCACCATGTCGAGGTGCTGACGGTGAGCGAGTCCGACGTCCGTTCGGCCATGGCCTTCTCGGCCCACAAGATGGGCCTCGTCCTCGAGGGCGCGGGAGCGGTCGGGGTGGCCGCATTGCGGGCCGGGGTCGTGCCGCCCGACCCCGGGGGCAAGCGGACGGTGGTGCTGTTGACCGGACGAAACGTGGCACCGACGCTGCTCTCGGAGGTGCTCCATTCCTGAGGTCGCGGTCCGCGGTGCCACATTGAGCTACGACGTGACGGGTGAGGGTGATCCCTTGCTGCTCGTCGCCGGGTGCGGGCAGCCGGCGGTCGCTTGGCACTTGTCGCTCGTCCCCGCGCTGGTCGACGGGGGCTATTCCGTGGCCACCTTCGACAACCGCGGGGTCGCCCCTTCCTCCTCACCCCCCGCTCCCTACAGCGTCAAGGTGATGGCCGACGATGCGATGGCGTTGCTGGACCATCTGGGTTGGGACGAACCGGTCCTCGTCGCCGGTCACTCCATGGGCGGCTGGATCGCCGAGGTGTTGGCGCTCGACCATCCCGAGCGAGTCCGAGCCGCCGCGCTCATGGGCAGCGCCAATCGGCCCACGGCATGGGAGATCGCCATCACGACCGTGGAGCGCGATCTGGCGCGGCTGGACTACGACCTGCCCCTCCTCTTCTACGCCACCGAGACGATGCGGTACCTGCCGATATCCGATCTCCAGGATTCGGAGGTCGTGAGCGCGTGGTTGTCGCTCACCAGCGAGCTCCCGGTGTGGCCGAACCCGGGCCGACTGGGCCAGTACGAAGCGGCTCTCGCGTGGTCGACCGATCCGGTTCGAACAACGAGGTGGCCCGACGTGAGCGTGCCCTGCCTCGTACTCGCCTTTGAGCACGACGTGGACTCGCCGCCGCGCTACGCCCGCGCCGCGGCGGAAGCCATTCCCGGATGCGCCTACCGCGAAGTGGCCGGTGCAGGCCATCTGGGGATCATCACGCACGCAGGCGAAGTGGCGAGGCTGTTGCTCGAGTTCTTCGCCGGCTGCTGAACGCGTCATCGTCCGACCGACGCACTCAGCGTGCCGGCCGCGGCGACTTCCAGTCCACGTTGACCCGGTGCGACCATTCGTCGTGGTGGCGCAGCCAGTGGCGCGCGTAGGGACACCAGGGCACGACGGTCAGCTGCTCACGCTCAGCTCGCTCGAGCGCGGCTTCTACGAGTCGCCCGCCGATTCCGCGTCCACCGAGTGCATCGGGCACCTCGGTGTGAACGAGGAAGAGCCGGTCACCGTCGAGCATGTAGACCAGCTCTCCTTCCGAATCGGCGGGGCCGACGGTGGCGACGAACCGGCTCTCGGCGGGCCTGTCGGCGATCATCAAGTCGTCGGTGTCGTCGGCCATCGGTGCTCCGTTCCAGGCCGCGCTCCTGGAGGAACGCGGCCAGCCGCAGCCTAGGCACGGCACGATCGGCCGAGCGCGGGCACATCGAGACGACAAGGTGTAAGAAGGCCGGAATGAGTGGTCCGATCGCGGCGGACGACACCTCCGTGACGGAGGAACAACCGATGCCGTCGGACGGGTTGGAACTGCTGGCCGGGCGCGAGGCCACGGTCGGATCGATGCGGGTGAGACGGGTCCTGCCGCAGCGGGCCCGCCGCACCGTCGGCGCGTGGTGCTTCGCCGACCACATGGGTCCCGTCCGAACGGACGACGGCGTGGAGGTCGGTATCGGACCCCATCCGCATACCGGTCTCCAAACCGTGACCTGGCTTCTGTCCGGGGAGCTGCTCCACCTCGACAGCCTGGGTTCCGAGCAACCGATCCTTCCTGGCCAGCTCAACCTGATGACGGCCGGCGGCGGCGTGGCGCATGCCGAGGAGGGCACGAGCCGGAGGGGCGGGGAGCTACAGGGAGTGCAGCTGTGGGTGGCACAGCCCGAGTCGACCCGCCACGGCCTCCCAGCCTTCGAACACCATCCCGAGCTACCGCACCTCGAGCTCCCGGGGTCGCGAGCGGTCGTCCTCGTGGGCGAGTTCGCCGGTCACGCGTCTCCGGCGCGCCGGGACACGGACCACCTCGGTGTGGAGCTGGTCGTTCAGCCTCCCGGAACGACGCTTCCACTCTGGCGCGGCCACGAGTATGGATTGGTCGTACTGGACGGGGCAGTGTCGCTCGGAGGGGGACTGGTGGCGGAGCCCGGCATGCTTGCCTCACTCGGGTCGGGGCGCGACGAGTGCCGGCTCGAGGTCCGCGCCGAGGCCCGCGCCCTGCTCCTCGGGGGCGAGCCTTTTTCCGAGCCCCTCTTCATGTGGTGGAACTTCGTGGGCCGCAGCCGGGACGAGCTGAGCGAGGCACGACGGCAGTGGTCGTCGGGGGACAAGCGCTTCGGCCCGGTGCGTTCCCGGCTGGGGCGGGTCGATGTCGGTCCGCCGTGGTGGGAATCCCCGGCGGGATCTTCTTGAGCCACGAACCGTTCCTCGAGAACGACCGATGTTCCTCGAGCGCCGTAGGTTTTCGGTCTTCCTGATGTCGCGGCCGGCGTTCGAGACATGGCGGGACCGCTCCGGCCGTCGACCGCGAGGGCACTACGAGATCGTCACCACTCTCCCCAGCCGGACGGGCTGACGGAGCCGGTCACGGTGCGCGGGTCGACCGGAGCGCGCTGCTCGGCCGCTTGATAGACGGCGAAGCAGAGTTGGAGCACCTTCACCGCCTCGTCGGCGCTCATGGCCCCGGGCGTTCCGTTCAACAGGGAGTCCACGAAGTGCTGGGATGACCGCACGAAGCCGGCGCCCCAATCGGCTTCGATCTCGGCGAACTCCGTCGTGGTCCGCTCCTCGGCGGTACCGGTGAACAGCATGACGGGCGCCAGGTCGAGCATCTCGCCCGTGGCCCGGGTGACCCAGAGCTGCCCCTCGTCGCCGGTGATCTCGAAGAACTCGTCTGCGCCGTAGTACTTGGAGCGCATGTAGAAGTTGGGCGCGTACTGCACTTCCATCATGCCGAGCACGGCGGGGTCCTCGTACTCGAAGACGACCGCGCAGGGCTCGAAGAAGAAGTCGCGCCGCCGCACCACGGCTTGCACCGAGACGATGTCGAGGTCGAGGAGCCAGAGCGCCATGGCGTACTTGTGGACCATGTCGTCGAAGAGGTGCCCGCCCGGGCTGCGCTTGTCCAGACGCCAGCCGTAGCCTTCCGGGCGGAGACCGGCCTGGAAGGCGGAATCGGTCTGGCCGACCAGGGTGCGGATGCGCAGCGACGTGGGGCGGCCGATGGCGCCGTCAGCCACGAGCTTCTTGGCCAGCTCGAGCGGCGGGTAGTGCACGAAGCACTCGCTGACCCGGAGCGTGCGGCCCGCCTCCTGTGCCGCCTCGGCCATGGCGCGGCCGTCGTCGACGGAATTCGCCAGCGGCTTCTGAACCGAGACGTGCTTGCCGGCCCTCAGCGCGGCGACCACGTGCTCCCGGTGCAGGTGGGTCGGTGTGAGGATCTCGACGGCGTCGACGGACTCGTCGGCCAGCAGGTCGTCCACATCGCGATAGAAGGTCCCCGCTCCCCACTCCTCGGCCGCCCGCCGGCCGACCGTTTCATCGGTGTCGCAGACCGCGACCACGTCGCAGCGCGGGTCCTCGACGTAGCCCCGCACGTTCATGGCCGCGATGTTCCCGGTTCCGAGGACCCCCAACCTCACCTTCTCCATCGCCCGAACCTCCCTACGCGCTGCCGCCGCCGAACGCGCCGGCGGCGCGGGCGGTGGCGATCCGGTCGTCGTCGTAGCCGAGGACGGAGCGCATCACCTCGTCGGTGTGCTGGCCCACGGTCGGCGCCTTGGACGGGTGGGGCAGATCTTCGCCCACGAAGTGAAGCGGCGTGAAGAGCTGGTCGTTGCCGACCTCGGCCGCCGGCAGCAGGTCGAAGCGGTCGGCGAACTGCGGGTCTTCGAGCAGCGTCTTGGGAGTGTTGACCGGCGCGATCGGAGTGTTGACCCGTCCGCCGAACTCCAGCCACTCTTCGGCTGTCTTGGTGTGGAAGATGTCACGCAGCTCACGCTGGAGCTCACGGTTGCCCCGGGCGTGGTCGGCGTACTTGGAACCGGGCCAGCGCTCGAAGAGGTCGGAGCGCCCCACCCCCTCGCAGAAGTTCTTCCAGAACGCCTGCTCCGATGCCATGAAGAGCACGTGTCGCTCGTCGGACGTCTCGTAGACCTGGTAGCGGACACCCTCCACCATCCCGGCCGTGCCCGGGGCGCGACGTTCGTAGCCGTCAGCCTTGTTCCCGGTCACCTCCGACTCGGGCCGCTCGTAGGCGCGCCAGGTCTCCGAGCGCAACCAGTCCATCGCGGCAGCTGCGTCGGATTGGGCGATGTCGATGAACGCGCCCACTCCGGTGGCGCGCGCTCTGAGGACGGCGGCCAGGATGCCGAGCGCCCCGAAGAGCGGGCCGGCGTGGATCCCCATGGACGCGTGCTCGGGGATGTAGGTGAATCCCTCCTCGTCCGTGGCCACGTTGACGATGCCGGCCCAGGTGTCGTAGGCGACCCCGTGGCTCGGGTAGTCGCGGTACGGGCCGGTCATCCCGTAGCCCGAGATCGTGCAGAAGACGATCCTGGGGTTCACGGCGAGAAGGTCCTCGTACCCGACGCCGCGGCGGGCGAGCGAACCGGGGCGCATGGCCTCGATGACGGCGTCGGCCGTCGACGCGAGCTCCTTCATGATGGCGACCCCGGCGTCGCTCCGCAGGTCGAGCACCAGCGAGCGCTTGCCGCGGTTGAGGTGCAGGTGCATGAGCGACACGCCCTCGACGATGGGCCACGTCATTTCGCGGATGTAGTCGCCCGCGGGCGGCTCGATCTTGATCACCTCGGCTCCGAGGTCGATCAGGGGCGTCGTGATCTGCGCCGGCCCGAGGGCCGAGCACTCGATGATCCTCATACCGTGCAGGGGCGGCGTCGTCGCCATCGGTCCTCCCGTCGTCGAAGGCCGGATCGTAGCGGCCCGGGACCCCGGCATCCGGTCCGTGAGGTGGCCATACTGGGGGGTCATGGGGACCGAAGCGGCGATCACGGGCGTGCTCGACGACGCCCTCACCGTCTTCGCCGCCACCGCGCCCGAGTACGGGCCGCTGGGCCTGTCGAACCACGGACCGATGGCGGCCGAGGCGCTGGCCCGCTTGGGCCGGGAGGAAGACATCCCTGGTTGGGTGGCCAAGTACCGCACTCGACTCGACGAGGCGCCGCCGCCGGGCCAGCCGCTGGCCGAGCAGGAGTGGCCGTCCGCCCTCGGTCGTCTGGACCGGTTCCCCGACTGGCAGGCCCTCTTCGAACGCGAGCTGGCCGACCGCCCTGCCTCCGCGGTGGTGGGTGAGTGGGTGCCGCGCCTGCTGCCCGGCGCGGTCGGCGCGGCCACCCATGGCCTGATCCGCTCCGGCCACGGGCTGCGCGCGCTCGCAGCGGCCGACACGCCGCCCCGGCGCTTGGAGGTGGCGACCGGTCTCGCCTATTGGGCGGCCGTCTACACAGAGCTTCCGGGGCCGCCACTGCTCATCGGCCACCAGCGCGTGGCCGAGGCCCTCGCCGACTTGCCCTACCTCCCCGAGGAGACCCCGCGCGAGGTCCTCATCAGCGACGTGGTGCGCCACGTGTCGGAGATCGCGGACGAGTTCGAGCAGGGGGTGGCATCCCTCGGGGAAGCCGGCGAGACCGTCGACCTCCTCGACGAGCTGGCATCGGGCGGCGCGCTGGCCTACCTGCGCAACGCGGACGGAGGCGGGGCGTTCGGCCTCCTGCATTCGGTGACCTCACCCCTGGCGTGCGAGCTGCTGCTGCCGTGGTTGGCGGAAGAGGACCGCGACGCGGCGCTGGGCTACGTCTGGCAAGCCGTGGCGGCGTTGCACGTGGGCTTCGACGTGGACCGGCAGACTCCTGTTCCCGAGCGCAGCGCCGAGTCGACCGAGATGCTCACCGACCTGGCCGTCGCATCGGGTGACGAGCACGCCATCAAGCTGACCGAGGCCGCCCTCCGCTCCTTCGCACGAAGCGGGGACCCCGGCCTCTTGTGGGCTGCCGCCGACGCGTGCGCCCGCCTCGGGGGCTGAGCCGGGAGCGCGGGGCGCGCCGCCAGGCTCAGCGGGCGCGCCGCCAGGCTCATGGGTAGTGTCGACGTCCATGGAGCACCGCACACTCGGCCGGACCGGCCTCAAGGTCAGCCCCCTCTGCCTGGGAGCGATGATGTTCGGGTCTTTCGGGAACACCGACCACGACGACTGCGTCCGCATCATCCACGCCGCGCTCGACGCGGGTATCAACTTCGTCGACACCGCCGACGTCTACTCGGCCGGCGAGTCCGAGAAGATCGTCGGCAAGGCGCTGGCCCAGACCAAGCGGCACAAGATGGTGCTGGCCACCAAGGTGCACGGGCAGATGGGACGCGACCCGAACGCGGAGGGGAACTCGCGCCGCTGGATCATGAGCGAGTGCGACCACAGCCTGCGCCGACTCGGCGTCGACTACATCGACCTCTACCAGATCCACCGCCCCTCGCCCGAGACCGACATCGACGAGACGCTCGGCGCGCTCACCGATCTGGTTCGCATGGGCAAGATCCGTTCGTTCGGCAGCTCCACCTTTCCCGCCCACGAGATCGTCGAGGCGCAATGGGTGGCCGAACGCCGCGCTCGCGAGCGCTTCGTCACCGAGCAGCCCCCGTACTCCATCCTGGTGCGCGGCATCGAGAAGGACGTGCTGCCGATGTGCCAGAAGTACGGCATGGGCGTGCTCTCTTGGAGCCCGCTCGCCGGAGGCTGGCTCTCGGGGGCCTTCGGTCCGGGCAAGGAGAACACGTCGCGGCGGGCGGCTGCGCTGCCGCACCACTACGACATGTCGATCCCGGGCAACAAGGCCAAGCTCGATGCGGTGGGGGCGTTGGCGGCGGTGGCGGACGAGGCGGGACTCTCGCTGATTGAGCTCGCGCTCGGCTTCGTGCTCGAGCATCCCGGTGTGACCTGCCCGATCATCGGACCGCGCACCATGAAGCATCTCGAGTCGCAGCTGCCCGCCCTGGAGCTCCGTCTGAGCCCCGACGTGCTCGACCGCATCGACGAGATCGTGGCACCCGGCACGGACCTGAACGACACCGACGTCGGGTGGATCCCCGCCGCCGTCGCCGACAAGAGGCTGCGACGCCGGCCACGCTGAGGGACGGGACGCTGATCACCTGAACATCCCGATTTCGCCTCGACGGCCGCGGCCCTGAACTACAGGCGCTGACGCTGGTTCATGGTGATGTGCCCGCCGTCCGGGTCGATCAGGCAGACGAGGTCGATGAGGGAGTGCTGCAGGGCGACGAGCCGCTCGTCGTGCGTGTCGAGTTCGTCCTTGAGCTTGAGCATGTCGTCCTTCAGGAGTGCGAACCACTTGCCCACCTCGGGGCGGGGGACACGTTCGACGAAACTGGCGTAGCCCATGCAGTCCCACTCCCTGGCCTTTCCCGGCTTGGCTCCGGTCTCGGTGAGCATGACCTCGCCGATGGCCCGCTGCTCACCCCGGAAGACGCACAAGGTCAGGTCGATGTCGCTGCGGGAGAACGTGTCGCGTGTCTCTTCGAGTTGCTCGATGAGCTCGCGCTGGCGCTCGCGGTCGACCGGATCGAGGAAGAGTGCTCCACGGCGGATGATCTCGGCGTAGCAGAAGTACTGGGCGATCAGGTACAGGGTGTGCACGACCGGGTACTCCGGGCGCGCCCGGCTGGCTCCGGGGTCGGCGAAGCGCACCAGGAAGTCCTGCCGCCGGATGTTGAAGAGTCGGGCCTGCAGATCGGACGCCGCCGCGAGGAGCGGCATGCGGAAGTCCATCGCCACCTCGTCGGCCGCCGCCAGCCGGTCCTTGAGTACCTGACGCCGAGTCAGTCCCAACGAGATCAGCGCGAACGCCCCGGACACGATCGCGGCGATGACCGCAACCCAGGCCGCCATCAGCCGACGTCCCGACCTGAGATGGGCTTGAAGATGATGTCCTGGCGGCAACCATGCATGGGCAAAGGATCGGTCGGTCGGTCTACGGCTGTCAATGACCTTCAGATCCCGACGACCTCCACGGGCAGCTTCGCCCCGGCACGTCTGGTCCAAGGTTTCGGAGCCACGTTCGGTATCGAGTCCTTGCCAACGAGCGCGTTCGCTGTAACATTCGCCTGGACTGAGTAGCGGGAGGGCGGGTGGCTCAGGACCTCGACGAGAGCAACTGGGACGCCTACCTGAGAAGGATGGCCAACGGACAGATCAGCCCGTTCATCGGCGCGGGGGTCAGCCCGAACCCGAAGGGGGCGGAAATCGCTCATGCCTGGGCGGAGAAGTACGGCTATCCGCTAGAAGATCGCGACGACCTCGTTCGTGTCGCTCAGTTCGTGGCGCTCACGGTGGATCCAAAGGAACCGCGCGCCCGTCTGCTCGAGATCTTTCAGCACACCAAACGGCCCGACTTCTCGGATCCGCACGAGTGCCACCGGGTATTGGCCGACCTCCCGCTCCCGCTGTACATCACGACCAATTACGACTCGTTCATGGCGGACGCGCTCACTGCGGTCGGCCGACGACCGAAGAGGCTCATCTGCGACTGGAACGACTCGGCCGACGATTGGAACACCAAGCAGATGGGCGCGAAGTCGATCAAGAGATGGGAGAGTCCGACACCGGAACAACCTTGGGTGTATCACCTTCATGGGGCGGACGTCGAGGAGAACTCCATGGTGCTCACGGAGGACGACTACCTCGACTTTCTCGCCGCTCTCAGGTCCCGCACCACGACGATGTTGCCTCCCCCCGTGTTCCAGGCTCTCTCGACCACCTGCCTCTTCGTCGGGTACAGCCTCGCCGACTGGACCTTCCGTGTGCTCTTCCGCATGATCAAGCTGTCGCTGCCCGCGGCCGGCCAGAGCTCACATTTCGCCCTGCAGCTCCCTTGTGACGACAAGGAGGAGCGATATCTGGCCACGTACTTCGCGGGCATGCTCATTAAGGTCTATTGGGGTGAGAAGGAGAAGTTCTTCACCGAACTTCGCGACCGATGGGATGCGTACCGCGTCGTCCCCGCCTGACGTCGCGGCCGGGCGGGCAGAGCCGTTCGTCGGCCCGAGGCCGTTCGGCGAGGACGATGCCGACCGGTTCTTCGGGCGTACCGCGGTCACCGAAGAGCTCTTCGCGCTCGTCTCGGCCTTTCAGACCTGTGTCGTCTACGGTGAATCGGGCACCGGCAAGTCGTCGCTGATTTACGCGGGGCTCTTGCCCGCGGCGCGCGCCGCGGGCATGGAGGTTCTCCCGGTGGCACGGGTGCAGGGCGCGGGCGTGGAGGGCTGGACCGGCCAGGGCAATCCTTTCGTCCACTACACCTTGGCCAGTTGGCGTCAGTGGGAGAAGTGGCCGGAGCCGCCCGCGGACGAGCCGACCGAGATGAGCGTGCCCCTGTCTGCACCCCACGACAAGGACGCGTACGGCGACCCGACCATTCGGCTCGCCGTCTTCGACCAGTTCGAAGAACTGTTCACTGCTTTCCCCGGGCACTGGGAGGACCGGGTTCCGTTCCTCAACGACCTGGCGAGGGCCCTCCGTGAGGACCGCCGGCTGCGCCTGGTCTTCGTCGTGCGCGAGGACCATCTGGCTGATGTGCTCGATGCGGTCGCGGAGCTCCCCGACGGACTGAAGGCGCACCTGCGGCTGCCCCGCCTGGACGGCGACGAGGCGATCGAGGCGATTGAGGGGCCGGTTCACCGCCTGACCAGCATCGGCTTCGCTGACGGTGTCGTGGAGGCTTTGGTGAGAGACCTCATGACGATCAAAGTGCGGCGGGGCAGTGGCGCTGCAGGCGAGACCATCGGCGAGTACGTCGAGCCCGTGCAGCTCCAGGTGGTCTGCAGCGAGCTGTGGCGATCCCTGCCCGACGCCACGTTGGTCGTCACGTCGGACCAGGTCGCGAAGATCGGCGACCCCACCTCTGCGCTGGCGCGGTTCTACGACAACTGCGTGGCCGAGACCGCGCACCATGCCGGGGTGAGCGCGGCCTACATCCGCCGCTGGTTCGAGCGCGTCCTCATCACACCCGCCGGCACCAGAGCCACCGCCTGGCAGGGGGACCACGCCACGGCCGGGATGCCCAACGTGGCCGTCGCCGAGCTCGAAAGCAAGCACATGCTCAGAGCAGAAGATCGCGCCGGGGCGCGCTGGTTCGAAATCACGCACGACCGGTTCATCGCAGCGATCAAGAAGGCGGATGCCGCGGCCCGGTCGCGGTTGCTCGCCGCATGGTGGGGCATCGCCGCCGCTTCCGTCGTCGTCGGTGGACTCATCGTGACCTACTCGTGGCAGCACGGGGGCCTTTCGCGGGCCATCTTGATGTTGGTCGGCCTCCTCTTGCCTGCTCTGGGCGTCACGGCCGCCATGGTCCGCACCCTCGACGGCCAGATGCCGCCGCTCGGCATCAGGAGGCGGTGGTGGTGGCTCTGGGGGACGATCGCCGCCCTGGCCGCGTTCGTCGTGATTGGCGGCATCGCCCTTGTCTTCGGTTCGGGCTCCGGCTCCCAACCGTACGGCTGCACGGCGTCCGCGTTCAGTTCCTACGAGGAGAGCGCGCGCGGCGTGTGCTTCGGTGGCGCCCGGGCCGTGATGTTCGGGTGGGGTCTGGGCGCAGGAATCTGCATCGGGCTCTTGCTGGGCATCCTCTGGCGGATGGCGGGCACACGACGCCGGAACCGTCGACGCCGAAAGATGAGCCGGCATCCCGCGGGCCCTGCGCCTTCGGGTCCTTCCGTGTCCGAACCGGAGGACGCCGAAGCCGAGCTGGCCTCGGCGGCGCCCAGGTAACGCCGGTCGGCGTCGTCGGACCCGGTCCCGCCCGCGAAGGCGCGGGACCGGCTAGCCGGGCGGTTCGAGGGGCGCCACCGGCACCATGATGGCCGGCGCCTCGGTGCCCCCGTCGACTTCGAAGACCTTGCCCGTCACCCAGGAGCTGGCGTCGGAGGCCAGGTAGACCACGGCACAGGCGATGTCCTCGGGCTCGCCCGGGCGGCCCATGGGCGTGTGCTCGAGGAATTGCCGCCGCAGCGCCTCGTCCGTGAGGACGACGTCCAGCGACCGCGTCGCGACGCCTCCGACGTCGATGGCGTTGAGGCGCACGCGCGGTGCCAGCTCGGGCGCCATGTTGCGGGTGAGCCTGTCGAGCGCCGCCTTGACCGCCCCGTAGGCGGCGAAGCTCGTCTGCGTCATGGATGCCGAGCGCGACGAGATGTTGACGACCGCGCCGGTGCCCGTCGTGTCGACGATGCGGCGGGCCGCCAGCTTGGTCAGGGCGAACGGAGCCGTCACGTTGAAGTGGAACGCCCGCTCGAGGAAGCCGGCGCTCGTGTCCATCGCGGCCCGGGGCATGGCCCCGCCCGCGTTGTTGACCGCCACGTCGAGACGTCCGAACTCGCCGACGGCGGTGTCCACCAGGTGCTCGAGCTGCCCGATGTCGGTGACGTCGGTGGGGACGACGAGCGCGCGGCGACCGGTCCCCTCCACCAGGGCCGCGACCTCCTCCAGATCGCCCCGGGTGCGCGCCGCCAGGACCACGTCGGCGCCGGCCTCCGCCAGGCCGACCGCGATGCCGCGGCCGATGCCCAGGCCGGCACCGGTGACGATGGCGACCCGGTCGTCGAGGCGGAAGCGGTCGAGGATCACCTGCTGGAGGGGCTCCGGGAGCCTGAGCCGGCCCGGCCGCGGGCGAGCCCCCCGGCGGCGCGCCCCGCCACGAGCGGCATCTCGAGGTAGGTGAGCAGCCCCGGCTCGGCGTCACACACGTACGGCACGGCATTCACGCAGTGCATCGCCGTCGCGACCACGCCGGGGTTCCGGGCCAGGCCCGCCTCTATCGAGTCGGGATGGAGCTTGCGGAACGTCACCAGGCAGCTGGGGTCGCCGGTGACCTCCACTTCGAAGTGCTCTCCGCCCTCACCGAAGTTCCACGGCGGGTCGAGGTGCTCCTCGCCCATCAGCCAATTGACGGCTGCCGTCACGACCGGCTCGCCGTCGACCAGACCCTCCCAACGGAACCGTTGGGCGGCGACGAGCCCGGGGGCGATCGGCCCGATGGGCGACTCGATGGGCGCGGTGGCGACCGCCATCTCGTGCGTGGTGCGCAGGTTCGGATCGAGCTCGAAGCCGAGTTCGTCGGCCACCATGTGGACCGACTGACGGAACCCGGCGCCGAGCGCCTCGGCCATGATGCTGCGGCGCGCCTCGTCGGGGGTCTTGCCGAAGAGCATCCAATCGCGGATGACGTCGGGTGCGCCATAGGTACGGATGTCGGAGAACTCCTCGGCGCGCACCCGGGTGATGGAACCCGAGAGCGCCGAGACCATGAGCGGGAACCGCTCCGTGATCCCGCCCGGGTGGATGCCGGTCCCGTGCAGCGTCACGCCCGCATCCCGGCACAGCGCACCGAGCTCCGATCGCTCGCCCTCGGGCGGGTAGAACCAACCGAGCGGTGTGACCACGTTCTTGCCCGACCGGAGGATCGCCTCCACGACGGCGCGGTCGGCGAAGATCGGGCTGTAGACGACGCAGTCCGCCTCGAGCGCCAGCAGCGCGTCGACGTCGGCGCTCGCGGTCACGCCGATGGCATCGCCGCCGGCGAGGAGCCCGGCGTCCTGGCCGTCCTTGGCCGCGGAGTGCACCCAGCACCCGACGAGCTCGAGGTCCGGATGCGCCTGCACACCCTCGATGGCCGCCCGGCCGACGTTGCCCGTCGCCCACTGGATCACCCGGTACGCCATTGCTCACCCCCACGGTGCGATGAGCGGCCACCATACGTGATCACGATGTGGCGGGACCGTGCCCACCGTGCCGTCACTATGGTTGGCGCGGTGACCAGAGCCGCGCTCGTTGACGTCGAGGTCCGGACCGGCCGTGCCTAGGCTCGTCCTGCGGGGCGCGACGGTCGTGGATGCCGACGGCGCCCGGCCCCGGACGACGGTGGTCGTCGACGAGCGCCGTATCGCTGCCGTGCGGCCCGACGCTGGTGACCGCGGGGAACTCGGGGCGAGCCAAGCGCCCGAAAGGGCCGAGGTCGACGCGCCCAGGGAAGGGGACCGTGTGGTCGACCTGGGAGGGCGCACTGTCATGCCCGCCATGGTCAGCAGCCACTTTCACGCGACGTACCACGAGCTCGGTTCCAGGCCGGCCCCGTTCGGGCTCGAGGAGCCGCCGGCGCTCCAGGCCGTGCGGGCATCCCGCCACCTGGAGCTGCTGCTGCGCTCCGGCTTCACCGGGGCGGTGAGCGCGGGCGCGCCGTTCGCCATCGACGCGTCCATGAAGGCGGCCATCGCCGAGGGCCTGTTCCCGGGCCCGCGGCTGATGGCCGGGAGCCGCGACGTGAGCACGACGGGACACGCGGGGGACAAGAGCTTCGCCTGGTACTGGGACGTCGGGGCCCGCGGCGCCATCAACCGGTCCGACGGTCCGGCGGAGTTCCGCCGGGCGGTCCGCGAAGAGGTCAAAGAGGGGGCGGAGATCATCAAGATGTTCGTCACCGGGGGCCACGGCACGGTGGCGCCCGCCGAGCAGACGGAGATGACCAGGGAAGAGATCACGGCCGGCATCGAGGCGGCGCACCAGCGCGGCGCCCTCGTGCGGGGCCACATCGCCAACCGCGAGGCTCTGCACATGGCGCTCGACGCCGGGATCGACGTCGTCGACCACGGGGACGGCCTCGACGACGAGGCGATCGAACGGATGGCCGAGGCCGGTACCTACCTCGTGCCGAGCCAGCTCTTCCCGGCCCGGTTCGCCGAGCTGATGGGAGGGGGCGGGGGCGGCCTCGGGTTCACCGCGTCCATGACGGCCGACATGGAGCGGACGCTGGCCGTCCTGCCCGTCGCGGATGCGGCGGGCGTCAAACTGCTCGTCGGGGACGACTACGGGGCGATCGGGCTCCCGCACGGCCGTTACGCCGACGAGCTCGAGTTCTACGTGAAGGAGGCGGGCATCGCGCCGCTCGACGTCCTGCGGTGGGCTACCCGTCACGGCTTCGAGCTCATGGGACGGGGACACGAGCTCGGTTCCGTGCGCGAGGGGTATCTCGCCGACCTGTTGGTCGTCGACGGCGACCCGCTCGGCGACATCGCGCTCTTGCAGGACCCGGCCCGCCTGCTGGCCATCATGAAGGGCGGAACGCTGGTCAAGGACGAGCTGCGCGCGTTGGAGCGCGCCTGCTGATCCTCCGGGCGACCCGCGCCCCGTCCCGGTAGGTTCGGGGGATGGTCATCATCGCCGGTTCGCTCACCTTCGATCCGTCGGATCGGGCCGAGGTGCTCGCCGCCCTGGCCGACGTCACCGAGGCCAGCCGACGCGACGCCGGATGCATGGAGTACTCGTGGGCCGAGGACCTCGAGGCGCCCAACACCTTCCGCTTCTTCGAATGCTGGGAGTCACAGGAGCAGCTCGATGCACATCTCGCCGCCCCGCACGAAGTGGTGTTCGGCGAGCGGATGCTCAGCCGGATCACCGGGGCGACCGCCCGCACCTTCGAGGCAGAGCCGGCGCCCTGACCCGGCAAGGTGGGCGCGACCTGCTCGAAATGAGCAGCGCAACGTGGTGTGTGCCCATGCCCGGACGGCACCCGGGGTGTCTCGGCGTGCTCCGCGGAAATTCTTCTCGAATCTGTCGATTTGGGGAGGGGCCGTACGTATAGAGCATGACGGCCTGGCACGAGGTCCGGCCGACGACCATGGAGGGTAGGGAAATGGCGACAATTGTGGTCACCGAGTTCGTCTCGCTGGACGGTGTCATCGAAGAGCCCCGGTGGACCTTCGACTTCGACCGGGCGGCCGAGGGGGACAAGTTCAAGTACGACGAACTGTTCGAAGCGGAGGCGCTCCTTCTCGGACGCGTCACCTACGAGGGGTTCGCCGCCGCTTGGCCCGACATGGGGCACGACGACTTCGGCCAGCGCATGAACAACATCGAGAAGTATGTCGTCTCGTCCACGCTCGCGGACGAGGACGCAACGTGGGGCAAGACCTCGGTGCTCCGAGGCGACGTGGTGACCGAGATCACCAGGCTCAAGAATCAGCCCGGCGGGAACCTCCTCGTCGAGGGCAGTGCCCAGCTGGTGCAGACCCTGGTGGCACACGACCTGGTGGACGAGTATCGCCTGATGATCTTCCCGATCGTCCTCGGTGCGGGCAAGCGCATGTTCCCCACTTCAATGCCCCGATCGACGACCCTGGAGGTCACGAACTCGCAGACGGTCGGGTCAGGAGTGCTGCTCTTGAACCTCTCGGCCCGCACCGACCGAGCTCGGTAGCCCCGGCGACGATCGAGACCATCGAGACCCAGGAGATTCGCTCCATGTCGAGGTCTGTGCTCTATATGTCGATGTCGGTTGACGGCTACATCTCAGGCCCCCACGACGAACCGGCCAATCCCGGCGGCGACAACTTCATGCGGTTGCACGAGTGGTTCGGGTTTGCTTCGGACCCAGGTCCGAACGCGGACTCCATCGATCCATCCGGGGTCGTCCAACAATTTCTCGATGAGATCAGGATGACCGGAGCGGTCCTCTCCGGTCGCAACACCGTGGAACAGGCCGATCACTGGGGCGGTGATCACCACGGCGGCGTGCCGATCTTCGTGCCCACCCACCGGCCGCCGGGCCCGTCCGTCGCGGACTACCCACTGGTGACGTATGTGTCGGACGGGATCTCTGCCGCGATGGCACAGGCGAAGGCCGCTGCCGGTGACCGCAACGTGCTGGTCCACGGCGCGTCCACGGCACAGTCGGCGCTCGAGGAGGGCGTGCTCGATGAGTTGCAGATTCACCAGATCCCGGTGCTGTTCGGTGGCGGACGCCGACTCTTCGAAGTGCTACCGGAGAGGATCGAATTGGAGATCATTCGAGTGATCGACACCCCGGCAGCCACCCACATCCGCTACCGGGTCGTCTCATAGGCCGCGAGGTACGAGGAGCGACAACCGGTGCAAGTTCAGAAGGCGTCGGTGAGTTCGTGCCTTGGTATCGTCGGAGCGACCGGACATCGGAGGCTGGGCCTTGACTGATATCTCTTCCGCCCCGGAGGCCGAGGACCTTGCCGGGTTGGCCGCGTACGTCCGTAGCCTCGGGGCCAGTGAGGAGGAAGTGGCGAGTGCCGCACAGCGGGGACGCGCTTGGTTTCCCCCGCTCGCCCTCGACTTGATCTTGCGTCCCGAAGGCGAACTGCGCCCGATCGGCGAGTTCCTGTCGAGTGGCGGTGTTGAGAAGCGACTGGCCCGCCGGTTGTGGTTGGCCTTTGGGCTGCCAGAGACCACGGCATTCCCCTTCGCAGTAACCTCCGACATCGCGGCGGCTCTCGGAATTCCTCGCCGGGTTCGTCGACGCCGTGGGTGAGGATGCAGTCGTTGGTTTCGCTCGGGTACTCGGCGCGTGTGCGGCCCGGATGGCAGAGGCACTCAGCGACACAACCCGCGTCAGTTTGGAGGTTCCCCAACGAGTTGCCGGGGTCGACGACGTCGATGTCGTTCGCACCACGACCGAACTGGCCGCTCAGGGGCTGCCGACGTTCTTCGACTGTGTCGCCGCGTTGCTTCGCCGCCATCTCGTCGTGGTGTCCTACCAGAACTGGAGAACCGACCAGCACGGTGCGACGGTCACCTTGGAACGATGCGTCGGCTTCGCTGATCTGGTCGGCAGCAGCGACGCCCTCCGCCCACTCGATCCGAGCCAGATCGCCGCGCTCGTCGACCGTTTCGAGCAGCAGGCGTGGGACCTCGTCACGGGGGCCGGCGGGCGGGTTGTCAAGCTGATCGGGGATGAGGTGATGTTCGTCCACGACGAGCCAGAGGCGGCATGTCGAATCGCCAGCGATCTCGTCCGAACCTCGCCACAGCCCATTCGCGTCGGTCTCGCGCACGGTGCGGTGGTGGCCCTCCACGGCGACTACTACGGGCCGACCGTGAATCTGGCCGCGCGCCTCGTGCAAGCAGCGCGGCCATCCGAAGTGGTCGTCTCCGAATCAGTCGCAGCAGCCGCACCGCGCACCCCGTCGGTGTCCATCGATCTTGGGCCGCTGAAGGGCTTCGTGGGCCCTTTGCGAACATTTCGACTCCTCACTTCGGAACTCTGACTCCCGTCTTCCGCACCGGCTCCGGCCGGCCCGCGTGGCCGCCGGAAAGCGACGCGGTGCAGGGAGGGGAGAGGCCAGAGAATCAGTCCCGTCGAGCGGATGATCACTTCGGGATGGGTGCTCCGGACCTCGTCGGACGACGAGTCGTAGGAGCGGTCGCCCGAAGGCTCCCGGACCCGATTACGCCTTCAAGGCGTCGGCGATGGCCGCGCCTGTCGCCATCGCGTTGAGGTACGGCTCCGGCGCGTGCGCCCGGTGGCCGTTGTCGACGAGCACCTCCTCCACCCGGGGCCCGAACTTCTCGACGAGCGAGACCCCCGCCGCCTTGTCGTTGATGGCGCGGACGTTGACCCAGCGTTGGACGGAGCCGGGCCAGACTCCTTTGCCGTCGACCGGAGCGGGCTCGAGCGACCCGAACACCATCGGCGAGGCGAGCGGTGATCCCAGCGTGACGAAGGTGTGCACGGGCCAGCCGGGGTGGTTCGACAGCGCCGTGTACGAGAGCACGGTCCCGAGGGAGTGTGCGACCAGGACCCTGGTGTCGTCCCCGATCAGCGGCTCTATGCGCCGGCGGAGCTGGTCGCGCAGGTCCGGTTCCGTCGTCATGGTCGTGACCATGTCGACCGTGCGGTCGAACGTCGCCTCGCCGGCCGCCTGGCTGAGCACCGCGATGGCATCCCCGCCCTCGAGGTCCGCCAGCGCTTCGGCGACGCCGGCCCGCGACACCTCGAACTGTCGATCTTCTTCCGTGCCGGGGTGGCGGCGGAAGAGATCGCCGTAGAAGCACACCGCCACGTCGTCCTCGTGGAGATCGACCCCGTGGTGCCAGAGGCCGTCGCGGACGGCCGGCATCCACCGTGCCTTGAGCTCGTTCGGCCCCCACAATTCGTTGAAGGCTCCGTGGACGAGAACGATCCGCGCCATGGCCCCATCATCGCGGAAACGCGGGACCCCATCTCGTCTTCCCCGCCTGCGGCGCGTCGTCCCGGCCATCCCAGCCCGGCTTCACGGGCGAGTGGAAAGAGCTACGTCGACGGCAGCGTCGCCAGCTGTTCCTCAATCACGGAACGCTCTTCGGGGTCGGGCTCTCGTTCGAGAGCCGAGCGCGCGGCCGCCACGTGGAACGAACGACGCTCGGCCTCGCCTTGGGCCGCGCAGGCGCGGGCCATTCCTTCGTGTGCGGAGGCGAGCCGCCAGCCGTCCCATCCCTCGGCCTCGGCCGTGGCGAGGTTCCGGGCCGCGAAGAGGGCGGCCAGGTCACCCAGGCCGAGCAGGCAGGCGACGTGGGCGACCTGCCAATCCCCGGTCGCCACCTGTTCGGGCCCTCCGACCTCACCCCAGTGCCAGCGCGACGTCGTGGCCGCCAGCACCATGGCCACATCGTCGTCGACGGTCCGGTCGGTCTTGTCGATCAGGTCCCACGCCGTGTTGAACTGCCCGACCGCGACCTCGCGGTGCCAGGCCCGCCGCTCGTCCGCTTCCACGTGGCGCAACGTAGCGCGCCGGCCCGTCGGCCGTCGGGTGGATCGGAACGGCATACTGCCGGACATGGCTTACACCGTGGATTTCAAAACCGTCTCGACCGTCGGTCTGGAGTCATCGCCTGTCGCGGCCGCACTCGCCGGCTTGCGGGCGAACGAGGCCCGCTTCGTCGCGAACAAGTGGGACAGCGTCTTCACTGTGGAACCGGCGAGCAAAGCCAGGAAGACCATTGACTGGGTGCATCGGATTCTCGAACAAGAACGCGACATCGTCATCGCATCGCGCCCACTCGAGGCGACGGCTTTCCAGGTCGACAACATCCGAATCGCCTACGTCTTCTACGAGAGCGGTCTCTCCATCAATGTGATGTACACCGTCGATGACCCCAAAGAGCGCGCCGTCGGGTTCAAGCTCTCCGAAGGCATGGAGGTCCCCACAGAGCTCGACGAGCGGTTCAAGTTCGCCAGACAGAAGTCGAAGTGGCCGGAACCATTCGCGGTTCCTACTTCGCCTTCAAGAACGAGTACTGACTTCCCATCCTCCCGCACGGCCGGCGGGCGACCCGACGGTCTGCGAACGCCTCTGGTCAGGTGGGGAGGGATGCCTTCAGGGCCGCTTCGTTGCGGTCCCAAAAGGCGGTGACGTGCTCCTGGTCGAGGTCCACCGTCCAAAGCCGTTCGTTCTTGCCGTCGGCGTCGATGCGGCCGATCCAGATGGCCATGTTGTCGAACGTGTCCCCTCCGGGCCCGGTCCCGGTCTCGTGGACCAGCGAGATGGTGCATCGGTCGTCGGCGTAGATGCAGTGCCCGTCCTGGTGCCACGTTCCCCCGAAGAAGGGGATGAATTGCATGGCAAAGTTCAGGAACGCCTCCTTGCCCTCGACCACTCGCCACGGACCCGCTCCCGGCCCGTTCTCGACGATGACGGTGTCGGCCTGATCGTCGAGGCCGGCGAGCTCTCCTCGCGCGATGGCGTCCCACGTCTGCTGGGTCCGAACGAGATGCGGATGCAGCGCATCGTCCATGGTCCCTCCCTCCCGGTGCGGCGGACCGCCCGTGATCTCGAAGCCGACGCGCGGCTCCGGTGCAGTGATACACCCCGGACCTGAGAGAAGGCTGGTCGAGCTCGGCGCAGAGGGAAGAAGAGGAAAGAAGAGGAAGCCGACCGGTCTCGGATCACACCAGGATCGGACTCAGGCGCGCTCCTGCGTCGGCATCGACTGGTGTTCGGGGACCGGGTAGATCGGCATGTTCGGATCCAGATTGAGGATCTGCAGCTGGGTGCAGCCCAGGGCCATCATGTTCGCCATCTGGTCGTCGGCCGTGCTGGGCAACGTGGGCGCCGACGTGTTGGCCTGGCCCATGTGGAGGGTCGACGTCAGGTCGCCCGAGGTCCTGCGGCGCCAGGCCGTGATGTTGGGCGCCTTCACGCCGAAGCGCTCCTCCAAGAAGCGCAGCTGCGAGGTGTGGTCGAACACGTCGGACGCGATGTGGCCGCCCCGGCTGAACGGTGAGACCACGAGCATCGGGACCCGGAAGCCCATGCCGACCGGCCCCCGGATGCCCTTGGCGTTCGCGGGCAGGGTCCGCTGGGTGAGGTACTCGCCGGCGGTGCCCTTCGGGGGGGACGGTGGCGGGACGTGGTCGAAGAACCCGTCGTTCTCGTCGTACATGTGGAACAGGACCGTCTTGGACCACAGGTCGGGCTGCGCCACCAGGGCCGCCACCACCTGGCTGGTGAACCACTCCCCCAGCGCCGGGGGTGCGGAGGGGTGCTCGTCGTAGCCGAGAGGCGGGATGAGCCAACTGACCGCCGGCAGCTGGCCCGACGCCACATCGCTCATGAAGTCGTCCGGGTACACGGAAAGGAACGCCTTCTGGTACAGCGCCGAGCTCGGGTTCTTGTACTGGGAGAAGTAGGGGAGGATGGCGTCGCTGAGGATCCCGTGCTTCTCGAAGATCGCCGGACTGGCGATCCCGCCCGCGGGGTTGTACACCTTCCAGCTCACCCCGGCATCCTCCAGCACTTCGGGAACGGTGTCCCAGCTGGCGCTGTAGACGGCGTCGGGGGACGAGTTGGTATCGAGCACCGGGCCGCCGGCGTGTCCCGAAGGGTCGACCGTCCCCGAGAGCGACATGAGGCGGTTCGGATGCGTCGGCCCGAGCACCGAGCAGTGGTAGTTGTCGCAGATCGTGAAGGCGTCGGCCAGCGCGTAGTAGAAGGGCAGGTCCTTGCGCTCGTAGTAGCCCATCGTGAGGACGCCGTGCTCGGGCCCCTCGAATTCGGGCCGGACGTGCGTGCTCACGAACGCGTCGTTGTTCCCTCGGCCCCGGCTCAGGTGTTCGCCGTGCCAGCTGTGGTCGAGGTCCTGGGTGCAGATTCCGAGTGACGTCGAGGAGTCGAGGTGGAAGGGCAGCAGCGTGTGGTCGCGCCCGCCGGGCCACTTCTGGGCGAACGCGCCGAGGCTCTTGTGCGGATGGTCGTCGAAGCCGCGCACGCCGGGATAGGTGCCGTAGTAGTGGTCGAACGACCGGTTCTCCTGCATCAAGAACACGACGTGTTCGATCGCGCCGAGATCCGACCCCGCCGGTTTCGTCGACGCCGCCGCCCGTGCGATGGCCGCCCCGGCCCTGGCCGTGTCGCCGCGGCGCGCCGCCGCGAGTACTGACGCGCCGCCCGCGGCCAGCGCGGCCTGCAGCAGGGTGCGGCGGTCGAAGCGGCCGGTCACGCGGACTCGATCAGTGTCGGATCGTTGTTCCGCACATTCCCGATGCGCGGCCCGACGGGGTGGTGCACGACGGTGCCGGCGGGCGGTGGTCGCAGGAGCGCGCGCAGCCCTTCACCGTCCTCGTTCAGCGGATCGAGCCAGAGGTCGAAGGTGGTGGGGTCGAGGATCACCGGCATGCGGTCGTGGATCCCGTTCATGTCCGCCCCTCCGGACGCGGTGATGACGGTGCAGCTGCGGACGGGGGTGGCGTCGGCCGGCCCGTTCTTGTCGCGCCAGCGCTCGGCCAGCCCGGCGAAGGCCATGGGCGCGCCGTCGATACGGGTGAAGAAGTGTGGCTGCCTCGCCCCGGTCTTCGTCTTGTGCCACTCGTAGAAGCCGTCCGCCGGCACGATGATGCGGCGCTCGCGGAAAGCCTCGCGGAACGAGGCCCGGTTCGTCACGGTCTCGCCCCGGGCGTTGAAGAGCCGGCTGGCCGACTTGGCGTCCTTGGACCACCAGGGGATGAGGCCCCAGCGGTACGAGGACAGCGTCCGCACCGGCTCGCCGCCGCCCTCGGGTAGCCGGGCCCGCACCCCCATGACCTGGTCGGTCGGGGCCACGTTCCAGCTCGGCGCCGTGTCAGGGTCGACGTCCTCGGCGAGGGTGGCCTCGAAGTAACGGGCCATCCGGGCAGGGGGGGTGTAGAGAGCAAAGCGTCCGCACACACGCTGCATTGTGGCGTTGCTGCGCACCGGATGTCGGGCAAAGAGATCGCCGGTGGCCTCCTACCGGCCGTGAACTGGGATTTCATCCCTTTTGAGCAGAGGGCACACGCCCTCGCTAGGGTACGAACATATGTTCGCTTCCCACCCCGCCGCCGCACCATCCCTCCCCGTAGCCGCCGCACCCTCCCACCCCGCTGCGGCCCCCTCTCACCCCGCCGCGGGGCGTTCACGCCCGTCCCGGCAGCTCCCCGAGGGGCTGGCCGCCCGGGTTCGTCCCACGACTCCGGTGGCGGGGCGCACCCTGCCGGTGCCCCCACCCCTGATCCCCCTCTTTCCCGGTGGCTCCCTCCGGCGCGGCACGACCGTCACCGTGAGCGGAGCACCCGGTCACGGGGCGACCACGCTGGCGCTGGCGTTGCTGGCGGCGGCCTCGTGCTCGGGGAGTTGGTGCGCGGCGGTCGGCCTGCCCGACCCCGGTGTGGTCGCGGCTGCCGGCCTCGGCATCGACCTGCGCCGGGTCGTCTTCGTCCCGCATCCTGGTGCCGGGTGGGCGGAGGCGGCCGGTGACCTGCTCTCTGGCGTCGATGCCGTCCTGGTGCGCCCGCCCGGCCGGGCTCGTCTCACCGCGGCGCGTCATCTGACCGCCCGAGCCCGCGAGCGACAAGCCGCGCTGGTGGTGCTGCTCGAGGGTGCCGGGAGCTGGCCCGAGGGGGGAGACCTGGCCCTGTCGGTGGGGGCGGTCGAGTGGCAGGGAGTAGGTCGTGGGCACGGACACCTCCAGGGTCGGCGGGCGGAGGTGCGGGTGAGCGGGCGTCGGGCTGCCGGGCGAGCCACCGAATGCTCGCTGTGGCTCCCGGCTGGCTCGGGCGCGGTATCCGGCGTGGACGACGACGGGCCGGAAGCGGCTTGAGGGACGCGGAGGAGAGAAAGCGACGCAGTGGAGGACGCAGAAAGCGACGCAGTGGAGAAGGTGGAGAAGAAGTGTTGGAACGACTGGTCGTCATCTGGTGTCCCGGACTCCTCGAAGAGGGGCCGCGGGGGGAGGAGGCTCGGCGCTTCGCCCGGGTGGTGGACCGGGTCTCCGAGCTGTGCCCCTGGGCCCATCCCGTCCGCCTCGGGGTGTGCGCTCTGCCCGCCCGCGGCCCGGCGCGCTTCTTCGGCGGTGAGGAAGCGGTCGTGTCCCGCCTGGCCGCAGCGGTGGAAGAGGTAGAGGCACAGACACCGGCACAACAGGCGTCACAGACGGCAGGGGCCGCGCAGGTGGAGGTGGCGGCGCTCGTGGGGGTGGCCGACGGGCTCTTCGCCGCCGTGCTGGCGGCACGCTCGGAGGCTGATCGTTCCGACCGGAGGGACTGCGGCCTTCCTGGCTCCCTTCTCGGTGGCCACGCTCGGCCGGCCCGACCTGGCGGTCACGCTGCAGCGGCTGGGGGTCACGAGCCTGGGCCAGCTCGCCGCCCTCCCGTCAGCCAGCATCTCCGACCGTTTCGGCGCGGATGCAGCTGCCTGCCATGCGGTGGCCCGGGGCGAGAGCGGGGAACTGCCCGGCCTGCGCGACCACGCCGTCACCCGCCGGCTACGAGTGGCCCGGGGCGAGGACCCTGACCCGGCACGGCAGATGGCACCGGCACCGGCGCCGGCATCCGACCACCGCCGGTCCAGCCCGGCTTCTTCGGTGGCGCGTCCGAGGCCGACGTCCGGGCCGCCCGCTCCTTCGTCCAGGTGCAGGAGCGCCTGGGGATCGATGCCGTGCTGGTGGGGCGGCTCCAGGGTGGGCGCGACCCGGCCGGCCAGTCGGTGCTGCTGCCCTGGGGCAGCGCCGAGGTGGAGCGGAGTCTCAGTGCGAGCAGAGCGGCCGGCACGGTCGGTGCGGGTGAAGGCAGCGGAGCGGTTGGAACGGTTGATGGCGCGCCGTGGCCCGGGAAGGCTCCCGCCCCCCGCCCCGAGCGACGTGCTGCAGCAGCCGCCCCGGGCCGAGCTCGTCGACGCCGAGGGCAACGCCATGGTGGTGAGCGGTCGGGGCCTGCTGAATGCGGCGGTCGACCGCCTCTCGGTGGACGGCGGACCTTGGCAGGAGGTGGTGGGATGGGCCGGGCCCTGGCCGGTGACCGAGCGCTGGTGGGAGGTGCGCCGGCGCCGGGCTCGTCTCCAGGTCGTCACCGCTGACGGGGTGGCCCGCCTGCTGTGCAGCGAGCGCGGGCGCTGGTGGGTGGAGGCGGTCTATGACTGACGGCTCGAGGAGACGGGAGGCTGCAGCTCACGAGCGCGCGGCTCGACGGGGATGGGTGAGGGCCGCCTTGTCTACGCCGAGCTGCACGCGCACTCGGGCTTCAGCTTCCTCGATGGAAGCAGCGACCCCGAGGAGCTGGTGGCCGAGGCGCACCGGCTCGGCCTCGATGCGCTGGCGCTGACCGACCACCACGGCTTCTACGGGGTGGTGCGGTTCGCCGAGGCGGCGCGGGCGTGCGGACTGCCGACGGTGTTCGGGTCCGAGGTGACGCTCGCGCCGGCGAGCTTGCGTACGGGCGAGCCCGACCCGACCGGCGCGCACCTCGTCGTGCTGGCGCGCGACCCCGACGGGTACGCCCGCCTCTCGACCGTGCTGGCCGACGCCCACCTCGAAGGTGGGGAGAAGGGGAAGCCGGTCTTCACCCTCGACGCGCTGGCCCGCGCCGCCGGGGGCCACTGGCTGGTGCTGAGCGGTTGCCGGAAGGGGGCGGTCCCCGCCGCGCTGATGGACGCCGGGCCGCGGGCGGCCTCCCGGGAGGTGGGCCGGCTGGTGGAGGCGTTCGGTCGCGACAACGTCGTGCTGGAGCTGTGGGACCACGGGGAACCGGTCGACACGGCGCGCAACGACGCGCTGGCGCGTCTGGCGGTCGAGTGGGGGGTCGACGCCGTGGCGACCAACAACGTGCACTACGCCACGCCGGCCGGGTTCCGGCTGGCCACCACCTTGGCGGCGGTGCGGGCGCGCCGCCCGCTGGCCGAGTTGGAGGGCTGGCTGCCCCCGGCTCCCGTGGCCTGCTTGCGCTCGGCGGCCGAGCAGTCCCGGCGCTTCGCCCGCTGGCCCGGGGTGGTCGAGCGCGCCGCGGAGCTCGGGCGCGCCTGCGCCTTCGACCTGCGACTGGTCGCCCCGAAGCTGCCCGATTTCCCCGTCCCCGGCGGGAATGGACGAGCAGGGCTACCTGTGCCGGCTGGTGGCCGAGGGCGCGACGGCGCGCTACGGACCACCGGAGGCCGAGCGGGTGCCCGGGGCATGGAAGCAGATCCGCCACGAGCTCGACGTGATCGGCCGGCTCGGCTTCGCCGGCTACTTCCTCATCGTGTGGGACATCGCGCAGGTGTGCAAACGCCTCGACATCTATTGCCAGGGGCGTGGCTCTGCCGCCAACTCCGCCGTCTGCTACGCGCTCGGCGTCACCAACGTCGACGCGGTCGACCTGGGACTGCTCTTCGAGCGCTTCCTCTCCCCGGCGCGTGACGGGCCGCCGGACATCGACGTGGATATCGAGTCGGGCCGCCGCGAAGAGGTGATCCAGTACGTGTACGAGCGCTACGGGCGGCGTCACGCGGCGCAGGTGGCCAACGTCATCACCTACCGACCCCGTTCGGCTGTGCGCGACGTGGGCAAGGCGTTCGGCTTCACGCCCGAGCAGGTGGACGCGTGGGCATCGGGGATCGACGCCGGGCACGGGCGCGGGATCTCGTCTGCCGGCGCGGTGCGTGAGGCGGCGGACGCGGTGACGTGGTGGCGGTGCGGGTGCGTGGTGGCGGTGGCGGTGCGCGGTGGCGGTGGTGACGGGAGCGGTCGGGATGCCGGTGCTCGTGGCCGAACTGGCGACCGAGGTGCTCGATCGCCCCCGGCACCTCGGCATCCACTCGGCCGGCATGGTGCTGTGCGACCGGCCGGTGGTCGAGGTGTGCCCGGTCGAATGGGGCCGCATGCCGGGCCGCTCGGTGTTGCAGTGGGACAAGGACGACTGCGCCGCCATCGGGCTGGTGAAGTTCGACCTCCTCGGGCTGGGCATGCTCGAGGCGCTGCACCGCATGGTCGACCTGGTGCGCGACTTCCACGGTGTCTCCGTCGACCTCGGGCAGCTGCCCCAGGAGAGCGAGGTCTACGACCTGCTGTGCCGGGCCGACACGGTCGGGGTCTTCCAGGTCGAGAGCCGGGCTCAGATGGGGACGCTGCCCCGGGTGCGGCCGCGCAACTTCTACGACATCGCGATCGAGGTGGCGCTCATCCGGCCCGGGCCGATTCAGGGGCACGCGGTCAACCCCTACATCCGACGGCGGCGAGGCGAGGAGCCGGTCACCTACCTGCACCCGCTGCTCGAGCCCATCCTCGAGCGCACGCTCGGGGTGCCCTTGTTCCAAGAGCAGCTCATGGAGATGGCGGTCGCCATCGCGGGGTTCAGCGCCGCCGACGCCGACGAGCTGCGCCAGGCCATGGCGGCCAAGCGCTCGGCGGCACGCATGGAGAGGATGCGGGCCCGCCTCTACGAAGGGATGGCAGCCCGGGGGGTGACCGGCCCGGTGGCGGACCAGGTCTTCGAGGCCCTGGCGGCGTTCGCCAACTTCGGGTTCCCCGAGTCGCACTCGGTGTCGTTCGCCCACCTGGTGTACTCGTCGGCGTGGATGAAGCTGCACTATGCAGCGGCGTTCACCGCGGGGTTGTTGAACTCACAGCCCATGGGGTTCTGGTCCCCCCAGTCGTTGGTGGCCGACGCGCAGCGCCACGGCGTCGGCGTGCGTCGACCCCATGTGAACCGCTCCGAGGTGGGGGCTTCGCTGGAGGCGGACGAGGCCGACGGCGCCGACGGGCGAGCCGACCCGGTGCTGCGGCTGGGCCTGGGGTCGGTGCGCGGGGTGGGCGAGGCCACGGCGGAGCGCATCGTGGCCGGGCGCCCCTGGCGCGGGAGCGAGGACCTGGTGCGGCGGGCGGGGGTGACCCAGGCCCAGCTCGAGACGCTCGCGGCGGCGGGTGCGCTGGACCCCGACGGGTTCGACGACGGGGTGGGGATCCGAGGCCGGGGCCGAGGCCGAGAGGCGGGGAGCGAGGCGGGGAGTCGTGACGAGGTGGGGAGCCGGTCGACGACCGCCGTGCGTCGCCGGCTGCTGTGGGCGGCGGGGGCGGCGGCGCAGAGCACGCCGGACCGCCTGCCCGGCGTCGTCGTGGGGGCCGACGCCCCGCCGCTGCCCGAGCCGAGTCCCCTCGATTCGGTGGGCGACGACCTGTGGGCGCTGGGGCTGGCGCCCGAGCGCACGGCCATGCATCTCGCCCGGGAGCGGCTCGAGGCGATGGGGGTGGCGACCGCGTCCGCCCTGGAGCGCCGTTCGGACGGGGAACGGGTGACGGTGGCGGGCGTGGTGACGCACCGCCAGCATCCCGAGACGGCCGGGGGCGCCGTCTTCGTCAACCTCGAGGACGAGACGGGCCACGTCAACGTCGTCTTCTCCCGGGGCGCATGGGCACGCTGGAAGCACGTGGCCCGCCACTCCCCGGTCCTGCTGATCCGTGGGCGCGTGCGCAAGGGCCAAGGGGCGGTCAGCTTCGACGCCGAGCGGGTCGAGTCGCTCGTGATCGGTGCCGCGGTGCCGGCGAGCCGGGACTTCCGTTAGAACGACACCGCGCCGACCAACCCTCGCGACAATCTCTGTTCAGCACGTCGCAACCGAAACCATCTGGGAGAGGGCTGGGAACGCGAAGGGAGTATTGCCTTTTGCGCGCTTCGGATTCACACTCAGAAAGGCTTGCACGAAACTGAAAAGGAGTAGTCCATGTCTGAAAGTCAACGACCCCTCAGGCTTCGGTTCGGTAGCCATTTCTTCCGCTTCATGATCCCTGCGGTTTTGGTCATCGCAGCCGGCTCGGCCACTGCAGCCTCGGCGAGCAGCACCGCCGCCTCGCCGTCGTATGTCGTCACCGTTCAAGGGAACGACGCCAGTCTGACCAACACCGGAATCACGGTCGCGTCCGGGACGAAGGTGGTGATCACCGCAACGGGCAAGGTCGCCTACAACACCAGAGGAGACAAGACCACGCCCGACGGACATACCGTACCCAGCGAGATCTGCGCCACCGGAGTTTCGACGGGCTGGTACAACCAGAACCTCAACTGCCTGTCGCTCCTCGGCCGCTTCGGCAACGGCGAAGTCTTCCAACTCGGCGACTCGACGAAACTCCACGATGTCGAGGGAGGCCGGCTCTACCTCATCCTCAACGACGATGATTACCTGGACAATTCCGGTCACTTCACCGTGACGGTCACCGTCTCCTGATTCGGCGATCCGCCGATTGAGCTTGGGAGTTGTGCCCGGCTCGGACCGGGCGATATTCCAGCGCGAAGACGAACAGGCAGCCTGCATGGCAGCTCCTGCGTCGGAGCCGTACGACTCCTCCTCGGGAGACCCACACGCTGGCTATGGGGCACCATCTGCGTGCGCGCAAACCGTCTCCGCAAAACCGTCCGCGCGTGATCTGAGAAGTCCCAGATTGAGCCCGGCCCCGAAGGCATTGAAGGCCATCACTCCTGAGAATTCATCGTCCCAAGTCAACAGCTCGGCTGCGTCCCACCATGGATCGTGTGCATACGAAGGATTCGCCTTCCTGTACTCGAGCAGGAAACGTTCCGCTGCCTCGGATCCGTCGATCATCATGAGGTTGCACCGACTATGTGCCACATCCACGGCTGTCGGACCGCGGCACGCGACGGCCCAGTCGACGATTCCCGCCAACCGACCACCATCCCAGAGGAGGTTCCCGGGGTGATAGTCGCGGTGCAAGAAGACCACGGGTGAGTACGGCTCAGGTGTGGAGACGAGCTCGATCAGGTGCTTCCATGCGTGTGGCGACGAGGACCAAGAGGGGATCCGCATGCGTTCGCGGAACCAATGGTGGAACTCAGGCAGGGGCGCACTCAGCTTGGCGGCGTGAAGGCGGGTGAGAGGGTCGACGAGGAGCGCCGGATTGAGGCCGTGGATCAATGGTGCTCCTCGCAAGTACGTCATCAAGAGCGTCGGCTGACCAGCGATCGACCCCGTATCATCGAACGCAATCGGCAGGGGCACGAGGTCTCCGAGCACCGTGTGGGCCGCTTCCAGGGCGCTCACCTCGTTCGTAATCCGCCCCGGATGACGCGCGATCGCGTCAGCGTCCGTATACCGCCGGAGAACGAACAACGCGCCGTTTGCCCGGAGAAGTTCGAGTTCCGAGCTGATGCCGAAGCTCAGCGAGCGCACCCGCGTGAACGACGGCCCCAGAATCTCGGAGAGCCAGCTCGTGATCCCCGCCTCCATGGCGAAAGCTTAGAGAGCACGGAACGATCGCCGTTCGCCGGGCCGGGAGACGATCAGACGCATCCCGCCGGCCTGAGCTGCTCGCCCCAGCCACAGCTATCGTTCGTCAGACAGTGACCGAGATTCGCGTCCTTGAGTCTGATGACTGGCAGGACATCCGAGAAGTCCGTCTTCGTTCCTTGGCCGGCGCACCTGATGCATTCACATCGACCTTCGGTCGTGAATCGGCATATGACGAGACGAAGTGGCGCGACCTCGCCACCAGCGGTCGATGGTTCGTCGCGGACGAGGATGGAGTGGTCGGGGTCGCGGTCGGTGTGGAAGGTTGGTCCGGAGACCCAAGAAGGCGTGAGCTCGTCGGAATGTGGGTGGCATCGGGCCACCGCCGCCGCGGGATCGCCAGACAACTGCTCGAAGAGGTGAAGGCGTGGGCGACTTCTGAAGGAGCGACCACATTGAGCCTCGGCGTTCGGCCGCGGAACGAGCATGCCCTGACGGCGTACCTCAGCATGGGGATGCGCCGTTCGGGAGAGACGTTGCCGGAGGTTGGCCGGCCGACGAACGTCATCGTCGTCATGGAGTGTGACCTCGGGCCGGCATCAGAACAGGTGTCGTCCTGAGTACTGGCCTGTCCGGCGCGACCCCGGGAGAGGTGAGACCGTGACTCCGGACACGATCTGGGCCAGGGTGGCCCACTTGCTGTGACTACGGCTGGTACCCGTCCGGCCACTGCTGCAAGGCCCAATTGTTCCCGTCGGGATCGTCGAAATATGAGTAAAGGACTCCGCCCATGTCATCGACGTCGCTGAGCTCGATGCCACGCGCGATCAGCGCGGACCGAGTCGCAGCCATGTCCTCTACGACAAGATGCAGGCCCTTGATCACGCCTGGGGTCATGTCGGTGATGGGGCCCATTCCCGTGCCGAAGACGATGGCGCAGCTCGAGCCCGGCGGTGTGAGCTGAACGACCCGCATGGTGTCCGTGACCTGGGTGTCGTGCAGATTCTCGAATCCGACCTGCTCGTAGAACGCCTTTGCTCGATCGACATCGGACACTGGGACCGGTACGAGTTCAAGCCGCATGTCCGGGACCGCTGGTAGATCTGCCATCGACTCAGCCTCCATCAATATGAGCTTCGGTTGGTGCTCCACCCGGTGACACCGAGGTCAAAATGTCTGCCCCGGAAGTATCCCACGCCCCGAGGCGACGACGTCGCCCCAGATCCCGAGGATGTGGGCGCGCATCGTCGGATCAGGCTGGCGGTTCTCGACAGTCCTCTGACCGTTCGGAAGGTACTTGTCGGTTCATGCCTTGCTCCAGCGGTCGCGCTGTCCGGTGCGGTCCGGTTTACACGTCATGGGTGTGCCCTTCGAAGTAACTCCCACCCCAGGGGGCGTGCAAAAGGCTCCCGGATGGACGATGGGCAGACCCGGTGCCGTCGAGCCGGGAACTTGTGCGGCCGTGGCAGGCGGAGTGGGAGTCGGGAGAGCACCAGCTGGCGGCGGGACCGTGGTAGGGCCGGCAGCGGCAGGGGGGCCGCCGGTAGGCAGCGGCTGGTTGGGGCAGGTGGCGAGGACCCTTGCGATGGCATCCTGCTCGCCCTGGGTGACCCACAGGTGGTAGCGGATCTTTACGGCGACCTGAATCGCCACGTAGGAACAGCGGAACGCTTTGTTGGGTGGCTGCCAACTGGCCGCGTCAGCGTCGCCCTTCTGCTCGTTGGTAGGCCCAGAGACCGCCAGCAGTTCGAGTGGGTCATTCGCCATATTCGTGCGGATGGCCAGGCTCAACTGCTGCGCGCCGGTCTGCCAGGCATCGCCGAGGGCGACGACATGGTCGATCTGGACGGCTGCGCTTGTGGTGACGCCCCTCGTGAAGGTGATGACCGTGTTCGTGTACGGGTCGTGCAGCACCCCGCTCGCAACGGTGCAGCCGTGGGTGCCGGGTTTGATGACGATGTCGGTGAGGTCTCGACGCAGGATGTCGTTGCGAGTATCACAGCCGTTGTGGCCGTCGGCCACCGTGACATCGTCGGTCCATGCCGGGCCGAACTGGGTTCGGCTGTAGCCGGTGAGGGGTGCCCGTCCCTTGACGGGCAGGGTGGCCAGCCCTGAAAGCGCGGTGGTTGTTGCGGGTGACGCGGGAGCTGTCGTCGTCGTCGTCGGCGCAAGCGGCGCGGCAGCCGTCGTCGAGGTGGAGTCGGTCGCGCTCGGCGCGGTGGTACGAGAGGACGAGGACGAAGGTGACGAGGTGCACGCCGTCAGGACCATTGCGCTGGCAGCGAGGACCCCGAACAGCCGAAATCGCCGACCCCGGGAGGCCCCACCGTCGAATCCGAACTTCGTGCGCATCACGTGCCGGGCAACCGCTCCGGTCGGGCTGCCGTCCTTCTGGAGCGGGTTCGCCCCGGCTCCGTGGGCATGTCGGATCCGGCGGGGGTTTGTCGACACCCTTCAGAACGGTTGGAGGCAAAGGGGGAGCTCCTGAATTGACCGGGATGGCGTTCGCACCTCGATCTGCTCCCCGAACTGATGATTGTCAACGGCGGCATGGGGGTCGCGCTCGTCGTGAGTGCTCGTCGTCGACATCGGTCGCCTTCACTGGCGAAGGGTGGCGACGAGAATTCCCAGGCAGCGCTCCCACCCCTCCAGGTGAGAGGGCTCGCGGTCGGGGGGGAGGTCGCGGTGGGTGAGGTTCACAATCGTGTCGTTGCCGTCGGGGACCAATTCCACCTCGACCGTGCTGCTCCCGGGCGGCAGCGTGGCGTCCTCGGGGATCCCCCAGGTGAAGACCACCCGGTGGGGTGGTTCCACCGCGATGTAGCTGCCACGGGCGGCGGCGCCGCCGACGTCGACCGCGAACGTCCCGCCTGGGCGCGCGTCGAGCTCGGCGCGCTCCCCGATCCAGGTGACCATCAGCTGGGGGTCAGTGAAGTAGGGGAACACCACCTCGGGGGGTGCAGCGATGCGCACGCTGGCGTTGATCACTTCGGTCATCTCCTCCGGGCTCGAGGATGGGCCCGCTCGACGGATTGCTTCAGGCGGGCGAGGGAGTCCGGCCAGAATTCGTCGAGCAGAGAGCGCAGCGGCTCGAGCGACTCGGACCGCAACACATAGAGCCGACGGGTGCCTTCCCGACGTTCGGCCAGCAGCCCGGCCCGCTTGAGGACCGTGAGGTGCTGGCTGACGGCCTGTTGGCTGAGGTCGAAGTTGGCGGCGATTTGCCCGGCGGGAAGCTCGGCGTGCTGGACCAGCCGCAGGATCTGGCGCCGATGGGGATCGGCGAGCGCTCGCAGGACCTCGTCGGGTCCAATCGGCGCTGTCGGCTCCGCGGCCTCGGGCATCATCGCTGTTTCCTAGCGGAGGGCGACCTCCGCCGTCCATGACTGCTCAGTGGGAGGCGTGCTGGGCGCGCCAGACGGTGAACCGCTCGGCGTCGGCGGGCGGGTTCGGGCTGCCGGCGCCCCGGTCGACGTAGTCGACCAGGCTGGCGAGGTGGCGCGTCCACCCGGCATGGCACATCTCGAAACACTCGAGTCCTGGGTTGAGACCGTGGTGCTGGAAATGCAGTTCGGTGCCGGCTCCGACCGGCTCGAGATCGAAGGTGACTGAGGTCCCGACCCAATCGGGGGCGGCCTCGCAGACGAGCACGCTCCAACGAACCCGGGACGGACGGTCGGCCTCGTCGACTCGCATCACGACCTCTTGGTCGCCCATCAGGAAGCGCAATGTCTCGCCCGCGTCGGCGCCGCCGCCGGCGGGGGTCCACCAACCGGTCAGGGCATCGATGTCGGTCAGCGCCGAGAACACGGTGTCGGGCGCGCCGGCAAAGGTCTTGGTCGAGCGGAAGTCGTCGGTGGTGATGGGGGTGGTGCTCACAGTTCGGTCCTTTCTTCGTGCCTTGCACAAGAGATTCTTTGTACAAGGAGCTACTTGTAGAATAGGCATCGACCGCACGTGTGTCAAGAGGTTGCGGACTCTGAGATCGACAGCCGATTGATGCACCGCACCTCGCCTGTCACGATCGACCCGCGGCAGGCGTGTAACGGCTCCACTCAATACGAGCGATGTCACACGAGAAAGACCGCGCGGAGTGGCAACGGCAACGTGGCCGTCGGGTCACTCGCGAACGACCTCGGCGACTTCCAGCGGCGGAGCGGTTCATGTGCGAGCACGCCGTCGACCCCCAAGCCCCGTCGCGGCCACTCGAGATCCCATCGTTTGGGACGAAGCGTTGGTCCGTCCGTCAACGTCGGAGGGTCGAGGAGGTGGTTCTCGTGTCGGACGTGAGGACGGTCGGATGCAAGGACGCCGCTCCTCCAGGCGAGCTCAGCTTGCGGCGTCTCGCGGAGTCGTCCTACTCGGTGACAACCAGACCCTTGCCGGTGACCAGCGGGAGGTCGAGTGCGGTCACGAGCCCAGGCGGAGCGGCGATGACCGCCGGGACGGCGTTGACGAGGCGCATGGCGGTGGCCTTCAATCCGGCCGTGTTGTGATCGCCGTCGGTGCCCATGAGCTGCAGGTCGAGGGTGTACATGGGCTCGCCTTTGATCTCGACCCGGTAGCACCCGTGCCCGGTGGGCTGCGGCCAGTTCGCTCCGAGGTCGTCGCGCAGCCGGGTCACGTGCTCGAGCACGACGACCGCCCGGTCGCCCACCATGCCGCGCACCTCGAAGTGCAGCGCGGCGACCGTCCCCGCTTTGACCGGTCCGGCGGGGATCTCGAAATCCTCGGGCGCGGCTTCGCGCTCGTACCACTCGGTGATGTCGGTGAGGCTGATGCCAAGTCCGGCCGCGATCTGGCGCACCGTGCCGCCCCAGGCGGACGTGAGGACGCCCGGTGAGATCAGCAGGGGCACGTCGTCCATGGCGCGACCGAAGCCCATGATGTCGAAGAGCACCATGGGTTGGTTATAGGTGTTGTAGTTCAGAACCTCGGAGCAACGCACCTCCTCGATGCGCTCGCAGATGCCCGAGAGCACGAGCGGCAGGATGTCGTTGGCGAATCCGGGGTCGACGCCGTTCACAAAGAGCGAGACCCCGGCTTCCTCTGCGGCGGCGACGAGCGGCGCAGCCATCGGGTCGTCCGCTGCGGGGTACTGGAACATGACCGGGCTCGAGGAGACCACGTTGCAGCCCGCTCGCACGAACCGTTCCAGGTCGGCCACGGCGTCGAAGAGGCGGTCGTCCGCCATACCGGTGTGCACGATGCAGTCCGGTTTCAGAGCGAGGAGGGCGTCGGTGTCGTTGGTCGCGGACACGCCGAGGGACCGGCCGAGGCCGGCGAGGTCGCCCGCGTCGCGCCCGACCTTGTCGGGGTTGGAGACGAAGACCCCGACGAGCTCGAGCTCAGGGTGGACGTCGATCCCGACCAGGCTGTGACGCCCGACGTTCCCGGTGCTCCATTGGACGACTCGGTAGGTCATTGACTGCTTCTCCTCGGTTTCCTGCGGCAGGCGATGGGTCGTGGTGGCGGGCGGGTCGAGATCGTCTGGTCGGATCAGAGATCGGGGATGGGCATCTCGAGATTGGGCGACTGTAGGCCGCCGTCGACCTCGAGCACCTTGCCCGTGACGTACGAGCCGGCGGGTGAGACCAGGTAGAGGATCGCCGCCGCGATGTCCTCGACGCGGCCGATGCGACCGAGTGGCGTCGATTCCTCCATGGCCACGCGCAGCTCGTCGCTCGACATGACGATGTCGAGGGCGGAGGTCGCCGTCGAACCCACACCGATGGCGTTGACGCGGATGCGCGGGGCCAGGTCGCGCGACGCCAGCCGGGTGTACTGCTCGACGGCGCCCTTCACCGTCCCGTAGCCCAGGTAGCCCCGGCCCGCGACGTGACCCATGACCGAGGAGATGCTCACGATGGCGCCACCGGGGTGGTCACCTTCGAGCATGAGCGGTACCGCGGCCCGGATGAGGGCGTGGCCGGCGGAGACGTTGAACCTGAAGGCTTCCTCCAAGAACCGCGGCGATGTATCGAGCAGGGGCCGAGGCATGGTGCCGCCCATGTTGTTCACCACGATGTCGAGCCGACCCAGCTCTGCGTGGGCGCGCTGGGCCAAGGAGGCCATGAGGTCGAAGTCGGTCAGGTCGCCCGGGACCACGATGGCGCGGCGTCCCGCCGCTTCCACCCTCTTCGCCACCTCGCCCAGTTGCTCCTCGGTGCGGGCGGCGAGGACGACGTCGGCACCGGCTTCGGCCAACGCCACCGCGGCCGCGGCGCCGATGCCGCGCCCGCTGGCCGTGACGATGGCGACCTGGTCGGTCACGAGGAACTGGTCGAGGATCATCCGGGCGAATGTAGCGGTCGGGGCCCCGGGGCGCCCGTTGCTCGAGGAGGCGCTGCGTGCCAGGTCTTCTCGATGCGGGGGTTCAGCCCTCGTGTCGCTCGAACTTCACTGGGAATTTTTGAGCTGGTCGACCAGGGCGTCCCACGCACCCTCGTCCTCGAGGAGGGGGAAGGGCGCGGGCATGATCTTGGCCTTCACCTCGTCAGGCAGGCTGAGATCTCCGCCGGTGTGCCCGACGCTGAAGACGCGCTCGGGCCGGGCTCGGCCGATCATGGCCCGCAGCCAGCGCAACATCGTCGCGGCGCGGTGTCCGAAGCCGTTGAGGAAGGCCAGGTGGACGAACATCCAGACCACCCAGCCGGGGAAGCCGCTGAGCCGCAACCCCCGCACGCTCACGATGGCGTTGAATCGGCCGACGGCGGCCGCGCTGCCGAGGTCGCGGTACTTGAACGCGGCGGCCTCCTTGCCTTGGAGGTTCCGCTTGATGGTGTTGGCCGCGTGGAGACCGCCCTGCATGGCCACTTCGCAGACCCCGGGGAGGTCGTTGACCGTCGCCATGTCCCCAACGGCGAACACCTCGGGATGGCCCGGCAGGGTCAGGTCGGCATTCACGGCGATCCGACCGGCGCGGTCCGTCTTGGCGCCGGTTGCCTCCGCGAGGAGGCCGGCGAGTGGAGAGGCCTGGACACCGGCCGCCCAGATGACGGTGGCGCACTCGATCCGGGACTTCTCGCCGTCGGATCCTTCGGTGTCGACGCCGACAGGGTCCACCCCGACGACGCGGCGCTCCATCTGCAGTTCGACCCCCATCTTCTCCAACTGGGCGCGGGCTCGTGCCGAGAGACTGTTGCCGAAGTTCGCCAGTGGCTCCTTTCCGCCGTCGACCAGGACGACCCGGACTGCCTTCGGATCGATGGTGCGGAAGTCGTGGGTCAAACTGCGCGCCGCCAGCTCGCGGATCTGCCCGGCGAGCTCCACGCCGGTCGGTCCCGCCCCGGCGATCACGAATGTCGTGAAGAAACGCTCGAGGGCGGGATCCGACATGGTCTCGGCCAGCTCGAGTGCGCCATAGACGCGTCGGCGGAGCTCCATGGCGTCGTCGATGGTCTTCATCCCCGGGGCGATGGTGGCGAATTCGTCGTGCCCGAAGTAGGACTGCCCTGCGCCGGCGGCGACGATGAGGCTGTCGTATGGGTATTCGTCGGTGCGGCCGGGCAACGACATGGCGTGGACGACGCGCCGCTCCAGGTCGAAGGCGGTCACGGTCGAGAGGACCACCCGCACATTCTCTTTTTTGCGCAACATGTGGCGCAGGACGGGGGAGATCTGGCCCGGTGAGAGGATGCCGGTGGCAACCTGGAAGAGGAGCGGTTGGAAGAGGTGGTGGTTGCGTCGATCGATCAGCGTGATGTCCATGACGTCGGAGCGGGCAAGGAGCCGAACGGCGGGCAGCCCGCCGAAGCCGCCTCCGACAACCACGACACGATGACGTTGTGGTGAGTTCACTCAGCCTCCTTTCATCGCGACCGAAAGTAACAGGTGGGCAAGGTTCGCTCCCGAACGGAACGGCAGGGACCCGGCGCAGGAGCGCCGCGGCTCGTGCTGTCGATCGCACCTTCCACTGGTCCGGGTCCCGGCCCTCCTGAACCTCAGACGTCGAGTTCGACGTGCTCCTCGATCTCGAGCACGGCCAGGGCCCGGCCCAGCCCGAGGTACGCCGCGACGCACATGGTGAGATCGAGGATCTCGGCGTCGGTGAACGCCGTGTGCAAGCGGGCGAAGAGCTCGTCGTCGATTGAGGCATGGTCGGTGACGAAGCGAGCGGCGAACTCGATGGCCAGTCGCTGACGTTCGGTGTAGCCCTCGTAGGATGCGTAGTCGTCGAGGTGGCAGTAGAGGTCCTCCTCGACGCCCGCTTCCCTCGTCGAGGGCGCCCGGAAGGTCGAGCACGCGTTGCAGGCGTTCAACTGGGCGATCTTCATGCGGGCCGCCTCACGCTCCGCGGCCGGGAGGACACTGGATCCGTAGACGGTGCGCACCATCGTCTCGACCATGGCGCCCATCTCCGGTCGCAGGCGCCATACCCGCGCCGCCTCGCCGCCCGGACCCTCGGGCACGTCGATGCGGGCCATGCGTGCCAGCTTACGAGCCCGGGCCGGACTGGCCCGGCCCGGCCCGGGCTCAGGCCAGCCGCTCGGTCAGGTGTTCGCCGACCCGGATGGCGTTCGCCATGGCGGTCAGAGCCGGATTGACGGCACCGATGCTCGGAAAGAAGCTCGTGTCGACGACGTAGAGGTTGTCGAGTTCGTGCGCCTTGCAGTTTTCGTCGAGGACCGAGGTTTGCGGATCACGGCCGAATCGGCAGGTGCCGGCCTGATGGGCGACACCTGCCACCGGGATGTCCATCGACATGTAGAAGTTCTTGCGCAGGACGTGGTGGGAGGCCATACCGACATGGTTGAGGATCTTCTTCAGCTCTTCATAGAGCCGCGATGCTTCTTCGTTGTTCGTTGCGCGGTAGGACAGCTCGACCTGTCCGTCGCCGGTCAACTTCACGCGGTTCTCGGATAGTGGCAGGTCCTCGGTGGTGAGCCAGAAGTCGACGGCGTGTGCCGCCGTTTCCTCGAGGCTGAAGTGGGGCGCCAGCTTCGTCAGATGTGGCTCCTCGCCCTTCATGGCGTCCGCGTTGGACTTGCCGATCATCTGGATGTTGCCCAGCGGGTGGGTGAAGTCAGGTGCGCCGAGGTAGAAGTCGTTGAGACCCAGGGTCTTCTGGAACGTGGTGTCGTTGCGCTCTGCCGCGAGTGCGACGATGGCCTTGCAGTTGTGGAACATGTAGTTCCGGCCGACCTGGTCCGATCCGTTGGCCAGGCCTTGCGGGTGCGTGTCGCTCGCAGAGGCGAGAAGGAGACACGCACTGTTGGTCGCGCCGCCCGACAGGACCACGATGTCGGCCTCGAACACTTCCTCCGCGCCGTCTCTCTGGGCGACGACTCCGGTAACCACGCGCCCCGTTGGGTCCGTTTGCAAGCGCGTCACCTTCGTGTCGACGAGGAGCGAGACGTTGGGATGCTCGAGGGCAGGCAGGACGGCGATCGTCTCTGCGTCTGCCTTGGCCCGGACCAGGCAGGGATAACCGTCACACCAGGCGCAGCGGATGCACGCACTCGCATGGGGCTCGTTCTCGTCGAGCATGATGCCGCAGGGTGCGCTGAAGGGGTGGTATCCCGCCTTGGTCAGGTCCTCGCTGATCTGGGCGATTCGCGGTTCGTGGCTCACTGCAGGCCACCGGTACTGCCGGCTCCACGCCCCTTCGGTCGGGTCTTCGCCGTGGGTCCCGTGCACGTGGTAGAGCCACTCGGCCTTTGTGTACCACGGCTCGAAGTCGTCGTAGGTGAGCGGCCACTCCGGCGAAATGCCGTCGGAGTGCTGGATCTCGCCGAAATCAGCCGGTCGCAGGCGGTACAGCGCTGCCCCGTAGAGCTTCGTCGCCCCGCCCACGAAGTAGTGAACCTGTGGTTGGAACGATTCTCCATTCGCGTCCCGCCACGAGTCCGGCGAGATGTAGCGGCCCTCCCTGAAGACCGGGCCGGCCTCCCAGTTCTCCTTCTCCCGAGGCAAGAAGCCCCCACGTTCGAGCAGCAGCACGCGCTTGCCGCTCGGGGCGAGCGTGTGGGCGAGTGTGCCGCCGCCTGCCCCGGTACCGATGATGATCACGTCGTAGTGGTCGGCCATGGAATGTCCTCCTGGAGTTTCTCTAAGTGAGGCGTCTTCGGTCCCGGCACGACGGCATCGTGTCAGCGCTTACGAATGACCGTCGCCGTCCTCGGCCGCAATGAGCCGTCCCACGGCGTCGATGAGGGCGAGGTGGGTGAAGGCCTGAGGAAAGTTCCCCAGGTGCTCACCGGTGGTGGCGTCGATCTCCTCGGCGTAGAGCAGGAGGGGCCCGGCGAAGTTGAGCAGCTTTTTGCAGAGGCTCGTTGCCCGTTCGCGCTCGCCGATCATCGCCAGGGCGGTCACGAGCCAGAAGGAGCAGATCGTGAAAGTGCCCTCCTTGCCCTCGAAGCCCGTGTCCGTGGAGTCCACCTTGTACCGGAGCACAAGGCCGTCCTCGGTCAGCTCGTCCGCGATGGCGAGGACCGTGGCGCGGACGCGCTCGTCCTCGGGTGGCAGGAAGCCGAGTATGGGGATCAGGAGGAGCGACGCGTCGAGCTCCTCGTTTCCGTAGTGCTGGCGGAAGCGCCCATGAGGGCTGACCCCCTGGTCGAGGATCTCCGCCTTGAGGTCGTCAGCCGCTTTTCGCCATTGTTCGGCATGTCCCTCGTCGCCGCGAGCCTTGGCCAGGTGCGCGCCCCGGTCCATCGCCACCCAGCACAAGACCTTGGAGGCGGTGAAGTGCTGTGGGTCGCCGCGGATCTCCCAGATGCCCTGGTCGGGGTCGCCAGAGTGGGCCACGGCGGCCTCGACGAGTTTGGAGAGCCCGTCCCACATGGGTTTGAGAATCTGCGGCGCACCCCGCTGCAGGTGGATGTCGACTGCGTCGAGGATCATCCCCCACACGTCGTTCTGGTGCTGGTCCCACGCACCGTTGCCCACCCGCACCGGCCGCGAGTTCCTCCAACCAGAGAGGTGGTCGAGTGTGTGCTCGCTCAGGTCCTTTCGTCCGTCGATCCCGTACATGATCTGGAGATCGATGTCGGACCCAGAGCCGAGCGACACGGCTTCGATGATGAAGGCGAAGTACTCGAGTGCTTCCCACTCGAACCCGAGCCGGTACAGCGAGCGCAACATGAACGACGTGTCGCGGATCCAGGTGTAGCGGTAGTCCCAGTTGCGGGCACCTCCTGGCGTCTCGGGGAGCGACGTCGTCGAGGCGGCCATGATGGCCCCGGTGGGGGCGTAGCTCAGGCCCTTGAGGGTGAGAGCGCTCCGCTCCAAGAACTGCCTCCAGGGGTGGTCGGGGAATGTGCCGTTGGACAGCCAATCGCGCCAATAGGCCACGGTCTCGTCCAGCTCTGCCTCGGCCTCTTCCAGGTTCGACGGTTGGTGGCCCGACCACGAGAGTGAAACGAATGCGGAGTCGCCCTTGGCCAGAGTCGTGCGGCCGTAGCAGCGAGCGCCCGCCGTGCCCAGCCGCAGGGTCGAGGTCACCGCGAGGGCAGGGTCGCCCGACGGTGGCTTCGCGGTCATGGCGCCGTAACCCTCACCGTCGTACTCCCAGCGGCCGATGATGGAGCCGTACTCGTAGACGGGCACGATGTTGGCCAATACCTCGACGCGACCATCGGTGCAGTTCGCGAACCGCAGCAGGGTGCCTGTGGCGGCGGAATCGCCTGGCGCCCGCCGGTAATCCTCCCTCCGACTGTCGCCGTTCGTCGCCCGGACGACCAGTAGATCCCGCACCACGAGCCAGCCCGTCGGGGTGTGCCACGTCGTCTCGAGCGCCATGGTGCCGGGGACGTAGCGTCGATGGTGGGGCACCAGTGTGTTCGTGGGCCCGAAACGAAAGCTGCCCGCCGTCCGGTCGAGCAGAGCACCGAAGACGCTGGGCGAGTCGGGACGGGGCAGGCAAAGCCATTCGACCGAGCCGTCAGGCGCGATCAAACAACTGTTCTCGCAGTCCGACAGAAACCCGTACTCGGCGATGGGGGGAAAGCTCGCGGAACTTTCTGAGGGCGCGACGAGATCAGTCATGAAGACGATCGTACGTCGCAAGGGGCCCGACGCAAAGAGGCAAAGGTCACACCATCCGGCGCGGCATCTCTGTGAAGCGAGCGCTTACCGCCTGGTGAAGCGAGTGCTTACCGCCTGGTGGAGCGAGCGCTTACCGCCTGGTGGAGCGAGCGCTTACCCCCGGTGGAGCGAGCGCTTACCCCCGGTGAAGCGAGCGCTCACCACCTGTCGTCGGCCATCTTTCCTCCCGATAGCCTTCCTCCGTCGTCAACTACGCCCGGATGTGGCGTCGTGAGGAGGTCAGGTCATGGCAGATGAGCTCAGCGGCAAGGTCGCCATCGTGACCGGTGGCAACACCGGCATCGGGGCCGCGGTCGTGCTGGCGCTCGCCGAGAAGGGGGCCAAGGTCGTGATCGACTACGTCTCCAACCCGGAGGCGGAGGAGGAGCTGGAGCGCAAAATCGCCAGCCTGGGAGAGACGTCCGTGGGTATCGAAGCGGACGTTTCCAAGGTCGAGGACATTCAGCGCATGATCGACACCGCGGTCTCGAACTTCGGAAGACTCGATGTCATGGTCAACAACGCGGGCATCGAGACCCGTAGCTCCATCCTCGACACCACCGAGGCGCAGTACGAGAAGGTGCTGGCGGTGAACCTCAAGAGCGCATTCTTCGGGACCCAGCTCGCGGCCAAGCAGATGATCAGCCAGGGCGGGGGCGGGCGCATCATCAACATGACGTCGGTCCACGAGGACTGGCCCATGCCGGGGAACACGCCCTACTGCCTCTCGAAGGGCGGAATGCGCATGCTCACTCGGACAGCCGGGGTCGAGCTGGCACCGCACAACGTGCTGGTCGTCGGGGTCGGCCCTGGTGCCGTGAACACGCCGATCAACGCGCAGACCATCAACGACCCTGCGGCGCTCGCCAAGCTGAACGCTGCCATTCCGATCGGCCGCATGGCCGAGCCCGAGGAGATCGCGTCGGTGGTCGCCTTCCTGGCGTCGGACGCGTCGAGCTACCTGGCAGCGACGACGATCTTCGCGGACGGTGGAATCATGCAGAGCAGTCCCGGGCTCTGAGCAACCACGGGCTTCGGCTGCGAGCAACCACGCGCTTCGACTTGGGCCCCTTTACGAGGTCTCGGCAGGCGTTGACGGCCCTGGCGGTGGTGTAACGGCCTCCGTGTCTTCTTCGCCGCCCACGCGCGGCACCGTGAGGCGCTTGCGAAAGATGTGATACGCCCACGCCTGGTAGACGAGCACGATCGGGAGGAACACGACGGCCACCACCGTCATCACCCTCAGCGTGTAAGGGGGACTGGCCGTGTTGGCGATGGTGAGGTTGTACGAGGAGTTGGTACTGGAAATCAGGACCCGGGGATAGAGCTCGCTGAAGAGCGCCCCCACCGCGCCGGCGATGCCGATGGCGGCTCCGGTGAAGGCCCACCCCTCGGCCTTCTCCCGGGCGGCCCACGCAGCGGCGATCACGGCGATGAAGCCCAGGGCCTCGACTGGCTTGGGGACGAAACCCGTACTCAGGCCGACGTGGATCCAGGTCATGTAGCCGAACGTCACGAGGATGGCCACGGCGCCGATGGCGGCCGACGCCTTCCGCGCCCTCTCGCGGAGCACGCCGGTCGTCTTGAGCGTCAGGTAGGTGGAGCCCATGAGGAGCGAGAGCACGAGGAAGGTCAGCCCTGTCCACAAGCCGAACGGTGTGAGCAGATTCAGGAAATTGCCCGTGAAGTTGTGCGAACTGTTGACGGGCAGGCCGTGGAGCAGATCACCGAGGGCCACTCCGAGCAGGAACGGGATGAACGCGCTGCCCAGGGTCAGGGCCCAGCGCCACGCCGTGCGCCAGCGGGGGTCGTCGAATTTGCGCTGGTACTCGAAGGAGACCCCACGCGCCATCAGTGCGGCCAGCAGGATCACGACCGCCAGGTAGAGGGACGAGAACCAGGTGGCGTACCAGCCCGGGAATGCGGCGAAGATCACGGCCCCGGCCACGATCAGCCACACCTCGTTACCGTCCCACACGGGCCCGATCGTGTTGACCAGCACGCGGCGTTCCAGGTCGTTTCGCCCGATGAACGAATGCAGCATGCCGACGCCGAAGTCGAATCCCTCCAGCACGAAGAAGCCGGTCCAGAAGATGGCGACGATGACGAACCACAGGACTCCGAGTGATATGCCTCCCATGTCGACCTCCTAGTAGATCAAGGCCAGGTCGTCCTCGTCCTCGTGGGACGAGCCGATCTCGGCATCGGTGTGTGAACCTGTGTGGGTCCCGTCGGTGTCGTCCGTCCCGCCCGTGCCACCAGCGGTGATCTTGGCCAGCGGGTCGTCACCGATGGAGCGGCGCCCGAAGCGGATCATCAACCATGTGGCGGCGACGCCGAGCACGGCGTAGATCAGATAGAAGATGACGAGCGAGATCCAGACGTCCGTCGTCGAGACCGAGGAGGACACACCGTTCTTGGTCAGCATGAGTCCCTGGACGATCCACGGCTGTCGGCCGTTCTCGGTGAGCATCCAACCGGTCGTGTTGATGAGGAAGGGCAGGATCACCACCCAGGGCGCGATGCGCAGGAACCACCGGGCTCGGTCGAGTTTGTGGCGGAAGATGAGCCATGCCCCCCACAGCGCGAACAGGAAGACGACGGTCGCCAGGTAGGCCATCACCCGCATGGACCAGTACTGGATGAAGACGTTGGGGATGTAGTCCCCCGGTCCGTATTCTTTCTGGTACTGCGCGTTCAGGTTGTTGAGTCCCTGCACCGTGCCGTCGACGTGGTTGGTGGCCAGGATGGACAGCAGGTCCGGTATCTCGAGGATCTGGGTGGGGGTCTCGTCGTTGTTCCCCCCGCCGATCTGGAAGAGCGAGAACGGGCAGTGGCTGTCGCAGGTCGTCCAAAGCGCTTCGGCGGCGGCGATCTTCATCGGCTGGTAGGTACCCTCCACCACGCCGAGCTCGCTTCCGATGAACATGTTGACCGCCACCGCCGGCAACAGGACCGCCAGCGAGATCACGGCGGTGCGGCGGAACGCGTCGACCTGGTTCTTCTTGCGCAGGTGCCAGGCGGACACGGCGAGCATGATCACCGCCCCGGTGACCAGCGAGGCCAGGACGACGTGGGTGTAGCCCCACAAGAAGACGGGATTGGTGAAGAGGGCCCAGATGTTGTCGAGCTGGGGCTGGTGGGTGCTGTTGTTCGTGGTGAAGCCAACGGGGTGCTGCATCCAGGAGTTCGCCGCCATGATGAAGGCGGCCGACAGCATGGCTCCCGCCGCGACCAACCAGATGCAGGCGAGGTGCGCCTTCTTCGAGAGGCGGTTCCACCCGAACACCCAGAGGCCCAGGAACGTCGACTCCAAGAAGAAGGCGGCGAGCCCCTCCATGGCCAGGGGTCCGCCGAAGACGTTGCCCACGAGGCGCGAGTAGGCGGACCAGTTCATGCCGAACTCGAACTCCTGGATCAGCCCCGTGACCACGCCCACGGCGACGTTGATCAACAGCAGCGACCCGAAGAACCGGGCCAGGCGGCGGTAGGTGTCGTCGCCGTTGCGATACCAGGCGGTCTGCAGCAGGGCGACGAGGAAGGCCAGCCCGATGGTGACCGGGACGAAGAGGAAGTGGTAGATGCTCGTGCTGGCGAACTGCCAGCGTGCGAGGTCCAGGCTCACGAGGTGTCGCTCCCTTCGTTGAGGACTGAGGCGTCGAGCACGTCCGTAAGCCCGTGCGGCGGAGCGGGCGGCGCTGGCGGCGCGGGCGCCGCGGGCGTCGCGGGCCGAGGTTCCGGGACGGACCGGTCGTTCATCAACTCGTCCCACCACAAGCCGGCGTAGCGGCCTCCGGCACTCACGAGATCGTCGTGAGTGCCGCGTTCGACGACGCGCCCCTCGTCGAGGACGAGGATCTCGTCGACCTGGTCCAGGCCGGCCAGGCGGTGCGTGATCAAGAGCGTCGAGCGACCTGCGGTCAGGTCGAGCAGGTCTGCGGTGAGAGCGTCGGCGCCCGCCGGGTCGAGGTGCTCCACCGGCTCGTCGAGAATGAGGATGGAGAAATCGGCCAGGAAGGCCCGGGCCACTGCGACGCGCTGGCGCTGCCCGCCCGAGAGCTGGAAACCGGCCGGCCCGACCCTGGTGCCCAGCCCGGCGGGCAGCCCGGCGAGCCAGTCGCCCAGACCGACCCGTGCCAGCACCTCGACCAGCTCGTCGTCACCCGCCGAGCGTCGGCCCACACGGAGGTTCTCGGCCAAGGTCGTGGCGAAGAGGTGTGGGCTCTGTTCGACCAGCCCCACCACCTGCCGCACTTCGTCGGAGGACACACGGTCCATCGGGACACCGCTGAGCGTGGCCTCGCCACCGTCGAGGGGCAGGAAGCGCACCAGGACGTCGGCCAACGTCGACTTGCCGGCTCCACTCGGCCCGACGAGCGCGACCCGTCGCCCCGGCGCGAGGTCGAGATCCACGCCGCGCAGGACGGGTCGCTCGGTACCGGGGTAGCCCGCCCACACCGAGCGCAGGCGGAGCGTGTGGCGTCCGCTCGCCGCCCCGGGAAGCGGTCGCGGGTTCTCGGGATCGTCAACGGGTGCGGGGGCATCGGCGGCGGCGAACACCCGTCCGGCGGCCAGGCGCGAGCGCTGCAGGGCCTGGGTGGCGGCCGGCAGCGGCGCCACCAGCTCGAAGGCGGCCAGCGGGACGAGCGCCAGCACGGCCAGCAGAGCTCCGTCGAGATGTCCGGCGTGGGTGGCGTTCACCCCGAGGGTGAGGGCGCCCCAGCTGGCCAGCCCGGCCAGTGCGGTGGTCAGGCCGAGCCCGATGCCCGTCGTACCCGCGCCCTGGCGGGCCGTCACGCGCAGCCGGTGATCCGCCTCGGTGATCCGCTCCAGCTGCTCGCCCGTGCCGCCGAGGACCGTCAGCTCGGGCGCACCCTCGATGAGGTCGACCACCGCCGCACCCAGCTCACCCCGGGCCGACGCCTGTGTGGACTCCTCCCGTCCGGCCAGGCGACCCGTGAGCCAGGGCACAAAGGCGGCCGAGACCAGGAGCGCCACCAGCAGCACCGCGCCGGCGCCGGGGAGCAGCATCCACATCACCGCGACCGTGGCCGCCCCCACCAGGCAGGCCACGGCGAAGGGCTGGATGACGCGCAGCACCACGTCCTGAAGGGAGTCCACGTCGTCGACGACACGGGACACGAGGTCGCCCCGGCGGAAGAGCGGGAGACCGGCCGGGGCGATGGCCTCGAGCCGGTCGTAGACACGGACGCGCAGGTCGGCCAGCTCCCGGAGGGCGGCGTCGTGCCCCACCAGCCGCTCGCCGTAGCGCAGGAAGCCGCGCGACAACCCGAAGACCTGCACGCCCACGATGGCCAGGGTCAAGGACGCCTCGGAGGGGTGCACGGCGGCACGCGAGATGAGCCAGGCCGAGGTGCCCATCAACGCGATGGACGCCCCGATGGCGCCGGCCCCGAGCAAGGAGGCCTGTGCCAGGCGGCCGCGGGCCACGCGGGCGACGCCGAGCGTGCGCCCGATGCTGGCCGGGCGGTCGGACCCCGGTTCGTAGACGGATCTGCTCATGCCGCCGGTACCGGGAGGGGAAGGTGTACGACGCGGTCAGCCAGCGCGGCGAGTCCGGGGCGGTGTGCGACGACCAACGCGGTGCGCCCTTCGGTCAGGCGGCGCACGGTGTCGAGCACGTCGGCCTCGGTTTCGGCGTCGAGGCTGGCGGTCGGCTCGTCGAGCACGAGGAGCGGCGCGTCGCGCACGAAAGCGCGCGCCAGGGCGAGACGCTGGCGCTCGCCCAGCGACAGGCCGGCGCCGCCCTCGCCGAGACGGGTGTCCACGCCGTGAGGGAGGCGCTGCAGGACCGATGCCAGGCCGGCCGCCTCCAGCGCGGCCGCCACCTGCGCGTCGCTGGCGCCGCTCCGCCCGACCCGGACGTTGTCGGCCACGGAGCGGGCGAAGAGGTGCGGCCGCTGCGGCACCCAGCCGACGCTCGCCCGCCAGCTCTGCAGGTCGAGTTCGCGCAAGTCCACCCCGCCGAGCAGGACTCGGCCCGAATCGGGGCGGCGAAGCCCAAGGACGACGTCGAGGAGGGTGGACTTGCCGCATCCGCTCGGGCCGACGAGCGCCACCGTCTCGCCCGGCTCGACCTCGAGTTCGGCGCCGTCCAGCGCCGGGATGCGCCGGTCCGGGTACGTGACCTCGAGCCCCGCGATGCGAATGCTCGTGTCGCGGGGCCGGACCGAGCCGCCCACACCCTCGGTGACGGGTGTCTCGAGCAGTTCGAAGACCTGCTCGGCCGCTTTCATTCCGTCGGCGCTGGCGTGGAAGTTCGCGCCGAGAGCGCGCAGGGGCAGGTAGGCCTCGGGCGCCAGGACGAGCACGAAGAGGGCGGAGTGGAAGTTCATGTCGGCATCGAGCAGGCGCAGGCCGACGGCCACGGCGACGAGGGCCACCGAGATCGTCGCCAGCAGCTCCAGGACGAGCGAGGAGAGGAAGGTCAGCTTGAGGGTGGCGAGCGTGGTCGACCGGTAGCGGTCGGTGATCTCGGCGATCGCCTTCGCCTGGGCCTTGGCGCGGCCGAAGACCTTCAAGGTGGGTAGGCCCGACACCAGGTCCAGGAACTGGCCGGCCAGGCGCTGGAGAGACCTCATGCGCGCCGCCGTGCGGTCCCTGGTGGTGAGGCCCACCAGGCCCATGAACACGGGGATCAGGGGCACGGTCACCGCGATCAGGGCGGCCGAGACCAAGTCGGCGCCGGCCACCACGGCGATGATCGTCACCGGGACGATGACAGCCAGGAAGAGCTGGGGCAGGTAGCGCGAGAAGTAGCCGTCGAGCGCGTCGATGCCGGTCGTGACGAGCACGCTGAGGCGCCCGCGGTCGTGGCGGGCCAACCCGGACGGGCCCAGGGCGGCGACGTGTCCGGCGGCAGCTTGGCGCAGCTCCGACTTGGCCGAGGCCGAAGCCCTGTGGGCGGCACGCTCGGTCGCCCAGGCCAGCAGGGCGCGCCCGACGATGACCGCGAGGAGGAGGCCGAGCGGGTCGCGTAGCGAGGAGATCGACCCGTGGTGGAAGTAGGCCCGGTCGACCACCGTGGCGATGATCCAGGCCTGCGCGACGACCAGGAGCGCCGTGATACCCCCGATGGCGATCGCCAGGACGACGAAATGCCTCGTGGAGCGTGCGTAACGCAACAGGCGCGGGTCCAACGCCCCGCCCCGCCGTCCCGAGGCCGGTGCCGACTGTGCTGGCGGTGGTGCCGGCGCTGTCGGCTGCGCTGGCGCTGTCGCCTCCCGTCGTGCTCGGGCCACCGCTCTCCTTCTGCGTCCGTCGCCGGGCGGGTGCGCGTCCGCGCCCGGCGGGGCTGCGCCTCGACGCGGTCATTGTGGCCGGGAACCGGTGGCCGCGCCAGGGCCGAACGACCCTAGACCTTCAGGCGTAGACCTTCACGGGTCTTTCCTCTCGACGGTTGCGAGCCGGGCGAGCGATGTCGTGGCACGCAGACGGGGCAACGATGACCGAGAGCATGTGCGGAGTGTCGACGAGGCCGGACGCGCGTCGAAGGACCGTTCTGCGTGCGACACCGGCGACGATCGCAACGGCGAATCCGACGAGTGGGCAAGCAGTCCGCCATCACGACCTTGACGCAGCAGCACGTCGGGCTGCAGGGTGTCGCCGTGGGCCGCGCCCTCACGAATACCGATCCGGCCCTACGCCGATGCTGGCACCCCGTGGCCCGTAGCGCCGACGTGACCGAGGATCCGATGGGCATCGTGCTGCTCGGCGATCCTTGGGTGCTCTACCGAAGCGGCGGCGAGGTCGTCGCCTTCGTGGACCGGTGCCCGCATCGCCACTGCCCGCTCTCGCTCGGCCGGTGCGTCGAGGGCGTCCTGCAGTGCGCGTACCACGGGTGGCGCTTCGACCGAGCCGGGGTGTGCCTGGCGATACCGGCCCTGGGCGATGCCGCGAAGCTGCCTCCGGCGGCTCGTCTGACCTCGGCCGCGGCATCGGCCGAGACCCATGGCATGGTCTTCATCGCCCCCGACGAGCCGCTCGCGCCGTTGGGATCGGTCCGCGAGGCCGACGACATCTCTTTCATGGAGGGCAGGCTCCCCACTCTGCGCGCCCGGGCGTCTGCAGGGCTCCTGGCCGACAACTTCCTCGACGTCGCGCATTTTCCCTTCGTCCATGCGGGCACCTTCGGGGCCGATGAGGCGTCCGAGGTCCCGCACCTGCGCGTGGACCGTGAGGGTTGGACGTTCACGGCGTCGTACGAGCACCGCTTCGCGCACCGCGAAGACCCGGGGGTCGCGGCCGGGCTGCGGCCCCTCGTGCAGACGCGACGCCTGACCTACCGGCTGGTGGCGCCGTTCCACCTCACCCTGCGGATCGACTTCGTGGAATCGGGTGGGTCCAACGTCATCGGCTTCTTCATCCAGCCCGAGACCGAGGAGAGCTGCCGGTTGTTCACGACGCTGTGGCGTGACGACCTCGATGGCGACGAGGACCGCATGCGCGAGGCGGTCGAATTCGAACTGGCCGTGCTCCGAGAGGACCTGCGGGTCCAGGAGGCGTACCACGAGCTGGTGCTGCCCCTCGAGCCGAGGGACGAAGTGCACACTCGCGCCGACCGTTCGACACTGGAGCTTCGTCGCGTCCTCGCCGAGCTGGTCGACGCCGTCGAGGAGTCGTGGTGAGCGTCACCGTCGTGGCCCACCCCGTGCTGGCCCACCGGCTGGCCCAGCTGCGGGACGTGCGGACAGGCGGCGACACGTTCCGCCGGCTGGTGGGCGAGGTCTCCGGACTCCTGGCCTACGAGGCGCTGCGCGACCTGGGCACGTCCGAGGTCTCCGTGCGCACGCCGGTCGCCGACGACGCACGTGGGAGGTGCGTCACCGAGGTGGTCCTCCTCGTCCCCATCCTGCGTGCCGGTCTCGGCATGGTTCCGGCGGTCCAGGAAGTGGTCCCGCTGACGGAGGTGGCTCATGTGGGGCTGCGCCGCGACGACGCCACGCTCCGGTCGGAGGTCTACCTGAACCGCCTGCCCAGGGACCTGACGGGACGCAGGGTGATCGTGTGCGACCCCATGTTGGCGACGGGAGGGTCCCTGGCCCAGGTGTGCACCATCGTGGCCGGTCGCGGCGCATCGACGGTGATGGCGCTGTGCATCATCGCCTCGCGACCGGGCCTGGCCGCCTTCGGTGCCGCCCACCCCGACGTCGCCGTGTTCTGCGCCGGCGTCGATCCCGACCTCGACGACGCGGGCTTCATCGTCCCTGGGCTCGGGGATGCCGGCGACCGGCTCTTCGGGCCGCCCGACTGAATCCGCCCGGCGGAACGGCGGGGCTATCGCCGAACGGCGGGGCTACCGGCCGATGTCCTCGTACCAGAGCTCGGGATTGGTGGCAATGAAGTCTCCCAGCAGCCGGACGCACTCGCCGTCGTCGAGGAGGACCACCCGGCATCCATGCTCGGCCACCCAGGTGTGGCCGCCTTCGAAGTTCTGCGCTTCACCCACGACCACCGTGCCGATACCGAACTGGCGGAGAAGGCCGCTGCAGTACCAGCACGGCGACAACGTCGTCGCCATCACGCAGTCCGCGTAGTGCCGACGCCGCCCTGCGGCGCGGAAGGCGGCGGTCTCGGCGTGCATGGAGGGGTCCCCGTCTTGTACCCGCCGGTTGTGACCGCGCCCGAGCAACGTCCCGTCCGCGTGGAAGAGTGCGGCGCCGATGGGGATGCCGCCCTGAGCGAGACCGCTCCGCGCCTCGTCGAGCGCGACGCCGAGCATGGTCCGTGCCCGTTCCTCGCTGATCCCCTCAGTCGGGGACATATGCTCGGGCGAGTCTCATGTCCACGACCGCCGATCGTACCTACACGACCACGGTGGGGAGCCAGACGCTGGAGCTCCCGCTCGTCCGCCTCAACGAAGAGCTGACCATCGCGCTCCTCATCTGTGTCGACATGGGCGTCGCCTTCGCAGAGACCGCGGGTCGGGAGCTGGCCGAGCTCATGGCACCGGCCCGGCCCGAGATCGTCGTATCCGTAGCGACGATGGGCATCCCGCTGGCGATCGAGGCCAGCCGGGCGCTCGGGCTCGACGACTACGTGATCCTCCACAAGACGCCGAAGATCCATCTCGGGGAGTCATGGGCGGAACCGGTGTACTCCATCACCACCGACAAGCCCCAGCGCCTCCGCATGGATCCGGCCCGGGTGGACGCGGTCCGTGGTCGCCGGGTGGCGGTCGTGGACGACGTGATCTCCACCGGCGCATCGCTGTCCTCCGCCCTTCGTCTCGTTCGCCGCATGGACGCGGAGCCGGTCGTCATCGGGACGCTCATGACCGAAGGAGGCGGGTGGAAGGAGGCGCTCGGCGACGACGCAGCCCTCGTGCGCACGCTGGGCGCCATGCCCCTGTTCCATCCCGACGGGTCCGGGGGCCTGGTCGAGGACTGGGGTTGACCCTCCCGGCGTGATCCCTCTCGGTGGGATGGGCACCGGGCGACCGAATAGGCCGAGGTCCGAGAGCACGACCGAGATGTAGGCGGCCACCTCTCGTTTTGGAAGCGTTCAGTCTCCGAGCAGCGCGCGCGCAGAACTTGACAGCCCGCATCGCACGGGAACCGACAAACGAAGCCTTGTAGAGGTTTCCTCCAGCCGAAATCCGTAGGACGGTTGGCTCGATGAGGCCTGGTCCCTGGCCGAGAGACATCACCTCGAACAATGGGAGCTGAAACAAAGGTTCCGAGCTTGAATGGGGGCCGACAGCGTTGGGCATGAAGGGTCTGAGCGTTGTGGGGCCAGAATCGTATTTGAAACCGATCTCGCCACCGTCGGTGAGAAAGAGCGATCCCGACACGGCTCCCGCACCGTGTCCCGCAGATGGTTCGGCCCAACTGAGATCTGGAGAGAGCGAGACAGCATCGGATCGGACCACCTCAGGAAGCAACGTCGCTCCTCAGGATCAGTGCGATGTCGATGCCCCTGCAGCCCATCAAAACCCTGCGCTCCGCGTCTGCACCAGCCAGTGAACGGGCTCACCGGCCCTACCCCCTCACTTTGTCGCGGCGCGGTTGCACGCAGATGACGCGATCGTGACACCGTGGGTTCCGTTACGGGCGGATGTGTCGCCGACCGGAGCGACCTATCCCATCGGGAAAGTCGTGTTTGGTGGTCCTGTTCCGACCCGGCGAGCTGCACGCCACCTGCGGCCGCGTGCCGCGGCTCGCCTCCCGAATTTGGGTCGGTCTCATCAGCCGGCTCCGCCCGGGTCAGGCCTGCAGCAGCCCCTCTTCTCGGAGCATCGACTCCTGCGTGGCGGCCTGCGCCCGTACCGAGCGGGTCGCGAGCAGGAGGTACACGGCCCCACCGACTCCCATGCCGAAGAAGATGCTGAAGTCGCCGCCGAAGCCGAAGGAGTCCCTGGTGTGGTACGTCACCAGGTTCAGGAAGTGCGGGAGGTGGAACGTCGCCGACAACGCCGAGATCGCCGCGAACATCCCCACGACTTGCGCGATCAACGCGGGCCAGAAGAAGCCGCCGTTCCGGTAGTACAAGGAGTCACGGCCAGTTTTCTGCAGCTCGCTCGGCACGTACCGGTAACGCCGTAAGGCCCAGTCGACGAGGAAGATCGCGCACCAGGGGGCGATCCAGATGATCACGATATCCACGAAGTCCGACAGGTACTCCGTGAACGAGGCACTGAAGATGGCCCACATGGTGATGGCGAAGGCGATGACGCAGTCGATGAGCACCGCCTGGTAGCGCTTCACCGGCACGCCGATCGCCAGCATGGTCACGCCGGACGAGTACATGTCCAAGCTGTTGATTCCGAAGAGCTGCACGATCGCGAAGAGAAGGAAGACGACGACGAACCATGACGGGATCGCGCTCTGGTGGGCGAAGGGCAGGAATCCGCCGGGCCCCGTGCCGATCTTGAGGACGAAGGTGCCCACGACGGCACCCAGGGTCATGATCAGGATCTCGGGCACCGCCGTGCCCAGGAAGACCCAGCCGACGATGGCCTTCTTCGACGAGTCCGTCGGGCAGTACCGCGAGTAGTCGTTCCCGCATTCGGTCCACCCGAGCCCGCTGAGCGCGATGGTGAAGGCCAAGGCCTCGGTGAAGCTCTGCCAGTCGCCGCTCGCCTTGACCACGTTCAGGTTGGCATGCCCGATGGAGAAGCCGAGCAGGATGCCGAAGAGCACGACGAACGGTAGGACCAGGGCCCGTAGCGTCTTCACGATCGCCGTGTGACCGAAGAACGGCAGGATGCCCTGAATCAGCACCGCGACGATCACCAGAACGACCTTGGCCGGATCACCGGGGAGGAAGCCGGCCTTGATCATCAGCACGAGGCCGGCGCCGACGATCAGGATGAGGCCCTCCACCTCGAAGCCGATCTGGGTGACCCAGTTGAAGAACGAGATCGGCCGCGAACCGTTGGGTCCGAAGGGGGCCCGGTTGATGGCGAACACCGTGGTCCCGGTGTTCGGGCCCTGGAGCGAGCACAGCCCGAGCAGGAAGAAGGACAGGTTGCCCAGCACGATGATCACGAGAACCTGGGCGAAGGTCAGCCCGAAGGTCATGAGGATGGCCCCGTAAATGAAGTACTCGATCTGGACGCTCGCTCCCGCCCACATGCCGAAGACGTCTCTCGGGGTGGCCCAGCGTTCGCTCTCGGGGATGAAGTCGATGCCGTGCTGCTCGACGTGGAAGGGCTGTTGCACCTCCGGGTCGTGGATGACCGCCAGATCTTCGGCGAAGTCTTCTGTGACCGCCAACGCCCTACCTCCTTGTCGTCGCCTCTGTAGTGGGCGAGGACGCCTCGGGGTGCACCGAAGGCTGGGCCGACCGGCATCCGGACTGCCCCCTGACAGCCACCCGAGCCTTCTCGTCCGCGCTCACCACTCTGTCGTTCGGTGCGCCTCCCTGGCGAGCGACCGAAGGTCTGGGGCCACACACTGGCGTCCCGTCGGGTGTGAGGTCAAGTGGTCCGGATGAACACCGCATGAAGTCGGGTTGGCCGGCTCAGCCCTCGAGCTCGGTTCGCATGAAGGCGACCGACTTCTCCTGGGTCTCGCGGGCCTGGCGCTCGATGAAGCGCTCCACCACGGGTCCGGCGCCGAAGATCTTGACCCTGGCGTCGAGATCGAACGTCTCGACCGTGCGGCCGTTCTCGACCTCCAGGCGGATCGATCCCTCGACGTGCGTCCTGTCCGCCATGGTTCCCGGTGTGATCGTGAACGTCGCCGTCGACGTCTTCGGATCGAAGCGGGTCAGTTCCGTCGTCGTGATCTCGTCTCCGAACATCTTCCGCACCGGACCCGGTGCGTTCGGGCGCTGGCTGTAGCGCAGGGTCCGCACGATGCCCGTGTCGAGGTCGCCCTCTTGGGCCACCACCTCGACCGAGGTCGAGCCCAGACCCTCGAGGTGGAGCCGCACGATGAACGCGGGATCGAAGTACAGCGCCCAGAAGCGCTCGGGGTCACAGGACCATTCGTACGAGAGCGAGAGCTTCATTCAGACCGCTCCAGGTCGAAGAGCATGTGGTGGCCGAGCTCTCCGACCAGGTCGATGACGATGTGCTTCGAAGCGAAGGCCCAGCGTCCGCCGGACTTCTCGAAGCCGTGGCGATACCGGCCGGCGATCACCGGCTGCAGGGCCAGATGGCCCGGCACGGCCTGGAAGACGGTGAAGTACGAGCGGCTCCTGGCCGTGGTCCCGCCACCGTCCACTTCCACCATGACGTTGGTGATCACGTGCTTGGTGCGGGGCGTCCCGTCCTCGTAGCGACGTGTGGTCCTCGTGTAGAGGTCAGCAATTGCTTCCTTGCCGCGCACGGCGTCCTCGTAGCCCTCGAAGGTCAGCGTGGCGCGTTCGAACAGCTCACCGACTCCGGTGAAGTCCCCGGCGTCGATCCGCTCCGCGTAGGTGTAGATGAGGTTCGCGATGGAGAGCTCGTCCATGGGCGCGATTGTGGCAGACGTCATTGTCCCAGCAGTCGGCCGACCGCCCCCGCCATCCGGCTCGGGCGGCCCCTTCGGGCCTCACTGTGATCGGCCCATTTCATGGTCCAGAGCCCGGCATTGACGCCGAGCCAGCGCAGCGGCTCGGGCTCCCAGCGCGGCGAACGGTGTCCGACCCAGGGCAGCCGGGTCAGGTCCGTGTCCGCGCCGGTGATCAGGTCGGCCAACGTGCGCCCGGCGAGGTTGGTGGTGGCCACGCCGTCGCCCACGTAGCCGCCGGCCCAGGCGAGCCCGGTGGCGCGGTCGAACCCGACCGACGAGTGCCAGTCCCTCGGGATGCCGAGTGGTCCGCCCCAGGCGTGGGTGAAGCGGGCCTCGGAGAGCGCGGGGAAGAGCTCGGTCACCGTTTGGCGCAGGAGTGCGTGCACGCCGGGATCGACGTCGAAGGTCGGGCGCACGGCCGAGCCGTAGTGGTAAGGCGCACCCCGCCCACCGAAGGCGATGCGTCCGTCCGCCGTCCGCTGACCGTAGATGATCATGTGGCGGTGGTCGGCGAAGGTTTGGCGAGCGTCCAGGCCGGCGGAGTCCCAAAAGGAGTCGCCGAGCGGCTCCGTCGCCACCATGAGCGAGTAGACCGGGACGAGGTCACGCCGGCTGCTCGGGAGGGTGGCCGTCCAGGCCTCGGTCGCACGCACGACGACGGCGGCCCGCACCGTGCCGCCGGGGGCGGTGACCCTTCCGGGTTCGATGTCGGAGACCTCGGTGTGCTCGTAGATCCGTACGCCGAGCCGCTCGACCGTGTCGGCCAGGCCCCGCGCCAGGAGCGCCGGCTGGAGCGCCGCACAGTGCGGTGTGAACGTCGAGCCGAGGACACCTTCCGCGGCGACCAGTGCGGTCGTCTCGTCCGCGTCGAGCCAGCGCAGATCCGCCTCGCCGAAACCGAGCGACCGGGCTTCTTCGACCTCGGCCCTGGCTCTTGCCGCCTGGGCCTCGCTGCGCACCAGGTTGACCGTCCCGCCCTTGGCGAAATGGCAGTCGATGCCATCACCTGCGGCCGCGTCGCCGACCTCGTCGACCGTGTGCTGCATGGCACGCCGCATGGCGCGCATGGCGTCGGGCCCGTGGTGACGGGCCAGCGCGGCATCGGACGTCGCGAACAACGCCGAGCACCAGCCGCCGTTCCGACCCGAGGCGCCGTAACCCGCGACCTCTTGTTCGAGCACCGCGACGCGGCAGGGTGGGATCCGCCAGAGCCAACGACCGAGCCGTCCACAATCCGGTGAAGCCGCCTCCGACGATGCAGACGTCGACGTCGATGTCCTGGGTGAGCGCCGGGCGCGGCGGGAGGGGCGCCGGGACGGCGTCCCACCACAAGGACAGCCGCCGATATCCCGATCCCGACGTCGACCCCGCCCCCGACTCTGCTGCCGGGACCGGGGCCCCGGTTACATCCTCCGCCACGCTTCGCTGAGCACCTCGCGCAGCGCCGAAGCGATGAAGTCGATCTCCGTCTGCCCGCAGATGAGGGGCGGGGAGAGCTGCACCACGGGGTCGCCGCGGTCGTCGGCCCGGCAGATCAGGCCGGCGTCGAAGAGCGCACCGGAGAGGAAGCCCCGCAGGAGGCGCTCCGACTCCTCGTCGTCGAACGAGAGACGGGTCTCCTTGTCCTTCACGAGCTCAATCCCGTAGAAGAACCCGGCGCCGCGCACGTTCCCCACGATCGGTAGGTCGTAGAGGCCCTCGAGCGCGGTGCGGAACGCGGCCTCGGTCGACTGCACGTGTTGGAGGATGTGCTCGCCCTCGAAGACGTCCAGGTTGGCCATGGCCACGGCGCAGCTCACGGGGTGACCGGCGAAGGTGAATCCGTGCAGGAAGGAGGCGCCGGGCCCGAGGAAGGGCTCCATGAGGCGGTCGGAGGCGATCATCGCCCCCAGCGGCGCGTATCCCGAAGTCAGGCCCTTCGCCACCGTGATGATGTCGGGCTGGTATCCGTAGCGCAGCGAGCCGAACCAGTCCCCGAGTCGGCCGAAGGCGCAGATGACCTCGTCGGAGACGAGCAGTACGCCGTGACGGTCACAGATCTCGCGCACACGCTCGAAGTAGCCCGGAGGCGGGGGGAAGCATCCCCCGGCGTTCTGGACGGGCTCCAAGAAGACGGCCGCGACGGAGTCGGGACCCTCCTGGAGGATGGCGCGCTCGATCTCGTCGGCGGCCCACCGGCCGAAGGCCACCTCGTCGTCGGCAAAGACGTCCGCCCGGTAGAAGTTGGTGTTGGGCACCTTGATCGCGCCCGGCACCAGGGGCTCGAACGGGATGCGCAATTCGGGGATGCCGGTGATGGAGAGCGCGCCCATGGAGGTCCCGTGGTAGGCGATGTAGCGGCTGATGACCTTGGTCCGCTGCGGCTGACCGGTGATGCGGAAGTACTGGCGGGCCAGCTTCCAGGCGGACTCCACCGCCTCGGAGCCACCGGTGGTGAAGAAGACGCGGTTGAGGTCCCCGGGTGCGAGGCTCGCCACCCGCTCGGCCAGCTCTATCGCCCTGGGGTGGGCGTACGTCCAGAGCGGGAAGTAGGCGAGCGTCTCGGCCTGCTTGGCTCCCGCTTGGGCGAGCTCGGTGCGGCCGTGACCGATCTGGGACGTGAACAGCCCGGCCAGCCCGTCGAGGTAGCGCTTGCCGTGCTGGTCCCACACGTAGGCGCCCTCGCCCCGGACGATCACCGGCACCTCGTGGTCCTCGTAGGAGCCCATCCGGCTGAAGTGCATCCACAGATGCCGCCGCGCCTCGTCGCTCAGCTTGGAATTCTCCGGATTGGTCGTCATGCCGTCCTCCATTCGGGGCCGCATCAACGCGTCCCCCACGAATAGGTCTGCTTCACCAGCTTCAGGTACAGGAATGTCTCGGTTGCCCGCACGCCCGGGATGGAGCGCACGGAGTCGTTCAGGACGTGGAGCAGACGCTCGTCGTCCTCGCACACGATCTCGGCCAGAACGTCGAACGAGCCCGCGCACATCACGACGTAGTCGACTTCGGGCAGGGCGATCAGCTTCTCCGCCACGCGCCGGACGTCGCCCTCGACCGAGAGCCCGACCATGGCCTGGCGGGTGAAGCCGAGTTGGAGCGGGTCCGTGACCGCGACGATCTGCATGATCCCCGACTCGCGCAGGCGCTGCACCCGGCGTCGAACCGCCGCCTCGGACAACCCGACCTCCTCGGCGATGGCCCCGTAGGGCTGGCGCCCGTCCCGCTGCAGCGCCTCGATGATCGCCCGGTTGGCCGCGTCCAGGAACGTCGTCGCGTCCTGCTGCCCGCCCGCCTCCACCGACCCGTCGGCGTCGGCCATCTCACACCTCTCTTTTCGGGTTCACCGGGCAGGCACGGCCTCGGATGTGCAGAATTGTGTCACATTCGCCACGCTAGTCAAGCAGAACCGTCGTCTGGGGTGCTCAAGATTGCGATATCGCTTGCCGCAGCCGGGATCTTCTGTGATGGTGTATCGGAGGGTGTGACGGTGCACCCGAGGAAGGAAGCCGCATGCGCAGACTGCAGAATTTCGTCGGGGGAGCGTCGCGCGACGCCGAGGACGGCCCGCTCGCGCCGCTCGTCGACCCGAGCTCGGGTGAGATCTTCGCCGAGGCACCCGTATCGGGCCGCGCCGACGTCGATCGGGCGCTGCGCGTGGCCGCGGAGGCCTTCACCTCGTGGCGGCGCACCACGCCGTCCGAAAGGAGCCTGGCGCTGTTCCGGATCGCCGATGCGCTCGAGGCCCGCGCCGAAGACCTGGTGCGGGCCGAGTGCGAGAACACCGGAAAGCCGTTCCAGCTCACCATGGACGAGGAGATCCCGCCCATGGTCGACCAGATCCGGTTCTTCGCCGGCGCGGCGCGCCACCTCCAGGGTCTGGCGGCGTCCGAGTACATGGCCGGCCACACGTCGTTCATCCGCCGCGAGCCGATCGGCGTGTGCGGCGCGGTCACCCCGTGGAACTACCCGATGATGATGGCGGTCTGGAAGTTCGCTCCCGCTCTGGCCGCCGGGAACACGCTCGTGCTCAAGCCGTCCGACACGACACCGGTGACCTCGCTCCTGATGGCGGAGATCATGGCCGAGCATCTCCCGCCCGGCGTGTTCAACGTGGTCTGCGGCGACCGGGACACCGGCCGGGCCCTCGTCGAGCACGAGATCCCGGCCATGGTCTCGGTCACGGGATCGGTCAGAGCCGGCATGGAGGTCGCCGCCGCGGCGGCACCGACCCTCAAGCGCGTCCACCTCGAACTGGGCGGGAAGGCCCCCGTCATCGTGTTCGACGACGCCGATGCCGCCGCGGCGGCGGAGGGTATCGCCGGAGCCGGGTACTTCAACGCCGGCCAGGACTGCACCGCGGCGACGCGGGTGCTCGCCGGCCCGCGGGTGCACCGGGACCTGCTGTCGGCGCTGGTCGAGCAGGCCGAGGGGACCACGGTCGGAGGGACGGACAACGAGGATGCCGACTACGGCCCGCTCAACAACGCCACGCAGCTCGAGCGCGTCCGCGGGTTCCTCGAGCGCACGCCCGGGCACGCCTCGGTGGTGACCGGCGGCGTCCAGGTGGGGGAGCGCGGCTACTGCTTCGCTCCGACGGTCGTCGCCGGACTCCGCCAAGACGACGAGATGGTCCAGTCCGAGGTGTTCGGCCCGGTCATCACGGTGCAGGAGTTCAGCGACGAAGCCGAGGCCCTCGAGTGGGCCAACGGGGTGCAGTACGGGCTGGCCTCGTCCATCTGGACCCGCGACCACGGCCGCGCCATGCGCATGGCACGTGACCTCGACTACGGGTGTGTGTGGATCAACACGCACATCCCGCTGGTGGCGGAGATGCCACACGGCGGGTTCAAGCGATCGGGGTACGGCAAGGACCTGTCGATGTACGGCTTCGAGGACTACACGCGCGTCAAGCACGTGATGAGCAGCATCGAGGACTGAGCATGATCGTCGGCATCCCCACCGAGGTGAAGGTGGACGAGTACCGCGTGGCCCTGACCCCTGCGGGCGTGCGGGAGCTCACCTCTGCCGGCCACACCGTCTACGTCCAGAAGGGCGCCGGCGACGGCTCGTCCATCCCCGACGCCGACTTCGTCCGGACCGGAGCTCACATCGTCGACGACGCGGACGAACTTTGGGCCGCATCCGACCTGGTGTGCAAGGTCAAGGAGCCCGTGGCGGAGGAGTACCACCGGCTCGGCCTGCGGTCCCGCCAGACGTTGTTCACCTACCTCCACCTGGCCGCGTCCCGCGAGTGCACCGACGCGCTCGTCGCCGCCGGCAACGTCGCCATCGCCTACGAGACGGTGCGCAACGAGGACAACACGTTGCCGCTGTTGGCGCCGATGAGCGAGGTGGCCGGTCGCATGGCGCCGCTCATGGGGGCGCACCACCTGATGCGTCCCGGCGGTGGCCGGGGTGTCCTCGTCTGCGGTGTGCCCGGCGTCCGGAGCGCGCGGGTCGTGATCCTCGGCGCCGGCGTGGCGGGCTTCGCCGCGGCCACCATGGCCGTCGGCATGCACTCGGAGGTCTTCATCCTCGACCGGAACCTCGATCGACTCCGTGATGTCGACCACCACTTCCGCGGTGCGCTCGAGACGGTCGCCTCGTCGCAGCACGCGATCGAGGAGGTGTGCCTGGAGGCGGACATCGTCATCGGGGCCGTGCTGGTCGTGGGCGCCCTGGCGCCGCACCTGGTGTCGGATGCGCTGGTCGAGCGGATGCGTCCCGGTTCCGTGCTCGTCGACATCTCGGTGGACCAGGGCGGGTGTTTCGAGTCGACCCGGCCGACGACCCACTCGAACCCGACCTTCGAGGTGCACGGCACCATCTTCTATTGCGTGGCCAACATGCCCGGAGCCGTACCCCATTCCTCCACCCACACGCTCGCCAATGCCACGCTCCCCTACACCCTGAGCATCGCCAACCAGGGTTGGAAGCAAGCGGTGCGGGCCAACCCTGCCTTGGCCGAAGGCGTCAACGTCGTCGACGGAAAGGTCGTCTACAAGCCGGTCGCCGATGCCCACGACCTCGACTACACGCCCTTGGCGGGTCTGGTGGGCTGACGGAACTGCGGGTCCGCGCCGGCGCCGCGATTCGGAGCAGACTTCACCTCATGGCAGACGGCCGTGCATCCCTTCCCGAGCACGGTCCAGGCCCTCGGCCACCGGGCCCGTCGGCCGAACGGGTCGCCGACGTCGATCGGGACCGCACCGTGTCCGTCTTGCGCGAGCACGTGGTCGATGGCCGCCTCACGCTCGACGAGTTCTCCGAGCGGGTCGGCTCGGCGCTCGAGGCCCAGACCCGCGGCGACCTCGAGGCCGCGACGGCCCACCTCCCCGTGATCGCCTCGCCTGAGGCACCCGCGGAGGTCGACCTCGAGACAGGCCAGAGCGGCCGACGCAGCCGACGGTGGCACGTCGCGGTGATGAGCGCGCACGACACCAAAGGTCGATGGCGTATCGGCCGGAAGACCAATGCGGTCGCCGTCATGGGGAGCTGCGACCTCGACCTGCGCCGGGCCGAGATCGAAGGTCCCGACGTCACCATCTCCGTTCTCGCCTTCTGGGGCGGGGTGAAGATCACCGTGCCCGAGGGCTTCGACGTCGAGCTGCGAGGCCTCTCGGTGATGGGCGGCCGGAAGCTCAGCCTCAGGGACGTGCCCCGCATCCCGGGATCGCCGCTGATCGTCGTTCAGGGCTACTCGGTGATGGGTGGCATCGAGGTGCGCAGCCGCTCCAGCCGCTCCAGCCGCGCCGCCGTGGCCCGCGCCGTGTCCGAGAAGGTGCTCGGCGGCGGTCGGCGCCCTCGCGGCCCCGAGCGTGTCGCCGGCCCGGCCCGACCTGCCACCGGTGACGGCACCGCCACCCAGGACGGCACCGTCACGATCCTGTTCTGCGACATGGTCGATTACGCCGGCATCACGGAGCGACTGGGCGACCGGGCGTCACGGGAGCTGCTCCACGAGCACCACCGCATCGTCCGGGAGGCCGTGGCGCGCCACGGCGGCCGCGAGATCAGCGTCCAGGGAGACGGGTTCATGGTCACGTTCGGAGGGGCCGCCCGAGCCCTGCGCTGCGCCGTGGACATCCAGCTGGCGTTCGAGTCGTACACCCCGCGACCGGGTCCCGAGCGCATCGCCGTCCACATCGGTATCCACACCGGCGACGCCGTCTCGGAGGGCGACGACATCCTCGGGCACACGGTCATCGTCGCCAGCCGGCTGGCCGACGTCGCCGCCCCGGGCGAGATACTCGTCTCGTCCCTCTCCGAGCAGCTCGTCGCGGGCTCAGGCGAGTTCGAGTTCACCGCCCACCGGGAGATCTCGCTCAAGGGCATGGCCCGCCCTCAGCCCGGCGCCACGCTGGCGTGGGCCCGCTGACCGGCGCGTCCGCCACGACGGCGGACTGGGAGCGGGCCGGGCTCTACGATCCCGCCGACCCTCGGGCCGAAGAGCGCAGGGCGCTGCTCGAGTTCCTCACTCGCCGCGGGGCAACGATGGAGCAGATGGTCGACGCACACGCCATGGGAGCTCTTCCCGGGTTGGCCGGCAACCTGGTCACGCTGACGAACCCCGCCAGCGTGCCCGTCGGGGTGATCGCCGAGCGTCACGGCGTTCCCGTGGCACGCGTGCTCCGGGTGCTCCAGGCGGCCGGAATCTCGGCCACCGAGGACGGCGAGGTGTCCGAGGACCTGGCAGACCTGATGTCGGCCTTCGAGCAAGGCGCCGCCCTCATGGGAGAGGACGCGGTGCTGGCCTTCACCCGCGTGCTGGGCGCCTCGGCCATGAGCATCGCCGAGGCCGCGGTCGCGCTCTACTTCGCCGAGTTCGGCCCGGGGATGGTCCGTGAAGGCCCCGACGAGCTCGCCCGCGCCCGGGTGTCCGAGGCCGCCAACGCCGCTTTCAACGAGGTACCCGCCGTCCTGGGGCAGATGGTGATGGACCAGTTCGAACGGGCCCAGCGGCGAACGGAGGCTTCCCGTGGCTGGGCCAAACAGCCCGCCGAGCACGGCGCGGACGGTCCGGTCGAGGTGGTCGCCCTCGGCTTCGTCGACCTGGTCGGTTCGACCCGGTGGTCCCAGACGATCGGACTGCGTGAGCAGAACCTCGCCCTCACGAGGTTCGAGTCGGCGGCCTGGTCCAGCGCCGTCCAGACGGGTGGGCGCGTCGTCAAGACGATCGGCGACGAGGTCTTCTTCGTCGCCCCGACGGTGGACGCCGCCTGCCGCATCGGCACCGACGTCGTCCGCGCCGCCCACGAGGACTCGGTGCTCCCGCCGGCTCGGGGTGCGGTTGGCGTCGGTTCCGTCACCCCGCGCGAGGGCGACTACTTCGGGCCGCTGGTCAACCTCCTGTCCCGGCTGGTCAAGGTGGGGCAGCCCGGCGACCTGGTAGTCATGGCCGAGGCTGCGGCGGAGCTCCCCGAGAGCGCCTGGTCCGTCCAGGCCCTGGAGCCCGCCGAATTGCGTGGCGTCGAAGGTCCCGTCGCTGCCTTCCGGGCCGTGCGAGACCCGCGCTGACGACGTTCCGAGACGTCTCACGGCGACGACGCCCGGTCAGCGGCGCCGAGGCCGGGCGATCCGGCCGGCCGGGGGGCACCGGGTCCCGGCCGTTCGGGCCGTCAGCGTGGACCGGTGGAGGGCGTGGACTAATCTGACGCCCCGTCAGATCGACCCCGCCCGCCCCCCCCAGCCCCACCCGGAGGTCACCGTCACCATGGACTTCGAGTTCGCCGACGAGCAGCTCGCGTTCGTCAAGGAGGTCGAGTCCTTCCTCGATGCCAACGACGACCCCGAGATCTTCGACCCGACGCGGGAGAACATGGCCCAGATCGTCGACACGCCCAAGCGCCGAGCCTTCATGGCCTCGCTCGGGGAGAAGGGCTGGCTCGGCATCACCTGGCCCAAGGACCAAGGCGGCAAGGAGGGCGAGGGCGTCTACGAGTACCTGCTCAACGAGCAGCTGGCCGGCCGCGGCGGGCCGCAGATCGGCAAGGGCGTCGGCATCATCGGCAAGACGCTGATCCGGCACGGCAACGAGCGGCTCAAGGCGGAGTTCCTGCCCAAGATCCTCCGCAACGAGGTCGAGTTCGCTGTGGGCTACTCGGAACCCAACGCCGGGTCCGACGCCGCCTCCATGCAACTCAAGGCGACCAAGGTCGAGGGCGGCTGGATACTCGACGGCCAGAAGACGTGGACCACCTCCGCCCACTTCGCCGAGTGGTATTGGGTCGGCGCCCGCACCGACCCCGACGCCAAGCACGCCGGGATCACGCTCTTCCTCGTGCCCCTCGATCAGCCCGAGATCACCATCAACGCGATCTGGACCATGGGCGACGAGCGCACGAACGAGGTCTTCCTCAACGAGGTCTTCGTGCCCGACGACTATGTCGTCGGCGACGTCAATCGCGGCTTCCAGTACATCTCCGAGGCGCTCGACCTGGAGCGCTTCACCATGTTCACCTTCGCACCGATCGCCCAGCGCTTCGACCTGCTCGTCGAGTACGTCAAGACGACCGTGCGCGACGGCGCCCCGCTCAGGGACGATCCGGTGGTGCGCCGGCGGCTGGCCCGCCTGGCCACTCAGCTCGAGGTCGCCCGCGTGATGGGTCTCAAGTTCGTCTTCGAGTCTTCGAAGGGGGGCGCGGCTCCGACCGCATGGGCCTCGGAGTACAAGCTCTTCGCCACCGAGCTGTCCAAGCGGCTGGCCGACGCGTCGATGGACATCGCCGGACCCGGCAGCCAGCTCCGCGTGAAGACGCCCGAGGCCCCGATGGCCGGCCGGTCCGAGTCGACCTACCGCTACACCGTGATCGACACCATCGGCGGCGGCGCCTCCGAGATACAGAAGAACATCATCGCCCGCCGCAAGCTCGGCCTTCCCAAGAATTTCTGACGCGCCGTGCTGCCTCCCACTGCCCGACCCGGCGATTCCGTCGCCGCCCCTCTCGTGACCCCTGCGCGTCTCGTGACCACCGCTCGTCTCGTGACCACCGCGCAACTTTCCCCCACGGTCTCCCCGGCGGGGTCACCCCGGCTCTCCCCACGCGCCCCGGTTCTCTCGGCACCGCGCGTGCCGCACGGCGTCCCCGTCGTGACCGGTTTTCTCGACGGGGTCACCGTCTTGGACCTCTCGACCGTCGGTCCCGCCGCGCGCTGCACCCGGCTGCTCGCCGACTACGGCGCCCAGGTGGTGAAGGTCGGTCCCGTCCCTTCGGCTGACGCCGCACCCATCGAGCCGCCCTTTTTCTCCTACAGCGGTCATCGCGGCATGCGTCGCGCCCTGTTCGATCTGAAGGACGAGTTCGGCCGAGAGGCTTTCCTCGCCTTGGCGGGGGATTCCGACGTCGTCGTCGAGAGCTTCCGTCCTGGCGTGGTGGACCGGTTGGGAATCGGGTATGACGCCGTTTCGGCGCGAAACCCCGGCGTCGTCTACTGCTCCACGAGCGGGTACGGCCAAGACGGACCGCGGGCCCAGTGGGCCGGCCACGACGTCGACTACCTGGCGATCGGCGGGTACCTCGCCATGAGCACTCCGGGACAGGGCGGGGCCCCTCCGCTGCCGGGAGCCACGGTCGCTGATGCCGCTGCGGGCGGGATGCAGGCTGCCCTCGCCGATCGCGGCGGCGCTCGCCGGTCGACGCGGACACGGGCCGGGGTGCCTACCTCGACGTTTCCGTTGCCGATGGCGTGCTGTGGTTGATGTCTCTGGCCATCGACGAACAGCTCGCCCTGGGGGGCGACGTGGGACCCGGCCACGACGTGCTTTCGGGCCGCTATGGGTGCTACGGCACCTATGGGACAGCGGGACGGCCGATGGCTCGCGGTCGGAGCGATCGAGGCCAAGTTCTTCGCCAACCTCTGTCGTGCCCTCGGATGCCCGGAGCTCGCCGGCTCGCAGTACGAGGACGAAGCCCAACCCGCCATCCGGGACGCTTTCGCTGCCGCCTTCGCCTCACGCACCCGCGACGAGTGGGTCGAGGTCTTGGCCGGGGCCGACACGTGCGTCGCGCCCGTGCTCGAGGTGGGCGAGGTCGTCTCTCACACCCGGTCCGCCGCGCCGGACCTGGTGGTGACGGTCACCCACCCGAAGCAGGGCGAGTTCGCGCAGCTGGGGCCGCTGCTGGCGGGCATGGATCCGAAGGTCCCGCCGACGGTTCCCGACATGTCGGACACCGACACGGAGCGCCTGCTCAAGGAAGCCGGGGTGGACGCGGAGACCGTGATGCGCTGGCTCCATGCGGGGGTCGTGGGATGAACAGCCGACCCGATGACGGTGGCCCTCGACCTCGTCGGCCAGGAGCAGTACCACGAGGTGGGCGAGTTCCCGGTCGAACAGGGATACGTGTGGACGTCGTGCGCGTCGGTGGAGAACGGGAACCCGCTGTTCTGGGACGCCGAGGTGGCCGAGGCGGTCACGGGCGGACCTGTCGCCCCGCCCACGATGGTCTCGGTGTGGTTCAGGCCCCACCATTGGGCCCCCGGTAGAACCGAGGAGGCGCTGCCGCTCCAGGTCCATTTCGACCTCAAGGAGCTCTTTGGGCTGCCCGAGGCGGTCATGACCGACAACACGATCGAGTTCCATTCGCCCGTTCGCATGGGGGACGTGCTGCGGACGCACCAGGTGCTGCGGTCGGTCAGTGGCGAGAAGACGACCAAGTTGGGTACCGGGCGATTCTGGGTGATCGACGTGGTGTACTCGAACCAAGAGGGCGAACTGGTGGCGGTCGAGTCCTACACCGGCTTCGGGTACGTGAGGGACGGTTCGTGATGACGCCGCTGCGGCCGCGCCTCGAGTTCGGCGACGTCTCGGTCGGAGACGAGCTCCCTCCGCTCGACTACGAGGTCAGCGCGACCACGGTGGTCCTGGGCGCGCTCGCCACCAGGGACTGGCGCCCGATGCACCATGACAAGGACTTCGCGGTGCACCGGAACGGGACGCAGGACATCTTCTTGAACACGCCCAACCAGGCGGCGTGGTTCGAGCGCTACCTGACCGACTGGGCCGGGCCTCACGGGAGATTGGCCAGGGTCACGTTCCGGATGCGGGGATCGGTCTTCCCCGGCGACACCATGGCGCTGCGGGGTGTCGTCGAGTCGACGGAGGTCGACGAGACCGGCTGCGGCTTCGTGAGCGTCGAGGTGGCGCTCTCGGTCGACGGCGATGTCAAAACCACGTGTACCGCCCGGATCGCGCTTCCACAGTCCGCCGACGACAACCCGTGGCTTCGCCGTGGCGATCGATGGCACCCGTCGACGGCGAGAACATGAGAAAAGTCCACGGCTGGCTTGCCGCCAGCTCCCGACCTGGTGCCGACGCGGCCTCGCATCCGGATGCGGCCCTCACGGCCCCACGTTCGGTCGGAGGGCCCGCCGCCCTTGCCCCGGCAGGGCGTCCTTCGCGATCGGAGACCTGCGCGGTCACCGTTCGCCTTCGTCCCCGTCCCACTCCTTGGAGGTGGTCCTGAGTGCTGGATCTCGAATTCGACACCGAGCAAGAGCTGCTTCGCCAGACTGTGCGCGACGTGCTGGAACGTCATTGCAGCCTCGACGTGGTGCGCGAGATGGAGGATGACTCCGTCGGATACCCCCCGTCCCTCTGGTCGCAGCTGGCCGAGCTCGATCTGGTCGGTCTCCTGATACCCGAGCAGTACGGCGGCTCGGGGATGTCGCTCGTCGAGGGGGTCGCTCTCTACGAAGAGCTCGGGCGGCGCGTTGGCACCAGTCCCACATTTCGTCAGCGCGGTCCTGAGCGGCGGCGTGCTCGCCGCCGCCGGTGACGACACGCAGAAGGAGAGGTGGCTTCGGCGGATCGCCTCGGGCGAGACCGTGTTCACGCCGGCATGGCTCGAGCCGGAGAACGGGTTCAGCTCCCGCGGCGTCGAGCTGGAGGCGGCAGCCGACGGTTCTTCGTTCCGGCTGAGCGGCTTGAAACGACACGTGGTCTTCGCCGCGGCCGCCGAGCGCCTCGTCGTCCTCGCCCGCACCGCGGAGGGCGTCGATCTGTTCCTGGTTGACCCAGAAGCTGCGGGTGTCACGTTGCGCCAGCAATTCTCGCTGGCTTCGGACACCCAGTACGAGGTCACGTTCGACGGGGCCGTGGTGACGCCTGATGACCGGATCGGTGCACCCGGAACGGGCTGGACCACCTGGCAGGACGTGCTGCAGGGCGGTTTGGTGCTGCTCGGGGCCCAGGCCGTCGGAGGTGCTCGGTACGCGCTCGAGATCACGACCCAATACGCCCTCGACCGTCGGCAGTTCGACAAGCCGCTCGGTGCGTTCCAGGCGTTGGCCCATTACCTGGCCGACGCGGTCACGAACCTCGACGGGGCGGAGCAACTGGTGCACGAAGCGGCGTGGGCGGGCGCGAGTGGACGGCCGCTCAACTCGTTGGCGCCGATGGCCAAATCCTTCGCCTGCTCGACGTTCCGCGACATCACGGCAATGGCGCAGCAGCTCTTCGGGGGTATCGGCTTCACGCTGGACTTCGACATCCAGCTGTACTTCCGCAGGGCGAAGGTGCAGCAGCTGATGTGGGCGAACGACCGGGTCCTGGAGGACGCCGTCGCCGCCGCGTTGCTGGACTGAGCAGCGTCCTCACGGTCCTCCCCGTCCCCGGATCCGACCGAGGAGCCGATGTGTTAGTGCTCCCCGAAGGCGGCGCCGTGGACGAGCTGAGTTCGACGAGGCTCGGCGGGTCGCGCTCGACCGCCCAGGGGTTGCGCGGAGCGCGGATCAAGGGCGGCGTCGGGCCGGCATGCTGCGCCTCCTCGGCGGGGTCCAGCTCGACACGATCTCGGTCTTGGCCCGATCGCACGAGCTCGTGGCGTACGCGCGCCTTGGTCCGGTGGGTCGGCGAGCGGGTCGAGAAGGCGTTCTGGGGGAGCGGCAGCTCGACCTTCGAGTACTGGTCCCACGCCGCGTGCGTGCTTCCGCTCGAGGAATGGCCTGCCGTTCGCGATCAAGCGACGGATCCGACTCGCCAAAGGTAAGCGTTGGCACGTTCTCCAGGAGCGGGACAAGACGTTGTGCCGAGGTGGTCGCCCGGCTGCGGGGCGATGGTCCGCTCACCGCAAACGAGCTCGGCGGGGCCAAGAAGGGTGGCACGTGGTGGGACTGGTCCGAGACCAAGATCGCCGCCGAGTGGCTCCTCGACGTCGGCACGTTGGTGTGCCGCCAGCGGCGAGGCTTCCAGCGTGTGTACGACTTGGCCGAGCGTGCCATCCCCGCGGACCTGCTCGCACAGGATTGGAGCGACGAAGAATGCGCCGGACGTCTGGTGGCGACCGCCGCAGCTGCTCTCGGTGTCGCAACGGTCGCGGACTTGGCCGCGTACCGCGGTCTGACGCAGCGCACCGTGCGCGCTGCGCTGTGGCGATGTCGCCTTGCGACCGGTGAGGGTCGAGGGATGGCGGTCCGAGGCGTATCTCGCTCCCAGCGCCCTCGATGCTCGGTTCGAACGCGAGCGCGAGGGAGGAGCCTGCTCCTCTCACCGTTCGACTCGCTGATCTGGTTCCGGGGCCGCCTCGAACGGTTGTTCGGGGTACGCCATCGCCTGGAGGCGTATACCCCGGCCGCGAAACGGCAGCACGGCTACTTCGCCATGCCCGTACTCGGCGGGAACCGGATCGTCGGTCTCGTCGACCCGGCACGCCGCGACGGTGCACTGGTGGCCAAGCAGGTGACGGTTCTCGATCGTGACGGAATCGACCACATCGCGGGTGCGCTCCGTGAGGCTGCGACCTGGGTCGGGGCAACCGATGTCAGCGTCGAACGCGTGGAACCCGAGTCGGACCGGTCCCTTCTCGGCGCCGTCTTGTCGAGAGAATGAGCCCTTAGTGTTCAGCGGTTTTCAGCGGTGTTCAGCGGCGATTCGCTCGAAGGCCTTGATGTCGCCTTCGTAGGGACCGGTCTGGTCGGGGTGGTGGAGCACGATCTCGTCGAACCCGAGCTCGGCGTACGGTGCGGCGAGCTCGTCGAACTGGTCTGCTGAAGCGATGGCGGGCTCGGTCGGGGTCCACAGCAGCACCTTCGACGGCGTCTCACGCCCTACCGTGCGACTCGCCTCCTCGAGGATCCGGACCTGTTGGCGTACGGCCTCGAGGATGCTCGCCGCCGTTCGCACGCCGGTACCGGTCGGTCCGATGGTCACCCAGCGCTGTCCGTGCTTCGCGGCCACCGCGAGTCCGGTCCGCCCGCCGGCCGCGATCGTCAGCGGCAGGGGATGTTGCCGCGTCCCGGGTGTGCTCGGAGCCTCGACCGCCGCATAGTGGTCGGTGCGAATCGACGTGCGCGCCGAGGCCCCGCCGTTGACGACGGTGCTGAGCACATCGACGAACTCTCGGAATCGAGCCAAACGCTCAGCAGGTGACCAGGGACTTTGGCCCAGTATCGAAGCATCATGACCCTCACTTCCCGGTCCGAGTCCGAGGTCGAGCCGACCTCCGCTCAGGTCGTCGAGCGTGATCGCCTCACGGGCGAGCGTCACGGGGTGGCGGAAGTTCGGTGTCGCCACGAGCGTTCCCAACCGGATGCGGTTCGTGACGACGGCCGCAGCGGAGAGGACGGGTATGGCGGCATGCCACGGACCGTCCGGCATGCCACCCCAACGGATGTGGTCATAGGTCCAGGCAGTGGCGAACCCGACATCGTCGGCCCATTCCCACTGGCGCCTGGCCACGCTCCAAGGGTCGCTGGGAAGGATGACGAGTCCGACGTGCACAATGCCGACCGTATACCGTGACCGGCGTGGCCAACGAGGGCGAGGCGAGGCGTTGGAACCACCCCGAATGGGTCAGGGCCTGGCCGAACCGCGAGCGGCTGACGAACGCCGTCTCGCCGCTGCTGCTTAAAGCGGTCGAGGCACGAGCCGGCCAAACGGTCTGCGATGTCGGCTGTGGTGGCGCCTCCTTCAGCCTGGCCCTCGCGGCTGCCGTGGAACCCGGGGGCGACGTGGTCGGTATCGACATCTCCGGACCGCTGCTTCAACTGGCCGGCCAACGGGCGGCTGACGTCGGGCTGTCGGAACGTGCGCTTCGTCGAGATGGACATGCAGACCGGCGCCGGCGAGGTCGGCCCCTTCGACATCGCGGTGAGCCAGTTCGGGGTGATGTTCTTCGACGAACCTCTCGCCGCCTTTGCCGCCGTGCGGCGGCGCTTGATCGCCGGCGGCCGCCTCGTCTTCGCCTGCTGGACGGAAGTCGAGCGCAACCCGTGGCATGTCGGGACGGCGCTACGGTCGTTGGTGCCGCCGCCCAAGCTTCCTGGTCCAGGAAAGAGCCCCGTCGGCCCATTCTCGTTCGGAGACGAGGAGTACGTGCGCGAGCTCCTCGGGGGTTCGGGGTTCGGACGGTCAGCTCGGTTGAGCACGACATCGTGGTCCGTGGCCCGGCGACCGCAGTCATGGACCGGTCGCTCATCTCTTTCATGGGGGTGCCGTCAGACCGTGAACAGGAGGCGGATCGCCTCGTGGCGAGCCATCTGGCGCAATTCGAGGTCGGCCCGGACGACTACGAGTTCCCCCTCAGCTTCCGCATCTTCGATGCCGTCAACGGCTGACATCCACCCGGAGGCGCGAAACGACGTCTCATCGGACCAGGGGACTGGGGTCCCGTCGGACCGAGGGTAGGCAGGGGTGGCTGGATACAGCGGAACACCTCTGCCGAAGAAGCTTGGCATTGTCGAGGGAGCGAGCGTGGCTTTGCTCGGAGCTCCGCCAGGCGTCGTCGACGATCTGCCGGCAGGCGTGAGGGTGAAGCGGCAGGCGCGGGGAGATGCCGACGTCGTCGTGGCCTTCTTCACGGAACGCGGCGTGCTCGAACGGCGCATCGGGGCGATGGCACGAATGGTCTACCCCGACGGGGGACTCTGGATCGCCTGGCCGAAGCGGGCATCGGGCCTCGCAACGACGGTGAACGAGAACGTCGTCAGGGAGATCGCCTTGCCGATGGGCCTCGTGGACAACAAAGTCTGCGCCATCGACGAGACCTGGACCGGGCTCCGGGTCGTCTGGCGACTGGATCGTCGTCGCTGACGAAGGGCTCACAAGAAACCGATCCGGGACAGCGGCCAGATTCGCATGTCGACCTTGCCGACGATGGTCGATTCGTGGATCGGGCCCCAGTATCTGCTGTCACAGGATTCCGGTCGGTTGTCTCCCATGACGTAGACATCGCCGTTGGGCACTCGGAAGGGATGATGCAGCGAGTATGGGGCCAATGAGGGACCTGGGTACGTTTCGGCACGGACGGCAGGCGGGAGCCACGGCTCGGGCAGTGGTTTGTCGTCGATGAAGACTCTCCCTTCGAAGAGCGAAACGGTCTGGCCAGGCAACCCGATGATTCGCTTGACGAGATCCGTGACAGGCGGTCCTTCGCAGTTCTCCTCGGCCGGCGTCGAGAACACCACGATGTCGCCGGTGCCGACCCCGTGCAGGTGATAACTGAGCTTGTCCACGACGATCCGGTCGCCGACCATGAGGGTCGGTTCCATCGACCCTGACGGGATGGAGTACGTGGCGACGACAAAGGCCCGCAGGAGGAACGCGATGAGGACGGCCCCCACAACCACGACGAGGAGCTCGACCCACCATCGGGTTTGCTTCTTCCCTGCGGACCCGTCGTCGACAGCCTCGTCGTCGAGGCCCTCATCGCTCTCGCTGGGATCCTTGCCGCCCGGGGCCCCGTCGCCGACGGCCTGGTCGCCGAGGGCCTGATCGCCGACAGCCTGGGTCGCCGACAGCCGGGTCACCGACAGCCGGGTCACCGACAGCCGGGTCGCCGACGACCCGGTCGCCGACGACCTCGTCGCCGACGACCTCGTCGCTGATCGCCCCATCGTTGACGGCGCCCTCGCCGACGGATTCTCCGTGCTCCTCCGCGGTCATGGCGCCGTGCAGTATTACCCGACACGCCCGATCGTCGCGACCGTAAGGGACACTGGTTGCGTGGTGACCGCAGTGATCTTCGACTTTTACGGGACGCTCGCCCGCTGGGCCGACCGCGAGGCTACGGGCTATGCCGCTGTCTTCTCGGCGCACGGGTACACCCTGGCGCTCGCGGATCTGAACGCCCACTTCATGCGCTACGACGGGATCGAACATCGGGAGCACTCGGTCAACGAGGAGGCCTACGAGGCCTGGGTGCGGAGCCGGCTCCGGGACCTGACGCGGTCGTGTGGGGTGGATACACAGGGCGAGGATCGCCTGATCGACGCCCTCCGAGCCTCGGACCGAGGGGCGATGGTCGCCTATCCGGAGGCGGCCGCGACTTTGAGGTCGCTGCGCCGGAGTGGGTTTTCGGTCGGGGTCTGTTCGAATTGGGGCTGGGAGCTCGACGGCTTCCTAGATCAGGTCGGGCTGCTGGGCCTGGTCGACGCAGCAGTGACGTCGGCACGAGCGGGCGCACGAAAGCCGCATCCCTCCATTTACACCGTTGCTGCAGCGTCACTCGGTGTTCACCCGAGCGACGCCCTCTTCGTAGGTGACTCTTGGGACCCTGACGTCCGTGGTCCGAGGAGGGCCGGAATGTCCGCCGTTCACGTGTGGCGTGAGGAGGAGCGCCAAGGGCTGCCTGCACCACCGCTTCAGCATGGCGACCGTCGGGTAGCGGAGTTGTCAGGTCTGCTCGAGTTGCTCGGGCTCGACGTCGAGTGACCCGTCAGCCACCGACCGCCGGGCGGCCGTTCGCGACCAGGCCGGCGTCCAGGAGGGCGCGCTCGCCTTCTCCGAGAGGCTCGAATCGAAGCTCGGAGCTGTTGAGTGGACGCCACCAGACCGGCTCGTCCGTCGCCCAGGCTTCGGCGCGCAAGCCGACCTTCGTGACCTTGCCGGTGGCGGTCTGCGGCAGCGAAGCCGTGACTCGGACGTACCGGGGCAACCACTTCGGCCCGAGGTCGGGCTGCGCCTCCAGCCACTCCGCGAAGGCCACCGGATCGAAGGCCCGGCCGGGCGCCATCTCGATCGCGATCATGACCTGGTCACCGGCGCCCGATGCCGTGTCGGGGACGGGGTAGACCGCCACCACGGCGAGGTCGAGGATGTCGCGAGAGCACGCCTTCCACCGGCCCTGCGGCAAAGTTCTCCGAGTCGACCCGGAGCCAGTCCCCGCTGCGGCCCGCGAAGTAGAAGAAGCCATCTGAATCGACGTACCCCAGGTCGCCCGTCCAGTACCACCCGTCGCGCAACCGGTCCTGTTCAGCGTCGTCCCGGTGGTAGTAGCCCTCGAACTTGCCGCGCCCGCTGCGGTTCACGATCTCGCCGATGGCGGCGCCGGCGTTGAGCAGCCGGCCGCCCTGGTCGAACTCGGCTCGAGGACACTCTCGCCCTGTCCCGGCGTCGACCACCGCCAAGTCGACACCGTCCACGGGTTTTCCGAGCGCGCCCTTGGGCATCCCGAGCACCGGGTTGATGGCCACGCCGCCCTCGCTCTGACCGTATCCCTCGATGAGTAGGCAGCCGAACCGGGCGCGGAAGCGTTCGCGGTCGCGCACGGATGCCTCGGTGCCGAACGCACTCCTCAGCGTGTTGTCGGCGTCATCGGATCTCTCGGGGGTGGAGAGGATGTAGGCGATCGCCTTGCCCACATAGCTGAACTTGGTGGCCTTGAACCTGCGAACGTCCTCGAGGAAAGCCGACGCGCTGAAACGCGGACGGACGGCGACCGCTGCCCCGACCATCACCGCCGGTCCCCACAACCCCATGAGCGCGTTCCCGTGGAAGAGCGGCATCGGGCAATAGCAGACGTCGTCCCGGCCGTATCCGAACCCAGGTGCGGCGACTTCCGCGATCCCGGCCAGTCGACCCTGCGTGCAGCGGACGGCTTTGGGTGTGCCGGTCGTGCCCGACGTGAAGATCAACAGGTAGAGGCTGTCCTCGTCGACGTCTGCGGCTTTCTCTACCAGGGCCTGTGCCTCGGGGCTGCCGGTGAATCGGGAAAGGAGCGAGGCGTAGCGCGGCTCGCCGCAGACCAGGACGCGGTCGTCACTCAAGCCGAGGGACAGGCCCTCGAGCAGCTCACGGCCGTCGGCGTCGGTCACGATCAGGGCGCAGTCGGTGGCTCGGATGTCCGCCGCCAGCGCCTCGCCCCGGCGGGTCGGATTGATCCCGACGATGGCCGCTCCCGCCAGTGCGCCGCCGTTGAGCCAGAAGAGGTACTCGGGTCCGTTTGGGAGCAGCACGCCGATATGGGGACGCTCCTGGCCGATGATGGAGCGGGCGAGCGCACCCCGCGCGGCACCCTCCTCCACGCACTGCCGCCAGGTCCACGTCCCGTCGGCGTCCATGGCACCGGTGTGGTCGTCGTCGGCCCTCGCGGCCAACATGGTGGCAACAGTCGTCATGGCCGATTCAGCAGCCAGCCGGGTGCCCGCCGGACGAGGCCGACGTCGATGGCCTGGACCGAGCCGGCACCACAGAGGGCCATCGCCCGTTTGAGCTCCGTCTCGAACCAGCGGAGGAGCGCCGAAACTCCGGACGCTCCTCCGGTTGCGAGCGCCCACAAGAGCGGGCGCCCGATCAGAACGGCCCGGGCTCCCAGAGCCAATGCCTTGACGACGTCGGGCGCGCGCCGGATGCCGCCGTCCACGTAGACCTCGGCCCGTCCGTCCACGGCCGCCGCGATCTCCGGGAGGATGTCGGCCGTCGGCGGCGCGTCCGTCAGTTGGCGTGCACCGTGGTTCGATACGACGACCGCGGCGGCGCCGGCCTCGACGCAGCGAACGGCATCGTCCGCCCGCTGGACACCCTTCACGACGACGGGCAGTGAGCTCAGCCCGGCGAGCCAGCCGATGTCGTCGGGGGTAAGCGCCGGCTCGAACTCCCGGGTGACGACGGCCATGAAGCCCCCGTCGCGGGCGGCGTCGGCGCTCCCCCGGGTCAAGTTCGGCAGGGCGAGGTCGTCGGGAAGCCGCACCCCGGTGCGCCACTCGCGGAGCCGGAGCCCCGATACGGGAGCGTCCACCGTCAGGACGAGTGCGCCGAAGCCGTTGGCCGCCGCCCGGGCGGCGAGGTCGGCGGTGCGCGCCCGGTCCTTGAGGATGTAGATCTGCATCCAGCGGACGGCGTCGGGCACGGCGGCAGCGACGTCTTCGAGGGGAGAGGTGGCCAGCGAAGAGAGGATCATCAGTGCGCCCGCTTCGGCGGCACCCCGGGCCGTCGCCACCTCCGCGTCAGGGTGGGCGAGACCCTGGAGGGCTGTCGGAGCGACGGCGACCGGCACGCTCACCGGTTGGCCCAGCACGCTGGTCGAGCACGAGACCCCAGCCAGGCCCGCCAGCACCCGGGGGTGGAGCTGCCAGCGAGCCCAGGCGTCCACGTTGTCCCGGAGAAGCCGTTCGTCGTCCGATCCGCCGGCGTAGTACGCGTACGCCATCTCTCCGATGGCGCGCCGGGCGTCATGTTCGAGCTCGTCGAGGGAAAGATCGGTCACCAGCGGCGCCTCAGGGTTGTGCTCCGGCGGCGTGAGTGCTGGCAGGATGATCGGGCACGTGGCGCATGGTAGGCGCCCGAAGAAGCTGGAGGTGGAGTGCGATTCTCGTATGCCGAGTCGATGACCGACCCGACCTTCTACCTCCCGCTGGCCCGGGCGGCGGAGGAGGCGGGTTACGACTCCATGGTGGTGCCCGACAGCATCTGCTACCCGGAGATATCCGACACCACGTACCCGTTCAACCCCGACGGCACTCGGGAGTTCCTCGAGGACAAACCCTTCCTGGAACCGTTCTCGCTGATCCCGGCCATGGGTGCGGTGACGGAGCGCCTGCGGTTCGTCACCTTCGTGATCAAGCTCCCCATCCGCCACCCGGTCCTGGTCGCGAAGCAGGTGAGCTCGACTGCCGTGTTGACCAATAACCGCCTGGTACTCGGGGTGGGAACGAGCCCGTGGCCGGAGGACTACGAGATCTGCGGTGTGCCCTGGGAGCGACGTGGCACCCGTATGGACGAGGAGATCGCCATCATGCGCGGATTGATGGCGGGCGGGTTCTACGAATTCCACGGAAAGGTGTTCGACATACCGTCGATCAAGATCTCTCCCACCCCCGAGGTTCCGGTTCCGGTGCTCATCGGAGGCCATCACGAGGCTGCCCTCCGGCGCGCCGCCGTCGACGGGGACGGCTGGTTGCACGGCGGCGGAGACCCGGAACAGCTTCCGGGGTTGCTCGACCGCCTGGCCGACCTCCGCCGGGAACACGGCACCGACTCACGGCCCTTCGAGGTCCACGTGATCTCCGCCGACGCCTACACGCCGGACGGGGTGCGGCGCCTGGAGGAGCTCGGCGTCACGGACGTCATCGTCGGATTCCGGTGGCCGTACACCACCGAGCACGACTCGGAGCCCCTGCAGACCAAGGTGGACAATCTGCGCCGGTTCGCCGACAGCGTGATCGAACCGTCGCGATGACGTCGCACCAGCGGTGGAGGGGGTCCCATCGGAGGCGGAGGACAACGAAGGTGCGGATGGCGTACGCGACAGGAACGTCTACAAGGAGCAGTCGATGAGCGATGAGGCCCTGAACGCACGCGAGCTCGGGATCAGGTCCCGAGCCGCGGTGACCGCCGGCGATCGGGACGCCTGGCTCGACCTGTTCGCCCACGACGCAGTGGTGCAGGACCCCATCGGGCCGTCACCGTTCGATCCCGAAGGGACGGGACATCGCGGGCGCGACGCGATCGCCGCCTTCTACGACACCGTCATCGCCCCGAGCGAGAAGATCACCTTCGAGATCACCGCGTCGTATCTCTGCGGCGACGAAGTGGCGGACGTGGGCGTGATCCGGACCACCCTCGCCGGAGGGACGCACCAGGCGGTGGTCAAAGGCGTCTACACCTATCGGAGCAACGGCGAGGGACGGCTGGCGGCTCTCCGGGCCTTCTGGGAATTCGACGCCCTCGAGATGATCGAGCTCGGAGCCTGACCGTGCTGGTCCGGGAAGGACTCTTCCTCGACACCGACCCCCCGGTGTTGCTCGGAAGCAGGTGCACACACTGCGGCTCGGTGCTCTTTCCGCGTGCGGACGTCTGCACGTACTGCTCGTGCGAGGATCCCGAACCGATAGAGCTCTCGCGCCGGGGCACGCTCTGGGCCTGGACTGCGGTCACCGCACCGCCCCCGGGGTATCTCGGTGGCGTGCCCTACGGGATCGGGGTGGTCGAGCTCCCCGAAGGTGTGCGCGTGATCGGGCGCCTGACCGAGCCTGATCCGTCCGCGCTGGCGGCCGGTCAGCCGATGGAGCTCCGCACCGTCGTGCTGGGTCGCACACCCGATGACGAGGATGAGGTCGTCACCTACGCGTTCGCACCGGTCGGCACCTCATGAAGCAGGTTGCGGTCACCGGCGTGGGGATGCATCCGTTCGGGCGGTTCGACGGCGTCTCGACGACCGACATGGGTGTGGCGGCCGTCCGATCGGCTCTGGCCGAGGCCGGCGTCGGCAAGGGCGGGTTCCAAGCCGCCTTCTGTGGCACCGCCTACGGAGGTGTGGCCACCGGGCACAAGGTCCTGAGCCGGCTCGGCATGACCGGGATGCCGATCGTCGACGTCGAAGCCGGCTGTGCCAGCGGCGGCGCAGCCATGATGCTGGCCGCGGCGGCCATCCGTGCCGGCCAGTACGACACGGTGCTCGTCTTCGGCACCGAGAAGATGCCGAAGGGCATCATCCGCTCGTCCTTCTTCGAGCCGTGGCAGGAGGAGGCCGGGCTGGCGGCGACGCCGGCGTTCTTCGGACTCCGGGCGCAGCGTCTCTGCGCCAACTCCGGCGTGACCAAGGAGCATCTCGCACGCGTGGTGGTGAAGAACCGCCGGCACGGGAAGGAGAACCCCGACGCGATGTTCCAGCGGGAGACCAGCGTCGACGAGGTGCTCGCCTCGCGCCTGGTGTGCGAGCCGCTCCACCTCCACATGCTCTGCTCGCCGAACGAGGGAGCCGCTGCGGTCGTGCTCAGGCGCAGCGACCTGCCCTCGCCGGCCGGTGCCGGGGCGGTGACGTTGGCGGCGGCGGTGTTGCGCTCGCACGTGCCCGGCGCGGTGTTGAGCGAGTCCACGCCGCTGTCGGGGTTGACCGACGACAGCATTCCCGCGCCGACGACGCTCGCGGCGCGGGACGCGTTCGAGCAGTCGGGCGTCGGTCCTGAAGACCTCGACGTCGTGGAGTGCCAGGACACCGACGCCGCCCGCGAGCTGCTGTCCTACGAGGAGCTCGGACTCTGCGAACCGGGAGGCTCGGCCGAACTGCTCGATTCTGGCGCGACCGAGCTCGGGGGGCGTCTCCCGGTCAATCCCAGCGGCGGACTGCTCTCGAAGGGAGAGCCGCTGGGCGCTTCGGCGCTCGGCCAAGTCGTCGAACTGGTACGCCAGTTGAGGTCGGCCTGCGGTCCGCGACAGGTCGACGGAGCGCGGACGGCCCTCTCGCACACGGTCGGACGCGGGGCCAACGCGAGCGTGGTGATCCTGACCGTTTAGCTTCGGGACGCTCGTTGTTCGGCGGGACGCTCGTTGTTATTGGGGGACGCTCTGACTCACCGGGCGGCTCGAAAGTTGATTCCTAAAGTTGATCTCCTAAAATTGATCCCTCGAGGCCGTCGCCTCACGAGTGCTGCTCGTCATCCGGCGAGCAGCACCACCTTGCCGAACTTGGCTCCGGCGCCGAACCGCTCGTACGCCACCTCCGCGTCGGCCATGGAGTACGTCGCGCACACGGGGACTTGGAGCCGTCCTGACGCGAGCGACGGCAACACGTGGCGCGACATCCTGGCGGCGACCTCCGCCTTCTCGTGGGCGCTCCTGGCGCGGAGCGTCGAGCCTCCGATCCGGGCCCGCTTGGTCATGAGTTGCATCAGGTCGATCTCCATCCTGCCTCCCGATCCGACTCCGATCACCACGACGCGCGACCCGGTCGCGAGATGGGGCAGGACCCCCGTCAAGCTGGCTTGACCGACCAGCTCCAGCACGACGTCGTAGGGGCCGGACGTGCTCTCCTCGCCCGGCGCGACCACCACGTGGGCGCCGAGTGCGGCGACCTCGTCGCGGCGCGCCGGGTCGCGGACGGTGGCGACGACGGTCGCCCCGGCCTCGGCGGCCAATTGGACGCCGGCCGTGCCGACGCCTCCGGCCGCCCCGGTGACGAGCACACGCTCGCCCATGCGGAGATCGGCCTGGGTGAACAGCGCGTCATATGCGGTCGAGAACACCTCGGGGAACCCCCCCGCCTCGGGCCAGGGCAGGGAGTCGGGGACGGCCAATGCATGCTGCTCGTCGACGCGGGCCATCGAGGCCTGGGCGCCCCCTCCCACCACCGCCATGACGCGGTCGCCGGGAGCGAACAGCGTGACCTGCCGTCCGACGGCCGCCACTTCGCCGGCGAGCTCCATGCCGGGTATGTCCTGCGGCCAGCCGGGGGGCGCCGGGTAGAAGCCGGCGCGCTGCATGAGGTCGGCGCTGTTGAGCCCGGCCGAACGCACCTTCACGAGCAGCTCGGTGTCCCCCTGGACGGGGTCCTCGTGCTCCTCCCAGCTCAGATGGTTGTCGCGTATGACGACGGCGTGCACGAGCGGTCAGGCTACGCCCCCGAGCGCCGCCCGGTAGGGTCGTCGACATGGCTCTGTACGACATCCCCATCCACACACTTCAGGGGGGCGACACCTCGCTCGGCGAGTACGCCGGTAAGACGCTCCTCCTGGTCAACGTGGCCTCCAAGTGCGGCCTGACCCCGCAGTACGAGGGCCTCGAGCGCCTGCAGAAGACGTACGGCGACCGGGGCTTCTCGGTGATCGGTTTCCCCTGCAACCAATTCATGGGCCAGGAGCCCGGATCAGCGGAGGAGATCGAGCAGTTCTGCTCGACCACCTACGGGGTTTCGTTCCCGTTGATGGAGAAGATCGAGGTCAACGGGGATGATCGCCACGCCATCTACTCCGAGCTGACCGAGAAGGCCGACGCCGAAGGCAATGCGGGCGACATCACCTGGAACTTCGAGAAGTTCCTCGTGTCGCCGAAGGGCGACGTGGTCGCCCGGTACCGGCCGCAGGTGGAGCCGGGGGACTCGGTGATCGTGGGCGACATCGAGGCGCAGCTCGCCGGTTGAGCGCCGCTCCTCCGGCCTCGGCGGGGTTCGGCGCGTCCATCTTCGACATGGACGGGCTGCTCATCGACTCCGAGGTGCTCTGGCACGAAGCCGAGATCGAGATCCTGGGCGGCCTCGGCGTGCCCCTGTCCCCCGACGGCTGCCGGACGACCAAGGGCATGTTCGTCGACGAGGTCACCCGGCACTGGTACGAGCGGTATCCATGGGCGGGCCCGACCCCGGCCGACGTCGCCGTGGCGATCGTCGACCGCGTGATCGCCCTGGTTCGCTCCAAGGGACGGTTGAAGCCGGGCGCCTTCGAGGCCGTCGACCTCTGCTCCCGGCGGGGACTCCCGCTGGCTGTGGCGTCGTCGTCCCAGTACCGGCTGATTGACGCCGCCCTCGAGCACTTCGGACTGCGGGCCCGGTTCGACCTCGTCCACTCGGCGGAGGACGAGGACTACGGGAAGCCGCATCCCGCCGTCTTCGTCACCGCCGCGTCCAAGCTCACGGTGGCGCCCCGACGCTGCCTCGTCTGGGAGGACGCGCCGGCGGGGGTGCTGGCGGCGAAAGCCGCCTCGATGGCGTGCATCGCCGTCCCCGAACACGGCGAGGGGCACGACCCGGCCTTCGCGCTCGCCGACCTGGTCGTCGACTCGCTGGCCGAGGTGGACGGGGACGCGCTCGACTCGCTCGCTCAGCGGCGGTTCGGCGGTGCTCCCGTGGGGCAGACGCGCCTTCATAATTCGGACGTCGGGACGTCGGGACGACACCCGACGGAGGGTCGGTCAGAGGAGCTTCTCGAGTCGCGCCGCCACGTCGCGGTAGCGAGCGACGGGGACGAGATGGACGCCGTCGAAGGCGCCGGAGTCACGTAAGGCGGCGACGAGGTCGCACGCGGCGTCGACACCTGCGTTGCGATCGTGCTCCAGCTTCTCGACGAGGTCGTCGGGCACCCTCAACCCCGGGATCGTGACTTTCCGTGCCATCGCCGCACTGGCGATGACGATGACGCCCGCGTACACGGGGCAGGCCACCTCCACGGTCGAGCGCCACTGGAGGAGCGCGTCGAGGTCGAAGCCGACCTGTACAAAGAGAAAGTCCGCACTGCGCCTCCACTCGGGCAGGACACCGGCACCGAGACGGGTCGCCGCGCCGAAGCGCATCGGGGTCGTCCCGCCCAGGGCGGCTGCGTACTGGCGGCCCTCGGTGAGCATCGTCCGCACCGTCAGCTCGCTGGTCCGCTTGCCCACGACAGGCTCGTCTCCATAGATGCAGAGGAATTGGTCCACCCCGTAGGCGGCAGCGGTGAGGAGATCGCGTCTGAACCCGAGGAGGTTGCGGTCGCGGGCATTGAGGCAGGCGATCGATCGCCCGCCCATGGCCTCGACCTCCCGGGCGACGGCCACGCTGGACACGGTGGCGCGACCGATGTGGTTGTCGGGGATCAGGAAGCTCGAGGCGACGGAGCTGAGCACACCGATCTGATGGCGGACACGCTTCAGATCGGGCGTCGTCGCGGGCTCGATCTCGCAGATGAGTTCGAAGGCGTCGGGCGTCATGATCGGTTCAGGCTATGAGCTTGGTGAAGCGGATGATCCCGCCGGGAGCGACCCGCCGTCACCGCCACTGTCGACGTCGACCTGATGGCGTCTCCACCCGGTGGCCACGGAGAGAGCCACTGCTTCGGGCCGGCGCTCCCCGGTCCCGAGCCCGAGCCCGAGCGACGGATGCCCGAGCGTGACCGCCTCGTCCTCGAGTGCCCTCAGACGGGTGGAGGGACGCCCCGGCCCCGCCAGGCGGGATCGACCCGGAGGCGCCGGACCTGCGCCGTCGCCGTTTCACCCTCCTCGCCGGGAACCCCTCGGCACTCCGACGCCTCCGACCCAGATCGCGTCCGGCCGGTGCGAGGTAGGCCGATTCACAGGCTCTATTCTCTCCGAGAGACCGTTCCGGTCCTCACCTGACGAATTGGCCCCGTGTTCTCGCCCGTCCCCCCCGACATCGACTTCGTAGCCCTCGAGCAGTCCGAGCTCGCCCGTTGGTCGGAGCATCGAGTCTTCGAGCGCTCGGTGGAGCAACGCCGGGGTGCCCCGCCGTGGGTCTTCTACGAGGGTCCGCCCACGGCGAACGGCAAGCCGGGCCTGCACCACGTCTGGGCCCGGGTCTACAAGGACCTCTTCTGCCGGTTCCGAGCCATGAGCGGGTCGTTCGTCGCCCGTCGAGCCGGATGGGACACGCACGGCCTCCCCGTCGAGGTCGAGGTCGAGAAGAAACTCGGGATCACCGGGAAGCAGCAGATCGAGGAGGAGGTCGGCATCGCCGAGTTCGTCCGCCTGTGCCGTGACTCCGTCTACTCGTACGTCGACGAATTCGCCCGCCTGACCACCCGGATCGGCTACTGGGTCGACATGGACAGCGCGTACTGGACGCTCAGCCCCGACTACATCGAGTCGGTCTGGTGGCACCTCCAGCAGATGTTCGACCAGGGACTCCTGTACGAGGACCTGAAGGTCGTGCCGTACTGCCCCCGTTGCGGGACCGCGCTGTCGAGCCACGAGCTCGGCCAGCCTGACGTGTACCGGGACGAAGAGGACGAGTCCGCGTACGTGCGCCTGCCCCTCGTCGACGCCGATCCGGCCGTGTTCGGGGCCGCCCCGTCGCTCGCCGTGTGGACGACGACGCCGTGGACGCTGCTGTCGAACACCGGTGTCGCGGTCAATCCCGACCTCACATATGCGGTGGTCGACGGGCTCGTCGTCGCCGACGAATTGGTCGACGCCGTCCTGGGGGAGGGCGCCTCAGCCCGGGTCTCGCAGCGTCTGCCCGGATCCGCGCTCGTCGGGCTGCACTACGTCCGGCCCTTCGACGACCTCGACGCGCCACCGGGGGCCGACGGTTGGCGCGTGGTCCCCGCTCGATACGTCACCACCGACGAGGGGACGGGCTTGGTGCACCTGGCTCCGGCGTTCGGTGAGGTCGACCGCCAGATCGGGCGTGACAACGGCCTGCCGGCCCTCAACCCCGTCGGCCCCGACGGCCGGTTCACCGACGCCGTCGCCTGGTTGGCCGGCCGCGACGTACGGGAGGCGAACAGCGACATCAACGACCGCCTCGAGAGCAAGGGCCTCCTCGTCCGGCGCCAACCGTACGTCCACTCCTACCCGCACTGTTGGCGTTGTCGCACCCCGCTCATCTACTGGGGGAAGCCGAGTTGGTATATCGCCACCTCGACGCGCAAGGACGATCTTCTCGCCGCCAACGCGCTCGTCGACTGGCACCCCGCCCACATCCGGGACGGGCGGTTCGGCGAGTGGCTCGCCAACAACGTCGACTGGGCGCTCTCGCGGGACCGCTACTGGGGCACTCCGCTCCCCGTCTGGCGTTGCGGTCGCGGTCATCTGCGCTGCGTCGGGTCCCTGGCCGAGCTCTCGGACCTCTGTGGTCGCGACGTCACGGGCATCGACCCTCACCGTCCGACGATCGACGAGGTGACGTTCCCCTGCTCGAGTTGCGGTGCCGAGGGCCTCGACGACGACGAGCTGGCGGTCTGTCGCCGTGTGGAGCCGGTGATCGACGCCTGGTTCGACTCCGGATCGATGCCGGCTGCTCAGGTCGGGTATCCGCACGCGGCCGGCTCGGCTCAGGCTTTCACCTTCCCGGCGGATTTCATCTCCGAGGCCATCGACCAGACACGTGGTTGGTTCTACTCCCTGCTGGCCGTCAACGTGCTGGTGTTCGGAGAGAGCCCGTACCGCCACGTCGTCTGCCTCGGGCACATCGTCGATGCCGACGGCCGCAAGATGTCCAAGTCGCTCGGGAACATCATCGACCCCTGGAGCATCCTCGACACGCGCGGGGCCGATGCCATGCGCTGGTGGATGTTCAGTCAGGGATCGCCGTGGACGCCCACGCGGGCGACGCTGGCGGCGATCGACACCGCCATGAGGGACACCCTGTTGACCCTGTGGAACACGTTCAGCTTCTTCACGACGTACGCGTCGCTGAACGACTTCGACCCGGCGGACTCCGCCATCGCGGCGCCGGCTGACCGCGGCCCGCTCGATCGCTGGATCCTGTCGCGCCTGGCGAGCACGGTCGCCACCGTGACGTCCGCGCTGACGGACTACGAGCCTTTGAACGCTGCCACCGCGATGGCCGACCTCGTCGACGACGTGTCGAACTGGTACGTGCGACGGAGCCGCAGGCGGTTCTGGCGCACGGATCCCGACGCTCCTGCGGGCGATACTTTGGCGGCCCAGGCCACGTTGCACACCGTGTTGACGGCGCTCTCGACGATGCTTGCTCCGTTCTGCCCGTTCATCTCGGACACGATGTGGCGCCACCTGGGCGATGCCGCCGAAGACCAGTCCGTCCACCTTGCAGACTGGCCGACTGCCGATTCGAGCCAGGTCGACCCAAAGCTCGAGGCGGAGATGGCGCTGGCCCGCCGTCTCACGTCGCTCGGCCGGGCGGCCCGCGCCGAAGCTGGGATGAAGGTGCGCCAACCGCTCCGCCGTGCGCTCGTCTTCCTGCCCACGGGCTCTCCCGAGATCCTGCGGGACATCGTGGCCGATGAGCTCAACGTCGACGAGGTGGACGCGGCCGACGAACTGAGCGAGGTGATCCAATTCGAGCTGGCAGCGAACTTCCGGAGCCTGGGTCCGCGACTCGGCGAGCGGGGCAAGGGACTCAAGTCGGCCCTCGCAGCCGTCGACGGCACCGAAGCAGCCGAATCCCTCGAGTCAGGTCGACCGATCTCGGTGGTGCTCGACGGCGAGAGTTTCGAACTGGGCCCGGAGGACGTCACCCTTCGCGTGCGGCCGCAGCAGGGGTTCGCGGTCTCTCGGGAGGGTGGAGAGGTGGTGGCGCTCGACCTCTCGGTTGACGAGAACCTTCGCCGGCGCGGGTGGGCGCGCGACGTCGTTCGACAGATTCAGGATCTTCGCAAGACGAGCGGTCTGGAGGTGTCCGACCGCATCGTCCTTCGCGTCGTCGGACTGGACGCCATCGCCGACCACTTCGAGTGGATTGCGCGGGAGGTGCTCGCGACCGCCGTTCTGACCGAGCCCGGGAACGGTGAGGGCACCGTTCTGGAGCTCGAGGAGTTCGGTGACGGGCCGGAGCCTCGGGTTTGGCTGGAGAAGGACCGCCCTCAGGCCTGAGGGTCATCCGATGGTTCGTCGCCGGTCCGGATTGGCGCGATGAAGTTCAGCCGAGCCCGCCTGGCGTGATTCTTCGAGGCAGTCCTGATCCGTTCCGTCGACCTGCTCGATTCGACCGCTTCGTCCGCGGTTGCCACTGCGGTGTCCGCATGGGACCATGGAGAGCCGTGCGGCGACTCGTTGCCCGCGAGAAAGGTGGCGGACGTGAGACCGCGGAAGGTGGTCGCCGGTGTAGCCCTTCTGGGCTTGCCGATTTTGGTCAACCTCGCTCCTGTAGGGATGGGATCCGCATGGGCGACGACGACCGGCACGGGAATAGTCAATTGTTTCGGGTCGGCAAGCGTCGCCACGGGATCGATCAGATACTCACCCGTGTGGAGTGACGCGACGACGGGTTCCGTGACCGCCACAATCAAGTTCAAGATCACGGGAGCGTGTACGGGCGGTTCGCCCGCCCCGGCCCAGATCAAGGGTTCCGGGACGGTCACCTTCACCCCCGGCGTTGGTCAATGCTCCGAGGCAGAGGAGACCGGGGCGAAGGGCACGCTCAAGCTCACCTATGGCAACGGCATTGCGCCGAGCAAATTCCGGGGCTTTATCGCTCCGGATCCCGGGCCGTCGTTTCCTTACCTATGGAGCGAATTCGGCGGCAACAAAGTCAAAGGCTCCTTCCCCAATAGCCAGGCCGTACCTCCCTTCTCTGATCCTGAGATCGTGATCGGCGAATCGAGCCAGAACGGCAACTGCACGGCCGGCGTGTCCTCATTGGTTCTCGGCGCAACGGGTGGAGCTGCGGAAGTCGCAAACATTTGACGGAGCCTTGCCGCTTGAACCGTCACCTTCGTGGTCGGACCGGGAATCGGACCCTGAACTCATGTCACCGCCCGTTGGCGTCCGTGCTGACAGGCTCAGGTTTACGGCGGATCGCCGCACGCCGTGTTCCCGTTCCGTCGCGTGAAGGACGGAGCGCAGCTCGGCTCACACCAGTGCTGCCTCGAGAGGAGACGACATGAAGCGCACCACGGCGTTGAGGGCGGTGGCCTTGGCCGGCTTGCTGGCGGCTACCGCAGGAGTCAGCACGGTGGCAATCGGTGTGAGCTCGGCGGGCGCTGCTGCCACTGTCACGGGTACGTACAACCTGAATTTCGACTGGAGCGGCTATCCACCCCCTGGTTCGATGACCATCAAACTGACGCATAGGTACCGGATTTTCGTGGATCGTGTGCCGGCGGGTTTCTATAGCTACGAGCACCACGTCTTGACGTTGAACACCATGAGCGTCCCCGACTGTGGGGCCGTCTATACGGGAACGGGAAGCAAGTCGGGTGGATTCTCCGGAACAATGATCATCGAGAATTCCGTCGCGGGCTGCCTGCCACAAGGCACAACGGGCACGTGGTCGGCCAGCCTCGCCGTCGGCTCAGCCAACGCGTCTCATTCTGGCGTCTCCATGTCGGGACAACGAATATCAACCATCGGACGACCGTAAGCGGGTCCCGGTCCCGGTCCCGGTCTCGGTCTCGGTCTCGGTCTCGCACCGGCCGTAGGCGCGACGCCGATCGTGCCCCACAACGGCGAGGGGCGCGAGCACAGGAGCCGTCCGCCGGGGCCGATGAAGGTGAGCTCAGCGTTGGCGTCGCCGCTGACACTCCAGCGTTTCGAGTGCAGTTCGTGGTGGTGATGAGTGCACAACGTGACGAGGTTGTCCGCGTCCGTGAGTCCTCCGGTGCTCCAGGGCACGATGTGGTGGGCGTGGGTGAACCAGGCGTTGGCACAACCCGGGAATCGGCAGTGACGGTCGCGTCGCCACAGCTCGCGGCGCTGGGTCTCGGTCGGGAAGCGGCGGGCCCGGCCCTCGCACATCGTGTGTCCCGCTTCGTCGTCGAGGGCAAGGACGATGTTCGCGTCACAGGCCAGGCGCTCGAGTACCTCTGCGGTGATCAGTCCCGTCCGCTCGAGCTCGGCGACGAGCTCCCAGGCGAAACGATCGGAGCGCCCGAGGAGGTCCTCGACGGCAACGTGGGCCACGATGGTCGGAGGAGCGTGCGACGACGTGCTCGCCCCGGAGCCAGTGCCGGAATCAGAGCCAGAGCCAGAGCCGGAATCAGAGCCGGAATCAGAGCCGGAGCCGGCCAGCATCGAGACCAGAGCGTCCGCCGATCGCACGTCGAGGGGGGTCGTCCCATCCGCTCCCATCGCGGCGACCCGTGCCTCGATGGCGCCACGCACGACGGCGTACTCGGCCCGGCGCAGCTGCGCCGTCATGGTGCAAGCCCCGTCGTTGAAGCGCACTGAACTCTGGTCGGGACCACCGCGCTCGCCTCTCCTGGCCTTCGTCGGCGCGGTCCGGCGTCTCTCGGCGAGGGCCACGAGATCGCGCACGGACAGACCCTGTGCCGCCTCGACCCACTCGTCGTCAGTCTCGGGGCGGGCCACCTCCACGAGGACGCGTACCTGATCCAAGCTGAGCTCGCCCGCAGCGAGAGCGTGTTGCAGTCGCGGCAGGTCGAAAAGACGCTCGCCGACACGCGCCAGCACCCGCGCCCCGGCAGTGCCCAGACCGTGGTGCCCGGCCAGGAGCGCCTCGAGCGAGGTTGACCCCATGTCTCGGAACGCCTGGCGACGAGCCACCTCGGCACCGAGCTGAGCCACCTGGCCGTCGAGGGCCGCCCGCAACCGGGTGGCCTCGCGCAGCTCCGCGAGGGCCTCCTCGTTCGAGAGCGCTGCGAGCTCGGCATTGGACCACGCGCCGAGGCGCACGGTTGCCGTCCGGGTTCGCGAGCTCGTCGTGGACATCGTCCTGAGAACGGTCGGGACGAGACCGCGTCACGCGCGACAGCGCGTGGACGTCAGGACCGGGTGCGATCTTCTGCGGACACGCCGGCGGCGGTCGTCGACGCGGCGGTGAACCGTCGCGGAAGGACCGTCAGCAGCCGGCGTCCAGAACCTTGCCGAGTGCGACCGCGAGCGCCGTCCGATCCGCGGCGTCGAGAGGTGCCATCAGATGGCGATCGATCCCCTCGACGTGGGCGGCCACCGCACGTTCGAGGGTGGCACGACCCTCGGGTGTCAGCACGACGTGGACGCTCCGGCGGTCGTTCGGGCAATGCTGTCGTTCCACCAAGCCGGCGTCCGCCATCCGGTCGACCAGGCGAGTCACGCCACCCGTGGTCAAGGCGACGTCGGAGCTGAGTTTGCTCATGGTCAGCCAGCCCTCGGTCGCCGCTCCGACATGGATCAAGACGTCGAAGAAGACGAGGGGGATCCCGACCGCCTCTTCCAGCTCGCGTCCGAGGCAGTCCGTCAGCCTTCGGTGCGACCGGACGATGAGCCCCATGAGCTGGATCCGGTCGTCGTCCATCTGGCCCAGCACCCCGCAACTGCCAGTGCCTTCATCTGGGGCGGCCGCCGCGGGGGCGTTCACCGACCGTTCATTGTCGCCGCCATGCCCAGAAAGTGTTGTCGTTCCCATATCGAGGCCCAGAGTCTCCCTTGTCGCCCGCAGGTTCGCAGTTTTACTGATTGACAAGAATCTGTATAATCAGATACTATCACATCAGACAAAGTTAGGACCACCAAGAGGAGGGCCCAAATGACCAGCACAGCGAGCAAGACCGAATCCACCACCGTGCCCGCACCGGGCACCTACGTGATCGACCCGGCACACACCGAGGTTGGGTTCATTGCCCGGCACCTGATCGGAACCAAGGTGCGGGGCCGCTTCACCGAGGTCTCCGGCACTTTCACCGTGGGGGAGCACGTGGAGGACTCCAAAGTGGAGGCGGTGGTTCAGACGGCGAGCATCCACACCAATCAGGGCCAGCGGGACGATCACCTGCGGACGAACGACTTCCTGGACGTACCGAACCACCCGACGCTGACCTTTCGCAGCACCGGTCTGAAGCACGTCGAAGGGTCGGAATGGACCTTGAGCGGGGACCTGACCATCCGCGGCGTCACCAAGAACGTGGATCTCGACCTGGAGTTCCTGGGCGAGGGACCGTCCATGCAGGAAGGCAAGACGGTCGTCGCCTTCTCGGCCACGGGTGAGATCGACCGGCGCGACTTCGGCGTGAGCTTCAATCACTCGCTCCTCGATGGCAGCGTGGTCGTCGGCAACAAGGTCGTGATCGAGCTGGAGGTCGAGGCGAGCCAGGCCGACTGATCGTCCAGATCGCTGGCTGACCACGCCGTACGCGGCCCGGACCGGACAACGGCCGGGCCGCGTACGCTTTCGCGCCATGACAGCCCAGGGTCTGCGCGGTGCAGCGGCCGTTCCGCTCCGGACCTTCGACGTCCGGCCCGACGATCGTGAGGGAACTTTCGTGCTCGCGGTCGACCTCGGCACAGGTGGCCCCAAGGCCGCGCTGCTGTCGCTGAGCGGACGGGTGGTCTCGCATGCCTTCGAGCCTGTGGCGACGGAGCTCACCGACGACGGTGGGGCCGAGCAATCGGCGGGGGACTGGTGGAACGCGGTGGTTGCCGCCTCACGGCGGGCGCTGGTGCAAAGCGGTGCCAGTCCGGCGGCCGTCGTCGGGGTCGGATGCACCTCGCAGTGGTCGGGAACCGTCGCCGTGGACGCCGGCGGAGTACCCATCGGGAACGCGATCATCTGGATGGACTCGCGAGGTGCCCGCGCGGTCCGCGAAACGGTCCGGGGTGCGCTCAACGTTCAGGGCTATTCGGCGTCCAAGCTGGCCCGTTGGGTACGACGTACCGGCGGGATCCCCAGCCTCTCCGGGAAGGACCCGGTGGGTCACATCCACTTCCTGCGTGCGGAGCGGCCCGACGTGTATCGAGCCGCGGAAGTGTTCCTCGAGCCGGTGGACTACCTCGACTTCCGCCTGACCGGCCTCGCCCGTGCCTCTCACGACTCCATCACGATGCACTGGGTGACGGACAACCGTGACATCCGGGCAGTCGCCTACGACGACGGTCTCATCGAACTTGCCGGCCTCGAAAGGACCAAACTGCCCGACCTCGTGCCGACAGGGAGCGTGCTCGGCGGGCTGACGCAGGCGGCTGCCGGCGAGCTCGGACTCCTGGAGGGGACCCCGGTCGTCGCAGGAACCGGCGACCTCCACTCCGCCGCGGTCGGATCGGGTGCCGTCGGCGATTTCGCCGGCCACCTCTACATCGGGACGTCGAGCTGGGTCAGCTGCCATGTGCCGTTCAAGAAGACGGACGCCCTGACCAACATCGCCTCCATCCCGTCGGGGCTTCCGGGCCGCTACCTCGTCGCGGACGAGCACGAGACCGGCGGCGCCTGCCTCACCTGGCTACGGGACAACCTCCTGTTTCCAAATGACCTGCTGAGCCCTAATTCCGACGACAGCTACGACGGTGGAACTGGAACTGGAAGTGGAACTGGAACTGGAACTGGAAGTGGGACTGGAACTGGAACTGGACCTGGAAGTGGATCAGGAACCACCAGCGCCGTCGAGGACGTCCGCCATCCCTCGGCGCCCGAGGATTTCTTCGCCACTCTGAACACGGTGGCGGCATCCGTCCCCGTCGGGTCCCACGGTGTGCTGTTCACACCGTGGCTGAACGGCGAGCGCTCACCGGTGGACGACCACACCATCCGCGGCGGGTTTCACAACCTCTCCCTGTCGTCGACCAGGGCAGACATGATCCGAGCGGTCCTGGAAGGCGTGGCCCTCAACTCGGCCTGGCTCAACAACGCAGTTGAGAAGTTCTGCAAGAAGAAGTTCGAGTCACTCGCCTTCGTCGGTGGCGGCGCCAACTCGGACCTGTGGTCGCAGATGCACGCCGACGCCATGGGCCGCACGATTCGTCAGGTTGCGGACCCGGTACTCGCCAACGTGCGGGGCGCTGGTCTGCTGACCCTTCTCGCCCTCGGATACCTCGAGGTGCCCGCGATCCCGGCCACCGTCGAGGTGAAGGCGATCTACACGCCGGACCCGGCCTCGACCGAGGTCTACGCCGGGCTGCTCAAGGAGTTCGTGAACCTCTACGAGAAGACGAAGGGGATCCACAAACGTCTGAACGGGAGGCGCCTGCACGGCGTGTAGCCGAGCCCGCTCAGATGCGCTCGAAGTTCCGCGCCAACTCCCAGTCGGACACGTGCCTGTTGCTCGCGTTCCACTCCTGCTCGGCCGTGTTGAGCAGGTGGTGGTGCACCTCAGGACCGAAAGCCTCGGCCGCGACGCTCGAGGTGCGAAGTTCCGAGATCGCCTCGACCAGCGTCGAAGGGAGACGTGGCACGTCGGTGGCCTCGTACGCGTTGCGCGGGTAGGGGTCGCCCAGCTCCAGCTCGTGGTCGATGCCGTAGAGCCCGGCGGCGATCGAGCCCGCCAGGGCGAGATATGGGTTGACGTCCGCGCCGGGCACCCGCGACTCGACCCGGCGGCCGGCGCCCCGCCCCACCACCCGGAAACCGCACGTGCGGTTGTCCTCGCCCCACACCACTGCGGTCGGGGCCCAGCTCCCGGGCACGTAGCGCCGGTACGAGTTCAAGGTCGGGGCGAACAACCAGGCCAGCTCACGGGCCGCGTGGAGTTGGCCGGCCAGGAATCGCCGCCCGACGGTCGACAGGCCGGTTGCATGCGTCGAGTCGGCCATGGCGGCTTCGCCGGACGAGAGGTCCCAGAGGCTCGTGTGCACGTGACATGACGAACCCACGTCATCCATCGTCCACTTGGCCATGAACGTGGCCGCCCGTCCCTCCTGCGCCGCGATCTCCTTGATCCCGTTCTTGAACACCAGGTGCCGATCGGCCGTCTCGAGGGAACCGGCATAGGTGACGTTGACCTCGTGCTGGCCCCGACCCGCCTCCCCCTTCGAGAACTCGACCGGGATGTCGGCCCCGAGCATCTCGTTGCGAACCCGCCTCAAGATGTACTCCTCCCGCGTCGTCTGCAGCAGCTGATAGTCCTCGATGGTCGAGGTGTGCGGCGTCAACCCGCGCCAGCCCCTTGCCGCTGCGTCGTCGTAGGAGTCTCGGAAGAGGAAGAACTCGAGCTCGGTCGCGCTGCAGACCCGAAGGCCCCGTTCGGCCGCCCGGGCCAGCTGGTCGCGGAGGATCTGTCGCGGCGACACCTCGATCGCCGCGCCCTCCTCGTCCGTGAGGTCGGCCAGTACGAACACCGTGCCGGGGAGCCATGGGATCAACCGCGCCGTGTCGAGGTCCGGCCGGCACACGACGTCGCCATAGCCCGTGTCCCAGTTGGCGAACCGGTAGCCCGGGAGGGGGTTCATGTCGATGTCGACCGCCAACAGGTACTCGCATGCCTCGATCCCGTGGGCCGAGACGTGAGCCGTCCAGAAGTCGGCGGTGACGCGTTTCCCAACCGGGCGTCCGTACACGTCGGGGAACGCCACGACCACCGTGTCGACGGTTCCGTCGGCGATTCCTTGATCGATCAACTCGCGACCTGGCATGCGCCATGTTGCCCCCAGGCTGCGCAACCGTCCAGCATCTCGGCGTGGCCGGGGTCGGTACGCTGGGCCGGTGACTCCGACACGCCCGTCGGCCCGTATCGGCAGCGCACCCGCGAGCGGTGGCGAGGAGGCAGTTCCGCGATGATCCCGCTCGTCGGCGTCACCACCTACGTGGCCGAGGTCCGCTGGGGCGGTTGGGAGCGCCGGGCCGCCGTGCTGCCGAACAACTACTTCGAGCTCGTGGCGGCAGCCGGGGGGCGGCCCCTGCTGCTGCCGCCGCCGAAGGATGCCTCCGGGGGACCGGGCACGGGAGCCGAGGAGGTCGTCGCCGTCCTCGACGCCCTCGTGCTGACGGGTGGAGGCGACGTGGCGCCGGAGGCGTACGGCGAGGACGCGGTGCCCGAGGTCGCCGGTGTCGACCGAGTGCGAGATGAGAGCGAGCGTGCCCTGCTCGACGCGGCCCTCCGCGTGGACCTCCCGGTTCTGGCCATCTGCCGCGGCTGCCAGGTCCTCAACGTGCACCTCGGCGGGACGCTCCACCAACACCTGCCCGACGAAGTCGGGCACTTCGCCCATCGCACCGCGCCCTATGTGTTCGGCGACGTCGAGGTCGAGACGGTGGCCGGCACGCGCACCGCTGACGTCTTCGGCCACGTCGCCACGGTCAGTTGCTCGCACCACCAGGCGATCGACCGGCTCGGACGCGGTCTCGAGGTCACCGCGATGACGTCCGACGGGGTCATCGAGGCAGTCGAGCTTCCTGGTGCTCGCTTCGTCCTCGCCGTGCAGTGGCATCCCGAGCAGAGCTGGGACCGCCGGCCGTTCGATGCGCTGATCGAGGCGGCCAGGGGTGACACCGACGACCATGTCCGTGCGCCGAAGCGAATGACCCATAGCGCATGACGAATGACGACATGACCAATGACGCACAACGAATGACACATCCGCACGGGGTAGCCGTCGCCGGCAAGGTGGCCGTCGTGACCGGTGCCAGCCGGGGTCTCGGTGCCGGGCTGGCGGCCCACTTCGCCGCGTCGGGTATGCATCTCGGCCTGTGCGCACGCCACCGGCCCACGTTGGTGGCCCGGACACGCCCGACCGCTCACGACGGCCGGGTCGAGTCCGCGGAGGCACCGGTGTGCGCCGCGGTCGACGTCGCCGACCCCGATGCCGTGGCGGCATTCGCAGACGCGGTGATCGCGCGGTTCGGACGAATCGACCTGTGGGTGAACAACGCCGGGGTGTTGGGTCCCATCGGCCCCCTGGCCGAGGCCGACCTGGTCGAGATCGCCCGGGTCGTCGAGGCCAACGTCGTCGGCGTCGTCAACGGCACAGCCGTCTTCGCCGAACACGTCCGGCGCCGGACGGGTACGGGCGTCCTCCTCAACGTGTCCTCGGGCGCCGCCACCAAGCCGTACCGGGGTTGGGCCGCCTACTGTGCCTCCAAGGCGGCGGTCGACCATCTCACCCGGGTCGTCGCACTCGAGGAGGCCGACAACGGGCTCGATGCGTACTCGGTGTCCCCGGCCTGGTCGACACCGATATGCAGGCCGCCATCCGGGCGACGAGCGAGGCGGACTTCCCGGAGGGGCCGAGATTCCGCCAGGCGGCCGCGGAGCATCGGTTCAACGCACCGGCATGGGTGGCGGAGCACCTTCTCGCCCTCGCCTTCGGTCCGAGACTCGAACGGCGAGACGTCACCGTATCCGTGCCCGATCAGGCCGCAGCCGGCGCCGCCCGGTAGTCTCCCGACATGCCCAACAGCGGCGCACGGAAGGTGATCAAGCCGGTGGCCGCAGCTGCGGTCACCCTGGGGACCATCGCGAGCATCTGGTGGTTCGCCCTCAAGCCCCGCCGCAAGTCGAAAGACGAGAAGTCCGGATCGGCGTGACCGCAGCCGAGCGCGGTCAGGAGTAGACCCCGCCCGACCGGGTCCGAGCCGGGCGGCGAATCGGGACAGGCGAGTCGGCAGGGGCAAGTTCGGCAGGGGCAAGTAGGGCCACGCGAGTCGGGACAGGTCAGTCAGCGCCGAGGGCGCGGGCCAGCGCCGGCAACACCTCGCTGATCGACCCGTGCACCACGACGTCGGCGAGGTCGTCCATCTCGGTCGGCCCGCCGTTCACGATCACGACGACCGCGCCATGCCGGACCGCCACCGGGACGAGGCCGGCGGCGGGAAAGACGCCGAGCGTCGAGCCCACGGCCAGGAGAAGATCGCACCGAGTTGCCGCGCCCTCCGCGCGCATGAGGTCCTCGGGGACCAGGGACTGGCCGAAGCTGATCGTGGCCGACTTGAGGATCCCGCCGCAGACCGTCGTGGGGTCGGTGCCAGGACCGGCGACGACCGCCGCCGGGCACAGGCATGTCGGGTCGTCCTCCCCGGCCCGCACCCGCGCGTGAACGGGCTCGCACGGCTGACGATCTCCGCAGCGCAGGCAGACCACCTCGAGGGAGGTGCCGTGGATCTCGATCACCAGCGACGGGTCGTTGCCGGCCTTCTGGTGCAGGCCGTCGATGTTCTGGGTCACCAGCGTGTCGAGCCGGCCGCTCCGCTCCAGATCGACCAGAGCCCGGTGGCCTGCGTTCGGCTCGGAGTCCCACATGGGCGACGACAGCCGGTTGCGCCAAGCGCGGCGACGCACGTCGGGGTCTCCGACGTAGGCGTCGATCGTGGCGGCCCTCTCCGCCGCAGGGTTCTTGGTCCAGAGCCCTTCCGGACCCCGGAAGTCCTGAATGCCCGAGTCCGTCGAGATTCCGGCCCCGGTCAGGACCACGACGCGCTCGAGCCCGTCGCAGGAGCCTGCCAGCGTGTTCGATCGGGTCAGCCGCGGCGTCGAGCATGGCCCCGCCATGCTGGCACCCGCCACAGGACCGTGCCGCCAGGCGATTCGACGGGCGGGCGTGCCTGCACGATCCGGCACGCAGGCGGGTAAGAATCAATGCATGCCCTTTGCCACCGTGAACCCCGCCACCGGCCAGACCGAGAAGGAGTTCCCGCCCCACACACCCGAGGAGATCGACGCGCTGGTCCAACGCGCCGCCGACGCCTTCCCGGCGTACCGGGCGACCACGTACGCCGAACGGGCGCGGCACCTGATCACCGCGGCCGAGCTGCTCGAGGGCGAGGTCCCGGACGTCGCCCGGATCCTGACCACGGAGATGGGCAAGACCTTTGCCGCAGCCAAGGGCGAGGTCTCAAAATGCGCGGTGGGGCTGCGCTGGTTCGCCGAACATGCTGAGGAGCTGTTGGCTGACCAGCCGGTGACCACGACGGCTTCGAGGTCCTACGTGCGCTACGAGCCTCTGGGTGTGGTGTTGGCCGTCATGCCATGGAACTTCCCCCTCTGGCAGGTCATCCGCTTTGCCGCGCCGGCGCTGATGATCGGCAATTGCGGGCTCCTCAAGCACGCCTCCAACGTGCCCCAGACCGCCGCGGCGATCGAGGACCTGTTCCGCCGCGCCGGTGTGCCTGACGGCGTCTTCACCAATCTCTACATCGAGTCGAAGAACGTCGCGGCGCTCATCGAGGACCCGCGCGTCGCGGCGGTCACGCTCACCGGTTCCGAGCGGGCCGGAATGTCCGTCGGCGCGGCCGCGGGTCACGCCCTGAAGAAGAGCGTGCTTGAACTGGGAGGATCCGATCCTTTCATCGTGTTGCCCTCCGCCGACCTCGAAGCGTGCGTGCGCACCGCGGTCAACGCCCGGGTACAGAACAACGGCCAGTCGTGCATCGCGGCCAAGCGTTTCATCGTGGCCGACGCAGTCGCTGACGAGTTCCTCGACCGCTTCTCCGACGCCATGGCCTCGCTCGTGGTCGGCGATCCCTTCGACCCCGCCACTGACGTCGGACCGATCGTGACCGAGGCCCAACGGGCCGAGCTGGTCGGACAAGTCGAGGCGGCCCGGGCCCAGGGGGCGACCGTGCACGCCGGCGCGGACGTCCCGGAGGGCGACGGCTGGTACTTCGCACCCACCGTGCTCTCGGGTGTGACGATGGACATGCCGATCGCGCAGGAGGAGATGTTCGGCCCGGTCGCCATGGTCATACGGGTCGCCGACGTCGAAGGCGCGCTCGCCGCGGCGAACGCCACATCCTTCGGTCTGGGTTCGAGTGTGTGGACTTCTGACGAGGACGAGGTGCGGCGTTGTGTCGAGGGCATCGAGGCTGGCGCCGTCTTCGTCAACGCCATGGTGGCTTCCATGCCCGAGATGCCCTTCGGCGGCATCAAGCGATCGGGCTTCGGGCGCGAGCTGGCCGAGCTCGGCCTCAAGGAGTTCGCGAACGCCAAGACCGTCTACGTGGCGTGACCACACTGGTCACAAACGGCGAAGACGGGCCGTGGCCACGGTGACGTGGTCGGGACACGTGGTGACGGTGACGTCGTGGCGGTGAGGCGGCGTCGTTCGGCGTTGCCGCGACGTCCCGGGTGACCGTCGCCTACCTCGACCATGCGGCGACGGCGCCGCTGCGGCCCGAGGTCGCCGCCGCGATGGCGGAGGTGCTCGCCGGCCCGCTCGGCAACCCCACCGGGAGCCACCCGCCGGCGCAGCGGGCGAAGCGCCTGCTCGAGGAGGCACGGGACGAGGTGGCGTCGTTCGTGCGCCGCGATCCGGGCGAGGTCGTGTTCACCTCGGGCGGCACGGAGTCCGCCGACCTGGCCGTGCTCGGAACCGTGGATGCGGCTCTGGCCGCGCAAAAGCATGCTGTGGTCCTCGCCAGCGCCGTGGAGCACCCCGCGGTTCGGGAATCGTGCCGCGCCGCCGGCCGGCTCGGGGCCGACGCACGCGAGCTGCCCGTCGACGGTGCCGGAATCGTGGACCTCGACGCACTGGCGCGGTCGCTTTCCTCGCTCGTCGTGCTCGTCGCGGTCATGGCCGCGAACAACGAGACCGGGGTCGTGCAGCCGGTGGAAGCGGTGGTCGACGCCGTGCGCCGCCGGGCACCCGGGGCCGTGGTCTTCACCGACGCCGTTCAGGCCGCCCCCCACCTCGACATCGCGGCGATGTGCGCCGGCGTCGACCTCCTCTCGCTCAGTGCGCACAAGGTCGGTGGTCCGGTGGGCGTGGGGGCACTCGTCGTCAGCCCGGCGGTTGCCCTGTCCCCCCGCCAGCACGGCGGTGGCCAGGAACGTGAGCGGCGGAGTGGCACGCAGGACGTGGTCGGAGCGGTGGGCCTGGCCACGGCGCTGCGGTCGGTTCTGAGGGAGCGAACGGCGACGGTGACCCGGGTGTCGGCGCTACGGGACCGCCTGGCCGCGGGGCTGCTGGCCGTGCCCGAAGTGCAACGCACCGTCCCTGCGGGTGTGCCCGTGCTGCCGGGCCACCTCCACCTGTGCCTCCCCGGGATCGAGCGCGAGGAGTTGCTCGTCGCCCTCGGAGCAGCGGGGGTGTGCGCGTCGGGTGGCTCGTCGTGTGCCAGCGGCGCGCTCGAGCCGAGCTACGTGCTGGCGGCCATGGGTGTACCCCGGCACCTGGCCGAAGGCGCAGTCCGGTTCACGATCGGCTCCACCACGACCGAGGCCGACATCGACCATGCCCTTGCGGTCGTGCCCGACGTCGTGGCCTCGCTGCGCCGGTGCGTGTGAAGACGGGTGGCACACTGGTGCGCATGAGAGTGCTGGTGGCCATGTCCGGCGGCGTCGACTCCTCCGTCGCGGCCGCACTCCTGGTCGAGCAGGGCCACGATGTCGTCGGCGCCACGCTCAAGCTCTGGGGCGGCGTCTCGGATTCAGGTTGCTGCTCGGTGGCCGACGTGGAGGACGCGCGCCGGGTCGCCCAGCAGATCGGGATCGAGCACCACGTCTTCAACCTCACCGAGGATTTCGAGCGGCATGTCGTCACTCCGTATGTCGAGGAGCACGCGGTGGGGAGGACGCCCAACCCGTGCATCGAGTGCAACCGTGCGATGAAGTTCGACCGGCTGCTGCATCGGGCCGATCGCCTCGGCTTCCACCGCCTCGCCACCGGCCATCACGCCCGTGTCACGATGGAACCGCACACCCGGGCGGCCCAAGAAGCGATCGCCGGGCACCGACGTGTGGAGTCAGGAAGTGCAGGACAAGGCTGTGACGCCGGAGGACATTCCCGCGCTGGGCTGGACCGTCCGGTGATGCGGCTGCGCCGGGGCGCCGACGCGGCGAAGGACCAGTCGTACGTCTTGTCGATGCTGGGCCAGGAGGCGCTGGCTCGCATCGTGCTTCCGGTCGGCGAGCTGACGAAGGACGAGGTGAGAGCGCACGCACGCCGTCTCGGACTTCGCACCGCGGGCAAGCCTGACAGCCAGGACGTGTGTTTCATCGGTCGCACCGAGGGACGAAGGAACTTCCTGGCCGGGAGGATGGATCTCCACCCGGGTCACGTCGTCGACGAAGAGGGCCTGGCCGCCGGCACGGTGGAGGCCGTCGAGTTGGTCACGGTCGGTCAGCGCCGGGGCATGGGCCACGGGACCGACGGCCGCCGGCGCTATGTCACCGCGGTGGACGTCGCGGCGCGCCGCGTGACCGTAGGCCCCGCGGACGACGTGATGTGCACTGCAGTGGTGCTGGCCGGGACGACGCTCACCTGGGTCGACCGGCCGCTCGGCGTGGGCGACCGGGCCGTGGCGCAGGTCGGCGCGCACGGTCGGGCCGTCCCGTGCACGCTCGTGCACCACGACCGCGGGGTTTCTGTGCGGTTCGACGTCCCGCAGCGGCCAGTTGCACCCGGACAGACCGTGGCGCTGTACGACGCGCTCGACCCGGACGCCGTCGCAGGCGCCGGTATCGCCGCCTGAACGTGACTCCGGCCGGCAACGCGAGCCTGCCGCCCGGGGTCGAGGAGCGGGCGGTCGAGCTCCGCGAGCTGATCCGGCACCACAACACGCTGTACCACACCCTCGACGCGCCCGAGATCCCCGATGCCGAGTACGACCTCTTGGTTTCGGACCTGCGACAGCTCGAGTCGGAGCATCCCGCGTTGGCCACGCCCGACTCTCCGACGAACTCCGTCGGGGCGGCCCCGTCGGGCCTCTTCCAGGAGGTCCGCCACCGGGCGCCGATGATGAGCCTCGACAACGCCTTCAGCGACGACGAGCTGCGTGCCTGGGGCGACCGCCTCCGACGGCAGGACCCCTCGCTCGACCTCGAGTCCCTCGGGTTCACCTGCGAACCGAAGGTCGATGGCGTGGCCATGTCCCTCACCTACGAGCGAGGGCGGTTCGTCCAGGCCGCCACGCGCGGCGACGGCGTCGTGGGCGAGGACGTCACCGCGAACGTCGCCACCGTGAAGGACGTGCCGCCACAGTTGGCCCGCGCCGGTGGGCCGTATCCGGACGTGCTCGAGGTGCGCGGCGAGATCTACATGCCGGTCGCCGAATTCGAGGCGATGAACAAGCGTCAAGCGGACGCCGGCGCTCGCCTCTTCGTCAACCCTCGCAACTCCGCGGCCGGTGCGCTGCGCCAGAAGGACCCCGGCATCACGGCGCTGCGCCCGCTGCACTTCTGGGCGTACCAGGTCGGCATCGTCGAGGGCGCGCCGGCCAAGAGCTCGTGGCCGGCCACGACGCAGGCCGCGACACTGGCCCAGTTGAAAGCGGCGGGCTTCCCGGTCAGCCCCGACGCGATGCTGGTCGAAGGCATCTCGGCGGTCGTGGCGCGCTGCCGACATCTCGAGGAGGCACGCCACGCCCTGGCCTACGAGATCGACGGCGTCGTCACCAAGGTGGACGACCTCGCGTTGCACGTCGTGCTCGGCGCCACATCGCGCGCCCCCGGTGGGCGATCGCCTTCAAGTTCCCGCCTGAAGAACGCACGACGAAACTCCTCAGCATCATGGTGTCGATCGGCCGCACGGGCCGGGCCACTCCGTTCGCCCAGCTCGAGCCGGTGTTCGTCGGCGGCTCGACCGTCGGCGTCGCCACGCTTCACAACGAGGATCAGGTGGCGGTGAAGGACGTTCGGCCCGGGGACCTGGTCGTCGTCCGAAAGGCGGGCGACGTCATCCCCGAGGTGGTCGGTCCGGTGCGTGACGGTCCCGGTGTTCCGGCGCGGCGCAAACCCAAGTGGAAATTCCCCACCGCGTGTCCTTCGTGCGGGGAACCGCTGGTCCGACTTCCGGGCGAGAGTGACACGTACTGCACCAACATCGACTGCCCGGCCCAGCGCGTCCAGCGCATCGCGCACTACGCGTCCCGCTCGGCCATGGACATCGAGGGACTCGGCGAGGAGCGCGTCGTCGAACTCGTCGCGGCCGGCCTCATCGCCGACCCCGCCGACCTCTACGACGTCACCGCGGAGCAGCTCGTCACGCTCGAGCGCTTCGGTGCGCTCTCGGCGGCGAACCTGGTCGGCGGCATCGACGCGTCCAGGGCACGGCCGTTGAGCCGACTGCTCGTCGCGCTGGGGATCCGCCACGTCGGGCCGACCGGTGCCCGTGCCGTCGCCCGCGCCTTCGGCAGCCTCGACGCGATCGGGCGGGCGGCCGCCGAAGAGCTGGCCGCGGTCGACGGCGTCGGTGCCGTCATCGCCGCCAGCCTGGCCGAGTTCCTCGCCGCGGAGGCGAACGTCGCGGTGGTCGACCGCCTCAGGGCGGCCGGGGTCAATACGGAGGAGCCGGGGGCCGCCGCGTGGAGCGGCGGGGGAGCGGGGGCGGCGGGAACCGGAGCGGCGGACGGCGGAGCGGCGGATGCCGGGGCAGCGGGCGGTCCGGCGACGGGCGGGTTGCCCCAGACGCTGGCCGGCAAGACCGTGGTGGTCACCGGGGCCGTTCCCGGGTACACGCGGGAGGGGGCCGAAGAGGCGATCATGGCGCGGGGCGGGAAATCGCCGGGCAGCGTGTCGAAGAAGACGTTCGTGCTCGTGGTGGGCGACGCCCCGGGGGCGAGCAAGCTGAAGAAGGCGGACGAGATCGGGATCCCGACGGTCGGCGCGGAATCGTTCGAGTCGCTGTTGGAGACGGGGGAGCTCCCCGCATGATGCTCGACCGGGTCCGAGGCGGCACCGGACGACGGGGCGGCGTCCGACGACGGGCGGGGGATCGGGCCGGACCCGGGCGAAGGCCTGGTCGGGAGCACGGAATGCTGGTCGCGGGGCGTCCACCGGTGACGGTGGTGGGGTCGGTAGCGTAGGGGTCGCCCCGATGCCCCTGATCTCTGATTCCATCGGCCGGGTCCTTGGGAAGCGGTACCGGCTGGTGTCCGCACTGGGCACCGGCGCTTCTGCCCATGTCTTCCTGGCCGAGGACGTGTCGCTGCAACGCCACGTCGCGGTGAAGGTCCTCCAGCCTGCGCTGGCCGCCGACGAATCCTTCCTCAAGCGGTTCCGGGCCGAGGCGCGTTCGGTGGCCTCGCTCAACCACCCGCACGTGCTGCGCGTGTTCGACTGGGGTGAGGACACGGACGGGCCGTATCTCGTGCTGGAGTATCTCGGCGGGGGCTCCCTGCGCGACCTGCTCGACCGCGGGCTCCGCCTCTCGCACTCCCAGGCCGCCGTGATCGGGACGGAGGTGGCCCAGGGGCTGGCCTACGCGGCACGCCCGCGGGCTGGTGCACCGGGACATCAAGCCGGCGAATCTGCTGTTCGACGAGGAAGGACGCGTCCGGGTGGCCGACTTCGGCGTCGCCCGCGCGCTGGCCGAGGCGGCGTGGACGGAGCCGGCGGGCGCCATGGTGGGCACCGCCCGCTACATGTCGCCCGAGGCCGCCGAAGGGCGTACGGTCGACGGGCGGGCCGACGTGTACTCGCTCGCCATCGTCCTCTACGAGGCGGTGACGGGCACGGTCCCCTTCGTGACGGACACCACGATGGGAACCCTGGCCGCGCGGATCGGCCAGCCGCTGCCGCACCACCACGATCTCGGCCCCCTCGACGAGGTCCTGGCCCGAGCCGCCGCTCCCGACGTGGCGGCTCGGCTCGACGCGGCCGGTCTGGCGGCCCGACTGGGCGCCCTGTCCAGCGCCCTGCCCACCCCCGCACCCCTGCCGCTGGTCTTGGATCATGGCGGGGCGACGGCGCCGATCAACGGGTTCCGCGCCCCGGGAGTGGCCGAGCTGACCGAGGTGGCGGCGGCCACGGCGGCGGCGGCGGCGGCTGCGGCGGCGACGGGGACAGGGACGACGACGACGACGGGAACCGTCGGGACCGGGACGGCGACGGCGACGGTCGCAGCGACGGCGCCGGTGGGTACCCGGGCGGGCCCGGGCGAGATCTTCGACGCCGAGCCTCACGCGGGGGGCGCCGGGACCCCCCCGCCGCCACGGAACAAGACGAAGCGCTCGCACCGGCGGGCCTGGATTCTGGGGGCCGTGGTCGCGGTGGTGCTCCTGGTCGCCGGCGGGCTCGCGGCCGCCTTCGAGGCCAAGGTCTTCACCCCGTCGCACCCGGTGCCGGCGATGAGCGGGCTCACCCTGGACGCAGCCCAGGCGTCGGCGTCCAAGGTGCACATGAACGTGCGCGCATCCGAGAACAAGGTGCAGTCCATCGCGATCGCGGCCGGGGACATCGTGGCGCAGAGCCCCGCCGCAGGGACCTCGGAGAAGGAGGGGACCACCGTGACCGTCGTCCTCTCCGACGGCCCGCCGAACGTCTCCATCCCGTCGCTCACCGGCATGACGTGCGCAGTGGCCAACACGACGTTGGTGGCCTTGCACTTCCATACCATGTGTGCCCCGCCCCGCTACGACAACACGACGCCCGCCGGGCAGCTCGTGCTGTGGTCGATCGGCGCCACCGCCAACCCGACGACTGCTCCCTACGGGTCCACCATCACCCTCGTGCCCTCGCAGGGACACGCGCCGGTGACCGTTCCGGCGATCCCCTCGGGCTCCACGTTCGCCCAGGCGCAGGCCACCCTCCAGGCCGCCGGCCTGGCGGCGGCACAGAACCCCCAAGCGAGCACGACCGTGCCGGCCGGCGACGTCATCGACACCTCGCCGCCCGGCGGGCAGCCCGCTCCGTACGGGTCGACGGTCACCGTCGACGTCTCCACCGGCCCCCCCACCACGCAGGTGCCCAACGTGCTGCAGGACACCGTGGCGCAGGCGACGGCCGCCATGGTGCAGGCGGGCCTCACCGTCTCGGGCGTCTCGGGTATGCCGAACAAGCCCGTCGTGGGCTCGCAGCCCCCCATCGGCACCACCGTGAAGATCGGGTCTTCCGTCCAGCTCTTCACGCAGTGACGGTCCGTCCCCACTGTGACCTCTGCGAGGCGGCGCGCCTCTCGGAGTGGCACCACGAGGACGACGTCTGCTGGGTCGCCGACTGCGAGGTGTGCGGCGTGCCGATGGTGGTGTGGAAACAGCACGGCGCCGTCCCGCCGGACGCCGAGGTCGAGCACATGCTGGCCCAGCTGACCCGGGTGTCCGATGCCCGCTTCGGCGCCGGGGAGTGGTCGGTCGACCGGGTCATGCGCCAGATCCCCGACCACTTCCACGCCCATGGCCGGGACCCGAATTGGTGGTTCAACCGCTTCCGCTGAGCTGAGCGGCGCGACCGGCGGCGTCGCCGCGCACGACCAGATATCCCGGAATTGGGCACCGGTAGGGTGTCCCGCGTGGAGGGCCCGACCACCGAGCGCGCCGACGCGCTGCTCGACCCGCGCTACGACCCCGGTGGCGGCGCCATGGGGACCATGGGCGCGGACGGCTCCGTCGAGCTCAACTGGTTCACCCTGCTGCACCGGCGCGTCTCGGCGAGGGCGGAGCGGAGCCCGCGCTACCAGTGGTGGGCCCTGGTGGCACTCCTCGCGGGGTTGTTGGCGCTCAACATCACCTTCACCGTGTTCGTCGTCGCCCTGCCGACGGTGAAGGCCGAATTCCACACCAACTTCTCGGTGCTGGCCTGGGCCTCGACCGGGCCGCTGCTCGCATTCGGCGTCGCGGCGCCGTTCTTCGGGAAGGCCGGCGACCTCTTCGGGCACCGCCGCCTGTACCAGTTCGGCCTGCTGGGAGCCATGGTGAGCGCCATCCTCACCGCGACCGCGCCCGACGTCGGCCTGCTCCTCTTCGCCCGGTGCCTCGACGGCGTGCAGGGCGCCGCGACCGGGACGGCATCGATGGCCATCATCCTCGAGCTGTTCGCGCCCGAGGACCGCGTGAAGGCGCTGGGCTGGTGGTCGCTGGTCGGCGCGGGCGGACCGGTGCTCGGCGTGACGCTGGGTTCTCCCGTGATCCAGTACTTCGGCTGGCGGACGCTGTTCTGGGGCCAGCTCGTGCTCCTGGTCGCCGCGTCGGTGGTCGTCGCCGTGCTGCTGCCGTCGCGGCGCAGGGCCCGCGACCGGGATCGGCGACCGTCGTGGGAGGGCATGGACTGGATCGGGAGCTGGACGCTGGCCGGCGCAGTCACCTCGGGGATGCTGGTGCTCAGCATCGGGCCGATCGTCGGATGGGACTCGAGCCCGGTCGTGGTCGCCGGGGTGCTCGCCGTCGTGCTCGGCGTGGCTTTCGTGTGGCGCGAGATGACGTGCGCGTCGCCGCTCATACCGACGAAGTATTTCCACCGGCGCAACTTCGTGTTCCCCATGGCCGCCAAGGGATTCTCGAGCTTCGCCTACTTCGGCGGGTTCTTCCTGTTCCCGCTGCTCATGGAGCAGGTGTTCGGCTACAGCGTCTCGCAGGTGGGATTCCTGTCGGTGGCGCGCCCGCTCGTCTTCGCGGTGAGCGCACCCATCGCCGGGTACATGACGGTGCGCACGGGCGAGCGTGCCACCACGCTGTTCGGAACGATCGTCCTCTTCGTCTCCATGGTCCTCTTCGCCACGCTCACGCTCACGTCGGGGCTCGTCTGGGTCCTGCTGGCCCTGGCCCTGTCGGGACTCGGGATGGGTGTGTCGATGCCCGCGACGTCGTCGACCATGTCGAACGAGTTGTCCCAGTCCGAGTACGGGGTCATGAGCGCAGCTGCGCTGCTGGCGGCTCAGGTGGGCGAGGTGGCCGGGATCCAGAGCGTGTTGACGATTCAGGAGTCCCTGGGGAAGCAGGCGCACCACCAGGCCGGGCTCCTGCACAGCTTCAGCGTCCCGTTCTGGGTCGGCGCCGGCGCGGCCGGGCTCTCGGTCGTGTGCGCCTTCTTCATGCGGCCGCTGTCCCGGGGTGCCCCGGCGCCGGCGCTGGTGGTGGACCCGGCCTGACGCGACGACGTGTCGACGACTCGACTACTCGACTACTCGGTGATGTCGCGCAGGCGCGCGGCCATCTCGGCCGCGTTCGGGTCGCTCGCCGCAGGCTGGGCCTGGAGCGCCATCAGCTTGGCCATGTCCCCCTCGACGCGGACCTTTCCCGCCATGAAGGCCTGCATGCCGGCTTGGGGGTTCCCTTCGATCAGGATGGCCTTGGCGGTGTCGTACTCGGCCGTCACCGTGAGGTCCGGGCTCTCGAGGTGACCGGTGTCGAGCACCAGGTCGCCGGACGAGGTGTCCACGTGGGCGTTGACGTCGGCGTCCCCGAACGGGACGGCGGTGACGACCAGGTTCATGCGGACCGAGTGCGCGATCGGGGGGACCTTGCCGTCGTATTCGGCCCGTATTTTGCGCGCCTCGTCGAACCACTCGTCGCTCAGGAACGGGTAGGGCATGCACGTGCTCCTCTGGTCCGTGTCGGGTATCGGCCGCCGGAACCCTACCCGGCGCGCCGGTAGGCTGCCCTTCCGTGATCCCCGGCGCCGAGCCCTATTCCGCCACCGGCGACGCTCGCGGCGCGCTCGGTGCTGCACGGGTTCACGGGCAATCCCCAGTCGATGCGCGGGCTCGCCATGGCGCTCGCCGACGCCGGGCTCACCGTCGAGATGCCGCTCCTCCCGGGACACGGCACCGAGATGGCCGACATGCTCCCGACGCGCTGGCAGGACTGGTCGGGCGCGGCCGAGGCGGCCTACGCCGACCTCGCGGCACGCAGTGACGGCGTGGCCGTCGTCGGGCTCTCCATGGGCGGCACGTTGAGTGCCTGGCTGGCCCAGCACCATCCGGAGATCGCCGGACTGGCCCTGGTCAACCCGCTCCTGATGTCCCCCGACGAGGCGACGGTGTCCCTCGTGCAGTCGATGGTCGACGGAGGCGACGAGGTGGCGCCGGGGATCGGCTCGGACATCGCCATGGACGGCGTGGTCGAGGACGCCTACGAAGGGCTGCCGCTGCGCGCCGCGCTGTCGCTCTTTGCCGCGGCGGGCGACGTGGAGGCGGCGATCGAGTCGGTGACCTGCCCGGTCATCGTGTTCACCAGCCGGCAGGACCACGTGGTCGACCCGAAGTCGAGCGATCTCCTCGTGGCCCGGGCCAAGGGACCGGTCGAACAGGTCTTTCTGGAACGGAGCTACCACGTGGCGACGCTGGACTACGACAAGGACGAGATCGAGGCGCGCACAGTGGAATTCGTCACTTCCGTCCTGGCTCCGTCGCCGTCCCGTCCGTGAGCGCCGGCGACGGGCTCACCCGCGACGACGTCGTGCACGTGGCGCAGCTGGCCCGGCTCGACCTGAGCGACGAAGAAGTCGAGCTCTTCACCGGGCAGCTGCGCACGGTGCTGGAGCACGCGGCCGACGTCGCCGCGCTGGACCTCTCCCACCTGCCACCGTCGTCGCATCCGATCGCGCTGGAGAACGTGCTGCGTCCCGACGAGCCCCGGCCCTGTCTCGACCGCGACGAGGTGTTGGCGGGGGCGCCCGCGGTGGAGGACCATCGCTTCCGGGTCCCCCGCATCGGTGGAGACCCGTCGTGACGAGCGCTCTGGCCCTGGCTGCCTCGGTGCGGTCAGGGGAGCGGACCGCCCGCGAGGTCACAGAAGAGGCCCTGGCCGCCGTCGCGGCGGGCGACGGCCCACTGCACTGCTTCTTGTCCGTGCTCGGGGAGGAGGCCCGGACGCGGGCCGACGCGGTCGACACCATGGTGGCGGCGGGCCGCGACCCGGGGCCGCTGGCCGGCGTGCCGGTCGCCCTGAAGGACAACCTGTGCACGTGGGGCGCCACCACGACGTGCGGATCGCAGATCCTGGAGGGTTGGCGGCCGCCCTACGACGCCACCGTGGTGGCGGCATTGGCCGACGCGGGCGCGATCGTGGTGGGCAAGACGAACCTCGACGAGTTCGCCATGGGCAGCTCGACGGAGAACTCCGCCTTCGGTCCCACCCGCAACCCGCACGACACCGGCCGGGTCCCCGGCGGGAGCAGCGGCGGTTCGGCCGCCGCCGTGGCAGCGGGCTTCGTGCCGCTGAGTCTCGGTTCGGACACCGGCGGCTCCATCCGCCAGCCCGCCGCGCTGTGCGGCGTGGTGGGCATGAAGCCGACGTACGGGCGCGTCTCGCGGTACGGGCTCATCGCCTTCGCCAGCTCGCTCGACCAGATCGGGCCCTTCGCCGCCTCGGTCGAGGACGCCGCGCTGCTCTACGACGTCATCGCCGGCCACGACCCCCTCGACAGCACGTCTCTTCCCGTGCCGGTCGAGTCCGCGCTGACGCGGGTGGGAGACGGGGCGGAGGGCATCCGGGTCGGGGTCTGCCGTGACCTGGTCGACGACTGCGCACCGGACGTGGTGGCCCGTGTCCAGGAGGCGGCCGAGGTGCTGGCGGCTGCGGGCGCCAAGGTCGATGACGTCTCGGTGCCCGAGTTCCGCTACGGGTTGTCGGCCTATTACCTCATTGCCCCGGCGGAGGCGTCGTCCAATCTCGCCCGTTACGACGGTGTGCGCTACGGCCTCCGGGTCGACGGCGAGGATGCGGCGTCCATGAACACGGCGACGCGCACCGCCGGCTTCGGCCCCGAGGTGAAGCGCCGCATCATGCTCGGCACGTACGCGCTGTCGGCGGGCTACTACGACGCCTACTACGCCCAGGCACAACGGGTCCGAACGCTCGTGATGCGGGCCTTCGACCGGGCCTACGAATCGGTGGACGTGCTGCTCGGGGCGACGGCCCCCACCACCGCGTTCGCCCTCGGCGAGAAGGTCGACGACCCGATGGCGATGTACATGAACGACGTGTGCACCATTCCCTCCAACCTCTCGGGTCACCCCGCCCTCTCGGTGCCCTTCGGCCGGGGTGACGACGGGCTGCCGGTCGGGGTGCAGGTCCTGGCGCCGGCGCTCGGCGAGGCGTTGCTGTTCCGGGTGGCCCGGGTGATCGAGGCGGGGGCGCCGTGACGAGTGGCGGCGCGGACCGAAGTTGGGAGATGGTCATCGGCCTCGAGGTCCATTGCGAGCTGGCCACGACGACCAAATTGTTCTGCGGGTGCCTGAACGCGTTCGGCGACGAGCCCAACACGAACGTGTGCCCGGTCTGCCTCGGTCTGCCCGGGTCGTTGCCGGTGCTGAACGAGAAAGCGGTCGAGCTCGCCATGCGGATCGGGGCGGCGCTGCACTGCGACGTCCGTCCCTCGGAGTTCGCCCGGAAGAACTACTTCTACCCGGACCAGGCCAAGGACTACCAGATCAGCCAGTACGACCTGCCGCTCAACCTCGGTGGCTGGCTCGAGCTGCCCGACGAATCCCGGGTCGGGGTGACGCGGGCCCACATGGAGGAGGACACGGGCAAGCTCACGCACGTCGGCGCGAGCGGACGGATCAACGCGGCGGAACATGCGCTGGTCGACTACAACCGATCCGGGGTGCCGCTCGTCGAGATCGTGAGCGAGCCCGACATCCGCTCCGCCGCCCAGGCCCGGGCCTATGCCGCCGAGCTGCGCGGCATTCTCATGGCGACGGGCGCGTCCGACGGCCGGATGGAAGAGGGCTCCATGCGGGTTGACGCCAACGTGTCGGTGCGGCCCTCGGGATCCACTTCATTGGGCACGCGGTGCGAGGTGAAGAACCTCAACTCGATGCGCTCGCTGGGACGCGCGATCGAGTACGAGGCGGCTCGACAGATCGCGGTCCTCGAGTCCGGGGGCAGCGTCGACCAGGAGACCCGCCACTGGGACGAGTCCGCCGGGCGCACCGAGTCGCTGCGCTCCAAGGAGGAGGCCAACGACTACCGGTACTTCCCCGAGCCCGACCTCGTGCCGCTGGCGCCCGACGACGCGTGGCAGGCGCAGGTGCGGGCGGGGCTGGGCCCGATGCCCGCAGACCGCCGGGCCGCCCTGGCGTCCGCACTCGGTGGGGCGCCCAGTGGCGCCGAGACCGACCAGATCCATGCCGTGGTCGACCTGGGTCTCGACGCCCTGGTGACCGCCGCCGTGGGCAACGGGGCACCGATCGCCCTGGCCCTGGCTCGTGCCGCCAACGAGGTCGCGGCCCAGGCTCAAGCGGCCCCGGACTTGGACGCCGGCTCGTTCGCCTCCGTGTTGGCAATGGAATCAGGTGGCCAGCTGTCGGCGACCCAGTCCAAGGCGGTCTTGAGTGCCCTGCTCGAGCGCGGCGGGGGAGACCCGGCTGCCGTGGCCAAGGAAATGGGCTTCGAGGCGCTGGGGTCCGACACCCTGGGCGCGGTGCTCGACGAGGTGATCGCGGCCCACGCCGACGAATGGGCCCGCTTCGTCGAGGGCGACGACAAGTTGATGGGGTTCTTCACCGGTGCGGTCATGAAGGCCACGTCGGGCAAGGCGAACGGCAAGGAAGTGGCGGCGGAACTTCGCCGCCGGCGCGGCTAACCGGGGAGCGTCCGCCCACACCGATTCAGTCGATCGTCCCCACCATGTAGCGATCGAGGGTGGGGCCGGCCCAGGCGGCGATCTCCGCCGGCGTGGCCGTTGAGACGGGCGGCACCCGGAGGATGTAGCGGGTGAAGGCGAGGCCCATCAGCTGCGAGGAGACGAGGGCTCGCCGCTGACGCGTCGTCTCGTCGCTCTCACCCTCGTTCACCGGACTGTTGCTCCAGACCCGCTCGGCCACGAACTCGCGCATGGCGTCGGCCACGCTGGTCGACGCCGCCATGCCTGCGACACACGCAGCGAACGAGGAACCTGTTCCTTCTGCTTGGTCCCACATGGTGAGAAAGCCCGTGACGACCATCGTTCCGGAGCTCGAGGTCGACGTCGACATCGAGTTGGCGGCGGAGTGGCCTTTCTGAACGGTCCGCGGGTCGAAGGGCAGGGCCATGGCGGCGACGAAGAGGCTCGCCTTCCCGTCGAAGTAGTGATGGACCAGAGCCGGGTCCACCTCGGCCTCGCGGGCCACGGCCCGCAGGCTCGCGCCGTCATACCCCTTGGCGGCGAAGACGCGCTTGGCCGCCTCGATGATCTCCCCCCGGGTGTCCGCGTTGCCCGGCCGTCGGCCGGCGGCGGCGGCACTCATGGACGACCCCTCGAAAATTTCCACCAGTCGGGGGATTCACCAGCGGGGAATTCTGTGTTAAAACTCATCAATGGTGAATCTTACTGGTGAAGCGACCACGAGCACCGTGCAGACGACCGAGGAGCCCCCCGTCACGGCCCTGGGACGCCTGGCCGGCGCCTGTTACGACCGCCGTCGGACGGTCCTCATGCTGTGGATCCTGGCCATCATCGGCATCACGGTGATCTCCCAGGTGGTGGGCACCCACTTCGAGAACAGGTTCACGGCGGGGAACACCCCGTCGCAGCAGGCTCAGAACATCCTGCAGTCCAAGTTCCCCTCGAAGTCCGGCGACACGGCTGACGTCGTCTTCCATACGACCGCGCCGATCCACACCCCGGCCAACGAGGCGGCCATCAACAAGGTGGTGGCCGGCGTGGCGTCGCTGCCCTACGTCCAGAGCGTGACCAGTCCGTTCTCGGCCGCCGGTGCGCACCAGATCGCCCCGCCGAGCAACGGCAACATCGCCTTCGCCGAAATCCAGTTCACCACCGACACGGCCGACATCCCGACCGGAGCCGTCAAGAAGGTCATCACCACGGCGCAGGCCGCCGCCACCAAGGGTTTCCAGGTCGAGCTCGGCGGGAACCCGATCTCCGCCGCCGCTACGGCGGCGCCCGGGCCGAGCGAGGGCATCGGCATCACCGCGGCCATCCTCATCATGCTGCTCGCCTTCGGCTCCGTCGTGGCCATGGGCCTTCCCGTGATCACCGCGCTCGCCGGGCTCGGTATCGGCATCGCGTTGCTCGAGCTCCTGACGCACGTGCTGACCGTGCCGAACTTCTCCCCCGAGATGGCGGCCATGATCGGCATCGGCGTCGGCATCGACTACGCCCTTTTCATCGTCACCCGTTACCGGCAGGGCATCTTCGAGGGTCGTGACCCTCGCAACGCCGTCGTGACCTCTCTCATGACCTCCGGCCGGTCGGTCCTCTTCGCCGGCAGCACGGTGGTGATCTCGCTCTTCGGGCTCTACCTCATCGGCCAGGCGTACATGATCGGACTGGCCACCGCCTGCATCGCCGCCGTCCTCATGGTGCTCATCGCCGCCCTCACGCTGTTACCGGCCATGCTGGGCTTCGCCGGCAACGCCATCGACAAGTGGCACGTGCCCGGCCTGCTCCAGAGCGGCGGCCCGCCACCCGAGAACGGCTTCTGGTACCGCTGGAGCCGCTTCGTGCAGCGAAGGGCCTGGGTGACCGGCATCGTGGCCGTGCTCGTTCTCGTCGCGCTGGCACTCCCGCTGTTCAGCATGCGGCTCGCCTTCACCGACGCCGGCAACGACCCGACCTCGTTGACGACACGGCAGGCCTACGACCTCCTGGCACAGGGATTCGGCCCGGGGTTCAACGGACCCCTCGTCGTCGCCGCCGACATGAACGGGCCGACCGACCGCGCCACCGTCGAGCACCTGCAACGGGCCATCGCGGCGCATCACGGTGGCATCGCCTTCGTGACCCCGCCGGAATTCAATCGCGCGGACACCGGCGCGGTCATCGTCGTCTACCCGACCACGTCACCGCAGTCGGCCCAGACGGAGACGCTCGTGCAGACGCTGAGAAACGACGTCATCGCACCCGTCGTCGGAGGGACCACCGTCGACGCGCAAGTCGGCGGGCAGACGGCAGCCAGCATCGACGCGGCCAACTTCCTCGGACACCGGCTCTTCATCGTGATCGGCGCCGTCCTGTTGTTGTCCTTCATCCTGTTGATGGTCGTCTTCCGCTCCCTCGTCCTCCCGCTCAAGGCGGTGATCATGAACCTGCTCAGCGTCGGGGCCGCCTACGGCGTGATGGTCGCGGTGTTCCAGTGGGGCTGGGCGGGGCGCATCATCGGCATCGGCGAGACGGGCCCCATCGACCCGTGGATTCCCGTGGCGCTGTTCGTCGTCCTCTTCGGGCTCTCCATGGACTACGAGGTGTTCCTGCTCTCACGCATCCGCGAGGAGTGGCTACGGACGCACGACAACTCGTTGTCCGTGGCCGACGGCATCGCTGTCACGGGCCGCATCATCACCGCGGCGGCGGCCATCATGTTCTGCGTCTTCGCCTCGTTCGTGATCAAGGACCCGCTGCACATCCTCAAGGTGTTCGGGCTCGGGCTGGCCACGGCCGTCCTGGTCGACGCGACGATCGTGCGCATGATGCTGGTGCCGTCGATCATGGAGATCCTCGGCCCGGTCAATTGGTGGATGCCCTCCTGGATGGACCGGTCCATCCCACAGATCGGTGTGGAGGTCACCCCCACGGCACTCACTCCGCCGCGGGTGCCCGCACCCGTCTGAGGCGAGAGGGACTCGCAGCGGCCCATCCGGAGCGCCGATCCTGCTCGGCCAACCCCATTAGTTTGGATCCGTGCCCAAAGAAGAACTGGAGTCGACGGCCACGTTCGTGTCGGTGAATCCGGGGCGCGACGTGCAGCGGGTCGGCACGGCTGCCTTCCTCGGTGAGGACGTGCGCAAGATCCACGACCCGGTGTGGGCGGTGATCGGCAACCTCGGCGACAGCCAGTGCTATCTCGGCGTCCCGCAGAAGGTGCAGGCCGTCCAGTCCGTACTCCACCGCCGGATCGCCCAGGACGACCTGCCGGTGCGCCTGATCCCGCCCGTGTTCACGCTGGGTGTCTCGGACGGCCAGCTCAACGGCACGCCGCAGATGCGCTTCTCCCTCGTCGGGCGCGAGCTCGTCCACGACATGGCAGACATCCACCTGGCGGCGAACAGCGTCGCCGCGCTCGTGGCCGTCGTGGCGTGTGACAAGCCGCCCGTCGGGACCGTTGCCGCGGCGCTCGAGAACAACACGCCCGTCGTGATCCTCTCCGACGGTCCCATCCGGCCCGGAATCGACCCGGCGACGGGAGACCGCATCGATCTGGTGACGGCCTTCCAGGTGGTCGACCAGGACGCCGAGGTCCGTGCCCGGTTCGCCCTCAATGCCTGCCCCGGTCAGGGCAGTTGCGGGGGCATGTTCACCTACAACACCATGCAGACCTTCATCGCGGTGCTCGGCCTGGAGCCACTGCACATGGTGGCCCCGCCCTCGGAAGATCAGCGCCGCCTGACCGAATTCCCCGACCAGATCGTCGACTGCCTCCTCGCCATGAAGGGCCGGGGCATCCGGCCCCGCGACATCGTGACGCCGGTGTCACTGCGCAACGCGATGACTGTCGCCATCGCCATGGGGGGATCGACCAACGTTCTGCTGCACAGCGTCGAGATCGCCCGCGCCGCCGGCATGGACCTGTGGGACGACGTCATGAGCCAGAGCGATTTCAACCAGCTGGCCCGGCGCCTGCCGGTGCTGGTCAACATGCGGCCGTTCGGGGACTACTCCATGGTGGACGTGGACGAGAAGGGTGGCCTGCAGGTCATCGTGCGCGAGCTCCTCGACGCCGGTTTCCTCGACGGTGACGCGCTCGACGTGCACGGGCGAGACACTGGCCGAGCAGGTCCATCGCCTGGACCCGCCGGCGCCGGACCAGGGCGTCATCTACACCGTCGACAAGCCCTTCAAGGACACTGGCGGGCTGCGCCTGTTGCGCGGCAACCTCGCGCCCGAGGGCGGTGCGATCCTCAAGGTCGCCGGCATCGAGGGCGGCGTGCAGGACGGCGTCTTCACCGGTCGGGCCCGCGTGTTCAACGGTGAGCGCCCGCTCATCGAGGCCCTGGACCAGCACCCCGACGGTTTCGAGGACAACGACATGGTGGTGATCCGCTACGAGGGACCCCGGGGCGCCCCGGGCATGCCGGAGCTCCTCGACCCCACCTCGCGGATCACGGCCCTGTGCCGGCAGCGGCACATCACGATCGCCCTGATGACCGATGCCCGCTTCTCGGGGGGATCGGTGGGCCTGGTCATCGGCCACGTGGGCCCTGAGGCACTCCTCGGCGGCCCGATCGCGCTGGTCGAGGATGGCGACACCATCGTGGTCGACCTGAACACCGATCACCTCGACTGCACGGAGCTCCGCGACACCGACGTGCTCGAGAGTCGGGCCAGGTCGTGGCGAGCGGCCGTGGAGGACAACGGTGGCGTCCACCCCGACGCAGCGCCGGTGACGGACCGGCTGCTCGCCCGGATGCGGGCGACGGCGCTGCCCGCCCTCCTGGGCGGCGGCATGGCGACCCCGTCGCCGACCTGACGCTCCGTCGGAGCGTGCCGGCCGGTGACCCGACTGGTCGCCGGGATGGTCGGCGAGGCTGAAGCCCTGTTCCCATCCTGTCCCGCCGCAGTTCGTGACACGTGCGTCCCGCGTGGACAGACTGTCATGGTGAGTGGAGGACCAGAAACGAGGTACGCCAGGTCGGAGGACGGCAGCCACGTCGCGTTTCAGGTCATCGGTAACGGCCCCTTGGACCTCGTCACCGTCGGCTACGGCAACGTGGTCTCCATCGACATGCGCGACGAGGAACCCCATGTCCGCCGGTTCGAAGAGCGCCTTACCTCATTCAGCCGGCTCATCCGGTTCGACCCGCGTGGGATCGGCCTCTCCGACGCGCCCGCGGCCGGGCGTTGCGCCCGGCATCGAGCTGGTCGTCGACGACATCCTCACGGTGCTCGACACCGTCGGCTCGACGCGGGCATGCCTTTTCGCTGTCGGCGGGGGCGGCCTGGCGGCACTGCTGGCCGCAGCCGTGCACCCCGGCCGTGTTTCGTCCCTCGCCTTGCTGAATTGCTACGCACGGCTGGCACGGGACGAGGACTACCCCTGCGGGATCCCCCAAAGGATCCTGACCTCGTTCGTCGACTCCGTGCTGGACGTCGGCGCAGCATCTGACCCCGCCATGGACGATGTGCAACTTCTCGTACCGAGTTTGTCCGGGGATCCTGCGTTCCGCGAGTGGTGGGCGCGTGCGGGCAGGCGCGGGGCGAGTCCGGCGGCGGCACGGGCCTCCATTGAGATGTCGTTCGCGGGGGACGTCAGGTCCGTCCTTCCGTTGATCGACGCCCAGGCGTTGATCCTGCACCGGGACCCGAGCCTGTTCTCCGTGGGCCACGCCCACTACCTGGCCGATCACCTCCCCCATGCGCAGCTCGTCGTGCTGCCGGGCGGCGATCATCTTCCCTTCGGCGCGGACAGTGACATCGTCATCGACGAAATCGAGGAATTCCTCACCGGTGTCCGAGGCGGCGTCGCGACCGATCGCGTGCTCATGACCGTTCTCTTCACCGACATCGTCGGTTCGACCGAACGGGCTGCCCGGTCTGGGGACCGCTCCTGGCACGAACAGCTCGATTCGCACGACGCCATGGCCCGCGGTGAACTGCGTCGGTTCCGCGGGCGAGAGGTGAAGACGACTGGGGACGGCATCCTGGCGACGTTCGACGGGCCCGCTCGGGCCATTCGCTGCGCGCAGTCCATCTGCGCCGGGGCCCAACAGCTCGGCCTCGAGGTGCGAGCCGGGCTCCACACGGGCGAGGTTGAGGTCCGCGGCGACGACGTCGGGGGCATCGCCGTACATCTCGCACAACGAGTCTCGTCCTGGGCCGCCCCGAGCGAGGTGCTCGTCTCGCGGACAGTGGTCGATCTCGTCGCCGGGTCGGGCCTGGAGTTCGGCGACCGCGGCGTGCACGAGCTCAAGGGCATTCAGGGCATGTGGGGACTGTTCGCCGTCCGGGGCTGAGGGGGTGCTCACCCGGATGCCGGCGCATGCGGCGGACCTGAAGTCGTGGGCTGTGCCCGGGTGTGGGCCGGGCGGGGTTGTCCGCGGCCGACGGCCGTGCCACAATGACGTCCTCATGAAGGCACGTCCCACCCGGCTCGAGATTCTGGTAGTCGTAACGTAGGCGCGCGACCACATCGAACCGCGCGCCTACCGACCTCCCGCATACGGGGGGTCTTTTCAATTCCAGGACCCATTCGATTCCATGACCCGTTCGACCGAGACCAGAGCGCAACAAGGGAGCACCAGATGAAGCTGACAGGGGCGCAGGCCCTGATCAAGAGCCTCGAGATGCAGGGTGTGGACGTCATGTTCGGCCTGCCGGGCGGCGCCATCCTCCCGGTCTACGACCCGATCATCGACTCCTCTATCCGCCACATCCTGGTGCGTCACGAGCAGGGAGCCGGGCACATGGCGGAGGGCTACGCCATGGTCACGGGCCGGCCCGGTGTCGCCATGGTGACCAGCGGCCCGGGGGCGACCAACATCGTCACACCGCTGGCCAACGCCTACATGGACTCGACGCCACTCATCGTGGTCTCGGGTCAGGTGGCGACTCCCGCCATCGGGACGGACGCCTTCCAGGAGTGCGACATCACCGGCGTCACCATGGGGATCACCAAGCACAACTGGCTCATCAAGGACGTGCGGGAGATCCCCCGGGTGGTCGCCGCCGCCTTCCACGTCGCGACGACGGGCCGACCCGGGCCGGTGCTGATCGACCTGCCGAAGGACATCTCGAACGCGACCATGGAGTGGTACTGGCCGACGTCGGTCGACCAGCTGGACCTGCCGGGATACCACCCGGTGACCTTCGGTGACCCGGTGCTGGTGGGCGAGGCGGCGGAGCTGATCGCCGCGGCCCACCGTCCTGTCCTCTACGTCGGAGGGGGTGTGCTCAAGGCGAGGGCGTCCGAAGCGCTCCGGGTCCTCGCCGAGCGGACCGGGATCCCGGTCGTCACCACGCTGATGGCGCGAGGCGCCTTCCCCGACCGCCACCCCCAGGCATTGGGCATGCCCGGCATGCACGGCCACTACACCGCGGTGACGGCGATGCAGCGCAGCGACCTGCTCGTCAACCTCGGCGCCCGCTTCGACGACCGGGTGACGGGCAAGATCAGCTCCTTCGCGCCCGAGGCCAAGGTCATCCACGTCGACATCGACCCGGCCGAGCTGGGCAAGGTCCGCGTGCCCGACGTCGGGATCGCCGGCGACTGCCGCCGGGTGGTCGAGGAGCTGCTCCTGGCCATGGACGCCCGGGGAGACCGCCCGGTGGTCCAGGACCTCGAGCCGTGGTGGGGCCAGATCCGCGAATGGCAGGAAAGGTTCCCACTGCACTACTCGGACGCCGACGGCCGCGTCATCAAGCCGCAGAACGTGGTCGAGCAGCTCCGGGACTCGGCACCGTCCGACACCATCGTCGTGGCGGGCGTCGGGCAGCACCAGATGTGGGCGTCGCAGTACTGGAAGTTCGAGCATCCATACACGTGGGTCAACTCGGGCGGCGCGGGCACCATGGGCTTCGCCGTGCCGGCCGCCATCGGCGCCAAGGTCGGGCGCCCCGACCGCACCGTGTGGGCCATCGACGGCGACGGGTGCTTCCAGATGACCGCTCAGGAGCTCGTCACGGCCAGCTCGGAGCAGATCCCGGTCAAGATCGCCATCCTCAACAACGCCTACCTCGGCATGGTGCGCCAGTGGCAGGAGATGTTCTACGAGGAGCGGTATTCCGAGGTCTACCTCTCACCCGACCTGCCCGACTACGTCAAGTGGGCCGAGGCCATGGGGTGCGTCGGCATCAGGGCCGAGTCGCCCGAGGACGTGGGCCCGGCCATTGACAAGGCCAACTCCATCGACGACCGGCCGGTCGTGGTCGACTTCCGCATCGACGCCTTCGAGAAGGTCTTCCCGATGGTGGCGGCCGGCGCCTCCAACGACGACATCGTGGTGCACCCCGACCAACTCGCGGCGCGATGACGGCGCACCTCACATCGGTCTCGGGCGGCAAGGCGCCCGCGCCGCGCCACCACATCCTCTCCGTGCTGGTCGAGAACAAGGCGGGCGTGCTCGCCCGGGTCGCGGGCCTCTTCAGCCGGCGAGGCTTCAACATCTACTCGCTGGCGGTGGCGCCGACCGACGAGGACGAGCACTTCAGCCGGATCACCATCGTCGTGGACGTCGAATCGGCTCCGCTCGAGCAGATATTGATGCAGCTCGACAAGCTGGTCAACGTCGTCTCCATCGGGGAGCTGTCCCCGGCGGAGGCCGTCGAGCGGGAGCTCCTGCTGGTGACGGTGGCGGCCGGACCGGCGGAGCGCTCGCAGGTGATTGAGCTGGTCGGGGTGTTCGGCGGCGAGGTGGTCAGCGTGGGAGCCGACCGACTGACCGTGATGCTGGCCGGCCGGCCCGAGAAGATCGACGACTTCGAGGGACTTCTCGAGCAGTACACGGTGGAGGAGCTCCAGCGGACGGGCCGTGTCGCACTGCCTAAGCTGGGTCGCCATTGAATTCGAGGGCCGGCGAGACGACCGGACACGACCGGAAACGACAGAGAAGGAAGAACTGACGCCATGGCCACGCTGTACTACGAATCCGACGCCGATCCCACGCTGATCGCCGGCCGCAAGGTCGCCATCCTCGGTTACGGCTCGCAGGGACACGCGCACGCGCTCAACCTGCTGGAGTCGGGCGTCGACGTCCGGGTCGCGCTGCGCGAGGGCAGCACGAGCCGGCGCAAGGCAGAGGACGCCGGGCTGCGCGTCACGTCGCTGGCCGATGCGGCCGCCGAGGCGGACGTCATCATGATCCTGCTGCCCGACACCGAGCAGAAGGCCGCGTACGACGAGTTCGTCGCGCCGAACCTCAACGACGGGGACATGCTCATGTTCGCCCACGGCTTCAACATCCGCTTCAAGCAGATCGTGCCTCCCCCCGGCGTCGACGTGACGATGGTGGCGCCGAAGGGACCCGGTCACCTCGTGCGCCGGACCTACACCGAGGGCGGCGGCGTCCCGTCCCTCGTCGCGGTGCACCAGGACGCGACGGGCAAGGCCCGCGACCTCGCCCTGTCCTACGCGAACGCCATCGGGGCGACCCGGGCCGGGGTGCTCGACACGACGTTCGACGAGGAGACCGAGACCGACCTCTTCGGCGAGCAGGTGGTGCTGTGCGGCGGCCTCACCGCGCTCGTCACCGCAGGGTTCGAGACCCTGGTGAACGCGGGCTACCAGCCGGAGTCGGCCTACTTCGAGTGTCTGCACGAGCTGAAGCTGATCGTCGACCTCATGTACGAGCAGGGGATCGCGGGCATGCGCTACTCCATCTCGGACACGGCCGAGTACGGGGACCTGACCCGGGGGCCCCGAGTCATCGACGACGCCGTGCGGGCCCAGATGCAGACAATCCTCGACGACATCCGCAGCGGAGCCTTCGCCGAGGAGTGGATCGCCGAGAACAAGGCGGGCCGTCCCCGTTTCGAGGCGCTGCGCAGCGCGGGCCAGGCGCACCAGATAGAGACCGTGGGCCAAGAGCTCCGGGCGATGATGCCCTTCATCTCGGCCGGGAAGACGCGTGTGCAGGACGCCTCAGGGGGCTGAGCTGGGACTTCGTCGACCATGGGGCGGACCCGGGTTGACGTGACATCATAATGATGTCATAGTGACGTCGTGAAGATGTCACTGGTGGTGGATCGCCTGCGGGACGACGTCCAGTCCGTGGGGGAGCTCGGCGACGAGACCGTGGCCGAGGTGGCCGAACGGATCGCAACCCTGCTCTCACGGTCGGTCCCGGGGATCGTGCTCGACCTCCTCTCCCAGGCGGCAGCCGAGCTGTCGTCCGAGCTGCCGGGCGGCACAGGTGGAGATCCGCGTCTCGGGAGACGACGTGGACCTGGCCTACGTGGCCGAAGACCCCGTCGCGGCCCCGGCCGGCGACGCGGAGGGCGAGCTCTCGGCTCGCATCACCCTGCGCCTCAGTGAGGGGCTGAAACTCCGGGTCGAGCAGGCGGCGGCGGGCGAGAGCCTCTCCGTGAACAGCTTCATCGTGCGGACGCTCGATCGCGGTACGACCCAGGGCACTCGCACCAACCGCGGCGGCACACGCCTGCGTGGGTACGCCGTCACCTGAAAGGAGAAGAGAACATGGAACGCACATTCGACACGCCACACCCGGTGCGCTTGTCCGTCCAGAACGAGGTCGGACTCGTCACCATCGTGGCCGGCGACCGGGACACGACCGAGGTGCTGGTGAGCGCCGACTCGCCTGCGGCCGACGACATCGTCGAGCGGACCGTCGTCGAACGCCGTGACGACCAGGTCGTCGTCAAGGTTCCGCGCCAGGGGAAGGGATTCTTCCGTCGGTCTGAGCGTGACCGTCCAGGTCAGCCTGCCCGAGCGCAGCGACGTGACCGTCGTCACCGCTTCGGCGGACGTCGACGTGACCGGGCTGATCGGGACAGCCGACATCACGACCGCCAGCGGCGACGTCACCACGGACGACGTGTCGTCGGAGTGTCCGTGGCAAGACGGCCAGCGGCGACATCACCGTGGGCAACGTCGGCGGCGAGCTCCGCGTGGACACCGCATCGGGGAGCCTGCGCTGCTCGAGCGTCCGCGAACGCGCCAGCGTTCTCGTCGGCGTCGGGCGAGGTCGAGATCGGCCTGGCGCAGGACCGGGTGGACATCAAGACTTCCTCGGGCCGGGTGCGCCTGGGCGAGCTCGCCCGTGGCGCCGACGTCGTCAACGTGTCGGGGGACGTGCGCGTGCTCTCCCTCGCGGAGGGAACGCTGCGGGTGCGATCCGTCTCCGGCGACGTCTCCGTCGGCGTGGCCGAGGGCGTCGAGCTGCACGTCGACGTGCAGACCATGACGGGTCGGGTCCACTCGGAGATCCCGATCGACGACGCACCCGCTCGGGAGCACAGCGGGAGGAAGGCGGACGTCACGCGTGCGCACCGTCTCGGGCGATGTCGAGATGCAGCGGGCGTTGGTGCCGGTGAGCTGAGCGAGCACGTCCGGTCGAAGACCGCACCGCTACATTCGGACGAGCGAAGAAGGAGGTGTGACGTTGGAGCAGACGAGGCTGAAGGAGACGGCTGAGTACGCGGAGCGGCGAGAGCAGCTCCGCCGGGCCGAAGTGGACCTCATGCATCAGCGCGAGGAGGTGGCGGCGCTGCGGCGCCGGCTCCCCCCGGGTACGCCTGTCGAGGACTACGAGTTCCTCGAGGGCCCGAGGAGTCTGGAGGAGGGCGACGACCCGGTGACGACGGTACGGTTGAGCGAGCTGTTCAGCGCTCCCGACCGGGCGCTGGTCGTCCAGCACGTCATGTACGGGAAGCGTCAGTCGTCGCCGTGCCCGATGTGCACCATGTGGGTCGACGGCCTCGACGCGGTGCTGCCGCATATCGAGCAACGGGCCGACTACGTGGTGGCATCGGCCGCCGACCCGGCGTCGCTGCGGGCGTACGCCCGGCACCGGGGTTGGCACCACGTCCGTCTGCTCAGCTGCGGCGACTCCACCTTCCAATACGACTTCCGGGCCGAGGACGACGAGGGCAACCAGAACTCGGCGATCTCGGTGTTCACCCTCGACGCCGACGGCAGTCCTCGTCACTTCTACTCGAGCCACCCCCAGATGGCGGACGATGTCCACGAGCGGGGAATCGACCTGATGTCGCCCGTATGGAACGTGTTGGACCTGACGCCCACCGGACGGGGTGAGTGGTACGCGAGCCTGGAGTACTGAGAACTGCCGGCTGCGGCGCACCGTTGAAGCGCACCGCAGCCGGCAGTTGCATCAGAACCCGGCCCCCATCGGGGGTTGGTGGTGACTTTCGGCTAGCTCGCGGCGATTCCGAGGGGTCCCGCCGAGACGGGTGCCGGTGCACCCTCCGGAGTCAGTCGACCGTTGTCACCGATGGCGAACGAATCGATCTGGTTGTTGGCCTCGTCGAGCACGTAGAGGTTCCGCCCATTCGAGGACACCGCGTCGTCCAGCGGCTTCGGCGTCACCGCACCGGTGAGCGCGGTGTTGCCCACGAAGGCCAGCGTGCCGTCGTCGAGGACGATGTAGGAGGACACCGACGCGTTGTCCGCGTTGTCCACGAACGCGTCGTTGTGGGTTCCGACCGCGATCCAACACGCCGCGTTCTGCGCGTTGGGCAGAGCAGACTGGGTGGCCGTGAGCGTGCCATCCGAAGCCACGACGTAGGGCGACACCGCGGACGGGTTGCCTGCGTCGACCACGAGAAGTTGCTGATCGAGGACAGCGGCGGCATACGTTGCGGCACCGGGATCGTTGCCCGGAGTCGTGACAGCGGGACTGAGATCACCATTCGCAGCAACTCCGAAGGTGTTGATCGTGTCCACACCCTTGTCGGTGACCACCACCTGGCTCGCACTCGGGCTGAACGTCACGTCCTCCGGAATGTTGGCGCCGGCCACGAAAGGAAGCGGTTGCGCCCCATGGGCGATCCGCACCAGACCCAGATGCAGAGCGGCGAAGCCGACCACCCTGCCGGGGACCGTGGCCGAGCCGGCGTTCAGCACCTCGACCAGATCGCCCCGAATGGTCACACTGACCGGGGTGAGGCCACCACTCGAAACCGTGTTGCGCAGCGTCAATTGACCGTTCCGGCCCACGGCGAAGTCCGACACCGTGCTGGAGCCCAGGGTGCCGGTCCCTTCGTTGACCACCAGAAGAGTGCGGCCGTCCGGGGTCAGGGTGACCGAACCTTGGCTCCCTGCTGCACCCGAGCCGACGCCTCCGGTGGAAACCGGAGACCCCAGGGCGACGAGCGAGCCGCCGGGCTGGCGTTCGAACACCTGGACAGCGTTCCCCGAGGTCGAGTTGGTCGATACGTAGACATCGTGAGATCCGCCGCCCGAGGGTGCACCGAGACCTTGGGATGCAGGTTGGGCCGCTGAGGCGAAGGTCGCGGTGGAGCCGGCGGCGCCCACGCCGATGACGGTCGCGGCACCGAGGGCGATGGGCAGGACGCGAGATGTGAATCGTCGCATGACGGGGAAGACCTCCTGATTGGATCGAGGGGGAGTGCCCCCCTCACCTAGGTGCAGTCCCCAGATCGCGAGAAGCGTTACAGCCGGAATCGCTCTTCCCGAAATTTCCGGGATCTTCGAAACGCTGGGCCATCGCCCCGTCAGCGCGTAACGAATTTCACTGGCATGGGACTACTCGCAGTGTCGAGACTTCAGATCATCCAACCTGGAAAGTCCCGAGAACTCGATCGGCTGTGGTCGATATCGGCTCCGTAGGTCCTACGCTTCTGCCGTGGAGACGGACACCGAACTGCTCGGCCGGTTGCGTACCGGTGACGAGGAGGCCTTCGTGACGTTGGTGTCCCGGTATCAGCAGCCGATGCTCCGCCTGGCCCGTTCGATGGTTCCGAGCCATGCCGTGGCCGAAGAGGTCGTCCAGGACACCTGGATGGGAGTCGTCCGGGGTATCGAACGATTCGAGGGTCGCTCATCCCTCAAGACGTGGCTGTTCCGTATCCTCGGCAATCGAGCGCGCTCGGTGGGAGCTCGCGAACCACGCGACGTGCCGATGGAGTTCCTCCACTCCGTCGACCCGGCCCGCTTCGATCGCAACGGCCAATGGGCGGATCCCCTCGAGCGATGGGTCGACGACAGCGACGACCGGCTCGATGCCAGAACCTGGTCGCCGATCCTGAGCGCGGCCCTTCACAGCCTTCCACCCCAGCAACGCCAAGTCGTCATGTTGCGGGACATGGAAGGTCTCTCCAGCGATGACGTCTGCGCCGTGCTCGACATCAGTTCCGGCAATCAGCGGATTCTGTTGCACCGCGGTCGAAGCCGGCTTCGCACGATGCTCGAGTCAACGATGAGGAAGGGCTGAGTCATGCTGTCGTTGCGACGAAGGGACATCGTCTGCCAGCAGGCGGTCGAGCTCGTCACCGACTACCTCGATGGTGCCCTGTCGCGCCGTGATCGGCGTCGCTTCGAACGCCATCTCCGGGCTTGCCCCAATTGCTCGGCGTATCTGGAGCAGATCAGGATCACCATCGAGCTGACCGGCTCGATTGAACCGGAGGACCTGACCCCGCAAGCAAGAGAGGACATCACCGAGCTCTACCGGCGCTGGCGATCCGAGTGACGGCGAGCACCAAACCATTTCGAACAGGCAATGACGAGCTCGTCGTGACCGACTCGTGGAAGTCCGCTCCGATTTCGGGCATCGACCGGGAGGCCAGTACAAGGCGGCAGTCTCGGTAGGGTGGCTTCATGTGCCGGAACATCACCACCCTCCGTGGCCTGACTCCGACGGCGACGCCGGAGGAGATCGAGGCCGCCGCCCGCCAGTACGTGCGAAAGGTCAGCGGTGTGCAGTCCACGTCGGTGCAGACCGAAGTGGCGTTCGAGCGGGCCGTTGACGTGATCGCCGCGGCGACCGCGACGTTGCTCGAGTCCCTGCCCCCGCGCAAGCAACCGCCGCCGACGCTGCCCCCGCTCCGCCGGCGTGCCGCACAGGCCGCGGCCCAGACCGCCTCGGGCTGAACATGCCTTGACCGTTATATTGCTCTAGGAGCATACTAGCTGGGTGACGACTACTTTCGAGGTCCTGGCCGAGGAGAGCCGTCGCCGGATTCTGGACCTCCTGGTCGAGGACGAGCGTTCCGTCGGCGACCTGGTCGAGTCGCTGTCACTCAGCCAGCCTGCGGTCTCAAAGCATCTGAAAGTGCTGCGCGACGCCGGCCTCGTGGACTCCCGTGCTGAGGCCCAGCGCCGCATCTACCGGGTCCGGCCCGAGCCGCTCCGCGACGTGGACGAGTGGCTGGCGCCGTACCGGCGCGCGTGGGAGCGGCATCTCGATGCCCTCGAACGGCACCTCGACACCATGGAGGCACGTGACGGAGAGGATCGAGCATGACCGACGACGAAACCCTCGTGCGAACGGATGCCGTCTCCATCCTTCGCTTCCGGCGACGCATGGCCCATTCTCCGTCCATGGTGTGGACCGCGTTGACCGAGGACCGGCACCTTGCGGGGTGGTTTCCAACCACGGTGGAGGGTGAGCGTGTCGCGGGCGCGCCACTGCACTTTTCGTTCCGGGAATCCGAGGGACCGCCGTTCGACGGAGAGATGACCTGTTACGACCCGCCGGCGGTCTTGGAGCTGCGGTGGGGCGACGACCTCCTCCGTTTCGAGCTGGAGCCCGAGCGCGACGGCGAGGGCTGTGTCCTCACTTTGACGGTGACCTTCCCCGAGCATGGCAAGGCAGCACGCGACGCCGCCGGGTGGCACGTCTGTCTGGAGCGGCTGGCTCACGTGTGCGACGGGACCACGCCGCCATGGGATCCGTCGGAACGCTGGCGGGAGGTTCACCCTCGCTACGTCGAGCGGCTAGGGCCCGAAGCATCTGCGATCGGGCCTCCTGGGGAGTGATCGGGACTCCTGAGGAGTGATCGGGCCTCCCAAGGAGTGGGAGGGAGTACACGGTGATGCCGTCGGACATGGCGATGCCGATGCCGCGGGCGGCGCCGCTCAGTGACCGGAGACCCGCAGGCGTAGCTCGAGCAGACCGCGCAGCGTGAAGCTCGGGCGCCAGTGCGGCTCCGCGTCCAGGAGCTCGAGAGAGGGAAACCGCGCCAGCAAGGCGTTGAACGCGATCTCACCCTCCATGCGGGCGAGCGGCGCACCGATGCAGTGGTGGGCGCCCCAGCCGAAGCTCATCGGCACGTTGTCGGCGCGGCGCAGGTCGAGCGCCTCAGGGTTCTCGAAGCGCGCCGGATCACGGTTGGCTGCGCCTTGGAGCACCACCACGCGGTCGCCCCGTGCGAGGGGTTCCCCCTGCAGGTCGGCCGGCTCCAGCGCGGTGCGCAGGTTGAACTGCACGGGGCTGTCGAAGCGCAGCAGCTCTTCGACGGCCGAGGAAGCGAGCTGAGGATTCGTGGCCCAGTCCCGCAGTTGCCCGGGATGCTCCAAGAGGGCCAACAGCCCGTTGCCGAGCAGGTTCGTGGTGGTCTCGAAGCCGGCCGCGAACAGCAGGATGGCGGTCGACACGACCTCCTCGTCGGTGAGCCGGTCGTCGCTGTCGCGGGTCTCGGCGAGCGAGCTCAACAGGTCGTCGCGCGGCCGGCGCCGCCGCTCGTCGAGCAGGGCGGCGAAGTACTCGCCGAGGGTACCGAGAGCCGCGATCGCGGCGTCGGTCTCCTCGCTGCTGAGCATGGGCTCGATGCCCTTGGCTGCCGCCCGCACGTGGGGCTGCAGGCCCGCCCGGTCCGCCACGGGCACTCCGACGAGCTCGCCGATGACCGCCATCGGCAGCGGCAGGGCGAACTCGCCCATGAAGTCCACGTCGCCGATGTCGGCCACCGTCTCGAGGAGCTCGGCCACCAGAGCGTGCACGGCGGGGCGGAGCCGCTCCACCTGACGCGGGCTGAACGAGCGGGAGACGAGGCGGCGCAGCCGGGTGTGGTCGGGCGGGTCCGCCATCAACATGTTGTGCTGGGACATCTCGAGGAATTCTCCGTGTCGGGTCCCGTTGTCACCGAAGATGTCGGCGGAGGTCTCCTCGACCCCCACCCCGCGCCCGAGTCGGGGGTCGCGCAGGACGGCCTGGCACTCGTCGTAGCCGTTGACGACAAAGGGGCCGAAGGACGTCCGGCTCACCCGCGCCTCCTCCCGCATTCGCGCGTAACGCGGGTACGGATCGGCCTGGCCCTCGGGTGTGGCCAGCACCTCCAGCAGTAGAGCGTCCAGGGTCGGACTCGAGACGACGGCCATCGGACGGGTCCTAGGAAGCAGGCACGAGGTCGTCTGCGGCGGCGTGCCTGACATGCTCCGCGGTCATCGCCGGCGAAGCTAGCAAGGAATCGGCCGGATCCGTCGGAGCACGAGCCCGCTCGGTCGGAGCACGAGCCCGCATCATGTGCTCAATTGAGAGCCGTCATGTTGCGAGGCAAGGTCGTCGTCGTCACCGGGTCCAACGTGGGCGTCGGCCTGGAGACGGCGGTCGGTTTGGCCGCGCTCGAGGCCACGACCGTGCTGGCTTGCCGCAACGAGGCGAAGGCCGCTGCGGCGGCGGCCGAGGTGACCCGGAGGACCTGGAACGACGACGTCCACGTCGTGCCGTTGGACCTGGCCGACCTGGGCTCGGTCCGTAGCGCCGCCGACGAGATCCTCACGCGGTGGGACCGGCTCGATGTCCTGGTGAACAACGCCGGCGGGACGTGGTCGTACCGGCTGCTCACCGCGCAGGGCTTCGAGCAGACCTTCGGCGTCAACCACCTGGGCCACTTCTACCTGACGAACCTCCTCCTGGACCGACTGCGCGCCAGCGCGCCGTCGAGGATCGTCAGCCTGACCTCGGTCGGCCATCACGCCGCCCGGCGGGGCATGCGCTTCGACGACCTCCAGAGCGAGAGGGGCTATGAGGGGTTCGAGGCCTACTGCCGCTCCAAGCTGGCGAACCTGCTGTTCACGCGCGAGCTGGCCCGGCGGCTGCAGGGCAGCGCGGTGACCGCGAACGCCGCCCACCCCGGTGGGGTGCGCAGCAGTTTCGGCATGGACGGCGACCTCGCCGGGGTGAGCGCATGGGGCATCCGCCTCGTCCGACCCTTCGAGATCAGTCCACGGCGGGGGGCCAGGACGTCGGTCTTCCTCGCGGCCTCGCCCGAGGTCGCGGCCAAGACGGGGATGTACTGGGTGCGCTCGAAGCCGGGGCACATGAGCCGACAGGCTCGCGACGAGGCGGCGGCCGCGAGGCTGTGGGACGAGAGCGAGAAGCTCTGTGCCTCGGCCGGCTTCGCGCTCGTCTGACCCGACCGACGGCGTGTAGGCCCGGGCCGGCAACCCCGATCAGTCGGCCAGGGCCCCGACCACGTAGGTCAGTCGGCCAGGGCCCCGACCACGTAGGTCAGTCGGCCAGGGCCCCGACCACGTAGGTCAGGCGGCCAGGGCCCCGACCACGTAGGTGATGCAGCCGCACAGCGACGCCACGTCGTCGGGCTCGATCGCCGGGAACATGGCGATCCGCAGCTGGTTGCGGCCCAGCTTGCGGTAGGGCTCGGTGTCGACGATCCCGTTCGCCCGCAACACCGCCGCCACGGTCGGGGCGTCGACGGCGTCGACGAAGTCGATGGTGCCGACGACGTGGCTGCGGTCGGCCTCCCGCTCGACGAAGGGTCGGGCGAAGCCGGACTGCTCGGCCCAGGTGTAGAGGATCTCGGCCGAGCGGTCACAGCGCGACGCCGTCCACTCCAGGCCGCCGTTCGAGTTCATCCAGTCCAACTGCTCGGCCAGGAGGAAGATGGTGGCCAGCGCCGGCGTGTTGTAGGTCTGGTCCTGCACGGAGTTGTCCACGGCCGTCTTGAGGTCGAGGGACGTCGGGATGTAACGGCCCGACGCGGCGATCCGCTCCACTCGTTCCAGCGCCGCCGGGGACATCAGGGCGATCCAGAGGCCGCCGTCAGAGGCGAAGCACTTCTGCGGGGCCAGGTAGTAGACGTCGAATTGCGACGGGTCGACCCGGAGCCCGCCCGCGGCCGAGGTCCCGTCGACCGCGACCAGGCCCCCGCCCTCCGCCGGGAGCGGCGCGCCGCTCGGTCGGGCGATCGTCATGGAGACACCGGTCGAGGTCTCGTTGTGCGTCAGCGCGTAGAGGTCGACCGAATCGTCGGCCCGTGGAAGCGGGTGCGTGCCCACGTCGGACTCGATGATCTGGGGGTCTTTGAGGTACGGCGCCGACTTCACGCACGCGGCGAACTTCGAGGAGAACTCGCCGAAGCTCAGGTGTTGGCTCTGCTCTTCGACCAGGCCGAACGCCGCCGCGTCCCAGAAACAGGTCGTCCCGCCGTTGCCCAGGACGACCTCGTACCCGTCGGGCAGCGCGAAGAGCCGGCGCATCCCGGAGCGAACCCGGCCCACCTGCGACTTGACCGTCTTCTGACGGTGGCTGGTGCCGAGGTAGTCACCGGCGACGGCGGCGAGCGCTTCGACCTGAGCGGGGCGCACCTTGGACGGCCCCGATCCGAACCGGCCGTCGGACGGGAGGAGCGCGGCGGGGATCTCGATGTCTGGCACGTATGAGATCATGGCATCCGTGACGACGCACTCCTCGACGACCGAGCTCCGCCGTATCTCGCGACGTGCCGCCGCGGTGGCACCCTCCGCCACGCTGGCCGTCGACGCCAAGGCGAAGGCGCTCCAGGCGGCGGGGGAGCACGTCGTCGGCTTCGGGGCCGGCGAGCCGGACTTCCCGACACCGGCGCACATCGTCGAAGCCGCCGTGGCGGCGTGCCGGGACCCGGCCAACCACCATTACACCCCGACCGGGGGCATCCCCGCCCTGCGCGAGGCCATCGCGGCCAAGACCGAGCGCGACTCGGGGCTCGAGGTGACGGCCTCGCAGGTGCTGGTCACCAACGGGGGCAAGCAGGCGGTGGCCAACGCCTTCGCCGTGCTGTGCGACCCCGGGGACGAGGTGCTCGTCCTCGCTCCGTACTGGACGACCTACCCCGAGTCGATCGTCCTGGCCGGCGGGACGCCGGTGGTCGTCTCCTCCGACGAGACGACGGGCTTCCGCTCGTCGGTCGAAGACCTCGATGCGGCGTGGACCCCCAACACGAAGGCGCTCTTGTTCGTGTCCCCGAGCAACCCGACCGGCGCGGTCTACCCCCGCGACGAGATCGAGGCCATCGGCCGCTGGGCGGTGGAGAAGGGCATCTGGGTCCTGACCGACGAGATCTACGAGCACCTCGTGTACGGCGACGCCGAGCACCATTCCATGCCGGTGGTCGTGCCCGAGCTGACCGAGCGCTGTCTGGTCGCCAACGGCGTCGCCAAGACCTACGCCATGACCGGTTGGCGTGTCGGCTGGCTGCTGGGCCCGAACGACGCCATCGCGGCGGCGACGAACATCCAGAGCCACGAGACGTCGAACGTGTCGAACGTCGCGCAGCGGGCCGCGCTGGCCGCCGTCTCGGGTGGGCTGGACGACGTGGCCATGATGCGGACCGCGTTCGACCGGCGCCGCCGGACGATCGTGGGGATGCTCAACGAGATCGACGGGGTCTTCTGCGTCGAGCCCGAGGGTGCGTTCTACGCCTACCCGTCGGTCAAGGGGCTCCTCGGGCGGTCCCTCCGGGGAGGGCGTCCGGCGACGAGCGCGGAGCTGGCCGAGATCTGCATCAACGAGGCCAAGGTGGCGGTCGTCCCGGGGGAGGCGTTCGGCGCTCCGGGTTACTTCCGCATGTCGTACGCGCTGGGCGACGACGACCTGGTCGAGGGCGTGTCCCGTCTGGCCGCGCTGTTCGCCGAGGCGCAGGACTGACCGTGGCGCGGGTACTCGTCACCGAGAAGATCGCGCAGAGCGGACTCGACCTGCTGGCCGAGGCGGGCCACGAGGTCGACGTGCGCGAGGGTCTCAGCCCCGGAGAGCTGCTGGGCGTGATCGCCGGAGCGCACGCGCTCATCATCCGCTCGGCCACCAAGGTCACGGCCGAGGTGCTCGCCGCCGGCACGACACTGCAGGTGGTCGGGCGCGCCGGCGTCGGGCTCGACAACGTCGACGTCACGGCCGCCACCGAGCGCGGCGTCATGGTCGTCAACGCGCCGACGTCGAACATCCTCTCGGTGGCCGAGCAGGCCATGGCGCTGCTGCTCGCCCAGGCCCGCAACATCCCTCAGGCCCACTCCGCCCTCGTGGCGGGGCGCTGGGAGCGCTCGAAGTGGGAGGGTGTGGAGCTGCACGGCAAGGTGCTCGGCGTCGTCGGGCTGGGGCGGGCCGGCTCGCTCGTGGCCCAGCGCGCCCATGCCTTCGGGATGGAGCTCATCGGCTACGACCCCTTCGTGTCCCAGGAGCGGGCGCGGGCGATGGGTGTGCGCCTCGTCGGCATGGAGGAACTGGTGGCGCAGGCGGACTTCGTCTCCATCCACACGCCCAAGACGCCCGAGACCGTCGGCCTGTTCGGGCGCGACCTGTTGGCCAAGGCCAAGCCCGGCATCCGCATCGTCAACACCGCCCGCGGCGGCATCGTCGACGAGGAGGCGCTGGCCGATGCCATCCGTGACGGCATCGTGGCGGGCGCCGGCCTCGATGTGTTCGCCACCGAGCCGTGCACCGAGTCCCCCCTCTTCGAGCTGCCCGGGGTCGTGGTCTCCCCGCATCTCGGCGCGTCCACCGAGGAGGCGCAGGACAAGGCCGGGGTGACGATCGCCGAGCAGCTCCTGCTCGCGCTGGCCGGCGACTTCGTGCCCTACGCCGTCAACGTCGCCGCCAGCGACGTGTCCGACGCCGCACGCGCCTTCATGGGCCTGGCCGAGCAGCTCGGCCGGTTCTTCGTCGGACTGCACGACGGTCTGCCCGACGCCCTCGACATCGAGTACCAGGGCGACCTGGCCCAGGAGGGGACGGGCATCCTGACCCTGTCCGCGCTGAAGGGGATCTTCGGCGGTTCGACCGAGGAGCCGGTGTCCTACGTGAACGCGCCGCAGCTGGCGGCCCAACGCGGCCTGCAGGTGCGCGAATCCTCCACCGCGACCTCGCTCAACTACCGCTCGCAGGTCACGTTGCGCTCGGGCTCCCACGCCGTGGCCGGCACGCTCAGCACGGCGGGCCTCCACACCGAGCCGCGGATCGTGATGGTCGACGACCACGTGGTCGAGGTGGCGCCGTCACCGCACATGCTGGTGGTGCGCAACGACGACCGCCCGGGCATGATCGGCATCGTCGGCACGACGCTCGGAGCGGCCGGCGTCTCCATCTCTTCCATGGCGGTCGGACCGAGCCCCCAGGCTTCGACGGCGATGATGGTGATCTCGACGACCACCTCCGCTCCCGATGCCGTCGTCGAACAGCTCCGGGGTGACGAGGGCATCCTCGACCTGCACCGCGTCGGCCTCTGAGTCAGCGCCGCCCCGGCTTCGCTCCACCCGGTTCCGGCGGCGGATGCGGCGCTCCGTCGCCGTCGCCGTCTCGCGCTTTCCGGGACCGGTGAGGGCGGCACGAGGCGGTTTCAGGGTGGCCGCAGAGCAGCCGCAGAGCAGCCTCAGCCCGGGGGCTTGCGCGGGACGGCCGGCCAGGTGTCGAGGCTCCCCATCACCGGCTCGTCGCCGTGCAGCTCCTGTCTCGGGCCGCGGTCGAGCAGCACCTGGCGCAGCACGGCCATGGCCGCGACCACCAGCGCGATGCGGGCAAGAGTCCACATGAGGCGACGCACGCGGCGCAGCGTACCGCCTTGACGTCGGTACGGCCCCGGTGCGACTATTGACGGGTCATGAAGGCAACCACCTCCGACCTGCTGCTTACCTGACGGCGAACGCCACAACGCGTTCGCTCGCAACCTCCTGCGCCGATCGGCCAGGAGGTTTTTTGTTGGGCCGGCAGCAGCGGGGCCGAGAGAGGAAACGTGAGAGAGATGGGGATGCAAGGACACATGAAGGGGAACGGTGACGGCGCGGAGCAGGGCCGCCTGTCCCTGCCGTGTGACCCCTCGCCCATGCCGTTCGGCAAGTACCGCTCGCACGTGCCGCTCGTGCTGCACGACCGCACCTGGCCCGACCGCCAGTTCACCCGCGCCCCGCGCTGGGCCAGCGTCGACCTGCGGGACGGCAACCAGGCGCTGATCGACCCCATGGACCCCGAGCGCAAGCTGGCGCTGTTCCAGATGCTCGTCGACGTGGGCTTCAAGGAGATCGAGGTCGGGTTCCCTTCCGCCTCGCAGACCGACTACGACTTCCAGCGGCTGATCATCGACGAGCACCTCATTCCCGACGACGTCGAGATACAGGTGCTGGTGCAGTGCCGCCCGGAGCTGATCGAGCGGACGTTCGAGTCGCTGGTCGGGGCGTCGCGCGCCGTCGTCCACTTCTACAACTCGGTGTCCGAGCTGCAGCGGCGGGTCGTCTTCGGGCTCGACCGGTCGGGCATCGTCGACATCGCCGTGAAGGCGGCGGAGCTCTGCAAGAAGTACGAGCCGTCGTTGCCGGGGACCGCGGTCCGCTACGAGTACTCGCCGGAGAGCTTCACCGGGACCGAGCCCGAATTCGCGGTGGAGATCTGCGAGGCGGTGATGGACGTCATCGAGCCGACGCCCGAGCGCCCCATCATCCTCAACCTGCCCGCGACCGTCGAGATGTACAGCCCGAACGTGTACGCGGACGTGATCGAGTGGTTCGGCCGGACGGTCAAGCAGCGCGACTCCGTGGTGCTCAGCCTGCACCCGCACAACGACCGCGGCACCGCGGTCGCCGCGGCGGAGCTGGCGGTGCTCGCCGGCGCCGACCGGGTGGAGGGCACGCTCTTCGGCAACGGCGAGCGCACCGGCAACGTGGACGTCGTGACGCTGGCCATGAACCTCTTCTCGCAGGGGATCGACCCGGCGCTGGACTTCTCCGACATCGAGAAGGTGCGGCGCGTGGCCGAGTACGCCACGCGCCTCCCCGTCCACCCGCGTCACCCCTACGCCGGGGACCTGGTGTACACCGCCTTCTCCGGATCGCATCAGGACGCCATCAAGAAGGGCATGGCCGCCGTCGGCCAGGACTACGAGGAGTGGGAGGTGCCGTACCTGCCCATCGATCCCAAGCACACGGGGCGGACGTACGAGGCGATCATCCAGGTCAACAGCCAGTCGGGCAAGGGCGGCGTGGCCTACCTGATGGACACCGACCACGGGCTCGACCTGCCGCGACGGCTCCAGATCGAGTTCTCCAAGCGCGTGCAGGCCATCACCGAGGCGAGCGGCACCGTGATCCGCTCGGGTGAGATGCGCGACGTCTTCGAGGAGATGTACCTGCCCGAGGACCCCGGGCTGCGACTGGTCACGAGCGAGGTCTCGACGTCGTCGGGGCACACGACCTCGGTCACGGCCCAGCTGCTCGTCGACGGCGAGCACCGCACCGTGATGGGAAAGGGCAACGGTCCCATCGACGCGCTGGTCGCCGCCCTCAAGGCGGACCTCGGTATCGTGTTGGAGGTGAAGGACTACTCGGAGCACGCCCTGACCGAGGGGTCGGGCGCATCCGCGGTGGCCTACGTCGAGTGCGCCGCTCCCGACGGGTCGACGTGGTGGGGCGTGGGGCGCGACTCGTCCATCCTCGACGCCTCGCTCGGCGCCGTCGTCTCGGCGGCCAACCGGGCCCGCACCGGATGACCCGGTGACGGGTGATCGGGTGATCCGCCCGGCCACGGAGGACGACGTCCCCGAACTGGTGGCCATGATCCGGGAGCTGGCCGAGTACGAGCACCTCGCGGACCAGGTCATGTGCACCGAGGACGACCTGCGCCGCACCCTCTTCGGCCCCGACGCGGTCATCCACGACACCGTGGTCGACGACGGGACGGGCCGCCTCGCCGCGCACGCGCTGTGGTACCGCACGTTCTCGACGTTCCTGGGCCGGACGGGGATCTGGCTCGAGGATCTCTACGTGCGTCCCGAGCGGCGCCGCCACGGCTACGCCACCGGCCTGCTCGAGCACCTGCGCTCCCTGACCGACGGCCGCCTCGAGTGGGAGGTGCTCGAGTGGAACTCGCCGGCCATCGACTTCTATCAGCAGGTCGGGGCCCGGCCCATGGCCGGCTGGACGCGGTACCGCTGGTTCGACGGGTCTTGACAGCGCCCCAGTCGTAAGTTCAGACTTACCGTAAGTGAAACCTTACGGACCTGTCCTCGACGCCCTGGGCGATCCGACCAGGCGCGCCATCTTCGAGCACCTGGCGGAGCGGCCCGCCGCGGTGGTCGAGCTGGCCGCCGTGGTGCCGGTGAGCCGGCCGGCCGTCTCCCAGCACCTGAGGGTCCTGAAGGACGCAGGCTTGGTCCGGGCGTCGGCCGAGGGGACGCGGCGCGTCTACCGCGTCGACCCCGAGGGCCTCCGCGGCCTGCGCGACTACCTCGACCGGTTTTGGAACACCGCCCTCACCTCGTTCAAGAGGCGGGTCGAACAGGAAGGAGCAAAACGATGACCGAGAGCCCGACGACGGTGAGCACGTCCATCGTGGTGGAGGCGCCCCCGGAGCAGGCGTTCAGCGTCTTCACCGACGACATGGCGAGCTGGTGGCCGCCGGAGCACCACCTCCTGGGGGCGCCGCTGGCGCGCATGGTCTTCGAGCCCCGCGCCGGCGGCGACGTCTACGACGTCGGTGAGGACGGGTCCCACTGCCGCTGGGCGCGCGTGCTGGCGTACGAGCCCCCGCGGCGGGTCGTCTTCACCTGGGACATCAGCCCGCAGTGGCAGATCGAGACGGACCCGGCCCGGACGAGCGAGGTCGAGGTCCGTTTCGTCCCCGAGGGAGAGCTCCGCACGCGGGTCGAGCTCGAGCACCGACACCTCGACCGCCACGGCGAGGGTTGGGAAGGCGTGCGCGACGCCGTCCGCTCGTCCGGCGGGTGGAACCTCGGGTTGGGCCGCCTGTCGGAGCGACTGGCGCATGCGCCGGCGCCGGCTCAGGCCGGAGACGGGGGAGCGGCGTAACCCTTCAGCCTTTGGCGTTCGACCGTGTGAAGCTCAGGCGTCGCGGGTGGCCATCCGCCAAGCCCCGAGGGCGGTCCAGAACACGATCCAGCCCACGATCACCAGTGACGCCGCCAAGGTGGACTCCGGAATGAGCACCAGCCCGCCGCCGCCTCCTCCGCCGGGACCGCCACCGCTGAACGGCGTCGGCAGGTTCCCCGGCTCGATATGGAGCATGGCCACGCCCACGATGCCCCGCTCGACGTTGAGCAGGTGCGAGATGATGTGGCGGCTGAAGATTGGCGTGAAGATCAGCTCCAGCACGACGAGGAGGATCACCGGAACCGTTCGCTGCCCCATCAGGGAGGCCAGACCGAGGCCGATGAGGAACCCGATGGTCGCCTCGAGCGCGATCCACAGGCCGACGTCGACCATAAGCGAGGTCGACGGAACGGTGAAGTGGGCGCTGTAGTCCGTGTAGTCCTGGTTGGCGACCGCGACCGCGAACGCCCGAATCTGGGCCGGCGATTCATTGGCGGGGACGGTGAACGTTCCGCCGCCCTTCGTCGGGATCACCGTCCCCGGCGGGGGACCGATCGATTGTCCCCCACAGGTCACGTTCGGCGGCGGGCTGTTCAGACCTGGGCCCCCGTGGAAATTGAAATCGCAGATGACCTCGTTGGCATGCGACGCCGCCCAGGTGTCCAGGGCGGGCCGCGAAAGCCCCTGCGGGACGTTGACCCCGTCGTAGTTGAGCTGCGTTGGGGCGGCGAACACGCACACCGCGCAGACGATTGTGTAGCCGACCGCCACGATGGCGATGACGATGGCCAACCCGGCGGGGATGCGGGCGAAGTACAGGGCCACGCGCGAGCGTCCGGTGATGACCAGGTGGCGGAACATCCCCTCGGTGAGGTCGACCGACCCGGCCGTGCAGCCGACGACCGCTGCCACGATGAACCCGAAGATGTACATGAAGCCCAGCACCAGTGTGGTGAAGACGTCGTAGCCGCCCGCCGGCCCGTAGGTCTTGGGGGCCACGGCGTGGGTGATGAGGCGCACGCCGAGGAAGACGACCGGGATGCCGATGTTGACCGCGATGAGGGCGATCATCAGCCCACGCCGGCGGCGCAGCTCCATGAAGCGCGTGGTGACCATGCCCCACGTCGGGATCCACGAGCCGCGGTGATCGCCCCGCGGCGCCGCCGGAACTGCCTCGGGGGCCGGCCCCGGCGCCGGCGTGCCGATGTCGGAGATCGTCGTCATTCCGGGTCCCCCAATCGGGTCGTGACGGAGAGGAACCACTGCTCGAGCGAGGCCTGGATGTGCTGGAGCCGGTAGACGGAGATCCCGCCCTCCACCAGGAGGCGATTGATCTCCGCGATGGAGTCGCGCTCCGTGCCCTCAGGCAGTGAGATCGCGAGTCCGTCCGGACCGGCGTGGACCGCCGCGCCGAACGGCGTCGCCTGGAGCAAGCGGTCGGCTCGGTCGGGCTCGGCGCACTCGACCTGGACCTCGAAGGACGACCCGGCGAGAAGCTGGGAGATCGGCCCCTGGCGGATCACCGTACCGTGGTCGACGATGGCCACCGCGTCGCAGGTGCGCTCCACCTCGTCGAGGAGATGCGACGAGAGCACCACGGTGCGGCCCTCGTCCACGAGCGCATTGATCATGTCGCGCATGTCGAGCATTCCCCCCGGGTCGAGCCCGTTCATCGGCTCGTCGAGGATCAGCAGTTGCGGATCTCCGAGGAGACACGCGGCGACGCCCAGGCGTTGGCGCATGCCCATGGAGTACTTCGACACCTTGTCGTTCGCCCGGTGCAGGATGCCGACGCGCTCGAGCGCCGGCTCGATGCGGGCCTTGGCGGCCGGCTCACGTGCCGCGGCGAGGATCTGCAGGTTCTGGCGACCGGTCAGGTGGCCGTGGAATCGGGGCTCGTCCACGATCGCCCCGACGCGGGCCAGCGCCCGGTCGCGATGGCGGGGAACGGCGTAGCCGAGCAGGGACATCGTCCCCGCGTTGGCGTGGGTCAGACCCAGCAGGACTCTGATCAGCGTGGTCTTGCCCGCGCCGTTCGGCCCGAGGTAGCCGAAGGCGCAACCGCGGGGGACGAGCAGCTCGACGTCGTTGACGGCGATGTTCTCGCCGAATCGCTTGGTCAGGCCGTGTGTCTCGACGGCCCACTCGGTCTCGACCTGCTCGTCGTGCGGGATCGTCGTGGCGGTCGTCACGCGGCTCGGCACCTTATATTGCTGTACATACCCAGTATACTAGCAGGTCACAAGGCCGCTGGGCAATGGGGTCTCCACCCGGGTCGAGGGTGGGGCCAGCCCCAGCACGGTACCGCTGGTTCGACGGGACCTGGTGGCGCCCCCTGAGCAGGTTCCGCGTCCTGGCCTCCCGTGAGCCCGGGTTCGCGGGGCGGGGCCGGGCGCGGTCGCACCCGCCCGCCCGCACCGGGGCAGCAGATCTGGGCGGCTACGGGATGGGCGGCGACGTGGCGATTTGGACAACGGCGACGATCAGCATCAACCCGCCCAGGACCACGAGGCCCACTCTGATCCGAAAGAAACGGAAGTGGCCACTGATCCCGATGAGGAACAGGATCGTGGCGAGGTAGATGGTGTCCCGGACGTAATTGTCCGAGTTGGATCCCGCCTGGACTCCGAGCGTGTACTCCTCCGACGCCTTCTTGTCCAGGACGCCCGAGGCGGCGAGCTCGGGCTGTTTGTACTGGGGCATGTAGGTCGGACCTGGCGGTGCATGTGCATTCGTGAAGGGGTTGGTGGCCATCCATGCGTCGAAGGCGACCTTGAAGGCCGGCCGAAACCGCCGGACGGCGACGGCCTCGGAGGTGGGGTCACCGGCGAGGTAGGCGGTGAACCACGTGTTGAAGGTCGACGAGTCGAAGTTGCGGAGATTCTGCGCATTGAGGGCTGCCCGGTTCGCCTCGGTTCGGGCAGCCGAGGCCTCCGCCAAGCGAACCGATGACTCCGTGTTCCACTTGGCCGAGGCATATCCGGTGTAGGCGGCCAACAGGGCCACGATGGCGAGCATCACGGCCTCGATGACGGAGAGGACGCGGTCGTGGCTTCTGGTCCCACTGACGTCGTCCGATCCGTCGCCGCCATGCTCGTGTTCATGCCCGGCCGAATGAGTCTTGTGACGGGAGATCTCTCCGGCCAGCTCGCTCGAGGACAATCCCTCAGGCACGCGTCGGTTCCTGGTCGGTCCGCTGCATGTGCACAGTGACGGGCACGGGGGCGTCGGCCATGGGCCGGAAGAGGACCACCGTCGTCGCCGGAATCAGGCCGACGGAAGGAAGGCGGGGCGGCGGCGCTCGTACACCGTGATGGAGTCGGCGTGGCGCAGCGTCAGCCCGATGTCGTCCCACCCGTTGAGCAGGCGCTGGCGGGTGAACTCGTCGAGGGGGAAGGTGCCGGCGAGCCCGGCTGCGGGCGCCTCGACCGTGCTCCGGGCCACGTCGATGGTGATCTCGAGCGACGGGTCGGCGGCAACCGCGGCGAGCAGGGCGCGGTCGAGCTCCTCGGAGACCTGTACGGGCAACAGCCCCTGCTTGGTGCAGTTGTTGCGGAAGATGTCGGCGAAACGGGACGACACCACGGCCCGGAAGCCGTAGTCCATCAGGGCCCAGACCGCATGCTCACGCGACGAGCCGGTTCCGAAGTTGTGCCCGGCCACCAGGATGGTGGCACCGACGAAGTCGGGGTCGTTGAGCACGAAATCGCGGTCGTCGCGCCATTCCGAGAACAGGCCGGCGCCGAAGCCGGTTCGCTCCACCCGCTTCAGCCAGTCCGAGGGGATGATCTGATCGGTGTCGACGTCCGTGCGGTCGAGGGGCACGGCGCGGCCGGTGACGACGGCGACGGCCTCCATCAGTCGAGATCCTCGGGCGTGGCGAACGTCCCGGCCACCGCCGTGGCGGCGGCCACGGCGGGGGAGACCAGATGGGTGCGCCCGCCGCGGCCCTGCCGGCCTTCGAAGTTGCGGTTCGAGGTCGAGGCACAGCGCTCGCCGACCGACAACTTGTCGGGGTTCATGGCCAGGCACATGGAGCAGCCGGGCTCGCGCCACTCGAAACCAGCCGCCTTGAACACCGCGTCCAACCCCTCCTCCTCGGCCTGGGCCTTGACCCGGTGTGACCCCGGGACGGCGAGCGCCCGCAGCCCCGGCCGCACGCTCCGCCCTTCGAGCACGGCCGCGGCGGCGCGGAAGTCCTCGATGCGGGAGTTCGTACAGCTGCCGAGGAACACGGTGTCGACGGCGATCTGCCGTAGCGGCGTCCCGGCGGTCAAGCCCATGTAGGCCAAGGCGCGCTCGGCGGCCTCTCGATCTCCCGGGTCGCCCATCGCGGCCGGATCCGGGACGCGCCCGGCGATGGGGGCGACCTGGGCCGGGTTGGTGCCCCAGGTCACGTGCGGCGTGATGCCGGCGGCGTCGATCACGACCTCCTTGTCGAACTCCGCACCCTCGTCGGTGACGAGGGTCTGCCAGTGAGCGACGGCGTCTTCCCAGGCCTGGCCCACGGGAGCGCGGTCCCGGCCGCGTACGTATTCGATGGTGGACTCGTCCGGAGCCACCAGTCCGGCGCGCGCCCCGCCCTCGATCGACATGTTGCACAGCGTCATCCGGCCCTCCATGGAGAGACTGCGGATGGCCGAGCCCCGGTACTCGATGACGTGGCCGATGCCGCCTCCGGTGCCGATGGTCCCGATGACCGCGAGCGCGACGTCCTTGGCGGTCACTCCGGGGGCGAGCACCCCCTCGACGGTGACGGCCATCGTCTTCGGACGCACCTGGGGCAGAGTCTGCGTCGCCAGCACGTGTTCGACCTCGCTCGTCCCGATGCCGAAGGCCAGCGCGCCGAATGCGCCGTGGGTGGAGGTGTGGCTGTCGCCGCAGACGATGGTCATGCCGGGCTGCGTCCAACCCTGCTCGGGACCGATGATGTGGACGATCCCCTGGTTGGCGTCACCCATCGGGTAGCAGGTGATACCGAACTCAGCGGTGTTGGCGTCGAGCACCTTGAGCTGCTGGGCCGAAACGGGGTCGGCCACCGGCTTGTCGATGTCGGTGGTCGGCACGTTGTGGTCGGCTGTGGCCACCGTCAGGTCGGGACGCCGCACCGTTCGACCCGCCAGGCGTATCCCGTCGAAGGCCTGGGGCGAGGTCACCTCGTGCACGAGGTGGAGGTCGATGAAGATGAGATCGGGCTCGCCCTCAGCCGAGTAGACGACATGGTCGTCCCAGATCTTCTCGCTGAGTGTGCGTGGAGCCATCAGGCCTCCACCGCCACGATGTGCACGGTGAGCATGCCCCCCGGTGCCCGGTACTCGACCGAGTCCCCGGCACCGTGCCCGACCAGCACCTGTCCGAGCGGCGAGCTGGGTGAGATCACGGGCAGGTCCCCCTGGCGCTCCTCGATGGAACCGACGAAGAAGCGCTGGGTGTCATCCTCGTCGTCGCCTTCGTAGCGCAGCGTCACGGTGCTCCCGAGCGCCACGCTGCCGTCCCCGGCTCCGGCCCGGTCGACGAGCTCGACGCGCTTGAGCATGGCCTGGAGCTGGCGGACCCGGGACTCCATCTTCCCCTGGGCGTCCTTGGCGGCGTGGTAGTCGCCGTTCTCCGACAGGTCGCCCAGAGCGCGGGCCGCCTCGATCTGCTGTGCGATCTCGACCCGGCCCCGGGTGGTCAGATCCTCGAGCTCGGCCACCAGCCGGTCGTGGGTCTCCTGGGTGAGCTTGGTCGTCCCGGTCTCGTTCGTCGGTGCGTTGGTCACGGCTGTCCTTCAGAAGCAGTGGATTGCCGGGCGGCGGGCGCCACGGGCAGGTGCAAGGCTAATCCGCCCGCCGCGACCCATCGGCCGCAGTGGATGCCGATGTTGACGCAGCGCCCACGCCGCGAGAGACTTGGGGGGCAATGCGCCCTTCCGAGCACTCCGTAGGCATTATCGACTAGGCGCGCACGACACCCGCGCGCCGTAGAACCGTCCACTGCGTGGGCGGTTTTTCAATTTCCCGCCAAGGCCGGTCCGCGCTGGGAGCGGCGAACGGAGGGTGGGGCAGGGGCTCGTGGGCACGGCTCGTGGGCACGGGTCGTGGGCAGGGCAGCACGCAGGCAAGGGACACGACAGACACACGACACGGAGAAGACCGAGCAGTGGGAGCAGTGGCCGCAACAGGAAGGCATCGGGTCGCCGTCATCGGCGGGGACGGCATCGGGCCGGAGGTCTGCGCCGAGGCCCTCAAGGTGGTCTCCGCCGCCGGTGTGGACCTCGACACGACGACCTTCGATCTGGGTGCCGCCCGGTACCTGCGGGACGGCGCCATCCTCTCCGACGAGACGCTGGACGAGCTCCGGAGCTTCGATGCCATCCTGCTCGGCGCGGTCGGGCCACCGGTGGGTGACACCGCCGTCCCCCCCGGCACCCTCGAACGCGGCATGCTGCTGCGGCTCCGCTTCGAGCTCGACCTCTACGTCAACCTCCGACCCTTCACCGGCGTGCCGGGTTCCATCGCCGAGGGTGCCGACTTCGTGGTCGTTCGCGAGAACACCGAGGGCACGTACGCGGGCGAGGGAGGTTTCCTGCGCAAGGGGACACCACACGAGGTCGCCACCCAGGGCTCGGTCAACACGCGCCACGGCGTCGAGCGTTGCGTGCGCTTCGCCTTCGACCTGGCCGGCCGGCGACCGGCCCGCCGGCTGACCCTGGTGCACAAGACCAATGTCCTCACCTTCGCCGGCGACCTGTGGCAGCGCACCGTCACCGAGGTGTCACCCGAACACCCCGAGATCGCGGTCGACTACAACCACGTCGACGCAGCTTGCATCTATCTGGTGGAGCAGCCGGCGCGCTACGACGTCATCGTCACGGACAACCTGTTCGGGGACATCCTCACCGACCTGGCGGGCGCGGTCGCCGGCGGCATCGGTTTCGCTGCCTCGGCCAACCTCAACCCCGCCCGCACCGGCCCGTCGCTCTTCGAGCCGGTCCACGGTGCGGCGCACGACATCGCCGGCCAGGGTGTCGCCAACCCGCTGGCTGCCATCCACTCGGCTGCTCTCATGCTCGAGCACCTCGGCGAGATGGATGCCGCCGCCCGCGTCCTCAAAGCCCTGTCCGCCCAGTCCGATTCCATGTCACGTTCGCCCGACGCGAAGATGTCCACCTCCGCCCTCGGCGATGCCATCGCAGAAAGGCTGTAACCGAATGCCCATCACCCCCACCGAGAAGATCTGGATGGACGGCGAGCTCGTCGACTGGGCGGACGCCACCGTGCACGTGCTGACCCACACCATGCACTACGGCTCAGGTGTCTTCGAGGGCATCCGCGCCTACAAGACGGACCGCGGCACCGCCGTGTTCCGTCTGGGCGACCACATCCGCCGCCTCTTCGCGTCGGCCAAGATCTTCATGATCGACGTCCCCTTCACCGTCGAACAGATCGTGGAGGCCTCGCGTGAGGTCGTGCGGGTCAACCGCATGACCGAAGGTTGCTACCTGCGCCCGCTCATCTACCTCGGTTACGGCGAGATGGGCCTCAACCCGCTGCCCTGCTCCGTCAACGTCGCCATCGCCGCGTGGCCCTGGGGGACCTACCTGGGCGACGAGGGCATTGCCAACGGCGTGTCGGTCAAGGTCAGCTCGTGGCGGCGCCACGATCCGAACGCGGTGCCGACGGCGGCGAAGGGGACCGGGATGTACGCCAACTCGTCCCTGGCCAAGGTCGAGGCGCTCAACGCGGGCTACGACGAGGCCATCCTGCTCGCACCCAACGGGGCGGTGAGCGAGTGCACGGGCGAGAACGTCTTCGTCGTGCACGACGGCGTCCTCGTCACGCCGATCGCCTCCGACGTCGGCGCGCTGGCGGGCATCACCCAGAACTCCATCGAGACCATCGCCCGCGACCTGGGTTACGAGGTGCGCCACGAGCCCGTGATCCGGACGGACCTCTACTTGGCCGACGAGGCGTTCCTGACCGGCACGGCGGCCGAGGTGGTCCCGATCCGCGCCGTCGACGACCGGCCGGTCGGCAGCGGCCGGCCCGGCCCCATCACCCAGGAGATCCAGCAGACCTACTTCGCCACCGTGCGGGGCGAGGTCGACCGCTACAAGGACTGGCTCGACCATGTCGACTGACGAGAAGTCGGGCGAGAGAGCGCCGAACGGCGCGGAGCGGGCGCACAGCCACGCCGGGGTCGATCACTCGCATGCCCATGGTCACCGGGCGCACTCGCACGACTTCGTCGTCCCGGATCTGCCCGAGTCCGTCGAGATCTTCGACACCATCCTGCGCGACGGGAGCCAGCAGGAGGGCCTCTCCCTGACCGTGGACGACAAGCTCCGGGTGGCCGAGCAGCTCGACCATCTCGGGGTGACGTTCATCGAAGGGGGTTGGCCCGGGGCGAATCCGAAGGATGTCGAAATTCTTCGAACGGGCGCGGACCGAGCTGAGGCTCGGCACGGCCACGCTGGTGGCGTTCGGCTCGACCCGGAGGGCGGGGGTCGAGGCGGAGGACGACGCCGTCCTCGCCAACCTCGTCGACGCGGGCGCGCCCGTCGCCTGCATCGTGGCCAAGGCGTGGGACCGCCACGTCGCCGAGGCCCTGCGCACGTCCCTCGACGAAGCCGTGGCCATGGTGACGGACTCCGTTCGGTTCCTGCGGGAGCACGACCTGAGGGTCTTCCTCGATGCCGAACACTTCTTCGACGGCTATGCGCGCAATCCCGAGTTCGCCCTGTCCGTGCTCGCCGCCGCTGAGCAAGCCGGCGCCGAGGCCCTCGTGCTCTGCGACACCAACGGCGGCTCGTTGCCCGACGACGTAGGCCGCGCCGTGGCCGACGTCCGCGCCCGCACCGAGCGCGCAGCTGGGGATCCACTGCCACAACGACGCGGGCTGCGCCGTGGCCAACTCCCTCGTCGCGGTGCAAGCGGGTGCCACCCAGGTGCAGGGATGCATCAACGGCTACGGCGAGCGCGCCGGCAACACCGACCTCTCGGCTGCGATCCCCAACCTTTCGCTCAAGCTGAACATCCGCACGATCCCCCACGACCGCCTGGAGCGCCTGACGCCCGTGGCCCACCACATCGCCGAGCTGGTCAACATCGCGCCCGACCCGCAGCAGCCCTACGTGGGCAACTCGGTGTTCGCCCACAAAGGCGGGCTGCACGCCAGCGCCGTCGCCCGCAGCGCGGACCTCTACGAGCACGTGGAGCCCAACACGGTGGGCAACGGGACCCGGGTCGTCGTCTCGGAGATGGCCGGCCGCTCGACCCTGGCGATGAAGGCGGCCGAGCTCGGCCTGGAGCTCGACGGCGAGGTGCTGGGCCGGGTGCTCGACGAGCTGAAGCGCCTGGAGCACGAGGGCTACCACTTCGAGGTGGCCGACGGCTCATTGGAGCTCCTGCTCCGCCGCGCCGCCGGCTGGACCTCGGACTACTTCACCGTGGAGTCCTTCCGCGTCATCTCCGACCACGGCGACCGGATCGAAGGACGTCGTGACGAAGGCATCGGGTTCGGCGTCATGACCGAGGCGACGGTGAAGGTCCACGTGGGGCAGGAGCGAATCGTCGCCGTGGCGGAAGGCAACGGGCCGGTCAACGCGCTCGACGGTGCGCTGCGCGCGGCCATCGGTTCCAAGTACCCCGCGCTCTCGACCATCCACCTGACGGACTACCGGGTGCGCGTGCTCGACACCGGACGCGGCACCGGTGCCGTCACCCGTGTCCTGGTCGACTCGACCGACGGGGAGCGCACCTGGACGACGATCGGGGTGTCCGAGAACATCATCGAGGCGAGCTGGCAGGCGCTGTACGACTCCGTCGTGTTCGGGCTGCTCCACGCCGCCTGACGGGCATCGGGCTACTCTTCAACGGTGACGCAGCCGACGTTCGTTCCCATCGCCGAGGCCGACCAGGTCCGACCGGCGCTGCACCTCGACGTGCCGGGGTCGTGGACGGCCACTCGTCCGGCGGAGCTCGTGGTCCCCTCGGCACCCCGGGGTCCGGGCGTCGGCACGCCGGGACCAGATTCGGGTTTTGCGTTGCGCCTGGCCAACCGGCACGAGCACGACCTGCGGCTCGGCGAAGGGGAGGTGGCGCACGACGTGCTGCTGGGCGTCGCACTGATCGCTTCCAAGCGGGCGGCGCTCTTCGGGCGGGCGCCCTGCGTGTACGACGTGCAATTCTCCCTCGGGCTCTGGGGCTTCCTGCAGGAGGTTCCGGCGGAGCAGCAGGCCGAGCGTCGGAGTGCGTTCTCCTCGGTCTCGCACGACTACGTCGCCCAGCGCGCCCTCGTCGACGGGATCGCCGAGGAGACCCTTCGCCTCACGCCGAGTCAGGCTCAGGGCGTCGCGTTGGCCGCAGCTGCGGCCTGACGTCAGCTGCGGCCGACCTTCTCCGTCAGTTCGTCGCGCAGCACCCGGCGGAGCAGCTTGCCCGTCGCGGAGTAGGGCAGCTCGTCGCGGAAGTCGACGACGACGGGGGTCTTCGTCGAGCGCAATCGAGCGCGCACCCAGTCCCGGAGCTCTCCCTCGGCGGCCGACGCGCCGGGCCGCAGCACGACGACCGCGGCCACGGCCTCGCCCCACTCGGCGTCGGGGATCCCGACGACCGCCGCCTCGGCCACCGAGCCGTGCTCGGACAGCACCAGCTCCACTTCGCCGGGTGAGATGTTCTCGGCTCCGCGCACGATCACGTCGTCGAGGCGACCGTCGACGTAGAGGAAGCCCGCCTCGTCGAACCAGCCGGCATCGCGGGTCGGGAACCAGCCGTCGTCGCGCAGCGCCGTGCGCCCGACGTACTCGCCCGCCACCTGCTCCCCCCGCACCCAGATCTCTCCCTTCTGGCCCGCTGCGATGACGGCCTCGTCCTCGCCGCGCACCTCGACCTCGAGCGACGGCAATGGACGCCCGACGGACCCCAGCCGCGCCCGCACCAACGGGTCCGTGCTCGCGAAGGCGTCCCGGTGGTCATCGGGGGTCAGCATGGCGATGGTGGAGCTCGTCTCGGTCAAGCCGTAGGCGTTGACCAGATCGACGTGGGGCAGGTCGCGCAGGGTGCGCTCGACCAGCTCCAGCGGCATCCGTCCTCCGCCGTAGGAGAGGTGTCGCAGCGCCGGCGGCTCGGCGCCCGCCTCCTCGACCGCGTCGAGGATCCGTCCCAACATGGTGGGGACGACCATGGCGTGGGTGATCCGCTCCTCGGTCGCGACGCGGACCCACTCCGCCGCCTCGAACGTGGGCAGGTAGACGATGCGCCTTCCGGCGTAGAGCGAGCTCAGGACGGCCGAGACGCCGGCGATGTGGTACGGCGGCACGCAGATCAGTTGTGCCTCGTCGGGTGCGGAGCCCAGGAACTCGACACTTCCGATGATGTAGGAGACGAGATGGCGGTGCCGCAGGACGGCGGCTTTGGGCTCAGACGTCGTTCCGCTCGTGAAGAGCAGGACGGCGACCTCCTCCGGGTCGACGAAGGGATGGTCACCCGACGTCGGCTCGGCAATGGCCGCAGAAAGCTCGCCCTTGGTCACGACATGCCTCGCGCCGCACGCCCCGAGGCGCTCGACCTCGTCGTCGTCGGCGACCATCACGCCGCCGGAGATCCGGCCGACGATGCCCTGCAGCTGCTCGTCGGGGGCTCGGTAGTTGAGAGGGCTGAACGGAATGCCGGCCAGAGCAGCTCCGAACAGCGAGACCGGGAGCAGGTCCGAGTTCAATCCGAACCAGCCGACGACGTCGGCGCCGCACTTCTCGTAGAACGTGGCGGCCCGGCGCGCGCGTTCGAGGAGCGCGGCCGCGCTCGTCGCACTGCCCTGTCGGCCGACCACCGTCCGTTCCGGGTCACCCTCGGCGACCATCTCGACCAGCATGGCGATGTTCACGGTCGTGTCCCGGTCAATCCGAGGCCGGGAGCGGTTTGGCTCCCTTGACCTCGAGGATGGCGTCTCCGACGGAGATGCAGCCTCGGCCCGCCTTGGTGCAGAGCACCTCGAGCCCGAACCCCTCGTCGGCGTAGCGCTTGCCGAGTTGCGTGCCGACGTCGAACCCGGCGACGAGAGGGACGGGGCTCGCCTCCTCGTCGACCCCGAGGAACGGATGTCCGCCGCAACGCAGATCGACGGGCTCGCCCGGCGCGCGCACGACCACGACCTCGCAGGCGTCGACCGCGCTCCGCAACCTCGTGCCTGCCTTCAGTTGCATGGGAGATCGCTCACAGTCCTGGGTCGCTGTCCATCCGGTGTTCGGCGGCGGGGTGTGCCCGACGCGCCGCCGCGGAGGATCATTCTTCACCAATGGTCGTTCTCCGTGCACTTCGCCTGCCCGGTGAAACCGGCCCGGCCCGTCCTCAGCAGCTGGTGCCCACCGTCGCCGGCTCAGCCCGCAGGGCCCACAGCCTCGGGCCACAAGGCCACTGGCTCGGGCCCCGGCAGCGGCAGGCTCGGGCCCCGGTGGCGGCAGGCTCGGGCCCCGGCGGCGGCCGGAGCCTGCCCGGGGCTCTGCGACAATGTGCAGCGTGGACATGGCGACCTTCGACCTGACCGACGTCCAGCGGGAATTCCGCCGGACCCTCCGTGCCTTCTGCGAGGAGCGGGTGGCCCCCCATGCGGCCGAGGTCGATCGGACGGCCGAGTTCCCGTGGAAGTCCTACGAGGCCCTCAAGGAGATGGAGCTCCCCGCCCTCGGCCTCCCCGAGGCCTACGGGGGCGCGGGGGCCGACGCAGTGACCCAGGCCATCGCGGTCGAGGAGCTGGCACGGGTCTGCGCCTCGACGTCGCTCACCTTCATCATCTCCAAGCTCGGCCTGACTCCGGTCATGAATTGGGGTACCGAGGAGCTCAAGCGCGCCTACGTCCCGCGTCTGGCCGCGGGCGAGCTCCAGGCCAGCTACTGCCTCTCGGAGGCCGACGCCGGCAGCGATGTCGCGTCCATGCGCTGCCGGGCCGTGCGCGACGGTGACGGCTACGTCCTGGTCGGCTCGAAGTACTGGATCACCAACGCCGGCATCTCCGACGTCTACATCGTGTTCGCCAAGACCGACCCCGACGCCGGTGGACGTGGCATCACCTGCTTCCTGGTCGAGAAGGAGTGGGGCGTCACGGTGGCCAAGCACGAGGAGAAGCTCGGGATGCGGGGGAGCCCGACCGGCGAGGTGACGCTCGAGGAGGTGCGCGTGCCGGCGTCGCATCGGATCGGCGAGGAGGGGCAGGGGTTCAGCATCGCCATGCACACGCTGGACCGGAGCCGGCCGACCATCGGCGCACAGGCCGTCGGGATCGCCCAGGGTGCCATCGACTACGCGGCGTCCTACATGAAGCAGCGCCATGCCTTCGGCGCCCCGATCGCCGACCTCCAAGGGCTGCGGTTCATGCTCGCCGACATGGCGACGCGGACCGAGGCGGCCCGGGCGCTCGTCTACCGGGCCTGCGCCATGATCGAACACGATCCGGACGGCGGAGCTGACCAGGTTCGGCGCCATGGCGAAGGCCTTCGCCTCCGACACCGCCATGTCCGTGACACTCGACGCGGTCCAGCTCCTGGGCGGTTACGGCTACACCAAGGACTTCCCGGTGGAGCGGTTCCTGCGCGACGCCAAGGTGACCCAGATCTACGAGGGCACCAACCAGGTGCAGCGGGTGGTCATCGCCCGGGAGATCCTCAAGGGGGCGTGAAGGGCGGCTGGCCTGGCGCGGCATCACCCTCCCCGGCCAGACTCCGCAGAGGCCCCCGGAAGGGCGGGTGTTAAACTTAGAACAGGTTCCAATTTCGGGTCCGCCCCCCCTCGGCGGGCCGTCGTCGGGATACCCAGGAGAAGGGACGTCGTCATGCCTCAGCCGGTCATCATCGAAGCTGTCCGCACGCCGATCGGGAAGCGCAACGGCTGGCTCTGCGGACTGCGGTCCCCGGAACTGCTCGGAGCGGTCCAGGTTGAGGTCGTGAAGCGGTCCGGTATCGACCCGGCCTCGGTCGAGCAGGTCGTCGGCGGATGCGTGACCCAGGCGGGCGAGCAGGGCTTCAACGTGACCCGTACGGCCTGGCTGCTGGGTGGCCTGCCCTACGAGGTCGCGGCGACCACGGTGGACTGCCAGTGCGGATCGGGCCAGCAGGCGAACCACTTCGCCGCCAACCTCATCTCCGCCGGAGCGGTCGACACCGCGGTGGGATGCGGCGTCGAGGCGATGAGCCGGGTGCCGCTGGGTGCCAACGCCCGGGCCGGCGTGGGTCGTGCCCTGCCCGAGGACCTCCCCTACGACATGCCCGACCAGTTCACCGCGGCCGAGAGGATCGCGACGAAGTACGGCATCACGCGCGCCGACGTCGACTGGCTCGGCCTGGAGTCGCAGTCCAAGGCGGCCGCGGCCGTCGCAGAGGACCGCTTCGCCAGGGAGATCGTCCCCGTCGAGGCCCCCATCGTCGGCGAGGAGGGTCCATGGGGAGAGCACGCCGGCGACAAGACGTGGTGATCCAAGGACCAGGGCCCACGTGACACGACGGCCGAGGGTCTGGCCAAGCTGAAGCCGGTGCTCCCCGACGGAATGCACACCGCGGGGACCTCGTCGCAGATCTCCGACGGCGCCGCCGCCGTCCTGTGGATGTCCGAGGAGCGGGCCAAGGCGGAGGGACTCCGCCCACGGGCACGGGTGGTGGCGCAGGTCCTGGTCGGTTCGGACCCCTACTACCACCTCGACGGGCCCATCGCCGCGACGACGAAGGTGTTGGCCAAGGCCGGCATGACCATGAAGGACATCGACCTCTTCGAGGTGAACGAAGCGTTCGCCTCCGTGGTCATGAGCTGGGCCAAGGTGCACGACGCCGACATGGACAAGGTCAACGTGAACGGCGGGGCCATCGCGCTCGGCCACCCCGTCGGCGCCACCGGCAGCCGGCTGGTCACGACGATCCTGCACGAGCTCGAGCGGCGCGACGCGACGTACGGCCTGGTGTCGATGTGCTGTGGCGGTGCGCTCGCCACGGGCACCATCATCGAGCGTCTCTGAGGACCGCACCCCCACTTCCACCCGACATCGCCGACGGCGCCTACCTCTGGAGGGGACCGTGATTTCGACTGAGCACCTGACGTTCGAGCGCGAGGGCGCGACCGCCATCGTCACCATGAACCGTCCCGAGGCGAAGAACGCCCTGAGTCTCCCCATGCTCGTGGGGATGAAGGATGCGTGGGCGGAGATCGACCGTGACGACGGCATCCGATGCGCCATCCTGACCGGGGCGGGCGGCACGTTCTGTTCCGGCATGGACCTCAAGGCGATGGGCGGCAGCGACGCCGAGAAGTACCGGCCGCGCATGGACGAGGACCCGGACCTGCACTGGAAGGCGCTGCTGCGCCACTACGACCTGCGCAAGCCGCTGATCGCGGCCGTGGAGGGCTGGGCGGTGGCCGGAGGCACCGAGATCCTCCAAGCCACCGACATCAGGGTCGCCGGGCAGAGCGCGGTCTTCGGCGTGTTCGAGGCCAAGCGCGGCCTGTTCCCGCTCGGTGGGTCCACCGTCCGGTTGCGCCGGCAGATCCCGTTCACCGTCGCCATGGACCTGCTCTTGACCGCTCGCGAAGTGCCCGCGGAGGAGGCGCTGCGCATCGGACTCATCGGCCACGTCGTGCCCGACGGCACCGCCCTCGACAAGGCGCGTGAGATCGCGGCCGTCATCGCCGCCAACGGGCCACTCGCGGTGGAGGCGATCAAGCGCAGCGTGCGCGAGACCGAGGGCATGTCCGAAGTGGACGGGCTGGCCCGGGAGCTCGAGATCGGATGGCCGGTGTTCGCGTCCAAGGACGCCGCGGAGGGCCAGAAGGCCTTCGCCGAGAAGCGTCCGCCCCAGTACACCCGCGAATGACCCCGAGGACACCGGAAGTCCGTGAGGCCACCGGTTCGGGACTCTCAGGCCGCGACGTCGCGACGTCCGACCCGCCCCTGAACCGGTTCGCCGCGGCCGTTCGCCGTCTCAGCGCCGTCGCCGTCGGCCGGCCACTGAGCGACGACGAGCTCGCAGAGGCCGCCGACCAGCTCGCCGCGATCGCGACCCGACTCGAGTCGGCGGCCGGCCCGGCGCGGCGGGCCCTCGAACGGATGCCCGACCCGGACGGCCACCCGCAGGACTTCTTCCCCACCAGTCCGGTGATCGGTCTGGCCAGTCCCATTGCACCGCCGGTCGAGGTCTGGTCCGTTTCGGGTGAGGGGGGCAGCGCGAGATCAGGGGTCGGGCCTCCTTCGGCTACCCCTACGAGGGACCACCGACGTGCGTGCACGGTGGCGTGATCGCCGAGCTCTTCGACGAGCTGCTCGGCCTGGCCAACCTCGTCGTGGGCCACGCGGCGATGACGGGCACGTTGAAGATCCGGTATCACCGCCCGACACCGCTCCTCGCCCCGCTCGACCTCGTCGCGCGCTTCACCGGCACGGAGGGTCGCAAGGTCTTCACGTGGGGGTCGATCATCCACCAGGGAGAGACGACCGCGGAGGCGGAGGGAATCTTCGTCGAGGTTCCGCCGGGCCGAATGCTCGACATCGTCTCGGGCAACGCCGGGTCGGCGGAAGCGCCGCTCCTCGACCCCCACTGGCAGCGCATGGTGGCCCAGGCCGAGTAGCCCGTCACCGGGACGAGGGCCCGAGCCGGCGTGGCTCGGATCCCGTCGCGCTGACCTTGGGTTCGAGGACGGTCCCGGGGCACGTGTTCCCTCCGTCTCGAACTTCAGGATCCCTCCGATGTCGACCTTGGTCGCGACAGCCGCGTCGGACAGCTGGTGGCAGTACGCGGCGCTGTTCCTGGCGGTGGGTGCATCCTGGGCCGGGGTGCCCTTCATCGGCGCCGCCGCGACCGGTGCGGCGGGCGTGGCGGCGAGCCAGGGCGAGCTCGACCTGGCCTGGGTCATCGTGGTCACGCTCGTGGCGGGCGAGGTCGGCGGTCTCACCGGCTACGCCATCGGAAACCGGTGGGGGCGCGAGTTGCTCCAGCGCCCGGGGAAGCATCAAGAGGGCAGGGTCAAGCTCGTCGAGAGGGGTGAGGCGGCATACGCCAGATGGGGTCGTTTGGCCGTCTTCGTCACGCCCTCCATCGTCTCGGGCACGGCCAAGATGCGATTCCGCCAATTCGCCCTCTGGAACTTCCTCGACTCGCTGTGCTTCGCCGTCTCGGTCGCCTTCAGCGCCTACGGGGTGGGCCGGGTCGCCACGGGGCACACCTCCGCGTTCGACCTCGCCGTTCTGGTGATCGGGATCGCGACCGGGGCCGTCCTCCTGTTCGTCCTGGCCCGGCTCCACCGCCGGCGCAAGCTGAAGCGGGAGGCGGCGACCGGCGCGTTGGGAGACGCGGACGCCTGAGGGGCCGCGTCGGGCTTGGAGTGTCAGGCCTCTGATCCTTCGGCCGCGCCGGAGTCGCCGCCGCCGCGGATCCGCTCCTCGAACTCTTGGCGCCACCCGGCCGGCCCCCGGTAGAGGGACACGAGACGGGCCAGGAGCACGACCAGGAAGACCTGGCCGGTCACGGCCTCGAGAACCGAGCTCGTCCTGGGGAGGCCCGGCGCGGGTGAGAGGTCCCCGTAGCCGACCGTCGCCATCGTGATGTAGCTGAAGTACGCGAAGTCGGGCAAGCCATGATGCCCGGCCTGGGCGAAGAAGGTCTTCCCCGCGACCAACTGCAGCCCGTAGTCGAAGTTGGCGAACACCATGCCGATGAGGATGTAGATGCAGACGCCCCCGAGGATCGTCTCGGGCGTCACCTGAGGGTGGTGGAGGATGCGCCAGGCGACCACGATGGGGCTGGCCAGCACCAGGACGGACGTGAAGAGGACGACGCTGCCGGTGACGTTCGATCCGCCGTGAGCCGCCGCGACGACGGCGGCCAGCACGACCAGGGCCACTCCGGCCTGCACCACGACCTGCACGCGGCGTGGCGGGCGCGAGGCGTGGAAGGCCAGCAGCACGGTCACCCCGAACAGAACGGACCGGACCACGAGCGCCACCGAACTGTTCCAGGTGACGGTCAGCGCGGTGTAGTCGACGATCAGGAGAAAGAGGAGCAACCCGTAGGAGTCGGGCGCCTGGGCCGCGAGGCGAAGCAGCCCGCGCCGCGAACTCAGTCGAGCTTCGGTGTCCGGGCCCGGCTCTTCCACCGGCCCATCATTGGCGCGGCGGGGTGCCCGAGGGGCGGACCCCGGACCCGGGCGCTGATCGGCGCAGTGCGGCGCCGATCAGAGTTGTCGCTGCACGCCTTCCCAGTACGGGTCGCGCAGCTTGCGCTTGTAGAGCTTGCCGTTCGGATCGCGCGGCATCTCGTCGGTGAAGTCAACCGACTTGGGCGTCTTGAACCGGGCCAGCCGGCCGGCGCAGAAGGCCAGGATCTCCTCGGCCAGCTCGTCGCTCGGTTCGACGCCCTCGGCCGGCTCCACCACGGCCTTGACCTCCTCGCCCCAGTCCTCGTGGGGGATGCCGAAGACGGCGGCGTCGCCGACCTTGGGGAACGAGAGCAGGACGCTCTCGATTTCGGCGGGGTAGATGTTGGCGCCGCCGGAGATGATCATGTCGATCTTGCGATCGCGCAGGAACAGGTAGCCGTCCTCGTCGATCAACCCGACGTCACCGACGGTGAAGAAGGCGCCGATGCGGTTCTTCCGCGTCTTCTCCTTGTCCCCGTGGTACTCGAAGTCGCCCGCTCCCATCTTCATGTAGACGGTGCCGATCACGTTGGGCTCGGTCAGCCGGTTGCCGTCGTCGTCGAATACCGCGATCTCGCTGATCGGCCACGCCTTGCCCACCGTGCCCGGCTTCGTGAGCCACTCCTCGGCGGTCACCAACGTCCCGCCCCCCTCGCTCGCCGCGTAGTACTCGTCGACCGCATTGCCCCACCAGGCGATCATCTTGTGCTTGACGTCGACCGGACACGGTGCGGCGGCGTGGATCATGTGGCGGAGCGAGGACATGTCGTAGCGGGCCCGGACGTCGTCCGGCAGAGCGAGGAGGCGGTGGAATTGCGTCGGCACCATGTGCGAGGTCGTCACGCGCCGCTCTTCTATCAGCCGGAGCATCTCCTCGGGCATCCACTTGTCCATGAGGACGACGGTGTGCCCCAGGTGCATCGACGCGCTGGCGAAGCGGAGCACAGCTGTGTGGTACAGAGGCGAGCCCACAATGTGCACGTTGTCGTCCTGGGGCTGGACCCCGAAGAGGAAGAGGAGTCCCGACAGCCCGAGCGCGGCTTCCTCGGGCGTGATCCCGGCGAGCTTGCGGAAGATCCCCTTGGGGTTGCCGGTCGTCCCCGACGTGTAGTTCATGACGTCGCCGATGGTCCGGTCCTCGGGCAGCGTCGTCGGGCACGCGTCGCGTAGCGCGGAGTAGGAGGCGAAGCCCGGGACCCGTCCGACGGCGAGGCGACCGGCGGGCCCGATCCCCGCCTCGTCTGCCGCCGCGACCGCGACGTCGTCGAAGCGCTCGTGCGACACGAAGGCCTTCGCCCCCGAGTCCTTCAGGATGTAGGCGACTTCGGGCGCGACCAGGTGGTGGTTGATGGGGACGAGGTACCAGCCGGCCTGAAGGGCGGCCAGGTAGATCTCGATCATCTCGGCGCAGTTCGGCAGGAGCGTGGCCACCACGTCCCCCGTTTCGAACCCGAGTCCACGGAGCGCGTGCACCAGCTGATTGGCGCGCCCGAGGAGCTCGCCCGCCGTCACGTCATCGCCCTCCGGGGTGACGAGAGCGAGGTGGTCGGGATCTTCCTGGGCCAGGGCCCAAAATCCGAGGTCACCCATATGGTCTCCTTGTCGTACGTGGCCGGCGTGGCGGGCGCGGACTGGCGGCGTCCCTTCGGCGAGACTAGAACGTGTTCCAAATTACGGCAAAGCAAGCAGCCCGTCGACCGAGTCCCACGGCCAACCGGACCCTGCGGCACGGCCAGTCGCCAGGAGCTGGTGCGGTCGCGGCGCGCGAGCCGTCGCCGAGAGCAGGAGCATACGACGCATGGCAGGGTTCCTCGAAGAAAAGGTGATCGCGGTCACCGGCGGCGGCGGAGGCATCGGGCGGGCGGTGGCGTTGGCCGCGGCCGCCTCCGGGGCACGGGTGCTGGTCGCCGACTACGGCGTCTCCATGGCCGGTGAGGACCCGAGCAGCGAGGTGGCCGAAGCCGTCGCGGCCGAGATCCGCGGAGCCGGCGGTGAGGCGCTCGCCGTCGCCGACGACATCTCCCACATGCAGTCCGGTGAGCGTCTCGTCGCAACGGCCGTCGAGAGGTACGGCCGCATCGACGGGGTGGTGGCCGTGGCCGGCATCCTGCGTGAGCGCATGCTCTTCAACATGAGCGAGGACGAGTGGGACGCGGTCATCGCCACGCACCTCAAGGGGCACTTCACGGTGTTCCGCGCCGCGGCGGCGGTGATGCGCAAGCAGGAGAGCGGCTCGTTGGTCGGCTTCACCTCCGGCGCCTTCGCCGGAAGCGTGGCCCAGGCGAACTACGCCGCGGCCAAGGGAGGGATCGTGAGCCTCGTGCGGTCGGCCGCAGTCGGATTGCACCGCTACGGCATCACCGCCAATGCGATCGCGCCGGTCGCCCGTACGCGCATGTCGGCCAACGTCCCGACCGAGCTGTCCGAGATGGGCGATCCCGAGGACGTGGCGCCCATGGTCGTCTTCCTGTTGAGCGACCGGGCCAGGCACGTCACGGGACAGGTGTACACGGTCGTGGGTCCGAAGATCGCGGTGTGGAACCAGCCGGCGGAGGTGCGGGCCATGTGGGCCGACGGACGCTGGACACCCGAGCACATCGCCGAGCGCCTCGACGGCGCGGTGGGACAAGAGCGCATGCCGATGATCGAACGCCTGGAGCAGATGCGCCAAGCCGCGGAGTCCGGCGAGAAGCCGAACGCCTGAGCGGAGTCGGGCGAGAAGCCGAACGCCTGAGCGGGCTCAGGCGACGCCGGTCTGCGTCGCCTCCGTCGCGAACGACTCACCCGCGGACAGGGGCTGCTCCCCTGGGGCGTGGTGCTCGCGTCGCCAATCCCGCCATCGCGCCCTCGTGCGCCAGAGGATCACGACGCCTCCGACCACCAGGGCGATCCCCGCCAGTTGGACGAGGTCGGAGCCGAGGCGGCCGTCCTCACCGAGCCAGAGGTGCTCGTCGAGGCTTCGCTCCACGCCCCAGAGGATCATCCCCGTGCCGAGGACGATGCCCGGCGGGTAGCCCGAGCGCGGCGAGCGATCGGGCCACCGGTCCAGACGCCGCTCGATGGCGATGAGCACCAGGAACACGGCGAAGTCCTCCATCGCCTGAAAGATCGGCACGGGCAGGCGCCGGCCCGCTTGCCCGGCGTAGTACATGCCGAACCACTGCTGGGTGCGATGGCCGCCCCCGGCCACCATCAGCTGCGGGCCGAGGAGCCGGCCCATGGCCCAGCACGCCATGAGCACGGGCGCGGCCAGATCGAGGGCGCGCCCGAGCGCCAGCTCGGGACAGCGACGGCGGGTGAGCACGATGCCGGTCGGTACGGCGAAGAGCAAGCCACCGAACGACGAGAGGCCACCGTGCCAGACGGCGAGGACATCGCCGGGATTGTGCGAGTAGTAGCCGAGGTTCGACAGGACGTGGAGCGCCCGAGCGCCGACCACGGCGGCCAGGATGATCCAGAGGAAGACGGGCAGGAACCAGTCGGTGCGGTAGCCGTGCTTTCGGAGCCGCCGCTCGAAGTAGGTGTACCCGAACCAGAAGGTCAGGGCCAGGCCGATGCCGTAGGTGTGGACCTGCACCGGACCGATGTGGAAGACGACGGGGATGGGTTTCATGGCGGTCCAGGAGCCAGGTTAGGTCGGCCCGGCGCGCCGGCGGCTTCGATGCTTACCGGCCCTGTGCGATGGAACCTCGGCTCGGAGGAGTCCCCGGCAGCCGCGGGAGATCGGAGTGGGGGAGTTCGGGAGGGAGCGGTGGAGGCTACGGCCGGCCGGCGCCGACGAAGTCGTCGCCCAACCGGAGCCCGGTGATCCAGACGGACGCACCGGTGTGGGGCGCCTCGATCATCGTGCCCGGACCGACGTACATGGCGACGTGCGTGCCGCCGCCCGGCCCGTAGAAGAGCAGGTCGCCCGGCTGGAGATCGCTGATCGGCACGGGAGTCGAGTCGGCCATCTGGGCGCCCGAGAAGTGGGGCAGACCCACGCCGACCTGGCCCCAGGCCCAGGCGGTGAGCCCGGAGCAGTCGAAGCCGACTCCGGGTGTCTCCCCGCCCCAGACGTAGGGCACGCCGATCTGGGTCTCGGCTGCATCGACGGCACCTTGACCACCCGAAGCGGACGGCGGCGGGGGAGCGCTCGCCCCGATGGGTGCGCTGGAACCTCCGCCCGAGTTCCCGCTCGTGGTGGAGGTCGACGACGCGGCCGACGTGGAGATGGTCTGCTGGGCCGCGGTGGCGCGGGCGGCGGCTTGGGCCGCGGCGGCCTGCGAAGCGGCCTTGGCGGCTGCGATCTTGGCCTCGGCGGCTCGGGCCGCGGCGGCGGCCTCGGCCTCCTGCTGCTGCTTGACCAGGACGGCGATCTGGCCCTGCTCCTGGTTGAGCTCGGTCTGCTGCTGTTGCTCGACCTGCTGGTTCTGCGCGATGGCCTGCTGTTCCTGGTTCACCTGCGCCTGCGCCTGCGCCTGCTCGCCCTGGAGCTGGTTCACGTGCGCGTTGAGCGCGTTCTCGGCCGTGTGCAGGTTGTCGACGGCCAGGTTGATGTTGCCCTCGGCGATCTGGTTGTACTCGGTCTGGGCGCCCAGCTTGTTCTCGTCGGTTCCGCTGAAGATCGGGTTGGCGGCGGCGGCGGTCCCGTCCGTGATGTAGTTGTTGACGGCCGCCTTGGCCAATTTCGACTTGTCCGTGGCCACCGCCTTGCGGTCGGTGGCGACGGTGGCCTTGGTCGTGGCGATGTTCGAGTTGATCTGGGACAGGTTGTTACGGGCCTGGTCGTACTGCTGCCCCAGGAGCGACATCTCGTTCTGATCCTGGTTCAGCTGGGACTCGATGGCGGCGGCCTTTGCCCTGGCGTCGGAGATGGCGTCTGCGCCCGCGGGGTGGACCACGAAAGGCAGAGTCCCCGAGCAGACCGTGACGACGGTCACGGCAGGGATCCCGACTCGCCGGAGCAACCATGCGCTCCTTGGCGACCGAGGCGTGGAGTGGCTATTCGCTCGCTCTACGTCTTTCACGATGGGCGACATTCTTATCAAGGCCCTCCGGGGGGATCAAACACCACTGGTGTGAAAACGGGTGTTTTAGGTAATACTCTTGGTATGAAGTCCCTGGTCAGGGTACGAAATGGGGAAATTTGTCCATCGTGTGAACTCTCTGTTCACGACTAAATGGGCGTGTCGGCGCTCCGATCGGTATGACAAGGGTGAGATGTTCGAATTTGCCAGCAATGACCCCCCTGACTGTGGGATACCCGAAAGCCCCCGCCTGACCTGGTACGCCGCGCTGCGACCCGTCCGCCGCCCGGGGGAGGCGCCGGGTCGTTTGTTAGCCTGGGGCGATGTCCGCACGCTCACGCGACCTGCCGCGCCGCTCCTGCCTCTCGACCCCCGGCTCGAACGAGAAGTTCCTGGCCAAGGCACCGACGGTCCCCGCGGACATGACGTTCCTCGACCTCGAGGACGCTGTGGCGCCGCTCGAGAAGGAGAGCGCCCGGCCCAAGGTGGTCGACGCCGTGAAGAACCTGCCCTGGGACGAACGGGTGCTCTGCGTGCGGATCAATGCGTGGGACACGGAGTGGACGTATGGCGACGTCATCGAAGTGGTCGGTCGCGCCGGCGAGCGGTTGGACGAGGTCATGCTGCCCAAGGTCCAGTCGGCGGCCGAGGTGGTGGCGCTCGACCTGCTGTTGACCCAGGTCGAGAAGAAGGCGGGCCTCCCCGTCGGTCACGTGGGGATCGAGGCGCAGATCGAGACCGCGCGCGGTCTCATCAACGTCGACGAGATCTGCGCGGCCTCGCCGCGTCTCGAGACGATCATCTTCGGGCCGGCCGACTTCGCCGCGAGCGTCGAGATGCCCGTGCTCACCGGCGGTGTCGACGTCCCCGATTACCCCGGCGACCACTTCCACTACGTCTTCAGCCGCATCCTCATGGCGGGCCGGGCCAACGGCCTTCAGGTGATCGACGGCCCCTTCCTCAAGGTGCGCGAGCTCGACTCGCTCCGGCAGTACTCCATGCGGTCGCGCATGCTCGGCTACGACGGCAAGTGGGCGCTCACGCCCGACCAGGTCACGGTGCTCAACGAGGTGTACTCGCCGACCCAGGAGCAGTTCGACCACGCCTTCGATCTGCTCGAGGCCTACCGGAAGGCCACCCAGGAGGACCGGAAGGGCGCGGTCATGTTCGGCGACGAGATGATCGACGAGGCCAGCCGCAAGATGGCGATCAAGTTCGTCAGCCGCGGCGAGCGTGCCGGTCTCACCCGCAGCGCCGAGCGGCCGTAGTCCGGTCGGGTCAGTGGTCCCGTCGGTCAGCCGACGAGGCGGCGGGCGATGACCTTCAGCGCGAGCGTCTCGTCGGCGCCCTCGAAGATGGAGAGCACCCGGGCGTCGACGAAATATCGACTTACGGGGAATTCCTCGGCGTAGCCCATGCCGCCGTGGATCTGCATGGCTTCCCTCGTCACCCACTCGGCGGCCCGGCAGACGTACGCCTTGACCATGGACGCCTCGAGCGCGCCCTCGCCGCGGGCCATGAGGCGGGCCACGTGGTACGAGCTCTGCCGGGTGGCGGTGATGAGCACGTTCATCCGACCGAGTTTGGCCTGGGTCAGTTGGTAGTCGCCGATGGGCGCACCGAAGACCTTGCGCTCGGCGGCATAGGACACGGCCGCCTCGTACGCGGCCTGCATCACGCCCACGGCGCGCGCCGCTGTCTGGAGCCGCCCGTTCTCGAAGCCCTGCATCTGGAGGTAGAAGCCGCGGCCCAGGCCGTCCGGTCCGCCGACCAGGTTGGCGGCGGGCACGAACCAGTTCTCGAAGGCGAGCTCGTAGGAGTGCATGCCGCGGTACCCCAAGGTGTCGATGGGGCGGCCCTCCAGGCGACCGCGGTCGAGCCCGGAGGGACGGCCGGGTCCTTGCTCCTGGGTGAAGACGAAACCGTGGCCGTCGCCGCGCGGCTTCTCGACGACGAACATGGAGATGCCGCGGTGGGCGAGTGAGCGGTCGGGATCGGTGCGCGCCAGCAGCATCAGGACGTCGGCCCGCGCCGCGAACGTGCACCAGGTCTTGACCCCGTTGACGACCCAGCCGCCCTCGACCGGTGTGGCCGCGGTCACGATGCCGGCGACGTCCGAGCCGTAGTCGGGTTCGGTGACCGCGACCGCGGCCAGCACCTCGGCCGACGCCAGCCGGGGCAGCCACGACTTCTTCTGCTCCTCGGTCCCCCCGTGCACGAGGGCCCGGGTCAAGATCTCGGGCCTGGTGATCAGCGAGCCGCCGACGCCCAGCGAGCCCCAGCTCAGTTCCTCGGTGGCGACGACCATGCCCATGGAGTCGCTCTCGCCGCCCGAGGCGAAGCCGCCGTACTCCTCGGGTACCGACAGGCCGAACCCGCCCAGCTCGGCCAGGCCCTCGATCACCTCTTCGGGGATGTCGTCGTTGGCCCGGTGCACGTGTTCGGCGTGAGGGCGCACCTTGTCCGCGGCGAAGCGGTGGAAGGTCTCGCGCACGAGCTCGAAGTCCTCCCCCAGATGGTGCGGCGCGTCCACCGTGGCCAGCGCGGCGAGGACCGACGGGTCGCGCTGCGACGCGACGAACCGCGCCGCCGGAGCGTCCCACCCCGGCTCGACGCCCCACAGCTCCTCGCGGCCCGCGACCTTGCCGGTCAGGTCGGCCAGCACATCACCCACGAAGGCGGCGGCGATCCGGGCCTCGATCTCGCCCTGCTCGCCGTAGACCAGGCCGGCCCGCGCCGAGGCGACGGCCGCGGCAGCGTGGGCCAGGTCGTAGGCCACCACCTGGTTGGCGTCCACACCGCCGCGCTCGCGCACGGAGACACAGGCCCGAGCCACGAGGTCGTCGGCCAACCCGAGCGCGCCGGCCGCGTCGTCGAGCATGCCGGGTGGCGGCGCAGTCACGGGGTGCGACCCTATCGGCTGGCCCCGCGGGTCTCGTGGGCGGGCCCACCCAGGCCTCGCGCCGTCGGGCGTACCGCTCAGGAACGGCGGCCGACGACCGTCACCAGGGGGGGGAGGACGACGGGGTCGTCGCCGGGGTCGACCCCGGTCAGCGACTCGAGGTAGCGCGCCACGGGGCCGGGACCCACACCGGCGGGCGCCTCGGCCCAGGCGTCGACCACCGAGAGCCCGGCCCGCTGCACCAGGGCGGGCAGTAAGGCGCCGACGTCTTGGTGGCGGGCGTCCGGCATGGACAGCGGCACCCCGCCCACGCGACCCGCCGTGGTGACGGGCTCCTGCCGCGACGACCCAGCCGCCGTCCCGCACGGCGGCCGCCATGGCGCCGACGACCACGACCGGGTCGAGCACGTGCATCAGGAGGAAGCGGCAGAACGCCAGGTCCACCTGCTCGGGCAGCGCCAGGTCCTCGCCGGCCTGGGTGAGGGCGATCACCTGGGCGTGGGCCGCCGCGGCGCGGGCGACCTCGTCGCGCGCCAACGGGTCGCTGTCCACCGCGTACACACGGCCGTCCCGGCCGACCATCTCGGCCAGCGCGACCGACACGTCACCACCACCCGCGCCGACGTCGACACAGCGCCAGCCGGGACCGAGGCCGAGTCGCTCGAGGGCGGTGGCCAGTGGTCGGCGGTACACGTCGTCGCGTAGGCCGATGAGCTCACTCACGGCGCGGGCCCGCGTGCTTCACGAGACCGAACACTACGGGCTCGCCCACGTCGGGTCCCCGCTGAGCCCACTCGTCAGCGGGGGACCCTCCAGCGGACCACTAGTCTCCTGGGCCGTGAAGGTGACGATGCTGCTGTGCGACGCGGCGCAGGTGTCCGACGGCAAGCTGTTCATTCTGGGCGGGGGCTGGAGCATGACCGGTCCCGACCCGGTGCCCTCGGCGGTGGCGCTGAAGATCGACGTGGACTGGCACGAGGCCGGGCGGTCGCACCACTGGGAGCTGTTCCTCGAGGACGCCGACGGCGGCCCGGTGATGATGGAGACGACGGAAGGCTCCCAGCCCGTCGAGGTCCGGGGCGAGTTCTCCGTGAGCCAACCCGCCGGCATCCCCGAAGGCTCGCCGATCGATGTCGCCCTGGCGGTGAATCTCGGTCCGATCCCGCTGGCGCCCGGCGGCCGCTTCGCCTGGCGGCTGACCATCGACGGCGAGTCGCTGCCCGGCGCGTCGCTCGGCTTCACCACACGCGCCCGCGTCCGGAGGAAGAGGCGTGACCGTCTACGACCGGCCGTTCGGCCGCTACCTGGAGGACTTCGTCCCGGGCGACGTCTACAAACATTGGCCCGGCAAGACGATCACCGAGTACGACGACCACCTCTTCTGCATGATCACCATGAACCACCACCCGCTGCACACCAACGCGTGGTTCGCCGAGCACGAGACCGTGCAGGGGAAGAACGTCGTCGTCGGCAATCTCGTCTACTCGCTCGTGCTGGGGATGAGCGTCCCCGACGTCAGCGGTTCGTGCATCGCCAATCTCGAGGTGGAGTCGCTGCTGCACCGGTCGCCCACCTTCCACGGCGACACCATCTACGCCGAGACGAGGGTGCTCGAGGCCACGCCCTCCAAGTCGAAGGACGACCGCGGCATCGTGACGGTCGAGACGAAGGGTTTCAACCAGCGCGGCGAGGAGGTCTGCTACTTCCGGCGCAAGCTCATGGTCTGGAAGGCCGGGCTCGCGCCGGCGCGGCAGCGGCCCTACGGCGACGACGTCTGGGACTGAACCGGGCGAGGACCGGGCGCGCCGGTTCCGCCGACGCGTCCTGGAATGGGGCGGGTCGCATCGCCGGGACCTGCCGTGGCGTCGCACCCGCGACCCGTGGGCCGTCCTGGTCTCCGAGGTCATGCTCCAGCAGACCCAGGTGGCGCGGGTCGTGCCCCACTACGAGCGCTTTCTCGCCGCGTTCCCCACACCGGCGGCGTGCGCGCGGGCCGGAGCAGCTGCGGTCGTACGGCAGTGGTCCGGGCTCGGGTACAACCGCCGCGCCCTTTCCCTGCACCGCATGGCGATCGCGGTGGTGGACGAGCATGCGGGCGTCGTCCCCGACGACGACGCGGCGCTGCGCCGCCTGCCCGGCGTCGGGCCCTACACGGCACGCGCCGTCCGGTCTTTCGCGTACGGCCAGGACGTAGCCGCAGTCGACACCAACGCGCTGCGTCTGCTCTCCCGCTGCGTCGCCGGCGCGCCGCTCGGCTCGAGCCGCGGCGGCTCGCCTCGGGGACCGCCTCGTCCCGCCGGGCGCGTCCTGGGAGTTCAACCAGGCCGTGTTCGATCTCGGTGCGACGGTCTGCACCGCCGCCCGGCCGCACTGCGATGCCTGCCCGCTCCGGCGGCAGTGCCGCTGGCACCGTGCCGGTCGTCCCGAGCCCGACCCGTGGCGGGCCCGGCCGGGGGCGAGGACCCAGGCCACCTTCGCCGGGTCGGATCGCCAAGGCCGCGGCCGTCTGTTGGAGGCGCTGCGCCGGGGCACGATCTCGGAGGACGGGCTCGCCCAGGCGTGCGGCTGGCCGGACGATCCGGCCCGCGCCGGCCAGACGGCGGGGGCACTCGTCGCCGAGGGGTTCGCGCGCTGGTCACGAGGACGCTTGAGCCTGGGCTGACGGCTCCGGGCAGGCCTGTCGGGGCGCAGCCGGCCGTGACGGCGCCTCCACCCCCGCCTCGACGTGGTGGGGATCCGTACGAGATCGGTGGCGAGTGCGAGAATGTTGCAACGCGACTGAAGGGTACGAAACACTGGTGAGGTCCTCGGGCACACGCCGCCCTGACCGGGAGATGCCACGTTGGCGCCACTTTCGGACCGTGTGAGCGCACCAGGCGCTCTCGACGCCGGCCACGCTCCGACACGGCGTGGTCGGCCGGCACGACCTCTGTCCGCGCCGCGCTCGGCTCCCCCGCGGTGACGCGGAAGGGCGCTCACGCTCGACGAGCGAACAAGCGGACGGTGGTGCTCTTGGCGCTGGGGTCGATGGCGCTCATCGCGGCCGGGTTGTACCTGGTCGTCGGGGTGGCATCGTTCGAGTGGGGCTTTCACCACGTCGGTCATCAGCTGGCGGCACACGAGCACGCGGTGATCGCGAAGGCCCGCCGTACGCCGGCTGCATGTACGAACGGCGACGGTCCCGTGGCCGATGTCGACGGGGTGCAGGTGCACGGCACGCTGGAGGCGTCCAGCATCGGGCTCGACGCCCCGGTGGTGGAGGGTACCGACGACGCGCAGCTGGCGGTGGCCGTGGGCCACGATCCCGCGAGCGTGTGGCCGTCGTCGCAGGGAACGGTCGTCTTGAACGCTCACGACGTCACCTGGTTCTCTCGGATCGACCAGCTGGGTCCGGGAGCGGTGCTCGATTTCGTCAGCCCTTGCGTGACCTACCGGTACACCGTGACGGGCACCTCAATCGTCAAGGCGGGGGCACCGGTGCTCAACGGGCCGGGCTCGAGGCTCGTGTTGGTCAGCTGCTACCCCTTCACGGCCCTCTACCTCACGCCCGACCGCTACCTGGTCGACGCGACCCTGGTGAAGGTGACCGACGGGGCCAGCCACCACGCCATCCTGGCCAACTACCCCGTGCCGGTCGTGCCCGCGCCCACCGCGCTGGCGGCGCAGGGGCTGGGCCTCGCCACGAATGACGCGCCACTGGGCACGCTCACCGTCTCAGGCACGCCGTCGCCTGCGTGGCAGCAGAGCACCAACCCCCTCGACGTCCACGAGGCGCTGTTGGCGCTCTACTTCGCCGCCCTTCGCGCCGCCGAGCAGCGGCAGGAGGCCTGGTGGTCGGACCTGGCGCCCGGCGTGCCCTGGTCCGCCGCCCGCGCACTCTGGGGCGCCACGGTTGCACACAACAACGCACCGGTCGACGCTGTCTTCGACGTCACGGGCGCCGACGTGACCGCGTTGTCGGTCAGCTCGTCACCGGTCATCGCCGGCGGGTCGACACCGGGACGCTTCCACCTGAACGTGACCGCCGCCATCGAACACGGGGACCTCGTTCTCACGTCCTTCCAGTTGACCCGTCTCGGCGCCTGAGCCCCACCGATCAACCCGTAGGGACAGGCCGGACCTCGACGGTGTAGACGCTGACGTCGCCCGCACCCCGGGTCCACACCCGCAATTCGATACGGTCGGCGAGACTCGTCGGTTGCTGGGGCAAGAATGCGAACGGACCCCAGCCGGTGTATGCGTGCTGGTTGCCCTCGTCGGTCACCGTGAAGTCGGTCTGGTAGGCCAGCCGTCCGTCGGTCGGAGGGACCTCGGTCCGCTCGAGGAGTCGATTGGTGGTGGAGTCCCACATCTCCACCGAGGCCGGGGCCGTGGTCGACAGGATGACGGTGGCCTGGTAGGTCCGGCGAAGCAGGTTCCAGTCCGACCCGTACACGACGTAGCCGGGTCGTGCTGCGCTCCGCGTCATGTTCCAGAACGCGGACGGCCCGTTGAGGTCGGGTCGTCCCGTAGCCGTCTGCACTGCCCACGCGGCCTGGGTGTCCGACAGCCTGAAGGTGATCCGTTGACCGGGCGACGTCCGGTCAACGCGGAAGAGCCACACGCCCTCACGGGCCAGGAGGAGGCGGGCGTGAAGCGGGTCCCGCCAGCTCGCCGATCACCGACAGCTGGAACGGAACGCTCGACGTCTCGATGCCTTGATAGGGGGTGACGACGACGTAGACCTGGCGGGTGTGGAGCGAGTACGTCGCCGCCTGGTCGGACGAGATCGGATAGCACCACTGGCGTCCGCAGAGACGCCCGAGCACCCCCTGGGACGCGATGACCTGGGCCGAGCCCGGGATCATCTGTTCGACCCGGTCGAGCGTGGATGCGGCGGCTGAGGACGTTCGCAGCCACTGCCCGGGCACCTGGGGGAGCCACACCGCCGCCCACACGATTGCATTGACCGCCAGCACGACCGCCACGACCCGGGGCAGCGCGGCGAGCGCAGCCAAACGGTCCCGCGACGGTGCAGCCTTGCGGCGAGCCACCCGTCGTGCAACTGACGAGTCAACCAGGCCAAGGCGAGGACACTGAGCGGAGCCAGGAACAAGACGGCGCCGAAATTCTCGTAGGCGATGGACCGCAGCGACCCTCCCTGCCCAGCGTCGCTCTCGAAGAGTATGAGCAGCGGGAGCGTCGACACCGGTGTGAAGAGTCCGAGGCCGCCCACGCTCGAGGCGTAGGCCCACATGTCGGCTCGCCCCTGCCAGAGGTGTGAGATCACCCCCTGTGGATGGGACAGCATCCCCTTTGCCAGCTGGCCGACCGACAGGTGTGCGCCGGGTGTGGAGCCGGGGACCAGGTACGAGTAGTGGCCGGCCAGGCCCGATCCGGCACCTCCGCCGATTGAACTGACCGTCACGAACCAGGCCACTCCGGCCCCGAGGAGTGCGGCGCCGCGCCGACGGGTGTCGCGGCCCAGGAGCACACCCCCGAGCCCGACCGCGGCCAGGTACGTCCCTGCGATGTCCCCGCACGCCAGGCAGAGCACCACCCACAGCACAAGCCAACGGATCGAACCGCGCACCATCTCGCGACACGCCAGCATGGCGAAGGCAGCCGCCCCGACGGACTGATAGTGGAAGTCGAACGAGACGCTGTCTGTAGATCCATGGGTTCACCACCAGGAGCAGTGTCACCAGTCCGACTGCCATGTAGCCGGGGAATCGGGCCGGCCATCGGGGCCGGCGTACGGCGTCCGCCACCAGCAGGATGGCGCCGGCCTCCCCCGCCACGACCATGAGATCCTGGAGCCACAGCGGCCACAACCCTCCGGGCCACAGTCGCGACAGCGGCGCCAGCGGGCCAGTTGATGAGCTCGAAGTGGTCCTGCCAGAAGTGGCGGTTCGCCACGGAGACGTAGGGGTCGATCGTCCCGTGCGCGATCTGCCACCACGCCTGGTAACGAATCGCGTAGTCCCACGTGTTGGCCCATCGGCTGTAGAGGAGCGCGCTCCACAACAACAGCACCAGAAGCTGGATCCCGAGCACCACCCACGCCAACCGCAGCGGCGCGCGAGAAACGCTCGTCGTCCGCGCGCCGCGATCGGCCGAAGGGCGTGGCCGGGGCACCGTCGTCCAGGCGGATGTCCTGCTCGGACCCTTCCTCCGGCGACAGGGTCGGCTCGAGGCTGCGCGTGGTCATCGCCGTCCGAACTGCATGGTCACGATCTCGGAATAGCCGTACGGGTAGTACTGCGTCGAGCTCACCAGGTTCGCCTCGAAGGAGACGGGGTCGAGGGTTGCCTTCGTGCCCGCGATGGTGAACGTCGCCACACCCGCGCCGTTCGTCAGGGCGGCAACTGGCGTCTGCCCCGGTGAACGGCCGTTGACGCTCGCCTGACTGAAGATGAGCCCTCGCTGGTCATAGATGATCTGGCCCAGGTACACCGACACGTCGGGTGTCGCCACCGGACGGTTGAACTGATTGAGCAACTGCGCGCGCACGGTCACCGGCCGGCCGACCGGGATGACGCCGTTGAACGCGTCCGGGCTGAGCCCGACGTGGAGCGTCGCGGGGACGTAGGCCTGGCTGACGCTCACTGCTGCAGGAGAGGTGGTGAACGCAGCGACCTGGAAGCCGCCTCCGATGGGGGCCTGTGAGGGAAAGTTGGGCGCTCGCAGCGTGTAGGTCGCCTGTTGTCCCGGGCGGAGAAAAACTGGCCCGCCACTCGCCGGCCAAAAGGTGGTGAAGCTTCCACCCTCGTCCAGCGTGAACGCCGGATTCACCGGCCCGGACGAGGTGTTGGTGACGTGCACCTGCAGCTGTCCCACCGTGGCCAACTGACCGGTGGTGCGCAGTCCCACGATCTCGACGGCGAGTGGGGCGCTCGACGCCATCGCGACGGTCAAGGTGCCGAGGCACACCACCGACGCGATACCGACGACCCAGGGCCAACGGCGCCACGGGCCGCCCTTACCCCGCGGGCCGCTGCCACCGGCGCGGGACGGATCTGGCGCCGCCGTCACGGTCTGCCCGTCGGACGTGGACGTCACCGCGGCCAACAGTGCCACCGGCAGGATCCACACGATGTAACTGCTGAAGGAGCGCACGGCAAAGAACAACACGAGGCAAGGCAGCAGGAAGGTGAGGGGGCGGAGGACCGGGTACGTGGCTGCGAACACGGCCAACAGAGCTACGAACAGTACGAGGGTGAAGAGGCTGTAGGCGGTGAGCGAGCCGCCTCCGAGGTGGAGGAAGACGCTCAGTCCGATCGCTCCTTGACCGGTCGGCACCGCGTGGTCGATGAACGGCGTCAGGACGCCGCGGACCCACGCGTGGGGCGACGCGACGAAATACGGGAGATTCGGGAGGGCGAACGCGGCCAGCGCGGCGCCCATGTACGCGAGCGCTGTCCGCAGTTTTCGCCCGGTGCCGAGACGCGCGTCCGCCTCCAGGCCGACGGCCACCGCGACGAAGGGCAGCAGGAGCCACGGCTCCTGCTTGACCGACATCGCCAAGCCGAGCAGGACGGGCCCCCTCCACTTGCGCCACCCGTGCTCGGCTGGGAACCGGTTCCACCGGTAGGCGGCGCCGATGAGCAGGGGGACGTACAGGACGTCGGTCACTCCACCCACGGCGTACGCCACGTAGGTGGTCAGGCTGCCGAGCACCAGCGCCGCGGCTCGGAATCGCCTGGGGAGCAGCGCGAACAGCAGGAGGATCGAAACGCTCCATGCAGCCACGTTCAGGCCGACGGCGAGTTGCGTGCTCCAGCCGAGCGCGAGAAAAGGTATGTAGAGCTCGAAGGACAATGCCGGGTAGGAGAGCTGCGTCACCGGCGCACCCGACAGCGTGTAGGTGAAACCGTCGGGCGGCACCCGGAAAAGGTTGAACGACGGTGCCATCGAGTGCACGTAGGGATTGAACCCATGCCGGCCCAGAACCCCCGCGTACTGGTCGAAGGCGATCTCGTCGGTGCCGTACCCCGGGGACTGGTGGACCTGGAGAATGGCCCAGACGATGAAGATGCCGACGACGAAGAGCGCGGTGATCCAACCCCACGCCGAGCGCCACGGCCGTAACCTCGCATCGCTGGCCGCCGGCACCCAACTGCCCGCGATGGTCAGGAGCCCCCAAAGGCCGGCCACCACCACGGGCACCGTCACCCAGGGAAAGGTCGTCACCGAGCCGTAGATCCGAATGGACCATTCGACGAGCAAGATCCCCGCCAGCGACCACCAGACCCGTTCGCTCCACGTCGGTGGTGGGCCCACGAGGTCTGAGGCCCGGCGGCGGCCTTGGGGCCAGCGGAGGCGGCGAGGTTCGCGGTCCACGTTCGAGACCTGGTCGGGGGAGGTGATGACGGCGACCGGGGGTGGTACGAGGGTCGAGGCGCCGTCGGCGGCGACCGGCTCTCGCGCTGGCGAAGGTTCAGCCATGGCCGGCGGCCGGCACGGCCCTTGAGGCCATGGCGATCAGCAGAACCCAGCGACTACTCGGGCCCGGCCAGGCATCATTTCGATTGCACCGGGAGCCGGATGAGCTGGATGTTGCCGATTCCGGCGGAGCCCACCAGGTCGTAGAGCGTGGAGCCATCGGGGGAGGCCACCAGGTCCACGCTATGGGCGGCGGCCGGGATGACGCGGCTGATGGTCGTAGAACCGGCGCTGATCTCAGCGATGTTCCAGATGGAGCCCGTGCCCTTCAGGACGTACAGCCTCGTGCCCGACGACGGAAAGGCCAACGCGATGCCCGTCAGATCGAGCGGGATGGTCCCGAGCGATCGCCCCGTCTGCAGCGACGTCGCCTGCACGTTGCCGCTCTGCACGGTCCAGACTTCGGACTGTTCGGGATTGGGTTGCAGATCCACTGCGTCGTTGGGGAGGCCGAACGACGTAGGGGTCTGGCCGTTTCCGGTGTCGATCACCGTGACGCTGGCGTTGGCCTTGGTGCCGTTCAGGACGTAGAGCGTCACACCATCGGCACCGAAGGCGAGACTGCGAACCGGCGCACCGATGGTCACCTTGGACACGATCGTTCCGCTGGAGCCGTTCCGCAGCTCGACGGAGCCTGCGGTGGCGGTCGCGGTGCCGACCGCCAGCACTCCCGTCGTCGACTGTGCGACAGCATCGCTGGCGGCGCTCACCGGAACGGTCTCGATCTTCTGACCGTCGCTCAGGTCGATGTCGGTGAGCGTCTTGGCTTGCGTGTTGCCGGCGAGGACCCACATCGAACCGTCAGGCTGTGGGACAGCGCCGCTGATGAGATCGGACGGAGCAGGAATGATCTGACCGACCACTTTGTGCGAGGGCGACGTGGACGACGAGGTTGTTGCAGCCGGCGTCGACGAACACGCCGCGATGAGGGCGCCCGCAAGCGCTACCGCCAAGACCGGTGCACCGGCGCGTCGACCAGTGGAGTTTCTATGCGGGTTGGCCACCTACGGTGGATCAGTTCGACATCACCGCTCGGCGCAACCGCCATGCCAGCAGCAGACCGGCTGCGATGAGGAGTCCGCCCAGCAGGCCATCGGTGAGGAGCGGAACTCCGGTGACGGGCAAGGTGGCGCCGGGTACCGCGGCCGAAGTGGTCGTGGCGAGTGACAGCACGGCCACGTAGGGGTCCGCGGTGATCTTGAAGGTGACCGTACCGTTGGCGACCGTGACGCCGGTGATGTTCGGGTCCGAGGTCGCAGGCACATAGGTGCCACTCGACGCCTGGAACACGTACAACTGATCAGCTGCCGTGATGGAGGTGCCGGAGATCGTGACCGTGATCGGCGTGGGGAACGTGCCCGTCACCTTGGCGCCGTTCTGCGTGAAGACCACGCCGACGGCGGTCACGGCGGTCGCCCCACCGGGTAGGCCCGTCAGGGCGGAGGGCGTGCCCATCAGAATCGAGACCTCGGTCGACACGGTGAAGTCGCCGGCCGGGATGGTCACCGAGACACCGCCCGCCGACACCGTCCCGCCGGCGGGACCGACGGCCTGCGTCGTCAGGACGGTGGTGAAGCCGGATGGCGTGCCGGCGGTCCCTGGTGCGCCCGGAGTGCCACCGGGCGGGGGGGCGTAGCCGGTGCCAGCGCCGAACGCGGGCACCGCCGACACGAGGGTGAGGCCGGCAGCAAGCACGACCGCCTGGGCTATTCCTCCGGCGACTGTTGCGAGCTTGCGGGCACGTGCCATGTCGTCTCCTCCGCCCGCCCCGTGAGCCGCCCAGCTTCCCGAGCACCTCATCGCTCACTCTACGAGTGAGCGACCCTTGTTGCAAGGCTTGTGCAAAGAATGCGTGGGAAAATTCTTCCTGTTCACCTTCTGGTCGGGACCCTCGGGGTCCCGGTCGGCGCGCTCTCGTGGGCGTGCGGACCGTGAACGTCGACCGGAGGTTGCACACGACCCAGGATGGTCAAAACTCCTGTTCGGGTGCTCATTTGGGAGCGCGGTCGTCCCGGGTCCGGTCGCTCGACGAAGACGGACGAGCCGTCGTCCTCGTGCCGATGCGCCCTGACGGTCCGTGCCCCGGGGGCTCTGGGGCCGGGGCGATCAGCGAGAGAGGAACTCGACGATGCGCCGGTCGATCTCCTCGGGCTTCTCCAGGTGGAGGAAGTGACCGGTGCCCGCCACGACGTCGAATTCGGAGCCCTCGGCCAGGAAGTCGAGCGGCGAGCCGACGGAGGACAGCAGCATGGCGGCGTCGTCCGTCCCGTGCAGGTACAGCGTCGCCTTCGGCGTCACGGCGAGGGTCGCCGCCTGCTCCTCGGCCAGGTCGGGTACCTGGAGCGACGGGTCCCACACGGCGCGGTAGTAGCTGATGGCGGCGAGCATGTGCTCGGGGTCGCCGATCGACTCCTTGACCCGGGCCAAGTCCCACGAGCCGTCGTAGCCGGGCGACCACAGCGACCAAAGGCCGTCGATGAACTCGTAGTCGTTGACGGGCAGCGCCACTTCCGCGACGGGGTTCAGGAAGACGAACATGTACCAGCTGCAGCGCAACTGCGCGAAGGTGAGCAGCGACGGCCCGATGGCTCCCGTCGGCGGCACGGCGAGCGTGACCGCCCGTCGCCACCGCTCGGGCTGGTGGGCGACCGCCCCGTACGTCGTCATGGCGCCCCAGTCGTGCCCCACGATGACGGCGTCGGAGCCTCCGCCGAATGCCTCGTGCAGAGCGTTGGTGTCGCGCACCACCGCGCCCAACTGGTAGCGGCCGTCAGCGGGGAGCGCCGTCGGCGCGTACCCGCGTAGGAACGGCGCGACGGCGTGGTAGCCGGCGGCGGCCAGCTCCGGCAGCAGGTGGCGCCACGTGTGCGCGGTGTCGGGGAAGCCGTGCAGGCACAGGGCCAGCGGCCCGTCCGGAGGCCCGTCCTCGAAATAGGCGAACTCCACCTCGTTGGCGACGACGCGCTTCGGTTCCACGGTGACCAAACGTATCGCCGGGCCCGGCGCTATCGTCGAGTCGGTGAAGTTGACGTACTACGGGGTCCGGGGGTCATGCCCGTGCTCGGGGGATCGGTACCGCCGCTACGGGGGTAACACCTCGTGCCTCCTGGTCGAGATCGAGGGCGAGGAGCCGCTCATCGTCGACCTGGGCACCGGGCTGCGCGCCCTGGGCGACGTCCTGCTCAAGGAGGTGAGGGCGGTCGGGAGGCCGTTGCACGCCACGGCGTTGCTCACCCACTTGCACTTCGACCACATCCTCGGCATCCCGTTCTTCGGCCCCCTGCACGACCCCGGCGCGCGGCTCACCGTGCACGGGCCGGCCCAGCCCAAGGGCACCCTGAAGGATGCGTTGCACGCCGCGGTGCAGCCGCCCGTCTTCCCGATCCACATGGAGCAGTTCCGCGGCGAGCTCGTGACGGTGGACACGCGCGACGAGGACTTCTCCGTCGGAGCGGCCAAGGTCATGGCCCGCTCCATCCCGCACGCCGGCACGACGCTCGGCTACCGGATCGAGGCCGACGGGCGCTCGCTGGCCTACCTGCCCGACCACCAGGCCCCGCTCGACCGCCGCACCATCCCTGACGCCGTGCTCGAGCTCTGCCAGGGCGTGGACCTGCTCCTCCACGACGGTCAGTACACCGACGACGAGTTCTTCGAGAAGCCCGACTGGGGCCACTCCACCGCCGCTTTCGCCGTCCACGTGGCCGCCGAGTCCGGGGCCAAGCGGCTCCTGCTCACGCACCACGACCCCTCCCACACGGACCGCGCCATCGACCGCATCCTCCATAACGCCCGGCGGCTGCCCGAGGCCAAGAAATTGGAGGACGTGTCCTCGGCCAGCGAGTCCCAGTCGATCGATCTCGGCCAGGCGTAAGCGGCAGGCGCACGTGACGGGCCTCGACCAGGCCCGGTTTCGTGAGGTGCTGGGGCACTTCGCGACCGGCATCACCATCGTGACCGCGCTCGAGGAAGGCCTGCCCGTCGGCTTCTCGTGCCAGTCGTTCGCCGCGCTGTCGCTCGACCCGCCGATGGTCATCCTGGCGCCGGCCCGGAGCTCCACCAGCTGGCCGCGCATCGCCCGCGCCGGGTCCTTCTGCGTGAACATCCTCGAGGAGCACCAGGAAGCGCTCTGCCGCGCCTTCGCCGTGTCCGGGGGCGACAAGTTCGACGGGGTCGGCTGGACGCAGGGCGTGACGGGTGCACCCGTCCTCGAAGGCTCCCTCGCCGTCGTCGAGTGCCGCCTGGGCGAGATCTTCGACGGGGGCGACCATGAGCTCGTCACCGGGCACGTGGTCGCCATGGAGATCGGCGAGGGCAGCCCGCTGCTCTTCTACCGCTCCGGATTCGGCCGCTTCGCGTCCTGATACCGTTCCGCCCGTGCCCGAGCTGATCCCCTCTGTCGCCATCGACGACGTCGTCGTCGTCCGCCCCGACGTGCACGGCGACGAGCGCGGGCGCTTCGTGGAGACCTACCGCCGCAGCTGGTTCCCGAACGGCCGCGAAATGGTCCAGGGCAACCGCTCGGAGAAGCAGGCCGGAGCGCTGGTCGGACTGCACTACCACTTGCGCCAGGCCGACTACTGGTATGCGCTGCGGGGCCGGGCCCGCGTCGTGCTCCACGACCTGCGCGTCGGCTCGCCGACGGAGGGCGTGACCGAGCACATCGACCTCGACGGTGACCGGGACCAGGGGGTCTACATCCCGCCCGGGGTGGCGCACGGCTTCGCCGCGCTGACCGACCTCCTCCTGTGCTACCTGGTCGACAACTACTACGACAACACCGACGAGCTCGGCCTGGCGTGGGACGACCCGCAGGTGGGCGCCGAATGGGGAGTGAGCGAACCGGTCCTCTCGGCTCGCGATCAGGGGAACCCGCGTCGTGCCGACATCCCCGACGAGCTGCGGCCGCGCCGATCCTGACCCGGCCGGACGCGGGCCGGCCGCGCGCACCGGAACCGCCCCGCGATCCTGTTGAATAGGAGTGGTGCAGATCGGCGTGATCGTGCTCGTGGTCCTGGTCGCCGCGGCGGTCACCTACGCGCTCGTCCGTCGGCGTACTCACGACGACGTCCACTCGGTTGAGCACTACCACCGCCAGCTCCACACCCTCGAGGAGATGCGCACCCACCCGCGGGAGGACGCGAACGGGAAGTCCGAGGAGGCGTTCCCCGCCGCCTCGTTCAAGGTGTCGTCCAGCGTCCGGCTGACCGAGCCCGGGCGTCCGGTCGCCCCTCCCCCCGTACCGCCGCCGGTTCGCACCGGGGAGGAGCCGGTGCGCTTCGACGAGCACCCCGAGCTCGAGCCGCTGCCCTCAGCCAGCTCGGTCCGCCGCCAAGAACGCGCCATGGAGGCGATCAACCACCGGCCCCGGCGTCTCGCCGCGCCGCTCGCCGCGGTGGCCGTGGTCGCGGCCCTGATCATCGTCCTGGTCGTGGCGGGAATGCATTCGAACACCCATCGCCCGCACGCCGGGACGGCGACCACCACCACCGCCCCGTCCCATACGCGCTCCACCGCGCGCCAGACCACGACCACGACCACGACGACCGCGCCGCCGCCCGCCGTTTCTGCGCCCCAGGCGACCTCGGCCCAGGCCGCCACCTACCGGGTGGCCGCGGCCAGCTACTCGCTCGCCTTGTCGGCGACGGGTGGAGCGTGCTGGGTCCAGGCGACCGCTCCGGGCGGCAACGTGCTCTTCTCCAGTGTGCTCTCCGCCGGTCAGTCGCACACCATCGCGGCCACCGGGCCGCTGACGGTGGTGGCGGGTGCCCCGGGCGCGTTCGCGGCGACCGTCGACGGCGCGCCGGTCACCCTTCCGCCGGGCGCCCAGTCCCCCTTCAACCTGAGCTTCGTCCCCGGGTGACGCCGAGCGCGTCGAGCAGGAACGCGAGCACGAGCGCCTCTTCGCGCCAGGCGTCGTAACGACCCGAAGGCCCGCCGTGGCCGGCGCCGAGCTCGGTGCGGAGCAGGATCCGCGTCGACGGTGACGTCGCCCGCAGCTTGGCCACCCACTTGGCCGGTTCCCAGTAGGCGACCCTGGGGTCGTTGAGGCCGGCGGTGACGAGCAGGTCCGGGTAGGCCTGGTCGGTGACGTTGTCGTACGGGGAGTAGCAGAGCATGCGGCGGTAGGCCGCCTCGTCGGCCAGTGGGTTGCCCCACTCTTCCCACTCGCCGACGGTCAGGGGGATGGTGTCGTCGAGCATGGTCGTGACGACGTCGACGAAGGGGACCTGGGCCACGAGCGCGGTGAAGTCCTCGTGCGCCTGGTTGGAGACGGCGCCGACCAGGAGACCGCCGGCGGACGCGCCACGTCCGGCCAGCGCGTCCGGCCGGGCGACCCCGGCCGAGACGAGGTGACGGGCGCAGGCGACGAAATCGGAGAACGTGTTCGCCTTGTGCTCCATCTTGCCGTCCTCGTACCAGGCCCTCCCCATTTCGCCGCCGCCCCGTACGTGCGCGATGGCGTAGACGACCCCGCGGTCGAGCAGCGACAGGCGGTGGTGCGAGAAGGCCGGGTCGATGGAGACCTCATAGGCGCCGTAGCCGTAGAGCACGCACGGGGCGGGCAGCGTCAGACCCCGGCGGTGCACGAGCGAAATGGGCACGCGGGTCCCGTCCGGCGCGTCCGCCCACTGCCGCGAGCTCTCGTAGCGGGCCGGGTCGAAGTCACCGAGCACGGGCTCCTGTTTGAGCAGCGTCTCCTCCCGGTCCGCGAAGTCGACCTGCAGGACGCTCGACGGCGTGACGAGCGAGGTGCGACCGATCCGCAACGAAGGAGAGTCCGCTTCGGGGTTGGCGCCGACCCAGGTCGCCGCCGGGGTGTCGGTGGAGGCGACGATCCAGCCCGAGGACAGGAGGTCCGGACCCGTCTCGCCGAAGGGCTCCCCGTCCCGGCGCAACGGGAGCACACGCACCCGGGTCTCCGCCTCGGCGCGTTCGCTCAACACCAGCGCTCCGGCGAACGCGTCGACGTCCTCGACCCGTACACCGGGGCGGTGTGGCACGACCTCGCGCCAGCCGCCTGAACCGCCCAGTGCCGCGTCGGGGGCGGCCAGGACACGGAAGTCCAACGCCGAGTCGTTGGTGAGGGCGACGAACCACCCGTCGTCGCCGGAGCGCAGGTGGTCGAGCGCGTACTCGACTCCTTCGCGCCGCTCCATCACGGCCACCGGGGCGGCGAGCGGATCGTCCGCGGGGATGGCGAGCCACTCCGTCGTGTTCGTGCTGTGCAGAGTCACGAGCACCCAGGCCTGGTCACGGGTGGTGCCGGTGCCGAGCGAGAAGCGGCGGTCGGACTCCTCGTGGACCAGGACGTCGTCCGCCGGATCTGAGCCGAGCCGGTGCCGCCACAGCTGGAAGGGTCGCTGGGCGTCGTCCATGCGGACGTAGAAGACGACGCTGCCGTCGGCGGACCAGGCGAGCCCGTAGGAGGTGTCGGGTACCGCTTCCGCGGCGGCTGACGGGGTGAGCTGCGCGTCGAGGGGACTGAAGCGCAGCTCGTACCTCTCGTCCCCGGCCCGGTCGGTCGAGTAGGCCAGCCACCGGTGGTCGTGGCTGACCGCCGCGCTCCCGACGGCGAAGTAGTCCGACCCGACGGCGAGGGCGTTCTCGTCGAGCAGGATCTGCTCCTCCTCGCCCGGTTCGCCCGCCGGCGGGAGCTCGTCGGGTGCCCGGGCCGGTCGGCGGCAGTGGATGGCGTAGTCGCGTCCCTCCTCGGTCCGGGCGTAGTACCACCAGGGGCCCCGGCGGGCCGGGACCGACATGTCGGTCTCCTTGATCCGGGCCTTCATCTCTTCGAAGAGCTCCTCGCGGAACTTCGCCAGCGGGGCCAGCTCCGCCTCCGTGTGGTCGTTCTCGGCCTTCAGGTAGGCGACCACGTCGGGGTCCTCCCGCTCGCGGAGCCAGTACCAGGGGTCGTCGCGGGAATGTCCGTGGGCGGTGACGGTGTGGGGGCGGCGGGGGGCGAGCGGGGGGCGGGCATGGAGCGAGCCTGCCACGCCGCAGCACACCGGCGTGTCCCGGCGGCGGCGTTTCGGCAGGCCCGGACGGTTGTTACTATCTAGGTAGGGGAAATTCCCTCCTCGGAACCAGGAGCGGTATGGCAGCCACGGATCTCGACCTCGGTCAATACCAGCTCGGATGGAGCGACGTCGAGGACTACGTCTTCAAGCCCAAGAAGGGCCTGAACGAGTCCATCGTCCGCGAGATGTCCGAGATGAAGGACGAGCCCGAATGGATGCGGGCGTTCCGCCTGCGCGCCGCTCAAGCACTTCGAGCGCAAGCCGATGGCGCCGTGGTTCGCCGCCCGGATGCCGGCCCTCGACTTCGACGACATCTACTACTACATCAAGCCGACGGGCGGTCAGGTGGACGACTGGGAGGACCTCCCGGACGCCATCAAGAACACCTACGAGAAGCTCGGGATCCCCGAGGCCGAACGCAAGTACCTGGCCGGCGTGACGGCACAGTACGAGAGCGAAGTCGTGTTCCACCGCAACCGCGAGGACCTCGAGGCGCAGGGCGTCCTCTTCAGCGACATGGACACCGCGGTGCGCGAGTATCCCGAGCTCGTCCGCAAGTGGTTCGGCAAGATCATCCCGCCCAACGACAACAAGTTCGCCGCGCTCAACTCGGCGGTGTGGTCCGGTGGGTCCTTCATCTACGTCCCGCCCGGGGTCAAGGTGGACATGCCGCTCCAGGCCTACTTCCGCATCAACGCGGAGAACATGGGCCAGTTCGAGCGGACGCTCATCATCGCCGACGAGGGCTCCCAGGTGCACTACATCGAAGGCTGCTCCGCGCCGGTCTACTCGACCGACTCGCTGCACTCGGCCGTGGTCGAGCTCGTCGCCCTTCCTGGGTCGCACATCACCTACACCACCATCCAGAACTGGTCGACGAACGTCTACAACCTCGTGACCAAGCGGGCCAGGGCCGAGGCGGAGGCCCACGTGGAGTGGATCGACGGCAACATCGGCTCGCGCCTGACCATGAAGTACCCCTCCGTGTACCTGATGGGCCCGAAGGCCAGCGGCGAGGTCCTCTCCGTCGCCTACGCCGGGGCGGGGCAGCACCAGGACGCCGGAGCCAAGATGTTCCACGTCGCCCCGGAGACGACCTCGACCATCGTGTCGAAGTCCATCTCGAAGGACGGCGGCATCACCACCTACCGCGGCAAGGTCCACGTCGACCCCGATGCACGGGGCGCCAAGTCCTTCGTCCGCTGCGACGCCCTGCTGCTCGACGACGAGTCGACGTCGGAGACCAAGCCCTACATGGAGGTCGGTGAGCGCGACGCCCGCATCGGCCACGAGGCCACGGTCTCGAAGGTCGGCGAGGACCAGCTCTTCTACCTCATGAGCCGCGGGTCTGTCCGAGGGCCAGGCCATGAGCATGATCGTGAACGGGTTCATCGAGCCGGTGACGCGGACGCTGCCGATGGAGTACGCGGTGGAGTGGAGCCGGCTGATCGAGCTGCAGATGGAGGGCGCGGTCGGCTGAATCGCCGGCAGCGTGGCACCATAAGACGATGCCCATCCGCGAGGAGTGCGTTCACTTCCAGAGCCGGACGTACGCGTCCGGCGAGGCCGCCCGCTTCTGCAAGCTCGACCTCGCGCCCGAGGCGCCGTGGCGCTGTCCGGACAATTGCCCCCAGTACCACCGGCGCATGGCTGATGTGGGCTGGGTCCACGGGAGCCTGGTCGAGCCGGCGCTCGAGGACGAGCCGACCGGAGCCGGGGAAGGCGTGGCCGACTTGTTGAACTCGGCCGAGGACATCGTCAACGAGGTGGCACCCGACATCCTCGAGGAGGTCCGGGCCGAGGACGCCCGTCGTGACCGCTCCTCCAACCGCTGGTGGCGCCGCAAGCGCTGAGCCAGGTGCGACGGGGCCGCTCACATCCCTTCGCAGAACACGTCCCGATGCACCGTCCGCCTTGCTCGAACGGTGATCGGACGGGCCTCGCAGGCCGAGGAGGTTCCTCCGTCGAAGCGAGGCGAGGTGCCGGACAGCTCGTAACGGCCCGGTGGAAGCCGCAGGGTGAACCGGCCGCCCACGCGCCACGACCGCCGGGTATCGGCGCCCCCGCCGGTTCACTGCCGTCACCCGACCCGGCACGGTGCCCCCGTTCGGGAGTGCGGCGATGCCGACGTCCAGACGGAGCGTGCCCGTGACGGCGCCGAGAGCCTCGCTCGACGAACTCGGCGCGCCGGCGGTCGCCCGGCCCGAATTCAGGGTCGGTGCAAGCAAGGCGAGGAGGCCGAGGACGCCCAAGAGTCCGAGGGAGCGAGGGCGCGGCGTTCGCTTCACGGTCACGGTCACATGGACTCCGCCCGGAGGAGTTCGGTTCGGCCAGTCGGGAGCCCGTGAGCCGGCGCGCCGGCGCCGAAGCCCTAACGGCCGGTGAACTTCGGGGACCGCTTCTCCATGAACGCGGTCACCGCTTCGACGAGGTCGTCCGAAGCGAGCATGCCGGCGTTCCAGGTCGCCACGTAGTCGAGCCCCTGCGCCACGGTCCGGCCCTCGTTGGCGGCCAGGACCGCCTTGGTCCCCTGGACCGCGATGGGAGAGTTGGCGGCGATCTCCGACGCCATGGCCCGGGCGGCTTTCAGCACTCCCTCGGCATCGGCCGCCACGTCGTTGACCAGCCCGATGTCGCGCGCCCGCTCTGCGCTGATGTCCTTGGCCGTGAGGGCCAACTCGTTGAGGTGGCCTGCGCTGATGATGGCCGGGAGGCGCTGCAACGAGCCCAGATCGGCGACGATCGCCATCTTCGCCTCGCGGACCGAGAACACGGCGTCGGCCGACGCCAGACGGATGTCGCACGCCGCGATCAGGTCGACGCCTCCCCCGATGCAGTAGCCATGCACAGCGGCCACCGTCGGTTTGGGGCAGCTCGCCACCGAGCTGATGGCGTCCTGCAACCGCAGCACCTCGGACCGGCCGGCGCGGGCCCTCGCCGCCATGGACGGGGCGGACGGAGCACCCGAGCCGCCGCCCTCGGCACCCTCGCCCATGCCACCGGAGAGCGTGCCCCCCATCGCCTTCAGATCGAGCCCGACCGAGAAGTGCGGCCCTTTCGCCGCGACGACGACGGCCCGTACGGCGTGCTCCGCGCCCACGGCGGCCATGGCGCCCGGCAGGTCGCGCCAGAGATCCATGCCCATGGCGTTGCGCGCCTCGGGCCGGTCCAGCCAGACGGTCGCGACCGCCCCGTCCTGCTCGATGGTGAGGACCGGCGACTCGAACTTCGTGACGTCTCCCATGAGCTCCGAGGTTATCGGGGCGCCCGGGGGCAGGCCGGGCCTCGGAGCAGGGCAATTGCAGGTCAGCGGGCAAGTAGAATGCAGAAGCCGTATTCGCCTCGGGAAGGGATCCAACCTGCACACGTTCAGCGCCGAGGGCTCCGCCGCCCTGGCGGGCCCGGGGTGGCTCCGTGACCGGCGGGCCGCAGCCTACGAGGCCTTCGTGTCGACTCCGCTGCCTTCCGAGAAGGAGGAGGTCTGGCGGTACTCACCCATCGGCGACCTGGATCTGGAGCGCTTCGAGCCGGTCGCCGCCGACGGAGCGACGCCGGGCGGCCAGGATCTCGTGGCGTCCCTGGCGGCCGCCCTCGGGGCCACCGCGGCGCAGGTGCTCGTCCACAACGGGTGGCCCGTGTGGGCGACGAACACGTGGGGCGCCGGGCTCGCCGTCGGTGGATCGGGCGACGTCGCCGGCGCCGTCGACATCGTGGGCTCGGTGCTCGAAGGCGGGGACGCGCTGGTGCGTCTCAACGACGCCTTCGCGCCGGACACCGTCGTGGTCGACGTGCCGGCGGGGGTCCGAGTCGAGGATCCGATCCTGGTCGTGCACTGGTGCGACGCCGAGGCGGGGGCGATGTTCCCCCGGACTTCCGTCGCGCGCGCAAGGGGGGTCCTCGGTCGCCGTGGTCGAGGTCTACGCGGGGCCGGCGGCCTCGTCGCTCGTCGTGCCCGTGACCGAGCTCTCAGCCGAGGCGCATGCGTCGCTCTCCTATGTCGCGCTCCAGGTGCTGGGCGCCGACGCGTGGTCGATCGCCCGCCTGGCCGCCTGCGGCGGTGAAGGCGCCCGGGTGCGCACCTTCACCGTCGGCCTCGGGGCGGCCTACGACCGGGTCCGGGCCGACGTCGCCGTCGACGGTCGTGACGCACGCAGTGAGATCCTCTCCGCCTACCTCGGTCGGGGCGATCAGGTGCACGACGTCCGCACGCTCCAGGACCACCTCGCCGCCCGGACCAACAGCGAGCTCCTGTGCCAAGGAGCGGTGGCCGAACGCTCACGCTCGGTGTACAGCGGCCTGATCCGCGTCCACCGCGGCGCCGTGCGCAGCGACGCCCGCCAGACCAACCACAACCTCGTCCTCGACGAGGGCGCACACGCGGACTCGGTGCCCAACCTCGACATCCTCGAGAACGACGTGAAGTGCTCACACGCGTCGACCGTCGGACCGGTCGACGAGGACCAGCGCTACTACCTCGAGTCTCGCGGTGTGTCGCCCGAGGTGGCCGAGGGTCTCATCGTGCGCGGGTTCTTCGACGACATCATCAGCCGCGGTCCGGTGCCGGCGGCCGCCCCGTTGCTTCGCCGCGAGGTCCACGAGCGGCTCGCCTCCGCCCTCCCCGACGCCGGGTCGGTGGCGCATGGCTGAAACCGTCGTGCTCTGCCGGACCGACGAGCTCGCTGCGGGCGAGGCCAGGCGATTCGACGTGGCCGGCCTCCGGATCGCCCTCGTGCGCATCGGGGACGAGTTCCATGCGGTGGGTGACGAGTGCAGCCACGAGGACTACTCGCTCTCCGAGGGCGAGGTCTGGGCCGAGGACTGCCAAATCGAGTGCCCGCGCCACGGCAGCACGTTCGATCTCATCACCGGCGATGCGTGTTCGCTGCCCGCCACGCAGCCCGTGCCGGTGTTCGCCCTCGAGGTGGCGGACGGGAAGGTCTCGGTGGTGCTGCCATGAGCGATCTCGGAACGCGTGTCGGGACCGGGACCGGGGACGTCGAGCACGTCTTCGAGGTGAGGGGCCTCGACGCGTCGGCCGGACGCCGCGAAGTGCTCCACGACATCGACCTGCGGGTGTGCAGTGGCGAGGTGCACGTCATCATGGGACCCAACGGGTCCGGGAAGAGCACCCTGGCTCACACGCTCATGGGGCGGCCCGGCACCGAGGTGACGGCGGGGAGCATCACACTCGACGGTGAGGAGCTGAGCGGCCGTCCCGCCTGGGAGCGGGCACGCGCCGGGTTGTTCCTCGCCTTGCAGCACCCGCTCGAGGTTCCCGGCGTCGCTCTCGACTCGCTCCTCGCCGCCGCCACCGGTACGCACACCGGCACGGTGCTCGCGGCGCGTATGGCCGACGAAGCCAAGGCCGTGGGTCTCGATGAGCGGCTCCTGCACCGTCCGGTCAACGTCGACCTTTCGGGCGGCGAGAAGAAGAGGACCGAGATGGTGCAGCTCGGGGTCTTGCGCCCGTCGATCTGCGTCCTCGACGAGATCGATTCCGGCCTCGACGTGGACGCGCTCGGCGAAGTGGCGCGACGGTTGCAGCAGGCGACGACGGAGTGGGGCGTCGGCATTCTCGCCATCACGCACTTCAACCGTTTCCTGGTCGAGCTCGAGGCCGACCTGGTGCACGTCATGGTCGGTGGCCGCATCGTCGCCACCGGCGACGCGGCGCTGGCGCTCGAGCTCGAGCAGACGGGCTACGCCGGCTACCAGAACACCGGCTGAGCAGGCGGCCCGTGCCACGGAATCGCCGGCGCCGCTTGGTACCGTGAGTGGATGGCGAACGGTCGTCCCCCGGGCGACGGCTCGGGCCGCTCCGTCCCCGGACGCGGTGGCAGGGTCGCCAACCAGGAAGGACTTTCGGCTCTCGGCCGGGAGATGAAGGGCGGCGCCGACACCGGTCGGGTCGCGAACGAATCGGGGTTGCGCGCGCTCGGGACGCGCATCGACACGACCAACTCTCGGCGGCGCAGCGGTCGGCCCGGTTGGAGCCTGGGCAAGAAGGTGGCCGTGGTGTTCGCCGCCGTGGTCGTGCTCGCCGTGGGTGTTGCCGGCGGCGGCTACGCCTATCTTCGGTACCGCTACGACCAGATCAACAAGATCCACGTCGCCGACGAGGTGGCCGTCCAGGGTGGGCAGCCGTTCACCATCCTCGTGATCGGATCGGACAGCCGGGTCGGGGACAGCGGTGCGCAGTCTCAGGCGTTCGGTTCCGCCTCGCAGGTCACGGGCCAGCGCAGCGATGTCGTGCAGCTGTGGCGGGTGACACCGTCGACCAAGCAGATCCAGGTCGTGTCCATCCCCCGTGACACCGTGGTCAGCATGCTCCCTCCCGACTCCGAGCAATTCGGGACCTACAACCGCATCAACGCCGCCTACAACTCGGGGGTGAACCAGCTCGTCAAGACGATCACGGCCAATTTCGGGGTCACCATCAACCACGTGGTCCAGGTCGACTTCTCCGGGTTCCAGGACGCGGTGAACGCCCTGGGCGGGATCTACCTCAAGTTCAACTACCCGGCCAAGGATTCGTACTCAGGTCTCGACATCACGACCCCCGGGTGCCAACTCCTCGGAGGCTTCCAGGCGCTGGCGGTGGCGCGGGCGCGCCACTACGAGTACTACGCCAACGGGTACTGGCAATCCGATCCGACCAGTGATTTCGGCCGCATCCAGCGCCAGGACACCTTCATCCGCGCCCTGATGGACTCGGCCAAGTCCAAGGTGAATCCCCTGACCGTGAACGCCTTCATCGGCTCCATCCACGAAGGCGTCTCCATCGACGACGGGCTCAGCTTCAACGAGCTCATCGGCCTGGCCCTCACGTACCACTCGTTCAACCCGGCGAACCTGCAGACGCAGACGCTCCCCACCGTGTCGTCGACCGCGTTCGGTGGGCTGGGTGACGTGCTCACCGTCGACCAGCCAGCGGCACAGCAGCTTCTCGTCAACGTCTTCGGTTCGAGCCTGGTCGCGCCGACCAACCCACCCCCGGACGTGAACGGGGTGCCACATCCGCCGCCGACCGTGACACCCACGACGGCGGCTCCGAGCGCCAGCGCAGTGGCGAACTCGGGCGCGGGCGGAGCCTCGGTCACCCCGGCGACGACCACGACGACCCAGCCGGCCTACAACCCGACCGTCTGCACTCCCGCCTGACCCGACGCCGGCGTGGGCGTCAGGACGCGGTGGCCAATTCGTCGAGTCCCTGGGCGAGCGCGTTCCAGCTCAACGTGGCGCACTTGATGCGCACCGGGAACTTCACCACGCCCTGGAGCGCCGCCAGCTCGCCCAGCTGGCTCAGGTCGATCTCCTCGGGTTCGACGTCCTCGGCTTCGTCTTCGGCGAAGCCGTGATCTCCGAGCGACGCCTCGTGGATCGACATCATCCCCTTGAACGTGCTGATGAGCTTGCGGACCTCGTCGAGACCCTTGCCCTTCACCGCCGCCGACATGAGCGACGCCGAGGACTGGCTGATGGAGCAGCCCGAGCCCCCGATCTTGAGATCGGCCAGCGTGCCGTCCTCGACGATCAGGCTGACCACGACCTCGTCGCCGCACAAGGGGTTGAAGCCCTCGACGCGGTGGGCGGGAGGCGACTCGAGCTCGCCTCGATTGCGGGGGGACCGGTAATGGTCGAGGATGATCTCGCGATAGAGCTCTTCGAGGTCGGCCATCAGCCGAACAACCTACCGGCTTCCACCAATCCCTCGATCAGCACCTCGATGTCGTGCTCGTCGCTGAAGAGGGACAGCGACGCCCGCGCCGTCGCCTGCACCCCGAGCTTGCGCATCAGGGGTTTGGCGCAGTGGTGGCCGGGCCGCACGCAGACGCCGAACTGGTCCAGCACTTGCGCCAGGTCGTGGGCGTGCACGTCGCGGTAGGCGATGGAGAGCACGCCACCCCGGTCGTCACCCGCCGGCGGCCCGAAGATGCGGCAGTCCGGTCCGAGCTTCTCGTCGAGCCGGGCCAGGGCGTGGTTGGTGAGCGCCAGCTCGTGGGCGCGCACCCGGTCCATCCCGATGTCGCCCAGGTATTTGATGGCGGCGGTCAACCCCACCGCCTCGGCGATGGGTGGCGTGCCGGCCTCGAAGCGCGCCGGCGGGGCGCGGGCCGGAACGAGTCGAGCTTCACGTCGAGGATCATGCCGCCGCCGCCGAGGAACGGCGCCATGGCGTCGAGCAGCTCGCCCTTTCCCCACAGCACGCCGATGCCGGTGGGACCCATCATCTTGTGGGCCGAGAAGGCGATGAAGTCCACGCCGAGCGCGGTGACGTCGACCGGCGCGTGCGGGACGAGCTGCGCGCCGTCCGCCACCACGACGGCGCCGGCTTCGTGCGCGGTGTCGGCGATGACTCGCACGGGGTTGATGGTGCCGAGCACGTTCGACATGGTGGACACGCCGACGAGCTTGACCCCGTCCACCAGGCGCTCGAGATCGTCGAGGACCAGGCGGCCGTCGCCGTCGATCGGGATGACCCGGATGTCGAGACCGCCCAGCTCCTCGGACAGGATCTGCCAGGGCACGATGTTGGCGTGGTGCTCCATCTCGGTGAGCAGGACGGCGTCCCCCGCCCGCAGGTTGGCACGACCCCACGAGTGGGCCACCAGGTTGAGCGACTCGGTCGTGTTCTTGGTGAAGACGATCTCGTGGGCGGGGTCCGGCGCGCCGATGAATCGGCCCGCAACCAGGCGCGAGCGTTCGTAGAGCGCGGTCGCCTCCTCCGCCGTGGCATAGACCCCGCGGTGCACGTTGGCGTGCGTCGTCTCGTAGTACCGGGTCATGGCGCCGATGACGGCCTGAGGTTGGAGCGCGGACGACGCCGAGTCGAGGTACACGATCGGCCGCCCGTTGACCGTGCGCGCCAGGAGGGGGAAATCCTTGCGCAGCGCCTCGGTGTTGAGCGGTGCCGGGGTGGGCGTGCCGGGGACGGTCATCGCCACGCCTCGTAGCCCTCGGCGGAGACGCGAGCTGCCAGCTCGGGGCCGCCGCTCGCCACGACTCTCCCGTCGAGCAGGAGGTGGACCACGTCGGGCACGAGCTCCTCGAGCAGCCGCTGATAGTGAGTGATGGCGAGGACGCCGAGCTCGGGCCGGTCCTCGCGCACGGCGCGCACTCCGCGCGCCACCACACGCAGCGCGTCGATGTCGAGACCGGAATCCGTCTCGTCGAGCACGGCGACGAGCGGCTCCAGCAACGCCATCTGGAGGATCTCGTTGCGCTTCTTCTCGCCCCCGCTGAAGCCCTGGTTCAGGTGCCTGCTGGCGAAGGACGGGTCCATGCCGAGCCGCTCCATCCACTCGGTCATGAGCACGCGGACCTCGAGCACCGAGACCTCGGTGTCGCGGCGCGCCGCCATCGCGGGGCGCAGGAACTGGGTGACCGAGACCCCCTCGATGGACTCGGGGTACTGGAAGGCGAGGAAGATCCCCGCCTTGGCCCGCACGTCGGTGGGCCAGTCGGTCACGTCCTCGCCGTTGAGACGGATGCTCCCTTGCGTCACCCGGTAGGAGGGGTGCCCCATGAGTGCGCCGGCCAGCGTCGACTTCCCGGCGCCGTTGGGTCCCATGAGCGCGTGCACCTCGCCCCGGCCCACGACCAGATCTACCCCGCGCAGGATCGCTCCCTCGTCGGCCGAGACGTGGAGGTCCCTCACCTCGAGCAGTGGCGGTGCTTCCTTCATTCCCAAAAGCTTAGCGTTTTAGTCGGGTTTCTCGGACCGGGCCGCGTGGACACGTGCGTCACCAGCCGCGGTCGGCCCATTCCTGCAGGTGGGGCGCTTCCTCGCCCACCGTGGTGGAGTTCCCGTGTCCGGGCAGGACGAGCGTGTCGGGCGCGAACTCGGCGAAGATCCGGCGGTCGATGGACGTGATGATCGTGTCGAAGTCCCCGCCCTCGAACGAGGTGTTGCCCGGGCCTCCCGGGAAGAGCGTGTCGCCGGTGAACAACAGGTTGGTGCCCTCGACGGCGAAGGAGATGGAGCCGGGGGTGTGGCCCGGCGTGGCCAGGGTGCGGATGCGGAGATCGCCGACCTCGAGCGTCTCGTCGTCTTCGAGGATGAGGTCGTAGCTGGGCAGCATGGCCGCGTCGGCGCTGGTCACGGCCACCGAGATGCCGGCGTCACGTACGGCTGGGACGGCCTGGATGTGGTCCCAGTGACCGTGGGTCTCGACCACCTGGTTGACGCCCAGGTCCCGGCAGATGGCGAGCAGGGCCTCGTGCTCGTTCGCCGCGTCGATGAGCATGGCCTCTCCCGACCTCTTGCAACGCAGGATGTACACGTTGTTGTCCATCGGGCCCACCACGATCTGGTGGACCTCGGTCCCCGCGTCGCTCCAGATCTGCTCGAGCTGTCCCATCCATCTCCTCTTTCTGGTCGTCGGCCGTCGCCCCTCCCCGGTGCGCCGTGGCCTCAGCCCGCGTCTCTCCAGCGTGACACAGGACCGGACCCGTTGGTGACGGTGGCTCCGGGTCTGGTAGACACGGCCGAGCAAGCATCGGAACCGCCGGCGGGCTGCCGGGGGAAGCAGGCAGAGGAGCCCGGGCAATGAATTTCCGCGTTCAGTGAGGAGCAAGAAGAGCTTCGCACTTCGGTCCGGCGGTTCCTCGCCGAGAAGTCGCCCGAGACCGAGGTCCGGCGTCTGATGGACACGACCGAGGGGTACGACCCCGCCGTCTGGAGCCAGATGGCCGACCAGCTCGGACTCCAGTCGCTGACCATCCCCGAGGAGTTCGGGGGGTCCGGCTTCACGTACGTCGAGCTGACGGTCGTACTCGAGGAGATGGGTGCCGCACTGCTGTGCGCGCCGTTCTTCTCCACCGTCGCGCTGGCCGCCAACGCGCTGCTCACCTCGGGCGACGACGACGCCAAGAAGGCCATGCTCCCGGGCCTGGCGTCGGGTGAGACGATCGCCACGCTGGCCATCACCGAGGACAACGGCAAGTGGGACTTCAGTGGCATCGAGTGCGCGGCGACGCAGAAGGGCGACGGCTGGGTGCTCGACGGACACAAGATGTTCGTGATCGACGGGCATGTGGCGGACCTGATCGTGGTGGCGGCGCGCACGGCCAAGGGCGTGTCCCTCTTTGCGGTGCGCGGTGACGCGTCCGGCCTGACGCGCACGCACCTCCCGACCATGGACCAGACCCGCAAGCAGGCGAGGCTGGAGTTCGCCGCCACCCCCGCGTCGCTCATCGGTACCGACGGCGGCGCCGAACCCGGGCTGACCAAGACCCTCGACCTTGCCGCGGTGGCGCTCGCGGCCGAGCAGGTGGGCGGGGCGCAGCGCGTGCTCGACGCATCGGTCGAGTACGCGAAGACGCGGATCCAGTTCGGCCGCCCGATCGGCAGCTTCCAGGCCATCAAGCACAAGTGCGCCGACATGCTGCTGGAGGTCGAGTCGGCGAAGTCAGCCGCCTACTACGCGGCCTGGGCGGCGGCGGAGGACTCCGACGAGCTGCCCGTCGTGGCCAGTCTGGCCAAGTCGTACTGCTCCGAGGCCTACTTCCACTCCGCAGCCGAGAACATCCAGATCCACGGCGGCATCGGGTTCACCTGGGAGCACCCGGCCCACCTGTACTTCAAGCGGGCGAAGTCGTCCGAGCTCCTCCTGGGCGACCCGTCCTACCACCGAGAGCTGTTGGCACAGCGCATCGGGATCTGAGTGCCGGGGCCATTCCGGCTCCAGCCCGGTCCCGCGGGCGACCTGGCCACATACGCCAGTGCGTCGGGCCCGGGCGCTTCGGTGCGGGGCCACGTCGTGCTCTGTCACGACCTGCCGCGGCCGAAGGGCGCAAGCGCCGACGTGGCCGTCACCTATCCGTCGCTGGCCGACCACCTGCACCGCGAGTCGGCCTGGCGGGTGGTCACGGCCGTCCTGCGCGGCGCAGGCGACTCCGCCGGTGACTTCTCCCCGCTGGGTTGGCTCGACGACCTGGCCTTCGTCGCGGAGGCCGAAGTCCCGGAGTCCTCGCCCCGCGTCGTCGTCGGTTTCGGGTTCGGCGGTGTTCTCGCCCTGCATCTGGCGGCGCGCGACGAGCGGGTGGTCGGGGTCGGTTGCCTCGGAACCCCATCCGATCTCGCGCCGTTGGCGGCCCATCCCGAAGCGCTGCTCGAACGGTGTGTGCTGAGCGGAGTGGTCTCGACGCCGGGGTTCCCCGCCTCGGTCGAGGCGTGGGCGAAGGAGCTCTCCGTCTTCGACCCGGTGGCCGACGCCGCACTGCTGAAAGGCCGGTCCCTCCTGGTCGTCCACGGTACGGACGACCCCGATGTGCCCCAGGCGGACGCCCGTGCGCTGGTGGGAGCGGCCACGGGACCGTCCGAGCTCCATGTCGTGCACGGCGCGGGTCACTGGTTGCGTGCCGACCCCAGGGTGATCGCCCTCCTGTTGGGCTGGCTCGAACGACGCCACTGACGGCTTCTACCGGACGCCTGCTCCAGGGTGCCCCCCAAAGCACTCGTGGAGGCGCGCCTGGTCGTACCGCGGCATTCGAGGAGTGACTGGTGCAGTCGCTCCTACATTGACAGGGGAAGGGAATCGCCGCACCGTTGCAGCTGTCGCTGTCACCTACAAGCTGTACAGATAGGTCTCGCCCAAAGACGATGGCGCTCCGATCACAGCCGTGGAGCCAGAGATGCCCAGTGAGGAGCCAAAGGTGATGAACTCGGAGGGTGGAAGGATCTCGGAAGCCTGAGTCCATCCGGAAGAGCTATCGGTGAAATCGTAGACGGATCCTTCACCACCGTTGTGTTGAGGAGCCCCAATAAGGACATTCGAGTTGTCGATTGAAACAGACGCGCCAAACTCGTCGCCGTTCTGTTCGTCGGAGCTGGTGAGCGTTGCAGTTTCGGTCCATGTCGACCCAGCCTCAGTGAGAACCGTCCCCCCAATCACCATCGTCGATCCGGACATGGCGGTTGGCCCGGAACCTGACAGCGATTGAGTCTCCGACCATGCAGAGCCTGTCAACTCGAATATGTCGGTCTCGGGGGCACCACCAACCGCAATGGTGTTACCGGAGACGGCAACGGAGCCTCCGAACCCCCCGGCACCATCGGACCCCCTAAGCGCAGCGCTCTGCGTCCACGTCGACCCGCTGGGGGTGAAGACGTACGCGGCCCCCGTTGTCTCATATGCCGTCGGAGCACCAACCACGATCGTCGTCCCAGAGATCGCAACTGGAATTCCATACCACTCGATATAAGGGTTGTAGAACGACAACTGAGCCGCTTGAGTCCAGCCCGTGCCGATATTGACGAACACGTAGGCGTCATTATGGCCCGGGTCCGACACGACAACTGTGTTTCCGTCGATAGCGACAGAGCGTCCGAATCCGTCCCCGGGGGTCTCGCCTGAACCCATCAACTGAGCCGACTCCGACCACGACGAACCATTGTTCGAGAGGACGGCTACAGCACCGAGACCATGTGAGCCTGAAGTGCTCACCACGGCCGTGGTTCCGGAAATTGCGGATGCGGAGCCGAACCCCTCAACTGGCGTGAACTGCTGAGTGTCCAAGTACGCTTCGCCACGCGAGGAATTTTGCAAGGGTGCTCCCACTAAGTCTGAGTAGTAGCCGTATTGGGCCACTGCCCAACCGAAGCGCTCGCCGGCTGTCCCATCCGCAGGCGTCGTCTCCGAGACCTCAGCTCCGGTCGACGAAAAGAGGTAGAGGCTCCCCATTGACCCGTCATGTCCAGGAGCGCCTGCGCTGAGTTGAGCCGCTTCTTTTGCCTTCTCGTAGATTGCCACAGAGAACCCGAACTCGTCATTGGCTGAACTATCTGGCGCGGTTACCACAGCCTTCTCGGCCCACCGACTGGCTTTCTTGGAGAACATGTACATCGCTCCAGCAGAGGAGTCCTGTCCGGGAGCGCCCACAACAAGGGTCTTGTTGGCTACGGCGATGGCGGAACCAAAAAGATCCGTGGCAACTTCACCGTCGGCAACGAGCTCAGCGGACTGCGTCCACGTCTCCGGCTCTCCCGCACCGCTGAATACATAGGTACTTCCGGCCGACCCATTGTGACCTGGTGCACCAACAAAAATAGTGCTGGAACTATTTGTATTTGATTCGGCCGCGACGGACGAACCGAACCGGTCATTCGTCGTGCCGTCCGATGCGGTGAGCTCTGCGGTCTCCGACCACTCCGCTCCGGTGCCAGTGAAAACATAGACGGCTCCCTGCGAACCGTCGTGACCCGGCGCACCGACCACGATGGAGTTGTGAGCGAGTACGACCGTTGTACCGAACTGGTCGCCTGGGACGGTGTCTGAGCCGTTGAATTCCGCCGACTGGGTCCAGCCATGAGACCGAGTGAAGACGTACACCGCTCCCGCCGACCCGTTCTGGCCGGGGGCGCCGACGACGAGTGTCGGCCCATCAGACAACTCCTTGTAGGAGATTGAATGGCCGAACTCATCCCCGTTGCGACCGTTGTTCGGAGCAATTGAAGATGTCTCGCTCCATAGAATTGCTTTCGTGGTTCTCCTTCCCAATACATACACTCCGCCGGATCCGTTGAGGCTGCCTGTACCGTTATCCAAATATGGGGAACCGACGAATGCCAAGAGTTTCGTCATCGCAACCGATGTCCCAAACTGGTCACCGGCTCCAGCTTGGAACGCGCCGAGTTCCACGGGATCAGCGCCGTTCGGAGGTCTCGCTGCGGCGTCAGCCGATACGGCGCTGGCTGATTGCGAATCGAGTGCCGGGCCTATCACTCCTGCGGTGAGCAGTACCACGACGAGTGGTCTCCATATCGCGAGCGTCGTAGAAGTCCGTGGTGAATAGGTTCTTCTGAATCTTGAACGCATGCATGCAGGCCAGGCCATTCCTCGCACCACCTTGCTCAAGATGCCGACGGGCCGTTGAAGCCGAGACCCCCACTGCGACCGAGTGGAGCAGGCTCATGCAACCCGTGTGGACGCTACTTGCGCCGACTGGGACGGTCAATCGCTCACAATCCTCAGCGCTTTTCTGCTTCAGGCCGGCAAGGTAGTTCGGACGTTTCGCTCAGAGCGGAGGGAGTGATATCTGAGTGGCGCGGAGAAGATTCGAACTGAACCATCGGGTGAGCGAGACATCTGGCGACAGACAGACCCCGCCGCATTCCGAGGAATTCGAATTCATTGCTCCGTCGTCCCGCAGCGATCGATCGCGTCACGCAGCGTACGGGCCGCGGCCAGCGCGTCCGCAGCCTGCGTCAGGTAGCGCACGACGACGAAGTGCGCGACACCGGCCGCCCACAGTGCGGGGACCCGCTCCGGTGTCACGCCTCCGGTCACGAAGACAGGAACGCGGGAGTCTGCGCTGGCCTGGCTGACGTAGCCGAGACCCACCCCGGGTCGACCCGGCTTGGTCGGGGTCGCCTCCACCGGGCCGGCCGAGATGTAGGTCACGTCCTCCGCCGCCGCGGCGGCGAGGTCCGCCGGTGCGTGCGTGGACAGGCCCACGATGGCATCGGGCCCGAGGATCCGCCGCGCCAGCGCGACCGGCGCGTCGTCCTGCCCGACGTGCACCCCGTCCGCTCCCGATTCGAGCGCCAGATCGGGCCGGTCGTTGAGGACGAACGGGACGCCGTGGTCGCGGCACACCCGGCCGAGCAGCGTGGCCCGGGCCAGCAGGGGGCGCGCCTCGAGGTGCTTGTCCCGCAGCTGGACCACGTCGACCCCGCCCTCGATGCAGGCGGCGGCGAAGTGCTCGAGGTCGTCGCGGTCTGGGGTGCAGAGATAGAGGCGTCGGCCGGCGAGGCCCGCGGCGCCCTGGTTCACGCCTTGGCGCCGGCCTTGGTCCTCGTCTTGGGCGACTTCGAGCCCTTACCGGCGCTCCCGTGCCCGTCCTTGGCTGTGGCTGTGGCTGCAGCTGCGGCCTTGGCCTTCGCCTTCACCGCCTTCTTGCCGGCCCGGACCCTGTCCAGGCTTTCGCTGTCGCGGATGTCGGCCACCGAGAGGTAGCTGCCGGGATCGCCGAAGGGTGTGCTCGCCGCTTCCCAACCGTCGGGCCGGACCCCCAGCTGCTTGCCGAGCAGGGCGACGAAGATCCTGGCCTTCCGCTCGCCGAACCCGGGCAGCGCCTCGATCCGGGCCAGCAGCTCGGCACCACTCGCGGTGCCTTTCCAGACCCGGTCCGCCTTCCCCCCGTATTCCTCGGCGACGATGCGGCACGTCTCTTGGACCCGCGCCGCCATCGATCCGGGATAGCGGTGCAGCGCCGGGCGGGCGCGGAAGATCTCTGCGAGCTCGTCGGGCTCCATCGCGGCGATCGCCGCCGGGTCGAGAGGGCCCCCGAGGCGCCGGGCCAGCTCGGCCGGGGACGAAAACGCTTTCTCCAGGGGGACCTGCTGGTCGAGCACCATGCCGATCAAGAGGGCCAACGGGTCCCGGCTCAGCAAGGCGTCCGACTCGGGGTCACCGCTCAGGTGCAGGTCGACACGTGCCATGGCGCGATCTTCTCATGACCCCCGTGCCCGTCAAAAACGTGCCCCCGGGGCGCAGGCAGGGCAGACTCGGTCTATGCACATCCCGGCCAAGGTGGACTACGGCATCCGCGCGCTCCTCGCCCTGGCTGCCGCAGGCACGCCGCAGACCGCCGAGTCCTTGGCGGAGCAGCAGGGCCTCCCGCCCCGGTTCCTGGGTGCCATCCTGGCCGACCTGCGCCGGGCCGGCGTGGTGGCCAGCCAACGTGGCGCCGAGGGCGGCTACCGCCTGGCCCGCGACCCCGGCGACATCACGATCGCGGACGTCATCCGCGCCCTCGACGGTCCGCTGGCCGAAGTGCGCGGCTACCGGCCCGAGGCCACCACGTACGACGGTGCCGCCGAGCACCTCCAGCAGATCTGGGTCGCCGTGCGCGCCAGCCTGCGCTCGGTGCTCGAGAAGGTGTCGCTGACCGACGTGATCACAGGCCGGTTCCCGGCGCACGTCCAGCGGATGGTTACCGACCCCGATGCCTGGGTCGCCCACTGACGGAAAGGTCGCGGTCTCCGCGGCCGACTACCTGTGGTTCGCCGACCTGGCTCTCGACATCATGTCCTCCATCGTCGAGGAACTGGGCGACGACCGGGCCAACCTCCGTCCGGACCTACCGGGAGCCAACTCGCCCTACGCCATCCTGACCCACTGCCTCGGTGTCATGGAGTACTGGGGTGGGGCGACGGTGGCGGGACGCACCATCGTCCGGGATCGCGCCGCCGAGTTCACGGCGACCGGCCCGGTCGCGGAGCTCGTCGGACGCGTCGCAGAGGCGCGCCTCCGACTCCGCGAGGACCTGGCCGGATTGGACGCGGCGGAAGAGCCCTCGCACGTCCGGCGCAACCCCGACGAACCCGTGCCCTACACCGAGACGAAGGGCGCCGTCCTGCTGCACGTGTTGGAGGAGCTGTTCCAGCACTTCGGCCAGATGGAGCTCACCCGCGACATCCTCGTGGCGGAACCATCGACGGGAGACGGCGTGCCGATCGCCTGCACACTCGACGACGATGGCCTGGCCGAACGTCGGGCGGAGTGGCGTGCCCTCGTCGCGTCGTCCGGAGTGGTCGGGATCGAGCCCGGACCCACCGCTGTCCGCCTGATCCTCGACGGGACAGACGCCACGTTGGCGGCAGCCGCCGCGCTCGGTCAGCGCGAGAAGCAGTGCTGTGCCTTCTTCGACGTGGCCATCGAGCTCGACGGCCGGCGTGTCGCCTTGCGCCTGGCGGTGCCCGACGGCGCCGAGGAGGTGCTGGCCACGTTCGTGGCCGCGATCACACCCTGAAGGGCGGCACCTCCGCCGGCTGCACGCCCAGATCGTCGATGGCCTTGGCCACGAGGGCGGGCTCCACCTGCCCGCCCAGCGCCAGCTGCTGGAGGACGGCGACCACCAGGTGGGCGGCGTCGACCTCGAAGTGCGTTCGTAGGGCCTCGCGGGCGTCGGAGCGGCCGAAGCCGTCCGTGCCGAGGGAGGCGTAGGGTCGTTCGACGAAGCGCGACACCTGGTCCGGCACGGCGCGCATGTAGTCGGTGATGGCCACGACGGGGTCGGGTCCCTTCCCGAGGGCTGAGGTGACGAGGGCCACCCTCGGGGGAGCGTCGGGGTGCAGCCGGTTCCAGCGCTCCACCTCGAGGGCGTCGGAGCGCAGCCGCGTCCAGGACGTGACGGCCCAGGTGTCCGCAGCCACGCCGTAGCGCTCGGCCAGCACCTGCTGCGCCTCGACGGCCATCCTCCACATCGGGCCCGAGAAGCACAGCGACGCCCGCAGCGCGTCGTCCCCCTCGACCTCGGGCGCGGCCGAGAACCGGTACAGGCCGTCGACGATGCCCTTTCGCACCGCGTCCGCGTCGGCCGTGGGCAGCGGCGGCATCGGGTACGTCTCGTTGTAGAGGGTCAGGTACCAGAAGCGGTCCCTGGGCACCGGGCCGAGCATCTCCGCGATGGCCGCCTCCATGATGACGGCCACCTCGTAGGCGAAGGAGGCGTCGTAGACCAAGGCCGCGGGGTTGGCCGAGGCGAGCAGGGGCGACTGCCCGTCGTCGTGCTGGAGCCCTTCGCCCATGAGCGTCGTCCGCCCCGCCGTGCAGCCCGCCAGGATGCCGCGGCCACGCATGTCACCGAGCAGCCACAGCAGGTCGCCCACGCGCTGGAATCCGAACATGGAGTAGAAGAGGTAGACGGGCACCATGGGCTGGCCCCAGGTGGCGTAGGCCGTCGCCAGGGCGATGAACGACGACAGCGCGCCCGCCTCGGTGATCCCCTCCTGGAGCACCTGGCCCGACGAGCTCTCGGCGTAGTGGAGAGGCAGGTCGGCATCGACCGGTACGTAGTTCTGGCCTTCAGGTGCGTAGATCTTGGCCTCGGCGATGATCGCCTCCAGCCCGAAGGTGCGGGCCTCGTCCGAGACGATGGGTGCGACGAGCGGCCCCACGGTCGGGTCGCGCACGAGGTTGCGCAGCAAGCGGGCGAACACCATCGTCGTGGACACGGCCTGTTTGCCCGACCCCGCGGCGAACTCCTCGAAGACCTTGGCGTCGGGGCGCTTCGGTGGCGCAGGGCGCACCACGCGCACCGGGAGCGGGCCGTCGAGGACGCGGCCCCGGGCCCGCAGGTACTCCATGGCGTCGGAGCCCTCGGCCGGCCGCACGTAGGGAGGGTCACCCTCGAGGGCGGCGTCGGGGATGTCGTCGGTCAGGTAGAGGCGGTCGCGCAGGGCCCGCAGCTGCGCCTTGGTCATCTTCTTGATCTGGTGGGTGGCGTTGCGCGCCTCGATCTCGGGCCCGAGGGTCCACCCCTTGATGGTCTTGGCCAGGATCACCGTCGGTGCGCCGCGCTGCTCGGTGGCCCGTTTGTAGGCCGCGTAGAGCTTGCGGTAGTCGTGTCCCCCCCGGGGCAGTGACACCAGCTCGTCGTCGCTGAGGTCCTCGACCATCTTGCGCAGCCGCGGGTCGGGGCCGAAGAAGTGCTCCCGGATGTACGCCCCCGACTCGGTGGCCAGCTTCTGGTACTCGCCGTCCACGGTCGTGTTCATGCGGTCGAGCAGCACGCCGTCCACGTCCTTGGCCAGGAGCGCGTCCCAGCGCGAGCCCCAGATGACCTTGATCACGTTCCAACCGGCGCCCCGGAAGAGCGCTTCGAGCTCCTGGATGATCTTCCCGTTGCCGCGAACCGGGCCGTCGAGGCGCTGCAGGTTGCAGTTGACGACGAAGATGAGGTTGTCGAGGTGCTCGCGGCCGGCCACCCCGAGCGCGCCCACGGACTCGGGCTCGTCCATCTCGCCGTCACCGACGAAGCACCAGACACGGCTCGCGCTCGTGTCGACCAGGCGCCGCAGTTGCAGATAGCGGTTCACGTGGGCCTGGTAGATGGCGGCGATCGGGCCGAGGCCCATCGACACCGTCGGGAACTCCCAGAAATCGGGCAGGGTCCGGGGGTGCGGATAGCTGGGCAGCCCCGCTCCGGACGCGTCCTGGCGGAAGTGATCGAGCTGCTCTTCGGTCAGGCGCCCCTCGACGAAGGCCCGCGCGTAGATCCCGGGTGACGCGTGCCCCTGGAAGTAGACCTGGTCCCCGAAGCCGCCGTCCGCCTTGCCCCGGAAGAAGTGGTTGAACCCGACTTCGTAGAGGGCCGCCGAGCTGGCATAGGTCGAAAGATGTCCGCCGATGCCCTCCGAGCGCGTGTTGGCCCGTACCACCATGGCGGCCGCGTTCCAGCGGATGTAGGCGCGGATCCGGCGCTCCTGGTATTCGTCGCCTGGGAACCACGGTTCGGCGTCGGCCGGGATGGTGTTGACGTAGGGCGTCGAGACGGTGGCGGGGAAGTCGACCTGCTTGGTCATCGCCCGCTCCAGCAGCTTCATCAGCAGGTACGCGCGCCCTCGCTCGCCCCCTCGCGTCGACGACGGCGTCGAAGGAGTCGATCCACTCCCTGGTCTCGCCGGGGTCGGTGTCGGGGACTTGGTGGCTGATCCCGTCGAACAGCATCATCCAACGGTACCGGTCGGTTCGGCCTCCCCGTGACCCACCCCTGGGGTGTTACACATTCGTCATGCACCCTGACCGCCCGGAGACGGGCTCCAGCGCGTCGGCCGCGGGCGCGCGGCTGAGCACGGTCGTCTACACCGACGGGGCCTGCCGCGGGAACCCTGGCCCGGGGGGATGGGCCTGGGCGGTGCCGGGGGGGCGCTTCGCCAGCGGCGCCGAGGGGCACACCACCAACCAGCGCATGGAGATCACCGCTGTCCTCGAGGCGCTCCGCGTCCTGACCGCTCCGGGCGCGTCGAACGGGGAGAGGGCCGGCCCGATCGAAGTCGTGAGCGACTCGACGTACGTGGTCAAGTGCTTCACCGACCGGTGGTGGGAGGGATGGCGGCGACGCAACTGGAAGAACTCGAAGAACCAACCGGTGGCCAACCGCGACCTCTGGGAGCCCCTGTTGGACCTCGCCCTCTCGCCCGACGTCGACGTGGAGTTCCGCTGGGTCAAAGGTCACTCGGGCGACGCGTGGAACGACCGCGTCGACGAGCTGGCCACGCTCGCCGCGGACATGGGGCACGGGACGAGCGGGTAGGGCGAACGCCAGGACCGCCACCGGACGACCGAAACGGGCAGTCCTGGGGCGAGAACCGGGATGGGTGTGGGACTCCTCGACGTCAAGAGTGGGACCCGCGGGACGAACGGTAGGCTGCACCGGTAGCACGCGCCGGGCGCGGGACCGGGTTCCCGCCTGGCGCGATCGGGACCGTCCGAGACGGCCGAGCGCGCCGGTTCCGGTGCGAGACACGAAGGAAGAGGACGGTCGATGGGCGCAGAGGACGAGTTCGACATCGTCGTGATCGGTGGCGGGCCCGGGGGCTACGCCACCGCGCTCTACGGCGCCGCCGCCGGCCTGTCGATTGCGATCGTCGAGCGCGACAAGGTCGGCGGGACGTGTCTGCACCGTGGCTGCATCCCCGCCAAGGAGTTCCTCGAGACGGCCGCGGTGCGCCGCACCGTCGGCGGTTCGGGTGAGTACGGCATACAGGTCGAGGGGGTGACGGTCGACTTCGCCGTGAGCCAGGACCGCAAGAACGCCGTGGTGGAGAAGCTCTGGAAGGGTCTGGCCGGCCTGTTGAAGGGGCGTAAGGTGACGACGCTCTCGGGCACCGGCACCCTGGGTCCGGGGCACCAGGTCACGGTGGTCGACGGGGAGGACGCCGGCCGAGTGGTGGTCGGGCGCAATGTGGTGCTCGCCGCCGGCTCGGTGCCGCGCGGCCTGCCGGGTTTCGAGGTCGACGGGCGCTGGGTGATGACCTCCGACGAGTTCTTGGACCTCAAGGAGATCCCGGCCTCTGTGGCCGTGGTGGGTGGCGGGGTGATCGGGTGCGAGTTCGCCTCGCTGCTGTCCGACCTCGGGTCGAAAGTCACCATCCTCGAGGCGCTCGACTCCCTCCTCTTCGGCTGTGACGACGACATCGTGCGCCTCGTGGCGCGCTCGTTCAAGAAGCGGGGTATCGATGTCGTGACCGATGTCATCGTCGAGGGGCACACTCCTTCGGCCGACGGGACGGTGACGTCCGTGCGAGCCGGTGACCGGTCCTGGGACGTGGAAGCCGTCGTCGTGTCCGTGGGCCGGCGGGCCCGGACCGAGGGCCTCGTCGACGCCGAAGTCGGGGTGCGCATCGACGAGCGCGGCTTCGTCGAGGCCGACGAGCTGATGCGTACCGGCGAGCCCGGCGTGTTCGCCGTGGGCGACCTCGTGGCCGGAGCACCGCAACTGGCCCACGTGGGCTTCGCCGAGGCCATCGTCGTGGTGAAGGGGATCCTCGGTGAGCCGGTCGTCCCGGTCGACTACGCCAAGGTGCCCTGGGCCATCTACTGCCATCCCGAGGTGGCGTTCTGCGGCCTGACCGAGGCACGAGCCAAAGCGGCTGGCTTGGAGGTGGTCACGAAGAAGGACCCCTTCGGCGGCAACAGCCGGGCCCAGATCATCGGGGACACCGAGGGACTGGTGAAGATCGTGGCGGAGCGCCGGCCCGACGGCTCGGCCGGAAGGGTGCTCGGTGTGCACATGGTCGGGCCGTGGGTGACCGAGCAGCTGAGCGGCGGCTACCTGGCCGTGAACTGGGAGGCCTACCCCGACGAGGTGGCGCAGTTCATCCAGCCGCATCCTTCGCTGTCGGAGACCTTCGGCGAGACGATGCTGGCGCTGACCGGAAGGGGACTCCACGTTGGCTGACGTGATGATGCCGCAGCTGGGCGAGACGGTCACCGAGGGAACGGTGACGCGCTGGATGAAGGGCGTCGGCGACGCGGTCGAGCGCGACGAGCCACTCTTCGAGGTCTCGACGGACAAGGTCGACTCCGAGGTGCCGTCTCCCGCCGCAGGCGTGGTCACCGAGATCCTCGTGCCCGAAGGCGAGACGGTCGAGGTGGGCGTGAAGCTGGCCGTGATCGGCGACGGTGCTGCGGACGGCTCGTCCGCAGCCGCTCCGGCCGCGGAGGCACCCGCCGCCCCGCCACCGCCACCCGCCGCCGCGGAGGCACCCGCCGCCCCGCCACCGCCGCCACCGCAACCGTCCCAGCCCGCCCCGGCCCCGGCCCCGGCGTCCCGACCGGCGGCGACACCCGTCGGGGAGGCACAGGACGACGGCGCAGAGCGCGTCGTCACCTCGCCCATGGTGCGCCGGCTGCTCTCGGAGAACGGGATCGACCGCTCGGAGGTGACCGGCACCGGGCCCGGCGGCCGCATCACCCGGGACGACGTCTTGAGGGAGGTCGACGCACGGCACTCCGGCGCCGCCGCGCCGGCCGCCGCCACGTCCCCTCCTGCCCCCTCCCCGTCGGCACCGCCGACCGCGGCGCCCGTGCGCGCCGCCGCGCCCCGTCCGTCCCGCGTGGCGCGGGGGACCAGCTGGTCCCCTTCTCGAACATGCGCCGCCGCACCGCCGAGCACATGGTGCGTTCCAAGGCGACGTCGCCCCACGCGTTCATCGCCAAGGAAGTCGACTTCGAGGCGATCGAGCGCGTGCGAGCGGCCTGGGGGGATCGGTTCCGGACCGAAGAGGGCTTCTCGCTGACCTACCTGCCTTTCGTGGCCCGGGCTTCGGTCGAGGCGCTGCGCGACTATCCCTTCCTGAACGCGTCCGTGGTCGAGGACGCGCTCCTCGTGCATGCCGATGTCAACCTGGGCATCGCGGTCGACCTCTCCCACGAGGGGCTGATCGTTCCGGTGGTCCACCGGGCCGAGGAGCTCACGCTGCGCGGCATCGCCCGCCGCATCCGCGACCTGGCGGACCGGGCGCGCACTCGGAAGCTCAACGCCGACGACATCTCCGGCGGCACCTTCTCCATCACCAACGACGGGCCGTTCGGGACCTACTTCACGGTCCCCATCATCAACCAGCCGCAGGTGGCCATCCTGGCCACCGACGGCATCGCCCGCCGGCCCGTCGTCGTGTCTCTTCCCGACGGCTCGGAGTCCATCGCCATCCACTCGACCGGCGTCATCGGTCTCAGCTGGGACCACCGGGCTGTCGACGGTGCGTACGTCTCGCTGTTCCTGGCCCGCGTCGCCGAGCTGTTGGCGAGCCGCGACTGGGCGGCGGAGCTCTAGAGGTCTGAGCGTGCTCCGCGTCCGCGGCCTCGGAACCGTCCCCTACCACGAGGCCGACGCGCTGCAGCACGCGCTCGTCCACGCGGAGGACGACTACCTCCTCGTCCTCCAGCACCCGCACGTGTACACGCTCGGCGCGCACGCCGATGCCTCCCATGTGCTGGTCGAGCCCGCCAGCGTCGGCGCCGCGCTGGAGCGCGCCGACCGGGGCGGAGACGTGACCTACCACGGCCCGGGACAGCTCGTGGCCTACCCGATCGTGGCCGTCCCCGACGTGCCGTCGGCCGGGCCCGACCATGTGCACCGGCTCGAGAGCGTCCTGATCGACACGCTGGACGACCTCGGGCTGACGGGCTGCTCGAGCGACCCCGAGTACCCGGGCGTGTGGGTCGACGCGGGCGGAGCGGATCCCCGCAAGGTCGCCGCCATCGGGGTGCGGACACTCCGGTCCGGTCCGGGTCGCCGGCGTACGCTGCACGGGATCGCGCTCAACGTCGGCTGCGACCTCGCCATGTTCGGCCACATCGTTCCCTGCGGTATCTCCGACCGCGGCGTCACCTCGCTGCACGCGGAGGGGGTCGGCGTCACGATGGACGAAGTCGTCGAGGCGTTCGTGGCCCGTGCCGTCGAGGCGTTCGGAACCGGCGGTCACGACCGCTACGACGTCGTGACCGGCTCCACCGCCGCAGCCCGTTCCGGCGAGCGTCCGTTGCTGCGGCGGCTGCGCCAAGCGGGTGTGGCGCCCGAGGACGGGCTCGGCCTGGCCGAGCGCAAACCGCCCTGGGCACGGGTCCCGGTGCGGATCGGAAAGGGCTACCGCACCCTCGGCGCGACCGTTCACGACCTCGGACTGGTCACCGTGTGCGAGGAGGCCGGATGCCCGAACATCTACGAGTGTTGGGCCGACGGCACGGCGACGTTCATGATCAATGGGGAACGCTGCACCCGCGCCTGCGGCTTCTGCCAGGTCGACACCAGCCACCCGCTTCCCCTCGCGCCCGACGAGCCCGATCGGGTGGCGCAAGCCGTGGCGCGCATGCGCCTCGGGCACGCCGTGGTGACCTGCGTCGCCCGCGACGACCTGGCCGACGGGGGAGCGGGCGCCATGGCGGCCACCATCCGCGCCATTCGGGGACGTACGCCTGCCACCACCGTCGAGGTGCTGATCTCCGACTGCAAGGGTGACCGCGGGGCGCTCGACAACATCTTCGAGGCTCGTCCGGACGTCCTCAACCACAACATCGAGACGGTGGCCCGGCTCCAGCGCGCGGTGCGGCCCTCGGCCGGGTACGCCCGCAGCCTCGCCGTGCTGGCCCGGGCCGGCGCCGCGGGCCTCATGACCAAGTCGGGTCTCATGGTGGGGCTGGGCGAGCGCGAGGACGAGGTGGTCGCCACCATGGCCGACCTGCGCGCGGTCGGCGTCTCCATCGTCACCGTCGGCCAGTACCTGCGCCCGAGCCGGGACCACCTTCCGGTCGTCCGGTACTGGACACCGGAGGAATTCGATGCGCTCCGCGCCGAAGGCGCTGCACTGGGCCTCTCCCACGTCGAGGCGTCGCCTCTCACTCGCTCGAGCTACCATGCCCGAGAGGCGGTGTCCGCGGCAACGAGGAGTGCCGCTCGCTCCGCTTCGGCCTGAGCGCGCAGCCGTCTCGCTCCGACCGACCCAGCTTCGTCTCAGGGATCGGGCAACGCCCCATCCGGGAAAGACACTCGTCGGATGTCTACTGTGTGGTCGTCACGAAAGCTGCGGTGCGGGTCCATCGGGGCAAGGACGCCTTCGCTCCCGACTTCGCCGTCCACGTGGAACGTGAAAGGTGTTCGGGGTGTCCTGTTCCCGTCGACGTCCACTCTCGACAACTGCGTTCGATGGGAGGAGGCTGTTGCGGACCTCATCCGGAGCACTCGTCGGAGCCTTGGTCGTGATCGCATCGTTGGTGTCCGGGACGGTGCCGAGTGGTGGGCAGCCCACGACCAGCAGCGTGCCCGACACCAGCACCTCCTCGTCCAGCACCTCGACCTCGGCGAGCACGACGACCTCGTCGACGACCACCACCGGCTCGACGACTTCCACTTCCAGGACGCTGACCTTCGAACCCACCCAGGCGACATCCGGATCGACGGTCGGTGTGGCGGCACAGCTCCCCGCCAGCCGCGACTCCTCGGTCCCTTGCGAGCTTTTCGTGGGGGCGAGCCAGATCTCCGACGATTGTGCCGTTGTGCGAGCTCGCCTCGTCGGATGGTTCACCGTCCCGGGAACCACTCCCACCGGATCCGTGCTCGACATCTCGGCGTGCGAGGGCTCGGGTACCACATGCGATCCCGGATCGAACACCTTCATCGCCAGCGGAACCATCACGGTCATCTCGACGGTGACAACGACGACGAGCACGAGCACGACCGTCCCCCCGACCTCCTCGAGCACATCGACCACGCCGACAACCGTTGGACAGGCGTCCTCGTCCTCCGGTGGGTTGCCGCCCTTGGTCGTGGTGATACTCGTGGTCCTGGTGGGACTGCTGGCCGCCTCCCTGAGTCCCCCGCTCGTGCGGCGGGTACGAGCGCACCGCCGACGCCGCTGGTTCGAGCGACATGATTCGTTCCGGATCACCTCCGGGGACGTCAACGTCGGCGATCCCCGAATCGGGAACGCGTCCGATTCCCCTGCTCCGCGGATTCCGGACGACGAATGACGAATGACGATCAGCAATCTGGACCGATGCGCCCCGACGTCGAGGGGACCTGACGTGCGGAAGGAAAGAGGTCTTGGACAGTCCCGACAGTGAGTTCGTCGTCCGGATCGCGGACAGCCTCGAGGAGGACGAGGGTCTCGGCCGGTCGATGCGGGAGCTCAAGCTCCTGCCACGCTTCGTTCGACCGGCCGTGCAGGCACGATTCGTCCACCAGCTGTGCGAGAGCCCTCCGCTCTCGGACATGGCCGACGTCGTGGCGCAGGCTCGAGCTCGGTGCGCCGAGCGGATCGAAGATCTGTCGGTCACGCCCGGCGCGACCGTGGCCTATCCGCTCCAATGGGAAATGAGCATCGAGGTCGACGGCGAGCAGGTCGGTCAGGCCCAGATCCACCTCGACATCGAGTTCGATGCACTCCAGTTGTGGCGGTCTCTCGGGACGGCACCGCGGGCGGGCGGGACCGAGGACGTGCTTGCTCACGTGAGTCTGAGCGTGAGTGTCGGAGAGTCCGCTCTCGCCGGCGCGACCGCCTCACTGCAATTCGGCCCTTGGTCGTACCCGGGCCGATCGAAACCTACGCCACGAAGTACTTCGCCTCCGGGTGGTGGCAGATGATGGCGTCGGTCGTCTGCTCGGGGTGCAGCTGGAACCCCTCGCTCACCGTCACCCCGATGCGCTCGCCGCCGAGCAGCTCCACCACCTTGGCGTTGTCGGTCAGGTCGGGACAGGCCGGGTAGCCCCACGAGTAGCGGCCGCCCCGGTACTGCTGGCGGAACAGGCCGGTCAGCGACGGGCCGTCCTGGTCGGCGAAGCCCAGCTCCTCGCGGATGCGCCGGTGCCAGTACTCGGCCAGGGCCTCGGCCATCTCGACGCTCAACCCGTGCAGGAACAGGTAGTCGGTATAGGAGTTCTCGGCGAACAGGCGCGCCGCCTCCTCCGACGCGCGCGGACCGATGGTGCAGAGCATGAAGGAGGCGTAGTCCTCGTCGCCTCCGCCCGCGCCCTTCGGGCGGAAGAAGTCGCTGATGCAGAGCCACGGCTCCTTGCGCTGACGCGGGTAGGTGAAGCGCATCCATTCCGACGAGCGCGACTCGTCCTTCCACACCACGAGATCGTTACCCTCGGCGTTCGCGGCCAGGTGGCCGTAGGCGACCTGGGGCACGAGGAGGTCACGCTCCTTGGCGATGGCCAGCTGCTCGCGCAGCGTCGCCTTGACCCGGTCCTTGAACTCCGCGTCGTTCTCGCCTCCCTCGGGGCGGAACCCCCACTGGTTCCGGAAGAGCGCCGTCAGGTTCAGGTACTCGACGATGTCGTCGAGCGGGATGCCCTTGGCCACTCGTGTGCCCACGAACGGCGGGACGAACAGCTCGTTGTCCTCGGCGACGGCCGAGCGCGCCGGCTGGCCCTCGACCGGCGACGTGTCCGGATCATCGAGCCGGCTCCGCTTGGGGACCCGCCGTTCGGAGATCTCACGGCCGAAGTCGGGGTCCTCCTCGCCCGTTCGGTTGAGCTCCACCAGCCGTTCCATCGTGCGCAGCCCCTCGAAGGCGTCGCGGCCGTAGAAGAGCCGTCCGTCGTAGACCTCGCGCAGGTCGCGCTCGACGTAGGTACGGGTCAGCGCCGCCCCGCCCAGCAGGATGGGTATGGACGAGAGCGACCGCTCGTTCAGCTCGACCAGGTTCTCGCGCATGATCAGCGTCGACTTGACCAGCAGCCCGCTCATGCCGATGGCATCGGCCCGGCGCTCCTCGGCCGCGGCGATCATCTCGTTGATGCCGACCTTGATGCCGAGGTTCACCACTTCGTACCCGTTGTTGGTCAGGATGATGTCGACGAGGTTCTTGCCGATGTCGTGGACGTCGCCCTTGACCGTGGCCAGCACGACGGTGGCCTTGCCGCCCTGGTCCGTCTTCTCCATGTGCGGCTCCAGGAAGGCGACGGCCGTCTTCATCGTCTCGGCCGACTGCAGCACGAACGGCAGCTGCATCTCCCCGGAGGCGAACCGGTCGCCCACCACCTTCATGCCGGCCAGCAGCACGTCGTTCACGATGTCGAGCGCCGTGACCCCCGACTCGAGGGCCTCGGTCAGGTCGCCCTCCAGGCCGTTGCGGTTCCCGTCGATGATGCGCTGGCTCAACCGGCGGTCCACCGGCCAGTCGAGGTGCTCGTCTGCCTCCGCGGCGCCGACCTTGACCCCCTCGAAGAGGGCGAGCAGCTCCTGGAGCGGGTCGTAGCCCTCGCGACGCCGGTCGTAGACCAGGTCGAGGCAGACCTCCTTGGCCCGTTCGTCGATTCGGGACAGCGGGAGGATCTTGGACGCGTGGACGATGGCCGAGTCGAGGCCCGCCTCCACGCACTCGTGCAAGAAGACGGAATTGAGGACCTGGCGCGCCGCCGGGTTCAACCCGAAGGACACGTTGGAAAGCCCGAGGATGGTCGAGACCCCGGGGAGCTCCGCCTTGATGGCGCGGATCCCCTCGATCGTCTCGATCCCGTCGCCGCGGCCCTCCTCCATGCCGGTCGAGAGGGGGAGGGCCAGGGGGTCGAAGAGGAGGTCCTGGGGCTCGAGGCCGTAGCGCTCGACGGCGATGTCACGGATGGCCCGCGCCGCGCGCAGCTTCCACTCCCGGGTCCGCGCCTGGCCCTCCTCGTCGATGCAGGTGCACACGACCGCGGCCCCGAACTCGCGGGCCAACCGCAGGAAGGTGTCGAGCCGGGTGCCGGGCGCGTCGCCCTCCTCGAGGTTGACCGAGTTGAGGATCGGGCGCCCCCCGAGCCACTCCAGCGCGGTGCGCACGACCGGCCCCTCGGTCGAGTCCACCATGAGAGGGACGCTCGACTGCGTGCAGAAGCGGCTGGCCACCTCGTTCATGTCGGCCACCCCGTCGGCGCCCGTGTAGTCGACGCACACGTCGATCAGGTGCGAGCCTTCCTTCACCTGGTCGCGCGCCATGGCCACGCACGTGTCCCAGTCGGCCTCCAGCATCGCCTCGCGGAAGGCCTTGGACCCGTTGGCGTTGGTGCGCTCGCCCACCACCAGGAACGAGGTGTCCTGCTTGAAGGGCACGGAGGTGTAGATGGAGGCGGCGGCGGGCTCGTGCAGCGGGGTCCGCACCGCCGGCACGGCGTCGCGGCAGCGCTCGACGACGGCCGCCAGGTGCGCGGGCGTGGTCCCGCAGCAGCCGCCGACGGCGGAGACGCCGAACTCGGTCACGAAGCGGTGCATGTGCTCGGCCAGGCCCTCGGGGGTCAGGTCGTAGTGCATCTGGCCGTCGACCACCGAGGGCAGACCGGCGTTGGGGATGCACGAGATCGGGACGCGGCTGGCGGACGACAGGTGCCGCAGCGCCTCACCCATCTCGACCGGCCCGGTCGCGCAGTTGAGCCCCACCACGTCGACCTGCATGGCGTCGAGGACGGTCAGCGCCGCGCCGATCTCGGTGCCCGGCAGCATGCGCCCGGTCAGCTCGATCGTGACCTGCGCCTGGATCGGCACCCTGAGGTCGAGGGATGCCATGGCCCGCCGGGCGCCGTTGACCGCCGCCTTGACCGAGAGCAGGTCGAACTGGGTCTCGATGACGAGGAAGTCCACACCGCCCTCGAGCAGCCCCAGCGCCTGCTCCTCGTAGGCGTCGCGGAACGCCGCGTAGGCGATCTGCCCGAGCGTCGGGAACTTCGTCCCCGGGCCCATGGAGCCGGCCACCCAGCGCGGCCGTTCCGCCGTGGCGAACTCGTCCCGCACGGCGCACGCGATCTGCGCCGCCGTCCGGTTCAGCTCGCGGGCTCGCTCCGCCAGGCCGTACTCGGCCAGGACCACGGAGGTCGATCCGAACGTGTCGGTCTCGACCACGTCGGAGCCCACCTCGTAGAAGGAGCGGTGGAGCTGGGCGATGGCATCGGGCCGGGTATCGACGAGGATCTCGTTGCAGCCCTCGAGGTCCGGGCCCCCGAAGTCGTCCGGTCCGAGACCGAGGAGCTGCAGGTTCGTGCCCGTGGCGCCGTCGAAGACGACCACACGCTCACGCAACGCCCGCAGGTAGTCGCTGGCGGACGGGTCGAGGCGGCCGAGCAGTTCGGGGCCGACGAGTTCGGGGGAATGGGCCATGGCCCCCCAAGGATACCGGTGCCCCGGAGGCACCCCTTCTCGCACCGATAGCATCCGCCCTGGTGAAGCCCAGGATCTACACGAAGACGGGTGACGAGGGCACGACAGGGCTGCTCTACGGCGGTCGGGTGCGAAAGGACTCGTGGCGCATCGAGCTGAACGGCGCGGTCGACGAGGCCCAGGCCGCCATCGGGCTGGCCCGGGCCGAGGCCGACCCCGGATCCGAGCTCGACGAGCGCCTGACCGCGCTCGCCCGTGACCTCTACGTGCTGATGGCCGAGGTGGCGACCGCGTCGGAGAACAGGACCAAGCTCACGGCGGGGTCGACCCTGGTGACCCCGGACATGGTCGCCGCGCTCGAGTCCGGGATCGACGATTTGCTCGAGCGCTTCGAGCTGCCCAGCGACTTCACGGTGCCGGGCGAGAACCGGGTGGCGGGAGCCCTCGACTTCGCCCGCACCGTCGTCCGCCGGGCCGAGCGCATCGCCGTCGCGGAGCCGGAAGAGGGGTCGTTGGTCATGGCGTACCTCAACCGCTTGTCCGACTTGCTCTGGGCCATGGCGCGTTGGCAGGAAGGGCCCGAGCACCCGCTCTCCAAGGCATGACCCGGACGGAGGCCCTCGATGGCTTCCCCGGAGCGCTCGACCCGGCCGGCCCGTCGCCGACCCCTCCACGGCCCCGCCGCGCCGCCCACCGTCGACCCCGGACCCTGAGGGCGACGCCGGCCGCGGTGTCGTGGGCCGTCGCGGTGCTGGGCCTGGCGCTCCGGCTCCGTGAGTACCTCTCCAACCCGTCGCTCTGGAACGACGAAGCCGAGTTGGGGCTGAACATCGTCAACCGGAGCTATGCGGGCCTGACGCACCCGCTTGCCTCGAACCAGGGCGCACCCATCGGCTTCTTGTTCTTGGAGAAGGCAGCGGTGGAGATCTTCGGGCCCGCGGGGTTCGCCCTCCGGCTCGCCCCGTTCCTGGCCGCGGTGATCCTCGTGGTCGTCTTCCGGTCGCTGGCGATGCGCACGCTCGGCGGGTGGGCCGGGTGCGTGGCGGTCCTGCTGGTCGCCGTCTCGCCTTCGCTGGTCTACTACTCGACCGACGCCAAGCAGTACAGCGGTGACGCCATGGCGGTCGTGGTGCTCGCCTGGGTGACGATCAGAGCGGTCGAGCGGCATCTCAGCACGGGAAGCCTGCTCGTCTGGGGCACGGCGGCCGCCGTCCTCGTGTGGTTCTCGTTCCCCGCCGCGTTCGCCGCCGGAACCGGTGCGGTGGTCCTCCTGATCACCGCCCGTCGCGACGGGTCGGCACTCCTGCGGACCGCCGGCGCGACCGCGCTCTGGCTGGTGAGCTTCGGGTTGGAGTATCTGGTGTCCCTCCGGGACCTCCATGACAACGACGTCCTCCTCACGTTCTGGTCCTACGCCCTGGCGCCCACGAACGGCAGCAAGGCAGCATGGCTGTACGACGTCGTCGTCGGCGTCCTGCACGATCCACTCGGGCTCATCCTGCTCCCGGTCGCGGCGGTGATGCTCTGCGTGGGCGGCGTGGCGCTCGTGCTCCACCGCCTGCCCATCGGCGTCTTCTGCATCGTGCTGGTCGCCGCGACGCTCGTCGGTGGCCTTGTCCGCCAGTACCCCGTGGCGGACCGGATGGTCCTCTTCCTCGTCCCTTTCGCCGCGCTGATGCTCGCCGGCACGCTCCTCCTCTCGGCCCGCTTCGGCCTGCTCGCGGTCCCCCTGGTCGCGCTGGTGGCGGCGACGACGTTCAGCTCGGCTTCGGTCGCGCTGGCCCGTCCGTACACCATGTCGAGCGGCCGCACGGCCCTCCAGTACGCCATCGCCCATGCCGGACCGCGCGACCTGGTGCTGATCGAGGAGGCGGCGATCGAGGTCTACACCTTCTACCACCGGGCCGCGGGCTTGAGCGTGGACGGCAACGTGTACCTGATCCCGAATACTCCCGGGGCGCCCACCTGCTCACCGACACAAGAGACCGCGTGGTTGACCCGGTACCACCGGGTCTGGATCGTGTACGCCGACGCCGGGACGTTCGAGCCGCCATCGGCGCTCCACCAGTACCTGAAGGCACTCGCGGCCGCGGGCGCCACCCGAGTCGTGCGGAGCTACCCCGGCAACAGTGACGTGCTCGTCATCGACCCCGACGGCACGCACGACGGCGCGACCTCGCTCCCGGCGCCGAGCTGGGAATCCGGTCGGCAGGGGTGCCTGACCTTCTCTTCCTACCGGGCGGCCTGGCCGACTCCCTCGCCGACGAAATCAGCGGCACCGGGCTGACGTCCGACACCCCGGTGCTGCTCACCAACCGGCCCGGTGGATCCGCGCCTGCCGGGAGGGCCCGTCCCGGTCGAGCGAGGTGGAGCGGTGGTCGCGGTCATCGGGTCGACCGAGCAGCACGGCGCAGAACAGGCGCCTGTCCTCAGGGACGCGGAGTCGGCGCGAGAGCTCGGGCTCGCCCCTGAAGGCGCCCAGGATGCAGGCTCCGAGCCCGACGTCGACCGCGCCGAGCAGGACCGCCATCACGCCGAACGCGGCGTCCCCGATCCAGTAGGGCACGGGCCAGGCCTCCTGGCCCGTGCCGAGCCCGGCCTCCGCCTTGTCGGCCTCGGCGTACCGGGCGACGTAGGCCGCCGGGGAGGTGTAGGCGAGCAACACGACCGGTGCCCGAGCCAGGCCGCCGGACCACGTCTTGTGGTCTCGACGCCACGGTTCGTCGGTCGTGGCGTCGAAGTAGACCGCTGTCTGCTCCGGGCCCTCGAGCACCACCCAGTCCGTCCCCCGTGTATGACCGGCCGTCGGGGAGCGCAGTGCCGCCAGCAGAAGCCGGTCGACCAGCGCCGGGTCGATCGGGTCGGCCGAGAAGCTCCGCACCATGGCGCGGCGCCGGATGGCCTCGCGGAGCTCCATCGTGCGGCAGTCTCCCACCGCCGGTGCGCTCCCACATCTCCGTGGGGTGTGGGTGGCGGAGGGCGGGGAATGTTGACCCTCTTGGTAGTGTTTAAGAATTCGTTGCTGGGTCGAGCCCCGGCACGATTCGGCACGGAGGTCGAGCAGTGTCCACACCCCGAGATCTTCTGAACGACGCCAAGGCGTCCATCCGCGAGGTCGAGCAGCCTGCCGCCCAGGTCCTTCTGGAGCAGGGTGGGGTCACGTTTCTCGACGTCCGCGAGCCCGACGAGTACGAGCAGGGCGCCATCCCCAATGCCGTCCACCTGCCCCGCGGCCATCTCGAGTTCCAGGTGGAGGGCAAGCTCCCGGACAAGTCGGGTCCCATCGTCGTGTACTGCGCCGCCGGCGTGCGCTCGGCCTTCGCCGCCAAGACCATGGGGGACCTCGGTTACACCGACGTCCAGTCGCTGATCGGCGGGTTCAACAAGTGGAAGGATGCCGGCCGCCCGTGGGCCGCGCCGCAGACGCTCACGCCCGCTCAGCGCAACCGCTACCAGCGCCATCTCCTCCTCCCGGAGGTCGGCGAGGTGGGCCAACTCAAGCTGCTCGGCTCCAAAGTCCTGCTGCTCGGGGCGGGCGGACTGGGGTCGCCTGCCGCGCTCTACCTGGCGGCGGCCGGGGTGGGCACGCTGGGCATCATCGACATGGACGTGGTCGACGAGTCCAACCTGCAGCGGCAGATCCTGCACAACATGGACCGGGTCGGCGACCGCAAGGTCGACTCGGCCAAGAAGACGCTGACCGCCCTGAACCCCGACGTGAACGTCGTGGCCTACGACGTGCGGTTGGGTGCGGACAACATCCTGGAGATTATCGACGGCTACGACGTGATCGTCGACGGAACGGACAACTTCCCGACCCGCTATCTCGTCAACGACGCGGCGCTCCTCAAGCGGATCCCCGTGGTCCACGGCTCCATCTTCCGCTTCGAGGGCCAAGTGACCGTGTTCGACCCCTACAACGGCCCGTGCTATCGCTGCCTGATCCCCGAGCCACCACCGGCCGAGCTCGCGCCGTCGTGCTCCGAGGCGGGTGTGCTCGGCGTGTTGCCCGGCATCATCGGTTCCATCCAGGCGATCGAGGCGATCAAGGTGTTGCTCGGTCTGGGAGACCCCTTGGTCGGCCGGTTGCTGGCCTACGACGCGCTCGAGGAGTCTTTCCGCACCTTCAAAGTTCGCCGCGACCCGGCCTGCCCGGCCTGTGGGCCCGACGCCGGCGAGATCGTCATCGCCGAGTACGACGATCTCTGCATGCCGCACGCACACTGATCCGCGGCGGCGGCGTCCGCTCGTGGCGAAGAACCGGTGGTGACTCGAGGGAACCGCGGACGACGCGGTGGGACGCTCTCGGTGCAGGTTCCCAGCCGTCCCACTCCGGGAAACGGCCGTCGCAGATCCGCCCGCGGCACCTAGTCTTTCGCCACGTCGCCCGTCGAGCTCCTCGAACGCAACCACGCGAAGCCACACCCGCTCGCCGCGCCGGCACCGCTGGCCGGGAGTCCGCCCGCGCTGAGCTCCCGGAGGGTCAGGCGCAACCGTCGCCTCTGGCTGGCCGGGTTGGTCTTGCTGTCGCTCGCCGCAGTCTTCGTGTCCACCCGCAGCAGTGGTCATCCCTCCGCCGCGGGCCGGAGCGCGGGCGGCCGTGCTCACCACCACACCCCCCCTCCCCACCCCGTGGGCAACCCGCGGCTGGACCCCGACTGGCAGGGCGACGGCCAACCGGTGACGTTCGCGTTCGGCGGCGACGTGCACTTTCCCGTCGGCACCAACCTGGGCGACCGGCTGGCGGCGGACCCGTCCACGGCGCTCGGACCGACGGTGCCGCAGCTCCTCTCGGGCGCCAACCTGTCCATGGTCAACTTCGAGTCGGCTTTGACCCAAGACGGGACCTGTCCCGACGCCCAGCCGAAGCAGTTCGTGTTCTACGCGCCGCCGTCTGCCATCAGTGCGTTCCAGGGCGCCGGCGTCACCCTCATCACCGAGGCCAACAACCACGGCGAGGACTGCGGTCCGCCCGGCCTCCAGGCCGCCCTCGCCGCCAGGGCGCAGACCGGCTACCCGATCCTCGGCATCGGTGCGAACGCCGCGCAGGCCTTCACCCCGTACACCACGACCGTCCGCGGGGAGCGCATCGCGATCGTCGCCGCCACGCAGGTGATCGACTCCGACCTCCAGAGCGCGTGGACGGCCACCGCGACCCAGGCGGGCCTGGCGTCGGCCTACGACGTCGCGGGCCTCGTGGCCGCCGTGCAAGCGGCTCGCCGGACCGCCGACACGGTGATCGTGTACCTGCACTGGGGCACCGAGCTCGACCCGTGTCCCAACCCGCTGCAGGAGCCGCTCGCCCAGGCGTTGGTGAAGGCGGGTGCCGACATCGTGCTGGGAACGCACGCGCACGTGCTGCTCGGCGGGGGGTACCTCGGTTCGGCGTACGTGGACTACGGCCTGGGCAACTTCGCCTTCTACGACAACTCTCCGCCCGAGAACGCCAGCGGCTCTCTCGTCATCACCGCGACGGGACGGCACATCGACGCGGTGGCGTGGCGACCGGCCCAGATCGTCGACGACCTTCCGCAGCCCCTCGCGGGCGACGCCGCCACTCAGGCTCTGGCGGCGTGGAACCAGGACCGGGCCTGCACCGACGCCACCGCCACGCCCGGCGTTCCCCTGGCCACGGCCGAGTCGGAGACGGCACCCGTCCCTGCATCCACGGCCGCCGCCTTGTCCGTCGACTCGGGCTGACCCGGTCGCCGACGTCGCCGCGACGCGCCGACCGGCATCGCGCCCGTCCTCGAGGCGTGGTGGTGCACCAGGGGCTAGACAGGGCGGATGACGCTCACGGACGCATCGCGCACCCTCCCCGTCAACGGCGTGGATCTGGCCTGGTCGGAGCAGGGGTCCGGCGGAACCACCCTCGTCCTCTGCCACGGCTTCACCGGGTCGTCGCACGACTTCGCGCTCGAGGTGGACGCCCTGGCGAAGAAGCGACGGGTCGTGACGCTCGACCAGCGAGGTCACGGGCACTCGACCAAGACCGGCACGCTCCAGGGCTATTCGATCCCGCAGCTTTCCTCTGATCTGGCCGGCTTCCTCGACGCGGTGGGCCGGGGTCCGGTCGACCTCCTCGGTCATTCCATGGGAGGCCGTGTCGTCGCGACCCTGGCGCTCGAGCGGCCCGAGCTCGTCCGCTCGCTGGTCCTGATGGACACGAGTGCGTGGTCATTCGTGCCCGACGACGAGGGTGTCAGGGAGCTGGTGCGCGCCTTCTTCGACGGCTTCGACCCGTCTGCGGGCATGCCGGAACGCTGGAGCATGGGCGGCCCGGAGGACGATCTCATCGCCACGGTGGTGCCCGCGTCGTGGCAGCAGGAGAAGGACGTGATCCAGGCCGGGACGGATCCGTACGCGGTCAAGGGGCTCGGCAGCGAGATCCTGGCCCACGACGAGGGGTCCGGATCCTTGCGGCCGCGGCTGGCCGAGATCGCCTGCCGGACCACCGTCATCGCCGGCGAGCACGACCACCCCATGGTCGACCAGGCGCCGGAGCTGGCGGCCGAGGTGGCCGACGGCCGAATGACCGTGATCGCGGGCGCCTACCACTCTCCGCAGCTGACGCATCCCGACGAATGGCGGACGGCACTCGAGGCCCATCTCGAGTGGGTGGAGCAGCAGTGAGCGATGCCGCGCCCCCGCAGGCGAGCGACCGCATCGCGCTGGCGGGGACCGACGTCACGATCCCACCCCTCGGCGTCGGAACCTGGGCCTGGGGCGACAAGGGAACCTGGGGCATGGGCGGATACGACACGTCACTCACCGAGGAGAGCGTCGCCGAGGCGTGGGACGCGTGCATCGGGGCCGGCGTCGTGCTCTTCGACACGGCCGAGGTGTACGGAGGCGGCGAGAGCGAGCGAATCATCGGCCGGATGATCGCCCGGGACCGTTCGGTGCGTCACCGGGTGGTCATCGCCTCGAAGTTCATGCCCAGTCCGTGGAAGGTCAACGTGAAGTCGGCTCTGGTGTCGGCCGCGAGGCGTTCGGGCGAGCGCCTCGGAATAGAGACCATCGACCTCTATCAGATCCACGGTCCGATCTCGCTCCGGTCGCACAACGCGCTCGCGGAGGCGCTGGCGGCCGCGCACGCGGAGGGTCTGGTCAAGGCGGTGGGAGTGTCCAACTACTCGGTCAAGGAGACCAGGTCCATGGACGCCGCGCTGCGCCGGAACGGATTGCGGCTGGCGACGAATCAGGTCGAGTTCTCCCTCCTTCGAGCCATGCCCGATCGTGTCGGTCTCCTCTCCGCCTGCGCCGAGCTCGACGTGGTCGTTCTGGACTACTCGCCGATCGGACAGGGCCGCCTCACCGGGAAGTACTCCGCCGCCAACCCGCCGCCGGGCCGGCGTACGTTCTCGGCTCATCCCATGGCCCAGGTGGACGCAGTCGTCTCGCAGCTGCGTCGGGTGGGGGAGGCGCACGACGGCCGCAGCCCCAGCCAGGTGGCCCTGGCCTGGCTGATCGCCAAGGGGACGGTGCCCATCCCGGGGGCGAAGAACCGGGCCCAGGCGCAGGACAACGCCGGCGCGCTGGGCTGGCGCCTGAGCGACGAGGAGATGGCCGCGCTCGACGCCCTGGCGCTCTACGGGAAGCGGGGCCCGGCCCAGCGCGTCTGGCAGCACGGCTGAACCCGGCGGTACCGTCGCGGGAGTGATCGCCGCGCTCTCCGACGCGCCGCTCCCACCGCTGTCCGGCCGCCAACTCCTCTCGACGCAGTTCGACTTCGTCCCGGTGGCGCTCATCGTCGCCGCGCTGGTTCTCTACCTGTGGGGGGTCCGGCGCAACAACGCGCTCCACCCCCGGCACCCGTGGTCGGCCGGGAGGACCGCGGCGTGGATCGGTGCACTGGTCACGACGGGCATCTCCGTCTTCACCTTCGTAGGTGTCTACGACACCGAGCTGTTCTGGGACCACATGGTCCAGCACCTGCTCTTGATCATGGTGGCAGCCCCGCTCTTCGCCATCGCGTCGCCACTCCAGCTGTCCTGGCGCGCCACGACCGGCACGTCCCACATCGCCGTCACCGAGGTCCTGCGTTCCGCCCCGGCCAAGTTCCTGGGCCATCCCATCGTGGCCTTCTTGCTCTATGCCGTGATGATCCCGCTCAGCCACCTGACGAACTGGTACAACCTGACCCTCGAGAACGAGAGCCTCCACAATGCCGAGCACCTGGCGTTCCTCGTCGTGGGGTACCTGTTCTGGCGCCAGATCTTCGGCGCAGACCCCAACTGCTACCGGCTTCACCCGGCGCTGCAGTTCTTCTATCTCTTCCTGGCCATCCCCATCGACACCTTCACCGGCCTCTCGCTCACCGGCGCGACGCACGAGCTGTTCCCCGCCTTCCTGGCCACCCATCGGACCTGGGGTCCGTCCTACGTCGTCGATCTCCACGTCGGCGGCGACATCATGTGGGTCGTCGGTGACACCTTGATGCTGTGGCCCATGATCCCGGTCGCGGTGCGCTGGATGCACATGGAGGAACGCAAGGCCGACCGGATCGACCGCGAACTCGACGCGCAGTCGGCACTGGCTGAGGGGACAGGGGAGATCAGCCCCCAAGGTCCATGAGCTCGATCCGCACGCCGTCCGGGTCGGTGCAGTAGACGAACTCCAGCTCGGTGCCGCCGAGATCGATGACGGTACGGCTCGCTTCGACCACGGACCCGCCCGCCTCCACGATGCGTCCCGCGGCCGCCGCGACGTCGCGGACGCGGAACGACAGGTGGGTCAGGCCGAGCTGGTTGACGGCGCGGCGCACGCCGTCGCCGAAGGCGGTGGGCTCCGTGAAGCACAAGAGCTCGATGGCGGTGTTGCCGCGGCGGACGAACTGCGATGTGACCTCGACGTCGTCGAAATCCATCAACGCAGCGAATTCGGACCCGATCACGTGCGACTCCGCCTTCTCGAAGCCGAGGGCCTCGCAGTAGAAGCGCACCGACCGGTCCAGATCGCTGACGCAGACGCCGAGGTGGGACAGGACGAGTTCGGGGTCTCCGGGCACGGGTCGTAGTCTGCCCGCCCCAGAGCCGTATGGCCTCCCGGCCCCGATCATCCGTAGTCTCGTAGTCGTGACACCGCAGAAGAACACCCAGAACGAGCCCCAGCGAGCGACCGACTCGGGCATCGCCGTCCGCCCCGTGTACCGCCCGGGCGACCTGGACGGATGGGACGCGTCGACCCAGCTCGGGGAGCCGGGCACGTACCCCTTCACGCGGGGCGTCCACCCCCAGATGTACCGCTCGAAGCTCTGGACGATGCGCCAGTACGCCGGCTTCGGCTCGGCGGAGGCGACCAACCAGCGGTTCAAGTTCCTGCTCGAGGCTGGTCAGACGGGCCTGTCGTGCGCCTTCGACCTCCCGACGCAGATGGGCTTCGACTCGGACCACCCGCGAGCCGAGGGCGAGGTCGGCAAGGTCGGCGTCGCCATCGACTCCCTGGCGGACATGCGGCTGCTCATGGCCGACCTTCCGATGGACCGCGTCACGACGTCCATGACCATCAACGCCACCGGCGCCATCCTGCTGCTGCTCTACGAACTGGCGGCCGAGGAGCATGGCGTGCCGGGAGAGAAGGTGCGCGGCACCATCCAGAACGACATTTTGAAGGAGTACATCGCCCGGGGCACCTACATCTACCCGCCCCGGCCCTCCATGCGCCTCATCGTCGACACGTTCGCCTACTGCGCAGCCAACCTCCCCAACTGGAACACCATCTCCATCTCCGGGTACCACATCCGCGAAGCGGGTTCGACCGCAGTGCAGGAGATCGCGTTCACTCTCGCCAACGGCATCGCCTACGTGGAAGCGGCGATCGCGGCGGGCATGGAGATCGACGCGTTCGCGCCCCGGCTCTCGTTCTTCTGGAACGCCCACAACAATCTCTTCGAGGAGGTGGCGAAGTACCGCGCCGCGCGCCGCATGTGGGCCCGCATCATGACCGAACGCTTCGGGGCGAAGGACGACCGCTCCAAGATGCTGCGGTTCCACACCCAGACCGGCGGCTCGACGCTCACGGCCCAGCAACCCGAGAACAACATCGTCCGGGTCACGCTGCAATCTTTGGCGGCCGCCCTGGGTGGCACCCAGAGCCTGCACACCAACGGCTTCGACGAGGCCCTGGGCCTACCCACGACGCGGGCGGCGAAGATCGCCCTGCGCACCCAGCAGATCGTCGGCTTCGAGTCGGGCATCGCCGACACCGTCGACCCGCTCGCCGGGTCGTACTTCGTCGAGTCCCTGACCGACGAGGTGGAGGCCGGAGCGCTCGACTACCTCGAGCGCATCGAGCAGCTCGGCGGCGCCGTCGCCGCCATCGAGGCCCGCTTCATGCAGGAGGAGATCGAGGCGGCCGCCTACAGCTTCGCCAAGGCGGTGGACGACGGAGAGAAGGTCGTGGTCGGCGTCAACCGCTTCACCGATGCCGAGGAGGAGCCCACCGAGGTCTTCCCGATTGACGTGAAGCTCCAACAGCTCCAGATCGACCGGACGCGCCAGGTGCGCGCCGAGCGTGACCAGGCGGCGGTCGACCGGGCCTTGACGGACGTCGCCACGACGGCACGGGGCGAAGGCAACCTGCTCGTCCCGATGAGAGCGGCGCTCAAGGCGATGGCCACACTGGGCGAGGTGTCGGACGTCCTACGAGGTGAGTTCGGCGTGTACCAACCGGGCGGCTGACCTCTTGACCGGTCAGCGCTCGTTCTGGCCGTTGTTCGAACTCGTCGTGCGTGCTCGCTCAGGCGCGCACGACGACCTCGAAGTGCTCGACGACGGGGAACGGGTCGTAGAAGTGATGGAGGGCGGCGCGCCACTCCTCGTATGCCGGCGACCCGCGGAAGCCCTCGGTGTGGCTTTGGAGGCGGTCCCACTCGACGAGGAGCAGGAAGTGGTCGGGGCGCTCGATGCATCGCTCGACCCGGAGCGACACGAAGCCGGGACTCGACGCGATGATCGACTTGGCCCGCTCCATGGCCGCAAGGAATTCGTCCTCCCGTCCGGGCACCACCGGCAGGACGGCGTGCTCGGTGATCACCGGCCGATGAGGCGCTCGCGTACGGCGGGGTGGGTCGCGGCGTCGATCGCCGTCCAAGCCAGCGCGAGGGCACCGTCGCGCACGGCCGCGTCGGCGGACTCGCTCACGCAGGCGGCCGCGAACTCCCGCTGGTGGTTGACCGCTCCGCCGGTCTCGATCCCGATGAGCGGATGGATGGTGGGGACGGCGAGCGACACGTTCGCCATGTCCGTCGAGAACGTGGGCAGCGGCGAACCGCTGTCGTCGGCCTCGAAGCGCCGCCCGAGCTGCTCGGCGTTGGCGCGGTAGATCGACAGCAACTCGGCATCGGGTTCCATGTGCGAATAGACGGGCGACAGCTCCTCGTACGACACCGTGCACCCGGTCGCCAGGGCTCCCGCCTCGAAGCAGGCTTCGACCCGCGGGCGCAGCGCGGCGAGCCCCGCCGCGGAGAGGGACCGCACCATGTAGCGCGCGCTGAGCGAGCCGGGGATGACGTTCGCCGCACCCGCGGACTTCGTGACCACACCGTGGAACTGGTCGCCCGGCGCCAGTTGCTGGCGGAGGAGGCCGAGCGACACCTGCGCCACCGTGAGCGCGTCCTGCGCGTTGACCCCCTCCCAAGGGGCGGCTGAGGCGTGCGCCTCCCGCCCGTGGTAGTGGACGTCGAAGTGCGCCACGGCCAGGCAGGTCCCGGTCAGGCGCTCGACCGGCCAGGGGTGCGCCATCATGGCGGCGTGGACGCCGTGGAAGGCGCCGCGCTCGAGCATGAGGATCTTCCCGCCGCCGCCCTCTTCGGCCGGGGTGCCGAGAATTCGCACGGAGAGGCCCAGGTCATCGGCCACGGCGGCCAGGGCCAGGCCGGCACCCACGGCGATGGCGGCGATGATGTTGTGCCCGCAGGCGTGGCCGACCTGGGGCAGGGCGTCGTACTCGGCGCAGACGGCCACGACCAGGTCACCCCCGCCGGTGCGCGACTCCAGTGCCGTCGGCAGGTCGTAGACGTTCTCGGTCACGGCCAGGCCCCCGGCGCGCAGCGCCTCGGCCACGGCCCGCGCCGAGGCATGCTCCTCGAAGCACAGCTCGGGCGTCGCGTGCACCGAGTGGCTCAGCTCGACCAGCTGCGGCAGGTTGCGTTCCACGACCTCGGCCGATGCCGCTTTGGCCGACGCGGCGTTCACCATTACTCGATCACCGCGACGACGTCGCCGGCGCCCACCGAGTCACCCGCGCTGACCCTGACCTCTTTCACGACCCCGTCCTTCTCGGCTCCCACGGCGTTCTCCATCTTCATGGCCTCGAGGAGGCAGATGGTCTGGCCGATCTCGACCGCGTCGCCCACGGCGACGAGGACCTTCACGATGGTGCCCTGCATCGGCACGATCACCTGTCCGGACCCCGTCCCGGCCACCGCGGCTGCGGCGGCACGCCTCGGCCGCCCGGCGCGGGGGCCGCGGCGGCGGTCGTGCCCAGGTCCGGCACCCAGAGGCGCACGGAGAAGCGCCGCCCGTCGACCTCGGCCGTCACGTCGCGCTGGACGAGCGGGACGTCCTCCTCGTCCGTCGCCACGGTCTCGGCGGCGCCGGGGACAGTGAGACCGCTCAGGTCGAGTGTCTCCTCGACCCATTTGGTCGAGTGGGTGGCCGCGGCGAAGTCGGGGTGCTCCAGGATGGCCTCGTGGGCCGGCAACGTCGTGGCCACCCCGGTGATGCGGGTCTCGCCGATCGCCCGGAGCATCCGCCGGCGCGCCGCCTCGCGGTCGGGCGCCCACACGATGAGCTTGGCGATGAGGTTGTCGTAGTACTGCGAGACGGCGTCCCCGGCCTCGTACCCGGCGTCGAGGCGGACGCCGGGGCCCGCGGGGGCGTGAAACGTGGTCAGGACGCCCGGAGAGGGCGAGAACCTTCCGCCGCTCGGGTCCTCGGCGTTGATGCGGACTTCGATGGCGTGCCCGTCGCGGCGGATGTCCTCCTGGCCGAAGTCGAGCGCCTCGCCCGACGCGATGCGGATCTGCCAGGCCACCAGATCGAGGCCGGTGACGAGCTCGGTGACCGGGTGCTCGACCTGGAGGCGGGTGTTCATCTCGAGGAAGAAGAACTCGCCGTCCTGGAAGAGGAATTCGACCGTTCCCGCGTTGTAGTAGCCGCAGGCCTGGGAGACCTTGACCGCAGCTTCGCCCATGGCGCGGCGGACCTCGTCACCGAACGCGGGCGCCGGGCTCTCCTCCACCAGCTTCTGGTGGCGTCGCTGGGCGGAGCAGTCACGCTCGCCCAGCCACAGCGTCGTCCCGTGCATGTCGCCGAGCACCTGCATCTCGACGTGGCGCGGCCACGTCAGGTACCGCTCGAGGTAGATCTCGGGCCGTCCGAAGTAGGCCTGCGCCTCGCGCGCCGCCGACTCCATGGCCTCGGCCGCGTCCGCCGCCGACGCGACGACCTTCATCCCCCGACCGCCACCGCCGAAGGCGGCTTTGATGGCGACGGGCCAGCCGTGCTCCTCGCCGAACGCGACCACCTCGTCGGGGCTCGTGAGTGCTTCGGAGCGACCGGGGACGCCGGCGACGCCGGCCTTCTCCGCGGCCAGGCGCGAGCTGATCTTGTCGCCCATGACCTCGATCGCCTCGGGCGGCGGGCCGATGAACGTCACGCCGCGGTCGGTGATGGCCCGGGCGAAGTCGGTGTTCTCGGAGAAGAAGCCGTAGCCGGGGTGTACCGCATCCGCCCCGCTCAGTTCGATGGCCGAGAGGATGGCCTCGGTGTTGAGGTAGCTCTCCGCCGCGGTGTCCCCGCCGAGCGCATAGGCCTCGTCCGCCATCCGGACGTGCAGCGCCTCGCGGTCGAGGTTCGAGTAGACGGCGACCGTCCCGATCCCCATCTCGCGACAGGTCCGGATGACCCGGACTGCGATCTCGCCGCGGTTGGCGATCAGGATCTTCTGGAGCACGCTGGGCCTTTCCTTCGATGGGCGACCCATCACAATTGCACGTGCCGTACAGTGCGTGCCATGTGGTCGGGTTGGGACGTCCGCCGCTTCGACGAGATCGACTCCACCAACCGCTTCCTGCTGGAGCAGGCCCGGGCGGGCGCGCCGGCCGGCCTGGTCGCGGCCGCCGGGCACCAGACGGCGGGCCGGGGCAGGCTCGACCGGCGCTGGGAGTCCCCGCCGGGGGCCAACGTGCTGGTTTCGTTCCTCCTGCGCCCCCGGTGCGAGCCTTCGGAGCTCCACCTGTGCACCGCCGCCGTCGCCCTGGCTGCCGCCGATGCGTGCCGGGATGTCGCCGCGGTCGACGCCCGGCTCAAGTGGCCCAACGACCTGCTGGTCGACGTCTCCAAGGTGGCGGGGGTGCTGGCGGAGGTGGATTTCTCCAGTGGGCCGCCCGCAGCCGCCGTGGTCGGGCTGGGCCTCAACGTCGGCTGGCCCGGTCCACCGGGAGCGGGGGGCACGAGCCTGGAGCAGTCCCGCGGATCGGCGGTCGATCCCGAGGCCGTGCTCAACGGGGTCCTCGAGGCGCTGGCACCGCGGGTGGATCTCCTCGACGAAGCCTCCGGCCGGGCCGACCTGGCCGAGGAGCAGCGTCGGCGCTGCGCCACGCTCGGAGCCCGGGTCCGGGTGACCCTGGCGGACGGGGAGGTGACGGGGACGGCCCAGTCCATCGACGACGCCGGTCAGCTCGTCGTCGCCACCCCCGAGGGGCTCCGGATGGTGGCGGCAGGCGACGTCGTCCACCTCCGGCGGGAGCCGGGGGGGCCCAGTCGGCGGGCACTAGCATGTCCGCCTTATGCGCCTACTCGTGACGGGAGGTGCCGGTTTCATCGGGTCGAACTTCGCCCGTTACTGGGTTGAACGGCACCCCGAGGACCACGTCGTCGTCTACGACGTCCTCACCTACGCCGGCAACCGACCGAACCTGTCCGACATCGAGGACCGGATCGTCTTCGTCCAGGGCGACGTCTGCGATCCCGAGGTTGCCGAGAAGACGCTGCGGTCCGAGGCCGTCGACACGATCGTGCACTTCGCGGCCGAGTCGCACAACTCGCTGGCGGTGCTGGACCCGGGCCTCTTCTTCCGCACCAACGTGCTCGGGACCCAGACCATGCTCGAGGCCGCCCGCCAGGCCGGCGTCTCGCGCTTCCACCACGTGTCGACGTGCGAGGTCTACGGGGACCTACCCCTCGACGCGGACGAGGTCTTCACCGAGGACTCGCCGTACCGGCCCCGGACGCCCTACAACGCCAGCAAGGCGGGGGCGGACCATGCCGTCCGGGCCTACGCCGAGACGTACGGGCTCCCGATCACGATCACCAACTGCGCCAACAACTACGGCCCCTACCAGTTCCCCGAGAAGCTGATCCCGCACTTCTGTGCGCTCGCGCTCGACGACCGACCCCTCACGCTCTACGCCAGCACCGACAACCGCCGGGAGTGGCTGCATGTCGTCGACCACTGCACGGCCATCGACGCCGTCCTCGCAGCGGGCCGCGTGGGTGAGACGTACCACGTCGGGAGCGGTATCGAGGCGTCGATCATGGAGGTGGCCGACCGCATCCTCGACGTTTTGGGCAAGCCGGATTCGCTGAAGCAGATCGTGCCGGACCGGCCCGGGCACGACCGGCGCTACGTGCTCGACTCGAACAAGCTCCAACGCGAGCTCGGTTGGTCGCCCTCGGTCGACTGGGAGCAGGGACTGGCCGAGACCGTGACCTGGTATGCCGAACACCGGGAGTGGTGGGAGCCCCTCCGGGCCAGGGCCCCCGTGGCCGAGGCCGGGTGGGGTGGACCGACGGGCGCTCCCACCGGCGCCGCCTGACGTGCGGATCCTCGTCACGGGCGCAGACGGCCAGCTCGGGCGTGACCTGGTCGACGCCCTGTCCGGGCGCGTGCCCGACGGCGGGCGGAGGTGCGCACTGCTCGGCCCGGAGGGACCACGCCCCTGGCTGGACCACGAGGTGCTGGGAACCGACATCGGCGACATGCCGGTCGACGACCGGGACGCCGTCCTCCACACCGTCTCGTCGTTCCGGCCCGATCTCGTCCTGCACGGGGGCGCCCTCACGGCGGTCGACCGCTGCGAGACCGAGCCCGAGCTGGCCTTCGCCGTCAACGCCATCGGGACGCGCCACGTCGCCGAGGCCGCGGCGCTGGTCGGCGCCCACCTCGTCTACGTCTCGACCGACTACGTCTTCGACGGAACGTCGGCCCGGCCGTACCGGGAGTGGGACCCGCCGTGCCCGACCTCGGCGTACGGGGGGTCCAAGCTGGCCGGCGAGCTGGAATGCCGTCCCGGGTCGACCATCGTGCGCACCAGCTGGGTCTGCGGCGCCCACGGTTCGAACATCGTCGCCACCGCGCTCCGGCTGGCCCAAGGCGACGGCGAGCTCCGCTTCATCGACGACCAGAGCGGCTCGCCGACGTTCACCGCCGACCTGGCCCCGGCCATCATCACCCTCGGTCTGGACCGGCGCCCCGGCACCTTCCACGTCACCAACTCCGGGGCCACCACCTGGTGGGGCCTCGTGCGCGCCGCCCTCTCCGCGGCGGGCGCCGATCCCGACCGCGTCCGGGCCATCACGACGGCGCAGCTCGACCCGCCGCGCCCGGCCCCCCGGCCCGCCTATTCCGTCCTCGACAACCTGGCGCTCCGGCTGAGCGGCCTCCCCGCCCTGCCCGAGTGGCAGGACGGCCTGGCTCGCCTGGTCCCGGCGCTCCTCTCGGCGCAGTCGGGGCCCGAGGCTGCGGCCAGGGCCGGGTCGTGAGCGGGCGCGGAGCGGGCGCGACCCGCGCGCCGTCGCCGTCATCGGTGCCGGCTACGTCGGATTGCCCACGGCGGCCACGCTGGCCCACTTCGGACATTCGGTGGTGCTGGCCGAGCGCGATCGCGCTCGTCTGGGCGCGCTGCGGAGCGGGCGCATGCCGATCGTCGAGGCGGGACTCGACGACCTGGTGGCCGGGTGCGTCTCCGCCGGGAAGCTCCGCTTCACCGACTCTTCCACCGAGGCGGTCCGCGGCGCCCAGTTCGTCTTCCTCTGCGTGCCCACCCCCCAGAGCCCGGACGGATCGGCCGACCTGTCCTACGTGGAGGCGGCGGCCAAGGAGATCGGCCCGCACCTCTCGCCCCGGGCGATCGTGGTCAACAAGTCGACGGTGCCGGTCGGCTCGGCCACCATGGTGGAACAGGTGATCGGGCGTTCGGACGTCAGCGTCGTCTCCAACCCCGAGTTCCTGCGCGAGGGCACCGCCGTGCTCGACAGCCTCCACCCCGACCGCATCGTCGTGGGCGCAGAAGACCCCCAGGCGGCGGCGATGGTCGGCGAGCTGTTCTCGAGCACGGCGGCACCGCTCATCGTCACCGACGCCACGACGTCGGAGACGATCAAGTACGCCTCCAACGCGTTCTTGGCCACCAAGCTGAGCTTCGTCAACGCGCTGGCCGGGCTGTGCGAGGAGGTCGGCGCCGACGCGCGCGACGTGCTGCTCGGGCTCGGCTACGACAAGCGCATCGGCTTCGAGTTCCTGCGCCCGGGACCGGGCTGGGGCGGCTCGTGCCTGCCCAAGGACACCCGGGCGCTCCTGCACACCGCCGGGGAGGCCGGGTACGACTTCTCGCTCCTGGCGGGCGCCATCGAGTCCAACGAGCAGCAGCTGGTGCGCGTCGTCTCCAAGGTCGCCGACGCCTGCGGCGGCGCGATCCGAGGGTCGACGCTGGCGGTGTGGGGCCTCACCTTCAAGGCCAACACGGACGACCGGCGGGACTCGCCGAGCCTCGAGATCTGTCACCGCCTGGCGGCGCTCGGAGCCACCGTGCAGGCGTTCGACCCGACGGTCGATCCCGAAACCGAAGCGGACGACCTGGACGGGTTGCGGCTGAGCGGTGATCCCTACGAGGCGGTGACGGGGGCGCAGGTCCTGGTCGTGTTGACCGAATGGGACGAGTTCCGCTGGCTCGACTTCTCCCGGGTCCTGGCCACGATGCGCCAGCCCTCCATCGTGGACGCGCGCAACCTGCTCGACCCCGCCGCGGTGCGCCGCATGGGTTTCACCTACACCGGGATCGGGCGGCGATGAGCCGCGTCGTGGTCGCCGGGGGCGCCGGGTTCCTGGGTTCGCACCTCTGCGACCATCTCGTCTCCCGTGGCGACAGCGTCGTCTGCCTCGACGACCTCTCGACCGGATCGAAGGACAACGTGGCCCACCTGATGGGGCACGACCGCTTCGACCTGGTGGTGACCGACGTCTCCGTGAACGTGGACGTCGAGGGAGGTCCGGTCGACGCCGTGTGCAACCTGGCCTCCCCGGCGTCGCCCCCGGCCTACCTGGCCCGGCCTCTGGCCACGCTGGCCGTCGGCAGCGAGGGCACGCGCCGCCTGCTCGAGCTGGCCCGCGCGCACCAGGCCCGGTTCCTCATGGCCTCCACCAGCGAGGTCTACGGGGACCCCGAGGTGCACCCCCAGGTCGAGTCGTACCGCGGCAACGTGGACCCCACGGGACCGCGCAGCGTCTACGACGAGGCCAAGCGGTTCGCCGAGAGCCTGACGATGGCCATGCACCGCGCCGAAGGCGTCGACGTGGGCATCGCCCGCATCTTCAACACCTACGGGCCCAGGCTCTCCCCGGGCGACGGGAGGGTCGTCTCCAACTACGTCGTGCAGGCCCTGCGCGGAGAGCCCCTGACGGTCTACGGCGACGGCTCGCAGACCCGCAGCTTCTGCTACGTCGAGGACGAGGTCAGGGGTCTGGTCGCCCTCCTCGACTCGGACCTGACGGGCCCGGTCAACATCGGGAACCCCGACGAGCGCTCGATGCTCGACCTGGCGCACTTCGTGCTGGAGGTCACGGGTTCGCGCTCGGGCCTCGTCCACCGTCCGCTGCCGACGGACGACCCGACACGCCGGTGCCCCGACATCACGCTGGCCCGCGGCGCACTGGGGTGGGAGCCCACGATCGACCTGCGCGACGGCATCGCGCGGACGATCGAGTACTTCTCTGAGAGAGTGGGAGCGCCATGAGCGACGTCGTGGACAGCGAACTGCCACCGCTGAGGACCTACGAGACGCTCACCGTCATCACGCCGGTCTACAACGAACGGACGACGGTGGCCGAGGTCATCCGCCGCATGCGGGCGGTCGAGCTCCCGCTCGTGCTCCAGGTGATCGTGGTCGACGACGGGTCGAGCGACGGTTCGGACAAGGTGCTCGGCGCACTCGAGGACTCGACGGTCCACGTCATCCGCCACACGGTCAATCAGGGAAAGGGTGCGGCCATCCGCACGGGGCTGGCCGAGGCGCGCGGCGACCTCGTGCTCATTCAGGACGCGGACCTCGAGTACGACCCGGCTGACTGGCCGCGCCTGCTGGACCCCATCCTCAAGGGGAAGGCCAGGGTCGTCTACGGCAGCCGGTTCACCGGTGAGCGCAAGAACATGCTGCCCCTGCACTGGTTCGGCAACCGGCTGCTCTCGCTCGTCACCAACGTGCTCTACCAGTCGACACTCTCGGACATGGAGACCTGTTACAAGCTCTTCGACGCCCGGGTGCTCGACGGGCTCACCATCGTCTCCAACCGGTTCGAGTTCGAGCCGGAGATCACGGCGAAGGTGCTGCGCCGCGGGTACCGCATCTACGAGGTGCCGATCTCCTACGCCGGACGGGAGTTCGACGAGGGGAAGAAGATCACCTGGCGCGATGGGGTGAGCGCCCTGTCGGCGTTGATCAAATTCCGCTTCACCAAGGAGTACTGAGGCGCCGGTGTCCGGTGCGATCGGCGCGGTGGTGGTCGACCACGACGCCGGGGCTCTCCTGGACGGTTGCGTTCGCTCGCTCCTGGCGGAGGGGGCGAACCCCGTCGTCGTGGTGGAGAACGGAGCGCCGGGCAGCGTCGAGGCGGCCTTGGCTCCCATGCTCGACACCCGGCCGCTCGCGCCCGTGCACGTCGTGCGACCGGGCCTGAACGTCGGGTACGGTTCCGGCGTCAACCGCGGCCTGGCGGCGCTGGCGGGCCTGGCGGCGCCCCCGGAGTGGGTCTTGGTGTCGAACCCCGATCTCGTCGTACACGACGGGGCGCTGCCGGCTCTGCGCGACGCGCTCGAAGCCCGTCCTGCGTGGGCCGTGGTCGGTCCGCGCATCTTCACCCCGACTGGTGAGACCTACCCCTCGGTGCGGAGCTTCCCGTCTTTCACCGACGCGGCCGGGCACGCCCTCTTGGCGCTGTACAACCCCGAGAACCAGTTCACGCGTCGCTACAACCCGGGGACTCCCGAAGGCGAGACGGTCACGGAGGCGGGGTGGGTGTCGGGTTCGTGCTTCCTGGCCCGGCGCAGCGCGCTGGAGGAGCTGGGTGGTTTCGACGAGGCGTACTTCATGTACAACGAGGACATGGATCTGTGCTGGCGCGCCCATGACGCGGGATGGGGGGTCGGTTTCGCCGGCACGGCGGGGGTGACCCACGTACAGGGCGCGAGCACCGCCCGCCACCCCTACCGCATGATGGCGGCCCACCACCGCTCGGCGCTGCGTTTCACGGTACGGACGACGAAGGGCTGGCGCCGCGCCGCCCTCCCGCTCGCCGCGCTCGTGCTGGGGCTGCGCATGGTGATGGCCAGCGTCCGGCTCGCCCTCGGCCACTAGGCCGTGCGTCGACATGGGGGGATTCTCAGGGTGGCCATCACGGCCGCCGCGCTCGCCCTCGGGCTGAGCGCCTGCACCGCGTCAGCGCCGCGGGCGTCGCCGCAGGTCCACGTCGAGCCCGAGGTGACGTTCAAGCTCCCGCCACCCGAGAGAGGGTGCAACGGGGCCACGGCACAGCCGGGAGGCACGACGCGTGTGCCGCTGACCGTGAGCACGGTGGCCGGGCAGGTCGCCGAGACCGTCAACGTCTGCATCGGCGGCCAGGGGCCGTTCCCGTTCGTCCTCGACTCGGGTGCCGGTCAGTCGACGATCGACGCCGGCCTGGCCCGGCGACTCCATCTCTCGTCGGCCGGCCCCAGGACCGAGTTCTCCGGGGTGGGGTGCACGGGCACGGCCCAGCCCGTGGCGGTGAAGTCGTGGTCGCTCGACGGGGTCACGCTGGTGCCCCAGCAGCTGACGGCCGCCACGCTGCCCCAGATCGGCGGGAAGGGGGAGCCCGTGGGGCTCGTCGGCTCCGACGTCCTCGCCCGCTTCGGCGCGGTGCGCGTCGACTTCGCGGCCGGCTCCCTGGTCCTGCCCGGGGCCGAGGGCGCATCGATCACCGCTCCGACGCCCTTCACCGGGCCGCAGGGGCCGCCGCCGGTGGCGCTGACCCAAGGGGAGAGGTCCACGGTGCCCTTGACGGTGACGTCGGAGCCCGGCGAGGTCTCACTCAGCGTGGTGGTCCGCTTCGCCGACGGGCCGCGCCACAGCTTCGTGGTGGACACCGGATCGTCGCAGAGCGTCGCGGCGACGTCCGTCGCCCATGCAGCCGGGTTGACGCGCACGGATCTGGCGCAGCGGCAGGACACGGTGTGCTCGGTGATCACGGTCCCACTCGTGCACAGTGGCCCGTGGTCGCTGCCGGGACAGCCGCTGCATCCCCAACTGATCGGGAGGACAGCCTTCGGAGACATCGGTGCGGGCGGTATCGACGGGCTGCTCGGTTCGGACCAGCTCAAACGTTTCGGCTGGGTCGTCCTCGACTACACCGGTGCACAGTTGGTACTCGGCTGAGCGATCAGCCAGGAGTCAGATGGCCCTCGTTTGGCGCGTCGGCACGGCGGAGAGGAACGGATCACGCCACGACAGGCGTGTCAGACCAGGTTGAGGCACGTTTCCACCCATTCGTTGGCGATCCAGATCGTGTTCGTCCCGACCATGGAATGGAAGGTGTACCCCTGGTCGAGCAAGAGCCGGTACTTGCTCCGGTGCTTCGACGGATTGGAGATGTACTCCTCGGTGACGATGAGGCGCGGACGATAGAGCTGGAAGTCCAAGCCCAAGAGCACCTCGTAGTCCATTCCTTCCGCGTCGACCATGAGCAAGCAGAGGTCGCGTGGCCACTGACACTCACCGAGGACGTCGGTCAACGTCCTCACGGGCACCATCACGAACTCTTCGCTGCGGACGTTGGAGAACCACGGATTCACGTCGGTGCACAAGGTCGACATGGTGTTGTACGCATCGTTCTTGCCGAAGTAGAGCGGGAGCGACCCGGGGGCATCGCTGCACGCGATATTGAGGCAGCGCACGCCGGGCAGGTCAGCATTCGCCTGCTCCAGCTGGGCAAAGAGCTCTGGGTGCGGCTCGATCAGGATGGCATCCCATCCCTCGAGTGCGAACGTACGCGAGTTCGAGATGGTCACGCCGTCGTGCGCCCCGACGTCGACGAGCGAGTGAGGAAAATCTGGGCGCAGCAACCGAAGAAGTGTGCCGGCTTCGCCCGCCTGGGATGGATCAACCTGCGCCGGCTGGGTTGCTTGCGGCTGGACCGCTTGCGGCTGAACCGCCGGCGGTGGTTGGACCGGATCCGCTTGGACACCGACGAGCTGATTCGCCTTTTCGAGCGTCGCCCGGAGATGTTGCTTCATCCGGGGCGGAACCCGCTGGCGCAGCGCCTCATAGACCGTCATCGTCATGACAATGGCACTTTCGGCGTGGAGTTGTCTAGCTTCAGCGGGGGCATGCACCCGCACACGGCCGCCGCGACTGACCGGTGGTTCGGTCCTGCAGTGGACCGGGTTCGCCGGCGGCTGTGGGGGTCCTTCGTCGCATCGGGCCGGTCCCGGTTCGGCGAGGCCCTCAGGGCGCCCACGGCCGAGGCCCGGGTGCATGTGTCCTCTTTGCGCTGGAAACGTACGCCGGGCGCAGCTTCCAGAGATCCTCTCAGGCCTCGTTTCACGTGTCGCTCACCGTGGTCGCTCGCGGCAGCGCGCGCCCAATCCGAGTGGGTGGTGAACTGTAAGGTCTGCCGCCATGATTGCCGCCCGGCGATACCTGTCGACGACGCGCTGGGTTCGTCGACCGTGGACGACCACGGTCTGCGTCATGTGGTTGGTTGCCATCGCTTTGGCCTATCTGGCGCCCGCGCTCGCCCACGGTGGCTCTCTCGGAAGTTTCGACCTGCTCGGAGAGTTCGGCCTCGGGAAGAATGTCGGACCGATCCACAACCTGATCTCGGCTGACCAGATTCAACAGATGGCGCCATGGACGGCCCTGGACTGGGTCGATGTCCACGGCGGCCATCTCCCGTTGTGGAATCCTGAAAGCGGTTTGGGCATGCCGCTGGCCTTCAACTTCCAGTCGGCGCCGTTTGCCCTGCCCACCCTTGTCGGCTACCTCGCGCCGTTGCACTACGCCTATACGACGGCGGTCCTCGCCAAACTGATCATTGCCGGAACCGGCGCGTTCTTCCTCTGTCGGAAGCTCGGGCTGTCCAATCTGTCCGCGGTCTTCGCGGGAACGATCTTCGAGCTGAGCGGCTCTTTCACGGGCTGGTTGGGATGGCCGCAAGCCACCGTGATCAGCCTCCTCGGTTGGGTGCTGGGCGCAACCGTCGCCATCCTCGACCGCGACGGGAACTGGCCGAGAGCGAGACCCACGGCCCTGCTGGCGGCCTCGCTCGCCTTCGTGCTGTACGGCGGTCATCCCGAGAGCGTGGTGTTCGTCGTCGAATGCACGGCTGTGGTGGTCGTCGTCTACCTGATCGCGCGGATACACCGAATCCGCGGACAACTCGTTCGGGCCCTGTCGCCTTTGCTCGACCTCGGGCTGGCCGGCGTCGCCGCGGCGGCCCTCGCGGCGCCGCTCCTCCTCCCGGGGATCCCGATCCTGTCCGGTTCTGCTCGCCAGCTCGACGTGGGTTACATGGGACTGCCCAAGACCTATCTGATCAATCTCGTGGCCCCCGGCTATTTCGGGTTCCCACTGGCGGGGTCGACGTCGTACGGTCCGGTGAACTACTACGAAGCCGCGAGCTACGTCGGCTCCATCGCGGCGATCCTCGCACTCTTCGCCGTCCTGTGTTCGTGGCGACGCCGATCGACGATCGCCTTCGCCGTCATTGCCATCACAACGTTGGCGACGCTCTTCGTCTCTCCGGTCGCACACGCATTCGGAAAGCTCCCGGTGCTCAGGGAGGTCGGTTGGGGGCGCGTCGCCTTGCCGTTGGGACTGGCTCTCGCGGCACTCGCCGGCATGGGGCTCGAGACCGTGAGGAGGGATGGGTTCTCCACCAGGGTTCTCCGCCGGTTGTCCCTCTCCACCGGGGTGTTCGCCGCCGTCATCCTGATCTGGTGGTTCGGTCGCCATACGTCGCCATCAATGCCCTCCGGACAGAGATCCGCGGAAGCGCAGGCTTTTCTCGCCCCGGTCGTGGGCATCGCCACCGTGGTGGCGGTCATCGTCGGAATCGGCTTCGTGAGGAAGAGAGCCTCCGCGGCGCATCGGCGGCGGAGGGGACCTTTCGCTCACTCCCTCGAAATCGCCTGTGCGCTCTTGCTCTTCGTCGAGACAGGATTTCTCTTGACCGCGACCCCGAACCTGTGGTCGTCCTCCTCCGAGTTCTTCGCGACGTCGACCGCGGAGACGGCTCTCCAGCACGAGGTGGGAAACGCCCGCGTCGGCGACGGCGCCTGCACCTCGCTCACACTCCTGCCGGCCGATATCGGCATCCTCCCCGACGACAACGTGATGTACGGCGTCTCGCAGCTCGCCGTCTACGACCCCGCGATTCCCGAGCGGTACTTTCAGTTCTGGTCCAAGCTCACCGGAACGCCACTGGTGGCGCACTCCCCCCTGGGGACGTTCTGCCCCACGCTCAGTTCAGGTCCGCTCGCCCGGAAATTCGGAGTCTCCTATGTGCTGGAGCCGGATGGCGCGGCGCCACCCGCCGGCATGCAGTTCGTCCGGCATCTCGATCACGAGTACCTGCTCCGTGTCCCCGGCGGTGGCGTGGCGACCCTCGAACCCAGGGGTCAACCGGCGGACAGTGCTTCCGCACGGGTGATCCCGATCAGCTATCCCGATCCTTCGAGCGTTTCGATGCACACGTCATCGAATTCCGCGGACGACGCTGTATCTCCATGTCGCCGACGAGCCAGGATGGCATCTCGTCGTGGACGGCCACGCCGAACCCATACACGAATGGAACGGACTCATGATGGACGTCGCGTTGCCGCCCGGACGCCACGTGATCACCTTCCACTACCTGCCTGAGTCCTTCCAACTCGGGGTGGCCGCCGCCGCCGCCGCCGCGGTCGCGCTCTCGGGATGGATCGTGTTCGAAGCGGTGCACGGCCGCCGTCGCAGGAACGCGGAGGTGTCGTAGCGCCGACTCCGCGCACATCGGCTCGCTCCGCACCGGGGCCACGGCTGACCGCGGGCGGTCCGGACACCGGGTGCGCGGTGCTACGTAGGTCGCCGCAGAATCAGGTTGACCTGTCCGTTCGGGCCGGCCGAGCGGCAGTGTTCCAAGACGTCCTCGGCCGTGCAGGTTCCGGTTCCCCCATCGTCGTTCACCGCGATGTGAAGGCCCATCTGGCGGTAGCGGTCCAGGACCTCGCCCGGGTCGAGCCCGCGATCTTCCAGCGACGTGGGCCAGAACTCCGCCACGAGGACGATGGCCGGCGAATCACGGATGATGCGTTGCATGCCGAGGATGACCTCGGGCTCGAATCCCTGCACATCGATCTTCACCACGTCGAAGGTCCGCCGCGCGAACAGCTCGTCCGCCGGGATCACCGGCACCACGAGGTCGTACCGGTCGTTGGGCGTGCGGGCGCCAACCCGAGAGTCGCCCGGGTTCATGGGCGGTGTGGACATGGGAAGCAGCAATCGCCGGTCCCCGAGAGCGGTGTTGTGGATACGGGCGCGGGCGCCGTTCGCCCACAGATTGGCCTGCAACAGGCTGTGGAGGACCGGGTGTGGCTCGACCGCGTCAATCTCGATTCCGAGGGCCAGTCGGTGCGCAAACAAGCTGAAGTACCCGATGTTGGCCCCCACGTCGAGGAAGCGGGCCCCCGGGCGGAGCAACCTCCTCAGGAGGGCGCCAGTGGATTCCTCCCAGGACTTGCGTCGAATGAGATACGGGCGCATGACCTCGTCGCTGGTCTGTATCCACAGTGCGCCGACGTCCGTGCCGACCTGCTCGAACGGCCCGCCGTCCTTCACCGGTACCGGCAGGTCGGTCCCCACCTCCACCGGCCGTGGAGAGGCACGGCGCATCACGGCGTGCCGACTCGAACGTGCGACATCGTTGATCCGCCCCATCTCAGAAGACCCTCTCCCGGTAGGGCGAGCGATGCAGGACGGGGATGCCCGATGACCCGACCTGTTCGTCGATCTCACGACTGACCGGCCCGCGGTCGAAGATCCGTATCTCGCCCGGCGGCTGGCCGACGATCGCCTCCACCGTCGAGAGCACTCCACCCTCGCCGACCGCGAAGGCCGTTTCGAAGCCTTCGTACGCCGCAGCAATCCGGGCGCCGGTGCCGTCGGGGTCGATCCGAAAACGCACGGCGTCGACGTCACCGGGTTGCTGGTGCAGACGACTGGTCTCGACGCGGTAGCCACGTTGGCGCGCCGCGGTGATGATGATCCTGTTCAGGGCGCGCTCGCGCATGCCATCGATGATGCTCGAGGCGGAGAGCGCAATGAGTTGCGATGTGTACAGGGGGTATCGCTGGTCGATGATCGCCTGATCCGCGTGGACGATGTGGTCGCCGTCACCGATGAGACCCTCGGCCTTCGTGATCCCGCTTCCTGCGTGATACACGAAGCACGACGGAGCAAGGACAGAGTGGTAACCCATCGTATGACTGCGCAGGCACCAATCGACCTCTTCGGAATAGCCACGACCGAAGACCGGGTCCATCAGGCCGACGTCCCTGATCATCGCGGTCGGGATCGCCATACAGAACCCGACGCCCGCCGGGATGGGTATCGGCTGCCCGTCGAACTCCTCGTTGACCTGCTCGGAGACCCAGTCGACGATCTCGGGGACGTCTGCGAGATGGTCCGGATCCGCATTGAGGAGCGAATACACACTCGAGTTGTTCGACCAGGCCGTCGTCGAGGAGATGGACCCGTCCTCGAGAAGCGGGCGGATCAGGGTCGGGATCATGTTGGCCGGCACGACGGTGTCGGAGTTCAACAGGACGACGGCGTCGTAATCCCCGTCCACCGCCCGCAGCATCCCCAGGTTCATGTTGCGTGGTATGCCGAGGTTGCGAGGGGTCCGGTAGTACCCGAACCCGAGGTCTTCCGTCATCTTGCGGCATCGTTCGCTCCAGCCGGGAGCGGGGCTCGCGTCGTCGAGCACCAGGACGTCAGCCGAATGGACCCCGGGATCGAGCCGCGCCAACGATGACAGGCACGGCCCCACGAATTCCTCGCCGTTGTAGACGAGGAGCGCGATCAGGACCCGCCAGGATTGCTCAGACTCCGAGGGCATTGCGCACCGCCCAGATTCGGTTGGCCAACCGGTACGCCGAGGACGACTTCATCTGCTCCTGCTCGGCTTTGTACTGGGTGTACTCGATTCGGAGGTGCTCCAGTTCGCTGCGCAAGTTCATGATCTGTTGGCGGGCATCGACCAGGCGCTCGGTGAGGTCGATCACTCGGGCGGTCGCCATCTCGGCATCCACGAGGGCCTGCGTCAACGACAGTCGATCGAGCTCGTCCTCCAGTACTTCCTTCACAGAACCTCCTCTGCTGCCTGACGCGGGCAGCTCATCGGGGGGCGAGCGCCAGTACGTGCCGGTAGAGATCGGTGAGCCGCTCTGCCGTCGCTTCCCAAGTGTATTTCGTGCCGGCCGCGAGCCACGATTCAACCTGTGCTCTGGCCAGGGCGGGGTCGCTCAACAGGGAGTCCGCAGCCGCCGTCAGCGCGTCCACCGACCAGTCCTCGGCGGCCCCCGGAACGTCCGGTCCCAGCTCCTGGAGAGGTCCGAACCTCGTGAACAGCGTCGGCGTCCCGAATCGAGCCGCCTCGAACGGCACCAGCCCGAAACCTTCGGCCGAAGACGGGTACAACACCAGGTCGGCATGGAGCATGAGCCAGTTGCGCTGGGCCGATGGGAGGTCGGGAAGCAGGTACACCCCGGACTCGAGTGTCTCGTGCGCGCCGAGCATGAGGTTGGCTTCGCTCAGCCTCGATGATCCGTACGGAACGGTCGGGCCGGCCATGACGAGTGCGTGCGCATGCCCAAGCCGACGGAGCTCGGTCACCACGGCGAGAGCAAGGTCACGGTTCTTGTGTGCGTAGTCGGTGCCGAGGCACAGGACGAACTGACCTTCGACAAAGCCGCGCGCCACGAGCTCGGGGGGCATCTCGGTGCGCTCGTCACCGGCAAGATGCTCCGTCCCGTTGGGGATCGCGTGCAAGCGCTGGGGGTCGACGGGAAGCCTCTCGATCTCGACTTGCAACTTCACGTCGTCGGAGACCACGACCACCGCATCCGCCGCCGCGGAGCCGGATCGAAGGGATTCGCGGTAGACCAGCCATTCGGCCCAGTTCTCGTGGTACGCGCCGTTCCGGTAGGCGATGAGATCGTGCACGGTGACGACGACGCGGTCGGCCACGGTCCGCCACCGGTCCACCGAGAACCAGGGGTCAGGCTGCATCATTCGGTGGACCACGTTGCAATGCCCGACTCCTTCCAGCGTGTCGAAGTCGACGGCACGAGCGACGACCTTGGGCATGGACAGGGTTCGGGCCGCGTAAGGGGGAATGTCGGACCGGAGCGCCACCACGACTTCGCGCACGTCGTCGCGCCGGCTGAGGGCTTCTATGTTGGCGAGGATCGAGACCTGAGTGCCCATTTCGTGCGGGCCCAGGTAGGAGCCGTCGATGGCGATCCGCAACCCCAACACCTTGGCCCGGGCCAAACCGTGGACGATCGCCAACGGAGCCGTGGCCGAGCTCGCCTCGTGGGCGACGAACTGCACCTCGTTCGGATAGGACATGTGAATCCAGTGCCGTTCGACCGGGTCGAGGTCGTCCGCCGTCCCGATTCCCGGTGGTCCTTTCCCGGTGGCCCGGTGACGAACGAAGTAGGTCGAGTCGTCGAGAAGGTGGATGAACCCCCTCGACCGCGCCCGAACGGAGAGGTCGGCCAGCGTCCCCTCCAGGTCGCCGAGAGGTCCGGGGGTGAGGCCGCCGATCCTTCCGAGAACCGAGGGTGCGAGCAGGACGGCGGCCCCGATCGCGGTCGGGATGGGAGTCGCAGGTTCGTGCGGGCCGAGGGAGCGGAGGCGGCGGGTGACGGAGTTGCAATCGTGCCCCTCAGGAGGGCGGTCGACGGGATCGTTCTTGGCCGGGAAGCTCAGGAAGCCGGCATCGTTGCTGAGGAACGAAACCGTGGCCACGCGCAGGTCATCGGCCAGGAGTCGCAGGGCCGGACCGATGAAGTTGTCGGGCAGGGTGACGGCGTCGCCCACCGCCAGCACCGGCAGGTGGGAGCGGACCCAGGCCTGGTTGATCAGGTCGGCGGTGTTCGTGGCAACGAGACACTCGCACCCCGCATCGCGGAAGGGGATGATCGACTGGCCGGACGGCCCCCCGGCCACGACCGTGATCCCCGCTCTCTGCAACGACGAGACCGCGGTCATCAGATGCTCGGCGTTGGCGGGCGCGACGAAGAGGGCCGCCACCACTGGTGTGCCCTCGGTCGCAGCTGGCCGATCAGGTCCGGTCGTCACGGCGCCGAAGATTACTAGGCCGCGAGCGACCTCAAGGAGCTTGAATGCCGGCTGCGTCCCTGTATCGGCCCCGGTGAGCGCCCCTCGCGATCAGGCCCGGGCCAACTCCGCGGTCACTTTCTTGGTCACGAACCGCTGCAACTTGTCCGCCTTGGCGCGGAAGCTCGACGGCTTCCGACAGACGACGACGGCGAGCATTGCGGGCCCGTCCCCCTGCCGGTACAGCGCATCGAGTCGCTCGAACAGCGGTACCACGACTCGGTCGAACTCCTCCATGGCTTTCTCCGAGAGACCGTGATGGTGAACGAAGAACGATCGGCAGTACTCGGTGAACGAGGAGATGGATGCGGGTCGACTCGAGAGGTAGTCGAGGCTCGCGCTCGAGCTCGGCAGCCTGGCCGCGATGGAATTGAACGACTGATTCCGTAAGAAGCGAACGTTGCCGAAGACGTGTTGGCACGTCTCGATCATGTCGTCCGTATAGAAGCAGTGCTTGTCCTCTCCATGATCCTTGTTGATGGTGCGATCCGAGAGGAGATAGATCGAGTGCCGAATCCGGTCCAAGCGTTCCCGATCCGCGTCAGGGACGCCTTCTGCACCCATGAGGGTGTCCGCCGCGATACCCATGAAGAACGTGCCCTCGCTGAAGGGCTCTTGGAACATCAAGACACCACCCGGAACCAAGATGTCCTTTACGTCTCGAAGGAGCTGTTTCCAGTCGGACACGTGGTGCAGGCACGCCTGCGCAAAGACGACGTCGAAGATCTCTCGTGGGAAGACCGAGACGTCCTCTCCGAGAAGGGTTCCGTAGCGCACGGAGCTGTCCCGCACACGCGGGAATTCCGGAAAGCTTGCGCTGGGTGAGCGAGAGGAATTCAACCGACGGATCGGTGACGAGTGTCGTGAAGCCGTCAGCGGCCTCGACAAATCCGCTCGTGACCGCACCGGACCCGGCTCCCAGCTCGAGCGCGACTCCGCCTTCGCCTCCACCGAGCTCGTTCCACAAATGGTAGACGGCGGACCCGGCGGAGTCGGGTGTCCTGGACCCGATCGTCTCGTCGTACTCCTCTTCTGGGGCGCCGAAGGACTTCGCCGGTGAGATCAGCGCAACATCCCCCGCGTGTTCCCGCTCGGCCAGCCAGGCGTCCAACATCTGCCGGCGCTCTCGGTACGACGACTTCAGCCCGGCCGTCCGCGTCAGGCGTGCGAGGTTCTTCTTGGAGTGTGCGACCACGGCGACCGAAGAACCCACTTCTGGGATTCTAGGTCCGGGAAACCCGCCGTTGCGGTTCCGGGGGTGGGATCGGTGAACGGGAGCGTGGCCCGGAGACGCGTGCGGGTCACTCGGGCGTCGAGAGCCCGAGCATCTCGGTGACGCCATGATCGCGACCGGCCGTGTAGCCGCCGTCGACCGGCAGCGCATGGCCGGTGACGAAGGAGGCGTCGTCGGAAAGGAGGAAGGCCGCCGCCGCTGCGATCTCCTGAGGCCGGCCCATCCGGTGGCCCAGCTTGTGCTCGCGCCGGACGTCCGCCAGGACCTCCTCCATGCCCGGACCGAAGACGGAGGCGGTCATCGGGGTCTCGATGAAGCCCGGGCAGATGGCGTTGACCCGGATGCCGCGGCCCGCGTAGTCGATCGCCATGTTCTTGGTCAGCAGCACCACCCCGCCCTTCGAGGCGCTGTAGGCGCTTCCGCCCGCGGTGCCCTCGAGCCCCTCGATGCTGGCCAGCGTCACCACCGAGCCGCGCTGGCCGTCTTCGCGTGCGGGCTGGCGAAGCATCTGGGCCAGGACGTGCTTGGCGGTGAGGAAGGTGCCGGTCAGGTTCACCGAGATCACCCGTGCCCACTCGGCGGCGGGCAGCGTGTGGACGGGGCCCCCGCCCGCCACGCCGGCCGCGTGGACCAGCCCGTCGACCGCGCCACCGAAGGTGACCGCGTCCTCCACCAGCTCGGCGACCGAGGCCTCGTCGGTCACGTCGGCAGGGCGGAAGGCCCAGCGGCCTCCGGAATCGGTCGCCGCCGGCGCCTGGTCCGGCGGTGCCGCGAGATCGGCTCCCATGACCGTCGCTCCCTCCTCGACCAGGCGGGTCGCGGTGGCCCACCCGATGCCCGATGCTGCACCCGTGACGATGTAGTTCCGCCCTCGCAGTCCCCGCATGGATCCTCCCGGCTGGTTGCGCCCGGTCCACCCGGGCTGATAGGAGCAGTGCACTGTCTAGCCCGGGGCGTCCCGGGACCGCCGTCCTGCGGGGGGAGCCCACGCCATGAAGTTCGCCTTGTTCTACGAAATCCCGGTCCCACGTCCGTGGGGGGACGACAGCGAGCTGGTCGCCTACCAGAACACACTGGAGCAGGCGATCGCGGGCGACCGCTTCGGCTGGCACACGTTCTGGACGGTCGAACACCACTTCCTGCAGGAGTACTCCCACTGTTCGAACCCAGAGGTGCTCTACGGCGCCATCGCGTCGCGCACGCAGAACATCCGCCTCGGCTACGGCGTGCGCCTCATGCCCAAGCCCTACAACCACCCGGTGCGGACGGCCGAGTCGGTGGCCGTCCTCGACCTGCTCTCGGGCGGCCGGGTCGACCTCGGGACGGGCCGCTCGGCGACCCGGGCCGAGCTCGAAGGCTTCGACATCGACCCGGCCGAGAGCCGGCGCATGTGGCAGGAGGCCATCGGGCACGTCGTCGGCTGCTGGACGAACGACGAGTACGAGTTCTCCGGCGAGTTCTGGCAGATGCCCCGTCGGCGGGTGCAGCCCAAGCCGTGGCAGAAGCCGCACCCGCCCCTGTGGGGTGCGACCACCAGCGACGAGGGCCACGCACAGGTCGGCGACCTCGGCCTGGGCCTGTGCTCGTTCGCCGTGGGGTTGCCTCCGTCGGAGGTCAAGCGCAAGATCGACATCTATCGCGAGACCGTGGAGCGCTGCACCGAGCCGATCGGCGCCTTCGTGAACAACCAGGCCGCGACGTTCACCATGGCCATCTGCGCGCCTGATCGCCACGAGGCGATGGCCGAGGCGAGGGAATCCTTCGAGTGGTACCCCAAGACCGGCGCCCGTCAGATCGCCACGCTCACCGACTGGATGGCGGAGCGCAAACAGGAGCTCGGCACGTACTCCTACGCGGCGGAGATGAAGAGCCATGACGACCAAGGCATGCTCGACCTCATCAGCCTCGAATACCTGACGGACTCGGGCGCCTGCGTGCTCGGGACACCGGAAGAGTGCCTGGAGGCGTGCCGCCAGTACGAGGAGGCAGGCGTCGACCTGCTGCTCTGCCTGGTCAACCCGTACAAGGTCTCCCACGAGTCGGTCATGCAGACCATCGAGCTCATGGGCACCGAGGTCATCCCGGCCTTCACCTCCTGACCCCGCTGTCCGGCCCGATGCCGCGGGCCGACACACGAGGAGTCAAAGGACGGCAGGAACGAAAGGGGGAAGACGTCTCGCCCCGCGGCCTTGACGGGGCCGACCCGTCCTCTATAGTTACCTAGATGACTAGTGAAGTACGGCACCAGTCGATGAGCTTCCACCTGCGCACCGATTCGGGCGTGCCGCCGTACCTGCAGATCGCCCAGCAGATCCGCCAGGCCGTGCGCCGGGGCCTGCTCGACGTCGGCGACCGGTTGCCGACGGTCAAGGAGGTGGTGGCGGAGCTCGCCATCAACCCCAACACGGTCCAGAAGGCCTACCGCGAGCTCGAGCACGAGGGCATCGTGGAGGGCAGGCAGGGGGTGGGAACCTTCGTCGCCCGCCGGCCGCAGGGGCCCCCGCCGGGCATCCAGGCCCGCCTGGCCCGCACCCTGCACGGGTGGGTGGAGTCCGCGCGTGGCGAGGGGATGGACGACGAGGCCATGGAGGCGCTGCTGCGCGACACGCTCCGCTCCGACCAGGCGACCAGGATCGCATGACGCCCCTCGCCGGACCGGCGGTGCCGGCGGCCTTCGCGACCGCCGGGCTGGGCAAGCGATACGGGTCGACCTGGGCCTTGCAGGACTGCACGTTGCGGGTTCCCGAGGGACACGTGACCGCGCTCGTCGGGCCGAACGGCGCGGGCAAGACGACACTGCTGCGGCTCCTCGTGGGCCTGGCCAAGGGAAGCACCGGCACGCTCGAGGTCCTCGGTCACGCCCCTGACGGGTCTGAGGAATTCCTGGCCGGGATCGGGTACCTCGCCCAGGATGTGCCGCTTTACCGGCGTCTGAGCGCGGCGGACCACCTCGCGTTGGGAGCGCGGCTCAACCGGGTGTGGGACGAGGACGGGGCGCGCCGACGGCTGAGCGGACTGGGCGTGCCCACCGACCGCCCGGTCGCCACGCTCTCGGGCGGCCAGCGGGCGCAGGTTGGCCTGGGCCTCGCGCTGGCCAAGCGGCCGCGACTGCTCCTGCTCGACGAGCCGGTGGCGGCGCTCGACCCGCTCGCCCGCCGCGAATTCCTGGCCGCCCTGAGCGAAGCGGTGGCCGACGGCGACGTCTCGGTGATCCTGTCTTCGCATCTCCTGCACGACCTCGAGCGCGTGTGCGACCACGTCATCCTGCTCAGCGCGTCCCGCGTGCAGATCTGCGAGGACATCGAGGCGCTGCTCGACTCGCACCGCATGCTCGTCGGCCCGCGGTGCGCCCTGTCGGAGGTGGAGCCCGGCCTGACGGTGGTCACCGCCACGCAGACGCAGCGCCAGACCCGGCTCCTCGTCCGCCGCGACGGCCCGGTGCTCGACCCGCGGTGGGATGAGCACGAGGTCGGACTCGAGGACATCATCCTCGGCTACATGGGAAGCGATCGGGACGTCTCCGAGGACCGTCCGGTTCGTCTCGAGGTGGCGCCGTGAACCATCTCGTCTGGCGGCTGCACCGCAACCAGGTCTGGTTCGCCGTGGCGGCGCTGGCCGCGCTGGCGGTGATTTTGCTGGTCACCGGGATCACCATGGCGGACGACTACCGGCGAGCGCTGGCCGGCTGCACCGCCGCCCAGAGCTGCTCCGGCCTGTCCAACGAGCTGTTCCGTGGCGATGGGGCGATCATCGACCTGGTCGACCTGACCCTCGTGATCCCGCTGCTCTTCGGATTGTTCTGGGGGGCGCCCCTGCTGGCCAAGGAGTTCGAGGACGGCACGCACAACCTCGCTTGGACCCAGGGGGTCAGTCGGCGCCGTTGGCTGCGGGTCAACCTCACCTGGTCGCTGCTGGCGGCCGCCGTCTGGGGCGCCGCTCTGGCCGCCCTCGTCAGCTGGTGGCGCTACCCGGAGAACGCGCTCGACACGCGCTTCGACGCGTTCGACGTTCAGGGCGTCGTGCCGGTGGCGTACGCGCTGTTCGCCGTCGCCCTGGGAATCGCCGTCGGTTCGGTCCTGCGCCGCGTACTCCCGAGCCTGGCGGTCACCCTGGCCATCTTCGTCGGCCTTCGGGTGACGATCGCCAACTTCCTCCGTCCGCACTACCTGGCACCGATCACCAAAATGTTCCCCATCACGAGCAGCGCGGGTGCCTCGCACGGCGCCTGGGTCCTCTCGAGCGGCCTGGTGGGCCCCACGGGAACCGTTCTCGGCCCCAACATCGGAATCGACATGAACAACTTCCCGTCGGCATGCCGCACCGTGTTTCCGGGTGGCAAGGGACTTCTCGGAAAGTGCCTGTCCTCGCACGGCTACCACCAAGTGCTCACCTACCAGCCCGACGGCCGCTTCTGGACCTTCCAGTGGATGGAGGCGGGGATCTTCGTGCTGCTGGCCGCGGCCCTCGTCGCCTTCACCGTCTGGCGCGTGCGGTCCCACGACGCCTGACGCCCCGACGACTCGACGCGCCGACGGCGCCGTCAGGACTCAGGGGATGAGCGCGATCTTCCCGACGGCACGGCGCTCGAGGAGGTCCTCGAGCGCCTGCACCACGTCGTCGAGCGGGTATTCGGCCGGGTGCACCGGGTCGAGGCTCCCGTCGGCCACCATGGCGAGCAGGTCGCCCAGCAGCGTGCGTTGCCCCTCGGCGTGGGTCATGGCCCAGATGCCCCAGTCGATGCCGATCACCGAACGGTTGCGCAGCAACACCTGGTTGAGCGGGACGGACGGGATCTCGCCGGAGGCGAACCCGATGACCAGGTAGCGGCCGCCGTCTCCGAGCGCGCGCAGCGACGGCTCGGCCAGCGTGCCCCCCACGGGGTCGAGCACCACGTCGACCCCGGTGCCGCCGGCCCACGCCCGTGCCGCGTCCTTCAAGGGCTCCGACGCGGGGTCGAGCACGGCCTCGGCCCCTGCCGCCAGCGCGGCGTCACGCTTGGCCGCGCTGGAGGCGACCCCGAGTACCCGGCAGCCGAGGGTCCGCGCTACCCCGATGGCTGCCAAACCGACGCCTCCGCCGGCGCCGAGAACGAGCACGCGTTCGCCGGACCGCGCGCCCGCCCGGTCGCGCAGGGCGAACAGGCTCGTGCTGTAGCTCTGGGTGAACGTGGCCGCGCGTGGCGCGTCGAGGACGTCGGGAATGCGCGTCACCGTGCTCGGCCTGGCCACGAGGCGGCTGGCGTAACCTCCGAGCCCGGCCGAGACGAGGACCCGCTGGCCCACCTCGAGTCCGGACACCTCCGGGCCCGTCGCGACGATGCGGCCCGCCGACTCGGTCCCGGGCACGAAGGGCACTGCGGGCTTTATCTGGTACCGGCCGGCGACGAAGAGGGCGTCGACGTAGTTGACCCCGGCCGCCTCCACGTCCACGACCACCCCATCCGCGCCGGCCTCGGGGTCGGGACGCTCCTCGACGCGCAGCAGCGACGGGGGACCGAGCTCGTGGCAGATCACGGCGCGCACGCTTGGCACGCTAACGGGCGGTGCGGTCCCGGCGGGGAGCCGACCGCGACCAGCCCGCCGTGACACACTCTCCCGGTGGTGGGCGACGGTGATCGGTGTGAGGCGCCGAGGCGCGGTCGCGTCGGCCTGCGTGCCTGAGATCCGCCCCGCACTCCCCGACGAGCTCGTACTGCTCCCGCCGATCGAGAAGGCCGCCGACACAATGTTCCTCCGGCTGGGCATCGGGCCGCTGCCGGGCCCGGGCGAGGTCGAGGATCTGGCCGCGGCGCTCGTCGTGTTGGTGGACGGCGACGCGCCGACCGGTTTCGCCCGCATCGACGAGCTGGCCGGCGGCGCCCACCTCGAGCAGCTCTCGGTCCACCCGGACCACGGGGGCCGCGGCACCGGCCGTGCCCTTCTGCGCGCCGCCTGCGACTGGGCCAAGGACAACGGCTACGCCGAGCTCACGCTCGCCACCTATCACGACGTGCCCTGGAACGGGCCGTTCTACGCCTCGGAGGGCTTCGTCGAGGTCGGTCCGGTCGACGAGTGGTACGCCGCTCGGGGCCTTCCGCCCGAAGAGCCCGTGATGGGCCGCTTCGGAACGCGGGTGCTCATGGCGCGCCCGTCGTGAGCTCGGCGTAGCGGAAGCACCCGACCACGTGGTCGTTGACCAGCCCGGTCGCCTGCATGTGGGCGTAGACGATGGTCGGACCGACGAAGCCGAAGCCGCGTCCGCGCAGGTCCTTGCTCAGCGCCTCGGACTCGGCCGACGTCGCGGGCACCTGGCCCATCCGCCGCCACCGGTTCACCTTGGGCGCACCGCCCACGAAGTCCCAGACATAAGCGTCGAACGAGCCGAATTCCTCCTGCGCGGCCAGGAAGGCGCGCGCGTTGCGGACCGTGGCCTCCACCTTGGCCCGGTTGCGGATGATGCCGGGGTCCGCCAGCAGCTTCTCGACCCGGACCGGGGTGAATCGGGCCACCTTGGCCGGGTCGAAGCCGGCGAAGGCCTTCCGGTAGCCCGTACGACGTTTCAGGATGGTCGACCAGCTCAATCCGGCCTGGGCACCCTCGAGCACCAGGAACTCGAAGTGGGTCAGGTCGTCGTGGACCGGGGCGCCCCACTCCGTGTCGTGGTACTCCGTCATGGCCGGATCCGTGCCGACCCACTCGCAGCGCCGACGGGTCTCGCTCTCGCTCACCTGTCCCACCGTAGGGCGAGCTTGTGACGCGCGGATCCGATGGAGCAGATGGCGCAACGGACTGCCCTCGTGGAGCGAGCGGTGGGTCCGGTTCTCGTGCTCCAGTGCGAGCGACCTGCGCCATGACCGCTAGGCGTGGGGCCTCGAGCCCGCCAGAAGGGCATAGATCTCCATCATCGGTGCCGTGTTGTTCAAGAAAGAGGAGCCACTTGAGAACAGACCCGTGGTCGGGTTGCGCCTTTGGTTCCACATTCGGTCGGCGTACGTTCGGGCCAGACGCCGATACGCCGGGTTCGGCTCGACCTCGTCCAGCAGGAGCAGGTTCCTGAAGAAGACGGCGTTGAAAGCGGCGCCCTGATCGACGAGGCGCTCGAGCGAGAAGTGCTCGAGTGCGGCCCGTGCGGTCGAGCGCGCCTGCTCGAGGTAGTCGCCGTCACCCGTTGCTTGGTGGAGCAAGACGCCGGCACCGATCATCGTGCCCTGGTTGTAGTTCCAGACCTTGGGGAGCACCGCGCCGTCTTGCGCAATCTGATCGAGATAGAGACCATCGGCGCCACGGAGGGTCCCGTGGACCCAGGCGTAGATCCGCCTGGACCAGTCGAGCGCCGCGTCGTCGCCGTCGCGCATTGCGACGAGCGCCGCCAACTCGGCGACAGGGGCATTGGAGCAGGTATGGCGCGACGTGTTGGAGGCCGGCACTTTCCAGCGAATGCCGCCCGGATGACTCCACGCCAGGTCGGTCGACCAGCCCTTCAGGACAAAACGCAGTACCCGACGGCTGAGTTCGACGACGCGATCATCCCGGAGAACTCCGTGGTGAAGGCACAGCGCGAGCCCGATCCACGTGTTGTCGTCGAAATAGACGTCGCCACCTCGGCCATGAGGGAACACCACAGCGGATTCGAACCCGACCGGCTCGCGACCATTCAGGGCGGAGCGGCGGTGCCGGTGGTAGGCACCCAGACCATGAAGAAAACCCTCGAGCGATGCGCGCGCCCGCTCTCGTCCCGGCAACGCAGCGAGCGTGCCCGTCGCTGACCATGCGCCGGCAAAGGGCCAGAGATTCTCGTAGTTCCGTGACAGCCACCACGTACGGCGACCCCACAACCTGGTGCGGGTGCTGAAGAGCGACCCGGTGGTCAGTGCCTCGAAGGTCTGCGCCGCCCGCGCAGCGGGCTCGTCGTCAGCCACCGTCGATCACCGCTCCGGTATCGGGATGCCCGTTCCGTGTCGCGTGACTCCGTATCGGTGACTCCGTGTCGCGGTACTCCATGGTGGCCGGGTCGTGCCGGCCCCTTCGCAGCGTCGCCGGGTCCCGCTCACGCTTCCTCAGCCCACCGTAGGGCCATCCCGTGACGCGTGGATGCGGTAGAGCACGTGGCGCCGGAGCGGGCTCTCTTCGGGGAGCGAGGGGTGGTCGAAGTCGCCGGCCGGGTCGCGCGCCATGCCGATGCGCTCCATCACCGCCTGCGAGCGGGTGTTCGACGTCGTCGTGAAGGCGACGATCTCGTCGACTCCCGCGGCGAAGCCGGCGTCGAGCGACGTCCTCGCCGCTTCGGTGACGTAGCCGTGCCCCCAATGGTCGGGATGCAGGCGCCATCCGACCTCGACCGCCGGAGAGAAGGGCAGCCAGGGCGGTGCGCGGTGCAGCCCCACCATGCCGATGAGCGCGGGGTCGTGCCGCTCGGAGACCGCCCAGAAGCCCCATCCCTCGCGCGCCAGCTCGGCGGTGTACCGGTCGATCATGGCGTCGCTCTCGGCCCTCGTCGCCTCGACGCCCAGCGAGGCCACCACGAGCGGATGCGCGTTCAGCTCGGCGAACGGCCGGCGGTCCGCCTCCTCGAAGGGTCGCAGCACGAGCCGGGACGTGGTGAGGACCACCGGACCCCGCCCGCTCACCGCGCCCGCGCCCGGTCCCAGTGCTACGCCTCCCCGAGCGCGGTCTCGGCTGCCCACCGGTAGTCCGCCTTGCCCGAGGGTGACCGCTCGATGTGCTCGACGAACACGACGTCCTTCGGCAGCTTGTAGCGGGCGATGTGGGTCGAGGCGTGCTCGGCGATGGAGGCCGCGTCGGTCTCGACCCCGGGCGCCAGCTGGACGACCGCCACCACCTCGGACCCCCAGCGCTCCGAGGGTCGCCCGGTCACCACGACGTCGGCCACCGCCGGATGGCCGGCGATGGCCCGCTCCACCTCCTCGACGAAGATCTTCTCGCCGCCCGAGTTGACCGTCACCGAGTCGCGCCCCAGCAGCTCGATCTGCCCGTCCGCCCGGTGCCGCGCCCGGTCGCCCGGAATGGAGTAGCGCACCCCGCCGATCACGGGAAAGGTGCGCGCCGTCTTCTCGGGGTCGCCGAGATACCCGAGCGGCACGCTCCCCGTCTGAGCCAGCCATCCGTTGCCCTCGTGGCCGGGCGGGAGCACCTGCTCGAACGATTCGTCCACCACGACGGTGCCGGGGCCGGGCAGGAAGGAGCCCACCTCGACCGCGTCGACCGAAGTCGCGTGCATCTGCGCCCCGGTCTCCGAGGATCCGGCCGAGTCGGAGATCACCAGGTTGGGCAGCCGCTCCATCGCCATGGCGCGCACGGCCGGGGTGAGCGGCGCGCCGCCGTTGCCCACGGCGAAGAAGGACGACAGGTCGTACTTCTTACGGTCGAGCTGGAGAACGAGAGGCCGCAGAACGGCGTCGCCCACGACGGTCATGGTGTTGGCCCGCTCCCGCTCGACGGTCGACCACACGTCGTCGGGATCGACCCGTCGCGGGTCGTCGGGGAAGACGATCGTGGCGCCCTGGGCCATCAGCATGAAGGCCGCCCACTGGGCCGCGCCGTGCATGAGCGGCGGCAGGAGGAGCAGCCGGAGAGGGAAGCTCTCGGCCAGCCGCTCGGTGATGCCCTCGTAGCTGTCGACGATCTCCCAGGTGCCCACCTTCCGGCCGCCCATGGCGGCCATGAAGATGTCGTGCTGGCGCCACAGCACGCCCTTGGGCATGCCGGTGGTGCCCCCGGTGTAGAGGATGTAGAGGTCGTCGGGTGAGGGCTCGACCGGCGCACCGGTGGGGTCGCCTTCGGCGAGGGCCTCCTCGTACGCCACCGCCCCGTCGAGGAGAGGGTGACCCGATTCGTCCGCCACCTGGAGCAGAACCTCGGGCGGCGAGCTCAGCTCGGGCAGCACCTCGGCGAAGGTCGGGGCGAGGGAGGCGTGGAGGATCAGGGCACGCGGCTTGGCGTCCTCGAGCAGGTAGCGCAGCTCCTCGCCGACGTAGCGGTAGTTGACGTTGAAGGGGGCGACGCGGGCCCGGTACGAGCCGAGCATGGCCTCGAGGTACTCGTTGCCGTTGTAGAGGGCGAGGGCCACGTGGTCCTGGCCCGATTCCCATCCCTGGAGGCCCTCTCGTTCGTGGTGCACCCGCAGGCCGCGGCCGTGCAGGTAGGAGGCGAGGCGGTGTGAGCGCTCGGCCAGATCGGCATACGAGAGGCGCCGGTCTCTCCACACGACGCACTCCCGTTCGGCCAGGGACTCGACCAGAGTGTCGAAGGCCAGGGCCAGGTTGAACTGCACGGCCGGCTGCGGTTGCGCCGGCGTTGGCGGGGCGGTCTCTGGCACGGCCGCAGATTAGCGGCGCAACCCGCCGGATCGGGGAGACGTCCTTGAGTCGAATGGGGGTTGTCAATAGCATGTCGCCACCCGCGGCCGTACCGGGGGCGAAGAGAAGCCCGCGGGGAGGCCGGATGCGGGCGAGGGGGGAGTGTTCCGATGAATGGTCCGATGCTCGGAGCTCGCACGCGAGGTCTCGTCATCGCCGGAGTGTTCGCCCTCGTAGGCACGGTGGGTGTCTGCGGTCCGGCAGCCGCCACCCGGCCCGAGGTGACGTTCAGCCCGAAGATCGAATCGTGCACGAGCGGTTCGGGAAGCGCTGACTACTCTCCGGGCGTCTCGGTCACTCCCGCCGTCCAGACGATCACCGTTCCCTCGGCGACGGGGCCGGCGTCGACGTTCTCCGGCTGCACCGGCCAGGATCACTCGGTGACGTCGGGCACCGTCACCGGCAGCTTCACGACGGTGCAGGGCATCAACTGCGCCTTCCCGGTCGAGTCCAACGGCACGCTCTACGCGTCGGGCAAGGCGAAGATCACGTGGAACAACGGCCGGAGTTCCTCCGGTCCGGCGAAGATCGATGCGGACGGCCAGGCTCAGCAGGGCATCATCGTCATCGACATCACCCGCGGCGAGTTCGCCGGAACGTCGAGTCACCCGAACCCGGCGAAGGCGACGTTCTTCTTCCAGCCGGTCGACGGCACCTGTCCCTTCACCACGGTGGATACGTCGTTGATCTCGAAGTTCAAGATCAAGTCGTAGCGTCGGCGCAGACGCGCCTCCCGGTTCGAATCGACTTCCTCGACGGGGCCCACCGCTCGCCGGGTCGGTCGCGGATTTCGCACTCGGCTGCGATGGGCAATGATCGCGGCGTGGACGTGAAGAACCCGGCCACCGGGGAGGTCATCCGGACCGTCGAGGGCCTGAGCGCCGAGGAGACCGACGCCGCGATCCGCCGGGCCGCCGCCGCCTTCGGCCCCTGGCGCGACCTGGCGCCCGGCGACCGGGCGCGGATGCTCCGGCGCTTCGCGGATGCCGTCGACGGCGCGGGCGAGGACCTGGCCGGCCTGGAGGTGGCCAACGCGGGCCACGTGATCGGCAACGCCCGATGGGAGGCGGGCAACGTGCGCGACGTGATCGAGTACTACGCCGCCGCGCCCGAGCGGCTGATGGGCCGCCAGATCCCGGTTCCCGGAGGAATCGACATCACCTTTCACGAACCCCTGGGCGTGGTGGGCGTCATCGTGCCGTGGAACTTTCCCATGGCCATCGCCGGCTGGGGTTTCGCGCCGGCGTTGGCGGCCGGCAACACGGTCGTCGTCAAGCCGGCCGAGCTCACCCCGCTCAGCGCGCTGCGCATCGGTGAGCTCGCGCTCGAAGCGGGGTTGCCCGATGGAGTCCTTCAGATCCTCCCGGGCAAGGGGAGCGTGGTCGGTGAGCGCTTCGTCTCCCATCCCGCGGTCCGCAAGGTGTGCTTCACCGGCTCGACCGAGGTGGGGCGCGAGATCATGGCGGGGTGCGCGCGCCAGATCAAGCGCGTGACGCTCGAGCTGGGCGGCAAGAGCGCCAACATCGTCTTCGCCGACGCCGACCTCGAGCTGGCCGCCGCCCGCGCCCCTTCCGGTGTCTTCGACAACGCCGGCCAGGATTGCTGCGCTCGTTCGCGCATCCTGGTCGAGCGCAGCGTGTACGACCGCTTCCTCGAGCTGCTCGAACCGGCGGTGACCGGCGTCGTGGTGGGCGACCCCACCCTCGAGGCGACCGAGATGGGGCCGCTCATCTCGGAGTCCCACCTCGCCACCGTGGCCTCGTTCGTGCCCGACGGTGCTCCCGTCGCCGTGCGCGGCCACTGCCCGGACGGGGACGGGAACTGGTTCGCCCCGACCGTGCTGGCCCCGGTCGACGCGGCCGACCGGGCCGCGACCGAGGAGATCTTCGGTCCGGTGGTCGTCGTCATCCCCTTCGAGGACGAGGCCGAGGCGATCCGACTGGCCAACGACACGCCCTACGGCCTCTCTGGGTCGCTGTGGACCCGCGACGTGGGTCGGGCCCTGCGCGTGGCCCGGGGCGTCGAGACCGGCACCCTCTCGGTGAACTCGCATTCGTCGGTGCGCTACTGGACGCCCTTCGGCGGGGTGAAGCAGTCCGGCCTCGGGCGCGAGCTCGGGCCCGATGCACTCGACGGATTCACCGACGTGAAGAACGTCTTCATCAGCGCGGAGTGAGCGCGCCGCCTTCTGCGGCGACGCGCGCCGAGGGAACGGACCGACTCCCGACAGACCCGCAGCGCCCGAATCGACGAGGACGTCGGACCCGACCAACGACACCGACCGGACAAGCGAAAGAAGGAGAGCACACGACGTGAGCGACGTGAGCGGCGGAACCGACGGCATTCCCTACGCGCACCGGTTGGTCGGTCGGGTGGCGGTGGTCACCGGCGGGGCGAGCGGCATCGGACGGGCCATGTGCGAGCGCTTCGCCAGCGAGGGCGCCATCGTCGCCGTCGTGGACGTGGACGAGATCGCGGGCGGCGAGGTCGCCGCGTCGGTCGGTGGGAAGTTCGTCAGGGCCGACGTGACCTCCGCCACCGAGGTCGAGGAGCTGTACGGGGCGGTCGCCGCCGAATTCGGCCATATCGACGTCTGTTGCAACAACGCAGGGATAAGCCCACCCGACGACGACTCCATCCTCGAGACCGGCATCGAGGCCTGGGAACGGGTACAGCGGGTCAACCTGACGTCGGTCTACCTGTGCTGCAAGCACGCACTGCCGCACCTGCTGGCGCGGGGCGCGGCTCCATCGTCAACACGGCGTCCTTCGTCGCGGTGATGGGCGCGGCGACGAGCCAGATCAGCTACACCGCGTCGAAGGGCGGCGTGCTCGCTCTCTCGCGCGAGCTCGGCGTCCAATTCGCCCGGCAGGGCGTGCGCGTGAACGCACTCTGCCCCGGGCCGGTGAACACGCCCTTGTTGCAGGAGCTCTTCGCCAAGGACCCCGAGCGCGCGGCGCGCCGCCTCGTGCACATCCCCATGGGGCGCTTCGGCGAGGCCGGCGAGATCGCGGCGGCGGCGGCGTTTTTGGCCAGCGACGATTCGTCATTTATCACAGCGACAACCTTTCTCGTCGACGGCGGGATCTCGGGCGCGTACGTGACCCCGCTCTGACGAGCGAGGCCGATCGGTCGGTGCGGGCTCGGGCCGTCGGTGCGGGCTCGTGCCATCGGGGTGAGCTCGTGCCATCGGGGTGAGCTCTCGGATTGGGGATGAGCTGGGGACGGTGGCGTCCGATGTTGGGGACGAAGACGAGAAACATGGGGAGAACGTCTGGATTTCGCGAATGTCCATTGACCTCGTGTCAGCGGAAGCGCAACGTGTTTCCCAGTTCGGAATTCAGAGCACACCGAACCTCAAGCGAACACCGAGAGGTGGGAGCGAGGGAAGCCCGAAGGGAAACCGCAAGGTCGAACGGAGGGAGGCCGAGAGAACGCTGAACGGCGGGATCGAGGGCCGGTGGGGAGCCCCGCGAGGGGAGCGTTCGCCGGCGTGTGTTCGAGTTTCGGACTGAACAGAGTGTCCGTGGCAGGTCACGAAGGCTTCCCTGGAGCCAGCGTGGCCAACTCGGGCGGGGGTTGTCCGACACGGCCTCCGGTTCGGGTTTCGCGGGCAGTCGAAGACGTAGCCCCGAGGAGCACGGGAGGCTTCGGCCGAACGGTTACTCGGGGTTGCGTCGCGTCCGGGGTCCGTCGCGTCCGGGGCCCGATGCGGCGCGCTTCGTCAGGACAGCGACGTCCACAGCGACGCAGGTCTCTCGCCCCGGCCGACCTGGCGGTTGATCTCGGCCTGGACGAGCGTGAGGTCGTCGGGGTGGGTGACCCCCACGCAGCGCCCGATGGCGGGGAGCACGGTGAACGAGTCGGGACCGAGCGACGAGGCCACCACCTCGGGCAGGAGGACCTCGGCCTCCTCCGACGCGTCGGTGGCGGCCTCCATGGCCGATTGCAGCGTCCGGTGGAAGGCCGGGGTGAAACCCCACAGGTTCATGGAGACCCGCTCGTCGGGCGACAGCTTCGCCGGCTCGCGGCCGTCGTCGGACACGTACCCGCCCTCGGCCGTCGCCCTCACCTGGCGGCGCTCGTCGACGCCGAGCAGCCGCCCGTCCTCGCCCACGCGGCAGATCCCCCGGGTGACGGGCGAGAAGCCGACGATGGCGTCGGCCAGCCGGTAGCCCACCAGGGCGTTGGTCCCGGTGTCCGCCGCGAGGTGCGAGGCCAGCATGGAACAGCCCGACGTGCCGTAGACGTCGTCGGCGTTGCACACGCCATAAGGGGCGTCACCGACGAACTCCGATGCGCACAGCACCGCGTGGACCGTGCCGAGTGGTGCGGGCTGGAGCGCGAACCTCACGTCGACCGCCGTGGGCCACGTGTGCTCGACGTGGTAGCGGATGGCGGGCCCGGTGCTCGGCCCCAGCACGAGGACGACGGTGCCGAACCCTCCGGCCAAGGCGTCGCTGGCCACCAGGTCGATCACGGCCTCGCCATGCGGGCCGATCGGTGCCAGGGGCTTGCACCCGCCGTATCGCCGGGCCCGACCCGCGGCGAGGACGACCAGCGGCGGCGCCGATCCGCCCGAACCGGCCGTCACCTGTTCCAGCGGTAGACGGCGCTGGCCCAGGTCATGCCTCCACCGAACCCGGTCAGCAGCAAGGTGTCCCCGTTGCTGATCCGTCCGGCGCCGATGGCGTCGTGGAGCGCGAGAGGGATGGAGGCGGACGAGGTGTTGCCGTACCGGTCGATGACCACCGCCGTGCGCTCCTCGGGGATGCCGAGACGCTGGCAGGCGGCCAGGATGATGCGCAGGTTGGCCTGGTGCGGGACCAACAGCGAGACGTCGTCGGGGCCGATGCCGGCGTCGGCCATGGCCCGCTCCGCCGACTCGACGACCACCCGCACGGCGCGGCGGAAGACCTCTTTGCCGTCCATGAAGAGCGTCCCGCCGTGCTCGCACTTGAGGATGTGGCGCAACGAGCCGTCCGAGTTCATGTTCCAGCTGAGCAACCCACCGGGACCGTCGACCGGCTCGACCACCACCGCGCCGGCGCCGTCGCCGACGATGATGGCGATCTTGCGGTCGTCCATGTCCGTGATCCGGCTCAGCGTCTCGGAGCCGACGAGCAACACCGGCCCCGAACCCACCGCAACCAGCCCGGCGGTGACGATGAGCCCGTAGACGAAGCCCGAGCAGGCCGCGTTGAGGTCCATGGCACCGCCCTTGATCCCGATCCCGTGCTGCACGCTCGGCGCGGTGCCGGGCACGATGCCGTCGGGCGTGGTGGTCGCGAGGACCACGTGGCCGATGTCCTGGGGGGTGCGCCCGGCGTCGGCCAGAGCCGCCAGCCCGGCCTCGATGGCGAGCCCCGACGTCGTGCCGCCGATGCGCCGTTCCCGGATGCCGGTCCGCTCGACGATCCACTCGTCGCTCGTGTCGAGGCTGGCGGCCATGTCGTCGTTGGTCACCACCTTGTCCGGCAGGGCGACGCCGCAGCCGGTGATCCGGATGCCCGTCACGCCGTCGGGCCCGAACCGGCGCAGATCGTGTGGATGCCGACGAAACCGGCGTCGCCGTAGACGACGCCGCCCGTGTTGACGGCGACGCCCGACCGGGCGCCCGCAACCTGGCGGGCGCCGGCGCGGCCCCGGAGCTGCGTGGCGAGCTCGACCACCTGGGCCAACCCCGTCGCACCGAGCGGATGACCCCGTCCCACGAGGCCGCCGCTCGGGTTGACGGCCAGACCCGGGGCATCCACCCCGGTGCGGCCGGCCTCGGTGGCGGGCCCGGCCTCGCCCGGCCCGAAGAAACCGAGGGACTCCGAGCGCGTAGAGCTCCTCGGCGGCCGTGGCGTCGTGCAACTCCACGAGGTCGAACTCGTCCGGCCCGATCCCGCACGCCTCCCAGGCCGCCTCGGCGGCCTGAGTCAGCCGGTCGTGGTAGTCGAGCATGCCGTTCCCGGTCCGAGCCACGGACCCGATGATACGGGGGGCGGACGCAGGGGCCCGGACCGCGGGCCCGCCGAGCACGACGGCCGCCGCGCCGTCGGTGAACGAGCTGCACATGAGGCGCGTGAGGATGCCGGCGACCTGGGGCGCCTCGAGGACCTCCTCGAGGGTCACGGTGCGTTGCCACTGGGCGAGCGGGTTGCGCGCCGCATGGTCGAACGCCTTGACCGCCGCGGCGGCGATCTGGCGCGGTGTGGTGCCGACCTCGGCCATCAGCCGCTCCGCCCACATGTTGTTGAGGCCCATCAGGATGCTGCCGGCCGGGTTGTCGTCGGTCTGCCTGCGCTCGTGCAGGTCGGCGCGGTACTCCGCCGGCAGCCCGTCCTCGATCCCGGCCATCGTGCCGGCGCGGCTGCCCGTCCACATCTTCTCGACGCCGAGGGCGAGGACGGGACGGTCCTGGGCCCCGGCCGTCAACGTGGCGAGGTGGAGCGCGGAGCTGCCGCCGGCGCAGGAGTTGTCGACGTTGATGATGGCCACGTCGTTCAGCCCGGCCTTGCGCAGCCAGGTCTGGCCGCGCACACAGCCCTGGTCGCACAGGCGCCCGGCCAGCGCGTTGCCCACGAGGACGAGACCGAGCTCGTGGGGCGACACGCCCGCGTCGCCCAGGGCTTCGTGGGTCACCTGGTAGGCCATCGTCTCGGGTGTCAGGTCGCGGCGGCTCATGTCGGACATCCCGGTGCCGAGGATGGCGACGTTGGGGACGCTCATGCCGATGCCCCGGCCAACGCGCGCGACGACGCGGTGAACGCCCGGCGCAACGGCACGAAGTGCTCGAGGGCGGGTGAGCCGGCCACCATGACGACGAGGTGGCGCGCCCCGGCGTCGGCGAAGTGGTTCAGCGCGGCGGCGCACGTCTCCGCCGGACCGGACACCAGGTGTCGCCGGAACGCCTTGGCCGGCAACCGGTACAGGTCCGCGAGCCAGCGCGCGCCGCGCTCATGGGTGCCGTCGTCGTCGCCCACGCAGGCGAACACGACGACGGCCGGTTCCACGGCGTCGGGGTCCCGCCCGGCCTCGGCCGTCTCGCGCCGGAGGTCGGCCAGTGCCGGTTCGTACTCCTCGGGCGTGAGGAAGAGGGGGATCCAGCCGTCGCCCACCGCCGCCGCCCTCCGCCTGGCGGCCGCGCTCGGAGCCACCGATCCAGATCGGGACGCTGGTCGCCGGCTCCTGGACGTAGTCCGAGGGGGGTGTCGGGTGGGGCTCCCAGGCACGGCGGAGCTCCTCGATCCCCACGTCCATCAGGCGGCCCCGGCGCCCGAACTCGACCCCGGCGCGGTCGTACTCGCCCCGGTGGATGCCGACGCCGAGCCCGAGGACGAAGCGTCCACCGGAGAGGACCTGGAGGGCCGTCGCCTGCTTGGCCACGGCGGCCGGACGGCGCAGGGGCAGCTGGAGGACGCACGTGCCGAGCGTCGGCGCGTTCGTGGAGGCGGCGGCCACCGCCAGGGTCGTGAAGGCCTCGGCCATCGGGTGCGGCCAGAAGAGATGGTCCACCGCCCAGAGGGACTCGGCACCGGAGGCCTCGGCCGCCCGGCAGAGCTCGGCGACCTCGGCGGCACACCCGGTCGTACCGGAGGTACTACTACGGCTTGAGTCCAATTCTCCCAGCGTGGTGGGGGGAAGGACCAATCCCAGCGATGGACCGTGAGCGCCTCTTCCTACCGGGGTCACACCGACAGCGTACCGCCGCGAGGACCCGGTGGCTACTTCCCCGGACCCGGCTGGGACGCCTGCTCGGGCTGGTCGATCACGGCCAGCGTGCAACGGGCGGCGCAGATGGTGCGGCCGTCGTCGTCGGTCAGGTCGATGGCCCAGACCTGCACGGTGCGACCGACCCGGACCGGCGTGGCCCGGGCGGTCAGGTGCCCGTCGCGGAGCGAGCGGAGATGGCTGGCGTTGAGCTCGATCCCCACCACGCTGCGACCCGGCGGTGCGTTGAGGGCGCCCCCGAAGCTCGCCGCCGACTCGGCCAGCAGGGCCGAGACGCCCCCGTGGAGGATGCCGTAGGGCTGGTGCACCCTCCAGTCCACGGGCACGCGCATGACGACCCGCTCGGGGAGCGCCTCGAGGATCTCGACCCCCAACAGGTCGTGGACGCTGGGGACGTCACCGAAGTGGGGCGGGAGCGCGTCCTGGCGCGACGATGCGGCGTCACCGGGGGTGGGCCCGGGGCTCGGGGGAGTGGTCACCGGCGGATGCTAGCGGCGCGCCGTTTAGTCTGACCGCGTGGCCGGCCCCGTCGACCTGCGCAGCGACACCGTCACCCGGCCCACGGCCGCCATGCGGCGCGCCATGGCCGAGGCGGAGGTGGGCGACGACGACTACGGGGAGGATCCGACCGTCCGAGCGCTCGAGGAGACCTTCGCGGCGCGGGTCGGGAAGCCGGCGGCGCTCTTCGTCGCCTCCGGCGTGATGGCGAACCAGGTGGCCCTGCGCGTCCTGTGCGCGCCCGGCACGGTCGTCGTCGCCGGGCGCCGCCAGCACGTGGTCGCCTACGAGTACGGGGCGGCGGCGAAGAACTCGGGCGTCCAGTTCCACACCGTCGACGACGCCGACGGCATGGTGCGCGCCGACGACGTGTCCCTGGCGCGCCGGTCGTCGGAGCACCACCACCCGACGGTGTCGCTCGTCAGCATCGAGAACACGCACATGGCGGCGTCGGGCGCCATCTGGGACGTGGGGCGCCTCCGGGCACTGGCCGAGGCGGCCGGGCCGTTGCCGATCCACCTCGACGGGGCCCGGCTCTTCAACGCCGAGGCCGCGACCGGCGTGGCCGCGGCGCAATGGTCCGGTTTCGCCACCACGGTGATGTGCTGCCTGTCCAAGGGCCTCTGCGCACCGGTCGGATCGCTGCTGGCCGGGGACGACGACGTCATCGCCGCGGCGCGTCTGGAGCGCAAGCGCCTCGGCGGCGGCATGCGCCAGGCGGGCGTGCTCGCCGCACCGGGCCTGGTGGCACTGCGAGACATGGTCGGCCGCCTCCCCGAGGACCACGCCCGGGCGGCGCGTCTGGCGGACGCCGTGGCCACCCGCTGGCCTTCGTGTGGCCTGGACCCGGCTTCGGTGCGCACCAACATCGTCACCTTCGACCACCCCGATACCGAGAAGCTGCTCGGACACCTGGGCGAGCACGGCGTTCTGGCTCATGCCATCGCGCCGGGGACGGTGCGCCTCGTCACGCACCACGACGTCGACGACGACGGCGTGGCCCGGGCTGTCCGCGCCATCGTCGACGCGCCGTGAAGGTCCGTATCGGGATCGGCGCGGGCGGGGCCGACCTCGGTCCCGACGCGGTCGTCGCCCTCGGCCGCGGCCTCCAGGACGCGGGGTTCGACTCCCTGTGGCTGTCCGAGGTGCTCACGAGGCCCGGGCCGGACCCGCTGGTCGGGCTGGCGTGGGCGTCGGGCGCCTGCCCCAAGCTCAAGATCGGGACGACCATGCTGCTGCCGGGGCGCAACCTCGTCCGGCTGGCCAAGGCGGTGGGCACGCTGGACCAGCTCTCGGGCGGCCGGTTCCTCCTCACCTTCGTGCCGGGTCTCGGCATCGGCGCGGAGCGCTCCGCCATCGGGATCCCGACGGCGGAGCGGGGCTCCCTGATGGACGACGCCCTGCCCGTGCTGCGGCGGCTCTGGGCCGGCGAGACCGTCAGCCACGACGGCCCGGCCGGCACCTTCGCCGACGTGTCCGTGTCGCCTCGGCCGCGCCAGGAGCCCTTCGACGTGTGGCTCGGCGGCAACGTCCCCGCCGCGCTCGAGCGCTGCGGGCGCCTCGCCGACGGCTGGATCCCCGCGTTCTGCACACCCGAGGACGCCGCGGCGGGCAAACGGGTGATCGACGAGGTGGCGGCGGCCCACGGACGGCGGGTGGATCCGGAGCACTTCGGGGTCAGCCTGGCCTACGCCCCCGAGGGCACCGACCTCGCCGCGCTGGCCACGTCGCCGCTGGCGCGCCGGGCCCGGGGCAATCCGCTGGAGCGGATCGTCCCCGTCGGCCTCGGCGGACTGCGCGACATGATCGGGCGCTTCCTCGAGGTGGGGTTCTCCAAGTTCGTCGTGCGCCCGATGGCGCCTCCCTCGTCGTGGGACGAGGAACTGCACCGGCTCGCCGCGGGCGTCGGCGACCTGCAGACCTGATCGGAGCGGCGCACCGGCGCTTTACTCTGCTGTCCATGCCCGAACGACCCTTGACCCTGATGGCGGTGCACGCGCACCCCGACGACGAGGCGATCGGGACGGGCGGGATCCTGGCCAAGTACTCCGACGAGGGCGTGCGCACCGTGCTGGTCACGTGCACGAACGGCGAGCTCGGCGATGCGCCCGGCGGGGTGAAGCCCGACGACCCCGGCCACGACGAGGATGTCGTGGTGCCGCTGCGCCGGCGGGAGCTCCAAGCGAGCTGCGAGGTCCTCGGGGTGTCGCAGCTCGAATTGCTGGGCTACCACGACTCGGGCATGGACGGGTGGCCGCAGAACGACGCTCCGGACTCCTTCTGGCGCACCCCGGTGGAGGACTCGGCGGCCCGCCTGGCCGAGCTGATGCGCAGGTACGAACCGCAGGTGGTCGTCACCTACGACGAGAACGGCTTCTACGGGCATCCCGACCACATTCAGGCCAACCGCGTGACGCGCGCCGCGTTGGAGGAATCGGGGATCGAGGCCAAGCTGTACTACACCGCGGTCGGGCGCGAGGCGATCCGGCGGTTCCGCACCCTGATGGCCGAGGCCGGCACCGAGGAGCCCGAGGAGGTGGCGGACAACCCCGACTTCGGCACGCCCGACGAGCTCATCACGACCGTGGTCGACGTGACCGCCGTGGCGGGCCGCAAGTACGCGTCGCTGGGTGCCCATGCCAGCCAGAGCGACAACATCTTCTTCCTCCAGATGGGCGAGGAGATGTTCGCGTCGGTCATGGGCTCCGAGAGCTTCGTGCGGGTGACCGACCCGACGGGCGCGCCGGTCCCCGAGGACGACCTCTTCGCCGGACTGCGTTGAGCGGTCGGGTTCACGCGTCTCGGCCGGGGCGCCGACCGGCCCCCAGGCACAGGACGGCGGCGAACCCGAGCACGACCGCCGCGGCGACCTCGAGGGCGAAGGCCTGTTGGGCGAAGGGGGCGAGCCACGTCTCTTCGAACCCGAAGAGCCCGTGCACCACCGAGATCAAGAACCCGGCCAGGGTGGCGAGCGCGAAACCCATGCCGACCAGCGCCGTCCAGAGGCGACGCACGACGACCACAGCGAGCCCGATCAGCAGGCCGGCGATGGACTGGAGGAGGAACAGGGGACCGATGGTGGCAATGGAGCGGTACCCGTCGTTCCAGAGGTCGTAATGGACGGCGGCGGACCACACGAGCAGCAGAGCTCCGACGGCGAACACCGCGTCGGTGACCAGGTCGCGTGGCTTTCGGGAGCGCCCGGGCCCCCGCGTCAGCAGCTCCAGGTGCAAAGCGCTCGGACGTGGTCGAGCCGGGTGGCGGGTGACGGTCCCCTCGACGGGCATGACCGGAGTACGGGCTGGACCCGCGCCGGGATGTCGTCGACCAGGGGGAATCTCCGCGCTGCCCCGGGCCGTACAACCGTTCGGTGAGAGAATCGCGTGTGTCCGAGAGCGAGCCGTCCGACGAGGCGGTCCTGGCCGGGATGGCCGTGGGGGACCAGTCGGCCGCGGTCACGTTCGTGCGCCGCTACCAGCGCCGGGTGTTCGGTCTGGCCTACTCCATGACCGGTGACACGGGCGTCGCCGAGGACGTGGCCCAGGAGGCCCTGTTGCGGGCGTGGCGCCACGCCCCCGTCTTCGACCCCCGCCGCGGCTCGGTGTCCTCCTGGGTGCTGACGATCACGCGGAACCTGACCATCGACGCGCTGCGGATGCGCCGCGCCGTCCCGACGGATCCCGACGACTTCGCCGCCTCGGCCCAGATGAGCAACGAGCACCTCCCCGAAGACGCCCTCCGGCGGGGGGACGTGCGCGAGACGGTCCAGCGGGCGCTCGCCGTGCTGCCCGAGACGCAACGTCGTGCGGTCGTCCTCGCCGCCGTCTACGGCCGGACCGCGCTCGAGATCAGTGAGTCGGAGGGCATTCCGCTCGGGACGGCCAAGACGAGGATCAGAACGGCGCTGATCCGACTGCGCAGCGCAGTCGAGCAGGCCGAAGGGTCGAGCGAGGGGGTGACGGAGCAGACATGAGCACTTCCAGGGACGACACGGGAGCCTGCCGCTCTTTCACCGACGAACTGCCTGAGCTCGCACTCGGCGTGCTCACCGGTCGCGACCGCGCCAGTGTGCTGGCCCACGTCGACTCCTGCCCGCGCTGCGCGGACGAGCTCGAGCATCTGGCGCGGACCGCCGACACGGTGGTGCAGCTTGCGCCCGAGGCCGAGCCCCCGCTCGGATTCGACGTGCGCCTCTTCGAACAGATGGGTGTCGCCCATCGCTCCCGGCGGCGCTTCGGCCGGCGCGTGCCGCGCTGGATGCCCGTGTCCGCGGCGGCGGTGGTGGCCGTGCTCGCTCTCGCGCTGGGGCTCGGGCTCTCGTCGACGTCGTCGACGTCACCGCCGGCGAGTGCCCAGCGGGGCCATCCGGCCGACCACCCGGTCGTCTCGGCCGCGCTGGTCGGCGGGAGCGAAACGGTCGGGCACGTCGTCGCCTTCGGCGGGGCCAGCCCGTGGATGTCGATGGTGCTGGCCGACTCGGCCGCCCGCGGGTGGGTGACGTGCGTGGTGGTCACCGACACCGGGAAGCGCGAGACCGTCGGCACGTTCGAGGCCAAGGCGGGTTACGGAACGTGGAGTGCCCCGCTGCACGTTGCGCCGTCCCGGCTGCACGCGGCCGAGATCCTCGACTCCCGCGGCGCGGTCATCGCCTCGGCGGTGCTGCACTGAGCGTGCGCTGAGGCGCTCGAGCCGAGCCGACCGGCGCCACTTCGTCGCGTCGGTCGGCCCAGCGGAGACTGCCCGAGGTCCGACCGATCAGTACCGGTAGGTGTCGGGCTTGAAGGGGCCGTCGACCGGCACGCCGATGTAGTCGGCCTGCTCCTGGCTCAACGTCGAGAGCTTCACGCCCAGCGCGTCGAGGTGCAGGCGCGCCACCTTCTCGTCGAGGTGCTTGGGCAGCACGTAGACGTCGTTGAGGTACTGGCCCGTCTGGTTGAACAGCTCCAGCTGTGCCATCACCTGGTTGGTGAACGAGTTGGACATGACGAAGCTCGGATGGCCCGTGGCGTTGCCCAGGTTCAGCAGGCGCCCCTCGGAGAGGACGATGACGGCGTGGCCGTCGGGGAAGATCCACTTGTCCACCTGCGGCTTGATGTTGACCCGCTCGACGCCGGGAACCCGGCCCAGGCCGGCCATGTCGATCTCGTTGTCGAAGTGACCGATGTTGCCCACGATGGCCTGGTGCTTCATGGCCCCCATGTGCGCGGCCGTGATGATGTCCTTGTTTCCCGTCGCCGTGATGATGATGTCGGCGACGGGCAGGACGTCCTCGAGCGTGGTGACCTGGAACCCCTCCATGGCCGCCTGCAGGGCGCAGATCGGGTCGACCTCGGTGACCACGACACGCGCCCCCTGGCCGGCGAGCGACTGCGCGCAGCCCTTGCCGACGTCACCGAAGCCGCAGACGACGGCGACCTTGCCGCCGATCAACACGTCGGTGGCACGGTTGATGCCGTCGACCAGGGAGTGGCGGCAGCCGTACTTGTTGTCGAACTTGGACTTGGTCACCGAGTCGTTCACGTTGATGGCGGGAAAGAGGAGCTCGCCCTTCTTGGCCATGTCGACCAGCCGGTGCACGCCCGTCGTGGTCTCCTCGGTGACGCCCTTGATGCCGTTGGCGACGGACGTCCAGCGCCCTGCATCCTCGGTCAGGGTGCGCCCGAGCAACGCGAGCACCACGGCGAACTCCTCGGAGTCGGCCGACGAGGGGTCGGGCACCGCACCCGCCTTCTCGAATTCGACCCCCTTGTGCACCAGGAGCGTGGCGTCGCCGCCGTCGTCGAGGATCATGTTCGGCCCGCTGTCGCCGGGCCAGGTGAGGGCCTGCTCGGTGCACCACCAGTACTCCTCGAGCGTCTCGCCCTTCCACGCGAACACCGGCACGCCCTTCGGGTCGTCGACCGTGCCCTCGGGCCCGACCGCGATCGCGGCGGCGGCGTGGTCCTGCGTGGAGAAGATGTTGCAGCTGGCCCAGCGGACCCGGGCACCGAGGGCGACCAGGGTCTCGATGAGGACGGCGGTCTGCACGGTCATGTGCAGCGAACCGGTGACGCGGGCGCCGTCCAGGGGCCGGCTGGCGCCGTACTCGGCCCGCATGGCCATGAGGCCGGGCATCTCGTGCTCGGCCAGCTCGATCTCCTTGCGGCCGAACTCGGCCAAGGAGAGGTCGGCCACCTTGAACGGTGGGGGGGTGCTCATGTCGAAGCTCCTTCTGTCGTGATGGTCTGACTAAGGCGCACGCCGGGCGCGCGAGCCTGCTTCGGGCCATACGGCGGAGGCGCAACGCACGTGCTCCGACCTCTGTCGGAGGCCGCTACCCGCTCCAAGAATAGGCGCGGCGGCCGGGGGGGTGTGGAGACCGGGTTCCCGGGACGGGTCGACGGGGCGCATCGGCTCCGTGAGGCCTTTGGGCCGCTGAGAGCGGGAGCGCCGGAGGGAACCCGGTGCCGACGCCACGGTGCGGGCGGTTTGCACCCCAAACGTGCAGGCGATGGCCGATGCAACCCTTCATCGCCGCCGCAGTCCTGGGGAGCGAGGCATCATTCCACCCGCGCCGCGACCGATCACGGTTCGAGCGACCCGTCCCCGGTGTGGCCCGACGGCGGTACCCTGGCGGAATTCGACCCCTCCGGTACTCCATCAACGTCACGTTGGACGGGTGCTGCGACCATCGTGCCATCCCCGCGGACGACGAGTTGCATCGTCGCGCGGCCGAGAACCTCGACCGGTCCGATGCCCTTCTCTTCGGCCGGGTGACGTACGAAATGATGGAATCAGCGTGGCGGCCGTCGGCGTCGACGGCAGCGAGACCCGAGTGGATGGATCCGTTCGCCCAGACGATCAACGCGGCAAAGAAGTACGTCGTGTCGAGCACCCTGGAGCAGGTCGACTGGAACGCGGAGCTCGTGCGCGGGGATCTGGGCGAGGCCGTTGCGCAACTCAAGCGGGAGTCGGGCAAGGGGGTGCTCGTGGGAGGTGTGACGCTCCCACTGGCGTTGACGGAGCTCGGATTGATCGATGAGTACGAGTTCGTGGTGCATCCCAGGCTTGCGGGCCACGGCCCGACCTTGTTCGCCGGGCTGTCGAAGCATGTCGACTTGAAGTTGGTGAGCCGGCTGGAGTTCGGCTCGGGAGCAGTGGCGATGCGCTACGAACCGGCGAGGTAGCCGACGTCGAGGGGTCAGATGGGTGGCACCGCGATCGCGGCCCACCAGGACGATCAACGTGAACCTCGCCGAAGTCGGAGTCCACCCCACTGGAGCCCTCTGGGGTAATCCCGTCAACCGGAAATGCACGTCCGGCGCACGAGCCTCACGTCGGAGCGAGGATCGCCCTCTCCTCCGCCCGAGGGGAGGTCCTCCGCGTCACCGCGTCGGACCGAACAGGCTGTTGCTGTTGGTGCCGTACTGTTACCTGAGTGACCGGATCAGGCGCACCATCGATCAGGAGTTCCGAAAAGTTGCCCGTCCCGCGAGAACGGGGCAGCTTGAATTTGTAAAAGCGCCGTGCAGCGCACTGAGCCCCCGTGGGACTTCCGCGGGAAGGGTGTGAGCAGGGTTTCGGCACCTCCGAGCGGGACCTATCGGGGGCCGTTCTGGAACTCCGGCAGAAGGGTTTTGGAACTCCGAAATCGGCCTAACTCAAGGGGCTGGTTTCCTTAAACGGCTTCGACACCGATGGCGATCAAATCTTTGGGTTGGAGACACCTTGGCCGCAAAGGCTCGCTCGTAACTGGACACTTGTCCAGCGCAGATCGCCGACTACTTGCTTGTTGCGCCCCCGGCGTCGCATCGAATGGGTGCGCCCCGGATTGCCCAATTCATGGTGCGACGTACGGGCGGTCACGCCGACACGCCTGCCGGCCCGAAGCGACGCAAAGTGTCTCTGGGTGGTCGTCTGACGGGACGGACGGCCCTACTTGGCGTGCCCGCGAATGCGCCAAGATCACCGGTGTGATGACATCAGGAAGGGCCGCTTGCAGCCCGGTGTTCGGTGCGTGAGCAAGGTGAGGTCGGCCCCTCGCGCAGGTCGGCCATCAAGGAGGGATGATGCAGAGCTGGATTTATGCAAGGCGCCGGACTGGCTCAAGGCGAGCGTGCCTGCTCGCGCTTCAGCAGTCGTGTTCGGGGTCCCGACCACGGTGATCCGGGGCGGCGCGACCGGCGCGGCGACGACCACGACAACGACCCCGATCCCACTGCCCAGCTCCACGTTGTACTGCTTGGACGATCCCTGCTACTCACCGCAGCAGATCCAGGTCGCGTACGGGATCCAGCCGTTGCTACAGAGCGGGATCGACGGCCGTGGCGAGACCGTGACGGCCGTCGCCCCTGTCCCAGTCCCCGGTCAGGGACTCAGCGACATCCGTCAGGACCTGGCGGCCTTCGACAGCATGTTCCATCTGCCCGCCGCACGCATCGAGGTCGTGACGAGCCTTGTCCATTCAGCATCGCGATGGCAGGCGACGGGGGAGGAGCTCGGCGACCTCGAGGCGGTGCACGCCATGGCGCCCGCCGCGACCCTCCGGGTGGTGCTGTTTCCCGCGTCGTGGGACAACAGCCCGGCGAACGCGACCGCGGACATGCTCGCCGCGTTGCCGCTCGTTGTCTCCCACACCGACGTGGCGTCGATCAGCTGGGGTTTGGGATCGCACTACTTCAGCCCGGACCAGGTGGCCAAGATGCACACCATCCTGCTCGGGGCTGAGGCTCGCCACGTCACGGTCGTCGCCAGCTCCGGCGACAATGGCGTGTACCCGACTCCTCGGGGGTGGAAAGGGCGGCCGGTCAAGGAGGTCAGCCTCCCGAACTCCGATCCGCTGGTGCTCTCCGTCGGCGGCACGCAGCTCAGCGCTGATCCCAAGACCGGCGCCTACATCGGCGAGACCGCCTGGTCCGACTCAGGTGGCGGCTTCAGCCACCTCTACGTCCGCCCCGCCTATCAAGATGGCGTGCCAGGGATCTCCAAGCGGAGGGGCGTGCCCGACGTGGCCGCTGACGCAGATGCGCCCGGTGGCTTGGCGCAGGTGTATACCTCCGATGGCAAGGCATACCTCGTATCGGAATCCGGCACCAGCGGTTCCACGCCGCTCTGGGCGGGCATCATCGCGCTGGCCGACGAGTACGCCCATCACGACCTCGGCTTCGTCAACCCCGCCATCTACAACATCGCCCGCAGCTCCAGCTACGACGGGGCCTTTCACGACATTACGACCGGCTTCAACGGTTATCAGGCGACTCCCGGATGGGACCCGGTGACGGGCTGGGGATCCCCCAACGCGAATGTGCTCATCCCTCTGCTAGTCAGCTCTGCCAGTGGCAGCAACACCTAATGGGACCGGATCGACCTCTCCACTGAGAGGCTGAACTCCGGGCCAGCCCGCGTGTCTGCGCTCGGTGATCGTCATAGACCGCGGCATCTAAGCTGTGGCCAGCGCTAAGGCGCGGACCTTCGCGTGGAGCTTCCCGCGGAAGTCCCGCCCCCGTAGCTCAGGGGATAGAGCGTCGGTTTCCTAAACCGTGCGTCGCAGGTTCGAATCCTGCCGGGGGCGCTTTCAAAAGTCCAGTTCAGAGCATTATTTCCCGAGTCGGCGAAATAGAAATGTGGCGCTGTCCCTACAGGATCCCTACAATCCCTCTTCGTGGCGGGCACGATGCGGGAGAAGGCACCGGGACGTTGGGAGCTTCGTGTATTCCTCGGGAAGGACCCGATTACCGGAAAGCCGAAGCAGATTAGTCGGGTGTACACCGCACCGCGACGAGAGCCGGGGGCCGGCAGGCGCGAAGCCGCCAAGCAACTCGCTGCGCTTGTGGCAGAAGTGGAGCGGGGCGGGCTCGGCGGGAGCGCGGCGACATTCGGTGTGCTGCTCGACGAGTGGACCGCGCACGGCGAACGGATGGGATGGTCGCCGAAGACGCTGCACGAATATCGGCGCAAGATCGACAAGCAGATCCGCCCGGCACTCGGGGCGAAACGCCTCGACAAACTGACGGCTCATGACCTCGACCGGTTCTACGCCGCACAACTTGGTACGGGACTGGCCGAACGGACGGTGCACCACCTGCACCGCATCATCAGCGCGGCGCTCCGTCAGGGTCGTAAGTGGGGATGGGTCACTTCCAATGTCGCGGACGATGCCACGGCACCGACGCCTCGTAAGGCGGAGTTGTCAGTCCCACCACCCATCCGGGTGTCGGCATTGATCCGAGAGGCCGGCCGGCCATCGTCGCGTTCGCCGGAGATCGCCGCAGTCATCACGTTGGCCGCACTGACCGGCATGCGCCGGGGTGAACTGTGCGGATTGCGATGGTCCGATGTGGACTGGCGGGGCTCCGCAGTCACGGTGCGCCAGTCGATCTGGCAGACCTCCGACGGCATCGGGACCAAGGCACCGAAGACCCACCAGACGCGGCGCCTCCTGCTCGGCGAGCACGCCATGGCCGTGCTGGCCGGGCGCTTGGCCCGAGCGAGGGAGGATGCGAAGTTGGCGAAGGTGAAGCTGCCCGCTGACGGCTACATCTTCAGTCCCGACGTCGACGCGGCCAACCCGACGCGTCCGGACTCGGTCACCCAGGCTTTCACTCGGCTGTGCCGCCGCATGGAAGCTCCGGCCCTGGCCGAATTACGCGAGACCAAACCGAAGGCCACTCGGGCCAATCTCCCCGCAGTGGATCGTTGGGACTACCGGCTCCATGACCTCCGTCACTACACGGCAACCCAGCTTTTCGCCGCCGGGCTGAATCCCAAGACCGTGGCCGACCGCCTCGGTCACGCCGACCCGTCGATCACTCTCCGCGTGTACACGGCCAACACGGACGCTCAGGCGCAGGAAGCGGCAGACTCGCTCGAAGCCGGGCTGGAGTTCGCGGCGTTGGGGCCGGGCGAATAAGAGGGGAGTTCGATCTGCGGTTGTCCTCGTCTTCGGACTCGTCACGCTGGGTGCTGGGTGAAGATCGGGACCCGGAGTCAACGTCTATGACGGAGGCGTATCTTCGCTAGCTGAGGCATCCCGTAAGGCGCGGAGCTCGGGTAGGGCCTCCCGATCCTTCGTCCGATCGGCGCGCTCTTTGGCCCGAATAATGTCCTCCAGGCCGGCAGCCTTGATCGTGAAGCCATCGCCGTACAGCAGCGTCGCTCGGACTACCAGCTCCTCGTATGGAACCAGGCGGCCGTCGGTGGCCTCCAGGCCAGCGAGGACGTCGAATGGGCCGGCGTCGGTCATCCAGGTCGACATGCCGGCCAGGTCGAGTGTCGTGGCGTCTATCTGGACCGGCAGTGCTTGGGCATCCGCGTCGGTCATCCCGCCGACGCGGAGGCGGGCGTGCAGCTCCCGCAGGGCACCAGCGAGCCGGTCGAGGTTCGCCCGCTCCCGGCGCACCACGCAGTCAGCGTCTTCGGTCGGACGCTCTGCGCCATACCCGATAGCGGCTACTCCTCCCACCATCAGATACTCCACTTCGTGACGGTCGAGGACCTCGATCAGACGTCCGAGGTCGTGCGGGGGGCCATCAGGCGTCGGCACCCGCGGCGGCGGCTTCCTCTGAGCGCTTCGCCTCGACCTCAGCGAGCCACTGCATCACGGCCTCCCGAGAGTCCAAGCGCCGTCCGTCCCACAGGATCGTCACGTCATCGGGGGTAGGGGGCCCAGCATGGCGCACGCGTTCGATCAGTTCTTCGGCGGTCATGACGGGCTGTGCGGCCATAGCTCCAGAGTACCCGCACCGTGAACTCCGAACGGCCCACCGAGCAATGCCACCTGGGACACCTACGTCAGAATGGTCGATTTCGATGCCAGACTGAAGTGGTGCGCTTCGGAGAAGCCGCCGTCTCGGCAGCTCCTGTTCCCGGCGGGCCTGTGCCAACGGATATCACGGCTCCAGTTTCTCGGACGAAACGATCTCGTAGGGAACGCCTATCTGATCGAGCAGCCGCGCTGTGGCAATTCGGTGGTGCGCCCCTGACCCACCAGCTCTCGGCAGCGTCGGAATGACGCCCGCAACACAGTCGTCACGGATGGCATGGTCCGACCGCCCGAGCAATGGCGCGACCTGCGACGGCGAGCACACCAGCGGCAACTCGATCCCGCCGGTGGCACGAATTATCAGGGAGGCGGTCATGGAGCGCCGCCGTTGGACGACATCAGCCCGCGCAGACTTTCCTTGGGGATCGTTTGGTTGCTGGCGGAAGCTCGACGTACGCGGAGAGTCGAATGAGCGCCTTCGCCTCATTCATGCGTCACGCTCCGAGCGTCTGGTCCACCCGGCGGGCCGGGTCCGGTCGACCCGGGCGAGGGCGACGCACAAGTCGGATGTCATCGTCGTTGGATTGGGTCCCTCGACCGGCGTCTCCTTCTCGTCCTCAAGGGAGCCGGCCGGCTCCAGAGTGGATACCCCTGCCCTGTGTGCGAGAGCGATCCGTCCTGATCTTCCTCCGACTCGAATGTGTCGTCCTTCAGACGAGACCTGCTTGATGTTCACTGTCCAATCTCCCTGGCGAGGTTGTCGCTACTCACCAAGGAGGTCGGCGAACGACCATCGGTCGCCCCTCGGTCTCTCCCTGGTGGTGGTCGTGGGATCGAGGATTTGCCGTAATCGGGTGACCTTTGCAATCCCATGGCCAAAGCGCTGGCGGACGTGGTGAGGCAAGACCGATGTCGCACCGCCGGGCCGGGACCACCGGCGCTTCACGGCGTCAAGTCGCCGGATCGGCTCACAAGAACTTCTGGCGGTGTCGCGATCGTTGACGTTCGCCCTGCGGGCGAACCCGCCAGAAGTTCTTGTTCGGCCCAACGGGCTTCCCTCTCCGGAACTTGACCCGCACAGCTCCGGTGGAAATCGCTGTTATCGAACGACGCAGTGGCGTCGTTCGAGGAGAGCAGCGAGAAGCGGGAGCGCCAATTCCAGATCGTCCCTGTGCGCCCTCACCCGAGTCAGCGCCGTTACGCACCTCCGTATTGCCCGCGGTCATTCTCATCACACCGTCTGACGCCCTCCTGTCTCATATCCCGCCTCGAAACCCCCAACTTCGCCACCGCACAACCAATCTGCATCACACTCCCCATTCCTACGTCCCCACGGCACAGCCAATCTGAGCCACACGATTGGCACCCGAGGGCCGAGTGTGGTCGGGGAGTCGTCGGTGGGGTGTGGGACGACCGGCGTCCCGGCCGTGAGGACGCGCCGTGCTTTCAGTCCGCAGAATGACGTTGGGATCGGGGTATCGGTACCTGATGGAGTCGGTGGCAGCCGGCGACGGGGTGCGTCATCAGTCGATCAGCCTGGCCGACTACTACGCCGCGTCCGGTACGCCGCCGGGCGTGTTCCTCGGCGCTGGCCTGGCCGGCCTTGATGGGGGAGCGGGGATCGAGATCGGCTCGGAGGTCAGTGAGGAACATTTGTTCAACCTCCTCGGGCTGTGCGCCGATCCGATCACGGGCGAGGCGCTCGGGCGTCCGCCGGTGCGCACTTCGGCGGCGAGTCGGACGCCGGTAGCCGGCTTCGATCTCACCTTCTCGCCCAGCAAGTCGATCTCTACGGCGTGGGCCTTGGCCGATGCCGACACCAAGGCGACGATCGCTGCCTGCCACCGCTGGGCCATCGAGGTCGTGCTCGCCTACGCGGAACGGGAGGTCTTTCATTCGCGCTCGGGCAAGAACGGCGTGGTCCAAGAAGACGTCGATGGCGTGGTGGCAGCCGCGTTCACCCACTTCGATTCGAGGGCCGGTGACCCCCAGCTCCACGACCATGTAGTGGTGGCCAATCGGGCCCTGTCGGTCTCCGATGGGCAGTGGCGAACGCTCGACTCGCGGGGTCTGTTCAAGAGTGTGGTCATGCTCGGAGAGCTGCATCAGGGCATTCTCGCCGACCTGTTGACCCGGGAGTTGGGGTGGGACTGGGACGAAAGATCCCGGCGACATTCGGATCAGAACCGCTGGGAGGTGGCCGGGGTTCCCGAGACGCTTTTGGCCGAGTTCTCCCAACGAGCCGCCGCCATCGAAGAGCGCAAGGAGGCGCTGATCCCTGCCTTCGTCGCTGCCCACGGGCGCCAGCCGACCACGGTGGAGATCATCAAACTGCGCCAGCGGGCGACCCTCGAGACCCGGCCGGCCAAGGAGCATCACCCCCTCGGCACCATGACCGCCGGGTGGCGCCAGCGGGCCGAGAACTATGTCGGACGAGACCCGCAAGCCTGGGTGACGGGGTTGTCTGGCCGCAACGACCTGCCGCTGCTCCGAGCCGGTGACCTCGCCGACGAGATCCTCGCCGACGCTGCCATCGTTACCATCCGCACAGTGTCCGAGCGCCGTGCCACCTTCTCCCGGGCCAACGTCCTGGCCGAGGTCCACCGCCAATTCCACGGCGTCCGCTTCGCCTCTCCCGACGATCGAATCGCCGTGGCCGAAAGGACCGCCGATATGGCCGCAGAGCAGTCGTTGCTCGTCTCTGTCCCTGAGTTGCACTTCACGCCGGAGCACCTACGCCGGGCCGACGGGACCAGCCGGTTCCGGGCCAAGGGACACGAGATCTACACCACCGCCATCCTCATCGACGCCGAGACCCGCCTGCTCGATGCTGGGCGAGAGATGGATGGCCCCGCCGTGGCAACGGGCACGGTGGCTGCCGTCACGGCAGTCCCGCTGCCCGGCGCGAGTTATTCGCTGTCGGTCGATCAGGCCCTCGCCGTGGAGCAGATCGCCACCTCGGTCCGCCGCCTCGACGTGTTGGTCGGACCGGCCGGCACCGGCAAGTCGACCACTATGGCGGGACTCCGTGCTGCCTGGGAAGCCGGGCATGGGTCGGGCTCAGTGCTCGGCCTAGCCCCTTCGGCGGCGGCCGCAGAGGTACTGGCCGAGAGTCTGGGCATCGAGACGGTGAACACCGCGAAGTGGCTCCACGAGCAACGCCAATACGGTGAGCGACTCGAAAGGATTGCGGGACTGCGGGCAGCACTTCGCTCTCCCGGAACGCAGCGGCATCGCTCCGCCCTCCACGCCGAACTGGTTCGGGTCGAAGGCGAAGTAACCCGATGGCGGCTTCGAGCTGGCCAGTTGGTGATCGTCGATGAAGCGAGCTTGGTCGGGACGTTCGCCCTGGATGAACTGGTATCGGCAGCCCGCGACGCTCGAGCCAAGCTGGTCCTGGTGGGGGACCAGGGCCAGTTGAGCGCCGTCGATGCCGGCGGGATGTTCGCCGCCTTGGTCCACGATCGGGGCACTCTGGCGCCAGAGCTGACCGACGTGCGTCGGTTCCTCAATCCCTGGGAGAAGGCGGCCAGTGTCGAACTGCGGGCTGGGTCCCCGGATGCCGTCGACGCCTATGAAGCCAATGGCCGAGTGGCCGGAGGCAGCCGGGACGAGATGCTGGACGCTCTCTATAAGGCCTGGAAGCGCGACATCGACGAGAGCAAGATCAGCCTGATGATTGCCGCCGATACGGGCACTGTCGGGGAACTCAACTCCCGGGCGCAGGCCGATCTGATTGCCGCCGGAAGGGTCGCAGGAGACGGGGTGCCGGTCTCCGGCGGTGCGAGTGCAGCGATTGGCGACGAGGTGGTTACCCGTCACAACAACCGAAGGCTCAACGCCGGAAAGCACTGGGTCCGCAATGGTGACCAATGGCGCGTGGCCGGCTCACATGCCGACGGGTCGCTTACCTTGCAACGACGTCATGGTACCGGCATGGTCCAGGTCCCGGCCGTCTACGTTCGTGAGCACGTCGAGCTCGCCTATGCCTCGACTGCTCATCGGGCTCAAGGTAGGACGGTCGACACGGCGCACGCCATGGTGAGTCCCTCGACCACCCGAGAGACCCTCTACGTCTCGGCCACTCGGGGCAAGGAGTCCAACCGGCTTTACGTGGACACCCACTACGACCCCGACCCTCAGACCTCCCACGGCGAAGCGCTGGAACCAATGACAGCCAAGGATGTCCTCGTCGGTGTGCTGCGGAACGAAGGTGACGAGGTGGCGGCACACGAGATGATCCGTCGCGAGCGGCACGAAGCAGAGGGCATGGAGCAGCTCTCCGCCGAGTACCTGACCCTGGCCACCGAGGCACAAGCCGAACGCTTCGACGCCCTCCTGGCGCGATCGGGACTGTCCGATGCTGACCTCGCCATCGTGGCCGCCAGTGCGGGCCGGGGACCGCTGTTCGCAGGGTTACGCGATGCCGAAGCACGCGGACTCGACCTTGAAACAGGCCTGCCGCGGCTCATCGCCAACAAGTCTCTCGCTGATGCCGTCGATGTAGCCGCCGTCCTCCATGGTCGGATCGATCGCTGGTCCCAGGCCGCTGGCGGAAGGCGACGGCACACCGGACAGCTGATCGCTGGGCTCATCCCGAGAGCCCAGGGAGTGACGGATCCGGAGATGGCCCGGGCGCTCACCGAGCGGGACCAAGCCATGGAACGACGGGCTTTGTCGTTGGCCGAAGAGGCGATTGCGCGCAGAGAAACCTGGGTACGGCCGCTCGGAGATGCCCCGAGCGGAGTCGTCAAGCAGGAGCGCTGGTTGCGAGCGGTGTCGACGATCGCGGCTTACCGGGACCGCTGGAAGGTCGAGGGTCAGCGCCCTCTCGGTGCAGTTCCGGACCGCGAGAACAAGGAACAGTCGGCCCAGCGCAGGAGGGCGCTGGCAGCAGCTAAGTGGGCGAACGCGATCAGTGGGAGCGTGGGCACGGAGGGTCAGCAGATCGTTCGCGGGTCGGAGGTGGATGTAGGGACGCCGCAGGGGATTGAACTCTAAGGAGACTGGGTCGGACGCGAACCGACAGCTACGCCCCGTACGGCACATCGGTGACGGTGCCAGGCGGCTACCGCGGAGCGTCGATGCCGCGATTCATCGGCCAAGTCTTGACACGAGAGTCACTCCGTATCCGACGGCGGCTCAGTCTCGTCCCAGACGCTCTCAAACTCGTCGGCGACCTCTTGCCAGATCCGCTGACGACCATCCTCAAGCGAGTTGATTCCATCGGCCCAAGGCCCGAAGAGGACGAAGTCGTGTGGGATGACTCTGCCGGACGCGTCTCTCCTTCCCTCAGGATCTGGGAAGCGCAACGCGACCCTGTCAGCGACCCGAAGACAGGCTTCTGGACCATCCTCGACTTTCGAGAAGGTGGCTTCGTAAATGCCGAGCGGGTCCGGCAATCCTCCCGTACGAAGAAACCGGAAGCCCCAGGTTCGCCCACGAGTGGCCCAAATGAATCCAACGTTCTCGTCTGTCGGAAGCAAACTCATCTCGTGCTCCTGAGAAGGACCCCTTGCTCTTCGCCGTCATCCAAGTCCAGCCCGAAGCGGGAGAGTACGGCTGCCATGTAGTCATGCTTGGAGAGAGCTTCGGAGTTCATCTTCTTGAGTTGGTCGCCGCCCAGCGTGGCCGCAGCGATCACGACTCTGCCACCGACCAATGCAGCGAGGCCTTTCGGCCCCGCGAACTTGGCTTTCTTCATCAACGCGGCAGCCAGAACTCCGAAGCCTCCCAGCAGATCTTTGCCCACTTTCGCACCGACCTGCTTCTGCTTAGCCCACTTGATATGTCGCCGGATTGGAAGCATGGCTGCTAGTGGCAGGACGAGGTTGATGCCAATGCGCTCGGTCACCTGAATCTTGTTCGGCTCGAACTTCGCCGACGAAAGCAACAGGAAGTCCTCACCCACGGCGAGGGCGCTGGGTGAATCCACGAACTCCTCCAGCGCCTCGCGCAGTGCGTCGAGGTCATCGTTGGCCTTGCCGATGATCAGATCCCTGAACCCGTAGACGTCGAGTTCGGGCAACAGATCAGCCTTCGACAACGCCAAGATCCAGATCCGCGGAAACTTGACGAGTGGTTTGCCATCCTCCAACACTCGATCCTTGAGCCCCAGCAGTCCGGTCTTGAAATTGCCCAGCAACGACTTCAGGTACCGTTCTTCTTCCCCAGCGTTGTCCATCAACTTCTGGCCATCGACGAGCAAAAAGGCGACGTCTGAGCCGAGCAGAGACTTGAACATGTCGACCCTTCGCTGGGCTTCTTCTGGCCCGCTAAGGTCCTGCTCCCACCACTGCCCGGGGTAGTCGTGCCAGACGAGACGCAAGGCTTCGAACGGTATGCGACTTTTCGCCTCGCCCCCCGTGTTCTTCAACTTCACCGAAAATACGTAAGGGGTGGATGAGAACCGGTTCGTGGCGGGGCGCCGCGCCGAATCCTTCATTCCTAGGTAGTTCTTGTACAGTCGGTTGCCCTCACCAATGTTGTCTGCAGTGACATTGAACAGACTCTGCTTGGTGAACTCACGCTGCTGCATGGCTCCGTAGAAGCAAGAGATCAAGACGGTCTTGCCACTACCGCTCTCCCCGAACACTGCAATTTGCTGCTCGAGCTCTCTGGGCTTGAGTTCCATAGAAGGAAGGTACTCCGTTGCCAGTCCTCGAGGAGGCCTCGCTCCTGCCCACCGCCCGGGCGCAGACCGCCGCCCGCTACACCCGGGACGGATTGCTCTCCGGTCTGTCGGTGGGCGTGCGTCCGGTGGCGACCGACTGGTCGCACCTGTCGCCTTCGGAGTGGGAACCCTGCACCCTGTCCCTCGACCTCGCCGGGCACCACGACCTCGAGGTCGTCGAAATCTCACTCACCGACACGCCGGCCCAGCAGGGGTGTCAGGTCCGCACCGTGGCCTGACGATTCCGCCTGCCCCCTACCCGCACTTCGGGGATATGCGCACCGATGATGGAGAGCCGCGTCGCCGGGAGAGAGGACTCTTGATTGCCGAGGCAGGAACGACCAAGCAAGATGATGCCATGGAATCGGCTCCGCTCGAATTTGGGATCGAGAAGGCGAAGATCAAATGGGCGACATATTTGCAGGACGCGATTCGATCGCGTGGGTCCGCAAGCAGCCAGTTCCAGAGCTATTCGGATCGGGACCCGTCGGTTGTCGTTCACAACGCACATGGGGAGAAGCGGGTCATTGAAGTGACCAAGAGCGTCAAAGACGCTCGGGACCGGGCCGCCGCCATCGAGAAGGACTACAAAACGCTCGACGCAGCGGAGTGGTGTGAGCGCTACGACGTGCCGGTCTCCTTCGTAGCGGGATGACCCCTTACGCCGGGAGGTGGCGACAACCTGGCATCAGGAGAGCGATGCGATCATCTCAATGAGATCGTCCTGTCGGTATCCCTGATATCGAGCAAACTCGACAAGTTCCCGTACCCGCTCAAGGACCACGCTCTTCTGTGGTGTGCCCGAGACCGTGATCCCGCGTCCTCGGGTGAACTCCAAGAGCCCCTCATCTCGGAGGATGTGCATCGCCCGCAGCGCGGTGTTCTTGTTGACCCCGAGAATGGCGGCGATGTCCTTCACGAGAGGGAGGCGATCTCCCGGTGCAGCCTCCCCCTCGGCAATGGCCCACGGATCTCTGCTGCCACCTGTTCGTGGAGAGAGGTCGGCTCTGACCGGTCGATGTTGACATGGATCATGGTACTAGCCATAGTAGTCCTGGAACCAGTACGGGGAGGAAGTGGGCATTGACAATCACGGACTCCCAAGCCACGGAGATCTCAGACCTTGAGGCTCAGTCGCTGTTCGAAGAGGCTCGGCGGCGGCGGCACAAGCGTTGGTTCATCGCGATAGTCCTTATTGTCGTCGTATCGCTCGCCGTCGCTCTGCTCGTTTTCCTTGGGTCGGGCGCTCCCCGGCATAGTGCTCCACCACATGTCGGCCTGCCGAGATGGACTCCGCCGCAAGGGAATCCCCAAGCCGCTCCGGCGCTGTTTGTAGCTGGTGACGGCAAGGGGGGCATCGGCGCGTACTCAACCGCCAACGGAGGCCTCCATCGAACCATCAGTCCACAAGGCCCAGGTGGACCGGACCAACAAGTCGTGCTGTCTCGCAATCGTCAGTCTGTTTTCTTCACGCAACCGACTGGACCGTGTAGCGGAAATATCGTCAACGGTCCCGTGTCGGGATCGAGTGCTCCGGCTGTGGTCATCTCAGATCCGCAGACCCTTGCGTTGTCACCGTCTCCCAGTCCAACATCGAGGGAACTGGCGTGGGTGGGCGTGACCTGCGGACCGACGGGGTCTACGGCCAGTTCCACCCTCTACATCACCAGCCTCGCCACAGGCGTGAGGAGCGACCTCGGAGCCTACAGCGGCCAACACAGTGACGACGAGATCTCCTGGAGCTCAGATGGAACCCGACTGGCCGTGGAGAGCGGCATGACCGTGGCAGTGTTTGACACTGATCAGTCAACTCCGAAAAACGTTGGACTCTTGAATGTGACCAGTGGTTGCACTCTCGCAAGCCCTACCTTCTTGTCACGACGGAATCAGGTCGCCGCCATCCGAACGTGCTACGGAACTGCTCGAACATCAGGTACGAGCCAAGTTCTGGTGTTCAATGCCGTGACGGGCAAGGCTGTGGCAGTCGTTGCGTCTGCGCCTCACGGAGCCACGTTTCAGGGCTTGTCGGTCGATGCGTCTGGCCAACATATTTTGCTCGGAGTCGTCACCAGCGTCCCGCCCGGTGCTCACAATATGCAGCTCAAAAGCGGACGCCTTGTGACCGTAAGCGGACATGCACCTACCGACGCAGAGTGGTGAGCGTTATGGGTTGAGCCGTCGCTGAAAGGGCTGCCCCCGTACGCCGGTCTGGAGGCGTGGCTGATCGGCACCTGGGCGACTGTGGTCAGGATCGGCAGAGTCTGCTGATGCGACATCGCCGATCGTCGCTACCGTGGCGGGTATCAACCCATAGCCGCGAGGAGGCGATAAAGCGAGGTGCCTATGTCCCAGGATCAGAGCAGATCTCTACCAACGGTGCTCGACCGCTCGACGTTCCAGGAGCAACTGGAGGCGCTGCGGGTGAGGGAGAAGGCACACACCCGTGAAGGGGACGCCATCGCCGCCGCCCGCCGCCGGCTCCCGATGGTCGAGGTTGCCGCGGACAGCCCGTTGCTCGGGCCTCACGGCCCAGTAACGTTGCTCGACGCGTTCGAAGGCAGGCGTCAGCTCATCGCCTACTACTTCATGTGGTGGCCGGGCCAACCTGCGGCCGAGCAGTGCGAAGGCTGTACGTGGGTGATGAGTCATGTGGGCGAGCTTGCGTACCTGCATTCTCGCGACATCAGCTTCGCAGTGCTATGCCAGGGGCGGAACACGGCCTATGGCCCCGGCGATGCGCAGACGTCATACGACGAGAGCCTCCGCTACCGCGCCTTCATGGGCTGGGACATGCCGTGGTACTCGGCCCAGCCCTCACTTGACACGCTCCTCGTCGACCGCGAGCACGGTCTATTCCACCTGGTGTGCTACCTGCGCGATGGCAACCGGGTCTTCGAGACGTACTGGACCAAGCGTCGTGGTGCTGAGGTGCTGGACTACAGCTACGCGCTCATGGACCTCACCGTGTTGGGCAGGCAGGAGGACTGGGAGGACTCACCTGTGGGCTGGCCGCGGCGCGGACACGCAACTCGGACCTTGGGGGGGCCCCAGAGTGGCCGCCCTTCAGGGAGTGGCCAGGCGGTCGCCCAACCTCGCAGTGGCCACGGCTCGAAGCCGGGTATTCGGACGATCTGGGAGCGGCGCACGCGGGTGCTGCGCCCCCTCCGGATCACTGCCACTGAAGGGTCGTGCCGTCACCGAAAGCGTCCCCTAACCTCGATAATTTCGCGTGGCCCCTGATGGCGCGGTGCGCGTGTCCGCGTAAAAAGCTCTCCTGCCTGGAAGAATGGTTGTTACCACAGCAACCAAATCAAACCAGGAGGAGAGCTCCTTGAAAGTGCACCGTAGTCGCTCGGTCCGTCGCGCCAAAGTGATACCCGACGGGAAGAACTTGGTGAGCCATGCCGGTGCTGCACTGCTGGCTGAACTGGCCGATCGCGCCGGGTTGACCGAGGCCATGTCGGAGGCCATGGCCGAGTGCGGGATCTCGTGGCACACCCACGATCCCGGTGTCGTGCTCACCCATCTCGGCGTCGCCATCGCGGACGGGGCGGACTGCCTGGCCGACATCGCCGCGCTCAAAGAACAAGAGGACCTGTTCGGTCCGGTGGCGTCTGTGGCGACGGCCTGGCGGGCCGTGCACGCCACGACCGCCGCGGAGTTGCGGGCGATCCCGGTGGCGTTGGCCGCCGGTCGCGAGCGTGTCTGGTCGGCTCAGCCACCGGTGGGCCCGATGATATGGGACTTCGACTCGACCCTGCTCAACGTGCATTCTGAGAAAGAGGACGCCGCGCCGACGTACAAGCACGGCTTCGGGTTCAACCCCATCGCCGTGTGGTGCGACAACACCAAGGAAACCTTGGCCGCGATGCTGCGCCCGGGCAACGCCGCCCCCAACGACACCGACGACCACCTCGAACTCCTCGAGCAGTCCGTGCGGGCCGTGCCCGCCCAGTACGCGCTCGGCCACGAAGAAGGCGACGACCCTGCGCTCGTGGTCCACCCCATCTTGGTCCGGGCCGACTCGGCCGGGGCCACGCACCGCTTCGTTTCCTCCCTCTCAGAGGCCAACTTCGAGTACTCGATCGGCTTTCCCATCAGCGGTTCTGTTCGTGATGCGCTTCTCTTGGCCCAAGAGGAGGACTGGGTGCGCGCCAGAGAACTCGACGGGGGGATCCGAGAGGGCGCCGAGGTCATCGACCTCACCGAGCTCTACGAGGTGAAGGGCTGGCCCGAGAGCATGCGCGTGATCTCTCGCCGCGAGCGCCCGCATCCGGGCGCCCAGCTCTCCCTCTTCGACACCTCTGCGGGGTGGCGCCACACCTGCTTCATCACCAACACGATGGGCGACGACATCGCCGCCCTCGAGCTGCGCCACCGCGGCCACGCCCGCGTCGAGGACCGGGTGCGCTGCTGGAAGGTTTGCGGACTGGCCAACCTGCCCTTCGAGGGCTTCTGCGCCAATCAGGCCTGGGTGGCGGTCTCGCTCATCGCCGGCGCGCTGTTGGCCTGGAGCCAGATGACCTGTTTCGAGGGTGCACTGGCCAAGGCCGAGCCCAAGACCATGCGCCACCGGGTCCTCCACGTCGCCGCCGTACTCGTCCACCGCGGTCGTGACCTCATCCTGCGACTCGACGAGTCCTGGCCCTGGGCCAGCGAACTTGCCACCGCATTTTCCCGTCTACGCGCCGCTTTCCCATAGCGGGACGGGTCCCGGCGCCCGATCCCGAAGCGATCCTGCAGGGCGCGACATCGCAAGATCGAACGTGCGACCGGGATCCTTTACGTCCCCGTGCGGTCACAGCATCGTCCCCTACGCGTCGAGTCGATCGACTGCGCTGAAGTCGGCGCGGCGGGAGCCGGAAGAATGATCAAGGCTAACGCCGGGACCGCAGCAACTATCGAATGTTGGTCGTCCATTCGATCAGCGGTGGTCGCACTGCTGCGCAGGTCGGGTTCCCTTTGGGGTCAGTGAGGCCCAATCGGCCCACGAGTACACCTGATTCCTGAGCTGCCGCCATCACGTCAGCAGGGATGCCGTCAAACATGATCTTGGCCCGTCTGAACATCTCGAAGCTTCCTGGCTCTTCGACGACACCCCACGACAGGTATATGAATCGGCCACCGGGCGGTCCCGAGATGTAGGGACCTCTGTAGTCGGCCACCTCAGAAGCCACAGGAGCCGCCTCGACCTCCCAAACGACTAACTCTGCGTCAGCGCTCACCTGGCCCATTAGCTCGCCTGGCTTGTTCCTGCGCTGAACACCCACCTCGATCCCGTGGTGTCCTCCTGGACGCTCTGGTGATGGCCCACAAGATCGGCCCGGGAGGTCGTGCGCTTCGATGCGGATAAGCACGTCACAAGTATGCGCCGAACATGCCCCAGTACGCCGCGACGGTGACCTCTGGTCATCCAGGTCATCCGAGTGGGCCTGCCAGGAGGCAAAGCTACGAGAAAGATTCAACGAATAGGTCGAAAATCTCCTCGGCTTCGTCGCCTGGCACGATTTCATCGATGGGCGGAATGAGGTTCAGGCCTGGCTGACGACCGAGTTCGACGGCGACGAATTCACCCAATCCGACGGCTGCCAGAACTCGCTGAGGGTACCCGGGCGGGAGCGAATCTGCCGGCTTGTTCAGTGCGCGTTCAGCGGCCTGTGCAAGTGCGTCAGCAACGTCTTCCGCCACGGAGAGGCCTCGAATAAGGCCTGTGTCGACGTCAAGGATCATTACGGCAATCGCGACCGGTTGATCCACCACTCGAATGGAGTGCGAAACATCGCGGCTAATGACCATCCACGTGATGGGCGGCACAGGTTCGAGAATAGATGGTGGCGTTGGCATTGAATTCCCCAGAGCATCGGCTACGGGCGCCAGGGGCATTAAGGGCCGCATAGGTATTCGCTGTGTTCCTCGACTCAAGGAGGAAGCCATGCCCAACCCAGATCCAAACTCCGCAGCCCTGGTGAGCGCTCGAGACGCCGATCCGTTTGCCCAGGCCCAAATGGCCGCTGCCGCGTACCTGGCCCGCTACAGCGGTCGGACCCTCGAGACCTACCGCTACGACCTGCGCACATTCTTCCAATGGTGCGCCGACCTCGGTCTCGAAGTGCTCGAGGCCACACGGCCCCACATCGAGCTGTGGCGTAGCGCGATGGAGGACCGGGGACTGGCTGCTTCGACTATCGACCGGCGGCTGTCGACGATCTGTGGGTTCTATCGCTTCGCCCACATCGACGGTCGGATCCCATCGAATCCAGCGCAGTACGCCCGCCGTCCCAAGGTGTACCCGAGCGAAGGGCGTGGTCTCGACCGGGGCGAGCTCGGTCGGTTCCTCTTCACGGCCGAGCGCTCCGATCCCGACCACGCCGCGCTGGCCGCCCTGCTAGGCCTGAACGGTCTGCGCGTGAGCGAGGCTTGTGCAACCGACGCCGAGGACCTCGGCTTCGACCGGGGCCATCGCACCCTGCGCATCATCGGGAAGGGCAACAAGCCGGCTGTGATTCCGCTGGTCCCGAGAGTGGCGCGGACGATCGACCTCGCCCTGGGCGAGCGATGCGAAGGACCGATCCTGCATCGCCACGACGGGCAGCGACTCGACCGCCGCACCGCACACCGCTGGGTTCGGTCGATCGGGAAGCGGGCCGGCCTCGGGATTGTCCACCCCCATATGCTCCGTGCCGCGTTCATCATGGCGGCACTCGACGCAGGGGTGCCGCTGCGTGACGTCCAGATCGCGGCACGCCACGCCGATCCGAGGACGACGACCATCTATGACCGCCGCCGGGAGAATTTCGACCGCCATGCGGCCTATGTCGTCGTGGCCTTCGTAGCTGGCGGTTAAGGCTCGCCGAGCTCCAGGCCCCGACGCCCGGCAAGCGCTGCTGCAATGTCATCAAGGGTTCGTCCGGTTCGTTCTGCCGCCACCCGGCCGTAGAGCACTACGGCGTAAAAAGCGAACTTCCACATATCGTCGATACCCCACCCGTATGCCTCGTCAAGGAGATCGGGATAGACGCCGGCTCGGATCATGGCGGCAGCCATGAGGGCGTAGTTGCTCTTGTGCTGCTGGTATTTGCCACGGAAATGGTATTCGGGGAGATGGCGATCGCGCATCCCCTCGTAGTTGATCGGGTCCGCCGGTGATGCCCCGGACTCCTCGATGGCCTCGGCGGCCAGCTCGAGCAGGACCTCTGCCGGAAAGGTGTTGTTGCGAGGTTGCAGAGCGGCCAGCTGCATCATGATGGAGTCCACGTCTGCGCCCTCGTCTGCGGTCAGACCAAGCAGACCCAGGCGGGCAGCGTTGTCGTGGTCGTCGTCACTAGGGCCAGATTTGCGGGCCATGACTCCAACGCTAGATCGACAAGCAGCTGCCGGCATGACCCCAGGCCGGCGTTATACATGTAATCCGTAGGTCCTGGGCTGACTCCTATGGAAGCACACTCACTGGGCGTCGGCGACTCCTTCAATGAGGCCGTCGAAGAGTTGACTGCGGTCGCTCTGACCGCGCTGGTTGGCGTGTTTACTTTGGCGCTTCAAGATGGTGACGAACTGCGGGCCGGTCTCGAAGAAGCCACACCGTTCGCAGACACTCTCGAAGGCGCAGCCGAGGAGGGCGGGCCTCGTGCAGTGACCGTTGGCGAGCAGTCGGCGATGGTCGTTCACGGGCGGACGGGTGCTCGAACCTGTCGCCCGAGGCGGGGTGGCGCCCGAGAGCCCGTAGTACTGGGCCTCGACGGCTTCGGTCACCTTGAAGTACGCGTCGGCGACGGTGTCGTCGGAGATGCGCGCATAGACCAACGTCATGTCCATGGAGCGATGTCCGAGCAAGGCGGCGATGGCCTCGAGGCTCATGCCCGCGTTGATGCACTGGGTGGCGAGGGTGTGGCGCAACTGGTGCGGATGGACGTGGCCGACCCCGGCTCGCTTGGCGACGCTGGCCACGTAGCGATGCACCGTGCGTCGGTCGAAGGGCCGACCGTCGTCGCGCTCGAGGAGGTGGCCCGAACGTGAGCGCCCGCGCACGGCCCTGTACTCGGCGATGAGGTCGACGAGCATCGGCAGGAGCGGGACGTAGCGGTCGTTGTGCAGCTTGCCGATTGGGATGAGGAGGCGGTGGCCGTCTCCCTTGCGCACCAAGGCGTCGTCTCCGAGTCCGGAGAGCTCACCGACGCGCATCCCGGTGCGGGCCAACAGCTCGACCATGAGCCGGCGGCGCAGGTTGGGGTCCTCGGCCAGCGCCGCCATGAACTTGGCCGCCGTGGGGTCGTCCAAGAACTTGGGCAGCGGCTCGTCGAGGGCCGGGAAGTCGCTCATGTAGATAAACAGGCGGGCCGGGGCGTCGTCGTAGTCCCACTCCATGATGCGCTCGAAGAAGGTGCGCACGGTGCTGAGCCGGTGCCGGATCGTCATGGTGGCCAAGGGCTTGCCGGTGTTGCCCCGACGCGCGGCGAGCCAGGTCTTGAAGTCCTCGATGTGGGGCCGTGCGATGTGCGCCACCGACACACAACTCGGGTCGGCGTCTGTCACCCTGTGAGCGAAGAAGCGCAGCGTCATCTCGGCCGCCGCCACGGTGCCCGGACGGGCCGAGACTTCGAGTTGGTCCAGGTAGGAGGCCATGGTGGCGACCATCACTGGTGCCGGGGCGGCGATCTGTGACCACGTGACCTCGGGTGTCCCGCCGCCCCGGCGTCGCGGCTCGGGATGTACTTGGGCGAGCGCGTTCATCGGGCCACCCCCAGGAGCGCCTGGGCCTCGATGGCTTCGGCGGCCCGGCGGTACTCGTCGTCGAGCCAGTCGACGCTGAGGTGCAGATAGACCCGCGTCGAGGTGATGGAGCGGTGTCCGGCCAGGGCCTGGATGGCTTCGATGGCCATGCCGGCTTCGCTCAGGCGGGTGAAGCAGGTGTGGCGCAGCTCGTGGCAGGTCCCGTGGCTGAGTTCGGCGCGCAGCCGGGCGGACCGAAAGATCTGCTGTAGACCCGGGATCGAGAGCGGTTGGCCGCGCCGTGCTCCTTTGAGCGCGACGAAGAGCGCGTCGCTCGACGTCTGTGGGCGCTCGTGGTCCATGTAGCGCGCCACCGTTGCGAAGAACGTGGGAGACAGCGGGATCAATCGTTCGTGTCCGCCCTTGCCCTCTCTGATCAGCACCCGCCACTCGCCGAGGCGCAGATCGCCCAGACGAAGGCCGAGCACCTCGCAGCGCCGCAGGCCACCGAGCACCATGGCCTGGGTCATGGCGACGTCGCGCTCGGTGCGCAGCGCCCCCATCAGTTCCTCGATCTCGTCGGGGTCGAGGATCCGGGGCAGCCGGCGCACCCCGCGCACGAGCGGCAGGCCCCGACAGCCACGCGAGCGGCTCTGACGAGTGGCGATGCCCCGGGGCACGGGGTTGGTGCTGACGTCGATGTCGTCGCGGGTGATCAAGTAGCCATAGAAACTCGAGACCGCAGCGAGCCGGCGCTTGATCGTTGCGGCGGAAAGTCCGGCGGAACCATCGGCGATGCGCACGACGTTCTCGGCCCCGGGCTTGGGACGGCGCTGCGCGGTGACGAAGGCCATCACGTCCTTGGGCCGCACCTCGAGCGGGTCCTTCTTCACCACGCTGAAGAACACATTCAGGTCATGGGCATAGGCCCGCACCGTGTTCGGACGGGCCCGGCCCACCACGAACTCGAGGAACTCGTCGATCAGCTGGTGGCCGATCCGATAGACGCGTTCACCGTCGGGACGGACGTGACTCTCGAATGACGGACTCCACTTCACCGCACACCTCCTGATTGGGTTCGCATCCAAGGAGGTTCCCCCGGATGCCTATCCCAGGAGGTGGATTACATGTATAACCGGCGTACTGGGGCAGGTACGAACAGAGTCTTCGCCGAGTGTCGCGGCTGCAAACGAATGTTGACACGACCCCTTGATTCGTTCAATGTTGTGACAATGAAACCCTCGGATTCGTTTTGGGAAGCATGGGAGCGGATCAGGACAAGTGCAGACCCTGACCCGCTGGAAGTCCTTCGAGTAGCGGCTGCATTTAGCCGCTACTTTGATGCAGCCCAGAAGGAAGCCATCTCGTTTGCGCGCTTGGCTGGGCTGTCGTGGGAGCAGATTGCCGAGTCCCTCGGCCAGAGCCGCCAGGCCCTGTGGCAGCGCGCAAGTAGAGACGCGGCCCTGCAGGCGCTATTAGCCGCATCAGGAAAACGACAGTGGGAAGCGGTCAAGCGCGACCCCATCTCCTGGTACGGAAAAACAAAATCCTTCCCTGTCTAAGCTGAGAGCAGACTCCGTGAGTGGACCTTGAATCTGCTTTTACTCGCTCAGTGTTGATCCGAACGGCCACGGCAGAAGATGGAGACGCCATCGCCGCAGTCCTCAACGCCCTGCTTTCCACAACCGCCATCGAGTGGACTGAGACGTCGCATACCCCCCAAAGCATCTTGGCCTGGCTCGCCGAACATGAGTGCGTCCTCGTAGCGGAAGATGACGATGAGGTGATCGGAGTCGCTGCTTATGGCTGGTTCCGTGATGTGACGAAGCGTCCCGGATACCGGTTTGCTGTGGAGAATACGGTGCATGTCCGTGAAGCTCGATGGCGCTCCGGGGTCGGCCAATCGCTCATGAGAGCACTGGTTAAGCGAGCGCAAGAGGCTGGAAAGCACACCATGATCGCGGCTGTGGACGGAGCAAATGAAGCGTCAATCCGGTTTCATACGCAGCTGGGGTTCTCGCAAGTTGGTCGACTCCCAGAAGTGGGTGAAAAGTTCGGACGTTGGCAGGACCTTGTTCTGCTACAGCTTCGACTTGATGACCGCCAGGACGCTGGCTGACATAACGACTCCGATACGGCGATCGGGGATACCCCTGGCCCTTCAGCGAGGCCGATTCTTAGTCCCGATACCTGACGTGATGATCAGGACGGCCGCCTCGGCATCGACGTCGGCTGTGTGCCAAACCCCAGGAGGATTGATCACCGCCTCGCCCTGATTTAGCTCGGCCGACCGTACCTGTCCGTCTATCTCTTGGAGGAGCTTGATGGTTCCCTCGGTGCAGACAACTAACTCTTCCCCCAACGGGTGCATCTCCCACGACTCCCACGACGTTGTGTATCGGTGCATGGAAACGAGCCGCCCCTCGACTCCATCGGAATCAGTACGCGCTTCATAGCGCTCGTACCATTCAAGATTGCCGGTGAACGGCTCCTGGGGAACCACCCTCGCTCCCAGACCCAAGTGGACTGGATTCGTTTGAAGGTTGAAGACGGCGTCATCCATGACGTAAGTGTGACGATGTCAAAATGCGTTGTCTACCGAGAGTCACCCTCCCGGCGGAGTGGGGCAGCCTCGTGTTCACGTTTTGTGGCTCGGAAGCCAGTTCGTCTCTCTCGCAAGCCGGTCCAGTCCCCATTAGTATTCGGAGTGTGCGCGTGCGGTCCGCATCACGCGGGATTCTCATCTCTGACGGTCACGAGGCCGAAGCCAAGGCGGCCCAGCTTCGCAAGCGCCCGAACCGGGTTGGACTCTTCTTCCTCCGAGTGCTGGGCTTCCGGGGTGAGGTCGCCCCGCCGACGAGTCAGGGAGGTCACGCCGAGTCGCCCCACCAGCACCCCGTGCACCACGAGCAGTCAGTCCCCGACAAGTAACTGCGAAGGACGACTGCCCTAGTAGCCGCAGGGTGGCACCCCAGCCCGGCGATCTGGGAAATACCCCTGACCCACGGGTGGAGTGTGCTCAAGGTTGACACCTTCCCCTCTGTGGGAGGCACCGGCTCGGCCTACCGCCAAGGGCGCGGGTCACTGGGAAGAAGCGACCACGACACGAGGTCTGGACGGTCACCCTTGATCGGTTCATAGGACCGCAGCACCCCTTCTCGCGTGAACCCCAGCCTTGCCGCCAGCCCGTTCGATGCTTTGTTCTCCGGGTGGATTACCAAGAAGACGCGCTCAATGCCTTTGGAGAACCCCCAGTCAATGAGGAGGCTGAGTGCTCGGGAAGCAACGCCTCGGCCACGCTCTGAGGCAACAACCCAGTAGTACGCCTCCGCGCTCACGTGTCGAGGATTGAAGTTCAGTCCCACCTGCCCCAGGAGATGATCGTCGTGTGCATCGACGACGGCGAAACGAGGATGGCCCATAGGCCACCGCTGCTTGCCGGTGTCAATCCATTCGCCAGCCTCTCCCTCAGTGAGGCCATCCTTCATGAACGTGAAACGGAGAATGTCCGGGTCCCGACATGCTGAGGCGACTGCGGCAGCATCGCTCGCCCGGAACGGACGGATAGCCACACCACCTCCTTGCAGTCGCGGCTTCGGCGGAACCCAGTCCATGTTGTCCATTCTGTCGGCTCCCGAATATGGCGCACAGAGCCGGCGTACGGAGACACGTCCCAAGACTCAGACGTGTGCGAATACTTCCCGGACAGTCAGGTCGAGCAAAGTAACGCCTGGCATTGGAGGCACCGGATATTTGGCGGCCTCTTCTGCATATTCCTTCGTCTCAAAGACCAGGACCGACGTTCCGACGCCTTCGATCGGCTCTAGCCAGTACCCGCTTACGATGCCCGGGGCGCGAGACACAAGTGCCTCTCGGGCCTCTGGAAGGCGTAGCCGGGCTTCCTCAGGATTCTCGACCCTGACGTTGGTCACAATTGCGTACATGGGCCCATTCTGTCGTCTTGAGATCGTTCCTGGAATGCCCACATCCCGGCGTTCTGGGGCAGTCCTCAGTGGTGGCGTCTCCGAGGTCCACTTGCAACCCGTAGCGAGGTACGCATCGAGCAGGGACGAGATGCTGAAATGGCTTCATGCAGGCAGACCTTCGACTGAGTGACCTCGACCAGCAGGCCGTCGTAGACCTCCTTTACGCACTGGATGAGGAGATACGGGCCCGGTACCACGAGCCGGTCGAAGGCTTCGTTCTGAAGCTCGATCCAGAGGAGGTGGCGCCCGGGCACGGTGCGCTCGTGGTCGCATGGGCGGACGAAAAAGCAATCGGGTGTGGCGCGGTTCGTCTCATTGACACTCAGACCGCTGAACTGAAGCGCATGTACATCGTTCCTGAGTACCGTCGGAAAGGGCTGGCAGGAGCGATACTTCGGTTCCTCGAAGATCGCGCTTGCGCGCTTGGAGCGACTCAAGTCGTCCTGGAGACGGTCATCGATCCGCCAGCGGCGGCTGCCCTCTATCGTGCGGCCGGGTATGAGGAGATCCCGAAGTTCGGCCCATATGTCGAGTCCGAGATCAGCTTCTGCATGGGCAAGAGCTTCGAGCAACCAAATGTCGCCCGAAGCACACACCTGAATAGTGCGCCCGCTTCCGACGAAGTGGGGCACCCCGTAGTGAGTCCGCCCGGACTTGAGTAGTGCAGCGCCCCCATTCCGATCGACGATCGTGGTCGGGCGAACCGGGCTAAGAGGTCCGTAACAAGAAGTCGGTCAAGAGATCGGTCATCTGCTCTGGAGCTTCGGCGATCAAGCCATGGCCGGCACCCTCAATTACTTGGGTTCTCACGTCAGGCACCTCACGGGCTCTGCGGAGCACGGGGGTCGCAGGTCCGAGGACCGGATCGCTGTCCCCCATTGCGACGAGCACCGGTACGGGAATACTCCGGAGCTTGGATCTCGAAAGCGGCAGCGGTGGGCCCAGCTTCGGCCGGCACTGCATCGAGAGTCGCATCCATGGAGCGATGACTTCAGCCAGCTCGTCGCGATCTTGGAAGGCCCATCGCACGCCTGCATCGGGGTCACGGCGCAGCTGCACGATGAGGCGCGTTATCCGCAGCATCAGCTTCGCCAGGACGCTCCAAGGTGCGATGCCCAGCGGGCTCATCAGGGCCAGTCGATCGACGCGCTCGGGCGCATTCAGGCAGTGGTGCAAGGCGAGCCAGGCACCATAGGACGTACCGACGATCGCAACCTTGCCATCACCGAGAGCTACTCCCTCGAGCACATCGCCGAGCCAGTGGCTGTAGTCGACCCCCGACCTCGGAGCCTTTGTGCTGCCATCGAGAAGGCTCTTGCCGACGTCTCCGATGGTGTCAGGAGCGATGAGGCGATGAGAGACGCCCAAATGAGGAGCAAGCGTCGCCCACATGAAGGGGGTTGGAAAACCCATGCCGTGCAGAAGAACGATCACCGGACCGTCCTTGGGACCGGCTTCGGTCACGTGGGTGACGCCGTAACGAGTGGGCACCATGACCTCTGTGGCCGGTACCGACCAGTCCGCCAGGAACTCGTCGTAGATCGAGATGATCTCGCGGCTGACCTTGTCGGGCATGATCGAAACGGTCTTCGGGGGGTTCATGCGCCCTCCTCGCGGTCGAGTGACCTGGTGGCTGACTCGAAGACACGGGCGAGCTCATCGGCATTGGTCGCCACGTTGAGGAGGGGGATGCGCTTCAACACCAAGCTGACACCCCCCGACTCGGCACCCCCATATCATCGCCTACTCACTCCGTCCCCTACAGACCCTGTCCCCGTTGTGCCGAACCGTCCCACCATCCCGGCGATGATAGAGGGCACCTTCCACGGGCTCACTCTCCGAGGCGACGCAGGAGGCGTCTACATTGACTGGCTGGTGGGATCAAACGGCCCTGAAGAGATCGTGAAGTCGGTTGGCCCGAGTCGCTCGGATTCGGCCCAACCGTGGATGCAGCTCGCGCCCGACTACGAGCGGGCCCGCAGCAGGGAAGACTCGCTGGACCGGCTGGTGGAATGGCCCGCGCAGCGCGAGTGCCTTGGGGACATCACTGGTCGCTCTGTGCTCGACCTCGGCTGTGGGAGCGGCGGCAAACTTGCCGAGCTCGTTCGAGCTGGCGCCGGCGCCTCTGTCGGCGTCGACATCAGCGGCAGCTTCATCACCAACCGCCCGAGCGGTCTGGAACTCGTGCAGGGCGACTTGTCCGAGCTGGGCTCCGTCGCTGCGCTCGCGGGTCGACGGTTCGACCGGATCATGTTCCTGCAGTCCTTTGGCTATACGTCTGATCCGATTCGCACGCTGCGGGCGGCTCGGACAATGCTGACTGACGACGGCTTCATTCTGATGACTAGGACCCAACCGATCCGATACGCCCTCGAGCGCGCCGAACGGAACGGGACCTCCCTCGGCGAGGAGTACTTCAGCAGGGGCGTGTACTCCTACCGCAGCAGCTGGAACGATCAGATCACGCTCTCCAAACTCCCCTACACGATGTCGGACCTGTTGAACGTCTTCAGCGCTGCAGGGCTGTGGATCGAAACCACGGTCGAGCCGCAACTGTCCGAGAGCGCCAGACGCCGTTACCCGCACAAGCAGGCGTGGATGGACAAGTACCTCGGCATCCTCATATTCGTCCTTCGTCCGCTGCCCGACCACTGGGGTCCCAAGACCGAATAATCCCGCTACCCCCGGCGCCCACCTGGGAGGCTCTCAGATCCGGCGTACGGGGCTAGTCCGAGCGAACGACGACCGACCCGAGGGTCTGGGGTGAGAATCCGATTCGTCAGAAGGTGTCGATGGAAACGCCGAGGCTTCGCTCGAAGAATCTGACTGACGCTCGAACGTAGGCGTCGGGCCACTCGGCTCCTGTCAGTTCGGCCAGTCGTCGGGCCCTGGGGAGGAAGATGCGAGCCAAGGCGATGTAGCCCTCAATGACCGAGTCGATGGTGGCCTCGAGCGGAGGGAGCGACACCAGCAACTGGTTCTGCTCGTCGGTGAGATAGCTGCGCAATCGCTTGGTAAAGGGGAATGGGTTCCCGAACTGGTGCTCTCGTGTGCTGCTCCACCCACGTTCTGCGAGCAGGAGCGAGACGAGAGCTATGTCTCGGACCATGATCACTCCGTTGGAGGCGGGGATCACTTCGTCGCGCCCGATAACCGAGACCATGTTGCCCAGCATGTAGAGGAAATGCTCGACTGCTGCGAGCGGAAAGAAGGGAGCACCTTGACGATCCGGCCGAGGTATCGGCTCGGTTGGCAAGATGTCGGCCTTGTCGAGCAGCGGCACCATCCCTTCAACCGTCTTCGGATCGACCGCCGACTGTGGGTTGAAGACGACGTCGAAGTGCAACCACTCAGCGGTGATGCACACACCCCCGGTACTGAAAGCGAAGGGCTTGATGTACGCGGTGGGTGCGATGGCATTGGCGACGTCTTTCCAGGTTGCCGCTACATCCTCCACGGCGTCGTCTCGAACGGTGACCTGCAGATCGACATCGCTCCAGGCATCCGCCGTCCCGACAGCGAATCCTCCGACCAGGTAGACGGCCAGGATCCGATCGTCTTCAGCAGCAACGGTTTTGGCCCGTTCGATCAGGGCTTTTTGTGGTTCGACCGTGGCTACCCGGAGCCCTTCGAGCGAATGATGGCTGACGTAGTCCATGAGTCCGCCTCCGCTGAAATGACGTGATCTCGGTCTATTACCAGCCTCGGACCAGGGTCCAATCGGCCGACTGGGGGTATCCCAAAGGTGCCGCAGGGTGTCACCCCAGCCCGGCGATCTGGGGCATCCTGACACGCCCCTTGTCGGGAGCCGACCGTCTGCCTATCGTGATGCGATGGCGAGCATACGTTTGGGCTCCATCGCGTTGGACTGTGCTGATCCGGGACGTTTAGCCTCCTTCTGGGCAGACTTGCTCGGAGGTGAGGTGGCCTTCACCAGCGATGCTTTCGTTGCGGTCAAGGCCGACCGAATCTGGCTCGCTGCCACCCGCGTCGAGGACTACCAGCCACCAACGTGGCCTGAAGCCCACATGCCAAAACAGATGCATCTGGATCTGGCCGTTGACGATCTCGCGGAAGCCGAGCAGCAGGCGACTGCGCTAGGTGCTGTGCGAGCTGCATCACAGCCAGCTCCTGAGCGATACATCGTACTGTTCGATCCAGCAGGTCATCCGTTCTGCCTATCCACGCAGATTCCGGAGTAGCGGCCGAACCACAAGCGGTCGACCTTGCTGCAGTCCCGGCGTTATACAGGTGATCCGTAGGTCCTGGGTTCTCACCTATGGAAGCACACTCACTGGGCATCGGCGACTCCTTCGATGAGACCGTCGAAGAGCTGACTCCGGTCGAGCTGACCTCGCTCGTCGGCGTGTTTCCGCTGGCGCTTCAAGATGGTGACGAACTGCGGTCCGGTCTCGAAGAATCCGCAGCGCTCACAGACGCTCTCGAAGGAGCAGCCGAGGAGTGCCGGCCTCGTGCAGTGACCGTTGGCGAGCAGGCGACGGTGATCGCTGACCGGCGGCGGGGTGCTCGAGCCTGCTCGCCGAGCAGGTGCTGCGCCGGAGAGCCCGTAGTACTGGGCCTCGACCGCTTCGGTCACCTTGAAGTACGCGTCGGCGACAGTCTCGTCGGAGATGCGGGCGTAGATCAGTGTCATGTCCATCGATCGATGCCCGAGCAAGGCGGCAATGGCCTCGAGGCTCATGCCCCGATTGATCGACTGGGTGGCGAGAGTGTGGCGGAGCTGATGGGGATGGACGTGGCCGACACCGGCCCGCTTGGCCACCCTCTCGACATAGCGATGGATGGTGCGCCGGTCGAAAGGCTGTCCGTCGTCGCGCTCGAGGAGGTGACCTGAGCGTGATCGTCCGCGTTCGGTCCGGTACTCGTCGATGAGATCGACCAACATCGGGAGCAGTGGGACGTAGCGGTCGTTGTGCAGCTTGCCGATGGGGATGCGGAGGCGATGACCGCTGCCCTTGCGGATCATGGCGTCGTCTTCGAGTCCGGAGAGCTCGCCGACGCGCATCCCGGTGCGGGCCAACAGTTCGACCATGAGGCGACGTCGCAGGTTCAGGTCCTGCGCCAATGCGGCCATGAACTTGGCCGCCGTCGGGTCGTCCACGAACCTCGGCAGCGGCTCGTCGAGAGCCGGGAAGTCGCTCATGTAGATGAACAGCCGAGCAGGGGCGTCGTCGTAGTCCCACTCCATGATGCGCTCGAAGAAGGTGCGCACCGTGCTGAGCCGGTGACGGATGGTCATGGTGGCCAAGGGCTTGCCGGTCCTGCCTCGACGTGCCACGAGCCAGCACTTGAAGTCCTCGATGTGGGGCCGTCCGATGCGCGCCACCGACACACAGCTCGGATCGGCCTCGGTGACCCGATGGGCGAAGAACCGGAGCGTCAGCTCGGCGCCGGCCACCGTGCCCGGACGGGCCGAGACTTCGAGTTGGTCCAGGTAGGAGGCCATGGTGGCGACCATGACGGGTGCCCTGGCTGCGATCTGGTTCCAGGTGACCTCGGGCGTCCCGCCGCCCGGGCGGCGCTGCGGGAGCGGCTGCGATCGTGCGAGCGCGTTCATTGGGCCACCCCGACAAGCGCCTGGGCCTCGATCGCTTCGATGGCGCGTCGGTACTCGTCGGCCAGCCAGTCGAGGCTGAGGTGGAGATAGACACGGGTCGACGTGATGGAGCGGTGTCCGGCCTGGGCCTGGATCGCTTCGATGGCCATGCCCGCCTCGCGCAGTCGCGTGAAGCAGGTGTGGCGCAGCTCGTGACAGGTGCCATGCGACAGACCGGCCCGCACGCGGGCGGCGCGGATGATCTGGTCGAGGCCTGGCACCGAGAGCGGATGGCCGCGTCGCGCACCTTTGAGCGCCACGAACAGCATGTCGCTTGTCGACTCTGGTCGTTCGTGGTCCATGTAGCGAGCAAAGGTGGCGAAGAAGGTGGGAGACAGCGGCACCAGACGCTCATGGCCGCCCTTGCCCTCCCTGATCAAGACCCGCCATTCGCCGAGTCGGAGATCTTCGAGGCGCAGGCCGAGCACCTCGCAGCGCCGCAGACCGCCGAGCACCATGGCCTGGGTCATGGCGCGGTCCCGTTCTGTGCGCAGCGCACCCATGAGCGCGTCGATCTCGTCGGGGTCGAGGATCCGGGGCAGACGGCGCACACCGCGCACCAGCGGCAGGCCACGACCGCCACGTGAACGGCTCTGCCGGGTGGCGATGCCCCGGGGCACCGGGTTCGCCGTCACGTCCACGTCGTCGCGGGTGATCAGGTAGCCGTAGAAACTCGAGACGGCCGCCAGACGGCGCTTGATCGTCGCCGCTGACAGTCCCGCCGAACCGTCGATGCGCCCACGTTCTCGGCGCCGGGCTTGGGACGGCGCTGGGCGGTGACGAAGGCCATCACGTCCTTGGGTCGCACCTCGAGCGGGTCCTTGTTCACCACGGTGAAGAAGACGCTCAGGTCGTGGGCGTAGGCCCGCACCGTGTTCGGACGGGCCCGGCCGACGACGAACTCGAGGAACTCGTCGATCAGTCCGTGGCCGATCCGATAGACGTGTTCACCGTCGGGACGGACGTGACACTCGAAGGACGGGATCCATTCCACCGCACACCTCCTGCTCGGGCATGCACCCGAGGATCCCCCGGATGCCTATCCCAGGAGGTGGATCACCTGTATAACCGGCGAACGGGGACACCCGTGACCATGACACTGGGCTCCAGAGAGCTGGGTGTGCCGTGTCATCGTCTCCTGACGAAGTACACCATCCCCTCGAAGTCTGGTTCTTTGTTTTCTTGGCTGAACCCGGCCGATCTGAGGCACGCAATGGACGCCACGTTCTCCGGTTCGACCCCACCTCCAATGAGTTCGATGTCCGCCACCTCGGGCGCATCGAAGAGCGCTTGGAGGATCAGCCTGCCGTAGCCCAGTCGACGGCGGGCCGGAGCGACCGTGAAAGCCACTGCGCCGGACGGCACATCGATCTCCGCAACGGCTCGCTCCCCGTCCCATGTCGTCCATCGGTCGTAAGTACCACAATCGACGTAACCCACAGGGAGTTCACCATCCCATGCCGTCCAGCGGAACCGGCCGGTCTCCATCGCTCCCCGGAACTCACCGCGGGGGCGATCAGCGAGGTCCAGCATCAAACGCGGCCACTCGGGGCCGCCGAGCCACCGGTTCGTCTCGTCGTTTAAGAACCAAGGTTCGATCAGCGGAAGTTCCTGCGCCTGGAACGATCGCAGATGCAGTTGAACCACGAGACGCCAGGCTATATCTCGGTGTGTCTGGGGCAGAAATCGCCGTCATCGTCAATCCTCCACCCCTCCTTCCTGGCGAAATGCCGTGGCAAGGGCTCAGAGGTGAAGCGGGCCGTAGCGTGTGGTCTGAGAACCTGAAACTCCACGGAGTAGTCGCAACCTTCGTGGTCGCAAGCGACGCGATTGCGGTGCACTGCCACCATTGGAGCCTACGTCCGGCTCCGTGATGAACAGTGGCGAGTGTCGCCTCGAGCCGGTGGACTGGGGCACTCTTGACCGGTAACTCGCCCGCGCGTTTCGGGGCACCCTTCGAGCACCTGCGCCAGCGAGCAGTGCCTCTGCAGAATGGTCCGTCGTTGGACGGTCAACCGCTGGCTGGGAGCAAGCACTCGTCCAAGGTTCTGTTCGGGCTTGGTGTTCTGCCCGCTCCTTCACTTGGGACACTATGGGTCGACGGGCGGTGTGCGCACGACGATCATCACCACCGCGGCGCGGAAATGTCAGAGTGGATAGAGCGATGCCAGCACGCCGACGAAGACCCCAAGACGATTCTGCGACGCGCACGGCGCTTCTCGATGCGGCCGAGGCGCTCATGCTCGAGGAGGGCTACGCGGCAGTCACTTCTCGAAAGATCGCCAATCGAGCCGGGCTGCCCAATGCCATCCACTACTACTTCGAGGACATGGACGATTTGTTCATCGAACTGTTCCGGCGCGGTGCCGCTCGGAGCCTGGCGCGACAGGAGGAGGCACTCGCCTCGCCGCAGCCGCTTTGGGTGTTCTGGGATCTCTTAATGGACCGATCGAACGCGGATCTCACGACCGAGTTCATCGCGTTGGCCAATCACCGCAAGGCCATCCGTTCCGAAATCGCCGAGTCGTCCCGCACCTTCCGGCGTGCGCAACTCGCTGCGTTGAACGGTGTGGCCGCGGGGACCCCGGAGGCCACCGTTCTCCTCCTCAGCGCGGTCTCGCGTTTCCTCATTACCGAGAACGCCTTCGACCTCGACATCGGACACGCCCAAGTCGTCGAGTTCGTCGAAGACTGCATCCGGCAGATTGAGGGTGAGCGACATGGCCAGGCGGATCCCGAAGCCGGATTGTGTTTCGTCACTTGACGAAATAGGTTGTTGGGCGGGCAGCGTGCTGCCGTAGTGGGTACCTGGAGAGGAACGAGGAATGGTTACTCGCGAGGAGAACGAGCTGATCACGCGGGTCGAGGGCGATGCTCCCATGGGCAAGCTCATCCGCAAGAATTGCTGGGTCCCCTACGCCCTCTCTGACAACCTCTTGGCTGGAGAAGCACCGACCCCAGTACGGCTCCTGGGCGAGAACTTCGTGTCGTGGCGTACGCCGGACGGCCGAGTGGGGTTTCTCGCCGAGGCCTGTCCCCATCGACAGGCTTCGTTGCTTCTCGCGCGCGTCGAGGGGACCGGGCTGCGTTGCATCTATCACGGATGGAAAACCGACGTGTCTGGCGTCGTGGTCGAGGCGCCGACCCAGGTCGTGCGGCACGACCGCTTTTGCGCTGCGGTCAAGGTCACCCATTTCCCGGTGCATGAGGCCGGGAACATCGTGTGGGTGTGGTTGGGCGGCCCCGATCCACCCCCCTTTCCTGACCTACCTTTCACAGTCGAGCACGGGAACAAGACGGCGGTGACCTTCTCGACCCTGCCCGTCAACTGGCTGCAAGCGCTCGAGGGTGGCCTCGACTCGGTGCACGCCGGGATACTGCACCAGAGCTGGACCCAGAAAGTCATGGACGAGAAGACCGATTCGATGGACGAGGGGAAGGCGACCGTCGCCTTCATGAAGATCCCCATCTATGAGGCCGATGAAGCCTCTTTCGGCATGCGCGCCGCATCGCTGCGCAAACAGGACGACGGCAAGACTTACGCCCGGGTGACCAACTTCTTCTTTCCCCTCGTCATCGTCGCCGCCACCGGCTTCGTCGACCGCTATCACCTCTTCGCCTTTGCCCCCGTCGACGACACACATCACTCGCTGTTCTTCGGTAGCTACGGCACCGCACCGATGTCCCAGAAGGACTTCGGCGCCGTGCGAGAAGACTTCGACCCCGACCCGCGCAACTTTTCGACGGTCAGCGGCGACCGGTTCAACCGATGGGGGCAGAACCGGGCACTTATGGATGCCGGTCACCACACCGGCTTCGACCGCAGCGTGGTGGACGAGGACTCGGTCGTGCAGGTCAGCATGGGACCGATCGTCGACCGCTCCAAGGACAATCTCTCGGCCAGCGACGGTGCAGTCGCAAACGCCCGGCTCCTCCTCCTCGACGCGCTGGCCGCCTATGAGCGGGGCGAGCTTCCCCCGGGCAGCGCCCGGGGTCCAGACGTCGTTCGCATCCCCGATCCGTACGACGCTGTGCTCGGGCCGGACGAGTCGTGGCGCGACATCGAGGCCGGGTGAGCGAGCTCGTCGTCGCCCCCACCGCCAAGACGATCGGCGCCGAGGTCACGGGCATCGCGCCGGGCGATCTCGTGGAGGACGAGTCCCTCGTCGACGCGATCATGGACGCGCTCGAGACCCACGGCGTCCTCGTATTCCCCGATCTCCATCTCGAGCCGGACACGCAGGTGGCGTTCTGCCGGCGTATCGGGGAGCTGGACTACTCGGAGGGTCACCACCCTGTGGCAGGCATCTACCGCGTCACGCGGGACGCCACCAAGAATTCGGCAGCCGAGTACCTCAAGGGCACGTTCCACTGGCACATCGACGGCTGCACGCCGCTGCACGGTGAGCCGCCCCAGAAGGCGACGCTGCTCAGCGCCAAAGCGGTGGCGGAGTGCGGCGGGGAGACCCAATTCGCCAGCACTTATGCCGCCTACGACGCCCTCACCGATGACGAGAAGGAGCGGTTCGCCTCGTTGCGAGTCCTGCATTCGCTCGAGGCGTCACAGCGGTTGGTCTATTCGGACCCGACACCCGAACAGGTGCAGGGCTGGCGTTCCCGCCCGACATCCGTGCACCCTCTGGTTTGGACGCATGATTCTGGACGCAAGTCACTCCTCATCAGTGCCCACGCCGATCACGTCGTCGACATGGACCCTGACGAGAGTGGCGCGTTGCTGGACGAGCTGATGGACCGTGCCACTCGGGACGAGGTCGTCTACAGCCACCATTGGTCCGTCGGTGACACCGTCATCTGGGACAACACCGGCGTCATGCACCGGGCCACGCCGTATGACGCCGGGTCGCCTCGCGAGATGCTCCGCACCACCATCTTCGGCAGCGAGCACATCCGATAGGGCCCGTCCGAGAGGCCCATCTGACTGGAGAGACATGCCCAAGGGTTATGTGATCATGACCGAGGTCATCCGCGACCCGGCGGGGATGGCGGCGCATGGTGCCGTCACCTACGACTCCCTCGTCGAGCACCGCGCCAAGATGCTCGTCGTCGATGCCGACTACGACGTGCGTGAGGGAACCTGGGAATCGGGCAGCCGGCTCGCCATCATGGAATTCGAGTCGCCCGACGTCGCTCGTCACTGGTACGAGTCCGAGGCAGGTCAAGAAGCGCACGCGCTGCGCCGGGCCGCCGCCGATTGCAACGTGCTCATCGCCTCCGGATTCGTTCCGAAAAACCCTGGCAACAAGCTGGCGGCCTACCCCGAACCGGTTGCTGCCGAGGAAGGAACGGGCCTTCGGGGCGAAGCGCGGGGCCTGGCGCCCGGTCGGGGCCGCATGGTGGGCCGCCGAGTCGTGGTCGTCGGTGGCGGCCAAACCGACTTCCAGTTGGAGGACCAGCCCATCGGCAACGGCCGAGCGCTCGCCGTGCTCCTCGGCCGGGAAGGTGCCCAGGTCGTGGTGGTCGATCGCAACGAGGCCTCGGCCGACGAGACGGTGGCACTCATCCGTGCCGAAGGCGCCGCCACCAACACGGTAGTAGCCGAGGTCTCGGATCCCGACAGCATCTGCGCCATGATCGCCGCGGCGCAGAGTGCGCTCGGTGGCATCGACGGACTCGTCTACAACGTCGGCATCCCCGGACCCGTCGGCTTCGAGGAACAGACGCCCGAGGCCTGGGACACCACGTTGGACGCGAACCTGCGCGGCGCGATGTTGACCGCCCGCGCGGTCCTGCCCGTGCTCGAGCCCGGCTCGTCCGTCGTGTTCGTCTCCTCCATCGGCGCCGTGCGGGGGATCGGGAAAATGATCGCCTACGACGCCTCCAAAGCCGGGCTCTCGGCCCTGGTGCGGGCCACGGCAATCGCCCGCCAGAGCGACGCCGTCAGGGCGAACATCGTGATGTTGGGGATGATCGATACGGGGATCGGCCGCGACGGTGACCGCAACATGCCCGGCCGGGAGAACATCCCCGTTCCGCTCGGGCGCCGGGGGACGGCCTGGGAGGCGGCCTACGCCTCCCTCTTCCTCCTCTCGCACGAGTCGACCTTCATCACCGGCCAGACCCTGGCAGTCGACGGCGGCCGGACCACCTTGTCGTGAAAGTGAACAGGTCAGCTCTGGTCGGCACGCCGTCCGACGAATGTCCCGACATCCTGGCCACGGGCCGGACCGATGTGACGACGATCTACGCGTCGCTGTCCAAGCGGCATCCCGAAGGGCTCGACGCTGATCTATCTGGAATGGCACTCTCTCGACCACCGCCCCGAACAGCACCGCCTGACACAACTCCGCGCTTCCTTTCGGATGGTCTCCACACCCGCCTGCCGAGCGGCCAGGGCGGCGAGCGACGAGCGCTACGACGAAGCCGACCACCTGCAGAGCTATTTCTTCACGGACCTCACTGCGATGGAGGGCTTCAATGACTTGAACGTGGCCTTGCACAGTGCCGGACGGACCCCATACCTGCTACCGCTGGTCGAACGCGCCGTCTACCGGGTTGACGGGATCGCCGCCGCACCTCGGATCAAGATCGGCGCTGACGTCCTGCTCTGGTGGTCCGCCAAGGGCGTCTACTTCATGATCGAGCGCGGCGGAGTCTCCGTCGCCGATCTGGTGGACGTCCCGGGCGTGGGAGGTGCCTGGTGGGGTGGGGCGGAGCCGCTCGAGCCCCCGTTCACAACTCGTGACAATTCCGGTCTCCAAGTGAGCTATCTCTTCCTCGATGACGAGCCGGCCGAGGTGGCCGAGCGCCTGCGCCCCCGGCTTCAAGAGCGCTGGTCTGCCACCGCTGCCGAGCCGCTTCTCGCCGCCCCCTTCCACAGCCTGGTGGCCGACGAGTGGGACCGCTACCTCCCGTAGATGTTGGTGATCGGCCAAGCGAGCAGGGGCGCGCTCCCTACCTGGATCGCGAAGTGCGGCGCTGGTCCCGCGCGGGTCTTCTGAGGGCCATCTTGCAGTCCTTGGCCCTGGCAGTGTCGACACTCGCTGGTGGCTGAGCATCGAACTGCCACGTCGCTACTCGCGGGTTAGTCCACAGTCTCGATCCACGGCAGACAACAGTCGCGAGCGGTCAGTCCAACAGACGGATGCTGTGTGGTGTCGTTGATCAAGCGACTGGTCACTGGATCGCGCTGGCTATGGGCTCACTCACCCACGCCAGAGTGCCCCAAAACGCGCGGGCGATTTTGGGCCGACGGGTAGCTCCGAAGTGCCGTACGGGGCGTAGCTGCCCGACTAACCAGGGCAATGTGAGCGGCATGATTGAACCCGCGACGCTGGCTCGCCTGGCTGATTTCCGCGAACGTCGGTTCGAAAACCGTAAGTCAATGTGTCCCTACAAACGTCCCTACAACTCGGGAGCGACCCGGATCCGGTTGCTTCCGTTGCCTTCCGTCGTGGGGTCGCTGACCTGCGGAAAGCCTCCGGTTGGATACCGTCCGGCTCCGTCGTTTCCGGCGCATTTTCGGATTCCTAAACCGTGCGTCGCAGGTTCGAATCCTGCCGGGGGCGCCGATGTGATGTCGCGAGACATCGGAGACAGCTGTGTCAAGACATCGTAGACGCAGGATTCGCTCTATGAAGTGGCTCCCGCCCGCAAAGGGACCCGCTCAGATTCGCTGAGAGGCCCCGAAGCAAGGACCCGGGTCATGTGCCCCAGCACTCGATCAGGGATTTCGCGTCTTGGGGCTCAGGGCATGCGCTGGTAGTCCACGCTCGGGTCCAAGGTGAGGTGGCGCAACGGTGAGGCGTCGTCCGTGGCGACGATGCGCACGTCGAGCCCGGCGACCAAGAGCAGGACCCGCCGGCCGGCATAGGCATTGCCCACCCCGAGGTGGTACATCTTGCCCCGGTAGCGCAAGGTGACCCGGCCCGCCTTGTCCACCTTGTCGCGCCGGACCCGATAGCCGCTGACGTCGATGCTCGGATTGGACGGGCGCGCCTTCTCCCGGGCCCTGAAGGCCTCGAGGGGCGTGCGACGCCCCAAGGAGCGGTGCGGGCGCACGGCGTTGTAGTACGCGACGAAACGGTCGAGCTGGCCCTGGAGCTGCTTCTTGGTTGTGGCCGGCTCTTGGCGGGCCAGGTATTTCTTCATCGTCTGGTGGAAGCGCTCGACCTTGCCGCAGGTCCCGGGTGGTAGGGACGCGAGTGCTTGGTCTTGATCCCGAGTGCGAGCAGCTCGATCTCGAGCGCCCCGATCTGCTCGCCGCGCGGAGAGACGAAGATGCGGCCGTTGTCGGACAAAAAGCGCTGCGGATAGCCCCACCTCGACGCGGCGGTGTGCAAGGTGCGCACCACGTCGGAGGAACGGGTGGAGGCGAAGACGTGGCTGGCCACACACAGGCGCGAGTGTTCGTCGATGAGGTTCAAGACCTCCAAGACGACGCCGTTCGCCACTTCGACGTGGGTCACGTCGCCCCGCCAGGTCTCGTTGGGGAACTCGGCACAAAAGCGCTTCCACGAGCTCTTTGGGCGCTTGTGCGGTTGCGGGGTGACGAAGCCCCGGGCGCGCAGCACCGCCAGATGGTGGGCACCGACGGCACGTTGCGCCCCGGACTCGACATGTGGAAGTGGATAGTCGCCGCTCCGGCGTCAAAGCCCCCCTCTTCGAGGTGCTTGCGCCAGGCCACGATCTCGTCCTCGTAGAGATCGGCGATGCGCGTCGGCGAGGTCCGCGGACGCCGCGAGCGCGGCTCGAGACCCCCGGGACCTTCGCGCCGGTAGCGGGCCAAGAGCTTGTAGAGCCAGCCGCGGCTCACCCCGTGCGCGGCAGCGAGCTCGCCGATGGGGCGACCGCTCCGCAGGTGCGTCTCGATCAAGAACCGGCCCTTGTCCATAGGAAGCCCCTTCCACCTCAGGTGTCTCCTATGTCTTGACACATCCCGGCTCGGGGGTGTCGCCTATGTCCTGAAATCACACACTGCCGGGGGCGCCGACCGAGAATGTCCAGCTCAGGCCACATATTCTTGTTTCGAAGAAGTGGAGAACAAGCGCTGTCCCTTCAGGATCCCTGCAATCCCTCGTCATGGCGGACATCGTCATGGCGGGCACGATGCGGGAGAAGGCACCGGGATGGTGGGAGAGCTGCGTGTGTTTCTTGGAAGGGACCCGATTACGGGAAAGCCGAAACAGAGGAGCCGGGTGTACACCGCGCCGCGACGAGAGCCGGGAGCCGGCAGGCGCGAAGCCGCCAAGCAACTCGCTGCGCTTGTGGCAGAAGTGGAGCGGGCCGGGCACCGTGGGAGCGCGGCGACATTCGGTGTGCTGCTCGACGAGTGGACCGCCCACGGCGAAAGGATGGGATCGTCGCCGAAAACGTTGCACGAGCATCTGCGCAAGATCGCCAAGCAAATTCGCCCAGCACTCGGGGCGAAGCGCCTCGACACACTGACGGCGCATGACCTCGACCGGTTCTACGCCGCGCAACTTGGCGCGGGACTGGCCGAACGACCGGTGCGTGAGACGCCGTGACACTGAGGGAGGCGAGGGTACGCCCGAAGGTCCGATCCGTCAGCTACCTTCCGGCTCACGGACGATTCCGTGATAATGGCCGGAAACCACCGGAAACGGGGGCAACTATGACCGGAGGGGACAAGGCGAGGTCCTACGCAGCCAGCCAGTGGGGATTTACACGGATCTCACTTTCGTGCCTACACCGACTTTTCCAGGTCGAAACAAGTTAGAGACCGCTCAGGTCGTCGGGGATCTCGATGTGATCGGGCATCGGGTCATCCACTTTCGCACTTTCCCGAGCCCCTTGCACCATGCCGGCCAGGACCTTGCCGAATGCTGTGACAGCGTCAGCGCATTTGGCGGCCACGTCAGTTATGTGTTCCGGCGTCGGGTCAAACTCCCGAAGTGAGTCCATGATGGCCGTGGGTGACGGCAACCGATCGGCCTCTTCTTCCAGAGAGTGAATAATGCTACGAAAAAAATCACTTGCGGTTTCGCCGAACTCTGGCATCGGGCGCTCCTTCCATGGCTTCTCCCGCAGTGTATCGCCCTAGCCAAGGAAGGCTCACCGCGCTCACCGATGGTGGGCTTTCGCCCAGGAGGTGAAATGGTTCTTCACATAGTGGTCGCACTAGCAACCACAGCCATCGTCGTCGTATTAACCAACGTGTGGCTACGCGTCGGCCCGTTTGCGCAGCATCTTCTCGATCTCTGCGACATCAAGTTCTACGCTGCGGATCATCTGACGGGCCAGCTCTTCGAGTGAGACGCTGCGTCCTTGAGCCAGCGCTAGGAGCTGGCGGTACAACTTAATGCCTCGGCGCTCTTGGACCAGCATCTCTTGGAGGATGTCATCGACGGACGGGTGGTGGGTACCAACCAGCTCTCCGATGCCCAGCGATACGCTGCCCCCGAGTGCGGTGACCTCCTCACCCGCCTGAATGGCATGGGCAAGCGACTGCTGCGCCTGCTCGTGCATCCAGCCCATGATCGGGATGCGGGCGTGCCCAAATACCATGAGCGAGTATTGGGGTGAAACGCACGACACCCGCAAGCTCAAGCTCGACGATGTCGTTCAGTGTCTTGATCGCCTCGTCCCGGTCGATCTCCACTGCGTCCGCACCGCGCTTCGCTGGGCCGTGAACTATCTCGCGGAACAGCAGGCAGGACGGGACCGGGCTGAAGGACGATAACGCCTTCCACATCTGGGCCGACCTGCTTGCGGCGGGTGTCAAATCTACGCGAGTACCAAATACCTTCTCCCACCAATAGCCGTGCAGACGATTATCTGTCCGTTGTCTGACGACGCGAGTGCGACCTGAGATACGACAATATGAGTATGTGCAAGGTTGGCAGCGGCTGTGGAGTCTCGTTCGGGTACCACCAATCCCGACTCATGACCTCCAGGCGCTTCGTAGGGCACTGAATACAGCAGCCGTTGGAGACCCAGGGCACGCCCATAGCGCTGCTGAAGGGTTGAGGTTGCCCAGAAAATGTGGACACGGTTTTAAGCGGCTTGGTGCTTGTGGGTCAACGTTAACTCGTAATGGATGGGGCTCAGGTTGTCGGCCTTGGCGCAGCGGCGTTGGTGGTTGTAGAAGTTGATGTAGCGGGCGACGCCGGCTCGGAGTTCGTCGATGGTGGCGAAGGTGTGCCGGTAGAAGTACTCGTGCTTGAAGATCGACCAGAAGCTCTCGGCACTGGCATGGTCGTAGCAGCTGCCCGTCGCTCCCATGGAGCGGATCAGATCGACGGACTCACAGAAGTCGACGACCTTGCGATCCGAGAACTGGCTGCCCCGGTCGGTATGGAACACCGTCCCGTCGACGTGCCCGAAACGGGTCAGCGTCGCTTGCTCGAGCGCCTCGAGGACGATCTCGGTCCGCATGTGCTCAGCCACCGAGAACCCGAGCACCCGAGACGATCCCTCGTCGCGGATGGCGCACATGTAGGCCTCGCCGCTTCCGACCTTGAGGTAGGTGATGTCAGAGGTCCACAGCTCGTCGATCCCCTCGGGATGGAATGCTCGGTTCACCAGGTCGGCGGGGAAGGTGGCGGCTGGATCGGGGCTGGTGGTGACCTTGAACAGGCGTGGGCTCACCCCGACGATCCCGAGGCTGGCCATGCGGGCCGCCACGGTGTTGGCGCTCACCCGCTCCCCGGCCTCATGGAGGTCGAGGGTGATCCGAGGAGCGCCATAGGTGCCGTCCGAGCTCTTGTGGGAGCTGATGATCTTGGCGTCGAGATCGGCCCGACGGACCTCGCTGGCCAACATGGGCCGGTCCTGGGCCGCTCTCCAGCGGTAGTAGCCCGCCGAAGACACCTCCAAGAGGCGGGCCATGCGGGTGATCTCGAAGTTCGCGCACTCGGCGGCCATCAACGCAAATCTTTCTGCTTTGGTGGATTCGAAGCGAAGTACGCGGCAGCTTTTCCCAAGAAGGCCAGGTCCTTGTCCTGCTCGGCGACCTGGCGGCGCAAGCGCAACAGCTCGGTCCGCTCGGCCGCGCTCAACGGCTCATCGCTCGATCCAGCCACCGCGTCCAGCCGGCGGCGCTCATCGCGCACCCATCTGGCCAACGAGCTGTCCGCCACCGACAGCTCGGCGGACACCTCGGCAATCGATCTGCCGGTATCGATCACACGATGCGCGGCCTCTGTCTTGAACTCCAGCGTGAACCTACGCCTCGTAACTCCCATATCGGACATCCTTCCAGCCGACCAAGGGTCAGCTCGTCAGGTGTCCACTAATCTTGGGGAACCTCAGGTTGCCGCCTTCAGTTCGGTGGGTCGCCGTAGACAATCTGACTAGAGGCTCCGCAGTCATCGCCGCTCTGATCGAGTTGGTTGACCTTGTGATGGCGTACGAGGTCGACAGGACCGCGAACCGCTACCGCAACTTCGCCGACGCGATCACGAGGTACGAGTGGCTGACGAGGCCGGGTGAACCTGCAGGTAACGGCCGCTGCTACTGCGGGAGCGGCAAGAAATACAAGCAGTGTCACGGTGCCAACGGCGATGAGCAGCGACGTGCCACGGCGATTAGGCGGCACTAAAAGAACCAGTCCTAGAATACGATCATGCCGGAGCCGGAGAAGAGCGCATCCGAGCCTGTCCGCGCGGCGACTCTCGCGGTCCCCATGTCACTGGTCGACGACGTGGCCGCCGGAGTCCGAGAGGCGCCTGTCGTTTACAACGATCCCGCGTTGGCACCTGAATCGTCCGACCAATTCAACGAAGTCCCTGACGAACTCCTGCAGTTCTGGCAGAGTCTTGTGTAGCTCGCGGGGCAGCAACAGGGCGCTCAAGCCATCGGCATGTTGGTCACGTTCGCGGGCACAGCCATTCACCGGATGAGAGAGGAAATCCAACGAGACCAGTTTGAGATTTTGGAGGAGATTGCTCAGGCCGTTTCGGTTTCAGTTCGACTCACAGTAGCCCCGTACGCGGGAGCGGGTCGTTCATCCGAGTACCTCAAAGGGCTACAAACCCGAGGCCTTGCGCCCGCGCTGCAGGCCTTCGGCCTCACTCAAAGACAACGCGACACCCTCCGTTACGAACTGCTTCTTGGCGTCGAAGGCGCGTAGCCAGAGTCCAGCTGCCCACGCCTCGGTCAGCTCTTCATCGCGAAACGAGCGCCCACGAGCCCCTTGGTAGGCGTCCAAGAACGCCGCTGACTCAGCGACTGTCGCCTCGGTGCCGGCCTCGGTAACGGGGTAGACGGCGGAGGCGAGACCCGCAATAACAGGCTCAGGAGCGGCAATAACGCTGTCCCAGTCCCACGCCGTATAGAGGTCGTCCCCCTTCCAGCGCAGGTTCGCCGTGTACCAGTCGCCATGGCCAACGGCCAAGGCCGAGGAAGATGCGGCCAGCCGTTCTCGTGCCAGTCGTCCTGCCTCGTCGAGCCATTCCGGTCCCTCCGTCGCGTTGAGATCGACGGTCCGGTCGTCGGGTGTCGGCCAGAGTTCGGACCTCGCGAAATCTGGGCGCGTCCACGCCGGCTGGGGGTCAAGGGAGGGGACCCCGGTCGCCCTTGGTGCGAGCTCGACCAAGCGCACGAGAGCCGTGGCGAAAGGCGTCGGAGCACGAGACGAGGTCGGAAAGACGGCCCCGCCCGAGGTCATCGCTTCGGCGCTGGCCACGAGATTGCCCAAGGGCGCCGTGTCGACGAGCGGTTCGGGGCAAGGAAAGCCCTGATCGAAGGCCCATCGATGGACCACGGCGCATCCCAGCAGCCGAGGTGAGGGAGGACGCAGTTTGACCACGACGCGTCGAGCCGAGGTCAGCTCGACACCCACGACCGTAGAAAGGTGGCCCGTGCAGAACAGCACATCGCTAATCTCGGAGCCCAGGTGGAGGCGGCACCAGGCACTGAGATCGGCTTCCTCCACCCCAGAGTGATTCGCCAGCACCAAACCATCTTGATCGACAAACCCGGACGGGACATCGGGTGGTCGCACCGCCGACTGATGGCTATCCCACGTCGCTCGTGCCTCCGGAGGTGACGGGTCTGAGGTTGCCCAGCAAGCCACCGGAGATGCGGCCACGGGTCGACTCACTGCCCTAGTGGAAGTAGCGGACGTTATCGTCTTCCCTTCAGCAAGCGCGCCGCAAACATCACTGGGCCCGACTTCACCATCGACGGTGGGCTCATCAAGACGCTCTGATCCACGTCCGATGAGTAGAGCGACCCTTCCCGCGGCTCGCGGGTCATACACAGTGGCATCGGCTGCATCGCCGTAGGAGATGGCGGTGACCTCGGAAGGGCTCAACAGGCCCGAGTCAATCTGATCAGCTTGGCTTGGCGTACCAAGAGTCACGCCTCGGGACGCAGGCCCCAGAACGAAGGCGCTTCGGCTTCGTTTGAACCCGTCGGCATTTCCGATGCCTGGCGACGCTCGGTCCGGCGAGTGTCCCATCGACGTCGAACAACACGCAGGGACGGAGTTGGTAGGTCATGCCGGGGGATCGACGGCGCGGTTGATCTGCGCTTGCTCCTGCCCGGTCGGGTGCTGGGGGATTCGGTCGCTGTCGCCGCCGTCCGGCGGTTCGGGGTCATGGCGGCCGTCCTCGTTCGCGGGCGAAGAAATCGGTGCCGACCGGCCGGGTGTACGGCTCGTGGATGGCGTCGTTTCGTGGTTCCTCACGCCGTCGGCACGGCGCGATCCCAGTAGCGAAGCGGTGCGCAGGCATCGAGGAAGCCGTCAACTCCCACGTCGTCGAGATCGAGAAAGCCAGGGTCGAGATCTTCGGGAAGGCCGACTCCATCAAAAAGAGTCGATGCCGCTGAGGTGTAGCCGACAAACTTCGCGTGGGCGTAGGCGTCCGTGACGAAGTCTCGGGCCGCCGGGTGTCCGAGCAGGGCCGGCACGGCGTCAGGCGAGGCGAGGATCACCACCGCGTCATAGAGCACCGACGGTCCGCCGTCGATTTTCTGGTCAGCTGGGATCACCTCGCCGTCGCTCCCGGTCACGCCCCCCACGGTTGCCGCCACGATCTCGACGACGACCCGCTCGGCCTTGGCCGAACTGCGCAACTGCTCGAGGAGACCGCTGTCCGCTCCGTCGGTGACGAGGACGCCAAGCTTGCGGCCTACCAGGTGTTGCGGTCCGTTTTCGAGGATGCTGAGGGCCAACGAGACGGGGAGGTCGGAGATCGGCTCTCGCGCCGGAGAGGTCTTCTCGGGCAGCTCGGCGCCGAGGCCAGCGGCCACCGCGCCAGCCAGGTCCTCGTCCACATTGCGGAGACCTGCCACGATTCGACTACGGATGTCGGTCCGCTCGACCTTCGAGAGCTCGAACACGAAGGCGTTTACGATGTGGCGCCGCTCGACAGGTGTTTGGCTCAGGTAGAACTGACGGGCCTGGCTGTAGTGATCGGCGAAGCTCTCAGGTCGCAGCCGACGCTTCTCGCCAGCCACGGGGGCGGGGAAGCTCTCGTAGCCGCGCACAGGGTCTTCTCTCGGGCCTCCTTCCTCTGCGCTCCACGTATTCGGCTCGTAATTGGCTCTGGTGGACGGGTTGATCGTGGCCATGTGCCCGTCTTGTTGGAAGTGGGCGAAGGGGCACTTTGGGGCGTTGACGGGTAGCTGCGTGAAGTTGGGACTCCCGAGGCGCTTGAGCTGGGTGTCGAGGTAGGAGAAGTTGCGGCCCTGGAGGAGCGGGTCGTTGGTGAAGTCGATGCCCGGCACCACGTTCTGGGTGCAAAATGCCACCTGCTCAGTCTCGGCGAAGAAGTTGTCGACCACCCGATCGAGGACGAGCCGACCCACCCGAAGCACTGGGACCGTTTCTTCGGGAATGAGCTTGGTCGGATCGAGAACGTCGAACTCGAACTCGTCGGCAAAATCGTCGTCGAATGTCTGGAGGCCCAACTCCCACTCGGGGAACTCACCACTCGATATGGCGTCCCACAGGTCGCGGCGGTGAAAGTCGGGATCGGCGCCGTTGATCTTGAGCGCCTCGTTCCAGACGACCGATTGCAGACCGAGCACCGGCTTCCAATGGAACTTCACGTAGGTAGAGCGTCCCTCGGCGTTGACCAGCCGAAAGGTGTGGACTCCGAAGCCCTCCATGAAGCGGAAGGAACGTGGGATGGCCCGGTCCGACATGATCCACAACAGCATGTGGGTGGACTCTGGCATCAGCGAGGCGAAGTCCCAGAAGTTGTCGTGCGCCGTCTGAGCCTGGGGAAAACCGCGGTCGGGTTCCTGCTTCGCGGCATGGATCAGGTCCGGGAACTTAATGGCATCTTGGATGAAGAAGACCGGGATGTTGTTGCCCACCAGATCCCAGTTTCCTTCCTGGGTGTAGAACTTGGTGGCAAAACCTCGGACGTCTCGGGCCAGGTCGGCGGACCCTTTGTTGCCCGCCACCGTCGAGAAGCGGACGAAGACGGGGGTGCGCTCCCCAGCCCGCTGAAACAGGTCTGCTCTTGTCAGCTCGTCCAGCGGTTCGTAGTTCTCGAAGAATCCATGAGCGCCGTAGCCACGGGCGTGGACTACTCGTTCTGGAATGCGTTCGTGATCGAAGTGGAAGATCTTCTCTCGGAAGTGGAAGTCCTCGAGAAGTCCGGGCCCACGCTCACCTGCCCGCAAAGAGTTCTGGTCGTCGGCCACGATCACACCCTGTTGGGTTGTGAGCGGCTGATCTGCCTCACTGTGCTGATGTGTCTCGCCGCCTGGACCCACATGGAATCGTTCTGTCACTTGTGCTCCTGATCTCGTTCCCCGAACCCATACCCAAGGCGGACCCGGGTAAGCGAGAATCACCCGATTGGGTGAGTCCCGTTTCTGGGCAGTGCGCGGCCACCGTTCGCGACTGCCTCCGCGTCGACCCTTTTCACGGCAGCGGTTTTGCACACCGCGCATCGGGGTAGGCCCTCCAAGCGTCATTGCAATGATGTTCTCCTATTCGAATCCCGAGGATCTCTTGACAACGGTTCCGTCCCTCCCCAAAGCTCGCGGCCCGATCACTGGCGCCCTCTTCGCTGGCTTTGCGCAGCGATTTGGGGACCCAAACGCCGACTACCAGGAGGCACTCGACCGGCATTACGTCACCGGACCCCCTCCCAATTGGCGTGACCCCTTCGTCTGGGCCTACGCGACGATGCACCCCGCAGAGGACTGGGCGGAGACCTTCGCCCACTACTTACACATTCGCGACACAATCGACTTACACATTCGCGACACAATCGACACCGGGGCTGCCTTCGGATTCGCACCCGCGGGGGTCACCGCGGCGAGTCCCTTGTCAGGAGAGTGAGCGTCATCATCGGGACATCAGGTTGGCAGTACGCCGACTGGCGCGGTCGCCTGTATCCCCAACGGCTCCCTCAGAGGGAATGGCTGACGTACTATTCGGACCGCTTTCAGTCGGTCGAGGTCAACAATGTCTTCTATCGCCTCCCGCAGACGGCAACCTTCGAACGGTGGGCCGCCGCCACGCCCGATGACTTCGATTTCAGCCTCAAAGCGAGTCGCTACCTGACCCATGTGCTCCGACTGAGCAGGCCGACGGAGCCGGTGCGACGACTCCTCAGTTGCTCGAGCGGCTTGGGTTCGAAGAGAGGTCCGATCCTGTTGCAGCTTCCAGCAAACTTCCGGGTTGACCCGGCGCGCCTGGCGGCCACTCTCAAGGCCTTTCCGTCGAGTGCCAGAGTGGCATTCGAGCCGCGCCACGAATCGTGGCACACCGACGAAGTCGCGGACATCTTGAAGCAGTACGGAGTGGCGTTCTGCCTCACGGATACACCCCAGCGGAGATCCCCCCTCTGGCGCACAACGGGTTGGGGATACCTGCGACTTCACGAGGGCAGAGCGAGCTTGCATCCATGTTACGGCCGAGCCGCTCTCGCGAACTGGGCCGGGCGCCTCGCTGACTTGTGGGATTCGAGTGAGGATGTGTACGTGTACTTCAATAATGACCACGGCGGGTGTGCCGTACGCGACGCCCATCGCTTTGCACTCGCTGTCGAACATGCCGGGCTATCCGCGACGAGAGTGCCTTCGAGTCGAGAAGCATCCTTGACGATGCAACGTTCACGACCGTAATCGGCCCCAGTCGGTCTCCCTTGAGGTCCTGACGGTCAGGTGGCGATGTTGCTGTCGGCGAAGGTGGTCTTTTCAGCTCATGCGACCAGTCCGTCGCGGAGTGGTTACATGCGGATCGCGGTGGAGATCTCAGCCGCGTCATCGGGGATCTGCCTCAGTTCCTACACCGAGGCCAGCACCAAACCCGACCGAACACCGCTGGCTGGACCGGGCCGGGGGATCACGAGGCGGCTTGGAGACTGATCAGGGTCCGCTCAAAGAGCCGACCTCTCCGTGCGCAAAGGAAGCTCAGGGGATAGACGCGCTCGAGGGGGATACCTCAGAGCAATGGCAAGAGCGACGTGGTCAGGTTTTGTCAGTTTCGGTCTCGTGAGCGTTCCGGTGAAGGTGCAGTAAGGGACCACACCGTGCATTTCCACCAGGTGGACAGAAGAAGAGGCTCGCATATTCGCTAGGAGAAAATCGCCGAAAAGTCAGGAGAGGAAGTCGACTTCTCAGAGATCGAACTGGGCTACGAGAAGGACAACGGCGACATGGTGGTGTTGGAGAGCAGCGAGCTCGACGAGTCGCGGCCGGCGACTACTCGGGACGATCGATATTGCAGACTTCGTCGAGCTCTCCGACGTCGACAGTGTGTTCTCTGCGCATACCTATTGGCCTGCCTCAGACGGTGAGGCGGGCGCCCGCCAGTACCGGCTGCTCGTCGCCGCCATGGAGCGTCGAGAGCGTGTCGGAATCGGCATGGTCGTGATGCGCCACAAGCAGTAACTCGCCGCGATCCGGGCTGCGCGACCTTCGGGCCGATGGGCAGAAAAATTTGTCGCGACCTCTAGCACTCTCCATGCGAGAGTGCTAATATTTCCGCGTCACCGCTGGTAGGCGGCGCAAGAGAGCAACTGTCGATCAGAAGGAGGTAGAGAGATGACTCTTGTGCGAAGTGACCCGTTTCGTGATGTCGACCGGCTCTTCCAGCAGCTCTGGAGTGCCCAGCAGAGCGGACAGCGTCCGATGGCCATGCCCATGGACGCATATCGCAAGGACGACTCGTTCCTACTCCAGCTGGACCTCCCAGGAGTGGACCCCGAGTCCATCGAACTGACGGTGGAGGACAACGTCTTGAGCATCTCGGCCGAACGTCCGGCACCGCTCACGAGCGACGGCATCGAATCGGTGATTGCCGAGCGGACATTCGGTACCTTCACCAGGCAGGTCGTCCTGGGAAAGACCCTGGACTCCGAACGTATCGAAGCCAGTTACGAGGGCGGGGTGCTAACCGTGGCCATTCCGGTCGCCGAGCAAGCGAAGCCACGCCGCATCGAAGTCAGCGTCGGCTCAGACCACAAGCAACTCGCCACCTCGGCTGTCTGAGGGTTCGCGCCCCGGGGAGTTGCTGGCTCCCCGGGGCGCGATCTCAGGATCCGTCTCTGTACCGGTAAGACACCGCGCTCGGACGCGCCTCGACCTCTTAGACCAATGACACTCCTTGATCCTCTCTCCCGACTTCCAGAATACGAAATCCGCGGAAACGGCCACGAAATGCAAGCACGTTGGCCCGGGTTGGTCGTGGCAGCTCGAAGCTCATCACCGACCTCAAAGCGCCGTACGTTCTACGAGTTCGCTCCACTGCCCGGTGGTCGCCTCCTTGCTGGCGTAGGCCATGAGCCGGGAGGTTCTGACGACTCCTCTTTCTTCCGCGAGCAGATCTTGGGTCAACTCGAGGCCGGCAATGAGCTTGGCGAATCGGTGCGCAACGTCTCGAGGACATGGAGTCGAAAAGAACAGCAGCATGGGGTCTGCTACGCACTGTTCGACCCTGACCAGGCGGTATTGCTGATGTCTGGGTCTGGGGAGCGAAATTTCAGCCTTCCAGGTCACCGTCAACTCCACACGGCTGGTTCGATTCGGAGCGGAGACAGCTCAAGGGTCGCCGAGTCATTTCGTGTTGCGCCCCGGCGAGGCACTCCTTCTCGTGGCACATCCGACAGCTTGGTATAAGCACGTGCTCTCCGTCGTGGACCGATCGGTGGCCAAGGATCTCGATGACCTTGGCCAGCACGATGTCCTCGGTCTCTGTGGACGCATCGAGACACTGCTGCAAGCGGGCGGATCTGCGTGCCTGGTCATCTATCGAATGCCTTCAGACCCCGACGCGGTCTATCTCCATGATGGCCCCGGCGGGAACTGCGGGTTTCACTACAACTACTCGTTCGGGCAACCACCACCACCACCACCACCACCACCACCACCACCACCAGCAGCAGGGTCGTCACCAACTACGTCCCCACCGGCTCTGCATCGCCATTCCCGAGGGGATCACCGCCAGCCCGTAGCATCTGGCGCACAAAAGCCATGGGTCTCTGCCAGAGCAGCCTGAGGGGTCCAAAAACACGGTGAGGCAATTCTGGCGGAACTTTGAAGAGGCGGGGCTGTTCCTGCGGAACCTCGAGGAGGGGCAAACTGCCGGCGAGGGTCGGGGCTGGCTTGCCCCGCGGCCAGGCGCACCGGGGCACGCAGGACATCGACACCGCCGTCGACGGAGAGCGGTCAACACGGATCACCATACTGGTGTGCTGCGACACGTCGAACTTCGCCTGCCGTTGCCAACCTGATCGCGCTCGGGGAATCTCGGTGCTTGACAACAAGGCCGGATTCAGCTGAACTCCAGGTCGTAGAGAAGTGGGCACTGCAGTTCGAGGCCCCGATGCGACTCAGCTTGCTCTTTTCGATCGGGCTGCAACGTAAGGGCTCTGGGCGGATGCCAGTGTGGTTGATGACTGTCAAGGTCCAATCTCAATCTTCTGAAACTTCCCCCTTGACAATCTGTAATAGGCGGTGCAGCTCGGGGTTGACGAGTGGGTTCGAAAGCATCGCGATCACCTCCACCAAACGCCCAGTCGTTCCCTCGCCGCGTGCCCGGGCTCAACGAGCGGCTTCGAGCACCTCGGTGACGCGCTGATCGGCCAGAAACGTCGCCGCGCGTTCCGCCGAAAGCTCCTCGGAGATCGAACGGATGATGGCGGCCGCCTCCAGACACGGCCCCGACGGATCACTGCCATATGCCGCGAGCGCTGCGCCTAATGCGGCCAGCGCCTGCCAGCGGATGAAGGGCGAGCCGACCGCCTCTGCGTCCGCCACCGCCCGACGGAGCTCGCCGGCGGCCTCGCGACCCAGCCCCGCTGCCATGAGCGTCCGGCCGAGAGTAATGCGGCCGATCGCCTCGTATTTCTTCCTGCTCGAGGCGACGGCCATGTCGATCGCCCGCATGGCCCACACCTCGGCCTCGTCGGTCCTTCCCTTGGCGAGGTCCAGATCACCGCGGGCAGCCGCTAGCCGGCCGCTGACCAGCCAGCGCTCCCACGCCTTGCTACCGACTGCGTCCTCCCAAAGGGCACTCCAGCCGCGCTCCGCTATCGAGAGGTCGCCTTTCATGACCCTGGCCACGAATACGTCCGCCCGTGCGTTCATCCACGGCATGTTGAACTCGGACGGCCCCAAGAGGTCCGCCACACCCTCGCTCCGTGTAGAGCGCGTCGTCCAACACGAAGATCTCCCGGAGGGGCAAGGTTGAGTAGTTCATTACCACACTCACAGGCCGGCCCATGTCTCGACCGAGCTCGATCGCGTATTCCGCAGCTGCGATTGCCTCCTCGTAGCGCCCCAGGCTCGCCAGGATGATCCCCTGCATGCCCGCACCACGGAGCCTGAACTCCTGGGTGTGCAATTCCACCCCGGCGGTGGTGAACGACAACTCCGAAAAGCTCATGGCACGTTCGTAATCTCCGTACCAGTAGTAATGGTTCGCCGCCAAGTGATACATCTCCGCGTGCTCGCTCTCGCGCGAGTGGGAAGGCCAGTTGGCGAGCGCCTCGTCGCCGAGCGTCACGGCCTTTTCGAGGTCGCCCGCTTCCCCGCACATCCCGTGGGCGGCCGCGACCATGCCGAGGGCGGCTGTTTCGAGTTCTGTGAATCCCCCCGCCTGAGCCAAGTCGAGCGCACGTTGAGCGCACGCCATCGTCTCCTCGGTCTGCTCCGTCCACAGCGTGGCGTGCGAGCGGGCCACGAGAGCCTCGACCTGCGTCTCGCCCCTCAACAATGGAATCAGCTCCGCGAGCTCTGCGCCCGCGGGAATAATCCTGGAGCTGGACGAGTGCTTCCGCGCGAAGGAAGCGGATCTTCAGCCGGTCGGCGTCCTCTGAAATCTGGTCGAGCGCCTGTGAGTACAGGTCGTACGTTTCCTCCACTGCGAGGGCTTGGCGTGCCCGGTTGGCTGCGGTCAAGAGGTACTGGCGGGATCGGTCGGCGTAACCGCCTCGCGCCAATGTCGGGCGAGGATGGATGCAATTTCGTCGGGCTTCTTTTCCAAGGCCTCCAGCACCGAGGCGGTGGCCGCATGCAGTTCTCGGCGTGACCACGCGGCAGTGTCGGGTGAGCCGCGTGGATCACAAGGTCGTGTTTGAAGGAGAACTCCACGTCCCCCTCGACCTGGCTCCGGGA
>CAWFPQ010000002.1:0-371174 GCA_963817875.1 uncultured Acidimicrobiaceae bacterium
TCGCTACGCCGGATGAGCCTTGGGGTCGGGCTACCGGTACCTGATGGAGTCAGTGGCAGCCGGCGATGGCGCCGTCGGGCCTCGTCCAACCTGACCCGTTACTACGCCGAGTCGGGCACGCCGCCGGGCGTATTCATGGGGGCCGGGCTGGCCGCCCTCGACGAGGGACGGGGGTGCGAGGCCGGTTCGCCGGTCAGCGAGGAGCACCTGTTCAACCTGCTCGGGATGTGCGCCGATCCGGTGACCGGCCGGGCGCTCGGTCGCCAGCCCAATCGCTCCCACCTGTCTTTGGCCAAGCGGGTGGCGGCGCAGGTCGGCGCCATTCCGAGCGACGGAGAGCGCCGCCGAGCGGGCCGAGCAGGTGCCCGGATCGAAGCCGAGGAGCGGGCCCGGACCGCTACGTTCCGCTCGCCGGTGGCCGGCTTCGACCTGACGTTCTCGCCGTCGAAGTCGGTGTCGGTGGCGTGGGCGCTGGCGCGACCAGGAGACCAAGGACGGATCTACGACTGCCACCGCCGGGCCATCGAGTTCGTGCTCGCGTACGCCGAGCGGGAGGTCTTCCACTCCCGCTCGGGCACCAACGGCGTCGTCCAGGAGGACATCGAAGGCGTCGTGGCCGCCGCGTTCACCCACTTGGACTCCCGGGCCGGGGACCCCCAGCTGCACGACCACGTGGTGGTGGCGAACCGGGCCCGTTCAGTCTCCGACGGCGGGTGGCGCACGCTCGATTCGAGGGGTCTGTTCAAGCCGGTGGTGGCGCTGTCCGAACTCCACCAGGGCGTGCTCGGCCGACCTGTTGACCGAAGAGCTCGGCTGGGGCTGGGACGGGCGGGCGCGGCGCCATTCCGACCGCTCCGCTACGAGGTGGCCGGCGTCGCCGAAGCCCTGATGGCCGAGTTCTCGCAGCGTTCGGGAGCGATCGAGGCGCGCAAGGACGCGAACTCGTCGCCGAGTTCGCCGCCGCCCGGGGGCGCCAGCCGACCAACGTCGAGGTCCTCGATCTGCGCCAGCCGAGCGACGCTCGAGACCCGGCCGGCCAAGACCCATCACAGCCTGGCTGAGACTGACCGAGCGCTGGCGCACGCGGGCCGAGCCCTATGTCGGAGATGACGCCGGTGGCCTGGGTGGCCACGCCTGGCCGACCGCAACGACCTGCCGCTGCTGCGCGCCGCCGATCTGGCCGATGCGATCCTCGCTGACGCGGCCGGTGTGGCCTTGGCGAAGGTGGCCGAGCGCCGGGCCACGTTCAGCCGGGCCAACGTGCTCGCCGAAGTGCACCGGCAGCTTCAGGGGGTCCGTTTCGCCTCCCCCGACGAGCGCATCGCGGTGGCCGAGCGCACGGCCGACCTGGCCCTGGCCCATTCACTGTTGGTCTCGGCCCCAGAGCTGCACCACACGCCCGAGCGGCTCCGGCGAGTCAGACGGCACCAGTCGCTTCCGGGCCAAGGGGCACGAGGTCTACACCACCGCCACCGTGCTGGAGGCCGAGGCGCGGCTGCTCGACGCCGGACGTGAGCGCGCGCCGGGCCGACGGTCACCGCGCGCACCGTGGCCGCGATCACCGCGGCCAAACCTGCCCGGCCGGGACCACGGGCTCAGCCTCGACCAGGCCCTGGCGGTCGAGCGGATCGCCACCTCCGGGCGCTTCCTCGACGTGCTGGTCGGCCCGGCAGGGACCGGCAAGTCCACCACCATGGCCGGGCTGCGTGCCGCCTGGGAGACCGAGCACGGAGCAGGTTCGGTGCTCGGTCTCGCCCCCTCTGCCGCCGCCGCCGAGGTGCTGGCCGACGAGCTCGGCATCGACACCGAGAACACCGCCAAGTGGCTCCACGAGCACCGCCAGCGAGGTCGAGCGCCTGGCCAAGATCGCAGCACTCCGGTCGACCATGCGGTCCTTGGCACCGTCCGCCCGCCAGCCCTCTGCCGGTGCGTGCAGAACTCTCGGCTCTGGTGCACCGAGGTCGGCACCTGGCAACTCCGCGCCGGGCCAGCTGGTGATCGTCGACGAGGCCAGCCTGGCCGGAACCTTCGCCCTCGACGAGCTGGTCGAGGCGGCCCACGACGCCGGGGCGAAGGTGCTCCTGGTGGGCGACCAGGCGCAGCTGAGCGCGGTCGAAGCGGGCGGGATGTTCGGCGCGCTGGTGCGTGATCGCGACGGCACCGCGCCCGAGCTGACCGACGTGCGGCGGTTCCACCACGACTGGGAAAAGGAGGCCAGCGTCGCACTCCGCGACGGGCTCCGAGACTGCCATCGACACCTATGATGCCCACGGGCGGATCACAGACGGCAGCCGGGAGCAGATGCTCGACGCGCTCTACGGGCCTGGAAGCAGGACACCGAGGCAGGGCAGTGGAGCCTGATGATCGCCGGGGATCTGGCGACCGTCAACGAGCTGAACGGCCGGGCCCGGGCCGAGCGCGTCGCGGCCGGGCTGGTCGAGGAGGTCGGTATCGGGCTCCGGGCGGCGCGGCGGCCGGGGTCGGCGACCTGGTGGTGACCCGGCAGAACAACCGGCGGTCTGCTCGGGGCAACGCTGGGTGCGAAACGGGGACCAGTGGACGCGTCACCGCCACCCACGACGACGGGTCCATGATTGGTGCGGCGAGTCGGCGGCGACGGCAGCGTCGTTCTCCCGGCCGACTACGTAAGGAGCACGTCGAGCTCGCGTACGCCACGACTGCGCACCGGGCCCAGGGCCGCACAGTGGACACCGCCCACGCCATGGTGTCGCCCGACCACCACCCGCGAAGTCCTCTACGTCTCGGCCACCCGAGGCCGCGCAGAGCAACCACATCTACGTCGACACCCACTACGACCCGGACCCGGGGACCGCCCACGACGAGGTCACTGAGACGCTCGAGCGCCCGCGACGTGCTCTGCCAGGGTGCTGGCCAACGAGGGGGCCGACGTGGCCGCCCACGAGATGATCCGGCGCCAGCATGCCGAGGCCGAAGGCATGGAGCGCCTGGCGGCCGAGTACCTGACCCTGGCGACGCTCGCCCAAGCCGAGCGCTGGGATGCCCTGCTGGCCCGCTCGGGCCTGCCGAAGGCAGACGTCGATGCCGTCCGGGCCAGCGATGCCCGTGGGCCGCTCTGTGCCTCATTGCGCGACGCCGAGGCCCGCGGCCTCGACGTAGACGGCACCTTCCCACTGCTCGTGGCCGCGCGGTCCTTCGACGACGCCCAGGACGTCGCCGCCGTGTCGCACGGACGCGTGGAGCGCTGGAGCCAGGCGGCCCGGAGCCGGCGCCAGGGGACGGGCAACCTCATCGCCGGTCTCATTCCCCGGGCTCGACGAGTCAGCAACCCCGACCTGGCCCGCGCCCTTCTGGAACGTGACGAAGCGATGCAACAACGGGCCCGGACCCTGGCCGAACATGCCATTGAAAAGCGCCCGGCCTGGCTGAGGCGTCTTGGGACCGCACCGGCTGACCCCGTCCGCCGCGAGCACTTTGTCCAAGAGGTCTCGGTTGTCGCCGCCTACCGGGACCGCTGGTACATCACGGGTGGAGGACCTTGGGCGCCGAGTCCAACCCCGCCAACACCGAGCAACGGGTCCAACGCCAGAGGGCGCTGGCGGCGGCCCGGCGGGCGTTGGTCATCGGTCAAGTCCAGACGGCAGAGACCCAGAACAAGCTTGCCTTTGCAGTCCAGCGCGATGTGGGGAAGGGCGTGGACCTATAAGTGTCTGTCCGTGACGACAACGGAAGCGTGTCGAGATCCAGGTACACGGGTGGACCACTTGTGGGAGGTTCAACTTGTCCATCGATATCACGAAGCCTCCACACCAACAGGTGAGTAAAGGACGCGGCAGAACGAACGGGTTACACCCCCCCCTCAATCCGTCGACCCTCGAACAGTCCAGGATTGAGTCCGAGGGAGATCGAGGGGTAGGACGCTCAACGAGGTTTCGAGGGATTTGTGCTCGTTCGCCAAATGGATGCGGTGCAGCGTTCGCTGCCGGCTGGAACCCTCGAAGGCGAACAATCTGCCTCCTGATCAAGCGTCACGCCGGTCAAAGGCATCAGCACCGGTGTCGGAGGTAGCGTCTGTACATGCCCTCAGGCCTTCAATCTGATTACGACTACCTGAAGAGCGTCGCCAACACAGAGGAAGCAGGTGGCCTCGCGAAGGAGCGGTCAATACTGCTCCTTTGGTTCCTGCGCAACGTGGTCGGGCTGGATGATTTGGATGCATATGAATTCGTCTGTGATGGCGACCGTGATCAAGGCGTAGACGGCCTATACCTGGAGAGCTCAACCGGAGACGAGGATCACGAAACTCTTGTGATCTTTCAGTCCAAGTTCACTGATAATCCCGCGCAAGTCGGCCCCAACGCATTCAATCGACTGCTCGCTACGGCAAACCACTTCAAGGATCCCAACAGCCTTGAAGCGATGTTGGCGGGAAACGTGGATCCAAAACTCGTCGCACTTATCGACCGTTTCGGAATTGCGCCACAAATTGCGCGACAACTGGTACCGCGAAGGAAAGTTGCGAATCCGCCTCGTTCTTGTGACCACGGGCACACTCACCGAGGAAGCAAAGACCCTTGTCAATGCTACAAACGCCGCTGAACATCCAGGATACCTTGTTGTCTACGAGTTGCAGCGACTAGCGGCTCTTGCAAGAGCCGTCGCGGCACCTGTAGCACCCGTTGCCACAATCACCGCCGAGTGTGCTCCAGGGGAACGAATCATTTTGGGCAACCCTCCGAATCGAGTTGCGATGGCTGCCGTGAAGGCAGTCGACATCGTTATGTGGCCGGGGATAGATGATCGTTCCATCTTTGAGTTGGACGTCCGTCGAGAAGTTCGACGAAATCGAGTCCGGATTCAGTTGGACAATGCAATCAGGCGACACCATGAGCATCGTGATTTTCTGGCTTACCACAACGGCCTCACGGTCGTCTGTAAAGCCTTTCTTGAAGAACCGACCCGACTCGTGATCGAAAATCCATCAATCGTTAATGGCGCACAGTCCGCTATTGCCTTCGCGTCGGCTCAGGCTGAGGGCGAATTAACACCGGAATGCGCGTCTTTGTGAAGTTCATCGAAGTAGAGGGAAGACCCCGAACTCGCGCAAGAGATCTCGTGGGAGGAGTAATACACAGTCCGCAGTTAATGCTCGAAATCTTGTCGCGCTCGGTGGTCCGCAAGCGCGGATTACCAGTGAGTTTGCCGGGGACTACCCCGGGATCATTTACGAGACGAGGCCAGATGCCACCGTTGGAAGACCTCAAGGGGTACCGGTTATCGCTAACGATGACGCCGCTCAGCTTCTTTGCGCAGTCTACAACGCGATGCCATGGTTGGCCGTCAAGCGATTGGTGTTGTTTGAATCAGAGAATCACGCCTTAATTTTCAACGAGAGCATCACCGCATCTCACGTTGTGTTAGTTGATTTCATTCGGCAACAGGTTGATGATCAAGTCCAGCTCTTTCCAGAGAGTTATCGCCGGAGCTGGCGGTTGACCCGAATCGTCTCGGTTTACTTGGTCGGTCAAATCCTTAGAGCCGATCCGGAATTGAAGGCGATTCTGGATGATCCGAAGAGTGCGCTAAGCGATCGAAGCATTCTGGGTCAGAAGCTCTCGCTTCCGATCCGGGTTGCAGCTGCGACCCTAAAGCAGCGGCATGACCAGCGCGACCGAGATGACGTAACCGACGCCTTCAACGTCGAGTTCAAGCGCCAAGACGTACTTCACGAACTCCGTGATCGAGCAAGGGACAACTTCAGCCTGCTGAGCACTGTTGGTGACCTCTCAGAGGGGTCTGGGGGTTCCGAAGGGTCCCGCCATCCTTAGGTCTTCTAATCCAGTTGTGAACGGATCTCAGCCGCACGACCATGGATTGAGGTTGCGAACGAGGTAAACGTCATCGTCCGATCTGGATAGCCAACCGTATCCTCACGCCTGTCGGTGGTGACTAGGCATACGGCATTCAAGTCCCCTTCGAGCACGAGGCGCTTGAAAGCAATTTGATATCGATCGATGTAACGAGTTCCGATGAATTCTGGATCAAGTGGAAAGGCTGTTCTCGGCTCACGGAGGAGCGCCTGCGACCGCTCCGAAGACTCCAGAAGCATTAGGTATCCGAACCACGGCCGGATCTCTCCGAGCAGACCCTCCTGCGCCGCTCTCCACAAATCCCTGCTTTGGCCGATCATCTCTTCGACCCGATTGTTGAAGTTGTTGCCGAACGAACCGACTTGTGATTTAAGCTCAATGATCGCGACGATGGCGCCCTTGTAAGTGATTACGACGTCCCAGTTCTTGGACGCTCGGTAGTAGCCAGGCAGCAGTCGTGAATCCCCCGCGGGTGGAATTCCGGCGTCCTCGAATACCCGAGCGATCAGATGGGGCAACCTGGTTCAGATGCTGGCCCCCGGTGACAGCGCCTCTCGTCCCCGCATCCAATCGACCCTCAAGACGCTGTTGTTCCGCCTGGTTCTCGCGGACTGTCCAAAAGTTTCGGACTGCGGCCTGAAACTCGAGGCTCGTAATCGGGAAGCTTAAGCGCCACAGAGCAAGTCTCTGTAGCTCTCAACCCCATAGATTTTGAGAGCCACCTCAGTGGCGAGGTCCGCGCGGCGCTTACGGAATGCCTTGCGAAGTTCTCCTGATCCCCAGACGTGATGACGCTTGGAGGGGGAACGCGGATTCGTCGGAGGTATTGGGCTTGAAAGCGGAGCGTGCCGCCACGCATCTTGACGCAATAGGCACTTATGAAGGATTCCGCCACCTTCGACATCAGTATTCCGCCGAGTACCTCAAGGTCCCATACCGTCGACGTGACGAAATAGAGATTGTGATGTGGATAGGTATTGCCGGTGTCTAGCACTGGGTGTGCAGTCATCTTCATGTCTGGGAACAACAGCTTGAGTCGGGTAGTCAGTTCACTGTTCACCTTGTCGATTGTGCGGAACCAATTCTCGGCGGCTTTCTTCGCGATATGTCGCCCTCCGAGCTCCTCCTGATGGGCTTTGAAGTAGCGGGCTAGCTTGGGGTAGCGAGTCAAGTCCACGAGCGATCCGTCGGCCTCCCAGGGATTGACCAAATAGTGACCTGACCATTTGAGTTCACCAGAAATGCCGTCGCCGGACATCGCCAGCGGAAGGAGCCGCTCTTCTTCAACGAGTTGACGATCGGTCGTGATGAAGATCCCATCGTTTCCTGTCGCAACGCCTATACCGACACGGGTGCCTGTGGCCTCGTCTTCAAGAAATGGAAGCCGGTCATTCAGTTCTTCCACCATCCGGATTACGCCTGGATCCCCTCCGGGCCAGATGTCATTACCTTCAAACCAGTGCGGAAGCCTGTTACCTCGAAAGCTCGGTTCTGCTATTGATTCTGAGTCGCTCGCAACCCACTCCGAAAGAGCTCCGACGTGCGAATCGCTGAATGACCCCTGCGTATCGATTACCGCAACGGACCTCTGTAGAGAGCTGCGGATCACAACGATGGCTGGGTAAGCAGAAACCTCCTCCTCGAAAGCATCTACGTCGTGCATCGACATGACTGAATTCCATTGCGTGGCGAGAGGAGACGAGCGAGCGAAGTTCTCTCCCGTACTGATTTCTCATCCACCTATCAGCGCAGATAAACGCGACGACGCCCTCCGGTGCGAGCGATCTGAGCGCAGCTTCGAAGAAAGCAACGTAGATATCGGCGCGACCGCACATGGTCGAGTAGGACTTCCGATATTGCTGGTATAGCTCAGAGGGAATGTCCTCTGGACGAATATACGGTGGGTTACCCAGAACGAAGTCGGCCCCATGTGGCCCGTCGGTTTGAAGCCGGAGATGCGGCGGTTGGCTCAGCAGATAGTCCCTTTGCACGACCCAACCCGCAGAGAGCCCGTCGATTTCGCGGACTCGTCCAGCCGTCTTCCTTGAGCTCAGAGTCAACAAGTCGGCGGATGAGATCAGTTGTCCACCAAGAGATCCGAAGCCGAGATCGCCCCGTGAGCATCGCCGATCGGCCGGCCATTAAGGCGACAAGATGCGCTCAAGCGTCGAACCATTGGCCCCAAGAAAGCGCCCCGCCCACACGACGGTTCGACCGCATGGAGCGAAGCAAGGTCCTTATCTGGTGTGTAACTGGCCAAGTCGAGAATCAGCTCGACAACCCAGCGCCTCGTGAAAACCTCACCCTGGAGACGTCTGCGATAGTCCTCCGCAGCGGACGGATCGTTCATGACAGCCACGGACCTGGAGCGTAGACGTGTGGTGTATCCGATCGTGAGATGCCCAGATCTACAAGGCAGTCTCAGGGCCGTCCGCGCGGCTGAGTCTCTGTCTCGCCCAAGCCTCTTGAGCCGGGAAGTTCCGAACCCAGACGTCGATATGCCTGATCAAGCATCCGACGGCTTGGCCGACCGGTGACACCAACTTTTCCTTGACCCGGCTCGTGGGCGCGGTGGTACAGTGGCGGTTGCCTGCGACGCGGGATGCGACGGGGGTCGACCCAGAGGTCTAAGAACCAACGGGGCGGTAACGCTGGGCGCGGTATGGCCCAGTACGCCTTGCGACCGCCAGAGACAAACGTTGCCGCCGATGGCCACGCCGGGACAGGTTCCGGACGGCCGGAGGATGCGCCAGCGAGACGGGGACGACCCGTCGGTGTACCCGGGCGAACTGAAGACAAGTTCGACACGTCCGGGATTCCCATTCTGTCGGGGCTTCCTTGGTGCGTCTCAAACGCCGAAAGGACACCAAATGCCGGAAAAAATCGAGCTCAAGTTCGTCCCGTGGCTCGGGAGCCGCCAACCCGCAATGGGACGGCACAGGACCGCCACGACCATGTGGCACCAAGGCCGGTCTCTCATTTGCCCGAATACGCCAAGGCACAGGCCCGCCATGCGGCTACTGAAAAGCTTGTCGAGCGGTTCGGGATGTCGCTGAAGGCGGCACGCACCATTGCCGACTGCGTCGTGTCTCCGCAAGAACTGCGCAAGGCAGCGGAAAGTCCTGACCACTTGGCAGTACCCGGTGGCACCCTGCTCGCGGTGCGGGCGGATCTCTGGGCCCGCAAAGTGCTCCCAGACATTGGCAATCCGAGGATTCGGCCGGCGCGTCATCAGTTCGAGCGGTCTGTCCCCGGTACCGGCGGCGAAGAGAGTCGGTTTGCGCCGGGTGGGCACCCGCAACGAGCGAGGGGAGAGTCCCCGGTTGCGGGTCGAGGTGGAGATCCAGGGAGCACTTCAGCTGGGCCGTCGATCTTTCGGGCAGCGGGTCACAAGTGCTGGACCGAATGACTGGCGCTATTCCATTCGCAATCAGGGCGTTTCACCGAGGTCTGGGCAGCCGCCACGTGCTCGCGCACACCGATGGCACTGACGACCCTTGGTGCATGACCCACCGCGGAGGGATCATCGAGGATCGCAGCGTGCACTCCATCCTGGAAGTTCACAGCGCCGTGGCGGCCTATGACACAACGGACCAGGTCATGCGTCAACGCATTAAGGGACTGATACCCGCCTTCGATCGGGGACCTCAAAAGAAAGATTTGGAGGCGCTCGATTGCGAAGTCGTCCCAGGGCTGGTCCTTCGTGGGTTTCATTCCTCTGAGCGAGGACGTCGTTACCAGTCTCGTCGGCAGTGAGATCCCTGGTGGCGCTCCGTCATGTCGAGGATAAGGCGTGGGGCGAGGGGCCAGAGATGGAGGCGCTGGCGGAATGCCGTGCTGGCCGAGATCGAAACGGCGCCGGGGTCATCACGGCAAAGCGACACGACTGGCTGGCCGGGTCGATCACCCGCGAGGAGATGCTCGAGGCCGCTCACCTCTCGGGAGGACCCCGCCGTTCGTGCTGCCGCCATCGTCGAGTTATTCACCTCGGCCAATGACAATGTTCGGGCGGCGTTGCGGGCAGCGGTCACGCAGCAATCAACACGCAAGCGCATCACGCCATTGCTCCGGACGAAGCTGCCACTGCCCTGATCGTTCGTGCACTAGGCGGAGAGGGTGAAAATGTCGACCGGATCCGACGTTACATGCAGCTTGGATTTGGTGAAAGGGTGCGTGACAGTTACTGGAAAGCCACTCAACGCTGAGCCGACGAATGCGCCAGAGTGCACTCGAAGAACTAGAAGCAGACGGAGGGACTCGCACGCTCGGCCCGGACGACTCGTATTGGCGGCCCGGGCCATGTACCCGCTCATCGCATCCCTGTCCCTGTGGGGAGACCGAGGTACGACCAATTCAAACCAGCCGGATCGCCGTACGCCAGGGCAGGTCATCGACGCCATCGCAGAACGCCAAGGTATCCACCAACTGCATCAGGCCTTAACCGACTACACGATGGGTGCAAAGGTCATCCGGGCGGTCGACGGCAACGGCGTCCTGATGCGCACCGAGGACGACTCCCAGGACCGGCGAGTGAGCGATCTGTATCTCGGAAGCGTTCACTCCCGACGGCAAAGTGGGCCGACCGAACGACGTCAAGACACCGAACAGAGGATGCAGGTAGCCCTGGCAGACCTCCAAGGCGTGATCGAGCGTCTTCGGATTACCCGTGGATTGCTGATCGACGTGAAGGGCTCCGATGGTACCTCGGTGGTCGAACGGCGGGGAGTGGACCCTAGGCATGTCGACGGCTGGGGGAGATACTGAACGCTCTCGACGAAGACCTCGTCGTCTGGCGCTATTTGGCGGCGCAATTACCAAGCGACCGGGGTTGTCGTGTCTCCCGACGTCGAGGACAGTGCCGACGAGCTCAGCGAGGACCCGACTCAGTGGACGCCCTGCTCGACGTCTGGGAAACAGAGGTCGAGGCCGACGATTTCGACGAAGGAGAGGAGCTCGAGGAGGAGCTGGACACATGAACAGCAAAACGTTCTCCTCCTCGTGCGCGTTCGATGCGAGTGGGCGCATCCATATGCCGTGGCCAGGCGAGTGCCGTTCAGTCGGGCTATCCCCGACAGTCCCGAGGAAGGCTGTCTACGTGGTCTGCGACTGGGCAGGCGCCGTCATCTATGTGGGGTCTACGACGGTCGGGGTAGGCAACCGATCCCGGGGTCACGCTTCGGAGGCCGGCAAGACGTACGACTGGTCGTCGGTCTGGATCGTTCCGCTCGCCGACGACACCCCTCCCGACGCGGTACGCCGTGTCGAGGGATTGATCGGCCGCGCCACGCTGGCTCGCGCAACCGAGCTTTACCCATTCCATGAAATGGCTCGAAACGTTCCCCCGGCCGAATCCATCGCACGACCTGATATCCGTTCATACGCTGACCATCAATCATTAGGAGGGCACAGCAAAATGGCCTACATCACGAGTAGAGGATTTCTATTGCCCCGAACGGCCGTAGAAATGGACGACTCCATCTGGTTCAACCTCTGGAGGAAGAAACTCTGGCCGTATCACCTGTTGCAGCCAGGCGATCAGCTCTACTGGTACGAGTCACCATCAAAGAGAATCTGTGGCGACCGCGTTCCCGAGGTCGAAGCCTTCTCCTATTCTGATCTCGACTTCGCGCTCGATAGGCTTGACGCCGCGTTCGGCGTGACCATCATCGACGTGAGTCCTATCTTGACGGCAAGCCGAACGAGGGGATCTGCCTCGGCTATCGTGTCCAGGTAACCGAAACAATGGACCTTCTGAAGCCGCCCGGTCTAAGATTCAACCAACAAGGCTGGGAGCGTGACGATCGAGCTGAGGTTGCGCAGTGGCTCGACCCTTCTGCGATCGCTTGACCCGACGTGGCGATGCGACCAGCACCGAAGATGGAAATCTTTCCCGTTCCGCGCAGGCACTTCTGTGTGGGCGACGCCGATCTTCGGGGTGGCAAAGGGCCAAGTTGTTGTGCTGTGCCAGCGAGGTGATTTGGCGCCGCCACCGTGAGAACAGTTGAGAACAAAAGCTCCAGAAACGGTAAAAATCTCCGGTGATTCACGGTAACTGATGGTCATATGAAGACAAGCACATCCCCAGTTCAGCCCCACAAAAGTAGTTAGCGGTCACTACTGGTAAATGAGTAAAATACGCCATGTCGATCTACGGATCAGAAGGATAGGTGGCGTGTTACCTCGCACGGGAACCCTCCAATGGAAGGTCCAGGTGGCGGGATAGTCGCTGGCAGGGAAAGGTTAGGAGGAAGTCCGGCTTAGTTGCTGCCGTCCTCAGCGGTGGCATCTTCGGTTCGATTTCTTTCCTTCAGTAGGACGGCCAAGATTCGCCTTACTCCGACATCAACCTCGGCCAATCGAGTTTCAAGAAGGTCGAGGCGACGGAGAACCGACTCATGCTGGGCCAGTTCGAGCGCATTCGCTTCTGGGACAGCTGGTTCGGCACGCTTAACTACGGATTGAACGAACCACGCTGCGACGGCTGCGGTCAATATGCCAACCAGGGCGATGCCGGCCAACATGAGAATGATAGCTGCCAGCCGGCCCCCGTCCGTGACAGGGTAGACATCACCGTATCCGACGGTCGTCACGGTTGAGAGCGCCCACCACAAGGCCTGAGGGTAGGAAGTGATGGTTGCTTCTGGGTTACCGCGCTCCAATATCAAGACCACGCCAGCCACAGTCACAACGAGAATCCCGGTAATGGCAGATACCAGCAGCACAACTCGACCCTGGAGAGCTTCGGCGAGCCAGCCGGTTGGCGACGGTGCCTAGTCCACCGAGGCGCAGAAGTCGAAGCACCTGTAAGGACCGAAGCGGTCGCAGCACGGGGACCGCGATGACGACGAGCTCCGGGATATGTGTATAGAGGAACCGCCACCGTCTAGGGGCGAGGATGAAGCGAACCAGGTAGTCGATGACGAAAATCACCCAAAGAGAGGTCTCGATGATCGTCAGCACGTTGCGGACTGGAATGGGGAGACTGCTGAAGAACATCGGGACGAGGATGACGACGAGAAATAGAACCGAAACAATGAGCATGGGCTTATCGGTGCGGCGCTGCCATTCGTCATAGGCGCCAAGGTGCCGTGCTCTCTTTAACCAACCCATTTGCTCAGGCTTACCAACTAATCGCTGTCGCTAGGCGCCGATCCGCGATCTATTGGCAGTACCACTGGTTCTGCTACTAGACGCAACGCCAAGGGTCATCGGTTTGCCCGCTGTTGTCTGACCAGCGGCGTCAAGAGGACTACGAAATTGGCCGGCATTTCGGTTGGTGGTACTCCCGAGGCGAGCGATCAGGCGAGTGTTGTGCGAACCAGGGGAGCGAATCACCTCGCGGCCCGGAGCGCAGCGAGCGCGTTGTCGAACTCGGCAGTTGCGGTTGGATCCACGGAGAGCTTCAGCGTCAGATCGATCTCCTCACCCGGCGGCTTGCCTGCACGAATATCCGCCATGGCGCTCCCCACCCTTGCCGAGAACACGGCGGAGAAATCCTGGAACTGGTGCAGCGGCAGGCTCACGTAATTGGCCAGGGCGGCATAGGCAGGCCGCCATTTCGGATCGACCCCAGCGCTTCGCACTGCGATGCCCCACGAGATCATGGTGGCGTAGACGCCGGTTAGCTCGGCTGCCAGCGCACGGATGGCCGCGGCGTCACCCGGCTCACCCGGCTTTCCCACAGCGCGTTCCATCACATCGGCTGCTAAGGCGTGATCCACTCCTGACTCCACCACTGCAAACATCTGGTCGGCCAGCACTCGCACATTTGCCCCCGGATCGGCCACAGGGTTTCCCGGCGCGTCCGTGGCCTGGGACTGGTAACGCGCGTACTGCGGTGCGCAGGAATCAAGTCCTCGTGCGAGCTCCGAAGCCAGGTAGAGGTACTCCCAGCCGGCGTCATGGTCGGCTGGTTCAACGACGCGGGAGTGCCGGAGCACCCGGCCAGTGGGATCGTCGACCCGCTTGGTGCAGGATTACTCGATGCTGGCGCTACCCCTGGGGCCGCGGCAATTCCTCGTCCCGGCGGTTGGACCTCCGGGGCGCTCGGCGTCTATCTGCGCCAGCTCGGCGCGCATCTGGGCCACCAACTGAGGAACGTTGCCCTTGAAGTGGGCGACGGCAAGCTCGAGGCGGAAGTCGACATCGCCGGCGATCGCCGGCCCGTAGTGGATGACGGTCGCCTTCTGCCGGTTGGAGACCGAGATGGTCGTCTCGCCGACAGCGTCGTCATGAGAGAAGCCAATCGTCTTGGCGAAGAGACACTCGCGTGTCTGCTTGGAGCCGGCGAAAACGATGCGCTGGTTGGTGATGTACATAGTGCCCTTGTCAATTGCTGTGGGGACAGGGGCGCCGGCGACGAAGTGGCCACGGTTCGCCCCCACCCGATAGCGCACCGAGCGACCCCCGAGCGAGCCGATCGGGATTGAGACCCCAGTAGAAGCACCCTGATAGTGGCCCTGGCCCCGACGTTCCTCGACCAAGGAACAGTTCGTCACCCTGTAGAAGAGGGCTTCTCCACCCTTGAGCATGATCTCGTCCGTAGTCGCACCACTGAAGCCCTCGGCGACCTCGAGCAAGTGCGCGTAGCCGTCGCGCAACGACTGCCAGCTGGAGAGGGCCGCCTGCTGCTCCCTAGCCGCCTTCTGGGCCTTGTGTTTCTCGAACATGCCGGCTCCTTGTCCTCAAGGGACGGACCCAACGCTACTCGGGGCTGTATGTGGGGCGCAGGGGTCGACCGCCAGGACGGCCAGAAGAAGAACATGTAGAGAATCCACCCGCTGCTACCTGCGCCCCCCGGTGCAGGCATCGGTGCCGCGAGCAGATCGATGAGCTCGACTTGCCCGCTCGGGTCTCAGGCCTATGGACAGACCGTTTTGGGACGTGTGGCTCAATGTCGCCACGCGGAAAGTGATGGAGCTATGTTCTGCCCCTCATCAAAGCTTCATCACCCAGAGTGAAGCCTCGACCAAACCCCGGCGTAGACGGACCGATCTCATGCGCCTGCTGTACCTCGATATCGACACGCTCCGCGCCGACCACCTCGGCTGTTACGGCTATCACCGCGCCACGACGCCGAATATCGACGCGCTGGCCGCCGAAGGGACACGGTTCGCCAACGTCTATGCCTCTGATGTTCCGTGTCTTCCGAGCCGTGCCGCGCTCATGTCGGGCACCTTCGGTATTCGCAACGGCGTGGTCAATCACGGCGGGAGCGGTGCCGAGTTGCGGAACGAGGGCGCTCGACGAGGGTTCGTGAGTCGATACGCCTTCGAGTCGTGGGCCGGAGTCTTCTACTGGAACGGATGGCAGACGGCTTCCATCTCGAGCTTTCCGTTCCGGCACTCGGCGACCTGGTGGAACCACGGCTTCATGGAGGCGATGAATCTCATGCGCGGCATGGGCGGCGAGCGGGCCGACCAGGTCGTGCCGGGTGCGCTCGACTGGCTGGAGCGACGGGGTAGGGGCGATGACTGGTTCCTCCACGTCCACCTGTGGGATCCGCACACGCCCTACAACACCCCGGACGAGTTCGGTAATCCCTTCGACGGCGACGGGGTGCCGGCGTGGCACACCGAGGAGGTGCGGGCGCGTAACTGGCAATTGGCGGGGCCGCACTCGGCCCAGGAGCCCTGGGGCTTCACCCCCGACGAGTGGGGCCCACCGCCGCCGCGTCAGCCATGGGATGCGAGCTCCATGGACGCAGTTAAGGCCATATTCGACGGATACGACGTCGGTATCCGTTACGCCGACGAGGCGCTCGGCACGCTGCTCAACAAGCTGGACGACCTGGGGGTCCTCGACGAGACCGCCGTGCTGGTCAGCTCGGACCACGGCGAAGCGTTCGGCGAGCTCGGCGTGTACGCCGACCACCAGGGAGCTGACGAGGCGACCTGTCACATCCCTGCCGTCCTCCGGTGGCCGGGAACGCCGCCGCGGGTTCACGAAGGGCTGCACTACCACCTCGATGTGGCGGCGACCGTCCTCGAGCTCGCCGGGCTACGGGTCCCGGCGAGCTGGGATGGCACGCCGGTAGACCTCGTGGGCGGGGTCGGGCGGCCGTACCTCGTCCTGTCGCAGGGCGCGTGGTCGTGCCAACGCGGCGTGCGCTTCGGTGACCACCTCTACCTCCGGACCTGGCACGACGGGTACCACGGGCACTGGGCCGACGAGATGCTCTTCGACGTGGTCCACGACCCGCACGAGACGAACGACCTCTGGGATCCCGACGCCGAGATCTCCAGGGCCGGCGCATCCCTGCTGGCCCAGTGGACGTCCGAGCAGCTCGACCGGAGCGGGCTCGATGATCCCCTGGAGGCGGTGCGGAGCGAGGGTGGCCCGTTCCATGTCCGCAAGCACCTCGGGCCGTACATCGAGCGGCTGCGGGCAACCGGGCGGGAGGAGTGGGCCCAGGTCCTGGCGACGCGCCATCCCGACGAGCTGTAGCGGGTCTTCAGTACGGCGAGTGCAGCTCCGTGAACATCGGGAAATGCCGGACGTTTCGTGTGACATGCGTGATCCGTGGCGGATGGCGGTCGCCGCGATCGCGAGATCGGCCTTATCGAGCCGGCCCGGATCTCGAAGCGGGTGATCTCGCTGGCATCCAATGGAGCAACGGCGCGCTCTGCTTCGAGGACTCTCCTGCGCCTGGGTGACCCCGGAGTTAGTGGATCAAAACCGATGTGTCGACCGGTACGGTCATTCGCCCTGTTGCTGTCGCCGTGCTCCTGGCCGCATGCCGATCGACCCAGGCCTCACCATCCACCCCGCGGTCTTCCCATGAGCCGAATGCCCGACGCATGGCGGCCAGGTCCCCGGCGCTCGATCGCTGCACGTCGTAGACAGTCTCCACGGCGGCCCTGACCAGGGCGGATACCGATCTGCCGGTTCGCGCCGCTTCGGCGTCGAGCGCCTGCCGCTCCTCGACTGTGAGTGAGATCTGCATCCTCAGCATGATGTGAGTATCCATCACGTTGACCGGGCTGGCGGATTGCGCTGTTGGTCGCGCGATTGACCCGGCGCCGCCGACCTTTCAGTGAGTGAGGCGCAGACCCTCACTTCCAGCCGTGGTCCACAGCATTGCCCCTGTTCACAGGGCATCGCCGCATACGCCTCACCGCCCTGATAGCCGTATGGATCGAAAGAACAAAGAAGGAAGAACACAGAGGGAGGACGGAGAAATTGGGTCGACGTAGCCGGCAACGCATCCGCTCCGGATTGCAGCCACCGAAGCAGCCGCGAGCACGCTCCCAGTCAGATGGCAGAGGACGCCCCCAGTCGGATGGCACGGTCCGACGGATCGAGGATCGGTTCGCCTCGGCTCTCGGAAAGTTCGACGTCGGCCGGGGAGACCAGGCCGCCCCCGAACTGGCTGCCCTCGCTGGCTGGTGGACCGAAGGGGTCGGTCGCTTGTCGGCCGTCACGCCAGGACTCGTTCCCGCACTGGTCTGCTCGTACCTGAGCGGTGAGATCGACCAGGCCTGGGAGCGCGGTTGGCAACCGGCCGATATTCATCGCATTGTGGCCCGCCGCATGAGCCCGGATCATGTGCATCTGGCTGTCGGCGCCATTGCCGAAGAGTCCGAGGCGTATCGATCGCGTCAACGGGTACTTCCCGCCTGGTTGGAGCAGCTCGACGAGATCGGCGCGGTCCTCGGGTGGGGCCCGGCGACCGACCACCTCGCACACTTCGCCGAGGAGCGGAATCTCAGTCGTGCGGCACTGTTGGGAACTGCCTTCGAGCTGATCGTGATGCTGCACCACCTGCCGGTGATACCGCTGCTCGTACCGCCACCTTCGCAGTGGGACCGTTCCGCCGCGCTCGATGCCGCGCTGGCTTGGCGGCGGGAGACTCGACCGACGGATGTCCGTCACCTCGAGCGGATCCGTGCGCTCCTCGCCAAGGCCGAGTCCACGGAGTTTCCCGAAGAGGCTGATTCTCTCACCTCGAAAGCTCAAGAGCTCATGACGCGCCATGCGATCGACGACGCTCTTCTCGCTGCTCATGGAGCTGGACGGAGTTCTGGAGAACAGCCGTCGGCGACGAGAATCGGCATCGACGACCCCTACGCTGCTGCAAAGGCAGCCCTTTTGGCGGTGATCGGTGACGCCTCGAACTGCCGCGCCGTCTGGAGCAAGAATTTCGGGTTTTCGACGGTTTTTGGATACGCGGGGGATCTCGTATCCGTAGAGCTCCTGTACACCTCTCTGCTTCTCCAGGCGAGGAACGCCATGGTGCGCGCGGGGAGCGCGGGAAGCGGGCGCGAAGCAGGTCGTTCAGAGGATCCTTCCTCCTCGGATTTGCAGACCGCATCGGCCGACGACTCGCAGAGGCCGCCAATGCAGCGGTGAACGATGCGGTCGAAGAGCGAGGAAATGCATTTCTTCCTGTCCTGGCCGAGCGCTCTGACCGGGTAGAAGCGCTTCGGGACGAAGCATTTCCGGACCTGTCCCAGAATCGGATGACCTTGGGTGATTGGGCTGGTTTCGCCTCCGGTGTGGCGGCAGCCGACGCTGCCGTAATCGCGCGCGCGGACCGTCGATTCAGGAGAAGGTGTCCGCCTGACGTCGAACGTGGATCTCGAACACGGGACACTGACCTTGGGCCGAGGGGGGTCAATCCGTCAGGAGCTCCGGGTGGCGAGCTTCGATCATGCGACGAAGACCGTCCTTCCAATGGACCTTGGTGCGGCCCAGCACTGCGTGCATGAACGTCACATCCGGCCAGAGCGGGGTGTGGGCCTCCTCCGTGTACTCGAAGATGGGCGCAATGCCGACGAGCTCGCCCATGTAGGCGCAGTAGTCCTCGATGCTGACCGTCTCGCTGCCTGACCAGTTGACCGTGATCGGCGGCACCGAGGCGACCTCCATCGCCCTGATACCGAGATCGACGTAGTCGTCCTCGAAGATCGGGTTGTAGTTGTTCGGCGCGTCGGGGTGGAGCCGGATCGGCTCACGCCGGAGGATCTGCTCGAGGCGGTCGGCGGGAGCCCCGCCTTCGGGACCGTAGGTGGAACAGATGCGGATGACCGTCAATGGGATCCCGTACCGCCGGGCGACCCAGGTGCAGATCTGCTCACCGGCGACCTTGGAGATGCTGTAGTTGGCTCGCAGGGGCGCACCGGGTGGGTCCGACTCGTTGAGGGGCCGCTGGCCCTGGTAGGCGTAGATCGAGCCCGTCGAGCAGTAGACGAAGCCTTTCGCCTGGCCGCAGTGGACCATGAGGTCACCCGAGACCTGTGCGTTGGTCTCGACGCAGCGGCGCCAATCTCCGACGCCGGTGTCCACGGCGGCGTGGAACACGTAGTCGAAGTCCTGGGGCAACGAGGTGAAATCACCCTCGGACAGATCCAAGGCGACGGGATGGATACCGGCACTCTGGAGCTTCGCCCGCTGATCGGCATCTCTGAGTCGGGCGACACCCCAGACCTCGTTGTGCTCCGCCAGGCGCCTGGCGATGGGGAAGGCGATCTTCCCGCTTGCCCCGGTGATGAGCACCTTCTCCCCTTCGAACATTGCTGGCCTCCACCCTCTTGTCGCCGAGATCAACTCTGTCACTCAGCGACTGGCCGAACGCTCCGGAACAGGGCTGATGGCAATCGAGACTCGCCTCGGTCGAGGATGCCCGTGCGCAGCCCAGTCCGACCGACGTGTACACATATGGGCATGTCCGTTCTCGAAGGAGCCCCTTCCGACGAATTTCCCGCGATCCTGGCGACGGGGAGGACCGACGTCACCACCATCTACACATCGCTCTCCAAGCGGCAGCCGGATGGCCGCGATGCGGACTACCTCGAGTGGCACACGCTCGACCACCGGCCGGAGCAGCATCGACTGGCCCAACTCCGTGCCTCCTTCCGCATGGTGTCCACCCCGGCATGCCGGGCGGCACGTGCGGCGAGCGACGAGCGCTACGACGAAGCCGACCACCTCCAGAGCTACTTCTTCGCAGGCCTTTCCGCCATGGACAGCTTCAACGATTTGAGCGTCGCTCTGAGAGATGCCGGTCGTGCCCCTTATCTGCTCCCCTCGGTCGAGCGCGCCGTCTATCGACTCGATGGGACGGCAGCAGCCCCTCGGATCAAGGTCGGCGCCGATGTCCTCCTCTGGTGGTCCGCGAAGGGCGTCTACTTCATGATCGAGCGCGGGGGGTCATCGGTGGCCGACCTCCTTGACGTCCCGGGTGTGGGCGGCGCGTGGTGGGGCGGTGCCGAGCCGATGGATCCTCCATTCTGCACGCGGGACAACTCCGGTCTACACGTCAGCTACCTCTTCCTCGACGACGAGCCGGCCGAGGTCGCCCGGCGGCTTCGGCCGCGATTGGAGCAGCGATGGTCCGGGACTGGCAATGAACCGCTCCTCGCCGCGCCCTTTCACAGTCTCGTGGCCTACGAGTGGGACCGCTACCTACCCTGATCCGCGGCCCCAGGCTCCGGATCGGCAGGACCAGTGTCTTTTGTAACGCCCAATCACGCCCAAGGCCAATCCTCGGATCCCAAACGTCCTGCCGCCATCCTCGGCGGCCGCTCCAGATCAAGCGAACAGCATTCTCGTTGCAGCGCGGCGCGCTCCTCGAGGTGCAAGCGACGGCCGATTGTGCTTGCGACGAGTGGATGTCCGCCAGCTGCTCGCTACTTTCCGGACCATGGACGCTGCGGTCCAGCGGTTGCTCTCGATTTCGGATCATTGCGCGTAGCTTCCCGATCAGTCGTTTGAGGGACACGCCGCAGCAAGGCCCAGTGGCACGATTGCGCGGTATTCCTCTAATTCAGGTTGACTCGCAAGTTCATTCCCATAGGCTGGGCGAAGCAGACCCGCATGCTCACGACGAATTGAGGTAAAGCCATGGCGACAGCGAGACCGAACATCGTCCTTGTTCACGGGGCATGGGCCGACGGATCGTGTTGGAGTGATGTCATCGAGGGGCTTCAGGCTGACGGGTTCAACGTCACCGCACCACAGTTTCCGGAGAGTTCGCTCGCCGATGATGTGGCGCGGCTACGTCAGGTGCTCAATCGTCAGAACGGTCCAACTCTTGTCGTGGGCCACTCCTACGGTGGCCAGATCATGACCTCCCTGGGCACAGACGCACCAAATGTCGTGGGTTTGGTCTATATCGCAGCCTTCGGACTCGACGAGGGTGAATCGATCGGCGGACTCTTGGCCCAAGGCCCCCCCACACCGGCTCTCGCTCACCTCGATATCGACGAGCAAGGATTCGCCTGGATTCCCGAGGACGACTTCGTGAAGTACTTCGCGTCGGACGTCCCTCCGGCCAAGGCGAAGGTCATGTTCGCCGTCCAGCAAGCCCTATCGGCGTCGACGCTCGGAGACGTAATGGGAGTCCCCGCCTGGAAGGCGCTTCCCACTTGGTACATGGTGGCGACCAACGACGAAGCCATTCCGCCCGACGCCGAGCGGCTCTTCGCGAAGCGCATGGGTGCGACGACCGTTGAGGTCGCGAGTAGTCATGTCGCGATGGTGTCGCACCCGGAGGACGTCATCGAGCTCACGCGGACCGCCGCCGGGAACTGACCGCGAACGCCTATGGAAAGCGTGCCGGAGGCGCCGCTGTTGCCGCGTCTTCGGCGAATCCATGACCACCCTTCGGTCGTCGTCGGCTGGTCGGGCCTTAACGCGGCGTGCGGCGGCCCCCTTCCTTCATGAGCTCGTCGAACTTCTCCCAGGGCATGCGGTAGCGGGTCCGGCCATTCCCCGGTAGCCAGTCGATCGTGCCCTTGCTGACCTGGAGCTCGCCGAGCTTGACGTCGTCACTCCAGACGACGAACGTCACGTCTGAGCGGAGCACCAATCCGGTTGGGATGTCGATGGTGACGTCGTGAGTTGGCATGAAGAAACGGTAGCCCTCTACCGGACGATCAGGTCCTCCAAGTTCGGGCTCCTCAGCCGGTGCCACATCTCGGTGCCGTAGAACGGGCAGTTCGTCGCCGAGCGACCGTGTTCGTTCTGGTAGTAGCTCTTCGCTCTCGGGTCCATGTAGATCCGGGAGCTCTCGCGCTCGTCCAGCTCCTCGTTCCACCGCCAGTATGCGGTCTCGGTCACGTCCACCGACCGTCGACCGTTCAGGACGAGGTGCTCAATGCACTCCAGCGAGAACCGGACGGCCATCTCCTCGAGGTTGAGCACGCCGAGCCCGCCGTAGGCGTTCATGTTGGGCCCGTAGATCATGAAGAAGTTCGGGAATCCCGGAGCCATGGTGCCGAGATACGCCCGTGGGCCGTCCTTGGACCAGAGCTCCAGGATCGAGCGGTCGTCACGCCCGTGCACGTCAATGGGCCAGAGGCACTCGTTCGCCTTGAATCCGGTGGCGTAGACGATGACGTCGAGCTCGTGCTCCGTGCCGTCCACCGTCCGTATCCCCGACGAAGTGATCCGCTCGATCCCCTCGGTGACCAACGTGACGTCGTCCCGGAGCAGCGCGTCGTAGTAGCAGTAATCGGTGTCGACCTGCACGGGGCGCTTGGCGTAGGGGGGCCAGTTGGGGATCATCTTCTCCATCAGGTCCGGCCGCGAGCCGAACTTCCGCGCAATGAAGTCGAGGCGCTGATCGCGCAGCCGCTTGTTCACGGCACTGCGGGCGTGGGGGTGTTCGAAGGTCGGATCCACCTCCCGCAGCGGTCCGGAGAGATAGGGCCCCATCAACCACTGGGCCCGGAACCGCATGAAGTTCCTGAAGTACGGAAAGTTCCGGTCGAGCCACGGCACCTGCGGGGGGTACGGCTCCCGGTACCCCTTGCGGTCGAAGAGCCATTGCGGGCTCCGCTGGAAGACGACGACGTGCCCGGTCAGGGGCGCGAGCTCGGGCACCAACTGGATCCCCGAACAGCCGGTTCCGACGACGCCGACCCGCAGGCCGGCCAGGTCGAGGTCTTCGGGCCAACGCGCCGTATGGCACGACCGGCCCTTGAAATCGCTCACTCCTTCGAAGTCGGGGATGCTCGGACGGGACAACAGCCCCACTGCGCTGATCACGGCGTTCGGATGCCACACGCGCTGACCCTCGGGTCCCTTCGCCGTCACCTCCCAGACAGCGGCGTCCTCGTCCCAGCGGAGCGACACGACCTCGGTGTCGAAGACGATGTGCTGGCGCACGTCGAAGTCGTCGGCCACACGGTTGAAGTACCGCTGGTTCTCCTCGCGATCGCAGAACGGGGCCGCCAGGTCGATGCCCACGCCGAAGATGTGGGTGTAGGTACGGCTGGGAGAGTCGACCCGCGCCCCCGGGTAGCTGTTCTCGAACCAGGTGCCGCCGACCTCGGGGTTCTTCTCCAGCACCGTGAAATCGATGCCCGCGTGCTCGAGTTGGACGGCGGCATTCAACCCACCCATCCCGGCTCCGATGACGACGACCGAGAACGAGGCCAGGCGTTCGACGGGGGGCGGGCGGTTCCACGTGAGCCCGCGCACGTGCGGATCGAGGCCCACCTCCTCCAGCCAGCATTCGAGGTCCTCCGGCGGAACCTCCTCGACGCCTCCGGCCAGAGCCAAGCTGCGGGGAAGCCGTTCACGCGGTCCGATGTCGATCGGCCCGGCACCGCTGTCGCGGTAGGCCTTCAGGTACGACGCGGCGCGGGCCCGCAGGAACGCCACGTCCGCCTCGCGGGCGACCGTTGGCGGGTCGATGCCCGCCGGTGGTGTCACCTCGGTCGACGCCACCTGCTCGTCCCCGGTGAGCTGGAAGAGCAGACCGCGCAGCATCATGGGGTCGGCGTACGAGACGGCGTCGTCGATCACGGCATCGGTGGCGCGGAGGAGCTCCACTCTTGGGAACGCCGGGTTCTCCGCCTCGTTCGTCACCGGCGCACCCTCGTCTTCCTCATTGGTCGAGCGCCGGGATCTCACGCAGGTGCGACGCCATCATCAGCGGGGTGACGCTCAGGATCCCGGAATCGACCGGCAGCGTGGCGCCGGTGATCCAGCGGGCCTCGTCGCTGGCCAGGAAGGCGGCGGCCCAGCCCACGTCCCATCCGTTCCCCTCGGTGCCGAGGAGACCCGCCGCGTTGGCCATCCGTTGGCGCAGTTCCGTCTGGGGCGTCTGGCCCTCGTTGGCCAACAGCATGGGCGTCGTGAGGTGGCCGGGGGCGATGGCGTTGACCCGGATGCCCTGGCGTCCGTGGGAGTACGCCATGTCCACGGTGAGCGCGTGGAGGGCGCCCTTGGCCGCGGCGTACCCGACATAGTTGCCACCTCGAAAGGCAGCGATGGAGCCGATGTTGACGATGGCGCCGGCTCCCTTATCCGCCATCGTCGGCACCACGTGCTTGCAGGCGAGGAAGACCGTCCGGAGGGAAACATCGAGCACCCGGTCGAAGTCCTCGATGCTGGTGTCCACGACGTTGCCGGGCATGGCCGCCGCGATGTTGTTCACCAGCACGTCAACGGTTCCGAAGGCCTGAATGGCGGCGGCCACCATCTCTTCGCAGTCGCCCGACTGGGTCAGGTCTCCCACGAAGACCGCCGCCGAGCCGCCCTCGTCCTCAATGAGGCATCGGGTCTCTTCGGCGCGGTCACGCCGGATGTCGGCCAGCAGAACCTGCGCACCCTCCCTCGCCATGACGATGGCGGTCGCGCGCCCGGTGGCCATGCCCGGTCCCGGGGTGGAGCCGGCGCCCGTCACGATCGCCACCTTCCCCTCGACACGTCCACGACGTTGGACCACCCGACCCCCTGTCCGCGCCGCCCCGCCCGGGTCAAGTTAGCGGATGCTCACTCCGTTCCGTCGAGGTCCGTCGACATGGGAAAAGGGGTTCCGCTCAGCCACGACAGCTTCTCTCCACGACGTCGCAGGCCTCATGCTCAGGTCGGCGTGGCGTCCCAGGCGAAACCGTCCGGGTCGGTGAACTGCCCGGACTCGCCTCCGATCGTGATCCGGTGGGATCCGGAGCCCTCCTCGGGGACCCCGGCGTCCTTGGCCAGGGCACGTCGTCCGTAGAGCGCCAGCTTGATCTGCGTCGGCGGGGCAGCGAACTCGACGTACTTCCGGCCGAAGCTCTTCGCCACCGCGAGCCCCTGCTCGACGTAGAACTGTTTGCTCGCGACGACGTCCGCGACTCCCAGCAGGAGCACGATGTCGTCGATCTGTCGAGTGGCCGGTCCCGTGTTCTTCTTCGACGACGTCGCGACCTTCCAGATCGCCCCGTCGGGAGCACGTACGACGCCGCCATAGCCCCAGAGACTTTTCTTGGCGGGCTTGAGCGCGGTCGCGCCGGCGTGGAGGGCGCCACCGATGAGCTCGTCGACCGTCGCCGGCTGGGACACGACGAGCGACAACGTGAACCCACGGAAGCCGCTCGAGGGCGCGTCCGACGAGTCGAGGTGCACCCGGGTATCCAGGCCGAACGCGGCTTCGTAGAAGGCTTCGGCGGCGGTGAGGTCCGGCACTTCCAGGGTGATGGAAGTGATCGAAGTCGCAACAACATTGGCGGTCGTCATCGGATGTCCTTTCTCATAGTGGTCGTCGCGCCGCTAGGCGTCGACGGGTGGGTGATCCGGCGCCCGGAGTCGTCGAGGACGCCGGGCGTGAGAGGGGGTCGGCGCTCACGTGTCCTGGGTCAGGCCGAGCACGTTCCCGTCGGCGTCGGTGAAGGTGGCCACGAGGCGGCCGCCGCCGACGTCGCGCACGGGCTCCTTCACGGAGGCTCCCGCCGCGGTGACCTCGGCCAGCTTCGCCTCGATGTCGGATACCTGCCAATAGGCCACAGGCGAGGTCATGCCCTGGGGGCCACCGCCCGGCACGAGCCCGATGTGCTGGCCCGCGGCCTCGAAGCCGACGTAGTAGGACGAGTCGGCCTGCGGCTCCATGCCGAGCAGCGCGGCGTAGATCGCCTTCGCCTTGGTCAGGTCGGACACGGGATGCAGCACCGTCTTGATGCCTTGGGTCGACGAGTCGGTCATGGTCGCTCCTCCATTTCGGTGGGTCGGTTCGTCCTCTGGTAGTTGGACTCTCGTTTCGAGAGTAGTACTATCACGAATATGGACCGAGATGTCAAGCCCCCCCGCCCCTACGAGGGGGCCGCCCGCCAGGCGCGTACCCGCCGCACCAGGGCGGCCGTCGTCGAGGCGGCCCGGAGCCTCTTCGTGGAGCGGGGATATGCGGCGACGACCATCGAGGCGATCAGCGACCGCTCCGATACGCCCCAGGCCACGGTGTACCGGCTGTTCTCTTCGAAACCGGGGATCCTCAAGGCCCTCCTCGACGTGTCGGTCGGAGGTGACGACGAGGCGGTGGCCATGGCGGACCGCCCGCAGGTTCGTTCGCTCCTCTCGGACGAGGACCCGAAGAACCAACTCGCCGGGTTTGCCGCGCTGCTCGGTGACGTGATGGCCCGCGTCGGGCCGGTTCATCGCATCCTCGCCGACGCGGCCAGATCCGACGAGGACGCGGCGTCGCTGCTCGCCGAGATCGCGCGACAACGTCACGAGGGTCAGCGTCGCATCGCGCACTCCCTCGCTCGTTCGGGCGCCCTCCGGCCCGGGCTCCGGGAGCGGGACGCCGCGGACATCGTCCACGCGCTGGCCTCTCCGGAGGTGTACAGCCTTCTCGTCGTCGACCGAGGTTGGAGCCGCGAGCGCTACGAGAATTGGTTGAGGTCGATCCTCATCGACCAGCTCCTCCCACCGTGAGGTGCCCGATGAGTCCTGGTGCTCCGAAGGGAATGTGGCAGCTCAACCTGGAGGCAACTGAGAAGAATCGAACGAACCCAGACGGTGGAACTGGAAATCAGCCTGGAGCACCGATCCGGGCCAGGTGCTCGGCGAACGCCTGGCTCTTGTGGGTGTCCTCGAAGTCCTCCTGGTAGTAGATCTTGCCCCACCTCACACGGACGAAGAGGATGGCCCGGTTGTCGTAGACGACGCCGCCTTCTGCGTCGTTGGCTTGCACCGTGAACAGAACGCACACGGTGGTCCGCCACGGCGGACCGTTCACCAGGATGTCGTGGGCCTCGCCGACGATGCCGTCGTCGAGAAACCGGCGGAGGAACCCTGAGATGGCGTCCTTGCCCCGGTACTCTCCGCTCCAGACGGTGGGGCCCGGGAAGATGAGCACGGCGTCGTCGGCATAACCGGCCAGCAACGGGCCGGGATCGCCGGAACGAAGGGCGGCGACGTTCCGCCGGATCATCCACCGAACTGCAGCCTTGTACACGGCTGATCCTCCTGGATAGATCGCTCCAACCAGTAGTCACCATAAGTAAACTTCGGATCGATGTCAACCCGTCAGCCGACCAGTCCCTCTCCGGATCCGTCCAGTACCCGGGACCGCCTGGTCGCCGCTACCGTCGACCTCTTCTGCCGCCAGGGTTTCACCGCGACGGGCGTCAAAGAGATCCTGACCACGGCCGACGCCCGCTTCTCGTCGCTGTACCACTTCTTTCCCGGGGGCAAGGAGGAGTTGGCGGAGGAGGCCATCACGACGGCCGGAGCCGACTTCCAGCAACTGGTGGAAGAGGCATGGGAAGGGGTGCCCGACCTGATCGGTCGGATCACGATTCTCTTCGAAGGAGCGGCCGCCGCCCTCGAGGAGAACGGCTATCAAGACGTGTGCCCGCTGGGCACCGTCGCTCTCGAGGTGGCCAGTACCAACGAACGCCTCCGCCTCGCTACGAACTCCGTCTTCGAGGCCTGGACTGACGGGGCCTACGCCCTGCTGATCGGAGAGGGCGTGCCGCCCACATCGGCCCGCAAGGTGGCCCTCACCGTGATCGTCCTGCTGGAGGGCGCGTTCGTCCTGTCTCGCGCGGCCAAGAGCACCGATCCGATGCATGCCGCCGGGACCGCGGCCGTGCAGATCGTGCAAGAGGCGACGGGGCGCAGCACCCGGACCGCGTCGGGTCGCCGAATCGCCGCCAAGAAGCGCTGAAGGCCCCAGCAGGAACGATCAGCTCCAGGCTCCTGACGCAGCCTGGGGTGAACCCGTTGGGACCAATCGGTCACTGGCGCCCGTGACGGGTCCCACTGGGGCGATATCTTTCCCGCAAAAGGGGGACGCAGGGACCGATGTCCGAGGGGTCAGCGCCTACGAATCACGGTGTGGACGGCATCGGGGCCACCCGGTACGACGCGTTCATCTCCTACAGCCACGTCTCCGACGGGCCGTTGGCGAAGGCGCTGCAACAAGGTCTGCAGCGGCTGGCTCACCCGTGGTACGGCGCCCGGGCCCTGCGCGTCTTTCGCGACGCCACCGGGTTGGGGGTGAGCCCGAGCCTCTGGTCCTCCATCTGCGAAGCGCTCGACTCGGCCCGGTACTTCGTCCTCATGAGCTCGCCCGAGTCGGCCGCATCGGAATGGGTCGGCCGCGAGATCTCCCGCTGGCGGGAGGAGAAGCCGGCGGATCGCATCCTCATCGTGCTCACCGCCGGTGAGATCGAATGGGTGGACGAAGTCCATGACTTCGACTGGGAGCGCTCCACGGCGCTCCACCCGGCCCTCCATGGCGCCTTCGGAGACGAGCCCCTCTACCTCGACCTGCGCTGGGCTCGTTCCGACCCCGAGCTCACTCTGCGGCACGGGCGCTTCCGGCAGGCCGTGGCCGAGCTTGCCGCTCCCATCCACGGGCGCAAGTTGGAGGAACTCGAGGGCGACGATGTGCGCGAGCGGCGCAAGCTTCAACGCGCCACGGGCGCCGGGGTTCTGGTCCTGGTGTTGCTCCTGGTGGTCGCGGTCATCGCCACCTTCTTCGCGTTCGGTCAACGGAACCAGGCCCGGCAGGCCGCCACGGCGGCGGAGGCCCGGTCGCTCAGCGCCGACTCACTCAACGAGGTATCGACCGGAAGTACGGGATTGGCCATGCTCCTCGCCGTCGCCGGAGATCGCCTGGACCCGAGCCCGTCGAACGAGGCCGCGGTGCTCCAGACCCTCGAAGCAGAGCCAGGCCTTTACCGGGACTTCCCGATGTCGTCGGGCACGGTGGGCTCGGCCGCCTTCAGTTCCGACGGCCGTCGGTTAGCCGTCGGCGACGGTGGGGTCATCAAGGTTTGGGATGTGGACTCGGGGCGGCCGATCGGCGACCCGATCAGACCGAGGCGCGCGCTCGGCTTCGGCCAGCTCGCCTTCGGGGATGGGGACCGCCTCGTGCTCTTCTACGTCTTCGGCAACGCGGGCGCGGCCTCGCTCGACGTGGCCGATCCGACGAACGGTGCCGTGTTGAGATCGATTCCCTTACACACTTCGACCTACGCCGCCAGCGCCGGGTCCGCCACGATCGCCTTCTCGAGCGCCACCGGGAACATCGACGTCGCCGGCGCCCGATCGGGAGCGATCCGGACCCTGCCCGTGAACGCCAGTCAGAATCCCCCTGGCGCGTACTTGGCCTTGAGCGGCGACGGCATGACGGTGGTCGCGGCCCAGGTCCAACCGTCAGCGGCAGACCCGTCGCATTACGTCGAGGGCGTCACGGCTTGGAACACGACAACGGGCGAACTCGTGGGGTCCTGTACGGGCGACGTCGGCGGAGGTTTCAACGGAAGTTTCAGGATGCCCCCCGAGGGGCCGACCGTGCTGAGCGCGGAGGTGGGCCCGGCCGACGGCACGGTGACCACGTTCCTATCCGGCGGTACCAGGGCCGTCGTCGGGCGCTGCGACACCACGACCGGCACCATGACGGTGGCGACGACCGTCGTGCCGACGCCCGCGACAGCGCCGGTCACCGCCATCAGCGCCGATGGATCGGTCATCGCGGCGCGCAGCGTTCTCTCCGGTTCGATCGGGCTCTTCGACGGCCGGACCGGCAGATCGATCCGCTCCGAGGTGACCGAGCCGCCGCTGTCGCCCGGTGAGTTCGGATCGGTCATCCTCTCGCCCGACGGGCGGCTGGTCGGCGCACCGGAGAGCGGGATCGGAGAGCTCAAGGTCTGGAGATCCCGTGGCACCGACCCGCTGGTGCGGCGGTTGCCGTCGGACCTGGCCGGCGGCGGAAGTCTCGCGGCTCTTGCGCCGGACGGGTCGACGATGCTCGTCCAGAGGGAGCAAGGAGATTTCGAAGACGTCGAAGTCGTCCGCCGGGACAGCGGCCACGTCGTCGTCGACCTGCCCAGCGCGGTCGAGAACCAGGCCCGGTGTGGCCTCTTGTTCAACGAGGTCCAGTTCGTAGGGGACGGACGCTATGTCGCCTCCCCGTTCCAGGCCGCGCGGGGCAACCGATGCGGGCCGGCGTCGGTCGAACTCTGGAACACCTCGAGCGGCGGGATGCACAAGATCGGCGTGCCCGCTCGAGCGTGCCCGGGTGCGGTGCAAAGTGTGGGGCTCAGTCTCGATGACCGGATACTGGTCGTCGGGTGCAGCACCCAGAACCTCGCCACCGGTTTCCGGGGACGGCTGCGAGGGTCCGTGGCCCGAATCGACGTCTCGTCCCCGAGGCCCCGGGTCCTGTCGGTCGATCCGGTCGCGCTCAGCCCCGATTCCGTGAGCGTGAGTAGGGATGGTCTCGTCGTCGCCGTCGCCGAGGAGGATCTCGCCGGGGCCGGGGTCGAGGTCATGGCGGTCGACAACGGGCGCCTCCGGGGATCGCCGGTCGAGTTTGGGAACGGCAACGGCGTCGGGCCGGTGGCCTTCGCGCCGGACGGGGACTACGTCGCGACCAGCTTCGGCGACGGCCGGTTGGAGTTGTGGCGAACGGGATCGACAACTCCTGAGCGGACGGAGCTGATGGTCCCCGGCCCTCAGGGCGCTGACTCGCTGGCCTTCAGCCCCGACTCCACGCGGCTGGCTGTCGGTGACAGCAAGGGGGACGTGCGCCTGTGGGACGTTGCATCGGGCACCGCTCTCGGGACTCTGACCCGCCAACCTTCGTCCATCGACGATCTGGCCTTCACCCGTCGCGGCGTCCTGGTCGCGGCGTCGTCTCCTTCCCAGTCTTCTGCGGCCCCCAGGGCCTACATGATCTCGCTCGCCACCACGGCGCCGGAGTGGACACGGGCGGTGTGTGGGATCACCCACCGCGATCTGAGCACAAAGCAGTGGAGCCAATTCGCTCCTGACACCCCGTACGTGCGGTCCTGCTAGCCCCTCGACGAGGTCACGGGTAGGACACTCGATCACCCGCGGTTCGAGGTCGAGCCGATCCACACGGTCCGGGGCCGTGGACCTCACCGCGACCGGCCCGGCTCGCTCGCCATCCCACCGTAAGCTCCTGCCGTGGTGGCCGAGGAAGTGGGATTCCCGGTGAGTCACGACCCGGTGAAGACGGTTCGGCGCCGCGTCACGATCGACCCGCCGCACCTCGGCCGGCTGCCGTTGTGCGTTCGTATCGGGGTGACCGGCCACCGTTGGGAGGAACCGGCGGCGCACGTGCCGGGGGAGGTCGACGAGGCGATCGACGACGTCCTGGCGGCAGCGGCGACCGGCGGAGACGCGGTGCCCACCGCCGTCTCGGCGCTGGCCGACGGAGCGGACCGACTGGTCGCCGAGCAGGTGCTGGCGCGCCCGGGAGGGCGCCTGGAGGTGGTCCTGCCCATGGAGCCCGGGCCCTATGAGGCGACGTTTCTCGACGGACGGACGTCACAGCACCAGTTCGAACAGCTCCTGGAGCGGGCCTCATCGGTCGAGGTCGTGGTGGACGAGAGCGAATCGACGAAGGCCTTCCTCGCGGCCGGAGCGGCGATGGTCGACAGAGCCGACTCGGTGGTCGCCGTATGGGACGGGCTCGAGGCGAAGGGCGAGGGGGGGACCGGGGACGTCGTCGGTCTGGTTCGGGCGCGGGGCCTCCCGATGTTGCGTGTCTCGCCGGATCGCGGCGGTCTCGGCCGCGAGCGTTTGCCCGCCGACGGTCCGGGCCTGCCCGGCCTCGGTCATGACGTGCGCGACGGGGTGCACAGCTACAACGCCGTGCGGATCGACGAGACCCGGTACCGGTCTGCTGTCGCCGAGGCCGGGAAGGAGCTCGGTCGAGAGGATCCCGACAACGCAGTTCGCTCCCATTGATGAGTTCGTCGACTGGTGCGCGCCGTATTTCGCCCGCGCCGATGTCGTCGCCGCCCGTTTCCAACGGCTCCACCTGCGCACCATCTTGGCTTTGTGGACGTTGGCGGTCATCGCCCCGGCGTCGGTGGCGTTGCATGCGCTGTGGCCGAGCTTGCTCGCTTCGGTATCAGAAGACTTCTTCGTCTGGATCGAGATCGCCGTCCTCTTCGCCATCGTGGCCCTGTTCCTGTGGGCGCGCCGACAGCGGTTCGCCGAAAGATGGGCTCAGAGTCGGGTACTAGGCGAGCGGCTGCGGGCCACGTTCTACCTGGCCATCGCGGGCGTGGCAGAACTCGAGGCCGTGTCCGCGCAACCGCGACTCTTCGAAGATCCGGACAACTCCTGGATCCGCCGTGCGGTACAGGAGGTCTGGGTCCGCCGCCCGGTGTGGAAACCCGAGGCCTCCGACGTGACCGCGCTCCGTGGCTTTCTGGCAGAGAACTGATCGGCGCGCAGGTCGCATACCATGCCGATCGCAGCCGGCGCTACGCGCGGTACCTACGCATCTCGCTCAGCGTGGCCGGGACCCTGTTCGGCATCGGTGTCGCGGCGGCACTGATCCATCTCTCCGTCGGGGAGGGCTCGTGGGCACGGGCCGCCACATTCGGGGCGCTGGTCGCTCCCGTTGCCGGCGCCGCCGTCGGCGGCTACACGGGTCAGCGCGACTTCGGTCGCCACAGCCGTCGCTACAGCCGGATGGCGCAGCTCCTGTCGGAGCTTCATCCCGAGATGCTCGCGGCGAGCTCCTTGAAGACCGTGCAATCGGTGGCGAGCCAGGTCGATGCCCTCATCAGGGAGGACAACGGGGACTGGTTCGGATCGGTTCGGCTGCACGAGGTGGAACTGCCGTCGTGAGGAACCGCGCTCGGATCAGTCCGACGAGCGGCTTCTCGTCGACGCTCCTTCGCGGAAGTAGTCGAGGTTGAAGTCGTGCTCCCACGTCGCACCTCCGTCGGTCGACTTCTCCCAGCGCCCGCGGATCGTCCGCATGTCCGGGTCCACCCGCGCGGTGTAGCGCTGGCTGAATGCCGGGTCGTCCCGCCACATCAGCCAGTTCGACTCCTCGAAACTCATCCGATAGACGCGGCGACACTCCTCGGTCGTCGGCGTACAGCACCAGATATCCGGGTTCGCTCTCGTCACGCCCGATCACCCAGGTGGCGGCCGGAGGGTGAGCCGAGTCGCCCTGGCGCATCACCAGGGCGGAGCCATCCTCCATCCAGTCGACCGCGATCGACCCGGTGATGCGCGCGTCGGGATCCGGCAGGAAGGCAGCGTGGGAGAGCTCCATCCGCCATCGCCCGACGAGAACCTCGAGGTCGGCCAGGGCCGGGTTGGTGCTCATGCGGTCGAGGAGGGTTGTCCTTCTCTCTCGATCCCGAATCGCTGCAGACCGTACACGTCGATGGCGTTGCCCCGCACCAGTTGGTAGACCTCCTGCGCATCGAGACCGGCTTTGGACGAGAGCTCCCAGGCCCGGCGACGGGAGTTCGGGAACGACCCGTTCGTGTGCGGGAAGTCGCACTCGAAGAGGATGTGCTCCATGCCGATCTCGTCCCGGCAGCGCAGACCGTGGAGGTCGTCGAAGATGCAGCCGAAGACCCGGCCACGCGCGTAGGTCGAAGGCGGTCGGGGCAGATCCTGCTCCTGGGACATCTCGTGCCACACGCCGTCCATCCGCTCGTACTGGAACGGCATCCAGCCCACCTGGCTCTCGGCATAGGCGAGCTTGAGGGTGGGGAATCGCTCCAGGGTGCGGCTGTAGACCCAGTCGCACACCGAGCCCTGTGCGTTGTGGGCGTTGAGTGACATCGACACCGCCAATGGAGCTTCTGGGCAGGTGGTGGGCATGGAGGAGGACGAGCCGATGTGCATGGAGATCGTCGTGTCCGTCTCCGCGCACGCGTCCCAGAGCACGTCCCAGTCACCGGTGTAGAGCGACGAGAAGCCGAGCTTGGCCGGGTTCTCGCTGAACGCGATGGCATAGCTGCCCTTGGCCGCGCACCGCCGCACCTCGGCGGCCGCGGCCACGGGGTCCCACAGCGGGATGAGGGTCAACGGCACCAGGCGGCCACGTCCGGCGCCGCCGCACCACACGTCGATCATCCAGTCGTTGTAGATCTCGAGGCTGGCGAGGGCGAGCGCCTTGTCGCCCCGCTCGGCGAAGCCCTGGCCGGCGAAGCGCGGGAAGGTGTTCGGGTAGTTGATGCCGACCTCCTGGTGGTTGGTGTCCATGTCGGCGAGGCGCGCCGCCTGGTCGTAGGCGCCCGGGCGGAAGTCCTCGTAGATCGCGGGGACGTTCTTGTGCTCCTCGACGGGGAGGCCTCCGGCCGCGTGGAGGCGGTTCGTACCCAGGACCAGGTCGTCGAAGAGCCACACGTCGGTCCACTGGCCGTCGTCGACGTCGCGTTCCATCGTCAGCACGCCACCCTTGAAGGTGCTCTTGGTCTTCTCCCGCACGCAGCGCGGTCCTCGCTCGCGCCATGCTGCCGGCAGCTCGCGCTCCCACAGGTCGCGGGGTTCGAGGATGTGGTCGTCGACCGAGATGATGAGCGGGAACTCCTCCTCCGACGGTGTGGTGGACATGGCGGCTCCAGTGTTCGAGGGCCCGTCGCCCTTCTGGGTGGGCTGTGTACAAGATCACGATCCACACATAGCCTGCCAGCATGTCCGACCCGGCCCCGCCGTCCCCGAAACGCGAGGGCCTGGAGCCCACCTTCCGCCACCTCGACGACCCTGACGTCCCGTGGCAGGCCGTCAAGGCCCAGCGCAATGCCGACGGGTCGCTGTCCCACGTCTGGGAGAAGTGGCTGGCCTTCTCGCCCGATCCCCAGTACCTGACGATCTACGCCCGGTACGACCCGGGCATGGTCGTCCGCCGGCACGGCCACTTCTCGCCCCATGTCGTGTTCGTGCTCGAGGGTGAGGTCACCTTCGGGGAGCATCGTTGCCCGGCCGGGACCCACATCGAGCTCCCGCTGGGCGCGGCATTCGGCCCCGTGGTGGCGGGACCCGAGCGGCGCGGTGATGTTCGAGGTGATGATGGGCGACCCTCGAAGTTGGGGCGACGAGCCCGAGACCTTCGGGGAGGCTCTCGCGGCGCATGGCGCCGAGGCACTCCCCGACCCTCCGCTCGAGTTCCCGGCCTGGCTCACCGACCTGCGTGCGCACTGGGCTGGCGCCAGTCCGCCCGGCTGAACTCCCGGCCCCTGACCTTCAGTTTCGAGTCACCTCGGGTCCAACTGTCCGGCGACCCCACTTCGCCATTCCAACTGTCCGACGGCTCGTTGACGGGGAACGCATGCGTCTCACCGAGGTCTCCACTGCTCTAAGTCTGCGTCTCGCCCCTATGCCGGAAGTGGCAGGTCGACTTGCCCGACATCGATGCCGCCGGGCTCGGGGATCGGCAACCCGTCAGCGACCAAGCCCTCGAGATGGAGCACGATTGCTTCGCTCACGAATAGTTCGGCCTCTTCATGGGTCTCCCCGGTGACGCCCACGCCGGGCAGGGCAGGGACGTAAGCACTCCACCCCGTTGCGGTTTGTTCGTAGACCACGGGCCAGGTGCTCAACGGTCCTCCTTCGTCAATCCGGCTTGTCTCAGAATGCTTCCCAGCGTACCGGGTGCAATGTCTTGACTTGGCTTGCCGGCAACTGTCACTCGGCCAGGCTTCGTGGGATGCCGATACTGGCGGTGGCTGCCTCGCTGCGCGATCACGCGCCAACCGTCACGCTCAAGAAGTCGAACGAGTTCTCGAAACTTCATTGAATTGACGCGAAAGGTGGGGTGCGCGCAGCCAACGCCTGGCCACATACTGACGAGCTTGGTGGCACCGGTTAGCGATTGATGGTCATCATGGTGCCCGCCGCAATCGGGGAAGACGTTTCCGCAGGTCGGGAGGTTCGAACACGAGAGCACACGGCCCACCGGCCGAAGGGATCCTCGCCGTCTTCGGACTGCGCCTGAGTCAGTTGATGGCCCGACGCGACCTACTGGCCGATGATGGGGAGGCCCGGGAGAGCGGGGATCCGCCTCGTAGTAGTTTTCGTTCCAGTCGGGTAGCAACCTCGGCGGGGGAGGGATCCTCGTGAGTCGGTATCACCTGTCGTCGGTCGTGGTGGTTGCGTGCGCATTGGTCGTCGGCTCAGTGCTCCTGGTCGGATCGGGAGTGGCCTCGGCTCGGTCCGGCGACAGCGAGTTCACCATGACCGGGGCGGTGTGCACCGCCAGATCGAGTTGCCTCGCGGTCGGTGACTACGCCGATTCGACAGGCGCCAGCCGACCTCTCAGCGAGATGTGGAACGGACAAAGCTGGCGAGTGCTGACCATCCGCGGCCCTCGCTTCAGCGGTCTCAATGCGCTGTCGTGTCCGGCTGTCTCGAGCTGCATGGCCGTGGGCTTCTCTCGCTCCGGGACGCTCACGGAGGTGTGGAACGGCACGACATGGACGAAGACGGTCACTCCCGGGCCGGCCGGCTCCATCGACACGAACCTGTCGAGCGTCTCTTCCGCGGCGGTGAACAGCTGCGTGGCGGCCGGCTACTACCTCGACGCGGCGAGCACCTGGTTGACCCTGACCGAGTCATGGGACGGCAGCACCTGGAACGTGGTTCCGAGTCCCGATCCGTCCGGAGTCGCCGGGAGCGAGTTGTCCGGCGTGTCGTGTACGGGCCCGAACTCGTGTGTGGCCGTCGGCTATTCCTTCGACAGCATCGGGAACAGCTTCACGCTGGCCGAGATCTGGGATGGAACCACTTGGAACTTGGTGACCAGCCCGAACGCGTCAAGTGGATCAGAGGATGTGCTCAACGCCGTGTCCTGCGTCAGCTCGTCGCAGTGCACCGCAGTTGGGCAGTATGCGGCGCTCAACGAAGCATCGCCTCCCCTGGTCGAGACCTGGGACGGCACGGAATGGAGCCTGGTGACGGGCGTCGCGGGGAATGGCCAGCTGGCGAGCGTCGATTGCACCGGCGTGTCGACGTGCATGGCGGTCGGATCGTACGCCGACGACGAGATCGACGGTGCCTGGACCGCGGCGGCCATCGCCAAACCGGCGGGGACCTCTGGGCCGGTCCTGTCCAGCGTGTCGTGCAACTCGTCCTCCCATTGCATCGCCGTGGGCTTCGCGACGGGCAAGGCGAGCGACACCTCCTACAACCTCTCCGAGATCTGGAAGGGTTCCTCCTGGGCGTTGCTGTCGACCCCGAAATGAGTAGTCGGCGGTCACGGAACCTGCATTCCAGGACCGGGTGCTCCCGGACCTCGGGCTCACCAAGATCTCGGTGATGTAGGCCTCCTGTTCCGCGGAGCGGTCCGCTGTCCCAGCAGGAAGGGTGCCAGGAGCGGCCCGGGCGACGGTTCGGAAGGCCCGCGGTGTCGGTCCGGCGGCGAAGGACCCGTTCGTCCCGCCACCGGGGTGTCGGCACGCGCGCGACACTTGGGGCTGAAGGCTGAAGGCTGGATCGTTCGCCGGGCGAAGGGGGCCGAGAGGTGACGTCGCGCAACTCGCTGTGGAAGCGGTGGTACATGAACGTGACGGGCCGCCTCGACCGCCGCTACGGCTGGAGCCGGCTCCCGAAGCCGATCGCCCTCCTCACGCTGATGGGCCTGCGCATGCGACTGCGGCGTGAGAACCTCTTCGACACCTCGGGCGTCACCCTGCCGTGGGCGCCGAGCCCACTGCCCGACGGGCCACGGCCTCTGACACGCGCCTTCGACGGCACGGGCAACGACCGGACCCACGACGACATGGGATCGGCCGGCGCCCTCTTCGGCCGCAACGTCCCGCCGGCGGAGACGGCTCCGTCGAAGGTCCTCACACCGAACCCCCGACAGGTGAGCCTGGAACTGCTCACCCGCGAGAAGTTCCAACCGGCGACGACCCTCAACGTCCTGGCCGCGGCGTGGCTCCAGTTCGAGGTGCACGACTGGTTCAGCCACGGGACCAACGAGCCCGACGACCCCTGGCTGGTCGACCTCGACCCGAGCGACCCGTGGCCACAGCACCCGATGCAGATCCAGCGCACGCACCAGGCCGCCCCCACCACGGACGGGAAGCCCCCCACCTACGCCAACACCGAGACGCACTGGTGGGACGCCTCGCAGGTGTACGGCAGCACACTCGAGCTCCAGAAGATGGTCCGGGCCAACGAGGGCGGCAAGGTCCTGTTGAGCCCCGAGGGCCTCGTGCCCTTCGACCCCTCCACCATGCGCGCCATGGCCGGCGTCAACGGGAACTGGTGGCTCGGCCTCGCCATCTTCACCACGGTCTTCATGCGCGAGCACAACGCCATCTGCGAGCACCTGGCCGGTGCGCACCCGGACTGGGACGACGACGCGCTCTTCGAGCACGCGCCGGCTGGTGAACGCCGCCCTCATCGCCAAGATCCACACCGTCGAGTGGACGACCGCCCTGCTGGGCGACTCGACCATGCAGACCGGCATGCGCGCCAACTGGTGGGGCTTCATGGGCGAGCGCTTCTCACGCCACTTCGGCCGGATCAGCAAGAGCGAGGAGGTCAGCGGCATCCCCGGGTCCCAGACCTGGCTGCACGGCGCCCCGTACGCCATGACCGAGGAGTTCGTCGCCGTCTACCGGATGCACCCGCTCATCCCCGACGACTACTCCATCCGCTCGGCCGGCGACGACCACGCCATCGCGAGCTACACCTTCCCGGACATCTCGGGGACCCAGACCCACGAGGTCCTCAACTCGGTCGACATGACCGACCTCATCTACTCGTTCGCCACGTCGAACCCCGGGGCGATCGTCCTCAACAACTTCCCGAAGGGCCTGCAGCACTTCACCAAGCCGGACGGCAGCATCCTCGACCTGGCCGCCACGGACCTCCTGCGCAGCCGGGAGCGGGGCGTGCCTCGCTACAACGAGTTCCGCCGCAAGTTCCACCTCGCACCGGCCGAGCGGTTCGAGGACTTCAGCGACGACCCGGCCGTCGTCGAGAAATTGCGGAGCATCTACGACGACCCCGAGGACGTCGACCTGATGATCGGCCTCTACACGGAGGCGCCGCCGAAGGGCTTCGCGTTCAGCGACACCGCCTTCCGCGTCTTCATCCTGATGGCGTCCCGGCGCCTGAAGAGCGACCGCTTCTTCACCTACGACTTCCGGCCGGAGGTCTACAGCGCAGAGGGCCTGGCGTGGATCGCCGACAACAACATGGGCACGGTGCTGGCGCGGAACTTCCCGGAGCTGGCCTCCCACCTGAAGGGCGTGAAGAACGCGTTCGCGCCGTGGCCCACGGTCAGGCCCGGTTGATCGCTCGGCTGCGCTGGCGCGCCCGTCGCTGGTTCTGGAACCGGCTCGGCCTCCTCAAGTACGACCGCAACCGTCCCGACACGGTGCCGGCACCGGTCCCGGACGGACCGCTCGCCCTGGTGCCCCTCGTCTCGCAGTACCGCCGCATCCCCATTCAGCGGGCGCTGGTGGCGGACCGGACCCCCGCCGACGAGCGCCAGACCGTCAAGCGTGCGTTCTCCCGCTTCCAAGCGGCGATGTACAGACTGCTGTCTCCGCAGCAGCGCGGGCTCCCTCCGGTGGACGCCGACCCCGGTGTCGCGCTCGACGTCGCGTACACCGCCGTACACCGGCGTCGCTTCCCGCCCCCGGTGCGGCCGGCGGCGCTGGGAGAGCCCGGGGGCGAGGGGCCCGACCTCGGCGCGCTGGCGGTGGCGAGCCCGCTCGCCTGCTACGCCGCCGCCGCGGCCGACGGCACCTTCACCTGGGACCTGCGGGTGCTCGACGAGTTCGAGTACCACGCCGGACTGCGTCCGCTGGGCTCGGTCGTGACCTTCGAGGCCGGGGCGGGTGACGGCGACCGGCGCCTCACGGCTGTCCGGATCGACTGCGACGCCGGGTCGTGCACCCCGTCGGACCCGGAGTGGCCGCTGGCGCAGCGCATCGCCCTGAGCGCGGCCTCCATGCACCTCTCGGTCGTTCGCCACATGGGTTGGATCCACCTGGCGGCGGGCGGTCCGCTGGCGGTCGTGACGCGCAACGAGCTGCCACCCGACCACCCGCTGCGACGCCTCCTCTGGCCGCACGTCTACGCCACGCAGTACAGCAACGACATCATCACGGTCGACCAGCTCGTGCCCCGTGGAGACTTCGACGGCATGTTCTGCCTCACCCATGGCGGGGTGAGCTCGCTCATCGACGCATCGGTCGACCGGTTCGACCTCGGTGTGATCGACCCCGACGTCGACGCACGGACCCGGGGGTTGCGCGACCTGACCCTCCCCTCCATCGACAACCGGCGCCAGCTCCACGCCGTCTTCCTCGCCCACGCCCGTCGCTACCTCGAGCGCTATTACGACGACGACCTCATCGTGGCCGATCCGGCCGTCCAGGCGTGGTGGGCCGCCCTGACCAGGCGTGTGCGGGGGGTCGAAGGCGTGGCCGGTGGCGGGGTGAGCGTCGACGGGGTGGCGCGCCTGACGGCCGCCGTCATCCAGCTGGGGGCGGTCGAGCACGAGATCGCCGGCTCGGGCATGTGGGACTACCAGCTCTGGAGCGACGCCCTTCCGGCATGCGTCCCCGCCGACGGGACCCGCCCCCCGCTCGACGTCTACCAGCGGCTCGTCAACGCCAATTTCAACCTCAACGTCCACCGGACCGCGCTCCTGACCGACTTCTCGGAGCTCGCGCTCGACCCGGGAGGAGCCGAGGCGTTCCGGACCTTCCGCTCCGACCTCCTGGCGTTGCAGACCGAGCTCGATGCGAGCCCGGGGGAGCCCTGGCGCATGGAGCCCAAGCGCCTGAAGGCGAACATCAACGCCTGAACCTCTGGAGGGCGCGGCCTCGGGATCACGCATCCGGCGGGCCGCCGACCCAACCGGGATGGCAGAACGCGGTCGTCCGCGGTTCCCCGGAGGGGGTCGCTGCACCAGGTATCGTCCGTGACCACGGACATGACCATCCCCGCTCTGTCTCCCACAGAGGAAGCTGGAGGGCGGCCTCAACGAGAAAGCGGAGAGAGCCAGCACGCGGGCTTCCGTTACGTCCCCGCGCTCGATGGGATGCGGGCCTTCGCGGTCGCGGGCGTCCTCGCGTACCACGGTGGCATCAGCTGGCTGCCCGGCGGCTATCTCGGAGTCGACGCCTTCTTCGTCCTCTCCGGGTTCCTGATCACCGCCCTGCTGCTGTCCGAAGTGCAGCGCACCGGACGCATCCGGCTCGGAGACTTCTGGGCCCGGCGGGCGCGACGGCTTCTGCCGGCTCTCTTCCTCCTGGTCGTCACGGTGGTGCTCGTCACCAAGCTGATGCTGCCGGAGGGGACCTATCCGTCCCTGCGCGGGGACGTCTTCAGTACGACGTTCTACGTCGCCAATTGGCACTTCATTGCCCAGGGCGCGAACTACTTCGCCGCGACCGGCCCCCCGTCCCCCCTCACGCACACCTGGTCACTGGCCGTCGAGGAGCAGTTCTATCTCGTCTGGCCCCTGCTCGTCGTGGGCGTGCTGGCGGTCTTCAGAAAGATCAGCGCCGTGTTCTGGCTCGCGCTGGTGGGCGCGTTGGCGTCGACCACCGAGATGGCGGTGCTCTTCAACCACGGCGCCAGCGAAACCCGCCTCTACTACGGGACCGATACGCGCGCGCAGTCGATCCTGCTCGGTGCAGCCCTGGCCGCCGCGCTCGCCTGGTGCGGACAGCGCGGGATCCTCACGCGCCTCGACGTGCGCCAGCGCCTGGTCTTTCTCCTGATCGGAGTGGCGGGATTCACCCTCGATGCCGTCCTGTGGACACACCTGCAGGGCACCCAGAACTTCCTCTACGAAGGAGGTTTCCTGATCGCCGCGCTCGGGACGGCCGCGGTCGTGCTGTCGGTCTTCGTCGTCCCCGGCACGGTCCTCGGGCGCTACCTGGCGTGGTGGCCGCTGCTCTGGCTGGGGCGAATCAGCTACGGCGTCTATCTCTGGCACTTCCCGATATTCCTGTGGGTCGATACCGCCCGGACGGGTCTCGGGGGCGGCGAGCTCTTCGGCCTGCGCGTGGCGATCACCTTGGCCGTGGCGACGGCGTCGTACTTCCTGGTCGAGCTCCCGGTGCGGCGCGGCGGTCTCACGCGCGGCCGGGTCGGCCGTCTGGTGACGCCCGCCGCGGTGGGGACGGTCGCCATCATCGCGGTGCTCGGCACGGGTGCGGTGTCGAGCTCGGCCGGCCTGGCCGAAGCCCCTCCCGCCGGGCACGGTGCCGTCGCCGCTCCCGGCGGGCAGAGCGAGACGGCGACCCACGGCGCATCCGCCACCGCCACCCCGAGCCCGCGTCCTCCTCGTCGGGGACTCCATGGCCCAAACGCTCGGCAACGGCATCGAGGGCGCGACGGCACTGCACTACGGGCTCAACGTCGACAACATGGGCACGCCGAACTGCAGCCTCGCGGTGGGGGTCTTCCAGATTCAGGACAACCCGGCGCAGGAGCCTTCGCCACCGTGCGAATCGAGTTCCCTCAATCCCGGCTGGCTCACCGACTGGAGCCAGGAGGTCAGGCAGTTCCAACCGCAGGTATCGGTGTTCCTCGCCCGCCTCGACATCGTGAACCGCGACATCGGCGGCAAGTGGGAGCACATCGGCGACCCCTCCTACGACGCCTATCTGGAGTATCAGATGACGACGGCCGTCGAGGTCCTCTCAGCCGGTGGCGGAAAGGTCGTGTTCCTCACCACGCCGTACTACGACACGGGCGAGCAGCCCGACGGGCAGCCGTGGCCCGAGGACAACCCGACGCGCGTCGACGAGTACAACGCCATGCTCCGCCACGTCGCGGCACAGCATCCCGGCGTCGTCTACGTCCTCGACCTCAACAAGATCGCCGACCCGGACGGGCATTTTCAGCCGGTCATCGACGGGGTGCCCGTGCGCTACACCGACGGGATCCACTGGACCTTCGCCGGCGACGACTGGCTCGCACCGCGCATCCTGCCCCAGATCGCGCTCGCCGCCCAGGGAGCCGCGGGGCAGCAACTGGACATCACAGACCTCGGAGCGCCGCGCCTGGCGTCCTCTGACACGTCCTCGCACACGCCCACGCACTGACGGCCCCACATCGCTCCGCGTCCGGGGCGAGAAAAGATCTTGGTGAACCGGCCGCGTCCTCCTCCCGACCGGCTCGCGCCGGCGGCAACCGTCAGGCTCCCATCCCCCCGTCCACTGCGACCTCCGCCCCGGAGACGTACGAAGCGGCGTCGGAGAGCAAGAAGCAGACGACCTCGGCCACCTCTGACGCCGTCCCGGCGCGGCCGAGCGGTAGATGGCGGAAGCGAGTCGGCCGGTCCTCCTCGCGAACCGGAAGCATGGCGGTGTCGATCGGTCCGGGCAGCACGGTGTTGACGCGGATGCCGAGTGGACCCAGCTCCACGGCTGCGGTGCGGCTGATGCCGCGGAGCGCCCATTTCGCTGCTCCGTAGGCCGTGTGGCCGGGCAGGCCGCGGGCACCCGGCGTAGGACGACACGTTGACGATGGAGCCGCTCCCTTGTTCACGCATGGCGGGCGCCACGGCCTGTATGCCGAGAAGCGGGCCGAGCGTGTTGACGCGCCACACGCGCTCGACCTCGTCCGCACGCTCGTCGAGCAGCGCCCGGGTGTGGTGCACCGCGGCGTTGTTGACCAGGCCGTCGAGCCGGCCGAACCGTCCGAGGACGCCATCGACCAGGGTGGCCCACGCCGTGGCGTCACCGACGTCGGCGATGACGTCGACCTCTCCGTCGACGTCGGAGGTGACCACCTCCCATCCCCGCGTGCGCAGCAGGGCGGCCTCGGCCGCGCCCTGTCCCCGCCCTGCGCCCGTGACCACGGCGACCGGGCTCATGTCGGCTCGGCGAGTGAGCTCATGCTGGTTCCGTGCCTCGTCCGGCCCCCAGCGTCACTGTGCCCTGTCTCACCGTGCCCTCCGGACTCGCGACGTTCCGGCTCCATGGTCTCCCGGAGCATATGCCAGGCACTCAGATGGCTCGGGGGTCGGACGGATAGCGTGATGCCCGTGGCCGACCCTTCCCGAATTGCGCCGACCGTCATTCGGAGGACTGCGTCGTGACGAGGAACAGGTTCGCGGGGGAGCCGTTCGAAGACGACGACGAAGCCATCGCCCGCGCCCTCGAAGAGGTCAGCATCCCCGCGCTCATGTGCTCGCTCGTGCACATGAGCGGCGACCTGTCGTGGTGCCGGGGGGACATCCGGCCTCGGGCCGCCGTCTCGCTCGACATCCAGAGCGGGCTGTCGGAGGACGACAAGGCAGAGGTACGGCGCCGCGCGCTGCCCGTCATCGCCGCCTACCGGGACGGCGGCTGCGTGCCCGTCGAGCTCTCCCGGGACCTCCTGCAGGAGATGATGGCCTTCCTCGGCGGCCGGCCGGTCGATGGCACGGTCGCCGGCCTCTTCTTCGACGACCTGCAGTTCGAAGGGGGAGACAGCGGCGAGATCTCCTGGGGCGACGAGATCCCGGAGGCGCAGAAGCTCGAGTCGCCCGTCGTCGTCATCGGCTGCGGCATGGGCGGGATCCTCGCCGGGATCCGCCTCAAGCAGGCCGGGCTGCCCTTCACGATCGTGGAGAAGAACGCGGGTCCGGGAGGCACGTGGTGGGAGAACCGCTACCCGGGCGCGCGGGTCGACGTCGGGAGCCACCAGTACTGCTTCTCCTTCGAGCCGGCGGACCACTGGAGCGAGTACTACTGCCAGGGTCCCGAGCTCCGCGCCTACTTCGCCACGATCGTCGACAAGTTCGGACTCAGGCCGCATTGCCGGTTCGGCACCGCAGTGACGGAGGTGGCCTGGCTCGAGGACCGGTCGACGTGGCGCGTGCAGGTGCGCAGCGAGAGCGGCGCCGAGGACGTGCTCGACGCCCGGTTCGTCATCAGCGCCGTGGGCTCGCTCAACATTCCCCGGATGCCCGAGATCCCCGGTATGGACACCTTCGACGGACCCTCGTTCCACTCGGCCCGCTGGCCGGACGACCTCGACATCGGCGGGACCAAGTTCGCTCTCGTCGGCGCCGGCGCGAGCGGCTTCCAGATCGGCCCGGCCATCGCGCCGGAGGTCGAGCAGCTCACCATCTTCCAGCGCACCGCCCAGTGGATCATCCCGAACCCGCTGTACCACACGACCGTCCCTCCGGGGGACGAGTGGGCGCTGCGTCACCTGCCCTTCTACGGGCGGTGGTACCGGTTCATCATGACCTTCGCCGGCATCGCGGCGGGCAGCGAGCCCTACCGGATCGACCCCGGGCACGACGACCCGAGCCACCAGTCGATCAACGCCATGAACGCCAAACGGTCGGCGGCCCTGCTGGCGTGGATGCAGTCCATCGTGGCCGACCGCCCCGACCTGTCAGAAAAGATCACGCCGGACTACCCGGCAACCGGGAAGCGCATCCTCCAGGACAACGGCACGTGGCTGCGCTCTCTCCAGCGGCCCAACGTCGAGTTCGTCCGGACCGCGATCGAGCGTGTCGTCCGGGACGGTGTCGTCACCGTGGACGGAACCCACCATCGGGCGGACATCATCTGTTACGCGACCGGGTTCCGCCACAACGACTTCCTCGCCTCCATGCGCGTGACCGGCCGGCACGGGGTCTCCCTGCGGGACCAATGGGGCGACGAGCCGACGGCCTACCTCGGCATCACCGTGCCCAACTTCCCGAACCTCTTCTGCATCTACGGCCCCGGCACGAACCTGGCCGCCGGAGCGAGCCTCTTCTACCACTCCGAGTTCCAGGTCCACTACGCGATGGAAGTCATCCACGAGACGCTTTTGTCCGAGGCGCGGTGGAGCGAAGTCCGGTCGGACGCCCACCGGGACTACGTCGAGCGCTACGAGGACGAGATCGGGCAGATGGTGTGGTCCCATCCCTCCATCACGCACAGCCACTACAAGAACCGGGACGGCAAGGTGTTCACGCTGTCCCCGTGGCCGCTCGACCTGTACTGGTCGTGGACCCGCACCATGGAGCGCGGCGAACTACGACTTCGGGCCGGTCTGAGCGCGCGACCCTCCGGCTCGGGGAGCCGGCGCGCCGTCATGAAGCGGCCGAACCGTAGAAGCCGGCGTCACCGTAGGTGAAGACCGCGCCCTCCGCTGCCACCAGCCAGTACCCGCGTCCATCGGGGGTGGCCGCCATGCCCACGACCGGTGCGTCGAGAAGCGTGCCTCCCGCCGAACCGTAGAAGCCGGCGTCACCGAAGGTGAAGATCCCGCCGTCGGAAGCCACCAGCCAGTACCCGCGACCGTCCTGGGCTGCCGCCATGCCCACGACCGGCTGGTTCAGGTGCAGGTTGCCCGTCGAGCCGTAGAAGGCGGCGTCACCGAAGCTGAAGATCCCGCCGTCGGAGGCCACCAGCCAGTACCCGCCACCGTCGGGGGTGGCGGCCATGCCCACCACGGGCTTGTTCAGGTGCAGGTTCCCCGTCGAGCCGTAGAAGGCGGCGTCACCGAAGGTGAAGACACCGCCGTCTGAGGCCACCAGCCAGTACCCGCGACCGTCAGGAGTGGCGGCCATACCCACCACGGGCTGGTTCAGATGCAGGTTCCCCGTCGAGCCGTAGAAGCCGGCGTCCCCGAAGGTGAAGATCCCGCCGTCTGAGGCCACCAACCAGTACCCGCGGCCGTCGGGTGTGGCGGCCATGCCTACGACGGGTGCGTTGAGGGGCGTGCCTCCCGCCGAACCGTTGAAGCCGGCGGTGCCCGCGCCAAAGACGCCGCCGTCGGAGGCGCCGAGCCAGTAGCCGCCGCCGTAAGGAGTGGCTGCCATGCCCACGACCGGCTTGTGGAGCAGGGCGCCTAACGGCTGGGTCCAACCTGCGGTTTGGCGCAGCAGTTCGAGGTTCACCTGGGAAGCAGGCACCTTGTAGGCGCGGTAGATGGTCTCACCGGCGGGGAAGCGGATATCGCACAGCACCTTCCCCGTGCTGTCGACCTCGGTAATGCCGGACGGAAAGGTAATCGAGATGCCCCAGCCGATGACGCTGGTGCCCGAACCGATGTCGTTGTTGGCGTCGGGCATCCGGCGGAAGCTTCCAGTGGCCGCGACCGAGTGGCCGTCGGGCTGGGCGTACTGGTAGTCGGGTGTCGCTGTGCTCGCCGCGGTGTCAAGGGCGTATTCGACGCCGCGTGCCGCACCGACACAGTTCGTGTGGTCGTCGTACACGCTGATGTCCTCGACGGCCGGGTTCGGGGTGGGGACGAAACGGGCATCGTGCTGGCCACAGAATTGGGTCTCGCTGTCACCCGTGAGGCTGAGATGCTTCGCCGGCACGTCCTGCGCGACCTCTGGGTCGTTGGCAGTGAAGGCCGTGCCACCCAGCTTCAAGATGACGTTGCCCGTGGCGTGGTCGATCAGGAACACCGCGTTCAAGTGCCGCATCGACACGAGGACATCACCGAAGTACGGGCTCGACGGGTCTTCGTCGACCGCTACCGAATTGCAGTGGTAGATGTCAGCCACGGTCGGGCCGGGATTGACCAGCAGCTGCCAGGGGGGACCGGCGAAGGGCAGCCCGTTCGCGGTGTTGGTCTCGTCCACCCCGAGGTGCGCCGCCGCGTCCCAGCTCCAGACGGCCTGATTGCTCGGGTTCACCTCCTGGATCACGCAGTCGAGGATCTTGTTGTCGGCGTCCGAGGCGGGCACCACCCCGCTGCCGTTGCTGCCGTTGCCGAGGGTGGACAGGTCCTTCGAAACGACCGGGACGGAGATCATCATGCGGTCCCCGTTGGGCAGAGGCAGGAGCTCGTGAAGGTCGGTCGGCCCGTCTGCCGGGAGCGGCGCGATCGTCGTCTGCGTGTCGAGATCGAATCCGGTGTAGACACCAATGTTGGCCGGCGTCCAGGCGATGGTGTGGTCGTTGATCGGCTCCACATTGACGGCACCCTGAGCACCGGGGGGGAGCTTCTGGTACCAAACCGGGACGCCGTTCCCGTCGAGCACCATGGCGTAATACGCGCCGTTGTTGCTCTGGATGTTGCCGGTGAAGTAGTAACCCGGCGTCCACCCCGGCGATGCCGGCCCGGCCTGGTTGACCTGGAGGGCGGGGAAGTCCGGCGGGAGGCAACGCACCCAGTACTGGGTCGTACCAGGACCGCCGGGGTTGGGCGCGGTGATCACGATGGGCTGGTTCGGAATGACGACGAGCGAGACGTCGACGGTGCGTGCCGGATGCCGCCGATCCGTGCTGGTTCGTCGACACGGTGATGGATCCGCCGTTCCCGGTCAGCGTGAGGGACACCAGATTCGAGCCGGCTTGACAGCGCACCTCGTAGTCGGTGGTCGCCGGCCCGAAGGCCGGATTCAACGCATACGGAGTGGCGACTCCGAGGCCGCCGAGTGACGCACCCGCCACGGAGACCGTCGCATAAGGAACCGTCGTCGCGGCCGCTTCGGGTGCGGTCGATACCACCGCCGCCGCGGTGAGCCCGAGTCCCGCCAGCAGGCAGAGCACCAGAGGCAACCTGATCCATGCATGCCTCGGAGCGATCCGCAGAACGAGGGTCCCCACGCGCGTCCCCGACATCCGTTCCCCTTTCCCTGAGGTTTCCCCGAGGTTTCCCTGAGGTTTCCCTGAGGTTGTGAGGGTGCACTATAGAGCAACGGACCTTGCAGGAATGTTTCGAGCTCTTCGCTTCCGGCATCTGAGGGCGGTGGAGCGCGACACCTGGAGCCGGGCGAGGCTGGATCGTTCGCGAAGCGGTGAGAGGCGAAGAGCGAAGACGAGGCCCACGATGACGTCGCGCAACGCTCTGTGGAAGCGGTGGTACATAGACGTGGCCGAACGCGTCGACCGCCGCAGGGGCTGGAGCCGGCTTCCAAAGCCCTTCGCCCTCCTCACGCTCATGGGCCTGCGGATGCCGGTTGCGGCGTGACAACCCTCTGCGACACGTCCGGCGTCACTTTGCGCTGGGCACCGAGCCCGCTGCCCGACGGACCGAGGCCGTTGACGCGTGCCGTCGACGGCACGGGAAAGGATCTCACGCACGACTCGATATCCGAGCCGAACCGACCCACGCATCAGAGTGAGATCAGAGCACGAGGTGCTCGGAGACCTCGGGGGTCGCCATGTTCTCGGCGATGTGGGCCCGTTGCTCCTCGGGCGACTCCCTCGTCCGCAGGAGGATCGGGCACAACACCAACCCGACGACGATGCAGCACGCGGCGATGAGCATCGACACCTGGTAGCCGTGGGCGAGCGCGTCGACGAGGTCGTGGCCCGCGGCGACGAGGGACTTGGACTGGTTGGCCGCGATCGTGCTCGAGCGCGGCGAGGCCGACGGCCCCCGCCAGCTGCTGGGACACGTTGACGATGCCCGAGCCCAGCCCGGCGTCCTCGTTGGGGATCTCGGACATGCCGATCTGGAGCAGGGGCATGAACGAGCAGCTCGCCCCGATCCCCAGCATCAGCATGGCGAGGAAGATCCTCGGGAAGTAAGGGGTGTGTTGCCCGGCCGAGGCGAACAGGAACAGCCCGGCGGCGGTCACGACCAGGGCCGGGTACAAGACCGGCTTGGGCCCGAAGCGGTTGACCAGCCGGGCCGTGGCGCCCAGGGACATGACGGCCATGGTGACGGCCTGGGGGAGGAAGGCGACGCCGGTGGCGAAGGGGCTGTAGCCGCGGACGTGCTCGAAGTAGAGCGCGCCGATGAAGAAGGTCGAGAACATGCCGATGATGATCACGCCCCGGATCACGCTCGTCCCGGTGAGCGTGCGCAGCTTCAAGATGCGCAGCGGCATGATGGGGTTCGACAGCCGCGACTCGAGCACGAGGAAGGTGATTCCGAGCGCGACGGCGACGCCGGCGAAGCCGAGCGTGTGCGCGGAGACCCAGCCGTACTGCGCCGCCGTGACGATGGCGTAGATGCCGACCATCACGGAGAGCGTGATCAGCACCGACCCGGCGATGTCGACGCCCTTCTTGATGCCGAGGCCGACGTTGTCCACCAGGAGGATGGAGCCGGCGATCAGCGTGGCGATGCCGACAGGCACGTTCACGAAGAAGATCCAGTGCCAGCTCAGCGCCTGCGTGAGGATGCCGCCGGCCAGCAGCCCGATGGAGCCGCCGCCGACGGCCACGAACACGTAGGCGCTCATCGCCTTGGCCCGCTCGGCCTGGCTCGGGAACTCGGTGACGATGATGGCGACGATGACCGACGACGACAGCGCCCCGCCGATGCCCTGGACGAAGCGCGCCCCGACGAGCATGGCCTGGCTGTCGGCGGCCCCGCAGGCGATGGAGGCCAGCGTGAAGAGGGCCACTCCGGCCAGGAACACCTTCTTGCGGCCCACGAGGTCGCCCAGGCGGCCGGCCATGAGGAGGAAGCTCCCGAAGGAGATGAGGTAGGCGTCGACGACCCAGGTCAGCCCGGACTGGGTGAAGTGCAGGCTGCGCTGGATGTCCGGGAGCGCGACGTTGACGATGGATCCATCGAGCGCGTTCATGAACATGGCCAGGCAGACCACGACGAGGGCGATCCAGCGCCGGCGGTCGGCGGCGGCGCTCTCCGTGGTCAAGGGAGCCGTGACGCCCGGGCTGGCGGTGCCCGGGCTCATGGCAGGCCGCTTCCGGTCGCGGTGTGGATCCAGAGATAGTCATGATTTCGGGACTATCCTAATCAGAGGATCGATGGCTCGTTCACCTGCCTCAGGCAGGTCTCCTGCTCACGGGGTTTCTCAGAGCGCCGCCGCGGAGACCGGCGCTAACGTGCGCGCGTCCGGCGTCGTGGCCGGACCGAAAGCCGCAGCATGGCCTCTCGAAGAACTTGGCCGTGTCCAAGACGTGGCCGTGCCGGGCATGCTTGGCAAGTCGGGTGTCGCAGCGAAGGGCAGCCGGGGCCGGGAGGACGCGAAGATGAGTTGGAGCGGTCAGAGTTGGGGTCCCGAGCAACCCCGGTTCGCAGCGGATCTCACCGGGGACGGATCGTGCGGACATCGTCGGTTTCGGGCTCGACGGCGTTTGGGCCTCCCTCAACAACGGCGGCGGCGCTTTCGAGCCGCCGAACCTGGTTCTCTACGGATTCAGCTTCCACACGGGGTGGAGGGACGAACGACACCCCCGCTTGGCGGAGGATCTCACCGGGGACGGACGCGCGGACCTCATCGGTTTCGGCGATGCCGGCGTCTGGACGGCCCGGAACAACGGGGACGGCACCTTCCAAGCCCTGGAGTTCGTCGTGGCGGACATGGGATACGACCAGGGCTGGCGCGTCGATCAGCATCCGCGATTCGTGGTCGACATCACCGGAGACGGGAAGGCGGACCTCGTCGGCTTCGGGAACGACGGTGTGTGGACCGCCTTGGGCAACGGCGACGGTACATTCCAAGCGCCGAAGTTCGTGGTGGCGGACCTGGGCTACAACCAGGGCTGGCGTGTCGATCAGAACCCGCGCTACGTGGTGGACGTGACGGGTGACGGGAAGGCCGACCTGGTCGGGTTCGGGAACGACGGTGTCTGGGTCGCCCTGAGCAACGGCGACGGCTCGTTCCAGCCGCCGAGACTGGTGCTCGCCGACTTCGACCCGGCTCTAGGGCTGGGACGGGACCAAGCACCTCCGGATCATGGGTGACCTCACCGGCGACGGCCGCGCCGACATCATCGGCTTCGGCGACGCTGGGGTGTATTCCGCCATCAGCAACGGCGACGGCACATTCGCCCCGGCCAATTTCATCCTCGCCGCCATGGGCTACAACGACGGCTGGCGCATCGAAGACCATCCCCGGTTTGCTGCCGACGTGACCGGCGACGGTGCGGCGGATCTGGTCGGCTTCGGTAACGACGGCGTCTGGGTCTCTGTCACCGGAGATGGCGGTGCGCGGCTCGTGCTCGATGGGTTCTGTTACAGCCAGGGGTGGCGGGTCCCCTTGCATCCCCGGTACCTCGCGGATCTGAACGGCGACAAAAAAGCCGACATCATCGGCTTCGGCGACGCGGGAGTGTACGTCTCGCTGAGCAACGGGGACGGAACTTTTCAAGCCGCGAGCTTCGTGCTCGCCGATTTCGGCTTACCACGGTGGCCCGGTCGTCCAGTCGATTGCCATGGAGTTTCAGACCTACAACGACGACCTGAACGACGATTCCGTGCTCCACATCTTCGTCACGAACCGCAGCAACGACTCGTCGGGTTCCGTGGGAGCCTCCACCTACGTGGCGAATCTTCAGTCCTACCAGGACCACGACGCCGATTGGTTCAGCCAGAACCCCTACCTCGGATGCGCCATCAATGCGAGCGAGGGGCACGGTTTCGGGAACAACTCGACGCACCGGGTCTTCATCAGGTTGCGTTCAAGACCGATACCGGTCGAGGAGCTTCTGCTTCCGGCGGTGAACATCCACATCCTCGCGAAGGACAGCGACACCTGGAAGTTCGACTACACCATGACCATCACTCTGGACGACGGGACGGTGCTCCCTCCGTTCAGTTCGAACATCGAGGGACTCACCGGGATCGTTCTCGACCAGGACAACCGAAACTACTACGGCATCTGCTCCGAGGTTCAGCCCATTCCGCCTCGCACCATACCGGTCACGGATTCCGTCCTGACCGGCGTGACGATCGAATTCAACACGCACGACGACGACAAGAACAACGACACCGGGCTCGGCATCCACATCGTCAACCGTCTGAGCGCGACCGCGAGCCAGGACATCTCGGTCGTCAACAACGTCGCGCCAGGCCAGACGTTCCCCGATTCCGGCGATACCTACAAACGCATCGATCTTCCGCTCGCCTCCAATGCGATTTTCCTGCGGGACATGGTCCTGCCGATCGTCTTCATCGACATCGTCGCCGACACGGACCAGTGGATCTTCGACTACCGCGTGACGTTCTTCTTCGGCCAGGACCAGCCCTATTCGTGGACGGTATCCGGAGTCGTGCTCGATCAGGATCATCACAAGCACATGGGGGTCTACAACGGACGCGCCTTTCCCACACTCTCCTATCCGTACCCTCCGCTGAGCTCCGCACCGATCCCGCGTAACAAGACGATCTCGCTCGATTTCGTCGGGCAGAAGCTCCAGGAATTGCTCAACAGCCGGCAGGCGCTCGGGAGCCCGGATCCGATCATCAAGCTCAAGCTCGACAGCACGACCCAATTCGGGGACGCGATACCGCCATCGTTCATGGATCTGCAGTTCATCGTCAACGATCCACCGCCCCCGGACGCACCGCCTCTCGCTCCCGGTGTCCCGATGGGTACGACCTACGCGCACAACGTCTCCGAGCTGGGACAGTTCGCCACGTTGTTCGGGATCGGGGTTCACCTCAACGACATCAACAGCCAGTCCCTCGCTCTCAGCCTCAACCCGGGCGACAGCCAGACACCGTTCACGGCGGATCTCCAGTTCGAGACGGACGGTCCGACGGAGATCACCGGGACCATCTCCATCGACGTGATCAAGTTCGAGATCACCATCCGGCTCACCCTCCGTTACCACCAGCCGACCAATGCCGTCGACCTCGTGGGCTGGGTGGACGACATCAACGGCTTCACGTACACGCAGCAATCGAACAGTCAGGTCCGCTCTACAACGTCAGCGGGACCTTCTTGGGACAGCCCTTGAGCGGCGTCACCGACGATCCGGACGGCTTCAAGACGGATCTCATCGGTCAGGTGGTCCACGTCAACTTCACGACGGGTTCGGCACTCGACCCCGGAGGGACGATTCAGAAGGCGATCCGGGAAGGAATCTTCAACCACCTCAGCAGTGCCGACTCCATCACGAAGGTGACAGACCCGGGATTCGCTCAACGCGATGGCCAGCTCGTGGCTGATGGGAAGCGTCATCGCCAGCGGCAATACAGAACTGCAGCCGTACCCGAGCCCGTGCACGTTGGTCGGGGTCAGCGTCGACAACGACGTCCTGAGCCTCGATTACATCACCCCGGAAAAGACCTTCGTCTACGAGGTTCCGCCCGATTGGCCGCCCTCGCTTGCGCCAGGCAGTTTGGCGAACATCGAGCACATCGTGGTCCTGATGCAGGAGAACCGGTCCTTCGACCACATGCTGGGGTACCTGAGCCTGCCCTTCGAAGAGGGCGGTATGAACCGCGACGACGTCGACGGCCTCAAAGGCGGCGAGCTCAACATCTACAACGGGCGGATCATCCGATCTTTCCGTTTCGCAACAGGCGACACGATCTTTTCGCCGGGTCCGCCGAACAGTTCCGAGCGGGTCGCGGTGCAGGTCGACGGTGGGGACATGTATGGCTTCGTCCAGGCGCAGGCCGACGAGTGCGGTCCGGAGACGGCCCACCGCGTGATGGGCTATCACGGGGCGGACAACGTTCCAACCTACGACTCGCTGGCGCGCGATTTCGCCATCGGCAACCGCTGGTTCTGTTCGCATCCGGGCCCGACGTTCCCGAACCGCTTCTACACGCTTACCGGAAGGCCGAACATCGATCCCTGGGGCGCCTGGGAGTACAAGAATTCGAGCCCGATGCGGCCCGTGCTCACGGACACGATCTTCGAGCACCTGAGCGAACAGAAGGTCTCCTGGAAATACTTCGAGCACTCCTACAGCTTCCTGCGGTTCTTCGAACGTCATACCTTCGACCCGGACAACGTCGTCAACTACGACGACCCGAAGACCGGCTTCCTGGCGTCGGCGAAATCCGGAACCCTGCCTTCGGTGTCGTTCGTCGACCCACACTTCGTGGACTACCCGCCCGGCAGCTTCTGCGACGAGCCTCCTTCGGACATCCGCAACAGCCAGCCGTTCATCCGCACCCTGGTCGAGGGTCTCGTCGCCGGCCCGAAATGGGAGCAGACGCTGCTCCTCATCGTCTACGACGAGCACGGCGGGTTCTACGACCACGTCCCGCCGGTCCCGGCGGTCAAGGTCTCTCCCGAGATGCTCCCGACCACCGGTGTGCGTGTCCCGTGCTTCGTGGTCTCACCCTGGGTCAAGGGCGGCACGGTGTTCGGTTCGGACACCCTGCACTTCGACCACACCTCCATCCTGAAGACGATCGCGCGGCGATTCATGAGCGACAACCCGCCGTACATGGGAGCGAGGTACGAGGCCGCCCATGATCTCTCCGAGATCCTGGACGACCAGCTGCGGCCGGAGCAGTTTCGCCCGTTCATCCCGTACACGCTCGTGTGCGTCGCCTCTCAGATGAACCTCGACGTGCAAGCCGCCAGTACGGCCATCGGAGCGGCACTCTGGCAGTACACGCCGAACGCAATCGAAGACGCGCAGAGCTTCCGCTTCGAGGACGCAGGCGACGGGTTCGTCTACATCCGGACGTTCGCGGGACTGTACGTGACCGCGGATGCAGCCCCGGACCCCCTGACCGGTCCCGGGGCGACGCCGGGCATCAAGCAGGACGTGAAGTACGCGCCAGGCCCGCTGGGTTCGCAACACCCGGATCTTCAGCGTTGGAGTTTCGCTTCCTCCCCGATCAGCGTGGCCGACCCCACCAACTTCACGATCTCGTGCGCGGCGGTCCCCGGAAAGGTGCTGCAGCCACTCGACGGCGGTACGGCTTCAGGCATCGCCGTCGTGCTCGCCGACCCCGGCACAGCATCTCGCCGATAGGCATTCGCGAATCCGTGGACCGTGACGTCGCCCCTCCTGCCCTCCGGTTCGGTGAACCACCAGTAGGTTCGGGACGGACACCAGTGCCGGTGCGGCAATCGTCATGAGTTCGGGACTATCCTAAGAACATGACGGATGCGAGGGTGGGGCCGGGGCGGAGGGAGGCGACCCCGCAGTGGTGAGCTCCCGGGCCTCGGCGCGGCCGGCCTCCGGGGCGGGCGGAGGCACCCCCACCGGGACCATCGTCCTGCTGACCCGGCTGGCCCGGGCCGTCTTCCTGCGCAGCTCGGTCGACCTGGTGGGCATGAACCTGCGCAATATGGTCGTGCTCGCCTACCTGCGGGACCATCGCGGCGCCTCGCAGCAGACGATGACCGAGGACCTATCGATGGACTCGAACACCGGGGTCCTCGTGCTGAACGACCTGGAGGACCTCGACTACGCCGAGCGCCGTCGCGACCCCACGGACAGGAGGCGCCACCGCGTGGACATCACCGACGCCGGCCTCGAGGCGCTGGAGCGGGCCGAACTGGCGCAGGGGAGCATCGAGGACGAGATCCTGAGCGGGCTGAGCGCGTCCGAGCGCGAGACGTTCCGGCGGTTGCTGGTGAAGGCGCTGGAGGACAACCCGTAGGCCGGGGCCGGGACGGGCGGGCCGGCCCGGGCCGTCAGACGCTCGGGATCAGGCCGCCTTCTTGAGCGTCGTGTACTCCTTGACCATCATCCGGCCGATCAGGTCGTACCCCTTGGTCGTGGCGTGGATGTCGCCCTTGGTGCAGTACCAGCTCAGCCGGCAGGTCCGGGCCACGGCGACGGGAAGGGCTCCGTAGGTCTTCTTCTTGCCCTTCTTGGACTTGGTCTTGGTCTCCTTGCTCAGGGGCTTGTACGCGCCGGAGGCCTTGGTCACGTCCACGAACGACGCCTTGGCGCTGGCGTACGACTTGGACAGCGCCGGGTTGATAAGGGTCTTGAAGGCGACGACGGAGGCTTTGGCCAAGGCGACCGACGCGGCAGTCGGCGGACGGTGGGGATAGACGTAGGCCCCGAGGATCACGTCGGGATAGGTCGAGCCGATGATCGGGACGCCCGGCCCGGCGGCGTTGCGCAGGTCGGCGGCCAACGCCGTGACGTTGGTGTCGATGCTCTTGACCGCGGTCGCCACGCAGGACAACGGATTGGCCTGCGTGGCGCATCCCGTCACGTCGTTGCCGCCGATCGACGACGTGATGAGCCCGATGTGGCCCTTGTGCGCGGCGATGAACGCGTCGGCCGCCGCGATCTGCGTGGTCGTGGGGTAGGTCGTGCCGCCGGCGGTGTGAGGCAGGACGTCGGGGCAGCCGACCGTCTGGAGGATGGAGGTCGTCGTCGCGCCGCCGCACCCGAAGTTGACCAGCTTCAGGTGGGTCTTCCCGGCCACGTAGCCGGCGTAGCCCTTGGTGGCGCCGTGGCCCGGCTGGTACCCGACCGCGTAGGAGTCGCCGACGGAGACGTAGTAGGTCGGTGTGGAGGGCGTGCTCGCCTGGGCGGGGCCGGCCACGACGGCCGCGCCGAGGGCGGTGGCGAGGGCACTTCCGAGCATGACGAGAGAGAGGGTCCGGGTGCGCATGGGGCACCATGTTGCCCGATGGGGGGAGGTCCCGTGTCGCGGTGGGATTTGCGGGGCGTCGAAATGCGTCCGCGTGCGGCGCCGGGTGCCGTGCGACCGGACGCGTGCAACGGGGCTATCCGCGCCAGATCCCCTCGGCGGAACGCCAGATGCGGTCACAGAAGGCCAGGCCCGCGGCCGCGGCCTGGGTCACGGTGCCGGTCACCGATCCGCTCACCGGCTCTGGGGCGACGAGCAGGAAGCGGCTCGCCATGGCCACTGTCCGGGCCAGGTTGTCGGCGATCGCGCGCTCGACCGCGCCGTCACCGTGGCACTGCCACAGGACGAGGCTGGTCGTCCAGGCCGCGTCGCGGGCGCTGTTGATACTCCAGTTGTCGACGAGGTCGAGCACGAGGCGGGCGCGTTTGTCGACGGCGAGCACCACGCCGGACTCGAAGGACTCCCGGATGGATTGCTCCGCCGCATCGAGCAGGGCGTCGACCTTCTGGTAGTCGTCGTGGTGCGTCCCGGCGTCGGGGGCGGTCCCGAGCTTGGCGCACGTGTCGACGACCGCGAGGGGGAGGTCGTGGTTGATGTGCGCGTTCATGCCGGACAGCGCGAACTGCAAGGGGTAGATCCCCCCCTTCGACCTCTCCTGGAGGAGGGGCTTCCACGCTTCGGGGAACGCGTCGGCGGGACCGCCCATCGTGTCGACCGCGGCGAAGTAGATGTTGGCGAACGCGACGTCGAGAGTGGAGAGGAAGTCGGGGTCGGCGAAGAAGCCCTGGGTGATGTGATCCTTCACGTTCTCGGTCACCCCGAGGTACATGCGGTTGAAGCACGCCACGCCGTCGGCGGTCGGGAGGGATGCGTCGATCTGCTTCATCCGGTCGATGGCCTCGTCGACGGACGTGACCGGCGGCGCGGAGGGTGCCGGCGCGGCGGGCGGCGGCGTGGGGGTGGCCGGCGCGGTGGGGGGCACGGGGTCGTTCATCGCCAGGTCAGGGTATCCCCGCCTGACTCCCGACCCGCCCCCGACCCCGGCGCCCGGAGCCGGAAATCGACCCGGCAAATTTTGATGGTTTATTTATAGGAAACAGAGTTTCCTCTCACTCCAAAGTCTGTTAACATGCAGGAAACAAAGGCCGACCGGAAGTCCCGGTGACCAAAAGGGAGGTGACACCGACATGTTCACTCAAATCCTGCTGGCACTCGACCGGACCGATTCCGCGGACGTCGCCCTCAGCTTCACCACTGGGCTGGCCCGTGACCTCGATGCCCGGGTACGGGTGGTCCACATCAACGAGCTCCTGGTCGGCGGGCGCGGCTACGCCGCCGAGACCGAGGCAGAGGCCATAGAGGTCGTCGACAGTGCCGTCGCCCGGCTCCGTGGCGCCGGGGTCCCGGCCGACGGGGTGCACTACCTGGCCAACGTCTTCACGACCGACCACACGATCGCGGAGTCGGCCCTGGAGTGGGGCGCCGACGTGATCGTCTTCGGGTCCAAGCGCCGGCGGTTCCCCCGTCTCACGGGCGCGGGCATCCGCGAGCGGGTCACCGCGTTGAGCGGGCTCCCGACATTGGTGGCGCCCGCTCCTCTGCGGGTCGGCCGCAAGGTCGACCACGATCTGGCGAGCGTGCCGTCACAGCCGCTCGAGGAGAGCGCCGTCAGCTGACGAACGCCCGGGGGCTCGCCCGCCTACATGCGGGCGAGCCCTGCCGGCGGCCTGGCTCCGGCCCAGCCGACCCGCTCGGCCAGGTAGTCGGCGAGGAACGGTGAGCGGTATCCGTCCTCGCGCCAGGTGATCGGGAAGAAGGACTCGTCCATGGTGTCGTCGCCGAAGCGCTTGTAGCGGCTGTAGAGGTAGCCGGTGGTGTCCGGGTCGAAGCGGGCCTCCGAGGACATGCAGTGGGCCACCAGCGAGCGGCGCGGTGCGCCGGAACGGTTTACGCCGGATCCGTGCCAGGTCCAGCCGTCGTGGAACGCGCCGCCTCCGGCCGGGACCTCGACCGGGACCAGCTCGGTCTCCACCCCGTTGCGCGTCGCCGCCTGCCGCAGCTCCTCGTGGGGGTCAGGCGGCCCATGGAAGTGCTCGATCATGCCCCAGCGCCTCGGCCAACGGTGTGAGCCGCGCACGTACTCGACCGTGCCCCGTTCGGCCGTCGTGTCCTCGAGGGCGACCCAGCAGCTCACCCAATCGGCGGGAAGGGTCCACTGCTCGTAGCTCGAGTCCTGGTGGAAACCGAGTGGCTTCCCGCCCGGTGGCTTCCACAGCACGTTGTCCTGACTGATGCGCACGCCGGGCCATCCGCCCAGCTGGGCGCAGGCGCGCCCTACGTCCGGTCGCAGGACGATGCGGGCGATGTCGCGGTCCGACTTCCAGGCGTTGCAGATCTGCCTGGTGAGGTCTGGCGGGTGCACGCCGGCGCGCCAGTTCCACTCGTCGGGCTGGAGCCCCGTCTCGAAGCGCCCGGCGAAGAGGTCTTCGTAACGAGCCAGCGCGCGCCGCGCCAGCTCGGGGTCGACGATGCGCTCGACGACGACGAAGCCGTCGCGCGCGAACGTCTCGGCCTGCTCGCCGGTGAGCTGGAACTCGAACTCGACCTCCAAGGCCGCGGTCACGGTCCTGGCACCGCCATTTCGGATTGGTCCTGCCCCCCCGTCTTCATGCGCACCATCAGTTCCCGTTTCCTTTCGTCGCGTGCATCACACGTGGGCGAGATACCGGTCTCGCTCCTCGTCGGAGACGAAGCGATGACAGGCTGCCGCCTCGGCCCGGCCCGCCGCGGCCGCATGTTCGACGAAGGAGGCGCCGAACAGCTCGCGGGCGACCACGCTGGTTTCGAAACGGCTCACTGCGTCGACGAGGTCTCTCGGCAGAAGCGGGGCGTCGCGGGCGTCGCGCCCGTCGTCGGGGGCGACCACGGGCGGGGGCGGCTCCAGCCTCTCCTCCACTCCCCACAGTGCCGCCCCGAGGAACGTGGCCAGGCAGGCGTGCGGGTTGACGTCGGCACCGGGCATACGCAACTCCAGGCGGGCGGTCTGCGGGTCGTCGGTCACCACGCGCAGGGCGCAGCTGTAGTTGGACTCGCCCCACGTCGCCGTGGACGGCGCCCAGTTGCCGGGCCCGAAGCGGCGGTACGAGTTCGGGTAGGGGGCGACCAGCACCAGGAGCTCGGGCAGGAGGGCCACGACGCCCGCGATGGCGGAGAGCCCGGTCTTGGAGAGAACGCCCGGAGCGTCGCACAGGAGCGGCGAACCGTCGACCGTCGAGTGCAGCGACAGGCTCGGGTGGCCGCCGAGCCCGGGGAAGTCAGGCCCGAGCTGCGCCATGAAGGTGGCCTGCTGGCCGCGGCCGGCGAAGAACGCCTTGGTGTAGAGCTTGGCCAGCGCGGCCGAGTCGGCCGAGGTCAGGGCGGGCTCCGGACCGGTCACGACCTCGAGGCAGCCCGGGCCGAGTTCGGCGCACAGGTGGTCGACCGGGACCGCGCCGTGGTTCAGGGTCGACACCAGTCTGGCCAGCATCTCGTCCTCGGTCGCCAGCGTGAGGGCGGACCAGCAACGGTTCACGGCCATGGCCGCCGTCCGGGTGGCCCCGCCGGATCGGACGGACCCGGCGGCGGGCGGCGCACCCGGTACGCCACCCTCGAGCACGATGCACTCGAACTCCCATCCCACCCGCGCCTCCAGGCCGGCCGCACCGGCGCGCTCGACGAGCCGCTGGAGCTGCGAGCGGGGGGACAGGTCGCGTAAGGGCGCTTCGAACTCGGCCAGGAACAGGGCGGCATCGGGCCCGAACGGGTACGGGCGACCGCTGTCGAGCTCGACCCGGGCCGGGTATGAGGTGGAGCCGCCGGTCCGGCGCACCGAGTCGTCATGGCCCCACCACTGAATGGCGTCGATGAAGCTCCATCCCGACTCCATGGCCCTCGCGGCAGCCGGCGCGCTGAGGCGCTTCTGGCGCAGCACGCCCGAGGCGTCGAAGAGGCCGAGGTGGACGGTGCGCAGGCCCGCCGAGTCGAGCCAGGCCGCGACGGCGCGGTCGGCCACCGCCTCGGCCAGGCCGGTCGGGAATGCTGCGGGGCCGTCGCGGCCTTCGGACAGCGGCCGCGCCTTCTGCGCCTGTGTTCACGAAGTGGACCGGGCCCCGAGGGTGGCGTCGAGGAAGCCGGTGAGGAGCGTCGCGGCGGCACCGGCCATGGCGCCGAAGTGCTGCTCCACGTCGTCCTCCAACACCTGCACGCTGCCGAAGTGCTCAGCCAGGGTGCGCTCGTACTCGGGTACGCGGGCCCACTTCGCCACGGTGCCCGCGTCCACCTCGACGTGGAATTGGACCGACCAGGCGCAGGGCCCGACGCGCAGCGCCTGCACCTTCGAATGGGCGTTCGATGCGAGCACGGCGCCACCGGGCGGCGGCTCGACCACTTCGGCCTCGTGCCACTGGAGTCCGGGCACGTGCGTGGGCAGCAGGCCGAAGACGGGGTCGGAGCTCCCCTTCTCGGTCAGAGCGATGTCGAGCACGCCGATCTCGGGCGTGGCCATCAGCGCGACCGTCCCACCCATGACGTCAGCCAGCAGCTGGTGCCCGAGGCACACGCCGAGGAAGGGGCGCTCCAACTCGGCCACCCAACGCCGGATGGCCGCCTTCTCGTCGGCGAGCCAGGGGTGCTCGGCTTCCTCCCACACGTGTTGGGGACCCCCCATGACCACCATGACGTCGAAGTCCTCGAGCGGCGGGATCTCCTCGCCCTCGTCGACCTCCACCGGGTTGAGCGACAACCCCGAAGCCTGCAGCAGAAGCCCGATGGCGCCCGGGTCCTCGTCCGGGTGGTTCTGCAGCACCAGGACGCGGCCGGTTCTCCTCGGCCCGTGTTCGGCGGTCACCGGTTCACGACGGAGCTGTCGGCTGCGCTGAGCTGATGGCAGGCACCCAGCTCATGGCTGGCACCGGGTTGATGGCTGGCACTTGAGCGGAAGGCCCTCACGGGAGGATGTCGAGGTATTCCTTGACGTCCCAGTCGGTGACGGTGCCGATGAAGCGTTCCCACTCGTCCCGTTTGTAGTGCATGAAGACGTCGTACATCTCGCCGGGGAGAGCCTGGCGGACGACAGGGTCGGCTTCCAGCGCGTCGAGCGCCTCGCCGAGGGTGGATGGGATGCGGGCCACCGCTTTGCCGGCCTCGATGGCCTCGTAGATGTTGCCCTCCTCGGGCGGCCCCGGGTCGGTGCTCTGGTCGAGACCGTCGTGCATGGAGACCAGCAGGCCGGCCATGGACAGGTACGGGTTGACCGCCGAGTCGACCGAGCGGTACTCGAAGCGACCCGGAGCGCTCACCCGGAGCGCGGTCGTGCGGTTCTGGAAGCCCCAGTCGGCGAAGACCGGCGCCCAGAACCCGGCGTCGGCGAAGCGCCGGTACGAGTTGACGGTCGGCGCGGTCAGGGCGGTGAGGGCCCGCAGGTGGGCCAGCACACCGCCGATGGCGTGAAGGCCGGTCTTCGAGGGCAGGCGCGGATCGTCGCCTTCGGGCAGGAACATGTTCACGTCGCCCTGCCACAGCGAGATGTTGTGGTGGCAGCCGTTGGCCGAGACACCCATGAAGGGCTTGGGCATGAAGCAGGGGAAGAGCCCGAACTCCCGGCCCACCTGCCGGCACACCTGGCGGTAGGTGGTGAGGCGGTCGGCCGTCTCCTCGGCCCGGTCGAAGGCGAAGTTGAGTTCCAGCTGGCCGGGCGCGTCCTCGTGGTCGCCCTGGATCATGTCCAGCCCCATGGCGCCGCAGTACTCGAGGACGCGGTGGATGACCGGTTGGAGCTCGGAGAATTGGTCGATGTGGTAGCAGTAGGGCTTGGTGACGCCCTCGACCGAGGGTGTGCCGTCGGGATTGGTCTTGAGCCACATCATCTCGGGCTCGCAACCGGCGCGCAGGGTGAGGCCCGTCTCCGCGGTGAACTGCTGGTGGATCCGGCGCAGGTTGCCGCGGCAATCGGAACTCAAGGCACCGCCGGGTTCCACCGACTCCTCCCGGCCCCGGAACAGGGTGCAGAAGACGCGGGCCACCTTGGGGTCCCAGGGCAGGGGGCAGAAGGTCTCAACGTCGGGCAGGCCGACCAATTCGGCGGACTCGGGGCCGTAGCCGATGTAGTTGCCGTGCCGGTCGAGGAACAGGTTGGCCGTGGCGCCGTAGACGAGCTGGAAGCCCTTGGTCGCGACCGAGGTCCAGTGGGCGGCCGGGATGCCCTTGCCCATCACCCGTCCCGTGACCGAGACGAACTGGAAGTAGACGTAGGTGATGCCCTCGTCCTGAATGCGGCGGGCCACCTCGGCCACCGCCTCGTCCCGACCGTGGTGTTCCACGTAGCGCTCGAGATCCGTTGCCATCAGCATCGCCATCTTCGTTGGGCCTCTCCTGAGAAACGTTGTCCACCAATAGTGAACAACGTCGGGCGGTCAGGACAAGGCTTCGAGCGTGGCGATCCTGTTAACTGTTGCGCTGGCCCGTCGTGATCTCCGCCAATCCGGTAGGCGAGCACGCGCCCACCGACCAGGTGCGCTGCTCAGGCGCGCTCTCCGGTGTAGATGGTGATGGACAGGAAACGGATCGGGAGCTTGACCAGTTGGGTCGGGCCGTGCGGGATGTCACCCTCGAACTGCAGGGTGTCGCCGCGCTCCATCTTGTAGCGCTGGCGGCCGTAGCCGTACTCCATTACCCCGTTCAGCATGTAGAGGATCTCGATGCCGTCGTGCTGGAAGAGGGGGAACACCTCGTTGTCGTCGTCGAGCGAGACGAGCAGCGGCTCCACCCGCTTGTGGGGGCCGCGCAGGCTGCCGAGCAGCTCGTAGGTGTGGCCGGACCGCGTGCCCTTGCGCACGATCTCGGGCCCGCTGCCCGATTTGACGAACACGGCGTCGCGCTCCTCGGCCAGGCCACGGAAGAGCGAGGTGACCGGCATGTCGAGTGCGCCGGCGAGGCGCTCGAGGGTGGAGAGGCTGGGCGAGGTCTGTGCGTTCTCGATCTTGGAGAGCATCCCCTTCGAGATCCCGGTGCGCTCGGCCAGCTGGCCGACGTTGAGGCCCATCTCGAGGCGCCGGGTGCGCACGTGGTTCGCGATGACCTGCCCGAGCTGGCCGCTCTCGGCCCCGGTGGCGGCGCTATCGACGGCCACGCCCTTGACCCTCTTCGCGGTGGACGCCTTCTTCGCGGTGGAGGCGGCCGACGTGGACGCCTTCACCGACGATCCTGCCGCCGGTGCGCGACGGCCGCCACCGGCACGGCCGCCCGAGGTGCGCGCCGTCGGGCGCGCGTGCTTGGCTGATGCGGTCCGGCGAGAGGCCACGGCCGCTCACACTACGCCCCCCTCGGGCGAACCGGCCGACGGAGGTGCTCGTGGCCGGCGCCTGCGGTCGCCTGCCGTCGACGCCTCGGCTCAACGCATCTGGCCCGCGCCGAGGTAGGGGTGCGGGCTCACGGTCGGGTCCTCGTCGGCGAAGCGGTTCCAGCGGAAGTCCCGTTGGTCGACGTCGGGGTGGCGGCTGCTCCCGGTCGTGATCAGGTCGGCCATGAGCTCGCCGACGGACGGGGAGATCTTGTAGCCGTGACCCGAGAAGCCGGCGCAGAGCCACAAGCCCTCCACCGGGCAGGACGAGATCACCGGGTTGTAGTCGGGTGTGACGTCGTAGCAGCCGGCGTACGACGACGAGAGCGACGCCCCGTCGAAACCCGGGAAGCGGTGGGTGAACTTGGGGACGGACTGTGTCAGCTCGTCGTCGCTCACCCGCTCGCGGTACGCGTCGGGGTTCGCCCATTCGGGGTCGGAGTGGTCGCTGTCGCCGAGGAGGATGGACGTCGTTCCCTCGGTGCGTACGTATTGCAACGACACCAGGTCCGAGAACACGGGCAGTGGACCCGGGGGGCGGCCGGGATCGACCAGGAGGATCTGCGCCCGCTGCGCCCGCACCGGAAGGTCGACGTCCGCGGTGGCGGCGAGCGACGCGGACCACGGGCCGGCCGCCAGGACAACGTGGGTGGCACCGATGCGGCCGCCGTCGGCCAGGCGGACGCCCATGGCGCAGCCGTGCGCGACCTCGAGGGCGACGACCGAGACGTCCTGGCGCAGGTGCACACCGAGGCGGCGCGCCGCGACGGCGAAGGCGAGAGCGGTCTGGTGCCCGTCGCCGTAACCGCCCCGTGGCTCGTAGGCGAATCCGGCGAAGTCGTCGAGGTTCGCGTCGGGCCACAGGCACTGCGCCTCGTCGCGGCCGATGAGGTCGACCTCAATACCGAGCCCCCGCTGCATGGCCACGTTGGCATGGAGCGATCCGAGGTTCTCCGTCCCCACGCCGACCAGATAGCCCGTCCTGGTGTAGCCCGACGGTGCACCGAGGACGTCCGTCGCGTCCTCGAGCACGGGCAGGGCGCGCCAGGCCATGGCGGCCAGAGACGGGATGCCGTAGTGGCAGCGCACGATGCCGCTCGACTTGCCGGAACCGCCCGAGCCCACCGCGGCGCGCTCGAGCACGAGCACGTCGGTGACGCCGAGCTCGGCCAGTGCCCGCGCGGTCGAGAGCCCGGCCACGCCGCCACCGATCACGACCACGTCGGCCGCGTGCGGAGCGCGGGGCACGGTGGTCAGGGCGGCCAGCCCGGGACCCAGGTCGTCCCGGCCAGCGGGACCCGGGCCATGGCGGCGGCCTCCACGGTGAGCGCGGCGAGATCCTCGGGCTCCAGGTGGTGCACCGAGCTCTTGCCGCACGCCCGCGTCAGCGCGGTCACCTCCATCGTGAGGGCGCGCAAATAGTTGGCCACCGCGGTGGCGGCATGGACGGGATTCAGGCGCGCCTCGAGCAGGGGGTCCTGCGTGGTGACGCCGACCGGGCACATCCCGGTATGGCAGTGGGCGCAGTGACCGGGCGCGGTGCCGAGCGTCAGGTAGTCCGCCGTGACGTCGACGTCGGGTCCGCCGGAGACGTCCGGGTAGGAGGACCGGTTGCAGCCGAGGGCGAGGAGCGCGGCCACGCCGATGGAGACGGCATCGGCACCGAGCGCGAGCGCCTTGGCCACGTCGGCCCCGGAGCGGATCCCACCGGAGACGACGAGCTGGACCTCGCCGCCCACCCCGATGTCGCGCAGGGCCTCGGCGGCCATACGCACGGCCGGGAGGGTGGGGATGCCGGCGTGCTCGATGAAGACGTCCTGGGTGGCCGCCGTGCCGCCCTGCATGCCGTCGACGACCACCACGTCCGCGCCGGCGGCGACGGCGAGCTTCACGTCGTGGTCGACACGGGTCGCGCCGATTTTCACGTAGACCGGGACGGTCCAGTCGGTCGCCTCGCGCAGCTCCTCGATCTTGATGCGCAGGTCGTCCGGGCCGACCCAGTCCGGATGCCGGCTGGCCGAGCGCTGGTCGATCCCCGGCGGCAGCGTGCGCATGCCCGCGACACGCTCGTTCACCTTTTGGCCGAGCAGCAGGCCGCCCCCCCCGGGCTTCGCGCCCTGGCCGACCACGATCTCCACCGCGTCGGCCTGGCGGAGGTCGGCGGGATCGAACCCGTATCGAGACGGGAGGACCTGGTACACGAGGAGGTGGGACGCCTTGCGCTCTTCGGGGGTCATGCCGCCGTCGCCCGTCGTGGTGGACGTACCGACCTCGGTGGCCGCCCGTCCCAGCGCCTCCTTGGCGGACGCCGAGAGTGCACCGAAGCTCATGCCGGCGATCGTGATCGGGATGTCGAGCTTGATCGGCTTCGCTGCGAGACGGGTGCCCAGTGTGGTGGCCGTGTCGCAGCGCTCGCGGTAGCCCTCGAGGGGGTATCGACTCACCGATGCGGTGAGGAAGACGAGGTCGTCGAAGCTGGGGACCTTCCGGCGGGCGCCGAGGCCCCTGATCGGATAGTGGCCGGTCTCGGCCATGGCGTGGACGCGGGCGACAGCGTCGGGGGTGAAGGTGTGGTTTTCGGGCGCTTCGGAAGTCATCCTCAGTACGAGCCGTGATGGTGGGTCGAGAAGTGGTAGAGCTGCCGGGCCGAGACCACCTTCGTGACCCGGCCTGGGTCCACGTGATGGAAGCCCGTCTCTCCGACCAGGCGCTCGACGGCGAGCGTGTCGTCGTCGGTCATGTCTTCGACGACCGCGTCCGCGCCCAGGGAGGCGATGGAGCCGTTCACGTAGATCACGGCCTCGTAGATGGAGTCGCCGAGCGCATGGCCGGCATCGCCGCCGATCAGGATGGTGCCCGCTTGCGCCATGAAGCCGGTCATCGCCCCGGCGTCGCCCGCGATGGCGACGGTCGCCCCTTTGAGCGAGATCCCGGCCCGAAGGGACGCGTCGCCCTCGACGAAGATCCTTCCTCCCCGCGCGCTCGCCCCTGCGCTCTGCGAGGCGCTGCCACGGACGCGGACGGTGCCGCCCATGAGGTTCTCGCCGACGGACCAACCGACGAACCCGTTGACCACGATGTCGGGGCCGATGCCTCCGCGCTCGCCGCAGAGGCCACCGAGGAAGTAGCCGGCGTTCCCCTCGACGGTGATGCGGACGGGGGCGGTCAGCCCCACGGCGAGGTTGTGGCGGCCGCGAGGGTTGAGGACACGGGCAGCGGTACCGGGGGGAAGCGCGCGGAACTCGTGGTTGACGCCGCGGGTGCCCAGAAGCTCGGAGTCGAGCGTGTGGAGCATCGGCGAGGCCGGGGTCGTGGTCCGGGCGCGGGCTGGTCCCTCCGCCCGCGTCATCTGCTCCACGTGTAGACCTCCTCGGGTCGTGGCTCGAAGACCTCCGCGTCGGCGATGCCGGGCAACTCGGCCAGCGCACGGTACTCCGAGGCCACGGCGACGTAGCCCGCGGTCTCCGCCACGACGGCGGGCTTGCAGGCGAACGCATCGCGGACCACCGACATGGCGTCCGCACTCGTGATGACGAGGGTGAAGAATCCGTCCATCTCCTTCATGACCCAGCGGGTGGCCTCCTCGAGGTCGTCGCCGCACTCCAGGCGTGCCGCGATCACGCGGGCCGCCACCTCGGAGTCGTTGTCCGAGTCGAACCGGACACCGTCCGCCTCCAGGCGGCGCCGAACCGTGGCGTAGTTGGAGAACGATCCGTTGTGGACCACGCACAGGTCACGGGCGGGGACGAAAGGGTGTGAGTGCAGGACGGTGACGGCGGACTCGGTGGCCATGCGGGTGTGGGCCACGGCGAGGTAACCCTCCCAGTCCCGCACTCCGTAGCGGGCGCAGGTGTCGGTCGGCGCTCCGGTGTCCTTGAGAACGCGCACCTTGGCGCCCGTCCCGAGGATGCGCACGTGAGGCCACTCCGCCGCCAGCACCCCCTGCACGTCATCGAGGGAGGGTTCGGGAACGTCGAGGACGAGCCCGGCGCCGAAGCGCTGGAGCTCGCCGCCCGCGGCGCACGCATCGAGCAAGGAGCACCCGACCGCCATCCAGTCGATCGCGACGTCCGCGCCGAGAGAGACGTGGAGCGTGGCCGGGCCGGTGGTATCCGTCAACGAGCCGGGACGGGGCGGGTGAGCACCCGAGCTGTCGGCATAGATGGCGATCCCCGACGAGTCCGGGCCGCGCTCGTCGAGCGCCTCGACCATGGGAACGAGCAGGGACCCGAGCAGCGGCTCGAGTCCCTGGTCACGCAGCAGGAGGCCTGCGACACCGCACACGGCGCGCCTAACCTGCCCGCTCCGGCGGGGTGACCGTCACGGGGCGGGTGCCGGCACTGGAGTGGGTGCGACGGCGTCTGCGTCGACGTCTGCGCAGGCGAGCGTGGTCAGCTCGGCGGGCGGGACGGCGGCGGGGCGCCGGTAGCGCTCGACATACGGCGGAACCGCGAGGGCGACCCGAAGGTCGGGATCGATCAGGGCGGGCTCGACCACGGTGGTGAAGGGGATGACGCCGGCCCAGATCTCGAGGTCGTAGTCCTCGGTCTCGTCGAGGGGGAAGCCGGTGCGCACCTTGGCCGAGGACTCGTCCAGCGGGAGGCGCAGGAGCATGGTGCTGCGCAGCTCCTTCTCGGTGGGCGGCCGGGCGTCGCGGCTGCGTCCCGGAATGATGTGGTCCACCATCACGTCGAGGGCCTGGCGCTTCTCGTCGAGGTCCTTCACCTCGGTGGCGGAGCCGATGATCACCACCGAGCGGTAGTTGATGTCGGTGTTGTAGGTGGAGCGGGCGACCACCAGGCCGTCGACGAACGTCACCGTCATGCAGATCTCGACGGTCTCCGTGCGCGCTCGCCGGAAGAGTCGGCTGGCGGCGGAGCCGTGCAGGTACACGATGTCGCCGTCCCGTCCGTAGGCGAGCGGGATCACCACGGGGTATCCACCATCGGTGCAGAGGCCCACGTGGCACACGAGGCCTTCGTCCAAAATGGCGTCGACGGCCTGGCGGTCGTAGAGAGCGCGGTGCGCGTAGCGGTGCAGGGTGCTGCGCTCCGATGCGGGCTCGCTCACTGCGTTCGCCTCCGTGAGGGTGATGGCTGCGTGGGACTCGCTCCTTCGTCGGATGTTGCCTCGTCGGGTGCTGGCTCGTGGGATGGTCGGGATTGGATGCGGCGGAGCTGGGGACACCGCCGCACGGTGATCATTATGACGACTCGAAGTTGCCTGTCAAGAAACTCCGTCAAGTAGAAGGCAACAGCAGTGGCCCGGAACACTCAGGCCAAAGAGGCAGATCACAAGCATGTTTCGTGCCCGGGATCCGTCGTCGCTGTTCACGAGCCGGCAACATTTCGCAACAGTGCAGTAACCATCCTCAGTTTCCTTTGAGGCAACATCGTTGCCATCGGCGGCGCACGCCGGAACGACGGGAGGTGAGGGCCACGACCACCACATTGGAGCGTGAAAGCCGGATCACGAGCGTCGACGAGCTCGAGGGGGCGATCGATCGCGACGGAGTCGAGTTCCTCTTCGCCATGTTCGTCGACATGCACGGTAAGCCGTGCGCCAAGCTGGTGCCGGTTTCGGCCCTCGAAGGTCTGTTGGCCGACGGCGCCGGGTTTGCCGGCTTCGCCGCGGGGCCGATGGGTCAAGTCCCCTCCTCGCCCGACATCCTGGCCATGCCTGACATCGGGTCGTACATGCCGGCGCCATGGCGTCCGGGCCTCGCGATCATTCAGTGCGACCCCCACGTGCTCGGCGAGCCGTGGCCGTTCGCGCCCCGGGTCATCCTGCGCCGGCAGATCGAGCGGCTCGCGGAGGTGGGTTACGCACTCAAGGCGGGCGCCGAGGCTGAGTACTTCCTCGTACGCCGCAACGAGGGCGGCGGGATCGAGGTCGCGGATCCTCAGGACCAGGCGAAGGCACCCTGCTACGACGCCCGCGCGCTGACCCGGATGTACGACCACCTGACGACGGTGTCGCGCCACATGAACTCCCTCGGTTGGACCAACTACGCCAATGACCACGAGGACGCCAACGGCCAGTTCGAGCAGAACTTCCGCTTCGCCGACCCCCTGACCACGGCCGATCGGGTGATCGTGTTCCGCTACATGGTCCACTCGCTGGCGGCCGAGGCCGGGATGCTCGCCACCTTCATGCCCAAGCCCTTCACCCATCTGACGGGGAACGGGCTGCACATGCATCTCAGCCTCTGGGACGAGCAGGACAACGAGCTGTTCGCGGATGCGGGCGACGGGCGAGGTCTCGGCATGTCAGCGCTCGGGTACTCGTTCATCGCCGGCCTGCTCGAGCACGCCGAGGCTCTGTGCGCCGTGGCCTGCCCGACCATCAACTCGTTCAAGCGGCTGTCGAGCGCGCCCCCTGATTCCGGAGCGGCCTGGTCGCCCTCCTACGCCACCTACGGGGGCAACGACCGCACCCACATGTTGCGCATTCCGGACCCGGGCCGGGTCGAGGACCGTTGCATCGACGGGTCGGCCAATCCCTACCTGGCGTTGAGCGCTCTGATCGCGGCGGGACTCGACGGGGTCGAGCGCGATCTCGACCCGGGCGACCCCTGCGAGCTCAACCTGCTCGGGCTCGGCGAGGCCGAGGCGGCCGAGCTCGGGCTCCGAACCATGCCCATGACCCTGTGGCACGCGCTCGAACACCTGGAACGTGACGACGTCCTGCGAGAAGGCCTGGGCAAGACCCCTGAGGGTGACTACGTCGACTACTTCGTCTCGACGAAGCGCGCGGAGGCGCGGGCGGCGCACGCCGAGGTCACGCCCTGGGAGATCGACCGCTATCTGCAGGCCTTCTGAACCCCCATGACACCGATCGACCGACGACCGACTGACACACCCGAGCGCATGGAGGAGACGAGCACATGAGTGAAGAAGCCACCGCGGTGAGCGGTGCTCCCGTCGAGGTCGCGACCTCCCTGAGCCGGGGGACCAACTGGTGGGGCGCATTCGTCATCGGCCTGGCCGGCACCATCCTGGTGACCGGCATCGTCCCGTTCGCCGTCTCCTCCATGGGCGCGGCGGCGATTCCGGCCATCGCGCTCGTGGTGATCATCGGTTTGATCGTCTGCCTCTGCATGGGCGAGCTGGCGGCTCTCCTGCCCCACCGGACGGGCGGCATGCCCTCCTACGCCTACGACAGCTTCGAACCCCTCGGGCATACGACGGCGAAGCACATCGGCGGCCTTTCCGGTTGGGGGTACTGGCTGGGCTGGTTCCCCGTCGCGCCCATCAACATGCTGCTGGCCGCCGGCTACATCGCCGTGCTCTTCCACGTGCCGCTGGGCCGCACGTTCTCGCCGCTCGGCACGCTGGGCACACCGGTCTCCATGGGCGTGCTGGTCATCACCTTCGTCGGACTGATCGGGCTGTTCATCCCCTGCTATCTGGGAATCAGGCTGGGCGCAACCTTCGCCACGGTCCTGGGGGTCACGTCCATGGTCCCGCTGACCCTGCTCATCATCCTTCCGGTCTTCAAGCCCAGCAGCTTCCACTGGTCGAACATCTCGGGCTTCCACTTCGCCAACCCGGCGAGCTCGGGGGCCATCTTCTTCTTCGCCTGGATCTTCGTCATCTCGTGGAACGCCATCGCGATGGAGGCGGCGGCGTGCTACATCGGCGAATGTCGCGACCCGGCGCGCGACGCCAAGATCGCCCTGACGGCGGAGGGCCTCTACGGGGTCTTCGTCTACATCGGCACGGCGATCGTCTTCGTGGGGGTCCTGGGGGCTTCGTTGAAGACGGCGGACCCGCTCACCCTGTACACGAGTTTCTGCCAGCACATCTTCGGAGACGCCGCCTGGGTGCAGTACGTCATCGGGATCCCGCTGATCTTCGCCCTCCTGCTCTCGGTGCTCAACGCCATCATGGGCGTGGCCCGGTCGCTGTTCCAGGCCTCCGAGGACCGGCTCCTGCCCCGGTTCTTCGAGCACAAGAACAAGCACCACGTGCCGGACTGGGCCATGGGCTTCAACGTGGTCTGCGCGCTCATCGTGAGTCTCTTCGGCTCCCCGGTGCGCATCTACATCTTCTCCAATGTCGGCTACCTGGTCGCCGTGTGTGCGTCGATGTACGGGTACTTCCTCCTGCGCCAGGTGCGCCCGGAGCGGGTCAGCCCGTTCCGCCTGCCCGGGTGGTTCCGCTGGATCGCACTGGCGTGCGCAATCTTCTTGACCTTCGACTACTTCGTCGGCGGGTGGAATGCGCCTGACATCGTGGTGGGACCGGGACAGGGGCATTTCCTCTACATCCTCGGCCTGGTGATCGTGGCGGCCTACGTTCCCCTCTACTGGTGGCGCAAGATCACGGACAAGCGACGGGGGATCGACGATTCCGGGCCGATGCCGCTGGTGCTCGGTTCCCCCGGCGGCATCGACCTCGGAGACACGCCCGGACCCACGGTGGTCACGCCCGAGGCCGTGCCGAGCCTCTCCACCATGCAAGCCGAGAACGAGCGATGACGGTGACGGCGCCGGCCCCGGACGCGCCGGCTTCGGGCTCCCCGGTCCGGAGGAAGTTCGGCCGGCGCAAGTTCGACAAGCAGCCGACCCAGTCGGCGGCCGTGCTCATCGCCTCGAACGGGGAGAGGATCCCCGGGGCGGCCATCCGGCAGGCGCTGCGCATGAGCGCCGGCGAACCGGTGGCCGTGGTGACCATCGCCCGCATCTACGGCTCCTCCCTCGGCCTGCCCAACCCGGGCCTGATGCCCACCAGAAAGGAGATGGACGAGCAGAAGGAGATCGTGCAGCGGGCGGTGTCCTCCCTCGAGAAGGCCGGGACCGAGGCCTGGGGTCAGATCGCCGCGTCGCGTCGGCCCTCCAAGACGATCGCGAAGGCGGCGGCGGCCCGGGGCGTCCAGCACGTGCTCGTGATCCGGCCCGAGAAGGTGGGGTGGCGTCGGGTCGTCGAGGGCGACGTCGCCAAGGAGGTGGCCAGGAAGCTCGGCCCCGAGGTCACCGTCGAGGGCGTGAGTCCCTAGCCGTTCCTTTCGTCCACCGCTCACGCCCGTGCTGAACAGGGTCACCGCGCGTCATCGAAGCGATACATAGAGGAGGAATACACGGCATGTACCTCAGCATGCAGCGGGTCCGCTTCAGCAGCCCCGATGCCTACGACAAGTTCCGCACCGTCTTCAACGACGTGCGCCACCACCTCATGACGAAACCGGGCTTCGTCCACCTGACCTGGTGGGAGCACCCCGACGAGCCCGGTTGGTACAACGAGATCTCCATGTGGGCCTCGAAGGAGGCGGTCAACGACTGGCACATGGACGTGTATCACAAGCACGCCAAGGAGTGGGCGGCCAACGGCGCCATCATGGAGGACATCATCACGAACTTCGAGCTCAAGACGACGCGACTGCTGCGGATCTGCCCCACGTGCGGCACCCTCCAGGACAAGGCGTACGACCTGGCCGCGGAGCAGAAGACGCTGGCCGAACCATGCCCGAAGTGCGGGTTCAACTTTCCCGTGACTCAGGAGACTCCGAACAGCACCGCCGTGTTCAAGGACATCATCTGATCCTCTGAAAACGCCGGTCTGCTCACTCCGAGGTCGTGCTCGGCGGTCCCGCTCCTCCGGAGTCTCCGCCGTCACGGCTCCCGAGCGGGTGGCGACGTGACCGCATGGAGCGGGTCGTGACGGGAGGGACTTCGCTGAGATGGGGCCCCTCGGCGCCTTGCGCGCGGAGCCGGGTGGTGTACACGCCGTAGCGCGACGCCAGGGGCGAGGCCGAGACGCCGTGGAGCAGGACGCTGAGGGCGACGGTGACCGTCACCGCCGCCAGCACCACCCGCGACTCCTCCGGTGCGAGCGAGTCGACGGCGACGAGTCCGAAGACGACCGAGGCCAGGCCCCGTGGCCCGAACCACCCGACGAAAGCCACCGTGGCCCGGTCCAGGCCGGATCCGGCGAGCGCGAGCGCGATGGGCCCCATCCGCAGCACGGTGAGGGCGAGGAGCGCGAACAGGACGTCACGCCAGCCGGCGTCCTCGAAGCCCGGCACCAGCATCACCGCGCCGAAGCCGAACCAGACGAGAAGGGAGAGCAGGAGGCCCACCTCCTCCGTGAAGTGCAACGCGGCTTCGTCGTTGTGGTGGTCCACGGTGCCGAACGCCATGCCGGCGACGAAGGCGGCGACGAAGCCGTTGGTCCCGGCGGCGAGCGACGCGGAGTAGGCGAAGAGTGCCAGGGCACCGATGGCCAGCGGACGGAACCCCGGCGCGCTCCAGCGGTGGCGCCGGGACGCGGCGAGGAGGACCGCGCCGGTGACGCCCACGCCGAGACCGAGCGCGACGCCGCCGACGAGCTCGACCACGGCGGCGGCGACGCTGGACGCTCCGTGGACCGCCTCGGTCGTTGCCGCGGCGGCCAGGAAGAGGTTGACGAACGGCGTCGCGATGCCGTCGTTGAGCCCGCTCTCGACGTTGATGAGCCGGCGCACGCCCGCGGGGACCCGCTCGTCCTGCATCACCGAGGCGCCCAGGGCGGCGTCGGTGGGCGCGACGATGGCGCCGATGGCGGCGGCCACCCAGATCCCGCTGCTCCCGTACAGGAGCCAGGCCGCGGCCGCACCGGCGGCGATGGTGAGCGGCAGCCCGACGGCGAGGAGGCGTGCCGGGAGGGCGGCCGAGGCGCGGAGCTCGTGCACGTTGACCCGCGGACGCGTCGGCGAAGAGCACCAGGGCGAGGGTGAGCTCGGCCAGGGAGCGGATGCCGGTGGAACCGAGCTGGAGGTGGACCATCGCCGTCGGGCCGTGGGTGACCACGACCCCGAGCACCACGAACGCGATGGGTGCCGAGACGTCCCAACGCTCCAGGCGCGCCGAGACGAGGCTCCACGCCAGCACGCAGGCCGAGACGACGGCGAGCACCGCGATGTCGAGGCCGTGGTTCATCGGCTCCGGGCCCCCGCCCATCCGGAGGGGGACGGGGGAAATCCCACGTCCGCCGGGCGGCAGCGGCTAGACATGTGATCCGAGGCAATGGCCTCGCGATGGCACGTTGCCATGCGACTGAGTTCGGGGAGTCTCATCTAGATGCTTGCTGCCAGCTACCAATATCCGATTCTCGACTTCTTCCTGACCATGCTGTACTTCTTCCTCTTCATCATCTGGATCTGGCTGCTGATCATGGTGTTCATGGACATCTTCCGCAGCCACGACATCGGGGGCGGGGCCAAGGCACTCTGGGTCATCTTCGTCATCATCCTGCCCTTCCTCGGGGTCTTCGTGTACCTGATCGCACGCGGCGGCAAGATGGCGGAACGCAGGATGAACGAGGCGGCCCAACAGCAGAAAGCCTTCGACCAGTACGTGCGCGAGACCGCAGGGTCGAGCGGTGGTGGTGGTGACGACACGGCGTCGCAGCTCTCGAAGTTGGCCGATCTCAAGTCGCAGGGGGTCATCACCGACGCCGAATTCGAGGCGCAGAAGGCCAAGATCCTGACCTGAGCGCGGCCCACCGGAGCCGGTGGGATGATGCCGCCGGTGCTGCATGGCTGAACGGGAGCCGAACCACGGTGGCGACGACGCCATGTCGCAGCGGCTGGCGACCCGCATCGAGGCGGACGTCGCCTCGCCGCTCCCGTGGAAGTCGATCGTCAAGAAGGTGGTCATGGCGGTCGCGGCCGGCATCACCATCTACCTGGTCTTCCCGAGCCTGACCGAGGTCTTCGCGTCGTGGCCCGAGCTGGCCACCCTGCAGCTGGTCTGGTTCGCGGTCGCCGTGGTGGCCCAGGTGGCGCACTTCACGTGCACCATCGCCCTCCAACGCATCGCCCTGCGCACCAAGGCCTGGTTCTCGGTGGCGACCTCCCAGCTGGCCGGCAATGCCATCAGCCTCGTGGTGCCGGGCGGCGCAGCCGTCGGTGCGGCGACGCAGTTCCGCATGCTGGCGGCGTCCGGGAACGACACCGCGACCGCGGTGGGGGGACTGACCGCGTTCTCGTTGCTGGGCGTGGCCGGGTTGCTGGCGCTGCCCGTCTTCGTGCTGCCGGCGATCTTGGCGGGGACGCCGGTCGACCGTGGGCTCGAGCACGCGGCGCTCCTCGGCCTGCTCGGGTTCGTGCTGTTCGCCGGGTTCGGCGCGGTCGTCCTCATGACGGACGGACCCATCCGCTGGGCGGGCCGCGTGGTCCAGGCGGTCCGCAACCGCTGGAAACGCAAGAGCGAGCCGATGACCGGCCTCGAGGAGCGACTCGTCTTCGAGCGCAACCGGATCCGCGACGTGCTGGGCCAACGGTGGAAGGCGGCGCTGCTGCTCTCCAGCGGGCGGCTGGCGTTCGACTACCTGACCCTGGTGGCCGCGCTCCGGGCGACCGGGGCGCGGCCCAACCCGTCGCTCGTCCTGCTCGCCTACGCCGTGGCCGGTCTGCTCGCCCTGGTCCCGATCACCCCGGGCGGGCTCGGCATCGTCGAGGCCGGGCTGAGCGCGCTGCTGATCCTGGCGGGGGTCCCCACGGGCCAGGCCGTGCTGGCGACGCTCACGTACCGGATCATCTCGTACTGGCTGCCGGTGGCGGCAGGTCCCGTGGCGTACGTCATGTTCCGCGCCCGCTACGGATCTCCGGGCGGGCACGGCGGGGGTCCCGCGACCGCCGTTGCGACCGGATAGGAAAGGCCGTCGGTGTTCGAAGCGACGTGGGATTCGGTGCGCACGCACCGTGTGCCCGCATGGTACGACGACGCCAAGCTCGGGGTCTTCCTCCACTGGGGGCTCTATTCGGTGCCGGGCTGGGCGCCCCAGACGCCCGACATCCAGGAGCTGCTGATCCGCCGGGGCCCCAAGCGGATGCTGCGTGAGAACCCGTACGCGCGAGTGGTACCTCAACTCCATGCAGATCCCCGGCAGCCCGACCCGGCGCCACCATCGGCGCGTCTACGGCGCGGACACTCCGTACGACGACTTCGTCCCCGCGTTCGACGACGCCGCGTCGGGCGCCCCGCTCGACGTGCTCGGCCTCCTTCTGCCAGGACGCGGGTGCCCGCTACGTCGTGCTCACGACGAAGCACCACGACGGCTACGCGTTGTGGCCTTCGCAGATCCCGCATCCGGTCAAGGGGGCCTACCACTCGCGGCGAGACCTGGTCGGCGAGCTGGGTGACGCGGTCCGCTCGCGCCGGATGCGGATGGGGCTGTATTACTCCGGCGGCTACGACTGGCCCTACAACGGGGCCGTGATCCGCCGCGCCGCCGACGTGGTGCTGGCCGCGCCCCACGACGACGCCTATCGCGAGTACGTGACGGCGCACGTGCTCGAGCTCATCGATCGCTACCGGCCGTCCGTCCTGTGGAACGACATCTCGTGGCCGGCAGGAGGGAACCTGGCCGAGCTCTTCGCGCGCTACTACAACACGGTCGAGGACGGAGTCGTCAACGACCGCTGGCTCCAACCCAAGCCCGTGCGCGGCGCGGTGAAGCAGACGCTGCTCCGCTCCGGTGGGGAACTGGTGCAGCTCCTGTGGCCCCTGATCCCGCCGCGCCGGAAGCGGCTGACGTTCGGCTCACCCCGGCACTACGACTTCAGGACGCCCGAGTACGAGGTGCTCGACACCGTGACGGAGCGCAAGTGGGAACTGGCCCGCGGTGTCGGCCACTCTTTCGGGGCCAATCGGCACGAGCGACCCGAGGACATCATCACCGGAACCGAGCTGGTCCGGATGTTCTGCGACGTGATCGCGAAGAACGGCAACCTGCTCATCGGGGTGGGCCCGCGACCCGACGGCACCGTCCCCGAATCACAGCAGGCTCCCCTGCGTGCGCTCGGGGCCTGGCTCTCGGTCAACGGCGAGGCCGTCTACGGCAGCCGGCCGTGGCTCATGGCGGAGTCCACGACGGCGGAGGGCACGCCGGTGCGTTTCACGCGCCACGGGGACCGCGTCTACGCCCTGGTGATCGGCACGCCGCACTCGAGGCGGATCTCCTTCTCCGGCGTCGACGGCTCCGAGGTGTCGCAGGTCCGCCTGGTCGGTCACACGGGATCGATCGAATGGGGGGTCGAGGACGGCCTTCTCAGTGCGGTCCTGCCGGAACGCCTCCCGCCCGACGCGGTCGTGGCCTTCGACCTGGGCGCGGGACTGCGGGCCGGCGGGTGAACGGGGAGGGGTCGGCCATGCTGCCGAAGGGAAACGCCGCCGGCCCGGGCCCCCGCTCCCGGAGGACGTACGGTCCTCGTCCGTCATCTCCGCGGGCGTGCCCTCGACGTTTCGTCGTCGACGTCGCTATGGTTGACGCCGCAGTCCGGGTCCAGGGGTACGACATGCAGCGCGGTCACCATCCGAAGGTCGTGCGGAGAGCCGACGGTGCCTGGGCGGTCGAGTGTCCCGAGTGCCGCAGCGACACGACGTCGAGCATCCCGCTCGGCATCGGCATGCCGCTCACGGCCAGGGAGACGGCACAGCTGCTGCGCGACAACCACGCCGGCGGCCGACGTCGCGTGGGCTTCGGGTCCGGGACGGGTCGGCGCGTGCCCCTCGAACACGCCGCGAACAAACGTTCATTGGTGCCACATCCGAAGCGAAGAGAGTCTGAACGAAAGCGAAACGTGCGAATTCGCGGCAGCCCGCGTGCCGCCGATCGCCGTCACCGCGCTTGAAACCGTGAAATCGGCGCAAAGGGTATTTCGTACCGTTGCACACGGCATGAAAATTCGCGACGATCAGATGCAATGCGGGGCGGAACCATTAGGGTTCGCCCGCCTGCCGGCGGTCGTCCTCGCCGTTGCGGCCCTCGTGCCGCGGGGACGGTGGTGCGTCGCTCCAGGCGGGGAGTCGGATACTGCCGACCTGTCGCCGCTCACGGACTGCGGATGGCCTTCGCCTTCGCCATCGTCCTCGGGATGGGAGTGTGGTCCTCCGATGGAGCGGGGGCAGGTCCCCCCGGTCGACGACGCACGCGGCGAGTCACGGCACCACCAGGGACGGGCGGTGCGGCCCGGACCTGACCAGGCTGCTGAACTGGTACCTCAACACGCCGCGCCCGGCTCCACCGTGACGCTGCCGCAGGGCGCCTGCTTCACGATGAACGGCATCGTGCAGATCGACAACACCACCGGGCTGACCATCAACGGCAACGGAGCGACGCTCAAGCAGACCATCGCCGGGACGAACGGCGGCACCGACGAGACGGAATGCCCGCACCACCCCATGATGTTCCTGACCGAGAACACGAACCTGGCGATCAGCAACCTCAAACTCGTCGGTGCATTCAACGGCACCAACGGGGGGGTCTACTGCGAGGGGTACGCGGGGGTGGAGCTCCAGGGCGACTCGGGCGTGACGTTGACCGGCCTCGCCGTGTCGGATATGCAGGGTGACGGGTTCTCCCTCCAACCCAACTACGTCGGAGAGTACGGACCGAACCAGAATCTACTCAACACGAACGTGGTGATGACCGATTCGACCTGGCACGGCATCGGTTACGACTGCATCTCCATGGAGGCGGCCTACAACGTGATCGTCTCGGACGACACCTTCTCCGCGTGCCACGAGAACGCCATCGACTTCGAATACGACCTCTACTCGACGTTCTTCAAATGTCCGAACTGCCCACCGCTCCAGGCCGCTCAGGACAACGTCGACCTTCACGGGTGACACCTTCCGCAACTGGGGGCCCGATTTCTTCGCCTCCATGCAAGGCCAATACCCAGGCGTGCAAGAGCAGAACATCACCTTCTCGGGCGACACCTTCCAACTCCCATGGGCGGGGATGCAGCTCACGGGCACCGACCAGACCACCACCGAGTCGCGCTTTCAGTACATCGGGTTGACCTTCACCCACAACACCTTCACCGGGGGGGTCCACTCCACGAGCGGCGGAGCGCCGAACATCCCCAACGTGGGGGCGACCATCACCATGCTCCATCTGAACGACGTGACCTTCACGGACAACATCTTCCCTGTCTGGTACGAGAACGTCTACGGGCCCTACCTGGCCGCGATCAAGGCCAACGGGGTGGACGGGCTGACGGTCACCGGGAACCGATTCCCGGGGCCTACGACATCTTCCAGCCCTCGTCGGCGGGGAACACGTCGGTGATCGCGTGTGGGAACACCTACGGCGTCGGCGGTACGTCGAAGGATCGCGACCTGTTGGAAAAAACGCGACTGGTGAGCTCCGCACCTCCGGCCGGTTCGAAGCGCCGGGCGTGATCGATCCGCTCAGGCGAACAGCGGATCGCGCGGTGGCGTACTCGAGCTCGAAGTAGTCCGGCACCGGAGGCCGTGCTCCTGCAGCGCGGCGGCGGCGGGGCCGATGTCGACGCCGGGTACACCTGGGAAGAGCGGGTCGTGGTGACAGAAGCCAACCCGGGCTGGGCCGGAGCAGCTGCACCTGCTCGAGGGCGTACTCGCGCCGTCGATCCCTGGTACGGCTCACCGTCGACGTTGGGCCGCCCGCCCAGCGAGAGCAGGGCGACATCCGGCTGCAGCCCGGTGAAGATGCCGCGCCAGTAGCCCGCGCTCGCGCTGACGAGGACCGAGCCGTCCGTCGTCGTGAGGAGGTAGGCCAGCTGGCCGCCGTCGTGACGCGAGCACCGCTCGTTCATGGAGCGCAGCGCCGGCCCGGCGGGCTCCGGTGCGCGCCGCCATGAGGTCGAAGAGGGCGGCGACGGCGGCCGCCCGTTCCTGGGCGCTCACGCCGAGATCGCCGAGACACGGGACCGAGCTGTCGGGGTCACTGTGCGCGAACAGGCACGAGTGGAGCGCCGGCAGCACTCGGACTCGCACGGACGGTCCGCAGTGTGACGGTCTCACCTCCGGTGACGATGAGCAACTGGTCCTCGGGGACCCCGCAGGCCCGGAGGCAGTGCGCCGACTCGGGCGAGGCCACGACGGTCGCCCCGGTCCCGAGCGCGATCACGTCGGCGCCCGCGAGATGGTCGAAGTGGGCGTGGCTCACGAAGACGAAGTGGGCCTCGGACACTTCCGCCGTCGACAGTCCGACGGGCTCAAGGCCGGGCAGGCGGTCGAGGTAGGCGTCGAAGAAGAGCGTCAAGCCACCGGTACGGATGCGGAACGTCGCGGTCCCGAACCATTCGATCGTCGCCTGCACGGCAGCCTCCTTCGGCTCCTCTTGGGACGTCGTGCCCGTGATGGTACCGGTGCCTCGACGTCCCTCGGCCACCGGCTGACCGGTACGGGAACCGGGCCTTTCGTCGTCTCCGATGGCTCAGCCGGTCACACGGCGACGTGGTGCTGCTCGAGCTCGGGTCGAAGCCGAAACCTCGACGGGCCTCGCACGTGGCGACGCCAAAAGCGCCCGCTCTGCCGCGAAACGCCGATTCAGGAATCGCCGCCGGCGAGCGTCGGGTCCCCGACCAGCTTCACCGACATCTTCACCGCCTTGACGGCACTCGTCACCCCGGTCTGCAGCGCCACGCCGATGACGATGAGCACGACACCGAGCCAGAAGAGGTAGTGCCACCCGAGCATGAGGATGCCGAGCCGGCCCAACAGGTAGGGCGGTGAGCAGATCACGGCGCCGACGGCGCCGCCGACCGCCGTTGCCGCCAATTTGTCGCGGCGTGACCCCACCTTCTTCGGCATTCCGACGATCCTCGAAGGCACGGCGACGTAGCAGAACATCATGACGCCGACCACGATGCCCTGCGCGAGGACGAACGAGAACGTCCCCCACCGCGCCGAGATGAGAGTCGAGTACGAGAGCGCGAGGCCGACGCCGACGCCCCACGCCAGGATCACGCTCAGATGAGAGTCGCCTGGCGAAAGGCGGGTCGGATCTCGGGGGAGTCGCGGCGCGGTGATGGCGAAGGCGAAGACCGCGTTGAGGAAGAAGCTCCCCGCGGTCGAGCGCGGTGACGGCCAATGCGAGCGGGATGAGGACCGGACCGCGCACCATGTGGAATTGCTTCCCGTGCAACACGTGCAGCTTGATGTCGAGCATCGCCACCCAGATCCACATGGCCGGCAGGACTTGCACCAGGGTCAACCGCCAGTTGACGAAGAGCGTCTTGAGCCCCTGGAAGAGCATGAGGAAGGCGCCCACGATCAGGGCGAGCGGCGCCAGCCAGCGTCGCGAGCGGCTCAACGTGAGAACGGCCTCCTCCACCGCCTTCTCGTCGCTGGACTGGACGAGCCTGACCAGCTTGGCAGACCGTGCCGAGACCCCTTCGCGGCGTTATCCGGGCTGCGTCCGAGTCACGTCGCTCTCGTCGGTCACCGGGCTCTCGGGCGGTGCGAGGCCGGTAGACGGTTCAGCCGGCGGGCGGGACGGCAGGGGCGCGACGTCGTCTCCGACGTCGCCGCCGCCCTCGTAGTCCAACGTCACCGCACGGCCTCGCCGAGCCTCCATTCTTTGCGGGCCATTGTGGTCCCCGACGGGCGCGGATGCGAAAGCGACCTCCCCCACGAGGCGTGGCAGCGGCCGTCGCATTAACCTCGGTTGCCCGAAGAAGCACGGGCGAGGAGGCCGAAATGGTCGTGGACGAGGTGGTCTCACCCCCGGAGAAGACGACGCCCAAGGTCGTACTCCACCTGACCCCGGCCGAGAGCCGGGCCAAGGGGAAGGCGGCCCGGGCCAAGGTCGCCGCGCGACAGCCACGCCTCCTTCGGAGCCGGCCCCGATCGGCCCGACCCGGTCTCGCTGCTCGAGGAGCAGGCGAGGACGAGGGTGCAAGAGCTCGTCCCGATCCGCTACGGGCGCATGCTCGTCTCGCCGTTCACGTTCTTCCGCGGGGCGGCGCTGATCATGGCCTCCGACCTGTCGACCACGCCGCGCTCCGGTCTGAACGCCCAGGTGTGCGGAGACGCCCACCTCTCCAATTTCGGCGCGTTCGGCTCGCCCGAGCGCTCCCTCGTGTTCGACTGCAACGACTTCGACGAGACCCTGCCCGGGCCGTGGGAGTGGGACGTCAAGCGTCTCGCCGCGAGCTTCGTGGTGGCCGGCCGGGTCCGCGGTTTCTCCAAGAGCGTCCGGAAGGAGGCCGTCCTGACGCTGGGCCAGGCCTACCGCGAGACGATGCGCGCCATGGCTCTCATGACCAACCTGGAGGTCTGGTACTCGCACGTCGACGTCGAAGAGGTCATCCATCTGCTCGACACGCAGGCCGCGGCGACCGGGTCGAAGGCCGAGGCCCATCATGGCGGCCACCGCCTCCAAGCTCGCCGCCAAGGCCCTGACGAAGGATTCGATGAAGGCGGTCGACAAGCTGACGAAGGTCGTCGACGGCGAGCGGGTCATCGTCAGCGAGCCTCCGCTCGTCGTGCCGATGGAGGAGCTCTTCCCGGAGGTCGAGCATGCAGGCGATGGTCGACCTCTTCCACGGCCTCATCCGCAAGTACCGCCAGACCCTGCCGACGGACCGCCGTCGACCTGCTCGAGCAGTACAGCTTCGGTCGCGTCGCCCGCAAGGTGGTCGGGGTGGGAAGCGTGGGCACCCGGGCGTGGATCATCATGATGCAGGGGCGGAGGGACCGACGAGATCCTGTTCCTCCAGGCGAAGGAGGCCGAGGCGTCGGTGCTCGAGCGCTTCACCAAGAAGAGCACGTACGCCAATCACGGCGCCCGGGTCGTCGCCGGCCAACGCCTCATGCAGGCCGGCAGCGACATCTTCCTCGGCTGGCAGCGTGTCGAAGGGATCGACGGCATCCCGCGGGACTACTACATCCGCCAGCTCCAGGACTGGAAGGGCTCGGTCGACACGGACAACGCCATCCCCGAGGGGATGCAGGTCTACGCCGGCCTGTGCGCCCGGACACTGGCCCGGGCTCATGCCCGTTCCAGCGACCGCATCGCCATCGCGGCCTACCTCGGCTCCAACGCCACGTTCGACAAGGCGCTGGCCACTTTCGCCGAGACATATGCCGACCAGAACGAGCGTGACTACGAGGCCTTCGCCCAGGCGTGCCGCAGCGGCCGCCTCCGTCGCCGAGGAGGGCTTGTGAGACCGCACGGCAGCGACAGGGGCGATAGACACGGTCGGCAGAAGTGACTTTCGGCCCTGTCGGCGGATCAGGCCGGATGCAAATGTACTGGCCGCGGCACCCTGACTGCCCGGTCTTGCCGCGCCGACAGCAAGGAGATTCTTGAATGCTCGCCTCGACGAACTACCCCATTCTCGACGCCTTCTTGACGATGCTGTGGTTCTTCCTCTTCGTCATCTGGATCTGGCTGCTCATCATGGTGTTCATCGACATCTTCCGCAGCCACGACATCGGGGGCTGGCCAAGGCGCTCTGGGTGATCTTCATCATCATCCTGCCGTTGCTCGGCGTGCTCGTGTACCTCATCGCCCGCGGGCGGCAAGATGCACGAACGTGCCGCGGCGGAGGCGGCCCAACAGCAGAAGGCGTTCGACACGTACGTCAAGCAGACCGCCGGCTCGGGCGGGGACAGCGCCGCGGACCAGCTGTCCAAGCTGGCGGACCTGAAGTCGCAAGGCGTCATCGACCGAGCCGAGTTCGAGGCGCAGAAGGCCAAGATCCTGGCCGGTGAGCGAACCTTCTCTATCCCTAGAACCTTCCCCCGAACCAAAGGAGGCGCTAGATGGCGTTAGGACCAGTCAGCTACACGGTGGTGGCCTTCCCCGGCAACCAATTCAACGGCAACATCGCCCCCGAGATCGAGAAGCTCGTGGCGAACGGCACCGTGCGCATCCTCGACCTGGTCTTCGTCGGCAAGGACGAGGCCGGTGACACCATCAGCCTCGAGTTCGACCAGCTCGACGAGTTGGCGGCGTTCGGGGAGATCGAGGGTGAGGTCGGCGGGCTCGTGAACATGGAGGACCTCGACCTGGTCGCGTCCAACCTCCCCGAAGGCAACTCGGCGCTCGTCATCGTGTGGGAGGACCTGTGGGCCAGGCCGCTGGTCGAGGCGATGCGCGCCTCGGGCGGGGTCCTCGTCGAGTCGGCCCGCATTCCGGCGGACCTGGTCGAGGCGGCACTGAACGAACTGGCCCAGGCCCTCAAGGCCGAGGCCTGAGCAGCCATCACGACACGAAGAGAGAAGAAGGAGAGAACCGATGCCGATGAGACGACGAGGGGGACTGATGCGGACGGTCGGGAGGACCGCGGTCATCGCGGGGACCGCCTCCGCCGTGGCCGGTGGGGTGTCGCCGCCACCAGCAGAACAAGTACGCGGAGCAGGACGCAGCCGCAGCGCGCAACCGCAGGAGGCGTACGCCGCCGCCGGAACCCGTGGAGGCCGCCCCCTCGTCCGACGACCAGATCGCGAAGCTCAAGGAGCTGGCGCAGCTGAAGGACCAGGGCATCCTGACGCGAGGCCGAGTTCGACGCGCAGAAGGCCAAGATCCTGGCTCAGATGTCCTGACGTCTGGCGAAGGCCGGTCCTGACCGGGGGGCGAACGGGCGGCACCCGAGTGGTGCCGTCTTTTCGCGCCCGGGATCCGGTCCAGGCGCCGGCGGCGCAAATGCTTGACACGTCCGTTGAACCCTGCTCCGATCATGGTGGGATTGGCTCGGGGCGCCGGTCGCGCCGCACCGGAACGGGGAGGACCAAATGGCCACTTCGACGGAACCTGAGCGGAGGCCCGGAGAACGTCGGAGACGACGTCGCCCAACTGCATACCCTCGGCTACGCCCAGGAGCTGCGCCGGCGGATGAGCGGGTTCTCGAACTTCGCCGTGTCCTTCACCATCATCTCCGTGCTCTCGGGGTGCCTCACGCTCTACTTCTTCGGGATGACCTACGGCGGACCGGTGGTCATCGTGTGGGGCTGGCTGATCGTCGGGGGGATGACGCTCGATCGTCGGGCTCGGGATGGCCGAGATCGCCTCGGCGTACCCCACCGCAGGGGGGTCTGTACTTCTGGGCGGGCAGGCTCTCCGAGCACAATTCGGGCGCGTGGAGCTGGTTCACCGGCTGGTTCAACCTCCTCGGCCAGGTCGCCGTCACCGCGGGAATCGACTACGGCTTCGCATTCTTCTTCGCCACGTTCCTCCACATGACGACGAACTTCCCCAACACTGCTCGGTTGGATCCTCACCGTCTACGGCTGCGTGCTCGTGGCCCACGGCCTCCTCAACACGTTCGGGGTCAGCGTCGTGGCGTTCCTCTCCGACGTGAGCGTGTGGTGGCACATCGTGGGTGTCCTGGTCATCGCGGCGGTGCTCTTCTTCGTCCCGAGCCACCACGCCTCGGCGTCCTACGTCTTCACCACCTTCAAGAACCAGTCCACCCTCGGCGTGCCTTGGTTCGTCTTCATGATCGGGCTCCTGATGGCGCAGTACACGTTCACCGGGTACGACGCCTCCGCCCACATGTCCGAGGAGACCCACAACGCCGACATCTCGGCACCACGCGGCATCGTCAGCTCCATCGGCGTCTCGCTGATCGCGGGGTGGATCCTGATCCTGGCCATCACGTTCGTCATTCCGACGGACCCGAAGGTCTACGCGAACATCGCGCCCCAACTGCCCGCACCCGTGCTCATCTGGACGGCTGCCCTGGGACGGGTGGGCGCGGAGCTCCTGCTGTTGATCGCCGTGGTGGCTCAGTTCTTCTGCGGCATGGCCTCGGTGGCGGCGAACTCGAGGATGACGTTCGCCTTCAGCCGGGACGGCGCAGTGCCGGGCCACAAGTTCTGGCACCGCATCAACCCCCGCACCCGGACGCCGACCAATTCCATCTGGTTCTGCGTCGTCTTCGCGTTCCTGTTGGCCGTGCCGTCGCTGTGGAGCTCGGTCGCGTACGCCGCGGTGACCTCCATCGCCACCATCGGCCTCTACATCGCCTACGTGCTGCCGACGCTTCTGCGCCGCATCAAGGGCAAGAGCTGGCAGGGCGGGCGCTGGTCGCTGGGCAAGTGGAGCCCCTTCGTGGGTTGGGTCGGGATCGTCTGGGTCGCCTTCATCTCGGTGCTCTTCATGCTCCCGCAGGTCGCGTTCTCGGACATCAACCGCGACACGTTCAACTACGCCCCGGTCGCCGTGGGCGTGGTGCTCCTCTTCTCCGGCGGCTACTGGCTGATCAGCGCCCGCAAGTGGTTCAAGGGGCCGAGGTCGCAGGGGGACGCGGCGCAGCTGGCCAAGATCGAGGCCGGGTTCGACAACATCGAGCGGGAGCTGGCCGAGGTCGACTGAGGCATGGGCTGCGCCTACAGCTTGTAGGCGCAGCCGTTCCAGGAGGCGACCAGGCGCGGCCAGAGTCGGCCGCGTAGGTCGATGTCGAGGCGTGCCGGCTGGTCGTTCCCTCCCGCCCAGCGCACATCGATGCCGCCGACGCTGACCAACTCGACCAACTCGACCATCTGGGCCGCGTCCGCCACGCCGGTCGCGCCTGTCACCCTCGGGCCGTCGGTGGAGGCCTCGAGCAGCGTCAGCGGACCGGTACAGCACCGGTGCGGATGGGCCGAGACGTACACCACACCGCCGCGGCGGCGCACGTAGTCCTGTGCGCCCTCCGACACGACGACGTCCACCGGACCATGGTATGCGGAACCCCCGGCGCCGCCGCCTGCGGCTTCGCGGTGCCGCCCGGGCTCCGCTGCCCGACGCCAGCGGCGACGACGCTGCCGGTATCGTGGAGACGAAATGGCCGAGGGAAGCCGGTGGATCGTTCACCGCGTCCAGCGGCACCCCCTGCTCGATCCCCTCCGCACTTCCATGGTGAGCGTCGACGATCCTCCCCGCGCCCAACCACGGCCGCCGGCCGAGCCGCCCGTCCCGACGTCGGGACGGGGTCGCTGGTGGTGGGTGCCGGGGGCCGTCACCGTCGTCACGATCCTGAGCGTGATCGTCGTCACGCTCTCGCAGCTCCACCCCGAGCCTGCTGCTCACGAACACGACGACGACGGGAGGCGACACCGGGGCGCACGTCGCCATGCCGAAGTTCATGGAGACCCTGCTCAGCCACGGGCACCTGACCGGCTGGGATCCCGGTTGGTACGACGGCTTCCCCCTCTACACCTTCTATTTCACCCTGCCCGACCTCTTCATCGCGGTCGCCGGGTGGCTCGCCCCCTACGACGTCGTCTTCAAGCTCGGGACCGTCCTCGGCTCGGTGCTCCTCCCCGTCTGCGCCTGGGCGTGCGGCCGGTTCTTCCGACTCCGGGCGCCGATCCCCACCCTCCTGGCTGCGGCCACCCTGCCGTTCCTCTTCGACTACACGTTCACCATCTACGGGGGGAACCTGTTCTCGACGCTCGCCGGCGAGTACGCCTTCTCCTTCAGCCTGTCGCTCGCCGTCCTCTTCCTCGGGTTGTTCGCCTGCGCCGTGCGCGAGGGGAGGTACCGCGCCTGGGCGGCGCTGGCCCTGGCCGGGTGCGTGCTGTCGCACATCGTCCCCGGTTTCTACGCCCTCGGCGGGGCGGTCGTCCTCACCGCCGTCGAGCTCCTCCCGGCGCGCTGGGGCATCGGCGACACCAGAATGCGGATCTGGCGCCGCGACCCCGCGGCCGTCGCCGTGCCCCGCAGGCGCACGCTCTGGTGGGCGTTCTCCACCGTCGGGACCGGGCTCCTCCTCTCGTGCTGGTGGCTCGTCCCCTTCGGGCTCGACCACGCCTACTCCACCTCCATGGACTACCAGAACCTCTACGGGTGGGGACTCTTCTTCCCCGAGGCCGACACCTGGGCCCTGGTCCTGGCCGGGCTGGGCGCGCTCGCCGCCATCGTCGTGCGCAGCCGCTTCGGCATCACGGTCACCGTGCTCGGGGTCGCGTCGGCGCTCGCCCTCGTGCTCGACCCCCAGGCCGACCTCTACAACGTGCGGCTCCTCCCGCTGTGGTTCATCTCGGTCTACCTCATGGCCGCCTGGGCGTTCGGGGCGGGATGCATCGGCGCGACCGAGTGGTGGGCGCGCACCCGGGCCCGCCGCGCCCGCCGGCTCAGTTTCGCCCCGGTCCAGTCCGCTCCCGGTGAGGAGGAGTGGACGACCCAGCATGCGATCGACCTGGCCGCTCCGGCGGCCACCCGTCGGCCGCGACGCGAGCCGCGACCGCGGCGGTGGCCCCCCGCCGCGGTGGGCGGAGCGGTGCTCGGTCTCCTCGCCGCCATGCTCGCGGTGGTGCCGCCCTTCGTCGTCGGTCCGTCGGCGCTGGTGCACACGGGCCCGAACGAGGTCACCAACTGGTCGACGTACAACTACCTCGGTTACCAGGGCCAGTCGCTCCTACGCCGAGTACCACGCCATCATCGAGACCATGGACCTGGTGACGAAGCGCTACGGCTGCGGACGTGACATGTGGGAGTACAGCGCGAGCGAGAACCGCTTCGGGACGCCCGAGGCGCTCATGCTCCTGCCCTACTGGACCAACGGGTGCGTCGACTCCATGGAGGGCCTGCTCTTCGAGTCGTCCGCCACCACGCCGTACCACTTCATCAACCAGGCCGAGATGTCCGAAGGTCCCTCCGAGCCCGAGGTCGGCCTGCCGTACGGCGCCGTGAACGTCGCGCTCGGGGTGAAGCACCTGCAGCTGCTCGGGGTCAAGTACTTCCTGGCCGAGACCCCGCAGGTCGAGGCGGAGGCATCGGTCGACCCCGACCTCAAGCTGGTCGCATCGACCGGGCCGTGGACCTACAACTACAGCGGCGCGCAGACGAAGACGACATGGCAGGTCTACCTCGTGAAGAACTCGTCGGTGGTCACGCCACTGCACGACGACCCCGTGGTGCTCTCCGGTGTGAAGGCTTCACCCGCCAGCTGGCTCGGGACCCCCGGGAGCACCGGGCCCCTCCATGAACTGGTACCTGCACCCCTCGCAGTGGAACGTCGAGCTCGCCCAGAGCGGCCCGGCCTCGTGGCCGCGCACCCCCGTCGGCCACATCCGTCCCGTCGCCCGCCCGGTCCCGTCGACGCGGGTGACGGCGGTCAGGCAGACCGACTCGTCGATCAGCTTCCACGTGTCGCGCCCGGGGACCCCGGTGCTGGTCAAGGTGTCGTACTTCCCCAACTGGCACGCGTCGGGCGCCCAGGGGCCCTGGCGGGTCACTCCCAACCTCATGGTGGTCGTACCGACCAGCCACGACGTGAGCCTCACCTACGGCACGACGTCGGCCGACAACCTGGGCCAGGTGGCCACGGTCCTCGGGCTCGTCGCCGTGGTGGCGTTGGGCCTGGTGCCGTGGCGCCGCCGTCGCCAGGCACGGAGTCATGAGACAGATGGAACGGAATCTGTCTAATATGTATCCCCATGGCGGCCCTGCTGGCTGACGCCGGCACCATTCCCACCCGCAGTTTCAACCCGACCGAGGAACGCATCCTCACCGCCACCCTGGGACTCATCGGCCGGCGCGGCGTCCGCCGGCTCGCCATGCAGGAGATCAGCGATGCGGCGGGTGTCTCTCGCGGGACGCTGTACCGCTACTTCCCCTCCAAGGACCTCGTGCTGGCGGCCGCGGCCGACTTCGACGAGGCGCGCTTCGGCGCCGGGCTGGACCAGGCGCTGGCGGCGGTGGCGGACGACGGACGCATGGCGGCGTTCCTCTCCTACGCCTTCGACTTCATCCGCACCCACCCGGCGCGCTCGCTCTTCGAGTCCGAGCCCGGTTTCGTGCTCGGCTACCTGCTCGACCGCCTGCCCAACCTGCGCCGCGAGCTCGTCGTCCGCCTCGGGCCCGAGGTCGACGCCCTGCCCGTGGTGCGCGAGGGGCGGCTCACGCGCGAGGAGGTGGCCGACCTCGTCGTTCGGCTTTTCGTGTCGAGCTGGATCGTTCCCGAAACCGACCACGGCGCGCTCGTGCGCGCGCTCGAAAGCACGCTGGAGGTGCGCACCACATGACCACGATCTCGGAGGAACCGAACATGGAAGAGACGGCGACCACGTACGGGGACAGCCCTTTGGCGGGCATGGACCCGGAGATGGCGCGCAATCCTCAGCCCGTCTTCAAGGCGCTGCGCGACGGCAGCCCGGTGATGAGCGTGGACATGCCGGGCGGCGGCGCCGGTGTCGTGCTCTCGCGCAAAGAGGAGATCGACGAGGCGCTGCGCCATCCGGAGATCTTCTCGTCGAACATGGACGCGGTCGACCTGAAGAACAAGCGGCCGATGATCCCGCTGCAGATCGACCCGCCCGAACACCGCAAGTTCCGCCGGCTCCTCGACCCGCTCTTCGCCCCGCGCAAGATGGCCCCGATGGACGACGAGGTCTCGAGACTCGTCAACCACCTGATCGACCAGTTCGTCGACCGCGGCGAGGTCGACTTCGCCCGTGAGTTCTCCGTCCCGTTCCCCTCTCAGGTGTTCCTCACCCTGCTCGGGCTCCCCCTCGACCAGCTCGACCGCTTCCTGGCCATGAAGGACGGCATCATCCGGCCCGACCATGTCACGGGACGTCGCTACGGGTCCAAGGCGGCGCTCGAGCACCAGCAGAAGACCGCCGACTCGGTCTACGACTACTTCAACGAGGTGCTCGACGAGCGCGAGGCCGAGCGGCGCGACGACCTCCTGTCGCACTTCCTCGACGCCGAGGTCGAGGGCGACCGGCTCAGCCGCGAAGACATCTTGGACATCTGCTTCCTGTTCCTCATCGCCGGTCTCGACACGGTCACCGCCACCCTCGACTGCATGTTCGCGTTCCTGGCCCAGCATCCCGAGCAGCGACGCCAGCTGGTGGACGACCCCTCCCGCATCCCCAACGCGATCGAGGAGCTGCTGCGCTGGGAGACCCCGGTCATGGGCATCGCACGGGTGGCGGTCAGCGAGACCGAGCTGGCCGGCTGCCCGGTCCACGCCGGCGACCAGGTCATGTTGATGATCGGCTCGGCCAACACGGACGAGGCCGAGTTTCCCGACGCCGACGATGTCCGCTTCGACCGCGAGGTCAACCGGCACATCGCCTTCGGGGGCGGCATCCACCGCTGCCTCGGTTCCAACCTGGCCCGATTGGAGCTACGGGTCGCGCTGCGGGAGTGGCACAAGCGCATCCCGGACTACGAGATCGAGCCGGGGCACACCCTGGACTACACCTCGGGCATCCGCTCCATCGACCACTTCCCGATGCGCTTCACGGCGGCGTAGCGGCCTCGCTGCTGCGCCGCCCGGCGTCGCTCACCTGCTCCGTCCAGCGACCCTCGAGCCAGTAGCGCAGCTCGTGCCGGCCGGCGGGATCGGGGTACCAGCCCGAGGGGACGCCGGCGGGATCGGGCCCGGCGGGCGCCCGGCGACGTTGTTCCCGTGCGGAGCGGCTGAGCGCGGTCAGCTCCTCCACCAGCGCGTCGGCCTCGGCCGTGCCGCGGTCCCGGAACTCCGCCCGCGCCCGGCGTCCGGCCACGTCGACGTGCACCGTGGCCAGCCCGAGGACACGCTGCGCCGGTCCCTGGACCCGGCGGATGCTCTGCGATTTCTCCAGCGGCACCCACGTCGTCGACTTGGTCAGGCGGCCGGTGACACACACGGCGTGGGTCGCGCTGTGACCGGCCGACAAGAAGTGGTAGCTCATCGGCGCCTTGAACCGCGCCTGTCCCGGTGGAGCGGTTCGCGCCGGGTCGGGTCCACCCAACAGCCGCGCGATCAGGTGCCACGAGTCGGCCTGCGACCCCACCGGGAGCAGCGCCTTTCGCACCACGTCCGTCCCCTCGCCGCGCTGGTTGCGCGCCGTCGCTCCGGCGATGTCGACCTCCAGCCGGCACCAGCCGAAGGGTCGCCACAGCCACGGCTCGACCTGTCGCAACGCCTGGATGCGGCCGAGGGGGATCGTCTCGGAGACGGTCTGGAACAGCCCGCGGCGGATGCGCACGCCCTCGGGTCCCTCGACCGCCACGAACCCGTACTCACCCGAGAGCCGGTGCCAGGCGATGCCGGCGATGCTCAGCAGGTAGACCGCCAGCGCACCGGCGAGGCCGGCGGCGGCCCGGGGCTCGAACTGGTCGAGCACGATGAGCGAGCCGAGGGTGCCGACGAGTACGAGGGTGACGAGCGACAGGAGGACCGAGCCGAGCAGTCGCCCCGTCGTCACGGTCGCCATCGGCCTTGCGTCGTCCACCGGACGGACCGCCTGGGCGTCGCGGTGGCCTTGCAGCAACACGAGCCGCAGTTCGTTGGCCTGGGTCTCGGAGAGGAAGGCCAGCCGGCCGTCCGTCGAGCCCGAGCCGGCCAGTCGGATGCGGAGCTCGGACAACCCGAGCAACCGGGCCAGCAGCGGCCGCACGATGTCGACGGCCTGAATGCGCCCGAGGGGGAGACGGCGGGAGTCCTTGCGCACGAGGCCGGTCTCTATCCGCAGCGTGTCACCTTCTATCCGCCAACGGGTCACCAACCAGTGGACCCAGCCGTAGACGGCGGAGGCGAGTGCGAACACGATGAGGTAGTCGCGCTGCACCGAGGAGTTGTCGAAGGACGAGTGGGCGCCCGAGACGACGAGGAGCAGGACGAGGGCCGGCACGATCCGCCCGATGCGCGCCACGGGGGTGAGGGGGTGGAGCCGCAGCCACTCCTCCTGGTCGTCGATGTCGTCGGTCACATGCCTGCCGCCATCGCCTCGCCGAGCTCGGTGAGCCGGTCGCGCAGCCTCGCCGCCTCCGCCTGCTCCAACCCGGGGATCCGGGCGTCGCTGGCGGCGGCCGCGGTGTGGAGCTTGACGGTGGAGAGCCCGAAGGCGCGCTCGACCGGTCCCGCCGTCACCTCGACGAACTGCATCCGCCCGTAGGGCACGACCGAGAGCCGCTGCACCATGACTCCGCGCGCCACGATGAGGTCCTCGTGGCGCTCGGTGTAGCGCCACGCCCGGCAGCGCCGCCGGGCGAACCAGGCCACGGCGCACCCGAGGGCGAGGACGACGAGTGCCGCGAGGAGTCCGGCGAGCGCACCGACGGCCAGGAACGCCAGCCCGAAGATCGCCGCGAGCACCAGCGTCGCCACCAGCACCTCGGTACGGCGCATCCGCCAGAACACCGGCGAAGGTCGGAGCCAGTCCTCGTCCACGGGAGAGACGATACGGGGAGCGCGCCGTGCCTAGGGTGACGAGATGAGCAATCTGAACCCGCGGCGTCTCGCCATGGTCCTCGAGCCCCTGACAGGTCAGGTCTACTTCGCGCCGGAGTGCCACGCCGCCTACGCGCAGCTGGGTTTCTCGCCGAGTCCGGGTACCACCGCCGGCGGGGTTCAGCTCCCCGACGGCCCGGCCTACTTCACCAGCCGGGGCTCGGTCATGGGGCAGGTGCCCGGAGAGGTGGTGGCTGCGGCCTTCGCCGTCTTCAATCCCGAAGCGGTCGTGCCGTCGGTCGATCTGGGGTGGACCAAGGTGGACGCCCCCACGATCTGCGCCGCCCGTACGGCCGGTGCCACCGCGCAGCTGGTGCGGCTCCTCGGTCCCGAGCCTGAAGGGCTGGACCGGGCGACGGGACTGCTGGCCGAGGCCGTGGCCCCCCTGCGGCCGGAAGGCCGCCCGCTCTTCGCCGGGTTGCGCAGCCTCGGACTCCCCGGGGACCCGATGGGCGACATGTGGCGCCTGGCGGACTGCCTGCGCGAGTTCCGCGGTGACGCGCACACGGCAGCGTGGACGTCCGCCGGTCTCGACGCGACGGAGGTCGGATTGCTCACCGAGCTCTACTGGGGCCTGCCCCTGCGCACGTATGTGCGGACGCGGGCCTGGTCCGACGAGCAGCTCGACGCGGCGGAGGACCGGTTGGTCGAGCGCGGCCTCCTCGCCGACGGGGCCCTGACCGCCGAGGGCCGGGCGCGGCGCGAGGCGATCGAGGCGGCGACCGACGCCCAGTGCGAGCCGATCGTGGCCGTGCTCGGCGACCGGGGAGAGGAGCTGGTGTCCCTGCTGGCTCCCTGGGGCGACGTCGTCAAGTCCTCGGGCGGCTACCCGGCCCAGGGCCCGCACGAGCTGGCACCGGCGCGCTGAGCCGACACGGCTGAGGCCACTTCGATTCGGCTCACCGCAGGCGCGGCACCGTGCCGTGCCCGTCCCGACGGCGACGCGCCGACGTCCCGGTCAGCCGGCGGGACGGTGCTCCGTGCCGCGGCCGGGCGTGACGAACAGCGCCTGCCCGGGTTCGCGCACCCGCGCCGTGTGCCAGACCCCGGGTGGGTTCACGACGGCCTCGCCGGGACCGAGGGGCACGACGCGCTCTTCGCCCTCGACCTCCTGCACGAGCTCGATGCTCCCCGAGAGAACGACGACCAGCTCCTCGCCCGCGGGATGCCGCTCCCAGGTGTCCCATGTGCGCTCCTGCGGGGTGATGCACACCAGACGTCCCTCGTCGCCGTCGGCGGCGAACCGCTCCTCGTAGTCGCGGAGGCAATCTGGGGTGAAAGTGAAACCGGGAAGCGGTGTCGCCGTAGGCCCGCGACCCAAGTGAACGTACGTCCGGGCGAGGTCGAACGGTTGGGTGGTCACACCTCCATCGTGTCACCACCGGCGCCGCACGCGCCGAAACAGGGGTCGACAACACGTTGTTCGTCACGCAGTCGGCCGCGGCCGACCTCGGGGCCCGGATCCAGGGCACGCTGTTGTCCCAGCAGCGCGCGGTCGGAACGACCCTCCGGCAACGGCCGACCCTCCACGAACTTCTGACCGGCCCCGATCGGCGGCCCCTTGACGAACGGCGGGTCGCCGTAGGAACGGCCCCGCCGGGATCTCGCCCGGACTCGGAAGGTCAGTACAGCGGCGACCACGCCGCGCTGCGGAGCAGCCGGCTCTCCCAGCGGTCGCGCACCTCGAGGGCGTCGTGCATCCAGGTGCCCGGCGCCGTGGCCGAGGGCGGAAGGTCGTGGTCGAGCAGGTACAGCAGCGCGCGGTGGTTCACCACCCGCTGCCAGAGGATCACCTCGGTGGTCGTGTGCGAACCGAAGACGGGCTGGAACGCGGCCTCCAGCTCGATGATGCCGCTCCCGTCCTCCTTCTGGGAGCTGAGCGTCGAGTCGTAGAGGGTGCCCGCTTTGGCCAGATAGGCCGTCAGGCCGCCGGGGAAGGGCCACGCCGTGTCCTCCATGAACAGGGCGAGCTCGTGCTCGACCGCGCTCGTCGGCACCGCCGCCAGATCGATCTCCTGGAGGGGCGACCACCGCACCGGGGTCACGATCTTGGCCTCGCAGGCGTGCCGCATGGCGTCGACCTTCGCCGACCAGTCCGCCAGGTCGCCACCCCGGACCCGCTCCGACAGGGCCGCCCACGACGCCGCGTCCCGGCAGCCGGTCATCGTGACCACGGTGTAGGCCGGCCCGCTCCCGTGGGCCACCCGCAGGAACCAGAGCAGGCGGCACGCGTCCGTCGACGCCAGCGCGGGCATGAGCTCGTCGCGGTACGCGGCCTCGAAGGCCTCCTCCTTCTTTCCGGCAACCCGGTGCACTTCGTGTACCAGCAGCAAGGCAAAGTTCCTTTCTGTCGTGGACTCGGTCCTGTCGTGGACGCGGTCCGGTGGGAGCGGTCCGGTCGTGGTCGAGGATCAGCGGGTGGTTGCGATCCCACCGTCGACGGGGATGACCGCTCCCGTCAGGTACGCGCCGGCCCGGGACGAGAGGTAGATCGCGGCGCCGGCCATGTCGTCGGGTCGACCGATCCGCTTCAGCGGCGCGTTGGCGGCGATCTGCTCACCGAAGGCCTTCAGCGTGGCCGCCATCATCTTCGACTCGAAGGGTCCCGGCGCAATGGCGTTCACCGTGATGGTCGGCGCCAGGTGCTTCGCCAGGTGCCTGGTCAGCTGGTGCACCGCCGCCTTGGACGCCGAGTACGAGTACGTCTCGAGCATGGGGACACCGATCCCGTCGACGGAGCCGATGTTGATCACCCGCGCCGGTTCGTCCACCGAACCTGCCGCCTGGAGCAGCGGCACCAGGAACTTGGTCAGGTGGAACACGCCCTTCACGTTGAGGGCCAGGACGCGCTCGAAGGCGGCCTCGTCGTGCTCCGCCAGCGGTGCCCCCCACGTCGCGCCGGCGTTGTTGACCAGGATCTCCAGCCGGTCCTGGCGCGAGGCGATCTCCTCGGCCAGCCGTCGGCACCCCTCCTCGCTCGCGAGGTCGGCCGGGATGCCGACGCACGTCCCCTTCTTCGAGAGCTCCGCCGCGGTCTGCTCGCAGGCCTCCGCCTTCCGCGAGGCCACGTAGACGGTCGCCCCCGCCTCGACGAAGCCCTCGGCGATCATGCGGCCGATGCCACGGGTGCCGCCCGTCACGAGCGCGGTCTTGCCGTCGATGGAGAACAGTCCGGAGGGGCTCACGGGCGACATTGTGGCCCAAAGGCCGCCCGCCCGGGCGGGCCGGGGTCCGGACGACCCTTCAGGGCATCGGCGCGACCCGGGCCGACATGGTCACGAAGTCGCGGGCCCAGGCCGGGTCGAAGAAGGTCGAGGGTCCCTGGATGCTGGCCGGCTGCAGGCTCTGCCCGTTCGCCGGGGCGGCGAGGACCGTCGGGGGCGCCGGGTCGTAGCTGGCGAAGACCGGCCAGCTCGGGTTGATGTCGAGCTCCATGCCCCGCACCACCCCGGCCCGCACGAGCAGGTCAGCCAGCTGGGTCGGGTTGAGGGCCGGGCCCGCGGCGTAGACGAGAGCCCCGTCGCCGGTGACGCCGACGCTCGAACGCCACTGGTACTCCAGGCCGGGCACCGACGGCGAGCACGAGGTCGCCCCGCAGGTGTCTCCCCAGACGTGCCAGTCGGCGTTCGCCGCCTCGGCCGTGGGCTGGCCTCCCTCGACGAGGGGGACGAGGTTCTGCCGCACGGCGACGACGTCGGGGGTCATGGCGACGTCGCTGCCCCAGGCGCCGACGGTCACGGAGCCGTCGGCGTACATCACCAGGGAAGCGGCACCCTCGACGAGGGGGAAGACGGCACGTCCCTGCGTGTAGTAGCCGCCCTGGGCGTCCTGCATCAGGAACCCGCCGTTGAACGCGGCGACGAGTGACGCCGCCTGCGTCGGTTCGACCGGGGCGGTCAGCGTGTACGGGCCTCCCCCCGGGCTCTTGGAGCCCGAGTAGAGCTGCGCCGCGAGCAGGCGGGTGTCCATCCAGGCCAACCCCGCCGCCGCGGTGCCGCCGGGCGGCACGAGGGACGTCTCGTACACCGCCGGAACGCCCTCGACCGTCCGACCCGAGGGCGTCCACACCCCCTCGCCGCTCGACGCCGGCGCGGCGAAAGGCGCCAGAGGGTCGGGGATCGGCAGGGCCGTGATCCGGGGGGAGGTGGACGACGTCGTGGTGGTCGTCGGGGCGGCTGGGGCCGTCGTGGGCGCCGACGTCGGGGAGGGCACGACCGTCGTGGACGAGGTCGTCGTCGGCGGGCGTGTCACCGAGGACCCGGCAGGGGCACCGGCCCTGGCCGCGGAGTCGGCACCCGGGTGAGCGCTCCCGGCGGTGCAGGCCGCCAGCGCCAGGCCGCACGCGGCCAGAGCCAGCGTGAGCACCGGCGCGGACGCCCCGAGAGACCGTCCGAAGCTCCGCGATGTCCCCCCGAGGAGGTGCCGGCACCGGTCTCCGGGGACACTCTTCTGCGTCCGCGCCGACAGCCCGGCACGCCCGGGCACGCTCGGCTGCGTCGGGCGGGACTCAGGATCGGGAGCGGGTTCGCAGGCCATCGGAGGCTCGCGAGCAGCGTAGGTGTGCCCTCGCCGTCCCGGTCGTCGCCCGGGGCGCCCCGCCTACGGCGACGCGAGCGCCAGCGCGCTGCGCACCACGACGTTGGCCCCCACCCGCAGCGCCTCGTCGTCCACCGCGAACGACGGGCTGTGATGCGGTCCGCACGTCCCGTCCGGCGAAGCGCCCCCGACGAAGAAGTAGCAGCCGGGGAGCCGGGCCAGGAACTCGCTCACGTCGTCGCTCGGCGTGGTCGGGGGGATCCGCAGCACCTGCTCCGGACCGAGCGCAGCCTTGGCGTGCGCCTCCACCAGAGCGGTCACGGTCGGGTCGTTCACCACGGCGGGCGTCCGCTCGGGCAGCTCCAGCTCGACCTGCACCCCGAGCTCGTCCCCCACCTCGTCGCACAGCACGCGCAACCGGCCCAGCGCGTCCCCGCGCTGGGCGGTCGTGAACGTGCGCAGGGTGCCCGTGACCCTGGCCTCGGTCGGGACGACGTTGACCGCCGTGCCCGCGGCCAGCGTGCCCGCGCTGCACACGCACGACGAGCCCTCGTAGCTCAAGCCCTCGACCACCCCGGAGAGGCGCCGCACCAGCTCGGCCGCCGCCTGCACGACGTCACCCTGGCCGGTCGGCACCGCCCCGTGCCCGCCCGGGCCCGAGAGCGTCACGCGCAGCGAGTGGGCCTCGGACATGGCGACGCCCTCGCGCAGCGCCACCATCCCCGCCGGCAGCTGCGACGTGGCGTGGAAGCCGGTCAGCCGGGCGCCTTCCATGAGCTCGAGTGCGCCGCCGTCGATCATGGCCTTGGCGCCGCAGAGCGCCTCCTCCCCGGGCTGGAACAAGAAGAGGTAGCGGCCGGGTAGGTCCTCCCGGCGCGACGCGAGCACCGAGGCCACACCCAGGAGGGCGGCGACGTGGACGTCGTGACCGCAGGCGTGCATGAGGCCGTCGACCTCGGAGCAGCCGCGCCGCGCCGGGTCCTCCTGCACGGGCAGCGCGTCGATGTCGGCCCGCAGCACCACCGTGCGCCCGGGCCGGCCGCCGTCGAGGGCGAAGATGCCGCCGGTCTCGGTCACCCGGCGCGCCTCGCCGATGCCGAGTCCCGCCATGTGGTCGCGGATCATGGCCGTCGTGCGGTGTTCCGCGAACGCGAGCTCGGGCCGGCGGTGCACCGACACGCCGGCGGTCCACCATGTCGTCGAAGACGGCGTCGGCCGGGGACCGCCCCAGGAGCGACTCGACCGCCGGGTCGATCGGCTCGGCCCCCATGTCAGCGGGCCAGGAGGTCGCGGGCGATGTGGGTGACCTGGATCTCGTCGGTCCCGGCGTAGATCTGGAAGACCTTGGCGTCGCGGGCCAGCTGCTCCACCCGGAACTCGGACATGTAGCCGTTCCCGCCGAAGAGCTGGACCGCCTCCATGGCCACCTCGGACGCGGCCTGGGCCGAGTAGAGCTTCATGGCCGACGCCTCCGCCAGCGTCAGGTTCTTGCCGGCCGACGCCATCTCGATGTGCCGGAACACCAGGTTCTCGACGTTCAGGCGCGCGATCTCCATGCGGGCCAGCTTCAGCTGGATGAGCTGGAACTCCGACGATGGGCCGCTCCCACAGGAGCCGGTCCTTGGCGTACTGCACCGAGAGCTTCAGGCACTCCTCTATCAGGCCGAGCGACATGGCCGCCACGCCCGCCCGCTCGGTCACGAAGTTGCCCTTGGCGCTCTCGCGGCCCTCGGTCCCGCCGGGCGTCCCCTCGCTCTCGCCCAGCAGGCGGTCCCGGCCGGCGCGCACGTCGGTCAGGAAGAGCTCGCCCGTCGGCGACGAGTGCAGGCCCATCTTGCGGAAGGGCTTGGACTGCTCGAGCCCGGGCATGCCCGAGTCGAGGACGAAGGTGAGCACCGGGTCGCTGGCGGAGCGGCGTCCCGCTGCCGTCGTCGAGCTTGGCGTAGAACACGATCGTGTCCGCGTAGGGGCCGTTCGTGATGAAGGTCTTGCTCCCGTTGAGCACGTACTCGTCGCCGTCGCGCACCGCGGTCGACTTCATGCCCCCGAGCGCGTCGGATCCCGAGTCCGGCTCGGTGATGGCCCACGCGCCGACCTTGTCCAGCGTCATCAGGTCGAGACCCCAGCGCTCCATCTGGGCCGGGGTGCCGCTCTTCATGATGGTGCCGCCGGCCAGGCCCGTGCTCAACCCGAGCGCGGTCACGATCCCGGGGCAGTAATGGCACAGCTCGATGATCGGGATCATGGTGAGGGCCGCGTTGGATCCGCCCTCGGTCCTCTCGGCGGACTGCACCCCGGCCGCCCCGCCCCCGGACGTCTTGCGCTCGAGCGCGCGCTTGAAGGACTGCGCGCGCCGCCTCGTCGAGCCCGAAGGTCCGGTACAGCTTGCGGATCACCGCATAGGGCGGCGTCTCGCCGTGCTCGAGCTCCTCGACGTTGGGAGCGACCTCCTCGGCCACGAAGCGGCGGACCGCGTCGCGGATGGCGAGCTGCTCTTCTGACCACTCGAACATGGCTGCCTCCTGTCTGCTCCTGCTTCCGCGGACTGCCTGCTTTCCGACTGCTGCTTTCCGACTATGCGTCGGCGATCCGCTTCAAGGTGTTGGCGTCGGTGTGGATCACCTGGTCGGCCGTCCTCCCGTGGGCGATCACCGTCGTCTCGCTGTACGTGAATTCGTCCTCCGTGCTGGTGTCGATCGTCACCTCGTAGCGGATCGAGCGCGCGTTCTTGTCCAGCCAGTTGTTGGCGAGGATCCCGTAGGTCTGGCTGCCGACGTTCGCCTCCAGGGTGAACTTCGTGGCGTCGGCGTCCACGACCGCTCCCGCCACGACCGCCGAGCCGCGCGGGATCAGGAAGCACCGGACCACCTCGCTGTCGCGGGCGTCCCACATCCAGTAGCCGACCTCGGTGTGGAAGGGGTTGTCCTCGGTGCCGCGCCACGCCGCCATGCGGTAGTCCAGGCCGTAGAGCACCTGGCTGCCGTTCTCGACCGGACCGAACGGCTTGAAGTCGATGTGCTCCCGGTAGGGCGTGAGACCGATCTTTCCCGTCTCGTTGGCGTAGGCGACGTCCTCGCCCTGGTCGCCTTCCCGGATGCCGGCCAGGCGGGCCAGCGGCCCCCATTCAGGTCCTGCGCTCAACGATTCCACTCCTTGTCGTCGTCGTCCCGGGGCCGCGCTCGTCCCAGGTCGCGGACGCCGGGCTGCCGGGGTGATGTCGGCCGTCATACCGAGGCCACCCGGCTCGGGGCTCAGCGATGCAGGTCGGCCAGGTCCAGCGGCTCGGGCGTCGCCTCGGGCTGCTTCGGTCGCCGCGGCGAGCGGGTCCGCGTGCGCGCCCCCTCGGCATGGCGCTGGGTCCGGGCCACCACGATGCGGCTGGCGACCAGAAGGAGCAGCACGATCACCACCAGGATGAGCGCGGCGTCGTAGGCCAGGTAGTGGTCCTTGACGTTGGGCTGGTCCTAGAAGGTGAACACCACGTAGGTCAGGTACGGGAATTGGGCATGGGTCAAGCCGCTGGGCAGCGTGTTGGAGAACCCCGCCGTGTAGATCAGCGGGGCCGTCTCCCCGCAGGCGATGGCCATGGCCAGCAGCAGGCCGGTGACGATGCCCGGGAGCGCGCTCTTCAGGACGACCTTGCGCAGCGAGTAGCCCATCGACATGCCGAGGGCCTCCGCCCCCTCCCGGTAGCCGGTCGGCACCTGGCGCAGCGAGTTCTCGGTCGTCTTGGCGATGTAGGGCGATGACCATGATGGAGAGGATGATCAGGGCGGCCCACAGCGAGTAGCCCCAATTGAGCCCGATCACGAGCGCCGTGTAGCCGACGAAGCCGAGCACGATGGAGGGGAAGCCCGAGAGGACGTCCGACGCGGTGCGCAGAAGGCCGCCGCGGCGGCGGCCGTCCGCACGCACCTTCGCCATCTCCGAGAGGTGGATGCCCGCCAGGACGCCGACGGTCCCCGCGATGACGAGCGTGCCGAACATGAGGATCAGGGTGCCCAGGATCTGGTCGCGCAGGCCGCCACCCTCGGCCGTCAGCGGCGTCCAGAGCACGTCCCAGCGCCAGTGCGCCGCCGCCCGCGCCAGCACCCCGATGAGGATCCACGCCGCCGGGACGATGATGAGCGCCAGGGCGAGGTACGTGAAGACGCGGAAGCCGATCGACCCCATGCGACGCCGTCGCGTCGACGGCCCGGCGGCCAGCCAGGACGAAGGTGCGCTCATGCCCCACCGACCGGGGCACCCTGCCGTGAGGTGCGCGAGACGATCCAGCGTGCCACCAGGTTGACCGCCACCGAGATCACGGCCAGCACGAGGGCCAGTTCCGCCAGCGTGGCGACGGCGAAGCCGGTGCCGTCGGTCAGCGCGCCCTTCCAGCTGCGTGAGGATGGTCGCGGCGATGGTGCCGAAGGGCTGGTAGATGTTCGGCGCGACGTGCAGCGAGGCCCCGCCGACCAGGGCCACGGCGATGGTCTCGCCCAGGGCCCGGCCGAGGCCGAGCACGGACGCGCCGATGATGCCCGAGCGCACCCACGGCAGGGTGATCCGGTTGGCCACCTCCCAGTTGGTCATGCCCAGGGCCTCTCCGCCCTCCTTGGGCAGCGGCGGCACCTGGAGGAACAGGTCACGCGTGGTCGAGGCGATGATGGGGATGATCATCATCCCGAGCACGAGTCCGGCGGTGAGCAGTCCCTGCCCCTCGCCGACCGGGCTGCGGAAGTAGTTGAACGGCCACACGTCGGGCAGGTGCCCGGCGATCGAAGCCATCGTCGGGTAGACGTTGGAGGCCAGCCACGGCCCGAACGTCAGCAGGCCCCACAGGCCGATGACCACGCTCGGGATGCCGGCCAGGATCTCGATGGCGAAACCGAGCGGCCGCGAGATCCATCCCGGGAGCCGCTCGGTGAGGGCGAACGCGGCGCCGATGGAGAGCGGTACCGCGACGACGATGGCGATGATGGACGACTGGATCGTGCCGAGGATGATCGGCCACGCACCGAACTGGGCCCCTTGGGGATGCGCCACGCCGTTGGTGTGGACGGTCGCTCCGTAGCTGCTGCCGTAGGTCCAGTTCTTCCCGTAGAGGAAGTACCAGCCGTTGACACGGATGGCCGGCCACGCCTTGTGCGCCAGGACGGCGAGGGCGAACACCAGAGCGGCGAGCGGCAGGACGACGGCCACCCGCGCGCTCCAGCGCCAGGCGCGCTCCTCGTTGGCCCGCGCCCAGTCGGCGGCACGCCGGTGGAAAGGATCCCGACGCGGCGCGCCGTGCTCCGGCGGGAGCGGCGCGGCCGCGGAAGCGCCACCCGCAGCGCTCCCGACAGTGGACATCGCCCCGTTCCTACGTGCTGCTCAGGATCTGCTTCGGGCCTACTTGATGTTCAGGATCTGCTTCAGCGTCTGCGCCTGGACCTTCGTGGGCAGGGGCTGGAAGTCGACCTGGGCCAGGTACGAGGCGGACGAGCCGTACTTCTTGTTGACCGCCCACTCGAGCAGCGAGCGGATCGTTCTTGGCGGTGTTGCTGCTGCTCTGATGGTCCGAGACGATCGCGTACTCGTAGTTGACGATCGGGTACCCGCCGTTGGCCGAGCCGTAGATGAGCGAGATGGTCCCGTTCGGCGGCGTCTTGGGCGCGAAGGCCGCCGCCTCCGCCGCGATGGACGACGCCGTCGCCGTCACGTACTGGCCCTTGAGGTTCCGCAGCTGGGCGTAGCCGAGACCCGACTGCAGGGCCTGGGTCTGGTAGCTGATGCCGACGTAGGCGATGCAGCCCGGGGTGGCCTTGCAGCCGGTGACCATGCCCGAGTTGCCCTGCTCCCCGAGGGCGCCGGGCGCGGCGGGCCACTGGATGGTGGTGTCGTAACCGATCTTGGTCGCCCCAGCCGCTGGGGTCCGACTTCGAGAGGTACTGCGTGAACAAGAAGGTGTCGCCGCTGCTGTCGGAGCGGTGCAGTGTCACGATCGGCGATGTCCGGCAGCGTCACGCCCGGGTTCAGGCTGGTGATCTGCGACGCGTTCCACTTCGTGACCTCGCCCTGGTAGATCTCGGAGAGGACCTTGCCGGAGAGCTTCAGGTGCGAGAGCACGCCCGGGACGTTGTAGGTCGACCAGCTGCGCCGAGACGGCCAGCGGGATGTTCTTCAGGTTGGGACTCGAGTGGGTCACGCTCGGCGAGAGGTAGGCGTCGGACGCGCCGATGTCGACGAGCCCGTTCTCGGCGCTCGTGATTCCCGTTCCCGAGCCGGTTCCCGCCGTCTGGATCTTCACGTGGTGAGAACTTGTCGGTGTACCCGCCGACCCAGAGGTTGAACAGCGGGTAGAGCAGCGTGCTGCCCGTCTCGCTGAGCGAGCCCGACGGGGGGCGACTCGACGCCGCTCGCTGGGCAGCTTGAGCTGGCGTCGGTGCTCGCCGACGCGGCGGTGCCGAGGGCGACGAGCCGATGGCGACCGAGCTGAGGGCGAGGCTCGCCATGGCGGCGGCGATCAGCCCCCGCTTCACTCGCGTCGAATCGTTCGCTTTCTCACGGTGTTGTACTCCTTGTATGTGGGTGGTGATGTGGGTGTGAGTCGTCTGTGGATGGTGAGGCGTGTGTGGTCGTGGGTCCCGTGTGCGGCGTGGAAGGTCCGGCAGCGAAGTCCCGGCCACAGGGGTCGTGCGAACGCGGACTGGTCGATGTCCCGCTCGCGCGTCGATACCCCTCAGCCCATCCGGCCCGTGACATAGCGCTCGGTGTCGGAGTTCTTGGGCCGGGAGAAGAGATGGCCGTCGGGCCGTGCTCGACCAGCGCCCCTTGGTAGAAGAAGATGGTGTTGTCCGAGATGCGGTTCGCCTGGCCCAGATTGTGCGTCACGACGACGAGTCGACAAGGCGGGCGTCAGCTGTCTTGATGAGGGCCTCGATCGTACTCCGTCGTCACCGGGTCGAGCGACGACGTCGGCTCGTCGAGCAGCAGGACCTCGGGTCCGACGGCGAGGGCCCGTGCGAGGCACAGCAGCTGCTGCTGGCCGCCGGACAGGCGGAAGGGCGAGTCGCGGAGCCGGTCCTTCACCGCGTCCCACAGTCCGACTTCGGTCAGGCGCCGCTCGCACACGACGTCGAGCTGCTTGCCTTTGGCGATGCGGTGCGCCTTCACTCCGGCCACCACGTTGTCCCTGATCGACATCGGGAAGGGGTTCGGGCGCTGGAAGAGCATGCCGACACGCCGCCGCAGCGTGAGGAGGTCGACCTCGGGACGCCCACAGGCTCGTGCCGTCGAGGGTGACGTCCCCGGACCTGGAGAATCCCGGGACACGGTCGTTCATGCGGTTCATGGTGCGCAGGAAGGTCGACTTCCCCGAGCCGGTCGGGCCGATCAGCGCGGTGATCGATCCGCGCCGCAGCGAAACGTTGATGTCGCCGAGCACGGTGCGGCCCGAGAAGCCCAGTGTCAGACCGGTCGCGGTCATGACGTCTGCGGGGCGGGCCGCATCGGGATCGAGCGAGCGCAGGGATGCCTCCACGCGGGCCGTGTCGGGATCGACCGGCGGCGGTCCGGTGGCCACGACCGACGTCGTGACTAGGGTCGGGCCGGTGGAGCTCGGTCACTTGGCTCGAACGTAGTGAGGCGAGGTAAACCAGCGGTAACGTCGGCGTTACCGCGGAGTGAACAGTTGTCGCGGCAGAGCCGCCCGTCGCGGCCCTGTCACCGGAACGTCGCGAATTGGCCGTTTTCGCCGGGTTGCCGCCCCGAAACGGTCCGTTCCTCGGGAACGGCCTCAGGTGGTGCCCAGCGGGCCCAACGCGTCACGGTGTGCCGTGCCGATGGCCGTCACGATCCCCGGGGCCCAGGCGATGACGGCGAGAGCGGCGAGTGCGGCGGGGATCGAGACGGCGAGCCCGGCTCCGGTGGAGAAGAGGGCGAACACCGACGAGAGGAGGCTGAGATACGCGGTGCACAGCCACGCCACCCACCACCAGAGCACGCGCGCTCGCTCCGGGTGGCCGGGCGGAAGGCAGTCGCGGACGGCGCCGTAGGGCATCCAGAGATTGACGATGGGCACGAACCAGCAGCCGACGCCCCAGCCCGGGCTCCGCGCCGCGGGGTACCCGAGCGCCCGGGCCGCCGACGCCGCACGGTACTGCCAGATGCACGCGAAGACGATCGCGGCGATCGTGACCACCCCGACGACCGAGGCCACCGGCGTGAGGGTCGCGGTGTGCACGGGCGGGGCCGGCACCTGGTGCTCCGCGTCGTCCCAGGCCACGCGCAGCTCGTGTCCGGTGGTGCGCCATTGGTCCGCGTCGACGCGCTGGACGATCAGGTTGACGAGATAGTTGACCGCCGGCAGCACCACGGCCACCCGGGCCAGCGGCGTCATCCGGAGCTCCGACGGCGACCTGCAGGGTCGTGGCGTCGATGGATCCGGGGATCGGCGTTCACCACCTCGGGCACCGGATCGGGCGGCGTGCCCGGGGACGGCGCCGCCCCGGGCGATGGCGGTGGGGGTGGCTGCCGGGGCAGCACGGTCGCCTCGGTCCAGGTGTAGCCGTCCCACCAGCGCCGCCCCGGGCCGCCGGCGGGATCCGGGTACCACCCGGGGGGTGCACCCGGATATCCCGAGGCTTCGCTCACCCCGACATTCTTCCAAAGCCGCGTCGGACCCCTCTCCGACCCCGATCCGAGCCCCGTCCAGGAGGTTCGCGGCGACGTAGTCTCGACGCCCGATGCGCATCTTCGTTGCGGGCGGCACCGGCGCGATCGGCCGCCCCCTGGTCTCCGCCCTGGCCGGTGCCGGGCACGAGGTGACCGTTTATGCCCGAAACCCGGAGAAGGTGACCGCCCTGGGACTGCCGGGAGTCGCCGCGGCGGCCGGCGACGCCTTCGACACCGACACCCTGACCCGTGCCGTGAAGGACGCGCGGCCCGAGGTCGTGGTCAACCAGCTGACCGCGCTGCCCAAGAGCGCGAACCCGATCGCCATGAAGAAAGGCTTCGACGCGACCGGCCGGCTGCGCACCGACATCTCGGGCGTGCTGGTGCGGGCGGCCCGCGACGCCGGGGCCCGACGCATCGTGGCCCAGTCGATCTCGTTCGTCTACCGGCCCGGGCCCGGTGTCCGCACCGAGGCCGACCCGCTCTGGACCGACGCCAGGGGACAGATCGGCTCGCTGGCGCGCTCGCTCGCGGCCCTCGAGTCCGAGACGCTGGGCGACGCCGGTGTCGAGGGTGTGGTCCTCCGCTATGGCACCTACTACGGACCCGACACCTACATCGCCCCGGGCGGTCTCTACGCCACCCTGATCGCCAAGCGTGTCCTGCCTCTCCCGGGCGTCGGGCGGCGGCCTCTTCGGCCTCGTGCACATCGACGACGCGGTGAGCGCGACGGTCGCCGCGCTCGATGGCCCTGTCGGCGTCTTCAATGTCACCGATGACGTCCCGGCGCGGGCGTCGGAATGGATGCCCTTCGCCGCCGCCCTGCTCGGCGCCAAGGCGCCGTTCACCGTGCCGCCCGGCTTGGTCCGCTTCGCCGCCGGAGCCTTCATGACCTACCTCATGTGTGAGCAGCCCGCGGTCTCCAACGCGCGGGCGAAGGCAGAGCTCGGGTGGGCGCCCGCCTATCCCGATTGGCACGAGGGCCTACGCCGGGTCCTCGGGAAGGAGAGAACCTGATGAGGCAGTTCGTCCCGTGGGCACTCCTGGGCTTGCTCGTGCTCGGCACCACGCTCGGCATCGGGCTCGGGGTGGCGGCTGCGCCGTAGACCGGTCGCCGACTGTCAGCTTCCGAGGGGCAAGCCGAGCGCCGCTCCGATGGCCCCGACGACACCCGCGCTCACGAGCGTCAGGACCACGCTGCGTCGCAGTCCGACGATGGCGGTGAACGCGCCGACCAGGATCACCACCTGCCAGGTCTGGGAGATCGCCAGGCCCAGCGGGATGGCGGCACCTGCGATGGCGCCGACGGCGGCGGGACCCGCGCCTCCGAGAAACGCCGGGCGCCGCGGTTGGATCGCAAGGCCGAGAAGTGCCTGGCGCCCCCGAGGATGAAGGCGAAGGACGGTACGAAGACGATGACCGCCGCCAGGAGCGCGCCGCCCACACCCGCGGCGGCGTAGCCGACCACGGCCACGGTCTGCACCACCGGTCCCGGCGTGATCTGTCCCAGTGCGACCGCGTTCAGGAACTGCGCGTTCGTCATCCAGTGGTAGCGGTGCACGGCGTCGGCCTGCATGAGGGGAATGATCACGAAGCCGCCGCCGAACGAGAGTGCCCCGACTTTCAAGGCCACCCACGACAGCGCGGCCAATCCTCCCGGTGCCGCGACCATCCGCGACGAGGACCACGAGCCGGGACGCACCGACCGGGACGCACCGAGCCGGGACGGAAGTGCCACCAGGCCCGCTGCCCCACCCGCCGGACGCAAGGTCCCGCCCACCGCGAGCTCCACCAGACCGCACCCGACGAGAACCACCACGAGGTACGTGCCGACCGTCGCCGCGGAAACCGCCCCCACCGCGGCGTAGATCACCCAGCGCACCTGACGGGCGTGGTCCGCGCCCGCCCGCCGCCAGCTCGCCGGCACGAGCCCGATGGCCGCGCCCAGCGCGACCGGCGCGACCGCAGCACCTGCGCCCAACGCCGCGCCGCGCACCGCGGTCGGCGGGCTTCCCGCCAGGAACACGACCGACAGGGCGATGATCGCCGCCAGGCCGGGGCAGATGAAGCACAGTCCTCCGACCAGGGCGCCCGGCACGCCCCGCAGACGCCAGGCACAGAAGATGGCCAGTTGGGTCGATGCCGGACCCGGGAGCAGATTCGTGGCCGCAATGGCGTCCTCGAATTCGGTCTCGGCCAGCCAGCGCTCGCGCTCGACCACGAGTCTGCGCAACATGGCGATGTGCGCGGGCGGCCCGCCGAACCCCGTGCACCCGATCCGGCCCCACTCTTTGGCGATGGTGGCGAGCGCGACGTCGGGCCGGGCGTCCGGGGTCGGTTCGTCCGGCATCAGGAGATGGTGTCACGCGCCGCGACCTCCGCCACCGGGCGCGCTGACTTCTTGCGGTATGCCCCCGGGGTCGCGCCGCCCTTCGCCTACCGCCGCGCGTCGTGTCCGGCGCCTCCTCAGAGCAGAGCTTCGGCCACCCGGCCCAGCGCGTCGAGGTGCTCGTCGGTGTTCTTCAGGCCCGCGTGCATGGTGTTCACCGAGAGATGGGTCGCTCCGGCTTCGCGCCAGCGCCGGGCGTGCTCGTACATCGTGTCGAGGTCGCGCGTCGGCGTACTCGAGGCGACCCTCGAAGCCGAATCCCGACATGTCCCGCCCTGCCTCCGCTGCTCCCTCGTGGATGATCTCGAGCGCCTCCTCCAGGCCACCACGCGGCCGCGCCTGGGGGAACCAGCCGTCGGCGACCCGGCCCACCCGGCGCAGCGCAGCCGGCGCGAAGGCGCCGATCCAGATCGGGATGGGCCGCTGTACCGGTAGCGGGGCCAGGCCCGCCGCCTCGAAGTGGTGGAACCGACCCTCCACGGTGACGCTGCGTTCGGTCCACAGGGCGCGGAGCACCGCCACCTGCTCCTCGAGGATCGCACCACGGCGTTCGAACGAGACGCCGAGCGCGGCGTACTCCACCTTGTTCCACCCGATCCCGAGGCCCAGGCGGAACCGGCCGCCGCACAGCAGGTCGACCTCGGCCGCCTGCTTGGCCAGCAGAGCCGTCTGCCGCTGGGGGCTGATCAGGATCGAGGTGGCGAAGGCCAATGTGGTGCACCCGGCGAGGTAGGCGAACATGGTCAGGGGCTCACGGAAGGTGTCGTCGATGGTGTAGGGGCCTCCGAGCTCGCCGTGCACCGCGACGTCGCCGCCGAGCACGTGGTCGTACGCCGCCACGTGCGAGTAACCCAGGTCCTGCGCGGCCAGGCCGATGGCGCGCACGGCGCCTCTGTCGCCTCCGATCTCGGTCTGCGGGAATATCACTCCGATGTCCATGCCCGAAGTCTGCCCTGTGCCGTTAGCGTGAGCCCGATGAAGCTCCGTATCTTCGTCGAGCCCCAGCAGGGCGCCTCCTACCAACAGCAGCTCGCGGTGGCACTGGCCGCCGAGGAGCTCGGCTTCGACGCCTTCTTCCGCTCCGACCATTTCCTGACCATGGGCGGAGACGGTCTTCCCGGACCCACGGATGCGTGGGTGACGCTCGGCGGCATCGCCCGGGAGACGCAACGGATCCGGCTGGGCACCCTGGTCACGTCCGCCACGTTCCGCCTGCCCGGGATGCTCGCGGTCCAGGTGGCCCAGGTCGACGCCATGAGCGGCGGCCGGGTCGAGCTCGGGCTCGGGGCGGGCTGGTACGACGGCGAGCACGCGGCCTACGGCGTGCCCTTTCCGCCGCTCGGCGAGCGCTTCGAGCGCCTCGAGGAGCAGTACGCGATCATCTCCGGGCTCTGGAGCACGCCCGAAGGTGAGACGTTCACCTACGACGGCCGCCATTACCAGTTGAAGGACAGCCCGGCCCTGCCCAAGCCGGTCCAGAGCCCGCACCCGCCGCTCATCGTCGGTGGCGGGGGCGCGAAGCGCACCCCGAGGTTGGCCGCCATCCACGCGGCCGAGTTCAATCTCCCGTTCTCCTCGGTCTCCGACACCGGGGCCCAGTACGACCGGGTGCGCGCCGCGTGCGAGGCACGGGGCCGCGACCTGGCGTCCATACGGCTCTCGGCGGCCCAAGTGCTCTGTTGCGGCCGGGACGCGGTCGAATTCGAGCGCCGGGCGGCGGCGATCGGGCGCCAACCTTCGGAACTGCGGGCCAACGGCGCCGCAGGGACGCCCGATGATGTCGTGGCGCGCATCGAGGAGTTCGCCGCCATCGGGGCTGAGGCGATCTACCTCCAGGTGCTCGACCTCGACGACCTCGAGCACCTGCACCTCGTCGCCGAGGAGGTTCTACCCCGGGTCTGAACGGCGTCCGGCGTCATCCTTCTTGGCCGGGTTCGGGTCGCCACGCGGAGCCGCTCCGGTTCGGGTCGGCTTGCATCGTTACCGCAGAAAAACCAATGCCCGTGGCCGATTCCTCGGACCACGGGCATTGGTCTTCTACTTCTCGGGATTGAGTGAGGTGCTCGAAGCTGTGATCCCTCGCTCAGTGTTCCCGGTTACCGCTATCGATCACGTCACCTTGAACTTGGTGGCGCTCGTCACGGAGCCACCCGTGGTGGTGACGGTGAGGGTGCCCGATTTCGCACCGGCCGGAACCTTCAGCTTCAGTTTTGAAGCCGTGTCCTTGGTGAAGGTGGTCGATGTGACGGTCACCGTCTTGCCGTTGAACGTGACGCCGGTTGCATTTTCGAGGTTCGTGCCCTTGATGGTGATCGTCGCTCCGACGGCTCCCGCCGCGGGAGTGAAGCTCGTGATCGTGGGCGCTGCCTGCGGTGGAGTGACCGTGATCACGGTCGTCGCGTTCCCGATGACGCCGTTGACGGCTCCCGACAGGGTCAGGCTGGCCGAATTGTCGGTGGTGAGGTTGCAGGGATTGACCTGCATCCGGATCACCCGGAGGACCTGGCCCGGAACGAAGGTGAGCGTGCCCGAGTTCGTGCCGGAGAGCGCGTTGTTGCAGTTGCCGGCTCCGACCGACCAGTTGACCGCCACCTGATTGGTCGATCGGGCACCGAGCGTCACCGGCAGGTCGACCCACCCGCTCGCCTCACTGACCGCCAAGTTGGGCGGGGCAAAGATCGACGGCGACGATTGCGTCGTCCCTCCGCTCGCTCCGATGGTCACCGTGGCCGTGGACTGAACGATGTTCGCGTTCGACGGGCCCGACAAGACGACCGTGAAGCTCCGGCTCGGAGCCGAAGACGACCGGTTGGTGATCGGGACCGAGATGCTCTGCTCGGTCTGACCCGGTCCGAAGGTGAGCTGGCCGCTGGTCGTCGAGTAGTCCGTGCCAGAGACGGCCGAGCCGTTCACGGTGGTGTAGTTCACCGTGACCGTGCTGGTCGAGGTCTGACCGGTCGGACCGCCCAACATGACCGGCACCTGGGCCATTCCGGCGCCCGTGTCCACGGTGTTGCCGCGGATGTAGAGACCCGGAGTCGACACCAGGTTGTTGTCGCCCACCACGTCGATCACGGTGAGCGGATCGGCGATGATGCCGCTCACGGCTCCCCCCAGGGTCAGGCTGACCGAGTTGAGGAAGTTGCCGTTGCACTGGTTGACCTGCATCCGGATCACCTGGACGACCTGGCCCGGAACGAAGGTGAGCGTGCCCGAGTTCGTGCCGGAGAGCGCGTTGTTGCAGTTGCCGGCTCCGACCGACCAGTTGACCGCCACCTGATTGGTCGACGGGGCGCCGAGGGTGATCGGCAGGTCGACCCAGCCGTCAGCCTCGGCGATCACCGTGTGCGGCGGTGCGTAGATGTAGGGCGACGATTGCGTCGTCCCTCCGCTCGCTCCGATGGTCACCGTGGCCGTGGACTGAACGATGTTCGCGTTCGACGGGCCCGACAAGACGACCGTGAAGCTCCGGCTCGGAGCCGAAGACGACCGGTTGGTGATCGGGACCGAGATGCTCTGCTCGGTCTGACCCGGTCCGAAGGTGAGCTGGCCGCTGGTCGTCGAGTAGTCCGTGCCAGAGACGGCCGAGCCGTTCACGGTGGTGTAGTTCACCGTGACCGTGCTGGTCGAGGTCTGACCGGTCGGACCGCCCAACATGACCGGCACCTGGGCCATTCCGGCGCCCGTGTCCACGGTGTTGCCGCGGATGTAGAGACCCGGAGTCGACACCAGGTTGTTGTCGCCCACCACGTCGATCACGGTGAGCGGATCGGCGATGATGCCGCTCACGGCTCCCCCAGGGTCAGGCTGACCGAGTTGAGGAAGTTGCCGTTGCACTGGTTGACCTGCATCCGGATCACCTGGACGACCTGGCCCGGAACGAAGGTGAGCGTGCCCGAGTTCGTGCCGGAGAGCGCGTTGTTGCAGTTGCCGGCTCCGACCGACCAGTTGACCGCCACCTGATTGGTCGACGGGGCGCCGAGGGTGATCGGCAGGTCGACCCAGCCGTCAGCCTCGGCGATCACCGTGTGCGGCGGTGCGTAGATGTAGGGCGACGATTGCGTCGTCCCTCCGCTCGCTCCGATGGTCACCGTGGCCGTGGACTGAACGATGTTCGCGTTCGACGGGCCCGACAAGACGACCGTGAAGCTCCGGCTCGGAGCCGAAGACGACCGGTTGGTGATCGGGACCGAGATGCTCTGCTCGGTCTGACCCGGTCCGAAGGTGAGCTGGCCGCTGGTCGTCGAGTAGTCCGTGCCAGAGACGGCCGAGCCGTTCACGGTGGTGTAGTTCACCGTGACCGTGCTGGTCGAGGTCTGACCGGTCGGACCGCCCAACATGACCGGCACCTGGGCCATTCCGGCGCCCGTGTCCACGGTGTTGCCGCGGATGTAGAGACCCGGAGTCGACACCAGGTTGTTGTCGCCCACCACGTCGATCACGGTGAGCGGATCGGCGATGATGCCGCTCACGGCTCCCCCCAGGGTCAGGCTGACCGAGTTGAGGAAGTTGCCGTTGCACTGGTTGACCTGCATCCGGATCACCTGGACGACCTGGCCCGGAACGAAGGTGAGCGTGCCCGAGTTCGTGCCGGAGAGCGCGTTGTTGCAGTTGCCGGCTCCGACCGACCAGTTGACCGCCACCTGATTGGTCGACGGGGCGCCGAGGGTGATCGGCAGGTCGACCCAGCCGTCAGCCTCGGCGATCACCGTGTGCGGCGGTGCGTAGATGTAGGGCGACGATTGCGTCGTCCCTCCGCTCGCTCCGATGGTCACCGTGGCCGTGGACTGAACGATGTTCGGCGTTCGAGGGGCCCGACAAGACGACCGTGAAGCTCCGGCTCGGAGCCGAAGACGACCGGTTGGTGATCGGGACCGAGATGCTCTGCTCGGTCTGACCCGGTCCGAAGGTGAGCTGGCCGCTGGTCGTCGAGTAGTCCGTGCCAGAGACGGCCGAGCCGTTCACGGTGGTGTAGTTCACCGTGACCGTGCTGGTCGAGGTCTGACCGGTCGGACCGCCCAACATGACCGGCACCTGGGCCATTCCGGCGCCCGTGTCCACGGTGTTGCCGCGGATGTAGAGACCCGGAGTCGACACCAGGTTGTTGTCGCCCACCACGTCGATCACGGTGAGCGGATCGGCGATGATGCCGTTGACCGCTCCCGAAAGGGTCAGCGTGGCCGAATTGAGGAAGTGACCGTTGCACTGGTTGACGGTCAACGGGATGTTCTTCACGGTTTGCCCGGGGGTAAACGTGAGCGTGCCCGAGCCCGTACCTGACAGCGCGTTGTTGCAGTTGCCTGCCGGCACCGAGAAGTTGACCGACACCGGATTGGCGGACGTGGCGCTGAGCGTCACCTGCAGGTTGAGCGTCCCGGATGACTCGCCGATCACCGTGTTCGCAGGGGCGAAGATGTAGGGCGTGGCCACCTTGGGCTTGGCGGCACTGGCCGCCTGAGCCGGGAGCAACGCCACCGAGCCGGCCGTGAGCCCCATGATGAGGCCGACCACGGAGAGCGATGTGACGACCGAGACGAAACGGCCTCGCTCTCGCCCTTCGCCCGCCGGCGATCTCAGGCCTGGGCCGTTCGCCGGACCGTCGCCGGACCGTTCGAGTTCGCCGGGTTCATGGCCCCAGCGTCCGAGAGTGAATCTGCGCTTCAACATGCCGCCTCCTTCAAGGATGTTCCCGAGCGCCTTCGCCCGAGACTGTGAGTGTGCGACGGGGTGCTGATCGATCCCTGAACGATCTCTGAAGGATCGTTGACAGCCGCTGACGCCGGGCTGACGGAACGTTCGTGGCGATCGAAACCGGATCGTCCAGGCGCGACGGTCAGACCCTGAATTGCCTGGTCAACGGCATCGACCGCGTCGTTGTCGGAGCGTTGCTCCCCGAACCCGAACCGCATGATGTTCCCGCCCGCCTGATCGAAGCCGTCCTCGGGCGACTTGCCCGCCCCCAAAACCCGACCAGGTGCCATCCGGGTGCAGGTTTCCGCCGAGAAACCTAAACGGCGGTGTAAGCGGGCGTCAAAACGCCTGTGTCGGAGGGTCCATCGGTCTTCGGGTTCAACCCGGTCGCCGCTGGGGGGCGCTCGGTACGCTTGCTCTCCGTGGCCATCACGACCAGAGGAGCGACACCACCGTCGACTCCGGCCCCCGCGTCGGCCCAATCGCTGAATCCGGCCGACGTCGCCGCGCTGGACCACGCCGTCGAGCTGGTGGCCGACCACGCGCCCGCCTGGGCCCGGACCGACCCCTCGGCGCGGGCCGACCTGCTGGACCGGGTGCTCGCCGACACCATGGCCGTCCAGGGACCCTGGCTGTCCGACGCCTGCTCCGCCAAGGGTCTCGAACCGGGATCGGCCGAAGCGGGCGAGGAGCTCTATTCCGGCATCGGGACCTTCGTCCGCATGGCACGTCTGTACCGAGACGCGCTGCGTGACATCGCCCGCGACGGGAAGCCCTCCTTCGCCGGGCCCGTCAACGAGGCGCCCGACGGTCGACTTCGTGTCCAGGTCTTCCCGGCCACGCCCCTCGATCGGATCACGTTCCCCGGGACCACGGCCGAGGTCTACATGCAGCCCGGCGTCACGCCGGCGTCGCTCGTCGCGGGCCAGGCCCTGGCCTACGGCGATCCGGACGGACACGCCGGGACCGCGCTGGTGCTGGCCGCCGGCAACGTGGCCAGCCTGGGTCCCCGCGACGCGCTGTCCAAGCTCTTCGTCGGCGGCAAGACCGTCGTGATGAAGGCCAATCCGGTCAACGAGTACCTCGTGCCGCACTGGAACGCCGCGCTGGCCTCGCTCGTCGAGGCCGGCGTCCTGCGGATCGTCGACGGCGGTGCCGAGGCCGGCCGGCACCTCACGGCCCACCCGAGGGTCGACGAGGTGCACATCACCGGGTCGGACAAGACCTACGACGCCGTCGTCTTCGGCTCGGGTACCGAAGGGGAGCGTCGCAAGGCCGCCGACGAGCCCGTCCTGGCCAAGCCGGTCACGGCCGAGCTCGGCAACGTCTCGCCCGTGATCGTCGTGCCGGGCACGTGGACGATCGCCGAGCTCCAGTACCAGGCGGAGCACGTGGCGACCATGCTGGTCAACAACGCAGGCTTCAACTGTCTGGCCACGCGGGTCGTCGTCACTCACGCCGGATGGTCCCAGCGCGACGCCTTTCTCGGCGCGCTCGACGCAGTGTCTGTCGCGCCTTGCGACCCGCCGCGCCTACTACCCCGGCGCCGCCGCGCGTCGTGACGCGTTCCTCGCCGCCCACCCCGAGGCTGAGTCCTACGGCACCGGCCCGCCCGACGCGCTGCCCTGGACCGTGATCCCCGGTGTGCCGCCCGGGCGGATCGACGACATCTGCTTCAACGTGGAGTCGTTCTTCGGGGAAGTCGCCGAGACAGCGCTCACCGCCCCGTCCGCGGCGGCTTTCGTCGACGCGGCCACGGAGTTCGCCAACGCCGTGCTGTGGGGCACGCTGTCGGCCACCATTCTCGTCAGCCCCTCCACCATGAAGGAGCCCTCGGTGGCCGCGGCTTTGGACCGCGCCGTCGACGGCCTGCGCTACGGAGCCATCGGCGTGAACGCCTGGCACGCGCTGGCCTTCGCCATCGGGACGACGACCTGGGGCGCATACCCCGGGCACCCGCGCACCGACATCCAGTCCGGTACCGGGGTGGTCGGGAACGCGGCCATGTTCGACCGGCCGCAGAAGTCCGTCGTCCGCGGCCCGTTCCGCTGCGCGGCCGAAGCCGCCCTGGTTCGCGACGGTGGCCGGTTCCTACACCGTCATGCGGCGCTTCGTGGCGTTCGAGGCCGGCCCGTCCTTCGGCCAGGTCCCGGGGCTGCTCGCCGGCGCGTTGCGTGCCTCACGCTGACCGGTACCGTTCCGCCCCCTCCCCGCGCAAGATCGTCATCCCGCGTACGACATCGTCCTTTCCACGCCGGCCTCGCGGGGGTGTCGTCTCTGCGGCCCGAGGGCGCGATCACATCGTCCTGCTGCGCAGTGCCGGGATGCTGTAGGGGGCGGCCGCGACGATGGCGGCGATCAAGGCCAGGAAGCCGCCGAAACTCCAACCGACACTCAGGAAACTTCCCCCGCTCGGCTTGAAGACGACAGCGAAGAAGGTCAGGACCAGGTTGACGATCGTCGCCACCATCATCACGGTCACGTGAGGGACGTCCCGGCTGATCGGAAGTCGGTCCCAACCGGCACGCAGCGCGAGGTACACGACGATGGCGACGCAGATGACCAGCACGAGATAGAGGTACCCGTGGGCCGTACAGGCCGCTCACCGATCCCACGGAGAGCGCTCCGACAGAGACGGTGAACCAGTCGAGGAACAGCGAGATGAAGAGCACGAACGTGGCGATGCCGGCGATGCGGTCCGCGAGCGTCCAGCGCTTCGCGTCGAACCTGAACGCCGGGATCGTCAGGCCCCCGCCAGCCCCGCCGGCCGAGCCCGCACCACCGGCCGAGCCCGCACCACCGGCCGAGCCCGCACCACCGGCCGAGCCCGCTGAGCCCGTTGCCTCACCGGGGGCTGTCGTCGGAGCCTCCACGGGTGGGGGGAGAGGCGGCGGAGGCGACGCTGGTTGCGTACTCAGCGCGGCTCCGCACCTCGAACAGAACGTGGCGTCGTCGGCCGCCTCGGCTCGGCACTGAGAGCACGTCTGCGGCATGGCGGTTCCTCCGTTCGGACCCGGGCGCCAAGGAGCCGGCCGCTTCGGTGTCGCGTTCCAGCTCCTCCGTGTGCCGGAACGCGATTCTACGGGAAGGGTGCCGGTCCTTCCGGGGATCCGAACCCGGGACCGGGACCGTTGGGCGTCGGCCTCAGAGAGAGCCGTCCGTCGTGGGCGTCCGGCGGTGGGTGGTGGCCGGCGGCTGCAAGGCGATGCGCGCCAGCGTGTCACCGCCGACCGCGATGCACGCCGCCGCCGTGGGGCACGAGAGCGAGGTGAGGGTGAGTGGGACGTACGCCGAGGACGACGGCGTGAACGTCTGACCTCCGTCGCTGCTCTGGGCCACGGCACCCGTTCCGACAGCCGGGGTGCCGGCCCAGTCGGTGCCGACCATGGAGCACAGCCGTGCGCTCGGGCAGTCGAGTCCGTAGGCGTCGTCCACGGGCGGGACGGGCGCGGCGCTCCAGGTGTGACCTCCGTCGACGCTCTGCAGGAGCTGGCCCTTGGCCGGGACGACGTCGCTGACGGTCGTCGACGTCGTCCCGCCGGCGAAGCACGACGTCGGAGTGGCGCAGGCGACACTCTGAAGCAACCCGACGCCCGCCGGGACGGTCGCGCCCTCCCACGTCTGCCCGTCGTCGGAGCTCAGGGCGAGCGCTCCCGTTCCGTGCCCGGCCCCCGCCGGGACGTACCCTGCCACGAGGCAGCTGCCCGCGCCGTCGCACTCGAGACCGGTCGCTCCCAGGAAGGAAGCGGGCAGGTTGCCCGCCTGCTGCCATGTCGCGCCGAAGTCGGTGCTGCGCGACGACCACAGGGTCGTCCCGTTCGTGACGATCGCGATGCACATGCCGATCCCCTGGCATGTCACCCCCGCGATGCTGATTGCGTTCGCCGGTGCCCCCGCCTGCGACCAGGCCCGACCGCCGTCTTGGGTCGTCAGCACCAGATCGGCCCCCGACGTGTCCGAGCCCACGGCCATGCACGTTGTGGCGGTCGGGCACGACACGCCGGTGAGCGAGGGTCCGAGGCTCGCAGGAACCTCCTGGCCCGACCACGTCTCACCCCCGTTCTTCGTGGCGAGGATCACCGTGGGCGGAACCGGAGTGGGGTCCGGTCCGGCCGCGCCGACCGCCCAACACCGCGTCGCAGAAGCGCACGACACGGCGGCGAGGACACCCGTTCCGTCAGGTGCCGCCTGACCGACCACCAGTGGCGTGCCGGTCGCCTGGCCGAGGACGCGAGGGGGAGGGGGACGACGGGGCGTGTGGTGGGGGGAGATCCCGCACGCGGCGATGGACAGACCTCCGATGACGGCGCCCAGCACGACCAGAGGGATATGGCGCCTCCCCGTGCGCGGCAGGCGCCCGTGTCGCAGCTCGTCGCTTCGAGGCACCGCTGACCGCACAGCGGACCGCACACTACCGGGCCGCTTCAACACCTTTGGGGCAGGCCCGTCACCGCCACGCCACGCCACGTTGTCAGCCGCGTCCGAGATGATCTCCTGCAGCAGACCGGGACAGGTCGTTCGTTAGCCTCGGCACGGTGGACTGGGTCGATCTCGTGATCATCGCGCTCATGGTTCTCGCCGCGGTCCACGGACTGCGTCTCGGGGCCCTGGTCCAGCTGATGACATTCGGGGGCTTCTGGCTCGGCTTCCTACTCGGATGTGTCGTCTGGGTCCCGCTCCTGCACAACGGCACGGACGACGCCACCCGATCGGCCGTCATCGTCACCCTCGTGATCGCGACGGCGGCGGGCTTCGGGTCGGTCGGCCGCGTCCTCGGGTCGTACAGCAACGTCACCCTGCGCCGACACCACCTCGGGCACGTCGACGCCGTGTTCGGAGTGGGCGTGGCCGTCGTCGCCGTCCTCTTGTCGGTCTGGCTCGTGGCTGCCGTGATCTCGTCCCCCAATGGGCGCTTCACGTGGCTCGACGCGGCGGTCGCCCGCTCCGACATCCTTCACAGCGTCGACCATGTCCTCCCCCAGGCACCTTCGGTCTTCGGCCAGTTGCAGACCTTTCTCAGCGACCAGGGCTTCCCCCAGGTCTTCTCCACGCTGACCCCACCCTCGACGCCCTCGATCGTGACGCCGAGCGACGCCGCAACCCGTTCGCTCGCCGACCCGGCCGTGTTCTCGACGGTCAAGGTCCTCGGCACGGCCTGCGACAGCGAGCAGGAGGGTTCGGGATTCGTGGTCGGCCAGGGCCTCGTGGCCACGAACGCGCACGTGGTCGCGGGGGAGACCCGGGGCAGCACCCAGGTGATCGTCGGGGACACGACCTACGGCGCGACCCCGGTGCTCTTCGACCCTTCCTTCGACCTCGCCGTGTTGCGCACCGATGCCCCGCTCGGCCCGGCGCTGCCCATCAGCGCAGCGCTCGTCGGGCGCGGGACCCAGGCCGCGCTCCTGGGGTATCCCGAGGACGGCCCGCTCACCATCGGACCCGCCGGCGTCACGAGCGAGATCACCGCCATCGGCAAGGACATCTACAACGACGGCTCGGTGACCCGGGGCGTCTACTCGCTGCAGGCCAAAGTGGAGCCGGGCAATTCGGGCGGCCCGCTGATCGGGCCAGGTGGCGAGGTTATCGGCGTCGTCTTCTCCCGTTCGACGGTCTATCCCGACGTCGGCTACGCCCTCACCTCCCCGGGCGTCCTCGCACGGGTGCAGGAGGCGGCGCTGCACCGAGGTCGCGTGAGCACGGGTCCGTGCATCGCCGGGTAGACCATGTCTCCGAGAGTGGACCGGCAAGAATGAGGCGATGAGCCAGCGCATCGAGGACTACGCGGTGATCGGCGACCTGCACACGGCCGCGCTGGTCGGGCTCGACGGTTCCATCGACTGGCTCTGCCTGCCCCATTTCGACTCTGCCGCGTGCTTCGCCCGCTTGCTCGGACACGAGAGCCACGGCTTTTGGCGCATCGCTCCCGTCGGCGCCCCGGCGTCGGTCATCTCGACCCGGCGCTGGTATCGCCCGGACTCGCTCGTGCTCGAAACGGAATTCGACACCGCGTCGGGCACGGTACGGGTCACCGACTGCATGCCCGTCGCGCGACGACCACCCGCACCTCATCCGCTTGGTCGAAGGAGTGAGCGGATCGGTCGACATGCAGATGGATCTGGCCGTGCGCTTCGACTACGGCGAGACCGTTCCCTGGGTCACTTCGAATGCCGGCCTCGTGCGCTTCACCGCCGGTCCCGACTCGGTGGCCCTCTGGCACCGGGTCGACGTGGTCGGCAAAGGCCTGCACAGCGTGGCCGACTTCACGGTGACCGAGCGGCAGCGCTTTCCTTTCACGTTGGTCTGGCACGCCTCCCACGCCGACCCGCCGCCGCCGCTCGACAGCCACTACGCGGTGCACCTCACGGAGGCCTATTGGACCGAGTGGGCGTCGCAGTGCACGTTCGAAGGCAAGTGGCGTGACGCCGTCGTGCGCTCGCTCATGACGCTGAAGGCCTTGACCTACGAGCCGACGGGGGGAATCGTGGCTGCCGCCACGACCTCGTTGCCCGAAGCGCTGGGGGGCAATCGGAACTGGGACTACCGCTACTGCTGGCTCCGCGACGCCACCCTGACCCTCGAGTCGCTGATGCGGGGCGGTTACTACGCCGAGGCCATGGCCTGGCGCGACTGGCTGCTCCGAGCAGTGGCCGGCGATGTCACCAAACTCCAGATCATGTACGGCCCGGCCGGTGAACGTCGCCTCGACGAGTGGGAGGCCGATTGGCTACCCGGATACGAGGGCTCGGTACCGGTCCGCATCGGCAACGCGGCCTCGGGGCAGTACCAGCTCGACGTGTACGGCGAGGTCATGTCGGCCCTCTACTCATCGGCGAAGGCCATCGGAGTCCATTCCAGGGCCGCCTGGGGTCTGCAGACCCAGCTCGTCGAGTTCATCGAGCACGGGTGGCGCCAGCCTGACGACGGCATCTGGGAGGTTCGTGGGCCCCGCCGACACTTCACGCATTCCAAGGTGATGGCCTGGGTCGCGGTGGACCGGGCCGTTCGCACGCTCGAGGAGTGGCCGGAGCTCGAGGGTCCGTTGGAGAAGTGGCGCGACCTGCGCAACGACATCTTCACCGAGGTCTGCGAAAAGGGTTACAACGAGGACGTCGGCGCGTTCACCCAGTACTACGGATCACGCGAGCTCGATGCGAGTGTGCTCATGATCCCGCTGGTGGGCTTTCTGCCGCCGAGTGACCCCCGCGTCGTCAGCACCGTCGAAGCGGTCCAGCGCGACCTGATGGACCACGGCTTCGTGCTGCGCTACCGGACGAGCGACGACGGCGCGGTGGACGGTCTCACCGGCAAGGAGGGAGCGTTCTTGGCCTGCTCCTTCTGGCTCGTCGACTGCTTGCACATGATCGACCGGGCGGACGAGGCCGAAGAGCTCTTCGAGCGACTCCTGGCTCTGCGCAACGACCTCGGACTCCTCTCCGAGGAATTCGACTCGGACGCCGGGCGTCAGGTGGGCAACTTCCCGCAGGCGTTCTCCCACGTGTCGCTGGTCAACTCGGCGTGCCGGCTCACCGGACACGACTCGTTGGCTCCGAAGTACGAGGGATCACGGCGCCTGATCGACCAATCGCCCACCATGGCACCGCTCGTGAACAAGATGAGCAAGTTGGGCCGTGTCGCCGTCAAGCGGCGGACCAAGCTCGGCGGTGACGGGGTCGCCACCACCGGGGTTGACGGCGTCGCGACCGCCGGGGTCGCCACGGTCGGCGGTGACGGGGTCGCCACGGCCGGCGTCGACGGGCCCACCAAGGGCGGGGCAGACGAGGTCACCACGAGCCCTCCGGCTGACGAGGTCACCACGAGCCCTCCGGCATCGGGGTCGCCGTGAGCGGTACGCATTCCCACGGCGGCCGGGGTCATCGTCATGCCGACGTGGGCCTCCACTCCCACGATCCCGACAGTGGCGAGGCCGTCCCCGCCGTCCCGCCACCGGTCGCCATCGCTCCCGGCGTGCTCGAGATCGACACGAGGCTGGGAGGCTGGGAGCGGGTCACGGCGGGCTACCTCATCGAGGGCTCGGCTCCCGTCCTGATCGAGACCGGCAGCCAGAGCTCGGTGCCCGTCCTCCTCGCCGCCCTCGACCAGATCGGTGTGGGGCCGAGCGAGCTCGCGGGCGTGGCGGTCACCCACATCCACCTGGACCACGCCGGCGGAGTCGGCGACGTCGCACGCGCCTTTCCGTCCGCCACCGTCTACGTGCACCAGAAGGGGGCGCGGCACCTGGCGGATCCCACCCGGTTGATCGACTCGGCGGCACGCGTCTACGGGTCGCTGCTCGACTCGCTCTACGGGCGCCTCGACCCGACACCCCCCGAACGGTTGCATGTGCTCGAGGACGGGGAGCAGATCGCGGTGAGCTCGAACCGCACCCTGACGGCCGTGGACTCTCCGGGGCACGCCAAGCACCACGTGGGCCTGCACGACTCGCTGAGCGGGGTGCTCTTCGCCGGGAGACGCGGTGGGGGTCAAACTGCCCGACGGCGGTGTGCTGCGACCGTCGACTCCGCCACCGGACTTCGACCTCGACCAGGCCATCACCTCGCTGGGCCGCTTCGCTGCCCGCCGTCCGTCGGGCATCGCGTTGGCGCACTACGGGTTGTTGGGCGACCCGCAGGAGCTGTTGGCCGAAGCCGAGTCGACGCTGCGCCAGTGGGCCGAGACGGCGGAGCAGGCGTACCGGGAGGGAGCAGACATCGCCGCTGCGCTCTCGGCGCGCTTCGACCCGCTGCTGGGCGACATCGACGCCGCCCACAAGGAGAAACTCGACGTGATGAACGGGGTGCACTCCAACGCCGCCGGGTTCAGACGCTGGCTCGACACGCGGGACGTGAAGCCCGCGCCGTGAGCGCCGCCCCGGGGTCGGCGGCGGGCCGGCCGTTCGAGGCCCGTCAGGTCATACGACGAGCTTGGCCCGCAGTTCCTCTTGGCGCACCTCGAAATCGTCGAGCGAGATCCGACCCTCGGCCAGGTCTTCGTGGAGCGCCGCGAACTGCTCGAGCAGCTGCGTCTGGTCCACATCTTCGGCCGAGGGGGTATCGGATTCCGTCCCCCCCGCCGCCTTGTCCTCGCGGACGCGCCTGGCGGTCGTCCCACTTTGCCTTGGCCCTGTCCTTCTTGGCCTGGTCGCGCTGCAATTTTCCGAACGTCGAACGTGCGCGTGCCACGGGTCACTCCTTCCTGGCCGAGGGGACGACCAGACGCTGGCGGCAGGGCATCTACCCCGGCCGTGTTCACCCGCATTCACCTCTCTGCGGGGGGCCTTCTGGGCCCGAACGCGGAGGAGGTGGGATTTGAACCCACGGTGCCCATGAGGCACAACGGTTTTCGAGACCGTCCGATTCGGCCGCTCTCGCACTCCTCCGGCGACGATCCTAGTCGCTCGGACCCGTTCCCAAAGGCGGCCTCGGGTCCCCTGACCTCCGCTTAGAAGCGAAAAACGAGGTCAGAACCTCGGCGCATTCCTCCGCCCGCACCCCGGAAGTCAGCGCCAGTTCGTGGTTGAGCCGCGGGTCTACACAGACGTTGTAGAGCGTCCCACAGGAGCCGGCACGGGGGTCCGAGGCGCCGAAGACGAGCCGGTCGACCCGGCCGGCGACGAGCGCGCCGGCGCACATCGGGCAGGGCTCGAGGGTGACCACCAACGTCAGGCCGCCGAGACGCCAACCACCCAGTTCGGCCGCGGCATCGCGCAGCGCCAGCATCTCGGCGTGTGCCGTGGGATCCCCGGTTGCCTCGCGCTCGTTGTGTCGGGTGGCGACGACGCGGCCGTCTCGCAGGGCCACGGCGCCCACCGGCACCTCCCCGGCGGCCGCGGCGGCTCGAGCCTCGACCAGTGCGAGCGCCATGGCCTCGTCGTCGCTCAGCGGACGACTGGCCGCCGTCGGGATGTCGCCATCGGGCATGGACCAAGTATGGGAGGGGAAGGCGCGGCGGAGGAAACCGGAAGGCGACCGGGTCCAGGCCGGCCGCGCCGTTCAGGTCACGCTGAAGACGAAGTCGGCGTCGACGCAGTCCGTCGGGGACGTGGCGACCGCCAGGTATTCGTCGGTGGTCCCGCTCACCGCCCACACGGCGAGCGGCGGCCCCTGAGCGAGGCACGAGACCGCCGGGTCGTCGGTGGCGAAGCCCTGGAGCTGGCCGATCGGTCCCGAACCTTCGGTCGGAGGGACTGCGGCTCCGATCACCTCGCTCAGCGTGACCGGGGACTCGTCCCAGTCGCCCGCGTAGGTGTAGGGAGCGTGGGGCGCGGTGGTCGTGGTGGTGGGGGGTCTGGTCGTGGTCGTCGTCGTGCCCGGAGGCCTCGTGGTGGTCGTGGTCGATGCGGGCGGGGGTGTGGGGGGATGGGACGGGGGCGTCGGCGAGGAGGCGGGCGGAGCCGGGGACGCCGTCGCCGGAGGCGAGGCAGACGTCGTGGCGGGACCGGTGGGGAGACCCTTGGCGGCGGGGGCGAAGCCGTCCAGCGCGGCGAGGTCGTCACCATCGTTGCCGTCCATGCCCAGGGCCCAGATGCCGACGCCGGCGAAGTCGTGCGACTGGGCGAGCTGGGCCGCGGCGTAGAGCGCGGGGGGGTCCTCGAAGAAGGTCTCGTGCCATTGCTGGCCGACTTGATAGGAGGTCCAGCCGCTCTGGGTGACGGGGTCCCAGTAGAGGGGATGCCCGCTGGCCAGGACCTGGCCCAGGGAGACGTCCGTGGCCGGGCCGGTCGCCGTCGCGGTGAGGGTCCCGTTCGTCGTGGCCCAGTCGATGCCGAAGTACGGGAGGCCCAGGACGACCTTGGAGGGCGGGACCGCGGCGGCGTACTCGTCGACGGTGGTCTGGACCGAGAACAGCCCGCTGGTCAGCGGTGAGGTTGCCGAAGGGGACGCGGCCAGGTTCGGGCTGTACTCCATGACGAAGAACGCATCGACGAGGGGAGCCAGCGCGGGCACGTCGTAGAAGCCGTTCGCGTCCGAGGCCGAGCTGGCGTAGGTGTCCATCGTCACCTGGTCGTGCGGATTTGCGGCGCGCACGGCGGCCGAGACGGTGGCGACGAGCCTGGTCAGCCCGGCCTGGTCCGCGTCGCCCTCGCCCTCGAAGTCGAGGTTCACCCCATCGAGGTTCTTGGCCGAGACGGCGGCCACCAGGGCCGAGGCGAGCGTCTTCGCGGCCGCGGGTGAGGACGTCAGCGCGTCCAGCGAGCCCTGGTCGAAATCGGTGACGGTCAGCACGACGCGGTCCCCGGCGGCGTGGGCCCGGGTGACGAGGCTCGACAGCGCCTGGCTCTCGTAGCCGTTCCAGCCGGCCCCCGACTGGTCGAGTGTCCCGTTGGCGTTCACATCGAGCGAGAAGTAGGCCAGCGTCGAGATCCCGGCCACGTCGAACCCGCCGCTGGACCCAAGGGTCCAGTACGGCGCGAAGCCGAATACCTCGTGGGGGCGCAACGGCGCCGCGTCGGCCAGGCTGGGCGGCGCCGGCGCGGGCGGCGTGGTCGCCGCCGGGAGGTGGCCGAAGTGGCCGCCCCGGCCGAAGACGTGGGCGGCGTCGGGCGTATCGGCACCGGGGCCGCCGATGACGTGGGAGGAGAGCGACGCCGCCGCGCCGTCGCCGGACCCCAACGCGCCGGCATCGCCGTGGCGCGCCGCGAGCGCGGTGGACGCGACCGCGGTCAGGATCAGAGCGGCGCACGCCGTGACGACGCCCACCCGGTGCCGCGAGACGGCGAGCCTCATGTGGAGCGCGAGCCGGGGGAATCGAGCCCGGCGGTGCCCGGGGCGACGGTGCCGGAGCCAGTGGTGTCCGAGGAGAAGCCCTCCGAGCCGACCGGCGGCGAGCCGGCCGTCCCCGGGCCGATTTCGAGGCGCGGGCACAGACTCCCCGGGCGTCGGGGCGGGTTCCACGGACGCGGCGGTGGGCGGCTCGGGCTGCGCCGAGGACGGGGGTGTCGTCGCCGGGCCGTCGGTGGGGTGCACGCTTTCCCTTCTGCTTCTCGTCTGCTTCTCGTTGCTTCCCGCTGATGACAACCGGGCTACTGCGAACGTGTGCCCGGGGCGGGAGATCTCGAGGGCGGTTCGGGTTCCGCTCGAGGAACCCGGTGAATCATAGAATTCCACCAACATTACTAGGATTCATCTGGTTGATGCACAAACTCCGGGCGGCTGGCTCCTGCGGGATCCGGGCTGTCGGGGTAGCCCCCGCAGGGCGACGAGCGGCGCCACGTCGATCGTGGCGCCGGCTCGCGTATGGCTCCGTGGGCTCTCTCCAGCTCGAAGCCGACGGTGGTCAGCGAGCTGCCGGGCTCGGGCTCAGGGGTTCCACCCCGGCCGGGCGCGGTGCTCCGTACGTTGCCTCCGGACCGTGCCCAGTTCGTCCTGGGCGTAGAAGTTCATGTGCGAGAGCGGTGGCGAGTACACATGCACACTGGTCGCCAGCGCCGGCCCGCTGTTGATCACGTCGTGGAGGCAGAGGGGAGGGACCTCGACACCGTGCCCGGCGGTGATCGAACGACGGAGCAGAGAGGTCGGTTCCACGAGCCGTGACTCGACGAGCTCACCCTTCGCCACGTAGACGGCGCCGCCCGACCCGCCGTGGTCGTGGAGCTCGAGGTGTCCGCCGGCGGCCCAATGGATCGCCCATACCTCGTAGATGTCCGTCTGTTCGATGAGCTCGTAGGCGCGCTCGGTGCCGGCGAGGCTCGGGGGGCGCCATGGCGTCGTGGCCGCCATCTGGGTGGCGAGAGCGAGCAACGAGGACTCGAGCGTCCGTTCGGGCGGCTCTGGCCACGGTCGCAGTTCGTATGGGGGGCGGATCGGGCAGAGTGCGGCGGGCATCGGTGCTCCAGTGGCGATCGGGAAACCCTCTAATACCGATCATATTAGTCAACTATTCGCCTGGAGCCGGATCGGGGCGAGAGGGGGCGTGGTCGCAGTCCGGCTCGAAGGCGACGGCGCGCCGGAGCGCCCAAGGGGTCACGATGGGCGCCTAGCAGGGCCGACGCCGGTTTGTCCGATTGCCCGCGGGGTCGGTTCCCGCCGTTCCACGTGACGGAGACCGCATCGCCGACGGGAGGGCGAAACCTCAAAGCGGAAGTGCGGAGGAGGTGGGATTTGAACCCACGGTCGGTTGCCCGACACACGATTTCCAGTCGTGCCGATTCGGCCGCTCTCGCACTCCTCCAAGGGTGCAGCCCGGTCAGGCTAACAACAGGGCCAGGGCGGGGAGCTCCGCCGGCACGCTTCCCGGGTCGCGTGGAGCCAAGGGGGTGGATGAAGCTCCCGCTCCCGCTCCCGTCGCGATCCGGACACTGGTCGTTCACTTTTAGTTCATCTCTGTGTAACCTTGTGGCACGAGCCGGAGGAGACCAGACATGGTGGCGAGCGGGAGTCGGGTCGAGGAACGAGCGGTGTTCGGCCGGATCCTCGCGGCGGTGGACTCGAGCAGCGCCGGCGGTGCCGCCCGCGTGTTGGCGGGGTCCTGGGCGGCGCAATTCGGCGCCGCGGCGAGCGTGGTCGGCATCCCGGCGGGATCGGGACGGGCGCGGAGCGTCGCCAGGGCCATCGCCGAGGCGGCACACGCCTTCGGCGCAGACGCCATCGTGCTCGGTCTGTCGCCCGAGAGGCTGGCGTATCACCGCCTGGCGGGTGGGTTGCGAGAGGAGCTCACGTCGTCGACGGCTCTTCCGGTCCTCGTGGTGCCCGTCGCGCCCACGCCGCGCCGGCCGGCCGGCCCGGACGAAGGACCGCAACCGCCTCCCGTACACGCGACGGTCGTGCCGATCTCGGCGGCACGCAGGACGCGGCTCCACCGATCCGACCCGGTCGGGGTGAAGGCGACCGTGACCGAGCGGGAACCCCACCGTGTTTGAAACGGTGGTCGTCGGAGCCCTCTCCTCGGAGAGCTCCCCACGCGTGCTGTCCTGCGCCCTCGAGGTGGCGAAGGCGTCCGGCGCGACGTTGCACATCGTCGGCGCGCTGCGGTCACCTGAGGATCCGTCGCCCCGTCTCCCCACGGAACTCCGCTACACGGACGCCGGCGCCGGCTCGACGGAGTGGCTCCTCGGGCGCCTGCGCGCCGAGATGGCGGGCCAGGGCGTCCATGTCGCCACGCACCCGGTGCTCGCAGACCCCGCCGATGCCATCGCCACGGTGGCCTGCCAGGAGCGGGCGGATCTGGTCGTGGTGGGCGCGGGCTCCCACTCGGCATCGGGCGTCGGCGCGGGGCGCGAAGGCAGGGGGCCGCTCCGCAGACGCGCCCACCTCAGACACCACGGCTCGGTCGCGGACGATGTCGTCGACAAGGTGGCCTGCGCCGTCCTGATCGTGTAGCGCGGCCCGCGGGACCGGCGGATCGGGCCCGCGCGACCGGTGACCGACAGCGGCGACGTCGTCACATCATCGATCTACGCTGCGGGAACGATGGGCGGCGTCAGAACGGAGTGGGTGGCCTTCGGCCCTCCCGCCATGGCGGCGCTGGCGGGCGAGATCCGTGCCGCGAAGGGCGACGACCCGCTCGCCCCCGTGACCGTCGTCGTCCCCGCCAACCAGGTCGGCGTCGCGGCGCGGCGACGACTCGCATCGGGTGCGTCCGGGGCGGTGTGCACGCGGGGTTCCGGTGTGGCCGCCGTGACGTTCCTGACCGTGTACCGCCTCGGCGAGCTGCTCGGATCGGCCCGACTGGCGGGTGAGGGGAGACGACCCGTCTCGAGCCCTGTCGTGGGCGCCGCGCTGCGGGCCGCGCTGGCGGAAGACCCCGGGGTCTTCGGGCCGGTGTCCAGCCATCCGTCCACCGAGACCGCGCTGGTCGAGGCGTACCGCGAGCTGCGCGACCTGTCCGCCGAGGCGCTCGACGCCGTGGCGGCACAGAGCAGACGGGCCCGCGACGTGGTGCGGTTGCACCGCGAAGCACACCGGGCCCTCGCTCCCTCGTGGTACGACGAGGAGGACCTGTTGGACGCGGCCGCGGACGTGGTCCGCCTCGGCTCGGGCGCGGTGGCCGGGCTCGGGCGGGTCGTGGTGTACCTGCCCGAGCGGCTCACACGCCACGGTGCCGGGTTGCTGCGGACCCTGGCCGAGAGGACCGAGCTCGTCGTGGTCGCCGGTACGTGCGGGGACGGCGCCGCGGACGCCGAGTCGGCGAGGTCGGTCGGGAGGCTGGCCGGTCGGGAGACCGAGCCCCCTGGCCGCGAGGACCCGCTCGCGATGGTGGACGTCGACCGCACGCGCGTCGTCACCGTCTCGGACGCCGACGAGGAGGTGCGGGCCGGTCTGCGGGCCGTCGTCGCCGCCGCACGCGAGGGGACCCCGCTCGATCGGATCGCCGTGCTCTTCGCCGGTCCCGAGCCCTACGCCCGCTTGGCGTACGAGCAGTTGACGGCCGCCGGTCTGACCGTCAACGGGACGTCGATCATGGCGCTGACGGCGCGCGTCGCCGCGCGGACCCTGCTCGGACTGCTGGCTCTTCCCGACGGCGGGTTCCGGCGCGACGACGTGTTCGCGTGGCTCGCCGGCGCTCGTGTGCACCGGCATGGGCGTTGGGTGCCCGCAACCGCGTGGGAGCGCCTCTCCCGCCAGGCCGGCGTCGTCGGTGGCCGGGACGACTGGGACACGTTGCTCGACCATCTGGCCGCGGAACAGGACGCGGAAGCCGAGGCGGCGGAGAGCGAAGCCGACGCGCCCGAATGGAAGGCCGATCGCGCGCGCGCCAGGAGGCGGCGCGCACCCGCTCGCTCCGCGAATTCGTGCTCGGCCTCGTCGACGATCTGGACGAGGCGGCACGGTCAGCCTGGACATGGCCGGAATGGTCGGCGTGGGCGCGCCGCCACGTCGACGAGCTCCTCGGCCGCGAGCCTGCCCGCGCCGACTGGCCCACGGCCGAGCAACGAGCGGCCGAGCGAGTGGAGCGGGCTCTCGACCGACTGGCCTGCCTCGGAGAGATAGAGGGGGCCGTCGGCCTCGACGTGTTCGCCCGGACCCTCGAGCTCGAGCTCGAGTCGGATCTCGGTCGCGTGGGCCGCATGGGCGAGGGCGTCTTCGTCGGACCGGTCAGCATGGGCGTGGGGCTCGACCTCGACCTCGTGGTCGTGCTCGGCCTGGCCGAGGGCGTGTTCCCCGCCGCTCCACGGGACGACTCGCTCCTGCCCGACCGCGAGCGCGCCGCCGCGGACGGAGAGCTTTCCCTGCGGTCGTCACTCGTCGAGCGGCGGCACCGCGAGCTGCTGGCCGCCCTCGCCGGAGCGTCGCGCCACCTTCTCTGCGTGCCGCGGGGCGATCTGCGCGGGAGCAAGGAGCGCGTGCCCTCGCGCTGGGTGCTCCAGGTGGCCGGTGCGCTGTCGGGAGGGTCGTGGTACTCGGACGACCTGCTCGAGCGCGGCCACCGACGCGACGTGGCTCCATCACGTCGCCTCGTTCGACGCGGGGCTTCGGGCCGTCGAGTTCCCGGCCACGGCACAGGAGTACCGCCTGCGGACCCTGCTGTCGGGGGTTCCGGTCGGCTCGGTCGACGACGAGGCGGCCGCGGGCACGGAGGTCGTCGTGCAGCGCCGCAGCGCAGCCTTCACGCGCTTCGACGGCAACCTGGTCGGGGCAGACGTGCCCTCGCCGGCCGAGCGCACGATGTCGGCCACGCGCCTGGAAGGCTGGGCCAACTGCCCGTTCGCCTATCTCATGCGGGACGTCCTGGGCATCGGCGAGGTCGAGAACCCCGAGGAGCAGCTCACCATCGCCCCGCACCACCGGGGCTCCCTCGTCCACGCCGTGCTCGAGCGGTTCATCGCCGGCGTCGTCGACCGGCCTCCGGCACCGAACCAGGCGTGGACGACATCCGACGCGGAGCGGCTCCGACGAATCGCAGAAGAGGTGTTCGAGGAGTACGAGGCCAAGGGCCTCACCGGCCGGGCCGTCTTCTGGCGCCGCGAGCGGAAACGGATCATGGCCGACCTCTCCAAGGTGCTCGCGCTCGACAGCGAGTACCGCCGTGACCACGGCACGCGGCCACTTGCGGTCGAGCTCCGGTTCGGGTTCCCGGACGCCGCCGTCGGTGTGATCCGGCTGGGACTCGCCGACGGCCGCTCGGTCGGGTTCCGCGGTCTGGCCGATCGCGTGGACATCGGCGACGACGGTTCCCTCCATGTCGTGGACTACAAGACCGGACGGGTCGACGACTACCGCGGCCTCGGACGAGGACGACCCCGATCTCGGCGGGACCCGCCTGCAGCTCCCGGTCTACGCCGAGGCGGCTCGCGCGTTGGCCGACTCCCCCGGTGCGCCGGTCCGCGCCGAGTACTGGTTCGCCTCGTCGAAAGGAAAGTTCAAGCGGGTCGGCTACGACGTGACGCCCGGCCTCCTGGCCCGCGTGGGCGAGACGATGGCGGTGATCGTCGGGGGCATCGAGTCGGGCGTGTTCCCGGCTTACCCGAGAGCCACCAGCACGACCCCCTGGGTCGTGTGCCCCTACTGCGACCCCGACGCCATGGGCGTGTCGGATCTGCAGCGGTCCTGGAACCGCAAGTCCGGCGCTCCGGCGCTGGCCGGGTTCCGCGGTCTGGCCGAACCCGAACCCGACGCGGACGGTCCGGGTGACTGACGTCGCCCCGCCCGACGCCACGCAGCGTGAACGCATCGCCGGCGATCTCGGCACCACCCTCTTCGTCGAGGCCGGTGCCGGGTCGGGCAAGACGACGGAGCTCGTCGGGCGCGTGCTCGCACTCGTCAAGACCGGCGCGGCCGAACTGGGTGCGATCGCCGCCATCACCTTCAGCGAGAAGGCGGCCTCGGAACTTCGCGACCGGGTGCGCGCCGAGCTCGAACGCACCCTCGTCGGCGAACTCACCCCCGAAGCGGCGGAACGCTGCCGGCACGCGCTCGGACAACTCGACGGCGCGGCCATCGGCACGCTGCACTCGTTCGCCCAGCGGATCCTCGCCGAGCACCCGATCGAGGCGGGACTCCCGCCCCGCTTGGAGGTCGTCGACGAGGTCAGCTCCGAAGTGGCGTTCGAACGGCGGTGGCGCTCCTTCCGGGACGAGCTGCTCGCCGAGCCCGCGCTCGAGCGGACCATCGTGCTGTTGACGGCCGCCGGGGTGAAGTTCGAGGGGTTGCGGGCCGTGGCCGTGGCCTTCAACGACAACTGGGACCTCGTGGCCGAGCGGGTGCCGGTCCGAGCGCCGGACCCACCGGACGCCTTCGGCCTGCTCGCACCCGTGCTGGCGGAGATCGACCGCATCTGCGCCGAGCCCTGCCGGGACCCCGACGACGCGCTGTGCACGGTTCCTCCAACCCGTCGGGCAGTACGCGGCGACGGCTGAGGACGATCACCGACGAGGCCGATCTCCTGGAGGCCCTCGATCCCGACGGGCCGACCCGGCCCCCGAGCTTCCGACCGGGCGCCCGCGGTCGCCAGCAGAGCTGGACGACGGACCCCGCGACCGTGCGCCACGACCTGAGCGCGGCCGGCGAACGATCTGAGCGGTCTGCGCACCGCGGTGGCGAACGCGTGTGTCGAGCGTCTGGGCGCCGAGCTGCGCCGCTTCACGCTGGAAGCGGCGGAAGAGCGCCGCCTCGCCGGCCGGCTCGAGTTCCACGACCTCCTGGTCCGCGCCCGCGCCCTGCTGCGCGACGCGGTCGAACGGCGAGGCCGCCCGAGCCGGGCTGCACGGCCGTTACCGGCGGCTGCTGCTCGACGAATTCCAGGACACCGATCCCATTCAGGTGGAGCTGGCCGTGCTCATCGCCGCCGCGCCGGGCCAATCCGTGGGCGCCGACGTCCATTGGGCGTCGCTCGACGTGGTCCCCGGACAACTCTTCTTCGTGGGCGACCCGAAGCAGTCGATCTACCGGTTCAGGAGGGCCGACATCGCGACCTTCCTCTCGGCCGAGAAACGCTTCGGGGACGACGACTTCAACACGGTGCGACTCAGCGCCAACTTCCGGGCGACGGCACCGGTCATCGAGTGGGTCAATGCGACCTTCGGCCGCCTGATTCAGGACGTGCCCGGCTCGCAGCCGGCCTACGCGCCCCTCGAGGCGGTGCGGCGCCCCGCCCCCGCGGGCCCTGCGGTGAGCGTGGTCGGACGCACTCCCCATCCCAAGGAGTTCCGCGCCGACCAGCTCCGTGAGGCCGAGGCGGCGGACGTCGCCGCCACGGTGGTACGCGCGGTGCACGAGGGATGGAGCGTGGACGACGGTGCCGAAGGGTGGCGCCCGGCGAGGCTCGGCGACATCACCATCCTCGTCCCGGCCCGCACCTCCCTCCCGTTCCTGGAGGACGCGCTCGACGCGCGGCGCATCCCCTACCGCGCCGAGTCGAGCTCGCTCGTCTACTCGACGCGGGCGGTGCGCGACCTTTTGATGGTGCTCAGGGCGGTGGCCGACCCGACCAACGTCCTCCACGTCGTCGCCGCGCTGCGCACGCCGCTCTTGGCCTGCGGGGACGACGACCTGTTCCGCTTCCACGCCCGACACCGGTCCTGGAGCTACCTGAGCCCGCAGCTCGGCGAGGCCGACGACGCCGACCGCGTCCAGACCGGACTCGCCTATCTGCGCGGCCTCTACGAGCAGCGGCATTGGCTCGCCCCCTCGGAGCTGCTCGACCGGATCGCCCGCGACCGGCGGGCCATGGACCTCGGTTTCGCCGAGGGACGCCCGCGCGACGTCTGGCGCCGCATCCGCTTCGTCGTCGACCAGGCCCGATCCTGGAGCGAGGCCACCGGCGGGAATCTGCGCCAATACCTCAGCTGGATCGAGCTCCAGCTCAGCGACGGTGCGCGCGTGGCCGAGGCGATCCTGCCCGAGACCGACGACGACGCCGTGCGCATCATGACGATCCACGGGGCCAAGGGCCTCGAGTTTCCCGTCACGATCGTGTCGGGCATGTCCACCAAGCCCCAGGCGCGCCCCGCGCAGGCCGAGGTCGTCTTCCCCGCCAACGGGGGCGTGGGCTACCGGGTCGGGCGTGCGGCGCGGACGGACGAGTACGTGGCCTGGGCGCCGATCGACGAGCAGATGAGCTACCACGAACGGATCCGGCTCCTCTACGTGGCGTGCACCCGCGGGCGTGACCACCTGGTGGTGTCGCTGCACCGCGCCGAGCGGACCAACGCCCCCGACGCCGAGAGGCGCACCAACGCCGAGCTTCTGCTCGACGGGATGGGCGACGCGCTCGCCGCGCTGCCCGACGCCGGCGAGAGCACCGGGAGCGTCACGGCGCCCGCGGCCGCCCCACCGCCGCCGCTGCCGGCCCGGCCGGAGTGGGAGAGCGAGCTCGCCGCTGCGCTGACCCGGGCGGCGCGGCCTACGACCGTCTCGGCGACGTCGCTCACCGAGGAGGGAGAGCCCGACGTCGAACAGGAGCCCGTCGACCCCGGCTTCCAGAAGCGCCCGCGCGACCTCGACCTCCCGCCGTGGCTGAAGGGCCGCTACGGGACGGCGGTCGGCCGGGCGGTCCACGGCGTGCTCCAGACGATCGACCTGGCGACGGGCGACGGGCTCGACGACGCCGTGGCCGCGCAGTGCGAGGCCGAGGCCGTCACCACCCGGACCGGCGAGGTCCGCACCCTGGTGGCCGACGCGCTCGGGCTCGCGATCGGTCCGCGAGGCGGCGGCGAGCCCGCACTGGCGGGAGGTCTACGTCTGCGTGCCGGTGCGGGACCGCCAGCTCGAGGGCTACATCGATCTCCTCTACCGCGGCTCCGACGGCCTGGTCGTCGTCGACTACAAGACGTCGTCGACCTCGGACCCCGAGGAGCTCGGCCGCCGGGTCCACGGCTACCGCGTGCAGGGGTACTCGTACGCCCTGGCCGTGCGTGACGCCACCGGCGAGCCGGTGACCAGGGTGACGTTCGCCTTCTTGACGCCCGACGGGCCGGTCGAGCTCGACCTGGAGGATCTCGCCGAGGGCATGGCCGAGGTCGGGGAGCTCGTCGGGCGGTAGCCCGATCACGACCTGGGCCGGTAAGCTCACCACTCCGTCGTCCCCGGTGTTGGGTGCGGTGGCCGGGTCCTACGCGACGGCCGCTCGTGAATCGAGTCAGGGTCGGAAGGCAGCAGCTCTCAGCGGGTCTGGCCGGGTGCCGTAGCCAACCTGGCCGCCGCACCGAGCACCGGGGCGCGACCGGCCGGCCGTGGTGTCGGCGCCCCTGGGTAGGCTCGCCGCTCGTGGCCGACACGCCCTTCGTCTCCCTGTACCGGCGCTTCCGTCCGGCTCGCTTCGCCGACCTGCGCGGGCAGGACCACGTCGTCCGGGCGCTCCGGAGCGCGGTGCAGCACGACCGGGTGTCGCACGCCTATCTCTTCAGCGGACCTCGCGGCACGGGCAAGACCTCGTCGGCGCGCATCCTGGCCAAGGCGCTCAACTGCGAAGCACCCGAAGACGGAGAGCCCTGCGGCCGGTGCACGTCGTGCGTCGAGATCACCCAGGGCACCTCGCTCAACGTGCACGAGCTCGATGCCGCGTCGAACAACGGCGTCGACGCCATGCGCGACCTGGTCGCGCACGCGGGGCTGGGTACGCCGGGGCGCTGGAAGGTCTACATCGTCGACGAGGTGCACATGCTGTCGACCGCCGCCGCGAACGCGTTGCTCAAGACCCTGGAGGAGCCGCCCGGTCACGTCGTCTTCGTGTTGGCGACGACCGACCCGCAGAAGGTCCCGCCGACCATCCGCAGCCGGACGCAACATCTCGAGTTCAGGCTCCTCGGCGCGGACACACTGCACGCCCTGCTCGAGTCGGTCAACGACGCGGCAGACCTGGACCTCGGGGAGGAAGCGCTGGAAGCGGCCGTGCGCCGGGGCCGCGGTTCCGCCCGCGACGCCCTGTCCGCGCTGGACCAGGTGGTGGCGTCGGGCTCCGCCGACGCGGCCCGGCCGGAGTTGGCCCAGGTGGTCGACGCCCTGGCCACCGGCGACGTGGCGGCGGTGCTCGTCTCCCTCAACGCCCTGCTCGCCGGCGGGTGGGGGCCCCAGCAGCTGACGACGGAGCTGGCCGACGATCTGCGCCAGGTCTTCCTCGCCGCGTTGGCCCCCGAGCTCTGCGCGACGACGGGGGCGGCGCGCGACCGCGACGCCGGGCTGGCCGAGACGATGGGCCTGCCCCGAGTCGTCCGCACCATGGAGATCCTCGGCCACGCTCTGGTGGACATGCGCGAGGCGCCCGACGCGCAGGTCGTGCTCGAAGTCGCCCTCGTCCGCGCCGTCCGGCCGGATCTCGACTCGGGGGTCGAGGCGCTCGCCGACCGGGTCGGTGTGCTCGAGCGCGCGTCGTCGGGTGCGGCGGCGTTCCCCCGACCCCACGCGCCCGAGTCGCCGCCGCCGTCACCGGCGGCGTCCGAGACCGTCGACGTCGGCCACCGTCCCTCCGTCGGCGCGGTGCGCCGCCGCAAGGTGGAGGACAAGGAGGAGGAGGAGGAGCGGGGCTCTCCGGCGCGGGGCAGCACCGCGCCCGCAGAAGGTGCGGCAGACCCTCCGGCGGAAGCCGTCGTCGACCCGGCACGGCCCACCACCGCACCGCCCCCCGGCGTGGGCGGCGGGGTGGTCGACCGGGACAGCCTGACCCAAGCGTGGGGCGACGCCATCCTCGGCGCGCTGCCGGCGCGGGCCAAGGCCCGATTCGCTTCCGGACGTTTCGTCGCCGTCGACGACACGGGCGCGCGGTTCGCGCTGCCCAACGCGGCCCACCGGGATCAGTGCGCCGAGCAGGTGGCCACCGTGGAGGCGGCGATCTCGGCCCACTTCGGCGCGCCCGTGCGCCTCGTCCTGACGATCGACGACGACGCCGGCCCTCCGCGGAGGGCTGACACCTCCGCCGGATCTGATCTCCGAGCGCCGGGCGCACCGATCGACGACGTCGACGTGGACGACGTCGATCCCTCGGAGCTGTCGGGAGACGACGACGCGACGTCCGCGGCCGAGGCCCGCCTGCTCCAGGCCTTCCCCGGCGCCAGTGAGGTGGGGGCGTAACGAGACCGTCGTGCCCGTTCGGGGTCTGATCAGCCGGGATACGCCGACCACCACCTACGAATTGAACGAACGCGACGGCAACGGTGTCTCGTTGCACTTCCTCCGAGAACGACGCGAAAAGGATGTCCTGCTCGATGTACACCGGCCCGCTCCGCTCTCTCATCGACGAGCTCGGCCGGCTGCCCGGGATCGGACCGAAGTCCGCCCAGCGGATCGCCTTCCACGTCTTGAAGGTGCCCGAAGACGAGGCCCGGCGGCTGGCCGAGGCCATCGTCGAGGTGAAGGAGCGGACCACGTTCTGCCAGGTGTGCTTCAACGTGGCGGAGTCGGGCTCGGTCTGCGGCGTGTGCGACGACGAACGGCGTGACCCGACCGTCGTGTGCGTCGTCGAGGACCCGCGGGACATCGTCGCCGTGGAGCGCACCGGGTTCACGGGCCGTTACCACGTGCTGGGCGGGGCGCTCAGCCCGCTCGACGGGATCGGCCGGGAGCAGCTGCGCCTGCGCGAGCTCGTCGAACGGGTGCAGGAGGGGGCGATCCGCGAGGCGATCATCTGCACCAACCCGACCATCGAGGGGGAGACCACCGCCATGTTGGTCGCGCGGGAGCTCACCGCAGTTCGACGTCGTGGTGTCACGGCCCGCCCACGGGCTCCCGGTCGGCGGCGACCTCGAGTACGCCGACGAGCTGACCCTCGGGCGTGCGCTCGAGGGGCGGCGCCCTTGAAGGTCTGACGCAGGGCGTCCGCCCGACGGGGGCGCGGCGGTGTGTCCCGTAGAATCGCGGGCATGGACATCGCCATCGTGGGAGCGACGGGGCAGGTGGGAGTGGTGCTCCGCTCGATCCTGGCCGAGCGTGGGTTCCCGGTCGGGTCGATGCGCTATCTCGCCTCGGCGCGCTCGGCGGGTACCACGCTGCCGTGGGCTGAAGGCGAGGTCGTGGTGGAGGACGCGGAGACGGCCGACCTCTCGGGAATCGATCTGGCCCTGTGCTCCGCCCCGGCCTCGGTGTCGCGGCAACTCTCGCCGCGATTGGCCGCGGCGGGTGCCACCGTGATCGACAACTCCTCGGCCTGGCGCCTCGACCCGGACGTCCCGCTGGTCGTCCCCGAGGCGAACGCCGCCGCGCTGCGCTCCATCCCCAAGGGGATCGTGGCCAACCCGAACTGCACGACCATGGTGGCCATCCCGGTGCTCAAGGCGCTCCACGACGAGGGTGGTCTGCGCCGGCTGGTGGTCTCCACCTACCAGGCGGTGTCCGGGGGCGGCGTGGACGCGGTCCGCGAGCTGGCCGAGCAGTTGTCGAAGACCGTCGACCAGGCCGCGGACCTGACGTTCGACGGCTCGTCGGTCCACTTCCCGGCGCTCTCGGTGTATCCGGTTCCGATCGCGCACAACGTCATCCCGCTGCAGTTCAAGATCGTCGACGACGGCTCTCTGCGAGACGGACGAGGAACAGAAGTACACGAACGAGGCCCGTAAGATCCTGGGCATACCCGACCTGGCCGTCACCTGCACCTGTGTGCGGGTGCCCGTCTTCACCGGCCACTCGGCCGCCATCGTCGCCGAGTTCGACCGCCCGCTGGGTCCGGAGCGGGCCGAGGAGCTCCTGCGCCGTGCGCCGGGGGTGGAACTGGCGGACATCCCGACCCCCCTGATGGCGGCCGGCCGTGACGTCTCCTACGTCGGGCGAATCCGCCGGGCGCAGGGCGTGCCGAACGCGCTCGCCCTGTTCGTGACGGGCGACAACCTGCGCAAGGGCGCCGCGCTCAACGTGGTGCAGATCGCCGAGGAGCTCGTCGCCCTGCGCGGCTGAGCGACCTGCGCAGCAGAGCGACCTCAGTCCGGTCCGGCCGAGCCGGGTTCGGGGCCGCCGACGACCAGCGTCGACATGCGCCGGGCCAGGTTGACCGCGTGGTCTCCGAAGCGCTCGTAGAAGCGCGCCACCATGGCCAGTTCGATCGCCACCGGGAGAGGCATGGTGCCCGCCACCAGCTCGGCCGTGAGCGTGACGTGAAGGTCGTCGAGCTCGTCGTCGAGGTCGTCGATGGACGTCGCGGCCTCGGGCGACCGGTCGGCGAACGCGTCGGCCGTCTCCCGCCAGATGGTGGTCGCCACCTCGCCCATGCGCTCGACGAGGCCGCGGCTGCGAGCCGACATCTCGGCCCCGAGACCTCTCGCGGCGCGCCGCGCGATGTGCTCGGCCAGGTCGCCGTTGCGCTCCATGTCGGGCAGCATGCGCAGGATCGCCACGTACTCACGGCGCTCATCGGACGTCGTCTCCCCGTGGACCAGCTGCTGCTGCACGCTCGACGAGATCCGGCCGATCAGCTTGTCGATCACCTCGTCGCGCTTGACCAGCTCCTTGGCGGCGTCGCGGTCACCGGCCAGGAGTGCGTGGGTCGCACCGGCGATGCCCTCGCCGACCAGCGCGAACACCTGGGCGAAGAGGCGGTCGACCTCCTGGGGCTCGGGGATCGTGCGGGGCCACAGCGGCTGTTCCATGGCCAGCGGCCCCACCTGCGCCCGGGGTTCCGTGGCTCTCCTCGGGCCCTCGGGTGCCGGCCATGTTCGCCGGGTGTCCCCCGAGCTTGAACGGCATCCGGTCACGCTACCGGGTCACATCAGCGCCCCGACGCCGGCGCAGGCGCCGCCCGCACGGGTCCGCGGCCGTGAGACACCCCGTCGTTACATTGGCCTCGTGATCCTCGCAGCGGCTCGTGGGCCTGGTTGTCGGGCTTGCCCTCGCCCTCGCGACGCACCTGGCGCGCCGGGCCCGGCTGGCTGCGGCGCTGCGCCTGGCGGAGGCCCGGCTGGGCGATGCGCAGGCGACCGTCGAGCGCCAGCAGGGGGAGCTCGCCGCGGCCGCGAACAGGGCTGCGGAGGCCGAGACGGCACGGGCGGTGGCGGTGGCGCAGCTCGAGCTCGTGCGCCGTGAGGCCAGCGGAGACGTCGGCCCGCGCCGAGGAGAACCGGTCCCGGTTGGCAGGGGCCTTCGCCGAGCTGTCGGCGCAGGCCCTGGCGAAGAACAACGAGCAGTTCCTCGCCTTGGCCGACACCCGGTTCAACGAGGCCCGGGCCGCCGCCCGGGGCGACCTCGACCAGCGCCAGACGTCGATCGCTCAGCTCCTGACACCGCTGAGCGACACGCTCGCCCGCTACGAGCGCGGCATCCAGCAGATGGAGGCGGAGCGAAGGGGGGCCTACGCCGGGTTGAGCGAGAAGGTGGCCCAGCTCCACGTGGGTCATCAGGAGCTCCAGCGCGAGACCCGCAACCTGGTCACCGCGCTCCGCGCGCCGCAGACGCGCGGTCGCTGGGGCGAGATGCAGCTGCGGCGCGTGGCGGAGATGGCCGGCATGCTCGAGCACTGCGATTTCGAAGAACAGGTCACGACCTCCGGCGAAGACGGACGCCTGCGTCCGGACATGGTCGTGCACATGCCGGGAGGCGGCCAGGTCGTCGTCGACGCCAAGGTGCCACTGGACGCCTTCTTGCAGCTGGTGGACGCGGACGACGACGAAGTCTCGCTGCGCTGCACCGGGCCCGCCACGCCCGGCAGCTCCGCACCCACGTCGAGCACCTGGCGAAGAAGGAGTACTGGAGGCAATTCGACCGGTCGCCGCAGATGGTCGTCGCCTTCATACCCGGCGACCAGCTGCTCGCCGCAGCCTTCGAGGCCGACCCTGCGCTCCAGGAGCACGCGATGGCGAACAACGTGCTGCTCACCACCCCGGTCACCCTGATCGCCCTGCTGCGGACGGTCGCCCTCGAGCTGGAGGCAGGAGACGATGGCCGAGAACGCCCGAGAGGTCCAGAAGCTGGGGGCAGAGCTCTACGAGCGGCTCCGCGCCATGACCGGCCACATGCAGTCGCTCCAGCGGAGCCTCACCGACGAGCGTCGAGGCGTACAACAGGGCCGTGGGGTCGCTCGAATCCCGCGTGCTCGTGACGGCGAGGCGATTCCCTTCGCTCGGAGTCGTGGTGGGGGAGTCGTCGGGGATCGTCGAGCTCTCGTCCATCGAGGCTGCGCCACGGCGGCTCCAGGCCGTGGAAGCCGAGGACGACGACGACGGGATCCTGCCGACCATCCTCACCCTGCCCGAGGGCGGCGCGTCGAGCGGCACCCCGGCTTGACGACGCCCCGGAGGGACCCGCTCCGATCAGATCCCGACCGAGGCCGATCGGGCCGGCGTCGCCCCCGCCGAAGGGCGTCCGACGGCGCCGAAACCGTGCGATCCGGCCCGTCGGCAGGGATAAATTCCCTGGTCTCACACCATTTCCAGCCCTATCTCAGCTTACATTCAGGATTCCGACGCATGATTAGGGCTGAAACGACTCCGTAACACAAGCGGCGTCTGAGTGAAAACAAGGGTGACGATGAAGATTCTTGTTCTGGGCGGGGACGGCTATCTCGGGTGGCCCACGGCGCTGCACCTGTCGGCTCAGGGTCACCAGGTGACCATCGTCGACAACCTCGTCCGGCGCGAGTACGACCGCGAGATGGGGGTCGACAGCCTCGTTCCCATCGCCTCCCTGGCCGACCGCGTCAACCGCTGGGAGCAGGTCTCGGGCCACGCCGTCAACGTCCGCGTGGGCAACCTCACCGACGCCGCCTTCACCCACGGGGTCGTTTCGGAGTCAGAGCCCGACGCCATCGTGCACTTCGGCGAGCAGCGCTCCGCCCCCTACTCCATGATCGACCGCGAGCATGCCGTCTACACGCAGGTGAACAACGTGGTCGGCACGCTCAACATCATGTATGCCATCGCCGAGGTCGACCCCACGATCCATCTGGTCAAGCTCGGGACGATGGGCGAGTACGGCTATCCGAACATCGACATCGAAGAGGGCTTCATCGAGATCACCCACAAGGGTCGCACCGACGTCCTGCCCTACCCCAAGCAGCCGGGATCCTTCTACCACCTGTCCAAGGTGCACGACAGCCACAACATCATGTTCGCCTGCCGCGTCTGGGGCCTCCGCTCCACCGACCTCAACCAGGGCATCGTCTACGGGCAGTCCACCGAGGAGACCGATCTCGACCCGGTGCTGGCGACCCGCTTCGACTACGACGGCGTGTTCGGGACCGTGCTCAACCGCTTCTGCGTGCAGGCCGTCACCGGGCATCCGCTCACCGTCTACGGCGCGGGCGGCCAGACGCGGGGCATGCTCAACATCCGCGACACGTTGGCCTGCGTCACGCTGGCGCTCGAGAACCCGGCCGAGCGTGGCGAGTTCCGGGTCTTCAACCAGTTCACCGAGTCCTTCTCGGTGCGCGACATGGCGCAGATGGTCCAGCGGGTCTGCCCCTCCCGGGTCGACATCGCAGAGGGTCTCTCCAACCCCCGCGTCGAGCACGAGGAGCACTACTTCCACGCGGCCAACACGAAGCTCCTCGACCTCGGCCTCGAACCCCACCTCCTGACCGACGAGGTCGTGACGGGGATGCTCGAGCTGGTGGAGCGGCACCGTGACCGGGTGGACGTCCGGGCGATCGCCCCCACCGTGCAGTGGCGCTCCAGCGCCAGCACGCTCGAGACGTTCGACGGCTCGTCGGACGCCTCCTTCCTCGCGGTGTAAACGGGCAGCACCAGCGCTAACTTCTTCGGGCGATGACGCCACGGAGGCAACGCCGCCGCGCGCGCCGTCGCTCGGCCGTCGGTGCCGTCATCGTGGCCGCGGCGATCGTGATCGTGGTCGCGGTCCTCGTCGGCGGATTGACCCAGGTGTCGCGCCAGTCGCAGGCCTACGACGCCGGCTCGAACCGATCCCTCGCCGAGCAGGGCGCCATCGTGGCCGGCCAGTCGAACGCGACCGCACGCCAGTTCAGCCGCCTCGTCTCCGACTTCCCGGGCGACGTCCGCCAGACCCTGCAGGCGGACCTCGACGCCCTGGCCCAGCAGGCGGGGGACGAGTCGGCCGCCGCCACCCTCGCCGCGGGCTCGCCGCCGGCGGCCTCCGCGGCGGGCGAGCTGGCCGGGGCGTTCCGGGATCGGGCCCTGGCGGTGGAGGAGGTCCGGGCCGCCATCGACGGCTACCTGGGCATGAACCCGCTCCCGCCGGCCGCCCCATCCTCGGACGCCGCCCCGCCGGCCCGGACGGCAGCGCTGAGCGTCACCGACACCACTGATCGCATCACCGCCGCCGGTGCGCTGCTGGCGTCGTCCGACCGGCTCTACACCCAGGCGCGCCGGGCGCTCGCCGCCGGCGCCGGGCACGCCCGGCTGCCGGTCTCGAGGTGGATCGTCGACCCGGCTCAGTGGCAGCCCGGCTTCGTGGCCGCGCAGGTCGACCTCATGGCGACGTCGCCCACCCTGGCCGCGTCGCACTACCTCGTCGTGCGGACGGTCCGCCTCAACCCACCCGTGCTGCCCGCCCCACCGGGGGCAGGGGCGGGCACGGCGGTCGTCTCACCCACTCGCAGGCTGGGTGTGACCGCGGTGGTGGCCAACCAGGGCTCGGTGGCCGAGCCCCACGCCGTCGTGCGGCTGACCTTGGCCGAGGCGACGGCATCGTCCGGCTCGACGCGGACCTGGTCGGGGCCGGTGCCCCTCGGCGGCTCCGTCGCCCTGCCGACCTCGGTCTTCGCCGTCAAGCCCGGTACCTCCTACGTCCTCACGGTGGCGGTGACGTCCCCGATCGGACGGGCCGGCGCGGCCGGTGGCACGTACCAGGCGACCCTGCGCGTCGCGCCCGGCACCTGATCTGCGGGCCGGGCCGCCACGTGTCGACCGCCGGCACGTGTGGTCATAGGATCGGGAGTCACCCCGAGCAGGAAAGGGCTTCCCGACGTGGCCGAGAGCATCACGATTACGGACAACCGCAACGGTGAGTCCATTGAGATCCCGCTGGTCAACGGCGGCGTGTCGGCCGAGGAGTGGGCCAAGCTCCTGCCCGGCGTCTGGTTCTTCGACCCGGCGTTCATGTCGACGGCCGCCTGCGAGAGCGCGATCACCTATCTCGACGGTGAGGCCGGGATCCTGCGCTATCGCGGGTACCCCATAGAGCAGCTGGCCGAGAGCTCGACGTACCTCGAGGTGGCGTACCTCCTCTTGAACGGCGAGCTGCCCACGGAGGGCCAGTTCGAGTCCTGGCGCCACGACGTCACGTACCACACGTTCATCCACGAGAACGTCCGCAAACGGTTCCTCGAGGGCTTCCATTACGACGCCCACCCGATGGGGATGCTGGTCTCCGCCGTGGCCGCCCTCTCGACCTTCTACCTCGACGCCAAGGACATCTTCGATCTCGAGTCGCGCAACAAGCAGATCATCCGGCTGATCGCCAAGATGCCGACGCTGGCCGCGGCCGCCCACCGCTTCAGCGTGGGCATGCCCTTCGTCTACCCGGACAACACGCTCGAGTTCGCGCCCGAACTTCTTGTCCATGCTCTGGAAGGTGGCGGAACCCCACTACGAGGCCGACCCCGTGCTCTCCCGCGCGCTCGACGTCCTCTTCATTCTGCACGCCGACCACGAGCAGAACTGCTCGACCACCGCCATGCGGGTGGTCGGCTCGTCGCACGCCGATCCCTACTCGGCCACCGCCGCCGCGGCGGCCGCGCTCTACGGCCCGCGTCACGGGGGCGCCAACGAGGCGGTCATCAGGATGCTTACCGACATCGGCAGTGTCGAGAACGTGCCCGACTTCATCGCCGCCGTGAAGGCGGGTCACGGGCAGCAACGGCTGCAGGGCTTCGGGCACCGCGTCTACAAGAGCTACGACCCACGGGCGACGATCATCAAGCGCACGGCCGACGAGGTCTTCGCCGTGACCGGGAAGAACCCGCTGCTCGACATCGCCCTCAAGCTCGAAGAGATCGCCCTCAACGACGAGTACTTCACGTCACGGCGTCTCTATCCCAACGTCGACTTCTACTCGGGTCTGATCTACCAGGCCATGGGGTTCCCGCTCGAGATGTTCCCCGTGCTCTTCGCCATCCCGCGCACCACGGGCTGGCTCGCCCACTGGCAGGAGATGCTCGACCAGGACTCGAAGATCTCGCGCCCGCGCCAGCTCTACATCGGGACCGAAGAGCGCGACTACGTCCCGATCGCTTCGCGCCACTAGCGGGCGGGCCCAGGTCGGGTCCGGTCAGCGCGTCCCGCCCGGCGCCTGACGCGGCCGGATGCGGGTCAGGCCCTCCTGCGCCAGCGTGACGCAGAGCCGGCCACTCCGGTCGAAGAGGAAGCCGCGGGCGAGCCCGCGCGCCCCGGCGGCCACCGGCGTGTCCATGTCGTAGAGCATGAACTCGTCCATCCGGAACGGCCGGTGGAACCACATGCAGTGGTCCAGGCTCGCGCCCATGAAGTCCGTGTCGTCCCAGCGCACGTCGTGGGGAGCGAGCACGGTGTCGATCAGCGACATGTCCGACGCGTAGGCGGCGATGCAGGCGTGCAACAGCGGGTCGTCGGGCAGGACCCCGTCGGCGCGGATCCACACGCTGCTGGTGGGGCTCGCCCGCACCCCGCCGGTGCCAGGGCAGCTCGCCGAGGTAGCGCTGGTCGATCGGGTGGGGCCGTTCGAACCACTCCGCCAGCTCGTTCTTCCAGGGTGCGAGCCGCTCGTAGAGCGGCAGGAGGTCCTCGGGCGCCGGCACGTCGGGCATCGGGAACTGGTGCTCCAGTCCCCTCCTCGTGGTCGTGGAACGAGGCCTCGAGGTTGTAGATGGGCCGGCCGTGCTGAATGGCGACCACCCGGCGGGTGGTGAAGGAGCGGCCGTCGCGGATGCGGTCCACGTCGTAGAGGATCGGGGCCGAGGGGTCGCCCGCTCGCAGGAAGTAGGAGTGCAACGAGTGCACGAAGCCGTGCTCGACGGTGCGCCCGGCCGCCATGAGCGCCTGCCCGGCCACCTGTCCGCCGTAGACGCGTTGGCGTTCCTCGTTGACCTGCACGCCGCGGAAGATGTTGACCTCAATCGGCTCGAGGTCGAGCAGGTTGACGAGGAACTCCAGCGAGGCGCTCATGGCGCACATGTTCGCAGGCGCGCCGTCCCGGCACGGCGGGCCGGGCCCCGCTACGGTGCCCTTGGCCATGGCAGCGGCAACCACCCCGAGCGTGCTCACCTTTCCCGACGGGTTCGTCTGGGGTGTGGCCACCGCCGCCCACCAGATCGAGGGCGGCAACGTCAACAACGACTGGTGGGCGTGGGAGCACACGCCGGGGTCGGGGACGCTCGAGCCGAGCGGCGACGCCTGCGATTCGCTCCACCGTTGGCGCGAGGACGTGCAGCTGGTGGCCGACATGGGCCTCGGCGCCTACCGGTTCTCGCTCGAGTGGAGCCGCATCGAACCGGCGGAGGGCGAGTTCTCGGTGGCCGCGCTGGACCACTACCGCCGGATCTGCGCCGCCTGCCACGGGCACGGGATCCTGCCGGTCGTCACGTTCCACCACTTCACCTCGCCGCAGTGGCTGGCCGCCCGGGGCGGCTGGGAGGCGCCCGACGCTCCCGACCGCTTCGCCCGCTACGTGAGCCGGGCCGCGGCGCACCTGGGTGACCTGATCGGTTGGGCCTGCACCATCAACGAGCCCAACGTGGTGGCGGTGATGGGGTACTTCCAGGGCGAGTACCCGCCCGGGGTCAAGGAGGACTTCGCTCGTTACGCCGGGGTGAACGAGCACGATGGTCCGCGCGCACCGCCTCGCCGTCGACGCGCTGCGGTCGGGGCCGGGGACGTACCCGGTGGGGCTCACCGTCTCCATGGCCGAGATCGTGGCCGACGAGGGCGGTGAAGCAGCTGCGCGACGCCGCCGAGGAGATGCTCGAGAACGTGTTCCTGCGGGCCACGGAGGGCGACGACTTCGTCGGCGTCCAGTGCTACACCCGGATGCACTTCGGTCCCGACGGCCTCGCTCCCAACGACCCGTCGGTCCCGGTGACGCAGATGGGCGACGAGCTCTGGCCCCAGGCGGTCGAGCACACCGTCCGGCGCGCCGCCGCGGTGAGCGGGCGGCCGGTCGTGGTGACCGAGAACGGCATCGCCACGGCCGACGACGCCGAGCGCATCGCCTTCCTCGCCGAGGCCCTGCGCAGCGCCCACCGTTGCCTGGCCGACGGGGTCGACCTGCGCGGCTACTTCGTCTGGAGCCTGCTCGACAATTTCGAGTGGCACCTCGGCTACGGCCCCAAGTTCGGCCTGGTGGCGGTGGCGCCGGGCACCTTCGAGCGGCGGCCCAAGCCGAGCATGAGCTGGTTCGGCGAGGTGGCCCGCGCCAACCGGTTGGCCCCAGCGGGCTCTTAACGCCTTGCCAGGGTGCCAATTGGCCGCCGGGGTAGGGTGAGCGGATGCTCTCCCGGCTCCAAGCGATCTACGACTGGCTGCATACGCACGAGGGCCGGAAGATCTTCCGCTACAGCATGGTCTCGGTCATCTCGACCGCCGTCTCGCTCTTCGTCATCGCCATCGTCTACGGCGTGCTCCGGCTGTGGAGCGAGGTGCCGAGCACGATCTTCGGCAACCTCGTCGCCACCTTCCCCTCGTACTGGCTGAACCGCAAGTGGGCCTGGGGCAAGACGGGCCGGTCCCACCTCATGAAGGAGGTCGTGCCCTTCTGGGTGATGGCCTTCGCCGGCATCGCCTTCTCCATCGTCGGAGCCTCGCTGGCCAAGAAGGTCGGTACCGCGCTCTCCCTCGACCACTTCGAGCAGACCGTGGTCGTGCTCGTCGCCAACGTCTTCTCCTTCGGCATCTTCTGGGTGCTCAAGCTGTTCGTCTTCAATCGGCTCTTCCAGACGGAGCTCGAGGAGTTCGACGAGCACCTCACCCACGAAGAAGAGGAAGAGGCGACGAGCAGCCCAGGGCACTGAGCCCGCCGCGACCGGCCCTCGACGAGCGGGTCAGTCGCGGAAGTTCTCGAACTGCAGCGGGATCCCGAAGTCCTCGGCCTTGCACTTGGCGATGACCTCCTGAAGGTCGTCACGCTTCTTGCCGTTGACCCGGAGCTGGTCGCCCTGGGTCTGTGACGAGACGCCCTTGAGGCCGAGGTCCTTGATGAACTTGTTGAGGCGCTTGGCGTGCTCGGACGTGATGCCCGCCCGGATGGCGATCTTCTGGCGGGCCGTGCCCTTCTGGGCCTCTTCGACCTTTGCGTCCTCGAACGCCTTGAGCGAGACCTGCCGCTTGACCAGCTTCTCGTCGAGCACCTGATGCAGCGCACGCAGGCGGTCCTCGGTCGAGGAGCGCAGCACCAGCTCGCCGTCGCCCAGCTCGACGGCCGAGTCGGTGTTCTTGAAGTCGAACCGGGTCGCGGCCTCCCGGTTGGCCTGGTCGACAGCGTTGCGCACTTCCTGCATGTCGACCTCGGAGACGATGTCAAAAGTGGGCATCTCGCCAGAGTACCGGCCCCGACCCTGGCTCTCGGGGGTGGTCGCCGCGGCTAACCTCGCCCACTGCGGGTCGGTGTCCGAGTGGCCAAAGGAAGCAGGCTGTAAACCTGCCGGTTTACACCTACGGAGGTTCGAATCCTTCCCGGCCCACCACACGGTGTCGCGCTGCCGCGGTGCCGGTCCGCCACCCTCCCGGGGTGGCTTGCCACGCGGTGAGCCGGCTCCGCCCGGTGGGCTGCGCCGTCCTTGCCGGGGCTGCCGCCCGCATTACAATGGGGTTTCAGATCCATTGCGGCACCATGCCCCCAAGGGTGTGAAATTCGTTTCCGCCCTCCACCGCCGGGTTTTGTAGCGCCCGGAATTCACAAGCGAGACTGACTGCTCAGTGGACGCCAGTGCGAAGCCGCCATCAGCACCCCTCCTGGACCGGGTCGCGGCGCGTGTCGACCGGGTCCCGCTCTGGGCCGACGCCGTCCGCCTCCGCCTGACGCCGCGGGCCGGGTTGGCCCGCCAGGTCCAGGCCGAGCCGGGCCCGACGGGCGACTGGACGTTCCTGCGCCGACCCGCGCTGCTCGGGTTCGTCGCCGTCCTCTCCATCTGCCTCGGTGCCTCTCTGCCCAGCTCGCCCTTCAAGCTCGAGATGGGGGGCACCTGGTTCTTCGGCGTGAGCGACTGGCCGTCCACGACGCTCATGCTTCCCGGTGTCGTCGCCGTCTACGGCGGCATGGTCCTCTTCGTCCGGGTGTGGTTCGGTCTCTTCCAGACCCTGCGAGCCCGTCCCGGCGTGTCGGTGCGGCCGCTGGCCTGGATGCTGGTTCTCTGGCTCCTCCCGCTCCTCGCCGTGGCACCGCTGTTCAGTCGCGACGTGTTCTCCTACGCCGCTCAGGGCGAGATGATGAGCCACCACATCAACCCGTACCGCTACGGGCCGGGAACGCTCGGGTCGGGTCCCTACGTCTCACCCGTCGACGGCCTGTGGCTCAACACCCCCGCCCCGTACGGTCCGCTCTTCTTGATGCTGGCGGGGTGGTCGGCCACGCTCAGCCTCCACCACGCGCTGATCACGGTCCTGCTGCTCCGGCTCCAGTCGGTGGCGGGCGTCGCGCTCATCGCCTACTGCGTTCCCAAGCTCGCCCGCTCCTTCGGCCGCGATGCCGCGCCCGCCTTCGTCCTCGCCGTGCTCAACCCGCTGACGCTGCTCGCCCTCGTCGGGGGCGCGCACAACGACGCCATCATGGTGGGACTCCTGCTCGCCGGCGTCACCGCGGCTCGCTCCAAACGTCCGGGCTGGGGCGTCGTGCTCTGCGCGTTGGCCGCCTCCATCAAGGTGCCGGCCGCGCTCGGCATCGTCTACGTGGGCTGGGACTGGGCGGGAGCCGGGGCGCCGTGGCGCCAGCGGGTCAGGACGCTGGTCCGCGCCGGTCTGATCACCATCGCCGTCATGGGCGCTCTCTCCTTCGTGTCCGGTCTCGGGTGGGGGTGGCTCGCCAACCTGGGCACCCCGGGCACGGTCCGCTCCTGGATGGCGCCCGCGACCGGCTTCGGGCTCCTCATCAGCGGAACCGCACACGTGCTCGGCGTCGGCGTCGGCATCGGCGGGGTGCTCACCTTCACGCGGGCGGTCGGGTTGCTCGCCGCCGCCGGGGTCGCCCTCTACTGCCTGCGCCACCGCGAGCGCATCGGGATGCTCGGCGCGCTGGGCATCACCATGATGATGTTCGTGTTGCTCGGCCCGGTGGTGCAGCCCTGGTACCTCACCTGGGGAATCATCATCATGGCGCCGGTCGTCGCCGGCCGGATGCTCTATTTCGTCCTCGGCCTGTCCATGGTGGTGCCTTTCATCGGCCTCACCGGCGGCACCTTGTTGCTGAACGAGTTGGTCCACACGGACCCGGCTTCCATGGTGCTGGCCGTGATGGTCCTGTGGGCCGTGGTCATCGTCCCCCTCGGCAACTGGAACGACCCGTGGCGCCTCGAGGCCTCTCGCCTCGAGGCGCATCTGCCCGGGGCGCACGGCCCTGAGGCCGCGCTGGAGTCGTAGCCCTCAGAGCAGCCGCTGCATCTCCACCACGTCGAGCCACTGGCGGTGCTTGCGGCCCACCTCGCGCTCGACGCCGACCAGCTCGAAGCCGGCGGAGCGGTGCAGGCCGATGGAGGTCTCGTTGTGCCCGGCGATGCGGGCGATGACGGAGTGGAACCCGTGGGCGGAGGCGAGGACCAGGAGCTCGGCCAGCAGGGCCCGGCCGATGCCCCGTCCCCGCTGGGCCCGGTCGACGTAGACGGAGTTCTCGGCCGTGGCCGAGTAGCCCGAACGCTCGCGGAAGGCCGAGAGCGAGCCGAATCCGAGGACGATCTCACCCCTGGCACCCTCCGCCCCGGGCGTGCCCGAACCGGGCTCGTCCGTGGCGACCACGGCCGGATGGACCCCGCTGTGCTCGAGGATCCACGACTCCTGTTGGGGTCGGGTGCGGGGCACCATGTCGAAGGTGTTGGTGCTCTGGAGCACCTCGACGTTGTAGATGGTCCGGATGGCCTCGGCGTCCGCCACCTCGGCCAGACGGATCAGCATCGGCCGATGGTAGTGGTCGGCATCCCGATCCCCGAGGCCCGCGAGAGCCGGTGCACGCACGCCCGCCTGCGAGGGCGGTCGCCTCGCGGCCCTGGCTATCATTGAAGGCTCGCGGGACGAGCCGCGGCGCCCCCTTAGCTCAGTCGGTAGAGCACAGCCATGGTAAGGCTGGTGTCGTCGGTTCGATTCCGACAGGGGGCTCGCCCATGGCGGCGTAGCTCAGTTGGTCAGAGCACACGGCTCATAATCGTGTTGTCGCGGGTTCGAGTCCCGCCGCCGCTACCAGGCCCGGGACATTCCCCGGCCCAGCGACCAGGAAGGATCACCACATGCCGAAGAACGAGAAGCGGGTCCAGGTCACGCTGGCCTGCGAGGAGTGCAAGCGGCGCAACTACATCACCACCAAGAACAAGCTGAACGACCGCGAGCGGATCGAGATGAAGAAGTTCTGCCGCTGGGACCGCCGGCACACCCTCCACAAGGAGACCCGCTGAGCCGCCCCGGCCCACCCAGTGCTACTCTGGCAAGCCGTTCCCCAGGTCAGGGGGAAGAACCACCTGCTCGAGGGGTCACCGAGAGCACCCCACCGAGGGCAGTAGCTCAACTGGTAGAGCACCGGTCTCCAAAACCGGCGGTTGGGGGTTCGAGTCCCTCCTGCCCTGCCCCGGACGTTGGCACCCGAGAACGATGTATGTGAGGCGACCGTGAACCGCGAGACGAAGCGCTTGATGCAGCGCCAAGGGCAGATGGAGGCCGACGGGTCTCCTGCCACCGAGCGCGCGCCCGCGAGCACCACCACCACGACGACGGACCGCCGCCAGCAGAAGGGTCCCTCGGGCCGCAAGCGGACGACCCCGGTCCAGTTCCTTCGCGAGGTCCGCGACGAAATGCGTCAGGTCGCCTGGCCCTCGAGGTCCGAGCTGATCAACTACACGTCGGTCGTCCTCACCACCCTGATCATCATGATCAGCCTCATCTTCGTGCTCAATCTGGCATTCGGGAAGCTGATCACCGATCTCTTCACGAAGTAGGCGTCCGATGAGCGACATGACACACACCGAGGCCGAAGAGGCCCTCGTCAACGGCGATCAGGAAGACGTCGCCGAGGCTCGTGGCCTCCGAGGAGGCCGAGGCCGGGCGCGCCCCCGAGGAGGCGGCCGTGAGCCCTGAGGACGCCGACACCGTCTTCGACGAGGACGCGACAGCCGATGACGCCGCGCTGGAGGAGCTGGCCGGGCAGGAGTTGCGCGAGGAGGTGACCGAAGCGGTGGCCGAAGTGATCTCCGACGAGGTCGTCGAAGAGGTGGCCGAGGAGATCGTCGAAGAGATCGTCGAGGAGGCGGTGCTCGAGACGATCGACGAAGCGGTGGCCGAAGAGTCCCTCGACGACGCCGCTCCCGACCGCGCGGCGTCCTCGGCGACGCTGGGCGAGCCCGACCTGGTGCTCGACGGCACCGATGACGCCACCGAGGGCGGCGAGCTCGGCGGCTGGGGCGAGGAGGACGAGGAGGACGAGGTCGTCCCGGTCGAGAGCCCGTACGACCGGCCCGGACGCTGGTACGTCGTGCACACCTACTCGGGCTACGAGAACAAGGTGCGCTCGAACATGGGCAACGTCGTGGCGTCACGCGGTATCGAGGACCGGGTCTACGAGGTCGTCATCCCGATGGAGGACGTGGTCGAGTTCAAGGGCGGCAAGAAGGTCACCGTCCAGAAGAAGGTGTTCCCCGGCTATCTGCTCGTGCGTTGCGACCTCGACGACGACACCTGGGGGGCCATCCGCAACACCCCGGGGGTGACCGGCTTCGTCGGTCCCGGCACCAAGCCGACACCGCTCTCGCGCCGCGAGGTGGAGAACATCCTCCAGGTGAAGGTCGAGGGCACCGAGGCCGGGCCCAAGCGCAGCCGGCCCCGGCTCGAGTACGAGGTCGACGAGACCGTGCGAGTCAAGGAGGGTCCGTTCGCCGACTTCTCGGGCCAGATCGCCGAGATCAACGAGGACCAGCTCAAGTTGAAGGTGCTGGTCAACATCTTCGGCCGCGAGACCCCGGTCGAGCTCGAGTTCAGCCAGGTGGCCAAGCTCTAGGACGCTGGGGCGAAGCGCCCGGCACCGGGCGCGGCCGGACCCGCGGCGGGTCGGCCGGACACAGCAGGAAACACGGACGCAGAAGAGCGTCGACAGGAAGAGTCGAAGGGAGAGCGGACGATGCCGCCGAAGAAGAAGGTGCTCGCCATGGTCAAGATCCAGCTCGATGCGGGATCGGCCACGCCCGCGCCACCGGTCGGGACGGCGCTCGGGCCCCACGGTGTGCAGACCATGGAGTTCTGCAAGCAGTACAACGCGGCCACGGAGTCCATGCGCGGCACGGTGGTGCCGGTCGAGATCACCATCTACGAAGACCGCTCGTTCACCTTCGTCCTCAAGACGTCGCCGACCCCGGTCCTGCTGCGACAGGCGGCCGGCCTGGACAAGGGATCTTCCACCACCGGGCGCGAGCAGGTGGGCACGGTGACCGACGCCCAGCTGGGCGAGATCGCCACCACCAAGATGAAGGACCTCAACACGAACGATCTCGAGGCCGCCAAGCGCCAGGTCGCTGGCACGGCGCGCTCCATGGGGATCAAGGTCGCCGGCTGAGCGACCGGCACGAACGCGAACGCGGAGGAGACAGAGACATGGCCCAGCACGGCAAGAAGTACAAGGAGAGCCTGAGCAAGGTCGACCGCCTGGAGCTCTACGGCGTCAGCGAGGCCGTCGACCTGGTGAAGTCACTGGCGAGCGCCAAGTTCGACGAGACGGTCGAGTTGGCCGTCCGTCTCGGCGTCGACCCCCGGAAGGCGGACCAGATCGTGCGCGGCACGATCTCGTTGCCCGAGGGCACCGGTCGCACGGTGCGAGTGGCCGTCTTCGCGGCGGGAGAGGCGGCAGCAGAGGCCCGGACGGCCGGGGCGGACATCGTCGGTGCCGACGACCTCGTGGCCCAGATCAACGGTGGCTTCCTGGACTTCGACGTGGCCATCGCCACGCCGGACCTCATGGGCCAGGTCGGGACGCTCGGGCGGGTGCTCGGGCCGCGCGGCCTCATGCCCAACCCCAAGACCGGCACGGTCACGACCGACGTCGGCAAGGCGGTGACCGAGTTCAAGGGTGGCCGAGTCGAATACCGCACCGACAAGATCGGCAACGTCCACATCCGGGTGGGCAAGGCCTCGTTCACCCGCGAGCAGCTGATGGCCAACATCCGGGCGGTCCTCGACGAGCTGCAGCGGGCCAAGCCGGCTGCGGCGAAGGGCCGGTACTTCGTCTCGGTGACGGTCTCGTCGACGATGGGCCCGGGGGTCCACATCGATCCGGTCAAGGCCCGCTACAGCGACGAGGAGCTCGCCGTCCCGGCTTGAACCGGTCCTCCCGCACCCTGAGCCAGGCGCCCGAGCAGGTCGCCGCGGGGTGGGTGTACTACGCTCCCCGGAGCTTTTTGAAGCAGCACGGCTGAAGCACGGCTTCTGAAGCAACACGACTGACACGGCACGCAGCAGACTTTTGACACAGCCCGGCGCCCACCGGCGGCGGGCACTGAAATAAGACGCCAGAGACCTCCGGTGCACCCCAGGGTGCCGAAGCGGCCCACCCGGGCCGGCCTGACGAGGCGACAATGAGCACGCCGGCTGCGCCGGCCTGCGCCGCTGTCGCACATCGGAGATCCTGGCCCGTCGCCGGGCGGTCGATCCCGGTGGAGGACGAACGATGGCAACGCAGAACGCAGCAATGGCGCACAAGGTCGGGGTGGTCGACGAGGTCAAGACGCGCATGGGCGCGGCGACCGCGTCCATCGTCAGCGAGTACCGCGGTTTGACCGTGGCCGAGCTGGCGGATCTCCGCCAGGCCCTGTCGGCGGTCGGCGGCGACTACAAGATCTTCAAGAACACCCTGGTCCGCCGAGCCATCGACGGCGGCGACTACCAACCGCTGTCGGAGTACCTGAGCGGCCCGACGGCACTGACCTTCGTCCAGGGCGACGTCAGCGCGGTGGCCAAGGCGCTGCGCGACTTCTCCCGGGCCAACCCGCACCTGGTGATCAAGGGCGGTCTGGCCGACGGGTCGTTGCTCTCACCGGCCGACCTGGCCGCGCTGGCCGAGCTCCCGCCGCGCGATGTCCTCCTCGCCCGCCTGGCCGGCGCGCTCGCCGCTCCGCTCCAGCAGATGGCCGGCCTCCTCCAGGCTCTGCCGCGAAACCTGGCCTACGGGATCTCCGCGCTGAGGGACCAGCGCGAGGCCGCCGGCGAGGGCCAGGCCACCGTCGCCGACGCGACCGCCCGAGTCCGAGGCCGAAGCGGCGAGCCGAGCCCGAGGCCGAAGTCGCAGCCGAGCCCGAGGCTGAGACAGCAGCCGAGCCCCAGGCCGAAGCGGCAGCCAGAGGCCGAGGCGCCAGCAGAGCCGCAGGCCGAGGCGGACAGCCGAGCCCGCAGGCCGAGGCGCCAGCCGAGCCCCAGGCCGAGGCCGCACCAGTGGAGGCCGCCGCGCCCGAGGCAACAGGGTCAGAGGCGGCGGAATCACCTGATGCAGCCGAACCGACGACGGACGGCGCCGCCGAGTAACACCCGGAACCGGCCCCGGCCCCGGCGCGCCGGCGACAGGCCCGGGCCCAGGCCGCACGACTCCACCGCAACACGAACGCCCGCAACGACAAGACCGAAGGAAAGAAAGGAAGGCCACCCCGATGGCAACCCTGACCAAGGAAGAGATCCTCGACGGGATCGCCGATCTCTCCGTGATCCAGCTGAGCGAGCTGCTGAAGGACTTCGAGGAGCGCTTCGGCGTGACCGCGGCCGCGCCCGTGGCCGTGGCGGCCGCGGCGGCCCCTGCGGGCGGCGGCGATGCGGCGGCCGAGGAGGAGAAGACGGAGTTCGACGTCATCCTGACCTCCGCCGGGGACAAGAAGATCCAGGTCATCAAGGAGGTTCGGGCGCTCACCAGCCTCGGCCTCAAGGAGGCCAAGGACCTGGTCGAGGCCGCTCCGAAGCCCGTCCTGGAGAAGGCCAACAAGGACGACGCCGACAAGGCCAAGACTGCCCTCGAGGGAGCCGGCGCCACCGTCGAGCTCAGCTAGATCCACGGGCCCGGGGCGGGCGAGGCGCCGGGCGGGCGGCCTCGCCTCCCGGTCCCGGGATCAGGATCCTTGACGGCGGGAGAGGGCACCTTTTACCCTGTCGGGGACCGCCCGGGCGAAGCCCGTCTAGGTTGTCGCGGGCCGAAGGGTTGTATAGTGGCGCGCCTCACGGTAAGATGCACGGTTGCCGTGCGTCTCCGTGTGCCCGAATCCGTAATTTCTGCGGTGTCGGCGCGCGTCCTCGCAGCCCTGACCTGCTCTTTCCTCCAATCCTGCCGTTCCCGTATCCCGTTCACCCGTACACGCATCCCGTCAGCACCCGCAGCACCCGCAGTATCCCGTCTTCCGCACCCGCCGTCCGTCCTCTTGGAGGTGTCGACCGTTGTCCTCACGGACCCGCAGTCCCGAACGCGTTTCTTTTGCCAACATCAACGAGGCCCTGCCACTCCCGGACCTGATCGCCATCCAGCGCGACTCGTTCCAGTGGTTCCTCGACAAGGGGCTGGCCGAGGCCTTCACCGACATCAGCCCCATTGAGGACTTCACCGGTCAGCTGAGCCTCGAGCTCGAGTTCGACCCGACCGACGCCGACCTGCGCCCGCCGCCCAAGTTCTCGGTGGAGGAGTGCAAGGAGAAGGACATGACGTACGCGGCGCCCGTCTTCGTGCGGGCCCGCTTCCTGAACGCCACCACCGGCGAGATCAAGGAGCAGACGGTCTTCATGGGGGACTTCCCGATGATGACCGACCGCGGCACCTTCATCGTCAACGGCACCGAGCGCGTCGTGGTCAGCCAGCTGGTCCGCTCGCCCGGCGTCATCTTCCAGCCCGGACGCGACGCCAAGACCGTGTTCACCGGGACCGTCCACCCCTACCGCGGTGAGTGGATCGAGCTCGACATCGAGGCGAAGCCGGGCAAGGACGTCACCGCCGGCTGCCGCGTCGCCCGCAAGCGCCGCCTCTCCCTCTTCGTCCTCCTGCGCGCCCTGGGCTACGGCGACGAGGCCTTCCTGGACCGCTTCGTGCGGCACTTCGACTTCCTCGAGGGACAGTGGGAGAAGGAGCGCAACCTCGCCCCCACGCGTGAGGAGGCGCTGCTCGAGATCTACAAGCGGGCCCGGCCCGGCGAGCCGTTGTCGGCTGAGGCGGCCCGCGTCTACTTCGAGAACGCCTTCTTCAACCCCAAGCGCTACGACCTGACCCGGGTCGGCCGCTACAAGCTCAACCGCAAGCTCGGACCCGAGGTCGAACGGCTGCACGACCTCTTCGGCATCGACGTCGAGAAGCCGGCACCCAACCAGAGCGTGCTGAGCCCCTCGGAGATCCTGGCCGCAGCCAGCTACATGCTCCACCTGGCCCTGCACATGGCCGACGGCGAGTCGACCTACCGCATCGACGACCAGGACCACTTCGCCAACCGTCGCATCCGCTCGGTGGGCGAGCTGATCCAGAACCAGGTGCGTGTCGGTCTCTCGCGGCATGGAGCGCGTCGTGCGCGAGCGCATGACGACCCAGGACGTCGAGGCCATCACCCCGCAGACCCTGATCAACATCCGGCCCGTGGTCGCCGCGGTCAAGGAGTTCTTCGGCACCTCGCAGCTGTCGCAGTTCATGGACCAGAACAACCCGCTCTCGGGCCTGGCCCACAAGCGGCGCCTCTCGGCGCTCGGGCCAGGCGGGCTCTCGCGCGAGCGCGCCGGTTTCGAGGTGCGTGACGTCCACACGTCCCACTACGGACGCATGTGCCCCATCGAGACGCCCGAGGGCCCCAACATCGGCCTCATCGGGTCGCTGGCCACCTACGCCCGCGTGAACGAGTACGGCTTCATCGAGACGCCCTACCGCGCCGTGATCGACGGAAAGGTCACCGACGACGTGAGCTACCTCGCCGCGGACGAGGAGGAGGAGCACGTCATCGCCCAGGCCAACGCGTCGGTCGACCCCGACGGCCGCTTCACCGAGGAGCGGGTGCTGGTCCGGCGCGGCCCCCAGGGAACGGGCGTGCGCATGGGCGCCGCGGTCGGCTCCTACGGCACGACGTCGGAGATCGACTTCGTGCCGCCGTCGGAGGTCGACCTGATGGACGTGTCGCCCAAGCAGATCGTCTCGGTGTCGACGGCGCTCATCCCCTTCGTGGAGCACGACGACGCCAACCGGGCCCTCATGGGCGCCAACATGCAGAAGCAGGCCGTGCCGCTCGTCGTGCCCGAGGCGCCGTACATCGGCACCGGGGTCGAGGCCCGGGCCGCCCGCGACGCCGGCGACGTGATCCTGTCCGAGGGCGACGGCCGGGTGACCGACATCAGCGGTGACTCCATCACCGTCGAGTACAGCGCCGGGCAGAAGGACCGCCTCGGCACGCCGCTCGGGCGAAAGGTCTACCGCCTGTCGAAGTTCCGCCGCTCCAACCAGAACACGTGCATCAACCACCGGACGCTCGTGGCCGAGGGCCAGAGCGTGGGGGTGGGCGAGCTGCTGGCCGACGGGCCCTCGACCCACAACGGCGAGCTGGCGCTGGGCAAGAACCTGCTCGTCGCCTTCATGCCCTGGGAGGGCTACAACTACGAGGACGCCATCATCCTGTCGGAGCGCCTCGTGCGCGACGACGTCCTGACGTCCATCCACATCGAGGAGCACGAGGTCGACGCACGCGACACCAAGCTGGGCGCCGAGGAGATCACCCGGGACATCCCGAACCTCTCCGAGGAGATCCTGGCCGACCTCGACGACCGCGGCATCATCCGCGTCGGCGCCGAGGTGGAGCCGGGCGACGTCCTGGTGGGCAAGGTCACGCCCAAGGGCGAGACCGAGCAGACGCCCGAGGAGCGGTTGCTCCGCGCCATCTTCGGCGAGAAGGCCCGCGAGGTCCGGGACACCTCGCTCAAGGTGCCGCACGGCGAGTACGGCAAGGTCATCGACGTGCGGGTGTTCTCGCGGGAGGAGTCCCACGAGCTGCCGCCGGGCGTCAACCAGCTGGTGCGGGTCTACGTGGCCCAGAAGCGCAAGATCTCCGAGGGCGACAAGCTGGCCGGCCGCCACGGCAACAAGGGCGTGATCTCCAAGATCCTCCCGCTCGAGGACATGCCCTACCTGTCCGACGGGACCCCCGTCGACATCATCCTGAACCCCCTCGGCGTCCCGAGCCGCATGAACGTGGGCCAGGTGCTCGAGTCACACCTGGGCTACGCGGCCCGCTACGGCTGGGAGGGCGTCGACGTCAACGACGGAGTGGGCACGAGCGCCCAGGGCGACGGGGCGCCCCGCAAGACGCGGCCGCGCACCGAGCCGGCGGCCTGGGTCTCGACCCCGGTCTTCGACGGTGCCCACTGGGACGAGGTCGAGGACGCCGGGTCGCACCCCACGATCAAGAAGGTCTTCGGCACGCTCAACCCGGACTCGGCCAACGGCGACGTGCAGATCCACACCGACGGCAAGGCGACCCTCTACAACGGTCGGACCGGTGAGGCCTACGACAACCCGATCTCGGTCGGCTACGTCTACATCCTGAAGCTGGCCCACCTGGTCGACGACAAGATCCACGCCCGCTCGACCGGCCCGTACTCCATGATCACCCAGCAGCCCCTGGGCGGGAAGGCGCAGTTCGGTGGCCAGCGTTTCGGCGAGATGGAGGTGTGGGCGCTCGAGGCGTTCGGCGCCGCCTACGCCCTTCAGGAGCTGCTCACCATCAAGTCCGACGACGTCCTGGGCCGGGTCAAGGTCTACGAGGCCATCGTCAAGGGCGAGAACATCCCCGAGCCGGGCATCCCCGAGAGCTTCAAGGTCCTCATCAAGGAGATGCAGTCGCTGTGCCTCGACGTCGAGGTGCTGGCGGTCGACGGTCGGGAGATCGAGATGCACGAATTGGACGAGGACGTGTTCCGGACCGCCGAGGAGCTGGGCATCGACATCAGCCGCCCCGAGCGCGGATCCGACGAGGAAGACGAGCGGCGCGCCGCAGAGAGGAGCTTCTCCTAATGGCTCTCGACGTCAACACTTTCGACCAGCTGCGGATCGGCCTGGCCACGGGTGACTCCATCCGAGGCTGGTCGAACGGCGAGGTCAAGAAGCCCGAGACGATCAACTACCGCACGCTGCGCCCGGAGAAGGACGGCCTGTTCTGCGAGAAGATCTTCGGGCCGACCAAGGACTGGGAGTGCTACTGCGGCAAGTACAAGCGCGTGCGCTTCAAGGGCATCATCTGCGAGCGCTGCGGCGTCGAGGTCACCCGCTCCAAGGTGCGCCGCGACCGCATGGGTCACATCGAGCTGGCCGCGCCGGTGGTGCACATCTGGTACCTGCGCGGGACGCGCTCGTGGCTGGCCTACCTGCTCATGGGCACCGAGCCCCGCGAGGAGCTCAAGGCCAAGCAGCTCGAGAAGGTCATCTACTTCGCCGCCAACCTGGTCACCTGGGTGGACGAGGAGAAGCGCCACCAGGACCTGCCCTCGCTCGAGAACGAGATGGCCGAGGAGATCTCCGACATCGAGAAGCGGCGGGATCTCGACATCGACCGGCGCTACAAGGCGCTCGAGGACGAGCTCAAGGCGCTCGAGGCCGAGGGCGCTCGTGACGCCGAGATCAAGGCGCGCCAGCGCGCCGTCGAGAAGGACATCCAGACGGTGCGCGACCGGGCGCAGGAGGACGCCGAGATCGCCCAGCGCTCGCTGGACGAGTTCCGCAGCCTGCACGGCCGCAAGATCATTGAGGACGAGATGCTCTGGCGCGAGCTGCGCCTGCGCTACGACGAGTACTTCGAGGGCGGCATGGGGGCCGAGTACATCCTCAAGCTGATCGACCGCATCGACCTCGACGCCGAAGAGATCAAGCTGCGCGAGATGATCGACGCCAAGGACGGCCGCCGCCCGCTGTCGGCCCAGCGTCGCCAGAAGACGATCAAGCGGCTGAAGATCGTCACCGCCTTCAACCGGCGCGACGACCACGGCCGGCGCATCAACGACCCGCGGGCGATGATCCTCGAGGCCGTGCCGGTGATCCCGCCCGACCTGCGCCCCATGGTGCAGCTCGACGGTGGCCGCTTCGCCACCTCGGACCTCAACGACCTCTACCGCCGGGTCATCAACCGCAACAACCGGCTGAAGCGGCTGCTCGACCTCGGCGCGCCCGAGATCATCATCAACAACGAGAAGCGCATGCTCCAGGAGGCCGTCGACGCGCTGTTCGACAACGGCCGCCGCGGACGCCCGGTCACGGGCCCGGGCAACCGCCCGCTCAAGTCGCTCTCCGACATGCTCAAGGGCAAGCAGGGGCGGTTCCGCCAGAACCTCCTGGGCAAGCGCGTCGACTACTCGGGCCGCTCGGTCATCGTCATCGGCCCGAACCTCAAGCTCCACCAGTGCGGCCTGCCCAAGCTGATGGCGCTCGAGCTGTTCAAGCCCTTCGTGATGAAGCGGCTGGTCGACGCCGAGCTGGCGCAGAACATCAAGTCGGCCAAGCGCATGGTCGAGCGGCGCCGGCCCCAGGTCTGGGACGTGCTCGAGGGGGTCATCCGCGAGCACCCGGTGCTGCTGAACCGTGCGCCGACCCTGCACCGCCTCGGCATCCAGGCGTTCGAGCCGGTGCTGGTGGAGGGCAAGGCCATTCAGGTCCACCCGCTCGTGTGCACCGCCTTCAACGCCGACTTCGACGGCGACCAGATGGCCGTGCACCTGCCGCTGTCCGCCGAGGCGCAGGCCGAGGCGCGCGTGCTCATGCTGTCGGCCAACAACATCCTCTCCCCGGCCACGGGGCGCCCCATCACCGTGCCCACCCAGGACATGGTCTTCGGCGCCTACTACCTCACGCTGCGCGTCGAGGACGGGCCGGGTGCCGGCCGGGTGTTCCGCCACCTGCACGAGCTCGAGGCCGCCTTCGACGCGGGCGACGTGGGGCTCCAGGTCCCGATCGTGCTGCGGCCCTCTCCGGGGTCCTCGCTGGCCGGCCGACTGGCCGCCGCGGGCGTGCTGTACGCCGGCGCGGGCGAGAACGGTGCCGGGAACGGGCACTCAGCCGACGGCGCCGGTGCGGACGACAGTGCCGTCGACGGCGCGGTCGAGGGCAACGGCGACGGTCGCACGTCGCCGTCGGCGGCAACGGCGCCGGTGCTGGTGCCGGTGCGGTCAGCGAGAACGGCGAGGCCGGCTTCGAGACGACGCCGGGCCGCGTGTTCTTCAACGAGGCGCTGCCCGAGGGCTTCGCCTTCGTCAACGACGTGGTGGGCAAGCGCAACACCCCGATCGGGACCATCGTCGAGGAGCTCTCGGCCAACTACCCCAAGCACGTCGTGGCGCAGAGCCTGGACCGGATCAAGGCGCTGGGCTTCCGCTTCGCCGCCCAGTCGGGACTGACCATCTCCATCGACGACGTGCAGACGCCGCCGGACAAGCAGGCCATCCTCGACCGCTACGAGAAGGAGGCCGAGAAGGCCGAGACGCAGTTCAAGCGCGGCATCATCACCGACGACGAGCGGCGCCAGAAGGAGATCGAGATCTGGACCTCGGCCAACTCCGAGGTCGGACGGGCCATGGAGGCCCAGCTGGCCACGATCGCCTTCAACCCGCTCGACATGATGGTGGACTCGGGTGCCCGAGGGAACTCGCAGCAGATCCGTCAGATCGCGGGCATGAAGGGCCTGGTGTCGAACCCACGCGGCGAGATGATCCCCCGGCCGATCAAGTCCTCCTTCCGCGAGGGCCTGTCCGTGCTGGAGTACTTCATTTCGACCCACGGCGCCCGCAAGGGCCTGGCCGACACCGCGCTGCGCACGGCGGACTCGGGCTACCTGACCCGCCGACTGGTCGACGTGGCCCAGGAGCTCATCATCCGGATCGAGGACTGCGGTTCGACCCGGGGCATCTGGATCGAAGGCGTCGCCCCCGACGGACCGGGCCACCGCAACTACCTCGAGACCCGCGCCTTCGGGCGCCTGCTCTCCGAGGACGTCACGCTCTCCGATGGGACGGTCTACGAGACGGGCACGCTGCTCCTCGACGAGAACATCGCCCGGTTGCGCGACGACGAGTCCGTCGACCGCATCCGGACGCGGTCGGTCCTCACCTGCGAATCGCCCCAGGGCGTGTGCGCGGCGTGCTACGGCCTTTCGCTCGCCACGGGCTCCATGATCGAGCTCGGTGAGGCGGTCGGCGTCATCGCCGCCCAGTCCATCGGCGAGCCCGGCACGCAGCTGACGATGCGGACCTTCCACACCGGCGGTGTCGTCGGCGAGGACATCACGCACGGCCTGCCCCGGGTGGTCGAGCTGTTCGAGGCCCGCACCCCGAAGGGCGCGGCCGTGCTGGCCCATCACTCGGGCGTGGTCCGGGTCGAGGACGAGGAGACCGGCCGCCGCATCACGGTGGTGGCCGACGACGGGACCGAGGACTCGGCCCTGGTGGCGTCCCGCGCCCACCTCGAAGTGGTCGACGGCCAGGAGGTCTCCGCCGGCGACGCGCTGGTCGAGGGCCCGAAGGACCCCAAGGAGCTGCTCGAGGTCAAGGGCATCCGCGAGACCCAGCAGTACCTCGTGGAAGAGGTCCAGAAGGTCTACCGGGACCAGGGTGTGTCCATCCACGACAAGCACATCGAGCTGATCGTGCGCCAGATGCTGCGCCGCGTGCTCGTGGCGGAGCCGGGCGACGCGCCCTTCCTCCCGGGCGAGCGGGTCGACAACCAGATCTACGCCGAGGTCAACCGGACGCTGGTCGAGGAGGGCACCCAGCCCGCCCAGGGCCGGCCCGAGCTCATGGGGATCACCAAGGCCTCGCTGGCCACCGAGAGCTGGCTCTCCGCCGCCTCCTTCCAGGAGACGACGCGGGTGCTGACCGAGGCGGCCATCGAAGGCCGCAGCGACCAGCTCTTCGGCCTGAAGGAGAACATCATCATCGGCAAGCTGATCCCCGCCGGTTCCGGTATGCAGCACTACCGGGACATCCGGCTGGAGATGCCCGACGCCGAGGCGATGCCCTTCTGGGCCATGGGCGCGGGCGAGGAGTCCGACACCGAGGACCTGGCCAACTGGCTGCGGGACATGGGCGAAGGTGTCGGTGACGACCCCTTCGACTCGTCGATCGACGCCAGCTGGTTGGGCGCGGCACCGAACGCCGAGGATGCCTACGGCAACCCGATCGTCGACGCCGGGCCGCCGCCTGCGCCGGAGGCTGCTTCGGAGGACGCCAACGGCTCCGGCGCCGTGGAGGCCGGCGCCTAGAGCGTCGAGCCACCGGGCACCGGACGTCGCTGACCGTCCGACAAGATGAGGGTAGGAATATGGCTTTTACCGAGATATCTTCGGTAAAAGCCATATTCATAACTCTGGCGTGTACCGGTAACGGGTTGCCGTCGTGTGGTCGAAGAGGTAGAATTCTGGCTACGGGAGGTGCCCTGTGGCCGACGCAGAAGAGCTGGAGCGCAGGTTGGGCCGGAACGTGCGCGCCCTGCGGGTGGCGGGGTCGCTCACCCAGGCTGAGCTGGCGGCCAGGGCGAACGTCTCCCTCGGGGCGTTGAAGCACCTGGAGCAGGGGGTGGGCGCCACGGTCGGCACCATGGTGAAGGTGCTGCGAGCGCTCGACGCGGAGCAGTGGATCGACACGCTGGGTCCGGTCCGCGCGCCCTTCAACCCGCTCGACCTCCTGGCCGCCACGAAGCGCGAGACGGCGAAGTCGAAGAGCCCGCCGCGGGTTCGGCACCCGAGACGAGCCACCCGTTGAGCTACCGTCCCGCCCCCGTCGTGGAGGTCCTGGCCTGGGGGCGGACGGTGGGCGCCGTGGCGCTCGACCCCGAGAGCGGTTGGTACGCCTTCGCGTACACGCCCGAGTGGGTGGAAGCGGGGGTGGAGCTGGCGCCCCTGCACATGCCGCGGCGGGCGGAGCCGTACGAATTCCCTGATCTCGCCCGTGCCACCTTCTACGGGCTCCCGGCCCTGCTCGCGGACGCCCTCCCCGACGCCTTCGGCAACGCCCTCGTCGACGCCTCCATGGCCGACCAGGGAGTCGCGGCGTCGGACATCACGCCACTCGACCGGCTGGCCTATGCCGCCGACCGCGCCATGGGCGCCCTCGAGTTCCGGCCCCCGGCACGCGTCGCGGGAGAGGACCCGCCGACCGGCGTGGCGCTGGCCGACCTCGTCCTGGCGGCGCGTCGGACCGTCGAAGGGGTCTTCGATCGCGACGAGACGGCCAAGGCGGCGTTGAGGCAGCTCATCTCGGTCGGCACGAGCGCGGGAGGGGCCCGGGCGAAGGCCGTGGTCGCGTACAACCCCGCCACGAGCCAGGTCCGCTCCGCCTACAGCGCGCCGGCTCCGGGGTTCGAGCAGTGGCTCATCAAGCTCGACGGCGTGGGCGGCACCGCGATGGACGGCCACAGCGACCGGCTCGGCGAGAGCGCTCCCTACGGGAGGATCGAGTACGCCTACTCGGCGATGGCGCAGGTGGCAGGGGTGGAGATGACGGAGTGCCGGCTCCTCGCCGAAGGTCCCCGGCGCCATTTCATGACCAGGCGGTTCGACCGTGGGCCCGACGGCGAGCGGATCCACGTGATCTCGCTGTGCGCACTGGCTCATCTCGATTTCAACATGACCGGCGTCCACAGCTACGACCAGTACCTCCAGGCGGTGGCAGCCCTCGGCCTCGACCGCGACGCGCTCGCCGAGGCCTACCGCCGCATGGTGTTCAACGTCTTCGCCGTGAACCGCGACGACCACACCAAGAACCTCTCCTTCGTGCGCCGTGCCACCGGGCCGTGGGAGCTGTCACCGGCCTACGACGTCACGCACGCCTACAACCCCCAGAGCAGGTGGACGAGCCGGCACCTGATGTCGGTGAACGGCAAGTTCGACGGGATCAGTCTCGCCGACCTCTACGCCGTCGGCGAGCGGCACCGGGTCCCGGGGTACCGGTCGATCGTGCGGGACGTCGCGGGTGCCGTGGGCTCGTGGGAGCAGTTCGCTGACGCGTCCGAGGTCGGACGCCGATGTGGCGAAGAGCATCGCCGCCGACATGGAGCGCTTCCGCCCCACCTGAGCGCGGCGCGCCTGGGACGTACGTCCCGTCGGGCTACAGGGGTGTCGACGTGTCACTGGCCCAGGCGTCCGTCGATCCGCTCACGCAACAGGTCGGCGTGACCCATGTGGCGGGCGTACTCCTCGATCGTCCCGACCATCACCTCGCGGAGCGAAATCGACCCGCCGCCGCTGCCGTGCTGATTCGTGGAGTCGTCCCCGGTGACGTCGAGACTGGGCGCGTCCGCCACGAACCGCGTCGCGAAGTCCACCTCCGCCCGCCACGCCTCCCACGCGTCCGTGACGACCTTGGGGTCGGACACGGCACCGTCGAAATCGCCGTCTCGCTCGGTTTCGGTGCAGAAGAGCCGGGCGCGTCCTCTCCCGCCATCAGCCTCCGGAACGCGGCACGCTCCATCTCCGCCAGGTGTCGCACCAGCCCGAGGAGCGACATCGTCGAAGGCTCGACAGAACGCCGCGCCATGGCCTCCGCATGGAGATCCGAACACTTGATCTCCAGGGTGAGGCGCTGCCGGCGCAGGGCTTCGACCAGCGTGGTCCGCTCGTCGCCCAACCTCGGTCCGTTCTCACGCGGGTCGTCGTCAGACGGCATGCCATCCGCGGTGAACATGTCGGCTCGTCGGGCCGAAGCCATGGTGGAAATGATCGCAGCCCACGCGGAGGGTCACGAGGGACCCCGGATCTGCGCCGGGTCGCACCGAGCCCGGAGTTCGACTGTCTATCTTGCCGGCACTTGCTGCAGCGCCCACGTATTGCCATCTGGATCGCTGAAGGTGACGAAGGAACCCCACGGCTGAACGTCCACCTCGCTCGCGGCGACACCGTTGGCGATGAGGTGCGCACGCGCCGCCTCGACGTCCTCGACGACGACCTGTACACCTCGCTGAGACCCCGGCGTCATGTCGGTGATGCCGGTTCCGAGCACCACCGAGCAGGCCGATCCGGGAGGAGTGAGCTGCACGAAGCGGAGGTGTTCGTTGACCTGGTGGTCGTGGTCGGCGCCAAAACCAACCTTGTTCACGTAGAAGTCCTTTGCCCGATCGACGTCGGTCACGGGAATCGCGACAAGCTCGAGTTTCCAGTCCACAGCGCAATCTACCCCCCCGGGGTTCGGGTGGTCCCTCTCCGCCCGACCTCGTTCCCTTCTCACGCGGTCGTCACACGACCCGTCCGCCGCCATGGACATGTCGGCTCGTGTGTCGAAGTCATGGAGGACCGATCGGCGCCGACCGAAACGTCAGTCGGGACTGTCGGCCTATGGTCGTCGCCCTAGGCACGCGGGACGCGGAGGTGAAGAATCGTGAGCACGGACGTCTCCATCAGGTGGCTCTGCGTCGAGGAGGGGCGAGAGGCCATCCCGCTCGGCGGTGCGATCCCGCTCGTCCTTCTACAACTCCACGAGATCGGTACCCGTGAAATGCGAGTCGAGGGGGTGGCCTGATGTCGCTGGAATGGGAGCAGGTCATCGTGGACGCCGCCGATCCCGGCGGGCTCGGCCGGTGGTGGGCGGCGGCCCTGGAGTGGGTCGTGGTCAACGACGACCCGGAGGAGTTCGAGATCCGGCCCGCGCCGGAACGGATGCCCGGACTCCTGTTTGCTCGCGTCCCGGAGCCCAAGACCCTCAAGAATCGTCTGCACCTCGACTTCCGGCCCGACGACCGGGACGCCGCCGTGGCCCGCCTCCTCGACCTCGGCGCCACACGGGCCGAAATCGGCCAAGGCGACCAATCGTGGATTGTCCTGGCCGATCCGGAAGGCAACGAGTTCTGCGTGCTCTCGTCCCGTGACCCTCGACCGATGTGACCTGATCCCTCTTCGGCCGGGCGCAGGCGGCGTGGCGCCGGCGCGAACGCCGATGGCCGATGGCCGATGGCTGATGGCCGAATGTCCCTGCGGAGTGTCCTCGACGCCCTGGAAGGATCCGGGGAGCCGGCAACAGTCCCGGAGCCGGTCGCCGTTCCGTTGCGGATGGATGTAGGCGTGGAGCGAACTGTGCGGCCGCGGAGCGCCCAGTTTCCCGATGCCATGGCGTCTACATCAATGGCTTCGAACAACACCAACGGCAGAGGAGCAACACATGGGAAAGATCGTGATGAGCGGCCCGCAGAACGTCTCGCTCGATGGAGTGGTCCAGGATCCGGACGGTGAGGAGGGCTTCGGGCTCGGCGGTTGGTTCGTCCAGTTCGGGGGCAACGACCTCGAAGCGTGGAACAAGGTCGCGCTCGACGAGGCGCTGAGCGCCGAGGCATGGCTGCTGGGGCGGCGGAGCTACGAGTTCTTCGGGGCGCGTTGGCGACCCCGGAGTGGCGAGCTCGCGGACAGGTTGAACGACATGCCCAAGTACGTCGTGTCCTCCACTCTCGAACATGCCGACTGGAACAATTCGAGGGTCCTCAAGGGCGATGTCGTGAGCGAGGTCTCGAAGCTGAAGCAGGAGCTCGACGGTGAGATCGTCGTCCCTGCCAGTTATCAGCTCGCGCACACGCTCATGGAGCACGACCTGGTCGACGGGCTGCGCCTGGTCGTGTTCCCCGTCGTGCTCGGGACGGGCGAGCGCCTCTTCGGCGAGACCACCGACCAGAAGCCCATGCGCCTCGTCGACACCCAGACCATGGGTGACGGCCTCGCCTTCTTGACCTACGAATTTCTCGCCCCGGAGGCCTGACAACGGGACGGCGGCATCGGCCGACGACGCCGACCGCAGTGAGCAGATGCCGGGTCTATGGTCGGCGATGCACGCCACACGCAGGACGCGGAGGTCAATGATGGTGAGCACGGACATCTCCATCGGGTGGCTCTGCGTCGACGCGGCCGATCCGGTCTCGCAGGCCCGGTGGTGGTCCGAGCTCGTCGGGGGCGAGGTCAGCGTCGATGACGAGGGAGAGGCGACCCTGCGCGGCGGCCCGATCCCGTTGCTCTTCCTTCAGGTCCACGACCCCAAGTCGGGGAAGAACCGGCTGCATCTCGACTTGCGGGTCGGCGACTACGACGCCGCTGTCGAAGCCGCGATCGCCCTGGGCGCGACGCCGGCCGACGACGTCTACGTGGGCGATGACTGGCGGGTCCTGCGGGACCCCGAGGGCAACGAGTTCTGCATCATCCGATCGCCTGAATGATCCCCCGTGTGCCGGCCCGAGGGACGGCTCTGCCGGCCCGACCGGGTCAGTTCACGATGGGCGCGTCGACGGGTGCCCCGGAGAGGGGGTCGACGTCATCCCCGGGCGGTCAATCCGGCCGCTTCGCAGGCGCGCAGCAGGGCCGGGACGGGGCGTCGATCCGCTCGACGATGGCACCTTCACGACGGCGTCTGAAGCCCGTCGTCGCCTGTGTCGCGATCGCCTTCCTGCTGGCTGCGTGTGGGTCCACTCTCACCACCGTTCCGCAGTCGATCAAAAGAACCTCCGCCACAACCTCGACATCGACCACGACCACCACCACGCTCCCGCCAACCACCAGTGCAGGACCACAGGCCTCGACGCCGATCGCCGGGGCGTGCCCTCCAGGGTGCAGCCTGCCTTCGGACCACGACGCAATCGCCTGGCTCGCATCCGCGTCGACCTCGGTCTCCATCGTCACCGCGTATCCGAACCCGCAACCAACCTCGGAGGTTCCGACGCTGTTCAAGGTGGATCGAGCGTTGGAGATCACGGGATCGCCGTGGCGACCGATTCCCGCAGGGCCATTCCCCTTCCCCGCTCTGACGCCGGGCCGGCAGTTCCTCGTGTTCTCCTCCACGTGGCGAGGCGGTCTCTGCGTCTCGACGCTCTACTCGTACGATCCGAATTCCCGGAAGGCCACGCTGCTGGCGGCGGGGCGCCACGAGATACCTCTTCCGGGACGTGATCTGCCCGTCCCTCGGACCGTGACGCTGGCGGAGGTACAGGAGCGGATGTATCCCACCGGTCCCTTCGTGCAATCCACCGACGTATCCGAATCGATGTGTCCCGAATGATCCGATGAGCGGGTCGTCCGGAAACGGATGCGCTCAACCGGCACAGGATTCGCCGCGTACGCTCGGCCGATGAGCCTGGCGATCCGTCCCGCCGCCGCCGGCGACCTCGCCGCCGTCTTGCAGTTGTGGCGCGACGCGGCGCAACCGACGTCCACGGATACCGAGTCCGCGCTGCGCGCGCTCGTCGCCCACGACGCGGGCGCCCTCATCGTGGCCCTGGAGTCGGGCCGGATCGTCGGGACCGTCATCGCCGGGTGGGACGGGTGGCGGGGCTCGGTCTACCGCCTCGTGGTCGCACCGGAATCCAGGCGGAGCGGCCTCGGTCGGCAGCTGGTGCGGTCGGCCGAACGCCGGCTGGCCGAGCTCGGGGCGCAGCGGATGCAGGCGATCGTCGTCGGTCCCGACGCCCGCGCCATGGGGTTCTGGTCGGCGACGGAGTGGGACCTCCAGGGGGACCAGGTCCGCTTCGCCAGAGGGGGGTAGGCGTGCCGGACGGCCCGCTCGCTACTCCTGGACCAGCTCTATCAGCGTCCCGAACGACGTCTTCGGGTGCACGAACGCCACCGTCGTCCCCCGCGACCCGGGGCGCGGTGATTCGTCGATCAGCCGGCCACCCGATGCCCGGATCGCCTCGAGTGCCGCCGCGCAGTCGTCGACCCGGTAGCCGACGTGGTGCAGCCCCTCGCCCCGGGTGGCGAGGTACTTGGCCACCGGCGAGTCGTCCCGGATCGGGGTCAGCAGTTGCACGTAGGAGTCGGCCACCTTCAGCAGCGCCTCCTCCACGCCGTCGCGCTCGACGCGCTCGCGGTGGTCGACGGTCGCCCCGAACGCCTCGGCGTACCAGGCGATGGCCGCCTCCAGGTCGTTGACGGCGATGGCCACGTGGTCGATCTCGGTCAGGAGTCCCTCGCTCATGCGCCGTGCCTCCGGAACAGTGTGATGCGGTCCTCGCCCACCTTGGCCCGCAGCGTCGGGTCGTCGACCCCGAGCCCCTCCGCCGGCGCCAGGCAGAGCACCCCGATCTTCCCCTCGTGCAGGTTGTGGTGGACCTGGAACGCCGCCTCACCCACGTCCTCCAGCGGGTAGACGGCGGACAGCGGCGGCAGCACCTTGCCGTCGCAGATGAGCTGGTTGGCGTCCCACGCCTCGCGGTAGTTGGCGAAGTGGGAACCCTTGATCGTCTTGAGCTTCATCCAGAGATGCCGGTTGTCGTACTCGATCATGTAGCCCGACGTCGCGGCGCAGGTCACGATGGTTCCCGCCCGCTTGCAGGCGAAGACGGACGCGCCCATCGTCTGGCGCCCCGGGTGCTCGAAGACGATCTCGGGCTCGCCGCCCACCAGCGTTCGGATGTCCTTGCCGAATCGGCGCCACTCCGACTCGTCCTGGGTGTGCTCGTCCGACCAGAACCGGTAGCTCGCGGCCTTGCGGTCGATCACCGCCTCCACGCCGAGGTCGTTGAGCAGCTTCACCTTCTCGGGCGACGACACGACCCCGATCGGCGTCCCGCCGCCGTTGAGGACGTGCTGCACCGCGTAGCTGCCCAGGCCGCCGCTGGCCCCCCAGACGAGCACCTTGTCCCCCTGGGTCATGCGGGCGCCGTTGGGCGAGACCAGCATCCGGTAGGAGGTCGAGTTGCAGAGCGCGTTGACCGCCGCCTCCTCCCAGCTGAGGTGCGCCGGCTTCGGCATGAGCTGGTTGGCCTTCACCACGGTGATGTCGGCCAGCCCGCCGAAGTTCGTCTCGAAGCCCCAGATGCGCTGGTTGGCCGCCAGCATGGAGTCGTCGTGAGCCGAGGGGTCCTGGTCGTCGACGTAGTTGCAGTGGATGGTGACCTTGTCCCCCACCTTCCAGTTGCGCACCGCCGACCCGGTGCGCAACACCACTCCGGCGCCGTCCGAACCGACGACGTGGTAGTCCAGCGAGTGGCGCGCCGCCCAGGGGCCCTCCTTGGCCAGCCGGTCGAGGAAACCGAAGGTGGGCAGCGGTTCGAAGATGGACGTCCAGACCGTGTTGAAGTTGATCGACGACGCCATCACCGCCACGAAGGCCTCGTCCGGGGCCAGCTCGGGCAGCGGGACCTCTTCGACGTGCAGGGAGCGACGGGGGTCCTTCTCGGAGGACTCCATCCCTTCGAACATGGCGATTTCACTGCGTTTGACCAGGGCGGCCCGGTAGGACTCGGGCATCGGCAGTGCAACGAGCTGGTCGCCCGGCGCTCCCGCCACGACGGCATTGAGGATCTCGCTCATGTGACCCGACGATAGTGGGCCGGTACGATGGGGTTCCCGACCGGTAACCAGACCGGCGGGAAGCCGGAGGTGCAGGGCAATGGCTGAGGCCGTCATCGTCGCAGGGGCAAGGACCCCCATCGGGAAGCTTTCGGGCGCGTTCACCGGCTTCAGCGCCATGGACCTCGGCGGCTTCGCCATCGCCGAGGCGCTCCGGCGTGCCGGCGTTGCACCGGACCAGGTCGACTACGTGCTCATGGGCCAGGTCATCCTGGCCGGCCAGGGTCAGATCACGGCGCGCCAGGCCGCGGTCAAGGCCGGCATTCCCATGAGCGTCCCCGCCAACACCATCAACAAGGTCTGTCTGTCCGGCCTCAACACCATCTACCTGGCCGACCAGATGATCCGCGCCGGCGACGCGGAGATCGTGGTGGCCGGCGGCATGGAGTCGATGACCCAGGCCCCCCACCTGCTTCCCGGCGCTCGCGCCGGCTTCCGCATCGGCGACGCCACGCTGGTGGACTCCATGATGTTCGACGGGTTGACCGATTCGTTCGACCACATCGCCATGGGCCTCTCCACCGAGCGCTTCAACCAGAAGGCCGGCATCTCGCGCGAGCGGCAGGACGCGTTCGCCGCGGCCAGCCACGAGAAGGCCGCCGCGGCGGCGAAAGAGGGGCGGCTGGCCGACGAGATCGTGGCTGTCGAGGTCCCTCAGCGCAAGGGGGACCCGCTGCTGGTGGACACCGACGAAGGGGTGCGACCCGGAACGACGGCCGAGTCGCTGGGCGCGCTCAGGCCCGCCTTCGACAAGAACGGCACCATCACCGCCGGGAACGCGTCGCAGATCTCCGACGGCGGCTGTGCCGTCGTGGTCATGTCGGCGGAGAAGGCCAAGCAGCTCGGTGTCTCCCCTCTCGGCCAGATCGCCGGGTACGGCATGGTGGCCGGACCGGACAACTCGCTGCTCACCCAGCCGTCACGCGCCATCACCAAGGCGGCGCAGAAGGCGGGCGTCGACCTCGGCGGCATCGACCTCTTCGAGATCAACGAGGCCTTCGCCGCCGTCGGCCTGGCCTCGGTGGACGACCTCGGCATCGACGAGGACAAGGTCAACGTGAACGGGGGCGCGATCGCACTCGGACACCCGGTCGGGATGTCGGGGACACGCGTCGCCCTCACTGCGCTGCTCGAGCTGCGCCGTCGTGGTCAGTCGACGGCAGCCGTGGCGCTGTGCGGCGGCGGCGGACAGGGCGACGCTGCCGTCCTGCGCAGCCTGGCCTGATCGCTCGCTTCAGCCGTACGGCGGCGCCATCAGCGCGGCCAGCTTCGCTTCGCCGCGGTCCACGTCCTTCCATGCGTCGGCCTTGAACGTGTAGACCCCGAGCGCGCAGGTGGGGAAGCCCTGGCGCGTCGTCAACTCCATCCCCTTCTGGTCGCGGGGAGACAGGAGCGCGCGAGAGGCTGTGGGCCGTCGGGTTGTGGCCCACGACCATGGCCGCCGCGACGTCGTCGGGCAGGCCCTGCAGGTACGCCATGACCTCGGCCGGATCGGCCCCGTAGAGATCCTCTTCGAAGCGCTGCTCGGGCGGGTCGGACACGTCGGCCAGCACGAGCTCGGCCGTGGCCCTGGTACGGGCGGCCGGCGAGACCAGCGCCACCGTGGCCCGCGGCGTCGCCGAAGCGTCGCGGCCGAGGCCCTCACCGTTCCCGGCGAAGAGCCGACCGAGCGCGGTGGCGTCACGGCGGCCCCGTGGCGCGAGCACGCGGTCGAAGTCGGACCCACCCGGCGGAGGGTCGGTCACGGTCTTGGCGTGCCTGAGCAGCCACAGGGTGCGGCGAGCCGCGGCCGGCGCCATCACCCAAGGGCGAACGCCGCGTGCAGGAGACGCACGGCACGCTCGACGTCCTCCGCGGCCACGATGCACGAGGTGCGGATGGTCGACGTCGAGATCATGTCGATGTTGATCTCGTCGTTCGCCAGCGTCTCGAACATGGTGGCGGCGATGCCGGGGTGCGATTTCATGCCCACGCCGATGAGCGAGACCCGGGCCACGTCCGCGTCCGAGGTCACCCCCGAAGCTCCCAGCTCCTCGGCGTGGGCCTGCGACGTCTCCACCGACACGGCCAGGTCCGTCTTGGGCACGGTGAAGGAGATGTCGGTGATGCCGTGCACCGACGTGTTCTGGACGATCATGTCCACGTTGATGGACTGGTCGGCCAGGGCTCGGAAGAGCCTGGCCGCCACCCCCGGTTGGTCGGGTACCCCGCTCACGGTGACCTTCGCCTCCGTCGTGTCGTGGGTGACCGCGGTGACGACCGCTTCTTCCATGTCGGCATCCTCCTCGACCACCCAGGTGCCCGGCTCCCAGGTGAAGCTGCTGCGCACATGCAGCGGGACGTTGTGGTTGCGGGCGAACTCGACGGCGCGCAACATGAGCACCCGGCCCCCCGTCGCCGCCATCTCGAGCATCTCCTCGAAGGAGATCCGGTTGATCCGGTGCGCCTCGGGCACGATACGAGGATCGGCGGTGAACACGCCCGTGACGTCGGTGTAGATCTCGCAGACGTCTGCGTTCAAGACGGCGGCCAGTGCGACCGCAGTGGTGTCGGAGCCTCCGCGCCCGAGGGTCGTGATCTCGCGTTGCTCGGACACGCCTTGGAACCCCGCCACCACCGGCACCTTGCCCGCGGCAAGGGCGTCGCGCACCCGGTCGGCCCGCACCTCCAGGATCTTGGCGCGGGTGTGATCGGCGTCGGTGATGATGCCGACCTGGCTCCCGGTCAGCGACGCCGCCTCGACCCCGAGCTCGGCCAGCGCCATGCAGAGCAGTGCCATGGAGATGCGCTCCCCGGTGCTCACGAGCATGTCGTACTCCCGGGGCGGCTGGACGCTGCTCACGGAATTCGCCAGATGGATCAGCTCGTCCGTCGTCTTGCCCATGGCGCTCACGACGGCGACCACGTCGGACCCCTGGCGGCGGGTCCGGGCGACGTGGTCGGCCACGGCTCGGATGCGGTCCGCGTCTCCGACCGAGGTGCCACCGAATTTCTGGACGACCAGGGGCATCGGTCTGGAGGCTACCGACTTGGGCGCGACCGTCCCGTTTCTCGGGCGACCCCGGGGCCCTCGCGGGCGACCCCGGTGCCGTCGTCGGGGCCGCCCCGAACGTCGGGCCGGAGGCCCCGGCTCCTCCGTGGCGGGGGGCGATCCGAGAGGCCACCGGGGATTGGATATGGTCGCGGGCCGTGCCCAGCGACAAGAGAGCCCGCCAGCGCGCGGCCCGACAGGCCCGACTCGAGGCCGAGGCCAAGCGTCACAAGCAGCGCAAGCAGACCCGGAACGTGATCATCGGTGTCGTGGTCATCGGCGTCATCGTCGGCCTGGTCTTCCTGCTCACCGGCAACAGCAACAAGAACAATCAGGACGCCAAGTCCAAGTCGTCCACCACGACCACCTCCACCACGACGGCGGGGAGCCACGCCAAGCTCCAGACCCAGGCGAACGCCGCCGCCGTCTCGGCGGGGTGCCCGGCCAGCACGAAGACGAGGGTCAACAACATGTCCTTCCCGTCTGCGCCCGCCATGGCCATCGACACCTCGAAGACCTACACGGCCACCGTCAAGACGACGACCGGCACCTTCGTCATCACGCTCGACGCCAAGACCGCTCCGAAGACGGTGAACAATTTCGTGTTCCTGGCCCAGAAGGGCTTCTACCACTGCGTGCTCTTCCACCGGGTCATCCCGAACTTCATGGACCAGACCGGCGATCCCACGGGTACCGGCACCGGCGGTCCGGGGTACACCATTCCCGACGAGAACCCGGCCAAGGCTTCCTCCGCGAGCCAGCAGTACCCGCTCGGGTCCGTCGCCATGGCCAACACGGGTTCAACCGAACACGGGCGGCAGCCAGTGGTTCATCGTCGCCGGACCGGAGGGGGAGAGCCTCCCGAACACCTACGCCCTCTTCGGACAGGTCACCTCGGGCATGAACGTCGTCGAGACCATCAATCAGCAAGGTTCCACCGCGGGCGTCCCGCCCGACGTGACGCAGCGCATCCTCTCCATCACCATCACCAGCTCCTAGGAGGGCGACCATGGCCACCCCCACCCCGCCCGCCGCCGACGGCTCGAGCCCCCAGCAGCGCAACTTCGACGAAGAGCCGCCGATGATCATCGATACGGACAAGCGCTACGTGGCCACCATGACCACCTCGCACGGCACGATGGTGATCGCGCTCGACCCCCTGGCGGCGCCGAAGGCGGTCAACAGCTTCGTCTTCCTGTCGAGGTACCACTACTACGACGGCATCGTCTTCCACCGCGTCATCCCGGGATTCGTCCTCCAGGGCGGAGACCCCACCGGCACGGGTTCGGGTGGTCCGGGGTACAAGCTTCGCCGACGAACTCCCAGCGGCCGGCCGCTACAAGGTCGGGTCGCTGGCGATGGCCAACGCCGGGCCGAACACCAACGGCAGCCAGTTCTTCGTCATCAGCGGTCCCGACGGCGTTCGCCTGCCGCCGCTGTACTCGCTCTTCGGTGAGGTGGTCAGCGGCCACGACGTCATCGCCACCATCGACGCCAAGGGCACCCGGTCTGGCTCGCCAACCGAGAAAGTGGTGATCCAAAGCGTGACCATCGAAGAGAAGGACTGACTGGCTCAGCCGGACTGAGAGCTCAGCCCTCGAGCCGGACTGAACTCAGCCCTGGAGCAGCCCCAGGCCGGTCCGCCGGCGCCCCGCCGACGAAGACCGCGGGCTGCCCCGCCCCCTCGTAGCGCCAGGTCCCGTCGGGGTCGCGGATGAGCGCGGTGCGGTCGGGCAATGCGACGACCGGCAGGGCGGCCGGGGCCATGGCGACGGTCCGCTCGAGCTTCTGCCCGTGGGCGTCGTCGTGCTCGTCACCGAAGTGGGGGACGACGGCGAGGTTGTCGACCAGGCCAAGTCCGAGGGTGATCGCACCACCGCGTGGGTCGACCATGGGGTCGGTCAGCGCCATGGCCCCGGCGCCGGCGCCGGCCACCACGGCGCCGTCCTCCCACGCCTGGACGCAGCGCCTCGAAGACGGCCGAGCGCTTCAGGACGGCCCGCAGGTGCAGGGGCGAGCCCCCGGCGAGATACACGAAGCGTGCCCCCGCCACCGCCGCCGCCATGCCGGGGTCCTCGGCCGACGGCCGGTCGACGACCATGAGCCCCTCGACCTCGTCCCCCCAGCGGGGCGAACCACTCGGCCGCGCGCAGGGCGGCCCGCTCGGGGTGCTGGTAGGCCGCCGCCGTGGGGAGGATCAGGACGTCGCGAACCGCCCGACGCGGCCAGCAGGCCGGCGTCGAAGCTGCACCCGTCGGTCCACTCGCCGCCTCCGACCAGGGCCAAGGTGCCGCGTCTGCTCATGCGCCACTCTTGCATGCCCGCGCTGCCTGTCGGGCCGGGAGGGCCGCCCAGCGGTTCAGGTTACCGGCCAGTAAGCTGTCGGCCCATGTCGATCACGCGGGTAGGAATCGTCGGTTCGGGGATCATGGGCTCGGGCATCGCCGAGGTGGCGGCCGCCTCTGGGATGGAGGTGGTCCTGCGCAGCCGGAGCCAGTCGGGCGCCGATGCCACGGTGGCGGCCCTCGAGCGGTCCCTGGGCAAGCAGGTGGCCAAGGAGAAGCGGACCCAGGCCGACGCCGACGCCGATCCTCGGTCGGGTGCGGGCCACCACCCACCTCGGCGAGCTGGTCGACGTCGACCTCGTCATCGAATCGGTGGTGGAGGACCTGGCGGTCAAGAAGGACCTCTTCGCCGAGCTCGACAGCATCTGCAAGCCGGACACCCTGCTCGCCACCAACACCTCCACCCTGCCGGTGGTCGAGATGGCGATGGCGACGCGGACGGCCCGACCTCGTCTGCGGCATCCACTTCTTCAACCCGGCGCCCGCCATGTCCCTCGTCGAGGTGGTGCGGCCCATCACCGCGGCGGACGCCACGGTCGAGGCTGCCCTCGGATTCGCCGCCGACTGCGGCAAGGAGCCCGTCGAGGTGAAGGACCAGGCCGGCTTCATCGTCAACGCGTTGCTCTTCCCCTACCTCAACAACGCCGTTCGGCTGAAGGAGCTGGGCGTCGGTACCACGGAGGGCATCGACACCGCCATGAAGGGCGGTTGCGGCTTCCCGATGGGCCCGTTCGCGCTCTTGGACCTCGTCGGGCTCGATACGTCGCTCGCCATCCTCGACGCCCTCTACGAGGAATACCGCGACCCCAACTACGCTGCCGTCCCCCTGTTGCGCCGTCTGGTCACGTCGGGTCAGCTCGGTCGCAAGACGAAGAAGGGCTTCTACGACTACGACCGCTGACGGGCGGAACGGCGCGGCCGGACCGCACGGTCCGGGCGGACCCGCACGGCCCGGGCGGACCCGACGGAACGGGCGCGAGCCGCCGCCACCGGGCCAGCGGGCAGAATGACGTCGGCGCCCCCAAGTCGGGAGGAGAGAGGGATGGCCAGCGACTCGCCGCGTGACGCGCCCTGGATGATGCGCACCTACTCGGGCCACTCGACCGCGCGTGCCTCGAACGAGCTCTACCGCACCAACCTGGCCAAGGGACAGACCGGGCCTCTCCATCGCCTTCGACCTCCCGACCCAGACCGGATACGACCCCGACGCCCCCGAGGCGGCGGGCGAGGTCGGAAAGGTCGGTGTCCCCGTCGCCCACATCGGGCACATGGAGGAGCTGCTCTACCGGATCCCGGTGGCCGAGACGAACACGTCCATGACGATCAACGCCACGGCGGCCTGGCTGCTCGGCCTCTACGTCGCCCACGCCGAGGACCTCGGGATCGACCCTTCCCGACTCGCCGGGACGACGCAGAACGACATCGTCAAGGAGTACCTGAGCCGCGGTACCTACATCTTCCCGCCGGAGCCGAGCCTTCGCCTGACCGTCGACACCATCGCCTACACGGTGCGCCACGCGCCCCGCTGGAACCCGATCAACGTGTGCAGCTACCACCTCCAAGAGGCCGGGGCGACGCCGGTCCAGGAGGTGGCGTACGCGCTCGCCACGGCCATCGGCGTGCTCGACGGCGTGCGCCATTCGGGCAAGATCGACCCGGGCTGAGCTGCCGGCGGTGGTGGGCCGCATCAGCTTCTTCGTCAACTCCAGCGTTCGCTTCGTGGAGGAGACCTGCAAGATGCGTGCCTTCACCCAGTTCTGGGACCGCATCTGCCGCGAGCGCTACGGCGTCGATGATCCCAAGCTGCGCCGTTTCCGCTACGGGGTGCAGGTGAACTCGCTCGGCCTCACCGAGCAGCAGCCGGAGAACAACGTGCAGCGCATCGTGCTCGAGAGCCTCGGTGTGACGCTGTCGAAGAGCGCCCGGGCCCGGGCCATGCAGCTGCCGGCGTGGAACGAGGCGCTCGGGCTGCCCCGGCCCTGGGACCAGCAGTGGTCGCTGCGCATGCAGCAGGTGCTCGCCTTCGAGTCCGACCTGCTCGAGTACGACGACATCTTCGAGGGCTCGCACGTGATCGAGGCCAAGACGACACGAACTGGCCGACGCGGCGTGGGAGGAACTGGCGGACGTGGAGGCGCTCGGAGGCGCCTTCGCCGCGATCGACGAGCTCAAGCGGCGCCTCGTGCGCAGCCAGGTGGAGCGGATGCGGCGCATCGAGTCCGGCGAGCAGCCGGTGGTCGGCGTCAACCGCTTCACCGAGACCGCACCCTCACCGCTGACGGGCGACGGGGAGATCGAGAACATCCTCAGGGTCGACCACCGCGTCGAGGCGGACCAGATCGCCGACGTCGAGCGGTGGCGGTCCGGCCGCGACGGCGCGGCAGTCACGCGCGCGCTCGACGAGCTCCGACGGGTGGCGGCCGACTCCGGACCCGCTTCCAACGTCATGGCGGCGACCATCGCCCTGGCCCACGCCGGGGGCACCACCGGGGAGTGGGCCGGTGCGCTCGCGCGAGGTCTTCGGCGAGTTCCGCGCCCCGACCGGCGTCAGCGGCGGGGTCGGCCACCGCGGCGACGAGCTCGGACCCATCCGGCTCCGGACCCGGGCCCTGGCCGAGCGCACGGGCGGGCCGCCCCGGCTTCTGGTCGCCAAGCCCGGCCTCGACGGCCACTCCAACGGAGCCGAGCAGATCGCGGTGGCAGCGCGCGACGCGGGCTTCGAGGTGATCTACCAGGGCATCAGGCTCACCCCGGCCCAGATCGTGGCCGCGGCCCGCGACGAGGACGTCGACATCGTCGGCCTGTCCATCCTCTCGGGCTCGCACCTCGAGCTCGTACCGGACATCCTCGACCGTCTCCGGGCCTCCGGCAGCACCGCCGCGGTCGTGCTCGGCGGCATCATCCCGCCCGACGACGCCGACCTGCTCGTCGGCAAGGGCGTGGCCGCCGTCTACACGCCGAAGGACTTCGCCCTCGGGCACATCATGGAGGATCTGGTCGGGCTGGCCGAGCGCCAGCGCGACGCCGCCACTCCCGGGTGAGGCGGGCCATCTCCCGCCAGGTGACGGGCACGGCCCCGAGCGCGATGGCACGCTGGCGCAGGTCCTCCGGCACGTCGTAGTGGTCGAGGGCGGCCGAACGGCGGTGGCGCTGGTAGCCCCGGGGCGGTATGCCGAGCGCGGCGGCCATGGCGTGCAGCTCCGCGGGATCGTCGGCCAAGAGGTGCGACCAGCGGTCGGGCCGGTCCCGCACGGTCGCCCGCTGGCGCCAGTCGTCGACGTAGACGGTCAGCGGCCGGCCCAGGGCCGGTCACGCCGCAGCGGCGTGGGCTTCATCCACCAGCGGCCCGAGAACCGCCAAGGTGTGTGGGCCGGATCGTGCTCGTCCGTCGGCGCCGGTCGGGGCCACGCCAACTGGACCGCGGCCGTGATGGCGGCGAGCACGGCGGGGTCGGGCTCGGGGCGCGGGCGCAGGCCCAGACCCGGGCCCGTGCCCAAGGTCGGATGGCCCGGCGGATCCGACCGCGACGTCTCGGTGCCGGCCGCATGCGACGACGTCGTCACGGTGGCACCCGACGTCGTCACAGGGGAACGTTGCCGTGCTTGCGCCGCGGCAGCTCCTCGCGCTTGGACGCGAGGATGTCGAGGCTGCGGCAGATGACCGCTCGCGTGTCGGCGGGCGAGATCACGTCGTCCACGTAGCCGCGCTCGGCCGCGATGTAGGGGTTGGCGTAGCGCTCGGTGTACTCGTCGATCAGCTCGGCCCGCCGGATCGCGGGGTCGGTCGCCTCGGCCAGCTCGCGGCGGTAGACGATGTCGACCGCTCCGTTGGGCCCCATGACGGCCAGCTCGGCCGAGGGCCAGGCGAAGGCCAGGTCCGCCCCGATCGACTTGGAGTTCATGACGACGTAGGCCCCGCCGTAGGCCTTCCGGGTGATGATCTGGATCCGCGGCACGGTCGACTCGCAGTAGGCGTAGAGCAGCTTGGCCCCATGCCGGATGATCCCCCCGTACTCCTGGTCCGTCCCGGGCAGGAAGCCGGGGACGTCGACGAAGGTGAGCAGCGGGATGTTGAACGCATCGCAGGTGCGGACGAAGCGCGACGCCTTCTCGGACGAGTCGATGTCCAGCACGCCGGCCAGCACCGCCGGCTGGTTCCCGACGATCCCGACGACACGGCCGTTCATCCGGCCGAAGCCACAGGTGATCGACATCGCCCAGTGCCGGTGCACCTCGAAGTACTCGCCGTCGTCCACCACGGCGGTGATGATCCGCTTCATGTCGTAGGGCTGGTTGGGCGACGTGGGCAGGAAGTCGACCAGCTCGGGCAGCGCACGGTCCGGCTCGTCGGAGCCGAGCTCCACCGGCGGCTCCTCGAGGTTGTTCGAAGGCAGGAACGACAGCAGGTGGCGGACGTCGTCGAGGCAGGCCTTCTCGTCGGGGGAGACGAAGGTGGCGACGCCCGACTTCGTGGCGTGGCTCATGGCGCCCCCGAGCTCTTCGAGGGTGACGTCCTCTCCGGTCACCGTCTTCACCACGTCGGGTCCGGTGATGAACATGTGCGAGGTGCCCTGGACCATGAAGATGAAGTCGGTCATGGCGGGCGAGTAGACGGCGCCGCCGGCGCAGGGTCCGAGGATCACGCTGATCTGGGGGATGACGCCCGACGCCGTCACGTTGCGGTGGAAGATGCCGCCGTAGGAGTGGAGTGAGACGACGCCCTCTTGGATCCGGGCCCCCGCGCCGTCGTTCAGGCCGATCATGGGCACCCCGGTCGACGCTGCGAGGTCCATGACCTTGTGGATCTTCTCGGCGAAGACCTCGCCCAGGGCGCCGCCGAAGACGGTGAAGTCCTGGCTGAAGATGCAGACCCGCCGTCCGTCGACGGTACCGAAGCCGGTGACGACACCGTCGGTGTACGGGCGGTTGTCCTCCAGACCCATGCCGTGAGCCCGGTGGCGGGCCAGCATGTCGAGCTCCTGGAAGGAGCCCTCGTCGAGCAGGTAGTCGATGCGCTCCCGGGCCGTCATCTTGCCCTTGGCGTGATGGCGCTCGACCGCCTTGTCACTCCCGGCGTGGAGTGCTTCGTTCTTGCGCTCGGCCAGCTCCGCCAGCCGCTCGGACATGGAATGTTCCATCCGACCGAGGCTACCGGCCCCCGGACGGCCCGGAAATCGGGCACCGCACGCGGTCACGCCGCCGCCCGGTGCTTCCCGTCGGGGGTCCGATCGTCCCCTCACCAGGGGAGACGGCTTCCGTCACCGGAGAAGACGGCCGCGTGGGAGCTCGACCCGAGATGCGAAATCGGGCTGACCGACGGGACCGATCGGATCCGGTCGATGGCCGGTGCGACGACCGGAGACGCAGAAGAGAGGAAGGCGATCGGGGAGGCGATCCCGGGGAGGCGATCCCGGGCGTGGCAATCCCTGGGGAGGCGATCCCGGAGGAGGCCATTTTCGGGGCAGGCGAGCCTCGCAGGACGAGTTGGCGGGGTCCATCGGGCGACGTGCCGACCAAAAGGCGTCGCCGTCCTGACTGAACGGCCGTCGAGTCCACGCCGGTAAAATGAGTCTCGTACCGAGGCGGTGCCCCGCAGGGCCTTCGGGGCAGGCCGGGCCGCGATTGTCGGCTCACCAGGCAACCGCTATCATCGATCTTCTGCCATGTGCGGCTTCGGCCGGCGCGGACCGGCGCAGCACATGGGGCCACATCTTTCGCATATAGAGAGGCAGCGCGTGCCCACGATCGCCCAACTCGTCCGCAAGGGACGGCAGGCCAAGGTAACCAAGACCAAGACCCCGGCTCTGAAGGGCGCGCCCCAGCGCCGGGGGGTGTGCACCCGCGTCTACACGACCACCCCCAAGAAGCCGAACTCGGCCCTGCGCAAGGTGGCTCGCGTCCGCCTGTCGTCGGGTGTCGAGATCACGGCGTACATCCCCGGTGTGGGCCACAACCTCCAGGAGCACTCCATCGTCCTCGTCCGCGGGGGCCGGGTGAAGGACCTGCCGGGAGTCCGCTACAAGGTCGTCCGCGGCGCGCTCGACACGTCGGGCGTGCGCGAGCGCAGCCAGGCCCGCAGCCGGTACGGCGCCAAGAAGGAGTCATAACCGATGCCCCGTAACGGACCCGCCACACGCCGGGAACTGGCCCCGGACCCCGTCTACCGATCGGTCCTCGTGACCCAGGTGGTCAACAAGGTGCTCTCGCGCGGCAAGCGCACGCTGGCCGAGCGCATCGTCTACACCGCCCTGGAGCAGGTGCAGGAGAAGTCCGGCGGCGACCCCGTTGCCGCCCTCAAGCGCGCGGTCGAGAACACCCGGCCAGAGGTCGAGGTGAAGTCGCGCCGCGTCGGTGGTGCCACGTACCAGGTGCCGGTGGAGGTGCGGCCGCGGCGGCGCCACGACGTTGGCCATCCGCTGGCTCACCACGTACTCGCGCCAGCGCCGGGAGAAGACGATGGCCGAGCGCCTGGCGGGGGAGATCCTCGACGCGTCGAACAACATCGGGGTCTCGGTGAAGCGGCGCGAGGACATGCACAAGATGGCGGAGTCGAACCGCGCCTTCGCCCACTACCGCTGGTAGGACGGCCACCCATGGCTGACCCGACGCCATCCCGCGACTTCCCGCTGGCCCGTACCCGCAACATCGGGATCATGGCCCACATCGACGCGGGCAAGACGACCACGACCGAGCGCATCCTCTACTACACCGGCCGCAACTACAAGATCGGCGAGGTGCACGAGGGCGCCGCCACCATGGACTGGATGGTCCAGGAGCAGGAGCGCGGCATCACGATCACGTCTGCCGCGACGACGTGCTCGTGGCGTGACAACTGGATCAACATCATCGACACCCCGGGCCACGTCGACTTCACCGTCGAGGTGGAGCGCTCGCTGCGCGTCCTCGACGGCGCCGTGGCGGTCTTCGACGCCGTCGCGGGCGTCGAGCCCCAGACCGAGACGGTGTGGCGCCAGGCCAACAAGTACAACGTGCCCCGCATCTGCTTCGTCAACAAGATGGACCGCATCGGCGCGGACTTCGAGCGCACGGTGGAGATGATCCGGGACCGCCTCGACGCGCTCCCCGCCGTGATCCAGCTGCCGATCGGCGTCGAGTCGGAGTTCAAGGGCGTCATCGACCTGCTGGAGAACAAGGCTCTGGTGTGGTCGTCGGACATGGGTGAGGAGTGGGAGACCCTCGACGTCCCCGACGCCATGGCGTCGGAGGTCGAGGACGCCCGCCACCAGCTGATCGACGTCGTGTCGAACTTCGACGACACGATCATGGAGAAGTACCTGGCCGAGGAGCCCATCACGTCCGACGACCTGCGCCGCGCCCTGCGCACGGCCACGCTGGCCGCAGCGGTCGTCCCGGTGCTGTGCGGCTCCGCCTTCAAGAACAAGGGCGTCCAGCCGATGCTCGACGCCGTCGTCGACTACCTCCCCAGCCCGCTCGACCTGCCACCGACCCAGGGACACAAGCCGGGCAAGACCGACGACATCGAGGAGCGCAAGGCGGACGACGGCGACGCGTTCTCCGCCCTCGCCTTCAAGATCATGACCGACCCCTACGTCGGCAAGCTCACCTACATCCGGGTCTACTCGGGCACCCTGGCCAAGGGCGGGTCCGTCCAGAACTCGACCAAGGACAAGAAGGAGAGGGTCGGCCGCATCCTCCAGATGCACGCCAACCACCGCGAGGACAAGGACGCGATCTACGCCGGCGACATCATGGCGGTGGTCGGGCTGAAGAACACGACGACGGGCGACACCCTGTGCGAGATCGGGCGGCCGATCGTGCTCGAGGCCCTCGAGTTCCCCGAGCCGGTCATCCACGTCGCCGTCGAGCCCAAGACGAAGGCGGACCAGGACAAGCTGTCCCGCGCCCTGTACGCCCTCTCGGAGGAGGACCCGACCTTCCGGGTGCGCTCCGACGAGGAGACCGGCCAGACCGTCATCTCGGGCATGGGCGAGCTGCACCTCGAGGTCCTCGTGGACCGGATGCTGCCGCGAGTTCTCGGTGGACGCCAACGTGGGCAAGCCCCAGGTGGCCTACCGCGAGACGATCCGCGACACGGTGGCGAAGGTGGAGGAGCGGTACATCCGCCAGACCGGCGGCCGCGGCCAGTACGGCCACGTGGTCATCAGCGCCGAGCCGACCGGGCCCGGGGGCGGCTACGAATTCATCGACAAGATCACCGGCGGCGTCATCCCCAAGGAGTACATCCCCTCGGTCGACGCCGGGATCCAGGAGGCGCTCACCTCGGGCGTGCTGGCGGGCTACCCGACGGTCGACGTCCGCGTCACGCTCACCTACGGCTCGTACCACGACGTGGACTCCTCGGAGATGGCCTTCAAGATCGCCGGGTCGATGGCGATCAAGAAGGCGCTCAGGGCGGCCCGCCCGGTGCTCCTCGAACCGGTCATGGCGGTCACCGTGACCACGCCCGAGGACTACGTGGGCGACGTGATGGGCGACCTCTCCTCCCGCCGGGGCCGGGTCGGCCTGATGGAGCAGCTGGGCACGAGCCAGGTGATCAACGCACACGTCCCGCTGGCCGACATGTTCGGCTACGCTACCGACCTGCGTTCGCGCACCCAGGGCCGCGCCACGTACACGATGCAGTTCGATTCGTACAACGAGGTTCCCGAGTCGATCTCGAAGGAGATCATCGCCAGGGCCACCGGGGAGTAGGCCCGGCCGGTCGGCCGCCGGGGACGGAGAGCCCCGGCACACACAGATCGCAGCAAGAAACGAAATACGGGGCCACGGTGGCCCCTTACGAGAGCAAGTAGGAGCGAGGCGATGGCCAAGCAGAAGTTCGAGCGCACCAAGCCACACGTGAACGTCGGGACGATGGGCCACATCGACCACGGCAAGACGACCCTCACGGCGGCGATCACCCGCGTGCTGTCCGAGCGCAACCCCAACACCTCGTTCACCAAGTTCGACGACATCGACAAGGCGCCCGAGGAGAAGCAGCGCGGCATCACGATCACCATCGCCCACGTCGAGTACGAGACCGAGAAGCGCCACTACGCGCACGTCGACATGCCCGGCCACGCCGACTACATCAAGAACATGATCACCGGCGCCGCCCAGATCGACGGCGCCATCCTGGTGGTCTCGGCCGCGGACGGCCCGATGCCCCAGACCCGTGAGCACGTGCTGCTGGCCCGCCAGGTCGGCGTGCCCTACATCGTGGTGGCCCTCAACAAGGCCGACATGGTCGACGACGAGGAGCTGCTCGAGCTGGTCGAGATGGAGGTCCGCGAGCTCCTCAGCGCCTACGACTTCCCCGGCGAGGAAGTGCCGGTGGTCCGGGTCAGCGCCCTGAAGGCCCTGGAGGGCGACCCCGAGTGGAGCGAGAAGATCGTCGAGCTCATGGACGCCGTCGACGACTACATCCCCGAGCCCGAGCGCGACATCGACCGGCCCTTCCTGATGCCGGTCGAGGACGTCATGTCGATCACCGGCCGTGGCACGGTCGTGACCGGCAAGGTGGAGCAGGGCATCATCAAGGTCGGCGAGGAGGTCGAGATCGTCGGCCTGCGCGACACGCAGAAGACCACGGTGACCGGGGTCGAGATGTTCCGCAAGCTCCTCGACCAAGGCCAGGCCGGCGACAACATCGGCGCCCTGCTGCGAGGCACCAAGAAGGAAGAGGTCGAGCGCGGCCAGGTGCTGTGCAAGGCCGGTTCGATCACCCCGCACACCCAGTTCACCGCCGAGGTCTACGTGCTGAGCAAGGAGGAGGGCGGTCGCCACAAGCCGTTCTTCACCAACTACCGCCCGCAGTTCTACTTCCGGACCACTGACGTGACGGGCACCATCACGCTGCCCGAGGGCGTCGAGATGGTCATGCCGAGCGACAACACGAGGATGACGGTCGAGCTGGGCAAGCCCATCGCCATGGACAAGGGCCTGCGCTTCGCCATCCGGGAGGGCGGCCGCACGGTCGCCTCCGGCGTGGTCGACGAGATCCTCAAGTAGTCCGAGCGACCCGAACCAACCGAGAGCAGGCAACGAGACCATGGCCGACGGCCCGAAGCAGAAGATCCGCATCAGGCTGAAGGCCTACGACCACGAGATCCTGGACCAGTCCACGGAGAAGATCGTCCAGACGGTCCTCCGCACGCAGGCCAAGGTGCTCGGGCCGGTCCCGCTGCCCACGGACAAGCACCGCTACACGGTGATCCGCTCGCCCCACAAGTACAAGGACTCCCGCGAGCACTTCGAGATGCGGGTGCACAAGCGCCTGGTCGACATCGTCGAGCACACGCCCAAGACGGTCGACTCGCTCCAGCGGCTCGACCTCCCGGCCGGGGTGGACATCGAGATCAAGATCCAGACGGCGTAGCCGGCTGGATCGGGCCCGGTCCCGGGTCGCCAGAACGCCTGGCGCAAGGGCCGGGGCGTGGTGTAACCTAGAAAGCCGCTCTTTCGGGCGGCACAGCAGGGCTTCAGCGGCGCTCGAAAGCGTTGCGGACCAAGCAGACGTGCGTGATCGCCGGCTCCCGCCGGGACCTCACGCCGAACCATTCGAGCGCTCCGCTCGGGATTCCCGGGCGGAGCGTTGGCGTGCTCAGGGGCTCCGCCCGGGCACAGGGAGAAGAACGTGGCAAGCAAGGCGATCGTCGGCGAGAAGGTCGGCATGACCCAGATCTGGGACGACCAGAACCGCGCCGTACCGGTGACGGTGCTGAAGGTCGCGCCCGTTCGCGTCGTGCAGATCAAGACGCCCGAGTCCGACGGGTACTCCGCGCTGCAGGTCACCTGGGGTTTCCGTCGCTCGTCCACGCTGACCAAGCCCGAGCTCGGGCACTACGCCAAGGCCAGCGTCGCTCCGGGCCGCCGGCTGGTGGAGCTCCGTCTCGACGACGTGGCCGACTACACCGTGGGGCAGGAGCTGACCGCCGGACTGTGGGAGGCGGGCGAGCGCGTCGACGCCATCGCCGTGAGCAAGGGCAAGGGCTTCGCCGGAGGGATGAAGCGCCACAACTTCCGCGGCCAGGGCGCCTCGCACGGCAACCACCGCAGCCACCGCGTGCCCGGCGCCATCGGCGCGTGCGCCACGCCGTCGCGCGTGTTCAAGGGCACGCGCATGGCCGGCCAGATGGGGGCGCAGCAGGTCACCACCATGAACCTCGAGGTGGTCCAAGCCGACGCCGAGCGCCAGGTGGTCCTGGTCAAGGGCGCCGTCCCGGGGGCCCGGGGCAGCGTGGTGCTGTTGCGCAACTCGGTGAAGGCCCCGGCCAAGGCGGGAGGCAGGCGATGACGGCCAGCGGCACCGTGCTGCACCACCGGGCCAGGAAGGACCGTCCCGAGCCGGTCGTCCGCACGGCGATCCGGCGCAACGCGGCCGGACACAGCCTGGGCACGGTCGACCTGGAGCCGTCCCTCTTCGGGCTGACGCCCAACCGCGCCGTGCTGCACCAGGTCGTCACGGCGCAGCTCGCCGGCGCCCGGGCGGGGACCCAGTCCACGAAGACGCGGGCCGAGGTCCGGGGCGGCGGCGCCAAGCCGTTCCGCCAGAAGGGCACCGGTCGCGCCCGGCAGGGGAGCAGCCGCTCGCCCTCGATGGCCGGCGGCGGCGTCGCCCTCGGGCCCAAGCCGCGCAGCTACGCCCAGCGCACCCCGAAGAAGATGGTCCGCCTGGCCCTGCTCTCGGCGCTCAGCGACCGGGCCGAGATCGGCCGGATCTGCGTGATCGACGACTGGAAGTTGGAGGAGCCGAGCACCAGGGACGCGGCGATCCTGGTCCGCAAGCTCAGGCTGGACGGGACGGTGCTCGCCGTGCTCACGGGCGACGAGCTCGACGTGGAGCGGTCCTTCGCCAACCTCCGGTACGTCCAGACGACGAACTTCGCCCAGCTCTCCGCGCACCACGTCCTGCGGGCCGACTGGTTGCTCTTCTCCGACGGCTCGCTGCCCACGCTGTCCTCGGGCGGAGCCGAAGTCGACGCCGATGACGATGACGTCGTCGATGACGACGATGGCGACGAGACCTCGACCCCGGAGGCCCAGGCGGGACCGGTGGCGGCTGCGGAAGACGAGGAGACCGAGTCGGTGACCGACGCCGTCGAGACCGACGCCGTCGAGACCGACGGAGCCACCGAGACCGAGGCTGTGGAAGCCGACAGCACGAGCGAGGAGGCCGACGCCGATGCGTGACGCCATGTCCGTGCTGGTCCGCCCTGTCGTCTCCGAGAAGAGCTACGCGCTGATGGAGAAGAGCGTCTACGTCTTCATCGTCGACCCCCGGGCCACCAAGATCGACGTCCGCCACGCCGTGGAGCAGGCCTTCGGGGTGCGGGTGACCAAGGTGAACACGCTCAACCGCAAGGGGAAGGCGACGCGCAACCGGCGCACCAACGTGAGGGGAAGCCGTCCCAACACCAAGCGCGCCATTGTGACGTTGCACCCCGACGACTCCATCGATCTGTTCGATCGCTGATCAGGAGAACGTCATGCCACTTCGCTCACGCAAGCCCACCAGCCCCGGACGGCGCTTCCAGACCGTCTCGGACTTCTCCGAGATCACGCGACGGAAGCCCGAGAAGTCACTGCTCGCGCCCAAACCCCAGACCGGCGGCCGCAACACCTACGGTCGCAAGACGGCGCGGCACCGCGGCGGCGGTCACAAGCAGCAGTACCGCATCGTCGACTTCCGGCGCAACAAGGACGGCATCCCGGCCCGGGTCGCCGCCATTGAGTACGACCCGAACCGCAACGCCCGCATCGCTCTGCTGCACTACGCCGACGGAGAGAAGCGATACATCCTCGCTCCGGCCGGGGTGAAGGTGGACGACCGTCTGCAGAGCGGCCAGGGTTCCGACATCCGGCCCGGCAACGCACTGCCCCTCCGCTACATCCCGGTGGGCTCCACCGTCCACAACGTCGAGCTGCGGCCCGGAGGCGGCGGCAAGATGGCCCGGGGTGCCGGCATGAGCGTGCAGCTCGTGGCCAAGGAGGGCGTGTTCGCCACCTTGCGCCTGCCCTCGACCGAGATGCGCCGCGTCTCCATCGACTGCCGGGCCACGTTGGGCGTCGTGGGCAACGCGGAGGCCGAGCTGGTCAAGGTGGGCAAGGCCGGACGCAACCGCTGGAAGGGCAAGCGCCCGCAGACCCGCGGCGTGGCCATGAACCCTGTCGACCACCCGCTCGGTGGCGGTGAGGGGAAGTCCTCGGGTGGCCGCCACCCGGTGTCGCCTTGGGGAAAGCCGGAAGGCCGCACCCGGGCGCGAAACAAGAAGTCGAACGACATGATCGTCCGCCGGCGCCGCACCCGCGGGGCTCGGCGCTAGGCGAGGGGTTGAGGAAGCATGCCGCGTAGCCTGAAGAAGGGTCCGTTCGTCGACGACCACCTGCTGAAGAAGGTGGACGTCCTCAACGCGAGCGGGGACAAGAAGGTCATCAAGACCTGGTCCCGTCGCTCGACGATCATCCCCGACATGGTCGGCCACACCATCGCCGTGCACGACGGCCGGCGCCACGTGCCGGTCTACGTGACCGAGTCCATGGTGGGCCACAAGCTGGGCGAGTTCGCACCGACGCGGACCTTCCGCTACCACGCCGGACAGGAACGGGGAGCGCGGCGGTGACCGGCCCGAAGACCAACGAGCGCCCCGGCACACGGGCGGTCCACCGCTACTGCGGGATGTCGGCCTCCAAGGCGCGCCAGGTGCTCGACCTGATCCGGGGCGAGGACGTGCAGCGGGCGGCCGAGATCCTCAACGGCACCGAGCGCGAGGCGGCCGAGGTCATCGGCAAGGTGCTCACCTCGGCCGTCGCCAACGCCGCCCACAACGACCAGCAGAACCCCGAGGAGCTCTACGTCTCGGCCTGCTACGCCGACGAGGGCACGACCATGAAGCGCTGGCGCCCCCGGGCGCGCGGCCGGGCCACACGGATCCGCAAGCGGACGTGCCACATCACCATCGTGGTGACCCGGTTGCCGGCCGACAAGCTGGCGCTGCGCCGCACCCGCATGGAGGCGGTGAGCGCCAACCGCTCCCGCCGGGTCGACGCCTCGCGCCGGCGCGCCGACCTCTCGGGTCGCCTGTCGAGGCGTCGTGCCGCCCAGGCGGAAGCAGCGGCCGCGGCCGAGGCCGAGGAAGAAGCCGCGACCACCGGTGCCGCCGACGCTGCGGTCGCCGACCAGACGGATCAGGCCGACACCTCGGCCGGCGTCGAGACGGACGCGGGGCCGGAGGCCGAGACCGACGCGGACGCGGACGCCGGCGTCACGGACGTGGCCGACACGGATGCGAGGAGACCGACGAGACCGACGAGACCGACGAGAAGGGTGAGTAAATGGGCCAGAAGGTAAACCCCTACGGGTTCCGGCTCGGGATCACCACCGACTGGAAGTCACGCTGGTTCGAGGAGCGGCACTACAAGGACTTCGTGGTCGAGGACTGGAAGATCCGCGACTACCTGATGCGCCAGCTCGAGGCAGCCGCCGTGAGCCGCATCGAGGTCGAGCGCACCCGCGACCGCCTGCGCGTCGACATCCACACGGCCCGCCCGGGCATCGTGATCGGCCGACGCGGGGCCGAGGCCGACCGCCTCAAGAAGAAGCTCGAGGAGATCACCGGCCTCCAGAACCGCATCCAGCTCAACATCCAGGAGATCAAGCAGCCCGAGCTCGACGCGGCCCTGATCGCCCAGGGCATCTGCGACCAGCTGGTCCGGCACGTCGCCTTCCGTCGCGCCATGAAGCGGGCCATCCAGACGGTGCAGAAGGCCGGGGCCCAGGGCATCAAGGTGCAGTGCTCCGGCCGGCTCGGAGGTTCCGAGATGTCGCGCAAGGAGCAGTACCGCGAGGGCAGGGTGCCCCTGCACACGCTGCGGGCGGACATCGACTACGGCTTCCGCGAAGCCCGCACCACCTCGGGACGGGTCGGCGTGAAGGTCTGGATCTACAAGGGCGACATCCTGCCCTACAAGGTGTCCATCGAGGACAAGATCAACCGCGAGGCGGCCATGGCCGTGGGGGAGACGTCGGGTCAGAGCTCGCCGCGGCGCCTCATCACCGCGGGAGGCGGTCGCCGCCGGGCCGAAGACTTCGAGGTCGCCGAGCCCGAGGTCGAGGCCGAGTCCTCGGAGACCGAGGTGGCCGAGGTGGCCCAGGTGGCCGAGGTGGCCGAGGTGGCCGAGGTGGCCGAGGTGGCCGAGCCAGTGGTGGAGGTCGAGGCCGCCGTCCCGACGGAGGCCGACACGGTCGCCCCGACGGAGGCCGTGACCGAGACGGACACCGAGACCGAGACCGAGGAGACCGAGGCGCCGGTGGCCGACCTCCTTCCCCAGCCGACGGAGATCGACGACCTGGAGCGCCAGCTCAACCGCGACGAGGAGATGGAGCGTCAGCACCACGAGCACCACGAGGCGCCGCACTTCCGCCGGGAGTCCGACTGAAATGTTGATGCCAAAGAAGGTCAAGCACCGCAAGACCCAGCGAGGCCGCCTCACCGGGGCGGCCAAGGGCGGCACGTCGGTGGCCTTCGGGGACTTCGGAATCCAGGCCCTCGAGCCCGGGTGGCTCACGGCCCGCCAGATCGAGGCGGCCCGTATCGCCATGACCCGCCACGTCCGACGCGGCGGAAAGGTCTGGATCCGGGTGTTCCCCGACAAGCCCATCACCCACAAACCGGCCGAGACCCGGATGGGATCGGGCAAGGGCAACCCCGAGTTGTGGGTCGCCGTGGTGCATCCGGGACGCGTGCTCTTCGAGCTCGCCGGCGTCGACGAGCCGCTGGCCGCGCGCCGCCATGGATCGTGCCATTCAGAAGCTGCCGTTCAAGGCCCGCTTCGTGGTGCGGCCCGGTACCCACGGCCATCCCGAGGTGGCGGTCTGATGCAGGCACACGACCTCGCCATGCTGACCGGCGACGAGCTGGCTGCCCGCCTGGGCGACTCGCGGCGGGAGCTGTTCAACTTGCGCTTCCAGCTGGCCACCGGTCAGCTGGACAACTCATCACGCATCGGGCAGGTGCGCCGCGACGTGGCGCGCATGCTGACCGTCCTGCGCACCAGGGAGATCCTGGAAGCAGAGGGCGCCTACACCGCCCCGACGGTGGCCGAGCACGAGGCGGCCCAAGCCAAGCTGGCCGCCGAGGACGCCGCCGTGGCCGAGCGGGCCGAGTCGCGCCGCGCCTCCGCCGAGGCTGACGCCGACGGCGAGACCGGCGATCTCGCCGGCGTTGAAACCGACGCTGAAACCGACGCTGAAATCGACGCTGAGGCCGACGACGACGACCTCGACGTGCACGACGTCGAGGAAGAGGAAGAGGAAGAGGCCTGATGGCCGACGACAACGCAGAGGACCAAGAGACCGCCCAGACCGTGGCCGAGGGCACGGACGAGCAGGCCGTCGAGGCGGCCCGCGAGGCCGAGCGCGCCCTCGAGGCCGTCCAGGCCGAGGCCGCCTCCGAGCTGGAACCGCCGCCGGCCGCCCAGGCCGAACCCGCCGACGTTCAGCCCGTGGCGCCCGCCACGTCGGCCCCCGTGGCCGCCTCCGAGCCGGACGCCGACGGCCCTCGGCAGAACCGGCGCAAGGTGCGTGAGGGCATCGTCGTGTCCGACCACATGCAGACGACCGTGGTCGTCGCCGTGGTCGAGCGCGTGCGCCACCCCAGGTACGGCAAGACGGTGCAGCGCACCAAGAAGCTCTACGTGCACGACGCCGAGGACACGGCCAAGGTCGGCGACCGGGTCCGCGTCCAGGAGACCCGCCCCGTCTCGAAGCTCAAGCGCTGGCGCCTCACCGAAGTGGTGGAGCGGGCCCGATGATCCAGCAGGAATCGCGGCTCCGGGTGGCCGACAACTCGGGTGCGCGTGAGGTGTTGTGCATCCGCGTGCTCGGCGGCTCGCGACGGCGCTACGCCAGCATCGGGGACGTCTTCGTGGCCACGGTCAAGGACGCCATCCCCGGCGCGGCCGTGAAGAAGGGTGACGTCGTCAAGTGCGTCGTCGTCCGCACCAAGAAGGAGAAGCGCCGTCCCGACGGGAGCTACATCCGCTTCGACGAGAACGCGGCGGTGCTCATCAACGACCAGCAGCAGCCCGCGCGGCACCCGCATCTTCGGTCCCGTCGGCCGCGAGCTACGGGACAAGAGGTTCATGCGCATCGTGTCGCTGGCCCCGGAGGTGCTGTGATGCGGATTCACAAAGGAGACCAGGTGATCGTCCTGTCCGGTAAGGACAAGGGCCGCCGCGCCGAGGTGGTGCGCGCCATCCCCGGGCGCGAGCGCGTGATCCTCGAGGGTGTCAACGTGGCCAAGCGCCACGCCAAGCCCACCCGGGCCACCCAGCAGGGCGGCGTCATCGACAAGTTCATGCCCATCCATGTCTCCACGGTGGCGCTCGTGTGCAAGGCCTGCAACCAGGCCACCCGCGTCGGATACCGCTTCGATGCCGACGGTGAGAAAGTGCGCGTCTGCAAGAAGTGCGGGGCCGACCTGTGAGCACGACGACCGCCACGAGCACGGCGACCGCGCCGGCGCGGCCCCGGCTCAAGGAGCGATACCTGAGCGAAATTCAGGGGGCAGCTGAAGACCGAGCTCGGTCTGGGCAACGTCATGGAGGTGCCCCGCCTGGAGAAGATCGTCGTCAACATGGGCGTCGGGCGTGCCACCCAGCAGGCCTCGCTCATCGAGGGGGCCCAGCGTGACCTCGAGGTGATCACCGGCCAGAAGCCGGTGGTGACCCGGGCCAAGAAGTCCATCGCCGGCTTCAAGCTGCGTGAGGGGCAGGCCATCGGGGTCAAGGCCACCCTGCGTGGCGACCGGGCCTGGGAGTTCTTCGACCGGCTGCTCAGTCTGGCCATCCCCCGCATCCGCGACTTCCGTGGCCTCTCGCCCCGCGCCTTCGATGGGCACGGGAACTACACCTTCGGGGTGACCGAGCAGCTGATCTTCCCCGAAGTCGACTACGACAAGATCGACACGACCCGCGGCATGGACATCACCATCGTCACGACCGCACGCACCAACGAGGAGGGCCGGTCGTTCCTGGCGGCATTCGGCTTTCCCTTCCGACAGGAGACCCGCTAGAACCATGGCGAAAAAGGCTTTGATCGAGAAGCAGCAGCGCACCCCCAAGTTCAAGGTACGGGGTTACACCCGGTGCCAGCGGTGCGGGCGGCCCAAGGCCGTGTACCGCAAGTTCGGGCTCTGCCGGATCTGCTTGCGCGTCATGGTGCACGCCGGTGAGATCCCCGGCGTGACGAAGGCGAGTTGGTAGGCGCCATGACGATGACCGACCCCATCGCGGACATGCTGACCCGCATCCGCAACGCCAACTCCGCCATGTTCGACAGCGTGCGCATGCCCGGTTCCAAGCTCAAGGAGTCGCTGGCCTCCATCCTCGAGCGCGAAGGCTTCATTGCCGGCTACTCGGTCGAGCCCAACGTGGGCAAGCCCGGGACCACGCTCGAGATCAAGATGAAGTACTCCGTGGACCGCACCCGCACCATTGCCGGCATCCGCCGCGTCTCCAAACCGGGACTGCGCATCTACGCCCGCGCGGACGGCATGCCCCGCGTGCTCGGCGGCATGGGCGTGGCGGTCGTCTCGACCAGCCAGGGCCTGTTGACCGACCGCGAGGCGCGCCGCAAGCACCTGGGCGGGGAGGTGCTCTGCCATGTCTGGTAGCGCCCGGACGGCGGAGCTCGGCGGTCCCGGCGGCCGTGCCGCACCCGAGCACAGGAAGGGAGGCCTGATGTCGCGCATCGGCCGCGCCCCCATTTCCGTCCCGTCGAGCGTGACGGTGACGCTGAGCGGCGACAACGTCAACGTGAAGGGCCCCCAGGGCTCCCTGGAGCGCCGGTTGCCCCAGGGCATCACGATCTCCCAAGAGGGAGACACGCTGGTGGTCAGCCGGCCCGACGACGAGCGCCGCCACCGTGCCCTGCACGGGCTGTCGCGCTCGTTGGTGTCCAACATGGTCTCGGGCGTCACCGAGGGCTTCTCCAAGGAGCTCGAGATCGTGGGCGTCGGCTACCGCGTCACGTCGAGTGGCCCGGACGCCCTGGAACTCGCCCTCGGCTTCTCGCACCCGGTCCATGTCGACGCGCCCGAGGGCATCACCTTCGAGGTCCCGGTGCCGACGCGGATCATCGTCAAGGGCATCGACAAGGAGAAGGTCGGGCAGGTCGCCGCCGACATCCGCAAGCTGCGCAAGCCTGAGCCCTACAAGGGCAAGGGCGTGCGGTACGCCGGTGAGCGGGTGCAGCGCAAGGCCGGAAAGGCAGCGAAGTAGATGGCACGCACGAGCGACCGCGAACGGCTGCGTGTGCGGCGTCACGCCCGGGTCCGGGCCAAGGTCACCGGTACCCAGGTGCGACCCCGCCTGGCCGTCCACCGGTCGAACCGCCACATCTCGGCCCAGCTCATCGACGACTCGAACGGGCACACCCTGGTCGCGGCGTCGTCGGTCGAGCCCGACCTCCGTGCGTCCCTGGGCCGCAGCGGCGGCGGTAACGTGACGGGGGCCGAATCGGTGGGTCGCCTGCTCGGGTCCAGGGCCAAGGCGGCCGGAATCACCAAGGTGGTCTTCGACCGTGGGGGCTTCGTCTACCACGGGCGTGTCGCCGTCCTGGCTGACGCGGCACGGGACGAGGGATTGGAGTTCTGATGGCCGATACGCAGTACGAAGAGCGCACCATCTCGGTGAACCGGGTGGCCAAGGTCGTCAAGGGTGGCCGTCGCTTCTCCTTCGCCGCCTTGATGGTTGTCGGTGACGGCAACGGCAAGGTCGGCCTGGGCTACGGCAAGGCCAAGGAGGCCGGACTGGCCGTGCAGAAGGGCATCGAAGAGGCACGCAAGAACCTCTTCGAGGTCCCGTTGGCGGGCAGCACCATCGTCCACCCCGTCATCGGCGAGAGCGGCGCCGGCCGGGTCATGCTCAAGCCGGCGGCCCCCGGAACCGGCGTCATCGCCGGCGGCGCGGCGCGCCACATCCTCGAGATGGCCGGCATCCGCGACATCCTGTCCAAGTCACTCGGGTCGTCCAACGGCATCAATGTGGCGCACGCCACCATCGCCGGGCTCAAGCAGCTGCGCCGGCCCGACGAGGTCGCCGCGCTGCGCGGGAAGGCGGCCGACGAGGTCACGCCCGGCGGCGTGCTGCGCGCCTACCGGGAACGCAAGCGCGAGAGCGATCTGTACGCGGCGGAGGCGCGCTGACCATGTCCCCCACGAAGTCGGATGCCGCCGCCGGCGGCCGCCTGCTGGTCACCCAGACGCGCTCGGCCATCGGCACCAAGCCCAAGCACCGTGGCACGCTCCGCGCCCTCGGCCTGCGCGGCATCGGCCAGACCAACGACCTGCCCGACCGGCCCGAGATCCGCGGCATGATCGCCCGGGTGCCGCACCTGGTCCGCGTGGAGGAGGTGGCGAAGTGAAGTTGCACGACCTGGCACCGCCCGCCGGCGCCACCAAGGCCCGGCGCCGCGTGGGCCGTGGCACCGGAGGCAAAGGCGGCAAGACCGCAGGCCGCGGCATGAAGGGCCAGAAGGCCCGCAGCACCGTGCCGCTCGGCTTCGAGGGCGGCCAGCTCCCCCTGATGCAGCGCATCCCCAAGCTGAAGGGCTTCAAGAACCCCTTCCGGATCGCCTACACCCCCGTCAACCTGGGCGCCCTCGATGCGCTCGGAGCCGACGAGGTCACCGTCGCCACCCTGGTCGAGGCCGGCCTGGTGCGCCCCAAGGCCCTGGTCAAGATCCTGGGCCAGGGTTCGCTGAGCCGTCCCGTTCGGGTCTCGGCCCACGCCTTCTCCCAGGCGGCCGCCGACGCGATCACGGCCGCCGGAGGTAGCGTCGAGCGAGTGCCCCTGCCCTTCGCTCACGGGCGCCCGCCGGCCGCGGGCAACGCCCTCATGAACCGCTAGTGCCGACCTCGGGTAAGCACTGAGAGGAAGGGCATGCTCTCCCGGCTCGCGAACATCTTCAGGGTCCCCGACCTTCGCAACAAGGTCATCTTCACCCTGGCCGTCATCGCCCTCTACCAGATCGGGGCCAACATCCCCGTACCCGGGGTCAACTGGTCGCGTCTCGCAGGGTCTGGAGAGCTCGGCCTCGGCCTCGGGCGTGCTCGGGTTCCTGAACCTCTTCAGCGGCGGCGCGTTGGTGCGTCTCGCCGTCTTCGGCCTGGGCGTCATGCCCTACATCACCAGCTCCATCATCATCCAGCTGCTCTCCACGGTCATCCCCAAGCTCGAGGAGTGGCGCGACCAGGGAGCGGTGGGGCAGAAGAAGATCACCCAGACCACCCGCTACCTGACGGTGGCCCTGGCGGTCATGCAGTCTGCGGGCCTGGTCTACGCCTTCCACGGCCACGACGCCGCGCTGCTCGGCACGAGCGTCGACCTGATCCCGACCTTCAGCTGGCCGCTGGCCCTGTTCATGGTGCTGATCCTCACCGCCGGGACGGCCATGGTCATGTGGCTGGCCGAGCTGATCACCCAGCGCGGCATCGGCCAGGGCATGTCGATCCTGATCTTCGCCAACGTCGTGGCCGCCATCCCGACCGGCTTCAAGGCCATCTACGAGGAGGGGGGAATGGCGAAATTCACCGTGATACTCCTCGTGTCACTGACCCTCCTGGTCGTCATCGTCTTCATGGACCAGGGACAGCGACGTATCCCGGTGACCTTCGCCCGCCGCGTCGTGGGCCGGCGCATGTACGGCGGGAGCTCGACCTACATACCCCTCAAGGTGAACCAGTCCGGCGTGATCCCCATCATCTTCGCCAGCTCGGTCCTCTACATCCCGGTGCTGCTGTCGAACGTCGTGCCGTGGAACTGGTTCCAGAACTTCGTCCGCAACAGCCTGACGCCCACCAGCTTCTTCTACATCCTGGCGTACTTCCTGCTCATCGTCCTGTTCACGTTCTTCTACGTCTACGTGGCCTTCGATCCGCACCAGCAGGCGGACCTGATCCGCAAGCAGGGCGGGTTCGTGCCGGGTATCAGGCCCGGCCCGCCGACGGAGCGGTACTTCGCGCACATCCTCAGCCGGATCACGGTCGTGGGGGCCCTCTTCCTGGCCTCGGTCGCCGTCGTGCCCTCTCTCCTGATGGCGCTCTGGCACCTCAACCGCTTCCCCTTCTACGGGACCACACTGCTGATCTCCGTCGGCGTCGCGCTCGAGACGATGCGCCAGATCGACAGCCAGCTGATGATGCGCAACTACGAGGGCTTCCTCAAGTAGGAACATCGTGATACCCGGGGTCAGGCTCGTGGTCCTCGGCAAGCAGGGGGCCGGGAAGGGGACGCAGTGCGTCCGACTTTCCCACCACTACGTCGTTCCGCACGTCTCGACCGGGGACATGCTGCGCAGCGAGGTCAAGGCGCGCACCGACATCGGGCAGCGGGCCACTTCCCTCATGGACCAGGGCGAGCTGATCCCCGACGAGCTGGTGATGGAGATGGTCGGGCGGCCGCCTCTCCGAGCGCGACACCATGGGTCGCGGCTTCGTCCTCGACGGCTGCCCGCGGACGACGCTCCAGGCCGAGGTGCTCGAGAAGATCGTCGAGCCCCATAGCGTCGATCTGGTGGTCGACCTGCAGGTCCCGACACATCTGGTCATGAAGCGCCTGGCGTCTCGCCGCGTCTGCGTGGATTGCGGCGCCAACTACTCCACCGCCGCCCCGCCCCTGGCGAACTGGACCTGCGACGTGTGCGGCGGCGAGGTGATCCAGCGCCAGGACGACACCGAGGAGGCGATCGAGCGCCGCCTGAACCTCTACGAGGAGGAGACGGCCCCGCTGCTCGATTGGTACAAGCAGCGCGAGCTCCTGTCCGAGGTCAACGGCACCGGCTCGCCCGACGCCGTCACCCGGCGCGTCGTCGGGGCGATCGACATCGTGCGCCGGCGCAAGGCCCCATGAGGCGGAGCGGAACCCGATGAGGCGGAACGATGCCGAGTTGGCCAAGATGCGCCGCGCCGGCAAGGTGGTGGCCGAGATGCACGAGGCGACCCGCGCCGCCGCCCGGCCGGGGGTGACGACCCGCCAGTTGGACCAGGTGGCACGCGAGGTGCTCGAGCGCCGGGGCGCGACGTCGAACTTCCTCGGATACCACGGGTTCCCCGCCGTCATCTGCACGTCCCCCAATTCCATGATCGTCCACGGCATCCCCGGTGACTACGTGCTCGAGGAGGGCGACATCCTGTCCATCGACTGCGGGGCGATCATCGAGGGCTACCACGGGGACGCCGCCTTCACCATGGGCATCGGCGAGATCTCCAAGGAGGCGCAGAAGCTGATCGAGGTGACCGAGCGCAGCTTGTGGGCCGGGATCGAGCAGATGACCAAGGGCAACGCCCTCAACGAGATCGGGCGGGCGGTCCAGCAGGTGGCCGAGGCGGCGGGCTATTCGGTCGTGCGCGAGTACGTGGGCCACGCCATCGGGACGGAGATGCACGAGCAGCCCCAGGTGCCCAACTACTGGCCGGGCAACAAGGGACCGACGCTCAAGACGGGCAACGTCTTCGCCGTCGAGCCGATGGTCAACGTCGGCACCGCCGAGACGGTGACCCTCGATGACAACTGGAGCGTGGTCACCGCCGACGGCAGGCTCTCGGCCCACTTCGAGCACACCATCGCCATCACCCCGGACGGGCCGCAGGTCTTCACGACGCCCTGACGCCCTCCCTGGCCCCCCCGGCGCCGCCCGCGACGTCGCCCTGGAGCGGGGACGTCCCTGGCGCGGCCCCCGGTGCGGGTGCAAGGCTCGATTGCGCCAAAGGGCGACCGGGTGAGGGGTGATCCGGCCTCCGGAGGAAGCGCCGGGCGAAGGGAGGAGCGGCACGATGCTCACGAACGGGTTCAACCACGTCGCGGTCCTCACCGCCGACACCGGGCGCTTCGTCGACTTCTACCGCGAGGTCTTCGGCGCCGAGGAGCTGGGTTTCCAGGACATGGGCGGGCACGGGCGCCTCACCTTCGTCCGGATCGGGGAAGAGGCGGAGTTCAACGTGTTCGAGGTGGAGGGCAACACGGAAGCGGAGCGCCAGACCCCGATGCTCGGGCGCGGCCGCCTCGACCACCTCGCCCTCCAGGCCGCCTCGCTCGATGCCTTCGAGGAGATCCGCCGCCGCCTCGTCGCCCGCGGGGCCAGCGACGAGTTCGTCACCGACTTCGGCCCGGTCCTGTCGATGTTCTTCCGGGACCCTGACGGGCTCGAGTGCGAGGTGTGCGTGGCCAATCCCGACGCCGTACCCGGCGTGGTCAACCCCCCGGGCACCCCCGCCGCCCGCTACGTCGCGAGCTGATAGCGGTCGGTGCCGGCGGGCGGCCTCGGCTCTATCCGACCGTCGGGCCCCTGACCTGGGAGTCCGCCCTGAGTTCCGCCTCGTCGACCCTGCCGTTCGCTCCTCCGGAGGCCCGAGGGTGGCCCCATCGGGCCCCGGGAGAGGCTGGAGAGAGGTTCGGACGGGGCACGGCCTCGGCTCCAGGGAGGCCGATTTCGGCTCGCGCGAGGCCCGACCTACGCTCGGGCGAGGCCCGATTTCGCCTCGAGCGTCGCCCGACCTAGGCTCGAAAACGGCCGCGGCCAGGCCCAGCGTCGACGTCGGCCCAGCGTCGGGGTGGATCCGGGGCCGCGATGCGGTAAACTCTTGAGCTGCTCCGGCGCTGGTCCGCCCCACAGGGGGACGGACCGTCCGGCGGCAACGTCCGACCCCGTTCCGTTCCGGCCTCGCGCCACCGGTGCGCCGTCGGGCGGGACAGCAAGAACGAACAAGGACCGATCGAACCGGGAGGGAGTGACCTGCCCAAGCCCAAGGAAGACGCCATCGTGCTCGAAGGCACGGTGGTCGAGCCGCTGCCCAACGCCATGTTCCGAGTCGAGCTCGAGAACGGCCACAAGGTGCTGGCGCACAGCTCGGGGAAGATGAGGATGCACCGCATCCGCATCCTCCCGGGGGACAAGGTGCAGGTGGAGATCACCCCCTACGACCTCAACCGGGGCCGCATCACCTACCGGTACAAGTAGCGGTCGGCAGAGCGGCAGTACGGCAACGTGACGACGACAGGAACAGGACGGGTACGCAAGTGAAGGTTCGGCCGAGTGTGAAGCCGATCTGCGAGAAGTGCAAGGTCATCCGGCGCCGCGGCGTGGTCCGGGTGATCTGCGACAACCCGCGCCACAAGCAGCGGCAGGGCTAGGGAGAGGAAGACCGGCATGGCCCGAATTTCCGGGGTCGACATCCCGCGCGAGAAGCGCCTGGAGATCGCGTTGACCTACATCTACGGCGTCGGCCCGACGCTCTCGAAGCAGATCACCGAGGCGACGGACATCAACCCGTCCACACGGGTCCGCGACCTGACCGACGAGGAAGTGGCCAAGCTCCGCTCCTACATCGACACCAGCTTCCGGGTCGAGGGTGACCTGCGCCGCGACGTCTCCCAGGACATCAAGCGCAAGATGGAGATCAACTGCTACGAGGGTGTCCGGCACCGCAAGGGCCTGCCTGTCCACGGGCAGCGCACCCACACCAACGCCCGTACCCGCAAGGGCCCCAAGAAGACGGTGGCCGGGAAGAAGAAGGTGAAGAAGTAGATGGCGAAGCCGACCAAGCCTGGCGCCCGACGGCCCCGCCGCAAGGAGCGCAAGAACGTCTCCTACGGCGTGGCCCACATCAAGAGCTCCTTCAACAACACCATCGTGTCCATCGCCGACCCCGAGGGCAACGTTCTCGCCTGGGCCTCGGCGGGCAATGTCGGCTTCAAGGGGTCGCGCAAGTCCACCCCGTTCGCGGCCCAGCTGGCCGCCGAGGCCTGCGCCAAGCGAGCCATGGAGCACGGCGTCCGCAAGGTCGACGTCCTCGTGCGCGGGCCGGGCTCGGGGCGCGAGACCGCGATCCGCTCTCTGGCCGCTGTCGGCATCGAGGTGGTCGGCATCAAGGACGTGACCCCCATCCCGCACAACGGGTGCCGGCCCAAGAAGCGCCGCCGGGTCTGAGGACGAGGAAGAAGAGGAACCCACACCAATGGCTCGATACACCGGTCCCGTCTGCCGTCTCTGCCGGCGCGAGCGGACCAAACTGTTCTTGAAGGGCGAGCGCTGCTACTCGCTCAAATGCCCCGTCTCCGAGGCGGTCACCGACCGGCACAGCCGCGCCTACCCGCCGGGAGAGCACGGACGCGACCGCATGCGCCAGGGCTCCGAGTACCTGTCCCAGCTGCGCGAGAAGCAGAAGGCACGGCGGATCTACGGCATCTTGGAGAAGCAGTTCCGCAACATGTACGAGGAGGCCAACCGCCAACCGGGCATCACCGGCGAGAACCTGCTGCGAAACCTGGAGCTCCGCCTCGACAACGTGGTCTTCCGTGCGGGCTGGGGGGCCAGCCGCCGCCAGGCGCGCCAGTTCGTGCGCCACGGTCACGTCAGTGTCAACGGCAAGCGGGTCACCATCCCGAGCTACCGGGTGCGCACGGGCGACCGGGTCACCCTGCGCGAGTCGACGCGCAACAACTTCTCGGTGCGGCGCAACATGGACACCCTGGAGCGTCAGACCCCGGCTTGGCTCGAGACCGGCGATGCCGGTTTCTCGGTCGCCGTCCTCAACCCGCCGCTGCGGGAGCACATCGACGAGCCTGTCCAAGAGCAGCTCATCGTAGAGCTCTACTCGAAGTAGCCCCGAACCCCGCCACACAGGAGCACCACATGCTGATCATCCAACGACCCACCGTCGAAGTCGTCGACGAGGAGCAGAACAACCGCCAGCGCTTCGCCATCGGCCCGCTCGACCCGGGCTTCGGCACCACGCTCGGCAATTCGCTGCGCCGCACGCTGCTGTCCTCCATCCCCGGTGGAGCGGTCACACAGCTCCGCTTCGACGAGGCGCTGCACGAGTTCACCACCCTCCCCGGGGTCAAGGAGGACGTGACCGACATCATCCTGAACCTCAAGGATCTGCTCGTCCGCGTGCACTCCGACGAGCCGGTGACGCTGCGTCTCGACGTACGCGGTCCGGCGGACGCCACCGCGGCCGATCTGCAGGTCACGTCCGACGTCGAGGTGCTCAACCCCGAGCTGCACATCGCCTCGGTGAACGCCCGGGGCCGCCTGGCCGTCGACGTGACCGTCGAGCGGGGGCGGGGCTACGCGTCGGCCGACAAGAACAAGCGGTCCTCGACCATCGGGGTCATCCCGATCGACTCCATCTTCTCGCCGGTGCACCGGGTCACCTTCGACATCGAGCCGGTGCGCGTCGAGCAGTCGACCAACTACGACCGGCTCGTGCTCGACATCGAAACCGACGGGACGATCACCCCCCGCGAGGCCCTGGCCTCGGCGGGCGACACGCTGCGCAAGCTGGTCTCTCTGGTGGCCGATCTGGAGGAGACGCCGCAAGCGCTCGAGTTGGGCGACGCCGCGACCACGAGCAGCGGCTCACCCGACCTGGATCTGCGCATCGAGGAGCTCGACCTGTCCGAGCGCCCGCGCAACTGCCTCAAGCGCGCCCAGATCAACACGATCGGGGAACTCGTCGAGCGCACCATGGACGACCTGCTGGCCATCACCAACTTCGGCCAGAAGTCGGCCGACGAAGTCGTCCAGCGCCTGGACGAGCGCGGGCTGTCGCTCCGCACGAGGGACTGACCCCGCATGCGAGCCACCCCCCAGCGCGGCCGCCGGCTCGGCGGATCGGCGGCGCACGAGAAGGCGATGATGGGCAACCTCGTCGCCTCCCTCATCGCGGCCGAATCGATCGTGACCACCGAGGCCAAGGCCAAGCGCCTCCGGCCGGTGGCCGAGAAGTGCGTGACCGCGGCCGTCAAGGGTGGTATCGCCAACCACCGCAACGTGGTCGCGCTCATCCGGGACAAGGACATGACCCACAAGCTCTTCGAGGAGATCGGACCGCGCTACGCGGAACGCCCAGGTGGGTACACCCGCATCCTGAAGCTGGGCCCGCGCCCGGGTGACAACGCACCCATGGCGCGGATCGAGTTCGTCTGACTTCCTCGGCGGCCGGGACTGGGGTTCGGGGTGGAGCAGCCGGCCGGCGCTGAGCTCCAGCGCTGGAGGCTGCTCGTCGCCTACGACGGGGCGCCCTTCCACGGGTTCGCCGTCCAGTCCCAGGTCCCTACGGTGGCCGGCGCACTCCGCCAGGCCCTCGAGCGCACGGCCCGGCTACCGGAACCGCCGCCCGTCACCTGTGCCGGGCGCACCGACGCCGGCGTCCATGCCCGGGGCCAGGTGGCCCATGTCGACCTGCCGCCCATCGCCTACGACGGTCCGGGCCTGGCCCGGGCCCTCAACCGCCAGCTCGCCCCGAAGGTCGTGGTTCTCCACGCCGAAGCGGTCGGATCGGACTTCGACGCCCGGCGCTCCGCCACGGGCCGCACCTACCGCTACCTGGTGTGGAACGCGCCGGGCCCGGATCCGTTGCTCGCCCCCGTGGCCTGGCACGTGCCCGGCCCCCTCGACCTGGGCTCCATGCGGACCGCGACCGACGTGCTGCTCGGGACCCACGACTTCCGCTCGTTCTGCCGGCGCCGGCCGGGCACGGCGTCCTCGGAGCCGATCGTGCGCCGGGTGACCCGGGCCGAGTGGAGCGTCGACCAGGGTCCCGAGGCGATCGACGCCGGAGGGGGAACGGAAACCGCAGCGGGTGTGCGTGTGGGAGTGGGACCGGGTGGAGGCGGTCGCCTCCTTCGCTTCGAGATCGCGGCGCGTTCGTTCTGTCACCAGATGGTGCGCTCCGTGGTGGCCAGCCTGGTCGAGGTCGGCCGAGGCCGGCAGAACGCGGCCGGGCTCATGGAGCAGCTGCGAGCCACGACCCGGCACCGCATGCCCGACCCTGCCCCGGCCCACGGGCTGTGCCTGGTCTCGGTGGACTACGGCCCGCCAGGCGTCGGGCTCAGGCCGAGTGCGGCGCCTCCGCCGGACTGAGCAGCGAGGCGCGCCAAGCCAGGCCCCCGAGAGGGGTTCCCGGAGCTGAGCGGGGCGGATCCCCCCGGATGAAAGAATCTGACCAGGCCATTCAGGACGGCCGATTGGCTCTGGAGATGCCTCAGGCCGTCGGAGCGCCCTTGAGCGGCCCTTGCCCCGGCGGCTTGCCCGTCCCGGAACGGGGCCCTATCCTGGTAGTTCGGCTCGCGGCAGGCCGCGGGCTCGAGCCCGCTCCGACCAGGGCCGGGATCCGCCCACCACGTAGTTGCGAAAGATCGGTCTCGTGCGCACATTTTCCCCCAAGGTCAGCGACATCCAGAGAAGCTGGTACGTCGTGGACGCCGACGGCCTCGTGCTCGGGCGGCTCGCGTCGAGGGTCGCGGCCATCCTGCGCGGCAAGCACCGGCCCACCTTCGCCCCGCACGTCGACACCGGTGACCACGTGATCGTCGTCAACGCCGACAAGGTGGTGATGACCTCGGGCAAGGCCCAGGACAAGCAGGCCTACCGGCACAGCGGGTACCCGGGCGGCCTGCGCTCGACGAGCTACGCCGAGCTGCTCGAGCACAAGCCGGCCGAGCTGGTGCGCCGCTCGGTGCGCGGCATGCTGCCGAAGAACACCCTCGGCCGCCAGATGCTGGGCAAGCTCCAGGTCTACGCCGGCCCCGAACACCCCCACGCCGCACAGAAGCCGGAGCCACTCGAGCTGCCCGAAGCCCGCCGCGCGGGCTGACCGGCTGGCACGACCGAGCACGGAATCCGACACCGACCACCGATATCGACCCCGACACCGTACGAAGGACAGCGCCCACTCCATGCCCGCACCACTGAGCCAGACCACCGGCCGCCGCAAGCAGGCGGTCGCCCGCGTCCGCTTCCGTCCCGGCCAGGGCGCCATCACCATCAACAAGATGCCGTTCGAGCGGTACTTCACCTCCGCGACCCACCGCATGCTGGTGACCGAGCCGCTGCGCGTCACCAGCACAGCGGAGTCCTACGACATCGAGGCGACGATCGACGGGGGCGGGATCTCGGGCCAGGCCGGAGCCATGCGGCTCGGCATCGCACGCAGCCTCTGCGAGATGGACCCTGAGCACCGCGGCGCCCTGAAGCGCTCCGGCCTCCTGACCCGGGACGCCCGGGAGAAGGAGTCGAAGAAGTACGGCCTGAAGAAGGCCCGCAAGGCGCCGCAGTACTCGAAGCGGTAAAGAGCGGCCGGGTTTCAGTGGCGCCGGCGCGCTTCGGCACCGACGGGGTCCGGGGCATCGCGAACGAAGAGCTCACGGCCGAGCTGGCCCTCGCCCTCGGGCGCGCCACCGCCCGCGTACTGCCCGCTCCCGTCTTCGTGGTCGGCCGCGACACGCGGCGATCGGGTCCGATGCTCCAAGCGGCGTTCTCGGCCGGGCTGGCCGCCGAGGGCGCCGACGTCGCCGACCTCGGTGTGTTCCCGACCCCCGGAGTGGCGTCGGTCGCCGCGGCCCGCGGCGTGCCCGGCGCCATGGTGTCTGCCTCGCACAACCCGTTCCCCGACAACGGCATCAAGCTGTTCAGCCGGTTCGGCACCAAGCTGCCGACCGACATCGAGGCTGAGATCGAGCGCGAGCTCCACGGAGTCCTGGCCGACCCCGAGCGCCCGCCGCGCCGGCCGACCGGGCACGGGATCGGGCGCATCAGCACCGACCCTGGTGCCGTCGACCTGTACCGCGAACTGCTCCTGAGCGCCACGGACGGGCGCCGCCTCGACGGCCTCCATGTCGTGGTCGACTGCGCGAACGGAGCAGCGAGCGAGCTCGCGCCCTGGGTCTTCTCCGAGCTCGGCGCACGCGTCGATCGCTCTCCACGACTCGCCCGACGGCGCCAACATCAACGATCACTGCGGCTCCACCGACCCGACCCGACTTTCGCTGGCGGTGGTGGAGCACCAGGCCGACCTCGGGCTCGCGCTCGACGGCGACGCGGACCGGGTCGTGGCGGTCGACCGGTCGGGCGCCATCGTCGACGGCGACATGCTCCTGGCGCTCTTCGCCCTGGACCTCGCCGCCCAGAGCCGTCTGGCGGGGAACACGGTGGTCGTCACCGTCATGACCAACCTCGGATTCCGCCTCGCCATGGAGAGCAGAGGAATACAGGTGCGCGAGACCGATGTGGGGGACCGCCACGTGCTCGCTGCGCTCGACGCGGACGGCCTGAGCCTGGGCGGCGAGCAGTCGGGCCACATCATCTTCCGTGAACGCTCCACGACGGGCGACGGCATCCTCACCGGCATGGCGCTGGCCGACCTGATGCTGCGATCGGAGTCCACGCTCGGCGACCTCTCGGCCGGCCTGGTCGAGCGGGTGCCGCAGCGCCTGGTCAACGTGCCCATCCCCCAGCCCGAGCGCCTGGCATCGTGCCGCGAGGTGTGGGACGCGGTCGTCGTGGCCGAAGCCGAGCTCGGCGCGGACGGACGGGTCCTCCTGCGCCCGAGCGGCACCGAACCCATCGTCCGCGTCATGGTCGAGGCCCGCCAGGAGGCCCAGGCCGACAAGGTGGCGGCCCAGCTCGCGGGCTTGGTGGAGGCGGCCCTCGGGCAGATCGACCCCACGGCGGCGCGCTGAGCCTCGCCGTCGAAGCGGGACCGTGAGCCCGCAGGTGCCCAGGTAGCCTGGGACGCCATGTGCGGAATCATTGGCGTCACCGGCGAGCCCGACGCGCTGCCCCTGCTCCTCGGCGCGCTCCACCAACTCGAGTACCGGGGCTACGACTCCGCGGGTGTCGCCATGGTGGTCGACGGTGAACTCTGGCGGGCCCGAGCCGCTGGCGGCACGAACTCGGTGGCCAAGCTGGCCGCAATGACGGCGGACGCCCCGCAGGGCCACGCGGCCGCGGTCGGTCACACCCGCTGGGCCACCCACGGCAGCCCCACGCCGGAGAACGCACATCCCCATACCGACTGCACGGGGCGCCTCGGCGTGGTGCACAACGGCATCATCGAGAACCACGCCGAGCTGCAGGCCCGGCTCGAGGCGAACGGCCACGCCATGACCTCGGCCACCGACACCGAGGTCCTCGCCCATCTGATCGAGGACCACATGACGGCCGGCGCCTCGCTTTCCCAGGCGACTCGTTCCACGCTCCACGAGGTGCGCGGCGCGTTCTCCGTCGCCATCGTGCACGCCGACGAGCCCGACACGATCGTGGCCGCTCGGCGCTCGACGCCTCTGGTGCTCGGGCTGCACGACGGCATGGCACTGCTCGCGTCCGACCTGCCGGCGCTCATCGGCCACACCCGCCACGTCTTCGCCCTGTCCGACGACGAGCTGGCCGTCCTCACGCCCGGGCACCTGGAAGTGACGAAGCTCGACGGCACGCCGGTGGTGCCCGAGGAGCTCACCATCACCTGGGACCTCGAGGCCGCGCAGAAGGGCGGCTACGAGGACTTCATGTCGAAGGAGATGCACGAGCAGCCCCAAGCCGTGGCGGACACGTTGCTCGACCGGCGCGGTCCGGGTGGCGAGCTGATCTTGGACCAGATGCGTCTGAGCTCGGACGACCTCCGCAGCATCGACAAGGTGTTCATCGTGGCCTGCGGCTCGAGCTACCACGCCGCGCTGGTGGCCAAGTACGCCATTGAGCACTGGGTGAAGCTCCCGACCGAGGTCGACATCGCGAGCGAGTTCCGCTACCGCGACCCGGTGCTCAACGAGCGCACGCTCTGCGTGGGCGTGTCGCAGTCCGGAGAGACGCTCGACACGTCCGAGGCCCTGCGGGAAGCGGCGCGCCTCGGCGCCAAGGTCCTGGTCGTCTCCAACGTGGTCGATTCGTCCATGGCCCGCGCGGCCGACGGCGTGCTCTACACCCGGGCCGGGCCGGAGATCGGCGTCGCCTCGACCAAGTGCCATCTGGCCCAGATCGTGGCGCTCGAGGTGCTCGGCCTCTACCTGGCCCAGATCGCCGGCACGTTGCCGGCGGCCGCCGCCAACGAGGTGCTCGACGCCATGGAGACGCTGCCGGGCCTGGTGAGCGACGCCCTCGGGCGGGCGGACGACGTGGACGACGTGGCGGCGAAGCTGATCGACGTCCGGGACTTCTTCTACCTCGGGCGTCACGTGGGCCACCCGGTCGCCCTCGAGGGGGCGCTGAAGCTCAAGGAGCTGGCCTACCTGCGCGCCGAGGGCTATCCCGCCGGCGAGCTCAAGCACGGTCCGATCGCCCTGATCGAGCCCGGGACGGTCGTCGTGGGGATCGCCACGCGCAACCCGCTGTGGGAGAAGATGCTCTCCAACATCGCGGAGGTGCGCAGCCGTGGCGCCACGGTGGTCCTGGTGGCCGACGACGGCGACGAGCGGTCGGCCGCGGTGGCGGACCACGTGTTGTGGGTGCCCCCGGTCGACCCTCTCCTGGCACCGGTGGTCGGCGTGGTGCCGCTCCAGCAACTGGCCTACCGCCTGGCCCGGCTGCACGGCCACGACCCCGACCGGCCCCGCAACCTGGCCAAGACGGTGACCGTCGAGTGAGACAGCCGTGAGCGCCATCGTCGGCGTGGGTGTGGACGCGGTCGACGTCGAGCGCTTCCGGCGGCTGCTCGAGCGCAGGCCCCGGCTGGCCGAGCGTTGCTTCACGGAGACCGAGCGGGCCGACGCCGTCCGCTCCTCGGACCGCGCGGAAAGCCTGGCGGCTCGCTTCGCAGCCAAGGAGGCGGTGATGAAGGCGCTCGGACGGGGCCTCGGCGCGTTCGCCCTGACCGAGGTCGAGGTGCGGCGGTCGCCGGGGACGGGCTCGGGTCGCGGCGCTCCCTCACTGGCGCTGCACGGAGGCGCGGCGGCGCTCGCCGGGGCCAGGGGAGCCGGCTCCTTTCACCTCTCGCTCACCCACACGACGGACGTGGCCATCGCGTTCGTCGTGGCGGAGCAATCCGCCGCGCCGACCGGTCCGTCGCCCTCGCCCTCGCGCGGCGCGTGCGTCCCGTCCTGACCCGGGCGGAGATGGGGTCGGCCGACGAGGCGGCCCTGGCCCACACCAGCCACGAGGTGCTGGTGGACCGGGCCGGCACCGCGGCCGCGCATGCGGCGCTCCGTCTCCTGGGGGGCGCGTACGGAAGGCGCGTCATCGTCGTGGCCGGCAAGGGCTCCAACGGCGCCGACGGGCGGGTGGCCGCCGCAGCACTGGCCCGACGCGGCGCCCGCGTCTGCGTGCTGGAGGCAAGCGGGGCGCCGGCGGAGCTGCCGTCGTGCGACCTCGTGATCGACGCGGCGTACGGCACCGGGTTCCGGGGCTCCTACGACGCGCCGCGCCCGCCCGCGGGGGCCACCGTGTTGGCGGTCGACCTGCCGTCGGGCACCGACGCCGACTCGGGCGCGGCGTCGGCGCGGGCGGTGCGGGCGGACGCCACCGTGACCTTCGCCGCACTCAAGCCGGGTCTGCTCCAAGGCGATGGACCGGCACGCAGCGGCCGGGTGCAGGTGGCCGACATCGGCATCGGGTTCCCCGTACCCCGGGCGCTCCTCGTCGAGGACGCCGATGCCGCCATCGTGCCGCCGACGGGCGCGCGGCGGCAACAAGTGGGACCACGCCGTCGGTGTGGCCGCGGGCTCGGCCGGTATGGAGGGAGCGGCGATCCTGTGCACCCGCGGTGCCATGGCCGCCGGCGCGGGCATGGTCCGCCTGGGCCCGCCGGGCGACCCCGCCGCCGCCTGGCCGACCGAGGCCGTGCGCATGCACCTCCCGCCACGCGGGTGGGCGGCCCCGTTCCTGGAGGCGGCGGCGAAGTGCAAGGCGGTGGTGATCGGGCCGGGGTTGGGAACGGAGCCCGAGACGGCCGAGGAGATCCGGGCCGTCGTGACCGGCGCCCCGGTGCCCCTGGTCATCGACGCCGACGCCCTGACCGCGCTCGGTGGCGCCCGTGAGGCCCGCAGGCTCTTCGAGGGGCGCAGCGCCCCCGCCGTGCTCACCCCACACGACGGCGAGTACGCACGTATCGCAGGAGAGCCGCCGGGCGGTGACCGCCTCGACGCGGCGCGGCGGTTGGCCGCGGCGACAGGCGCCGTCGTGCTCCTGAAGGGACCGCTCACCGCGGTGGCCGCGCCGGTCGCGAGCGGTCCCGACGTGCTTCTGGCCGGCGCCGGCCGGCCATCGCTCGCCACCGCGGGAAGCGGCGACGTGCTCTCGGGGATCATCGGCGCCCTCCTGGCGCGGGGCCTGCCGGCCCACGAGGCGGCCGCGGTTGGCGCGCACCTGCACGGACGGGCGGCCGCGCTCGGGCCGGCCGAGGGGCTCGTGGCGGGCGACCTGCCCGGACTGCTGGCGCGGCTGCTCTCGGAGCTGGCCGGTTCGGACCGCCCCGAAGGCCCGGACCGCCCCGAGGGCCCGGACCGCCTCGAGGTGGCGGCTCGTCGCGATGGCTGAGGTTGCCCCCACGAACACGCACCCGGCGGCAACGGCGGCCGACGAGGTGGCGATGGCCCAGGGCCGCTCACGTCCGGCGTGGGCCGAGATCGACCTGGCCGCGGTGGCGCACAACGCAGCGGTCCTGGCTCGTCTGGCCGCTCCCGCCGAGCTGTGCGCGGTGGTCAAGGCACACGGCTACGGGCACGGCGGACCGGCGGTGGCGCGCGCCGCACTGGCCGGTGGCGCGAGCCGGCTCGCTGTCGCACTGGTCGACGAGGGTGTGGAACTTCGCCAGCACGGCGTCGATGCCCCGGTGCTCTTGCTGAGCGAATGCCACGCGGACGCAATCGAGTCCGTACTCGGCTATGGCCTCACGCCCACGGTGTACACACTCGAGGCCGTCGCCCAGGTGGCCACCGCCTCCCGCGCCGCCGGGCGTCGCACCCCGGTCCACGTGAAGGTCGACACGGGCATGCACCGGGTGGGTGCAGCGCCCGAGGAACTGCGCGCCCTGGTGGCTGCCGTCACGCGGGAGCCGGCGCTCTCGCTCGAGGGGGTCTGGACGCATCTGGCGGTCGCCGACGGCGTGCACGACGAGGACCGCACCTTCACCGACACCCAACTGGACCGCTTCGACGGCGCGGTGGCCGGTCTCACCGCGTCGGCCGGAGCGGATCCCGTGCTCCACGCGGCCAACACGGCGGGCGCGGTCGCATTTGCGCCGGTCGCGCTACGGCATGGTGCGCTGCGGGATCGGCCTCTATGGCTACCTGCCGGGCCCAGCGGTGCAGCGCGCCTTCGACGCGCAGGCGGCCGGCGAAGCACTGGTGCCCGCCATGTCGCTGAAAGCGCGCGTCGTCGCCGTTCGGACGCTCGAGGCCGGGTCACGCCCCTCCTACGGCCGGCTCCGCCCGCTGCCCGCGCGCTCGGTCGTGGCGACGGTGCCGATCGGGTACGCCGACGGCGTGCCTCGTGCCCTCTTCGGCGCCGGCTACGGCGTGCTCGTGCGCGGCCGTCGCCGGCCGCTGGCGGGAATGGTGACGATGGACCAGATCGTCGTCGACTGCGGCGAAGACAGCTCGGTCCGGCCCGGTGACGAGGTGGTGCTGCTCGGGCGCCAGGGTGACGAGGCCATCACGGCGGACGACTGGGCCGAGATGCTCGGCACGATCAGCTACGAGGTGGTGTGCGGCGTGGGTCCACGGATGCCGCGGGTCGTCGTGGGCACGCCCGGGACCCTCCGTGGGTGACGGGGGCGCCGCCGCGCTCGAGCAGCTGCGGGTCACCGCGTCGTCGTGTGTGCGGTGCCCGCTCGCCCAGGGGCGTACCCAGGTCGTCTTCGGAGTGGGCGACCCCGGCGCCGATCTCCTCTTCGTCGGGGAGGGTCCCGGACGCGAAGAGGACCTCGCCGGCGAGCCCTTCGTCGGTCGATCGGGCAAGCTCCTCGACCGCCTGATGTGGGAGGAGCTCGGTCTCACCCGAGACCGCTGTTACATCGCCAACGTGGTCAAGTGCCGGCCGCCCCAGAACCGCGACCCCGCCCCCGGCGAGATCGACGCCTGCCGTCCTTATCTCGAGGAGCAGATCCTCCTCATCGAGCCGCGCGTGATCGTCACCTTGGGCAACTTCGCCACCAAGCTGCTGCTCGAGACGGGCAAGGGCATCCGCGAGCTGCGGGGTCGCGTGTTCGACCGCGGCGCGGCGCGGCTGGTGCCCACGTACCACCCGGCCTACGTGCTGCGCGCGGGTGGCGAGGCCATGGCCGAGATGCGAGCCGACCTGGTGCGGGCGAAACGGGTCATGGCACCGGAGGGAACGGCGTGACCCCGGCGGACCCGAGCGTGATCCGGTGGCCCGTCGAGGTCACCACGTGCTCCGTCTCGGAGACGAAAGCCGTGGCCGCGAGTCTGGCCGGGCTGGTCCGCCCCGGTGACGTGGTGCTGCTCATCGGCGACCTCGGTGCCGGCAAGACGGCGTTCGCCCAGGGGTTCGCCGCCGCCTTGGGCGTGGCCGGGCCGGTCACCAGCCCGACCTTCGCGCTCGTTCGCCAGTACCGCTGTGGTCCCGGAGCGCCCGTGGGCACGCTCCTCCACGCGGACGTCTATCGGACGGGCTCGGTGTCCGAAGTGGCCGATCTGGCGTTGGCCGAACTGGTCGAAGAGGATGCGGTGGCCGTCGTCGAGTGGGGCGACATGGCCTCCCCGGCGTTGGGCGACAGCGCGCTCGAGGTGGGGCTGTCGGTGCCGGACGTCGGTGCGGCGCCGGACCGACGCACCATGACGCTGCATGGTCGCGGCAGCTGGGCGCCCCGGGCGGCCGAGGTGGCCGCGGCCCTGGCGTCGACGGAGCACCGTGGAGGCCGCCGGCAGGAGGTCTCGTGAACGCGCTCGGCATCGAGACGGCGACCGAAACCGTCGGGGTCGCGGTGCGCACCGCCGCGGGCGTCGAAGCGGAGCTGGCCCTGACCGGCCGTCGCCGTCATGTCGAGACCCTGACCCCGGCCGTGGACCACCTCCTGGGACTCGTGGGACTTGTCCCGGGGGATCTCGAGGTCGTGGCGGTCGACGTCGGGCCGGGGCTCTTCACCGGCTTGCGGGTGGGCGTCGCCGCCGCCAAGGGTCTGGCCCAGGCGCTCGGCATCGGGGTGGTGGGCGTCACGAGCCTCGACATCTTGACCGCCGCCGCCGCGGCTACTGCGAGCGGGCGGAGCGGGCTCGTGCTCGCCGCGGTCGACGCGCGCCGAGGCGAGGTCTTCGCCGTCTTGCGGCAGATGGGTCCCGACGGCACGGCCGGCGACGTGGTCGGACCGTGGCTGGTCTCACCGACCGGCCTGGCGGACGAGCTGGCACGCTTCGGGGGCGAGGCGGTCCACGCGGTCGGCGACGGCGCGCTGCGCTACCGCGACGCGCTGGAGGCCGTGCCCGGCGTGGTGGTCGCCGCCGTGCCGGCCTTCCCACCGCCGGCGACCTTGCTCCATCTGGCGCTGCGCCGCCTCGACGCGGGGGCGCTACCGGTCGAACCCGGTTCCGTCGTCCCCCTCTACATGCGCGACGCGGACGCCCGGGCGAACTTCGAGCGGGCTGAGCTGGCGTGACGGCGCAACTGCGCATCGAGAAGCTGAGGCGGCGCGACCTGCGCAAGCTGCTGCCGATAGAGAACGTCGTCTTCCCCGAGCCGTGGTCCCCCCAGGTGTTCAACTCCGAGCTGGCCATGCGCCGCGGCCGTCTGTACCGGGCCGCCTGGGACGGCGACGAGCTGGCGGGGTACATCGGGTTCTTGATGGTCGACGACGAAGCGCACATGACGACGATCGCGACCGCGCCGGCCTACCAGCGCGCCGGCGTGGCCACCGCGCTCATCGTCGACGCCATGGGCACGCTTCGCACCATGGGCATCCGGCAGGTCTCGCTCGAGGTGGCGGCGAACAACGACAGGGCGCAGTCGCTGTACCGTCGCTTCGGGTTCGCCCCGGTGGGCGTGCGCAAGAACTACTACCCGGTCACCGGTCAGGATGCGCTGGTGATGTGGGTGTACGACGTCGACAGCGACGAGTACGCCGGTCGGCTCCGTGAGCTCTCGGCGCGTGCCGCGCGCACCGGCCCCGACGAGCGTCCCCGTACGGCCTGACGGAACGCTCCGGGGGAGGCGTCCGGCGCGCCGGTCGATGATGCTGGCGCCGAGGCCTGTCTCCGGCCCTTCGTGGAGCACAGGCTGAGCCCCGACACGGCAGAATCCGGGGGTTCGGTGTCACCCCGATCGGAAAGGATCACCCATGACCGACCTTGCACTCGTCGAACGGCTGGCGGCCGCCGACCATCATCTCGCCGTCCTGGCCGTCACCCGCCCCGACGGTTCGGTACACGCGTCGGTGGTGAGCGCAGGCGTTCTGGACGACCCCGTCGACCACGCCCCCGGCGTTGCCGCCGTCGTCGCGGGCGACGCCCGCAAGCTTCGGCTGTTGCGCGCTTCGGGACGTGCCACCCTCGTGTTCAAGAGCGGTTTCGAATGGGTGGCCGTCTCGGGTCCGGTCCGCCTGATCGGACCCGACGATGGCGCCGAACACGGCCTCGACGTGCCGGCGACCGTCCGCTCGGTGTTCACTGCCGCCGGCGGGACCCACGAGGACTGGGGCGAGTTCGACCGCATCATGGCGGCCCAGCGTCGTTGCGCCGTGTTCGTCCGAGCGGAGCACATCTCGTCCAACGGCTGACCCGCGGCCGCCGCTCTGCTCGGGACGGAGCCGGGCCGAGGCGACGACTCCTGCACCGTCGACGTCTGCTCGGAGTTAATCGGTCGGACGCGTAGGGTGAGCCGTCCGGTCCGTCCAGAGGGAGGCCTCGAAGGAACATGGAAACGATCGCACTCGGCACCCAGGGCCTGACCGTCTCCCGCCAGGGCCTGGGCTGCATGGGCATGTCCGACTTCTACGGCCCGGGGGACGACGCCGAGGCCGCCGCCACCATCAACCGCGCCCTCGATCTGGGAGTCAACTTCTTCGACACCTCGGACATGTACGGCCCGCACACCAACGAGGTCCTGTTGGGCAGGGCGTTGGCCGGACGGCGCGACGACGCGGTCATCGCGACCAAGTTCGGCATCGTGCGCGATCCCGGCTACCCCGACAGGCGCTCGGTCAACGGCCGGCCCGAGTACGTGCGGAGCTCGTGCGACGGGTCGCTCAGCCGGCTGGGGGTCGACCACATCGACCTCTACTACCAGCACCGGGTCGACCCCGACACCCCGATCGAGGAGACGGTCGGCGCCATGGCCGAGCTGGTCACCCAGGGCAAGGTGCGCTACCTCGGGCTGTCCGAGGCGTCCCCCGCCACCATCCGGCGCGCCCACGCCGTCCATCCCATCTCGGCGCTCCAGACCGAGTACTCGGTCTGGTCCCGCGAGCCCGAGGCCGAGATCCTCCCGACGTTGCGCGAGCTCGGCATCGGATTCGTGCCCTACAGCCCGCTCGGCCGCGGCTTCCTCACCGGCCGGCTCCGCTCGCTCGACGTCCTCGACGAGAGCGACTTCCGCCGCCACCAGCCGCGCTTCCAGGGGGAGAACATGGAGGCGAACGCCGCCATCGTCGACGTGGTCGAACGGGTGGCGTCGGACCGGGGTTGCACGCCGGGCCAGGTCGCCCTGGCCTTCGTCCATGCGCAGGGCCACGACGTCGCACCGATCCCGGGCACCAAGCGGCGCTCCTATCTGGAGGAGAACGTGGCCGCGCTCGAGGTCGAATTGACCGAGGAGGACCTGGCCGCCCTCACCGGCGCGGCCCCCGCCCGGGGCGATCGCTACGCCGACATGTCGCCCGTGAACCGCTGACCCGCACACCCGGACGGGCGGTCGCCCGAGGCCGGGCAGTACCACGTTCACCACGTTTCCTATAGAGTAGTGATCGTGGTAGAGACGACGGTAGAGACGGTCGAGGAGGTGCGTCGGCTGCTCCAGGGCTCCGACCTGAGCGACGCGACCGGCGAGGTCGTCGGCTTTCTGCGCCTGCTCCAGCACCGCCAGTCCCGCCTGGGTCTCGCCGCCGGAGAGCCCCAGCTCCTCGAGACCGAGATCTTGGCCGAGGCCTTCGCCGGAGACTTCCACCGGGAGGTCTTCGAGTCGGTGCCCATGGTGAGCGCGTCCACGGTGGCCGAGCTCCTCGGGCCGGTCAGCGACGTCCGGGGCTTCGTGCGCCGCCTGCGTTCCCGCTCCGAGGTGGTGGCGCTCAAGCACAAGAACTCGTTCGTGTACCCCGAGTTCCAAATTCTCGGCCGAGCGTCGCGAGCTCAGGCCGGTTGTGGCCGAGGTCAACCAGGTCCTGGACAGCGCCGGCGATCCCTGGGGAGCCATGGCGTGGTGGATGACCCCCGAGCCGAGGTGGTCGCGCCGCCGGCCGCTGGAGCATCCCGACGACCCGCAGCTGGTCGCTCTGGCCGCCGCCGTCGCCGAAGACGGCTATTGAGCCTTGCCGGCGACCGAGCCGCCGGTCGAGTGTCCCGGCCGGCCGGTCACGACGAAGATCCCCGCGGGCACGGTGCTCTTCCGGATCCACCGCGACACCCGGCGGCCCTACGAGTTCAACCCCACGGTCCGTCGTCCCGCGGGACCTGAGGACGTCGTCGAAGGCGGACGGTTCGACAGCGACGACGGCTCGTACGCCTACCTCTACGCCGCCTTCGCCGAGGAGGGGGCCTTCGCCGAGTGCTTCGCCCGCGACCTCGACTACAACCGTGCCGGTCCCCGGCCGCTCCCGCGGGCCCGTGTCGCCGGCATGGTGGTCAGCACGGTCTTCGTCGAGCGGGATCTCGACGTGGTCGAGACGCAGGCCGCCGCGGCACAGCAGCTCGGTCAGGACGACTGGCTCACGACGAGTGACGAGGACGCCTATCCGCTGACCCGGCGCTGGGCGCATGCGATCCGCGGCTGGGTGCCGCGCTGCGACGGACTCGAGTGGCGCTCCAAGCGCGACCCGGGCCAGCGCGTCCTCGTCCTCTGGTGCGACCCGGCTCGGGCAGCCGACGGCTGCGGGCTCCTGGCCCCCGAGGACGACCTGGCCGACACGACACCCCTCGACGAGGGGATCGGACGGATCCGCCTCTCAGGCTTCCTCGCCCGCTGGCGCCTCTACCTCGAGCGCTGATTCCATGTGGAGGACGCAATGTCAAGAGGAGGTTCTCCTCGAATACATGTCGGCTCTCTTGACGGATCAGTAGGCGCGGGCGGGGGAAAAGGTAACCCCGGATCTCGCTTGCACCCGCCCGACGGCAACTTCCAGACCGTCCCGAACTGTCGTTTGCCGCTCACCGGATGGAGACTTCTGTTTCTGTTTGTTCGTGTCTCCGAGATTGCGGCCAGGGCTATGAGCCGAGGCACTCGATCGTGCAACGCGGTCCTGGTGCCACACTGAGTCTTCGGTCGGCGGTAACCAGCGGCGCGTCGATGGTCTCGGCGAGTGCTACGTACGCAGCATCGTACGGCGTGATGTTCTGCCGGAGCTCCCAAATTCTCGTCAGCATTGGCCGATGACTCACTCGCTCCAGCTCGAGGTCGACGAGGTCGGCCAGCGCCAACCCGGCTCGGCGCCGGTTCAACTCTCCGCCGAGAAGGGCCCTGCGGATGACGGAAACCACTTCGAGATCGAGCACTTCGGGCGCGAACAGCTGCTCGCCGCGCAAGCGAGAGCGAGCGCGCTCACCATCCACATCGTCGTCCGCCAGCGCCGGGGCGATCACCGACGCGTCAACGATGATCAACCGGCGTCCCGGTCCTCACGGACCACCTCGCTCGCAAAACGGAACGAGACGTGGCCACCCTTGCGCCGGCCCGCCCGATCCAAGAGGTCGTCGAGACTCGGCCGGCGCGCCTCGTCGACCAGACGACCCAGGAGATACTCCTGCAACGACTTCCCTGCCATCGCAGCTCGGCGCCGCAACTCGGCATGGACATCCTCGGGTACGGACTTGATCTGAACACTCGGCACGTTTGGCATTGTAACGCCAAAGTGGCGCCACTCTGGCGCCACTTTGGCTGCTGCTCCCTCGGCGCGGTGGATCGCCGGGACGAAAGCCAAAGCCCGAGGACCGGCGGGCCGAGTCAGCCGGCGACGACCAACCCGCTCCAGGGCCCGAGCGTGAGCGCACCCTCGACCGCGGCGCCCTCGAGCGCTCGATCCGTGCCGAGCGTCACCGTGCCGCGCACGCCGTCGACGGTCGCATCCGAGTCCGACATGTTCACCACGACGGTGGTCGAGCGTCCACCGCGAAGGCCCATGTGCCCTCGGGCGAGGGCAGCGAGCGGTAGGAGCCGACGGCCAGGTCCTCGGACCCGTTCCGCGCCGCGACGGCCCGACGGCAGAACGAGAGCACGGAATCGGGGTCCGCGTCCTGGTCCGCGACGTTGCAGGCGGCCGGGTCGCCCATGGGCAGCCAGGTTCGGACGCCCGGCGCGCTGAAGCCTCCCCCCGGTGCCCCGGTCCACGGCATGGGAGTGCGCTCGGCATCGCGGCCCTTGTAGTACGGCCAGAAGCGCGTCCCCACAGCATCGAGCACGTCCGAGCGCTCGATGGGACCGTCGGTCAGGCCGATCTCGTCGCCCTGGTAGAGGAACGGCGTGCCGCGCAGCGTCAGCAGGATCAGCAGCGCGACGCGGACCTTGGCCGGGTCGCCGCCGCACCAGCGGGTGGCCAGCCGGGAGACGTCGTGGTTCGAGCCCGTCCAGATCGGCCAGGCCCCCTCGGGGATCAGCCGCTCCGTGTCCTCGACGATCGCGCGCATGGCGGCCGCCTCGAGCGGCGCGTTGATGAAGACGAAGTTGAAGCCGCCGTGGAGCTCGTCGTGACCGTCGCCGTAGAACTCCACCAACGTGGTCAGCTTCTCGACGTTGGTCTCGCCGATGAGCAGGCGCTCGGGCTCGTAACCCTGAGCGATCCCCCGCCAGTGCCGCAGGATGTCGTGCGCCTCGGGACGGTCGGTGTTGTAGACCGCCTTCACGCCCATGAACTGCTGGTCGAGCGGGTCGTCGTCCGATGCGGGCGGGTTGTCGCGCAGATCCGCGTCCTTGATCATCATGTTGCACACGTCGATGCGGAAGCCCGCCACGCCGCGGTCCCACCAGAAGCGCACAATGTCGTCGAACTCGCGGCGGACGTCCTCGCTCCACCAGTTCAGGTCCGGCTGCGCCGCCTCGAAGTTGTGCAGGAAGTACTGGCCGCTCGCCTCGTCCAGCTCCCAGGCCGGACCGCCGAAGATGCTCATCCAGTTGTTGGGCGGTCCACCGCCCGGCGCGGGATCGGCCCACACGTAGTAGTCGCGGTGCTTGGCGTCCCGGCCGCTCAACGAGTCGACGAACCACGGGTGCCGGTCGCTCGTGTGGTTGGGGACCAGGTCCATCAGCACGCGGATGCCTCGTGACGCCGCCTCGGCCACCAGGTGGTCCAGGTCGTCCAGGGTCCCGTAGTCGGGGTCGATGTCGCGGTAGTCCGACACGTCGTAGCCCCAGTCGCGGTTGGGTGAGCAGGTGACCGGCGAGAGCCAGACGCCGGCGACGCCGAGCTGCGCCAGGTGGTCCAGTCGCCCGATGATCCCGGGCAGATCGCCCGCACCGTCACCGTTCGAGTCGGCGAACGAGCGCGGGTAGATCTGGTAGAACACCCCGCCCTGCCACCAACGGTCCGGGCCGGATCCGCTCCCGACCCCCGTCCCGCTCCCGGCCCCCGTCCCGCTCCCGGCCCCCGTCCCGCTCCCGGCTCCGGACCCGTTCTCGACCCCGCCGGGCGTCATACCCCTCCCCCCGCGGTCAAGCCCCCGTCGACGGTGACCGCGGTCCCGGTCACGTAGGCGGCCTCGTCGGAGAGCAGGAAGCGAACGACCGAGGCGATGTCCTCGGGTTGGGCCAGCCGTCCGAGCGGCGTGCGGGACTCGAGTTGTTCGCGCGCCCCGGGCATGGCCAGGAGCGGCTCGAGGAGCGGAGTCTCGACCGCTCCGGGGCAGACGGAGTTGACCCGGATGCCTTCGGCCCCCAAGAGTGCGGCGGAGGCACGCGTCAGCCCGAGCAGTCCTGCCTTGGACGAGCAGTACGCCGGTAGGAAGGAGTGCCCGACATAGGCCTCGATCGACGAGATGAACACGATGGCCGACCCGGGGTTCGCCTCCGCCAGGTCGGCGTGCAGCGCCGCGAGTGAGCGTGGCACCGGCACGCAGGTTCACGTCGAGCACGGCGTCCCAGCTCTCGTCGTCGATCTCCGTGACCGGCACGGCGCCGCCGATGCCGGCGGCGTGGACCAAACCGCCCACGGGTCCGAGCTCGGCCCGGGCGCGCCGCACCGCCGCCCGCAGCGACGAGGTCACGGTGACGTCGACCTTGGAGCCGATGGCGGGTACACCGAGCTCGTCGGCGCACCGGTTCGCCACGCGCCGGGCTCCGGCCCCGTCGCGGTCCCAGACGGCGACGGGGCGCCCGGCGGCGGCCAGGCTGAGCGCGCAGGCCCGGCCGATGCCCGAGGCCCCGCCCGTCACGACCACCGCGGTGCGCGGCGTCGTCGCCGTGCCGTCGCGCGTCGATCCGTTCCGCTTGGGGCTCGTCCGCTTGGGGTTCGGTGGCGCCATCGACCCTCCTCTCACGGCACTTTCGGCCGTGTCCTCGGCATCGCGTCGGGGCAAGGGTTGCCGCCGCTCCGCTCGTCGCTCCGGCAGCGTACAGAGCCCACCGTGGGGACGGCGGTGGCCACGTACCCCGGGTATGGACGGCGCAATGGGGATTTCAGCTCCGGGCGAGGGTCAAGGTCCGGCGAGCGGTCGGGAGGGGCTCGGTTGCGAATGGGAGCGAACCGGGTGCGAATCGGCCGCGAATCGGCCGCGAATCGCCAGCGAATCGGCCGCGAATCGGGAGCGATTCGAGAGAGCGCCGATCCGGCCTTGCCATCGGACCGCAGGTCCCGCTACTCTGGCACTCGCAACCCGCGAGTGCTAATGACGCGCCAAGGAGGCCTGTTCAGATGAAGCTGCACCCCCTCGATGACCGCATCGTCGTCCGTCCCGGCGAGTCCGAGGAGACCACCGCCTCCGGCCTGGTCATCCCCGACACGGCCAAAGAGAAGCCCCAGCAGGGCGAAGTGATCGCCGTCGGCCCGGGCCGCCGGTCCGAGGACACGGGCGAGATCATCCCGATGGACGTCGCCGTCGGCGACACCGTCGTCTACTCCAAGTACGGCGGCACCGAGATCACGGTGGAGGGCGAGGACCTGCTCATCCTCTCCGGTCGGGACGTCCTGGCCAAGATGGCCTGATCGACCGGCCCTCACACAAGAGACACGGCCGACACGGTCGGCACGCCGCCCCGGGGCAACTCGGAGCCGGCGCGGCGGCCTCCATGCATTCCCGCTGAGATTCACCCCCATGAGATTCGAGAACTCGAAACGATTCGAGGACTCGAGAGGAGTTCGATACAACCATGCCCAAGATTCTGAAGTTCGACGAGTCCGCACGCCGCGGGCTCGAGGCCGGCGTCAACAAGCTGGCCGACACCGTGAAGGTCACCCTGGGGCCCAAAGGCCGCAACGTGGTGATCGAGAAGAAGTTCGGCGCGCCGACCATCACCAACGACGGTGTCTCCATCGCCCGCGAGGTCGAGCTGGACGACCCGTTCGAGAACATGGGTGCCCAGCTGGTCAAGGAAGTCGCCACCAAGACCAACGACGTGGCCGGTGACGGCACGACCACGGCGACCGTGCTGGCCCAGTCCCTCATCACCGAGGGCCTGCGCAACGTGGCCGCCGGCGCCAGCCCGACCGGCCTGAAGAAGGGCATCGAGAAGGGTGTCCAGGCCGCGGTCGACAACATCAAGAAGCAGTCCAAGGAAGTCGGGGGCAAGACCGAGATCTCCCAGGTGGCCGCCATCTCCGCCGGCGACCAGGCCATCGGCGACGTGCTGGCCGACGCCATCGACAAGGTGGGCAAGGACGGCACGGTGACCGTCGAGGAGTCGAACACCTTCGGCATCGAGCTCGAGCTCACCGAGGGCATGCAGTTCGACAAGGGCTTCCTGTCCCCCTACTTCGTCACCGACCCGGAGCGCCAGGAGGCCGTCCTCGACGACCCGCTGATCCTGTTCTTCAACTCCAAGGTCGCGGCCGTGCACGACCTCGTGCCCGTGCTGGAGAAGGTCATGCAGACGGGCAAGCCGCTGCTGATCGTGGCCGAGGACGTCGAGGGCGAGGCTCTGGCCACGCTCGTCGTGAACAAGATCCGCGGCACCTTCACCTCGGTCGCCGTCAAGGCGCCCGGCTTCGGCGAGCGCCGCAAGGAGATGCTCCAGGACATGGCCGTCCTGACGGGTGCCCAGGTCATCAGCGAGGAGATCGGCCTCAAGCTCGAGAGCGCCACCATCGACCTCATGGGCAAGGCCCGCCGCGTCATCGTGACGAAGGACGACACGACGATCGTCGAGGGCGGGGGCACGTCCGAGGACGTGAAGGGCCGCGTGGCGCAGATCAAGCGCGCCATTGAGGACACCGACTCGGACTGGGACCGCGAGAAGCTCCAGGAGCGCCTGGCCAAGCTGGCCGGGGGTGTGGCCGTGGTCAAGGTCGGCGCCGCCACCGAGGTGGAGCTCAAGGAGAAGAAGCACCGCATCGAGGACGCGCTCTCCGCGACCCGCGCCGCGGTCGAGGAGGGCATCGTCGCCGGCGGTGGGACGGCACTGATCCGGGCCCGCAAGTCGGTCAACGAGATGGCCGACTCGCTCGAGGGCGACGAGGCCACCGGTGCTCGCATCGTGGCCCGCTCGCTGGAAGAGCCGTTGCGCTGGATCGCCTTCAACGCCGGGCTCGAGGGCGCGGTGCTGGTGAGCCAGGTCGAGTCGGCCAAGGGCCACAACGGCCTGAACGCCGCCACCGGCCACCTCGAGGACCTGGTCAAGGCCGGCATCATCGACCCGGCCAAGGTCACACGTTCGGCTCTGCAGAACGCGGCCTCCATCGCGGGCTTGCTGCTCACGACCGAGGCCCTCGTGGCCGACAAGCCCGAGAAGGCCGACCCCGCCGCCGCGGCCGCCGCCATGGCGGGCGGTATGGGTGGCATGGGTGGCATGGGCGGAATGATGTAGTCATCCCCCGATCCTGTCGGGTGTCGCAGCCGGGTCCTCGGACCCGGCTGCGTCGCGTTCGGCGGCGGGTGCGAGCCGCGTGAGCACACGACACGCTGGCGGGCGGTGGCGGCGAGCCTGGTCCCCGTGCCGGTTCGCTCAACCCTCGAGCGCGGCCCGCAAGCGCCGCTCCGCCTGGGCGACCGCATGGGGCAGCGTCGCCGCGTAGTACGGGATGAAGAGGGCCGTCTGCTCCACCACCCACCCCCGACCCCGGGCCCACGTTCGCGTCGTCGAACCCCGCCGCGTCCCGAAAGGCTCCACGGGCACCGGAGGGAAGGCTCCATCCGAGCATGGCATCGCACGCGGGGTCGCCCACCCCCGCCCCGCTCCAGTCGATGACGCCACGAAGGCGTCCGTCGCGCACGACGATGTTGCCCGGAAGCAGGTCGCCGTGGACCCAGAGCGGCGCGTCGGTCCACGGCCCGGCCTCGAGGGCGGCCTCCCGGACGCGCAGGGCGCGACCGGTGTCGACGAGATCTCCGAGCTCGGCGAGGGCCCACCGGACCTCGCGGTCCCGGGGCGCCATCGGACCACCCCTCCGCCGCGGCGCCGGACCGTCGCCCGCCGGAACCCCGCGCAGCGCGACGACGAAGGCCGCCACGTCCGACACGAGCGTGTCCAAGCCCCTGATCGTTGCCCGGTCGAGGCTCGTCCCGTTCACCCACGGGTACACCAGCCACGGGTAGGGGTACCCGTGGCCAGGGTCACCCTTGAACAGCGGGACGGGCACGGCCGCCGGCAGGTGCGGGGCCAGCCGGCCGAGCCAGCGCCACTCCTTCTCGATCTGGTCGACGGCCCAATGGATGCGAGGCAGACGCAGGCCCAGATCGTCGCCGAGGCGGTAGATGGCATTGTCGGTCCCCGCGTCGGGAACCCGTCGGAGTGCTCGGTCGGCCCAGGCGGGGCACTGCGCCGACAGGAGGTGTCGCACGACGTCGTCGTCGACCTCCACCTCGTCGGCGTGCATGCGCCCGCCCAGGGGCTCAGACGTAGGCGTAGACGATGGCGCGGTAATTCTCGCTCGGCGCCGACGGACTCGGTGGCGCGATGTCGGCCAACCGTCGTCCTAGGCGCACATTGAACGGCGGCCGGGGTTCGGGCACCGGCGCGGGTGGGCCGTGGACGGTGCGGACCTCGGAGAAGCCGGCCGCCCGGCACAGGTGGTGCAGCGCGGCGATCGTCACCACGTACCAGTTGCCGAAGTCCGTGCGCAGCGTGCTCCCCGCGTGGAACTGGAGCAGGACCTCGTGCTCGAGGTTCTGGATGTGCAGGGCCTCCGTCTCGATCACCGCGACCTCCTTGGTGACCGAGCGCACGCGCTCGAGGCAGGTCAACGGCTCCTTCATGTGGTAGAGCACGCCGAGGTAGAGCACCACGTCGAACTGCCCGAGCTGCTCCAGGTCGACCTTCTGGAAGTCGGCCACCACGGGTTCCACCTTCGATCCCAGGGCGGCGGCCGCGAACTCGAAACCGCGGCGTCCCGGCAGGTCGGGTTGCCAGAAGTCGGTCTCGTCGCGCGATTGGTCCGGGAGGGTCCCCGCAGCGATGCACTCGCTCCAGTAGGCCCCGCGAGCGGCGAGATCGACTCCCCAGGCGTAGTGGTCGAGGGCCACCACCCGGCTCGCACCGGCCTGCTCGGCCAGGAAGGAGAACTTCCCGTCCCAGGCGCCGATGTCGAGGACGCTCTTCCCGGAGACGTCGGGGAGGATCTCGGACCCGGTCGTCTGGACGCCGATGCCCTTGGTCACCACTCCTTGCCCGAGATCGATCGTGTGGAACCACAGCAGCTGATCCGCTCGGGCCTGAAGTTCGGCTGCGGAGGTCATCGCTCGTGGGGAGAGGTCGTGGTCACCGAGCCGCGAGCGTAGCGAGGCAACGGCCCGCAGCCACGGACCGATCCGGGACGCGTGGGCGACTCGGACGCCGGCGGGCGCGGTGCGGCCGGGATGTCTCCGACGGCCGGAGCCGAATGGCCGCTGTGTTGTACTACCGAGGTGCCCGTCGTCTCCGAGAAGATGGTCTATCTGGAGCTCCAGAAGACGGCGTCCACCCTGATCGGCTCCGTCCTGGTCGACCTGTTCGGAGCGGAGCACCGCTACCCCAAGCACGGCGTCCTGCCGGCGGACTGCGGCGACCGCTTCGTCGTCGGTTCGGTGCGCAATCCCTGGGACTCCTACGTCTCGCTCTGGTCCTTCGGCGGTCAGGGGGAGGGCGGCCTGCACCGGCGGCTCACCCAGCGCAACCTTCGGCGGGCCGGGCGCGCGCTCCCTCGGATCAGCCCGCTGCTGGCCGAGGTCCGGAAGCCGACCGCCGACTGGCGGTCGACCTACGCCGAGCCACACACGCCCGAGAGGTTCAGGAGCTGGCTGTCGAGGGTGCACGACGCTCGGCGTGCGGCCCAGATCGAAGCGCCCTACGGCACCAGCGAGCTCCGACACGTCGCCGGCTACGTCACGTACCGGTATTGCCGCCTCTACTCCGGCGAGCCCGCATCGGTGCTCCGTGCCTCCACGGCGGCGGAACTCCGCTCGACCGTGGCCGCCAGCTGGCTGCCGGACGCCTTCATCCGGACGGAGAGCCTGGCCGACGATCTACTCGACGCCGTGCGCCGAGCGGGCTACCGGGTCGACGACGCCCTGGAACGGGCCGTCCGCGAACGCACGGTCGTCGCCGTGAACCGCTCCGAGCACCGGCCCTACACCGACTACTACGACGACGACTCCCGCCGACTCGTGGCCGAACGCGATGCACTGCTCATCGAGCGACACGGGTACACGTTCGGCTCCTGAGCGCCCATCCGGGGGGGTGTCAGTGGGGCAGTCGCAGGGGAACGTGAGAACGAATCCTGCGGCGGAGGCGGTGCTTCTTCTTTCGTACCATCCGGGCATACCGGAGGGCGTCTGCGTTCCGAAGAGCGAACGGTCGCTCGCTCATGACCCGGCTCACCAGGTTTCGATCGGTTCCGGGGCAACCGAGGTCGTGCGAATCGGCGAAGAGACCCAACTCGTCGCAGAGCTCGAGAAAGGAATAGTCCTGGGCGTACCATCCCCGGAGGTTCTGGCGGGCCAGCTCCGACAACTCCGGCTTCGCCTCCGTGTTCTTGTTCGCCCGCCGGGGATCGGTCGGCAGTTCCAGGCTCTCCACGCCGAGCGCCGTGGCCAGCGGCTTCAGGTCCAATGACTCCTGGCGTCCGACCCAGAGAATGTGGTCCGCCCGGCTCTTGAAGTATTCGGGATCGCGGAACCAGTCCCAGTACGACCTCTTCAACTGACGGATGGAGCGCATCGCTGCTTCGGCGTCCTGTTGCTCGGTGCCGCCCGCGCTCAGCGAGACGGCGAGAGCATCCGGTGAGTCGAATCGCGCGTAGGCCTCGGTCTCGCCCTTGTTCCAGGGAATGAAGTAGCGGGGCTGGCCTTGGCGCTTTCTGCTGAGGAACCCGCTGACGTACTTGTCGATCGGATCCCGCACACAGAAGAAGTAGTAGTCGGACTCTGGAATGGAGCCCAGGTTGATCTCGTGTGGGTTCACGACGACGCGGTACCTCGCCGAACCCGGGGCTTCCATCAGAGCGACCTTCACGGCGGTGCCCGCGGTCTTCCCGATGTGCAGGAAATGAGCGACGGGCCGGCGGTCCAACGAGATCCGAGCCTGTGCCACCGCTCGTGGGAGAGAACTGCCTTTCTTCGCCATCTTGCCCCTTAGACAGCACTGCAGTTCTCTGCAGGACGATGAGCGATTCTCACACTGAAGTCTTAAAATTACCTGAGAATTCGAGGCCCGGGCGGGATTTGGGCGGGTTGCAACGGCCGTGAAGACATTTCGAGGTCCGCGACGGCGGCAGCCTCGGCGGCTCCGATGTCGTCACGAAGCGATGTGAAGACGCACCCGGCGGCGAAGCCGGTGTCCCCTCTTTCGTGCCATCCGGGCCAACCGGATGGCGTCCGCGTTCCGAACGGCGAACGGTCGCTCGCTCATGACCCGGCTCACCAGGTTTCGATCTGTTCCGAGTGCGGCCAGATCGTGCGAATCGGCCCAGAGACCCAACTCGTCGCAGGTTTCCAGAAACAGATAGTCGTCCGCGTACCAGCGGCGGAGGTTCTGTCGGGCCAGGTCCGACAGCTCAGGCTTGGCCTGCACGCGCTTGTTCGCCCGCAGGGGGTCGGTCGGCAGTTCCAAGCTCTCCACGCCGAGCGCCGTGGCCAGAGGCTTCAGGTCCAGGGACTCCTGTCGTCCGATCCAGAGGATGTGGTCCGCCCGGCTCTTGAAGTATTCGGGATCGCGGAACCAGTCCCAGTACGACCTCCGCAGCTGGCGAATGGCGCGCATCGCTGCTTCGGCGTCCTGTTGCTCGGTGCCGCCCGCGCTCAGCGAGACGGCGAGCGCATCCGGTGAGTCGAATCGCGCGAAGGCCTCGGCTTCGCCCTCGGTCCAGGGTATGAAATACCGCGGTTGGCCCTGGCGCTTCCGGCTGAGAAATCCACTGACGTACTTGTCGATCGGGTCGCGCACACAGAAGAAGTAGTGATCGGTCTCCGGTATGGAGGCCAGTTTCCCGTCGTGTGGTTGCACGACGACCCGGTACTTCGCCGAACCCGGAGCTTCCTTCAGCGCCACCTTCACGGCGGTGCCTGCGGTCTTCCCGATGTGCAGGAAGTGCGCGACGGGCCGGCGGTCCAGAGAGATCCGAGCATGGGCGACAGCCCAATTGAGCGAACCGTTCTTCTTTGCCATCTTGCCCCTTAGACAGCACTCTGCAGTTCCCTGCACGACGATGTGGGGTCGAGTCTCGCAGGGTCGTTTTAGAATGAGCTGAGAGCGCTTTAGCTGAGAATTATCTGAGCGAACGTCGCGTTTCGAGCCGCTCCGGCCAACGCCGGTAGCGTGCTGGGGTTGTCCCGTCCCGTCCCGCCCCAGGTCATTCCGCGACCGCCCTCGTGGCGGCCGGGAGCGTCGTCGCCGTGGGAGGCGTTGCCCGAGGCCGAACGCACCGGCATCACGATCGAGCGCGTGCTGGGCGCGCTCGGCACGATCGGACAGCGCGGGCCGGTGCCGGACGAACCCGGAGTCGATCAGTTGCTCCTTCGCGCCCCGGTACCCGACGGCGCCGGGGCAGTGGCGCCCCGGGACGTCAATGCCGGCGTGCTCATCGTGCTCCTCGAGGAGGCCGGGGAGACGCGAGTGATCCTGACGCGCCGCTCCACATCGATGCGGACGCATCGCGGCGAGGTCAGCTTTCCGGGAGGTCGGATCGACGCGGGAGAGGACGCCACGGCCGCCGCCCTGCGCGAAGCCCGCGAGGAGATCGCGCTGGACCCTGCACTCGTCACCGTGGTGGGCTGGATGCATCCCGTCATGACGATGGTGTCGGCATCTCTGATCATGCCCGTGGTGGCCACGGTCGAACGGCGGCCGGCGCTGACGCCGAGCCCACGCGAGGTCGAGCGCGTCTTCGACGTCTCGCTGGCCGAGCTGGCCGGTCCCGAGGTCTTCCACGAGGAGCGGTGGAACGTGCCGGGACGTGCCGGCCGCGGGATCGCCGACGGGTCCGTCCCCGTCTGGTTCTTCGAGGTGTCGGGCGAGATGATCTGGGGCGCGACGGCACGCATGATCCACGAGTTGTTGCTCATCGTCCTGACGGGACGGAGCGGGACCGGTACACGACCCGGAGCTTGACCGGTCGGAGGGCGGCCCGGACGAGCGGAGGCAGGTCGCGTGCCCGAGTCAGGTGCCGGCGGGGAACACCTCCGCCCACACCGCGGCGATCGCCTCGTTGGCCAGAGCGATCCGGCGGTCGACGACGGGGGAGCCCGCAGGCCCGAGGAGCCCCTCGGCGCTGACATTGTCCTTGTAGTGGAGGGCGGCCGGTTCCGGCGGGCGCGCCGGGATCCTCCTGGGGTTGTTCGTGGGGAAGTTCCACTCCAGGCCGAGGGGGCGCGGGCGGATCCCCTCGTCGGCCAGCGCCAGGGTCATGGCCACCTGGTCGACGAAGACCGACCACGTCTCGAGCAGGTCGCGGTGGTCGAGGACCCAGCGGGCCCACCGCTCCCAGGCGGCCGCGAGCGTCGGGAGGAGCGGGCCTGGCACGGCGTAGAGCCCCCCGTTCCCGTGTCCGGACAGCGTGCGCTCGCCGGACTTGGACGCGAACTCGATGGGCACACGTCGGGGGACCTCCACACCGGCGGCTGCGAAGAGGTTCTCCAGGACGTAGAGCGGTGGGTTCCCGGAGCCGACGGGGCGGAAGCCCACTTCCTTCGCGCCCAGGGCGATCAGCCGGCCGTCCCGGACCACCGCGATGTCCGTGTCGGTGAGGACGGCCACACCGTCCACACCGTGCCGGGCGAGGCTGACCGCACCCGAGATCTTGTTGCAGTGCGGAGAGCTCTCGTCGAAGCTCTCGACGTCCACCACCGTGACGCCCCGGTCCCTCAGGTAGCCCAGCACCTCGGACCCCGAACCCCCGACGGCGTGAACGACGAGATGCGCCGGGTCGACGCCGACGACCCGGTCCAAGGTGGCGTACCACCGGAGCGCCTCGAGGTGGAAGCGGGGGTCGGCGTCGACCACGCAGGCGAACACCCCTCGTGGGGAGGGCGACTCCGCGTGCTTCCCCCGCCGGAACCGGTTCACGCCTGCGGCCTCACGACCCCGGGCGAACGGGCGGTGACGGACATCCCGACGGCGTCAGGCGAAGCGCACACTGAGGACGCCGAGCGGACCGAATTCGGCCCTGAGCTCGTCTCCGGGCGCAACGGCGACCGGGGCCACCATCGAACCGGCGATGATGCGCTGCCCGGGCTCCAGCGCGGTCCCGTGGTCGGACAGGTACCGACGGACGAAGGCGACCGTCTCGGCCGGGTCCTCCTCGGGGCCGCCCTCGGCCACGAGGGCACCGCCCCTCGTCACGACGACGGCGACGCTCCAGGGGTCCAACCCCGGGACCTCGTCCCCGAACACGACCCCGCGCTGGCAGACGTTGGTGGCGAGCACCGGCTCGATGTCGGCGACGGGCATGTCGAGATCCACGAGCTCGAGGGCGGGGCCGATCCCGGCCACACCGCCGTCCTCTCCCACCCGCAGCGCCAGCTCCACCTCGACGGCCGGCGCCGTCCAGCCCTCCAGGGTCACCGTGGAGCCGTCCGGGGTCACCCCGGTGTCGGTCAGGTAGCCGACGACGGGGTGAGCCAGACCGAAGTGCGCCTGAATGGCGCGGGTGCCGAACCCGATCTTCCAGCCCACGGGCGCGGCGCCGCCGGCCAGCTCGGCGTCGCGCCGCGCCAGGAGGGCCTTCATGCCGCGCCGGAGCGCGCCGGGATCGCTCGTGGTGTTCACATCGGGGCCGCCTGGCCTTGCGGCCTGGTCGGGCTCGGGCACTGGGGGAGTCTCGCGCACGGGGAACGCCGGGCCCGCGGGCGACGTTCGGGGCGCGGGATTGGGCCTGGCGTGAGGGACCCGGAGAGTAGAGTGGAGGATCGTCGGCACGTCGGTCCGGCGTTCGAATTCTTCAGTCGCACAGACAGCCGGCACGCTGCGTGGCTTGCCGGCTCACGAATGCCGGAGGGCGCAGCTAGTGGCAGACATCGAGATCGGCATCTTCAAATCGGGTCGGCAGGCCTACGGGTTCGACGACATCGCCATCGTCCCGAGCAGGCGCACGCGCGACCCCGAGGACGTCGACATCTCGTGGGAGATCGACGCCTACCGGTTCGATCTGCCCCTGCTGGGCGCGGCGATGGACGGCGTGATGAGCCCGGCCACGGCGATCGAGCTGGGCCGCCTGGGCGGCCTCGGCGTCCTGAACCTCGAGGGCCTCTGGACCCGCTACGAGGACCCGACCTCCCTCTTCGACGAGATCCGCGAGCTCGACGACGACAAGGCGACGGCCCGCATGCAGCAGATGTACCAGGAGCCGATCGTCCCCGAGCTGGTCACGGCGCGCATCCGCCAGATGAAGGAAGCCGGGATCACGACGGCGGCGTCGCTCACGCCCCAGCGCACGCAGGCGCTGGCACCCGCCATCCTGGCGGCGGAGCTCGACCTCCTGGTGATCCAGGGGACGGTCGTCTCGGCCGAGCACGTGTCGAAGACGTCCGAGCCGCTGAACCTGAAGCGCTTCATCCGCGAGTTCGACATCCCCGTCATCGTGGGCGGGTGCGCGTCCTACCAGGCCGGCCTGCACCTGATGCGCACCGGCGCGGTCGGGGTCCTCGTCGGCGTCGGCCCGGGGAACGCCTGCACCACCCGCGGCGTGCTCGGACTCGGCGTGCCCCAGGCCACCGCCATCGCGGACGTGGCCGGCGCCCGCATGCGCCACCTCGACGAGACCGGGGTGTACGTCCACGTGATCGCCGACGGCGGCATGTCCAAGGGTGGAGACATCGCCAAGGCCATCACCTGCGGCGCCGACGCGGTCATGCTCGGCTCCCCGCTGTCCTCCGCCTTCGAGGCCCCGGCGAGGGGGTTCCACTGGGGCATGGCCACCTTCCACCCGACGCTGCCCCGGGGGGCCAGGGTGCGCACGTCGGTGCGGGGGAGCCTGCGCGAGATCCTGCTCGGCCCGGCCCACGAGAACGACGGCCGGATGAACCTCTTCGGCGCGCTGCGCACCGCCATGGCCACGTGCGGCTACGAGACGGTGAAGGAGTTCCAGAAGGCCGAGGTCATGGTCGCCCCGTCGTTGCAGACCGAGGGGAAGTTCTTCCAGCGGTCCCAGGGCGTCGGGATGGGCCATTAAGAAGGAGTCGGTGACCGACACCGTCCTCGTCGTCGACTTCGGGGCGCAGTACGCCCGCCTGATCGCCCGCCGGGTGCGCGAGGCGCACGTCTACTCCGAGATCGTCGCTCCCACCATCACCGCGGAGGAGATCCGGTCCCGCGCGCCCAGGGGCATCATCTTCAGCGGCGGTCCCAAGTCGGTCTACGAAACCCCCGCCCCCGACATCGATCCCGCCGTCTACGACCTCGGCATCCCGATCCTCGGGCTCTGTTACGGGGCCCAGCTCATGGCGCTCCAGCTCGGTGGCACGGTCTCCCGCACCGGACAGGGCGAGTACGGGCGCACCGAGCTGACCCTGACCGCGCCCTCGCCGCTTTGCCCGGACTGGCCGTCGACGTCGGGCGTGTGGATGAGCCACGGCGACGCCATCACCGAGGTGCCGGCGGGCTTCGTGGCCACGGCGGCCAGCCCGGGCGCGCCGGTCGCGGCCATGGGCGACCCCGAGCGCCGCCTCTTCGGGGTGCAGTTCCACCCCGAGGTGGTGCACACCGAACGGGGGAGCGAGCTCTTCGACCACTTCCTGATGGACGTGTGCGGGTGCGCCCCCGGGTGGACCCACGTGTCCATCATCGAGCAGCAGGTGGCGGCGGTGCGGGACCAGGTCGGGTCCGACCGGGTGCTGTGCGCACTGAGCGGGGGGGTCGACTCGGCCGTGGCGGCGGCGCTGGTGCACAAGGCGATCGGCGACCAGCTGACCTGCGTCTTCGTCGACACGGGCCTGATGCGCTCCGGTGAGGCGGACCAGGTCGAGGACACGTTCCGCCGCCAGTTCAAGATCGACCTGGTCCATGTGAAGGCGGCCGACCGCTACTTCTCCGCCCTGTCGGGCGTGACCGACCCCGAGCGCAAGCGCAAGATCATCGGCGAGCTGTTCATCCGGATCTTCGAGGAGGTGGCGCGCGACCTGGGCGCGGGGGAGGGCGGCTCAGGTGATGCCGGGCCGCGCTTCCTGGTCCAAGGGACGCTCTACCCCGACGTGATCGAGTCCGGCAGCGATACGGCGGCCAACATCAAGTCGCACCACAACGTGGGCGGGCTGCCGGACGATCTGGCCTTCGAGCTGGTCGAGCCGCTGCGGCTCCTGTTCAAGGACGAGGTGCGCGCCGTCGGCGAGGAGCTGGGGCTGCCGCACGAGATCGTCTGGCGCCAGCCCTTCCCCGGTCCCGGGTTGGGGGTGCGCATCATCGGGGAGGTCACGCGCGAGCGGGCCGAGATCCTCCGCCGGGCCGACGCCGTGGTGGTCGAGGAGATCAGACGGGCCGGCCTCTACCGCGACCTGTGGCAGAGCTTCGCCGTCCTACCGGCGGTGCGTACGGTCGGGGTGATGGGCGACGGCCGCACCTACGCCTACCCCATCGTGATCCGGGCCGTCACGAGCGACGACGCCATGACCGCCGACTGGGCCCGCCTGCCCCACGACCTGGTCGAACGCATCGCCTCGCGCATCATCAACGAGGTCGACGGCGTCAACCGGGTGGCGCTCGACGTGACGTCGAAGCCGCCCGGGACCATCGAGTGGGAGTGACCGTGGCGCCGGGGGGCGGCGATCAGGCGGCGACGAGGGGTCGCGGCGAAGCGCAGGCGACGCTCTTCGACCGGTCCGACGAAGGGGCGGGCGCCGCCGCCGCAGCCGAGGTGCACGACCCCGAGGCCGAGTACGAGGACGAGGAGGGCCCTCGACGGTCCCCGCGTTGGAACCGGCACACCGCTACCGGGGCGGGGGCGTTCGCGGGCAGGCCCTCGGCCCTGCTCGACGAACTCACCCTGCCCCAGCGCGCCGCCGTCGAGCACCGCGGAGGCCCGCTCCTGATCGTGGCCGGGGCGGGCTCGGGCAAGACCCGGGTGCTCACCCGGCGCATCGCCCACCTGCTGGCGACGGGTGACGCCCCGCCCTGGGGCGTCCTCGCCATCACCTTCACCAACAAGGCCGCCGGCGAGATGCGCAGCCGCGTGGCCGAACTCGTGGGACCACCGGCGGAGAAGATGTGGGTCTCGACCTTCCACTCGGCCTGCCTGCGCATGCTGCGCGCCAACGCCGACCGGCTCGGGTACCGCTCGAGCTTCACCGTCTACGACGACACCGATTCGCGCCGCCTGGTCGAGGTGATCACCTCGGAGCTCGGTTTCGACCAGAAGCGGTTGCCGGCGCGGGCGGTGCAGGGGGTCATCAGCCAGGCCAAGTCCGAGCTGGTGGACTTCGAGACCTTCCGCGAAGAGGCGCGGAACGGTTCGGATCCGTTCCGCAAACGCATCGCGGACGTCTACGGGCAGTACCAGGACCGGCTGCACGCGGCCAACGCACTCGACTTCGACGACCTGTTGATGGTCACCGCGAACCTGTTGCAGGCCTTCGACGACGTGCGGGCGTCGTACCAGGAGCGGTTCCAGCAGGTCCTCGTCGACGAGTTCCAGGACACGAACCACGCGCAGAACGAGATCGTCAAGCTGCTCGGCCAGTCCCACGGGAACGTCTGCGTCGTGGGCGACTCCGACCAGTCGGTCTACCGGTGGCGCGGGGCCGACATCCGCAACATCTTGGAGTTCGAGCGCGCCTTCCCCAACGTGACGACCATCATGTTGGAGCAGAACTTCCGGTCCACCCAGACCATCCTGGACGCGGCCAACGCCGTCATCGCCAACAACATCGGCCGCCAGCCCAAGGAGCTCTTCACCGTCGGCGACTCCGGGGGGCCGGTCAAGCGCTACCGGGCGGAGGACGAGCGCGACGAGGCGTCGTGGGTCTCCGGCGAGATCCTCCGGCTCCACGCCACGGAGGGGCTGGCGTGGGGCGACGTCGCCGTCTTCTACCGGACCAACGCCCAGAGCCTCCCGCTCGAGACGTCCATGAAGTTCAGCGGCATCCCTTACAAGGTGGTGGGCGGGGCCCGCTTCTACGACCGACGCGAGGTGAAGGACGTCCTGGCGTACGTGCGCGTGCTGGCCAACGCCGACGACGAGATCTCGGCCCGGCGGATCGTCAACGTCCCCAAGCGCGGCATCGGCGACGCGTCGGTGGCCCGCATGGCCGCCTGGGCGCAGGTCAACGGGGTCCCCTTCACCGAGGCCATCGACCGGGCGGCAGAGGTCGGGCTCAGCGGCAAGGCGCTCAAGGGGGCCGAACAGCTGTCGAGGACCCTGGCGGAGCTGCGCCCGCTGGTCCAGACGGTCAACCCCGCCGACTTCGTGCAGCTGGTGGCAGACCGCACCGGCTACCTGGCCGAGCTGGTGGCCGACCACACCCACGAGGCCGACGGGCGCATCGAGAACCTGGCCGAGCTCGCCACGCAGGCCAGCGAGTTCGACGACGTCACCGGCTTCTTGGAGACGGTGGCGCTCGTCGCGGACTCCGACGAGCTCGAGAGCGACGGCACCCGGGTCTCGCTGATGACGCTCCACACGGCCAAGGGCCTCGAATACCCGGCGGTGTTCGTCGTCGGGCTGGAGGAGGGCATCTTCCCGCACTTCCGGTCGCTCTCGGAGCCGAGCGAGCTCGAGGAGGAGCGCCGGCTCTTCTACGTCGGCATCACACGGGCCCGACGCCACCTCGCCATTTCGCATGCCTGGTCGCGCACCACGTGGGGCCGGACCCAACCCGCCATGCCGAGCCGCTTCGTGGGTGAGGTGCCCGCCCACCTCGTCGACGATGTCGGCCTGGGCTCGCCCCGGAAGGGGACGGGCTACGAGACGCTCTCGGGGGACGAGCACCTCCGGGGAGCGACCTTCGCCCCCGCCGTCCCGCTGGCGGCGGCGTCGGCCGCCCGGCGTTCCGGATCCACGCGGCAGCACCGGTGCGGAGGAGCTCGACCTCGCCCCCGGTGACGAGGTCGTCCACGACCACTGGGGGCACGGAGTCGTCCTCGCCGCCAAGGGGGAGGGCTCCCGGGCGCAGGCGACGGTCGACTTCGACTCGGTCGGGAAGAAGAACCTGCTGCTCTCCGCCACGCCCCTGCAGCGGGTCTGAATCGTGGCCGGCGTCCGAAGGCGAGAGCCGGGGTGGGGCCTCAGCGGCCGACGCGGTAATGGAGGTGGACCACGCCGCCCGTGAAGCGGTCGACGTTCATCAGCTCGAGCTCGGAACGGAACCGCTCGGGGAGGGCACGCGTCCCGCCGCCGACCGTGACCGGTGTGACGAAGAGGTGCACCTCGTCGACCAGCCCCGCCGTCAACGCCTGACCTGCCAGCTCCGAACCTCCGACCGACAGGTCGTGTCCCGCTTCGTCCCGCATCCGCCGCACCGCGGCCGGTTCGAACGCCCGCTCGATGCGGGTTCTACCACTCGACGCCGCGTCCAACGTCGTGGAGTAGACGACCTTGTCCGCGGCACGCCAGATCCCGGCGAATTCACGGACCTGCGGCGACTCGTCCTCGCCCGCCTCGAAGGTCTCCCAGGACAGCATCGTCTCGTACATCCGACGCCCGTAGAGGTAGGTGCCGAAGGCCCGCTCGAGGTCGTTGACGAAGCCGAAGACCTCGGGATCGGGCGCCGCCCAGTCGAAATCGCCGTCCTCGTCGGCGGTGTAGCCGTCGAGCGACGTGATGGCCGAGTACACCAACTTCGGCGTCGAACGAGCACCCATTGAGCTTCTCTAGCACGACGACCACTCGGTTGGCTACGGGTCTGCAAGCGCCACCCGGGCTGGTACATTGCCCCGATCATCAGCGTGGTCGTGCCCGTACGCGACGGGCTTCCATGGCTCGACGACCAGCTCGCGGCGCTGGCGGCACAGCAGTGCGACGAGCCGTGGGAGGTCATCGTCGCCGACAACGGCTCGCGCGACGCGAGCGTGGCCCTCGCACGCGGGTGGGCGAGCCGGTGCAGCGCCATTCGAGTGATCGACGCCTCGGCCAGACCCGGACCGGCTGCGGCGCGCAACGTGGGAGTGGCCGCGGCGCGGGGCGGGTCCCTGGCGTTCTGCGACGCGGACGATGTCGTCCAGCCGGGTTGGTTGCACGCGTGTGTCGCCGCCCTGGCCGATGCCGACCTGGTTGCGGGGATCTTCGACCTCCACTCTTTGAACGGTGCGGCCGAGGGTGAACCGGTTCCGGCGGCGACGAGCCAGCTGGGTTTCCTGCCGGCCGGCCTGGCGGCCAACTTGGCCGTCCGTCGGGAAGCGTTCACGGCCGTCGGCGGGTTCGCCGAGGAGCTGTTCGTGGGCGAGGACATCGACCTCTGCTGGCGATTGCAGCTGGCGGGATTCCGCTTCGTCGTCACCGAGTCGGCGGTCGTGGCCAAACGCGAGCGTACGAATCTTCGCGGGCTCTTCGACAACGCGCTGGCCTACGGGAGGTCCGGGCCGAACCTGTACCGGCGCTACCGCGACCGAGGGGCGACCCGGGACTTCGCGGGGACGGCGAGATCGTGGGCCTGGTTGGTCGTGTCGCTGCCCCGGCTCGGACGCGCCGACGTCCGCCGCCAATGGGTCCGCGCCGCCGGCGTCCGCCTCGGACGCCTGTCGGGGTCTCTCCGAGAGCGCGTCTTCGTCCCTTAGCTCACCTCGCGCCTCGGCCGGAGCAACGGTCGGGGGCGGAGCAATCGTCGGGGTACGGTCCCGCGCGCGAGCGCGCGAACGGTCGGGGTTGGCGTCAGGTCGGTCGCACCGTGCGCCTGAGCTTGCGCTGCAGCTTGCTCGCCTTGCGCACCGCCCACGGCCGCTGCTTCCGACTGCGCCGGCGGTTCGACCCCGCGGGGTTCGAATGGGGAAAAGGCGAATCGGGAACGGCGACGCCGAGCAGACCGCACAGCTGCGGCCATCCGTCCCCCTCCTCCCAGCACACCTCGACCATGCGGTCGGTGCCGGCGAAGAACTCGCGGACCTCGTCCAGGTGTGACCGGTACTTGGCGAGCCAGGGATCGTCCGGCTCGCCGGTCGGATGCAACGAACCGAAGATCTTGAGGTGCATCCCGTAGCCCCGGCTGCCTGCGTCGTGCTTGATGGCTGACGCCAGCCACTTCTCCGGCGTCGTCCGACGCGTCAGCACGAATTTCGCATCGGGGAAGGTCTGGGCCAACTCCGGGTAGATCAGGGACCAGGGGAAACCCTCGAGCGCGTCGAAACCGTTGGCCACGTCAAAGAGCTTGTCGAGATCGCCCCTGTCCCAAAGCTTGAGAAGCTCGTGGCTGCGGAACTGCTCCGACGTGTTCCAACCGAGACGTGAAAACCCGAGCACCTCGCAGGCGTCGCCGAACGTCGTCGTTCCGGTCTTGTTGAGCCCCACCCCGATGATCGTCGCCATGGGAGAAGTTCTACCCAATCGCCCGAGCGATTGTCAGGTCGAGGCCCGGGCTGCGCTCTTTGCTGGGGGTGCGAGCGCCCGGCTCCTGCTTTCCAACCAGCTCGAAAGCACGCCGAATCATCGTCCGGCGCGCCCCAACCGGTTCTTTGCCCTGTCGAGAACGGTCGCGACCCGATAGGCGCGGGAAGCCTGAAACTCTCGCAACTGCACCCGGAGGATTCCGTGTTTGCGACGCAGCTCGATGCAGTCATCGACCCAAAGAGGCGGTTCAGGAAAGGACGTCGGAGGGTCCCACGACGGATGGATGCCCGCGCACGAGGAGAGCCGCGAGAAGATCTGACGCTGAACGCTCGCCATGTCGGTGTACTCGTCGAGTTCGGACCGCTGATGTTGGAGGCCCGGATCGAACCAGGTCGCGGCGCGCTCCTCCGCCTCCGGGGAGACCCGGACTCCGAGCTGGTCCAGGAATTCGACGATCTTGCTGGTTCCCCCCAGCGGCTCCGACAGCATCTGGTCGTACCGCAGGACGAGTGTCGGCAAACCCTCCAAACTGAGAGAGGCCGACCGCGTCGCGCGATCCCAGAGCGACAGGCCCAGGGAGATGGGCAGGCCATCCCGGGTCTTCAGGGAGCGCGCCACCTGGAGGGGATCGCGCAGCACGAACACCGCCGCCATCGGGGCGGGCAACGCCTCGCGCCAGAAGCTCAAGGTGTGGCACATCCGGGGATCCTTGACCATCACCGGCCCGTTTGAGTGCGCCTTCTCGTACCACCGCTGAGCCTCAGCGGTCCTCTTGGCGTACTCCGGCACCCCGTCCCAGTCGAGCGTGGTGGGTGGCGGCCCGTGCCCGCTGGCGCCGACGGATCGCAGAAGCTTGACGTTGCACCGGATCACCGATCGGCTCTCCCAGTGGCCACTCTGGTTGAAGCTGGTGGCCGGAAGGAGGTCATCCCCGCGAGGGCCCGAGAGCCCGAGTTCGACCAGGAGCCCCACGGTGGCCGAGGTTCCGCTGCGGCCCACTCCGATCACGGCGACACACGGGTCCGCGGCACTCGAACCCGAGCTCAGGTCCGCTGTCGTCATCACGCTCCAGTGGTGTGTGACGACATGCAACTAGACGCAGAGATTGCGTCGCCGCCGACAGAGTTCGGAATATTCCGTTGCCATCCGAGGGGGACACACAGGCGCAGACTGTATCGACCACGAGAGGCCTGGCGCACCTCGGAATCCGCGCGCACGATGGCCACGGCGCACCCCTCGACTCCTCGGTGACCCCGCGGAATCACGCCAAGAGAACCGTCGTCCTGCCCCCGCCGAGCGCTAACCCAATCTGTCCTGCACGGCCCACTTGACCCGCCGCCGCAGCTTGCGCACCTTGCGAACCGCCCACGGAGCCTTCGTCGGGCGCGTCGACCCCGCGGGGTTCGACGCGGGAACGGGAGGTCGGGCACCGCGACGCCGATGAAGGCGCACAGTTCAGGCCATCCGTCGCCTTCCTCCCAACACAGCTCGATCATGCGGTCGGTGCCGGCGAAGTATTCGCGCACGTCGCGCAGGTGCTTCTCGTAGAAGGGCCCCAGCTTGACCATCGGGTCTTCGTCCTTTTCGATCCCGTAGATCTTGCCGTGCACCCCGTGGCTCTCCATGTGCTTCGCCTGGGACGCCAACCAGGCGTCGACCGAGGTGCGGCGGGTCAGGACGAACTTGGCCTCGGGGAACGACTCGGCCATCTCGCGGTAGACGAGTGGCCAGGGCCAGTCCTCGAGGACGTCGTAGTTCGGGGCCGCCTTGCGCAACATGTCGATGTCGCCCCTCTTCCACGCCTGATGCAGCCTGTTCGCCTCCTCCCCCGACCCGAGCCGGCGCAGCCCGAGCATCTCGGCCGCGTCGCCCAGGCTGGTCGTCCCCGTCTTGTTCAGCCCCACCCCGAAGATCACGGGCCAAATATAGGACAGGCCCAAATTGTCGGCCCGTCCCCGTTGTCACCTCCGCCTTCGTTTTCCGCCTCGTTTCCTACGAGGTTCTCGCCGGCACGCCACACACGACGAAGGGCTTCATGGTCATGGTGGCTCCCGCTCCGAGCGGGTGGGTGGTCATCGCGACCGCCTGCCAACGCGTCTTGTCGAGGGGAAACGACGAGCGCAGCTCCACGTCGCGGTCCGCTTTGGCAGTCGAAGCCGAGACCTGGGCCCCCCCGCTCAGGAGGACATGTCCGGGCGGGCATGACGTCTCGGCCACGAGGACGGTGCCGGCGGGAGGGTCCGGGGCCGACGTGAGGGCCGTGGCGCTGACGATCGTCGTGTCGGCGATGGTGCCGGCCGGCCCGTCCGGCCCCTGCGGTCCGGGCTGCCCGGCCGGCCCTTGTGGTCCTTGCGCTCCTCGCGGGCCTGCGGGTCCTTGCGGGCCGGATGTCTTCTCCGGTGTCGTGGCGACCGCGTAGGCACCGACCGCGAGCCCGGCCAGCCCGACGACGAGGGCGCCGATCGCCACCGGTGCGATCCACCTGCGCGAGGCCTTCTGGTCGTCCGAGGGCGGCTGTTCCGAGGGCCCTCGGGGCATCTCGTGGGTCAGGATCTCGGATGAGGTCGGTTGGATCGACATGGTGCTCCCCCTTCTTCCGTCGCAGCCTCCCAACCTCATTGTGACCGTCGGCCGGCCGACGCGGTGGGCACGTCGCACCGACCAAGTTCGTCCGTCCCCGCTCGCAGGCGGTGTCCGAAGGGGGTCACGACCGGGGCCGGCTGGAAGGCCGCCGCCCCGAGGCTGGCGAAACGGGGCAGCCCGCTCATTCACGTACGACGGCCACGTACATCGGTTGGGTACGTCGGCCGGGTAGTGCGGGCCGGGTCACGCCTCTCATTTCCATACTCGGAGTACGGAGATTCGGTCTCCGAAGCACGGTCCCCCGGGGCTGATCCCGCCGGACGTCCCGAGCCGTCCGGGCCCGGTCTGGCGTCGGGACGGAGGGCGTCCGTATCCTTGGGCCGTCATGAAACGTCCCTACAGGGTGGTCGTGGCCAAGCCGGGACTCGACGGGCACGACCGGGGCGCCAAGGTCATCGCCCGCGCCCTGCGCGACAGCGGCTTCGAGGTGGTCTACACCGGTCTGCACCAGACCCCCGAACAGGTGGTCCAGGCCGTGGTGCAGGAGGACGCCGACGCCGTCGGGCTCTCGCTCCTCTCCGGAGCCCACCTCACCCTGGTGCCCAGGGTCGTCGCCGAGCTCAACGAGGCGGGCCGGGGCGACGTGCTCGTCATGGTCGGAGGGATCATCCCCGAGGGCGACATCCCGGTCCTCAAGGAGCACGGAGTCGCCCAGGTGTTCACCCCCGGGGCGCCGCTCGACTCCATCGGATCGTGGCTGGCGGACGCCCTCGACGCGCGCGAGGAGGCGCTCGAGGTCTGAACCCCGGGGCGAGGGCCCGGGGCCCGGCGCCGCCGCCCTCCCCGTCACCGTCGGGCGGACCACGGCGTCCGACACCGGACACCCGACGACACCGAACATCGACACCGACCGACACCGACAACCGAAGGAGACAGCACCGAAGTGGACCTCTACGAGTACCAGGGCAAGCAGTACTTCGCCCGGTTCGGCATCCCGACCTCACCCGGAGGCGTGGCCGACACGGTGGACGAGGCGGTCGAGCAAGCTGACTCGGCGGGCTACCCCGTCGTGGTCAAGGCGCAGGTGAAGGTGGGCGGCCGGGGCAAGGCCGGTGGGGTCAAGCTGGCCGCCGACGCGGACGAGGTCCGCATCCACGCCGGCAACATCCTCGGCCTCGACATCAAGGGCCACGTGGTGAAGCGGCTCTGGGTCGAGCACGCGTCGGACATTCAGAAGGAGTACTACGCCAGCTTCACCCTCGACCGGCAGGCCAAGCTCCACCTCGGGATGCTGTCGGCCGAGGGCGGCGTCGAGATCGAAGAGGTGGCGGACACCAATCCGGACGCCATCGCCAGGATCCACATCGACCCCACCGAGGGCCTGACCGAAGAGGCGGCGCGCGAGTGGGTGGACCGGGCCGAGCTCGACCCCGAGGCCCGCGAGCAGGCGGCCACCCTGCTCGTGCGCCTCTACCACTGCTACGTCGAGGGCGACTGCGACCTGGCCGAGATCAATCCGCTGATCCTCACCCCGCAGGGCAAGGTTCACGCGCTCGACGCCAAGGTCACCCTGGACGAGAACGCGTCGTTCCGTCACCCCGAGTGGGAGGAGTACGCGGACGACAGCGACATCGACCCCCGGGAGAAGATGGCCAGGGAGAAGGGCCTCAACTACATCGGGCTCTCGGGGACCGTGGGCATCATCGCCAACGGCGCCGGGTTGGCCATGTCGACCCTCGACGTGGTGACCCAGGTCGGGGGCAGGCGGCCAACTTCCTCGACATCGGGGGCGGGGCCAACGCCGACGTGATGGCCGCCGCGCTCGAGGTGATCAACGCCGACCCGGCGGTCAAGTCGATCTTCGTCAACATCTTCGGCGGCATCACGCGGGTGGACGAGGTGGCCAAAGGGATCATCGAGGCCATGGGCCGGGTCACACTGAACTCTCCCTTGGTCATGCGGCTCGACGGCACCAACGCCGAGGCCGGCCGGGCCCTCCTCGCCGACCACCTGTCGGACTCCCTGATCGCCGAGGCCACCATGCTCGACGCCGCCCGACGCGCCGTTGCGCTGGCCCAGGCCTGAGCGCACGGGCGACCAGGCCGACCCCACCATCACCACAGAGAGGACAGCATGAGCATCTTCGTCGACGAGACCACCACGGTCGTGATCCAGGGCATCAGCCCCACGAGCCAGGGCCTCTTCCACGGCCTGCGCAACAAGGCCTACGGCACCAAGGTGGTGGGCGGGACCAACCCCAAGCGCGGAGGCGAGGAGATCGAGGGCATCCCCGTGTACGCCTCGGTGGCCGAGGCGGTGAGAGAGACCGGGGCGACGGCGTCGTTCATCTCCGTTCCGCCGCGCGGCGCCGCCGACGCCATCGTGGAAGCGGCCGAGGCCGGCATCGCCTTCATCGTCTGCATCACCGAGGGGATCCCGGCCCAGGACGAGGCGGTGGCGTACAACCGCCTGGTCGAAGAGTTCCCGGGCACCCGGCTGCTCGGGCCCAACTGCCCGGGCATCATCAGCCCCGGCAAGTGCAACATCGGCATCACCTCGGGCGACATCGCGAAGGCCGGGGGACCGGTGGGGATCGTGTCGCGCTCCGGCACGCTCACCTACCAGGCCCTGCACGAGCTCTCCCAACAGGGCATCGGCCAGACGACGTGCGTCGGCATCGGCGGCGATCCGGTTCCGGGCACGAACTTCATCGACTGCCTGCGCGCCTTCGAGGACGATCCCGAGACCAAAGCCGTGATGATGATCGGGGAGATCGGCGGCTCCGAAGAGGAGCGCGCCGCCGAGTTCATCGCGGCCAACATGACGAAGCCCGTCGCGGCCTACATCGCGGGGGTCACCGCGCCCCCGGCCGCAAGATGGGACATGCCGGCGCGATCATCTCGGGCTCCCAGGGCACGGCGCAGGCCAAGATGGACGCGCTGTCTGCAGCAGGGGTGCAGGTGGCGCAGAATCCCACCGAGTGCGGGGAGAAGATGGTCGCCATCGTCCGGGGGCTGGCGTCGTAACGGCCGCGCCGACCGGTGGGCCGGCGCAGGGGCCGGGGCTAACATCGCCACGAATCTGACCTGCACGGAGCTCCTGGTCTTCGGCCGGGCCAAGGGAAGCAGCGGTTTGCTGTCGACGAAGAGGCGAGTGTGACCAAGGAGCAGGATCGTGTCGGTTGAGAGTGGGGCGGCGCCCGCGAAAGTCGGCGAACGGTGCATCGCCGTCGTCGGCATGGGTCGGAGCGGCACGTCCGCGACGGCCGGCCTGCTGGTCAGCATGGGTTTGACCGGGCCGCGGCCCGACGACCTCATACCGGCGTCGGAGTCCAACGAGCGCGGGCACTGGGAGAGCAGGGAGATGCACCGGTGCAACACCCGGCTCTTCGCCGCCGTCGGATGCGCCAACGACGCACCGCCTCCGGTCATGCTCAATTGGGACGGCGTCCGCAACTACGAGAGCGTCCGTGACGTCGCGCGCCGCTGGTTCGCCGCCACCTACGACGGCAAGCCGGTGATGGTCAAGGACCCCCGTCTCTGCGCGACGCTCCCGTTCTGGCGCGAGGTGCTGCCGGCACCGATGGCGGCGGTGTTCTGCCTTCGCAACCCGCTCAACGTGGCGCGATCGCTCGAGGCCCGTGACGGCATCCCGATGACGTTGGCCCTGGCACGTTGGGACCGCTACAACCGCTCGGCTGTCGCGGTCCTGGACGGGCTCCCGACCCTGGTCGTCGAGTACGACTCCATGCTGGCCGATCCCGAGAAGGGGGCTGAGGACATGAGGCGCTTTCTCGAAAGCGTCGGGGTGGAAGTGACACCCGAAGCGGCCGAAGCGGCCTCGCACCACATTGACGCCAAGCTGCGCCACCAGGACACCGAGGTCGACGAGTACCGGGACATGGCGCACATCCAGCGGCAGATGTTCGACATGCTCGTCGGCTTGAAGGGAGCACACGATTCGTGGCGCCCGCCACCGACGTTCCCCCCTCCCCCCTTGTGGGTCGAGGACACGCTGCAACTGCGCCGCGAGTACAAGAACATGTGCCGCCAGGTGCGCCAGTTGCGGTCGTCCCTGGCGCACCCCGTGGGGACGATGGTGAGACGCCTCACGCGGCGCCCGGCTCGGGAATCCGACGTCGCGTGACCGGGCGACGGTGACCGACGTGGAGAACACGCCGGCCGAGGATGCAGTGGCGCCGGCACGCGTGGAGAACCGGTGTGTCGCCGTCGTCGGCATGCATCGCAGCGGCACGTCGGCGACGGCCGGGCTGCTGGTGAGCCTGGGGCTGACCGGACCGCGCCCAGAAGACCTCATCGGAGCGACGCACGCCAACGAGAGCGGGCACTGGGAGAGCCTCGGTCTGGTCATGTGCAACGCCCAGCTCCTCCGCAGCCTCGGTTGTGCCCCTTTCGGACCACCCCCGGTGATGCTCAGTTGGGACGGTGTCGGCAACTTCGCACAGGTCAGGGACCTCGCCCTGCGCTGGTACGCGGACGGTTACGCCGGGAAGCAGATGATGATGAAAGACCCCCGGCTCTGCCTGACGCTCCCCTTCTGGCGAGAGGTGCTGCCGGCGCCGATCGCGGCCGTGTTCGTGCTGCGCAACCCACTCAATGTGGCGCGGTCGCTCCAGGCCCGCGACAATCTCCCGTTGACCTTGGGTCTGGCCGTCTGGGACCGCTACGCCCGCTCAGCGGCACTCGTCCTCGAAGGACTGCCCACCCTCGTGGTCGACTACGACGACATGGTGACCGACCCCGAGAACATGACCGGAGAGATCGTGCGGTTCCTCGAACTCGTGGGAGTCGAGGTCCCGCCGGGAACATCGGAGGCCGCTTCGTCCCATCTCGACTCCAACCTTCGCCACCAGGAGGCCCGGGAGGACGAGTACCGCGAGATGGCGGGCGTCCAACTCGAGGTGTTCGACACACTCGTCGGGGGGAAGGGGCCGCACGCGGCATGGCTCCCGCCGCGCTCCCTTCCCGAGGCCCCCCTGTGGGTCGAGGACACGCTGCGCTTGCGCCGCGAGTGGCGGAACAAGAAGCGTGAGTTGCAGGGGCTTCGGGATTCCCTGGCGCACCCGGTCGGTGCGGTGCTGAAGCACTTCACCCGACGGAGTGGCGACGAGCCCGAGGTCGCGTAGACCTGCGGGCGCCTCGTGCGCCCGCGGTTGCCGGCCCGGGCTTCAGCTGGTGACGAGCACGTAGGCGCTCTTGCCGATCAGGTACAAGCCGGCGAACAGCGAGACGCCGATGATGACCTGGTCGGTGTGGGTGTCGATCCAGTTGCGGACGCCCGCCAGGAAGGCCTGCGTGCGCTCGGGCTGCACCGCGGCGTAGATCTCCATGACCAGGTAGGCGCCGGTGGCGACGACGCAGAAGAAGAACAGGGCGAGGTAGTCCTCCCAGTTGGACAGCTTCGCCCCGGTGATGGTGGCCACCCCGGCGGCGATCAGGCCCCAGGGCTGGACCAGCGGTGCGACGCCCATGGCGTAGAGCGGTGTCATGTTGTCGATACCGGTCTGCCACTTCGGGGTCTTCTTGGGCTTCTTGGGCTGGCCCAGCATGCGGTATCGGCGCAGCGCGATGACGAGCAGCACCACGCCGATGGCGATCTTCGCGGCCAAGGCGGCGAGCGTCGGCGCCGTGCTCGGTTTCGGGGGGGAGTTCCCCGTGGCCAGGACCGTGATCACCACCACCACGGCGAGGGAGGCCAGCCAGGCGAAGATGAAGGCCGCTCCCTTCCGCACCCCGTTCTTGGACTGCAGGATCAGGATGAACGCCGTGAGGGGGATGGGCTCGAGCGTGATCACGAGCCCGATGACGAGAAGGTCCAGGTACACCGGCGTTGAGGCTACCGGAGGCCGTGTCGGAGGGGGGTGCCTCGCACCCGCGCCGGGTCGTCCGACCGAGTTGTTGCACCCGGCGAGCACCGGAGCCGAGGGAAGTTACGTTGCGGCTGAATCAATGCCGGGTGGAGCGCGGCGCGCCAGGGTTTGGAGCGGATGAATCACTCCCCCGGACGGGCCACTCGTTTAGCGTCTCCGTGATGGAGCCAGAGGCGTCCGGCGGTCGCCGCTCCCAGGCGCCGGTGGACCCGCGCCGGTTGGCCGACCTCGAACGCATCGACCGGCGACGGGCGTTGGCCCGCACGGTGCTGAGTTTGCTCGTGGCGTGGGTCGTCATCTTCGGGGCGTACTTCGTGAACCCGATCGGGGAGCGCTCGGGCACCTGGGCCTTCACACGTCTCGGAGTCGACATCGCCCTGGTCGGGGCCGTGGTGGCCTGGCAGGTGCGGCGCATCGAGGCGGCTGATCTGCCCGAGCTCCGCGCCGTCGAGGCGCTCGGGATCATCGTCGCGTTGTTCCTGGCCGCCTTCTCGGGCTTGTACCTCGGCCTGGCACACAGCGTGCGGGGGAGCTTCTCGTCGCCCCTCGACCACGTCAAGGGGTTGTACTTCACCATCTCCGTGTTCTCGACCGTCGGTTTCGGCGACATCACGCCGAAGACGGACACGGCGCGGCTCATCGTCTCCGCGCAGATGCTCCTCGACCTGGCCCTCATCGGCGCCGTCGTGCGCCTGATCTTCAATGCGGCCAGGTCGAGGGTCGGCGCCGGAACCCAGGCCGTGGGCGACGGCCCTGTGGGTCCCGAGCCCGATTCGCCCCGATTCTCGCCGCGCCCGGCGAGCGAGTCCTAGTCGTCCTCCCCGGTCGTCCTAGTCGTCGAAGGAGTATCCGGCGAGCGTGGGGTGGGCATCGATCAGCCCCTCCACCTGGCGTCGCGCTTCCGGCGGCCACTCCATCCGGTCCCGGCTGCGCCCGCCGGCCGGATGGATGATGCAACGACAGATGGCGCGGTAGGCCTCGGGGGCGTCGACCCCGATGAAGCGACAGATCTCCGCCATCCGCGCGCCAGGGTCGGCGACGACGGACTCGTAGCGGACGGACAGGAATTCGCTCGCGTCGAGGTGGCTCCGGACGACGTCGACAGCCTCGGCGACGCCTCGGTAGTGGTCGATCACCTCCGTCAGCGGCACCTCGGGGCGCCGACGCATCGACGTGATGTTGTCGAAGGGGTTGCGTGCGATGTGCAGCACCCGGATCGGGACGCCCACGGTGCGCCGCAGCCGATCGAGGATCGCCGGGTCCTCGTGAACCCGCCGCGCCGAGCGCTGCGCTTTTTTGTCGCCGACGACGCGAAGACGCACGAAGGCACCCTGGCAGGTGCCCACGAACCCGTAGTCGATGTCCATCCAGCGGCGACCGATGCCCTCGAATCGCCGGTCACCCTCGAGGACCATCTCGAAGAGAAGGGTGCGTGGGATTCCGGGCTTGACGTAGCGCAGGACGTCTGCCTCGTGCGAGACCACGACTTCGGGGTGACTGTTGAGCAGGGAGCCGACGAGACTGCTGCCACTGTGCGGGTACCCGACGAAGAAGAGGAAACGCTCCAAGTCGCGAAAATCACGATGGTCCCGTACGGCGTGGATCGTCGCTCGATACAGGTCGCGCGCCACCCCCGAACGGGATCGAGGAAAATCCCAACCCGTCCCGTCGGCAGAGGGCTCCCCCGAAGGCGCGAGAGTCCCGGTCTTCGTGCCCGGTCCAGCAGTGTTCATCGCCCCACGAACTCCTCGTCGCTCGCCCCTGCGCCTTGGGTTAAGGAGCGGACAATAGTGCTGCGGGGGCGGGGCAACAACGTGAGCGGCCGGGTGGCCGCGTCGGATCAGTCCTCGAAGCGGTACCCGGCCAGGACCGGTCGCGACCCGACCATTTCCTCCACCTGGCGTCGCTCGTCGGCCGACCATTCGACCGCGGCACGTCCGCGGTGGCCGTCGTCCTCGACGAGGGAGGCGCACGAGGAGAGGTACTGGGCCGACGCTCCGACACCGATGAAACTCAGGATGGCCGAGATCTCGCCGCTGGGTTCGCCCAGGATCGATTCGTAGGTCACGTCACGCAACTCGTCGGGCGCCAGTCTGGCCCGCACCTCGTCCACGGCGAGCCCCAGGTCGCGGTAGATCTCAATGGCCTGAGCCACCGGGAGCTCCCGGTTCCGGGCGATGGAGGCGATGTTGTCGAAGGGGTTGCGGGCGATGTGGAGCACCCTGATCGGGACACCTGCCACGGCGCGCACACGGTCCAGCAGTCCGGGATCGTCGCGCAATCGCCGCGCCGCTCGCCCCGCGTGCTTGTCCCCGATGACGCGCAGCCGGGTGAAGCGTCCCTGGTCCAGCCCGGGCAGGGAGTAGTCGAAGCCGTTCCAGCGGCGTTGGACCGAATCGAATTCACGGTCGCGCTCCAGGAGCATGGCGAAGAGCTGGTTGCGGGTGATGCCCGGCCGGACGAAGCGCAGGGAGTCGGCCTCGTGCGCGATCACCATCTCGGGGTGGGCGTTGAGGAGAGACCCGATGAGCGTGCTGCCGCTCCGCGGATACCCGACGAGAAAGAAGAAGCGCTCGACGTCACGGAAGTCGCGACGATGGCGGAAGCCCTCGAGGGTGGCACGTCCGACGAACCGGGCCAGCTCGGGGCGCGATTTCGGCTTCGTCAGCTGGTCGTTGCTCGGTGTACCGGCCGAACGAGAGTTGCTGCCCGTCGAAGAGGCGGTGCCGACCTCTTCTTCGCCTGTGGCCATCGGATCCGCGAATTCCATTCGCTCGAGGGGGTGGCCCGACGCTAACGGTGACGGCCAGGGGGGTCAAGACGCGGCGCTGACGGTCGCCCGGGGCAACATTCGGGCCAGGACGATCTCACTAGCATCGTGCGGATGGTTTCCCATCCCCCGGAACCAGCGCCGGCGTCGAGCCCGCCGGCAGCGGCCCTGGCCGACCCGCGGATCCTCAAGACCCGTCCGGCCCGCTCGGCCACGTCGAGGGCGTGGCGCATGGCGACGGCCGACCTGCGGCCGCTGCCCGACCTGGTGATCATCGGCGCCCAGCGCGCCGGTACGACCTCGCTTCACGCCTGGCTCTGCTCCCACCCGAAGGTGGCGCCGTTCCAGATCGACGAGATGCACTTTTTCGACGGCGCGTACGACCGGGGCCTGCGCTGGTACCGCTCCCAGCTCCCGATGAGGATCCGCTTCCACTGTCAGGTGGAGGCATCTCCATACATGATGCTCCACCCGTTGGCCGCGGAGCGTGCGGCGCGGGACCTGCCCACGGGCACACGCTTCGTCGCGCTGCTGCGCGAACCGGTGGAGCGTGCGCTCTCCCACTACTCGAGGAACCGGAAGGTCGGCCGGGAGCACGAATCCTTCGCGGTGGCGCTGAAATTGGAGGACGAGCGGCTGGACGGCTCGCTCGACGCCCTCCGGCGCGGCGAGGGGAGCCCGGCCCATCGCTGGTTCTCGTACCGAACCCGTGGTCTCTACGCGGAGCAGCTGGGGTGCTGGTTCGACGCCGTCGGGCGCGACCGCGTGATGGTCGTCGAGAGCGAGCAGATCTTCCGCGACCCGCAGGTCTCGGCCGACGTGCTCGAGTGGTGCGGGCTGCCTCCGAGCACGGTCCCGTATCCGTCCTTCAACGCCATCCACCGCGAGGCGGCCGAGACGGCGGACGCCGCGGCGGAGCTGCGGGTCTGGTTCGCGCCGCACAACGAGGCGCTCTTCGAGCTCTTGGGACGCCGGCTCTGGCAGGGCGGCCCGTCGACCCGGTGAGCCGGACCGGCACCGTCACGGACCTGATCCGAAGGAGTACCCGGCCAGCACCGGGCGTGCCGCGATCGAGCTCGTCGACCCGCCGGCGCTCGGCCGGCGACCAGGTCACACTGCGCCGCCGATCCGGCGGGAGGGGTTCGACCAGGGCCGCGCAGGCATCGAGGTAGTCGGGTGGGGATCCGACGCCGACGAAGGCACAGATCTCGGCGAGGCGGCGCGCCGGGTCCGCGACCACCGATTCGTAGCTGACGTCGAGCAGCTCGGGCGCGGCGAGGCGGCCGCGAACGACGTCGGCCATTGAGCTCAACTTCACGTACACGTCGATGGCGGGCGACAACGCGAGACCGCGGCTCTGCGCAATGGACGCGATGTTGTCGAAAGGGTTCCGCATCACGTGCAGCACCCGGATCGGGACTCGCACCCGGGTGCGCAGCTGCTCCAGGAGCGGCGGATCGTGCCAGAGGCGCCGGGTGGCGCGTCCGGCGTGCTTGTCGCCGACGACGCGCAGCGTGGTGAAGCGGCCCTGGGAGCCGCCCACCACGGCATAGTCGAAGCCGTGCCACCGGCGTTCGATGCGGCCGAACTGACGGTCGCGCTCGAGCAGGAGGCCGAAGAGCTGGCTCCGCGACACCCCCGGTCGCACGTAGCGCAGGATGTCCGCCTCGTGCGCGACGACCATGTTCGGATGGGCATCGAGCAGAGATCCCACGAGCGTGCTCCCGCTGCGTGCGTAGCCGAGCATGAGGAAGAAGGCCTCGACCTCGCGCAGCGCGCGCTGGTGGCGGATGCCGCTGACGGCGGCGCGGGCCAGCAGCGCCGCCTCGGCCCACCGCGAATCGGGAGGTCGCAGCGCGAGATCGAGCTCGTCCTCGCCCGGCGTCGCGGGTGGTGTGTCGGGCCCTCCGGCGTCGGACGGTGGGGTGGGACAGGCCATGGCCCAACGGCCTCCGGCTTCGAACTCGGGTGGGCGCAGCATGCTAGCCGGGTGAGGCTCACGTCCTCCCAGGTCCGACCAGGTCTCGTCGGGACCTCGCACGCTGGCCGACCGTCCGACGGGGTTCACTAGATTTGCCGGATGCGACTCGCCATCCTCGTCTCGGGGTCCGGGACGATCATGGAGGCGATGTTCGAGGCGGGGCTCCCCGTCACCGTGGTGCTCGCCGATCGCACCTGTGCCGCCCTGTCCCGGGCCGGCGACCGCGGTGCCGCGGTGGAGCTGGTCGACCGGGACGCCTACGGGGGCTTCGGCGACGGCTTCGACCGAGAAGGCTTCACGGCTGCCGTCGCGGAGAGACTCGAGGCACACCAGGTGGATCTCGTCGCGATGGCCGGCTTCGGCACGGTTCTGACCGAGGCGGTGCACCGCGCCTTTCCGAACCGGATCCTCAACACGCATCCGGCCCTGCTCCCGCAGTTCCCGGGCTGGCACGCGGTCCGCGATGCGCTCGCCGCGGGCGTGCGCGAGACGGGGTGCACGGTGCACCTGGCCACGCTCGAGATGGACGCCGGGCCCATCCTGGCCCAGAAGGCGGTCCGCGTCGTCGCCGGTGACTCCGAGCAGACGCTGCACGAGCGGATCAAGGTGGTCGAGCGGATCCTGTACCCGGCCACCGTCGCCTGGGCTCTGGAGGAGCTCGCGGCGGGCCGCGAGATCGCTCCGCCCGCCGAGGCCATCCCGGGGACCGAGTTCAACCGGGGACGAGAGGGCCGCGGTCGTGCGCCCGACGGCCGCGGCCGTCGGGCCGCCGTGCCCACCTGGCGCCTGGCCACGGCGCCGCTCCGCCCGCTGCCCGACATCTTGATCGTCGGGACCCAGCGCGGTGGCACCACCTCCATGAGGACGTGGCTCCGCAACCACCCCGGGGTGAAGGTTCTCGAATTCGGCGAGGTCCACTACTTCGACCACAACTACGACCGGGGCGAGCACTGGTACCGATCGCGGTTCCCGATGCGGTTCCGGCCCCGCCGGCTGGTCGAGACGTCCCCGTACATGCTCTTCCATCCGCTCGCGCCGGCCCGCGCCGGGCACGACCTGCCGGCGGGCACCCGCTTCGTGGTGCTCCTGCGCGAGCCGGCCGAACGGGCGCTCTCGCACTACCGCCTGGAGCGCGCGCTCGGCCGGGAGAGCAAATCCTTCGCGGACGCGCTCGAGGCGGAGGACGAACGCCTGGCGGGACAGGAGGAAAGGGTGCGACGCGGCGAACGGAGCCGCTCGCACCAGTGGTTCTCGTACCGCTCCCGGGGCGTCTACGCCGAACAGGTTTCGCGCTGGTACGACGCCGTCGATCCCCGGCGCATGAAGGTCGTGGAGAGCGAGCGGTTGTTCGACGACCCGGCCGTGGCCCACGACCTGCTCCGCTGGCTCGGCTTCCCACCCATGGAGACGCCGTTCCCGGCCCTCAACGCCTCGCCTGCGCCCACCGCCGAGGACGAGAAGGCGCTGAACGACCTGCGAGCCTTCTTCGAACCCCACAACGAGAAGCTCTTCGAGCTCCTGGGCCGGCGCTTCTGGGACATGTGAGCCGGCACTCCGGGGGCACGGACCGCGGTGGGCGAAGTCGGTGGTCCGGCGGGCGTGTCCGTGGTGGCGCCATCGCTAATATCGGTCGCCGTGCCCGGACCAGTCGCCTTCTGCATCGGCCTGAACAGGACCGGGACGACGACGTTCGGGGATGCGTGCCAGCTGCTCGGGTTCACGCGACTCGGATGGGTGAGGACGCGGCAGCGCTTCGAGAGCCACTTTCTCCTCAAGGCCTGGGAGCATGGCGACTTCGACCACCTGGCCGAGGTCGCATCCGGGTACCAGGTGCTCGAGGACCTGCCCTGGCCCCTGGTCTACCGGGAGATGGCCGCCGCCTTCCCCGAAGCCAAGTTCGCCCTCACGCGGCGCGCTTCGGTCGACGTGTGGCTGCAGAGCCAGGCCAAGCACATCCGGGGCTACTACGGAATGCACCACAAGATCTACGGCGCGTCGAGCCCCGTCGAGGACCCGGAGGCCTTCCGGGCGTTCTACGAGCGGCACGTGCGAGAAGTGCGGGATTTCTTCGCCGGCACCGACCGGCTGACGGAGCTGTGCTGGGAGGACGGCGACGCGTGGCCCCAGTTGTGCGGCCTCCTCGGCGTACCCGTTCCCGACGTGCCCTTCCCGCATTCCAACCCGGCGGGTTCGGAACCGCCCCCGCCGCCCCCGCCGCCCTGGACACTCAGGCGCGTGGTGCGCAAGGTTGGTCGGGCGACTGGGTTGTCGAAGGGCGGTGGGCGCAGGGCCGTTCCCCAGAAGGGGATTCCGGGCCCGGCGTGAGCTACCGCCGGGACGGACCGGCGGCCGGTCCCGTCGCCCTCGGATCGAGGGTCGACCCGGTGGTCGGGGCCATGGCGATGGGGCCCGGAACGAAGGCGAAGGGGCCCAGGACTACGACTAAATTGTGCCCGGCGGCGTCGAGCCCGCGGGGTGGAAGCCGGCGAGCCAGGGATCGCCGAGCAGGTTCCCGCTGCCGAGCGTGGGCCGCCCCGGAAGGAGTCGACGAGGTCATGGTGTCGTGAGGGCGTTGCTGTCGGTCTACGACAAGGAGGGGTTGGTCGAGCTCGCCGGGGGGCTGTCGGGGCTCGGCTGGGAGCTGGTGGCGAGCGGGAACACGGCAGCGACGTTGGGCGAGGCGGGGATCGCGCATCTCGAGGTGGCGGCCGTGACGGGCTCGCCCGAGATGCTGAGCGGCCGCGTCAAGACGCTCCACCCGAAGATCCACGGCGGGATCCTGGCCGACCGGTCCAAGCCGGAGCACGTGGCGGACCTGGAAGCGAACGGGATCGAGGCCGTCGACCTCGTGGTCTGCAACCTCTACCCGTTCAGCTCGGACCCCTCGGTCGAGCTCATCGACGTCGGTGGGCCCACCATGGTGCGCGCCGCGGCCAAGAACCACGAGCACGTCGGCATCGTCACGTCGCCCGCCGACTACCCCGCCGTCCTTCAGGAGCTGCGCACGAGGGGAACGCTCTCCGCCGCCACGCGGCGCCGCCTGGCCCGATCCGCTTTCGCCCACACCGCGGCGTACGACGCCGCCATCGTGGCCTGGTTCGACACCGGCGGCCCGTCCCCCGCGGCCGACCTCGAGGGCGCGACGGAGGGCGCGGTCGACGAGGCCGCTCTCGACGCCGCGCTGCCGCCGACCCTGCACCTGTCACTCGAGCGCGCCGAAGTCCTGCGCTACGGCGAGAACCCGCACCAGCGCGGCGCGCGCTACCGGGTGGCGGGGGCGGAGAGCTGGTGGGACGCGGTGGCGCAGCACGGCGGCAGCCCGCTCTCGTACCTCAACCTCTTCGACGGCGACGCGGCGTGGCGGCTGGTCCACGAGCTGGCGTCCGATGCCGGGCAGCCGGCGGTGGCCATCATCAAGCACGCCAACCCGTGCGGCGCCGCCGTCGCGGCGGACCTCGTGGCCGCCTACGAGCGCGCGCTCGAATGCGACCCGGTGTCGGCCTTCGGCGGCGTCGTCGCTGTCGGCGGACACGTGACGCCGGAGGTGGCCGAGGTCGTGGCGGCGGGGCCCCAGGCCGACGTGATCATCGCCCCGTCCTACGCGCCCGAGGCACTCGAGACCCTGATCGCCCGCCGCCGGGCCACCCGACTCCTCTCGGGGCCGCCGCCCGAGCCGCAGGTGCGGCACCTACGCAGTCTGGGCGCCGCCATGCTGGTGCAGGACGCCGACGGCTTCGTGTCGCCGCGTTCGGAGTGGGTGGTGGCGACGAAGCGCGCTCCCACCGACGACGAGTGGCGCGACCTCGTGCTGGCCTGGCGCGTCTGCGGCCGCACCACGTCCAACGCGATCGCCGTCGTCACCGGCGGGCAGGCCGTCGGCGTCGGCGCCGGCCAGCAGTCACGGGTGGTCGCCGCCGAGATCGCCGTCCAGAAAGCGGGCGAGCGGGCGAAGGGCGGCGCCGGAGCCAGCGACGCCTTCTTCCCCTTCCCCGACGGTCTGGTCGTGCTGGCCGATGCGGGAGTGACGGCGGTGGTCCAACCGGGCGGCTCGGTCAGGGACGGCGAGGTCGTCACCGCGGCGGACGCCGCCGGGCTGGCCATGGTCACGACCGGCGAGCGGCATTTCCGCCACTGATGAGCGCCATCCTGCTCGACGGCGAGGCAGTGGCCGCCCGGATCCGGGGCGAAGTGGCGCAGCGCGTCGCCGAGCTGGCGGCCGAGGGGGTGCACGTCGGCCTGGGGACCGTGCTGGTGGGCGACGACGTGCCCAGTGAGCGCTACGTCTCGCTCAAGCACGAGGACTGCGCCGCGCTGGGCATCTACTCCGTCGGCGAGCATCTCCCGGCCACGGCGTCCCAGCAGGAGCTGATGCAGGTGATCGCGCGGTTCAACGCCGACCCCAAGGTCAGCGCGTTCCTGGTCCAGCTGCCGCTGCCCGACGGCCTCGACGAGGAGCGCGCCCTGCTCGCCGTCGACCCGGGCAAGGACGTGGACGGTCTCCACCCCGTCAATCTCGGGCGCCTCGTCCTCGGCACGCCCGGGCCGTTGCCGTGCACGCCCGCCGGCATCGTGGAGCTGCTGCACGCGTACGACGTCCCGGTCGAGGGTCGCCACGTCGTGATCATCGGCCGCGGGGTGACGATCGGGCGGCCCCTGGCCAACCTGCTCACGCTGAAGCGGCCGGGGTGCAACGCCGCCGTGACGGTGGTGCACACGGGCGTCGCCCCGGAAGACGTCACCGCCATCACGCGCCGCGCCGACATCGTCGTGGCCGCGGCCGGTCGGCCGCACCTGCTCACACCGGACATGGTCCGGCCCGGTGCGGCCGTGGTGTCGGCCGGGACGAGCTTCGAGGGGAGGAGGCTGATCCCCGATGCCCACCCGGACGTAGCCGAGGTGGCCGGGTGGATCACGCCGCGCCTCGGCGGGGTCGGCCCCATGACCCGCGCCATGCTGCTGCGCAACGCGCTGCGGGCGGCCGAGATGGCGGCCGGGTGAGCACCGTGGAGTCGCGCGAGCACGACGAGCGGCCCTGGGGCAGTTACACCGTGCTGAGCGACGAGGCGGCGGACCACAAGGTCAAGCGCATCGTCGTGCACCCGGGCTGCCGCCTCAGCTACCAGAGGCACTCGAAGCGGGCCGAGCACTGGTTCATGGTGACCGGCACCGCCGAGGTGACGCTCGACGGCGTGGTCACGACGTTGGGCCCCGGCGAGGCCATCGACATCCCGCTGGAGGGCGCGCACCGCATCGCCAACACCGGGGACACCGAGCTCGTCTTCATCGAGGTGCAGCACGGCACCTACTTCGGGGAGGACGACATCGTCCGGCTCGAGGACGACTACGGGCGCGAGGAGTCCCCGACGTGACCCGCATCCGCGAGCTGCTCGATGCGGGGCCGACCTACTCGTTCGAGTTCTTCCCCCCGAAGAACGACCGGGAGCTCGCCACCCTGGCGCGCACGATCGGCGAGCTCCAGCCGCTGGAGCCCTCGTTCGTCTCGGTGACCTACCGCGGCGGGGCGGCGTCGCGCCAGCGCACCTTCGATCTGGTCTCGGGCATGTTGCACACGACACGGCTCAACCCGATGGCCCACCTCATCTGCGTGGCCCACACCCGCCTGGAGCTGGCCGACATTCTGGTCTCTCTGCGCAAGGCCGGCGTGGAGAACCTGATGGCGCTCGGCGGCGACCCGCCCGAGGATCCCGAGGCGGGTGCCGGGGAGCTGGCCTACGCCAACGAACTGGTGGAGCTCGCCCGAGCCATCGGCGGATTCTCCGTGGGCGTGGCCGCCCACCCCGCGGGCCATCCGCGCTCGCCGGACCTGCCGAGCGACCGCGACCGCCTGGCGGCCAAGCTCGCCCTGGCGGACTTCGGCGTGACGCAGTTCTTCTTCGAGGCGGCTGAGTACCGGGGCCTCGTCGACGACCTGCGCCGGCGCGAGGTCGACGTGCCCGTCCTGCCGGGAATCCTCCCCGTCACCTCGCTGTCGACCATGGAGCGGCTCGGTGCCATGGGCGCGGCGGCGCCGGGGTGGATGGAGGACCGCCTGCGGGCGGCCGACGAGCGCGGCGGCAAGGACGCGGTGCGCAAGGAGGGCGTCGAGCTGGCCACCGAGCTCTGCTCCGAGCTCCTCGCATCCGGCGTGCCGGGACTCCACTTCTACACCTTCAACACCTCGAGCGCGACCCGTGAGATCTATGCCGCGCTCGGCCTCGGCCCGGCGCGCAGCGCGTCGTAGGTCTTCGTTTCGAACCTTCAGCGTGACGGCTGTTGGCCGAGCGTGACGGTGGCCGTGTGCGACTGCCCGTTGCGCTCGTAGGTGAGCTGCACCTGGTCGCCGGCCTTCTTGGTGATGGTCAGCTCGGTCAGCTGGTCGGGGGATTGGGCCGGCTCCCCGTCTATTTCGGTGATGACGTCGCCTGGCGCGAGGCCCGCCGACGCTGCTGGACCGCCCGGCTGCACCGCCGTCACCACGAGGCCCTCCGAAACCCCGGCGCGTTGGGCCGCCGGACCTGAGATCGGCACGGTCGCGATCCCGAAGCTGGCGTGGGTCACGGTCCCGGTGGCGATGATCTCGTCGGCCACGGCCTTGGCCAGGTTGACCGGAATGGCGAAGCGGAGCCCGATGCTGCCGCCGGCGCTGCCGGGTATGGCCGCCCCCGCCGACGGCACGCCGATCAGCTGACCGTCGCAATTGACCATCGCCCCGCCGCTGTTGCCCGGATTGATCGCCGCGTCGGTCTGGATGGCGTCGACGAGCAAGGCGCTCGAGCGCCCTTCGCCCGGGACCTCGACGCTGCGGCCCAGGGCGCTCACGATCCCGCTGGTGACGGTGTTCGAGAGGCCCAACGGCGCGCCGACCACGACCGCCGGTTGACCGACCTCCAGCGTGGCGGAGTCCCCGAGGGCGATCAGGTCGACCGAAGTCGCCTCGGGCGCCTTGATCACCGCCAGATCGGTCAGCGGGTCGCGGCCGACCAGCGTGGCCCCGTAGCCGTTGGCCGTCAGCCAGGACGACCTCGATGCCGGCTCCATTGGCTGCGTTGGCGACGACGTGGTTGTTGGTGAGGATGTAACCGCCCGCTTGGAAGAACTCCCCTGAGCCCGTTCCCGCGGGGCTGCTTCCGGCTCGGCCGACCTCGATGGTCACGACCGAGGGGACGACCTGCTCGGCCACGCCCGAAGCCGTGCAGGCCGCGGCGGCGAGGTCGGGACCCGACCACCAGGCGTGACTGATCACGGCACCGATCACCCCGCCGACGAGCGCGGCGACGGCGGTGAGGACGACCCGGAGCCACGGGCCCCGGGCCGCCCGGTGGGCCGGCGGATCGGACACCCGACGAGACTATTCCTGGTTCCTCCGACCTTGCTCCTCCTGGTTCCTTCGACCTTGCTGCGACGAGTCCGGTCCGGTCCTGCCGCCGCCCGGGGGAATTGCGGCCGGACGATAGGGTGCGGCCGTGCCTGGTGAAGCGCCCGAAACCTCGAGCGCTCCGGGCGTCACGGCGGTGGTGCTCACGCACCGGCGCCCGCGCTTGGCCGGGAGCGTCGTCCGCTCACTCCTGAGCCGGGAGGGCTTCGAGCCCGGAGACGTCGTCGTCGTGGTGAACGGCAGCGGGGGTCTCGACGACCCTGCCCTCGAGGCAGCGGTGCGCATGGTCCGCCTCGCGCGCAACACCGGTCCCGCGGGCGGGTTCCGGGCCGGCCTCTTGGCCGCCTTCGAGGACCCCGACGTCCGGTGGGCCTACCTCTGCGAGGACGACGTCGGGTTGTTCGACCTCCCGACGCCGCGGGTGACGCGCCTTGTCGACCTCCTCGAGGCCGAGGCGACGTACGCCACGACGGGCGCCGTCGTGGCGTACGGGCGCCGGTTCGTCGGCCGCGGCCACAGCGTCAACCTGGTTCCCGCGCCGGACGACCCTGCGCTCGTGCCGGTCGACGTCGCCTGTTGGGGCGCGACCCTGGTGTCGCGCCGGGTCGTCGAGCGGGGCGTGCTGCCCGACGAAGCCTGGTTCTTCGGTTACGAGGACTTCGATTTCTTCTGCCGGGTGCGCGCCGCCGGCCTCAGCGTCCTCGTCGATACCGAGTCCGCCCGCGTTGCAGCGGAGGTGCAGACGATGTCAGGACGCGACCAAGCGCTGTCGGGGGACCGCCCGGTCGACGCCGACGAACCATGGCGTGCGTTCTACGTCGCCCGCAACTACTTCCATCTGGCGCGGGCCCATGGCAGGACGAGCTGGCTCGCCTGGCACCTCGCCTACTCGGTTCGGCGCATGCAACGGGCGACGAGCGCGGCGGAGCGGCGTGCCACGTTGCACGGCCTCCTCGATGGCGCGCGCGGGCGATATGGCCCCAACCCGAGGTACCTGCGCGACGTCGGCGAGTACGGGCGGGCGCCCGGCTGAGGAGTCGACCCGACGCCGCGACCGCGCCGGATACTCCGGGTCAGGATTTGGCGTGGATGCTGTGGCGGTCGGGAGGCATGGCCGTCATGACGAGCCCGAGAACGGGAGGGCGTCGTTGGGCCAGCAGCCGCTGCGTGCGGACGCCGTCGGCCACGGTCGTGCGCCAGGCCTCGCAGACCACCACCACCAGGTCGGCCGCGGGGAGAAGGGCCGCGCCGTCCTGCGTCGAGAGCAGCGGCGCTTCGAGCAGGAGCACGTCGACCACGTCCCGGGCGGCGTCGACCAGGGCCGGGGCCTGCAACGCGAAGCGACTGGGATTGGAGAAGAGCTGGCCCAGAGCGAGGCTCGAGACGCCGGGGATCTGCGACGGCCGGGCGTTGGCCACCAGCTCCGAGGCGTCCATGTCCTCGTCCGGTCCCTCCCAGGACTTCGGGCCCTTCCCGTTGCCCTCGACCTCGGTGCGCATCCCGCCGGTCGTGGCGACGAGCACGCGGTCGCCCGCCTCGGCGAACACGGCCGCCAGGTTGACGACGACGAGGGACCGGGTCGGCTCGTCGGTCGGGGAGGTGACGAGGATGGAGAAGCGTGAACGCCGCGGGGCCACGAGCGTGCCCGCCCGCGCCGCGACGGGGAGTCGCATCTCGGTCGTGGGCGCGCCCTCCGTCGGCTCGCCGGAGAGGCCGGGATCGGGTGGAGCGGCGGCCGCCGGAGCGGCGGGGACGGGGATGGGGATCGCCGGGGGGAGCTCCGCGGGCGGGCGGTACGACGGCATCGTCCACGGCTGCTCCTCGAAACCCGAGCCGCGCTTGACCCAGGTCACCGGGGGGGCGTTCATGATCGCCACGTGGAGCTTGCGGTAGGCCTCCGACGCATCCGAGTAGGGGTCGACGACGATGTCGACGACCGGGATCACCGACAGCGTCTTGGCATTGGACCCGGGAATCTCGACCACCACCGGCAGGCCGAAGACCTCTTCGGCGCGCCTGGAGGTCCGCAGGCGGCGATCGAGGCCGTCCAGCAGCCAGGCCGCAAGGATTCCGAGCAGGGCGCCGATCAACAGTCCGAGCAGGAGGCGGACCGAGCGGTGCGCGAGGAGCGAGGGAGGTGGGTTCAACTTCTTCGCCGTCCCCGGCATGGCCTTCTCGACGACCCGGAGGCCGGACTTCGGGGCCCCGTCGGCTTGGAGCTTGAGGAGATTGGCCTGCGTGCGGGCGATTTCGGCGGTGAGAACCTTGATCTGTTGCGTCTGGAGCAACTTTGAGAACGGCTCGGTCGTCGTCGTGGTCGCGCCGAACTGCCCCGGAATGGTGGAGAACGTGCCGCCCGGTACCACCACCACCGGCACGCCGGGGGTGAGAGTCGGGGCGGTGAAGGACGACGGCGTCGTCGACGACGGAGGCGCGGGCTCTTCGACGAGTCGGATCGTCGGCTGCTGCGCCGCCGCTCCGCCCGACGGCGAGTACGCGGCGAGCGACGTGCCCGCCTGGGTGCCGGACGCGGAGGCCTGGGCGCCGGAGGTGCTCGACGTGCTCGAGGTGGTGCTCGACGGGCTGGACGTGCTGGCCGGCGCGTTCGTCGGGTTCGTCGTGGCGGGCACGTTCGCAGCCGCCTTCGACTTGGTGGTGGTCGTGGTGGCGTGGTGCACGTGGTGCACGTGGTGCACGTGGTGATGCGGGACCGTGGTCGTGTGGGGGTGCGTGGTCGTAGTCGACGTCGTCGGCTTGGCCTTGTGTGGGAGGTTCTTGATCGCGTTCTCCAGATTCTGGATGTACGCCTCGTCGGCGGCGATCTCGCTCTTCTGCTGCGCGGTGAGCTGGACCTGTGAGTACGAGTCCAGGGCCACGACGAATGCGTTGGTGAAGCTGACCGCCTTCTTCTTCCCCTTCTGGAGGACGGCGACGCTGATCGTGTCCGACTTGACCCCGAGGCTGCTCCCCTTGGAGCCCTTGACCTTGCCCTTGGAGACGACCACGTCGTTCGTCAACTTCTTCGAGACCTTCTCGCCCTGCGCCTTGGCGGCGGCCGCCAGCACGACCGGCTGGTGGACGTAGAACTCCAGTTGCTTGATCCCGAGCTTGGCTCCGAGCTTGTTGGCCGGGAACGCCGGGTTCAGGCCGACGTCGGATGCGGCCTCCCAGGTGTTGGGGGGGTATTTCGACTTCGTGCTGTAGGGAACGAGCACGGCGACGATGGCGAGCACCACCACGAACGGGAGCACCACAGGCCAGCGCCGGAGTGGGGCTCTCAGGTAGGAGATGGGCTCCAACTCAACCTCCGGGGGTGGGTGCGTGAAGAGACGGGGGGAAATCGGCCGCCGAGGTGCCAACGCTCGGGGCCCGCACGCGCATACTAAACCAGGGCATGGGGCGACTGGAATTCACCTGGGTTACGGGGATCCCCTCTTTTTGCGGCTGCGGGCGCCCCTCCGCATCCGTCCGACCCACGCGAGAAAACAGTGCACGGCTCACAGGAATCATCGCAGATGGCTAACGAAACCTCAATGTCGCCCCAATTGGATCCGGACCCTTTTGGGACCATGTTGTCACAAGGCATGAAACGGGTTGCGTCTCTTCGGACGTAGAAGTCCCGGTCGGGCGGACCGCGAACCGGGCGCGAACGCGGCGGGACGGCCCGGTGAACGTTTGCTATCTTGCTGTAACCCCTGCGTAAGGGCTCGGCGGGCACTTGACCGCGGTCGCACTTACATGCAATCTGGTGCGGACCTGATTGCTCAAACGAGTAGGCACCCGCATCCGTGGGTTGGAGGTGGACAGGAGGACGGATGCGGCCCACACGAACCATGGCCGCGGACGGAGCGAGCCGACACCCCATAGCGCATCGACCCCAGGGAGCGTGATGTCAACCGAGCCGCGAGCCTCAAGCACCCTTCGCCTGAGCCGGGTCGCGACAAAGGTGCGCTCGAAGATGGTCTTCGTCGTGCTCGACAGCGCCGTGATCGTCACGGCCTACTTCCTGGCGCTCGTCATCACGCTGCGCGACCGCGCCCCGGTCGACTACTACAACAAGCTCGCCTTGTTCCTCGTGGTCGCCCTGGTGGTGCAACTGGTCGCCAACCGGTCCTTCGGGCTCTACGGACGGATCTGGAAGTACGCCGGCATCGACGAGGCGCGCAACATCGTCGCCGCCTGCCTGACCACGTTGGTCGTCATGCTGATCCTCTATCCCCTCGGTCTCGGCAAGCACGTGACGAAGGTGCCGCTCATCGTCCTCCCGCTCGGGTGCGTACTGACCATGCTGGGCATCGGGTTGTTGCGCTTCCATTCGAGGCTGCTCGGGTGGCAACGGGCAAATCGGGGGATGGGCCTGCGGATCGGCGTGGTCGGCGGCAAGGACGCCGGCGCCGCGGTCATCCGGGACATGTTGCGCAACCACTCGGCCGGGCTGTTCCCGGTCGCCGTGTTCGACGAGGATCGCCGGACCCACGGCCTCTCCCTCATGGGGGTGCCCGTCGTCGGGGGCATCGACGACATTCCGCTCGCGGTCGAGAAGCTCCAGATCCAACAGATCCTGTTGGCCGTGCCCAACCCTTCGACCGCGCTCGTCGAGCGATGTCTGCGTGCCGCGGAGGACGCCGGGATCACGGTGAAGATCGTGCCCGACCTGCGCGAGCTCGTCGGCAACGTCACCGACCCGGCCACGGTGTCGGTGCGGACCGCACGCGAACCCCGGATCGAGGACCTGCTCGGGCGACGCGAGGTCCTCACGGACCTGGCCGCGGTGCGCCGTGCCCTCGAAGGGCGCCGTGTCCTGGTCACCGGCGCGGGAGGCTCCATCGGGTCCGAGATCTGCCGGCAGGTGGCGAGCGCCGAACCCGAGGTCCTGATCATGGTGGACCACGACGAGACCCACCTCCACGACGTGGCCGCCACGACGTCGTGCAAGAGCGAGCAGATCCTGGCCGACGTCTCCCGTCGGGAGGCGCTGGCCGACGTTTTCTCCCGGTGGCGGCCCGAGGTCGTCTTCCACGCCGCCGCGCACAAGCACGTCCCGATCCTCGAGACCCACGTCGTCGAGGCGGTGACGACGAACGTCGTCGGCACGATGAACGTCATCGAGCTGGCGGCCGAGGTCGGCACGGAGCGGTTCGTGTTCATCTCGACCGACAAGGCGGTGCGCCCGGCGAGTGTGATGGGTGCGACCAAGCGGCTGGGCGAGCAGCTGCTGGCGGACCGTGCCCCACAGGGCCTTCCGTATTGCGCCGTCCGCTTCGGCAACGTGCTCGGCAGCCGGGGCAGCGTCATCCCGACCTTCCGCCGCCAGATCGCTGCGGGCGGCCCGGTCACCGTGACGGACCCGCACATGACGCGCTACTTCATGAGCGTGGAAGAGGCCGTACAGCTCGTCCTGCAGGCGGCCGTGCTCGCCGACCGCGGTGACGTCTACATGCTCGAGATGGGCGAACCGCTGTCCATCCTGGAGCTGGCCCACCGCATGATCAGGCTGTCGGGCCTCCACCCTGGAACGGACATCCGGATTCGCATCACCGGCCCCCGCGTGGGCGAGAAGATCCACGAGCATCTGCACAACGAGGACGAGCACCTCGCGCCGACGGAGCACCCGTCGATCCTGCGCCTGGAGCGGTCGCCCCAGGACGACCCCAGCCACCTGAGCACCGGACTCGCCGAGCTGTTGAGCACGACGAAGGACCGCAACGAGGTGCGCGCCCGCCACGCGCTGTTCGACCTCGTGGCCGAGGACAACGTCACGGCGGCGGTGGACGGGCACGAAGAGGGCGGGGACGTCGACGAGGTCGACGAGGCGACGGAGCTCGGTTCATCAGCGCCGTTCGTCGAAGACGAAATCCCGGCGTGAGCGGATCCTCCGACCTCCTCGTCGCCATCGCGGGCTTCGGGCTCTATCCCTCCACCCTGCAGTTCGCGGACGCGGCGCTCGAGCCCCAGGACTGGGCCGAGCTGCTCGGGGTGCTCGACCGGGGGCTTCTTCTGGCGTTCGCCGAGTCGGCGGCCGACGCCGGACGGTTGCCGGTCACCGAGGCGCAGCGGAAGGACCTACGTCGCCACACCGCGGAGGCCGAGCGACGCCGCGACGCCGCGGGCCTGTGCATCGACGAGATCGTCGCGACCCTCGACCACCGCTCCATCGAGAGTTGCGTGATCCGGGGCGCCGCCACGTGCGCCTTCGACTACGAGCCTCCGGCGCTCCGGCTCTACGAGGCGGTACACGTCCTCGTCCTGCCCGAGCACGAGGATGCGGCGGAGACCATTCTCGAGGAGCAGGGGATCCTTCGCCCCGAAGAGCGCCGGCCCTGGTCGCGCCGGCGACGCCTGGTCACCCACACGTCGAGGAACGGTGTGCCCGTCAGGATCCACTCCGCGTTCGCGCCGAAGGGTATCGGCGGGCCGGTGGCGGTGCGTGACCTGTTCGCCAGCCGGGTGCGCTTCACCCCGCGCGGCGTCCGCCTGGCGGCGCTCGGTTCCGAGGAACGGCTACTGGCCGCGTGCGTCCAGGCCAGGGTCGACCCGCCCGGCCACTTGCTCGCCCAGCGCGACGTCGTCCAGCTCACGCTGCGCGAGGACCTCAGCCTGCGGCGGGTGGAGTCTCTCGCCTCGGCCTGGCGCCTCGAGGCGGTGCTGGCCGACGCCGTGAACATCGCTTGGGACACGTTCTCGGTGCCCGACGTCGTCCCCATCTCCGCCTGGAGCCGGGCCTACCGGCCCCGTGGCCGCGACCGGCGGCGCCTGGAGTCCCACGCGCTGCCTACCCACGATCCGAGTCCTTCCCGGCTCGAGCCAGAATCGGTGTCCCGGGCCGAGGGCACCGGCTGAGCGGACGGGAACCGAAGATCACATGACGAACCAGGACACCAGCCCACCGGCCGCGGGCGCGTCGCGCTCCTGCACCGTGGCCATCCTCGGGCAGGGGTACGTCGGCCTCCCACTGGCCATGCGCGCGGTCGCCGTCGGACACCGCGTGGTCGGTTTCGACCCCGACGTGAGCCGGATCAAGGCGCTGGCCGACGGCGACTCCTTCGTCACCGACGTCACGGCGGACGAGGTGCGCCGGGCCCTGGCCACCGGGCGCTATCGGCCGACCGGTGACGAGGCCCACCTGGAGGGCTTCGACGTCGCCGTCGTCGACGTGCCGACGCCGCTGCGCGAGGGGGTGCCGGATCTGTCGCACGTCGAGCGTGCCGCACGCAGCCTCGCGCCCCACGTGCGTCCCGGGTCCGTGGTCATCCTCGAGTCGACGACCTATCCCGGGACGACCGAGGAGCTCGTGGCACCCATCCTCGAGGGAGAATCGGGTCTGCGCTCCGGTGTCGACTTCCACCTCGGCTACAGCCCCGAGAGGATCGATCCGGGCAACCCCGTGTGGACGCTGCTGAACACGCCGAAGGTCGTCTCGGGCGTCAGCGAGGCTTCGCTCGCCGCCGTCCAAGGCTTCTTCGAGACCATCGTCGAGCGGACCGTGCCCGTCTCGGGCACACGTGAGGCGGAGTTGACCAAGCTGTTGGAGAACACCTTCCGCCACGTGAACATCGCGCTGATGAACGAGCTCGCGGTCTACGCCAACGATCTCGGCATCGACGTCTGGTCCGCCATCGACGCCGCCGCCACGAAGCCGTTCGGGTTCATGTCGTTCCAGCCCGGCCCCGGCGTGGGCGGCCACTGCCTCCCCATCGACCCGAGCTACCTCTCGTGGCGGGTGCGCAGTTCGCTCGGCCAGACCTTCCGTTTCGTCGAGTTGGCCAACGACGTCAACGACCACATGCCCGAGTACGTCGTCAAGCGGCTGTCCGAGGCCCTGAACCGGGATTCGAAGCCCGTCCGGGGGAGCAGGGTGCTCGTGCTCGGGATCGCCTACAAGCGCAACACGGGCGATGCCCGTGAGAGCCCGGGGGCCGTGATCGCCCAACTCCTCCGCCGGGCCGGGGCGCAGGTGTGCGTCGCCGATCCCCATGTCGCCGACATCGGGTCCCTCGCCGACGCGCTCGCCGACGGACCCCCGGTGCTCAAGGTGGACGCCACGGCGGAGGAGGCGTCCTCGGCCGACGCGGTCGTGCTCGTCACCGACCACGACGAGTTCGACCTCGACCTGCTGGCGGCGCGGGCCCGCTACTTCCTCGACACCCGCGGGCGGATTCAGGGTCCGGCCGTGGAGCGGCTGTAGGTGGACGTCCTCGTCACCGGCGGAGCCGGGTTCATCGGCTCCCACGTCTGCGCCGCGTTGCGCCGCGGGGGGCTGGCCCGGAGACTGGTCGCCCTCGACGACCTCTCGACCGGCCTCGCCTCCAACCTCTCCGGCGTCGACGTCGAGCTGGTCGAGGGCACGATCCTCGACTCCGCGCTGGTGGGCCGGCTCGTGGACGGCGTGGACGCCGTGGTGCACCTGGCGGCGGTTCCCGCCGTGGCGCGGTCGCTCAAGGATCCGCGCGCCAGCCACGAGGCCAATGCGACGGGCACGGTGGTCGTGCTCGAGGCCGCCCGGGCCAAGGGCGCGCAGGTGTTGGTGGCGTCGTCGTCCTCGGTCTACGGGCGCGGGGTCACGATGCCGACGCCCGAGGACCACCCCACCCGACCGGCGAGCCCCTACGCCGCCAGCAAGCTGGCGACGGAGGCCTACGCGCTGTCCTTCGCCCGCTCGTTCGGGTTGCCGGTGCTCGCCCTGCGCTTCTTCAACGTCTTCGGGCCGCACCAGAGGGCCGACCACGCCTATGCCGCCGTCATCCCCGCCTTCGTCGAGCGCGGCGCAGTCCGGCCTCCCGCTCGCCGTCCACGGCGACGGCACGCAGACGCGCGACTTCACCTACGTCGGCGACGTGGCCGCCGTCGTCTGCGAAGCCCTGGCGCGGCCGGTCACCTTCGACGGCCCCGTGAACCTGGCCTTCGGGACGAACACCTCGCTCCTGGCGCTGGTGGCGCTCATGGAGGAGCTCGTCGGACACCCGCTGGCGCGGACCTTCGGGGCGCCGCGTCCGGGCGACGTCCACGACTCCCAGGCCGACTCGACCAGGTTGCGATCCCTCTTCCCGGACCTTCAGCCCACGCCGCTGCGCGACGGCCTGCGCGCCACCATGGAGTGGTACGCCCGAGCGGGCAGCGCGCCCGAGACCGTGAGCGCATGATTTACGTCGCGACCGTCCATTGGGTCGATCCCAAGTGGGTCGAGCCCCAACGGCGCTACCTCGAAGCCAGCCTCGACGCGCCGTTCCGGGTATTCGCCAACCTCCAGGGAGTGGAAGACCGCCGTCACGACGCGCGCTTCGACTTCGTCACCCGCTCGGACGGGACCCATCCCGACAAACTGAACGAGCTGGCGGCGGAGATCTCCGCCCAGGCCGAAGCCGAAGACCTGATCGTCTTCCTCGACGGGGACGCGTTCCCGGTGCGTCCCCTCGACGCGTGGATGGCCGAGCTGCTCTCGGAACACCCGCTGGCGGCCGTGCGGCGGGACGAGAACGCCGGGGACGTCCAGCCGCACCCGTGCTTCTGCGTCACGACCGTGGGCCTCTGGAACGACATCGGCGGCGACTGGCGCCCGGGCACCTGGCTCACCGCCGAGGGCGTCGAGGCCGAGGACGTCGGCGGGCGACTGCTGTCGATCCTGGAGGAGCGCTCCATCGGGTGGCGGCCGATCCTGCGCTCCAACGCGGTGGACCTGCATCCGGTCCTCTACGCGGTCTACGAGCACCACGTGTACCACCACGGTGCCGGCTTCCGCCCGCCGATCGCGCGGGCGGACGAGGCGAACGTGCCGGTGGCCGAGAACGAGGACTACCTGTGGCTCAAGACCAAGGCGCACGGCAAGTCCATCCGGCAGCTGCGGCCGCGCCACGCACCGCACCTGGCACGCCTGGCGCGCGACGGGCTGAAGGCACGCAAGCTCAACGCGTACATCCGCCGGGAGGGCCGGCGCTCGGACGAGATCTACCGCGACATCTGCGTCGACCCCGAGTTCTACCGCCGCTTCGAGAGCACGGCGCAGGAGCAGAGCAGCCGCGCCGCCTCCTGACCTTGCGTCAGGCGGCACCCTCCAGCGAGAACCCGAGGTCCCTCACCCGCTGCAGGCGCTCGTCACCGAACGTCTCCTGCATCTCGCCGAGGGTCAGGCCGGCTGACTTCGGCGGCTCGGGGAGCGAGACGAGAAGCTCCATCTCTGCCGGCGTCGGCGAGAAACCGAGGAAGTCGACGAAGCGAGCCACACCCTGGCGCGGATCGGCACAGAGGTCGTCGTGGTTGAGGAGCAGGAACGAACCCTCCGGCAGGGCCCGCCCACGCGAGACGGCCAGCTCGTTCGAGGCGATCCAATAGTCGAGCGACTGCGTCGGCGTCGGTTTCGGCACGCACTCGGCCAGGCCGAACTGGGGTCCCCAGCGCATCGCCTGGGCCTGGTTCTCGCTGTAGGCCATGTAGATGCCGTGACGGATCACGTGTACGTAGCGCAGGCGATCGCCGAAGTGCTGCCGCATGTGCGGGAGGAACAGGTGGGAATTCGGCTCCTTCCAGCCCCACATGGGCACTCCCTGCGGGCACTCCTCCCGCGACTTCGTCAGTGACGCGGCGTGGCCGCGCACCCACTCGACCGTGCGGTCGTCGGGCAACGGGTGCTGGCGCTTCATGGTGGCCCAGCGATCGATCAGCTGGTTGATCAGGCGGCGGTCGGCCCGGTCGGGACCCAGCTGGCCCGTCATGGCCCGCTCCAACAGGCCGACGGCGCGATCGAATTCCTCGGCGTCGGGCGACGTTTCGTCGAGGCTGAAACGGGGCAGCTTGCACAGGAGCGAGAACCACTTGTTGTCCCCCGCCTTGTTCAGGACCGCACCGGTGTAGACGCCGAGGTTGCGCATGATCTCGGCGACCACACGCGTCCCGCTCCCACCGACGCCGCCGACCACCACCGGGCCGAGCGACGGGTCGATCTTGGGCGGGTAGGCGCGCCCGGAGAGGAATGTCACCATCGGCGATCCGGCTCCGCTTCTGCCTCGCGGCGCCGCGCCGCCTCGGCCTCCTCGCGTGGGTACCACCGGCGCACGTCGGCCACGCCGGGCCACGGCTGGGGTCTGATGCTGGCCGTCGCCTGACGGTTGGGCAGCACGTCCATGTCGACCCAGCGCCGGGCGTAGACGGCGTCGAGGGAGCGCTTGCGCCGGGCGAAGCCGCTGAAGCCCGCCGAATCGTGGAGCCCGGAGCGCGGGCTGCTGGTCCCGCACACCAGCTCGAGCTTGGCCCGCGTCCGTTCCTCGTCGCGATATTGGAAGTGGTGGGTCACGATCCCGACCGAGGGCTCGACGAGCCGCTCCGACGCGAAGGCCGTGTGGGCGCCGTCGTTGCTCAGGACGAACTGGCCGTGGCGGTCGAACCGTTGCAGCGGGTGCTTCCAGTGGCCGAGGGTGCACGGCGGGTGGTTCGCCGGTTCGAACGGATAGCACAGGGGTTGGAAGTCGATGGGGTGGAAGCCCTCGAGGTACTCGGGCTTGCTGCCCGGTACGTGGTTCATGAAGTCGGCGCCGACGACGCGGAAGCGCCGGTCCAGTCCGGACAGGTACTCGCGCAGCGACATGCCGCCGGGACCTTCGGGGAACTCGTCGCTGTCGAGGAGGTGCCACCAGACGTGGTCGGCACCGGAGCGAAGCGACTCGCGGGCGACGACGGCGTTGACGAGGGGCTGGACGAGCCGCCCGTCGAAGAACTCGGTCTCGTAGACCTCCGCCACCTCGGCCCCGGCCTTTCTGGCGTTGGGCACCGTGGCGTCGGTGCTGGCGTTGTCCACGAGGTACACGGCGTCGAACCCGTGGGCCTTGAGGTTCTGCACGGTGGCGCCGATCACGTCCTCGTCCATCCAGGTCTTGATCACGGCCATCAGCAAGAACCCGTCCAGCGTCGATGGATCCGCCGGATTGTCCTCGTGGGGCATCTGCCCTGCGCCCGTCGGGCGCCCGCGGCTGCGCAGGACGCTCCGGGCCGACCCGGACCATCGCACGACCGTTGCGCCCCACGACGGGGAACCACCCGCGGCACCGTCCGACGGCGTTGCGCCCGGCGTCGAGCCCGGGGCACCGGTGGCCGGCGCGTCGTCCGAGAGCACCGGACCGGACGAGGTGGCGCGCCAGATCGCCCGCGTCGCGCCGAAGAGGCGCGACCGCTTGATGTTGCGCAGCTCGCGCCGCGATGCGGCCTCGGCGAAGCTCACCATCTCGCCCGCCGCCACCAGGCCGATCAGGTCGCCCACCCACGCCGGCTCGGGCGGCAGCGGTGGTGGCGACCAGGCTGCCGCGCCGCCGTGGCGCACGAGTGAGGCGGCGAACTCGCGCTGCTCGCGCAGCACCGACTCGAGTGCCCGGAGGTCCTCGTCGGACTCGTCACGGTGATGACGCAGGTCGGGCGCCAGCGCCTCGACCGCCTCGGACACGCCCGAATCGACGGGCAGTCCGTGCTCGGCCAGGAAGGAGCGGAGCGCCGACACCGAGCGCGCGGGTTCGCGCAGCAGATCGCCGTACTCCACGACGAAGACCGGGAGACCCTCGACCGCGGTCACCGACTGCTGGACGTAGCGCCGCCACAGAGCAAGCGAGAGCGTCAGCGGGAAGTCGTTGCGATGCTCGAGCGAGCGCGCGACCTCGAGCGGGTCGCGGAGCACCATCACCGCGACGGGAGCCGGCTCGAACACCTTGCGCCACAGGGGCAGCGTGATGCAGAGCCGGGGGTCCTTCAGCACCAGGTGCGGGTCGGTGAACTCGGCCCGGGCGAATTCCCGGGCGCCGGCGCGCAACTCGGCCATGGCCGGGTCGTCGGCCAGTTCCCAGCCGGCGGCGGGTGCGGGCGGTGCCGACCACGTGCCCCCGAGGTGGCGCAGCACGCGGTCGTCGTAGGTCACGAACCGGCGGCTCTCCCAGTAGCCGCGCTCGTTGTAGGGCCCCGGGGTGATCAGATCGGTCTCGTCGGGCAGGGTCAGGCCGAGCCGCGACACCACGTTCGCCACAGCGGACGTGCCGCTGCGGTGCATGCCCACCACGACGGCGTGGCGGCCCGCGGCCTCGCTCGGTCCCGCGGTCACGGCGCCCCCCCGTCCTCGACGCCGCCGGAACCCGACACCGAACCCTGGAACCCCGCGGGACCGCCACCGGTGAAGCGCCACAACCCTCGAGATGAGGCGATAGGCGCGGGACTCCTTGACCCAGAACAACTCGCGTGCGACCGAGGCGAACTCACGCCGGAGGAACAGCACGTCGTCCACCCACGGCGGCGACGGGGGAAGGACGGGCGGCTGCCACGCGTCGTGGCTGCCCCGGTGTTCGGCCAGCAGGTCGAGGACGTCGCGCAGCGGCCGCGCCACGTCGTCGTAGTCGTCGCGATCGGTGCCCTGGTGCCGAAGTCGCGGGTCGAGCCGTCCGGCGGCCGCGTCCCGTGTCCCAGAGTCCGCCGGGAACCCCAACTGCTCGAGGAAGTCGCTCATCGCCTCGGTGGCCTTCACCGGGTTGGCCAGCATCGTGTCGTACTCCACCACGAGCGACGGGAGGCCGGCCAGACCCGCCGCGGCCGAGCGCAGGTAGCGGTCCCACATGGCCAGGCCGAGCATGACCGGGATCGCATCGCGGGCCTCGAGCGAGCGCGCCACCTCCAGGGGGTCGCGCAGCACGAGCACCGCGCCCAGGCGGGCCGGGATGGCCGTGCGCCACAGGGGCATCGTGAGGCAGAGCCGGGGGTCCTTCAGCACCAGCGGGCGTCCGGCCGAGGTCGAGGTGAACCATTGCGTCGCCTCGCGGCACGCGTCGTCGAAGCGCGCCGCATCCTCCCAGCCCGTCTCGACCGGCGGTGGCACGTACGCGGTCGCGCCCCGGGCCAAGAGGACGTGTGCGTTGCACAGATGCACCGCCTCGCTCTCCCAGTGGCCGCGCTCGTTCGAGCTGTCCGCCGGGACGAGGTCGTCCTCCCTCGGACCGTCGAGGCCGAGCCCGACGAGCAACCCGGCCGTCGCCGAGGTCCCGCTCCGGTGCATGCCCACCACGGCCAGGCACGGCGCCCATGCTTCTCGCGCGGCCCGGCACGCTCACGAAGGTGGTCCCACCGTTTCGCTCGACGCCTCGGCGGCGAGGGTGCGGCGGCGATCGACCTCCTCGTCGATGGCTCGGATGACGCCGGGCCGTTCGACGGGGTCGACCTTGCGGGCGAAGGCCGCGCCCGAGGCCCAGACCGCCGGCAGATCCTCGTCGTCGAGGACCATCCACCGCACCACGCCGCCCTGCGGCGGTTGCACCATCTCGGGGACGTAGGTCACCACCGCGTTGCGGACGTCGAGGCCGGGAGCGTGATGGAGCAAGGTCTGGAGGTACGTCTCGTCCACGATGTGACCATGCCTGAACCACGCCGTCACCGCGGGGTCCGTCGCCAGGACGGTCTCCGCGGCACGCCGGTTGAACGCGATCCACTGCGTCCCCTTGTAGAACGTCCACCCCGCCAGCGGGCCCCGCGGGCGCGGCGTCCCGAAGAACCACGTGTTGCGCCGGTGCGAGTACTCCATGGCGACCAGAGGCTGGACCCAGCGCGAGAGCTTCCAGAGCCCGCCGATCCCGCGGTGGGCGACGTCGTTCCGCGGACCCTCTACGGCGCCCCACCGGTGGATGCAGCGGGCGAGGAACATCTTGGCGTCCTCGTCGGCCCGCCCGTCGGGCGGACCGAACCGGAGCCGCGGCGGCAACGCGTCCGCTTCGACGAGCGCGTCCGCGCCCGAGGCGGCGGTCGCCCGCTCCCACTGCCCGAGGTCGGTGACTGGGCGGTGCTCACCGGAGATGATGACGAACCAGTCCGCGTCGACCAACCGGATCGCGTCGCGCATCATCTGCAGCGTCCGCTCGACGATCGACCAGTCACCCCAGAGGATCCGTCTGCGCTCGGAGAAGTGGACGCGCTCAGGACCGCTGCCACCGTAGGGGGGCGGCGCGGTGGCGCCGGCGTCGTGGTGCACCACCACGTGGCCGTGCGGGCTGAGCTCGAGCACCCGCTCCACCAGGTCCTCCACGTGCGCCGCGTCCCGGTGCGTCATGAGCAGGTAGGCGAAGCGTGCCCCGCTTTCCGGCTTGGCCGTCTCGGGAGGCGTCACGTGCCGACGCCGAGCGTCTGCTCGTGATGGCCGCAGGCTCGGGCGGCGGGAACCTCGGCCGGCGCGGAGACCTCGGGGGTGAGGATCGGACAGGCGGCCGCCGGGCGGGGCGCGGTCTCGCGGCGCGTCTCGCTTGACATGGCTGCCTCCACTGATGACCTCTCGAACGATGATCCGTACCGCGAAGGAACGTGACGACTCTTGGACCGCGACCCGTGCGGGGAAGGCGGCCAGCCGGCCCCGTTCGGCTGGGAGTGTAGACCAGCTGGGAACAGGGCATTCCGTTGCAACCGGGGTACCGCCGGGGGGTCAATCCGAGGTCTGCGATGCACCGGGCCGGGCGGCCGGGCGCCCCCCGTCGACCACCGCGTCGATCGCCTCGACGACCTCGGGGCGCCCGCTGCGGTCGACCTTGCGGAAGAAGGGTGCGCCCGACGTCCACCCCGCCGCCAGATCGTCGGGCGTGAGCTGCCTCCAGCCCGGTGTGGGGTGCTCGGGTGGCTCGAGCTCGAAGGTCGTCGCCCGGTCGGCGACCTCGAGGCCGGGGGAGAGGTGGAGCAGCGTCTGGAAGTAGGCCTCGTCGGGGATCCAGCTCTGCGCGAACCACGCCGTCACGGCGGGATCGGGGTGCAACACCTCGTCGAGCGGCGCGGCGGTCGAGCGCCAGCCATTGCGAGCCACGCCAGAACCGTCGCCCCTGCATCGATCCCGGCTCGCCGGGGTAGGCCGACCAGCCACGCGTCGCGCCGGTGGGCGTACTCGACGGCCAACAGTGGATGAAGCCCGCGGCCGAGCTTCGCCGCCCACCCGATGGCCTGGTGGACCACGTCCGAGCGCGGGCGGGGGACCACGCGCCAGCGGTGCCGACTGCGCGCCAGGTACTGGTTGGTCTCGAAGTCCCGCCAGCCGAAGTGCAGGCGGGCCGGGAGCTCCTCGGCGCGCACGATCGCGTCTGCGCCCGACGCCGCGACCTCGCGCTCCCAACGCGCCAGGTCCACCGCCGGTCGGTGCTCGCCCGAGAGCAGCACGAACCAATCGGCGTCGAGCTCCTCGACGGCGTAGCGCACCAGGTTCCCGGTCGCCTGAATCATCGACCAGTCGCCCCACCGCACCGCCACGCGCTCGACGAGGTGGAAGGGCTCCGGCGGGTCGCCCGCCCATGGCAGGGCTCGGGCCCCGACGTCATGGTGCACGACCACCTGGGCGGTGGGGCTCAGCGAGACGATCCGCTCCGCCAGCTCCTCGACGTCGCGCTCGTTCTCGTGGGTCATGAGCAGGTAGGCGAACCGGGGCGCGGCCACGGATCCCTCGCTCTCAGCCACCGGCGCCGATCACGCGGAGGACCGTCTCGATGATCCGCTCCTGGTCCTCCCCGGACAGGGCGGTCCCGCTCGGCAGGCACAGCCCACGCTCGAAGATGCGCTCGGCCACCTGCCCGCCCACGGTCGGCGCGCCGCGGTAGAGGGGCTGGAGGTGCAGGGGCTTCCACACGGCGCGCGCCTCGATGTTCAGCTCCTCGAGCGCGAGGCGAACGTCCTCGCGCCCGGCACGCAGCGCGGGGTCGAGCAACACGCACGACAACCAGTAGTTCGGTTGGACGCCTGCCCCGAACGGCATCATCTCGATGCCGTCGACCACCTCGAACGCGGCGCGGTAGCGCTCGAAGATCTCGCGCCGCCGCGCGATGCGCCGGTCCAGCCCGCGCAGCTGGCCGCGGCCGATCGCCGCGAGCAGGTTCGAGAGCCGGTAGTTGTAGCCGAGCTCCTCGTGCTCGTAGTGCGCGACGGGCTCGCGGGCCTGGCTGGCCAGGAAGCGGGCGCGGGCGACCAGCTCCTCCGAGCTCGACACGAGCATGCCGCCCCCGCTCGTCGTGATGATCTTGTTCCCGTTGAACGAGAACGCCGCGCAGGCACCAAAGGACCCGGCGGGCCTCCCCCGGAACGTCGCGCCGAGCCCCTCCGCGGCGTCCTCTATCAGCGGCACCTCGAACTCGTCGCAGACCTTGACCAGCTCGTCGTAGTCCGGGCACCCACCGAGGAGGTCGACACTGACGACTGCGGCCGGCCTGCGGCCCCGCCTCGCCCGCTCCTGCATCGCCTCGGCGAGGAGGCCGACGTCGACGTTCCAACTGGCGGGGTCCGAGTCGACGAACACCGGCTGTGCGCCGACGTAGCGCGCGGCGTTCGCCGTCGCCACGAAGGTCAACGTCGGCACCATGACCTCGTCGCCCGGTCCGACGCCGACGAGGTGGAGGCCGAGGTGGAGCGCGGCGGTGCCGCTCGAGAGGGCGGCCCCGTGTTCGAGGCCGACGCGCTGGGCGAGCTCGGACTCGAAGGCGTCCACGTGGGGCCCGAGCGGCGCGATCCAGTTCGAGTCGAAGGCATCGAGCAGGAGCGCTCGTTCCTCCGGGCCCGGGTCGGGCGGCGACATGTAGATGCGGGGTGCAGTCACGGGTGATCGATGCAGTGGGAGGTCATGGCTGGGCGGTGAGTGGGTGGGGCGATGGTGGCGGGCGGTCAGGGCTGAGCGCCGTCGGCCGGCCCGCTGGGGGTGGGTGAGAGGAATCCTGCCTCAAGGGAGAGCACACCGAGTGCCGCCACCGCTCCGGCCACCGCGACGGCGGCCCAGGGCGACGGGAGATGGGAGGCACCGACGGCGACGCCGAGCAGGGCGAGCCCGACGAGGCCGTACGCGGCGGCGACCCGGGCGGCACCCCAGCCGCGGCGCACGAGCTGGTCGTAGGGATGGTCGCGGTCGCCTTCGAGGAGCGAGGCCCGGTTGCGCGCCCGCCGGAGCACCGCCAACGCCAACTCCGCCATCGGCACCACGACAAGGGCGAGCGCCCCGATCCCTGTGGCCAGGGGCCGGTGCGGACCCCAAGCCTCGGCCAGCAGCGCGGCGATGGCCGTCCCGATGAGGTAGGCCCCGCCGTCGCCCAGGTAGACCCGCGCCGGCGGGCGGTTGAACACGAGGAACGCCGCCGTGGCGGCGGCCAACGCCAAGGCGAAGGCGCGGGCGTCCCCGCCGAGCAGCAAGGCGAACCCGACCGACGCGACCACGGTGACCGTCCCGCACAGCGCGTCCAGTCCGTCGACGAGGTTGAAGGCATTCATGAGGGCCACCGCGGCCAGCGACGACGAGCACGAAGCCGACCCCACCGCCGAAGCGGGTGGGGACCACCGCGGCCAGGACTGCACCCGTGCCGAACTCAGCCACCAGTCGAACGACAGGGGGGAGCGGGCGCAGATCGTCGGCCGTGCCCAGCACGAGCGCCATGGCCAGCGGCACGAGCAGCCACGGGCGGAAGACCGCCGCGCCGACGGCGGCGCCGGCGGCGACCCCGACGCCACCGAGGTAGGGCGTGGGTCGCGCGTGCGGCTTGAGCGGCCCGGGATGGTCCACCGCACCGACGCGGCGGGCCACGCTCGCGGCAGCGGGGGTCAGGGCCAGCGACGCGACGAAGGCACCGGCCGCGACCGCGGCGGTTACGCCGGTGCTCACCGACGTGCGGCGTGGCCGAGATCGGCCCGCATGAGGAGGGAAGGGGTGCCCTCGTGCACCTCGAGGCTCTCCGCCGTCTCGAAGCCGCCCCGGCCGTAGAGGGCGATGGCGGCGTCGTTGTCCGCCCCGACGACGACCCGCGACGAGGCGCAGCCGCGCGACGCCGCCTCGGCCAGGAACGCCTGCACGAGGGCGGCACCCGCCCCCTGCCGACGGCTCTGGCCGGACACGGCGAGCGAGAGGAGCTCCGCCTCGGGAACCGACGAAGCCTTCCCACCGGGCGCTTCCCGCGAGCCGTAGCGCAGCGTCTCGACCACCCGCGGCAGCGAACGCAGCAACTGGGGCGCGGACGTCACGGATGCCACGATCCCGTCGTGCCAGAGGAACTCGCGGTAGAGGCTTCCCACCGAAACGGCGCCGGCCACGAACCCGCACACGCGGGCCGGACCGCGCTCGGGCGACGGTGGGGTCTGGGCCACGAGGAGGAAGCCGTGGGACGACTCGACGATGCGGCCATAGAGATGCCGGAGAAACCGCTCGCCGAGAGTCGCCAGGAAGCCCTCATGGATCTCGTCGACATGCAACGCCGCCACCACGCCGACGTCGGACCGGGTGGCCTCCCTCACGTTGCAGCGAGCCGGCGGCACGTCGTCGTCCTCCATCTTCGTCCCTCGACCCCGACGTCCTCGGCGAGCGCGCTCACGATAGCCTCCCCCGCGTGAAGCCGGTCCGTGCCCGTTCGAGGCTCGCGGTGGCCGGGACGCTCGCCGTGATGACCGTGATCGCGGCGGCATGCTCGTCGTCGCCCAACGGGCAATCGGCCGGTCGCGCCCTGCCCCCGACTACCACGACGACGTCTCCACCGACCACCACGACGGCTCCTCCAACCAGCACTCCCACCAGCGGCGCGCCGTCGGTGGCGCCTCCCACGGGGCAGACGACCTCACCGCCCGCATCCATCGCCGCCAATTGCTCCAGTGACGTAGCCGGCGCGCTGCACAAGTGGCTCAAGTCCTTGGCCGCCGGCTCGACCGTGACGTTGCCGCGCGACGGGTGTTACACCGTCAACGAGATCCTCCACATCAACCATGCGACCGGGTTGACGATCATCGGGAACGGCGCGACCTTGAAGCAGACCGTCGCCGGCCAGAACGGCGGCACGGATCGAACCGAGTGCCCCCACCACCCGATGCTGTTCCTCACCCGCGACACCAACCTCTCGATCTCGGACCTGAACCTCACGGGCGCGTTCGACGGGCACAACGGCGGTGTCCACTGTGAGGGCTACAACGGGATCGAGCTCCAGGGCGACACGGGTGTCACGCTGAACAAGCTGGACGTGTCGAACATCCAAGGCGATGGCCTCTCGCTGCAGATCCCTACAGCGGTCAAGGGCAATCCCCTGAACACCCACATCAACGTCACCAACTCGACGTGGAGCAACATCGGCTACGACGGCCTCTCCATAGAGTCGGCCAACGGGGTCACCATCTCGGATGACACCTTCTCGAACGTCCATCTCGACGCAATCGACTTCGAGGTGGACCTGTACTCGAGCGCGTTCTCCGACCCGAACGCCAAGATCCCGGGGTACGCGGCGCAGGACAACATCCTCGTCACCCGCTGTCTCTTCAAGAACTTCGGCGTGGACTGGTTCACCTCCCAGCAGGGACAGGTCCCGGGCGTCCAGCAGCAGAACGTGGTGCTCAGCGACAACACCATCGACTCCCAGTCGCCGCTCATGCAGGTGTCAGGGACGCCACAGGCGAAAACGTCGACCCGGCATCAGAACATCACGCTGACCATCACCGGCAACAAGATGACCCGCCGAGCAAAGTCCACGAGCGGCGGTTCGTACACGGTCCACAATGCCGGTTCCGCCATGACGATCCGAAACGTGACGGCGGTGACGATCACAGGGAATACCTTCCCGATGCGTCAGCCCGACGGGCCGTACCTGGCCGCCGTGAAGGCGAACCACGTCAACGGCTTGACGATCAGGGACAACAGCTTCGTGGGGGCATACGACGTGTTGCACCCGGGCTCGAAGCACAACACCTCGGTGACCGTGTGCGGGAACAGCTACGGCGCGAAGGGCGGGACGAGTGACGGGTCCTGCAAGTGAGAACCGAGGCATGTCCACGGAGGTCGTCGAACGTCGCCTGTGACACCTTCCGACGCAGAGCAAGGTAGGGGGCAAGTGAGGGACCCCGAGTGCGACGAGCCGGGGCGGGAGCGGAAGGTCAGGGACGAAGCATTGGGCGGCATCCCCAACACCAGGGAGCCGGGCCACAGCGGTCCCGCTCGAGGGCATCGCCGCCGGTGCGGCCGCGCCGTCTCCTCGGGTGCGCAATGCGCCCGGCGCCACGTTCGGCTCACCCGCTGTTTGGATTTCCCGTCTCCGCCCGCGCTACCGTCCAGCGGCCGTCGGCGGGATCCCAGGCACAAATCCCGACGACGCGGTCCCAGGGTGCCTTCACCAGGACGTGGTGTCCCCCACGTCCACGGCCGAGATCCCGGGCAAACAATGGACGGCACGGACATGCTCTGCTAACAATGGGGCAACACCGAGCAAAATCTTGGTGAAAAAAGAAGAATCCGGCATGTAACACTTTCGGTGCGGCATTCCGGGGATCCATAGTGGAGGCGCTGGCGGACGGCTTAACCTTTCAGCCCCCTGCGAGCAGGCGAATCAGGCGAGCGACCACCAATCCCATGTCCGGGTGTTAACGGGTGGACGAGAAAGAGAGCACTGGAGGGAATATGGGAACACAAAAGAAAAGGAAGGGCCGGTCCCTGTCTCGGGTTGCCGGCATCGGGGCAGCCTTGGCTTTGGTGGCCACGGCCATGACTGCAGCGCCGGCCTTCGCCGGTGGGAGCAAGACTGCGGCCACGGTCACGCTGACGAGCTCGTCGCCCGGTGTCGGTCTCGTGACTGGCGAAGCCGTCAGTTTCACGGCGACCGTCACGACTTCGGGGGCACCGGCAACAGGATCCGTCCTGTTCTCGGTGGTCGGCTCCGAGGGCCAGGTCGCCAACTGTGACGGCGGCAACACTCAGCCCGTCTCGACCAGCGGCGGAGTGACCACGGCGACGTGCTCGTTCGCCAAGGGTCTGCTGGGCAAGCCGCTGTTCTACAACGTCTCGGCCAAGCTGGTGGACCCGAATTACTCGGGCTCGGCAACATTGGTCCAGATCATCGACAAGTCGCTGACGAACACCCAGATCTCCGGCCTGCCCGGGTCCGTGATCGCCAGCCAGCCCTTCAGCTTCACGGCGACCGTCCAGGACACGTCGCCCGGCACCGGGTCACCGACCGGGTCGATGGAGTTCGCGATCTGCCCGTACACGCAGTCGACCTGCACCGGAGGCCCCGGTGGCGTCTTCACAATGCCGGCGCCGACCAAAGCGGAGCAGGCGCTGAACGAGAACAAGTTCACGTTCACGCTCCCGAGCGGTGTGTTGACTCCGGGCTTCTACGACGTGTCGGCCGACTACGTCGGTGACTCGAACTACTGGTCCAGCCAGAGCAACTTCAGCTACCTCTTGGTGACGAAGATCCCGACGTCACTCAGCTTGGTGGCCAGCGACAACCCGGCTTACAGCGGCGGCCGTGAGATCCTCCGGGCCGTCATCAAGGGCGACTCGCGGGCGACCCAGTCCGAGGCAGGGCCCTCGGGGAACGTCACGTTCACCATCACCGGTGCTTCGGGTGACACCCTGAACTGCGAGGAGACGGGTACTCCTGTGATCCCGATCGGCGTCAAGCCGGCGGACCAGGGCGTCGCTCGGTGCAGCATCACCGGGGCCGTCATGACGAGTGACTCGCCGTACACCATCACCGCGGTGTACTCGGGCGACTCGAACTACAACGGCTCGAGCGGCAGCGGAGGTCTCCAGGTCATCGACCATCCGTAACCGACGCTGATTGACACACCTGGGGGTGGGTGCAGGGTTTCACCCTGCGCTCACCCCCGGTTTTTCCTCACGAGGCGCGATGGGGCGATTCGCGCGAGCAACCACCGAGAACCCGCAGAAGCGGGCCTCGATGATCGGGCGACAAAGCGAGCACTCGAGAGAGGGCTCCGGAGAAGGTGCTCTGGAAACGAGCGCTGGAACAGAAGGCGCTTCGGAACGAGCGCTGGGGCGAGAAAACTGGAGGGAAACGAAACATGGCAGCACCAAGCAGCAGGAAGGGTCGGTCCCTCTCGTGGGTCGGCGGTATCGGGGCGACTCTTGCCTTGGTTGCCACAGCCCTGACCGCCGCCGCCGCGCCCGCTGTTGCGGGTGAGAGCGCCAAGGCGACGGTGACGACCGTCACCGCCACGTCGCCGGCACTGGCCGGCCAGCCCATCACGATCACGGCGTCCGTCAGCCACGGGGGAGGCACTCCAACCGGCGATGTCACGTTCTCCGTCACTGGAACAGACGGGTCGACGACTCAGTGCGCGGGAGGCAACACCATCGCCCTCACTGCCGCGGGCCACGGGTCGAAGGCGCACTGCTCCATCCCCGCCGGCCTTTCCGATTCGGCGTCCCCGTACCAGATCAGCGCGGTCTACGGCGGTGATCCCACCTTCGCGTCGAGCCTCGGCTCGTTGTCGAAGACCGTCCACCAGGCCAAGCCCGCGACGCCCCCGACGAGCAGCACCTCGACGAGCAGGCGCGCGGTCGAGAATCTCACCAGCCCGGCAACCGTCGCACTGAAGAGCTCGGTGCCTGGAGTCGGACTCGTGACGGGCGAGGCCGTCACCTTCACGGCGACGGTGACCACTTCGGGGTCCCCGGCGACCGGGTCCATCGACTTCTCCGTAGTCAGTTCTTCGGGCACCGCCGCCAACTGTGACGGGGGCAACACACAGCCCGTCTCGACCACTGGCGGAGTGACCACGGCGACGTGCGCCTTCGCCAAGGGCCTGCTGGGGAAGCCGCTCTTCTACAACGTTTCGGCCACGCTGATGGACCCGAACTACACGGGCTCGGCCACGTTGGTCCAGTTGATCGACAAGTCACTGACGGATACCACCGTCAAGCAGCTGCCCGGCTCCGTCGTCGCCGGCCAGGCCTTCAACTTCAACGTGGTGGTCCAGGACATCTCCCCCGGACGGTTCTCGCCGACCGGGTCGATGGAGTTCGCGGTCTGCCCGTACTTCACGGCGACCTGCACCGGAGGCGCCGGGGGAGTTTTGCGCATGGCGCCGCCGACGAAGTGGGACTTGAAGCACAACGAGAACAGGATCCGGTTCTCGCTTCCGAGCGGCGTGCTGACTCCGGGCTTCTACACCGTGTCGGCCGACTACGTGGGTGACTCGAACTACTGGTCGAGCCAGAGCAACTTCAGCTACCTCCTGGTGACGCCGGTGCCGACGACCCTCAGCTTGGTGAAGAGCGACAACCCGACCTTCGACCGAGGGCGCGAGATCCTTCGGGCCATGGTCAAGGGGGACACGCGGGCGACCCAGTCGCTCGGCGGGCCCTCGGGGACGGTCACGTTCACCATCACCGGTCGCTCGGGTGACACCCTGAACTGCGAGGAGACCGGTACCCCGGTGATCCCGGTCGGCACCAAGCCGGCCAACCAGGGCGTCGCCCGGTGCACCATCAGCGGGAAAGTGCTGGCGAGCGACTCGCCGTACGCCATCAAGGCGGTGTACTCGGGCGACTCCGTCTACAACGGATCGGCACGGCTCGGGTTTCTCAAGGTCGTGAAGCTTCCCTGACCGACCCACGCCGATTCTGACCGAAGCGGCCGCGGGTGAACCCAGAAATACATCCCTGCGTTCACCCTCGGTTATGTCATAGTTATGCAAGAAGTTCTGTGAACAGGCCTAGCTGGCGAGCGACCACCGAACGCCAGAGCAGGTAATTAACAGGTGGACAAGAAGGAAGGCGGGAGAAAGATGCCAACGTTAAGGAACAGGAAAGGCCGGTCCCTGTCTCGGGTCGCCGGCATCGGGGCGGTCTTGGCCTTGGTGGCCACGGCCATGAGCGCGGCGCCGGCCCTGGCCGGGGTTGGTCGCTTGAACAAGTCTCCGGCGACCGTCACCCTGTCGAGCTCGGTGCCCGGGGTCGGACTCGTGACGGGTCAGGCCGTCGCATTCACGGCGACGGTCACTACTTCGGGGGCACCGGCGACCGGAAAGATCATCTTCGCGGTGGTCGGCTCCGAGGGCCAGGTTGCCACCTGTGACGGCGGCAACGCGCAGCCCGTCTCGACCACCGCCGGAGTGACCACGGCCACGTGCTCGTTCGCCAAGGGCCTGCTGGGCAAGCCGCTGTTCTACAACGTCTCGGCCAAGCTGGTGGACCCGAACTACACGGCACCGACCGCGACGTTGGTCCAGTTGATCGACAAGTCGCTGACGACCACCACGATCTCGGGCCTTCCGGGATCGGTGAAGGCAGGCCAGGCCTTCACATTCACCGCGACGGTCCAGGACGAGGCCCCCGGCACCGGGGCACCGACGGGGTCGATGGAGTTCGGCATCTGCCCGTTCAACCAGCCGACCTGCACCGGTGGTCCCGGTGGTGTCTTCAGCATGCCGACACCGACGGCAAATGACCAGGCCAACAACGAGAACAAGATCACGTTCTCCCTCCCGAGCGGTGTGCTGACGCCGGGCTTCTACGACGTGTCGGCCGACTACGTCGGTGACTCGAACTACTGGTCCAGCCAGAGCAACTTCAGTTTCCTGCTGGTGACGAAGGTGCCGACAACGCTCTCCCTCGTGGCGAGCGCCAACCCGACCTACAACGGCGGCCGTGAGGTTCTCCGGGCCGTCATCAAGGGCGCCTCGCAGTCCCAATCGCTCGGTGCACCATCGGGAACGGTCACCTACACCATCACCGGCGCTTCGGGTGACAGCCTGGTCTGCCAGGAGACGGGTACCGGCGTGATCCCGGTCAGCACCAAGCCGGCCAACCAGGGCGTCACGCGGTGCACCGTCACCGGGGCAGTGGTGGCGAGTGACTCGCCCTACACCGTCACGGCGGCGTACTCAGGCGATTCGGTGTACAACGCTTCGAGTGGAACCGGATCGCTCAAGGTCACCAACCATCCCTGACCGACTCTGACTGACGCGACCGGGGCTGAACGCGGGGTGTAACCCAGCGTTCAGCCCCGGTTCTCGTTCCGGGCCACCAGCAGGGCTAGAAAGGGGACATGGCAAACCCGCGGAGTGGAAAGGCCCGGTCCGTGTCTCGGGTGGCCGGCATCGGGGCGGTTTTGGCTTTGGTGGCCACGGCCATGTCCACGGCGCCGGCCTGGGCCGATGGGGGCACGAGTCCGGCCACCGTCACGCTGTCGAGCTCGGCGCCCGGCATCGGACTCGTGACAGGGGAGGCTGTCGCCTTCACGGCGACGGTGGCCGCGTCCCCGGGACCAGCCACCGGAACCATCGACTTCTCCGTGGTCGGTTCCGACACCACCGTCCGCCCCTGTGACGGCGGCAACACGCAGCCCCTCTCGACGTCCGATGGTGTGACCACGGCGACGTGCTCCCTCGCTGGTGGCCTCAGTGCGCTGTCCTACACCGTCTCGGCCACGTTGGTGGACCCGATCTACACGGCACCGACGGCCACGCTGGTCCAACGGGTCCGCAAGGCGCTGACCGAGACCACGATCTCGGGCCTTCCCGGGCCGGTCGTCGCCGGCGAGGCCTTCACCTTCACCGCGAAGGTCCGCGATGTCTCACCCGGCACGGGGTCCCCGACCGGGTCGATGCAGTTCGCCGTCTGCCCGCACCACCGGTCGCCGCCCTGCGCCGGGTCCCCGAGTGGCGCTTCGGTGCTGCCCCCGCCGACGACGGGGGAGCAGGCCCTCAACGAGAACAAGATCACGTTCTCCCTCCCCAGCGGCGTGAGGAAGCCGGGCCTCTACGACGTGTCGACGATCTACGTGGGCGATTTGAACCACCGATCGAGCCCGAGCTCCTTCGGCACTCTCCTGGTGACGAGGGTGCCCACGACGCTCTCCTTGGAGTCGAGCCGCAACCCCGCCTTCGACGGCGGCCGTCTCGTCCTCCGGGCCGTGATCACGGCCGACCCGCGGACGACCTCGTCGCTCCGCGGACCCTCGGGGACGGTGAACTTCACGATCACCGGTGCTTCGGGAGACACCCTGGTCTGCAATCAGACGGGTACCCCCGTGATCCCGGTCGGTACCGATCGGGCCAACCAGGCTGTCGCTCGGTGCAGCGTCACCGGGGACATCCACACCAGCGACTCGCCCTACACCGTCAGCGCCCTGTACTCCGGCGACCCGGTCTATCACGGCTCCAACGGGAGCGGGAGCGTCGCGGTCGTCCCCCAACCCTGACCGGTCCTGACCGACGACTGAGAAGTGACGACAGGGTGTAACCCTGCGTTCACCCCCACGCCCGATCCCGGTAATGTCCGACCGCTAGCTTGATCGCGTACTCGGCTGATCGGGTACGAGGCCCCTCTGGAGCAGGATCAAGATTCGGCCATGTCCACCGACACCCTGGAGAGCGCACCCGGCGCGGTCCCACGGCCGATCACCGTCCCCAACGACCGGTCACGCGAGGACAAGATCTTTCGCATGGTGGCCCGCGTCGCGGGCTTCACGGTGTTCGGGATTCTCTTCCTGATCGGATTCTTCCTCCTCTTGCGAGGGCTCCCGGCGTTGCGGGCGGCGGGCCCCCGCTACTTCACCACCTCGGGCTTCGGCACCGCCCACAAGCCGTACCATTTCGGCGCCGCGGCCCAGATGTACGGCACGATCATCATCTCGGTCATCGCCGTCATCGTCGGCGTTCCGGTCGCCATCGGGACGGCGCTCTTCCTGAGTGAGTACGCCCCGGCCCGGTCCCGTCGGGCGTTGATCGCCATGGTCGACCTCGGCGCCGCCGTCCCGAGCATCATCTTCGGGCTCTGGGCTCTCCACGAGTTCCAGCCTCAGGTCACCGGGACCACGTCGTGGATGACCAGGCACCTCTCGTTCATCCCGATCTTCGAGGCCAAAACCCCCCCGTTCAACGCCTCCTTCTTCATCGCCGGACTGGTCGTCGGGCTCATGATCGTGCCCATCGTCGCCTCGGTTTCGCGGGAGGTGTTCAGCCTGGCGCCGCCCGGCGAGAAGGAGGGGGCGCTCGCCCTCGGCGCGACGCGGTCCCAGATGATCCGCACCGTGGTGCTCCCTTTCGGGCGCGGCGGAATGATCGGCGCATCCATGCTGGGGCTGGGCCGCGCGCTGGGTGAGACCATCGCCGTCTACGTCATCCTCGGGCTGAGTTTTTCGATCTCACCCCACATCCTGGAGCACGGTGGGACCTCGGTCGCCTCCTTCATCGCCGCGGAGTTCGGAGCCGGAGGGAAGCTGGGCACCGCGGACCTGCTCATGCTCGGCTTCGTCCTCTTCACCTTCACCCTGATCGTCAACCTCCTGGCGTCCATGATCGTGAACCGCTCCCGCAGCGGCGCGGGGGTCGAGCTGTGACACAGGTCGTCAACGAGGTCGAGGATCTCCTCCACACGCCGAGCGAGAACCGCCCGGCGACCAAAGGTGACGAGGACGGACGCAACCGTCACGACGGCACCATGAGCGAAGCCGTCCTGACCGGGAACGTGCGGCGCGTCGAAGTCGGGCTGCCGCGCAGCACCCGTGAATTCGGGATGACCAGCGTGGCGGTTCTCCTGGCGACCGCCGTGTCCTCGTGGGCCGTCGTGTGGATCTTCTTCTACGAACTGACGCTGCTGTCGGGAGCGTTCGGCTTCATCCTGTGCTGGTACGCCTGCTTCCTGGCCATGTACTGGATCGTCACGACTTTGACCGTCGACCGGAGCGCCGCCACCGACCGCATCGCCACGACCATTGTCGCCTCGTGCGCCGCCCTCCTCATGGGCGCGCTGCTCTACATCATCATCTGGGTCTTCGTGCGGGGCGTGGGCCACTTCACGATCGGCTTCCTGTGGCGCACGATGGCCTTCTACCAGCCGGCCGACCCGCACCTCTTCCGCGACGTCGGCGTCGGCCACGCCATCGTCGGGACGCTCGAGCAGGTGGGCCTGGCCGCGCTCTTCGCCGTGCCGCTGGCCTTCCTCACGGCCATCTTCCTCAACGAGGTCGGCGGGTGGGGGACGCGCTTCGTGAGGACGATCGTCACCGCCATGAGCGGCGTCCCTTCCATCGTGGCGGGGGTCTTCATCTACGCCATCTTCATCGTCCCCCACGTGATCGGCTACTCGGGCTTCGCCGCGTCCATGGCCCTGTTCGTGCTGATGCTCCCCTCCATCACCCGGACGACCGAGGAGGTGCTCCGGGTCGTGCCGGGCGGGCTCCGCGAGGCTGCGCTCGCCCTGGGTGCCTCGGAGTGGCGCACGGTGCGCCAGGTGGTGCTCCCGACGGCACGCTCAGGTTTGATCACTGCCGTCCTGCTCGGCATCGCCATCGCGGCGGGAGAGACCGCGCCGTTGATCTTCACCGCGTTCGGCAACAACAGCCTGAACGCGAACGTGTTCCATGGCCCTCAGGGCGCCCTGCCGCTCGTGCTCTACGAGGACATCTTCGCGGCCCAGGCCGTCGTCGTGCAGCTCGCCTTCACCGCCGCCTTCGTTCTCCTCATGCTCGTGCTCATCCTGTTCGTCCTGGCCCGTCTCCTCGGTCGGCGCCGGACCAACAAGGGCAGGCTCCGCCGATTCGTCAGCGCCCAGGTGCGCTCCGTCAGGAAGGTCTGATCACACTCATGGGCGTCTTCACCCGACCTCGTCCGGCCAGCCCCGCTGACGGTGCCGCACCACCGGCCGTCCAGGAGCATTCGTCCGCGGCCGGGCTCGACACCCACGGTGTCTGCGCCTGGTTCAGTGGACGGCTGGTCCTGGAGAACGTGACGCTGAACATGGAGCGGTCGATGGTCACGGCGCTGATCGGCCCCTCGGGATGCGGCAAGTCCACCTACTTGCGCATCCTCAACCGGATGCACGAGCTCGTCCCCGGCGCCCAGCTGGCCGGCCGGGTCGAGCTCGACGGCGTGGACATCTACGGCGGGGGATTGCGTGCCACCGACGCGCGACGTCACATCGGAATGGTCTTCCAGAAGCCGAACCCGTTCCCGGCCATGACGATCGAGGAGAACGTCCTGGCCGGTTTGAAGTTCTCCCGGACCAGGCTCCCGGCGGAGGCGAAGAGGGCGCTGGTCGAGGAGATGCTCACCAAGGCCGGCCTGTGGAACGAGGTCAAGAACCGCCTGGGCGAGCTCGGCGGCTCGCTCTCGGGCGGACAGCAGCAGCGCCTGTGCATCGCCCGCGCCCTGGCGGTGCGACCACGGGTGCTGCTGATGGACGAGCCGTGTTCCGCCCTCGACCCGACGTCGACCAACCGGATTGAGGAGACGATCCGTGACATCGCCTCGGAGGTGACGGTCGTGATCGTGACGCACAACATGCAGCAGGCCCAGCGCGTCTCACAGAGCTGCGCCTTCTTCCTGGCCGCGGAGGGCGAGCCGGGACGGGTCATCGAGTTCGGCGAGACCGAGGTCATGTTCTCCGACCCCGAGGACCCGCGCACGGCCGACTACGTCCACGGGAGGTTCGGATGATCCGTGCCCGCGCGGCGATCTGTGCGTTCGTCGCACTGACCCTGGGGGTCGTCGCCGGCCTGTTCGGGGCGATCATCGACACGGCAGGACCGGTCTCGGCGTCGCAGCCGCAGCTCAATTCGACCGGATCGAGCTTCGCCGGCGTGGCCATATCGCAGTGGCAGGGCCAGTACAACGAGCAATACGGGGGCAACATCAACTTCACCGTCTCGAACTCGGTGCTCGGCATGAACTCCTTCTGCAACACGACGGTCAATTTCGGCGCCACCGACATCTCGTATGCCACCAATCAGTCGAGTTGCAGCACGAGCGCGGTGCCCTACCCGTTCCAGTACATGCCCGACGTCGCCGGCGGGCTGGCCTTCGAGTACAACCTGACAGGGCAGAACGGCCAGCAGATCAAGAACCTCGTCCTCGATGCTCCCACCCTGTTGGGCATCTTCAGCGCCACCATCACCAACTGGGACAACCCCGCCATCGCCGCGCTCAATCCGGGCATCCGGCTGCCCAACGAGCCGATCACGTCCTACTTCCGCAGCGACCCCTCCGGCGAGAGCTACCTCCTCGGCGACTATTTCGCGCACACCGTCCCCGGGCCCTTCGCCGCATTCCAACGGTCGGCGCAGGTGAGCCCAGCCGGGTCGCCGTCGGCCTTCTGGGCGCAGTACCCCGCCGCTCCTCCGCCTGGCCTGGTGGGGGTCAACGGATCCGACGCCGCCTCGCAGGGCCCTGTGCACACCGAAGGGGGGATCACCTACGTCGAGTACGCCTACGCGCTGAATGTCGGCCTGCCGGTGGCTTCGGTGGTCAACGAGGCGGGTCAGCCCGTGCAGCCGCAGTCGTACAACGTCGCCGTGGCACTCACGGGCGCCATCCTCTACTCAGACCTCACCCAGAACCTGGGTGGCGTGTACACCAACCCGAACCCGAACGCCTACCCGATCTCCGCCTACAGCTACTTCATCGCGCAGTGCGTTCCGTCCGCGGCGCAGACTCAGAACTTCTCGTGCGACAGCACGGGGAACGTGACCATGGGCACGGCCCAGGGAGCCGAACTGGCGCAGTTCATCTCGTTCGTGGCCTGCGCGGGCCAGGCCTCAATGGTCAAGCTCGGTTACTCGCCCATCCCCCCCAACCTGGTCCTGGACGATTTCCAGGCTGCCGGACGCCTGCCCGGTGGCGTGGAGCCGCCGGATCCGACGCCGCAGACCTGCAGCAACCCCTACATCACCGGGCAGCTGCAACCGCCCGGCAATCCCACCCAGGTCGCGCAACCCAACCCCGGCTCGGACCTCGGTACCACGGCGGCCGCGACCGCGGCGGCGGCGGCGGCGGCGAGCGCGAGCCATGCGGCCACCGCCACGGGCCCGGGGGCGGCGGGCCCCGGGGCGTCCGCCGCGTCCACCACGGGGGGGAAGGCCGTCGTGGTGAAGAAGGCGGCAGTCAATCCGCTCACCGACCCCGCCAAGGCCTACCCGCGCCAGGACGCGCTCACCGCGGCCGCCACCCGCGGGCTGCTGGGATGGTCGCCGGCGGAGATCGCGCTGTGGTGCGTCGTCTTCTTGTTGGTCCTCGTCGCCGTCCCTCTCGGTGTGTGGTACTGGCAACGCCGGCGGCGGCCACCCGGGACCGCGTGAGAACCGGGACAGCCAGAGATGAACCACAGAAGCCAGAGATGAACCACACAAGAGGGTCGTTCGCGTGAGACCGACAACGACGAGAGGACGAGTCCGACCTGCGCTGCGTCTGGCCATTGCGTTCGCCGTCGTCCTCATCTGCTTGCTCGCCTTTGCACCGGAGCGCTCGGGGGTGGCCCACGCCACGACACCGGAAGTCTCGACGTCGTGTCCCTCAGAGACGACGACCTGTGTCAACGTGCCCTTCCCCTGCGCCACGTCGTGCAGCGTGAGTGCCGGCCCGGTGACGGACGTCGGGCAGAACCAGGCCGTCTACGTCGACGTCAATGGCCTACCAGCCGGCGATGACATCGGTCTGGCCTACTGCTCGCTCGCCCAGGGGGACCAGGTGCAGTCGAACCCCACGTGCGCCTCGAGGATCCCGCCACCGCCGAATTGTGTGCCGAACCCTCCGACCCAGACTTGTGATGCGACGTCGAGCCCGCTCGAATGGCAATACGGCCGGACGATTTCGAACGACACCCTCGTCTCCATCAGCACGAACTACGACCCCGACATCCCCGGAGCGACCCCGATCACTTCGCAGACGAGCCAACAGTTCCCGTCCGGCACGTTCGGTAACTTCTTCTGCGACAACTCGGCCAATCCCTGCGGGATCGTGGTCACCGACATTTCGGTCGCGGGCCAGGGCGCCGTCATCGCGAACGGGTTTCCCCCGCAGCCCAACCGAGGATTCGCCATGTCGGCATCGAACACGGTGGTCATCCCCATCACCTTCAACCCGGGCGGAAATGGTTGCGGCTCCGCCCCGGCCGTGTCGGTCGACGCCGCCTACAGTGCGGCCCAGTTCCTACCGGCGGCGGCGGCTGCGACGTGCAACGGTCCCGGGGGCGTGGCCGTGCTCGCCACGGACCTGCACTCGGTCGACGACAGCGATTGCTCGCCCGATACGGGCACCAACTGCCCGATCACCGACGTCACCGACGGCAGCGTCCCCGCGACCTTCACCGACGACCCGGAGGACCCGGGCACCGTGGCCGAGCTGCAGAAGGCGGGCGGGAAATTCGCCTACATCCCCATCTCGGTCTCCTCGACGGAGATCGCGTTCCTCGGCGCGGCGGGTGTGCCGACGAGCGGGTCCGGCTATGCCATCCCGCTCCACACGTACCGGCTCACCCCGGCGCAGGTGGCCGGTGTGCTGACCCAGGTTTGGGCCACCCCGGTCGCAGCGGCGACCGACCCCGAAGACGACCTGTGCAGTCAGCTGACCGGAACGGCGAAATGCGTCGAGAACATGCAGGTGAAACGCTCGAACCTCCCGGTCGAGACCGTCAACGGCAGATACGAGAACATCGACGTCGCCGGCGTTTCCGGTGCGACCACCGCGTCGCTGCCCTTCAAGCAGTTCAGCTACGACAGCCCCCCCGACAACTACGCCAACGGGACCACGCCGGGCGACGTGAAGAACTTTTCGAACGATACCGGTTTCGCCCTGTTGAACCCTTGGCCGTTCACCGTGGGCAACATCCCGGTCCAAGAGAACGGACTGGGAGCCATGTTCCCCTCGACGGCCAGCGGCACCGTGTCCCAGCTGACCGGGTGGCTCTGCCAGGCCCCTCAGGTGCCCTATGCCGTCACGACCCAATTCCTGAATTCCGACAATTCCAGCGTCACCGTCAACGACATCATGAGCAGCCAGCAGCTCCTCTCGAACGCCGAGAACGGACCGATCGTCGTCACCAAACCGCCCAACCTGATCGTCGACCGGTCCACGATTCAGAAGCCGAACGATTGCCAGACCCTTTCGACGCTACCGATCGACTTCGCGGCCGATACCCAAGGGGCCGCGCGGACGTTCCAACCATCGAGCTCTCCGGTCACCGCAGCACACGCCCTCGAGGCTGCGCTCCCGAACTTCACCGGGACGGGCGCCGGGTTCGACTTCACCGCCATGGACAGCTCCGAGGCCGACTTCTTCGGTCTCTTCCCGGCGAGCCTGCAGAACGCCGCCGGAAGCTTCCAGCTCCCCGCCACGTCGTCGATTGTGGCGGCGCTGAACGAGGAGACGACCAACGCGGACGGCACCTTGCGTCCCAACTTCAACGACACGGGCGCCACCAACGCCTACCCGTTGCCCATGGTGACCTACGCCCTGGTTTCAACCAATCCTCAGCCGAGCATGGCCCAGGCGTCGGCGCTCAAGGACATGTTGACGAACTTCGTCAACTACTCGCACACGGCAGGCGCCGGTACGACGAATCCCCTGCCGTCGGGGTACGTTCCCCTGCCCGACAACCTCTACCAGCAAGCCTTGGCCGACATCTCGAACGACGTCGTCGGCCCTGGCGGTGTGGCACCCCCGGCGCCTGGCTCCACCGGGACCCCGGGTGCTTCGCCCGGCGCGGCGGGAGGTCAGGGCGGCGTCGCTTCCAGGGGGGCTGGAACCTCCTTCCACTTCAACACAGGGAGCGCGTCGGGGGCGCCCGGGACGTCGGCGGCGTCGGGTTCCTCAGGCACCCCGTCGGGCGGCACCGGTGACTACCTGGGCCGACTCATCACGGTCACCCTCGGGGACAGCCGGTTCTTCATCCCCGGCCTTCTGCTCCTCGCGTTGCTGTGCCTGATCGGCGGGCCGCTCCTCTACCTGTCCCCCTCCTTGAAGAAGGCCCACGCGGGCGCTGAAGCAGAGGGCGCGAGTACCGACGCGTCCACACCCGAACCGGGTCCCGACGGCTGATGGACTCGCTCGCCTACCTCGACCCCACCACGGAGAACCCGGCGACGGAGAACTCGACCGCCGAACTCCCGCTCCGGACCCAACCCGCGACGGACCCGGACGGCACGGGGGACGAGGCGAACCCGGACGAAGAGTCCAAGGAGCGGGACGCGGAGTCGCAGGCACCCCCACCGCTCAGCGTGGCCGACGTGCTCGGCCCGGACGTGCCCACAGCGGAACCGCCTCCACCGAGCCTTCTGCGCAGAGCGCTCGAGACGGTCGGTACCGCGCTCGCGGTGCTGGCCCGACCGCGGGTGGCCGGTGTCCTCATCTTCGGGCTCGGCGTGCTCATCGTCCTCCTGCTCGGCTTCATCTATGTGTTCACCCCGTTGAGCGAACAGCGGGCGCAGCACACGCTGCTGCAGGAGATCACCGCCAACCCGGCCAAGACCTTCGACCTGGCCGTGGGCAAGATCCCCGCCGAAGGCAGCCCGGTCGCGGTGATGGAGATCCCCGCCCTGCACCTCGACCAGGCCGTGGTCGAGGGCACCAACGCCCAGGACCTCCGCAACGGACCCGGTCACATGCCCTCGACTGCGCTGCCGGGGCAGGCCGGCAACGCGGTCATCGCGGCGCGGCGGGCCACCTATGGCGCTCCCTTCGGCGCGATCGGCGGCCTGCACAAGGGAGCGGTCATCACGGTGATCGACGGATACGGCACCTTTCATTACCGAGTGTCGGGTGTGGTCGACGCGAGCGGCGGCCGGCACGATGTCGTCACGCCTACCAACTCCAACCAGCTCACCCTGGTGACGGCCTCGTCGGGCTTCTTCCCGCGGGGTCGCCTGGCCGTGATCGCCAAGCTGGAGGGCAAGCCCTTCCCCGGTACGGTCGAACCGCGCTTTCGGGTCGCGGCGTCCGAGCTCGGCCTGTCGGGCGACCCGGTCTCAGGCCTGCTCTTCGTTTTGTGGAGCATTCTGTTCTTCGTACTGTTGAGCGGCGCGGCCTGGCTGCTCCGCCACTGGGACCAGCCCGTCGTCGTGTACCTTCTCGCGCTGCCGGTCCTCCTCGTCGTCGCGCTCTTCGCCTGCGAGAGCCTGATCGGCTTCCTGCCGGCCACCGTATGAGCGCATCCGCATCTACGACCACGACCACCGGCCGACGGATTCGCAGGGCGTCAGGGTGCCTTCTCGGTCTGATCTTCGCTCTGGGCGCCGCGGCCTGTGGGTCCACGCCGGGCACCCCCTCGGCCGGCCAGCCCACCCGAAGCTCGACCACGGCCGGGAACGCCGCCTCGGGCGACGCCGGACACCAACCGAGCGAATCCGCCACGAACGCGCCGGCCAAGGTGGCGTACGGGAGCGGGACGGTCGGCCCGTCCGACCCGACGACGACCCTGCCGTCCGAGAATGGACGAGAGATTCAGCCCGTCGTGTCCCCGGGCCAGAACATCGTCATCCTCAAGCAGGGGTGCTTTCCTCAGGAGCTCCAGGCGAGCGTCACCGCGCCGGTCGTCTGGTACAACCTCTCGAAGGAGGCCCAGCGGGTCGTCTTCGAACACTTCCCGGTCGACTCGGGGACGATTCCCCCGGGCGGCACGTTCACCTGGACTCCCGGCGGCGCGGTCACTTTGAACTACAAGCTCGAGCCCTCGGGCAAGGTCTGCAAACTCGCGGTGAACCAGGCGCAGCTCTGAGCCGCGGGGGCGCCCGGAAAGGCGAATGATCCGACCGAGCGCATCCACCTTCGAGCCGACCCCGATGGCGGGGTCGAACGGCGTTCGGCGAGACAGATTGCACTGTCGACGACAGATTCCACGGACGGCGCCGGAAGCTCGCGGGCACCGCGTCCGTCGCCAAGTGTCGCCGGACACCCACTGCCTCCTGGAGGACAGGGACCTTGGATTTTCTCGGCCGATCGGCCACGCCAAGTAATCACCAACATTTCTTCGTGGCGGTGGATGAAGTTCACGAAACGTTTACCCGGGCTGCCTAACGTGCGGCTCGGCGACGGGTCACGGCGCGTGCAAGGAGGCGCATCGGGCCCTGTCCCCTCGGGGACCGCGAGCCGCGGGCCGGCGTGGAGTGCCGGTACCGGAACGAACCGACAAACAAGGAGACCCAAACGACATGCTGAAAAAGCTGGCGACACGCAATCGCGTGTTCAAGCTGGGTGCGTCGCTGGTTGGTGCGTCCGCTTTGGCGATCGGCTTCGCAGCCCCCGCCTTCGCGTTCACCCCGACCGTGCCGACGGGCGGAAACGCCAACTCAGCGAACGAACTCATCGTGATGGGTGGTTCGAACACCACTTACCTGATGATGCAAGCGCTGTCGGACATCTTCAACCAGGCCCCGGGCTGTGACCTGGCCACGGCGACCAACACCACCCAGCCGCTCGACTACGGCTGCGCCGGCCTCAACGGCGAGGCGGGTTCGACCCTGTCCAACGACGTTGTGACCAATGTCACCGGGAACGTCAAGAGCGGTTCGACGAAGGTCTCCAACGTGTCCCCGGGCACGACGGGCATCCTCAAGTTCAACGCGATCTCGGGCACCGGGATCCCCGCGGGTGACACCGTCGCCAACGTCAACGCCGGCAAGAACCAGCTCACGCTGGCGACTGCGGCGACGGCCACGGTCTCGGCCGACGCGCTGAGCGTCGTCACGCAGCCTGCGGTCGGTGAGAACGGCCTCGTGCCCTTCGGCAACGAGAACCCGTTCAACGACGTGCTCGTCCAAGAGCCGGCGCTCGGTTCGTCCAACGGCATCGCCGAGCTCGAGGAGCTGCAGGCACACGCTCCGGCCAGCCCGAACGTGTCGGCGATCAGCGCGGCGCGCTCCTCGCGTGCGCCGAACCTGGCTGGCGGCTCGAAGGTCGACAACAACGGCCTGAACTTCGTCGCCTACGCCATGGACGGGGTCACCTGGATGCACTGGACCAAGGTGAAGGGTGCCGCGACGCCCTCGGCGTCCGTGACCAACCTCACGACGGCGCAGCTCCTGTCGATCTACACCGACAGCCTGACCTGCGTCGTCGGTGGCGTGACGGTGACGAACAACTGGGCCTGCGTGGGAGGCAGCAACGCGCCCATCGCGCTCTACATGGCACAGAACGGTTCGGGTACCGAGGCCACATGGGTGTCGACGCTGAACATCCCCAGCTCGGACACCTTCCCGTTCGGTGGTGAGGACGCCAACCACGTCATCTTCGAGAACGAGACGGCATCGATCCTGGCCAACGGCGACGAGCAGAACGCCCTGTTCTTCTTCTCGTTCGGCAAGTACTCGGCGATCTGCACCCCGAACCCGAGCTTCTGCTCCGGCGCATCGAACTCGACGACCGCGCTGGGCCAGATGAACGGCATCACGGTCAACCAGACCACGATCACCAACCAGCTCCCGGGCAACTCGGGCACGCCGTTCCCCGGTGACCGGCTCCTGTACAACGTGTACTCGGACGGTTCGAACTCGGCCAACATCGCCACCGCCAGCCTGGCGACGATGAACGCCGTGAGCGAGGACGGGTTCCTGTGCAAGCCGTCGACGAAGACCGACGTCGACCCGAACACCGGTGCGACGTACCTGAGCGAGATCCAGAAGCAGATCAAGGGGCAGGGCTTCTTCCCGCTCCCGCTGATGGTCGAGGACGGCGAGGGTGACACGACCAACCCGCTGTACAACACGACGGCGGGGGGAATCCCCGCACCGGCGTGGAGCGGACACCTGGACGGCTCGAAGTACAACTCCATCAACGAGGGTCCGAGCTCGACGTGGAACTTCCCGTCGCAAGACCAGGACACCGACCGCTCGGCGGTCGTCGGCAACTACAGCGGCGTCTACGACGACGGGACCACCCAATCGGTGACGGCCACCGTGACCAACCCCGTCGGCTACTGCCTCGTCCTGTCGACGGACGCCAACGGCAAGCCGTAACCAGCGTCTCCACCGGCCGGTCCGGCATCCGGGCTGTGGGTGTCACACCCGCATTCGGGAGCCGGTCGTCCGGAGCAGCACCGAGAAGTGAAGAGGAGCCCGGTCCAATAGGGGTCGGGCTCCTCTTCGTATTCCGGACAGGTGCAGGCCGCCGGAGGCGCGGGCAGTCGCGCCGGGCGGCGGCTCGCGCGAGGTTGCTCCCGGGTGAGGGATAAGTTCGCCGGCATGGCCAGGCATGCCAGGCGACGTGGCAGCCCGAAGCCCGACGCAGGGTCGGCTGTCGAGACGCCGACGTGGGTCGAGGCGCGGGTCGTCGAACCGGTGGCCGACGACGCCCAGGCCGGAGCGCCGGACTGGTTCGGGCCGTCGACCGTCGCCGAGGACGACTACACGCCGCGCCTCGACGTCTCGCTGGCGGCCATGCTGATGCTCGGCGCCAACCCCTGGCAGCGCATCGACGGCATGGGCATGGCCCGCCAGGCGCTCGAAGCACCCCGGACCGGCGACGTGCGCCACGATCTCTCCGACGAGGAGCGCTTCGAGATGGCCAACGGCCGGGCCTGGTGCCTCCTCGTCCACGCCGATCTGGCCCACCATGGCCGGCTCGACGACCCGTTCGTGCTCGCCGACGCCGGCCGCCATCTGGCGATGGCCCACGAGCTCGACCCGGCGAACCCGCGCCTTGCCACCACGCTGGCGCTCCTCCGCTTCCGGCAGGGCAAGCTGGACGAGGCGATGAAAGCGGCGCGGCACGCGGTGGACGCGTTCGGACGGCTGGCTGACGAGAGGCGTTCAGGGCAGACCCAGGGGGCCGCCCTGCTGGCTGTGCTCACCCTGGCCCTGGTCTCGGCGAGCACGGGCGACCCGGTGGCCGCAGCGTCGCTCGCCCTGGCAGCCAGGGCCGTGAGGTCCCCGCTCGACGTCGACGACGCTGCCTTCGCCGCCCTGCTCTCCGAGCTCGAGGGCGCCGACGCCGCGGCGGTGTGACCCTCCGGGAGCGGGCGGTCTGAACCGCCCCGGAGCGGGCGGTCCGACCCTCCGGGAGCCAGCGGACCGACTTCCCGACGGCGGGGTGGGAGAGTTCACTTCGCTGTTACGCCCGCGTTGCGACGTGTTCATGTATTCGACCTAGCCTTGCTGGCTGAGATCGGGGCCTCGAGACCGGCGAGACCAGGCCCCGGGGCAGGCCGATCGGACCTGCCAGCCCCCACCAGAGCCCACGAACCATCCCGGCCTGCCCTGACCGGCGCCGGGCGGAGGACCTCGACAGCATGCCCAGACAGCGAGACACGGGTCGACGCTGGCCGTTCGGGTGGCCGGCTCGCCGCCGCCAGGCGATCGGCACCGTGCCGCTGCTCGACACCATCTCGCTGACCGGCTTCATGACCGATCCGTCGGAGCCCGAGTTGCCCCCGGCCTCCCGAACAGGCAGTGACGTCCTCGGCGAACTCCCGGACTGGCAGGGGGAGCGGGCGATTGCGCTCCCGGCGACGACCGAACGACCGCACCCGCCCGAGGTCGGACCCGCTGCGGGCGACGCCACGGCATGGACCCGGTGGGGACCCGAGTCGAGGGGTGAGGAGCCGTTCGGTGGGGACCCGCCGAGTGGAGGCCCTGTCGCCGCGGAGCCTCCCGACGCCACCGATCTGCTCGACGTTCTGGAGATGCCCGTCGGGTTCGCCTGGGGAAGCGCCCTCGACCTGCTCGATGCGCTCGATGCGGCGGCCGAGCCGAGTCCGCCCGCGGGCCCGGGTGCCGTCGAGCTGCTCGACGCCATCGTCGGTCCGGTGGGGCACGCCGCAGCGGAAGGCTCGGGCGAGGAGGCCGACGGTCTGCCCGCGGACGACGCAGGGCCGGCCTTCCTCCCGATTCCGGTGCCGTCACCGGTGGTGGTACCGGACGAGGTCATCGCCGGGCCGAGGAGCTCAGACCCGGCGCGAGATGACGAGCCGGGTCAGTGGTCGCAGCAGTCGGAACCGCCGGGGGTGTCCGGCGCGTCGGTCGGGGGAGGAGTGTCCCGCGCGTCCCGCACGCGTCGCGTGCGGCGCGTGGGAAGCGGGCCCGCAGGGCCCGCCGCGCCTCGATCGCCACGGGGCTCGGCGTCTTTCTCGTCGCCGGCGGATGCCTCGTCGCCGGTGGCGTGATCCCGGCGCACAGCGCGCCGCCGCCCGCGCCGCCGGGGACACATCACGTGGTGGCCGTCCCCGTCGCACAGCGGCTGCTGGGATCGAGCGCCTCCTTCGACCTGCCGGCGGCCACGACCGCACCCGCTCCGACCCCGCCCGCGGTGGCGGCTGCAGCCACCGCGCGGCACGAGGTCTTCGGTTACGCGCCGTACTGGTCGCTCCCCTCGGAGTCGAGCTTTCCGGTGGGCGACTTCTCGACCCTGGCGTACTTCTCGGTGGAGGTGAACCCAGACGGCACGGTGCAGCAGTCCGGGCCGGGCTGGGAAGGGTACCGCAGCCAGGCACTCGTCGACCTCGTGTCGCGGGCGCACGCGGCCGGCGACCGAGTCGTGCTCACCGCCACCGACTTCTCCCAGTCCTCCCTCGACACCATCACGCACGACGCGGGCGCGGGCACGGTGCTGGGCAAGAACCTGCTCTCCCTCGTCGAGGCCAAGCACCTCGACGGCGTCAACCTCGACTTCGAGGGCAACGGAAGCGCGGACCAGACCGGGCTCGACCGGCTCGTGGCCCAGGTTGGCGGCGTGCTGCGCGCGGCCAACCCCGACTACCAATTCACCATGGCCTCCTACGCCTCGTCGGCGGGCGACCCGCACGGCTTCTACGACATCCGGGGCCTGGCGCGTTCGGTGGACGCCTTCTTCGTCATGGCCTACGACGTCGACGAGGGTCCGGCGGCGGGGCCCTCGGCGGGAAGTGGCCCCTATTCCGACGCGGAGTACATCCACCAGTACGTCTCGGCCGTGGGCGCGTCGAAGGTCATCCTCGGCGTGCCGCTCTTCGGTTACGAGATGGCGACGGCGGGGCCGGCGCTCGGCGACGCCGTGACGGGGCCGGCCCAGCCCGTGACCGACGCCCGGGCCATGGCGTCGGGCCAGACCTACTGGGATGCGGCGAGCGACACGGCGTGGGCGGCCTACCGCGCCGGTGGACAGTGGCACCAGGTGTTCTTCGACAACGCGAACACGCTGGCACTCAAGGAGGAGCTGGCGACCCGGTCGGGGATCCTCGGTCTCGGGGCCTGGGCGCTCGGCATGGAGGGCTCGGACAACGGGTTGCTGGCCGTTCTCGACGGCGGCGCGCCGCCGTCGCGGGTGCCCCCCGTCGGGCCCAGCGTGCCGCCAGGATCGGGGCTCTCGGCGCCGGGCGCCGGTGGTGGCACGACGATCGGCACCCCCGGCCAGCCGAGCTCACCGGGCGGCGCGAGAGGGGCGGGCGGCGGTGGAGCGGGTCACCGGCACCGGGGGGCATCGGGGGGATCGCGGCCGACCACCACGACCACGACGCGGCCCAAGGTGACGACCACGACGACCACGCGGCCCAAGGGGACGACGACCACGACGTCGACGACCACGACCTCGACCACCACGACGACCACACAGCCGACGACGACCACCACAGCCGGGCCGGCTGCCGCGACGCCCCATCCGGGTGACGGGAATACCCCGAGCGCTCCGTGACCGCCTCCCACCGCCGTGGGGGCGTGCCCGGCGCGTCGCGCCGGCGCGCCCCGAGATGGACAGCCCTGGCCGCGACCGCGGTGCTGTCGTGTGCGCTCGCCGCCTGTGGGGGCGGAGGGCCGACCGCAGGCGCGTTGGCGGGCAAGACGCCGACCCAGATACTCACCCTTTCCGTGAAGGCGTACCACCGCCAGCCCTCGGTCCATTTCGTCACCAAGACCGTGTCGAACTCGCAGACCACCATCGAGGTCGGTGCGGCCAGCTCCACGGCGGCCACGGAGTCCGTCCGCGCCGGAAACACCCCCGCGCTCGACGCCATCCTGGTCGACGACATGGCCTACGTCAGGGCGGGAAACGCCTTCTTGGAGGGGGCCCTCCAGCTCTCGGCGACGACCGCCGGCGCGTATGCCGGGAAGTGGATCTCGTTCCACAAGGGCGATCCGGGGTACCCGAGCATCGCGGCCAACCTCTCGCCGGGTGCGGCGATCCTCGACTTCGTGCCCGCGGAGCCCAACCTGAGGCTGGCCGGCGTCACCCAGTTCAGCGGCCGCACCGCGGTCGTCGTCTCCGGCAGTCCGCAAAGGCCGTCGACGAACGGGATCGCCAACGTGTCGTTGTTCGTCTCGACCACGGCGCCGTACCTTCCGCTCGGCGCGACGGTCGTCGTGCGCGACGGTCGCGGGCACACCACCGAGCGGGTGGCCTCCGTCTACGGGAAATGGGACAAGAAGGTCGATCCCAACGCGCCGTCGAACGCGGTGCCCTTCACCTCCATCATGGGGAAGTGACCCGCGGCAGGGACGAGGGCACCACCAGGGAACCGACCAGGTCCGCCGTCTCGCCTAGCGTTGTCCGGCACACGAGAGAGGCGAACCATTGGCTCAAATGATCCCCGAACCCAAGGACGGCCGCGCCCCCGAGCGCGCCGAGGCCGAGGCCTCGCCTGCGGCTGGTTCCGACCGGGCGCTGCGGGTCGAACCGCCGCGCCTTCGACCGGGTGCTGGCCGTGATGCGCTGTCCCCGCTGCGGCGCAGCGGTGGCCCGTGAGGCGGACGCGCTGCGTTGCTCGTCGGGCCACACCGTCCCGGTGGTTCGGGGTTACGTCGACGCGTCGGGCGACACCGTGGTGGACGACGCCACGGCCCGCACGTTCGAGAGCTTCGGCTACGAGTGGACCACCTTCTCCGAGGTCAGGGACGAGGACGAGGAGTACGCCGAGCAGCACTACCTGCGCGACCTCGACACGGCCCGGCTGCACGGCATGGTCGGCCTCGATGCCGGCTGCGGCCGGGGTCGCTACACCCGGTTCCTCGCGCCTCACCTCGACGCCGTGGTGGCGCTCGACGGCTCCGACGCCGTGCAGAGCGCGGCGCGCAACCTGGCCGACCTGCCCAATGCCGTCGTCGTGCGCTCGGACCTCAGGCAGGCGCCGTTCGAGGACGGGGCCTTCGGCTTCGTCGCCTCGTTCGGGGTGCTGCACCACCTGGCGGACCCGCGGGCCGGCTTCGACCGACTGGTCCGGTTGTTGGCGCCGGGCGGCGTCATGTCGCTCTACCTGTACTCGCGCCCCGAGGGCGGCGGTGTCCGCAGCGCGGGGTTGGCGGCCTCCGCCGAGATGCGCCGGCTGACGCTCCGGATGCCGCACCCGGCGCTCAAGGCGCTGTGCACCCCGATCGCCGCGCTGCTGTGGGCCGCTGTCGTGTTCCCGGGGAGGGTCGGAGACGCGCTGCGCGTCGAACGCCTCTCCGCGCTGCCCATGGCCAGCTACCGGGACAAGCCGTTCCGCAGCCTGATCCTCGACACCTTCGACCGGCTGAGCGCGCCCATCGAGCACCGCTACACCTGGCCCGAGCTGGCGCCGTGGTTCGAGGAGGCGGGCCTGGTCGTCGACTCGCACCGTGACAATTCGGGCTGGTTCGTCGTCGCCCACCGCCCGGCCTGAGCGAGGCCCTGCGCGGGTTCGCGGGGCCGTCTGGTGCGTGCGGTACGGTTCGACGCAGGGGGCGAGCCCCCGCGGAGCCTGATGTGAGGAGAGGACCGAAAGGGCGCCACGTCACGTGACGTCGGTCCCGGCCCCGAAGGGAGTGCGCATGGAGGAGTCCGAGCACCAGGAGGGCTGGTACACCGACCCCTACGGCCGTCACGAGGCGCGCTGGTTGTCCGACGGCACGCCCACGAAGCTGGTGCGTGACCGTGGTGTCGAGTCCTACGACACGCCTCCCGACGAGGAGCCGACACAGAAGGCCGAGCGGATTCAGCCCGACGTGGTCGCCACGGGCGGCAGTGACCTGATCCGCGCCGGCGAGGACCAGGGGGGCGGCGACATGGCCTCGCTCGACGACGCCATGGGGCGCGCCGCATTCGAGGGCGGCGCCCACCCGCAGATCGTGGGTCACTGACCGCACGACGTGCGAGGCGCCCGGTGCCCGGGCGCCTCCGGTCTCAGGGAGCAGAAGGTCCGTGCCAGCGATTCAGCCACGCCTCGAGCATGAGCACGTCCCACAGCTCGTAGCCGAGGTCGCGACGCTTCGAGCCAGGTGGAGACGCCAGGCTCCGCGTACCGGTACCGGGTCGAGGAGGCCATGGCGCGCCAGCGCGGGCGCGGCGAGGAGGTCCTCGGCCCAGGGTCGGAGCGGCCCGCGCAGCCACTCGCCGATGGGCACGCCGAAGCCCATCTTGGGCCGGTCGACCAGCGTGCGCGGGCACGTGCCGGTACGAGGACCTGGCGCAGCAGCCACTTCGGGACGCCCGTCGCGCAGCTTCGAGGACGCGCGGAAGCCGCCACGCGAGCATCGAGCACGGCCCGGTCGAGGAACGGGGCCCGGGTCTCGAGCGAGACGGCCATGGAGGCCCGATCGACCTTGGTCAGGATGTCGTCGGGCAGGTAGGTGGTCAGGTCGGCCCGGAGGAGCTGGCTCATCACGTCGGCGCCGCCGATGTCCGGGCAGCCGCCCGTCGAGGTCGGGCGTGACACCGAGCACCACCGAGGCCGGGTCCTCCCAGTGGGCGACCAGCGCCCGGTAGGCATCGCGCGACGCTCGACGCCTCGAGCACGCGACCCACCTTGGCCACCTTGGTCGAGGGCAGGCGGACCTGCCAGCGCGACGGCAGACATGGCGGCGGCCGAGTCGATCGCTCCGGGCGGCACGCGCACGGAGCGAGCGGCCCACGGTTCGCCGGAGGGGACGCGGCAGCGGGCTCGCCACGCGCCAGACCCGGTCGAGCCAGGCGTGGCGGTTGTAGCCGGCGAAGAGCTCGTCGCCCCCGTCGCCGGACAAGGCGACGGTGACCGACCGCCGGGCCACCTGCGACACCAGGTGGGTGGGGAGCTGCGAGCTGTCCGAGAACGGCTCGTCCCAGATGTCGGCCAGACGGGGGATGATGTCGAAGACCTCCGAGGGCGGCATCTCGACCGTCGTGTGGTCCGTGCCGAGGTGCGCGGCCACGGCCTCGGCCGAGGCCGACTCGTCGAAGGACTGCATCGGCGAAGCGACACGGTGAAGGTGCGGACCGGCCGTGGTGAGTGCCGCTGCATGAGCGCCACGACATGCTCGAGTCGATGCCGCCCGAAAGGAGGGCGCCGACGGGCACGTCGGCCACCATGCGGGCCGCCACCGAGTCCGAGAGCGCCGCCTCGACCCGGTCGCATCGCCTCACGGTCGTCGACCGAGCGCCGGCTGCGCCAGCGCCGCGTCGATGGCGTCGTCGGCCGACCAGTACGGCACGGGCTGGGGCAGGACGGCCCGGGCGGGCCCCGGGGCCGACGAGACACCTGGTACCGGGGAGGAGCTTGGCCAGACCCCGGTAGATGCAGGTGCGGCGCCGGAACGCAGCTGAGGCGGAGGAACTGGGCGACGGCATCGCGGTCGACGACGGGCTCGAACCGGGGGAGGGCGTGGAACGCCTTCAGCTCGGACGCGAACGCGAAGCGCCCACCCGCCCAGCCGTAGAAGAGGGGCTTCTCCCCGAAGCGGTCGCGGGCCAGGTGGAGGGTCCGTGAGCGCCGATCCCAGGCCCGAAGGCGAACATGCCTTCCATGCGCGTCGAGCGTCTCGTCGAGACCCCAACGGTCGAGGCCGACCGACCAGCACCTCGGTGTCGGAGGTGCCACCGAAGACCGCGCCCGCCGCCTCCAGGCGGGCCCGGAGAGACGGGGCGTTGTAGAGCTCGCCGTTGTAGGTGACACCCAGCGGCCGCTGGGTGACGCATGGGCTGCTGCCCCTGGGGCCCGCGGCCGACGACCTCGAGCCGGCGGTGTGCCAGGGCGACCCCGCACCAGCGGGTCGACTCCAGGTCGCCGGCGTCGTCGGGACCACGGTGCCGCAACGTCTCCGCCATGGCGTCGGCCACGCGTGCCAGCTCGTCGGCCCCGTTGGCGCGCCCGGGCTGGACGATCCCCGCGATGCCGCACATCAGACGGCGTCTCCCGCGGCAGCCCCACGGGGGAGACCGTCCCGGTCGCGGCCGGCCACCGACAGGTGGCTGAACCGCTCCGGGCCCGGCCCCCTCCCCGTGAAGGTCGGTCGGGAGGCCCCGGCAGCCGGTCCGCCGGGAAGGTCCCGCTCCAGGTCGACGGCGATGGCCCTCCTGCCCTGGAATAGGCTTTGCAACCGATGGCCCCCCTGAGCGCGTCCAACCTCGTCGACGAGCGCGTCGGCGAACACCTCGGCGCCCCGGCCGACCACGGTGGGGACGACGTGCGTGGCCGAGGGCGGCGCGCCTCCGTTCACCCGGGCCATTCGTTGCTCGGCATCCATGACGGTGCGCATTCTGCTCGCCTTGGAGCCCGAAGGGCCAACGGCTGCCGATCCGGCGGGGCATGGAGCGACCGGGCGCACCGCTGCGGCCCGACGTCCACCGTCCGCTGAGCAGTGACGACGCCCACCGCCTCGAACGGCTCGGTCGGCGCGGCCGAACGCTTACGGAGGGTCGCGCTCCCGGCGGTCGCCGCCCTCCCTCTGCCCGCCCGCCGCGTCGTCCTGCACGCCTTCGGCCGCTACGCCCCGTGGGAGGACGGGTTCGACTTCTCGGCGCCCGCGCTCGGGGAGGGCGAGGTGGCGGGTCCGCCGGATTTCGTGGGCATCGGCGCCCAGAAGTCGGGCACCACCTGGTGGTACGAGCTCATCGCCACGCACCCCGACGTGGCGTGCCGCGCCGACATCTTCAAGGAGCGCCACTTCTTCGGCCGCTTCGCCACCCGCCCTTTCGGGGCGGCCGACGTCGAGACGTACCACTCGTGGTTCCCGCGCCCGGAGGGCCGGATCACGGGCGAGTGGACGCCCGACTACCTGCACCAGCCCTGGGTTCCGCCGTTGTTGGCGCAGTCGGCGCCCGACGCACGACTGCTCCTGCTCGTGCGCGACCCGGTGGAGCGCTTCCGCTCCGGCCTCTCCCACCACCGGCGCCACGCCGGGCGGTTGACGGCCGAGGTCCACGCCGAGGCGGTCGAGCGCGGCCTCGTACGGCCGGTACCTCGAACAATGGCTGCAATACGTTCCCCGCGACCGGGTCCTCGTCCTCCAGTACGAGCAGTGCGCGGCCGACCCGAGTGGCCAGCTCGATCGGACCTACCGCTTCCTCGGGCTCTCCCCCTTCAGCCCGCCGGGCTTGCGCACCCGCGTCAGCGCAGTCGGGCGAGCTGGTGCCGCTCGACCTCGAGGTACGCCGCCGGCTGGCCGACGTCTACGCGTCGGACGTCCGCCTGCTCTCGACGCTCGCTCCCGACCTCGACCTGAACCTGTGGCCCTCGGTCGCCGGCTCGTGGGCGTCGTGACGGGCCGGGTGCCGTAGTGCCGACCGGTCACAGCGTGCAGGTGGGGACCGACCTGCCCGTCGCCATCGTGGTCTTCGCTGTTCTTCTCTGGCTCGGCATCGTCATCGCGAGGAAGGCGTCGGCCCGAGACGCCTATCCCACGCTGCGCAACGTCATCGTGGCCAGTGTCGTCCTGCACCTCCTGTGCGCACCGCTCCAGATCTTCGTGGTGCACCACTTCTACGGCGGGGTGGCCGACTACATCCGCTACGACCACCAGGGTTCGATCTTCGCCGACCACATCCGGACCGGTCACCTGACGATCGCCGGCACCTCCATCGGCCATCAGTTCATCAACGACGGTTCGGTGTCCCTCTACGGGGGCTCATCATGGCGCTGGTCGGCCCGAACCAGCTCGCCGCCTTCCTCGTCGCGGCATGGATCTCCTTCGTGGGGACCGTCTTCTTCTACAAGGCCTTCGCCGTGACCTTCCCCGGTGTCGATCGCCGGTTCTACGCGTGGCTCATCTTCTTGTTCCCCTCTGTCCTCTTCTGGACGGCGGCCGTGGGCAAAGAGTCGGCCATGCTGTTCTCCCTGGGCCTCACGGCCTACGGCATGGCCATGGTGCTGGCCCGGATGAACCGCGGCTATCTCTATGTGCTGATCGGAGGGGCGATCGGGCTCGTGGTGCGCCCGAACGAGCTCGTTCTGCTCGTCGGTGGGTTCGCCATCGCCATGGTCGTGCGGGCGCTCGCCCGCGGCGGGCAGACGACACAGGCGCGCCGCGGACCCCTCCGCATGATCGGGGCCTTCGTCTTCGTGGTCGGAGCCGTCGCCATCGTGGGGGTCACCGCCCGCCACCTGATCCACCCGCTGACGACCAATGCCCATGGCGGCGGGCTCGGCAGCGCGCTGACCACGCTGTCGCAGAACAACACCGGGAACGCTGCCCTCCAATTCGGGAGCAGCGGAGTCCCGTATTCCCCCAACCCGCTGTATTACTGGCGTGACGTGTACTCGGTGCTCTTCGACCCCTTCTGGTTCAACGCCCGCAGCACGACCCAGATCATCGCGTCGGTCGAGAACACGCTCATCTTTGCGGTCTTCGTCTACTCCCTGCGGCGACTGCGCTATCTCTTCCGCGTCTGCGCCCAGCGACCGTACGTGCTCATGGCGGTGATCTACTGCCTCGGCTTCTTCTACGCCTTCGCCGCGTTGGAGAACCCCGGCCTCATCACGCGGGAGCGCACTCTCGTCCTTCCCCTGTTGTTCGCCGTGCTCGCCATCCCCATCGCTCGACACGGAGAGCGGCCGTACCCCTGGCAGGTGCGTCGGGCGAAGCACAGGAAGACCCGGCTCGGGCCGGGACCCGACGAGCGCGCGCCCACCGAGCCCGTGGTGCACGCCATGGCCACGGTCCAGTGGGAGAGCCAGTTCGCGGAGGGGGCCCGGGCCGACTGGTCGAGCACCGGCTGGGGCGCCGATATCTGAACACCGGCGGACGACGTGGTGCATCCCGTGTGCGCTGTCGGAACGGGACGACGAGCGCGGATCAGGACGCCGACGTGGGTGACGCCCTCTGCACGATCGCGGGCGGTCGCACCTCGTCGTAGACGGCTTCGACCTCGCGCACGCAGCGCGTCACGTCGAAAAGCTCGCCGTGGGCCAGCGACCCGGCGGCGAGCCGCTCGCGGAGGTCCGCGTCGCCGGCCACGTCGGCCAGCGCGTCGGCCAGCGCGTCGGCTTGCCCGGGAGGGACCACGAGCGCGTCGACGCCGTTGGTGAAGAGCAGCGAGAGCTCGCCCACCGAGGTGACGACCAGAGGTACGCCGGCACACGTGGCCTCCATGATGACGACGGGCAGGCCCTCCTGGCGGGACGCGAGGACGAAGAGGTCGGCGCCGGCGAGCAGACGGAGCACGTCGGAGCGCTGGCCGGCGAAGTGGAAAGTTTCCCCGAGGCCGAGGCGCGAGCGTTCCGCCTCGAGCTCGTCGCGCAACGGCCCGTGCCCGGCGGCCACGAAGCGGACCGGTACGGAGCGGTCCGCCGTCAGCCGCGCCGCCTGCAGCAGGACGTCGTAGGCCTTCTCCGGCCGCAGGTTGGCCACGGTCAGGGCGAGCAACTCCCCGTCGAGCAGCCCGAACTCGGCGCGCACGTCGCGGCGGAGCGCCTCGCGCTCCTGCATCGCGGCGTGCACCGGAGCGGGGTCGATTCCGTGGATGACGACCTGGGCCCGACCCTGCAAGCTCCGCGGCATGGTGCGGCGCGCCGCCTCCGAGACGGTGAGCACACGGTCGTCGAGCCAGATCGTCGCCCAGTTCAGGGCTTTCCAGACGACGGCGAGCTTGTTCCACAGCGTGTGTTCGGTGGAGACGAGCGCAGGCCGTCGCCGTCGAGGCAGGGTGAGGACCACCATCCGGCCGAACACCGCCGCGTAGGGCAGGTGGAAGTGGACGACGTCGTACTCCCCCCGGAGCAGGAGCGTGCGAAGCCGGAGCGTCCAGGCCAGGTCCCGGTTGCTCCGGGCACCGAGCGAGTGCACGGTGAGGCCGGCCGCCTCGAGCTCGGGAACCAACGCGTTCTCGGTCTCGAGGATGTACGCCACCTCGTAGTCGAACCGCTCACGGTCGCGGTGGCGCATCATGTGGACCAGCAGCTGCTCGGCGCCGCCCAGCCCCAGGGACTTGATGAGCACCAGGACACGCCGGCGTGGCGACCCGGGACCCGGCGATGCCGCGGCGGTCTCGGGCCCGCGCTCCGCGCGGTCCGTGCCGGGCGCGCCGTCAGTGTCGAGTGTGTCCAACTCCGCTCTCCGATGAATGTTCTTCGTTTCCGTCCCGGGGGCCGGGCACGGACTCTCCATCATCGTCTCCCCCGCATCAGGTGGCGAGGCGGCCCGGGGACGGGACGGGGACGGGGCCGAGTGATGCCGGGAAGAGGCCGGTCCTCGAGGCGTCGTTCACCACGTCTGCCGCGTCCTGACCCCCTGCATCGCAGGTGAACACTTGTCGACCTGGACGCGAACACGCCTGTCACGGCTCCTGTCGTGCGGGCCCGAAGAGCACGTTGCTCCTCGGAGGCGCTAATTTGGCGCCCCAGGACCGCGCCGAAACCCGGCCGGAAGGGCCGTGATCGAGGATTTGTGGGCGTGCGACCGAAGTTGGGGACCAGGGCAAAGGCGGGTCTTCGGACTTCGGGCGGGACTCGCCGACCCGGACGTCCAAATCGGCTGGACGAGAGCCGGCTGCAGGGTGTCGCAGACTACAATCGCGCTCCGCGATCCTGCGCCCAGGATCGTCAGCCGCCCCCGAGACAGGACCAGTGAAGAAACCCTACATCTCGTCACGGCCCAACACCGAGGAAGCACCGTCCGAATCGCTGCGCTCGGTCATGCGGCTGCTCGGCATGCGCGGTCGCCATCTGAGTTTGAAGATCGTCGCCTTCACCCTCCTCTCCATGATCGGCGCCCTGAGCCAGGCCGTCCTGTTGTTGGTCATCGCAGAGGTCGCGGTCGCCGATGTCCAGGGGAAGAAGTTGTTCCACGACCTCGGTCCCTCCCTCTCGCACAAAACCGCGATCATCGTCCTGTTCGTGTCATTGGCGCTCTTCTTCTTCACCAGCATCTTCGGCACCCTGCTCAGCACGTCTGTCTCGAAACAGGCCCTGATCGTGACCCGTACCCGCGTCGTCACCGGGTTCTTCCAGTCCAGCTGGTCCCTCCAGTCCACCGAGCGGCTCGGGCACCTTCAACAGCTCCTCACGATGAACAGCGGGGCCACTGCCGGCGCCGTCGGGAGCCTGTCCTCCGGTCTCCAAGCATTCCTGATGATGTCCGTGCTCCTGGGGGTGGCCCTGGCCGTCGATCCCGGCGGCGATCGGCGTCATCGTCATCGGCTTCGTGCTCCTGCAGATACTCCGGCCCATCAGGGTGCGCAGCAAGCAGGCAAGCCGCGACCTCTCCAAGTTCACGAGAGCCATGGCCACACGGGTGACCGAATACACCCGTGTGAGCCGGGACTTCCGGTTGTTCGGCGTGGAGACCCGGGTGATGGAAACGCTCCGCGGGCTGATCCAGCAGGCCGGTGACATGTACCGCAGGGCTTCGATTCTCGGCAGCATCGCGCCCGTCGTGTACCAGACCGTCGCACTCGGAATCGTCATCGTCATCGTCTTCTTGAATTCCGGGCACGCTTCGTTCGCCAAGAACGGAGTCGTCCTCATCCTCGTGCTGCGGTCCGTCGGCTACGGCTCGGCTTTCCAGGGCTCCATCCAGGGCCTCCGCGCCTCCCAGGGCATGCTCGAAGACCTCACGTACGACATCCATCGCTTCGACGACGCCCGAGTCACTCCCGGAGAGCGCCTCCCCGAGTCCTTCGAAGTGGACTTCGAGTCGGTGGAGTACTCCTACGACGGGATGACGCTGGCTCTCGGCGGCATCACCATGAACATCCCGCAGGGGAAGATCGTCGGCATGCTCGGACCCTCGGGCAGCGGCAAGACGACGATCAGCCAGATCCTGTTGGGTCTCCGCGAGCCGACGAGCGGTCAGGCCACGATCGGCGGCGTGGACGCGGCGGCGATCGCCAAGGGCGATGGGCACAACGTCGTGGCGCTCGTGCCCCAGGAACCCGTGCTCCTGCAGGCCTCGGTGAGCGACAACATCAAGTTCTTCCGGGACTTCGAGGAGCACGAGGTCATCGAGGCGGCGAAGTCGGCACATCTGTCGGAGGACATCGAGCGGATGCCCGAGGGTTACGAGACTCTCGTGGGTGAGGGCGGCGGCTCACTGTCGGGCGGGCAGAAGCAGCGCCTCGCCATCGCACGTGCGCTGATCGGCTCCCCGAAGCTCATCGTCCTGGACGAGCCGACGAGCGCGGTGGACGGGCGCACCGAGAGGCTCATCCGCCGGACCCTCTCCGAGCTCAGAGGGCACGTAACCGTCGTGATCATCTCGCACCGCATCGAGACGACGTCGCAGTGCGACCTGCTCCTGGTCCTGAGCAACGGGAAGGTCGCGGACTTCGGAGAGCGGGACGAGGTCGTGGCCGGATCGGCCTACAACAACATCGTGTTGTGCAGCATCTAGTGCGGCGGGGACCGACCGACGTCGTCTGACGCAGGGATGGCGGCGGGCGATCCCGGCCGGCGCGGGGTGACCGGCGTCGCCTCGGTCGTCCTGTTCTCGCGCCGGCCCGACGAGGTCGTCGCCTTCTACCGTGCCCTGGGCGTGGCGCTCGAGGGCGAAGACCACGGCGACGGCATCGTCCACCCGGCGGCCGACGTCGGTGGGATCCACGTGGCCGTGCTGCCGGCGGACGAAGCGGACGAAGGCGACGGGCCGGACCCGGGGTGGCGAGCCGCGGGGACCACGTTCGTCGGCCTGTGGGTGGACTCGCTCGACGAGACGGCGGACGCGCTCGGGCGCGCCGGCGCCGAGCTCCTGCGCTCCCACGAGCAGTGCGAGTGGGGCTGCCGGGTCGTGGTCCGGGATCCCGACGGCCGTGCGGTCGAGGTGAACCAGACCGGCCACTGCGGCTGACCCACGGGAAAGCACCTCCATCGCGGGCGGGAAGGACCTGAATTGGGAGCCCGCCGCCCCGCCCCGTAGCATCCCGGGGATGGCAGATCTCATCCGCATGGGCGACGACGGGACCCTGGTCGTCCCCGACGAGCCCATCATCCCCTTCATCGAGGGCGACGGCACCGGCGTCGACATCTGGCCCGCCGCCAAGCTGGTCCTCGATGCTTCCGCCGCCAAGCACGGGCACTCGATCGCCTGGAAGGAGGTGCTGGCGGGTCAGAAGGCGTTCGACGAGACAGGCAGCTGGCTCCCCGACGAGACCGTCGAGGCGTTCCGCGAGCACCTCATCGGCATCAAAGGCCCCCTGACCACCCCGGTCGGCGGCGGCATCCGGAGCCTGAACGTGGCCCTGCGCCAGATCCTGGACCTCTACGTGTGCCTGCGGCCGGTCCGATGGTTCACCGGCGTGCCATCGCCCGTCGTGCACCCCGAACTGGTCGACATGGTGATCTTCCGCGAGAACACCGAGGACGTCTACGCCGGCTACGAGGTGCAGGAAGGGACGCCAGAGGCCGACCGGCTCACCGCCTTCCTGAGGACCGAGATGGGCTGGCCCATCCGCGACGGGTCGGGCATCGGCATCAAGCCCATCTCCGAGATGGGGTCGAAGCGGCTCGTCCGTGCCGCCATCGACTACGCGCTGGAACGCAAGCGCCGCTCGGTGACGCTCGTGCACAAGGGCAACATCCAGAAGTTCACCGAGGGCGCCTTCCGCGAGTGGGGTTACGAGCTCGTCCGCGAGGAGTTCTCCGACGTGGCCGTCGGATGGGACGACTGCGACGGAGACCCCGGCGACAAGCTCCTCGTGAAGGACACCATCGCCGACATCACGCTGCAGCAGGTGCTCACCCGCCCCTCGGACTTCGACGTCATCGCCACCACCAACCTCAACGGCGACTACCTGTCCGACGCCCTGGCCGCCCAGGTCGGCGGGATCGGCATCGCGCCGGGGGCGAATATCAATTTCGTCACCGGCCACGGCGTGTTCGAGGCGACGCACGGCACCGCGCCGAAGTACGCCGGGCAGGACAAGGTCAACCCCGGCTCCGTGCTGCTCTCGGGCGTCCTGATGTTCGAGCACATCGGGTGGGGCGCCGCGGCGTCCGACATCGTGCACACGCTGGAGGCAACCATCGCCGACAAGGTGGTGACCTACGACTTCGCCCGGCTGATGGACGGTGCCACCGAGGTCAAGTGCTCCGAGTTCGCCGCGGCCATCGTCGACCGCCTCTAGCCGCGCCGCTCGTCGACACGGCGGCATCCAAGCTTCCACCAGAAAGGATCCTCCCCATGGCCCAGTCCCCCGTCCACGTCACGGTCACCGGCGCCGCCGGCCAAATCGGCTACTCCCTCCTGTTCCGCATCGCCTCGGGCCAGCTGCTCGGCGAGGACCAGCCCATCGTGCTGCGCCTGCTCGAGATCGAGCCGGCCCTGAAGGTGCTCGAGGGGGTGTGCATGGAGCTCGACGACGGAGCCTTCCCCCTCCTGCACGACATCGTGGCCACCTCGGACCTCAAGACCGCCTTCGACGGGACGTCGTGGGCGCTCCTCGTCGGCTCCGTGCCGCGCAAGGCCGGGATGGAGCGCGGTGACCTCCTCAGCGTCAACGGCGGCATCTTCAAGCCCCAGGGGAGGGCCATCGCGGAGAATGCCGCCTCCGACGTCCGCGTCCTCGTCGTCGGCAACCCGTGCAACACCAACTGCCTCATCGCCCGGTCCAATGCGCCGGAGGTTGCCGACGAGCGCTGGTTCGCCATGACGAGGCTCGACGAGAACCGGGCCAAGGCGCAGCTGGCCGCCAAGGCGGGCTCGCTGGTGGCCGACGTCACCAACGTCGCCATCTGGGGCAACCACTCCGCGACGCAGTTCCCCGACTTCGCCAACGCCCGCATCGGCGGCAAGCCCGCACCCGAGGTCATCGGCGACGAAGGGTGGCTCCGGGGCGACTTCATCACCACAGTGCAGAAGCGGGGTGCCGCCATCATCGACGCCCGCGGCTCGTCCTCGGCGGCCTCGGCCGCGTCCGCGGCCATCGACACCGTGGTCTCGCTGCGGACGAGGACGCCCGCGGGAGACTGCTTCTCCGTCGCTGTCGCGAGCACCGGGCAGTACGGGGCGCCGGAAGGCCTCCAGTTCGGTTTCCCGGTGGCTTCGGACGGCAAGGGCGGGTGGTCGGTGGTGGAGGCGTTCGCCCGCGACGACTTCGCCGGCGAGCGGATCGGGCTCACCACCGACGAGCTCCTCGCCGAGCGCGACGAGGTCAAGGCCCTCGGCCTGATCTGATCCGGCCCGGAGCTCCGGATGCTCCGTGCCTTCTCGCTGGTCGCAGTCCAACGACAGGGTTGACGGCGTAGTCTGTCGGCGACCTGGGAGCGGGTATGGGGTTGAGCCGTCGCCAATTCATGATGAACGCCGCTGCGGTCGGCGTGTTTGCGGCCTCGCCCTACGACCGTATCGATCACCTGGTCGAACGCGGCGCGGCGCCGGCAGCCGTCGTCCGATCTGTCGCAATCCCACCAACACGCCCTTCCACTCGAACAACATCTCTTTCGAGATCTGTCCCGTGTGGTCGACAACCACACCGTGGTGACGGTGCCACCCCTCCATCACATGGTTGTCACCGCGACACTCACGGTCCCCGTCTCCGGTCCGGACCTGCAGGCGGCACAGGGGACCCTCGAATCATCCCTCCTGAGCCTCGAGGACTCAGGTGTGCTGACGTTCTCGCCTTCGGGCCTCGGGTTGGCCGTGGCATGGGGTGTGCCCTACTTCGATGCCCTGCCGACGGCCTTGTCCGAGGCGTGGCTCCCGGTCGACCTGGTGACGAGCCAGACGACCGGACAGACGACGTCCGCCCTCTTGGACGCCGTGACGTTCGCGAGCGATCCACCGGGCACGGTCCTCGAGCAAAACGACGTGGCGTTCGTCATGGCAAGCGATCACGACGAGCACATCAAAACTGCGTACGACACCTTGTTCAACGGTCAGGTGGGAGAGCTCATGACGGTCACGAGCATTCGCCGGGGCTTCGTCGACGGCTCGGCCGTCGGCTCCGGTGGTCGCAGCCTGACCAAGACCATGGCACTCGAAGCCGGGATCCCCGGTGCGAAGGCGATACCGAATTCCGCCGAATTGTTCCTGGGTTTCACCTCGACCCAGCACGCCGCGCTCGGGCCTTCGGTGATCGCGAACTTCGAAGCATTGCCCGGAGTCACCGACCAATGGCCGAACGGATACTTCTCACACGGGACGACCATGCACCTCTCCCACATCTTCGAAGATCTCGAAACCTGGTACGCCGAAACGCCCCAGCAGCGCGCGGGTTTCGCCTTCCGGCCTCAGATCGAGGGCAAGGTGACGGACACGACCACCACCCTTCCAGAGAGGCGGGGCCACGTGGCGTCGCTCGCCCGGGTCGAGTCGGATTTCAGCCGCTACGGGTTCATCGGTCATTCGTCTTCCATGCAACCCGTCTCGCGCCTGGCCGGCCCCGTCGCCGACAACTACGGAGCGACGTACCCGGCCGGCACGGCCTTCTCGCAGCGCGCCGACTTCAATACGCTCGACAACCCGTTCGCCTACAGCTCCGATCCGGCGATCGACCGCATGTCCTCGAACCCGGCCGCTGGGCTGCACTTCGCGGTGTTCATGCCGACCAGCACCTCCTTCAACAGCATGCGGCGGGCCATGGACGGACAGTACGGCTCCGATGCCCCCCTCGGCCCTGGAACCGTGCACGGCCCTTTCAACCAAGTCCTCCAGACGACGCATCGTCAGAACTTTCTGGTACCGCCACGATTGCACCGGTCCTTTCCGTTGGCCGAGCTGATGGGGTGAAACGGTCCGGGCGCGATGCCATCCGTTACCTACGACTGAACTACGACTGAGTTACAACTGAGATACGACTGAGCTTGTCAAATTGCGGTTGCAACTCATGACTTGCAGACCTACGGTAACCACCGCTTCTCGGGGGGGACAGATGCTTCCCGGGGCGGACCAGCGGCTCGTGCATCGGCTCGAGTCGCACGGCAAAAGAGGAGAAGCACATGCTCAGGCGGATGATCGCTGTCCTACCCATCGTGATCGTTGCAACGCTCTTGGTCAGCGAGGGATCCGCGCAAGCGATCCTCCCTGTGAAGAAGAGTGTGTTGTACCTAGGCCCGCTCATTTCTGCGAGCGCCAGAGGGATACCGACGTCATCGGCGGCCACGAACTTCACTGTCCCGGCCCTCAATTGCGGGACCACGTCGGCGGATACGGGGATCGTGCTCGGTTCTGGGATCTTCAGCGCCGAGAGCAATTGGGTTTCGGCGGGGGGCGTCGTGGCCGAGTGCCAAGGCGGAGCTCCGGTCTACACGGCGCAGACGATCATCGACAACCAGGTGACGAATCTGTCGGTGACGCCCGCTGCTGGTGACGCCATTTCGACGTCTGTTTCCATCACCGACCAGACGCAGGTGACCGTCGACGACATCACACAGAACAGCAGCACGACGATGACCGTTCCGGGGGGAAGCGTTGCCACGTATCTCCTACTCGGCGGTGACATCGACCGCAATCCAGGCGTTTCGGGGATCCCTAATTTCGGAAAGGTCAAGTTCACCAACACGTCTTTCAATGGCAAGGCTGCCGGCAAGAACGCCGGTGTGAAGATTGCTGACCTTTACAACAGTGCCAAGGTGCTCATGGCGACGTCGAGCCAGTTGAATGCGAAGGGCAACAAATTCAGCCTGAAGTTCGTGAACTCGGGTGGGTGAGGGACGTACGCAACCCGGGAAGGCCGAAACCTCGAGGACTCTGATTCTTTCGAAGGCGGGGCTACCCGTGAAGACGAAGGTCACGTTCATTACCACCATGGACTGACTCATTCGGGGCCACTCTGCTGGCCTGTTTCGGTCGGACTTTGGTTGTCACGCCGGAGCGGGCCAGCGGGGCCTCGATGCCGACTGCTGCAGTGCGACGTTCGACAACGTCGGCGCAGTTCATGAACGACCAGTTCTTCGATGCTGTGATGAAGGCCTCTGTGGCCATCGGTAAGTAGTTCGATCGCTCGGCGGCCCTGCTTCGTGCCGTGCCCTGAGCGGGAGCACGGTCGAAAGGATCGTCACCGTACGTTCGCGACGAAACGCCTTTGAGCCGTGCGGCTGGCACGCTGAGTTCGTCTGCAACCTGTTCGACGACTACGGCCGCTGCGCGAGGGTCTCACCGGTGAGGCCTTGACGAGTTCGACAACCCGTTCGCCTACGGCTCCGATCGATCGACAATGTTGGCTCGAACCCGCCAGCGGGCCTCACTTCGTGGTGTTCGTGCCTACCAGCACGTCTTTCAACGCTGCGGCAGGCCATGGACGGACAATTCGGCTCGAATCACGACGCACATTCGTTTCCCGAACCGCGGGAGCGCCTAAATCGCGATTGCATAGCGGAGCCTGCACACCTAGTGTCAGCGGTGGGACTCCCGGGGGGAGGGACGACAGATGGTCTTCCCGGGCGGAACATCGAGCGGAAAGCTGGGGACTTCGATGAGCTTGCACCTGTTCTCTCACCTACGCGCCACGCGTGCGTATCGAGCTTTGGCCGTCACTGCGTTGTTGAGCGGGGCTGTCGTCGCCTTGGCCGCGGCTCCCGCGGGGGCACAGCCACCGACGACGATCACGACGGCGCTGTACGACGGGACCAACGTCGGACCGAACTTGACCGATCCTCCCGGCACGGCAGTGAGCGACACCGCCACATTCGCTGGCGGAACCGGCGCCAGTGCCACCGGTTCGGTCACTTATTCCGTCTACTCGGACAGTGCCTGCTCGGTTCTCGTCGCGCCTCCAGACACGGAGACGATCACCACACCAGGCGTCCTGCCTCCGTCAGGGTCCGCCACCATCAACACGCCGGGGACCTACTACGTGCAGGCGAGCTACAGCGGTGACTCGAACAATGCTCCGTCGTCAACTGCTTGCGGGTCCGAGACGTTGACCGTCCAAGCCTCAGGCAACGCCACCACCACCACGACCACGGTGAAGAACTACAAGATACAAGAGGGCCAAAGCACCACTGACGTTGCGGTGGTGACAGGGAGTCCTTCGGGACCGGCCCCGACGGGCACGGTGACGTTCAGCCTGTGTGGACCCTTGGCCAACGAGTCTCCCACCGTTCCCTGCACGGCACTCACGGACGAGTCGAGCGGACCCATCCCCCTCACGCCGACCGGAAGCAATACGTCCAAGGCCGTCTCGCCGCCCTTCACGCCCACATCCCCCGGCTGGTGGTGCTTCGAGGACTCGTACTCGGGCGACGGCAACTACTACTCGAGCTCGGGCCAGGTGGGCAAGGGGGAGTGCGCCGACGTCGCGCCCTTGCCTGGAGCCGTGGACTACGCCGGTGTCGCCCTGATCACGAACGGCAGCAACGAAAGCTCCAACGTCATTCCCGACAACTCCACGACGTACTCGGCGGCCACGACATTCACCGTTCCCAGCGTCACCTGTGGGAAGCCGACGTCGGGCATGATCGACGGAACCGGGGTCTTCAGCTCCGTGAGCAACTGGGTCTCAGCGGGTGGTGTCGTCGTGGAATGCTCGGGGGGCGTCGTCACCTACAGCTCGCAGGCGATCGTCAACAACGTGATGACCTCGCTTGCGTTGACACCGTCGCCCGGGGACACCGTCAGCACCGACGTCGAGGTCACATCAACGGGAGGAACCGGGGGCAGCACCTCGGTGACCGTTGACGACCCCACGCAGAGCTTCTCCAACACGACGACCGCGTCCGGGGGCATGGTGGGCACCTACATGTCCGTCGGCATCGACGCGCTGCGTGACTACACCACGGGCGACGCGTATCCGCCGCCCAGCTTCGGAGGCCTCAACTTCAGCAACTCCACCATCGACGGCAAGTCCCTGAAGGCGGCCGGAGCCAAGCCCATCAGCCGTGTCAGTTCCAAGGGCCAGCTCGAGATCTACACGGGGCCCATCGACGCCTCGGGCGACGGTTTCGGGCAGGTGTCGGAGCCGGCGGGCACTTTCACGCCTGGCATCTCGGCTGCCCCGGCCAGCTCGAGCGTCCCCGAAGATACGGCGAACACGGTGACGGCCACGGTGACGGGCAACGCCACCAGCGGGCCTCCCACCGGCAACGTCAGTTTCACCGAATGCGGTCCACTGCCGAGCCCCAAAGCCTGCTCGGCGTCGGCGGATCCGCTCGGGAGCACCGTCGGGGTGTCCGCCGGATCCGGCGACAGCGCCGCCGCCACGTCGGCCCCACTGACGCCCGACGCGCCCGGCTATTGGTGCATCCAGAGCACCTACACGGGCGACTCGAATTACGCCATCAGCTCGGACACGAGTACCGACGGCTGTTTCAAGGTCACCGCGGTGCCGCTGCAGATCACGACGTCCTCGCTCCCCGGCGCCACCATCGGGGTGCCCTACTCGGCGACACTGCAGGCGATCGGCGGCACGCCCCCCTATACGTGGAAGGTGTTCAGCGGGACCCTTCCGGCCGGGCTGACGTTGAACAAGACGTCGGGCACGATCTCGGGCACGCCGTCTTCCACCGCCACGACCTCCAACTTCATCGTGAAGGTGAAGGACAGCGGCGTTCCAGCCAAGAAAGTCAAGGGTTCGTTCACCATCACCGTGAGCTGACCCGGTCGAGGGCATAGGGCCGGCCTGTTTCGGTTCCCCCGAGGGACCGCCCGGAGCAGGCCGGCGGGGCCCGGCATCCTGACGTGCCTGTACCGGTATGGAACTCGGCGCTCGCATCCTCATACGATGAGGTCTTGGCATCACGCCCCCCTTTCCCGGCTTGCCTGACCTCGCCGGTCCCGGGGCAGACGCGTCACCGTACGTTCGCGGCGGCGAAACGCGGGCGAAACACGTGCCTGGCACGCTGAGGCCCGTGGGCGACCTGTTCGACGGCTACGGCATGTCCGCCCGTGGACTGACCGAGGAAGCGTTCGACGAGATGCTCGACCGCTCCGGTACGGCCCGCGTGCCGTACGCGGCCGTCGCCGCGTCGCTGGCGCAGATGGGTCCCGACGACGTCTCGGCCCGCGCCACCCGGCTGGCGCGCGCCTTCATGGACCAAGGCGTCACCTTCGACCTCGACGGCGAGGAGCGGCCATTCCCCCTCGACGTCGTGCCACGGATCTTCACTGCCGAGGAGTGGGCCCGGGTCTCCGGCGGCGTGGTCCAGCGGGTGCGCGCCCTCGAGGAGTTCCTCACCGACATCTACGGCGCTGCCCGCATCGTGAGCGACGGCCTCATCCCGCACGACGTCGTCACCAGCTCGCCGGGTTTTGTCCGCTCCGCCTTCGGTCTGACGCCACCCAACGGGGTTCGCATCCACGTGGCGGGCATCGACGTGATCCGCGACGAGGACGGAGAGTTCCGGGTGCTCGAGGACAATCTGCGGAGTCCATCGGGCGTGAGCTACGTGTTGGCCAACCGGTCGGCCATGGCACGGGTCCTGCCCGAGCTGTTCTGGGGCCAGCCCATTCAGATGGTCACCGATTACCCGGCTCGCCTCGTCAACGCGCTCCGTCGGGCCGCTCCCTCCACGGTCCAGGACCCGACGGTGGTCGTCCTGACCCCAGGTGTCCACAACTCGGCTTTCTACGAGCATGCGTTGCTGGCCCGCCTCATGGGTGTGCACCTGGTCGAGGGGCGGGACCTCGTGTGCCACGGGACGGACGTGTTTCTCCGCACCACCGAGGGCGAGGTGCCGGTGCACGTGATCTACCGGCGCGTCGACGACGACTACCTCGACCCGTTGCAATTCCGACCCGAATCGCTCGTGGGCTGCCCCGGCGTCGTCAACGCAGCACGGGCGGGACGGGTCACCATCGCCAACGGATTGGGCAACGGCGTGGCCGACGACAAGCTCGTGTACACCTACGTGCCGGCGATGATCCGCTACTACCTCGGCGAGGACCCCATCCTCGACAACGTCGAGACCATGCACCTGGTGGACCGCGCCGTCCGCAAGGACGCGCTCGGGTCGTCGGGACCAGCTCGTGTTCAAGCGGGTGGACGGCTCGGGTGGCAAAGGCCTCGTCATCGGTCCCGCGGCCTCCGGGGCCGAGCTGGACGAGCTGGAGCTCGACGTCGAGGCCGATCCCCGGTCCTGGATCGCGCAGCGCGTGGTCGCGCTGTCGACGTCGCCCACCTGGGTGGACAAGTCGATGGTGCGGCGACACGTGGACCTGCGCCCCTTCGCGGTCAACGACGGCGAGGACATCTGGGTGCTGCCCGGAGGGCTGACCCGTGTGGCTCTGCGCGAAGGAGGGCTCGTCGTCAACTCGAGCCAGGGTGGAGGGTCCAAGGACACCTGGGTCGTGGGCGGCGGTCCCTCCATGCCGGTGCTCCCCCCGCGCCAGATCGTTCTCCGCAACGCGGGGCCGCCCATGGACACGGGGCCGGCGGCGGACTCCGAGAACGGCGTGCAGCAGCAACAGCAACAACAAACAGCAGCAGGTCGCAGAGGCGCAACGGTGACGCGGGCCCTCCTCAGCCGGGTGGCGGAGTCCATCTTCTGGGTCGGTCGCTACGTCGAGCGGGCCGAGGGCACGGCCCGCATCCTCGACGTCTCGGTGTACCAGGGGCTCGAGCAGAGTGATGTGGAGGGATCGGCCGCGGCGCGCCGGCTGCTCGCGGTGATGGGGCTGCCCGACAGCGGCAACGAGACCCTGTGGCAGGCGACGGAGCGCCTCGCCACCGATCCACGAAGCCGGTCATCCATCGCCGGCGCCCTGGCCGCGGCACGCGAGAACACGCGAGCCGTACGCCACGTGGTGCCCGTCGAGTTCTGGGAGCACATCAACGCGACGTGGTCCGAGCTACCGCTGCACTGGGAGTCCAGCCGCAGCGCCGGGCCGGCTTCCTACCTTTCCTTCGTCAAGACGCAGTGCGCAGGCATGATGGGTTTGGCCGACACGATGATGAGCCGGGATCAGACCTGGCTCTTCTTCACTCTGGGCCGCTGCCTCGAGCGCACCGACGTCGTGGCCCGTCAGCTCGCCACCGTCGTCTTCGACGAGGTGCACGACAGCGGCCTCGTGATGCTGCTGCGGTCGTGCGGGGGCTACGAGCCGTACCTCCGCCTGTCCCAGGGCGTCGTCGAGCCGGGCCGCGTCCTCGACTTCTTGTTGCGGGACCGGCTCTTCCCGCGCTCAGCGTTCGCCTCCCTGACCCTGGCCGAGGACTGTCTGGACCAGATCAACGTCGGCCGCGATGACACCTGGGAGGACGCGCGCGGTCTGATCGGGCTGGCCCGGGCCGAACTCGAGTACTCAGCCCCCGCCACCCTGGCGCGGGGCCTCGAGACCCGGCTGGAGCGGCTGCAATCCTCGATCTCGTCGGTGAGTGACGCCGTCACGGCGCGTTACTTCGCGCAGGACCTGCCCACCCAATGGCGACAGGGCGGTGCTGTCGGATGAACCGCGGTCAAGGTTGGCGCCTGCGCGTGGCCCACGAAACGAGGTTCGACTACGACGGTTCGGCGCGAGCGTCGTACAACGAGCTTCGACTCACGCCGCGCACCGAACTTCGCCAGACGGCGCTCGAGACCAGAGTGGTGACGATTCCCGCCGCACAGCAGTACTCCTACGTCGACTACTGGGGTACGCACGTGGTCGCCTTCAACGTCGATCGGCGTCACGAGATGCTCTCCGTCACCGGCAACGCCCTCGTCGACACTCTCAACGCCGAGTCTCCGGACGACTGCAGCTGGGACGAGGCCGCCGATGCGTCGCTGACCATGTCCGACCACCTCGGCCATCGCTTCTACACCGCGCCCACCCCGGAGCTCGCTGCCATCGCCGAGAGTCTGCGCGCCGGACGGCCGCTCCAGACGGTGCGGAACATCTTCGGGTGGACCCATGACGCGTTGCGTTACCGCCGCGGCGTCACCGGCGTGCTCACGTCGGCGGCCGAGGCCTTCGCGGACTGTGCCGGAGTGTGCCAGGACTTCGCCCACCTCTCGCTCGCTCTGACCCGGTCGGCCGGCGTTCCCAGCCGCTACGTCTCGGGCTACTTCCACCCCGAACCCGACGCCACCATCGGCGAGGAATTCACGGGGGAGAGCCACGCCTGGGTCGAGGTTTGGACGGGGAAGTGGTGGGGCTACGATCCGACGAACGACGTCGAGGTGGGGGAGCGGCACGTCGCCGTCGGTCGGGGTCGTGACTACGCCGACGTGCCCCCGGTCAAGGGGATCTACGCCGGCAACGCCGACAACGCCATGCGGGTGGCCGTCCGCATCACCCGGACGCACTGACCCGAGGGACCCCTTGCTGACCCGCATGAGAATCTGGCTCCCTGACGTCCCCGGCGTGCTGGGCGCGGTGGCAGCCGAGCTGGGTGCCCTGCAGGGGAACGTCGTCGGCCTCGAGGTGCTCGAGCGCGACGCCGGCGTGGCCATCGACGAGCTGGTGGTCGAGCTGCCTGACGAGACGGGCATCCTCGACGCCGTCTGCCGCGGGGTGCGCAACGTCCCCGGAGCAGGCGTCGAAGAGGTGCGAGAGCTGGTGGGTGAGGTCCCCGACCGGGAGGACACCGTGCTCACGGCGGCCGCGGCCATCCTCGGTGCGGGGACTCCCGCCGACGCGATCGAGGTCCTGGCGTCGTCCCTGATGTCGCTCTTCGAGCTGTCCTGGCTGGCCGTGGCGGACACCGGCCTGGGGCGGTTCTCCCAGGTGCGAGGTGCCGACGCTCCCAGCGTGAAGTGGGTGTCGGCGTTCGCGGAGGGGTCGCGTAGCGGCGACGACCCGGCCAACGACACCACCAGCTCCGGCGTGTTCGTCGAGCCCGTGCCAGGGACCGGGTGCACGGTGTGCGGGGGTAGGCCCGTGCCCATCAGGCGCCGCGAGCGCCATGAGATCGGACTCCTCGTCACCGTCGCGTCGCGCCTGGCCTCAGCGCTGGGCGGTGGGTCGGCCGACCACAACGCGTAGCCTCGCCGCCATGGTGCGGATCGGCTTCGTCGGGGCAGGTCTCATCGCTTGGGCCCACGGGCTGGGCCTCAAAGCCATGATGGACGCCGGGGTGATCGACGCCTCGGTCGAAGCCGTCTACGACCCGCGTGAGCGCCGAGCACGGTCCTTCGCCGAGGCCATGGGCGCCGAGGTGGCGGCCGACGCAGCCGCGGTGGCGGCGAGCTGCGATGCCGTCTGGGTCTGCACGCCGACTGCGGCGCATCGTCGTGCCGTCGACCTGGCCCTCGCGGCCGGGCGCGCCGTCTTCTGCGAGAAGCCGCTCGCCGTCGACCTGTCCGGTGCGTCGGCCCTCGTCGACGCGGTTGATGCGTCCGGGGTGCCCAGTCAGTGCGGGTTGGTGCTGCGCAGCGCGCCGGTCTTCCGGGCATTGCGCGAACTCGTCGCTTCGGGCGAGCTCGGCACCCCCATGGCCGCCGTCTTCCGCGACGACCAGTACTTCCCCATTCAGGGCACCTACCCCTCGAAGTGGCGGGCCGACGTGACTCAGGCCGGAGGCGGTTGCCTCATTGAGCACTCCATCCACGACGTCGACATCCTGCGTTTCTGCTTCGGGGAAGTTGCCGCCGTGGCCGCCCGGACGGCGAACGTCGCCGGGCACGAAGGGGTCGAGGACCTGGCCAGCGTCTCCATGTCCTTTCACTCGGGCTTCGAGGCGCAGCTCACGAGCGTCTGGCACGACATCTTGAGTCGCGGCTCGACGCGGCGGGTCGAGATCTTCTGCCGCGAGGGGATGGTCTGGCTCGACGACGAGTTCCGGGGGCCTCTCCACGTGCAGACGACTGCGGGGAGCACCGTGCGGCTCTGTCCCTCACCTGACTGGGTCGACGCGCTCCCTCTGGCCGACGACGACGTCGGTCTGGCCATCCGGGCCTATGTCGAGGCGGACCGGGGCTTTGTCGATGCGGTGTCGGCGGGGACTGCCCCCGAGCCGAGCCTGGGAGAGGCGCTGGTCGCCCACCGCCTGGTCGACGCCGCCTACCGTTCCGCGGCTGCGGGGGGGTCGCCGGTCGTGGTGGGCTGAAGGACTCGAGCTCCGTCACGTCGACGGGCATGCCGATGAGTAGTCGAAACGGTCACTGACCCGGGAGTGAGCACCTCGGAGGCACGTTGTCGGCACCACCCGGTGGCCCCCCACAGCCCGCTTCCCGTGTCCACGTTGACGCGGGATCCCTCGGTCGGTGGCTTTGAGCCGGACTCGGTCCGGCTTCAGCTGTCGATGGCGGCGCGGAGCTGGGCCAGGCGATCCCGGTTGAGTGAGTACCAGACCCACTTGCCACGTCGATCACCTTGGACAAGACCCGCTTCGCTCAGAATCCTCAGATGGTGCGACACGGTGGGTTGACTCTTGGATAGGGGCCCTACGAAGTCGCAGACGCAGACCTCACCCTCAGGTGAGGCTGCGAGAATGCTGAGGACGCGTAACCGGACCGGATCGGCCAAGGCGCTGAACCCGCTGGCCAGCTGAGCGGCATCCGTCGAGTCGAGCGGTGCGGCGAGCACCGATGCGCAGCACTCCGTCGATCGCACCTTTGTCGCAACCGCTTTGCCCACGGGCCACCTCCTCCCAAGATATTGACATCTGTCAATGTATCGACCATACTCGATGCATCGACTCAGCTCGATATTACAGGGAGGTCTCGCGATGTCGAGGGTCCAACTCGCACTGAACGTCAGCAATCTCGACGAAGCGGTCGAGTTCTACTCCAAGCTCTTTGGGACCGATCCGGCCAAGCGTCGGCCTGGATACGCCAACTTCGCCATCGCGGACCCGCCGCTCAAGCTCGTCTTGATGGAGGACCTGACCGCGCGGGGTCGTGGGACGATCGGCGCACTGAACCACCTCGGGGTCGAAGTCGAGACTCCGAATGAGGTGACGGCAACGACGGGACGTCTGAGCGACAAGGGACTCGAGACCGAGGTCGAGGAGCACACGACGTGTTGCTTCGCCGTTCAGGACAAGGTCTGGGTCAGCGACCCCGACGGTGCGCCATGGGAGGTCTACACCGTCCTGGCTGACGCACCAGCCGAGACCGGCATCGCCGGTGACGGGTCCTGTTGCGTCCCCGAGGGGATCGGCGGCGCGCCCATGGCGGCGGGCGGTTGCTCCGCCGGCTCGACGCCCTGCTGCTGATCGGCGCAGGCGGTCGGGGAAGAGGTCCATGAGGGACACGGTCCTGTGGCGACGTCTGCTCGCCGAGTTCGTCGGCAGTGGATTCCTGGCCGCCATTGTCATCGGCTCGGGTATCGCGGCACAGAACCTTTCCCCGGGCAACGTCGGGCTCCAGCTGTTCGAGAACGCTGCCGCCACCGCCACGGGGCTCTTCGCCATCATCTTGATGTTCGGCCCGATCTCGGGCGGACATTTCAACCCGATCGTCTCGTTCGTCGATGCTGGGTTCGGGGGCATGAAATGGGAGGACGCAGCTGCCTACCTGCCCGTCCAGACTCTCGGCTGCATCTGCGGGGCGATCGTGGCCAACGTGATGTTCTCCGAAGCCGCCGTCTCCATCTCGACCAAGCACCGGGCCTCGGGGCCGCATTGGCTTTCGGAGGTGGTGGCCACCGTGGGCCTGATCCTGGTGATCTTCGCTCTCGCTCGCTCCGGACGGTCCCACCTCGCCCCGGCTGCCGTCGGGGCCTACATCGGCGCTGCTTACTTCTTCACCAGCTCGACCAGCTTCGCCAACCCCGCCATCACGGTCGGCCGCATGTTCTCCAACAGCTTCGCGGGCATCGACCCGTCATCGGTCCCGAGCTTCATCTCGGCTCAGGTCGTCGGCGGCGTGCTCGCGTTCGGGCTGATCAAGGTGCTCTACCCCGGAATCACAAGAGCCGAGGCGGCCGACGTCATCGAACCGCACCTGCGCGGCGAAGGTGACCTCGAGACCCACTGAACACGCTGACCCCCTCCCGAGGCGTAAGAAAGGAGACCCATGCACATCGTCGCCATAGGCGGCAGTGACGCCGGCATCAGCGCAGCGCTACGGGTACGCGAGATCGACCCGACGAGCGAGGTCACCGTCGTCGTGGCCGACGCCTACCCAAACTTCTCCATCTGCGGGATCCCCTACTACGTCTCTGGTGAGGTCACCCATTGGCGCAACCTGGCGCATCGGACCCTCGACGATCTCAAGAAGACCGGGATGCAGGTACGGCTCAACACGATCGCGACCAAGATCGACGTCGCCGGCCGCCGGCTTCACGTGATCGACGACTCGGGGATCGAGGACCAGATCGCCTACGACAAGCTCGTCGTGGGGACCGGGGCGATCTCGGCTCGCCCGCCGATCGAGGGCCTGGTCGGCCCCGCTGCGCTCGGTCCCGGCGACGGGGTCCACCTGCTCCACTCCATGGGCGACACCTTCGAGCTGGTCCGCACGATTGAGGAGTCGGAACCGGCCAGCGCGGTGATCGTGGGCGCCGGCTACATCGGGCTCGAGATGGCCGAGGGCCTCCGGGCCCGGGGCCTCGATGTGACACAGTTCGAGCGGCTGCCCGAGGTGCTCCCCACCGTGGACCCGAGCCTCGGCGCACTCGTGAACGCCGAACTGACCGCTCACGGGGTCGATGTGCGGACCAGCACGACGGTCAAGCGGATCTCGGCGGCACCGAAGGGTTCGGCCGGCCGCTTTCAGATCGACGCCGTCGACTCGTCCGGCACGGAGCTCACCACCTGTGCCGACATGGTGCTCGTGGTCGTGGGCGTGCGACCGGACACGGCACTGGCGGCGTCAGCCGGGGCCGAACTCGGTGTGGCCCAGGCGATCTGCGTCGATCGGGGGATGCGCACCAATCTCGAGCGTGTCTTCGCCGCCGGCGACTGCGTCGTCACGCACCACCGCCTGTTGGGCCTGACCTACCTGCCGCTCGGGACCACCGCTCACAAGCAGGGTCGGGTGGCCGGCGAAAACGCCCTGGGGGGAAACAGGGAGTTCACCGGCAGCCTGGGGACCCAGGTGGTCAAGATCTTCGACATGGTGGCCGCCCGTACCGGCCTGCGCGATCACGAGGCGGTTACCGCAGGCTTCGACCCGGTGACGGTCGAATTCGAGGCCGACGACCACAAGGCCTACTTCCCTGGCAGTCACCGCATCCGGATGCGCTACACGGGAGACCGCGGAACAGGGCGGCTCCTCGGCGTCCAGCTTTTCGGCCACCGGCACGCTGAGGTCGCCAAGCGCATCGACATCGCGGCCACCGCCATCTTCAACGAGATGACCGTGGATGCCATGAGTGACCTCGATCTCTCCTATACGCCGCCTCTCGGAAGCCCATGGGACGCCGTACAGATGGGCGCCCAAGCCTGGGTGCGGGCGCAGGGATGACTGCTGGCTGAACCCGATTCGCGGTCAGCAAACGGGAGGGACGCCGTAAACGAATTGGCACAGACATGAGCGATCAGAACTGATGACACCGCAACAGAGAGTGCAGCTCAACCATGTTGCAAACACCTTTCCCCAAATTCCATGGCATCTTCGGCCTCGAGACCATCGAGGCGTTCGTGTTCCAGAGCTTCGACGATCTCGCCCACGCAGCCACGGTGATCACATGGGCCTCGTGGGGCGACGTGAGCGCCTCGGACTACTCAACAGCGAGTGGAGAGACGTCCTCCGAGCGTGATGGTGAACGGGGCCCTCTCGAGTCATGCGACGGCGTACAACGACGGGTCGGATTCGGACGTCCAGATTCAGACGGGCCCGCTCGATGCGAGCTACGAGGAGTTCAGGCAAACCTTCGTGCACGCCACATGACGTCGGCGCTCGGGGATCCCCACATCCCGCCTCAGCCTCAAGGATGAATTCGGCGTCGGCGCACTCATCCCGAAGTCGGAAAACAGCGCGAAACTCCATGTCACCGGCCTGAGGCACCCCTCCACCCGCCTCCGGCCGCCGAGGCGGCGGGGCTACGATTTCACGGCGCGACTTCCGGCGCGCCCTTCGTTCCTCGAGGGCCGGCCCGGACGGCTTACGAGAGGAGACCCCCGAGCGTGCGCTCACTGTTCCGAGTGTTCAACCAGCAACCGCTGGCGGCGAAGGTCCCTGAAGTCACGGCCATGTTCTGGGTCATCAAGATCTCGACGACCGCGGCCGGCGAGGCGATCTCCGACATGTTCGTCAACAACAAGAAGGTCGGCGTCGTCGTCGAGGTGTCGATGTTCTGCGTCGCGCTGTTCATCCAGTTCGCCGCGCGCCGCTACGCGGCGATCCCTTACTGGTTCCTCGCGCTGGCCATCGCCACGGCCGGCACGGGAGTCGCCGACACGATGCACCTCGTCCTGGGCATGCCGTACGCGGTCACCACGCTGTTCTGGTTGGTGGTGCTCGCCGGGGTCTTCTTCGTCTGGAACCGTAGCGAGCACACACTCGACATCCATTCCATCACCACGAACCGGCGCGAGAAATTCTATTGGAGCGTCGTGTTCGCCACCTTCTGCCTCGGCACCGCTGTCGGCGACTTCGCCGCCTCGACTCTCGGGCTCGGTTATCTCTCGTCCGCCATCCTGTTCAGCCTCGTGATCCTGATCCCGTGGGGCGGATGGAAGTTCCTCAAGTGGAACGCGATCTTCTCATTCTGGTTCGCCTACGTGATCACCCGGCCGGTCGGCGCATCCTTCGCCGACTACCTGAGCAAGGACCACGGGCTCAGCGGTGCCAACTTCGGCGACTGGCAGACGGCGCTCGTCCTGACCTGTGTCGTCGTGGTACTGGTGGCCTACACGGCCAGGGCGCGGTACGACATCCAGTCACCCGGGGCCGAGATCGCCGGAGGGACCTGACTTCGGAGGGCATCGCCTTCATCCACTGCTGAGCAGCGAACCCTCGTGTACCGCCATGAGAGAGCGCCCAATGCCTACCAGCGCGATGGGCGATCCCCGATTGCACGGACACTGACGGACTCGAAATTGCTTCTGGGCGCCGTTGAGAATCATCAGACAGGTCCAGGTGTCCGCGTTCTCATCGAAGGCCAGGAGTCCCGAGTAAGCCTCTTTCTCTCGAAATTGATTCACCGAGGCGGCTAATACGTAATAGCCGTCCGTCCCGGCAAGCGAAGCCATGCTCGCAATCGGGTTACGCCGAAGTCTGCCTTCGAGTTTCCATCGACGATCCTGCCGCGGACCCAGGTGAGTATTCGCCGATATGAAGTTGGACCCCTTCCAGTAATCGGTCCCCCAGTAGACGGTCGAAGGTGTAATCGCAACACCTGAATACCCGCCGAGCGCCATGAGCCGAGTGCTCGCCGGTCGCAGTGTATTGATAGAAGCAGAAAGCATTTCATGGGGTCCGACGAGCGGGGCCGACCAGAGCCACTTCAGGTTGTCGCCCGTTGTCACCAAAAGCTGGTTCGATTCGGGGCACACAGCCACGGCATGGACATGCTTGTTGACTCCGGCTCGGATCAGTACATCCGATTTCTGCCACGATCTCGCCTGATCCTCGGACCAATAGATCCAAGCGACCGAGACCCAACGCCCGTGAGCGTCTCTCACGTTGCCGTACTCGCCGACGATCAGGCGACCATAGGAATCCTCGGCGAGACACTGTGGCCTGACGAAGCTCGTCGGGGCCGAGAGCGAGAGGACCTCTATGCTCCCCTCCTCATTGGAAATTCGGCAGAGACCGCCAACGAGACATACGAGAATCTCCCCGGAGGCCAATCGATGTGCTGCGGTGACCTGAGGCTCGAAACGGGCGACCTCGGTCATCTCGAGCGAAATGTCTCCGCCCTCCCGGTTCACCCGCACCTCAAAGACAGAATGGTGATTCCAGCCTATGGCTGAACCAAGATCCGGAGCGATGCACCACCCTCGCAGTCGACCCGTGATCGGGGTCAACGCCAAAGGTGTCGATGCTCTCTGTTGAGGTCCGTCAGGAGTCCATGCATACGCGGGGCTCTGTGACTCTTCCGTCAAGCGCAGGCCCCGACAACGAATCTCCCTGGCAAAATCGGCGAACACCTCCCTGCCTCGTCCTTCTCGCATGACGCGCGGGAGCAATCGAGCAGTCGTCTTGGCGGCAATCAACGGACCGCGGCGCGCAGCCGAAACCCAATCATGTCCGATGGGACTCATCGGTGCGGCTTCAGGCATCTCCGATCAGAAACGCAATGGGATCGTTCGAACTGAACCGTGATCCCGCACCTGCGTACCTCCGTCCGCTCGGGGGTTCACCAGTTCGATCAACCAGCGGTGGCTGGTTCCGCTCACCGCTTTTCCGCGCCAGATGCCCCGATTCCCGGCTTATGTTACTCCTCTTGAAACTGGGATGAAAAGACTGTTGTTGGGAAAATGAAGGAGGGATCGGGTCGCTGGGCTCGTTTCCTTCTCTGCCGGTGGTCTCGATCATGACGCGCCGAGAGGCCTATTTGGGCCAAAGGCGCAAAGAGTTCCTTTGCGGGCACAGATCGCCCGTGGTCACCGTTTGCCATGGCGGCGGACACTCCACTTACGTCTGACCAACGAACTATTGACGGCGCACGGAAACGCGGCACGTCCACGTGGCCGAGACCGTCGATCTCTCCGGGTGCGGCGCGGGGCCGCCTTGGTCCCGCGAGCTCCGGTGGTCCCCACCCTCTGTCGGAGTCGCGGCGGAGTAAGGGTCGCTCGGCATCGACATCTCGTAACCTCGGGCCATGGACATCGGAACTTTCCTCTTGGAGCTCTACGGCCGCATCCCGCCGCTCGCCGCCGATGCGGTCCAGGGCCTCACGGCCGAGGATCTGGCGTGGGCGCCGGTACCGGGGGCGAATTCAGTGGGCTGGCTCGTCTGGCACCTCACCCGCGTCCAGGACGACCACATCGCCGAGTTGCTCGACGAGCCACAGATCTGGGCCTCGGGACCGTGGGCCGAGCGGTGCGGGCTCGAGCCCGACCCGTCGAACACGGGCTACGGCCATGCCCCCGACCAGGTTGATGCGGTGCGGCCCGACAGTCCGGGCGCCCTCCTCGGCTACCTGCGAGAGGTCGACCACCGAACGAGCCGGTTCCTCGAGACCGTGACCGCAGCCGAGCTCGACCGCGTCGTCGACCGGCGCTGGGACCGCCCGGTCACGCTCGGGGTGCGCCTGGTGAGCATCGCCGACGACTGCCTGCAGCACGTCGGCCAGGCGGCCTACGTGCGCGGGTTGCTCCAATAGGGGAGGCCTGACGGCGCGGGTCGGTCCGGACCCGTGCCGGCGGGCTCAGCTCCGGCGCGGCGCCCGCCACCGAACGAGCTCGTCGTACCGGTAGATCGTCTCGTAGCCGAGCCGTCGGTAGACCGGCTCGCCCATGGGCGAGGCCTGCAACGTGCACGACGACGCGCCCCGATCGAACGCGAGGTTCGTCGTCCAGGCGGTGACGAGGGCGCCGAGCCCGGTGCCTCGCTCGTTCGGCACGGTGCCGACCCACTGGAGGCTCGCCACGCCGTCGCTCTCGTAGACCAGCGCGGCCGCGACCGGTTCCGCCCCCCTCCACGCGACCACGAGGTGCACGGAGGGGTCGTCGAGTACCTCGCTCTCCCGGTCGAAGAGGTCGGCGTGCACCCCGTCCGGCATGCCGTAGGTGGCGTAGGCGGCGCCGTTGACCTGCGCGAACACGTGCAGGCCCGCCGCGTCGTCGACCGGCCGTAATTCCACGCCCTCGACCGCCGGGGGAGCAGCGAGCGCCTGGCGCACGAGCATCTGTGGCGCACCCCCGCCGAAGGTCTCGAGACCCGCGCCGAGCGCGACCGATCTCAGATCCTCGTCCGAGCCCTCATCACGCACCTTGACGGTGAAGCCTCGGCCCATCCGCCCGAAGAAGGCGTCGGCGCGGGCCACGAGCTCGCCGGCGTCGACGTCTTCACTCGTCCTGAAGGCGCTGTTGCCCACCACCGGGATCCACGAACCTCCGGCGCAGAGCACGACGCCGTCGCCTTCCTCGAGCGCGCCACGGGTGGCGTAGCGCGTCAGCGCCCGGTGGAAGTCCACGAGGTTGCGATGCCCGAGGGTCGCCTCGGCCGGGGTGTGGACCTGCGATCGCTCGTCGGAGGGCCTACTCACGTGGTCATGATGGCGCGGCCGGGAGGCGGGGGGCGACCAGTGGCGTCACGAGGAGCCGGCGCGTGTCCGATCAGTGGATCTCGAAGACCGGGTGGCGCTCCGCCACCGACGCCCACTCCTCGTCGGTCGAGTCGGGGGTGACGCCGTCGAAGAACATGCCGGTCTCGAACTTCCACTTGCGCAGGTAGGCGCGCAGGATGGGTGTCCTCTCCGCGGCCGGGACCTCGACCGCGGTGCAGAGCTGGCGGCGCCGGCCGAGGATCAGAACCATGTGCCCGTCGGCGTGGCGGACGTTGCGCACCCACTGCGTCTCGCCGCGTGGCGCGACGAGGTACTGGGTGCCGTCGATGCTCAGCAGGTTGACCGGGACGTGGTGCAGCTCGCCTGAGGTCCGGCCGCGGTGCTCGAGCACGCGGGATCCGCGAACGCTGACCCCGAGCCGTGTCAGGCCGATCATCACCCTGTTCATGACGTTGCGGGTGACCCAGTCGGGGCGCTTGTAGTGCGCGGTGGCGCCGCTGGTGCTGGTCGCCGCCTCGGTGTCGGTGATGGGGTTCGTCACGGTCATGGCCTCCTCGATCCTCCGGGTGTCCGGTGTTCGGTGTCGTGACGTCTGTTGTTCGGTGACGTCTCGAACAATGATCTTAAGCGAGAACACTGTTCGTGTCAATTACTTGTGTACGCATGTCGGAGGGGTCACACTGGCACGCATGCCGGGTCCAGCCCTCGTTCCCTCCCCGCCTCTTGCCCCGTCCGCCCCGCGGACCGCTCGGGCGAGGGTCCGGCAGGAGCTGACGACGGAGATCCTCGTCGTGGCCCGCCGGCATCTCGCCGAAGAGGGTGCCGCCGCCCTCTCGTTGCGCTCGGTCGCCCGCGACCTCGGCATGGCGCCCTCGGCGCTGTACCGCTACTTCGACGGCCGGGACGCCCTCCTCAGCGCCCTCATCCTGTCGGCCTACGAAGCGCTGGCCGAGACGGCCGAGACGGCCGCGGACGCGTCGGACCAGGCGGTCGGGGGCGATGTCGCGCGATGGCAGGCCGTCCCGCGGGCACTGCGGGCGTGGGCCCTCGCCCACCCCCATGAGTGGGGTCTCGTCTTCGGTTCCCCGGTGCCCGGTTACGAGGCACCCCTCGACACCGTCACGCCCTACGCACGGATCGCCGCGGCGCTCATGCGCCCGGTCCTCGAAGCCAAGGCGGGCGGCCGGCTGCGGATGGACGACCCGGGGCGACCGGTCCCGGACGCGCTGCGCGACGCGGTGGCCCCGGTCCACGAGGAGCTGTTGCCCGAGCTGCCCGTGGAGAAGGTCGTCGCGGCGATTCAGGCGTGGACGACGATCATCGGCGCTATCAGCCTCGAGGTCTTCGGGCACTGGCGCAACACCGTCCTGAATCCAGCCGAGCTCTTCGAGGCCACGACGCGTGATGTCGCGACATCGATCGGGCTGACGTAGCTGGCGAGCAAGCGAACGAATCCGGCGTCGCGGGCGCGAACCCCGGGGAGCGCGACTTGGGCCATGGCTCAGCGACATCGGCGCGCTGTAGTCGAGGGGCAAGAGTCGGTCCGAGCCGGCGGCACCGCTCCCAACGCCGCCGCCGGGCGTTCTTCGCTCGTCGCCGCTGAACGCTGAGGTACGGCGGGGTCGGGGTGCGACCGGGAGGGACACTGCTCCCTCGTTCTAATGTAGGGCCCAACCCCCCAGGGCTGGTTCTCGGCGAACGGAGGTCGGGTTGGAGTGCGGCGGTTCTGTCACAGATCTCGCGGGTTGACACTTCGATCCCGTGCTGGCCTTGTGGTCACCTTGGGAATCTTGCTCGGGGCAACCACTCTTTCCGGAGAGGGAATCGCCGGTGCTGCGCAACAGAGCGTTGCGGAGGTATGGACTGGTACCTCGTGGTCCGTAGTCCCGAGCTCCATCGGGTTTCGTTACCCGTACGAACTGACCGGGGTGGCGTGTGCCTCGTCGAGGTTTTGCTTCGGTGTCGGCTTCCAACACCCGCATGGCTCGTACAGTCAGCCGCTGATCGAAAAGTGGGCCGGTACGAGGTTGAGCGAAGTCTCCAGCCCGCATCTTGCCTCGGGCGGGCAACTCAACGCGGTCTCCTGCTTTTCAGCCCGCTCCTGCTTCGCCGTCGGTGATCTGTTCTTCTCCCCGAGGCGCGCCTTGATCGAGCACTGGAACGGGACAAGTTGGTCCCGAATGACGAGCCCGAAGAGCCCCAAGCCCACGAATCCTGCGTATGGTCGAGTCGACGGGACTTCCCTGGTCGGCATCTCATGCCCGGCGGAGAACCTCTGCTTCGCCGTCGGACGCGTCACCATGAGCAACGCCTTCGCGGGTCTGATCGAAGAATGGAACGGATCCACCTGGTCCCTCTCGCCGGCCGATCCGGCCAGTGCCGGACAGTACTGGGCATTCGGCGGGGTCGAATGCACCCAAGTCGACGCGTGCTTTGCGGTCGGTTTCACCTCAGTCGGCACCGATGAGCCGACGACCACCGTCGTCCAGCAATGGAACGGCATCCAATGGACCCAGGTCGCCAGTCCGAACTTCGACGAGGACCAGGATTCCCTGAACACGGTCGCGTGCGCGGCGAGCGACGTCTGCTTCGCTCTTGGTGACGCCTCTACCGCTCCCCAGCTGATTGAGCAGTGGGACGGCAAGGAGTGGACCATTACCGGGGTGCCAAGTGAGACCTTCGCGTCATTTTCGGCGTCTTGTGTCGACGTCACTCTCTGTTTCGCCGTGGGCCTCAGAGGTATCGAACAATGGGACGGCACGAATTGGTCAGTCTTGTCGAGTTCACCCAAACTGTCGGGTGTGGCGTGCGTTCCTTCGGATGAATTTTGTATAGCTGTGGGCTATCACAAACATTTTGTATAGCTGTGGGAGCACCGCCTTCAGGCGGTGCGCGCTCGCAGCGCCTCGGCCCGCTCGGCCAACGCCGCGAGCGGTGCGGCGGGGAACGCCTGCTGGAACGCGGTGACCAACTCGAGGAGCAGGGCGCGGCCGGCTCGGCGACCTCGGCGCTCGGCTCCTGCGTCTGATCTGTGAGAACGGGAACGCGATCGTCACGCGCTCGAGTGGTTCTCCACGTCGGGCCCGTGCCGCGACCTCGGGCGACGCCTGAGCCGGCACCCTGTGGCGGGCGTCGGAACCGGTGGGTGACGGTCGCGACGGTGGTGGCGGCGCTCAGACAATGGCGCACAAAGTCGCCCCCGCGGACTAGGGGGCCGCTCCCTGCCGCATCCGGCGGGCCGGGAGCGGGCTCAGCTGGTGACGGGCAGCCGTACCTCGATGCCGGCGTTCTGCAGGAAGACGAGCTTGTGCTCCAGGGCGTTCTGCCAATCGATCATGTCCTTGTCGAACTGCCTGCGGTCGCCTTCCTCGCAGGCGTGCTCGAGCTCGTCGAACGCCAGGTCCTCGGCGTCCAGCAGGGCCCGGTACTTCAAAAGGAAGTGGTCGTCGATCGGCTGGTGCACGTCGTCCTCCTACCTACCGACCCGACCTCTTCGAGCCGGTCCGGCCAGGATACTTCCGTCACCCGTGGTTCGCCTGAGTGCCACGCGGACGTCGAGGTCGTCCGCGCCCGGTCACCACGACCTCCGGAGCCGGTGGTATGTGCGGGGCATCACGGCGCGGAACACGGTCGCCGCGTCGATGAGGCCCGAGACGCTGATCTCGAGCGAAGGGCCTCCGGCACGCGCCAGAATCCGGCGCGAGACCGTCTCGACCCGACGCATGGTCAGGCGGGGTGGGCGGCGCAGGCCGCGGCTGAGGGCGCCGAGTCCCAGCTCGGTCGGCATGAAAGCCGGGTAGACGACGTGGACCCGGACGCCCTTGGGCGCCAGGCGGAACGAGATCGACTCGGTGAAGGCGGTGAGCGCAGCCTTCGAGGACGGGTAGGCGCCGGGCCCCGGTGAGGGGAGGCGTCCCCCGTCGGAGGACACGTTGATCACGGTGCCGTGCCGGCGCTCGACCATGACCTCCATGACGGCGAGCGTGGCCGCCACCGGGGCGAAGAAGTTCACGTCGAATGTCCGGCGGTAGTCCTCTTCTGCGATGTCGGCCAGGCGGACGGCCGGGTCGAGCGCGGCGTTGTTGACCAGGAGGTCGACGGGCCCGAGCTCGGTCGCCACCCGTGTGAGCGCGGCGCGCAGCGCGCCGGTGTCGGCGACGTCGCAGGTGAGGGCGAGAGAGCGGGGCGAGTCCCGCCGCAACTCGTGCGCCAGTGCGGCCAGGCGCTCTTCGTTCCGGGAGAGCCCCGCCACCACCGCCCCGGCGCGGGCCAGGTCGCGGCAGAGCTGTGCGCCGAGGCCGGACGACGCACCCGTGACGACCGCGACCGATCCCGTGTAACGACCTCCGAACGCGGGAGGACGAGCGGGGTGGGGCAACGGCCTCAGGCCGGATCGGTGAGATCCGCCAGCGCCGGCCCGAGCCGCTCCGCCGCCGACGCCAAGACGGCCTGCGCCGCCACCAGCGCCGCCAGGTCCCCCCGCACGCGCACGCGGCCGTCCGCCAGCGCGTCGGCCGGTTCGAGTTCGCCGAGCGCCATGGCCGAGGCCTCCGCGTACCCCACGACCAGGGTGACGTCGGTCTCGAGCGAGCCCTCGGGGTCGAGCACCAGGCGGGCCCGGCCGTTCGAGACGGTCAGGACGGTGCGGACCGTGTGCGGGACGGGCTGATCGACGGCGTCAGCGGCCGCACCGTCGGCCCGGCCGAGGTCGGCGGGGGCATCGGTCACCACCTGGGCCACCGCGAACTCGCCGTCGCCCGCCGCCAGGGAGGTACCGGCTGCCTCGGCGATCGCCGCGGACAGGTCGAGGGCCGAGAGCATCTCGTCGAAGGAGCGCACCCATTCGGGCGACAGGTAGCGGGCCATGCGGGGGCGGCGCGAGCTCGGGGGGCGCCGGCTCAGCCGGCGGCGGCCTCTTCGGCGCTCTTCTTCTTGCGCCCCGTGATCTTGCGCCCGAGCCAGGCCACGGGGTCGTAGCGCGCGTCGACCACCCGCTCCTTCATCGGGATGATGCCGTTGTCGGTGATCTTGATGTGCTCGGGGCAGACCTCGGTGCAGCACTTGGTGATGTTGCACATGCCGAGGCCGCGGTCGTGCGCCAGCTCGCGGCGGTCGTTCACGTCCAGCGGGTGCATCTCGAGCTCGGCGAACCGGATGAAGAAGCGCGGGCCCGCGTACTTGGGCTTGTTCTCCTCGTGGTCGCGGATGACGTGGCAGACGTCCTGGCACATGAAGCACTCGATGCACTTGCGGAACTCCTGCCCGCGCTCCACGTCCACCTGCATCATGCGGTAGCCGCCCTCGGGCTCGGGTCCCGGCTTGAAGGCCGGGACCGTCTTGGCCACCTCGTAGTTGAAGCTGACGTCCGTCACCAGGTCGCGGACGATGGGAAACGCCTTCATCGGGGCGACGGTCACCGGCTGGCCCTCGGGCAGGGTGTCCATGCGGGTCATGCACATCAGGCGGGGCAGGCCGTTGATCTCGGCCGAGCACGAGCCGCACTTGCCCGCCTTGCAGTTCCAGCGGCAGGCCAGGTCCGGGGCGTCGGACGCCTGAATGCGGTGGATCACGTCCAGCACCACCTCGCCCTCGACGGCGGGCATGACGTAGTCGGTGAACTCGCCGCCCCCGCCGTCACCGCGCCAGACCCTCATCGTCACCTTCTCGTCCAGCTTCTCGTTCATGAGGCTCAGTGTCCTTCCTCGAAGAGCTCGCGCAGTTCGGCCGGCATCTCGGGCAGCGGCTCGGGCGCGATGGCGATCGAAGCCAGGTAGCCCTTCTCGCCGGTCTGGCGCTGCACGAAATTGACCTTGCCCATCTCGGGGTCCGGACCCGGGAAGTCCTCCCGCGTGTGCCCGCCGCGCGACTCCTTGCGGTTGAGCGCGCCCTGCGCGACGGCGATCGACGTGGTGATCATGGAGGGAAGGTCGGTGGCCAGGTTCCAGCCCGGGTTGTAGGCCGTCCCGCCCTTCACCTGGACCTTGGCCGTCTGCTGCTTGAGGTCCTCGAGCTTGCCCAGCGCCTCTTCGAGCTCGGGCCCGGTGCGGATGATGCCGACCAGCGACTGCATCGTCTCCTGCAGCTCGTGCTGCACGTCGTAGGGGTTGTTCCCGTCCTCGCGGCCGAAGGGGGCGCAGGCTTCGTCGATCACCGATGCGACCTCCGCCGCGTCGACGCTCGGCGAGCCGGCGCGGCCCTCGGCGAAGTCGGCCGCGCCGATACCGGCCCGGCGGCCGAAGACGATGAGGTCCGAGAGCGAGTTGCCACCGAGGCGGTTCGCCCCGTGCATGCCGCCCGACACCTCGCCGATGGCGAAGAGTCCCGGTACGGTCGCCGCCTGGGTCTCGGCGTCGACCCGCACCCCGCCCATCATGTAGTGGCAGGTCGGCCCCACTTCCATCGGCACCGCGGTGATGTCGACGCCGGCCAGCTCCATGAACTGGTGGTACATGGACGGCAGGCGCCGCCGGATGTACTCGGCCGGGCGCCGCGAGGCGATGTCGAGATAGACGCCGCCGTGCGGGGTGCCCCGGCCCGCCTTCACTTCGGAGTTGATGGCGCGTGCCACCTCGTCGCGGGGCAGCAGGTCGGGCGTGCGCCGGTAGTTGATGTGGTCGTCGTACCAGGCGTCGGCTTCCTCTTCGGTCTCCGCCGTCTCGGCCCGGAACATGTCGGCCACGTAATTGAACATGAAGCGGTTGCCCTCGGAGTTGCGCAGCACGCCGCCGTCGCCGCGCACGCCCTCGGTGACGAGGATGCCGCGCACCGAGAGCGGCCACACCATGCCGGTCGGGTGGAACTGCACGCATTCCATGTCGATGACGTCGGCCCCGGCCCAGATGGCCATGGCGTGTCCGTCACCGACCGACTCCCACGAGTTGGAGGTGTACTTCCACGACTTGCCGATCGACCCGGTCGCCAGCACGACCGCCTTGGCGGTGAAGACGACCATCTCCCCGGTCGGGCGCATGTAGCCCACCGCTCCCGAGATCCGGCCCTCGGCGTCGGGCAGCAGGCGCAGGATCTTGCACTCCATGAACACGTCGGTCCCCATGGAGACCACCTTCTGCTGCAGGGTGCGGATCAGCTCCAGGCCGGTGCGGTCGCCGACGTGGGCCAGGCGGGCGTAGCGGTGGCCGCCGAAGTCGCGCTGGGTGATGCGGCCGTCCTTGGTGCGGTCGAAGAGCGCGCCCCAGCGTTCGAGCTCGAAGACCCGGTCGGGGGCTTCCATGGCGTGGATCTGCGCCATGCGCCAGTTGTTGAGCATCTTGCCGCCGCGCATGGTGTCGCGGAAGTGGACCTGCCAGTTGTCCTCGGGCCAGACGTGGCCCATGGCGGCCGCCATGCCGCCCTCGGCCATGACCGTGTGCGCCTTGCCGAGCAGCGACTTGCAGACCAGCGCGACCCGCAAGCCGCGCTCCTTGGCTTCGATGGCAGCCCGCAGCCCGGAGCCGCCGGCGCCGATGATGATGACGTCGTAGTCGTGGGTCTGGTAGTCGGCGGTGGCAGTCTGCTCGGCCATTCGAATCGCTCTTTCGTCCTCGTCCTCGTCCTCGTCTTCGACTTCGTCTGATCCTGTGCCCGCCGACCCTGGTTCCCGAGCCTAGAAGTGGAACCCGGGGTCGTGGATGGTGCCGCTGGCCACGAGGCGCACGTAGAGGTCGGCCAACGCGACCCCGAAGAGGCTGATCCAGGCGAAGACCATGTGCCGGCCGTTGAGCGGCGTCACGAACTTCCACAACTTGTGCCGCGTCGGGTGCTTGGCGAAGGAGCGCACCTGACCGCCGCAGAAGTGCCGGCAGGCGTGGCACGACAGCGAGTAGAGCCAGAGGAAGGCGGCGTTGGCGCACAGGACGACGGTGCCGACGCTGACGCCGATCCCGGAACCGGGCTGCCGGAAGGCCACGATGGCGTCGTAGGTCAGGACGCAGTTGAACAGCAGCAGGATCCAGAAGAAGTAGCGGTGGATGTTCTGGAGGATGAGCGGGAACCGGGACTCGCCGCTGTAGCTGCCGTGGGCGTCGGCGACGGAGCAGGCCGGAGGCGACCACCAGAAGGACCGGTAGTAGGCCTTGCGGTAGTAGTAGCAGGTCAGGCGGAAGCCCAGCGGGAAGATCAGGATCAGCAGCGCCGGCGAGAAGTTCCAGAAGGGCAGCGTGCCGAACGGGTGGCTGCCCGGCACGCAGCTCTGCGCGATGCACGGGGAGTAGAAGGGCGAGATCAGGTTCCGGTGCAGGTTTGCTCCGGCGTAGTAGTCCTTGTTGACGAACGCGGCCCAGGTCGAATAGATGACGAACGCCGTCAGTATGGCCACCGTGACCACCGGCTGGACCCACCACGTGTCCTCGCGCAGGGTGGGCCGGTCGGGTCCGCCCCGCCGCGCCCCGATCGTCACGGGTGTCGCGGATGTGCTCTCGACCGTCGTCGTCACTCGGACCTCCTCGCTGCCCGGCCGGGTCTCCGCGGCCGGCTCGCCCGAGCCTCCGTCGGGCGTGCGGCACGCCTTCGCTGCCCGGGCGCGTCGCCCGGGCCGGACGACGAGACGATACGGGGTGTCACCTCCAACGTCAAAGACATAATGAACATGAAATTCAGAGCAGTAAGCTCTGATCCGTGCAGCTGCACCAGCTCACGTACGCCCTGGCCGTGGCCGAAGATCGGAGCTTCACCCGCGCCGCCGACCGGCTGCACCTGGCCCAGCCCTCCCTGTCGCGCCAGATCCGGCTGCTCGAGCACGAGCTCGGTGTCGTGCTCTTCAACCGCGGACCCGGTCAGGTGAGCGTCACCCTGACGCCGGACGGGCAGGCCCTGCTCCCCTTCATGCAGCGGGTGCTGGCCGACGTCGAGGCGACGGGAGCGGAGGCCCGGGCGCTCTCGGGCATGGTGCGCGGCCGCCTCGCCGTCGGGGCGACGCCCAGCCTGGTGACGAGCGTGCTGGCGCCGGCGCTCGTCGCGTTCCACGGTCACCACCCCGGGATCGTCCTCTCCGTGGTGGAGGCCGGCTCGCACCAGCTCGTACCCCAGGTCGCGGCGGGGGAGGTCGATCTCGCGCTCGTCGTGCTGCCGGCGATCGACCCGCTGGTGACGACCACGCCGCTCTTCGACGACCCGCTGGTCCTGGCCCTCCCGCCCGACCACCGGCTGGCGCGGCGTCGGAGCGTCCGGGTACGGGAGCTCGACGGACTCGACCTGGTCATGTTCCGGGAGGGCTACGACCTGCGCGATGTCACGCTCTCGGCCTGCACCGACGCAGGGGTGGAACCCCGCCTCGTCAGCGAGGGAGGCGAGATGGCGGGCGTCCTCTCGTTCGTCGCCGCCGGCCTCGGCGCCGCCGTGGTGCCCGCCATCGCCATGCCCACCGACGGGACGCTGGTCGCCGTCCCCTTCGCGCGCCCGACGTTGAGCCGTACCATCGGCCTGGCCCAGCGCGGTGACCGCGCGCTCGCCCGCCCGGCGCGCGCGCTGGCCCAGCAGCTGCTGGCCCGCCACGCGCACGCCTTCGGCACCGAACCCGGCGGCGCGGCGCACCCCGGCGCCGCGCCGCGCCCCGGGGATGGGGTTTAGGCTTCGTCCATGACCGGCTCTTCCTCCGACCCGTCAGTGGCGCCCCCGGGTCTGCTCAAGCCTCCCGCCGACCTCCCTCGCTCCGTTGCCGACCTGCGCGCGTCGGGCTGGGAGTCGGTGCCGGTGGCCGAGGAGATGCGACGCAACACCGCCAAGGCGATCGCGGCGGACCGCCCCCTCGTGCCGGGGGTCTTCGGGTTCCAGGAGACCGTGGTGCCCCAGCTGGAGAACGCCGTCCTGGCCGGGCACGACGTCATACTCCTCGGCGAGCGCGGGCAGGCCAAGACCCGCGTCATCCGCTCCCTGGTCGGCCTGCTCGACGAGTGGCTCCCCGTCGTCGAAGGGTCCGAGATCAACGACGACCCCTACCACCCCGTGTCGCGCTTCGCCATCGACCTCGTCGAGGAGCTCGGAGAGGCGACGCCGGTCAGTTGGGTCCACCGCTCGCAGCGCTACGGCGAGAAGCTGGCCACCCCGGACACCTCCATCGCCGACCTCATCGGCGAGGTCGACCCGATCAAGATCGCCGAGGGCCGCTACCTCAGCGACGAGCTCGCACTGCACTACGGCCTCATCCCGCGCGTCAACCGTGGCGTCTTCGCGATCAACGAGCTGCCGGACCTCTCCGAGCGCATCCAGGTCGGTCTGCTCAACATCCTCGAGGAGCGCGACGTCCAGATCCGCGGCCACCGCATCCGCCTGCCGCTCGACATCATGCTGGTGGCGACGGCCAACCCCGAGGACTACACCAACCGCGGTCGCATCATCACGCCGCTCAAGGACCGCTTCGGGGCGCAGATCCGTACGCACTACCCGTTCGAGACCCAGACCGAGGTCAAGATCATGGAGGCGGAGGCGGACCTGCCGACCGCCGGCGTCCCCGTCAACGTGCCCGGGTACATGAAAGAGGTCATCGCCGAGGTCTCGCAGCTCGCCCGCCGCAGCACCCACCTCAACCAGCGCAGCGGCGTCTCGGTCCGACTCTCCATCGCCAACTACGAGACGCTCGTCGCGTCGGCCGTGCGGCGGGCCCTGCGCACGGGCGAGCCCGTGGCGGTCCCCCGGGTCAGCGACCTGGCCTCGCTCGTGCCCTCGACCCAGGGCAAGATCGAGGTCGAGGCCATGGAGGAGGGCCACGAGGAGGAGGTGGTGGCGCAACTCGTCGCGGCGGCCACGCTCTCGGTCTTCCGGCGGCGCGTCACCCTCGACGATCCGGCATCCATCGTCAGCGCGTTCCACGACCAGGTGGTGGTCCACGTGGGCGACGACCTGGCCTCGTCGGCCTACCTGGCCGTCCTGGCCGACATCCCCGAGCTCGAGGCCCCGACCCGCAAGCTGGCCGGTCCCGAAGCGGCCGAGGCCGAGTCGCCGGCGCTCATGGCGAGCGCGCTCGAGTTCCTCCTCGAGGGGCTCCACCTGACCAAGCGCCTGAACAAGGACGCTTCGGGGGCGCGGGCCCTCTACCGCGGGCGCAAGTAGCGACTCGTGCCGCGAGCGTGGGGGTGACCCGGTGAGCGTCAGCTACGACTACACGGAGTGGGACGGCACCCAACAGTTCTCCGACCTCGACCCCGACGACCTCCTGGCGGGGCTCACCGACGACCTCCTGGCCGGCGGCGATCTCGACGACGCGCTCCGCCGCCTCCTGCGCAGCGGCATGCGCACCCCCGACGGGGAGGAGATCGCGGGCCTGCGGGACCTGTTGGAGCAGCTCCGGCGCCGCCGGGCCGAGATGCTCGCCGAGGGCGACCCCGACGGCCGCATGGCGCAGCTCGGCGCGCAGCTCGACGAGATAGAGCAGGACGAGCGCGCCGCCATCGACGAGCTGGTCGAGGAGGCCCGCACTTCGGGTGACCGCCGCCGCGAGGAGGTCACCGACGACGTGGCCACCGAGCGTCGCATGGCGCTCGACCTCCAGCCCGACGACCCGGCGGGCCGCATCAGCTCGCTCCAGCACTACGACTTCGTGTCGTCCGAGGCGCGCGAGCGCTTCGAGGAGCTGCTGGAGGAGCTCCGCCGCGAGATGGCCGACACCTTCTTCGAGGGGGCTTCGGACGCACTCTCGGACATGGACCCCGAGCAGATGCAGCGCATGCGCAACGCCTACGACGCGCTCAACCAGATGCTGGAGCAGCGCGAGCGCGGCGAGGAGCTCGACCCCAGCTTCGAGCAGTTCATGGCGGAGTACGGCGACATGTTCCCGGGCGATCCGCAGACCCTCGACGAGCTCCTCGAGCAGCTGGCCGAGCGCATGGCCGCCGCCCAGGCGGTGTGGAACTCGCTCTCCCCCGAGCAGCAGGGCCAGCTCCGCCAGCTCATGGAGGCCCTGCTCGACGACAACATGGACCTGCGGTGGCAGGTCGAGCGCCTGGCCCAGAACCTCCAGCGGGCCGTGCCCGACGCCGGGTGGCAGCGCGCCTACGACTTCAACGGCGACAACCCGATGAGCCTGGACCAGGCCACCGACCTGGCCAGCCGCCTGGGCCAGCTCGATCGGATGGAAGAGGTGCTCCAGAGCGCCTCGACCCCGGCCGCCCTGGGCGAGATCGACATCGACCAGGTGCGGCGTCACATGGGCGAGGACGCCGCCCGCGCCCTCGACCGGCTGGCCAACCTCACCAAGACGCTGGCCGACGCGGGGTTGATCGAGCAGCAGGGCGGCCGCATCGAGCTCACACCCCGCGGCGTGCGCCGGCTGGGCCAGAAGGCGCTCACCGACCTCTTCGGGCAGATCAACAAGGACCGCATCGGTGACCACTCCGCCCTCCGCACCGGCGCCGGCCACGACCGGGAGGAGACCACGAAGGCCTACGAGTACGGGGACCCGCTCAACCTGCACCTCTCGACCACGGTCCACAACGCGGTGCGCCGCGGCGGATCGGGCGTGCCCGTCCACCTCAAGCCGGAGGACTTCGAGGTGGTCGAGGTCGAGGCGCTGAGCCGCTCGGCCACCGTGCTCGCGGTGGACCTGTCGATGTCGATGCCGATGCGTGACAACTTCGTGCCGGCCAAGCGGATGGCCATGGCTCTCCAGACGTTGATCTCGTCGACGTTCCCGCGGGACTACCTCGGCATCGTGGGCTTCTCCGAGGTCGCCCGCGAGATCCGACCGGACGAGGTGCCCACGGCCATGTGGGACTACGTCTACGGCACCAACCTGCAACACGCGCTCGCACTGGCGCGCCGGATGCTGTCCCACCAGCACGGCACGAAGCAGATCATCGTGGTCACCGACGGAGAGCCGACCGCGCACGTCGACGACTACGGCGAGGTCTTCTTCAACTACCCGCCCGTGCCCGAGACGCTTCGCCGCACGATGGCGGAGGTCATCCGCTGCACGAGGGCGGGCATCGTGATCAACACCTTCGCCCTCGACCTCCAGCGCACGCACTATCCCTTCGTGGAGCAGATCGCCCGGGTCAACGGCGGCCGCACCTTCTACACCACACCCGACGCGCTGGGTGGCTACGTCCTGGTGGACTTCTTGAAGCACCGCCGGGTCATGCGCCCGGCCGGCTGAGCCGCCGCCCCCCTCCGGGCTGAACCCGGCCCGGCGGGCTCCCGGCCGGCCGACGCCGGCCTCAGGGTTCTCTCACCGGCGATGACAGATGGACCCTCCCCCGGACCCGCGGGGTCACGCTCAGGACAAATCGCCGCGGCGGAATCCCAGAAGGATCGTTCAGCCGACGTTGGGCGGCGCGGAATGTCCTGAACTGGGGTTTTCATGCAATGTTCCACCGAACGACAGGCAGGCCCAACACACGTTTCGTGCCCCATCGGGCCGTTCGGGTCTTGCGCTCCCGGGTGGGACTGGTCAAAGATAGAGATCACATCGTTGTAACTACACGATTGCCATCTGAAGCGAAGAAGGGGGGCGCACCAGTGAAAGTGGACATTTTGACCACGCTCTACGGTCGCCAAGAACGCAGCTGGCAGCTGCAGGCAAACTGCATGGGAGTCGATCCGGACCTCTTCTTCCCCGAGCGGGGAGCGTCGACCCGAGAGGCGAAGGAGGTCTGCCGCGGCTGCGTCGTCCGCGAAGACTGCCTGGAGTACGCCCTCGCCAACGGCGAGAAGTTCGGGATCTGGGGAGGCATGAGCGAACGGGAGCGCCGGCGGGTGCGCCGGGCCCGGGCCATGGCTCGACGCGACGTGGCGACTGCGTAGCCGCGTCCAGGAGCGCCCAGGGTCGGGGAGGGCGCCCTCGAACAGCCGCCCCGGAGACCGGTCGGCTCCACGATCCGTCAGCGCCACGACACGTCAGGCGCGGGAGACGGGCCTCGACGGTGTCCTGGTCGGACAGGCCGAGTTGGGCCCGGCGGCCGCGCGGCACCGCGTTGAGCACGACCTCGGGAACGAGACCGACCAGCTCGGCGCCCTCCACCGAGCCGCCGAGTGCGGTGACGTGGTGGCGCACCGCGTCGTACACGTCGGCCGGGCCGGTCCGGACGGGGTCGACGAGATTGCACGACACCTGGGCCCGAGCGCCCAGGGTGAGACCGAGCGTGCGGACATCGCGGGACCGGACCCTCGCCGCGACCGTCCGGGCCAGCGCCGGAGACGAGACCCAGACGTTGTAGGCGACGAGCACGGGTCGTGCCCCTACGGCCGTGGCCCCCGAGCGCGGGTCCGCCTCTGGCGGGCCGTACTCCGGGGAGAGTGTCGTGAAGGCGCCCCTCCGGACTTCCGGGAGCGTGCGACCCCCGGCGTCGCGCGTGGTCGCGGCGACGGCGGCTGCGCCGGCGGGGCGAGCTCGAGGCGGTCGGGAACCCTCGCCGGCCGGGCCGTACACGAAGACGGGCACCCCGAGCTCGGCGCCGAGCCAGCGGGCGAAGTCCTCACGCAGCTCCATCGCTTCGGAGAGGTCGTCCGGGGGCGGCCCGCCGGGCTCGTAGGGCACGAAGGGGACCACGTCGAGCACTCCGAGACGGGGATGGACGCCGACATGGTCACGCAGATTCAGGCGGGCGACCACCGTCGTGGCGAGCGCCCTCGCCCGTGCCGCCACCAGCTCCGGCTGTCCCGCCAGGGTGAACACGCTGCGGTGGTGGTGGGGATCACGGTGCACGTCCAGAAGCGCCGTACCTGCGGCCTCGGCGAACTCCGCCAGGGCCACCTCGTCGCGGCCCTCGCTGACATTGACGACGCACTCGACGATCCTGCCCGACATCGGGCCAGCTTCACACCGCCGACGCGTGGGCGTGACCCAGCGAGAAAACGGAGAAGCGGGGACGACCCCAGAGGGCCGAGAAGAAGTTGGTGGCGGACCGCCGGGGCGAGAGACTCCCCGTTGCGCGACCGGTGTCGACGCGACCCGGTGTCGACGCGACCCGGTGTCTAGGCGTGGACGCTGACGGCGGGGACGCTGACCGCGTGCGAGGTACGCCGGCGACGGAGGATCCGGCGCCGCTCGCGCTCCGATGCTCCGCCCCACACGCCGTGGTCGATGTGGTTGTCGAGCGCGTACTCCAGGCACTCGTGCGACACCGGGCACTCGGCGCAGATGCGCTGTGCCACGATGACCCCCATCCCGTCACTGGGGAAGAAAACATCTGGTGCAACTTCCTTGCACTTACCCCTGGCCATCCATTCGGTATTCATCGCTCGACTCCCTTTCCACGCACCATTCTACGGAAAATGCCTGCTCAGGCCTAGATCTGGGGCATAGGAAGTTCGTAAGAATTCCCGGCTTGAAACGGCCTTTCACCAGGCTCAATGCCATGGAGCGTGGCGGCGCTACGCTGGGCCGCATGGCGCCGGAGAGCGACGAGATCGTAGAAGAAGAGGAGCTGGTCGAACCCATCGGACACGCGCGGGTGGTGTATCTCGGACCGGTCGCACCGCACTGGGAAGTGCAATCGGATTACGGCCCGTCCGACGTCATCGAGCAGTTCCGTGATCGCGTGTTGGCCCGGCTCGTGCTCCTACCGCCTCACGACCCGCAGTTCCGTCGCAACAGCGAACGCGTCGTGCGCGACGCCGAGCGCGAACAGCTCGCACTCGAATGGGTCCTCGACTACGACGACGAGGCAGCAGAGGGCTGAAGGTTTCCGCCGTCTGGAGCGGGGACGGCCGCGGGCTCCAAGGTCGAGGACCGATACGGCAAGCGCCGACAATGTCCCAGGGGTCGTCACGGGTGAGGTCCCGGCACACGCGGTCGTGCGCGAGTGTGTCGGTCGGATGCCCAGCGATCGGATACCGGTAGCAGGGGAGGCAGCAGTGGCGAAGATGTACACGATGGACGACGCGCCGGTGGTGCGCGCCATGCGCAGCCGCGTCGGTGAGGTCTCCGAGGACGAGGCGGCATTGGTGCGCACGCTCACTCCGGCGAGGCTGAGAGGCCCGGCTGAGACGGTGCACCTCCTGGACCTGGTGGACCTGATCTCCACCATCCGCGCCGACGAGGCCATGCGGGACTACGTCTTTGCCATCGCCCCGAATTGGGACGGCACCATCGAGACGCTTCTGCTGGGCGGCCGCGTGACCACCGCGCTCACCCGGTTCGAACTGAGCCGGGTCGCCTGACCGAGGGCGCGGGCCCGAAGAAAGCGATCAGTCGAGAAGACCGATGCGGGCGAGCCAGAGTCCCGGGGCGTCAACCTCGGCCGGGGTCGGCAGGTTGAGCTCGTCGGTCCAGAGGCGGGAGAGCGCATCGTCTCCCTTGCGCTCGACCACGCCTTGGACGAAGGCGCGGCCACGGTCCACCTCGTCCCGTCCGACGTCGAGACCGAAGAGCCCGGCGAAGGCCTGCTCCCCTTTCCCTTCTTCGATCCGGTAGCGGTACCAGGCTTCCCCGAGAGCGGCGGGGGCCGACGTCAGGGACTCGGCGATGCGAGCCGTGACGTGGTCGACGTAGGCCCCGAGAGCGGTGGTCTGCGCCGTCAAGGCGCCCGAGAGGCTGCGCTGCTCCGGTGTGATGAGGTCGGAGAGGAGCGCCTCCGGGTCGCTGAGCGCGTCCTCCAGCGAGGTGGGGTCGCCCATGCCCTCGCCCAGCCGCTCGACGATGGAGCGCTGGGCCGCCGCGGCATGCGCGCTGGCGTCGGCCAGCAGCGTCGAGAGCGAAGACCGCACGCCCGGGCGGGTGAGAACCGCGTGCATGGCGAGCTCGCGCACACAGACCCAGAGCTGGACCTCCTGGAGCGGCAGGCTCCAATCCTCGGCGAAGCGCGCCACGTTCGAGGGTACGAGCAGCAGGGTCGTCGACTCGGGCCACGGGAGGGGAAGCGCGTACTGGCCGAAGGCACGCCGTGCCAGGTGGCCGGCAGCCGACCCGAACTGCATACCGAGGAACACCGGCCCGAGCGTGACGGCGAACTGCGAGAGCAGGCCTCCGAGTCCGCTCGTCGCGTCGTCACCCAGCTCGCTCAGGTCCATCGTCGTGGGAACGGCGGCGGCGCCCTGCTGCTGGGCCTCGACCATCGACTTGAGAACAGGACGGTACGCCTCGAGCACTTTGAAGGACCACTGGCCGGGTCCGACCGCCTCGAAGGAGACCCCGGTCCGTGCCCCTCCACCCGGCCCGGTGGAGGGGCCGCCGTGGGTGGCCGGGGCGGTGATGCCGGTGACGTCGGCGACATGGAGCTCGGCCACCCGGGCCAGCTCCTCGAAGGCGATGCGCACCAGCGGGTCAGGGTTGTCGTCCACCCCTCCGTCGGTGGCGACGCCGAAGGCGAGGGTGCGGGCGGCCTCGAACCAACTGTCGCTCCCGCCTGCCGCGGATCCTGATCCGATGACCTTGAGCAGGTCGCCGAGGAGGCCCCCCATCGGGTTGTCGGGGTCGGTGGAGCCGAACATGGTCAGCCCATGCTAAGGCCCGAGCCCGATTGACGAGGTCGGAGGTCTCCCGACCGGGCCGGCGGTCAGGAGGCGGAGCCGAGTGTGACGCCCACCGCCCGCTTCTGGGCGCCGTTCTCGACCGAGAGCTCGATCGCAGTGCCCGGCCCGAGTGCGTAGAGGCGCGACTGCAACTCGGCCATGGAGCGCACGGGCTGACCGTCGATGGCCACGATCACCTCGCCGTGTTCGAGCCGACCGGCGGCCGGCCCGTTCGTGCGCACCGTCTCGACGACGGCTCCGGGCTCCCCGGGGGCGTTGGTCCCCTCGACCCCGAGGAAACCCCGCGAAACCCGGCCCTTCGAGCGCAGGTCGTCGGCGACGGCGAGCACCAGGGCACTCGGGAGGAAGGTGGCGGTGGCGGGGTCGCAGAGGATGCCGACGACGGCGCCGGCTTTGTCCAGCAGGGGCTGGCCCGGCGTGCCGGAGGCGCCCATGGAGGCGATGATCCCGGCCAGCCCCCGTGCCGGCCCGCTCGCGATGGCTGTGGCCACCGACGTCACCGTGGCCGGGCTCGAGTGGAGGGCCAGGCCGGCACTGCCGTCAGGGACGAGGCCCAGGGTGAGGGACGTGGTCCCGGTGCTCAGGCTGCCATCGTCGGAGAAGGGGGCGACGGGCACATCGACCGGTACGTCGACGAGGGCCAGGTCCGAGCCGCTGTCGGTGGCAGCCACGGTGGCACGCTGGAGCCGGCCGCCGGATCCGACCATGTCGATCCACAGTGCGCCGCGCAGCACGTCGCCCGTCGTGACGACGACGCCGCCTTCGGCCACGGCGATCCCGAAGAGCGTCACCTCGCCGTGAGTCGTCCCGGCGCGCAGCTCCACGATGGCCCGTCCTGCGGCGTTGGCTGCGCTCGGTACGGCGTTGTTCTGGCCCGGCAGCGTCCTCGGCGTGCTTTCCTGCGTGTCCGACGTGGCCGAGGGCATCGGGTGGTCCGAGGCGGGGGAGAGCAACAGGACCACCCAGGCCACCACGGCCATGGCGGCGACCGCGCCGATGGCCACCATCACGGCGCTGCGCCAGGGGTGCTTCGGAGGGGCTTCGAGGAGCACGACGTCCTCGCGGGGAGCCCCCGCCTGTTCGCTGGGGTGGCGCCACACGCGGTCATCGGGGTCGATCCAGCCGCGCAGGGGCACGTCGGGGTCGTCAGGACCCTCCCCCTCGCCGCGTCCGGGACCGTCTGGCCCGGGATCCTCCGGCACGTCGCTCACTGATGGGCGAGGCTACCGAGAGCAAGTGCGAGAGTGCCGTCGGACACGGGGTGAGCCGTACCATGAGGCCCGTGTCCCGCGACCTGGCCATCGACCTCGGCACGGCCAACACGCTCGTGTACGCCAAGGGAAAGGGGCTCGTGCTCAACGAGCCCACGGTGGTGGCCCTCGACTCCCGGAGCCGCGAGGTGCTGGCCATCGGGACCGACGCCTGGCAGATGATCGGACGGACGCCCGGTTACATCGTGGCCGAGCGCCCGCTGCGCGGAGGGGCGATCACCGACTTCGAGGTGACCGAGCGCATGTTGTCGGTCTTGCTCCGCCGGGTCGGAGTGAGCCGGCTCAACCGGCCCAAGGTGCTCATCTGTGTCCCCTCGGCCATCACCGCCGTCGAGCGACGTGCGGTGAAGGAGGCGGCCCGCCGGGCCGGGGCGTCGGCCAGCTTCTTGATCGAGCAGCCGATGGCGGCGGCCATCGGAGCGGGCCTGGCCATTTCGGAGCCCGTGGGCAACATGGTCGTCGACGTGGGCGGGGGGACCGCGGAGATGGCCGTGATCTCGCTGGGTGGGGTGGTGGCGCTCGAGGCCTTGCGCTGTGGCGGGTTCGATTTCGACGCATCAATCCAGGCACACGTCCGCCAGACGTACGGCGTGGCCATCGGCGAGCGGACGGCGGAGGCGGTCAAGATGGCCATCGGATCGGCCTTCGCCTACGAAGGGGAGCAGCAAGCCGAGATCCGAGGCCGGGAGGTGGCGACGGGCCGACCGAGAACGGTCGTTCTCTCGCCGGCCGAAGTGCGCGAGGCCATAGAGGACAACGTGGTCGCGGTGCTGGAGGCGGCGGCCAACTGCCTGGGTGAGGCTCCGCCCGAGTTGGCCCAGGACATCATGTTCCAGGGTGTGCACCTGACCGGCGGGGCGTCGTTGCTGCGGGGCATGCCCCAACGTGTGGCCGATGCCACGAAGGTGCCGGTGCACCTCGTCGACACGCCCCTCGAGTGCGTGGTGCAGGGTGCGGGCGTTTGTCTGGAGTCGTTCGACCGGCTCAAGCGCCTGTTCACCGAGGACGAGTGACGCCGCCTTCCGGTGCAGCGTCCGGACCGACCCGATGGACATCGGCGTGCACCGGGTCGAGCAGCTCGGCGGCGGCCTGACGAACCTGCCAATCCCGGTCTCCGGCCGCGACGGCAGCAAGCGCGGTCTCGACCCGGGGGTCGTCGAAGCCGGCCAGAGCCACGGCCGCCCGGCGCCGGATGGCCGGCTTGTCGTCCAGCGCCTCCAGGACGGCGTCGAGCCCGGCCGGGTCGCCGATGGCACCCAAGGCGGCCACCGCGCCCTCGCGGCAACGTGGATCAGTGTGGTGGCGCGCCGTCGCGACCAGCCGGGGTACGGCGGCGCGATGGCGGCGCTCGCCCAGGCACCACGCCGCGCCCACGACGACGAGCGGGTCGGGGTCGGCCAGGGCCTCCGTGACGGCAGCCGGGAGCGTCGAGCGCGAACCGCGGCCCCGGACCGCAGGTGCGGCCTCGACCGCACGTCGGCGCACGGCGTCGTCGCCGAAGCCGAGCGCCGCGATCACGTCGTCCACCGTGAGCAGGCCGAGACGGTCCAGCGCCCCGAGCGCGGCCACGTGCACCCGGGGGTCGGGGTCTTCCAGGCCACGGCGGGCGACGGCGGCGTCATCATCCCTGTACCCCGCCAGGACGACGCGGCGACGGCGTTTCATGGCGCGGCGGTCGGCGCCCGCATCCGTGGCAGGATCGTCGCTCACCGCCTCCGAGTATGTCCGACCTCAACGAAGCTGCCGGCGGGGACACCGCGATCCCCCTCCACCCCGACTTCTCCCGTCCGGTGACGCCACCGACCGGACCGGTCGGCGAAACCGGTCCGATCCCGGCCTCCACGCCCGCGGCGAGGCCGCGGCGGTGGCCGGCCGTGCTGGCGGTGGTGGTCGTGATCGTGCTCGTCGCCGGCTTCGTCGCGGCGAGAGTCAACGTCGACTACTACGTGATCACCCCGGGGAACGCGACGCCCGTCTCGCAGTACATCGAGGTCCCCCCGCACCTCGACCACCCCCTCACCGGCAAGATCCTGCTGACGGACGTCTTCGTGAGCCAGTTGAACGCGCTGAGCTACCTGCGCTACCGCTTCTTCGACTCCAACAGCGAGATCTACCCCGGCTCGCAGCTCTTCGAAGGTGCGCCGACGGAGGGGCAGTACCTGAACCAGGGCTACCTCCAGATGGCGCAGGCCCAATCGTTCGCCACGGCATCGGCCCTCACCCGTCTCGGCTATCACGTGAGCTCCACGAACGTCGGCGCGCTGGTCTACGGGATTCCCGCGGGCTCACCGTCGTCGGGGGTCCTCCACGTCGCCCAGGTGATCACCGCGGTCAACACGACGCCCACGCCGACGGACTGCGCGCTGACCAGGGGGCTCCAGGGCCTGGAGCCGGGGACCAGGGCCGTGCTCACCGTCGAGAATTCCTCCATCAACAGCGAGGGGAATTTCGTCGCCGGTCCGGTCGTGCACAAGTCCGTGACCCTGGGCCATCCGCCCAAGGGGCTGGTGGACTCCGGGTGCGGCCAACCGGTCGCGCCGACCGCGTACCTCGGCGTGCTGACCCAGACCCAGCAGGACTGGCACTTCCCGATCGATGTCACCGTCCACACCACCGACATCGGCGGGCCCTCGGCCGGGCTGGCGATGACGCTCGGCATCATCGACCGGCTGAGCAGCGGTCGGCTGACCGGCAACCGCGTCGTGGCGGCGACCGGCACCATGGACCAGTACGGCAACGTGGGCGACGTCGGCGGAGTGGCCGAGAAGACCATCGCAGTGGAGCACGCTGGGGCCACGGTGTTCTTCGTGCCGCCGCAGGAGCTCGAGACGGCCGAGTCCAAGGCGACCCCGCAACTGCACGTCTACGCCGTGCACAACCTCGACCAGGCCCTGCGCATCCTGCGGCGCCTCGGAGGCAGCGTGCCCGCGGGAACACCGGTGCCGGCCCAGGCCGCGCCGTAGGCTCTGGAGCATGGTCGACGGTCGCGCCCCCATTTCGTCCTCACGGATCGCGACGGGCGACATCGCCCGCCACACCTTTGCCGTCGTCCGACGCGGCTTCGACGCAGACGAGGTGCGGGCATACCTGCAGTCGGTGGCGCGCAGCGTGGAGTCGCTCGAGGAGCACGAGCAGGAGTTGCGTACGGCCCTGGCCGACGCCGAGGAGCGGGCCGCGCACCCCGTCGTGGACGAGGCGACGCTGACGGCGTCACTAGGGCAGCACAGTGCCCAGATCCTGCGCCACGCCCACGAGGAGGCGGCGCGGATCGTCGCCCAGGCGCAGGAGGGTGCGACGACGACGCTCCGCGAGGCGCAGAAGCAGGCCGAGGAGCTGCAGACCCGGACGGAGGCCTCGGCAGCCGAGCGGGTGGGGGAAGTGGAGCTGTTGGTGGCGAACGCCGAGACCGAGGCGCGGGCCGAGCGCGACCGCATCCTGGCCCAGGCCGCGGCCGAAAGGGACGCCGTCGTCGCCAAGTCCAAGGACGAGGGTCGCGCCCTCCTCGAGCAGGTGCAGGAGGCACGCCGTCGCGTGCTGGCCGATCTGGCGTCGCGGCGGCGCCAGATGGGCGTGCAGATAGAGCAGCTGCGGGCGGCACGGGACGAGATGGCGGCGTCGGTGCACGGTGTGCGTGACAAGGTGGACGCGATCCTCGTGCAGCTGCAGCGCACCGACGAAGAGGCGAGGGCGGCGGCGATCGCGGTCGGCGACCAGGCCCGGCTCCACGGTGGCTCGACCGAGGCCTTCGACCAGGACGCAGGGGAGCAGGCCGCAGGCGAAGGCGAGGCGGGACAACCCGAATCGTCCGTGCCGGGGCGTGACGGGGGCGACCAGGCGGGGATGATCGAAGGCTCCGGTGGCGACGAGCACCGGGCAGAGTCCTCCGTGCTCACCAGCCCCCCCTCCGTCGACGAGCTCTTTGCCCGGATCCGGGCCGGCTCGGTGCCCGGTGCAGAAGGGACGGAGGCGGCGGAGGCGGCGGAGCCGGGGGAGGCGGCGGAGCCGGGGGAGGAGGCCGACGGTGCCGGCGGCCACGTGGGTTCCGATCCCGTCCTGGTCGCCCGGCGTGACGAGCTGCTCGGACCGGTCACGGCGAGGCTCGCCCGCAGCGTCAAGCGCGCGCTGGCCGACGACCAGAACCGCTTGCTCGACGCGCTGCGCAGCTCGTCCGCTCCGTCGCCCGACGACGTGGTGGGCGGCGAGGAGGAGCACCTGGCCGGCTACGCCGCGGCGGCTCGGGGCCACCTCGGCGAGGCGTTCGCAGCCGGCGTCACCTTCGCCGGTGGGGATCCCGCTTCCGTGGCGGCCGCGGACACGGTCGAGCAGGCCACGGCCGGGCTGGCACATTCGGTGGTGTCGTCGTTGCGACGACGGATCGTCGAGGGCAGCGACGACGTCACAGACCGTGTCGGTGTCGCGTTCCGCGAATGGCGCGGCGAGCGTGTGGAGCGTCTGGTGGGCGACCACGCGACGCAAGCGTTCTCGGCCGGGGTCCGGGCGGCCGCCGGGGCGGAGCATCCGGTGCGCTGGGTGCTGACCTCCGCGGGGTGCTCGGACTGCGACGACAACGTGTTGGCGGGCGCCGTCTCGAAGGAGGAAACGTTCCCGACCGGGCATGCCCACCCGCCGGCCCACCCCGGCTGCCGCTGTCTGATCACGACCGAAAGCGTCTGAGCAGGAGGTTCCCGCGCCCCGCAGGCCGGGGGCGTCAGCTTTCGCCAGGGATACGGACGTTAGGCTGCCACTCCGTGCGTATCCCCCGCGATCTCACCGTTGAGAAGCCGCCGCGCCGTGGCCGGCGCGCCCGGTGGTGGATCGCGGGCATCGTCGTGGTCCTCATCGTGCTGTTGGTGTCGCTGCGCTCGCTCGCGAGCATCTACACCGACAGCCTGTGGTTCTCGTCCGTGGGCTACCACAACGTCTTCTCGACGTTGCTCGCCGTCAAGCTCGGGCTCTTCGGGGTGTTCGGCGCCGTCTTCTTCGTCGTCCTCTGGGTGAACCTGGTCGTATGCGACCGAATCGCGGGCCGAGACGTCGTGCTGGCCCAAGAGGACGAGCTCGTACGGCGCTACCAGCAGTACGTCCGACCCTACGCGGGTCGGATCTACGTGGCGCTGGCCTTCGTGGTGGCGCTGATCGGGGCCTCGGGGACGATCGGACAGTGGAACAACTGGATCCTCTTCCTCCACGGCGGGAACTTCGACGCCACGGATCCTCAGTTCCACAAGAACGTGGGCTTCTACGTGTTCGACCTGCCCTTCCTGACCTTCCTGGTCGACTGGACCCTGGCCATCCTGATCGTGACGCTGGCCGTGACCGTGGTCTTCCACTATTTCAACGGTGGGATCCAGCCTCAGCGAGGCCTGCCGCGGGTGCGCCCGCCGGTGAAGGCCCACCTCTCCGTGCTGCTCGCTCTCATCGCGCTCACGAAGGCAGCCGGCTACGTGCTGCAACGATGGTCGATCGTCAATTCACAGGACGGCTACGTGAACGGGGCCGGTTACACCGACGTCCACGCCCGCCTGCCCGCCGAGACGCTCCTGGTGGTGGTCTCGATCTTCGCGGCCGGGATCCTGCTCTTCAACATCCGCCGACAGGGCTGGACCCTTCCGGTCCTGGCCATCGGGATCTGGGCTTTCGTCGCCCTGACGGTGGGGATCATCTACCCGGCGCTGCTGCAGACGCTCAAAGTGACGCCCGCCCAGAGCTCGCTCGAGGCGCCGTACATCCAACGCAACATCACAGCGACGCGTGATGCCTACGCGTTGAACAACGTGAAAGTCCATGGCTTTCCGGCGTCGAACACCATCAGCGCCACCCAGGTGGTCGAGGCGGCGCCGACCATCACCAACATCCGCCAGTGGGACCCCGACCCCAGCATCACACTGCAGACCTTCCAACGCGAGCAGGCGATCCGCTCCTACTACGACTTTCCATCGCTCGGTGTCGACCGCTACACCGTAGGAAAGGACGCCCAGACAACCCCGGTGCTGATCGGCGTACGCCAGATCTCGTCGTCGAACGTCCCGTCGCCCTCGTGGGTCAACACCCACCTCCAGTACACCCACGGCAACGGTGCGGTGGTGGCGCTGTCCAACCAGACCAACTCGAACAACCCGGTGTACGCCGTGCAGCAGATCCCGCCACAATCGACCCTGGGGCTGCCGGCGATCACGCAACCATCGGTCTACTTCGGCCTGGGCCAGACGGGCTACGTGGTGGCGGACTCCAAGCAGCTCGAGGTGGATTATCAGAAGAAGGACGGCAGCGCGGTGGAGGGCCACTACACCGGGAAGGGTGGCGTCCAGCTGTCCTCGCTGTTCAAGCGGGCCGCCTTCGCTCTCCGCCTGGGGGACTTCAACCTGTTGATCTCCAGCCAGATCACCGACTCTTCGCGCATCATGTTCGTCCGCGACCCGGTCGCCATGGCCCAGAAGGCAGCGCCGTTCCTCAGCTTCGACCACGATCCCTACGCCGTGATCGACAACGGCCACATCGACTGGGTGGTCGACGGGTACACCACGACGGCGAACTACCCGTACTCGCAGAACGCCAGCAGCCAACAGGTGGCGATCGGGAGCACCCTGCCCGGGAACTACAACTACGTGCGCAATTCGGTGAAGGTGATCATCGACGCGTACTCGGGCCAGATGACGTTCTACGACGTCGATCCCAAGGACCCGATCATTCAGGCGTACGAGGCGGCGTTCCCCCACATGTTCACGCCACTCAAGCAGATGAGCCCAACGCTCCAAGCCCACCTGCGGTACCCGCCGGACATCTTCTCCATTCAGTCAGCCATCTTCGGCCGCTACCACCTCACCAACCCCCAGGCGTTCTACGCGGCGAGCAACGCATGGCAGCTCTCACCCACGGCCGGCGCCGGCCCGCAGTCCCAGGCCCTGCTGGCCGAGAACACCTACAACAGCCAGGGTCAGCTGGTCTCGACGACGCCGGCCCGGATGGCCCCCCAGTACCAGGTCTACGCGTTGCCAAATACGACGCAGCCGATCTTCACCATCTCCAACGGGTTCGTACCCGCGTCGCAGTCGTCGTCGGTCTCGGGCTCCAATCAGAACTTCAACATGACGGCGTGGATGGTCGGTCAGTCCGACCCGGGCACCTACGGCCAACTCGACGTCTACGAGACCCCGCAGGGCACAACCGGCCCGGCCAACGCCGACGCGGAGATCTCGGCCAACAAGACGGTCGCATCGGACATCTCGCTGCTCGACCAGAAGGGATCCGAGGTGCTCCTCGGGGAGACATTGATGGTCCCGATCGCCGACTCCATGGTCTACCTGCGCCCGCTGTACGTGGCATCGATCACGAACCCGCAGCCGAACCTGCAGTACGTCGTCGCGGCGTTGGGCAAGAACGTGCAGATCGATTCCTCGCTGTCATCCGTGCTCTCCGACGTGCTCCACGCGACGGTGGCTGCTCCAAACGGGAACGGGAGCTCGTCGACCGGGACCGTCCCGGCGGCGGTGGCGGGGTACCTGAGCGCGGCTCAGACGGACTACACCAATGCGCTCGCCGCGCTGAAGCAGCAGAACCTCGCCGCATTCCAGGCGGACATCCAGGCCATGGCGCAACAGATTGAGCAGGCCCAACAACTGGTCGGCACGACCAAGCCCCCCGGGTCCACTCCCACGACAACAACAACGACGACGACGCCGCAGGCGAAGAAGCCCAAGCCCACCAAGCAGGGCTCGACCACGGCGAGCTCGTCGGTACCGACGAGCACGGAGCCGAGGGGCTCGACCCCCACGACAGCGCGGACGCCGGGGTCGACCGCCACGAGCACCTCGCTCGCTTCGGCGGCCCCGAAATCCTGACCACCCAGGGCGGGAGTGGCCGACGCCCGGCCCGAACCGGCGCGTCCGGGACCGCGACCCGGCCGGATTGCGGCCGGTGCACCGGGCACCCATGATGGGGGTGAGGGTGATCGACTGGGACGAAAGGACGGGCGCCATGGGACTTCTCGACAAGGTCAAGGCGACGGCGGCAACGGCGACGGAAGCGGCCAAGGACGCGGCGGCGAAGGGACAGGCGAAGCTCGACGAGGTCCAGGCCAAGAAGGCCGCCGACGCCATGCTGCGCGACCTCGGCGCGGCGGTCTACGCCACGAAGACCGGACGCGCCACCCCGTCGACCGATGCCGACATGAGGCGCCTGGTGACGGCCCTGCAGGCGCACGAATCCCAGCACGGAGCCATCCCGCTGGCCCCGGAGTCCCCGGCGGCCGCCCCGACCGCCGCGCCGGTCGGGGCCGATCAGGCGGGCAACGGGGGCGGCGCAGCCAGCGGTGGATCCGCGGCGTCGGCCCCTCCGCCACCGCCACCGCCTCCACCGCCGAAGGCCCAGACGCTCTAGGTGACCGGGGGGTCGCTCACCGTGCGGACGGTTGAACGTCCGCCGCGATCTGGCGCGGCCATCTGAATCTCGGGGGAATCGTGGATCGCGAGTGCGTCGGATCCACTGTTCAGCGCCTCGTTCGCGCCTCGTTCCCGGCCCCGTGGCCGAAGGGAGACTCGCACGTGTACACTCTCATTCTTCGCCGCGGGGTGGAGCAGTCTGGTAGCTCGTCGGGCTCATAACCCGAAGGTCGGAGGTTCAAATCCTCCCCCCGCCACCATCTCAGAGATCCGCAGGTCAGGGCCGGTCCGGTGGGCCGGGTTTTCTGCTGTGCGGCCATTTGTGATCGAGGCTGGGTCACCGATCTGTCACGTGTTCCTCTATGTGAGCGAGATCCACTCGACGCTTGGTCAGCGGTTGCCAGCATCACGGGTTCGGCTGGCGGGAGTCAATGTGAGGGCGAGGACAACGAGGAGGCCCCAGACGAGGAACCACGGATCCCAGAGGTAGGTGTGCCAGACCAAGGCGCGCCGGTCGGCGGCTCCCCCCGGATGGATGACGCCAGCTTGTACCAGTAAACCCGCCGAGGTGAAGACGAACCCGTAGAGGGTCAGTACCGCGCCTTCTGACCATGCCAACAACCTGAGTCGGCCGCGCCATTTCGAGGGCGGTGCGGGGCAGCGGAGGTAGAACGGAAGTAGTGCGCCTACACCTTTGAGGACGACCGCGGCCCATACGGCCATCACCACGACGGTGCGTTGGTCTGCGGTGACCAACGAGGAGCTGACAGTAGCGAGGAGCCACGTGCCGCCGAGTGCCCAGTAGGCGCTGATCGCCACATACGCCAGGCCGGCGACCAACGCTGCCGCGGCCGCAGCCAGTCCGAGACGATGACGGATATCAGGTGCGTCCAGCTGGCGAGATGAGCGGTCCGACGCTCTCACACCGGCATTCGAGCCAGGTGTCAATGAAGTTCCTACCGCACCAGTGACGAGAATCATTGATGCTCCAGGCACTCACAAGTCACGAGTGTCACGGTCGCCGTCCCGCTGACTGCTCAGTTGATAGATGGTCAACCCCAGCGAGACCCCGGCGACCGTCAGGGCGAGTCCGGCCAGGCCAAAAGCGATCCAGGCGGTCATGACCAAGATCTCGCGTCGCCGTGTCTCGCTACATCGCGTCTATCGGGATCGAGCTTCACGTTGTTCCTCTAGTGCTGGTTCTCACTTCGCCACCTCCGCTTCACGCACCCTTGCGGATTCCTGGGTTCAGACAGCATTGGCGACAGATGCGTCTGCGTCGTCTCGGCGCAACCGAGTCAACGCGGCGACCCTTCCTGTCAGCGTCAGACCCTCAGCTTTCGCTTCTTTGACGCTCAAATGACCCGAGAGGATCCCCAAGATGAGATGGGGGGGCCCAGCAAGTTCAAGATCAGGGGATTCAACTCTGCCAGGTCGCGTTCGGATTCCGTCTTGCGAAGCCTCGATGACGGCCGGGTAGTCCTCTGGACTGAGCTGTACGGAGACCGGAGGCCCATCTGGGGCGCGGTCTTTTAGGAACATCGAGACCGGACGCTTGAACCAGTGACTGCGGAATTGATCTGCCTCGTCCTTTTCAGACATGAAACGAGCGCCCCATAACCCGAGCGCGTCGAGTACCGGCTCGAGGTCGGCTCCCGCATCGGTCAGGTGGTACAGCGTGGCCGCGACGGGCGGGGGAACCGCCTCACGCCAAACGATGCCGGCTTCCTCTAAAGAGGCCAATCGGTCGGCCAAAAGGTTGGTCGCAATTCCAGGTAGCCCACTCATCAGGTCGGTGTAACGACACGGACCTTGGCTCACGAGCTCTCTGATGATGAGCAGGGTCCAACGATCACCCACAGCATCGAGTGCCTTGGCTACCGCGCAGTAGTGGTTGTACGACTTCATGCCGCGAGTATGCCAGACGGCCACTTGAGAATCAATAGTACTAACTTGACTTTCTCAAGTTCCATGGTAAAACAGCAGGCATGTCAGATAAGGGCCAGGTCTGTCAGTCCACTACGGGCGGCCGCGTTGGGCCGCCATCTCGAGACGGCTCCGGTGCTCGCCGTCGCCCTCTTGACGCATTCATCCAGCCGCTAGCTCTGGCCTGCCACACGATCTCTCTGGAGGAACGTGACAACCGTTAGTTATCAGGCAATGCGCTTGAACCACGACAGCGCCGTCGATTTCGAAGAGACCCGCCGCCGGTTCGATGAACAGGTGCCGTTGCTCGATCCGCTGCTGACTCTCCGACTCGTCCTCGATCAAGCAACGTGGCGTGACGTCGAGGCTCTCGTGGATCGCACTGTTGGCCCAACAGGCTTTGTCGCCCTGGCGCGCCTCGATCAGGGAGCTCTGTTCAGCCTGAGCGGCGATCCGGTCCAGGCCACGCTGTATCTCGTCGGGAACCCGGTGATTGCTAACAAAATCCTTGCAGTCGAACCGGCGGCGGGCCTGTATGCACCTTTCCGCGTGGCGGTCTACCGAGACGCCAGGGGCGCGCATGTCGCCTACGACCAACCATCAAGCGTATTCGCGTCGTGTGGTTCCGACGCGATCGACGCGATCGCACGTGAACTCGACGAGAAGATTCGAACCTCAGCGGAGACGTCGTGTCAATGACCACGATGCTCGGCGGCCATCGCTGCTTCTACGTGCGCACTGGTGTCGCGATTCGCCGGTTCGGCCCCCATGCGACTGACAGTCGGATCACGGAACGAAGTCAGATGGTGACTTTTCAAAGAGGAGACACATGATGAACGCTCAATCCGACCTGATCAGAAGCAGAGATGAGAACCACGGCGCGCCCATCGCTGGACGATATCGCGGCCGCGTCGATCCCCACAGAGGGACTCCCAAATGGCGGCGGCTCGGTGCGGTGGTGGTCGCGGCTCTCACGAGCTTGGTGGCGATTGTCGCGGCGAGCATCGTTGTCGCCGTCCCGGCGACCGCAATTGGCCGGCCGGCCGCGGCAGCACCGTCGGACTCAAGGCTGGTGTGGATCTCGCGTACTGGGTACCGGATTGCCGCCTATGTCCAGCCCGGCCGCGGCCCCGCGATCGTGCTCTGCCATGGGTTCCCGGACAACCACCATCTCTACGATCGAGTCGTCCCCTTGCTCAAGGGACACGAGGTCGTGACCTTCGATTTCCTCGGCTGGGGACGGTCGAGCAAGCCCTCCCACTATTCGTACACCTTCGCCGGCCAAGAGGGGGATCTGAACGCGGTGATCCAAGGCCTCCACCTCGGCCGGGTCGTCCTCGTGGCGCACGACGCCAGCGTGCCGGCGGTGCTCAACTGGGCTCTTGATCACCGGGGTCAGACCGATTCGATCATCCTTTCGAACGGCTTTTACGCTCCAGTCGCTGCAACCGGGCCTCCGGCTCTGGCAACAATCTTTGCGCTAGGTCAGTATCCGAACACGTCCCCGCTCGGACCGCTTCCGCCAGGCACCGCCTACGGACTCAACAGTCTGATGAACGGTCTGTCAACCGATTCCCGCCTCCTGGATGATCTGCTCATCTGGCAGGAGTCGACCTTTGACGGCAACCGCAGCATCGCGCGGGAGTTCGCACCTCTGTTCACTCAGCAGTTCCTCGCCAAACCCAGCACACTCGGGCCCGTTCGCTCGCTCGCGGGCAACATCATCTACGCAGTCGGTAGCTACGACGCTTCCCGCGTCCCAAGTCTCAAATCCCTCACCATGCCCGTTCACATCATGTGGGGCGCCCAGGATCCCGACCTCAGCCTCAATCTGGCCGATGCCCTGCACCAAGAGATTCCGGATAGCACGCTGACCGTCTTCCCCAACGCGCATCACAACCTGATGCTCGACGATCCAACGCAATTCGCCGCAGCGATCAGATCTGCGGCCACCGGATAGGTGCGTCAGAGCGAGGGCCGCCGCTACTACCGAAGAGTTCACGTGTTGAGGAGCGGCTGTCGGAGCTGGCCCTGAACAGAAGGAGAGAGTGAAGCCATGAGCGTCAGTCCTAGAACTGTCTACAACTCAACGATCTCACGGAGATCAAGGAACGCATCATGATGGCGCCTATCAATGTGCCCTCGGTTCGGAGCCGGCTGGGCATCATCGTGGCTCTTTGTCTCGCCGCCTTCATCATCAGTGTGGACGTCACGATCGTGAACGTCGCCCTGCCCACTTTGGTGCGGAGCCTGGGCGCCTCGACAACGCAGCTGCAGTGGGTCGTTGACGCCTACAGCCTCGTCTTTGCCGCCCTGGTGCTGGCCGCGGGCAGCATGAGCGATCGCCAGGGTCGAAAGGGCACACTGCTTCTTGGCCTAGTGGTCTTCGCGTCAGGGAGCCTGGCCGGCGCACTCGTCAGCACTACGCCAGAGCTCATCGCCGCTCGGGCCGTGATGGGGCTCGGAGCTGCGCTCATGTTTCCCTCCACGCTCTCCCTCCTGGTGAACGTCTTCACCGAGCGGGGCGAACGCGCCAAAGCCATCGGCCTTTGGGGAGCTACCACTGGAGTCGGGATCGCGACCGGCCCAATCGTCGGCGGCTGGCTGCTAGAGCGCTACTGGTGGGGAAGCATCTTCGCCTTCATGGCCCTCGTCGCCGTGGCGGTCGCGGTGCTCGTCGTCGTGGCGGTCCCGACCTCGCGGGACCCGAGTACGCCACGTATCGACTGGTCCGGCCTGGCGCTGTCGAGCGCCGCCATGGCAACCCTCATCTTGGGGGTCATCGAGGCACCGGATTGGGGCTGGGGCTCCGCGGCGGCCGTGGCGACCATCAGCGGAGGTATCGCGCTCTCCTTCCTCTTCATCGTCCACGAAAGTCGAAGTGACCACCCGATGCTCGACGTGGCGCTGTTCCGTAATCCACGCTTCACCGCGGCCAGCGGATCGGTGGCCGTCTCCTTCTTCGCCTTGCAGGGCTTCATCTTTTTGGTCACCCAGTACTTCCAGTTCATCAAGACCTTCAGCCCTCTCGGCACCGGAGTACGGCTCCTGCCGGTAGCGGGGTCCGTGGCGGTCGCCTCGGTCGTCGGGACGAAGCTGGCGGTCTGCGTTGGCAACAAGGTCGTCGTCACAGCCGGCCTTGTCTCGTTCGCGGTCGGCTTGTTATGGGCGGCGACAGTCTCGGTGTCGACCTCATACTCGATCATCGTTCTCCAGATGCTCTTCCTCGGCACCGGTATGGGCCTCACCAGCGCGCCGGCCACCGAAGCGATCATGGGGGCAGTTCCCAAGGCCAAGTCGGGCGTGGGCTCGGCGATGAACGATGCGACCCGGCTCTTCGGTGGCACGCTCGGCGTAGCCATCATCGGCAGCGTCGCTGCATCGCTGTATTCGAACCGGCTTGCCGCCACCCTCGCCCCGGCCCTGCCCGCCCGGGCCGTCACCGCAGCCAAAGCCTCTGTTGGCGGGGCGATCATCGCCTCGCACGAGCTCTCGAAGCTCGGCCTCAACCAGGTGTCGGAGGGGCTCGCCCATACCGCCACGAACGCGTTCCTCTACAGCCTCAGAGGTGGCTGCTTTGTCGCGGGAGGGGTCGCCCTGGCTGGGGCGGTCATGGCCGCCCTGCTGTTGCCGGCGAGGCCCCAACCGTCCCACCAGCCTTCGGACGGAGCGATGAAGGAGCGTGAGATCTCGTTATCGGCGACGGAGCCTGCCCCGGCGCAACAGGCCGCCAGCCGGCGGTGAGAGACGACGCGCCTTTGGAGAGAGGTGCCGTGAAAGGAGACTCTTATGAGCAAGATCGCCACAGATGTCAATGAGCACCATGTGCACCACACAGGGGGATCTCTCTATGTCCTCGACTATGCCGGCGAGGAACCGGCGATCGTCCTGATGCACGGTTTTCCCGACGATCACCGCATCTACGACAAGCTGGCACCGCTTTTGTCCCCGAGGCGGGTCGTAACCTTCGACTGGCTCGGGTACGGGCGCTCCGATCGAACCCACAAGACCGGCTCGTCCTCAGACGACCACGGTTCCGAACTGAAGGCGGTGCTCGATGGTCTCGGCATCACCCGCGCCGTACTGGTCGGCCACGACGCGTCGGGTCCCGACGCAGTCGCGTTCGCTATCGCGCACCCCGAGCGGGTGGCTCATCTGGTCCTACTCAACACCATGTTTGGGCACCAACCTTCGCTCGAGCTTCCCGAAATGATTCGGCTGCTTGCCGATCCGGCCTTCACCGCGCTTGCCGACGCCATGGTCAACGACGACGCCCAGCGCCTCTGGCTGCTCCAGCACACCGCCGCCCAGTGGCACATGGATGCCCTTGACCCCGAGGGCATCGCCGTGCAGTCGATCCTGCCGCAGTTCTTTGGCGACGCCGACCAGCCGGATGCCATCGTCGCCATCCGCGCCTGGACGGCCGAGCTGTTCGACGCTTTGAACAGGCAGGATGCACTTAGCGAAAGCGGAGCGCTCCGACGGCTCGAGGTCCCGGTTTCGATCATCTTCGGCGAGAAGGATCGCTACTTGACCCCGAATCTTGGGGCCGAGATCGCAAGCCTCTTTGGGGACCCGTCGGTTCATGTGGTTCAAGACGCCGCACACTGGCCACAGCACGACCAGCCTGAAGTCGTCGCCGAACTCCTCAAGCGATGCGAGGTCGCGTAGGCGACACGAGAGCCCCTTATTCAGAGAGGTCGGAGATCGGACGGCGTCACGCGAAAAGCAGCGCACACGTGTCACATCCGAGCAACAACACGGGAAAGAGACACAGGAAAGAACGGAATAGACAAATGAAGGCAGCGCAGATGGACAGCCAGTACTCAACCGGCATGTCCCGACAGAACATCGAGCAGGCTCTCGTCGCGTCTGGCAAAGACCTCGCTGAAATTCATGCAGAGGATCTGAGTGCGGTCGAGGACTTCCACACGTTGGGCCGAATCGCCACCAGCCAACTGGCCGAGCTGGCCGAAATCAAGAACCATGACGAAGTACTCGATGCCGGCAGTGGCATCGGCGGCACAGCTCGCTTCCTCGCCAACAGGTACGGCTGTCGAGTCACCACCATTGACCTCACCAAGGAGTACTGCGAAACCTCTCGCTGGTTGAATCAACTCGTCGCGCTGGGTGATCGG
>CAWFPQ010000003.1:0-216534 GCA_963817875.1 uncultured Acidimicrobiaceae bacterium
GCAGGCGATGATCGGCTACATCGCCACGAGCGACTGCCGGATGAACTACCTGCGCCGCGAGCTCGACGATCCGGCCGCCGCGTCATGCGGCCGCTGCGACAACTGCACCGGGCAGAGGTGGCCAAAAGGGGTCCCCGAAGCCGCGGCCGCCGCCGCGCGGGACCGCTTGCTCCGCCCGGGCACGGAGCTAGACCCGCGCAAGATGTGGCCGACAGGCATGCGCGAACTCGGCATCGATGTGGCCGGCAAGATCAGCCAGGACCTGGCCGCCGAGTCAGGCCGGGCGCTGGGCAGGCTGACCGACCTCGGCTGGGGCCCGCGGCTTCGTCTCCCTCCTCGCAAGCGATGCGCCAGACGAGGCCGCCCCGGACGACGTAGTCGCGGCGGTCGTCAAGGTCCTTGCCGCCTGGCAATGGAACCAGCGGCCGGCCGCAGTTTCAGCGTGCCGTCCCGCACCCGGCCGAGCTGATCGGCAGCCTGGCCGGGAGCATTGCGGAGATCGGCCGGATGCCGTACCTCGGATCGCTGGAGTACGCAAGCGACGACAGCCGCCCGGCCCGGGGCCTGGCCGTCAGCACAACAGCGCCCAGCGGCTGCGCGCGGTGTGGAAAAGCCTCGACGTGCCAGCGCGGCAGTGCCGGGCTTGCCGACCTGCCCGGCCCGGTGCTGCTCGTTGACGACCAGTCGACACCGGCTGGACGGTGACCGTAGCCACGATGGCGCTCCGGCAGGCGGGCGCGGCGGCAGTCCTGCCGTTCACGCTGGCCTCAGCGGCCTGACGCGGCGGACGCGGCACTGCTGACAGCGAGGCCGCGCGCCGCGAGCCCGGCCGCGGTACGCTGGACGGGTGACAAGCTTCCGCAGCCTCCTTCGAGCGGGCCGCACTGACGCAGTAAGTCAGCGCGGCCGCCCCTCATGCTCATCGTGAGGGGCTTTTTCATTCCCGCCAGCCGATAGCCCCAGAGCCAGCATAGACAGCGAAAGGCACCGGCGCCATGAGCGACCACGTACGGACGACAGGCCGCGAGGCTGCGGCCGGCTCGGCCGACGAGTCACCACAGCGGCTGTCACCACAGGTCCAGTCACCACGGGCCCAGTCACCACGGGCCCAGTCACCGCCGGCCCAGCCCAGCCCGGCGGCGCGCCCCCGCCGTTCCGGTACGGCGCCGACCTGGCCGCCGAGATCGAGCTCCGCTGGCAGGACCGCTGGTGGAGCGAGGGACGCTTCAGCGCCCCCAACCCGGCGGCCCGCTGGCCGCCGGGCAGGCGTGCGCCGGCCGAAGCCTACGTGCTGGACATGTTCCCGTACCCGCGGCGGCGGCTGCACGTCGGCCACCCGCTGGGCTACATCGCCACCGACGTCTACGCCCGCTACCAGCGGATGACCGGGCACAACGTGCTGCACACCATGGGATTCGACGCGTTCGGGCTGCCGGCCGAGCAGTACGCGGTGAAGACCGGCCAGCACCCGCGGGTCACCACCGAGGCGCAACATCGACAACATGCGCCGCCAGCTGCGCCGGCTGGGCCTGGGCCACGACATCCGGCGCGAGCGTCGCGACCACCGACCCCGCGTACTACCGCTGGACCCAGTGGATCTTCCTGCAGATCTTCAACTGCTGGTACGACGAGCGGACCGGACCGGGCCCGGCCGATCGACGACCTGGTCGCCGAGTTCGCGTCGGGCGAGCGGCCGGTGCCCGGCGGCCGTCGACTGGGACGAGCTGACGCCCGGCGGAGCGCGCGAGGTGATCGACTAGCACCGGCTGGCCTACATCGCCGAGGCGCCGGTCAACTGGTGCCCCGGCCTGGGCACGGTGCTGGCCAACGAGGAGGTCACCGCCGACGGCCGCAGCGACAGCGGCAACTTCCCGGTCTTCCGGCGGCCGCTGCGCCAGTGGATGATGCGCATCACCGCCTACGGCGAGCGGCTGATCGACGACCTGGACCAGCTGGACTGGCCGGAGAACGTCAAGCAGCTGCAGCGCAACTGGATCGGCGCCAGCGACGGCGCCGTCATCTGGCTTCGCGGTGGCCGCAGCCCGCGGAACGCCGGTCGAGGTCTTCACCACCCGCCCGACACCCTGTTCGGCGCGACCTACTGGTGCTGGCGCCCGAGCACCCGCTGGTCGACACGCTCGTGCCTGATGCCTGGCCGGACGGGACGCCAGGACGCTGGCGCGGCAGGCACGCGGCCCGCCGAGGCCGTGGCCGCCTACCGGAGCGCCGCCGCGCAGCTGAGCGACCGGCAGCGCACGGCGAGGCCGGCGCCAAGACCGGCGTGTTCACCGGCGCGTACGCGATCAACCCGGTCAGCGGCGAGCCGATCCCGGTCTTCATCGCCGACTACGTGCTGATGGGCTACGGCACCGGCGCGATCATGGCCGTCCCGGCCACGACGAGCGCGACTTCGAGTTCGCCCAGGTTCGGCTGCCGATCGGCGTGGTCGACCGACGCCGGTCGACTCGATGCGAGACGGCGCGTACGTCCAGGCGCCCGGGACCGTCAACTCGGCCGGCCTGGACGCTGAGGGCCTGCCATCGGCGCGCATCGATCCCTGGCTGGAACGTGGCGGCACGGGCACCGGCGCGCCGTACCGGCTGCGCGACTGGCTGTTCTCCCGGCAGCGCTACTGGGGCGAGCCGTTCCCGATCGTCTACGACGAGGACGGCCTGCTGATCGCCGCTGCCCGACGATGCTGCCGGTGGAGCTGCCGGAGACGACGACTTCCGCCCGCCTGACCGGACGCGGCGACAGCGAGCCGGAGCCGCCGCTGGCGCGCGCGGCCGACTGGGTGACCGTCGAGCTGGACCTGGGCGACGGCCCGCGGACCTACCGGCGCGAGACCAACACGATGCCGCACTGGGCCGGCTCCTGCTGGTACGAGCTGCGCTACCTGGACCCGGACAACGACCAGGCCTTCGTCGACCCGGCCGTCGAGCGGTACTGGATGGGCCAGCCGGACGCCCGGCGGCGTCGACCTGTACGTCGGCGGCGTCGAGCACGCCGTGCTGCACCTGCTGTACGCGCGGTTCTGGCACAAGGTGCTGTTCGACCTGGGCTCGTGTCCTCCCCCGAGCCGTTCCACAGCTGGTCAACCAGGGCATGATCCAGGCCGACGCGTTCCTCGACGAGCGCGGCTTCTACGTGCCGGCCGCCGAGTGTCGAGGAGCGGACGGCGCCTCGGCTATCAGGGCGCGCCGGTCAGCCCGGCGGTCCGGGCAAGATGGGCAAGAGCCTGAAGAACGTCGTCACCCCGGACGAGATCTACCGGCAGTACGGCGCGGACACGCTGCGGCTGTACGAGATGGCCATGGGCCCGCTGGACGTCGACAGGCCCTGGGGCACCCATGCGATCGTCGGCGTCCACCGCTTCCTGCAGCGGCTGTGGCGCAACATGGTGGACGAGGAGACCGGCGCGCTGGCAGTCGTGACGCGCCGCCGGACGACGCTACCCTGCGGCTGCTGCAGCCGCCATCGCGGCGGTCCGGCATGACTTCGGCTGCTGCGGTTCAACACCGCGATCGCCAGGCTGATCGAGCTGACGACCACGGCTGCCCGGATCTCGGCTGCCGGCGGCGCGCTCCGCGCGCCCTCGCGGAGCCGCTGGTGCTGATGGTCGCGCCGCTGGCCCCGCACATCGCCGAGGAGCTGTGGGCCCGGCTGGGCCACGCCGGGTCGCTGGCGTACGCGGAATTCCCGCGCGGCCGATCCGGCACTGGCCCAGGCGCAACGTTACGCTGCCGGTCCAGGTGAACGGGCGGACCCGGTTCCGCGTCGAGGTGCCGGCGGGCTCGCCCCCGGCGCGATCGAGCAGGCCGTGACAGCGCACCCGGAGTACTGGCAGCACACCGCCGGCGGCAGCGTCGAGCGGCTGGTGGTGGTTCCCGACCGGATCGTCAACATCATCATCCGGCCGGCGGGGTGCCGCCGCGCGCGACGACGGCGTTCACCGTAGATCCTTGCCGTCGGCAAGGGGGTCTGAGACGCTGACCGCGACGGCAGTCTGCGGCCAGGGAGGGTGGCGATCGGTGTGCGCGCAGAGATGACACCATGACGAGTGAGCCTGCGCCTGTGCCGGGTCTGCGCGAGCCAGGTACCCGGCCGTATCCTGACCGGCCCGCCGGCACGGACACGATTCCGCAGGTCAAGCACATCGTCGTGCTGATGATGGAGAACCATTCCTACGACAACCATCTCGGCCTGCTGGACCGCGCGGGAGCCGACGGCTTCCCGCTCGGCGCCGATGGCAAGCCCAAGGCCGACAACCCGTACGCGGACGGGCGGATCCAGCACGCGTTCCGGATGCCGACTACCTGCCAGCTCACCGGTCAGCCCAGCCAGACCTGGCACGACAGCCACACCCAGCTCGCCGGCGGCAAGCTGGATGGATTCGTCACGGTCCGGCCAGCGGGCCGGTGGCGATGGGGTACTGGGAGCGCGCGGACCTGCCCTTCTACTACTCGCTGGCCTCAATGTTCCCGATCGCCGACCGGTACTTCTGCTCCCTGCTCGGCCAGACGTTCCCGAACCGGCGCTACCTGATGGCGGCCACGTCGCTGGGGATGGTCAACGACAGCGTGCCGGACCCGTTCGCCTACCCGGCGAATGGCACCATCTTCGACCGGCTGCACGATGCGGGCGTCAGCTTCGAAGGACTACTACTCACCGCTCGACGTTCTCACACCCAGCTCGCGCTGTTTCCTCCGCTGCTGGTGCAATACACGGCAGTCGCCCCGGTTGACGGCTTCTTCATGACGCGCAGGCGGCACGCTGCCCGGGTTCTGCCTCGTGGAGCCTGACTACGGCCACAACTCGGAGGAAGACCCGCAGAACATCGCCCGGGCGAGCTATTCGCGGCCAAGGTCATCAACGCGGTCATGCCGGGGCCGGGCTGGAAAAACAGGCTGCTGATCTGGACCTTCGACGAGCACGGCGGCTACTACGACCACGTCGTCCCGCCGGCCGCGATCGACCCCGATGACATCCCGCCGGACACGGGCGGCCCGGAGTACACCGGCTTCCGCAGTACGGTTTCCGGGTGCCCGTGCCAGTGGTCTCGCCGTGGGCGCGCCCGACTACGTCTCGCACAAGGTCTTCGATCACACCAGCATCTGCGCGCTGGTCGAAGCGAAATGGAACCTGCCGGCCATGACGCGCAGGGACGCCAACGCCAACAACATGCTCGACATGCTGGACCTGAGCCAGCCGGCCTTCAAGGATCCGCCGGAGCTCGCCAGGCCGCTGCTGGAGGCGGACCCTGCCGCGCTGCTGTGCACCGTGACGGGACCGGGAACCATCCCGCCTGCCGGTTCGGTATCAGCCTGAGCCGCGGCAGCGGCCACCTTTCATGGTTTAGCCGTTTAGCCGGCCACAGACCGGGTCAAATCCGACACCAGATCCTCCGAAACCGTGCAAGGCAGGCGAATCGCAGCCATCATGAGCCGCGGCGGCCACCAGCAGCCGACCCGGTGCTATCTGGCTGGCGGCGTGAGGACAGTCAGGATCCCGGTGATGAGCAGCACGGCTGCCATCGCGCCCACCTCGAGCCTTGTCACGAGCGCGGGCCCGGCGCCCGGCTCAGCCTGCCGCCGGAGCCACCGTCGCCCGGCGAGGGCCAGCCCTGCGGCGACGCAGACGATCACGGCCTTGGCGATGAGGAAGCGGCCGTAGGCCGTGGTGAGCAGTGAACCGACCGGCACCAGCACGAGCGCGGACACCACGCCGGTGATCAGCACGACCCCGAACAGCCATGCGGCCGCGGTCGCATAAAGCCGGACGATGCCCTGCGCGGCGTCTGGATGGTGACGCCAGGCCAGCGCGGCGCGCAGCGCGTAGAACAGCATCCCGGCCCACAGCAGCGCCGGGAACACATGGCAGTAGGTGACGAATGCGCCCGCCGCCGGGATGACGCCCTCAGGGTGCGAGCGGATGCCCTCGGCCAGTACAACCCCCGACAGCAGCGCCGCAGCCAGGCCCGAGCGGCGAAGCCGCAGCGCGACCGCCGCTAGCGCGAACAGCACCGCTTCGACCGCGGGACTCGGCGGTCCCGCCGGACCGCAGGCCAGGCGGGGCCGGCTGGGCGAGCCTGGCCGCAATACCGGGGCCGATCACCGCCGTCACCAGGAGCGCAGCGCTCGCCGCCAGGCGCAAAGCGGGCCGCGAGCGCCAACGGGAGCGGGAAGCTCGGCCTGCTGTTCGCCCTTGTACCGCCGCGATAGCCCTCGGCCAGCCAGGCCGCCGAGAGCCATCGCGAGCCCGGCCAGCATCAGGGCGCGTTCGATGCCAGTCAGCCACAGCGCGGGGGTCAAGAGCGGCACGCCCGCCGCAGCCAGGTGAATCACTAGCCCGACCGGAACGGGCGAGATAGCACATATCCCACGGTTAGCACCCTAGCGGCGCTACTGCTCCCAACACGAACTTGCTGCTGATATGCCGGAACCTTTACCGGTGCGATACGGCTCGGGCTTGGCAGTTGCATGAAACGTGCCCAGGCGTGCTACGGCTGTGCGGGCAGCAGCGTGTAGGTCTGGACCGGGGACACGTGCTTCGGGGCTCGCTTACCGCTGCCGGTGAAGATGATGGTCATCCGGCTGAAGTAGTCGCGGCCAGCGCGCTCGGGCCACGCCGCGGCCTTCCACAGCACGATGAGGATCGGGTACCTGGTGAACTTGCTCGGACCGCAGCTTGAGCTGGGGGTGCAAGCTGATCTTCTCGTGGCGTAGACGCCGGTACCGAACGCAGACGACGTCCAGCTCGTCCACTTGAGCTTGGGAATGTACGCGTTGGATTCCATGCAGCCAGGCTGCTGCGTACTCGACGGCTTGACTTTGCCAGCGCCGCTGCACTGCACCAGCACCACCCGGCCGGAAGCGGCCGGGGGCTGCCGAAGCAGCCATCGCCGTTCCGGGCCCCACTGCTGCTGAGCGCCACCGAGGCCGTCAGCGAGCAGGGACGCTAAGACCAGAAAGCCTGATCCGGATCGACTCCAAAGAGCGAGACGTCTCCACCAGAAGGATGCCGTGACATCGCGCCGGATACATGCAGCGCCACGTCTGCGGCGCCGCCGTGTCCCGGCTACTGCTTGCTGAGCAGCGAGCGCAGCACGTACTGCATGATTCCGCCGTGCCGGAAGTACTCGGCCTCGCCGGGCGTGTCGATCCGCACGATGGCCTGGAACTCCTTGCCGTCAGCGCGAACTGTGACCTCGCGCGGGGTGTCACCCGAGTTCATCGCCTCGATGCCGGTGATATCGAACACCTCGTGCCCGGTCAGCAGCAGCGTCGCCGCGCTCTCCCCTGGCTTGAACTGCAGCGGCAGCACACCCATGCCGATCAGGTTGGACCGGTGGATCCGCTCGAAGGATTCCACCAGCACCGCCCGGACGCCGAGCAGCCCGGTGCCCTTCGCCGCCCAGTCCCGCGACGACCCGGAGCCGTACCCCTCGCCGCCGAGCACTACCAGCGGCGTGCCCTCGGCGATGTACTGGCGGGACGCATCGTAGATCGACATCTCCTCGGCCTCGGGCAGCTTGAGCGTGACTCCGCCTTCGGTGCCCGGCGCGAGCTGGTTGCGCAGCCGGATGTTGGCGAAGGTGCCGCGGATCATCACCTCATGGTTACCGCGGCGGGAGCCGTAGCTGTTGAAGTCTGGCCGCTGCACGCCGTGCTCGGTCAGGTACTTGCCCGCGGGACTGTCCGTCTTGATCGCGCCAGCCGGCGAGATGTGGTCCGTGGTCACCGAGTCACCGAGCATGGCCAGCACCCGCGCGCCGTGTATGTCGTTGACCGGGCTCGGCGAGATCTGCATGCCCTCGAAATAAGGCGGATGCCGCACGTAGGTCGACTCCGGGTCCCAGGCGAAGTCTCGCCGGGCGGTACGTCGAGATCCGCCAGCGCTCGTCGCCGCTGAAGACGTCGGCGTAGTCGCGAGTGAACATCTCAGCTGCGACGGCAGTCTCCACGATGTGCTCGATCTCGGCCCGCGTGGGCCACAGGTCCCTGAGGTAGGGGACCTGGCCGGACGACCCCGTTCCTATTGGCTCGTTGATGAGGTCGTTCCCAAGAACCTGACCCAGGCCAAGATACCCGGCATGGCGACACGATCGACCCTTTGTGGAACCTCTTCGACTTCACGCCCGAAGGGCGCGGCGACGATTGGTACCCCGATCTCAGCTACGACTGAGGTGCAAGTGATGCCGTACCTCGTCAGGTACTCCACCCAACGGCGGACTCGCCTGTCGGCTAGCCGGGCGGAGCGAAGAACTCGAGGGCGATGTTGTCCGGATCACGAAACGACAACCCCGAACCGTAGGGTGCGTCGACGACGCCACCGTTTGCGACACCGAGATCGTTGAGCCGGCGCTCCCACGCCTCGAGCTCGGACCGATTGGCACATGCGAAGGCCAGATGGTCCAAGCCGGGGCGACGCTCGTCGAACGGCTCGTCGCTCTTCAAGTCCGGGAACTGGTGGATCCCGACGAGCGTGCCCCCCGTCAGCCAGACGACGTGGTGGAACGGACCCGTGTCTTCATCGATGAGCGGATCTGAGCCGAACAGACGCTGGTACCACGGGCGGCTGCGACCGAGGTCGCTCACTGTCAGCGCGACGTGCGTGATCGCAGGGAACTCGGGCATCACATCCTCCTGTTCATGAAGTGACCCGGAGAATAGCCGGGTCGCATGTCGCGGACGTCTTTCGACAGCACCTGGTGGCCGGCCCCAGGTCCGAACACACGGACCGGAGCCCTCGGTTTCGGTCGCGTTTCTCCAGGTGAGCCTCATGACATCGAAGAGCGTGTGACCACGAATACTGTGTGTCCCTATCGGGGCGTCGCTCATGGGGCCCTCTCGTGGGTTCGTACACGAGGTCGGCTCCAATCGATGACCACACAAGGTAAAGCGTGAACACTCGCGGGAACGATGAAGAACCAGATCCACCCGACGATCTCAGCCCCGGTCTCCAAAACGCCCTCGCCGGCTTGGACCAACTCGGTGACGAGATCGAGCAGGCGCACCGGAACAAGAGTGCTGGTGGGCGTCACGTGCGGGGTGGTGTCCGTCGTCGCTGGCGCCGATGGGTCCTCGCCGGTCTTGCCACGCTGTTAGTCCTCGTCGTCGCGGGAGCCGGCTACCTCTACTACCTGGCCCACGACCTGCATCGCGTCACGGTCCGAGGCCTTCACTCAGCCTTCAAATCCGGACAGGAGCTCGGGACGGAGAACATCTTGATGGTCGGCTCGACGTCCCGCTGTGCCCTCGCCGTTCAGAACCCCGCCTACGGCCTCTGTTCGCAGGGGGTCAGCGGCATCAACAGCGACGTCATGATGATCCTCCATGCCGATCCTGCCCACCATCGCCTGGCGTTGCTCTCCATCCCCCGGGATCTCTTCGTGCCCAATGCCCGCAGCACCGGGTCGTACAAGATCGATGCCGGACTCTACGAGGGCCTCAGCCAGGTCGTCGCCTCGATCGAGGAGAACCTCGGCATACCCATCCAACATGCGGTCTCCCTCAACTTCGACCAGTTCGCCAATATCGTCCAATCGCTCGGTGGGATAAACATGTCCTTCCCGACCGCTGTCTTCGACTGGGCCCCGACCGGGGGCGGCGCCGATGGCAATCAACCTGTGAGCTCTGGCCTCAACCAGAAAAAGGCTGCGTGCGTGCACCTCGACGGCACCCAGGCGCTCCAGGTCGTTCGGGCCCGTCACCTGCGCTACGAGACGCCGCAGTCGAACCCCGACGACCCCTACGCCTGGATGCAAGAAACTGAGAGCGACCTGGCGCGCATACGGCGAGACCACGAGTTTCTACGCGTGCTCGCCAGCACGGTGGCCAAGCAGGGACTCGGCAATCCGATCTCGGACCTCAACCTGATCAACTCGCTCAAAGCCGACTTGTCCTTCGACCAGACGTGGCCCGTGAGCGACATGGTGAATCTCGTCTTGGACTTCCATTCGACCGACATCAACTCCGTGCCCCAACTCACCCTCCCGGTCCAGGTGGTGACCGATCCGGAGGGTGGAGGCGGACTCGTCTACAAGGGCTCCAACTACGGCGACGTCGAGTTCCCTGCCGAGTCCCAGGATCTGGCCTCGATCGAGCAGCTCCTCGGGATCGGCGCGACGACCGACTCCATGACGGGCAAACGGCTGCCCCGCCCGCGTCGGTGTCCGTCTCTGTCCTCAACGGAACGGGCGTCTACAACCAGGCCACCGACACCGGGACCGCCCTTACGGCGCTCGGGTACCACGTCGTCGGCCTTGGCGACACCAACCCGGTCGGCGACGTTTCGGAGACCTACGTGTACTACGGCTCGCGAGACTCAGCGACCGAGGCCGCGGCGGAATCGGTCGTCCGTTCGATGGCCGGTGCGGTCATCATGGCGTACGACCCGGCCGAGGTGGTCGACGGCGCACAGGTCACCGTGGTCACCGGCTCACAGTTCGCCGTCAACACCCCAAGTTCGCCTCCGTCGGCGCCCGGCACGGGCACCAACGCCTCGACGTCACCGAGCACGACGACATCGACGACCTCCGTGCCCGCCGCATCAGGCTCGGCCGCCGATGCGATTGCGGCTCCGAATTCTCCCACCACCCAGCTCGCACCGTGGGACCCGCGGGCGTGCGCGCCCGGCGCGGTTCCGGTTGCACCGACCCCCAATCCGACCTGAGCAACGCGCCACGTCGGGGCGGATTCGAAACAGGCGACTCCCCCTGATCTGACGCGGTCGCCGCGTCCCGTCCCGGCGGTTGCTCGTCTGCCCGGACTGCAGGTAGCCCGGCTGCTCCGCGTTCTGCCCGACGCTTCACGGTGGCAGGCCGCCGGCACGGCGGATCGAGTCCGAGAGGGTCCTGACCCGTCAGGCCGCCTCGGTCAGCGAGAGGACGTTTCCGTCCGGATCCTTGAACCAGGCCACTCGGCCCCCACCGGGGCTCGTCCAGATGCCCAGCTCGTCTTGCGTCATGCCCGGGAACCGTTCGAAGACGACGCCTCGCTCCCTCAAGGTACGAATCGTCTCCTCCAGCTCTCCGACCGACCATCCGAGAACCGTGTAAGGAGCGGCGGCGAAATGGTCGACTGGGGTTACCCTGAGCAACGTCCCGTTGGCGTCGAACACAGAGGCGAACGGGGACTCTTCCACGAGGTCGAGCCCGAGGACGTCCCCGTAGAAGGCACCCGACCGGACGAGGTCCGTCGAGGCTACGAACCCGACGAGATCAGCTGAACCGAGCATCGGCCCTCCCCACCTCCACAGGGGTGCGATCGTATTCGAACCGACACTCGGCGCCAGCGACCCGGACGACTCCAGCCTGTCGGCGGCGTCCTCGGGGCCTTCGTCTCCGGGTGACAGCGAGCCCCGGCACCAACCTCGCGACTGATTCCGTCGCGGACGGTCACCGGAGTCTTGGTACGAACGACACACGACGAGGGGTGGGGGGACGCCGCCACGACGCCGGCTCGCCCCCGATGCTCACCGAACGCGGGCCCCAAGGGGTACCGCGGAAAGACCCTGTCCACACTGGGCTGAAATTGACGCACGATCATCGTCGTGCGGACGAAAGGTTCCGACGACGATGCAGTAGGGTCCGACGATGCCAACCGGCAAGCGAGAGAAGGCGTCCCGCGACCTGGCGCAACTCATCGGAGCGGTGTGCGTCAGGACCGGCGCCTCGACCGTGTCGACGACACTCGGGGTGAGGGACTCGCTGGTCGACGAGCACGGCTCGTTGCGCATCGGCGTGATCTCCTACACGCTGGACCTCGCAACTGGGCTCGCCATGGGTGCCGCCGTCCTCGATCGCGGCATGTGGACGATGACGACGGACCTTGACGTCCATCTGACCACTCCGGTGAGAACAGGGCCCCTCCGCGCCGAGGTCGAGGTGGTGCGTGCGGGTCAGACCACCACGGTCTCGTCCTTCTCGCTCCATGACGACGGTCTGGGGCCGCTCGGTCGGGGGCGGCACGGCGACCGGCCGCCCGTTTCCCTTCGAGTTCGATGGCGCCCTCCTGCGGACGCCACTGGGGGAGCCCCTCGACCACCGCCGCGACCAGGAACGCACCGGCGGGAATCTCATCAAGGAGCTGGGCTTGCACGTCGGGTGAGGATGGAACCGTCGAAGTCGACCTGGAGGATTGGCTCCGCAATCCATGGGGAATCCTCCACGGCGGGGTCACGGCTTGCATGATCGACCTGGCGAGCGAAGTCACCGGTTCCGCCGCCCTCGGTGGCCCTGTCCAGCCCGTCGGCGAGATGGTTCGCTACCTCGCGCCGGGTCGGATCGGACCGGTCGTGGCCGCCCCCACCGTGCTCTCGGTCGACGAGGGGCGGGCACTGATTGAGACCCGTGTCCTCGACAAGGGCGCCGATGGCCGGCTGGTCGCCTACGGGACCGTCAGCGTCAGCGCGCTCAGGCCGTGAGACGATGCGGGTCACCGCGGACCTCGGCGCGCGCACCCGGCTCCGGTCTCTGACCTGAGAGGCGACCCCTGTCCGCCCTCGAACTTGCGGGAGAGTCGATGACTCGCCGACCACACCACTGTCGAGGTGCGCATGAGGGACAGCACTGCAACCGGGTCGTTGCAACCGCTCCGCTACCCATCTCGAATTCGCGACGGGAACGCCGTTGTCGGCGAGGACGTCGTGAGGTCGTCGGGGTGGATGCCGGCGGAACCAGCGACGTTGGCGCCGGAGGCGAGCAGGACCTCGTTCGACAGGGTCGAACGGCCACGGTCGCCTGCGGTAGCGTCCGAAGAGTGTCCGCGGACGATCTCGCCGCCGAGCTGCTCGAGGCCACCCTCGACGCCGACCCGCTCGAGGGCTCGCTCTACGGATTCCCCGGTTACGACGACCGGCTCCCGGACCTGAGCGCCGAAGCCGAGGCTTCGGTCGCGGCGCGGCTCGCGTCCATCTCCGAGCGCGCCGCCCGGCTGCCCGACGGGGGCCTCGGCGAGACGCGAGCACCAGACGCTCGACTTCGTGCGGCAGCTGGCGAGCGGCATGGCGGGCGCGGCCGAGATCCCTTTGACCGAGTTCACCGTCTGCGGCACCTTCGTGGCTCCCGTCTCGGCGGTCCTGACCTTCTTGCCAAAGGTGCCGCTGGATACCCCCGAGCGGCGAGAGGGCTACCTGCGACGCCTGCATGGACTCCCCGATCTCCTCACGACGGCGGCCGAACGACACACGGAAGGGATACGCGCCGGGCGGACCTCCGTGGCCCGGCTGGTCGAGTCGGCTGCCGCTCAGGTCGACGTGATCGGCGGCGATGCCGGCGCGGGCGGGTTGACCCGGCCCGACCAGGCCGAGGACGAGGAGTTCGCCCGACAGGTGGCATCGGTCGTCGACGAACAGGTCCGCCCCGCCCTCGCCGCCTACCGCGACCGACTGCGAGCCGATGTGCTGCCCGCCGCGCGCGACGACGATCATCCGGGTCTGTGCCATTTGCCCGACGGGGAGCACATGTACGAGTTGCTCGCCCGGCACCACACGTCCATGGCGTACACGCCCGAGGCGCTGCACGCCATGGGCGTCGAGATCGTCGAGTCCGTGCACGACGAATTCCGAGACGTCGGTTCACGGATCTGGGGCTTGAACGATCTCGCCGCCATCTTCGAGCGCATGCTCAGCGACCCGGCGTTGCGCTACGAGAGCCGCGACGAGATGCTCGAGCACGCTCGCCGCGTGGTGGCGCACGCCGAAGCCGAGGCGCCGAAGTGGTTCGGCGTCGTCCCCGACCAGGCCTGTCTGGTCGAGCCCATCCCGGCGGCCGAGGAGGAGGGTATGGCGCTGGCTTACTACATGGTCGGCGCCGTGGACGGCTCGCGACCGGGGACGTACTTCCTGAACACCTCGAAGCCCGAGGAGCGGGTCCGCAACGCCGCGGAGGACACGGCGTTCCATGAAGCCGTGCCGGGCCACCACTTCCAATTGACCATCGCCCTCGAGGCCGAGGACCTCGTCCCGGCGCGACGGGTGCTCTCCGACACCGCGTGTGCCGAGGGATGGGGCCTCTACAGCGAACGTCTGGCCGACGAGATGGGTCTCTACACCGACGACGTGGCGCGCCTCGGCCTCTTCGCCGCCGATACGTGGCGAGCGGGGCGCCTCGTTGTCGACACCGGACTGCACGCCATGGGCTGGACACGCGCCCAGGCGATCGACTGGCTCATCCAACGGGCGCCGATGCCGCGGATCGAGATCGAGTCCGAGGTGGACCGCTACATCTCGTACCCCGGCCAGGCGCTCGCCTACATGGTTGGGCGGCGCGAGATCGTCCGCCTGCGCCAGGCGGCGACCGACCGGCTCGGCTCCGCCTTCGACCTCAGGCGGTTCCACGACGCGGTTCTCCGTGCCGGGTCGCTCCCCCTCCCCGCCCTCGCCGGCATGGTGGAGCGCTGGGTGGAGGCGGAGGGGGCAGACGGCTGACCGGCTGTCGGTTCACGGCCCGGGCTGACGGCTGGAGCCGACGGCGGGGCAGGGAACTGGGTGCTGGGTGTGAGGTTCAGGTTGGGCGCAGGCCTCCCGGAAGGTCCACTCAGCCGTCTACCGGGGAGGAAATCGGTGCGGCCGCCCGGCCAGCGAGCACGACCCCGAAGAGGCACACGGCCGTGACGTGCATCGCGGTGCACCACAGGCAGATCGCCCCCAAACGGAAGAGCTCCACGTAGACGAGGTAGACCACCGTGCCGGCTCCGGCGGCGGAGACGACGAGGCGCGCGTCGTCGACCCAGCGCGCCGGAGACCGCCACGCCCAAGGCACGCAGAGCCCGACCATCACCAGAGCCCAACCGAGGCCGAGGACGGCGAGCGGCACGCCGGCGACCATCGACCACGAGCTGGTCGTGACGAGGGTGCAGTTCACGATCCCGGTGTCGGGGCAGGCCAGGGCGGTCGGGTCCGCGTAATGGGTCACGGTCAGGTACGAAGCGACGGCAACCGCGACCAGTGAGAGGCCGAACGAGCTCGCCTCCGCCCACACGGGCACCGAGCGGCGGCGTGAGGCGATCGACGCCATCACGACCCCATCTTCTTGGCCAGGGCGGCGATCACCGGCGAGTCGCACACTGCACTCGGCTGGTTCCCGGTGACCGAGCAGAGTGCCGCGGTGATGGCGTTGGCGGACCCGTCGATCGCCTGCGCCACCGGGCTCGATGGATCGTTCAGGTCGGCCGCGATCTGAACCCGCGTCAGGCCCTGCAGCACCGCGGGCGAGTAGCTCGCTCCGGAGATCAGGTAGCGGTTCCCGATGTCGACGAAGGGAATGCTCCCGGGCTCGCTCGCATAGGGGGCGGCGTCGTAACGCGAGAGCAACGCGCTCTGCGCCGCCGTGGGCTTCTGCAAGGTGGCGTACCCCGCGCCGACCGGCTGGTTGGTGGTCTCCTCGACCGGTTGGAAGTCGAGGTAGGGGCTCGTGTAGTGCGATCCGTAGAACGAGAGGGTCTGCGTGTCGGGGTAGACGTCGGTGCTCGACGAGTGCGTGCCCGCCAGGCCGGAAAAGGTGCCGAACCGCGACAGGGCGACCGCGAGCGCCCAGCGCTCAGCCGCGCAGAAGGGGCAGTACTCGGCGCCGATGTAGGTGACCACGGCCTTTCCCTGGGCATCTCGGGCTATGGAACTGCCGGTAACTCTGTTCGGCAGCACGATGCCCGACGAGGCGCCCACGGAGGCGAACGTCGCGGCCGACACGGACGAGAGCGATGTGGCCACGTTGCTCGGCAGCGTCGTCTCCCCGGTATCGGCCGCCCCCCCGGTTCCGCCCACCGCGGCTGAGGCGGGACTTGCAGCCGCGGACGACTGCCGAGTGGGCCCCGATGCCGCTTTGATCACCACCATCGTCGCCACGACGGCGACGACGAGCACCAGGGGAACGAGGGCGGTGAGGACGCGGTGACGGGAGCGGAACGATTCGGCCCGGCTGGCCGGGGTGCGGGTTGTCGGGGTGCGCGTTGCGGCCCGGATCCCGGTTCGCCCCTGGGCGGCGTTCGGGTCCTGGGCGGCGGTCCGGCGCTGAGTCGCGGCACGCCCCGCGCCGGGGTCCTGCGCATTGACCGCCGCCTGAGCGGAAGGGGACGGATGGGTTGGCTTCTTCTTGGACATGGTGGTTCTCCTGGTTCTCGAAACGGGCCGAGCGCCGCACCGGCTGGCAGATACGTCGACTCGGAGTGAAAGGCGCCGTGGGACCGGCGCGAGGGGGGCCGGCGCGAAGCGCACGCTCCCTCCGAGGGTCCGGGTGGCGTGCTTCTGACGCAGCACGAACCAGCGGCCCTCTGGGTGAAGTGGCGGGAGCAGCCCGGCGCGGTTGCCCGGGCCTGTGCCGTCACAGCCCGGCGCACCGGGCATACGAATCGAACTAGGAGGACTTCGGAGGGTGGAAGAACGGGTCCGTCACGCCGACCGGGAGTGGGGACCCGCGGAGGCGGCGGCGTCGAGCCGAGGCGCTCACGGCGAAGGCGGCGACTGTCCCGCCGAGGACGGCCGCCAGCACCAGGCCCGGAGTGGGCGCGGGCGATGTCGGCGCCCCCTTGCCGCAGGTCGCATCGAAGCAGTGCAGGGTTCCGTCAAGCGGAGCCTCGACCGACCGGACGATCTCGGCGGCGCGACTCGGGGCAGAAGAAAGTGCCGCGTGCGGCAAGAAGCCGCCGACGATGGCTGCGGCGAGCACCGCGACCAGGACGAGACGCCGCCCGATGGGCATGACGTCAACGATAACGAGCGATCTTAAGAACGGCGTGAGAATCGGCTGATAAACGCTCCGGCACGACGGAACTGTCGCGAGTCTGCGACCGCGTCGCTCCTACGGGTCGACGCCACGGCTGACTCAAGAGTGGGCGACCGGTCGCCCGGAGCTCGGAGGGCGCGGGATGCCGGCAGCGGAGCTTCAGCTCACTCCGGGGGTGGCCGGGGCGCGCTGACGGCCGGTGACCCGACGGGCCCAGACCGCGACCAGCTGGATGAGGGCGATGTACACGGCCAGCACGATCACGATGATGAGCAGGCTCCATCCCGTGAGGTTGCCGCCGAGGAGGAGGAACCCCGCTGCGATCACGACCCCGACGATGCGCAGAGCGTTGATGTGATCCAGGACCCAGGCCCCCGTCCGCCTGGCACCAGACGAGCCGGCCGCGGCGTCCCCGGTCTTGCCCGACAACTGGCGCGCCTGCGCCGCGACCCATCGACCGGCCCGAGCGAAGGCGGATCGGATGGCCACGGCCCAGCGCGCCGGACCGAACACCCATGCGACGAGGGCGACGAGAACCGAGGCGAGCAGCATCCAGCGAAAATCGGTCTTCAGATACCGCAGCAGCGTGTCCCACACCGATGCCGCGACATCCTGTTTGTAGGAGTGCTCCGCCACCTTGCTCAGGAAGACGTTGCGGCCGAGGGCCAGCACGGCCAGGAACACCAGGGTGAACAACGCGACACCCACCGCGACGCGAAGCAGGGTGCGTCGCCGGTCGACGGCGACGACGATGGCGAGAATCCCGAGCACAATGGCGATGACCGGGACCCACCATCCCAGCTTGACCAGGAGGTTGAAGGCGCCAGAGTACTTCGACACCTGCTCCGTCGAGACGATCGCCACGCTCATCCCGTTCTCGCCCTTGCTGAGCACTGCCTTCAGCGGGTTGAAGATCGTGATGCCGCGGGCGTTCGCCTTGTCGATGACGTTCTGCAGCGTTGGTGAGACGTTGATGACGATCTGGCCGTGTTGCTGGAACTTCTGGAGCGCGGCGTTGTGCTTACCCTCCAGGACCGAGACGACGGCTTCATGTGTGTGACGGTTGAGCGCGTCCCAGAGCTGCCCGAATTTCGGGCTCTCGAGCACCTTGAGGGCCAACCCGTGGACGTAGGTCTTCACCTCCGCGACGACCGGTGTGATGATGGGCTTGGCCTTCTTCGGTAGCGCCTCCTTCACCTTGTTCTCGACGATCTTGCTCGAGAAGAGCGCGTCCGTCGCCCGGTCTGCCAGGTGGTGGACGATCACGGGGTCCCGGGCCAGCGGCGCCATGGTGGCTACGTACTGGTCGGTGTTCGTCACGGTCCGGATCGCCCATGCGGACATGACCGAGATCGGGATCAGCAGGGACGCCAGCACGATGAGGATCCACGAGATGACGCCCCGGGTCCGGCGTGCCCTCGGTTTCTTCGCCGAGGGTGAGGCGACAGCGGAAGTCGTTGGTGCGGTGGCGACAGGAGACGCCGGGGACGCGGGGATCAGGCCGGCTCCGGCCGCCGGGGTGTCATCGGCGCCTGGCTCCCCGGTGCCTCCGGAGGCGGTGCCGGCGGATTCGGCCGCGCTCGGCGACGGTTCGGGCACGCCGGCGGGCGGCTTCGATCCCTCCTCGGAAGACCCGGCCGCGCTCTCCGACGCGCCTGTGGGATCCGTGTCACTCATTCGGGGTCCTCCGTTCGAACGCCATTCAACGCTAACGCACAGCGGTCCGTGACCAAGGGCTCTTGCGCAACCGCTCGATCAGGACGACACTTCTCCCATGAGGAGATTCAGCCTTTCGACCACCCTGCGCACGCTCAGCCTGAGCGTGGTCGGCGGTGCATTCGCGCCTGTGGTCTTCGCGATGGTGGTCGTCCTCCGGAAGGTCAACCGCCGCGCCAGTTCCCAATACCGCTTCTACTCGAAGCGGATGAGGGCAGAGATAGCCCGCTGGAGCTGACCACATCGGGCGACAAAGTCGGCCGAGTCCACCACCGTCCGGACCGGCTTTCGGCCACGACAAACCTCCCCGGCAACTCCGTTTTTCGGGTGCTCCCCGCAACTCCGTTTTTCGGGTGGTCCCCGTCAGCACCGCTCCCCCGTCAGCACCGCTCCGCTCACCCGCTCCTCCCCGTTCCACCCCGCGCAGCCGTGGGCGCACGGAAACCGGAACACTTGCGTAGCCTGAGCCACCGTGCTCACGGGTTTCGCCCACAGCGCAGTCTGCGTGCCCGACGTCGAGGAGGCGGTGCAGTGGTACACGGCGGTGCTCGGACTCCGCTTGCTGTCCCCTCCCTACACGATGGAAGGCTCTCGGATCCAAGAGGACATGGGTGAGCTCCTCCCGTCGCCAGTCGTCGTCAAGGCCGCCATCGTCGGCTTCGGTCCGGACGACCGCGTCATCGAGCTCATCGAATATCCCACGGCCCGCGTCACCCCGCCCGTCGAAGGTCGTCCGTCGGTCACGCACGTCGGCCTCACGCACGTCGGCCTGGTCTGCGAGAACCTCACCTCGACACGCGCCGAACTGGAAGGACGCGGGGTCGCCTTCTTGACCTCGGGAATCGCGAACGTCGCCGGACTCCGCACGACGTGGTGCTGCGATCCCTGGGGCACCGTGATCATCCTCCTCGAGAAACGAAGGCCGGATCGCCCGTACTGGAGCCAATCGACCGGAGCTTGAAACATCTACCGGAGGTTGAACCTTCGAGTGAAGGTTGACCATCGATCGCGGCCGTTGGTGAACCGGCTCGTGAGGCGGATCGAGCCCTGCGGGTGGACGCCAGAGCCACCAGCATGAGACTCCTGGTGACGCGCGACCACCGGATGAAACGCCGAACCTTGGGCCCGTTCGTGCGGCCGCAATGGCGCGGACGACGCCTGATTTCGTAGCCTCCCGTGCTCATCTCCGGTGACGCGCCGAGCAAATCGGGCGGATCTGACCGGAAAATCGGGCACATCTGACCGGAAAGATGTGCAATTCCCCTCACTCATGCGCAACAATGGGGTTCCATGAACAAGCGTGAGCTAGCAAGAGCAGTCGCCGTCCAAGCCGATGTCGAGTTGAAGACGGTCGTGACCGTGATGGACGGATTCACCGATGTCGTGACCGCCGTCGTCGCCAAGGGTGAGCCGGTGGCCATCCCCGGCTTCGCCAAGTTCGTCAAGGTTGACCGCCCGGCACGCATGGGCCGCAACCCGGCGACAGGCGAGGCGATTCGTATCAAGGCGTCGAAGAAGGCACGGATCACGCCGGTCAAGGCCTTCAAGGACGCCGTGCTCGCTCCCGCCAAGGCGCCGAAACTGGTGAAGGGAGCGTTCCCGACGGATGCGGGGGCAGTTGCCGCCGCCGGCAAGGCGGCCGCTCCTGTCGCCGCTCGAGCCGCGACGCCGAGAGCCCCCACGAAGAAGAAGGTTCCGGCCAGCAGGATGCCGGCCAAGAAGAGGGCGACGACCAAGAAGAAGGCGACGACCAAGAAGGCACCGGCCAAGAGGGCTACCGCGAAGAGGGTCGCCAGGCGGTAGGGCGCGCGCTCCATCGCCTCGGCGGCAGACCCGGTCGCGGCGGAGATCGCTCCCGCGGTCACCGTCGTGTCGGAGGTAGTCCCCGTATGCTCCATGAGACGCATGGGTGCAGACGGATCGGACTGGGGGCGATGAGCCGTTGAGCGACACCTCGCAGGGCCAGGGTTGGTGGTTGGCCTCCGACGGGAAGTGGTACGCGCCGGAGCTCTGGACCGGGCCCCCCCAAACCGGTCCCACCAGTGACGGAACCCCGGGAACCTCGCAGGCGAGCGATTCGGGAGAACCGGGACAAGCGACACAGTCGGACGCAGCAGAAACGCACCCCGGCGGCCTTCCGGCGTATCCCGGTGCCGCGCCGTCGGCAACCTCCTACGGAGGCGCATTCGGGGCGTACCCGAGCGGCGCCGGTCGGCCACAGGATGCGCCTGCGGGCTACGGCAGCCCGTTGCTGGGCCCCAAGAACAATGGGCTCGCGGTGGCGTCGCTCATCTGCTCATGCTTTGGGGTCGTCCTCTTCACGCTCCCGTGCATCCTCGGCGTGATCTTCGGCTTCGTCGCCAGGTCCCAGATCCGACGCTCCCACGGTGCGCAGAAGGGCGACGGTCTCGCCTTGGCCGGCATCATCGTCGGCTTCGCGGGAATCGCACTCGTCATCCTCATCGTCGTCGTACGACTCGCCAACAATCACAACAGCGGCGTCATGGGTCTGTAGGATTCTGCAGTGCAAGGTCTCCTGTACGGAGTACGTCCGGAGCGGTGGAGCGTTCCCGACGAATCCAATCCGTTGCTCATCGGTCTGTCGAAGACCCCGATGCGGCTCGAAGAGCTCGAACGACCGACCCTGCTCCGGGACGACTGGGCGGTCGTGAAGACTCGCCTCACCGGCATCTGCGGGTCGGACGCCAAAATGGTGTTCATGGACTTCGGCGACGACTTCGGCGACAGCGCGCTGAACGGATACTTCTCGTTCCCGACGGTCTTCGGGCACGAGGTCGTCGGCGACGTCGTCGAAATCGGAGCCGGCGTCCGTACGCTCGAGGTCGGCCAACGGGTCGTCCTCAACCCATGGCTCTCGTGCGGTCCCCGCGGGATCGACCCACCCTGCCCCTCATGCCTCGCCGGCGACTACAGCCTCTGCTGGCATTTCACGGAGGGCCCGATCGCGGCGGGCATCCACACCGGGACGTCGAAGGACGCACCCGGCGGCTTCGCGGAGTACCTTCCGGCCCACGAGTCCATGCTGATCCCGGTGCCGGACAGCGTCAGTGACGAAGTGGCCGTCATCGGCGACCCCTTCGCCGTGTCCCTGCATTCCGTGACCAGGCACCCGCCACCGCCGGGTGGGAAGGCGTTCGTCTACGGCGGTGGAGCGCTCGGAAGTACGGCGACGGCCATTCTCCGGGCGCTGTACCCCGACGTCGACGTCATGGTCGCGGCGCGGTTCCCGGCTCAAAAGGCACTCGCGGAGCGGTTGGGCGCAACCGTGGTCGATCCCTTTCCGGTGGAGCAACTGCTCGAAGTCGCAGCGGAGTGGTCCGGCGGAGTGCTCCAGCGCTTCGGGGACAATCCCCTGCCGATGGCCCACCCCGGCGGCATCGACGTGGTCTACGACACGGTGGGCACGGCCCAGACCGCGGAGATCGGCGTCAGGTTGCTCAAGGCCCGGGGAACCATGGTCAAGAGTGGCGTCCACGCTCCCGAGCGTTGGGAGTGGTCCCCGCTCTATTTCAAGGAGATCGCATGGGTGGGCTCCAACGCATTCGGCGTCGAAGAGGTCGACGGCATCCGCAGGCACGGTATCGAGCACTACCTGCGGCTGGCGGAGCAAGGTCGGGTTGACCTCACGGGGATGCTCACCCACACCTTTCGACTCGATCAGTGGCGCGAGGCATTCACGGTCCTGGCCAACCAGGAGGAGAGCGGCGCCATAAAGGTGGCCTTCGACTTCCGCTGAACGTTTGGCCTGGCTGAACGCGCGTCGAGTCGCTCGGGCAGACGTCGCGAAATGCTCTCCGGTGGGTGTCCGCCGATGCCCGCCCCCCGAATCGGCCGGCGGGCAGAGACGGGGCGGCGACCAAAGAGGCTCACGTCGCACCAGGTGTAAATTCGCTCGGATACTGCGATCACCAAGGGGGGCTCATGACCACCAACCCGACGATCGACCCCGAGCTGGGCCACGAGCCGAGATGGGGAATCGAGTCACCGACGACGACCGTGTTCGATTTCAACTACACCGGTGGGCGGGATCAGCTTCTCCGCCTGTACGACAAAGGAACGCGGCGACAGTGGATCGGCAGTGACCGGCTCGATTGGAGTCAGGACGTCGATCTCACGAACCCGGTGGGGATGCCCGAAGAGATGAACCCGCTGTTCGGGACGGACTGGTGGGACAAGATGTCCGACGAACGCAAGGGGGAGCTGCGCCGCCACGTCGAAGCCTGGAGGTTCAGTCAGTTCATGCACGGGGAACAGGGTGCGCTCGTCTGCACGGCGAAGATCGTGCAGACGGTACCCGACATCGACTCCAAGTTCTACGCCGCCACGCAGGTGATCGACGAGGCGCGCCATGTCGAGGTGTACAGCCGCTACCTGCACGAGAAGGTACAACTGGTCTACCCCCTCAACCAGTACCTCAAGAGTTTGCTCGACGACGTGATCGCCGACAGTCGATGGGACATGACATATCTCGGGATGCAGGTGCTCATCGAGGGTTTGGCGCTCGCTGCGTTCGGCGTCATCCGCAACAACGCAACGGAGCCGCTGGCCCAAGCGCTGAATGCCTATGTGATGCAGGACGAGGCCCGGCACGTGATGTTCGGGCGTCTCGCTCTGCGGGATTACTACCCGCAGCTGAGCCAGGCCGAGCACGACGAACGCGAGGCATTCTGCATCGAGGCGTGCTATCTCATGCGGGATCGCTTCTTGGGCGAGGAGGTCTGGGAACGGCTGGACCTGCCTCCCGAGATCGGGACGTACGTCGAGAACAGCGAGACGCTCCAGGTGTTCCGCTCCTTCTTGTTCATGCGCATCGTGCCCATCCTGCGCGACATCGGGCTCTGGGGACCGCGTCTGCGCTCGGCCTTCGAATCCATGGGCGTGATCGGCTTCGCCGACTCCGACATCGACGCGGAGATGGCCTCGGACGAGAAGGCGGCGCAGGAGTACGACGAGGCCCGCGACGCCCGGTTGGCCCACGTGCGGGCGGTGGCCGAGTCGGCGGAGTGACCGCGACCGGGGTCGTCTGAGGGGTCATTGGTCTCCGATCCGGCGGAAGCGCAACCGACCGAGTCGATGCTCTCGACGGCGGTGAGGCGGCGCTGGCCTCGGCTGCACCGGAACAGCCCATCAGCCGCCGGCGGCTCGTGCCGCGTCAGCCGAAGGTTGCGCTTCCCAGCAGGCACAACGGGGATGGCGCCCTGTGGGGTGGAGGCATGTGCCGGATGAGGATCGGTGTCACGAGTCACCTACGTACCCACGATCGCCGGGCATGGGTTGCACGTTGATTCCCGCGGCAGTGAGGAACTGGCGAATCTGGGAGGCATGCTCGACGACGTGCAGCGGAACGCCGCCGACGATCACTCCGTACGGCATGCCGCGGTATCGATGGGCGTCCGGCAGGGGCCGAGCCGCCGCATCCTCGCTGAGCGCGTCGAGCGTTCGGCGCACCCTCCCGCGGCAGTAGTCGATGTAACCGAGGAGTTCGGTCTTGGTGAACATGCGGTTGGGAAAGGCATATGTGCTCTCGTCAAATGGTCGGGGCGGTTCCCACGGCTCGAACTCGGCGGTGAGGTCGTAGTCGAGGGTCAGCAGCGCGTGGTACGCCAGGAACCAGGGGGCTGAGCCGTGCAATCCCCCATGCGGCGTCGGAGCCGTTGGCGCCTCGTCCGGCCACAAGTCCGTCTCCCACAGGTCGTCGGGACAATCCGTGAGAGCCGCCTCCATCAGCCGCAGCGCTTCCTCGAAGTTGCTGGCCATGCTCAGCACAAAGGGATTCGCCACGCCTCACGTACTCCCAACCGGCACCCGTTCGATACCGAGTGTTCCTCGAGCTTGCTCGCCACGTCGGCTCAATTGGCGGTTCCGCCCGTCCGCCCGTGGCGCAGCGACCTGATCACCTCATCCAGCGTGCTCGACGCGCTCGGCGCCTCCTCGTCACGGGTGATGGCACCGTAGATCTCGGAGGCGGCTTGGTGGAAGCCGTCCGGAAGGTCGGCGTCACGAAACGTCCGGGCGATCTCCTCCATCTCCGCGCGCCAACGCCACCCCTTGGTGGCCGCCTGCTGCCGCGGCTGACAGGGAGCGATCCTTCAGTTCGGGCATGGAGCCCTCCCACTCGGCGAGGAGCGCGCCCGTCTGCCCCAGTGTCTCCGCGAGGGCCCGAATGTCGAGGAGGAGGGCGGTCGTCCCCTTGGTCCACGCGGCAAAGCACATCTTGAGTGCCGACGCTGCAGTTGGGTCATCCGAAAGCACACGGGCATCCACTGCGGTCCCGGAGAAGAGCTCGGAGATCCTTCGGCCATCGGCTCCCGACAGGTAGAGGCGGGTGCCCCGCGAACGAGCGGTCGGAGGGCCGCCGATGATTCCGCCGTCCACATAGCTGCCGCCGCCTGCCTCGACGAGCGTCGCCACCTCGCGAGCCGTCGCGGGAGCAATGGCGTTCGCGTCGAGATAGACGCCCTGAAAGCCCGACACCTGCCGCGCGACGTCACGAGCGGCCTCGGGCGGGCAGATGGAGATGATGAGCTCACACCCGCTTCGGATGGCTTCGACCGAGCCCACGTCGGTGAACCCGACAGCGGACGCCCGACTGGCCGACGCCGGGCTTCGACCGGAGGAAGCCCACCACACCGGATGCGCTCCGGCAAGCACGCCACCGACAGCAGCTCCCATCTCGCCGGGGTGAAGTAAACCGATCGGACCGAACTGCATCATGCCTATCTCCTGCGAAGCGCGGCTGGGACACCCGCACGGTCGGGATCCGGACCGGGTCCATCGCGGAGCCTACGACGAGTTCGGCGGATGGCTTCCGAAAATTGGTCGATCAGAAGTGGCCCTACTCCTCCTCCGAGCCCTTCTCGAGGGCCTTGCGGATCTGCTGCGTGGGCTCGTTCGTATCGAGGTAGTCGCGCCAACGGGTGACCTTGCCCTCGGCATCGACTTCGATCACGGTCGCACCCTGCATCACGATCCCGGCGCTCCGGCCGTCGCCGGCGTTGAACGTGCCCGTCCCTGTCCACTCGAAGACGGCCCAGTCCTGTCCCCCACGGATCAGGTCGACCGTCTGGGACCAATCCGGGAAGATGCCGTCGGTATCGCTGGCCACCTTTCTCACGTCGGTGGTCGGTGGTGTCACCGGATCACAGAACGTGCCGCCGTCGGCGAAGAGGTCGGCGAATTCCTCGGGGCCGTGCACCGACTCGAACCTGCGAGCCCAGGCTTGCCAATCCATGCCCGTACCCGTGCCCGTGCCCATACCCGGGGCGTTCGGGGAGCCGTCGGTCGTCACCGGGCCGCACCCCGTCGTCGGCCCTGGCTTGCACTACGCAGACTCCCGGCCTCGAAGGTCACGACGGCGTCGTCGAGCGGAAGGACCACCTGTGGCGCCACGAACTGGTGCGCTTCAGCGACCAGCCGGACTGCCGTTCCCCACGCGGTGAACCCGACGGCATGTCGGGCGAACCCCATGGGCCCCTCGGTGACCTTGACCTCGACCACGCCCTGGCCCTCGACCTGCAGAGCCGAGCGCTGCATCTTCTCCATGGCTGCCTCCCGGGCCGAGTACATGGCTTCGGTGTAGTTGGTGAGCTCGACGTTCTGCCTGCTCTGCCGCATCGCCGTGCCGGCCGACCGGCGTGGCGCGTAGACGAAGCTGGCGCCGAACGCCAGGCCGACTGGGATCCAGCCGGCACGCTGGAGCAGGGTGAAATCGCGGGCGGACAGGTCCGAGATGAACGGCATGGCCCGCGCCGCGTCGTCGCCCCTCGGGTCACGCACGCCTTGGCCGGCGATCGGTTGGACCGCCGTCCCGACAAGCTCCACGGCGATGTGATGCGGACGCACGTCCACCTCCACCCGGACTCCGACGACGCCGTGACCGTGGACCTTGCTGCACTCGGAGCGGAGCTGCGCTCCCGCCTGGGCCACGGCGGCATCGTGCGCGTCCGAGGCGAGGTCGATGCTGCCGACGCCCCAGTTCCACACCCCGAAGGGCACCGAGACGACCGCGACGCCGCAGACCAGGTCGAGCGGCTCCCAACCGCCGGCGTGCAGAAGGAGGCCCTCGTCGACGGACAGGTCGGAGGTGATACCCCGGGAAGATGCCGACGGCGGGCGCGCCGGACGGGATGGCGAAGATGACGTCGACGCGGACGCCGCCGTGGTTGGCGGCGGCGCGGCAGCGAGGGCCAACGCGCCCTTCATCATCTCCGATCGCAGATCGGGCGTGGTGGGGGTCGCGTGGACTGCATCCGGAGGCTCCGGCGTGTCGGGGGTCATCCGAGTCGCACCGTGGGAATCGGGAGCGGCACCTCGTCGTAATCCTTGAACCGGCGCACGCGATTGCCTCGCAGGGTGCAGTCGATGACTTCGTCACCCTGCGACAATTCGCGGTTCACGACCTCCATGGATGCCCCGTGCAACTGGTCACCGGACAATTGCTGACGGACGTGCTTGCGCGCCAGTTGGCGCACCGCCATATGGGCCTTGCTCACCTGCTCGACCAGCTGCGGGCGGGCGGCACCCCACATGGTCGAACCCTCCATCAGGTACTCGGTCATGCAGTACGCCCAGACACGGACCGAGGCGAGGGCGGCGACCACGGCGACCGGCATGAATCCGGCCTCAATCGACTTGATCAGACGCTGGCCGGCGAGAAAGGTGCTCCACGGCACTCCCGAGGCGGGCGGCGGACCACCTTCGACCATCACGGCGGTGCCGAGGAAGTGGAACTCCGTCGTCCCCCTGTCGGCGACGTTCGTCACCCGGTCCACAACTCCGACGATGCCGTGGGCTCCGTGAGTCTGGGCCTCCTCGAGCATGCGGGCGTAGGCCGTGGTGTACCCGCCCGACCAGGCTTCCTCGACCCACGGTTGCTCCAGATTCTGGCCCCAGGTCCGATGCTCGGCCGAGACGTATCCGTGCGGGCAGCGGTAGACCTCCGAGTAGGCGCCCGGCGTCTGTGCCCCCCCGACATAGGGCGTGAAGCTGCGCCCGAACCCAGAGCTCGAGCCGTACCAGCCCCACCGCATGACGCAGAAGCCCTGCACGAGGGCGACGGGCTCCAGCCCGAGTTCGAGACACGCCGCGAAGTCGGGCACGCTGAGGCCCGACGAGAAGCTGCTCGATCCGAGCCGGCGCAGCGCCGCTTCGGGCAGGTCGGACGTCTCGGAGCCGGGTCCCGCCAGGTCACCGTCGGCCGGAACCGGCCCCGTGTCGCCGGTCGGGCCCGGGCGAGGGTCAGGACCAGGGCCACGGTCGGGACCCGGAGCCGAGCCGGGACCTTCCGGCGTCATCCGACCCGCTCGACGGTCACAGCGGGGACGGCGGTGACGGCGGTGACGGCGGTGACGGCGGTGACGGCGGTGACGGTGGGCAGGATGGGCAACCCGAGCGGAACTGGCATCAGACGAGCATCACGAGCATCAGTTGTCGAGCGAGATGATCGTCGTCGGCTTGGGCAACGTCACCTCGCCACTCACCTTGGTCACCGCTGTTCCGAGCGCAAGGAACTCGATCGTGTGTGACCCCCATTGATGAGACTTCTCCTCCAGACGCACGCCGACGATCCCGCTCGCGCCGAGTCGGCCCGCCTCGTCCTGCATGCGGGTCATGGCCAGTTCGCGAGCTTCATAGAGCGCCTGGGTGAAGTTGGGCAGTTCGACGTTCTGACCCATGGAACCGAGAGCCTGGGTGAGCTTGCGGTGGGCAATGTGGAACACGCAGGTACCCATCACCAGACCCTGGGGCACGTGACCCGTCTGCATCAGGGTCCAGAAATCCTGCCCGGACAGATCGGAGGTGAACGGCTTGCCCAGCGCGTTGCGGTAGGACTTCCCGTCCTCGGCCTTGACGGCGGTGCCGAACGCGATGAATTCGGCCGAGTCATTGCCCCACTCGTAGTAGTTGACGTCGAGGCGCACCCCGACGACCCCGTCGGCACCGAGCGCTTCCGCCTCCTCGTCCATCCGGCCCATGGCCAGTTCCCGTGCCGTGTACATGGCCTCGGTGAGCTTGCTCAGCTCCTGGCTCTCCCCCCACCGCCTCGTCTGGATCCCGATGTGGTAGATCGACGAGCCCATCACGAATCCGAGGGGATGGAACCCCGCCTCTTTGACGAGGAGGAACTCGTTCACCGAGAGATCCGATGTGAACAGGCCGTGCTCCAACTCCTCGAGTCGGTGGGCAGCGTCCTTGGGAAGGTCACTCGGGAGAGCCGGGGAACGAACCTGGCTCCCGACTGGAGCCGTGTCCTCCGCCTGGCGCGGTTCGGACTCAGACGAACCCTGCGCGTCGCTCACGACGTCCCTCCGATCACGATGTTCTCGAGCGCCAGCCGAGTCTGCTCGCTGTGCGCGGCTTCCGACTGCAGAGCGGTCAGGAGTCTGGTCAGCCACACGTCCATGGACACCTGTTCGCTTCGGATGCGGATCCCTCCCGACGAGTGGCCGATGCTGCAGCGCACCGAGGTGCCCTCTACCGCAGCTTCGAGGGCGTCGTCGCCCAGGACGATCCGTACGGACTTGATCTCGTCGGATCTGCGGAACCTGCCGGCCCGCTCGACGGTCATGCGGTCGCCCAATGCGTCGGAGAGCTGGGACACGAGGAGCTTGAGGAGGAGGCGCAGGTCGGTGCTGTTGGACGCCAGCTGCGACACGGCCATGCTCAGATCGAGTGCGTCGCCCCCGGGCCCAGCCGGCTCCATCGACATCGGCGGCATCGTACCGTTACCTCCGCTCCTCCCCCACCCTGCCCCCGTGTCCGCCTCGGAACCCGTGGATCGGTCCGCCCCGGCCGGTCCGCCCGTCACGGCCGTAGCCGTGGGTCCCGAGGCCGGATCCTGCCCTCCCGACCCGACCCGGCTCACGAAGGCCGCGGCTCGCAAATCACCACCGGTATGTCCCGTCCCGACCGCTCCTGGTACTGGGCGTAGTTCTTGTAGGTGGCGACGATCTCCGGCCAAAGCTCGGCCTTCTCGTCCTTTGAGGCGGTGCGGGCCCGCATGGCCCGCGTTGCCCCGTTCATCGTGACCTCGACGTCCGGATTGGCGCGGAGATTGCCGTACCACAACGGATCCCGTTCGTTGCCGCCCTTGGATGCGACCAGGACCACCCGGGACTCGTCATGGATAGGCGATGTCAGCATCGACGAGCGAGGCAATCCCGACTTGCGACCGATGGTGTGGAGTTCCACGGCGGTCATGCCCGAAAGGGTCCTGGGCCAACGTCCGCCGGTCGCACGCAGGACGCTCTTGTGGACCCGGTTGAGTACTCGGAACCCAACGTCGTTGTCCGTCCAGCGCTTGTCCGGGGTCACGGCACGCCGATCGCCGCCGACGGCGTCACGCCGGCCATCCCGAGGTCGGTGTCGGAGGCGTCGGGGCGTTCGGGACATTCGGGACGTTCGGCAGGGTCGGGACGATCGGGACGGTCCGGACGTTCGGGATACTCGGCTTTGTCATCCTCGGCTCTGCACCCCCATCTCGGTCAATTTCAGAGGCCCCTCTGTCGCCACACGCCCCGGATTGGGCAAGGGCCGTGGCGCCCAGGTCGACTGTGCCCCAGAGCCGCCGTGGCAACGTCGGCGTCACGACGGCCGGCCTGACATCGGCAAACCGTGGCAAAGGCCAACCGTAGTGCCCGCCACCGGTGGCGCCCGCCCCAATCCAAGGCGGGCGGGGGTACACGGCGAAGATCAGGATCTCTCGTCGACCGCGGGATCCTCGGGAACCGGCTCGGCCGTTTCGCCGCGCCCCTACACGGGATCGCACCGCCCGTGGTCCGAACGGCATTGGGGCGTATCCTCGTGTGACCAGGGGCCCATGGATCGATCGGCCCGGGGCCCCGGCCACCGCTCGATACGAGGCGACGGAGACGACGAGGAGGGCGAGATGTCCAGCGGGAAAGACCGCTTCGAGTTGCGGGGGATCAACCATTTGGCGCTGGTCTGCCGGGACATGGAGGTCACCGTCGACTTCTACACCAGAGTCCTCGGGATGCCGCTCGTGAAGACGATCGAGCTCCCGGCCGACATGGGGCAGCACTTCTTCTTCGACTGCGGTGGCGGGGACTGCCTCGCCTTCTTCTGGTTCCCGAACGCCCCGGACGGAGTACCGGGGATCAGCGCCCCGGCGGCCCGACCCGATCAGGGCGACCTGACGAGCGCCATCGGCTCCATGAACCACGTGGCCTTCGACGTGGCGCCGGAGAAGATCGAGGAATACCGCGAGCGACTCCTCGCCGCGGGTATCGACTGCACCGAGATCGCCAACCACGACGACTCCGAATGGGGCATCAGCGAGGAGATGCACGACGGCGTCTTCGTCCGCAGCATCTACTTTCAAGATCCCGACGGCATCCTCCTCGAATTCGCCTGCTGGATGCGCGACTTCGACGACACAGACGTCTCGCACCTCCCCGCTCGGGCCGCGTCCACTACCTTCCCGAACGCCTCCGGCGATTCGACGAGCTCGGATCCCCTCGAGAACGCTCAATCGATCGACCTGTCGGAACCGATTTCGCCCACACCGGTGTGAGCCTCGCAGGCCTCTAGCCACCGACGACGACCCGAGCACGACTGACTCCGCTCACCCACCACCAACCCACCCAACCCACACACACATCCACACCCACCAACAGAACAGGCCGATGCCCCGACTCCGCCAGGTCCCCAAAGACGAAGCCACCGCGCCGATCGTGACCACCATGTACGAATGGCTCTTCGAGGGCCGTGACCCGGTCGCGGAACCCGGCCGCTGGGATGGGACGACCGGCGACTGGTGGACCGTCTTCGCCCTCAGCCCCGACATCCTCGACCACTGCGTCAAGGGCTTCGGCCTGTACCAGTCACCGACCCGAGTCCTCGATCCCGAGTTGCGCGAGCTCGGCCAGATCCGAGCGGGTTGGAACGCCGGGAGCCAATTCGTCTTCTCCCAGCACGCCAAGTCCATGCGCGGGCTCGGGATGCCCGAGGAAAAGATCACGCACATTCCGGCCTGGCCGGTCGCCCCCGACGGGACCTACAGCCCGGTCGAGCGCGCCGTCCTCGCGTACACCGATTGCCTCGTGTACGACCACGGCCGGGTACCCGACGAGCTCTTCGAGGAGCTCCGCCGTCACCTCGACGACGAGGCCGTACTCGAGCTCACCTACATCACCACCCTCTACTTCCAGCACGCCGTGATGTCGAAGGCCTTGCGAACGGAGTTCGACGATCGCGCCGATCCGGTCGTCGAGGTCCAAGGCCCTCCGGGCGCGACCGCCATGAATCCCGGACCGGCCCGGTGACGGCGGCCCACGTCGTCGATCCATCCGACGAGGAGCGTCACCAGCCAGACGACGCCGAACTCTGGAACGAGTCCTACTACTGCGACTTCGTCCAATCCCAAGTCCCGCCAACCGCTCGACTCGCGCCCTCCGCCAGCATCGCGCCGTCTCAGAGCATCGCGACCTCTCCCGGCATCGAGACCTCTCCCGGCACCGCGACCTCCGCCTCCCCCACCAACGACAGTGCCGATCCGTGGGGAGGTTGGTTCCGCCTCGGCCTCTACCCGAATCGCCAGGTCGCCTGGTGGACAGCGTGGTTGGTGAGCCCTGGAGAGCGTGGCGCCTGCTGCGTCGACTACGCGGCTCCTGTCCCAGCCGGAAACGGCCTCGACTCCAGCTCGGATGTCGCGGATGTCGAGATCGAGATCGTCCGGCCGCTCGAGGAGTTCCGTCTCCGCGTGCCCCGGATGCAGGCGAAGCAGTTCTCCCGGCCTGAAGATGCCTATACCGACACCGGGTGGGAACCGATCTCGGCCAGCTTCGACCTGACCTGGAAGACCGACGGGGTGCCGTACCACTACGTGCTCACCACTCGATACGAGATCCCGTGCACGGTGTCCGGCAGCGTGACGATCGGTGATCACACGCTCGACGTCGGCGGACAAGGACAACGCGACCACTCCTGGGGCGTCCGCGACTGGTGGGCCTTCGGGTGGTGCTGGTCGTCGGCTCGTCTGGACGACGGCACCCGGATCCATCTCGCCGACATCCGCATTCCCGGTTCGCCGGCCTTCTTCGGGTACGTACAGACCCCCCGTCCCGGAGAGACGGCGCGTGTGCTCACCATTACGTCCTTGTCGGTGCGTGAGGATCTGGGGCCCGAGGGCTTCCCGACGGTCGCTCGGATCGACCTCACCGCCATGGACATGGCCGGTCCCGACAGCAACGAGTCGGCGCAATTCGAGCTCGGGATAGACGTCGAGCCTCTGGCCTTCGGTCCGGTGCTGCTCCGGGACGACGACGGCCGGACGAGTCGATTCCCGAGGGCGTTGATTCGATACCGCACAGACGACGGCCGGAACGGCGCCGGCTGGATCGAGTGGAACCAACCCCAAACTTAGGCACCAACGAGGACGGGGGCGAAGAGGAGAAGGAGAAGCGCTCGTTGCGGCCAAGGTCAGTCATTGAGGCCTGCGTCAGTCATTGAGGCCTGCGTCAGTCATTGAGGCCGAGGCCAGTCATGGCGGCCTGGGATAGTTGGAGTCGTGGCAGAGTTTCGTCATGCCCATTCCTGCGGCGTCGGATGGAGAAAGTGTGACCAGCACCGTTCTCGCACTTTTCCATCAGGTTCATGTTCAACTGCGCGACGAACTCGACGGGTTGGACGACAAGGCCCTCAACTGGGTACCCACGAAGAGTGCGAACTCCATCTCCACCGTCATCATCCACCTCGTCGGTTCCGAAGCCGAGACACTTCGATGCGTGGCCGGTCTGCCCTGCGAACGAGATCGGGAAGCAGAGTTCGTTGGCAAGAAGCTGACGATGGGTGAAGTCCTCGATCTGATCAACGGAGCCGATGACCTCGTCGCCGCGACGATGGCGCGCATCGACCCTGACCGCCTGAGCTCGACGTTCGCCCTTCCAACGATGCCCGCAGGGGAAGTGCGCTCCGGATTGGCCTGGTTGGCCGGAAACTACGGTCACGCTCGGGAACATCTCGGGCACATCCAGCTGACCAAGCAGCTCTATCAGACTGGTCGATCGTCCGCTTCCTGACGGACTTCGACCTCCGACATGGACATGGTCGCGGGAAGCGGTCCTTGCAGATAGCACGCGACGTCCAGGCAGAGCCGACTAGCGCAGCAGGTCGCCGAGGATTTTGGCGCCACCGATCCCCGCGGCTGCCCCTTCTGCCGCGTGATGGTCGTCGGGAAGGTATTCCGCGATCACGCCGGCCAGGACGGACGTCGGCATCGACTGGAGCCACACCCGTCCGGGTCCGGTCAACACTGCGAAGTGATGCCCGTCCTTGCCCATGTAGCGATTGGCCAGACCCGGCACCTTCTGCACGGAGAACGTCACCGAGGCCTGGAAGAGACCGGCGTGTCCAGGGTGCACCCGGAGCGTTTGTCCGGCGGCCAGGTCGTAGATGATCACCTCTCCTTGAAGATCGACGAACGCCCGACCGCTTCCGCCGATCTTCTGGAGGATGAAGCCCTCTCCTCCGAAGATGCCGCCTCGGATGGACTGCTGAAATCCCATCGAGAGCTCTATTCCGGCGGTGGCGGCCATGAACCCGTGGCGGTGCACCATGAACTCGTTCCCCGGTGTCACGTCGATGGGCAAGATGTGACCCGGCACCTTCGACGCGAAGGCGATGGAACCGGGTCCCCCCTGGGCGGTGTACGTCGTCATCATGACCGACGCGCCGGAGACGGCCCGCTTGACGGCTCCCATGATCCCCTTGCCGCCCATGCCGCCGCCCGTATTGGTGGCGAACGCGATCGAATCGGACATCCAGCTGAACTCGCCCACTTCGGAGACGACCGACTCACCGGCCTGTAGCGAGAGCTCCAGGACCGGCATCGTCGTTCCGTGAATCGTCTCTTCCATCGTGACCTCCTTCGGCGGCTCCTGCCTTCAGCAGATCCCGCCCTTCGCCGTCTTTGTCACCGCAGGCTTCTGTGTCACCGCAGGATCTGTGTCACCGCAGGATTCTGTCCTCACCGCCACCGGTCCTCGCCGAGGTCCCTTTCCCATCCCACCCGCCACGTGTCGGCCCGCCTTCCTGACGCGGATTGACCGCTTCCATCACGCCGGGGCCGCACCGTCGGGCAGCTCCACGTCCTGTGAGCGTAGGTCCTTCCCCGGCCCGCGCGCGCCCCGAACGAGGCGTTCGGCCAGCGTCACCTCCACCAGTCCCAGGGCCACACCGAACACGTCACCGAGCACAAAGCTCGTCAGGAAGATGGCGAAGGTCCGTTCATGGGGAAAGACCTCCTTGATGAGGATGAGCAGCTCGTGTTCGATCGCCAACGGGAGCGTGATCATGGCGAAGACCAGGATGAAATGGGGCCAGACGAGCTGCAGCGAGCGCCGGAGCGCCTCGGGAACCCGGCAGTCGAGGAGGTTGATCAGAGGGCCGACCAGGGCGAAGAGAGTGTCCACCACCAGACCCGGCAGAACCGCCGCCGCGGCTGCCACGGCGCTGACGACCAGGAGGACGAGCTCGGCCAGGATCAAGCGCCCCCACGGCAGTGTCCGCATGACCTGACCAATGGGCTGGGCAGGCTCGTTCCGCTCGATCGAGCCGACCAGACGCTCGAGCATCCCGCTGTAGAAGGTCAAGCCGAGACTCGAGGCTCCGAAGACGAACACCGCAGCGATCGATTCCAGACCGAGGTGATCGGTGGCGATCTTGGCGAAGAACACCCCGCTGACCGCGTCGAGTCCGAAGATGACGGCCGCCGGCACCAGCACCCGGCCGGGCTCCGCCTTCAGCGTCCGCCACGACATGGCGATCAGCTCGAGCGGATGAAGGTGGTGCCGGACCGGAGGCTGCTTCCCGACTGTGGGTCCGACAGCCTCGTCACCCGTCGCAGCCCGTTCACCCGTCGCGGCCCGTGCATCCGTCTCGGCCCGGTTACCCGTCACGGATTCGTTGGAACGGGATTCCCGAGGAGGTTCGGGAGACCCGAGGCCCAGTGGATCGGCCGGGGCGTCGGATGCCCGGGGACCGGTGGGGTCGTCAGATCCGTCGGAGGCGTGCCCCGGACCAAAGCCGGGAGGCGACTCCGAACGTGGCTCCGGTGAGGTCATCGCGCCAACTGAGAATGCGTTCCGGAGGTCCGCGCCATCACGCCGGCCTGGACCCGTCGCCGACAAAGTCGAACAGGCGTCGCTCCGGGTCGAAGGCGGCGGTGGGGCCTTCCAGGCGGTTGTGGCCGATGGTCGTGACGGTCGACTCCGGCGCGACGAATTCGACCTCCTCGAATCCACGGGCCACGAATTGGGCCCGGATTGACGGCGTCGCGTTCGGGGGACGCCGGTGACGGGTCCAGATCACGTGGGCGCCGGGCCGACAGAATCCAGGAAGTGCCTCGATAGTGGAGGAGATATCCGACGCACTGACGTTCCCGAACACCCCGCAGATCAGGACGAGATCAGCCGGCACGTGGCCGGCGTACGACCGGCACGAGGAAGCGTCCCCCTGCTGGACCCGCACGGACGGCGCCACTCCGGCCGACGATGCCCGCTCCCGGGCGAAGGCGACGAGGGCGGGGTCGAGCTCGACCAGGAGGGCCGAGACGTCGGAGCGCCGCGGGTGGGTCGACACGACGTCGATGACGTCGCGCCCCTGCCCGGCACACATCGAGATCACCCGGATCGGTCCCGAGCGGGGCGACATCGTGTCAAGCACCTCTCCGACCATGCGCTGAACGGTTCGCAGGCGCAGCGTGAGGTTGGACCCGGGATCCTCGTAGTCGCGGTGCCAGTGCACCCAGTGCGACTCCGTACCCTCGGGACTCGGGGCACTCTCGCAATCCGGCGCCTCGTGATCCGGTCCGGATTCACAATCCACCGCTCCGCCTCCATCAGGCCCGGCCGTTCCACCTCCATCAGGCCCGGGCATTCCGCTTCTCTCATCCCCGGCGGCGCCGCCTGAACGATCCGCGGCCGCTCCGCCTCCACGATCCCCGGTTGACATCGACGCCCATCGTAGGGTGGGCCCGACGCTGGTCTGCGGCCCCGCCCGTGACGCTTGACGATCGATCCCTCATGACCCCCCGAGCCAGGCCACAGCCACCGATGACCGGCCCGGACCGACCGATTCTCGAGCCCAGAGCCACGCCCGCCGAGCACCACGGACACCCCGAGCACCACGAAACTCCGAGCACTCCGAGCACTCCGAGCACTCCGAGCACTCCGAGCACTCCGAGCACGGGACCATGTCCGCCGAGCACCCGAACCGGACACCGGACACCGGACACCGGACACTCGACGAACGACGGCCGACGACAGTGCCCCGGCGCGGCTCGGTCCGGGTGACCGCCACATGATCAAGTACCTCGGATCGAAGCGACGCCTCGTGCCGATGCTGTCGAAGATCGCAGAGGTGGCGGTCGCCCACGGAGCCACGTCGGCCCTCGATCTGTTCACCGGAACCACCCGCGTCGCCCAGGCCTTCAAGTCTCACGGCCTCCACGTCACCGCAGTCGACAGCGCCCGGTACGCGCACGCTTTCGCCCAGACCTACGTCGAGGCGGATGCCGCCGCCACCGACCTGCGGGCGCTGCAGGCGGCCGTCGACCACCTCAATTCCCTACCCGGAGAACCGGGCTATGTCCACGAGGTGTTCAGCCGTCAGGCCCGGTTCTTCCGTCCGGACAACGCCGCGCGGATCGATGCCGCCCGCGACGTCATCGAGTCCGAGTATGCGGGGTCACCTCTGTACCCCTTGTTGTTGACGTCCCTCATCGAGGCGGCGGACCGCGTGGACTCGACGACCGGTCTGCAGATGGCGTACGTGAAGGAGTGGTCGACGCGGTCGTTCAATCCATTGGAGTTGCGAGTGCCGGAGCTGTTGGCCGGAGGCGGCCGCGCCATTCGGGGCGACGCCGTCGAACTGGCGCCGGAGTTGGGCCACTTCGACTTGGCGTACTTGGATCCGCCGTACAACCAGCATCGGTATTTCACCAACTATCACGTGTGGGAGACGTTGGTGGCATGGGATGCGCCCGAGGCCTACGGCGTGGCCCGCAAGCGGGTGGACGCTCGCGACCAATCCACACGATCCGCCTTCAACTCCAAGCGCACCATGCCCGAGGCCTTGGCGTCGGTGGTGCGATCCCTCTCGTGTGACCTCCTGGTGGTCTCGTACAACGACGAGTCCTGGCTGGCGGCCGATGAGCTCGAAGCGCTCTGCTCCCAATCCAGAGCGGGCAACGGCGGCCCTCCAACGTTGTCGGGTTCGTGGCGGGGACAATCCGTGGCCGGTGGGCGGCGGGTGATCGGTGCCGGTTCACCTCCGAATCCGGCCAACTTCGCGGGAGCGGATTCGGCCGACGGTGCAGGGGCGAAGTCTGATTCGGCCAGGGCTTCTGATTCGGCCAGGGCTTCTGATTCGGCCAGGACTTCGGATTCGGATTCGGCCAGGGCGATCGCCACGCTGGCCTTCGATTCGGCGCGTTACGTCGGCGCACGGATCGGGATCTTCGACCCGTCGGGACGCAAGGTGGGTCGGGTGAGCCACCTCAAGAACCGTGAGCTGATGGTCGTCGTCGGAGCAGAGGAACCGGTGCGGCGGGTGGTCGACGCGATCGGGATCGATGCCATCGAGACGACGGTCCGTCCGATCGCTCCGCCGGCCGAATCCGACGGGAGTGTCGGCCGAACTGGGCCGGACGGCCATGGGCCGGCAGATCGGCTACAACAGGCAACGTGAGCAAGCACGATCGGGGCGGCGGCCGTCAACAACGGGCCCAACCCGACGGCGGACGGCACGGCGGCGGGAACCATCGGGATTTTGCCCGCCTGGAAGACGCAGACCTCTCGATGCGGCTGTCCAAGGAGGGCGAGACGAAGCGGATCGGAAGGGCGCAACGCCGCCTGTTGCACTTGCGGCTGATCAACGGCGGTCAGTTGAACGAGGGCAAGCTCGGACCTCCGGTGTGCATCGTCTTCGAGGGTTGGGACGCGGCCGGCAAGGGTGGTGCGATCAAGCGGCTCGTCGAGCCTCTCGATCCCCGGCATGTTCACGTCGCGCCCTTCGCCGCCCCGACTCACGACGAGCTGCGTCACCACTTCCTCTGGCGCTTCTGGCCGCCGCTCCCCGGATGGGGAGGCATGACCATCTTCGACCGCAGCTGGTACGGCCGCGTCCTGGTGGAGCGGGTCGAGAATCTTGCCACCGAGGTCCAGTGGCGCCGGGCCTACCAGGAAATCAACGACTTCGAGCACACATTGGCCGAAGAGGGCATGATCGTGATCAAGCTTTGGATGCATCTCTCGCACCAAGAGCAGCTGCGCCGCTTCGTACGCCGACGCGACGATCCGCTGAAGAGCTGGAAGCTGACCGACGAGGACTGGCGCAACCGCCAGAAGCGGGCCGAGTACGAGGCGGCGGTGTCGGACATGTTGCGGCTGACATGCGGGCCGCTGGCCCACTGGGACGTGATATCGGCGGAGAACAAGCGGTTCGGACGGGTCGAGGTCATAGAGACCGTGATCCGCCGGATGGAGCAGGGCATGCGCCGCTGGGGGGTCCCGGTGCCGCCGAACGACGCGGCCGAGGAGGAGACCGAGCTCGCATTGGTCCACGACGACGCCGAGTTCCAAACTGATCCGGACGGGACCTGGAACGACGGGTGGAACGGCGCGCCCGTGCGGGCGGCCTCGGACGGGGCGGGCGACCGCGTGGGGCAGGCCCGGGATCTAGGGGCGGACGTCGGGGACACGGTCGACCCAGGGGCTGGGGGAATCGACGACGGGTCCGGCGGCGGCGGCGGAGGCGGCGGCGGCGGCGACGGAGCCGCCGGTGGAAGTGGAAGTGGAGGTGGAGGTGGAAGTGGGGGCAGTGGCGGCAAGGACCAATCCAGGGATCGAACGCAGGCATGAGACGTCCTGGCGGCGAGGCCGATCGGGCGAGGGATGACCCCGAGCTGAGACAATCGAAGGATGAATCCAGCGGGACCACCTGATCAGCCAGAACGACCTGCTCGCCCCGGTATCACGATCCCGTTCGACGGGATCTCGCTCCCCGCGCATCGAGCGTGGTTCAAACGGTTGCGCGAGCTCGGATACACGGATCTGTGGTCGGCCGAAGTCGACGGCTTTGACGGGTTCACGCCTCTGACCCTCGCGGCGGCCTGGGAGCCGGAGCTCAACCTGGGTGTGGCGATCACGCCCGCGTACACGCGAGGACCCGCGCTCCTGGCGCAGAGTGTGGCCGCCATGGCCGACGCCGCTCCCGGGCGTTTCGCCTGTGGATTGGGAGCGTCGTCGGAAGTGATCGTGGCGAATTGGAACGGTCTCGCGTTCGAAAACCAATTCCGACGCGTTCGTGACACTCTGCAGTTCCTGCACCAAGCCTTCACGGGCGAGAAGGTGACCGAGGAGTACGACACGTTCCAGGTCAAGGGATTCCGGCTCGCCCGCGTGCCCGCGCTGCTCCCGCCGATCTACCTTGCCGCGCTTCGTCCCGGGATGTTGCACCTCGCAGGCCGGGAGGCCGACGGCGCCATCCTGAACTGGCTCAGCGCGAGCGACGTCGCCAAGTCGGTGGGCGAAGTCGAGAAGGCGGCGTCGGGGTCGCCCCGCGAGATCGTGGCCCGGATCTTCGTGATCGTCTGCGAGGACGCGGATCTCGCCCGATCCATCGGGCGACGCATGATCACCGCCTATCTGAACGTCGAGGCCTACGCCGAGTTCCACCGCTGGCTCGGGCGCGGCCCGGCGCTCCAGCCGATGTGGGACGCCTGGTCGGCAGGCGATCGCAAGAAGGCGCTGGCGGTCATCCCCGACGAGGTAGTGGACGATCTCGTCGTGCACGGGTCGCCCGCTGAGTGCCGGTCCCACATCCAGCGATATGTCGACAACGGCGTGACCATCCCCGCACCGGCCGTCATCCCGATCGGCATCGACCTGGACGAGGCGATCGCCGGCCTGTCTCCATCGGCTGGATAGGGGACGAGGACGAGCACCGGGGAGCGGCCGAACCTCGACGGATCGACTCTGTGGATTCGGCGAACGCACGAACAGACAACGAACGCACGAACAGACGGACGCACGAACGGACAACGGACGGACGGACGGACGAAGGACGAACGGACGAATGACGAAGACCGAAGGACCCGAGGAGACACGACGACGATGACCACCATGGATTTCCGGACGACGTCGGTATCGGCCCTCGTGCGATCGGTTCGCTCCAAAGAGGTCAGCGCCCGGGAGCTCACGCAAGCCGCACTCGAGCGGATCGATGCCCTCGACGGCAACTACAACGCCTTCGTCGCCCTCGATGGAACCCGGGCCCTCGACCAGGCGGACGCACTCGACGCCAAGATCGCCTCCGGAGCCGACCCCGGGCCCCTCGCCGGCATCCCGATCGGCGTCAAGGACTTGAGCAACGCCATCGGGTTCACGACCACCTATGGATCGGTCCTCCATGCCGACGACCCGCCCGCCACGGCGGACGACCCCTTCGTGGCCAGGCTGCGGGCCGCCGGGTGCATCGTGGTCGGCAAGACCAACACTCCCGAGTTCGGCTGGATGGGCAACACGACCAACGCGCTCTTCGGCCCATCGAGGAATCCGTTCGACCCATCCAGGGGCCCCGGTGGCTCTTCCGGCGGGACGGCGGCCGCGCTCGCGGCGGGGATGGTTCCGCTCGCGACGGGCTCCGACGGCGGCGGCTCCATAAGGATCCCGTCGGCCTGCTGCGGGCTCTCGGGGATGAAGCCGTCCCTCGGCCGGGTTCCCGCCGGCGGCCCCCACCCGCCCGGCTGGATGGACCTCTCGACCAACGGGCCCATGGCCCGCACCATCGCGGACGTGGCGCTCGCCCTCGATGTGGCGGTGGGTCCTGACCCCACCGATCTCCGCTCCCTACCCCGGCCCGAGGCGTCGTGGCTGGCTGCTCTGGACGACCCACACGTGCCGGTCCGGGTCGCGTACGCGCCGACACTCGGCTACGCCACGGTCGATGCCGAGGTGCGCGCCGCCTGCGACCGGGCCGTCGGGGTGCTGGAGTCGCTGGGCGCCGAGGTGACGGTGCTCGAGTCCGTCTTCGAGGACGACCCCGTCCGCGATTTCCTCACCTTCACGGCGGCCTGCACTCTCCGCACCTTGCAACCCCTGGCGGACCATCCCCGCTGGGAGGAGGTCGACCCCCTGTTGCGCCACCTGACCGCATCAGCCGAGTCCACGACGGCAGTGGAGCTGCTCCGGGTTTTCGACCGGTTCCACACCATGAACCTCCGGCTCGTGTCGCTCTTCCACAAGGACCGGATCCTGGTCACGCCGACCTGCTCGGCAACGTCGCCCTTCGCCGGCGAGATGACCGCACCGGTCGACGGTGAGCCCACGGTGAACTGGGTTCAATTCACCTATCCCTTCAACATGACCCGCTCACCCGCCGCGACCGTGTGCGCCGGGACCGACAGCCATGGGCTCCCGATCGGCATCCAGCTCGTGGGTCCGCAGCACGGCGATCTCGTGGTGCTGCGGACGGCCGCCGCCCTCGAGGCTGCCCTCGACCTCGACATCCGCGCCTCCATCCCCGCCTGACCATCCATCCAAACCATCCATCCCATCCATCCCATCCAACCGAACCATCCATCCAACCGAACCATCCATCCATCCGAACGAACCATCCATCCGAACCATCCATCCGAACGATCCATCCAACCGAACAATCCATCCGAACGATCCATCCGAACGATCCATCCGAAATCCGAGCAAACAAGATCCGCTCAAGGAGGCCGAGACCATGTCCATCACCACCCCGGTTCATGCCGCCGACGCCGTGCGACTGGTCGGCGTCGACGACGCACCCTGGGCCGACACCGGCATGGGAGTGTTGCTCAAGGTCGTCCGGTTCGATGCCCACCGAGGGACATGGGTCATCCTCAATCGGTTCAAGCCTGGCGTGCAGCTGCAAACACACCGCCACACCGGCTCCGTCGACGCGTTCACCTCGTCGGGCCGCTGGCACTACCTCGAGTACGACTTCTTCGTCACACCCGGCTCCTACCTGTTTGAGCCGGCGAACTCCGTCCACACCCTGCACGTGCCCGACGACAATACGGAGGACACCGACGTCTGCTTCATCATCGAGGGAGCGCTGCTCAACCTCGGTGAGGACGGGTCCGTCGAGTCCGTTTCGGACGGGCCCGGGACATTGGCCGCGTACTACGCCATGCTCGAGGCCCAGGGTGACCAGCGCCCGAACGGCCTGATCGTGTGAACACCCTCCACTCGAACGGGCCAGTGGCGGCCGACGCAGGCCGCCTCACCGATCCCGAGCTGTACTCGGGCGGCGATCCCTTCGCTCTGTACGCCGAGCTGAGACGTACCTCGCCGGTGTGCTGGGTCGATCGCGAGGGCGGGGGGTTCTGGGCTGTCACCACGCATCCGGAGGTGTCGTCGATCGGCGCCGACCCGATCGGGTTCACCTCATCGAGGGGGATCCTCGTCGAGGAGATCGGCACGACCTACGACGACCCACCCACGATGATGCACACCGACCCTCCGCGGCACACCCGTTACCGACGGCTGGTCCAGCCGGGGTTCAAACCCTCGCTCGTTCGGCTGATGGAGGCCGGTGTGACGGCGAAGGCTCGGGTACTGGTCGAGCGGATCGAGAGCGGGCGGGCCATCGACATCGTGCCGACACTGTCGGTCCCCTTCCCGCTGCAGGTCATCTGCGAGCTGCTCGGTGTCGACGGAGCGCAGTGGCCCCGGTTCTACGAGTGGTCCGAGGCCGTGATCCCGGGTGAATCGGAGCAGTCGGAGGAGGAGCGCTCGGCTCTCCAGCTCGAGATGTGGGAGTACCTCATCGGCGTGGCCGAGGAGCGGCGGCTGGCGCCGGCGGAGGACCTCGTCTCGGTGCTCGCCGGCGTGGGCCGGGACGGTGACCAATCCGTGCAATCCGGGGGATCCGTGGAACCCAAGGGATCAGGGGGATCGGGACAAGGGCGGCGGCGAGGAGCTGAGTGAGGCGGAGTTGGCGATGTTCCTCATCCAGCTTCTGGTGGCGGGGAACGAGACGACCCGGAATCTGATCTCGGCCGGGCTCGTGGCGTTGTCGACCAATCCAGAGCAGTGGGCGGCGCTGCGGGCCGATCGGTCGCTCGTCCCCGGTGCCGTCGAGGAGCTGCTCCGCTGGACGACGCCCGTGATCTCCTTCATGCGCACCGCGACCCGCCCCTGCACCATCCGGGGTCAGGCGGTCGCCGAGGGAGATCCGGTGTTGTTGGTCTATGCCTCGGCGAACCGCGACGAGGAGGTGTTCGGTGCCGACGCCGACCGGTTCCGCATCGACCGTGACCCCAATCCACACGTCAGCTTCGGTTTCGGGCCGCACTTCTGCCTCGGGGCGGCGCTGGCCCGTCTGGAGGCCCGGGTCGTGTTGGGCGAACTGTTGGATCGCTTCGCCGCCATTTCACCGGCAGGCGAGGTCGAGCGCACGGCCAGTCCTGTGATCGCCGGGGTGCGCCGGGCGCCGCTGCTCTTCCAATCCGACACCGGTTGAAACGGACCGACGACCGTGGCTCGCCATGTCTTCCGCGGGCGCGTCTGCAAGCCGTGAAGTCGTGGTGGGCCGTGTGGGCCGTGGGCGGACGAAGGGTTCGGAGGATTGGGCACTATGCATCTGGGCGGGTGGGCCCTTGCGAAAGCTGCGGGTGTCTGATCGGGCAGAATCGTCTCATCGAACCGGTGGAGTAGGGCACCCAACCTCGCCTGCGCCAACCATGGGGAGACCTCGGCACGACGACGTGGCGGATCTAGGACCTGGGCGGGTGGAAGCCGCGGAGCTCGCCCGCAAATGGCGGCGGATTGAAGTAGGCAACACGGTTGCTGGAGTCGTAGTCAGCGTGGCCGCCGTCGTGTTTCTTCCCAGTGTGGCGGCGGCGTTGATCGTCGTTTTCATGGTGCTCTGCGTGGCCGACATTTGGTACCTGGGTAGGCAGCGAACGCGACCGGGGCGGCTATCTCGGGTAGGTGCTCGGCATCGGGTGGGTCGATAACGTAGATGACGGATTCGAGAGGTGTACGCCGCCACCCTGCGGGCGGGCCTCTCTCCGATGACAGCGATCCGGGTCGAGCAGAGGCGGGGCCCGATATCGAAGGGGAGACCGGACTGTGCCTTCAGCGAGCGCGCGGTGATCGTGATCTCGGTCTTCGCGATCCAGCACCAGATGACGATGAATGCCTCATCTGCCAGACTGTCGCATGATCTCTCATGTGTCGATCCAGTGCGCCGACTTCACGGCAAGCGCTGAGTTCTACGATGCTGTGCTCGAAGTTCTCGGTAGCAGCCGGGTAATGGATTTCGGCAGTGCGATCGGGTACGGGGTGCCGCCGGTCGCGACCTTCTGGATCGCTCCCCAGCAGACCGGTGAAGGCTTCCGAGAGACTCATATCGCCTTCGCCGCGCCGAATCGGGACGCGGTGCGCGCCTTCTTCGACGCCGCCGTGGCAGTCGACGCGCCCGTCCTCCACGAACCGCAAGTCTGGCCCGAGTACCACCCCGACTACTACGGGGTATTCGTCCGCGATCCGGATGGGAACAACATCGAGGCGGTCTGCCACGCTCCTGGGTGATACTCCCACTCACCCGCGCGCAATCTCAGGCGTTCGCGGTCAGCGCCTCCAAGAGATGGCCGAAACGCTGCTGGGCCTCGGCTCGGCGCGTCGGGATGTGCTCAGTCGGCACCTCGTGAGGCTCATATCCCTTGAGCACCTGGCGAGCCACCGTCTGCCGGTGCACCTCGTCGGGCCCGTCGTATATCCGAGCGGCTCTCGCCGCACGGTACATCGACTCCAACGGCAAGTCGCAGGAGAACCCCAGGGATCCGTGCACCTGGATGGCGCGGTCGATCACGTCGTAGAGCACCTTCGCCCCGAAGTACTTGATCATCGCGATCTCAACCCGGGCGGCAGCGGCACCCTCCGCGTCCATCTTCCAAGCCGCCTGGAGCGTCATGAGCCGAGCTGCTGCCATCTCCGCCATGGAATCCGCGATCCAGTTCTGAATGGTCTGCTTCTCGGCAAGGAACGAGCCGTGCGCGTAGCGGGACAGCGCACGTTCGCAGAGCATGTCGAAGGCACGCCGGGACTGGCCGAGCCAACGCATGCAATGGTGGATCCGCCCTGGTCCCAGCCGATGCTGTGCCAGAGCGAACCCGGTCCCCTCCTTCCCGATCAAGTTCCCCAAGGGGACGCGTACGTCGGTGTACACGATCTCGGCGTGGTTTCCGAATCGGCCGAACGGTGTGTGAGGGTCCTCCATCGTCGCCACATCCCGAAGGATGTCCACGCCGGGTGTATCCACGGGAACGATGATCATGGACGAACCCGAGTACGGGTGCACGTCCGGATTGGTCACCGCCATGACGATGAGGAAGTCGGCCACCGAGCCGTTGGAGGTGAACCATTTGTGGCCGTTGATCACCCACTCCTCGCCGTCCCGCACCGCAGACGTGGTCAAGAGGGTCGGGTCCGACCCAGCGGTATTCGGCTCCGTCATGGAGAAGGCGGAGCGCAAATCCCCGTTGAGCAATGGCTGCAGCCATTGCCTCCTCTGCTCTTCGTCGCCCGTCGCCTCGATCCCGACCGCCAGCAACTCGGCGTTTCCCGAATCTGGAGCGTTGTTTCCGAAGACCAGCGGCGCGAGTGGCGACTGGCCGAGAATTTCGTGCATCAGCCCGAGCTTCACCTGCCCGAATCCCATCCCGCCCAGCGACGGAGGAAGGTGAGCGGCCCACAACCCTTCCTCCTTGACGCGATCCTGGAGCGGCCGCACCACAAGCCGCACCTGGTCATAGCTGAGATCGAGAGTTTCGAGTGGGAACACTTCCTCCCGAACGAACCCGCGCATCCATTGCAACTTCGATTCGAACTCTGGCTCGGTCGAAAAGTCCCACGCCATCGTCGCTTCCTCCCAACTCAGCCGGTCCTGGGGGCCCGGCCCCGACGAGCCGCAGCGACCATTCCGTTGCCCGGCCCTGTCGTGTCTCGATTATCGGTCAACTCCCTGACACTACGGTGTGCGGCGTGACCTCCGCGAGCCCTGTCGTCTTCCGCCGTGCCTCCTCCACCGGGACGACGGCCACCGTTCCCCAAGTCGCCCTCGGGTCCGAAGAACGGGCGGTCGTGGCGGCGGCAGAGCAGGCCCTCCTCGACGAGCGACGGCTCCTGACCAAGGACGAGCTCTCGACACTCGCCGGCCTCCCCGACGGAGCCGTGATGACGCTCGCCTCTCTCGCACACCAGGTCCGCTTGTCGTGGTGCGGGCCTGAGGTCGAGATCGAGGGGATCCTTTCGGCGAAGACCGGGGGCTGTCCGGAGGACTGCCAATTCTGTTCGCAGTCATCACAGTTCGACTCCCCGGTCAAGGCCACTCCATTCCTGGACACCTCGGTCGTCCTGGCCGCGGCGCGAGAGACGTCGGCCATGGGAGCGTCGGAGTTCTGTCTCGTCCTGGCGATCCGAGGGCCTGACGAGCGGACGCTGAGACGGATCCTGGAGCTCGTTCCGGCCATCAAGAACGAAACCGGCCTCAACGTGGCCGTGAGCGCCGGCATCCTGACGGATGCGCAGGCTGCGAGGCTGGCCGAGGGCGGTGTCCACCGTTACAACCACAACATCGAAACCGCTCGGTCATTCTTCCCGTCGATCGTCAGCACCCACACCTGGGAAGAGCGCGCCAGCACGTGCCGGCTGGTCAGGGAGCACGGGATGGAGCTGTGCTGTGGCGCTCTGATCAACATGGGCGAGACCGTCGAACAGCGGGTCGAGCTCCTGACCCAACTGCAGGAACTGGCGCCGACCGAAGTGCCGCTGAATTTTCTGAATCCCCGACCGGGCACGCCGCTCGGCGATCGCGAAATCCTCGGAGCCTGGGAGGCCGTTCGTTGGATCGCGCTGTTCCGTCTCGCCCTCCCTTCCGTCATCCTGCGCTATGCCGGCGGGCGTGAGGTGACGTTGAGGGATCTTCAAGCCATGGGCATGACGGCCGGGATCAACGCGCTCATCGTCGGCAACTATCTCACGACCTTGGGCCGTTCGGCCGAAGAGGATCTGCAAATGCTCCAGGATCTGCGCATGCCGATCGGTGCGCTCTCCGCCGCCATTTGATCACTCTCGTGGCCGAGCCCTTCTCATCTACCGGGCACTGCACGGGTTGTGGCCAAAATGCGTCCGAGTGCTCAGGATGCGCGCGAGACCTCGATCCTCCCCGCTTCTGTCCCGAGTGTGGCCGGCGTATGGCGGTCACCGTCAGTCCGAACGGGTGGACGGCCATATGCCGAGATCACCCGGGAATGCGTTCGGGCTGAAGGACCGGCGGACGACCGTCCGTCGCGGCCATCCCGTCACTCGCGACGCGGTTGACCGACCTGCTGCCTCGAACGCGTCCGAGAGGCTCCCGTCGATCTGCGCCATGTGGGCGACGGCACGGACTTCATCACTTGACCGTTGGGGCTGGTGAAGGACAGCACCGAATTGGGGTCCCCGAGGACCGACCATCCGAGCTCGTGCACCGCCTTGTGGTGCCGATCGCAGAGCGTTACCAGGTTGTCGAGATTCGTCTCGCCTCCGCTGACCCAGTGACGGATGTGGTGAACGTCGGTGAACTCGGAGAACAGGCAGCCGGGAAACCGGCACGCCTTGTCACGGCGAGCGATCTCCAATCGCTGGGCGGTGGTCGGATCTCGGCGGGCTCTGCCTTGGTCGAGGATGCATCCATCCCGGGATTCGGCGGAGACGTCGATCTTCGCGTCGCAGGCGAGTCGCCTGACGACTTCGCTTTCCACCGGTCCCAGCCCTGCGATCTCAGCCACACCCACCTCGGTCGCCGGCGCCAGGCCGATCAAGAGCTCGAGCGGAGCGTGGATGATCAGGCGCGGCCGCGGTCGCACCGACGGTGACCAGCTCGCGTGCGATCCGCCGGTGTCGCCTTCCGCTGGTGGGTTCGGGTCTGCGCCCGTCGCCGGTGCTCGGGGGCCCGCTCCATTGTCCGGCCTGGCGCCGCGGTCGATCACGTGCATCAACGCGTCATACAAGCGCTGGTCATAGTGCAGATACTCGTGGTACTCGCGCGCCTCGCGATGGGCGGCGTCGTCCTCTCGCTTCTCGGCCGCTGCGCGGGTGACCATCGTCGACTTGAACACCGAGTAGTCGTCCTTCGTGAAAGCGACCCAGACCGCACGTCTGGTGTCGTTGAATCGGAGCGTGCGCCGCTCGAACTCCCGAGCCGCGGCCCCAAGGTCTCGTGACTTGCCCTCGCCGTTCTCGTCGTCGGGCTTCGATGTCGCTTCAGGCTTTCGTCCGTTTCCGGCTCCTGGTGGGTCATCCGCCTCCTGTTGCGCCTTGTACCAAGCCGCCAGTTCCCGCGCCTGCCTCACGGACCAGTGAGCTGACTCTCGTCGCAACTCCGCGTCAGTCTCCGATGTCGCCACCTCGGCCAACGAACTCACGAGGTCCAGCGAGAGCTCTCCCGACGCCAAACCCTCGCCCAGGCACGGCAACGACTCCAGATGCGCTGCCACCGTCACCCACTGTCGTGCCGTCGACGTGCTCACGCGACAATGCCTCGTGACCCACGCCGTCATGGAGACCGCCCCGTCACCTCTCCAGGCTTCGCTCCGGTCCAGCTCGGCAATGTCGCGGAGGAGCTCCCTCTGCTCCCCGGCGATCCGTCGAGTCGTCTGTGTGATCCGATCGGTCAGCTCCCGAGACCGGGCATCGCCTCCGAAGTTCCGACACGGTGGCCGGCGCCGCATCGCCCGGGAATCACCTGCGGCCGAGGCCGCCTTGTCCTTCACGAGATATGAACGGTCCGTGTCGTGCCGACTCATGGCGGCCTCATTTCCGGCCTTGCGGCAGCATTCGGCCGGCATCCGGCCACCGGTGCAGCGAACGGGCAGGTCGGCGCGGGCAGGTCGGCGCGGGCCGGGCCACCACCTCAGCGAGACGAACTGTCCGTCGGTACCGGCCAGGGTCGCCGATCCGCACCGACTCGTCCCGGCCCTCCGCGAGAATGTGGCATGGACCTGATCGGCGTCGTCGACACGATGTTCGCCCGCTACGACATGGGGGCCGAAGCTCTCGACGAGCTCGCCCAGTGCCCAGGATTCGGCACGCGCTTCACCACGATGAGACGCACGGTGCCCGGATTCAAGGACCTTGCTGTCGCGGCGAAGAAGTTGATTGAGGAAGAGGGATGTCGGATCGTCGTCGCCCTCGGGATGCCCGGTCGGGAGAAAGTGGACAAGGTCTGCGCGCACGAAGCGTCAACCGGCATCATGACGGCTCAGCTGATGACGAATACCCCCATCCTGGAGGTCTTCGTCCACGAGGACGAATCCGATGACCCGGCCACACTGGCCGAGGTGTTCAAGAACCGATCTCGCGACCATGCCCGAAACGCCTACCTCATGCTCTACGAGCCGGAGCAGCTCACGGCGAGAGCCGGCCAAGGAGTGCGCCAGGGTTTCGCTCACGCCGGTCCACTCGAACTCTGAGCCTCCGATTCACCACACGGGCGCGGGGGCTCCCGCCGCGCATGTTCCGCCCGAACGCCTCATTCGTACAGCGCCAGGCCCGATCACTCGACATGAGGCGCGAGGTGCCCGGGATCAGGGCCGATTGGTTCAGGGATCCCGAGGGAGGCCGAGGACCTTCTCCGCGACGATGTTGCGCTGAACCTCAGCGGTACCGCCGCCGACGGTGAGGGCCGGTGAGAACAAGAACCCCCGCGACCAGGTCGGATCCTGACCGGATCGAAGCAGGGAATTGTCGGCCGATCGCTGGGTGGAACCCGCTGATCGGTCCCCCCAACCTCCGACCGGACCTGTGCCCTGGAGCATGCCGTAGGGGCCGGCGAGGTCCCGGGCGAGACCCATCACGTGCTGGCCGTGGCCATCCGCGATGGCCTTGCGCACCGAAGCCTCCGCGCCCGGTTGACGCCCGGCGAGCACGGCCGAAACAGTGCGGAGCCGGAGCACGCGCAAAATCTGGCTCTCGATCCAGACGGCGATGAGGCGGTCTCGGACATCGGGATCGGGGGCACCGCCGGCCTGGCGCACCAGGTCGATCAGATCCTCCGCCGTCGGGCCCATCCCCCACAGGGCACCCTCGCCACTGAGGGAGACGCGCTCATTGCCGAGCGTCACTTTGGCGAGGTGCCAGCCTCCGTGCTCCGACCCGACGAGGTGGTCGGCCGGGATGCGCACGTCGGTAAGGAACACCTCGTTGAAGGCGTGCTCTCCGGTCATGTCCACCAGGGGTCGAACCTCGACCCCCTCGGCATCCATCGGGCAGATGAAATAGCCGATCCCGTCGTGTTTGGTTGCCGTTTGATCCGTCCTGGCCAGGAGGATCCCCCAACGCGCGATGTGGGCGTAGCTGGTCCAGACCTTCTGCCCGTTGACGATGTAATGATCGCCGGACCTTTCGGCTCGCGTGGTCAACGAGGCGAGGTCTGAGCCCGAGCCAGGTTCAGAGAAGAGCTGGCACCAGAACTCCTCGCCGCTGAGCAAGGGCCAGAGCCAGCGCTCCTTCTGCTCTTCGCTGCCGGCGTAGAGCAGAGTAGGCCCTGCCCAACCGATGCCTATGGGGTTCACGGGGCGTCGCACACCCGCCCGTCGGAGCTCCTCGTCAATGATCAGCTGCGCGACCGGGTCGGCGTCGAGCCCGAAAGGCCGGGCCCAGTGGGGCACGACGTATCCGGCCTCGGCCAGTTGCCGCCCGCTCGGGCGAGGGTGACGCCGGAGCCAATCCCGCACCTGCCCGCGGCCGGGGTCGTCGTCGCCTGGGAGGCCGAGGTCCACGTCCGCAGCGTAGGCTCGTCGTCCTGCACCATCCATCGGAACCCGTCCGGAGGGATCGGAGCGCGGGCGTCAACGCCTGGATTGAAGATGAGCACGAACATGTCAGTCGCGGGGAGGCGATGAAGGCGATGAGATGGGGAAGCGTCGAAGCGACCAGGGTGAAGAGGCCATGACGGACTGGAACTACGCCGACGTCTGGGAGACGGTGGCCGACGTGCAACCCGAAATGATCTCCATCACCCAGGGCAACCGGAACGTCGGATGGCGGGACTTCGATCGTGGCGCGGACGGGCTGGCCCAGTTCCTGCTCGATCTGGGTGTGGCGAAGCAGGACAAAGTCGCGATGTACCTGTACAACTGCCCCGAATACCTACAAACCTCGTTCGCGGCCATGAAGGTCTCCCTGGTGCCCGTCAACACCAACTACCGCTACGGCGACGAGGAGTTGACCTACCTGTGGAACAACGCTGACGCGGCGGCGGTCGTGTTCCACGGGTCGTTCTCGGAACGCATCGAGAGGATCCTCGAACGGGTACCCCGGGTGAAGGGGTGGGTCTGGGTGGACGACGGCATGGGGCCGTGTCCGGATTGGGCCACTCCTTACGACGAGGTCGCCAAGTCGGCCATCGGGCGAGTCCGGGCGCCGTGGGGGCGCAGCGGCGACGACCTCTACATGCTCTACACCGGCGGGACGACCGGGATGCCGAAAGGAGTGATGTGGCGCCAAGATGATCTGATCGTCAAGCTCGTCGACGGTGGGGTCCGCCACTACGACGTCGAGGGTGGCCTCGAAGGCGTCCGTGCCGCTCTCGAGGCTGGCCCGGGCGGAGTCACGCTCACGCCCGCTTGCCCGTTGATGCACGGGACCGGCGCGTTCACCTGCAACACCGTCCTGTCCGAGGGCGGGCGTGTCTGCCTGCTCGAATCGCGCAAGTACGACCCCGTGGAGATGCTCGACACCGTGGAGCGAGAGAAGGTGAACGGCCTCGTCATCGTCGGTGACCCCTTCTCGGTCCCGCTCCTCGCCGCCTTGGACGCATCTCCGGGGCGATGGGACTTGAGCTCGCTCGCCATGATGATCTCGTCGGGCGCGATGTGGAGCGAGCCGATCAAGCAGCGCCTGCTCGCCCATATCCCCACGACACTCCTGGTCGACGCTTTCAGTTCCTCGGAGGCCCTCGGGATGGGTGTCTCGGTCTCGGGCGGTGGCGCTGCGGCCGAGACCGCATCGTTCAGCCTGGGGCCAGACGTGAAGGTGCTGACCGAGGACGGGCGCGAGGTGGAGCCCGGGTCGGACGAGGTGGGCGTGCTGGCCCTCGGCGGACGCAACCCGCTCGGCTACTACAAGGACGACGACAAGTCCGAACGCACGTTCAAGACGATCGAGGGCGTGCGCTACTCCATCCCGGGCGACTTTGCCCAGGTCGGTTCGGATGGCACGATCCACCTGCTGGGCCGAGGATCGGTCTGCATCAATTCGGGGGGCGAGAAGATCTACCCCGAGGAGGTCGAGGAGGCTCTCAAGACCCACCCGGCCGTGCGCGACGCGGTCGTCGTCGGCGTTCCAGATCCGAAGTACGGAGAACAGGTGGTGGCGGTGGTCGAGGCGGACGACGCGAACGGGCTGCCGTCGGAGCAAGAGCTCATCGAACACGTGAAGCAGCGGCTGGCCCACTACAAGGCGCCTCGGCGGATTCGCGCCGTCCCGACCATCGGCCGCGCTCCGAACGGAAAAGTCGACTACAAGCGGCACCGGGCCGAATCCATAGAGGCGCTCGGGGTCGGGTCGGTCTCGGGCTGAGGCCGTCCGGTCTGGCCATGTTCGTCGCCGCGGCCGATGCCACGCTGAGCGAAGCCGAGTGGCGAACCTTCGTCGAGTCGCATCCCTTCGGCCACCTCGTCGCACCCGGTGACGGCGCGACCCGAGAATTTCCCGTGGTCGTACCCACACAGTTCGTCCTCGAGGACCGGACCGTGTGGTTGCACCTGGTACGGGCGAACCCGGTCTTCGCCGCCCTGGCCGAGAACGCACGAGTGGTACTGAGCGTGGCCGGGGACTGGGCCTTCATTCCTTCGGCCTGGAAGGCGATCGACGCAGAGGACCCACGGCTCGGGATCCCGACCACGTACTACGGCGCGGTGCAACTCGCCGGCCGGGCCACGGTGCATGACGAGCGAAACGCGCCCGGCAGCGTCGCGGCGATCCTGCGACGGCAATTGGTCCGTCTTCAGCCGGATTTCGCGGTGGCCGACCCTGCTGAAGCCCACGCCGCCAAGCTTCGAGGGATCCTCGGCATCTCCATCGCCGTGGAGGAAGTGACAGCCAAGTTCAAGTACGGAGGCAACGTCGACGAGACACATCGCCGCGCCGTCATGGATCGGCTCAGACAGCGCGACGGCCCGGGAGACAGGGCAGCCGCCGAGCATGTCCGGCGCCGGTTGGAACCCGAAGCCTGAGGGCCGACAAACCTTTCGCGATGTCGTGTCCGGGCCCAGGTCCGACTCGGAGCCCTCTGAGCCCTATTCGACCGCGGCCGCGAGGTTGGACAGGGTTGCTGCCATCTCCCGCCGCGCATGGTCGGCGCCATGGTCGCCGAGCATGCGACCCATGAAGGTCGTGACCGTCCCCCGGCGATCCATCCACGATTCGGTGACCCGACAACCCGATTCGGTCTCCTCGAACTCGTAGCGCCAGTTGGCCACGGACAGAGGACCAGCGCTCACCGCGATCTCGAAGGTCCGGGCCGGCTCGCAGGCGACGACTGTGGCGGTGGTCGACCAGCGGCGGACACCGTTGCGGTTGACGCCTTTGAAACACGCCCCCACCTGAGGACCGGATGCACCCCTGATCCAGGTCCCGCCCGTGTTCTCAGGCGACCACTCCCCCATCCGAGGGAGGTCCGAGACGAGAATCCATACGGCTTTGGCGGGTGCGGCCATGACGCGGGATTCCGCGGTGGGATAGGTCATGGCCGGAGACGATAGTTTGGGGGGGTGGCCGACCCAGCTGGGCTCGCTCGAAAATGACGGCGCCCGTCCTGCCCTCGCGCCCTCGGTTCACGACGGTCGAGGAGGAGCGACTCCACCGCAAGCAGAAACTGGCCGGAGCGCTTCGCTTGTTCGGCAGGTTCGGGTTCTCCGAAGGCGTCGCCGGCCACATCACCGCGCGCGATCCTGAGCTTCTCGACCACTTCTGGGTAAACCCGTTCGGCATGAGCTTCCGCCATGTGCGGGTCTCCGACCTGATCCTGGTCAACCACGTCGGAGAGGTCGTCGTGGGTGACCGTCCGGTCAATCCGGCTGGCTTCGTCATCCACTCCGCTGTACATGCAGCCCGCCCCGACGTGATCGCAGCGGCGCACGCTCACTCCGTCTACGGCAAGGCATGGTCGGCACTCGGCAGACCGTTGGACCCGATTACCCAGGACGCTTGCATCTTCTTCGAGGACCACACCGTCTGCGAGGAAGGTGGCGGTGCGATCGTGCTGGAAGAGGCCGCTGCCAAAGCACTGGCGAGCGCACTCGGGCCCCATAAAGCGACCATTCATCGAAACCATGGCCTCTTCACCGTGGGCCAAACCGTGGACGAGGCCGCCTGGTGGTTCATCACCATGGAGCGTTCCTGCCAGGCTCAGCTTCTGGCCGAGGCAGCCGGAACCCCTCTCCTCATCGACCCCGAGGGCGCGCGCTACACCCGAGACCACACGGCATCGCCCGGATCGGGCTGGTTCTCGTTCCAGCCTCTTTGGGACGAGATCGTCCGGAGCGATCCCGACCTGTTCGACTGAGAGGCGCAGCCGACCCCCTCCTCCGAGGCAAATCCGCCGGACCCGGACCTCGGCGATTGCCGTCAGAACGAGAACCTGTTCTAATCTGGACGGGATGGAGTTCAACCTCGCCGACCTGTTCGAGACGGCCGTAGACGCCTACCCGGATCGGGATTACCTGGTCGCGAACGGCGAACGCCGCACCTATGCCGAGATGGAGGCGCGGGCCAACATGCTGGCCCATCACCTCGCCGCCCAGGGAATCGGGCCGGGTGACCACGTCGGCATCTACTCGTACAACTCGGTCGAGTGGGTCGAAACGGCGTGGGCGGTCTTCAAGTTGCGGGCCGTTTGGATCAACATCAACTACCGCTACGTGGAGGAGGAGCTTCGCTACCTCCTGACCAACGCGGACCTCAAGGCATTGGTCCACCAACGGGAATTCTCGCCGCTGGTCGCCACGCTCCTTCCGGAGCTTCGTGAGCTCCGCCATGTGATCGTCATCGAGGACGGAAGTGGCGCCGAGGATCCTCGCGGCGATGTCTTGCACTACGAGGATGCGCTGAAGGGCCAGTCCGCCGAACGCGATTTCGGTCCTCGGTCGGGTGACGATCTCTACATCCTCTACACGGGCGGGACCACGGGCATGCCCAAGGGCGTGGTCTGGCGACATCAAGACGTGTTCTACGCGCTCGGTGGCGGCACGGACCCGACGACGAATGAGCGGGTCGCTGATCCGTCCGTGGTGGTCAAGAAGGGCGCGGCCGGAGGAATGACCCACCTCCCGATCGCTCCGCTCATGCACGGTGCCACCCAGTGGAGCGTCATGGGGCAGAGCTTCGTCGGCTCGAAGATCGTCCTCATGGCCAAGTTCGATCCTCACGAGGTTTGGCGGCTGGTCGACGAGGAGCGGGTGAACACGATCATGATCACGGGTGACGCCATGGGCAAACCACTGATCGAGTCACTCGACGACCCGGGCTCGAACCCAGATCACCAGCACGAGCTTTCTTCGCTCATGGCGGTCGTGTCGTCCGCCGCACTTTTCTCGGCACCGGTCAAAGACCAGTTCTTCGAGCACCTCCCGAACATCGTCATTACCGACGCCATCGGCTCTTCCGAGGGCGGTAACAACGGGATGACCGTCGTCACGGCCGGAAATACCGCAATGAGGAGCGGTCCCACCGTCAGACTCTTGGGCCAGACGGTGGTCTTCGACGAGAACCTCGAGCCGGTGGAACCAGGCTCAGGCGTGATCGGCAAGATCGCGCGCTCGGGTGACATCCCTCTCGGGTACTACAACGATCCGAAGAAGACCGCTGAGGTCTTCATCGAGGTGCGGGGCACGCGTTACGTGATGCCGGGTGACTACGCCACGGTCGAGGCGGACGGGTCGATCACCCTGCTCGGCCGGGGCTCCATCGTCATCAACTCCGGCGGAGAGAAGATCTTTCCCGAGGAGGTCGAGTCGGCTGTTCGGTCTCATCCCGACGTCATGGATGCGATCGTCTGCGGCGCGCCGGACGAACGGTGGGGTCAAACGGTCGCAGCGATCGTCCAGCCACGCGTGGGGCACGACGCACCGACCCTCGACTCGCTTCAGGAGCACTGCCGGACGACGATCGCCGGCTACAAGCTGCCACGGAGGCTTCACGTCGTCGAGACGATAGAACGGTCACCCAGCGGGAAGCCGGACTACACGTGGGCCGCGACGCATCGTCGACGCGGAGACGAGCCCGATCCCCTGAACCGCGGCCGGCGCCAGACCGGTACACCCAGATCGGAACCCTGCCATGATGCGGAACATGGCCCACGGCACGCTCCTCCTCTTGACGGGATCGCCCGGGTGCGGAAAGACCACCGTGGCGCCACTCGTGGCCGATCGACACTCACCGTCAGTGTGCCTCGACCTTGACTGGTTCTTCGCCAAGCTGCGGGGTGGCGCGATCGCGCCGTGGGAGAAGGCGGCACACACGCAGAACCGGGTGGTGCTGACCGCCGCCGCCGAGGCGGCCACCGCGTTCGCCGCGGGCGGTTACTTCACCGTCGCCGAGGGCATCCTGTACCCGTTCATGCTCGATCTGTTCGAGGTCAGCGGCGAGTCACGACGAGTCACGGTCAACTACGCCGTGCTCCGAGCGCCACTCGGCGTGGTGCAGCGGCGGATTCAGACACGGCGGGAAGAGCCGATGCACGCCGACGCGCTCACGGACGTTGGTGTCGTCGACGACCTCTGGTCCCAATTCGAGGCCCACGGCGTGGCTGAGCGCCATCGAGTGGACTCCGGCCGTCGCTCACCGGACGAAGTCGCACAGGAAATCGACCGCCGGCTGGGCGCGGGCGATTTCCGGCTCTAGGTCGCGACGTCCCCGCGACCAGCTTCGGGTGCGAACTCCGGGTTTGTCTACTTGGCGGTCGCGGCCAAGCGTTGCTTGACGGTGCTGTGCTCGGGATCCTTGTCGAAAGACTTGAGGACATGCTTGCCGAACGTCTCGACAGCCTCCTCACAGTCCTCACGTGAGATGGACGTGGACAACATGCCGAAGGCGAGCTGGTCGGCACCGGTCGAGGTGTAACGCTCGATCGCCTTGGTCACCTCGTCGGGGTCGCCGACGGCGAAGTCGCCCGAGGCGATCGACGAATCGAGCAGCTCTGGAGTCATGGCGGGGATGATCTCGGGCCATTCGGGGAGTCCAGGCGGCTTGGGGAAGGTGTCCAGGTAACGAAACACGAGACTCAGGTGATAGTTGCTCTCCGCGTTCAGGAACGTCTTGCGGGCTTTGGCGCCGTCCTCCATGCAGATCATCTGGGTCGTGATCATCACGTTGTTGTTCACATATTCGCCCACCGGGTTCGTGCAGTCCTGGATCTTCTCCTTGTACCGGCTCACGAGCGGTGTGAGCTGATCGGGCGTGGAGAAGCCGAAGCACAGGACGCCAACGCCCAGCTCCGCAGCCAGATCGAAGGTCGATGGGCTGCCCGCCGCCATCCAGATAGGCGGGTGTGGCTTCGAGAACGGCTTCGGCAGCACGTTGCGCTCGGGCATGGAGAAGAACTTGCCTTCGTAGCTGAAGTCCTCGTCCTTCCACATACGGACGATCTGGGGGAGGGTCTCCGCCACCATCTCCCGGGTGATGTCGGGCTCGGGAATGCCGAAACCCTTCTGTTCCGTCGTCGAGGAGCCCCGTCCCGTTCCGAATTCGAAGCGGCCCTCCGAGAGATGGTCGAGCATCGCCACTCTCTCGGCGATCCGGGCAGGGTGGTTGACCGGCGGGGTGATGTTGAAGATACCCGAGCCCATGTGGATGTAGCTCGTCTTGGCGGCAACGAAAGCCAGGAAGGACTCGGACGCAGACAGGTGGGAGTAGTCCGTCAAGAAGTGGTGTTCCGACGCCCACGTGTACTTGAAGCCGGCCTTGTCGGCCGCCACGATGAACGCCACCTCGTCCATGATTCGGTCGTGCTCTGCTGACTCGCCGTGCTCGGCTCGATACCTGGGCAGCAGGCAGGCGGCATTGAAGATCCCGAACTCCATGGGGTGCACGTCCTCCCGTGAGGTCGCCGCGGCCGATGCGCCGCAAGCGTTTCGGGGAAAGTATCACGGGAGGCAATAAAATGCAACGTGTTCCAATATTGGGTCTTCCACCCCTGGTCAGTCGCCTGCAGCGTTGCCAAGGGGTAAGGCGGCCTTGCGGGTTCATTTGCACAACAGATGCAATCTGACATGAAGAGACGCAAGAAGTGACGGAGGACGGGAGCTCGAGCCCCAGAGGGAGTCATCGACGGGGCGATCCCACCCAAGGCCGAGTGCGGCCTCCCTCGTGCGCCTCGTGCGCTGTGCGGTGTCGCGTTCAGCGACCGGAATGCGGATCGACCCAAGGTCGACGCCAGCGAGGGAATCCTGCCAGCAGCTGTTCGGACGAAGCCGGTCCCCACGAGCCGGAGGTGTAGGTCTCAACCGGAGGAGGTGCGTCGAGCAACGGCTGCACGATCCGCCAGGTTTCCTCCACGCTGTCCTCGCGGGTGAACAGACTCGCATCGCCCCGAAGCGCATCGCCCAGCAGACGCTCGTAGGGCTCGGGCAACTCGCCGAGCTCTTCTGAGAAGACCATCGACAGGTCCACCGTCCTCGTACTCTGCGCACCTGGCCGCTTGGCCTGCACGACCAGGTCCGCCCCGGGATTGGGGTCGATCCGCAAGACGAGCTCGTTGGGGTCGGGATTCGACGAGGGGGCGAAGGAGAGGTGCGGCGGGCGCTTGAAGACGATGCGGACCTCCGTGACCCGTTCAGCCAGGACTTTGCCGGCCCGGATGAAGAAGGGGACGCCGGACCAGCGCCAGTTGTCGATCTCCAGCTTGAGCGCGGCGAACGTCTCCGTCTGGGACCCGCTTGCCACTCCGGGGACCGAGAGGTAGCCCTCGTATTGGCCCCGGACGTAATGCTTCGGATCGGCATCGGGCATGGAGCGGAACACTTCGACCCGCTTGTCCCGGAGACCGTCGGCATCCGAGAGGGCGGGCGGCTCGGAGGCGAACAATCCGACGATCTGCAGCAGGTGGTTCTGCACGACGTCCCGCAAGGCCCCCACGGGGTCGTAGAAGCTGCCGCGATCCTCGACGCCGAAGTCTTCGGCCATGGTGATCTGCACACACTCGATGCGGTCCCGGTTCCAGAGGGGCTCAAAGATGGAGTTGGCGAACCGGAGGAACAAAATATCCATGACCGGCTCCTTCCCGAGGAAGTGATCGATGCGCAGGATCTGCCACTCTTCGAGCAGCTTGCGCAGCTCCGCGTTCAGAGCGCGGGCGGAAGCCAGGTCGTGACCGAACGGCTTCTCCACCACGACCCTCGCCGCAGAGGTGAGGCCCGCGCCGGCGAGGCCCTCCACGACCCGGCCGAAGAGAGCCGGGGGGATCTCGAGGTAGAAGACCGGCCGGTGGCGGTCGGCCATGGCCGTGGCCACCCGCTGGTAGGTCGCCGGGTCGCCGTAGTCACCACACACCATCGAGAGCCTTGCCACCAACCTCTCGAACACCTGGTCGTCGATGGGCTCGCCGCTGTCCACGATGGCCTGTCGTGCGTGGTCGCGCATCTTGTCAGTCGACCACTCGTCGCGTGTGACACCGATGATCGGGCACGCGAGCTTGCGCCGTCTCTCCAAGCGGTAGAGCGAGCGAAAGGTCATCTTCTTGGCCAAATCGCCCGTGATGCCGAACACGACGAGGACGTCCGCTTCGGCACCTTGACGCCCGCCTCCGACATCGCGATGGCCAAATTGGCGCTGCGCCATGAGCAACTCCGGCACGCCCACCGTCCGGCGCCGCTGCTGGTCCGGAGGGCAAGACATAGCGCTCCACTGCGACGGCGAAGCCCTCGTCCTCGTTGGATTCGGTCACGTGGCTGGCGGACCGCTGCACCTCTTGCGAGGCGTTGCCCATGGCGATGCTGTAGCCGGAAGGTTCGAACATGAGCACGTCGTTCGGCATGTCTCCGATCGTGGCGATCTCTGCGGGTGGAATGCCGTAGCGCTGCGAGAGGTACGTGACCACCCCGCCCTTGTTGGCATCAGGATGCGTGATGTCGGCGTAGTACGGCTGCGAGCGCGCCGCGAGAGATGATCGCCGAAGCGGTCGTGGACCGCCTCGACGGCCGCCTTCACGGCGTCGAGGTCGTCGCTGACCCCTACGACCTTTGCGACCCCGTCGGAGACGGACGCGAAATTATCTATTGGCGTCGGGTCGAACTTGACCGTCCAGGCCTCACGGTCCACGTGCGGAGCCTTCGGGTCGCGGACGAACCAGTCCGAACCTCGGTAGACCCAGACGTCGACACCGTGGTGGTCCAACACGTCGATCACCTCGGGCGTGACATCATCCGGTATCGTTCGTTGTTCGATCACGGACATATCCGGATTGGCGAAGAGCCCACCGTTGAACGCCGCGATGGGCGTGCTCAGTTGGAGCGGATCCACGAGCATCGCCATACCGCGTGGGGGTCGCCCACTCGTCACGGCGAAAAGGATCCCCGCCTCGCCGAGTTGTCGCACCGCGGCGATGGCCCGGTCGGTCAGGACCTTTTCCTGGGTGACCAAGGTCCCGTCGACGTCGGCGAGCAGCAGCCGAATGGGGTGTCGTTCCGGCATCAGCCCTTCTCTCCCTCGTTCCGTGAAGTCCTCGTTCCAGCTGCCCGTCGCCCTACGCCGACGTGCTTCCTTCGTGCCACCGGCTTTCCGAGGCACGCCAGCGCGGGCTCACCTCGCTCGCTCGTCACCTCCCGGCGGATGGCGAAGCGGGGCCGTTGTTATATCCTCGCTTGCGGTGTCGACGAGCCCCGGGTACCGATGTGTGCTGCCGAGTGATGACTCGGCCATCGGCCGGTGACCGTCCGTCACTCATTGTGCCCGTGTCCTGATCCTTTCGCGGCCACTCCGTGAGCAGCGAGCGCGAGAAGCAGCTCGCCGCAGAGGCCGCGGCAGAGCTGGTCCAAGACGGCATGACCCTGGGCCTCGGCACCGGCACGACGGTGGCCTTCCTGGTTCCGGCCCTGGCCCGGCGCTCTCTGCACCTCCGCTGTGTTGCCACCTCGCCGCGGACGGAGGAGTTGGCACGCGGCCTCGGGTTGCCCGTCGAACCATTCGACCTCATCGACAGGCTCGACATGGCCATCGACGGCGCCGATCAGATCTCCGCGGATGGGTGGTTGGTGAAGGGCGGTGGGGCAGCCCATACCCGGGAGAAGATCGTGGCCGGTGCGGCGGATCGTTTCGTCGTCATCGCCGACTCGTCCAAGGTGGTGCCGCAGATCCGCCCACCGGTCCCCTTGGAGCTCCTCTCGTTCGGCCTGGCCGCCACGATGCGAAGACTCGGACAGGTGGCGCTGCGCTCCGTGCCCCTCAGTCCCGACGGTGGTCTGATCGCCGACTACGAGGGCCCTGTCGAAGACCCGGCGGCCGTGGCGTCGTGGCTCGCCTCCATGCCGGGAGTGATCGAGCACGGACTCTTCCCGCCCGACATGGTGGCGACGATCCTGGTCGGCCGGGGCGAGGTGGTCGAACAGACCGACGTTCGGACTCCCACCGGCTGAGGCTGAGCAGACCGCCGGCGCGGACCCTGGCTCCCCGACGCGGCACGGCGATGGCACCGCTTGGCTCATCGACCCGCGACCGTCGCTGCCGCGTCGGCGTCGGCGATGATCAACGAGGACGCAGCCTCGACCCTTCCGGCCGGGATGCTGGCGTCCCCGCCCATGAGTTTGGCCAACGGCTCCTGCTTGTCGGCCCCTGTCACGAGCCAGATGAGCTGTCGGGCCCTGGCCAGAGCCGGGTAGGTGAGCGTCATGCGCACGTGATCCTGGTACGGCTGCGTGAGCGCGACGAGACGGTCCTCGACCGAGAGGACGGCATCACCGGGGACGAGTGATGCGGTGTGCCCGTCCGGACCGAGGCCCAAGTGGACGAGGTCGAAGTGCTCCGGCAGCTGGTCGCCGTACGACGCCGCCGCCGCCTCGAGGTCGTCGTTCTCGACCGGCATGGGGACGACTCGGGCCGGGACGCCGCGGAGCGCCTCGGTCAGGTGGAGCAGGTTCCGGTTGGGGTCGTCGGCCGGTGCCACTCGCTCGTCCACTTGGTAGACCACGACGCCTTCCCAAGGGACAGCTGCCGTCGCCAGCTCGCCGAACATCGCCCAGGGAGTGTGACCACCACTGACGGCGAAGTGGAACACGCCGGTGCGTCCGACCGCTTCCGACGCACGCTGCGCCACAAAGGCCGCTCCGGCCCGGGCGACCGCGGCCGCGTCAGCCAGGGTCTCGAGTTCGTGGTGCATCGTGTCGTCTCCTCGCCTCGCCCGCTCTCTCAGGCCCCACCGCCGAGGACCCACCGATCAGGTCCCGGGCCCGGGGTCCGGCACCCACGGGCCGGTACCCGGCCCGAACGGGGCACCCGAACATCCAGAACCTAGGACGTCTTTTCGGCGTGCCCGCCGAACTCGCTGCGCATGGCCGACAGGATCTTGGCCGTGAACTCGCCCAGACCGCGCGACTCGAAGCGTTCGTAGAGCGAGGCCGTGATGACCGGCGCCGGAACGCTCTCGTCGATCGCGGCGAGAACGGTCCACCGTCCCTCGCCCGAATCCGAGACACGACCCGCGAAGTCGTCGAGATCGGGGGCGCGGGCGAAGGCGTCCGCGATCAGGTCGACGAGCCACGAGCCGACAACCGAGCCCCGGCGCCAGACCTCTGCCACCTCTCCCACATCGATGTCGTACTGGTAGACCTCAGGGTCGCGCAACGGCGTTGTCTCGGCGTCGACCTCCTGGCTGCTCTTGCCCGCATTGGCGTGCCGGATGATGCTCAACCCCTCGGCGATGGACGCCATCATTCCGTACTCCACACCGTTGTGGACCATCTTGACGAAGTGGCCGGCGCCGTTCGGGCCGCAGTGCAGATAGCCCTCGGGTGCGGTGCCGTCGGTGCGGGTCCGGCCAGGTGTCGGATCGGCGCTCCCGATACCAGGGGCGATCGTCTTGAAGATCGGGTCGAGGCGCTGCACGACCTCCGCTTCCCCACCGATCATCAGGCAGTAGCCGCGCTCGAGGCCCCAGACCCCGCCACTCGTGCCGCAGTCGAGGTAGTGAACCCCCTTGGGTGTCAGCTGCTTGGCCCGTGTGATGTCGTCCCGGTAGTAGGAGTTGCCTCCGTCGATGACGGCATCGTCGGAGTCGAGAAGCGGGACGAGCTCGTCCAGAGTCGACTGCACAATGCCGGCGGGAAGCATGAGCCATGCCGCTCTGGGTTTTTCGAGCTTGGAGACGAAGTCCTCGAGCGAGGAGGAGCCCGTCGCTCCCTCGGTCTCGAGCTGCTTCACCGTTTCGGCGTTGACGTCGTAGACGACGCAGCGGTGCCCGTCTCGCATCAGGCGGCGCACGAGGTTGGCCCCCATGCGGCCGAGACCGATCATGCCCAACTGCATGGGCTTGTCCGTTGCCATCATCTTCTCCTCAGCTCTTGGCCTTCAAGGTTCGGTACCGGCGAATGAGTGCATTGGTCGACGAATCGTGCTCGAGTTCCGGCTCGGCCTCGCCCTCGAGCTCCGGGATGATTGCGACCGCCAGCACCTTTCCCAACTCGACTCCCCACTGGTCGAACGAGTCGACGGACCAGACGGTGCCCTGAGTGAACACGCTGTGCTCGTAGAGGGCCACGAGTGCACCGAGAACGTGGGGAGTCAGCTTCTCGGCCAGGATGACGTTGGTGGGTCGGTTGCCCTCCATGACACGGTGCGGCACCACCGCCTCGGCGGTGCCCTCCGCCCGGACTTCCTCCTCGGTCTTCCCGAACGCCAGGGCTTGTGCCTGCGCGAAGACGTTGGACGAAAGGATGTCGTGGTGGTCCCGCAAGGGGTTGAGTCCCTTGCCGAACCCGATCAGGTCGACAGGAATCAGCAACGTTCCCTGGTGGATCAGCTGGAAGAAGCTGTGCTGGCCGTTCGTCCCCGGCTCCCCCCAGTACACCGGACCGGTCTGGTAGTCGACGTGCGACCCCTCCAGCGTGACGTGCTTGCCGTTCGATTCCATGGTCAGTTGCTGGAGGTAGGCGGGGAAGCGCTTGAGATACTGCTCGTACGGTATGACGCCGATCGTCTGAGTACCGAAGAAATCGACGTACCACACGGCAAGCATGCCCAGGAGAACGGGCAGGTTCTGTTCGAGCGGGGCGGTCCGGAAGTGCTCGTCCATGGCATGAAACCCGTCCAGCATCTCGCCGAACTGGTCCGGCCCGAGTGCGAGCATGGTGGAGAGGCCGATGGCGGAGTCCATGGAGTATCGGCCGCCGACCCAGTCCCAGAACCCGAACATGTTGTCCGTGTCGATCCCGAATTTCGCTACCCGCTCGGCGTTGGTGGACACGGCCACGAAGTGCTTGGCGACGGCGGATTCGTCCCCGAGCTGCCCGATCACCCATTCCCTCGCCGAGGTGGCGTTCGTCAGTGTCTCGAGCGTCCCGAACGTCTTGGACGAGACGATGAAGAGGGTCTCCTCCGCAACGAGATCCCGAGTCGCTTCGACGAAGTCGGTCGAGTCGACGTTCGAGACGAAACGGAATGTGAGGTCGCGCTGGGTGTAGTGGCGGAGCGCCTCATAGGCCATAACCGGTCCTAGGTCCGAACCTCCGATGCCGATGTTCACGATGTTGCGGATCGGTTTGCCCGTGTGGCCGAGCCATTCTCCGGAACGGACCCTCTCCGAGAAGGCGGCCATCCGGTCGAGCACCTCGTGTACCTGTGCGACGACGTCGACCCCGTCGACCACGATCCGCGATCCCTTCGGCATGCGAAGGGCGACGTGCAGGACCGAGCGGTTCTCCGACACGTTGATGCGGTCGCCGGCGAACATCATGTCACGACGCCGTTCGAGATCGGACTGGCGCGCCAGGTCCAGCAGCAGCCGAATGGTCTCGTCCGTCACGCGGTTCTTGGAATAGTCCAGGTAGAGCCCCACGGCTTCCGCGCCGAGCCGATCTCCTCGCGTCGGGTCCTCTTCGAAGAGCCGGCGCAGGTGCACGCTCTCGATGTTCGTGTGGTGCTCGGCGAGAGCAGCGAAGGCCGGGCGCTGCCTCAACGGCATCGATGGACTCAACGGGCCTGACGGGCCGGTTGGGCTCGACGGAGGCGGTGGACTCGGCGACACTGGCAGTGCACTCCCTTCTTCGAGCGAAGGTATTCCGCTCGGGAAACGGTGGTGGGGTGGAGCCACCCTCAACCTACTGCGGACGCTCCGTGCGCTCGTCACCCGATCGCGCTGGTTGCCCCGCGCCCTCACAAGTCATCGGCCTCCGAGAAGGACGATCAACCTTCGACGCGGGCGGCCCGACTCGCTTCCACCTGCTCCCGGGCCACCGCGACAACGGCGTCCGGCGTGAAGCCGAACCGGCCGAGCAACTGTCTCAGGGGCGCCGACGCACCGAATGTGTGCATCCCGACGGACGCGCCCACGTCGCCGATGTAGCGGTCCCAACCCAGGGTCGAGGCCTGCTCTATCGAGACCCGCGCCCGCACCGACGGGGGCAGCACCTCGTCCCGGTACGCCTGCGGCTGGCGGTCGAACAGCTCCCAACATGGCATCGATACCACCCTGGCCCGGACGCCGGCCGCCTGCAGCTCCTCTCGGGCGGCCATGGCCAGTTGCACCTCGGAGCCGGTGGCCAGCAGAAGGACCTCGGGCGGTCCGCCCTCCGCCTCGGCCAGGACGTAGGCGCCCCGTGTCACCCCTGACGCGGCGCCGAGTCCAGCCCCGGATCGATCGAACGTCGGCATCGCCTGACGCGACAGGACGAGCACGGCGGGTTCGTGACGCAGGCCCATGACGTGCCGCCAGGTCTCGACGACCTCGTTGGCGTCGCCCGGGCGGAAGACGAGGAGGCCCGGGACCGCACGCAGGGAAGCCAGCTGCTCCACCGGCTGGTGGGTGGGACCGTCCTCGCCCACGCCGATGGAGTCGTGCGTGAAGATGTGGATGACGGGGATCTCCATGAGCGCGGAGAGACGCATGGCGCCGCGGGCATAGTCGGAGAAGATCAAGAACCCTGACCAGTACGGCCTCAACTTCGTGACTGCGACGCCGTTGGCGAACGCGGCCGAGGCGTGCTCTCGCACCCCGAAGTGGAGGTTTCGGCCGGACCGAGACTCGCCCTGGAAATCGCCGGCACTCTCGAAGACCAGACGGGTCTTGGTCGAGGGCGAGAGATCCGCGGACCCGCCGACGAGCCAGGGTACGACCTGGGCGAGGGCGTTGAGCACCTGACCCGAAGAGTCGCGGGTGGCCAGACCCGCGGCGTCGGGCGGGAAGGTCGGCAACGCCCTCTCCCAATCCTCGGGCAGGTCCCGACGTTGTATACGGTCGAGCTCGCCCGCCAGATCGGGGTGGGACACCCTGTACGCGGCCAGCGTGGACTGCCAGGTCTCCCGGGCCTGCCTCCCTCTGGCCGCCAGTTCGGACGCGAACGCGTCGTAGACGCCGTCCGGTACGAAGAAGTCCTGGTCCTCGGGTAGGCCGAAGAACCGCTTCGCCGCCCGCACCCCGTCGACCCCCAGGGGCTCGCCGTGGGCCTTCGGGGAGTCCTCGACCGGCGATCCGTACCCGATGTGGCTGTGCACCACGATCAACGTCGGCCGCTCATGCTCGGTCCGGAACGTGTGGAAGGCGCGGGCGACCGAGTCGAGATCGTTGGCGTCGGCCACGGTCGTCACGTTCCATCCGTACGCGATGAACCGTGATGCGACCTCTTCGGTGAAGGCGATGTCGGTGTGTCCCTCGATCGTCACCCGGTTCGAGTCGTAGATCCAGCACAACTTCGAGAGCGCCAGATGCCCGGCGAGCGACGCCGCCTCCGAGGCGACTCCCTCCATCATGCAACCGTCGCCGGCCAGAGCGTAGACGTCGAAGTCGAAGAGGACGTGCCCGTCCACGTTGTAGCGGTCCGCGAGCCAGGCGCCGGCCATGGCCATCCCGACAGACGTCGCGACCCCCTGGCCCAGTGGCCCGGTCGTCGTCTCGACCCCACTCGTCCAGCGGTACTCCGGGTGTCCCGGGCAATGGGAGTCGAGCTGGCGGAAGGTCCGCAGGTCTTGCATCGTCACCGCAGGCTGGCCGAGCACCTCGTAGTCGGCGTCCACCGCCTGGACCCTGGTCAGGTGCAACAAGGACCACAAGAGGGTGGACGCGTGGCCCTCGGACAGCACGAACCGGTCCCGGTTGGGCCAGATCGGGTCGGATGGATCGAAGCGGAGGAACCTCTGCCACAGTGCGTAGGCGACCGGCGCGACACCCATCGGGGTACCCGGGTGACCGGAGTTCGCCTGCTGGACCGCGTCCATGCACAGCCCGCGGATCGTGTTGATGCACAGAGCATCCATGTCGGTCCCTGTGATGGTGGTGCTCACGGAACACAACCTCCTTCGTAGACGTCCGGGTCGAGGTTTGAGAACGCCGTCGTGGTCAAGGTCGCGATTCGAGTCGAGGCGCGAGACGTGTCGCGGTCGGCCGTCGCTGAGCGGGCGGAACGAAGTCGCGATGTGGCTGGTCCTCGGCCTTCAGGCATCAGCCCATCAGCCCATCAGCCCATCAGCCCATCAGTCCGTCGTCGTGGCCGGCGGGGCGAAGAGCGCGGCACCGACGATGCCCGCCTCGTTCTGCAAAGAGGCCGCGACGACCGGAGTGCGCAACTCGATGAAGGGCAGGAATTTGCTCGCCCTCTTGCTCACCCCGCCCCCGATGACGATGAGCGAGGGCCAGAGGATGCGTTCGACCAGCTCGAGGTACGCCTGGAGTCGCAGCGCGTACTTCTTCCAAGAGAGCTCCTCCTGCTCCCTGACCGAGTCGGCGGCCCAGTCTTCGGCGTCGCCATGATGGAGCGGGAGATGGCCGAGCTCGGTGTTGGGCACGAGGGCCCCGTCGACGATGAGTGCGCTGCCGATACCGGTCCCCAGGGTGATCACCGCAACCACGCCTGCGATATCCCGCCCGGCGCCGAACCGGCCCTCCGCCACGCCCGCGGCATCGGCGTCGTTGACGACCGAGAGCGGTCGCCGGATGGCGTCCGAGAAGAGCTGGACGGCGTCCGTCCCGATCCACGTTTCGTCGATGTTCGCTGCCGTCTCGACCGTCCCGTCGCGCACCACCGCCGGGAGGGTGAGACCCACCGGGCCCTCGCCGCCGATCTGTTCCACCAACCGGGTGACGGCCTCCGCCACCGAGTCAGGCGTCGCCGGTGAAGGGGTGAGGAGCCGGATCCTCTCCGTGAGGAGCGTTCCCGTCTCCACGTCGACGTGAGCACCCTTGATCCCGGTGCCGCCGATGTCGACGCCGATCGGCGGATGAGACACCGTCTCTGGGCTCACTCGCCGTGAATCCTATTGCCCGTTCGCCGCAGGCTGCCCGATCGCCAGAGGCGCGGGCCCACGACACCGCCGACGCGAGCTCAGCGGTCGACGCCGAGCACCAGTCCGCTCGTCGGCACCCCGGTCCCCGCCGTCACCACCACGTGTTCGAGGTCGGGCACCTGGTTGACCGATGTGCCGCGGACGAGACGGACCGCCTCGGCGATGCCGTTCATGCCGTGCAGGTAGGCCTCGCCGAGCTGCCCACCGTGGGTGTTGAGGGGCAGCGACCCTCCCAGCTCGATGTGCCCGTCGCGCACGAACTCCTTCGCCTCCCCCTTGGCGCAGAAGCCGAGCTCCTCCAGCTGGTAGAGCACGTAGGGCGTGAAGTGGTCGTAGAGGATGGCTGCGTGCATGTCCGCCGGGCCGAGGCCCGAGGTCTCCCACAGTTGTCGTGCCACCACCCCCATCTCGGGCAGACCGAGCAGGTCGTCGCGGTAGTAGCTCGTCATCATGTCCTGACCCGCGCCCGAGCCCTGGGCCGCTGCCCGCACCACCACGGGATCCGTGGGCAGTTCGCGGGCCCGTTCGAGCGAGGTCACGACGAGTGCCTGACCCCCGTCGGTTTCCTGGCAGCAGTCGAGAAGGTGCAGCGGCTCGACGATCCAGCGACTGGCCTGGTGCTCCTCCAGCGTGATCGGCTGCTCGTAGAACCACGCCCGAGGGTTGGTGGCCGCGTGTCGGCGATCGGCCACGGCGACACGGCCCAGGTCCTCACTCGTCGCGCCCGTCACGTGCAGGTAGCGCTGGGCGGCCATGGCCACCCACGAGGCCGGTGTCAGCAGACCCACCGGGAGGTACGAGGCCATGTGCGCGCTCTCGGCGTTCGGCACGGGTGGACGCCCCTGCACACCGGCACCGAAACGGTTGCCCGAGCGCTCGTTGAACGCCCGGTAGCAGACGACGACGTCGGCCACTCCCGAGCTGACGGCGAGAGCGGCCTGCTGGATCGTGGCGCACGCCGCGCCGCCTCCATAGTGGATCCGGCTGAAGAAGGTCAGGTCACCGATCCCGAGGCTCCGTGCGATGTCGATGTCGGGGTTCGTGTCGGAGCTGAACGTGACCATGCCCTGGACCTCGGCCGGAGCCAGGCCCGCATCCTTCAACGCCAGGTCCACCGCCTCGGCGGCGAGGCGCAGCTCGGATCGGCCCGAGGCCTTCGAGAACTCGGTCGCTCCGATCCCCGCGATGGCGACCGTCCCGGCAAAGGCGTGACGGGTCACGCGCCCTCCAATCCGTCGCCGGCGTCGGTCGCACCCTCGTCCACGGCATGGAGCGGGAGGATCACATCGACCGTCCCCGTCACGTGGTCGCCCAATTCGTTGGCGCCTCGGATCGAGACGGTCACCGTCCCGCTGCTCTCGTCGTCGCGCCGCGACCCCTTCTCGGTCACCGAGCCGGTCATGGTCATGGTGGAGTCGGGATAGTTCGGCGCGCCGAGACGGATGTTCACCGCGGCGAGCCGGCTGCGAGGACCCGACCAGTCCGTGACGTAACGACCCACCAACCCGTTCGTGGTGAGGATGTTCATGAAGATGTCCTTGGAGCCCCGAGACTGCGCCAGAACATGGTCGTGATGGACGTCCTGATAGTCGCGGCTCGCCAGGGCACCCGACACGACGAGCGTCCGCGTGATCGGCAGCACCAGAGTGGGAAGCTCGTCTCCGACCGAGACATCGAGGAATGTGGGGCCCGTCTTCGCTTCGCCGCTGCTCATGAGAACACCGCCTCGGCTCCTTCTCCGGACGCCTCGGCGGCCTCCACCGATGCTCGCTCCGCGATGGACGCCCCGAGATTGGCCAACTGCGCGCTTGGCCCGCCGAGCAGCAGCTCGATCTGCTTGCCCCACAGGAAGTAGCGATGGATCGGGTACGTGATGTCGGCCCCCACCCCACCGTGCAGGTGCTGGGTGGCGTGCACCGTGCGCTGGCCGCGCTCGGAGGCCTGCCACTTGGCCACTCTCGCCGCGTCGGCCGCGTCGCGGCCGGTGTCGAAGCGCCAGGCGGCGTTCTGGCCGGTCACACGCATGGCCTCGATGTCGATGGCTCCGTCCGCCACCCGCAGCATCGTCGCTTGGAACGTCGAGAGGGGACGGCCGAACTGATGGCGCGTGTTCAGGTACGCGGCCGTCTGGCGCAGCGCGGCCTCGCACACGCCCACCTGCAGCGCGCACAACGCGATGGTCGACGCCGTCAGGAGGAGCTGGAGCGCCGGTCCACCCATGCCGGGTTCCACCAAAACGTCGTCCGCGGCGACGGCCACGCCGTCGAGTTGGAGGTTGGGATGGACCTCGCGGTTCGTGGTGACGATCCGTTCCAGCGTCACGCCCGCGGCCCGCGGGTCGACCAGGGCGAGCAGCACGCCGCCGCTGCCGCCGCCGCCGTCGTCCACCCGGGCCGGCACGACCACGCGATCCGCCACGTGCGCCTGCGGCACGGCCTGCTCCATCCCGGTGAGGACGAACCCCTCGCCGTCGGTGCGGGCCGAGACCGGAGGCGAGGACGTGGGGCTTGCGGCGCAGCCGTTGAGTGCGGCCGTGAGCAGGACCCGTCCTGCCACCACGCCGGGGAGCCATTGCTCGCGTTGGTCGTCCGAACCGAAGCGCGCGATCGGTAGCGCTCCGAGGACCAAGGTCGCCCAGAGCGGCACCGGCGCCACCACATTGCCCTGTGCTTCGAGCAGCAGGCAGAGCTCCATGAGCCCGTAGCCTCCGCCTCCGTGTTCCTCGGGCACGGCCAGGCCCAGCAGGTCGGCGTCAGCCAGCGCCTGCCACAGCTCGCGGTCGACGCGGTCCTCGGAGGACTCGACGGTGGTCACGCGCTCGATCTCGACCAGGCCCGAGAACACGCCTGCCGCTGCCTCCGCCACCGCCTGCTGCTCCTCGGTGAACGCGAAGTCCATGGATTCAAACCCCTCCGTCGCGTGCACCATCCGGCACGAAGACCGGTAGTGACAGCTCGTCGTCGTAGTCCACGAATTCCGCCCGAACCGCCATCCCGACCCGCAGGTCCTTCGGCTCCAGGCCCTGCAGGTTGGCGACGACCCGCGTGCCCTCCTCGAGCTCGACCAGCCCGATCGCCAGCGGGTACTCGAAGGCGGGTACCTGCGGGTAGTGGACCACCACGAACGAGAAGAGGGATCCTCGACCGGACGACTCCACCGTGTCCCACTCGAACGATCCACAGACACCGCACGCCGGCAGCGGCGGATGACGCAAGGTGCCACAGGCCGCACAGCGCTGAATGAGGAGGTGGTGGTTCCGCGCCCCCTCGAACCAGAACGAGTTGTCCTGGGTCTGTGCAGGACGTGGACGCGGCGGCCGCGCCGGTGCGTCCGTCGGGCCCGCGGCAGGTGCTGCTTCCTTGGCGGCGGGACGCGGCGGCAGGTACTTCAGGATCCGGAAGCGCATGGTCGCGACCGGATCCCCCGAGTCGTAGAGAGACGACAGCTCGTCGTCCGAGAGTCCTCGCCCCGTGCCCGACGGCGGGTCGGGCACCGTGGCGTCGGGCACGGCGACGAAGTCCATGCGGGTGGTGACGAATCGCCCGGTGCCCAGCCCCGTACGCTTCGGCTCCGAGATCGACTCGATCTCCGAGCGCACCATCACTCGGTCGCCCACGACCAGAGGGCGCCCGTAGGTCTGTTCGCAGTTCGTCGCCACCACCGACGTGAGGCCCTCCGCCTCCAACAGGGCCATCATCACCTCGTTCGGCCCACCGTCGCCCTGGGACGTCCCCGCCGCCCGGACCGCGTCGACCTCGAGCGATGCGCGGAGCCCCCGCATGATCCAGGCTTGGAGCATCGTCGGGGGCGCGTACAGCTGCTCGAAACCGGCGTCGCGGGCCGCCGCGTCCGAGACGTAGGCCGGGTTCTCGTCGCCCATGGCCTCGACCCAGTGCCGGATCATCGCCAGGTTCACCGCGTCCGGGGAGAGAACGGGCGCCCCTGACGACTGCCCGGCGAGCGCGGCCAACGCCGCACTGTGGTCCGGGTATCGGAAAAGCTCCTCGGGACGCGTCTCGTCCACCCGGCTCATCGGGTCCCCCGCTTCATGCCGAGGCCCGCCGTCGCCACGATCTCACGTTGGACTTCGTTGACCCCGCCGCCGAAGGTGTTGATCTGCGCCTGGCGCCCGGACGCCTCGATTCGCCCCCGCAGCAGCGCCCCGGGCGAGCCGGGGGTGAGATAGCCCGCCGCCCCCATGATCCCGGCCAGCAGTCTGAAGACGTCGAGCGTCCGCTCCGTTCCGAACACCTTGATCGACGACGACTCCGCGGCCGTCAATTCCCCGTCAGCGACGTGGACCGCCATGCGCCAGTTCAGGAGCCACATCGCCTCCAGCTCGGCCTGGCACTTCGCCAGATCCATCTGGACCCAGGCCAGGTCGATCACCGTGCGCCCGTCGTCGATTCGCTCCCGCGCCGCCCACCGCACCACGTCCTCGTACAGGGAGATGGACAGCCCGCTCCACGCGGCCAGACCGACGCGCTCGTGGTTGAGCTGGGTCGTGATCATGCGCCAGCCCTCGTTCTCCGCTCCGACCCGGTTGGCCACCGGGACCCGGACGTCGTCGTAGAAGGTCTGGGTCGTCGTCTGCCCTCCCACCGTGTTGATGATGGAGCACGAGAATCCGGGCGACGACGTCGGCACGCACAGGATGGAGATGCCCTTGTGCTTCGGCGCGTCGGGGTCGGTCCGCACCGCGAGCCAGATGTAGTCGGCCATGTCCGCGCCGGAGGTGAAGATCTTGGCCCCGTTGACGACGTACTCGTCGCCGTCGCGACCCGCCCGCGTCCGCAGCGAAGCCAGGTCGGTGCCCGCCTCGGGCTCGGTGTAGCCGATGGCGAAATTGAGCTCGCCCGAGAGGATCTTCGGCAGGAAGAACGATTTCTGCTCCTCCGTGCCGTAGCGCATGATGGTCGGACCCACCGTGTTGATCGTGACGAAGGGAAAGGGAGCCCCGGCGCGCCGCGTCTCGTCGAAGAAGATGAACTGATCGGTCGCCGGCCTGCCCTGCCCACCGAACTCGGCCGGCCAGCCGACTCCGAGCCAGCCGTCCTTGCCGATCCTCCGGACCACCTCACGCCAGGCGTCTCCGCCCTCCCCGGGCCCCGCCAGCCCGGCCCGTACCTCTTCGGTGAGCAGGTCGGCGTAGTACCGGCGCAGATCGGCGCGCAGCTGCCGCTGGTCGGGACTCTCTTCGAGGAACATCGTCGGGCAGCCTCGCGCACCTTCCGGCGGTCCCTGCACGTCAAGGCCGCCTCCGCGAAAACTGTAACACGTTCTCGTTTCGGGTTTCTGGGTGCCGGCTCGGGCGGCACGCCCGCGGCGGCGGGTACCGGCGAGTTCGTCGCCCCGGCCCCGTGCCTAAGATCTGACACGCGTTCGAGAAATTGTCCGGAAGGCGCAGGCACCGTCCCCGTCGGCGGCGCGCGAAGGGGGGGCCCATGAGCCTCGCGGAGATCGACCTCATCGACGGCCGCAACTTCGTGGCCGGTGTGCCTCACGAGTGGTTCGCCGAACTGCGCCGTGAAGCGCCCGTCTTCTGGCACGCCCAGGAAGGCGCTCCACGCGGTGGCTTCTGGGCCGTGACCCGCCACGACGACTGTGTGCACGTCAACCGGGACTGGGAGCACTTCTCGTCGGCGCGCCGCTCGTCGCTCTTTGTCGACGTCGACGACGACCAGCTCGCCCAGCAGCAGATGATGATGCTCAACATGGACCCGACGATGCACACGCGCTACCGGCGCCTCGTGAACCACGGGTTCACGCCCAAGATGGTCCGGGACCTGCACCAGCAGATCGTCGGCTATGCCGACGGCATCATCGATGCGGTCTGTGAGCGCGGCACCGCGGACTTCGTCGTGGAGATGGCAGCCGAGCTCCCGCTGCTCGTGATCGCCGAGCTGCTCGGAGTACCCCAAGAAGACCGGCGGAAGGTCTTCGACTGGTCGAACCGGATGATCGGCTCCGAAGACCCCGAGTACCAGATACCCGACACCGAACCGGGTGAGGCCGCGATGCAGGTGTACGCCTACGCAGAAGAGCTCGCCAACAGCCGGCGCCTCGAACCCAGGTCGGACCTTGTCTCAGTGCTCATCGACGCTGAGGTCGAGGGCGAGAAGCTGGACCAGTTCGAGCTCGACCTCTTCTTCCTGTTGTTGATCGTGGCCGGCAACGAGACGACGCGCAACCTCATGTCGGGCGCCATGACCGCGTTCTTCGAGCATCCCGACCAATGGGAGAAGGTGCGCCAGGACCGCTCCCTGCTGTCCAACGCGGTGGAGGAGATGCTCCGCTACGTCACCCCCGTCATGCACTTCCGCCGGACGGCCACCACCGACCTGGAGATGCGCGGCCAGCAGATCCGGGAGGGCGACAAGATCGTGTTCTGGCACACGTCCGCCAACCGCGACGAGCTGGTCTTCGACAACTCGAACACGTTCGACGTCACCCGATCACCGAACCCCCACATCGCGTTCGGCGGGGGCGGCCCCCATTTCTGCCTGGGAGCGAACCTGGCCCGGATGGAGATCATGGTGTTGTTCGACCGCGTCCTCGACCGGATTCCCGACATCCGGCTCGACGGCGAGGTCCAACGCCTGCAGTCGAACTTCATCAACGGCACCAAGCACATTCCCGTGGCCTTCGCGCCCTCCGCACCGGTCGGGGGCACACCGCTTCCCGCCCGGGCCCGCTGAGGTGGTCGCCGTGGCCGACGGCCGCGTGCGGTTCCACCAGTCGGTCGCCTTCTTGCCCACCCGCCAGATCATGCCTCTGGCGCAACTGAGCGACGAGCTGGGTTACGGCGGCATGTACATCTCGGATCACTTCTTCAATCCTCGCCGACGCGAGTCGCGCTACACCTATTCGAAGAGTGAGGACGGCGCACCCGGGTGGGAGGACGACACGGCGTGGCCCGACCCGATGTGCGTCGTCTCCGCCCTGGCAGGTTCGACGGCGAACCTGGTCTTCACCACGGGCATCTACATCGCCCCGGCGCGGGACATCCTCACGGTGGCCAAGACCGTGTCCACCGCGGCCGTCCTCTCCGACGACCGGCTGCGCCTCGGCGTCGGGGTTGGATGGAGCAAGGAGGAGTTCGACCTGACGGGCCAGGACTTCGCCAACCGGGGCAAGCGCCTCGATGAGATGATCGTCGCTCTCCGCGCCCTCTGGCGCGGCGGATGGGTCGAGTTCCACGGTGAGTTCTACGATGTGCCCGAGTGCCAGATGGAGCCTTCGCCCTCCGCGCCGGTTCCCATCCTGGGCGGTGGGCATTCACCGGTGGCCTTGCGGCGAACGGCGGCGCTGTGCGACGGCTGGATCGCGGCCGGCGCCTACAGCGAAGATGAGGCGTGGGCGCATCTCGGCGAGCTACGCGACGCGCTCAAGGGGGCGGGCCGCAAGGACGATGAGAACTTCGCCGTCTACCTGTCACTCAAAGAGCTGCCGAGTGAGGACCTGTACCGGCGGTTTGTCGACGCTGGAGTCACCGACTTCGTCTGTGCACCCTGGATGTGGGCGGTGAAGCCCGGTACGCCTGACGAAGAGGCACTGCCGCGCCGACTCGACGCGGTGCGTCGTTTCGCCGAGCAGATCGTGAGCAAGTTCTGATGGACGGGTCGTGGCAGGCCGCAGGATCGTGATGGCGGTCATCTGCTGCTCGTCTCTCTCCAGGGGGCTTCGATGAAGGCAAGGAGGCATCCATGAAGGCGATGAAGATCGGTCTCCAGCTCGGGTACTGGGGCTCGGGGCCGCCTCCGAACGCAGTGGAATTGGTGCAGGAGGCCGACCGCCTCGGTTATGACTCAGTCTGGACGGCGGAGTCCTACGGTTCCGACGCACTCACCCCGCTGGCCTGGTGGGGTTCGCGCACCGAGCGCGTCCGCCTCGGTACGTCGCTCTGCCAGCTTTCCGCGCGTACGCCGACCGCCATGGCCATGGCTGCGCTGACGATGGACCATCTCTCCGGCGGACGCTTCGTCCTCGGACTGGGCGTCTCGGGGCCTCAGGTGGTGGAGGGCTGGTACGGCCAGCCCTTCCCGGCCCCGCTTGCCCGCACGCGCGAGTACGTCGACATCGTGCGTCAGGTGCTCGCCCGGCAGAACCCGGTCGTCAATTCCGGGCCGCACTACCCGCTTCCCTATCCGGGTGGCACCGGTCTGGGCAAGCCGCTCAAGCCGATCGTCCATCCGTTGCGGGCGGACATCCCGATCATCCTGGGCGCCGAGGGGCCGAAGAACGTCGCCCTGGCCGCGGAGATCGCCGACGGCTGGTTCCCCATCTTCTTCTCGCCCAAGGCGATGTCCTCCTTCGAGGCGTCCCTCGACCAGGGGTTCGCCCGTCCCGGAGCTCGCCGGTCGGCCTCCGACTTCGAGGTGCTGGCCTTCGCGCCGACCATCCTCACCGACGACGTCGAGACGGCGGCAGACGGGTTCCGGCCCATGCTCGCCCTCTACATCGGCGGCATGGGCGCCAAGGAGATGAACTTCCACTTCGACGTCTTCGCCCGCATGGGCTACGAAGAGGCGGCGAACAAGATCCAGGACGCCTACCTCGACGGCCGCAAGGACGACGCCGCCGCGGCCGTTCCGACGTCCATGGTCGAAGACATCGCCCTCGTGGGCCCGATCGACAAGGTTCGGGACGAGCTCGAGGCGTGGCGCGAGTCACGCGCCACGACCTTGCTGGTGAACGGCGACCTCACCACCATGCGCACCATGGCCGAGCTTGTCTTGAGCTGACCGCTTTCCAGGTCGGCGGCCGTGAGGTCCAAGGCTGGTCTCGCGGCCGGCGTCGAGCTCAGATGGCCCTGGGGCCCGATGCCGCAGGCTCGACGTACGGCGCCGGTCCGAAGCCGAGGATCGGGATGAAGATGAACGGTAGGAAGATCAGCCCTGCCGCGAATGCGGCCCCCTTGGCGAACGACTTCGCCAGGTCGATCGCCACGATGATGTAGACGACGATGTCCACGACGGGGATCAGGTAGAGGATCAGCCACCACCCGGGTCGTCCGACAACCTTGAGAAGTGTGTAGTAGTTGTAGAAGGGAATGATGGCGGCCCAACCCGGCCGATCTGCTTTTGCGAACACCAACCACAACGCGGCGATCAAGAACACGACGATGGCGACGTAGATGACGATCCCGATGAACGCCCCAGACGAAGCGAGCAGTAGTCCAGCCATGGGAACTTCCTCCCGTTGATCCGCCGGTCGTCGACGGGCTATGCCCGATGGTAGGTCCGGTACAACGCCCAGTGCAGGATTTCTGTGCGCTTGGTCACCGAGACGTCACACGCATCGGCCACAATGCGTCAGATGACTCTCTTCGACGTCACGTTGCTGAATGATCCGTCGGCGGTGGACGAAGCTGGCGACACCGATGCGTTGCCCGAACCGGTTGGGGTGGAACCGGTTGGGGTGGAACCGGTTGGGGTGGAACCGGTTGGGGTGGAACCCGTTGGGGTGGAACCCGTTGGGGTGGAACCCGCCGGGGAGCTCGTGGCACCCGAAGTCGAGGTTCGCGTGAGCGCTCGGCGTCGCAAGACGTCCGAAGCACGATGGGTCTCTGGTCGCATCGTGGTTTCGCTCCCGGCCCACCTCGACCTCGAAGCGCGGCGCAGGACGACCGACTGGCTCGTCGATCGGCTCATGACCAGGTACAGCCTCCAGTCCAGCGTTGGCGACAACGAGCTACTCGTCCGGGCCAACGCGTTGAGCGACCGCTACGCACTCGCGGCGTACCCCTCCTCCGTGCGATGGGTCACCAACCAAAAGGCCCGCTGGGGTTCGTGCTCGTATCACTCGAGGGAGATCCGCATCTCGCACCGCCTGCGCGTCGTTCCCGAATGGGTCCTCGACTCCGTGCTCGTGCACGAACTGGCGCACCTGACCCATCCCGATCACTCCCCCGCCTTCCATCGACTGGCCGGCGCGTATCCCCGCCATGCGGAGGCCGCGGTCTTCCTCGCCGGTTACGGGCTCGGCCTGTCCGACCCGTCCCGCCCGAGGGCATGCCCGCCTGAGACCGCCCCCGCCTGAGCGTCTCACAAGGTCCGGGCGCTGACTCGGTCCCTGAGACCCAGCAGACACGCCGTGGTTTTGCGCCGACCTCCCAGGTGGCCCGGAGGAGCCGCTCAGACCGGCTCGTCGGCCAGGATTCTCCCCAGGCGCCTGAGGCTCTCGTTCGCGCCGCCCAGCGTGAGCTCGATCTGCCGGGTCAGGAGGAAGAAACGGTGCAAGGGGTAGTCGCGGTCGACCCCCACGCCGCCGTGGAGATGCGAGGCCGCGTGGACCACGCGCTGGCCTCCTTCAGCCGCCCAGTACTTCGCCACCGCGATCTCCGCCGATGCCGGCAGCCCGGCCGCGAGCCGAGAAGCCGCCTGCCACGCGGTCAGCCGAATCGCCTCGGTGTCCACGTATGCGTCGGCCGCCCTCTGACCTACGGCCTGGAACGTGGCGATGGGCTTCTCGAACTGCACTCGTGTCTTCGTGTACTCCGCCGTTAGCTCGAGTGCGGCCGCACAGGCCCCGGCTTCGAGGACACAGAGCGCGGTCGTTGCAGACTCCGTCATGAGCCCGACGATCTCAGCGCCGTCCGCATCTTCGCCGCCGAGGAGCCGGTCGACCCCGACGGTGACGCCATCCAACTCCACGATTGCTTCCGGACGGCCCGTCGTGGTCGTTTGTCGGGTCAGCGTGAGTCCCGGCGCAGCGGCGTCGACGATGAAGACCCCGGTGCCGGCGCTCGAGCCGTCTGACGAGCGGCGGGTGGCGGGAACCAAGAAGGCATCGGCGACAAGCGCTGCCCGGCACGCACGCCTTGGTGCCGGAGAGCTGCCACGATCCGTCGGACTGCGCCACGGCGACCGTGGTCGGCTCGAGACCTCCGGGGAGTACGACCTCCCCCACCAGCTCGGCCAGTGCGCCGGTGAGGATCGTCTCTCCGTTCGCGACACCGCTCAGCCACGTCTTGCGCTGGGCCTCGGTACCGAACCGGTCGACGGCTACCGCTCCATAGGCCATGGTCTCGACAACGGGGACGTATGCCGCCGTCCGCCCCGCGGCCTCGAACACCAGACAGGCAGCCACGAAGTCGAGCCCGGCGCCGCCGACGTCTTCCTTGAGATGGATCCCGATCAGGCCCGCGTCGTGCCAACTCGCGCCACAAGTCGCGATCGATCGGGCCTTCGTCGCCGGCTGCGGCCTCGACGGCCTTCAGTCGTTCGTGAGTCGCCCGCTCACCGAAGATCTGCCCCGCCAATTGTCGGACGGCTTCTTGTTCCTCGCTGTAATTGAAGTCCACGTCTGCGCTCCTCGTGCCGTGTTCAGCGCAACGACCGGGGCATGCCCAGGCCGAAGATGGCGATCAGGTCCCGCTGGATCTCGTTGGTTCCACCGCCGAAGGTCAGGATGATCATCGAGCGGGCGTACATCTCCAGGCGTCCGGCGATCACCGCGGCCGGAGAGCCCCGAGTCAGGTAGCCGGCCTGGCCGACGATCTCCATGAGTGCGCGGAACGCACGCAGGTAGAACTCGGTGCCGAACACCTTGATCGTCGATGCGTCGGCCACGTCGAGGTGACCTTGCGATCCCTGCCACGCCACCTTCCAGTTGATCAGCCGGAGGTACTCGAGCTCGGCGTGCACGCGGGCCAAGTGCTCCTGGACCCACTCCTGGTCGACGACACGCCGCCCGTCGGGCAGCTTCGTGGATTGTGCCCAAGCCCGAACGTCGGTGAGCACCCGCTCGATTATGCCCGGCGAGCACAGCGTGACCCGCTCGTGGTTGAGCTGGTTCGTGATGAGGTTCCAGCCCTGGTTCTCTCCACCCACCAACGTCGTCGCCGGCACTCGCACGTCCTCGTAGAACGTGTAGTTGATGTTGTGGTCCCCGAGCAGCTTCATCGGCACCACTCGGATCCCCGGTGTGTCCATGGGAACCACGAACATGGAGATCCCTTTGTGCTTGGACACGTTGGGGTCGGTACGGGTGGCCAACCACACGTAGTCAGCGTCGCCGGCAAGGCTGGTGAAGATCTTCGAGCCGTTGATGACGTACTCGTCGCCGTCACGAACGGCTCGCGTGGTCAGTGAGGCCAGGTCCGTTCCGGAATTCGGTTCCGTGTAGCCGATGCAGAAGGAGATGTCGCCGGCCAGGATCTTCGGGAGGAAGAACTCCTTCTGCTCCTGCGTGCCGAAATTCATGATGGTCGGCCCGACGGTGTTGATCGTGAGCATGGGCACAGGGGCGCCGCTGCGCATCGATTCGTCGAAGAAGATGAACTGCTCAATGGCCGAACGACCTTGGCCACCCCACTCGGTGGGCCAGCCGATACCGAGCCAGCCGTCCTCGCCCATCCTCTTGACCACTTTGCGTACGTTGGGCCCGATCCCACCGGCCTCGGACAGCTCCTCCTCCACCTCCGGCGTGAGCAACTGTTGGTAGTACGCGCGCAGCTCGCTCTTCAGCGCCTGCTGCTCGTCGGTGTACGCGATCTCCATATGTCCCTCCCGGGGCCCGACGGCGCTTCGGCCCACGTCGACGCCAGCCCTCACCATTTCGACCACACGCGGCTGCCGGTGAAGGAGGCGTACTAGAACACGTTACAGTCCGCTCGTGTGAGCGGCCAACCTCGCCGGCTCCCGAGGTTGGTCGGGCTCCCGAGGTTGGTCGGGCTCCCGAGGTTGGTCGGGCTCCCGAGGTTGGTCAGGCTGCCCGAGTTGGTCAGGCTCCCCCAGGAAGGTGCCACTGGGATCGGCGCCGCCGCGACCAGGAACTGCGGTGCCGAGGAGACCAGGGGCGGTGAGGGACCCGAGATCGGCAAGTAACCTGCGAGACGCCTCGGGCCTGGCCCTGGGCCATATCGCCGAGCGAGGAGCAGACCCGCCATGCCAGAAGCCGTCATCGTCGCTACGGGCCGTACGCCCATCGGCCGCGCGAACAAGGGATCGCTCGTCGAGTGCCGACCGGACGACCTGAGCGCACTGGTGATCAAGACCGTGTTGGCCAAGCTGCCCCAGCTCGATCCCAACCAGGTGGAGGACGTGCTCTTGGGCTGTGGCCAGCCGGGCGGTGAGGCCGGGTACAACGTGGCACGCGTCGCGGCCATCCTGGCCGGACTACCCGGCGTGCCCGGAGTGACGGTCAATCGATACTGCTCCTCGTCCCTGCAGACGATCCGGATGGCGGCCCACGCCATCCGCGCCGGTGAGGGCGACGTTTTCGTGGCGGCGGGCGTCGAGACGGTGAGCCGTTACCAATATGGCGCCGCGGACACGGGACCGCACAACCCTGAGTTCGGTGAAGCGGAAGAGCGCACCAAGGTGCGTACCCCGGCCGTGACCGAGGCGTGGAGTGCCCCCAGCGGCTTGCCCGACGTCTACATCGCGATGGGCCAGACGGCTGAGAACGTTGCCGAGTACGAAAAGGTCGCGCGTTCCGAGATGGATGAGTTCGCGCTCCTCTCGCAGACGCGAGCGGTGGAGTCGCAGCAGAACGGCTTCTTCGAGCGCGAGATCATTCCGGTGACGCTCTCCGACGGCACGGAGGTGACCAAAGACGATGGCCCACGGCCCGAACACGACCCTCGAGGGGCTGGCCAGCCTGAAGCCCGTCTTTCGCGAGGGTGGAACCGTCACTGCCGGGAACGCATGCCCGCTGAACGACGGGGCCGCCGCAGTCGTCGTGATGAGTGACACCAAGGCCAAAGAGTTGGGAATCACGCCTTTGGCGCGGATCGTGGCGAGCGGCGTGTCCGGACTCAACCCGGAGATCATGGGTCTGGGTCCGATCGAGGCGTGCCGGCAGACACTGACACGGGCCAACATGACCATTGACGACATCGATCTGGTCGAGATCAACGAAGCATTCGCAGCGCAAGTCATCCCCTCGGCGAAGCACCTCGGGATCAGCTGGGACAAGCTCAACGTGAAGGGTGGCGCGATCGCGCTCGGCCATCCCTTCGGCCAGACCGGAGCGCGCATCATGACGACCTTGCTCAACGCTCTCGAGGACACCGGCAAGACGATCGGCCTCGAGTCGATGTGCGTCGGCGGTGGCCAGGGCATGGCCATGATCGTGGAGCGCTTGAACTGACGGTTCGCCGCCGGGGGTGACTGCCACGCCCACGTGATCCAAAGCGCTGACCTGAGGCAGGCCTGATGTTCCCTCTACGCGATCCGCGGATTCGTACTTCAGGACGCTCCGGCCTCGCCCAATGCCTCGTCGACCGTCGGGGCGGGGCCCGGATCGACGCCTTCATGCTCCGCCATGAACAGGGACACCACGTCACCGAACAAAGAAAGATCAACGAAGCGAGCGAGGTCGTCGTCGCCCTCGGCCTTGACTTCGACGATTCCCGCCATCACTTCGTCTGTCGTCTCGGTCACGACGTCGAACATGACGGCACGACTCTGACGTCCTCGCCGTCATGACGGAGTAGGACCAAGGAGACGACCTGGCGGGTCACGTCCCCGCTCTGGCCCCACCCGGCCAACTCGTCGTGGGCGAGCTCCGGCAAGGCCGCGCAGAAGGCAGGTGCCTTGGCATTCAAATTGATCTGCGACTTCCAGCGCCGTGCCGCCACCGCGGGCCACGCCGGCGGAGCCGTAGACGAGCGGGATCGTGCGGCCGATCTGCCGGGCGATGCGGTTCCCCGGCCCTCCCGGCTGGAAGAGACGGTCACGGCGGCGCGCCAGGGCCGCCGAGGCTTCCCTGACCGAGGTCTCCGGGTCGAGCGCGCTCCCCGCTTTGTTCAGCGCGGCCAGGATGGCGACCGTCGCCGGCCCCACCGCGCTCCTGCCCGCCGGACCCGAGGGTCCGACGGCACAGCGTGCGACGAACGTCGCCAAACGCGGCGAAGGGGCCATCGGGAGCGATGGCCACCACACGGCGAACCAGCGTCGAACGCTGCGGCGGCAGCGGCGATCGTCGACGAACTGGTGCCCGAACACGACACGACCAGCACGAGGGTGTCCGGATCGACGAAGGCCGGCAGCGAAGGACCAGCGCCCACCCAGATCGGCACAGCGGAGTGCGGGGCTCGCCAGCGCGGCCGCCGCGGCTGCGGCGATGCCTCCCGCTCCGACCCCGAACACGGCGATGCGCGAATGGTGTCCGGTGAACCGCACCCCTTCGAGCACACGACTCGCGGCCCAAGCGCCTCCGACATCTGCTCCGGTTGTCGGGCCGTGGCCTCCCACAGCCCGAGCGTGTCGGGCCGCTCCCGTTCACTCCTTCGCGGGACCGGTCGCTCGGACCGCGTCCTGCTCGGCCTTGGCCGAGAGCCGTGCATGCTCGGCATCGCTCACATCGGCCGCCTCGTCGACCAGCAGCACGGGCACGCCGTCGACGACGGCGTAGCTCTTCTTGAGACGCGGGTTGTAGAGCACGTCCTCGTCTTCGAACCAGAGCAATGGGCCCTTGTCGATGGGACAAGCCAGGACATCGAGCAGCAGCGGGTCGAGGGCATGGAAGGCTCCTGTGAGTCGGGATTCGGGTCGGGTCTCCCTGTACTGCTCGGAGATCCGATCGATATTTCAGGGTTCGGGGTTCGTTCTCGTCAAGTAGTTCGGTATTCGTTGTCGTCAGGGTTGTATCGCTCTTGCAGGGACGTGTTTCAGGTTGTCAGCTTCGAAGGGCCTCGGGACCCGCCGAGTGGGAGGCGATCAGCGACTCGACCTCGGCGATGTGCTCGGCGCACAAGGCTGGCGTTCTCGCCTCGACGTTGAGGCGGAGCAGCGGCTCGGTGTTGGAGGGCCGCACGTTGTACCACCAGTCGGCGTGCTCGACGGTAAGACCGTCGAGCAGGTCCACCGCCGCACCGGAGGATCTTTCAGATTCGGCCATGGCGGCGACCGTGGCCGACGGGTTCGCGACCTCCGTGTTGATCTCGCCCGAGTCGGCATAGCGCTCATAGGGCGCCAGCATCGCTGAGAGCGGTTGTTCACTCCGGCTCATCAGCTCGAGCACGATCAGCGCGGTGATGATGCCTGAGTCGGCCCGGAAGTTGTCCCGGTAGTAGTAGTGCCCCGAGTGCTCGCCCCCGAAGACTGCGCCCGTCTCAGCCATGAGCTGCTTGATGAACGAGTGACCCACCCGGGTGCGTACGGGATTGCCCCCCAGCTCGCGGATCACCTCGGGAACGACGTGAGAACAGATGAGGTTGTAGAGGACGGTCTCGCCCGGGTTCTTGGCCAACATCGAGGAGGCCACGAGCGCCGTGGTGAGCGACCCAGACACCGGCTCTGACTTTCTCGTCGACCAGAAAGACGCGGTCGGCGTCGCCGTCGAAGGCGAGACCGACGTCCGCGCCCTGTTCGAGTACCGCCCGCTTGAGGTCCACCAGGTTCTCCGGCTGAATGGGGTCGGCCGGGTGGTTCGGAAAGTTGCCGTCGAGCTCGGGGTAGAGGATGTCGACGTCGAAAGGCAGTCGCTCGAAGACGATCGGCACGACCAGTCCCCCCATGCCATTGGCAGTGTCCGCGACCACGCGGAGTGGGCGCAACGCAGCGACGTCGACGAAGGAGACCACATGGTCCGCCCAGGCGTCGAGGAGATCGAGCTCGCGGTGTGCACCCACCAGTGGGCCGAGCGGCTCGTCCAACAATCCTCCGCGGAGGCCTCGATCTCGGCGAGGCCGGTGTCACGACCGATCGGACGTGCGCCGGACAGGCACAGCTTGAGGCCGTTGTACTGCGCTGGGTTGTGCGACGCGGTGAACATGGCCCCGGGCGCATCGAGATGGCCCGAGGCGAAGTACAAGAAGTCGGTGGATGCCAGGCCCAAGTCGGTCACGTCGACACCTTCTGAGCGGACTCCGTCGGAGAAGGCGCCGGACAGTGCGACTCCCGACTCGCGCATGTCGCGGGCGACCAGGATCTCGGGCGTGCCGGCGAACCGGGCCATGGCGCGTCCGATGGCACGGCACATATCAGCGTCGAGCTGGTCGGGGACGGTGCCACGCACGTCGTAGGCCTTGAAGACCGCCTGCATCCTGCTCATGTGTCCAACCTGCTCATGCGTTCATCCCGCTCATGTTCATGCGTGCCGCATGCTGCTCATGCGTGCCTGCCACCGGCTCATGGACGCACACCATAGACATCCCAATCGGACGCGCCGCGAGACGTCTCCATCGGACACGCCGCGTGACGTCCGATGGACACGCCCGTGACAACGGATCAGGATGGGCTCAACAGATCAGGGTGGGCCGACGGCCGGCAGATCAGGGTGGGCACCGGCCGGCCAGGAACGCCATGGCCCGGCAAGGAACAAGGAGAACGCAGGGGAAGGGAACGACCTTGGGGACGGGAATGCATCGGGGTCGGGGACGGGACGGTCGCCTCCGGGGGACGAGGCGTAGTGGACGAGGCCGTTCCCATTGCCCAGGATGGCGACGATGGCGACGAGGTTGAACGTGGCGTGCGCCACCATGTTCATCCCCAGGCGCCCGGTGCGGTAGGAGACGGCGCCAGGACCATGCCGAAGAAGGCGAGCCCGGCGAGCTGGATCAACTCGCCGTGGGCGAGGCCGAAGAGGAGGCCGTCGAGGATGACGGCGATGACGACGCCCGCCACGCGGGCCGCGCCGCGGCGGGCGCCGAGCGGGGTAAGGATCCGGACGAGGCCCTTGAGCAGCAGGCCCCGGAAGAAGAGCTCCTCCATGGCCGGTGCGAGGACCACCGTGGCGATGGCGATGATCGGCGAAGCCGCCGCCGTGCGAGCCGCCGGTCAGGCGCTGCGACGGGCCGTTGAAGTCGTGGATCTCGTGCTGGAAGGGGGCGTACATCACCGCGACGCAGATCTGGCCACCGATGCCGATGGCGATGCCGGCCAGGTCGACGAGCCGGAAGCGGACGCCGAGGTCGCGCAGGAAGTGGCGGCGTGCCCTGGGTTCGACTGGCCAGCCATGGTGCGCCGATGAACCCGACCCACAGCCCGAGCAGGGTCGCGACGACGTACCACTCGGGCGGGATCGCCGCGTTGGCGATCGCCTTCATCTCGGTGCCGTTCTTGCCCGCGACGGCGCCCGCCAGCTCTCCGAAGATGAACGCGCCGATCTGGCCGACGAGGAACCCGATCAGGGCGTAGAGGAGCCAGACCCAGCCCTGGCGCCTGGTTTGGGGGGGGACCCAGGGCGTATCGAGAAACGGGGCGTCGGGGGCGCTCGGGGTCGTTTCGACCTGGGCGCAGCGGCGGGCGTCTGGACCCGGCTGCGGGGGCTTGAATTGGCCGGCGTCGGGAACTGGGGTTCCGACCCGGTGCCAGGGGTATGATCGGGGGCTCGGGGGAGCGTTCGGCGGCGGAGGTGGTGGAGGAGCGGCCTGAACCCATTCGCGGGGCAGGTAGCCCTCCGGGACCGGTCCCGGCGGGCGGGCGGGCGGCGGCACCGCATGGCCGGGCGCGCCCGAGCCGGGCTCGGTGTCGGTCATCGGAGCAACGTTACCGGTGACCCGAAGGCCCGGATCAGCAGGTCGGACGGATGGCGCAACCCGCAACCCCAAGGGCGGCGCGTAGCATGGTCAGGTGACCCCACAACGCACGGACCGGCCTGCGGGACGGCCCGAGGACGCCGGCCGGCAACGGTGAAGGCGGTCAGCCGGGAACGCCGAGCGGCGGCCAGAGCTGGCGCTGGCTCTGGGGAGTCCTCGCCGTCGGCATCGTGGCCGTCCTGCTCGCCGTCGGCACGATCAAGACTTCCAACGCCAAGTCCCTCTCCTACACCAAATTCATGCAGGAGGTGACCTCCAAGGAGGTCTCCACGGCCAAGATCTCCAATGCCACCGGCGAGATCACCGGGAACGCTGAAGGACGGCACCACCTACCACGGTCCAGGGCCCCAGCCCCTCCCTGCCCAACGACGTCTCCACCATGCGCTCCAACGGCGTCGAGGTCAGCTTCCCGACACCCAGCTCCAACCTGCTCAGCGACTTCCTGCCCTACTTGTTCATCATCGGGATCGGCGCGGCCTTCATCTACTTCATCGGTCGCCAGACCCGGGGCCAGATGTCGGGGATCATGTCGATCGGCCGCTCCAAGGCCAAGACCTTCAGCAGCGACCGGCCGACCACGACCTTCGACGACGTCGCCGGCTATGCCGGCGTCAAGCAGGAGATCAGCGAGGTCGTCGACTTCCTCAAGACGCCCGCCCGGTTCAAGGAGATCGGGGCCAAGATCCCCAAGGGCGTGCTGCTGGTCGGACCCCCGGGCACCGGCAAGACCCTGCTCGCCCGCGCCGTCGCCGGCGAGGCCGGAGTGCCGTTCATGTCGGTCAGCGGCTCGGACTTCATGGAGATGTTCGTCGGGGTCGGCGCCAGCCGGGTCCGCGACCTGTTCCAGACGGCGCGCAAGCAGGCGCCGGCCATCGTCTTCGTCGACGAGATCGACTCCATCGGCCGCAAGCGGGGCGCCGGGCTCGGCGGCGGCCACGACGAGCGCGAGCAGACGCTCAACCAGATGCTCTCGGAGATGGACGGCTTCGACACGTCCGAGGGCGTCGTGATGATCGCGGCGACGAACCGGCCGGACATCTTGGATCCGGCGCTGCTCCGACCGGGCCGCTTCGACCGCCAGATCGTCGTCCCGCTACCCGACCTCGAGGAGCGGCTCCCCATCCTCCAGGTCCACTGCAAGGGCAAGCGCATGGCGCCCGACGTCGACCTCGGCGTCGTGGCCCGGGGCACGCCCGGCATGAGCGGCGCCGACCTGGCCAACCTGGTCAACGAGGCCGCGCTCCACGCGGTGCGCCGGGGCAGCCCCGAGATCGCCATGGCCGACTTCGAGACGGCCCGTGACCGCGTGCTGCTCGGGCCAGCGGCGCGACTCCATGGTGCTCTCCGAGGCGGAGAAGGAGCGCGTGGCCTACCACGAGGGCGGCCACGCCGCTGCTGGCCTACGTGCTCGAACACGCCGATCCGGTGCACAAGGTGACCATCCTCCCCACCGGCATGGCCCTCGGGGTCACCCACCAGCTGCCCATGGAGGAACGGCACATCCACCCGCGGCAGTACATCGAGGACTCGCTGTGCGTCCGCATGGGCGGTCGCTGCGCCGAGCTGCTCGTCTACGGCGACCTCTCGACCGGAGCGGCCAACGACCTCGTCGGCAACACCGAGCTGGCGCGCAAGATGGTCCGCGAGTGGGGCATGAGCGACGCCATCGGCCCGATGGCGTGGGGCTCGCAGGGGCAGGTGTTCCTGGGCGAGGACCTGATGCACACCCGCGACTACTCGGAGGACACCTCCAAGGTCATCGACGAGGAGGTCGAGCGCATCCTGCGCGTCGAGGAGCAGCGGGCCATGGACGTGCTGAGCAAGCACCGCGGCGGGCTCAACGCCATCGCCCGGGCGCTGCTCGACAACGAGATCATCGACGGAGCCGAGGTGGGCCGCCTGGTCGACGAGGCCCACGGATCGCCCGTGCACACCGAGGGGGCGAAGTCGGTCCCCAACTTCACCGCCGCTGTCGTCAACGGGCGGGCGAACGGGCATGGCAACGGCGCCGCTCCAGAGCCGGCGACCGCGGTCGTCAAGTCGCCGTCGGCGGGTACAGGATCGGGGACGGCGCAGTCGCCGGCCGCGCCGGTCCGTCCGAGTCCCCTTCGTCGGAGTCCCTCGGCGGGCCGTCCGACAACTGGCCGCCCCCACCGTGGCCGCCCGCGGACCCCGCGGACGCGCCTCCGCTCGCCCCGCCCCCGGAGGACGCGGCACCTCGCTGAACCCCGCTCCCGAACCGATCCGGTCCCGGCGGCGTCATGAAGGGGGATGGTGGAGCACGAGCTGCGCGAGCTCGAGAACTGGCTCGAAGAGGGCTACGAGTCGTCCTACCGGACGGCCTGCCTGATCCTGGGCAACCGCGCCGACGCCGAGGAAGCCGTGCAGGACGCCTACCTGCGCGCCTGGCGATTCCGAGACTCGCTCACCTCCGTGCCGAGCATCCGGCCGTGGCTCTACCGCGTCGTCGTCAACGCGTGCTATTCCAAGCTCCGCCGGGAGATCCCCCACCGCGACCGCCGTGCCGGCGACGAGCACCTCGAAGGGGTGCCGGCCCGTATCGAGGGGCCCGAGGCCCGCGCCGTCGGCGGTGAGACGGCCGGAACCGTGGTGGCCGCGCTGGCCCGGTTGCCCCTGTCCCTGCGCGTCCCGGTGGTCCTGCGCTACTACGCCGACCTGAGCGAACGCGACATCGCGCTGGCCATCGGCCGGCGCCAGGGGACGGTCAAGTCCCGCCTGCACGAAGCGCGGCGGCGGCTGGCCACGGACCCGGACCTGTGCGCGCTCATCTCCGGGGTCGAGGGTGACGGCGGCGCCTCGCCCGGCGCCGGCGAAGCGGACGGGCGCGGCGCACCCGCCGCGGAGAGTGGAGGATCCCCGCAATGACGATGCTCGACGACGACCGGCTCGCCTCCGTCCTGGCCGAGGCCGCACTGAGCTTCGACGTGCCCGCGGACGGCCCGAAGGCCATCATCGCCCGGGCCCGGAGTGGCCACGCCGAGGCGGCGGCGGTGGCGGCGACGGCGGTGACGGCCGGCCCGACCGGAGCGCCCCCCGACGCTGAAGGCGGCAGCGACGACCGGCAGGACGACACGGTCGGCTCGGTCGCCCACGCCGGCCGGCTGCGGCGTGCGACGGGAGCGGCGCGCCGGCACCGGCTCGCCACGGTGGCCGCCTGCTTCGTCGCGCTGCTGGTCGCGCTGGCCGCGGTCGGCGCGTGCTGACGCGCCCGACATCGCCGCAGTCGACCTCGAGCCTGGCACGCGCCGGCACGCGCACCTCCCCGTGCACTCCCGGGCGCCGGCCCCCGCGCCGCCCGGGGTGGGAAACACGACACCTCAGCCGCAATTCAAGGCGTTGGCGCCCACGTCCTCGGCGGTCGGCGCGGACGGCGGGATCGCCCCTGGCGCGCGCCGGCTCGGGCACGAGCGCGGCGGCCGCGCCCTCCGACGCGGCAGCTGCCGAGTTACGCCGTGGGGCGGTCCAGCAGGATCGAGCAGTCGGGCACGCTCGGGCTCACCGTCGGCCGCGGGGCCGTGGCCCGGACGGTCACGGCGCTCACTGTGCTCGCCGGAGCCCACGGCGGCTTCGTCGCCCATTCCGAGACCCAGTCGGGCGTGGACGGAGCCCCGCACGGCAGCGTGACCCTGGAGGTTCCGGTGGACAGCTTCGCGGCGGTGCTCAAGAAGGCCGAGACCCTCGGACGACCCTCGGGGGTTTCGACCAAGGCCACCGACGTGACCGGCCAATACGTCGACCTTCAGGCTCGCATCGCCGCGCTCGAGTCCAGCCGCCAGCAGTACCTCACCCTCATGACGAGGGCGACGACGATCGGCGACGTGCTCTCCGTGCAGGAGCAGATCGACACCATCCAGTCGCAGCTGGAGCAGCTCCAGGGCCAGCTTCAGGTCTTGACGAGCGAGACGTCGTACTCGACCCTGACCACCACGGTGGACGAGGCCTCAGCGCCGCCCCGACGCTCGCCGTTGCCCCAGCCCGGCCTCGTCCAGGCCTGGCACCAGAGCCTCGGCGGCTTCGTCGACGGGGTCGAGGGCATCGTGCGCTTCGCCGGGCCCGCCCTCTTCGCCCTGGCGTGCCTGGGGGGCGTGCTTCTCGGCGGGCGGGCCCTGTGGCGGCGCTACCGCCGTCGCTACCTCTGACGAGCCCCCGTCGTCGTCTCCTCGGGCTTGGCGCGCCCGACCGGACGAGCAGTCGGACCACTTCTGCGACGGTCAGCCCCTCCGATTGGCCACGAGGTCTGCGACGCGGCGACGCAAACTGTCGACAAGACGGTCGATGCGTCGATCGTGCGTCCGGTCTTCCGGCTCGACCCTCGACATGTTCTCGTCCGACCGAATTCGTCTCGACCGGGCTCGTCTCGACCGGGCTCAGATGTTCGACCGCACTTTCGATGGAGGGACTGAATCCGCACAGGAGATTTTGGAATCTGCCACCGACCACATTGGCATGGAAGAAGCTGGGAAGATTGCTCGGCAGGGTCAGATCGAGAGTTTCCAGCGAAGCGTCCACCGCCTGGACGATCGGAAATATCGAAAGGATCTCTTCGATGAAATCGACCATGGAGATTCTCCGGAAGACATTCAGGCAGTAGTGGTTGGCTTCCAGGAACACGGCGGGCTGAAACCTCTCGAGAACCTGCGCTGATCCCCGAAGCACTTCCAGCTCGAATCCTTCGACGTCGATCTTGATGAAATCGACCCGGGACAACCCCTCATCCTCGACCAGACGGTCCAGCGTGATGGCCGCAACCTCCTCCTCGCTGTACCCGGAGTATCGATCCATGACGTCCTCGTACCCGACGAACGCAGCGAAGCGATAACCGGGTTCGGACACCAGGCGTACCCGGCCCGACATGGAGGAGACAGCCAGGTTCAAACATTTGACGTTGGACGACTTCGACCGCTCGATGTTGCGCTCGAGGTACTCGAAGGTCTCCTTGACGGGTTCCAGGGCCAAGACCGAGCCCGAAGAAACGAGCAGGCCGGCGATGACGGCGGTTATCCCGATGTTCGAACCGACGTCGATGACGACGTCACCCGGATGACAGAACCGTTGAAAGATCGGCTGAACATCGTGTGGTCCGTCGGACGCCATCGCAGCGAGGTAGTAGTCCCCGTCCGACGCGCTGAACGTGCGTTCGTGGCCGAGCAGGTTCAATGTCTTCTCCAACTGATGGGCCTCCCCGGATCAGACGATTGCTCCCTCGACCACCACGCGGTTTCGGTCTCATGTGTCGTCCTCAGTCGTCACCGCAAGCTATCTCCGAACGGTTCGGGAGAATAGAAGACGCCCACGGTCGCGAACCTTCGGTCGGGCCCCCCGCTCAGGCGCCAGTGGCATTGCTGAAAGGGATGGCGGGCATCGTCACGACGCCGTAGTTCCCGGTGGGGCCGACGTCCTCGCTGATGGCCAGAGGCCCGGTGGCCTCGATGACGAGGGGCTGGAGGCCGACGCTCTGGAGCTGCGCCGGGCTCATCGCCGCAGTGGAGTCGGCGGACACGATCCCCGACCCGACGAGATGCCGTCCGGCGGGGCCGAGAGCGTAGAGCCAGTAGTGCTCCTTCGTGCCCGAAGCGTTGGCCAGCGCCACGTGCTCGAGCGTGACGCCGCCCACGACCGGCCGGCCGGAGTTGCCCGGTGGCGGGAGGACCCACCAGCCCTCCGGCGCCGACGCGCTCGCGCCGTCCACGGCGTTGGACACTCCGACCTGGGGAGCGGTGGCCGATCCGGGCGCGACCACGAGGCGGCCGACCACCACACCCCCGGCGCCGCTCGCGTCGACCTGCGCGGTGTAGGGGTCTTTGACGGGAATGCGCGTCTGCGCACTCGTGGCCAGCACCCACGTCGTGCCCGGTTGGACCGTCGCACCGAGAGGGTGCAACGGTCCGGAGGCCAGTCGCAGACGGACCGTGACCGCCTCGGCCGTGGGTCCCGGATTGAAGACGTCGATCGTCGAGGAGCCTTGGGGGACCTCCTGGGCCTGGGGGATCATCCAGTGCGCCTGGGCACGCGGCGCCCCGGGAAGGAGGGACAATCCGCCGGGCGAACCGGCCCGAACCTGGACCTCGGAAGCCACGACGCTTCCGGTCCGGGCGTGGACCACGGTCGAAACGGTCGGGGTGTCCTGGACCTCGCTCGCTACGTTCTCGACCTGGAGGCGGCCCGGCGCCAGCACGATCCCCTGGTAGTTGAGCGGGTGCACGACCCCCGACGGGGTGGTGAAGGCGAGGTCCACGACGACCGGGGTGGATGTCGGATTGAGCACGGAGATGTAGAGCCCGGCCGACTCGGCGGTGGTGCCGCCCGGGAAGAACCAGGTCGACGAGGTCCTGCTCTGGCAGGGCGATTCGGACCAGCCCGACAGGCCCCGCACCATCTGGCTGACCGCCACCCCGCCTCCCGAGATCGTGACGTCCTGGGAGAACCACGAACCAGACGTCGGCCGGGCGAGTGTGGGGACCGCCACACCTCGGGCCGGGACGGCCACCGCCGTCCTCGCCACCGCACCGGTGTCCGACACCTCGGTGACGGTGCCCGTCGAGGCCACCGATGTGGTGTTCGTCAGCACGATGTCACCCGGCGCCACGCCGGAGGCGGCCGACTGTCCGGTGCAGTACCACGCGGACGACTCGGCGTCGGGGGCGCCGACCATCGACGCGGGACCGCGGGAGGTTGCGGGCGCCGGGCTGCGCGTGCCGGCGACGACGGCGACGATCGCCACCACGGCGACGACGAAGACGAGCACGCGCCAGCGTCGCTCGGGGCTCTGGTGGGCGGGGCTCATCGACCGGCGTCCGCCGTCGCCGTCGCGGGTTCGGTCTCGAGCGCGACCGGGTCGTCGGCGTCCGCGCCCCGACCCACGTCGTCCGCTCCGGCCGGTCGGCGCCACCCCCAGCGGGAACGCCCGAGCAGCGCCAGCGCCAGCGTCACCCACAGGGCCACCTCGAGCAGGACCGCGGCGGGGACGTAGGGGATGTTGGTGAACGACAGCGAGGCCGTCCCGGCGCCGGTGGCGTACTGCGCCGCCCAGCCGAAGGCCGGCCGGCGCGCCGATGTATGCCCACCGGTCTGCAGGGAGAAGCTGCCTGCCGGTGCGTACCCGGCGTACACCGTCCCCGACGTCACCGGTCCGACCGCAGCCCCGGTCGCGCCCCGGGCCGAGAGCGCGGGCCGCCAGCCCACGACATCGGCCGGGCCCGGGAAGGTCCAACGGGGCCCCGCCGGCAACGGTGCACCTCGGGCGGCGGTGACCGGCACGAACGCGGCGTTCTCGAAGACCTGCACCCCCATCTGGCCGGGTACGACCCGGAGGTCGCCCTGCTGGAGCAGGTCCTCGAGGAGACCGGGAGGCGGTGGGGCGCTGACTGAGGTGGGCTGGGTGCCGACCATGGAAGGTGCGACGCCGTCGAGGACGACGACGTAGCGGACGCCGGCGCCGGCCAACAGCCGCCCGAGTCGCACCGTCCCACCGGAACCGGCCAGCCGGACCGCGTCACCGACCAGGGCGGCAGGGCCGGGCCCGGCGGGTGTGAGCACCTGCGAGGAGTCCGGCAGCTGCTCGGGGGTGAGCGAGAAGGAGAGGCCCGGTTGGACCGACCACGCGCCGACGGGGAGTGCCCGCGGGTCTCCGAGCCACAGCACGCGGGCCACACCCGGAGCCGACGGGTGGTCGAGGAAGGACAACGTCTGCTCGACTCCCTCCGACGGCAGCCCCCAGCGCCCGCCGGCGGCGGCGGCGGCCACGGGAACGAGCCCGAGGGCGACGCCCACGAGCGCGAGGACCCCGACGACCTGCCGCCAGCCGAACTCCACCCCGGCCAGGTCGTTCTCGAACGCCGAGATACCGAGGCCCACCGCGGCCGCCACCGCGAAGGCCGCGGGAGCGAGGACCACGGACTCCGACGGGGTGAAGCTGCCGATGTCCCCGCGCGTGGTCACCAAGGCCAGGACCCACGATGCGACGGAGAGGACCCAGAGGCGCGAAGCCCACGTCAACCTGGGCCCCCGAGCGATCGCCAGCGGCAGGGCGGCGGCCGCCACCACGAGCCACACCAAGGGCGAACGAGCCTCGGGACCGATGGCGAAGCGGATCACCTCGCCCCAATCCGGGGCGTTCGCGGCCGCGACCGGTAGGCCGAAGACCGACACCGCCGAGCGGCCGGCCAGGGCCGTCCCGATCGCCCACGGTGCGATGAGGACCAAGGCCACCCCGACCGCTTCGAGTGCGGTGACCACCAGACGCCAGGTGCCACCCGCAACGCCGACGAGCAGCGAACCCGCGGCCCAAGAGAGGGCGGCGAGGAGGAACATGGGGAACACCGCCGGCGCGAACGCGCCGGCCAGTGCGACGAGCGCACCGAGCGCCGCGATCTGGCCGCTTCGGGTGTTGCGCCAGCCCGGCCGCTCTGCGGCCACCGGGGGGACGTCAGCCCGCCGGCCCGGGCCAGCCGGGTGGCGATGAAGGGGAACACGGCGTACGCGACCAGTCCGTCCCACCGCCCGGTCCCAAGGGCGCCGTACGGAAGAGGTAGGCCCAGGTAACAGACGACGGCGACGACCCGGGCCCGGGGCGACACGAGCGGGCGCATGAAACGAGAGAGCCCGACGGCCCCGAGGGGGATGCACCCGAGAAGGAGGACGTGTTGCGCCGTGCCCATCGACCCGAACAGGATCGTGCCCACGAACGCCATGACACCGAACGCGGGCGAGGCGGGCGCCGTGGTGCCCACGCCGATCGACTGCCAGCCGGAGAACAGATGGTGCCAGGTCGCCGACCAGGAGGGCAGAGGGGCGAGCTGCCCGACCGTGGGCAGGCTGCCGAAGATGAGCTCGCGCGTCCCGAGCGCCACGACGGCGAGCGCCAGGACGATCACCAGTGCGCGCTGACGCCCCGTGCCGAGAGGCGACGTGCGGACCCGCCGACCGAAACGATCGCGGCCGGAACGATGTCCGAGATCGTCCAGGTCGTCGAAGTCCGCATCCTCGCTGAAAGCCAGGCCGACGCTGCCGGTGAGCACCGCCTCCTCGCTGGGCGCGGGCTCGTCCGCATCGGGGACCCCACGCGAACCCGGGACCGCGTTGGCCGCCTCGAGACCCTGGTGCGTGAGACGGCTGACGTAGCGTGAGAGCCGCCGCGCTCCCATGGAGCTGCAGGCGGCGTACCTCGGCGTCGGGGAAGAGACGGTGCGCGGCCAGATCGGCTCGCAGTCGCGAGATCTCGGCCCGGTGCCGCGCGTTCCATCGCCAGGCACCGGCCACGGCCCGCACCCGCTCGCGATCACGGGCCAAGACGGCCACGACGATCTCTCCCAGAGCCAGCAGCGCCGCCTGGGGCAGCACGCGCGCCAGGTGGAAGCGCGTGTAGCACTTCAGCACGGCCCGAAGCTCGTGCCGGCGCTGGAGCATCTGCATGGTGACCGGATGACGGCCCTCGTCCGGATCGAGCACGGCCAGCGATTCGAGTCCTCCCGCGACCGCCTCGCGGTGACGCACGCGGGCGTCGGGCGCGACGACCACCCGCGAGCCCGCCACCTGCGATCGCCACGAGAGGTCGAGATCCTCCCCCATGGCCACGATTCCCGGATCGAAGCCCTGGAGCTCGCGGCCACAGGTCGGCCCTGACCAGGGTGCAGCCTCCCGGAGCCACGAAGACGTCGCGTACGGCGTCGTGCTGCCCGTGGTCGACCTCGCCCTCGAGGATCCGGTCGACGACGGCCCCGGTCTTGTCACAGCTCATTCCGACGTGCAGGAGGACCCGCGGGTCGTCCCAGTTGACGAATTTCGGCGAGACGACCCCGGCGTTGGAGCGGTACGACTCTTCGACCAGCAGGTGCACGCAATCGGGGTCCAGCGCGACGTCGTCGTGGCACAACAAGAAGAACGCCGCACCCTCGACCATGCCGAGGGCCTCGTTGGCGGCCGCGGCGTACCCGGGCCGACCGGGCAGGTGCCGGACGAATGCGTCCGGCAGTGCTCGGGCGACGCCGCGCCGTGACGGCGGACTGGTCCTCGCCCACGGAGAGGACCAGGACCGACAGCTCCGCGTAGTCCTGGGCGGCCAGCGACGACATCGCCTCGTCGAACCAGGGGCCGGGGTCGGTCGTCACGACGACCGCCACCACTGCCGGCACCTGGGCGTCCATGAGGTGCAAGAGGCTATCGGGTGGGGCTTTCGCCCCTCAGGCACGAAAACGGCCGGAGGTGCTTGCTAGAGTTTATCATTGGTGATACTGTTGTATGTACAAAGCCCGGGCGGCACGCACCCGGCTCGTCACTCCCACCGACGATTCAGACCCTCAGGAGGTCCCTCATGACCGACGTCAACGCCACCGCGCACTCCGTGACCAAGGACGTCATCGACCTGGCCCGCGACATCACCTACGTCGCCATCGGACTGGGTGTGCTCGGCTACCAGCGCCTTCAGGTGCACCGGGTCGAGTTGGCGAGCAAGCTGCCCCACGACTTCTCCCTGGACCAGGCCATCGACGACGTCCGCGGCAGTGTCCGCGGCGGCGTCTCCAAAGGTCTCGACCAGATGGACGAGCTGGCCGAGTCGGCCACCAAGCTCCTGGAGACCACCCTGCAGCCCCTCGAAGAGCGACTGCCGCCGACCGTCGGCCAGCTGACCGCCAAGGCACGGGAGCAGGCCCGGGAGGTGCGGTCCCAGCTCCGCCAGCTCACGGACGCCTGATCTCGATCCACTCCTCGGGGTGGTGGGCCCGGACCGGCTCGACGACGCGCGCCCTCATTCCGCCCGCCACGAGGAGAGGACGTCGGCGAGCGTCGTCGAGAGCGAGATCCGGGGCTCCCACCCCGTCGCGTCGCGCAGCCGACGGGCATCGCCGCGCAGGACGGGCACGTCGACCGGGCGGACCAGCTTCGGGTCCGTCTCGAGCACCAATTCGGCTCCGGCGAGTACCAGGAGTTGCTGGGCCACCTCGGCCATGGCGACGGCGCGGCCCGAGCACACGTTGTAGACCGTCCCGGGCGACCCGCCGGTCACGAGCAACCGGTACGCCGCCACCACGTCACGCACGTCGGTGAAGTCGCGGCGGGTGGTCAGGGTTCCCACCCGGAGCGAGGCGGCGCCGGCGCGCTGGGCCTCGACGATGCGCTGCGCGAGCGCCGGCACGAAGAAGTTGGGGGACTGCCCCGGGCCGATGTGGTTGAACGGCCGCACCACGATCACCGGTTGGCGGTACCCGCGCCACGCCTGGAGCGCCACCACCTCGGCCGCCAGCTTGCTCGCCGCGTACGGGCTGGCCGGGGCCGCGGGTGAGTCCTCGCGCAGCGGCAGCTGCTCGGGCGTGACCGCACCGTAGATCTCGGCGGAGCTCACGACCAGGACCCGCGCCTCGGCGGCGTGGGACCTGGCCGCGGCGAGGACCTCCGCCGTGCCGAGGACGTTGACCTTGAGCACCCGGCTCGGGTCGTCCCAGCTCTCCCCCACGTGGGTCATCGCCGCCAGGTGGTACACCGCCTCGGGCTCGACGTCGGCCATGACGCGACCGACCGCGGCGCCGTCCGCCACGTCCGTCTCGATGTCGATCACCGCGACGTCGTCTCCGTGCGCCTCGAGGTGGGCGACCAGCCAATGGCCGACGAACCCCTTCCCCCCCGTGATGAGCGCCCGCATCGCGAGGAACCCTACCGCCGGTCCGAGATCGCCTCGGTGTAGGCAGCCATGTGGAGAGCGACGCTGGCCTCCCAGGTGAACCCCGCGGCCACGCGCCGACCGAGCTCGCAGCGGGGGCCGGCGCGGCCCGCGACGAGGGTCGCTTCGATCGCCTGGGCCAGCTCGCCCTCATCGCCGGGCCGGACGAGGAGGGCGGCGCCCCCGGCCATCTCTGCCATCGCCGTGCCCTCCGTCGTCACGAGCGGAGCACCGCACGCCAGCGCCTCGAGCGCGGGCAGGCCGAAACCCTCCTCGAGCGCCGGGTACGCCGCCACCGCGGCCCGACGCAGCAACGCGGGGACGGCGGCGTCGGGCAGGTATCCGGTCCGGATGATCCGGTCGCCGTGGCGCGCTGCGGCCAGAGCTCGCTCGGTCACGGCCAGACCCCATCCCGGCTGTCCCCCGAGGACGAGGACGGCGTCGGGGTGCGCGTCCGCGACGCGGTCGAAGGACGCCACCAGCGTCGCCACACCCTTGCGCGGCTCGAGCGTCCCGATGAAGACGACGAGCGGCCGGTCCGTCGGCACGCCGACGCGGGCCAGGACCGCTTCGTCCGCGCCCGGTGAAGGCTCCCGGGCCGAGAACCGGGCGTGGTCGACACCGTGGGGTGCCACCACCACGGCGGAGCGAACCTCGCACCAGTGGCGGAGCCGCTCCTCGGTGACTTGGCTCACGCACACGAGCACGCCGGCGTGGAGCGCCGCCCGCCGGATGGCCCGCCGGAAGAACACCGCCTTCGAGCGCTGGTGCCACTCGGGGTGATCGAAGAACGTGCAGTCGTGGATCGTCACCGCGCACGGCACGGGCGCCCGCGCCGGCATCGTGTAGTGCGGACCGTGATGGAGGACGACACCGAGGTCGTCGAGCACGGACGGGAGACGGAACTGCTCGGAGACCAGCCGGCCCGGCCGCGAGCTGGCGAGCGCGGGGACCACACGGCCACGGTTGTCCGTGGCGCGCTCCCAGCGCGCGCCGTCGCCGCGCCGGGCGACGAGCGCGAGGTCGACGTCGGAGCGGGCGGCCAGACCCGCGGCCAGCGCCACGGTGTAATAGCCGGCGCCACCGAGGCGGTCGGGCACCGCCGAGACGTCGAGCGAGAGGGCGAGCGGGCTGCTCACCGGAGCGCTCGCCACAGTTCGACGTGTTGGCGCGCTGCGTCGTCCCAGGTCCGGTCGGACACGAACGCTCGGCCCCGGGCGACGAGATCGGACCGCAGCAAGTCGTCGGTGAGGACCTCACGGATGCCCCGCGCCATGTCGTCGACGTCGAGGGGGTCGACGAGTCGGGCCGGCGCGTCGCCTTCGTCGCCGAGGTCCCGCACGCTCGGGACCTCACGCGAGACCACGGCGGGCACGCCGTTGCGCATGGCTTCGAGCGGCGGGAGCCCGTACCCCTCGGTCAGCGGCACGTAGACGAAGGCCCGGCTCCGCCGGTAGAGACCGGCCAGCACGCCGTCGGACACCGCGCCGGTGAACGAGACGCCCGGCGGGAGCGGGGGACGGTCGGGATGCGGACCCCACCCCTGCGGTCCGACGACCACGAGCGGCCACGGTGCGCCAGGACCTTCGTGGGCGACGCCGTAGGCGCGCACCATGCGCTCGACGTTCTTGCGCGGCTCGAGGGTGCCCACACTGAGGAGGTACTCGCCCGCGACGCCCAGCCGCTCGAGCAACCCGGCGGTGCCCTCCTCGTCGGGCGGGGCCAGATGGTCCGACCCGCCCCGGATGACCGTGATGCGGCCGACCTCGACGCCGTCGGCCTGGAGGTCGGCCGCGACGAGCCGGGAGGGGACGACGAACGATGCCCCGGCCACGCTGGCGCTGCGCAGGGCGCCCTCGTGCCACCGCCGCCCGCGGCGGGTGGTGGCCTGCGGGAAGCGGCGCCACGCCAGGTCGTGGCAGGTCACGACCTGGGCGCCCCCGCCGCCACGCGGGAGCGGCGGCGCGGCGAGCGACACCGAGTGCACGACGTCGAAGCCGGTCGGGGCCCGGACGAGGCCGCGGTCCCACGCCCTCGTCAGGAGGGGGCCGGGCAGCCTCGAAGCCCGGACGGGGCGACCGAATCGGGCCAGCGGGTCCGCATCCGCCCCCAGGTCCGCACTCTCGTCCGGGGCGTGCCGGCCGGGGGGCCGGCTGGCCAGCAGCGTGATCTCCACCTCGCCCTCGTGGTGCGCCAGGCCGCCGAGGAGGCCACGGGCATACGAGCCGATGCCTCCGGGCACGGTGCGGCGAAGCTGCTCGGCCGCGACCAGGACCGCCATCGGTCGCTCAGCCACGGGTGCTCCGCGCCACGTCGCGGTAGAGCGCCTCGAGCCCGGCGCCACATCGTTCCCACCCGAACTCCGCGACCCGGGCGGAGCCTGCCGCGATGAGCGCGGCGCGCGCGCCGGCGTCGTCGAGACAGCGGTCGAGGGCCTCCACCAGCGCGGCATGGTCGCCCACATCGACCAGCAGGGCACCGTCCCCCAGTACCTCGGGCAACGATCCGGCGCGGCTGGCGACCACGGGCACACCGGCACGCATGGCCTGGAGCGGCGGGAAGCCGAAACCCTCGTAACGAGAGGGGTAGGCCAGGACGGCGGCGCCGTCCAGCAAGGCGCCGAGGTCCTCGGGCGCGACCCAGCCGGTACGGACGATGCGCGGGCGCGCCGGCGAGGCGCCCACCGCCGCCTCGAGCGCGGCCTCGCCCCAGCCCGGCGGACCGGCGAGCACCAAGGAGACATCGTCGTGGCGCGCCGCGACGTCGGCGAACGCGCGCACGAGGCCGGGGAGGTCCTTCCGGGGCTCCGCCGTGCCGACGGCGAGGACATAGCGCCTCGCGGTGGCCGGCAACAGCCGCGCCCGGGCCGACCGGGCCTCCGCGCCGGTCAACCCGGGCACCGCGGGCACCCCGGGGTTGACGACTCGCACCCGCTCGGCGGGCACGTCGAAGGCCTCCTGCACCTCGGCAGCCACGAAGGCCGAGTCAGCGTGGACCCAGGCACCCCGCCGCAGTGCCCGGCGGATCAACTCGGGGTAGGCCAAGGTCGCGTCGTCGCACAGTTCGGGGTGGTGGAGCGGGGTGAGGTCGTGGACCGAGACCACGGCGCCGGCACCACCGGTGGGCGGGACCACGAAGTTCGTCCCGTGCACGACGTCGGTCGGCCCGACGAACCACTCGACGGGCGGATGGTCGAGGCGGGACCAGAGGGCGTGCAGCGGCCGGGCCGGCATCGGTCGCTGCGCCGCGGCGACCCCGGAGGGCAGCCGTTCGTCGAGCATGCTCCGACGGCGCCAGCTCACGGCGAAGGCACGCACGTCGAGACCGGGCCGTTCCGCCAGGGCGCGGAGCGCCCCGTCGCAGAACGCACCGACCCCGGTGGGGAGGCCGAGGAGCGGTGTCGCATCGAGCGCCACGCGCAGGCGTGCCGAATCGGCACCTCCGTTCCCGCGCCTGGCGTTCAGGTCGTGATCGCCCCGTCGATGGAGAGGATGGCGCCGCTGACGTAGGCCGCCTCGTCCGAGCCGAGGTAGGCGAAGGCGCCCGCGATCTCGTGCGGGTAGGCGAAGCCGATCGGCGTCATGATCCGCTCGATGAGCTTGAAGTCTGCATCGGCGGGCGGCCCGAAGTTGTGGATGATGGGCGTGTCGACCCCGCCAGGGGCTACACCGTTCACCCTGACCCCGCGCGCCATGTACTCGACGGCGAGAGCCTTGGTCAGCAGCTTGACGCCGCCTTTGGACGCACAGTACGCGGCCGAGTACGGCTGCCCGACGATCCCAGCCGTCGACACGGTGTTCACGATGGCGCCGCCGTGCTCGATCATCTCGGGCAGCACGGCGCGGCACATGAGGAAGGTGCCGGTCAGGTTGACCGCGATGATCCTGTCCCAGCCGGCGAGCGACTGCTCGGGGGTGTGGGCGAACCCGCCGACGCCGGCGATGTTGCACAGATTGGTGATGTGACCCAGCTCCTCGCGCGCCTGCGTCACGGCCGCCGCCACACCGTCCTCGTCGGTCACGTCGCAGCGCACCGCGACGGCGCGCCCGCCCGCCTCCGCGGCCTCGCGGTTGATCTCCTCCGCCACGACGGCAATGGCATCGTGGGCCACGTCGAGGCATGCCACCGCCCCGCCCTCGGCCGCCAGCCGCCGTGCCGTGGCCCGACCGATGCCCGAGCCGGCACCGGTGACGAGGGCCACCCGCCCGCGGTAGCGCCCGGGGGTGACCACCTCGGGGGCTGTGCCTCGGGTGGGGTCGGACTGCCCGACTCTGGTCGTGGGGCTCATACGGGCTCCTTCTTGGCCGGCGCCTCCGAATTGCCGCGACACCAACACGGCAGGGCGGGCGGCGATGGTACCAGGGGCGGCCCGGCGGTCCGTCCGACGTGCACCCGTATGCTCGCACCGTGCTGGTGGCCCTGTGCGGCGGCGTCGGGGCCGCCCGGATGCTCTCCGGGCTCGTGCGCGTCGTGGCGCCCTCCGACATCGTGGCCGTCGTCAACGTGGGCGACGACACGGTGCTGCACGGCCTTCACATCAGTCCGGATCTCGACACCGTCACCTACACGCTGGCCGGTCTGGACAACCGTGAGACCGGTTGGGGCATGGCCGGTGAGACGTGGGCGACGATGGACGAGCTCACCCGCATCGGTGGCGAGGACTGGTTCCGGTTGGGCGACCGCGACCTCGCCACCCATCTCTTCCGCACGGGGCGCCTGCGTGGCGGCGCGACGCTCAGCGAGGTGACCAGCGCACTGGCCGAGCGGCGCGGGGTGGAGGTGCGGCTCCTCCCGGTGAGCGACGACCCGGTCCGCACCCGCCTGACGTTGGGCGAAACGACGGTGCTCGGCGCGGCCGGCACCGAGGTCGGATTCCAGGACTACTTCGTCCGGCTGCGCCACGGCGTCGCCGTGACCGCCGTGAGGTTCGACGGCGCGTCCGAGGCGCGGCCCGCCCCCGGCGTGCTCGACGCGCTGGCATCGGCCCGGCGGATCGTGGTGTGCCCGTCGAACCCGGTCGTCTCCATTGCACCGATCCTTGCCGTGCCCGGTGTCCTCGACCTCGTGACCCGTCGCCGGGAGGACGTCGTGGCCGTGTCGCCCATCGTCGCCGGCGCGGCGCTGAAGGGCCCGGCGGACCGCCTGATGGCCGAGCTCGGCACCGAGCCGTCCGCGGTCGGCGTGGCACGCCTCTACGCCTCCTGGGCCGGCACTCTCGTCGTCGACGAGGCCGATCGCGACCGGGCGGGCGAGGTGGAAGCGCTCGGCGTGCGATGCCTGGTCGCACCGACCGTCATGAGCACGCCCGCACGCGCCGAAGCGCTGGCCGAGGTGGTGGCCGATGGCTGAGGGCGGCGAGATCACCGTCGTGCCGCTGACCGGGATCGGGGAGGTCGCCCCGGGCGCCGACCTGGCGGCGCTCGTGGTGCAGGCGGTCGGTCCGGCCCGTGACCACGGACCCGAGCTGCGCGACGGGGACGTCCTGGTGGTCACCCAGAAGGTCGTCTCGAAGGCAGAAGGCCGGATCGTGCCGCTCGACCACGGCGACCCCGCCGCGAAGCTGGCCCTGGTGGCGGACGAGTCGGTGCGCGTCCTGCGCCGGCGTGGCGACCTCGTCATCAGCGAGACCCGTCACGGGTTCGTCTGCGCCAATGCGGGGGTGGACCTGTCCAATGTCGCCGCCGGCACGGCGGCGTTGCTGCCCGCGGACTCCGACCGGTCGGCCCGGCGCATCCGCGCCGGCGTGCAGGCGGCGCTCGGCGTGGAGATCGGCGTGGTCGTCTCCGACACGTTCGGCCGGCCATGGCGTCGCGGAGTGACCGACGTCGCCATCGGATGTGCCGGTGTGGCCGCGGTCGTCGACCTGCGCGGGACGGAGGACGCCGGCGGCCGGGAGCTGATGGCCACCGAGGTCTGCGTGGCCGACGAGATCGCCGGTGCGGCCGAGCTCGTCATGGGCAAGGACCGTGACATCCCGGCTGCCGTCGTACGCGGGGTGCCGGCGTCGTGGATGCGCCCGGCGTCGGTGCGCGCCGAAGTGGTGCGGACCCCGGACGAGGATCTCTTCCGCTGATCAGCCTGGTGGCGCCGACACGGAGCCGAGCACGGCCAGGACACCGTCGGCCAGGTCGGTCCACGGATGCCAACCGAGCTGGATCGCCGCACGTTCGGCGTCGAGGCTCGAACGCGTGGTTTCAGCCGGGTGCGGCTCCGCCGCCACCGCGGAGACGGTCGTGCCGGCCAGCCCGGCCATGGTCTCGAGCAACTGGTTGACCGACGTCTCGCGGCCCGTCCCGATGTTGCAGACGAGCCCGCCGCCGCGGGTTGCCGCGCGGACGAACGCGTCGACGGCGTCATCGACATAGACCAAGTCACGGGTCTGCTCGCCGTCCCCGAAGACGGTCACCGGCTCGCCGCGACCGATGCGACCGGCGAAGACGGCGACCACACCCGCGTCGCCGTCCGGGTTCTGGCGGGGGCCGTAGACATTTCCCAGGGCCAGAGCACAGAACTCGAGCGCATACAGGCGGCGGTAGGCGGCGAGGTAATCGATCACCGTCTTCTTGGAGACGCCGAAGGGTGAGACGGGCCGATGCGGATGCGCCTCGCGCACCGGGAGATCGTCCGGGGCCACGTCCCCATAGAGGGTGGTGCCACAGGCGGCGAAGACGACCCGCTCGCTCCCGGCCAGGCGCGCGCCCTCGAGCACGTTCACCGACCCGACGATGTTGACGGCAGCATCGAGAGCCGCGTGTTCGACCGGCGCCCGCGCGCCGCCGCGAGCGGCCAGGTGGAACACGATCTCGGGCCGCCGGCGCGCCATCAGCTCGGTGACGGCCGGGGCGGTGATGTCGAGGTGGTGGATGGTCAGGGCTCGTCCGGCGCCGGCGCGGGCCGCAGCCAGGTTGGCCAACGAGCCGGTCGAGAAGTCGTCGACCACGTCCACCTCGTGGCCCTCGACCAGCAGACGGTCGACCAGTGTCGAGCCGATGAACCCGGCTCCTCCCGTCACCAGCACGCGCACGGCGCGGCCCGCCTAACCCGAGACACGCTCGCCGTCGACCAGCGTCCCGGACGAGACCACGGCGTCAGCACCGAGCACGGAGACGGGCCGGACGTCCGCCCGCTGGCCGACGACCGATCGGGGACCCATCACGGACCTCGCCACTTTGGCGTCCGCCGCGACATGGCAGCGCTCCATCAGCACCGAGTCGATGACGACGGAGCCGGACTCGACGACGGAGCCCGGCCCGAGAATGCTGCGCTCCACCCTGGCGCCGGCCGCGACTCGGCATCCGTCGAAGACGACGCTGCGCCCGAGGATCTCTCCGTCGAGCTCGCTCGTGCCCTGGACGAGCAGCCCGGAACCGCGGTCCTCGAGCCCCGGAGCGACCTCGGGTCCGCGACGCCCGTTCACGTAGTCGAAATTGGCGTCGAGGTACGCCGACGGCGTTCCCGTGTCGAGCCAGTAGGCGCCGTCGGAAAGGGCGAAGAGCACCCCCTCTCGCACCATGGCCGGAAAGGTCTCGCGCTCGACGGAGACGCGACCGTTACTCGGGATCCGCTTCAAGACGGACGGCTCGAGCACGTAGGTGCCGGCGTTGATCTCGTTGGTGGGCGCCTCGTCGCGTGGCGGCTTCTCGACGAAGGCCGTGACCTGCCCGTCTGCATCGGTGGGAACGACGCCGAACGCCGAGGGGTCGGTCACCGGATGCAGCGCGATCGTCCCTTGGGCGCCGGCGCGGCGGTGGAACGCCACGAGGCCGGTCAGGTCGAGGTCGGTCAGGACGTCGCCGTTGACCACGACGAATGTGTCGTCGATGCCGGCCGAGGCGGCGGCGAAGCGGATGGCCCCGGCCGTGTCGAGAGGCTCCGGCTCCACGGCATACGTCAGACGCACCCCTGCTGCCTGTCCGTCCGGGTACGCCTCGAGGAAGGCGTCGGGCAGGTAGCCGAGCGACAGCACAGCCTCGTCCACCCCGTGCCGGGCCAGGTGGCGGAGCACCCGCTCCAACATGGGAACACCGACCACCGGGAGCATCTGCTTCGGGGCGGTGAGCGTGAGCGGGCGCAGCCGCGTGCCCTCGCCGCCGACCAGGACGACCGACTTCATCCCTTCATTGCTACTTGGTCGTCGAGGTGGTCGAGGGTTTGGCCGTGGTCGAAGTGGACGACGAGGCCGGCTTGGAGGTCGTGGTCGAAGAGCTCGAGGGTGTCGATGTCGTCGGCGTTGTCGCCGGCACCGTGGTCACCGTTGTCGGCACCGTGGTTGCCGTGGCCGGTGCCGTGGTCGTGGTGGCGACCGGCCCGTTCCCGGCGAGGGTCTGGACCAGCGCGTTCACGGTCTTGGACGGCGGCTTCGGGATGGTCGCGTTGTCCGGGCCGAAGAAGGCCGTGATGATCTGGCGGTTGACGAACCTGAGGTCGCCCGGGTGCACGGTGTTGACCCCGCCCTCGACCTGGGGTTGGCCGTTCTTCCCGGTCTGGGTGGAGAGAACCCACCACCACGCGCGCACCTCGCCCACCTTTCCGGCGTCGGGAGTGCCCTTGGCACACCGCTGACCGTTCTTGTAGAGGACGCCCTTGGGATATTGGACGGTGGTGTTGGTCAGGGTGAGCCCGGTGTAGCCCGTGGCGAATTTGCCCGATGTCGCGTTCGTCCCGGCCTCACTGGAGCTGCGCGGCGCGACGACCAGGACACCGCTGCCGGCCGAGGTGAGGCCGGTGGTCCCGCCGGGCGGACTGGCCGGGAGGACCGGCTCCATGGTGCCGCAGATGTCCATGGCCAGCGCGGCGTGCCAGGTGGTGTTCGTGGTTGGCTCGACCGAGGGCGCGCCCTGGTTGTAGTTGTACTTGGCCAGCGCCACCGAGCCCAGTCCGACCAGGACGATCACCACCAATGCGGCGTACCAGTTGACGGGCATCTGCCCGCGATAGGTCGCTCCGCCGCCCGTCGCGGCGGCGCGGGCGACCGATCGTCCCGAGTTGCTTCTGGCCATAGGTGCGAAACACTACTGCCTGCCGGGACGCCCTCTGGGGGCGGGGGTGGCGCCGACGAGCTCGTAGTAGAGGGCGGTGGTGTCGGGGTGCAGGCAGGAGAGAACGGGTGCGCCGTGGCGCGCGCCCGCCGGCCACGCGGCCGCTGAGACCTCGTCTCCCGCCAGGGCGAGAAGTCGGGTCAAGGTGGAGCGCAAGCCGACGCGATTGCCCTGCGCCGCGGCGGCGCGCAGCAGGGAGCGGTAGAGCCTCTCGTCGTAGGGGCAGGCGAGCAGGGCCCGGCGCACGACGTGCTCGGCCTCCCCGGCGCACCCTCGACCGACGAGCCGCTCTGCTGCCCTCGAGCGCGGTGTCGGCCACGAGCGACTGGACCGAGGACTCGGTGCCGTCGAACACCGCCCAGTCCGCACGGCGGAGCCCGGCCAGGAGCGGACCCCGGACCAGCGCCATGGCATCGACGAGATCGGCGAGCCGGCCGGTGGCGGCAAGCTGCTCGAACCGCGCCACGTCGGTGCTGACGTCACCGCCGAGCACGAGGCGTGCGCCGCTGCGGGGCAGGCGCTCCTTGCCCGCGCCGTCACGCCCCAGTGCCCGCCGGGCGTCGGAAGCGGTGGAGTAGATCGTGGACGGCGACACCGCCCGGTCGGGCCAGAGAGCCAGCGCCCACTCCCCGTGGCGGACGGGTCGGCGCTGCAACGCCAGGTAGACCACGAGCTCGAGCGCGGCCGAGCGGCGAAAGGGCCTGGCCGCGCCCCGGACCTCGACCGGACCGAGGACGCAGACGTGGACTGCCACGACCATGAACGGTCGGGTGCGGTGACGATCGGCGCGCCCTGGCGTCCGGGAGAGAGGAGAGTGCCGCGCCTGTGCCATGTCCCAGCCCGGGCAGATGACCCGCCCACAAGGACGTAGGTTGCCTTGGTGTCGCGTTCCAGGTTCACGACGACCGCTCTGGTGTGCTTGGCCGCAACGGCGGCCTTGTCCTTGGCGGTCTCGCACGGTACCGGCCCCTACGGTTTCGAGGACCCGGCGGTCGATTGGCTGGGGCGACGTCCCTCGGTCGTCCGGTCCTGGGCCCATCTCACCGAACTTCTCGCCGCCCCGGCCATTTTCGCCGTACTCCTCGTCTCATTTGCCCTCGGCCGGGCCAAGCGGGCCGTCGCCCGCGTCGCCGTCTTCGCCGTGCTCGCCCTGGTGGCACTGCTGGTGAGCGAGCACGTCGTCAAGCCGCTGGTCCAGCGGACCTACTACGGCGAACTCACGTTCCCCTCCGGGAACGTCACCGCCGTCGAGCGCGACGGCGATTGCCATGTGGTTCGCGCTCTACCCGCTGCTCGGGAAGCGAGCGCGCAACCTGACCCTTGCCATCGGCGTCGCGTGGGTCCTGCTGATGTCATTGGCCGTGGTCGGGGCGCACTGGCACACACCCCTCGACGCGGTCGGATCCGTCTTGCTCTCCGTCGGCATCGTCTCGGCTGGTGCCGCGGTCTTCGAATCGGCCCGACGCCCCCTCACTCGAGGAACCCCCACTCCAGGACTCGTCATCGGTGCAGACAGCGGTGAGAAAGGGAAGGCGGGAAGCAGATAGGAGCCCGGCATCGCGCCCTCTTCTGCGTCGGACGGGCACTCCCGGTTCCGGTCGTCCGACCTACGACGGTTCTCCGTGGAACGCACGTGATGTCGTGCGGCCAAGAGCGACGAGCGTGTGTCGGCGTGCGGTCTCGGGACTTTGTTCAGGCGTGTCGTCGCAATTTGGCGTCTGCAATGTCCCGGAGTCGCGACTGTGCGCTGAGCCACTCCCTCGATTGGGTGGTTCGACCTTCTTGCACAACGTGTTGCAGTCCGATTGGGCTGTCCGTACGTGCTCCACACCGCCGGCACACCGCGATGCGCCCGTTTGCTTCAGGCGCATGGTGCTCGTCGAGCTGAGCAGCAACGAGAATCGACTCAGATGAGGCCATGATCCTCCGATCTGCGCTTCCGTCGAGCGGAAGCATGAGGCCGGGCTCCGATGAGTCCTTGCTCCACATCGCACCCTAGGCGCCGAGGGAGGGTCCGGCGGGGCGCGGCCACCTCACGCGCAGGCAGCGCCGCAAGCGGTTCGCATCAGGCACTCCCGGGAGGGCGGAGTCGGGGGGCGGAGGTGGGTGGGGGCGGAGGGATTCGAACCCTCACTTGGGACGGTTTAAGCGCCCTGCCTCTGCCGATTGGGCTACGCCCCCCGCGGCACCATTCTTGACCGATACGGGACGGTCGCACAGGATGGCCCATGGCCGTCGACCTGTCGCAGGTCGACCTCACCGACCTGGACACGTTCTCCCACGGCTTCCCGCACGGCGTGTTCCGGGCTCACCGGGAGCAGGCTCCGGTGTGGTGGCACCCACCGACACCGCATACCCCCGACGGCGAGGGTTTCTGGTCGGTTGCCACGTACGACGAAGTGCTCACCGTGCTGCGCGACCCGGTCCGGTTCTCCTCCGAGACCGGCGGTGGTCGCCCGTACGGGGGGACGATCATTCAGGATCTCCCCGTCGCCGGCATCGTCCTCAACATGATGGACGACCCCCGGCACACGCGTATCCGGCGCCTCGTCACCCGGGGACTCACACCGTCAGCCGTGCGAGCGCTCACCCCGGAGCTGCACCGACGGATGCGGGCGCTGTTCGAGGCGACGGGCGACGAGTGCGACTTCCTGGTCGACGTGGCGGCCGAGCTCCCGATGCAGGCGATCTGTCTCCTGCTCGGCGTGCCCGAGGAAGACCGGCACTTCCTCTTCGAAGCAGTCGAGCACGTCTTCGACCTCCCCGACGAGTCCGACCTCCTGTCCATGAGCCCGCAGCGTCAGGAGGCACTGACGCGGATGAGCGAGTACGGAGCAGAGCTGATCGCCGAGAAGCGGGCCCACCCGGGCCACGACATGCTGTCGGTCGTCGTCCACGCCGAGCTCGAGGATGCGGACCCGCCCCGGCTCAGCGAGGACGAGCTCTCCGCCTTCTTCTCCCTGATCTTCTCGGCCGGCGCGGAGACGACGCGCAATGCCATCGCGGGTGCCGTCCTGGCCTTCACCGAGTGGCCGGACCAGCTCGAGCTCCTTCGCAGCCGCTCCGTCCCGCTCGAGACCGCCGTGGAGGAGGTCCTGAGGTGGACGACGCCGTCGCCCTCGAAACGGCGGACGGCCGCCGAGTGGACCGAGCTGCGCGGACACACGATCCTGCCGGGGCAGAAGGTGGTGGTGTGGGAGGGGTCGGCCAACCGCGATCCATCCCATTTCGTGGACCCGGAGCGGTTCCTCCTGGCACGTGATCCCAATCCCCATCTGTCGTTCGGTCACGGCGTCCACTTCTGCCTCGGGGCCCATCTGGCCCGCCTCGAAATCCGCGTCGCCCTCGAGGAGCTGCTCTCGATGGTCCGCTCGTTCCGCCTCGCCGGCGAACCGCAGTGGACTCGGAGCAACCGGCACACCGGTATCCGCCATCTGCCCCTTCGCCTGGTGCGCGCGTAGGCGGCTGCTCAGGGCAAAGGGCGGAAGCGCGCCAGCACACCCAGCTCGGCGTCTCGCGGGCGCGACACCGCGCCCGTGCGGGGGCCGAACACCATGGTCGTCCGTTCTCCTGGTTCCCACTCCGGCCATTCGCCGATGCCTTCGTGGCTCGGATTCCCTCCCCGGGCGAACGAGAGCCAAGCGGCCTGCATCTGCTCCGAGAGCAGCGAAACCTCGGGGCCCGAGCCGGTCAGCATCTGCACGGCCGGGATCTGCACCGCGCCGAAGACGAAGGGGAGCTCGAGCGCATGGCACGAGCCGAGCGCGCCGCCCAGCGCCGGCGACGCCCACTCGAAGAGATAGACGAAGGACCGCCCCTCGTGCGCGGCGGCCAACTGCAGGCTCGGCCAGCGGAAGACGATGTCACTTCCCGCCGCCACCCAGATGTCATGGGGCGTGATCGCCTCGTCCCGGGCTTCCCGGGCCGCACGGTACGACGCCTCCACCTCCCCCGCGTCGACGCCGGGGAGGGCGTTGGCCAGCCACGCGCGCACGCCGTCCTCGTCGAGCGCCGACAAGACGGGGTTGCCCAACGCGAAGAGGGTCAGCTCGTCGCGGTTGGTCCCGACGATGAGGTCCACCGTGGACGCCGCCCCCGACGCCACGGCATCGAGCGGGTGTCGCGCCACGAACGTGCCGTCCACGACCGGGAGGAACGGGAGAGGCAGCAGGCCGGGGTCGGGCCGGCGTCCCCCGAGCTCGGTCGTCGCCGCCACCAGGTCGGCCGCCGGGACTCCGATCAGCGCGTCCCGGTCGCAGGTCGCCAGGCCGAGCGCCGCGGCGAGACGCGACGCGGAACGCGCCGCCTGCTCGCGGTCGTGCACGTCCGCGCCGCCGCTCTGCACGATCGCCCGGCGGAACAGGCGGGAGGCGGCCGGCACGGCCATCAGGGCCACCACGCTGATCGCTCCGGCGGATTCTCCGAAGACCGTCACGTTCTCGGGGTCCCCCCGAACGCGGCAATGTTGTCGCGAACCCAGCGCAGTGCCGCCACCTGATCGTGCAGTCCCCAATTCCCCATCAGGCCGTCCGGCCCGGGCAGACCCAGGAAACCCAACGCACCGAGGCGGTAGTTGATCGTGACCACCACCGCGTCGCCGTTGCGCACCAGGTTCCCGCCCCGGTAGAGGAAGACCGAGCCGCTGCCCGACGTGAAGCCGCCGCCGTGGATCCAGACCATGACCGGGCGGCCGGTCCCGGACTTCGCCGGCTCGTCGGGAAGCACGGGCGTCCAGACGTTGAGCGAGAGGCAGTCCTCGTCCTGGGGCTCGGACCCCCCCGGCTCCGCCGTACTGGTCGGTCCCGGCAGTGAGAGGGGCTGCGGGGCGATAGGCCCGAACGCCGACGCGTCCCGAACGCCGACCCAGGGCTCAGGCGCCTGCGGTGGCAGCCAACGCCTCGGCCCGGTCGGTGCCTGGCCGTAGGGGATGCCTGAGAACGACCAGAGGTCCCCTCGCCACACGCCCCGGAGCCGACCCCCGGCGACCGAGACCACCCCGTCCATGGGCTCGCACCCTACGAAGGCGCGGTGGAGCGGTCAATCGTGAACGTTGCGCGAACTCGCCCCCCGACCGGACCCGACACCGTGGGGTGTACCGAACCCGCCCGCACAGCCGTTACGCTACTGGGGTGCGCGCAGTGAATTGTCGGATCACTGTCCGTGGGTCGACCCGCGCCGGGTTGGCTACGGCGGGGCTCGTGGTCGCGCTCACCGTCACCGGGTGGACGTCGCCGCTGGGCGCGACTCCGACCACCCTGCCGGGTCCGGCGCCGAACCAGTCGCAGATCGACTCGACGTCGTCGCGGGTGAATCAGATAGAGGCGACGCTGGCCCAAGAGGAGCAACAGGCGTCGGTCCTCGACGACCGCTACGACACGGCTGTGCAGAACATGCAGGCCGCGCAGCATGCCGCGATTTCCCTGGGTGCCACTCTCGAGCGCACGAAGGCAGCGGTCGCGGCCGACCGGCGCCAGGTCTCCACCGATGCCGTCGAGGCGTACGAGTACGGGACGCCCGAATCCGGTCTGGCGTCGTTCTTCTCTTCGTCGGCGACTCAGACTCAGTCGCGTCAGCAGTACACGAACACCATCGTCGGCAACCTGACCAAGGCCGAGGACACGCTGCAGGCTTCGGAGACGCGGCTGGTGGCCGAGCAGCAACAGCAGCAGGCCGCCGCGGCGCAGGCGCAGGCGCAGGCACAGCAGGCCCAGTCGCTCTTCGCCGCCAACCAGCAGCAAGCGTCCGCCACCAAGGCCACCCTGCAGCAGATCCAGGGGCAGCTGGCACAGGAGGTTGCGGCAGCGGCGGTCGCGGAGGCGCAGGCCGAGGCGGCAGCGGCGGCACGTGCCGCCAGCGCGGCAGCGGCACAGCGGGCCGCGGCAGCGGCCGCGGCAGCGGCATCGGTGGCGGACGCCGTCGGAGGGTCGGGCAGCGGCGCGGCGGCCACGGTGGCAGCGAACCAGGCGGCCGGGGGCTACGCCGGAGCGGTGTCCGGCTCTTCGTCGGGCCAATCGGCGGGGATGGACGCAGTCCAGGCGGCCGAGTCCCAGCTCGGGGTGCCCTACGTCTGGGGGGGCGAGCAGGCCGGCGTCGGCTTCGACTGCTCCGGACTGGTCCAGTGGGCCTGGGCACAGGCGGGCGTGTCGATTCCGCGGACGACCGAGACGCAGTGGCCCTCCCTCCCCCATGTCTCGCTCGGCGCGCTGGAGCCCGGCGACCTGCTCTTCTATTTCAACCTGGACGGCGACAGCCAGGTCGACCACGTGGTGATGTACGTGGGTTCGGGACCCTACGGGAGCGACACCGTCATACAGGCTCCCTTCACGGGTGCCACCGTGCAGTTCGCGCCTCTCTTCACCTCGGGGCTCATCGGCGCAGGGCGGCCCTAGGAGCGCTCCGCTCGGGGCGACGACACGCAACTGCCCGGGGGGCACGAGAATGGAGCGGTGACCGCGCGAGAGGCACCGGACAGGGCAGGAGACCTCATCTTGCTGTCCTTGGTCATACCGGCCTACAACGAAGAGGCCCGCCTCCCGGCCGGGATGGCACGGCTGCAGCGGGCAGTCGACGTGGGATCGATCGACCCGTTGCGTACGCAGTTCGTCGTCGTCGACGACGGAAGCAGCGACGCGACGTCGGAGCGGGCCCGGGCCCTGCTGTCCCGGTATCCGCACGTGCAGTCGGTCCGATTCGACAGAAACCGCGGGAAGGGGGCCGCCGTACGGCGCCGGCGTCGCCGTGGCGACCGCGCCACTGATCGCCTTCGCCGACGCGGACATGGCGATCGATCCCGCCCAGACGCCCCAGTTCGTCGCGGCTCTCGATCGGGCCGACCTCGCCATCGGCTCCCGCGCCGCGAGCGGGGCGTCGGTGGACCGCCCGAGCATCAGCCGGTCGATCATGAACCGCGCCTTCAACCGGTTCGTCAACGTGCTGACCAGAGTCTCGCTCGACGACACACAGTGCGGGTTCAAGGCGTTCCGCTCGCCCGTGGCCAAACTCCTGTTCCACTGCTCGGTGACCGAGCGCATGGCGTTCGACGTCGAGATCCTCTCGCTGGCCCGCAGGCTCGGCTTCTCCATCGAGGAGGTGCCCGTGCAGTGGCTGCGCGTGAAGGGAAGCCGGGTGCGGTCGTGGTCCGACTCGCGCTCGATGGTCCGCGACGTGCTGCGGGCACACCGAACCGTGCTCGGAGCGCCGAGCATCGAAGGTTTCCGCGTCACTCCGGCCCCGTCGGCCCCGTCGGCCGCGGCGACGCTCGGGCACATGGCCCGGCACCTCCCTGTCCTCGACCAGCCCGACGGGCGCTCGCTCGTCCTCTGCCCGCTGCTCGACGAGACGGGCGTGGCATCACTGCTTCACGAGGCCCAGCGTGCGGGCCTGCGTCCCGAGCGCGCCACGGTCGGGTTCGAGTGGCTCGCCGGACAGCGGCCGCTGGTGTTGAGGCGGGACGGGGTGAGCACCGGCTCGCCCGTGGCGCGAGCCCTCGGTCCGAACCGCCCCGGTCGGTACGATGGTCGGGATGGCGAGCGGGCGACCGGCCGTGAGCGAGCAGCAGCGGACGACGGCCATCGTGCCCATCCGCATCCCCGAGGGTAACGAGGAGGACGTCGACCCGAGGCTCTCCGACGTCGACGAGTGGGGACGGTCGGAGCGCACACGGGCGCTCGTACGCTCGCTCTACCAACCCCTCTACAGCCGGTGGTTCCGCGTGGAGTGGGAGGGTCTCGAAAGGATCCCGGCCGACGGCGGAGCTCTGCTCGTCGCCAACCACGCCGGCGCCATACCCTCGGACGCGCCCGTCATCATGCACGGGATCGAGAAGGAGCTCGGGCGCCCCGTGTACGGGCTGGCCGACTACTTCTTCCGGACCGTGCCGGTCGTCGGAACGCTCTGGGCCCGTTCGGGTGGCGTCTCCGCCCGCCCGGCCAACGCGTACCGCCTGCTGAGGGAGCAGCGGCAGCTCGCGCTGGTCTTCCCCGAGGGGACGAAGGGGACGTCGAAGTCCTATGCCGACCGCTACCAGCTCCGGCGTTTCGGGCGGGGAGGCTTCGTGGAGATCGCCATGCGGGCCGGGGTACCTGTCGTCCCGATCGCCGTCATCGGCTCCGAAGAGGCGATGCCGATCGTGTTCCGTCTGCCCACCCTGGCCCGGGCGCTCGGAGTGCCGTACGTCCCGGTCACCGCCAATCTCCTGACCATGGGACCCATCGGGGCCGTGGTCCCGTTCCCGGCGAAATTCAGGTTGCAAGTGCTCCCGCCCGTCCGTTTCGACGTTCCCCCCGACCAGGACCGTTACTCCAAGAGCCGGATCATGGAGGAGTCGGAGCGCATCAGGACCCAGCTCCAGGACGCGATCTACGACATGCTGCCGCGACCGACGCAGCGTGTGGTTCGGGTGAGATGAGCCGGCGCATCCTCGTCACCGGAGCCGACACCTTCTGGGGCGGGCGCATGGTCCAGGCCCTCGAGGACGACCCCGGGACCGACGTCATCCTCGGTACCGGGACCCAGGCCCCGTCCGTCCCCTTCGAGCGCGCCGAGTTCGTCCGGACCGATCAGAACTACTCCATTTTGAACCGCATCGTGAAGGCGACCAGAGTCGACACGATCCTCCACACGTTCATGATCACGAACTCCGTCGCGGTGCCGAGAAGGCAGATGCACGAGATCAACGTGATCGGCACGATGAACCTGCTCGCCGCGGCGGGTGCCGCCGGGTCCTCGGTGCGCCACATCGTGGTGAAGTCGTCGACCTTGGTCTACGGGTCGGCAGCCGGCGACCCGAACACCTTCCTCGAGGACACTCCCCGGACGAGCCCGGTCAAGAACGGCGTGGAGCGGGCGCTGGTCGAGGCCGAGCAGCTCGTGCGCGACTTCTCCGAGGACAACCCGGGAACCAAGGTCACGGTCCTGCGGTTCGCCAACGTTCTGGGCTCCCACCTGGCGACACCGATCAGCCGCAACCTGTCCCGTCCCGTCTGCCCGGCCATCTTCGGGTTCGACCCGCTCCTGCAGTTCGTCCAGGAGGACGACGTGGTGCGCGCCCTCCTGCACGTGACCCGGGAGGGCATCCCGGGCCTCTACAACGTGGCCGGAGAAGGACGCCTTCCCTGGAGCGAGGTGGCGAGCATCTGCGGCACCCGACTGATCCCCCTCTCCCCCTTCAGCCCGCTCAAGATCCGTCCGCTCTCCCGGCTCTTCGACCTGCCCGCGGAGCTGGAGGACCTGCTGCGCTACGGGCGCGGCGTGGACACGCGTCGACTGGCGGCGACGGGTTTCGCGTACCACGCCACCAGCGCCGGAGCGGTCCAGGCGTTCACCAGGGCGGTGCGCCTGCGCCGGCAGTCCGGCCGGACGCCGATGTCGTACACCTACGAGCACGACGTCGAGCAGTTCTTCCGACACTCGCCGTCGGTGCTCGGCGCCGGTCCGGGCTGACGATCAGCTCTTCAACCTTCGATCCACTCGGAGACGAGGCTCTGCTCGCGGCGGGCCCACTCCTCGGCGGTGATGCCGTACCTGACGTGGTCCTCCCACACCCCGTCGATCTCGAGAAAACGCTGGGCGACCCCCTCCTCCCTGATGCCCAGCTTCTCCACGACCCGTCGGCTGGCGCTGTTGCGCGGGATGATGGAGATCTCCACCCGGTGGAGCGAGATCGCCTCGAAGGCGAAGCGCAGCGTGACCACCACCGCCTCGGGGACCAAACCGCGCCCCGCCAATGCCTCGTCGATCCAGTAGCCGATGAAACCCATCTGGAAGGGTCCGCGCTGGATGGAGGACAGCGTCACCTCGCCGGCGAATCGCTCGCCGACGAAGATGCCGAACCCGTACCCGGTGCCGAGGTGTCGCTCACGCTCGCGGATGCCGCAGCGGGCGGCGAAACTCGGGCGGTCCTCCGACGGCGGCGGCGCACCCTTCGGCCGAGGCTCCCACCGCAGCAGCCACTCGGCGCAACGCGTCCGCACCTCGTGCCATGCGGGGAAATCCTCCTCGGTCAAGGACCGGAGCACGACGCGGCGGCCTCGCAATTCGAGGGGTGCGTGGCGGACGGCTCGGGCCGCGCTCACCGACCCAGCACCTCCCCCAATGCCGCGACGAGCGCGAGCACGTTCCGCCGTCGCGCCGTGTGCCCCATGCAGCCGATCCTCCAGATCTGCCCGGCCAGCTTCCCGGCGCCTGCGCCGATCTCGATCTCGTAGTCCTGGAGAAGGCGGCGACGGCAGTCGGCGTCATCCACACCCTCGGGTACACGGACGGTGGTCAGTTGGGGAAGACGATGCTCGGGCTTGACCAACAGCTCGAGACCCATCTCCTCGAGGCCGTCCGCCAACAGGCGGCCACAGGCCGCATGTCGCGCTTTCGCCGCGTCCATCCCCTCGTCGAGCAGGGCGCCCAGACCGGCATGCAACCCGGCGATCATGGCCACTGGCGCGGTGTGGTGGTACACCCGGCCCCCGCCCGGCCCGTCGTTCACGTAGCGCGCGATCGAAATTGAGGTCGAGGTACCAGCTGCTGGGGCGCTCGACCAGGCGCTCCGCGCGCCCGATCGGAGAAGGTGAGCGGTGCCAGACCAGGCGGGACGCCGAGGCACTTCTGCGTGCCGCTGTAGGCGATGTCGACTCCCCAACCGTCCGTCGCGACCTCGATCCCCCCGAGCGAGGTCACCACGTCCACCAGCAGGAGCGCGTCACCCTTCTCGCGGCCGATCGGCTCGATCTCGTTGCGTACCCCGGTGGACGTCTCGGCGTGGACGACGGCGATCACGGCCGGGCGCGGGTGTGCCGCGACGAGCCGTGAGGGATCGATCGGCTCGCCCCATTCGGCCTCGACCCGCACCACCTCGGCTCCGAGTCGTGACGCCACCTCGCACATACGCTCGCCGAACACACCGTTGACCCCGACCACCACCACGTCGCCGGGATGGAGCACGTTGACGAAGGACGCCTCCATGCCGGCCGATCCGGTGCCGCTGATCGGCAGGGTCAGCGGGTTGGACGTCGCGAAGACCCGGCGCAGGCGCTCGTTGGTCTCGTCGAGCACGGCCAGGAACTCGGGATCGAGGTGGCCCAGCAGTGGCCCGGCAAGGGCCATCGTGACGCCCGGATACGGGTTCGACGGGCCGGGACCCATGAGCAAGCGGTCGGCATTGCGCACTGGCGCATCGTGGCAGGCCTGCCGTCACCTGCGCCAACGCGCCCGGGTACGGGGAGGGATTCCGTTAGATTTCCTGGCCGTGGACCGGGTGCTGTTCGCTCCGAGGGCACTCCCACCGCTCCCGCCGGACGTGTCGGAGGATCCGGAGCGCTACACGGGCTGGATACGCAAGCAGGCCGAGCGGCCTCCCCCCACCCGCAGCGCGTCACGCTTGGCCCTCCTCATGGTCGTCGACCGCGACCCCGGCGGCCTCGGCCGGACGCTGGCCGGCCTGGCCGGGCAGACCAGCCGGAACTGGTCGTTGACGATCGCCGCCGCCGCCGACTGGGCGGCCGCCGTCGACGTCGCCGTCGCCGCGGCCCCCCGCCGGGTCCGCAGGCGCACCAGGATCCTCCGATCGGGTGGATCGGCCGCCTCGCTCTTGCACCACGCGCTCGAACCACACCGTGACGACGCCGTCGCCGTCGTCTTCCCCGGGGACTTCTGGCCACCCGCGGGGGTCTCCAGCCTGACGGCGTGTCTCGGCGAGAAGTCGGTCGTCTACGCCGACGAGGACGTGCTGAGCGTGGACGGCCGGTACGGGGCGCCGCGGCTCAAGCCGGACTACTCCCCCGACTTCCTCCTGTCGTGGAACTACATCGGCCGCCCGCTGGCCATCGGGGCGGCCTTGAGCCGGCAGATGCCGGCCCTCGACGTCTCGACCGAAGCACTCGAGCACGCCTGGGCGCTCGCGGCATGCGGCCTCGCCGCGTCGGTCGTCCACCTCCCCCGGGTCCTCTGCCATCGCTGGCGCGCGCCCGACAGCGAAGGGTCGAGCGGCCGGCACGTCGAGGACGAGCTCGCACGCCGCGGCGTCAGGCTGCCGGTCACGACCGGTCCCGTGACCGGCACGTATCGCGTGCAGCACCCCGACTCCCCGTCCGTCACGGTGAGCGCCGTGATCCCGTTCCGGGACGATCCGCGCCTCCTGCGCACGTGTGTCGAGACGGTCACGGCGACGACCGCACCGGGCGAGGTCGAGTTCGTCCTGGTGGACAACGGTTCGTCAGACCCCGAGACCCAGACCTTGCTCGACGCGCTCGGCCAGCGACCCGGCGTGCGGGTCCTGCACGACGATGCGCCGTTCAACTGGGCCCGCCTGAGCAATGCCGGCGCCCGGGCCGCCACGGGCGGCGTGCTGCTGTTCCTCAACAACGACATCGAGGCGAGCCACCGCGGGTGGCTCACCGCTCTGCGGGCCCAGGCCATCCGCCCTGACGTGGGCGCCGTCGGAGCACGGCTGCTCTACCCGGACCGACGCGTGCAGCACTGCGGGATCGTGGTCGGCCTCACCGGCGCGGCCGGCCATCCGCTGGCCGGGCTCCCGGCCGACCGCCCGGGCTACCTGGGCATGGCGATCCTGAGCCGGGAGTGCTCGGCCGTGACCGGCGCCTGTCTCGCCACGCGGCGGGAGGTCTTCGCCCAGCTCGACGGGTTCGACGAGCGCCTGGGTGTCGACCACAACGACGTGGATTACTGCTTGCGCGCCTGGGACGCCGGGTTCCGGGTCGTCTACGAGCCGGCGGCCGAGCTCGTCCATCACGAATCGCCCAGCCGGGGCACGGCCGGGGGCGTCGGCGACATCGTGCGTTTCCTGGAGCGATGGGAGCACTACATTCGTGCGGGTGACCCCTATCTCAATCCGCAGCTGACACGAGCCGACGCATCGTGCAGCCTGGCCGGTGACGACGAGGGGGCCGCGTGGAACCGATGGCACTCGATCATGACGGCCCAGTAGCGGATGCGCCGCGCCCGTGGGCGCAACCCGTCGATGCCCCGGCACCGCTGCGCCGTCCCGGTGACCACGACGCGGTGCGATCGTTGCGGTCCATCGTCCAGGACGAGGCGGCTCGCCAGACCGGATCGCTGCGCCAGCGGGCCCGCGCCTGGGCCGGCCGTGCCTCGGGACGCACGGAGCGGCGCCTGCACGCCTCGCTGGCCGCCGCCACGGAATCGTTGGCGGGCTCCTGCGACGAGCTGGTAGATCGCGTCACACGCCTCGAACGCGTGACCGAGGACGTGACCGGGACCCTGGGCGAGGAACTGACGAGGTTGCGAGCAGAGGTGGGGCACCTCCGGCGGCTCGTCGACGCGCGACACGGTGGGTGAGGCCGGCGCCGTCGTGGTGTCGCTCCACTGGTACGCCCCGCGGTCGGAGCTGTCCTTCGTGATCCGGTCCCTCGCCGGGCTGGCTTCGCGGGTCGAGCCGCCCGTCTCCGTGCTCGTTCCGGGGCCCGTCGGACCGAGCCGTCCCGACGGCGCGTTCGATCCGTTGGCCGTCGGAGTCGGGGGTCGGATGTCCTGGCCCCGGGAGGTCGGCTCCAGCCGTGCCGTCATCGTCGACGACGTGAACGACGCCGTCGCCGGCATGTTGGTCGCGGCCCAGCCACGCACCGTCCTGTATCTCGAGACGGACCGGTCGAACCACCCGATGTGGCGACGGATCTCGCTGGTCGGCGCCGACGACCGTTCAGCTCACGTGGGCGTGCACGTGCCGGTCAACCAGCTGGCGGGCGCGCATCGGCACCATGGCTTCGGCTTTACGGACTACACCCTCGTCCTGGGCGGCGCGGACGGGACGGAGCTCCCGTCCGAGGCGGCCTGGCTGACGGCGGCCGACGCCGACGCCGACATCGTCGTCGTCTTCGACGGCCTGGCGACCGCCTGGCGGGGCCGGGCCAAGCGCGGCGTCGTCTCGGTGCACACCCGCATGGACCTGTGGCGACTGATGGCCCATGCCAGCGCATGCATCGACCTCGCACCCGGTCCTCTCGTCGCCCGCGAATGCATCGAGGCTCTCCGGCTCGGCACTCCCATCATCGTGCCTGACGTGACGGGTCCGGCCGCCGCCCACGCCGAAGCCGGCGGTGGGTGGACCTTCGGCGACCCCGCCGCGTTGCTGGACGCGGCGGCCCGGCTCCGGCTGGCGTCCGAGCGGGCCCCGGTCGCCGCGGCCGGCCGGAAGTATGCCGACGACCGCTACGGTCGCCCCGACGCGCTGCTGACGCCCCTCGCCGAGGCGCTCAACGCGGCCTGACGCTCAGGGCCGCCACACGTCGACGCCCCCGATCACCCGGTGCGCGCCCAGCGTGCGGTCGAAGAGCTCGGTGGCACACGGCGCACCGGCGCTCTGCGGCACGACCACGACGAGGTCCGCCTTCGCCGTGTGCAGGCCTGCCCTGACGTCCGCGGCCGAGATCGTCGGAGTCGCCCCGGCGGCACACTCCTGGAGGGCGTCGAGGAGCACCGAGGGCGCCGGGTAGAACGAAGCGACGCCACCCGGTCCGGCAAAGATGGCATACCCGGAGGGGAGGCGGTAGCGCATGTCCGACATCGCCTGCCACAGCATGGCGTCCGAATCAGTCGCCAGGGCGGGAGGGTAGACCATCACGGTCGAGCCGACCGGCACGGTCCGCCCGCTCGTGGTGACCCACGCGGGGACGCCGAGCGCGGCGGCGGAATACGGCCAGGACGGGAGGAGCGGCAGCAGCGCGACAACCGCGACGGCCAGGGTCGCCAGGGCGGCGCGGCCGCGCCGGGCCGGTCCGAACGCGGCGTGGAGGCGGTCGAGGATCAGGACCAGGAGCATCCCGGCGAAGAGCCAGAAGAACACGACGTACCGCGACGCGGCGCCACTGTCGAGCAGCGGGAGATGGGCCAGCACGATGTACGGGAGCCGGATCACGGTCAGATGGCCGTCGACGTGAAGTCTCGATCCCATGGAGAGCACCATGCTCACCACCGCCATCAAGGCCAGGAAGACGGCCAGACGGTTGCGGCGCAGCAGCAGGATGCCCGCCACGAGGACGATCAGGAGGGGGATGCCGACGTAGGACCCGTTCTCGTCCACCGCGTCGAACCCGATGGTCGTCCAGTCGGGAGCCCGCTCCGCCACGTAGGAGTTGCCGAGGTTGGCCTCACCGAAGGTGAAGTGCTGACTGTTGGTCGGGACCACCAGTCCGAGCGGGTCGCTCGACAGACCGGCCAGCGCCTGCGCCGGCTGCGCCGGGCCGTTGATGTGCTCCGGCCCGCGGACCGCCACCCAGGCGCCGTATCCGATGCCGAGGACGGCGACCAGAGCGGCGGCGACGGCGAACCGGCCCAGGACCCGTGGATCGACGGTCGTCCTGGACCACAGGAGGAAGCAGCCACCGACCACGCAGGAGATCGCCACCACCACGCACAGCGAGGCGAACACCTCGGTGGAGACGTAGAACTGCCCCACCAGGCAGCCGCCGAGAGCCAGGCCGTGCAGCCAGGGAGAGCGAAAACCACTCTGGAAGAAATGGATCACGACGAGGACGACGAGCGGCAAGAAGAGTTGGAACATGAGGAAGAGGTGGTCGTTGCCCGCTCCCACCGCGTACGGAGAGAAGCCGTAGAGCAGACCACCCACGAAGGCGGCCGGCCACCAGCCGACGAGGCGTCGGGACATGAGGAAGAACGCCATGGCGGACCCCGCGAACCCCACCAGGAACATCACGTTGAGGGTGGCGACGGGCCCGAAGAGGAGGGTGATCGGTGCGCCGAGGACACCCAGCAACGGCATGGTCGTGTTGTCCATGAGATTCACGCCGGCCGGTGCGTTCAGCCATGCGTTGGCGAAGGGATTGGCTCCGTGGATCAGAGCCCAGGGCGTCTGGGCCAGGAACCACACTTCTTCTCCGGTGTCTTGACCACCCGAGGTCTGCAGCGTGTGCGCGAACCCGTGTACCCAGACGTTCCTGTTGGCCAAGAGGGCGACGAGGACGTAGGCGAGGAGGCTGAAGACCACCCCGGTCCAACGTCGCCTCCCCGGCGGACCCGTCTCCTCCTCGGCGGTGGTCTGGGCCCGGACCGGCGCCGACTCGACGGCTGCGCTGACCACAGCGCGACGATCCCTGCGTTACGAGGCGTGTCCCGCCCGGTGGCGGGAGGCCAAGTCGGTCACCGGGTTCGGCGCGTCACTGAGACGAGGCGACCAGTCTGTCTCGACGGCACGGACCCGCGGTGACACCGCGGCGCGGCGCGGCTGAGCGTTCGGGTGCGTCCATGGCGGCGAAGACTACCAGTGGCCCTCGAAAACGACCCTGTGGTGAAGACGCGGACGCGTGCGAGGTCGGCCGCTCCACGGCGACCCGCGCCTGCCGTGCTCCCGGTCTCTCCACCGGGGGTGGGGCTAGGGTGAGTGCCGGATTTCGGCATGCCCGCCGGAATTTCGAGACTGGGCCCACCGGTCAGAGAACCTCGGCTCAGGGCCATCCCTGATCCTCCACGGTGACCAACACACTGATGCCGATCCCCCATTCGGTCACATGACACGACGACACAATTCCGATGGACCCCTCGCGTCGGTCCCTTCGGACCCGGTCGGTGTGCCGGAAGGCCCGGCGGTCGAGGAAACCCTGGAGGGACGCTCTTCCCGAGGCGAATCGTGGCGCAGCTTCTCCTCCCTCCTGACCTGGCTCATCACCTCGAGCCCGCCGAGCGTGGTCGTCGAGGTCGGATCACGCGATGTCACGTCGTTGCGATCGGCCGCCGACGCGCTCGCCGGGACGAACAGCCGCTACGTCGTCGTGCCGATGCCCGGTCGCACCCATGCGGGCCTGCTCGGAGACGTCGCGGATGAGGACGTGCACGGACTGGAGCGCCACGACAAGGAGTCCGATGCCTTGTCGGCGTTGGCCGGTGGCCCCGCCGTCGACCTGCTTCATGTCGCGCTCCTCGATGACGATACCGCCGACCTCGAACTCGGCACCTGGTTCGACGTCATGGCTCCCGGGTCGACCGTCGTCTTCACGACGTCCGGAGGCGCTGAGTCGACCGGATTCAAGCAGGCGGAGAAGGCCGTGTCGACGGACCGCTTCCACACCGTGCAGGTCATGCTCGGTGACGACGCGCACGCACTCGTGGCACAGATGCCGCGTCACGGTCGAGCCGTCGTCGTCGAAGCCCTGGACGGCGGTGCAGCAGGAAGCCCGGTCGCGTCGGTGGCGTCGGTCGAGACCGGGGTCGCCAGTGCTCTGAACGAGCGCCGGCAGGCCGAGCGTGCCGCGTTCCTGGCCGCTCTGCGGATGTACGAACAGCTCACCACGCACCTGACCGAGGATCTGACTGCGGCCCGGAGCGACCTCGCGGCGCAGCGGGAAGGAGCCCGCCTGGAGCGGGAGGCGTCGACCAAGGCGTTCGACGATCGGCTCGACGTGCTGTCCGCCAAGATCTCCACCTCGGCGGCGAAGTACTCGGCCGAACTGGCGGAGAAGGACCGCACGATCGAGGACGTCGAGAAGAAGATGCTGGCGTACGCCGGCTTGGCGGCCGACGCGCAGAGCGTGATCGACGACATCCATCGATCCAGTTCGTGGCGCGTCACCGCTCCGGTCCGGCTGCTCTCGCGCCTGATGGGTCGGGCAGCCGCCGGCCGGCCCGAGGCGTAGCGCCCTTGCCCGCCGATCACTTCCGGGACAACGTCTCGGTCGTCGTCCTCAACTACAACCAAGCAGAGACGACGCTCGAGTGTCTGGACGCGCTCGAGCGGGCCGAGAGCGAGCTCGTCCGCGAGATCATCGTCGTCGACAACGGGTCCGAACCCGAAGAGGTCGCCGTTCTCCGCCAGCGACATGTGCGGAAGGACTTCGTCCTCGTCGAGATCGGCACCAACCGCTTCTTCGGCGAGGGCAACAACATCGGGGTCGAGTTCGCCCAAGGCGACTACGTCGTGTTCCTGAACAACGACGCCTTCGTCCAGCCGGGTTGGATCGAAGCGCTCACTCTCACCATGCGCTCCGACCCCACCGTGGCCGCTGTCGGGCCGATGTTCTTGTACCCCGACGGACGGGTGCAGGAGGTGGGCAGCATCGCCCTGCCCACCGGCGACGTGGTGCAGGTCGGCAAAGGGGCCGTCTGGGGACCAGACCACTACGACCGGGAGTGCACGGTCGACTTCTGCTCGGCTGCCTGCCTCCTGGTGCGGCAGGCCGATTTCGTCCGCGTCGGTGGGTTCGGCTTCGAATGGGAACCGGCGTACTACGAGGACGCCGACCTGTGCCTGAAGCTGTGGACCCGGTGCGGCAAGGTCGTGGTCAACCCGGCTGCCCGCGTGGTCCACATCGAGAGCAAGACCACGTCCGACCACCGGCTCAGGCTCGACACCGTCTCGGAGATCAACCGTGCTCGTTTCGCGGCCAAGTGGGGGCGCTGGCTCGAGGACCGCCAGGTCCGACACCTCGACGACGTCGGGCTCCCGGAACAGTCGCCAGGGCGGAGTCGGCCGGCACCCGCGGTCACCGTGGAACCGGACTTCGTGCTCTACTCGCCCTTTCAGCTCGTCCCCGGTGGCGGCGAGCGCGTGATGTTCGAGCTGGCGTCGTACTTCTCCTCCTTGGCCGGCGCCCCCCGCGTGGTGCTCACCTCGCCGCATCGCTACAGCGCCATCCGGATGCAACAGATCTCGACCACCTTCGGCATCGAAGAGGCGATCGGCACGCAGCCCTTCGACGAGGTCGACTTCGATCGCTGCCGCTGCTCGGTCGTCCTCGGGAACCGCATCGTCCCCGCGGTGCCGGCGTTCGGGCGGCGCTGCGTGTACCAGCTCCAGTTCCCCTTCTACATGCCCGACGAGTTCGTCCAGGAGGGAGCGGAGTTCCTCGACGGCTACGACGAGATCTGGGTGTACTCCGAGTTCGTGCGCCACAACGTGAACGGTCTGCTGCGCCACTACGGGCTGGCGTCTCTACCGATCCGCGTCGTGCCGCCGCCCGCCGCGTGGCCGGGCGCCGACGCCGGGCGTCCGTGGGCCGACCGCTCCACCATCGTCTCGGTGGGCCGGTTCTTCTCCGGTGGGCACAACAAGCGACAGGACATCGTGATCGAGGCCTTCCGTCGGATGGTGGACGGCGGCCTCCGGGGCTTCGAACTCGCGCTGGCTGGTTCCATCCATCCGGGAGTCGAGGGCAGAAACCGCTTCCACGAGCTCGAGGCCATGGCGGCCGGCCTGCCCTGCCGCTTCCTCCCCAACATCGGGCGCGACGACCTGGCCGCCCTCTACCGCCGCTCGGCCGTATTGATCCACGCCACCGGATTCGGGGTCGATCCCGACGAGTTCCCCGAAATGCTCGAGCACTTCGGCATCACGCCGGTCGAGGCCGCCAGCTTCGGCTGCATCCCGGTCGTCTACGGACAGGGAGGTCCCCGCGACGTCGTCGGCGTCCTCGGCAGCGACACGACGTTCGAGACGGTCGACGAGTGTGTCGACATCGTCCGGCGGCTGATCGACGATCCGCTGGGATCAGCGCGGACGAGCGCCCACGTGCGCCAGAGCTCGCGGGCCTTCTCCGTCGCCGCCTTCCGAGCCCGCGTGGGCGAGGCCCTGGGCAGCCTCGGCGTTCTTTCGTAGCGCCCCCCGGCGCAACCGCACCTACCGCTGCGCCATGGACAGCACGAGACCGTCGAGGATGTCGGCCTCCGAGACGATGCAGCGCTCGAACCCGAACCGGCGCATCACCTCTCGCAGCACCAGGGCGCCCCCGACGATGACGTCCTCGCGCCCGGCGGGGATCCCGACCCGCCGCGCTCGTTCGGCCACCCGCTCGCGGCCCAGTTCCTCGCACCAGCGGCGCGACCGCGGCCGCCGACAAGACGGCGTGGTGGATCCGCTCCCGGTCGTACTCGGTCAGTCCGGCGTCGAGCGATGCCAGCGTCGACACCGTCCCGGCGAGACCGACCAAGCGTGCGCCGGTGCGGCGCTCCGCCAGCGCCGGCACCGCGTACTCGGCGGCGTCGAGGGCCGAGCCGATCGCCGCCACCGCGGCGGCCAGCTCCTCGTCTGTCGGCGGGTCGCCGATCAGAAAGCGCTCGGTCAGGCGCACACATCCGATGTCCAAGGAGACCGCTTGGACTTCGTCGCCCGTCGCCGTGGCGATCTCGGTGGACCCGCCACCGATGTCGACGACCACGACCGGACCGTCGCCGCCGGAGAGCCCGGCGGTGGCCCCCGCATACGAGAGCGCACCCTCCTCCTGGCCGCTCAAGAGTTCGGCGACGACACCGGTCGCCTCCGACGCGGCGCGGAGGAAGTCGTCTCCGTTGGCCGCGTCACGCACCGCCGACGTGGCCACGAGTCGTGCCCGGCTGCTCCCCTCGCGGTCCATGATGGCGCGGAACTCGCGCAGGGCGGAGAGTGTGCGTTCCATGGCCTCGGGCTGGAGCAGGCGGCTCTCGTCCACGCCCTGCCCGAGGCGCGTGATGCGCATCTCGCGGGCGAGCGCTCGACCCGACGCGTCCGCGACCAGCAAACGGGTGGAGTTGGTCCCGCAGTCGAGTGCGGCGACCACGTGGTCGTTGTCGGTCACCGCCTTGGCCTAGCACTTCCGGACCCGTGGTCCGGAGGGAGACGCACCGAGGGAGCCGGGCTCAGCCCTCAGGACGGGTCAGGCCGAGCTGCACCGCCGCCCAGGCCCCGACCGGGTCGTCACCGCCGGCACTCCACCACGCCACATGGGCGTGGAGACACTTGACACCCTGGCGCGTCCCTCCGACCCCTCCGCTCGGTCGCGGGCCGGACCACCCGGCCGGGACCAGCGCATCGCGTGCCGCCGCGTAGCGCCTGTGCGCATCGGCCACCGCCTCGCCGGGCACCTCCGCCTCGGCCCGGCGTACGCCACCGGCCGCTTCGAGCCGGCTGATGAGACCGCGCACCTCGGGGTCGACGAGCCAGAACAGGGTGGGCATGGGGCGTCCGTCCCCGAGAAGCGGCGCGTTCTCGATGACTGCCGGCGTGCCGTCGGGCCGTCGTACGGCGACGCGGAACGCCCCGGCCGGCGGCCGCCCCAACAGTCGCGCCACGGCGACGTGGTCGTCCTCCGGTGTCGAACGGGCAGCGTCGGGCACGAACGACAGTCTGCCGCGCCGCCGGTGCGCCGATGCCGGCGCCGGTTCAGCGCCAGAATTCCAGGGAGTGGACCATGCGCGACAGCAGGCCGGGCTGGTGCACCGCGTGCGAGGGAGCGGTCGTCGTGGTGGTGGTGGTGTTGGTGTTGGTGGAAGTCGTGGGTGTGCCCGGCGGGAGCTCGGCGGCAGCGGAGGGCGCCGACGGTGCGCCGACCCCAGGGTCTCCGGAGTAAGGCGTGCCACCCGACGCCGATGCGGACGCCGCGCCCGAGGGTGGGAGCACCTCGTACGCCTGCTGGCCCGGACTGACGAGCTGGTACTCCTCTCGCGCGATGCGTCCGATCTCACCGGCGTCGCCGAGGTTGTGTGCCTCCTGGGCGAGCGCCGCGTCCTGCTGGTGCAGCGTTGCCAGCTGTGCCTGTGCCCCGGCCAGGCTGGCCCGCTGGTGCAAGAGCGCCTCGGCGGGGAACCAGGCCGCGACGACGGCGGCCGAGATCACGACCGACCCCAGCAGGATCAGGCGCGAGCGTCGGCGGCCCGACGCGCCATGCCTAGCCTGGGCCACGCCGGTCGCCTGCCAGTGCGGAGCGCCCCGGGAACGCGGCGGACTCGCCGAGGTCCTCTTCGATCCGGAGCAGCTGGTTGTACTTGGCGACCCGGTCCGAGCGCGCCGGGGCACCCGCCTTGATCTGCCCGGCGTTGACCGCGACCGCGAGGTCGGCGATCGTGGTGTCCTCCGTCTCGCCCGAACGATGGGAGATCACGGCGCGGTACGCCGAGCGGTCGGCGACGGCGACCGTCTCCAGAGTCTCGGTCAACGTTCCGATCTGGTTGAGCTTGACCAGCACCGCGTTGGCCACTCCCTCCCGGATACCTCGCTCGAGTATCTCGGCGTTCGTCACGAAGATGTCGTCGCCGACGAGCTGGATCCGGCCTCCGAGCGCCTTGGTGTGGGCGGCCCAACCGTCCCAATCCTCCTCCGCCATACCGTCCTCGATCGACACGATCGGATAGCGGTCGACGAGGTCCACCCAGTAGTCGACCATCTCGGCCGGCGAGAGGGTCCGGCCCTCGCCGGCGAGCACGTAGGTGCCGTCCTGCCACAGCTCGCTCGTCGCCGGGTCGAGTGCCAGCGCGATCTCGTCACCGGGCACACGGCCCGCCCGCTCGATCGCCTCGAGGAGCAGCGTCACGGCGTCCTCGTTGGCCGAGAGGTCGGGCGCGAAGCCGCCTTCGTCGCCCACCGCCGTGGCCAGCCCGCGCTCGGCCAGCACCGACCGGAGCGCGTGATAGGTCTCCGAGCCCCAGCGCAGCGCCTCGGCGAACGACGCGGCGCCCACCGGCATGACCATGAACTCCTGGAAGTCGACGGAGTTCTTGGCGTGCGCGCCGCCGTTGAGCACGTTGAGCATGGGGACGGGCAGCGCATGGGCGTTCACCCCGCCCACGGCCCGGTACAGGGGGAGTCCGAGCTCGTCCGCGGCCGCCTTGGCCGTCGCCAGGGAGACCGCGAGCACGGCGTTCGCGCCGAGGCGGCCCTTGTCCGGGGTCCCGTCGAGGTCGACCATGGTGAAGTCGACCAGTCGCTGGTCGAGCGAGTCGAGACCGGCGACCGCGTCGGCGATCTCGCCGTTCACGTTGGCGACCGCACGCTGCACGCCCTTGCCCGTGTAGCGGTCACCACCGTCACGGAGCTCCACCGCTTCGCGGATGCCGGTCGACGCGCCCGACGGCGCGATGGCCCGGCCGCGTGCGCCGCTGTCGAGCAACACCTCCGCCTCGACGGTCGGGTTGCCGCGGGAATCGAGGACCTCACGTCCGACCACGTGCTCGATGGTGCTCACCACATTGCTCCTTGGGTGCCGGCCCTGGTGCAGCACCGGGTCATCAGACTAGTGGCTGCCCCTGGCCTCCCCGGGGACGCCCTCGGCCGCCACGATCCGGTCGCGCCACTCGAGCGCGTGCGCCCGCAGCGCCTGCTCGGCGTCGAGCCCGGACCGCTGCGCGAGGTCCGCGACCGAGAAGAGCAACTCGCCGACCAGACGGTCGACATCGCCCGCGTCCGCCCGCGGATCGTCCGGATGCCGATCGGACGGCGCGGAGTCCAGCAGAGCCTTTAACGCAGCCCGGGCGTCTCCTGCGCCGGCCGGATCGAGCCCCACCGAGCGCGCCTTTCGGGCCAGCTTGTCGGCGAGCATGAGCGCGGGCAGGGCGTTCGGGATCCCCTCGGTGACGCTGCTCCTGCCCTTCTCGCTCTTCTTGATCGCCTCCCAGTTCCTCTCGACCCGCTCGACGTCGTCCGCCTGTACCTCTGCGAACACGTGCGGGTGGCGGCGCACCAGCTTGTCGTGGACGCCGCGGACGACACCGGCGAGGTCGAAGCGGTCGCTCTCGGCCGCCAGTCGCGCGTGGAACACGATCTGGAACAGGAGGTCGCCCAGCTCCTCCTCGAGGTGCGCGTACCCCGCGGCATCGTGTGGACCCGAGAGCGACCCCAACGCGTCCAGCACCTCGTAGGTCTCCTCCACCAGGTGCGGCGCCAGGGTGGCGTGGGTCTGTGCTCGGTCCCAGGGGCAGCGCTCGCGCAAGGTGTCCATCAGCGCGACCAGTCGATCCGTCTCCTCGCCGGGCGAGGTGGACGGCGCGGCCGGGACGTAGAGGGACGTGAGGTGATCCGGCTCCACCGTCCGGTCGAGATCCCACCAATCGACCTCCACCACCAGTTCGTCGTCGAGCCCGAGGTGGTGCAGGATCACTGGTCGCGGCATGTGCTCGGTGTCCCGGGCACTGAGCTTCACGTCGGAGAGCAGCTGGCGGGTCCAGCACTGACCGACGAGCGCGGGCTCCCCCGGGCCGGCGAACGACGCCGCGTCGACCAGGCGGACGCCCACGGCCATGGGGTCGAGGGCGAGGCGGGACCAGGCGAGGTCGAGGAACGACAGCGCGGGGGTGATGCTCACGTCGACCCTGTCGTCTCGCCGCAACAGGTCCACCGTCCGTTCTGCCACGAGCGGAGACCCCGGCACGGCGTAGACGACGTCGCCTTCCTCCACGGCGGCGGCTACCAGCTCGTCGACGATGGTGGCGTAGACCTCGTCGAAGGTCTCCGCCGACTCGTAGAGGTGGTCGAAGCTGCCGGCCCAGCCGAAGGCGGACGCCGCGGGATGGCGCGCCGTGCGCACGTAGGCCCGGCGCGCCCCGGCCATGGTCTCCGCCACCCCGGGGCCGAGCAGCTCGTCGCCGGCCGGCCCGAGGCCCACCACGGTGACGCGGGGGCGCTCGGGTCCCACGACGGGCTCAGCCTCGGGAGGGGCTGGCCGAGGCGGTGGCGACGGGGGAATTGGCGACGGGGTTCAAGACGTCCGAGCGCTCCGGGACGAACGGCGTGAACACCTGGGCCACGGTCGACACCCACACGCCGTAGCGCGGGTCGACGGTGACGTCGGCGTGACGCTGGATCGCCGAGACCGCGGAGGCGGTCGGGGTCGCGCCCGCTTCCTGGGCCGCTTGGGAGACGAACTGCCTGGCTGCGGAGTAGTCCGTCGGGGTCCGGGACGTCACCTGGACGAGGACGTAGCCGTTCGAAACCTGGAGAGGCGCGGACACGGCACCGACCGAGAGGCTCCCGATCCGGGCGCTGGCGGGGAATTGCGACGACAGCTGGAAGAGGTTCAGGCAGCCCTGCTGGCCCTGCGCCTGCTGCGCCACCTGCGGGAACGGCGTGCCCGCGGCCGCCTGGGCCGCCCCCGCCTTCGCCTCGCTCTCGGAGGCGTAGCTGGCCACGGTGACGCACACCTTGTCGAACTCGGATCGGTGCCGATCGAAGTAGGCGAGGAGGTCGGCGTTGCTCGACCCGGCTCCCGCCAGGTTCTCCTCGAGCGCCACCGTCGTGGCGACGAACTGCACCTGCTGATCCACGAAGGCCGACGGCATGGTGGAGAGCACGGCCTGGCCGGTGAGCGGCGTCGTGCTCCCACAGGTGTAGCGCGGGCTCTGACCCGCGGCGGTCTGCAGGATCTCGCTCATCACCTGGCTGATCTGGTCGGTGTACGCCGAGCGTGCCTGGTCCAGCTCGGCCTGCGTCACCTCGATGTGGCGGCGCGCTGCCCAGCTGCGCGATCAGCTCGTGCTGGATCCTGAGGTCGAGGTAACTGGCCGTGTACGAAGAGGTCGCCGTCGGGTGATGGTCGGCGTCCTGGCTCTTGCCGGCCCCGGAGACGGGAGGCAGCACCTGTTGGCCGTTCGAAGCGAGGAAGGCCTGCGAATTGGCGTAGCACTGGTACGACGGGCTGGCGGCGATGGCGCTGAGGTCCGAATTCAACGACTCTTGGCTGATCGCCGTGCCGTTGACCACGACCGCGTTCGTGGGTACGGTCAGCGCCGCCGCGGCGACGGCGCCGGCGAGGGCGACGAGCAGGAGCAGGAACCACTTCATTGCGCCGCGCACTCTACAAGGTGGCCCCGGGGCCGCCGGCCGCACCGGGCCTTCCGGCCGCACCGGACTCTCCGGAGGTAGCCGCGGGGATCAGGTCCTCCACCAGCCGGCGTACGGCATCGGCCGGCCGCTCACCGTCGGGTATCGGTACCAGGAGCTGGGCCGAGTCCTCACGGTAGGTGGCGCCGGGCGCGCTGCGTCTGAGTCGTACCTCCACGCTCGCGGGGAGCCGCACGGGGGAGAGCCGGACCACCGGGCGCCGCGTCCCCCCGGGCCGGACCGAGCTCATGGCGATCTCGTCGATGCCACGCACCAGCGCCGCCGCGCGGAGCCGCGCCAGGGCGAGCAGGCCCTCGGCCGGCGCCGGCAGCGGCCCGTAGCGGTCGGCCCACTCCGCGCCGACGTCGTCGACGTCGGCCGGACTGGAAGCGGCGGCGAGCCGGCGGTAGGCCTCGAGCCGTGCGTCCTCCGCCTCGACGTAGTCCTTCGGCAGGTGGGCGTCGCCGGGAACGTCGATGGCGACGGAGGGGGGCGTCGGCCGCGGCTCGCCGCGGGCTTCGGCCACCGCCTCCGCCACGAGCTGGACGTAGAGGTCGTACCCCACGGCGGCGATGTGGCCGGACTGGTCGGAACCGAGCAGGTTGCCCGCGCCCCGGATCTCCAGGTCCCGCATGGCGATCTTGAACCCGGACCCGAGCTCCGTGTGCTCACCGATGGTGCGCAGCCGCTCGTAGGCCTGTTCCGAGAGGACGCGGTCCACGGGATGGAACAGGTAGGCGTACGCCCGCTGGCCAGCTCGGCCCACCCGGCCCCGGATCTGGTGGAGCTGGCCGAGACCGAGCAGGTCGGCCCGGTCGACGATCAGCGTGTTCACCGACGGCATGTCGATCCCCGACTCGATGATGGTGGTGCACACGAGGACGTCGTAGCGCCGCTCCCAGAAGTCGAGGACCACGGTCTCGAGGCTGCCCTCGTCCATCTGTCCGTGCGCGACCGCCACGCGCGCCTCCGGCACCAGATCCCGCACGTCCCGCGCCACGCGGTCGATGTCGGAGACACGATTGTGGACGTAGAACGCCTGTCCCTCCCGGAGCAGCTCTCTCCGCAATGCCTCGCTCACCGCGGCCGCGTCGTTCTCACCGACATAGGTCAGGATGGGCCGCCGATCGGCCGGAGGGGTGTTGACCATGGAGAGGTCCCGTATGCCGGTGAGCGCCATCTCGAGGGTGCGCGGGATGGGGCTCGCGGTGAGCGTGAGCACGTCGACGCCCTCGGCCATCCGCTTGACCGCCTCCTTGTGCGAGACCCCGAAGCGCTGCTCCTCGTCCACCACCAGGAGTCCGAGCTGCTTGAAGCGCACGTCCTGGGCCAGGAGCCGGTGCGTCCCGATCACCACGTCGATGCTCCCGTCGGCCAGGCCCTGGACGACCTTGCGCTGCTGCGCCGGCGAGAGGAAGCGGCTGAGCAGTTCGACCCGCATCGGGTACGGCGCGTACCGGTCGGCGAACGTCTGCGCGTGCTGGCTGGCGAGCAGCGTCGTCGGCGCGAGCACCGCCGCCTGCGTCCCGTCCTGCACGGCCTTGAACACGGCACGGACGGCGACCTCCGTCTTGCCGAACCCGACGTCGCCGCACACGAGTCGGTCCATCGGCCGGGGCTCCTGCATGTCGGCCTTCACGTCGGAGATGGCGGAGAGCTGGTCGTCGGTCTCCACGAACGGGAAGGACGACTCCATCTCGACCTGCCACGGCGTGTCCGGACCGAAGGCCCGCCCTTCGACGGCCAGGCGCCGGCGGTACAGCTGCACCAGATCGGCTGCCACCTCTGCGGCGGCGGCCTTCGCCCGGGCGCGCGTGCGCTGCCAGTCGGCGCCGCCCATCTTCGACAGCGTGGGTGACTCGCCCCCCGAGTACGGCGTGATCGCTTCGATCTGGTCGACCGGGAGGTAGAGCCGGTCCGATCCGCGGTACTGCAGGATCAGGTAGTCCCGAACCGTCCCGCCCATCGTGCGCGTCGTGACTCCCTCGAAGCGCGCCACGCCGTGCTGACGGTGCACGACGAAGCTGCCCGCCTCGAGATCGTCGAAGAACCCGTCTGCGGCCCGTGCCCGCGGCTTGGCCCTCCGGTGTGGCACGCGCCTGCCCGTCACGTCGGTCTCGGACAACACCGCCGCCTTGGAGCCGGGGAGCACGAACCCGGCGCTGATCGGCGCCACCACTACGGCCGCGCCGGCCGACCCGGGCGCCTCCGACACGACCGGGGCGTGCACCCCTTGCTCGGCGAGCACGTCCGAGAGCCGCGTCGCACCAGGCGCGGTGGCGGCGCAGAGGGTCACCCGGTAGCCCTCTCCGACGAGACGGGACACGCCCGTGGCGAGACGGGACGGGTCGCCCGCCACCGGCTCGAACCGACGGACCGTGATCGTGGGCGTCGACGGGCCTTCGGGCACCGGCGGGAGCGAGGTCACAGGGGCAGGACACCCGGTCAGCAGGCGCTCGAAGGGGACGTGCAGGCGCGGGAAGCTGTCTTCCTCGCCCTCTTTCGCACCCCAGGTGGTGGCGAGCGTCTCCGCCAGGGCCTCTTCCTCCTGGAGCAGCTGGACGCCGCGGTCGCGGATGCGCCGGGGCTCCACGAGCACGACGTGGGCGCCGGCGGGGAGCAGGTCGGGAAGCACGCGGGGCGGCCCGTCGACGAACGGGAGCCACGACTCCATGCCGTCGAACTGCTCACCGTGGGCGAGGCGGTCCCAGACGCCCACGCCCCACGGCCGGCTCCGCGACAGCCGCTCGGCCGCCTTCGCCACGCCGGCGGTCACGGTCACCTCGCGGCACCCGTACAGCGCCACGCCGGACAGGTCCCGTTGCGAGCGCTGGTCGCTCACCGAGAAGGCGGTGAGCCGGTCGACCTCGTCGCCCCACAGGTCCACCCGGACGGGCTCGTCCGAGGTGGGCGGGAACACGTCGACGATCCCGCCGCGCACGGCGAACTCGCCGCGGTGCTCGACCTGGTGCTCGCGCCGGTATCCCTGCGCCACGAGCCTCCGGAGCAGATCGCCCACGTCGACCTCGAGTCCCGGTCGGATCAGCTCCGGTGCCGTGTCCTCGAGCGGCCCGAGCCGCTGGAGCAGCGCACGCACCGGGGCCACCACCACCCGTGGCGCCGGGAGCGACCCGTCGCCGCCGGCCAGCGCGTGCAGCAGGGCGAGGCGCCGGCCCATCGTCTCGACCTCGGGGCTGACCCGCTCGAAGGGCAGGGTCTCCCACGCCGGCAGCACGGAGACCGCACCTTCCAGGACACCGGCGGTGCCGTCGCCGGGTTCGGCCGGGAGCAGGCAGCCCAGGTCGTCGGCCAGCCGCTCGGCATCGAGGCCGGTGGCGGTGACGACCAGGATGGGGCGTCGCTCGCTGAAGGCCGCCGCGGCGGCGATCACGACGGCTTGCGCGGCCTCGGGGACCGCCAAGGTGGCGTCCGCCGCGCCGATCAGTCCCGCGACGGCCGGTTCGGCTCGCAGCAGGCGCGGCACGGTGGAGAGGCTCCCCGTGGCGGCCTGGCGCGGCGGCGGTGCGGGCTGTGGCGTCGGGGCGGTCGTCACCTCAGGTGGGCAGCGAGTGGCACCAGAGCATGGCGGCGTCCATTCCGTCCGCGACGACACGCTCCACCGAGTCCGCCGCCGTCGACACCGCACCCTCCATGAGCTCGCGCACCGCCCGCGGCGGACGTCGCAGCACGTGGGCGGCACCCTGCGCCGCGCTCGGCGGCTTGCCCACGCCGATGCGCACCCGGAGGAAGTCGTTGCTGCGGAGGTGCGACGCGACGGAGCGAAGCCCGTTGTGGCCGGCCAACCCGCCCCCGGCCTTGAGGCGGACCGTGCCCGGCGGGAGGTCCAGCTCGTCGTGGACGATGACGATCCGCGCCGGGTCCTCCAGGCCGAAGCGGCGCGCCAGCCCGCGCACGGCCAGACCGGACTCGTTCATGTAGGTGGTCGGCACGGCCAGGGCGACGAGCCGGCCCCCGATCGTCGCCGTGGCGACGCGGGCTGCGACTCCCTTCTCACCGCGCAGGGTCGTCCCGTGTCGCTGGGCGAGCAGCTCCACGGTGTCGGACCCGGCGTTGTGCAGGCTTCCGGCGAATTCGGCCCCCGGGTTCCCCAGCCCGACGACCACGAGGTCCGCCGGGGTACCCCGGCGCTCCGGCCGGGCGAACGGGCGGCGCAGGGCCTAGCCCTCTTCTGAGGCGGCCTCGGGCGACTGGCCGCCTCCCTCGGCGGCCGTCTCCGCTGCGCCCTCCTCGCCCTCGCCCGGCTCCTCTGCCGCCACCACTCTCGGCGGCTGACCGATGGCGATCGCGCTCTCCGGGTCGACTTCGGTCGTCACCCCTTCGGGCAACGGGAGGTCGGAGACCCGGACCTGGCCGCCGATGGTCAGGGCGCTCACGTCGGCCTCGATGGCAGACGGGATGGCATTGGGCAACGCGTGGATGGCGAGCGTGAACATCTGCTGGTCGACGAGACCGTCCCCGTGATGGACCTCGACCGCCTCCCCGACGAGCACGACCGGCACGTCCGCGCTGATGACCTCGTCGTGGCGGACGATCACGAAGTCGACGTGCGTCACCGTCTGCGACACCGGGTGACGCTGCATCTCGCGGGCGAGGGTGAGCAAGGTCGCCGAACCGGTGTCGAGCGACAGGAGCTGGTTCAGCCCCGCTTCGCCCGTGAGCGCGGCGCGCAGCTCGCGTCCCACCACGGCGACCGGGAGCGGGTCGGTCCCGTGCCCGTAGACGACACCCGGGATCTTGCCTTCGCGCCGCAGGCGGCGCACGGCACGCGAGCCGATGGGCCGCCCGACCTCGGCGGCAAGGATGACTTCGGCCATGACGGATCTCCTCAGGTGGCGAGAGGGTGCGGGTGGGGTGGCAACGGGCACGGCGGCCCGCCGCGAACGGCCTCACAGCGTAGCCGCACCGGCGGTGCGGCGAGGACCGGCCGCTCCCGCCCGGGAGGGCGAGACCCCGAGCGCCGCTCAGACCAGGTTGTCGCCCCCGAAGAGCTCGGACACCGACGTGTCCTCGAAGACGGCGTCGATGGCGTCGGCGATGATCTTGGCCACCGAGAGAATCTCGAGCTTGTCGAACGTGCGGTCCTCCGCCACCGGGAGGGTGTCGGTGACCACGACCCGGGAGACCGGAGCGGCCTTCAGGCGGTCCACCGCGGGGTCCGAGAGGACGGCGTGGGTGGCCATGACCGAGATGTCCGAAGCCCCCGCCGTCGAAAGCAGCTCGGCGGCGGCGCAGACCGTTCCCGCGGTGTCGATCATGTCGTCGATCAGCACGCAGTGCCGGCCTTTGACCGCGCCGACGACATGACGCGCCTCGACCTCGTTGTAGGTGCCCTTGGGCCGCGTCTTGTGGATCAGGGCGAGGTCGAATCCGAGGTGCTGGCTGTAGCGCTCCGCCACCTTCACCCGGCCCGCGTCGGGCGCCACGACCACGACGTCGTTGCCGAAGTGCTGGCGCATGTAGCCCTCGATCACCGGCGCCGCCACCAGGTGGTCGAATGGCGTGTCGAAGAAGCCCTGGATCTGCCCCGAGTGCAGATCCACGCTCACCACCCGGTCCGCGCCCGCCACGGAGAGCATGTCGGCCACCAGCTTCGCCGTGATCGGCTCGCGTCCGGTGGACTTGCGGTCCTGACGCGAATACCCGTAGTACGGGCACACGGCGGTGATCCGCTTGGCCGACGCCGCGCTTGGCGGCGTCGATCATGATGAGCTGCTCCATGAGCGAGTCGTTCACCGGGCTGGCGTGGGTCTGGACGATGAAGACGTCGCACCCGCGGATGGAGATGTCGTACTTGCAGTAGATCTCGCCGTTCGCGAACTCGCGCAGGTTGGCCTCACCGAGCTCCACCCCGAGGTGCTGCGCGATGTCCCGGGCCAAGGCCGGATGGGAACGGCCGGACACAAGCTCGAGACGCCGCCGGGGAATGAGCTCCACGCGCCCACGCTACTTCGCCGCGGCCGGGCCCGTCGTGTTCCGTCAGCCGCCTGGGCCGCGCACGACGCTGTGCGCCGCCACCTCCGCCCCCGCCGGAACCTCCGCCCCCGGTTCGAGCACGCTGAACGGGCCGACGCGAGCCCCGGCGCCGATCGTCGCCCGGGTGCACACGCACTGGGCCACGACGGCTCCTGCTCCGACCGCGGTGTCGGTGAGCACGCAGTTCGGCCCGAGCTCGCTCCCCGCCCCGATGGTGCAGGCCCCGCGCAGGACCACCCCGGGGAGGAGCGAGACGTCGGATTCCAACTGCGCTCCCGCGTCGACGTACGTCCGCTCGGGGTCCCACATGGTCACCCCACGCCGCATCCAGCGCTCGTTGATGCGGTCTCGCAGCTCCGCTTCGGCCACGGCCAGTTGGGCCCGGTCGTTCACCCCGGCCGCCTCCATCGGGTCGTGCAGCATGAGCGACCGCACCGCGTAGCCGGCGGTGCTCAGGACGGCGAGGGCGTCGGTCAGGTAGTACTCGCCCTGGGCGTTCGCCGGACTGAGCCGGCGCAGGGTCGGGGCGAGGATGCTGCGCCGGAAGCAGTAGATCGAGGTGTTCACCTCGTCGACCAGTCGCTCCTCGTCCGTGGCGTCGGCCTCCTCGACCACCCGGGCCACGGAGCCGTCCTTGCCGTGGATCACCCGCCCGTAGCCGTGGGGGTTGTCCAGCTGGGCCGTGAGGAGGGTGGCTCCCGCCTCCTCGGCTCGGTGAACCCGGACGAGGGCGGCCAGGGTCTGGGGCCGGAGCAGCGGCGTGTCGCCGGGCAGGACGACGACGTCCTCGACCTCGTCGTCGTCGTCGGGCAACCCGGTCAGCCCGACGGCCAGCGCATCCCCCGTGCCCGACTGGGTGAGCTGCTCGACGAATTCGATCCGCATGGCCGGCGGTGCCAGCTGGACCAGCGTCTTGGTGACCCACTCGCCGCGGTGTCCCACGACCACGACGACCCGGCGCACGTCGACCTCCGCCATGGCGTCGAGCACATGGAGGATCATCGGACGGCCACACAGCAGGTGCAACGGCTTCGGACGCTCCGACCGCATGCGCGTGCCCTCCCCGGCGGCCAGCACGACGGCGGACAAGCGGCGCTCGGGCATCGACCGCATTCTTAGCCCGCCGGGAGGGGCCGGTATGGGACACTCGTGGGCGTGCCCCAGATGGTCCCCTACGACGAGTTCGGGCTGTTCCACGAGAACGCTGCCGAGTACGACATCCCGTACGAGGGACCGCCGGAGGTGCGGCGGGTCGGCGTCGAGGTCGCGCCGGGCCGCACCATCTCCAGCCTGGTGTGGGGCAGCGCGACACCCGAGGTCGTGCTCGTGCACGGGGGCGCGCAGAACGCCCATACGTGGGACACCGTGGCCCTCGCGCTCGGGCGCCCGCTGCTGGCCGTCGATCTGCCCGGCCACGGCCACTCCGACGGGGGCGCCGACGGCTCGCTCTCGCTGGCGGGGAACGGGCGCGACCTGGCGGCCGTCGTGGCCGAGCTCGCCCCTGACGCACGCGGTGTCGTCGGGATGTCGCTCGGCGGAATGTCGTCCATCGCGCTGGCGTCACACGCGCCGGAGCTCGTCCGCGCGCTGGTCCTGGTGGACGTGACTCCCGGCGTCAACGAGGAGAAGGCCGCGCCGATCACCAACTTCGTGAACGGCCCGGCGAGCTTCGACAGCTTCGACGAGCTGCTGGCGCGGACGATCGAGCACAACCCGGGACGCACCGAGTCGTCCCTGCGGCGCGGCATACTCCACAATGCCGTGCAGCGCGAGGACGGCACCTGGGTCTGGCGCTACGCACGGTTCCGCGCCGACGGTGCCTCCGTCCCCGAGTTCGGCGGCTGGTGGGAAGCCGTCTCGGCGCTCAGCGTGCCGGTCATGCTCGTGCGGGGACTGGCCTGGTCCGTCGTCGACGACGCGGACGTCGACGAGCTGCTTCGCCGCCAACCGGCGACCCGCGTGGAGGGGGTGGCCGGGGCCGGCCACAGCGTGCAGGGCGACCGACCGCTCGAGCTGGCGGCGCTCATCGAGGACTTCCTCTTCGGCTCGGCCGGGGACGGAGGCTGATGGAGTCGGGCAGCGACGGCGCGACCGCGGCGGCGCGCCGTTCGGCCGCCGACGTCTGGCTGTCGAGGGCGCGCCCTCACGCTCCATGCCGTGGTCCTGGTCGTGGTGCCGGGGTTCATGGCCCTGTGCATCTGGCAGCTCCATCGGGCGCTCGACGGGAACGAGCTCAGCTGGGCCTACGTCTTCGAGTGGCCGCTCTTCGCCGGTTACGCCGTCTACATGTGGTGGCGCCTCGTCCACGAGCGTCCCCCCGCGACGGGTGTCGCAACCCAGGCGGACGCCGACGGGTCCGGAGCCGGAGCGGTGATGGCGCCCGAGGGGAGCGATCGGAGGGAGGACCCCGAACTGGCGGCGTACAACGAGTACCTGGCCCGCCTGGCCGAGCGGGATCGGGCGGCCGGGCGCTGACGGTTCCGGGGGGAGGGCTCGAACCTCCAACATCCGGCTCCAAAGGCCGACGTTCTGCCGATTGAACTACCCCGGAAGGAGGCTCGCCTCCCACCAGAGGTTAGACAGCGACCGGTGAGCCGTTGACGCCGTCACCGAGCATCGGCAGCCGCGGGCGGTAGCTTCGTCACCGTGCGCATCCTGGTGGTCGACGACGATCAGGCGGTCCTCCGCTCCATCGACCGTGCCCTGCGCCTCGACGGCTACGAGGTGGTGACGGTACCCACGGGCGGCGAGGCGCTCGAGGCGCTGGCGCAGGCTCCGCCCGATGCGCTCGTGCTCGACCTCGGGCTGCCGGACCTCGACGGGTTGACCGTCTGCCGGCGCATGCGCAGTGCCGGCGACGACACGCCCGTGCTCATCCTGACGGCGCGCGACGCCGTCGACGACCGCGTCGCCGGACTCGATGCCGGCGCCGACGACTATCTGGTCAAGCCGTTCGCGTTGGCCGAGCTGCTGGCCCGCCTGCGGGCCTTGCTGCGGCGCCGCTTCGAGGGCGAGGGGGGGAGGCTTCGCGTCGGCGACCTCACGCTCGATCTTTCGACCCGGGAGGCCCAGCGGGGCGAGCGCACCTTCACCCTGACCCGCATCGAGTTCGACCTCCTCGAGATGTTCCTTCGCCACCCTCGCCAGGTGCTGACTCGAGAGGTGCTCCTCAACCGCGTCTGGGGCTTCGACTTCGACTCCGGGACGAACTCGCTCGCCGTCTACGTCGGTTACCTGAGGCGCAAGCTGGAGGAGGGGGGAGATCCCCGGTGCATCCAGACCGTGCGCGGCGTGGGGTACGTCCTGCGCGACGCGTGACGTTCCGGACCAGGCTCGTCCTCGCCAGCACCGTCGCCGTGGTGATCGCCGTCCTGGTGGCGTCGAGCGCATCGTTCGTCGCCGCCCGCAACACCCTGCTCGAGGCGGCGGACGACTCGTTGACCACCGCGGCGCAGAAGATCGTCGAGGGCGCGCAGTTCGGGTCCACCACGGCCACGCTCGGACAGGTGACCGACTCCGGCGGGGCGGTGGTCGCCGGGGGCGGGCTGCCGGTCACCGGAGAGGTGCGTCTCGTCGCGCTGGGCCTCGCCCCTTCGTACTTCACCACCGTGGAGGTCGACGGGAACCAGATGCGCGAGCTGGTCCAGCACCTGCCGCCCGGTACCACGGTCAATTCGGGCAACCTCGAGAACGGTGGCGCGCTCCAGATCGCCACTCTCCTCAACGCCTCGCACGAGCTCACCAAGCTGGCGTTGCTGCTCGGCGCGGTCGCACTGGCCGGGGTGCTGCTCGCCATCGGCTTGGGCTGGCTGGTGGCACGGACCGCGCTCGTCCCGCTCAACTCGCTCACCGACGCCGTGGAGGACGTGGCCGAGACGACGGACGTCTCGCGGCGCCTCGACCCGGGAGGGGCCGACGAGCTCGGCCGCCTCCGCCGGACCTTCAACCGTCTGCTGGGGGCGGTCGAGTCGTCGCGCCGCGCCCAGAGCCAGCTCGTCCTCGACGCGTCGCACGAGCTACGGACCCCGCTCACCAGCCTGCGCACCAACCTCGAGGTGATCCGCCGCGTCGACGAGCTCAGCGCCGACGACCGTTCGGTGCTGGTCGACGACGTGCTCGTGCAGCTTCAGGAGCTCACCGGCCTGGTCGCCGACCTGGCCGAGCTGGCCCGGGGCGACCAGCACCCGGCCCCGCCCGAGCTGCTGCGCCTCGACCTGCTCGTGCGCGAGGCCGCGGCGGTCCAGGAGACCCACGGCCGCGCCGACGACGTCACCTTCGAGGTCGACACGGACCCATGCTGGGTCGACGGGCACCCGGACCGCCTGACCCGTGCCGTGGGCAACCTCTTGGACAACGCGCGCAAGTGGAGCCCGCCGGGCCGGTCGGTCTCGGTCTGCTGCCAGGAGGGGACGGTGACCGTGCGCGATCACGGCCCGGGTTTCGACGAGGCCGACCTGCCGCTCGTCTTCAACCGCTTCTACCGCTCGCCCGCGGCCCGCGGCCTGCCCGGATCGGGCCTCGGCCTGGCCATCGTGGCCCAGGTGGCCAAAGCCGAGGGGGGATCCGTCCTGGCCGAGAACGACCCGGAGGGCGGGGCCCGCATGACCCTGCGGCTGCCCACGGTGGTCGGCCCCGACGCCGGGTCCCCGCCCTGAGGTGGGTGGCGGCCCGCCCACCGCAGATTCTTCGACTTTTCTTATGTGGCTGTGATCCGGCACCAAGCCGTCGGGCGCAGACTGGTGGCATCAAGCCGGCGGTGGTACTCCGGACCCCCCTCATCCCCGCCGCCGGTCTCGCCGACGGGGGCGGACCTCCGCCCTCCGCCCCCGTCGGCCTCCTTCTTCGACTCACCGCCCGCGCTTCCGCAGGTCAGCGGGCGGGTGCGGCCCTCAGATCTCGGCGATGAGCTCGATCCGGTTGCCGAAGGGGTCGTCGACGTACGCTCCCGCCCCCGAGGGGGCGTCCGGGTTCGGACGCACCTCCACACCCGCTGCCCGCAGCACCGCCTCGAGCGCGGGGAGGTCCCGCACGACGAAAGCGGGGTGGGCCTTGCGGGCCGGCCGGAAGTCCTCTTCCACGCCGAGGTGGACCACCGTCGCCCCGCGCACGAACCAACAGCCGCCCCGCGCCTCCAGAGCCACGGGCTTGGGGACGCGCTCGAAGCCGAGGAGCCCGGAGTAGAAGGCCTCAGCCGCCTCCTCCCGTCCGGGCGGCATGGCCAGCTGCAGGTGGTCCAGCCGAACGATCTCGAAGCCCATGCCGCGCCTCCTCGCGCCCGGCCCGACCTGGCAGTCGAGCCTGCGGACCGCTAGCCTGCCGCTTCGACATGGGATCACTGATCAAGAAGCGCCGCAAGCGGATGCGCAAGAAGAAGCACAAGAAGATGCTCAAGGCCACCCGCTGGCAGCGCCGGGCCGGCAAGTAGCCCGGACTTCAGTCCCCTTCCCACCCGGACGGAACCGTGCGGGCCCGTACGAGCGGGGCCCTCGCTCCGTCCACCCGGGCCTCCGACACCGAATCGGTTGCGCTCTCGACGAACCAGGTCGAGCCGCTGCCGGCCAGCCTCGGTTCGACACCTGACGCCTCCCCCAGCGCGTCGCGCCACATCGCCAGCCGGGGCTCGACGGCCAGAGCGGCACGCGCCAGGTGGTTCGGCCCCTCCCACGAGGGGCGGTCGTCCCAGGCCCGGTAGACCCGCCTGGTGTCCACGCCGAACGGCGGCACGAGCAGGAGGTACTCGCGCCGCTCGAAGGGCAGGGGGGTGACCCGCTCACCGGCGCCCACGACCCGGGCCCGGCCGCCCACGAGGCAGAACGGCACGTCGGCGCCGATGCCGAGGGCGACCATCGGATCCGCGCATCCGGCCCAGCGGAGGACCGCGGCCGCATCGGCCGAGCCTCCGCCGAGTCCGCCGCCGAGCGGGATCCGCTTGGTCACGTGCACCGACGCCGTCCGGCCGGCCGCGGCCAGCGCGCGGGACACCAGGTTCTCCTCGGGGCGGGGAAGGGCGTCGGCCCTCGTTCCGGGCGCCGCGGCCACGGTGATGCCCGCACCGCCCTCCTCCAGCTCCAGCTCGTCGGCCAGGTCGAGCGTCACCATCTCCGCGTCCAGCTCGTGGAAGCCGTCGGAGCGCACCCCTGTCACCCGTAGGGAGACGGTCAGCTTGGCCGGGGCCATCCGTCGCGTCACGGCGCGGCCAGCCTTCCCCACGCCGTGACGTCGAGCTCCTCGGCCCGGGCCTCGGGACGCACCCCGGCCCGCACGAACGCCTCCGGCGCCACCACCGAGGCGAGCGAGCGGCGCAGCATCTTGCGGCGCTGCCCGAACCCGGCCTTGATCACCTCGGCCAGCCGGGCGTAGGACACCACGGCGGGGTCGACCGCGGGCGACGCCCGCCGGTGGATGCGGACGAGCACGGACTCCACGCGCGGCCTCGGCACGAACACCGAAGCGGGGACCCGACCGGCCAGGGCCGCATGGGCGAAGTAGGCGATCCGCACCGAGACTCCGCCATAGGCCGGGTCGCCGGGCCCGGCCGCCATCCGCTCCCCCACCTCGCGTTGGACCATGACCAGGAGCGCGTCAACCGCGTCCACCTCCTCGAGCAGCCGCATCACGAGCGGGGTGGCGACGTTGTAGGGCAGGTTGGCGACCACGCTCCAGCGTCCTCCCCCGCGCTCGGCCAGCAGTGCGCCGAGGTCCAGCTTCAGCGCGTCGCCGGGCACCACCTCGGCCCCGACCGGCTCGACCACGTCCGTGAGCACCGGCACCAGGTGGTGGTCCGTCTCGACGGCCACGACCCGTGCCCCGGTCTCGGCCAGCGCGAGGGTCAACGAGCCGAGGCCGGCGCCGATCTCGAGGACAGAGGAGCCCGCACCCACGCCCGAGAGGCGGGCGATGCGCCGAACGGTGTTGGCGTCGGCGACGAAGTTCTGACCCAGGGCCCGGTTCGGTCGGAGACCGCGCGCCGCGAGGAGCTCGGTGATGTCCGCACCGGAAAGGGTCACCAGGAGATTGTGACTTCTACCACTCCCTCGCTCAGGTCGGCGATCTGCGCGAACCCTTCCGGCGACATGTCCACGACGCGCGGGTACCCGGCCCCCTCGCGGTCGTCGACGGTGCACGTCGTCGACGCGCCCGTCGCGTCGTTGGTCACGGTGAGCACCGTTCCGAACGGGAGCGACGGGCTGGCACACATGCCGGCGGACGCGGCCGAGTACCACGTCGCCTCGCCGACTTCGGAGTGGGCGGGCGGCGGTGCCGCCACGGCGACCGGCGCAGTCGTGGTCGTCGTCGGCGGGGGAGGCGGCGGAGGCGGCGGGACGGTCGTCGTGGTGGTCGGCGGAGGGACGGTCGTCGTGGTGGTCGGTGGCGGCACCGTCGTCGTGCTCGTGGTCGGAGGCACGGTCGTCGTGGTGGTGGCCGTGACGGGCGCGCGGTACGAGACCAGATGCGTCGGCAGGTCCATGCCCCAGCCGCGTCTCGCGATGCGCACCGCCCGCGGCGATGCCGCGTCGCGGCTCGCATGCGACGCATGCACCGTCTGGGTGTGCAGCAGGAGGAGAGGCAGGCCGAGCATCGCACCACACAAAAGCGCAGCGACACCGAGGCGCCTCCCCACTGTGCTCTGTTTCCGCAGGGCTCCACCCTTCTTCGGGACTCAGTGCACCCGCGCCGACACAGACAGGCAACGGGGGGATTTGGAGAACATAGATAACCGATCACGGCCCGTGCAAATGCAGAATCCAGACCGATGAGCGCGCCCCTCATTTCCCCAGGTCACGGAGCTGAACTAGGGTTGTATTTTAGTAAACTCCCTGGTGACAGGCATAAACGGGCCGATTTGTCCCGTAAACATCCAGGTCAGAAGGTTCTCGTATTCCGCACAAAAACTGAGGAATCAAGTTCCTGTGGAAAACACCGTGGCCGCAGCGGTGGCCGAGCGATTCTTCACCTCGTCGACCGTGCAGCCCTTCACCGCCGCGACCGCCGCGCCCACCAGAGGCAAGAACGCCGGCTCGTTGGTGCGGCCGCGATGGGGCACGGGCGCGAGGAACGGACTGTCCGTTTCCACCAGCAGTCGGTCGAACGGGCAACGCTCGGCCGCGGCGCGCACGTCGTTCGCGTTCTTGAACGTCACGATCCCGCTGAACGACACGTACATGCCCGCGCGCAGACAACGGTCGACCTCGTCGACGCCTCCGGTGAAGCAGTGCAGCACGGTGCGCGCCGGAATGCCTTCGCCCTCGAGCACGTCGAACAGGTCGACCCACGCGTCACGCGCGTGAATGACAAGGGCAAGATCGTGCGCGTGCGCGAGCGCGATCTGCGCCGCGAACGCCTCACGCTGCGCGCGTCGCGGCGAGTGCTCGTAGTAGTAGTCGAGCCCGCACTCGCCCACCGCGGCGATGGCGCCGTCGCCCGCGTCGAGCTCGCGGTCCAACAGCGCGGCGATTTCGTCGACGCCCTCACTGGCCTCGTGCGGATGAAGCCCGACGGACGCCCAGGCGCGCGGTGCTCCCGCGTCTTCGCCCGAGCCGGCGCCGGCCGCCGTCGACCGCGCCACCTCGAGGGCCTGCCGGGAGGTGGCGACGCCCGTGCCGATGCAGACCAACCGCTCGATGCCCGCCTCGGCGGCACGGGAGAGCACCTCCGGGCCGCTCTCCTCGGCGCCACCCGTGAACTCCTCCTGGACGTGGCAGTGGGAGTCGAACCAGCCGCCCACGTCAGCCGGGCGCCTTGCGACGAGGGAACAGCGGTTCGCCCTTGACCACCGGGGTGCCCCCGCGATAGCCGCCCCACGCCGCGTCACCGGGCAGGCTGGCCGCCGCCGGATCGCCGGTCACGCCGATGCGGCGCCATACCTCCGTGGCGGTTGCCGGCATGGCGGGCGACACGAGCAGGGCGACGATGCGCAGGACCTCGAGCGCGTCGCCCAGCACCGCAGCGACCTCGGGTCCCGGTTCCATCTTCCAGGGCTCCGCCTCCTCGAGTCGCGCGTTGGCCGCGCCGATCAGACGCCAGGTCTCCTCCAGCGCCTCGTGGGGAGCCCAACGCGCCCAGGCGGCCGTCGCCGACTCGAGCGCGGCCGCCGCGACCACGGCCAACTCGCTCCCCTCGTCGCAGGCCGGTCCCACCCCGTCGCACTTGGAGTGCACCACCGTGGCCACGCGCGACACCAGGTTGCCGAGGTTGTTGGCGAGGTCGGCGTTGTAGCGCGCCACGATGCCGTCGAAGGAGAAATCGCCGTCGCTCCCGAGCGGCACGTCCCGCAGGAGGTGGTAGCGCAGCGGGTCGACCCCGATCTCGTCCGCCAGCGCGAGCGGCGAGACGTCGGTCACCCGGAGCGGACGACTTCCGTCTCCGTCGCCCTCTCCGTCTCCCATGACCGCCTTGGCGATCATCGTCTTGCTCAACTTCTGCCCACCCATGAGCAGATAGCCGTGCACGAAGATCTCCTTCGGCGGGTCGATGCCCGCCGCCAGGCACATGGCCGGCCACCAGACGCAGTGGAACTTGAGGATGTCCTTCCCGATCAGATGGTGTGACGATCCCCACCACGCCTCGAACTCGGCTTGGTCACCGCCGAAGCCGGCCACGGTCAGGTAGTTGATGAGGGCGTCGTACCACACGTAGAACACGTGCCCGCTGTCCCAGGGGACGGGCACGCCCCACGAGAACGACGTCCGTGTGATCGACACGTCGCGGAGGCCGCCTCGAATGAAGCCCAGGGCCTCGTTGCGCTTCGAAACCGGGCGAACGAAGTCCGGGTGGCTTTCGTAGTGGTCGAGCAGCCGCTGTTCGAACGAGCTCAGCTTGAAGAAGTAGTTGTCCTCCTGCATCTCGACCACGGGACGGCCGTGCACGGGGCACTTGCCGTCGTTGAGCTGGTCCTCGGTGTAGTAGTCCTCGCACGAGATGCAGTACAGGCCCGTGTAGGGCGCCAGCTCGATGTACCCGTTGTCGTAGATGCGCTGGAGGAACTCCTGCACGACGGCGTAGTGGCGCGCCTCGGTCGTGCGGATGAAGTCGTCGTTGGCGATTTCGAGACCCGACCAGGTCTCGACGAAGCGGGCCGAGGTGCGGTCGGTCCATTCCCTCGGCGTCGTGGCGTTCGCCTCGGCCGCCTCGACGATCTTCGCCCCGTGCTCGTCGGTGCCGGTCATGAACCGCACCTGGTCCCCCGTCAGGCGGTGCCAGCGCGCCAGGGCGTCGGCGTTCACCGTGGTGTACGCGGTGCCGACGTGCGGAGCGTCGTTCACGTAGTAGATGGGGGTGGTGAGGAAGTAGTGGGGCACCGGAGCCAGCGTACCGGTGCCCTCAGGGCACCTCGGACCCGTCGTCGCCTGCGCCGTCTCGTGCGCCGCGCACGCGCAGCGTCGCCTCGTAGGCGCGGCGGCGCGGCACACCGAGCGCTGCGGCGACCCCGTCGGCCACGCGTCGTGCGCCGGCATCGGGTTCGTGCGCGACCGCGTCGCGCACCGCGGCCTCGAGGTCGCGCTCGTCGGGCGCTTCACGGGGAGGTGCCCCGCCCACGACCAGCACCACTTCGCCTCGCACCCCGCGTGACGCGAACTCGGCTGCGGCCGCGGCGAGGGTGCCCCGCCACACTTCCTCGTGCAGCTTCGTCAGCTCGCGTACGACGGCCGCGGGCCGCTCGGGGTCGACCGCCGCGAGCTCTTCGAGGGTCGCGACGACTCGTCCCGGCGCCTCGAGCAGGACGGTCGTGCGCTCGTCCGCCATGAGCGCCGTCATGCGGCGGCGGCGGTCGCCGCCCTTGCGGGGCAGGAAGCCTTCGACACTGAACCGGTTCGTCGGCAGCCCGCTCACGACGAGGGCGCCGACGACCGAGGAGGGGCCGGGGACCGTGCTCACGGTTTCCCCGAGCGCGGCCAGCTCCGCCACGAGGTGGGCGCCGGGGTCCGAGATGCCGGGAGTCCCCGCGTCACTGACCACGGCCACGGTCGCACCGCCCGCCACCAAGGTGGCGACACGCCCGACGCGGTACGCCTCGTTGTGCCCGTGCAGCGAGAGGAGGCGGTCTCCGCCCCCGACCCCGGCGGCGGAGAGCAGAGCCCGCGTGCGCCGCGTGTCCTCGCAGCAGATCACGTCGGCCGCCGCCAGCACGTCGCGGGCGCGCGGCGAGAGGTCGCCGAGGTTCCCGATCGGCGTCGCCACCAGCACGAGCCGCCCGCGGCTCGGGGCGGGAACGCTCAAGAGCCGTTGCCCGCCGCGCCCGGGCCGGCGCCCGGGCCGCCCCCTCCCTCGCCCGGCTGGGCCTCGCGTACCTCGAGCTGGTCGCCGACGCGGACGCCCCAACGCTCGAGCGACCCCGCCTCCGTCTCGACCCGGCTGCGCACGGCGCGCCCGCAGACCGCCACCCTCCATGGCCTGAGCCGGGTCACTCGCACCACGGTCAGGTCGACCGAGAGGAAGGCCACGTCGATGGGGAACCGGGCGCCGGCCGTGTGGACCGCCCGCGCGCCCACCACGTGCAGACCACCGTCCCACCCGCCTCGGCCCCGCAGGGCGTCACGCCGCTCGGCGGGCGAGTCGGCCATGTCCAGTGCGCACACGACGTCCCCGTCCCGCAGGAGCCAACCGGAGCGCATCGCCGTCGAGGCTACCGAACGGACGCCCGGCGCCCGACCGTCTAACCTGTCCCCTCCATGTCGAAGCGAACCGTCAAGCGCAAGCTGCGGACCAAGAAGAAGGCCAACCACGGCAAGAAGCCGAACTGCGGCCGCGGCTGAACCGGGACAGCCGCCTCAACTCCCACTCCACGCCACGCCCGAGGCGGCGAGCTCCGCGCTGAGCGTCGTCGGCCGGTCCGAGATGATCCCGTCGACCCCGAGTGCGACGAGGCGGCGCATGGCCTCGACGTCGTTGACCGTCCACACGTGCACCACCTTGCCGGCGCGGTGTGCCGCCTCGACGAAGCGCTCGTCCACGACGACGAGGTCCCCTTGCCGCTCGGGCACCTGGTAGGCCACCGCCGGGCTGTCGGGCACGTCCTCTCCCGCCTGGACCGCGCGCCACGCATCGGCCGTGGCCTGCGTACCGGCTGACGTCGGCACGTCCGGGGCGAACGCCCGGAAGGCGTCCGTCGCCTGGTCGAGGAACGAGGCCACGATCACGTCGTCGCTCCGTCCGAATTCGGCCAACAGGTCGGCCAGCGCCTCCTCGTAGGGTGCGACCACCGGTGCCGTCTGCTTGATGTCCAGGTTCAGGACCACCTCCGGGAACTCTTCGAGGACTTCGCGCAGTGTGGCGATCCCCAAGGTCGGGTCGCCCGGCGCGCGGCCGCGGAGGGGGTAGTCGCCGGGCGCCCGGCCCGGAGTGACGTCGGCGCCGGGGATCCACCAGTAGGAGAAGTCCAGGCGCCGCAGCTCCTCGAGGGTGAAGGACGCGATCGTTCCGCTTGCCTCTGTCGTCCGGTCCACGGTGGCGTCGTGGCAGACCACGAGCTCGCCGTCGGCGGTCGCGTGCACGTCGAGCTCCACGCCGGTGGCGCCCGCGTCGAGCGCGTGCCGGATGGCGTGGCGGGTGGACGACGGCGACTCCCACGCCCCACCCTGGTGCGCGTAGGCGATGACTCGCCGGCTCGTCCAGACCGACGCCCCGCCCCGGTGGCTCGGCGCGCTCTCTGGGCTCACCCGCTCGACCGTAACAGCCCCGGCGCGGAACGAACCCGGCCCGACCGAGGCCGGCGCGGCGGGGACCTATTCTCGTCCACGCCGTGCTCGATCACATCCTCGTCGACATCATCGGCGCCATCCGTGCCTCGTTCGACAGGGCGCTCCTGCAGCGGCAGGCGGTGGAGGAGCGATTCCAGGTCGACGTGTTCCTGGGCGATGTCTCGTGGGAGACCTCGTACAGCCTGCCGGGAGAGGAGCAGCCGCCCCGCGTGCGAGCCGACCTCTCGGTCGACTGGCCCACGTGGAGCCAGACGTCGTACCGGAGCTGGTCGATCGGCGAACCCCCGGACGAGCTGCCCGAGGTGGTGATCGAGGTGGCGTTGCGCGTGCAGCGCATGGCCGAGGTCCCCGACGAGGAGAAGGTGCTCAGCGTGCTGCCCGATTCGGGCCCTCTCCAGGAGCGGGGCGACCTGGTGCGGGTGGCCACGACGATCGAGCAGGTGCGCGCCGACGGCGATTCCGACCTGGCCGGAGCCCTGCGCTGGGCGGCCGAGGCCACCTACGAGGGCAGCCTCCGCTTCAGCGAGCGCCAGCTCGAGGACCCCTCGGGCCTGCGCCCGCTCTTCGACGCCCTGACCCGCTGGATCGCCTCCACCCTCATCGCTCTGGCCGACCTTCCCTTCACCTTCCTGCCTCCGGGCGACGACGACTTCTGATCCGCGCCGAGCGTGCCCACGTCCCGGCGGCGACTGGCATTCCACCGTCGGCGCCACCACTATGGACGCGCCGATCCATGGCCCTCCTCCGACCCCGACGGGTCCTCACCGCCACCGCCGTCCTGGCTCTGGGCGCGCTCCTCGCCGCGTGCGGGTCCTCCGCGCCCGCGGCCCCGCCTCCGAGCCAGGGCCTGGTCGAGAACCGACCCACCCCGCAGCACGTGAGCCTGGTCGACCAGCACGGGCGCTCCGTGTCCCTGGCCGGGCTGCGAGGCAAGGTGGTCGTGTTGGCGCCCTTCCTCAGCCTCTGCCAGGACGAGTGCCCCCTCGTCACCGCGGCGTTCTTGTCGCTCGAGCGCGACGTGCGGGCGGCTGGGCTCGGGTCCCGGGTCGTCTTCGTCGAGGCGACGGTCGACCCCGGGCGCGACATCGTGGCCCGCCTGGCCGCCTACCAACGCGAGTTCGGCGCCGACTGGGAGCTGTGGACGGGCACGCCCTCGGCCGTGGCCGCGTTCTGGAAACCCTTCGGCGTCGGCTACCAGAAGGTCCCCGAGGAGAAGCCGGCGCACCTCGACTGGTGGACCGGCGCGCCGCTGACCTACGACGTGGTCCACACCGACGGCTACATCCTCGTCGACCCCGACGGCCGCGAGCGCTTCGTCGACGCCAGCGCACCGGACCTGGGCGGCCGGTTGAGCCCGAAGCTGTCCGCGCTCCTCGACGGCGACGGCCTCCACAGCCTCCACCATCCCCAGTTCGGGGAGTGGTCCGTCGCCGACGCGCTCTCGTCCATCAGCTGGCTCCTCGGCACGAGCATTCCCCCGGCCTCTTAATTCGGGTGGGACTGCGCCGTTCTGCCCTCGTCGTCACGGCAGCCCTCGTCACCGCCGCCCTGGCCGTGTCCTCCTGCGGGAGCTCCGGCGTCACCACCCTGTCGGCCCCGCCGACGACCGATGTCTCTCTCACGCTCACCCTGCAGCGCTCACCCGTCGGGCCCATCCTGGCCACCGGCGGCGGAGACACGCTCTACGACTTCGGCCCCGACACCGACCGGTCCAGCGCCTGTGTGAACGACGGGTGCGTCTTCCAGTGGCCGCCGCTGACCCGCTCGGGCCCGATTCGCGCCGGCAAGGGCGTCGACCCGTCGCTCGTCGGCACCATCCGCCGCCCCGACGGCTCGACCCAGATCACCTACGGCGGGCACCCGCTCTACACCTACAACCTCGACGTGACGCCGGGCATGGTCACCGGCCAGGCCATCGATCAGGACGGCGGTCCCTGGTACGTGCTCGACGCCGCCGGGCGCCAGATCACGAAACCGTTCTCGGTGTCCAGCGGCCAAGGCATCCCGAATCCGAAGTCCTGACCGACCGGACCCCGCGCCCAGACCCTCACCGCTCGACGGGGTCACGGGTCAGGTGTTGAACCGGAACTCCACGACGTCGCCGTCACGCAACACGTAGTCGCGACCCTCGATGCGAGCCTTGCCGGCGGTGCGAGCCGCGACGACCGAGCCGGCCGCCACGAGGTCGTCGAAGCTGATCACCTCCGCTTTGATGAAGCCGCGCTCGAAGTCGGAGTGGATGACCCCCGCCGCCTTGGGCGCAGTGTCTCCGATGTGAATGGTCCACGCCCGCGCTTCCTTGGGTCCGGCGGTGAGGAACGTCTGCAGCCCCAACGTCTCGAAGCCGACGTGCACGAGCTGCTCCAGACCGGAGTGCTCTTGGCCGTAGCTGGCGAGCATCTCCTTGGCGTCGGCCCGGTCGAGCCCCGCCACCTCCGCTTCGATCTGCGCGCACACGACGACGGCGGCCGCCGGCGCCACCGACCGCGTCAGCTCCTGCGCCCGCCCATCGTCCCCCAGCTCGTCCTCGTCCACGTTGAAGACGTAGATGAACGGCTTGGCGGTGAGGAGGTGCAGGTCGCGCAGCAGCGCGGGGTCGACCTCCCCCGCGGCCGCCGCGGCGGAGATCGTCCGACCCTCGGCCAGGATGCGCTCCGCCTCGGCCACCGCGGCGACCGTCGGCTTCAGCGCTGGCGTCGTCTTGGCCTCCTTCACCATGCGGGGCAGGCGGTTCTCGATGGTCTGCAGGTCCGCCAGGAGGAGCTCACTGTCGACGGTCTCGATGTCTCCGCCCGGGTCGACCCGGGCGTCGACATGGACGACGTCGTCGTCGTGGAACGCCCGCACCACCTCGCAGACGGCGTCACACTCGCGGATGGCGGCCAGGAATTGGTTGCCCAGGCCCTCACCCTTGGACGCGCCGCGGACGATGCCGGCGATGTCCACGAACGTGACCGTCGCCGGCACGACCGGGGCCCCGTCGTAGAGCGCCGAGAGCACCTCGAGTCGGGGGTCGGGTACGGCCACCACGCCGACGTTCGGCTCGATGGTGGCGAACGGGTAGTTGGCGGCGAGGACGCGGTTGTCGGTGAGCGCGTTGAAGAGCGTCGACTTGCCGACGTTGGGCAACCCGACGATCCCGATCGACAGCGACACGACCGGAACCCCTACCGGGCCGGCAGCCCCGCCCGGGCCGCCAGTTCTTTGAGGTCCGCCTCGGGTCGCGCCCCGGTGTGGGAGATGACCTCGGCCGCGCAGACGCTGCCGAGCTGCGTGCTCTCCACCGGTCCGAGCCCGTGGGTCAAGCCGAAGAGGAAACCCGCGGCGAAGAGGTCGCCTGCGCCGGTGGTGTCGACCACCCGTTCGGCCGGGGCGGCGGCGACGTCCTGGGGTCCTTGGGGGGTGAGCACGACCGCACCCTGAGCTCCACCGCGTCACGACCACGAGCAGGCCGGTCTCCTCGGCCGCCTCCAGAGCAGCCCGGTGCAACGGCACGTCGAAGAGCATCGTCACCTCCTCCTCGTTCCCGAGGAGGATGTCGACGTCGTCGAGGAGGAGGTCGAGGAACTCGCGGCGATGCCGTCCCACACAGAAGGGGTCCGACAATGACAGTGCGACCGATCCCTCATTGGCGTGGGCGGTGGCCGCGGCATGGCGCAGCGCCTCCTTGGCTGCGGGCACGTCCCACAGGTACCCCTCGAGCAGGACCACCGAGGCGCGGGCGATCAACGACGTGGACACGCCGGCCGGGGACAGCGTGGAGGCTGCGCCGAGGTAGGTCCCCATGGTGCGATCGGCGTCTTCGGTGATGAGCACGACACATCGACCGGTGCCCAGGCCGTCTCCCGCGGCGGACTCGCTCAGATGAGGTTCGAACTCGACCCCGGCCGCACGGAGGTTCTCCGCGTAGGTGCGCCCCACCTCGTCGTCCGCCACCGCGCCGACGAAGCCCGCCGCGCCCGCCGAGCTCCGCGATACCGGCCGTGGTGTTGGCGACCGACCCCCCCGACACGAAGCGAGGCGCTTGCATGGCCGACTGAACAGCATCTGCAGTGACCAGGTCGATCAGTGTCATCGAACCTTTTTCAAGCCCCGTTTCGGCGAGCCGCTCCTCGCTGGTCAGGTCCACCACGTCGAGCAGAGGCGAGCCGATCGCAACCACGTCGAGATCGTGGAGGGCGTCGCCCTCGGGCGCCTCGGGCGCGGCGGATGGGTCGAGGGTCGACTCGGAAGCAGGCACGGAGCGAGAACCTACTCCGAGTGCGGCAGGTAGCCTTGCCCGGATGCACCCACCCACCGCCACGTCCGCCGGCGCCACCGACGCGCAGGACTTCCGCCTGCCCCGCACGGTGGAACCGGAGACCTATCGGATCGAGATTGGGCCCAATATGGCGTCGGCGTCCTTCTCGGGCACGCTGTCGATCGACGTGGTCGTGCACGAAGCGGTCGGTGAGATGGTGCTCAACGCGGCCGAGCTGGCCGTGAGCGACGTCGAAGTCGTGACGGCCGACGGCAGCACGCTGCCGTGCACCGTGTCGTTCGACGACGATCTGGAGCAGGTGACCTTTCGTCTGCCGGGTCTCCTGGAACCGGGCCGATGCACCGTCAGCTGCCGCTTCACGGGGACCCTCAACGACAAGCTGCGAGGGTTCTACCGATCCACGTACACGGACCGCGACGGTGAGGTGCAGCTGATCGCGACCACCCAATTCGAGTCGGTCGACGCCCGCCGGGCGTTTCCGTGCTGGGACGAGCCTGACCGCAAGGCCGTGTTCGAGGTCACGCTCCTGGTCGAACCCGAGGTCCAGGCCTTCTCCAACTCCCCGGTGACCTCGAGTGAGATCGTGGAGGGCAAGCAGCGGGTGCGATTCGCCCCCACCATGAGGATGTCGACGTATCTGGTCGCGTTCGTCGTCGGCAAGTTCGAGACGACCGACACCGTCGACGTCGACGGCGTTCCGCTTCGGGTCGTCTACACCCCCGAGAAGCGCGGTCTGGCCGAGTTCGCGCTGGAGGTGGGTGCTTTCGCGCTGCGCTTCTTCAGCGACTACTTCAACATTGCCTATCCCGGCGACAAGGTGGACCTGGTCGCCATCCCGGACTTCGCCGCGGGCGCCATGGAGAATCTGGGGTGCATCACGTTCCGCGACACCGCACTCCTTGTGAATCCGGCCGAGGCGTCGCGGGCCGAGCTCGAGCGCGTGGCCGACGTCATCGCCCACGAGCTGGCCCACATGTGGTTCGGCGACTTGGTCACCATGGGCTGGTGGGAGGGCATCTGGCTCAACGAGGCCTTCGCCACCTTCATGGAGGTGCTCTGCGTCGACGCGTTCAGGCCGTCGTGGGACCGCTGGGTCGGCTTCGCCCCGTCTCGTGAGGCTGCGCTCAACGTCGACGGCGTGCACGCCACCCGCCCCATCGAGTACCCGGTTGGTCCGCCGAAGGAGGCGGAGGGGATGTTCGACCTCCTCACCTACGAGAAGGGGTGCGGCGTCCTGCGCATGCTGGAGCAGCACATCGGGTCCGAGGTGTTCCGAGACGGTGTACGCGCCTATCTCAAGGCCCACGCCTACGGCAACACGGTCACCACCGATCTGTGGGATGCGCTGGAAGACGCCAGCGGCGCACCGGTGCGCGACGTCATGGACACGTTCATCCTCCAGGGAGGACATCCGCTGGTATCGCTCGCCGGGACCACCCTCACCCAGGAACCGTTCTCGTTCGGACCGCCGCCGGCCGGCACCGAGTCCTCCATCGGCACCGAATGGAACGTCCCTCTCGCCGTGCGCACGCTCGCCGGCTCGAGCGCGCCCGCCACACCTGCCCGGCGCCTGGTCCTCGGCCCCGCACCCGTAGAGGTCGAAGAGGCGGACCAGGGCCTCGTCGTGGTCAATGCCGGCGGGTGGGGCATCTTCCGGGTCGGCTACGAGCGGTCACATTCGCTGGCGCTCTCGGAGCACCTGACAGAGCTGACACCACTGGAATGCGCCAACCTGCTCGCCGACACGTGGGCGACCACTCTCGCCGGCCGGTCCGACCTGCCGCGATTTCCTCCAGCTGGCGTCGCGGCTCGGGCTGCATCCGGATCCCGCGCCGTGGGCTCCCGTCGCCAGCGCGCTCGTCCTGGTCAACCGGATCGCCGCCGGGGCCGAGCGTGACACGTTGACCGATGCCGTCGCGGCGCTCTTCGGACCCGTGCATCAGCGTCTCGGCTTCGAGGCCGAGGCGGGTGAAGGGGACCGCACCCCCACGTTGCGCGCGCTCGCCATCAACATCCTCGGGACGGTTGGCGCGGACGCGTCCGTCAGGGCCGAGGCGTCCCAGCGCTTCGACCGCTCCCCCATCGCCGGTGGTTCGGGGGATCCCATCCCGCCCGACGTGGAGTCGGCGACACTGGCGGTGGTGGCGCAGCGTGTTCGCCCCGGCGACTACGACGCGCTCCTCGAGCGCTATCGCGCCGCGGCGACGCCGCAGGAGGAGATGCGCTCCCTCGGGGCGCTCACCACGTTCCCGGACGTCGACCTGTGTCTGCGCACGTTCGATCTGGCCATGAGCGAGGTGCGAAGCCAGAACGGGTTCGCCGTCATCGCCGGCCTGCTGGTGAACCCCGTCGGCGGCCAGGCCATCTGGACCAGGATGACCGAGTCGTGGGACGCGATGCTCCAGCGCTTCCCGAAGAACGCGCACCCGCGCATGCTCGAGTCGATCCCTGCGCTCTGCCGCGGACGCGTCGTTCGCCGACGACGTCGTGCGCTTCCTCCACTCGCACCCGCTCGACTCGGGCTTCCGGCGTGTGGCGCAGTCGATTGAGCGCCTGGGCGTGAACGTGGCGTTCGCGGCCCGAGAGGGAGACCGGCTCGCGGACGCCCTCTCGGCTGCTCGACGGTGACCCAAGCGCTGCCCCGCGACGACGTCCTCCGGACTCCCCGCGTCCGTTCGCTCCTGACGGTGGCGCGGGACACCAGAGGTTTCATGCCCGACGACGAGGGCGAGGCCTTGTTGCTCGCCGCCCTGCGCGCCGGCCGGACCTGGCAGGCGAGGAGCAAACCTGCCGTGTTGGTCGAGGTGGGCGCGTGGTGCGGCAAGTCGAGCATCTACCTCGGCGCGGCGGCCGAGGCCACCGATTCCGTGCTGCTCTCCATCGACCACCACCGCGGCTCCGAGGAGAACCAACCGGGATGGGAGTACCACGAGCCCGACCTGGTCGACCCCGACGTCGGCCGGATCGACACGCTGGCTCACTGGCGCCGGAGCATCGCGACGGCCGGACTGGAGTCCTCGGTCGTCGGTGTCGTCGGCGACTCGCCGACGATGGCCTCGCTGTGGGACCGGCCTCTCTGCTTCTGCTTCATCGACGGTGGCCACGGGTCCGAGCCCGCGTGGGCGGACTTCCGGGGCTGGTCGCCCCTTGTCGCCGACGGAGGATGGCTGGCGATCCACGACGTGTTCCCCGATCCGGCGGACGGCGGACGGCCGCCCTTCGAGCTGTACTGCGCGGCGCTCGACTCGGGGGAGTTCACCGACGACGGCGCCTGCGGAAGCCTCCGCGTCCTGCGGCGGATTGCTCCGGCCCGCTGAACGGATCCCACCCGGGCCTCAGGCCGCGTCGGAGGTCACGTGGGCCGGGGGTGTGCTCGGAGTGTGGGAGCCCGTCAGCCGCACCACATCGGCCAGCCCGGCGGCGACGGCGAGCACCGCCAGGATGAGCGTCCCCAGGGCGTCGACGGCGCGGTTGCCCGGACTCAGGGCGACGAAGAACGCTGCTGCTGCGCACCAGACGAGCGAGCGCTGCGGGGCCCGCTGGGCCGCGAGGTCGAGCAGGAAGAAGAGGACGCTGCTCGCCAGGAGGTAATAGGGAAAGACGACGGATTCGAAGACGAGCCGCCCACCCACACACGACAGCCCGAGTGCGACCAGGACCACGGGCCGGTTGGCCCATTCCCCGCGACGGACGGTCCAGATGCACACGCCGAGAGCGAAGACGACCGGGGCGTCCCGCGCGATGGCCGACGCGGCGGATCCGGTCACGCCGGAGAGGCTGAGCACGGTGAAGCCGGACACCGCTCCACCGGCACTGAAGCCGCTGAAATTGGCGAGGGTGGCATGGGGCGCCGACAAGAAGAAGGGTGCGATCCCCGCGGCGAAGACGACGGCGGCGGCGGCGGCGATGCGCAGGCGCGGGCCGACCCCCGGTGCCGTCGCCAGCGCGGGGAGCAGCAACAGGAGCGCATACTGCTTCGTGAGCACGGCCAGCCCGAAGAGCGCACCCGCGGCGATCCACTTCCGTCTGAGCACCAACGCCATGGCGCCGAGGGCGATCCCGAGACTGACGATGTCCTGGGGGTGGTACAGCTGGACCACGGCGCTGCTCGCGGCGGGGAGGAACGCGAGGAAGGCCAGGAGGCCCGCTTCGCGTGCGCCCGACGCCGCGCCGGCGGCCCACAACAGCGCAAGGCTCCCCACCGCGAGGACGAGCCAACCGGCCACCCCGAGGATCCCCTGAGATCGATACCAAGGCGGCAGCGGCGCGCTGATCGCCCCGTTGGCCGGCCGGTGCGCCGAACCACACTCCGCCACGTCCTCGCCGAAGGTCGGATCGTGGCGGTATGCGGGGAGCCGATGCAGGTCGGCGGCGCGCCCGGAGTGGTGCACCAGACAGGCGCGCCGACCGCGGAACGGAACAAGGCGACCAAGGGCGCCGTCATCAGGGCGTAGCCGGGGGGGTTCGGCAACTCGTCGTTGGCGGCTGCGGCGTGGAGCCGGCCCGAGGCGAGGGCGGACGTGACCGCGGTCAGCGGGGTCGTGTCCCCGTCGGGGGGCGGGCCCTGGCGCACCGTGACGATGCCGAGATAGCAGGCGGCGGCGGCGAGAAGCAGTAGCAGGCGGCGGACGAGCGGCCTCACCGCGATCCTCCTCCCGGCACGCGCCGCCGGGAACCCGGGCTGACCCCGGCACCCGTGACCCCGGGCACAACGTCGAGGCCCCACGGTGTAACTTGCCCGCCGGAGGCGAAGAGGCTGTGGTGCCCTGACGGGCGGATCAGCGCGAGGCTTCGTGCGCACAGTCGATCCCCGATTTGAAGGCCCGGAGTGAGCTCGCTCGAACCCGACGACAGTCCAGCGAACGATGCGGGCGTCTTGACCCTCGCCGACCCGGACACGACCGAACCTGCGCTCGACGAACCGCCCGGAGAGCCCACTCGTGGCGAACCGCACAGCGCCGCTGCGCTGGCCGCCCTCGTCGTCGGCATGATGGCCGCCGCGGTCTACCGCAAGGGGGGCTTCTACCCCGCCGACGCGTTCGGCGTCGCCGTGGTTTCGGGGATCGTCGGCGTGATGGCGCTCGTCCGCTTCAAGGACCGGACGTCCGCAACCGTTGCGTTCGTCGTCGGCGGGCTCGCCCTCTGGTGGATGATCCGGTCGGTCGTCGCGCACCATCCCGCCGCGTTCTTCCCTCTCGGAGCCGTGCTCTTCGGGTTCCTGGGTGCCTTCGTGGTGGTCAGAGCCCTGAACGATCGCGACCGCGGGCGCGTCGCACTGGCGGTGGTGGCCGTCTCGGCCGTCACGGCGACGGTCGGGCTGATCGGCGTGTTCTGGCACATCCACCCACTGGCCCAGCACACGGACGGTTTCTGGCAGCTGTCGACTCCGCTCACCGACCCCGCCGGCGCGGCCGGCATGTTCGCCGTGGCGCTCTTGCTGGCCCTCGGACTGGACCTGGACGTACCCCTCGTCCGAGTCGCCCTGTGCCTGCTGCTGGCCGCGCTCATCGGGACCCAGAGCCACTGGGTCCTCCTGGCCCTGGCCTGCGGGGCGTTCTTCGTCCCGCTCGGGCGCTGGCGCCACGCCGCTTGGCCCCTCGCCATGGGTCTGGTGTCCGGAGTGGTCGTGCTGGCGTCCGCGTCCTCCCACCTCGGCGCGTGGCCCGCCGCGCTCGCCCTCGGCGCAGCTGCGGCCGCGTCGGCGCTCCGCCTCGGCGCGAGCCCCGCCCACTCGCGTCCCCGCGTCGGTGCCGCGGTGGTGCTCCTGATCCTGGTCGCCGGGGGGACGGCGATCGCGGCCGTGCACCCCCCGGGCGTCACCGCGCCGGCCGAGGCCGTCGACCAGGGCCAGACCCTGGCGTGGTCGGCCGCGGCTCGGGCCTGGGGATCCTCCGTCGTGACCGGGACGGGTCCAAAGGCCTTCCAGGCGTCGACCCGCCCGGTCGACACCGCGGTCGGGCTGAATCCCGACACCGTCCTCACCATCGGAACGGACGGCGGCATCATCGCCGTCGTCCTGCTCGTCGGAGCCGTCGGCGTCGTCGGTGCCGCCTGCCGGCGGCGGGACGTCCTGGCGTCCTGTGCGGCCGGAGCGGCCGTGGCGTTCGTCGTCTGTGGCGTGGTCGACGTCGATTGGCAGCTGCCGGCCGTCGGTCTCCTCGGAGGATGCGTCGCGGCCCTGGCGACGAACGCGCCCGCTCCCTCCGAACGGGAGTCGCGCGCCCGCGTCCCCGCCACGCGTTCGCGGCTGCGGGGCCTCGCCGTCCCCGTCGTCCTGGGCCTCGGGGTCACGGCGTTGATCGTCACCCAGGTGGCGATCGGCTCCTCGAGCGAGGCCAGCGACGGCGGCGGGGCACGAATCGAGACCGACGCTCCGGCTCCATCCCCGACACCCGAGGCACCGGCGCGGTACATCCTCAAGGGTCCCGACGTCACCGATCCGTTCATGTTGACGTGGCATGGTCGCTACTACATCTACACGAGCGAGGGCACGAGCTTGTTGAACGTCCCGGTCCGGGTCGGGTCCGAACCCGGACACTGGGGAAGGGTCATCAATGCTCTGCCACGTCTTCCGCGGTGGGCCAAGGGTGGCCTCACGTGGGCCCCCGACGTCCACCGGGTCGCAGGAGGATGGGCCCTGTACTTCACCGCGCTCCTGCGCGGCGTCGAACCGCCGACCCATTGCATCGGGTCGGCCTTCTCGTCGTCGCCGACCGGTCCGTTCATCCCGGTGCAGCGACCGTTCATCTGCCAACTCGATCACCGAGGTTCCATCGACGCGCGCGTCTTCGTCGACGGGTCCCATCTCGTCCTGCTGTGGAAGTCCGAGGACAACGCGAACCCGGGAGTGCCGGGACCGGACCAGAACGGGTACACCGGCATCTACTCCCAGCATCTCTCCGCGGACGGTCGGACGCTCCTCGGGGAGCCGACGAAGATCTTCGGTCCTTCCGAGGCATGGGAGGGAACGATCGTCGAGTCACCCGACATGGTGGAAGCATGGGGCACGTACTGGCTCTTCTACTCGGGAAACTGGTACTTCTCGCCCCAGTACGGGATCGGGGTCGCTGCGTGCCAGAGCCCGTTCGGTCCCTGCACGGACGTGAGCACGAAGCCATTCATCGGCTCCAACCACCAGGGCCTCGGCCCCGGTGAGGAGTCCGTGTTCCAAGACGGGGGCGCGGTCTACCTGCTCTACAACCCGTTCCGGGCCAACGACCCGGGGCCGGTGATCCCGCGTCCGGCGGTGATGGCGAGGATCGGCTTCACGCCGGACGGTCCCTATCTGGCCGCATTTTGAGTGAAACTTTCTTTTCGCGCTCGCCGCGTCGAGCCGGGAGCACACCTCGCAACAGCCACGGTGAAACTTTGCAGGTCGTCCTGCATGGGTTGGGCGGACCGACTATGTTGCCGACATCGATATCGGCCCAGAGAGGGAGAACGGGGTGGGCATGAAGACCTGGAAGCAACGGGTACGCGTCGGCGTCATTGCGGCAGCGGGTTTTGTCTTGTTGGTGACCGTCCTACCGGAGATCGCATCCGGCCTCGGCCTGACCGGACTGAGCAATCGTCTCGCGTCCACGACATCCATGTCGTGCGGGAGCTCCGGTTCGAGTGGGAGCTCCGGTTCGAGCAGCTCGAGCACGTGCTGCCCCGGGTCGAGCGGCAGCTCCGGATCGAGCGGCAGCTCGACTAGTTCGTGCAGCACGACGACCACGACGAAGCCTCCCGCACCAGGCACGGTCTCGGGCACCGTATTGCTCGAGGGTGCTCCGAAGGGCTTCAAGCCCGCGGTCCTCGGTGCCGAGGAATGCCCGAACACTGGGATGGGGCTGTGCAGCAACCCGGTCATCGACATCGCGTCGCCCACCGGGGCCTACTCCTTCACGCTCGACCCCGGCAGCTACAACATCGCCGGCTTCTACGAGCTGAAGGGTGGCGGCCCACGGTTCACCGGGATCGTCGCGACGGTCTCCGTGGCCTCGGGGAGCACGCAAACCGTCAACCTGCCGGTGTTCTACGCCGCGCCGGCCAAGCTGACCGGGACGCTGACCGTCACCAATGTGCCGAAGAGCGACCCGGTGAAGTTGGTGAAGCCCCTGGTGTGTCCGTCCAACGAGCCCTTCACCGGCGGCACGCCTGCGAGCGACTGCGTGTCCACCGGCCGTAAGGCCACGAGCACGACCTCGAAGTCCGGCACCATCAAGGCCTCGGGGACCTACACGCAGGGCGGTCTGCCGGCCGGTAACTACATCGCCTACCCCGGATTCTGCACGAACCCGCCGTCGGGTTGCACCACCAGTACGAGCGGCGTGGCGGTGACCTTGAAGGCGGGCAAGACCACCACACAGAACCTCACGACCCCGTTCTTCCAGGGCGACCAGGGACTGATCTTCGGGAAGGTCTCCGTCACCGGAGCGCCGAGCGGGTTCTCCCCGCAGCTCGGGGCGCAGGCCTGTGAGGCCAGCTCCCCGTCGACGTGCGTGACGGTGTTCGAGACCACGGGTCAGGACTACAACCTGGTGCTCGACGCCGGTGCGTGGAACGTCAAGGGCTTCTACGTCTCGGGTTCGAGCGAGGTCTTCGGATCGGCCGTGCCCGAGGTGCTGACGGCGGGAAGCACAATCCACGCGCACCTCACCGTCGCCTACCAGGTGAGCGCGGTCACCCACAAGTAGGACTCTTGGAGGGCGGCTACGAGTCGCCGGTCTGAACGACGTCGACCCGCCGAACCGTGGTGATCACCCGGTTCGGCGGGTCTCGTCGCGTCTGAGCCTTGAAAGTTCCGTGCCCTGAAAGTTTCGGGCCGATGTCAACCCCACCCCTCCGTGAGGCGTGAACATGTGAGACGGCAGGCGATCAGCTGGTCGCCGCCGAGGTGCTCGTGCGGGTCCAAGGGAATCCGTCCCGAGCCCACGGCAGCGACGCGGTGTAGCGTGAGCGCCACCTGTAACAGCGCCACTTGTAAAAAGGCACGAGGGAAGGCGGAGTGGTCATGAAGACCTGGCAGCGGCGGACCCGGACGAGCGTCATTGCGGTGGCGAGCTTCGTCTTGTTGGTGACGGTCCTACCTCAGATCGCATCGGGCTTGGGCCTGACCCAGCTCGGCGACCGCCTGGCGACGACGACCGCCATGTCGTGCAGCGGCGGCTCGGGCGGTGGATCGGGCGGCGGCACCGGAACGAGCAGCTACAGCTCGTGCTGCCCCGGAAGCTCCTCCTTGCTCTGTCATCCCTCGCCGGGGACCGTCCACGGCACGGTGAAGGTGACAGGCGCCCCCAAGGGATTCAACCCTGCGTTCATGGGTGCAGGCGGCTGCCCCGACACGGGCCCCCCGGGCCAGATGTGCGCCAACCCGGTCTACACGCTGGCCAACAGTGGGAAGTACTCGCTCACGCTTCACGTCGGCAAGTGGAGGGTCGCCGGCTTCTACGAGTTCAACGGCTTTGGCGGCGCGTTCCTCGGCTCACCCGTGATCGTGACGGTTCCTTCCGGCGGCAGGGTCAGGCTGAACCTGACGGTTCCCTACACTGCGCCCGCGGCATTGAACGGGACGCTCACCGTCCGCAACGTGCCTGAGAACGACGAGCTGTATCAGCTCAATCTCCTCATCTGCCCCTCGTACGCGCCCTACAACGGTGGACCGGTACCCATCGCGTGCGTCTCCGCCTACGCACCGTCGCCCGGACCGAGGTCCAAGACCGGGAGCGTGACCGGGTCCTACTCCTTGACCGGTCTTCCGCCGGGCCAATGGACCGGTTATGTCGGGTTCTGCGCGGAATCGGGCTGCACCACCAACTCGACCCACGGCAAGGCGTTCACCCTCGTTGCCGCACAGACGAGCACGGTCAACTTCGGCACCGACTTCCTCCAACGTGACCAGGCGCTCCTGACCGGCACCATCTCCGTCACGGGAGCGCCCTCCGGATTCTCGGACGAGGTAGGGCTCAGCGCGTGCGAGAGCGGGACCTCGAACTGCCAGGTCGTCTACCAGATTCCCGGCGGTGTCTACGACCTGGTCCTCAATGCCGGCACGTGGAACATCAAGGGTTTCTACCTGGCGTCGCCCTACGACAACGCGATCGACGGCCCGACGCAGACCGTGGTGCTGAGCGACCGTCAGATCGCACAGCTGCCGATCGAAGTTCCCTACCAGGTCCCAGGGACTGCGACGGGCACCATCGCCATCAAGGGAATCCCTTCGGGGGTCAAGGTGACCTCCTACGACATGTTGGCGTGCCCGGTCGCCGAACCCTGGAGCGGCGGAATTCCGGCCCCCGAATGCGTCAGTGAGTACTCGGGACCCGGTGGCTACGGGTTCGGCCCGGCCGACCGCAACGAGGTGAAGAGCTCGAATCCCGCCTTCCGGCCCCCCGTCGGAGTCACGACGCACGCCAGGCAGCCCTACAACACGTACTCGCTGCCCACCCTGACGTCCGGGGCCTGGCTCTTGTACCCGGGTTACCAGACCGTCTTCGGTCCGGTGGTCGACACGACGCCCAAGCTCGTGACCGTGACGTCAGGGCAGACCACCACGCGCAACGTGTCCGTTCCGTACCAATCGTCGACACTGGGCGCAGTGAAGGGCAAGGTCTTCGTGGTCGGCGCGCCGGGCGGCACCAACTATTCCGAGTCGGGGGTCGAAGCTTGCACCGCACCGCCGACGTCGTCCTCGTGCCCCGGTGAGCGGCAAGCCTTCGCCGAACAGGACGGGGCGTACGCGATTCTGCTGCCCCCCGGGACCTGGTGGCTGTCCGGCTTCGTGTACGTCTACACCACCACGGGCCTCAGCGAATCGACCTCGGCACCGCAGGTGGCGACGGTGACCGCCGGAACCGAGCTGAGGGAGAGCTTCACGGTTACCGTCACCGCGTCCTGAACGAGACCGCGATCGGGCCGCCGAGGAGCTCGGCCGATCTGGAGGGACGGCGGCTGAAGAGGCGCGACTCCATGGCGTGACCCCGGGACGCGCCCGAGGGGCTCTGTCACCAACCTCGAGTGACGGGACAGTCGGTGTGCGCCAGCGCGTGCATCGGTTCAGCGACGCACGTCGGTACGGCCGAGGTCGGCCGTGCACCCCTCGACAGCGTCGCCGCAATGCGGCTCGGCCAGATCGAGCGGGGCAGGCAGACCCTCACCCCGGAACAGGCCGGCCGCAGGACTGGTGCTCGAAAGCGCGTCGGCCGCGAGCACCATGGCGGCGAAGGTGTACGTGGTGCGTTCGTGCCGGGGGAACGTCTCCTCTTCTGGGTAGACCATGCCGGTCCAGTACGAACCGTCGGGGAGACGCAAACCTTGTCCCGCTGCGAACAGCTCGCGCGCGTGGCTCTCCATACCCAACGCGTCGAGCGTCAGGACGCACTCGGCCGTCTCGGCCGCCGTGACCCAGTCCCCCGTCGAGACGCACCGCACCCCCAGGCCCTCCAGGACGAAGGTCGACCACCCGTCCGCGATGCGACGCCGCCCCGCCTCACCTTCGAGCGCACCCGAGAGCATGGGGTAGTACCAGTCCATGGCGAACTCGACCTTGGGCGCGAAGGCCCCGGGATGGTGCGCGACCGCGTGGCCCAGCCGACCAGCGGCCAGCTCCCAATCGGGGCGGTCCTTGGCCAGGCACTCCGCGACGGCAACGGCACAACGCAACGAGTGGTAGATCGACGATGAACCGGTGAGGAGGGCATAACCCTCGGGACGTCCGGCCGAGTCGAGCGACCACAGGACCGAGCCGTCGGGTTGCTGCCAGCGCAGGATGAAGTCGATCGCCTTCTCGATGCTCGGCCAGAGCTCGCCCAGGAACTCGACGTCGCCGGTGATCAGGTGGTGGTGCCACGCGCCGGCGGCGAGGTATCCGCACACGTTGGTGTCGAGCCGCGGGTCCTTGACCACGTCACCTCGGTAGTAGTTGAACCAGCTGCCGTCGGGCAGCTGCCTCCGGACGAGCCAGCGGTACGCCTCTTCGGCCTCGGTGAAGAGGCCGCACACGGTGAGCGCCATCGCGGCCTCGACGTGGTTCCACGGGTCGCAGTGCCCGCCTTCGAACCAGGGGATCATGCCGTCGTGGCGTTGCACGGCCGCGACCGCCCGCGCTGACGCCAGCACCTGGCTGCTCGTGAGGATTCCGGGAACCTCAGGCACCGTGACGGCGTTGGAGCGAACTTCCTCGGTCGTCACGCTGCGGCTCCTTGCGGCGACCCGGGGCCGCGGCGTCCGGGCACACCTCGAGGCAACGAGGGCCCCGTGGCGGGAACGCCGGCGACCGCAGCCGCGGGCTTGGTCAGGTAGACCACGAGGCTCTTCCCGATGAACGGGTTGAGGGCCCGGTCGGCACCGCGGGTCACCAGTGGCGCCCTCACGATGTCCCACACGAGCACCTTGTGGTAGGCCGCCACCGCCGGGTGGGTGTCATTGCTGGGACCGACGAGACAGCGCAGCCACCAGTACGGGGAGTGCAACCCGTGAGCGTGGTGGAACCCGGTCGGCACGAGACCCGCAGAACTCAGGCGACGCTCCAGGGTCGAACGCCGGTAGATGCGCACGTGCCCTCCTGGCGTGTCGTGGTACTCGTCGGAGAGCGCCCAGTTGATCGCCTCGGGGATGCAACGCGGAACGGTCACCGCCATGGAGCCACCCGGTCGCAACACGCGGGACAGCTCGCGCATGGCGGCGGTGTCGTCGGGAATGTGCTCGAGCACTTCCGAAGCGATGACGCGGTCGAAGGTCCCGTCCGGGAAGGGCAGGGCCAAGGCATCGCCCTGAACTGCCGTCGCCGGATGTTCGGCCGCCAGCTCACCGCCTTCGACCATGGCCCCGAGCGTCGCCCGGACCTGAGCCACCTCGCCGGCACCCGCGTCGAGCGCCACGACCGACGCCCCACGCCTCGCCGCTTCGAAGGCGTGGCGTCCGAAGCCGCAACCCAGGTCGAGCAGCAGATCCCCGCGGCCGACCCCGAGCCGGTCGTAGTCGACGGTCAGCACGTGGCTGCTCCGAGCAGGGGCGGCCCGCCTGGCGTGCCCGCCGACCCCGGCAGGGGCCGACCCTCGAGCAGGGCCTCGTAGCACGCCGCGGTCCCGGCGGCGGTCACCTGCCAGGTGAACGTGCTCACGACGCGGCGTCGTCCGGCCGAGCCGAGCCTGGCCCTGAGCGCAGGGTCGTCGAGCAGGCGGCCGATCGCACCCGCGAGTGCGCCGGGATCGTCGGGAGGCACCAGCAGGCCGGTCTCACCGTCGCGACCCACGACCTCGGGCAGAGCACCGCCCGTGGTCGCCACCACGGCCACGCCACACGACATGGCCTCGATCGCCGGCAGCGAGAAGCCCTCGTACAGCGAGGGCACGACGGCCACTTCGGCCTCGCCGTAGAGGCGGGCGAGCGCGTCGTCGGTGATGCCGCTGACACAGTGGACGACATCGGCCAGGCCGAGCCGCGCGATCGCCTTGTCGACGCGCCCGCCCTCCGAGGGGCGCCCGATGACGGTGAGCTCCACGTCCCGCTCGGTGCGCAGCTTGGCCACGGCCTCGAGCAAGGGGACCAGGCCCTTCATCGGGACGTCGCTGCTCGAGGTGACCATGATGCGTCCAGGCACCGCCGTCACGCCCGGAATCGGACGGAAGACCGTATGGTCGACTCCCACGGGTACCACCGTCATGCGCTCGGGGCGCACCTGCATCTGCGCCGCGATGTCCTGCCGGGAGTTCTGCGACACCGTGACGACGGCGGGCAGGGCCCGCGCCACGCGGACCTGCATGCCGAGGAACCCGAACCAGCGCCGCTGCGTGAACCGCTGCCATGGACCGGTCGCATGAGACAGCGCGAGCTCGCGGTCCACCGTGATGGGGTGGTGCAGGGTGGTGAGCAGCGGCCACCCGTCCTCGACCAGTTCGAGCATCCCGTTGCCCAGGCACTGGTTGTCGTGCACGACGTCGAAGTCCGCACGCCGGCGGCCCAGGATCTGGCGGATGCGGAGCGAGTACGCCAGCGGCTCGCCGAAACCGGCCGTGCACATGATGGCGAACTCGAGCCAGTCCTCCCTGGAACCGAACTCGCTCGGGTGTGGCACCCGAAAGGGGTCCGGATCGCGGTAGAGGTCGAGGCCGGGTACCGGGGTGAAGCCGACCCCCTCGTCCAGCTCGGGCCAGGGGGGCCCGGCGAACACCTCGACCGAGTGCCCCAGTGCCACCAGCTCACGGGTCAGATGGCGCGTGTAGACGCCCTGTCCTCCGCAACGCGGGTTTCCCCGATAGATGAGGAACGCGACCCGCAAACCCCCAGGTCGGGCGGGTGCCGCCGGGATCGGATCGGGCACCACCACGTGGCGCGACCGCTCCCAGGATTCCTTCGTCTGGATCCACTTCTGGCGGGGTGTCTTAGGCAATCTCTGTCCCAGTTCGTCCCACCATGGCCGCATAGCCTCCCCGAACGCCCCGGTATGGCGCAAACGGGGCCGGAGTCGCACACCCGATGGCCCGACACGCCCGAGGGGACGTCAGGCCAGGCCGACCCAGCCGAGGACCGTCAACAGCACGTAGAAGGCAGCGACGACGGCGACGGCGATGATGCAGATCCCGCCCACGGTCCGCGCCAGGCGCCCGTTCGCCGCAGCACCCAACAGGGACCTCCGGTTAGCCAGGACCAAAATGAGGATCAGCGTCACCGGAGTGATCACACCCTCGAGAACCTGGGTGTTCAGTATCAACGTGATCAGGTTCCCCGGCACGAGGACGACCGCCGCGCCCACCAGGATCTGGAAGGTGAACAGACCCAGGAACACGGGTGCCTGGCGAAAGGTCGACGAGACGGAGCGCTCGACCCCGATCGCCTCGGCCACCGCGTAGGAGGTCGACAGCGGCACCACCGCGGCGGCGAGCGCCGACGCGCCGAGGAGCCCGAGACCGAACAGCGTCTCCGCCGCTGGGCCGGCCACAGGCTTGAGCGCTTTCGCGGCAAACGAGGCCGAAGTCAACGGACCCGATCCGCCGATCGTCGCGCCGGTCGCCACGATGATCGACATGGCCACGAACGCGGCCAGCAACGCTCCGACGATGGCGTCGAGCCGCTGGTACCGGTACTCGTCGGGCTTGACACCCTTGTCGACCACGGCCCCGGCCTCGTAGAGCTGGATGTACGGCGTGATGGTGGTGCCGATCAGGGCGACCGACAGCAACAAGAAGGACCTGGTGGCCACGAAGTGCGGCCAGAGCGTGTTGGCCGCCACCTCGTGCCAGTTCGGCTTGGCCAGCACGGCCGCGATGGGATAGGCGATGAAGACCAACGTGAGGAGGAGGAAGACCCGCTCGGCATAGCGGTAGGAGCCGAAGAGCACGAGAGACCAGATGGCGACGGCCGCGATCGGGACGGACAGGTAGCGCGACACACCGAAGAGCTCGAACGCGGTGGCGATGCCACCGAATTCGGTGACCATGAGGCCCAGGTTGGCGATGGCGAACGCCGTGATGGCGAACGCGGTCAGACGCAGCGGAAACTCTTCACGTATCAGTGCGGCCAGACCCTTGCCGGTGTGGACCGAGAGGCGGGCAACCATCTCTTGGACCACGACGTAGGCCACCGTGATGAGGACCATGAGAAAGAGCGTGCGGTAGACGAACTGCGACCCGGCCGAGGAGTAGGTGACGATGCCGCCCGCGTCGTTTCCGGCGGCCGCGGCGATGAGCCCGGGCCCGGCCGCGGCGAGCATCACCAGCCACGCCCGCGGCGGCTTCAACCTCACGAGAGCAGGCGCGGAAAGTGAAAGCGGCCCTTCGTCGGAACGAGGGCGTCGAGGACGTCGTCAGCGAGGATCCGGCCTACGGGGCACCCATGGTCGTCGACGACGACCATGGAGTGGCGCCGCGCCTCGACGAGCTTCTGCGCCACCTCGTTCACCGGCGTCCTCGGGTGCACCGTGACGATGTCCTCCTCGTCGAGGAGCGCCGACATCCGGGTGTCGGAATCGGCCCGGAGGGCGAGGAGCACGTCGAGCAGGGCCACGTCGCCCACCAGGCGACCGTCGCTGTCGACGACCGCAACGGCATCGAGGTCGATCTCGTGGGTGCGGGCCGCGGAGAGCTGGTCGACGACCTTCTTCACCTTCATACCCGAGGTTGCTCGCACCAGCGTGGTCGTCATGATCCCGCCCGCCTCGTCCTCGTCGTACCCGAGCAGTTCCCGCAGCGCCACCGCGGTCGTGGCGGGTATCTGGTTGAGGACCTCGGCCCGAACGGCCAGCGGGAGGTCTCGCAGCGCATCGACGGCCTCGTCCGGTTCCATGACGGCGAGGAGGCGCGCCGCCTCGACCGGGTCCGACTCGCGCAACAGCTGCTCCAGGTCGTCCGCCTGCATCTCCTCGAGCGCGTCCGCCGCCTCGTCGGGACCCAGGGCGGCCAACAGCTCGCGTCGCTCGTCCCGACGCAGGTCCTCGAGCAGGTCGGCGAGCTCCCCGGGGCGGAGCCGGTGCAGACCCTCGTTGGTCGTGCGCAGGCGCATCTGTGCCGCGGCCTCGTCGCTGCCACTCGACTCCGAGAAGGGCTGGATCGCCGCCCAGTCGATCACACGATCAGGTGTCGGGCGTGGCCGCCAGCGGCGGGGGCCGAGCCGACGCAGCAGGGTCGCGTTCGAGACGTCGGCGCCGACGAGACGGATACGGCCGATGACCTCGGCCAAATAGAGGTCGGCGGCCCGGATGACCTGCACGCCTTCGACGTCCACCAGTTGGTGGTCGAGCACGTCCTTGGCCAGCAGGACCTCCTGGGGCCGCCGCACGACGTCACGCAAGTCGAGCCGCGACGATCGCAGGATCACCTCCGCGTGGCCGATACGGTCCACCGCGGACGCGGGGACGAAGGCCAACCGGCGCCCGACCCGGATCACCAGACCGCTCACCGGCGGATAGACCTGGCCGTCCGCCCAACGCGCCACGACGTCGTCGAGCCGACCGATCTCCTGTCCCGTCTGGTTCCGCACCGGCCGGCCGAGCAGTCCAGCCAACGAGACGATGGAGTCGAAGACGCCCTGGGAGGCGAGGATGCGGCGGGTACGGCGGCGGCGCTGGTGCGGGCCACGGTCGGGCAGGATGCCCGGGCGGCGTGGCGCACTGCTCGGGGGCGAGGTGGCCATGGAGAGATCTCCTCTGCTCGGCCCTCGTGGGGCAGGACGGTCCGGACGGTCGGCGGGTGGGCCCGCCGGGTGTCAGCGAGCGGCGCCTGCGTCCGTGCGGCTCCCGGCGTCGGGGTTCAGGCCATGCGGAGCGACGGGTCGTCGCTCAGCCGGAGCACGGATGGAGGCACGCGCCGGCGTTGCTACTGGGGGGCTCGCCCCTGGACATGGCGTCACCTCCTTCACTTCCCCGGGACTCCTCCGCAGGGTGTCGTCCCCGGGGACTCGATCCCCGGGTAGCCACATGGGGTCCGATCGTCCAAATCGAACCCGCCACTTGTCCAAATCGGACCCAACCGTCACTGTCCCGTGATGTCGGTTCTCCCGTGATGTCCTCGAGTCTCCGGGGACTTTGTCCCCCGGCGCTGTCCCTACGCTCTCCCGGCTCGACCTTCATCTTTCCCAGCGGACCCCTTCGATGCACACCCTGATTCCCGAACGACGGGTGCGAGCCTGCGGCAACGTCCCGGCGGCATGGTCGCGGCAGCGATGTTATCGGGGACCGATCCCGCGGTTCGGGTCCCGCTGGCCCCCACCGGGGTCCCGACGGCTCCCGAAGGCGGGTATATCGTGCGCTCGATGGACCTGACGTACCCGCCAGAATCAGAGGAATTCCGCGTCGAGATCAGACGATGGCTGAAGGCGAATCTGCCCGAGGGGTGGGGTGAGCCCGACTTCACCATGACGGCGGACCAGCGCAAGGACTTCAACCGGGAGTGGACGGCGAAACTCTTCGGCGGAGGTTGGATCTGCGCCAGTTGGCCGGCGGAGTACGGAGGGAAGGGGCTCTCGCTCCTCGAGCAGGTGGTCCTCAACGAGGAGTTCGCACGAGCCGGGGCTCCGCTGCGCGCCGACTTCTTCGGAGACACGCTCGTGGGGCCGACCCTGCTGCAATGGGGCACCGAGGACCAGAAGAAGCATTTCATTCCGGGCATCCTCAAGGGCGAGATCGCCTGGTGTCAGGGCTTCAGCGAGCCCGACGCCGGATCCGACCTCGCCTCGCTCAAGACCCGGGCGGAGCTCGACGGGGACGAATGGGTCGTCAACGGGCAGAAGGTCTGGACCACGCAGGCCCAGTACGCCGACTACATCTTCCTGCTGGCACGGACCGATCCGGACGTGCCCAAGCACGCCGGGATCTCGTACCTGCTCGTGCCCATGAGGCAGGAAGGGGTCGAGGTCCGGCCGATAAGGCAGATCGACGGGACCGAGGAGTTCAACGAGGTCTTCTTCACGAATGCTCGCTGCCCGAAGGACAACGTCGTCGGAGGGGTCAACAACGGCTGGAAGGTCGCCATGACGACGCTCGGGTTCGAACGCGGCACCTCTTCGACCACTGGGCACCGCCGATTCCTGAAAGAGTTCGACCACATCCTCGAGCTGGCCCGGTCCAGGGGGCGCACTGCTGATCCCCTGACCCGACAGCGGCTGGCGCGGTCGTGGTCGAAGATCAAGATCATGCAGATCAACGGCGTCCGCACGCTGACCGACGTCCTCAACGGCACGCATGCCACCGCCAGCCTCGAGCGCGTGCAACAAGATGTTCTGGTCGGAGGCCCACCAGGAGACGATGTTGCTGGCCATGGACATCTTGGGGATGGAGGGCCAGGTGCTCGGGGGTGACACGACGGGTGACGCGCTCGTGTCCGGCGGCCGGCGCTCCAACTCCCGATACCCGGTCGACGACATCCAGTCTTCGTATTTCTTCTCACGGTCGGAGACGATCTGGGGCGGCGCAGCGGAGATCCAGCGCAACATCGTGGGCGAGCGTGCCCTGGGCCTGCCCAAGGAGCCCAAGGCGCCGTAACCGAGGCAGATCCCTGCCACGGCAGGTCGCCGCCCAATGGCCGTGCCGGTCAGGCGCTCGGCGAGTCCATGGTGCCCAACTCCCGCCGGTAACGAACCTCGGCCAGCCGCGCACCTCCGATGAGCTCGGTCCGCTCGGCGCCGTCGCGCTCCCAGCCGCCGGCCTCGTAGAAGCGCCTGGCGCGATCGTTCGTGGCGAGCACCCACAGGATCGCCGACGTGAAACCTCCTGCGGTGAGGTGGGACAGCGCAGCCGCCATGAGCTCTCGTCCCAGGCCCTGGCCCCAGATCTCCGAGCGGAGATAGAGGGAGGACACCTCCCCCGCGCCGACGCCGGCGTCGGAATCGCGCGCGTCGCAGACGTGAGCGAAGCCCTTTAGGACGCCCGCTCGTTCCGTGACCAGGACGGCATCCCCGGGGCCCCTCGCTGCGATGACGTCGCTCCAGGTCTCGGCGCGCCGATCCACCGAGAGGTTCTCGAGCACGTCGGCAGGCAGCTGACCCCGATAGGCCGCCTGCCAGCTCGCAACGTGGACCGACGCGATGGCTGGGGCGTCTTCGGGCCTGGCGGCGCGTACGGCCATGCTCCATCCTCGTCCTGCAGATCTTCGTCGTGCAGATCCTGGTCGCTCACGAGCGTGGCCGCGAGCCGGTCGCACCGTCACGCCGGACGGACGGCACTCCTGGGTTGCGGTTCGTGGGTCCCGGAGTCGCTCGCGTCGGGCTGAGCGAGCGGTACCGCTGCCTCCGATCGGCGACTTTGGTGGCGGCTCAGCGCGAAGAGTGGCACCGTCGCCAGCAGGGTGGCCACTCCACCCATGACGAACGCCACCCGCGGGCTCCAGACGTCGCTGACCGCGCCGAGGAGGGGGGCCCCGATCGGTGTGCTGCCGAGGAAGGCGATGGCGTTCAGGGACATGACACGGCCCCGGAGCGCGGGATCGGAGCGGAGCTGGAGCGTCGCGTTGTTCGTGGCCACGAACGAGATCGCCCCGGCGCCCATCACGACGAGCATCGCGGTCGCGACGAGAGCGGTCGGAGAGACCGCCACGGCGAGGATGCTCGCACCGAACACGAGGCCGATGCAGGCGAGGAGCCTCGTCGAGGGGCGGCTCCGGAAGGCCGTGTAGAGGCCACCGACGACTGCCCCGACCCCCATGGCGGCCATGAAGACGCTGGCCAGTCCGGCTCCGCCGTGGAACGTGAATTTCGCCAACAGGGGCAGCGTCACCGTGAAGTTGAAGGCGAACACACCGACCACGGCCATGGCGAGGAGGGTGTCCCGCAGCTCCCTCGTACCCCAGGCGTAGCGGAGTCCCTCTCGGATCTGGCCCTTGGCCCGCACCACGCCCGGCCGGCGGTTGAGCCGGGACGCATCCATCATGGCGAGCGCGGTGATGACGGCGACATAGGACCCCGCGTTCACCATGAAGCAGGTGGCGACACCGACCGTCACGATGAGGACGCCCCCAATGGCCGGGCCGATCACCCGCGCCCCGTTGATGAGGACGCTGTTCAGGCTGACCGCGTTGGGCAGAAGTTCCGGGCCGACGAGCTCGAACACGAACGTCTGGCGCGCCGGGTTGTCGAAGAGGTTGACGATCCCGAGACCGGCTGCGAGCACGTAGACCTGCCACAGCTGCACTGAGCCGGTCGCCGCCAGAAGGCCGAGGATCAGGGCCAGCACTCCGGCTGAACCCTGCGTCGCATAGAGGACCCGGCGCTTGTCGTACCGGTCGGCCACGAGACCTCCGAACGGTCCGAGGAGGAGCATCGGAAGGAATTGGAGGCTCGTGGCGATGGCAACTTCGACGCCCGTCCCGTGGAGCGGGAAGAGAATGAGGTACGCCTGGGCCACCGTCTGCATCCAGGTCCCCGAGACCGAGATCACCTGGCCCGTGAAGTAGAGGCGGTAGTTCCTCACCGAGATGGACCGGAACGTCCTCAGTCCCGCCTCGCGGATCCGACGCCTCACGGTTGACCCAGGAGGTGCTCGAGCAGAGCCACCAGCTCGGCCGCGCGCTGGCGGTCCTCCCGGCCGAGCTCGCCCAGTCGGCGGACCAAGAACTCGTTCTTCGCCCGGCGTATCCGCTGGAGCGCGCGTTCACCCTCAGGGGTGATGCGTACGCGCACGCTCCGGCGATCGGCCGGGTCCGCTTCCCTCGACACGAGACCGGCGGTCACCAGGACCCCGACGATCCTCGTCATGGAGGGCGGTTGCACCTGCTCCTCCGCCGCCAGCTCGCCCAGCGTCGGGTTCCCGATCCTGCGCACCGTGCCCAGCGCCGAGGCCTGACCAGGAGAGAGGCCGCCGAGAGCCTCCCGGCGGAGGCGTCGTTGCAGGCGGTTCACTGCGACGCGAAGACGGCTCGCCACGTCTTCGCTCGACAAGACCGTGACCCCGGCGGGGGTATGTGTCGACGCTGGCATCGACTTCCATTCTAGTTAGTTGTGCTAACTAATGGGTCGCCGCAGCCTCGACCTCGGCGTCTGGGGCGCGTCGGGGTGGGTCCCGGTGAGGCGGTGGGTCTCGGGGACGGGTTGTCAGAAGCTCGGCACGTAGCCGCCCGAGCCGAGCGAGAAGCTCTCGTCGAAGCTCAGCGTCTCGTCGAGGTCGCCCACGACCTCGGTCACCCACGGCAGGCGCTCGCGCAGGATCCGTTCCACACCCCCGGAGAGGGTGGCGGAGCTCACCGCGCAGGAACTGCACGCCCCCTGGAGCTGCACCTCGACCACACCCGACTCGACGTCGGCGCGAACCAGGACCAGGTCGCCACCGTCGGCCTGCACTGCAGGGCGCATGAGATCCATGATCTCGTTGAGCCTGCTCAGGCGCTCGGCCCGCTCTTCGTCGCTCATGGCTGTGATGGCATCCTCGGGCACCCCCCCATTCTGCCGTGCCGGCCGGGCGGTAGTGTCACCGGACTCGTTCGCGTGGCAACGAAGGGACGATGCGGTGAAGGTGCAAGGGGTCTTCAAGGGGGCCAGCTCGACCAGGACGGTGCCGCCGGGCACGGTCATCTTCGAGGAGGGTTCGGCCGGCGACGAGATGTTCGGCGTGATCGAGGGGGAAGTCGAGCTCCGCCTGAGTGACGGGCGCGTCCTCGCCCTCGGGCCCGACGACAGTTTCGGGGAGATGGCGCTGGTCGACGCCTCGCCGCGCAGCGCCACCGCGGTGGCCGTCTCCGAGACGACCCTGGCCGTCATCGACCGGCAGAGGTTCCTGTTCTTGGTGGGCGAGACCCCGAGGTTCGCCCTCCAGGTCATGTCGAGCTTGGCCGAACGGCTCCGGAAGGAGACCGACCGCTGAACAGACCCGCGACCTGAGGCCCCACGCGAGCGGCCGCGCGAACCGGCGGCGACCCCAAGGGTCAATCGAGGCCCACCGGAAGCGGTTCGCCGCCCTGGACCACCGGGTTGACCAGCTCCCCGATCCCCTCCACGGCGATGCGGACCGTGTCGCCGTCGGCCAGGAAGCGGGGCGGGTCCAGACCGGCTCCCACGCCCGCCGGTGTGCCGGTGGCGATCACCGTGCCGGGCTCGAGCGGGAAGGCGGTGGAGAGGTAGGCGATCATGTCTCGGCAGTCGAAGATCATGTCCGCCGTCGTCGAGTCCTGGCGGAGCTCGCCGTTCACCCAGGTGCGAATGCTGAGCGCACCCGGGTCGCCCAGCTCATCCAGCGTCACCAGCTCGGGCCCACACGGCGCATGTGTGTCGAACGACTTGCCCACGGTGAAGGTCGGCGTTCGCCACTGCCAGTCGCGGGCGCTGACGTCGTCGACGATCGTGAACCCCGCGACCACCTCGAATGCCCGCGCCGCGGGGACGTTCTGGCAGCGCCGGCCGATCACCATGGCCAGCTCCCCCTCGTAGTCGACGGCGTCCGAGACCGCCGGCAGCAGGATCGGGTCGCCGGGTCCGCTGATCGCCGTCCGCTGCTTGTTGAACCAGTACTGGAATTCGGGCGGCTCCCGCCCGAGCTCGGCGACGTGGGCCCGGTAGTTCATGCCGATGGCCAGGATGGCCGGGGGGTCCGGGACGGGTGCGTGCCGGCGGACCGCCTCGACCGGGTGGCGAGGCGCACGCCCCGCTGCCTCGACCTGGGCGCGCTGCAAACCTTGGGGCCCGAGGGCGAGCAGCTCCCGCATGGTCTGCGGGACCGGGCCGCCGGCCACCGCACCGGCCAGGTCGACGACCTCGTCCCCGACGAGCAACCCCGGCCGGGACGGGCCGCCGCCGGTGGAGAACGAGATCAGTCGCACCAGCGGAGCGTCGTCGTCGTCCGCTCAGGCAGACATGCGGCGCTTGTACGCCTCCCAGTCCCGGGTGGCGTGACGCGACGAGATGGCGCCGATGATCTCCACCACGCCGAAGAGGATGGCGATGATGCCCAGCATCACGATGATGGTGGTGAGGGTCCCCCCGGGGTGCCGGATGCACAGGAACCCGATCGCGATGGCGAGCAGGCCGCGGATCAGGTACATCCACCAGTAGGGAAGGTGGTGGTTCCGCAGCGACGAGATGACGTCGAAGATGCCCAGCACCAGGAATGACCAGCCGATGAGCACGGCGATGATGAAGATCGTGATGTGGGGCCACACGAAGCCCACGATGCCCGCACCGATCCAGAACAGGCCGAAGACGAGGTTGATCCACCGGTGCCGGGCCATGCGGACCGATCCGACGATCTCGAAGATCCCGGCCGCGATGAAGAAGCCACTGGCGAAGTAGATCGCGGCGTAGACCGTGGCGTGGCGCCAGCTGATGACGAAGAATCCGAAGATCACGGAGACGATGCCTCCGGCCAGGTACCAGCCCCACATCTTCTCGAGCTGTTCGGTGACTACATCGCCGGTGGCGACGTCATCTTCGGTCAGCACGTACGTCATTTGGAGTCTCTCCTTGGCGAGTAGGAGTGTGGTGTGCCGCAGCGTACCGCCTCACCCCCCGCGAACAGGGGATACAGCGGGTCACGGCCGCGGGTGCGACCGCCCGGTTCGCTCCGGGCGGGGCGCGACGGCGCGGTGTCTCAGAGGGCGTTGCGCATGGCGTCCAGGGCACGCATGCCCCAGCTGGCGCCGGTCGGCGCCCATCGGCCCGGCCGGTCCGCCACCTCGTCGGCCTCGGACCACAACTCGTCCTCCACCGGGTCGAGAGCGGCGCGGACCTCGTCGAGCGCGGCGGGATCGACCTCGACCCGCCGGCGCAGCCGGTCGGCCGCGTGCCACACCTCCTCCCCCGAGAGCTCGAGCGGGACGAAGGGCGGCGGCCCGGCCGCGGTGCGCGGGAAGCAGGGCACGTAGACGCTCACGCACGGGCTCCCTGCCGCCACCCAGGCGCGCAACGGCGCGTCACGGCCCGCTCCATGCGGGAGCTCGGCGATCATCGACGCCGCAGTGACGACCAGGTCGCGCACGTGCATGCAGACGGTGACCCCGTTCGAGACCTCTCCGGCTCGCGTCGGCAGGGGGACCGTCGGCGCGTCGTCCCTTTCGCCCGGCATGCCCCACGGACCTCGGCCGTGGTCGCGTAGGTGGGCGGCGGTGGCGGCCGGTGTCAGGCCGCCAGGAGGGCCGGCACCCAGGAAGGCGCGGCTGGCCGCCAGGCGGGCCTCGGCGTGATGCGTGTCCTCGTCCGCGCCGAAGCGGTGTGCGAAGTCGTCGCCCCGGCTGAGCGACCGCGACCCACGCGTCCAGTCGCTCCCGAGCGTGAGGCGGTTGGAGATGGCGGTTCCGGCGGGGAACGGGGCCGACGCGTGCTCGGATCCCGCCGTGTCGACCACGAAGACGTGGTCGGGGTCGGCGACGAGGAACGAGGAGTCGTACGCGTCCTGGTGGGCTGCGTCGGCGATCCCCCCCTGGCCGTGCGCCTCCACCAGACCCCCGATGACCTCGACCGCCTCCTCGGCGCTCCGGGCGCGTTCGAGGCCGAGGCGGACCAGGTCCATCCCGATGAGCGACGGAGCGGCTGCCCGCGCGTCGTGGGTCGTCGCCACGCGCTCGTTGCCGATAGCCACGGCGTGCTCGTTCACGCCGTGCTCGGCCCCCCACAGCCAGGTCGGGCACGACAGCAGGGCGGCGTGCGCGCCGGTGTCACCGATGCTGAGGTACTGGGTGCGGAGCGTGCACCCCGCCGAGGCGCGGCGGCCGAAGAGCCACGCGACCTGCACCTCGTCGGGGGGTCGGTCGGAGTTCTTGGCGAACACCATGCCCCGGGGGCCGGGCGCGCACAACGTGTCGCACATGGTCGAAGTGTAGGAGCACGGTTGTCAGGAGCGTGGCTAGGGTGAGCGGCGTGCAACCCCGCGCCGTGCTCGGAGCCGACGACATCGACCTCACGGACGTGGAGTTCTGGGCCCGACCGTGGGACGAGCGCGAAGGCGCCTTCCAGACGCTGCGGCGCGAGCGCCCGATGCCTTTCTACCCCGAGCCCGAGATCCCCGAGGCGCTCGCCTTTGCGATCCCCGAGGGGCACGGCTACTACGCGTTGACCCGCCACGCCCACATCAGCGAGGCCAGCCGGCACCCCGAGGTCTACCTGTCCGGCCCCGGGGCGACCTCCATCATCGACCTGCCCGTGGAGATGCTCGACTTCTTCGGCTCCATGATCAACATGGACAACCCGCGGCACGCCCGGCTGCGGCGCATCGTCTCGGCCGCCTTCAACCCGCGCATGATCAAGTCGATCGAGGAGCGGATCGAGCGGGTGGCCGACGAGGTGATCGACCGCGTCGCCGCGCTCGGTGGATGTGACTTCACCGTCGAGGTCGCGGCCCGGCTCCCGCTCGAGATCATCTGCGGCATGATGGGCGTCGGGCCGTCGGACTACGACACCGTGTTCAACTCGTCGAACGTCATCCTCTCGAACGGAGACGCCGAGTACGTGCCCGAGGGCGCCGACCCCATGGTGGCCTTCATGACGGCGGCGCAGCAGCTGAACATGCTCATGCTCGACCTGGCCGCCTACCGGCGCGACCACCCGACCGAGGACGTGACCTCGGCGCTCGTCAACACCAACGTCGACGGCGAGGAGCTCACCGACGCCGAGGTGGCCTCGTTCTTCATCCTGTTGGTGGTGGCAGGCAACGAGACCACGCGCAACGCCATCAGCCACGGGCTGCTCGCGCTGACCGAGAACCCGGACCAACGTGCCCTGTGGTTGGCGGACCGCGCCGCGGTGGCGCCGACGGCCATCGACGAGATCGTCCGATGGGGAACGCCGGTGATCTGGATGCGGCGCACGGTCGCCACCGACACGGTGCTGGGAGAGACCGAACTGCACGAGGGCGACAAGGTCATCATGTTCTACAACTCGGCCAACCGCGACGAGGACGTCTTCGACGACCCCTACACCTTCGACGTGCGGCGCACCCCGAACCCCCACATCGGGTTCGGCGCCGCCGGCCCGCACTTCTGCCTCGGCGCCCATCTGGCCCGCCAGGAGATCGACGTGATGTTCCGGCGCCTGTTCGAACGTCTCCCCGACATCGTGGCCTCCAGCGAGCCGGACCGGCTGCTCTCGCCGTTCATCAACGGGATCAAGCACATGGAGTGCACCTTCTCCCCGGCGGCCCCAGCGCGCTGAGCCGCCGGCGCCGGTACTTCCTCCGGCTCGACGCGCTCCAACGTCGCCGGTCCGTCACCGCGGTGCCGGTGGCGGTGGCGAAGAAGTACGGCGACGACCGCGGTGGGTCGCTGGCAGCCCTGGTCGCGTTCTACGGATTTCTCGCCGTCTTCCCGCTGCTGCTTCTCTTCGTGACGGTCGCCGGGATCGTGCTGGGCAACGACCCCGCCGCCGAGGAGCGCATCGTGCACTCGGCGCTGTCGGAGTTCCCGGTCGTCGGCGACAAGCTGGCCGAGAACATCTCGGCCCTGCACCGGGCGAGCCCGATCGCCTTCGTGGTCAGCTTCGTCGGCCTGTTGTGGGGGTCGCTCGGCGTGACCAACCACCTGCAACAGGCCAGCGCCGTCATGTGGGACGTCCCACGTGACAAGGAGCCCAACCTGGTCAAGCGGGTGGGCCGCGGCCTGCTGCTCCTGGGCACCATCGCCGCGGCGGTGGTCGGCAGCGCGGTCCTGGCCGGGATCGCGACCGTGGGCCACGTCAACGACCTTGCGGTGGCCTCCATCGCGTACTCGTTCGTCGGCGCGGGCGCGGTCAACATCGGCGCCTACCTCGTCGCGCTGCACATCCTGGCCCCGGCGCGGACACCCTGGCGGTCGCTCCTGCCGGGCACGCTGATCGGCGGCGCGGGCTGGACGCTGCTGGAGGTGGCCGGCGGTGTCCTGGTCGGCCACGTGCTGCGCCACGCCACCCAGCTGTACGGGTTCTTCGCCACGGTGCTCGGGCTGGTCTTCTGGCTGTCGCTCGGATCGCAACTCTTCGTCTACGCCGCCGAGACCAACGTCGTGCTGGACCGGCGCCTCTGGCCCAGACACCTCGACGACCCTCCGCCGGATCTGGTGCAGGTCCCCGCGCCTCAAGTGGGTGCGGAGGGCTCCTGAGCCGAGAATTCGTCGAAAGCGGCCAGTGCACGCGGGCCCCACACCGTCCCCGGTCCGCCGTTCATGGAGATGGCCACCCCGATCATCTCGGCCACCTCCTCGCGGGTGGCGCCCCGCCGAACGGCACCCCGAGCGTGGGCGGCGATGCAGCCGTCGCACTCGCGGGTGATCGCGATGGAGAGGGCGACGAGCTCCTTGACCTTCGCCGGGAGCGCGCCCTCGGCGAAAGCGGCGCTGTGCAGCGCGGCCCGCGCGGCCATGACGTCGGGGATGGCCTGCCTCAGCTCACGGGACGGCCCCCGCAGATCCTCTTGCACCTGGTGGAAATGGTCCATCGATGCATCGTGGCACTCCCGGCGCCGGCGCGGCCGATCCGTTTCCCCGGCTCAACCTTCCTGATCGGCCTGGGGTCCCCGGTTGCGGACCTCCTCGACCGTGGCCATGGCGGCGCGGAGCTGCTCGATCCAGTCCGATTCGTGCCTCGCCACGAGGCGTACGCACCAGGCGAGAGCCTCGCTGCGGCTGCGGGCCACCCCGGCCTCGATCAGTGTGTCGAGCACCCGGCGGTCGGCCATGCGCAGCCGGGTCATGACCGGCACGCCGGCGGTGGTGAACAGGACGCGGCTTTCACCGCACGCGGCTCCCCACGAGACCGACCGGCGGAACGCGGGCTGGGCCTCGTCGGCGATGCGCATTCGCGCCGCACGGGTCTCCTCGCGGAAGCCGCTGATGCGGGCCTGCTCCGCCACGCGCCGCTCGTCCTCTCCGGCACCCTCCGCCAGCTGGGGTGCGGGCAGTGTGCCGACCACCTGGACCTCGTCGGGGTCGATGGTGATGGTCGCGCCACCCTCGTACCAGCCCTCGGGTACGCGGCCGCTGAACCACGCTCCGATCAGCCGCTCTTGCTCCGGCCCCGAAGGCGGCGCCTCGGAGGTCCTTCGACGGCCTCGGGGCCGCCCTCTCGTGGTGTCTCTTTCTCGGTCTCTTTCGTCGTGCATATTACTAGATTACATAATTACGTTCTGTGACGCAAGCGCCTTGCCTCAGCGCAACGGCAGCTTGAATCCGACGTGCGAGGGTTCGAACCCGAGGCGCTGGTAGAAGCGGTGCGCCTCGGGCCTCGCCCGGTTCGAGGTCAGCTGGACGCGGTAGCAGCCCATTTCGCGGGCGCGCGCGACGGCGTCGCGGACGAGCACCGATCCGATCCCCCGGCCGCGGTGGTCCGGGTGCACGTGGACCGACTCGAGCTCGGCGCAGAGACCGCCCCGGGCCTGGAGGTGGCGGAAGACGATCAGCTGGCAGATGCCCACGACCTCGCCGCCGACCTCGGCGACCAGCACCGCGCCGCTCGCGTCCTGGAGTCCCCGGAGCGCGGCACGGTAGGGGGTGAGGTCGGAGGGATCCTCAGCCGAGGCGGTACCGGGTACAGCGCCCAGCGCGAGCACCTCCACGGCGCGTCCGAGGTCGGCCTCGGTGGCCCGGCGCGTCACCAGTCCGGGCGGGATGTCAGGGGGTTCGCGTTCGATGACCACGAACGCCATTGTGATCCGCTCTGCTCAGCGCCCGCTCTTGCGCTCGCGGATCACGATGGCCCGACGTGGGCAGTCGCGGGCGGCCCGGCGCGCCACGTCGGCCAGCTGCGGCGGCAGCGGCTTGCCGTCGACCATCGGGTAGCCCCATTCGTCGAGGGTGATCGCCTCGGGCAGCAGCTCGGCGCAGTAGCCGTAGGCGTCGCAGGCGACGGGGTCGATCAGGATCCGGATCACGGTTCAGGCCACCTCTCGCGGGCGTGGGAACCGCAGCGCGGTCGGGCGGTTCCAGTGAGGACACGGCGCACCGCGCAGGTGCGCGCGGACGTCGTCGGCGAACACGGTGAGTGCGCTGCGGATCACCGTCACGGCCCCGTCGGGGTGCCGGCATGCTCCCCGGCCGTTGACCTCGGCCAGGCGGCGTCCCAGACGCTCCACCAGACCCGGGTCGACCTGTCCCCGGGCCAGGCGCGCCATGTCGTCCGCGAGGGCGGGCAGCCCGTAGACGCACGGTCCACACTGCCCGGCGCTCTGCTCGGCCAGGTAGCCGGCGATGCGGGCGGACTCGGCGACACCGCAGGCGTCTGCGCCGAGCACGACGACGATGCCGACCCCGGCGGTCGCGCCGACGGTCCGCAGGGACATGGAGGCATACGGCGTCGAGAAATCTGCCGGCCCGACCCACGACCCGCCGTAGCCGCCGACGAGGAGGGCCCTGATCGGCCCGCTCGGGGTGGCCCGAGACGCGATATCGGCGAGCGGGGTGCCCCGGTCGATCTCGACCACCCCGGCGTGCTCAACCGCGCCCGAAACCGTGACCAGCGACGTGCCCGGGTCCTCGACCACACCGTGGGCCCGGAACGCCTCGGGGCCGGTACGGGCGATCATGGCCACGTGGGCCAGGGTCTCCGCGTTGTGGACCAGGACGCCTCGGCGGCCGATGCGCAGCGGGACGCCCTTGTCCGGGCGGAACGTCGGCAGGGACGTCCTCGATCGGAGCCAGCCGACGAGCGCGGACTCCTCTCCGGCGACGAAGCGGTCGGGCGGCCGGACGAGGGTCTCGGGCACGGGTGAGCATCCGGCCGCGGCACGCTCGGCCAGAGCGGTGCGTACCGCCGTGGCGACGTGGTCGCGTCCCGCGGGTATGCAGACCGTGACGTGGGCTGCCTCGCAGGCCGCCGCCAGCAGCTGCGCGCCGTCGAGGACGAGGTGCGGATTGCGCAGCAGGAGGAGCTTGTCCTTGTCGCTGGCCGGTTCACCCTCCATGCCGTTGACCACGACGGAACCACCGCGGCCGCCGGCGTGCGCGACGGCCAGCTTCACCGCCGCGGGGAAATTCGCGCCACCGCGGCCGGCGAGACCCGAAGACTCGAGCGCCGCGACGAACCCTTCGCGCCACAGTCGCTCGCGCCCCGTGGGCAGGGGTACCGGGCCGAGGGCGGCCACGTGGCCGGCCAGGTCACCCGGGTGGCCCAGCAGCCGGTAGCGGTCGACGGTCGGGACGGCTTCGCTCGACTTAGACACGGCGTGCCTCTCTTCGACCGACCGCGAGCTCCAGGTGCTCGGGCGGTTGTCCCGGCGCCGTCCCGCGTGCGGTGCGGGTCGAGGGCCGCCGGCTCGACGCCTGAACACGCCAGGCGAGCGAGGCGGCGACGGCGGCGACGCACACCACCCCGAGAACGAGGACCCAGGTCTCGCGGGCGTCGGTCCCCATGCCGAAGGTGTGGGCCAGCGCGACCGGCCAGCACAGGTAGGCGAGCCAGTGCAGGGCGCGCCACGCGCCGGCGCTCATCCGCGAGCGCAACAGGCTCGAGACGAAGACGGCGAGGAGGAGGTCGACGGCAACCGCGCCGACACCGACCCAGAAGCGGCTGTACGCGGAGGTGAACGGCACGACGACGGCGGCCCAGCCGATGTGGACGTAGGTGTCGAGCACACTCGTGAGGACGTGGAGGCCGAGGAACACCACGGTCAGGATGGAGATGCGCCGGTGGACCTCCTGTTGGGCGAAACCCGGCCAGTTCCGGGCGCGCGCCCTGGAGGTGGTCGTCATGCCCAGGACCACCGTGACGGTGAGCAGGACGAGCGCCATCAGGCCGGTGGCCCGGGTCGCGTACCAGAGCGCGGTCGAGCTCACCGCGAGTCCTCGGCGGGCCACCCGTTGAGCCGTACGACTTCGCCGTCGGGGCGCACGAGGCGAACGGGTTGACCGAAGGCGGCGATGCGGTCGAGGCCGGATTCGCCCCAGACGATGGCGGCGGTCGTGACCATGTTGGCGTCGACGCAGCTGTCCCCGGCGGCAGAGACGAGGGTCCACGAGGTGGCGGCGCAATCGCCCGTGCGCGGGTCGACGATGTGGTGGACGCTCCGGCCGCCGGCGACCCATCGCCGCACCCCGGGTGCCGAGCTGGCCAGCCCGCCTCGGTGGACGGCGACGACCTGGTCGACGTCGGCGGCGGGAGTCGACGACTCGTGGGCGATCCCCACGGCCCAGCCGCCCGGGAGCGGCGGTCCGGAGACGGCGACGTCTCCGCCCAGGCTGACGAGGGTAGGACCGTCGATCTCCCGGGCGATGCGGGCGGCGGCGCGGTCGGCGGCGAGGGCCTTGGCCGTCGAGCCGAGGTCGAGTCGGACGCCACGGGGGATGCGCGCCGTCCGGGCCCGGGGATCGAGGTGGACGTGGCCGTACCCGGCCACCGGGCCGAGGACCTGTGGCATGGACGGGCGGCTCCGCGCCAGGACCTCGTCGAGGTCGCGGTCGTAGCCGAGGGCGGCGACGGCGTTGCCGACCGTGGGGTCGACGGCTCCGGCCGTGCGACGTGCCACCAGGCAGGCCACATGGAGAGCCTCGTACAGATGGGCGCTGACGCGGACGGGAGTGCCGGCCCGATCGTGCAGGGCGGCGAGCTCCGAGTCGTCCCGAAACCGACTGCAGGCCAGGTCCACGGCGTGGAGCTCCGCGGCCAGCATGAGCTGGGCCGAATCCGCGTCCCGCGGGTCGGCGACCACCACGGTGGCGGTGGTGCCGATGGCCCTGAAGGAGCGCACGCTGAGCTCAGCCGAAGCCGGTTCCGTGGTTGTGGTCACGACCCCGAGGTCCCCCCGGACGTCACCGTGGGCGTCGACGAGCTGTTCGTCGGTACGGAGGACGAGGAAGACGACGAGGAAGACGACGAGGACGACGAGGACGAGCCCGACGACGTGGAGCCGGAGGAGGAGGAATCAGACGGCGTGCTGGAGGGTGACGTGGTCGTCGTGGTGCCGGAGAAGCCGGACGAGGTCGACGGCGTGGTCGTGGAAGTCCCCGATCCCGTGCCCGAGGTCGCCTTGGCCGGGCTGCTCGAGCCGGGGTGCTCACGAGCCACGACGACGCCGATGAACGCCGTAAGGCCCGTGGTGGCGAACACGGCGGCCCGCGTCAGCGTGCGCACCCTGGCCTGGGCCCGGTTCCTCGATTCGGGTGTGCTCGGCTGACTGGGGTGTGGCATGGGATGACGACCTCGCTCTCGGGCTAGGACTGCTCTCGAGACGGTCACATCCGACCACGTCGGTTTCGACGCTCACGCAGTCCCGGCTGTGGACGTGCTGTGACTTTCGCCACGTGCCACCCCGGTTCACGGGCGCGCGACCGCTACCATTCGACGCGCCGGAGCGGGCAAGGGGAGAACGATGCGGCAGGTCAACACCGTGCTCGGACCGGTCGAGGGCGACCGGCTCGGCGCAACGCTCATGCACGAGCACATCTTCGTGCTCAGCCCGGAGATCGAGAAGACTGCTGACGAATGGGACGAGGAGGCGGAACGGGAGCGCGCGGTGACCCGACTCCGGGACCTCAAGCGTCACGGTATCGACACGCTGGTCGACCTCACCGTCGTGGGTCTCGGTCGCTCCATCCCGCGCATCGCGGCGATCGCGGCGCAGGTGCCCGAGATCAATGTCGTCGTGGCCTCGGGCGTCTACACCTACAACGAGGTCCCGATGTACTTTCACTTCCGGGGTCCGGGAACCGTGCTCGGCGGGGAGGAGCCGATGGTCGACCTCTTCGTGCGCGAGGTCAGCGAGGGCATCGGGGATACCGGTGTCCGCGCCGGAATCCTCAAATGCGCCACCGACCGGGCGGGGCTCACTCCCGGCGTGGAACGCGTGCTTCGTGCGGTGGCCCGCGCCCACCGCGCCACCGGGGTGCCGATCAGCACCCACACTCCGACTCCCCCACAGCCGTGGGGCCTCGAGCAGCAGCGTGTCTTCGCGGAGGAAGGCGTCGACCTCACGCGCGTCGTGATCGGCCACTGCGGGGGCACCCTCGACACGGACTATCACCTGGCGCTGGCGGCCAACGGCTCCTTCCTCGGATTCGACCACTTCGGCGTGCCGGGAATCACGTTGGAGGACCGGGTCGACGCCGTCGCCCGCCTGTGCGAACGCGGCCACGCAGGACAGGTCGTGCTGTCCCACGACGCCATGTGCGTCGCCGACTGGTTCCCGCGCTCCATGGTCGAGGCATGGAAGACATGGCGTTGGACATACCTCTCCGAGGAGGTGCTTCCCGCCATGCGAGCCCGGGGGATCAGCGACGACGACATCACGACCATGCTGGTCGGCAACCCGCGTCGCATCCTCGAGGGTGGCGCGGCCTACTGATCCGACGATGGCGTTGCTGCAGACCGAGCTACTGACCCGGCTCGCGGGCACGTTCCCGGACCAGGTGGCATGGCGGAACCTGGCCGACGGCACCGAGCTCACGATCGGCGGGTGGCACCGCGATTCCAACCGGCTGGCGCGGGGCATGGTCGAGCACGGCCTCACGCCTGGCGAGCGCGTCGCGATCGTGATCCGCGAGGACGAGCCGTTCGAGTGGCTCGTCGCCTACATGGCGGTGCACAAGGCCGGGGGCATTGCGGTGCCGCTGCTGGCCCGCGCCGGACGCGCCGAGGTGGCCCGGGCGCTGGCTCACGCCGAACCGAGCATCGTCATGTGCAGCGAGCCACCGACCCAGGCGCTCGGAGCCGTCTTCACCACTGGACCCGATTGGGCGGGGATCCTGTCCGACGACGCCTCCGAGCTCCCGCGGACGGTGGAGCCCGACGACGTGGCCGACATCGCCTACACCTCGGGGACGACCGGCGAACCCAAGGGTGTGGCCGTCCGCCACGGCGACCTCTCCTCCATCGACCGGGTCCCGAAGCGGTGGCTGGGCCTCGGCTTCCTCACCTGCTCACCGTTCGCGACGACCAGCGGCTCCCTCCTCGTCTGCGGCCCGATGCGAGGAGGTCTCAGTGGTTGGTTCCTGCCGCGCTTCGACGCCGCACACTGGCTCGCCCACGTCAGCGTCGACCATCCCGTGGCCGTGTTCCTGGTGCCGGCGATGGTGGAGCTCATCGTCGCCGCGCCGGAATTCGAGAAGTCCGACCTCTCCAGCCTGGCGGCCGTCAACGTCGGCAGCGCGCCGATCGCGCCGGCGACGTTGCGGCGATTCGGGGATCGTCTCGGCGGCGAGGTCCTCTTCGGATACGGACTGACGGAGTTCGGAGCCGTGAGTGCCATGCCGACGGGCGACGCGGGCAGACATCTCGGATCGGTGGGTCTCCCTCTCCCCGGGGTCGAAGTGCGTATCGTCGACGCGGACGGAAACGACGCGCCGGCGGGCGCGGTCGGCCAGGTCGCCGTGGCGAAGTCGCGACGCCCCCGTTCGTACTGGTGCGACCCCGCGGGCACCGCCGACCGGTGGCACGACGGCTGGTTGCTGAGCGGCGACCTCGGCCGTTTGGACGGGGACGGCTTCTTGTGGATTGAGGGGAGGGTGGCGGAGACCATCGTGCGCGGCGGTCACAACGTGATGCCGGGCGAGGTCGAGGCAGCCTTGTTCGAACACCCGGCCGTCGTGGAGGCGGCGGTCGCGGGTATCCCCCATGGTGTGCTCGGTGAGGACGTCGCGGCATGGGTGGTGTTGCGTGAGCCGGTCGCGACCGATGATCTCCGGTCCTTCCTGCTCGACAGGCTGGCCGACTACAAGGTGCCGCGGCGGATCACGGTGCTGGGCGCCCTGCCGAGGAACGAGAGTGGCAAGGTCCTCAGGTCCGAGCTCGTCGGCCGGGGTTTCGTCGCTTCGGCAGAAAGGGACACATGACGTCTCGGTTCACGTTCGACTCCACCCGCTCGTACCTACAGGTGAGCGGTCGTTCGAGTCTGCATCCCATCGAGACCGAGACCCGTGGGATCACCGGATGGTTCGAGGCCTCTCTCTCGGACCAGGGGGAGCTCGACCTCGCGGCCCCAGTGGCGGGTGAGCTCGAGCTCCCCGTGAACCGGTTGACGTCGGGCAACCACCTCTACGATCGTGAGCTCAGGCGGCGCGTCAACGCGCGCCGCCACCCGACCATCGGCGCGAGGTTGGTCAGTGCAGCACCGTCGGCCGGCGACGCGACGTACCTCGTCACCGGCGACGTGACGTTCCACGGCCGCACGCTGACCTTCGAACACGACGTGGCGATCCGCTTCGACCGCGACGAGGTCACCCTCTCCGGTGAGGATGTCTTCGACATCCGCCAGTTCGGGATGGAGCCGCCCAGCATGCTCATGATCCGGGTCTACCCCGAGATCAGCGTGCGCCTCCAGCTGATCGGCCTGCGGGGCGCGGCCTGAGCGGGCGATGGTGCCGATTGAGGGCTCCCGCAGGCTCGGACGGATCGAGAGCGTCGTAGAAATCCCAGAACTAGGGCCAGGACAGACGGCGTCCGCTCGAATCGTGGCGACCGCGGACTCGTGTCCTCTGCCGGCACGGAAATATCGCCCTCCCTGATTCACGTCCATTCACGTCCCTGGCTCCCACCACAACGGTGTTCCAGGTCGAGCAGGCGGTCGAGGCGAAGGGCGACATCGCGGCCGGAAGGATGGAAGAGGTCCTCGAGGAGCGTCGACCAGACTGGACCGGCCGGAAACGTTCGAGTCCGAGGAGGACGGATGGGTCGACTGCAGGATCGGGTGGCAATCGTCACCGGTGGCGGTGACGGGATCGGGCGGGCCATCGCCCGGGCCTTCTCGCGAGAGGGAGCCCGGATCCTGGTGGCCGAGCTCGACCAGGATGCGGGTGCCAGGGTGGTCGAAGAGCTCATCGCGGAATTCGGGACCGAAGCGATCGCGGTCACCACCGACGTCGCCGACGAAGCGGCCGTCCGCGACATGGTCGCCACTGCGATCGCGGACTGGGGAACCGTGGACGTCCTCGTGAACAATGCATGGGGCGGTGGAAGCCTGAGCCGCGTGGAGCACAAGACGACAGCGCAGATGGACCATGGAATTCGGGTCGGGCTTCTCGGCCCGCTCTGGGCCATGCAGGCGACTCTGCCCGCCATGCGCTCCCAGCGTCGCGGCAACATCGTCAACCTGTGCTCGCTCAACGGCGTCAACGCACACATGGGGACGGCCGAGTACAACTGCGCCAAGGAGGCGCTGCGCACGCTCACCCGGACGGCCGCACGTGAGTGGGCGCCGTACGGGGTCGTGGCCAACGCCATCTGCCCGGCCGCCAAGACTGCGGCATCTCGCGCGGTCTTCGCGGCGAATCCCGAGCTCGAGAGGATGGCCGACGCCGCCAACCCCATGGGCCGGATGGGCGATCCGGAGACGGACATCGCTCCGGTGGCGGTGTTCCTGGCCAGCGACGACGCTCGCTACGTCACGGGGAACACGCTTTTCGTGGACGGTGGAAGCCACATCAACGGCGCCGCCTGGGCGCCCGACCTCCCCGACTCGTGACCGGGCCCGGATCCGATCCGATCGCGTGGCTCGTGGCTCACGAGCAGATCCGCCAGTTGGCGAGCCGCTATGCGGTCGCACTCGACGCGCGTGGACTTCGAGACCGTGGTGGGACTCTTCGTGCCCGACGTTCGGGTCGGGAGCAGCCAAATGGGGCGGGACGCGTTGAGGGCCAACCTCTCCGAGCTCTTGCGCGACCTGGGTGTGACCATCCTGCATGTCGCCAATCACGTGATCGAGGTCATCGACGACGACCACGCCACCGGCGTCGTCTCCTGCCGGGGCGAGATCGAGATGGGTGAGCAGTGGATCGTCCAGTCGATCCAGTACCACGACAGCTACGAACGACGCGAAGGGAGCTGGCTCTTCGTGCGCCGCCGTCATCTGCTCTTCTACGGCGCGGACATGCTGCAGCGACCGATCGGGCTCCCGCTCGCGGACTGGCCGGCCAGTGCCACGGGGAAGGGCGAACTCCCCGAGGCTTTCCCCACCTGGAAGGCGTTCCACGAACAGCTGCCTTGAGGCTCTCCTCACGCGTGCGACCGGGTGAGCGCCATACCACCAGCGGGATCGGGCGAACCGGGCGAATCCGGGACCCGGGGCCGAGACCGACGACCCAAGCCAGCTGCCTCGGGCCACCGACCGAGGTCGTCTGGCTCAGATGCACCCTCACCGAGAGAAGGCCGGGTTTCGCACGTGCTCATCGGGGCCGGGTCCCCTACTGACCACTGGATCCCTGCGGCTGTGCCTGTCTTCCCCTCGGCTCGTCGCCCTCTTGAATCCGTGTTCCGCTCATTGGGGGAAGGCCCAAGTGCCATGGCGACCCCCCCGAAGGACCACGTCACAGCGATTCCGGAGGTCCACTGCCCATAGCCTCTTGCTGCACGCGCGATGGCATCAAAGAGGCGATGGTCGAACCAGTTCTCGGAGCCGGCCGATCTGTTTGATCGTTGCGAGCTTTCCGCTGCCTTATCCCTCGTTTCCGCGCCCTGGCGACGACGCGAACCTCGGTCGCCACCGTCGCTCGACCCGAACCGTGCCATGGCCCCGTGAAAACCGCGGGGCAGACGCGATTCGGATGTGCCAAAGTGATCTCGAGTAGTTGCTTTCTTGTTCATTTACAGGCGTCCTTGGGGAACGACGAAGTCCGCAAGGGCAATCAGATGGCGGGGGGGTCGTGATGGTCGCTCGTAGTCCACTTCGGGGCTTGTCGCTCGCGGTGCCGGTCCTGGCGGCCTTCATCGCCGTCGCGTGTTGGGCCTCCAGTCCCGTTGCACGAGCGGGCGGCTCCGTGGTGGCAGAGACGAATGTCGCGGGAACGCACCCGTCCTGTACAGGCAAGCCTCTTCAGTTCACGAGTATCGCCAGCCTCACCGGGCCCCTCTCCGTCCCGAGCCTCACGACCGAGGCGAAGAACGCCACCAAAGCCGCCCTCAAAGCGGTCAACAGCCAATGTGCACTCGGGCGACCGATTGCCGTCGACCTGTGCGACGACAAGTCCGATCCGAACGCGGCGCAGCAGTGCGGCCTCGAGGCGAAGAGCAACGGCTCCCTCGCGCTCTTCGGCTCGAGCGGGACGTTCACCAACGGGACCAATGCCGCCCAACTGCCCGGCGTCTTCACGGCAGGCGGAACCGTCTTCGACCTCACCAATCCCAAGTCGTTCTCCTCGTCGTCGGGACTCACCCTCGTCCTCGGCGGGGCCGGGGTCGCCGCCGGGTTGCACAAGAAGGAGAACCTCTTGGTGGTCGTCGACACCGCGGCCACCGAAACGTTCGCCGCCGATGCGCAGAAGGTGGCCAAGGGCGTCGGTGTGAAGGTGCAAACCCTCTTCGTGCCTCCCACCACCACCGACTACGCGCCCATCGCGGCGCAGGTCAGTCAAAGCGACCCGGCCTCGATCGGGATCATCCTCACCGATCCGGTGCCGTTCATGAACGCCCTCGCGTCCGAGGGGATCACGGCGAAGAAAGTCCCGATTCTGACGGCGGTGACCCTGATTCCTCCGAACGTGCTGCACCAGCTCGGGTCGACCGCCAACGGCATGTACCTTCTCACCCAGCAGGCTCCGCCGTCGGACAGCACCAACCCCGGCATCCAACAGATGCTCAAGGAGTTGAAGGCTGCCGGGTTCCCGGCCAACCCCAACAATCTCAGCCCGGCCAGCACGGGCGCGTGGTCGAACGTGCACGGGCTCGTCCAAATTCTCTCCAAGCTGCCGAAGTCGGAGATCGCACACTTGAACTCGACCGAGCTGGTCGCGGCCATGGCCAAGGCCGGACCCGTCGATCGCCCGGAGGTTGCGCCCTTCGACTTCTCCAAGTTCGCGTTCCCCGACGTCAAGTCGCTGGCGGGCTTCCGCATCTTCTCGCGCGATGCCATGCTCGTTCGAGTCGAGAACGGTCACTACGTGAGCGTGTCGCCCTTCAGCGACGTGACGAAGCCGTTCAAGCTCAACTCATAGCGATGCCGTTGGCCACGGCGCTCTTCAGCCAGTGGACGGTCCAGTTTGCGCTGCTCGGCCTCGCGACCGGCGCGCTCACGGCGCTCGTCGCGCTCTCACTGGTCATCGTGCATCGAGTCTCAGGAGTCCTCAACTTCGCCGCCGCGGCCCTCGGGGCGATCGGGGCGTTCGTCTGCTACTCGTTGCGCGACGACTTCGGCTGGCCGACCCCGCTCGCGGTGGTGGCGGGCCTGGTCGTCGGGGTCGCGCTCGGGGCTCTTGACGTACGTGGTCATGGCGTTGCTGCGCGACACCTCCTTGTTGAGCCGCTTGATCGCCACGCTGGCGCTGTTGAGCTCGGCCGAGAGTCTCATGCTCGTGCTCTGGAGCAATCAGTTGAGCCAGCCCGACTCGATCCTCCCCACGCGCAACTTGACGCTCGTCGGCTCCATTCACATCGGTGAGGATCGCCTCATCCTCATCGGTATCGCCCTCGTGCTGGCGTTGGTGCTCTGGGCGCTCTACAGCCGCTCCCTGTTCGGCCTCGCCACCTCGGCGGTGTCGGAGAACCGCCGCGTGGCGGCCATCGCCGGCTGGGCCCCCTCGCACATCGAGCTCGTCAACTTCTTGATCGCGGGCTTCTTGTCCGCGCTCGCCGCCATCTTGCTCGCACCCATCGTCACGCTGAATGCGGCGATTCTTTCGGTCACCGTGCTCTCCGCCCTCGCCGCCGCGCTCGTCGGCCGCTTCTCGTCGTTCGGGGCCACGGTCGCGGCCGCGCTCGTCATCGGCGTATTGCAGAGCGAGCTCAGCCTGTTCCAGCCCGACATCGCCAACGCGTGGCATTTCAGTGTCCCTTCGTTGACGGGCCTGCCCCAGGCCGTGCCCCTGCTGATCATCCTGGTCGTCGCCGTCGCGTCGGGCCGCGCCCGCCCGGCCCGCGGTGAGACGACCGCCCGCCTACCGCTGCCGGGCAGCGGCCGGGTCGCCCGCGTCCCGCTGGCGCTCGCGGTCGTCATCGGTGCCGTCCTGGTCTTCTCCGCTCCGAGCTATTCGGACGCCTTGATGACCACGTTCGGCATCGGCATCATCATCGCCTCGGTCGTCGTCGTGTCCGGCTATGCCGGCCAGCTCTCCTTGTGCCAATACGCGCTGGCCGGCTTCGGGGCGTGGGCCGCGGCCCGAGCCGCCAGCAGTCTCGACGTCCCCTTCCTCGTCGCCCTCTTGATCGGTGTCGTGGCCGCCACCGCGGTGGGCGTGCTCGTCGCCCTCCCGGCGATCCGGACCAGAGGGGTGACGCTCGCCATCGTCACCTTGGCGCTCTCGCTCGTCTTCAGCGCGCTGATCTTCGACAATCCCTCCATGACGGGTGGGTTCGAAGGCATCGTCGTGAAGAGCCCCGAGATCCTGGGCTACCAGATCGATCCGACATTCCATCCCCAGCGCTACGCCGCGCTCGATGCTCGTCGCCCTCGTCCTCGTTGGCCTGATGGTGGCCAACCTGCGCCGGGGCGCGACGGGCCGCAAGATGATCGCCGTTCGCTCCAACGAACGAGCGGCCGCCGGACTCGGGATCAACGTCGTCGGCATCAAGGTCTACGCGTTCGCCGTCGGCGCCGGCATCGCCGGTCTCGGTGGGGTGCTCATCGCGTTCCAACAAGCGAACGTGCAATTCACCTCCTTCGACGTCTTCGGTTCGATCCTCCTGGTGCAATACGGCGTGATCGGCGGACTCGGGTGGGTGTCCGGGGTGGTGGGAGGGGCCACCGCCGCTCCGGGGGCGTTGGTCTCGGCCGTTCGTGAACAACGTGTTCCCCAACCTGAGCAACGTCGATGCTTGGCTGGTCATCTTCAGCGGCGTCGGTGTCGTCCAACTGCTCCGACAGGCCCCCGACGGGCTCGCATCGCTGTGGGCGTCGAACGCTCGACGCGTGCTTCGACGGTTGAACCTGCGACGGGGTCGGGTCCTCGCACCCGCCGCCGCGGGTGGCGGACGCGGCCGTGGCGCCCGTCGAGTTGCCGCGGCGCGGACGCTCACTCGACGTGCGCGGCGTCTCGGTCCGCTTCGGAGGCGTCGTCGCCGTCGACGACGTCTCCTTCGAGGTCGCTCCCGGAGAGGTCGTCGGACTGATCGGCCCCAACGGGGCGGGCAAGACCACCCTGCTCGATCTGATCACCGGCTTCACCCGCCTGGGCTCGGGCAGCATCCACCTCGACGGCACCGACGTCTCGGGGTGGTCACCCGAGCGACGCGCCCGTGCCGGTATCACCCGTTCGTGGCAATCGGTGGAGCTCTTCGACGCGCTCACGGTCGGCGACAACCTGCGCGTCGCTGAGGACACCCGTTCACGACTTCGTGCGCGACCTGGTGCTCCCCGACCATCGAACGCTCTCGCCCTTCGCCCAGTCGGTCGTCGACGACCTCGGCCTGCGCGACGTGCTCGACCTGCGACCCGAAGCGCTCTCCCACGGCACCATCAAGCTCGTCGGGCATCGCCCGCACCATCATCGCCAACCCCGGCATCGTGTTGCTCGACGAGCCGGCCGCCGGTCTCGACGAAGGCGAGCGTCGCGAGCTGGCCGGCCTGATCCGCCAGATGGCTGAGCGTCATGGGATCGCGGTGGTCGTCGTCGAGCACGACATGGCACTGATCCGCAACACGTGCGATCGCATCGTCGTCCTCGACTTCGGCCAGAAGATCGCCGATGGTCCGTCCGAGGCCGTCCAGTCCGACGAACGGGTGATCTTGGCCTATCTGGGTGAGCCGATTCAGGCCGAACCGAGGCCGCGGCCGGTGACCGCGCCGGTCGGGCGAGCGACGTGACGCCGCTGGTCAAGCTCGAAGGCCTGGTGGCGGGCTATGGGAAGATCAGCATCGTCCGCGATGTCGACCTCGAGATCGGCCAAGGCGAACTTGTCGCCTTGCTCGGGCCGAACGGAGCGGGCAAGACCACCACGATTCTCACCATGGCCGGAGAGCTGGCGCCACTGGGCGGCACCCTTCGCTGCCTCGACCTCGACGACGGCGCGTCGCTGCACGAGCGCGCCCGAGCGGGACTCGCCCTCGTGACCGACACGCACGCGGTGTTCATGCGCATGACCGTCGCCGAGAACCTGCGGGTGTTCCACACGACGTGCAGACTCGGTGGTCGAGTTGTTCCCCGAGTTGGCATCGCATCTCCATCGGCGCGTCGGGCTCCTCTCGGGCGGTCAACAGCAGATGCTCGCCCTCGGCTTGGCCCTGTCGCGGCAACCAGCCCTCATCTTGGCCGACGAGCTCTCCATCGGACTGGCCCCGATCATCGTCGATCGACTGTTCTCCGTGCTGCGAAGCGCGGCCGATGCGGGCGTCGGGGTGCTGCTCGTCGAGCAACACGTCCACAAAGCCCTGGCCATCGCCGACCGCGTCTACGTCATGGATCGAGGACGCATCGTGATCTCGGGTGCTGCCGCCGATCTTCGGGAACGCGTGGATGAGATCCAGTCCTCGTACCTCGCCGATACGAGGACTGGCAGCGAGTGAGCAGGAAGCAGGGATTGGGATGGCGGCTCCGACCGGCGCGACCACTGCAGACCCCCATTCGCCGGCTTGTCCTCACGGACCCGTTCCGCAAGATGATTGTTCGCGCCGGACGCATTCAGAGACGCGACTCCCAGGTCTCCCCAGGCGTCACTGGATCGGCGTCGCGGAGCCGTCTGGGTCGCGATCCTGTGGTTCGTTCGCCAGCTCCGACTTCGCGCACACCAACTCTGAGGCCCGTTCCGCCAGTTCGACGAGTGCAGCCACTATCTCGCTGAAAACCCCTTCCTGTCGGGGATACAAGATCTCGCCGAAGTCGCCGATACCACGCAGTCCCGGAGGCAGCTCGACCTGGACACCATGCGCTGACGCAAGGTTGACCGGATTGCGGGGATGAAACCCGAGCCGTACCCGCTCGTCGGCGACGTGATAGCCCGCGAAGCGCTGGTGGAACAGCTTTCGCGCCTGGTCGAGCAGTTGCGCGTTCAGCCCTCCCACGATGATCCCCCGCAGCGGCCCGGTCTGTCTCCCTCGAATTGCTGGCCCGTACGGTTCGATGACGAGGCCACGGTCGGCATCGAACCAGAGGGCAAACCCGTCGCGCCCGAATCCGTGTATCGAAATGGCGACGTCCACGTGATCCAAGAACGCACGCAAGCATGGGGAGTGGTCGGGATCGTGCAACCGGGAGGTGAGATGGACTCGTAGCCCGAACGGCTGGACGATGGCGTAGTAGGACGCGCGGGCTTGCTCGGCCGCCTGCCGGGCGATCTGTTCCGTACCCCGATCTTGCGACCCTCCGTGCAGCGCCATGAATCCGACCTTGGAACGGAAGATGCATTCCTCGCTGATCCCGGGAATGGTCAGAAGCTCGGCCAGGTCCATCTCCCCAGACTCGCACGGACAGAGCAGCGCATCCCTCCACGGAACCCGCGCCGTCCGAGGTGCACGACTTTGCAGACGGCCCGCCTGGGCTGGGCTCGATCGATGTACCCACACCCCAGCCCGATGAATCAGCTTCCGGCGGCTTGACCCCCGTCGATATGGAGCGTCTCTCCGGTGACAAATGTGGCTCGCTCGAGGTAGAGGATCCCGTCGACGACGTCGCCTACTTCGCCCAGGCGGCCGAGAGGGTGAAGTTCGGCCATACCCGCGTACGAGGCGGGGTCGTCCTTCGTCCTGATCACCCCTAACGACACAGCGTTTACCCGGATCCCGCGCGACGCGTACTCAATCGCCAGCGAACGAGTCGCGGCCGCCAAACCGCCCTTGGTGAGGGCAGTCAGCGCGGCGGGTGTCTTGCTATCGGCCTTGTCCACAAGACTGGTGGTGACATTGACCACGTGCCCACTGCCCTGCGTCATCATTTGACCGATGACTCGCTGGGTCAAGTGAAAGAAACCGGCCAGGTTGACTGAGGTGATTGCGGCATAATCTTCAAGCGTGTAGTCCGTGAAGGGCTTGCCGATGAACACCCCGGCGTCGTTGACCAGGCAGTCGATCCGTGCGAACCGCCTGAGAGTTTGTTCCACCACGTTCCGAGCGGTCTGCGCTTCGGCGATGTCACCCCTCACTGTGAGATAGTCGTCCTCGTCGGCCGCGCCGATGGAGCGGGAGGTGGCCACGACGGCATATCCCTCTCGTCGGAAGCCCGAGACGAGTCCGGCGCCTATGCCCTGAGAACCCCCCGTAATGATCGCGACCCGCCGAACTGACGGAGTCGATCCACTGTTTTCCACGCTGTCGACCGATGAGTTCATCCGACGAGGTAGACCTCGTAGATCACTACTCCAGGTTGACGTCCTCCGACGCTGATGAACACGCCCTTGTTCAGCCAGTCGAGATCAGGAGCCGCCGTCTCGATCTGCGTTGACGTGCGGAAGACGTATTCACTCGCGTCGACCTCCTCGCCGCGACCGAGGCGGGCGAGAACCTCCGCACTGCCGTGGCGCACTCCCTGCGAACGTACGTACAGCACGTCGCCGCGATCAGTCTCGAGTGTCAAGCGGACGTCTCCAAGGGCCGAGCCGTCGGGCAGTACGAGCTGCCAATCCGCGCTGGCTCCCGGGAGGAGCGTGCCGTTCAGTTGAGGCCCGGTAAAGGTGCCGCCGGTCAGGGGGACGATTCGTCGTCGGCCCTGAGCCACGTTTCCCAAGTCCTGGGCCTCGCCAAGACTCGCCTCCAAACGGAGGATCTTCGTAAGGCGAGGTTCGGGAAGTCGATTGGTCATGGTGCACTCCTCATCGGGCCGTACGCCGTGCTGGTGTGGCGCGCTTCGACCACTTCTCGGCCCGCGGTCGGCGAACACCCCTTCCGAACCATACTGGCCACCAGCCGGCCAGCAGGGGGCTTGACGTCAACCCAAGAAAGGGAGCGAGGGACGTCGGCGGACTGCCCTATCGAACTCGACGTCGGAGCACGGTCACTCGTTTCGGGCGACTTCGGGTCCCGTGATCCGGTTCAGGAGCGGGAACGTCGATGCGATGATCGCGAGGGACGCCGCAAGCCCGCCCATGACGGTGGCCCAGTACGCGATCCCTGGGATTCGGAACGCGATGCCAGCCTGAGAGTGGAGGTAGAGGCCGGCAGAAACAAGGCCGACCACGATCGACACGGCGGCCACGAGAAGAAGCGGCATCGCCCCCTCCAGCGCGACGACGCGGCGGAGAACCCCGGTGGGAACGCCAGTGAGCCGAAGCAGACTGAAGGGACGTTTCCGCTCGCCCAACCCGGCGGCGATATTCACGGCCAGGCTACAGGCGGCGATGATCAGGCTCGCCACGATGACCACGTTGGTCATGTCCTGGATCATCGTGAGCAGGCGGGCGGTGGATGGGTCGTAGCTTTCGACCGTCACCGCCGTTCCTTGGAAGGGAAACACCCGCTCGAGAGCCGTTCGTGCCCGTTCGATCGAACCCGACGATCCGTCGGTGGCGACGACGACGGCGTCGACGGGAAGTCTGCCGATCTCCGCCACCGACAGATGACTGGACGGCCAGACCGTCGAGGACGCGTTCGACTTGTGCCCGAGGAGATTCGAAAGGAAGTAGCCGACGTTCGCCCCCGAGGCTCCTGTTGCACATCTGCCGATCGCGGGCGTCTTGGCGAGCTGGCCGCAGGCGATGACCCCGAACCCGTTCATCTGCCGAGCTTGGGATGGGCTCTGGTGGACCACCGTCACACCATTCACTCCGGGCGTGGCGCGGAGCTCGGCGACCACCTGGCCCGGAACGGAGGGAACTCGGGCTGAAGCGGGACAGTTCGACATCGAGTAGCTGCAGAACAGGTCGGCGAGGGTGTCCTTCCCGGCACTACCTCCACCCAAGCTGCTGGCGGCGGCGATCGAGCTGAGCGCTCCAATCGCAGCGCTCGTGACGAAGAGGGCAACGACGAGTCCACTGACGAATCGGAAGGCCGCCCGAGGGTTGTCGAGGAGTCGGCGACCGGCGATGAGTGTGGCAGGGCGTCTCGCCCGGTCGGCCATCGCCCGAGAGCCCGCGGTGGTGAACCACGGACCGGCGATGACCAGCCCCACGATAAGGAGCAAGAATGCCCCCAATAGCTCCAAAAGCTGGCTGCCGTTGCTGCCCGGCTTTCCGACCGCGTCGAAGTAGGCGAGCACGGCGATGCCGGCGAGAAGCGGGATGATCCGGGTGATGCGCGGCGGTGGCGAGGATGCTCGTCGACGCACGCCGAGCGGCGAGATCTGGACACGGCGGAGTGCGAGGCGTGCGGACACGACGGCGGCGATCGGGACGCCGATGACCACGATGATGACGTCCATCGAATGAAGCGAGAGGTCGCCTGGCGCGAAGGGCGTACCGGTGAAAGGGACGTGGGTGAGCAGCGGCCGGAACACGAAGAAGAGGGCGAAACCGAGTGCCACGCCCACAGCGGCTGCAACCGCGGCCTCCACCGCCGAGACCACCGACACCTGGTGGGGAGAGGCGCCGACGAGGCGCATCGCGGCGAAGCGCTCCTCTCGCCTGGCGGCGGAGAGACGGCTGGCGGTCGCGATCAAGATGAGCACCGGCAGCAAGAGCGCGACAGCTCCGCCAATGAGGATCCACTGCAGAACGGGTCCGCTCCCGATGACGCTCTGGCAGGCATAGCAGCCAGCCGCCGTCCGCTGGATGGCTCCGACCTCTACGGCTGAAGGTGCCTGCGAGAGCTGGCGAGCCGTGTGACCGATCACGATGACCAGCGAATTCGGAGACGGAAGCGCCGCTGCGCCGACGGTCCCGATCTGATGTCCCGGAAACCGGCCACGCAGCTCGTTCCTCGGTTGGGACGCGATGAGCCTCGTGAGGGCCGGCGAGGCGTAGTACTCACCCGCTCCGGGCAGGTGCGGAATCCCCGGCGGGATCGGAGCGTTCGGTCCAGCCGCGGCAACGTCGACGCGGTCGATCGTCTGGTTGCCGAACTGATCGGTGCCGGAAAGCCACCACAAACGTTCGGATGTCGAGTTCGACGTTGCTGGAGAGGTCTGCGCCGAGGTGTCGAGCCAGGCGCCACGGTCGGTCTGGGCGTGCAGCCCGTTGACGCCGGCCAGGGCGGCCAGCAGCAGACCGACACCGAGGGCGACCGCCGCGGCGGTGACGAGGACGCGTAGCGCAGCTTCGCGACCACTTCCCAATGTCAGGCGTAGGCCGAGGCGGATCATCGGAAGATCAGTTCCGGCACAGTCACGAGCCCATCCCGCACAATGACCTCCCGGTCCGCGTACGCGGCGACACGGGGTTCGTGGGTGACGAGGATCACCGTCGATCCCTGCTCACGCGCGGCGCGGGTCAATAGGTCCATGACCAGCTCCCCGCTGAGCGAGTCGAGTGACCCGGTCGGTTCGTCGGCGAACAGCACGTCTGGGTGGGCGACGAGTCCGCGCGCCAACGCGACGCGCTGGGACTGGCCGCCGGACATCTCGCCGGTCCGGTGGCGCTCCAGGCCTTCGAGGTCCAGGCGTTCGAACCAGCTCCTCGCTTCACGGAGCGCCTCATCACGGTGCATGCCGCTGAGCAGGAGCGGTAGGGCGACATTCTCCTCGGCGGTCAGCTCGGGCACGAGCTGACCGAACTGGAAGACGAAACCGAAGCGATCACGCCGCAGCCGGGAGCGGTCCCCCTCTCGCATCACGTTGAGGTGCTGACCGTCGAAGTAGACCTCGCCGGACTTCGGGACGAGGATGCCTGCCAGGCAATGGAGCAGAGTGGACTTTCCCGAGCCGCTCGGGCCCATCACGGCCACGATCTCGCCACGCTTGACGTAGAGACTCGCGCCGCGAAGCGCGGGGGTCTCCCCGAATGAGATCACGAGGTCTCGCGCCTCGACGATCACGCCTCCGACCTCGACCGCTGAGGAGCCGTTCGGCCCGTTCACGACGCCACCTCCGCTGCGAGCGGCGCGAGTCGAGCAGAGGTGAGGTCGATCCAGCGAAGATCGGCTTCCAGGTGGAAGAGGCCGTGGTCAGCGAGCAGGGCGTCAACGAGGTTCCCTCGTTGCTTGAGATCGGTGAGCTCGCGCATCCGATGGAGGTGCGCGGCCCGCTGCACATCGAGGTACTCCTCCGCTGGGTGACCGAGCATGAGGGAGAGCACGACCTTCACGAACAGGTCGGTCTGGAGATGTGGTTCGGCCGGGATGGGCTCGGCCAGCCACGCCTCGACCTCGCTCTTCCCGTTCTCGGTGATGCTGTAGCGCTTGCGCTCCGGACCGGCTCCGCGCTCAGCCTCCCCTGCGGTGGCCTTTCCGTCTCTCGCGAGGCGAGCGAGGGTGGCGTACACCTGGCCGAAGGGAAGCGGCCTTCCCCGGCCGAAGTAGGCGTCGTAGTCGCGCTTCAGGTCGTAGCCGTGGCTCGGCTCGCGGTCGAGAAGGCCGAGAAGGGCCATAGGAACACTCATGAACTCCGAATATACTCTGAATGTATACATGCTGTCAATAGGGGGTTAGGTCCCTCGCCACGCTGGGCCGAGAGAATCCTCCACTGTCGTACCGATTGGCGTCGAATACTCGGCGCGAAGGTGCAGCCAGGCGTCATGCGCGACGGCAATGGTCGACTACCTCTACCGGAGCCGACGAGACGTTCGGAGTCGACGCCATCGGTGATGATCGACCCTCGACAGGCCTGCGCCCGACGACGCCATTGTGCGTGACACCTCGAGCTCGATGCCGGGTCACCTCATGGGCAGGTCGTCCAACAGGTCGAGGCTCCACGCAATGCGTCGGGTTGCGGGGAGCGAAGGTGCCGTGTTGGCCTGCGACGCACCCGCACATTCCGTCAAACGCGTCTGCCGTGCATCCCAAGTCGAGCTACTTCTGGGGGGGGTGGCACCGACCGGGCGAGAGCATCACCTGGGCGCGGGCACTCCGGTGGCGTCCGTCGATCGTCGTCGTCGTCGCAGACGGCCCTGCCCAACGGGCAGCGGAGGGGTCCCGGGGCGCCTGGACGGTCGTCGGCTCATCGAGGGTCGTCGTGGCACCGGACCCGGATTCATGTCGGAGTTGCCCTGTCTTCGTGGGCGAAAGTCGTGGGAATCAGCGAAGTGGACGCGGAAGCTCGGGACTTCATGAACGACTGCGTATGGGACACCCGCGAACTTCTCCCACTCTCCGCTGAAACGATAGGTCCGCTCATGACAGAAACGGCATAGTGGCCTGATTAGGGGTGCGATGTCAGAGGCGAGAGAGGACCGGTTTTGCGCGCTCTACGAGTGGACGCGCCCACGCATCCTCGCCTTCGCGCTTCGTCGGACATCCTCGCGTGAGGATGCTGCGGACGTCTTGGCCGAAACCTTCGAGATCGCTTGGCGGAGATTGGACGACATCCCGACGGGCCAGGCTGGTCTCCTCTGGCTCTACGTCACGGCACGTTATGTCCTGGCGAACCAAGGGCGCCGCACTCGCCGGCGAGACGACGTAGCTTCGAGGCTGGCCGACGAACTCCGAGGCGTCCCCCTGCAGATCGAGGCGCCCGACGAAGAGAGCCTCGTCATGCGGTCATGCCTAGCCTCCCTTTCATCTGACGAGCGAGAACTGTTGATGTTGGCCGGCTGGGAGGGGCTGAAGGCCGCCGAGATCGGTCGCGTACTTGGATGCTCACCGACCGCCGCACGCATTCGCCTCCACCGTGCACGGGCGCGATTGAACACCAAGATCGATGCACTCGCACCCCTCGAGAAACGCTCCGAAACCCGCCGACATGTACAGAACGAGGGTGCGGAGAAAAGTGGCACTCCTGAGGAGGTACTCGGACCATGAAGCGAACCGCGGCATTTGTTCGGCTCGATCCCGTCGATACAGCAGAGGTGGAGCGCGTCGCGTCCAGTCCGATATTCGAGGAGTTGCGGTCGGAAATCATGGCAACGCCGCATGGGACAACTGGACCAGTGGACGACGGCGCTGATTCGATCGGACTTCACCAGCACCTGACTCACTTGCGACCGGCGGCGATATTTGCAGTGATCTCTGCAATCGTGATCATCGCCGGCGTGCTCGTTCTCGTGGGTGGAGGTGGCGCACCGAACGGTCCGACAACGCCGGAACACCAAGCAGGACGTCCCCTTTCAGGTGGAGCGCACCGAGGAACGGGCCACGTGCTGACCGGGACATGGAAGCTAATGGACGACACTCTGAGCGGGACATGGCAGCAGAACACGGCCGGTGGTCCACCGCCTGGTTATCTCAGCTGTCCGAGTCCATCAACCTGCTACGCGATGAGCGGCCAGTACGCGTCTCCCGGTGCGGGCGCTCCCCTACAGTCCGAGTCCCTGTACGTCAGCACCGATGTGGGTGTGACCTGGAGACAGTTTGCGATGCCCTTGGGCTTCGCTCCGACAAGCCCGCTCGCATGTGGTGGTCCATCAAACTGCGCTGCTGGAGGCACCGACAACGGCCGGCCGGTGCTCGTCACGACCAACGACGGTGGCCAGACGTTTGCGATCAATCCGTTACCCGCTGGAATTGGCCACCTCGACAGGCTTTCGTGTCCCTCCGCGCAATTCTGCGCCGGCCTGGCTGCATCGAGCGAACGGTTGGACATCGGGGCGACCGACGCAACGTTTCTTTCTACGAGAGACAGCGGCAAGACGTTCAGCGATAGTCCCATACTCTCCGGTGATTCAATGGAGTCACTCACCTGTTCGTCTAGCACCGATTGCACCGCTGTTGGCTGGAACAACGGGTTGAGCCCATACGACCCCACTGAGGGTGTCTCGGCGAGGACGACAGACGGCGGCCAGACGTGGTCGGCGGGGAAGCTTCCAGGTGGGTTCGGGATCAGTTACTTGTCGCAGCTGTCCTGCGCCGATTCCCTTCATTGTCTGATCACTGGTGTGATCAACATTGCCGTTCAGGACCCTCCTCAGTGCGCATCGATACCGCTACGACAGCCGATCGCTCTTCCGTCCACCACCACGACGTCGACAAGCGCCCCAAGCGCCGCCGTGCGACGCATCGCCCGGATCGAGTCTGCGGCGGCCACGAACGAGAACCAAAAGATGACGAACGACTTCTCCTGCAATCCGAGCGGGCACACCTTGGTGAGCGATATCGCCTCGACCACGGACGGTGGTCTCTCATGGACGCCCAACCAATTGCCCGCCGATGTGCCCCAACCACAGATATCGGGGCTGTCATGCCCGACGGAAAACCAGTGCTGGGCGACCGGGTCCGAGGCAGTGCCGCAGCAGATCGGAAACACCTTCAATGGAGGATCGTCGATGGTCCTCGGAACAACCGACGGTGGGTCGACCTGGTCGAAGGTGACCTTCAGCGTCCCCACAAGTGCGCCGAACTACGACGGACAGTCTTACCTCAGCATTGGATCCATCGACTGCCCGTCGGCTGGCGTCTGCGTCGCCCTCGGGATCGGGGCACAGAACTCCCCCAGCATCCCGACCTACAGCCTCACTGTTCCCTCCAGCTGACGGCGCTCGGTGAAACGAGCAGATCGCGTGAGTTCGGGTGGACCGAGAGCTCCAAGTGCTGGTGTGCGCTGATTCGTCACCCTGAGAGTTGCTTCAGGGAGACGACGGCTCGACCTGCGCCGGTCGCTCTTCGATCACCGGCTGCGATGGCAGTTCCGCTGCGATACGAGTCTTGTCCATACCGAAATACGCGATCAGGCAGCCGATCCCGGCAAAAAGCGCGCCGAACCAGAAAGCAACGGAGAAGCCGTGGTTGAGCGCGTTTGTCATCACCCTCGCCGACTGGCCGTGTGCGCCGATGAATCTCGTCGTCGCGGAGACAGCGATCGTCGACAGGACTGCCACCCCGAGGGCCCCGCCAATTTGTTGTGTCGTGGTGATCAGGCCCGAGGCGACGCCTGCCTCGTTCGGGACGACGCCGCTCATTGCACCTATCGTCACCGGCACGAACGAGAGGCCGAGACCCACGCCAGCCAGGAGGAATCCTGGCAGCAGCGTCCCCACGTACGTCCCATCGGGCGAGATTTGCGCGAAGTAGATGAGTCCGCAGGCCGCAAGGCCCATGCCCACAGTCATCACAAGTCGGACTCCGAGCTTGGCCACGAGCGACTGAGCAGCTCCAGCCGCGACGATGATCGAGATCGCGATCGCGAGATAGCCGATGCCAGTCTTGAGGGCTGAATACCCAAGGACCTCTTGCATGTAGAGCGACAGGAAATAGAACATCGAGAAAATGGACGCACCCAAAGCGAGTGAGACCATATTGGACACAGTGAGGCTCCGATTGCGGAAGATCGAGAGAGGGACAAGGGCGGATTTCGTTCTCCGCTCGATGACGACGAAAAGAGCGATCAACACGAAGGCGACCGCCAGGGTTCCCAGTGTCTTCGCCGAAGCCCAACCCCAACTCGTGCTCTTGACGAGTGCGAACACCATCAAGACCAGGCCGGCTGTGAGAGTGACGGCTCCCGGAATGTCGAATCCCCGATCCTCATCCTCTGCGAGGGACGGTGTGAGGATGAAGAGGCTGGCCACCACGACCACCGAACCAATCGGAACGTTCACGTAGAAAATCCATTGCCAGCCGAACTCTTGGGTGAGAATCCCGCCAAGAAGGACCCCGAACGCGCCGCCTGCGCCGGCGATCGCCCCCCAAATGCTCAGCGCTGTGTTGCGCTCCCGACCCTCTTCGAAGGTGACGGTAAGTATGGAGAGGGCGGCGGGAGAAAGGATGGCGGCACCGAGTCCCTGTACGGCCCGGGCGGTAATCAACCATCCGCTCGATGTTGCCAACCCACAGAACAGGGAGGCCGTGGTAAATACGATCACCCCTGTCATGAACACTCGGCGGCGTCCCAGCTTGTCCGCAACGCGGCCGCCGAGCATGAGGAACCCACCGAACATCAGGGCGTAGGCGTTCAACACCCAAAGCAGGTTCTGCTCGGAGAAGTGCAGCCCGCGTTGGATGGACGGCAGGGCCACATTCACGATGGAGACATCGAGAATGACCATGAACTGGGCGACACAGATCACCGCCAGGGCGAGCCACTTGCGCCTATCAGCTGTCATCGTTCCTCCCGCAGTCAGTCATCGGTTCTGCGCGTGATCTCAGTGCTCCCGCCGGCCACGTCACCAAGGACACGCTATGGAGAGCGGGACCCCTTTCAGACGGGCTCAAGGCCAACTCGGTCCACGACCGTAAGTTCACGCTGTGACATCTGGATGAGTCGTGTCGACCCGCTGTCATGTTGGTCATCTTCCGTTCGTCGATCCGTGACGGATCGGGGCTCTGGATTGACGACGAACGGAAGACTCGGGATTCGACAACGGAGTTTGTCTCAATTGGGGTTGCAAGCGTGCCCTCACCGGCCTCAGCGGGCTTCGGGGACGTTTTCACCTTCGAACGACCGACCCCCAGCAGAAGCGCACCGACGACGTGAACCAGATCCAGATCGACTGGCTGCCAACGCCTCATCAATGAACGGTCTCTCGGTCCAATCGTTGCCGGGATTCGTTGATCTCTTGGCTCATTCGATGTCGGGGGTCAGATCGCCCATGGGATCGGGACGTTGCACGAGCATGGAAAAATAGCGATTCCGCTGAACGCAATGCCAGATGACGGGCCGGGCACCGGCCGACCCGGACGGCGGTTTCACGGCCGGCCTCCAGTCGCGCCATTCAATGTGCGACGCAGGGCGAATCCGAGGTGGTCAGAGCCGCTCTCTCCCCGGCGGCCTCAAAGGGCCGGTGCGGTGTCCACGATGTCGCGACACATCGGTCTCTCCGATGTCCCGCGACATCACAAAAGCGCCCCCGGCAGGATTCGAACCGGCGACGCACGGTTTAGGAATCTGCCTGCGTGTATCCAGTGGTTGATGCCCAGTTGTATACCTCCTAGTCAGAGCGGTGTGACGATCCATGCAATTCACTCAAATCCACCGAGATCTGGGCGGTAGATTCCCAAGAGATTCCCAAGCCGACCTCGCGAGGCCCTGGCTCTCGCTCTCGGCACCTGATTCCGGCCGAACTGCAGGTCGACGGCCGCCACTCTGCACCCAACACCACTGAGATCGTCATGGCTTCGGCGGCGTCGCACTGCGTGCCGCGTTACACCAACGACAGCAGCTCCTTGACAGCGATGCCGTTGCCAAACTGGCTCTCACTATGGCGCAGCTCCAATGCTGCATTGACTGCAGAAATGAAGTGCGCCGCTTCTCTCTCTTCTGCATCGAGATTCTCGAGCCAGTCGGCTACGTCCGACCAGCGCCACAGCCGGCCACGCTCCCTGCCATGGGATATGGGCGGCGGGAACCCCCCCGGGCCGCGCTTGCCGGCGATCAAGAGACGGACGCTCTCCCTTGTGCGGTCCAGCCGTTCGGCGATATCGGCCATCGTCACGATGTCGTCCGGCTCGACGCGTCGAACGCGGAGGGGTCGTACCGACTCGACCTGCTGGACAGCGCTTAGCACCGCCTCGGAGAAGGACGGAGCCTCGCGAATGAACTCGCCGTAGCCGACGCCGTCCATGACCCCGAGGGTTGCATCGTCACAACCTGCCTCGAACAGGGCGCAGGCGACCCCCTCGTCGGACAGGTCCCCCTCGATCACAAGGGTGAACTCGTGCTCACTCATCATCTGCCTCCTTCCTCTCGCATGCGTAGACAGCACGTCGGATCTGCTTGGCATGGTTGCCCGCAACCCTGGGCGTTGACCAGATCCACACCAAGCAGTCATGTCCTTCTTGCTCGCAGGTCGCTCGACCCCAGGGATGGCCGCGGCGCGGGGACTCCACCTGCCACCCATGAGCCTCCGCGAAGTCGAGCGCTTCCTCGACTTCCTTCTTCGGGTGCCGAGGCCTACCCGCCATGTTGACAGATTACAACAGTCCGTTGTGTAGTGTCAACGGGCCTCGGCTCGCCGGCCCGAAGAACCGGCCTACCAGCGAGGGCACAGCAATCGGGCGCGACATACGGTGAACACCGTGCCCAAAGACCAGGCAATCGAAGCTCTCATCGACGAGATCATCGTCGACGCTCACAACGTCGACGAACAGATGATGGGATTCCTGCAGGTCTTCCTAGACGAGGTGCCGCTCCCCGCCGCCGCCGCCGTGCTCGGCGTCGCCGTGGAAGTGATGGGCTTCGACTCCGAGGGGGACGAACGACGGGGGCTCGTGGCCAACTGCAGGCACCGAGACGGTGACGGCACGATCTCGCTCGCCGACGTTTGTTTCGATGCGCAGTCGATTGCGGGCTGGCTTCACGCCGCGTACCGGACCTGGCTGTGCCTGCCACCGTTTCCCGCTCGGCGTCCTGCGGACTGGAGCTGGCCGTCATGACCGCAAGGAAACGACATCCGATCCCGGGTCTCGACAAGCTCGAGGGCTGGGAGTGCAACCGCGTGCTCACAGAGCTCCTCGCGGTGCATCCCGAGCTAACCGAAGACGCCGAGCACATCGCCCTGGCTCTTCTTGCGGACATTGACGCCGACGAGGTCGCCGAGTCCATCGAAGCGGAGCTCCGTGCAGCCGATCTCGACCAACTCGCTTTACGCGCAGGTCGCGTTCGCGGGAGGGGGTACGTGCACGAGAACGAGGCGGCGGCCGAGATCTTGGAGGAGTTGCTGCAGCCAGCACTGAACGACCTGGCCAGGCGGGCGAGCCTGGATCTCGGAGATGCCGCAGGTCGGATCGGTCTCGGTCTTCTGAGGGGCATCTCGCGATGTCGAGATGATGTCGAGATGGGCACCGTCCTGGCGTATGCGGGACCGGATGTGGTCGACGACCTGGCCCAGTCCGTCGAGCTGGCAATGGCCAAGCTCAAGGTTCCGTTGCCAGCCGATCCGCCGTAACTCGAGTCGAGCGGCGAGCTCCAGGGTACCGCCGGACCGCAGGAGAGACGTGCGGGCAGGGACTTTCGACGTTGTGTCCGCCGCACCGTCGAGTACACGCAGGTTGGAACTGAGTGACTCATCACCTCAGGGCTCGTCTCGAGGCTCAGAGGATCGTCGAAGACGCTGGCGTGCAACGGAACGAAGGTCGTCAAGCCGTGGCCAACCGGATCGCTCGTCTGATCCTGGCGAGCGCTTTCCTGAGGTCCACGTCTCCGGGTGCGGTCACGTCGGCAACCACCACGGTGACCGGAACTCGTGTCCCTCGGTAGCCGATGATGTCCGCGAAGAGTGCCTTGTCCTCGCGGACGCGCTTCACGTCCGCAGCAAGCTCTTCGGCGGCGGCCCGATCGTCGTCGGCGCGAATGTTGACGACCGCAAGCTGGGCCTCCTCGATGCCTGCGTAGCGATCAGCGATCGCCCATCGCTCCTTTTGTTTCGGCGCCGACAGGCGGCCGGTCTGGCGAACCTCTGTGACGAGCTTGGCCCGTACGTCATCGAGAAGCGCGAGGTTTTGCCGTCCCAGCTCGGCGAGAGGCTCACCGCCCGCGATGGAGAGAAGCTCGACCATGCTGGCAGGCTCGGCCAAGAGTCGTTCGAGGAGCTCGGCTTGTTCACGAGGCGAGCTGGTCTCGGAGCGGCGCACGAAGAGGCGCTCTCCTGGTGCGGGCACGGGCGCGACGAACACCTTGAGATCGGCCGATCCGAGCGGGTCGTCTCCCTCGAGCACGACGGCTTCGGAGTAACCAGTCATGAGGTCGGAGCTGAAGAATCCGTCGAACGCGCTGCCGTCGCCGGGAAATCTGAAGAGCGCAGCGCCTGAGGCGCCGGCCCGACCGTAACGACGAAGCTCAGGGTGGGCCTTCGGGACGGTCTCTCGCGGCTGGCGGAGAGAGTCGTCCCGTACGCAGCGCGCCGCCAGGATCAATTCGTCCAGCGAGCTCAGCATTGCCTCGACGAAGGAGGTCTTGCCCGACTGCGGCGGCCCCGCCACACGGATGATCGCGCGCGACCTCATGGTTTGCCCTTGGAAACAGGCGGCATCACAATCCCAGTTCCGTGCCGAGGACGCTCTTGACGAATCCCCCTACGGCCTCGCCGACCACGATCTCGCGCACGCGCTTCAGGGTTTCTTCAGGACAGCCGTGGTTGGACGCGGCCTTCATCGTGTGCGTGTAGGCGCTCCAGACGTCGGCGCTCGTCACCTCGTAGCCATAACCTTCAGCCAGCCAGCGCAGGGCGAGAAGTCCGACCTCGACAGAGAAGCCTGGCTCCTTTTGGGCGAAGTCGCGAGCCGCCCGGGTGAGCGTCTTCGGGTCGCACGGGCCGCTGCTCGCGAGCCCAACGGCCTGGTCGTAGAGACCCGCCTGCTTGGCGGCGGCAAACCACTTCGCCTCGTCGCCAGGCGTGGTGCCGAGCGAGATCGGCGAGCAGCTCGCGCGGGCTCTTCTGCGGGTACTTCTTGGCGACGGCCCGGAACGTCGCGAGGTACGTGCCGCTGCGGTTCGCCCGCAAGCCGTAGCGCTCGTACGCCTCCTCGACGAGCCCGGAGAGTAAGAGGATCTCCTCGCACATGGAGTCGATCTCGTGGTCCGACGCCCAGGGCGAGCGGCACGACTCGGCGAAGCGGATCGCCTCGGCCTTCTTGCCCATGGCGGCAAGCGCCTTCACAGCCCAACGCTTATACGGCCAGATGGTGTCGGGTTGGAGGATGTCGACGATCTCTCCGTAGCGCTCTGCTGTGTAGAGGGCGCTCAGGCAGGCGGAGGTGCCGTGGAAGTGTCCCTGCAAATTCGGGTCGGGGCTGAGTGCCATGCGCGTGACGCCGACCAACTGGTCGGCCCACTGAGAGGCGATCTCCATCGAGGCGCAGAGCTCACCCCAGTGGTCGGCGAGCATCTCGATGTAGGGGATCTGGTCGGCTTCGTGGGCAGCCCAGAGCCGATCGAGCCAACGCGCTCGTGTCTTCGGGTCCACTGGTGCGGCGGCGATGATCGGAACAAGGGCCTCGATGGCGTGGTACACGGCAGTCCCAATCGCTCCCGACGAGCTGTCGACGTGCTCAAGGGCAGGCGACACTCGCTCGAGGAAGAGCACGGCTCCTTCGGCGCCCAGAGTCGGGTCTCGCCTGGTGACTGCCTTGACCTCGCTCACGGCCTGCTTCACGCGCTGGACGGCCGGCTGCGAGCGCCAACCGAAGGCGTTGCGGCGAAAGCGCGCTCGGAACTCCCAGCGGTAGGGCTGTTCAGTCACTCCTCCTCCTCCGAGGTCGTTGACCATTCGCGGTGTTGATCCTCGAGTTGCTACGCGTGGTCGTCTCCCTCTCCATGTCTTGTGATGTGCTTCATGGCGTTCCCCGCCAGCCTGGCGGGTTCCTACCATGCCGTCGAGGTGACCGGCAGGCCATCGATAGTGCAACTGAACTCGTCGTGGCGATCGGACGCCCTACGTACCGAGTTCCCAGAACCGTACGCCCGATCCTAGTTGGCCGTGTCCACCCTCGGTCTGGACGATAACGACGACCTTACGATTCCCTGGCTTTGATCGTCCAGGTTGTCTATCTCGTTCGACCGAGTACTAAGGGACAGACCGAGTACCAAGGAATCGATCGACTGGATGGGCATGCTCCTACTGGCTCGCCGCGGTGGCACGATGACCTGAACCCGAGATTCACCGCCCGCCGAGCCGGCGGCGAAGCCGCCGACGGAGGCGAGGGCGGTTTGAAGAAGTAGAGAAAACCTCTGACAATTTTTTCCTCTTACTTCCGGCATCCAAACTGCTGCTTCGGTCTCCTCTCGGCCTCCTCGTTCCAGCCTGTACCGCTGCCTCCCTCTGGTTCATCCCGAATTGGTATCACTCCACGGCTCTCTCCGGAACGTTCTTTTGTCCTCCGTTCCATCGAAGATTTGTCGTGGTCGATGGTTCGCTCCAGTCCGTTGCTGTTCGTTGCTGTTCGTTGCGTCGTCGGGGTCCACGGCCAAGGCGCAATCGCCGGCGTTCTCCCGACTGCTGGGTGCTCGAACGAGTTGTCGTTTCCGGCTCGTTCTGAGCGATTTTTCAACGCTCTGACCAGGGTGTTGTCCCATCTCGGCTTGCTCGCTGTCCCTACATAGGTAGGGGACGAAATACGTCTCAAGAGATGAGGAGGGCTGTCATGGCCATGAGAACCGAGACGAGAACGAGGACGAGGGCTCGCCTCGAAGCGGGTTCGCCGACCGAGTCCGGGCGCCGTACCCGACCGAGAGCGTGCTCGAGGAACGAACGCTGAGGACCGGCTCGTCCACACAGTGAGCGAGGCGGCCGAGCTGCTCGGCATCTCCCGGGCGTTCGCCTACGAGCTCGTGGCCCGCGGCGAGCTCCCCGTGATCCGCCTCGGCCGGCGCCGCCTGGTGCCCAAGGCGGCTCTGCTCGCCCTCGTCGAGCTCGAGCCATCTGGAGACGACTCGCGTCGGACAGACGTGATCCGTGCTCGAAACGGAGATGCAAGAGAACGAGCGGTGGACGTCCACGTGACGTCGACAGAAGTGTCCACAGCCCTGGTCAGCGCACTGCGTGGTCGACGAAGCGTCGGAGCTCGAGCCGCGAACGCCAGGGCAGTCACAGGCCGGCGAAGCCGAGGCGCCGACAAGTCGGCGCCGGGCCTTGACGGCCCGGACGGACACGGCTGAACACAATGGACATGGCCGGGCGGGTACCGGCCGGCCTGGATGCGATTCTTCGTCGCATCTTCGAGCGTGTCCGCCGGGAGCGGTCCGGCGTCACGGTCGGCGGCAGCATCAAGCGATACAACTGTGTGGGATACCCAAGGTGCGCTCCCGCGATGGTGAAGTCACTCACCCCA
>CAWFPQ010000004.1:0-287909 GCA_963817875.1 uncultured Acidimicrobiaceae bacterium
TTGGGAGAGAAGCTCTGAACCCCAGAAGTGCCTGATGACGTCGCCGTCTCGGAAGAAGACGTTCAACATCGGTAGCTGCTGGCTCCCGTCTTCGGTTTCGCCGTGGTAGTCGGTGTTGTACGTGTTGTGCGCCGAGGAGAGGAGCCTCATACGTCTCCAGCCCCGGGTTTCTGCGTGTTCGAGAGCACGTGAGAGTTCAGTCTTGACCACGACGACAACGTTGATGCGCTGATTCGCGTGCTCGACGACTCCCTCGAACGAATCGAGGAACTGAGTGCACGAAGGGCAGGGCAGCTCCTCATTTGGCGCACGCGGGAACATCATGTTGTAGATGAAGAGCGTGTTCTTCTCCGGTCCGAACAGTTCGGAGAACTTGATCTTCGTGGGACGACCGTTCGCGTCCTCGCCGTCGAAGACGTAGTCGTGCCGCAGCACGCCGCCGGAAGGGAGCGACCGGCGAGCCGACGCTACCGCCTCCGTGACCCGGCGCAGCTCCGTCTCCTGTTCCAGCAGCCTGTTGCGAGCGGTCCGGTACTCGCCGGACTCACCCGGGAACGAAATGGTCATGCCCAACTCCTCTCCTGGTTCGGCCAGCCGAAAAATCGATCCGAGGCGGCCCGGCTCGGCGTCGAGGGGTGGCCTTCGTCCACGTCATGAGCTTTCGATGAGCGAGTTGATCTTCGCGTTGAGCTCAGCTTGATTTGCGACATGGACATAGATCTCCAGCGGACGTCCCTGTCCCGGTCCCCAGGACAATCCGCCCTTGCTGTTGATGACCGCAGCACCGCCCTCACCCAATTCCGAGAAGATCCCCGTCGCACCGTCGACCGCATACAACATGGTGGGGCCGTCCCAGTCACCATCTCCGGGCGGCCCGCAATGAAAGAGCTTCGTGTAGACGATGCGCATCGGATTCTTCGGAGGGACCGAGGTACAAAGCGTGCCACCGACCTTGGTGCTGATGCCCGTCAAACCGTCCACCCAGGCGATGGCGGTCGGCCAGCCCCCGCGAGCAACGAGCGATTTGGTCGCGGTCGATGTCGAGTTTCTCGTTGGTGAACGGGGGACCCCCCGTCGGGAAGAGCCCATCTTCGATCACGAGCTTCTTCACCTTGGTCGCGACCAGAGACCGTCCTCGCAGCGAACTGCCCTGACCCGGACCGGAACGCAGCAGGCCCGCCAGGTTGGTATCGCCACCGAGGGCGACCACCGTCACGCTGTGGTTCGGCTGGGCCGCGAGCAGCCGACGGTAGAGATCGACCGCGGGTTGAGCCTGCGAACTGTTTCGAATGGTGTGAGGGAGCTCCGCCGCCAGTACGTCGCTGTAGCCGTGGGGTGCCGTGTTGGCGGAGCTGTCGGCCACGACCCCGATCGGGATCTTGCCATGGCCGTACGCCGTATCGATGGCATCGAGCGCGGCGGCAGCCACGGGGTTTCGAATATCCGACATGATCCCGAGGATCTGGAGTTTGTCACGCTGCTGCAGGACATTGGCCATGCCGATCGCCGTCGCGTCATCCCACCATCGGGAGAGATCGGTGTCGACGATGATGCGCTCCTGACCGCTATCCGCTGGCCTCACAGACGCCGACGCGGTCGATGTGAGCCCCGACAGGCCTGAGGCGAGGAGAAGAGCGAGGAGAAGCGACAACGAAGAGGATCGGTTCCTCCGGGTCAAGGTTCCACGCAAGACGATTGGGTGCGCCACGCTGCCCATCGGGATTCGGTGCCGACCTTCACGTGTCCCTCTTCAAACTTGTGCGTGTCCCGCATCTTGCTCGTCCCGTGGCATCAGTGAAGCAGATGGATGCGAACAGAGCGAGGAGCAGTGTGTTGGCCGCCACGTCACCAGCCTCCTTGCCCGATCCTGGCCGATCGATCTCCGATCGCCGTGACGAGTTTGACGGGTTGATACGAGCACCTTCACGTGATCATGCAGACTGGGAAGACACGGACTCGGCGCTGGCGATGACCGACTGGAGAGCCGCGACATGCCCCTCGAAGGCTCTTCGCCCCACGTCCGTGAGACCGACACGAACTCGTCGCCTCCGATTGGTCACCAACCGTTCGATCGTGACGTATCCAGCGTCCTCCAATATCGAGAACTGCTTGGACAGAGCAGAATCCGACAGACCCAGGCGATCGCGCACAAACGAGAAATCCGCCCAATCGGTAGAGGCCAGGAGTGCAACGATGGACAAACGAGTGCTGGGATGGATGATCTCGTCGAACTTGGCGGTACTCACGAAGCAGCGATGTGCCGCTCGGCACGTCGGCGGACGGTGTCCATCAATCTCGGTCCTCCAACGAGGACGAGTGCAGCCACGACGACACTGGCGAGAAGTGCAGAGTGCCGGGCGCCATCCGCGTTGGCGACGAGAGCCAGCGCCACGGTGACGATCGTCATGAGAATCAAGAACCCGATGACGAACACCGGAACGCGGCGACTGACGAGATCGCCATGGACGCTCACGTTCTGCGAAGCATGCCGCCCTGACAGAATCCGCGGGGCGACCGCTGAGTGCACGGCGCCGAAGACGACGGTTCCTACGGCGGCCGCCCATGCCGGCCCGTAGTCCGTCAAGACACCGAGGACGACCCATCCTCCGGCGACGCAGATCCAGTACCAGGAAGGGACGTCAATCTCGGCGATCACCTGCTGGCGCCGCTGCTCGATCGAATACAACGCGAGACGGGCTTCCGCCTCTGTGACCTCGTTGTTCATGTCAGAACCCCTTTACTTTCCTGGTTGGAAACTCTAATACTTTCCCACCAGGAAAGTCAACCCTTCGATCCGACCGAGAGCCCGACGAAGCGCATCAACTCGAGGAGCGTTTCAGCGCCTTTTTTCAGCGACCGATCGACAGTGCCGTGATGGCCAACTCCGCCGCTCTCGGCGTTCCGGCCTGCTGGCGCGATCAGATGGGGACGCTGGAATGCGCGAACTCCGACCAGGCGCTGACCCATTCATTCCACACTGGTGGCGGGTAGTCATGGCCCATTCCCTCGATCTCGAGATAACGGGCGCCGGGAATGATTTCCGCGGTGCGACGCCCTCCACTGGGGTCGATCAAGGTGTCGCGGCTGCCGTGGATCACCAGGACGGGAAGATCGAGCTCGGCCAATTGATCGGCTCGTGAACCATCGTGCATGACCGCCCTCATCTGTCGACCGATCCCCGCCGGACAGAAGCATCGGTCATAGGCGGCCGCGGCCCGCTCACGTATCGCGTCGTCGTCCAGCCACTCGGGCTTCGACCCGTACACGTGCATGGCAGCAACTTGGTTGTCGATGTAAGCCGATCGAGACGGAGCGGGTGGCGCCATCAAGAAAGAGAGAGCAGCCTCGGAGCTGTCGCCGAACCCAGGCTCACCGGTGCGAGACATGACCGATGTCATGGAGAGCAAACGGCCGCCATGGTCGATGGCCAGTCGTTGGACGATCATCCCTCCCATCGAGCAGCCCATGACGTGCGCCTTTTCCACGCCCACCGCATCGAGGACCGCAATAGCATCATCGGCCATGTCGGCCAGTGTGTAGTCGACATCATCGAGCTTGGTGGAGAGTCCGACGTCTCGGTTGTCGAATCTGACAACCGAGAAGCCTTGGTCGCAGAAGAGCTGGCACCATGGCACGGCATAGTTGATGCACTGTGATCCCAGACCATTGACCAGAAGAAGGGTGGTTTTGTTCGGGTCGCCGAAAGACTCGTAGTGAAGTTCCACTTCACCGTTGTGTGCCGTGCTCACACGCAACCCTCCTTCGGATCGTGACGGTAGGTACCGTCATCGCAGTGTAGATGGGTCCGGCGCTGGTCGGCCCCGGTTCCTGGTCGAGCAGCATCGACCTCAACAGGCGGAGGGTGGGATGGCGGATCTGCCACTTCAGATCGGCCGCTGATCGCGATCTCACCGAGTCGGGACGTCGTCGATTCGATCCCTTCAGCCGATCGGCAGTCCACCGATGAATCGTCTCATTGGTCCAGCGGGTTCTCCGGTGTGCTCGCCAGCTATCGATAGTTGCGCGCCGCTCGGCGGGGTCAGAGATTCAGTACCTCTCGACCAGATGAGCTCTTTTTGCGGGGAGATCGTATGGATCTGGCCAGAAGTCGGTGATGCGCACGATCGCGCCGTCCTCTTGAAGCTCGAAGAAGCACAGCCCCGGCTGAACGATCCCATCAGCGTTCGTGAACTCGATCCAGCTCGACGCATGCAACCCCTCACCGATGATCCTGTTGACCACCAGATGCCAGTCACCGGGGAAGCCCTCGACGTTGAACCGGACGTAGTTGGCACGACCACGGACCCGTTCGCGCGTCTGGGGTCCTTCGTAGACGACATCGTCGGACAAGAGGTCGCCGAAAGCATCCCAATCCCTCTCGTTCGCCGCTGCCCAGTACGCCGTCACCACCTCATGGGCGTCTCTCACCACGAGCATGCTAGATCCTGGATCGAACACCGGAGTGAGCTCTTCCACGGGGGAGCGTGTCCCAGTACGTTGCCAGCCATGGAGTTCGAAGATGTCGTCCTGCGGCGGCGGATGGTGCGAGATTTCTCAGACCAACCCGTCGCGCGCCCCCTTCTTGACCAGCTGATGGCCAACGCAACTCGCGGGCCCTCGGCCGGATACAGCCAGGGGTTTGCCTTCGTCGTATTGACTGACCCGGGACAGCGCCGGATGTTCTGGGAAACGACCAGTGGCCCAGAATGGCGAGGCGAGTCCGAGTCCGTCTCCCTGACGCGCGCTCCCGTCGTGATCATCCCGCTCGCCCACAAGCAGGCCTATCTCGACCGCTACGCGCTCGCTGACAAGGCCCACACCCCACTCTCGAGTGAGGCGTATTGGCCAGTGCCCTACTGGGACATCGACACGGGTTTCGGCGTCATGCTGATCCTGCTCACCGCGGTCGAAGTTGGCCTAGGCGCCTTGTTCTTCGGGATATTCCGGGGTCAGAAGGCCCTCATGGATTCCCTCGGCGTGCCCGAGGGCTATCGGCCCGTCGGCGCCATCGCCGTCGGCCATCCAACACCAGGTGAGCGTTCCAAACCTGAGCTTCCCACAGGCCGGCGCCGCCTCGACGACGTCGTGAAATGGGAGCGCTGGTAGCACCGTGGCCACTTGGCAAGCGGCAGCATGCCGTGGCCCGCGCCGGCTCGGGCGGACAGACCCGATTCGCTCCAACGTCCACAGACCTCATGCGACAGCATCGTTGTGATGGCTGAACTCGAGATCTCAGATATCCACGCTGAGGCATCGGTTTCAGAATTGCGAGGGCGATTGGTGGCCTTCAATATTGCCGCGACTGGCTACGACGACTACCGCTCATTGAGCTGTTTTCTTCGAAGTGACGAGGGTGAGCTCGACGCGGGCATCGATGGCTTCAGTTGGGGCGGCTACTCGATGGTCGAGTGGCTATGGGTCACAGCCTCCATGCGAGGGCACGGTTGGGGAACCAGACTCATGCGGGCATTTGAGGCAGAGTCAAAGAAGCGACGTTGACGGACAATCCGCGTGAACACTCACACCTTTCAAGCTCCTGAGTTTTATCGACGCCTCGGTTACGAAGAGATCGGGTACGCCGAGGACGCGCCAGTCGGTCACGGCGAACACTTCTTCGCGAAGCGACTGTCGTGAGCCCAGCAATTCGCGACCTTACCCGGCCGGCGCATGACCACGCGATGGACCGAATGGATTCGTTCCGGTAGGCACACCCCAGCACACGGACTCGGCTACACCACTCTCCGTCCACGTTTCCCGAGCACCACGACGAATCGATAGGTCTGCCTGGCTAGTCTGAACCGCCACAGAGGAGGGATGGACGATGTCTGGACCGAACTGGGCCGAGCAAGTCACAGCAATCGCTACCGCGGTCGGCGCGCTGGGCCTACTGGGCGCCTTGGGTGCTGCCGTGTTTGCCGGCCAACAGGTCAAGGAGGCCAGGAAGGCACGGGAATCCCAGATTGCCGCCGACTTCTTCCGTCGATGGAACGAGGACTCGCTGTTGGAGACGCGCCGGCTCGTCGCTTCGTACAAAACGAAGGAGGACCTGAGCGCGGCGTTCCGCGCCTTCATCGCGTCGAACGCGGATGAGGCGTACGTCTTGTACAGGGAACTCGATTACTTCGAGCAGCTGGCCGCGCTCGAGCACGTCGGCGCGTTCGACTTCGAACTGATCAGATTGCTCCTCGGCCGAACGTTGATCGACCGTTGGGAGATGTGGCAGCCGTCGATGGAAGGTATGGTCGGTATGGGTGGTTATCCCATGTTCGATGCGCTCGTAGCGAAGATGAAGATCGCCCTCGCCTCGACCGGAGGTGGCCCTGGAACGGCTCACTCGTCGCGGTCAAACTCAAGCTAGGTTGGGGTGTCGAGCAATCTGTGTCTTGTGCTGCCCGGCAAGTCGCGGCACCACCGGCGAAGGGGCGCCTGAGATATCTGCTCATAGTGCCTCCACAGGTGAAGAGCAAGGCAGATTCCGATCAGGGACATCGGGGCGGCGGTGAGCCCACTACCTTCTAGACATGGACCACTCACGACTTGGACGAACCGGACTTCAGGTATCGAGACTGTGTCTCGGGACGATGACCTTTGGATTGCAGTGCGACGAGCCAACGTCAATATCGATTCTCGATCGAGCCTCCGAGGGCGGCATCGACTTCATCGATAGCTCAGACGTCTATCCGCTTGGCGGCGATCTTGCGACTGTCGGTCGTACTGAGGAGATCCTCGGCCGCTGGCTGAAAGGGAAGAGGGATCGTTTCGTCGTCGCCACAAAATGCTTTGGACGTACCGGGCCGTCACCGATCGACGCGGGAAACTCCAGAAGGCATATCCTCGAGGCCATAGACGCGTCGCTGCGCCGTCTACAAACCGACTACATCGATCTCTATCAGCTCCATGGGTTCGATTCGGCCACTCCGATCGACGAGACCCTCGGTGCGCTCGATAACCTTGTCCACCAGGGAAAAGTCCGCTACATCGGATGTTCGAATTTTCTCACGTATCAGCTGGTCCGCGCCATCGGACGCAGCGAGACGCTCGGACTGGCGCGCTTCGACTCGGTACAGCCTCGCTACAGCCTGCTGTTCCGCCAGATAGAGCGTGAGATGCTCCCGTTCTGCGGTGAGGAGGGTGTCGGTGTCATCCCGTACAATCCCATCGCAGGTGGCCTCTTGTCCGGGAAGCACCGACGCGGGGATCCACCTGCCGACGGCACTCGCTTCACCCTCGGCCACGCGGGTCAGATGTATCAAAGCCGCTATTGGCACGACCGTGAGTTCGACACCGTTGATCGACTCCTCGCCATTGCTGAAGAGGTCGGAGTGAGCCTCGTGACTCTGTCCGTCGCCTGGGTATTGGCGAATGAGGCGATTACCGCACCCATCATCGGGGCGAGCAATCCGGATCAGCTCGCCGCGAGCCTGGAAGCGGCTGAGTTTGTGCTTGAGGACGATCTGAAATCCCGGCTCGACGAGCTCACTCATGAGTACCGCATGGGCGACTCCCCGCGATAGAGCTGATTTTCCGGCGACGCCCAGGAGCACCACCTGACCTCGTTCAACCCACAGGGATCGCAGTACCCGCCCTCTTCCTGCCCAGGGCGCCTGTTCCAAACTTCACTCCTCCAGAGAGGGTGATGCCGACCCACTTTCCCGACCACCAATCGGCGCCGGTTTTCCCGACCACCAATCGGCGCCGGTATTCGGCGATGATGACGATTCCTGTCGTAATTCACTTCATCTCAGGGGTTATGGAAGATGAGGGAGGTGCATGAAGGGCCCCGCTGCATCAGAGTTCGAGGACTTCGTCCACTTGGTGGAACCGAAGCTGCGCCGCGCCCTCTTTGCTGTTCTTGGGATTGACCAAGGTCGAGAAGCCACAGCCGAGGCTCTGGCTTGGGCTTGGGAGCACTGGTCAAGGGTCAAAGACATGGAGAACCCCAGCAGGTATCTCGTTCGGGTCGGCCTGAGCAAGACCCGCAAACGTCGTAGCCGCCCCGTCTTCGTACGAGCCGAGTGGAGCGACCCCGTCGTCGAACCTCATCTCGGCGCCGCCCTCGAATCCTTGAGCGAGGCGCAGCGGCTCGCCGTCGTCCTCGTGCACGGTTACGGATGGACGATGCGTGAGGTGGCCGAATTGAACGGGACGAGGGTCACGACTGTCCAGACCCATCTCGAACGGGGACTGCGCAAGCTCCGAGAGGTCATCGAGGTGAACGAACATGCCTGATCTGGCGACACAGATCCGAGAGTACGTGGATGCCGTCGACCCGCCGGTGACCGTTCAAGACGTCCAGGAGATCCTCGACGGGCGCGAGGTCGGAACAGATGCGACCCGACCTCCACGGACCCCTCTCGCTCGTGTCGGCGTTGGGGCGGTCGCCGTTGCCACGGTTGTCGTGGCTCTCGTCCTGGCGCTGGTGATAGCTCCCAGCGAACCACCACCTTCGAGTGCCGCGACGGTGCTGGGCGATACCGCGCTCGTGGCCGCGTCATCGCCCGGGCTGGCGCCGTCGGCACCCAACCGCTACCTCTTCTACGAAGTGACCCAAACGCTCCTAGCGAGTGCACCCGAACCGGTCGGGGTCCGCCAGTTTCCCATGGTCACGATCGAGACCATCGACACCTGGGTCGCGCCTGACGGATCTGGTCGTCAACGGATCGACGTGACGGGACGCCACCTCTTGTTGGCCGCGGACCACGGGGCATGGGTCGCCGCAGGCTCGCCAAGCTTTGGGCCCCCGCTCGGTGTCACGGACACGAAGTACCCGACCGCTACCGGCCAACCCGTCGGTGGCCCACTTGTCCCTGGACCTGGGGGCACGTGGTCGTTGTCGTACCCCGACACGAAGCAGTACCCGACCGAACCATCGGCGCTCGAAAGGGCCATCGAGCTGCATTTTCAGGTAACCGGCGGACCGACAACCGTGTTTTTGATCGCCGGCAACCTGTTGCAGACGAATTCCAGTCCTGCTCTACGAAGCGCGCTCTTCGAGCTGATCAAGGGTCTGCCCGGCGTGGAACTGCTCGGTCAACGCCGGGATGCCTCGGGCCGTGAAGGCGTCGGGGTCGCCATCGATGGGTTCGGAAACCGCTATGTGCTCGTGTTCAACCCCAGGACTTCGGCTGTGCTCGGCGAGAACGTCGAGGCTCTGCGCACGTCAGCGCTTGGCGAGCCCATTCCCAAAGGCACGGTCGTCCAATCCACCGTCTACGGTCCTAGCGGTCTGTCGGCATCGACGACCCAATTCCCGAGTGGCACAACGCGGCCCGACGAGTAGGACGTCCCCACAACCGATGACGCGTGCCGCACGGGCGCTCAGCGCGTCCTGAGAAGCCACCGTCGAATGCTCAGGAACCAACAAAGGTGCCGAACCGGTTCGGCAGCCGCTTGGAAATCCCTTGGGAATCTACCGTCCAGATCTGCATAGATTCTGACGAACCACGTGGATCATCATGGCCAGGATGCCCTTGCCGACTACCTGAATCGTAAGTCCGATCCGAACGTGCCGCGACACATCATGGCGATGCGTTACTTCATCCGAGACCTCATCTGGGAAGCAACGAAGTATGTCATGGACAACCCGCGAGCGGGGATCGTTCGGCCTTCGGGGGAGGTCAAGTCGGACTGAAAACTCAGGCGAGTACGAGGTTCGCTCACGATGGGTGCGCAGTCCGGATAGGTCGTAGTCAACCGTCTGCAGACTTCGTTTACTTAAGCGAGGTCCTTGGTCAGAGGGGGGGCGATGTCGAAGAGGGGCGGAGCGATGGTCAAGCTCGCGGCGGGGAGGGAATCAAACGATACGCCCGCGCCGACGATGACGAGCAATCCACTTCCGCGCTCAAGGTCCATCGCGAAACCGTAGACGGGCCGCGGTTCCGTCGTTCAACTTGTTCCCTCTGAGACGAGTTGCGGGAATCAGCTCTGATTGGTCTTCAGGACCACGGCGTGCCGCTCCGCGTAACGGCCATTGGACCTTTACATCAACAGTGCATACGCTGACACCTACAAATCAGCGGGACCGAGAAGTGGAGGCCTCCCGGTTTCCCGCCTAGCAGGCACACATCCGACCTACCCGGTGGCGCCCGATAGCTCAGTCTGCCGCAGGCGGCGTGGTACACGCCGCACTGGACTTGCTCTGCTCCTCGTCCGACTCAGGTGGGTATGAGGAAAGGAGAGGCCTAAATGAGCACCATCGCAGGTGCAGTTCGGAAGACGGCACTCACGACGTGGGAGGGCATTTGGTACGTGCTCCAGAACATCGCGTTCGGTGCCGCCTATTTCGGGAAGATACCCGTCAAGAGAGCAATGCAGGACTTTGGACTCATCGAAATGACCTCTGCTGAGCACTTCTGGTATGTGGTCCAGAACATCTTCTTCGGTGCCGGGTACTTCGCCAAGATTCCGACAGCGAAGGCCTTGTCCGAACTTCCGCAGTACCGCTCGCTCCGACAGGCCGACCTCGGCACCGTGGCCGTTGGCACAGCGAGGGACAGCGGCCCGCTTCCTCCTCCCGTTGCCGTACCGCCATCGGCAACGGCCCCGCCTGTCGCCCAACCGGCCGAGGTAGAGGCAGCCGGACCCGATGAGGAGCCGACCACGTCCTAATCGTCGGGGCGGATTGTGGGTGGGGGCGTCCTTTTTGCCACAGACCGGCCAGAGCATCCCGTGCTTGCCTGATTCCTTTCTGAAACCAGGCGAAACAGGCCGTTTCGGCCCGGTTGACCATGATCCTGGCCGCGGGTCTCCGATTGGCTCAGAATGGTCACGATGGACTCGCCGGAACTGAAAGCGGCCCGACGGATGGTGAAGTACCTACGCGATGGCGAACGCGTGGGCGCCGAACACAACGCCCTGGTGCAACTCGCCTTTCGACGGCCGAGGACTACGGCGACGCCCGGCGCGACGGGATACGCCGCGTACGTCCTGCCGCGGATGGCACAAGCGCACCAGATGGCAGTCCGCGCCCTGACTGCCGCCGCCGTCCCGGTCGGGGACGGCGCGTGGAATGACTTGCTGGCCGAAGTCACACGGCCCACACCGGGTAGCGGACGCGCTGTAGCCGGTAGATCGTGCAGCCAAGGCGCTGACGCGATGGACCTGGACTCGAGCGGAGAGCGTCGGGCGCCACGGCGTACGCGCCATCAGACGGAGCGTTCATGGCGTACGTCCGCGTCGTGCAGTCAAGCGCGCGACGACGCCCGTGTAACCGGTACCGAATGTTCCCGCCAGGTTGGCCGTTTCCAGCCAGTAGGCCAAATATATCCTTTGACCTGGGGTATAAAGTGGAGGCGATGGGACTTGAACCCACGAACCTCTTGACTGCCAGTCAAGCGCTCTACCAACTGAGCTACGCCCCCAGCGGCTCGTGTCACGCTATCAGCCGACGGACGGACCTCTCGGCGGCTGCCAACCGAAGCGACCGCTCCGGACCGGCCGGGGCCCACGCGACCACCCTCCCCGGACACACTCTCTGATCAGGGAGAAGGGAAGGTCGGGTCGGGACGTCGCCTACCCTGGTGTCATGGCACGCGCGTACGACGTTGGCGCGGTGGAGCGCAAATGGCAGCGCCACTGGGACGACGAGGGCACCTATCAGATTGAGAACGACGACCCCCGCCCGAAGTTCTACGCGCTGTGCATGTACCCCTATCCATCCGGTCCGGCCCACCAGGGGCATGTCCGCAACTACACGTTCGGTGACCTGACAGTCAGGTACCAGACGATGCAGGGCAAGGGCGTGCTCAGCCCCATCGGATTCGACTCCTTCGGCCTCCCGGCCGAGAACGCCGCCATCAAGACGGGCACCCATCCAAGGGTCTTCACCGAAGCCCGGATCGCCGAGCTGAGCTCCTCCCTCCGGCGCCTCGGTGCCGTCTACGACTGGCGGCGCCAGGTCACAAGCCACGACCCCGAGTACATGAAGTGGAACCAGACGATCTTCCTCAGGTTCCTCGAGGCGGGCCTCGCCTACCGGGCCGAGGCCCCCGTGAACTGGTGCCCTGGGTGCCAGACCGTTCTGGCCAATGAGCAGGTGCTTCCGGACGGAACCTGCGAGCGCTCGGGTGACGTCGTCGAGAAGCGCGATCTGGAGCAGTGGTTCTTTCGGATCACCAGGTACGCCGACGAGCTCCTCGAGGCTCTCGACGGTCTCGAATGGCCCCATCGGGCCAAGGTCATGCAGCAGAACTGGATCGGACGCTCCGAGGGGGCCGAGTTCGATCTCCCCGTGGACGGCCGCCCCGAGCTGAGGCTCCGGGTCTTCACCACGCGCCCCGACACCAGCTTCGGCATGACCTACGCCGTCATGGCCCCTGAGCACCCGCTCGTAGACACGCTGACCCTGGCCGAGCAGCGCCCCGCCGTCGACGAGCTCCGGCAGCGTGCGGCATCGGAGACCGACATCGAGCGGATGTCGGAGGGCGATCCGAGCACCCTGGAGAAGCGCGGCGCCTTCACGGGCAGCCACGTGGTCAATCCCTTCAGCGGCAACCCGGTCCCGCTCTATGTGGCCGACTACGTCCTCATGGGCTACGGAACCGGAGCGATCATGGCGGTGCCGGCCGAGGACGAGCGCGACTGGGCGTTCGCCACGCTGCATCGGCTGCCCATCGTGCGCACCGTTCAGCCGCCAGAGGACTGGGACGCCGAAGGGGGTGGTGCGTATACCGGCGAAGGCGTCAAGATCAACAGCGGGTTTCTCGACGGGCTCGACATCGCGACGGCCAAGGACCGCGCCATCGAGTGGCTCGAGGAGAAGGGCCTGGGGCAACGGAAGGTCAACTTTCGGCTGCGGGACTGGCTCGTCTCGAGGCAGCGCTTCTGGGGTTGCCCCATCCCGGTCGTGTACTGCGAAGAGCACGGGATCGTCCCGGTCCCCGACGAGCAGTTGCCCGTCCTTGCGCCCGACGACGTCGAGTTCCTCCCGACCGGACAGTCTCCGCTTGCCCTCCACCAGGGGTTCCTCCACACGACCTGCCCGATTGACGGGGGCCCGGCACGGCGCGAGACGGACACCATGGACACGTTCGTGGACTCGTCGTGGTACTTCTTGCGGTTCTGCGATCCGTGGGACACCGAGCGGCCGTTCGACCCGGACGCAACGGGCCACTTCATGCCCGTCGACCAGTACATCGGCGGGATCGAGCACGCCATCCTGCACCTCTTGTACGCGCGCTTCTATACCCGGGCGCTCATCGACGTGGGTTTGGCCCCTGGTCTCGAGCGGGAACCCTTCACGCACTACCTCGCTCAGGGCATGATCCGCATGGACGGGACCAAGATGTCCAAGTCCAAGGGAAACCTCGTCACCCCGGAGCACTACTTCGAGTCGGTCGGGGCCGACGCCCTCCGCCTCTTCCATCTCTTCGCGGGGCCGCCGTTCGACGACATGGACTGGTCGGATCAGACCGACCAGGTCATCGATGGGTGCGGGCGCTTCCTCGATCGGCTCTGGCGGACGTGCACCGTCCCACCCGTGCCGTTGCGCACCGGCGAGCAGAGCTCGGGCGACCGGGCACTTCGTCAGGCCGTGCACCGGACCATCTCGGACGTCACCCGCGACGTCGAACGATGGTCCTACAACACCGCCGTGGCCCACTGCATGGAGCTGCTCAACCTCGTGCAGCGCTACGGCCGCGGCGGCGAATCCGGCCGCGGGGGTGAATCAGGCCGCGGGGCCGATCCCGACCCCGGCGGCAACGGTCCGGCCGGGGGCGGGGCCTCCGACGGCAACGCGCCGGGACCGCACGCCGACGTGTGGGACGAGGCATTGGACAGCCTCCTCGAGTTGCTGGCCATCATGGCGCCTCACGTGACGGCCGAGCTTTGGGAGCTCCGCCACCCCGGCGAACCTTCGGTGCACCTCCAGCCGTGGCCCACCGCCGACCCGGAGCTGGTCCGTCAGGACTCCGTGACGATGGTCGTGCAGGTCAACGGGAAGGTACGCGACCGCATCGACGTGGACGCGGGCATCTCCGAAGCCGATGCCGAGGCTGCCGCGCTGGCCTCGGCCAAGGTCGCCGACGCGCTCGGCGGGGCGGCGCCGAGGCGGGTCGTGGTACGACCGCCGCGACTGGTGAACGTCGTCGTCTGACGGTCCGAGCCGAAGCGACCGGCCGACGGCGGCTCCCCCTCGGAACTCACCTGCGAGGCCCCGACTCAGCAGCCCGACGCCCGAGCCCGAGACTCCCCGCTCGGAGCCGAACCGGTCCCGGAGACGGTGGTTCCTAGTGGAAACCGGCCACCACGTCCTTCCAGGTCTCGGGGTCCACCTTGTAGGGCGCGTAGAAGCTGAACCGGTCGATCAGTCCGCCGAAGCGGTTCTTCACCTCTGCCGCCAACTTGTCGAGCGGGGCCACGACCGCGAAGGCGTTGAGCATGTCGTCGTCGATCAGCTCGCCCATCTTCACCCACTCCCCGCGCTTGGACAGCGTGTTGAGCTCGGTCTGCAGCTCGCCCCAGCCGTGCAGCTCGAGGACCGGGCGGTAGGCGGGCGTCGATCCGTAGAACGCGATCTGCTGGCGCACGCCCTTGTCGGCGGCCTCGGTGCTCTCGTCGTCCGCGCCGGTGACGACGAAGCCGGGGTACGAGATGGTGAGGTCCGCCCTCGTCTTTCCGGCCGTTGCCGCGCCACGCTCGAGCGCAGGGATGCTCTTCTCGCGCAGGTAGCGCTCGGTGGAGAAGGCGTGGACCAGGAAACCGTCGGCCACCTCGCCGGCCACCTCGGTCATGACCTCGCCGACACCCGCCAACAGGATCTTGGGATTGCCGTGCGGGTTGGCGCCCGGGTTGAAGAACGGCGTCATGAGCGTGTGCGTGTAGAACTCCCCCCGGAAGGCCAGCGGTTCTCCGGTCTCCCACGTCTTCCATATGGCGCGGATGGCCAGGATCAGCTCGCGCATGCGAGGAGCCGGGTGCGACCAAGGCATGGAGAAGCGCTTGGTGATGTGCGGCTTGATCTGGCTGCCCATGCCGAGCATGAAGCGTCCCTTGGTCAGGAGTTGCAGGTCGTTGGCCACGACGGCGAGCGTCATCGGGTTCCGGGCGAACGCCACCGCGATCCCCGTGCCGAACTCGAGCTTCTCGGTCGCGGCCGCACCGGCGGCGATGGGCAGGAACGGGTCGTGGGAGGTCTCCGCACTCCACACCCCGTCGTACCCGCTGGCCTCGGCCTTCGCTGCGGCCTCGGCGATGCCGTCCACCGCGAACGCGATGCCTCCGTCGATCTTCATGTGCCTTCCCTCATCTCCTCATCCTCAACTCCACACAACTCCACACGACACCACTCCACTCGACACCGCTCAGCCTGAGCACTCGTCCACGTGCGAAGCGACCTACTGTTCCTCGCCCCTCAGGAACCGCTCGAGCTCGGCGGCGATCTCGTCGCCCGTGGGCACGGCCTCCACCCCCATGGCGTTTCCCTCCGATGCGTCGATGCTCTCCTCGAGCTTGCGCACCATGGCCTGGTGCTCGCTGTTGTCCGCGATCAACTGGTCCACCTGGCGCCGCGAGCTGTCCGCGGCCCGGCGCAACGCTGACGAGTCCAACGACAGGCCGCCCACGGCGGCCAGGCCCTCCATCAGCGCCGCGCTGGCCTCGGGGAAGGGCATTCCCGCCACGTAGTGCGGCACCCGTGCCCACAGGCTCACCGCCGGCGTACCGGCCGATCCGAACGCCAGCTCCAGGGCTGCCATCACCCCGGCCGGCACCTCGAGCTCGCCTTGGACCACGCCCACCTTTTCGACCAGGTCGGCCGAGCTCGCGGGAGCCGTGGCGGCCAGCTTGACGGGCCTCGTGTGCGGCGCCGGGGCCGGGAAGGCGCCGAGCCCGACCACCATCCGCACGCGCCAGGATCGGGCCAGCCCGACCACCGCGTCGGTGAAGGAACGCCAGTGGAAGTCGGGTTCGGGACCCACCAGGAAGAGGAGGTCGTGGCCCTGGTCGTCGGTACCCTGGCGGACCACCGTCCGGGGCCAGGTCAGGTCGGTGGTGATGCCGTTCACGATGCGGGCCACCGGACGGCGCGCCCGCTGGTCCAAGAAGACCTCTCCGTTGAAGGTCACGACCGGCTCCGAGTGGCTCTGCCCGAGGAGGGCGGCGATGGCCGCAGTCGCGCCCAATCCCGCATCGACCCAACCCTCCAGGGCGACCACGAGCACGGGCCGGTCGACCACCGGCTCGCGGTGCACCTCGAAGATCTCGGTCAGGCCGCCCGTGCCCCCGGTTCCACCTCCACCGGCGGGGCTCACCCGCTCACCGGCTCACCCGCCGACCTGCTCGCCCGACCTCGTCCGGGCGCCCCCGGCGACACGGCCGCCGTTGTCGAGCGATTCCGCCGCCAGCTCGAACAGACGACCGATCTGGATCGGGTACCCCTCCACGCTGCCCTGGTCGCCCGCACCGGCTCCCGCGACGTAGCGGGCGAAGACGCCCTGGAGGATGCAGCCCAGCTTCCAGTAGCCGAAGGCCACGTAGTACCCGACCTCTGAGAGGTCCAACGTCGACACCGAGGCGTAGTGGTCGAGCACCTGCGCCCGCGTCGAGAAGCCCGACGCGGTCGTCGGCGAACCGCCGAGCACGGCCATGGCGTCGTTGGGCTCGGCCCAATAGACCATCAGCAGCCCCAGATCGGCCAGTGGGTCGCCGAGCGTGCAGATCTCCCAGTCGAGGATGGCCCGGACCGACCCGTCGTCGCGCAGCACGACGTTGTCCATGCGGTAGTCGCCGTGAACGACCGAAGTTCGCTGCTGCACCGGGATTCGCCGAGCCAGCTCGTCACTCACCCGCGTCACCAGTCCGTCGTGGTTCGAGTCGACCCCCTCGACCTGCATCTGGTCGTACTGGCCCCGCCAGCGCTTGAGCTGGCGCTCGATGTACCCCTCGCGCCGACCCAGGTCCCCGAGCCCCACCGCGTCGGGTTCGACGTCGTGGAGCGCGGCGAGCGTCTCCGCCATGCGGTCGCCCACGGCACGGCGTGTCGTCTCGTCGAAGGCCTTCTCGGCCTCGTCCGCACTGCGCAGGATGTGCCCCTCCACGAACTCCATGACGTAGAAGGGCCGCTCGTTCACCGCCTCGTCGGTGCAGAGACCGACGGTCACGGGGACCGGGATCCCGACGGGCTCGAGCGAGTGCATGAGCCGGTACTCGCGACCCATGTCGTGAGCGGTCGGCAGCACGTGGTGCAGCGGCGGTCGGCGCAGCGCCCACGTCCGGCTCGAGGCGTCCTCGACCCGGTACGTCAGGTTGGAGCGGCCGCCGGCGATGAGCGTGAAGGAGAGCGGAGCCTCGAGCTCGGGGACCTGGCCGGCCAGCCATTCGGTCACATTGGCCTGGTGGATCCCCTCCGGAGCGGTCGACACGCCACGCGACGCTAATCGGTGCTCTGCCGCCCCTCCGGACGCCCCGAGGGGACGAGCGCTCCTGCTTCAGCCGGTAGCGTCGGAGCTCTGATGGACGTCACCGACCAGACTTTCCAGACCGAGGTGGTCGAGCGGAGCGCCACCGTGCCCGTCGTCGTCGACCTCTGGGCGCCCTGGTGCGGGCCGTGTCGGACGCTCGGCCCCATGCTCGAACAGGCCGTCGAGGCGACCGGGGGCCAGGTCGAGCTGGCCAAGGTCAACGTGGACGAGAACCCGCGCGATCTCCGAGACCTTCGCGGTCCAGTCCATCCCTGCCGTCTTCGCCATCGCCGGCGGCCAGATCGTCGACCAGTTCATCGGCGCCCTTCCCGAGGCGCAGGTCCAGGCGTTCGTCGAGCGGCTGGCGCCCGCCCCGAGCGAGGCCGACACCCTCGTGGCAGCCGGCGACGAGACGTCGTTGCGGAAGGCACTCGAGCTCGATCCCGGCCACGCCGCCGCCACCGAGGCGTTGGCGCGGATCCTGATCGACCGCGGCGACGGCACCGACGCGCTCGCCCTCCTCGCCCGCATACCCGAATCGGACGCCGGGCGGTCGCTGGCCGCGGAGGCCCGGTTGATCGAGGCCGGTGTCGACGTCTCGGGTGACGGCATCGACGGCGTCGAGGCCAAGCTCGCCGAGCTGCTCCCTCGGGTGCGCGACGACGACTCCGCCCGGCAGGAGTACGTCGACCTGCTCGAGACGATGGGCGCGGACGACCCTCGTACCAGCGAGCACCGGCGCGCCCTGGCGGCACGCCTCTTCTGATGGGTCCCGGCGGCGGCCGGGCCCGCGCCGTCGCTCGCCGGGACCGGAGTGGCGCCGGTCCTGGACCTCGGCGGCCGTCGCTTCGACCTCACCCACCGGGCACTCGTCATGGGGATCCTCAATCGCACCCCCGACTCCTTCTACGACCGCGGCGCCACCTACGAGCTGGACGCGCTCTACGCCCGCGCCGAGCAGCTCGTGTCCGAAGGGGCGGACATCCTCGACGTCGGCGGGAGTGAAGGCAGGCCCCGGGCCCGAGGTCGGCGAGGCGGAGGAGCTCGATCGTGTCGTGCCGGTGGTCGCCGGCCTGCGGGAGCGCTTCGACACGCCCGTCTCGGTCGACACATGGCGGGCCTCGGTCGCCCGGGCCTCCTATGCGCAGGGCGCGGTGATGGGCAACGACATCAGCGGACTGGCCGACCCCGACTATGTCGGTGGCCGCGGCGGAGCACGGTGCCGCGGTGGTCGCCACGCACATCCGGCTCGCCCCCCGGGTGGCCGATCCCGAGCCGTTCTACGACGACGTCGTCGCCGAGGTGGCCTCCTTCCTGTTGGAGCGGGCGGGCGCGCCGAACGGGCCGGCATCCCTCCCGAGCGCATCGTCCTCGACGCCGGGCTCGACCTGGGGAAGACGGCCGAGCAGTCGCTCATCCTCCTGCGCGCCTCGTCGGCCCTGGCCGGTCTCGGCTACCCGCTCCTGCTCTCCGCGTCGAACAAGACGTTCCTCGGCAAGATCCTGGATCTCGAACTGACCGAGCGTCGCGAGCGTCCATCGGTGCGGCGGCCCTCGGCATCGCCTGGGGCTGCCGGATCGTGCGGGCCCACGACGTCGAGGGCACCTGCCGGGTGCGCGACGCCGCCTGGCGGCGGTCAGCGAGGCGTGGCGTGAGCGCGAAGCGGCGGCGCGCCCGGCGCAGCGAGGGCCGTGGGCGATCCCCCCGCGTCGACGTATCTGGTCCGAGGGGACGATCCCGCACTCGTGGCCCAGGAAGTGCACGCGCTGGTCTCCGAGCTGGTGGCCGATCGGGACCATGCCCTCGTCGTCGAGGAGCTCGGAGGAGGGGGCGAGGATCTGAACGTCGGAGCCGTCGTCGACGCCTGCCTCACCCCGCCTTTCTTGGTCGACCGCCGGGTGGTGGTCGTGCGCGACGCCGGCCGCCTGCTCACTGCGGACGTGCCGCGCCTGGTCGAGGTCGATCGGCGATCCGCTCCCGAGCACCGTGCTGGTGCTGGTCGGCGGGGGTGGGACGGTCCCGGCGCCTCTCGTGCGGGCGGTGAGCGCGCACGGTGCGGTGGTGGAGGTGGCCACCACCAAGGCGGGCGACCGCAAGGCATGGCTCCACGAGCACCTCCGCACCGGGCCGGTCAAACTCGACCCCGGCGCCGATCGATCTCCTCGGCGCCCACGTGGGCGAGGATCTGGCGCGCGTCGAGGGGTTGCTCGGAGCGCTGAGCGCGGCCTACGGCGAGGGAGCACGGATCACGGCCGACGATCTGGGGCCCTATCTCGGTGAGGCCGGTGCGGTACCGCGGTACGAGCTGACCGACGCCATCGGGCGGGGCCGAGCCGGATACGGCACTGCGCGTCCTGCACCGAATGCTCGACGCCGGCGGGTTGGCGCCGGTCCAGGTGCTCGCCACGCTTCACGGACACTTCGCCAACATGCTCGCCCTCGACGGCGACGACGTGAGCGGTGAGCGCGAGGCTGCCGCCCTGCTCGGTACCGCACCCTTCGTGGCCAAGAAGGCGCTCGAGCAATCTCGGCGACTCGGCCGCGCCCGCATCGCAGCGGTGCATCAACCTGATCGCCGCCGCCGACCTGGACGTGCGAGGCATGAGCGGCCTGGCACCCGAGGTGGTGGTCGAGATCCTCGTCGCCCGGCTGGCCCGCCAAACCCGGCCGGCCCGCGCCACTCGCGCCGGAGGGCGGAGGACCGTCGCGCGGCGCTGAGTGTCTGCGCTCGCCCGCGTTCCCTGGTTGGGCGGCCGGGTGGAGCTCAGCCGAGAGGCGTGGCGAACCAGAAGCGGTGGTTCTCTGGGTCGCGTGCGCCGTACTCGCGCAGGCCGTAGTCCTGGTCCGTCGGCTCGCTGTCGATCCGGGCGCCGGCCGCCACGCTCCGCCGGTAGTGGCCGTCGACGTCGGGGACGATCACCGAGAGGCCGCCGTGGGAGGCCGTGGCGTCGCGGGGCGATTCCATCTCGTGCTCGGGAGCAACTCGGTGCAGCCAGACGGCGGAGTCTCCCATGCGCACCTCGCCGTGCACCACGGTGCCGTCATCGGTTCGGTGCAGCCCGCCCGAGGAGAACCCGAACGTCTGGACCAGATAGTCGTGACCGGCCTCGATGTCCTCGTAGGTGAGCACGGGGACGATGCCGGTTCGGGGTGTGATTCGTGTGGTCGTTGTCGTTGGTCGTTGTTGGTGTCGTTGGTCATGGTCATTTCCTCACTGTGACCGGCCGGAGCGCCGGCGTCGTCTTGGACAAACCTGACCTCGGGGACGGACGAGGAATCGGCCAGGTAGGCGCCCGGCGTCATGCCGGCGAGCGCGACGAAGTCGCGGGTGAGGTGGGACTGGTCGTAGTAGCCGGCGGCGACGGCGACATCGGCCAACGTGCGTGAAGGGCCGGAGCTGTCGTGGAGCCCGTCGAGAAGGGAGGAGGCGTGCTCGAATCGGCACAGCCGGGCGTACACCTTCGGCGAGACGCCGAGTACGCACCGGAAGCGCTCAGTCATGTGCCGGCGGCTCCAACCCGGTCTCGTCCATGCAGCGGCTCGACCCGCGCCCGGCCCCGCGAGGCTTCGAGCTGGCGGCGCAGCCAGGTGACCTCGGACGGGAGCGTGGGACACGGTCGCGGGTCGGAGCCGGACGAGCCGTACGAGGAGTCCGAGCGCGGCGAGTTCACGATCGAGGACGTCGAGGCGATCGGCCCACGACGACGAATCAGCCAGGCGATCCACCATCCGGCGGCCGTGCTCACCAAGACCTCGTCGAGCGGGAGCGCGGCATCGTTCAAGCAGGGGGACGTCGCCACCGAACAGCGCGAGGCGCACCGGCGGGCGTGAGCTCGATCTGGACGCCAAGCTGATGCCCTCCGATCCCGGTCAATGCTCGACCCGGACTGGTTGCCCACCACGAACGCGCCGAGGGAACGAGGTGTGCTCGTCCTCGGCGTCGTCGCCATTGGCGTAGACGTCGATCGGGTCGCCGAAACCCAGGATCAGGGCCACGCCGCGATCGGGCCAGCTCGCGTCGGGCGAATCCGGACTCCAGCCACTCCTCGTAGCCGACGTAGTGCCGCACCAACTCGGATGCTGCTCCGGCGCCCGCGGCGCTGCGCCGTCTCGTGGACGCCCCGCTCCGACACCCGGCGGGTGAGGAGGAGACCGTCCACCATGACTCAAGCATCGCGCGGCGGCACGCCACGGGCAGACACCACGGCACACACCACGGGCACACTCCAGCACAGGCGCGGACACACGGCCTCCAGCACGGGCGGGCCCAAGCGTGAGCCGGTCGCTCGTGCTGGACTGGCGTGCGTGCTCGAGACACCTCAGGAGTTGCAACGACTCCAGGACCTCCTGGACGCCTCAATGGCCGGTGCGGGACCTCATCTGCGTGACATCGTGACCGACGAGCGCAGGATGGACGCGGCCGAGGTCGCATCTCGCCTCGAGGGCATGCGCCTCCTCGTTCTGGCCACCGTGACGGTCCGACGGCCGGCCGTTGGCCGGTCCGGTCGACGGTTACTTCCTGCACGGAACCTTCTGGTTCAGCTCGGGCCGACAATCGGTGCGGATGCGCCACCTGGCGGCCAGACCGGCGGTCAGCGCCACGCACCTTCCGGGGGAGGAGCTCGCCGTCACCGTCCATGGGCGGGCCGAGCTGTTCGACTTCTCGGACCCCGCCCTGGCCGAACTCCGTCAGGCCATGATCGACGAGTACGTACCCAAACAGGGGCCGTCGGCCAAAGAATGGATCGAGAATCTCGACGCGTTCGGTGCCCGCATCGAGCCCGAGAAGATGTTCACCTTCCGCCTCGAGGCTTAGCTCGAGGGCTTCGGTGGCGGCCAAGCGGTCAGGTCGGAGCCGACCTGTCGGCCGGGGGCTGAGCGCCGTCCGGGATCGCGAAGCCGACTGGCCTGGCCGAGGCGACGGGCGACGTCCGGCTACTCCGCCGCTGCGGCCTCGACTGCGGCGATGCTGCGGACGAGGCGCGACTTGTGGTTCGCCGCCGCGTTCTTGTGGATCACACCCTGGGAGGCAGCCTTGTCGATCCGCTTCACGGCCAGGCGGAGCAGCTCGAGCTGTCCTCGGAGCCGACTTCCGCGGCCGCGAGGGCGCTCTTGGACCGGGTGCGCATCTCGGCGCGCACCGACTTGTTGCGCAGGCGTCGCTTCTCGTTCTGGCGGTTCCGCTTGATCTGGCTCTTGATGTTGGCCACGTGACGATCCTCGGTGCTCTTGGAGAGGGTGGGTCTCGGGAGGGGCGGCGGGCGAAGGGCCCACCGGCGCGAAGGAGCAACTCTAGCAGGTGGAAGACCCTCTCGGCCCGGCGGAGCTGGCCTCAGGCGGGCCGGCGCGGGCACGCGTGGGCCGGCGTGGGCCGCCGCGCCGGTCGGGGTGAGAGCCGGGGCGGCGGGCCCGCCCGGTACGATCGATAGACCGTGCCTCCCTCCGCGACGATGACTGGACCCGTTGCGATCGAGCGCATTCGCAACTTCTCCATCATCAGCCACGTCGACCACGGCAAATCGACCCTCTCGGACCGCATCCTCGAGCTCACCGGGCGCGGTGGACCCGCGGCTGATGCGGGAGCAGTACCTCGACTCCATGGACATCGAGCGGGAGCGGGGCATCACCATCAAGGCCCAGAACGTCCGTGTCCACTACGACGGCCACGTGCTCCATCTCATCGACACGCCCGGCCACGTCGACTTCGGCTACGAGGTCTCGCGGTCGCTGGCGGCCTGCGAGGGCGCCGTGCTGCTGGTGGACGCCTCGCAGGGCATCCAGGCACAGACGCTGGCCAACTGCTACCAGGCCATGGAGCACGACCTCGAGATCGTCGCCGTGCTCAACAAGATCGACCTGCCGGCGGCGGATCCGGAGCGCTGCGCCCTCGAGATCGAGCACGTCCTCGGCATGCCCGCCGAGGACATCCTGCACATCTCGGCCAAGACGGGGGAGGGCGTGCGCGAGCTGCTGGACGCCATCATCGCCCGCATCCCCGCTCCGGAAGGCGACGCCGGCGCGCCGCTGCGCGCGCTCGATCTTCGACTCCTCCTACGACCAGTACCGCGGCGTCGTCAGCTCCATCCGCGTCGTCGACGGGACCCTGCGCTCGGGCGCGCGCCTCCGCTTCATGCAGGCCGACGCCGTCCACGACATGGAAGAGGTCGGCGTGCGGACGCCGGACGCGCTGCCCGTCGAGGGCCTCGGCCCGGGCGAGGTCGGCTACCTGATCGCGGGGATCAAGGACGTGGGCGAGGCCCGCTCGGGTGAGACCGTGACCACGGCCGCACGCGGCGCGGGCGAGGCGCTGGCCGGCTACCGCGACCCGAAGCCGATGGTCTTCTGCGGCCTCTACCCCGTCGACGGCGACGAGCTGCCGGACCTGCGTGACGCACTGGAGAAGCTCAAGCTGAACGACGCCTCCTTCACCTTCGAGCCCGAGTCGTCGCACGCCCTCGGCATCGGGTTCCGCTGCGGGTTTCTCGGCCTGTTGCACATGGAGATCGTGCGCGAGCGCCTCGAGCGAGAGTTCGACCTGTCGCTCATCGCCACAGCGCCGAGCGTGGCCTACCGGGCCTTCCTGACCGACGGGACCGAGCTCGACGTCGACAACCCCACGGAGCTCCCCGACGCCAGCCGCATCGACCATGTCGACGAGCCGATGATCCAGGCCACCATCATCACCCCGAGCGAGTACACGGGCACGGTGATGGAGCTGTGCCAGAGCCGCCGGGCCGAGATGGCGCGGATGGAGTACCTCTCGCCCGAGCGGGTCGAGCTCGTCTATTCCATCCCGCTGGCCGAAGTCGTCATCGACTTCTTCGACCAGCTCAAGTCCCGCACCAAGGGCTACGCGTCGCTCGACTACGAGCCGGAGGGCTACGCGACGGCCAACCTGGTGCGCGTCGACATCCTCATCAACCACGCCCCCTGCGATGCCTTCTCGACCATCGTGCATCGCGGTTCGGCGGACACCTATGGCCGCAAGATGGCCGAGAAGCTGCGCGAGCTGATCCCCCGCCAGCTCTTCGACGTGCCCATCCAGGCGGCGATCGGCGGGCGCATCGTCGCCCGCGAGACGGTCAAGGCCAAGCGCAAGGACGTGCTGGCCAAGTGCTACGGCGGCGACATCACCCGCAAGCGCAAGCTGCTCGAGAGGCAGAAGGAGGGCAAGAAGCGGATGAAGAACATCGGGCGGGTCGAGGTGCCCCAGGAGGCCTTCATCTCGGCCCTCCGGCTGGGCGACGACTGAGCGATCCGGCGACCAAGTGCGATACTCGCAGGCCACGGCGCCGCGTGCCCCGTCTGGGGCGCCGAGGCCTGTACCGCTGGCACTCGGTAAAATCGAGTGCCAGGCACCCACGATGACTCCCACCATGACACCCAACGCCGAACCACATCAGCCACCGGCCACTGCCGCCGGCGACCCCGACCTCAACGCCCGCCGGGCCGCCATTCTGCAGGCCGTCGTGAGCGAGTACATCGGGACGGCCGAGCCGGTGGGCTCGTCGCACGTCGCCACCGCGCCCGGCGTGCAGGTCTCGTCCGCCACCGTGCGCTCCGAGATGGTGGCGCTCGAGCGCGAGGGGTACCTGGTCCAGCCGCACACGAGTGCCGGGCGCATCCCGACCGACAAGGGCTACCGGTTCTTCGTCGACCATCTCACGAGCCCAGGTGTCCTCGGGCCGGTGCAGCGCCGCCAGGTGGCCCACTTCTTCGACCACGTCCACGGCGAGATGGAGACCATGCTCGAGCGGGCAACCGGCCTTCTCTCCGAGCTCACCTCCTACGCGGCCGTCGTGGTCGGGCCTTCCCACGAGACCGCGACCATCCGGGCCGTCCAGCTGGTGGGGCTCTCCGCACAGCACGTTCTCCTCGTGGTCGTCCTCTCCGACGGCGCGGTCGAGAAGCGCACCATCGACGTCGACGGCGAGGTCTCCGAAGAGGTGCTCGCCCGCGCCGGGGCGCAGCTCTCGACCCACCTGGTCGGACGGACGCTCACCGCGCCGTGGCCCGTGCCGTCGAGCGGCTCCCAGCGGGTCGACCGCCTGGTGGCCTCGGCGGGGACCGCCTTCGAGACGCTCGAGGGTGCCATCGACGCCGACCAGGTCTTCGTCGGGGGACCCGCCCGCCTGGCCGAGTCGTTCGAAGCCGTCGAGACGGTGCGCTCCGTGCTCGCCATCTTGGAGCAGCAGCTGGTCGTGGTCACGCTGCTGCGCGACGTGCTCGGCCGGGGCCTCTCGGTCGCCATCGGCACCGAGCACGGCTTCGAGCCGCTGTCCTCCTGTGCCGTCGTGGTGGCTCCGGTGTCGATCGACGGCCAGGACCTCGGCGCGGTCGGCCTGCTCGGTCCGACGCGCATGGACTATCCGCGGGCGATGGCGGCCGCGCACGTGGTGGGGGTGCGCCTCGGTGAGCGCCTCGGGGGGGGTCACGATGGCCGGCGCTGAGACGTTGGGTGACCTCTACGCGCTGCTCGGGGTACGACCCGACGCCAGCGACGACGAGATCAAGAAGGCCTACCGGGCCCGGGCGCGCGAGCTGCATCCCGACACGAACCACGGCAACCCCGAGGCCGAGGCGCGCTTCAAGGAGGTGTCCGTCGCGTACGAAGTGCTGCGCGACCCCGAGCGCCGGGCCCGCTACGACCGCTATGGGCCCGAAGGCGTCTTCGGCTCGCAGGGCGGTGCGGGTGGGTTCGGATTCGAAGGCAATCTGAGCGACATCTTCGAGGCGTTCTTCGGGCAGGTCGCGGGGACGGGCGGCCGGCGCCGCGGGCCACAGGCCGGTTCCGACGCGGAGGTCCGGCTCGGACTGAGCTTCGCCGAAGCCGTCTTCGGGTGCCGCAAGGAGATCTCGGTCCGCCTCCCCGCGACGTGCACCGCCTGCCGGGGGCGGGGGACGGCCGCGGGCACCGAACCCGTGATCTGCCCGGACTGCCAGGGCGCCGGCGAGCAGCGCCGCATCCGCCAGTCGTTGCTCGGCCAGGTCGTCACGAGCGTCGCGTGCGCCCGTTGCAGCGGGACCGGTGACATGATCCCGAACCCCTGCCCCGAGTGCCGCGGCGAGGGACGGTCCATGGGGGATTCGAGCCTGACCGTCGAGGTGCCCGGCGGTGTGGACGACGGGTCCACCCTTCGCCTGGCCGACCGCGGCGGCGCCGGCCAACGCGGCGGACCCGCGGGCTCGCTCTTCGTCCACCTCTCCGTGACGCCCGATCCCCGCTTCGAGCGACAAGGGGACAATCTGCACACCAGCGCCCCTGTCGGCCTGGCTCAGGCCGCACTCGGCACCGAGGCCACGGTGGAGTCCCTCGACGGACCCCAACGCGTCACGGTGGCTCCCGGTACCCAGCACGGCCATGTCGAGAGGCTCCGCGGGCTGGGGGTGCCCCACCTGCGCGGGCGCGGGCGTGGCGACCTCTTCGTCCACGTCCTCATCGAGATCCCGACCGCGGTGAGTGCCGAGGAGGACGTCTTGCTGCGCCACTACGCCGCCCTGCGCGGGGAGCAGGTGACGCCACCGGGGGGCGGGGGAGGAGAGGGCATGTTCTCCCGCATCCGCTCCGCCTTTGGCTAACGCCGGAGTTGGCGCAAGCGCCGCTGCTGCCGCTGCTGCTGTCTCGGTGCGCGCCGCGGCCGCGGCCCAGGTCTTCGTGGACGAACCGTCGCACGCGGTGCTCTCCGACGAGGACCTGCACCACCTCAGCCGGGTGCTCCGCCTCCGCGACGGCGAGGAGGTCGTCGTCGCCGACGGCCGCGGAACGTGGGCCCGGACGGTTTGGCGGGGTGGCTCCGAGCTCGAAACGTGCCGGGGTGCGGCGGGAGCGGGAGGCGACGGATCGCTGCAGCACGAGGCGCGCGACCAGCCGGCGCTCACCGTGGCGTTCGCGCCGGTCAAGGGTGAGCGTCCCGAGTGGGTGGTCCAGAAGCTGACCGAGCTCGGCATCGACCGCATCCTGCCGCTGTACGCCGAGCGCAGCGTCGTGCGCTGGACGGGCGAGCGCGGCAAGGCCACGGTCGAGCGGCTGCGCCGCGTGGCCCGCGAGGCGGCGGCGCAGTGTCGACGGGTCTGGTTGCCCGAGGTGTCGGCGCCGATCGTCTTCGGGGAGCTCGCCCCTCTCGGTCCGCCGGGGGAGGTGGTCCTGGCCCAGCTGAGCGGGGACCGGCCGACGCTGGTCCATCACGTCGTGGCCGTCGGGCCCGAGGGAGGGTGGAGTGGCGAGGAGTTGGCATCGGGCCTGCCGACGGTCGGCTTCGGGCTCAGCGTCCTCCGGGCCGAGACGGCGGCGGTGACCGCAGGAGCCCTGATGGCGTCGCTGCGCACCGGCACGGTGGTGCCGGCGAGCGTGACGTCACCCGGACGGGCCCAGGCCCGGTAATTTCGAGTCGTGATGTCCTTGCCGCCGCGATCCCGGCCGACCCGTGCCACACCTGGGCGCGGGGTGCCCGACGGTCTGCTCTCTCCGGTGCAGCACCCCCGCCCATGAGCGATTGCCTCTTCTGCGGCATCGTCGCCGGTGACGTGCCTTCCGATGTCGTGCACGAGACGGAGACGACGGTGGCCTTCAAGGACATCAATCCGGCCGCTCCCGTGCACGTGCTGGTGGTGCCTCGGCGCCACATCGAAGACGCGTCGGCGATCGGCGCCGAGGACGGCCCGGTGCTCGCCGACATGCTCATGGCCGCCCGCGCCGTCGCCGAGGCAGCCGGCATGGCCGCCCCCGACCGGGGGTATCGCCTCATCTTCAACGTCGGACCCCACGCTTTGAACTCGGTACCCCACCTCCACCTTCACGTGCTGGGCGGCCAGCCGCTCACCTGGCACATCGCCGACTGAACGCCGCGGCACATGACGACCTCGTGACCATCGAATGACGACCGCCCTGCGCGCCGAGTGCTTCGTACCCGGCAACCACCTCCTGGCCGGGCTGCTGGGCACGCGGGACGAGCACCTGCGCCAGATAGAGCAGGCGTTCCCCGACGAGCAGATCGTCGTTCACGGGAACCGCATCTCGGTCGAGGGCCAGGCCGCCGAGGTGGTGGTCCGCCTCTTCGACGAGCTCGTCCTGATGCTCCAGGCCGGCAAGCACCTCGACTCTCCCACCCTGGCCCGGACCATCGACATGGTTCGGGAGGACATCCGCCCGAGCGAGGTGCTGCGCTCGGAGGTCGTTCGTGGGGCGGGCGGCAAGACCGTGCGGGCCAACACGGCCGGGCAGAAGCGCTACGTCGACGCGATCTCGCAGAACGTGATCACCTTCGGCATCGGTCCCGCCGGGACGGGCAAGTCCTATCTCGCCGTGGCCCAGGCCGTGCACTCCCTCCAATCCCGCCAGGTCAACCGCATCATCCTCACCCGCCCCGCCGTGGAGGCCGGCGAGCGCCTCGGCTTCCTCCCCGGCGACCTCATGGCCAAGGTCGACCCGTACCTGCGGCCGCTCTACGACGCGCTGTACGACCTGCTCGAGCCGGAGGGCGCACAGAGGATGCTCGATCGGGGCACCATCGAGGTGGCACCGCTCGCGTTCATGCGTGGCCGCACGCTCAACAGCTCCTTCATCATCCTCGACGAGGCACAGAACACGACGCCCGAGCAGATGAAGATGTTTCTCACCCGCATCGGCTTCGGATCCAAGTGCGTCGTCACCGGCGACGTCACCCAGATCGACGTGCCGGGTGGACGCTCCGGTCTCGTCGGGCTCGAACCGGTGCTCGGTGGCATCGACGACGTCGCGTTCGTCCATCTCACCCGCCGCGACGTGATCAGGCACAGGATCGTGGCCGACATCGTCGACGCCTACGAAGTGGCAGAAGGGCGGGCGGGACTGCCCCAGTGACCATCGACGTCTTCGCCGCCGACGAGCAACAGGCGCATCCCGTGGACGTGGCCCGCTGGGCCGAACTGGCCCGCGAGGTGCTGACGGCGCGGGGGGTCAAGGGTGAGACGGAGGTCTCGCTGCTCTTCGTGGACGAGGACGCCATCGCGGCTCTGAACGAGCAGTTCCTGGGGAAGAGCGGACCGACCGACGTGCTGTCCTTCCCGATTGAGGACGAGCCGGTGTCGAGCGGGCGGTCGCCCGACTACGGCGGGAGCGGCCCGGGGGCGGAGCCCGAGGAGGTGGCGCTCACCCTGCTCGGTGACGTCGTCGTCTGCCCGGCGGTCGCCGCCCGCAACGCCCATGAGCACGAGGTGGCCGTCGACGACGAGGTGGCGCTGCTCGTCGTGCACGGGCTCCTGCACCTGCTGGGCATGGACCACGAGAACGAGGCGGAGGCCGAGCGCATGGAAGCGCTCGAGCGACAGCTTCTCGACCGCTTCTACCGGGCCGCGAGCTGACGTGACCGCTTCGGACCCATCGCTCCTGGCGGCTTCGGGGTTCCACGCCCTCGACGGCATCCTCATCGTCGTCATCGCCCTGCTGCTCGCCGGCTCGGGGGTGCTGGCCATGGCCGAAACCGGCCTCGTACGCATGAACAAGATCAAGGCCAAGGCGCTCATCGACGAGCACCGCCGCGGGGCGCGCCAGCTGGCGCGCCTGGTCGAGAACCCCGCCAACTTCCTCAACCCGATCCTCCTCCTCGTTCTCATCTGCCAGCTGGTCTCGGCCACCCTGGTGGGCATCGTGGCCGAACACCTCTTCGGAGGCTTCGGGGTGTTCCTCGGCGCCGCGTTCGAGGTCGTGGTGATCTTCGTGTTCTTCGAGGCGGTGCCGAAGAACTGGGCCGTGCTGCACGCTGACCGGGCCGCGCTGGTGAGTGCCCCGCTGGTGAGCGCCCTCGTCCGCTTCCCGCCCATCCGCTGGATCTCCTCGTTGTTGATCGGGTTCGCCAATTGGATCATCGGCGCCCCGGACGAAGACGACGAAGACTTCCCACAGACCTTCATCACCGATTCCGAGCTCAAGGCCATGGCCGATGTGGCCCACGAGGAGAAGGTGATCGAGAAGGACGAGCGCAGCTTCATCCACTCGGTGATCGACTTCGGCGACACGGTGACGCGCGAGGTGATGGTGCCGCGGCCCGACATGGTCACCGTCGAGGCGGACTCCTCGGTGAAGGATGCGCTGGAGTCGGCGCTCGCCGCCGGGTTCAGCCGGATCCCGGTGGAGCAGGACGGGATCGACGACATCATCGGCGTGGCCTACGCCAAGGACCTCGTCCGGGCCGAGCGGGGGGGCAAGGCGAGCCAGCTGGTAAGCGACGTGATGCGAGAGGCGGTCTTCGTGCCCGAGGCCAAAGGGGTCTCGGCCCTCCTGCGCGACATGCAGGAGAAGAAGTTCCACATGGCGATCGTCGTCGACGAGTACGGCGGAACGGCGGGCCTGGTGACGCTCGAGGACCTGTTGGAGGAATTGGTGGGCGACATCGTCGACGAGTTCGACGTGGACGAGCCGACGGTGGAGCGCCGGGACGACGGATCGGTCCTCGTCGACGCGGGTTACTCGGTCGACGACACTCGAGAGCTCCTGGGCGCCGAGCTGCCGACGGGCCCGTGGGACACGGTCGGTGGCCTGATCCTCGACCGGTTGGGCCGGGTGCCCGACCCGGGTGATTCGGTCGATGTCGACGGGTTCCGCCTCACCGCACTCGTCGTGCGGGGCAGGCGCATCGGGCGGGTTCGGATCGAGCCGACGGCGCCGCCCAGCGGCGAGGAAGGCACCGAGCACGATGCCGTCGCCCACGGGGGATAGCCCCTTGCGATCCGGTTTCGTGGCCGTCGTCGGCCGGCCCAACGTGGGCAAGTCCACCCTCGTCAACGCCATGGTGGGGACCAAGGTCTCCATCACCTCGCGGCGACCCAACACGACCAGGCACCGCATCCTGGGTGTCCTCCACGACGCGGCGGCGGGCGCGCAGGTCGTCTTCGTCGACACCCCCGGCATCCACCGGCCCCGGAGCAAGCTCGGCTCCCGCCTGAACGACACGGCCACCGGTGCCCTGGCCGACGTCGACGTGATCGTGGCGATGGTCGATGCCACCGCCGCAGTCGGTCCGGGCGACCGCACCGTGCTCGAACGCTCGGTCCGCCAGGTGGCGGGCTCCGGCGCCGGTGCCGCGCCGGACGGCGACTCCGCCAGCCCGGCCCTCGTGGTCGTCGTCAACAAGATCGACCGCGCTCCGTCCGGCCGACTGCTCGAGCGACTGGCCGAGGCCGAAGCGGCGGTCGACGCCTTGGCCGGCGGCCTCGAGGTCGAGTACTTTCCGGTCTCGGCGCGCACGGGTCAGGGTGTGGCCGAGCTGACCGAGTACCTCGTCGGGCGGCTCGAAGAAGGGCCGCCCTTCTTCCCCGACGACATCGTGACCGACACACCCGAAGCGCTCTGGGTGGCCGAGCTCGTGCGCGAGCAGCTGTTGGCCAAGACCCGCGACGAGCTGCCGCACGCGATCACCTGCCGGGTGACGGAGTGGGAGTGGCCGCACATCCGCGTCGAGATCATCGTCGAGCGCGACTCGCAGAAGGCGATCGTCATCGGGCGCGGCGGCGAGGTTCTCAAGGCGGTCGGCACGGCCGTGCGCCAGAACCTCCCCGAAGGCGCATACCTGGACCTGCACGTCAAGGTCGAGCGGCGCTGGCAGGATCGCCCCGAGATGCTCGACCGCTTCGGGTACTGACTCTCCGTCCCGTCCGGACGTGAGCGTCCGTGTTGCTCCTACTTCAAGATGTTGACCGCTCGTGCGATCACCAGTCCCAGGATCAAGAGACACGCCGTTGCCTGACACGCCATGGCGAGTTTCGCCCAGCGGGCAAGCGGCATCACGTCGGTCGGGCTGAAGGCCGTTGCGTCGGTAAAACCCAGGTAGAGGTAGTCGAAGAACTCAGGGCGCCAATCCGCTCGGGCGACGTGCGGGTTGAGATGCTCGGGAAACGCCAGGTCCAGATATGCCGGAGCAGCGCGGGCGCGAGCTTCCGGACCCCCGCCGTCGAGCTCCCAGTAGAGGAACGAGAACGTGATGATCACGTAGACCCAGACCACGGAGCCGACCCGCAGAAGTTGCCCCGGCGAATTCGTCTCGGGGCCGCCCCTGACGAGATCGACCACCAACCGGACGGTGGCGAAAGCGGCCCCCAGGACGAGTATGACCACGAGGGCAATGGAGAGCCCCCGAACGACGGTCGACCGGCGGTCGATGCGACCGGGATCCGTGACCATCAGGGCCACGAGCAGAAGGGCCTCGAGGGCCGGGATGATCCACTGAGGACCCAGGCTGAACCTTGGAGGCACGAGAAACGGCAAGGCGATGGCGACCACGAGGGTGATGGCCATCGGCCAGCGCTTCTCGCCCTGGACGTGAGATTCTGTTGCGTCGCCTTCGGATTCGTCGAGCATGGACTGCGCCTATTTCGTGCTCTCTCCAGCGGCGCTCCCATTCGCGCTCACCTGGGCGCTCCCTTTCCCTTTCCCTGTCCCGTTCCCGTCGGCCTCGCGTTCGATCTCTCTTGCATCAGTGTTGAGCACTCCTCATCCCTCCGCGCCTGTCGAGTGATGGCTGACTCGAAGTAGTGCCGGCGATCGGTGAGGTCTATCAAGATTCGCAACCGCTCGCGGGATCCGCATCCGGGTTCTCGAATATCTCCGGGTCAGCGTGCGATTCCGCCGAGGAAGAGTTGCAGCATCGAGCTTCATCGCAGGTCAGACTGTTTGCCTCATGAGTCGTCCGGAGACCAAGTACGTGGCCGTCGCGGACGCTGACGTTGCCTACCAGATTCTCGGAGAGGGACCCTCCGACCTCCTCTTCTTCAACGGGCTCGGCAGCCACGTCGAGATGGCGTGGGAGAACCCCGACATCGCCGACTTTCTCGGACGGCTGGCATCGTTGCGCCGCTTGATCTTTTTTGATCGAAGAGGCACGGGAGCATCTGACGGTGTGCCGCATCACGCCATACCGACATGGGAGGAGTGGACGGAAGACATCGAGAGCGTCCTCGACGCCGTCGGGTCCGAGCGAGCATCCATACTGTCGACCGTCGATGGGGGCCCCATCGCAGTCCTCTACGCCGCGGCACATCCCGAACGGGTCGAATCGCTGGTGCTGTGCAATACCACTGCCCGTTATCTGGTCGCTGATGACTATCCGATCGGCTTCACACCCGAGGCGCTCGATTTCGTCGTCGACTTCGTCCGGACGCACTGGGGCACGCCGGACTTCCTCTCGGCTGCGGGAGCCGATGCGGAAGACCCGATTCGCCTCGAAGCCCTTGCTCGGCTCTTCCGGGCGTCGGTCACCCCGAGAAGCGCGGCCGCCCAGTACGACTACCTGCTTCGGAACCTCGATGTGCGCCCGGTGCTCCCGCTCATCCGAGTGCCCACACTGGTCCTGAGCTCTGACAATCCGAGCTTCCTGCCCATCGCTCATGGGCGTTATGTCGCCGAGCACATTGAGGGGTCCAAGTTCGTCGCGCTGCCGGGCCAAGACATGTTGATCTTCGGCCAGCGGGACCGGATTTTCGACGAAGCGGCCGAGTTCTTGACGGGTACGAGACCGACAACCGATATCGACCGCGTGTTGGTTTCTGTGCTCTTCACCGACATCGTCGAATCAACCGAACGTGCGGCCTCGCTGGGTGATCAACGGTGGCGAACCATGTTGGATCGCCATGATCGAATCGTCCGCGAACAGCTGCGGATCTTCCGAGGTCGGGAAGTCAACACGACGGGGGACGGCTTTGTGGCGTCATTCGATGGTCCCGCCCGAGCCATCCGTTGTGGCCAAGCGATCATCGACGGCACACGAGCCATCGGATTGGAGCTCCGCATGGGTCTCCACACCGGTGAGTGTGAGGTGAGAGGCGACGACCTCGGTGGTCTTGCCGTTCATATCGCTGCTCGGGTCAGTTCTTTGGCTTCACCGAGCGAGGTTCTCGTCTCTGGCACCGTCAAGGACCTCGTGGTTGGGTCGGGCATCGAGTTCGATGATCGCGGTGAGCACGTGCTGAAGGGGGTGCCCGGGAGCTGGAAGCTCTATGCGGTGCGCGGTTGAATCACGACGACCGGGAACTCGTCCCGGCTCAGTGACGACGACGAGCAAGGATGCACGCGGCGGAGACCAGGGCGGCGGTGGCCGCTGTCGAGACGAGCGATGCCGATACCGGGCTCATATCAGGAGGATGGAACCATCCCCCTTATCGGAGCGGGCGAGTGCCGTGACCCGGCTCGGTTTTGCAACGTTCTGCCGGACACTCCGCGGCAGAGCTGCGAAGGGGCACCCGACCCCTCAGCGCTCAGCGCCTCCGCTGGAGAAGAGCGAGGCAGGCTCCGATCAGGGACATCGTTGCGGCGGTGACACCGACCACCGCGCCCCAGCTGAAGCGAAGTGGTGGCCCATCGCCGAGCGGAGGCCGGGCGTGGGCGTCGAGGACAGATGCGACAACGAGCAGGAGAGCGAGAGCCGTCAAGAGAACGTACAAACCGACAGGAACCCTCCGTCCGATCCCGAGCCCGGCCAAGGTGATGATCGCGACCGACGCCGCTCCGCACGAGAGCGCCAGAATCAGGAAGCCCCAGCCTTGCGTCCCAGGAGAGACGGAACCGCCCTGCACCGGCTCGAGGTAGCGAGACAGAGCGCTCATCTCGCTCTGCAGACGCAGGAATCCGATGCCGATACTGTCGTCGAGGCCGAACCACGGGAGCGTCGTGCTGATGGCCACGCCGAGGGCACCGAGCAGGCACACACCCAGAGCGGCGACGGCCGATAGTGGCCGGTGTCGAGCTGCTACCGGTGGAGGACCGGTCCAAGGGGGATCATCGAAGAGATCGACGCTCCCACGTGATGCGCTGGAACTCACCGTCACAGTATTGCTGGTTGTCCAGAACGACGACGCATCTTCCCAGCTGTTGACTGTCCGCCAACCTTGCGGCCAGGGTGACCCTCGAAGTCCGGTCGCCGCGGCACTCGGAATTCACGCGGGAACCTGCCACCGATCTTTTCGATCGCCATGCCATCGCGGACAACCACGAGAGTCCCGACATGACGCTGCCAGCGGACAAGAAGGACCCAATGGAGAGAACGGACCCTGCAGATCCCACCCCGCCGATGGAGAGCACAGAACCGACCGATCCGATCGACAGAACCGAGTTGCGCGAACCGATCGACAGGACCGAATCTCGTGACCAAAGCGACCATCGAGATCCCTGATCTCGAGCATTCACCGAGCCGTCCTTCACGCGCAATATCCTAGGACGGAAGCGTCCTGGCTCGGCTACCTGGGACAGTTCGGCACCTCGTCCGTCCTCACCGAGTTGTCGCACGCGTCCTTGGCGACCCCGACGTCCGGTGACGCGTGTGAGGTGCGGCGGCTCGTCATCGCCTGATTCTCTCGTTCCCCAAGTACCGTGGCAGAGGCAGTGCCGCCTTACGAAGGGAGCGATGAATGATGTCGGACGACATGGGGAGTACGACCGGAGGGCGTGAAGTCGTCCGATTCATCCCGGTGCCGACATCCGTGAGCGAGCAAGCCCAGCAGTTCCTCAGCATCGACATGTTCGGTGGCGCTGGACGAGTCGCTCCGAGGGACATCGCCGGATGGCGGACCCTGATCGAAGAGACCGACGAGTTGCTGGTCGCCGTCATGGGTGCACAGGTCGAGCATCTCCGTTCGTCCGTTCGATCCGAATCCGTCGGTGGAGTACCGGTATTCGTGGTCACCCCAGAGGGCGTGGACGAACATGGCACAGCGCCGATCTACTTGGATATCCACGGCGGTTCGCTGGTGATGGGCGGCGGCAAGGCATGCGAAGTGATGGGGCGGAGGATGGCGGCCCAGGTCCAGATGCAGACGTGGTCCGTCGACTATCGGATGCCGCCCGACGATCCATACCCGGCCGCGCTCGATGACGTCCTCGCTGTCTACCGGGGTCTGCTCGACGATCGCTCACCCGAACAGATCGTGGTGGGCGGGGGTTCGGCGGGGGGCAACTTGGCCGCTGCTCTGATGCTGCGCGCCCGAGACGAGGAGCTGCCCCTCCCGGCGGCACTCATCCTGCTGACGCCCGAAGTCGACCTGACCGAATCCGGCGACTCGTTCTCGACGAACCTGGGTGTCGACTGCGTGCTGACCGAGAGTCTGGCCGACTCCATCGCGCTGTATGCCGGTGACCACGATCTCCGACACCCCTATCTCTCTCCACTTTTCGGAGACCTCACCGCCCCCTTCCCGCCGACCTTTCTGCAAGCAGGAACCCGGGACTTGTTCTTGTCCAACACGGTTCGGATGCACCGCAAGCTGCGGGCAGGCGGGGTCGATGCCGAACTGCACGTCTTCGAGGCGATGCCGCACGGCGGATTCTTCGGTGCTCCTGAGGACGACGATCTCACTGAGGAGATCCGTCGATTCCTGGCTGCTCACCTCGAAACCTGAAGGCCGGTCGCTTGGCCGGGCGGACACGGGATCAAGGTGTCTCCCGCGCCCTGCTGGCGGCGTCCGAAGTGGCGGTACATTCTTCTGATCATGGCCGCCGAAGGTTCCCCGTGGATCTGATCTACCACCTGGCCCTCGGCAAGGAGTGGTCCGAATCGGTTGATCTGGGTACGCCGTATGCCCGATCCACCCTCGGGAAGTCGCTCGCCGAGGAAGGCTTCATCCACTGCTCCTTTGCCGATCAGGTGAGGGAGATCGCTGACCTCGTCTATGCGGGTCGAGGCGATGTCGTGCTCCTGGTGATCGATCCGTCCGCTGTTCCCGCTGAAATCCGGATCGAGAACTGTGCCGGTGGAGATGAACGGTTTCCCCATATCTACGGTGCCCTTCCGATCACGGCGGTGATCCGTGCGGTACCAGTTCCTCTGAAGGAGAACGGCACGCTCGACCTGACCGGCTTTCTGTAGGTACTCCCGTGATGAAGATGGCTCCTCATGCAGAGCCCAATCCCAGGCAGGATTGGACCGTGACCGAATCTCCGGGTGCCCCCAAATGCACCAGCCCGGGCGCAGTGGTCGGTACAGAGTGAGGGCGGCGGCTCTGCTATCCGTTTCGCATGACGATTGCCGGTGCCACCCGCGCTGCCATCCACGCTGGCCAAGCAGCGATGACGTTTGCGAGCAGCAACGCCGCGGGCACCACAGCAGCAATGGCCACGGTCGAAACGAGCGCGGGCGATACCGAACCCATACCCGGAGTCACCAGGTTCCAAGCCCAACGTCCGCTTGCGACGCCGAGAGGGAGTCCGACGAGGAGCGCAACGAGGGAAACGGACGTGGCTTGCCAGGCGACAACCGCGGCAACCTGACGCCGAACGAACCCGAGGGTCTTCAAGATGGCCAGATCCCGGCGGCGTTGGCGCACCGAGGCGATGAGGGTGTTGCCCACGGTCACCACGCCGAGGAGCGCGACGAGTCCCGCGAGCAGCGTTGGGAGGCGATCGACACTCTGGAGGTTGAGAACGTTCTCTGACGGTAACTGCCTCAGGACGGTCCTTCCGAAGCTGTGCCGCAAACTGGCCAAGGCCGCCGAGTGCGAGACTCCCGGCGCGTAACGAACAGCGAAAAGCGAAAACACCGTAGAGGGAACTGCGCTGTTCGGGTTCGCGAGGTTTTGTGCCAGCTGCTTGCGCACCGCTGGCCCGTACACCCACCCGCCCTCGCCCATGTTGTTCGTGAAGAGGTCGCCCACCGACGGAGCGATCATGGATCCAACGATGCGAAGCGTGCGTGGCCGCCCCACTTGGCCACCAACCGTCACCGACTGCCCAAGGTGTCGGTGCAGCTCTTGGAGCGTCTGACTCGCGAGCACGATCTGGTCCCCTGCACGCGGGGCGTGGCCTGCGAGCAGGGGCGGGTACACCGATCCTTTGAGCGGATCGAACGCCAGCAACAGGTCCACAACCCTGCCGTCGATCACGGCATAGCCTTGGCTCGCCCCAGCCAGGATGGCGATCGCAGAGTAGGCCCCCACGAAACGATTGTGTGCGAGGAGCATGCCGGCATGGGTTTCCTGGTCGGTCGTGCTGTTGGGATTTCCAACCAAGACGTCCCAGTTCCAGCCTTGTTGGCTCGGGGTGTTGAGCAAGTTTTGGAGACTCGTCCCAAAGGTCAGGGCGGCGGCAAGCGCCGCCACCGACACAATGGCGCCGAATATGCCAAAGAACACAGGGACCGAGCCGCGTCCCCGCACCAATCCGAAGCGCACGCCGATACTCGTCACCAACGGCACCGGCGTCCGGGCGAGGTATCCGGCCGGACCTGACGGCCGGGCGACAACGCTGTCCGCGCGGGGACAAGCGAACGCCGGCTCACACGCCAAGCCGGGAACATTGTGTAGGCGACGATCAGCAAAGGAGTCAAGAAGAGGCCCGAGACCAACACCACCGGATCGAGGTTGAATCCCGGGTGAATCTCGGCTTGTCGGGCGAGACCGAAGGGCAGCAGCGGTGATGCCAGCACGGCGATCACGAAGGCGATGATGCCACCCGCGATGCCGATCGCCGCCGCCCACGCGATGGCGATTGCCGTCAGCTGGTGGCGGGTTGCACCGATGCTGCGCAACGACGCGTAGTCGTCCGCTTTGCGCATGACCTGACGTGCGATTCCTTGGCCGACGAGGAGAAGGGTCACCAAGGCGGCAAGGGCTCCGAAGATCAGCAGGGCCACGACCTCGAGGTGGATTCCCCGCTCGGCGCTGGCCGCTGCTGTCCGGACTCCGTTGGTATTGCCGGCGCTCGTGAAGATCCGACCCTTTCCTGCGGCCCTGGCGGCCGCCGCGAATGACGTCCAGTCGGTCGGGCCGTGTCGCAGACGGACACCGAAGAAATTGATCTGTGGGATCTGCTGGACGGGGATTCGAAGTCCAGCGGCGAGACGGGGCAGAAAGGCGGGGGTCAGGTAGGTGTTCTGCTGACCCTCATAGGAGACGTCTTGCTTGGTCGCCAGGGGCAGTGCCGCGTTGACGTCCTGCGGAAAGCGCACGATACCCGTCACACGCACTGTGAACGATGGACCAGCCGGCGCATCGTGGCTGATCTCGGAGGAATTGGTGAGCCGGTCCTGTTGGAACTGCGCGGCGGTGTAGGCGTAGAGGTGGAAGCGGCTGCCGACGTGGAGGTGACGCTGCGCAGCCGCGAGCTCGTTGATGGCCACGTCGAAGGGCCGCGTTGGGTCGGGCAGGCGCCCTGCAACGACCAGCGGACGATCGACCGTGCGATACAAAGCGGCGTCGGACGCCCCGATCGAGTTGATGTTGTCGACGTTGTGGCCGCTCGGATCTGTCGTCAAGAACAGGTACGGCGACTGGAACCAGGCAGCCACCTGGGGGAGGTCGACGACCCGCTGCTCTGCTCGGGAGAGGGCGAGCGAATTCGGTGCTTGGCCCTGGGACACTGGGGGCGATGACAGGTTTCCGAAGATGAAACCTCCGTCGTCAGGAAGGCTGTAGGTGACGAACTCGGACATCGCCGAATCGGTCCGCTGGGCACCGGCGAACGCAGTCAGGGCCAAGCCGCTGCCTATCCCCAGGACCAGCGCCAGGACCACGACTGAACGCCAGGTGGCCCGCAATTCACCCTGGAGACGCCACCGAAGAAATCCCATATTGGTTCAGCTACCGACTCGGAACCGCTTCGCCACGAGCATCATTCTTCGCCACGAGCACCATTCACATACATCGCCACCACGAGTGCAATGGTGGTGGTGCGGGGAATTCGGGGGGTGGTGGCTCACCGGAGGGCCCGCTCGACGCCAACCAGGTCTCGAACGTCCTCCACGCTCCCAGGCGACCACTTCGGTCGGTCCTGTCGAGCACGTCGGCTGTCAGTCCGACCCTTCGAGCGCGGCGCGCAGGAACGATGCCACCTCGTCGCGCTCGACCGTCCGGCGCATGGGGGGCAGCGTCGAGAGCAGGACGCCGCGGTACGACGCCGTGGCCAGGCGCGGGTCGAGCACCGCCACCACCCCACGGTCGTCGGCCGTGCGGATGAGGCGGCCCGCACCCTGGGCCAGCAGTGTGGCCGCCCGGGGGAGGTCGACCAGCGAGAAGGCGTTGCCTCCGGCGCGGTCGCGTCGGGCCTGGAGCAACGGGTCGTCGGGGCGTGGGAAGGGCAGACGGTCGAGTGTCACCAGCGACAGTGCCGGACCGGGGATGTCGACGCCCTGCCAGAAGCCCATGGTGGCGAAGAGGCAAGAGCTCTCGTCGCGGGCGAACTCCTCGAGGAGGCGGCCCTTCGGGAGATCGCCCTGGAGCAAGAGCGCGTACGGCAGCCCGGTCGCCAGCGCGTCGGCGGCGCGCTCGGTGGCCCGGCGGCTGGTGAAGAGCGCGAGCGTCCTCCCTCCAGCCGCGTCCAGCAACAGGGCGAGCTCCTCGTGCAGCGCCTCCTCGGCCCCGGCCGCCCGGCGGTCGGGGAGGTGGCGGGCGACGTAGAGCAGCGAGTGGGAGCGGTAGTCGAACGGGCTCCCCACGTCGAGCTCCTCGGTCTCGAACCCCGCCAGCCCGACGCGCTCGACCAGGCGGGGCGGAATGGTGGCGCTCGTCATCACCGCCGTCACGTCGTTCCACAGCAAGGCGGCCAGTGCCGGGCCGACGTCGATGGGGGAGAGGCGGAGGCGCGGGCTTCGCCTCGTGCCGTCGACCCAGGCCACCTCGCCGTCGCTCCGGGCCCCGAACCGATGGAGATCCTCGGCGAGATGGGTCGCGGCGGTGACGGCTCTGGTCGTGCGGCTGGCGCGGTCGAGGTCGAGACCGCCGTCCGCCGCCCCGAGGAGCGAACCCTGTGATCCGCCGGCGCGCAGCGCGTCGGTGACGCGCCGGGCCAAGTCCGCGGCGCGCGCCAGGAGCTCGTCGAGCTCGCGGTCCTCGGGCCGCGCCGTGTCGGCGGCTCGTGGCCGATCGTTCAAAACCCGCTCGCCCACGCGCTCCGCCACCATCTCCTGCATCCGGTCGCCGAGCTCGGCGAGCGTCTCGAGCTGCTCGGCCCCGCCGGGATCCACCAAGGAGCGCGCGGTCAGCGCCAGCGTGCGGAACCGGCCGGCCGTGACCTCGACCCCGAGGCTGGAGGTCATGACCTCCTCGAGCTCGTGGGCCTCGTCGAAGACGACGGCATCGTGGTCGGGGAGCACCGCGCGTCCGCTGGCCAGGTGGGCGCCGTAGAGGTACGTGTTCACCACGACGATGTCCGCCAGTGAGGCCCGCTCGCGTGCCGCTTCGGCGAAGCAACGGTCCCCTGAAGGGCAGTTGAAACGGCCCGGGCACTCGCGCGGCCCCACGCTCACCATGTTCCAGGCCCGGTCGCTCGGCTCGAAGGCGAGGTCTCCCCGGTCACCGGTCTTCGTCGTCTGCGACCAGGCCAGCAGCGAACGCACCTGGTCGACGACGCCCTCGGTAGCCGGAGCGGTCGCACCTCGGTCGCGGGCGTCACCGCTGTCCTCCCTCGCCCTCGCCCTCGCCGTCGCTCCCGCCCGCGACCACCCTGTCCCCGTCCCCTGTGACGACGGCGCCGAGCTCGCCCTGGATCCCTCCCGTGCCCACCTCGGCCACGCGTTGCAGGCAGACGTAATTGCTGCGCCCCTTGAGCACGGCGAAGTCCACCGCAACCCCCAGGCCGGCCGAGACCTGGGGCATGTCCTTCTCCGCCAGCTGGTCCTGCAGGGCCTTCGTCGCGGTCGCCACCACCACCTTCCGCCCGCTCAGTGCGGCCGGTACGAGATACGCCAGCGACTTGCCGGTCCCCGTGCCCGCCTGGACGGCAAGGTGGGTCCGAGTGACCAACGCCTCGGCCACGGCGCGGCACATCTCCTGCTGCTCGGGCCTTTGCTCGCCGCCGACCAGGTGTGCCGTCACCTGGGCCAAAGCGGCCACTGCCTCGTCACCGGCCAGCCGCGCCTCTGACGCCAGACTGCTGGGCGCCGCGAGGTCGGCCTCGTCGAGCTCGTCAGCCTCCGGCACGTTCTCCGCGTCTTCGTCGACCATGGGCCGCGGTCGCGGCGTCAGCCGCGTCCCCCCGGCGCGAGCGCGACCTCGGCCGAGAGCTCGTTGAACGCCTGCTCGCCGAATCCGGTCCACATCTCTTGTGCGGGTGGCGGCATGTGGTCCAGCATGGCCGCCCGCTGCTCGTCGTTCATGCGCTCGCGGATCAGCCCGAGGATGAGCCAGACCTTGTCCCCCCGGTAGGTGGCCAACGCGTGACCAGGGATCGCCCCCCACTCCTGGGGCGAGAGGTACGCCGAGCACAAGGGCAGGACCGAGGCCTCCTCGTTGTCGAGATGCCCGACCAGCTGCGACCGCAGGGACTCGATGGCGTCCCGGGCCGCGGGCGCGGCGTCACCGTCCCCGGCCTCCCAGGCGGTCACGGCGCGCTGCGCCTGCTGAAGCAGGGCGAGCGCCTCGGCGTGCTCGGCTTCGAGCTGCTCGACGAGCGGGGCGTCCGCCGGGCAGCGCTGGCGCAGCAGCGGGAACACGAGCTTCTCCTCGGACTCATGGTGCACCTCGAGGAATTGCAGGATGTTGTCGTAGTAGTTGGCGACGAGCGCCGCCCGCGCCGCGTCGCCGTCGGAGGCGCCCTCGATCAGCGCCGGCGCCGCCCCGAGGGTGTCACGGAACACGGAATGGACCGCCACCATGTCGGTGACGTCGGGTCGTGGCGCCTCATCGGTCTGGGTCATGGAGTTCTCCGTTCCTCGAAGTCCAGCACCCTGTGCAGGACTTGGTCCGCCTCGCCTGGCGGTTCTCGGCCCGCGCCGCCCGGCCCGACCGAGCCACAGCCCGAGCGGGCAACCCCACTTCAGCACGAACACGCCGACGGCTGCATATCCCGGGCGTGGGCGGCGACCCGGTGGAGCCGGGGGTAGCTTCGTCGGGTGGCCTCAGCCGTCTCGAAGCCGGGGCGCTCCGGCGCCCGCCGGGGATCCGAGCACAGGGACGAGGCCCGGTCCGGGGCCGGGGTCGGGTCCGACCCGGCGGTCGATCCCGTCCCGTCCGAGCTCGACCTGACCCGCGTCCCTGCCCACGTCGGCTGTGTCATGGACGGGAACGGTCGCTGGGCGAGCGCCCGCGGGCTGCCGAGAACGGAGGGCCACGCCGCCGGGGAGACCGCGCTGCTCGACGTGGTGAACGGCGCCCTCGAGATCGGCATCAAATGGATCACCCTCTACGCCTTCTCGACCGAGAACTGGCGCCGCCCGCCCGACGAGGTGCGCTACCTGATGGGGTTCAACCAGTCGCTGCTCATGCGCCGGCGCGACGAGTTGAACGAGAAAGGCGTCCAGATCCGCTTCGCCGGGCGGCGCGACTGGCGGGTGCCCCGTCGGGTGCTCAGGCGGATGGACGAGTCGGTCGAGCTCACCCGGCACAACCGCCGGATGGTCATGACCATGGCGTTCAATTACGGCGGCCGGGCCGAGATCGTCGACGCCGTCCGCGCCGTCGTGGCCGAGGGGGTCCCGGCCGCCAAGATCGATGAGAAGACGATCGCCCGGCACCTCTACTTCCCCGACATGCCCGACCCCGACCTGGTCATCCGGACCTCGGGTGAGAACAGGATCTCGAATTTCCTGCTCTGGGAGATCGCCTACAGCGAGCTCGTGTTCCCCGACACCCTGTGGCCGGACATGCGCCGAGGCCACCTCTACCAGGCGGTGGTGGAGTACCAGCGCCGGGTCCGCCGCTTCGGCGCCGTGAACCCCTGATCCCGGAACCCTCCAGCCCCCGGCCCTCCAGCCCTCGGCCTCCCAGCGGCGACCCCTTCGGTCCGAACCCCGACCGACCTGTCGCGGCCCCCCGGGCTGCGAGACTGGATGCTGCCATGAGCCCCACGAGGATCGCGCTCGTCGCCGGCATCGGTTTCCTGGCCGCCTTCGTGATCTTGGCGGCCGTGGCCATTCACGCCCTGCCGGCCCTCGCCGTGATCGTGGTCCTGGCCGCGCTCGTGGCGGGTGGGAACCTGCTCTACGGGCGCCACTCGCACGGCGCCACCGCCCAGGCGCGCGTCCGGCCGGCCCAGGATGCTCGGAACCGGGCCGCCGCGGTGGCGGCTGACGCCCGGCGCGCCGTCGCCGAGGCCGCCCGGCGGGGTGAGCGGTACTGCCCGCTCGACCCGGCTCGTGATCAGGCCCGCGCCCCGGCCTCTCGCCCACCCCGCACCGGCGCGTGAGCCTCTTTCGCGACCGGGGCGTCGTACTGCGCACCTACCGGCTGGGCGAGGCCGACCGCATCGTGGTGTTCCTCACCGAGCGGCACGGCAAGGTGAGGGCCGTCGCCAAGGGCGTGCGCCGCACCACATCGAAGTTCGGTGCCCGACTGGAGCCGCTGACTCACGTAGACCTCTTGCTGTGGCAGGGCCGGAGCGACCTCGACATCGTCAACCAGGTCGAGATCATCCAGTCCTTCCGTCCGGTGCGCGAGGACCTCGGGCGCGTCACGTGCGGCCTGGCGGCGCTCGAGGTGGCCGATCAGCTGGCCCAGGAGCGCCACCCCGACCCCCGCCTGTACTCGATGCTCGTCGGCGCGCTCACCGCGCTGGCCGAGCCGGACAACGACCCGACGCTCCTCGCACCGTCCTTCTTCCTCAAGGCGCTCGTGCTCGAGGGTGCGGGCCCCGTGCTCGACGAGTGCGCCTCCTGCGCCCAAGGCGGCGACGCGGTCGATCTGGTGGCCTTCGACCTCGTCGCCGGCGGCGCGCTCTGCCGGGCCCACCGCAGCGGCCGGCCCATGAGCCCCGCCGCGCTGGCCCTGTTGCGTCGCATCCTCGGGGGCGGCCTGGCCGGGGTGCTGCGCCGGCCCGCCCCGCCCGGGGCCGACGAGGTGGCCGAGCTGGCCACCGAGGCCATGGAGGTCCACCTCGACCGCCGCATCCGCGCCGTGCGCTCGACGGCCGGCCTTTGACCCCGTTCGGCGTCTACGTCCACGTCCCGTTTTGCCGGGAGCGGTGCGATTACTGCGCTTTCGCCACCTACACCGATCGGGACCACCTCATGGAGCGCTACGCGGACGCGTGCATCCTCGAGCTTCATCGCGCCGCCGAGGCGGGCGGCCTCGCCCCCGCCACCTCCGTCTTCTTCGGAGGGGGGACCCCGTCCCGCCTCCACCCCGAGACCCTGTGCCGCATCCTCGACGCCGTGCCCCGCGCCCCCGGTGCCGAGGTGACCGTCGAGTGCAACCCCGAAGACGCCGACGACGACCACCTCGGGACCTACCGCCGCCGCGGGGTCACGCGCGTCTCCTTCGGGCTGCAGTCGACCCACGCCCACGTCCTGGCCGGACTCGGGCGGCGCCACGTACCGAACGCCGCCGCCTCGGTCTCCGCCGCCGTGCGGGCCGCGGGCTTCACCACGTGGAACCTCGATCTGATCTTCGGCGGTGCGGGCGAGAGCGACGCCGACTGGGACGCCACCCTCCGCCGGGTGCTCGCCCTCGAGTACCCCCCGCCGCACCTCAGCGCGTACGCGCTGACCGTCGAACCGGGAACGCCCCTGGCCCGGGACCCGGCGCGCCGTCCGGCGGAGGAGTCGTTGGCCCGGCGCTACGAGCGCACGGAGGCGACGCTGGCCGCGGCCGGCTACGCCTGGGAAGAGATCTCGAACTGGGCCCGTCCCGGCCACCGCTGCCGGCACAATCGGCTCTACTGGGACCAGGGCGACTACCTCGGGGTGGGCTCGGCCGCCCACTCCCATCGTGACGGCACTCGATGGTGGAACCTGCGCACACCCGACCGCTACGTCGCGGCGATCGAGGCCGGGCGATCCGCCGAGGCGGGCCGCGAGGTGTTGGACGCGGGCCAGCGCGAGTTCGAGCGCCTCGCCCTTTCGCTGCGCACGCCCAGGGGCGTGCCGTGGGACGCGCTCGAGGACCCCGCCGCGCTCGGGGATCTCGTGAGCCGAGCCGGCGATCGCGCCGTGCTGACGGTGCGCGGGCGGCTCCTGGCCAACGAGGTCAGCGCGCGAATCCGCTCCGGTATCCTGCACCGATGACCGGGACCGACGACACCGCACGCGAGGCCACCGCATCGGGCGCCGGCGACGACCTCATGGAAAAGGTGGTGCGCCTCTGCCGCCACCGCGGCTTCGTCTTCCCCTCGGCCGAGATCTACGGCGGCTTCCGCTCCACCTACGACTACGGCCCCCTGGGCGTGAACATGCTGCGCAACGTGAAGAACGCGTGGTGGCGCGCCATGGTCCAAGAGCGCGACGACGTGGTCGGGCTCGACGCCGCCATCCTCGGCCCTCCGGCGGTCTGGGAGGCCTCGGGCCACCTGGCGACCTTCACCGACCCCCTGGTCGACTGCAAGAACTGCCACGAACGCTGGCGCGAGGACAAGATCGAGGGGGTCTGCCCCAACTGCGGCTCGCACGACCTGACCGAGGCTCGTGCCTTCAACCTCATGTTCAAGACCCACGCCGGGCCGATCGCCGACGAGGGCCACGTGGCCTACCTCCGCCCCGAGACGGCCCAGGGCATGTTCACCAACTTCGCCAACGTGCTCGGGACCACCCGCAAGAAGCCCCCGTTCGGCATCGCCCAGGTCGGCAAGTCATTTCGCAACGAGATCACGCCACAGAACTTCGTGTTCCGCACCCGCGAGTTCGAGCAGATGGAGATGGAGTACTTCGTTCCGCCGGACCAGGCACCGAAGTGGTTCGACTACTGGCTCGACGAACGGATGCGCTGGTACCTGCAGCTCGGCATCCCCGCCGAGAAGCTCCGGCTGCGCCATCACGACCAGAGCGAGCTGTCGCACTATTCGCAGGGTACGGCGGACGTCGAATTCCTCTTTCCCTGGGGTTGGGACGAGCTCGAGGGCATCGCCAACCGGGGCGACTACGACCTCGCAGCCCACGCGGCCAAGTCCGGGGTCTCGCTCGACTACTTCGACCAGCAGACCAACGAGCGCTACGTCCCCTACGTGATCGAGCCCGCGGCCGGTGCGACGCGGACCATGATGGCCTTCCTGCTGGCGGCCTATACCGAAGACGAAGTCGGGGGGGACGCCCGCACCGTGCTCCGCTTGCACTGGCGGCTCGCCCCCTACCAGGTGGCCGTGCTCCCCCTCTCCAAGAAGGACACGCTCGAGCCGTTGGCCCGCCAGGTGCTCGCGCGGCTGCAGCCGCATTTCATGTGCGACTACGACATCACCCAGAGCATCGGCCGGCGCTACCGGCGCCAGGACGAGGTGGGCACGCCGTGGTGCGTGACGGTGGACTTCGACTCGCTCGAGGACGACGCCGTGACCGTGCGCGACCGCGACACCACGGAGCAGGTCCGCGTGCCGATCGAGAGCCTCCTGTCCGAGCTGAGGCGCCGCGCCGGCGAGGGTTGAGCCCGGCCGAGGGCAGTTGGGTTCTGCCGAGGGCAGTTGGGTTCAGCCGAGGGCAGTTGGGTTCAGCCGAGGGCAGTTGGGTTCAGCCTGGGACTGTCGGGTTCAGCCGGGCGGGAGACCGGTGTCATCGAGGAGCGCGGGGCATCCCGAGCCCGATCATGGCGATGATGTCGCGCTGGACCTCGTTGGTCCCGCCACCGAAGGTGAAGATGGTCTGGCTCCGCGCCTGCTGCTCCAGGCGCCCCCGAAGGACCGCACCCGGCGAGCCGCCGGGCAGATAGCCCGCTTGGCCGACGATCTCGAGTAGCAGCCGATACACCTCCAGGGCCAGTTCGGTCCCGTAGACCTTGGTGGCGGATGCGTCGGCGGGGTTCAACCCCTTGTCGGCGGCCCACGCCACCTTCCAGTTCAAAAGCTTCAGCACCTCGATCTTCGCGTGCACCCTGGCCAGGTTGATCTGGACCCACTCGTGATCCGTCGCGGGGCGGCCGTCGCCGAGCCGGTGCTCTCGAGCCCACCGACGAACCTCGGTGAGGCTCCGGAGCAACCCCGAAGCCGGGCAGATCGCAACCCGTTCGTGGTTGAGCTGGTTGGTGATCAGTTTCCAGCCTTGGTTCTCCGCGCCGACAAGATTCTCGACCGGGACCCGGACGTCCTCGTAGAAGGTCGAGCTGGTGATGTCGCCGACGATGGTGGGCAACGGTGTCCAGTGGAACCCCGGGGTGTCGACCGGCACCATGAAGACGGACAGACCCTTGTGCTTCGGCGCATCCGGGTCGGTCCGGGCCGCCAGCCAGACGTAGTCGGCGTATTGGATGGCGCTGGTGAAGATCTTCTGGCCGTTGATGACGTATTCGTCACCGTCACGCACGGCACGGGTCTGAAGTGACGCCAGGTCCGTGCCGGCCGACGGTTCGGTATAGCCGATGGAGAAGTGGATCTCACCCCGGAGGATGCCGGGGAGGATGCGGCGTTTCTGCTCGTCGGTGCCGAGAGCCATGAGGGTCGGACCGACACTGTTCAACGTGAGCAGCGGCAGCGGTACGCCCGCCCAGTGGGACTCCTCGACGAAGATCATCTGGTCGAGCGGGCCTCGAGCCTGACCTCCGTACTCGACCGGCCACCCGAGCCCGAGCCAGCCGTCCTCACCCATCCGTCGGATGTAGCGGGTGTACGTCGGCTCTTCGAGGGCAGAGTGCTCGACCTCGTCCACCAGGTCGGCGAAGTAGCTCCGGAGTTTGCTCCGCAGGATCTGCTGTTCTGGCGTGAGCTCCAGGTACACCATGACCTCCGGCTGAATCTCGGTGTTCAGGGACAGAGCATTATCGCAAAGCGGGCCGTCGTCCGACGTCCCGCGCCGGTCCCGGAGACCCGACGGAGCCGGCGTGGCCGGTGCGGTGGGTGAACCCCGAGCACGGCTCGGAGGTCGAACCCGAGCGCAGACGCTGCCCGAGGAAGCAGATGCTGCCCGAGGAAGGGGTCTCTCGAGCGACGCGGGGACCGAGCGAGTCCCCCGCAGGCGGTCGCGACGGCCTCAGGCGACCCGGCGGTACTTGCGCACCGCGATCGGGACGAGCACCACCAGCAGCCCGAAGCACCACGCCAGGGCGGCCCAGACCGCGTGGGTGTCCTGCAAGGTGCCTCCCGTCATGAGCGAGCGCGCGGCGTCGACCACCTGGGTGACGGGCTGGTGTTCGGCGAAGGCCTGCAGCCAACCGGGCATGTCGCTGACGGGTACGAAGGCCGACGAGGCGAAGATGAGCGGGAACAGGATGGGGAACACCATCAGCTGGGCCGTCTCCGCGTTCGGCGCCGACAGGCCGGCGGTGGCGAACCCCCAGCACAAGGTGTAGGAGAACAAGAGCACGATCAGGATGCCGCAGAGGAACAGTCCGAAGTTGGTGCCGACCCGGAAGCCCACGGCGAAGCCCACCGCAGTGATGATCGCAACCGTGAAGACGTTGCGCACCAGGTCGGCCGACGTCCGTCCGGCCAGAACGGCCGAGCGCGCCATGGGCAGGGCGCGGAACCGCTCGATCAATCCCTTGTGGAGGTCCTCCGAGAGGCCGACCGCGGTGCTGACGGCGCCGAAGGTGACCGTCTGCACGTAGACGCCCGGCATGAGGTAGTCGACGTAGGGCACGCCGGGGATGTGGATGGCGCCGCCGAAGACGAAGACGAAGAGCAGCACGAACATGATGGGCTGGATGGCGGAGAAGAACACGGCCTCGGGTGTCCTCGTCAGCGCGACGAGGTTGCGCCACGTGATGGTGGCCATGTCCTGCAGGGTCCAGCTGAGGCTGTTGCCGCCCGCCACCGGCCGCGGTTCGGTGGTCGTGGGCGCGACGAGGGTCGAGGTCATGCGGCATCCTTTCCGTCGGTCTGGGCCATGGCGCCACGTCGGGGTCGGCTCGTGTGAGCCGCCCGCTCCGCCTCGGTCTCGCTCTCGGTCCGGTGCCCGGTCAGGCTCAAGAAGACGTCGTCGAGGCTCGGCTCGCGCAGTACGAGGCCGGCTACCGGGATCTTGGCGGCGTCGAGCGCGCGCAACACCTCGGCCCCGACGGCCGGGCCGTTCTCGACGGTGAGCTCCACGATGTTGTCGTCGACGGCGGGCGCCTTGTCCGAGAGCGGTGCCAACAGGGCCATGGCGCGGGACACGGCTTCGGCGCTCCCCAGGGTCACCGCGACCACCGACGTGCCGAGATCGGCCTTGAGCTCGGCCGGTGTGCCCTGGGCGATGACGCGGCCGTGGTCGACGACCACGATGTCGCGGGCCAGGCGGTCGGCCTCCTCGAGGTACTGGGTGGTGAGGAGCACGGTCGTTCCCTCTGACACCAAGTTCTCGATCACCGTCCACATGTTCTGGCGGCTCTGGGGGTCGAGCCCCGTCGTCGGCTCGTCGAGGAACAGGACGGGTGGGCTGGCGACGAGCGCGGCGGCCAGGTCCAGTCTGCGCCGCATGCCCCCCGAGTACGTCTTGAGCACGCGGTTGCCGGCGTCGGTGAGACCGAAGTCCTCGAGCAGCTCGTCGGCGCGCTGCGTGGCCACCTTGCGGCTGAGGTGGCAGAGACGGCCGACCATGCGGACGTTCTCCCGGCCGGTCAGGTTCTCGTCGACGGTGGCGTACTGGCCGGCCAGCCCGATGATGCGGCGGACCACGTCGGGCGCCTTGGCGACGTCGTGGCCGAGGATGGCGGCCGAACCCGAGTCGGGCTCGAGGATGGTGGACAGGATGCGCACGGCCGTGGTCTTCCCGGCGCCGTTCGGGCCGAGCAGGCCGAGCACCGTCCCGGCCTCGACCTCGAGCGACACGCCGTCGAGCGCCCGCACGTTGCCGCGGGGGAACACCTTGACGAGATCGTGCGCCTCGACCGCCGGGCCTCGGCCGGACCAGCCCTGTACGAAGATCGAAGAATTACCCATCGACAAAGAAACTTAGTGGTAAAGTATCTTCCATGTCAAGCCAGCGATCCCGGCTCGAGCTCGTGCAACAGCTGCGCTCGGAGATCACCGGGTATCTCGGCGCGGCGACCCAGTTCGACGAGCGGGTGGCCAAGAGGCTCAAGCTGAGCCGGACCGACCTGCGCTGCCTCGACCTGATCGTACGTCTCGGTCCGATCACGGCGGGCCGGCTCGCCGAGGAGACCGGGTTGACCACCGGGGCGGTCACCTTCATGCTGGACCGCCTCGAGGAGGCGGGCATGGTGACGCGGCGCCGGGACACCGAGGACCGGCGGCGGGTGTGGGTGGAGCCCGTGCCGTCGGCCCGCGAACGGCTGCAGGGGCTGCAGAAGCCGGTGACCGAGGAGATGCGCGAGGTGGCGCAGCGCTTCAAGACCGACGAGCTCGCGGCCGTGCGCGACTTCATGCGGGCGGCGAGGGAGGTCTTCGAGCATCACGTCCGGGGACCCGCCGCGGGCGGCGGATCAGACGAGGACGGCGGTCGCCGCCACGGCGGTGAAGGCGCGCGCCGGGGCGGTGTCGGAACCGAGCGGGGTCCCGAGGGCCGGTAGGCTGCAGTGGCCCGTCCCGGTCTCGGGACGGCGTGAGACCACTTCGCGACCGCGTCCCGCTGCACGGCTCGCCCGTCCGGGCGGCCCCGTCCGGGGCAAGGAGGCCCCATGCCGTACGTCTTCGATTTCGACCACGACCACGGCCGTCCGCCGATGGAGCTCAAGGACCTCTTGGGCGGCAAGGGCGCCAACCTGGCCGAGATGACCTCGGTGCTGGAGCTGCCGGTGCCGCCGGGCTTCACCATCTCGACCGACTCGTGCCGCGACTACATGCACGGCGGGTGGCCCAAGAGCCTCGACGCCGAGGTGGCGGCCGCGCGGGGCCGGCTGGAGGCGGCGATGGGCAAGTCGATCGGCGACGCCGACGACCCGCTCCTGGTCTCGGTCCGCTCGGGTGCCAAATTCTCCATGCCCGGCATGATGGACACGGTCCTCAACCTGGGTCTGAACGACCGCTCCGTGGAAGGTCTGGCGAAGCAGACCGGCGACGAGCGCTTCGCCTTCGACTCGTACCGGCGCTTCATCGCCATGTACGGCCGCATCGTCCTGGAGCTGCCGGGCGAAGAGTTCGACGCGCTCTTCGACGCGGCCAAGGAGCTGGCGGGCACCGAGTCCGACGCCAACGTGCCCGTGGAGCTGTTGCGCTATCTCGTCGACTCGTACCAGCAGATCGTCGAGCGCCACACCGGCAAGCCCTTCCCCCAAGACCCCAAGGACCAGCTGCGCGGCGCCATCGAGGCGGTCTTCCGCAGCTGGAACGGACCACGCGCCATCGCGTACCGCGATCGCGAGCACATCGCGCACGACCTGGGCACCGCGGTCAACGTCCAGGCGATGGTCTTCGGCAACCGCGACGACAACTCGGGTACCGGCGTGGGTTTCACCCGCGACCCGGCGACTGGGGCCAAGGGCGCCTACGGCGACTTCCTGGTCAACGCGCAGGGCGAGGACGTCGTGGCCGGCATCCGCAACACCGAGCCCATCGCGGAGCTGAAGAAGCACTTCCCCAAGGTCCACGCCGAGCTGCTCAAGATCTTCGCCCGCCTCGAGGCGCACTACCGCGACATGTGCGACACCGAGTTCACGATCGACCAGGGAAAGCTCTGGATGCTCCAGACGCGCGTCGGCAAGCGCACCGGCGTCGCCGCGCTGAAGATGGCGGTCGACATGGTGCGCCCGGGCGACCTCGGGATCTCCAGGGCCGAAGCCGTGTCGCGCATCACCGAGGACCACCTCGACTCCGTGCTGCACCCGCAGTTCGCGGGCTCCGGCTACACGGTGTGGGCCAAGGGGCTCGGCGCCAGCCCGGGCGCGGCGGTGGGTCGGATCCACTTCACCGCGGACGACGCCGCCGCGGCGGCCGAGCGCGGCGAGAAGGTGATCCTGGTCCGCAACGAGACGTCGCCCGAGGACGTGCACGGCATGCTGGCCGCGGAGGGCATCCTGACCGCCCGGGGCGGACTGGTCAGCCACGCGGCCGTCGTGGCCCGCGGCTGGGGCAAGCCGGCGGTCGTCGGGGCCGAGGTGTTGCGCATCGCCGACCGTTCGGTCACGGTCGGCGACGTGACGCTCCAGGAGGGGGACTGGGTCTCCCTCGACGGCGGAGCGGGCATCGTGGTCGCCGGGCAGGTGCCGCTGACCTCGGCGTCGCCGCCCGCGGCGTTCGCCACCGTGCTCTCGTGGGCCGACGACATCCGCCGGGGGCACCTGGCGGTGCGCGCCAATGCCGACACGGGCGAGGACGCAGCCAACGCGCGGGGGTTGGGCGCGGAGGGCATCGGCCTGTGCCGCACCGAGCACATGTTCCTCGGTGAGGACCGCCTCCCGGTGGTGCGCCGCATGATCCTGGCCGACACGCCGGCCGAGGAAGCCGCCGCACTCGAGGAGCTCCGCGCCGTCCAGCGCGAGGACTTCGTCGCCATCCTGGCCGCCATGGACGGGCTGCCCGTCACGGTGCGCCTGCTGGACCCGCCTCTGCACGAGTTCCTCCCCTCGACCGAGGAGCTGGCGTACAAGGACGCCACGGTCGGGTTGAACCCCGAGGAGCGCCGGCTCTACGACGCCGCGCTCTCGTGGAAGGAGTCCAACCCCATGCTCGGGACCCGGGGCGTGCGGCTGGGCGTGATCAAGCCGGGGCTCTACGCCATGCAGGTTCGGGCCCTGATGGAGGCGGCCCGTCAACGGGTGGCCGACGGCGGGCACCCCGTCGTCGAGATCATGATCCCGCTCACGGTCACCCGCGCGGAGTTGGCCCTGGCCCGGGGCTGGGTGGAGGACGCCGTGGCGGAGGTCAACAAGGAGCGCGCCCCGAGGCCCTCAAAGGGGGTCAAAGCGGTCTCGGGACGGACGGGCAAGCTCGAGGTGACCATCGGGACCATGATCGAGACGCCGCGGGCGGCGCTGCGGGCGGGCGACATCGCCGAGGTGGCCGACTTCTTCTCCTTCGGTACCAACGACCTGACCCAGATGACCTTCGGGTTCTCCCGCGACGACGTGGAGGGCCGGATGATGGACGCCTATCTCGAGCTCGGGCTGCTGGCGCGCAACCCCTTCGAGGTGGTCGACGCCGACGGGGTGGGGGAACTCGTCCGCCTCGGGACCGAGCGCGGCCGGGCCACCCGACCGGACCTGAAGGTGGGCGTGTGCGGCGAGCACGGCGGGGAGCCGGCCTCCATCGGCCTCTTCTACGACGCCGGGCTCGACTACGTCAGCTGCTCGCCCTTCCGGGTCCCGGTGGCGCGCCTGGCGGCGGCGCAGGCCGTCCTGGACTCGGCCCCTCAGACGGCCGGCCCGCCCCCGACGGCGAGCGCGACCGCGAGTGTAAAGGGGAAGGCGAAGGCGCCCAAGAAGGGCAAGAGTTAGAGCGGCTCGGCCGCCGGGTCGCCGCCGGGCCGAGTGCCCAGGTAGCGGCGGAGGGCGATCACGGTCCAGATCGCCTCGACGACCCCGAACGGCCACGCGCCCGAGAGGAAGCCGTAGGAGCTGGAGAGGGCGCAACCAGCCGCGAAGGCCAGGACGAAGATCCGGCCGCGGGCCTCGAGCGCGTACATCGACATCATGAAGGTGAGGGCGCAGACGCCGTAGACGGTGACCACCATGCACCGACGCTATGCCACGGCCGCGCCGCGGCAGCCCTGCGGTACCGTCGGTGTGTGGGCATCCCCGACGAGGAAATCGCCCAGGTGCGGGGGGCCACGGACATCGTGGCCCTGATCAGCGAGCACTCGCTCTTGAAGAAGGTGGGAAGGCGCTGGACCGGCCTGTGCCCGTTCCACACCGAGAAGACACCGTCCTTCAGCGTCAACGCCGAGGAGGGGTTCTACTACTGCTTCGGCTGCCAGCAGTCCGGCGACGCCATCACCTTCGTGCGTGCGATGGACCACCTCGACTTCGTCGACGCCGTGCGCTTCCTGGCCGACCGCGCCGGGATCACGCTGCACGAGGACTCCGAGACCGGGCGGGACCACCAGCGCCGCTCACAGCTCCTCGACGCCATGGAGCGAGCGGTGCAGTGGTACCACGAGCGGTTGCTCCGCGCGCCGGACGCAGGTCGAGCGCGCGACTACCTGCGCTCGCGCGGCTACGACGGTGACGTCGTGCGGCGCTTCCGCCTGGGGTGGGCGCCCGACGACTGGGACGCCATGGCCAAGGCGCTGCGCCTCCCCGAGCACGTCCTCTCCGATTCGGGGCTGGGCTTCGTCAACCGGCGCGGGCGGCCCCAGGACTTCTTCCGCGCCCGGGTCCTCTTCCCGATCTGCGATCCCTCCGGGCGTCCGGTGGCGCTGGGCGGTCGCATCCTGCCGGGCGGCGCGGGCGGCACCGCACCGGAGAGGCCCGAGCCCAAGTACAAGAACTCACAGGAGTCGCCCATCTACTCGAAGCGCCGGACGCTCTACGCGCTGAACTGGGCCAAGCAGGGCATCGTGGCCCAGGGTGAGGTCGTGGTATGCGAGGGCTACACCGATGTGATCGGTTGCTTCCAAGCCGGGGTGACCAGGGCGGTGGCGACGTGTGGCACCGCGCTGGCCGAGGAGCACTTCAGCCTGCTTCGTAACTTCGGCCAGAGGATCGTCCTGGCCTACGACGCGGACAGCGCCGGGCAGAGCGCGACCTCCAGGGTCTACGAGTGGGAGCGCAAACACGAGGTCGACGTGGTCGTGGCCGACCTGCCCGGCGGGAGCGACCCGGGCGAGTTGGCACGCTCGGACCCCGAGGGTCTGGCGCGAGCGGTCAGGGAAGCGCGGCCGTTTCTCCAGTTCCGGGTCGACCGGATGCTGAGCGGAGGCGACCTGACGACGGCGGAGGGACGCGCCCGGGCGGCCGAGGCTGCCCTGGTGGCGGTGGCCGAGCATCCCGACGACCTCGTCCGCGACCAGTACGTGATGCAGCTGGCGGACCGTTGCCGCCTGGACGCCGACCGCTTGCGGGACCGCCTGGCACACGTGATCGCCCACCCGCCGGCTCCGACCCCGCCACGGCGCCGCCATCGGAGTGAAGGCCCGGACCCCGGCGCAGAGCCAAACGGCCCGGAGGGCGGGCCCGCGGTGGTGAGCGCTGCCCCACCGGCAGCGCTCCGACCAGGGCCGGGGATCGAGGCGCTCAAATTCGCCGTACACCGGCCCGAGGAGGTGGCGGAGCGGGTCCATCCCGTCTTGTTCACCGATCCGCTGCAGCGGGCCGCATTCGTCGCGCTCCTGGAGCACGACAACGTGCACGAGGCCGTGGAGTCGGCGCCGGCAGACGTGGCGAGCGTGCTGCGGCGGGTGACGGTCGAGGAACCCCTGGTCGGTGACCCGGATCTGGGCGATCCGGTGGATTCCGTCGTCTTGGTGCTGCTGCGCGAAGCAGCCAGGCGCGCCTTGGCCGACGTCGAAGCCGAATCCCGCGCCGACGGGCACGATTCCTGGCAGTCGAGCGCGGCCGAGACGGCGCAGGTGCGCCGGTGGCTCGACGCGCTGGGCGACCCGGCCGGGCGCGACTCGGCCGACCGGTTGGTAGCGTGGTTGTCCCAGAGGGAGTCGGAGAGGTGACCAGTTCGGTGGGCGAGGGTGGTGAACGACGATTCCGCGATCGCGATCGATGACGAAGGCGCCTCGATGTCGACAGCCGATTCGTCACTGATGCCCTACATGGACCAGGTCGCGCTCCCCCCGGGCGTGTCCCAGGTCGACTTCGAGGCCGCGCTCGTCGCAGGTCGCGAGCGGGGGCATCTGACCCAGGCCGAGCTGATCGAGGCCTTGCATACCGTCGAGCTGACCGCAGAGGTGCTCAACGTGTTGATGGACCGGGTGGCGGCAGAGGGCCTGTCCCTGGTCGACGACGACGCGGACGGGTTGGGCAACGTGACGGTGACGCGTCGCGAGGTGCGCACGCGCGCCAACGGCCGTCGCGGACAACGGCAAGCGCTCGACCGTGTCGGATTCGGCCGGAAGCGCCGAGGACCCGGTGCACACCTACCTCAAGGAGATCGGCCGGGTCCCGCTGCTCAACGCGGAGCTCGAAGTCGAGATCGCGCAGGCGATCGAGGAGGGGAACCAGGCGGCCGCCCTGCTCGCCGCGCACGAGACCGCCCTGGAAGAGGGCGGACCGTCGGAGGACCTGCTCGAGGCCGGGACACTGTCACGGAACAAACGGATCGTTCGTGAGGGACAGAGGGCGAAGGACGAGCTGATAGAGGCCAACCTGCGGTTGGTCGTGTCGATCGCCAAGCGCTATCGCAACCGGGGGCTGGCGTTCCTGGACCTGATCCAGGAGGGAAACCTCGGCTTGATGCGGGCGGTCGACAAGTTCGACCACACGAAGGGGTTCAAGTTCTCGACCTACGCCACGTGGTGGATCCGCCAGGCCATCACCCGGGCCATCGCCGACCAGGCGCGCACCATCCGCATACCGGTGCACATGGTCGAGACGATCAACAAGGTGGTGTGGGTGCAGCGACAGCTCCTCCAAGAACTCGGCCGCGAGCCGAGCATCGAGGAGGTGGCCCAGCGGGTGGAGCTGCCCACCGAGCGTGTGCGGGAGATCCTGCGCATCAACCAGGACACGGTGTCCCTGGAGCAGCCGGTGGGGGACGAGGACGACTTCAACCTCTCCGACCTCATCGAGGACAGGGGCGCGGTCGTCCCGGACGACGCGGCGACGCGCTCTCTGCTCGACGCCGCGGTGCGCGAGGCGCTCGGTCACCTCTCCGAGCGGGAGCAGGACGTGGTACGGCTGCGCTTCGGGCTCGACGACGGCAAGATCCGCACACTCGAGGAGGTGGGCAAGGAGTTCGGGGTGACGCGGGAGCGGGTGCGCCAGATTGAGTCCAAGACGCTGGCCAAGCTGCGACGCCCCGACGCCGCCCACCTGTTGCGGGACTACCTCGAGGAGTCCTGACGGCCCAGGTCCGCAGGTGCGGCCGGACCTCTCCGGCGGGCCTCGGACCCGGTCGAGGGTGCCCGGAGCCGTCCTAGGGACGCGGGGTCCCGCTGCTAACGTTCGGGGGCTGTACCGACACCCATTCCGGGGTAGCTCAACGGCAGAGCAAGCGGCTGTTAACCGCTAGGTTGAGAGTTCGAGTCTCTCCCCCGGAGCATTCTGCGTCGTTCTCGCTGGTCAGCGGCCGTATGTCGGTCACCCCACCTTCCACCTCAGGGTCGTCGTGCGCGCTACGTGCGCGATCGCATTCGAGATCCTTCGTGATCGGGACGACGTTCGAGCTTTGGGTGTACTGGTTGAGCGCTTCCGCGAGGAATGCGTCGCGCTCTTCGGAGGCGTGCTCGTAACGCACCACCATGGCCACGGACTTCCACCCGCCTCGGCTCATGATCTCCTTGGTGCTCGCTCCCGTCGTGGCGAACATGGTCGCGGCGAAGTGACGGAGATCGTGGAAGCGCACCCATGGGAGGCCGGCTCGCCGCCGTGCGGCCTCCCAGATGACCCAGAAGTTGCTCGGGCGCAGTCGCTGGCCCGTCGCTCCGACGAAGAGTGGAGCGTCGCTCTCGGGCCCGACGAATCGGCGAAGGTGATCCTCGAGCGCCGGTATCACCGAGCTTGGGAGATAGACCCGGCGCGGGTCACCGTTCTTGGTCGGGCCGAGGTCGAGGGTGCCGTCGTGGAACTCGTGCAGTGTCCTCTCAACCCGAACGGCGCCCGCAACGAGGTCGACATCCCGGCGCTCGAGCCCGAGCACCTCGCCGCGGCGCAGCGTCCCCCAGGCGGCGACGATGACCGCGGCACGGTACTGCTCGGGCATGGCCTCGGTGAGCACCCCAACCTGCTCGACGTCAGGGATGCGACGGTCGCGGACCTTGTCGGTGGCGCCGCCTTTGACCCGGCACGGGTTCTTCAGGATCAAATCGTCCGAGATAGCAGTGTTGAAGATGGCTTTGAGGAGCCGATAGGAAGAGCGCGCGACGCCCGGTGTCTGGGACGCAAGGTCGGCGTACCAGGCCCGCACCTGCACAGGTGTGATCTTCGCCAGCTCTCGCTGTCCGAAGTGGGGAACCAGGCGGTTGTCGATGAGCCAGCCGTAGTACTCCTTCGTTCGGTCCCGGATGTCGGTGCGCTGACCCAGCCAGAGCTCGGCGTAGCGAGCGAACGAGACCCGGCCAAGCTCGGGATCGACCCAATCGCCCCGGTTGATCGACGCGGAGACGGAATCGAGGAAGGCGTTGGCGTCGGCCTTCTGGCGAAAGGTTTCCGGTGCGATGTGACGGCGGCCGTCGTGCCAATAGCTGGCCTGATAGGACCCACTGGGGAGGTGCCTCACGCTCCCGAAGTGACGGCGACTGGCAGTCATAGCTGGCTTTCCCTATGTCCGATGGTTCGAGGTCGGAGGCGAACGCCGGTGGGCTCCATTTCAGGGAGGAGCTCCAGGCCACCTGGCTTTGTCGGTGATTCTACCGGGCGGCTGATTTAGGACCCGAGTCGATCAACAAGCGAAACGTACAGACCGTGTGCCAAAGCTCGCAGTTGAGCCGCCAGAGCGGGTGAAAGATTCTATGGCCTGATGACACTGAGACAGTTGCGCAGAGGACTGCGTCGCCGTTCGACAACAAGGAGTGATTGTTGTCACCATCCTCGCTCTGGGGTTGGGTGGAGCCAGTTGCAGTACTGGACCGAACTCTCGAGGTGGAACCTCCAACAACATGCCCGCCAACACTCTTCGCCCTCACACTACGACGACCAACAATGCGAAGGCGTCACCACCTGACGAGGCTGCGCCCAAACTCCCCCACGGTGAGGCCGGGACAATCGGACCAGGCGCGATAGATCAAAGTGGCGTACCACTCCACGAGTGAACCGTGTGCGTTGATCCCCCTTGCCGCAAATGGCAGTCGCCCTGCCAGGGTCCATGGCCTTGACCCGTGATCACAAGTGAACTACGAGGGTCGAAGTCCGTGTTTGCTGAGCGCCCCGGCGAGGGTACGGCATGAGTATGCGGTTGGCGCGGTCCGTTACCATTGGTGGAGTGGCCCTGGCCCTCGCCTCGGGTCTGGCATCCTGCGGAACAAGCGGTCCCGGCAACTCGTCGCATCAACCAAACAGTTGTGTCGGTCGGCCAGGTGGATCATGTACCCCCTCGGAGGGCAGGAACGGCAACAGCGGGACGACGGGCAGCAGTGGCACGACGAGCAATACCAACAACAGCGGGGGTTCGTAAGTGAAGGTCTTGTATGCGTAGGAATGTGCAGGTCACGCTGTAACACGTCGCGCTCGGGCTGAACTCTTGCCGAGCACTTCTCAGTAGGGCTGAAGCAACAGTGGGGAAGGGCTGAGTAAGCGACAGTAGGGGATTGCCTGGTTGCGTCTGGGCGCTCGTGCTGCCAAGACATCCTGGCGTCACATGGACCTATGAAGCCGCGATGCGTCTTTGAGGGTGTCGTTTCAGGATCGTCCTGACGGGTATCTCGCGTACATACGGATTGGAGTCGATGGAGGCGATATGTCGTTGATGGACCCCGAGGACCGGAAGTTCGGCCGCAAGGCTGCTGAAGACCAGGAGTTCGTCGATGCTCTCGAGGAACAAGGCGTAGCAGTGGAAGACCTGCCTGAGGAGCCGCCGCGAAAGGATCCGCGCGCTGGTCGCAAGGCTGAGAAGTCTTGAGAGCTTAGGAATGTCAGGCGGCCCTCACGGAATGGTTCGTCGGCAGCTCCAGAGTCGGAGTGTGCTCAAGCGCCGAGCCCGTTCTTTTTTCTTGTTCGTCGCACTCCCAGCTTGGCTCGGCCCCGGTCTGCTGGACTGGTGGTGCCATCGACGCACGCATATCGAAGAACCCGGCAACGGTGGCACGAAGGAATCCCTTGTCCACTCGGCGATGTTTGCCGAAGCTGGTACTCCCTTGTTGCTCGCGGCAGCTTTCGAGATGAATCCGCTGTTGATCACGCTCATGACGAGCGCGGCAGCAGTCCACGAAGCGACCGCAATGATCGACGTTCGAGTCGCCTTCGAGAGCGATCGTCACGTCAGTCAGTTCGAACAGCACGTCCACAGCTTCTTGGAGGTAATGCCGTTTTGGATCGTCCCGCTCATGGTTCTGCTCCACGAGCCCGCGACAAGAAGATGGTCTCTGACCCGGCGCTCCTCGGCGTTGTCCAAGCGTGACATGGCCCTCATTGCCGGTGGCGTGGCCCTCCTCGGAGCCGTGCCCTACGGCGAAGAACTGGTTCGATGTCTGCGGCGATGACAAGACCAGAGTGGGGCGAAGAGTCACTCCGAGACGGACTTAGCAATTGTCTCGACGATGACACCCAGGTCTGCTTAGAGGACGGCAGCCGGGGGTATGGCATAGGCCTGAGCAAATCTCTGACAGACCGACCCCACGGAGGCGCCATGACAATGACTGTTCCGCCCGCCCCATTGGCGGTAATAACCGATGCCTCGAGCGGCATTGGAAAGGAGCTCGCAAGAGAATTTGCCGAACATGGTTACGACCTCCTCATGGTCGCCGAAGACTCCGAGTTCAGGACGGAGCCGGGATCGGAGGAGAAATGAAGGCTCTTACCTGGCACGGCAAGCGCGACGTCCGCGTCGAGGACGTGCCCGACCCGATCCTCAAGGAGCCAAACGACGCCATCATCAAGGTCACGTCGAGTGGTATCTGCGGCTCTGACCTGCACCTCTACGAGGTGCTTGGGCCGTTTCTCGAACCGGGCGACATTCTTGGGCACGAACCCATGGGGATCGTCGAAGAGGTCGGTGCAGACATCACCAACATCGCTCCGGGGGACCGCGTCGTCATCCCTTTTAACATCTCTTGTGGCTCGTGCTTCATGTGCGGCCACGGCCTGCAGTCTCAGTGTGAGACCACCCAGGTGCACGAGTACGACAGCGGGGCAAGCCTCTTTGGCTACACGAAGCTCTACGGTCAGGTGCCCGGCGGGCAGGCCGAGTACCTCCGCGTGCCCCAAGCCCACTACGGGCCGATCAAAGTGCCCGCAGGTCCTCCCGACGATCGCTTTGTGTATCTCTCTGACGTTCTTCCCACCGCATGGCAAGCAGTGGAATACGCGGCGGTACCCGAAGGTGGGTCTCTGCTCGTCCTCGGTCTCGGACCCATCGGTGACATGGCGACGCGGGTCGCCGAGCACCGTGGCGTCGAAACCATCATTGCGGTCGATCTCGTCGCCGAACGCCTTGCCCGAGCCGGCTCTCGTGGTGTCACGACGATCGATCTCAGCTCTGTCGATGACCTCGCGAGCGTCGTCCGTGGGCTGACGGATGGGCGCGGTCCTGACTCGGTGATCGACGCCGTGGGGATGGAGGCTCACGGCTCACCCCTTGCCCGTGCCGCCCACCAAGCGACGGGCCTACTCCCGAACGCTCTTGCGGCCCGTCTTATGCAGAAGGCTGGAGTCGACCGTCTCGCCAGTTTCCTGGCCGCCATCGATCTCGTTCGGAGGGGGGGCACTATCTCATTGTCAGGTGTCTACGGCGGAGCGAGCGACCCGCTACCGATGTTGCGCATCTTCGACAAGCAGATCCAGCTACGCATGGGGCAGGCCAACGTGCACCGGTGGGTCGACGATCTCCTGCCTCTATTAGGCGATGACGACCCCCTTGGCGTCGACGGGTTTGCCACGCATCATCTGCCCCTCGACGAAGGTGCCGACGCCTACCGCATGTTCCAAGAGAAATCCGATGGTGCCGTCAAAGTGCTCTTGCGTCCTTGATCGACCTCGGCTGTCTCGCTATGGGCGATTTTTTCTCGGCGGCCACTTCGCCTACGACCAGGGGCGGCGTTAGAGAACGCCTTCGACGGCGGTCCAGCCGAGTGGACGGCCGTACGTGCAATGTGCCAACTAAGAATGTCGTTACAGCACCAGGATGGCGTGAGGCTCTGGTGGCCCAGCGATTCAGGTCGATTCGAACTCGCCGATTGCTCCAGCCATCGGGGTGGGCCGCTCGCCGTGGGGACGTTGAAGGGAGCTTTCGTCACGTTCCCATCGCATGGCGTCCAATTCGACCCCGACGACCGGCAAAGCGCTCGTGCGGCCCTCTCAGCGCCCTACCACCGGTAGAACCGATGTGTCCCGGCACTCTCGCCTCGACCGACTGCAAAACCGATGACCCAGAGAACCAAAAGAACCACGGCGGCGATCCAGAGAAAATGAACTGCGAAACCGAGACCAAAGAAAATTAGGACCAGCAGCAGTGCCAGGAGCAAAAACCATCAACCTCTCCTCCGTGCGGTTGCAGGCAATTTGCGTTGCGCTGAGAGTTCTATCCGGAGTGGCAGGTTGCAAACGGACACGCAGTAAGCGTGCGACCGGTGCACAGGGAACCGCCGCGCGGGGCGCGATTCCATAGCAGCCAGGTCTTGGTAGTTACCCGCCGCTATGATCCGCGTCGAGGCGATACCAGCTCGTGGGTTACCTCGGGCGGTCGTCATCATCTTGAAGAGCGCCAGGGTCGCCTCCTGCCCAATTCGACGGGGGGTCACTCGTCGGAAACGAGTCCTTGAGCTCTTTGTCCAGGGCTGCCTCCTCTTCTGCTCGCTCGGCTTCCTCCTCAAACTCGGGATCGTCGCCAACTCTCGCACTTGCCGACTGTTCGGACACCGGCTCAGGGCGAGAAGTCTTGTTAGTGGAGGACATGAGGTCGTCTTACCCTCACCTGATCCGAAGAAACAGAGGAATCTCACACAGCGGAAGTAGTGAGAACGACGAGTGGCAGACGAGGCGGTCAGGAGAGCCGAGCCCACAAGCCTCCCAGTGCACTGTCGCGACGAACATCGTAGTCAAAGCGCCCCACGAGTTCCTCCAAGACATTGGCTTCCACGTTCTCCGCTTCACACATCGGGCAACTCTGGGCTCAACTGTGATGCTCGAGAGCTCGGAGAGAAGTCGTGAAAGCTTTGCCACCACATCCTCTATTTCCCAGCCCCCTCGTTTCTCCGGGCGTACAGCCGTGGGCGTTGGTGGAAGTCGACCACCGCCCCACGATCCAGTCGAGACTTCCTGGGTATAGACGTCATCATGAACGACAGTCGAGAAAATCGCTCAGAGCAAACCGATCAGTGTGCCGAGGGTCGCCGCTCTGAGTCAGGGGACGGGCCAGTCGAGAGGGAGCGCGAGGTGCGAATCGGCGAGGATCAGGCGGCGACGAACAGGGAAGTCGACCCACCGGCGTGACGGAGCGACTCCGAGCGGGTGTGCTCTTTGACGTCGACGGCACTCTCGTCGACACCAACTACCTCCACGCCTTAGCCTGGTCCCGAGCATTCCGCGACGCCGGCGAGTGGGCGCCGATGAACGCCATTCATCGGCTCATCGGCATGGGGGGAGATCGCCTCGTCACTGAGCTCCTCGGCCACGAGTGCGCCGCCGCCGTCGAGGCACGACCTCACCACTACAAAGAACTGGCCACTGACATCTGCGCGTTTCCGCAGGCCCCGGCCCTGCTACGCGCCTTGCACCAACACGGCCTGGTGGTCGTTTTGGCCACATCCGCGCCGACTGATGAACTCGAGAGGCTTCGTAAGGCGATCGACGCTGACGACGTCATCGACGGCCAGACGACATCGGACGACGTCGGGAAATCCAAACCGTCCCCCGAAGTGTTCGAGGCTGCGATGAAGACTTTCGCGATCGACCCCCGACATGCCCTGGCCGTCGGTGACAGCATTTGGGACGTTCGAGCCGCTCGAGCGGCAGGTATCGGATGTCTGAGCGTCGAATCCGGGGGCTTTAGCCAACACGAACTGAACGAGGCGGGGTCGCGACAGGTCTACCGAGACGTCGCCGAGATCCTCGATCAGCTCCACACGGGCCCACTCGAGCATCTCCTCTCGGGGTCTTGACTCTTCGCGCCAGGCTCCGGCCGGTGCCGAACGATCGGGTAGTGGGTGGAGTTCTCGGACGTCCGGAAATTACGCAGCCGTACTGGCCGATGACGCCCACCGATCCGATGACGCCCACGGATCTCTTGTCAAGGATTCAGAACCGTACCCTTCGCATGTCACCCGCGGAAAGCCCGAAGTCCGACTGGTTTCACCTCCGGAGGACAGGGTAGAAAGTCTGACGAGTGGACCGACGTCCGGCTGGGCGAAGATCGCCAGATCTTGCGGACGGTCAAGCTCTGGGTGCCCAACCCGTCAGGGAGGATGGCATCAGACCCGATGCATGTTGCAGGCGTCGGGTCGCGTCCCCAAACTGGTTCACGCAGGCTTGTCTCGGTCCACGTTGGCTTCCAACTCGCGTCGCAGGGGAAGTCGTCGATGGTCGCGTTTCGACACCCGTCCGCGGGTAGCTGGACAAGGTGAGCATCATCATCGGAACCTCAGGTTGGCAGTACGCCGACTGGCGCGGTCGCCTCTATCCCCAACAGCTCGCTCAGAGAGAATGGCTAACGTACTATTCGGACCGCTTTCAGTCGGTCGAAGTCAACAATGTCTTCTATCGCCTCCCGGAGAAGGCAACCTTTGAACGTTCGGCCGCCGCGACGCCCGAGGACTTCGAGTTCGGCCTCAAGGCGAGTCGCTACCTGACCCATGTGCTCCGACTGAGCAAACCGACGGAGCCGGTGCGGCGACTCCTCAGCCGCTCGAGCGGCTTGGGTTCGAAGAGAGGCCCGATCCTGTTGCAGCTCCCAGCAAACTTCCAGGCTGACCCCGCTCCTGGCGGTCACCCTCAACGCCTTTCCGTCGAGTGCCAGAGTGGCGTTCGAGCCGCGCCACGAATCGTGGCATACCGACGAAGTCGCGGACATCTTGAAGCAGCACGGAGCGGCGTTCTGCCTCACTGATACACCTCAGCGGAGATCCCCGCTCTGGCGTACAACGGGTTGGGGATATGTGCGACTGCACGAAGGCCGAGCGAGCCCGCATCCATGTTACGGCCGGGCGGCACTCGCAAACTGGGCCGGGCGCCTCGCTGACTTGTGGGACTCGAGGGAGGACGTGTACGTGTACTTCAACAATGACCACGGCGGGTGTGCCGTACGTGACGCCCATCGCTTTGCACTCGCTGTCGACCATGCCGGGTTGTCCCCGACGAGAGTGCCTACGAGTCGAGAAGCATCCTTGACAATGGAACGTTCACGCCCATGATCGGCCCCCGTCGGTCCACGACCTGGACGTCCCGACGGTCCGGCGGCGTTGTTGCCGTCGGCGGCACCGGTGGTCAATATACGTGCGATACAACTTGTTCCTGCGAGCTGAATAATCGTGATTGGACCTGGGCGGCCGGGGGTATGGGCGCTCAAGAGGTATGGAGGCGGCCGCCGAGCGTCGCCGAGGTTGCGTCGAAAGGAGCAAACCGTGTCGAATGAACTCTCTGGCAAATCCATCGTTTTTCTTGTGGCGAATGAGGGCGTGGAACAGGTCGAGCTGACTCGGCCCTGGGAGGCAGTCAAAGAGGCCGGAGGACGACCTGTCTTGGCAGCTCCGAAGGACGATGACGTCCAAGCCTTCAACCATCTCGAGAAGGGGGACTCCTTCCACGTGGACACCGTCACCGGAGAGCTTCGAGTCGAGGACTTCGACGGCGTCGTCCTGCCAGGCGGTGTTGCCAATCCGGATCAGCTCAGGCTAGATGGGTCGGCGGTGCAATACCTCCGAGAATTCTTCGATGCCGGAAGACCCGCCGCGGTGATCTGCCACGGTCCTTGGAGTCTGGTTGAGGCCGACCTGGTCCGGGGCCGCACGCTGACCTCTTGGCCCAGCCTGGCGACAGATATCCGTAACGCAGGCGGCACGTGGGTAGACGAGGAGGTCGTGACGTGTACGAATGGGCCCAACACACTCGTGACGAGTCGCAAGCCTGATGACTTGGACGCCTTCTGCTCGGTCATATGCCAAATCTTCGCCGAGGACCCGAAGGGCAACGCTGCTTGACCAGACCCGTCCCCCGCCACTATCTGAACACTCGGTCGAGCTGTTTCGAACTGGTGGCTGCGTGACCCTTGGGCGCCAATGTGCATAATTTTTTTCCCGGCAACCTCTGGCACTCTCCCTTCGAGAGTGCTAATATTTCTGCGTCACCGCTGGTAGGCGGCTCAAGAGGGCAAACTGTCGTCAAGAAGGAGGTATTGCGATGACTCTTGTGCGTAGTGACCCGTTCCGGGATGTCGACCGGCTTTTTCAGCAGCTCTGGAGCGCCCAGCAGAGCGGACAGCGCCCGATGGCCATGCCCATGGACGCTTATCGCAAGGACGACTCGTTCCTGCTCCAGCTGGACCTCCCAGGGGTAGATCCCGAGTCCATCGAACTGACGGTTGAGGACAACGTCTTGAGCATCTCGGCCCAGCGCCCGGCACCGCCCAAGAGCGACGGCATTGAATCGGTGATTGCCGAGCGAACGTTCGGTACTTTCACCAGGCAGGTCGTCCTGGGTAAGACCCTGGACTCCGAGCGCATCGAAGCCAGTTACGAGGGCGGCGTCTTAACCGTGGCCATTCCGGTGGCCGAGCAGGCGAAGCCGCGCCGCATCGAAGTCAGCGTCGGCTCGGACCACAAGCAACTCGCCACTTCGGCTTCCTGACGCTCTCGCGCCCCGGGGAGTAGCTGGCTCCCCGGGGCGCGATCTCTGGATCGGTCCCGGTCCCGTACCGCTAAGACACGCGCTCTGACGCGCCTCGACCTCTCAGACAAATGACACTCATTGATCCTCTCTCCCGACTGCCTGAATACGAAATCCGCGGAAATGGCTGCGAAATGCGAGCACGTTGGCCCGGGTTGGTCGCGGCAGCTCGTAGCTCATCACCGACCTCAAAGCGCCGTGCGTTCTACGAGTTCGCTCCAGTGCCCGGTGGTCACTTTCTTGTTGGGGTAGGACATGAACCGGGTGGTTCTGATGAACCCTCTTTCTTCCGCGAGCAGATCTTGGGTCAACTCGAGGCCGGCCATGAGCTTGGCGAATCGGTGTGCAACGTTTCGAGGACATGGGGTTCACAAGATCAGCAGAGTGGAATCTGCTATGCACTGTTCGACCCTGACCAGCCAACATTGCAGATGTCTGGGTCTGGGACGGAAATTTCAGCCATCCAGGTCACGGTCAACTCCACAAGGCTCGTCCGATTCGGAGCAGAGACGGCTCAAGGGTTGCCGAGTCATTTCGTTTTGCGCCCGGGCGAGGCACTTCTTCTCGTGGCACATCCGAGAGCTTGGGGTAAGCACGTGCTCTCCGTCGTGGACCGATCGGTGACCAAGGATCTCGATGACCTTGACCAGCACATTGTCCTCGGATTCTGCGGACGCATCGAGACACTCCTGCAAGCGGACGGATCTGCGAGCCTGGTCATCTACCGGATGCCTCGAGACACCGACGTGGTTGATCTTCATGATGGCCCGGCGGAAACTGGGGGTTACATGAGGACGTTTGGGGATCTCGACACGTCGCTAACGTCGTCATACCTCGAGTTTTTCGAAGAAACTGGTCAGCGAAACAGCACGTTCTTGTGCGCCGGGGCAGCAGAAGATTCGGTCGGGCGGACGGCCCTGATCGGCGAACAGTGGCCAATATCGGGAGGCCGTGGCGTCCGACCTGGTTGGACGCCGACACCCTGTAGTGCCGTTGAGCCTGTAGATCAGGGTGGTGGTTGAGGGCTCCTCACGAGAACCGTGGATTGTTGCCATGAGCGCGAGCATCAGACTTCTGATCTTCTTGCCCTCCCCAGGCCGAGCGCTCAGCACGAAGCGAAGGTGAGGAAGAAGTAGCTCCTGGATGTTGTCCATCCGCGCTGCGCCAGCCTCGACGTCTCCAAACGAGACGCCAAGGCCTGCGTGCATATTCAGGGGTCCGGACGACGGCGCGCCAGTTCGTCGGTGTCGACGTGGCGATCCTTCGAAACGATCGGGGGACGCCCGAACGCACGATCGTGGCCCATCACGAAACGGCTGGTGAGACCTACAGGCTCAGGCCCGGGCCGCCGATGGCATGCTCCCGCGCATGTCGAATTCAGATCCGTCAAGGACTCAGCGACCGCAAGAGTTAAGGACCGCGCCAGTACCGCCTCGGCGGTGCGTCCCACCGCCGCCCGGGTGTCTTCGTCAGGCTCGGAGCGCGTGTCGTCGCTCACGTCTCGCGTCGCTGCCGTCACGGGTCCTCCTGGGATCTGTCTGCTCGTTTGTTACCCATCGGAATTGGCGCGAAAACGACCGTCGCTCATCGACGGGCCAGAACTGTCGTCAGTTGCAAAAGTCCGTGATTTGGGTATGTGTCGCGGTGAGACGAAAACGAGGCTCAGTGCCATCGAAACCAGCCAATGGCAAAAACGAGAAGCAGTACTAAGGCCCTGAAGAAGAAGGGTATGCCCAAGAGCCGTGCGGCGGGTTTCGCCAACGCCTCGGGTGCGTCGAGCAATGGCGGCAAGAAGTCCGGCTCGGGTTCCAACTCGAAACAGGGTGGTACGACCGCGCAGAAGAATGAGGCCGGTAGGAAGGGTGGCAAGACCACTGCCCGGAAGTCATAGACAACGGTCTCCACATTGGACACAGAAGTTTCAGGCCAGCTGTCCAAGGGAAGGACTTGACATGCGTCGTGTTGCGAACGTGGTGCCGCCGCGGCCAGGCATGGGAACGCTTCGAACAGTCGCACATCATCTGGAGGCTGAGTTCCGCCTCGACATATGGGAGCGGAGCGCGTAGTGGCCCCAACGCGACAGCTACGGGCGCTCGGCGTGGTCGTGCCGGTCCATAACGAAGAGTCGGTGGTCACGTCCGCCTTGGAGGCTATTGATCGTGCCATTCGGCGGCTCCCTTCAGGCATCGACTGCCGAGTGGCCGTGGTGCTCGACACTTGTGAGGACAACAGCTCCACTCGGGTCGCGGAATGGTCAACCGATTCGTCTGCCCTCGTCCTTTGTAGCCGGGGCCGAAACGTCGGTCGGGCACGAAAGAAAGGCTGTGACGCACTGGTTTCTACCTTCTGTGAGTTCGATCGCACTGCAATCTGGCTGGCGACGACAGATGCAGACTCGATCGTGCCGGAAGAATGGCTCAGGGTACAGATCGCATCCTTCGAAGAAGGAGTAGACGTATGGGCCGGACGTGTCGGGGTCGCTGACTTGACGGATCGAACGCCAGGCGTGATCGACCGCTGGAGGAAGTTATATGCCTTGGAACGGACTCCAATTCACGGAGCCAGCCTGGGATTCACGGCGAGCGCCTATGTCGAGCTCAATGGGTTTCGCGAGCTGCGCTCCGGTGAGGACTGGGATCTGTACAAGCGCGCCAGAGAGATCGGCCTACGAGTGCACCACGACAAGAGAGCCGTGGTCATGACGAGCTCTCGGCAACTGGCTCGAGCCCCGCACGGTTTTGCCCATGCCCTTGATGAAATCGTCGAGGTGCCGTCAGAAGCTTCGCTCGCCGGTTCGCTGGTGATGAATACCGGAAAATCCCGGATTCTGCTTGTTCGTGACATCACGGATTCGTAGCGACACGAATGAACTGCAGGCTGACTGCGTCGTCCCCAGCACCAGGCAGTCAGCCAGGCCGATGGTGGTGGGACGCTAAATGGCGTTGTCCAGCCTCCTCCGCCTCGGGACGACTGTCGAAGTGTCCGAGCAGATCATGGGCCGAATCGGTGCAGCGGGCAGTCCACAACATGATCGTGGGTTCATCAGCTGCCGGTATCTCACCGATAATTATCTCGGTTCGGTCGGTGGGGGCACCTTCAGCCTCTCCGGTCTCGCCCGCCGAAGATGTGTGTTCCTGTTCCGGCGTCGTTGCCTCGGATCGATCCATCTGACCTTCATTCGCCTGGCATGGGGTCATCATGCTACTCCTGGCGTTTGGCCGGCCAACGGACGGACAAGCGGGCGCCGGATCTCACCGACCGGGTGCCGGCAGTGAGCGGGTGGCTGTCCACGCCTGGTCAGGAGAATCCGTTGAAGAGCGCGCCATATGTCGCACGGCATACTCTGAAAAGCATGAGCCCGACTGGACCCCACGGTACGAGCGAGCGCGAGTCATCTATCGGGCTTTGACTATTTACGACCGGTTACCGAATTTCCGGCGGACGGCGCAGCGTCGGTGGACCCACCTGGCCCTCACTGGCCTCCTCCCGTCTGCGATCCGCTCCGATCCTGTCTGCGATCGGGACTACGAACCACAGGGCCACGAAGCACCCGGTCACCAAAGCGGCGAACAGTGCCGTCGGCCAGTTCAAGCCGACGAAGAGCAGAACCATCCAGACGGCGACGCACACCGCGAGTGCGACCATGCCCAGCCCGAAGATGGCCTGCGTATTGGCGTATCGCAGCAGCCGCCCCTTCTCGTGTCGACGGAAAACCCAGCGGTGGTAGGCGACCGGGCTCACGAGCAGCGCGATGGCCAAGGCTGCGCTGAGGAGGCTCACCCGGTAGAGGGCTCGTTCGAGCGCGTCGAGCTGCTTGAAGCGCATGGTGAACGGCAGGGAGAGTAGAAATCCGAATAGCACCTGCACACCAAGTCCAGCGACGCGTAGCTCCTGCAGCAGATCGCTCAGATTGCGGTTGTTCCGCTCCGCCTCCGATTCACCAGTCTCAGTTGCACTGAGTTCGGACCTACCCATATTGCCTCGAATTCTTCCCTTTGCCCTTTACGGGTGACGACAGTATCCCTGGCCGCCCACGCTCGGAAGCATCAGTATCGCGCAGCACGCGCCTAAACAGGATCGGACCGTCAGCACCATTCGAACGCGCGCATGTTCATAGTCGATCGAAGGTCATTCGAAATCCGGATAGAGGCGCCACAATGGCAAACTCTCGTTGAGTAGTTGTCTTGATCGCGTCAACCTTTGTTGTCGGGGGATGGGATGCATTCTGGATCGGCCGGGGAAACCTAGAAAGCCGAAGCAGCACCGCCTTGCCGAGAAACGGTGGGTGTCAACGGCCTCGAAACCGAGACATTTGTGCGTGTCAACAATGCGGTCCAGATCGATGCCTGATTCTCCAGGCGGCCAGGAAATTCCAAAAGCTTGCCGCGCTGGCTTGTCAGGGTGCCTTGGGAATTTCGGAGTCGAAATACTGGAATTGCGGCTGTTGTCCCATGGGCGGACAGCATGCCAAGGAAGGAATACCTCCCCGAATTCCGCCGTCGTGCCCTCGGCCTGATCGCGTCCGGCCGCAAGGTCATCGACATGGCTCGGACCTCGGGATCAGTGACCAGACGCTCTACACCTGGCGCTGCCAGTATCGGATCGACCGTGGCGAGCTACCCGGGCTGCAAGCGGCGGACAGGGCGAACTGACGGCGCCGCGCCGCCGCATCAAGAGCTTGAGGACGAGGTGGCCATACATCGCAGTGCGGCCGTGCTGTTGAAGGAGAGGACCAGCCCAAAAATCGGTTCGCGGCGATCGAGGTGAAGGCCGCGGGGAATCTCCGACCGCAGGGCGACTGTCGGATCCTCGGGGTCTTAGAGGCCGCTGCTACGACCGATGCGGCCTGACCCGCTCGTCTGGGGCCATCCGCCGTGCCAGGCTGAACGACGTCATCGCCGGGGTCCACTGTGATTTGCCACGTACGGGCCCTGCATCCACGCCGAGCTGACCACTGGGACTCGGAATCGCCGCTGGCGACCTACTTCGTTGGTTTCCGCGACTTGGCATCGGCGACACCACCCCTGACGAAACAAAGCTCTAACCTCGACTTCCGTCTTGCAACGGCGATTGCTAAAATGGAGTTGTTCAGTGATGGCATGAACCATTCGATGCGAAAATGGTTGCCCCCCGACTCCAATGATCAGCATGACCCCGAGAAGTCGCCCTCGGCCTTGAGAGAGCACCAATATTTACGCGACCGAACACAGACCGTGCTTACCTAAAACGGATCGGACGATCCCACGGTCGAATTGCCGACGGAACGTACGGAGGTTGTGAACAATGTGGGACCTCGATACCTTCCGAACTCGGGCGGCGCGCCCTAAGGCCGTAGGCGCGTGCAGTGCCGATCACTCTCAGGTTTACTTGCTGCCAGTTGATTGAGTCTCGCGCGCTCGGATGCCACTCACCCGAATGGGTGGTCTTTCCCGCTCTCGGTTTGCCCCATCGGCGCGGGGGTATACGTCGTCTATGACGCCAACGGAGCCGAAGCCACAGATGGCGTTGGACGACGGTGAAGCACCGGCGCCCGCGGACGTGGCGATCGGCGAATTGGTTGGAAGGCTCTCGGACGATACGGTTCGCCTCGTTCGAGACGAGATTCGGCTGGCTCAGGCTGAAATAAGCCAGAAGGCCAAGGCGGCCGGCGCGGGAGTCGCTTTATTCGGCGGTGCCGGGATCTGCGGACTTTATGGACTTGGCGTCCTGATCGCCGCCGCTGTCGTTGGCCTGTCCATTGTCATGGACCTGTGGGCGGCAACGCTTATCGTGGCCGCCTTCTTGTTCGCCGTGGCCGGCGTTGCTGCCTTTGTCGGGAAGAAAGAATTCGGGAGGGTAGGCCCGCCATTGCCGACCGAAGCGGTGCAGAGCACGAGACAAGATGTCGACGAGTTCAAGCGAGGACTGCGCTCATGAGTGCGAGCGACGGAGCCCATGATCCTGTCGACGCAGTGAGAACTGACATCGAGACGACGAGAGCCGATCTCGCCGAGACTGTGAACGAGCTCTCGAATCGACTGAGCCCGAAGAAGCAAGTCACTGCCGTCACCGACGGTGTCGCTGAGAGCACCAAGCAGGTTGTGGGTCTGGCGCAGGACTTGACCAAAGACACCGCCCTCAAGGCGCAGGACGTGGCGAAAGTTGGGATCACGCGCAGTCGGCAACTCACCGAAGGCAGGGAGCCGCAACTGATCGGAGCGGTGCTGCTCGCTGCAGGTCTGTTCGTGGTTTGGCGAGTTCGAAAGCGCGGCCGGTGATCAACCTCTTCTACAAGCCCTGGGGGATGCTTGCGGGCGTCATCGGGGGCGCCCTGGCCGGGGCGCTGTTCAAGCGGGTCTGGAAGCTTCTCACCGGAGAGGAAGAGGCCCCCTCGGCGACCGATCGCCGCCGGGGATGGATCGAAGTTGTGCTAGCCGCTGGCTTGCAGGGGCTGGTCTACGGTGCCATCAAGGCGTTGGTCGACCGGGGAGGCGCAGCCAGCTTCGAGAGGGCCACCGGCCAGTGGCCGGGCAAGGAACCTGATGCCGGCTGACCCCGCTGCAACGTCACCGGGCTCCGACGAATCCCGAGCCAAGGTCGAGAAGCCGAGTGAGCTCTCCTGGTCCTCGAAGAAGGCAATCTTTCGGCGCGCAGCCACCGAGTTCAAACGCGACAACCTGACGACCCTCGCCGCGGCCTTGACGTACTACACCGTCTTGTCCGTGGTGCCGGGGCTCATCGTCTTGATCTCCGTCCTCGGAGTGGTCGGTCGTGATGTCGCGAGCCGGGTGGAGTCCCAGGTGCAATCCCTCGCCCCCGGTTCGAGCGCCGCATTCGTACACTCGTTGATCAGCCAGGCTCAACACCACAAGAGTGCGGCCGGAATCACCGCGGTCGTCGGCCTTCTGATCGCGCTGTGGTCGGCCTCGAGTTATGTCAATGCCTTCAGGCAAGCCTCGAACATCATCTACGGCATCGGTGAGGGCCGACCGATTTGGAAAACGATTCCGCTCAGGCTCGGCGTGACTGTAGTCGCCGTGATCGTGCTGCTTGTCAGCGCAGGCATCGTCGTGGTGAGCGGGCCGGTCGCGAATCAGGTTGGCAATGCCGTCGGTGCTGGCCGTACGGCGGTCCTCGTCTGGGATATCGCGAAGTGGCCGGTGCTCCTTGTCTTCGTCTCGCTCCTCCTTGCCATTTTGTTCTGGGCCAGCCCCAACGCCAAGCAAGGCGGCATCAGGTGGATCAGCCCTGGGGGTATTTTCGCAACGATTCTCTGGATCGTGGTCTCAGTGCTCTTTGCGGTGTACGTCACAAACTTTTCCTCCTACGACAAGACATACGGATCGTTGGCGGGCCTCGTGATCTTTTTGGTGTGGTTGTGGTTGACGAATGTCTCCATCTTGCTGGGCGTCGAGGTAAATGCGGAGTTCGACCATGAACGAGCCATCGCCGAGGGCTTACCTGAAGATGTACGCCCCTTCGCCGATCCACGCGATACCCGCAAGCTCGATGCAGAGGACCGCCGCGCCATCGAAGAAGCCCACGCGACCTCGTCGATCGTGAACAGAACAGCGAAAGTTTCGCCGTGAACGCCAATCAAAGACGGAAACAGGTGGCGAGAACGTGAATCGAGTGAGTGCTCTGCGAACCCAGGTAATCGATGCCCTAGAGGGCGCTGATCAACTCGATGACGTCACCGGCCGTCTCCGACACGTGGCGCAAACCCTCGTCAAACCCGCTCATCTCCGCCGGGTCTTGAGTGGAACCGACCTGGGTCACCCGAGCCATCCGATGCTGGTCCAACTTCCTATTGGGCTGTGGACCAGCACGTGGATATTGGACATCATTGGTCGGGGTAGATCGAAAACAGCTCGATCCTTGGTGGGCCTCGGGGTACTGACTGCCCTTCCTGCCGTAGCGAGTGGACTTTCCGACTGGGTTGACACCGATGAAGCCGAGGCTCGTGTCGGATTTGTGCACGCCACGACCAACTCGCTCGCAGTGGTCTGCTTTTCGGTGTCATGGTGGCGCCGCAAAGGGGGACGCCACGGCGGTGTGTTTTGGTCCATGCTAGGTGCCACCCTGGCTACCGTGGGTGGGCTTCTTGGCGGGCATTTGGCTTATTCGTTGGGCGTCGGTGTGGACACGAATGCCTTCGAGAGCGGGCCTGACAAGTGGACCGCCGTGCGAGGCAGCGTGCCGGCCGAGACCCTCGTTGCGCGCACCGTGGAGGGTGTTCGGGTGATGGTGGCCACGAACGAAGAGGGACGATTCGCCCTAGCCGACCGTTGCAGCCACAGGGGCGGCCCGCTCTCCGAGGGAACACTCGACGCCGGCTGTGTAACGTGCCCCTGGCACGGCAGCCAATTCGAGCTCGCTTCCGGCATACCCACCCGGGGCCCTGCATCGATCCCTCAACCTGTTTACGAGAACCGGGTTGTGTCGGGCAAGCTCGAGCTACGCCGTCGCGAGCGGCGAGCGCTCCGTCAAAGAGCGGTATAAGCACCGGTTGGTGGCCGCGTAGCGGGGGTCCGGCACCCAGTCACAAGTTTGATGTGGCCGAACTCGCAAGATTTGATCTTGACTCGTCCCTCGGGACCTTCTCCCCGTGGGTTGTAACGGGCCGAAAATTTCGGCCACCCGATGCAGCTCCAGAACGTGGGCTCAGCGGGATCAAATGAGACCGCATCGGCGCCATTCCACGCCCTGCCCCTACCGCTGAGGTGGGCCGTCGCTCCTCAGAATGCGGCGCCTCCGCTGCCGCCGGAGCCTCCGGAATGTGTGGACGCCGGCGTGCCCCCTTGTCCACTACCCGAAGCGGCTCCACTAGAGCCACAGGCCGACGCTGCAATTCAAAGAGCAGCGACAAACGCGAACGTGGCGAGCAAACGTGCAATCTTGAAGTGAACCGTTTGAGTTCGATTGGACATGAATCCTCTTTCTTACGACTTGTCTGGCGCAAGAAGGAATACGGTTGGAAGAGCTTTAGCGATTGCTCATTCCAATACCGCCGGCTCGTCACGTCGCCGCCCGGATCAGAGGGGCGCTACTCCGCTGCGGGGGAATCCCTGCGGTTCTCGCATCTAGCGGAGCCGGTCGGATCACCGACAGGGACGAAGGACTTCGACGGAAGTGTCGCTTGGCGCGACCGTCGGCTTCATGAGCTAGTCGAACGACGACTTATCCGGGAGAGGCGTCACGGTGATGACGCTGAGCGACGTTCCGTCGGGCAGTTCCGACTCAACAGCCAACACCTCTCCCGGAGCCACCTGTTCAGCGCCTTGCAAGGATCCCGACGAACCTGGGACCACGGGGGTGATTTGGAAATAGCCGCAGGTGCTGAACCCCGTGTTCACTTTTACTGTCTGAGTAGTATTGGGCTGCGTCAAAGCAACGAGGGTACTGCGGACACGAGGTTCCCGTGGTCCCCGTGGCGTCCGTTCCCGCCAATGTAGAAGAGGCAACGCTGCCATCATGCGGGGTCAGAGTGACGGTCGGGAGCGTGCCCCCGCTACAGGGAGTGTCGCCCTCGCTGTAGTCGTTGGGAACTCGCTGGGCTTGGATGACCAACGCTCAGTGTTGGCTTCGGTTCCCGACTCAACGCCGCCTTGAGAAAACGCTCCGACGAAGCGATTCGGGAACAAGTTTCTGACTCGGACAGCCAATAGTCCACGATGGTCTTCGATCGATTGGAATCTAACCCTCGTTTCGTGGCCTCATGAAATCGCGCTTGGCTCGATGCGTGCAGCGGGGGATCGGATGCGCGAGACTGGGATTACGGGAGCTCGGACAGACCGGGCTGAGAGGGCACCTCGCTGGTGCCGACCGTTGAACCTGATCCGGGTAATGCCGGCGAAGGGAGGAGGCCTTGATGGTCGATCTGTCTCATCCAGCGTTGCAGTTCGATGGCCGCGACAGGACCGGCGTCTTTGCCGGTACTCGCCCCACGCACCGCGGTGACCTCGTCATGGAGAGCCACGGCATGGCTCCGATTCCCGAAAACCAGCGTTATGGCTCGTCGTGGCGGAACTTCACGGTGTGGTTCGCGCCGAACATGGAACTGTCCGGTGTTTTCACCGGCACGTTGGCTTTCACGTTCGGGTTGGGATTTTGGTCAGGCTTCGCGGCCATCGTGATCGGAGTGGTCCTCGGTGCGGTCCCCGTCGGACTCCTTGCCACCTTGGGACCCAAGACCGGTATGGGACAGTTGCCCCTCGCTCGCTTTCCGTTCGGCCGTAGGGTCGCTCTGCCCGCGGCCGTCCAATGGCTGAGCGCCCTGGCCTGGGATGGCCTCGTCGGACTCTTCGGCGCCCAAGGAGTCCAACTCTTGTTCCACGTGCCCTTCTTCGTCGGAGCGCTCGTCGTCCTCGCTCTCGAAGGGATGGTTGGATTCTTGGGCTACGAGGTGATCCACAGCCTCGAGACGTGGGGAAGCGCCATCTTGGCTGTCCTCTTCGTGGTCTTGTCCGTGCGCATCGTCGATTCCGGCCGCATTCCGTTGCACAGCACGGTTCACGGGGGAGCTTCCATTGGCGCCTTCGTCTTGATGTCAACAATTGCCTTCAGTGGGGCGTTCAGTTGGACCAGCTACGCCGCTGACTACAGTCGCTACCAGAAAAAGGAGACGCCGCCCCGGCCGATCTTTTGGTGGACGTTGGGCGGCTTGTGCGCATCGTACATCTGGACCTATGCCATTGGACTGGCCGGCGCGAGGGTACTGAGCAATCAAACAGCAGCGGGTGTGCGCTCCCTCGTGGGTGGGGGCGCAGTCGGCCTGTTGGCACTCGTCATCGTCGTCTTCGGGGCAATCACGAGCAACGTTATGAACGACTATTCGGGATCGCTCGCACTGCAGGCTTCAGGAGTGAGACTCAAGCGGAACTGGGGTGCGGCAATAGGCACGATGATCGCCTTCGGCGTAATTCTTTGGCTTCACGAAGGAAATACGTCAGCGCGCTTCCAATCCGTGCTGCTCTTTAGTGCGTACTGGATCGCTCCGTTTCTCGCCATCGTCCTGATCGACTGGCACGATCGCAAGATTTCTGTCACCTTCGAGGACCTTTGTTCCCTCATGGATCCGAAAAACCTAAACGTCGGGTGGACCGCACTTCTGAGCCTGATCGTCGGGTTCGGTGCCATGGTGCCCTTCATGAACACCGGACTACTCGTTGGACCAGTTGCGTCGTTGCTCGATGGGGCGGACCTGTCCTTCTATGTCGGTTTTGCCGTTGCCTTCTGCGCATACCTCGCGTTGCGCAGGTTTGAAGTCCCAAACGCAATGGCGCCGATGAGAGCAATGGACCCGGTTGACTCCGTCAGACCTTGGGATCGATGAACTGGCCAGGCGTTCGCGGTCTGGGCTTACGCTTCCTCGGTTGAGACGCGACGGGTCGGTGAGTTAGTTCCGTGTTGGTTTTCGAGGGTACTTCTACACCCAACCCTCGGCTGTACCGACGAAGTGGCAGACCGAGGCTCCTGGCGGGCTTGTCCGCCACAGCGCAAGCCCATTCAGTGATGGCGGAGCGATGCGCTGGTCGTCACACCACGGTAAGACCATCTATCGATCCCAGTGACGATGCCAACCAATTGCTTCAACGAGTTCCTTGACGAACGTGCGATTGGTGCTTGCGCCGACAACGACGCCGGGCGCTTCCGACGAAATAGAGCATGCTTGGAGGACGTCGATCCCTTGTCCCCATGCGGCGATCGTTTTGCAGTGTCGGTACGATTCACCAAGATTGACCGCCATATAGGGATCGGCGACGAGTGTCTCAGCTCCTTCTCCCCCGGCCACAACGATGGCGTCGTACTCCACCGATTGTGTTGTCAGCGTACTCTTGGTCACCTCAACCGAGCCGGCTTCTCCATCGATGCTTCCGCCGTGAGGCCCGACGACTACGACGACAGCTCCCTCACGACCGAGGGCACTGCTGAGGGCGTCGAGGCTAGCTCCATCCACGCCATCAGCAGCGAATACGCCGACGACCCTCCCGGCGATGGTCGAAGGCTCCAGGGGGAGTAAGGAGAGCGCTGGTGATGGGCTGACATTCTTCGCTGGCTTACCCCTGGGAGCAGGTTTCCCCAAGCTCGACGCGACACCTTCGGTCAAGGTGCCGTCCACGTTGGCGAGGTTCGCCAGCATCCGATCTTTGATCTCCTCACTCAAGCATTTGCCCAGTTCAAAGGAGAACGCAGCAATGATGTGCTCCTTCTCGGGCGGGCTCATACTGGTCCAAAAGAGTGTGGCTTGGGTGAAGTGGTCGGAGAATGACTGAGCCGCGAACCCGTATTTTTGCCCCGGCCACGGATCGAGGGACATGGATATATCCCTCCCTCCCGGCGGGGAACGGGCAGCCGCCGGCAAGAGAGTTCGGATTGTATGCCGCGACCCCTTCCGCCACCGCCTGCTGTCCGAAGCCGTCACGCTGGGTTGTGTTCACCGCCGAATGGGGGCGGTTGATGGGAAGCTGGTCGAAATTCGGGCCCCCCAGCCGAGTGAGCTGGGTATCGAGGTAGGAGAAGTTCCTGGCTTGGAGGAGCGGGTCGTCGGTGAAGTCGACACCACGAGGAACGTGGCTGGTGCAGAAGGCAACCTGCTCTGTTTCCGAGAAGTAATTGGTCGGATTCCGATTGAGCGTGAGACGGCCAATGGTCTCAACGGGCGCAAGCTCCTCGGGCACCAGCTTGGTGGGATCGAGGAGATCGATCCCTTCGAACATCTGATCCTCGGTGTCGGGGAACACCTGGACCCCAAAGTCCCATTCGGGGAAGGTACCAAGCTCGATGGACTCCCAGAGGTCCCTACGGTGGAAATCAGGATCGATCCCTCCAAGCTTCTGGGATTCCTCCCACACCAAAGAGGCCAAGCCGGCGACGGGTTTCCAGTGGAATTTCACCAACGTCGTCTTCCCGCGGGCATTGACGAGACGGAATGTGTGAACGCCGAATCCCTCCATATTCCGAAAGGAACGCGGAATCGCCCGGTCGGACATGATCCACATCAGCATGTGGGTCGACTCAGGAGTGAGCGAGACGAAGTCCCAGAAGGTGTCGTGGGCGGTCTGGGCCTGGGGAATCTCTCTGTCAGGTTCAGGCTTGGCCGAGTGGATCAGATCGGGGAACTTAATCCCGTCCTGGATGAAGAACACCGGCATGTTATTGCCGACCAGGTCCCAGATTGCCTTCCGTTGTATAGAAGCGGACGGCAAAGCCCGCGGACATCTCGGGCGGTGTCCGCCGACCCGCGAGACCCGGCCACGGTCGAGAATCGGACAAAGACTGGCGTATCCACGGACGTGTCGCTGAGGATCGGGGCGCAGGTCAGGCTCTCGAGAGACCGGGTGAGTCGAAAGGTGCCGTGGGCACCTGCTCCCCGGGCATGGACGACGCGCTCGGGGATCCTCTCGTGGTCGAAGTGCATGACCTTTTCGCGCAGGTGGAAGTCCTCGAGCAGGGTGGGTCCCCGTTCGCCGACGCGGAGGCTGTTGTCCGTATCGTCGACAGGAACGCCCGTCGCGGTCGTGAGCGTCTTGCCGCCCTGGGCCCACTCCGGGGCCACCGTTTCCTTGGGGACGCCACGAGAGAGCGCCGGCTTGCGACCGCGCGAATTCCGCGTGGAACCACTTCGGGACTGAACCATGATTATGCCTTTCGCCGTAGGCGGAGACGATGCGTTGGGCACAACCGGACCGTACGCTGTCGCGACTGATCAATACCCTCGCAGAAGGCGGCTCAAACTTGAAGCGAGCGCGAAATCGAACTTCGTCGACTCTCGCTTACGAAACTGACTACAGCTTGACAAAGACCAGAAGCAGCCCAGAGCCTCCGCGTAGCCCGATGGGCTTCCACCGGTCTGACGGACGTCCACCATCAGGGGCACAGCCCCAGAGAGGATGTCCACAATGGAGACCATGGAGAAGAAGAAGCCGCGTTCGCGCCGCTCGTTCACTCCGGAGTTCAAAGCTGAGATCGTCGAGCTGTGCCGACGCGGCGATCGCAGCATCGGCCAGGTGGCCAGGGACTTCGATCTGACCGAGACCAACGTGCGCACCTGGGTCAAACAAGCCCAGATCGACCAGGGCGAACGCCCCGGCCTGACGAGTGAGGAGCGGGCCGAGCTGGCCACGCTGCGCCGGGAGAACCGCTCCTTGCGCGAGGACGTCGAGATCCTCAAGCGAGCGACAGCTTTTATGTCGAACCCGCGGTTATGCGCAGACGGGCCCGGGCGGGAGGTGTCGTTGCTGGTCGGGCGGACTGAGAGCCGCTGATCGGTCGGCATAATCGCCGGATCTGGGTCGATGCTTCCTCCTTCGATTGTTCGGAGTGAGGAGGCATGTCATGTCGAGACGTTGGTTGGCGACAGCGAGCGGTCCGCTTGCCCAATATGCGCCGGGATTTGCCGAGGATCTGGTGGGTCTTGGCTACTCGAAGTCAGCGGCAAAGAAGCAGATGCAGCTGTTTGCGCATCTGGACCATTGGCTCGAGGCCGAGGGTCGCGGTGTTGGAGAGTTGACGACGGACCTGGTCGAGCCGCTATTCGCGGCCCGACGCCGCGATGGACGGTCGAACCTATTGACGACGAAGTCGGTGAAGCCACTCCTTGGGTTCCTGCGCCGCGCCGGCATACCCGAGCCACCGACGCCAGCTCCCATCGACCCCGTGGAACTAATGGTCGATCGCTATCGACGCCATCTGATCCACGAAAGAGGCCTCGTCGAAGGCACCGTCCGCTTCTACGCGTACGTGGCCAGGCTGTTTCTTTCGGAACGCTCCGTGATCGAGGGAGCTGGCGGCCTCGCCGACCTCGAAGCCCTCGACGTCATCGAGTTCACCGGGCGGGTGTGCGAAGGGAGAGGGCTGTCTTCGGCTCGTCAGGCGGTCTCGGCGCTGCGCTCGTTGCTTCGCTGGCTCCAGATGGAGGGTTTGACGCAGCGGGTGCTTGACCAGGCCGTGTGGTCGGTGGCGGGGTGGTCCCCGAACCTGCCGCGGGCGGTCGAGACGGGCCAGGTGGTCAGTCTGCTGCGGAGTTGTGACCGTCGCGGTGCGCTTGGACGCCGCGATTACGCCATCTTGGTGCTCCTCGTCCGCCTCGGACTGCGCGGCGGAGAAGTCGTCAGACTCGAACTCGACGATGTCGACTGGCGCCTCGGTGAGATCCTCGTGCGCGGCAAGGGTCGCCGCGAGGACCGTCTCCCGCTTCCGAGCGATGTCGGGGAGGCGCTGGCCGGCTACATCAAGAGAGGCCGACCCCAAGGCGCCAGCCGCCGCGTGTTCCTCCGGCACCATGCTCCCTTCGTCGGCCTGGCCGACACCGGAGCCATCCGCGGTGTGCTCGCGCGTGCTTGCGACCGAGCCGCCATCGCCTACGTTTCTCCGCACCGCCTTCGCCACACCGCGGCGAGCGAGATGCTGCGTGCCGGCGCACCACTGTCGGAAATCGCTCAGGTTCTGCGTCACCGCAGCCCGGCGACGACTTCGTTGTATGCGAAGGTCGACCAGGCGCGGCTCGGTCAGCTCGCCCGGCCCTGGCCAGGTGCGGCATGAGTGAACTCGGCAACTCCCTCAACGGTTACCTGGCGCTGCGCCACTCGCTCGGTTACAAGCTCGAACGGGCTGGTGAGCTGCTCAGGGACTTCGTCGACCACATGGACCGCGCCGGAGAGCGCACCGTGACGATCAGCCGGGCGCTCGAGTGGGCAACACTGTCCTCGGACGCCGGGGCGAGATGGAGGGCGCAGCGGCTCGGCGTCGTGCGTGGCTTCACCCGCTACCTCTCGGCGTTCGACCCCAGCACCGAGGTTCCGCCCCTCGCCTTGCTTCCTTCGGGCAGATGTCGTCGGGCACCATTTCTCTACTCAGACGCCGACATTGCTGCGCTGTTGACAGCCGCCAGAGGGGTCGGCCTGCCGTTGCGGTCCGCCACCCTCGAGGCGGTGATCGGACTGTTGGCGACGACCGGGATCAGGGTTGGAGAGTCCCTCCGCCTCGACTGCGGCGACGTGGACCTCGAGCGTGGAGTCTTGAACGTGCGCAACTCGAAACAGGGCAGATCACGTTTGGTCCCGCTGCATCCGAGCACGGTCGAGGCGCTCGGGGCCTACATGTCCCAACGGGTTGCCTTGTGCCCACAGCCGGGCTCGGCCAGCCTCTTCGTCTCGAGGAGAGGCACGCGCCTGGGCTCTGGGAACTTGCGGGAGGCATTCAACGAGGCGCTTCATTCGGCTGGCCTTCCAGCCCGCGTCCATCACGTCGGTCCGCGGCTCGGCGACTTCCGACACACCTTCGCTGTCACGACACTGCTCGGGTGGTATCGCGACGGTGCCGACATCATGGCGCAGCTGCCCTTGCTCTCGACGTTCATGGGCCATCTGAGCCCCGCCTCGACGTACTGGTATCTCTCGGCGTCGCCAGAGCTTCTGGCCGCAGCGGCGGCGCGTCTGGAGACAACGTTCGGAGCCCTGTCATGACCGCGCTGGCACCCACCCTCGAGGCCTTCTTCATGGAGCGGCTCATGGCGCAACGGCGCGCGAGCCCGCACACCGTCGCCTCGTATCGCGACGCCTTCCGCCTCCTGCTCAAGTACGTCCAAGAGGCCACGGGCACCGAGCCGGCACGCCTTTGCATCGAGAATCTCGACGCTCCGATCATCGGGTCATTTCTCGACCACCTCGAGCACGAGCGAGGAGTATCCATCTCGACGCGCAACGCCAGGTTGGCGGCCATCCACTCGCTGTATCGCTTCGCGGCTCTCCGCCACCCCGAACACGCCGCGGTCATTCAGCGTGTGCTGGCGATTCCCTCCAAGCGGGCCGAACGTGCCATCGTCGCCTACCTGACTCGGCCTGAGATAGACGCCCTCCTCGCCGCGCCGGACCGCTCGACGCCCATCGGTCGACGGGACCGGGCACTCCTGCTCGTGGCCGTCCAGACGGGCATGCGGGTGTCCGAGCTTGCTGGTCTGCGACGTTCGGATCTCGTGCTCGGAGTGGGGGCCCACGTGCGTTGCACCGGGAAGGGCCGCAAGGAGCGCTCCACCCCACTGCTGGCCAACACGGTGGCCGTGCTACGCGATTGGCTGGACGAACGCAGCGGCGCTGCGGACGATCCGCTCTTCGCTGGGCCGAGCGGCAAGCAGCTCAGCCGAGGCGCCATCGCATGTCTGGTCGCGCGCCATGCCCGCACCGCGGCTGAGAACTGCCCGGCGATCGCCACCAAACGGGTGGCACCCCACGTCCTTCGTCACAGCTGTGCCATGGAGCTTCTGCATGCCGGCGTCGACCTGGCCACGATCGCGCTGTGGCTCGGTCATGAGTCCATCCGGACGACGGACATCTACCAGCATGCCGACCTCAAACTCAAAGAGAGAGCCCTCGCCCGGACCACACCTGCATCGACGCCACGTGGCCGCTACCGGCCCTCCGACGCCCTGCTCGCGTTCTTGGAGGAGCTGTGATTATGCCGACCCGATCAGCGGCTCTCAGTCCGCCCGACCAGCAACGACACCTCCCGCCGGGGCCCGTCTGCGCATAACCGCGGGTTCGACATAAAAGCCGTTATGTGGAATTTTGCATAACGGCTTTCTTCGTGAAGGAGACCCGGTGAAGGTGTACCCCTTCATCGAGGCGGAGAAAGCCGCAGGCCACAACGTCGCGAAGGCGTGTGGGCTGCTCGAGGTCTCCAAGTCCGCCTTCTACGAGCGCCGCAATGGCGTCCCCTCGGCCCGCACGCTCAGCGACGCCGAGCTGCTCGAGCACATCACCGCCATCCACACCGAATCCAAGGGGACCTATGGCGCTCCGCGGATCCACAAAGAGCTCTTGCATCGCCATGTCGCTTGTGGCAAGCGCAAGGTGACCAGGCTGATGCGAGCGGCCGGCCTCGAGGGAAGGTGTAAGAAGCGCTGGCGCACCACGACGGTGGCCGACCCCGCCGCCGAGTTGGCGCGCGATCTCATTCAGCGCCACTTCGGGCCGGGCGAAGAAATGGACCGGCGCTATGTCGGCGACATCACCTACATCTCGACCTGGGAGGGCTGGGCCTACCTGGCCACGGTCATCGACCTGGCCAGCCGTCGGGTGGTGGGCTGGGCGCTCGCCGATCACATGCGCACCGAGTTGGTCACCGACGCCCTTCAAATGGCGTTCGAACACAGGACACCCGACGAAGGCGTCATTTTTCATTCGGACAGGGGGTGTCAATGTGAATTCAACTCGTCGTCGCAACACCTCGAGAGAAGGGGTTGTGCGATGCGAAACAGGAACCGACAGAAGGAGGTTCGCCTGTATCGAGGGCAGATCCCCTCGCCGGGACGGCCGACGTTGCCTGGCGTGAAGACCGGCGTAGGTTCTGGGCTGGGATCGCGTATGGGGCGAAAACCGAAGAGGCGGCGGTCGACGCAGGAGTGTCATCTCCGGTCGCGTTCCGGTGGTTCCGCCACGCTGGCGGGGTGAACCCGTGTCTTCCTCCGACGGTGACAGGCCGCTACCTGTCCTTCTCAGAACGCTGCCAGCGCTATCCCCGCCATCAATCCGGCTCCGCAGATAGTGAGGGTTCTCAAAAACGAGCCATTTGGGCTTGGTCGGTCAGAGGGATCCCGACGCTTGGGAAAGAACTCCATGCGGCTGAGTGTGATCACCTGAATTGGCCCCGCTGTGGCGATCTGATTTGGCCCCACCCGGGGTTGATCGACCAGGCCGGGGTCCACCTGCAAACAGCAGGCGGCGAGGACCCTTGGGTCCATGACGAAACGGTCGAAGGTGGAGCTCTACGAGCAGATCAGGAAGTCGCACGAGCGCGAGGAGCTGTCGATCCGTTCTCTGGCGGAGCATTTCGGGGTGCACCGGCGCACGGTGCGCGAGGCGCTGGCATCTCCCATCCCGCCGCCGCGCAAGGCGAGCGAGCGGCCGGCTCCCGCGCTCGGGCCCTGGAAGGCGACCATCGACAAGTGGCTGGCCGACGACTGGGAGGTCCCCAAGAAACAGCGCCATACGGCCAGGAGAATCTGGCAGCGCCTGCTCGACGAACACGGTGCGGATCTCTCCGAGTCCACGGTCCGCCACTATGTGGCCGCCGCCAAGGGACGGCGCGCCATCGTCGCGGCCGAGGTCATGGTCCCCCAGACCCATCCGCTCGGTTACGAGGCTGAAGTCGACTTCGGCTCGGTCAGCTTCTACCTCGACGGCACGCTCACCTCGGCGTGGATGTTCGTCATGCGCCTCTCGGCGTCGGGCAAGGGCTTTCACCGCGTCTATGCCAATCAGGCCCAAGAGGCCTTCATCGACGGGCACGTCCGGGCTTTCGAGCACTTCGGCGCCATTCCCCAACGTGTCCGCTACGACAACCTCAAGCCCGCCGTCGCCCGGGTGCTGATGGGGCGCAGCCGGACCGAGAGCGAGCGCTTCGTCGCCGTGCGCAGCCACTATCTCTTCGACGCCTTCTACTGTCGTCCCGGCAAGGACGGGGCCCACGAGAAGGGTGGCGTCGAGGGCGAGGTCGGGCGCTTCCGTCGTCGCCACATGGTGCCCATGCCCAAGGTGTCCTCCTTGGCGGGGCTCAACGAGGCAGTCGCCGAGGGAGATCGCCTCGACGACGTCCGGCACATCGACGTGCGGCGCCTCAGCGTGGCCGAGCACTTCGCGCTCGAGTTTCCCCACCTGCGCGCGCTCCCGGGCGAGCCCTTCGACGCCACCCAGCTGCTGCGGCCCCGGGTCGATGCCAAGAGCCGAGTCTGCGTCCGTCAGTGCTTCTACTCGGTGCCCGTGCGCTATGCCGGAACGCGCATCAGCGTCCGCCTGGGGGCCGAGATGCTCGAAGCCCTCGATGGCGCACGCGTCGTGGCCCGTCATGCCCGCGCGGTGGGCAAAGGGGTCGAGACGCTCGACCTCGACCACTACCTCGAGACGCTCATATACAAACCCGGGGCCCTCGCCGGTGCGACCGCGCTCCATCAGGCCCGGGCCTCGGGCCGCTTCAGCGCCACCCATGACCGCTTCTTCGACGCCGCCCGCCGTCGCCTCGGTGACAAAGAAGGCACCAAGGCCCTCATCGGCGTCCTGCTCGCGCATCGCGTCCTGCCCTATGACGCCGTGGTCGCCGGCATAGAAGGGTCGCTGCTCGTCGGCTCGGTCGATCCCGACGTGGTGATCGTCGAAGCCCGTCGGGCCATGGAGGGTCAGCGTGGCGTGTCGAGCGAGGTTCCCGACCTCGCCCGTTTCGACCGGCCCACGCCCACGCTCGAGCGATACGACGATCTCTTGGAGGGAAGCGGATGACCAAGATGACCCAGACCGCCGCGACGGCCGCCATCGGTGCGGCCACCCGCGAGCTGCACCTCCCCACCGTGCGCGCCGAGGCCCAACGTCTGGCCGAAGTGGCCGAACGCTCGAGGGCCTCTCACCTGGTCTACCTGGCCGACGTGCTCTCGGCCGAGGTCGATGACCGGGCCGAGCGTCGACGGCACCGGCGCATCCACGAGGCCCGCTTCCCGCGGACAAAGCGGCTGGTGGACTTCGACGTCTCGGCCAGCCCGCTCGACGCCGCCACCATCGCCACGTTGGCCTCGGGCGCCTACATGGCCAAAGGCGAGCCCGTGGTCCTCCTCGGTGACTCAGGGACGGGCAAGAGCCATCTGCTTCTCGGGATGGGTCTGGCGGCCTGCGAAGCGGGACGCTCGGTGCGCTACGCGACCTGTGCGGGTCTGGTCAACGAGTTGGTTGAAGCAGCCGACGAACGTCGGCTCAGCCGCATCGTCTCTCGCTATGGACGCCTCGATCTGTTGTTGCTCGACGAGCTGGGCTACGTCCAGCTCGACACGCGCGGTGCTGAGCTGTTCTTCCAGATTCTGACCGAGCGCGAGGAGAAGTCCTCGGTCGCGCTGGCCTCGAACCTCCCCTTTAGCGAGTGGGGCCAGGTCATCACCGACCCGCGACTCGTCGCCGCCATCGTCGACCGCATGACGTTTCGAGCCCACATCATCGAGACAGGGACCGAGAGTTTCCGCCTACGCACCTCGCGCCGAGAAAAGGGCTGATCAGCGGACCTTTTGCAACAAGGCGTTGGCACCGGCCAGGTCGAAGGCGGCGGGGTCGAAGGATCCACCCGCCCAGGCCACAAATCGGTCGTGCTCTTCGTGGGCGGGATCGGCGATGACCTCGAGGAACTCCTCATAGCCCGGGATGCCGCCGACATCTTCGGGTGGGCAGGCGTTCTGGCCGTCGATGCACACGGCAAACTTCAACCCGAAGTGGCTCCACGTCAGGTCCTCGATAACCACCTCGTGCTCCCAACCGTCGCCGAAGTCGTAGTCGAAGAAGAAGCGGCGCTCGTCGCGGAACACCTGGAGGACGCTCATGCCCTTCTCGTCGACCTCCTCCTCGGGATGCTCGTCGAGCTGCATCCCATAGAGGGCGTCGCCCACGCGGAACTGGTGCAGGTGGTAGTTCTGCCAGCCCAGCGCCGCACAGAGCATGTCGGCGAACTTGGGCAGGTGGACCGCTCCAGGAACAAGCAGTCGGCGCCACACGATCGGCCGGATGTCTTGGAGCTGGATCCGGAGTTGGAAGACGCTCTGACCGGGTGGAAACGGGGGCCTCGGTGACACGCCCGCAGATTACGCGGGCCCCTCAGATGTCCTCAGAGCCCCTCGAACCCCGAGGCTGGACCTTCGTGCCGGGACCCGACCAGGGCCTTTAGGTGGGGCCAAATCCGATTGCCACGGTGGGGCCAAATCAAGTTGACATTTCCATGCGGCCATTCCGATTCGAGATGATCGGTCTGGTGAGCCAGTTGTCGTGTCGGCCATCCCGTCCGTAGAGCAGCAGAAATACGAAGAGGACACCGACGACCACAATGAAGATCACCGAACCCACCATTTCCTAAATCTACCCAGGTCGAACGCAAACCAACCACCCGTATTGCTAGAACCGGAAGCCCTGACTCAGGTGACCCAGAACGCTGGGGTAGATGTCGGTTCCAAGCTTCTAGCGGCTTTCACGATTGGTTCCTCATATCGAATCCAATCCTCACGCTGCCTCACAACCCAACAAATTCTCTAGACGCTCGTTGCCAGTTCGGGAGCTGGTCGCTTGGGCCCCAGCGCCAGGCTGCGACCATCGCAAAGAACGAGGCTCCCGACAGTCCCGGAGAAACGAGCAATCTTCTCGATTCGTTGCGGTGAGGTGGCCGCCAGATCTCCTCCAGCCGGCGACAGCACGCCGAAGATCAGGAATCGCGCTGGCTTACTTGAGGCCCCCGACGGCTCTCGCGATGACAAGCAAAGAAACTATTAGGGCGGAACTGGCTTGGATGCCCATCAGTAGTTTGGCTCGGCTGGACAGCGGCATCGTGTCGGTGGGACTGAAGGCCGAACTGTTGGTGAGCGACACGTAGAGGTAGTCGACGAGAACGGGCGCCCAATCAACACGATCGGACGCCGAGGCGGCCACTTCGGCGACGGCGTCGGCGTCCTCGTCCTGAGAGAACCGGAAGTCGGCGGGGGGTAGCTCGGCCCGAGCGAGTGTGGCCCGTTTGACCGGTCCTCCTCGGTCGAGCTCCCAATAAGCGAGGCCGAAGACGATGATGTTGGTGAGCCAGACCTGAAGCGCGGCCAGCAACAGCTTGTGGCTGTCTGTGGCGCCGCCCTGAATCAGGGCTCGAATCAGCAGGATCAGCGAGAAGAGATTCGCCAGGCCGATCACGCCGACCAGAGCGAGGGACAATAGCCGCGACCAGGTCGTCTGACGCGTAAATCGGCGCGGGTTGTATGCCAATACCGGCAGGAGAAGCACCAATTCCAAGGCGGGTATGACGAACCGGCTGCCCAGAGTGAGGTTGCTCGGCAGCGCCGAGTACAGCGCAGCGCCCACCACAATCGCCAGCGCAGCCGGGAATCGATGTTCATTGTCCCGACCTTGGCGGGGGGCACCGAGCATTCGATCTCCTGACCTGTTTTGCACGTTGTCATCCGGGCCGACCCACGAACAGCACACAAGCGCGCCTCGGGAACGGGGGGTCCTCTTGGAGGAATCGGATCCATGCTTTCCTACCCACGGGAGTTGCCAGCGAAACAACGCCCGTGACACGGCCATTTTCCCTTTTTATTGTCCTCCAGGTGACAGCGGACGCAGCTCAGTACGCCGAGCCGCCCACCATTTCGCCCTTGCCCCTGGCGTCGTGTTCTTCGAGGAAGCAGGTCGTCCATGGCGCTGACCTGACGAACCAATTCTGCTGGCGCTCGTCCTCTCTAGGCAACGAAGTGTTCGTCTTGCCGCTTGGGCAATGGTGTTACCAACCGCCGATGGGTGTCGCCGGATTGTTCGATACGACAAGGGAGGCAAGGGTGAAGCTGGTCGGGAAGGTTCCGATTGCATCGCCAACGTCGTGGTATTTGCCGCCAAGGTCACTGGTCCAATCGGGCCGGCAAGCAGAAGGCAACGGCCGTTTCGCTCTGATCGGCACCGAGATACGTGGAGGTGATCAGCACCGGTTTGAAGGGATTACCCCCGTGGGCGACGACGTCGATTGTGTAGAAGCCCGGGGTGATGAAACCGAGCAGTGCTGTATTTAGGTCTGCAGCCGTGCCAAAGGTAACGTTGCTGAGCTCTCTGGCTTGGAATATGTTGAAGTTCTTGACGACGTAAATGTCGACATCGAGTCCGGGAATGCCCTGAACGACGTTGAGGTTTGCTGAAGGCGCTGTCCATCCGGGTCCGGCTTGGTTCAAAAGGTGGCAGCGTCGTCGGGGGCGGCGTCGGCCGTGGCGGTGGCGGACAGGGCGAGCCCGGCGACGACAGCGACATAACCCGGCGGGCATGACGTCGTCGTCGGTCAGGGCCAGTCTGAGGCAGGGGCTGACGAAGAGATCGGGCGTGTGCGAAGAGCGGAAGGGGTCTACGCGAGCTCGCCGTGCGTGGGCGGGCGCGATCTGGGCGCGAAGGGCGCGTATTCACCTGGCTCGAGCCGTCAGCCATTGTCGCTAAATGTCCAGGTCAGGATCATTTTCGCTAGAAAGGCGCAGTTCCAGATTGTCATTGAATAGATCCGCTAGGTTGAGAATGCGAGTCTCTCCCCCGGAGCTTTTCCCAGCTCACGTCCCTCTCCCTTGATCGCTCTTCACCTTTTGGGCGCGCCGTGGGGCCAGGGCTGGATTTTTAGGACACTCGCAATGATTCTCGTTGACCGTGAAATGTCGCCACGTGCCATCGCGAAGCACAAATGTGGCACGACATCCCAACCGGACATTCGCCTTAGCGTTCGGCGACCACCAAGTTATGGTCGACGACCGACGCGTCCAACGGCACTCCCCCGCTCACGATCGTGGGCACCGGACTCAAGTCACGCGCCCCAGCGATCTGATACCAGCCCCAGAGGTTTCACTCGTCACTCGCTCTCGTTGCCGAAACTGGTGATGGCTCCAGTGGGTCGAAATCCGCCTCGGGCGTGAACTCGATCTGGACCTCGACCTCGTCCCGACGGACCTCCATCCGCGCCAGGCGTTCAAAAACCATCCTGTCCGCAACGGTGAGCGGTGGTTGAGTCATGGACCTCGGCCAGAGGCGGTACCGCTTGACCACGTTGATTTCCGCCGCGAGAAGGAAGAGCTGAGCCCCCAGGTAGATCCAAGCCAGCAAGACGATGACGATGCCGAAGAAACCGGATGTCTCGGTCGCGTGCCGGAGTTCGCGACCCACATACCAGCTTCCGACGAGCTGCAGCACCTGCCAGAACACAGTGGCCAACGCGACACCAAGGACAACGTCTCGCAACGTGAGCTTCACGGCGGTCATCACCATGAATGCGACGAGAATGAGCCCGAAGTTCAAGGCAATAGAACCGACCAGCAAGAGCCCGGTGGAGACCTCCCCGTGTGAAGCCAGGGTCGCAAATCCCGTGAGGACGGTCGATCCAATGGTGGAGGCGGCGAGCAGGACGAGGACGGCAAACCCTCGGAGATAGCGAATGAGGATGGGCGGCCAGCGGACGTAGGGGATGTTCCACACGTTGTTCATCGCGCTCTGGGTTGCCAGTCCGAGGCCGATGGCACCGTACAAGAGGAGCAGACTGCCGATGACGACGGCCAAGGCGCTCCCGGTCAGGCCGTGGACATGCGATTGTAACTGAGGACCGATGATCGGGAAGCTTCCGAGAGCACCGTCGACGAGGTCCTTACGCAGGTGGTCATCGTTGCGCAGGACGTAGCCGAGGACAGTTGTGAACAGCATCAAGAGCGGGAAGAGGGCGAAGAGGCCGTAGTAAGCGATGAGCGCTGCCTTGCTGGCGGCCTGGTCGTTGCCGAACTTCTGCAGGACCGCGAAAGGAAATCCGAGCACATCGTGTCTTTGCTGGAACCTGTCCATCCGACGGACGACCGCCTCCAGTGCGCCTGGCCGACTCGCGTCCAGATCGGTGGGGCCATCGGTGCTGGGTTCCTGGGAGTGAGTCGGCAGATGGTTCGGAACTGTCACGACGCACCACGATAGATCTGCCGCCGCGGAAATCAGGCGCCTGACATCTATAGATCGAAGGGGGACCGAATAGGCATCATCCGCTCACTCACCAAGAGCTGACGGAGGCTACGAGTGTCGCGATTGCGGCGTTCTGGGGGGCTGGGTATGATCGGCAGGACCGGGCCGCGGCGGTTCAGTACCAGGGGCTCTCTCGTTTGTGCAGATCACCAAGACCCGTTCGGGTCGCCGCGTGCCACTCTTCTGGCCAGTCGCTACTTTCCGCTCACCGAATATGGCGGCGCACTCAGGCCCTCGATACCCACGTCTCACCGACCCCTACACTGCTCTGCATGGTGAACAACGAGGTCGAAGAAGGGACTGGGGACCTCTCGGACTTGGTCAATCGGGCGGCCGAGGCTCTGGCGCTATCGCTCGAGCTGATAAGCGTGCTCAAAGCCAAGAACATCTTGTCAGAGGACGAAATCGACGAGATGGGGAAAAGGGCCAACCTGCTCCGTGGCGAGATCCTCAGAGGCGAGATTCCCTCGTAGCCCGGACGATGCATCGCTTGTGGATCAAGACGTCAAACCTCACCTGTGAAGGCCATGGTGACTACGTCCATTACGTCGACTTCGTCACCCGGACGGCTCGGTGCAGTGCGACCCCCTCGTAGGACTGAACGGGCGACCAACTTCGCCGAACGGGGATGCGTTTTCATGAACGGGGCCGTACCTCTATGGATACTTCGTCCTCTCGTCCTCTCGTCCTCTCGTCATCTCGTCATCTCGTCATCTCGTTGAATTGCGCCCGATCTGGCCTAATCGGAGATTTCATACTGTCCGTCGGCCTCGGGCTGTCCCAGCCGGTGGAGGCTCCGCGTCGAGCGCCACTTCCACAGCTTGGTTGGTCCGAACGAGGGACTCAGATTCACACGGCACGGCGTCGGTGCGCAGGAGCCCGGGGCCGCCGATCAGGGCGTCATGGTGGCGATGAGGGGCCAGGTTGAAGTGCAGATGCGGAACTCTCTCGCCAAAAATATAAACGTAGATCATTTCGGAGTCGGTCACGTTCTTGAGCACTGATGTGATGTGAGCGAGAACAGGCCCAAGCGTTATCGCTTCGTCCCCGCCGAGGTCCGTGATGTACGGGATGTGGCGCTTCGGTTCAAGGTGGCCGAAGCCAGGTACAGGCGATCCCTCTTCGATGAGAGATAGTCGCCAAAGATGATTCTCCCAAACCGTTCGTCGATGGAAGACCTCAGCGGCTTCTGCCGGTGAACAAAGAAGGCATCCGTCCGGATTGTGTGCCATTCCACACGGTACATTTCGCGGTGAGTGGGCACAGCCGAACCGCTCGGGTTCATGTATCCCCATGATGCCTGCTTGATATTCGTTTCCGGCGTTGCGGGGATGCCTCGGTCTCGCTACGGGGCCGCCAGTCTGAGGATGTCGGCTCGCCAGGCTTCGGCATTGGGAGAGCCGAAGCCGGGGTTGATGTCGAAGCAGTCGGAAACGAGCGAGTCGATCCCGTGGTCGGAGGTCAGATCACTCCGGACAACAACGGTTATCTGCTGGCGGCCGCTCATGGCGGGCTCTTTACCTTTGGCAATGCAGTTGCGGCGGCTCAGCGGGAAGTCTCAACTCAATGAGCTGGTGGTTGGAATCGGCTGAACTTCGTGATCTGGCGGTCTCTGGTTCTTTTTGGTCCTCGGGTCTCTGGATTTTGTGACAAGTTTCAGGCTGCTGACCCCAGTCGAGCGTTGGTGACGCAGTCAGAGGATGTGCTCGATGGGTGCCGAGGCCTGGCGGAGCTCGGCTGGTTGCCGCGCTGTAGTCACAGCCGAGGAGTCCGGCAACAGGCCTGCGGAGGCCTTTGTTTCGTGACGCCCGCGACGGCGGGGCAGAGTGCACCCGGTCACGGCCACGGCGCGTGGATCCCCGAAGCGCAGGACCGGTTCGTTGGGTCTTCCGTTCGTAGAGGCTGGTGGGTGCGTTCGAAGAGCGCAGACCTGATGGCACAGCCGTTGCCAGCTCGCTCGATCAAGGCAGACGTTCTTCGACGGCGTAGACCTCGTCGACCCCGGGACCGTCCTCGACCTGATGAACGAGTCCAGCGACATCGAGTCTCGCGAGCGAAGAACGCTGTCGCCCCTCGGGCCTCCCGTTGTCAATCTCGAGGCGCCGGTTCCTCCGGCGCAACCGGGATGGCTGCCAGGCTCCGCGTTTGGTCGATCTCGCTTGGTTCACCCAGCCCCGCACGCTCGTCTCGTCACATCGAAGTCTGTGGCCGCCTCCCCGATGTTGTGATCACCGCGCTGATACATCGATGATCTCTAGGGTAGATTCCGAGGTGAACGCCCGGAGCGACGAGCCTCCCCTCTCTCCATGATCGCCTCGCGGACATCCTCATGGGGCCCGCACCCGGGATGTTTACGTTCGTCAGTGGAGGAACTCCCGCCCCCCTTCAACGAGCTCGGATCCCACCCGGTGTTCCGTGGGTGGTTTCCGAAGCCGCGAAGGGGGTACAACGAGCGACATGGCACTGTCACGGCGGATTGCCCGCCCTCTCCTTGCATCGATTTTTGTGGTCGGAGGCTTGGATGCCGTCCGCCACCCCGCTGGCAAGGCCAAGAAGGCAAGAGTGGTGAGCGAACCCCTCAGCGAGAAATCCGAACTCATACCTTCCGACCCAGAGACGCTCGTGCGGATCAACGGCGGTATCCAAATAGGCGCAGGCCTGCTTTTGGCGACTGGGACGTTTCGACGGCTCGCTGCTCTTACCTTGATTGGTTCGATCATTCCAACTACCTACGCCGGCCACCGATTTTGGGAGGAAACCGACGAAGCCACTCGAGCCGAGCAAAAGATACATTTTCTAAAGAACCTCGGTCTTCTGGGCGGGCTCATTCTGGTCACCTTCGATACGGAAGGCGAACCGTCGCTCGCATGGCGCCTGAAGAGCAGAGCCCGTCGAGCAGAGGGTGCGCTCTCGGCGAGAGGATCAGGCCGAGTGAACAAGAGGCCAAAGCACGAGAACGTATCTGTGCGCGCCTCGAAAGCGAGTAGGCGAGCAATCCGAAATTCGTCTGCTGCTGGCCGACACGTCGGACAAGAAATGCATGCGGTTGCCTCGGACGCAAGTCAGAAAATAGCCCCCCTGCCGGAAGGTCTGCGACAAATTCATGGCACTGTAAGGGATGCCGTTCGGGAGTCGAGCGAAGCCGCGGTACAAGCGGTCCAACAAGCTACCTCTGTGGCGGCCGGCGCGGCTCGGCAGTTCGAGCCGATTGCCCAGACAGCTGCGCGCTCGGGCGTGGAGAGAACGACAGATCTACTCTCGAAGTTGAGCGAGCGGTTGCCCGACAACTGATGGTCGTTGGTTGCTTGGATGGATGGAACCGGCACGGGCGGTCCAGTGACGTCCTTTACCCAGGTAGTTGTCCAAGGCAGAGGAGAGGCATGTGGCCAAGCTGAGCTCGCTGAGCGGCATCCGATGACCCAGACCGAGTCTCGTGCGGGAGTTTCGATTGTGTGCGCCGGGAAGAAATGCGTCCGAGCATGTGAACACGACGCACTGGTTCGATCACTATGCAAGGTGGGCACTGTTCAGGTCGTGCGCTGCCAGAAGATCTGCCACGGCTCGGTCGTGGGAGCAGTTCTCGACGGAGAACTCCAATGGTTCGAACGCATCGATTCTGCTCGGCTGTGCGTGGCTATGAAGAAGGCGGTCGCACTGGGGTCTCGGCCCGCCCTTCCCGCTGGACTCAAGAAGCGCCGGATCAGGAGCCTCCGCGGGAGGCCTCCACGCTAAGCGCCTGATTACCGCCCGCGACATAAATGAAGTCAGCCCGCTGCTTTGGCCCTCCGTCGAGCGGCTATCGACGGTTCAGAAGAAACGGTCTCCGTTTCGGCGAACTGGCTCCCTATTCAACGATGGGTTCTGAGCCGTGTGCAGCTTCTGCAATGCGGTCCTCGGATTCTTGCAAAATGGCCTCGGCTTGTGCTGTTGGGTCCTCGCTGGATTCTTCCTCTGGCGGCCTTCCTTCGGCCCGACTCCTCACCTTTTCCGGATCAGGGGGGCCACCTATCTGCTCGCCGGACCCGTCTGCCGGATTGCCATCGTTGCTCATGGATTATTCCTATCACGGCTTTCTCTCGGGCTAGATCCTACGAGCCGTGAGGCTTCGTCAAACCCGGTGTAGCGGCGCAGCCAACCAGAGTTGGATCGGGCCAATATCCAGCAAACGGCGATTGCCCGCAACGCTTCTAGGTGGCTATCGCTGGATCAGCCACACCGAACCAGTGGATTGTGCCGTGACGAGAGATCTGGGGAACGAAGTGAGACTCGAAGGCCGCCGCTCCAAGTACGCATGGATGAGGCCGATTGCCACTCCCAACTCTACTGATCCCAATGTGTGGACAGCTCCCTCCGATCGAGTACCGGCATCCGAGTTCTACTTGGCACACGGCAAAATGCTGTTCACGGGATGCTCCCGGTGGGGCAGACTGCGGTGGTGAACAGGACCGTGGGCGTGGAGGAGGAGTTCCTCTTGGCGCGGACGTCGTCACCTGGCTTGGTTGCAGCTGGAGACGCGGTGGTGGCGGCGGCCGAGATGGGTTCCGACGGTCAGTTCGAGCATGAGTTCAAGCGCGAACAGGCGGAGTTGGGCACCGCTCCACAGCAGTCGATGGCTGATCTGGCTGAAGACCTGGTGCGCCGACGAGCAGACCTGGCCGTCGCGGCACGTCGCCAGGGCGTCCGACTTCTGGCCTCGGCGACCAGTCCGCTCGATGAGCAGGTGACTTCAACGGCTGGCGATCGCTATGAACGGATGACCTCGCAATTTGGGAGGTTCGCCCGGATGCAGTTGACCTGTGGCATGCATATTCATGTTGCCGTCGACTCACCCACGGAGGGCGTCGCGGTACTGGACCGCATGCGGGGCTGGCTGGCCGTACTACTTGCCCTGAGCGCCAACTCGCCCTTCCTCGCGGGGCACGACACTGGATACGCCAGTTATCGGACCGTGCTGTGGGGCCAGTGGCCGACGTCCGGTGTGGCGGACCCGTTCGGTGGGTTGGAGGAATATGAGCGAGCCCGAGCGGCTCTCGTCTCGAGTGGCGCAGCCATAGATGACGGAATGATCTACTTCGATGCACGCCTGTCCGCTCGCTATCCGACCGTGGAAATAAGGGTGGCCGATGTCTGTGTTCATCCGGAGGATGCGGTGGTCATCGCGGCGCTGGCCCGGGCGCTCGTGGCCACCGTGGCGCTCGAATGGGCTGGCGATCGTCCGGTTGTTCCCCTACGCAGCGAGCTACTGCGGGCTGCCACATGGCGGGCCGCTCGGTGGGGCGTAGACCAGGACCTAGTCGAGGTCCGCACTGCAGAGGTAGTGCCCGCTTGGGATCTGGTCGACCGCCTAGTCGACTGGGTTGCGCCGTCCTTGGAACGTTACGAGGACAGCGAACGAGTGGCGACCGGACTAACCGAGATTCATCGACGCGGTACAGGCGCTCGCACGCAGCGGGAGGCCTACGTCGCAAACGGTTTCGATGGCGTCGCCGACGCGGTGACAGTGTTACCGGAATATGAATAGTCATTCCCGCCGAGCGCATCCAGCCTTGTTGGACACCCAGTCAGAGGGTGATGGCGGCGACGAAATTCATCGTGGATCATCAACCTCGTCGAGCTACGCCCAAGTGGCCTGTCAATTTCGGCGAACGTCGGGTCTTCAAAGCAAGCGCGATGATGTCGCAGCTGTACCTCAGGCGCTCGTAAGTTTGTTCGGTTCTGCCGGGGGCGCTCAGCGCAGCCAACGAATCGCCCCAGCCGGAAGTTCTTTGGACGAAACCCTCGGTTCCCATCATCAGCCGTCCTTCGATCGGACCGGGTCACGAGCTGCGGGATCAGTCATTCGTCTTGGAAGATCCGCCGTTGTTGTCCTTCCCGTGAGCAACATGTCGAGGCCCCGTTTGAGTTCGGCGGCACCATCGTAGGAGGCCAGCTCCGGAGCGAGGCTACGGAGGAGGCGGAAGTCGCCGATCGGTAGTCGCGGTGGCCAGAGGACGGGTAACGAGGATCGGCACCGCGTGTGGGTGGGCAGCCTCAGCGCGGCGGGCACTGGCTAGGAGCATGCCGAGCCCCAACACGGCGATGGCGCCGCGGGAGAACTCCGATACGACCCAATGGCTCCTTCCTGGTCTCGGAAAGTGCATGTAGCCCTTGGAATGCCACCTGCTGAAGACGGGAATGTGCCTTCGTGCTGGGGACGCCATCTGATTTGGCGGAAGACGAGATTTGTGTTCGCCACCAACCGAGGCGGGTATAAAGAAACGACCAGAGATGAAAGGCACGCATGACCAACCCGAGTGAGAAAGATACCGGCCCCGAGGCTGGCGTAAAAGGCGTTGTCGAGGGGATCAAAGGCAAAGCCAAGGAAGCGGCTGGCGCCGTCACGGGCAGGGATGAACTACGGCGTGAAGGACGCGCTCAGCAGGAGAAGGCAGAGTCGCAGCGCGAGGTCGCCACGAAGGAGGCCGAGGCCGAGAAGGCTCGAGCCGACGCCAAGGTGCACGAATCCGACCAGCGCAGCCATCAGGACTGAACGTCACCTGAGCCAGCGCGCAGCAATTGGCGCCTGGCTAGCACAGGTGCCGACGGAGCGCCAAGTGGTCGCTCGTACCTCTCATCGAGGTGAGAGAAAGGGCAGTAGCGGCTTGTACGGAGGTATACCTGGCGCCACTCGCGCTTTGAAGACGGCCGTCTGTCTGCGCGTTGTTACGGCTCGCTCACGGGCGTGAAGCTCAACCAGCCGGTCGTCGGCATCGCCGTCGACCGGGCGACTGTGGCTACTGGCTCGTGGCTGCGGACGGCGGGTTCTTCACCTTCAGCCCGCCGGGGGATGCCGTTCTTCGGATCCGCGGTGTCGTAGCCGCGCTTTTCCGGTCCGAATGTGTCCAGCGGTGGGCGGGGCCTCGGCTCCGCTCACCGCCAATTGACCTCGACCTGCAGTGTTCGTGTCCCGCGGTCGATCAGTGGCTTGGCCGAGTCGATTGGGCTACAACACCGCGTGAGCAGCACATACGTTGAACACCGCTTTGGGCTCATAGCCTACCTTCGAATCGGGCCGACCTCTGTAGTCTTGGTTGGTGGAGAGCGGTCTTGAAGAGGACGAAACGGTGCGTCAACGACGCCGCATCAGGCACAGGACGTCGCAGCTCCCAGTATGGAGCCGCATCCTGTACATGATTGAGCACTACACCGTTCTCCCGGCGGTCGCACTCGTTGTGACCATCACCGTTGTGTCACTTGTGGTTGCGATTTCGGTCCTCGACTTTCCAAAGAACTGGGTGGCAGCTTTTGAGCTCTCAGCTTCGTCTATCACCCTCATCATGGTCTTCGCGATCCAACACACTCAGGGTCGGGAGCAGGCGGCGACCCAACGCAAGCTAGACGAGCTGATTCGAGCATTCCCCGGCGCGAACGAGGCTCTGATGATGCTGGAGGAAGCACCACGGGAGTTCATGCTCGACGTTGAGAACGAGCAAAGAGACGTTCGTTTGAACTCCGCAGACACGGACGATCACTAGCAACGGAAGAAACAAACCGTCAGTGATCTTGGAGACGGTCTTCAGCCCCGTGGCTCGGGAAGGATTTCTCGAGGTGGATCGTTGCGGGTGACGACCATGACCTGATTGGGTGACACAGACCTACAACTATCTCTTGCAGCGACGGCTGCCGAGGGGGCGCCTAGCTCTGCCGCTCGTCGATCCATCCGGGAAACCACAATCCTTGCGTGATGGAACGCCGGCGGCGAGAGGTAGTGACCGGGTTCCAAGGATCCTGATACGCCCTGCTCATCTCGACCTTGGGTGAGGAGGACAGCGTGGGCGGTCAACTGGCAGCACGAATTGGGGTGAAGCTCACTGGCGCCGGTAGATGACGAGATGGTGCTCGACCATTGCGCGAACTCTGGCGGCGATCGCATGACCGGGGGTGAGGCGTCGTAGCAAAGCAACGAGTGCCCCGTCAATTTACGGTTGCGGGCATCCCCGAAACGACACCATGGTGATACCCCTTGGGCTCCTGATTGAATGGTCTGGTGACTCCCAATCGCAAAGTCCTCTTCGGAATCGGGTTGGAGAACGGCGTCGATCAAGTGAGTGAGTTGGTCGGGCATGTCCGCTTTGCCGACGAGGCCGGTCTCGATGTCGTCAGCGTCAGCGACCATCCCTATTTCGCGGAACGCCTTGATGCTTACGCAGCCCTCGGGTTCGTTCTGGGTGCAACCAACACCGTCACCGGAGCGGTGATCATGACGAACCTGCTCAGCCGCCCCGCTCCCATACTCGCCAGGACTGTCACGGGACTTGCCACGATCTCGGGTGGCCGAGTTGTTCTTGGAATAGGTGCGGGCGGAATCTGGGATGAGATCATCGCCCTCGGTGTCCCTCGTCTGTCGCCTGTAGAACGGATACGAGCCCTAGAAGAAGCGATCATTGTTGTCAGGGCGCTCTCGGGCGGCGGCGATCCGGTCACTTTCGACGGCGAGTTCTACCAGGTCACCCAGCTGGCACCCGCTGACGCACCAACGCCACCGATCTGGGTCGGGGCGCTCGGGCCGAAGAACTTGGCGGTGACCGGCCGTCACGCCGACGGATGGATACCAGGACATCTCGCCGACTGGCGCAGCACACGAGTTGCCCACTCACGACCCATCGTCAACGAGGCGGCCGCTTCGGTGGGGAGAGATCCTGCAGATGTGCACACCATTTACAACGTGTCAGGGCGCTTTACCCGGGAGCCGCTGCGTGCAACTCGGGACGACGAAGGTCTCTGGGTAGGGGTGCGGTAGGACAGTGGGTGGAGGAACTGACGTTCGCCGCGGTTGAACGCGCCGCCGCCGCGTTCATCTACTTGGTGGCTCCCGGAGACAGCATCAGCAACGCGACGCTGAATGTCTGGGCCCATGAAGTCGTGCCCGCCGTCCGTGAGGCAATCGCAAATTCCTGATCTCGCCGGGAAGGTGTCCCTGTATACCGATAATGTCGCGACGTGCCGGGCTGAACCCCGCAATTGTTGGCTCACGCGGCGCTAGGTGAATACGGGTCGTCTCGACGCCCTGCGCGCGTATGATTGTGCGGCGGCCCAACGCACCGCGGTTCTTCTCAGACGGCTATGGAACTCCGTAGAGGTGTCGCGCTGGACGGTCAGAGGTACGCTCGGGGCGGCTTACGGAAGCGGATACCTTCGATCGAGGTCGGGTAGCGGGATCCACGTTCCCCGCCCTGCCGGCGTCGGGGAGGGCGAGACGGCGGACGAACCACACAATCTTTCTGCCATCGTTCTCTATCGCGCCCCATTGATCAGAGAGACGTTGGACGAGTTGCAGCCCTCGGCCGTGTAGGTCGCTGTTGGACGGTGTCTGAAGACGGGGATGGCCGTCGCCGCCATCTACGACCTCGACGCGCACGAACTCGTGGGTTCTCTCGATGCTGAGACGAAACATCGTGGCTGCATGAACGACGGCGTTGGTAGCGAGTTCCGAAACCATAAGAACGATGTCGAGTGCAATCGACGCGGGAACACCGCCGAGAACCTCCTCAGCGAAGCGTCGAGCAAGTGCAACCGAGTCGGAGGTCTTCGAAAAAGTGGCTTCAACTGTCATGAGGTTCCAATCCCAGATACCCGGCGAGACCGGTAGCTTCAATGACTCGACGTGCGATTGCTGGAGATTGTCGAATTTCGATCGAACCGGCATTCCGACATGCCAACACCAGTAGCGCGAGTCCCGAACTATCCATGAAGGTGATACCCGAAAGATCGACAACTAAGCGTTGAGGATGGCTTTGGAGAAGGTCCATCATCGCAGCCTGAACCTGGCCCAACATGGCTGTGTCATCTTGGGCTTCCCAGCCGCAAGCTTGTCCGCCACCTCGCTGAGTAGTTCGTCGAGTGTCCCCTCGTGTCCGGCGACGGCGTTTCTCGCTCGTTCAATCCCTTCATCAAGGTTCTCGCCCCTGCGCTCGGTGAGCCCGTCCGTGAAGGCCAGAAGCGTTCCTCGATCTGGCAGCGGGAGCGTCGCCTCGCAATGCCGCTGCCCGGGGACGCCACCGATGGGCGGCCCAATCGGGCTCTCAAGAAAACGACACTCGCTCCGAGAAATCAGGAAGGGTGGCGGTGGCCGGCATTGGCCAGAAGCAGTCGTGGGTTCCGGCCGTCGATCTGGCCGCAGAGGACCGTGGCGAAGTGGCGATCGGACGTCACGTCGAGGAGGGCGCCCAGTTTGAAGCTTGTTGCCATGAGGTAACCCACCGGACAGAAGGTCACGTCGATGACGATTCGGGCGTGACATTGGAGTTCCGACGCCGCTGGTCCGTAGCCAGTTTCACCGCCGCTCGCGCTGTCACCCCATGATTCAGCGCGAGGTGGGTGCCCGCCAGGTTGCATGTGATCCGGCGAATAAGGCCGCGGCTCGTTGGCATTTGACGAATAACTCGCAACCCGTGAGGATTACCACGCAGCGGGGGCTGTGCTCCGACGCCCACCCAGGGGAGGCCCAGCATGTCCAAACAGGCGACGCCAGCGCAAGACTTCGAGCCCCCGGGTCCGGGTTCGTGGAATTTGGACCCCGTGCACTTCCCGCGTCCGGTGACGCGTTACTGGTCGGAGACGCACCCCGAGCCCTTCCGCCGTGGCACGAGTGAGTTCATGGGTTATTACGGGGCGCTCATCGAGTCGATGGAGACCCAATACGTCAACGGCTTCGCGTACAACACGATGCACCCGGTGTCGGAGGAAGAGGTCCCGCAACGCTTCGCCCGTGCGGAGGTGGTGTGGGAGCAGAAGGTCTGGCGCGAGCAGCTGCAGGAGTGGGACGAAACGGCGAAGCCCGCCGCGATCAAGGTCCACCGCGAGCTGCAGTCAGTCGACGCGAGTGGTCTCTCCGACGAGGGGTTGGTCGCATACCTGACCCGCTGCCGGGAGCACCACGGCCGCATGATGTACCAGCACATGCGATTCACGGGTTCGGCGATGCTGCCGGTGGGTGACCTCCTGGCGCAGGTGGGGACCTGGACCAGCGTCGCATCGTCCGATGTGCTCGCGATGATGCGCGGCGCAGCCCCGGTCTCAGCCGGTGCGTCGGGCCAACTCGAGCGGCTGATCGTGGCGATCACCCAGGACGCGTCTGCCCGCGCCCTCCTCGACTCGGCCGGCGAACCGAGCAAGGTCCTCGCGGAATTGTCTGCGTTTGGCGGGGACGTCGGCGCGGCCACGTCGGGATATCTGGACCTCGTCGGGTATCGACTTCTTGACGGCTTCGACATTTCCGGGCGGTACGCGCTCGAGTTGCCCGATGCCCTGCTCCGTGCCATCCGATCCTCCGTAGACGGCGCAGGTAGTGATGCGGGCAACGTCGATGAGCGGATCGCCGACATCCGAAGGCAGGTGCCGGACCAGCACCGTGCCCAGTTCGACGAACTCCTCGGCGAAGCGCGTCTCATGTACCGCCTGCGGGACGAACGCGGTGTCTTCAGTGACATCTGGGCTTCAGGGATCATGCGTCGCGCGGTGCTGATGGCGGGTCACCGGCTCCAGACCAAAGGCCGGGTGCACGACCCCGAGCACTTCGTCGACGCCGACTTCGACGAGATGTGCTCGCTGGTCGTCGGCCAGGGCGGCCCATCTGCGGACGAACTGCAACAGCGTTTCGTTGATCGGAGCTCCAGATCGGCCAAGGAAGCTCCGGCATCACTCGGGCCGCCGGCACCACCCCCGCCTGACCCGTCCGGCTTGCCGCCCGGTATCGCCAGGGTCATGCGCGCGATGGGTATCGCAATGGGCGAGCTATTCGGGAGCTCTGCGGCGCCGCACGAGGAGAATGTGCTGCGAGGCCTCGCCGCCAGTGGCGGTGTCTACGAAGGCCCGGTTCGGCTCGTCTCGGGTCCGTCCGAGTTCGACCGGATCGTGCAGGGTGACGTGCTCGTGACGGAATCGACCAGCGAGGCGTTCAACATCCTCCTGCCGCTGCTTGGAGCGATCGTCACCGACTCGGGTGGTCTGCTTTCGCACTCGGCCATCGTGGCGCGTGAGTACGGGATCCCCGGTGTGGTCGGGACGCGTGACGCAACCGACCGAATTCCCGATGGCACGCGGGTACGAGTAGACGGCGACGCCGGTGAAGTCACGGTGTACGCGGTGACGGAGGTCGTCCCGCTTGAGGACGCGCACGATGAATCGCGGTTCGGCGCGAAGGCAACTGGGTTGGGAGCCGCCAGCGCGGTCCGGGTTGCGGATTCCACCTGGAATCGCACTCTCGGGCTCGATTGTCGACGCTGTGGCCGCTGGTCACGAGGCAGCGATCGCGCAGTTGACGATGGCGGCCCGTTCCCTGGCGGGACCCCTCGCGGTGCGCTCGTCTGCGGTCGACGAGGACGGTGCGGACGCGAGCTTCGCCGGCCAGCACCTCACGCTTCTCAACGTGCCTTCGGTGGACGACCTGCGTGCGGCGGTTCAGGAGATCTGGTGGTCGGCCAACTCTGACTCGGCGATCACGTACCGCCAGCGTGTGGGCCTCTTCACGCGGCCGAGTATCGGTGTCGTGGTCCAATCACTTCTCAGTCCCGACGTCGCGGGGGTCCTCTTCACGCAGAACCCCATCAATGGTGCTGACGAGAGGCTTATCGAGGCGAGTTGGGGGCTCGGCGAAGTGGTCGTGGCCGGCCGTGTCATCCCCGACAGCTTCCGCATGGATCGGGAGGGCAGGGTGCTCGAGCGCACACCCGGTGTGAAGAAGGTCGCGATCCGTGCCGCCTCCGATGGCGGCACCTTCGAAGAAGATGTCGAAGCGGAACTGGTCGAGAAGCTCTGTCTCGATGACGATCTGCTGACACAACTCAACGTGCTCGCCGACCGGTGCGAACAGGTCTTTGGACCGGCGCGTGACATCGAGTGGGCGCTCGCAGAAGAGCAGATCTACCTGCTGCAGTGCCGAGCGGTCACGCGAGCTGGGTCACCCGTGCGATCGACAGCATCCCCTGGTGCAAAGCGACCGGTCGACGTGATTGAGCGGGTGCCGCTCTTTGCCAATATGAGCGCACGCGACACCGAAGGCATCGCCGCCCTGTTCAAGGAACGACGCTTTGCCCCGGGCGAGACGATTACCAAGGAAGGCACGGGCGGAGCGGCATTCTTCGTGATCGAGTCAGGCCAGGCAACCGTCTCGGTCGGTGGACAGCAACGGGCCACGCTGTCGGCCGGTGACTACTTCGGGGAGATCGCGCTCATTGATGAGGGTGCGCGATCGGCCACGGTCACCGCGGATACCGAACTCGTGTGCTACGGGCTTACCTACTGGGAGTTTCGGCCACTCGTGCAGCAGAATGCGACAATCGCTTGGAACCTGCTCCAGACGTTGGCCAAGCGGCTGCGCACCGCCCAGGACGATGGGGCCGAGCCGGGCTAGTGCCCTTCTCCGGCAGCGACGGGTTTCGTGGCTGCCGCATCGCGGGACCTCTGTCAGTCTGATTGTCGGAGGTGGCGCAACGCCGCCCCTCGATGCCGATGTGCCTCATGGGCCATCGAAGTAGCCGGCCACACCGCCGGACTGCAAGACGATCCCTACCGGCCCGCCAACCAGCGCTGGTGCGATCGGCAGGCCGTAGGGAGCGACCCCGCCGGCGACATTGATGAAGCCGTTACCGTCGGGGCCGAGGACGGTGAGGTCATGGTCAGTGGCGAGCCTCTCCAAGCTGGCCGCCAACTCCTCTTCTGCGGGTCCGGCCTCTTCAGAACCGGCGGTAAGGATCACCAGATCGCGGGTGCCGACATCGGCGATCTCTTCGACCACCGCGAGGGCGGCGGAAGTGGGCACCACGACAAAGGCAAGGTCTCCCGATTCTCCGATGGAGGACACCGACTTGTGCGCCTTCTCGCCATGTAGCTTGACGTGATGGGGTGCACGAGGTAGTTGGCGACCTCTGGCGAGTCCCGCCGAAGATTCTCGTGCGTGAACACCGACCACTGTGAGTTGCCAGTCGCGCCCACGGGGGCCACGGACCTCGGGCCGAAACAACCCGCGCAACTGCCCGATGACTCCGTCACGGGTCCCGGCATGCTCGGTTGCGTCCTCCTGCATCCCCACCGGACCCCACGGTCGTCGCTGGACAACGTAGCCATTGCGCGCAGGGAACATCGAACGCAATACCGGTCTGGCGCGGGCCCGCGAGACCAATCGAACGGTGTTGGCCCTGACATCGAATCCGTGACCGATGACCTGGGCTCGCGCCGACTCGTCGATGTCGGCTTCAGCGGGTGCGTGGTGTCGCCGATCGAGTCCGGTCATTCTGTGGCACCCGGTCCAACCCGATACCGTCTGAACGCCGACGGAGGGAGGCCTTCTTATGAGTGGACCGATGGAGGGCGTTCGCGTCCTGGACCTGTCGATTGCGTTGACTGGTCCGTACGCAGCGGCGCTGCTCGCCGACCAGGGCGCCGACGTGATCAAAGTCGAGCGACCGGGTAGCGGGGATATCGCCCGTTGGATCGGCGTGTCGGTCAACGGGATGAGCTCGCTGTTCCTGGTTTGCAACCGGGGAAAGCGAAGTATCTCCGTGGACCTCCAGCAGCCCGAAGGTCTGGAAATCGTAAAGACGCTCGCGGCAGAAAGTGACGTGGTCTTGCAGAACTTCCGGCCCGGTGTGATGGACAGGTTGGGCCTCGGATATGACGACATGGCGAGTGTCAATCCAGACGTCATCTACGCATCGTTGTCCGGATTCGGCACCGAGGGCCCGAATCGCGACCGCGCCGCGTATGACACGGTGATGCAGGCGTACGGTGGTCTGGCGAGCAATCAGGCCGATCCGGCGGACGGTGTCCCCGTCTTCTTGCGCCAGGCGGCGGCCGACAAGGTGACGGCGCTGTTCGCGTCGCAAGCGATCACCGCTGCCCTGTTCGCACGAGCACGGGGACGAGGTGGACAGCATGTGCAGTTGTCGATGATGGATGCGGTCGTGTCCTTCCTCTGGGCGGATTCGGCGGCCAACGAGGTGCTCTTGGAGTCGGACAACTCGTTGCCTTCGAGCTTCGTTGCCGGCTCGAAGCCATTTCGCTTCAAAGACGCGTGGGGCATCGTGACGCCCACGTCGGACCACGACTTCGCCGGGATGTGCCGGGCCCTCGGCGTTGAGGGCCATGACGACCCCCTGGTCGCCACCATCGTGGAGCGGTTCAAACACCGGGATGTCATGGCGCGGATGATGGAGTCCTGCCACGCTAATGCTGCCGACCTGACCGGCGCCGTGGCAAGCGAACGCTTCGAAGCAGAAGGAGTGCCCTACGCCCTGATCGTGTCGCCCGACGAACTGGCGCGTGATCCGCATGCGGAGGCGGTAGGACTGTTCGAATACCAGAGCCACCCCGTCGTCGGCCAAGTGCGTCTGCCCCGACATCCCGCCCAGTTCACGTCCACACCGGCGTCCTTGGCCGGCGGTTCCCCCCTGCTCGGCGAGCATACCGACGAGATCCTCTCGGATCTCGGGATGACCAACCGGATTGCGGCCCTTCGGTCAGCGGGCGTGGTCCAGTAAGGAGCGGCGATCGGTCCAGGGCCGATGCTTTGTACGGATGCATCGGAGGGGTCCGCTCTCCTCTTACGGCGCCGAAACCGCGTATGGGAAGCTACGGTCCATGGAGATTGGTGTCGCGTACCCTCAGATCGAGCTTCGAGGCGATCCCGCCGCCGTTCGGGAATTCGGAAGAGCGGTCGAGGATCTGGGCTTTGACCACATTCTCTCCTACGACCACGTCCTGGGGGCAGTGCACGCAGGTCGAACGCCGCAACTGACGGGCCCCTATACCGAACGCGACCCGTTCCACGACCCGTTCGTGATGTTCGCCCATCTGGCTGGCATCACAGAGCGAATCCAATTCACCACGGGGATCTTGGTTCTTCCGCAGCGCCCGACAGCACTTGTGGCCCGCCAGGCAACCGACGTCGATCTTCTGTCGGGCGGCAGGCTGCGCCTCGGCGTGGGCATTGGCTGGAACTACGTCGAGTACGAGGCCCTGGGCCAAGATTTTCACACCCGTGGTGCGAGGCAGGAGGAGCAGATAGAGCTGCTTCGCCGGTTGTTCACCGAACCGGTCGTCGACTTCTCGGGTCGTTTCGATCGGATCGATCGGACTTCGCTCGTGCCCAAGCCGACGAGGCTCATCCCGATCTGGCTCGGTGGATCCGGTGAGAAGGCGTTCGATCGGGCGGCCCGGCTCGCAGACGGCTTCATCTTCTTCGGAGGTGGGGTCGATCACGCCGTCGACTCGTGGAGTCGGCTGCGTGCGCGTGTCGGCGATCTCGGCAGGTCGGTCGAAGGCTTCGGCGGTGAATATGTGGCGCTCAGTGGAGCCGACGTAGGCGAACTCACGAGGGAGATCGATTCTTGGCGCGAGGCAGGTGGCACACACGTCACCGTGGTCACGATGGGTCTCGGTCTGGACTCGGTCGGGGGGCACATCGAGTATCTGTCATCGCTCGCAGGCAGGCTCAACTAGCAGTGATCCTCGTCGGGAAAATGCCGTGGTTCCCATCTCATCGACGTCGCGGGTCCGGTCTTTCGGGACGGGATTGGGCGGGTCCTTCACCGGGAGCGAGAGAGCCGAGATGTCGAGAGGCTGCACTGGCCGCTACCGTGGCCCCGTGAGCAGCCAGCGCATGCCCGGGGGAGTGGTCCACAAGCTTCCACGAGACCTACGCGAGGCGCTGAACGCCAACCCCACGGCTCTCGTCGCCTGGAAGGACATCACGCCTCTGGCCCGAAACGAGTTCATCTGCTGGGTCGAGGATGCCAAGCAGGAGACGACCCGAGAACGCAGAATTCGCCGGACCCAAGAGGAACTGGAGGAAGGCCAGCGTCGGCCGTGTTGCTGGCCGGGGTGCAAACACCGCGAGCGCACCGGCCGATAGCAGGTCGGCGCGGCTCATTCGCTTGCCTCACGCCGGGATGACGGCCTCAGGCTGTCACGTACGATTCTGGACGTGGCCGTGGTCTGTGCTTGCTGCGCAATGTCCGTTGATTGGTGGGTCAGACTGCGCTCGCACCCCGATCTCGCGATCTGCCACGACTGCCTCGGCGGCCTGAACAGTCAGCGCGACGGTCAGCTGCAACTCATGAGCGGGACGTGGCTGATCACGGGGTTCGAGCCGATCTTCAAGGTCGCCAGTGTGCCTCGTTCGGTCGCCTGGTACGAGCGAGCGGGCTTTGAGACGTCGCTGCACGATGACACCTATGCGTTCGCTCACCGGGATCGAGACCTCACGATCCACCTTGCCCGCGCAACACGAAACGAGCGTCCGGGTCACGGTTCGCTGTATCTGCACTGCCAGGACGCCGATCGGGTGACCGAGGAGTGGATACAGGCGGGGATCGAAGTCGACGGCCCGCGAAACGAGGACTACGGCAAGCGGGAGGGTTCCGTCTCCGACCCCGACGGAAATGTGATCCGTTTCGGTAGCCCCGTTCACTGACATCCTCTCTGAGGCTGGACCGCGCACGACCCAATCCGCGTGGGCGGTGAAGCAGGGTGCCTCATTCACCGCGAGGACACCTCCTCGTCGCGGTGCACGTCCATAGCGTGAACGGGCCGTCGACAATGGAGTACGGCTGTAGGTCTCACTATTTTCGAGCCAAATCCAGCGCGGCCCTTTGATTACCGATGAGCCGTGCGCCGGCCCAGATGAGAAGTGAGCCGACCCGTCGGCGTGAACGGGAGTACGGCGGTGACGGATCATCAGATCCGGCAGGTGGGCGCTTTCTCGGCCGACGCTCACGGAGGAGGTCCTCGTGTCTGGCGTTGGCGAAGGCCCGTAGCATTTCGGGGTGCATGGGTATTCCTTGAGAAGAAAAGAGGGACAGTTTGGGCTGGGGGTGTGACACCGGAGCGCGGCGTCTCATCGCCGATATTCCAGGAGCATGAGGCTGCGCCGTCGGCGCTCGCCTCTGGGCTCGATGCTGGTCAGCCCAGCAGAGCGCGGTTGCCCGCGGCAGCGGTGGTGCACAGCATCAGCATCTGACGGTTCGTCGGGTGGATCTCCATGTGCACCTCCTCCCTGCTCGCGTTCGAGTGGACATGTAAGCACAACGACGCGGTACTGCCAAGAGGTCTCGGACCAGAACGCAATGAACGTGCGCAGTCGTCTGTGCGCCTGTGCTGCCAGCCCGTCTTTCGATGATCTCCTCCGCCGGGATGCTTTGTCCCGGGCTGCGAACGACGCTGGTAGCCCGACGCGTTTTCAGCCACGGTGTCTCGAGTGCAAGCCGGTCTCGCATCTCGGTCGTGCGAGTGGGCGCGCCGGCGAGCGGGTCGGAGATCTTCTCAACTTGTGAGACCGTGCGCCGCCGTGGAAGCTCGGTTCGAGCCGCTCCAGGGTCCTCTCGAGGGTTGTCACGTCCCCTTAAGGTTCACGACCTGTCGTAGCTCGTGGACCACGTCGACCAGGTCGGCCTGATCGGCCATGACCTGCGTGATCGGCTTGTAGGCATCGGGGTGCTCGTCGACGAGCTGGTCGGCCATGTTGTCGTCCCAGGCCCTGCCCGCCATGGCGTTCCGGAGCGACTCGGTGGTCAGTAGGCGGAACGCCGCCTTGCGACCGAGCCGCCGACCGGCGCCGTGCGAGCTCGACTCGTAGGAAGCCTCGTTGCCCTTGCCACGCACAATGAACGACGATGCGCCCATGGAGCCCGGGATGACCCCCAGATCCGAGAGTCCGGCCCGGATGGCACCCTTGCGGGTGATCCATACCTCCTGGCCCCGGTGGATTTCCTTGACGGCGTAATTGTGGTGGCAGTTGATGCGCTGGGTCTCGAGAACGTGGGGCACGGCCGCCCGCAGTGCCGCCAGCGAGGCGTCCATCATCTGCTCCCGGTTGCCCCATGCGTAGCGCTGTGCCCACAGCATGTCCGCGACGTAGGCATCGAACTCCGGCCGGCCCTCCGCCAGCCAGGCCAGATCGCGGTCCTCGAGGACCTCGCCCTCCTCCTGTGCGACCAGGCGAGCCGTCTTGATATGGGCAGTGGCGAGCTGGTTGCCGATGCCCCGGCTGCCCGAGTGCAACACGATCCAGACGCGGTCGCGCTCGTCCAGGCAGACCTCCACGAAGTGGTTGCCGCTTCCGAGGCTGCCGAACTGGACGACGATGGTCGACATCTGGCGCGCCGAGAGCTCGGATGCCGATCCTGGCGGCAGTCCGAGGGCCTGCACTGCGGGGGGCACCTCGGCACCGGAACGCTCGTGTCCCTTTCCGACGCCAGCTGGGATCCGTGCGCGGAGCAAGCCGTGGAGCACAGTGAGATCGTCGGGCAACTCGGATGCGGTGAGGTTGGTCTCCGCCGCCACCATGCCGCAGCCGATGTCGACACCGACCGCGGACGGCAGGACTGCATTCTTGGTCGCCACGACGCTGCCGACCGTTGCCCCCAGGCCGAAGTGGGCGTCCGCCATCAGGCAAACGGGCCCGGCGAGTATCGGCAGCCGCGAGGTGCGCAATGCCTGCTCAAGGGCGTTGTCGTCGAGCTCGCTGGCCCATGACGTCAGGTTCGGATTGATCTGCTTCGGCATCGTGTTCACTTCCGTCGGCATCCACACGGTGACAACCAAATAGTGCGCCAGATTGGGTCGTCTTACAGGCCACCTGGATCAAGGCGGGAGTCTGCGCAGCTCCTCGAACCTGCGTGCTTCCATCCCGCCACTCGGCACGTTCCAGCCCGGACTGGTCCCCGAGACCCAAGTGCAGTGTCGAACTCTCACGTTCCCGGAGGGGAGTCGGGAGCTCAGCCGCCCACCCTCACCGGCAATGTGCTCCGGTTCCATTCGAACGGGCACACGCTGGGTTTGGCCCAAGGGCCGGTTCCGTTTGGCTTACAGGGCTCGATCGTTGGGGCCCCGGGTGCTGACCCCGGCGCGGATGGTTCATAAGACCGTCCTGGGCGACCGGCCCGGCCCCAGTCGCAGCGCTCCGTACTGACCGGAGATCTTCGGGCTTATGAGACCCGTGAGGTCACCATCCCTCCCCGCTGCGTGGCGTTGTAGATCTTCAGACCCAGGGTGAACGTTGCGCTGTGTCGTTGAGCTCTCGAAGCGGCGAGCATGCGCTGGCGGCAGGGGCTCGAGGCGGCGGCAACCGGTTCTCGAGTCCCGGACTCGTTCGCTCGGTCTTCTCGAACGCTCGGCCGGGCGGCCCCATCTCGAACGAGGCCTTCCGCTCTACCAAGCGGTGCGGTCATCAACCGGCTTCGGGCCGTGAACGATCTGGTGAACACAGGGCGTTTCGAAAGCCCGACCTCCGGCGTGTCGTGCCGGCGCTCTGCCTCTGAGCTATGTGTCCGGGTGGTCATCGGGAGTTGTTCGATCGACCTCACGCGCGCATCTCCGAACTGCCCTCTTTCACCATGGAGCCGGCCCCGGGACTCGAACCCGAATCGACTGGGTTACGAAGCCAGTGCCCATCCCGTTGGGCCCGACCGGCATATCCCTTGCGCCTTCTGTCACGCCGCGTCATCCGGGAACAGTGAGTCGTCGGCATGGTCTATGCCGCGAAGCCTGCGCACGGCTGAATCCGGCGACGCCGGTACGACATGGAGCTCGAGCGAGCTCTCTGTCGCTGTTTCTGCACCGTCTTCGGGACGGACGAGACTCAGCCGATCGTGTCGCATGGAAGCACCTCCTTTCAGATGGTTCGGGAGGAAGGTGTCGAACCCTCATCTCAAGGACCAAAACCTTGCGTCCTGCCATTGGACGACTCCCGAGCGGATAGTTGTTGGCGAGGCCGACGGTTCCGCCCCGGTACTGGTGACTGGAAGCCACGCGTGTCTCTGTGAAGAACTGTGTTCGAACTCGCGCCTCTCGGATCAGAGCCGAGGGTTCGGTTCGCTGGACCACTCTCCGGATTGCTGCGGTGTTCGATCACCGCTCGTCTGGTTGAACGGATTTGAACCGCTGACCTCCCGGTCCCGAACCAGGCGCTCTGCCCAAACTGAGCTACAACCAGGTGTTGCGACCGGACGAACCCGGTCGAGTGTGTCCCGATGGTCTCGCACTCACGACGGCATGGTCGAAGAGTCCATCGCTCTGCCAACGGAGAGAGAGGCGCCCGGCGCCGGGCGGAGACGGGCGAGTTCGTGCGCTCAACCCTGGGTCCCGGCGGGTCGAATCGAACGACCTCTGACACGATGCCGCGCGGTTTACTGCCGCGTTCCTCTCACCAACAGAGGTCACCGGGGTGGGACCGGTCGACCGCGGCAATGGACGCGGCCCCGATCCCCAATCTGGCGTACTATTTAGTTGTCAATGTTCTGTGGATTCGCAGTTGTATTTGGCAAAAGGGCAAGGCTTCGCCCAGCAGGCGGTGGTTAGATTCGAACCCCACCTCCGCCGAGTTGGAGCCGGGTTGTCCGGCTCCGCTGGACGACACCCCTTCGAGTGATCGGTTGTTCGGCTGTTCAGTTGTGGATCAGGTCCAAGAATGCAAAAGAGCCGCCCCCTGTCGGAAGCGGCTCCTCAACGACCTGGACGTTTGTAAGTCCTCGTTATGCCGTTGAGGGCGCCTCCTGTGGGTACGTGTCGACCCAACCGAAGGATTGGGTCTTGCTCATCTGGGCCATGGCACGCCGGCGCGATGCCAGAAGGCCGCTGAGGCCGTCTATGTGCCGGTGTTCCCGGCAACTGTTCGCGCTGGCGTACCGCATGGCGAAGATGGTACACCCACGAAGGACGGACGGGGAGCATTTTTCTCATTCCGAACACTTTCAGGGTCATCCATATGAATATTTTGCGTGCAGTCGGCTCTATATATCCGGAAGTGCGACAAACCCGCGTCTTGGACGGCTCGCGCCGGAGTTGGACCTGTGGCGAGATGATGCCGTCGAGTGGGGGAGTGCTTTCCGCGAGTCTCTGGCCGATTGTTGTCGCAAAGCCGGAGGCGACGATTCGCTCGTGGCGGGACTCAGGTCGTCGAGCAGTCGGACGGGGCGGCGGGTCTCCTAGGATCTCATGGTGGTCACCAGCGAAAGCGGGGCGTCCGGCGAGGGGCGACGCACAGCTGTCGTGCCTTCCACTCCGTTCGACAGAGGATCGGTCTCGATCCGGCTGTACCCGCACAATGACCTTCCCGCTAGCCACGTTGTCAGCGAGCTCAGCGCACAGGCTGGACTGGCCCTGGGAAGAGGATTCGACGGGGTCATGACGAGCGAGCACCACGGTGGCTTCGCCGGATACATGGCGCAACCGCTCCAGATCGCCTCCTTCGTGCTGGCAGAGCACACGACGGGCTGGGCCGCGGCCGCACCACTCTTGCTTCCGCTCAGGTCTACGGCGCTTGTTGCCGAGGAGGTCGCGTGGCTCCAGGCTCGATATCGGGGTCGTGTCGGAATCGGGGTGGCCGCAGGCGCCCTCCCGCTGGACTTCGAAGCGGCCGGAGTGAGCCAGACCGATTCGGTCTCTCGCTTCAAATCGGAGCTTCCACGGCTCGTGGCGATGCTCCGCGGTGAGGAGCTCGGGCAGCTCGAAGGGGACCCCGCACTCCTTGCCTGCCGACGAGCTCCGGTCCCGGTGCTCAGCGCGGCCGTGTCGGTTGCCGCTGCTGTTCGAGCGGCCAGGTGCGGGGCCGGGATCCTGATGGAAGGCATGTCGGCCCCAGCTCGACTAGCCCGCCTGACCTGGGCCTTCGAGAATGCCCGCGGTACAGGGGCCAAGGTTCTGATTCGTCGAGTGTGGCTCGGCCGTTTGCCGTCCGCTCTGGTCGAGAGCCAGAGGGCGGTCTACGAAAGCTACGCCGCGCAAGCGAGCTCGTTCGGTGACGACCAGACGATCGTGTGCGATCGGCCGGGCGAGATGGTGGAACAACTCGCGGCGACGGCGAATGAAGTCGGTGCCGATGCGCTCAACCTGCGGGTACAACTTCCCGGCATGGCGCCAGAGCAGGTCCGGGAGCAGATCGCTCGAATCGGGTCCACTGTCTTGGGGCCTCTCAGGAACATCTGGCCTTCGTCGCAACCGAGATCCGCTTAGTCCGGGATCAGGTTCAACGGATCGGTGTCCATCCACTGGAGAGGTGGTTCCCACCGTCGACGTCGAGGGTGACCCCGGTGATCTGCCGTGCGTCATCGGAAAGAAGGAAGCACACAGCGGCGGCGATGTCCTCGGCTTCGGTCAGCCGGCCAAGGGGGGAGGCCGATCCGGCCTCCGCCCCTGCATCGGCTGCCCAGATGGAGCGGGTCGCCGTTGTCCGCACCAGCCCGGGACTTACCGCGTTCATCCGTACCCCTCGACCGGCCAGATCGGACGCCATGGTCCGGGTCATGGCATTGAGCGCGGCCTTCGCCGACGCGTAGGACACCATGGCCGATGTGGTCTTGCGGGGTGAGCCGCTCGAAATGGTGACGACCGAGCCTGCGTTGTCACCAAGACCTTTCGCCACGGCCGCACGGATCAGTGCGACGGCCGGCCAGGTGTTGAGTCGGAGCGTCTCCATGAGCTGGGTCTCACTGATGGCCTCGAATGAGAGTGGGTAGGGGGCGCCCCCCAGCGTGCTGACGATCAGGTCGATGCGGCCGAACGCTTCGATGGCCCGGTCGGTGAGGACTGCGACTGCTGGTTCAGTGTCCATGGATCCGCTGACTCCGACGACATGGAGTCCTTCTTCGCGGAAGGCGGCCTCCGTCGACGCCACCCGATCCTTGTCTCGGCCGTTGATGACGACCGATGCGCCCTCTCGCGCCAGGCGAAGTGCGCAGGATCGGCCAATACTCGGGTCGGCCGTCGAACCGGTGACGATGGCCACCCGACCGGAGAAACGCGAACCCCTGGTCGCGGAGTACACATCTTTGGGATCAACAGGGTCCGGATCGGCTGGTCCTGTTCTCTGCACGCCGTCCGTCATTCGCTCAACAACCACCGTCTCTCTGATTCTGCGTTGATAACTCGGGTACTGGCCTCAACCTCAACCTACGCCGTCGAGGTGGCCCCCCTGTTGTGCGAGCGTCACCTTCTGAGCGCTCGCAGCATCCCTGTTCGATCCGTCCGTTTGCCGAAGCACGACACACCACCCGCCGTTGACCCGCCGAAGACACGAACCGACGCCACCCGTCTCTCCGAATGGCGTCGGTTCGCTACGTATTGCCGGCGGTCAGGTCAGCCGGGTCGGAGGGTGGGTCGATCGGTCCCTCCGGCCAACTACCTGAACCGGGCCGGTGGGTTCCAAGGCAGGAGGTAGGCCCGATAGGTGTTCACCCCAGAGGGGAACTCGGCGTTGAAGAGCACAGAACCGGATGGGCTGAACTCCGAGAAGTAGGGCAGTGCTCCCCATCCCACGAAGAGGTTGTGCTCCCGGGTTGTCTGCGCATTGCCCTGGGATGCGGCCGAGAGCGCTTCAGGCTGATTCTCGGACGCAACCAGCGTCGCCGTATGTAGCTGGAAGTTCAACTTGACGGTGACGGCCCGACTGTACGGGAGCAGGGGAACTCCTGACGACTCGTTGTCGAAGAAGGTGTACGTGTCCTTGCCGAGGGCTTCGGGGTCGTGCTGCCACACGAAGATCTCGTTGGCGCTGTCGAGGACCTGTCCCGGTGCCGCCAGGTCGGTGAAGCTGCTGTCCTTGCCACCGAGCCGCCAGAGGATCTGACCGCTCCAGCGGCTGACGTCGTAGGTCGTCCAAGTGTCCCGGGCATCGATGAGGAGTGTGCCCAGAGGGCCGAGATGCACGGCGTTGATGTGGAACCAGTCCCACGGCGTACTGGCCGAGGAAGGCAGTGGCTGCTCACTCTGACTGAAGGGAACGTGGTCCTCACTGTTCCACTGGAAGAGCACCTTGCCGGTCCTGACGTCGATCTCCTGCACCACGCCGTTGATGACCGTCTGATCAGCGGGACCCCCGATGGAGGTGAGGTCCACGGTGGCGGTGGTGTAGGAGAGGATCAACGCCGTGTTCCACGGGGTGATGAGGAACTCGTGGCCATCGGCCGACAGCCCGTTGCCGGCGTTGACGGTCGCGATCTGCTGGTAGCGGTCGTTGTAGATGTAGTCGGTTCCGCTCGCCAGTCCTCCGAGGCCGGTCCCTTGCCACCAGGTCAGGACGGGTTGCCCGTCGTAGGTCTGAGTCCGGAAATCGGATGCCGTCTGACCCGCGGGGATCGGGTGGAACCAGACGACCTGACCAGTTGGGCTCAGGATCTCGGGCCCGTTGGCGTAGGTGCCTGTGTCGCCCGTCGGGGTGATGAAGGTGTCGCCGTGGCCGACGGTGCCGTTCGGGGTGAGGACGGTCACGGGCGGCGGTGTGCTGGGCGTGTCGGCCCCGCTGGCGGAGAAGGTCGGGACTGAGAGCCCGAGCGCTCCGGCCAGTGCGACCGCGCCGGCGACGACCCTTCGCCGGCCGCCACGGGAAGAGGGTGGAGATGCGTCCGGAGATGCCTGTGTCGACATCGCGTTTCCTTTCTTTGGGGGGAGTTCGTCCGCCGCCGAGCGGCGACGGCGAGCGGCGTTCTGAGCCGCCAGACACGAAGGGTAAGGAGTAATTCCTATTAAGTCAATAGGTTTACTAGCATTTAGCCGGTGGGTGTGCACCCGGAGACCGGCGAGCGCGCTCAGGACTACGTCACGCGGCCCGACCACACGGTGCGTTGGCGCGAGAAAGCGGACCTCGCCATCTGGGACAACCGCGCCACCCAGCACGTCGCCGTGGTCGACTACGGGAAGGCCCACCGCCGGGCCGAGCGGGTCACCGTGGCGGGTCCTGTCCCCGTCCGCGTCGACGGCCGCGAGTCGGTGGCGCTCGAAGGTGACGCCTCGGAGTACTACGAGGGCCGCAGCTGAGCTTCCGTCCGCTGCGGCTGACGAGCGAGATTCGGGTCAGCTCGCGGCCGGGGGCGCCCCCGCGTAGACGAAGGCTCCACTGGTCGCGCTCACCTGGTCGGACGAGTTGACCGCGGTCACGGAGACTGCCCCAACACCTGGAGGCGTCGTGCAGGTGAGCGATCCGTTGGCGTTCACCGTGACCTGTTTGGCCGGAACCGATCCGAAGAAGACCCACGTTGTCCCCGCGAGGCCGGTGCCCTTGATGGTCACCGAGGTTCCCCCGCCCGGCGGCCCGGCGGCGGGCTTGACCGCGGTCACGGTGGCGTTCGAGGGGCTTGTGTAGCTCACGGTGCCGCTCACGGCGGTGCCGTCGACGCCCAGGGTGTAGGAGTCGCCTCCGGCCAACGCGAAACCGGCCTTGAGGTAGTAGGACCCCAGGCCGAACATGGTCGTACCCTTCTTGATCTTCGCCGCGGTCAGTCCCACGCAGTCGCCCGGTATCCCGGCGCCCCACACGTTGATGATGTCCGCCAGAAAGAGGTTGCCGTACTTGTAGTCGCTGCCGGTCGACGTGCCGCACGGCGGCGACTTCGGGGGGGCGGTGTCGAAGCCGGTGCCCTGCACCATGATGAGCGGATTCAGAGGACTCCCTCCGAACGTGACCTGGGCGATGGTCGCCGTCGGGCTCGTGAGCTCGTCGACCGACCCGTTGTCCTGGTCGGCCACGTAGAGGTTGCCGTCGTGGAACGTGTTCCCGAGATCACCCAGGAGGCCGGTTGCCAGCTGGGTCAGCGTGTTGGCGATGACGCTCGTGCCGTCGATCGTCCCCGCGGTGGGCGAGACCACGCCGACGTTGCCGTACACGTCGACGTAGAGGTCGCCGGACGGGTCGATGGCGAGTCCGGACGAATCGGTCAGACCGCGGAAGAGCACTGCCGGTGTGTCGGCGAAGACCGACTGTCCGTAGATGGTCGTTGTCGACCCGGGAAGTACGTTCACCGACGCGCTACCACTGACCTGGTTGCCCACGTCGGTGTAGAAGAGGTCCTGGGTCGTCTGCGCCGCGCCGTCGAAGGTGATGAACCCACCCTCGATCAGCCCGGTCACCAGCACAGCCGGCGTGTCGGCGGTGACCGGCTGGCCGTAGAGGGTCCCGCTGACCAGGGGCAAGGCGTCGATCGTGCTCTGAGTCGTGTAGTAGAGATTGCCCGAGGCGTCGAAGGCCAGCCCGATCGGGTTGTCGATGCCGCTGACGATCTGGGTCGGCTTGTCCGATTTCACCGGCACGCCGAAGATCGACCCTGACGCGGTCGGCAGCACGTAGATGCCACCCCCACTGACCCCGTAGCGGTCCGTCACGAAGAGATCGCCGGAGCCGTCGAAGGCCAGTGCGGGCGTGTCGTGGAGGGTGAAGAGTGTATTGGCCTTCCCCGCCTTCACCTTCTTCCCGAAGATGACGCCATTGGCCAGCGGCCATACGGTCACGTTGCCGTTGTCCTGGCTCGTGTAGAGGTTGCCGGACGAGTCGAAGGCGACATCGACCATCTTCTGATTGCCGACGTTCTGGTATGCGATCAACGCGGCCGCGCCTGCCGGCATAACCTGGAGCAGGGGTAGGACGGCGAGCATTCCGACGGCGGGAAACGCCCACCAGAGCCGGCGTCGTCCGCGGTTCCGTCGGCGTTCCCCGCGCACACACGGGCGCACGGGCGCACGGGCGCCTACGTCATTGGACGGAACCGAAAGTGGCATGTGATGTGTCGTCCCCCTCCACTGCTGACCGACTTCCCACGGCCGGATCGAACGTCGGAATCAACCCGAGTTTGGCCCAGGCACACAACTGCCGCAAGGTTTCGGCCAAGGCATTCGTCACCGTGGACGGTGCTGTCAGACCTACTGCAACCAATCTGGTCGCGACGTCGTTCGTCGCAACAGCTCGCTCGCGGCCAGAGGTCAGGACGCGACCGTGTGCCTCGGCAGTCGAGGCGGGACGTTGCATGAACCGGCGACCCGCTCCACCGGGAGGGACGTTGTGCTCGGTGTGTCGCAGACCGCGAGACTGGGCGTGGCGGGCACCGAGAAGTTCCACCAGATATGCAAATCGCCCTGGCCGCCGAACCCGATCTCCGATGGTCGAAGAAGCGGCTCGAGGCCCGCGCTCACGCGATGAGGCTCGCGGCCTTCTCTGGTTCAGACGGCGCGTCGGTGCCGGACGACGAGTCGACGTCGGTCGGATTCGCCCGTGCCACCCAGACGCGCTGGCCGGCTTCGAGACCGAGGTGGGCCGCCGTCCCTCGGCTCAGCTGCACCCAGCAGCTCTCTCCACCGACGAGATCCACGTCGACCTTGACCTCGAAGCCCAGGTGGGTGACCCGTGAGATCGTTCCCTCGAACGCGCCGGTGTGCACGCCATCCTCTCCATGGATGGCCAGATCGTGGGGTCGCACCCACCGGCCGCCCAGCTTGGTGGCGGGGCCGAGAAAGGTCATCACGAACTCGTTGTCCGGGTGGTCGTACATGTCGGCGGGCGTCCCGACTTGCTCGAGGTGTCCGTGGTTCACGACGGCCAGCCGGTCGGCCACTTCCATGGCCTCCTCCTGGTCGTGGGTGACCAGCACCGTGGTCACGTTCAAGGTGTCGTGCAGGTCTCGCAGCCACTGACGCAGCTGCGTGCGGACCTGGGCGTCCAGGGCGCCGAAAGGCTCGTCCAGGAGGAGGACCTTGGGCTCGATGGCCAGGGCCCGGGCCAGGGCCATGCGCTGGCGTTGCCCACCCGAGAGCTGCGACGGATAGCGCTCCCCGAGGTGGGCCAGGCCGACGAGCTCGAGCAGCTCGTCCACCCGCGCCTTGATCTCAGCCTTGGGCCGGTGACGGATGTCGAGGCCGAACGACACGTTGCGCCGCACGTTCAGGTGGCGGAACGGCGCATAGTGCTGGAAGCAGAAGCCGACGCCGCGGTGACGTGCCGGCGTCCCCGTGAGGTCCTCGCCCTCGATGCGGACCCGGCCGCTGTCGGGTGTGTCGAGCCCGGCGATGATGCGCAAGAGGGTGGACTTGCCGCCGCCGCTCGGGCCGAGCAGGGCGGTGAGCGAACCCGTGGGCACCTCGAGCGTGACGTCTTCGAGTGCGACCGCGTCGCCGAACTTCTTCGAGATGCCTTCGACGTGGATGCTCATCAGGCGTTCCTCCCATGCCACTCGTCGCGCTTGCGGTCGGTGACGGTCAAAATGGTGAGCACGAGCAGGGCGGAGAGGCAGAGGGCGACCGCACCCACGTATGCGCTTTGGGGATCGATGTTGTCGATGCTGGTGGAGATGAACAGGGTGAGGGTCTGGGTCTTCCCGGCGATGGCCCCCGACACGATGGCCACGGCGCCGAACTCGCCGAGGACCCGGGCCGTCGTCAGCGTCACCCCGTAGGCGAGTCCTCTTTGGATGTTGGGCAGGGTGATGCGCCGGAAAACGGTCAGCGGTCCGCCTCCGAGGGTGCGCGCCGCCTGCTCCTGTTCGGTGCCGATCTCCTGGAGCACGGGGAGCACCTCGCGCACGACGTAGGGGAGCGACACGGCCGCCGAGGCCATGACGATGCCCGGTATGGAGAAGATGACCGTGATGCCGCGGGCCGCCAGCCAATTGCCGAACCATCCCGTGTGGCCGTACACGAGGATGAGTGCCAGCCCGATGACGACGGGGGAGATGGCGAGGGGGATGTCGACCAGTGCGTCGAGCAGCCAGGCTCCGGGAAAACGGTGGCGGGCCAGGATGATGGAGACGCCCACCCCGAAGATCGTGTTGAGCGGCACGGCGATCGCCGCGACGAGCAGCGTGAGCCACAAGGCGTGGAGGGCGTCCGGGGTGGTCAGGGCGTCCCACGCTGCACCGAACCCGTGCTCGAAGGCGCGGTAGAACACCGTGGACACGGGCAGGATGACGAGCAGCGCCAGGTAGCCCAGCACCGCGAAGCGAAGGGGTAGGCGCCAGCGCGAGCTCACACTGCCTCCGTGATGTCGAAGCGCCGGCGGACCCATCCGATGAGGATCAGGACGGCGAGGGCGATGACGATGAGGACCACCGACACCGCGCTCGCCGCCGGCAGGTCGTCGCTCTGCGTCAGGCTGTAGATCCACGACGACGCAACCTCGGTCTTGAACGGGATGTTGCCCGAGATCAACACGACCGAGCCGAACTCGCCGATGGCGCGGGCAAAGGCCAGCCCCGCTCCCGCCAGAACCGAGGGCAGGAGGCTGGGCAGGATGACTTTGCGCAGCACCTGGCCGCGGCTGGCGCCGAGGGAATCGGCCGCCTCCTCGGTCTCCCGATCGAGCTCGGCCAGGACCGGTTGGACGCTGCGCACGCAGAACGGCAGCGTCACGAACAACAGCGCAACCGCGATGCCGATCCGGGCGTCGGCCAGGTTGACGTGGAACGGGCTGGTCGGTCCGTAGAGGGTGAGCAGGGTGAGCCCGGCCACGATCGTCGGCAAGGCGAACGGCAGGTCGATGACGGCACTGACGAGCGCCTTGCCCCGGAAGTCGTCGCGGACGAGCACCCAGGCGATGGCGAGGCCGGCGATGGAGTTGACGGTCGCCACGATGAGCGACACGACCAGGGTGAGCTCGAGCGCCGCGACGGCCTCGGGCTGGGTGACGGCGCTCCAGAACTCCGACCAGCCGCCGCTGAACGCGTTGGTGATCAGCGCGGCCAGCGGCAGCAGGACCAGAAGCGACAGGTAGGTGACGGCCAGCGCCGGACCGCCCACTTTTGCCGCCGTCTCACCCGCCCGCACCAACCCGCTCCGAGGCGCGTCCGAGGTGTCGCGGCGCCACGGCGCCCGGCGTCCCTGTCCCGCCGAGACGGCGCGACCGGGAGCGGGTCCGGTGTCGGGAAGCGAAACGGGGACGGTCACCGCGGGCTACCCGCTGGACGTGGAGACACCGAGCGACTGCTCGTCCTTGGCGATGATGCCGGTCTGCGGGTCGAAGAACTTCGTGTTGATCTTGTCCCAGCCGCCCAGCTTGTCGATGGTGAAGAGCGTCTGGGGCTTGGGGAAGTGGAACTGGGAGGCCACCGACGGGAGCACCGGGCGGTAGCCCTGCTGGCCCCAGACTTTCTGCCCCGCAGGGGAGATCAGGTAGGAGAGGAAGGCCTTGGCGGCGGGGCTGGCCTTTGTGGTCACCGCGATCGGGTTCTGGATGAGGATGGTCTGGGGCGGTGTGACGATGGAGATCGCCTCGCCCTGCTTCTGGGCGTAGAGCGCGTCGTCCTCGTAGTCGAGGAGGACGGTGCCCTGGCCCGAGAGGAAGGTCTGCAAGGCCGCGCTGGCACTGGTGGGCTGCGCGGCGGTGTGATGCAGCATCTGGGCCACGTAGGCCTGCGCCTTTGCAGGGGACTTGCCTTGCTCGATCTGCGCGCCGTAGGCCGCCATGATGTTCCACTTGGCGCTGCCCGAGCTGAAGACGTTGGGGGTGATGACGGTGACCCCGGGCTTCAACAAGTCCGCCCACGTCTTTATGTGCTGCGGGTTTCCTTTGCGCACCACGAACGAGACGATGGAATCGGTGACGAAGCCCTTCGTCGAGTTGTGGTTCCAGCTGTTCGACACCAGGCCGGCCTTGACGACCTTCGCCATGTCGGGCTCGAGCGAGAAGTTGACGAGGTCGGCCGGCAGGCCGTCGACCACCGACGTCGCCTGGGTACCCGAGGGTCCGAACGACGGCGACACCGTGACGCCCGCTCCCCCCTTGGTCTTGGCGAAGTCCGTCGCCAGCACGGTGTACGCCGGCTTCGGCGTGGAGTACGCCACGAGGCTCACCGACCCGCCCGAGGCGCCCGCGGGAAGAGCCGGGACGGCAGCGAGGGCGAGCGGGGCGAGTGCGAGGAGGCCGATTCCGGCGGTCCGTCGGAGGGTTCGGCCCCGCGACGGGGCGCGACTGGGCGCGGCGTGAGGAGAAGTGGTCTGTGCGTGCATGGCGGTGCACTCTAAACCACCTGAAGACGTTAAACAAAGCGGGTTGATGGATTTTAGAGTTTTCCCAGTTCAGACTCCTTTCTGTCGCTCAGATTCGAAGATCCTCTGCGAAGCAATGGGCATTGTGATGGAGTTTGGAGAGAATCGGATCGGTGAGCATCAGTAGACGTTGGGCAGAAGGCGGATCGCTTCGTTGCTCAGCGCCCAGAGGATGAAGAAGAGGACGGGTGCGCCGATGAGCCACGTGCGGACGAGGCCCCAGTACGACCACAGCCACCAGCAGGCCGCGGTGGCCGCGAAGAGGGCCCCCGTCCAGAGCAGCACGAACGGCCACGCCCCCGGGTCGTTGTGGCCCGGAAGATTCGCGGCCGACACTCGAGTCGGCCGCGCGTGCGATGCACTGACCGACTTGCCCACGAGCTGGGCCACGACGTACTGGACGTGGTTGGGCGTGAGCGAGGAAAGGCCGTGCGCGCCAGCGGAGGTGCCGAGCAGCAGCAGCCCGCTGGTGGCGCGGATCGTCGGCAGCTTCCCGCCGTTCGCGAGGTGGTCGCGCACGCGGTAGCGGAACGTGCCCTGGCCTGTCTGCACCGTGACGACGTCGCGGGTCTTCAAGTCCGCGATGTGCGCGAAGGGAGCGCCGGCCGTCGCGGCGCGGCCGAGGAGCACGGAGGCGCCGGACTGACCGGGGAGCACCGTGTCGGGGAGATGCCCGGGACCGTTCAGCGTGTCGCCCGCCGACGTCCCCTGGACGACGACGACGCGGTGTAGGCCCGCCGCGGGCGCGCTGATCAGGGCCACGGGGGCGCCGGCGGGGATCTTGCTGCCGATCCACGGCGCATTCGGGCTCGACGGATCGAGCAGGCCCCGGAACGTGGCGTAGAGCTGGTGCTGGCTCCGTTGCTCCTGCAGGCCGCTCAACCCGAAGGTGAAGACCCCGAAGAACAGCGCGCCCACGCTCGCGACCATCACGAGCGTGAGTACCAGGGCAGCGACGCTCGGGCGGGGCGGACCCGAGCGCAGTGTCCGTTCGGGTCCGCCTGCGCCTTCGTTCTCTGTTTCTGTTGCCGACCCGGACTCGCTCGCAGCCTCCCGGGTGCGCGCAGGCTTCCCGGCGCGCTCGGAGACGTCCATCACCATCGGCCGCGCCTCCGGCCGAACCTGAACGTCAGCGGCACGCCGAGCGCGCCGACCGCGCCGAGGACGAAGAGCAGAACGACAGGGAAGCCCGCTGTCCAGAGGAGTCCGGCCGGGTGCAGCACGCTCGAGATCATCTCGGCCGCGAGGGGATGGGCCGACGTGTGTGCGCCTCCCGCTGCATGGGCCGCAAGAAGCGGGTGGCCGGTCAGGAACGGGGTCAGGATGGAGTCGACCTGGAAGGGGAAGTTCTGCGACGTGTTCGTCGTCGGAACGTCGATCGGCGGTGCCGCGAGCGGCGCGGCCGTCGCCCCAGGAGCACCCCCGAGGACCGACGGGACCTGGCCGTTCTGTGCCGCGATGTCCTGGGCCGCCGCCTCGGTGTACGACGCGAGGCCGCCGAGTCCGTCCGCCGCGGTGAGCGGCAGGTAGCCGGGGGGCAGTTGGCCGACGCCCGAACCGGGCGTCTGCCCGTCGGTGGCTGCGAATTCGAGGAACGCCGCGTACTCCTGGGCGTCGGCGGTCGGCAGGCCCTTCGTCGGGACGGCGGCGTAGACGACCATGGTCCCGGGGTACGCCGACGCTCCGGCCGCCTGGCCGAATTCGGGATATGGCATCGGCCACGAGCCCGAGGAGGGGTCGGGCTTCAACAGTGCCGTCGCTGCCTGCATGGACGTCGCGCTCGGCGCCACGAAGTTCCCGGAGGTCGTCTGCAGCGAGGCGGAGGTGAGCAGGTATCGCTGGTCGTCGCCCAGCGGGGTGATGGCGATCATGAACTCGTGCCCCGGGGTCTCCTGTCCGGTGGTGACGAGCTTCTCGCCCACCGGCGAGTCGGGCGTGGGCTGGTTGCACACGACCGTCGAATTCGTCTTGACGTACTGCACCGACTCGCTGATGGCCTCGAGGTTGGCCAGCGGCGCAGCGACGAGAGGTTGGAACGGGACCGGGTCGTTGAACAGGCAGTCGTTGTTGTCCGTCTGGTAGTACTCCTTCGGCTCGAAGGTGGACAGGAGCGGCCACTGGTTCACGGGGAGTTGGATGCCCTTGTAGGCGGGGTTGACCACCATGCCCCACTGGTCGGGCGTGCCGTTGAGCCAGGCCCTCGCCGTCGGGTCGTCGTTGATGTAGGTGGTGAGGGCTTCCATGACGTCCGAGTTGCTCGACATCGCCATGAGCTCCGATGCCGCGTCCGAACCGGCGCCGGGGACGGCGATGGGGTTGATGCCAGGGTTGAGCGCCTGGAACTCGGGGTCCTCGGTGATGTTGAGCGGGTTGTTCGCGAGCGCGGAGTCCTCCTGCTTCATGAAGATCTCGCCGGGATACGACTCGGTCAGGAGCTTGGCCAGGAGCCTCGGCGTCAGTTTGAGGGTCTGGTACTGCTGACCGTCGGCCCCGTCGACGTCGTAGGCGATGGAGAATCCGGTCACCGCCACCGGGGCGTTGACGACGGGTTTGCCGTAGCCGTTGGGCTGCGCGTAGCTCGTGAACGCCGCCTCGGCCCCGCCCGTCGCAACCAGATTGCGCGCCTCGGGTTCACCCGTCTGCACGTGCTCCACCGTGAAGGCGTTCTTGGCGTTGAGGCAGAAGCTGGGGTCCCACTGCCCGGTGGCCTGGATCATCATTTCGGAGCCGTAGACGTCGATGACCTTGCTGGCCGTCGAGCCGGAGAGGGAACACACGTTGGGGGGAGGGGCGAAGGTGAGCGGGACCGTGATCCGGTTGCGCCAATTCGACGCGCTCCACCACAGGCTGCCGGTGACGGACAGCGCGGGGTTGTTGCTGTTGGCGTTGGATCCGGGCGCATAGTTGCCCGTGGACTCGCAGTTGGCGTCGTCCGGGTTCGGCGGAGGGCCCGGAGGGTCGGGGTTGAGGCCCTCGTTGCAGCTGATCCCCATGATCGGCACCGCCACCAGGGCGCAGGCGACGCCCTGGGTACACCCGAGCGACGCGTTCTGCTGTGAGGTGAACACGTCGAAGTTGGTGCTGCCCTGACCATTGGTCCCGGTGACGCCGAACGTCTCGTTGCTGGGCAGTGCTCCCCCGCCGACATCGCTCGACTCGGGAGCCTCTCCGGCGCAGCCGGCGTTCCCCCCGGGTAGACCGTGCCGTTGGCGGCGTCGAAGGGGATCCAGTGCTGGACGGGCGCGTCCTCGTCCGCGCTACAGGAGGAGGGCAGCGGGTTCGGCGCTCCGACGATCGGGGCGACGTCCGCGGGCGAGGCGTACTCGTCGAGCCGGTACGGGGGATAGGTGTCGCCGAGGCTGTCCTGGTAGCGCTCGTCCCACGTCTGGGTCCAGCACGTCTGAGGGGTCAGCTGCTGGGAAGGCGCCACACTCGTCGAGTCGACGCCGCGGCATTCGAGGAGGACGAAGGGGTACTCCTCGTCCTGGGCGTCAGCCGAATTCTGGTTGGCGACGATGGCTCCGGTCGGATGTGCCCCGGACCAGTCGACCTTGATCTCTTGTCGCCCTTGAAGGTTGATCGTCTGGCCGACCGTGAGCGTGATGGTCCGTGAGTCGACGACCTTGTCGATCCCGCCCTGGACTTCGTGGCGCGTCACCGTCGACGTGACGGTCACCGGGGCGGTGTCCGAGACCGCGGACGCGGGCCCGGACGGCGCGGCCTCGAGGACGGCCGGAAGGACGACACCCGTCAATGCGGCGGTGGCGAGGACGAACGGAAAGAGACGTCTCACGGGGTTCCCTCCGTTTCCCTGGTGCGCCGCGATCGCCGGAATGCGATGGCGACCGGCACCATCAGGACGGCCAGCAGGGCCAGTGCGACCAGGGGCGCCACCGGGGTCGAGCCCGACAGCGGCAACGAGGCCGAAACGATGTGCCCCGCCGCGGGCTGGTTCGACTGGGCGCTGGCGGCTGATGACTTGCTCGCGGCCGCCGCAGCCGCAGCCGCAGCGGCCGCAGCAGCTGCGGAGGACGAGGCCCCCGACGAGTTCGCGACGGCGGTGGTGCCCGAGGTCGTGCCCGCAGCAGCCCCGGAGTGTGAGCCGACGCCAGGGAACGAGCCCGAGGAGTTCGGCGTTGCGCCGATCCCGTTCGGGGTCACGCCCGCCGCGCACGGACCGGCGCCCACGTGGTCGCAGGCCGGGGGCATGGGAGCGATCTGGGCCAGGTAGTTCGCGTCGGGATTGCCCAGCACGAAGGTCGGGTTGTCACAGGTGTCGATGTTCAGGTTGTCGAGGCTCACACCCGGGTCCGCCGCCTGGAGTTCCTGGACCTGTCCGAACGCGGCCTCGACCAGGTTGACCGGCAGCGGGGAGTATCCGATGGGGCCGATCTCCTTCTGCCCCTGGCAGATGCCGTAGTACTCGAAGTCGGCGAGCGCCTGCCGCTTGGGCGTTGTCTCCTTCGTCTCGGCGGGCGCCGTCCCGGTCGGTTCGATCATGTACACGTACGACGAGAGGGGATAGGTGCGCGGGTCCAGGTTGACGTAGACGTTGGTGAGGTTCTGGAGGAGGTAGTTCGGTGAGCTCTTGTCCATGTTGATCTGGGCCGCCTCGAGCGAGACCGCGACGTTGTACTGCGTCGGCAGCGTGAAGTTGCCCGCGCTGTTGAGCACCTTGACCACCGGGTAGTTGACGCTCAAGGGGAAGGAGTACTCGACGTAGCCGATGGAGCCGTTCGCTGCGCTGGACGACACGTAGTTCATGGCGGCGTTGGAGCCGTTCTGAGCGATCTCATTGCCCTGGCGCGGGAAGTACTCGGTGGGACCGGCCACTCCGGCGAACGGCGTCCAGAGGCTGCCGAAGTCGGTGGCGAAATAATTGGTCAGCTGGTAGGTGGATCCCGAGCCCTCCGCCTGTACTACGGGGATGATGGGCAGCGACGGCAACTGCACGCCGTTGTTGTCATGGGTGATCTCGGGATCGTCCCAGTTGGTGATCTGGTTCGTGAAGATCTTGACGAGGGTTTCACCCGACAGCCGTAGGTTCTCCACCTGCTGGCCGTCGAGACGGATCTGGTACGGAAATGACGTGCCGCCGGCAGCGATGGGAAGGTACGCGTACGGCCGTCCCTGCGATGTGTCCGACCCGCCCTGGAAGCCCTCGGCCGTCACCGCGAAGTCAGAGGTCTTGTTGGCGAAGTCCGTTCGACCGAAAGCGTCGCCGTCGGGGTTGTAGACCACCTGGACGCCCTGCGAGGCGACGTCGGCCACCCACTGTTCGACGGCGTTGGCGGCCCAGCTCGAACCCGACCCTTCGATTTGCGCCGTCGGGGCGCCAGCGTCTGCGCTGCCCTGGGTGCCCAGCAGCAAGACCAGCATCGGGGCGAGCGCCAGGCTCACCCACATCGCGATCCGCGCTCGTGCCGAGCTCGGTGGTCGTCCGCTCATCGTCCGCTCCGATCGCGGACGAGGAAGCGGGTGACGACGAAGAGGGCCAGCACCATGATGAGCAGCACACTGGCTGCCCCGAACGCCCGGGCGATCGCAGTCGGCTCGTGGGTGATGTACTCGGTGTAGATGAAGAGTGGCAGCGAGTTCATCGGCTCTCCCGTCGGGTTGTACGTCAGGAAACTCGAGGCGCCCGAGCAGATCAGGACAACGGCGGTCTCGCCGATCCCCCGGGCGATGGCGAGGATCACCGCGGTGGCGAGCCCGGTCCCGGCGCTCGGGAGGATGACCTTCCACGTCGTCCTCCAGTTGGGCGCGCCCAAGGCCTCGCTCGCCTCGCGCAAGCCCGCCGGCACGACCCGGAGCGACACCTCGGCAGCTCGAGCGATGATCGGGGTCATGGTGACGGCCATGGCGACCGAGGCGGCGATGCCGGACTTCGGGAGCCCGAACTCGACGATGAGGAAGACGTAGACGAAGAGGCCGGCCAGGATCTCGGGGAGGGCCGTCATCGCCTCGACGACCGTGCGCACCAGCTGGGAGCCGCGGCCTCCTACCTCGTTCAGATACACCGCGGTGGCGATCCCCAGGGGCAAGGCGATCGCCACCGCGATGGCGACCTCTACGACGGTGCCCACGATGGCGTGGAATATCCCACCCTGGGTCAGTGGTGCGGTGGGGGAGACCCCCGCCATGTCGTGCGTATAGAAGTTGACGTGCACGAGAGCGTGCCAACCTTGGATGAACGTGTAGACGACCGTGGTGCCGAGGGCGAAGAGGACGATGGCAGACGCGACATAGAGCGTCGCGGCCACGAGCCGCTCCAGGACGATGAAGCCCGGGTAGGTCACCGAGAGAACCACGGTGTAGACGACCATGAAGGTCAGGTACCAGCAGACAAGGAATCCCACCAGTCCGCTGAAGTCCAAGATGTGCAGGTAGCCGACGGCGACGAGCGCGAGCGAGGCAACGAGGGAGCCGACGAGCGCGACCACGTCCTCACCGGTGAGCGCCCGGACCCGGCGCGGCCGTACGGGCGGCTCAGGCGGTTCGCGCCGATCGGGCCGTGCCGGGGGTGTGCCGCGGTCGCTCGAAGCGACGCGCGGGGGGCGTCGAGGACAGTCATGTCAGATCTCCGTCTGCGATCCGCTGCGGCTGCGGCGGACGAAGACCGCGGCAACGCTGTTGACGAGAAGGGTGATGAGGAAAAGGACGAAGCCGGCCGAGAGCAGTGCCGACAGCTGCGAACGGGTGGCGTTCCCGAAGTTCGCCGCGATCAGCGCGGACGTGGTCTGGTAGCCGGACTCGAGGATGTGGGCATTGATGGCGTACGCGGGCGAGACGATGATGAGTACGGCCGCCGTCTCGCCCAGCGCCCGGCCGAGCGCAAGCATGGTGCCGCCGATGATTCCACCGCGGGAGAACGGGAACACCACCATCCGGGCCACCCCGAGGCGGGTCCCGCCCAGGGCGATGACCGCCTCGCGCTCGCCGCGTGGTGCCTGGTCGAACACGGAACGCATGACGGCACAGGCCAGCGGGATCGTCATCATCGACACCGTCAGCCCGGCGATGAAGACCGAGCTGGTGAAGCGGGTCTGCTGCCAGATGGCCGCATGAGGATCGGTGTCGACGCGGAAGATCGGGATGAAGCTCAGGTACTCGCTCAGGAAGCGGGAGATGTCGATGGCATGGGGCATCAGCAAGAAGAACCCCCAGAGGCCGTAGATGATGCTGGGCACCGCCGCCATCAGGTCGACGGTCGACACGAGCGTGGACTTGATACGCGCCGGGGCGTAGTCCGAGATGAAGAGCGCGAGCGCCAGGGCGAGGGGGAAGCTCACGACGAGTGCGACCAGGGCGACCTCGACCGTCCCGACGAGGACGGCGGCGATGCCGATCCGGTCGAGCTCGGGCTGCCACTGCGTCTGCGTGAAGAAATGGAGTCCGTAGTGGTGCAGGGTCGGGATGGACTGGTAGCCGAGGAAGAGCCCGATGGCGCCCGTCATGCAGAGGACGAACAAACCGACCGTCCGGGCGCTGCCGCGAAACACCCGGTCGGAGAGGTCCAGCTTGGTCGAGAGCTGGCGCGGCGTCACGTCGTTCCCGGCGGCGACGGTCATCCGAAGCGGCCCTCGACGTAGTCGGCGGTTCGCGGGTCCGAGGGGTCGGAGAAGATCTTCCGGGTCGGTCCCTGTTCGACGATCCCCCCTGGTGTTCCCTGCTCGGACAGGAAGAACGCCGTCTGCTGGGACACTCGGGCGGCCTGTCCCATGTTGTGGGTGACGATGACGATGGTCACCAGCGTGCGCAGCTCGGCGATCGTCTCCTCGATGCGTCGTGTCGACGTCGGGTCGAGGGCCGAGCACGGCTCGTCCATGAGCAGGACCTTGGGCTCGACGGCAAGAGCCCGAGCGATGCAGAGCCGCTGCTGCTGCCCACCGGAGAGGGCCGACCCGGGCTTGCCCAGCCGGTCCTTGACCTCTTCCCACAGACCGGCCCGGCGCAGCGAGCGCTCCACCAGCTCCTGGCGAGCGGACCGGCCGATCCGCGTGCCGGTCAAGGTGAGCCCGGCGGTCACGTTGTCGGCGATCGACATGGCGGGGAAAGGGTTGGGCTTCTGGAAGACCATGCCGATCTGCCGACGCGCCTGCGTCAAGCGGTAACCCGATGCGTAGATCTCCTCCCCGTCGAGGTAGACCTCGCCGGCCATCCGGGCACCGGGGACCAACTCGTGCATCCGGTTGAGGATGCGGAGGAACGTGGATTTCCCGCAGCCCGAAGGACCGATCAGCGCGGTGACGCAGGCGGGCGGCGCCGAGATGGAGACGTCGGCCAGCACCTTGGTCGTGCCGAACCACGCCGCGACGCCGACCGCCTCGAGACTGGATCCCGACCCCAGGGGCACGATGACGGCCTCTTCGGTGGCCGTGGTCATGAGCTCGCTCCCGTCCGCGCCATCTCTACGCGATCCCCTCGCCCACGATCGGGGCGCTCAGGTGCGTGCCGCCGGCCGAGCCGAAGAAGAGGGCGTCGCCGAAGGTGAAGACCCCCCCGTCCGAGGCGAAGAGCCAGTAACCCTTGCCGTCCGCCGTCGACCCGATACCCACCACGGGGGCGTCGAGGTTCAGGTTCCCGGTGGAGCCGTAGAAGAGGGCGTCGCCGTAGGTGAAGACGCCGCCGTCGGAAGCCACCAGCCAGTAGCCCTTGCCGTCAGAGGTGGCCGCGATGCCCACGACCGGCTTGTTGAGGGGGGTGCTGCCGGCAGATCCGTGGAACGCGGCGTCGCCGTAGGTGAAGACACCGCCGTCGGAAGCCGCCAGCCAGTAGCCCTTGCCGTCAGGGGTGGAGGCGATGCCCACGACCGGCTTGTTCAGGTGCATGCCACCGGCGGATCCGTAGAACGCGGCGTCGCCGTAGGTGAAGACGCCGCCGTCGGCCGCCACCAGCCAGTAGCCCTTGCCGTCAGGGGTGGAGGCGATGCCCACGACCGGCTCGTTGAGGTGGATTCCGCCGGCGGAGCCGTAGAAGCCGGCGTCGCCGAACGTGAAGACTCCTCCGTCGGCGCCGACGAGCCAGTAACCCTTGCCGTCGGGGGTGGACGCCTCGCCCACGATCGGGGCGTTGAGGCGGGTGCCAGCCTCGGAGCCGTAGTTGGATCCGTCGCCGTAGTTGTGGACGCTGCCGTCGGAGCCGACGATCCAGTAGCCCTTGCCGGCGTGTCCGACCACCTGGGTGAGCGAGGCGCTGGAGCCGCTGGAGATGGCGTCACCCGAATACGCGGCGGTCACCGTGTACGAACCCGGGGTCGAGAAGGTCGTGGTGCAGGTTGCGCCGTTGTCGTCGAGCGCGAGCGTGGCGCACCCCGCGATGGCCTGACCGCCCGTGCTGAAGGTCAGCGTGCCCGTGGGCGTCGTCGGATCGGAGACGGTCGCCGTGAAGGTGACGGGCACGCCGAGCTGCGACGGGTTGACGGAGGACGACAGCGAGACCGACGTGTCGTTCAAGCCCTTCACCGTGTACGACAGCGACCCGGTCGATGCGGCGAAGCCGCTGCCGGCTTGCGCCACGAACTCCGCTTTGAGTTGGTCGGTGCCCGCAGGCAACGACGAGGTCTGCAATTCGGCCGTGCCGCCGCTGACTGTCACCGGGCCCCCGATGTTGTCCCCGTTGACCTGGAACTGGACGGTTCCGGGCGCGGCCGAGGGCGAGACTGTTGCGGTGAGCGTCACCGTGGTGCCGATGAACTGCGGGCCGTTCGGGCTCGCCGAGAGTGACGTCGTGGTGGGGGTGACCGGCTTGACCGTGAAGGACGAGGTGCCGGTCGAACCGCTGTAGCCGCTGCCCGTCGTCGGGGTGAAGACCGCGCTCAGGGAGTCGGTCCCGACCGGGAGCGTCGACGTCGTCGTCTGGGCCGTGCCGCCGCTCACCGTCACCGGGCTCTCGATGTCGGTCCCGTTGACCTCGAACTGGACGGTGCCCGGCGCCGCCGACGGCGAGATCGTCGCGGTGAGGGTCTCGGGCGTACCGGCGAACTGGGGGCCCGCGGGTGACGCCGCCAACGCGGTCGTGGTCGTGATCGGATTGACGGTGAAGGACGCGGTGCCGGTCGAACCGCCGAAGCCGGTTCCGGTCGTCGGGGTGAAGACCGCGCTCAGGGAGTCGGTCCCGACCGGGAGCGTCGACGTCGTCGTCTGGGCCGTGCCACCGCTCACCGTCACCGGGCTCCCGATAGCAGCGCCGTTGACCTCGAACTGGACGGTGCCCGGCGCCGCCGACGGCGAGATGGTCGCGGTGAGGGTCTCCGGCGTGCCGAATTGCTGCGGACTGGCAGGCGAGTCCGCCAGCGCCGTCGCGGTGGAAGTCACCGGATTCACGATGAACGACGCGGTGCCGGTCGATCCGGCGTAGGCGCCCGAGGACGGGGTGAAGACGGCCTTCAGGGAGTCGGTCCCGACCGGGAGCGTCGACGTCGTCGTCTGGGCCGTGCCGCCGCTCACCGTCACCGGGCTCCCGATGTCGGTCCCGTCGACCTCGAACTGGACGGTGCCTGGCGCGGCCGAGGGCGAGATCGTCGCGGTGAGGGTCTCCGGCGTTCCGGCGAACTGCGGGCTCGTAGGTGACGCGGTCAGCGCGGTGGTGGTCGTGATCGGGTTGACGGTGAACGACGTGGTGTCGCTCGAAGGTGAGAAGCCGTTCCCGTTCGTCGGGGTGAAGTCCGCTTTGAGTGAATCGGTCCCGACGGGCAATGTGGCGGTCTGCGTGTGCGCCGTCCCGGCGCTCACCGTCACCGGGCTCCCGATATCGCTGCCGTTGTCCTCGAACTGGACCGTCCCGGTCGCGGCCGACGGCGAGATCGTGGCGGTCAGGGTCTCGTTCGTGCCGAATTGCTGGGGGCTGGCGGGCGAAACGGTCAGCGTCGTCGTGGTGGGTGCAGCCGTGACCGTAAAGGACGCGGTACCGGTTGATCCGGCGTAGTCGCCCGACGACGCCGAGAACACCGCGCTCAGATTGTTCGTACCCGAGGGCAACGACGAGGTCTGTGTCTGTGCCGTGCCGGCGCTGACCGTCACCGGACTCCCGATGTTGGTGCCGTTGTCCTCGAACTGGACGGTACCGGGCGCCGCCGACGGCGACACGGTTGCGGTCAGGGTCTCCTGTGTGCCCGCGGGCTGGGGGCTGGGGGGCGACACCGAGAGTGAGGTCGTGGTCTTGACGGGGTCGACCGTGAACGAGGCGGTCCCGGTCGACGCCGCAAAGCCGCTGCCGGTGGTCGGGGTGAAGACCGCGCTCAGGTTGTCCGTCCCGACGGGGAGGGTGGACGTCTGCTTCTGCGCCGTGCCGCCGCTGACCGTCACCGGATTCCCGATGTCGGTCCCGTTGACCTCGAACTGCACCGTCCCGGGCGCCGCCGAAGGAGAGATCGTCGCGGTGAGGGTCTCGTTCGTGCCGAACTGCTGCGGACTGGCGGGCGACGCGGTCAGCGTCGTCGTGGTGGGCGTGGCGGACGCAGGGTAGACGACGGACCACGTGTTGCCACTGATGAGGATGTCGGCGGAGTCGTAGACCGTGGTCTGGGTCTTGTGCGGGGCGTTCGTGTAGAGCCGGAGCTGGTACATCCCCGCGTAGCCGTCGCCGGAATGGTCGTTGTTGGGGAAGTCGGCCTCGAGCGTCTGCAGCGTCTCGTCGCCGCTGTTCCCGGTCTCGAGCGGCAGCGGCGACGTGTTGAGCGGAGCCGGCGCCGAGGAGTTGGGGAAGATGGTCGTCAGTCCCAGCTGCTCCCCGGACCATTCCGAGGTGGGCTGGCCGTTGACCGGGAGGTAGCCATAGAGCGTGGCGACGGTGTCGCCGGTGCGGACCGTCGAGCTGCCCTGCACGTACGCGGCGATCGGTGAGTCGGTGATGCTCCCTCCGGTCACGACCTGCCCGGAGGAGTTGTAGAACACGAGACCCCCGACGGAGTCGGGATCGGGCTCCCACGGCGGTGCCGAACTCGCCCCGGCGGGAGCGGCTCCGAGCCAGCTCGCGCTGCTGAGGACGCTGCCGCCGAGCAGGAGCAGGCTGGCAAACAGGGTGAGACCGGCCTGGCGGGCGAGGCGGCGGGGCGGGGTGTTCACGGAGTCGAACCTTTCGTGGACGGGACGGCGACGCGATCTGCGTCACGGTCTTCGGTTGGTGCGGACGTAGCCGGCTCGGGGACCGCGCGCCTGCGGCGGCCTCTCGAGCGCAGCAGGAGGACGACGACGAGCGCCAGGGCGACGATGGCTGCTGCGACGGCCGACTCGCCCGAACGATCCGAACTCGGGGTGCTGGGAGCGAAGTTGTCCGGCGCCGCCACCTCGGGTGTGGTGGCGCCGGCATTCGCGGCAGCATTCGTCGTCGGGCTCGGGGTTGTGGTCGTGGAGCCGCCTGCCGCGTTCGCTCCGCTCTCGGTCTTGGTGGACGAACCAGGCGGGGTCTTGAGCGTCGAGGCGGGGAGCAGGATGCTCTCGATCGACACGACGGTGCCGGCGTTGCAATCGACCGGCCCACCGTCGAGGGCGTGCCAGGTGTTCCCCTTCACCTGGATGTCGAGGGCGGGGTAGTGCAGTGAGTAGACGGGCTCGTTGGCGGCGTCGAGGTACAGCCGGAGCTGCAGGATGCCGTCCCATTTCGGGGAGTACTCGGTCATGAACCCGGCCAGCGACTCGTCACCCCCGGTGGCAGCGGCCATCGGGTTCGAAGGGTTCGAGTAGCGCGAGGCGGCGGTGAGCGAGTCGCCGCTCCAGTCGGGAGGTGCGAGCCCCTGAATCGGCTGGTACGCCATCAGGACGGCCGTGCGCGTCGGTCCCGCATAGGACCCTGTCGCCGGGCTGGTGGAGACGGCCCGCCACGCGAACGGCGCGGTGTTCACGCTCCCGCTGGTCACCTGGTGCCCATGCGCGTCGCAGAGACCGATGGAGCCGATTGCGTTCGGGTCCTTGTAAGGGACAGCCGTCGAGGCCGAACTCGGAGTCCCGATGGTCAGCCAGGCCAATCCGAGCATCGCCGCCCCGGCCACCCACCGCCCGCGGGCGGGCGCGATCAAGGGCTTCCGCCAAGGGCGTCTCATGGGTGGGAAAACCTATCAGATCTCTAGGATCAATTAAATCGCGTGGATCGCGTGAATAACTTCAAATAGCTCGCACATGGAGTGGACGCGGAAGGACCACGGGCGGTTCGGATTCGCCCGTGGTCCTTCTCGCGTTCGGCCAAGTTGCGCCGGGGGGCCGCAGCACCCGGCGGGTCAGGTGACCTCGATGACCTCTATTACTTCACCTTTATGGAAAAGGCCTTCGTCGCGCTGCTGGAGCCGGCTTGGACCTCGACGGTGATGTTGGTCGTCGCGGCCTTCTTCGGCGTGCCCGAGATGACCCCGGCCGACGACAGTTTCAAGCCTTTCGGGAGCAGCGGAGATCCGGTGGCGAGCGACCAGGTGTAGGGGCCGTTGCCGCCGATCGCTGTCAGCGTCGCCGAGTACTTCTTGCCGACGGTGCCTTTCGCGAGCTTCGTGGTGGTGATCGCCAACGGCGCCCCCGGCGAATACACGACGGACCACGTGCTTCCCTTGATGAGGATATCGGCTGAGTCGTACTCGGTCGTCTGCACCTTGCGCGGTGCATTGGTATAGAGCCGCAGCTGGTAGATGCCGGCGTACCCGTCGGTCGTCTTGTCCTTGTTCGGGTAATCGGTCTCCAAGGTGGCGATGTTCTCGTCGCCCGACGCTCCTGTCTCCACCGGCAACGTGGACGTGTTGAGCGGCGGGGGCGCGCTGGCATTCGGGAACGTCGTCGTCTGTCCGAGTTGTTCGCCTGACCACTGCGTCGGCAGTTGACCCTTGACCGGGAGATAGCCGTACAGCGTGGCGACGCTGTCGCCGCTGCGGACGGTCGAGGAACCCTCGACGTAGGCCGCGATGGGGGAGTCGGTCAGGTTTCCGCCCGTGACCTGCTGGCCGGCGGCGTTGTAGAAGACCAAGGCGCCGACGGAGTTGGGGTCCGGTTCCCAGGGTGGGTTCCCTGCGGCCGATGCGGTTCCGGCGAGCCCCGTAGTGAGGATGCCCGACACCAGCGCGATGACGCCGACGCCGAAGGTGCCCTTCGTTCTCAATTTCATGGTGAGCGATCTTTCTCTTGGGATGGAAGTACGAGTGAGTGACGGGACGGCGCCACCGCTCGGGCCGAGGGACCTCGCGGGTCTCGTCCTCGGCCCGGCGGGGCGTCGTCTAGGCGGACACCGCCGGTCAGCCGTGGCTCACGTCGCCCAGGTCGTTGTAGAGGGGCGTCACGCCCGAGGCGGCCACGAGAGCCTTGCCGGCGGCCTTGGCGAACCAAGGGGTACCGGGCGAGCTCGGGTCCGAGAACAGGGTCTGTACCCAGTTGAGCGAGCTGCCCGGCTCGAACGGTGACGCGGAGCCGGCGTCACTCTGACGGAAGATCACGTAGTCGGTGACGGGGCTGTTGTACACCGCGCCGCTGTCTCCAGGGGTTCCGGTGAGGAGCTTGACGCCCGGGGACAGGGGCGTCGACGTGCCGTTCTGGGGGAACGCGCTGCCGTGCCCGTTGTTGCCCGTGGTGGCGTCGTTGGTGCCGAACGGCGCGTTCGGGTTGTAGAAGTACCCGTTGTTCCACAGACTCAGTCGCGCCGCCGAGAAGGGAACGAGCTCGTCCGCCGCACTCGCACTGGCGGTGATGACTGTCGGGTCGTTCTGCTCGACCGTCTTCACGCTGGTCGACAGGGTCGGTGTCGTGCCGCCGTTCGCCGTCGTCAGGTCGGCCAGGAAGGTCTTGTAGATCGCCGACGACGTGGGTGGGATCAGAGGAACGATCGTGTTGGCGGATCCCCCCGAGTTGCCCGGTAGCTGGTTCCACTTGGTGTCGACGCCGGTGTAGATGTTGAGCAGCTCGGCGGCGGACAGCCCTGAGGGCGCGTCCGTCGAACTGCCGTTCACGGCGATCTGAACGGAGTCGGTGCCGATCTCGACGACGTGCAGGTAATTCCAGCCTTGGGACCCCGCCTGCGACTGCTGGGCCGCGGTCGGGAGGCTCGAGGAGGCCACGTAGTTGATGACCTCGGGTGAGTTCTGGTCGGCCAGCAGCGCGGAGACGGCGGCGCCGCTGCTCGAGACCCGCAAGACGGGGTCCGTACCGGCCCGGAGCGTGTCGGTCGGGTTGAGGAGCGTCGAGTTGGATCCGGTCGTCACGTTGTTCGTGTACGCCGAGCGTCCGTTCCCGTCGGGGGTCGCGTTGAATGGGACGAAGCGGTTCTTGTTGCCGGAGCCGTTGAAGCCCGGCGAACCCGTCACGTCACCGTCGGCGGCGAACGAGAGGGCGTATTGAGGAGTATCACCACCGACGCCCACGACGTCCCCCGCCTGGGGCGCATAGTCCGCCGAAGCCGTGCCACTGCTCAGGACTGGCAACGCGGTGGCGGCCAGGCCGGCGAGGCTCAGCGCTACGACTGCTGACTTGTGTCTCACAGAGATCCCTTCGATCGTTCGGTTGGAGTGCCGTCGCGGCCCTTCGGACCGCCGCGGCCGGTGCAATGTAAACTATTGCGAGCGGCTCTATCAAATTTATAGGAATTAATTTCTGGACCGTCGCCCGTTGGTCACGTGGTGACGGCGCCGTCGCCGAATGCCGGCGGGAAAGTCAGGGGTCCCGCCGCAGCCAAGTCTCGGTGCGGCCGCGTGCCGTGTTCGGCGGTTTCGGGTTCCCGATGCGTGCCGCTCGAGAATCACACCGAGCGAGGTTGACGACGTTCGAACAGAGCACCCCGGACGCCCCGACCGAGTGGTCCGAAGACCGCCCGAGCCTTGCGGCAGGCGTCGCGCCTAGGACCCGCTGAGCCGGCTGTTGTAGTTCGAGATGGTCTGGTTCACTGCGGACTGGGCCGACGAGACCGCCTTGGACGGCGACACCCCTTGGGTGTACATGGAGATCTCGGCGTTGGCGACGTCGGTGCGCACGTCCGCGTACGGTCCGATGACCGAGCCCTGGGTGGCGGGCGTGTTGGCTCCATTGTTGATCTGGTTGTAGGCGACCTTGTACCCCGGGTCGGTGGCCCACAGGTGCTGGACCGTGGCGGTCTGGACGGAGGACTTGCGCACCGGGATGTAGCCGGTACCTGCGGCCCACGTCGCTTGGGACTGCGTGCTCATCAGGTAGGCGATATAGGTCCAGGCCGCGGCCTGGTCGAGCGCAGGGACCTTGTTCGAGATGTACGTGCCCGAGCCGCCGGGCTCGATCCCGCCGCGGACCGAGCTGCTGTAGATCGGGAAGGGTCCGACTCCGAGCTTGACGTTGGCGTATTGGCCGCTGCCCAGCAGTTTGGTCACGGATCCGAGCGCGGCCGAGGTCTCGATGGTCATGCCGTACTTGCCGCTGCCGATGCCGAGCAGGTTGTCGACGGCGTCGGGTCCCGTGGACGGGTTGGTGGTCGCCCACCCGTTGCGGACGAGGGTGTCGAGCTGGCTGAAGATCGAGACTGCCGTCTTCGTGTTGAACACTCCCTTGGTGGCGCGGGCGCTGCGCCCGTTCTTGTTGTTCACGAACAGCTGGTTGGCCGTGGCCAGCCAGGTCTCGAGGTGCCACGGGTCGAGCACGAGGCCCATTCCGGAACCGGACTTCTTCAGCGCCTCGGCGTCGGAGACCATCTGGGGGAGCGTCAGCGGCGGGGTCGCCGGGTTGAGGCCGGCCTTCGTGAACGCGTTCTGGTTGTAGAACACGATCGGCGAGGACACGGCGAAGGGCATGGCCCACTGCACGCCGTTCACCCGCCAGTAGGCGAGCGGACGCGGGAGAAAATCGCTCGTCGAGTACTTCGCCGCGTTCATGCAGGACTGAACCGGGAGGAACGACTGGGTGTCGATGGCCTCTTGCGTCCGCTGGTCCTCGAGCTGGACGACATCGGGTAGCTGGCCGTTCGTGAGGCCGGCCGTGTACTTCTGCCAGGTGTCGTCGTAACCGGCCTGCGTGACCAAAGTGACGTGGACCTTGGATTGCGATGAGTTGAACGCTTTGGTGATGCCCTGGAGGACGACGAGGTTGGCTTGGTTCGCCGACTCCCAGTAGGTGATGTTGACGACGCCACGGTGCCTGTTCAGCGCGGTCAGATTGCAGGACGGGAGCTTGGTGGCTGCACCGGCGGGAGCGGTGCTCGCCGCTCCCGCCGCGGTCACGGCCGCCGGTGGCGACGAACAGGGCGGAGGCGGCGAGTCGACTCAGCGAAGCGATCCGCATGCCCTATGCCTAGCACCGCGGCGTCCGTGAATGGTGGCCCTCCTCAGGTCTATTTCACGGCGCCGGCGGTGAGGCTCCGGACCAGCTGCTTCTGGAAGAGCAGCAGCAATATGACCAGGGGCACGAACGCGATGACCGCGCCGGCGAGCGAGACGGGGATCTGGCTCACCTGGGTCCCCAGCAGCTGTTTGAGCCCGATCTGCACCGTGTCGAGCGGCGTGGTTCCTCCGGTCGACACCAGGGGCCACAGGTACTGGTTCCATGCGCCGAGGAAGGAGAAGACGCCGAGCGCGGCCAGCGAGGGGCGGGCCAGCGGCACGGCCACGCGGGTCATGAACCGCATGTGCCCGTAACCGTCGAGCTGGGCCGCCTCCTGGAGATCACGGGGTATCTGAAGGAAGGCCTGGCGAAGGAGGAAGATGCCGAAGCCGGTGGCCAGGAACGGCACCGAGAGCCCCGCGTAGGAGTTGAACCAGCCCAGCGAGGTGACCGTGTCCAGATTGGTGATGAACGTGACCTCCCCCGGAATCATGAGGGTGGTCAGGCAGACCAGGAAGAGCGTCCGCTTGAACGGGAAGCGAAGGAAGGCGAAGGCATAGCCGGCGAGGATGGAGGTGATCATCTGGCCGGCGACGATGGTCAGGGTCATCACGGCGGAGGTGGCCATGTACTTGGACATGCTCCCGGTGGTCCATGCCGCCACGTAGTTGTGCCACTGCGGATCCGTCGGAACGAGCGGAGGTGGTTGCTGCACGAGCTGGTCGGGCACCAGCAGCGAGTTCACGATGGTGACGTAAATCGGGAACAGCACCACGATGGCGCCCGCCGTCAAGGCGGTGTACGCCCCGATGGTCCGCAGACGCCTGTGTGGCCTCGGGGCGGACGATGGAGCACCGGGGGACCGGGGTCGATCGTCTCGACGGTGCCGGTGGGGTCGTTCACGCTCCACCGATCCGTCAGCGGCCATAGCTCACCCTCCGCTCGAGCAGCCGCATCTGGACCAGCGTCAGGCCGAGCATGATCAGGAACAGGACGGTTGCCATGATGGCTGCCTCGCCGGGGTTGTTCTCGACCTGGAGCGTGTTGACGATGTTGTAGACGAGCACGTTGGTGTGCAACCGGACCGCATTGGTGTTGCCGATGAGGATGTCCACCGCTCCGAACGCCTGGAAGGCGTAGATGGTGCTCACGACCAGAGCGAAGAAGATGGTCGGCGAAAGCAGTGGGACGGTCATGCGCCAGAAGCGCGTCCAAGCCCCGGCGCCGTCGATCCGGGCCGCCTCGAGCAGCTCGTCGGGCACCGAGCTGAAGTCCCGCCGGTCATGATGATGAAGGACAGTCCGAGGAACTGCCAGATGGTGATGAGAGCCACCGAGGGCAGCGCCCAGGTCGTGCTCTCGAGCGCCGGCGGGGTCGGGTTGATGCCGAGCCAGGGCAACAGGCCGACCACGGGGTTGAGCAGGGTGCCGAAGACGACGGAGGCCACGGCCACCGAACTCACGACGGTGGAGGAGAAGATCACCCGGTAGACGGCCATGCCCTTGAGCTTGCGGTGCGCCGCAACGGCCAGGGCCAGCCCGAGCCAGGATGCTCGTCGGCACGACCATGATCACGAAGACGACCGTCGTGAGCAGGCTCTGGGTGAACTGCGTCGAAGAGATGGTCGGCCAGATCTGGTGCAGCCCGACGTAGTGGGCGGGGAGCCCGGGAACGGGCGGCGTCTGGTAGAGCATCAACTTGAAGTTGCGAAGGAACGGATAGAAGGAGAAGGCGACGAAAAGCGCGATGCGCCGGGACGAGGAGGCCGTAGGCGAGCCCAGCCTCCCTCCGGCGCCGGGAGCGAAGGGCCGAGTGCGGGTTCGGCGTGCCGGCCATGGTCACGTCGGGGACCGTCACGTGCCCGCCAGCCGTTGCCCGTCCGCGGTCGCCTCGAACAGGTGGTACGAACGCGCGTCTCCGTCCACGGCGATGCGCACGTCCTCGCCAGAGCCGGGCTTGGCCGCCCAGCTGCCTGCCTCACGATCAGGCGCGTGCCGTCCTCGGTGTTGCAGATGACGTGCGTCTCCGCCCCGAGCAGCTCCACGATGATGACGCTGGCCGCGATCTCGCCGTCGGGGCTCAGACTGAGGGCCTCGGGTCGCAGGCCGAGCACCACGTCTGGTCCCGCACCGCGCGCCTTGACCGGCCAGCTCGGCGGCAAGGCGACCGAGGCGCCGGGAAACGAGACGGCCAGCCGTCGGCTTAGGCCGCGCCGGGGTACCGCGCGCCGTCTCGACCAGCTTGCCCGGGCAGGAGGTTCATGCCGGGGCTCCCGAGGAAACGGGCGACGAAGGCGTTCGCGGGCCGAGAGTAGAGCTCGTCGGGCGGTGCCACTTGCTGGAGCAGCGCCATGGCTCATCACCGCGATGCGGTGCCCCATCGTCATGGCCTCCACCTGGTCGTGGGTCACGTAGAGCGTCGTCGTCGACAGGCGGCTCTGGAGCTCCACGATGTCCGCCCGCGTCTGGACCCGCAGGGCGGCGTCGAGGTTCGAGAGCGGCTCGTCCATGAGGAAGACCGTCGGCTCACGCACGATGGCCCGGGCCAGGGCCACCCGTTGTCGCTGGCCGCCCGAGAGCTGAGCCGGCTTGCGCCCGAGCAGCTCGGCCAAGCCGAGGGTCTCGGCCGCCCGGCGGACCTTGGCGGCGCGCTCCTCCTTGCCCGCCCCGCGCTGGCGGAGCGGGAACTCGATGTTCTTCGCCACGGTCAGGTGCGGGTAGAGCGCGTAGCTCTGGAAGACCATGGCCACGTCACGGTCCTTGGGATCGACGTCGTTGACCACCAGATCCCCGATGGAGACCGCGCCCTCGGTCACCTCTTCGAGCCCGGCGACCAGCCTCAGCGCGGTGGTCTTGCCGCAGCCCGAGGAGCCGAGGAGGACGAGGAGCTCCCCGTCCGCCACCTCGAGGGACAGCCCGTCGACGGCGGTCGTGGTCGCCGAACCGCTTCGTGACGGCGTCGAAGCCGACCCGGGCCATCGTGTTCTCGCCTCTGTCCCCGCGCCCCGGCCCGCGTCTCAGTCGAGTCGGGATCCGCCAGCCCATGGACTCGGCGATCTCCTTACAGGTCGGGCAGAGCGGATATCGCTTGGGATCTCGCCCGGGTACCCACTCCTTCCCGCAGAGCGCCCGCACGGCCGTGCGGTTGACGATGCCTTCGACCACGCTCGGTCCGACCGAGACGAAGTCGCCTCCCTTGGGGGTGTAGCCCTCGAGCACGATGTGGGCCATTCGCTCGTGGTCTTCGTCGTCGAGGTCCGGCGCGGGTCGAGCCGGAGCGACGGTGGCTCCGGCTGACCCGCGGGACTGGTCTCGGTCACGCTCACCTCAGGCTTCCCGAGGCACTCTTCACCACTCGTCCAGCGTAGGCACCGGCGCACCGCTCCTGCTGGACCCGTCGGCGGAGCTGGGGACCGCGCACCGCAGCCCGGGACGCCTCCCGACAGAACGGTGACATCGGTGTCGTCGGCCTGTTCGTACTGCCGGCGGACGGCGCACAGGTCGAGCGCGGTGGGGCCGCCACGAATGGCGGGAGCAACGAATCTGCATCTCGTCAAATCCCCGCTAGCGTATTTGACCGTAGTCCCTTCCATGAGTCCTTGAATCTGCTCTATACTGACCCCATGTTGCAGTTCCCCACCAGCGCGACACGTCGTGCCGGCAAGGCATCGTCGGGCGCGTCGACCCTTTGCTCTCCGGAGGGGTCGGGGAGCGTGACCGTTCGGGCGACCGCGGCGCGAAGCTCGTGACCGACCAAGCATCCGATGCCGGTAGCTCCATGGTGTGGGAGGCGACCTCAACGTTGTAAACTGGACTTTTCCATCGTCCTTCGACCGTTGAGGAGCCGCTTCCGGAAGGGAGCGGCTCCTTTGTTTTCCGGGGACACCGTGGGGTGATCTGATCCGGGACCCACGATGGGCACCGCTTCGAGCTCGGTGGTGGAGTGGCGGGCCGCCCCGGGGAACGGCACCAGGCGTGCCGAACGATTGCCGATCGTTTCGCGGGTCATTTTCGACAAATCCGACGAGCACCATTTGCACATTGAAAAGCGAAGAGCAGACCAGATTCGGGATCGGGTCGCGCCGCAGCGCGGCCCTGTCACACCGATCGGCAACGGTGGGACCGCAAAAGGAACGGAGGTACCGATCGTTCTGGCCTGGTTCTCGGGCCCATCCGCCAGAGGAGCCGCCGACACGTGTCGCCGGTGGCGTGGGTGCGATCACCCACCTGGGCCGCCACGGCCGGAGCCAGCGCGCCCCGGCCCGTCCTGTGAGCATTCCGGCTCGCGGTGGACAACCAAAAGGAAAGCCGGCGTGTCCCCACCCCCCCGGGGACATGACGTGATCCAGTGCGCGAGCCGGTGTCGTTCGAGGGCGAGAGTCCTGCTTTCCGGGCAGGAGACGAGGGTTCGACTCCCTCCACCGGTTCGACGTCGCTTCGACGACGCCGTCTTGGCGCGGTGCGGGCGAAGTGCCCAGGTCCTCGACGCTTCTCCCAGGGATAACCCGGCACCCGAGAGGGCCGTGTGGGACCCCGGACCTCGGGCGAGCCGTTCGGGAATCGCCGGCCCACCCATATGGTTGACCAGTCAGAGGAATCGCACACAGAGGAACATGCACTCGAAGGTGCCCTTGGCGGATCGAAGGAGCCCGATGACGAACGAGAACGTGACACTCCCATTGCTCCCCCTCAAGTCAGGGGTGGTTCTACCCGGGATGGTCTTCACCATGGCGTTGGAGTCCGATGAGTCAAAGGCCGCCGTCGAGGCGGCACGCTCGGCCGGTGGCCGACTGCTGCTGGTGCCTCACATCGAGGGCCGCTTCGCCTCTGTGGGCGTGGTGGCCGAGGTGATGGAGGAGGGCGACCTCCCGGGTGGCCTGCCCGCCATGGTCGTCCGGGGCGACGCCCGGGCCGTCATCGGCACCGGGGTCCCCGGCACGGGCGACGCGCTGTGGGTCGAGGCCGAGCTGTTGACCGAGGCCGAGCCCACCGCCACGGCCAACGAGCTGGCCCGCGAGTACCGGGCCGTGCTCGAGAACATCCTGCACAGCCGCGGTGCCGGTCGGATTGCCGCGCAGCTACGCGAGATCACCGAGCCCAGCCGCCTGGCGGATGTCTCGGGCTACTCACCCGACCTGTCGCTGAACCAGAAGGTCGAGGTGCTCGAGACGCTCGACGTCGAAGAGCGCCTCCGCCTGGTTCTCGGCTGGGCCCGCGACACCCTGGCCGACCTCGCCCTGCGCGAGCGGATCAAGACCGACGTCGAAGAGGGCATGGAGAAGACACAGCGGGAGTTCCTGCTCCGCCGCCAGCTCGAGGCGATCCGCAAGGAGCTCGGCGAGCTGAGCGGAAAGAGCGCTGGACGACGACCCCGACGACTATCGGGCCAAGCTGGCCGAGCGTGACCTTCCCGAGCATGTGCGGGTCGCGGTCGAGCGCGAGGTCGACAAGTTGGAGCGGACCAGCGAGCAGAGCCCCGAGACGGGGTGGATCCGCACCTGGCTCGACACCGTGCTCGAGGTGCCCTGGGGCGTCGAGTCGGAGGACCGCCTCGACATCGTGGAGGCGGCCGGGATCCTCGACGCGGACCACGACGGCCTCGAAAGACGTGAAGGACCGCATCCTCGAGCACCTGGCCGTCCGCAAGCTGCAGGCCGAGCGGGGCCTCGCCCCGGTGGACGGCCGCGGCTCGGGGGCGATCCTCGCGCTCGTCGGGCCGCCCGGAGTCGGCAAGACCTCCCTCGGCGAGTCGGTGGCCAACGCCCTCGGCCGGAAGTTCGTCCGTGTGTCGCTGGGCGGCGTGCGCGACGAGGCCGAGATCAGGGGCCATCGGCGCACCTACGTCGGCGCACAGCCGGGCCGGCTGGTCCGCGCCTTGCGCGAGGCCGGCACCATGAACCCGGTCATCGTCCTCGACGAGGTCGACAAGCTCGGCGCCGACTATCGGGGTGACCCCTCTTCGGCGCTGCTCGAGGTGCTCGATCCGGCTCAGAACCACACCTTCCGTGACCACTACCTCGAGGTGGACCTCGATCTGTCGCGGGTGCTCTTCATCGCCACGGCCAACATCACCGAGACCGTGCCCGGGCCTCTGCTCGACCGGATGGAGGTCATCCGCATCGACGGCTACACGGAGTCGGAGAAGGTCTCCATCGCGAAGCACCACCTGATCGGTCGCCAGCTCGCCCGTGCCGCGTTGCACGAAGACGAGGTGGAGATCACCGACGAGGCGGTGCGGACCGTGGTGGCCGATTACACCCGCGAGGCCGGCGTGCGGAACCTCGAGCGCGAGCTCGGCCGACTGCTTGCGCAAGGTGGCGACGAAGTTGGCGTCGGGCGAGCGTCAGGCGCCCGTTGCCGTCGACGCGCCCGATATCCGCGCCTGGCTCGGCCGCCCTCGGTTCTTCTTCGAAGTCGGCGGAGCGCACCAGCGTGCCCGGCGTGGTCACGGGTCTCGCCGTGACCGGCGCCGGTGGCGACGTGCTCTACGTCGAGGCGAGCGTGTCGGACGGGCCCGAAGGCCTGACCCTCACCGGCCAGCTCGGCGACGTGATGAAGGAGTCGGCCGAGATCGCTCTCGTCCTACGTGCGCTCGCACGCGGTCGAGCTCGGCATCGATCCCGGGGCATTCGCCGGGAAGCGCTTCCATGTCCACGTGCCTGCGGGCGCGGTGCCCAAGGACGGACCTTCGGCGGGAGTCACCATGACCACCGCACTGGTCAGCCTGCTGCGTGGGGTGCCGGTTCGCCCCGTCGTGGGGATGACCGGCGAGGTCACCCTGCAGGGCCGGGTGCTGCCCATCGGGGGCGTGAAGCAGAAGGTGCTGGCCGCGCATCGGGCAGGGCTGACCGAGGTCGTGTTGCCCGAGCGCAACGGCCCCGACCTCGAGGACGTCCCCGAGGAAGTGCGCGACGTCATGACGTTCCACCTCGCCGCCACGGTGGCCGACGTGCTCGCTCCGGCGTTGTCCGGAGCGGGTGCGGCCGGCCCCGAAGCTGCCGCCGACGAGTTCGGCGCTGCGCCGCCTGAGGAAGGGCAGACTGGGAGCGGTCGGATCACCGAACGGAGCGCATATGGACGACAGGCAGATCGTGGACCGGATCAACGAGCTGGCGGCGGAGGAGCAGCGGCTCGAGGAGGCCCATGTCGGCGAAGGGCCTGAGCGACGAGGAGCGGGCGCGCCTGCAACAGGTCGAGGTCACGTTGGACAAGCTCTGGGACACGCTGCGCCAGCGGCGGGCCAAGCGCAACGCCGGGCAGGACCCCGACCAGGCGCACGAGCGCTCGTCCGACACGGTCGAGGGTTATCTGCAGTAGGCCGGTCCCGCCCGACGGGTCGGCGGTCTGTCGTCGCCACCGTCAGCGGCGGTGCCGACGGATGATGCGGGCGAGCGACGGTGCGGCGGCCAGGACCGCGAACACGAGCGAGCGCGAGCACGAACAGCACGTTGTAGGAGCCGAACCCGGCGTAGCTGAAGGTGACGGTATGGGTGCCGGGACCGACGACGACGCCGACCAGTGCTGGCGCGACCATGACCGTGGGTCGGGCGTGCCCGTCGACGGTGGCGTGCCACCCGGGGTCGTAGGAGGCGCTCAAGACGACCGTGGTGGCGCGGCCCGCATGCACCAGGGCGCTGCGCCTTCGCCGTTCGCCAGGTCGGCGTGCTCGACCAGCACATGGCCCGGTGGTCCGACCACGAGGCCGTGGCCTCCCGGGGCGGTGGGCGAGGCCGCCCGGCTGCCGTCGAAGGCGACGGCCAGGTCGCGATGCTCTTCGAGCAACGGGGACTCGAGCAGGGGAGCGCTCTGGGTGCCGACGTCGGCCCGGTTCGCCCGTCAGCACGCCCGTCGTGTCGTAGAGGTGGATCGAAGCCCCCGTCGGGTAACGCCCAGAGGCAGTACGGCCCTGAGCACCCGACACGGTGCGCCGGCACCGGGGGTTCCCGGCCCGCCGGGACGATGACGTAGCCGATGCCGAAGAGCGGGTAGTCGCCCGGGTTCGCCTCGTCGAAGTGGTATTCGGGATCGGTCATCAGCGACGCCGTCCGCAACGTGTAGCCGACCTCGTCGATGTCCTCGTTCTCGAGGTACTTGAACACTGGCACCGCCCCGACCGTGAAGTACGAGCCCCAGTTCGTCGGCAGACCGGCGTACACCCGGCCGCGAGGGTGGGCGCGTACGTAGCGGATGAGCTGGTCGATCTGCGGTTCCTGCTCGCGCGTCGGCGGCGGCCTGCAGTCCCGACGTTGGTCGCGTTGTGCGCGTCGTAGGAGTCCAAGGAGGTCCACGCCGGGGCGAGCACGATCACGAGCGCGGCGACGCAGACACCGCTGATGAGGGCGTCGTCCGGCCGGTTGCGACAGACGCGCCCTGCGCTCCTCGGGCAACCGGCGGACGATGGCGTCGAGCAGCCATCGGCCGAGGAAGGCCGCCCCCACCCCGGCCAGGAGGATGCCGGAGAGTTGGACGCCCATCTGGAAGCGGCGGATGAACACGTCGCTGCTTCCGGGGAGGATGGCGTAGAGCCCACCGAAGGTCGTGCGTCCGAAGGTCATGAGGAGCGTGACGAACCAGATGGTGACGAGAGCGCGGCCGGCGATGCTCCGTCGCCACCGGGCGATGGACACGGCGATCCCGACGGCGAGCAGGATGGTCACCACCGGAATGCGGCCGTCGTCGTACATCCGGCCGGTGACGAGCCAGTCCAGGATCTGACGCGCGCCATAGCCGTTCTCGAGCCCGGTGCCCTCCAGGACCTGGTTCTTGGCGGCCCAATGCGACTGGGCCAGGACCGGCACGACGACCCAGGCCGACGCCAGGAAGCGCCGCGCCGCCGACGACAACGGCACGTCCGAGCCGCCGCCAGAGGTCCGACGGGACGAGGAAGGGCCAGACGACGAGGGGGACGAGCGGCCAGGTAGCCCGTCTCGAAGTGGAGGGCGATCGTCACCATGATGAAGAGGACAGCGGGAATGAGGTTTCGGCGTCGGAGCGACGACAGGCGCGCGGTAGGTGAAACCCCAGGCGAGGGGCAGGGTCCACGACGCCCAGAGCTGGGTCCACACCCCGAATCCCGCCCAGACGTAGGCCTTCGACTCGTATCCGATGCCCGGAACCGAGGCGAGGAAGGGTGAGACGGCCGCAGCGGCGGCCGCCGTCCAGCGGTTCAGCCCGAAGAGCCGACCGCTCGAGAACACGGTCACCGGCCACAGCGCCAGGAGGAGGTAGAGGGACCAACGGAACACCGTGTCGGGGGCGATCACCGAGCCGATCAACCCGGCCGTCATGGACGGGAGGCTCTGGTAGTGCAGGTATTGGGGCGAACCCAGGCCGAGGTAGGGGAACCAGCTCGTCAGCGGCAGGTGCCCGGACGAGATGCGTGCCGCGGCAAAACGGGTCATCTGCTCGTGGATGGACGAGTCGTCGAGGTACGGCACGGGCCGGAGCTCGGCGCGCAGCTCCCAGAGGCCCCAGACGACGGCCATGGCGACGACGATCGAGGGCCCGACGCGATCCCCTGGCGATACGCGTCCGGGACCTGACGTCGGAGGGCGGCAGGTCCTGCGGCCCGGCCGAAGACGAGGTGGCGGTCGCCGTCACGGCGCGACGGAGGGAGCGACCTTCAGCGGCATCACACCATGATGGCGGCCTGGAACCTCCCAGGGACCCCGCCCCGGAGCGGGCGGACCATCTGGTCGTCGGGGGGGGTCCCGGACACGCTCCGAACGACGCTTCGAGACCGGGAGCGGCACCGAGTGCCGACCGGCGTCGTGGATCAGAGCAACTTCACTCTGGTGCCGGGCTCGTTCGAGAGGACACCGTTCTCGCGGCACAGACCTCCCCGGTCACCGGTCCCCCAACCGCAATCGAGCCAGTGGTGTCGGCGGTCACCGTGCCACGCAATTTGAACTCTGCCGCCGAAGTGGCAGGGCATCCATGCTTCTCTGGCTCGTCGTGCTTGACCGGTGTCAGCACATAAGAGACCGACGTCGTCTTGCCCGTCGCCCACGTGATGACGCCCGTTTGGTTGTCCAGCGAGCCGGATCCGCCGGTACCGCCAGCGTCGGAACATCCGCTCAGCGAGAAAGGACCCACGGGAAACGGCCCCTCGAAAATCGCACACGACGTCCCTTTGGCTCGAACAGGAACACCCGAAGCGGGGGGAGCAGGAACCAGTGCGGCTGCGACGAACACGGCAGACAGCAACGCGCCGGTGCCGACGAGCAATCTGGTTGCCGACAGTGATTTCTGCGTGGTCACCACAATACCGTCCTGCCATCACGACCACGAGGCCGGTCCGCCCTGTGTCCCCGCCCTGTCGTTCGCATCCCCTCGGGACGGCTGGAAATGACAAATAGAGTTCCCGGTGAGGGGCTGTAGCTCAGTGGTCAGAGCAGAGGACTCATAATCCTTCGGTCGTGGGTTCGATCCCCACCAGCCCTACCAGGATTTTTTGTACCGAGCGGTCATGCCCGAGAGTGCCGGAGAACGGCATTTCATAGGGAAATGGTAGGGAACTCGTAGAGGCGCTCGGGCTTTGTGTTCTGGTGTCGACGTCGCGTCGACGACACACCGTCGACGAGGCTCGCCACGACTGCTCCTGCCGCTGCTTGATGACCGGGCATGACGTGGCCATGGCGACCGAGAGTGAAGGCAACGCTGACGTGCCCCATCCGTGCTCACGAGCCGTGGTGCTGTTCAGACGACAACGGGTGCGTGCAGTGTGAGTGCGCCGAAGGCTACGCAGAGTGGTCCTCGGAAGGCCCGAAGCAGGGACTTGGCGACCGAAGGCCTGACTGATCGTGTCGGGACTCCAGCTCCGGCGTATCGGGAATCGTGAAGACGACGCCGCTGTCGGTCCAACCGGGACCGTGCCGGCGCACTGTTGCCTGATCGGGAACGGCGCCGACTCGGGCACCCTCGCGCGAAGTCGTGAACGTCGCTGGGAACTCAGCTGTCGGGCGTGACCGCATCCAATCGGCGCCGAACCTCCGATGTGTTCACGCCGAGAGCGCCCAGCAGCACCGCCCCCGGATCTGGTGGTTGGAGAGCAAGGATCTGGGCCAGCACCTGCTGGGCCGTGACCTGGAGCTTCCGACGGTTAGGCTTGACCGCTTCCTCGAGCACTTTCTTGGCCGCGGGAGTCATGCGGAGGCGATCTTTCTCCGCGACGTCTCTGATCCTCGGCTTCTTCGGCACGGCGCGCATCGGCAGTAGGGGAGCGTCGGTGCCGGACCCCAGGCCCAGGGCGCCCAGAGCTTCGAGATCGAGCGACTCAAGGGCCTGGCGAGCTTGCTGCAGGCTCACGCCCAAGACGACTTCGATCGAGGGATCCTCCAACAAGGCGAGCAAGAGATGATCGGTGCCCGTTCGCCGATCACCTCGGCGACGAGCCTCCTCACTGGCCCGCAGGTAGAGGGCCCAGGCGTGAAGCACCTCTGGCGCAACAGATTCGGCGGTCATGATGACTCCTTGTTGTATTTGGTGTGCACGGATTGGCGGGTGACGCCCAAAGCGTCTCCGATCTGCTGCCACGACCAGCCCTTTTTCCGGGCCGACGCGACGTTGATTGCCTCGACCCTCTCAGCCAGGCGATGCAGCGCCAACGAGGCGCGAAGCCCGATTGCGGGGTCGTCCGACGAGAGATTCACGCTGAGCTCTTCGATGTCCACGGCTGTCAATTTAGACTGACACACATTGATTTGTCAAGTTAAACTGACGCAGCAGATCGCTGGTAGAGGAGCGTCGCGAAATATGGCGGAATTACCGGCTGACGACTTCCTCGATCACTCTCGCCAGCCCGACGTGTTGTCGCCATCTGCGTACCGAGTTGGTACCTACGCCTCTGGTCGCCGCTCGGTGCGAACCACCGACCCGTCCATCTCGGCGCTTCACCTGGCGGATGGACGCAGCTCGACCCGGACATCACGCCCGCCAGCGGCGGACGGCGATCACCGTGCCCCCGAGGCAGAGGCGGAGGCGCCGATCAGGATGGCGGACTCGCGCCATTGCAGCGTCCAGTAGTGATCAGCGGTCTGGTAGAGCTCTCCCTCCTGCACATGGTGCTGAGTGAGGCAACCGGCGAAGTCGTCGGCGTTCCGTTGACGCCAGGCTGGAGCCAACGAGAACCGAAGACGGAATAGGGATTGAAGCACGTCTGCGCCACCGCTCCGGCGGAGTCGGGCCTCGTTCTTCTGCCATCCGGGCGCGATAGCGGTAACCGGGCCCAAGGTCCCACGAGTCGGCCGAGGCGGACGTCCTGGGACTGGTTCGTCTCGGCGCCTGTATCCGATTGGCCGGCTGAGAGGTTGAAGGGCACGAACAGTTGGGGCTCGAGGTTCGGGACGGACGACCAGCGCCATGAAGACGGCGATCGCCCCATAGAGCACGACGGTGACGAAGACGGCCCATCCCGTCCTCCGCACCAGAGCTCCGACGCTGTACCCAGGCTGAAGGCGAAGGCCGCGTAAGCCGTAGCGACGACGCCGGTCACCGGGAAGTAGCCGGGTCCCGAATCTCCCGGCCGGGAAGATGTGGAGCAGGAGATTGGACTCGGTGACATGTCCCGACCACCACTGCGCGACCACGGTGAGGACGGCCATCGAGGGCACCCAGAGCCAGCAGGAGCAGTCACCCATTTGGTCAACAGCCAACGGGTTCGCGACACGCCCTGGGTCCACACCAGGCGGTTGGTGCGGTGCTCGAGCTCGGACGCCACCAGCGGCGCCCCGAAGACGACGCCAAGTGCGCAGGGCAGGGCCAGGAGGACGAGGTTCGCCAGCGACACCTCGACGTTGAGGGAGAAGAACCGGTTGGAGCCGAGCGGACAGCCTCCGACCCCGAACAAGCAGGCGGTGCTCTGCCGTGCCACGTCGAAGCTGTGCACCTGCCACGCCATCCAGAGACGCGAGCGCAACCAGCACGGCGAGCGTCACGCCCATGGTCAGCCGATACCGACGCCAGACGAGCCAGGTCATACCCGTACCCCTTCCTCATCGGCCCTCGCCGGGAGGCGTCACGGTTCGCCGCCGGCCGTTGGCCAGATAGGCCAGCACGATCTCCTCCAGATTGGTCTCGAGCACCTCGGCCGTTGCATCGAGACGGGTGACGTCACCGCGGACCAGCGACATGGATCTGACGCTGGGCTCCCCAGACCGACACGGTCTCGAGGGTGGACGGCAGGGTGCGCCGTCGGAGCGGGTGACGACCACGTGGTGCTCCGACGAGCAGCGACTCGACCGAGCCGGCGATCCTGACTCGTCCGCCGGACATGATGACCATGTGGTCGCAGACGGGCTCGAGCTCGCTGATGATGTGTGAGGACAGGAACACGGTCGTCCCCCGTTCGGTGACCACGCCGAGCATGGTCTCCATGAACTGCCTGCGGGCGAGCGGGTCGAGGCTGGCCAGCGGTTCGTCGAGCACGATCACGTCGGGACGTCTTGGCCAGGCACACGACGAGGGCGACCATGGCCGCCTGACCCTCTGACAACGAGCTCAGTCGGGCGCGCGGCGGGATGCCCAACTCGGCGATCCACGTCCTCGCGGCATCGTCGTCCCACCCGGTGTTGAGCCGGCGGCCCAATCGCATCGCCTCTTCCACCCGGAGGGTTCGGTACATCGGCCGGTGCTGGTCGAGGTAGCCGACGTGCGCCAGGTGATCCGTGCTGTTGGGACGGACGTGGACGCCGAGGATCGACACGTGTCCGGTGGTGGGTCGGGACAGGCCGGACGCACAGCCGCATCAGCGTCGACTTGCCGGCGCCGTTCGGGCCGACGAGCCCGGTGACCGTTCCTCTCGGCACCTCGAGGTCGCAGTCCTGCAGCGCCCATCGCCTGCCGTAGCGCCGACCGAGGCCAACCGTCTCAATCGCCGTCTCCTTCATGACACCTCCACGAGCGCGGTCTGCAAGGTCTTGGTCACCAGGGCCGTGATGGCCTCGTTGCTGAGTCCGGCCGCCCGGGACCGGCTCCATCCACCGGTGGAGCTCTTGCTCGAGCTCGTCCTGGTGCTCCGGTACCTCGGGAACACCAGAACCGATGAACGTGCCGATGCCCTGACGGCCCTCGGTCACCCCGCTTGTCTCCAGTTCCCGGTAGGCCCGATGGACGGTGTTCGGGTTGAGGGCAATTTGTTTGACCACCTCCCGCACGGTCGGAAGTTGGTCGCCCGGGCGGAGCGTGCCGAGCTGCACGGCTTGGCGAACCTGGTCGACGACCTGGCGGTACGCCGGGACCCCGGAGCGCCGGTCCAAGCGGAACTGGATCAGCGGCTCGCCCACCATGTGTGTCAGTGTACTAGATGAGTAGTACATTGACAAGGGCAGACCGTTCACACGATGTGGGCCGAGCCCCCGCAGTCCTCCCGGGTCACGTCGGCTGCGCCGTCAGCCACCTCGGGCGCCCGGCGCCTCTGCATCCGGTGCCTCTGCACCCGGTCCGCGGCCGCGGCCGCCCACGCCACGGCCCCGCCGGTCAGGTTCTCGGCCGTCCACCCGGCGTCGCTCAGCGCGGCCGCCGCCGCCGCCGAGCGGCCTCCGACGTGGCAGGCGACCGTGATGGTGACGTCGCGCGGCACTTCGTCCAGGCGGTCGCCGATTTGGCCCATCGGGATGTTCACGCCCACTGGATACGCCCACGCCGCCACCTCGTCGGGCTCTCGGACGTCGAGGAGGAAGACCTCGTTCCCGGCCGCGAGCCGGGCCATGATTTCTTCGGGCGACACCTCGGAGTAGGGCACGGCGCTCCAGGCTACGACCCGGGGCCCGGACACCGCCGTCGCAGGTCCCGCCGGTACTCTGGCCGGATGGCCCTGCCTCGGAAGTTCCTCAACGAGGACGAGGAGCTCCTCGCCGAGCTGCGCCCGCACTGGATCTTCCTCTTCGGCCCGCTTTTCACCTCCCTCGGCACGTGGGCCGCCATCATCGCCATCCTCATCGTGTGGCAGCACGCTCCCGGTTGGACCAACTACCCGTTCTTGATCCTCGCCCTCATTCCAGGGCTGTGGCTGCTCGGCCGCTACATCCGCTGGCGCTCGTACGTCATCGCCCTGACCTCGACGCGCATCCTCGTCCGCCAGGGCATCCTCGGTCGCGACACGGTCCAGCTGCGGCTCCAGCGCATCACCGAGGTCAACATCTCGCAGACGTTGATCGAGCGCGTGCTGGGGACCGGGCGCATCATCATCGACGTGCAGGGGGAGGATGACTCGCTCACTCTCGAGTACATGCGCAAGCCGGCGGTCGTGCAACGTGTGATCAACTCGCAGATCAACGAGATCGTCGGAGGTGGCAGCCGAGAGGCCATTCCCGACGATTTGTTGCCTACACGACGAGTCGGCACGGCCCGCGGGGACTCCACGGCGACGGCGACGGCGACAGCCGCGCGCCCGAGTACGACGAGCGCCAATTCGATACGCCCCCCTTGGGAATGGGCATGCAGGCCGACTCCGGGAGTGTGATGCCGCCGCCGGTGCCATCCACGAGCGGCACCGTGGCCCCGCAAGCGGCCGGGGCATCCGCCGCAGCTCAGTCGGGCGGTCACTTCGAAATTCGCGACCGCCTCATCGAGCTCGACGATCTCCGGCGTCGAGGCATCCTCTCCGAGGAGGAGTTCGCATCCAAGAAGAGCGAGCTCCTCAATCGGATCTGAGCCCGACGGGTCGGGCGCTGTCCGAGTCCGTCATCCGGCCCTGCCGCTCCGGTGACCCTCCGTTCCCACCCCGGTTGAGGTACAGTTTCATCCGTCATATAGGCACAGGCGGGGGAGAGCGACGACGGGTCGTTCGACGACGCCAGAATGAGTGGAGGCGGTATGAAACATCGGTCAAGATTCGTCACGGCCGCGCTCGTGGGCGCGTTGTCGGGCGGAGCGATGGTCCTGGGGGCGGCGGCTGTAGCCGCTCCGGCGCAGGCGCCGCAGGTGGCGGAGGCCGAGCAATTCTGCGCCTCTTCCGGGAGGCGCAGCCCGAACGGGGAATCGGTCATGGCATCAGCCAGCTCGGCTCGTACAACTGGTCCGGCTGTGCCCAGGGCCGCCCCGAACGGAGACCTACCAGAGCGTCGTCGACACGTGGACATGTTCCGACCGTGAACACCAGCCTCTCCGGGACTCAGTACTCGTCTGACTGGGTGGGTATCGGCGGACTCAACGACGGAACACTCGTCCAAGCCGGCACTGAAGCGGACAACCAGAGTGGCACTGCCTTCTACCAGGCTTGGACCGAGGTACTGCCGGCTGCCGAAAATCCGCTGACCCTGATCATCCATGCTGGTGACAAGATCAAGACCACCGGTGGAGTTCTCCCAGAGCACGAGACGTGGCACATGAAGGTCAAGGACGTGACGACGGGCCAGAAGGGAAAGCGGACGGCGAGCAAGAAGTCGGTCGGCTCGTCCGAGGCCAGCGTGGAGGCGATCCACGAGCGGCCCTGCATCGCTGACGGGTGCACGAGCGTCAACGACCTGGCCAACTTGACCAAGACCACCAACGTGACGTTCGACCCAGGCAAGTACGGGACCTCGTCCACGCCGAACACGGCCCTGATGAGCCCCGCGGCGGGAGCGACCGTCGACCAGATTTCATGTTCGCCAACAACGGCACGACGGTCATCGCCTCGCCGTCGAATCCGGACAGTGACAACGACGGCTTCACGGTGGCGGACGGGAGCACCTCGCCGCCACCGCCATCGAGCTGAATCACCACCGCTCTTTGAGCGGATGCGACATTGAGAGGCATTGAGACAGCGCCGGAGGATCTCGCTCCGGCGCTGTCTCGCGCCATGGCCTCACATCGCACACGATCACATCGCACACGATCACATCGCACACCATGAGTCGGCGTCCCGGTCACACCACCCGAAGACGCCGGATCCCGAGGTCTGCAGACCGGTCGTTACGCTCGACAACCATGGTCGTACGACGGGAGCTGTTGCGGGGTATCGAGCGGCTGAACGCGACGACCACGGTTCTCCAGCGCGCTCGCCTGGCAGATCCGCTCGGCGGCATGTGGGAGGCCGCCGACGTGCAGTGGTGGTGGCGCCGACCCAGGGCGACCGACGAGCTCGCGCTGCCGGTCTGGTTCGACGAGGTCGGCCCCGTGGCGGCTGCGGGGCTGACGGCCTGGGAGGACGCCTGGCAAGCGGACGTCTTCGCCGTGCCGTCGACCGTCAAGGAGGAAGACGTCTGGGCCGCGACGCTGGAAGCCACCGCCGTGCATGGGGGCCAGGCCCTCAGGGTGCTCGTGCGCGAGGACGACGCACTGCTGGCGGACCTCGCCGTCCGGAGTGGATTCTCCATGACCGACGAGTTGTCGGGCACCGCATGGATGGACGCCGATCGTCGGCCGCCGGCGGCGCCGGTCGATGGGTTCACGATCGTCGATCGCGTGGCACGCGCGGATCGTCCGCACCCGATGATCGCTCGCAACGGTGAACTGGTCGAGCCGCGCCTGCGACAGTGCTCGCTCTACGATCCGACGCTCGATCTGGCGGTCGAGGACGCGGATGGCAACGTCGCCGGCTATGCGTTGTTCTGGTTCGACCCCACGACGCTGGTCGGACTCCTCGAGCCGATGCGAGTCGAGGACGAATACCAGAGACGGGGCCTCGCCCGCATGTTGCTGGCGAACGGCCTCAGTCGGCTCGCTCGCAAAGGCGCACAGCGCCTGAAAGTCGGATTCGAGACCGACGCCGCCCGCAACCTCTACCTCGGCGCCGGCTTCGTTCAGACGTCCGTCGATCGGTTGCTCATTCGACCTGCGCCGCACGAACAGTGACAGTGCGGATACGGACGGGGCCGGTCGTGACAGGCACGGTCGGACGCATGAGCCGACGCGCCACGAGTCGGGCCCGCCGGGTTCCTAGTTGGGCTTGCCGATCAGGACGTGCGGATTCAGGTTCGTCATGGATTGGCCGCCCACGATGTAGAACTTGCCCTTCACGACCGAACCGCCGGCCGAGTCGTCCCGCACCTGGGGGAGCGGCGAGTACGAGGCGACCGAGCTCTGGCCCGGTTCGACACCCTCGACGGCGCTGTAGTTGAAGTCACCGCCGGCGACGACCACGATCCCGTTGAGCAGGTCGGCCGACTGCTCCGCCGTGGGCACGGTCAAGCCGTTGGCCTGGGTCAGCACGCCGCTCGACGGCGTGAAGATCAGCACCCGCTGGCTGTTGGCGTCCGCACTGCCGTTGCCCGGTCCGACGATCACGATCTTCGTGCCGTCGGTGACTGCGCTGCAGAAGGATTAGGGGGAGAGCAGCGGCTGGGGGGCGCTCACGGTCCAACTCGGCGGGCTCGCTGCCGTGTTCAAGGTGCCGACCTCGTGTGCTGCCGAGTCGAAGTAGTAGATGTGCTTCCCCTTGGATGCGCCGCAGGCCTCCGCGCCGCCGAAACCCGCCGGCAGGTCGCTCGCCGCAGGGAGGGTCTTCCACCCGTTGCCGGGGGTGTACTTGTCGATCGCCCGTACGGTGCCGCCGGTGTTCATCCCGCCCACCACGTAGATGGAGCCGTTCACCACGACGGCGGCCGGATCATCCGAGCGTGCGTTGGGGATCGGAGCGGCGCTGGTGAACGTGTCCGTCTTCGGGTGGTACACGTCGACCGCCGACACGAAGCTGCCGCAACCCGAATCCGAGCAGTCGTTCGTGGCGCCCGAGATGTCGTACACCACCCCGCCGAGCGCGACGGCTGCCCCTTCTTCGTGGGTGTTGGGCACATTGGCGCCTTGGGTCCAGCTGATGTCGGTGAACGGCGGCTTCTTGATCACCTGCTTGTAGGACTTGTGGCTGGCGGGGGCCGGCGTTGCCCCTCCGGGCAGGTAGGAGGCCTTGATGGAGTAGGTGCCGGGACTGAGGGTCTCGGTGTCGGTGACGCTGGCGTCACTGCAGTTGGCGAACTTGGCGTCCGGCGTCGTGGCGACGCTTCCGAGCGAGGTGTGCGTGGTCTTGTTCTTGAAGGGGATGTTCCCGGTGGGCGGGTTGGTCGCCACTCGGTTGCACTCCATGGCCGTGACCGTGAAGCTCGCGCCGACGAAGCCGGGGTTCGCCGACGAGGTGACGGTCGTGAACGAGGGGGCGGGCGAGGCCACGGCGGAATCGACCGGGATGCTGATCGCCACGGCGCCTGCGGCGAAGGCGAGGGCTCCGCACGCGACCAGGCTGGACAACAGCCTCTTGTGCTCTTCTTGTGCCTCACCGGGACCTCCCCTGTCCGCCGAATGACAAGACGCAATGCCCGGGACGCTAGGCCCGCGATTGTCCCGGGTCAACCGCCCTTGCCATCGTTCGCACCGGCGTTGCCCGTGCCAGCCAGACGGCTACCGTTTACCGGGTGAGCACGACTCGATACCGCTGTGACGGATGCGGCAACCTCACGCGTTTCGACGTCACGGTCTCGCAGACGACGAAGGCGTTCCACCACTACACGGTGGGGGGCGAGCTCCAGATCGAGGACGAGCAGGTGGTGCGGCGTCAGGTCGACGAGGTCGTGTGCCGCTGGTGCGGCCACGGGCGCAGCGTGGTCGAGCTGGGCGACGAGGAGCACGTCGAGCCGGGCACCGCCTCCGCGGCCAAGTGAAGGAGCCGCCGGCGGACATCCTGCGCCGGCTCCGTCCCATCCCGACCGATCGGCCGCGGCGCCCGCCTGCGACGTGGAGGGAGTCGATCCGAGGGGCGCTCCGCGGTCGATCGAGATCGTGGGGTCGGCCGCCCCGGTCCTGCTCCTCTTCCTCTCGGCGGCCTGCGTCGGTTGCCGGGACCTGTGGGAGGGTCTTGCCGAGTTCCGGGCCGGGCTCGCGGTGCATGCCGCCTCGCCGTCGTCACCCGGAGCCCGGGCGACGAGGACTCGTCGGCGGTCGCCTCGCTGGCGCGCTCGGCCGGACACGGCACCGAGCGACCTGCATCGGTCGCCACGGGTCCGGCGCCCGACGCCACCGGTCCGGCGCCCGACGCCACAGGTCCCGCGACGCCACGGTCCGGCGCCCGACGCCACAGGTCCCGTGCCCGTCGTCATGAGCACCGCCGCCTATGGCGACTACCGGGTCGACGGCCCTCCGTTCTATGCCGTCGTCGGGTCGGCGGCCGTGCTCGGGGAGGGCGTTGCGTGGGGAGTCGAGGCGACGTTGCGGGCCGTTCGTGCCGCGCTGGCCGCGTCCGAGTGACGATGTTCACCGGGGATGTCACAACCGGTCGCGACGATGGTTGCCATGAGCACGTCCAGGAGCGCCGCGACGAACAGCGGTCATCGCACGGAGTCGCAGAGCGCTACCGAGGAACCGGTCACGACTCGCCAGGACACCACTGCCAAGCGACGAGAGGACCTCACCATCGATTGCGACTGCTGCGCGCTGAAGGAGACATCTGCGTGCGAGGATTGTGTCGTCACCTTCCTCCTCGAACGCGAGCCCGATGACGCCGTCGTCATCGACGCCGACGAGGCGCGGGCCATGCGGATGCTCGAGCGGGCGGGTCTCGTCCCCAGTCTCCGATTTACCAGCATCGGCTGATTCCCCATCGGCTGATCTCTCACCGGCTTCTTCCGCACCGGCATCTTCCCCACCTGCAGAGACATCGAGACCGCACGTCGTTCCCGACCACCGGGCCCGACGCGCGGCGGTTTCGCCTTGATGCGCCATCTGCTGGTCACCAACGACTTTCCTCCCAAGGTTGGCGGCATTCAGAACTATCTCTGGGACCTGTGGAGCAGGCTCCCTCCCGAGTCCTACGTCGTGCTGACGGCATCGTCTGATCTGGGCGCCGCCGCATTCGACGCCGCACAGGCCGAGCGGGGGGTGCACATCGAGCGTGTGCCGGCGTCGACGCTCTTCTTCCCGACGCCGGCCGCACGCGATGCGGTCGAGCGGTGCGCCCGTGAGTACCAGGTCGACTTCGTGCTGTTCGACCCGGTGCTCCCGCTCGGGATGCTGGGACCACGGCTGAGCGCGCCGTATGGCGTTGTCGTCCACGGAGCGGAAGTTGCCGTGCCCCGCGCTTGCCCGGCGTGCGCTCGGCGCTGGCGCAGGTGCTGCGCGGCGCCGCCCTCGTCGTCTCGGCGGGCCGCTACCCGGCGGCCGAGGCGCTGCGGGCCGTTCCCGGCCTGTCCGTCCCCGTCGTCGAGATCCCGCCTGGCGTGGACACCGCGAGCATCGTGCCGCTCGTGGCCGCCGAGCGCCGAGCGGCGCGGACTCGGCTGGGGCTCCCGGCGACGGGACCACTGGTGGTCAGTGTCAGCAGGCTCGTGCCCCGCAAGGGGATGGACGTCCTGATTGAGGCGGCCGGTCGGTTGGCCCCTTCGTACCCGGACCTCGTGGTGGCGATCGCCGGCGACGGGCGGGAGATCGGGCGGCTGCGCCGGGCTGCGGCGGGGAGCGCGGTGGACGTCCGGATCCTCGGGCGGGTCGGTACGTCGGAGCGGGCCGACCTGCTTGGTTCCGCCGACGTCTTCGTCATGGCCTGCCGCACCCGCTGGGCCGGGCTGGAGCAGGAGGGATTCGGAATCGTCTTCCTCGAGTCCGCTGCAGCAGGCGTGCCGCAGATCGCCGGCGACAGCGGCGGGGCGTCCGAGGCGGTGTCGGACGGCGTGACCGGTCTGGTCGTCGGCGACCCGGCCGACCCGGGGGCGGTGGCCCAGGCGATGCGGACCCTGCTGGCGGACCCGGCGCTCAGGCGCCGTATGGGCCGGGCCTCCAGGGCGCGGGTGCAGGATCACTACGACAACGACGTTCTCGCTTCTAGGCTGGCCGATGCCCTGGCTGGGGTGGCAATCTGACATCTCGTCATGACCAATCGCCCAGCCAGGCCGGCGCATCGCCGAGCTGCGACCTCGTCGACAGGAAGGATCTAGGGAGCGTGGCCGATACAGCCACAGAGCACATGTCGGTGGCGGCAGCACCCGAGCGGTGCTTCGGGATCGTCGCGGACCTCGAGCGCTACCCCGAGTGGGCGGCCGACATCAAGGAAGTCGAGGTCAAGGAGCGCGACGACCAGGGTCGCCCCCAGCTGGTGACCTTCCGGGTCGCCGCCTTCGGGCGCAGCACGACCCAAACCCTGGCCTACGACTACAGCGACGCCCCCCACAGCCTCTCGTGGAAGCTGACCCAGGGGGACATCACGACCAAGTTCGACGGGAGTTACGTCTTCGACCCCGGTGAGTTGGGCACCGACGTCACGTACCACCTGGAGGTCGAGCTCCGAGTGCCGATCCCGGGGTTCATCAAGATGCGCGCCACGAGCCGCATCATGGCGACCGCCATGCGGGAGCTGAAGGCGCGGGTCGAGTCGACCTCGTGACGGATCGCGCCGGCCCTCGGGGCGGCGTGGCCTACGGGATCGACATCGGGGGCACGAAGGTCCTCGGCGTGGCGCTGCGAGCCTCGGACGAGCTGGTTGCCGAGGCCAGGGTGCCGACGCCCCCGGCGAGCGACGCCGGGTCTGTCGCCGGCCACGTCGCCGACGCGGTGGCGGGGGTGGTGGGACGGCTCGACGACGAGGTATCGGGTGCCGGCTTTGTCTCGGACGCAGCGATGGGTGTGGGCGTCCCCGTGGGCGTGGGCGTGCCGGGCATGGTCGACCGGAAGGGGCGGCTCGTCTTTGCGCCGAATCTGCCACAGGGCCAGGGCGTGGACTGGCCCTCGATGCTCGAGGACAGGATCGGAGCCCGGACCGTCGTGGTGGAGAACGACGCCAACCTGGCCGTGCTGGCCGAGCACGAGCTCGGCGCCGCCCGCGGCTTCCGTCACGTCGTGATGGTCACTCTCGGCACCGGCATCGGCGGCGGCGTCGTGGTCGACGGGCGTATCCAGGTGGGCTCGTCGGGGTTCGCGGGTGAGATCGGTCACATGGTCGTCGACCCGTCCGGGCCACCGTGCCCGTGTGGACGCCGTGGCTGTTGGGAGCGGTACGCGTCGGGCGCCGGTCTGGGAGTCCGAGCCCGGGAGGCCGCCATGGCGGGTCGGCTGCACGACGTGGTCCGACGCTCGGGGGGAGATCCCGAGAGCGTGCGAGGCGAGGACGTCTCCGCCGCGGCGGCCGCCGGCGATCCCGAGGCGCGGCAGGTGATCGAGGAGGTGGGCTGGTGGGTCGGCTTCGGGCTGGCCAACCTGGCCGGGGTGCTCGATCCCGAGTGCTTCGTCCTCGGGGGTGGTCTGGTGGGTGCGGGCGACCTGTTGGTGGAATCGGCGCGTCGGGCCTACGAGGAGCTCGTCGAAGGCGGGTCGCGTCGGCCGGCCCCGGTGATGGTGGCCGCGGCGTTCGGAGAGCGCGCCGGTGCCGTTGGCGCGGCATTGTCGGCGCTCCAGGGCGGGCTCCATGCGCCCCGTGACCCCCGTGAGGTCGGTGGTGGGGGCGAATGAGCGGTGACGAGCATGAATGAGCTGAAGCCGCCCGGATCGAAAGAGTCGGGTTCATGCGGACCGGGGTGATCCTGCCGACGTTCCGCGAGACGCCGTCCGAGGCGTTCGCGGCAGCCGAGGCCGCGGTTGAAGCAGGCGTCGACGGCTTGTTCTGTTACGACCACCTCTGGCCGCTCGGACAGCCCGAGCGCCCCGCGCTGGCGCCCTTTCCGATCCTGGCCGCGCTGGCGGCCCGGCTCCCGGTCGGCACGCAGCCCGGCGACGGGCCGTACTTCGGCACGATGGTCGCCCGCGTCGGTCTCGTGCCGAACTCGGTGCTCGTCGCCGAGTTCACGGCCTTGGAGCACCTGGCGCCCGGACGGGTGATCGCCGGCCTCGGCACCGGCGATCGGCTCGGGGCGCCCGAGAATCTCGCCTACGGAGTGCCCTACCCCCGGGCGTCCGAGCGCCTCGCGGCCATGGTCGACGTCGCCGAGGCACTGATCGGCCGGGGGATCGAGGTCTGGTTGGCGGGGGGACCCGCGGGGCGGTCGGACGAGACCCGTGCGACCGGGGCCGTCCTCACGCTCTGGAACGCCGCGCCGGAGCTCATCGCGTCGTACGCGGCCGAGCGGGATCCGCTCGAAGTCACCTGGGCCGGCCCCGCACCGGCGGACCTGGCGGGGTCGGTGGCCGAGTTGGCCCGGGCGGGAGCGAGCTGGGCCGTCGTGGCGTGGCCGGTCGACGTGGCCGAGCTCGCGCGGGCCGGGCGCGTCGCCTCGTCGGACTGCGCTCGGGACCAGGGAAGCTGAGGACCGGAGAGGGCGGGTGTCGCGTCCACCCTTTGCCGTCGCGGTCAGCCCGGGCAACGGCGCTCTTGCGCCCCTGGCGGACGGACTTCGACGAACCGGTCCGGATCAATGGCCGGGGCCCGCCCGTGGCTCGTCGTAGAATCGATCGATGGAGTTCCGCCGGATCAACGGGCTGCCGCCCTATGTCTTCGCCACCATCAACGATCTGAAGGCGGACGCACGGCGATCCGGGCGGGACGTCATCGACCTCGGTTTCGGGAATCCGGACCTCCCCTCGCCCGACGTGGCGGTCGCGAAGCTGGCCGAGGCCGCGAACAACCCGCGTAACCACCGCTACTCGGCATCGCGCGGGATCCCCAAGTTGCGTTCCGCCATCTCCGACCTCTACGCCCGAAAGTTCGGCGTCGCCATCGACCCCGAGAGCGAGGTCGTGACGACCATCGGGGCGAAGGAAGGGTTCTCCCACCTGATGTGGGTACTCGTCGGGCCGGGCGACACGGCGCTCGTCCCCTCCCCGTCCTACCCCATCCACATCTGGGGCCCCCTCTTTGCCGGTGCTGACGTGCGCCAGGTCCCGCTGCAAGGGCCGGCGGTCCCTTCGGCCGCCGAGGATCCCGATCCCGGCGACTCGTTCTTCGACGGGCTCATGCACGCCTGGGAGGAGTCGTGGCCGAAGCCTCGGGTGATCGTGCTCTCGTTTCCGCACAATCCGACGACCGCGTGTGTCGATCTCTCGTTCATGGAACGCCTCGTCGCATTCGCCCGGGAGCACGATGTCGTGCTGGTTCACGACTTCGCGTACGCGGATCTCGGCTTCGACGGCTACGAGCCGCCGTCGATCCTTCAGGTGCCCGGTGCCAAGGATGTCGCCGTCGAGATCTACACCATGACCAAATCGTTCTCCATGGCCGGATGGCGGGTCGGATTCGTCGTGGGCAACCGCGACATCGTCCAGGCGCTCACGAAGCTCAAGACCTATCTCGACTACGGCACCTTCCAGCCGATTCAGATTGCGGCGATCGTCGCCATGAACGAGGCGCCGGACTACCCCAAGGAGATCAACGCGATCTACCGCTCACGACGCGATGCGTTGTGTGACGGGCTCAACCGCATCGGGTGGCACCTGGCCAAGCCGCGAGGCACCATGTTCGTCTGGGCGCCGATCCCTGAGCCCTATCGGGAGATGGGGTCCTTGGAGTTCGCCAAGTACCTGATCAGCGAGGCCGACGTGGCCACCTCTCCCGGAGTTGGGTTCGGTCCGGGAGGGGACGGGCACGTGCGGTTCGCGCTCATCGAGAACGAGCAGCGGATCACCCAGGCCGTGCGCCACCTGCGCTCCGCGCTCACGAAACTGGGCTGACGGACCGAGAGGGATCGCTCCGATCGCTCGGGCCCCGTCGAGTGATCAGGGCAAGCCGGCGCCGGGGACGGTTGTCCGCACCCTCTCGATGGCCCCGTGGCGAGCCGCCCGGGCCTTGACGTCGTGGCTCTCGAAGGCCGTGACCATGTAGAGCGTCTGACGGTCGTCGTCGCCCAGCATGCAGGCGAAGCAGTTCAACGAGGTGGTCACGCGGTCGAGCACCTCGCCGCCTTCGGCGAAACGGACGCACTCGGGGCCGAGGGCGTTGGCCACCCAGATCGAGCCGTCGGCGCACAGGCAGATGCCGTCGGGGGCGACGCCCGGTGTGGCGGCCCACTCGCGGCGGTTGCCCAGGGAGCCGTCGGCGGCACGGTCGAACGCGGTGAGCCGGCTCCCCATGCTCTCGGCCACAATGAGCGTGGCGCCGTCCTCGGTGATCACCGTCCCGTTCGGGAACCGGAGGTCACCCGCCGCTTCGCTGCTGCTCCCGTCCGGGTCGACGCGGACGAGGGAGGCGGAGACGATGGCGCTGCCGTCCACCGTGCCGCTGTACAGGCCGTCGAGGTCGAAGCCGAAGTTGCCTGCGTAGGCTTGGCCGTTGGCCGCGACCACCATGTCGTTGGCGTGCCAGGTGGCCCAGGGGGTGAGATCGCCGTGGCGGACGATCTTGCCGTCGGGCTCCCGGCGCATCACGGCGCGGTCCAGGCGGGAGACGAAGAGGAGTCGCCCGTCCGGTAGCCAGCCCAGGCCGCTCGGCTCGCCGTCGAACTCGACCTCGGTCCTGCGCTTGCCGTCGGACGAGAGCGAGAACACGGCGCGGTCGAAGAAGTCCGAGTACCACAATCGGTCCCCGTGCCACCGCGGGCACTCGCCGAAGTACAGCCCGGACACGAACGGCTCAGCCGTCAGGGACTCGCTCACGGTGCACCTCCCATCGGACCAGGGCGGTCCGCAGCGCAGTTCAGCACACGCGGAAGCGAGGAGCAGGCCCCTTCGCGTCGGGAACGGTGAGACCGGCGAGGCGGTCGGCCCCGGTGCGCGAGAGTGCGGCGAGCGGTACGTTTGGCACCGTGGCCTATTGGGTGCTCAAGGCGTTTCTGACCCCGGTCTTCTGGCTGCTGTTCCGGGTCAGGGTGGAGGGTCGCGAGCACATTCCCAAACACGGGCCGGCGGTGCTCGCCGCCAACCACCAATCCTTCTGCGACTCCTTCTTCATCCCGCTGGTCGTACACCGCAAAGTGACGTATCTCGCCAAGTCGGAGTACTTCGATTCATGGAAGACCGCGTGGTTCTTCCGGGCGGCGGGCCAGCTCCCGATCCGGCGTGGGGGCGGCAGCGCATCCGAACGTGCGCTCGAAACGGCACGCACGGATGTGCTGGCGAAAGGCAAGCTCCTCGGGTTGTACCCCGAAGGCACCCGGACCCTCGACAGGAACGTGCACAAGGGCCGCACCGGCGTGACCCGGCTCTCCCGCGAGTGCGGGGTGCCGGTGATCCCGGTGGGGGTGATCGGAACCGTCGACGTGCAGCCGGTCAACTCGAACATGATGAGGCCGTTCAAGACCGTCACCATCCGCTTCGGCGAGCCGATGCGGATGGACCCGCCCGAAGACCCGGACCAGCCGCTCGAGCACCACGATCACACGCAGTGCCGGGCGTTCACGGACCGTCTGATGCGGGAGATCGCCCGGCTGTCGGAGCGGCAGTACGTCGACGAGTACGTGCCTTCCCGTGCGTCCGCGGCTTCTTCCTGAACGGATTCTCGGCGTCGAGACGGGCTGGAAACAGCGCGTTCACATTGCGCGCCTAACGTTGTCGTCGATGGCTGGCTATGTCGTCAGGATCGCGCTGCCCGACCGACCGGGTGCTCTGGGGCTGGTGGCCAGCAGGATCGGGGCCGTCGGCGGCGACATCGTGGCCATCAACATCCTCGAGCGCGACGGCGGCCAGGCGGTCGACGAGTTCGTGGTGGAGATCGGCGGCGAGCACCTGATAGAGCTGCTGAGGAACGAGATCCACGAGGTCGACGGTGCGTCGGTCCTCGAGATCCGCGCCGCGGACCCTACGACTGCGGGGGGCTGAGTCCTCGTTCGTGGGCGGAGCCCTCCAGAGACGTCGACCCGTCCCATTCCATCCTCCGACCACAAGGCATGAAGTCGATATGCGGGACCAACTCCTGGAGCGCCTGGGCAGGATTGACGGCGCGATCATCGCCGAAGGGGCCTTCGCTCCCGGACCTGCGCTCTGGGTCGGCAAACGCGAGATCGCTCACTTCGACGATGAACACACCCTCGATGTACGCCTCACGAGGAACGTCATCTCGACTCGAAGGTCCACACTTCGAGTCGACAACCGTGTCGTCCTGCGACCCGGTACCTCGGATTGGCTCGAGGTCAAGATCGAATCACCTGTGGACGTAGAGTTCGCGATCTCGTTGGTCGTCGAAGCGGTGGCGTCGAACCTCGAGACTGCTCAACCTGGGTTGCCACCGACCGGTGCCGAGCTGGAGCGCAGACGCCGTTTTCACTGATCCCCCTCCTGCCATGGGGGGCTGACCTCGTAGGCGCACACGTGTGCACCGTCCATCAGGTGGGCGACGCGCCGGACGCGGGCTCCTGGGAGTGCGTCCCGGATGAACGCCAGCTCACTGGTGCACGCCTGTGAGAACCCGTGGGCCACGGTCAGGATGGCGCAGTTGTGCTCGGTGATCCGCCAGCCCCCGTCGGGTAGACGCTCCGCGTCGGCCAGATACCCGTCCTCGTCGAGGATGGCCGTGAGCGCCGCAACCTGCTCGTCGAACGTGAGGCCGGCCGTACGCGGGAGAGCGTCGGCCACCCGGCGCCGGCGACGCTGCTCGAAGAGGTCGTCCACTTGGGCGGCGTCGGGACCGCCGAGGTACCCGAGGAGCTCTGTCGTGAGGTCGCCGTACCGCTTGGGGTAGAGAGCCTCGGCGGCCGAAGTCAGCTCGTAGACGTGACGTGGCCGGCCGCGCCTCGTCTCCGGGGGATCGACGTCGTGGTGCTCGAGCAACCCGTCCTCCTCGAGGCGGGTGAGCTGTTGGCGGATGGCGGCCGCGGTGAGCGAGAGCTCCGCCGCCACCTGTGACGCGTCGAGGGGTCCCTGTCGCTTGATCAGGTTGAGGATGGCCCTCCGGGTGGTCGGCAGCTGCTGGAGTGGTGACTCGGTCGCGGCGTGCTCGGGCGACATGTCAGGTCCGGCGGCGCTCACGGCAGGATCAGGTGGACATCACCGAACTCGTGCCAGAGGTACCCCTCGGCGAGCGCGGCGGCGTAGGAGGCCTCCAACAGGGGCCGTCCCGCGATCGCCTCGAGCATGGCGAGATGTGACGCCTCCGGCTCGTGCCATCCGGTGAGGAATCCGTCGATCGAACGGACCGGTCGTTCCGGGGAGACGACCGTCTCGGTCCAGCCCTCGCTCGGATGCACGTGGCCATGATCGTCGACGACGGACTCGAGCGCCCGAACGACGGTGGTCCCGACCGCCACGACGCGGCCACCTCCGCGGCGGGCGTCGTTGACCCGGTGCGCCGTGGCGAGCGAGACGCGGAAGTACTCGGCGTAGGGGGGCTCGCTGGCCTCCAGCGACGCGACCCCGGTGTGGAGCAGCAGTGGCGCCACGCCCACGCCTTTTGCCACCAGGCGCATCAGGATCTCGGGAGTGAACGGCCGACCGGCGCTTGGCATCTCGGCCGAACCCGGTTCGGTGGCGTACACGTTCTGATAGGCGGAGATCGGATGGTTGTCCCGGACGTAGCCGTACCGGATGGGCCGGCCGTACCGGGCCAGGTGGCGCTGAAGCGGTTCCGGCGTGTCGACCTGCGAGACCCACAGCCGTACGCCTTCCCCGCCGGGACCGGGCGAGTAGGGGGTGAGGAGGTCGACCCGGCCACCGCCTACGAGTTCGACGTGCTCTCCGGCCGAGGCCGCCAGGCAGGCGCGACCCTGTCGCCGTATCTCGACCGTCCACAGCCCGGCCGGCAGCTTCGTCGACAGGTGGACCTGGACGGCGAGTCCGTCGGGTCCGATGCCGTCGAGCTCGGCGGCCAGTGTCCCCGACGTGTTGATGACGACGAGGTCACCCTCGTCGAGGAAGCGGGGAAGTTCGGAGAAGTTCGAGTGCACGATGCTGCCGTCGTGCTTGGCGGCCACCATCATGCGGACGGCATCACGGGTCATGCCCCGGGCCTCGGCCGGCGAGGGCGCTTCGAGCTCGGGTGGCAAGGTGAAGGAGAGGGGATGCAGTTCGGGCAGCCGTGCCGGAGCATCCGCCGTGAGCGCGCTCATGCCGGTGCCCCCGCGCTCACAGGTTCGCTCAGCAGTTCTGCGGCGCGGTAGCGCCCGCTCGGGCGTCGACTCCCGATGAGCTCGAGAAAGGCGGGCACGACGCTGGCCGGTTCGGGACGGTCCGAGATGTCCTCGCCGGGGAACGCAGCCTGGTGCATGGCCGTTCGTAGGTCGCCAGGATCCACCGACCACACCGTGAGCGCCGGCTGCTCGACCGCGAGGACCGCGCCCAGTTGTTCCAGTGCGGCCTTGCCGGCGCCGTAGCCGCCCCAACCGCCGTAGGCCTCGACGGCGGCGTCCGAGGTGATGTCGACGAGGCGGGGATGGGGTGAGTCCAACAGGAGCGGGAGGACGTCCTGGACGAGACCGAGGGGAGCCACCACGTTGGCCTCGAAGGCGACGCGCAGCTCGCCCAACGGGTAGTCGGAGAGCGGAGGCAGTGGGGAGGCCCCGAGCGTTCCCGCGTTGTTGACGAGGAGGTCGAGCCCGCCCAGCGCGAAGGCCGCCTCGACCAGCTCGTGCCGGTGATCCTCGTCGGTCACGTCGCCGGCCACCGCGACGACCTGCGCCCCGGGCGCTGCGGCCGCCCGGATGCGTCGCGCCGCCTCGTCGAGCGCCTGCGGGTCCCGGGCGTCGATGACGACCGACCAGCCCGTCCGTGCCAGGCCCTGAGCCAGGGACTCTCCGAGCCCTCGAGATGCTCCGGTGACGATCGCCACGCTCATGGCTACCCACCCTTCCGAGCGGTCGATCCGCTCCTGAACACTCAATATAACAAGAGATTACTTTCTTTATTTCGTCCGGCTGGGTAGTCCGGCTGGGTAGTCAGCACGCGGACCGGTCGAGAAGGGTCCGGATCCCCGCGAAATGATCGGCGCAAACAGTCGGACCGCAAGCAGTCGGACATAGCCTCCCTTCGTGGCGAATGCGGTCGTACTCGTCCACGGTGCCTGGCTCGGTGCGTGGTGCTGGGACCGAGTGGCGCCGGCTCTCACCGAGCGAGGCCTGCGGGTCGCCGCACTCGACCTGCCGGGACACGGAGAGGACGGGGGAGAGATGGGCGACCTCCACGGGGATGCCGCCCGGGTCGTCGAGTCCCTCGACCGACTCGGAGAGCCGGTTGTGCTCGTCGGCCACTCCTACGGGGGAGCCGTGATCACCGAGGCTGGGGCGCACCCGACGGTCGAGCACCTCGTGTACATCGCCGCCTTGGTCCTCGACACCGGTGAGACGTGTTCGGCCGCGGCTGTCGGCGAATCCGAGGCGGCCGGGATCTCGTATGAGGGACGACCCGATCTGGGCAAGGGCTTCGTCTCCGTCTCGGACGACGGGGTCACCCTCGAGCGGAGCGTTGCGGCCGAGTGTCTCTTCAGCGATTGTGACGACGCCACCGTGGCGTGGGCGCTCGACCGTCTGGAGCCGCACCTCCTGGGCAGCCTCGAGCAGTCACCCCGCAGTGTCGCCTGGCGGACCAAACCCTCGACCTACGCCGTGTGCGCCGACGACCTCGTGGTCCATCCCGATCTCCAGACCATCCTCGCGGCGCGATGCACATCTTCCACGACGTGGCCGACGGGTCATGCGCCGTTCCTGTCACGACCGGAGCTGGTCGTCGAGCTGCTGGGCCATGTGACGGCCCAAGCCTGAGCCGACCATGTGAGACAGAGACATGTGAGACAGAGAACAGGAGGCCCCGGCAGGGGCCTCCTGTTCTCGTCCTGATCGAAGTCGAGACCCCGACCACTGCGGTTTCGCTGCCTCGATGCGGTTTTTCGCTGCGAACGGCAGCTTCGCGGTGTCGACGCCGTGTTGCTGCCTCTAGTTGAGGGTCAGCTTCGTGCCGGGAGCCAGGCTGACGTTTCCGGCCGAGTCCACGCAGACCTCGCCGGCGTACACGCCGGGGATGGGCTTGGCGGATTTGGTGTTGTCGGCGGTGACTGCGCCGGACAGCGTGAAGTCGATGTCACCGGTGGCGCAGAGCGAGCCGTTCCCCAAAGTGGGTTGGCCGATGGTGGTCGTCTTGCCGTTCGCCCAGTTGATCGGTCCACCGCTGGCCAGAGTCGTCGGGGACAACTTCTTCGACTTGGTCCCGGTGTTGCCGGTGCAGTTCTTCGCCTGGACTTTCGTGTTGGCGTTGCCTGTCAATTTGCTGCAGGTGATGGTCTTCGTGGTCGCCGGCGACGCCGCCCCCGAGCTCGAGGCGAAGGCACCGAGAGAGCCAGCCGACGCGAGAACCGCAATTCCGATCACCGGAACGATCCGTGAACGAAGCATGTGTACAACCTCCTTGTTGGGTGTGAACAATTGTCATTAAGTTGGACAATTTGTCAAGCTATTTGTCAAAGTCCATGACAATTGTCAGAGGGCCGGACAGTACAAATTGTCATCACTTCGGACAATACTTCGGACAATTGTCTTGACATTGGACAAATCCCGGTCTAAAACTTCACGGTCAGCGCGAGCGCAAAGCGGGCGCGATGGCGGGCTGAGCGGAATTCGACCTGGGGAGCGAGGGGGAACGTGATGATCACGTCTGCAACCACCTACACACACGCGCGCCTGAAAGGCGTGCTGAGGGTGCTGATGGCGGTCTTAGGCACGATGCTGGGACTGACGACAGTGGCGACGGGGATCGTCCTGACCGCCTCGCCGGCGTATGCCGCGACGGCTCCGACTCTGGCCAGCGGGAACGCGGCCTACGACAACGTGACGTCGGAACCGCCGAGCACGACCACCACCACCAGCGCGATCGCCAACCCGGGCACCGCGACCTCGTTGGCCGTCGCCGGCACCTACGGACCCGGCAGCGCGACGATGAACGGGTACACCTTCGCCCCCATCGGCGACGTCGACATCAACTCGACGTGCGGCCTCGACATCTTCTCGTACACCGGACGGCCGTCTATCACCTCGTTCACGGGCGCTTCCTTGGTTTCGGGTAATCCCACCTGCTCCATTCCCTCCGGGTCGGCCGTGTCCCAGCTCGGCGCGCCCACCCAGTACAACGTCATGAGCCTCGTCAGCGGAGGCGCGGCCAACGTCAACCCCAGCTCGCTCTACATCGCCGCCCAGCCCCCCATCTCCGACGGGTACGCCCAGGTGACCACGACGTCGACGACCGGCATCATCACCATGCAGCCGGAGTCCACCGCCACCGGCAACTTCTCGCTCACCTTCGGCTACTGCGCTCCCGGCGAGACCTATCCGACCGGTCCCGACTGCTCGACGGCCACACTGACCTACGACGCAGGCTCGTCGACAATCGTGGGCGAACTCGTCAGCATATCGATCACATCCGAGACGATCTACGAGTCACCGGCCTCGGCCAACACGACGTCCCAGTACACCGCCAAGGGCAACACGTTCACCTTCAGCCAGACGCCGACCACCACGCTGATCCCGTTCGAGAACTACAGCAGCCTCGGAACGATCACCATCAACTACGCGAACGGGTTCGCCTCGATTGAGCCCGTGCCGGCCGGCATGAGCTTCGTGCCCGGCTCGATCCAGCAATTCGGAGGCGACGGTGTCACCGGCGGTGGCGCCACCACGGTGAAGTACTGCACCGCCGCGGGAACCGGTTGCGACGCCACCATGAGCGGCAACTACAAGACGACCTATCCCTATCTCGAAGAGGAGTTCAGCGGGGTCCACATCATCGGCGGCGCCATGGTGACGCTGCCCGGGTTCTCGGCGCAGTTCACGGCGACGGGCAACCCCGGCGCCACGCCTGAGAACACGCTGACCGAGCTCCGGGTGACCACCAACGCCCAGGTGCCGATCATCGGCGCCACCAACGTCGCGTTCGACGGCTACCCGACCAGCTGCGCCTACTACACCGCAAACGGCAACACCAGCGGCTGCCCGACGTCGGGGACTCCCGCCTACGTGGCGCCGACCGGCACGCCCTTCACCACGATCATCCCCTCGGTGACCGGCCTCGACACCACAACCGACACCACCACCGGCGGTGCGACGGTCAACATCACCGGCACCGGCTTCACCGGCGCCAGCGCGGTCGACTTCGGGACGGCCCCTGCCCAGTTCAGCGTCAACAACGACGGATCGATCACCGCCACCGATCCGGGCGGTTCCGTCGGAACGGTTGACGTCACGGTGGTCAACGGAGGCGAGACGTCGGCAACGTCGAGCGCCGACCAATTCACGTACACCCTCGGCGCGCCCGGGGCATCGACCAACGTCGTGGCCGAGCCCGACAACGCCCAGTCCGAGGTCTCCTGGACGGCGCCGTTCAACCCCGGCGACCCCATCCAGAACTACACGGTGACCGCCACGGACACGACCACCCCCGCCAACGGTGGAGAGACGTGCTCGTCCGCCACCACTTCGTGCACGGTGACCGGCCTCACCAACGGCGACACCTACACCTTCGCCGTGACCGCGACCAGTGACGTCGGCACCGGCCCGTCGTCGGCCTCCTCGGCACCGGTCGTCGTGGGAGCGCCCCAGCATCCGACGGGCGTGTCGGCCACAGCCGCCCAGAACGCCAATTCGACGGTGACATGGACCCGACCCGCCGTCACCGGCTCCGATCCGATGTCGCCCTACACGGTGACCGCAGCGGACAGCACCACACCCGCCAACGGCGGCCAGACCTGCATCTACACGGTGTCGGACCCCGAGGTCGACAGCTGCAACGTCACCGGCCTGACCAACGGCGACAGCTACACCTTCACGGTGACCGCGACCAACAGCTCGGGCACCGGGCCGGCCTCGGCACCTTCGGCTTCGGTCGTCCCCTCGACGGTGCCCGGAGCGCCCACCGCCGTCTCGGGCACCAGTAACGCCAACGCCCAGTCGGTGGTGTCCTTCACGGCCCCGGCCTCCAACGGCGGCGCCGCCATCACCGGCTACACGGTCACCGCGACGGACAGCACCACTCCCGCCAACGGCGGCCAGACGGCCAGCGGCACGGCCAGCCCGATCACGGTGACCGGCTTGACCAACGGTGACAGCTACACCTTCACCGTGACCGCCACCAACGTCAGCGGCACCGGCCCGGCCTCGTCGCCGTCAGCTCCGGTCGTCCCCGCGACGGTGCCCGGCGCGCCGACGGCCGTCACCGCGAGCTCGACACCCGTCACCCAGACAACCGCGGCGACGGTCAGCTGGACCGCGCCGGCTTCCAACGGCGGCTCGGCCATCACCAGCTACAAGGCCACCTCGTCGACCGGTTCCAAGACCTGCACGGCCACCGCTCCGGCGACGACGTGCAACGTGACGGGGCTGACCAACGGCACCAGCTACACCTTCACGGTGACGGCGACGAACGCCGTCGGCACCAGTGCGGCGTCGGCACCGTCGAACGCCGTCGTCCCGTCGACGACGCCCAGCGCGCCGACCATCGGTACCGCCGACATCGGGCAACGCCTCGGCGTCGGTCGCCTTCACCAACTTGAGCGGCACCAACACCGGCGGCCTGACCATCACCAGCTACACGGTGACGGCGACGGACCACACAACTCCCGCCAACGGCGGCCAGACGGCCAGTGGCGCCGGCACGCCGATCGTGGTGAACGGCCTCACCAACGGTGACAGCTACACCTTCACCGTCTACGCCACGAACGCCGACGGCAACGGTCCCAACTCGTCAGCCTCCGCGGCAGTCACAATCGGCATTCCCGGAGCCCCGACGGCGGTCGTGGCCAATCCGGGCAACGCGGCGGCAACGGTCAGCTGGACGGCCCCGGCCAACACCGGCGGTGGGCCCATCACGTCGTACACGGTGAAGCCGAACAGCGGCAGCGCCACGTGCACGTCCAGCGGCTCGCCTGCGCCGACCACCTGCACGGTGACCGGCCTGACCAACAAGACCGCCTACACGTTCACGGTGACCGCCACCAACGCCTACGGCACGGGGGCTGCGTCGTCGGCGTCGGCCAGCATCACGGTGGGCGCGCCCACACAGCCGACCAACGTCGTCGCCACCGGGGCCCAGAACGCCAGCTCGACGGTGAGCTGGACCGTGTCCGACAACGGGTCCGCCATCACCTCCCAGACGGTGACCTCTTCGACCGGCTCCAAGACCTGCAGCCCGTCCCCGGCGACCGCTACGAGCTGCACGGTGACCGGCCTGACCAACGGGACCGCCTACACCTTCACGGTGAAGTCGGTCAACGCCAACGGCACCGAGCCCGACCTCGGCGGCGTCGAACAGCATCACGCCCTCGACGGTGCCCGGCGCCCCGACGGCCGCGCACGCGACCGCTGGGGTCAACCAGGCCGCGGTCACCTTCACCGCCCCGTCCTCCAACGGCGGGTCCGCCATCACCGGCTACACGGTGACGGCGACCGACACCACCACGCCGGCCAACGGTGGCCAGACCGCCTCGCGGAGCTTCCAGCCCGATCACGGTCAGCGGCCTGACCAACGGTGACAGCTACACCTTCACGGTGACGGCCACCAACGTCAGCGGCACCGGGTCGGCCTCGGCGGCCTCCAACGCCGTGACGCCCTCGTCGGTGCCCGACGCCCCGACCAACGCGACGGCCACGGCCGGCGACCAGTCGGCCGCGGTCAGCTTGGACTCCTGGGTTCAACGAGGGCTCGACGATCACCAGTTACACGGTGACGGCGACCGACAGCACCACGCCGGCCAACGGCGGCCAGACCTGCACCTACACGGTGTCGAACCCCGAGACCGACGCCTGCACGGTCAGCGGCCTGACCAACGGTGACAGCTACACCTTCACCGTCACGGCCACCAACGCCAACGGCACCGGTTCGGCTTCGGCGCCGTCGAACGCCGTGACCCCGGCGACGGTGCCCGACGCCCCGACCGGCGCGACGGCCACGGCCGGCGACCAGTCGGCCTCGGTCAGCTGGACGCCGCCGGCCAACAACGGTGGCTCGGCCATCACCAGTTACACGGTGACCGCGAGCGGACAGCACCACGCCGGCCAACGGCGGCGAGACCTGCACCTACACGGTGTCGGATCCCGAGACCGACACCTGCACGGTGAGCGGCCTGACCAACGGTGACAGCTACACCTTCATCGTCACGGCCACCAACGCCACCGGCACCGGGGCCGCCTCGGACCCGTCCAACGCGGTGACGCCGTCGACGGTCCCTGACGCACCCACCGCGGCGACGGCCACCGCCGGCAATCAGTCGGCCTCGGTCAGCTTCACGCCGGGCTTCGACGAGGGCTCGACGATCACCAGCTACACGGTGACGGCGAGCGACAGCACCACGCCGGCCAACGGCGGCCAGACCGCCTCGGGTGCTTCCAGCCCGATCACGGTCAGCGGCCTGACCAACGGTGACAGCTACACCTTCACCGTCACGGCCACCAACGCCAACGGCACCGGTGCGGCCTCGGACCCGTCCAACGCCGTGACGCCGGCGGCGGTGCCCGACGCCCCGACCGGCGCGACCGCCACCGCCGGTGACCAGTCGGCCACGGTCAGCTGGACCCCGGGCGGTGACGAGGGCTCGACGATCACCAGCTACACGGTGACGGCGGCCGACAGCACCACGCCGGCCAACGGCGGCCAGACCTGCACCTACACGGTGTCGGATCCCGAGACCGACACCTGCACGGTGAGCGGCCTGACCAACGGTGACAGCTACACCTTCACCGTCACGGCCACCAACGCCAACGGCACCGGTGCGGCCTCGGACCCGTCCAACGCGGTCACGCCGTCGACGGTCCCCGACGCCCCGACCGCGCGACCGCCACGGCCGGCAACAGCGTCGGCCTCGGTCGCCTTCACGCCGGGCTTCGACGAAGGCTCGACCATCACCAGTTACACGGTGACGGCGACCGACAGCACCACGCCGGCCAACGGCGGCCAGACCGCCTCGGGTGCGTCCAGCCCGATCACGGTCGAGCGGCCTGACCAACGGTGACAGCTACACCTTCACCGTCACGGCCACCAACGCCAACGGCACCGGTGCGGCCTCGGACCCGTCCAACGCCGTGACTCCGGCAGCAGTGCCTGACGCCCCGACCAGCGCGACGCGCCACCGCCGGCAACGCCTCGGCCACGGTCAGCTTCACGCCGGGCCGTGACGAGGGCTCGGCCATCACCAGCTACACGGTGACGGCGACCGACAGCACCACGCCGGCCAACGGCGGCCAGACCGCCTCGGGTGCATCCAGCCCGATCACGGTCAGCGGCCTGACCAACGGTGACAGCTACACCTTCACCGTCACGGCCACCAACGCCAACGGCACCGGTGCCGGCCTCGGACCCGTCCAACGCCGTGACGCCGTCGCGGTGCCCGACGCCCCGACCGCCGCGACGGCCACGGCCGGCAACACGTCGGCCTCGGTCAGCTTCACGCCGGGCAGTGACGAGGGCTCGGCCATCACCAGTTACACGGTGACGGCGACCGACACCACCACGCCGGCCAACGGCGGCCAGACCGCCTCGGGTGCTTCCAGCCCGATCACGGTCGAGCGGCCTGACCAACGGTGACAGCTACACCTTCACCGTCACGGCCACCAACGCCAACGGCACCGGGCCGGCTCGGCAGCCTCCAACGCCGTCACGCCGTCGGGCATGCCCGACGCCCCGACGGCAGCGACGGCCACGGCCGGCGACGCCTCGGCCTCGGTCAGCTTCACGCCGGGCGTCGACGAGGGCTCGACGATCACCGGCTACACGGTGACGGCGACCGACACCACCACGCCGGCCAACGGCGGCCAGACCGCCTCGGGTGCTTCCAGCCCGATCACGGTCAGCGGCCTGACCAACGGTGACAGCTACACCTTCACCGTCACGGCCACCAACGCCAACGGCACCGGTGCCGGCCTCGGCTCCGTCCAACGCCGTGACGCCGAAGCGGCACCCAGGGGGCTCCCACGATCACCAGTTTCAGCCCGGCCTCTGGTCCGGATGGGAACGGTGGTCACCATCCACGGGACCAATCTGGAGAATGCCACCGTGACCTTCCACGGCGGAGTCCTGGGGACGCTCAAGAAGGACACAGCCACCACGATCAAGGTGCACGTGCCGAGCGGAGCGCTCAACGGCAAGATCGTCGTGACGACACCCGGTGGAACAGCCCACACGGCGACGAAGTTCAAGGTGACTTGAGCCGAAGCACCTTCCGCACCGCGGCCGGCTTTAGCCTCAGGCTAAGGCCGGCCTTGTTCGCGGAGCGTCCAAAGCCGCAGTGTCGGCTTGTCCGATGACTGGAGTCCGGCCTGCCGGGGTAGGGCAGGACAATAGTCGAAGCGAGAGGAGGTGAGATGTCCAGCCCTGAAGAGACGGAAATGGCGACCGGGTCCGCTGGGCCCGGTCAGGAATCTCAATCGGCACGCACGGCGTCGTTGGCACAGACGGCCGCTCCGCTCGGCGAGACAAGAACGTCCTGACGGTGCTCGACGCCGTCATCGCGCTCTTCTCGGAGGACAACCTGCGGCCACATCCCGATGCCGTCGCCGCCAGATGTGGGTTGTCACCACGATCGGTCCGCCGCTACTACAAGGACGGCGATTCGTTGCTCCGGGCCGCGGTCAACCGGCAGATCGAGGTCGCACTGCCGATGTACCGGATCCATGCCATCGGCGAGGGCCCGTTGCACGGACGGATCAAGAGCCTGGTCAGGATGCGAGTGGACGGGTACGAGATCTTGGGATCGACGTCCCGGGCGGCAAACCTGCTGGCCATGGAGAGCCGCATCGTGCGGGAGCGGTTCGATTTCGTGCGGGATCTCATGCGAGATCAGATCGAGCGGCAGTTTGCCTCCGAGTTGAAGCGACGGAGGAAGACGAAGCGTCGTGCCATCGTCGCCGCCATCGATGCGCTGCTGCAGTTCGAGAGCCTCGCTTTCTATCGGCAGGCAGTTCGGAATCGAGGAGACGATTCAGCTGTTGACTATTGCGGTGCGCGATCTGCTGACCGCTCCGGGTTGAGTCAGAGCGTCAGCCGAACACCGAAGGACTTGGATCCCATTCCGAGGGGCTCGAGCTCGCGGTGTCGGGTCCCGACGGCCGACGGAGCGCCTGAAGCTGAGACCATCGGACGCGACAGCTCAGGTGGCGGCGTCGGCCCAGCCCATGGACTTCTCGACGGCGCTCGTCCACCGGGCGTGCGCGGCGTCGGCGAGCTCCGTCGGGCCACTGGGGCTGAACACGGAGTCGGCCTCCCACAAGGCCGCGAGCTCGTCGAGCGATCCCCACACCCCTTCGGCCAAGCCGGCCAGGGTGGCCGCGCCCGACCGCGGTCGACTCCAGTGAGCGCGGGCGGGCGACCGGGGTGCGGCTCTGTTCGGCCTGGAGCTCGAGGAGGAGGTCCATGGCGGCCGCGCCCCCGTCAGCCCGCAGCGCGGTGATCCGGTGGGGAGAGGCGGCGGCCATGGCATCGGTCATGTCGCGCACCTGGAAGGCCATCGCCTCGACGCAGGCGCCGCGCCAGATGGGCCCGGCCCGTGCCGCGGGAGATGCCGGTGACGATGCCGCGGGCCGCGGGATCCCACTGGGGGCTGCCCAGCCCGGTGAGCGCGGGCACGAAGACGACGCCGCCGCTGTCGGACACCGAGGCGGCCAAGGGCCCGACCTCGGCGGCACTCTCGATGATGCCGAGCCCGTCGCGCAGCCACTGGATGGCGGCGCCGGAGACGAAGGCCGAGCCCTCGAGCGCGTAGGCCACGCGGTCGCGTCGGCCACGCGGTCGCCGAGGTCCCAGGCGCAGCTCACGGTGAGGCCCTCCGGCGCGGCCGGCCGCACGTGCCCGGCGTTGGCGAGCACGAAGCTGCCGGTGCCGTAGGTGACCTTGGCCATGCCCGGACCGAAGCAGGCCTGGCCGAACAGCGCGGCCTGCTGGTCGCCGAGGATGGCCGCCACGGGCACGCCGTCGAGCGCGGCGGCCGCCGCCTCGTGCCGGCCGAGCGCGGCCGTGCCGAAGCGACCTGCGGACGGGCGGACCTCGGGCAGCGTGTGCGGCGGGACGCCGAAGAGCTCGCACAGCTCGCGTGGACCAGGCGAGGTCGGCGGTGTCGAAGAGCATGGTGCGGCTGGCGTTGGAGGGTCGGTGGCGTAGACGCCGCCGCTCGGGACCGCCGGTGAGGTTCCAGAGGACCCACGCGTCGACGGTGCAGAACGACAGATCCGGGTCGTCCGCGGCGAGCGGCGAGCTCGCCCGAGCGAAGCAGCCAGGCGGCCTTGGTGGCGCTGAAGTACGGATCGAGCACGAGGCCGGTCCGCTCGCGCACGAGCGGGAGGTGGCCGGCTCGTCGCAGCTCGTCACACATCGGCGCGGTGCGGCGGTCCTGCCACACGATGGCGCGGTGCAGCGGACGCCCGTTCGACCGGTCGAAGGCGACGAGCGTCTCCCGCTGGTTGGTGATGCCGATGGCGGCGACCCGTGCGCCCGCAGCGGCGAGGCGGCCTCCGAGCTCGGCCAGGGTGGCCCGGACCGCGTCCCAGATCTCCTCCGCGTCGTGCTCGACCCAGCCCGGGCGGGGGAAGTGCTGGGTGAGCTCCCGGTAGGCCATGTCGGTGACCCGGCCCTGCCCGTCGAGGGCGAGGGCGCGGACGCCGGTGGTGCCGGCGTCGATGGCGACCACGGTGGTCATCGGCGGCCGACGCTAATCGGGGCGCCGCGGGATATCGGCGTTGCAGGCTCAGCGGCCGACCGTTCCCCGCGCAAACCATCGCGAACGGCCTTTGACCTGCATGGACGGTGCATGCATTTCGTTGACACATGCGTAACTACAGTGGTGTAATGACCACAGCATCTCGTGTCCCGGGGAGCGGTGACCACAACATCTAGTGGTGAGGCGGACCTCGTCATGATCCTGGACGCCGGATGGACGAGCAGGACCGGCATCAGGCAATCCAACCAGGTCGACAGCGACACCACCCCCACCCAGGAAAGCAACAGGAGGACCACAGCGCCATGGCGATCGCACCCCAGCGAGCCGAGATCGGCATCCGTCGGCACTTCACCACCGAGGGCGTTCACCCCTACGACGAGGTCCGATGGGAGCGCCGCGACGCCCGGATCACCAACTTCCGGGACGGCACCGTCGCCTTCGAGCAGCTCGGGGTCGAGGTACCCGAGTCGTGGAGCGTGAACGCCACCAACATCCTGGCGCAGAAGTACTTCCGGGGGACGCTCGGGACCGAGGAGCGGGAGTGGTCGCTCAAGCAGGTGGCGGACCGGGTGGCGGACACCCTGACGTCGTGGGGGATCAAGGACGGCTACTTCGTCGACGACGAGGAGGCCCGGACCTTCAACCACGAGCTCAAGTACCTCATCATGCACCAGCGGGCGGCGTTCAACTCGCCCGTGTGGTTCAACATCGGCGTCGCCGGTGTGCCGCAGCAGGGGAGCGCGTGCTTCATCCTCTCGGTGGAGGACACGATGGACTCCATCCTCAACTGGTACACCGAGGAAGGGGTCATCTTCAAAGGGGGGTCGGGCGCGGGTGTCAACCTGTCGCGGATCCGCTCCTCCCACGAGCTGCTCAAGGGTGGCGGCACCGCGTCCGGCCCGGTCAGCTTCATGCGTGGCGCCGACGCGTCGGCGGGCACGATCAAGTCGGGCGGCAAGACGCGCCGCGCCGCCAAGATGGTCATCCTCGACGCCGACCACCCCGATGTCGAGGACTTCGTCTGGTGCAAGGCGATCGAGGAGCGCAAGGCCCGCGTCCTGCGCGACGCCGGCTTCGACATGGACCTCGACGGAGTCGACAGCCACTCGACGCAGTACCAGAACGCCAACAACTCGGTGCGGGTGACCGACGAGTTCATGGAGGCCGTGATCGACGGGCGCGACTGGAATCTCACCGCCCGTACGGACGGATCGGTCGTCCGCACCGTGCCGGCCCGTGACCTGTTCCGCCAGATCGCGCACTCGGCATGGGAGTGCGCCGACCCAGGCCTCCAGTACGACACGACCATCAACCGCTGGCACACCGCGCCGAACACCGGGCGGATCACGGGGAGTAACCCGTGCTTCCCAGGTTCGGCCAAGGTCCACACGGACAAGGGCCTCATCCCGTTCCGCGAGCTGTTCGAGCGGGCCAACAACGGCGAGACGTTCGGCATCTACACCCACGACGCCACCAACCCGGACGAGCCGTCGGAGCAGATGCTCGTGACGTCGCCCGAGGCCTTCATGATCACGGGCTTCAACGACATCGTGCGGCTGCGCTTCGACAACGGCGCCGAGCTGCGCTGCACTCCCACCCACAAGATCTTCACGACGAACCGCGGCTACGTCGAAGCTCGCCACCTCGTCTTCACGGACGAGGTCAAGCTGCTCGACCTGGAGGCGCCCTCGGTCGACGCCGACCTGGTGTTGCCGGTGTCGTCGGACCCGGCGGACTACTGGACCAAGGGGGACCACGATATGCCCCTCTGCTTGCCGGAGACGTGGTCGGAGGAGTTCGCCCACTACCTGGGCTGGCTGGTCGGCGACGGTTCGACCTCGGGAAACACCGTGGCCGCCATCTACGGGAGCCAGGAGGACCGCGACGAGGTCCTTCCCCGCCATGCCGACCTCCTCGACTGGGTCAACTGCGGACGTCCCATCAAGCTGTCGGAGCAGGCCAACGGCACGGTGCAGCTGCGCCTGGCGCGTCGGGCGTTCAAGCGGTTCATCGAGGCGCTCGGGGTGAAGCCGGTGAAGGGTCCCGAGAAGACAGTGCCCTGGTCGGTGGAGCGGGCGCCGGCCGAGATGGCGGCGGCGTTCTTGCGCGGACTCTACGACGCGGACGGATGCGTGGTGGACTCGTCCCAGCGTTACGTCGGGTTGGGCTCGACTTCCCCGGAGCTCCTGCGGGGTGTGCAGACGCTCCTCAGCACGTTCGGCATCATGAGCCGGCTGTACCAGACGAAGAACGCGAGCAAGAACGGCAGCTTCACCTACACCGACAAGAGCGGGCAGACGAAGCGATACGGGCATTCCGCCATGTACGACCTTCGCGTTACCTCGGCATCCATCGCCGGTTTCGCCCAGCACATCGGGTTCTCCTTGAGCCGCAAGGCAACTGCGCTTCGGAGCCTGGTCGTGTATGCACCACGGGCGCCATACCTCGCGAAGCGGACGGCGCACATCCTCGAACGTGTCAACGACGGGTACGAGTTGACGTACAACCTCAGCGAGCCGCGCAACCATTCGTACGTGGTAAATGGGGTAGTTGTACGTAATTGCTCAGAATATGTTCACCTCGAAAATTCAGCCTGCAATCTGGCTTCGCTCAATTTGCTGACGTTCCTCGACGCGAACGACGAGTTCGACGTCGAGGGCTTCAAGGCTGCGGTCTCGGTCGTCTTCACCGGCCAGGAGATCATCGTCGGCAACGCCGACTACCCGACCGAGAAGATCGGCGAGACGACGCGCGCGTTCCGGGAGCTGGGCATCGGCTACGCCAACCTGGGCGCGCTGTTGATGGCGGAGGGTCTTCCCTACGACTCCGACGCCGGCCGGGCCTGGGCAGCTGCCATCACGGCGCTGTTGACGGGCCACGCCTACGCCACGTCGGCCCGCACCGCCGCCCGCATGGGTCCCTTCGCGGGGTTCCACGAGAACAGCGAGCCGATGCTGAACGTGCTGCGCATGCACCAGGCCGAGACGGCGCGCATCGACGAGGACGTCGTGCCGCCCGAACTGCTGTCGGCGGCGCAGGAGTCATGGGACCAGGCGGTCGAATTGGCCGAGCTCTACGGCGTGCGCAACTCGCAGGCCAGCGTTTTGGCGCCGACTGGTTGCCTGGTCGGCGGGACGCTGGTGTCGACCGGTCGGGGTCTCGTGCGACTGCGCTCGCTTGGGGACCCCGACGGCACGCAATGGCAGGACCTCGAGACCGACGTGGCCACGGATGAGGGACCGAGGCGGGCCACGAAGTTCTATGTGAACGGGTCCGAGGCCGTCGTGACGGTCCAGACGGCTCGGGGGCACCGCGTGCAGGGCACACCGACGCACCGGATCAAGGTCGTGGACCCCTCGTCCGGCGAGTGGGTCTGGCGTCGGTTCGGCGAGATCGGCCCCCGTGAACTGGTGCCGATGGCCATTGGTTCGCTGGTGGGCGAGCCGCAGGTCGTCGAGCTTCCCCCGCTCTCCGATGCCTACTGGACGGGGGAGCACCACGTGTCCGTCCCACGACAGATGACGCCCGAGCTGGCCGAGCTGGCCGGCTACTTCATGGGTGACGGGTCGCTGCACAGCCGCGGACTGCGTTTCTGCGTGACTGCGTCGGACTTCGACGTCGTCGAACGGCTCCAGATGCTGTCCAAGGAGTGCTTCGGGACAGTCCCGAAGATCACTTCGAAGCGCGGCTACATCGAGGTCCGTGTGGACTCGGTGCGCGTGGCCCTGTGGTGGCAGGCGTGTGGTTTCGCCAAGCACGTCCCGGCCGAAGGTCATCGGGGCAACGGCTACACGGCGCACGTGCCCGACGCCGTCCTGCACGCCAACGACCGGCAGGTGTACGCCGCGTTCCTACGCGGCCTCTACGAGGCGGACGGCGACACCAGCGCCGGCTACCCGACGCTCAAGAACACGTCGCTGCAGCTGGTGCGCGACGCGCAGACCATCCTGCTCGCCCTCGGGATCCCGACCACGCTCAGCGTCAAGGACCGCACCGCGGGGTCGAGCTGGGGGAGCGCGCCGCTGGCCACACTGCGGACGCTGAACGCTTCGTACTCGGCCAACTGGCTCGAGACGGTCGGTTTCATGGGCGATCGCAAGAACGGTGGTGTCCGGAGGGCCGACCAGGCGAAACAGCAGACGGGCCGGAACGACCACGTGCCGTTCACGAGGGATCTCATCGACCGCCTCGCCCCGGCGAACGACCGGATCCGCAAGATCCTGCTCATGGAGCAGGCCCGCGGCCGCGTCAGCCGACGCATCGCGACCGAGCTGTTCGAGCGGACAGGAGACGAGGAGCTGGGGCATCTGCTCGGCTTCTTCTACGACACCGTGCAGTCCGTCGAGCTCGGCGACGACGAGCTGACGTACGACATCTCGGTGCCCGACAACGTGACCTACGTCGCCAACGGGTTCGTCAGCCACAACACGATCGGCTTGCTCATGGACTGCGACACGACGGGAGTCGAGCCGGACCTGGGCCTGGTCAAGACGAAGAAGCTGGTGGGTGGCGGGACGATGTCGATCGTGAACCAGACCATCCCGCGGGCTCTGGAGAAGCTGGGCTACGGGCCGGACCAGGTGGACGAGATCGTCGCCTACGTCAACGAGCACATGTCGATCGTCGGCGCGCCGCACCTGGCGCCCGAGCACCTGGCGGTGTTCGCCTGCTCCATGGGCGACAACACCATCCACTACTCGGGCCACATCCGCATGATGGGAGCGGTGCAACCCTTCATCAGCGGAGCAATTAGCAAGACTGTCAACATGCCTGAGGACGTCACCGTCGAGGACGTCGAGCAGCTCCACGTCGATGCTTGGCGGCTCGGGATCAAGGCGGTGGCCATCTACCGGGACAACTGCAAGGTGGCGCAGCCCCTGTCGACCACCAAGAAGGAGCGAGAGGTCGTCGAGGGAGGCGACAGCGCCCCGGCGGGTTCGGAGGCCGAGGCCAAGGACCGCGAAATCGCCGCACGCATTGCCGAGCTCGAGACGGCTTTGGCTCACGAACAGGAACGATCAGCGGAGCCGGTCGTGGTTGGCGCGGTGCGCGAGCGGCTGCCCCGTAAGCGCAACTCGAAGACGTTCTCGTTCCGGGTCGCCGACTGTGAGGGTTATGTGACGGTCGGCGAGTACGAGGACGGCCGCCCCGGTGAGGTCTTCATCAAGGTGTCGAAGCAGGGCTCCACGCTCGCCGGAATCATGGACGCGTTCTCCATCGCCATCAGCCTCGGCCTTCAGCACCAGGTGCCGCTGGCGACGTTCGTGACGAAGTACGCCAACATGAAGTTCGAGCCGGCCGGGATCACCGACGACCCCGAGCTCCGTATCGCATCGAGCCTGCTCGACTACATCTTCCGGCGCGTCGCGCTCGACTACCTCACCCAGGAGGAGCGCACCGACCTGGGCATCCTCTCCACCCACGAGCGGAACCAGCCGACACTGCCCGGTGTCGAGGAGATGGCGACGCCGTCGGTGGGCCTGGTCGACGACGGCCTGGGCATCGGTGCCGGGAGCGCCGATGCCGGCGCTCCCGGTCTCACCGGGAACCCCTCGGCGACGTCCGCTTCGGCAGCATCGGGATCAGGCCCGAGGGGCGCCTCCGGTGAACCCCAGGCCCGGGCCGAACAGCGCGACGCCCCGTTCTGTTACAACTGCGGGAACGTCATGCAGCGGGCCGGCTCGTGCTACGTGTGCGGCAGCTGCGGGTCGACGAGCGGGTGCTCCTAGCGAAGATCAGCGGTTCGAGCATTCGCGTTGGTGACGCCAAGATCGCCGAGCTCGAAGACGACAAGGGTAGTGTCGACCACGGCGATACAGGACATCAGACGAATTGGCACCGGCCGTCGGCGCGTCCACGCACTACGATCCGTGATTGTGCCCGCCGCCGCGATCGAGACGACATGACTCTGGCTGCCATTTTCGGACCTGACCTGTTCCTGGTGTTCCTCGTTGCGATCCTTGGTTGGGCCATTCCCGTCTGGGCGATCGTCGACGCCGCCAGTAAGCCTGCCGTTGCGTTTTATGGTGCCGGTTCGAACAGGACTGCCTGGATACTTGTGCTGCTCGTCACGATGCTGCTCGGGTTGGGACTTTTCTTCGGCGCGTACTATCTGATCGGCGTGAGACGAAAGGTGCGGGGACAGGTCCAGGCATCGGGCTGAATCCGCTCCCTGCGCCCACTGCGCAGCTACCTCTTCGTGGCCGGGCTCGGCAAGAGCTGCCGGGACTCGACGAAGGGACACTCCCGGGGCGACGCGGTGACGGACAACAAATGTTCGTGCCAGGCGGAACGCCCCGTCCTCGAATCCCACAGCCCGTTTGCGGAATGATTTGCCCGTGCCGGCTTTCGCATCGTCATCGACGTCGACCACGCACCGAGTGTTGCAATTGGGCGGAAGCGAGGCTTAGACTTCGGTCTTCACTAGCGGGCTCATGGCGGGATCCGAAGAGGCGGAAAGCAGCAACCAAACGTTTCAGACGTTGCCGTGGTGGGCGTGCCCGAAAGGAGCGTTAATTGTCTGGATCCTCAGGTGGGAAACGAGTCGTGCGCAGAGCCTTGATGGCTTCTGGTGCTCTCACATTGCTCGGAAGCTTGTTCGGCGCGGTGGCGGGCGCTTCCGCGACCCAGGCTTCATCTGGGGGGGCCTCCGCGAACTCCGTTCGCGCCTGTGCGGTCCCGACCCTCGTGAACGAAATGGCGTGCATGGTGCTCGTCCGCACCGATGTTCCCCAGCGCAGCGCTGCCGCGGTCGGAAACGGCGCCCCGGTCGGGTCCGGGTACGGTCCGTCGCAGCTCCAGAGCGCCTACAAACTGCCGTCGTCCACGGCCGGGAAGAAGCAGATCGTCGCTGTCGTGGACGCGTACAACGACCCGAATGCGGTTTCGGATTTCAACATCTACAGATCGTCGTGGGGGCTGCCTGCGTGCAATACCACGACGAAGGCCGGTTGTCTGACGGTCGTCAACGAGAACGGCGCGACGAGTCCGCTGCCGGTGAACTCCGGCTCGAGCGGGTGGGCCACCGAGGAGTCGCTTGACGTCGACATGGTCGCCGCCATCTGCCCGAACTGTCACGTTTACCTGGTCGAGGCCAGCAACCCGAACACCTCGGACCTCGGAACAGGCGTCGACTCAGCCGTCTCGGTGCTGCACGCGAAGTACGTCTCCAACTCCTACGGGGGCGGCGAGAGCTCCAGCGACCCCAGCTTCGACTCGGCGTACTACAAGCACAAGGGTGTGGCCGTGACGGTGTCCGCTGGAGACGACGGCTACGGGGTCAGCTACCCCGCGGCCTCACGTGACGTGACTGCGGTCGGCGGGACGAGCCTCGTGACCGCGTCGAACGCGAGGGGATGGAACGAGACTGTGTGGAACGGCACCGGATCGGGATGCTCTCAATTCGATTCCAAGCCGAAGTTCCAAAAGGACACTGGTTGCTCCCGGCGCACGGACAACGACGTGGCGGCAGTCGCCGACCCCAACACGGGAGTGGCGGTCTACGACACCTACGACCAGGGTGGTTGGGTCGAGGTCGGTGGGACGAGTGTCTCGTCTCCGATCATCGCCTCGGTGTACGCGTTGGCCGGAGTGCCCGCAGCGACGACGCTGCCGGTGAAGTTCCCCTACAAGCACACGAGCAGCCTCTTCGACGTGACGAGCGGCAACAACGGCTCGTGCAGCCCTGCGTATCTCTGCACGGGTGAAGTTGGTTACGACGGTCCGACCGGGTGGGGTACCCCGAACGGCGTCGGCGCGTTCAAGCAGTAGCGGCCTCGCGCCGTAGACGGTTCCCGCGGACTCCTGCGGCCTCGACCCGATTCAGGGCGGGGTCGCAGGAGTTTCCGCTGCGAAAGGGGATCGGGGTCGATCCGTGGCGTTCGCGGGGTATCGCCGGGGTTCCCGGCACTGGGGGAACTCAAGTCTCAGACCCTCGTTGCTGATGGGTCGCAGCATCCTCGACCGGGCCCCTCTCGCCCGCCGATGCTCTGCGCTCCAATAGTGTGACGGGGTGCGGCTCTTGTTGCTGGCGTACCCCGGGGCCGGAAAGGGCACGCAGGGTACGAAGTTGGCTGCCCATTACCGAATCGCTCATCTGTCGAGCGGCGAGCTGTTGCGAGCCGAAGTGACCCGTGGAACGCGAATCGGGAAGGTTGCGGCCGACTATCTCAAACGTGGCGATCTCGTGCCGACCGAGGTGGTCCTCGAAGTGTTGTCGGCACCGCTCCTCGAAGCGGCGAAGAGTGGTGGCTTCGTGCTCGACGGCTTTCCGAGGAACCTGCGCCAAGCGGAGGCCGCACGCTCGATTGCGCAATCGCATGGTGTCGATCTTCAGGCCGTTCTCTACCTCGAGGTCGGCCGAGACGAGTTGGAGCGGCGACTTCGAGCCCGCGCCAAGCGCGAGGGGCGGACAGACGACGATGAGGCCACGATCACGAACCGGTTCAAGGTGTTCGAGACGGAGACCGAGCCGCTCCTCGATTACTACGCGTGGCGCAAGATTCTTCTTCGCATCGACGCTGACAAGCCGGTTCAAGATGTGTTCAGCGACATCACGGCAGCGGTCGACCGTCTTCACATCTGATCTTCGCGGTTGAACCCCGCCAAGCCCAAAGCTCGGTTTCGCGAACCGCGCCGCCTTGGCCAGCCAGGTGAGGCCTTGTGCAGGAAGCTGTGCAGCCAAGAGTGGCACGCTGAGCGGGAGTCCGATCGACGACAACCGGAGCTCCGCAAACAGTGAGCTCACCGTTGACGGTGCCCCTTTTCTCCAAAGCACGCGGTTGTCACATTCATCGTGACACAACCTCCCGGACCGCAACCTAGGGAGACTCCCTAGTCCTTCCGGGACTTCCAGAGCCCCCAAGGTTTGGGGAGTTGCCCTAGTGCTCCCATTCCGCTCACCCTTCATCGTGGAGAGCGTGCAGATCATCGTTGAGATCTCAGAAGGCGAGGGCGGACGTGCCGTCGGGACGGTCCGGGCCGCAGGGAAATCCCAGGCCCGGGCCTTCTCGGGGAATCTCGAATTCCTCGCGCTCGTAGAGAGCCTCTACCGGATCAGCACGGACCCGGCCGGCGAAGAGTCCGGCCCGACTGAGAAGGAGTGGTCATGAAGAATCTGATTTGGAGCTTTTCCCCGTGGGTCGCCTTCCTCTTGGGTGTGCGCGTCGGCGGCGTGTACTGGGGAGCCGGCATCGGCCTGGCGGTTGCCCTGGTGGTCCTCGTGCGAGCGCTCGGCCGTCACAGCACGCACATGTTCGACGTCATCGGTGTCATTTACTTCGGGGGTCTGCTCGCGTTGCTGGCCGCGACTCACCCGAGCGACATCGCCACGTGGGGTCGGTACGCACAGGCGGTCGCTCACGGATCGCTCACCCTGATCGTCTTCGGTTCCGTTCTCATCGGGAAGCCCTTCACGGAGCCCTACGCACGGGAGCAGGCTCCCGAGCGGGTGTGGAAGACCGCCCGGTTCCACGATCTGAACCGACGGCTGTCGGCGGTGTGGGGCCTGGCCTTTCTCGTGGGCACGATCTCGCTGATCATCGCCGGGTCGCAGGACTCGCGTCAGTTCGTGTTGCGGCTGGTGGTCCCCTTCGGTGCGCTGCTCCTCGCCTTCATGTACAGCCAGAAGCAGGCCAGCGTGTCCGCCAAGGCGGCGTCAGCCGGCTGACGCGGCATCTCCCACCATCTCGAACCCCCGTCCACACAGAACAGGGAGGAGCTCGCTATGCCCGCAGGATCCGAAACAGACGCCTGCCTCGAAGTCCCGTCTGCAGGTACTGCCGAGGTCCCGGCTGCCGCAACGAGCCCTGACGGGATCACAAGGGCCGGGGCCGTGCCGTCCATGCCGGTACGAGCGAGGATGGTCTTGGGAGTCAAGGCCGTTTGGATCTTCCCGCTGGCTATCCCGCTCGTGTTGATCGTGCTGATGACGTTCATCTACATCGGCTCCGTCCTCAACCCGACGGCGCACCTGCATGGGCTCCCGGTCATGGTGGTGAACCAGGACAGCGGTGCCACTGCGAACGGCCGGCACATCGACGAGGGCGCCACGGTGGTCCACGTGTTGAAGAGCTCGCCTGTGGCGAGCACCAAGCTGGAATTGCGCAGCGCGACGTTGGATGAGGCGAAGGCGGAGATGGACCGGGGGGGTGCCTATGCCACGGTCCTGATTCCGTCCGGCTTCACCGACTCCCTCCTCGCCGCGGCAGGGAACGACGTCCCCGCGGCGGGGAGCTCGGCGCGGCCCACGGTGCAGCTGTTGGAGAACGGCCGGCTGGGCAGTCTGGGCGTCAACCTGGCGGCGCGTGTCCTCACCCCGGCCTTCCAGCAGATCTCCTCCACCATCGGCGGGCAGCTGGTTGCCCACAGCACGGCGGCAGCCCGGAGCACACCTTTCGCCGCGGCTCAGCTGCACGACCCCCTTCGCTTCGAAACGGTGAGCTACCGCCCGCTCCCACCGAACACGGCGCTCGGGCTCAGCGCGTTCTACGTGGCGCTGCTGGCGATGATGGCCGGCTTCGTCGGAGCGACCATCGTCAATTTCCTCCCTCGACGGCGCCCTCGGATACTCGACGACCGAGCTGGGCCCACGCTGGAAGCAGCGGCGACCCCTCCCGATCGCCCGCCGACAGACTCTCATCTTGAAGTGGTCCGTCGCCTTGGTCGCCATCCCCATCCTCGACGCCGCCATCGTGGGCGTGGCCGCAGGCATCCTGCGCATGGACGCGCCCAACACCGCCCTGCTCTGGGGCGTCCTTTCCCTGGCCTCGCTGATGGTTGCGAGCGTCACGCTCACGCTCTTCGCCGCCTTCGGGTCGATCGGGCAGCTCCTGGCCATGCTCGGGTTGGTGTACCTCTCCCTGGCGTCATCGGGGGGTACGGTCCCGACCCAGGCTCTCCCGGGCTTCTACAACTTTGTCGGGCACTTCGAGCCGCTCCGCCAGGTCCTCACGGCCGCCCGTGCCGTCCTGTACTTCGGGGCCCGAGCGAATGCGGGTCTGACCCATGCGCTCGTCGTGCTCGGACTCGAGATCGTCGGAGCAATTGCGATGGGGCTCCTCGTCACAGGCTGGTACGACCGCAAGCACCTGTACCGCTTGTCCCCCGAGCTGATCGCCTATGTCTCGAGAGTGGCCGACGATCGACTGGCTGCGGCGCATCCGCCGGCGACGACCATCCCCTCGTAAGGCCACGACAGCAGCGCACCGGACTTGTTCGGGAGGCTGCGTGTCCGCAATGTCCGATGGGTACCGCTACCGTCTGGTGAGTGTCGACGCCCGAGAGGCCTGGACCAACCGGCCTGCTCGTCGGGAGGATCGCTGAACGGGATGCCATCGCTCGAGCGCTCGACGACTCGGCGTCGGCTCATCCCCGAGTGGTGTGGCTGGAAGGTGAGGCCGGCTTGGGCAAGACGGCACTCGTCCGCCATGCCGTGGCGCATCGTCCCCCGGGAATGCAGGCCGCGCATGCCCAAGCAGACCAGCTCGCAGGTCAGCATCCTTTCGAGCTCGCGCGCCAGCTCGGGTCCACGTCGGCCGAGAGTTTCACTGCGGGCATGGAGATCCTCGATGCTTGGTCCCGACGTCAAGACGACGGTCCCGTCGTGGTCGTGGTCGAAGATCTGCACTGGGCGGATAGCGCGTCGTCCAAGGCACTGCTCTCGGCCGTGCAGCGCCTCGACGAGGATCGGGTCGTCGTGCTCGTCACGACGCGACCGGGAGCACACGACGGGTGGGAGCGTTTGCGATCTGATCCCGAGCGGTGCCTTCTCGTGACCTTGGCCCCCTTCGACGTTGACGAGGTCGGGATGCTCGCCTCGTCCGCGGGGATCGATCTGACCCCGTTCCAGGCGGAGCGGCTCCGTTCACACACGGGCGGCCACCCGCTTTACCTGCGGACCCTCCTGAGCGAGTTGAGGCCTGCCGATCTCCAACTGCCCGCAGGCGATCTTCCGGCGCCGCGGTCGCTGACCTCCGCCGTCACCGCGCGCCTTTCCGAAGCACCAGAGTCGGCGCGCGCCTTGGTTGCCGCCATGGCCGTCGTCAACCAGCGCGTCCCGCTGACAGTGGTGGCTCGGCTCGCAGGTGTCGATGCCCCGGTCGAGCCCTTCGAGGAGCTCTTGGGCACCGGCTTCGTCCGCTGGGACCCACAGGACCCGGGTTCTCCCGTCGAGTTCGCACACCCCCTCTACCGCCAGGCGATCTACGAGGATCTTTCCCCGAGCCGCCGCCGCGATCTTCACCGGGCCGCGGCCCGGGCCACCAACTCGGCGCAAGCACTCGCTCATCGCGTGGCTGCCGCCGATGGTGCAGACGAGATGCTTGCGGTCGAGCTCGAGGCAAAGGCGCGGCAGGAACTGAAGTCGGGGATGAAGCTCGAAGCTGGACGAACCTTCCAGTGGGCCTGGTCGCTCAGCGCCGATCCCACGGAGTCGCAGCACAGGCTGGTGGATGCGGCCCTGGCCTATGTCGACGGTGGACAGGTGGGCCGCGCCCAGGTCCTTCGATCCGAGATCGAGTCGTTCGAAGGCGGGCCGGGCCGCAGTCTCGTTTTGGGTCTGCTCGAGTGGGACCAAGGTCAGACGGAGGATGCCCGGCGGTGGCTCGAGCGGGTGGTCGAGGTGGAAGACTCGGACGAACCCGATGTGCGGAGCGTGACCGCGAAGCGTGGGCCGAGCTCGCGGAGATCCATATCACTCTGGGCCACGGACCAGCAGCCGCTCGGGCCGCCGCTCGGGCACTCGCGCTGTCATCACCGCACACGTCAGCCGAGCGTCTCGCCAACATCCACGCGGCCCTGGCCGAAGGGCACATGCACGGAGCGGCGTCAGGTCTGGTTCGCCTGAGCCGGCGCCTCCCGCAACCAGCCGGGGAGGTGTCGGGGGACGAGGTGGACTTGTTGGTCATCCGGGCTACCCTCGCCCTGCTCGCCGGCCAGATCCATGCCGCCCTGTCCGACCTGCGCGCCGTCGTCGCGCTTTCACAACGTGGCTTCATTCCCGTCGAACTGGCGCGCACCCATCGGCAGCTGGGTAGCGCGCTCCTGGCGACTGGTGAGTGGGACGAAGCGCTCGTACAGGCCCGGACCGGGTTGGGAATCGCCATGGATGATCATCGCGGCGTCGAGGAAGCGGCCTGCCACTCGCTGATCGCCACGATCCTGGCCTACCGTGGCAACGCCGAACGAGCAAGCGCGCACCTGGCCGCGGCGGCGAATTCTGCAGCGCGTCTCGGTGCGGTCGAAGGCATCGTGATGGCCCGCGTCGCCACCGCCGCCTTGGGCATGGCCACCGATCAACCCGAACAAGTCGTCGAGGCCCTCGATCCCCTGGTCGCCGCGGCGCCGATGCTGGCCGCCTTGACCTTCTGGCCATCCCATGCCACCGCGCTGATCGAGACCGGTGAGATTGAACGAGCCCAAGCCTCCGTTGACGGGCTCGAGTCGGCCGCCTCGGCCCGGCGCCTCGACATGGGCGCCCGGCTCCTCGGGTTGCGGGCCCGACTGGCCAGGGCCCGGGGCGACCTCGAACACGCCGACGAGTGGTTCAGCCTCGCGCTGGACGGGTTCGGCCCCGACGACCCGTTCCTCGAGAGGGCCCTGTTGCTCCATGCGTACGGCCAGCTGCAACTGGATCGGGGTGAGCGGACCCAGGCAGTGGCGACGCTCGACGCCGCCCATCAAGCATTGCTGACCGTCGCCGCCGAGCCATTCGCCAGCCGGGCGGAGTCCGATCTCGAGCGCGCCGGCACCCGCTCCCGCCGAAGGTCACCCAGATCCTCGATCGAGCTGACCGACCGTGAGCGTGACGTGGCCGTGCTCGTGGCGAAGGGGTATTCCAATCCCGAGGTGGCATCGGAGCTCTATGTCAGCCGCAAGGCGATCGAGTATCACCTTCGAAACATCTACGGAAAGCTCGGCATCACGTCGCGTCGCGAACTGCGCGGCATCGCCTTCTAGGCGGCGCTACTCGCCCTTCCGCCTCGTCGAGGAGGAACAACATTCCGCGCCGATTTCATACGTCGCCGAACGCGCCGCACGATCGCGCCGTGGTGACCACGAGCCGCTCGTACCCAACGGCGTCTCCCAGTTGCGAAGATCGCCCACAGCCCCGTCGCAGCATGGCTCGCCGCTCCCGGCGGTGAGCGGCCCGTCGTGGACGCCGAGCACGCATCGTGTGTTGCAGCGGAGCGGATGGGGACGTAGGATCCGACCTTCACCAGTGGGCTCACACGGGGCTCCGACGAGGCGGGAAGCAGCATCAAATCGTTTCAGACGTTGACCGTGGTGGGCGTGCCCGAAGGGAGCATTCATTGTCTGGAACATCAGCTGGTAAACGAGTAGGCGGCAGAACCCTGATGGCCTCTGCCGCTCTTACGTTGCTCGGAGGCCTCTTCGGCGCGGTGGCGGGCGCGACCGAGTCTCAGGGCACCGGCCAATCCGGCGCTGGCGCCACCAACTTTGTCCGCGCCTGTCCCGTCACGAACGTCGCCAACAACGCCGCGTGCATGGTGCTGGTCCGAACCGATGTGACACCGCGGAGCGCCGCCGCGGTGGGATTCGGCCCGACCGGATTCGGGTTCGGTCCTTCGCAGCTCCAGAACGCATACAACCTGCCGTCGTCCACGGCCGGAGCGGGGCAGAGGGTCGCAGTCGTCGACGCGTTCAACGACCCGAATGCGGTTTCGGACCTCGCCACCTATCGGTCGTCTTGGGGGTTGCCGGCGTGCAACACCTCGACGCAGGCCGGATGTCTGACGGTCGTCAATGAGCACGGCGCGACAAGTCCTCTGCCGGCGAACTCCGGCTCGACCGGGTGGGCGACCGAAGAGGCGCTCGACGTCGACATGGTCTCCGCCATCTGCCCGCAGTGTTCCATTTACCTGGTCGAGGCCAACTCACAGAAAATCAAGGATCTCGGGACGGGCGTCGACGCAGCCGTCTCGGTTCTCCACGTCAATTTCGTGTCCAATTCCTATGGTGGTCACGAGCACACCAGCGACCCCAGCTTCGACGCGTTGTACTACAAGCACAAGGGTGTCGCGGTGACCGCATCCGTGGGAGACTCCGGCTATGGGGTTAGTTACCCCGCGGCTTCTCCTGACGTGACCGCCGTTGGCGGGACCAGCCTCGTGAAGGCGTCAGGCACGTCGAGGGGATGGAGCGAGACCGTGTGGAACGGCACCGGATCGGGATGCTCGACGTCCGAGTCGAAGCCCAAGTGGCAGACCGACAGCGGTTGCTCCAACCGCACGGACAACGACGTGGCGGCTGACGCCAACCCGAACACCGGCGTCGCGGCTTACGACACGTACGACCGGGGTGGTTGGTTCGAGGTCGGTGGGACGAGCGTGTCGTCACCCATCATCGCCTCGGTGTTCGCGTTGGCCGGTACGCCCGGAGCGAACGCCCTTCCGGTGAAGGACATCTACAAGAACACGACTGCGCTCTTCGACGTGACAAGCGGCAACGACGGCTCGTGCAGCCCGGCGTATCTCTGCACCGGTGAGCCCGGCTACGACGGCCCGACCGGGTGGGGTACCCCGAACGGTGTCACGGCGTTCGGTTAGGGCGACCTGATTCAGCGGATTCCTGCGGCCTCGCCCCGATCTGGGCGGGGTCGCAGGAGTTCCGGCGGAGCCGTTCGCCTACCGCGGGCGCCGAAGGTCAACGTCGAAGGAGGAACGTGTGGCGTCGGGGGTGGAGCGGGTGGTGACCCCTACTCAGCCCGGTAGGAGGGCGAACACGTCCGGTCCGTAGCCGAACGATTTCACGGGGCGCGTCAGGTCGCCTTCGCCGTTCGGCCGCATCAGCACGTAGCCGGCGTCGAGCAACAGCTTCGCCAGCAGTTCTCTCGTCTCGCCGAGAACCTTCATCGACGCGTAGTTCCATTCCAGTTGCATGAGGCGGATGCGCTGCTCGGCGAGTGCGCGTTCGGCTCCTTCGAGCACGAGGCGCTCCATTCCCTCTGTATCGAGTTTGACGCACACGTCCTTCGCATCACCGATCACCTCGTCGAGCGTCGTGGTCCGCACCGTTCGAACATCCTTCGTCCTCTCGTCAAGTGAGTAGACGAGATGATTCGCCACGTCGAGGTCGAAGGTCATCTCAGAGGTGCCTTCCTCGTTCGACACCGCTTCCCGACGGAAGTCCGGCGAGTACCCGTTGAGCCGCATGTTCTCTTCGTAGATGTCTGCGGCGCGATCATTCGGTTCGAAAGCGATGACCTTGGCGCCTTGCTCCAAAGCGAAGATGCTGTAGACGCCGACGGCTGCGCCGATGTCGATGAAGCAGTCGCCGGTACGAAGATTGCGCTGCCATACCATCAGCTCTTCAGACGGCGGATTTGCGTAGACAACCTCGGAACAGGCGGACATGTGAAGGTAGGCGAACATCCGTGAATGCGACGCGACCGCGATCTTCAGGGGTCGGCGCGTCACCCTCCCCCAGATCTGGAAGGCCGATGCATACGCAACGCGTCGAAGGCGCTTTCCACGATTCGATGGGTGATTCCAGATCTTCGAAACGATGTCGGTCATCTGTCTACGAACCGTGCGAAACGAAGTCGATGAAGCCCACGGCGACGTGTCATTCATGGCCGGGAACTCTAGGCCATGGCCTCCCGGCCGAGAATTGGCCGACCTCCCAGGTTTGGTTCACCACACGTGCGGACGACGGACGATGGACGGCATCGGCGGGCGGGGGAGAAGGACGATGTCAACGTGGACGACGGGGCAGGGGTCCGGCGCCAGTGCGCCGACGATCTGAGATTGCTTCCCTCGACGTGCAGCCAACCGGTGGGATTCCGTCAGTCCGCCGAGGCCACTGCCACGATCGTGTCGAGCGCCAACCGTGGTGGCAGGACATGGCGAGCGGTGAAGGTCGCCGCCCGGCGCATCGCTGTCGGGCTGTTGTGACCCGTGAAAGAGATCTCGACCTTCGTGTAGCCGTTCGCCCACAGCACCTGCCGGAGGGTGTCCTCGCAGTACCAGCACGTGTGCTGCGGGTGGACCTGGCCGTGCCCGCCCCAGCGGTACACGAAGCCCCCGACGTAGAACGCGTTCGGCGTCGTCAGGACCAAGCGTCCGCCGGGAGCCAGATGGCGCCGCACGCTCGAGAGGAAGCCGTGCACGTTGTCGAGGTGCTCAATCACCTCACCGGCGAACACCGTGTCGAAGAGCCGGCCTAGTTCGAAATCCTGCGCGTCGGCCACCTGAACGGCGTAGCCCCGGTCCCGGAGCTCGAGGATGACCGGCTCATCGATGTCGATCCCGAAGTCGTCCGAGAAGCGCTCCGACAGGAGGCCGTGTAGCCAGTCGGGCTTGCGGTAGCGGGAGGCGCATCCGACGTCGAGTACCGACTCTCCCTGGAGCAGGGGTGCGACGGCGTCGAAGCGATCCTGGAGCGTTCCGGTGCCCCACGGGTGCGACCCCCACTTGGGCTGAAGCGGATGTCCAGTCGCGTGGCCCTCGGAAGGTACCAGGACCGTGGACTGGTTCGAACTGACTGGCTTCCTGCTCACGCCGCCCTCCACCTGGCGGTTGCTCGGGTCTCGTGGTCCCCCCGCGAGCCGACCCGGGGCTCCTCCAGCATCCCGACTTTACGGCAGCACGGTGGCGCTGTCCTTCGCGTCGATCGCCGCCGCCGATCGCTGCCGCCGCAGCCCCGCCGTCCGTTCGTCGCCTGCCCACCGGTCCTGAATCCGGCGCCACCTCCAGCCAGACCGAGGTCAGTCCCGCCGGGTGGGGCCGGCGAGAGACGTCAGGCGTGAGCGACCGGATGGGTGGCCAGCTGGTAGGTGAAAGGAGCGGCCGGCGGGACCAGCGTCTGCGTGCGCTGTCCTGACGCGAGGGTGAGTCTCGTTCCACCCGCGCCGACCTCGACCTGGGACGAACCCAAGAGCGCGAATCTCCTCGATGTGTTCGGACTCAGGACCCCGGTGAAAACCGGATGCTGGCCGACGAGGCCCACGCTCACCCACGACGGCCCCGGACCTGTCGCGATGGTCAACCAGAAGCCGGCCGCGTCCACCGTGTAGCTGGCCGTCTGCGCACCTGAGCCGACCGGGACGGCGAGAGGTCCCGAGGCTGCCGCCGTGTTCTGTGTGCCCGTATGGCCGCCCGCGCCCGAGCCGCCCGGGAGCTCGATGACGTCTGCCTTCACGAGGCCGAGGACCGCTGCGCCGCCGAGCAAGGCGAGCGCCACGATCACGATGCCGGCGCGGAGGAGGAAAACCCCGGCTCCGTCCCCCCGGCGGCGCCCCCGGGACCCGGTGGTGACCACAGGGGTGGGAGCCGTGTCCGAGTAGACCTGGTTGTGGAACGTGATCGCCCCGGTAGGAGCGGATGCGGGCACGACAGCGGTCACAGGATCCGGCTCGAGCCCCGAGTCCTGAGCCTGCACGTCCATGCTGCAGCTCCTGATCTCCTCATCACGCCCGGAACGGGGACGATGCTGCCACCCGGCCGCGCCTTACCACGGGATACCTATAACGGTACCCCCCGTAATGCCGGGTCGGCGCGCGCCACGGGCGGGCCGAGGGCCGGGTCCGCAGGTCGGGCACTCGGCAGGGGCTGCCGGGTCCCCGCGCGTGTTTCGAGTCGGCCGACATCCCCAGCCCGACGTGCTCAGGTTCAGCGTCCGGTGCTCCCGTCCAGGAGCTCCCGGGTGATGTCCATGTGGCCGACGTGGCGTGCCGTCTCTTCAATCAGGTGGTTCACCGTCCAGCGGAGCGTCGTCGGGCGCATCTCGCCCGACGAGGGCAGGTCGAAGGACGTGGCACGATCGAGCACTCCGTCCGCCGCCGCGGTCTCGGCGCGGTAGAAGGCGACCACGTCGTCGGCGGACCAGCCGTCGGGCAACTCGAACATGCGGGAGCGCCAGCCCATGTCCATCGCCTCACCGGCGAAGATGGCCCGCAGCCAGAGCCGCTCCGCGTAGCCGAGGTGAACCACGATCACACCGAGCGAATTGGCGGTCGGCGCCGGGCGCCATCGGAGCTGGCGGCCGTCCAGGCCGTCGAGTTTGTAGACCGCGCTCTCCCTCAGGTGGGTGAGCCAGGCCCGCGCCATCGGCATCTCGTCGAGCGGTTCGGCCTCCGGCGGCCGGGCGACACGCAGCGCGGGGGGTCGTTCGGGCGGCGACCCGGGCGCGGCAGAAGCGGGAGCCGAGTCCGCGTCAGCGCCCGGCACGACTCCCTGCCGGCACTACGGGGACCCGCTGGACGTACCGGATGTACCTGAGGTACCGGACGTCGCCGAAGTGCCGGACGTCACGGGCGACGATGCCGGCGGCACGGAGTGCGCTGCGGGAGGTCGGGGCTTTGGGCACTTCGAACCGAACCAGGAGGAGAGGGTCTCGCCGTCGACCGCCATGTGCGCGTTGCGGCCGAGCGTGGAGAACGCCGCCAGGAGCTCCTTGATGTTCGACGAGCGGGCGACGGCGGCCCTGACGTGCTCGACGTCACCGATGAGGTGCTGCTCCGCCTTTCGGACCTTGGACGGTGCGCCCTTGAGGGCACCTGCCGCGGTCCCATCCTTCTTGAGGTCCGCGTCGAGCACGCGGACCATGCCGCGCTTGGCCGGATCGACGTGTCCGGACTTGAGCGCCGTGGCCAGGGCGAGGCCGAGCTGCGACTGGTTCGTCTCCTCCGCCTGGACGTCCTGGCACACCACGCGGTGGGGGACGACGGCATTCTTGGGCGCCTGGTGGTGGGTGGTCGGGGTGTGCCCGGAACCCGAGGTCGTGGCGAGCGCTGCCGCCGCTGGTGCGAGGCACGACGCCAGCACGAGGGCCGTGACGCACACGCCCTGTGTTGCCCGTCGTCGCCTCACCATCCACCTCCGTGCCCTCGGAACCCGAAAGGGCGCTCCGACTCGTTCCCGCTGTGTCCCTGGCTTCTCCTTGCCGGCACCTCCGGAGCCCGACAGGCCGTCGGGGTCCGGGGCCCGAATCCGACCACCCTTCCTCCCGACGTTAACGTGATCCCCCAGCAGGAGAGGTGACCGGCGAGCAGCCGGGAGACCGAGCAGGCCGGGAGACCGAGCAGGCCGGGAGACCGAGCAGGCCGGGAGAGAGCAGTCCAGGAGAGAGGGCAGGGCCGGGGGTGACGACGTGGAAGAGCTGAGCGGCCGCGTGGCCGTGGTGACGGGCGGAGCGAGCGGCATCGGCCGGGGCCTGGTCAGCGCGTTGCTCGAGGAGGGGGTGCGCGTCGTCGTCGCCGACGTGGAGGAGCCCGTCCTCCAGGACGCGGTCAAGGAGCTCTCGGCCGAGGGTGATGTGCGTGGCGTCGTGACCGACGTCGCCGACGCCGCGTCGGTCGAGGCCCTGGCCGAGGACGTGTTCGGCCGCGAGGGGGCGTGCCATCTCCTCTTCAACAACGCGGGCGTGACCTCGGGCGGGGGCGGCCGCCCGTGGGAGCAGGAGCCCAACGACTGGACGTGGTGCTTCTCGGTCAATGTCTTCGGTGTGGCCAACGGGATGCTCTCGTTCGTGCCCCGCATGATCGAGTCCGGCGAGCCCGGCGTCGTGGTCAACACCTCGAGCGCCGACGGGGGCATTGCGCCGGTGCCCTACGCCTCGGTCTACGCCTCGAGCAAGGCCGCCATCTCCTGCCTCACCGAGGCACTGGCGCACCAGCTGGTGGCGGCCGGCACCCAATTACGGGCGGCGGTGTTCTACCCCTCGGGTGGTCTGCTCGAGACGGGCTTGTGGACGGCGCAGCGCAACCGGCCCGCCGCGCTGTCGAGGACCCGGCCGCGTCCACCGGCGCCGGGCACGACGTTCGAAGAATTCCGGGCCCAGCTCGAGGCGTCGGGGCATCCGGCCGAAGTGATGGACTTGCGTGAGCTCGGCCGCTTCTGTGTCGCGGGGATCAAGCGGGGCGACTTCATCATCGGTCACGACCTCGAGGGTTCCGCCGACCTGCTGCGCCGCCGGGCCGACGCCATCGCGGCCGGCCGGCTCCCCCCGGCGGCGATGAGCTGATGGCGACCGACGCACCGCCCCGGAGCGCTACACCGTCGTGTCGGCGGACGGGCACGCCGGCGCCGACCTGCTCGACTACAAGCCCTATCTGGCCTCGAGTTGGCACGATGAGTTCGATGCGTGGGCCGCCGCGTACGTGAACCCCTACGCCGACCTCCTGGCGCCCATCGCGTACCGCAGTTGGGACAGCGCGCGGCGCTTGACCGAGACCGAGTCCGACGGCATCGCGGCGGAGGTCCTCTTCCCCAACACGGTGCCCCCGTTCTTCGCCGAAGGGAACCTGGTCGCGCTGCCTCCGACCCCGGCCGACTACGAGCGCCGCTGGGCCGGGGTCCAGGCGCACAACCGCTGGCTGGCCGACTTCTGCCACGCCGCGCCGGGCCGCCGGGCCGGCATCGTCCAGGTGTTCGCCAACGACATGGACGACGCGCTGTCCGAAGTCCGCTGGGCGGCCTCGACCTTCGACCCCTTCGGGGGGATCCTGCTGCCCTCGATCCCGCCCAACTCCCACCTGCCCCCCCTGTGGGAGGACCACTACGAGCCGCTGTGGCGGCTCTGTGCCGAGCTCGACGTCCCGATCAACATCCACGGTGGCAGCGCGCTGCCCGACTACGGCGAGCACGAGGCGGCGCGGGCGATGATGCTGATAGAGATCCCCTGGTTCAGCCACCGCTCGGTGTGGCACCTCATCTTCTCCGGCGTGCTCGAGCGCCACCCGAGCCTCCGCTTCGCCGTCACCGAGCAGGGCGTGGCGTGGCTGCCCCGCGGCCTCCAGACTCTCGATTGGTTCTACGGGCGCATGACGCTGGCCAACGCGGCCGAGGCGAAGTTCTTCGGCGCCGCCGCCGCCAACCTGACGATGACCCCGTCGGAGTACTTCGCCCGCAATTTCTGGATCGGCGCGTCGTTCCTCCGGCCCAGTGAGGCCCCGCTCTGCCGCGACCTCGGCGTGGACCACGTCATGTGGGGTGCCGACTACCCGCACTCGGAGGGGAGCTACCCCTATACCACCGAGGCCTTGCGCGTCGCCTTCGCCGGCTTCCCCGAAGGCGACGTCCGGGCCATGGTGGAGACGACCGCGTCGTCGTTCTACGGCTTCGACCTCGACCTGCTGCGACCCCTGGGCGATCGCGTCGGTCCGCGGGTCTCCGACGTGGCGCAGCCCCTCGAGCCCGAGGACTGGCCGACGCAGACCACGTGCAACGCCTTCGACCCGACCCAGATCCTGCGCGCCTGGTGAACGGCACCGCCGCGGTCACCGGCCTCCGCCGCCGGCGTCGGGAGGCCGCGCCCGAGCCACCCCGCGCCCTGCTGTGCCACAGTGTCGGGGGAAGGGAGCGCCCATGCAGACCGTGAGATACGCCGCCCGCGCCGCGCAGGTGAACCGGGAGATCGAGGCCAAGAAGGCGGACATCTGGTCAGAGGCGGTCACGGCCGTCTACGAGACCGATCCCGAGATCGTCGCCGCCATCCTGCCCCCGCCGCTCGTTCCGGGTCCCGAGCCGCTGGTGCGCGTCACGATCACCCGGGTGGAGATGCCGGGGCTGCCCGTCTTCGGCGCAGGGTGGATCGGCGTGCAGGCCCGCCACGAAGACCGCCTGGGCGAGTACCCGATCTTCATGCCGATGACGACGGAGCAGTCGCTCATCGGCGGGCGCGAGGTCAACGGCGAGCCCAAGAAGCTGGCCGAGGTCGAGGTGGAACGCGAGGGGGACCAGGTGTCGGCGCGCATCGCGCGGATGGGCTCGGTGGTGTGCGAGGTGACGGGACGGGTCACCGGGCGCCGGGAGAACTACGAGATGGAGAAGACGGACTTCTGGTTCAAGCTCTCCCCCTCGTGCGAGGCCGCCGGGGTGTTGGACCAGGACCCGCTCCTCGTCTACGGCGAGAAGACCGAGCGGACGCGTGTCCACGAGACGATCGAGGGAGAGCTCATCCTGAAGGAGGCGCCGCTCGATCCGGTCGCCGACCTGGTCGTCCGCCGCATGGTCGACCTGAACTGGACGGAGCGGGCCTCGACCCAGGTCGGCCGCGTCATCGGCCCCGTGCCGCGGTCGGGCCTCGAGCCGTTCATCCACCAGCGCTACGACGACCTCTCGGTGCTGGGGGCGTCGCGGTGAGCGACCGCTACACCATCATCTCCGCCGACGCGCACGCGGGACTGCCGTGCGAGGCGTACCGGCCCTACCTCGACCCGGCCCATCACGCCGCCTTCGACGACTACCTGGCCGAGCGGCAGGCCAACCGGGACCTGCAGCTCACGATCAATTACGACTACATCATGGGCTGGGAGACGGAGAACGAGGAAGGCTTGCGCGGCGCCTGGGACATCCAGCAGCGCGACAAGGAGCTCGACGCCGACGGCGTCACGGCCGAGGTGATGTTCGCCGACGCGGATGCGATCACCGGCATGGCCTCGCCGCCTTTCGGCGCAGGGCTCTCGGCGGGGGCCATCGCCGATCCCGAGCTCGCCTTCGCCGGAGCCCGCGCCCACAACCGCTTCCTGGCCGAGATGTGCGCCGGCAGCCCCGAACGTCACGGGGGCATCGCGCTGGTACCGATCACCCACGGGGTCGACCGTTCGGTGGCCGAGATCGAGTGGCTGGCCTCGCAGCCGGGGATCCGGGGGATCATGGTGCCGACGATGTGGCACGACCACATGCCCTACAACCATCCCGACTACGACCCGGTCTGGGCGGCGTGCCAGGCTGCCGGATTGCCGGTCCACACCCACTCCGGGGAGGCGCCGCAGGACGAGTACAACGAGAACATCGGGATCTACCTGGCCGAGGTCGTGTGGTGGGCCGCACGCCCGATGTGGCACCTGCTGTTCTCGGGCGTCTTCGAGCGCTTCCCGCGCCTCAAGTACGTGGTGACCGAGGCCGCCGCGTACTGGGCCGCCGACATGATGTGGAAGTGGGACCAGTACATGGGCGGTGGCCACACCACGAAGAAGATGGCCGCCCTGCTCGAGGGAAAGATCTCGAAGCTCCCGTCGGACTACTTCGGGGAGAACATCTTCATCGGCGCCTCCACCATGTCCAAGGAGGAGATCCGACGCCGCCACGTGCTGGGCTGCGACGTGGTCATGTGGGGGACGGACTACCCCCACCCGGAAGGCACGTGGCCCCACACCATGGAGCGCCTGAAGGGCGACTTCGGAGGCATCCCGGTCGAGGACGCCCGCCAACTCCTGGGCGAGACGGCGGCACGCTGCTACGGCTTCGACCTCGACGCCCTCCGTCCGGTGGCCGAACGCATCGGGCCGACGCCGGCCGATCTCGGTCAGGACACGTCCCTGCACACCGATCCCGAGGACGTTCGCGCCGCCCGGTGGTGGAAGGACGAGTATCGGGTGCAGTCGCCGGGCTGAGCACGTGGGGGGCGCACGGAGGCTGACGAACACCACCGCGGGACCCGGCGCCGTGACGGGGGGATCGGGGTGAACGAGCAGCACCGCGTGTTCTGCGCCGGTGAGGAGTGGCGCCACATGGTCCAGGACACGATCCTGAGCGAGGCGCTGCGCGGGGTCGAGCTCGGTGACGACGTCATCGAGGTGGGCCCCGGACCCGGGTTCACCACCGACGTGCTGCGCACCAGGACGGCGCGGCTCACGGCGGTGGAGATCGACGTCGCGCTCGCAGCGTCGTTAGCGGAACGTCTGGGGGAGGGGAACGTCGAGGTGGTGCTGGGGGACGCCACGGCGCTCGAGTTCGACTCCGACCGCTTCAGCGGGGCGGCATCGTTCCACATGCTCCACCACGTCGCGCCCGGGGCACAGCAGGACCGGGTCTTCGCCGAGCTGGCGCGGGTGCTCGTGCCCGGGGGCATGCTCGTGGCCGCCGACAGCGGCTTCCGGGAGTCCACCGTCCCCTTCCACGAGGGGGACACCTACAACCCGATCGAGCCCGAGGACCTTCCGCCCCGGCTGGCCGCGGCCGGCTTCGTCGGGGTGGAGGTGCGCACCAACGACCTGGGTTGGGTCTGCACGGCCGTGGCCGCACCCGCCTGACCAGGGCTCGATCGCCCCCGCATCCCACTTCCGGCAACCCGGATCCCGGCCTCCCGGGCCGCCGGGTGCGAAAATGCCCCCGTGCCGGTGCTGTTCGCCCTCCTGGCTGCGCTGTCGAACGCACTGAATGTCGTCACCCAGCATGTGGCGAGCATCGGCGACCCGGCCCACTCCAAGGGCTGGCGCTTCGTGCGCTACCTCTTTCACAATCCCCTCTGGCTCTTCGGCTGGGTGGCCCTCGCCGCCGCGTTCGTCTTCCAGGCTCTGGCGCTCCACAACGGCGCCATATCCGTGGTCCAGCCGCTCCTGGTGACCGAGCTGGTGTTCGCGCTGGTGCTGCGCCGCCTCTGGGTCCACCAGACGATCCGCGGTGTCACCTGGGGGGCGGCAGCCGTCGTGTGCGTCTCGTTGGCCACGTTCATCGCCATGTCCGAGCCCGAGGGCGGGGACCAACTGCCCACCAGCGGCGCGTGGGCGGCGTCGATCGCCGTGACCGCCGGGGCTGCGGCGTTGCTGGCTCTCTTGGGGACCCGCGGCTCGCCCGCTCGGAGGGCGGCCCTGACCGGGGCCGCGACGTCGGTGTTGTGGGCGCTGGTGGCGGTCTTCATCAAAGCGACGACGGACACGCTCACGCAGTTCGGCGTGAGCGGCATGTTCACCCACTGGCCCGTGTACGCGCTCGCCGTCGGCGGGCTGGCCGCGGAGCTGCTCAACCAGACCGCGCTCCACGTCGGTCCCCTCAGCGCCTCCCAGCCCCCCCTGGTCGTGGTCGACCCGATCGTGAGCATCGCGCTCAGCGTCTGGGTCTTCGGCGAGCACTTCAGCGGCGACGGTCTGAGCATGGCCGTCGCCGCGGTCGCCTTCGCCGCCATGTGCGTGGCCGTCGTCGTCCTGACCCGCACGGCCCCGGCGACCATGGACCCGACGCCGGCGGCCCCGGCCGCAGCGGGAGCCTGACCGTGGCCCAGTTCCTCGCCCTGCTCGCCGCGTTCTCGTTCGCCTTCGGGACGGTGCTCCAGCAGAAGGGCACGCTCGAGGTCCCCGCCGGCCAGGAGGGGCGGTCCTTCCTGGCCGGAATCGTGCACCAGCCCGTCTGGTTGGCCGGTGCTCTGTGCATGGGCCTCGGCTGGGTGCTCCAGGCGGTAGCGCTCGACAAGGGCCCGCTCGTCGTGGTGCAGTCGCTCACCGCGCTCAGCCTCGTCTTCGCGCTGCCCATCGGAGCCCGTCTCACCGGTCAGGTGGTCGGCTTCAAGGTCGTCGCCGGAGCGGCCTCCATGGTGGCGGGGATCGTGCTCTTCCTCTCGGTCGGCTCGCCCTCGTCGGGCACGTCCAAGCCCCCGGCCGGCGCCTGGTGGGGGGCGGTGGTGTTCACCGTTGCCGCCGTCGCCGTCGGTTTCCGGGTGGGGCGTGACCGCTCGGGTGCCACCAAGGCGCTGCTCTTCGGCTCGGCCGCCGGGGTCTGTTACGCCATGCAGGCGTCGGTGACCAAGGTGTTCGTGCCGCTGGTGGGCAAAGGGCTCGAGACCGTCCTCACGAGCTGGACCACGTACGCCCTGATGGCGTCCGCCCTGATCGGGTTGGGGCTCCAGCAGTCCGCGCTCCGCACGGGGGTGCTGGCGCCGGCCATGGCGTCGGCCAACGCGTTGACGCTGTTCTTCAGTGTCGTGTTCGGTATCACCGTGTTCGGCGAGACCATCGCCGGCGGTGGCCGCATCGGGCCCGCCGTCTTCGGGCTCCTTCTGGCCCTCCTGGGGATCGTCCTCTTGGCCGGCGCGCCCCCGCCCCGGGAGGCCGACGTCGCCGCCCCGGGACTCGAGGCCTAGCCGGCCGTCACAGGTCGCCGTCGGGGAAGAAGTCGACCCAGTTCGACTGCATGGATGCGCCGTCGCAGACGACGGTGGCGCCGCACACGTAGCGGGCCGCGGGCGAGGCGAGAAACAGGACCATTGCTGCCATCTCGTCCAGCGTGCCCAGACGCACCGTGGTGCCTTCCGCCACCAGCTCTTCGGCGAACCCCTCGGCGGTGCGACCGACCGGGGCCAGCTCGGAGGCCGCCATCCCGGGAGTGGAGAAGACGCCGGGAACGAAGGCGTTGATGGTGACGCCGCGTCGCATCAGGTACGGGGCGAGCGTTTTGACCAGGTTCACGACTCCCGCCCGGGCCGCGCCCGAATGGGCGAACATGGGCGCGCCGCGCTCGAGCGCGAAGGTGTGCACCACGTTGACGATCGATCCGGCCCCGGCGTCGGCCATCGGCCGCATGAAGCGCGACGTCATGTTCCACGTCCCGTTGAGGTTCAGGTCCACCACGGCCCGCCACCCGTTGTCGCTGATGTCGCTCGGCCGCGCCGGGAACTGCCCGCCGGCGTTGTTGACGAGCGCGTCCACCCGCCCGAAGCTGCGGTAGACCTCGTCGCGCAGGGCGTCGACCTCTCCCGGTTCCCGGATGTTGGTGGGCACGGTCAGACAGCTGCCTCCGGCGGCCTCGATGGAGGCGGCCGTCTCGTCGAGAGTGGCCGCGGTGCGGCCGGCCACCACGGCGTGGCCGCCCAGGTGGGCGAAGGCGTGCGCCACCTCGCGGCCGAGCCCGGTGCCTCCTCCGGTCACGACCGCGACCCGGCCGTCGAAGATCCCCTCGGCGAGCACCGACACCGCCGGGCCGGGCGCCCACCTCGGGCTCACCCCGCGAAGTCCCAGCTCTCGCCCTTCTCGTAGTGGTGCAGCACGTTCTTGGCGATCAGGATGCGGTGGACCTCGTCTGGGCCGTCGGCCAGGCGGAGCGTGCGCGCCGCGAGGTACATCTGGGCCAGCGGGAGGTCGCTCGTGACACCGGCGGCCCCCCAGACCTGGATGGCCCGGTCGACGACACGGGCGTACGCGGCCGGCACGAAGACCTTGATCGCGCTGATCTCGGTGCGCGCCTGGGGGTCGCCCGCGTCCACCTTCTCGGCGGCGTGGATGGTCATGAGGCGCGCGGATTGGAGGTCCATGTAGCTGTCCGCCACGAAGCCCTGCATGAACTGCTTGTCCTTGAGCAGTCCGCCGTGCACCTCGCGGGTGAGGAGGCGTTCGATCATGAGGTCGAAGGCGCGCCACATCTGGCCCACCGAGTTCATGCAGTGGAAGATGCGCCCGGCGCCGAGCCGGTCCTGCGCGGCTTGGTGGCCCTGGCCCACCTGGCCCAGCAGATTCTCCACCGGCACCCGCACGTGGTCGTAGCGGATCTCGCAGTGGTCGGACGACGATCCGCCCCAGATGCCGATGCCACGCTCGATGATCACCCCGGGCGTGGAGGTGGGCACGATCAGCTGGGCCATGCGGCCCGGTCCCTCCTCGTCCTTGGACTCCTTCACCTGGCACATGACGATGAAGAAGTCGGCCGCCAGCCCGTTGGAGGTGAACCATTTGTGCCCGTCGAGCACGTACTCGTCGCCGTCGCGCACCGCCGTGGTCTGGATCGAACGCGGATCCGAGCCTGCGTTCTCGGGCTCGGTCATGGAGAAACCCGACTGCATGGTGCCCTCGACCAGGGGGAGCAGCCACTTCTGCTTCTGCTCCTCCGTGCCGTACTTGACCAGGATCGTCTGGTTGCCCGAGTTCGGCGCCACCACCCCGAAGAGGGCGGCCGCTCCGACGGCGTAGGCCAGGATCTCGTTCATGTAGGCGTGAGCCATGAAGTCGAGCCCCATGCCGCCGTACTCCGGTGGCAGGTGCGGCGCCCACAGGCCCTCGTCCTGGACCGTGCGCTCGATGTCGCGCCGCAGTGCCCGCGCCTCGGTGCGCTCGGCGTCACTCGCGCCGGACCGCCGGGAGTGCCAGAGCACCGCCTCGTTGGGGAGGATCTTCTCGTTGACGATGCGCGCCGTGCGCCGGCGGACGTCGTTGATGTGGTCGCTCACGCCCGCAATGGGCGTCACGTGTATCGCCATGGGTTGTCCCCCCGCTGGTCGGGTCGCTGTTGGGTGCAGCGCGAACCTTACGGGGTGAGCCCCGGCCCGGCGACCCGACGACGATCCCGGCACACAGCTTCGACGAAGCGACCGAACCTCGACGAAGCCACGGAGACCTGGGCCACAGGCCAGGCCGACTCCGTCAACCGGTCACTGAGTGGCTGTGGCTACCGCCACGGGGACGGCGCTGCCTCCGAAGACGCCGTCACCCAGTTGCCCGCGGTAGCCCACTCCCCAGCAGTCGACCCCGCCCGAGGTGGGGAGGGTGCAGAAGCCTTGTGTATCGCCGACGAGGCTCGTCACGCCGCCGAGGGTGCCGCTGCCACCCACGCCGAGCACCGTCACCGGGACGGCACTGCCGTCGACGGCATTGCCTCGGTTGCCTGTCTTGTAGTGGATGCCGTCGCCGAGCTCGCCATTCCGGCCGTAACCCCAGCAGTCGACCCCGCCCGAGGTCAGGAGAGCGCAATCGCCCTGTCCATAGCGCTCGGCGTCGGTCGCCAGGATCCTCACGCCGCCGAGGGTGCCGCTGCCACCGACGCCGAGCACCGTCACCGGGACGGCACTGCCGGCGTCGATCGGGACGATGCTCCCGTAGGAGACGCCGTTGCCGAGCTGGCCCCAATACCCAAATCCCCAACAGTCGACCCCGCCTGAGGTCAGGACGGCGCAGTAGCCGCTCGCCAGGCTCGTCACGCCGCCGAGGGTGCCGCTGCCACCGACGCCGAGCACCGTCACCGGCACGAGACTCTGCTCTCCCTGGTCGACGCCGTAGAAGACGCCGTTGCCGAGCTGGCCCCAATAGCCGTATCCCCAACAGTCGAGCCCGCCCGCGGCGAGGAGAGCGCAGTAGCCCGCTCCGTCGGTCGCCACGCTCGCCACGCCGCTCAACGTTCCGCTGCCACCGACCCCGAGCACCGCCACCGGGACGTGACTCTCTTCGGCGATGCCGTTGCCGAGATAGCCACCTCCCCAGCAGTCGACTCCGCCCGTGTGGAGGAGAGCGCAATACCCGGTTCCGTCGCTCGCCATGCTCGCCACGCCGCCCAAGGTGCCGCTGCCACCGACCCCGAGCACCGCCACGGGGACGGCGCTCTCTACCGGGGAGCCGGCGCCGTCCTGCCCTCCCCAACAGTCGATCCCGCCCGAGGCGAGGAGAGCGCAGTAGCCAATCCCCCGAATGTTGTCGTCGTTCGTCAGGCTCGCCACGCCGCTCAACGTTCCGCTGCCACCGACTCCGAGTACGGCCACCGGGACGTCGCTGCCTTCGTGGCCGGTGGTGTAGGTGCGGCCGTCGCCCAGCTGGCCGTCAGAGCCGTCTCCCCAACAGTCGACCGCACCCGAGGTCAGGAGAGCGCAGTAACCGGATCCATCGCTCGCCAGGCTCGCCACGCCGCTCAAGGTTCCGCTGCCACCGACTCCGAGCACCGGCTCCGCGAAGGCACTGCCTTGGTGGCCAGTGGTGTGGAAGCGGCCGTCGCCCAGCTGGCCGTGATAGCCGTCACCCCAGCAATCGACCCCGCCCGAGGCGAGGAGAGCGCAGTTCCCGTTTGCGGCGCTCGCCACGCTGAGCACGCCGCCGAGAGGAGCCGTCACTACGAATTTGCGAGCGCTTGTCGCAAGTCCCCCCGGCGTCGTGACGTTGATGACACTCGTGGTCGCACCGGTCGGGACCAGAACCTTCATCTCGGTGTGCCTGTCAACGACGACCGTGGCTGCGGTCTGGCCGAAGCTCACGTTTGTGGCACCCGCCAGGTTGGTGCCCTCGACGGTGACCGTCGTGCCGACGGGTCCTTGCGTCGGGCTGAAGCGACTGATGGTGGGTGCCGGCGAGGACGCCGACGCCGACGAGGGGGAGAACGGGAGGAGACCGGCCATGCCCGCGAGCACCGCGGTAGCCAACAGCGACTTGTAGGACATGTCCCGGCCCCCTCCAACCCCTGCGGAACTGTGCTGAATCGAAGCACTTCGAGACCCAAAACACAAGGAAAAGTCTGCGCGAAGGCGCGGACCACCTCCGTGCGGGCTGGTTCACCGATAGGCAGCGCAAGATGTCGTCGGAGACCCGGCGATCGGGCGACCCGGCGATCGGGCGACCCGGCGATCGGGCGACCCGGCGATCGGGCGACCCGGCGATCGCCCGGGCCGACCCCGTTCAGAGGTGCCGTTCCACCACCGTCTGCACGTAGAGCGCGAGCGGTAGCTCCCGGAGCTCCTCTGGGGTGAACCATGCCACCGCGTCGGTGGTGCCGTCGCGTTCGGGGCGCAACTGGCCACGCCACGACTCGACTTGGTACACGAGGCGGATGGTGTGGAGGCTTGTCCCGTCGGGCAGAGTGCGGACGTCCGAGAGGACGTCGAGGAAGGGACCCAGCTCGACGGTGAGCCCCGACTCCTCCTCGATTTCGCGCACGAGCGACTCCTCGGGGCTCTCGCCATGGTCGACGCCGCCCCCGGGCAGGAACCAGCGGCCGCGCAGCGTCAGCGACGGGGAGGCCCGGGCGAGCAGGATTCGGCCGCCGTCGTCCCGGCAGACCCCGTAGGCCGCGATGCGCTGGCGTCTCGTTTCGGTCGGCACGCACGCATGGTGGTCCCCGGCGGCCCCGGGTGCCAAGTCTTCGGACCGCTACCCTGGGCCGGCGGTGCCGGGCGCGGGCACGACGCAGCACTGCAGGCACGGCCCGGCGACGAACGCGACGACATGGGGAAGGAAGGCGTCCATGGAGACGGCAACGGAGCTCGAAGCGATCCGGCGGCTGAAGTACGCCTATTTCCGCACCCTCGATCTCAAGCAGTTCGACGAGCTGGGCCTGCTGCTCACCGAGGACGCCACCAGCGCCTACGAGGACGGCAAGACGGTCCTCTCGGGTCGCCACGCCATCGTGTCCTGGCTGGCGTCTGTCTTGGGCGACCCGGGCATCGTGACCGAGCACCACGGCCACCATCCCGAGATCACGTTCACCTCGGCCGGCGAGGCCGAAGGCACCTGGTACCTCCTGGACCGGGTCATCGTGCCCGCGGCCGACCTCGAGATCGGCGGCACCGCCTTCTACGCCGACCGCTACGTGCTGACGGCTGAGGGCTGGCGCATCGCGCACACCGGCTACATGCGTGTGTTCGAGGAGCACCGTACGCACTCCACGCTGGCGCTGCGCACGTTCAGCTCCCGTTTCGACGCGGCGGTTCCGCCCGCGGGCTGAACCTGGACCTGCGCCCGCGCAGACGGTCCGTCACTCGGGGCGGGTCTCGGGGCTGAAGGTGAAGGCGGGGTCCGACAGCGTCGTCGGCGCCAGCACCTCCTCTATGGCGGCGACGAAGTCGTCGGTGAGCTCGACGTCGAGTGCCTTCACGTTCTCGACGATCTGCTCGGGGCGGCTCGCACCGATGATGGCGCTGCTGACGTTCTCGTTGCGCAACACCCAGGCCAGCCCGACCGATGCGGGCGTGTACCCAGCCTCGCGACACAGCGCGGCGTACGCCTGGACCGGCTCGAGCACCTCGTCGCGCAGCAGCCAGCTCAGCTCGCCGCCCTCGGGCCCCGTGGCCCGCGACCCTTCCGGAGCCGCGGCCCCGCCGGGGAGGTACTTGCCCGTGAGGATGCCCTGGGCCAGCGGCGACCAGACGATCTGCCCGATCGCCTCCTTCTCGCAGAGCGGGACCACCTCGGCCTCGATCACCCGCCAGATGAGCGAGTACTGCGGCTGGTTCGACACGATGCGGTCGAAGCCCATCTCGTCGGCCATCCGCAGTGCGTCCTGAATCTGGTCGGCCGTCCACTCCGACACGCCCACGTAGTGCACCTTGCCTTGGCGGACGAGGTCGTCGAAGGCGCGCAACGTCTCCTCCAGGGGGGCCTCGAAGTCGTAGCGGTGCGCCTGGTACAGGTCGACGTGGTCGGTCTGCAGGCGCTTCAGCGACGCGTGCAGGGACTCCATGATGTGCTTGCGCGAGAGCCCGCGGTTGTTGGGGTTGGGGCCGGTCGGCCAGTACACCTTGGTGAAGATCTCGATGGAGTCGCGCTCGACGCCCTTCAGGGCGCGTCCGAGCACCGACTCGGCCTGGCCGAGGGCGTAGGCGTCGGCGGTGTCGAACGTCGTGATGCCGGCGTCCAATGCCGCCTGGACGCACGCCGCCGCGGCGTCCTCCTCGATCTGGCTGCCGTGGGTGACCCAGTTTCCGTAGGAGAGCGCGGAGACGACCATGCCCGAGCCCCCGAGATGTCGGTAGTCCATGGCCGGGAGCGTACCCCGGGTGCCCGTACGCTTCTCCTGTGGAGAGGGAAGGGGTGCTGCACGTGCACCGCGGTCTGGATCTGCCGCTCTCCGAGGTGACATGGCGGGCGACGACTTCCGGCGGCCCGGGGGGACAACACGCCAACCGGACCCTCAGCCGGGTCGAGGTCGAGTTCGACGTCGCCGCATCCACCACGCTCGGCCCGCGCCAGCGCGCCCGGCTGTTGGAACGTTACGGCCCGACCGTGCCGCGGCGGCCGCCGACACACGCTCGCAGGCACGCAACCGTGAGCGCGCCCTCGAGCGACTGGCGGCACGCATCCACGAGGGTCTCAAGGTCGAACCCGAACGGCGCGCCACCCGACCCACCAAGGCGTCGCGGGTGCGAAGGGTGGAGGACAAGCGCCGCCACGCCCAGACCAAGCGCCAGCGGCGTTCCCCCCGCCACGACGAGGACTGAACTCCTTCTCGTTCTCCGCGGTGAGTCTCCCGTGCCTCGGTGAGCCTCCCTCTCGTTCTTCCGGGTCGGTCACTCTCTCCCGGGATCGAGTCCCGCCTCCCGGTCGGCCGACCAGTTGCTCAGTCGGGAAAGCCGAACGGCGAGAGTGCCGGTCCCAGGCCCGAGTCGAGCCGCGCCAGGAGCTCCGGGTCCTCCTCGGCCCGGGGCCCGCGCAGGGCCGTCAGTGCGGCGTAGCCCTGGGCGACCAGCGTGGCGTCCTCGGCCGCGTCGCCGGAGGCCTCGTTCCCGGGTCGGTGCGGGAAGGGCGAGCCCACCGTGAGGACGATCTCACCCTTCTCGTCGGGCTCGCCCTCCATCACCGAACGCGCCGCCTCGGCCGCGGCGGGCCCTTCCATCTCCTCTTCGTTCGGCGCCTCCCAGTCCCCGGTGCCGCGGGCGGCCTTGATCAGCCCGGCGCCGCTCACCCGCGCCCAGCGAAGACCACGCACCTCGCCCAGGGGGAGGGCCGGGACGTTCAGGTTCAGCACCGTCCGCTCCGGCGCCGCCACCAGGAGTGGGATCAGCGCCACCGCTATTCGGGCCGCCGTGTCCCACGGGTCCGGATCGCCGCCGGCGCGCAGTGAGACCGCCAGGGCGCTGATTCCCAGCTGGCTGGCGGTCAGCGCGGCACCCACGGTGCCCGAATGGAGGACGGATCGACCGACGTTCACCCCGTGGTTGATGCCGGAGAGGACCAGGTCCGGCTTCGGGCCCACCGCGCCGAGCGCCCCGGCGATCACCGACAGCGCGGGCGACGCATCGAGCCCGTACGCCTCCACCGCTTCGGCGCCTTCGACGGTGGCCCGCTGGTACGGGATCGTCGTGTTCTCCGTGACCGAGCCGACCGCGGCCCCTGCGCCGCTGTAGTTGGAGCTCGGAGCGACGACCACGATCTCGTGGCGAGGCGGCGAGTCCGAGGTGCGGAGCGAGAGCCCGGGGCCGTCGGCCCACGCCACCAGGGCTCTGGTCAGTGCGGCCAGCCCCGGTGCCCCGACGCCGTCGTCGTTGGTCACCAGGATCCTCACCGGATGGACGCTACCGGGCCGATCGATGTCGGCCCGACGGTGTCGCGGGCGGTTCACCGGGCGGTCCCGGGGGCTTCACCGGTTCGCCACGTCGCCACGTCGCCACGGTCGAGCGGCGTGGCCACGGTCCACCCGCGGCCGCCGGCCAGCGCCCTCACCCCGGCCGCGGGCCCGGTCTGCTTCAATTCGGTGCACCATGGCTCAACGGACGCCCCGGATCTCGGTCGCCTCTCCCACCGGGCAGCAGTGGCGCATCGGGCATGGGCGACAGGAGATCGTGGTCTGCGAGGTCGGGGCGACCCTGCGCTCGTACTCCGTCGGGGGAGCGCCGATCCTCGACGGCTTCGGCCCGGACGAGTGGTCGCACTCCGGCCGTGGCCAGGTGCTCGCGCCGTGGCCCAACCGGCTGGCCGACGGACGCTACGAGCTCGACGGGGTGCGCGCCCAGGCTGCGCTCGACGAGCCCGAACGGCACAACGCCATCCACGGCCTCGTGCGCTGGATGCCTTGGACGCTCCAGACGCGCCACCAGAACCAGGTCTCCCTGCGCCTCCAGCTCCACCCCTCACCCGGCTATCCGTTCTCCCTCCTCATGGAGCTCGACTATCACGTCGGGCGCGAGGGACTCACCGTGACGGCCCGGGCGCAGTCGCTCGACGAAGGCTCCGTCCCGTTCGGCCTCGGCTTCCATCCGTACCTGACCGCGGGCACCGAGACGGTGGACGGCGCCATCCTGCACGTGCCGGCGCACCACACGCTCGAGACCGACGACCGCGGCCTGCCCACGGGCGAGCTCAGCCCCGTGGAAGGCACCGAGCGCGACTTCACCACCTCGCGCTTCGTCGGGCCGACCGTGCTCGATACCTGCTTCACCACCCTCGACCGCGACACCGACGGCCGCGCCCGGGCGAGCCTCGATGCGCCCGGCGGACGGACGGGTGCGACGCTGTGGCTGGACGAGCACTTCCCGTACCTGATGGTGTACACCGGTGACACGCTCCCGGAACTGCCTCGCCGTCGTCGCGCCGTGGCGGTCGAGCCGATGACCTGCCCGCCCAACGCCTTCCGCACCGGCAAGGACCTCGCGGACCTGCAACCGGGCCAGGAATGGTCGGCCCGCTGGGGCATCGTGCCCCGGTGACGGGTCCTCTGGCGGGCCACGCCGTCGTCGTCACCGGTTCGTCGAGCGGCATCGGCGAGGCCACCGCACGCGCCTTCGCGTCCTTGGGCGCGGGCGTGCTCGTGAGCTCGAGTCGTTCGGTCGACGCGGGCGAGGCGGTCGCCGCCTCGCTGCCGGACGCGCTCTACGTACGCGGCGACATCGCCGAAGCCGAGACCCCCGGCCTGTTGGTGGCCGCCGCCCTCGAGCGCTGGGGACGCCTCGACACGCTGGTGAACAACGCGGGGACGACCGCGGTGATCCCACATCACGACCTCGAGGCGGCGACCGTCGACGTGTGGCGACGGATCTTCGAGGTCAACGTGTTCGCCACGTGGGCGATGTCGGTCGCCGCCATGCCCGCGCTGCGCGAGGCGGGCGGTTCCATCGTGAACGTGGCCTCCATCGCCGGCGTGCGGCCGACCGGGTCCTCCATCCCCTACGCGGCGAGCAAGGCGGCGCTCAACCACATGACGAGGCTGGTGGCCAAGGTGGTCGGCCCGGAGGTCCGCGTGAACGCCGTCGCCCCCGGGCTGGTGGACACGCCCTGGACGGCGGATTGGGACGTGGTGCGCGAGGTCGTGCAGCAGGCGGCCCCCCTCCGGCGCACGGGCCGTCCCGAGGATGTGGCCGAGGTGGTGGTGTCGCTGGCTCGGGCGGCCTACGTCACCGGCCAGGTCGTCGTGGTCGACGGCGGCCTCACCCTCGCCACCTGAACCCGGCTCAGCGGGCCGGCGCGACGGCCCAGCGCAGCGCCGCCGCCAGACCCCTCATGACGGGAGTGACCGCGGCGGTGTCGATCAACAGGTCGACGGGGCCCGCCAGGGTCAGACCGAGCTCGAGCCGGGCCCATCGAGGGAGGACCCCGACGGCGGCGGCCAGCACGAGCGCGTAGACCGCCCGCTCGTCGGGTCTCCGCGCCACGCTGTACACCAGCCAGTCGCGGGCCGCGCGCGCCTGGGGCCCCGCGTTGAGCTCGTGCCGCATCCGCAGGAAGTAGGCCTCGACCTCGTCCGCCGAACGGGGGACCCACGTGGCGCCGAGCGCGTACGCCACCGGGGCGACCTCGGCGTAATACCGATCGCAGGCCGCCGGGCTGAGCACGCCGGTGCCGTAGCGCCTCGACGCGGCGAGGAAGCTCGATACCTCCGCCACGTGGATGAAGGTCACCAGCTCGGGGTCGCCGGCCGAATAGGCGCGGCCGTCGGGCGCCGTTCCCCTGACGCGCCGATGGACCCGCAGCACCTGGGCGATGGCCTCCTCGGCCTGGCTCGCCGTCCCGAAGGTTGTCGCGGAGACGAACTCGGCCGTCCGCCGCAGACGTCTCACCGGGTCTTCCCGGTACTTCGAATGCTCGGCCACGCCGGCCATCGCCAGGGGGTGCAGCATCTGGAGCATCAAGGCGCTCAGCCCGCCGATCAGCATCGACGGAAGGTCTCCGTGGACGAGGCGGGCCACCGAGCCGGGGGCGAGGTAGGCCGACGATGGATCCATGGCGATGGGACCCGGTTCGGCGGTGACCCCGACGGCACGGCGGACGTTGCGGGCCATGTCCCGGCGCGCCGGCTCGGCCAGATCTCCGACCAGGCGTCGCGGTGTGGCGACCACGGCGCCGCCGAGCGACACGGCACGCCCGAGCGGTGACCTCGTGCTCACGGACACCAGCTTCGCACCCGGTCCGTGGCGCCCGGCACGCGGTCCCCGGCAGCCGGGGATCCGCAGACGTGGCAGAGTGCGACCGATGCGCTTCGTGGTGTTCGGAGCCGGCGCCATCGGTGGTGCCGTCGGAGGCCGGCTGTTCCAGCGGGGCCACGACGTCACGCTCGTGGCCCGAGGCGAGCACGGGGACGCGCTCGCCGCGAAGGGCCTCGTCCTCGAGGCGCCCGACGGGTCCGAGACCCTCCCCGTGCCGGCGGTCACCGACCCGGCCCTGCTGGACTGGGACGGCGACTGCGTCGTGCTGATCGCCGTCAAGGGCCAGCACACCGACGAGGTCCTGGACCGGCTCGTCCAGGCTCCGCGCCGGACGCCGGTCGTGTGCATGCAGAACGGAGTGGACAACGAGCGCCGGGTGCTCCGCCGCTTTCCCAATACGTACGGGATGTGCGTGATGTGCCCGGCCTCACAACTGCGCGCCGGCGTGGTCCAGATCCACTCGGCGCCGGTCTCGGGCATGCTCGATCTGGGCCGCTACCCGTCGGGCATCGACGCCACGGGGCGGGCCATCGCCCAGGCCATCGACACGACCACCTTCCAGTCGGAGGCCCGCGACGACATCATGCGTTGGAAGTACCGCAAGCTCCTCATGAACCTGGCCAATGCCGTGGAAGCGCTGTGCGGCACCGACGGGCGCTTCAGCCCTCTGGCCGAGGCGGCGCGGCGGGAAGGTTCCGAGGTGCTCCGGGCCGCGGGCATCGACGTGGCCAGCGCCGAGGAGGACCGCGAGCGCCGGGCCGACAACCTCCGCATCGCCACCACCTCGTCGGGCGAGTGGCGGGGCGGGTCGAGCTGGCAGAGCCTCGCCCGGGGTGCGGGCTCCATCGAGGCGGAGTTCCTCAACGGCGAGATCGTCCTGCTGGGCCGGCTCCACGGCGTGCCGACTCCCGTGAACGCCGTCCTCCAGGACGCGGCCGTCCGCGCCGCACGGCGGGGGGATCTCCCGGGGACGGTCAGCCTGACCGAGCTCAGCGATCTGGCGGACGTTCCGAGCGCGCGTGCCGTCTGAGCGCGGGACGGCCCTGGCCGACGACTTCGCGGCGGCGAACCGGGAGGTCGTGGCCTTCGCCCGGTCCTGCTCCGATGCCGAATGGGCGCTGGAGGTGCCGGGGGAGCAGTGGCCGGTGGGGGTCGTGGTGCACCACATCGCCGAGGGGCACGAGCACGGGCTCCAGTGGGTCTCGCTGATGGCGGGCGGTGAGGCGGTCACCGACACGGCGCGGGGGATCGACGAGGACAACGCCGCGCATGCCAGGCGCGCCGCGACGGCGGGCCGGGACGAGACCGTCGGCCTGCTCGAGGCCAATGCCGCGCCGCTCGAGCGCGCGTTGCGTGCGCTGAGCGACGAGGACCTCGACCGGACGGCGCCCTTCGGACCCGCCGATGGGCGCGAGATGCCGACCGTCGCCCTGGCCGCCGTGGCGGCGCGCCATGCCCGTGAGCACCTGGCGCACGCACGCGCCGCCGTCGAGGCGCGCCGGTGAGCGGGCGCGTCTGACCGGGCGCGTCAGTCCGCGTGCAGTGCGGTCCCCACCTCTGCGGCCGCGTCGCGCGTGGCCGGCCCGGGTGTCTCGATGCGGAGGGCGTGCACGGTGCCGGTGAAAGGAGCCGGCGGCCAGTAGGCCGCGCGACACCGGAAATCCCACGTCGCGACCGAGACGGAGTCCGGCTCCGCCGTGCTGGAGAGCCAGCGGCAGCGTGCCCGGAACCTCGATCGTGTCGACCTCGGCGCCGTCCACCCTCATCGTCAGACGTCCGGGAGCTCCGTCGGTCCCGAGCGCGTAGGCCACCTCGATCTCGTGATGACCCGACGTCAGGACATCGCTCGCCGTCAGCTCGAGGGTATCGACGGCCCGGGCAAACGCGAACGAGACGATCCCGCCGGTCGCGAAGACCGCGTAGCCTCCGAACCAGTCGCCGAGCGCGAAGATGACCCCGTCGGCCGCCACGCCGTCGACGTCGACCGCAGCGATCATGCGGAATCCCCCCCAGAGCATCGGGACGGACTCGTCGTTCACCGGACCGCCTCCGGGCAGGAACGTGCGCGACGAGCCGGCCGGCCACGCCGGTGGGATGAACCCGCTGAAGCGGTCCACCAGTCCGTCGGAGATGGGGAACACGTTGTTGCGCTCCGCCTCGGCGGTCCACAGGTCGGCCAGGCGGCGCACCGTTTCCGGCTCGTCGGCCGACCTGTCCACGGCCTCGGAGAAGTCCGTCGTGAGGTCGAACAGCTCCCACTGGTCCTGCGCGAAGTCGCGGCTTCCCACGGCCAGCTCCTCCTCGTCGAGGACGCCTTTGCCGATGTGGTCGGTCGTCGCCTTCCAACCCTCGTGGTAGATGGATCGCGAGCCCAGCATCTCGAAGTACTGCGTCCGGTGCACCTCGGGCGCTGCGGGATCCTCGAGCGTCGAGAGGAGACTGACCCCGTCGACGCGCTGCTGGGCGATCCCGTCGACCTCGTCGGGAGGCTGCAGGCCGGTCGCGGCCATGATCGTCGGCATGAGGTCGACCGCGTGCGCGAACTGCGGCCGTGCGGCGCCGGGGGCCGCGACGTGGCCCGGCCAGCGGACGATCAAGGGTGTCCGCGTCCCTCCGAGCCACGTGTAGCGCTTCCACAGCTTGTGCGGCGTGTTGCCCGCCCAAGCCCACCCCCACGAGTAGTGGGGGTAGGTGGTGAAGCCGCCCCAGTCGTCGTAGTGCTCCAGGTTCGCGTCGACCGATTCGCGGGCGTGCGCCGTGAAGCGGTGCTCGTTGAAGCTGCCGACGGTACCTCCCTCGGCGCTCGCCCCGTTGTCGGAGAAGACCATGACCAGCGTGTCGTCGAGGACCCCGAGCCGGTCGAGAGACGAGATCAGCCGCCCGATCTGGGCATCGGTGTGGGTGAGGAATCCGGCGAAGACCTCCTGTTGACGCGCCAGCATCCGGCGTTCGCCGACCGAGAGGTCGTTCCAGGCCCGAACCCACGAAGGCCTCTCGGTGAGGAGCGTGCCCTCCGGCACGATCCCGGAGGAGACCTGGCGGTCGAACAGCTCCTCGCGCCACGCGTCCCACCCCTGGTCGAAGACACCCCGATACGGGTCGACCCACTCGGGGGTGACGTGATGTGGCGCATGCATGGCGCCCAGGGCCAGGTAGAGGAAGAAGGGCTTTCCGGGCGCGGCCTGTTGTTGGTCCTGCACCATGCGCGCCGCCTGCTCGGTCAGGTCCTCGGTCAGGTGGTAGCCCTCCTCCGGCCGGCGCGGAGGATCGATGTAGTGGTTGTCGCAGACGAGGTTGGGCGCCCAGTGGTTGGTGTCGCCCTGGAGGAAACCGTAGTAACGCTCGAAACCGAGCCCGAGCGGCCAGGTATCGAACGGTCCGGCCGCCGAGCGCTCCCAGCGCGGGACGAGGTGCCACTTGCCGACGGCCAACGTCGAGTACCCCGCATCGCGCAGGAGCCGCGGCAGCGCCGCCGCCGTCTTGGGCAGTCGGGAGTGGTACCCGGGGAAGCCCAAGGGGATGTCGGCCAGGAAGCCCATGCCCACGGCGTGGTGGTTCCGACCCGTGAAGAACGACGCCCTCGTGGGAGAGCACAGCGAGGTGACGTGGAAGCGGTTGAAGAGGGCGCCCTCGGTGGAGAGTGTGTCGAGATACGGGGTGCCGATGTCCGATCCGAACGCGCCGAGGTGACCGAACCCGGTGTCGTCGAGGACGATGACGACGACGTTCGGGGCCCCGGCCGGGGGTTTGGGTTGCCGGGGGAAACGCGGGGTCGACTCAGGGGCGGTGAAGCCGATCTGCTGGGGCTCGTCCATCCGGAGAGGGTAGACGGACCCACCGTCACGCTGCCTGTGTGCAGGACTAACGTTGGCGGGATGCAGGGTCACGTCCCGGGACCGCCTCAGCCCCACTTCCCCGCAGGCCTGGCACCGTTCGTGGGCTACCTGGCCACCCGTGAGCCGAGGCCGCTCGAGGACCGGCCTCCCGAGGAGCCCGGTTGGGCCGACGAGGACGGGTATTCACTCGACCAGTTCGACGACCTGGGTGACTGGGAGCCGATGCGCCGTCCCATCCTCAAGGTGATGGCCGTCGTCGTCTCTTTCTCTCTGGTGCTGGCAGGTCTCGGCACGGTGCTCGAGGTGATCCTCGCCCGGCACTGAGCCACTTTGCCACCGCCGGTCGGCGGTGTGGGGCTCCTCCGCAGGCGATCGGGACGTTGTCCTCGGGTCCGGGCTCGTCGGAAATCGACATGGGCGTGGCACCCACGTGGCCAAGGCAAAGTATCGGTGACATCGCCGCGACCGCCAGATGAATCTCTGGGGTGAACTTCCCCCCACATCGCGGGTGCGCGGTAGAAAGCAGCCGATCCTGCATGTTGGCGAACCTGGCGAGAGGAATAAATCGTGGTGAAATGTGACGCGCGTCGTGCCCGAGTGCCGCGGCTCGTGAAGGGGGGTGTCGCCCTGGCCGTGATGGTGGGGATCGCGCTCACTCCGGTCGCGCTGGCGCTGTCCTCGACTCCGGCGGGAGCACTGCCGCTCAACACCACCGAGACGTCGACGCCGTCTTCGTCGGCCAACCCCGCCGTGGTCGGCCAAGAGATCACGCTTTCGGCGACCGTGACCGCGGACGACGGTGGGACCCCCACCGGGACCGTGACCTTCTCGGACCCGGGTGGAGAACTCTGCACGGGGACCCTGGACGCGGTCGAGCCCCGACGTCGCCAGCTGCACCTACTCGCCGACGAGCGCGAACCCGTCCGACGGGATCTCGGCCACCTACAGCGGCGACGACTCCTACCAGGGCTCGTCCAGCCCGAGCGCGTTGTCCCAGGAGGTCGATCAGGACGGGACCTCCACCGCCCTCGACGTGTCGCCGGGATCGCCGGTCGTCGGCGAGTCCGTCACCCTGACCGCGACCGTTTCCGCCAACGCGCCCGGTTCGGGTACGCCGACCGGCACCGTGACCTTCATGGGGAACGACGGCACGCTGTGCAGCGGCCCCGTCACCCTCTCCGGTGGGAGCGCCAGCTGCTCCGTCAGCTATCCGGCGGTGACCACCGACAACTTCACCGCCGACTACTCGGGCGACTCCAACTTCGACACCTCGAGCGCCTCGAGCTCGGTCAGTGTCGGCCAGGACACCACGTCCACCACCGCTTCGGCCAGCCCGAGCTCCTCGGTCGTCGGCCAAACGGTCACCTTGAGCGCCACGGTCGCCGTCGACGCCCCCGGTGCGGGCACCCCGACGGGAACGGTCGACTTCTCCGACGCGGGTGGAGACCTCTGCATGGGGACCCTGAACGCGTCGAGCCCCGACGTGGCCAGCTGCACCTATGTCCCCTCGGCCACGACGAGCGCGGACGCCATCACCGCTGACTACGGCGGCGACGCCAACGACAACGCCTCGAGCGGCTCGACCAGCGAGTCGGTGGCCCCGGACTCGACCACCACCGTGCTCGGCGCCACCGCGAGCCCCGTGGTCGGCCAGAGCGTCACCTACACGGCGACAGTCGCCGCTGTTTCCCCCGGCTCGGGCACGCCGACGGGCACGGTCACCTTCACCCAGGGTGCGACCACGCTGTGCGCGGCGGTGGCGCTGAGCCAATCGAGCCCCGACACAGCGACGTGTTCGACCTCGTACCCCGCCCCGACCACGGTCAACGTGACCGCCGCCTACAGCGGAGACGCCAACGACAACGCCTCGTCAGGCGCGAAGAGCGTCACCGTGGTCAAGGACGCGACCGTCCAGGGCCTGACCTCGACGGCGAACCCGAGCGTGACGGGCCAACAGTTCATCGTCACCGACTCGCTCTCGGCGGCCGCCCCCGGGGCGGGGACCCCGACGGGCACGGTGACCTTCAGCTTCAGCACCCCCGGGGCCACGCCTTCGTGCCAGGGAGCCGACACCGTCGTGATCGCCTCGGCCAAGGCGACGTGCATCCTCTCGGGCCTCAACCCCTCCCAGTCCCAGTTGAGTGTGTCCGCCAACTACCACGGCGACACGAACTTCGACGCCGGCACGGCCGCCACGCCGCTGGTCGAGACCATTCACGCCGCCAACCCGGCCTTTGCCATCACCTCGAGCGCGAATCCCGTCGTCACGGGCGATGCGGTGACCTTGAACGCCACCATCTCGGCCGCGGCTCCGGGCTCGACGTCGGGGGCCACGCCGACGGGGACGCCCACGTGGGCCATCACCGGCCACGGCGGGGTCACCGTGAACTGCACGTCGACCTCGACGGGGACGAGCGGGACCAACGAGACGGCGACGTGCGCCGTGGCGGCGGGCCAGCTGGTCTTCTCGGGTACCCCCTACGTGGTCAAGGTCTCCTACCCCGGTGACGCCAACTTCAACGCCGGGGTGGGAACCTTCCAAGAGAACGTGACCCTCGGGACCTCGGCCGTGGCCGTCCACATCGTGCGCCCGACCAGCAACGGAGGCACGGCCACCATCACCGCGACGGTGAGCGGCCAGCCCGCCTCGCTCGGGACCCCGACGGGGACGCTGAACTTCGTCATCACCGACAAGTCCGGCAACGCGGTCGAGCTGCGACGGGGGGACCAACAGCTTCAGCTTGTCCTCAGGCACGGCCACGTGCACGACCGGGGCGCTCAGTCACACCGGCTCGATCTACCACGTCTTCGCCACCTACGCCGGCAGCGCCTCGTACTACCCCAACACCTCGAAGACCAAGATGATCAAGGTGCGCGCCTGAGGCCACGACCGCCTGAGGCCACGACGCCGTGACGTCAGGGTTGTCGAGGGTGTTCTTGTCACCCTCTGGACGCGGTTACCTCGAGAGTCCCGCCGCCGCACACGCAGCGGCGTACTCCCCAGCGCACAGCCGTGAGATCCGTGCGATGCCGTCGCGCACGACCGTCGACTTCATGTTGCTGGCCGTGACCCAGACCGGCGGCAGTACGACCGAGGGCACCCGGACCTGTGCGGTGGTGTCGTCCGTGGTCCCGTTGAGGAGCGAGCGGGGCGGCGTGGTCCCGGCGCGAAGGTAAAGGGCGAGAGCGACGGCGGCCCGGGCCTCGCTGGCGAGGGGTTCGTAGACGGTGCCGCACACGTATCCGGAGAGGATGTCGTCGAGCGTGGGGACGGCCGCGCCCAGGCCGGCCGTCGGGAACGATCTCGGCCGGATGTGCTGCGATCTCAGGTAGGCAACGATCGGAACCTCGGTCGGTTCGTCGCTGAGGAGCGCGGCGTTGGCATTGTGGTGAGCGCCGAGGATCGACCGGAACTCAGTCGCCGGATCACCACTCCCCGGATCGCTCGTCCCGGGTGTCGGGCCTGCCAGGACCCACCGTCCCGTCCTGAAGAGAGGCTGCAGAACGCTGTCGTATCCGGTGGCGAGCGGTGTCGCGCTCGTGTCCGAGCTGTCGCCGCGCAGTACGACGACGTGGGGCTTCGTAATGTGCCATGCCGCCGCGCAGCGCACGAGCCCTCGACCCATGAGCTGCCCGGCCTCCACCGCGTCGAATCCGACCGCGTAGGTGCGGCTTCCCCCCATTGTCAGGCGGTCGAAGTCGATCACCTTGACCCCATGCGACTTGGCGAAAGCCTCGATCTGCGCCCCGACGCCCGAGTTGATCGGGTCGAGCACGATCACGCGGGCACCGTGCGAGACATCCTTCACCGCATCGGCGTACTGGGTCGCGTCGCTGCCGTCCGCGGTCTGGACCACGTACTGGGTGGATGACAAACCTGCCCTGCGCAGCGAGCGTTCGAGATCCCCCGCCGTCGCGTTGCCGCCGGCATTCGCGGTCGACCCCGGGCCGTCGGTCCCAGGGAGGATCACCACCACCATGCCCCGGCCTGCGCTCGCCAGGGGCCTGAACCCCGCCATGGCGGCATCGGTCCCGAACGCCGCGGCCGAGATCCCTGGCGGCCCTTCGAGGTGGTGGATCGACCCCGAGGCAACCTGGGACGAGAGGGCGCTGGAGGCTGTGGCGAGGGCGCAGGATGTCAGCACACCGGCGACCAGGTGCGACAGGCGGCGCAGCGGTCTGGCCCTGCGCAGGTACACGACGACTCCTTCTTTCCGGTTCTCACGGGCTCCTACGAACGCCCAGGCCGCACGCTGGAAGCACCGCCGGGCACCGCCGGCCGGGCGCACCGGCGACGCTGTCCGGGACCGACCGAACGACGAGCCCCTTCGTCCCGACGACAGCGACACTATTGAGAAGCCCGGCCCGGGCCCAGTCGGGGTCAGCGACGGGCCTGAACCGCCGCGACGAGAGGACCAGTCGGACTGCGTCCGACCTCGTTCAGTCGACGCCGGCCGCCTCGGCCCAGGCCGCCGCTCCGGAAAGTCCGGCGTCGTCGCCCAGTTCCGAGCAGGCGATCGTGAGCCCGGTCGGGTGGCGGTCCGGACGCGGCGAACACCTGGTCGCGCACGGCGGCGAAGAACTCGGGGTGTCGACCGAGGCCGCCGCCGATCACCACCGTGTCGGGGTAGAAGGACATCACGAGGTTGGCTACTCCGGCCGAGCACGCCACGACCGCCGCCTGCCAGATCTCGACCGCACGAAGGTCGCCTTTTGAAGCCGCCGTGCCGACGTCGCGGGCGTCGAGGTCACCGAGGCCCCGCTCGCGGGCGAGACGGGCCAGGCCGCTGCCCGAGCCCAGCTCCTCGAGGGTGGCCGGTTCACCGGCACGCCATCCGCGCCAGTCGATCACGGTGTGGCCGAGCTCGGCCGCGGAGTACCGCCCGTGGAGGAGTCGGCGTCCCTGGAGGATCCCGGCGCCGATGCCGGTCGAGATCGTGAGGTAGGCGACGTCCGTGCCGTCGCGGCCGGCGCCGAAGTAGGCCTCGCCGACGGCCGCCAGATCGGCGTCGTTGGCGAGACACACGCGCATGCCGAGACGCTCGGAGAGCGCGTCGCTCGTGAGCTGCACCGGCCATTCCGCAGGCAGGTTCGGCGCCCACAGGAGCTGACCGGTCTCGTAGTCGACCCCTCCGGGCAGGCCGATCACCGCATGCGACACCCGGTCGCGCCCGAACTCGGCCGCGGCGGAGCCGATGAGCTCGACGAGCGCCGCCGGTGCCTCGGCATGCCTGGGTGTGGGCTCGGTACGCCGGTGCAGGACGGTGCCGTCGGGATGGACGAGGGCCGCCCGCATTTGCGTCCCACCGATGTCGGCGGCCAGAACGCTCCCTCCTGCGACGTCGCGCGAGCCCATGGCGTCAGTCTGGCCCGGCCGAAGTGCGCGGACCATCTGGGTCGCGGATGACCGGCGGCGCCGTGCTCGGTGTGGAGCCAGGATCCGGATCGATTCACGCGACCCCGTTCCTGCGGAGCTTTACGTCGGCGGCGACCCGTCCGGCCCGTAGCCGGCGCTTCGCAGGAGGCGTCGCAGGTCGGCCACCTCCTCTGCGCTCACGTCCTTGTGACGGGGTCGTTCGAACGTCTGTGTCTGGTCGCCGATCGAAACGAGGTAGTGGCCGCGATGGGTCTCCTGCACGGTGGCGACGGCGTTGAGGAGGGAGAGGACCGCGTGCCACTCGATGTTGTGGCTGAGCGGGTGACGGAAGATGTGGGCCATCGTGTCCCGCTGGTGATTGTTGAGATGGTCGGGATCTCCCATGTCATTCCTCTCCTCGGCGGATCTGGCCGCCTTTCGGCGCATTCCCGGAAGGCACGACATCCTGGCACGGGCGGCCCGGGAGGCGAGGATGGCAGGCCGCCCTGTACCGTCCGTCCGCCCACGTTCGCGAGGACGGCCTCGGTTCGCGGCGCGAGCGGTTGCGCTCGTCCAAACCCGCCCGGCACCTCGGGACACTCCGAGGCCGACCTGGACTTCTCCTGGTCGACGCGCTGGCCCGGTGGTGCGACGACGGGGGAGACTGCATCGGGCGCCGCAGAAGCAGGCACCGAAGGAGGGCTCTGTGAGGTTCCTCGACCGGGCGGACGCCGGCCGTCGGCTGGCCGAGGCAGCGCGGTCGGCCCCCGCCGGCCACGACGCCCCCGTCGTGCTCGGCCTCCCCCGCGGCGGAGTTCCGGTGGCCGCCGAAGTTGCGCTCGCTCTGGGGTCGAGTCTCGACGTCGTGGTCGTGCGCAAGCTGGGCGTGCCGTTCCAGTCGGAGCTCGCCATGGGTGCGATTGGCGAGGACGGGGTCCGTGTGGAGAATTCCGAGGTACTCCGGGCCTGTGGGCTCGACGCGCTCGACCTTGACCGGGCCGAGTCTCGAGAGCGCCCGGAGCTGGAGCACCGGGCACGCTCGTATCGCGCCGGCCGTCCCCGCTTGGCGCTCGGTGGGAGGGCGGTCCTCGTCGTCGACGACGGGATCGCGACCGGCTCCTCCACGCGGGCCGCCTGCGCCGTGGTCAGGGCGCTCGGGGCCACACGCGTCACCGTCGCCTCACCGGTTGCGTCCTCGCGGGCCGCGGCAGAGCTGTCTGTGGTTGCGGACAGTGTGGTCGTGGTCGCCACCCCGGAGCCGTTCCGGGCCGTGGGCGAGTGGTACGACGACTTCACCCAGACGACGGACGACGAGGTCGTCCGTCTGCTCGCTTCGGCGGCCGGACCCGTACGATGACGAGCACACGGTGAGCGAGGGCGTCGAGGTCCCGTCGGGCGATGGGCGACCCGCGCCGGCCGCCGCCACGGGGCCACAGTCGGAGGGGGCGGCCGAACCGGGTCCGGGGGGGCCAGTACTGCGCCTGCACCGGTGGTCCGACCGCGCCATCGTCGCGGTCGGCCTGGTGGCCTTGTTCTCGGGCTTCGGGCAGTTCGGGGTCGTCGCCGCGCTCGGGGACGTGTCCAAGCAGCTGGGCCACGTCGCCCAGGGCGCGTCGATCGCCGACAAGGTCGGCCTTTCCGGGACCAGCCTGGGGATCGGCCTCGCCGTCATCCGCCTGGCCTCTCTCGGGAGCCTGCCTCTGATCGGCATCGCTGACCGTCTCGGACGTCGCCGGGTGATCCTGGCGGTGACGGTGGCCGGCCTGGCCCTGACCGCGCTCTCGGCGCTCAGTCCCGACTACTGGTGGTTCGTCGTCGTGTTCGCTTTCGGGCGACCGCTCCTCGAGCGCGACCAACACGCTCGCCAGCGTGATGGCGGCGGAGGGGACGGATACCGCAGACCGTGCTTCTGCGGTCGCACTCGTCGCCGGGGGCTACGGCGTCGGGGCCGGGATCTCCGCGATCGTGCACAGTCTGGCGGCCGGAGCACTGGGCTTCCGGGGCGTCACCGCGCTCGCCGTCGTCCCGTTGGTGGCCGTCGTCGCGATGCGGCGCTGGGTGGAGGAGCCGAGCCGCTTCATGATCGCGGAGGCGGCGACGGATCACCCCACACCGATTCTCGGCGCCGTGGAGCCGCCCTACGGGGGCCGGGTCCTGGTGCTCGCGCTGATCGCGTTCGTCATCTCGGTGATCACGGGACCGGCGAACAGCTTCGTGTTCCTCTACGCCCAGGACGTGTTGCACCAGCCGGGCGGCTGGACCGCCCTGATGGTCGTCGGGGCTGGTGCGGCGGGCCTCGTCGGGCTCCTGGCCGGGCGGTGGCTGGCCGACCGGGTGGGACGCCGCCCGGCGGGAGCCGTGTCTCTCGTCGGCGCGTCACTGTGCGGCACCCTCGCCTACTCGGGAGGAAGCCTGGCGCTCACCGTCGGCTATCTCTGCGGAGTCTTCAGCGGCGGCATCCTGGCTCCCGCGGTCGGCTCGCTGCTGACCGAACTCTTCCCGACGTCGGTGCGCGCCTCCGCCGCAGGATGGTGGACCGTTGCCGGCGTGCTGGGGGCGGTCGGGGGTCTGGTGGCGTTCGGCGCCGTGGCAGACGTCGGCAACCACTTCGCCGGAGCGGCGGCGGTCACGTTCCTGCCTGCAGCGCTCGGTGCCGGGTTGTTCTGGCTCATTCCAGAGACGCGGGGCACCGAACCCGAGGACCTGTGGACCGGTGCCGCCGGGTGAGCCCGGCCTCGGAAGGCGCGGCACGCGCCGCATGTGGGTGGCGCCGGCGCGCGCGGGAAGCGTGGCGCGGCACGCGCCGCAAGTGGAAAGGCGCTGCACGCACCGCAGGTGGGTGGCACGGCACGCGCCGCATGTGGGTGGCGCGGCACGCGCCGTTCGTGGAACCCTGACTACCGGTGACCCGGGACCGAAGGATCGTGGTGTGCGATGGGGACCAGACCGGTCAGGAGCTGTTGAACCAGGCGCTCCGCGTCCTCGACCCTCCAGGTCCTCGGTTTCGACGTCTCGCTCGAACATTTCGACCTGTCACTCGAGAACCGGCGTCGGACGTCGAACGACGTGGTGCGCGATGCCGCGGTCGCGATGCGGGCCACCGGCCTGGGGCTGAAGGCGGCCACGGTGACCCCGGAGGGCGCGGGGGACGTGGGGAGCCCGAACCGCATCTTGCGCGAGGGGGTCGGAGGATCCGTGATCGTCCGTACCGGCCGGCGCATTCCGGGGGTCGCACCGCCCGCACCCGTGGTCCATCCCATCGTGGTGGTACGCATGGCGGTCGGGGATGCGTACGGAGCGGATGAGGGACGAACGGGAGCGGCCGGTTCGGCCGGAGAGCAGGCGTGGAGGACCGAGCGCATCGACCGGTCCGTGTGCCGCTCGGTGGCGGAGTACTCGTTCCGCCTGGCGGCGGACTCGGGCGCCTGCGTGTACGGCGGCCCGAAGTGGACGGTGTCGGCCCTCTACGAAGGCATGCTCAAGGAGGAGATGGACAACGCCGCGCTCCGACATCCCGGTGTGCTGTACCGGCCGACACTCATCGACGCCGCCTACGCCGGATTGGTGAACGAATCCGGGGGGTCCCCTCTCGTCGTACCTGCGCTCAATCGCGACGGTGACTGCCTGTCCGACCTGGTGCTCGCGCTCTTCGGATCGATCGCCGGCGCGGAGTCGGTGCTGCTGGCGCTCGACGAGGACCTGCGCCCGGTCGTGGCCATGGCCGAGGCGCCGCATGGCACTGCGCCGACTCTCGCCGGCAAGAACGTCGCGAACCCGATGGCGATGCTCCTGGCGTGTGCCGCCGTGCTGGACCACGCCGCGCAAGGCGACGAAGACGTGTTACGCGCCGCGGCAGGAATCAGGTCGGCCACCTTGGGCGCCGCCGCGGACGGGATCCGCACCTTCGACCTCGGAGGGGACGCGTCGACGTCGGGTGTGGTCGACGAGGTGCTGGCGCGGCTGTCGGCGTTGCGGACCCCATGATGGGACCGGCCGGTCGCTGACCGCGGGCATCGGGAGCGGGACGGCACGTCCTTTCGAAGGATTCAGCCGAGCCCGACCGCGGCGAACAAGTCCCCGACCTCGGCGACCCGTCGCAGCACGTCGTCGGTGGTGAAGCGCAGGACGGACGGGTCACCCGATTTTGCACACGCCTTCACCTCGGCCAAAGTGACCGGCGTGGAGACCGTGGGCTCGGGCCGCGCCCGGACCGAATAGGCACCCACCGTGGTCTTCGCGGGGTGGTTCTGGCTCCAGTCGATGAGCACCCGGCCCTGGCGCAGAGATTTGCGCATGTTCGACACGATCAATTCAGGGTGTGTCGACTCCAAGCGTCGTGCGATGTCGTGCGCGTGCTCTCGCACGTCGTCCCAGGAGGTTCGTGGGCCGACCTTCACGTAGAGCTGGAGGCCTTTCGAACCGCTCGTCTTGGCACACGGCTCCGCTCCCTCCTTCTGGAGCTCACGGGCGATGTAGCCCGCGGTGACGCAACACTCGACAATGGAAGTGCCCTCTCCCGGATCGAGATCGAAGACCATGAGGTCCGGTGGTGCCGGAAACTTGCGGCGCCGACCGATGTGCCACAACGGCACGTGGAATTCGATGGTCCCGAGGTTGGCCGCCCACGCCAGCGTCGGCAGGTCGCTGGCCACCGCGTACTCGATGTCGCCCCGCCGCTCGCTGGACGGTACGGTCACCGTTCGTACCCACGCCGGCGCATGAGACGGGATGTGCTTCTCGAAGAAGAACTTCCCCTCCACGCCGTCGGGAAACCTCTTCATGGTCAAAGGCCGGTCGCCTACGTGCGCCAGCATGACGTCCGCCACCCGGACGTAGTAATCGACGAGCTGTCCTTTGGTGAACCCCGTCTGGGGGAACAGCACCTTCTCGAGGTTGGTGACCGTGAGCTCGCGGCCCCCGATCGTCGTCCGGGCCGACGTCTTCGAAGCCGCCCGCCGCCGAGTCGTCCGAGCTCGGCCGTCACCGTCACCTTCTCCCTCAGCATCACCGAACACGGACGAACCCTCCTCCAGTGTGGCTTCTCGTTCCGCGACCACGTCACCGGGCGACTTGTCGACCCGCAGGCCTTTCCAGGTCGGATGGCGGAGGCGGCCGGCCGGTGTCCATTCGGAGTACCCGACCTCCCCGACCAATTCCGGCCGCACGAAGTGCGCGGCCTCACCACTCGGCACGCCATCGCCGAATGGGCTCGCCGCAGTGGCCAGCGAACGCAGGTCGCCGAGCAGCTCGTGTCGGGCTCGGTCGCTGAACCCGGTGCCGACCTTGCCGACGTAGTGCAGTCCTGAGTCGGCGGGTATTCCGAGCAGAAGCGCACCCAGATCTCGCGAACGTTCGCCCTTGCCCTCGGTCCAGCCGCCGATGACGACCTCCTGGGTCGACGTCGATTTGACCTTGACCCAGTCGGCGCTGCGCCGACCCGGTCGGTAGGTCGAATCGCGCCTTTTGGCCACCACGCCCTCCAGTCCGTTGGCCACCGTGCCGGCCAGGACGTCGGCTCCGGCGACGTTGCGGAATGACTCCGTTGTCGTGAACCCGGGACCCGAGAGCTCCAGCGACTCGAGCAACGCCCGCCGGCTGTCGTAGGACTCGTCGAGGTGCAATCGACCATGGAGATACAGCACGTCGAACGCGATGAAGTTCACCGGGTCCGCTGCCGCGCGACGCCTGGCGTCCCGCCCGTCCCGCACATGGAGGCGGCGCTGGAGCCGGGCGAAGCTGGGTCGACCGTCGTCGTCGAGCGCCACGATCTCGCCGTCGAGCACGCAGGTGGTCATGCCGAGGTACTTCCCGATCTCGGCCAGCTCCGGGAACGACGAGGTCACGTCCAGGTCGTTCCGGCTCAGGGCGCGAACGCGGCCGCCTTCGACGTAGAGGATGGCTCGGACTCCGTCCCACTTGACCTCGAAGGCCCAACCTGCACTGTCCTCGGGGAGCGTGCCGGGCGTGGCGAGCATGGGCTTGAGCGACTCGGGCAGAGGATCGATGCGGGTCGAAGGCCCGTGTCGGTGGATCATCCAGTTGCGGTCCTTCGTCTGGAAGAGCACGAAGCCGTCGGATACCCGGGAGCCGTGGAGCACGAACTTGACCTCGGAGTCCGTCCACTTCTCCACGTCGTAGTGGCCGCGGTCCCAGATCGTCATCTTGCCGCCGCCGTACTCGCCTTTGGGAATCTCCCCCTCGAAGGTCGCGTACTCGAGGGGGTGGTCCTCGGTGTGCACCGCGAGGTGGTTCTGCTTCGGCGTCTCGGGTAGCCCTTTGGGGAGAGCCCAAGAAGCGAGGACGCCATTACGCTCCAGCCGCAGGTCCCAGTGGAGACTCCGGGCGTGGTGCTCCTGGATCACGAACCGCGGTTGCCCCGAGCGCTTGGCGGCGCGCTTTCCCATCGGTTCGGGTGTCCGGCCGGTGCGCCGCTTGGCGCGGTACGTCTCGAGCTCGCCCTTCCCCTGAGATGCGCCACGTCCGGACACCGCACTCACGGTACCGGGCCGGGCCGGGCGGAGCGCGGGTCGAGTCGAGTCGGCCGGGGAAATTGTCAGTCCGGTCGGATCGGCGCTTTCACTGGGATGCTTCCCCGGGGACAGGCCGGGTCAGTACGAAATCTCGACAACGTCGCGGTAGTCCCGCTGGCCCTGACTTCGACGCGGCCGCCTGCGGCTCGTCAACCCGCGCGCCGTTCATTGCACGCGGGCGTAGCAAACGCCCGGCGCGGGCGCTCACGTCGGGTAGAAGTTCGTCTTCGCCTTGGTGCCCGAGGTCTCCCCGCGGGCGATGATCAAGTCCAGGTTCGGCGCCCCCGGGTTCTTCGGGATCACGCCGGTGCAGCTGAACAGTCCGTCTGACGAGGTCTCGGCATTGCACATGAGAGCGCTGCGCTCGCCTTTTTCCGACCGCCGGTAGGTGACGGTCACCTGCTCGCCGGGTTGGAAGCCTCCCCCGCTCACGAGGATCGCTGTGCCTGGAGGTCCCGAGTTGGGGGAGGCGAATACCCCGTCGTTCTGTGTCGGAGACGTCGACCACTGACTTCCGTCCCATTCCATGGCGAGTGTGGAAGCGTTCGCCCCGTCGGTCGTTGATTGGTTGCCTACGGCGGCGCAAGCGATCGAGCTCACGCACGACAATGCGGCGAGGTAGTTGCCGAGCCCGCCCGGGTCGGGGCTGGCTACGACGGACCACGTCGTACCCGTGAGCGATTCGACGAGGCTGTGGGACCCCCCTGCAGCCGAACCCACCCCAAGGCAGTCAGACGAGTCGAAACAGGTGACTCCATTGAGGACGCCGACCTGCGGGGTCGATTGGCTCGACCATCTGATCCCGTCGAAGGATGCGGCCCCGGTGCCGAAGACCGCCTCGCAGCTGCTTGAGCTCGTGCAGGACACCGAAGCGGTCTCCGACCCCCCTGACGTACCGCTCACGCTCCAAGCCGTCCCGTTCCACGTCATACCATTACCGGTCCCGACTGCCATACAGAAACCGGTGCCGACGCACGAGACCGAGCTCAACATGTCATTTGCCAGACCCGTGCCGTCGTACGCAATCGACCAGGACGAGCCGTTCCAGGCCTCTATGAGGGGATATGTGGTCGCAGTTGAGGCGTAGGACCCGACCGCTATGCAGTTCGTCATGCTCGTGCAGTCGACCCCCTTCAGGAAGTTTTGATAGGTGCCCGCGTTCGGGACTCGGCACGATCGACCACGCGGAACCGTTCCAGATCTCCGTCAAGGTCGAATACGTATTTCCCGCGCTGTATCCGACCGCCATGCAGTAGTCCGAGTTCACGCACGAGACGCCCGTGAGGTCATCGTCGCCCGGCACGTCGAGGCTCGGCACGATCGACCACGCGGATCCATCGAACATTTCGACCAAGGGCTCGTTGCCCGACTTCTGGTAGAGCGTTGTCCCAACCGCGACGCACCACGACGCGGCTGGTGCACGCCACAGCGTTGAGCTCGTCGTAACTGGTGGGGAAGTAGGCACCCGCCACTCCGGCTCCGACGAAGAGACCGCCGAGCCCTCCGACGAAGAGAGCAAGGGTCGTGGCACCGGCCCAGACCTTTCGTCGCGTCCGCGACGTCGGAGAGAGGATCCCTGCGTGCCGACCTGCGATTCTCATGGCCGCCTCATTTCCAATCCCGACCCGATGGATCCGGATGATCGAAGTTAATCAGGGTCAACGATTCGGCGCAATGAACACGCCAATGCTCTGGCCTCCTGTCGTATCTGCGGTGCAGATCCGTACGCCCTGCGAGAACGTCCCGGTGCTGCTCCGTCTTCGTACCACGGAGGTCCCGATCCGGAACCTGGGCCAAAACAGTCGATCAGTCCGCGCTGTCATCACTTGATCGCCGATCAAACATCGACCTCGAGCGGTAGCATCCTGCACGAGATCCCATGCAACCAACGGACCATCCCTTCGACCTGAGTGGCAAGGTCGCCCTCGTCACGGGTGGCAGCCGGGGGATCGGGAGGGCTGTTGCCGCGGGCCTGGCCTCGGCGGGGGCCGACGTCGCGATTGCCAGCCGCAAGTTGGACAACTGCGAGGCGGCGAGCACCGAGATCGCCGCCGCGACGGGCAGGCGTGTGGTGCCTTTCGCGTGTCATGTCGGCCGGTGGGAGGATTGCGATCGCCTCGTCGACGCCGTCTATGGCGAGTTCGGCCGGTGTGATGTGCTGGTGAACAACGCGGGCATGTCTCCGGCCTACGGCGATCTCGCTTCCGTGGGCGAGGATCTCTACGACAAGGTCCATGCCGTCAACGCCAGGGGACCATTCCGTCTCGGTGCTTTGATCGGTGGCCGGATGGCGGACGGCGACGGCGGCTCGATCATCAACGTCTCCTCGGTCGGATCCCTGCGCCCCACGGCGACCGATCTGCCCTACGCCATGGCCAAGGCGGCCCTCAACGCCCTCACGCTCGGTCTCGCCGGCGCCTGGGCCCCCAAGGTGCGGGCGAACCTGGTGTTGCCGAGCGCAACCGAAACGGATCTGACCAGCGGATGGTCGTCCGAGACGAGGGCGCGCATTGCCGAGTCGAACCCGATGAAGCGGCTGGGGAGTCCCGAGGATTTCGCCGGGGCCTGCATCTTCCTGGCCAGCGACGCGGCCGGTTACGTGAACGGTGCCCAACTTCGGGTCGACGGCGGGCTGTATCGCTCCCTCTGAGCATTCAGCGGAGTGGGTCGATCCGTCGCAGCGAGGGTTCCGGCCTCGCCGATCACTACCCGGTGAGATACCGGTCGATCATCCGGTGCATGTGCAGGAGGTTGCTCTCTTGGCGGCGGTTGAGCCGGAGAGGTGGTCCACCACGGGACTTCATCCCGGTCTGGACGTGTTCCATGTTCGCGTAGTCCTGGTTCGTGATCTCACCCCAGTCGCGCTCTGTCCAGTCCGGGAAGAAGCGGCGCTCGCTTCGCCCGAACGGCTTGTCCGGTGTCGGCCATTGGAGGAACCACGTGTCCTTGATGCAGCTGTCCGGGTCGATGCCGTTGGGTCGAACCCGGAACACGATGGCGATGCCCGGGTAGATCGGTCCCACCATGTTGGGGAAGAAGTAGACATCCTCCGCGCTGGTGAGCTGGTCGTCGGCGAACTCGTCCACCGCCACGCCTCGTGCGATCAAGAGCTTGCGCCGGCCCTTCTGGTAACGGCCCAGCATGGTCTCGCCGTCGCCGGGTGTGGCACGGATCTCTTCGACCAGCTCACTCTCGTCGCGGTAGAACAGCCCACCCAAACCCCGGACGAAGTTCTCCAGGATCTCCCCCTCGTCGTACTCGCCCTCGGAGAGGCCGAGACGAGGACTGGGACGCAGCTGACGCCGGGCGCTCGGCAGGCGGCCGTAGTGGGCGTGGATGCCGAGCGGTTCGTATTCGAGGCCGACGTCGTCGGTCCACGGCAGGAGCTGTGGATGGGTTCCCTGCACGTGATAGCCCTCGTTGAACGCATCGACGGCCACCTTCCAGTTGGCCGGAAGCACGGTCGAGAGGTACGTGCGGATTCGGAGCTGGTCGAGGTGGTACGGGGCCAACACGGTCGGCAGGGGATTCAGGTAGTCGAGGAGCGGTGGGGCGCCGGGATCGAGACAGATCCACACGAAGCCGCCCCACCGGTCGGCCTGGACCGCCTTGAGTCGGGCGTCCGTCGGGATCGGATCGAACTCATGCTGGTCCACGACCTCGATCAGCCTGCCGTCGAGGTCGTAGCGCCAGGCGTGATAGCGGCACTGGACGCAGCCGTCGGCGAATCGGCCGGAACCGTCCGCGAGGCGTGTACCCCTGTGCAGGCACGTGTTGTGGAAGGCACGGATGGTGTCGGGACCCGAACGGACGACCAGGATCGACTGGTCGCCGATCACATATTCACTGAACGCACCGACCTCGGCGATCTCCTCTTCCCGGCAGGCCACCTGCCAGACGCGCGACCACAGACGCTCGAACTCCAACTCCGCGAATTCCGAGCTGGTATAGCGGGCCCGAGGAACCGTGCAGTCCTCGCCGATCAAGACCTTCTCGAGATTCATGTCGTGGTTCACCATCGATGTACCAGGTCACCCGTCGGTCGGTGTCGCGCTTCCGTATCGCCATGTTAGGGCGCGCCGGCCGACTCCGGGCTGTCCGCCCGAGAGGCTGGGACGGTCGCTCGGTATGCTGCGACGATGTCCGGCGAAGCACCGCCCGCCTTCGCCCCACCGCTGACCGAGGTCGCGCTTCCCGCTCCGAATGCAGCCTCTTTGCTGCGTCGGAACGGTACCGAGGAGCAATACGCTGACCGCCCCGCGGTTCGCTTCGGGGACAAAGTGTGGAGCCACGCCGAGCTCCTCGTCGAAGCAGAGCGCTTTGCCGCATTGTTCCGCGCCCGCCTCGATCCTGACCGTCCCCGTCATGTCGGTGTGCTCCTCGACAACACGCCCGACTACGTCTTCGCGTTGTGTGGCGCGGGGTTGGCTGCGGCTGCCGTCGTCGGGTTGAACCACACCCGATACGGCGAGCACCTCGCTCGGGACGTCGACCATACCGACGTGCAGTTCGTGATCACCGAACCGCGACACTGGGCCCGGCTCGAAACGGCCATGGCGGAGGTGGACCTGACTGGTGGCGTCCTGGTCTCGGACCGCTTCGCCGACGGCGACGATCCGCTCGTTGCGGGTGAGTCGCTCGACCGAGCACTCGAAACAGCCTGGGCCGCACGCCCGGACGGTTCGCCGAACGAGGTCGCATCGGCCGAACCGGATGTCGACGCGCTGTGGGCGTTGCTGTTCACATCCGGGACGTCGGCCGCTCCCAAGGCGGTGCGCTGCACGCAGTACCGGCTCCTCACGACGGGGAACCGGATGGCCATGATGCTCGAGCTCACGCCCGAAGACGTGGGCTACGCGGCCATGCCCTTGTTCCATACGAACTCGCTGATGTCGGGCTTCGCGCCCGCGTTGGTCGCCGGCGCCTCACTGTCCCTGGCCCGCCGGTTCAGCGCCTCAGGGTTCCTCCCGGACGTTCGGCGCTACGGGGCGACATGGTTCAACTACACGGGGAAGGCGCTCACCTACCTGTTGGCCACGCCGGCGCTTCCCGACGACGCGGAGAACCCCCTGCGAGTCGGTTTCGGCAACGAAGGATCGCCCGGTGTCATCGAAGCGGCCGCGGCACGCTTCGGCCTGAGGATCATCGACGTGTTCGGATCGACCGAAGGTGCCATCGCGCTGGACCGGACGGGTGATCGCCCCCCCAGTTCCATCGGGCGCCTGCGCCATGGGATCATGATCGTCGACGAGGAGGGTCGTGAAGCCCCTCGCGCCGACTTCGACGCCCATGGCCGGCTGGCCAACGCAGACCGCTGCGTCGGAGAGATCGTCAACACCATCGGTGTCGGTCCCTTCGAGGGCTACTACCAGAACGAGGAGGCGATGCGTCGCACGACCCGCCATGGCTGGTATTGGAGCGGCGACCTCGGCTACGTCGACGACGAGGGTTGGGTCTACTTCGCCGGGCGGACCTCGGACTGGCTGCGGGTCGACGGTGAGAACTTCCCGGCGGCGCCGATCGAGGCGATCATCGGTCGCCACCCGGACATCGCGTTGGTATCCGTGTACGCCGTGCCCGATCCTCACTCGGGTGATCAGGTGATGTGCGCAGTGGTCCTCCGGGAGGGCGCCGATTTCGACGGTGCCTCGTTCGCCTCTTGGCTGGACGGCCAGCCGGACCTCAGCCCGAAGTGGCGCCCGCGGTTCGTCCGTGTCTCCAAGGCGCTGCCGTCGACGCCGACCAACAAGGTCCTCGCCCGGACCCTCGTCCACGAGAAGTTCCGTTCGGATCGTGTGGCCGGCGATCCCGTCTCTGTGCGGGATCGGAACAGCGCCGTCTTCCGTCCCTTCACCCACCGGGACGAATCCGTCCTCCGCGAGGTGTTCGAGTCCAATGGCCGCGGCGCGGCGTGGGACCTGTGAATCCCACAGGTTGGTGCGCGCCTGGGCATGCCTCCCGAGCTCGGGAGTCAACCCCGCTCGTGTGAGGGTCGCGCCGATTCGAGGGCCACGACTGCCCACGAATGGGTTCGTTCAGCAGATCCGTGGCAATGGGTCGCCGACGAGCATGTCGACGATGCGGGTCCCGCCCATGGAGGTCCGCAGGACCACGATCCCCGGTGGCTCGGCGTGGATCTCGCCGACGCACGCTGCACCCGAGCCGTGTGGATTGGCGCGCAGCGCGTCGAGGGCCGCATCCGCTTGGTCCGGAGGTACGACCGCGACGAGTTTCCCCTCGTTCGCCACGTAGAGAGGGTCGATCCCGAGCAGCTCGCAAGCGGCAGCGACGGCGGGCAGGATCGGGAGGGATCCCTCGTCGAGGAGCACTGTGACGTCGGCGTCCCGCGCCAGTTCGTTGCACACGGTGCCGACACCGCCGCGAGTGGAGTCGCGGAACCATCGGGTGCCTGGTGCGGCGGCGAGAAGGTCTTCGACGAGTCCGTGCAGAGGGGCGGTGTCGGACGCGATGTCCGCCTCCAGAGCCAAATCACCGCGGGCCAGCATGACCGCAATCCCGTGCTCGCCCATAGTGCCCGACACGAGCACGACGTCGCCGACTGTGACCTTCGCCGCAGCCAGGTCCCGGCCCGCGGGGACCACTCCGACGCCGGCGGTCGTGATGTACATACCATCCGCCGCCCCACGGTCGACCACCTTGGTGTCACCGGTGACCACGGGCACGCCGGCACTTGCCGCGGCCTCCGCCATGTCGGCCACCACTTCGCGGAAGACGTCGATCGCCATCCCCTCTTCGAGCACGAAGGCGGCGGAGAGCGCGATCGGGCGTGCCCCCATCATGGCCAGGTCGTTGATGGTCCCGTGCACGGCCAGGTGACCGGCAGAGCCTCCGGGGAAGCGCAGGGGCTTCACGACGTAGGAATCGGTACTGAAGGCCAGTCGTTCACCCGAAGGCAGGTTCATCACGGCCGCGTCGGTCTGCGTCGGCCGCCGGCCGTCCTCCGCCGCGTCCTCGCTCGCGAAGGCGGGCAGGAAGACGGCGTCGAGCAAGGCAGCCGACGCCTTGCCACCCGCGCCGTGGGCCAGGGTCACGACCTCGTCGCGGAGACGAGGCCGCCGGCGCCGGAACGCCTCGATGCGCCCGAAGACGACAGCCTCCCGCTCGAGAGCCGCGGCATTGCCATTGCGGGCGACGGCATCCGGTGCGGCGTCGCTCACGTCGGGATCCCGGACTTGGTCGAGGCGGCGTGCAGCGGCAACTGGCGCTGGACCGATTCCCAGAGGGCGAGCGTCAGCGCGTCCTGGGCCTCTTGGATCCGGTGCACGCTCTGGGAGCGCACGACCAGACAGTGATGGACGGCATTGCTCGTCGCCATGCCGGATCCCTCGTAACCACAGAGACCGACAGTCAGGAGGCCCCGTCGCGCCGCTTCCTCGAAGGCGTGCAGGATGTTCGCCGAGTCACCGCTCGTAGAGAACCCGATGGCAGTGTCGAGCTCACCGGCGTGGGCGATGAGCTGGCGCGAGAACACGAGCTCGAACCCCACGTCGTTGGAGAGCGCGGTGAGGACGGCCTGGTCGTCGACCAGGGACATCGCGGGAAGCGGCTTCCCACTGGGTGGGTGACGGAACAGTTCGGCCGTCCCCTGGGCATCGGTTGCGCTGCCACCGTTCCCGAAGCTGAACAATCGCCCACCACGCGTGAAGCGGTCCGCCATGGCAGTCCCGGCGCGCTCCACCTGCTCCGCGGAGCGTTCGAGTGTGCTGACGCGGAGGGATTCCGACTCCTCGATCTTTCCCTGGGCGGACACGACCAACTCGCTCAAGAGCGACCCCGCGTCTCTCTCCTCCGCTTCGATGAAGGGATAGAGGAACCCTGTGGGCTCGACGCCGCTCATGACCCGTGCCCCGTCACGAGGCTGCTGACCGCGATTCCGGCATGGACCAGGACGAGATCGCCGGGTCGCAGGCTCTCGACCAGCCGGCCGTCGATCTGCTCGATCCGTCCGCTTGCCACCACCTCGACACGGCCTTCTGGCAGCACCGCACGGACCTCGGCCACCCGGCCCTCGTCGGAGCAGGTCACGCAGAGGTCTCCGGTGCAGTCGACGTCAGGTGTGAGAAGCCCGGGATGTTCGAAGACGATATGGGTCAGCTCCCACAGCAGGTGGTAGAGCAGCACGAGGTCGCCCGAACGCGCCGCGAGCGACGGTGCCGCGGTGTCCAGCCACACCACATGGTCGGCCCGAGCATCACCACCGGCCTTTCCGGGTCTCGGGCCGACACCCAGCCAGAGACTGGTGAGGCCCCAGGCGTCAGCCCGGGTGACGAGGTCGCGGGCCACCGGATCGTCCGCGGTGCTCACGCACAGAAGGAGGTCTCCGGGCCGGGAGAGCAGGCGCACGGACTCGACCGCCTCGGGCCCGTCGACGCTGACGGCCGGCAGCGCCCGCTTCCCCACGATGACCGGATGTACGAACTCCACGGCGACGTGGCGGGCGTGCGCAGGCCATTGCGGCGCCACGCACCACAGGGTGGCCCCCGCGGCGAACCGGCGCGCCAGTGCCAGCGCCGCCGGCGCCAGGTCCTCAGCCGGCCCAACCCCGTCTGGCGATCCCACGCCGCTCACGGTTTCCCCGCCCCGGCCGCGGCGAAACGGGAGCCCGCGATCGCCGCCTGTCCCAATGCGAGTCCGCCGTCGTTGGGTGGCACGATCCGGTGCGTCAGAACGCGAAAGTCCCGTGCCTCGAGCTCGCGACGGGCCAAGCCGAGGAGTAGGGCGTTCTGGAACACTCCGCCGCTGAGGGCGACCACGTCGATGCCCTTGCGCACCCGCTGGCGCTCCGCCGCATCGCCGATCACGTGAGCCACGGCGCCGTGAAAGCCGGCAGCCATGGCGCCGGTGCCCGCACCGCGGCGCAGGTCGGCCACCAGTTCCCGGAGGACTGGGGAGGGGTCCAACTCGGTACCGGTCAGGTCGAAGCGGTACGGAGGGGTGGGAACGTCCTCGTCGAACGCCTCCTCGGCGGCCCATTGCAAGCTCAGGGCTGCCTCCGCCTCGTAGGTCGCCTGGTGCCGCAGGCCGAGCAGCGAGCTCACCGCATCGAAGAGCCGTCCCATGCTCGACGTCGTCACGCACCCGGTCCCGCTTTCGAGCTGGCGCGCCAGCACTGCCCGCTCCTGGGCCGGCACCGCGCCCACCGGCGGCAGGTCTTCCGCCCACTCGATCCCAGCCGCCCTCAGGTGCGCCAGCGCCGTGCGGCAGGGCTGGCGGACGGCGGCGTCGCCACCGGGTAGCGGCACCGTTTTGAGGTGCCCGACGCGCTCGAACCGCTCGTAGCCGGCGACGAGGACCTCCCCGCCCCAGATCGTGTCGTCGGTTCCGAACCCCGTCCCGTCGAATGCGATGCCGATGACGGGCCGACCTGCGGGGACCCCGTTCTCGACCATGACCGACGCGATGTGGGCGTGGTGATGCTGGACTTCGGCCACCGGGTGTGCGGACGCTTCCTCGGCCCATCGTTTCGTCTGGTAACCCGGATGCGCATCGGCCGCCAGCTCCGGCGCCGTGATGCCGTACAGCCCCGCGAGCTGATGGGTCGAGCGATCGAAGGCCGCCCAGGTCTCGACGCTGCCCATGTCGCCGATGTGCTGGCTCATGAAGGCGTCGTTGCCCGCCGCGAGGCAGAACGTGTTCTTCAGCTCCCCCCCGACCGCGAGCGTCGGCCCCGCGGGGAACGGGAGCCGGATCGGCAGGGGTGCGTAGCCCCGTGAACGCCGTAAAGGCAGCTCGCACCCGCGGTCCGGGTCGATCTGGAGCACCGAGTCGTCGCACGGGACGTGGATCGGCCGGTCGTGCAACAGCCACGCGTCAGCGATTGCTCCCAATCGCCGCCGGGCATCGTCGTCCTCGTAGCAGATCGGCTCGTCGGTGAGGTTGCCACTGGTCATGACCAGGACGTCGGGCACCGCGACTCCGTCACCAGAGCCCGGGACCGGCGCGAAGAGCAGGTGATGCAGTGGCGTGTACGGGAGGAGCACGCCGAGCCGGGGGTTGCCCGGGGCCACCGACGCGGAGATCGCCGATGCAGCCGGGTCTCGGCGCCGACGCAGGAGGACGATCGGTCTCTGGGCCGATGTGAGGAGCTCCGCTTCGGAGGGGTCGATACGGGCCAGGGTGCGGGCCGCCTCGAGGTCACGCACCATCACGGCGAAGGGCTTCTGCCATCGTTGCTTGCGGGCCCGCAGTCGCGTCACCGCGGCGTCGGCGCCTGCGTCGCAGGCCAGGTGGAACCCGCCAAGACCCTTGATCGCGACGATCTCACCTCGCGCCAGCAGCGCCTGGGTAGCTGCGATGGCCGCGTCCGAGCCGACGACCGGATCCGAACCGGTTGGAGCCTCCAGCCACAGGCGCGGGCCGCAGTCGGCGCAGGCGATCGGCTGCGCGTGGAAGCGCCGGTCGGCGGGGTCCTGGTACTCGGATGCGCAGGCGGGGCAAAGGGCGAACCCGCGCATGGTCGTATTGGGCCGGTCGTAGGGAAGGCTGAGGGTGATGGTGAACCGCGGCCCGCAGTTGGTGCAATTGGTGAACGGATAGCGCGCCCTCCGGTCGGCCGGGTCGAACAGTTCGGCCAGACAGTCGCCGCAGGTGGCGATGTCAGGTGACACGAACGTCCGAGGCCGTCCCCGGCTACGGCTCTCGACGATGGCGAAGCCCGTCCCGCCGCTCGGCGCTATCGGCCGGGTGGACACATCGTCGATACGGGCCGGACCGGGTGCATCCGCGACGAGGCGACTCGTGAACCTCTCCGCCGTTTCCTTCGATCCCTCGACCTCGATGAACACCCCCTGGGTGTCGTTGCCGACGTGGCCCGTGAGCTCGAGCTCGGTGGCCAACCGGTGCACATAGGGCCTGAACCCGACCCCTTGGACCAGGCCGACCACGCGGAGGCGAAGCCTCACTGTCGCCTCCGACGTGGCCACGCCGCTCATGTCGGCGATCCGCCGCGCCGTCCCAGCGTCACCGCAGCCTCGCGGTGCATCCGCCCGAAATTGTAATACGCCGCGCACGCGCCCTCCGAGGAGACCATGCAGGTCCCGATGGGCGTCTCTGGGGTGCACGCGGTGCCGAAGACCTTGCATTCCCATGGTTTGATCACGCCCTTGAGCACCTCGCCGCACTGGCACGCCTTGGGATCCGCCACCCGGACGTTCGGAATGGAGTAGCGCAGCTCGGCGTCGAAGGCGGCGAACTCTGGTCGCAGCTTCAGGCCACTCTGGGCAATGAATCCCAACCCCCGCCATTCGAAGTGGGGTCGGAGCTCGAAGACCTCGGCCAGCACGGCCAAGGCGCGCGGATTGCCGGCATCGCGGACGACCCTCGAGTACTGGTTCTCGACCTCACAGCGGCCCTCGCGGATCTGGGTGAGCAGCATGGCGATGGCGTGCAGGATGTCGAGCGGCTCGAAACCAGCTGTGACGAGAGGCAGTCCGTACTCGGCGGGCACGAACCGGTAGGGCCGCTGCCCGACCACGGTGGAGACGTGCCCCGGCCCGAGGAATCCGTCGAGGCGGAGATCGGGAGACTCCAGGATGGCGCGGCAGCGGCGGGACGATCGTCACGTGATTGGAGAAGACCGAGAAGTTCGCGACGTCCTGGGCCCGGGCTTCGAGCAGCGTGAGTGCGGTCGACGGAGCGGTCGTCTCGAATCCGACCGCGAAGAAGACCACGTTGCGGTCCGGGTTCTCCACGGCGATCCGGAGCGCGTCGAGGGGTGAATACACGAAGCGGACGTCGGCCCCACCGGCCTTGGCGTCGAGGAGGCTGCCCTTGCTGCCGGGCACGCGGCATCATGTCGCCGAACGAAGTGAAGATGACGTCGGGCTGATTGGCGACCGAGATGGCGTCGTCGACCCGTCCCATCGGGATGACGCAGACCGGGCACCCGGGTCCGTGCACGAGCTCGACGTTGGTTGGAAGGACGTGCTCTATCCCGTGTCGGTAGATGGTGTGCGTGTGGCCACCGCACACCTCCATGAACTTGAAAGCGTCGTTCCCCGCCAACGCGGTGATCTGTGCCACCAGTGCACTGGCCGTCGTCGGGTCCCTGTACTCGTCGACGAACCTCATTGGTCGACGTGCCCTCCTCTCGTTCGTCTCGCCGTCACCCTCCTATGCCACCGGGCGCAAGCGGGAGGTGTCGTCCGGTGCACCGAGGATGCCGGCGATCACCTCGATCCTCTTCTCGAGGAGTTCGCGGGCTATGGCCAGTGCTCCGTCGGCGAAGTCCCTGACCTCCTTCGAGGTGGAGATGGTGCGCCAGGCCTCTTCGAACTCGGTCCATCCGTCCGGACCTGCTCGGCAGCCGAGCGCGTAGCCGACCATGACGCCGATGATCACGCCCATCACGTACCTCCCGTGTCACTCGAGATCTGCGATCGCCAGAATGCGTCCAGCTCGTCGTCGTAGGCCTGGCCCATGAGCTGAAGGGAGGCCAGGGCCAGTTCGGCCTCGGCCTCGTCGATCTTCGACATCGCGAACCCCACGTGGATCAACACCCAGTCGCCCGGCGTCAGTGGCTCGTCCTCGAGCAGGCCGATGTTGACGATCCTCGTGACCCCCGAGACGTCCACCCGCGCCAGGTGCCGGTTCAGATCGGAAATCTCCTTCACCTGTCCCGGTATTCCCAGACACATGGCCGTCGCGTCTCCTACTCGTCCCGCTCTGCGTAGATCTCGACGCGCACCCGGACCTCCGGCTCCACCTTGAGGAGGAACACCTTGGGAGGCTGCATCCCGAAATCCCGGATGTCGAAGCTCGATGCACCCGTCAAGCGGATGGTCCGGTCGTCCACGGAGCTGATGTCCATCAGGTCCTCGTGCCGTCGTGACACGCCGCGAAAGGTGACCTCGCCACTCACGCGGTAGCTCGCCTCGGATCCGTCGGGGGCGATCTGTTCGAGTTGCCCCTCGATCCTCGGGAACTTCCTGGCGTCGATCCGCTTCTGCAGCTCCCGGTCCTCCATGCGGTTGCCCGACTTGAGGCGGTCGACGGCCAAGGAGAGCCGTCCCGCCGGCGTGCCGCCGGGATCGATCCCCCCCGTTGCCTCCCAGTCCAGCTCGACGAAGCCCTCGAGGCCGCTGGTGCTCGAGTGGATCGGATGGACGTTGGACCGGGCGTCGATCCACACCTGTGAGCGGTCCGGGACGACGGAGTAGCGGGTCACCGCGGTTACATCCGCCGCATTCTCAGGTAGCGCCGGATGTCGGGGTACGAGCGCACGCCGACCACCACAGCGCCGAGGAGCACCAGCGCAACGAGCGCCAGGAGCGCGTATCCGACGGCGGTCGCCCTCACATCTCCCGCATCTTGAGGTAGCGGGCGATATCGGGCAGCGACCTGATCACCAGTCCGGCCACCGCGGCCAGCAGCAATGAAGCGAAGAATCGACGGATCATCGATGGACTCCCCTTTCGGCGGGTTGGGCGATATCGGCAACGATTTCGAGGCACAGATCAACGGCCGAGGTGATCGCCGCCTGGACCGGAGGGGACAGTCCCATGCCCTCGTCGAGCTCGCCCGGCTGGCATCCGACGATGACGATGCGATCGACGGATCCGCCGAGGCGCGCCAGAGTGGCGAGAACGACGTCCGGGCTCATGGTGTGGGCGTCCACGGCCACGACCCCGTCCCCGCCGGCGTTCGACGATGACCGCGTCCCCCGCCCGACGGCTGGCTCGGGCTCCAGCACCACCAGGGTCCCCGGAGGCTCACCCATCGGGACGGCGTCGACCAGGAGCAATGCGTCGTATCCATCGAGAAGGTCGTAGGCGAGATGAATTCCCCTGATCCCGTAGTCCTCGACCCGGACCCCGTCGGGCAGCACCCGTCCAGCGAGCAGGTGGGCCACCTCGACGCCGAAGGCGTCGTCGGAGAGGAAGACGTTCCCGATGCCCGCGACGAGAATGCGGCGGGTCACGGGCGGGCCTCTCCGTTCCGGCCGGGCAGCGGCTCGACCTCGTCGGGCCGGAAGTAGAGGTAGCGACCCTGCCACATCAACTCGCGGCGCCGCTTCGTCGTCGTCGATGGTGACGGCGAGGTGGATTCCGCCGTCGACGTCCGAGAACACGCCGGCCACGGTGCCGCGCCGGCCCTTCAGAAACATGTCCTGCGCGTCCGCCTGTCCCGAGGGGTGGAGCCGGACGGCCGACCCCTGCGCCAGCTCGGTGCCCCCGACGCAGACAGAGTCTGTCCACGGGTCGACGGACTCCTCGGACGCCGGGTCCCACCACGCGGGGGCGTCCGAACCCGGGGTGGTGAACGTGGACCATTGCGGTTCGACCGGGCGCATCTGCCCGTGAAGGCGGCTCATGGATTCGGGCGAGAGCGAGTCGCAACGGTCGATGATGGCGGCGGCAGCGGGCGTCCGTCCCCCGGGCCTCGGCCTTCTCCGCGTCGGTGAGCGTCATCACCCGCAGGGCCAGGATCTCGTCGATCTCGAGTGCGTCGTAGAGATCGCCCGGACTCTGGTTCGCCACTTCGGGGTGGTCGTAGAGGATGATCGGCGAGGAGAGCACGACGTCGTCGCGGCCGATGAGGACCGGATAGGTGCCGTCGCTCCGGCAGGCCCGGGCCGCCTCGGCGGCATCGTCGGGAGGTTCGAGGAGCGAGACGAATGCCGCGCCGTCGACGGCCAACATCGTGTGCACGGCCACCAGACTCTGCGCCACGACATCCGCTCTCAGCGATCGGTCCTCACTCCATGCGGTGGCGTTCTCGACCGTTGCGCTCACCTTGACGTAGGGCGAGCCGACCGGTTCGGGAGCCGTGACGACTCGGACTGCGCCGTCGACGGGGACGCGCTCACGAACGAAGCGACCGACCAGGGTGCCGTCGGCACTGTGGACAAGCTCGGTGTCGGATCCGCCCTGGAGGTGGAACGGCACCACGGCGGCGGCGGTGCGACCCCGGGTGATGACGAGAGGAGGCAGGTCCACAATGTGATCGACGGCCTCGTCCCATTCGACATGGGACGTCCCGTCCACCTCGAGCGCGTCGACAGGTCCGAAAGCGGGCCTCGAGGATGCGCGCCTCTCCCCGCTCAACCTGGCTTCAACCCTGCGACGCTGGGTCTGCAGGCATCGGACGCGCACCTGGAGGATCGTGGGCTGGCGTCGTCCGCCGAGGTCGACGAGGCACTCGGTGCGGGCCGACCAGCGCTCGGACCCGCTCGTCTCGCTGTAGGCCCGGGGAGTCAGCACACCCCACTGGAAACGCACCTGGTTCTTGCGGGAGGACGCCCGGTACGGGTAGAGGACGTACCCCTCGTAGAGCACGGCGTCGGCCACGGTTCTCGCCGTCTCGAAACGATCCTCCCCGATCTGGACGGGAGGTTCGGGGGCTCTCGTGCCGGTCGCGCTCATGGCCCGCCCTCGTGGGCCTCTTTGAGCAGCTGGGCGAAGGCCTGGTCCCACGTCGGGAGCCCCCGGGTCGCCCGGAAACGCTGAAGATCGTCGAGTGTGTCGCTGCGGACCCGGATGAAGCCACTTGCCGGGAAGTAGGCGTCCATCGTGCTGCGCCACACGGCAACGGGCAAGCGATACGAGGACTCGCTCGACCACGAGAGGGGCTCGGCCGAGAACCCAGACTCCCCTTCGGTGAACACGGTCCCCGAGAAGAGGAAGATCAAAGGTATGTCGCCCGCGCCCAACGCGTGCATGTACTTGGCACCGGCAACCTCGAAGTCATAGGTGCACTCGACCGGCAGGTCGAACTCCGTGGTCCCGTCGAACCGGCCCACCATCGAAGCCACGTGAGTCCACAGGAACGGCCTGAGCGAGTTCCCCCACTGGGGCGTCTCACCGAACAGCTCGTAGAGCTTCTCCTCCTCCTGGTCGCTGTAGCGTCGGCGCTGCGGCTCGATCCGGATCTGGCATCGAAGGGCGGCCGCATGCACGCGCTTCCCGTCCGCCTCCTCGGCCCGTGTGCGGAACATGATGGTCGGCACCGCGGCATGCGGTTCGGTCCGGGCCTCGACCACCTCGAATTGCAGGTCGGTCATTTTGCGCGCGCTTCGATGTCGGCGAAGAAGTCGTCAAGCTTCCGGTTGGCCTCGCTGCCCCCGTCGAAGCCACGCCACAGCATTCGAAGGTGGCCGACCAGCTCGTAGCACGCGTCGATGGGCACGATATAGCACTCGGCGTCACGCTCACCGCGTTCACTGGCGGCGCGGACGAGGAATGCCTCGACGTCCGGTTCCATGGTCGAGAGCCTCGGGTTGGCGGCGACCAGGTCGGCCCACGTGTCGAGCGGGAGCTCGGATTCGGTCGCGCCCGCCGGCCCAGGGTAGAAGGCGGCGACGCGCTGGAGCTCCGAGTTGAGGAAGAAGAACGCCACGCTCACCGGGATCTGGAGGCTGTCCCACTGGGCCGGTGAGAGCTCGAAGTCGCCGAAGGCCACGTAGCGCGCGGGCACGCTGCGGAAGTGGTCGCCGCCCGATCCCTCCGACTCGAAGAGGAGGAAGCAGCCTCGGCATGCGCACAGCAATGTCCTGGATCGGAGGTCTACGAGGTGTCGGTGCTCGCCCACGATGGGCTCAGAGCACAACTCGCACACCTCGTCAACCGGAGCAGTCTCCCGGGGAGATGCGCCGGCCCGGATGCGCTGAAGCAGCGCGACGGGGTCGGTCATCGCAGCACGACCTCGGTGGGGCACGCGTCGTACCGCGGTTTGACCCCCAGGGAGATCGGGACGGCCGACGTGTCGCCCCCGCCGGACTCCTCGACGACGATCCGAGTCACTTCGGGCGCCGCTTCCCAGATGGCAGCCTCGACGGCCCCCCGCAAGGTCGCGGCCGAGGACGGACACCCGTCGCAGTTGCCCAGAAGCCGCAGTTTGACGGCCCCCAGATCATCGTCGACCGCCAGCAGCTCCACGTCTCCGCCATGCCGGCCGAGGAAGGGCCGAACGGACTCCAGCGCACCTTCCACCCGGACGTCGAGCGGGTGGGGGTGCAAGCCCTGGACCAGCAAGAGGCTCGCAACCAGCTCGTCCGCCGCGAAGTCCGCTTGCAGGTCGGGCGCCCGGGCCTGGGCGATCTCCGCCATCCGGGCCAGTCCGGCGCCGTAGAGGTCGGACACGAGGCGCAGGAGCTCCTCCGCCAGGTTGAGCGAACGAGGGTCCGCCAGGGCTTGCAGCTCGTTCAGTGCCTGCTCAATCCGCTCACCGCTCGCTCGCAGGTTCTGGGGTTCGGGCATGGTGCCGGTGATCAGAACAGTTCCTCCCCGTTGGCCACCTGGGTGGGGGAGTGCACTTTCTTCAGCACCTTTCCATTTCCCAGGTACATGTGGACGCCACAGGGCAGGCACGGGTCGAAGCTCCGTACCGATCGCATGATGTCGATGCCCTTGAAATTCTCCTTGGTGTTCTCCTCGAAGATCGGTGTGTCGATGACCGCGTCCTCGTAGGGGCCCGGCGTGCCGTAGCTGTCACGAGGGTTGGCGTTCCACGGAGTCGGTGGGTACGGGTGATAGTTCGCGATCTTGCCGCCCTTGATCACCATGTGATGCGACAGGACACCACGCACGGCCTCGGTGAACCCGCACCCGATCGCCTCGTCCGGCACCTCGAAGGATTCCCATGTCTTGGTCTTTCCGGCCCGGACGTCCTTGAGCGCGAGCTCAATGAAGTCCAGCGCCGCCGCGGCCGCATAGGCCTGGAAGTAGGTCCTCGCCCTGTCGCGCTCCAGCGTGTTCGACCACTGCGGGATCTTCCACTCCAGGTCGACCGGTCCCTCGAGGGCGGTCTTCGGAAGGTGGATCTTCACACCCGTGCCGGTGGCGTCGAGGTGGTCCGTGTGCACCAGGCCCGACAGGGCGGTCGCCCACAGTCGGGCGAGCGGCCCGCCTCCGGTGTCGAGGGCCAGGTGGTCCTTGCCGTCGAACCAGCGGGGCGACATCACCCAGCTGTAGTTCCCGTCGAAGTCGCGCTTCTGCGGCTGCGGGTTCGTGTGCTGGTTCCAGGGGTGCCGCCGGTCGACGGGGTTCCCCAGGGGATCCCGAGTGACGAACATCTCCTGGCCCTCCCAGTCGTCGTAGAAGGAGTGACCGAGCAGGATCCGGATGCCGAGGTTGATCTCGACGAGGTCGTTCGTGACCAGCTTGCCGTCGACCACGATGCCGGGGGTGACGCCCATGGCCCGCCCCCACTTGGTCATGTCCTTGTAGTCGAAGTTGCAGACCTCGGGGTCCTGGAAAGCCCCCCAACAGTTCAGCAGGATGCGCCGCCGGCCGACCTCCTCGTAGCCCGGCATCGCCTCGTAGAAGAAGTCGAAGAGATCGTCGTGCATCGGTACGACCCGCTTCATGAACTCCACGTAGCGCATGAGACGCGTGTAGTAGTCGGTGAACAACTGGATCGTTGCCGTCGTGCCCACGCCGCCCGGGTAGAGGGTCGACGGGTGGACGTGACGCCCTTCCATCAGGCAGAACATCTCCCGGGTGTATCGGCTGACCTGCAAGGCCTCGCGGTAGAACTCGCCCGAGAAGGGGTTGAGCGACCGCATGATGTCTCCGACTGTCTTGTAGCCGTGTGCCGCCGCGTGCGCCGCCTCGGTCCTGTTGGCCAGTTCCAGCACGCCAGGATTGGTCTCGGCCACCATCTTCTCGCAGAAGTCCACACCGACGAGGTTCTCCTGGAAGATGTTGTGGTCGAACATGTACTCGGCGGCCTCACCGAGGTTCACGATCTGCTCGCCCAAGGCGGGAGGGTGCACGCCGTAGGCCATGTTCTGGGCGTAACAGGAGCAGGTGGCGTGGTTGTCGCCACAGATCCCGCAGATCCGGCTCGTGATGAAGTGGGCGTCCCTGGGGTCCTTCCCCTTCATGAAGATGCTGTAGCCCCGGAAGATCGACGATGTGCTGTGACATTCCGCGACCTTTCCCTTGCCGAAGTCGATCTTGGTGTAGATGCCCAGGCTCCCCACGATGCGCGTGATGGGGTCCCAGGCCATGTCAACCAGCCCGCTGGCATCCTCGGTGAACTTCTTGGTCGCCATGCGCCCTACCTCCAGATCTTCTTGTAGCCGGTCGAGAGTTCGCTACCCGGTGTGCGCCACCTGGGCTCGTCGTCGAGCGTGTGGAGCGTGATCTTTCGCAGGCCGCGGATGGCCTTCCCGTACAGTCCCGAGGCCATGGTCGACACCGTGGCGCCTGGTGGCTCGTCCATGAACGGCATGAACTTGTCCGGGAACCCGGGCATCGTGCACCCGATGCAGATGCCGCCCACATTGGGGCAGCCCCCGACGCCGTTGACCCACCCACGTTTCGGCACGTTGCACTTGACCACCGGCCCCCAGCAACCGAGCTTGACGATGCACTTGGGCGAGCCGTACTCAGTCGCGAATTCACCCTGTTCGTAGTACCCGGCACGGTCGCAACCCTCGTGGACCGTGCTGCCGAACAGCCACTGGGGCCGTAGTGACTCGTCCAGCGGGATCATCGGCGCCTGGCCCGTGGCCTGGTACAGCAGATAGAGAATCGTCTCCGACAGGTTGTCCGGATGGGTCGGACAACCGGGCACGCACACGATCGGGATGCCGGCCTTGGACGTCCAACCCCATCCGAGGTAGTCCGGGACGCCCATAGCACCGGTGGGATTGCCGGCCATGGCGTGGATGCCGCCGTAGCAAGCGCACGTCCCGGCCGCGAGCACGACGAGCGCCTTCGGTGCCAGGCGGTCCAACCACTCACTCGTGGTCATGGGCTGGTCGGTGTCGGGGTTGTTCCCGAAACCGCACCAGTAACCCTCCTTTTTGATGGCCTCGTTCGGAATGGACCCCTCGACGACGAGCACGAATGGATCGAGCTCCCCTCGATCTGCCTTGAAGAACCATTCGATGAAGTCGTCGGCGCCTCCCACCGGGCCGCACTCGAAGTCGATCAACGGCCAGTGCACAGCTATCTTGGGCAACCCCGGGAGGGCGCCCAGGGCGATCTCCTCGATGCTGGGCTGGGTCGCCGCGGTGAGAGCGACGGAATCACCGTCACAGCTGAGCCCGGCGTTGATCCAGAGGACATGGACGACCGCTTCATCGGTCGCAGTATCAGTCGCCGTCAATGTGCCCTCCCCGGTCGCGGCCGCCGCGATTGTGCGGCTGTTTGCAGTGTCAGCCACGTGCCGTTCGCTGTAAATGAGTGTCTTTTGCACCGTCCGCCCGGGGTGAGGGTCCGACGTGCGGCCATTGACACTCCGGGCTTGCGGGACGAGGATCACCAGTGCATGGCGACGGAACAGCGTGCCGGGGGACCGTCGGCAACCGAGGGTGTGGCGCGCTTCGAGCTGGCGCCCCCCCGCCGGTTCATGTTGCCCGCGATCCTTCTCCTGCTGTCCGAGCAGCCCGGGTACGGATACGGCCTGGTGCCGCGGCTCGTCGAATTCGGGTTCGGCCACGTCGATCGTCCCGCCGTCTACCGCGCCCTGGCCCAACTCGAGCGCGATGGGTTGGTGCAGGTCTCCGCCGACGACCATCAGCCCGCACAGGCGCGCCGTGTCTACGCAGTGACGCCGCTGGGGGAGCGGGTGCTACGGGTGTGGATGGGGGTCCTGCGAGAGGAGCACGCACACCTGGGTGAGGTCATCCGGCGCTACCAGGCGACCGCCACGATCGACTCGGTCCTGTCCGAGGTCGAGGGTGGATGGGTGCCCGAATTGGACCTCGGCGTGGTCACCGGTGTCGACGACCTCTCTGTGGCGTCGACGTCTGATGCCGCCGGACAACGACAGCGAAGACACGACCTCCAACTTCTCCGACCTTGGAGGCGGATCGTTGGGCTCGGACCGGTCGAACGCCTCGAACAGCCTGCCCGGCGAGTCCGGCTGGCAGACGGATGCCGGCCTCTCTCGGCCCGAAGATCTCCCGGCGGCTCCCACGATGCGCCTTTTCGTTCTCGATCCGGAGAGGTCGGCCGTGCTGATCGATGCTCGCTCGACGGTCGGACCCATCTGCTTCGGCACCACCGGTGTCCAGGGCTCGCTGTACGCCGCCATCGGCGATGCCGGTATGAGTACGGAGATCCCTCCGACGGGTTGGCTCACCATCGATATGACGCGTTTGAGCTCGGGCAACAAACTCTACGACGCCGAACTCCAGCGCCGCATCAATTCCCGTCGATACCCGACCGCCAAGGTGGAGCTGAAGGAATGTACGCCGAGTGCGCCAGGCTGGCGGTACCGCTTGCGCGGTGAGCTGACGTTCCACGGCATCACTCGCCGGACGGAGGGCACAGTGCGAATAGAGTCCGCATCGGACGATCGCATCGTCATCAGCGGCGAACAGGCCTTCGACATACGGGACTTCGCGCTGCCCTCGCCGACCATGCTGATGCTGCGCATCTTCCCGGATGTCCGCGTACGCCTCTACGCCGAGGCGCAGCGGTCCAACGACGACTGAGTCGCTCTTCGACCGCCTGTCTGCCCGCCTCGATCGTCGCAAATGGACGTCGGACCTCGCTCAGTTGCGGTGACCTCTGCGGCCACGTCTCTCGGGATCCGGCCTGATCGGTGACGTCCTGGCCGATACCCCGCAGGCCGACGGCCTTGCCGTCCGAACCGAGGGTCGGATTGGCGTGCACCCAGACGACATGTGTCTTCTGATCGGGATGGACGACCCGATAGTCCAGGTCAACCGGCCGGGACGAGCCCACCGACGTGGTCATGGCGTCCCGCACCCGGTCGCTGTCGGTCACATTGATCTGGTCCATGTAGGACTCGAACGTGCCGGCGAAGTCCAAGGGGTCGATCCCGTGGATGCGGTGGAACTCCATGCTCCACTGCACGGTGCCCGTCCTCAGGTCCCAGAGCCAACTTCCGACGTGAGAGAGCGCCTCCGCTTCTTCCAGGCGGGCGTCGATTTCTGCCAGCGTTGCCTGAGCGAGATGCTGCTCGGTCACGTCGCGTGCCACGACCACCCGTCCGAGGATCAGACCCTCAGGGTCGAGCCAGCGGCGCCAAGGAGAGTGAGACAGGTATGGGAAGCCCGTCGGGTCGCACGATCTCCGTCTCGAAATGCCGGATGCGTTCACCCGCTCCCACCCTGTGCGATCACCTCATCAACCTCCTCCTGGAGGTGCGGGGCAAAGACGGTACCGATGGGAGCGCCCTCGACGTCGTGCGGCGTGCGGCCGAACAGCCTCTCTGCGTTCTCGCTGAAGTAGGTGACCACGGCCCGGGGATCACAGGTGATCACCGCATCATCGGTCAACTCGATGATCGCACGGAGGAGGGCGTCCGATGGCGCTGCCTGACCGAGCGCATCCCGCCTGATGTCGCCCGTTTCATCCGTGTCGCCCATGGGTTCTCCGGCTGCTCTCGGTCTCGTTCGTAGCGGCCCTCTGAGACGGTCTGCCATCCGCACCTCGCGGCGCCGACACCCGCCAGGATGGCCACCGAGACAATCCTAGGCTGCGCCAACCTGACGACGTCGGCCCGCTGCGTCAGACCGTCTTGACCCGTGTCGGCACCGACATGGCGAAGCGACCGAAATCGATCCATCCCTTTCCCCACGGCCGGTGAACGCGAGAACACGTCATGGGACGTCAGGTGACGTGGCAACGAGCTCCTCGTTTACGGGCCAGTTATGCTCGAATCGAGGTGCCGGCAATGCACGAACTCGCCATCTGCAGCGCAATCGCGAGCACGGCGGCCAAACACGCGGACGGGCGGTCGGTGTCTCAGGTGACCGTACAGATCGGCCATCTGCGCCAAGTCGTACCTGATGCTCTCCAGTTCAGTTGGGAGGTCGTCTCGAGCTCCACCGACCTGAAAGATGCCGCCCTGGTGATCGAACAGGTACCCGCGGTGGTCGAGTGCACGAACTGCGGAGCAAGGACGACTCTCGAGCTGCCGATTCTGGCCTGCGGGAATGCGAGGGATTCGACGTCAGATTGCTCAGCGGCGAAGAGCTCCTGGTCGTGTCGATCGATCTGGTGGACGTGTAGCCGTGGGGAGGTATCACATCCACGCCGATGGGACGAGTCATGTTCACGACTCCAGAGCATCATCACCGGGGCTCAGCAGATGGAGCTGCCGACGTCGGGGACCATTCCGGCTACGTAGAAACGGGTCGGACGAGGGTGACGATCTTGGAAAATCTCCTCTCTGAGAACGACCGGATAGCTGACGAAAACCGCAGGTGCCTCGGTGAGTCCGGCGTCTGCGCAGTGAACCTGATGTCGTCTCCTGGTGCCGGAAAGACCACCCTCCTACGCAAGACCTTGGAGAGGCTCGGTCATAAAGTGCGCATCGGGGTCCTGGAAGGGGACATTGCCACCACCCTCGACGCGGACAAGCTCGAGGGGGCGGGTGCGACCGCCATCTCGGTGGTCAATACGAGCGCGGGATTCGGAGGGGAGTGCCATCTCGATGCGGTGATGGTCCAGTCCGGTCTGGCTCGCCTGCCGTTGGCGGATCTCGACCTGTTGATCATCGAGAACGTCGGAAATCTGGTTTGCCCCGCTGAATTCCGGGTTGGCGAGCAGTCGAGAGCCATGGTGTTCGCAGTGACCGAGGGCGAAGAGAAACCGTTGAAGTACCCGGTGATGTTCCGCGCGGCGGACGTCGTCGTGGTGAACAAGATTGACTTGCTCCCACACCTCGACTTCGATCTGGACGGATTTTTGGCCAATCTGTACTCGGTCAACCCATCCGCCGAGATCATCATGGCCAGTGCTCGTACCGGAGAAGGCGTGGCCACATGGTGCGACTGGCTGAGTCGCAATGGCTCGCCGCTGGCCCTTGGCGACGACTCCGGATCGCTGCCGGCGCGATCGGTCGACGGTTCGTAGCGACCACGTCGACGATCGAGTGGCGCCGGCGGATACCTGAGTCTTCACCGGAACATCCTTCGGCTGGCTCGCCAGCAAACCACAGGACGAGCGAGCCTGTCTCGCAGGGTTTCACGACGTCCGGAAGGCCTCCCGCTCGCCGGCGGGTCACCGTGTTTGCGTTGCCCCTAGATTTAGGACGACTCGGGCAGGCGGTTGGGAGTGGGGAGGGAAAGCATCTGATGGCCATGAGCTACGAAGAGGCCTGCGCCGAGGTCACGCGTCCTGGGGCCTTCTTCGAGGTCGGCGCCGAGTCGATCCGTGGCGTCGACTACCGAGTCTTCAGGAACGGTCCGGCCACCCTGGCCCAGCTCTTTGCAGGCGCCCGCGACGACGAGTCGACGTTCCTGGTCTACGAGGAGCAGCGCTGGTCGTTCACCGAGACCGCCCGGCACATCGATGCCCTGGCCTACGCATTGGTGCACACCTTCGGTGTGAAGAAGGGTGACCGTGTGGGCATCGCCATGCGCAACCTCCCCGAGTGGATCGTGTCCTTCGCGGCCATACTCTCGGTCGGCGCGGTGTCGGTGTCCTTCAACGCCTGGTGGACCGAGAGCGAGCTGGACTACGCCCTCGAGGATTCCAGGAGTGCCGTCCTCATCGTCGATGGGGAGCGGGTGGACCGCGCCCACGGCCCCGCCGGACGGCGCGAGGTCCCGGTCGTCGCGGTGCGCACCGCCGCGGCGGAACAGCTCCCTCCGGGTGTGCACAGATACGACGACGTCGTCCACCTTGGTGACCCCATGCCAGCGGTGGACGTCCTCCCCGACGACGACGCCACCATTCTCTACACGTCGGGGACCACCGGCTTTCCGAAAGGGGCCGTGTCCACCCATCGGGCCGTGACCCAATCGCTGATGGCGTTCTGGGCCCGGACCTCCATCCAGAACGCTCGCCGCGATCGAGGTGGTGAAGAGCCGCGGGCGGCCGCGCCTCCCCAGTGCTTCATCCTGATCGTCCCGCTCTTCCACGTCACGGGCTGTGTTCCCGTCATGCTGACGTGCTTCGGCCTGAAGATGAAGCTCGTGATGATGTACCGCTGGGATCCCGAGGTCGCGCTGCGATTGATCGAGGCCGAACGCGTCACGGCCTTTGTCGGCGTGCCCACCCAGAGCTGGGACATGCTGGAGAGCCCGGCCTTCGAAAAATACGACACGTCCTCGCTGGCCACCGTCGGGGGCGGTGGGGCGCCCGCCCCGGTCAAGCTCGTCGAGCGGGTCGAACATTCCTTTGCCCGTGGCCGACCGAACATCGGCTACGGCATGACCGAGACCAACGCCTTCGGACCCGGCAACACCGGGGACGACTACGTCACACATCCCTCGTCGACGGGACGGTCCAGTTTCCCGACGTTGGAAATCGAGATACGCGACGAGCAACGCAACCCTGTTCCGCTCGGCGGTCGCGGTGAGATCTGGATGAAAGGCCCCCACCTCTTTCGCGGGTACTGGAACAAGCCGGAGGCGACCGCGGAGGTGCTCGTCGACGGATGGCTGGCCACGGGTGACCTCGGCCGGATCGACGAAGAGGGTTTCCTCTACATAGAGGACCGGGCGAAGGACATGGTGATCAGGGCCGGAGAGAACGTCTACTGCGCCGAAGTCGAGAGCGCCATCTACGAGCATTCCGGCGTCTACGAGGCCGCCGTGTTCGGCGTGCCCCACCAACGACTCGGGGAAGAGGTGGCCTGTGTCGTCAATCGCCGGCCTGACGCTCGTCTCGACGCCGACGAGCTGCGGGAATTCCTGACCGGCAAGCTCTCGGCGTTCAAGATCCCGAGCCGGATCGCCTTCAGCGACGATCGGCTGCCTCGAAACCCCTCCGGCAAGATCCTGAAGCGCGAACTGCGAGACATCTTTTTCGCCGATTCTGATTAGCGGCGCTCATGCACCGAGGGCATCGGCCGGGTCGGCGTTCCACTCGGCCTTCGTCGGGCCGCCCCGCTCAACGGCAGGGGCTGCGGCCGCCGTCGAGATTCGGGTTGAACAAGATGCCGTTCATGTTGCCGGCGTTGTCGGACGGGCAGAACTGAGACAGCGCCTTGGAGTACTCCGCGTTGCCCACCCACTTGCCCGCGGCCAGGAATGGTTGCAGGTAGGAACAGGTGTGATATTGGTTGCACTGCTCGCTGATGATCCCCTGGGCCAGCGGCTCCATGGCGTCGACGAACGAGGAGCGCTCGGTGTCGTCCAGGTTCTTCGCGATCCAGGCCAGGCCGAGGCCGTGCATGTAGTCCGCCAGCGTGGTCAGGAAGCTCTCCTCGTCGGACTGGGTGATCTTGAAGCCGGTCTTGCCCTCGTTGCCGTGGAAGGTCTCGTCCAGGTCGGTTTCGACACCATCGAAACCCTTGGCCGAGCACTGCTGGTCGATCATGGCCTCGACGGTCGACACGGCGGAGGGAGCGTTGATGTTGATGAAATGCTCCGGATAGCCCTTGAGCTTGTCGCCGAGGTCACCGGCCTGCTCGAGCTGGTCGTAGTAGGTGACGGGGATTCCCTCCTGCGTCGCCGTGTAGTAGTTGCCCGCGGTGCCGACCTCGATGTAACAGATGACGTGGTCACCCGTCGCATGCAGCGCTGCGACGGTGGATGCCGCGTTCTCGATGCCGTCGATGTCGTAGAGGACCGGGTTGTCACCAGGTGGGGTGTCGCCGTTCCATGCGGTCACGCCGGTACCCATCAGGCGGGGGTTCGAGGTGTTCAACGGCTGGCCGAGCTCCCACATCCAGTCCGTGTCCTCGGCCGGCTGCCAGACCACCGCCGTCCGCCTGCCCGCGGTCGCGGCCGGCGCGGCTGTCGCGCCGGCCAGCACAGGAACGGCCACTCCCGCCATCACAACCGCAGCGGCGATCACCGCGGTCCTCCATGCGACCAGTCCCGGCGGCCAATGCACGGCGGCCGCTCCCCAGTACTTCGAAGGGCCCAGGGCGCTCCGTCCGTGGAGTTCGGTGCATTGCGACCCAGTATCGCTGAGATGGTGAGTGGAGGATGGTGGGGAAGGTCTGGTCCGGGTTCTCCCCGCCGCCCTTGAGAGGCCGGCCGCCCTGGCGGCGATGAATCTGCACTCCATCCAGGGCCGAAGTGACGATCGAAAGCGGGCGTCGGACGCTTGGGACATCTCTCGACCGCTCGATACTCATGGGATCCAGCCTGGGACGGCGCCCCGAGCGAGGGCCGCCTTGGGCCGGTGGCGGGCGAGGTCGTCGACCGGTTTTGAACCTCCGGAGACGACGCGGCGGGGAGATCCGCGTCCGTTTCCGGGAGTTTGGAGCCAGGATCGGAGCTGCCTGACCGAAATCAGCAGCACAGGACGCATAGTCTGCACTGTCAGAGAAGTCAACATAAGGAAGTCTTAAATTGCGCCTCATTTCCAAACTATCCATCGCAGGCGGGGTCGCCCTCTGTGCTTCGGTCGCGGGTCCCGTCGCCGCCAGCCAGGCAGCTCCGATACCGACACCGACGATTCAAGCTGTGACCGGCATCGGGACGTGGAGCGGGGGCGCTTTCGGCACCCCGACGTTGGCGGTGGCCGCCACCACCGACGGCCGGGCCACGGGCGGCGGCTTTGCGATCACCTACCCGCGTGACGACGGCTCCCAGCAGGGAATGACCGCCGTCTTGGGCACGGTGACATGCCTCGACGTCGTCAATGGGGACACCGCGTACATCGCCGGGCTCATCAAGTCGTCCAGCGGTCCTCGCGCTGCGAGTTTCCCGGTGGGGGACTACATCGAGATGGGCGTGCAGGCGGACGGCCTGAACTTCTCCGCCGGCCAAGCCACCGCCCCCGGTCCGGATTGTGGTGCGGTCGCGCCGAACCTCACGCTCACCAGCGGTCACTTCTTCGTCCGCTAAGGAGTCAAATCCAGGCGAGTGATGGAAGGCGGCCACGGCAATCGTGACCGTTGATCAGCTCGCTACCTCGAGTTCAGAGACCAGACACCTCTCGTCTCCGGTGACTTCACCGACGATGAGCCCAAGTCGGGCCTTGACCTGAATCGCCCTGGGAATTGTGGATCATCCACGAAACCCAGGGCGATTCTTTTCTCGAGAATCCGGAGTCTGAAACTCACCGAGACCGCGAGGTCGGTTACATCAAGGGTGGTACAGCAGGATGCCGGCCTCCTCGCGGCGCTGGACTGCACCCATAGCCCGCAGACGCTCCAGGTGGGCGAAGGTCTCGGCCTCGGCCATGGAGCCCCAAGAGCGTTGGGCGAACAACTCGTGCGAGAGTTGGATCACATTGGCCCAGCCGGCGGCGTCACAGATCTCGAGCAGCCGATCGAGGCGTTCGTCGTGGTGGCGCTTGATCTCGTCCGCCCGGCCCGCGAGATCCTGGAACGGCTGGCCATGAGCCGGCAACACGGTCGACACGTGGGGTAGGTCGGACAAGCGGTCGAGCGACTGGGTGTACATCAGCAGCGGGTCACCCGGGATCAGCCCGGAAATGTGTGGCGTGATCGTCGGCAGAACTTGGTCGCCGGCCAGGAGCACTCCGCCCTCTTCGTCGTAGAGACAGAGGTGGTCGTCGGTGTGCCCGGGGGTGAAGAGGCCGACCCAGTCCCGGTCACCCAAGGTGATGTGGTCGGAATCCGCCACACGGTGCGACGGGCGCGGCGGCATGAACCACTTGAAGAAGTCTGCGTGATGGGCCAGCATTCTTTCCCGGGCTTCGGGTGGTGGTCCGATTGTCGACCCGCCCCACGGCGCCGGCCGCTCGATGCGGATGCTGGGGATCGGGCTCTCGTCCGGATCGATGTCGTCGGCCGCCTCGAGCTCGCGATCGTCGATGTCTTCGGGATCGAAGAAGGTGCGGAAGCGGTCAGAAGCCACAATGGCGCCTCCGCTCTCCTCGGCCAGCAATCCGGCGCCGCCGAAGTGGTCGGGATGCGAATGCGTCACGACGATGGTGTGCACCCGATCCAAGGGGATGCCAGCGGCGTCCATGCGGCCCCGGAGCGCCTTCCACGACTCCTCGCCGGGGAGACCCGGATCGACCAAGGTGAAACCCCTGTCATCTTCGAGGGCGTACGTGTTGACGTGGCCCAACCCGGTGAAGTCGATGGGCAGCTGCAGGCGCAGGATGCCAGGCACAACCTCGATGATGTCCGGCGAGGCGTCCATCTGCTCCTGTTTGGGCGGACGGGGTGGGGTCTCGATCGATTCGGATGTCGTCACGGAGCCAAGCTAATTGCACGCGGTAACAGATGGGCAAATGCTTGAGACCGCCGACGAGGGCGGTCGGCGCTTCACGTCACATCTTCGGATGCCACGCCGAACCGCTCCTGATAACGCATCGACCGTTCTCGCAGGGCACCTGCATCCAGCCCGGTATCGGCGAACCGGTAGCGGCCACCCCCGCCGTCGCCGGGGTTGCTGGCGAGGAAGCTGCGCATTCGCTCTTCGGTGGGACCGGGAAGTTCCCGGTCAAGAGCACCGTAAAGCCGGCGGATGGTCGAAAGTGGGTCATCGACGAACTCGCTGTAGTGGACGTCGATGACCTGATCGGGCGGGAACGTATCTCGGTCCCTCGCCTCCATGCCCCGCTCGAGGCCGACGAAGATGTCGTCGGCATAGTCGGGTGCCACGTCGGCGACAGAGGTCTCGTCGCTGGCCATCCGCCGCAGATGGGCGACCAGGGCGCTCGTGGAGGCGATGACTTTGAGGGGGTCCCGATGGGTCTGGACGATGATCGCATCGGGGTACTCGCCAGCCAGGGCCTCCATGTGCCACAGGTGAGCCGGCGATTTCAGCAGCCACTGTTTGGTGGGGTGGCGTGACTGCAGGTGCTGAAGGTAACAGCGATGCCACCGGTAGGCGGGACGCAGGTCCGCCTCGTGCAGGAGCCAGTGGTTGTAGGTCGGAACCCGGTACTGGGTGGGGAAGATCATGCTGCGAAAGTCGGCCGCCGTCATGCGGACGCACTCTTGGCCTAGCAACGCACCCATGGGATGGAACTTGGTGAATCCCGGCATGACGGACTCGGCCAGGTCGATGGTGGCCTGCACCTCGTCGATCCTTGGGTCGGTCCGGTAGGTCCCGGTCTCGGGCGGTGGGGCCGGCCGGTCGACCTCCCAGGTCAGTGGCGCCCGCAGACCGGGATCTTGGGCCAGGAGGTCAAAGAGGATGGTGGTGCCCGTCCGGGGTTGTCCGACGATCACGATCGGCCGCTCGATCGTGCCTTCGGCGACGTCGGGGTGATTGCGTCGCCAGTCGGTGATCGAGAGCCGGTTGGCGAGGTAACCGGTGATGTCCGCGGAGGCGATCTCCAACCCGAGGTCGTTGAGCCGGGCTTCTTCCTTCATGGAGTCGAGCAGGATGTCGAGTCCCTCTTCCCACCCTGACGCTCCGAAGTCGTGAGCGCCCACCCGCTCGGTCGCCTCGTCCACGAGGCGGCTCCGATCGATGCGGCTCTTATCCACCGGCGCGCACCTCGGCCAAGGGCTGCACCTTGGTCGTCACCGGTGGGGGATCGGGGTTGTCGATCCAGCGGATGATCACGAAGCCCCGGTGCCGACCGCCGGTGTCGAGCCAGTTGTCGACGCCGGGATCCCCTCCGGCAACGACGATCCGCACCGTGCCGTCGCAGTCGGCGACGGCGGCGGCGTTGGTCATGGAGCTGTGTCGACGCTTGGCATCGAGACATTCGTGCCAGATGTTCTCGAGGGTGACGCTCCAATAGCGGGTGTCGGGTGGATCAAGCCGAATCACCAGGGCCTGGTCAGGGTCGAGCCGGAAGGTGCCCATCATGTAGAGGTTGTCGGGAGTCGTATCGGCGGCACCAAGTTCTGCTGCGTTTGCGGTGACGAGTTCGTTGGGCCTCTCCAGGAGCTCGGGTTTGATGCTTCGGTGCAAGGTGGTGAGCTTGGCGATCGTCCACGCCATGGAGGTGAACTGCTCGCCGAGCACGGCGTCGGTCGGCGGCGTTGGCAACGAGGGCGGGTCGAGCGGCTCGATGGCCAGATCCGCTTGGACCTCGCTGGACCGATCGGCGATGTACTCGCGCACCACGATTGCGGACGAGTCCTCAGGGATCGCCAACCACAGAGCACCGGCCAATTCCGCCGGGGTTGGCTCGTCGACGGCAAGGACGAAGACGAACGAGCCGTCGTCGGCGCGCTCGAGGTCGTGATCCGACAGGTAGGCCGCCATACGACGAGGAGTCAGTCCGGTACCGGCCAAAACTTGAAATCCGAGGTAGGCCGAGGTGCCCCGACGACCCCGCACCCGGTAACGGTGCCGGCCGTCGATCATGGCCAGGTAGTACTCGCCGTCGGGGTTGGGGCCGCCGATCAGCCGGGCCTCGGTGTTCATGGGAAAGAACCAGGGCGCCTCCAGGTCGACATCGAGCGAAAGCTCGGAGCACAGCGCCGTCGCCCTGCCCAAGACCCGAAGGCCCTCGAGCAGCTCCAACTCGTTCTCGGCCTCGGATTCGACACCCTGGGTCAGGTCGTCGAGCATTTGGCGAACGAGTCTCCACCCTTCTCGCGCCAGTGTCCCCCGTGCCACGTCTACGTCCATCGCGTCGTCCTCACATTTCGGCATTGGCAGCGGGCGTCGACTCCCACACGTTCTCGAGATGCGCGGCGAGATCGCTGGTCACACGCTCACGGAGGCGCCGTCCCTTCGGCGTCAAAGTCAGCATCCGAACACGACGATCGTTCGAATCGGGCACTCGTCGAACCAAGCCGAGGCGCTCGGTCCGATCGACCAGACCGGTCACATTCGACGGATCACACGACAGGTCCTCCGCGAAGGCCCGCATCGAGATCGGCCCGTCGAGCAGGCGTAGCAGTCCGAACTGTTGGGGAGTCAGATCGTGGCGGCCAGCGACGGCGGCCACGACGTGGTTGACCCGGTTGGTCACGTCGAGCAGTCGGGCAACTCGTTGCTCGTTGCCATCAGGTTCCTCTCGATCAGCCATGCCATTACCCTCGCTGAAGAAGCTTGACACCCTCAAATATCTCCCAGGTACTTGAGGATATCAATGATATTGAATAGGTCTTTATCGAAGGTTTCCCCCTCGCAGCCCGCTCCGAGGGGGATCGACGCATAGCTCCCCTCGCGTCGAGAGTCACGATGCTCCGGGTACGCTCTGGGGACAGTGGCGGATACTCGGGTTCCGCGGTGACATCGGTAGGCGCGAGCCGCACCGTGCCGCTTGGCACCCGGAGGCACATTCCAGTGTCCCTCGTGGCGCTGGCCGCCTTGATGGCTGCAACGCTCGGCTGGGCCAACACCGCGAGCGCTGGAACTCGACCCGTTTCAGACAACTCCTCGGGCTTCGGTACCAAGTGGACCACCTACCACGGGAACGCGGAGGCGACCGGAGTCCACGCGAAGTCCACCAAGTTGTTGCCATCGCGGCCGGCCTGGACCTCGCCCGTCCTCGACGGGCAGCTCTACGGCGAGCCGCTCGTGGCCGACGGGCGGGTCGTCGCCGCGACCGAGAACAACACCGTCTACGTGATGGCCGCCGACAGCGGAATGGTGCTGTGGTCACGCCACCTCGCCACTCCCGTGCCGGCCGATGACCTGCCCTGCGGGGACATCTCGCCCGTGGTGGGCATCACGGGCACCCCGGTGATCGACGCGGCGCGCCACGAGATATTCGTCGACGCCGACACCTTGATCAGCGGCCCGCCTGCCTCTGGTGGCGTGGAGGCCTCCCATCGCCTCTTCGGGCTCGACCTGTTCACGGGCAAGGTCGAGCTGGACCAGCATGCGATGCCAAACGCCGGCGAGGATCAACTGGCGCAGCTGCAGCGCCCCGGGTTGGCGCTCGACAATGGATACGTCGTGATCGCCTACGGCCAGAACACCGGCGACTGTCCCGGCCCCAACGGTCCTGCCCACGGGTTCGTCGTCTCGATCCCGGAGACTGGCGGTCCGCTTCACTATTTCCAGATCGGCAGCGGCCGAGATCGTGGAGCGGTGTGGATGGGCGGGAGCTCTCCGGTCGTAGACCCCCACGGGAACGTCTACGTCGCGAGTGCTGACGGCTACGACCTCGGTGCCGGGCAGAAGTACGACGACAGCGACGCAGTGCTCGAGCTGTCGCCGCACATGCACCTCGAGTCGATCTTCTATCCCAAGGACTGGCAGACGCTCAGCGCCGACGATTTGGACCTCGGAACCGGGGACCCCGCGCTCGTAGACGGTTTCGTGTTCCAGATCGGAAAGACGGACATCGGCTATCTGCTGCGTCAGGGGGATCTCGGCGGCAAGGAGGGCGAGGTCGCCTCGCTTTCGATATGCAGCGGCAACCCCGATGGCGGGCACGCGGTGGAAGGCTCGGTCGTCTATGTGCCCTGCCCGAACGGCGTGACGGCAGTCAAGGTGTCGGCGAAGCCTCCGTACCTCAAAGAGCTGTGGACCGACAACGACGGCGCGGCTGGCGGACCGATCATCGCCGACGGACTCGTCTGGACGATCGGCAGCAACGCCGTGCACGGCCTCAATCCGGCCAATGGCGACGAGGTCGTCTCCATGCCCTTCGGCGCGTACGCGAACCACTTCCCGACGCCGTCGGTCGGCGACGGCCTGCTGCTCCTCCCCGGGACCGACCAGGTCTTCGCCTTCATGGGTCCGGCCGGGCTGCCACCGCCGCCTCCCGCTCACGAGTGAGGATGGACCGGCCGGTTCAGTCCGCGTCTGACGCTGGTTGCCCACGGTGAGGCGGGATTAGGAGCCCTTCTATTCGGCATTCGGGTATACTCGAATGCCGAATGCCACGCGACGAGAACCACCCGAGGCGACTTTTTCGCCGAGGCGGTCGATGGAGCGATGGCTGCCCTCCATGCGGTCGGGATCGACGCGGCGGTTCGCCGACCGAAAAAGGGCGGTGCAGAGGACTCGCCACAGGCCGATGCCGTGCTCGACGTCACCGTCGACGACCGGGTCTTCCCGGTCGCTGTCCAGGTGGTGTCGTACTGCACCGGTCAGGTTGCCTTCCGACTGGTGCGCCGGCCGCCACCGCCGGAGGAGGTGCTCTCGCTGCTCGTGGCGGATCGGATCACCGCCGAGGCCCGGACGATCCTCACCGACGCCGGCTGGTCGTGGCTCGACCGCCGTGGCCAATTGCACCTCCGCGGTCCCGGCGTGCGCGTCGACCAGCCGGTGCCGACGGCTGGGCGCGGGGCAGCCTCGACCGCTGGCCCTGCCATCACCGGGCGATCGGGCATCACCATCGCGTACTGGCTGACGGCGCACCCAGGGCAGAGCCTGTCGCCCAATCGCAATGCTCCCGGGTTGCGTCTCGCTCCGTCGACCATCTCCACCACCGTGCGGCGCCTCGCCGAAGCTGGCTTGGTCGACGACACCGGCGCTGGTGTCGCCCCCGAACTGTTCTGGGAGCTCGCCGCCGTGTGGCGCAGCGAGCGCACCTGGCTACTCCGCCGTCCCGACCCGAAGCAACACGTCCCGATCGACCCTCTTGCGCCATCGTGGCGGATAACCGGCACCGCCGCGGCCGTGGCATATGGAGCGCCGCTCGCCTCGGCCGGGGACGGACCGATAGTCCTCTACGTGACCGGTCCGGTCGAGCTCTCCATCGCCACGCGTCGCTACGGTGCGGCAGCACCCGGTTCCGGGTCCGCCGTCATCGCCGTCCCTCCCACGTCCTTGGTGACGGAGCGCGACAAGGACGACGTGATCCCAGAGATCGACCGGTGGCCGGCGGCCCCGCTCGTGGCCGTCGCGCTCGATGTGGCACAGGACACGGGTCGCGGCCGCGAGATCCTCGAGCAGTGGAGCGCCGGGCATGGCATCTGGCTCTGAGGTCGTGTTGCGGGGACCGGCCATGGTCGGTCTCGTCCGTGCCGTCGCCGCAATTGCTCAGAGTGGTCTGGAGGGTTACGTCATCGTCGGTGGCGTTGCTGTGGCGGCACGCCTCGGACAGGCCCACCGTGGAACGACCGACGTCGATACGGTGGTCGACGAGGTGGCCCATCCGGACGCAATCGAGACACTGCTCGCTCTGCCCGACGTACAGGCCGATCCGACGGGACCGCACCGCGTGCGGATCGGGGGGACCAAGGTTGAGATGATCGGCGTCGGTCCGGTCGGCGAGAGCACGTTCGACGACCTCACCGACATGCAAACGCTCTTCGTCGCCGCCCACACCTGGGCGCTCAGCTCAGCAACGGCTCTCACGCTGCTCGCTGGGTCCGAGCCGACCGTTCGGGCCACCGCACCCTTCGCAACGCCGGCGGCACTCTTCGCCATGAAACTTCATGCGATCCAGGATCGGCGGCCGACGAACCGACCCGAGAAGCGCAGCAGCGACGCGCTTGATCTCTACCGCCTGCTGCTCCAGCTCGATGCCGACGGATCGGTCCGGGCGGACCTCGCTGCTGCGCCCCCACCGCTTCGGCGCGCTGTCCTCGCTGCCGCTCAGCGGGTCTTGATCGACGACGCCTCCCGGACCCGAGGCTGGCTTTCGGCATCGAACGACCAGGCGGGACCGGTGACAGCGGACGAGCTTCGTTACCTCGCCCAACCGGTGGTCGACGCGCTGGGCTGAAGCGATGCGAGATCGTCTTGCCGGCACCGGTCTGTACCTGACTCTCGCATCGTCCTCGGAGGGCATGGCGAGTTCTCGCTCCTGGCGGGCGCTTCGTCCATATCGGGGTTCACCCCTGTTTTTCCGGTGGCTTCGCTGATCGCACTGACCCCGAGGCCATCGTCGTCCGTCCTGGCTATCTCGATGGTCACTGGACCAAGGAGTTCTGGACAGACCGAGGCTTCAGGGACAAAGTGGAAGCAGTGCACGTGCCCTTACCCGCTCTGCTCCAGTCGTTTGTCGACGCCGGATTTGTGCTTGGTGGAATTGGAGAAGGCGGGGAAACGATTCCGGCGGTGCGAGCAGTGAGAACGCTCAAACCCGACGAACTCATCGGCTGGGCCCCGAACCGACCTGAACCCACCTGAAAAGAGAGTCGCCATGCCCTCGGGATTCGATCACCTGACCCTCGTCGTTACCGACCTGGAGGAGGCCGAACAGTTCTTGAGCATCCTCGGCTTCGTCCGTGACAAGGCGGTCGTGGCGTCCGGAGAGACCATGGCGGCTTTCATGGGGATACCCGGGTGGGAGTCGGACCACGTGACTCTCGTTCTCCGTGGCGCCCCCGAGCGCCAAGAGATTCAGCTCCTGCGCTTCCACCATCCGATCGTCGAGATCGACGAAGGGTCGGGCTACCTCGCCCGGTCCGGATTCAACCACGTTTGCTTCCGGGTGGACGATCTCGACGACACCCTCGGGCGCTTCGGCGCCCTGGGCTACACCCCAAGGAACACCGTGATGGACTTTCACGACCGACGGTTGGTCTTCCTCGACGGACCTGCCGGCGTGGTCATCGAGCTGGCGGAGTGGAAGATTGCCCCACCACTACTCGCGCGACTACCGATACCGCTGTCGTCTAATGGGCCCAATCACCAGAGATCCTGGTCAGGACTCCGATCGGATTATTGGCCCACCCGCGCTCAGAATCTCAGCGTGTTCGTATGGCCGTTGGCTAGCCTGATCGCGATGAGCCAGATGGTGGAGGGACACTGATGCAGAAACCGATCGCGAACGTGTTCACCTGGCCGGCCGATGATCCGCAGCTGCTCGGTGGTCAGTGCAAGGGTTGCGGGGCGATCACGTTCCCGGTGCAGTCCCGGTGCCCGCGCTGCGGCACCCAGAGCATGGCCGAAGTTCCCTTACCCCGCCGCGGCACCCTCGTCTCGTGGACAACTCAGGAGTTCCCGCCGAGCTTCGACTACAGAGGTGATCCGACGGGCAAGTCTTTCGAGCCCTATGGGGTCGGGCTGGTGCAACTCGACGATGTGGTGCGGGTCGAGTCGCGGCTCACGGAGTGCGATCCCCAAAAGCTCGACTTCGGCATGGAGGTCGTGCTTCGAATCGTCCCGTTCTATGTCGACAACGATGGCAACGAGATCATCACCTTCGCCTTCGCGCCCGTCGGCGCGCAGACCAGTGAGGAGCGCTGAATGGACGATGTAGCGATCATCGGTGTCGGGCTGCACCCCTTCGGTCGGCACGGCGACAAGTCCGCGTACGAGATGGCCGCGGACGCCGTAGAGCTGGCGTTGACCGACGCAGGCGTGACATGGAACGACGTCCAGTGTGCCTTCGGCGGGAGCTGGGGGGTCTGGACCGACCCCCTCACGGGTCTGGTCGGTCTCACCGGTCTTCCGTTCATCCACGTGTTCAGTGCGTGTGCAACCGGCGCTGCCATAATCGAGCAGGCCACAAACGCCATTCGGGCCGGCAACGGTGACATCGTCGTGGCTGTCGGCACGGACAAGCACGCTCGGGGGTCGTTCAAAGGAGATCCGACGACCACCAACGTGCCTGTTTGGTATGGCGAGAACGGGCAGTACGTGACCACCAAGTTCTTCGGCATGAAGATCAACAAGTACATGCACGACCATGGCGTATCCCAGGCAACCTTGGCCAAGGTGGCGGCGAAGAACTACCGCAACGGCGCTCTCAACCCGAAGGCCTTCCGTCGCAAGCCGATCACCGAGGAGGAGATCCTCGGCTCTCAGATGCTCAACTACCCGCTCACTTCGTACATGTTCTGCGCTCCCGACGAGGGCGCTGCGGCGGTGGTCCTGTGCCGCGCCGACATCGCTCACCGCTTCACCGATACGCCGGTGTACGTGAAAGCGACTGCTATCCGCACGCGCAACTACGGCTCTTACGAGGTCAACACCACGTGGGCTCCTGTTGCCGAAGATGTTGCCCCCACCGTGTACGCGTCCCGCGCCGCTTACGAAGACGCTGGGATCGGGCCCGAGGACGTTGACGTCATCCAGGTCCAGGACACCGATGCCGGCGCCGAGGTCATCCATATGGCTGAGAACGGCTTCTGTGCTGACGGCGATCAGGAGAAGCTTCTCGCGGACGGCGCGACCGAGATCACCGGCCCAATGCCGATCAACACCGACGGCGGCCTCATCGCCAACGGAGAGCCGATCGGGGCCTCGGGCCTCCGCCAAGTCCACGAGCTCGTGCTCCAGCTCCGCGGCCAGGCTGGCGACCGCCAAGTCCAGGGTGACCCGCGCGTCGGTTATGCCCAGGTCTACGGGGCTCCCGGCACCGCCGCCGCCACGATCCTCGCCCGCTGAGGTCGCGGGACACTCTGCAGCTGGCCTCCGCTGACGCTTGCGGCCGCGACCTGGATCCCTGATCGCAGGAACGCTCCCATGGCGAGCCCGTCATGCGAGACACGCATCTTTAGGGCTCTTCTGACTGATCCGTGGGTCGATTTGGCCAGCTGAGACGGTCAGATTTCGCCCTCGCGACGGCCGGGTGAAGATGGGGCGATGGCACGAAGGACCCCCGACTGGTCACCCGAGAGCGAAGAGGACTACGAGGTTGCTCGTCGAGCGTTGAAGAAGCGCTTCGCGGAATGGCGAACGGCCGTCGGCGCGGCGCCCGACAAGGATGCCGGAGAGGCGCCCATCCATTACAAGTGGACCTTTCTCGACGGACATCTGACCCGCTGGACCCGCGTCGACCTCGACGAGGTCTATCTCGAGCTGCACCCGGCCAAGGTGATGGTCGACGACGAGGATCTCGACGACGTGCTCGAAGAAGCAAAGGCCTTCGTGAGGTTCTTGGACGAGACGGGGCTGCTCGCCCCCGACGGCGAGCCGGCCGACGTGCTCGTCGACCATCTCGACGCGATTGCGGGCCAGTTCCGCTACAACATGGCCGACGTCTCGCGTTTACAGCTTCGGCAAGCGACTGTGGACGAGCGCGCAGGCCGAGGGAGTCCACCTCGAGGACCCGGCATCGGTCGAGGCCTTCATGGCCGAGTTCAACGCCCGGCCGAGAGCCGAACGCGAGGCCATCTTGGGCCGGGGCCCGGGCCATCCCCCGCGGCCGCCATCGACGGGCCGCATCACCGCAGCAGGGACGCGGCCCAAGACCGCTTCAGCCAAGCGCCGCAAGCGCCGGCGCTGAGGGGTGGCCCCGTCCAAGCAGCGGCGGGCAGTAGCCACCGCGGTCGAGCAGCGCGAGGGCGATCAGGTGCTCGGGCTGGCGGAAGCCGAAGGCCATGCGGTGCAGGACGCGGAGTTTCGTGTTCGTGCTCTCGATCAAGGCGTTGGACAAGTTGTTGAGCATGGCTGCCTCGATGCCGGCGATGTTCTTCTTGATCTTTCTGCCGAGCTCGACGAAGGCGTCGATGCGGCAACGCTGGGCCCAGGCCAGCCACTCGTCGAGCATGGTGAGGGCGAGCACTCCTTTGGTGCGGATGGCAATCCTGAGCTGTTCTTTCATCAAGTAGGCCCGGTAGAGCCTCGTGTTGACCTGGGCGATCCAGGCCAGCTTGGCCTCCTGGCGTCGGGTCAGGTCCTCGGGGTTGCGCCAGAGGGCGTATCGGCATCCTTTGAGCTGGCGCGCGTCGGTGCTCATGCCACCCTTCCTCGCCTCGTTCCACACCTCGCGGCGCACCTGGTCAAGGGCCTCGGTGGCCCAGGCGACGACGTGGAACGCGTCGATGCACACAGTGGCGTTCTCGCAGCGTTCGTGCACCACCTCGGCGATCCACTCGGCCGCGTCGGCAGAGACGAGGCGGATCTCTGCACAGCGCTCGGGACCGAGCAGATCGAAGAAGCCGTTCAGGGTCTTCTTGTCCTTCCCGACCGCGGCCCAGACGAGGCGCCCTGAGGTGTGATCGACGCAGATGGTCAGATACCGGTGGCCGCGTTTGTAGGAGATCTCGTCGAGTCCTATGCGGGTCAGGCCCATCGAAGGGGTCATGGGCAGCCCGTCCGTCGGCCACCACCCGATCGATGATGGCGCCCACGCTCCTCCAGGCGATCCGCAGCAGCTCGCTCACCGTGGACTTGGGGGTATGGGTGACCAGCCAGGCCACGGTGTCGTCGAAGTCACGCGTATGGCCGGCCCCGTGACGGGCCCAGGGCACCTGAGCCACCGTCGGACCGTGGGTCGGGCAGTTCACCCGAGGCGAATCGGCCTGGAGGAAACACCGCAGCGTCCCGAGGTCGAGCGCCCGCCAGTTGCGTCGGCCCTCTCCGTGGTCATAGCCCGGTGCGCGCACTCCGCAACGGCCGCACCTGCGCTTGGTAGACCGTCTCGGACGCACATGGACGACCACGGTGTCGGATTCCTCGTCGAAGTCCACATCCTCGATCACCGTCGCCCGGTCGACACCGAGCACACGACGCCATACGTTGGCTCCGAACAACGCCATCCTCCTCGTCTCGTTCTTGGACCTTCAAGCAGCCCAGAAACGTAGAGGGAGATGGCGTTGTCGCGTCAGGACCAGGTCAGGGCACCCACGGATCAGTCAGGAGAGCCATTCTTTTTAGGCACAGGGTCGATATCTCGAGTTCCGAGTTGCCACTCAAATTGCCCAACTATGGGAACACATTTCGTCCCGTTGGGCAGACGGACTCGTCGTCTCCGAGCCGTTGAATTGGAAGAAACGACGACTCAGGACGCAAAGGACGCGTGGCGCGCCTCTCAAGGTGACGATCGAGCCTCGAATCCCATCGGGGCTGCGAATCGACTGCCAGATAGCCTTGCGCTTGCCATGGCGGGACGTGCACCTGAGTTGATCGAATCCAGCGACGGAGTACAGATCCTCCTTCGCGATCTGGGCGGACCGAGTGTCGGCACTGGCTCCCCGGTGCTGCTCTTCTCGCATGCCACCGGCCTTCACGGTCGAGTCTGGGAGCCAATGGCGTCGCTCCTGTCCAATGAGTTCCACTGCCTGTCGCTCGATCTGCGAGGCCATGGCATGTCCGAGCTGCCGCCGGGCGCCGGGTTGGCGTGGTCGGGCATGGCCGACGACGTCGTGGCGGCTTTGAACAGCGACGGGTTCCCGGTGGGACCACTCCACGGCATCGGCCATTCGATGGGTGGTGCGGCGCTCTTGCTGGCTGCGGCACGACGACCCGATGCCTTTCGGTCGCTGTGGCTCTATGAGCCGGCCATATTTCCGACAGAGGGCGTGCCGCTCCCACACGGGGACAACCCGATGTCTGAAGGGGCGGCCCGGCGCCGTGACCGCTTCGACTCGCTGGATCAGGCGTATGAGAATTACCGATCAAAGCCGCCGCTCGACCAGCTGCATCCTGATGCTCTCAGGGCTTATGTCGATGGCGGCTTCTCGCCCGCTCCAGACGGTTCGGTCACGTTACGGTGCCGGCCGTCCACCGAAGCCGAGGTCTTTCGCCACGCCCCAACCAGTGGTGCGTGGAGCACCCTGACATCGATCGAGATGCCGGTGGCCATTGTGGCCGGGCGTCAGGAGGGCGGGCCTGGAGCCTTCGCTCCGAGTACTGCCGAGGCTCTCCCAGAGAGCACCCTCTTCGTGCGGCCCGACCTCGGCCACTTCGGGCCACTGGAGGACCCCGCGGCTATGGCCGAAGACGTGGCTGTCTGGGTCCGAGCCCACAACTAGTCGCAGACTCGGCGTCCAATCGGGGATGGGCGTCACGCCTCTGACGAATGGCCGACACATCCCGCGATCGGCCGCACCTCCAACTGCCCGGCTCCGCTTTCTTGTGATGCTTCCGGTGATCGGTCCGATGGCAGGGGAGTTACCCGGCGCACCGCCGGCCATGGGCCCGGGCACGACGGTATGCGGACCTCGGCGAGGCGCATGTTGCTCAACTGGGCAATCTGGGTAGGTGGGTGCGCCCCTCGGGATTGAGCCCGAAAGCTGCGGATTAAAATTCGGATACCTGGGAGCCCAAAGAGTACGTGTCAGTCCACGGTGAGCCGATAATCGATTGGCTACCTGGCGCAGAGCTTGGCGGTGGTTCTTGTCTCGGACCGGAGCTACTCGTCGTAACCCCGGGCGCCCGGCGATCTGTTCAGCGCGCAAAGCCCCGCTGGTCACACACACATCGCCGAGTCGCCGGTTTCGGGCGCTTCCACGAAACCCAGGGCGCTTCACATTGTTGCCAGTACTGGCGGCAAGTTGCTCGGTCGATAACAGTCGCTCCGTTGTATCCAAGTGCTCGATCATCCACTCCGCCTCGGATCCGACCGTGTAGAACACGACTTCGGCCTTCGCCTACACATCGGACGTCCTGGACGGGGCGGGCGTGACACTTCAACCCGTTAGTTCTCGAAAGACGTCTGCACCAAGTTAGTGTCCCTTGATCTTTTCGCAGCGTCAGTGTAATCTCCCTTTGTAGCGCAGCCGGCGGGTTAATTGCGCAATCGATACAGGTCAGCCTTATCTGCAATGAAAGGACCGCCTTTTAAGCAACCTCGCGTCCGATTGGAAATCTTTTTCTTTCAATTAAGAATCCACCTCAGGAGGACTTACCATGACCGTCGTCAACGAACCCCAAGGCAATCCGAGCGGCGCGCCGGATCCTTCCGAGCGTCTTTCCGCACCGCGCTTCGGCGCCAGCGCGATACAAACGGCGTTCAATCTCGGTCCCCTCGCGTCTCTGGCGGGATCGTGGAAGGGAAAGGGGTTTCAGCGTAATGTGGCGTCCTCAGAACTTTACCGACGAGGTCAACGACCCACCGCTCGCCCAGGCATCTCTCCGATCAAGCGCTACCTGATGCTCAACAAGACGAGCGAGTCCTTCGATTTCCACGTGATCCCGGGACAAGTGCCGAATCGCGGGCTTCAGCAAGGGACAACCGGAACGACCAGGAGGACATCTTCCTCTACGGTTTGCACTACCTCCAACGTGTCAGCGACGACGACCAGAGGGGTTTCCTCGATGCCGGTCAGGCGCTCCATATCGAGCCGGGACTCTTCATGTATGTGCCGGCCAATGACAACTCGTTGGTGTCGGATTATTCGACGACCGAGCCGACCATCGTCCGAATGGGGAGTATTCCCCACGGAGTGAACATCCTCATGCAGGGGTCGGCCCCGAGCGCAACGCCGGTATCGGGACCACCGACCATCCCCGATACCTACCCGAACCCCTCGATGCCTGTCGCGATCCCCGCCGGCGATACCCGAGCCCGGTTCCGCCCATTCCGACTCCGCCCTTGGTCCCCCCAGTCGTGGGCCTTGGCATCCAGCCCTTCGCGAGCAACAACCCGCCGGCCAACAACGAACACATCGTTCCCGAAGTTCGCATCTCCAACGACGTACTGCCTACACCCGCTAACGTCCCTCCGCCTGTCCAGAGCAACGGGCCCTATCCGAACGACTTCCAGGACATCATTAATAATCCGAACTCGGTGCTCCAGAATCACATCGCTGGCCAGGACATTCTCGGATCGATTACGATCGAGATGACGACCACACCTCTGAATCCGGCGGTGGGTCTTGGCGTGAGCCAGATTCCGTTCCTCGGCGTCGCCGACAATAACGGGACGTCGTATCTTGCGAGCACAGAGAACAATTGCTTCGTCTTGAGCGCGGCGGCGACGTTCTGGATCGAATGGGTCAAGGCTCCGAGTTTGCCGTACAATTATCCCGCCTCCGGAGGCGACAACGGACCCTGTCGCGATCTTGACCCGTACCTCGGGCAGCCGGCCTTTCTGCAGCTGCAGTATTCACAGACGGTCATCCTTGTTTTCAACGGCGTGTTCTGGCCGCACGTCACCGTGGCGACAATGCATCTCAGCAACGGCTAGGAACCGGGGAGGCTGGTCCACCGAAGCCTGGATGACTAACAATTTCGGAGAGGCTGAGGAAATGTCACAGCTCCCGGATCTATTGGTTCTCAGGACATGTCTGCGCTGTTCGCGCGACTTGGAGTCGGAGGTTGTCCGGACCGGCGTGGATTTTCGGTGACGGTCCCCAATGTGTCGGTTACGCGGCCATCTCCTTTTGCTCAGCGCAGTGATCGGGTGTGACCGTCGCGAGATGCGCCTCGAGCGCGACTCGTCGTGTATGCAGGTGCAGATGCCCGTTGACGCGTCGGAACTACTTCTTGGCCTCGAGTATGGCCGCCGTGCACCAGCGCAGTGCCATGGTCCCATTGCGCCAGTGCTTCACATTGACCGAACGATCCCGGGGCAGATTTCGATCATCGACTCTATAACGTTGGTAGATCGCAAACTTCTGGCCAAGGTCCCCGTATGTGCCGCTCGACGATGAGACCAATGTCGGTGGGCAGATGGGAACCTGGAGTTGCGAACTTTGTGTTCTTCACGACGTGCCAAGACCGGGTGGTCCAACACGGCTCGGATCGCCGGCGGCGGCGCTTTGGCGCCGTCGGTGACGAACGAAGTTGGGCGGGTGACGTCGAGGCCTCGATCGCGCAGGTCGACGAGAAGGCGCTTGGCGACAGTGGCGTTCTCGATGTCGCCCTCTACGAGGGCGGGCGGACGCTTGGTGCGTCGAGAGCGATGCCGAGGGCCAAGACGCACAGATGCTGGCGAAATGGACCCCGTCGATCATGATGGCGACGAGGTCGATCCCCGAGAGATCGGGCGCCATCAGCTCTGCCAGGGCAGACTCGGTTATGGCCACGAAGCGGCGGCTGACCGCGGACTTCGAGGTCGAGCGGGACTTCCGTGCAGGTCTCGCCATGGGCTCAAGTCCCACCGTGTAGCGCCGGGTGGAGAGCTTGGCCAGTATGCGGGCCATGGCCTCGCGTCCGAGCAGCTCGGTCGACGACGCCAGTTCATAGGTCGAGAGCTGGACCTCGCTCGCTCCATCCGCGCCGCGAGCCGCGGACGACGGATCGACACATGGCGTCCACCCAACGTCACGAGCCCGTGGTCACTGCCGTGGCGCACAGCGCGGCGCCCGGGGTCGTGACGGCCCTTCGGTCCGGCCATCGCTCTGACCTCCTCTTCGAGCATGAGGTCGAGCACCCCGTCGGTCCCAGACGCACCGAACCACCGACTATGACCGCCGACGACCGTGGGGATCGCGGACGTGCGGAGCGCACGACGGCTCATCGTCGAGGAAGAGGTGATTTCGGAAACGACATCTGATCAGGTCGTTTCCACCGATCGAGTGCGCCCCTCGGGATTTGAACCCGAAACCTGCGGATTAAGAGACCGATGCCGGGGAGTCCAGTGGGTCCTCCACAGTTCACTGACCTGCGGTTACGTCTTCGCCTCGTCCATGGAATTCGGTGTATCGCGCCCCGTATCGCCGAGATAGTGGGGTGGATAATGGGGGTAGGGATAGTGGGGAGGAGGCGGCTGGTCTGGGGTTCGCCCTGCCGCCCCTGAGGAACCCGAATGTGTTCGTCATTCGGGTGTATGCGAACACGGAACGGCACGGATCCGAACCACCGGAACGCCGGCGCTTTCGCTGGCACATCGAGGTCGGTGAGCGGATCGCCTTTCCACGCCGCTGCCGGAGCCGAGCCCAATCGGGTTTTCGAGTTACATCCCGGCGTCGGTGTCCTTCGGAGGTCCATCAGGCCGAAGACCGGCTCGGGTGTGATGACCTGAGGCCGCTACTTTCGCCGCGCCTAGAACACCCGATTCGGGTCGGGGTAGGTAAGACTGCCCAGGGAAGATCGGTCGGTTGGTATGGCGAAACTTGGACGAGTGGGTTGGCGCGAGCGTCAGGTCAAGATGAAGGTGGTTTTGGGCTTGCTCCGCGACGTCTTGCCATTGGCGGTGATGGCGTGGGCGCCGGTCGCTCCAGCAATCGCGGCGGTCGGGATGTTGCCGGTGCAGGTGAAGTTGCCGCCGGCCGCGGCGACGGTGCTGCAGATGGTGACCTTGGTCGGTGAGGCGAGGCCGGTCTTGTAGGTGACGATTATGGTTTCGCCGGGCGTGAACCCAGCGCCCGAGACGGTCACCGCCGTGCCGGGGGCGCCCGTCGACGGCGACACTTCGACGAACGGTGCGGTGGTGATCCGCCCGATGGAGTTATTGCCCGAGTTGGTGAACCACAAGGCGCCGTCGGGACCCGCCGTGATCCCGTCGGGTAGGTCGATGCCGGGGTCGGTGTAGTTGGTGACCACCCCGGCGGTGCTGATCCGCCCGATCGAGTTGTTGACCGAGTTGGTGAACCACAGGGCGCCGTCGGGACCCGCCGTGATCCCCTCCGGGTCGCCGATGCCGGTGCCGGTGTAGTTGGTGACCACCCCGGTCGTGCTGATCCGCCCGATCGAGTTGTGCCGTGTTGGTGAACCACAAGGCGCCGTCGGGACCCGCCGTGATCCCCTCCGGCTCGTCGATGCCGGTGCCGGTGTAGTTGGTGACCACCCCGGCCGTGCTGATCCGCCCGATCGAGTTGTTGCCGTGTTGGTGAACCACAAGGCGCCGTCGGGACCCGCGGTGATCCCCTCCGGGTCGTCGATGCCGGTGCCGGTGTAGTTGGTGACCACCCCGGCGGTGCTGATCCGCCCGATCGAGTTGTTGCGTCGTTGGTGAACCACAAGGCGCCGTCGGGACCCGCCGTGATCCCCTCGGGTCGTCGATGCCGGGACCGGTGTAGTTGGTGACCACCCCGGCCGTGCTGATCCGCCCGATCGAGTTGTCGTCTAGTTGGTGAACCACAGGGCGCCGTCGGGACCCGCCGTGATCCCCTCCGGCTCGTCGATGCCGGGGCCGGTGTAGTTGGTGACCACCCCGGCGGTGCTGATCCGCCCGATCGAGTTGTTGCGGAGGTTGGTGAACCACAAGGCGCCGTCGGGACCCGCCGTGATCCCGTCCGGGTCGTCGATGCCGGGGCCGGTGTAGTTGGTGACCACCCCGGCCGTGCTGATCCGCCCGATCGAGTTGTTGCGTAGTTGGTGAACCACAAGGCGCCGTCGGGACCCGCCGTGATCCCCTCCGGCTCGTCGATGCCGGGGCCGGTGTAGTTGGTGACCACCCCGGCCGTGCTGATCCGCCCGATCGAGTTGTTGCCGTAGTTGGTGAACCACAAGGCGCCGTCGGGACCCGCCGTGATCCCCTACGGCTCGTCGATGCCGGTGCCGGTGTAGTTGGTGACCACCCCGGTGGTGCTGATCCGTCCGATCGAGTTGTTGCCGAGGTTGGTGAACCACAAGGCGCCGTCGGGACCCGCCGTGATCCCCTACGGCTCGTCGATGCCGGTGCCGGTGTAGTTGGTGACCACCCCGGCCGTGCTGATCCGCCCGATCGAGTTGTTGGCGTAGTTGGTGAACCACAAGGCGCCGTCGGGACCCGCCGTGATCCCGTCCGGGTCGTCGATGCCGGGGCCGGTGTAGTTGGTGACCACCCCGGCGGTGCTGATCCGCCCGATCGAGTTGTTGGCGGAGTTGGTGAACCACAAGGCGCCGTCGGGACCCGCCGTGATCCCTTCCGGCCCGTCGATGCCGGTGCCGGTGTAGTTGGTGACCACCCCGGCGGTGCTGATCCGCCCGATCGAGTTGTTGCCGGCGTTGGTGAACCACAAGGCGCCGTCGGGACCCGCCGTGATCCCCTCCGGCTCGTCGATGCCGGTGCCGGTGTAGTTGGTGACCACCCCGGCGGTGCTGATCCGCCCGATCGAGTTGTTGCCGTAGTTGGTGAACCACAAGGCGCCGTCGGGACCCGCCGTGATCCCCGCCGGATCGGCGATGCCCGGAAAATAGGTGACCTTTCCGGCGCCTGAAGCAGCCATCGAGTTGTCCAGCAGCGAGACTCTCGCCTGAAGTGCAGCGGGCCGGGTGGCTCTCGCCAGACCGAAACTACCCGACCCATGAGAAACAGGAAAAGCGGTCGTCGCAGCGACGGCCGGCACACCGCCGAACATCAGAAGCGACAACACGGCCGCAGCGAGACCCAGAATCTTGTAGCGCAACTCTTGCCATAACACGTAGGTCTCCCGTCGTTCCCGTATGCCCGCCATATCAACTAACACAAACGACCACAAAGGACAATGCCCTGGCCATCCCGATCCGATGAACCGTCCAAAAATCAGCGACTGCCCTGACCCTTGGTAGAACCGCTTGCTTGGATCAGGTTCTTCCTTCCGTGACGGAGGAACTTGAGTGCGGCTCGTGCCCGGGGGCAATCTGCTTTTGGCCGATGGACCCGAAGAGGGGGTGTGTCGACGGGCTCATTCGCTCCATCGACACGGCTCCTCTTCTCCATCCATACGGCTCGCACGCTCCTGGTCTCACAAGCGAAACTGACCGCGCGCCGGCCCGAACGCGTTGACCGCCCAGCCCTGGACGGGGTGGCTCATCGAGCCCGCCCCAGTAGGAGTTGAGCTGGGCCAGAGCCACACCCATGACCCCGACGTTGGCCGGACTGTGCGGGTCGGCGGCCTGATCGGCGTTGGCGTGGTGCAGGCGGTGCACGGCCACCCAGCCCACCGGGTCGATACGGGTCATCCAGTTGCCAGTTGCGAGCACCCAGCGCTTGAGGCCGGGACGAAGGGAGATGACCTTGTGCGCCAGGCTGCGGTGATAGAAGACGCTCGTGTAGACCCGGCTGAACGTCCAGGTCGTGACGAAAACGGCGGCGCCGAGGATCAACTGTTCCATCTCATCTCGCTCTTCGCGTATCGGTTGTTGACCTGCACCATGGGCCACGCCGCTTTAATGAGGCTGCAGTACCGCTGCAACGTGCCCTGCGTGGGCCAGAGCTCCTTTACCCGTCCGTCGACAGACCTCAGGTCAGAGGCGACAATCAACTAGGCGATACCGCGAACAAATGCATCCGCCGAACTCCGCGGTCTCGACTCAGCTGAGGCGGACGAGGAATGGCTAGCCGATCCTGCTGCTCCTGGGCGCAGGACCGGCGCTGACGCCGATCCCATCAAGCGGCCGTCGTCGACTCTAGAGGCTCAAGCTGCTCGCTAATCTGGAGGTTGCCGTGTCGACCGAGTCGTTGATGACAGGGTTCCAATTCCCTCGAACGGCCAGTGGAGACCTGCCTCGCGTGCCCGGCCACTCACTCTGCACGAGGAGAAGGTGATCGAAGAAATGCCACCAAATGAGCGATACCGCTCACCCGCCCGCGTTCTTCTGGTCGTCGCGCAGAGCGAGGGCCACGGCGTCTGGGCCGTTCATCTGAAGCCCCCGGGCATACGCGGGCTTCAAAAGCGGATTGTCCCATTCGTTGACGAAGGGTGGCGATGGCTTTTTCGCGGAGGCGTGCTTCGGCCGGCTCCCACGATTGACCCTGGGCGTCGACCATGGCGTCGGCGGCTCCGTGAAGAACGGCGGACCGCTCCGGGTCCCCTGACGCACCCGAGCACATCGCCAGGCCGAGGAGAGGATCCGGAACGTGCACGAAAACCCCGAGGCGCACAAGTTGTCTTAGTGCGTCTCGGTAATTTTAATCCCGCGGACTCGGGATTGCCTTCGAGCACGCTGACCATGCCCAGATTTGCCAGCTCGACTGCTCGGACTACAGGACTAACCGCGGACTCCAAGGCCGCTTCGAGGGCCGAGCGTGCCGCAACGACGTTCCCGGCGATCATCTCGAGGTCGCCGAGGTTGTTGTAAATGCGGTTAATGCCCGAGTTGTTCCCGGCGCGTTCGTACAGGCGAAGCGCCTCCGCATAGTGCAGACGGGCGGCCTCGTGGTCGACCGACTCGGCTCCGGCCATACGATCGTGGGCGAGTGCCTGGAGATTGGGGTCTCCGATCGCATCTGCCATTTCGAGTGCTTGTTCGGCGGTGTCCTTGACCCGGCGATATTCGCCCCGCCGATAGAACACGAAGGCGAGGCGGCAGAGGTGCTCGGCGACGAGCGCCGAGTCGCCGATCTCCCTGGCGATAGCGAGGCCTGCCTCGAAGCTGGACCGTGCGGCGTCGACATCGCCCATAATTTCCTCGACCGAGCCGAGACTCAGAAGCGACTCCGAACGCTCCTTGGTCGCAGATCGCGCCTCAGGGTGCGCAAGCGCAGCCATGGCGAGGTCGCGGGCCTTTCCCCGGTTTCCGCCGAGCCCCGCCGACCAGAAGATCCGAAGAGCACCAACCATCCGAAGCGCCTCGAAGCCATGGCCAGGGTTGGCGGCCAGGAACGTCAGTGCCGTCCGCACGTTGTCGTAGTCGACCTCGATCTTTCTCATCCATTCGATCTGGCTGGAGCCGGTGAAGAAGGGGCTGCTTCTTACAAAGCGCAGGTAGTAAAGAGCATGCGCCTCCTTGACCCGCTCGGTGCCGTCCGCGGCAGCCTCCGCGAAGTGGTCCGCCGCGTACTGGGCGATGGTCTCAAGCATCCGGTAGCGAAGATCGCTCGGCCCTTGCTCGGTCTGCACCAGGCTCTTGTCAACGAGCGATTCGAGGAGGTCGACCACCTCGAACTCGTCGAACCCGGCGGCCGTAGAACACACCGACTTCGTCGGCGGGAAGGTCGAAGGTGGCCGGGAAGACCGAAAAGGCAGACGAAAAGAAGCTTCTCGGGTTCATTGAGAAGCTCATAGGACCAAGCGATGGCACCCTCGAAGGGTCTGCTGACGTGCAACCGCGGTCCGAGAATGGAAGCTGAAGGAGGCGAAAGCGCTGCCCGAGGTGACCCTCCACCTCTTCCACCGACATCGAGCGCACCCGGGCCGTGGCCAGTTCGAGGGCAAGAGGGACGCCATCGAGGTGCCGGCACACCGAGGCGACGCTGCGAGCATTGGCCGCATCCAAGGTGAACTCCGGGCGATGCTCTCTTGCTCGTTCCACGAAGAGACGAACCGCTTCTCGAGCCGGCCAGGGTTCTGGATCTGGTCCGGCTTCGGAGATGTCGGGGAGCCCCAAGGGTGGGACCCGGTAGAGACGCTCACCTGAGACTGCGAGGGGTTCTCTGCTCGTGGCGAGCACTCTCACCTTCTGACAATGGCGCAGGATCCTCTCGGCCAGCTTGGCGGCCGCATCGATGACGTGTTCACAGTTGTCCAAGACGAGCAAGAGGTCTTGATACTGGAGGGACTCGACGAGGGTCTCTGGAAGTGGTCGTCCCGCCTCCTCGTGTACACCGAGCACACTTGCCACCTCGCGGGCCACTATCCCTTCGGCGTCGACAGCCGAAAGGTCGAGCGAACCATACGCCGTCTCCGGAGCCGTCGAGCACATCGGCAGCCACCTGGAGCGCCAGGCGCTCTGCCCGAGCCGCCCGGCCCGTGCAGGGTGACAAGCCGCGATTCGTCTACTAGGCGAAGAACCTCCGAGACTACTTTCTCGCGCCCGATGAAGCTCGTAAGCTGGATTGGGAGGTTGTGCTCAAGATCGGGGTTGTCGAGCGAGCGAAGCGCTGGGAATGTCGCCTCCAGGCCGGGGGCCATTATCTGGAAGACGTGCTCGGGACGACCGAGGTCTTTGAGCCGATGCTCACCCAGGTCGATGAGGGAGCAGCCCTCGGGAAGTGCTTCTCGGACGAGTGCCGCCGTGGCCTCCGAAAGAAGGGGATCAAGCGATACGAG
>CAWFPQ010000005.1:0-518528 GCA_963817875.1 uncultured Acidimicrobiaceae bacterium
ATCTCGAAGGTTCGTACACTGAACGCTATCCGGCGATCGAGCGGGACCGGAACGGGTTGCGTTCGACTTTTCTCGCCAATTCTCCTGGCCTTACGGAGTTCCCAGCCACGTTTCGCCGGAAACACCCGGCTCAATTCACGAAGGGGGGAACTCGGTTATTCCCTGGTCCACGCTTGGTGCAGCTTTCGACAATCCCGATCTGATAGTCGCCTGCGTGATCGGTGACGGCGAGGCGGAAACCGGTGCACTCGCGACGAGTGGCATTCCAACAAGTTTCTCAATCCCGCACGTGATGGCGCGGTTCTTCCGATCCTTCATCTCAACGGGTTCAAGATCGCGAATCCGACCGTGCTCGCGCGTATCAGCCGCCGGGAACTGACCGACTTGATCCGCGGTTTCGGCTATGAGCCGCGTTTCGTGGAGGGCGACGTCCCCGCGCTGATGCATCAAAGCCTGGCCGAGACGCTGGATACGATCTGGCAAAGATTTGCGAGATCCAGAAGGCGGCCCGTTCCTCGCCGGACACCGTCGAGCGGCCGCTTTGGCCCATGATCGTGTTCCGCACGCCGAAGGGTGGACTGGCCCTAAATTCGTGGACGGCGAGCCGGTCGAGGGCACTTGGCGCGCACATCAAGTCCCGCTCGCCGACCTCAAAAATCCCGAACATCTCAAGCAACTCGAAGATTGGATGAAGAGTTACCGCCCGGATGAATTGTTCGATGAACGCGGCAAGTTCCGCGAGGAGTTCGCGGCACTTGCCCCGACAGGTCATCGCGCATGGGCTCAAATCCGCACGCTAATGGCGGTGAAGTGTTGATCCCTTGTCGATGCCTCATTTCCACGATTACGCCGTGGAGGTGCCTAGGCCAGGAAGCGTGGAGGCTAAATCAACGCGGGTTCTCGGAAAGTTTCTGCGCGACGTGATGAAGCTCAATCTCGAAAAAGGGAATTTTGGGATCTTTGGCCCGACAGACCGCGTCGAACAGGTTGGACGCCGTCTACCAAGTCTCCGGCAAAGAATGGATGGCCGAAGTCGAAGATGTCGACATCAATCTGAGCATCAATGGCCGGGTCATGGAGGTACTCAGCGAGCATCTATGCGAGGGCTGGCTCGAGGATATCTCCTCACCGGACGCCACGGCTTCTTCTCGTGCTACGAAGCCTTCATTCACGTCATCGATTCGATGTTCAATCAGCATGCAAAATGGCTCAAGGTCAGTAGAAAGATCCCGTGGCGCAAGCCGATCGCCTCGCTAAACTACCTGCTAACGTCACACGTCGGAGAGGATCACAACGGCTTCTCCCACCAGGATCCGGGATTTATCGATCATGTGGCAAACAAAAAAGCCGATATCGTGCGCATCTATCTGCCGCCCGACGCGAATTGCTTGCTATCGGTGGCTGATCATTGTTTGCGCAGCCGCAACTACGTCAATTTGATCATCGCCGGAACAGCCGGAGTGGCAGTGGCTCGAATCGATTCGGCGGTTCGTCATTGCACCGCCGGCGCGGGTATCTGGCAGTGGGCCAGCAACAAGGCCGGCGATCCCGACGTCGTATGGCATGCGCCGGTGACGTGCCGACTCTGAGACGCTCGCTGCCGTGACCCTTCTTCGGGGTATGCCTGATATTCGTATCCGCGTCGTCAACGTGGTGGATTTGATGGTGCTGCAGCCTCGATCCGAGCATCCCCATGGTCTCGAGGATCAGGATTTCGATGAGTTGTTCACGACCGACAAGCCGGTGATCTTCGCTTTCCATGGCTATCCCGCGATGGTGCACAAGCTGACCTACCGGCGGCACAATCACGACAATATTCATGTGCGTGGCTACAGGGAGGAGGGCACCACCACAACGCCCTTCGATATGGTCTGCTGAACAATCTCGACCGCTTTCAGTTCGCGCTGGACGCCATCCAGCGTATTCCGAGCTTCAGCGATCAACTCGACAAGGCGACCGCGCGCTACTGGGCGGCCATGGAGCGCCATAAGCTCTATATCTGCGAGCACGGCGACGACATGCCTGAAGTCCGCGATTGGCGTTGGACCGCGTGAGAGCGTGCTTTCGCTGGACAGTGCATGACGGACGCCAAGCCTGAATTAAATGTACTTGCGCTGAACAGCGGCTCTTCTTCGCTCAAATTCGGATTGTATCGTGTGGTCTTCGCGGATCGAAAGGCTGGTCTCGGGTCAGGCGAGTTGATCGGCAATGAAGGCGGCAAATTCCATGCAGAGGATGCGGGTGGAAATGTATTGTTTTCCGAGACCGGTTCCATCCCGGCCAACAGGAAGCAGTCGTTCGATCGGCAGGCTCCTGAGCGACACCGAGATGCGGCCGGCCGCCATGGGCACCGCATCGTTCATGGGGACCGAAGCTCCGGCAAAGCCTCATCGACGAACGGTCTTAATCCAACTCGAAGCGGCGACCGCTTTCGCGCCCCTGCATATTCCGTCCGCGCTCTCGGTTATCCGGTTCGCACAAGAACATTTCCGAGGCTGCCGCAGGCGGCGTGTTTCGACACGACCTTTCATGCGGGGTTGCCGGACGTCGCACGTGTTCTTCCGATCGCAAGGGAATTGCAGTTCGAGGGTATCCAACGTTACGGTTTTCACGGCCTTTCGTGTGAATCGATCGTGCCTCAACTCGCAAACGATCTGCCGCATCGCCTGGTGATCGCCCATCTCGGCAATGGCGCAAGCGTAACTGCGATATGGCGGTAAATCGATCGACACCAGCATGGGATTGACCCCGACCGGTGGTGTGATCATGGGCACGCGAAGCGGCGATCTTGATCCCGGCGTTCTGGTCTATCTAATGCGTGAGAAGAAATTCGATGCGGCCATGATCGAAGAGTGGTGGATCACCGTTCCGGGCTCCTGGGGATTTCGGGCGTCGGGAGTGACATGCGGCGGTTGCACAAAGCCGCGTCGTCAAACGCCAATGCGCGACTGGCCATTGCGATGTTCTGCTATTCCGTTCGCAACAAATCGCCGCGATGATCGCGGCGCTGGATGGAGCAGATCTGGTCGTGTTTACAGGCGGCATCGGCGAAAATGATGTCGAGGCGCGTACGGCGATCTGTGGCGGCTTGTCCTGGCTTGGCGTTACTCTCGATCAAGCTCGAACCGGTCCACGAGCAATCCGATCGACGATCGGATCGCGTTGCGCGGTGCGGGTCCTCGTATCGCAGGAGGACGAGCAGATCGCCGCCATACACGACAATTGTTCGCACGGAGAGTTTCCGGATAACCTCGTCAGCGCTTAATTGATTTCGGTCTGGGCTGGGACGCCGGACGCCCAAGCCTGTATCGTCCTCGGGCTTCTGTCCTGCCCGATGGCCTCGTTTCGGGCATCCGAGGATCGCGGCGGATTGGTGGAATTGAGTGAGCGGCGCGCTCGTCCATGACGTCAGCTTGATTATCTTCGGCTTCTAGGACGCGGCATTGTCGCCTAGCATCGATGCTTTTGTTCATTTGGATATGCCGCTGGCTGGCAGGTCGACCGCTTGAAATCTTTGCGAAGATCACGCCGGCACGCATATTAGTTTTGTTCCTATGCCAGTGGAGCGGATGGCGCTTGGCAGAACCGCAAACTGGCCGACATTGGAAGTCTCGGTAATCGGTTAGCGTGAGCCCAAAGGCAATCAGCGTTGAACCTTTAGTTCTCTACCGGCGTTTTACCCTTGTTCAAGATACCTCGAATTAGACGGCTGCCCTTATTCTGAGCCCCCACTTAGCCCGGTTCGCACCGGATCCAAAGCTCGCCGCAGCCATGAGGCCAACTTGTACCGAAGGAACACATTCTAGTCAGTGAATCTGTGGACATCGCACCAAAAGACGAAGGTACCAATCGCCACGAGCGTGCCGAGAGTCTCGAGCATATTCATCACGCGTAACGTCGAGCTAATTTGCCGACTGCAGCCGCGGGCAGTGCGCGAACCAGCATGAGTGTCCGATCACGCTCGAGGCAAAAATGATGATAGTGGCAACCTCCTTTTCGTGCGGAACGGTCCTTTAGGGTAAGAGAAACGAAAGCACGAATGTGAACGGGTCGCCACCCTTTAGACATGGATATTGACCTTTGCCTCAGTCATTGCTGAGCAAAATTGCTCATCGGTGTGCTTCTGAGGCCCGATAGGAACTGGCGTCGCCCTCAGACTTTGCCGGCGATGCTTCATTGATCAGCGTCCGTGGCGCACGTGAGTTCGATCGCATCGCGAAGCTGCGCGGTCAGATTAGCCGCCGGTCGGGACACCGCCGATGGCCATAGACGCGGCGAGTATCGAGCTCAACATCTAAGTTGCTTCGGATCGAGTGGTCAAAGAAAACAAACTCAATCTCGCTCAATCGACAAGGTGGGGGCCTTGATAGAACGTTAGTCGATGGTCCATCGTTGCAAGATCTAAGCGAGGTGCGGTTGCCGGCGACGACCGAGGCAACCGAAGCGCTTTTTTATCTCGTCAGGAGACGCTCTTGTTAACTCAGGTCTTGTAGAACCGCCGCTGAACCGCGCCGCGCGTTTGTCGTCCGAGGTTTAAGGACAGCATGAAGATCGCACAGATCGCCCCTCTTATTGAGAGCGTTCCGCCTCGGCTCTATGGCGGCACCGAACGGATCGTTTCCTACCTGACCGAAGAGCTCGTCCGGCTTGGCCACGAAGTTACGCTATTTGCAAGCGGGGGCCGATCACCGGCTCAGAGTCGGCCTCCTGTTACACTCGCGCCTTGCGCCTTGATCCTTCCGTGCACAACGTCGTACCCCACTTTATGCTGATGATTGATAAGGTGCGTGAGCGCGCGGACGAGTTTGACGTTCTTCATTTTCACATAGAACTGTTCCATTTCCCGCTCTTCCGCTCGCTGGCGGCGCAGACCCTGACCACGCTTCACGGCCGGCAGGATTTGGCGGATCTCAAACCGTTTTATTCCCGGTTCAGCGAAATGCCTTTGATTTCCTTTCGGACGACCAAGCAAACCTTTGCCGCACGCCAATTTTGTCGCGACCATCCATCATGGCATCCCGTCTGGCCAGCATCGGCCATCGTTCGGGCAGGGCAGCTACCTTGCATTCCTAGGGCGGATTTCACCGGAAAAACGCCCGGACCGTGCGATCAGAATCGCGCGCGACGCCGGCATCCCGCTGAAGATCGCGGCCAAGGTCGACAAGGTCGATGAGGATTATTTCCGCAACCAGATAGCTCCGCTGATCGCCGGTGGCGGCGTAGAACGCCGCCGGTGGTGGCCATGTCGCTGCCGATTTACTTCGTTCAGTTTCGTGTTTTGTGTTAGCCACGGTAACACCACGACCGGCGAGTGCCTCGATGACGCCGTCCTCGCCGACGGCGCAGAGCTATCGGAACGGGCGCGAGCATGGCCACGGCGACGTCAGCGGACGTGAGGACGTCGTCGTCCGGTGCGGTGATGCCGCAGCCCCGGAGTCGCCGATGGAGCTCGGCCTTGGTGGGTGCCGAGTTGTTGGTGGCGAACAGGACTCAACGCCGGCTCCCCGCAGCGTGGCGACGGCCTCGTCTCCCCCGGGATGGGACGTCCGGTCAGCCACACCACACCGTCGAGATCGAGCACCCAGGTCCCGCCGGGCGGCGGTGGCCATGGAGGCGGGCCCGACACGAAGGCCGAGGCTCTTGCGCCGAAGGTGCGGAGACCGGATGGAAGCCGGGTACGCGCCAGCGCCAATCCGGCGTCCCTCGGGACACGTGCCGATGGAGAGCCCTCCGTAGACTTGTCGACGTGGCCGAGCTGCAGGTGGAGGGGGCGGAGCTCGTACTCCGCATGGGCATGCTCGAGAAGGCGGAGAGCTCCACGGCGACATCCGGGTACCGCTTCGAGCCGTGACGTCGGTGCGGGTGGTCGACGATGCCTGGCCGGATCCACGGGGGATGCGCACGCCCGGGACGGGACTCCCCGACGTGATCGCCGTCGGCACCCGACGCGGCGGGTTCGGCAAGAACTTCGCGGCCGTACACGGGAAGGGTCCAGCGGTGGTGGTCGAGTTGGCGGGCTGCGAGTCGAACGTTTGATCGTGACGTCGGAGCGGCGCGAGGAATCGGCTGAAACGATCCGTCGGCAGGCGCGCTGAGCAGACGCCACCGCGTCCGGGGGCGCTCCGGGTCGCGGGTGCTCGGGTCCCTCGGGAACGAGGCGCGTCATGCAGCGTCCGGACGATCCGCTCCCCCGGTTCGCATACGAACGATGTCCGGACGGCAACGCCGTGCACTCTGTTGCTCGAGGCTTGCCCTCGAGCTCCCTACGAACGTATGTTCGTAGCGGATGGAGCGCCAACTCGAACTGGAGTCGTTGCGGCGCTCCCTGGCCATGTTGCGTCCCGGCGCGCCCGCTCTCGACCGGGAGGAGGCGATGCGGCTCGTTCGCGAGCTCCAGGCCCTGGAGAAGCAGCTCCGGACGATGCGTGAGGGACTGGTCCGGCTCCTGGCGGAATCGGCCTGACCCACGCACCTCGCCCCACGGTGCCGAGGTGCCGAGATCACCCGGGGAGTCGATTCAGGCGAAGGCGAGAAGCTCGAACGGATCGGCGAGGATGCGCCCGACCGCGGTGAGGAAGCTCGAGGCCTGCCGACCGTCGACAAGACGATGGTCGAAGGTCAGGCTCATGGTCACGACGTCGCGCAATGCCACGGCGCCCTGGTACTCCCAGGGCGTCCTGCGGACCGCGCCGACGGCGAGGATTCCCGCCTCTCCCGGATTGAGGATGGCCACTCCCCCGTCGACGCCGAAGACGCCAACGTTGGTGATGGTGAACGTGCCGCCCCGAAACTCCGCCGGTGTGCACCGGCCGTCGCGAGCCCGCGCCGTGAGATCGCTCACCGGCGTGGGCGAGGTCTCTGAGACCGAGGCTTTCCGCCGCCGGGATGTTCGGGACCAGAAGCCCGGCCGGTGCCGCGACCGCGATGCCGAGGTTGACATGCGGCCCGGACAGGATCTCACGGCGCTGCCGTCCCACGACGAGTTGAGCTCGGGATGCTCATCGAGCGCACGGAGGACGGCCTTGGCCACGACGCTGAGCAGGCGTGACCCGGACGCCGTCGAATTGACGGTTGGAGCGAAGACGCTCGACCAGTGCCGTCGTCTCGCTCACGTCGAGCGACAGGAAGACGCACGCTTGTGGCGCTTCGGCGACGCTCCGCACCATGGCTTCCGCCATCCGCTTCTGAATCCCGCGCAGCGGGGTGCGGCGGTTCCGGCGGTGCGTGCTCCGGCTCCCATCGGCTCCGCGGTCCATGCGGTGTCGGCCGTTCCGGGGGTGACCGGCCGCCGCGGGCGCTCCGGCGCCGGCTCGGATGATAGGCCGCCAGATCGTCGCGGGTGATGATCCCGCCCGGCCCGTGCCCCGCCACGTCCGCCAGGTCGACGCCTTCTTGTCGCGCCGTGAAGCGGACGGGTGGGGCCGCGAGCGGTCGTGCGGGCAGGTCGGCCGGCCCGGGTCCGGTGCCGCTGAGTTCGCGGCGACGTCACGGTCGGAACCGCGCGGCAGTCGGACTCGGCCGTGGCGGCGCCGGGGTGCTCGTGGCGCTGCGATCGGTGGCGACTCGACCGGCGTCGGCTCGGTACCGCTTCGCCGGGCCGTAGCCGACGAGGGTGGGAACCTGTCGGGACGGGGACGGATCCTCGGTGCCCTCGTTCGTCGACGCAGAGCCGGGGCGTAGGCGACGCTCGCGCCAGTCTCGATCGTGACGATCGGAGCGCCGACGGCGACCGTCTCGCCCGGTGCCGCGAGCAGCTCGACGACGGTGCCGGCGAACGGGCTCGGCAATTCGACCACCGCCTTCTCCGTCTCCACCTCGGCGAGGACCTGGTTGAGGGCGACGACATCACCCGCCGCGACGTGCCAGGCCGACGATCTCCGCGTCCGCCAGTCCCTCGCCGAGGTCCGGCATGCGGAACGGTCTCGCCGTCGCTCACGGGCCGAGCGGTTCGAGCGTTCGATCGACGGCGTCGAGGATGCGATCAGCGTCGGGGAGGTAGAAGGACTCGAGCTTCGACGGCGGGTAGGGCGTGTCGTAGCCGCCGACCCGAATGACCGGTGCTTCGAGGTGGTAGAAGCAGCGCTCGCTGACCCGAGCCGCCACTTCGGCTCCGAGACCGCAGAACACCGGTGCCTCGTGGGCGACGACCAGCCTGCCCGTCTTGCGGACGGAGGCTTCGAGGGTGGTGAAGTCAACCGGCGACAGCGAGCGCAGGTCGACCACCTCGACCGAGGTGCCCTCTTCCGCCGCGACCCGGCGGCATCGAGCGCGGTCGCGACCAGGGACCCGTAGGTGGCCACGGTGACGTCGGTCCCCTCCGTGACGATTCGGGCCTGGTGCAGTGGTACGACATCGGGAGGTTCGTTCAGGTCGACGTCGCCCTTCTCCCAGTACCTGCGTTTCGGCTCGAAGAACACGACCGGGTCGTCGGCGGCCACCGCCTGCTGGATCATCCGGTAGGCGTCGGCGGGGTTGCTGCAGGTGACGACGCGCAGCCCTGCGGTGTGTGCGAAGTAGGCCTCAGGTGATTCGGAATGGTGCTCGACGGCGCCGATGCCACCGCCGTAGGGAATGCGGATCGTCAGAGGCATGGCGACGCGGCCCTCGTTGCGGTAGCGCAACTTGGCCACCTGCGAGACGATCTGGTCGAAGGCCGGGTAGACGAAGCCGTCGAACTGGATCTCGCACACCGGGCGGAAACCACGGATGGCCAATCCGACCGCCGTCCCGATGACCCCGGACTCGGCGAGCGGCGTGTCGATGACCCGGTCGGTCCCGAAGTCGAACTGGAGTCCCTCGGTGACGCGGAACACGCCGCCGAGCTTGCCGATGTCCTCACCCAAGCAGAACGACTTTGGGGTCGCGCTCCATGGCCCGTCGCAGCCCGGCGTTGATCGCCTTCCCGAGTGACAAGGTGCCGGCCGCGGCCGGGGCTGTCGATGCCGTGGCGCACGTCGACCTCACTCCTGGTCGAAGCCGGCCTGGTACCCAGCGAACGCCATACGCTCCTCCTCGACGCAGCGGATGCGGCGCGGCATAGACGTGGTCGAACAGGGTGGAGGGATCGGGCGGAGCCAGGGCAAGGCACACTGCTCGCATCGCGGAGGCTTGGGCGTCGGCGGCTGCGTCGACCGTGGCCTCGAACGCCTCGTCGAAGAGGCCCTCGGCGATCAGGAGCGCCCGCAGGCGCGACAGCGGGTCCTTCGCTCGCCATGCTTCCTCTTCTTCATGCGAGCGGTAACGGGTCGGGTCGTCGGACGTGGTGTGGGGGCCCATGCGGTAGGTCACGGCTTCGATGAGCGTCGGTCCCTGGCCCGACGAGGCGCGGGCGAGCGCGAGCCGGGTGGCGGCGAGCACCGCCAGGACGTCGTTGCCGTCGACCTGGATCCCGGGGATGCCGTAACCCTGCCCACGCCGGGCGATGGAGCCATGGGCCTGGAGCTGGACGGGCTCGGAGATGGCCCACTGGTTGTTCTGGCAGAAGAAGACAACCGGCACGACGTAGCTGGCGGCGAAGCCGAGCGCCTCGGCCACATCACCTTCGCTGGTCGCGCCGTCGCCGAAATAGGCCACGGCCGCGGACGAGGCGCCCTCGAGCTTGATCCCGAGTGCATAACCGGTGGCATGCAGGGCCTGGGCACCGACGATGATCGCCGGCGTCGCCATGTTGTACGCCGAGGGATCCCATCCCGAGAGCGCGCACCCACGCCACAGTTGGAGCATCGTTGCGGGGTCGACGCCACGGCAATAGGCGACACCGTGCTCCCGATAGCTCGAGAACACGAAGTCGTCCCGACGCAGCGCGTGGGCAGAACCGACCTGCGCCGCCTCCTGCCCGAGCAGCGGGGCCCACAACGCCAGTTCGCCTTGGCGCTGCAACGCCATCGCCTCGGCGTCGAGACGACGGACGACGGCCATGTCGGTGTAGAGGGCGCTTGAGCTCTTCGGGGCCGACATCGGCCACCAGCTCCCGGTAGGGGCATCCGACGGTCCGTTGCCCGTCCACCGAGATCAGCTGGACCAGGCCGTCGAAACGGATCCATTCCGGGATCCGTTCCGGCTGCACCTGGATCTCCACCGTCGCCATTGGACTCCCTTCCCCGGTCGTCCCGGGCACGTCCCGACAGACGCATCAGAGCACGATCGATCGAGCGCCGCAGACAAAACGAAACGGATCTGCGATCAGACTCGCCGTTCGTGCGTCGCGCACTGCTCAAATGCAGGAACGTTGCAGAGCCCAGCTGGCCAGGATTCGGCCGTAGCCCCGAGAAGCCGGAGTCGGCGTGGGGGGGAACAGGGGTGTCCGGGCTCAGGACGCTTTGCGGCGGGCCGGCGCAGGCTTGGCGACGGCCGTGTCCTTGGCCGACTTCGCGACTTTGGCCACCTTGGCCGACTTCGCGACCTTTGCCGCTTTCTTGGAAGCCGGGGCGCGGCCGCGGGTTGTCTGCTTGGCGGCGGACTTCGCCTTGGGCGCAACTGCCTTGGCTCCCGTCTTCCGCCCCCGGGCGCCGCGGGCACCCTGTGCACCTGAGCCCGACGTCACGTCTTCGGCGCCGGTGCGAGTCGCGGCCGCGATGCTCGCATTGAGCGCCTCCATGAGGTCCACCACGTTGGTCGGTGCCTCGTAGTCCTCCGGGAGCACGATCTCGTGACCGGCACGCTTCTCTTCGATCAGGGCCTCGACCTTCTCCCGGTGAGTGTCGTGGAAGCGGTCAGGGTCCCACTCGCTCTCCATCGACTCGATCAGGAGCTGCGCCATCGACAGCTCCCGGTTCGTCACGTCACCGGTCTCCGGAAGCTCGGGCAGTTCGCGACCTGGCGCGCGGACCTCGTCGGAGAAGTACATCGTGTGGAGGGCGAGCGCATCCTCCTCGGGCCTGATGGCCACGAGGTACTCCTTGTTCCGCATCACCATGGTGGCGATACCGATCCGACCCGACTCCACCATGGCCCGTCGCAGGAGCGCGTAGGCCTTGTCGGCCCCGGCCCCTTCAGGTGCGAGGTAGTAGCTGGCGCGGAAGTAGACCGGGTCGATCTCGGGCAGCGGGACGAAGTCGGAGATCTCGATCTGGCGGGACTTCTTCGGTTCGGCTGATTCGAGCTCCTCCTCGGTGAGGATGACGTACTCGCCGCCACCGAGGTCGAACCCGCGGACGATGCGCTCTTGGGGCACCTCGTTGCCCGTGCGCTCGTTGACCTTCTTGTAACGGATGCGGTCCGAGGTGCCCTCCTCGAACTGGTTGAAGTGCACGCTCTTGTCAGACGTGGCCGGGTACACGCCCACGGGAATGTTCACCAGGCCGAAACTGAGCCGCGCCCTTCCAGATAGTGCGAGGCACGGCTCCAAACTACCAGTCCAGAGGCGATCCACCACCGTGATACAGCCTTTCGGCACACTGAGGCGCATGGCAGCTGCCCCGTGTACCGAGTTCGGGCCCGCCGCTCTGAGCGGGCTGGCCGAGCTCGGCCGGGTGGATGCCGGGTCCGGCGACCTGTCCGTCGAACTGGGCCTTTCGGTCTGGTTGCAATGGAGCGGCAGCTCGCACGACGAGGCCCGCACCACCCTGCTCGCGCTCCGCGAGCAGATCCTGTCCGCCTGCGGGTTGGATCGAGCGAACGAGCCGTTTCCCCTGGTCGGCCGGTCGGTCAAGCTCGACCTGGTGATGTTGGCTGGCTACCTCGGTGACCTGCTGAGCCGCGCGGCACAGGCGGCCCGGTGCACCCCGTCCGAGCTGGCGCGGCGGGTCATCGCCACGCTGCCGCCCACGGATACCGCCCTCGGCGCCTGAGTCGCGGTCATCCCGGCCGCGGGACTCCGCCATCATGGCGCTGTCGCCCCGGCTGGCCACCGCCGGCCGCCCAGGCCCGAGGAGGTGATGGCGACGGCGAGCTGGAGGCATCGCAAGTTGCTGTGGTGGGTGGTGGGCGCAGCCGCGGTCCTGCTCGTCGCAGCCGTGGCCGGGCCCTTCGTCTACATCCACTTCGTCGAAGGGCCACCCGCGGCGAAGCTGAGCCTCCCTTCGGCCCCCTCCACGACCGCGGGGACCGGCGCGACGCCGAGCTCGTCCGCCCCCTCGTCGGTGAGCGGAGTCTGGAACGTCGGTCCGGGCTCCCTGGCGGGCTATCGGGTGCAGGAGGTCCTCCTCGGACAGAACGCCACCGCCGTGGGGCGCACCACCGAGGTCTGGGGTTCGGTGACGATCACCGGGACGTCGGCGACGAAGGGCACGTTCAGCGTGAACATGGCGGACGTGGTGAGCGACCAGTCCGAGCGCAACAACTCGTTCCGGACCCGGATCATGGATGTCGCCAGGTACCCGACCGCGACGTTCACCCTCACCCGGCCCATCGCCCTCGGGAGCGTCCCGAGCGACGGCACGGTGCGCCGCTACGCGGCCGCGGGCACGCTCGCCATGCACGGGGTCACGAAGGCCGTGTCATTCTCGGTGTCGGCTGAGCGCCTGGGCGCGCACATCGCCGTACTGGCGGACATCCCCATCCTCTTCTCCGATTGGGACATCTCCAACCCCAGCGTCGGCGGCTTCGTGAACACGGCGGACAAAGGGACGCTCGAGGTCCTGCTCCGCCTCACCCAGGGTGCCGGCAACCCCGCGTCCGTCACCGCGCCCATCGGCGCCGGGGGGCCCGGTGGAGGTCCGGTGACCGTCCCCTCGACGACCGTCCCGCCGCTGCGGATCCGGTCGGGTTGAGTGGCGGTCGGAGTACGAGTGACCGGACCCGGCCGGATCGTGGTGCTCAACGGTGCGCCCCGATCGGGCAAGACCTCCATCTGCGTGGCGCTCCAGGAGCGGGGTCCGGACGTCTGGATCAACCTCGGGGTGGACTGGTCGCGACGTTCGTTGCCCGAGCGGTACCAGCCGGGCATCGGGCTCCGCCCGGGCGGAGAGCGTCCTGACCTCGAGGACCTGGTCGTGAGGCTGTACGACGCTCTGTACGAGTCGATCGCGGCGCACGCCCGCCTCGGTTTCGACGTCGTCGTCGATGTCGGTCATCACGACGACTACTCGCAGCACCGCGACATCCTGGGTCGGTGCGCGCGCTTGGTGGAAGGGCTCCCTGTGCTCTTCGTCGGCGTTCACTGCCCGCTCGAGGAGATCTGGCGCCGTCGTGAAGCAACGTGGGGTCAGAGCCGGGAGGCGGCAGACGACGAACTCGTCCGTGCCGTGGAGCGCTGGCAGAAAGCCGTGCACGCCGGCCTCACGTACGACATGGTGGTCGACACGTCGGAGCTGCCGTCAGAACAGTGCGCCGCGCTCGTCAGCGAACGACTCGAGGCGGGACCATCCGGCGAGGCGTTCGCGACTCATGGTGGCACCATGACGGGCGGGTAGGAATCCGCCGGCGTCCGGGACGACCGGAAACGACTTTGCGGTTTTGCACGGGAACCGGCTCGAGCGCCCCGTGCCGGAGGCCTGGCATGGTGTCGGCCGTGGCCCAGGGGTGGACCGAGCGTTGGACCGAGCGCAGCGGGCCACGGATCCGGTACCTGGACAACGCGCCGGAACGTCCTCGGGGGCTGCCGATCCTGTTCTCCCCCGGGCTCTCCGACACCGCCGACGAGTACCACGAGATGTTGGAGTGGATGAGGCCGCGGTCGGCTCCTGGTGGTGGAGGTGCGCGGTCGCGGGGCGAGCGACGCGCCACGCTCGGGGTACACGGCGGCGGCGCACGCCGCGGACCTCGAGGCGGTCCTCGACGAGGAAGGGATCGATCTGCTCCATCTCGTCACCTTCTCGAGGGGCACGACCTGGGGCCTCGACCTGGTCCGGGCGAAGCCAGCCCGTATCGCCTCCATGGCCATCGCCGACTACCGCGCGGCGGAGATAGGCCTTCCACGGACGTTCGCCGACATGCAGTGGGAGACACGATTTCGGGGCCGACCCATGAGGGATCGGCTCCAGAAGCACGTGCTCGAGGAGGTTGCGTCGGCATCGGTCTCGCGAGACCTCTGGGGCGACCTCACGAAGCTGCGCGGACCCCTCCTGGTGGCGCGCGGGCGGCCCCGGTTCGATCCTCGACGACGAGGCCGTGGACCGCTACCTCGCGGTCAGGCCCGACGCAGAGATCGTCGTCGTGCCCGATGCGCCCCATGACGTCTTCCGTCCGGACCCGCTGTTCTTTCCGAAGGTGGTGGCGGCCTTCGCGGAAAAAGTCGAGGCCCTGGCCCAGCGCGAGTGAGCGGATGGCTCCGGAACCGACCCCCGGACGCGGGGTGCTGCCTTCGGTGTCCAGCGCGCCAGTGCTCGTCAGGTCCGATAACGCCAAGCCAGATGCCGCCGCCGGGCGCGGACCTGAGCCTCCCGATGTCCTGGCGTGACGATCGCGGTGTCCGACGGCAGTACGTCACGCACGTCCGCGATCGGCACGACCCGGGTCCGCGGGCTCGGCAGGGGGGCTCCCCAGAAGTGGCGGTAGTTGAGCAGCCCGGTCCCACGGCCCATGGTGTCGACCCAATTGGGAACCCCCGGGTCCTGGTGGGCCACCACGATGTGCACCCGATCATCGTCCCCGATCGCTGCTTGGCGATGGTTGAGGCTCGTGGTTCGGCCGATGTCGAGCGGTCGGAAGTATTCCAGGCCGTAGAGCTGGAAGCTCCAGTAACGCGCGTCGGGGGTCCGTGTCTCCACGACCAGGGCCTCGTCCGGCCCGAGGTCGTAGAAGCAGAACAAGAACTGCGAGATCCGGAGTCCGCGTGGGACGTCCACCTTCGAACCGAACGCGTTGTCCTCCTGGCGAGCGCGGGCCGAGTGCATGTAGTCGGCCCAGTAGCGGAGTGACTGCTCGGTGAGCTCGAGCGCCTCTTCCATCTGGTCGTCGAACGACGGCGTCGCGGTCGGCACGCCGGCATCCCGTTCGATGGTCCAGGTCGCCGGCTCAGCTTCCTGCCAGTCGAAGTAGTACTCCCGCACCGAGCACATGACCGACCCCTCGGGGAGCGGGACGCGGTTGGGTTCTGGACCGCTGCCGCCCAAGAGCAGCGAGAACTCGTCCCCCGGTCCGATGCCGATGTCGGACGCGGTCAGCTCGGTCAGAGTCCCGGGTGTGTCCGTGTGGCGGAAGCCCTCCCTGATGGCGAGGGCGAACTCCTCGCAGGAGTTCATGCGACCCCGGACGACGTAGCTGTACCGCGGGCTGACCCGGGCGTGCCGATACACGTTGTCGGCGTTCGGCCCACCCCAGGGGGTGACGAGGTCGTTCTGGCGCTGAAACGCGGGCCGGGCCGCGTTGCCGTACCCGACGGACCACTCCAACCAGCACAGGAGCTGCTCCGCCAGGTGCAGGTAACCCTCGCTCCCGGCGCCGGGAGCGCCGTCCGAAGCGCCTTCCCGCACGCGCTCGCCCAGGCTGCGCGAGCCCGGTCAGCAGTTCGAGCCACTTCTGTGCTTCGTCCACCGTCGGAAGGGTAGGCCGTAGTGTTCGGCCGATGTCCGGCGAGGGCTCGTGGCGACCCGACCCGCGGCCCGACTGGGTCTCGGCCGTGAACCGGGGAGAGCTCCCCGTCATCGCGGAGGTCGCCCGACGTCCCCTGGACCGCGAGGGCCTCATGGCGGAGGCACGGGCCGGACTGGGGTTCGACGACGAGACCGCCGGCGACTCGTTCGGGAGCGGCTCCCCCTCGGTCGAGCCTTTGGAGGTGCTCTTGCGGGCGCTCGACGAGGAGGCGGAGCTGACCGTCCTGGGTCGTTGGCTCACGCGCCAGTTCCTGGTCAGGTTGCTCCAGGTCCGTTTGCAGATCGATGCGTATATGCGGGCGGACCCGGCAGTGGTCGACGAGGACGTACATGCCCCACTGTTCGTCACCGGAGCGGCGCGCAGTGGCACCACGATCCTCTTCGGCGTCCTGAGCTGTGACCCCTCCCTGCGCGCGCCAGAGGGATGGGAGCTCCTCCGGCCCGTACCGCCACCCCGACCCGAGCGCTATCCCGACTCGGGCCGCGTGCTGCTCGCCGACACGGAGTTGCGCCAGATGGCGAACGTCGTCTCGGGCTTGGACGCGATCCACCACTACCACGGGCGCATGCCGAAGGAGTGCGTGTCGACGCTGTCGCTGGCCTTCCTCTCCGAGGAATTCACGGCGCGATACCGGGTGCCTTCGTATGCTGCCCTCCTCGACGATGTGTCCTCGCTGCGCCCCGCGTACGAGATGCACCGCCTGGTGTTGCAGATCCTCCAGCGACGTTTCCCGCGCCGGCGGTGGCTCCTGAAGTCACCGGTCCACCTCCGCTCGCCGCGGACACTGCTGGGGGTGTATCCGGACGCCCGAATGATCGTGACCCACCGAGATCCCTTGACGGTCCTGCCGTCGACGACGAGTCTGATCGCCAATCTCAGGTGGGCCCACAGTGACCGCGTGGACTTCGCCGAGGTCGGCCGGTATCAGCGCGACCTCCTCCACCGGGAGCTCGACGAGCTGGTGACGGCGTGCCAGGACGGAACGCTCGACCCGGCTCGTACTTGTCATGTGCACTACGAGGACTTCGTGAGCGACCCGCTCCGCGCCGTCCGGAGCGTCTACGCGCACCTCGATCTGGAGCTCGACCCGGCGGTCGAAGAGGCGATGACCCGATATCTGGTGGAGCGCCCCAAAGACGCCCTCGGCACGCATCGGTACTCGTTCCGGGACCTTCAGCTCGATGAGGAGCGGGAACGAAGCGACTTCGCGCGGTACCAGAGCTGGTTCGGCGTGCCGATGGGAGGATGACCGTATGACCTCCGACGCTCCTCGGCCGATGTCCGCCGCGAGGCTGGCCGAGCAGCTCGGGACGCGGCTCCCCCAGCTGTCGTCGATCCCCCAAGAGGCGTTCGAACTGGTTGCTCGGACTCGGGAGCTGGTCGAGGCGGTCGTGCTGACCGACGTGGACCCGGAGACCCGGGCGCAGGCCGCCGCGGTCATCGCCGCCGCCGCCGACGCGTTGGCCGCCCGACGTCGGACAGAGCCGCTGCTCCTGATGCGACGCGCCGAGAGGGGCGTCGAAAGCCTGCTCCAGGCCGGGTCGGGCCGGCTCAACCCGCAAGCGCCGCCCGTGGAGTGGCTGGAGCGTCCCATTGAACCCGAGCCCGGCAGCGAGCCCGTGCCGTGTCAGGTCCGGGCTCGCTGTGTCTTCACCGCCTCCCATGCCGGGTCGCCGAGCAGGGTGCACGGCGGTGTGCTTGCGCTCGTCCTGGACGAGGTCCTCGGGACGGCGGTCACGGCGGCCGGCGCCTCCGGCATGACCGTGTCCATGACCGTCTCGCTCCGGGCCGGCACGCCCTTCGGGGTCCCCGTCGAGATCGGGGCCCGCCTGACCGGCTGGGAGGGACGGAAGAGCTACGCCTCGGGCGAGATCCTGGCCGACGGCGCGATCACGGCCGAGGCCACGGCCGTGTACGTCAGCGAGAAGCGAGATGGTTGACGACCTGCCCGGCAGGGTGGTGGTCGTCACCGGGGCGACCCGGGGCATCGGGCGCAGTATTGCGATCTCTCTCGCTCGACGGGGGGTACGGCTCGCGGTGACCGGCCGGAAGCAGCAGCGTCTCGACGACGTCCGGGCCGAGCTCGCCGCCCTCGGGGAGGAACCGGTGGCTCGGGCCGTCGACGCGGCGGATCGTGACGGTACGTTCGCCCTCGTCGAAGAGACCGTGGCCCGCTTCGGCCGACTCGACGGGTTGGTGGCCAACGCGCAGACCTTCCGGCCGGTGACGCCCCTCGAAGACGTCACCGAAGCGGACATGGACACGCTCGTGGACACCGGGACGAAGGGAACGCTGTGGTCCATGCAGGCCGTGCTCCCGCACATGCGCGAGCGGGGGTGGGGCCGCATCGTCACGATGGGATCGAACGGAGCACTGCTGGGCTCAGCCGGATTCGGGCCCTACGCCGCCTCGAAGGAAGCAATCCGCGCCCTGACGAGGGTGGCGGCCAGAGAGTGGGGCGGGTACGGGATCGTCGTCAACTGCGTGTGCCCCGTTTCCGTCGCGCACCGATCCGCTCCCACCGAGCCGGCACGTGCTGCAGCGTTCGCGGCGACGTTCGCCGACCAACCGATCTCCCGCGACGGCGACGCCGACACCGACATCGCGCCCATCGTCGCATTCCTTCTGTCCGACGGGTGCCGCTACATGACGGGGCAGACGATCATGGCCGACGGCGGTGCCATCATGCTGCGTTGAAGGGACAGCGAGTCCGGTCCTACGGCCGTCCTGCGCCGGGCACGTTGACTTCGAGGGACGCAATGCGGCCGGCGCGAGTTCCTGCCAGCTCCTCACGCCTCCACGCCATCGCCGCGCACACGTAGAGCGTGAGCCGATCCGGACCGCCGAGGACGCACGCCACGGGGGTCTCGGGCGCGAAGGACACGACGTCGGTCACCGCCCCACCTTGGAGCACTCGCACCACGCGTCGACCGATCGGATCCGCGTACCAGACCGCTCCCTCAGTGTCGAGGCACATTCCGTCCGGGGCCGAGAAACCCACGGCGGGGTCGCCCGGAGTGAGCAGGGCAAAGATCCGACGGTTCGAGAGAGTCCCGTCGTCGGCCCGGTCGAACGCGGTGATGCGGAGACCTGCGCTCTCAGCGACCAGCAACGTCCGCTGGTCTGGACTGATGATCATCCCGTTCGGCGCGTGCATGTCGTCAGCTGCGACGTCGAAGGAACCGTCAGCAGCCACGCGCAAGACCTGTCCGGGAAGCCGCTCGCCGTCGTCGTGGATCCGCATTCCCATGTCACCGACGTAGGCGGTGCCGTCCTCGGCCACGATCATGTCGTTCAGCGAGCCGACAACTTGGGCGGAAAGATCTGCGTGGCAAGCAAGAGAGCCGTCGGGCTCCAACCGGAGGATCTCTCCCCTCTCCATGGCGACCACGATGAGCCGCCCGTCCGGCAGCCACCCGAGCCCTGAGGGCTCGTCTCCCGGATCCCCGCGACCGTGCGCACGCTCCCCCGCTCGTCGATGGCGACAATCCGATGGTCGTGCATGTCGACGCACCACAACTGACCGTTTCGCCAGCGGGGTCCTTCCGTGAAGACAAAACCGTCCGCGAAGGTCGATGTTGCGATGGCCACCGTCCCCACCCTCCACAAATGTGGTTCTGATATTTTATCAAATGCGTCACTTCGGATCGGAATCCGGGTGCCACCGAACGGAACCCCGTAGGTTCCGGCCAGGGCAGCGCTCGACGGGAGGGAGCCCATGACGAGACCAGTGGCCTTCGTGACCGGTGCCAGCCGGGGTATCGGCAAGGCGATTGCGGTCGACCTGGCCCGGACCGGCTTCGACCTAGCCCTCACGGCGCGCACAAGCAGCGAGGGTGAGCGCCGGGAGCACTCCTCGACGGTGCGGGAGTCCGATACGTCTCCGCTGCCGGGCAGTCTCGAGCAGACCGCCAGCCTCGTGAGGGAGGCGGGCGGGGACGCGCTGGTGCTCGTGGCGGATCTCCTCGACTCGGCGTCCCTGGGGGCGGCCGTCGCCACGACGCTCGAGCGAAAGGGCAGCGTTGACGTCGTGGTGCACAACGGCCGCTACATAGGTCCCGGGCACATGGACCGTTTCCTCGACACCCCTCTCGAGTTGCTCGAGAAGCAACTTCGGGCCAACGTCCTGGCGCCTTTGGAGATCAACAAGCTCGTACTTCCCGCCATGATTCGTTCGGGCGGGGGGACGATCGTCGACATCACCTCCGGGGCCGGCTACGCGGATCCGCTCAAACCGGCCGGGGCCGGTGGCTGGGGCATGGGCTACGGGATCTCGAAGGGTGCCTTCCACCGGATCGCGGGGTTCCTCGCCGTGGAACTGGCCGAGTTCGGCATTCGCTCCTTCAACGTCCAACCAGGTCTCATCGCGACCGAGAGGATTGCGCAAGACATGACCAAGTTCGGGATTGCGGCCGACGGTGCACCTCCGGAGGTCGTCGCGAAGGTGGTGACCTGGCTCTGCACCACCGAGGAGGCAACGGGGCTCAACGGAAGGACGCTCGAGGCGCAGTATTTCTGCTACGACCGCGGCCTCCTGCCCGGTTGGGCGGGTCCGGTGTGGAAGGACAACCACATTCGCTATGACCGCTCCGGTGCAGTGCTCGACGATCTGGAGCGTCGGCTGGCCGAAGGACGGGACGTGGGCACCGCGACCGAATGACGGCTTCGAGGCACCCCCTTGTCGCCGGCCTCGGAGGGGACCGAGTTCAGCTCTCGGCTAAGCTGCCCAGACGCTGAAACTCAGTTGATTGCCCGTCGGAGTGGCGGAATAGGCAGACGCGCCAGCTTGAGGGGCTGGTGCCCGCAAGGGCGTGGGGGTTCAAGTCCCCCCTCCGTTGAGGGGCTGGTGCCCGCAAGGGCGTGGGGGTTCAAGTCCCCCCTCCGACACGATCAAAACCCGACTCCTTCATCCCGACCTCCTGGTAGAGAACATGCACCGGAGGCGCTCCGTGAACTTTTACGTCGAGGTAATCCGGTAACACCGAAATCTCCTCAAGGAACTCGTCGATGAGGACACGTCGCTCGAGCTCCGTCGCAGCGTTCCACGTCTTGTCGACGTCGAGCCTTGCCAGCATGCGAGCGACAGCATCGAAGTGCTGTGCGACATCGTCCGAGCGCGCAAGCTCGCCCTGCGCCTCATCTGCTTCACGCTGTGCCTCGCGGATGGCGACAGACAGGCGAGCCTCTTCCTCGGCGAACAAGTCGGCACCGATCTTGTCGGCGTAGTAGAGGCGCAGCAGCTTGCGCCGTTGGCCCACCATGTCCTCGGCCACGTGCCGGCCAGTTCCACGTCGTCGCCGATGAGCCGCAACCCCAACACGGCGGCTCGCAGCAGCCCGACGTTGGTCCGGCTGGGCTGGGCGCAACCTTGACCCCGGTGCCGGCAGCGATAGAGCTTGCGACCCTCACCGTTACTGTCGATGGCCATCAGTCGTCGGCAAAGCCCGCAGCGAACCCGACCCGAGAGGAGGTCGGTGCCACGAGGTCGGCCCTTGATCCGGCCCCTATGGGCCGCGGCGAAGACTTCCCGCGTCACAATCGCCTCGTGTTTCCCGGGAAACCACTCGCCGTTCATCTGCACCTCGCCGAGGTAAATGCGAGACCCGAGGATGCTGAGCACGGTGGAGTACTTGACTCCAGTCGCGTCAGCGATCTTGCCCTGGCTCTGCCCCTCGGCGCGCAGGGTGAAGATGCGCCGAACGACGGGTGCCATCTCGTTTGGGACGAGCTCGCCGTCGACGAGGTCGTAGCCGGTCTTGGGCCGGTTGACCCACTTGCCCTGGCGCACGGCCTGCTGCATTCCCATTCGCACGTTCTCGGCGAGTTGCTCGCGGTAGAACTGCGCGAACGAGCCGAGGATGTTGTAGAACATTCGGCCCGTAGCCGAGGACAGGTCGATCTTCTCGGTGAACGAGTGCAGCGCCACTCCGGCCTGGCCGAAGCGATCAGCCAACATGATCAGGTCGCCCAAGTTCCTCGACAACCGATCGAGCCGCCAGGTGAGGACGTTGGCCACGTGACCCTCCTCGACCATGTGTAGCAACTGCTGGAGACCGGGCCGCTCGAGGTTCTTCCCCGACAGTCCCGGGTCGGCGATCACGGTCACCTCGCCGAGGTCGTGCAGCTCGGCGTAGACGCGGAGCTTGTCAGCTTGCCCGGCGATCGAGAATCCCTCCGCCGCTTGCTCCTCGGTCGACACCCTGCAGTAGGCGACCGTCAGCATCCGTGCCCTCCTGTTCCACCTCTTCGCTCACCATCCGCAACCCGATGCGCACCAGGACCGCCGCCACCCGCTCGTAGTCTGGTCCGGCACCGCTCACCGCAGCTCCAACTCGCTGCGGCGGCGGGCCACCCGCTCTGCGAAGGCGGTGTGGCTGACGATCTCGTAGGTGTGCAGATGATGCCCGATGGCACCCAACGTGTCGTCGATGCCCTTCGTGCCGATGAGGGCGCCCAGCGAGGCCAGATACCCGGTGAGGCCCGGGAGCAGTTTTTCGATGGAGGTGGTTCGGCGGGAGAGTCGTAGCCGCTCGAGCCCGACCGCCCGGTGCCCCAGTGTGGCCTGCTGCACCTCGAGCCACTCCGGCGCAAGCGACCAGCGCGAGCGGGTCCGGTCGGCGGAAGGTGAGCGGTAGGTCAGCCACTCGCCGGTCGCATAGGCCCAGAGGTCACCGGCCGCAGTGAGCACCTGCTCGGGTGTGTTGAGGTCGAACTCGACCAGTCCCTGGCGCCCGATTTCGAACTCGAGCCGGTGCACGGCGCGGCCGGGCACGTAGCGGTCGCCCCATACCTCGACCCACCAGCCGGTGCCCTTGGCTGTCATGTCCGCCGTCTTGTCGTAGAGACGGGCCAAGAAGGTGTTCGTCTTACGGCTGCCGAACTCGAACCCGGTCAAGGTGCCGGCGAGCTCGTAGGTGCGCCGAGCGTCGGCCCGGCACACGAATCGGTGAGCGTCGTCGGGTCCGAGCGTCCAGCCCTGCCAGTCGGCGAAAAGATCGACCCGGTTGACCCACAAGCGCAGCCGGCCGAGCTCTGGATCGAGGACGTCGTGAACGGCCGCGACCGCCGCCTCGGGTCCGACGGCGTGGAGGAACTCGGACCTCGGCTGCACGCGCACGGTTGGGAGGTGGCCACTGGTGGAGAAGCCGATGCGGGCCATCTCGTGGTCGAGGCAGAAGCGGTACTTGCCCCAGCCGTGGGGCGCGATACCGAAAGTGAGCTCACCGAGCTGACAGGGGGCGGCCCGTTTGGCTTCTGCCGCCCAGGCACGGCAGTCCTCGAGACGGGCGACGAAGCGTTTCGGCAGCTCGGCCCGGCCCGAAAGGTACAGGGCGTCGACGCCGGAGGTGAGCTCCCGCAGCCGGGTTTTGGTAGCTGCATATTTGCGACTAGCTGGTCAGCGGTCTGCACGGGCTCCACTTCGGTTTCGGTCAGCTGAAGAACCCGCGCCGGCGGGCAGCCTCGAGCCGCCGAGTGATCTGCTCGGACCAGGCGGTGTCGAGGTCGAGGTCGATCCAGGAAAAGACGTGCTCGTCGGGGTGAGCGCCGTAGGTGGCCCGGAAGCGCCGCACCTTTCGAAAGATCGTGGCCCGGTGCCAGCCGCTGCGCTCGAGGTTGTCGAAACCGCCGGCCAGATGCCAAGCCACCCAGAAGCCGATCAGCTCAGAGCGTTCGCGGGCATCCTCCGCGATGTCGTCAAGGATCTCGGGGTCGAGGTCGTCCATGCTCCGAGCAGGCGTCGAGAAGGCTTCGGCAAGGATGTCCTCGTCGAGGTTGTGGTGGTATCCGGCCCAGCGGGACACGGCCACTCGGCCGCCCTCGGCGCTCTCGCTCTTGTCGCTGCGGAAGTCAAGGTCATCGGGCATGGCCGGGAGTATGTCGCATCGCTGCGACAACCTCCGAGAAGTAGGGTAAAATCGCAGGTAGGACGCCCCCGGGGGGCGTCCGTGTCCATCGTGACCCCGGCATCAGCCCGGGCCCCTCAAGGCTTCCCCTTCGGGCGGCTGCGCCGGCCTTGACCGACCCTGACCCGTCAGACTTGGTCCAAACGGCGACTCTGTACGTCATTCGGCGTACACTGAGTCCATGACGTCGAAGACCGAGAGACTGAGCCTGCGGTTGACCCCGGAGCAGGACGCGGTGCTGCGTCGGGCCGCCGAGGCTCGCGGCGAATCGGCGAACGACTTCGTCCTGCGCCATGCCGTCGAGGCCGCCGAGATTGAGCTGGCCGACCGGCGGGTGTTCGTCCTCGACGACGTGGCGTGGACCGAGCTCCAGGACCTTCTCTCGGCGCCGCCGGCTCTTCCCGAGGCAATGGTGAAACTGCTCTCGAGTCCTTCGGTACTCGAGCAAGCTGCTGAGTGACCTACGTCGGACCCGAGCTGCTGGGTGACGCGGATCTCCTCGAGGGCTTCGACTGCGGGAAACCGGCGCTCAATGAGTGGTTGATCCGTCACGCGCTCGCCAATCAGGTGACCGGCACGAGTCGCACGTGGGTCGTCGTCGAAGCTGGCTCCCGTGACGTAGTCGCGTTCTACGCCTCGGCGACGGCTTCGGTTCTCCGATCGTCGGCACCGAAGCGGATGCGACGGAACCAACCCGAAGAGATGCCAGCCATCCTCCTGGCACGCATGGCGGTCGATTCGAGACACAAAGGTCATGGTCTCGGAGCGGCGCTGCTGAAGCACTTCATGCTCAAAGCCCTCGAGGTGGCTCAATCCGTCGGAGTCCGGGTTCTGTTGATCCACGCCAAAGACAACGAAGCCAAGGACTTTTACAGCCACTACGGATTCATCGAGTCTCCGATCGATCCGCTCGTCTTGACGATGCTCCTCCGGGATCTCTGACCAGATGCTGAAACTCGATGTCGGCGTGCGATCGGAAGCGAGCACTCGCCGGCCGCCGTGCCCTGCCCGGCTGGGGCCCTAGGGGGCGTCCCGGAACACCTACCCCCGGGGGACCTGTGGCAAGGACTCGAGCGACGCCCGGTGCAGCAGGCGGTCGACCAGTGCGCTCGCCGAGCCCTCCTCCTCGATCGCCTGGTGGATCACCCAGATCAGAGCTGGAAGCGCCCAGAAATCCCCGCAGATCCACAGGATTCCGGCTCCTATCTGCTGGTCGGCGAAGGGCGAGAGCGAGACACCTGGGACGTGGTTGTAGACGGAATACCAAGACGAGGAGGAGAAGATGCTGAGTGCCATGGCGAGGACGAACATGACAACGTTGGTCACAACGAGGGCACCGATCTTTCCGACCGCCGTGAGCTTGGGCTTGATCGGATACGACGGAATGATCTGCAGCCAGAACAGAACGCCGAAGACGAAGAAGCTCGCGTGCATCAACCAGATATGGATGATCTGATTGTTCTCGGCCGCGTCGAAGGCCTCAGGCAAGTGCCACGCGACCATGACGACGTTGAACATCACGACTGCAAACACGCCGTTCGTTGCGAACCGCCCGAGTGCCCGCAGCGGTCTGGCCCACGAACCGAGCAGGACGGCTCGCCCGACGCGGCGCCGGATCCTGACGGGGAAAGCGTGGACGAGCGGGAGCCACGGCGCTCCGCTCACGATGAGTATCGGGGCCAAGAACATGATCAAGATGTGCTCGATCATGTGGGCGAAGAAGTAATCGTCCGCCCAGTAGTCGATGGGAGATACGACCGCCAATAGCAGGACGGCGAGACCTCCATAGAAGTAGAACGAGTGTCGGCGCCGCTGGACCGTCCGAGAGTGACGTGACCGCTCGGCCAAATGTGTCAATCCCACCTCGTGCCAGGCGACGACGACCGCGACGACAACCACAAAGGGATCGAACGACCACTGGGTCAGATAGCCCATCAGGCTGTCACGACCAGCCGCTCATCCTGCGCTCAGATGAACGAGGTGGGTGTCGAGGGCCCATCGGTCACGAAGTTGTCGGCACCGAATTAGCTGCGATCACCTTTGCGTCGCTCCATCGCTCCATCGCTCGATTACGAAGAAAAAAGCATGGCGAGTGGCACGGCAACAGCCAGTGCGCAGAGGAGGCCCGCTGCACTCGCCGAAGACTTGGAAACGCGGTCGGCACCGAGGAGGCGGTGAACACGAGCATGGATGCCGTGTGAGGCCAGAGCGAAGGTGCAGCGGGGAGGAGCAGCGGAGGTGGACAGGGCCACGAGTGCGGACGCCAGTGCCGAGGGGGCGTGACGCCGGGCCGCGTGATCGTCCGCCGCCATCTCGAGCAGGCCGGCGACCTCACGAGGAGCCAGCCGGGCGTAAGGGATCCATCGGAAGGGTTCGGTCAAACTCGTCATGGGGAGCATCACAAGCCCATGACGCTCATGCGCATGTCCACGTTCGTGCTCGATGACGGCGGCCAGCTGCGCCTGGTCCAGGAGTCGCATCGTGCCCGAACTGATGACGATGCGTGGGCGGATGCCGGGCAGGCAATACGCGACGGGGGAAGGGTGATCGAGCGTCAGCGTTCCTGTAAGGCTTTGGGACGGAGTGGCCAGAAGATTGAGTAAGCGGCGGTGACGGCCTCGGGCGAGGACCGTGCGCACGACGACGACTCCTACAACGGAGACGAGCACGACGCCCACGTCGGCCGCCAGCGTCAAACCGAGTGCATCGGGCAGGCCGAGTCCTTGGAGAGGATGCCCACCGACAATCCCCTCACCCAGTTCGCCGACGCCTCCCGCGAAGCCGACGTGAAAGCGTTCGGTGGCGACGCAGAGGCCCGCCCCAATCGTCGCCAGCGTGGCGCTGAAACCAACGGAATGCCACAGCACAACCGCGGCACGAGGAGAGCGAGTGACCCAACGTGCCCTCGCCAGCCATGTACTGAACGGCCACACGAGCAGCACGACGAATGCGCTCAGGATCCCGGCGTCCAGATAGAGGTTCATGGTTCCTTCTCGCCGGGTTCGTCGGGCAAGCCTTCGAGTGCTCGGCGCAGGACGACGGCCTCCTCGGCGCTCACCACCTCAGCGAACCGTGCGAGGACCGCATGTCGGTCCTGGGCACTCCCCAGCGCTTCGACCATCAGCTCGGCCATATAGGTCTCCCGGCTCGCCGTGGCCGCGAAACGGTGCGCCTTTCCTGCGGTGGTCCTCACCACCAGGTTCTTGCGACGCAGACGCTCGAGGATGGTGAGCACAGTGGTGTACGCACGGTCGGGCAACTCGTCGGCGACTTGGCGACCCGTCAGCGGTACACCTATGGAGCCCCAGAGCACGTCCATCACCTTGCGTTCGAGTTCTCCCAGCCCAGCCATGGCCTTCCTTCTATCGCAACTCCCTTGCCATCGCCGCCGAAACAGCCGCGGTTGACTGGGATTCTACACAGTGTAGTAGTACCGTCCAAAGCAGTGACCGCCGCCCTCTACGACGCACCGCTCCCTTCCCTTCGTGGCTCCCAATTCGCCTCGACTCAGTTCGATTTCGTCCCGGTGGCCATGATCCTGGTAGCCCTCGCCCTTTACCTCTGGGGGGTGAGGCGCAACAACGCCCTGCACCCCCGCCACCGCTGGTCGGACGGCAAAACGGTCGCTTTCGTCGGCGCGCTGGTGACGACGAGCGTGGCCATCTTCAGCTTCGTCGGTGTCTACGACGGCGAGCTCTTCTGGGACCACATGGTCCAGCACATCCTTCTGATCATGGTGGCCGCTCCGCTCTTCGCCATCGCCTCGCCGCTCGACTTGGCCTGGCGGAGCACCACAGGGACCGCCCACATCGCCGTGACAGAAGTACTGCGCTCCAAGGTGGCCACCGTGCTGGGCCACCCGGTCGTGGCCTTCGTGCTCTACGCCGTACTGATCCCGTTGACGCATCTGACGGTTTGGTACAACTACACGCTCACGCACGAGAGTGTGCACAACGGCGAGCACCTGGCGTTCCTGGTCGTGGGTTACCTGTTCTGGCGTCAGGTCTTCGGCTCGGACCCGAACCGCTATCGCCTGCACCCGGCCCTGCAGTTCTTCTATCTGTTCATGGCCATTCCCATCGACACCTTCACCGGGTTGTCGTTGGCGGGTGCATCGCACGAACTGTTCCCGGCCTACTTCGCCACCCATCGCACGTGGGGTCCCTCCTACGTCGTCGACCTCCATGTGGGCGGCGACATCATGTGGGTCGTCGGCGACACACTGATGCTCTGGCCCATGATCCCGGTCGCGCTGCGTTGGATGCACATGGACGAGCGCAAAGCAGAGCGCATCGACCGCGAGCTCGATGCCTCTGGCACCTTCCAGCACGTCGGGAAGGCCGAGAAGGCATCGTGAAGCCGGGTATCGGGCCGAGGGCATCTGGGGCTGGCCACGTCGTCTCGAGGTCGCTGACCCTGTTCGTCGCACTGCTCTGCCTCTCTCCGGCGTTGGCGGCGTGTGGGAGCGCTGGTGGTGATCCACCTCCGCCTTCGGCCAGCCAGGGGATCGTGGAGAACCGTGCGATTCCGAGCATCCCCTTGATCTCGTCTTCGGGTGTTGCGACGTCGCTGGCGGCGTTTCGGGGCAAGTACGTCGTCATGGCACCGTTCTTGACGCTGTGCCAAGACGAGTGCCCTTTGGTCACGGGCGCCTTCATCGCACTTCAGAGAGACGTCGACGCGGCTGGACTCGCCAAGAAGGTCGTCTTCATGGAGATCAGCGTCGACCCCGGACGTGACACTCCCGCCCGTCTGGCCGCCTACTCGAGGGAGTTCGGCGCGGATTGGCCGTTGCTCACCGGATCGCCGGCCAACCTGGATGCGCTTTGGAGGTACCTCGGAGTCTCGGTGCAGATCGTCCCCGAGGAGCAACCCGCCAAGATCGACTGGTTCACCGGCAGGCCGCTCACCTATGACGTCGATCACACCGACGGCTATTTCCTCATCGGCCCTTCTGGCCATGAACGATTCAGCGATTCGAATCCGCCCGATCTGCACGGACGTCTGGACCACAAGCTGACGAATCTGCTCAACGGCGGCGGCCTCAAGAACCTCCACCACCAGGCCAACCCCGACTGGACACTGACCGATGCGCTGAATTCCATCAGCTGGCTGGTGGGACGACACATCCCCGGCGGTGCGAACACCTGATGGAAGGCGACCGCGGACGCAGAACATCTGGGGACAGCGCCGGACCGTACGGCTACGAGGGAGACATGACCGATCTGGAACTCACCGAAGGAGGGACGCCGACCGTGGCCAACGTCACAGAATCCCCGGTTGCGCACCGACGCCGGGACTTCCGTCTCGTGCGGACCCAGCGCGTGCTCCAGATCGTCTTGGGGTTGTTCTGGCTCCTCGATGCCGGTCTGCAGTTCCAGCCGTACATGTTCGGCAGTGGCTTCACCACGACCTACCTGCTCAACAATGCACAAAGTCAGCCCGACATCGTTCGGTGGATCATCACCAACGTCGGCAACTTCGTGGGGCCTCATGTCGCGCTCTGGAACACCTTCTTCGCCCTCATTCAAGTGGCCATCGGACTGGGACTACTGATCCGGCCGACCGTGCGACCGGCGCTCGTCCTGTCGTTCTTCTGGGCCTTGGGCGTCTGGTTCTTCGGGGAAGGCCTCGGCTTCATCTTCACCGGATCCGCGTCCGCCCTGACCGGCGCGCCGGGCTCGGTGCTCCTGTACGGACTCATTGGTTTGATGGCATGGCCACGGTCAACTCCCGCCGAGGAGGACGAGGAGAAGGAACCGAGCGTCGGTATTGCGTCCTCAGCCGCGGGACAAGGTCTCGGCGGGGCAACGACGCCTCTGCTGGTCTGGTGCGGCTACTGGTCGCTGGCGGCGATCCTGTTCTTGCTCCCCGACAACCGGACCCCAACGTCGGTCTCGAGTGCCATCACGGGTATGTCGCCGGGCGAGCCGAGCGCGTATTCCCACTTTCTCAACAGTTTCGGCAATCACTTCGGCAGTGGCGGCGTCTGGAGCACGTGGTTGCTGGCCATCGGCTCACTGATCGTCGGCTTCGGGCCACTCGTCTACCGCCGTGCGACGCCATTTCTTGCCGCCGGTGCCCTACTGGCGACGTTCTTCTGGATCAGCGGTCAGGGTCTCGGCGGCATCTTCACCGGCTCAGGCACCGATCCGAACTCTGGGCCGCTCATCGTGCTCCTCGCCCTGGCTATGGCGCCCGCGGTGCAGCCCGACCCGGTCACTTGGCTTTCCCCGTTCTCGACCGCGCTCTTTCGCTATCCCGTGGCTGTGCTCGGGGGCGTGGTGGCACTCGTGGCCGGCCTGTTCCTCAGTGCTGTCTACCCGGTCGCTGCCCAGGAATCGACAGGCACGGCCATGGCCGGCATGACCGGGATGTCGGGGTCGACGTCAAGTTCGAGCTGGGGGATCTGCGACGACGGCCAGCTGCACGAGGGGGAACAACGGGTCGACGAGGTCGGGCCTCGACGTGACGAACACCCCCAACATGTCGATGGGTGGGACCCGGAGCGATCATGAACATGAACGGCGCCGACGCCAGTGCCGCATCCGGGCTGAACACCACCAAGGCCAACTGGCACTACACCGGTCCCGCACTTCCGACCCTTTTCGCCCAGGAGCTCACCACCCAAGGCGCCAACGGGCCGACCGACATCCATATGGCAGCGACCGGATGCGCCCCAGAACCCACGTTCTCCCAGCAGATCAACGCGACCCAGTACGTGCAGAACACGACCGAGGCGGCGGCCGCCTACCCGACCCCCTCCGAGGCGATGGCGGCAGGGTACGTTGCGGTGTCACCGACGACCTACCCCGTCGTGTACTACGTGAACCCGAGCATCGTGGCCGCCAACGCCGCGGCGAAGACGACGCTCGATCCCCACTCGATCGACGGGCTGATCTACGCCCAGACACCGGCAGGGACCGACGTGCTCGCCGCTGCGATGTACATCCTGCCAAGCACCCTGGCGACACCGCCGATGCCCTACGGCTCCCTCGTCCAGTGGCATCAGCGCACCGATGTCTGCGGACCTTCAACCTCGGCGACAGATACTTCCCTCCAGATCACGGGCGTGGCGCCGTGTCCCGAAGGCACCGTGCAGAAGCCCACGCCTTACGTGACGATGGTCTGGCAGATCCCAGTGGCGGGTGGACCCTTGGCCATCCAACCGCCGGACATCCAAATCGTCGAGGCCTCGGTCATGGCCAGCACTGGGTCCTGATGACTCCTGACTCCAGGACGAACCCGTTCATCACTCCTACACGGTCCCCTCGACAACGAGTCGCATGAGTCGCTGGCGACCGTCGAAGTCGAGGGCGTCGATGCCGGCCGACGCGCGCCTTGCGAAGTCGAAGACGCGTCGACGGAGCCGGTTGTCGGCTGCCAGCTCGTGCCGTTGCACGACGAGCGTGTCGCGCTGAGCGACGAGCAGGTTGTGGCGGGCATCGAGTTCATGGGCGCGCCGCTGGAGATCGGTCAGCTCGAGCAGACCGGCTTGATAGAGATCGGCCAGACGCCGACGCTCTCCGCCAACCCCAGCGATCTTGCGATCGAGGCGGGCGAACTCAGCAGCCAGGACTTCGTCGTCGGGCATCGGGCGCTGCGCGGTGACGGCGGCTTCGCCAGCGAGGAGCAGTTCAGGTCGCATCAGCGTGGCGCGGACATGGTCGAAGACAAAGGTGTCGAGCTCGTCGGCACGGATGTTGCGTTCGGGGCAGCGGTTGTGCTCACCTCGGGACCGCACGGTGTCGTGGTTATGGCACCAGTAGTAGCGATGGACCGTTCCGTTGCGACCGCGCATCTGGTGGCAGCTGACTCCGACGGCGCAATGGCCACACTTCACCAGGCCTCGTAAGAGCCAGGCCTCCTGGCGCACGTTGCGCGGGCTCCACTTGGAATTGTCGTGGCTCACACGCTGGGCTGCGTCGAAAATGTCGTCGGCGACGATGCTGCGGCACGCTGATGGCGATCCACTCTGCCTTGTCACGGCGCCGCTGACGTGTGGTCCGTTTCCCGGTTCGTGACGTGATGGTCACCGTCTCGGTTCGGTTGTAATAGACGCGTCCCACGTACGCATCGTTGCGAAGAAGACGCGCCACAGTCGAATGGCCCCACACGGGGTTTCCCGTCGGGGACGGCACAGAGTCGGCGTCGAGGCGACGACAGATCTGGCGGACGGAGTGGCCGCCCGTGACGTAGTCCTCGAAGATGCGTCGCACCACCGCGGCTTCGGGTTCGAAGATCTCCAAGTGGGCGGCTGTGTCGCCGCTGCGGGCGACCCGCCGGTAGCCGTAGGGGGCCTTCCACGATATGACCTCGCCCGCCCGGGCACGCCAGAGCTTGCCGCGTCGGTAGCGTTCGGCGATCTTCGCCTTCTCATACTCGGAAATGACGCCCTGGACCTGAGTGAGCAGGCGGGCTTGTGGATCATCGTCGTCCAAGGCAGGTGCATCGGTAAAGAGCACACGCACGCCGAAGCGAGCCAGCTCGTCGAGTACGAGAACTTGGTAGGCATAGGCGCGCGCCAAGCGGTCCGGCGACAGGCACCACACCGCCTCGAAGAGCCCCGCCTCGGCCGCGTCACGCAGCGCGTCAAGCGCGGGGCGATCGAGGCGTGCTCCGGAGTAGCCGTCGTCTATGTATTCGGCGATGAGTTCATGGTCCTCATGGGCGATCCGGCTCTTGAGCGCGTCGAGTTGGGAGCCGATGGTGCCGCGAGCCTCCTGGGCTTCGGTGGAGACCCGGGCGTAGAGCGCTACCTTCACGGCGTCGCCTCCGTCGCGCCAAGCGTCGCCGGTGTTGACAACAACAACTCGTAACCCTCGGCCAACGCGACCACCCGTGGGTCCATGTGCGGCGTCCACGGCGCTCGGCGCGCGCCGAGGATGGCCGCCACGAACACGGGTTCGGATTCTGGCCAGGCGATCAGTCCGCCGAGTCCGCGTCGGGCGAAGCGAGCCGCCGTCAGCGTGTCGGGCAGCACTCCCCGTCTCGAGCACCACCCCACGCAACGCCTCGTAGTCCGTCTGGGCGCCAGGAGCCGGCGGCCAGAAGGGCGTCACCGCCGGGCTCGCTCCACCGTGCGCCGGTGCAGGCGAACGCCAAAGCGCGCCTCGATCTCTGCTGACACCTCGGACCCAGTGCCCTCGGCGCGGTCCAAGAACTCGACGATCTCTGGAGTGAGCTTCACCGGACCGCGCCGGCCCCGGCGCTCGTCGAGCAGGCCGAGCATGCCCGAGGCGTCGAATGCGCTCTCCACGAGGTAGAAGGCGGCCCGCGAGTAGCCGTGGGCGGCCGCGGCCGCGGTGACGGTCACACCGTCGATGAAGTGTGCGCGCAGCATCTCGTACTTCACCTGCACCTTGTCCTCGGGCGAGGAACAGCCCGCTCGGGTGGTCGAACACCGCCGAGCGAACCGCGGTCGAGTTGGGGTGCACCAAACCCGCCTCCTTCAGCGCCTGCTTCCGGCTCGCTCCGCTCATTGATCACCACCCTAGGGCAAGGCGGCCCGGGTGTCGAGTATTTAACACCGCTCCTGTGTCGGAGGCATGAGTATCGTGGTTCAACTAGTCCGTTATATCCGGCTCTACGTTGGCACGGCGGTAGACAGCCCTGAACAGTGCGGTGGTCATTATTTGACATTTATGCCCCACCCATGGGCGGCCGGCGAAGACGGCGTCGGTGGTCAGGGTGAAGATAGAGGCCGGGCACCGGTTCCACCGGAGCCAAGGTCAGGCCGAGAACAAGCTTTGCGATCCCTCGGTGATAACGTTCGGCGACAGCCGTTGATGACCCGAGGAGGTTCAATCGCTGCGACGGCGTCAGACGCTTGATGCTGTTTGAGGGTGCTGTGTTACAGGAATCGCACCCTGCCGGCCTTCGGCCGGCCTATCGTCCCAGTTCAAGAGGTCGGATCCGCCAGTCGGGTTTTGCTTGCTCAGGCCCTCCGACACGCGACAACCCCACGCGGAGGGAAGCGATGACCTTTTCGCCCTCCTCACTGCGCTGATAGCGAAGACACACACCCGCGGCGCGGTACACGCGCTGCCGTTCTGCGGCGTCTGAGTGGGCCAAGAGGGCGGTCAGGCCGCCGACCCCTTCGAGTAGCTGGTGCACGTCCCGTCCGGTCAATAGGTGGGGTCCAGAGCCCTGGTAGGCGTTAATCACGGCAGTGGCTGAAGCGAGCTCAACCTGGGCAGCGCGGGTGCGCTCTGTGACGAGAACCGGGTCCAGGTCGGCGTCCAGCGCGGCCAGGTTACTGGTCGAGCTTTTTTCGCGCTTCGTGAACCCGCCGGCGTGCCAGGCGAAGTTCGGCGGCCTCGCTGGATCCGCCGTTGTCGGCTTCGAGAATGGCCGCCACGGTGGCGTCCAGACGCTCGGGTGAGGACAGGTCCGCCAGCCACCCGTCGACCGCTGGCAGGACCCGGTGTTCGGCTACGAAGAGTGTCTTGGGATGTCCTTCGTCGCCCGGGTAGTCGTTCCGGTAGGTGCACTGGTAGCCGACTCGCTCCGCACCGCCTCTGCGCTTTGCCGTGTGGCCCTGCATCCTTCTTCCACACCGGGCACAGATCAGGAGGCCCCGAAGCGTGGCGCGTGTGTTGGGGCCGGTCGGGGCGTGGCCCGGGGGTCGTCGGAGCACTGTCTGTCTGCGCCTGACGCCAGACCGACTCGGTGACGATTGCGGGCACGATGCCCTCCGTCTCGACGACCTCGGAGGCCGGCGCTGGGGACATCCGGGTGACGTTGCCGGCGGCGGGGTCGTTCACGTCGTAAAGGCGTTCGACCTTGCGGTAACGCCCGTAAACGCCCTGCCCCTTGTACTTCGGGTTCATGACGATGGCTCGGACCGCGCCAAGCGACCAGGCGCGTCCGAGACGGTGCGGCTTCCGCTCCCGGTCGCCGGGCGGTTGGGCAGTTCAACAGGACTGGGAAGTCGCTCAGCCCGGATGATCCGAAGAATGAATGAGGGTCTGTGGCCGCCATAAGGGAGTGCTGACGGTGTGTAGGAGAACTACTCGAACGCTACGCTGGCGGGCGGAGAGCCGGGAAGCCTGGTCGGCACATCGAAGGTTCATGCCGCTCAGGAGCTAGACGTGTGTCACCTGGATCCACCCAACTGGCTTTCGTCGCCACACCCGTGCCCTGGCGAGGCGAGTCAAGTCGGGATTGAGCCATGAGCGTGGGACTTTCCTTCTCTGCCTTCGTGGTCGGGGCCGTCGTCAGCCTGGCCACGGCCTGGGTGCTCGTTTCGCGCCTCGAACGGGTGGGTGAGCGGCTGAGGCTCTCCGAAGCCCTGCTCGGCATTGTCGCCGCCGTCGCGGCCGATGCACCCGAGATCACCGCCTCCATCACGGCGTTGGCACATCACCAAGCGACGATTGGCGCCGGAGTCGTTCTTGGTTCGAACGTGTTCAACCTGGCCGCGCTGCTCGGCCTGGGAGCTGTTGTTGCCGGTCGCATCAACCTGCACCGAAAGGTCGTGATCCTCGGTGGCACCGCCGCCATGTTGGTCGCGGTGACCTGTCTCTTGAGTGTGGGAGGCCAGCTCTCTGCGAGCGCGGGCCTGGTCGTCGTCCTCGCCGTCTTGGTCCCCTACATCGTCCTCCTAGGTGCGCACCGAAGCGTCCTTGGGCGCATCGGCCCCGAGAGGAGGTGGACGGCATGGCTCAGCTCCGCGATCGTCGAAGAGGAGATCGAACTCGAAGAAGCCATCCACCCTCGACGAGGCACGCCGGGCGACGTGGTCATGGCGGGCGCAGCCTTGGTAGTTGTCGTCGCGGCCAGCATCGCCATGGAGCGAGGCGCCGTCTCGCTCGGCGTACACTTCGCCGTCCCTGAGATCATTGTCGGTGGCCTCGTGCTGGCCGCCGTGACCAGCCTTCCCAACGCGGTATCCGCCGTCTACCTGGCCCGGCGAGGTCGTGGTGCGGCGACGCTGAGTACCGCGCTCAACTCGAACTCGCTCAACGTGATGGCTGGTCTCTTGATACCCGCCACGATCATCGGCCTGGCCGAGCCGTCGGGATCGGGCCTCCTCGTCGCCGGCTGGTACGTGGGGCTCACGGCCTTGACCTTGGTGCTGTCCTATTGCGGGCACGGACTGCGGCGTCTCTCAGGCGCACTCATCATCGCGGCCTACGCCCTCTTCGTGGCCCTGCTCATGGCCACCACTTAGCGGGCACGAGTCATTGTCGCGAGCGACAGTGCAAGGTGACTCCCTACACGCGAGAACCGAACAGAGGTCGCAACGACGCGCCGACCTGATCCGCGATCGCTACGGCCACCACGCGTCGCTCGTACGAGACCTCGTACCCGGGCGTCGGCGTCAGGACGAAGCGGCCCAGTGCGCGGCCTTGGATTTGCACCGGCAACTCTATTTCTGGGCCGGGCAGGCCCATGCGATCGACAGGCCAAACCCGACCTCCGAGGAAGACTCGTCCATCATGTTCGAGCTGCATCATGGGTTGGGCCGCCGGGCCCGACTCGTATCGACATGCGTGAAGGTGCAAGAGACCAATCAGTTCCTTCCGGACTCGTTCAACGACCTCACGAGAAGGCGCACCCGATGTAGCGAGTTCCGAGATGTTGTGGATCAGACCGACAAAGTCGGCTTCCTCGATTGCTGTCTCGTGGTGATGACGGTTACGGGCCGCCAGTTCGGTGACGATGAGCCCGACAATGAAGAGGCTCACGGCGGTCTCGATATCGGGTCGATGGGTGATGGCGAGCTTCTCGTAGGGGCGAGTGAGGAAGTAGTCGAACCACACGGTGGCAGAGACCGTGGCCACGAACCCGGACACCCGGTTGCCCAGTGCTGCGACCGCCACGATGACGGCCACGAGGATCAACGCAGATGCCGTGTTGGCGAAGCTCGAGCGGAACGGGACGAGCGCGGCCGCCACGCCAAGCGGCATGACCATCCCCGCGATGAGGGCTATCTGGTCTCGGTGAAGCCGGAGCATCTCCATGGCTACCCCATTTCGATCTGTTGTCCCCAGTGTTGCATGACGTAGCGCCGCGGACTCAGTGCCTGCTCACCGATTCGATGATCCCGGCCGCCCAGGTGCAGGCGATGGCAACCATCAAGACAGCCCCGGTAAAGGCGAACTGCACCGCGGTGCCCCAGATCCCGTCCGGTAGGGCCAACAACAAGGCCAGGCCGACCGCGATGCCGCCGGCCTGGGCGGTCGAGACCCGCCGTGCGCTGAAGAGCGCGCAGCACGGACCGAACATAAGGCCCGCCCGGCGGTGGGAGGCATCGCCCTCGGGGCGCTTCTCCTCGTCATCCCCGAGATGTACGGCGTCGGCTATCCCGTGATGGCGAAGGCGGTTGCGGGCCACTACGTCTTGTGGTTTGTGATCGTCCTCCTCTTCGCCAAGGTCTTCGCCACCAGCCTCACCCTCTCGATTGGCGGCTCTGGGGGGATCTTCGCCCCTTCCTTGTTCATCGGGGCGATGGAAGGGGTGGCCTTCGGCTCCATCGTGCAGCACCTCTTCGGACACGTCGTGAGCACTCCCGCCGTGTTCGCCGTGGTGGCGATGGGAGGTGTCTTCGGTGCGGCGGCCCAAGCGCCTCTGACCGCCATCGCCAGCGCCCTGGAGATGACCGGGAACTTCACGCTCACGGTCCCAGTCATGCTCGTTGTCGGGATCGCCACTGCGGTCTCGAAGCATCTCAGCTACGGCAGCATCTACACCACGAAGCTGTTGCGCCGGGGCATCGACATCGAGCGCCCGCTCCCGACCAATGTCCTGCACACCTTGACGGTGGCCGATGTCATGCAGCCAGTCGGGATGGGTGCCGCAGCCTTGGAGCTCTGCGCTTCTGCGGACGGGCCGTCTCGCATAGGGCACGACGGTTGGGCCGTCTTGCTAGGTCAGGCGACCGACTTGGGGGCGCCACAAATCCTCTTCAGCGACGAGACCCTCGACCAGGCGCTACGCCAGCTCGTCCTCTACGGCCGATTCGGGCTGCCCGTTTTGTCACCCGACGAGAAGTATCTACGAGGCTGGATCACGCGCCGCAACGTGCTGCACGCCGTGAGTGAGCGGATGGGCTCAGTTACCCGCGAAGCCGAGCTGGGCACGCTGGCCGCCGAGTTCTCCGAACCCGACGCGGCGGCGCGTCTCCACAAGCCCCCCAAGCCGCTCCACGGCTACGACCTCTTCGAGATCCCCATACGTGCATCGTCCGCGATTGTAGATCGGCGCGTGGCTGAGGTGGCGTGGCCACGGGGGTCGGTGGTCGTCGCGCTATCCGAAAACCACGAGCTCGTTGCCCCTCGAACCGACTCCCGGCTGCTCGCCGGCGAGCGCATCGTCCTCCTCGCCCCTGTCGCCGAGGAGGATCCTTCGGGAGGCCGCGTCGATCAAGGTTCCAATCCGGGCCACGACGCGGATCGGGAAGAGGACGACCAGGCTGGGTAGCGGGCGCGCGGCCATCTCCGCCAGACGGGCGCGCTGAATGCGGAGAACCCACCTGTCCCCTGACTAGGTCCCAGGCTTACCGCATTCGATGGCCTAGCAGCCTCCCTAGTTCAGAGGATCGACTCTTTCCAGCAGCAGTCCCACGTCGCCCGTTCCCTCGCCTCCAAAGGTCAGCTCGTTCCACCCCAACCGACTTCACCCACTTTCCCTTGAAGGTGACCCCGACGTCACCCCCAGTCGTCACGGTGGCGCTGACTCGCTTCCCTCCGCCGCTGTACGTGCCAGCATTACCCAACATGTCGGAGGCAAAGCGGTTGACGCCGGTTTCCTTATCGCCGAAGGTCAGGACCTGACAATGCCCAACGACAACATATTCAGTCCATTGACTTCCCAGTGTGATGTGCAGCTTCGGCGATGCAGCGAGTGCTGTCCCGCTGACTTCGACGGATCCGAACGAGGTGCCGCCAGGAGTGCCGCGAGGACAAGCATGTGACGTCGCATTTCCCTCCTTAATCCCCTGGGCGCTGTTGTAAGTCTCAGGGAGGGTTCGGCGAGTGTCAAGGGGCGAACTGCCACGAACAACAGAACTGTGCGGCGGGAGCGCAGCCGTTGCCCTGACGGTCAGCAGGGACGGGTGCGACGAGTCACTGGCACCGGCTTGCATGGTCGATCCGGATGTCTTTGGCGGGCATTCACTGGTAACGCCCTCGGGGGCTCGTCGCGCAAAACGGTGCGATCAGCACTTTTTGCATAGGCGCTGCTCAGTTGCGATGTTGCACATTGAGGACGGTGGAGTGGCGGTCGGTTGCCGCTAAGGGCCACCCGTTGCGTTGTGAGGTTGAATCTGGGTTGAATTGAAACGGGCTATTTGACACCTCACGTCATGGCGTTCCGTGCCCGCACCGCGTCGCCAATCGAAGAGCCCCCAGATGCGAGTCCGCGGACGTTCCTTCGTCCATCTTGTCACTGCTCGCTCTGTGCTCTCGTTCTCAAGGAGAAGCAGTAACCTTCAGAGATGGCAATTTCCACCGGGGATCTGCAGGCGGCAGCAGAGCGAGCCCGATCTGCAGCGTCGGAGGCGGGCGAACTTCGGCCTGCCCGCATCGGCAAAGTGACGACCGACATCCCCGAGGCCATCCGAGCCGCCATCCGTGAAGATCTGGCCTCCGGCGCCTACCAGGAGGCCGCGCGGGATGCCGTCGCAGGAGACCCCGACCTGGCTCAGGGCTGAGCGCCCGGATTCTCTGGGGTGATCGTTGTCGACGACGCCCTTTTGCTAGCCATATTGGCCGAGCAGCAAGGTGCGACAGAAGCTCTCCTGATCACAGCGGCTGAGGTCGGCGAGGTTTTCACCACCGGTTCGTGGTTCTGGCGGCTGGCCCGGGTCGTGGCTCGACCAGGTCAGGGCGCGCTGTCCCGTGCTCTGGCGGCAAGTTCTGAGGACGAGCAGCGGCGTGTTCATAACTCCCTGGACCAGCTGCCCGCCGAAATCGGCCTCTTGAGCATGCGACGACTGGTCCCGGTCATGGCGGCGTTGCCGGGCCAGCTCAACCTCCTTACCGCCGAGGCAGTTGCTGCCGCCTTGGTCCTTGGTGCGAGGATCGCCGTTTCCACCGCATCGCCGCTCCTTGCTGCCGCAGCTGACTCGGTCGGTGTGAGGGTCGACGTTGTCGATCTCGGCTTGTAGGGCACCGCCGCCCTGGCCGTCACTGCTCCAGCTCTCCCAACCACATCTCGTACCAGTCCCGCCGGACGCGGATATCGCCGTTGCGCAAGCGGATCGTACGTGGGAACCACGGTGCTCCCCGGGCCGACCACTTGTAGGCCGTCGAGCTGGACGCCGAGGTCGGCTGCGATCTCACGAATACTGAGCCAACGGGCCTCCGTGGTGATCCCGTGCCTGTTGATCGCAGTCGGCACGATCTCGCGTGCCAGAGTCATGGCTTTCCCTTTGCGACGCGGTGGAGCGACCCGTCAGCACCACCGACAATCGTGCGGTCGAGTGGATGGGACGGCTCTGTCGTGGCCCCCACGGCCGGCAAATGTGATTCGGTCACAATCACGTGACCTCCTCTGGTCGTTGTCGGGCTTCTCCCTCTTGGCCGACAGGCGACCACTACTGGCCCCCGGGAGCACCCGCATCGAGTCCGCTTCTGGGGATTTTGTGCACCGGCGCGGATCACCGAGGCCGTCCTGGTCGTTGCGACGGGGCCGTGGCCCCGGTTGGAGACCGCATACGCCCCCGTACGGCACTTATGGGATAGCCGACGGCACCTCGATTCTCTCGGGTCCACGCACCCGCTGGAGGGAGATCAGCGCTCTACGTTCGCTTTTCGGAATGTCATTAGAAGCCGTTTACCGGGGATCATCCCGGTCCAAATACCAGTGCTGTACTGCGCTGAGGAACCATTCTGCATTGGACATAGTGATCGCAAACGGGCTGTCGCTCGCTGCCCGCCCTCTGATCGCCGGAGCAAGTCGACGATCGGGTTCGGTCCTCATGAGCACCGTCACCCGGTAGACGGTGCTGGCTCGGGCTCTGGCTGCGGTGGATCCCGGCGGGCGAAAACAGAGCTTGAGTCTGTGGACGGAAAGTGGCAGGGTCGGGACGAACCAGAAGCGGCGCTGCACGCATCTCGTTAAAGGACGCGTGAGGATTCAGGATTTCGAAAGTGTCGACTCTCCATCCAAGCAGGACCGCAATTCCCGCTCCGACATTCTGCAGTGATCAGTCCAGTAGATGATGCCGCCTGCTCCTCCAGCACGGCTCGCCCGGGAGCTAACGCGGCCCAGAGTCCGTCACCCCACCGGATCGTCTCGAGCTTCGTGAGAACGGCCCGCGAAAAGGAGGGTCAGGCCGACCTGAAGAACTCGCTCTGCGTTGCGCCCGGCACGAGTGGCAGAACGAACCGACGCAAACGTGGCTCCTGCTAAGACCAAGTGCCATGCTGTCGCTCCGAGGAGCGCAGCCCCTCCAAAGAGTGCGACCACCTCCGCGACCGTTACGCGTCGATACCTCGACGACGAGAACATAAGACCCCGATCCAGTTCGATCTGGCGATGTCGCGCCCTGCAGGATCACTTCGGGATCGGGCGCCGGGACCCGTCCCGCTATGGGAAAGCGGCGCGTAGACGGGAAAATGCGGTGGCAAGTTCGCTGGCCCAGGGCCAGGACTCGTCGAGTCGCAGGATGAGGTCACGACCGCGGTGGACGAGTACGGCGGCGACGTGGAGGACCCGGTGGCGCATGGTCTTGGGCTCGGCCTTGGCCAGTGCACCCTCGAAACAGGTCATCTGGCTCCAGGCCAACAGCGCGCCGGCGATGAGCGAGACCGCCACCCAGGCCTGATTGCCGCAGAAGCCCTCGAAGGGCAGGTTGGCCAGCCCGCAGGCCTTCCAGCAGCGCACCCTGTCCTCGACACGGGCATGGCCGCGGTGGCGCAGCTCGAGGGCGGCGATGTCGTCGCCCATCGGTGTTGGTGATGAAGCAGGTGTGGCGCCACCCCGCAGAGGTGTCGAAGAGGGAGAGCTGGGCGCCCGGATGCGGGCGCTCGCGGCGAGAGATCACGCGCATGCTCTCGGGCCAGCCCTTCACCTCGTAGAGCTCGGTGAGGTCGATGACCTCGGCGCCCTCTCGGATCCCCCCGTCGAGATCTCTGGCGCGCACCCAGTCGGTCCTCTTGGGCCAAGAGAAGCGCATCACGAACAGAACCGCTGATGGGAAAGCCGATCGAGTACTCGAAGTTGGCCTCTGAGAGGGAGGAAACGAAGCGGTGCGTGGCCCCGGCCGAGTCGGCCCGGACCAAGATGGGGTGGACCACGAGCGCAGGGTCGTCGCCTTCTTCGTGGCCGAGCGCGTACTGGGCGGGCACGGCCCGCACGGACTGCTCGAGGAGTTCGAGGTGGTCGTCGGTGTCGTTGGGGGCGGCGTTGCCCGGGCGCAGCATCGCGGCCAAGGTTTCCTTGGTGTTGTCGCACCACACGGCGATGGGGTTGAACCGAAGCCGTGCTTATACGTCGCGGCAGCATCTTCCTTTTCCGAGTGCACGTTGAGCAGGGTCGAGTCGAAGTCCCAGATCATCGGGCCCACCGGTGGCTGAGCCGACCAGACACGCTCGCGACCGGCGGCCAACGCCACCGGGATCGCCCGCAACTCCGCGGCGGTCGTGGCGTGCACGGCCCGCCAGGCCGTGGCCACGGAAGCGACCGGACCGAACAGGTCCTCTTGTTCTTTGAGCGCGGCGATGTCGGCCAGGCAGTCCGCCCCGTCCGCGATGGCGACGCCGAGATGGGTGAGCACGACACCGGGATCGTGGGTGTGCCACGAGATCCCGCACTCGGCCATGGCCTCCGACATGGCCTCGGTCAACCCGGCGCGATCGGCCAGTTCAGCCAGCAGTGCAGCACCGGCATGGCTCACCAAGTTCTTCCCGTCGGGTATCACTTTGGCACGACGGACCGAGCGACTACGGTGCACTTTCAAGGAGCTCTCCTCCTGGTTTGATTTGGTTGCTGTGGTAACAACCATTCTTCCAGGCAGGAGAGCTTTTTACACGGACACGCGCACCGCGCCATCAGGGGCCGCGCAAAGTATCGAGGTTAGGGTGACGACTTCTGTCAATTGCATGATGGTCTGAGATCCAAGGCAGCCCGCGAGTCGCCTCATTGACCAGGATTTCGACGACAACGGGTCCCAATGACCTGGTCTCATCCGAACCATAGGGTGTTTCCGATCGCTAGATCGGGACAATCCTTCGAAAATCGCGTGTAGCGCTGCGGTTGCCCCGTCCCACTGGGACTTCAGCTGAACTCCACATTGCTGAATTCAATGTTGACCATCAACATGTCAAGGATGGGCTGTCGGTCAGGGGCCCGCGTGTAGGCACGGCGCTTGGTCGGAACGGTGATTCCGCCAACGCGCACATGTCCCGATATCAGTTGCGCCGCTGGGAATCCTCCGGCGATGTTCACCTGGTAGTCGTGCCGGCGCAGAATGCGGCTCTCGTCGAAGAAAAAGTCCTGGATGCGGCTGTGCGTCTCGATGGAGCCAGGGAATCGGGCGCGTAGCACGTGCCAGGTGTCATCACCCTGCTTCCAGGGCTCTGTCTCCTCGACTTGCACACCACCCCCCGCCAGCAGGAACGGCGTCGTCAGATAGGTCCACAGCGCCTCGCCGTTGAAGTAGGCACGATGCAGTGGGTCCCACGGTGTGTGCATTTGATGGCCAGCGAACGAGTCCGTCGGCGCAAAGCGTTCCCGACGACCGTGCCGTCCACCTTCTCGATCGCGATCCGATCCGGTGTAAATACCGAACGCTGGTCCGGTGCACCATAGGGAACCACCGACGGGCGCTGCTCATGAAGCCGCACCGTCATGCGGCGGGGATCTGAGTCCTGGATTAACCTAACCGCCAGAGCGACGTCGGAGACGGATCGAGGCCCACTTGTCGTTCCATACCAACTGTCCATTCAAGGGTGAGGCGTCATATCGGCTAAACTCGATCATGTCAACCCTCCCAGTCGACTGTGAGATTCCATAGTTTCTGGGACACGATGTGTCAGCAATTCTGGGACACCCGTTCTGAGGTGGTCCCGTGGATCTGGCCAAATACAGTGTTGACGCCGTGCTCGTCGAGGGACGCTCGGTACGGGCCGTGGCGGCAGCCACGGGTCGCTCGAAGTCCTGGGTGCAGCGCCACGTCGCCCTCTACCAAAAGGGCGGTGCAGAGGCCCTGGTCCCGCTCAAGCGCGGGCCCAAGGTGCCGGCCAACCTCACCTCGGCCGTGCTCGAGGACCAGATCGTGGCCTGGCGCAAGCGCTTGGCCGACGACGGCATCGATGTGGAGCTACGAGACATCGCCTGGCACCTGAGCCAGGAGGGGGCCACGGTGCCGGCTCTCTCGACGATTCATCGAATCCTGCGCCGTCGTGGCTTCGTGATCCCCCAGCCCCAAAAGCGCCCCCGCTCGAGCTGGACGCGCTTCGAGTCCGACCTGCCCAACGAGACCTGGCAGAGCGACATGACGCACTGGCACCTCGAGGACGAGCAACCCGTCGAGATCATCAACTTCATCGACGACTACTCGCGCGCCGTGCTGGCGAGTGTGGCCGTGCCCGTCGCCACCGCAGCCGAGGTGGTGCGGATCTTCTTCGAAACAGCAGCGATCTATGGCTTTCCGGCCTCGGTGCTCTCAGACAACGGTGCCATCTACACGTGCGCCTACCGGGGCAGCCACACCGGCATGGAGATCGAGCTGGCTCAACTCGGGATCACCTTCAAGCACGGCAAGCCCTACCACCCCCAGACCCAGGGAAAGGTCGAGCGCTACCACCTCACGCTCAAGAAATGGTTGGCCAGAAGCCGGCTGCAGCGACGCTGCCGAGCTCCAGGCCAGAGGGATCGGTTCGTCCATTTCTACAACGAGGACCGACCGCACAGGCGGGGTGATCACCGACGGTCAGTCGCTTCGAGCACTCGACAAGCCACCGTCGAGTTCGACGGCCAAGCGCTCTTGGCCCACACCAAGGTCCGTCGCGACCGCATCGACTCGACCGGATGCTTCACCCTGCGCTACCGCTCGGGGCTTCACCACGTCAGCGTCGGGCGCGAGCACAAGAGCAAGCGGGTGCTGATCCTCATGGCCGACCTCGACGTCCGGGTCATCGACGAGGACGGCGTGATGATCCGCCACCTCGAGCTCGATCCCTCCGTCAACTACCAAGGGAGATCGTGGATTATCCTCTGAGGGTTCACGTGTCTCCGGCGAGTCAGCCTGCCCGCATGCAGGCGGTGGGGGCGCCGAAGCCCCAACCCTTCCGGCGCCAACAGGTCCCCTCCGCCACCCAGCCGGAAGCTCGACGGCAGACTGCCCCAAAACGCCGGGCTCGGGCGCAGCGAGGGCACCCAGATCTACGCTTGCACCATGGCTCCAGCGAAGGACGCCACGGAGAAGAATCGAACCGAGGCACTGCGGGTTGCCCTGAGTGGCCTGGCGTCGGGGGACGACCCGGAGGGGATAGTCGACAAGCTCGCCGAGCTGTACCGCGATGATCCCCTCGCTGGTGAGGATCTTCTCAGACTTGCGGCCGACGCCATCGAGGAGTCTGGGGCCTCTGTAAACGACCCGATCGACTATGCAGGTATCAGGGAGCGTTATCTCCCTGAGTGTCGATTCAGTGGAAAGCAGCAGCACCACAAGAGCCACTTCGCCCTGACGGCCGCCGCCACTCTGCGCGCCGGCGTATTCCCCGATCTCGACAATGAGGCGGATTATTGGGGGATGGAGGGTTTCTGGGCGTACACGTTCTATGCCCTCGTGATCTACGTCCGGGTGGCGGCAGAACGAACAGACCGGCCAGTCGAAGAGGTCGCAAGGGCGCTGGCCGCCCGCCAGGACTTGAAGGTCTAGAGAAACGCCCAGTCGGTCCGTGCCAACCAGGGGCACGTTAGAAGCCTCCTGCTGGTCCTATCCGCCTGCCACGAAGGCGACGACAACGTAGGCAGCGTGGCGGTCGAAGTTTGCCCGCCGGCGGTCATAGATGGTGGTCGTCCTCGGATCGGCATGGCGGGCGGCGAGCTGGACGTCACGCAACGGCACCCCGGCGTCGAGCGCGGCCATGATGAACGCTGCCCGCAGCATGTGGGGTGGACGATCCCCAGCCCGGCCTTCTTGCCGATGGAGCGAACCCAACGATGCGCGGTGCATTGGTCCTGCCGTTCGCCGTCGCGCCGATGCAGGATCGGGCCCTCGCACCGCTCACGCAGCACGAGGTCGATGGTGCGGGCCACCCGTGGGACGAGAGGGATCACGCCGCGGGCGTACCCTGAGAATGCCCGTGTCCTCGTGACACTGAGACAATGTGGGGCGAAGGGACAGGTCAGGAATCCGGAGACGCCAAGGACACGCCGTCTGGCGCTATGAGGACGAGCCAAAATCGTCGTCAGGGTGCTTGTGGTTGTCGTTCTACCCTTGATGGTGATGGACGCACTCGTCGGCAAGTTCGGTGCCGACGCAATGATCATGGGGCTGCTGTTCGGGGTTCTTGGCAGCATGATCGGTCGCACTCGCCGGATGCTGTACCTCGCCCCGACCATGCGAGTATCCCCACGGTGTCGGCCGCCGGGAGGGACAACCGCCCGAGGCCTCCATCAGAGTGACCCCCATCGCCGGTCTGGTGTCCATGCCACCTGGCACGCCGCCACCGCAAAACCAATGTAGTGACTACATCAGCGCCTAGGCTTTGCATATGGCGCAGGGCGATGTTCCAACGTCAAGGGGTGGCCCCTTCCAGCGACGTCGGGAGAAACGTCAGCTCGAACAGCTGGTCAAGGCATCCGAAAGAGAGGCGACAGCAAGAACGGCCTCGGCTCACATCAGAGTTATCGAGGATCAGAATGATGCTGCGGACGAGGATCTCGATGGACAAGAAAGCAACTCTCTAGCGGCTGACACTCCGCAAAGTCGTACCGGTGGCTTTCATGTGCGAGCCGTGCCGATTGACCAGCCGCTCGACGAATGAGCAAAAGCAAGCCGCGCTCCCGTGCGCCGGTTCAGGCTTTAGCGCGCAGAGGTGGCGCTACTGCCGTCAAGCGGGCATGAGCGCCTTCACGGACAGTTCTGTCGGAATCGGCGGCCCGCCTTCTTTGAAGCGATGAACATCGGGAGTTCCTCGATTTGATCGGTCGGACCCCCGATGACCCCGAAGATCGACTCTCTCCCATCGAAGACCAACTTCTTTGGATGCGTGAAGCCGGACTGACACAAGTTGACTGCCGCTGGCGATGGCGAGGCTTCGCTCTGTGGGCCGGACATTCCGGATGAAGCCTGAACAAGGTGACCCAGTTCGCTGGGACGCTTTGGCTGAGAGGCGTAGCCTTCAGCTCCATGATCCGGCGACCAAGCGCATCGCTTCGGATCGCAATCGCGCAGCCGACCATCAGCGCCAATATCCGCAAGAACGGCCGGACCGCTCGGCATCTCATCGAATCGGCGGCGATCGGTGGCGCGCATGTCATTCAGTTTCCCGAGGGCCTCATGTCGGGCTATGCGAAAGAGCAGGTGCAGGACTGGGATGATCTCGATTGGGACACGCTCAAAGAGGAAATCCATGAAATCTGCGTGCTCGCCGCGAGGCGGGACCTCTGGGTCATCCTCGGCTCGGCTCACCCGTTGACTCCACCCAACCGTCCTCACAACAGTTTGTACATCATCTCGAACCGCGGTCAGGTGGTCCAGCGCTACGACAAGCAGTACTGCTCCAACACGGAGCTCGCCTCCTTTTACACTCCCGGAAGTCAACCCGTGGTGTTTGAACTGGAAGGCTTTCGCCTCGGTTGCGCCGTTTGCATCGAGGTCAATTTTCCAGACCTGTTCGCGACGTACGAACGGTACGGGGTTGATTGCATGCTGCTCTCGGCCTATCCGATCGACTCGATCTTTGCCACGAAGGCCCGCGCCCATGCCGCCATCAACTGCTACTGGATCGCCATTTCGGTTCCCGCCCAAGCCGCCAACCTGGTTCGTTCCCAACTGATTGGGCCGAACGGCAGCCTCTTGATTCACGTTCCCGACGGCGGTGAGCTGTTGATTGGAGAATTAAACCCCACGGATCCCCAGTTCGATATCGCTCTCCATAAGGCACGCCCATGGAGGTCGAGCGCGAGCGAGGGAACCATCTACCGTGATCGCTTCGTCGAGGATCCCCGGAGTTCGAACCGTACTTGCCTTTAGCGGTAGATCCCTGCCTCAGTTCGCCGGTCCGGTGGGACACAGTTCTAGCTCGCGCAACGCCACGCGCTTGCTCTCGCGGGCGGTCAGAGCTCCTCGCGCATCGTCGCGCGTGTGACCACATGGACCCACGGTCCAGGCAGCCCCTCGAGCGCTTCGATCCTCCGCCATCACGTGCCTTGGTGATGCCCTAGTGTCCGCGCCACCAGACCGGACTGGTCGATCTTGGGCACCAGGGCGGTGAACGAGCGCGCCGGCCAGGTTGGCGAAGCGGTTGAAGTCGCCCGCATTGGCCAAGATGGCCATAGAGGTTCGTGCAGGAACATGGCGGTTGGATCGACAGGCGGCCTTGATCGCGCGAGCGGTCGGGTGAAGGATCGATCCATGACCACCACCGCCGACGCGCCCGGGGCTAGCCCGTTCGACTCCCCGTCCGTCTACATGTCCATTCCCCGCGTCGGCGGGCTCACGCTGTCGCCCGCCGGTGACCGGCTTGTCGCTAGCGTGGCCCAGCTCGACGGCAAGGGCGCCAAGTTCGTCACCTCACTCTGGGCGCTCGATCCCACGGGCGCGGCGCCAGCCCGCCAGCTGACCCGCTCGTCCAAGGGGGAGTCGAGCGCAGCGTACCTGCCGGACGGCTCCCTGCTCTTCACCTCCACCCGGCCCGGACTAGCCGAGTCCGAGACGCCCGAAGACAAGGACGAACAAGAAATCGCCGCGCTGTGGCTCCTGCCCGCTGGCGGAGGCGACGCGTGGGTGGTGGCGCGCCGGCCGGGCGGGGTGACCGCGGTCGCCACCGGCCGGGAGACCACGACCGTCGTGGTGGCGGCCAAGTGCGCACCCGGCGCGCCCAGCGACGACGAGGACCGCGAGTGGTGGACGACCCGGCGCAAGCGCGAGGTGAGCGCGGTCCTCCACGAAGGCGGGAACCTGCGGCATTGGGACCACCACCTCGGCCCCGACGAGGTGCACCTCTACGCGGCAACCGTCAACCCAGCCGTGCCCGGCCCGGTCGAGCTCCGGGACCTGACCCCAGACGCCGGCCAGGCTCTGCACGACTCCGCTCCCGTGCTCTCCGCCAACGGAACGACTGTGCTCGTGCACTGGGTCGTACCCTTGGAGGAGGGGCGCGTCCGCAGCGACGTCGTGGCGATCGACGTGGCCACCGGTGCCCGTCGTACGCTGGCGGTCACGGAGGACGGGTCCTTCGTGTACGAGGCACCGGCCCTCTCGCCAGACGGGCGTCTGGCTGTGGCGCTTCGCATGTCGCGACCGTCGATCACCGAGCCATGGTGGGTCGACCTGTGGCTGATCGATCTGGCGACAGGCGCCGGGCGTGCACTTGGCGCCGGGGACGAACCGTTCGTGACCGGCGCGCTCTTCAGCGCCGACAGCGCGGCTGTCATCGCCACCACCGACTGCAGGGGGCACGCCCCGCTGTACCGGATCGACGTCAACTCGGGTGTGGCGACCCGGCTCACCGGAGATGGCGCCTGGGCATCGCCCCAGGTGGATCCCGGTGGTGGGGCGATCTACCTCCTGCGCGCCTCCATGACAGAGCCGCCGCGGCCGGTCCGCCTCGACCTCGGCAGCCCGGCCCCCGCGGGCCCTACCGCGCTCGACGCGCATTGACGCCCCTGGAGCGATCGAGGGGGTGCCGGGGCGGGTGGAGGAGCTGACGACCGAGGCGGCGGACGGCACGCCGCTGCGGGCGTGGCTGGTGCTGCCCGAGCAGGCCGGTGCGGCCGCGCCGGCCCCCCTGGCGCTGTGGATCCACGGGGGTCCGCAGGGCTCGTGGAACGGCTGGCACTGGCGCTGGAACCCCTGGCTGCTGGCCGCTCGCGGGTGGGCCGTGCTGCTCCCCGACCCGGCCCTGTCGACCGGCTACGGCGCCAAGATGATCCGTCGCGGCTGGGGGCAGTGGGGCGGCGCACCCTATGACGACCTGATGGCCGTCACCGACGCCGCGCTCGAGCGGCCCGACCTCAACGCCACGCGCACAGCGGCGATGGGCGGTTCCTACGGCGGGTACATGGCCAACTGGATCGCCGGACACACCGAGCGGTTCTCCGCCATCGTGAGCCACGCCAGCCTGTGGTCCCTGGAGCAGTTCCAGGGCACAACCGACTACCCGGCCATGTGGGCCGACGAGTGGGGCTACCCCGACACCAACCCCGAGCTCTATCGGACGTGGTCGCCCGACCGCTACGCCGACGCCATCACCACACCCATGCTCGTCATCCACGGGGACCACGACTACCGCTGCCCGGTCGGCGAATCGCTGCGTCTCTGGAGCGACCTCATCCGGCGGGGCGTCGACGCCCGCCTGCTGTGGTTCGCCGCCGAGAACCACTGGGTCCTCCAGCCTGGCGACGGCATCGTCTGGTACGAGACGGTCATCGCGTTCTTGAACGAGCACGTGCTCGGCCAGGGCTGGGATCGCCCGTCGATGGTCTGACTCCGCTGGCGGCGCAATCGTAAGTCCACCAAGTCCAACTGCTAACAAAACAGTGCCCTCTTGCGTCCGCCGGAACCTGACAACCTTCACCGGACCCAAATTCGAGGTCAATCCCGAAGTGAGTCACGCTGCCCGGCGAAGCTCCCGAGAAAGTCGAAGCTGGTGTGCTCGCGAGCTCCCTCGGCGGTTCGCGTCTTTGCAGTACACGATCTTGGTCTTGTCGGGGTGCAACTCGAGGCCGACGGCCCCGAGCCGATCAGCGATGGCGGCCCGCAAGCGTGCGGGCCTGTACCTCGGTGTCGCAATGAGCAACTATGTCGTCGGCGTAGCGCTCGAATGGGCAGCCCGGGTACTCCCGGGCCATCCAGCGGTCGAACGCGTAGTGCATGAACAGGTTGGCCAGCAACGGCGAGATCGGAGAACCCTTGCGGGGTTCCTTTCTCCCGAGCGACGAGGGTCCCGTCTGGCATCTGCATGGGGGCTTTGAGCCACCGTTCGATGTAGAGCAGGACCCAGCGCTCGTCGGTGTGGTGAGCGACCGCTTTGAGCAGCAGATCGTGGGGAACGCTGTCGAAGAAGGCCCGGACGTCAAGATCGAACACCCAGTCCTGCTCCCAACAGCGCTTGCGAGTCACGGCCAGCGCGTCATGGGCAGATGCGCCCAGGACGGTAGCCGTAGCTGTCGGGGTGGAAGATCGGCTCCAGCTTCTCTTCCAGCAGCATCGCTGCTGCGGTCTGGGCCACCCGGTCGGCCGTGTTCGGCACCCCGAGGATCCTGACCCCTGCCCCATGATCCTTCGGTATCTCCACCGCCCGCACCGGCCCGGGCAAGTAGCTCCCCGAGCGTCATCCGGTTCCACAACTTGTAGAGGTTGTTCCTCTCGTCGCTGCGAACACGGCGATGCTGACGGCGTCCACGCCCGGCGCACCGCCGTTGGCCCGGACCTTCTCCCACGCCTCGTAGACGAGACGCTTTGGAATCTCAAACGACTTCACCTTCAGCTTCGGTCCCTCCATCGGCTCCTCCCCCGAAGGGTTGACCTCGGGTCGACCTGGCCTGCCCGGCCCCTTCGCTCCAGCCCCATTACAGGGCCTTCATCGCTACTACGGGCCGGTCCGCCCCTGTGCCTCGCATCGGTACTCTGCCCCTCGCGGTGTTCGCCGCTTGCGGGTCCTCCCTCTCGCGACCAGGGGGCCAACATGCACCCATTTCGACTGGCCGTCGGTATCGAGACGACAGGTTCTCCTGTTCCATGCCAGCGCCTGCGACGAGCTCACGCCACCTATACACCGGGCACCACCAGGGCCACACGCAGGCCGCTCCCTGGCTGAGGGCACACCAGCAGGCGTGCCTTTGTCCCGGGGCCACCACACGCCCCCGGTTTCGATGCCATCGTTGCTCTCTTTCGATGCGTCAGCAGTGGTTCACACACGTTCGTCTTCTCGTCGCCTACCTGACCCGCTGATCAGCGGGCCGTTTCCGCAATCGCTTCACCACCCCGGCTCTTGACCGCGCATGACACTGCGGTGGTTTGGGATCTCCGCCTGCACGGCGAACCCGGAGGGCCAACCTCCATCACTGGCACAGCACGGTTCATGCTGGCGATCTTCTGACCAGCCACTTTCCACGACCACGGCGCGTGGACTTCGGTTGCGTGTCCCCCCTCCGACACGCACTCCCGTACACGCGAAACGTGTCTCGATTTCGAGCGTGTCCGTGTCGGGATCGAAGGTGATCCGCAATGTCAATGGCCAGTGGTTTCTGCCCGGTGATGGCCGCCCACTGCTCGGGCGTGGTCCCGGCGAGCGACCGCAGGGCCTTCCTCTGTGAGGTCACCAGCGCCCGGATCTCGGACTCTGAGAGCGGCTGAGCGGTCGCGGCGGTCGAGGCCAGTTCCCGTTGGGCTCGGAGCCGGTCGGCCTCTACCTCCTTGAGCCACCCGGCGACCACGGCCGGGTCGGCACCTGCCTCCAGGGCAGAGTAAGAATCTCAACATTCAGCCAGCTGAACGCGGGCTGAACCTATGGGATGAGGATGAGCGTGTCGACATGGCGGGGGCGCACGACGGTGAAGTGACGGCGATTCAGAGTTGCGAACTCAACGATCCCGAGCCGTTCGGCCAAAGCGACAAGACACGCGTCGGTCGCGCCGAGAGGCAGGTCCGAGTACTGCTCACCAGTTCGGCGCTGCGGCCCAGGTCAGTCGCAGTGAGGTCGACCACAGTCAAGAACCCTGTAGTAAACGAGCGTAGGAATGCTGCTTCTACCGCGGAGCCTGCGTCACGAGCCAGGAGATAGGACACCTCCGCGATTACTAATCCCGAGACAAGCCGTGGCTTCGCCGTCGCCAGTGCCGCCACAGATGCTGCGTGATGCGGGTCTCGCTGGACCCCGAAGGATCAGCAGATAGGCCGGGCGCCACTGACAAGTCTGCCGGGTACACCGCCTGCGGTGCCGCCGATCACGCCTGTGTAGACCTTCCCGTTCCACGTGCCCCGGAACGTCCAGCCCGTTTTGGGACCGGCCGTCCAGGTCATGTCAATCGTGGTGTTCGTTTGGCTGAATGTCCCGGCGTCGCCACTTTCCGAGGTCGACACGAAGGTGTCCTTCGTCGTGTTGAACTTGTCCCACTCGCACGGTCCACCACCGACCGGCTTCATCGTCCAGATCGTGTGGTTGCCGATGTGGCCGGTCGCCGGAGACACAGCCGAGGCTGTGCCTGCTCCCGCCAACCCAATGCTCGTCGTCATGGCGAGACCTGCTGCCAACACCGCTATCCATCGGAACATCGATGCTCCCTTCCTCATCACCGGAGGAAGACCGCCTCCCGCCAGCGTTCAGTCTGCGCAAGTATCGCAGGGACGTACAAGGTGATCACTTGGAAGTCGCATTCGCCTGTTTGGCTGAGGTTCGGTCCTGGCCGTCAGAGGACGCCTGCGCCCCAAGATGGGGCTGATCCACCGGAGTAGCTCCGACCGCCCCGGTGGCTGAGGGTCCTCCGGTTCCGCCCAAACCGAGGATCTCCATCTACGGTCTATCTACGGTCTCCCCCACGGACCGTCAGTTGATCACTTCGCGTGACTCGTTGATCGATGCCCTCGCTCCGATGGGGGCGCCTAGTGAGGCGAGGTAGCCCGTGAGGCCCGGGAGCAGCTTCTCGATCGACGCCGACCGTCTGGTCAGCCGCAGCCGCTCGACTCCTACGGCCCGGTGTCCGAGGGTGGCCCGCTGCACCTGGCGCCACTCAGGGGCGAGGGGCCATCGAGAACGGGTCTGGTCGGTGGTAGGGGCGCCGTAGGTGAGCCACTCCGTGGTGGCGTAGGCCCAGAGGTCACCCGTGGCACCCAGGACCTGGTCGGGTGTGTTGAGGTCGAACTCGACCAAGCCCTGGCGCCCAATTTCGAACTCGAGGCGGTGCACGGGTGCGCCGGGCACGTAGCGAGCGCCTCATACCTCGGCCCACCAGCCAGCGTTCTTGGCCGCCAAGTCGGCCGTCTTGTCGTAGAGCCGGGCCGAGAACGTGTTGGTCTTGCGGCTGCCGAACTCGAAGCCGGTCAGGGTGCCGGCGACTTCGTAGATGCGCCGGCCGTCTGTTCGACACACGAAGCGTTGGCGTCCTCGAGTGCGAGACGCCACCCTGCCGGTCCGCGAAGAGGTTGGCGCGGTTGACCCACAAGCGCAACCGGCCCAGTTCGATATCGAGCAGATCGTGCACGGCCCTTACCGCCGCTCGGGTCCGACGGCGTGCAGGAATTGGGAACGGGGCTGGACCCGCACGGTCGGCAAGTGGCGGCTGGTGGAGAAACCGATGCGGGCCATCTCGTGATCGAGGCAGAAGCGGTATTCGCCCCACCCGTGCGGAGCGATCCCGAAGGTCACATCACCGATCGCACACGGGGCCGGGCGCTTCGCTTCGCCGGCCCAGGTTGGGCGGTCCTCGAGCCGGGCCAGGAAGCGCCTGGGCAGTTCGGGCGGCCCGAGAGGTACAGAGCGTCGACACCGGAGGCCAGCTCCCGCAGCCCCGTCTCCAGCAGATGCGTCTTTGCGACTAGGGGGTCAGAGGAGTGCACGGGAGCTATCTCGATGCTGGGTGGCAGGCCGGCCCTGCGTAATCGATCGGCGCCAGCAGAGTACGGTCGCAGCAGGGAAAGGGGGTTGACATGTCCGACAAGTCTCCCCGAAAGACCGCCACCAAGAAGTCCGGCAAGTCGCTCAAAGAGAAGCGTCAGGCCAAGAAGGACAAAGAGCAGACTCGTAAGGAGTTCGGTCGCTGATCTCGGACGACCAGCGGATATAGCGCAGATGCGATCAGGGAGTGCCGGGCGATGCTGCGGGGTGCCTCACCCTGTCGGCGAACTGGGGCAGTCGGCTACCCGATGGTCGTTTGTGCTATCCAGACCGCGGAGACGAAAGCTATGCCTCTCGACAACAGGTGGACCGCAGTAGGCCAGGCGCTGGCCTCCGTGCTCCTACTCGCACCTGGATTGTGGCTGCCCTGGGCGACCTATCAGACTCAGAATCTGTCATTGAGCTTCCGTACTGGGTGGCTTGACCTGATCCTTGTCGTCTCCGGTGCTGTGGCGTTGGGCTTGGTTGCCCTGTCCTTGATATGGAGTCACTCCACAGTCCAGTGCTTTCTTCTCGCGACCGGTTGCGTCGCGGTGATCACCTCCGTGGCCCTGGCATTGACCAAGATCGAAGAAGCGAACGACACTGCCGTGGCCCACACTGCAGGGTTCTCTCAGACTTCCTATGGAATGGGCTCCGTCCTAGGAGTAGCTGCGTCGGTGATGCTGATAGTGCTGAGCGTCATCCAGTTCAATCGTGTCCGGAGCCGGAGGGGTCAGCTCCACACCGATAGTGGAACGGAGCGAGTTAGGGGGTAGGTCGCCCAGGTGCACCACTACCCGGCGTATGGAGACACCCTCAGGCACGAGTGGGGTACGCACGTATGGGGCACCTGCAAGTCCGCAGTTCTGTTGGCATTCTTCGGAAGCACGGACACCACCGCGTGGTGGGCGATCCGGGGTGATCGTTATGGGCCAACGGTGCCATCAAAGGCCACGTTGGCAATGCTCAGGGTGTTGTGATCGGGGCGTTGCGGTTAGAGCGAGGCGGTGCTCGTGATCGTGGTTCCGAGCACCGTCACCGTGACTTGGTCACCGGCCCGCAGACCGCCGTAGCTGGCCAGGGTCGACCCGAAATGGAACACTATCTTGGTGTTCGAGTATTTGGTGACGAACAAGCCAATGTGGTTACAGAACTCGGAGTTCCCAGCGTTCCAGGCGCGGGTGACATCGGAGACATAGAGGGTGATCGGGTAGTCCGAGCCGGCACCGGCGCCCCCACAGGACGCGGTGGCCGGGCCGAGGTTGGCGACCGTCCCAAAACCCGAACCTTTCACGGTGAGGATGGGGGCAGAGGTCGTGCCGCCGTACGTCACCTTCTTGATCACCGGATGGGGTTGGAGCGCCCCGGCATTGCACCATCCATAAGTCGGGCTGGGCGCGCCGGTCTGGTCGGAGGCTATGGGGCAGAGCACCCCTGAACCATTGGGGATCAGGCCGCTGGCCGGGTTGCCGGCCAGCAAGAGCATGGTTTGGGTCGGTCCCCCGTTGTTGGCCAACGGGCCCAACAGGCTGGCCAGGGTGGCCGAGATGGCATCACCGGTCCCGCCGTTTTGGCACGAGGTGTCCGAGCCCACGTTGTAACCGTCGTCGGTCCATGTGCTGCCTGCCCACTGCATACAGCTACCGGCGAAGATGTCGGCGGCGGCCACCACATTCCCGGTGCCCCCTTGGTCGCCGTTGTCGATGGCCCCACCGAAGTAGGCGGCGGTGTTGTTTGCGAAGGTCGAGTCCGTCACCGTCAGCGTGCCCACATAACCATTCTCGTCGCCGTTGTCGATGGCCCCACCGTCGTAGGAGGATTGATTCCGTGAAGGTCGAGTCCGTCACCGTCAGCGTGCCCGAACCTTCGTCGCCGTTGTCGATGGCCCCACCGTCCCGGCCGGCCGTATTGCCGCTGAAGGTCGAGTCCGTCACCGTCAGCGTGCCCGAACCGCTGTAGTTGCCGTTGTCGATGGCCCCACCGTTGTCGGTGGCAGTGTTGTTTGTGAAGGTCGAGCCGTTCACGGTCAGCGTGCCCGAAACCGACGTGTCCGAACCGATGCCGTCGCCGTTGTCGATGGCCCCACCGTCCCAACCGGAGTTGGTTGTGAAGGTCGAGCCGTTCACCGTCAGGGTGCCGCCCGAGTCGTTGATGATCCCTGCTCCGCCGGGGAGACTATTGGCATTGCCATTCTGGATGGTCACGCCGTCAATCACCAGGTGCATGTTGTTCGTCACGGTGAGCACGGTGTTTGCATGTGCGCCGTCCAAGATCGGGTCGCTGACCCCGGGGGCGGGCTCGATGACCACCGGGAAGGTGGCCGAGGTGCCCGCAGTGTCGATGGAGAACCCGCCCGAGTAGTGCGTCGAGGCCGTGCCCTCGATACCGGCCGTGACCAGCTCGACGACATCACCCGCGGCCGTGTCGGCCAACGCCGTCGCCAGTGTGCAGGCGTTGGCCACCGACAGACAGTTGGCCGAACCAGAAGCCGCGGCTCCGGCATAGAGGGTCACCGGTGCAGACCCGGCCGCGGCCTCGACGCCGACCGCGAGGAGCCCGCCCGCCATCACACAGGCGCCAGCCATCGCCGCCTCCATCCGTCGGATGCTTCGGCTTCGCGTGCCGTCACATCCTCTCGTCAAGCGCCCGATCACAATGACCCGCCTCCCGCCAGCCAAGGGTGTGTCACTGGTAGTTGGACAACCCCCCTTCCGCGGCACGGTAGTGCATTTCACAGGCCGGCGGTATTCGAGAGCAGACGGTGGCAAGACTATGCCACCCATGCAGCCAATCCAACTGAAGCAGAGGGGACGTTCGTCCTTCCGACCTTCATCTGCAGCCAGGGGAATCAGACATCCGACATGGCGATCCGGCTCGACGGTTCCGAGAACGGTGCGTACGGGTTCTTCATGGTCTCATGCGACGGGCCACGTGCTCCCTTCAATTACAAAGAACTCGCCTGCGCCGACCCCGGGCTTTGCAACCAGTTGATTTTCAGCCCTTCCCCCGGAGACACCATCACCATCACCGTTACTGCGACAGCGTCGCAGGACAGTGCCGTCGTAGATGACGCGACCGCGGGCATGGTCACCTCGCAAACGGGCAACGGCTTCACTGCTGCGGCCGCCGAGTTCATCGACACGAAAGCCTCTGCCACGATCCCGGGCTTCACGAAGGTGAGATTCGCGGATTGCACCGTCGACGGAACGCCTCTCAGCGCTCACCACCCCACCAGCTTTTCGATGAGGAGGAGCAGGAGGGCCAACGGCACGACGCAAGTGAAGGTCGGCCCGCTCAACAGACGCGGGGAACGGCTTCACCACAAAGTTCGAGCATCACTTGTCGGGGACCGTTCCCAGAGCGCCGAAACAGGGCTTGGGGAATCGGAGGCATCAAGCGGTGTCACCAACCCCCAATCGGTATGGGGATGATTTCTTCATCGACGTTCGCCCTGGTCACCAAGGATGCAGTCGCCAGTCGGGCTTTTGCTAGGCCTTTCCACACGAACCGCGCCGCACACGACCCCATGGCGATGATCCCAGCATCGCCACACGTCGAGTGGGGTCGTAATTGACAGTGACTCAAACTCTTCGTAGACCTCGGCCCTCAGCTTCGGTCGGCATCTGCGAGGCTCGCTGCGATGTCCTGGGGCTCTCTGCGAGCGCTGATGGTCGACCACGCGTGAGTTGTAGCGGATCGGTCCTGACCACCGCGACGGCGTCGGCTGCCGGGCAATCGATGCATTGCTACTGTGCCAACGAGTACCGCCAATCGTGGCTGGCATCCGGGCCGAGGGAGGGATTGTGACCGACGAGCGAGCCCACAGCAGACCACTACGCACCGTTCTCTTCGTTCCCGGGAGCGAACCGGAGCAGGTCGAGAGGGCCCGGTTCCACGGGGCCGATGCCGTGGTCATCGACCTGGAGGAACCACGGACACCGTGCTCCGAGGCTGACCGAGAGCGGGCTCGTCTCACCGTGTCGGAGTTCTTCTCCCGGCTGCCCGACGACCCAGCACCGCTCTGGTTCGCCCGGGTACAGGCAGTAGACACCGGCCAAACCCTGAAGGACCTGCGGGCGGTCATGCACGAGAGGCTGGCGGGGATACTGCTGCCGAAAGTGCAGGGGCCATGGGACGTACACGGGGCCGACGCCCTCCTCAATTGCATGGAAGTCGAAGTAGGCCTGCCGCTGAAGTCCAAGATCATCTACCCCATCCTGGAGACGGCCCAGGCACTCCGCCTGGCCTATGACATCGCCATGGCCTCCGAACGGGTCCTCTACATGGGTGGTGCCATCTCCCGGTTCGGCGACATTCACCAGGCGCTGGGCTTCCGGTGGTCCGCGGAGGGCAAAGAGACCCTCTTCCTCCGCTCGAAGGTCCTGCTCGACGCCAAGGCGGCCGGGATCCGCTACCCCATCAGCGGCATGTGGGGTGGCAACAGCGACGATCTCGATGGCCTGCGAAAGTGGGCCACAGAGCTTCGCGACCTCGGCTACTACGGGATGATGATTGGGAATCCTGACCACATCCCCCTGGTCCACGAGGTGTTCTCGCCCACCGACGACGAGCTCGCCTACTGGCTCGAGCTGGATCAACTGGCGACCGAGGCCGAAGGTCGCGACACCGGTCGCATCGAGCACGGCGATCCGAATCAGGGCGAGGGCTTTGTCGTGCACATCGCCCATGTGGGGTCAGCCCGGAAGAACCTGGCCTGGGCACACGACCTGGGACGCATCGACTAGCGAGAGAGAGCCGGGGATTCGCATATGACGACGACGAGGAACCTGACGGCCGCTGATGTCCGCTCGGAGGTCGGGCATCCGATCATGGACGCCGATGGGCACTTCATGGAGTTCATGCCCCTGGTGAACGACGAGGTGCTGACCTATCTCGAAGACGTGGGTGGGGCCGCGCTACGGGACCGCTTTCGGGCTCACGCCCTGAGGGAACTGGACACCGCCGTATTCGAAGCCGACCGGTCGGTCCCCGCCGTCGTGGACGGGTGGCAATCCATGCCCTCGTGGTGGGGGAACCCGGTGTCGGACCCCAGGGACCGGGCCACGGCACATCTCCCCAGCTTGATGTACGACCGCCTGGAAGAGCTGGGCATCGACTTCATGCTGATCTATCCCTCATGGACCCTGGGCTTTCTCATGAGCACCGACGACGAGCTCCGCGCCCCCACCTGCCGGGCCACCAACCGGTACTTCGCCACGTTGTTCGCCCCCTACCGCGATCGGCTGGAGCCGGGTGCGCTCATTCCCATGCAGAACCCGAACGAAGCTGTGGCCGAGATCGACTTCGCCGTGCAGGAGTTGGGCTTCAAGTCGGTGGTGCTGGCCGGTCATGCATTTCGGCCGGTGGGACCGAAGAACGGACCCCAGGTGGGTTCGCGTCTCGATGTCTTCGGCCTCGACAGCACGTACGACTACGACCCGGTCTGGGAGGCCTGTGTGCGGAACAAGGTCGCTCCCGCATTCCACAGCTCCCTGCAGCAGGTGCATCCGGCCCGATCGATCACCAACTACGTGTTCAACCACGTGAACGGGATCGCCGGGGCCCATGAGGTCCTGTGCAAGGCCCTGTTCCTCGGCGGTGTGTACCGGCGGTTCGCCGAGCTGCGCATCGGCTTCCTGGAAGGGGGGGTCACCTGGGGATGCGCGCTGCTGGCCGACCTCATCGGCCACTGGGACAAACGAGGCGGTCACGCCATCAGCGACCTCGATCCTGCCAACCTCGATGTCGCCGCGGTGCTGGCTCTGGTGGAGCGCTACGGAAACACGGACATGACGAACAACTTGGCCGAGCTGGGCGAACACCTGTCCCGACGTCCCGGGCGGCCCGCGATGCTCGACGAGTTCGCGGCGGCCTCGGTCACCACGGTGGAGGACATCATCGAACCCTTCGAGACCCGCCTCTACTTCGGGTGCGAGGCCGACGATCCCTTGATCTCGTTCGGTTTCCACCTCAATTTCGAAGGACGCCAGGTCGCGCTGAGACCGATGCTCGGCAGCGATGTCTCCCACTGGGACGCACCGGTGATGAGCAACGTCATGGTCGAGGCCTACGAACTGCTTGAACGGGGATCGGTCACTCCCGAGGAGTTCGAGCGGTTCACGTTCACCAATGCAGTCCGGCTCCATGCCGGAGCGAATCCCCGGTTCTTCGAGGGGACGGCATGCGAGCGCCAGGCCGCAGCGGCACTCTGAGGCGGACTCGGAGAACCAGAGGCCAGCAGGCGCTCAGATGCCCAGTCGACATCGAAGGTCGTCAGCATGCGAGCGCCGGACTGTGCACCGCAACCTCGTCGGATCGCGCCAGCCCGACATGGATCTCGTCACCTTCATGCCGCGGGCGGCTGGCAGCAGACAGGCGCGCCTCGTTGGAGGTTCGACTCCCTGTCTGGTGCTCTGGTGCCCGGGAGACCAAAAGATCGTACATGGATGATCGTCTGCATCAAGAGGAATGAGTGGGCAAGGGTCTTCTCCCACATGTGGTAGCCAGGTGAACACCGACCACCGCATCCCATTGACACCCCACGAGAGGAGCTGTGATGCCAGAGGCTTTCCGCGGTTCGATCGACATCGACATTCGGGACTCAGAGCCGGATTGGACTCCGTTCGAACCTGTCAAGGCCCCCGAGGGTGCTCCCAACGTCGTCTATATCGTCCTCGACGACGTCGGGTTCTCTGCGATGAGCTGCTACGGCGGCCCGATTGAAACCCCCAACATCGACAAGGTCGCCGCTTCCGGCGTGAGGTATACGCAATGGCACACCACGGCGTTGTGCTCTCCGACGCGATCCTGCCTTCTGACGGGTCGCAACCACACTCGGAACAGCATGGCGTGCATCACAGAGGCGGCAATCGGCTTTCCAAACGGCAGTGGGACGATCCCGCCGGAGAACGGGATGCTGCCTGAGATCCTCAGCGAACGCGGCTGGAACACCTACATGGTCGGCAAATGGCATTTGTGCCCCACCGCTGAGATGAGCCTGGCCTCGACCCGGCGGAACTGGCCGAGCGGTCGGGGCTTCGAACGGTGGTACGGATTCTTGGGGGCCGAGACGAACCAGTGGTTTCCGGACCTCGTCTACGACAATCACCTCGTGGACCAGCCTCGGTCGCCCGAGGAGGGTTACCACTTCACCGACGACATCACCGATAAGGCGCTCGAGTTCATCCAGGACGCCAAGGCGATCGCGCCCGAGAAACCCTTCTTCCTCTACTACGCCCCCGGCGCCTGCCACGCCCCGCATCACGCACCAAAGGAGTGGATCGAGAAGTTCAAAGGCCGCTTCGACCAGGGCTACGAGGTACTGCGCGAACAAACGCTGAGCCGCCAGAAGGAATTGAGCCTCGTCCCCGCCGATACCGAACTCCCTCCCGTCAACCCCATTGGTACCCCGGAGACCCGGACCGGGCCAGAGGGCAAACCGTTTCCGCCCCTGGACGTCACCCGTCCCTGGGAGTCCCTCCATGACGACGAGAAGGCACTCTTTGCCCGCATGGCCGAGGTGTACGCCGGATTCCTGGGCCATGCCGACCACAACATCGGACGGATCCTGCAGTACCTCGAAGACAACGATGAGCTCGACAACACGATCGTCGTCGTCGTCTCGGACAACGGAGCCAGCGGCGAGGGTGGTCCCAACGGCTCGGTCAACGAGATGAAGTTCGCCAACGGCGTTGCCGATGATCTGGCGCAGAATCTGGCTCAGATGGAGGAGCTCGGCGGGCCCCGGACCTACAACCACTATCCGACGGGCTGGGCCATGGCGTTCAACACACCCTTCAAGATGTGGAAGCGCTACGAGTTCAACGGTGGCACGTGCGATCCGTGCATCATCTCGTGGCCCGCGGGTGCACAGGCCAAGGGTGAGATCCGCGAGCAATACCACCATGCCGTTGACATCGTGCCGACCGTCTTGGACCTCCTCGGTGTCACCGCCCCCGAGACCATCAAGGGCCACACCCAGACTCCTCTGGACGGGGTGTCCATGCGGACGAGCATCGACCATGCGTCGGCGCCTTCGGCACGCAAGACCCAGTTCTACGCCATGCTCGGGTCCCGAGCTATTTGGCACGAAGGCTGGAAGGCGGTGACGACGCACCCGGCGATCGCCGGTTGGAGTCACTTCAACGACGATGAGTGGGAGCTGTACCACACCGATGTCGATCGCTCCGAGACGCACAACTTGGCCTCCGAACACCCCGACAAGCTCCGAGAGCTGGTCAACATCTGGTTCTCCGAGGCCGGCGCCAACGGTGCCTTCCCGCTCGACGACCGTTCGGCGATCGAGATCCTCAATACCCCGCGCCCGCAGCTGACCGCAGATCGAGCGCGCTATGTGTATCGACCGGGTTCTGCGCCGGTACCCGAATGGCTCGCAGTGAACACGAGGGGCCGGTCGTTCACCATTGGAGCGCTCGTCGACATTCCCGAGCTCGGAGCGCAGGGTGTCCTCTTTGCCATGGGTTCTCGGTTCGGTGGCCACGCCCTCTACGTGAAGGACAGTCGGCTCCACTACGTGAACAACTTCGTGGGAAGCGAAGAACAGATGATCGTCGGCTCTGAGGACATCCCCACCGGCCACAATCTGATCCTCTCGGCCTCCTTCGAGAAGGAGAGTCTCGAGGCCGACCACACAGCCGGGACTCTCTCGATCTACCACGGTGACCGCAAGGTCGGGGAAGCCAGCATCAAGACCCAGCTCGGTGCGTTCGCCATAGCCGGAGCCGCACTGTACGTCGGCCGGCACAGTGGAGAGCCCGTGACCGATGACTATCCCGGCGAACGCCCCTACCGGTTCATCGGCGGCAGGATCGACCGTGTCGCCATCGACGTGAGCGGAGAGCCGTACATCGATCTCGAACGAGAGGCCGCGCTCATGCTCATGCGCGAATGACCTCGGCTCTCACTACGGAGTTCGTCCATATTCCGGGAAGCCAGTTCCTCATGGGCTCGGACCGCTTCTACCCCGAGGAGCGTCCGGTCCACGAGGTGGATGTCGAAGCCTTCTGGATCGAACGTCACTTGGTGACCAACGCCCAGTTCGCAAGGTTCGTGGATGAGACCCGGTACGTGACACTGGCGGAACGCCCGCTGAATCCTGAGGACTACCCAGGCGCACCGCAAGACCTGCTCAAGCCAGGCGGCCTGGTGTTCCAGGCGCCAGTTCATCCAGTACCTCTCGATGACGCCACCCGATGGTGGGCGTACATTCCGGGCGCAGACTGGCGACACCCGAGAGGACCCGGGACCAATCTCGAGGGTCTCAGCGACCATCCCGTCGTGCAGGTGAGCTACGAAGACGCGGAGGCCTACGCCACCTGGCGTGGAGCGAGAATGCCGACAGAAGCCGAATGGGAGACGGCGGCGCGCGGTGGTCTCCAGGCAGCTCTCTACTGTTGGGGCGACGTGCGCCATCCCGAGGGCCGCCAAATGGCAAATACCTGGCAAGGTGAGTTTCCTTGGAAGAATCTCGCTCTCGACGGATACGAGGGGACGTCACCGGTGGGAACGTTTCCCGCAAACGGTTACGGATTGACCGACATGGCCGGAAACGTCTGGGAGTGGACAGCCGATTGGTGGCAGGACCGACATCGATCGACGGTCCCTTGCTGCTCGAGTTCCGGACGCAACCAAGCCGGCAGAGCCGAGATGGACTCTGCTTCGCCCGGCGAGCGGTTCGGGCGCAAAGTGATCAAGGGGGGCTCACACCTTTGCGCACCAAACTATTGCCTCCGGTTTCGTCCTTCGGCAAGGCAACCCGAAGCGTTGGACACAACCACGTGCCATATCGGGTTCCGATGTGCTTCGAGCCAGGCGCCAGGCTCGCGGGATGGTCAGGGAATGTAGGAGACATCTGGATGCGGTTCGGGGTGTGACGCTCCCGATCCGGGGTTCGAGCGTACCTATACCGAAAAGCTCCAGCGTGTTTGACTGAACGTTCCTCCCTTTCCAAAACCAAAACCGATCTCGGGTGCCACGCGGTAGACGAGAACCTCTGCTCGCCGAATGGCATCTCCGAGTCCCGACCATGTTCCATCGGGTGTGACGAAATGCGGTCCGTACTTCTTCTCGTAGGTGGCGGCGACACGTTCTCGCTCCGCATCATCGCGCACACCTTCCGCCGTTCCTTCGATTACGAGATCGAGTCCGTCGAGGGTGCTTTGCCCTGTCGTCAGGACGCAATGACAGTTTGCCGAGAGGTTCTTCGCTTTTCGCTCGTTTGCTCCCGTACAGAAGTAGAGACCCCCTTCGAGCCAGATTCCCAACAGCGGCGTGACGTGCGGGCGACCGTCAGGCCGAACCGTCGAAAGCCAATACACCTCAGCGCCGGCCAGCTCATCTCGAGCCTGAGGCCACTCCGTTGGCGTCGCGTCCGGGCTGCTGAAGGCACTCAGCTCGGTCACCGGAACTGGTTCAGCCATGCCGCTCTCCGATCGTCTACGTGCGCGCGAAAAACCGCGATTCTGGTCCGCTCGCCGAGACCAGCGTCGCCCACGCGTTCCAAGGTACCGAAGAGTGCCGCCCGCTCCCGGCGAGCTGCCACTTCGCTCCCCTTCCGGCTGACATCGACCACACTGTGGCCGCCGTTCTGCCCATTTCCGGGTTGACCGGCTTGAGGGTGACCCTCGATCCACGACGCGAGCTCCTCGAACGCTCGCCACAGAGGCGCCGAGCTGACGTGTCTCCGGGACCGCGTTCTCGGGCACCGGACCGTGCGAGCCGAAGCACCGTGACCAATCCCGCCGGCCCGCGTATCGAAGTTCCAGAAGCACTGGTCTTCTGGCACCGCAAGTACTTCGGCGAGATCGGCTGCGCCTGGATCGACGCGCTCGAGGAGGTGCTCCCGGAAGCCGGCGACCGGCTCATGCACGAGGATCTGCATTTCGACGACATCCTGGCACCACACCCGGCCGACCAGCGAGAACCCTGGCTGGCCATCGACGCCAACCCGGTGGCCGGCGATCCAGGGTTCGCTCTCCTCGCGGCATTGCACGACCGGTGGGAGGAAGCCGTCGCCACGGGCGACGTGCCGCGGGCGATCCGCCGTCGCTTCGACCTGATGACCGAGATTCTCGGCCTCGACCGGAAACCCGCAGCCGCCTAGACCCTGGCCTGCATCCTGCAGAACACGCTGTGGGACGTCGAGCTCGACGACACCGTGTGGCACACCGAGGCAGACCGAGTCATCGCCCAAACTCTGCTCGACACCGCGGCCTGAGACCGCCGATCTCCCGCCTCAAGGAGGAGCGAGCCACCCCCCGGTATGCCAACTTCAGGCGGAAGCAACGAACGCCAATGCGACGCCCGCAGTTCATGTGCTTGCTACTTCCTGTGAGGCGCCGAACGAGCGACGCTCGTGGACCAACAACTGCACCAACATTGCAATGGTCCTTGTCGAATCGGGGCTCGAAGGCCTATGTTGCCTGGTGTCGGGCGGCTAAACCTTGAAGGAACTCTGGGTCGTGATCGGTTCCGGGGTTCTCGGCGGGAGAGGCGGACGAATCACGACAAGGAGAACTTAATTCGTGTTGCGACGCGCAGCAGTGACAGCGGCAGGCCTCGCCATGGCGACGAGCTTCGGATTGGCTGGTGCCGGCGTGGCGTCGGCTGCAGCACCGGCACTCAAGATCAAGCCGAACGCGATCTGGACGCTCGAAATCAAGGGTGTTCCCGGGTGTGAGCATGACCAATTCAGCACCGCCACCCACACGTTCGTCTCGGACAACTTCGCGGACTCCGGAACTTGGAGCAGCGGGGTGGGGACCATCAGCATGGTCTGGACCACCGGCGCCGATAACGGCCTGACGTTCAGCGGCCATTCCGTTTCCACCACGACGCCGGTCGAGTACAAGGGCTCTGTCAGTTCCGGGAACGCAAAGGCAAAGCTGGTCAAGGGACCCGTAACGTCCTATCAGGGATTTCCCTGCTGAACCCTTCGTCGCGAGAAGACGGCGCCGAGCCGATATTTCGGAAGCACCAACAAAACTTCAGCCGCAGCGCTGATCGCTTCGGCGCGTGCTCCCGAGCACTTCTGGACGTGACTCCGAGGAGAGACTTCGCACGTGAGCCCATAGCGATCGCTACTCGGGACGATTGCTACCGGAACGCGAACGCGCCGAAGGGGAGCCCGCCAAGCCCGGCGAGCTCCCCTTCGGCGTTTGAAAATGTGAAAGCTTCCTGACTAGGCGGCGATGATGAACTTCGTACCCGGCAGAAGGCTGATCTTGTAGACCCCAGGCTGTGTTGCGCTAGGGACTACGCAGACGGTCGCGCTCACTGCAGCACCAACGGTGGTGCTGCCGGTGTTGTCCGCGGTGACCGTTCCGCTCTCGACCTCAGTGAGAGCCCCCGCTTGTGTGCAACCCGACCCGCCGGTTGCCGACTGGGTGTAGCTGGTCGACTTCCCGTTCGCCCACTTGTCCGTGACGGTCGTGTCGGTGACCATGCCCTTGCTCTTGCCCGAGGCACCGGTGTTCCCAGTGCAACCGGTCACCTTGGTCTTGTCTGCGCCCGTGTTCGTGTTCGCCGAGCCGGACAATTTGGTGCAGGTGATTCCCTTGGGCTTGCTCGCCCCAGCGGGACTGGCCGCCAGCGCTGTCATGCCGGCCAGCGGCACCGCAGCAGCGGCGAGGACGAGAGACCCGCGAACCAATCGATTTTTGACCACGTTTGCAATCTCCTTCTGTTTGTTTTGAACGCAAGGGGAATCCATGTGACGAGTCGATTTGGATTCGGACGCCCCCCACTTGCTTCCGACCTCATGTTGCCCAAAATCCGCTGTGTGTAACCGTGAAATTGGTCTCCACGGTCGGATTTCTTCTCCAAATGTGCAATGGGAGTAGAACATTCACGCACGAGAGAGGGCTTGCATCCGGCGGCGAAGGCACGCTCGAGGAGGTGCCGGGAACCTGGAAGCTCCTCGCGGTCACGGTCGAACCCGATCAACCGTGCGGCAAAGTCGGCCGGTCCAAGGTCCGTTACACCCGATGGGGCCACCGGTATCATCAGGTCCCTGGCGTCGAAGGCCTGGCCAGGGGGGCCTACCGGCTCGAGAGTCTCCAGAGATCCCATCCCCGAGAAAACGGATGTAGCCGATGCCATCAGGCGAGCACGATCCGCAGAGCTCCCTCCCGAGACCGCCTCGGATCACGCCGGCTGAGGGACGGCTCGCCGTCCTCTGCGTGGGTCTCGGCGCCGTTGGGACCACGTTGATCGCCGGGGTCGAGTCCATCAGGAGCGGTTCGGGCCAGGCGATCGGCTCCCTGTCCCAGTTCGGCACGGTCCGCCTCGGCCGACGTGACGAGCAGCGGGTCACGCGGATCGGGGACCTGGTCCCGCTGGCCTCCCTCCATCAGCTCGACTTCTGCACATGGGACCCCGTTCCCGACGATGCCTTCGTCGCCGCCAGCCGGGCGGGCGTCCTCGACCAGCCGTCGATCGAGAGGGTCGGCGCCTATCTGCGCACCGTTCGCCCCCTCCCGGCCGTGTTCGACTCGGCCTACGTCTCCCAGGTCCACGGGGACAACCACGCGCGCCGAGGACACCCATCGCGAGCGGGTCGAGGCGATCAGGGCCGACATCATGCGATTCATGGAAGCCAAGAGCTCGGCCCGGAGCGTCATGGTCTGGTGCGGATCGACCGAGGCGCTGCTGCCCGATCACGAGGCGTACCACAGCCTCGAGGCCTTCGAGGCGGCCCTCGACCGAAGCGATGGGGCCATCGCCCCGAGCATGCTCTACGCCTACGCCGCCCTCGGGCTCGGCATCCCTTTCGTCAACTGCTCGCCCAATCTGTCGATCGACACGCCGGCGCTCACCCGGTACGCCACCGAGCACTCGGCCGCCATCGCCGGCAAGGACCTCAAGACCGGTCAGACCATGGTGAAGACGGTCCTGGCCCCGATGATCAAGGCCCGGCTGCTCGGGCTCTCAGGGTGGTACTCGACCAATATCCTCGGGAACCGGGATGGCGAGGTCCTCCAGGACCCCGACAGCTTCCGGGCCAAGGAGCAGTCCAAGCTCGGCGTCCTGGAGGGCATCATGCAGCCGGAGCTGTATCCCGAGCTCTATGGCGACATCGAACACCAGGTGTCAATCAACTACTACCCGCCGCGGGGTGACAACAAGGAGGGGTGGGACAACATCGACATCTTCGGATGGCTCGGTTATCCCATGCAGCTCAAGGTCAATTTCCTCTGCCGTGACTCGATCCTGGCGGCGCCGCTCGTCCTCGACCTCCTCCTCTTCGCCGACCTGGCCCAGCGGGCGGGAATGCGCGGCATCCAGGAGTGGCTGTCGTTCTACTTCAAGTCACCGCAGAGTGCGCCCGGCGTCTACCCCGAGCACGATCTGTTCATTCAGCTGACCAAGCTCAAGAACACGCTGCGCTTCTTGGCCGGTGAGGAGCCCATCACTCACCTCGGCCTCGAGTACTACGACTACTTTTCCTAGCGGCTGCGTCGGGTCTGAAATCGACCCTGCGACGACCACGTCGAAACGCCTGCGTCACAGCGACGTCGAGGCGGTCCGCCGCGAGGCGTATCGGCCGGCCGGTCGTGAGGCGTGATCACGGAACAGTCTGTTTGGATCGTGAGAGCCCGCGTTGCCGTCGCGGCACCGAAGGGCAGCGGCGTGGTCAGTACTCGACCGCAGCGGGCTCGTCTTCGCGTTCGGAAACCGTTCAATGCGAATCGGGCTGGTTTCGCTTCGACCGCCCGTTCAGTGACCCGGGACTGGGCCCTTCACGCAACCAGCGCGGACGGAACGGTCAACCGCCCCCGATCGATGCCGGGTCGATGCCCGCGCCTCCGGCCGCGCTGCTCGCGTACACGGCGAGCGCGAACCGCAAGACCTCGACGGCCTCTTCTGCACTCCAGAGCAAAGGGCCCTCGCCGGTACGGAGCCAGCGGAGCCAGTGGCGTCCCGAATTCCGAAAGCTGCTCGCCCAGTCGTCGTCGAGCGCATGGTACGTCCGCATCTCGCCGTCGACGTAGGTCTCGAGGCTCGGTTGCTGAATGCCGCGGCCGGTGCACCGGTTCACCCGTGAGTAGCCGCGACGACCCGTGACCTCCCACCTTTCGTCATTCGTGTAGTAATCGGACCGGAGGTACATGTCGGGTGCCAAGGTGATGTCCCACACGCCGCGGACGCCGTTCTGGTGTTCCCAGACGATCGTGGTCGGCGCGTCGACCTCGATCCCTGGGAAGACCTCGGTACCGCCCACCCACGCCCGAACCTCCCGGAGCGGGCCGAACAGCCACAACGCCGTAGAGAGTTTGTGCCAGCCGTCGTCGAACACCAGGATGCCCCTGCCGCGGCGCATCTGTGCGAACTGCCATTCGAAGCTTGACCGGGGCACGTCCCAGCCGCCACGACCGCTGCCCACCATCTTCATGTGGTAGCCGCTCGCCGGGCCGATGGCCCCCGAATCGACCGTCTCCTTCAATCTTTGCAAGGGCTCGTAGAAGAGATAGTTCTCCATGACGCGCAGGATGCGATCGTTCGATCGGGCCGCTTCCAGCATGCGGTGGGCCTCGTCCAGGTCACTGCACATCGGCTTCTGCAAATTCAGATGCCAGCCGTAGCCGAGCATCTCGCAGACCCCCTCGGCGTGGAGCGGGATCGGAAGCAGGACCTCGGCCGCGTCGACCGCCAGCCCACTCGACGCGAGTTCTGCGGCGGTGGCGAACACGCGTGCCTCCGGCCACTCGGTCTGCCGTTCGGCACGACGCCGCGGATCGGGATCAACGAGGGCAACGACCTCGACGTCCGGGTTGTCTCTATAGGCTCGAGTGTTCAGATCGTAGATGCGACCGAGACCGATGAAGGCGGCCCGGATCGGCCGGTCGTACGGAACGAACGTCATGATCGCCTGCCCTCTCCCTCGTTCTACCGGCACATGCACCTCTGGCAGGCACGCCTTGCCCTTCCCGCACGATTGTCATGTCGTGGGTGACCGCGGGCATTCGAACACTCGTGAACCCTATAGCGGGTCAGTCCGCGGGGCTGATGGACCCGCGTGAGTCCGAGGGGAACGGGTGCCAGAACATTCCGCCCGATTGCGGCGCGGGCGTCGAGTCGGCGGCGGAAAGGAGAGGAGATCATGGCGGCCCGAGTGACGGAACGTATGACGAACCCTGTTGCGGCGCGGCCGAAGGTCGTTCCCGGTTGGTGCTGGAGCAGGTGGTGCGGGACTCATGGGATTGCCATCCGACGCGACCCGGGGCTTTCCCCCTCACGTCTGCGTTCACAACCTGACGGGCATCGAGCGGTCGAGGTCGGTGGGCGCGGTCCGCGACAGCACGGTGACGCCGATGGCCATCACACAGAAGGCCACGCCTGCAACGAGCCTCTGGGCCAGGCTCACGGTGAATCGCTCATCGAAGATCCACACGCTCAACACGATGGCGACGGCGGGGTCGACCACGACGATGAGCGGTTGCGACACGCTCAACGGGCCGACCTGTAGGGCCGCCTGTTGGAGCACGGAACCGAGAACGGCGGAGACGACCAGTGCGTACACAGGCCAGCGCTCCAGCGTGCCCACCAGGCCCGAGGTTGTGAGCACGTCGGTCGTCGCCTTGATGAACGCGGCCATGAGGGCCCAGGTGATCGAAGCCGCGGTCGCATAGAGCGCGGCGCGGCGCACGGGAGATCCCCAGCGCGCCATGACCGTCAACACGGCCGTGATCCCGCCGAAGACGGCCAGAGCGGAGACCCAAGCAGCCGCCTCCGGATGCAGGTGGCCTCCGTGGGGCTCGGCTGCGGACAGGAAGACGGCCAGCGCTCCACAGGCGACCAGCGCGGCGGTCCACGCCATCTTGACGATGTGCTGATGGACCCAGAACCGCCGCAGGATCAGGCTGAAGACCAATTCGGTGACCAGGAGGGTCTGGACGACCGAGAGTTGCCCGCTGTGGAGTGCGACCGCCTGGAAGGCGAATCCCCCGGCCGCCGCCGCCCAACCGACGAGCCAGAGAGGCTGGCGGATCAGAAATGCGACGAGACGCCAGCCACGATGTTTGTCGGACACGTCGACACTGGCTGCGTGCTGGGTCATGAGGTGTATCGCGTTCGCCAGGGCCGCGGCCAAGGCGAAGATGACGGTGACGGTCACGCCACGATTCCGGACTCGGCTCTGCTTCGTTGCACCACGCAGCCGCAAGCTTCGCATGGGCGAGATCGCCCATCATGAGTCGCGTCTCCACCGAGATCGTCCAACTGGTAGCGAACGGATGCCTGAATCCGGACGTTGAGCTTCGACGGCGCGGCCCGAGTTCTCCGACGAGCTCGAGAAAGCCTCGCGTTGGAGCTGCCCGCTGGAGGGCCCCACTGGTCGAACGGTGTGCTCGCGCTCCAGGGTCCAAGTCCGACGCGATCGGCCTCCGCGGCGGCACCGAGGCAACGCCCATGGACGGTTTCCCTCGCCCCGAGCGATCACGGGGGCTAGGTTTTTCGGCCAGGATCCGCTCGATCTGGAGCGGTTGACAGGGAGGGAGAAGTCGAGATGAGGACCTGGCAGCAACGCGTGCGCGTCGCGGTGATCGCGGCGGCGAGCTTCGTCTTGTTGGTGACCGTCCTGCCCGAGGTGGCCTCGGGCTTCGGGCTCAGATCACTCGAGAACCGTCTGGCCAACACGGCGTCCACGGCGTGCGGCGGTTCCGGCTCGAGCGGCTCGGGCGGCTCGTCGACGTGCAACGGGAAGGTGACCGGTTCGGTCCTCCTCTTCGGCGCGCCGAAAGGGTTCCACCCGGCGGTGCTCGGTGCGGAGGCCTGCCCCGGCTCGGCCGCCACGCCGTGCTCCAGCCCGGCGTCGACCGTGGCCGCATCGAACGGCGCCTACACCCTGACGCTCGCCCCGGGCCATTGGACCGTGTTCGGCTTCTACCAGATCAACGCGGGAGGGGCGGTGTTCCTCGGCACACCGGCCCTCGAGAACGTCCCGGCCGGCGGGACGCTCAACGTGAACTTGACCGTCTTCTACCTCAAGCCGGCCACCTTGGCCGGGACGATCAGCGTCACCGGCGCGTCGCAGAACGATCCGATCAAGGCGCTCACGGTGGTCGTGTGCCCGTCCACGGCGGCCTTCAGCGGGGGCACGGTCCCGAACGGCTGTGCCTCGAAGTCCGTCAAGCCCTCTCCGAAGGGAAGCGCCTCGGGGTCGTACTCGGTGATGAACCTGTCTCCCGGCAGCTGGACCGCCTACCCCGGTTTCTGCGCCCGCTCGGGCTGCGTCACCCACACCGGCGACGAGCAGACGGTCAAGCTCCACCAGGGGAAGACCACCACGCTGAACCTGAGCACTTCGTTCTTCCTGTTCGGCCAGACGCTCCTCTACGGGACCGTCAGCGTGATCCATGCGCCCTCCGGCTTCTCCCCCACGCTCGGGGTCAACGCCTGCCAGGTCGGATCCTCGACGTGCGAGGTCGGGACGACGACGCACAACGGGAAGTACGCCCTGTTGCTCGACAACGCCTTGGACGTCGCGGGCGTCTGGAGCGTCAAGGGCTACTACCTGACCCCGGGGGCGGGCACCACGGTCTACGGACCGGCGTTCCCGGTGCTCGCCGTCCTCGGGACCTCCATCGGGCTCGACCTGCCCGTGCCGTACCGGGCTTCGTAGCCTTGGTCCGGCGAAGCGAGCGTGCCGCAGGCACGCGGCAGCAATTCGGCTGCCGCGTGCCCCGGTTCCGACAAGTTGCGCGGGCGGGCGGCGGCGGGAAGAATCCCGAACCGTGATAATCGCGAGCACTTTCAACCACCACACGACGAACACGCTGACCGAGGTCGGGTTCCTGCTGATCCTGTTGGCAGGCGTCTGGCTGGTTGCCGCGGAGATCCCGGCGTTGCGGATCGGCCGTGCCAGGGGCATCGTCGCCGGCATCGCCCTGGCCGTCGGTGGCCTCTTGCTCATCATCGCCACGCACTGGGGAAAGCTCGGGTAGGGCGGTCCACGGGCCGAGCGCGCCGGGCAGGCGCAGGCGCATGTCGCCAAAAGGACACACCATCAGCCGGGCCGCGGCGCGGCCGCCGATGCCGGGCCGAACGCAGCATCGCCCCGCGACACGCCCTGACTTGGTCTGGAACTGACCATGGCCCGACGCGCCGACAGGCAATCGAGGACGCATCTGGCCGACCTGCTGGGGGGTGCTCCCGGGTGGCGCCTGGAACCGAGGACGACACCGGGCGCCAGCCCCCTGTGGTGCTACGTGGACACCGGGCAGATCGAGCTCTCTGTGACGGCCGAGCGCGATGGCGTGCACCTGTTCGTCATGGACACCGACCGAGAGATCGTCTTCGCCGACGCCGCGGGGCTCGAAGCATGGTTGCGGGAGCACAAGGGGGAGTCGCTCGAAGAGGGGCCGCCCCGGCCAGCCGGCAAGGATCGCTTCCGCAAGTTCTTCGAGTGGGGATAGGCGTTCGCGGCGCGATTCACCTGCGGGGCGACGTGCGCCCGTACCGGCCGATCTATTGCCCGGGCAACGACGGGGTGGTGTTGCTGGTCGACTGGGGCACCCGCACGGCCCACAGTTGCGCGTACCACAGGAGGCTGTCGCTCCGGGGGGTGGGGGTGATCCCGCCGATCCGGCGGCTCCAGACCAGGGCGGTGGGCTCCGCGTAGAGCGGCAGCGACACCATGTCGTCCCACAACTTGGTGTCCGCCGCCTGATAGGTGACGGCGGCCGTGTCCGGGTTCAGCTGCTGTGAGGCGGTCGTCACCGTGTGGTCGAAGCTGGTGTCGTCGTACCCCGTCCAGTCCTCCGACCCGTTGCGGCCGGGAGGGCCGAGCAGCATGGTGTACCAGTCCAGCGTCTGGCTGAGGTAGGGCGTGAAGTCGGTCGGCATCAAAGCCAGGTCCGCCTCGCCGTCGGCGAGGGCCTCACCGGTCTGGGTGGCGTCGGGCTCGGAGCTCACCGTGGTGGAGAAGCCCGCGTCGACCAGGTCGTCGTGGATCGACGGCGCCGCCGCCGCCGCCCAGGGGTCCGCCGCGTCGTAGACCAGGCGCAGGGTGAAGGGCACGCCGAACGCCGAGTGGTACACGCCGTCTCCGTCGCCGCGGACGAGGCCCGTCGCCGACACGAAGGCCGCGGCCTGGTTCGGGACGGGCGTCACCGGGAAGTTCACGCTCCCGCCCGCGTCGATGTGCGTCGTCGGGGTCGACGACGTCGAGGAGGCCGGGATGGTCGTCGTCGTCGAGGATCCGGATGGCGCCTTGTAGCCCGGCTGGCCCTGGACGTAGACGTGACTGTTGGCCACCTGGACGCCGGGCATGGCCCAGCTCACCTGCGTGTCCACCAGCTTCTGGCGGTTCACCGACAAGGCGATCGCCGTCCGCAGGTCGGGCGAGAGTTCGGAGTCGAGCGAGCTGGCCATGTCGAGCTGGAGCTGCGTTCCGGACAGGTCGACCTCGCTCGAGGCGTCGGGGAGGCTCGTCATGGAGGAGAGGAAGGACGGCGTCACCGTGGCGGGCTGAGCCACCTGGACCGTGCCGGCGCTCATCCACTGCGCGAGCTGCTCGGTGGATGAGGCGATGCGGACGGTGATCTGGCGCGCGTTCGCCGGCGTCCCCCACCATTTCGGGTTCTGCTTCAGAATTATCGATCGGGGCGACACCGCGTCGATCTTGAACGGGCCGCCCGAGAGGTCGATGGACGGGTCCACGCTCTTGCACGCAGGGTTCCACCCGACCTGCTCCATGACGTGCGCCGGCAACAGGTCGGAGAAGAGGCTCTCCCAGTCGGCGAACGTCCGCTTGAAGCGCACCGTCACCGTGCGGCCCTGGTTCGACCCGGTGACCGAGGCGATGTCGCGGTAGCCCGCGACGTTCGCCACGTCCTGACCCGCGGGCGAGGTGTCCTCGCGCTGTTGCTCCCAGGCGTAGCGGAAGTCCGCCGCCGTGATCGGGACGCCGTCTGACCAGACCGCTTTGGGATTGAGCGTGTAGACGATCGTCTGGGGCTTCAGGTTGATCGGCTCGGCCTGGACGATCAGGTTGCTGTTCGCCGTCGGGGCGCCCGCGCCGGAAACCACGTACGGGCTGGGCAGGACGGCGCCCAGCACGGTGCGCGTCCCCGGGGTGTCTCCCGCCGGGGTGTCGGGATTGCACCCGGACGGGCTCTCCGTCGTCCCGAAGGCGATCTTGCCGCCGGCGACGGCGACGTAGGTGACGTCCGTGGTGCCGGTCCCGCTGCTCCCGCACGCGGCGGCGGTCGTCGACACCAGGGCCAGGACGGCTGTCGTCGAGACGATCCCACGCCACCGCCGCCCGGGGCGTGGGCCCCGGCGCGTCACTGCAGCCGGAGGTCCAGCGTGATCGTGGTCAGGGCGAAGATGATGGCGACCGTCACGGTGATGCGGTCCAGGTTCCGCTCGACCACCGTCGACCCCTGGGCTGCCGCCCCGACGCTGCCGCCGAACATGTCGGACAGGCCGCCACCCTTCCCGCTGTGCATGAGGATGAGGAAGATCAGGCCGATGGCCGTGACCACCTCTATCACGATGTACACCCAGGTCAGTGCGTCCACGGAGCCTCCAACTCGGCGCGGTCGTTGCCCATACGGGCCTAGGAACGGTAGCAGGCCGCGGTGGCCCGGATGATGTCGAGGAACCCCGCCGCCTGGAGGCTGGCCCCGCCCACCAGCAGTCCGTCCACGTCCGGCTCCGCCATCAGGTCCGCCGCGTTCTCCCCGTTCACCGAGCCGCCGTATTGGATCCGCACCGCCGCCGCGGCAGCGTCGCCGCCCAGTTTCCCCACCAGGGAACGGATGAAGACGCAGGCGTCCTCGGCGTCCACGGGCGTGGCCGTGGTCCCGGTGCCGATGGCCCAGATCGGCTCGTAGGCCACCACGAGCCCCGCCAGGACCTCCGCCGTCAGTCCGTTGAGGGCGGAGGTCACTTGCTCCTCCAGCACGGTCTCGGTGTGCCCGGCCTGCCGCTGCTCGTCGGACTCCCCGACGCACACGATCGGGGTCATCGCGTGGCGGAGGACGGCGCGCAGGGTGGCGGCCACGGTGGCGTCGTCCATGCCGAAGAGCGTGCGCCGCTCGGAGTGGCCGACGATGACGTGGGCCACTCCGAGGCGGGCCAGGAAGCGCGGGCTCACCTCGCCGGTCCGTGCGCCGGCGTCCTCGTACGAGCAGTGCTGGGCGCCGAGCGAGACGGGGATCCGCTCCTGCTCGACCAGCGTCTGGACCGTGCGCAGGTCCGTGAAGGGGGGGTGGACCGAGACGTCGACGCGGGCCACGTCCTCGGTCTTGACCCGCAGACCGAGATCGCGCACGGTATGCAACGCCTCGATGTGGTCGTGGTGCATCTTCCAGTTCCCGCTCACCAGCGGTCGGCGGCGGCCGGTGACGGGACCGGGGCCGGCTTCGGGGCCCCGAGGCGCGTCGCTCACCCGTGTGGAGCGTTCGGAGCCCGGCGCAGCGCCTCGATCCCCGGCAGGCGCCCTTCCGACTGAATGAACGACAGCGATGCGCCGCCACCGGTCGAGAGATAGCCGACCTTGTCCGTGAGGCCGAGCTCTTCCAGGGCGCTCGCGCTGTCGCCGCCGCCCACCACGGAGAACCCGGGGCACTCGGCGACGGCTTGGGCCACCACCCGGGTCCCGGCGGCGAAGCGCCGGTCCTCGAACGCTCCCAACGGTCCGTTCCACAGCACCGTGCCTGCACCGAGGACCACCTCGGCGAAGCGCTCTGCCGTCTCGGGCCCGATGTCGAGGCCGGTCCATCCGTCGGGCAGATCGCCCTCTATGACCTTCACGCTCCCACGCGACACCGTCCCCGCCTCACCGTCGGCTTCGCCGCCCGTCCCGGCCGGCGGCGGTCCGAAACTGCCGCCCGGCTCGAGGGCGCGGGTGTCCGTCGGCAACACGATGTCCACGCCCGAGCGCAGCAGCCGCCGGCAGTCGTCGAGGTGCGTTTCGTCGAGGAGCGAGTCGCCGACCTGGTGGCCCAGCGCGGCCAGGAACGTGTACGCCATGCCGCCCCCGACGACCAGCGTGTCGACCTTGGTCGCCAGGACCTCCAGGACGGCCAGCTTGTCGGCCACCTTGGCGCCGCCGACGACGGCCACGAAGGGCCGGGCCGGGCGGTCGAGGAGCCCGCCCAGCACCTCCATCTCACGGGCGAAGCGCAGCCCCGCCGCACTGGGCAGGAATTGGGGCGGCCCGACGATGGAGGCGTCGCTGCGGTGCGCCGCGCCGAACGCCTCGTTCACGTACGCGTCGTAGCCCCGGATCATGCGCTGCACGAAGGCAGGATCGTTCGCCTTCTCGCCGCGGTCGAAGCGCAGGTTGTCGGTGAGGGCCACGCCCGGGCACAGCGCCTCGAGGCGCTCGCGCACCGGGTCCATCTCCCACCGCGGGTCACGGTCCCCCGCCGGCCGGCCCAGATGCGAGGTGGCCGTGACCTCGGCCCCCCGCTCGAGCAGCCACTGCAGTGTGGGCAGCGCGGCCGTGATGCGGAAGTCGTCGGCCACGCTCGCCCGGCCGCGCACGCCGAGGTGCAGCGGGACGTTGAAGTCGACGCGCACCAGGACCCGGCCCCCCTCGACCGCCTCCTGTGGGAGATCGTCGAGCGTGGGGATGCCCGCCAGGGCGCCGGGGCGCCCGTCCGTCGCGCCCATCGCCCTCAGTGGCCCGCGCCGACGAGTACGGCCAGGTCGACCAGGCGGTTCGAGTAGCCCCACTCGTTGTCGTACCAACCGAACACCTTCACGAGGGACAGCGCCGCGTCGTCGCCGATCGGCATGACCATGGTCAGCCCGGCGTCGAAGGTGCACGATGCGGGCGAGCCCACGATGTCGCTCGAGACGATCGGGTCCTCGGTGTACTCCAGCACCCGGTCGAGCGGCGGCTTGGCGGCGGCTTCGGCGAACGCGCCGTTGACCTCGGCCACGCTGGGTGTGCCCCGCACGACGGCGGTGAAGTCGGTGACGGAGCCGTCGGGCAGCGGCACCCGCAGCGAGGTCCCGTCCAGGCGCCCCTTCATGGCTTCCAGCACGAGGCCGGTGGCCCGCGCGGCGCCGGTGGAGGTCGGCACGATGTTGGCGGCTCCGGCGCGGGCCCGGCGCAGGTCCGTGTGCGTCAGGTCGAGGAGGTTCTGGTCGTTGGTGTAGGCGTGCACCGTGGTCATGAGGCCGCTCACGATGTCGAACGCCTCGTCGACCACCTTGACCATGGGCACGAAGCAGTTGGTGGTGCACGAGGCGTTCGAGACGACCACGTGCCGGTCGGGGTCGAAGCCGTCGTCGTTGACCCCCACGACGAAGGTGGCGTCGGCGTCGCCCGAGGCCGTCGAGATGATGACCCGCTTCACCGAGCCTCCGAGGTGGCTCGCGGCTTCGGCGCGGCTGGTGAAGCGCCCCGTGGACTCGATCACCACGTCCGCCCCGAGCGAGTCCCAGGGCAGGAGCTCCGGGTCGCGCTCGGCCATCACCCGGATCTGCTGGTCGCCGACGATCAGATCGTTCCCTTCGACCTGGACGGGCACCGACAGCCGACCGTGGGTCGAGTCGTAGCGCAGGAGGTGAGCCAGCGTCTGGGCGGACGTCAGGTCGTTCACCCCCACCACGTTCACGTCGGCCCCGGTGGCCAGGACGGCCCGCAGGAAGTTGCGCCCGATGCGCCCGAATCCGTTGATTCCGACCTTGACGGTCATGTCGTGGTGCTCCCTCTGTCTTCGGTCTCGTTCTTCGGCATCGGACTCCTGTCGCCGCCGCGTGGCGGTCCGTACTCGGGTGCGCGGGCGTGTTTCGTCATGTCGTCGCTCAATGGCTCGCCGACTCCCGTCGCCTCCGTACCGGTGCCAGTCATCAGAGCGCCTATGCCAGCAGACCGGCCAGCGCCTGTGCCAGTTTGGCCGGGCTGTGGACGTGTGTGTTGTCACCCGTCAGCGGCAGGTCGAGCACGGGCACGTCCGTCGCGCCGACCTCCATACCCCCGATCGTGTCACAGACGACCAGGTCAACCGGGACATGGTGCCTGGCCAGAGCGGCCACATGGGCCCCCACGTCGTAGCCTTCGGTCTCCGGGATCTGCGGATGCAGATTGCACACGTAGACCACCTGGCCCTTGGTGGCGGCCACCGCCTCGGCCACGCCTCTCACCGCCACGGCGGCGAGCACGCTGGTGAACAGCGACCCGGGGCCGATCACGATCTGGTCCGCTTCCATGATGCGCTCGACCGCGAGCGGCGGCGCCTGGGCGTCCTCGGGCACCAGTGACACGGTCGAGATGTCGCCGGTGCCCATGACGGCCACCTGGCCCGCCACCGTGCCCAGGGCCGATTCGGCCTTGAGCACGACCCGCTCGCTGGTGGCCGGCAGCACGTCCCCGTGGGCACCGAGCAGGGACGCGGCCTCGCGGACGCCGAGGACGAGGTCACCGGTGGCGTCGATCAGCCCGGTCAGGATCAGGTTTCCGAGGGCGTGCCCCCGCAGCTCGCCCTCCTCGAAGCGGCGCTCGAACGCCATGGCGAGGGCCGAGTCCTCGTCGGCCAGCGCGACGAGGCACTTGCGGAGGTCCCCCAGCGCCACGACGTTCAACAATGCCCGGAGACGGCCGCTGCTCCCGCCGTCGTCGGCCACCGACACGACTCCGGTGAGCGTGCCGGCGTAGCGACGGGCCGCCTTGAGCGACGTCGCGGTCCCGTGGCCGCCTCCGATGGCGACGACAGAGGGGCGGGCACGCGTCATCGGTCGATGTCCCGGTGGAAGACCGACACGGCGTGGGCGCCGGCACGCAGCCGCTCGGCCAACGCCTCGGCCAGGGCCACGGAGCGGTGCCGGCCGCCGGTGCATCCGATGGCGACGGTGAGGTAGGACTTCCCCTCGCGGACGAAGGCCGGCAGGATGCTCGTCAGGAGGTCGTCCACCTTCTCCAGGAACGCGACCGATTCGGGTTGGCCCAGGACGTACTCGCGCACCGGACCTTCCAACCCGCTGTAGGGGCGCAGCTCCTCCACCCAGAACGGGTTCGGCAGGAAGCGGCAATCGAAGACGATGTCGACGTCGAGCGGGATCCCGTGCTTGTACCCGAAGGAGATGACCGAGGTCTGCATGTTCGGGATCTCGTCGTCACCGAACGCTTCGAGGATCCTCGACCGGAGCTGGTTCGAGTTGAGCTCCCCCGTGTCGATGAGCAGGTCCGCCCGCTCGCGCACCACCTCGAGCAGGCGGCGCTCGTCGGCGATCGACTCCTCCACGCCGCGGGCGGCCAGCGGATGCCGGCGCCTGGTTCCCTCGTAGCGGCGGACCAGGACGTCGTCGGGGGCATCGAGGAAGAGGACCCGCAGCCGCGAGCGGCTCTTGCGCAGCTGGTCGAGCAGGTCGGGGAGGTCTTCGAAGTACTCCGGGCCGGTGTTGGCGCCGCCGCGCCCGATCACGAGCACGACCCGTTCCAGTCCGGAACCGGGCCGGTCGACGACCTCGGCCATCTTCATCATGAGCTCGGCCGGGAGGTTGTCGATGACGAACCAGCCCAGGTCCTCGAGGGTGGCCGCCGCCGTGGAGCGTCCGGCGCCCGACATCCCGGTGACGACCAGGAGCTCGCTCACGGACGCGCCCCGGTCGGCGGGTTCGTCGTCGCTCAAGGCGTCCCGGCCCTCCCGGTTCGCCGCGTCCCGGCCCGTCGTCTCCCGGCTCATCGTCTCCCAGCCTGTCGCACTCCGTCGTAGACGGCCAGGCCCACCGCATCGGGCAGCCACGACAGCGCCTGGAGCTGCTCGAGCGTCGCCGCGCGGACCGCGTTGACGCCGCCCAGCTCCTTGACCAGGCGGGCCTTGCGGGTGGGGCCGAGCCCGGGGATGCCGTCGAGGACGCTCCGGGTCATCCGCTTGCCCCGCTGCTCGCGATGGAACGTGATGGCGAAGCGGTGCGCCTCGTCGCGCACCCGTTGGAGCAGGTACAGGGCATCCGAGCCGCGCCGGATGCGGACGGGGTCGGTCGAACCCGGCCGGTACACCTCCTCGAACTGCTTGGCCAGCGCGGCCAGCTCCACTTCGCTCTCGAGGCCCAGTTGGCGCACCACCCGCTCCGCCACGCCGAGCTGCCCCTTGCCCCCGTCGACGAGCAGCAGGTTGGGCCGGTAGGCGAAACGCCGGGGCCGCGCACGGACACCGATGTCCTGCGGGTCGAGGATGCCGTCGCCGTCGCCGTCGCCGTCGCCGTGCCCGTCACCTCGGTCGCCCGCCGACTGCTCGGGTTGGTCGAGGGCCGTCAGGCGCCGCGTGAGCACCTCCTCCATGGCGGCGTAGTCGTCGTTCCCCGCCACGCTCTTGACCTTGAAGCGGCGGTAGTCCGATCGCTTCGGCAGGCCGTCCTCGAAGACGACCATCGATCCCACGTAGTCGGTCCCCTGCAGGTGGCTCATGTCGTAGCACTCGATCCGCAGGGGCGCCTCGCGCAGACCCAGCGCGAGCTGCAGCTCGGTCAGGGCCTTTGATCGCGCGTTGTGGTCGCTCGCCCGTCGCAGCCGGTGGCGGGCCAGGTCCTCGCTCGCCGTCCGCGCCACCATCTCCTGCAGGGCGCGCTTGGCGCCCCGCCGGGGAATGGCAATCTCGACGGGACCTCCGCGGCTGGTCGTCAGCCAGCTTTGCAAGAGGTCAAGATCGGCCGGCTCCTCGGGCACGAGAACCCGCCGGGGCACGTCTGCCCCCACCGCTCCGTACACCTGCGAGACGACGAGGGCCATGAACTCGGCCGCCGAGAGGTCCTCCACCTTCTCGGCCACGAAGCCCCGGTGCCCGACGACTCGCCCGCGGCGCACCCGGAAGATCTGCACCGACGCCTCGAGCGGGTCCTCGGCGATCCCGACGACGTCGAAGTCCTCGGGCCGGTCCGAGACCATCTGCTGGGTCTCGGCCGCCTTGTGCACCGCAGCGATGCGGTCGCGCAGGCGCGCCGCCCGCTCGAACTGGAGCTCCTCGGAGGCGGCCAGCATCTCGGCCTGCAGCCGGGCCAGCACCGGCTCGGTGTCGCCCGAGAGGAAGCCCATGAGGTCCTCGACGTAGCCCGTGTACGCCTCGTGGTCGACGGCACCGACGCACGGACCCGAGCAGCGGTCGATGTCGTAGAGCAGGCACGGTCGCCCGAGGCGTTCGTGCCGTTTGAACTTGTTGTCCGAGCACGTGCGCACCGGGAAGCTGCGCACCAGCAGGTCGAGCGTCGAGCGGATGGCGCCCGCGTTGCCGTACGGTCCGAAGTAGCGGACGCCCTTGCGCTTGCGACCACGGACCACGGCCGGTCGGGGCCACTCCTCGTTGAGCGTGACCGCCAGCCACGGGTAGCTCTTGTCGTCCTTCAGCCTGACGTTGTAGCGGGGCAGGTGCGCCTGAATCAGCGAGTGCTCGAGGATGAGCGCATCCACCTCGCTGTCGACGACGACCCACTCGACATGGTCGGCCTGGGCCACCAGCTGCGCCGTCCGGGGTGGCAGCCTGGCCGAGTCCTGCCAGTAGTTGGGCAGGCGGTGGCGCAGGGACTTGGCCTTGCCCACGTACAGCACGCGACCTTCGGCGTCGTAGAACTGGTACGAGCCGGGGGCGTCGGGAATGGACCCGGTCGGGGGCCGGTACTGCATCGATTCCACTATGGCGCGGCGGCGCCGGCTCCATGCGCATCGAGGGCCGCGAGGGCCCCGACCACGCTCGCTCACCCCCTCGGAGGAGGCGGGAAGACGCGTCGCGGGCCGTCCGGCGGTAAAGTGGCTGGTGCCGGCCTGGTATCCGGCAGACAACCTCGCATCGAGGCCGACATACCCGCGGATGGGCGACCAGGCTGTCCCCGCCGGCCAGATCGATGCTCTCCCTCGAAGGGGGCAGACAAGATGTTCAGGCTCCAGAAGCCACTCTCCGAGCGCTACGGCGCCGCGTCCGACGCGGACCTGGACGAGATGATCCGCTCGGCGAGGGACACCCTCGGCTCCCGGGTCTTCGTCCTCGGTCACCACTACCAGCGCGACGACGTCATGCGCTGGGCCGACGCACGGGGGGACTCGTTCGGCCTGTCCCGCACCGCGGCCGACCAACACGAGGCCGAGTTCATCGTGTTCTGCGGGGTGCACTTCATGGCCGAGTCGGCCGACATCCTCACGGCACCGGAGCAACAGGTCCTGTTGCCCGACCTGAACGCCGGCTGCTCCATGGCCGACATGGCGGACATCGACCAGGTCGAGGAGGCCTGGGACGACCTGGCCCGAGTGGTCGACGTCGACCGCCTGGTCCCGGTCACCTACATGAACTCCGCCGCCGCGCTCAAGGCCTTCGTCGGTCGCCACGGCGGGGCGGTGTGCACGTCGTCCAATGCGCGTGCCGTGCTCACCTGGGCGCTCGAGCGCGGCGAGCGGGTCCTCTTCTTTCCCGATCAGCACCTCGGCCGCAACACCGGCTACCAGCTCGGCTACGGCGCCGACGACATGTACGTGTGGAACCCGCGCCAAGCCATGGGTGGCCTCACCGACCGCGAGGTCAAGGAGTCGACCCTCCTGCTCTGGAAGGGCCACTGCTCCGTTCACCAGCGCTTCCGCCCCGAGCACGTGGAGGCCTTCCGGGCCGAGCATCCGGACGGCATCGTGATGATCCACCCCGAATGCGCCCACGAGGTCGTCGAGCTCGGCGACGTGGTGGGCTCGACCGACGCCATCATCCGTGCCGTCGACGCCGCTCCCGTCGGATCGGTGATCGGGGTGGCGACCGAGATCCACCTCGTCAACCGCCTCGCCCACGAGTCCCCCGACAAGACGGTCCTGTGCCTCGACCCGCTCGTCTGCCCGTGCTCGACCATGTCGCGCATCGACCCCCAGCACCTGGCCTGGGTCCTCGAGGGCCTCGTCGAGGGCGAGGTGCGCAACCGCATCACCGTCGACCCCGACACCGCCGAGTGGGCCAGAGTGGCGCTCGAGCGGATGCTCGCCATCACCTGAACGGGCGTGCTCGCCGTGGCCTGAGGGATTCCCGGGCGCGCCCGCGACCCGGGGCCGGCCGGTAGGTTCCCGACTGCGGCCCGGCACACGGTCCAACGAGACCCCGGGCGCGGAACCCCCCCAGGAGGCCATCGGTGCACGACTACCCCGCTCCCCCCGTCCCGGCCAACCACGTCGAGCCCGTCCCCCGCCGCATCCGGGCCGAGCTGGCCGGCCAGACCGTGGTCGACACCACCGGGGCCCGTTACGTGTGGGAGAACCCCGCGTTCCCCCAGTACTACGTTCCCCTCGTCGACGTGAAGGCCGACGCCCTGGAGGACGAGGGCACCTCGGAGGAGACGCCGCGGGGTGACGTGAAGCTCGCCGGGTTGCGGATCGGCGACGTCCGCCGGCCCGGGGCGGCCCGGATCCTCAGCGCCGCCAAGGTGGCCGGCCTCGACGACACGGTCCGCTTCGAATGGTCCGCGCTCGATGCGTGGTACGAGGAGGACGAGCAGGTCTTCGTCCACCCGCGGAACCCCTACACCAGGGTCGATTCCATCCGGTCGACGCGCACGGTGCGGGTGGAGTCCCACGGGGCGGTCCTCGCCGAGTCCTCGTCGCCGGTCATGTGCTTCGAGACGGGCCTGCCCACGCGCTACTACCTGAACCGCACGGACGTCGACTTCACCCGCCTGGTCCCCTCCGAGACGGTGACCGCGTGCCCCTACAAGGGCACCACCAGCGGGTACTGGTCGGAGCTGGTCGACGGGCGCACGCACCCCGACATCGCCTGGGTCTACGACTTCCCGTCACGAGAGCTCCTGCCCATTGCCGGGCTGGTGGCCTTCTACAACGAGAAGGTCGACACCTTCGTGGACGGCGTGCTCATCGAGCGACCGCAGAGCCGCCACCGCTGAGCCGACTCGCGGCCTCGCCTACTTCGCCATGCCGAGCACCGGCTTGAGGACCTCGCCGGTGTAGCTCCCCGCCGTCTTCGCCACCTGTTCGGGCGTCCCCTCGGCGATCACCAACCCGCCCTTGTCACCGCCCTCGGGGCCGAGGTCGATGATCCAGTCGGCGGTCTTGACCACATCGAGGTTGTGCTCGATCACCACGACGGTGTTCCCCTGGTCGACCAGCCGGCCGAGCACCTCGAGCAGTCGGCGGGTGTCGTCGAAGTGGAGGCCCGTCGTCGGCTCGTCGAGGATGTAGAAGGTGTGGCCGGTCGGCCGCCGGCTCAGCTCGCTGGCCAGCTTCACCCGCTGCGCCTCGCCGCCCGAGAGTGTGGGCGCCGGCTGGCCGAGCCGCACGTAACCGAGCCCGACGTCCACCAGCGTCTGCATGTGGCGCGCGATGGGTGGCTGGCGCTCGAAGAAGCCGAGGGCCTCCTCGCACGACATGTCGAGCACGTCCGCGATGGTCTTGCCCCGGAAGGTGATCTCGAGAGTGTCCCGGTTGTAGCGCGCCCCGTGGCAGATCTCGCACGGGACGTAGACGTCGGGGAGGAAGTGCATCTCTATCTTGATGGTCCCGTCGCCGGCACACGCCTCGCAGCGGCCGCCGCGGACGTTGAAGGAGAACCGTCCCGGCTGGTACCCGCGCACCTTGGCCTCGGCCGTCTGCGCGAAGAGCCGCCTGATGTGGTCGAAGACCCCGGTGTAGGTCGCAGGGTTCGATCGCGGCGTCCGGCCGATGGGAGCCTGATCGACATCGACCACCTTGTCGAGGTGCTCGATGCCCTCCACCTTGCGGTGCCGGCCGGGCAGCGCCTTGGCGCGGTGCAGCCTCTGGGCGAGCGACCGCAGGAGGATGTCGTTGACCAGCGTCGATTTCCCCGATCCCGAGACCCCGGTGACCGCGACCATGCAGCCCAACGGGAAGGACACGTCGATGTCGCGCAGGTTGTGCTCCTGCGCCCCGCGCACGGTGACGACATCCCCGGTCCCCGGTCGACGGCGGGCGGGCACGGGGATCGACTTCTTCCCCGAGAGGTACTGGCCGGTGACGGACGCCTTGTTGGTCAAGAGCCCGCCCCGGCCCTTGACCGGCCCGGCATGCACGACGTTCCCGCCATGCTCACCGGCGCCCGGACCGATGTCGACGACGTAGTCGGCCGAGCGGATCGTCTCCTCGTCGTGCTCGACCACGATGACCGTGTTGCCCAGGTTGCGCAGACGCTCGAGGGTCCCGATGAGGCGCTGGTTGTCCCGCTGGTGCAGGCCGATGGAGGGTTCGTCCAACACGTAGAGGACACCGACCAGGCCGCTCCCGATCTGGCTGGCCAGCCGGATCCGCTGCGCCTCCCCGCCCGAGAGGGTGCCCGCCGACCGGGCCAAGGACAGGTAGTCGAGACCGACGTCGAGCAGGAACTGCATCCGTTCCCGAACCTCTTTGAACACCCGGTCGGCGATCATGTGCTCGCGATCGGAGAGTTCGAGCGTCCCCATCGCCTCCACCGCGGCCTCGATGGAGAGGCTACAGAGCTCGTAGATGTTGCGGCCGCCGACGGTCACGGCGAGCGACTCGGGCTTGAGACGGGCGCCGCCGCACTCCGGGCAGGCGACCTCGCGCATGTATTGCTCGATCTGCTCGCGGGACCAGTCGGACTCGGACTCGCCGTGACGACGCTGGAGCCACGGGACCATGCCCTCGAAATGGGCGTCGTACGAGCGGGTGCGGTTGAACCGGTTCTTGTAGGTGACCCGCACCGTCCGGTTGCCGGTGCCGTAGAGCACGAGCTTCTTGTCCTTGGCCTTCAGCGACTTCCACGGTGTCTCGAAGGAGAATCCGCCGAGCTCGGCCACACCCGCCTGCAGCCCCGTGAAGTACTCGCTCCGCGCCCCTGCCCAGGGTGCCAGTGCGCCCTCGGCCAGGGACAGCGAATCGTCCGGCACGACGAGGTCGGGATCCACCTCGAACCTCGTCCCCAGGCCCGCGCAGACGGGGCAGGCCCCGTAGGGCGAGTTGAACGAGAAGTTGCGTGGCGCGGGCTCTTCGAAGCTGATGCCGCAGAAGGTGCACGCCAGGTGCTGGGAGAAGGTGATGGCCTCCTCTTCGTCCGGTGGGCCGTCCGGGCGGCCCTGACCGGCGCCGCGTGCCGAGGTCCGGGCACCGTTCATCACCAGCACCTCGGCGGAGCCCCCGGTGAGGTCCAGCGCCGTCTCGATCGACTCGGTCAGGCGCTGGCGGATGTTGTCGCGGCGGACCAGGCGGTCGACCACCACCTCGATCGTGTGCGTCTCGTAGCGGGCCAGGTTGAGCTCGGACCGCTCGGCCAGCTCGAGGGGGACCCCGTCGACCCGGACGCGGGCGAAACCCTGTTTGGCCAGGTCGTCGAGCAGCGAGCTGTACTCCCCCTTGCGTCCCCGCACCACGGGCGCCATGACCTGGAATCGGGTGCCCTCGGGCAGCTCGAGCACACGGTCGACGATCTGCTGCGGGGTCTGGCGCGCCACGGGTCGCCCGCAATTCGGGCAGTGGGGATGGCCGATGCGGGCGTAGAGCAAGCGCAGGTAGTCGTAGACCTCGGTGATCGTGCCCACCGTCGAACGCGGGTTGCGCGACGCCGATTTCTGGTCGATGGAGATGGCGGGTGAGAGTCCCTCGATGAAGTCGACGTCGGGCTTGTCCATCTGGCCCAGGAACTGACGGGCGTAGGCGGAGAGCGACTCGACGTAGCGCCGTTGGCCTTCGGCGTAGATCGTGTCGAAGGCGAGGGAGGACTTCCCCGAGCCCGAGAGCCCCGTGAAGACGATGAGCCGATCCCGCGGCAGGTCAAGGGACACGTCACGCAAGTTGTGCTCTCTCGCCCCGCGAATGACCAACCGGTCGGCCATCAGGTGAGGATACCGGCGGGGTGTGACATCCCCGCCACGGGCGGGGTTACTCGAATGTCATGTCCTCTTCGCCCCAATAGGCGTCGACGGCCGAGATCAATCCGTCGTCGGCGACGGTGAAGATCTCGACCCCCCGGATGTGCATGGTCGACCCGCCGGCGACCGAAGCCGTGATGTGGAAGGTGATCGCGGCCTTGTCGGCCACCGGGTGCATCTCCCCGATCTCGAATTTCATCGACTCGCACGCGTCGAAGGAGCGTTGCATGAAGGCGCGGATGGCGTCGCGACCCTCGTTGGGCGGGCTCGGGTACGGGTCGACCTGGACGGCGTCGGGAGTGAAGAGGGCGGCGTAGGCGTCGGCGTCCCGGGAGCCGACGGTTGCGGCATAGCGCTCCGTCACCTCTTTGAGCTGGGCGGGGGTGGGCATGGACGCAGACTCTACCGACGCGCTACCCCGGGACCGAGCTGCGCAGCTCGGCGATCTCGTCCCGGAGCAGGGCGGCCTCCTCGTAGCGGAGCTCGGCCGCGGCGGCCTTCATCTCGGCCTCGAGCTGCGACATCAACTCGAACACCGCCGCCGGTGTGGACGCCTCCCCTTCGGCCAGCAGCGTCCCCGCGCCCGCCCCGGCCCCGACGCCCGGACGGCGGTTGCCCCGGACGGCCGCGTTGCGCCGCACCTCGGCCCGGCTGCGCCCGGCCCGGCTCGTCCCCCCGTCGCCGCTGCCCCGCAGGCGCTCGAGGATGTCCGTGACGGACTTGCGGATGGTCTGGGGGTCGATGCCGTGCTGGCGGTTGTAGGCCATCTGGACCTCCCGCCGCCGTTGGGTCACCGAGACGGCCTCGCGCATGGAGTCGGTGACGGTGTCCGCGTAGAGCACCACCATCCCGTCGACGTTGCGGGCGGCCCGGCCCATCGTCTGGATCAGTGACGACGCCGAGCGCAGGAAGCCCTCCTTGTCGGCGTCGAGGATGGCCACCAGCGCCACCTCGGGCAGGTCGAGTCCCTCGCGGAGGAGGTTGATCCCCACCAGGACGTCGATCGTGCCCAGGCGCAGTTCGCGCAGGATCTCGATCCGGGTGATGGTGTCGATGTCGGAGTGCAGGTACTGCACGCGGACCCCGGCGTCGGCCAGGTAGTCCGTCAGGTCCTCGGCCATCTTCTTGGTCAGGGTCGTGACCAGGACCCGCCCGCCGGACTGGACCGTCGTCGTGATCCGGGCCATGAGGTCGTCGACCTGCCCCTTGGTGGGCATGACGGTGACCTCCGGGTCGACCAGGCCGGTCGGCCGGATGACCTGCTCCACCACCTGATCCGAGTGCTCGAGCTCGAAGGGGCCGGGGGTGGCCGACACGAAGACGCACTGGGGCACCCGCTCCACGAATTCGTCGAAGCGCAGCGGCCGGTTGTCCTTGGCCGAGGGCAGGCGGAATCCGTGCTCGACCAGGACGTCCTTGCGTGACCGGTCCCCGGCGTACTGCCCGTGCAACTGGGGCACCGCCACGTGGGACTCGTCGATCACGCAGAGGTAGTCCTTCGGGAAGAAGTCGAGCAGCGTGAACGGCGTCTCGCCCGGCGCCCGCCCGTCGAGGTGGCGGCTGTAGTTCTCGACCCCGGAGCAGACGCCGGTCTCGGCCAGCATCTCGAGGTCGTGCTCCGTGCGGACCCGCAGGCGCTGGGCCTCGAGGAGCTTTCCCTGCTTCTCGAACTCCCCGAGGCGCTCGCGCAGCTCGACCTCGATGGTGCCGACGGCGCGCTGGATGATCTCGTCGCCGGTCACGTAGTGCGTGGCGGCGTAGACGGCGACGTCCTCCATCTCCTCGCCCATCTCGCCCGTCAGCACGTCGAAGGGGACGATCCGCTCGACGGTGTCGCCGAACATCTCCACCCGGAGTGCCGCCTCCTCGTAGGCGGGGTGGATCTCGACGGTGTCGCCCCGGGCCCGGAAGGTTCCCCGGACGAGGTTGACGTCGTTTCGGGCGTACTGGAGGTCGACGAGCTTGCGCAGGACGTCGCGCTGGTCGACCTGCTCCCCCACGGCCAGGCCGAGGATGCGGTCCCGGTACTCGGACGGCGAGCCGAGGCCGTAGATGCACGAGACCGACGCGACGACGATCACGTCCCGGCGCATGAGGAGCGAAGACGTGGTGGCGTGGCGCAGGCGGTCGATCTCGTCGTTGATGGACGAGTCCTTCTCGATGTAGGTGTCGGTCGAGGGCAGGTACGCCTCGGGCTGGTAATAGTCGTAGTAGGAGACGAAGAACTCGACCCGGTTCTTCGGGAAGAGGTCCCGCAGCTCGGAGGACAGCTGGGCCGCCAACGACTTGTTCGGCTCGATGATGAGGGTGGGCCGCTGGACCCGCTCGATCATCCAGGCGATCGTCGCCGTCTTCCCCGACCCGGTGATCCCCTGGAGGGTCAGGTACGGGTCGCCGCGGTCGACGCCGTGGGTCAGGGCGGTGATGGCCTGCGGCTGGTCGCCTGAGGGCTGGAACGGGGAGACGACCTGGAACTCGGCCATTGTCCCTCCGACGCTACCCGGGGGGTGTGACGGATCAGGCGTGCGACGCGTGCGCCCGGCGCTCCTCGCGGGCGGCCACCAGCCACTCCCAGAGCCGTGCGACCTCGCCGTCGAGGTGGGCCAGGTCGCCCGAGTTGTCGACCACGAAGTCGGCCTCCTTCAGGCGCTCCTCCCGCGAGACCTGCGAGCGGATGCGGGCCTCGGCGTCGGCGCGAGCGAAGCCGCGGTGGGTCAGCAGGCGCTCGAGAGCGACCTCGGTCGGGCAGTCGACCACGACCACGGCGTCCAGCTTCACCGTGTCCCGGTGGACCGCCGTCAGCAGGGGGATGGCCAGGACCACGATGTCGTCGGTCCGATCGAGCGCCTCGCGCGCCCGGATCATGGCGACGCCGATGGCCGGATGGGTGATGGCGTTGAGCTCCAGGCGCGTGCCCTCGTCGGCGAAGGCCACGGCGGCGAGGGCCGGCCGGTCGATGGTGCCGTCCGCCGCGACGATCCCCACGCCGAAGCGGTCGATCAACGGCTGGTAGGCCGGGCCACCGGGAGCCACGACGTCCCTCGCCACCTGGTCGGCGTCGATGAGGACGGCGCCGCGCTCGACCAGCAGGTCCGCGACGGCCGACTTGCCCGAACCGATGCCGCCCGTGAGGCCGACGGCGAGCATCAGGCGGCCGCGGAGACGGCGCGGCCGCCGCGCCACGGCGAAGAGGACCAGCGTGGTGTCGTCCGGGTCCTCGGAGACGAACCAGTCGTCAGCTGTGATCCCGGTGGACCCGCCGCTGTCGTCGCGGGCCACGAGCTTGTAGGCGAGGGGGAGCAGGTGCGTATACGCCCACACGTACCACGAGTGCGGCAGCCGGTGCCTGACGTCGAGCACGTCGAGCCGCAGGAGCTTCGCCGCCTTGGCCCGCCTGGCCGCGAAGTCGGCCTTCACGTGGGGGGCGGCGTCCACCCCGCCGAGCCAGACCTCGTCGAAGTGGCGCTCGAGCATGGCCCGCAGCTCGTGGCGGTCGAACAGATGGAGGTGGAACGGGTTCTCGAAGTCGGCCGGCTCGTTGGGCGTGAGCACGAAGACCGCGCCGTCGTCGGCGATCACACGGGCCAGTTCGGCCACGTGCGGCTCGGGATCGGTGAAGTGCTCGATGAGGTGCGACGAGCACGCGGCGTCGAAGCTGCCGCCGGCGAACCCGAGGCGGCTGGCGTCGGTCTGCGCCACGACGAGCCCGTTGGGCCCGTAGCGGGCCGAGGCGGTGGCGACGGCCTCGCCCGAGTAGTCCGCACCCACCACCCGGCGGCCGGGGGCGAGGAAGCGGACCGACTCGAAACCCTGGCCACAACCCACATCGAGGACGCTGCCGTCGCCCATGCGCTCGAGGACGGCCCTGTAGCCTGCCTCGTGCAGCGCCAGCAGCGAGTCGGGCGTCACGCCCTCTTGCGGCCGCTCGCCGGTCAGCCGGGTCTTCGTGCTGGACGGCACGGGGCTCCCTCCTCGATGCGGCCTGCCACTCCGGCGCAGTGTTGCCTGCTTACACTACCGGGCGTCGAATTCGCCCCCGTCCATGGCCATGCACCTCACGCCCACCGTGCCAGCTGCCCGACGGACGCAGGGCGGGACGGGGCCTGCCGCCGCCGGAGGAAGGGGCGTCGCCCGGCCGACGGTCGGAGGCGGCCGGCCGACGGAGCGCTGGTGGCGCATCGGGGGTCTGTTCGTCCTGGCCGTGCTGGCCTACGTGCCCGCGCTGGCCGTGCGGCCTGGCGTCGTGACCCCGGACACGAAGACGTACCTCTATCTCGACCCGACCCGGTTCCTCAGCCAGGTCCCGTTCCTCTGGAACCCGAGGGTCGGGCTCGGCACGGTCACCCACGAGTACATCGGCTACCTCCTGCCGATGGGGCCCTTCTACTTCCTGTTCCACGTCCTGGGGGTGCCGGTCTGGGTGGCCCAGCGGCTCTGGCTCGGCTCCCTCCTCTTCGTCGCCGGGCGCGGGCATCCTCTACCTCTGCCGGGTGCTCGGCCTCGAGGGCCCCGGGCCGGTGGCCGCCGCCCTGGCCTACATGCTCTCGCCGTACTTCCTCCAGTACGCCGGGCGGATCTCGGTGATCCTCCTGCCCTGGTCGGGACTGCCGTTCCTCGTCGGCCTCACCATCGTCGCCCTGCGCCGCGGCGGGTGGCGGGAACCGGCGCTGTTCGCCGTGGTCGTGGCGTGCGTGAGCGGCATCAACGCCACGTCCATCATCTACGTCGGCGTCGCGCCGCTGCTCTGGATCCTCTACGCCGTCGTCGTCCTGCGCGAGACGACCTGGCGTCACGCCGGGGCCACCGTCGCGCGCATCGGCGTGCTCACCTTCGGCGCGTGCGTCTGGTGGATGGCCGGCCTCGAGGTGGAGGCCGCCTACGGGGTCAACGTCCTGAAGTTCACCGAGACCGTCCCCTCGACCTCGGCCACCTCGAACGCGTCCGAAGTCATCCGGGGCCTCGGGTACTGGTACTTCTACGGCAGCGACCACCTGGGGGCGTGGACGAACGCAGCCATCCGGTACACCCAGGACGGTCGCGCTGATCGCCGACCTCCTACGCCGTGCCGGTGGTCGCGCTGGTCCGCCGCCGCCTTCGTGCGCTGGCGCGAGCGGGCGTACTTCGTGGTGCTGCTCTTCGTCGGGCTGGTGCTCGCCGTCGGCCCCTTCCCCTTCACCGACCCCACTCGGATCGGCAGCCTCCTGCGCTCCTTCATGACGAACACGACGGCAGGCCTGGCGCTGCGGTCGACCGACCGGGCGGCGCCGGTCGTCCTGTTGGCGCTGTCGATGCTGCTGGCCTGCGGTCTCGGCGCGCCTCTGGCGTCGCATGCCCTGGGCCGGGCCTCACGACGGCCCTCCTCGTCGGCGGACTCGTCGTCGCCAACAACCCCTCGGTCTTCAACGGCGACACCATCGCCAACAACTTCACCCAGCCGGCGTCGCTTCCCTCCTACCAGATGGCCGCCATCGACCATCTCAACGCCACGCACCCCGGCACCCGGGTGCTGGCCATCCCCGGCAACGACTTCGCGTCCTACCGCTGGGGGGACACGGTCGACACTCCGCAGTCGGCGTTCTTGAACCGGGACTTCGTGACGCGGGAGCAGCAGATCATGGGCTCCATCGCCACCGCGGACACCCTCTACGCGCTCGACGCCCCCATGCAGGACGGCACGGCGAACTTCAACGCGCTCGCCCCCATGGCGCGGCTCATGGGTGCGGGCGACGTGATGGTCGAGTACGACCAGCGCTACGAGCACTTCGCCTCGCCCCAGCCCCAGCTGCTCGAGCGCGGAGCTGGCGCAGACGCCGCGGGATTGTCCGACCCCGTGTCGTTCGGCAAGCCCCGGCCGAACGAGCCGACGGTCTCGATGCTCAACGAGCAGGACCTGGCCGCGCCGGCCAATCCGAAGTGGCCGGCGCCCATCGTCGACTACACCGTGCCCAAGCCGAGGCCGTTGTTGCGGGGCGAGTCCAACACCGGTGCGCTGGTGATGGAAGGGGACGCCACCGGGCTGAACAACCTGGCCGGCCTGGGCATGCTCGACACGAACAGCGCCCTCTACTACGCCGGCACCCTGGCGACGGAACCGACCCGCCTCCGGCAGCTCGGCGATCGCAGGCGCGCACCTGGTGGTGACGGACACCAACCGCAAGGAGGCGTTCCGCTGGGACACCCTCACCGCCAACGCGGGCTTCACCGAGACGCCGAGCGACAACCCCTCCAAGACGGACCAGAGCGACAGCCCGGTCGAGCTCTTCCCGCGCACCGGCGTGAGCACCAAGACCGTGGCCTCCTACGTGGGTGCGGTCAACGTCACCGCCAGCAGCTACGGCAACTCCGTCTCGTACACCCCCGAGGACCAGGCCTACAGCGCCATCGACGGCAACTTCGACACCGCCTGGATCACCGGGCACGTTCCTGCCCGACCCGTCCGGCCAATGGTGGCAGGCGCAGTTCGGTCACACCGTCACCGCTGACCACATCACGCTCGTGCAGCCTCAACGCGGCGACCGGTCCCGTTGGGTGTCGGCCGTGACGCTGACCTTCGACGGCAAGCACCCGGAGCGTTTCGCGCTGACGCCGGCGCTCACACGCCACGACGGGACAGACGCTGCACGTTCCCGACGCGCACGTTCCACACCCTGCGCATCACGCTCGACGGCACGACGAATTCCCACGTGTCACCGCTCAATGCGTCGGCGGTCGGCTTCTCCGAGGTCGAGGTCCCGGGCCAGACGGTGCGTCAGGTCATTCAGATGCCGAGCCAGATGCTCTCCACCCTCGGCCCGGCCTCGACGGCGAACCGGCTCACCGATCGTCATGACCCGCCAGCGGACGTCGCAGTACCCGCCCCGGGACGACCCCGAGTCGACCATCTCGCGCTCGTTCACCCTGCCGTCGACCCGCTCCTTCACGCTGACGGGGAGCGGCAGCCTCTCCGCCCTGATCCCCGACGACGAGATCGACGGCTCGTCGGCCGCACGCCGACCACGGCTGACGGCGGGTACGTCGCCTCCTACTCGTCGGGCCGGCTCCCGGGCGACCTCCGGCCACCGCGTCGGCCACCCTCGACGGGAATCCCACCACGGCCTGGCAGCCGGGACTCGGCACCTCTTCGCAGCTGGGCACCACTCTCACCTACGACCTGGCCCATCCCGTCGCGCTCGACCACCTCTCCATGCAGGTCATCGCGGACGGCCGCCACTCGGTGCCGACGTCCATGACCATCACGGCCACCAACGGCGCGGCGACCGCTCCCGGCCTGCGTCGGCCGCTCCCAGGCCCGGACGATCACCCTGCCGCCGATCGCCGACAGCACCGTCCCCGGAGCCGTGACCAACGTCCCCGTGGCCTTCCCCGCCCTCGTCGGCTCCCAGTTCGTGATCACCTTCACCGGGGTGCGCGACGAGTACGCCGCCAACTACTACTCCGCCGGACCACTGGCGCTCCCGCTCGGCGTCGCCGAGATCGGCATGCCAGGGGTGCAGAGCCCGGCCACCCCGGCGCAACTGCCGGGCACCTGCGTGTCGAACCTCATGTCGATCGACGGGCACCCGATCGACGTCGCACTCGTCGGCTCGACCCAGAACGCGCTCGAACGGGGGTCAGGTCCAGCTCGTCCCCTGCGGGCCCGACGCGCACGGCATCACCCTCGGGCCGGGCACCCACGTCGTGCAGACCGCCACGGGGCACACCCCGAACTGCGCCGCCACGCCATCGACCTGCACCGGGTGGAACCTCGACCAGCTCGTCCTGGATTCCGCCGCTGGCGGAGGAGCCGGTGCTGCCCCCACCCCACGTCTGTCGGGACGCCCCAACTGCCCGCCACGCAGCCCGGCCCGGCGCCGGCCGTCACGATGACGGCGAGCCATATCGACTCGAAGACGGCCACCGTCACCGGTGCCAAGGCGCCCTTCGAGCTCGTGCTCGGCGAGAGCGTCAACAAGGGCTGGCATGCGACGGCGGAGCCCGGGCCGCATGCGCCGGCGGGTGCCCATGCCGTCGACTTGGGCACCCTCGGAGCTGGTCGACGGCTTCGCCAACGGCTGGCCGGTCTCGGCCCGGGACTTGGCCGCGCTCGGGTGGCTCGAGCTTCACGGTCGACGGTGACGTGGACGCCCCAGAACCTCGTCTGGGGCGCGCTGGCCGTCTCGGGCGCCACGATCGTCCTCTGTCTGGTCCTGGGCTTCCTGCCGACCCGGTCCCGCCGTTGGCTGCGGGCACGACTGCCTCGACGCCTGCGCGGTCCGGCCGGACCGGACGCGCCGGAGCGGCCGTCGGCGCCGTTCGACCCGCCGATGCTGACGGTCCCGTTCGTGCCGGCTGGCGGCCTGCCGCCGGATCGTTCAGCATCCGACGATGCGGATCGCCGGGGCGCCGTCCGGCGATCAGATGCCGGACACACCGTGGCGGATGCTTCGGTCGCCGAGACTTCGCTCACGAACGCGCCCTGTCGGTCACGTCCCGTCTCCGTATACGTCTTCTTCGTCTTCAACCTCGATCACGGGGAGCGACGGTGCGACCACTGGTGACGGAAGCCGACTGGCCACCCTCGACCGACCGAACCCGGAGAACTCGCGAACTCGATGGCGGAGTCGGGTCCCGTCGCACCGCCCGCCGGGCGCGGTCGCCATCGGCGTCGTCACCGGTGCGGTTGCGGCTCTGGTCGTACCCCTCTGGGCCGCGCTCGGTCGTGGCCGGCGTGGTCGTGGTCGGTCTGTACCTCCCTGGGCCCGAGGTGTCGCCACCGCAGGAGGTGTGGCGCTGGTCGCCGCCGGATGCGCGTCCGTGGTCTACGGCCAGGAGGTCCATCGCTACCTGTCGGGGTCGAACTGGCCGAGCTCCTTCACGAGGCGCCGGCGACCTGATCTGGCTCGGCGTCGTGCTGCTGTTGGCGGACGCGGTCATTTCGGTCGTTCCGGTTGCGCCTTCCCCGACCTCTTGGGCCTCCGTCCCTGCAGGCGGGCCATCCGGCGCCGGCCACAGGGGAACCGAACGGCTACGACCGAGGTCCGCCCGACGACGGACCGCGGATCGACGGAGGGATCCCGCCGAGAGAACCCGCAGCCGGAGGCGGCGAGCCGAGGGAACCGAACCCGAGAACGGTCCAGGCGAGAGGCGCCACGGCCCGATGCCTCGAGAGTCAGTCACCCCGGAGGACGCGAGGGGAGTACGACGGTCGAATCCGACGGGCTCGCGTAGGACACGGGCAGGCGTCAGAACCCGACCGACGCCGGTCACGTCGACGGGCCCTGAAGCCTGGGTCAGGACCTCGTGGCAGCTTGGGCGGCCAGTACCTCCATCGCCCTGCGGGCCGTCGCCTCCCAGGTGAACCAGCGTGAGCGGGCCAGTGCCCCCTTGGACAGTCGACCCCTCAGGACGTCGTCGCCGAGCAGACGGCTCAGCGGCGAGCTGGAGGTCGTCGGCGTCGTCGACCAGGATCCCCGATTCGCCGTCGACGACGGCGTCTGCATGGCCGGCGATGGCCGTCGCGACGGAAGGGGTCCCACATGCGGCAGCCTCGGTGAGCGTCATCCCCCAGCCCTCGCGCTGAGAGCTGCTCGCCACGACCCAAGCCCTGCGATACCAGGACACGAGGTCGTCGTCCGAGACTCGGCCGGGCATGCTGACCCAGTCGGTCGCGCCCAGTTCCTCGCGCAGCGACTCGAGCTGCGGACGTTCGTAGCCCTCACCGATGATGACCGCTTCGAGGTCGGGGTGATCGACCTTCACTTTGGCCAGCGTCCGGAGGAGAACGTCGAATCGCTTGACCGGCACGAGCCGACCGACCGCCACGACCAACGGGGTCCGGAGAGCGGCGACCGCCGGCGACTGAATCGAGGATCGACTCCGGGCGGAGCGACGCTTATCTGTTCCCGGCGAAGGCCGAGCATGTCGATGATCTCGCGACGCGAGGATTCCGACAGCGTGACGATCTGGCTACGCCGATACAGAGGCGGGGCAACACGACGCTCGATCGTGTCGCCCAATTTGGCCAAGGTCGGCGGCAGGACCATGCCCCACATCTCCGCGTGCACGTGATGGAGAAAGACGATGCTGGGCCCTCGATACCAGAGCGGCGAAAGGAAGGGCATGCCGTTCCAGACTTCGACCAGCGCATCACCGGGTCGATACCCCATCCTGAGGCCCTCCCACGCGGCCCCGGGGAAGACGGAGTAGCGGCCGGCTCGCCTGATCACCCGGTATCCGTCCCTGGTGAGCGCTCTCGCTCCACCCGGTACGGCCGAGGTCCGGAACGTGACATCGAGACCTGCGGCCGCCCACAGGGAGGCGACCTTGTGGGCATGGAGCTCGGAGCCACCTGCCTCGGGGTCGTCGAGGTCGCGCCAAGCAACGAAGTGGACCCGGCGAATCCCCGCGCGCGAAGCCACGGCGGCGAGGTCTTCGAGGCCCGACGGATCGTTCGGGTGCCCCGCTCGACGAGTCGGTGCGCCGACGGCGTGCTCCGAACGCCGGGGGACTGGGCGACGGCGCCCGAATGCCTCCGTCATCCACGTCCGCCTCGACCGGACTCCACGGCGGGACCGGACCCGTACGGGCGCGACCCTCCCCGGCTCGTCACCCATCGTCGTCACGTTAGCTCCGAAGCTCTTGGCCCATCCGAAGGCGGTGAACGAACACAAAACCTACGAGAATCACCGCAAGAACCGTGGCCTGCACTCCAAGGTCGACCAGCGCAGTCGACCGAGGTGCACCGTGTGTTCCCAGGACTGCGAGCGTGAGGACCACGGCTCCTGCAACCAGGACAACGGCGACCCATCGCCGCCCAACCGCAAGCAGGTACATCGTCAGCACGACGGTGACACTGAGAATGATCATGGCCAAGACAAGAGGCGCAAGCGCAGATGCCGCCGCGGTGTACTCGTGGTGGTAGACGATCGAGAGCAACTTCTCGGGTGCGATCACGGCCACGCCGAGGAGGAGGACGGACGGGATGGCGAGCAGGACCAGCACGACCGCGAGCTGGCGGAGGGCATGGCCACCTTCCCGCCAGCGGATCGCCGCCTCTGGTAGCAGGTAGCCGCCCAGCACGATGGCGCCGAAGACGATGGCCTTACTGGTGACGGAGACGGCTGCGTAGGCGCCACTGTGGCTCGGATTGTCGCGGCCAACGATCAGGACGTCGACGTTCTGGAGCACCGCCACCATGGAGAGCGACACCGAGGCGACGACGAGGTCGATCGCAACCTGCCGCCGTTGGGTCGTGGCTCCCAGCGAGAATCCGGATCGCGGACGGATCGCCGCCTTCCAGCCCGCAGTCGCCCAGGGGCGCGGACACGCCGCCGCCCGCCCACGCTCGAACGGCTGCATACCGGGCATGGAGGGCAGCAACGACTTCGCCGATCAGGACGCCGACCGCTGCGCCTGACGGGCCGAAGCCGGCGAGCACCAGCAACAGGACGGCGACCAGCCGCACTCCGATCTCGACGACGAGGTTGACCGCCAGCGGCGAGTAGCCACGGCGCGCCTGCAACAACCCACGATCGAGCGAGAGCAGCATGAAGAACGCGGCCGCGGTCAGGATCGCGGCGATGCCGATGCCGCTCTGCTGGTTCAGCAACACGGCCACCGAGTGGCGGCTGGCGAAGACCACCGCCGCCCACAGGATGACCAACAAGGTGCACTGGCGGTGCACCCGCCCGGCCCAACGGCGAACCAGGTGGCCGCTGCCGTCCTCGTGCCAGATCGTCACCCGGCGCACGACCGCCACCACCACCGCGGATCCGGGCATGGAGATGATCAGGAACAGACCGGTCAACTGGTTCAGCACGCCATAGCCGTGCGGGTCGAGCAACCGCGCCAAGGCGATGGTCAGCACGACGCTGGCGCCGTTTGCGATGACGCCGGCGATGGCCAGCGGCCCGGCTTGCAGCAGCCCGGCGCGCATGGACTCAACGCCGGGTTTCGCCGCCGGGTCGAGGAGGAGCTCGGCGCCGAGATTCGGACCGACCGCGTTCGGGGCCAGCGACATCGCCGCGGGCACCCCTTCCACCAGGAGTTCTGCCGCTCCCACCTCGGATTCGACGTCTTCGGTCATCTGCGCCGACTCAGGAGCGACCGGAGCGGAGACGGCCATCGCGTCGAGGGACCGGACGAGTCCGGGTCGTTTCGGTCGACCGGGCCCTCCCGGTCTACGTACATGCCAGCCCGCTCGGCCGGGAAATCAGCCTGGTCTCCGGACGAGCAGGCCGTCTCGACCGGGAAGCGGGTCCTGTCGATCGCCCGGGAGGCCAATAACAGCAGTTGGGGCGCACGCAAGGGCACAACTTTGCACCAAACCGAGCGAAGGCGGCATTCCCGCCCCCTCGGGCGAGACGGACGTGAACATCCGGGTGAGGTTCCGGAGAGCTCGGTCGATGACGGGTTGTTTGCAGTAGGAGCGTCATTGGGAGTCCCCAGGGCGGCGCCTCCCGGACGTTCCGGGCCGGCGGAAGCTGGCGCCTCACGCCGAAGGGCACGCCGCGACGTGTCGGGACCGTCTGCCCGGAGAACCCCATGACACGGCACCGGCCATGTCGAGGCTCGGGGCCTGACCAGCGGGCTCCACTCGTCGATCTCGACGACTTGTATATCCACTCGTCGATCTCGACGACCCGTATATAGAGTCGGACGCAAGGGTGAAGGAGGTCATCACATGGCCGCGGAAGCGCTGCTGCCATCTTGGCGAGACACCCCGACGAGGGCCGCCATCGTGGGCTTCGTCGACGAGGTCACCGATGAGGGCGGGGCTTCGTTCGTACCTCCCGCGCAACGGGTGGCGGTGTTCGACAATGACGGGACGCTCTGGAGCGAGAAGCCCATCCCGATCCAGCTGGACTTCACGTTGTTCCGCATGGCCGAGATGGCCGAGTCCGATGCCGCGCTCAGGGATCGGCAGCCTTACCGGGCCGCCGTCGAACGTGACTACGGATGGCTCGGTGCGGCCATGGTCAAGCACTACCACGGTGACGATGCCGACCTCGGTCTCCTGATGGCGGCCGTGGAGACAGCGTTCGGCGGTATGACCGTCGAAGGCTTCGGCGAGGAGGTTGCGACCTGGCTCGGAGGGGCATCGCATCCTCAGCTGGGGCGGCCCTACTTGCGCTGTGCCTTCACGCCGATGATCGAGTTGCTGCGCTACCTGGAGGCGAACGGGTTCACTACGTACATCGCGTCGGGGGGAGACAGGGATTTCATGCGTCCCTTCGCCGAGCAGCTCTACGGCATCGGGCCCGAACGGGTCATCGGCAGCGCGTTCGGGCTGGATCTGCACCAGGACGATGAAGGCACCGAGCTGTTGTACAAGTCGAAGATCGATTTCCTCGACGACGGGCCCGAGAAGCCGGTGCGCATCTGGAGCAGGATCGGGCGACGTCCCTTGGTCGCTGCCGGGAACTCCAACGGTGACATCCCCATGCTGCGCTTCGCACGCCGGTCCGGCCGCGACGCATTGCGCCTCCTGGTCCTCCACGACGACCCGGAACGCGAGTTCGACTACGTGGCCGGGGCGGAGGACGCCCTCGAACGAGCCAAGGATCGCTCGTGGACGGTGGTGAGCATCCGAGATGACTGGGCCACCGTCTTTCCCGTGGGATGAGCCCACGTGACCGGGTCGGTGGGGCCGGAAGGGCGATCGCCACGGTCTGACCCATCGCCCGAAGCCGGCCTCAGAGCGTGCTGACGCGCTTCGTCCCGATCACGGCCTGGCTCCCGCGTTACCGGTGGTGTATCTTCCGGCCGACACGGTCGCCGGGGTCACCATCTGGGGTCTCCTCATCCCTGAGATGATCGGCTAGGCCTCTCGGTCGACGGCCAGCCTGGCGGGGCTGCCTCCTCAGGCTGGTCTGTACACGCCCGTTCGCGGATCGTCCGGAGCATGATGCCTGCTTTCCGGCGCTCGAAGGCACCCAGTGGGCGATGGTGGTAGGCATCCGCCTAAGCCACAAGCTGTTTCCGCAACCACAGCGGAGGCCTGCACAAGCGGCCGTCGTCAGACGGGTCAAGAGGCTGGTTCCGGGCTACTGCCTTGGTCTTCTCGCCCTCGCTGTAATCCTGTGGTTGGTGACCGGGAACCTATTTGAGGCTATCGGCATCACGCTGGCGATCATGGTTATGGCCCAGCTCCTCGTCAGCGGATTGGTCACTCACAGGAAGGCACAGCTTCGGAAGGTGAACCGCGGAAGCCACACATAACTTGCGAACGGGGCAGGTAGGTATCCCCGATGGGCTTTGCGGGCCGAGGCATGCGAGGACTGCGAAGGGGGCATGAGACGCCTGTCACACCGGTGAGGCCGGCATCGTCGAGGGTCCGTCACGGAGCGGTGTCGGGTCACGACGGTCGGATTCTGCCTGAAGTCCAGGAGCGTTTTGGTGGCTCTCCTCTGACCGGCTGATAGCCGACGAAGATGGATTCGAGATTGCCCTCGCCACCGGTGAGTCCCGGTAGCCGTCTCTGGAGTTCACGCGACCGGTCCGACGCCATCGTCGCTTGCACGGTCGAATAGCGACCCCGCACCTGGGTCTGTTCGACGTGAGCACCGAATTGGGCCATCGCGTTCAAGAGCCCGTTGATGCTCTTGGAGGGCGATTCGATGCTGAGACGTAGCACCGGCTCGCAGACACAGGTGCCGGCTTGCTCGAGCGCGTGCAGAAGCACCACCGGAGTGAGCTTTCGAAAATCAGCGCTCGTTGTCCGAGCCATGGCGATGTTCGGCTTCGTCGGTCCGTCTCCGATGTAGTAATCACAATCGGTGAGCGTCACCGCACAATCGGTGACCTCCCATCCGTACAAGCCTCGACGAAGAGCGCGACAGATGTACTCCGTCATGTGGTCGATGAAAAGACGCTTCGTTTTGTAGATGTAGAGCGGGATGGACCGTTGGTCGATGTCGAGTCGGAACTGCACGCCGGATCCCACCGGGCCCGGTTCGACCCGCAGGGCCACCGTAGCCATATGTGGGTTCGCGTCGGAAGTGAGGAGTTCGACGGCCTCGCCGCGGCGGACCGGACGCTCGACATGGATGGTCGTCGTCTCGCGGAATGCAGCCTCAATTCCGTAGTCGTCGGCGAGGATGGACCGGATGACTTCCTTCTGAACCTCCCCGTAGAGCGACACGGATGTTTCGTGCAGATCCGGATCCTGTCGCACCTTGATGAAGGGGTCCTGCTCTGCCAGCTCCTCGAGCGCCACCAGGAGTCGTGCTCGGTCTGCGGGGTCTTGGGTTTCGACGACCGACTCCATCGTCGGTGGGGCGAACTGTTGATCTGATTCGTCGGTGCCGAGCAGACCGATCCGATCACCGATCCGGACGCTGCGCAACCCCCAGATCTTTGCGATGCCACCGGACGAGATCGACCGACTCGTCTTGCCCGGCTGGCGATCGAAGCGAGCGATGGCGGTGACCTTGTCATCGTGGTTTTGGCCATAGACGAGGCGATCACGGATCCGCACCGTGCCCGAGAACAGTCGCACGTATGCGATCTTCTCCCGTGCTCTTCCGCGTTCGATTTTGAAGACTGTGCCCGACGTTCGGGCGCTGGGATCGCCGGGGGCGCGTACGGACAGCAGTTCGCCCATTCCGACCTTCAGCGGGTCGATGCCCGCTCCCGTACGGGCCGACCCGAAGAAGACCGGGTGAACAAGACCATGCTGGGTTTGAGCTCTGAGTTGTTCCTGAAGTCGGTCCCGGGAGAGCGGGCCATCTGCATTGATGTAACTGGTCAGAAGCCGTTCATCGTTCGCCGCGAGCGTTGCCACGAGCTCAGACGGATCGTCGGTGTCGTCCGCTCTCCACGGTTCGAAGCGGGCCCCCTTGGTTCCGAGGGCGGCTGTCGTCCCCATCGGGATGACGGTGAGCCCGAGTATCTCGGAGATTTCTCGCAGCACGGGACCCTCTCGCGCCCCACCACGATCGATCTTGTTGACGAAGAGGAGGGTGGGGATTCGAAGTCGCCGGAGCGCGCGCATCAGCACACGCGTCTGAGGTTGGACTCCCTCGACCGCGGAGAGCACCAGGACGGCCCCGTCCAGCACCCTGAGCACCCGCTCCACCTCGGCGATGAAGTCAGGGTGTCCTGGTGTGTCGATCAGGTTGACCACCAGGTCCTCGCCAATCGGGAAGGACGCCACCGCTGACTTGATGGTGATCCCGCGCTGCCGTTCTAAGGGAAGAGTGTCGGTCTGCGTGTCGCCCGTGTCGACACTCCCGAGCTCGTGGATGACTCCAGCCGAATAGAGCAGGCGCTCGGTCAGGCTGGTCTTACCGGCGTCGACATGTGCCAACACGCCTAGGTTCAACGATTGCATCACGCGTCATGTCCTCTCGATCAGTGATCTCTCCTTTCTTGATGGACACGGACGCTTGGCGCATTCGCCTCTCCTTCACGATCGGCTGTCGTCAGTGGTCAGCCGTCGTCAAGGGTATCCGGGCAAACGGACTTGGGACCTGGCCGCCGTTGTCTCGTGAGATGGGCTCTGACAAGACCCGCCTGATTCTTCCGCTTGATGCATACCGATATCGGAATATGATTGCGGCATGGCACGAGCAGCGACGACTTCGGACGTCTTCAACGCGATCGCCGAGCAGCAGCGCCGGGAGATCCTGGTGCTGCTGCGGTCGGGTGAGGGGCCGGTGACCGAGTTGGCCCAGGAGCTGGGGATGTCCCAGCCGGGGGCGTCCAAGCACTTGCGGGTGCTCAGGGAAGTTGGACTGGTGCGGGATCGCAAAGCAGGCAGGCAACGCCTGTACGGCCTCGACGCCCGCGGTCTGCGACCGGTTCACGAGTGGACCGGCGGGTTCGAGCGGTTCTGGAACGAGAGCTTCGCCCGGCTGGACGAGTACGTGCAGGACCTCAAGCAGGCAACGCCGGAGGAGTAGCCGATGAGCGCGACGGGACGAGATGCGCCGGCGCAGTCCGCGACGGCCGACCGTGAGATCGTGATCTCCCGGGTCATCAATGCCCCACAGGGGCTGGTGTTCGAGGCGTTCACCGAGGTGCGGCACCTGTCGCGGTGGTGGGGACCGGAGGGGTTCACCACCACCACGCGGGCGTTCGAGTTCCGCGTCGGCGGGGAATGGGACTTCGTGATGCACGGACCGGAGGGCGAACGGATGTGCCTTTGCGTACCTGAGCGTCGACGTGGACACGTTCGACCATCTGAAGATCATCGGTGACGACCTGTTTGACGCCTTCGAAATACTGGTCAGGGAGTTCCTCGAGGGAGAGCAGCCCCCGACTGGACGTCGTCACCCGAGTCGGTCGCGCCAGGCTCCGGCGCCCGGGGTGTGAGCTCCTCGAGCCCGTTGCGCAACAGCGCCACCTCTTCGGCGAGAAGCCGGGTCTTGTCCTCCATGCGGCCCAGCTCCCAACTGAGATAGACGCACACGACGAGGAGGAAGAGAGCGGCCAACACGGTCAGAAGATCCGGCGGGCTGATGACGCCCATGGCGTGGGCGGCCCGGTTGAAGAGGCCTGGCGCGATGGCGAGGAAGGCCACGACCACACAGACGCCGAGCCAGACGACCGCGTACTTCTCCCGCAGCTGACGGCGACGGGAGAGCTCGATGATGACGCTCAACGTGGCCAGAGCGCTGATCAGGGCGATGATGTGGACTCCGCTCATGATGGTGCCTCCGAGGTTTCGGGACGGGCTGAGTGACGGCGAAAGACGGCGAGAGCCAGCATGAAGGCCACCCTCACGAGGTAGGCGGCGGCGCGCAGCGTCGACTGACTCGGGGATCCCCCCGAACGCGATCGCATGGAGACCGGGACTTGGGTGACGGTCCCCCCCGCTTCGATGGCGAGCACCACCGACTCCACGGTGTCGGACAGGTAGTCGGCCGGGTACTTCCGGGCGAAGAGCTCGATGGCGGCACGGTTGTGGGCTCGGAACCCCGAAGTGACGTCGGTGAGGTGGACCTGCGTCATCCGCGACAGGTACGAAGCCAGCAGCCGCATGGCCCATCGGCGCGCTCTCGGTGCGTCATAGTGGCCCCGGCCGGCGAAGCGAGCACCGATGGCCAACATCGGTTCGGGCCGATCCTCGAGCGGCTCCAGCAGCCGGGCGAGGTCATGGGGGTCGTGTTGCCCGTCCCCGTCGACCTGGACCATGGCCCGGTAGCCGCGGGCGGCGGCATAACGGAACCCGACCCGCATCGCCCCCCCGACTCCGAGGTTGAACACGTTGGTGACGACCTCGGCGCCGGCCTTGCGCGCCAGGCTCTCGGTCGCGTCGGTCGAGGCGTCATCCACGACCAGTATGTGAACCTTCGGGGCCGATTCCCGCACCTCGGCCACCACTGCACCCACGGAGTCGGCTTCGTTGTACGCGGGTATGACCACGAGCACATCCGTGTCGAGTTCCATCGGCCCTGCCTTCTATCCCGAGCCGGTGGGCTGACCGGCGGAGGCGGGGAGGCGAACGTCGGAGGGGGCCGTCGTGACCTCGCCGGCGTGGGCGGCCGTCACCGGTTCGGGCCGCGCCTCGACTTCAGGTTGCTCGTGTCGGCCCCCACCTCGGAGCCGGCTCCACATCCAATCGAGGGTGACGGCGCTCAGCAGCACCAGTGAGACTTCGAACGGAGTTCGGTAACGCGTATTGCCGAATGTCAGAAGCACGGACACGATGACTTCGAGACCGACGGCCAGAAGGGGCAGGACCGGAATTCTCCGGCGGCGAAGGAGGACGACGCCCACAACCGAGAGAGCGAGCATGGCGTAGTACATCCCCAAACCGACCAGCGCCCAACGATAGGGCCGGGTCTCGACGTTCGCGTCGAGCTGGATCTGCTGTATCGGGCGGAAGAATCCAAAGGCCCGACCCAGTCGCACCCCCTCGACCGTCGCGAACCGGCTCTCGTGCGAGCGGATGTAGTGCATGGCGTAGCTCTGGGCCTCGGACGCCTGCACCGACTCGTCCGCATTGCGGTTGAGCGGGGTCTTCGCAGCACAGGTGAAGTCCCAGTAACCCTCGAGGAAGCCGGAATAGGTCTTATCGCAGTTCGCCGAGGCCAGTGTGACGCCCAAGCCCGAACTGATGAAAACGGGGTTCTTGAAGCGACTCAGGTTGTACCCGACCCACGGGGCGACAACCAGCAGACCGGCCAGACCACCCAGAGCCACTCCGGTGATCCGGCGCCGCCACGTCAGCGACTTGGCCATCAGCACCATGGGTACGAAAATGAACAGACCCAGCAAGGCCAGCTCGTCGCGGGCGATGGCTGCGACTCCGATGGAGACCCCGAACCACACGACCGACGCCAACCCCGGTCGCTTCCAGAACCGGTACGCCATCAGGAGCACGAAGGAGACGAGGAGGGGCGTCACGGTCTCCGAGAGACCTAATTCGTCGCTCATCCAGACATTGGGGTAGACGGCGATGAGCGCGGCGGCGATCAGGCCGACCCTCCGGCCGGCGATCTCACGGCCGGCCAAGCCGGTCACCGTGATGGCGGCGGCGCCGATGATGCAGCACCAGATCCTCTGAGCGAAGAAGCTCTTGAAGCCGACGACCGAGGCGGCGGCGAGAAGGAACACAAACCCCGGGGGGAACGACGCCGTCTGTACCGAATGATGGAAGTCGTAATAGATGAAGGGATTGATGAACCCCTTGCCGGCGACGAGGAGATTGGCCGCATCGTGGTAGTACAGGGCATCGCCTCCGGCGACGCGATGGGGCCGGCCGAAGACCGAACCCAGGCGGATACCGAGACCGATCGCGGTCCAGAAACCGAGCCACAGCCACCAACGCCAACGGACGTGCCATGGCTGCTGGCCCTGGTCAGCCAGCTTCCCCTCTGCCATCACAGGCGGTCACTCTAGGCGGTGTCCTCCGGCAGACGGTCTCCCCCGGCCCCTCCCCGGCCAGTCCTTTGCATAGGGTGTGAGACACACGCGGCGCGGCCGTAGCGGGGGAGGACGGATTACTGAGCAGTAGCGAGGCCACTGTGGCTGGGGGCCAATCGAGTGCGACCGAGGCCCGGTCGGGAGCCCGTGTCATCCCCGGTTTGGACGGCATCCGGGGGATCGCCGTCCTGGCGGTCATGCTCTTCCACGCCGGGGTCGGTTGGGCAGGAGGCGGACTCCTCGGGGTAGACGTGTTCTTCGTCTTGTCCGGGTACCTGGTCACATCCCTGCTCCTCGGCGAGCACGCTCGGACGGGCACGGTCAAACTCCGCCAGTTCTGGGCCCGCCGGGCCCGACGTCTCCTGCCGGCTCTCTTCGTGCTGCTCGCCGGGGTGTGCGTCTACGCCCGCTGGGCCGACACGGGAATATCACCGGGCCAGATCCGCGGCGATGCATTCTCCACCCTGGCGTACGTCGCCAACTGGCACTACATCTTTGCGGGCCAGAATTACTTCACCCAGTACGCTGCGCCTTCGCCGCTCATCCACACCTGGTCGCTCGCCGTCGAGGAGCAGTTCTACCTCGTATGGCCCCTCGTGGTGCTTCTGGTCCTCAGGCGTTTCGGCCGGCTCGGCGTGGGTTGGACCGCCGGTCTCCTGGCGGCGGGCTCAGCCGGGTTGTGCGCGGCGCTGTACCTCAACGGCGCGTCCGTGAACCGCCTGTACTACGGCACGGACACCCGAGCTCAGGCGATCATGATCGGGGCCGTCATCGCCGTCCTGGTCCCGATGACGAGAGATCGGCCCGCGTCCGCCGGATCCACCCCCGCCGAATCGAGCTCGATGCTTGGTGTCGTCGGCGTCGTGGGTTTCGCGGTGCTGGCGTATTGCCTCCACACGGTTCAAGGAACCGGACCGTTCCTCTACGAAGGCGGATTCCTTCTGGTCGCGCTCGCGACGGCGGCGGTGGTCGCGGTGACGGTCCGCCGGCCGCGCGATCTGCTGAGTCGTGCGCTCTCATGGAGGCCACTGCGTTACACGGGGCGGATCTCCTACGGTCTGTACCTCTACCACTGGCCGGTGTTCCTGCTGTTGACCTACACCCGGACCGGGTTGAGCGGCCTGTCCCTGCTCCTGCTGCGGTTCGCGGTCACCTTCGCCGTGGCCGACCTCTCCTACCGCTTCATCGAGAAACCGATTCGCACGGGTCAACCGCTTTCGGTCCGTTGGAGGTCGGCCGGTCGGTCGAAGGCGCTGGTCGGCCTGGCCGTCGGCGTACCGATTGTCCTCGTCGCCGCCGTGATGGCGGCCACGGTGACGCCGAGCTCCACCGCGTCGGCGTCCCTGCTGTCCGCGCCACCGACCCACGTGAGCCACGACGGCCCGGCAGGCCCGGACGCCGCCCATCCGGAGCGAGCCGTGCTGATCGGCGACTCCATGGCCCTGACCCTGGGTCTGGGCCTGGGCGTGAACGCCGCGGACTGGGGCGTCTCCGTCGAGAACGACGGCATCCTCGGATGCGATCTCGATCCTCAGACCACCGTCAACGTGATGGGAGTGGTGTCGCGGGCGGCCCAGGGCTGCCCGGAGTGGCGGACCACCTGGACCAACCTGGTCGCCCGGACGGATCCCGACGTGGTCCTGGTGCTCCTCGGCCGGTGGGAGAGCATCGACCGCATCTACGGCGGCCGATGGACGCACATCGGAGAGCACGCCTTCGACCAGCACCTGCAGAGCGAGCTGAGCCAGGTCATCGCCATCGGCTCGTCCCACGGCGCGCGGGTCGTCTTCCTCACGCTTCCGTACATTGCCGAGACGACCGTGCAGCCGAACGGATCACCGTGGGACATGAACCTGCCCAGCCGGACGAACGCCTTCAACGCCGTCGTCCGCGCCGCGGTGGCCGAGCACCCCCACCAGGCCTCCGTGATCGACCTGAACAAGATGCTCGACCCCAACGGGCACTACGTCTCGTACATCGACGGGATCAGGGTGCGCAACAGCGACGACGAACACCTCTCACCCCTGGGCGGCGAATGGCTGCGCCCGCGCCTGCTGCCCGAGCTCGTCGCGCTGGGTCGCGCTCACTACGAGGCTCGTGTCGGCCCAACGCGCGACGTGGGCTCCGGCAGCTCCTCGGTCGACCTCGGCTCAGCGACGCCGGCGAAGACGGAGGGCGAGAAGCCGTAAACGGTCCGGCGAGTTCGGAGGCCCGACCGCGTTCAGCCCGTTTCTCGTGCGCCCGCTGCCGCGACGCGCCGGGGCAGGACGGGCGCGTCGCGTCCGGTCGATCCGGCCTCGTGGTATTCCTCTTCGACGTTGACCGACCAGATGTCGTGGGACGCCCCGTACATGTTCTCGACCGTCAACATGGCCGTGTACATGGAGTGGTCCTGGTTGTTGTACTTGTGCATGCCGTTGCGTCCGACAGGGTGGACGTTGGGCGCTTCGGCCTCGAGCCATTTGCGGATGGTGGCCACATTGTCCTTGTAGGAGAAGTCGTAATACGGATACGCCTTGGGGACGCGCACGACGTAACCCCGCTCGACGTCCCCGTCGGCGGCCAGACCGAGAGACACCAGCTCCTTGGTACCCAGCGCGATGAGCTCGTCGTCGGCGGTGTTCCACATCTCGTCGCCTTCGAAGACGAAGTACTCCAGGCCGAGGCAGGTGCGCCCGTCCTTGACCAGGTACGGCGACCACGATCCGTAGTTCTGTATTCGGCCGACCTCGACGTTGGTGGCGTGGATGTAGATCCAGTTGTCCGGGAAGCTGCGCGACTCGGGCACGATCAGGGCGACGGTCAGATAGTCGCGGTAGTGCAGGTCGTCGGCGGCGGCCACGACCTCGGGCGGCGGGGGCGGCACAATCGTGTGGACGAGCTCTCGCATCGGCATGGTCGAGATGACGGCGGCGGCGGGCACGGTCTTCGTCTCACCGCCCTGGCTGTACGTGACCGAGGTGGCCCTCCCGTCCTCGACGTTGATGCCGGTGAGTCGGGCCTCCATCTCGACGGTGCCGCCCGCAGCGGCGACCTTCTCGGCGCACACCTCCCACATCATGCCGGGGCCGTACTTGGGGTACTGGAACTCCTCGATCAGCGTCGTGATGTCGGTCTGGCCCCGCTTGGGGAGGATGGCGTTCATCACCGCCTTGCGGAGGTCGAGGTTCTTGACCCGCTGCGCGGCCCAGTCGGCCGGCATCTCCGAGACGGGGACACCCCACACCTTTTCCGTGTACGTCTTGAAGAAGTGGCGGTACAGGCGCCAGCCGAACCGGGCGACCAGCCAGCCTTCGTAGTTGTTCTGGTCGTCGGGCGGGCGGATACGGGCCCACACGTACGAGAAGCCACACAGGATCGCTTCCCAGATGCCCAGGTTGCGGAGCGCGTTCATGGCCTTGAGGGGATAGTCGATGAACTTGCCCCGGTAGTAGATGCGACTCATGCGGGGGCGGAGCATGAAGTCGCCCTCGGGGAGGATCTCGTGCCACAGCTCCTCGACCTCGGGGACCTTGGTGAAGAATCGGTGACCCCCCAGGTCGAAGCGCCAACCGTCTCGCACGACGGTCCGGCTGATGCCTCCGACCTGGTCGTCCGCTTCGAGCACGACCGGGTGCTGGCCGCGTTTGGTCAGCAGGTAAGCCGCCGTCAGGCCCCCGGGACCCGCGCCGGCGATGACGACGGGTGATTCCGTTGGCACTGCCACGAGCAGGTCAGGATAGTTGACGACCCGGGGAGACCTGGGTCTGGTGTCCGGCGGCGAGCTCCGGAGTCCTCCCACGAGTCGAGGTAGTTGCACCGTGAGAGCGGTCCCGCTCGCCCGGGGGACGTCCGCGGGACGAGTCGTTCAGGGGACCGAGATGTTCAAGAACGCCAACAGCGCGTACCCGGCGAGGGCGGCGCCGAGGAGTGAGAGCACCGCCCGCTCGAGGCGGGGTCCCGTGAGGACCGACGCCGCAGCCATGCTCAGCGGGAAGGCCGAGAGGGCGTAGCGCTCGAACGAGTCGAGGTTGGATCCGGCCACGGCCACGGCGAGGGCGGCCGCGGCGAACAACGTGTACGGCGCCGGGAGCCGCCGCCAGCACACCAACAGCATCGCCAGTGCAAGCAGCACCCAGGGTACGTGGAGCGCCGTGCCCACGTGGTGGTGCACCACCCCGGTGGCGTCGTGGTACAGCGTGGTGACGGGGTCGGCCAGCCCGCCGTGATGCGAGCTCTCCAGCTGCACCCGCAGGGGCGCCCACCAGTCCCCCACCTCGTGCCTCGACCAGACGAGGAACGCGGCCAGGCCCACGAACGGCGCCAGGACGGCGCCGAGACCGGCCAGGCGGGCACGCTGATGCAGCCGGGGCCACCAGCGGATCAGCTCGGCCGCCACCGCGAGCGCGAGCAGCACGCCGATCGGACGGGTGAGCGCGGCACCGAAGGCCAACGCGCCGGCGACGGCGAAGCGTGGCCGTCGGTCCGAGCCCGGCGGGCCGGGACGGATGGCCAGGAAGCAGCCCACGGCGAAGACCAACAGCATCGATTCGGCGTAGCCCATGACGAGGACGAAGGCGGACGGCAGCAGGCTGAGTATCCAGATGCTGCGCCGAGCCACGGCCCGGTCTCCCAGCTCGCGGCGGGCCAGGACGAAGAGCATCGCCGTCGCGGCCAGGGCCGCCAGGTTGGCGAGCACGACGAGCGCGGCGCCGTCGTGGACGCCCGGCACCCAGGCGACCACGTGGGTGACCAACGGGAGGGCCGGGAAGAATCGGAGGGATTGGCTCCCCAGGGGCGCGTAGCCGGACCGGGCGATCGTCTCGTACCAGCCTGCGTCCCAACCGAGCAGACCCTGGTGCACCCGGAACATCACACCGGGCGCCGACGGGTGCGTCCGGTCCACCACGAAATGCGCCGTGCCCAGGGCGCCGAGGACGACGACCCGGGCGACGGCGAAGGGCAGCAGCGCCTCTCGGAGCGCTTCGGGCAATCTCATCCAGAGGCCGCCCACCGCCGTGGAGGTTTCGGCCCGGTGGTTCGGGTTCCCCGCGCCGTCTTCGGGACCCGCCGCTCCCCCGTCCGGGACGGGCGATCCCCGGTCTGCGGTCCCCCGGCCCGGCGATCCCACGGTCTGACTCACGGCGTGCCCGCCGCCCGGACCTCCCGAGGGCGCCGCCGGCCGGAATCGACGGAGCGTTTCCGGAGAGGCGTGGCACTCATGGGATGGTCCGGGAACACCTGCGATCTGGGAAGGGCGATCTGCCAGGGCCGACCGTAACGCACGGTGCCGGGTGGGTGCCGCTCTCGGTGCCCGTGTCCGGTCCACGCCGTCCGAGCCCCGATCCGGCGGGTCAGGAGGGCGGCATCGAAGGGGTGAACTCGGTCAGGTTCATCGGCTCGTAGAAGTTCTGGGGTTGGGTCGTCACGGCGTTGCGGCCGCCGCCGCCGCGAGCGGTCGACGTCGTCAGGAGCTCGGCCGCGATCTGCTCGCACTTGATCCCGTAGGTCTGGTAGAGCGGCTGCCACACCAACCAGATGTGCTTCCCCGAAGCCGTCTTCCCCAAGAGGACGTCGGAGAAGTGCTTGGGCGTGGCCTTGGCGACGGCATGGCCGTAGTTGACCCAGTTCACGATCGCCGGCCCGGTCTCGCGCGGGAAGGTGATGAGGTGGTACTGCGACGGGTTGCGGATCTGCCGGGACACCGCCGGCCCCAACTGGTCGGGGCAGAACCCGATCACGTCCCCCGGCTTGGCCTCGGCGTTGATGACCCTGGCCACCTCGGTCGCCTGTGTTCGCTGCGTCGTGATGTTCTGGACGGCGGAGAAGAGCCCGGCGATGACGGCGGCCGTGACCACGACCAGGCGCACCTTGGGGCTCAACAGGGAGGTCGTCCCCAGGGCGACCAGGAGCAACAGGGGCAGGAAGACGACGGCGGCGTACCGAGAGGAGAACGCGCTCGTCGAGAGGATTCCGCCGGCGATCGCCGCGAAGAGCGTTCCGACCACGACGAAGGTGACGCCGCGCGCCCGCGGGCGGGTGTGCAGATCGAGCTCGACGAGCCGGTCGCTCTTGCCCACACCGAAGAGGGCGAGTGCAAGCATGGTGAAATAGATGATGGCGAGCAGGCGGCCCTGATTGGTTCCCGTGGCCTGCGTCGAACCCTGGTTGTCGGTGAAGCCGGTGATGGCGTTGATGACGGCCGAGAAGTTGGGCGGCGCCGCCCACGGCGTGCCGGTGTACTTGGCCTGGTACAGGAAGGTGGGCACCCAGGGCAGGAAGAGGAGGCAGCCCACGCCGAGCGCGATCAGGGCGCGCCACGGTGCATCCTCGGGGCGCCCCCGGTGGTAGCAGCGCACGATGGAGATCCCCAGCCAGATGGCGGTGATGGCGATCAGGTACAACGACCAGTACTGCGTGTAGAGCAGTGCCGCGGCGACCACCGCCACGGCGGCCATGTTCCCCAGCCTCGGCGCCGTGATCGCTCGTTGCAGGGCGAGGAACCCACAGCCGGTGAGCAGGATCACCAGCGCGTACATGCGCGACTCGGTGGCGTAGTAGACGGCGAACGGCGCGCTCGGCCAGCAGGACGAGGGTCGTCCAGGCCACGGCGCGGCCGCCGAATCGCCGCCCGCAGAGCCAGGCGACCGGGAGCGTCGCCACGCCGATGAGTCCGGACAGCGAGCGGACGGCGACGTTGGACTGACCGAACAGGACAATCCAGAAATGGAGCAGGACGTAGTACAGGGGTGGTGCGCCGTCGTGCTTCAGGGCATTGGGGATCTCGTGCAACGGCAGGCGGGCGATGTCGACCGTCAGCGCCTCATCGAGCCAGAGGGCCGACCGGGTCCAGAAGCGGAGGACCAGGCCGGCGCTGACGACGAGCACGACCCCGGCGCCGGCCACGACACGCAGACGGCCGCTGAGAGCGGGTACCTCCTCTGGCATGGGCCGCATGGTAGGACACGGGCCTTCGGGTCTAGGATCAGGCGCCGCCAGGGGGTGGGTCGCGGAATCGACGGATCACACGGAAGAAGCCCGAATGACGGGGCCGGAAAAGACGGTGCTGGAACAGAGCAAGTAGACAGCAACGGAGGGGTGGGAGGGACGCCGTGGGCCGTTACATCTCGAAGAGGGTGGTGCTGCTGTTCATCATCATCCTCTTCGTGTCGGTCGTCTCCTTCTTCCTCGTCCACCTGCTCCCGGGAAACCCCACCACCACGATCCTGGGGCCGAACTCCACCCCGCAGAACGTGGCGATCCTCGACCACCAGCTCGGCCTGGACAAGCCGCTGTGGCAGCAGTACTTCATCTGGATCGGCCACGTCTTCCAGGGGAACCTCGGGCAGTCCTACACGACCCACCAAACGACGTGGAGCATCATCCAGCAGTCGTTCCCGATCGACCTCGAGCTGATCATCTTCTCCCAGATCCTCGCCTTCGCCATCGCCTTCCCGATGGCGATGCACGCGGCGCGGAAGCCGAACCGGCTGTTCGACCAAGCCTCCAACAGCACGACCTTCGCCATGCTCGCGTTGCCACCCTTCGTCATCGCCCCGGTGCTCGTGCTGATCTTCGCCGTGCACTGGCACATCTTCCCGGGACCCGCCTCCTACGTGCCGTTGACCCAGGCCGTCTGGACGAACCTCCACGCCATGCTGTTACCGTCCATCGTGCTGGCGCTCGGCGGGATCGTGGTGTACTTCCGCCTGCTGAGGAACGACCTCATCTCCACGCTCCAGGAGGACTTCATCACGATGGCCCGGTCGAAGGGTTTGTCCGACCGGCGCATCATGTGGCGCCACGCGCTGCGACCCTCGTCGATCTCGCTACTGGCCTCCGCCGGCGTGACGATCGGGAGCCTGATCGCCGGCACGTTCGTGGTCGAACTGCTGCTGCAGATGCCCGGCCTGGGCTACCAGCTCATCTCCAGCGTGAACCAGGACGACTACACCGTCGTCCAGGGCATCACCCTCTTCGTGGCCGTGGCCATCGTGCTCATCAATTTCATCTTCGACTTCCTGTTCACCATCGTCGACCCGAGGATTGCCCGTGAGTAGCGTCTCCGTCGCACACAATGAGGCCTTCGCCGACATCAAGGAGGAGATCGCCGCCGAAGCGGCGGCTGATCCCACAAAGAAGAAGCTCGGCGTCCTGTTCTGGGTGTGCTGCGCCTTCATCGTCCTGGTGGCGGTCCTCGCCACCATCGCCAACTTCCTCCCGCTCCCCAACCCCAACCTGGGGAACTACAACAGCGTGCAGAACGGCGGGCCGAGCTGGAGCCACCTGCTGGGTACGGACGACCTCTACCGCGACATCCTGAGCCGGCTGATCTACGGTGCCCGGGTCTCGCTCGTGGTCGGCTTCGGCGGGGCCTTCATCGGACTGGCGGTCGGTGGCATCCCGGCCATGTTCTCCGCCTACCGGCGTGGTCGCGTCGACACGGCGCTGAACACGAGCGCCTACATCGTGCTCGCCTTCCCGGCCATCGTGGCCGTGATCGCCATCGTGTCGTTCTGGGGGCACTCGCTCTTCAAGATCACCCTGGTCATCGGGATCGCCGCATCGCCCCTGATCTTCCGCGTGGTGCGCGCGTCGACGCTCTCGTACGCCACGCGTGACTTCGTGCTGGCGGCCAAGGCACTGGGCGCCAGCGACCGTCGCATCATCGCCCGCGAGATCCTGCCCAACATCATGCCGACCATCGTCTCCTTCGGCCTGATCTCGGTGGCCACCATCATCGTCCTGGAGGGCTCCCTGGCCTTCCTCGGGCTCTCCGTGCAGCCTCCGACGCCGAGCTGGGGCAACATGCTGAACGAGGGGGCGAGCCTCCTGACCGGCGCCAAGGGGCAGACCAACGTGTGGTTGGTCATCTTCCCCGCCACCGCCATGTTCCTCCTTCTCATCAGCCTCAACGTGATCGCGGACAAGCTGCGGGCCTACTTCGACGTCACCGAGATCAAGTTGTGAGCGACGGCCGCGGCCCCCTGCTCCAGGTCGAGGACCTGAACGTCTCCTTCGCCACCTCGCGTGGGCCGCTCCGGGCCGTGCAGGGGGTCTCGCTCAGCCTGGAGCAGGGCAAGACGCTGGGCATCGTGGGCGAGTCGGGGTCGGGCAAGACCGTGCTGTCGCGCGCCATCATGGGCCTGTTGCCGGAGGCGTCGACCACCCAGACCGGTTCGGTCCGCTACGACGGGACCGAGATCCTCAACGCCCCGCCCGACACCCTGCGCAAGCTTTGGAGCACGCACATCGCCATGGTGTTCCAGGATCCGATGACGTCGCTGAACCCCGTCCAGCGCATCGGGAACCAGATCACCGAGCCGATCAAGATCCACCTCAAGCTGAGCAAGAGCGAAGCCAAGGAGACCGCGCTCTCGCTCTTGATGCAGGTCGGCATACCCTCCCCGGTCGAGCGCTTCGAGGCGTACCCGCCCAGCTCTCCGGCGGCATGCGCCAGCGCGTGATGATCGCCATCGCGCTCGGCGTGCGCCCCCCGGTTGCTCATGGCCGACGAACCCACGACGGGCCTGGACGTGACCGTGCAGGCCCAGATCCTGGACCTCCTCGGGAAGCTGCAGCACGAGCGTGAGATGGCGATGGTCCTCGTCACCCACGACCTGGGCGTCGTCGCGACGCGGACCGACGAGATCATCGTCATGTACGCCGGCAACGTGGTCGAGCGTGCCCCGACGAACGTCCTCTTCAAGAGCATGGCGATGCCGTACACGGAGGCGCTGCTCAACTCCACACCGCGACTGGCCAACCGGAGCCACACCCGGCTCACGGCGATCGACGGCCGACCACCCGACCTCCTCAACCCTCCCTCCGGCTGCCCCTTCTCCCCGCGCTGTCCGTACGTCCAGGAGAAGTGCCACAGCGAGAAGCCGCCGCTGGTGGAGGCGGAGCCGGGCCACAGCTACGCCTGCTGGTACCCGCTGCCCAGCGGCAGCGGCCGCTCCCCGGCTCCCGTCACGCATCCCTGTCACCTCCGTCGACGCCCCGTTCACCACAGCCGATGCCGGCTCGACCGTCACCGCCACCGACGCACCAGTCGCCGCCACGACAGGAGCAGACGACACCGCCGACACCGAGCCGCACGAGGCCACGGCGTGACGGACACTGTCGCCGACACCGGGGCCCCACCCGACGCCGGAACCGATCCGCTGCTGAGCGTCGAGGACCTCTACGTCACGTTCCAAAAGGGGAACCAGGCCATCCAGGCCGTGGCGGGGGTCAGCTTCACCCTGCGCCCGGGCGAGACGCTCGGGCTGGTGGGCGAATCCGGATGCGGGAAGACGACCACGGGCCGCGCCGTGGTGCAGGTGGAGCGCGGCGACCTCCGGCAAGATCCGCTTCGGCGACACGGAGCTGACCGCACTCGGCCGCGGCGACCTGCGCACGCTGCGGACGCAGGTGCAGATGATCTTCCAGGACCCGATCTCCTCGCTGAACCCGAGGCGCCGTGTGCGCGACATCGTGGCCGAGCCGCTCACCATCTGGAAGATCGGCACCAAGGAAGAACGCCTGAAGGCGGCCTACGCCATGTTGGAGGAGGTCGGCATCGACCCGTATCTCAACGGCGCCCGACGGCCGCGCGAATTCTCCGGCGGCCAGTGCCAGCGCATCAGCATCGCCCGGGCGCTGGTGCTCAAGCCGAAGCTCCTGGTGTGCGACGAGATCGTCTCCGCCCTCGACGTCTCGGTCCAGGCGCAGATCCTGAACCTGCTGGAGGACCTCAAGCACGAGTTCAGCCTCACCCTGCTGTTCATCGCGCACGACCTGGCGGTGGTGAAGAACGTGAGCGACCGCGTGGCGGTGATGTACCTCGGTCGTCTCTGCGAGATCGCCCCCTCCGATCTGCTCTACCAGGCCCCGGCGCACCACTACACGGCGGCGCTGCTGGCGTCGGCGGTGGAGCCCGACCCCGAGGCGCCGCGCTCGTCGGTGGCGCTCACGGGCGAGCCGCCGAGCCCGATCAACCCGCCCTCGGGCTGCCGCTTCCGCACCCGGTGCCCCAGAGCCGAGGCCCGCTGTGCCGAGGAGGTCCCCGAGCTGCGGGAGATCGCACCCGACCACCAGGTGGCCTGCCACTTCCCGATCGGCACTTGACCCGGCTCCGTCCGGAGCGGAGCCGCCTCCTTCCCGCGCCGGCTCGTCGCCGCGGCCTGCCCCGCAGTTCCCCGACCTCCACGACGACTGGCCGCGGCTTCGGGCGTCGCTCTCCCGTCTCGGCGTCCACGCCAGTGCCGCGGTCTGGAGCGACCCCGATGTCGACTGGTCGGCGTACGACCTCGTACTGGCGAACGGGGCATGGGACAACATCCACCACGTGGACGAGTTCCTGGCCTGGGTCGAGCACGTGTCTCGGGGACCCTGGGCGTGCCCGTCGTCAACCCGCCGGCCGTTCTGCGGTGGAACATCGACAAGCGCTACCTGCGCGACCTCGAAGCGGCCGGCGTTCCTGTGGTCCCGACGAGCTGGGCGGACCCCGGCGGGGACACCGACGCGGACGAGCTCGACCTCCCCGACGGCGAGATCGTCGTCAAGCCCTCAGTCTCCGGTGGAGGTTTCCAGACGGCGCGCTACCGGCGCGCAACGAGCACGACCAGGCTCGCCGTCACGTGGCCGACCTGAAGGCGTCGGGGCGGACCGCCATGGTGCAGCCGTACCAGCGGACGGTGGACGAGGTCGGCGAGGTCGGGCTGATCTTCCTCGGAGGCGACGTTCAGCCATGCGATGCACAAGGACCCGATGATCCCGCCGGGGCGCCGCGCCCGGGGCCGAGCCTGATCGAGCAACCAGGTCGTGACCCCCGCCTCCGCCTCGCCGGCGCAGCTGGCGCTGGGCCGCGCCGCTGTGGCGGCCGCTGAGCGCCTGCACGGCCCTACGGCCTATGCCCGGGTGGACACGGTCGAGGGCGACGACGGTCGGCCGCTGCTCCTCGAGCTCGAGCTGCTGGACCCCGTGTTGTTCTTCGACACCGACCCGGCCGGCGCGGAGCGCTTCGCCGAGGTGCTGGCGGGATTTCGGGCTGATCGAAGGCCGTGAACCGGGCGCGGCCCGGGTCCCCGGGCCGCCGGGGTCAGGCGTGCGACAGCGCCACGGCCGCGTCGGGCTCGAGCACCCGGAAGGTGAAGCTCTCCTCGAGATACAGGCGTACGACGGACGCGTCGTGGTCGCGGTAGCCGACGGAGAGGTCCTGGCCCGATTCGATCACGAAGTCCCCGCCCCTCAGGCTCAGCACGATGCCGCACTCGACGCCGGGCGACCACACGAGCGGACCGCCGAGGATCTGGCGGAGATGGTCGAGGAGCAGGTGCCCGCCGTGCTCGGTCGTCTCGACGATCCCGGTGTAGATGTCGGGGCCGATGGCCAGGCCGTAGGGACCCCCGATGCCGGCCCGCCGGAGCACGTCGACCGCCTGGGCCACCGCCTTGGGGTACTGCTCCATGTCCTCTCCGAAGGTGAGCGGGGCATGAGAGCTCGACTCGGTGATGCCGAGGATCCCGGCGTCAGGATGGCCGTGGAAGACGGAGACGTTCTCGGCCAGAGCCATCTGGCGTGCGGCTTCGTCCAACTCGGGCAGCTCGATGTTGTCGGCACCCCGGTCGGCGTCGTCCAGTTCCTCGCGCGAGACGCTGAACGTTGCCCGGAGCTCCACGAGGGGGAGGACCCGCCGGCGGGCCGCCGAGACGCCCTCGGCCGGCGACGGCACCTCTTCGACCCGCCCCAGCTCGGTGGCCGAGTGGCCCCAACCGTGCGGCCCCGACAGGTCGACCAGCTTGCGCGCGGCCAGGTGGGTCACGAGCCGGCTCTTCGCCTCGTCCTCAATCTGCCCCCACGCCGCGTCGGAGACGGGAGCGAGCTCCCGGTACAGGTGGTCCATCACTCCCGCCCCATGAGGCTGCCGATTCCGAGCGACCCTCGGTCCCGCGACGTCCCCTGCGACGGCTTCCGCTTCGACCTCGGTGACCGGTTCGCTCGTGAAGAGGTACGTCCGCAGATGCGTGTCGAGCGCCGGGTCCCGGCGGCGCAGCCACTCGAGCGTCATGGATGCATGCTCCTTCTCCTCGTCGCGATTGTGCGCCAGGACTTCGGCCAGGCTCGAGTCCTTGGTGGCGTGGACCCTCTGGTCGTACCAGTCGACCGCCTCGAGCTCCTCGATCAACGAGGTGAAGGCCCGGTGCCGGTCGATCGTCTCCTCACCGAGCAGCTCTGCCGGCTCGTGCAGCCCTTCGCTCCCCATGGCACGCCGTCTCCTGTCGTCGGTCCAATGTCGATGGCCCTGTCCTGGTGCCGGGTGACATTACCGTCTTCGTGCGCCGCCTCACCCAAGGACGCGGGCCGGCCACGACCCCATGGGCTGAAACCGGGCCGACCTCTGGGCACTCACGGTCGCCCACGCGGCCGCCAGCGTTCGAAGCGGTAGTCGACCCCGCTCTCGTGCCGCTCCGCACCCTGTTCGGCGAGCACGAAGTCCTCACGATACGGAGGAAAGAACTTCGTACACCCGAAGTCCCCTTCCACCTGGGTGAGCAGGAGCTCGTCCGCCTGGGCCATCGTGGAGGTGAAGACAGCCGCGCCGCCGATCACCCAGATGTCCTCGCCGACCTGTTCGCGTGGCGAACGCATCGAACAGCGCCGACCGGGTGGAAGCCCGGGCGCAACTCGTCGGACCGGGACGTGAGGACGTAGTTGTCCCGGCCGTGCAAGGGGGCGTCGAACTCGGCGTAGGTCGAGCGGCCCATGACGATCACGCCACGCTCGGTCTGCCGGCGGAAGTAGGCGCGGTCGCCCGGAAGGCTCCACGGGATCCCCTCGTCGGTGGCGATGCCGCGGTCGGTGTCGAGCGCGGCGATGAGCCGGATCACGTCGAGGACGACACGGCCTCCCGCTCCATGCTCTGGACGTCGAAGTACACCGGGAGCAGGAACTTCACGTAGAACGCGTGCACGGTGAGCCCTGGGTACACCAGATCGTCGTAACGGATGATCTTCACCCGGTCGTCCTTGTCGGCGTAGCGCTCACACTCCTCGAGGAGCCGGTCGACCTCCTCCCGGGTGTCCTGGAGCAGTCCCAGGTGGTCGTAGCCCGGAGAGGACATCGGCTTGTCGCTCTCGGCCAGCAGGATGAACTGCTCGGTGTCTGGCATCAGGATGTGGCACTTCTGGCCCACGACCTCGGTGTCGAGACCCCGCCAGCCGAAGACCGGGCCGTAGAAGGAGTCGACCTCCTCGCGGAACTCCTGGGTCAGTGTGCCGACGGGAAACGTGAGCTCCATGTGGTTGAAGCGCATCGGGCGTCCTCCTCCTGGCTGTTCGTGCTCCGGGTCCGGCGCGTCCTCCGCCGACTCTACGACGCCCGGGGCCCTCCCGCGGTGGGAGGGACCCTCTCGGACCACCATGCTTTCCCTGGCCCTCGGTGCTCGTCACTTGACCTGGAGGGCGGAGGCGTGCTCGCGTCCGAGATGCTCATCGGGAATGAGGGCGGGGCCGACCGGACCTTGGAGGTTCTGATGCATCGGTTCTTGGGCATCGTGTCGGTGGCGGCGGTGGCGCTCGTCGGAGTCATTTCGATGTCCGTGTGGTCCTGCAACGGGGAGCGGCGGTTCGGTGATCGGCCTCTCCTTCGGTACTGTCGAGGGCTCCTCTTTCGCCGGCAACGTGGCTGAGTTCGTGGATCCCGGCTGCTCAGCGACGTACAGCGCCACCATCTCGTGGGGAGACGGCCAAATGTCGTCTGGTGCGATCACGTACAACGGCACGTGCGCGGCCGGGTACAACGTCGTGAGCAGCCACACGTATGCGGAGGAGGGCACCTATCGGACGTCGGTCTCGGTCAGCGGCACCGACGGCTTCTCCGGCACGGGAACGGGCACCGCCACGGTGTCGGACGCGGCGATCAGCCTCAGTCCCCTGACCGTGACGTTCACTGCGGCGAAGAGGTTCGACGAGAACGTTGCGGTCCTGCGCGATGCCGATCCGGCCGGTATTGCTTCAGACTACGGATCTACGATCAACTGGGGCGACGGGCAGACATCGGCGGGTGTGGTGAGCGCGGCGACGGAAGGCGCATTCGACATCGCCGGCCACCACACCTATTCGACCGCCGGTCTTCACACGGTTCACGTCACGGCCAGGGATTCCGGGGGCGCGGTCGGCGAAGGTCACGACGAACGCGGGATCCCTCGTGGTCCATGGTCTCTCCATCAGCCCGCAACACGGCGTGACCTTTGCGGGCAACGTCGCGACGTTCGTCGATCCGCTGTGTTCGGCTGGGGATTTCTCAGTCTCGATCGACTGGGGTGACGGTCAGAAATCGTCGGGCGCCATCACTTCCAACGGCAACTGCGCGGCCGGGTACAACGTCTTGGGCAGCCACACCTACGCCAACGTGGGCACCTTCAAGACCGTGGTCAAGGTGACGGCGTCGAACGGCGAAGGAGGCAAGGGAAAGGGCAAGGCGATCGTGTCCTGATCACCCAGCCGGCTACTCCGTCGCCGGCGCCGCCTCCGCCATCGGACTCGCGTCGCCCTCGGCGGCGGCCGGGGCTTCGCCCACTTCGCCCACCTCGCCGGCGGACGCAGACTCGGCGCCCTCGCCCGCCTGGCCGGGCTCGCCACCCTCGCCATCGGTCGGCTGGCCCTGCGTGCCGACCTCGGTGGCGTATTCGGCCCACGCCGCCTGTGCCTCGGTCTCGGGGGTGAACTCGCCCTCGGCGTAGTCGAAGCCGATGTAGTTCCCCTCCTCGTCGTAGGCGTGCTCGCCGAAGGCCTCGCGGTACTCCTCGGAGACCTCGCCACCCTCGGCCGCCTGCTTGATCGACAGCGAGATACGACGCCGCTGCAGGTCGATGTCGATGATCTTGACCCACAGCTCCTCGCCGGGGGTGACGACCTGCTCGGGCAGGTCCACGTGGTGCACCGCCATCTCGCTGATGTGCACCAGCCCCTCGATCCCGTCGCCCACCTGCACGAAGGCGCCGAAGGGCACCAACTTGGTGATGCGGCCGTAGACGAGCTGCCCGACGGCGTGCGAATCGGCGAACTCCTGCCACGGGTCGGCCTGCGTCGCCTTCAGCGACAGCGAGATCCGCTCCTTCTCCAAGTCGACGTCGAGCACCTCGACCTCGATCTCGTCGCCCACCTGCACCACCGACGAGGGATGGTCGACGTGCTTCCAGGAGAGCTCGGAGACGTGGACGAGGCCGTCCATGCCGCCCAGGTCGACGAATGCGCCGAAGTTGACCACGGAGGAGACGGTGCCCCGGCGCCGCTCGCCCGGCTTGAGGTTGGCGAGGAAGTCTCCGCGCTGCTCCTTCTGGGCCTCCTCGAGCCAAGCCCGACGGGACAGGACGACGTTGTTCCGGTTGCGGTCGAGCTCGATGATCTTCGCCTCGATCTCCTTGCCCACGTACGGCTGGAGCTCACGCACCCGGCGTAGCTCGACCAGGGATGCCGGGAGGAAGCCGCGCAGGCCGATGTCGACGATGAGCCCGCCCTTGACGACCTCGATCACCGGGCCCTTGACCATCTCGCCCTTGTTCTTCTTCTCCTCGATCGTCGTCCAGGCCCGCTCGTACTGCGCCCGCTTCTTGGACAGGACCAGGCGCCCTTCCTTGTCCTCCTTCTGCAGGACGAGGGCCTCGACGTGGTCACCGAGCGAGACGATCTCCTCGGGGTGCACGTCGTTGCGGATGGAGAGCTCGCGGGCGGGGATGACGCCCTCGGACTTGAAGCCGATGTCGAGCAGCACCTCGTCGCGGTCGATCTTGACGACGGTCCCCTCGATCACGTCCCCGTCGTCGAACTCGATGATGGAGTCGCCCATCGCCTTCTCGAGGTCGGCGTCGCCCAGGTCGTCGTCGACGATCGGCCGCGGCACGTAGTTGCCCTCGGCGTCGAAGGTCCCCATCTGCTCGGGGGAGAGGAGAGAGGCGCGTGCTGCCGTGATGTCGGTCATGGTGTGGTGCTCCTTGCTGGGTTGCGACCTGCAACCTCAGGACCGCGCCGGGGCCGAGTCTGGTCGGACTGGGGTGCCCGCCACCGGCGCCGGCGGGCGTTCCACGATATCAGCTGCTCAGGGGCCCGTTTCCCCGCTGCCCCCCTTCGTCAACCGTCCGACGTCGCCGTCCGACGGCCCGTCGGGCCTCCGCCGTCCGACGGCCCGTCGGGCCTCCGCCGCCCGGGACCCCCCTCACGCCTTCGCGGCCGCCCAGCTCGACCCTGCGGCCATGGAGATGGTGAGCGGGACGTTGAGGTCGGCCGCCCCGGTGAGGGCGGAGTCGGTGAGGCGGCGCACCTCTGACTCCTCCCCGCCCGCGACCTCGACGATCACTTCGTCGTGCACCTGGAGCACGAGCCGACTGGTCAGGCCCTGCGTTTCGAGGTCCTGGTCGAGGCGCACCAGCGCGATCTTGAAGATGTCGGCCGCCAACCCCTGAATACCGGCGTTCATGGCCTGACGCTCGGCGGCCTGGCGCAGCCGGTAATTCGACGCGTGCAGGTCGGGCAGCGGGCGGATGCGCCCGAACATGGTGCGGGTGGCGCCCCTGATCTTCGCTTCGGTCACCGTCTCGTCCATGTAGCGCTTCACCCGCGGGAACGCGCCGAAGTAGCTCTCGATGATGGCGGCTGCCTCCTCGACCGCCACGCCCAGGCGTTGGCTCAACCCGTAGGCCTCCATGCCGTAGGCGAGGCCGTAGGAGACCATCTTGCAGAACTCGCGCTGCGTGTGGGTCACCTCGTCGGGCGACACGCCGTAGACGGCGGCCGCCACCGTCCGGTGCACGTCGGCCCCCGAGGTCATGGCGTCGATGAGCCCGGGATCGCCCGACAGGTGGGCGATCACCCGCAGCTCGACCTGGTCGTAGTCGGCCACCAGGAACGTGGTTCCCTCGGCCGGGACGAAGGCGCGCCGGAATTGCTTGCCGATCTCGCTCCGCACGGGGATGTTGTGGAGGTTGGGCCGGTCCGACGAGATCCGACCGGTCCTCGCCACCGTCTGGCCGAACGAGGCGTGGATGCGCCCGTCGGACTGCACCTCGCCCAGGAGGCTCTCGCCGTAGGTCGACCTGAGCTTCTCCACCTCGCGGTACGAAAGCAACGCATCGATGATCGGGTGCGCGCCGCGCAGGCTCTCCAAGGTCCGGGCGTCCGTCGAGAACCCCGTTTTGGTCTTCTTCCCCGGAGTGAGCCCGAGTTCGTCGTAGAGGACCGTGCGCAGCTGCGGCGTCGAGTTGACGTTGAACTCGTGCCCGGCCAGCTCCTGGACCTCCGACTGCAGGGTGCCCGCGGACGCCTTGAGCGAGTCGGCGATCTCTTGGAGCTCGGTGCGGTCGATGCCGATGCCGGCGACCTCCATCTTGGCCAGCACGCGGACGAGCGGGGTCTCGATGTCGTCGTGCAGCAGGACCATGTCCTCTTGCCGGATGCGCCGACGGAACCCGTCGGCCATCCCCACCACGTCGCACGCTTCCGCCGCCGCCTCGTGTGCCACGTCGTGCTGCGCCTCGCCGGGCTCGGCGATGTCCAAGGTGAGTTGGCCCGTCTGTTCCCGGAGCTGTTGCAGCTCGTACTCGCCGGTCGAGGCGTCGAGCAGGTAGGCCGCGACCGCCGTGTCCATGTCGAGGCCGGTCACGTCGATGCCCAACGGGAGCAAGGAGCGCATGACCTCCTTCACCGCGTGGCCCACCACGGGTTGGGACAGGACCGAGTTGAGCTTCTTCGCCACCGACGACGAGTGCAGGTCCTCGCCGCGCACGTAGACGCCGTCGCCCGCGTGCTCGCCCTCGGCCGCCACCAGCGCCAGGCCGACGAGCTCGCTGCGGCCCGGGCTCCCGGTCCAGCGGGCGGCCAGCGCTTTTCGCCCCTTCCCGAGCGCATCGAGGTCCCTGGCGACTTCGCCTGCGGTCGTCGGCACGACGACCTCGCCCGGAGCCAGGCCCGGGAGCGCATCCTCCGCGGCGTCGCCCGGAGCACCGGTGCCCGAAGCTCCGAAGCGAGCCCCGACCGCGGCGGCCGCGGCCCCACCCGGACGGGCGCTGCCCTCGGCTGGTTCGCCCAGGAAGCCGGCCGCCATCAGCTCCTCGAGGCGTTGCCACACCGTCTTCATCTCGTAGCGCGTGAAGGTCGCCTCGGCGGTCGCCAGATCCCAGCCTCCGAGCGTCAGGTCGGCCACGTCGACGTCGAGCGGCACATCGGTCACCAGCGGGATGATCCGGGCGTTGCTGCGCGCCAGCGGCTCGTTGTAGGTCAGGTTCTCCCGGAGCTTCGGCGTCAACTCGTTCAGATGCCCGTAGATCCCATCGAGGTCGCCGTAGGTCGTCAGCAATTTGGCGGCGGTCTTCTCCCCCACTCCGGGTATGCCCGGCAGGTTGTCGGAGGGGTCACCGCGCAGCGCCGCCAGCAACACGTACTGCGAAGGTGGCACGCCGCAGCGCTCGAAGATCCCGGCCTCGTCGTAGAACGAGTAGTCGGTCACCCCCCGCTTGTTGTAGAGGACCCGGATGTAGGGGTCGCGCACGAGCTGGAAACTGTCACGATCCCCGGTGACGATCACCGTCTCGGTCTTCCTCTCGGCCGCCTCCGTCGCCAGGGTGGCGATCACGTCGTCCGCCTCGTAGCCGGGCATCTCGATCAGGGGGACGGCCAGGGACGCCAGCACGTCCCGGATCATGTCGAATTGGGGCGACAGCAGGTCCGGCGTCGCGGGACGCCCCGCCTTGTAGTCCTCGAGGATCTCGTCGCGGAAGGTGGCGCCGGGTGCGTCGAACGCAACGACCAGCGCCGACGGCCGGCGTTCGCGTATGAGGTACACCAGCATGGAGCTGAACCCGTGGACCGCGTTGGTGACCACGCCTCCCGAGGTCTCCAGGGTGTCCGGGAGAGCGAAAAAGGCCCGGAAGGCCAGGGACATCCCGTCCAGCAGGAGCAAGGGTCCGATGCGCTCCCGGTTCATCGTCATCAGACGACGAGATTACGGGGTGAGCGTGCCGTCGACGACCCTTTGCGCCACGTCGCGCATCTTGGCCCGGGTCTGCATGGCCGTGCGCTGGATGAACCCGAACGCTTCGCTCTCCTCCAGGTCGTCACGGTCCATCAGGATCGCCTTGGCTTCGTCGACGATGCGCCTGGTGGCGATCTTGTCCTCGGCCCCGTCGGTGGACCTCTCGGCCTCGGCCTCGATGGCCCACTCCTGGCGGGCCCTGGCCAGGACGTCCGCGATCGCCGGGAGAAGCTCCCGAGGTTGGAACGGTTTGACGAGGTAGGCCGAGACTCCCGAGTCCCGGGCCTCCTCGATGAGGTCGCGCTGGCTGAACGCGGTCAACAGGAGGACCGCGACCTGGTGGCGGGAGGTGATCTCCCGGGCGGCGCGCAGGCCGTCCATCCCCGGCATCTTGATGTCCAAGATGGCCAGATCAGGCTCGTGCGCCTCCACCAGGGTCACCGCCTCGTCGCCGCGTCCGGTTTCCCCGACGACCTCGTAGCCGGCCGAGACCAGGATCTCCTTGAGGTCCAGACGCACGATGGCCTCGTCCTCCGCAATGACCACGCGGGCCAACGTCCCGTCGGTCACAGGTTCCCCGAGGGCACGTGGGCCAGGAGCTCGTCCTGGCGCTGCTCGAGGTCGACGACCGTTTTCTGCAGCGCTTCGCGTGCCCGCTCCATCGCCTCGGCGTGACGCGCCGCGTCGTTGTGCTCCTGGGTGGCCAGCGGCGTCTCGGACACCAGCGCCCGCACCCGCGCTTCGTCGACCGTTTCACGGACGACCGCCAGCTGCTCGTCGATCACTGCAAGCTCCTCACGCGCTCGGACCAGGCGGGCATGAGTGTCGCGGATTCGTCGCTCCAGCAGCGCTCGATGCATGGATCGTCAAGTGTAGGTGGCCGGAAACCAATGACGCCGCGCCTCCAGGCGGTCAAGGATTCCCTGATCAGGCGGGCTGCCGACGCCGGGTTCCTCCGGTACCCGGACCCATCCGTCGACGACGGGCGGATAGCCACAGGGATCCACTTCCAGATAGTCAGCCGGGTCGTCGAGGTCGCACACGAACCCGGCCGCGTCCATGCTCAGACGGGCGGCCAGAACCAGGTTGGAGGCCCGTCCGAGGCCCGCCTCGAAGAAGCCCCCGACGAAGACCGGCACGCCGGCGGCGGCACACGCCGCGTGAGCCGCCCGCGCTGCCCGCAGCCCCCCGAGCCGGGCCGGTTTGAGACAGGCCACGGCACACGAGCCATAGCGCAGCGCGTCACGCACGCGATGGAGCGACGAGAGGGACTCGTCGAGGCAGATCGGGACGGCCATCCGCCTCGCCAGCTCGGCGGAGGCGGCCAAGTCGGCCGGAGGCAGCGGTTGCTCCACGCAGAGCACGCCGAACTCGGCCAGGCGGCCGAGGTGCTCGCCATCCGCGGGCCGGTACGAACCGTTCGCATCGACCTGGATCGCCAGATCGGGGTGGTCCTCCCGGACGACGCGCACGGGTTCGAGGTCCCACCCGGGTGCGATCTTCATCCGGAGGCGGGTGCCACCCCGAGCGACGACGCGGTCCGCCGAGTGCCGGAGAATCGCCAGCTGGCGGTCGGGTGGGATGCCCACGACTCCGCCGACCGCCATGGCTTCGAACCCGGTTGTCACGCCGACGGAGTGCGCCAGCGATTCTCCGGAGGCACGCAGTTCCAGGTCTTCCACGGCCATCTCGAACGTGGCGGCCAGCAGTCGGTCGACGGGCCTCGTTCCGAAGATTTGAGCGATCTCCGCCGCCGAGGGCAGCCGGCCGTCCCGTGCCGCACTCGCCTCCCTCAGTCGGCGTACACCGCGTTCGGTCGCGGCCGCCTCCACCTCGCCCACGGGAGGGTCGACCGACGTGCCCTCGGCCAGGGCGGCACATTCGCCCCAACCCGAGATACCCTCGGCGACGACCCGCACGAAGAGGAGCGACCGCACCCGGTGGACCCCGACCGCGGTCCCCAACCTCGCGCCGGAACGGGATGTCCACCCGGACAAGCTCGACGCCTTCAAGCCTCACGGCCCGACCCTCTGCACCCTCGCCGCCCGTTCCGTCGTCGGGCCCTCAGCACCGATTGTCCCGTTGCCGCGCCGGTCTGCCCATGCCCTCAACGTAGATGCCAGCTTGTACGATCGGGCGTTCCAGCCCGGATGGCGGAATGGCAGACGCGGCGGCCTCAAAAGCCGCTGTCCGAAAGGGCGTGCGGGTTCGAGTCCCGCTCCGGGCACGCCAAACACCACGTCGCGTGCACCAATGCCACGTCGCACGTGGGCGCAACAGCATCGGGAACCATGACGTGGCAAGAGGCGATTGCGTTCGTGGCTCCTGGACCCCACGCGTCGATCTGCTCGCCAGCGACCGCCAGCACGTCGGTCGGTTGTTGTCGTGGGCCACCTGGCGGCGGGCGGACGGGCCGGATCACTCCGCGCGCCCACCCGGGAACACGGCGGTCAGCGAGGTGAGGTCGCCGATGCGGCGCGAGGAGTGGTACTGCTCTGCCAACAGGCCGGCCGCGGCGAGCACGGGTCCGGTCCATCAACGTGATCTGGATCCTCGACGGCCAGAAGCATGGCACCTACGGCAACGGCGGCTCGGCGCTGGCCACCCACTTCTTCGGGCTCGCCATTGCCGGAGAGAAGCAAGTTCAAGCCCCGGTGCGCGATCGACAACGCGATCGACCACACTTAGACAGCGGCGAATGCTCCAACATCGGCGATTACAGGACCACCGTCGGAAGCAAGTGTCGTGCTTACAAAGGACAGTGAGGTCGAAACCGATGTAGCCGTGAACGAGAATGATTCCGCAACCCACCCCATGTTGGAATAGGAGGTATTGGTGGTGTCGAACGTATACGACTCGATTGGCGTGCCGTTGACATCGACATCCATTGTCTTTATGGCGGGAGCCGCCTCTCCGTTCCCGGCCAGATAGAACGACACGCTGTACAAAATCCCCGCTGTCGTAGCAAGTGATTGCGCGAACGTTCCAGGTCCGAGGCCATTTAAATCGATTGTCTGATTCTTTCGACCTGCTCCGGGGGCGGGTTGCCAGTATCGGTGTGCGACAAAGTCGATTGATCCGGAGGTGACAACCCAAGGTCCAGCGTTCGGCTTCGTTTTCGGGCAGTCGGGGTTTGGGCTGGCGCAATAGTCTTTGTACCTGCCATCGCCCACGAGCGGATTTTTGAATGTTCCATCCTGGACAATCCCCGTCGTCAGTTCAGACGAATTGGATCCGCTGGCCGTCGCAGGAGTGCCGAGCAGTATCGACGGGACCGCGAAACCGCTTACCGAAATCGCGAAAGCCATCATTCCAGTAAGAAACCGCGTCATCATGCTGTTCGCTCCAGCCCTCTTTATGTTGGTGTATGAAGCCCCGAATAGTTCGAGAACCTCATACAAACACTCAGAGTTTCCTTCTGGACACTACCCGGGTTTATTCTCTCGGTCAACGTCGATCGGTGAGTGCTCGATACAAGCGTTTGCGTTCCGAAAGCCCGATCGATCCTTGCGCGGTGGGTGGGCGCCTGTGACAGGGTCACCACGGAGGTGACGAACGCTTGCGAATTACCCCTGACAGAGCAGCACGAGCACCGGGGGGCGAGCCGGACGTTTGAACGAGTTCTGGCGATCTACTGGAATCTCGCCCACGGGAACGGGGTGACGAGTCGGAAGTGGCCGAGCGTGACATCGAACGCGGAGCAGACGCTCAACCAAACCCGACACCTTCAATGTCTGCCGTGGGAGTGATGTCGGGTAGGCGACGCATACGGAATGCGTTGGCCACCCCGAGGAGGGAGGCGATGGCCGGAACACACAGCGCCACCTGCAGCGAGCGGTTGCGAGCTTCAGTGTTGATAGCCAGGACGGCGTCTTGGACATCCTGGGGCTCGCCGGCGATCTGATGTTGAAGCTGAGTGTTGCTCATGATCTCGGCATCGTGTTCGAGAGCGGCGGAGATCTGCTGTTGTTGCGCCGCAGGGATCACGGAGCTGGTCTCCGTGAGGTGAGTGAAGCTCAAGGCCAGCGCCCAAAGCATGAGGCCTCCGGCCATGGCGAGCCCGAAGGACAGCCCGAAGGAGCCCGAGGCGGAGTTGACACCGGCCGCCTCGCTGACGCGGTCCTCGGCGATCGGTGCCAGGGTGAAGTTGTTGAGCTGGGAGACGAGCAAGCCGAGACCCGATCCGATGATCAGCAGCGGGATCACCAGGTACCACCCCGAATCCACCCTGGGTACCAGCGGGATGATGGCGGCCATGCCGACGGTGCTGAGGGCGAAGCCAGCCAGCACGATGTTGGCTGGACGCCGATTGCCTGCCTTGCGACCGGCCAGCAACGCCATGCCGAACATGGAGAGAGACAGCGGTGCAAGGGAGAGGCCCGCCTGCATGGCGTTGTACTCGAGAGTCATCTGCAAGAACAGAGGCAGCGCGATCATGGCGCCGCCCAACGTGACCTGCTGGAGCATCTGCTGCGAGATGCCGATGCGGAAGTTCAGGTGCTTGAACAGGTCGGGATCCAACAACGTGGGCTTTCCCCGGCGCTTACGCCGGACGAGCCACAGAGCGAGCGCAGCCAGGGCCACTGCGCCGAGGCCGATGCAGAGACCGACGTACTCACCGCCTTCCTGCCAGACGAGGATGCCGAGGACAACGCCGCCCATACCGACCACGGAGAGCGCGGCGCCTACAAAGTCGACTTGGCGCGATCCCGTATAGGGCACGTCCTTGACGAGTCGGATCTGGGACAAGACCAAGAGGATCACGACGACCTCGAGTCCGAACCCGACGCGCCATGACAGGTAGGTGGTGAGGAACCCGCCGAGCAGGGGTCCGACGGCGGCTGCGATGGCAGCGGAAGCGCCGACGAGCGCATAGGCGCGTTTCTGGGCGGCGCCCGTGAAGTTGCCGTGGATGAGGGACTGCATCGCCGGCAGCAGGAGGGACGCGCCGAGGCCGCCGATGACCGCCCAGAAGATGATGATGGCGGTCAGGCTCTGCGCGAGGGTCATGGCCAGGGCGCCGATGGCATAGGCCAGCAGGCCGATCACGTAGGCGCGCTTGCGACCCATCAGGTCACCCATCTTGGAGTTGATCAGGATGAAGGCGGCGGAGATCAGTGCTTCCAGAGCGATCGCCGATTGGACGCCGCTCGCCGTCGTATGGAGATCGTTGATGACCGCAGAGATGGACACGTTCATCAACGAGGTGTCGACCACGAGGACGAACATGGCCGCAGCCAGGAGTAGGGCTAGTCGAGGGTTGGCGCTGTTCTCCTCCACGGCGTCGTCAGGCGCTGAGCTCATGGCCACGGCGTCACTTTCAGGCTCCGGCCATATGCAGGACGAGGCGGCGTTTGCGGCCATGGCTTCATTGCCGCCTCCGACCTCCACATCGTCCGACCGTGCGCAAGGCGGCCTCGATCCTCGTGGGCTTCCTGCTCATCCGCTTCCACTGTGAGGAGCGTACGCGGTGGCTTTCGCGTCGGGTAGACGCTTTCCCAGTTCATACCCAGCGTCTGGCTGCGCCGGAACGCAGAGCTCGAGTTCACTCCCGGCTCGAGCGCTCCGCCGGAAGCCGGCGACTCGTAGTGACCGAGGTGATCTGAGTCCGGCCACACGCCGTCGCCAGGCATGTCGAGCCGGTCGGTCAGGGCTTCGCGCCACATGGGCGTGATGGTGGGTTCGCCCCAGTAGTCGGTGACGCGCACGGCTTCGCCCGCTTCCAATTCACCGATGGTGACGTTCCTGTAGAGCCGTCCGTCTCCGTAGTCGCAGCCATTCGGCCACGATGACGTCGTCGAGCCGCAGACGACTGCCGACCTGGAGCGCCATTCCCTTCGACGTCCTCAACAAGCTGCCTGGTGCGCACGACCTCACCCATCTGCGGCCATTGGTGCACGACGTGCTCGGCCAGAGGTACGCCGAGGATGTAGGCGACCCGGCTCGCACCGTCGGAGTGTTACTGGGCCACGGTCACCGGGAATCACGCTCGTTTCATGTTGGGGTCCAAGCTCCAAGCGGCGGGCGATCTCTGCTCGATTGTCTCGGGCCCTGGCGTCTCCGCACGTCGGAGTCCCCTGATGCCGACTGCGCCAAGATTGGTACATGCGAGATGGACCAGTCGTCGTCTGCGACCCCGGCGTGGATGATTTCTTGGCCCTTCTGGTCCTGGCCGGGGCGGACAGTCCACCGAGAGCGGTCATTGGAACCACGGGAAATGTCGATGCCGAACTCGCGTATCGGAACGCCGTCGGAACAATGTCCCTGCTCGGACTCGACTGTCCGGTGGCCAAGGGTGCCGTGTGCGGCCTCGCCGGCCCCTATCCCGACACCGGAGACCCCTTTCACGGACGTGATGGCCTGGGCGGCGCCGGTTCCCTACTTCCCGTTGTCCCCGTCTCGAACCAAATCCCGGGGCGGATCCCTTTCGTCGAGGGCCCGATTCTGGCCACGGGGCCACTCACGGTTGTCGCCGAAGCACTCAACTTCGGAAATCTCATCACCGAGATCGTCTGGATGGGTGGGGCGGTCGGATGCGGAGGCAACATGACTCCGGCGGCGGAATTCAACGCGTGGCTCGACCCTGAGGCCACGGACCTCGTTCTCTCGAGTGGTGTTCCGCTGTCGGTCGTTCCCCTCGACGTCACGCGTCAGGTCTCCTTGACCCCAGAGGACCTGGTCGCGATGGCTGGAATGGGTGGATCCGCTGCCCTCGCCGCTCGTGCCTGTTCACACTTCCATGCCGGGGGAGCCCGCATGGTCCCCCATGACGCCGTCGCAGCCGTGGCGCAACTCAATCCCGAACTCTTTCAGTGGGAAGAGCACTGGGTCCGGTGCGAGCTGGACGGTCGTTGGACGCGCGGCATGACCGTCGTCGATCGACGCTCCCACGGTGAGCATGGCTCTGTCCGACTTGCCGTCCACATGGATCCGAGAGCCGTGAAGGAAAGGATCTTCGAGGCGCTCTGTTCGCTGGGCTAGGCAGAGGGGTCTCTCGTACGCCGGGTCGTTACTGGGTCGTTCCTCGCCGATGGGCTTTGGGGTGGGTCATCCCTAGGGCCGTCATGCCGGCTGCCCCAGATCGGTGAGCTGTCTTTGCACGAAACGCCGTTCAGCACCGTCCTCGGTCAGTTCCAAGGCGCAGAGATAGGCGTCCCGGGCCTCCTCGGTCCGATCGAGTCGACGAAGCAGGTCAGCCCTCGTCGTGTGCAGATAACGAAAGTCCTCGAGAGCGAGGCCGTCGACGATTCGAAGGCCGGCTTCGGGCCCCTCGACCTCGGCGACTGCGATGGCGCGGTTCAACTCGACGATGGGCGATCCCGTCAACCGGCCGAGCTCGGCGTAGAGCAAGGCGATCTCGGCCCAGTCGCATTGGTCTTCGGCGTGCAGCGACGCGATGGCGGCTTGTAGGACGTACTGACCGCGACCGCCGAGGGCAAGGGCTCGGTCGAGAGAGGAACGGCCCAGGGCAATCTGCGACGAGTCCCACCTCGACCGGTCCTGATCAGCCAGCAGGACGAGCTCGTCGCCTCGGAAACGCGCGGCGCGGCGTGCATCGAGTAGCAGCATCATCGCCAGCAGCCCATGTACCTCGGGCTCGTCGGGCAACAGCTCCGAAAGGGCGCGGCCAAGCCAGATCGCCTCCGCCGCGAGCTCTTCGCGGCCGCTGTAGCCCTCGTTGAAGATGAGATAGACAACGGCAAGCACCGCTTCCAGTCGCTCGGAGAGCAGGTGGTCGGGCGGCACCCGGAACGGGATACCCGCTGCCTTGATCTTGCGCTTGGCTCGCACCAGCCGCTGAGCCATGGTGGGCTCCGGCACGAGAAACGCTCGCGCGATCTCGTCGGTGGTCAGCCCGCCGAGCGTCCGCAGCGTGAGCGCGACCTGCGAGTCGAGGGCGAGCGCGGGATGACAGCAGGTGAAGATGAGTTCCAAACGTTCATCGGGAAAGCTCGATACGTCCATGTGGTCCTCGACCGCTTGCTGGGGACGGGACTGCTGAATTCGAGCGAGGACCTGCTGCCGGCGGATCCGGTCGACCGCCCGATTGCGAGCCGTCGTCGTGAGCCACGCGCTCGGGTTCGCAGGCATCCCTTCGCGCGGCCAGCGCTCGGCCGCGATGGCGAACGCCTCCTGTGCGGCCTCCTCGGCGAGATCGAAGTCGCCGAGGAGGCCGATCAGGGTTGCGACCACGCGACCCCACTGGTCGCGGAATACCTGTTCGAGGGTTGTTACCAATAGGTCTCGCACGGCCGGATCTCGATGGCCCCACCCAGTCGGGCGGCCGGCACCCGGGCGGCAACCTCAATTGCGGCGTCGAGGTCGTCGGCTTCCAGCACGAAGTAGCCGCCAACGGCTTCCTTCATTCCGACGAATGGCCCGTCCGTGGTCAGCGTCTTGCCGGCCTGGACCCGAACGGTGGTCGCGTTCTCGGGCAGCCCCATCGCGACGCCGGCTGTGACCCCGGGTGTCTTGTTCAGGGCCCCGTAGTCGGCATAGATCTGCTTCTGCTCATCCTCGGAAAGCGCGCCCCATGCATCCGAGCCGGGAAGGGGTGTTGAACCCTGATAGATCAGCGCTACGTACTGCATTGCATCCTCCTCATCGATCGGCGGGTGGCTACGTCGTGGATAGACGAACGGTGAGCCGGGAATTCGACAGGGCGGCGAGAATTCTTCGGTTGATTTTGGCTCAGTACGCGCCACAGGCCCCCTGCCTCCCGTCGACAGTCGTCCATTCGGCCCGGCGTGAACCCGCCTCGACCGATCGGTGCCGACCGGTGCTCTGGAGTCATCCGCCCACCCGATACCGTCCAGAAAGGCTGGAGCGATGGCGGGTTCTGTCAGTCATTGGCAGGCACGTGGAACAGTGTCTTCGGATCGCAGCGCCAGATGCCGTCCGTGTTCGGCTGGGTGATCGACTTGTCGTAGACGAACCTGTCCGGCTTGACGTCGAGGATGGCGTAGCAATCCGACGGCGTCGGGTTGGTGTCCGACATGGCGAGATGCGCCACAGGTGGCGCCAGCCCGCCACCGGTCCAGTTCGTCTGCGAGGCGGCGTTCTTGAGCACGCACGCGACGGTCAGGTTCGCGCCGCAGGCGCTCGCCGACTTGGCGAAGAGGATCCACGCGTCCATCGAGAGCTCGTCGTCGAAATCGAGCTTGTACCCGGAGGGCGCGTACTTCTTCATGATGGCGAGCAGCTGCTCGAGGCCGGGGCTCTTCGAGGCCAATTCGAAGGGCCAGTTCCCGACGACCAGGTAGGTCGGCGGCAGATCGGGGTCCTCGGCGGCGGCGGCCTTGGTCGACTGGAGGTAGAGCGCACCCGTCATCACGATGAAGGTGGGCTTGTAGCCCGCAGTCGCCATGGCCTGCATGTACGGGACCATGTTGGAGTAGTTGGCCGGCTCCAGGGCCTGGACCCCCTTACTCTCGAGCTCTTGGATGTAAGGGCCCCAGTCGGTCACCATGATCGGCGGCAGCTGCCAGTCCACGAGTTTGTAACCCTGGGCGACCGCCGTGTCCTTCCCCTTGGTGATGGGGGCGATGACGCTCGGGGTGTTGGGTGACCCGTCGCCGAAGTGCTTGATGGCCCGCGGGAACTTCTTGGCCAAGGCGCCGTAGAACCCACCCTCGACTTCGGTGAGGCTGCCGTTGGCGGGGCTCACCTGAAGCGGGGCGTCGATGGCTTGGTTCGAGACGATGAACTGGGTGATCTGACCCAGGCCGCAGCTCACCCGGATCTTGACCGTGGGTTGGTCGAGCACGAGACCCCCACCGACCGCCATGAAGTCGGACTGACAGGCCTCGCTGGTGACCTGGGCGTCGTTGTACAGCCCACCGTCCCGGTCCTGAACGACGATCTTGCGGCCGTCGATGCCACCCGACGCGTTGCACCACGCCGCGAAAGCCTGGCCCGCCTGCAGAAGCTCCAAGTCGAGCCCCGGCTGGACGGTGTTCGACGCGTCGTTGAACCCGGCGATGTCGATGGTCTTCGCCGTCACACCTCGGGCGGACGCGGGGCCGCCTGATCCGTGTTCGCAGATCCTTCCGACTCCCGGCCAAGTCCCGTTCTCCGAGAGGGCGCTGGTGGATCCGATGGCCGAGGTCGAAGCCACGAGAAGCGTCCCGCACAACGCCGCCGACGCAAGGAGGGCGATCGCCCCCCGTCTCGTCGAGGTCGACGGCGACGCTCCGGACCCCCGACCGCACCCCATCCGGCTCCGCTCGGGCTCGTGCGCCATCTGGCCCCCCCTTGCGCTCAATCGCATCCGGGGTGTGAACCCGGAAATTCGGCGATGGGCTCGGCTGTGCGGAGGATAGGTCGCCTTCCCGATCCTCGTCGCTCCGAAGGACCACACCTCGCACTCCCCGGACACTCTCGCCGAGCCCGAGAGCGCCCTCGTTCCCACCGCAGATCGCACCAAGTTTCCGACGGGTAACAAATCTCCCAGGTCAGGGCGGCCGTTCTCCTTCCTACCGGAGGTGCGAAGCCAGCCCGCAGACTTGGGCCAGTCCCAGCGGCGCGTGACACACTTGGGACTCCCCCGTCCCCTGCAGATCGGAGCCGTCGTCCACGTGTTGGTGTTCACCTTCCCCGGGCAGGGTTCACAGCGCGCGGGCATGGGTGTGCCGTGGGTCGACCACCCGTCCTGGGAGGTCGTGGGCGAGGCCTCCGAGGCCGCCGGGCGTGACCTGGCCTCATTGCTCCTCGAGGCGCCGATCGAAGACCTCACGAAGACGGACAACGCCCAGCTCGCCACGACGGTCCTCAGCCTGGTCGTGCTCGACGCCGTGGAGCGGACCGGACTCACGCCGGCCGCCTGCGCCGGGCACAGTCTCGGCGAGTACACCGCGCTCGTTGCCAGCGGCGCCCTCGGCTTCGAGCACGGGATCGAGCTCGTCGTCGCTCGGGGCGAGGCCATGGCCCGCGCCAGCGAGGAGGCGCCGGGGACCATGGCGGCCCTCCTCGGCATTACCGACGACGACGCCGAGGCGGCGTGCCAGCGGGCTGAGGGCGACGTCTGGGTGGCCAACTACAACGCTCCCGGCCAGGTCGTGATCGCCGGAACGTCCGAGGCCGTCACCGTCGCCGGTGAGCTGGCGAAGGAGCTCGGTGCGAGGCGGGTCATGCCGATTCAGGTCTCGGGCGCGTTCCACACCCCCCTGATGCAGGGAGCCCGCGCTCCGCTGCGCAAAGCGCTGGCCGACGTGACCTTCCTCACGCCCGAGGTCCGCGTCGTGGCCAACGTGGACGCCCGCGTGCACGACGATCCGGCCGATTGGCCCGGTCTGCTCTCCGCACAGCTCTGTAGTCCGGTCCGCTGGCGTCAGACGCTCGAGACGTTCGCCCATCTCGGCCTGACGTCCCTCGTGGAGCTCGGACCGGGCGGCGTGTTGAGCGGCCTGGCCAAGCGCAGCCTGCCCGAGATCCAGTCGCTCGCCGTGTCCAAGCCCGAGGACCTCGACACGCTGATGGACCAGATCAGCGCAGCAGGGACGTGGCGTGCCGAGCCGGCGCTGCATCAAGGGGAGCACCTCTACATGTCCGAGCGCGTCGTGGTGAGCCCCGGCAGCGGCATCTTCTCTCCGGAGGCGTCGCTGCCGGCACCGGGCGCGGGCCTGCTACCCGGCACCCTCGACGAGGGTGACGCGCCAGCGCCGATGGTCCAGGTGGGCGACCTCGTCGGGCGGGTCGGCGTCGCGGAGGTGAGGACGCCCTTCGCCGGACGGGTGATCCGTTGGATGGCCGCCGACGGCGAACGCGTCCAGGACGGGCAACCGCTCGTGTGGCTCCGCGTGCCCGACACGGACCAGTGACGGCGGTCGTGTGATGGCCGTCGTGTTCGTCACCGGCGGGACCCGCGGCATCGGCGCGGCCTGCGTCTCGTGGTTCCTGGCCAACGGCGACCGCGTCGCCGCGACCCACCGATCGGAGGACCCACCGGCGCCTCCGCCAGGGGCCGACCTCGAGCGCTATCTCACGGTTCGATGCGACGTGTGCGATTCCGGCCAGGTGGAGGCCGCGTTCGCCGAGATCGAGCAGCGGTGGGGTCCCGTGGAGGTGCTCGTCGCCAACGCGGGCATCACGAGGGACTCGCTCATGCTCAGGATGAGCGAGGCGTCGTTCCTCGAGGTGATCGACGCGAACCTCACGGGTTCTTTCCGCGTTGCGAAGCGGGCCATGGCCAAGATGCTGCGCCTGCACGCGGGACGGATCATCTTCGTGTCCTCCGTCGGGGCTTTTGTCGGACTGCCGGGTCAGGCGAACTACGCCGCGTCGAAGGCGGGCCTGGTCGGCATGGCGCGGGCCATGGCCCGCGAGGTCGGAAGCCGCAACATCACCGTGAACGTGGTCGCTCCGGGCCTGGTCGAGACGGACATGACCACCGAGCTGGGGCCGGAGCGAGTGGCGGCGATGACGAGCCAGGTGCCTCTGGGCCGTGTCGGCACCGTGGACGACGTGGCGGGCGTCGTCGGTTTCCTGGCGTCCGATGCTGCGGCGTACATGACCGGCGCCGTCGTGCCGGTCGATGGCGGGCTCGGCATGGGCCTGTAGCGTTGGGCAGAGAGAGACAAAGGAGCAAAGAGTGGACAGCGATGCAGCGTTCGAGACCTTTCGCGAGTGTGCCGTCGAGGTGTTGCAGGTGCCGGCGGAGAAGATCACGAAGGAAGCGAAGTTCGCGGACGATCTCGACGCCGACAGCCTCGACCTCGTCGAGCTGGTGATGGCCCTCGAGGAGAAGTTCGACATCACCGTGGAGGAGACGGAACTCGAGGACATCACGACGGTGGGCCAGGCCTTCGACCTCGTCTCCTCGAAGCTCTGATGCAGCTCGGGATCGGACCTGACGGACCCGTCGCGGGTAGGCGGGTCGCGATCACCGGCCTCGGCGCGGTCACCTGTTGTGGCGTTGGCGTCGACGCACTGTGGGACGGGCTGCTCCACCCCTCCGTCGTCGGAGGAGCGGTGCGCGACTTCGAACCCGAGCAATGGTTCGGCCCGAAGGAAGTGCGCCAAGTCGACCCCTTCGCCCAATTCGCGGTCGCATCAGCCGCGATGGCGGTCGCGGATTCCGGCGAGCTCGACGTGGATCCCGCCAAGGCGGGGGTCGTCTTCGCGACCGGTGTCGGCGGACTGGAGACCCTGGCCGGACAGGTGCGCGTCTACGACGAGAAGGGGGCGCGCCGCGTGTCGCCACGCCTCGTCCCGATGATGATGGCCAACGCCGGTGCGGCCGGCATCTCCATGCGTCTCGGATGGCGCGGCCCCTCCGAGGTGATCTGCACTGCGTGCGCCGCGGGCACCCATGCGATCGCCGCCGCGGCTCGACTGGTGGCCTCGGGTCGATGCGAGGTTGCCATCGGCGGCGGGTCCGAAGCCAGCATGCACCCGGTGGCGCTCGCCGCGTTCGCCAACATGACTGCGCTCTCGACCACGGGCACTTCGCGCCCCTTTGACGCACGGCGCGACGGTTTCGTCATGACCGAGGGTGCGGCCGCGCTGGTCCTCGAGGACTGGGACCGTGCCATCGCCCGCGGTGCGCCGATTCTCGCCGAGCTGGCCGGCGCAGCCAGCACCGCCGACGCGCACCACATCACCGCACCGTCCCCGGACGGGTCGGGGGCCGTCGCCTGCATGGAGCTGGCTCTGGCCGACGCCGGAATCGCGCCGGCCGACGTAGGCCACATCAACGCGCACGGGACCTCGACGCCGCTCAACGACCTGGCCGAGTCGCGCGCCATCACGAAGGTGTTCGGCGAACCCGGTCCGCTGGTTACCTCGACCAAGGGCGTGACGGGCCACGGTCTGGCGGCAGCAGGCGCGATCGAGGCTGTCGCAGCCGTGCTCACCATCGACCGCGCCACCATCCCCCACACCGCGGGGTACGAGGAGCCGGACCCCGAGATCACCCTGCAGATCGTGCGAGGCGAACCCAGACCGTGGCAGCCGACGGCGGTGCTGTCGAACTCTTTCGGCTTCGGCGGCCACAACGGCTGTCTGGTGGTGCTGCCACCGGACTGATCCCGGCCGGTAAGGTCACGCCTCCGCCGCGGCCCGAGCAGTGGCGTCCCGAGTCCCGAGGTCCGTCGAGTGGGAAAGCCGCGAAACCCGAGCACCGCGTGGTGGCGCTCCCCCCTCTTCCTGGTGGCCGTGGGCGTGGTGGTGATCGCGTTGGTCGCAGGCGGAGCGGTCCTCGCCACCCGGAACACCGAAGCTCCGGCTCCGGCTCCGAGGACCCCGCCCGTCACCACCCGGGCGGTGGCCTTGGGTGACTCCGTCCCATACGGGCACGGACTCGCCAACCCGTACCTGACACCGCAACGGGGCCTCCCGCCCAACGCCGTGTCGCAGGGACCCTCGAGCCAGGCCTACCCGAGTCTCGTTGCTCGTGACCTCCGCCTCGACATGTCGGTGCGGCCCACCAATTGCGACCTGGTCGGCGACCAATTGGCGATCAGCGGAGCGGTGGCCGACCCGGCGGACAACCGGTCCCTCGACGGACAGTGCCCACGCCCGCCCCGGCCGGCCCGGAACCTGGCCAACGAGGTGGCAGCGGCCGGCCTCGACCACGACCCCGCCCGCCTGGTCCTGGTTCAGGACGGGGCCGACGACATCCACTTCGCCCAGTGCCTCGTCTTCGACCTGGTCCACGTTCTCGGAGTCGGACCCTCGCTCGGCACGCGCTGTGTCTCGAAGGGCACGGTGACCCCACCGGTGGCCCAGGAGTTGGCGAACGTCCGAAAGAGCCTGGCCCGCGCCATCGAGCTCGTGTCACCGCACGCCGGGACCGTGGCCGTCCTCGACTACTACCAGCCGATCCCCCGCTCCTCGGAGATCGCCGACCACTCAGGCGTGTCGGGGCTCGGCACGAACCTGGTCTGCGCCGGGCTCAAGCTCGACGCCACGGGCACGTCCGCCGACGCCCAGATCGTCCTCGGAGCTCTCAACCGCACCATCGCCGGCGCGGTCAGCGATGCGCGCGCCCACCGGGTCCACAACGTCGTGTCGGTCGACATCTCGACCGTCGTCGACGGGCACGGCATGTGCACCGCCCATCCGTGGGTCTTCTCCGGTGAGCGCATGTCGGATTTCACCCTCGCCGCCGACACCGAGCACATCGTGGCCGCCAAAGCCTGTGACGCGGCCAAGGCCCTCCCCGGCCCGATGTCCTGTTCGTCCCTGATCGCGGCGGCGGCGCAGGCCGAGGGTGACATCGAGGGTTACGTCTGGCGTGCGTCTCACCCGACGGGTGCGGGGCAACGGGCCATCGCGGCCGCTGTCCTCCGCCGGCTGGAGGGAACCGATCAGTCGATCGCCCTGCGCAGCGTGGCGACGAACTCCGACGCGCCCTCGGGCCCGGCTCCTTCGAGCAGCCGGCGGACCAGCGCCGAACCGACCACCACGCCGTCGGCCACCTCACACACCTCGGCCGCCTGAGCCGGCGTCGACACGCCGACGCCGACGCACACCGGCAGGTCGGTGCACTCGCGGACGCGCCCGACCACCTGCCCCACGTCGGAACCCACTTCGGCGCGTTCGCCGGTCACGCCCATCCGGGCGACGGCGTAGACGAAGCCGCGAGCACGGTCGCAGATGCGTGCCACGCGCTCGGGCGGGCTGGACGGCGCGACGAGCAGCACGGTGTCGACGGCGGCGGCGTCCGCCTCCACCGCCCAGGGTCCGAGCTCCTCGACGGACAGGTCGGGCACGATGGCCCCGCCCACCCCCGCGCCGGCCAGCGAACGCGCCATGCGCTTGTGTCCGGCCCGGAAGACGATGTTGTAGTAGGTCATGACGACGACCGGTATCCCGATCTCCGCCTGCGCGATTCCGTCGAGGACTTCCCCCGGAACCGTTCCCCGGGCGAGGGCGCGCACGGACGCCTCCTGGATCACCGGGCCGTCGATCATCGGATCGGAGAAGGGGATACCGACCTCGACGGCGTCGGCCCCCGCGGCCACCACGGCGGCCAGCGTGTCCGTCCAGTCCTCGGTCATGCCGCCCATCAGGTACGGCACCAGGAGCTTGCGGCCCGATTCGCGACGGGACCTGAGCTCCTTCTCCAAGTCAGCCACCGCGAGCGGCCCCGAGGATCTCACGGACCTGGGCGACGTCCTTGTCTCCCCGACCCGAGAGGGTCACGAGCACCGTCGAGCCGGCCGGGAGCGCCTCGGTGCCCGCCGCTCGGGCGACCCAGGCCAGCGCGTGAGCCGACTCGAGCGCCGGGATGATGCCTTCGGTGTGACTGAGCAGGCGGAAGGCATTGAGAACCTCGTCGTCGTCCGCCGTGGTGTACTCGGCTCGGCCGACGGCCGCGAGATGCGCGTGCTCGGGGCCCAGCCCCGGGTAGTCGAGCCCCGCCGAGATGGACTCGGCCTCGAGGATCTGGCCGGACTCGTCCTGGAGGAGGCGCGAGTACATCCCGTGCAGCACCCCGGGAACCCCGTTGGTGATGGCGGCACCTCCGGCGGCCTCCACCCCGACCAGCCGCGCGCCGGTGTCGACGAAGCCGGCGAAGGTACCCGCAGCGTTGGACCCGCCGCCGATGCAGGCCGTGACGACGTCGGGGTCGGCGCCGTCCAGCAGGGCACGGCACTGCACGCGCGCTTCCTCGCCGACGACGCGCTGGAACTGGCGGACCATGTACGGGAACGGATGGGGCCCCATGACCGAGCCGAGGCAGTAGTGGGTCGTCTCGACCGTGGCCACCCACTCGCGCAGCGCCTCGTTCACCGCGTCCTTGAGCGTCCGGCTGCCGGAGGTGACCGTGCGCACCTCGGACCCCAGGAGCTCCATGCGGAACACGTTGAGCTCTTGGCGTTTCGTGTCGACCTCGCCCATGAAGACCGTGCACTCGAGTCCGAACAACGCGGCCGCCGTGGCGGAGGCAACCCCGTGCTGGCCGGCTCCGGTCTCGGCGATCATCCGCGTCTTGCCCATCCGTCGCGTCAGCAGCGCCTGCCCCACGACGTTGTTCAGCTTGTGCGATCCCGTATGGGCGAGATCCTCCCGCTTGAGGAGCACCTCGACCCCGAGGCGTTCGGAGAGGCGGGCGCAGCGGGTGACCGGAGTCGGGCGGCCGCCGTAGTCGCGGAGCAGGCCGTCCAGCTCGGCGCGAAACGCCGGGTCGGACCACGCGTCGCGGAACTGCGTTTCGAGCTCGAGACAGGCCGGCATCAGCGATTCGGGGACGAAGCGGCCGCCGAATTCGCCGAACCGGCCGTCGGGGCCGGGTTCGGTCATGAGGCCGGAGCTCACCCGTCCCGCCAGTCGTAGGGTTCGCCCACGTCGTCGTCCGCGGCGCCGTCCGCGACGACCCCCTGGCGGGCCCGCGCCTCGATGTCGGCCCGCCGGGCAGCGGCCACGAAGTCGCGGATCCGCACGGGGTCCTTCCGGCCGGGCGACGACTCGACGCCGGTGGACACGTCGACCCAGGCCGGGCGAAGGTGGGACACGGCATCCGCCACGTTGTCGGGCCGCAGCCCGCCGCAAAGGACGAGGCGGTGGTGGTCAACGACTCCCTCGGCGAGACGCCAGTCGAACACCTGGCCCGAGCCGGGGTTCTTGCCGTCCACCATCAAAAAGTCGGCGCCGAACTCGTCGAAGCGGCCGATCGTCGGGTCTCCCGCGGGGAACGCCTTGATCACCAGCGGGACACGAGCGCGGATCCACTGGGTCTCCTGGGCCGACTCGTGCCCGTGGAGCTGGGCCGCGCCGAGACCGGCGGCCTGCACGGCTTCGACCACACGCTGGGGCGCCTCGTCCCGGAAGACACCGACGGTGACGGTCTCGGTCGGGAGCCGCTTCACGATGTCACCGGCCAGTTGGACGGAGATCTGGCGCGGAGACGGGGCGAACAGGAACCCGACCGCCCTGGCCCCGAGGCTGACTGCGAGCAACGCGTCCGCCTCGGAGGTGATCCCGCAGATCTTGACCTGGAGCTCGTCGCTCACCGTGGCGCTACCGGGTGGCCCGTCAACGCGTGAAGGGTTCCGGACCGGTCCCCGGCGCGGAGCAGGGTCTCGCCCACGAGAATGGCGTCGTAGCCGGCGTCGGCCAGCCGCTTGGCGTCCGCACCGTCGCGGATGCCCGACTCCGCGACGGCGGTGACCTCGGGAGGGATGTGCGTCGCCAGCCGGCAGGCGCGCTCGTGGTCCACCTCGAACGTCCGCAGGTCCCGCTGGTTCACTCCGACGAGCGTTGCCCCGGCGTGGAGGGCCCGCTCGAGCTCCAGCTCGTCGTGCACCTCGACCAGAGCCGAGAGTCCGAGCTCCGCGGCCGTCGCCGTGAACCGGCGCAGCTCGCCGTCGTCGAGCGCCGCCGCGATCAACAGGACGGCGTCGGCGCCCATGCAGCGAGCGTCGGCCACGTCTGCCTCCTGCACCGTGAAGTCCTTGCGCAGCACGGGCAGATCCACCGCGGCGCGGGCCGACGTCAGATCGGCCGACGAGCCTCCGAAGTGGTCGGTGTCGGTGAGTACCGAGATGCACGCGGCGCCTCCGGCGGCGTACTCCTTCGCCAACACGTCAGGCTGGAGGTCCGGCGTCGAGATCGCCCTTCGACGGGGACCGGCGCTTGATCTCGGCGATGCACGACAGCCCTTCGGCCCGCAGCGCGGCGGTGAAGTCCGTGTGGCGCGGCGCCTGTGCCGCTTGTTCCATGAGCGTCGGCGAGCGGGCGAGCATCGTCGGCAGCCCGGGCACGGTGCGAGGCAAGGATGTCGCCAGGTAGGAGGGCATGGCGTCTCAGGTTAGCGGCGGGTTTTTGACCCCAAGGGCCACGGACCTTCGCAGGCCGCGTTCCGGAGCGGTGGCCACAACGGGTCACGAGGCTCGGCGTGGCCCACGAGAGGTCGATGACTCAGGCTCCGGGACCGAACGATCCGCCGAGACGCCGAGGCGTGGTCGAGGATCCTCTCGCGGCGCTTGACGCGCCTGGAGCGGCAGTTCGGGCGACTTGGGTGCCGATCGCCGGCGATGATGTCGCGGCCTCGCGGAGCAGGTCGGCGATACCCGCATAGAGCACCTCGACCGTGAAGTCGTCGATCTCGACCACGGCGGTCTCGGTGCCGTCGTCAGTCCAGCCGGCTCACCCTGATCATCGGTCCCGCCACCCGCTCCCGGGTCTCCTCACCCCGGCGCTCGATGGCGATGCAGGCGCCGTCACGGAAGACCCAGCCCGCCTCGCGCCAGGGCTTGAGCTCGGGCAGCGACCCGGCGGATACCGCCGCCGTCGAACCCCTGTTGACCGGCTGTGAGCGCCTCATGGGTCTCAGCGTGCACCCTGCCGTGGCATCGGCCGTGTGCCACGGTTGCATTTCTGTTGCACGTCTCGGCTGAGCGCTGTCCGGCCGGGATCGTATCCACGGCACGAGGGCTGCCGGCCACGAAACGCGAGGGCGGGACCGGCCCGCCCGACCCGTGTAGCCTCGGCGGCATCGTCCACCAGCTCGAGACCGGGTGGCACCGGCCGCCACCACGGCGCGTGCCGGAACACGCGGGCCCCGAGCTCGTTCCCCAACGGACCGAGCACCATCCGCCGGGGGGCCGGCTGGTCGGCCAACTGCCATCGATACTCGGCGGAGATGCGCAGCCGACGTTCGAGGTTGGGCAGGGACGCATGCGTGGTCATGCAATGGAGCACCACCACGTCGCCGGCTTCGTAATCGGTGGTGTGCCAACCGGCCTCCAGGCGCTCCGAGCGGCCGGGGCGCGACACGGGGCTGGATTGGCTTCCGTGGGAGCAGCGCCAGGCCGCCCAGGGTCGTGGGCACATCGCCCAGAGGGACCCAACAGGTGAAGACGTCCTGGGTCGCCCGGTAAGTCCTTGTGCACGAGATTGCCCGGATGCGTCGGCACGAGTGACGGCCGGATAGACGACGCGCGGGATCTTCAGCGGGTAGCAGAACGCGCTCGGGACCCATGATGCGGTGGATGAGGCCACTGAGAGGGGCGAGAACGCCAGGGCATGGAGTCGCGGGGTCGAGGACGATGCGTCCGCAACGCCGGGTCGGAGAAGGCGTCGCTCATGGCCACGGCCCGCAACGGGAGCCGAGCGTGGCGCCGTGACCGGGTCACTGCCCGGATTCGGTCCAGCCCGCCGCCTGCAAGCGTGTCGAGCCCTCGGCGGCCGAGCGCGGCGACGAACTCGCGGTCGAGCAGGCCCCGCACGAACACGTACCCGTCGTGGCGGACCCGTGCGCGCAGCGCCGTCTCCGTCGCCGAGCAGCGGCGTGGAGTCGATCAGCTCTGTGCGGGCGGCCCGCAGTCCCATCGGCGCATGGTCGACCCGAGGTGTGAGGGAACCCACGCGCCGCATCAGGAAAGTGTGACGGGAGACGCTCAGCGTGCGAAGAGGTGCCAGCCCACCCACATGACGCCCAGTACCAGCACGACCCGGAGGACCGGGCCCGTTGGCGAGGCGGGACAGTACCTGGACGCGGCGTGGCGCACCGAGCCTCGCCGCGAGGCCAGACACGAGGGCGACGACGACGACGCCGAGCGCGACCCAGACGGCGTAGGAAAGCGCGGCGGAGGTCACGGTCGCGACCGGGCGGCCGAGCCGAACCACCGCCCACCCCAGGCTCAGCCAGCCGAGGAAGACCACGAACTTGAGGCCGTAGTGGCGGTCGACGGCGTTGAGCATGGAGCTCAGCGTCGGGTGGTCTCCACGGCTGCCCGGGCACGGGACTCGCTGACGAGCTCCCACGCCACCACGGCGGCGAAAGCGACGAGCCAGGGCCACGGTGCGGGGCGCCTGGCGGGGCTCGGCGCGCCTTGGCCGGTGCGCCGGCCAGCACGCGATCGGCGCCGACGGCCAGAGCGGCGACGGGGATGGCCGTCATCAGGTCGGCCTGCCAGGTGAAGGGTGTCGTGGCGGCCGCGACCAACGAGTAGGCGATCCCGAACGCCAGCAGCGCCAGCGTGCGCCACCCGAGCTCGGCCGAACCGGGTGACCAGCGGGCGGCCCGCCTTCAGCCGGCCGCGGCGGCGTCGACCAGCGGGAGCGGCGGCGACATGCGCCCGGCGCGAGCCGCCGATGCCGTCCCCGGTGCGGAGTCGCACCTCTCCCGGCACCTCCACGCTTCGATGCAGATAGGCCAGGGCGGCCCACGCGCCGAGCTCGCTGCTCCACGCCGCGGAGGTGATCGTCCCGACGACCTTGTCGCCCGCCGCGGCGTCACCCGCGGGAGCGTCGCCGGCATGGAGGGTCATCCCGGGGACGAGGGGCTCGCTCGACACGGGTCCTGCCGGGCGCAACCAGTCCGACGAGCCGGCGCGCCACCTTGGATCCCCGCGCGTCGAGTCGTGCCACCAGCTCCTGCCCGGTGTAGCACCCCTTGGTGAAGCTGACGGCGCGCTCGACCAAGTCCGGCCTCGGCCGCAATGGTCTTCCCGGTCAGCTCGGTGCCCATGGCGGGGACCCCCGACGTGATGCGGCACGCCTCGAACGCGTCGGGCCCGCACGCCACGGCGCCCTCGGGCAGATCGCCCCGGCGCGGGTCGGGCACCAGGTCGGCCGGTCCGAGGACGTCCACCCCGCGCCATCCGTTCCACTCGAACGGGACCGCCAGTCGAGCCGGCCCGGCCCGGCTCGGAGGAGCGAGGCGGCGACCTCTTCGGACCGTTGGCCACGCACGCGAGGCAGCGCCACTCCAGATGCTCCATCTCCACCTTCGAACGCAACAGGAAGCGACGGAGGCGTGCGGCCACGGCCTCGCCGTAGCCCCCTTCCACGTCGAGCACGTACTCCCCGGCGCCGGTACGCGTGACCCGAAGCAGGGCGGAGAGCTTGCCGTCGGGTTCGAGGAGCAACGAGTCCGCCGACGCGCCCTCGGCCAGCGCCGCCAGATCCTGGCTGAGCTGACCCTGCAGGTAGCTGTCTGCGTCAGGCCCGCGGACGGCGAGGACGTCGCGGCTCGCTCGACGGGCCCCGGCGCCGCGCCGTAGCGCCTCAGTCTCGGCGTCGATCACGATCCGGAACGCGAGGCGCGCATGCGCCGCGCCGCGGTGACGGCGACCAGCAATGCGCCCGCCTTGTGGTCGCACTCCTCGTCCTCGCGTTCGGGGTCGCTGTCGGCCACGATCCCCGCGCCCGCCTGGACGCTGGCCCGACCGTCGGGAGTGACGACCATGGTGCGGATGGCGATGGCGGTGTCGACGTTGCCCGAGAAGTCGATGTAGCCCACCACGCCGCCGTAGACGCAGCGCTTGGTCGGCTCGAGCTCGTCGATGATCTCCATGGCGCGCACCTTGGGCGCGCCCGAGAGCGTCCCGGCCGGCAGGGTGGCGCGGAGCACGTCGATCGGGCCCTTGCCGTCGTCGAGCTCGCCGGACACCTGCGACGTGATGTGCATGATGTGGCTGTAGCGCTCGATGGTCATCAGCTCGTCGACCTTCTCGGTCCCGAATCGGACGACCCGGCCGACGTCGTTGCGCGCCAGGTCGACGAGCATGATGTGCTCGGCCACTTTCCTTGGGGTCCTCGGCCAGTTCGCCCTCGAGCAGCCGGTCGTGGTGCTCGGACTCGCCCCGGGGCCGCGAGCCGGCGATCGGCCGCGAGGTGACGATCCGCTCCCTCAGGCGCACCATCGGTTCGGGCGAGGCGCCGACCACGGTGACCTCGGGAAAGCGCAGGAAGTACAGGTAGGGACTCGGGTTGAGCAGGCGCAAGGCGCGGTACACGTCGAACGGGTCGGCGCCGAGATCCAGGTCGTAGCGCTGGGACAGCACGACCTGGAAGATGTCCCCCGCCGTGATGTACTCCTTGGCCGCCGCGATGCCGGACCGGTACTCCGCCGACGTCAGGGTCCGCGAGGCCTCCGCCTTCGGGAGGCCCGGGGCAGGCGCCGCCAGCAGCTCGCCCGTGCCCGGCCGGGCGCAGTCCGACGCCAACTCGCGCAGCCGGAGGCACGCGGCCTCGTAGGACTCCGACACAGCGGCGGCGTCGACCACACCGCCCGGAGCGTCGGGCACCACGACGTTGTCGATCAGCACGATGCGCTGGCGCCAATGGTCGAACGCACAGAACTGCCCGATCACCACCAGTGCGGCGTCGGGGTGCCCCAGGTCGTCGGCGGGAGGATGCGGGAGTCGCTCGACCTCTCGCACCACGTCATAGCCGAGGTAGCCGACCAGCCCGCCGTGAAGCGGTGGCAGGCCCGGGAGCGACGGGGAGCGGAACCGGGTCACCAGGTCCTCGACCGCCGCCAGGATGCCGTCCTCGGAGTCGCGTAGACCGAGCCGTCCTGCCGTCGCCACGGCGCAGCTTCGGGCGGTGAGGGTGGCCAGGGGCCGGCGCCCGACGAAGGAGTAACGCCCCCAGCGCTCGCCACCCTCGACCGACTCGAGGAGGAAACCGTCGCCCTCCCCCACCACGTTGGCGAAGCAGGCCACCGGGGTCAGGGTGTCGGCGACGACCTCGCACCACACGGGGACGATGGCGTGCTCCTTGGCCAGCGCGGCGAACTCCGCCGGGTCGGGGCGAAAGCTCAGCACGGGCCCACCGCCATCACGCGTCCGGAGGTCTCGGTACGCCGGGCCCGGACCCCACGGCGCGAAAGAAGCACGACCGTTCGCCCGTGTGACAGGCGCCTCGCCCGTGCTGATCGACCCGGACGAGCAAGGCGTCGCCGTCGCAGTCGATCCGCACTTCGCGCACGTACTGCCGGTCCCCCGAGGTCTCGCCCTTCTGCCAGTACTCGCCGCGACTCCGGCTGTAGAACCACGAGCGCCCGCTGGAGAGGGTCCGGCGCAGTGCTTCGGCGTCCATGTAGGCGACGGTCAGCACGGTGCCGTCGTCGGCGTCCTGGATCACCGCGGGCACGAGCCCGTCACCCTTGGCGAAGTCGACCGCGCCCATGAGGTCAGCGTCCATGTTCAGCGCCACGCCCTCGGCCGGCCCACCCGTCGGAGTGCTCATGCTCCCGCCGCGGCGTGCGGGGAAGAGGCGCGCACAGGTGCGACGCTCAAAGGTAGAGCCCCGTGCCGCTGTCGTTCCGGGGCGACGCGATGGCGTGGATGTCGCGTTCGCGCAGGATCACGTACTCCTCGCCGTGCACCTCGACCTCGAAGCGGTCCTCGGGGTTGAACAGCACCGTGTCCCCGACCTTCACCGTGCGCACGTGCGGCCCGACGGCCACCGCCTCGGCCCACGTCAGGCGGCGGCTGATCTGCGCCGTGGCCGGGATCAGGATGCCGGCCCTCGACCGGCGCTCGCCGTCGGTCGGAGAGATCTGGACCATCACCCGGTCGAAGAGGACCGAGATCGGCTGCTTGTCCTCGGTGGCGGCATCCACCGCACCGTTCTTCCTCGTCGACGTCGGCATTGCAGGTCACGGTACCGCACGAGCGCTCCCTGCCAGGTCAGCCCGGGCGGACGGTCACCCCCCGGGCGGTCATGTACGCCTTTGCCTCGCCGATCGTGAACTCGCGGCGGTGGAAGATGGAGGCCGCCAGCACGGCGTCGGCTCCCCCCTCGAGCGCGCCGTCGACGAGGTCCTGAAGCCGACCCACGCCCCCCGACGCCACGACGGGGACGTCGACGGCGTCCACGACGGCGCGCGTCAGGCCGAGGTCGAAGCCGTCCCTGGTGCCGTCCCGGTCCATGGAGGTCAGCAGGATCTCGCCTGCGCCTCCGGCCGCGCACCCCGCCGCCCACGCGACCGCGTCGACTCCCGTGGGCCGACGTCCCCCGTGCGTGTGCACCTCCCAGCCCGACCCGTCGGGCCGCGCCCGTGCGTCGATGGCCACGACCGCGCACTGGGCGCCGAACTCGTCCGCGATCTCGCGCACGAGGGCGGGACGCTCGACGGCAGCCGTGTTGACCGCCACCTTGTCCGCCCCGGCCCGGAGCAGCCGGCGGGCGTCGTCGGCCGTGCGCACCCCGCCACCCACCGTGAGGGGGATGAACACGTGATCCGCGGTGCGGGCGACGACCGACACCATGGTGTCCCGCTCGTCGGAGGAGGCCGTGATGTCGAGGAACGTGACCTCGTCCGCGCCCTCGGCGTCGTAGCGCGCCGCGAGCTCGACCGGGTCACCCTCGTCGGTGAGGTCCACGAAGCGAACGCCCTTGACGACCCGGCCCGCATCGACGTCGAGGCAGGGGATCAGCCGGATGCTGCGCACGCGGCCAGGCCCTCCTCGACGCTGAAGCAATGCTCGACGAGGGCGCGTCCCACGATGGCTCCCTGCAACCTGCGCCCCTCGACCTCGAGCCGCGCCAGCCGGAGCAGGTCCCCGGTGGCCGACACGCCGCCGGACGCGACGAGCGGCAGCGCGGTCCGCGCCAGCAAGGCCGCCATCCCCTCGACGTCGGGGCCCGACAGCATTCCGTCGCGTGCCACCGGCGTCACCACGACGGCACCGACCGGCTCGCCTGCCCACAGCGCGAGCAGGTCGCTCACGGCCAGACCCGAGCCGGAGAGCCATCCGTGCCCCTGCGCCTCGGCCACCCCGTCGTCGCGGACGCGGTAGTCGAGACCGACGGCCACCCGACCGGGCCAGCGCCGGGCGCAGCGCGCCGCCAGCGCGGGATCCTCCAGGGCGACCGTACCCAACACCACTCGCGCCACACCCGACCCGAGCAATTCGGCGACGTCGTCCTCCGAGCGCACCCCCCCGCCGAATTGCACGCCGGCGCCGCGCTCGCCGGTCCGGCGGAGGATCTCCGCCAGCGCCGGGCGCTCGTGGGGGACGCCGGTCCTCGCCCCGTCGAGGTCGACGACGTGCAACCAAGAAGCGCCGCCCGCGAGGTAGCGCTCCGCCAGCTCGACCGGATCGCCGTAGCGTTGCTCGCGTCCGAAGTCGCCCTGCGACAGCCGGACCGCCGCCGAGCCGCGCACGTCGATGGCGGGAAGCAGATCCATCATCCGACCAAGGCGACGAAGTTGGCCAGGAGCGCGAGGCCGGTCGCACCGGATTTCTCCGGGTGGAATTGGGCGCCCCACAGGGTGCCGCGGGTGGCCAGCGCCGCCACCGGGCCGCCGTAGTCGCACACGGCCACGGTCTCGGGTCCCACCGGCGGGGCGAAGGAGTGGACGAAGTAGACCCAGGGCCCCTCTCCGAGGCCGCGCAGGAGTGCCGGCCCGCCGACCGCCGGATCGCCGGCCTCCGGATCGGTGGTCTCACCGGTGCCGCCGGCCGACACGGTGAGGCGGTTCCACTGCATCTGCGGGTGCTTCACGCCGGGCGGGAGGGGGGCGACCGTGCCGGGGAACACCCCCAGGCCCTTGGCCGACGGGCTCTCCACCGAACCCTCGTAGAGCAGCTGGAACCCGATGCACACGCCGAAGAAGGGCACACCGGCGGCGAGCGCCTGGCGGGCTGGCTCCTCCAGCCCGCGTTCGCGCAGCGCGTCGGCGCACGCCCCGAACGCGCCGACGCCGGGGAGCACGACCGCGTCCGCCGCGGCGACCTCGTCCGGGTCGGTGACGAGGCGAGCCGCCGCGCCGACGTGTTGGAGGGCCTTCTCGGCCGACCGGAGGTTCCCGATCCCGTAGTCGAGGACGGCGATCCGCGGCCCCGAGGTCACAGACTGCCCTTGGTCGAGGGCACGCCGACCCCCTCGACCCGCACGGCGTCGCGCAGGCACCGCGCCACGCCCTTGAAGCTCGCCTCGAGCATGTGGTGCGTGTTCTTGCCCTCGAGCCGGCGCACGTGCAGGGTGAGGTTCGCCGCGGTGGCGAAGGCGCGCCAGAACTCCTCGGCCAACTGCGGGTCGAACGGCGGGGTGCCGAGACCGGGCGTGTCGGGCGCGAAGTCGAGGCCGTAGGCCAGGTACGGCCGGCCCGAGAGGTCGAGCGCGACCTGGATGAGCGCCTCGTCGAGCGGCAGGACGATGGACGCGAAGCGACGGATCCCCGCCTTGTCGCCGAGCGCATCGGCCAGGCACCCGCCGAGGACGATGCCGACGTCCTCGACCGTGTGGTGCGCGTCGACGTGGAGGTCGCCGGTCGCCTCGACGTGCAGGTCGATGGAGCCGTGGCGCCCGAGCTGGCTCAGCATGTGGTCGAAGAAGGGCAGGCCGGTCGTCACCGTGGTGGCCCCGGTGCCATCGAGGTCGAGCTCGATGCCGATCGTGGTCTCCTTGGTGGCCCGGTCGGCGCGGGCGACCCGGTGCGCGCCCACCAACCGGTCGGAGCCTGCCGTCCCGCCGGCGTGGCCGTCGGCCTCCAGCGCATCGTCACGTGCACTCACAGGCTCTGCACTCACAGGCTCTGCATCTCACAGGCTCTCCTTCAACGCGAGCAGGAAGCGGTCGTTCTCCTCCGGCGTCCCGACGGTGACGCGCAGGCAGCCGCGCAGGCCGTCCCAGTCCGCACAGTTGCGGATGAGGACCGAGCGCTCCAGCAGGTCGCGCCAGACGTCGTCGGCCCGGCGCTCGCGGGGCCGGAACAGGATGAAATTGGCGTCGGAGGGCCACGAGTCGACGGGCAGGTCGGCCAGGGCGGCGGCCAGGCGACCGCGCTCCTCGGCGATCAACGCGACCCGGCGCTCCATCTCGGGCATGTGCCGCAGCGCGAGCACGCCGGCGGCCTGCGTCTGGGCCGAGAGGTGGTAGGGCAGCACGACCGCCTCGCAGGCGCGCACGACGTCGGGGTGGGCGACGGCGTATCCCAGGCGGGCGCCCGCCAGGGCCCACGTCTTCGAGAACGTGCGCGTGACCACGAGGCCGGCCCGGTCCCCCGTCGGCCACCGGTCCCGGTCGGTCGTGCCCGCCAACAGCTCGAGCGCGGACCACGCCGAGAACTGCCCGTACGCCTCGTCCACGATGACGAGGCCCGGGGCGCACTCGAGCACGGCTTCGACGGTCTCGGGGGGCTCGGCGCGACCGGTCGGGTTGTTGGGCGAGCAGAGGAACGTGACGTGGGGCCGCTCGGCGGCGAGGAGGCGGCGCGCGTCGTCGCGGTCGATGCGGAAGTCGTCGTCGCGGGCGCCGGCCACCACTTCGGTCCCCGTGATGCGCGAGATGTGCGAGTGGAGCGCGTACGTCGGCTCGAACATCGCCGCCCGCCGGCCGGGCCCGCCGAAGGCGAGCAGGAGGGACTGGAGCACCTCGTTGGAGCCGTTGGCGCAGAACACCTCGTCGGGTCCGACGCCGTGCAACCCCGCGACCGCCCGGCGCAGCTCGGTGGCGTGGCGGTCCGGGTAGCGGTGGAACGACATGTCGCCCAGGGCGTCGAGGAGCTCCTCCCGCCAGGCATCGGGCGGCGCGAACGGCGACTCGTTCGTGTTGAGGCGGACCTCCGCCTCGACCTGGGGCGAGTGGTAGCCCTCGGAGAGCTCGAGGTCCGGGCGCACCGGAGGCACGCGACTCACCGGCCCGTTCCCTGACGCTCGAGGACGGCAAGCCGCTGGCGCACCGAATCGGCATGCCCGGGCAGGCCCTCGGTCTCGGCCAGGACGACGGCGTGCGGGCCGAGCGCCCGCAGCGCGGCGGGCGTCACGCGCACGACGTGCACATGCGTGCGGAAGTCGTCGGCCCGCAGGGCCGAGGCGAACCGCGCCGTCCGGTTCGTGGGCAGCACGTGGTTGGGCCCGGCCACGTAGTCGCCCATGCTGGCCGGCGACCACGGCCCGAGGAAGACGGCGCCGGCGTGGCGGACCTGGTCGAGCAGGGTGGCGGCGAGGTCGTCGTCGACCATCAGCTCCAGGTGCTCGGGGGCGACCGTGTTCGCCACCGCCATGGCCTCCTCGGGGCCGTCGACCAGGCAGGCCACACCGGACGCGGCGAGCGTGGACTCGAGATCGGCGCGCCGTGGCGACGTCGCCACGAGGCGGTCCACCTCGCGGTCGACGTCCTCGAGCACCGTCTCGTCCCAGGTCACGAGCCAGGCCAGGCCGTCCGGCCCGTGCTCGGCCTGGACCACCAGGTCGATGGCGGCGAAGGCGGGGGGCGACCCGGGCCCCGCCACGACGACGATCTCGGAGGGTCCGGCGAAGGCGGAGGCCACCCCGACCAGCCCGGCGACCTGGCGCTTGGCCTCGGCCACGTAGGCGTTCCCCGGACCGGCGACGACGTCGACGGCGGACACGCTCTCGGTGCCGTAGGCCAGCGCACCCACCGCCTGGGCCCCCCCGATCCGGTACACCTCGTCGACGCCCGCCACCGCGGCCGCGGCCAGCGTGGCGTCGTCGACGCCGCCGCCCGCGTCGGGCGAGGGCGGTACGCACAGGGCGATGCTGCCCACACCCGCAACCTTGGCCGGGGCGGCGCACATGAGGACGGTCGAGGGGTACCGCGCCCGGCCGCCGGGCGCGTAGATCCCGGCCCGCCCGACCGGTCTGGTCAGGTGGGAGACGGTGACCCCGCCGTCGACGTGGTCAGCCGGCGGGACGCCCTCGTCGGCGTGGTAGTCGACGATGCGGCGGAAAGCCGTCTGCAGCGCGTCGAGCAGCGCGCCGTCCACCCGGGAGGCTGCCCGCTCCACCTCCTCGGGCGGGACCCGCAGGCCGCCCGAGACGTCGACCCCGTCGAATCGGGCCGTGCAGCGGATCACCGCGGCGTCCCCCTCGGCGCGGACCTCGGCCAGGATCGCCGCGACGGCGTCGCGGACGTCCACCCCCGGCGCATCCGGGCGCGGCAGGACGTCGCCATAGGGCGGCGAGGTGCCGCGGAGGTCGACGACGCGGAGCGACATGAACCCACAAGGCTACCGGCGGGGCTCCACGCTCCCGAGTGCCGAGCGCCCCGGTGGGACGGCCCCCGACGATCGGCCATCATCGTGCCATGTCGACCGCAGCAGAGATCTCGTCCCTGTCGTCCTCGCTCGAGGAGCTCCACGACCGGGTGCGCGCCCTGTCCGACGGGGCGCTCGCACGAGGTGACGAGGACATGGCGCACGAGCTGATCGCGGTCGAGCGCTCGCTTGGGCGGCGCGCTGCGGACGGCTGCGACGGTTCGCACAGGCGTAAGGCAGCGTCGAGGCGACGGTGCGACGGTGAGGCGATCAGGCGACTGTCCCAGTCCGCCCGTGGGTCAGACGGCGTAGAGGACGAGCTCGTGCCCGAGCATGGTGGCCGCCGCCCGCAGCACGGGCTGGCGCTGAGACACCACCGCGCAGTTGCGGCGCTCGGCCAGCTCCACCACCGCCACCGCGGCCAGGTCCGAGGTGTCACACCGGGCGGCGATCTCCCCGGCCCGCCGGGCCGTCTCGCCGCTGAAGGGCTCGACCTCGGTCCCGGCGAGGAGCTCCGACACGCGGTCGCTCCGACCTTCGGTGCGGTAGCCCTCGGCCACCGCCACCGCCGGGATGACCGGGACGATGCCGTTGGAGAGGGCGGCGCGGTGCAGCGACCACATCATCCGGTCCCCTCGGGCGGCGGCGTGGAGGGCGCCCAATCCGTAGACCAGCCCCTCCCGCCGGCCCGTGCTCACCGACGGCGGACGCGGGAGGCGACGCCGGAAACGCCCGAGCGCAGCCGGGCCAGCAGTGCCTCGCCGGCGGCGAGCTCCTCGGCGCTGAGAGAACCGGTCTCACCTTCCCAGGCCGCCACCCCGCGCAGGCCCTGCCGGACCCGCAACTGCTTCTCGGCGGCGCTCGACAGCCAGGCGCTGAAGGAGACCCCGTCCTGGCGTGCCGCCTCCTCGACCGAGGCCGCCACCCCGTCGTCGAGGGAGACCGAGCGCTTGGTGACCATCGACCCCCAGGGTAGCACCTCGAGTAGTACCTTTGAGCGCGCGAGCGCGTTGACCAGGGAGAAACAGTCCCCCGAAAACACCAATGCCGGCCCGAAGGCCGGCATTGGGCGAGTCGGCCAGGAGGCGGATCCCGGCACGGACTCTCTTGGAACCAGGTGGCGGGAACCGGTTCCAGCGAGAATTGTAACGCCTCGATTCCCGGATATCACCGCGCGGACGGTGAAATCGAGAGAAAAGAACCGATAAATAGCCGAAAAACGCCCTGAAACACCCCTATGGAGCCGTTGGGCAAAAATCTGCCATGGAACAGACATTGCACTTCGGTTTTCGGGCGATGCAGACCGATCTGCCATGCAGGATCATGCGCAAACTGAAGGTCCCCCGTTCGGCGGCCGGGATCAGCGAATTGAGGCGCAGCTCGACCTTCACCGCGTCCCCCTGCTCCGTCGCCGTCATTCCCTCGGTCAGACCGAGCCGCCGGCTCACTCGGAGGACGTGCGTGTCGACCGGGAGCCCCGGGAGCCCGAACGCCACGCTGCGCACGACGTTGCCGGTCTTGCGCCCGACGCCGGGGATCGTCACCAGATCCTCGAGCGCCGTCGGCACCTGGCCCCCGAAGCGCTCCACCAAGGCGGAGGCCATACCGATGAGGCTCTTCGTCTTGGACCGGAAGAAACCGGTCGTGCGGATGATCTCCTCGACCTCTTCGGGGTTCGCCGCCGCCAGCGCCGCCGGGTCCGGGTAGGGCGCGAACAGCGCGGGCGTGACCAGGTTGACCCGGACATCGGTCGTCTGGGCCGAGAGGATGGTCGCGGCGAGCAGCTCGAAGGGGTTGCGGTAGTCGAGCGCGCAGAGCGCCTGGGCCGTGCCCGGATAGAGCTCGGCCAGGCGCTCGACGGCGAGCCGGGCGCGGCCTTTCGGTGTCCGCGGCCTCGCCATCGGGTCAAGGTAGCGGGTTACGTTGGCCCTCGTGCATGTGGAGGTCTCAGCCCTGACCGGCCTCGACGCCGGCCAGCGGGCCGACCTCGTCGCCCTGGTGCGCCGCGCCGGCGCCGCCGATGACCACCCCGCCTTGCCCGAGCCCCAGGAGCTCGCTCTGTCCGGGCTTCTCCACCCGCCGGAAGGGTCCCGGGTCGTCTCGGCCACCGACGACGAGGGCCAGCTCGTCGGGTGTGCCGTCGTCACGCCGGACCACGACGGGTCCGCCACGCTCCACGTGGTGCTCGACCCGCACCGGCGGAACGGCGGGTCGATACTTCTCCGTGCTGGCAGAACGTGCCCTCCAGCACGACGTGACCGGCTCGGGCCCGGTGCACCTGTGGGCCATGCAGGCGGGGCCGGCGACCGACGGGCGAGTGGAGCATCTGGGCTTCGTCCCCGAACGGGACCTGCTCCAGATGCGTGTCCCTCTTCCGCTGGACCACGCGGTCCACGAAGCGACGCGGCCGCTCGCCACCCGTCCCTTCGTCCGCGGCAAGGACGAGGAGGCCTGGCTGCGGTCCAACAACCGCGCCTTCGCCGGCCACCCCGAGCAGGGATCCTGGACGCGCGAGCAGCTGGAGGAGCGCCTCGCGGCCCCGTGGGTCGACCTCGAGGGGTTCCTGGTGGCGGACGACCCGGCGGGTCGCGGTCTCGTCGGCTCGTGCTGGACGAAGCTGCATCGCGACCGGGTGCCCGTACTCGGTGAGATCTATGTCATCGGCGTGGACCCGGCCTACCACGGGCACGGTTGGGGCCGGTCCCTGACGGTCGCCGGACTGGACTGGCTGGCGCGCCAGGAGGTGCCGGTCGGGATGCTCTACACCGACGCGGACAACGAAGCGGCGGTGTCGCTCTACCGCTCACTCGGGTTCACGGTCGACCACGTCGACCGCTCCTACCGTCGCGACCCGGCCGGTGGGGACGGTCAGGTCGTGCCGACGCCCGCACCGATGGCGCGCCCCACCCCGTAGGTCACCGCGGCCGCCACCGCGGTCACCGCCAGCTGACGGAGCGCGGAGGCCAGGCGCGGACGCTCGGTGAAGGTGGCCAGCACCCAGCCCACCACGAGCGCGGCCGCCGCGCTCGAGGACGACCGAGGCGACGATGGCGGCCGTGCCCGAGGTCACGAGCCACGGCAGCAGCGGGATGAAGGCGCCGAGGGCGAAGGTGACGAACGAGGCGCCGGCGGCCTGCCAGGGCGAGCCGAGGCGCTCGGTGTCGATCCCGAGCTCCTCTCGGGCGTGGGTCTCGAGAGCGAGATCGGGGTCCTGCATCACCTCGGCCACCATGTCCTCGGCCACCGCCGGGTCGATCCCGCGCTTCACGTACATGCCCCGCAGTTCGGCCGCCTCCCCTTCGGGGCTCCGCCGCAGAGCCCGTCGCTCCACCTCGAGCTCACGCTCCATGAGCTCGCGCTGGGCCGTCATCGACAGGTACTCCCCCGCGGCCATGGAGAAGGAGCCCGCCACGAGGCCGGCCACCCCGGCCAGGCGCACGATGGAGCCGCCCGGGTTGGCCCCGGCCATGCCGAGGACGAGGGACACGTTCGTGACCAGCCCGTCGCTGATGCCGAACACCGCCGCTCGCGCCCCACCCCCGCCGAGATCCCGGTGGTGGTGGGGCAGCGGGTGCTCGTGCTCGTGCTCATGGGGGAGCTCACTACGGCTCAGCGTACGGTCCCCACCACGACCGCCGGCGCCTCTGGGCGGCCCGGACGCAGCCGGCCGACGGGCGGTGGAGAATTCTCGTGCGCGCCAAGCCGGTCCGGGCCCGGGACAGCTCGGCTTTCAGCCTTGGTAGCGTCCGAGACCGAAAGTCGACCGGCCGACGCCCGACCGACGACCGACCGACCGAGTCCCAAACGCCCGTAGAACCGCAGCAACCGACCATCCGAGGAGCACACCCATGACCACGACCGTCGCCACCGTCGACGGCTTCCACGAACTGGCCGGCCAGCAGATCGGCCACAGCGACTGGCAGACGATCACCCAGGAGCAGGTCGACCGGTTCGCCGACGCCACCGGCGACCACCAGTGGATCCACGTCGACCCCGAGCGGGCGAAGACGGGCCCCTTCGGCGGGCCGATCGCCCACGGCTACCTCACCCTGTCGCTCGCGCCGGCGCTGCTGACGGGGATGCTCCGTGTGGACGAAATGAAGTTCGGCGTCAACTACGGGGCGAACAAGGTGCGCTTCCCCTCCCCCGTCCCGGTCGGTGCGGAACTGCGCATGGGCGTCACGGTGGCCTCGGTCGAGGACGTCGAAGGCGGGGTCCAGGTCACGTACGACCTCGTCCTCGAGGTGCGCGATGCGCCGAAGCCCGCCTGCGTCGCCCAGGTCGTCTACCGCTACTACCGCTGACCGCAGGTCGGCGCCCGGTGACCCCGACCCCGTCGGTCGTCGCCGTCGCAGTCGCAGCTCTCCCGACGGGACCGGAGAAGACGGCGCGCGTGCGCGCCATGTTCGACACCATCGCGCCGCGCTACGACCTGGTGAACCGGGTCATGACGTTCGGCCTGGACCAGGCCTGGCGACGGCGCACCGTCACCGCGCTCGCCCTCCCTCCCGGCGCTCTGGTGCTCGACCTCGCCTGCGGGACCGGGGATCTCTCCCGTCTCGGGGAACGACACGGCTATCGGGTCGTCGGCGCCGATCTGAGCGCCGGCATGCTCGCAGCCAACCGCGGAGACACGCCGCTGGTCGAGGCGGACGCAGCCCGGCTGCCTTTTCCCGACGGCGCCTTCGACGGCGTCGTGTGCGGCTTCGCGCTGCGCAACTTCACCGACCTGGCCGCGACGCTGGCCGAGTCCGCCCGTGTGCTGCGTCCCGGCGGCCGCCTGGCCGCGCTCGAAGTCGGCGCCCCGGCCTCGCCGCTCGTGCGTCTCGGCTACGACCTCTGGTTCAACCGCGCCGTGCCCGTGCTCGGCGCCGCGCTCTCCGACGCCGACGCGTACCGCTACCTCCCGCGGTCGGTGGCCTACCTGCCCGGCACCCCGGAGTTGCGGCGCATCCTCGGCGGGGCCGGCTACGCCGCCGTGGGTATCCGTCCGCTGGCCGGGGGGCTGAGCCAGCTGGTGGTGGCCACCCGTGCCGGGGTGACGTGACACCACCGGAACCGGGACCCCTCCCGCCGCTTCACGCGCGGACGGTTCCACTCGACTACGGACCCGACGCGCTGCAGTTCGACGGGGAACCCACCGCTCTCTTCGATCGGCCCGGCCTGACATTGGTCGGGTGGGGGACGGCCCGGCTCCTCCGGGCGGACGACGCCGCCGGCGCCCTCGCCGCCATCGACAGCGACGACCCCCTGCGTTGCCCCGGTTCGGGTCCGCTGGCCCTGGGCGCACTCCCCTTCGAAGGGGCCATGTCCGGCCACCTGGTGATCCCTCGGTTCACCATGGGGATCTCACGCGACGCCGACGGCGTGGCCCGGCGCTGGGCCACGGCGGTCGGGCCGGTCGACGCGGCGCTCCCCGGGACCGACGAGCTCTTCGACGCCGTGCTCTGGCAGTACGGGACCAGGCCGGACCTGACGGGCGGCGCCGTCCCCGCGGTGACGGGGGTGACCACCACCCTCTCGTCCGCCGCCTACCGCGGGCAGGTGGCGCGGACGGTCGGGGCGATGCGGGTGCCGGGCGCGTCGCTGCGCAAGGTCGTGCTGTCGCGGCCGGTCACCGTCGAGCTCGGAGGCCCGCTCGCGCTCTCCGCCGTGCTGCGCCGGCTCCGGGCAGCCGAGCCCAACTGCACCGTGTTCTCCATGCCGGTCCACGACGGCACGTTCTTCGGCGCCACCCCCGAGCTCCTGGTGGCCCGCCACGGTCGCCGCGTCGCCTGTCATCCGCTCGCCGGCACGGTGCGGCGAGGGGACACGGCCCGCTCCGATGCCGAAGCCCAACGCACGCTGGCGCGTTCGGCCAAGGAGCGCGAGGAGCACCGCTACGTGGTCGAGGACATCGCGTCGGCGCTGCGGCCCTGGTGCGACGAGCTCCTCGTGCCCGAAGCACCGTCGCTGGTCGCCTTCAGCTCGGTGGCCCATCTCGGGACCCGGATGGAGGGAACCCTCGCCCCCGACGCGCCGGGCGTGCTCGGACTGCTCGGACGGCTGCACCCCACGCCGGCCGTCGGTGGCACGCCACGCACCGAGGCCCTCGCCACCGCCGCCCGGGCCGAGGGCGAACCCAGAGGACCGTGGGCCGGGCCGGTGGGCTGGGTCGACGGGACGGGCGACGGCGAGTGGATGATCGGCATCCGCAGCGCCCTCCTGCACGCCGACGGCCTCGGCGTCACCTTGCGGGCCGGCTCGGGCATCGTGGCCGCCTCGGACCCCGAGGCCGAGGCGGCCGAGACCGACGTCAAGCTGGCCACCGTGCTGAACACGGTGCTCCCCGGGGCCTCAGTGCAGCTGCGGTGAGGGAAGCGGCGGGCGTGTGGCGCCGGTCGGGACACCGGGACCCCGGCCGGGGTCGCCCCGCCGCACCCGGGGTGGCGCCGGCGAGCGGGATCTTGACCAACAGGGACGCTCCGGGACCTGGGGTCGACAGGACCTCGGCGCTGCCGCCGAGCGCCTCGGCGATGGCGCGCACGATGGCCAGGCCGAGTCCCGTCCCCGCCACCGAGCGCGAGGGATCTCCCTGGTAGAAGCGGTCGAAGACCCGAGGGAACTCCTCGGCCGGGATCCCGGGACCGTCGTCGGCCACCAGGACGTAGCCCATCGTGCCGTCGACGCCGGTCGCGACGTGCACCTCGGTTCCCGGCGGCGTGTGGGCCACGGCGTTGCGCACCAGATTGAGCGCCACCTGGGCCAGCCGCTCGCGGTCGCCCACCACCACGACGGGACGGCCCGGGACGAGATGGAGCCGATGGTCCTGCGCCACGGCGGACGAGTCAGCGACCGCGTCGGCGCAGATCTGCTGGAGATCGACCGCCTCGGTCCGCAGCGGTCGGCCCTGGTCGAGCTCGGCCAGCAGCAGAAGGTCCTCGACGAGGCCGCCCATCCGCGTCGCCTCCTCCTCGACCCGCTTGAGAGCCTTGCGCCGGCTGGCCTCGTCGGGGAATCCGCCCCGCCCCAGCAGCTCGGCGTACCCCCGGATGGAGGTGAGGGGCGTCCGCAGCTCGTGGGATGCGTCCGCCACGAATTGGCGTAGGCGCTCCTCGGACTCCGACTTCTCCGCGAACGCCCCCTCGATCCGCGCCAGCATCTGGTTCAGCGCGCTCCCGAGCCGCGCCACCTCGCTCCCGCTCTCCTCTTCGGGCACCCGGCGGGCCAGGTCGCCCGACGCGATGGCGGCCGCCGTGTCCGCCATCTGGCGGAGCGGGCGCAGGCCGCGCCGGACCACCGCCAGCGCCAGCACGACGAGAGCCAGGAGCACGGACAGGCTGGCCACGAGCTCCACGTTGCGCAGGGAGGCGAGGGTGTCGTTGGTCTGGTTGAGCGAGAGCGCGGTGACCAGCGTGCCCTGCGGCACGGTGACGGCGACGGCGCGGTAGGCGCCGTCGGTATCGCCCTTGGCCGCGAGCACCACGGCGTTGGGGTCGGGGCGGAACGAGCCGACGGAACGGCCGACGCGCTCGCGGCGATAGATGTCGTCCACATGCTGCACCGGGATGTTGCGGGTGAGCACCGGTGCCGGGTCCGGGTGGAGTTGGGAACCCGACGGGCGCCCGAGCACCACGTGCCCCTGGCGGTCCAGCACCACCACGTAGACCTCGGTCGAGATCCGACGCGAGATCGAGGCCTTGCTGAGCTGTTCGTGGTGCCCCGCGGCGAAGGTGAAGTAGTCGAAGGCGTGCGCCTCGTCCTGGGCCAGTGTGGAGTCCGCCCGGCCGTAGAGGAACGACCGCACCGCCGCGTAGGTCACGACGTCGGCGACCAGGAGCCCGGCCACCAGCAGCAGCGCCATGACGGCGACCAGCCGCCTCTGGAGGCTCATCCGTCCCGAGGCAGGCGAAGGGTGTAGCCGACGCGCCGGATCGTGTGGATGAGCGCGGGCTCGGTCACATCGATCTTCTTGCGCAGGTAGCTGATGTAGGTCTCGACGATGTTGGGGTCGCCGCGGAAGTCGAAGCCCCACACGTTGTCGAGCAGCTCGGACTTCGAGATGACCCGCCGGGCGTTCTCGAGCAGGTAGCGCAGCAGGTTGAACTCCGTCGCCGTGAGCTCGATGTGCATGCCGTCGCGCCACACCTCGTGCGTGTCGACGTCCATGGAGAGGTCGGCGAAGCGCAGCAGCGCCGTGTCGGCCGCCGCCACCTCACCGGCACGCCGGAGGATGGCCCCGACGCGTGCCATCAGCTCCTCCACGCTGAACGGCTTGGTGACGTAGTCGTCACCCATCGAAAGGCCTTCGACCTTCTCCCGGACCGTGTCCCTGGCGGTGAGGAAGACGATCGGCACCTGCTCGCCCTGGTTCCGCAGTCGCCGGCAGACCTCGTTGCCGTCGAAGTCGGGCAGCATGACGTCGAGCATCACCAGGTGAGGACGGAAGCTGCGCACCTGCTCGAGGGCTTCGGCACCCGTTCCCGCGACGCCGACCTGGTAACCCTCGAAGGAGAGTGCGGCCGAGAGCAGCTCGGCGATGTTGGGCTCGTCGTCGACGACGAGGATGCGGGCCGGAGGCGCTTCGATCGTCATGCCGAGCGCACCGGGTTCTCGGTCCCGCTCCCGCTGGACTTCTCGTTCACTGTCATGTTGCCGTTCCCCCTCACGCTGCTGTCTGATGTCGCTCTCGCCGTTGTCGCTGCCACCGTGGACGGTGTCGCCGTGTCGGTCGCCGTCGGGACCGTCCGGTCCGTGCCGGCCCCGCGCACCAGCCGCCACAGCCGGCCCAGGCCCCACCACGTCACCAGCGCCAGCGCCTCGATCACGATGACCGACGACATCTTCGACTCGCCCGCCGCCCGGTCCACGAAGGAGATGGGCACCTCGCACACGGCGGCGCCGCGTTGTTTCGCCCGGTACGTCATCTCGATCTGGAAGCCGTAGCCCTCGGCCTGGATGCGTGCGAGGTCCAGACGGCGCAGGATGTCGCCGCTGTAAGCGCGGAAACCAGCGGTCGAGTCGTGGACCCCGAGCCCGAGCACGGCCGACGCGTACGCGTTGCCGCCGCGGGAGAGCAGGCGCCGGTGCCAGGCCCAGTTCGGGATCGAGCCACCCTCGATGTAGCGGGAGCCGATGGAGACGTCGTAGCCCTGCGCGAGCGGGGCCAAGAGCCCCGGCAGCGCGGCCGGGTCGTGGGAGAAGTCCGCGTCGATCTCGACGAACGCGTCGTACCCGCGCTCGAGGCCCCAGGCGAATCCGGCGCGATAGGCGCTGCCGAGCCCGGACTTGGCGCTGCGCCGGAGCAGGTGCACGTCGGGCAGCTCGACCGACACCTTCTCGACCAGCAGAGCCGTCCCGTCGGGGCTGCCGTCGTCGACCACCAGGATCCCCGCCTCGGGGAGGCACTCACGGATGCGGACCAGCATCCGCTCGATGTTCTCCGACTCGTTGTACGTGGGGATGACCACCAACGGTCGCATGAACGGCATTCTATGGGGCGCCGCCGCCCCGACCAGGGCGGACCCGGCGCGGCGGCCGACCCGCCCCGACCGCCAGCCCCGGTGCTCTTGCGCCGCTCGTCCTCAGTCTCGCCCTGTTCGGACCTCGCCTCCCTGTTCGGACCTCGCCTCCCTGGTCTCGGATCTCGTCTGCCGTGGTCAGGATCTCGCCCGCCCTGGTCAGGATTGCGCCCGCCGTGGTCAGATCTCGTCGGTTTCCGGCACCCCGCCGGCCGGCACGGGGAGCTCGGGGGGAGATCCGGCCGCTTCGGGCCCCCTTCGCAGCTCGCGGACGATGACCTGCACCGCTCCACCGACGGGGATCCCGATCAGGGCGCCGACGAAGGCCCCCAGCGCTCCGGCGATGCGCCCGCCGAGCGTGGCACCGATCAGGACCGCGAGCAGGACCCAGAAGGGGTTGAGGCGCACGGTCTTGCTCATGATGATCGGGTTGAGGACGTGATTCTCAATCTGCTGGTACACCAGGAAGACGATGAGCATCACGATGCCCGCCGTGACGGAGTGGATCGCCGCGATGATGACCACCGGCACCCCGGCGAGCAGGCCGCCGACCAGCGGGAGCAGGTCGACGAGCGCGACGAAGACGCCGAGGAGGATGGCGAAGGGCACGCCCAGGATGCTCAGCGTGATAGCGGTGACGATCCCGGCGACCACCGACGTGAGCGAGTTGCCCAGCATGTACCCGGTGACCGATCGGATGGCTTCGTTGACGACGCGGTTGACTCGCCGGGCGGTCGGCGGGCGGAACATGTGTAGGAACCCGCTCCACAACCGTGGCGCCTCGAGCATGGTGAAGAACGTCAGCACGGCGATCGTCACGACGGCGACGAGGGTCGACACCGCGGCCGCGCCCACCGAGAGCGCGGTGGCGGGCTTGAGGACCTTGGTCACGTTCTTCGTGATGTCGGTCGATCCCTGCGACAGGTACTTCTGCAAATGGAGCCGGTAGACGAGGCGGCCGAGCGGCCCACGGCCCTGGCGCGTCGCCTTCACCAGGTCCGGCACCTCCTTGCCGAAGTGCACGGCGCTCGTCACCAGGGGCTCGGCGAAGAGGTACACGAGGCCGCCGAACGCGAGCAGGCCCACGAGGAACACGAAGAGGACCGAGAGGCCGTGGGACAGCCCGAGCCGCTTGAGGAAGCGGGTCGCCGGCGTGAGGAGCAGCGTGACGAAGAAGGCGATCACCACGTAGACGACGATGGTGCGGATCGTCCAGAGCCCGAGGATCAGGGCCGCGTTGAGGTCGATCAGACCGATCACCACCGCCGCCGAGACGACGATCGTCGCCAACGGAACACCACGACGTTCCGCACTGCCGGAGAGCCGGGAGCGCCAGGTGTCGGGACCCTCGTCGGCCATGGCGCCCAGCTTGGCAGCTCCGACTCGCGAAGAGGCGCTTTCTCGGCGACTCCACGTGCAAGCATGAGCCCGATGGACGAGGGCCAGGAGGCGGTCTCCGAGACGCACCCCTCGCCGGACTCCGTTCCGGACGACGGCACCCCGCCGGCTCCGACGCGGCGGCGGTCGTGGTTGCCGCGAAACGTGAAGATCACGTTGATGGTGCTGTTCCTCTTCTTCGTGGGCGAGTACGTGCTGCTCCCGGAGCTGGCCAGTGCGCGGCGCGAGGCTCACCAGTTGAGCCATCTCAACATCCTCTGGCTCGTTCTCGGCACCCTGCTCGAGCTGGCCGCTCTGGCCGCCTACTCCGAGCTCACCCGCACCGTCCTCTCCCCCGGCGCGCCGCCGCGGTGGCGTGTCTTCCGCATCAACATGTGGGCGCTCGCCGTCAGCCACGTCCTGCCGGGCGGCACGGTGCCGGGAACCGCGGCCAGCTACCGGCTGCTCACCGAGTCCGACGTCTCGGGGAGCACCGCCGCCTTCGGCCTGGCCGCCCAGGGCATCGGCTCGGCCGTCGTGCTCAACGTCATCTTCTGGCTCTCGCTCCTCATCTCCATCCCGCTCCAGGGCTACAACCCGCTCTACGGGTTCGCCGCCATCCTGGGCGTCCTGCTCCTGGCGATCTTCGCCGGCCTCGTCTTCCTGCTCACCCGGGGCGAGAAGCAGGCGGCCACCGTCGTGAGCAAGGTGGCGGAGCGGTTGCCGTTCGTCCGGGCCGAAACGGTGACCTCCCTCGTCCAGAAGGTCGCCGACCGCATGAAGATCCTCTTCTCCAGCTCCGAGCTCCTGACTCGCGCCGGCCTCTGGGCCACGGCCAACTGGCTCCTCGACGCCGCCTCGCTCTGGGTCTTCCTCCTCGCTTTCGGGGCCCACATCTCGCCGATCGATGTGCTCGTGGCCTACGGGTTGGCGAACATCCTCGCCTTCATCCCGGTCACTCCGAGCGGCCTCGGCGTCATCGAGCTGACCATCGTGGCCGTGCTCACGCGTTTCGGCGTCGCCGGAGGTGTGGCGGCCGCGGGCGTCCTCAGCTGGCGCCTCGTCAACTTCTGGCTCCCGATTCCCTTCGGTGGCGCCTCCTACCTCTCGCTCCGCTTGAGCCGCTCGCTCGGTGCGCAGGCGGCCGCGGGCCCCAATCCGGTCACTTCCTGAACGAAGGACCGCACTGCGCCCGGGGCGACCTTCAGTGACCGCCCGTTGGGTGGCGGCCCAGCGGGCCCGTGTGGCGCGTACCCGTCCGTCGACCCCGGATGGGGAGCCCGAGGCAGAGCTCGCCCTCGACCGGGACGTACGCGGCCTGGTCACCGTGCCGCTCGGCCCTCGGAATCGACTGGACGAGCGGACGCGCTTCGTCGACTCCGAGGTGGCACGGGCCATCGGGCACGGGATGGCCCAGGTCGTGCTGCTCGGCGCCGGCTACGACGCCCGGGCCCACCGCTTCGGTGGCGGCGCGACCGCGGTGGTTCGAGGTCGACCACCCCGAGACGCTGGAAGACAAGCAGCGGCGCCTGACCTCCCTCGGCGCCGACCAGCGCCTGGTCAGCTACGTCGGAGCGGACCTCATGACCGACGACGTCGGTGCCTCCCTCGGGGTCGCAGGGCACGACGCGCAGCGCCCGACGCTCTTCGTCGGCGAAGGACTGTTCGAGCACCTGACGCTCGGCGCGGCGGCGAACCTGTGCACGTCCCTGCGCACCAGAGCTCCGGAGGGCAGCGTCCTGGCCGTGACCTTCCTCGTGGTGCCCGAGGGCGGCTCCGGCGCGGCCGCGATGCGCGACGCACTGGACCGCGTGCGCCAGGCGGTCGGTGCGCCTCGGCCGAGCGAGTACCGCGAGGGCGACGCGCAGAAACTCATGGTGGTCACAGGTTGGCGCGTGGTGCGCTCCTCGTCGACCTCGCAGTCACGGTCCGGGTGGGTGTCGCACCTTCTGGCCCTGGCCGGCGAGCCGTCGCCCGCGGTGACGACGAGCGACCGTTAACGAGCGACCGTCAACGAGCGACCGTCAACGAGCGACCGTCAACGAGCGATCTCGCCGCGTCTCGGACTCCCCCACTCGCAGGTCGCTGTCGAGGCGACGGCGGGCGCGTTCGCGCGCCAGCTCCTTGAGCCGATCCTGGGAACTGACCCCGTGCACGTTGCGGACCCGGCGCCAGCGACGATCCGGGCCGAGCTCCCAGGCGTTGGTCTCGTCGGCGAAGACCAGGTCGAGCACCTCGAAGAGCCGGGCCTGGAGCTCGGGGTCGTGCACCGGCACGACGACCTCCACCCTGCGGTCGAGGTTCCGTCCCATCAGATCGGCCGACCCGATGAAGATCTTGAGGGGAAGCCCCGGGCCGGCCGCCGGATCGACGGGTGCACCACCGAAGCGGTAGATCCTCGAATGCTCCAGGAAGCTGCCGACGATGGACCGCACCCGGATGTTCTCCGACAGCTCCGGGATCTCCGGGCGCAGCCGACACAGGCCGCGCACGGCGAGATCGATCTGGACCCCGGCACCGGACGCCCGGTACAGGGCGTCGATCAACGAGGCATCCGTCAGCCCGTTGATCTTGAGCATGATGCGACCCTCGGGGCCTGCGTCGGCCTGCTCCTCGATCATGGCCATGATGCGCTTGCGCACGGTGACCGGCGACACGAGGATCTGCCGGTAGTCGGCGTGAAGCGAGAAGCCGGTCAGATAGTTGAACAGCTCCCCCACGTCGGCACCGATCTGGCTGTCCGCCGTCAGAAGCCCGAGATCCTCGTAGATGCGCGCCGTCTTGGAGTTGTAGTTCCCCGTGCCGACGTGGCAGTAGTGGCGTACGCCGTCCTCCTCGCGCCGCAGGACCAGGGCAGTCTTGGAGTGCGTCTTGAGGCCCAGGACCCCGTAGACCACGTGCACGCCCACCTCTTCGAGCGCGCGGGCCCAACCGATGTTCGCCTCCTCGTCGAAGCGCGCCTTCAGCTCGACGATGGCCGCGACCTGCTTCCCGTTCTCCGCCGCGCGGATCAGCGACGACACGATGGGGCTGTCGCCTCCGGTGCGGTAGAGCGTCTGCTTGATGCCGAGCACGGCCGGGTCGTCCGCCGCCTGGGCCACGAACGCCTCCACCGAGGTGGCGAAGGAATCGTACGGGTGGTGCACGAGGACGTCGCGCTCGCGGAGCAGGGCGAAGAACTCGGTGGGATCGTGCGCCGCGTCGGCCAGCCGCGGCGAGGTCATCGGCGTCCAGGTCTCACCGTGCAGATCGGGCCGGTCGAGGGCGTACACGCCCCACAGCCCGCTCAGGTCGAGCGGCGCGGACACCCGGAACACACCGTCGCGGCCGACCTCGAGCGCACTGACGAGCAGGTCGGCGATGTCCTGGCCGGTGTCGGCCTCGATCTCGAGGCGCAGCGGCTCGCCGAAGCGCCGCTTCCTCAGCTCCGTCTCGATGGCGAGCAGCAGATCGTCGGCCTCGTCCTCCTCGAGCGCCAGGTCGGCGTTGCGGGTGACCCGGAACGCGTGGTGGCGCCCGATCGTCATGCCCGGGAACAGCGAATCGAGATGAGCCGCGATGAGCTGCTCCAGCGGGACGAACCGCTCGCCGTCGGGCATCACCACGAAGCGCGGCAGGGCCGGCGGCACCTTGACCCGGGCGATCCGGCGCTCGCCCGAGTACGGGTGGTGCACCTCGACGACGAGGTTCAGCGAGAGGTTGGAGATGTACGGGAACGGGTGACCGGGGTCGACGGCGAGTGGCGTCAACACCGGGTAGATCTGGCGCTGGAAGACCTCGACGAGGTGCTCGCGGTCGTCGTCGTCGAGCGAGGACCAGCTCGAGAGGCGGACCCCGGCGTCCGCCAACCCGGGGACGATCTGGTCGAGGAAGATGCGGTCCTCGCGGTGCACCAGCTCCTCGACGCGCCCCCGGATCATCGTCAGCTGCTCGCCCGGCCGCATCCCGTCGACCGAGCGGGTGCGCACGCCCGCGGCCACCTGGTCCTCGAGAGCGGCCACACGGATCTGGTAGAACTCGTCGAGCAGCTCCGAGAAGATGGCGAGGAACTTCGTCCGCTCCAAGAGGGGCAGGCCGTCGTCCTCGGCCAGATCGAGCAGGCGGGAGCCGAAGTCGAGGCGTGACTGCTCGCGGTTGGTGAACCGCTGCGGGCCGAAGGCCTCGATCTGCTGGTAGGTCGGCGGGGCCGGACGACCCGGCCCGGGCGTCGGCGGCTCGACGTCGTCGTCGGTGGAGCGCTCGGTCTGTGTCATGGGCGGGCTCGTCGCGGGGTGGATGGCACGTCGGATCCTACCCCCACCACTACGATTCGGCCCGTGCCGCCCGGAGCCCGTCGCGCCACGATCCCCCGCTACGAGTTCGGTCCGAAACCCAAACGGCGGACCGAACTGGGTCTGCTCCTCTTCGGGTCACTGATCGTCGTCGCGCTCTACGTGATTGCCGAGCTCGGGTTGAATTCGAAGATCCCGGCGGACATCGGCCCGTTGCTCGGCGTCGTGCTGGGGCTGGCGCTGGTGGCCCACCTGGCCAACCGTTGGCTCGTGCCGGACGCCAACGCCGTCGTGCTACCCCTGGCCGCGCTGCTCAACGGCATCGGCTACGTCATCATCGCGCGCTGGAACCCCCCCGGGTCGATCCCACCGGAAGCTCCGGAGCAGGCGGCGTGGACCGCGATTGGCGTGGGTCTCTACATCCTCACCCTGCTCGTCGTCCGCCATTCGCGCGACCTGGAGCGCTACCGCTACCTGCTGTTGCTGCTGGCGGGTGTGCTCCTGGTGTCGCCGCTGTTCTTCAGCCCCATCAACGGGGCCCACCTGTGGGTCCACGTCGGCGGCCTGGCCTTCCAGCCGATCGAGTTCTCCAAGATCCTCCTCGTCATCTACTTCGCCTCCTACTTCGCGGCCAACAAGGAGCTGCTGTCCATCCCGACGGCGCGGCTCGGCAATCGGCTCGTGCTCGACCCCCGGCCGCTCCTCCCGCTCCTGGTGGCCTGGGGCGCCGCCCTGGCCGTCATCGGCGTCGAAGGCGACGTCGGCTTCGCCGCGCTCCTGTTCACGGTCTTCATCGCCATGCTGTGGCTGACGACCGGGCGCTTCGGCTACCTCGTCTTCGGCGTGGTGCTCTTCGCCGCCGGCAGCGTACGTCGCGGCGCGCTACTTCGGACAGGTCCACCTGCGGGTCGAAGCCTGGCTGAACCCCTGGTCGACGCCGACGAACCCGAACCTGAACGGCGGCCAGCTGCGGCTGGGCTGGTACGGATTCGGCACCGGGGGCGTCGGCGGGACCGGGCTCGGCTTCGACACGGCGGCAGGCAAGATCCCGGAGCTCACCACCGACATGATCTTCGCCGCCATCGGCATCGAGATGGGCCTGGTGGGCGCGGCCGCTGTCGTCTTCGCCTACATCCTGCTCGTCGGCTCGGGCATGCGCATCGCCCAGGCGGCGCGGTCGGACTTCCCCCGGCTCATGGCCGCCGGGTTCACGATGACCCTCGGCTTCCAGGCCTTCTTCATCATGGCGGGAGTGACCCGGTTGCTGCCCTTCACCGGGATCACACTTCCCTTCGTCGCCTACGGGGGGTCCTCTCTCCTCGCGAACTACGTCCTGATCGCGCTCCTGTTGCGCATCTCCCACGAGGGTGCACAGACCCAGGCCGCCATGCAGGCCGCCGGGCGTGCCGCCGCGCCGGGCGACGTGCCGATGGTGCCGGCGCGATAGCCGTCGCCGCACGGGTCGAACGCTCCAAGGCCATTGTCCAGAAGAAGGGGCGGCGTCAGGGACTCGCCACCGCGGACATCTCCTCGGGGCCACGGGTGGCCAGCGCCGATCCGACGACGATGAGCGGGAAGCCGATCGCGATGCCCGCCGTGAACGGCTCGCCCAGGAGCGTCACGCCGAGGAGAACGGCCACGGCCGGGTTGACGTAGGTGATCACGGTCGACCGCGAGGGTCCGACCTCGGCCACGAGCTCGAACATGAGGACGAATGCCAACGCGGTGCACACCAGGGCCAGGGTGGCGACGGCGAACCACTCCTCGGCGGTGACGTGCGCCGGCCAGCGCGCCACGCCCGGCCCGGCGTAGACCAGCGCGGTCACGGCGACGGAGCAGCCGACCACCCCCAGGTTGGGCGCGCCGGACAGCCGACGGCTGATGATGAGCGGGCCGAGGGCATAGCCCACGGCGGGGACCACCATGAAAGCCACGGCCGTCAGGTCGGTCCCGCCGAGGTCGATGCCGACCAGCGCGGCCACGCCCGCGAACCCGATCACGAGTCCGGCCAGCCGGCGCCGGTCCATGTGCTCGTGTCCCGGGCTGAGCACGGGATAGAGCACCGCGGCGATCAGGGGCACGCTGGCGATGAGCAGGCCGGCGGTCGAGCTGGCCAGGTGCTGTTCGGCCGAGGAGAGGAACAGCCACGGGAACACCATCTCGACGACGGCGAAGACGACGACCCAGCGCCAGCGCTCGAGGGCGGCGCGCAGCTCACCGCGGCGCGCCGGCGATCGGGAGCAGGAGCACCGCGGCCGGAAGCGTCCGGGCCAGGACCAGCGCCGGGGGCGGGAAAGTGCGAACCGCCACGCGGATCAGGAGATAGGGGATCCCCCAGACGACGCCCATGGTGCAGAAGAGGACCCAGCCGCGGCGCGTCACGGTGGCGGTCCTCGGGCCCGGCCCGTGTCAGCCGGGCTGGGAGCCGCCGGCCACCTCGTAGGACCACAGCTCCGACGACACGGAGACCGGCCCGCCGTGTGGCGCCGGCCGGTCCGCGCCGGCGTGCCCGTGCGCGAACGCGGGTGAGGAGAGCCAGCGCTCGAAGGACTCCTCGTCGCTCCAGCGGGTCACGACCAGCCACTGGCGCCGGTCGTCCGTCGGCCGCAGGAGCTCGAAGCCCTCGAAACCCTCCTGGCCGTCGACGGCGCCGGCGCGGGCGGCGAAACGGCGAGCCAGTTCGTCACCAGCGTCCTCAGGCACGGTGATGGCGTTGATCTTGATCACGGTCATGGTCTCGATCTGATCAGATCCCGGGCGTCGGCGCCTCCCCCGGGCCCGGATGGTCCCGCCCCCCTGGGTCAGGGACCTGTCCGAACTCTCCGAGAGGGATGACGTCACCCGAGGAGTCGAGCAGCCGCTCGTCGACCAGGACCGGGGCCGGCACCGGCATGCGGAGCGCCAGCACGAGCCCGTCGGAGGGCCGGCAGTCGACCCGCTCACGACCCGACGGCGTCATCAGGTCGAGCTCGGCCAGGTAGACGCCTTCCTCGCGGCCGACCAACCGCAGGGCGATGACGTCGATCCGGGCCCGCTGGAGCACCCCGCGAAGAGCTCGTGGGTCAGGGGGCGGGGCGAGTCCAGGCGGCGGATGGCGGCGGCGATCGCCGTTCCCTCGACCAGGCCGACCGGGAAGACGAGGACGCGCCCGGGAGGCTCGGTCTCGGTCAGCGTCACGGCCGGGAACTGCGCGGGCAGATCGAGCGAGACCCCATCGACCTCGGTGACACGGAACTGCGGGACTGCGGCGTCCGCCCCCGCCCCGCCGGCCGGGTGCACCCCGGTCACCGGAGCCGTCGGCGCGCCCCGACGCTGAGGGTGAGACCCACGGCGATGAAGAAGACGAGGACCGCCGTCCCGCCGTAGCTGACGAAGGGCAGCGGGATACCGGTGATCGGCATGATCCCCATCGTCATGCCCGCGTTCTGGAAGACGCTGAAGGCCAGGAAGGAGAACACGCCGGCGCAGATCAGCCGCCCGAAGGTGTCGCGCGCCACCACCGCGGCGCGCAGCATGCGCCAGGCGATCACCCCGAGCAGGCCGAGGACCCCGACCCCGCCGACGAAGCCGAGTTGCTCGCCCACCGCGGTGAAGATGAAGTCGGTCTGCTGCTCGGGCACGTAGCCCAGGTTGGTCTGCGCGCCGTGGCCGATGCCCGACCCGAACATCCCGCCCGAGCCGATGGCGTTCTTCGCCTCCTGAAGGTTGTAGATGGCCTCTTTCACGTAGGGATTCGTGCTGGTGCCGTTGGGATTCAAGAACGATGTCAACCGGGCCACCTGGTAGTGGTGCAGGAGCCCGCCCTCGACGGCCACCAAGGAGAGCAGGACGGTCCCCACCAGCAGCATCACCAGGATCCTCACGGGCAGACCGGCCACGGCGAGCAGCACGAGCAGCACGATCACCATGATCATGGCGGTGCCGAGGTCGGGCTGGATCAGCACGAGCACGATGGGGATGCCCGCCATGACGAGCAGCCGGAACACGTCGCGCCACGCCAGCCCGTCCTCCTCGCGGCGCGCGCAGTACGACGCCACCGCGATGATCAGGGCCAGAACGGCGAACTCCGAGGGCTGCAGCTGCAGGGGACCGAGGCTGAACCAGCGCGCCGCGCCCTGCGCGCTGCTGCCGACCACGTAGACGCCGAGCAGCGACAAGATGACCAACCAATACAGCACCACGGCGAAGGGTTCGAGGCGCCGGTAGTCGAACACCGCCACGACCACCATGGCGACGACGCCGAGGACCACGTAGAGCCCCTGCTTCTTGAGGAACGTCTTGGGGTCGTCGCCCTGCGCCAGCAACTGGCCGCGGGTGGCCGTGTAGACCATCACGACGCCGATGGCGGCGACCCCCAGTGTCGCTGCCACCAGGACGAAGTCGAACGCGAGGACTGAGCGCCGCGGGGCGGCGCGTGTTCGGGCGAGTGTGGTCATAACGCGATTTCGGGACAGAATACCGGTCGTGACCTCTCCCCTCCTGCCGCTCGCCCCAGCCCAGGTGGGCACGGTCGACGAGGGCGGCGGGTGGCTCTTCCACCTGCTGGTGAAGCTCGGGGTGAGCCCGCAGACGGCGTCGACCGTCACCGACCTGGTCATCCGGCCGCTCGAGATCCTGCTCGTCATCGTCGTGGCCGCCCTCGTGGCGCGCTACGGCGCCAAGGCGGTCCGGCGCCTGCTGGCGAGGGTGGCCGAACAGACCTCCGCCCGCTCGGGCTCGCCCCGGAGCCGGGGCGCGGATCGCCACCATGTCGGGCGTCCTGGCCAACGTGTGGCGATTCTTCGTCTTCGTGGTGGCCGGCGCCATCGTGCTCGGCCTCTTCGGCATCAACCTGACTCCCCTGCTGGCCAGCGCGACCATCATCGGAGCCACCCTCGGCTTCGGCGCGCAGCAGATCGTCCGCGACTATTTCTCCGGGCTGCTCATGGCGGTGGAGGACCAGTACAACGTCGGCGACTCCGTGACGGTCGGTGGGGTGACCGGGGTCGTCGAGGACGTCACCATGCGTCTGACCCGTCTCCGTGCGGTCGACGGCACCATCTACGTCGTGCCCAACGGCGACATCCGGATGATCGGCAACCTGTCCCGCGGTTGGGCCCGCGCCGTGGTCGACCTGCCGTTGCCGGGCGCCAGTGCCGCCGACCTGGAGCGCGTGCGCGCCACCTTGGAGGAGGCAGCACGGCGGGTCGCGGCACGTCCCGAGTTCGCCGCCCACTGTTCGGAGCCGCCGTCGCTCGTCGGCGTCGTCGGTGCGGACGCCACCACGGTCACCATGCGGGTGATGCTCCACACCGTGCCCTCGCAACGCGACGTCCTCACCGTCGCACTGCTGGAGGAGTCGGTGGCCGCGCTGGCCCGGGCCGAGCTCTGGCCGACCGAGCCCGCGACCTGAACGCACCCTGAACGGACCGGAACGGACCGGAACGGACCAGAACGGACCGGCCGCAACCGGACCGCCCTAGTCGTCGTCGGCGACCGCCAGCCACATGGCCTCGACGGGCGGGTGGAGGCCGGTCCACAGCGCCACCTGGGCCGCGGCCTGGTGGACGAGCATGCCCAGGCCGTCCAGCACCGTCGCGCCCGACGCCTGGGCCTCGACCAGCCAGCGGGTCGGTCGCGGCGCGTACACGAGGTCGGCCGCCACCTGACCCGGGCCGAGGCGGCGCGGGTCAGCCGCCCAACCGTCGTCGCCGGGCACTCCCTCCATCCCGATCGGCGTGGCGTTGACCACGAGATCGGCCCGAGCCAAGGCCGCGGCCAGGTCGGGGCCCGACAGGGCGACCACCGAGCCGGCCCCGTCGGCCAGCGCCGCCGCGGGTCGCGGCCCGCTCCGGTGTCCGGTTGGCCACCACGACGTCGCTCGCCCCCGCATCGGCCAGGGCGAGCACGACGGCGCGCGCGGCACCCCCCGCGCCGAGGACCAGGCAGCGCCGGCCCCTCGGGTCGAATCCGGCGCCGCGGGCCAGCGAGGCCACGAACCCTTCGCCGTCGGTGTTGGTGCCGGTCAGCACACCGGCGCGGTTCACGATGCAGTTGACCGCCCCCAGCCGGCGCGCCACCTCGGTGCACTCGTCCACCAGGGACGCCACATCGGCCTTGTGCGGCATGGTGACCGACAGCCCGGCCACGTCCGCCCGGCGCATGTCGGCCAGCGCTGCCGCGGCCCGGCCCGGCGGTACGTCGAACGCGGCCGAGCGCCAGGTCCCGGACAGGCCGAGGGCCTCGAACGCGGCGGTGTGGAGCCGGGGCGAGAGCGAGTGTGCGATGGGGCTGCCGATCACGCCCGCGAGTCGTGTGCCCGGACCGGCCGCCTCCCGCAGGGCGGGCATGGTCCACGCTGCGGCGTCAGGGGAGGCCACGTGATTTCGCCAGCTGCTCGTTGGCGAGCTGTTCGGCATAGGTGTCCGCGAACGCCATCACCCCGTTCTTGTGGACCAGCACGAAGTAGAGCCAGTTGCCGCTCGGCGGATCGATCGCCGCCTTCAGGGCGAGCACCGACGGCATGCAGATCGGGGTGGGGGTGAGGCCGGTGTTGAGGTACGTGTTGTACGGGGAGTGCACCTGCTCGTCGTGGGCCGTCACGGGGCCGCCGTCCTGGCCGAGCGAGTAGAGCACGGTCGAGTCCATCTGCAGCGGCATGTCGCGGGCCAACCGGTTGTAGACGACCCGCGCCACCTTGGGCATGTTGACCGGGTAGTAGCCCTCCTTCTCCACGATGGACGCGACGATGACGACCTCGTAGGGGGTGAGCCCGACGGCCGCGGCCGAGCGCGTGCTCAGCCCTGCCGCGCCGGCCTGGCCGTCGAAGCGGTTGACCATGCGGTGCACCAGCGTCAGGTCGCTCTCACCGGGGAGGACGTCGTAGACGCCGGTGCCGAGGAGGCCCTCGAGATTGTCCGAACCGGGCGGCGAGAAGACGGAGTGCACGGCCCCGCTGTCCGCGGCCCGGGCGAAGCCGCCGCCGGCGTGCCCCGGCAGCCCGTCGACGGCGGCTGCCACCTCGCTCAGCGTGAAGCCCGGGCGGACGTCGACCGGGTACACGTTCGGTCCCGCCGCCAGGATGGCGCGCACCTGGCCGAAGGTCTGGTTCTGGTGCAAGGCGTAGCTCCCCGGCAACACCGTCGGCGTGCCGTGGAAGAAATCGCCGATCTCGAAAGCCAGGCTGCTCCCGATGACCCCGTGCTGGTGGAGGGCGGAGACCACGGCGTCGGTCGACTCGCCCTGGCCCACCGTCACCACCACCTGCGGGCCGGACGAGCCGAGGGCATGGGACTCGATCTCGTACCACAGGGCGAACAGCGCCACCACCGCGAGGACGCCCCCGGCGGTCCAGGCCACGATGCGGCGCCGGCGGCGAACGCGGGCCGAACGGGCCACCCGACGCTGCGCGCGCGACGGCTCGACGACATCGTCGGCCCGCACGTCGACCTCGACGACCCGCTCGTCGGCGGGATCCTCGCGCCCGTGGCCGTCCTCGCCGTCGCCGTCGCCGTCGCCGTCGCCGAACGCCGTCACGTCGGGTCCGATCGGTCCAGCCACGCCTGCAGCAGCACCATGGCCGCGGCGCTGTCGATCACCCGTCGGGCCGAGCGCCCGGTCCGTCCCGCCTGGCGCAACGAGCGCTGCGCCTCGGCCGTGGTGAACCGCTCGTCCGCCGTTTCCACCGCCACCCCGAGCGGTTCGAGCTCCCGTCGCAGGTCGTCGGCCTCCTGGAGCGCCGCCTGCGCGGCGGGACCGACCCGGCCCGAGAGGCTGAGCGGCAACCCGACCAGTACGGCCACGGCGTCCATTTCACGCACAGCGTCGACGACCGCGGCGCGGTCACGGGCCGGATCGCCGCTGCGCTCGATCGTCCCCCACGGGCTGGCCAGGCTGCGCGCGCTGTCGCTGTAGGCCACACCGATGCGCCGCGATCCCAGGTCCAGGGCCGCGACTCGGCCGCGCCCGGGCGCCGCCTGCGCCCGTGTCCCAGCGCCGCTCACGCGGTCAGGAGCCGCCGCGCCTCGGCCAGCGCCGCCTCGATGTTCGACGGGTCCCGGCCGCCGGCCTGCGCCAGCTCGGCCGATCCGCCCCCGCCCCCGCCCACCAGCGCGCCCAGCGCCCGGACGAGCTCGGTGGCGTTGGGGGTCCCCCCGGTGGCGGCGGCGATGGAGGCGGTCGAGCCGTCGGGTGATCCCGCCAGCACGACCGCGTGCACGCCGTCGTGGTTCAGCACGGTCCGGGCCAGCGAGCGCAGCTCGTCGGGCTCCACCGCGTCCCGGCGCGCCACCACCACACCCGAGGTCGACGCCGCGTCGGCCGCCAGCGCCGCGGCCTCGGCCGCACTCGCCTGCTGGCGCAGCCGGGCCAGCTCCCGCTCGGCCTCGCGCTGGCGCTCCATCACCCGGGTGATCCCGGCCAGCAGCTCGTCCGGTTCGGTCCGCAGCAACTCGGCCGCTTCGTGGACCAGGTGGTCCCGCTCGACGGCCCGCGCCAGCGCGGGCTTGCCCGTGAGGGCGAAGATCCGCCGCGTGTTCGACCCGATGGAACCTTCGGAGACGAGGCTGATCGGACCGATGCGGCCGAGTGCCTCGACATGGGTCCCGCCGCAGAATTCGAGCGATCCGGTCCCCGACCGGACGACGCGCACCGATGCGCCGTACTTGTCACCGAAGAAGGCGATGGCACCCATCCGCTCGGCCTCGTCGCGTGAGGTCTCGGTCGTCTCGACCTCGGCGTCACCGAGGACGGCTGCGTTGGCCTGCTCGAACACCTCGTCGAGCTCCTCGCGGCTCGGCTGGGTGTGGTGCGAGAAGTCGAAGCGCAGGTAGTCGGGATGGACCAGCGACCCCTGCTGGCGCACGTGGTCGCCCAGCACCTGACGCAGCGCGGCGTGCAGGAGGTGCGTCGCCGTGTGGTTGCGCCGGATCGCCTCACGCCGCTCCCCGTCGATCGTGGCCAGCGCGTCCTGACCGGCGACCACTTCGCCGCTCAACGTGGCCCGGTGCGCCACCAGCCCGGGGACGGCGTAGACGGTGTCGGAGACGTCGGCGATGCCGGTCTCGGTCACGATCGTCCCGGTGTCGCCGACCTGGCCACCGGACTCGGCGTAGAACGGCGTGCGATCCAAGAAGACCTCGACGACACCTTCCTCGTCGCCCTCGAGCACGGCGACGATGCGCGCCGGGGTCTCGTAGTCCTCGGTCGCACGGCCCACGAAGGGCGTGGGGCCCTCGGCCTCGAGCAGGGCGCGGTATGCCGCCTCGTCACCCGCCCGGGCGGACCGGGCGGCGGCCCGGGCCCTCGTCCGCTGCTCGGCCATGGCGGCGTCGAACCCCGCCCGGTCGACCTCGACCCCGGCATCCCGTGCAAGCTCCTCGGTGAGCTCGACCGGAAAGCCGTGCGTGTCGTGCAAGGTGAAGGCGACGTCGCCGCCGATGGTGCCGGCTCCGCTGGCGAGCTCCTCTTCCAGGCGGCTCAATCCGGCCCGAAGCGTGCGGTCGAAACCCGCCTCCTCACGCGCCACCACGTTGACCACGAGGTCGTGCTGGGCGACGAGGGCAGGCCACGCGTCGCCGAGCGTCTCGGTGACCGCCTCGACCAACCGAGGGCCGATCGGCTTGTCGACGCCGAGGCGCCGGGCGGCCAGGACGGCGCGGCGCACGATCCGGCGCAGCACGTAACCCCGACCGTCGTTGGCCGGCAGCACCCCGTCGGCGACCAGCATGGTCATGGCGCGTCCGTGGTCCGCCAGCACCCGAAGTGCGACGTCGGTCCGCTCGTCGGCCCCGTAGGCGCGTCCGACCACCGAGGAGGCCACGTCGATGATCGGGGCGAACAGGTCCGTGTCGTACATGGAGTCGTGGCCCTGGAGCACGGGCAGGATGCGCTCCAGGCCCGCACCGGTGTCGATGTTCTTCCGTGGCAGTTCGGTCAGGGCGCCGATCTCGTCCCGGGAGTACTGCATGAACACGAGGTTCCAGATCTCGACGAAACGCTCTGCGCTGCCGTGCTTGGGACCACCGTCCTGCCCGTAAGCCGAGCCCTTGTCGATGAAGATCTCCGAGTCGGGGCCGCACGGGCCGGTGTCCCCCATGGCCCAGAAATTGTCCTCGTCGCCCATGCGCTGGATCCGCTCGGGCCGCAGGCCGACCTTGTCGATCCATATCTGCTCGGCCTCGTCGTCGGTCTCGTGGACGGTGACCCAGAGACGCTCGCCATCGAAACCGAAGACCTCGGTGAGCAGCTCCCAGGCCATCGGGATGGCCTCTTCCTTGAAGTAGTCACCGAAGCTGAAGTTCCCCAGCATCTCGAAGAAGGTGCAGTGGTAGGTGTCCGTGCCGATGATCTCGATGTCAGGGGTGCGAAAGCACTTCTGAATAGACGTGGCGCGGGGCCACGGGGCCGGCTCCTCCCCCACGAAGTAGGGCTTGAACGGGACCATGCCGGCGATGGTGAAGAGCACGGAGGGGTCGTGCGGGATGAGGCTGGCCGACGGCACCGTCGCATGACCCCGGTCGGAGAAGTAGCGCGTGAAGGCCGCCCTGAGTCCGTTGGCGTCCATCGAGCCAGCTTACCGGGGCGAAAATCGCCGTCGCAGCCCGCCCCGGCGACGATGTCGGCCCGCGTCGCCCTCGCACACCGGCATCATCGTTCCGCTCCCTCCCGGGCGTCGCCTTCGTCGCCGTGGCGCGTCGGCTCGTAGTACACACGCCCCTCCAGGGCGTCCGGACGGTACTGCTGCGCGACGACGCCCGAGGGGTCGTCGTGGGGGTAGACGTAGCCCTCGCCGTGCCCGAGCGAGGCGGCGCTCTTGAAGTGGGCGTCGCGCAGATGGGCCGGTACCTCTTGCGCCACCGCGGAGCGCACGTCGGCCTGGGCCCGGCCGAGTGCGACCACGACGGCGTTGGACTTGGGCGCCCGCGCCAGGTAGATCACGGCCTCGGCCAGGTTCAGCGCGGCCTCCGGCAGGCCGACGTACTCGACGGCCCGCGCCGCCGCCTCGGCCACGAGCAGCGCCTGGGGGTCGGCCAGCCCGATGTCCTCGCTGGCCAGGATCACCATGCGCCGGGCCAGGAAGCGCGGGTCCTCACCGGCCTCGAGCATGCGGGCCATCCAGTAGAGCCCGGCGTCGGGATCCGAACCGCGCACGCTCTTGATGAGCGCGCTGATCTGGTCGTAGTGCTCGTCGACGCCCTGGTGGAACAGCCGGCCGTCACGGGCCCGGGCCATGTCGTCGAGGTCCAGCACCACCGGGTCCGGCGCCTCGGGACGCGCCCGGGCCAGCGCGACGGCGACCTCGATCGTCGTGAGTGCGGCACGGGCGTCGCCCTCGCACGCGGCGACGACCGCGTCGATCGCGTCCTCCGGCGCTTCGGCGCCCTCCTGCGCCAGCCCGCGCCGAACGAGGGCGCGCAGGTCGTCGGGGCCGAGCGGGTGCAGCCGCCACAGCGAGGACCGGCTCATGAGGGGCGCGTTGACCTCGAAGTAGGGGTTCTCCGTCGTGGCCCCGATGAGCACCACCAGCCCCTCCTCGACCGCCGGGAGGAGAACGTCCTGTTGGGACTTGGAGAAGCGGTGCACCTCGTCGATGAAGAGCATGGTCCCCTGGCCGCGTTCGCCCAGGCGCCGCGCCGCGTCGGCCAACGCCTCGCGCACGTCCCTGACCCCCGCCGCGGTGGCCGAGAGCGGGACCATGTGCTTGGACGTCGTCGCGGCCAGGAGGTGGGCGATCGTCGTCTTCCCCGTCCCGGCCGGGCCCCACAGGATGGCCGAGCCGACCTGGTCGGTCTCGGCCAGCACACGGAGAGGGGCGCCCGGCCCGACGAGGTGTTGCTGTCCCACCACCTCGTCGAGGGTGCGCGGCCGGAGCCTCGTCGCCAGAGGGGCCTGGCGTCGCAGGCGCCGCTCGGCGGCGTCCTCGAAGAGGCTCACCGATCCGCCCCCGCGTCAGCTCGGCGAGGGGTTGGGCGCGTCGGCCCCACCCTGTCCGGAGACGGCCGGCGGCGCCACCACCCGGATGCCCAGCTCGGCCAGGCTCGCTGCCGGCAGCGGTGTCGGAGCCCCGGTCAACGGGTCGGCACCGGACTGCGTCTTCGGGTACGCGATCACCTCGCGGATGTTCTCCTCGCCCGCCAGGATCGCCGCCAGGCGGTCGACACCGAAGGCGAAACCGGCGTGCGGGGGTGCGCCGTAGCGGAACGCGTTGAGCAGGAAGCCGAACCGGGCCTCGGCCTCGTCCGGTTCGATCCCCAGTGCGCCGAACACCTCCGACTGGATGTCGCCGCGGTGGATACGGACGCTCCCCGAGCCGAGCTCCCACCCGTTGAGGACGAGGTCGTACGCCTGGGAACGTACGGCCAAGGGGTCGCTCGACAGCAGCGGGAGGTCCTCGGGGTACGGCATGGTGAACGGGTGGTGCGCCGGCTGCAGGTGCCCGTCCGCGCCGTAGCCCTCGAACATCGGGAAGTCGACCACCCACACGTAGCGGTGGGGGCCCTGGCCGACCGGAGGGGAAGCGAGTACCGCGCGGAGCACGCCGAGCGCGCGGCATGCCGTGGCGTGCTCGTCGGAGACCGCCAGGACCAGGTCGCCCGGCACGGCGCCCGTCACCGTCACGACGCCGTCGCGCTCGGTCGCGGCCAGATGGCGCGCCAGCGGCCCCTCCAGGTCCGGCCCCGCCTCGCCGTCGATGACCTTGAACCAGGCCAGGCCCTTGGCGCCCGTGGCCTTGACCTGCTCGGTCATCTCGTCGAGGCGCGAGCGCGGCGACGATCCGGCGCCGGAGAGGAGCAGAGCCTTGACCACTGATCCCGAGAGCGCCTTGACCTCGGTCTTCTCGAACACGGCGGTGAGGTCCAGCAACTCCATCCCGAAGCGCAGGTCGGGCTTGTCCGTGCCGTAACGGTCGAGCGCATCGGCCCACGTCATGCGCTCGATCGCGGGCGGGCGCTCCCCGGTGGCGGCCTCGGCCGCATCGAGCACGGCTTCGGACACGAAGCCCATCACGTCGTCCTGGGAGGCGAAGGAGCACTCCATGTCGAGCTGCGAGAACTCGAACTGGCGGTCGGCGCGCAGGTCCTCGTCGCGCAGGCAGCGCGCGAATTTGGAAGTAGCGGTCCATCCCCCCGACCATGAGCAGCTGTTTGGCCAGCTGGGGGCTCTGCGGCAACGCGTAGAACGAGCCGCGGTGCAGACGCGCCGGGACGGAGAACTCCCGGGAACCCTCAGGGGTGGGCGCCCAGAGCAACGGGGTCTCGACCTCCACGAACCCCTGGCGCACCATGGCGGTGCGGATGGCCGCGTTGACCCGCGAACGCAGCCGCAGGTTGCGTTGCATCCGCGGTCGGCGCAGGTCCACGTAGCGGTGGCGCAGCCGGACGGGTTCGTCGGCCTCCGTACGGTCGTCGACGGTGAAGGGAGGTGGTTCGGCTTCGTTCAGCACCTCCACGGTGCAGTCCCCGATCTCCACCTCGCCCGTCTCGAGCCCTGGGTTGACCGTCCCCTCGGGGCGGTGCCGGACCGTCCCGCGGACCGAGACCACCCACTCGCTGCGCACGTCGACGGTGCCGTCGATCACGCACTGGACGATGCCGCTGTGGTCGCGCAGGTCGACGAAGGCCAGGTGCTCGCCGTGCTCGCGCCGGCGAGCCACCCAGCCGCACAGGCGCACGCTCGCGCCCACGTCAGCCGGTCTGAGCACGCCGCACAGGTGGGTGCGCAACGCGGTGGGCTGGTTCTCGGGGATGGTCATGTCGATCGCGTATTCTCCACGACGCGGCGGACCTCGCCGACCACCTCCTCCCGCAGCACGCTGCGCTGCGCCTCCTCGCTGCGCAGCGGGCGCAGGCCCACCGTGCCCGCGTCCAGCTCCTGAGGGCCGACCACGAGCGCGACGACGGCCCCCGACCGGTCGGCCGACTTGATCTGGGACTTCATGGAGCGACCGCCGAAGGCCCGGTCGGCGCGCAGGCCCGCTCGGCGCAGCGCCGCGGTGAGCACGACGGCGGAGTCCCCGCCGGCCGTGTCGATCACGTAGGCGTGCAGGCGGCGCCCCGCCTCCGCGTCCGCCGTCGAGAAAACGCTCTCGGCGTCGCAGGCGAGCAGCACGCGCTCCACCCCGATGCCGAATCCGATGCCCGGTGTCGGGGGGCCTCCCAGCATCTCGACCAGCCCGTCGTAGCGACCGCCGCCCCCGATCCCGTTCTGTGCCGCGTCGAGCGCGCCCGAGGCGAACTCGAACGTGGTGCGGGTGTAGTAGTCGAAGCCCCGCACGAGGCGATGATCGATCTCGTACGCCACGCCGAGGGCGTCGAGTCCGGCCCGCACGCGCTCGAAGTGTGCCCGGCAGTCGTCACAGAGGTGGTCGAGCAGGCGGGGGGCGTCCGCCGTCGCGGCGCGGCACTCCTCGGACTTGCAGTCCAGCACCCGCAGGGGGTTCTCCAGGTGACGGGTGCGGTGGGCCGGACAGAGCTGATCGGCCCGTTCGGCCAGGTAGGCGCCGAGCAGCTCCACGTAGCCGGGGCGGCAGACGCGGTCACCCATGGAGTGCAGCTTGAGCGTGACGTCGCGCAGTCCGAGGCCGTCGAAGAAGTCGTGGGCGAGCACCACGACTTCGACGTCGAGGTCCGGGTCGGCGGGTCCGAGCGCCTCCACGCCGAGCTGGTGGTGCTGGCGGTAGCGCCCCTGCTGGGGACGCTCGTGGCGGAACGAGGGCGCCACGTACCAGACCTTCCACGGCGGCACCGGGTGATGCTGGACGAAGGCGCGCGCCACGGGCGCGGTCCCTTCGGGGCGCAGCGCCAGCACCTGGCCGTCCCGGTCCTCGAAGGTGTACATCTCCTTGCCCACGACCTCGCTGCCCTCCCCGATGCCGCGGTGGAAGACACCCACGTGCTCGAGGACCGGTGTCAGCGCGAGGCCGTAGCCGGCCGCCTCGGCGAGCGTGGCGAAGCGCGCCACCGTGTCCTCCCACCGGGCCGACTCGGGCCACAGGACGTCGTGCATGCCGGTCGGGGTCCGCGCCGGCGACACCGGCGTCGCCGGCGACGCGGGCGCGGTCGGCCCCGCGCTCATGCGTGTCTCCTCACGTCGGGGTCAGACTTTCTTGCCGGGGAGCTGACGGTAGGCGTCGAACACGCCGTCGAGATGCTTGAGCGCGCTGATCAACGAGTGCAGGTGCGTCGGGTCGGCCAGCTCGACGTCGAAGGCCATCCGGCTCACCCGGTCCGGTGTGGTCGCCGTGCGGGCGGCCACGATGTTGAGATGGTGCTCCGACACGACCCGGCTCACGTCGGCCAGCAGGCGGGAGCGGTCGAAGGCCTGCACCTCGATGGTGGCCACGAACACCCCGTCGTTGCCCCGGTCCCACTCGACCTCCATGAGGCGCTCCCGGGACTGGTCGGCCAGCGCGGTCGCGTTGGCGCAGTCCGCCCGGTGCACCGACACTCCCCGGCCCTGGGTCACGAAGCCGATGATCTGGTCTCCGGGCACCGGCGTGCAGCACCGGGCCAGGTGGATCATCACGTCGTCGAGGCCCTCGACGTAGACGCCGGTCGACGTGCGCCGGCCCGGCCGCGGTGCCTTGACGCCCCGCAGGGCGGTCGTGGGCAGCTGCTCGTCGGCCTCGCCCCCGCGCAACACCTTTCCCAGCCGCTGCACGATGGACTGGGCCGAAGCCTGGTTCTCGCCGATGGCCGCGTAGAGCGCGTCGAGGTCGGCCAGGTTCATCGTGGCGGCGACCTCGGCCAGGGCGGCGGAGTTGAGCAGCTTGTGCAGCGGCAGGCCCTCGCGGCGCAGCGCCCGCGACAGCTCTTCGCGGCCTGTCTCGATCGCGTCTTCGCGGCGCTCGCGGGAGAACCACTGGCGGATCTTGTTGCGCGCCCGAGACGACGCGACGATCTGGAGCCAGTCCCGCGACGGGCTGGGCGTGGCCGATTTCGACGTGATGATCTCGACCGTGTCGGCGGAGCTGAGCTGGGTCTCGAGCGGCACCAGCCGGCCGTTGACCCGCGCCCCGATGCAACGGTGGCCGACCTCGGTGTGGATGGCGTAGGCGAAGTCCACCGGGGTCGAGCGCGCCGGGAGCGAGATCACCTTGCCCTTGGGCGTGAAGACGTAGACCTCGTCCTGCTCGAGGTCGAGCTTCAGCGCTTCGAGGAACTCGATCGGATCGTCGGTCTGGCGCTCGACGTCGGCGATCCGCTGGAGCCAGGCCATCTCCGAGGAGCTGTCCTCCTTGGACTTGTAGCCCCAGTGGGCGGCGATGCCGTACTCGGCCCGGTGGTGCATCTCCCAGGTGCGGATCTGCACCTCGACCGGCTTGCCGTCCAGTCCGATGACCGTCGTGTGCAGCGACTGGTACATGTTGAACTTGGGCGTGTTGATGTAGTCCTTGAACCGCCCGTGCACCGGCGCCCAGATGGCGTGGATGGCGCCCAGCGCGGCCCAGCAGTCCTTCTCGGACTCGACGACGACGCGGATGCCGACGAGGTCGTTGATGTCGTCGAACTCCTTGCCGCGCACCACCATCTTCTCGTAGATGGACCACAGGTGCTTCGGACGACCGCTCACGTCCGCCTCGATGCCCATCTCCTCGAGGCGCTGGCGCACGTGGACGAGGACGCGCTCGAGGTACTCCTCGCGCTCGGGGGGCGCGGGCGGCCACCATCTGCTCGATCTCCGCGTACCGCTTCGGGTGGAGCGTGGCGAAGGCGAGGTCCTCGAGCTGCCAGCGCACCTGCTGCACGCCGAGGCGGTGCGCCAACGGCGCGTAGACGTCGAAGGTCTCCTGGGCGGTGCGGCGCTGCTTCCACTCGGGCATCACGGCCAGGGTGCGCATGTTGTGGAGACGGTCGGCCAGCTTGATCAGCAGGACCCGCCAGTCCTCCGCCATGGCGACGAGCATCTTGCGGATGGTCGCCGCCTGCTGCGCCTCCTTCGAGTTGAACTGGAAGCGGTCGAGCTTGGTCACCCCGTCGACGACCGTGGCCACGCCCTCGCCGAAGGTCGAGCGGATGGCGTCGAGGGTGAGACCCGTGTCCTCCACGGCGTCGTGGAGCAGGGCGGCCGCGACCGTCTGTGCGTCGAGGCCCAGTTCGGCCACGATCGTGGCGACGGCGACGGGTGGGTGATGTACGGCTCACCCGAACGGCGGAACTGGCCTTCGTGGGCCGCCGGCGGCCACCCGTCCGGCCTCGATGATGGCGCCGCGGTCGTCGTCGGGCCGGTGCCGGCTGAACTCCCCGAGGAGGGGCGCGAGCAGGTCGTCGACGTCGATGCAACTGCGCCTGCGTCGTGGCGCTCACTTTGGCCAGCGACACCATCGTTCCAGGGTACCTGCCAGGGACAACAGATCCGGACCCCCCGCCGGGGGTCGACGGATCAGTGGCGGCGCTTCCCTTGTTTTTGCGCGGTCGCGGCGCTTGGGTTCCTCCGGCGGGTGTCGGAGCCGGTGGACGTCGTCGGGGGGCTCGTCCCGGCGGGCGGGTCCATCACGGCCGTCCCGGTACCGGTGCCGCTCCGCGCTCCCGCCAGCCTTTCCCGCTCCCAGTGCCTTTCCCGCTCCCGGTCCCACTGCCTTTCCCACTGCCGGTGCCGCTGCCCGCCCCGGTGCTGCTCCCGTTCCCGCTGCCACTCCCGCTCCCGTCGCCCGAACCCGGCCGGATGGGCCCGCTGCGCTTGGTGCCCTTCGACCGTGAGGCCGCAGGCGCACCGCCGCCGCCGGAACGAGCGGCCTGGCCCGAGGCCGCGACACTGATCTGGGTGCTCATCGTGGCGGCGTCGACGGCGGAGTACGAGGTATGGCCCTCGCCGCGCTGCTCGAGCCGTCGGGCGACCGAGACCCAGCGGTCCTCGCGCTCCTTCATCATGGAGAGCACGGGTGAGGCGATGAAGATGGACGAGTACGCACCCGAGAGGAGTCCGACGAAGAGGGCGAGGCCGTAGGACTGGAGCGTCGTGGCGCCGAGGACCTGGGCGCCGATGAGGAGCACCGAGAGCACCGGCAGGATCGCCACCATGGAGGTGTTGATGGATCTCGCCAGGGTCTGGTTCATGGAGAGGTTGATCAGCTGCGGGTAGGTCATACGGCCGCTGCTGCCGATGCCTCTCGTGTTGTCACGCACACGGTCGAACACCACGACGGTGTCGTAGAGCGAGTAGCCCAGGATGGTGAGGATGGCCACGACCGTGTCCGGCGTGACCTGGAAATTGAAGATGGAGTAGATGCCGATCGCCACCAGGACGTCGTGGATCATCGCGATGAAGGCGGCCAGGGCCATCTTCGGCTCGAAGCGGAAGCTGATGTAGACCGCCACCACGATGAAGAAGATGATCAGGGCCTGGATGGCCTTGTCGGTGATGGAGGAGCCCCAGGTCGGACCGACGGTGGTGATGCTGATCTTGTCCGTGTGTCGATTTGAGCGTCGCGTTCTGGGGGGAGGTCGTGGTCGTCGTGGTCGAGGAAGCAGCGGTCGTCGTGGTCGTCGTTGCCGCCGACCCCTTCGCGTGGTGTGGTGCGGTGAGCTTGAGCATGGCCGCCTGCACGCGAAGGCTCACTGCTCTTGCTGGGCCTCGCTGAGCCGGTTGATGTCCGATTGGACGTTCAGCGTCTGGTTCTGCCCGGTGCCGAGGAGCTCGACCGTCGGATCGATCAGCCCCGGTGCCATTGCATGGCGTTGGTGGCCTGGGTCTGGGTGACCCCCGGTGCGGAGATCGTCCACTCCGTGCCGCCCTTGAACTCGATCCCGAGGTTCAACCCGCCGCGAAGGACGATGGAGACGATCCCGAGCACGATGATGAGCGTCGAGATGCCGAACCAGATCTTGCGACGGCCGACGAAGTCGAAGCGCGTCTCGCCCCGGTAGATGCGGGCGATCGGGCCGTGGCCGCGCCGGGGCTTGGCCAGCAGTGCCCGCGCCGCGACGTCGACCGAGACGAGCTCGTCCTCGTCGAGCTGGCCGAGATCGACGCTCTCCTCGAGTTGCTCGACCTCCTCCTCGCTCACCTCGTCGAGGGCGCTGAGTCGTCGTCATCGTGCTTGCCGTTGCCGCTGCGGTCGCTCACGACCCGCCCCCCGCTGCGGCACCGGCCATGCCGCCGGCGCCGACCGGGGCCGTTCCCTGGGGTCCCGCGCCGAGGCCGGTCGAGATGCTGAACGCACCCGAGCCCTGGAGCCGCTCGCTCTGATCCGAGGAGGATCACGAGCGGCCGGGTGTAGAACCAGGTCACGGCCATGTCCATGATCGTCGAGAGTCCGAGGAAGAACGCGAAGCCCTTCACGTTCCCCACGGCCACGAAGTACAGGACAATGGCGGCCAGCAGGGAGACGAAGTCCGCCGCCCACACCGTCCGCCAGGCGCTCTTGAAGCCGCGGTCCACGGACGTCCGTACGGAGCGTCCGGACCGGGTCTCGTCTTTCAGGCGCTCGAAATAGACGATGTAGGAGTCCACGGTGATGCCGATGGACACGATCAATCCCGTGATGCCGGCCAGGTCGAAGCTCGGCGCGACCGTCGTGTGACCGAGAGCCGAGATGATCGCCCACAGCATCATGGCCGTGAGCACCAGACCCGAGATCACGACCAGCCCCAGCGCCCGGTAGTAGGCCAGGACGTAGAGCAGCACCAGGATCAGTCCGCCGACTCCCGCGGCGAGCCCGGCGACGAGGGCGGAGTGGCCGAGGGTGGCGGAGACCGTCTCGGACGTGGCGGCCTTCAACGTGATCGGCAACGCGCCGTAGTTCATGGCCTGGGCCAGGTTCTGGGCGTCCGCCTGGGTCAGGTTGCCCGAGATCTCACCCCGGCCGGCGAACGAGGTGCAACCGGTCTGGGTGGGCTGGATGATCGGCGCCGAGTACACGTCGCCGTCGAGCTCGATCCCGAGCAGCTGGTGGAAGTTCTCCTGGGCCACCTTGTCCCACAGCGCCGATCCGGCGTCGAACCCGCGAGCGTGTAGTCGACGACCCACTGGCCGGTCTGGTTCTGGGTCGCCGTGGCACTCCAGATCGAGCGCCCCGTCATCTGGGACGGGCCGAGCACGCACCGGAGCCCCCGCGAGCCCGCAGGCATTCTGCAGCCCGGGCAGGAGCACCGTGCTCTTGGCGTAGTCGGGCTTCTGCGGGCTGGTCGAGGGATACGTCGCGAACTGCGGATCGGGAGGAACGTTGTTCTGGGAGTACCCCTGCGGCGAATTGTTCGGTGTCACTTCAGATTCGGCGCGGTGAGCTGCGTGGACGTCGAGCACGCCGGGATCGTCCCGATGCCGCGCGGCTGCTGGGCCAGGTGTTGCTTGTGCTTTGGTACTGCTTCGGGGTAGCCGAAGCACAGCACGGGGCGGAAGTACATGCGGGCCGTCTGGCCGATCTGGTCCAGCACCTGCTGGGCGTCCTTGACGCCCGGGAATGGAGACCGAGATCTGGTTCTTGCCCGTGGTCTGGACCTCGGCGCCCGACACGCCGAGCCCGTTCACACGCAGGTTCAGGATGTTGACCGTCTCGTCGAGGTCGGATTGCGTGATGTGCGACCCCTCGGCCGTGTAGACGACGGCGACACCACCGGCGAGGTCCAGGCCGAGGCGGGGTGACCAGCGAGCGGCGAACACGGCGGCGAAAGAGCCCAAGGAGATGGCGACCACCACCAGGACGCTGATGAGGAGGTTCCGCCGTTGCTGGCGTTGGGCACGGCCTCCCGCCTTGGGACTCACGCCTCCTCAGCCTCCCCTTCGTCCGCCGGTTGGGCGTCATGGGGGCCGTCGCCATTGCTCGAGGACTCCTCGTCGGCCACGGCCACATCCTGGACATCGGCGACCTGGACGTCCTGGACGTCCGCGATGCGCTCGATCTTCTTGGCGATGGCCTGGCGCAGGAAGACGATCCGCGTCGGCTGGGGCCCGTCGAGGTTCCCCTCTTCGTTCAGGGCACCCGTGAGCAGGGTGTAGCGATCGCCGTGCACCTCGAGGACGGTGCCGATGACGCCGCCCACCGTCTGGACCTCGTCGCCGACCTCTATCTCCTTGCCCTGTGCCTGCCGGGCCGCCTGGGCCTTGCGCTGCTGGGGTCGGATGAAGAAGAAGTACCCGAGCAAGCCGATGGCCAACAGGGGCAACAGCGTGATCAGGGGGTTCGAACTGCTCGACTTCGTTGACGTGGCGGCGAGGAGCGAATGGAGGATCGTCATGAGAGGGTCCTTGCACTGAAATCAGTTGCGACGAAACACCCTAGTGCGTGCGTTCACGGGTTCCCGGGCGGCGGGTCTCCGCGTGTCCGAACCGACCTCCCACGGAGGCGATGGCGCGGGGTGCCCGGCCCGGCCACCGGGACGTCCCGGAGGCCGGGCCTCGGCTCAGGCGGCGAGGAATCCTCCCGACTGGTGCTCCCAGAGTCGTCCGTAGACGCCGGAGCGCCCGGCCGAGAGGAGCTCGGCGTGGGTGCCCTGCTCGACCACCCTCCCCTGCTCGAGCACGACGATGCGGTCGAGGCGCGCAATCGTGGCGAGCCGGTGGGCGACGACCAGTGCGGTCGTTCCCTCCATCAGGCGCCAGAGTGCCTCCTGCACCAGCGACTCCGACTCCGAGTCCAGCGCAGAGGTCGCCTCGTCGAGGACGAGCACCTGGGCCCCCTTCGCCATCGCTTGGGCGATGGCCACGCGCTGGCGCTGACCGCCCGAGAGCTTCATGCCGCGCTCTCCGACGATGGTCTCGTAGCCCGCCGGGAAGCGCTGGACGAACTCGTCGACACAGGCGGCGCGCCCGACCGTGCGCACGAGGTCCATGTCGGGACCGTCGGGGAGCTCCAGGCCGTAGCAGATGTTCTCCGCGATGGTCCGGTGCAGCATCTGCGGATCCTGCGGCACGTACGCGATGTGCCGGCGGAGCGACTGCTGGGTGACCCGAGCGATGTCCTGGGTGTCGATCTCGATGGCGCCCCCGTCACGATCGGCGAAACGGAGGAGCAGTTTGGTCAGCGTCGTCTTCCCCGAGCCGGAGGGCCCGACCAACCCGATGTGCTCGCCGGGCTCGATGCGGAGGTCCAACCCTTCGAACAAGGGAGCACCGTCGCGGTACGCGAACCGCAGCCCGCGGAAGTCCACCCGACCGCGTGCCACCACGAGGTCCGGGGCACCTGGAACGTCGACGATGTCGGGCACGGTGGCCGCGATACCGGCGAATTTCGCACAACGCCCCACGGCCCGCGCCAGCAAGCGGATGAACTCGAACGACTCCTCCAGGCTGGTGCCCACGAACGTGGCGTAGAACAGGATCAGGTAGACGGCGCCGGCGGACGCGACGTGGTGCAGCGCGAGCACGACGCCGACGGCGACCGCGGCCCAGTTGAAGAACGCCATGGCCGATTCCATCTGCAGCCGCGTCGCCGTGAAGACCCGGCGAGCGCGGTAGTCCGCGCTGACGGAGTCGGCGACGAGGTCGGCGACGTGGGCCTTCTCGCGGTCCTCGGAAGCCTGGGTCCGCACGGTCGTCAGGTTGGCGATGGTGTCGGCGATCACGCCGGTCGCCCGCGAGTGGGCGTCCGAGAAGTCCTTCTCCGCGGCCACGACGCGTCCCATGCGCAGGCACAGGACCAGGACGAACACCGCCACCAGCGCCGCCATGACCAGCGCGACGGGCCAGGCCACGATGCCGAGGACGACCATAGCTCCGAGCACCGTCACGCTCAGGCGCAGGATGCCCCAGACCATCGCCTCGATCAGCTCGACGAAGGCCCAGCTGGACGTCTCCAGCGTCGCGATCACCTCTCCCGAGGGTCGGTCGGTGTGCCATCCGTGGCTCAGGCCGATCAGGTGGTCGTACCCGTTCGTCATGGCACGCCCGAAGGAGCGCAGGGTCGCGCCCCAGTTGAGCCAGCCCCCGAGACGGCCGAAGGCCACGGCGGCCACGAGGATGACCGCGTAGGCCACGACCAGTGGACCGAAGGTGTGCCACAGGTCCTCGTGAGGGTGGTCACCGAGCTCGGCGATCCGGCTGAGCAATGCGGCAAAGACCAGGGGCGCGGCGACGGCGTTGGCGAGCGTGCCGAGCACGATGGCGGTGCTGCTGGACAGGAAGGCGGCGCGGTCGGGCCGCATCTGGGTCCAGCAATAGGCCACGGTGGCTTTGGTCGATGCATTCGGGAAGAGGGTGCGATCACCCATGGGAACTCTCCTGTGGGACGGGAAAGGGGGTGTAATCCAGAGGCAGGCTCGGTGAACGAGCGGGAGGTGCGGCAGGGTGCCGGAGCCGCTCAGCGCAGAGCGGAAATGCGCTGCGGTGCCGGCGTCAGAAGCCGGTGCAGCTGGGGGCCGGACCTGGCTTCGGCATGCCGAGCAACGGTCCGGCGACGACCGCGAGCGGCAGGAGGTCCGCGCAGGCGTGCACCGACGGCTGTGGCCGCGTCATCATGCCTGCCATCGGATCACCTCGCTCCCTGCTCTCGGTACGTCGGTACAACAGGCGAAAGGTTAGCCCATGTTGCAGCGTGACAGCGCTCTCCGTCGCCCTCAGAAGAGGGACGGAGCGCCCGGAGGGCTGACGAGTCCGAGATGGGCCCAGGCGCGTTCGGTGGGCACCCGTCCCCGAGCCGTGCGCTGCATCAGGCCGCTCTGGAGCAGGAACGGCTCGTAGGCGTCTTCGATGGTGTCGGGTTCCTCGCCGACACAGTGCGCCAGCGTCGTGAGACCGACCGGTTGGCCGCCGAAGCGCGAGCAGAGTGTCAGGAGGATGGCGCGGTCGACCTTGTCGAGCCCGAGCCCGTCGACGCCGAAGAGCTCGAGCCCCTCGTTGGCCGTCGCTCCGTCGATGAAGCCTTCGCCGCGCACCTCGGCGAAGTCGCGCACCCGACGCAACAGGCGGTTGGCCACCCGCGGCGTGCCGCGCGAACGCTCGGAGATCCGAGTCGCCCCCTCGCCGTCGATCGTGACCTTGAGGATGCGGGCCGAACGCTCGACGATGGCGCGCAGGTCCTCCGGGCGGTACAGGTCGAGCCGGCCCACGAAACCGAAGCGGTCGCGCAGCGGACCCGAGACGAGGCCGGTGCGCGTCGTCGCGCCGACGAGCGTGAACCGAGGCAGCTCCAGGCGGATGGAGCGCGCCGTCGGACCCTTGCCGATGAGGATGTCCAGGCGGCCGTCCTCCATGGCCGAATAGAGCATCTCCTCGACGGAGCGGTGCAGACGGTGGATCTCGTCGATGAAGAGGATGTCTCCGTCCTGCAGGTCGGTGAGCAGGCGCGGCGAGGTCACCGGCGCGCGTCAGCACGGGGCCGGCCGTGATGCGCAGACCGGCTCGCATCTCGACGGCCACGATGCCGGCCAGCGACGTCTTGCCCAGCCCGGGCGGTCCGGCGAAGAGGAGGTGGTCGACCGGCTGGCCGCGCTGGCGTGCCGCCTGGATCACGATGGCGAGATGCTCGACCAGTTCGGCCTGACCGACGAACTCGTCCAGGGAGCGCGGCCGGAGCCCGACTTCCTCGAGCTCCTCTTCGCCGTCGACCTTGACCGGGTCGACGACCCGGGGCTCGTCGTCCTCGACCGCCAGCACCTCCCGGCGGGCCTTCGGACTCACCTCGAGGCCAGCTCTCGCAGGGCCAGTCGCAGCATCTCCTCCACGCCGACATCGTCGCGCAGGCCGTCGAGCGCGGCCCGGATCTCGTCGGGCGCGTACCCCAGCTCGCTGAGTGCCGCCCTCGCTTCGGCGCGCGACGTGCGCGTCGCGGGCCGCGCGCCGTTCCCCTCCGACGACGACCGGAGGCGTCGAGAGATCCGGCAGATCGAGGCGACTCTTCAGCTCGATCAACAGTCGCGCCGCGGTCTTGCGACCGACGCCTGGCACCGTGCACAACGTCTCGAGGTCGTCTTCGAGCACCGCCGTCGACAGGGTGGCCGGCGAGAGCGAACCCATGATGGCGAGCGCCAGTGCCGGGCCCACCCCGTGCGAGCCGAGGAGCACCTCGAAGCACCGTCGTTCGTCGTCGTGCACGAAGCCGTAGAGGACGATGGCGTCCTCGCGTACGTGGGTGTGCACGAAGAGCGTCGCCTCCTCCGCCGTGCCGCCGACGATCAGCGCGGCGGCGGTCGCAGGCGTGACCGCCACCCGGTAGCCGACCCCGGCCACGTCGAGGATCACCTCTCCGTCCCCGGGCGCGCGACACGGCCCGTCCTCGGAGCAGTCCGATCATCGTTCCCTCACCTTCGTGCCGCGTCGACGGCCCGGCGCAGGCCGGCCGAGGAGAGGTGGCACACGGCGAGCCCCAGCGCGTCGGCGACGTCCGGCGGCCCACCGACCGCGTCCAGGCCGAGCACCCGGGCCACCATCGATGCTGCACCTGCTGCTTGGTCGCGGCGCCGTACCCGACGAGGGCCAGCTTGACCTCGTTGGCCGTGTACTGGGCGACGTCGGCTCCGGCCGACGCTGCCGCGAGCAGGGCCAGACCGCTGGCCTGGCCGACCGACATGGCTGTGCGCGCGTTGACCTGGAAGAAGACCCGTTCGACCACCACCACGTCCGGCCGGAGCTCGGCGAGGAGTGCCCCGAGCTCGCAGTGGAGTTCCAGGAGCCTCGCCGCCAGCGCGTCCTCGGGGGCCGTCTCGATGACGCCCGCCGCCGCCGCCCGCAGTGCGCCCCCCTCGGCGCGTTGGACCAGGCCGTAGCCGCAACGCGAGAGCCCAGGGTCGACGCCCAATGCGAACATGCGTTCGCAGGATAGTCCGGTGGTGTTCGGAGGTGGCGGACCGCTCTGTCGGAGCGACCGCTCCGGACCTCAGCCTTCGAAGGAGGCGAGCACCTCGTCGGGGATGTCGGCGTTGGAATGCACGGCCTGGACGTCGTCGTGGTCGTCGATCGCCTCGAGCAGGCGCAGCACCTTCTTGGCGTCGGCTTCCTCGGGCACGGCGACGAGGGACGTCGGCTCCAGCGAGAGGTCCACCGATTCCGGCGCGATGCCGGCGCCGTCGAGCGCCTGGCGCACCGACTCGAGGTCCCCGGGCGCGCTGGTCACCACCCAGGCGGCGCCGTTGGAGGAAAGGTCCTCCGCGCCACCTTCCATGGCGATCTCCATCACCTTGTCCTCGTCGTTGTCGAGGCCGACGGTGACGATCCCCTTGCGCTCGAACTGCCAGCTGACCGCGCCCGGCTCGGCCATGTTCCCGCCGTTGCGGCTGAAGACGTTGCGCATCTCGGCGCCGGTGCGATTCCGGTTGTCGCTCAGCGTCTCGACCATGATGGCCACGCCACCCGGCCCGTAGCCCTCGTAGTTGATGGCCTCGTAGCGCACACCCTCGAGGTCACCGGTACCTCGTTTGACCGCCTTCTCGATCGTGTCCAGCGGGACGCTGGCCGCCCTCGCTTTCTGGAAGGCGGTGCGAAGCGTGGCGTTGGAGTCGAGGTCTCCCCCGCCGTCGCGTGCGGCCACCTCGATGGCCCGGATGCACTTGGCGAAGACCTTCGCCCGGGCCTTGTCCTGGGCCCCCTTGCGGTACTTGGTGGTCGCCCACTTCGAGTGACCCGACATGTCTGCTCTGCCTCGTTCCTCGCGCTCAGTGGTGATCCCCACGCGGCCGGGGACAGGTCCTCGATTGTATCGAGCCTGGTCCGGAGCGGGCCCGGGGCCGGGCGCCCGGACGGGTGGGCGTCGGGTCAGCTCGGGGCGGGGACGGAAGGGGCGGAGGGGACGGAGGGGACTGTCGGAACCGTAGGGACCGTGCGGGGGGCTCGAGAAGCGCCGGCCGGCGCCGCGATGGAGAACGGCACGCTGACGTGGGCTGCCGAGGAGCCCCGCGCCGAGACGGTGAGGCGGTACGACCCCGGTGGTGCCTGGCGCCACTGCGGCCTCCCGCCGGTTGTGGGCAGGTGCTCGTATTTGAGCCAGGTCCCGGTGGCCGTCGCCGTTCGGCACCGGTCCCAGATGGACGGGCGAGATCTGAGGGCACATGACGTAGGCGGCGGTCCTGGGGAGACGTCGACACCCCTGCGGTCGGAGACGACGGCGGCGAGGGCGCCGCAAGGCCCGACGGTCAGATTCGGGGAGCCCCCGCGATGCGGCCCGCCGGCGGTCCACACGCGGTACGGCCGGTGTTGTCGAGGCGCACGGTGTAGCGGAGCGGAACGAGCCAGGGCACCGCACGAGCCGGCACGGTGACGCTCATGATCACCTGGCCGGCCGGGCAACCCTCGTACGCGATGCGAACCGACCGGGTGAGCGAGGCCGCGGGAGACGGGATCCGGGGCGGAGCCGGTGGCGAGATCGGAACCGGGCGGGGACCGGGACGGGGACTGGGACCGGAACGGGGACTGGGCCCGGGACGGCCTGCGGCCTGAGGGCGAGGCGCACGGGGACCCGCACGCTCCCGCCGACGGTGAGGGTGTACGTGCCCGGAGGCTGCTGCGTCCTCGTCGCGCCCGAAGACCTCTGGTCCCAGGTCCCCGTCGCGGTGATGGCGCGTGCGGCGGGATGGGACCCCCGAGGATGGCCGGGCAGCTCACGGCGACCTCACCCGGGTAGACGTTCGTCCCGCTGAATTGGTGATGCGCACGGCACGGGTGAGCAAGGCCCGAGGACGAGTGGCAACGGACCGCGCGCCAGCCGGCGCGCCCGGGGCCGTGCACGCATGGGCCGAGGTGTTCTGCAACAGCACCGAATAGGTGACCAGCTGCCCGGGTACGAAGGCGTGCCGGGGCACACCAACGGTCAGCTTCACGTCGGAAGCGGGACAGCTCTCGTAGGGGACGTGGCCCGAACGGCACGACCATGGCCGATACCGGGGGTCGTCGCCGCCCCGGCCTGTCCCGAAGGGGCGAGGCGGGGGCCGGCGAAGACGGCAACCGCCAACGTGGCGGCGAGAACGCCCACGGCGAGCGTGGCGGAGACGGAGCGCACAGCGCTGGACAGCCTCACGCATATTGAGACTCCGGAGGCGTCGCCTTGGTTCGACCGGTCGGTCAGGAATCGTCGCAGAGGCGGGCGAACAGGTGGTGCACCCGGCGGTCCGGCGTGAGCTCCGGATGGAAGACCGACGCCACGACCGGCCCCTGCCGCACGAGCACCGGCACCCCGTCGAACCGGCCCAGCACTTCTACGTCGTCCCCGAGCGACACGATGAGCGGGGCGCGGATGAACACCGCCGGGAGGGCAGGTCCCTCGCCCAGCGCCACCTCGCCTTCGAACGACGCGATCTGCCGCCCGTAGCCGTTGCGCCGGACCACCGCGTCGAGCACCCCGAAGCACACCTGGTCGGGCCGGCCGTCCTCGATGGCGCGCGCGAGCAGGACGAGCCCGGCGCAGGTCCCGAGCACCGGCATCGGCGCCGGATCACCGCTCAGCCGTGCACCGATGGCCTCGAAGAGGCCGGTCGACTCCAAGAGCATGGACAGCGTCGTGGACTCGCCGCCCGGGAGCACGAGGCCGGCGATCCCGTCGAGATCCGCCGGGTGCCGGACCGGCCGGCCCTCACGGCCCACGTCGCCCAGGGCGGCCAGGTGTTCCCGGACGTCGCCCTGGAGGTCCAGCACGCCGATGGGCGGAGGCGGTCCTACCACCCCCGGTCGGCGAGATGCTCCCCGAAGGCCGACGCCTCCAGACCGCGCATCGCCTCGCCCAGCCCGCGGGAGACCTTGGCCACGTGCTCGGCATCTTCGTAGTGCGCCGTGGCCTCGACGATGGCCGAGGCCATGCGGGAGGGGTCGGAGGACTTGAAGATGCCCGAGCCGACGAACACGGCCTCCGCGCCGAGTTGCATCACCAACGCCGCATCGGCCGGCGTGGCGATCCCGCCCGCGCAGAAGAGGGGGACGGGGAGCCGGCCCGTGTCGTGGATCTCCTGGACGAGGCCGACCGGTGCGGCCAGCTCCTTGGCCCACCGATAGAGCTCGGCCTGGTCGGCCTGCGTGACCGCGCGCAGGTCCCCGAGGATGGAGCGGAGGTGCCGCACCGCCTCGACGATGTTGCCCGTGCCCGCCTCGCCCTTGGAGCGGATCATCGCGGCACCCTCGCTGATCCGCCGCAATGCCTCGCCGAGGTTCGTGGCCCCGCACACGAACGGGACCGTGAACGGCCACTTGTCGATGTGGTGCGCCTCGTCGGCCGGCGTGAGCACTTCGGACTCGTCGATGAAGTCGACGCCCAGGCTCTGGAGCACCTGCGCTTCGGCGAAGTGGCCGATGCGGGCCTTGGCCATGACCGGGATGGTCACCACGTCGATGATCCCCTCGATCAGCACCGGGTCGCTCATCCGCGCCACCCCGCCGTCGCGGCGGATGTCGGCCGGCACCCGTTCGAGCGCCATGACCGACACGGCACCCGCGTCCTCGGCCACCTTGGCCTGCTCGGCGTTGACCACGTCCATGATCACGCCGCCCCGCAACATGTCCGCCAAACCCCGCTTGACGGTGAAGGTGCCCGTCGTCATGGAGTCCAGTCTACGAGGGGTCTACCGCCCGTCCTCACCATTCGCTCAACGCGGCGGCTCTCACCGCCGTCTCGTCCAGGTCACCGGGCACCACGGGGTCATCTCGGTGCCCGACGGACGGATCGATCCAAACCCAGCGGGTGGACCCGTAGCGGGGAGGGGCGAACACCGAGTCCGCCGCCGGGGCCGGAGCGCGCATCATCAGCTGGAGAGCGCTGAGGAGTCCGCTCGGGTAGCGCACCGCGGACGCGGCCAAGACGTCGGCGCGGTACTCACGCGATGAGTCCGTTCCGATGCTGCGGCGCAGCGTGGCCTCGCCCCCCACGAGCCGGGCCAACGTGAGGGCGATGCACGAGACTCCGTTGTCACCGCGTTTCACGTGGGCCAGCTCGTGGGCGACCACTCCCTCGAGCTGAATCGGATCGAGCAGGTCGAGGAGTCCCGTCGTGACGACGAGGTCGGCGGACGTGGCGTCCCGCCCCAGGGCGCAGGCATTGGGGACGCGGTCACGCACGAGATGGAGCGCCGGAACGCGCACGCCGAAGGTGGCACACAGGCCCTCGACGATGTTGGAGAGGCGCGGCTCGTCGTGCTCGTCGAGCGGGACGGCGCCGACCGACCGCAGTGCGCGGCTCGGCGCGACACGCCACAACCGGTAGGCGACGACCACGCCGACGACGACCAGCGCGACCACCCCGACGACCCACCCCACCGCCAAGGTCGAGCGCGACGCCCACGACGAGTGCGGGCACTGCCGCGGGGAAAGCGCAGAGCATGATCGCCCGTCGCCGGTTGGCGGCGACCTCGCTCGGGAAGATCTTCGGCGCGCCGAGTCCGGGGGGTCCCTGTTCGGGCTCCGCTGCCACCGCCACCACGGGTGCGACGGCCACCGCGCCTGGGGCACGCTCGTTGCGTCGTTGCCCACCCCTCTGCCCGTTTTGGGCGCTTTGCCTCTGCCCGCTCTGAGCGCCCTGCCGCCTCTGACCGCCCTGCCCGCTTTGCCCACTCCGCTGCCCGTTGCGGGACTGGGATCCGGAGCGCTGGCGGGACCCGTTGCCCTGGCCGGCGCCGCCACCCTTGCGCTGGCCCGTACCTTGGTTCGTCCCGCCCTTGGCCGTGGCGCTCTGGCCTGCTCCGCCTCCAGCCCGGTCGGAGTCGCCGCTCCGGCCCCTGTTCCGGTTCCGGTTGCGATTTCGATTGCGGTTCCTGCTTCCGCCCCCGCCCCCTCCACTCGAACCGCCCGCGTTGCCTCCTGCCGGCGAGCCACCGCTCGAGCCCGCGCGACCCGACGTCCCTGCGTTGTCGCTCTCGTCGGCCATGGAGAGTCCAGCCTACGTCAGCGCGGATCAGCCCATGGGCCGGCACGTACCCCCGTCGCCGCCCGATCTCTCGGCTCTCTCGGCTCTCTCAGCTCTCTCAGCTCTCTCAGCTCTCTCAGCTCTCTCAGCTCAGCTCTCTCAGCCTGCGTGTCTCTCAGCCTGCTGGCCCCCGCCCGCCTCGGCGATGGCCCGCTCGTAGATCTCCACGTAGCGCTGCGCCAGCGCGTCCATCGACCACGCCCGCGCGTGCGCCTCGGCCGCCTTGTGCGCCTCGGGGCTCGATGCCCCGCTCCCTGCGTCGACATCGGCGAGCACCACCCCGAGCGCGCGGGCGAGCGCGTCGGGGTCGCCCGGAGGTACGAGCACCGCGTGACCGCCCGCGGCCGCGCGATACCCCTCGATGTCCGAGGCCACCACCGCACACCCCGCCGCCATGCCCTCGAGCAACACCACGCCGAACGACTCGCCGTGCCGCGAGGGGGCGCAGAGCACATCTGCCCCGGCCAAGCGCCGAGCCAGCTCTTCGTCGTCGAGCATGCCGAGCCACTGGACCCGTTCCGAAGGTGGGTACCGTCGGCGGAGCACCTCCGTCTCGGGACCCTCACCCGCGACCCAGAGGACGGCATTCCGGTCGACGATGGCGAAGGCGTCGAGCAACACACCGAGGCCCTTGCGCTGCTTCGTGACGCCCGACGAAGAGCACCACCGGAACCCCTCCCGGGGCCCGCTCCGGCGCCGCCGAAGCGAATCGCTCCACGTCGACGCCGTTGAACAGGACCTCGAAGGTCCCGCCACCGGAGCGCTCGCCCGTGTCACGCGCCGCCTCCGACACGGCGACCCGCACCTGGAGGCGACGGCCGACCAGGCCGGCCAGCGGCTTCAGCATCGGCACCCAACGACTGACGCCCGCCCGGTGGTACGTCCCGACCATCGGCACACGGCACCGCAACACCAGGCCGTACGAAGTGACCGGTGCCAGCGGCTCGTGAAGGTGGACCACGTCGAAATCGCGCTTGCGCACCGCCCGCTCGGCGCGCACGGCGGCCATGGGGGACAAGGCGACAGGCGCCACCGAGCCGTTGGAGCGGACGCCCATGGGACGGCCGACCACCACGACGTCGCGCTCCCCACCCGGTCGGACGCCGGCGAGAACATGTCACCCTCGTCGGCCGGACCGATGACCGTGACTTCGTGTCCGAGCCGGCGCAGCGAACGGGAGAGACCCAGGACCTGACCTTGCACGCCGCCCGGTCGAGTCGAGCGCATAGGGCGACACCATCGCGACCCTCACCGGAGATCGCTCAGGCGGTTCGGTTCGAGGTCGCTCGGCCAGATCGGTTGGAGGACTGCAGGGAGACTCACTCGCGTAGGACTATGCCATCGACCCGATCTACCCTCTGTTTTGTCATTCACAGTCAGTGCGGTACACCTCCCAGGTCAGCCGATCTTCGCGCACCTCTCGCGCCCTTCCGACGACGAACCGACCCCACCGATCGACGCGGGAGAACAGCTCGATACCCCGCTGGCAGACGTCTCGGATCGCCGCGGAGAACAGCTCGATGCCGTCGGCTCACCTCCAGGATCGCCGCAGGCCGGCGGCACGTGCGCGCCGAGTCTTGTTCGCAGAGTGGCGGATGAACCTGACCCAGCCCAGCCGCGTGGTCGCCACGATCGGCTGATACCTCGACCCAAACGATCACGACGCTCAGCCAGCGAAAAATTCGACCCGGATGGAGCGAGCAATTTCGGAAATCCCGATGTATCATGCCGTTGGCGGCTTCGGCGGGAGACACGTCCTTACTCTCATTGTCGTTCTCAATCGTCGGCGGCGGTCGCATGCTCAGCGGGAGCATGTTCACTGAATGAGAGGAACATCCATGAAGGCAAAGACGAAATATCGGATCGGGGCCGTACTGTCAGCCGCCGCGGTATCGACGATGGGGCTCGGCTTGGCGGGAGCGACCACGGCCGGAGCAGCGCCTGGAGACTCCACGGCGGGTGGAACCGGAACCAGCGCCCATGTCACACCGGCAGCGGCAAAGGTCGGCACCTATGAGCTGTTTTTCAACACCGGATCGGGGTTCGAGGACGTCGGGCAGTTGATTCTCAACTCCGACACCTCATGGTCCATGTCGGCATTCTCGGACGGCGGCTCGTACTCGACGGTGGGCCAGACGCTCGGTATGAGTGACTTCGATGCCGGATACCCGAACGGCGGTGCGTTGGGCGTAAAGGTCTCCGGCTCGAACCTCGGTTCGCCCGCGAAGCCCGGCGAACTGATCGGGGCCGATGCCGGATCGCTCCAGTTCTACGCAAAGTTCATTTCGGCGAGTGTTCCGGCGCATGTTGTGCGGTCGAGTAGCCCCGCGCTCACAGGCGTCGCTCGACCCGATGGAGGCCACGCGACATTCCCCGGGACGTACAACACCTTCGCCCCGGCCGGTGAGGTTCAGACCGTGTACAACTCGGACAACTCGTGGTCCCAGCCGGGGTTCTGCAACGCCGGCACGTTCCTGAGCTTCAAGGTGAAGGTCGGGACAAAGATCACGTTTACCGACATCCAAGGTGACGAGGGTTGTGGCGTTGATCACCTGTGGATGGCGAAAGAGCATGGCGCAAACAAACTCGGCACCGCCTCGAAGCCGGGCATCATCGCCGAGGCGCCCAGCGGCAAGTTCGCCACCTGGTACGCAACTTTGGCCAGCTGACAGCAGGGCTCCCGCCCGGGTGGTCGATCGGGCCCTGATCGAACGGGGACTCGTGGTCACTTGAGCAGGACGGCAGCGCTATGGGACCGACCTCGGGCTACTGCCCGGGGTCGGTCCACGCCCGGGACCTCAACGATCGCTTGGATCTTGCGCGTTGAGCACGCTCGAAACCGGGTACGTCAGGACCCATATCCGGGGTCAGACGGCCAATTCGGCTGGAAGAGGTGCCACTGCTCGGGGTGGCGCCGTATGTCGTGCTCGAAGCACGTGGCGAGGTCCTGGGTCACCCGGGTCACGTCCGCTCGCAGCGTGCCTCGTCGCTGCGTGTCGAGTGCGGGGTGCACGACGCCGGTGTGCCAGTCCCCCGGTCCCGAATAGACGACCACCGGCAGCAGCGGCGCCCCCGAACGCAGCGCGAGCGTGGCCGCCCCTCCGGGCAAGGTTGTCCGCTCACCGAAGAACTCCACCTCGACGCCGTTGCCCGCCAGGTCCCGGTCGCTGACCAGACCGGCGACCTCACCGTCCTTGAGCGTCCGCAGCATCGCCGCGCTCGATCCGTCGCCCAGCGGTACCGCGGTGAGCCCCATGGATGCCGCGCTGCGTCACGAACCAATCGAAGAGGCGCTCGGGCTCGAGACGTTCGACGACCGCCGTCATGGGCATGCCCTCGAGCGCCAGCCAGGCCCCGCCCCACTCCCAGCTCCCGACGTGGGGCAGCGCCATGACGATCCCGCGGCCGAGCGCCATGGCGGCGTCGAACCGGTCGGCGCCCTCCTCGAGGCGGAACCGCGCCGCGCACCTCCGACCCGTCGACCGCGGGAAGCCGGGCACCATCGGCCCAATAGCGGCCGTAGGCGCCGAAAGAACGCCGGCTCCAGCGACGAACGAGGTCGGGGTCGGGTTCGACGCCGTCGGGGCATTCGGTCGCCAGCACCCGCCGCATGTTTCGCCGCCCCATCTCGAGGGTGTCGCCGCCCCGCCAACGCGATGACGCGGGCCACCCCACTGGCGACACCTTGGGCGAGCGGCCCGGACATCCGGCCCATGGCTTCGCCCAGACCTCGATACATCAAATAGCGCAGAGAGTCGCTCAGCGCCGTCGTCGAGCGGCCAACGGGATCACACCCTCACGTCGACGACGGGCCGTCGCGGCAGCCGACGCGCCTCGGGCGACCGCCCTTGCCGGGAGGTCGTCAGGAGCTCGGACCGTGGACCGGCGACCGGCGGTGTTGCGCGAGTCGCCCGAGTGCCGCGTGCCGAACGGCGGCGCTCCCGCAGAGTCCGGCCCGAACGGCTGCTCAGTGCCTCCTGCCGGCGCGCCCGCCACCGCCCGACGGGCGCACCCGAGGTCGTGGTCAGCGCGTGGCGCGGGACGCCGCTCGATGTGCGGCCCTCTCGCCAGGTCCGCCAGCGAGAGTCCACCCGGCCTTCGCGCCACGCCTCGATGCGCCGGCGGATCACCTCGTCCCGTCCGGAGGCTGCGTTCCAGACCCGGACGAACCTCGTCACGGCGGTGAACGAGATCAGGGCGAACATGACCCAGAGCACGGGCACGAAGAAGGTGGCGCTGAGGAAGGCCACGCCCAACAGGACCATCCGCTCGGCCCGCTCCATGAGACCGCCTTGTGCGGAGAGCCCGAGCGACTCCGCCTTCGCCCGCTCGTAGCTGACCAGGGCGGTCACCGCCAAAATGGCCATGGGCAGGAGGGCCAGATGCCCCTCGTGGCGATCGACCAGGTACCAGGCGGCGCCGATCATGAGCACCGCGTCGGCGACACGGTCGGTCACCGAGTCGAAGAACGCGCCTCGGACGGACGCCGTGCCGGCCGCCTTGGCCACGGGACCGTCGAGCAGGTCGTGCAGCCCGGTGACGATCAGGAACAGAACGGCGAGGTGCAGGTGTCCCGAGGCGACGAGCAGGGCCGTGACCGTCGCCGACACCAGCCCCGTCGCGGTGAGCACGTCCGCTGTGATGCCTCGGCGATGCAGCGCTTCGCCGACCGGGCCGGTGGACCGGTCGACCGCCGCTCGCCAGCGACCGTCGAACATCGAACTCCTCGTCGAGCGCGCCGGGGGGTCGGGTCGGGTCCGGGCGCTGTTCGCAGGAGTTTACCATCCGTACCCCCGAAGTTGAGGTTCCGGTCGCGGCTGCCCGACGCCCGACCGCACCACAATCCGGAACGCCGGACGGAACGTAGCCCAGGGTTATGACAACGACCGCCCAATTCCCCGAACCGGATCGACGCGGCGGGCCCCCGACCCGCCGCGACCAGCACCGGAGCAGTTCCGGGCGGCGATCTCGAGCCCTCTCGCCTCTTCGACGCCTGTCCCGATTCCCCGCCTTGGCGGTGCTCCTCGGAACCGGGGCGACGTCCCTCCTCTTTGCTACGACCATTGCGGCTCCGGCCGGAGCCAGCACCAAACCCCCCGTCGTGAAGGCGCTCGAGACCGACTTCCACATCGCCTTGTCGAAGCACTCCTTCGGTCCGGGCAAGTACACCTTCGACGCCGAGAACAAGGGTCGCGTCACCCACAGCCTCGAGATCACCGGCCCGGGGCTGAAGCACCCCACCACGAAGAACCTGTCGCCGGGCCAGAGCGCAAAGCTCACGGTGACCTTCAAGAAGGGCGCCTACGACGTCTTCTGTCCCGTGCCGGGCCACAAGGCTCTCGGCATGAACGTCAACCTCAAGGTGGGATCGACCGCGAAGACAACGGTGCATACGTCAGCGGGTTCGAAGTCCGCCACGACCACCACGGCGAAGAGCATGGGGTAGAGAGAAGAGCATGGGTTAGAGAGGAGCATGGGGTAGAGAGCGGAGATTCGGCGGCGAGCGAGTCAGCACCCCGGCGGACCGGGGTGCTGAGGGGCCGAAGTACCTGAGCGGGAAGCGGTCCCGCGGTCGTACACTCAACTGCCACGGCCCGCGCGAGGCCGGGCCCGCAGGGGAGGGACCAGGTGCCACACGACCCGACCGCCATCCGCAACGTCGCCCTCGTGGGCCATCACGGCGCCGGCAAGACGACCTTGGCCGAGGCGCTCCTGGCCGCCACCGGCGCCATCGCCCGGCGGGGTTCGGTCGAAAAGGGCACCACGGTGATGGACTTCGAGCCCGAGGAGGTATCCCGGCAGCTCTCCATCTCGACCTCCCTCGCCCCCTTCACCGTGAACGGGGTGAAGGTCAACCTCCTCGACACACCCGGGTACGCCGACTTCGCCGGCGAGATGATGACCGCACTCGCCAACGTCGACCTCGCCGTGGTGGTGGTCAGCGCGACCGACGGAGTGCAGGCGCAGACCGAGGACGCCTGGCGGGCCGCGGCTCGCATGAACCTGCCTCGGGTCATCGTGGTGAACAAGCTCGACCGTGAGCGGGCCGACTTCGACCGCACGCTGGCCGAGATCCGGGAGACCTTCGGCGCCGGCGTGGCACCGGTCGAGCTGCCCATCGGCCACGAAACCGACTTCCACGGCGTGATCGACCTCCTCGACGACACCGCCACCCACTACGACACACCGGGGGCGGGAACGGCCGTCGACGGCACCGTGCCTCCGAGCGGACACGAGGGCCCCATCCCCGACGACCTGGTCGACGAGGAGCACACGGTCCACGAACAGCTCGTCGAGGGGATCGTGGTCGGAGACGACGACCTGATGGAGCGGTACCTCAACGGGGAGACGCTCGATTACGCCGAACTGGAGAAGAGCCTGGCCGGCGGTGTCGCCTCGGGGGCGGTGTTCCCGGTGCTGTGCTGCTCCGCATCGAGCGGCGTCGGCGTGGACCGCCTGGCGCGGCTGATAGAGGAGCTCTGCCCCAGCCCGGCGACACGGGGACCCGTCACCGCCGCGGCAGGGACCACGACGACCGAGATCCCGTGCGATCCGGCCGGACCCACGCTGCTCACGGTGACCAAGACCTACAACGACAGCCACACCGGGAAGATGTCCCTGTGCAAAGTGGTCTCCGGGACCCTGGAGCCGGACGCGGTCCTCGTGAATTCCCGCACCCGCGACGAGGAGCGCCTCCACGCTCTCCAGAGCATCGCCGGCCACGCCACGGCGCCGGCCACCAGCATCGCCGCGGGCGACTTCGTCGCGGTGCCCCGCTTGAACGGGACCCGCACGGGCGACACGCTGGCACCGAAGGGTCAGCCGGTTACCGTCGCCCCGCCCGCCCTGCCGACGCCCGCGCTCCTCGTGGCGGTGAAGCCGGCGACCCGGGCCGACGACGACAAGCTGATGTCCGCGCTCCAGCGCCTGTGCGACGAGGACCCCTCGCTGACGGTGACCCGGGACGACGAGACCCACCAGACCATCCTGGGCGTGAGCGGCGAGGTCCACCTCGCCGTCTCGATGGAACGCCTCGACCGGAAGTGCAACGTGCACGTCGAGCGCGAGGACCTGCGGATCCCCTACCGCGAGACAGTCACCCGGCCGGCCCAGGCGGAGGGCAAGCACAAGAAGCAGTCGGGAGGGCACGGCCAATTCGGCGTGTGCCATCTCCGCCTCGAACCGCTGCCACGCGGGCAGGGGTTCGAGTTCCACGACGCGGTCGTGGGCGGAGCGATCCCGCGCCAGTACATCCCCGCCGTCGAGAAGGGCGTCCTCGAGACGTTCGCCTCCGGCGGGATCCACGGCTACCCCATCGTGGACGTGGCCGTCACGGTCGACGACGGCAAGGCGCACTCGGTCGACTCCAACGAGGTGAGCTTCAAGATGGCGGCCGCCCTGGCCGTCCGGCAGGCCATGTCGGAAGCGGGGCCGATCGTGTTGGAACCGATCTCGCGCCTGTCGGTCACCATCCCCTCGGAGTGCCAGGGCGACGTGTTGGGCGACCTCCACTCGAGGCGGGCCCGGATCATCGGCACCGATGCGGCCGAGGACGATGGCTACCAGGTGGTGACCGCGACGGCACCCGCGGCCGAGCTCACGCGCTACGCCGTGGACCTGCGTGCGTTGACCGGGGGACGGGGCACCTTCGAAGTGACCTACGACCACTACGACGCCGTGCCCGACCACCTCACGGCCTCGATCCCCCGACTCGAGAACTGAGGCCGGGGTCCGGGAGGGTCCGCGGCCGTCAGAACGGGTGCGTGTGACTGAAGCGCACCGGCACGCGGCGCAAGATGAGCGTCCCGAGGAGCCGGTTGTCCGGTGAGATGAGCACGACGACGGCGACGACGCCTTCGTCCCTGCCGAAAGGTTTCGACACCTCTCCCGCGGTGAAGTGACCCGTGAACGCAGCCACGCAGAGGTCCTGACCGGGCGGCACCTGGTGGGCCATCTCCTGGTACAGACGCGGCGCGATCTGGCGGAAGTCGTTCGGTGTGAACCGGCGGATGCCCTCGAGGTGACCGTGGCCGCCGATGGCGCGCGTCGCCGCCGGGAGCGAGAGGTAGCACGATTCGTCCGAAGTGCCCACGTCGCTGCGCGCCGAGGTGCAGGCGGTGAGCACGGACGCGGCGAGCGCTCCGGTGGCGAGCAGTCCCACGAGGCGCCGTCGGACGGTCACGGGTTCTGACCTTCGTCCGCTTCCTGCGGTTCCGGTTCCGGAGGCGCGGGCGATGACGCGGATGGCGTCGGGGAGGGGACGGGGACGGGACGAGGACGGGGACGGGGACGGGGAACGAGTCGGAGCACCCCGGTAGGCGACGGGCCCAGCCTCGACGTCCGACGCCATCGCCTGCCGGCTCCAGGTGCCCCGCCTCACCTGCAGGGCCATCTGCCCGATGAAGAGCCACCCGAGCGCGAGGATGAACCAGAAGCTGATGATGCGGTACAGGAGGACGGCGTCGACCGTGCTCGCCTCCGGGCCGCCGAAGGCGACCAGCGCGACCGTGATGCTGCCTTCGACCACGCCGAGCCCCCCCGGGGTGATCGGCAGCGTGGCGGCCAGCTGTCCCGCGCCGTAGGCGAGCAGCAGGCCCTTCCACGGAATCGGGGCATCGATGGCCACGAACATCATGGCGAAGCACGCGCAGTCGAGTAGCCAGTTGACGGTCCCCCACGTCACGATGCGACCGATCTGGGTCCACCCGAGACGGACCGCCGTCATCCAGTCCATGATCCGCTCGACCTGCGCCGCGGCGTCGCCACGCGGACGGCCGATGAGCGAGACCGAGGCCCTCATGGTCGCCGTCACCACGAAGCGAAGCGGCCGCTCGTAGACGAAGAGCGACCCGAGCGCGAGGGTGAAGGCGAAGACCACGATGATGACGGGAACCAGGTCCAGCGAGGCGCCCTCGTCGGCTGCGATGCCCAACCCGATCAGCGCGACGAGCGCCAGACTCACGACGGCTGCGACCAGGGTGCCGGCCAGAGCCCAGGCGGCGAGCGTGTTGTCGGCGCCGAACCGACGGAACCAGCGGAACCCGTAGACGGATGCGACCGCGTTGCCCGCCGGGAGGGAGTTCGTCAGTGCCTGAGCGCCGAACGAGACCTTGACCAGCGGCCCGAACGGCGCCCGGAGCTTTCCCGCTTGCAGCAGCTCGTACTGCATGGCGGCGAAGCACACGTACGACCCGATCTCCGCGGCGAAGGCAGGCGGGACCCACCACCAGTCCACCCGCGCGAAGACGTCGCCGAACCCGGCCAGCTCCGAGCCCTTGGACGAGAGGACCCACGCCGCCACCCCGACGACGCCGAGCCCGACGACGACGCGGAGCACCGGCCAGATCCGCCGGAGGAGGCCGGGACCGGGAGGCTCGGGAGCTGGCTGCTCGGGAGCGGGGGGCTCCGGACCGGGGGGCTCCGCCGCCATCTCGTCGCGTGGGACCTCGGGCACCTGCCCGTTCTCGAGTAGTGCCGGCGTCTCCTGCGGCCCGCCCGCCGCGCCTCTAGGCGGGCCAGGCGTCGCTCAGCCTCTTCCAGGACAGCTGCAAGGTCTCGGGCATCACGCGTGTCCCGGCGACGGACGTCATGAAGTTGGTGTCGCCGGACCAGCGCGGCAACGCGTGGAGGTGCACGTGCGCGGGAAGACCCGCGCCGGCGGCGCGGCCGAGGTTCGCACCCATGTTGAGCCCGTCAGGTTCGTACGCCGCCTCGATCGCGGCCAGCGACTGCCGCAGCGCCGACCACAGCTCCGCCGACTCCTCCTCGGTCAGGTCGGCCAGGCCGGCGACATGGCGGAGCGGCATCACGAGCAGGTGCCCGGTGGCGTACGGGTAGGCGTTCAGCACCGAGAAGGTGACGTGGCCGCGCCAGACGACGAGGTTGTCCTCGGAAGGAGGCCCGCTCGCGGCCAGCCGACAGAACACACATCGACTCTCGTCATCCTCCTTGGTTCCCGAGCGTTCCCGCGCCGTGGCCTCGACGATGTACTCGCTGCGCCACCCGGCCCACAGGTTCTCGAGGCTCACCGCGGCGTCACGCCGTCGCCTCCTGCGGCGGTTCCGCGGTCCCGGGTACCCGGTCTTCGGGCCGTCCCTTGCGAGCGACCTCGTCGACCACCTCTGCGACGAGACCGTCGACTCCCACCCCGTGCTCCGGGCGACCCGGCCAGCCGCGGCGGTTCACCCCGACCGTCCCAGCCGCCACGTCGTCGTTGCCGACCACGAGCACGTAAGGGATCTTGGCCAGCTTGGCCCGTCGGATCAGGGGGCCGAGACTCCCCCCGCTCGCGTCGACCCACGACCGCAGCCCGGCAGATTCGCAGGCGGCCGCGACGGTCCCCGCGTAAGGCTGGTGGGAGTCGGTCACCGGGATGACGCGAACCTGTTCGGGCGACAGCCAGGTCGGCAACGCACCCGCGTAGTGCTCTATCAGGACGGCCATGAAGCGCTCCACCGATCCGAAGAGGGCACGGTGGATCATGATGGGCTGGTGCCGCGCGTTGTCGGCGCCCACGTACTCCAACCCGAACCGATGCGGCAACTGAAAGTCGAGCTGCACGGTCGACATCTGCCAGGTGCGCCCGATCGCGTCACGAGCCTGCACGGAGATCTTCGGGCCGTAGAAGGCGCCGCCGCCTTCGTCCATGACCAGATCGAGGCCGATTTCGAGTGCAGTCGTCCGAAGGGCCTCGGTGGCCACCTCCCAATCCTCGTCAGTCCCCACGGCCTTGCCGGAGGTCGCGTCGACAGCTCGAGGTAGAAATCGTCGAGCCCGTAGTCGCGCAACAGGTTGAGCACGAAGTGCAGGGTCCTGACGAGCTCGGCGTCCATCTGCTCGCGGGTGCAGAAGATATGGGCGTCGTCCTGGGTCATCCCCCGCACCCGGATGAGGCCCTGAAGGGTCCCCGACTTCTCGTAGCGGTACACCGTTCCGAACTCGAACAGCCGCATGGGGAGCTCGCGGTAGGAGCGCTGGTGGCTCCGGTACACGAGGATGTGGAACGGGCAGTTCATGGGCTTGAGGTAGTACTGCGTCCCGCCGTCGAGCTCCATCGGGGGATACATCGACTCCCCGAACCAGTCGAGGTGACCGGACTCCTCGAACAATTTCGCCTTGGTGATGTGGGGCGAGTTCACGAAGTCGTAGCCGGACTCGACGTGGCGCTGGCGCGAATACTCCTCCATGAGGCGCCGGATGGTGCCCCCCTTGGGGTGGAAGATGGCGAGGCCGGAGCCGATCTCCTCCGGGAAGCTGTAGAGGTCGAGCTCGGCGCCGAGCTTGCGATGGTCGCGGCGCTCGGCCTCCTCGAGCTGGTGCAGGTGCGCGGCGAGGGCCTTCTCCGACTCCCATGCTGTGCCGTAGATGCGCTGGAGCTGCTCGCGCTTCTCGTCGCCGCGCCAGTAGGCCCCGGCCACGCGGATGAGCTTGAAGTGGCCGAGCCGGCCGGTCGAGGGCACGTGCGGGCCCTTGCACAGGTCGATGAACGCGTCCGAGTTGCGGTACGTGCTCACGAGCGAGCCGCTCGCGTCGACCTCATCGACGCCGGTGCCGACCGCCCGGATGATCTCCTGTTTGAAGGGCTGGTCGGTGAAGATCAGCAGGCCTTCTTCGAGGTCGTGCTCGTGGCGCACGAACGGCTGGTCCTCCTTGAAGATGGCCCGCATCTCGGCCTCGACCCGCTCCAGGTCGTCGTCGCTGAAATGCGCGCCGCCCGGAAGCTCGAAGTCGTAGTAGAAGCCGTTGTCGATGACGGGGCCGATGGCGTACTTCGCGCCGGGCCACAGCCGGAGCACCGCCTGGGCCAGGACGTGCGCGGTGGAGTGACGGAGCACGGCACGCCCGGCGTCGGAGTCCGCCGTGACGATCGCCACCTCGGAGCCGTCGCGGAGCTGAGTGTCGAGATCCACCTCGTGACCGTCCACGACGGCGATGAGGGCCGCTTTGGCCAGCCGTGGTCCGATCGACCGAGCAAGGTCGGCAGCCGTCGTGCCCTCGGAGAGCTCCCGTGCGGACCCGTCCGGAAGCCGTACCGATATGACGCCTGCCATCGTTCACCCTCTCCTGCTCGGCCGGCGCAGCAGGTCATCGACGGCGGCCCGAACCGGACAACGGCCACCGATCACCCCTGGTCCGGGCACCTTCTTCGTGGCACAAAGGGTACCGGACCGTTCGGGGCAGCCCGATCGGTTCAGACCTCGACGCCCAAAAGGCGCGCGCCGTCCACGACCGGCCGGCCGGCGGCGGCCGCTTCGTCGAGCGCCCGTAGTGCCTTCGGGGTGTCGAGGTCGTCGTCGAGCGCGGCGCGGACCGCTTCGAGGGCGTCGCGCCCGTCCCCCTCCGGGGCGCTGGACCAGAGGGCGAGCCGGGCCGCCGCCGCGGGCATGTCCTCACCGGTGCGCCAGTCCCAGTCCTCGCGGTAGTGGTGGTCGAGGAGCGCGAGCCGCACCGCGGCAGGGTCCCACTCCTTGCACAGCTCTCCCACGAAGACGAGGTTGCCCAGCGACTTGGACATCTTCGTCCCGTCGAGGCGCACCAGACCCACGTGGAGCCACAGCCGGACGAACGGCACCCCCGTGGCGGACTCGGACTGGGCGGTCTCGCACTCGTGATGCGGGAAGACGAGGTCGCGCCCGCCACCGTGGACGTCGATCGTCTCCCCGAGCTCCCGCAACGCCAGCGCCGAGCACTCGATGTGCCAGCCCGGCCGTCCCGGTCCCCAGCGCGATTCCCACGCCGGCTCGTCGGGCAGAGAGGGCTGCCAGAGCACGAAGTCGAGCGGGTCCCGCTTGTTCGGGTCCTCGGGATGGCCCCCGTGCTCGGCGGCGAGGCGGAGCATCTCGGGGCGTCCGAATCCACTGAGCCGCCCGAAGGGGGGAAGCTGGCCACGCTGAAGTAGACGGAGCCCCCGGCCTCGTAGGCATGACCTCCCTCGAGCGCGATCCCGATGAGGGACAGGATCTCCGCGATGGCCGACGTCGCCCGCGGCTCGGAGTAGACGGGCAGGAGGTTGAGGAGGCCCATCTCGGCGTCGAAGCGCGCCATCTCCTCTGCCGCGAGGTCCAGGTAGTGCACCCCGAGCTCGCGGGCCTTGCGCAGGATGTCGTCGTCGACGTCGGTGACGTTGCGTACGCAGCGGGTGGCGTGCCCCGCGTCCCGGAGGCGGCGTTGGAGGACGTCGAAGACGAGGTACACGGAGGCATGCCCGAGGTGCGCGGCGTCGTAGGGCGTGATGCCGCAGGAGTACATGGTCACCTCTGGACCCGGCTCGAAGGGCACCACCGACCGCCTGGCCGTGTCGAAGAGCCGCATCAACCTCTCCCGCCGCCCGGCCGGTCCGGCCTAGATCCCGGCGATCCGCAGCGTCGAGTGAACACGGTGACGCATGTTCATCGTGATGCAGACCGCCGTGAAGGCCTCGATCGCCGCCGCCTGGTTCAGACTGCCGGCGTCGAGCGCCCGCAGCCCCCGCATGCTCCCGACCAGGCCCAACGTCGACAACGTCGCCTCCTCGTGGTCCGAGCACACCAGCACGTCGGCTTCCAACCCCGATTCGAGGTCCTCCATTTCCGAGGCCGGGAGATGATGGAACGCAGCAGACACCATGGACCCGGGAAGGGCCGCCTGCACCGCCGCGGCGACCGAACCCCTGGGCGGAACGAGCGCCAGCATCTCGCGCCCGTCCTTCACGAGTGCGTTGGCCATGGAGACGACGACTTTGCCCGCCAACGCCTGGCGCACGGAGCGGACAGTCGCCAACGCGCTGTCCCACGGCGTCGCCACGACGACCACTTCGGCCTCGGCCGCCCCGGCGTTGTCCGCGCCTGTCACGTCGAGGCGCAGATCGGGCCACCGCTCGACGAGCTCGCCCGCGATCCCCGCCGCCCGCTCGGCGTCGCGCGACCCGATGGTGATGGACGCACCCGACTCGGCCAGCCGTACGGCGACCCCTCGTCCGGCCGGACCGGTCCCACCGAGAATTCCAACGTGCATGTCCCTACCTTCGCATAACCGTCGCCTAGCCTCAGGAGGGCAGTGGGACTCCTCACCGGTAAGCGGCTCCTGGTCACAGGCGTGCTCACGGATGCGTCGCTCGCGTTCTCGGTGGCCCGTCAGGCCCAGGAGCACGGTGCCGACATCGTCCTCTCGGGCGCCGGACGGGCCCTCTCCCTGACCCGCCGCACGGCCCGCAAGCTCCCCGAGGAGCCCGACGTGCTGGAGATCGACGTCACGTCGCCCGAGCAGCTGGCGGCGGCCGGGGCCGCCCTGGCGGACCGCTGGGGTCGTCTCGACGGCCTGCTGCACGCGATCGGCTTCGCGCCGCCCGACTGCCTGGGGAACGGGATGTTCGCCGCCGGCTGGGACGACGTCGCCACGGCGTTCAACATCTCGACCTACTCGCTCAAGGCGCTCGTCGAGACGTTCCTGCCGTTGCTCACCGCCGCCGGAGCGGACGGGGGGGCGTCGGTCGTCGGCCTCGACTTCGACGCCACGGTGGCCTGGCCCGTCTACGACTGGATGGGCGTGGCCAAGGCCGCCCTCGAGTCGCTCTCCCGGTACCTGGCCAAGGAACTGGGCCCCCGGGGGATCCGGGTGAACCTGGTGGCGGCCGGGCCGGTACGGACCATGGCGGCCAAGTCGATCCCGGGGTTCTCCGCATTCGAGGACACCTGGGCGCAGAGGGCGCCGCTGGGTTGGGACGTGCACGACGCGGAGCCGGTGGCCAGCGCCTGTGTCGCGCTGTTCAGCGACCTCTTCCCCATGACGACCGGCGAGATCCTCCACGTCGACGGCGGGGTCCACGCCGTCGGGGGCTCCGCCTGACACCGACCCAACCGGGAGCACCCTGCGCCGACCCTCGGCGAGAAGGCGAGAAAAGGGCGCCCTCCCATTAGGTTGACCTCATGAGTATGCGTGGCCACGCCATGGGCGGCGGTCGCGGCGGTTGGGGCGGGATGCGATCGATGCGCCAAGACCGCGCGGTCCTCCAGCACCGGGTCAAGAAGGGCACCGCGAGACGGATGCTGACTTTCGCCGTCCCGTACCGCCGCATCCTCGCCGTCTTCGTGCCGGTCGTCATCCTCGACGCCGTCATCGTCGCCATCAACCCCTTGATCCTGCGATCCCTCATCGACAACGGCATCTTGAAGCAGAACGAAGATCTCGTCATCTGGCTCGCCGTCCTGGTGGCCGTGCTCGCCCTGGCCGACGCATTCCTCGCTCTGACGGAGCGCCGGATCTCCGCCTTCATCGGGGAGAGCCTGATTTACGACATGCGCTCCAAGGTCTTCCGCCACATCCAGCGCATGCCGCTCGCGTTCTTCACCCGGACCCAGACCGGCGCGCTCGTCAGCCGCCTCAACAACGACGTCATCGGCGCCCAGCAGGCCTTCACCGACCTCCTCTCGAACGTGGTGGGCAACCTCGTCACCGTGGTCATCGTGGTGGCCGCCATGTTCTTCCTGAGCTGGCAGATCACCCTGGCCGCGCTGTTGCTGGTCCCGCTCTTCCTCGTGCCGGCCCGCTTCGTCGGACAGCGCATCGGAGCTCTGACCAAGGAGGGCTACAACCTCAACACCGAGATGAACATGGTCATGCAGGAGCGGTTCCAGGTGGGCGGCGCCATGCTCGTCAAACTGCTCGGACGCCCGGAGGCCGAGGCGCAGTCGTTCGAAGCCAAGGCGGGCCGGGTCAGGGACATCGGGATCGCCCAGGCGACCTACTCCAGGGTCTTCTTCGTCGCGCTCTCCCTCATCGCATCCTTGGCGACGGCCATCGTCTACGGGGTCGGCGGCGTGGCCGCGGTGCACGGCGTGCTCCAGGTCGGGACCGTGGTCGCGCTGACGAGCTACCTGACCCGCCTGTACCAACCGCTGACCCAGCTCTCCAACCTCAATCTCGACGTCATGACGGCTCTGGTCTCGTTCGAACGACTCTTCGAAGTGCTCGACATCGTCCCGATGATCGACGAGGACGCCGACGCGGTCGACGTCCCGCGGGGTGCCGCGTCGATTGAGTTCGAGCACGTCCGGTTCACCTATCCCGGAGCGGAGGACGTCTCCCTGGCCTCCCTCGAGTCCGTCGCCGTGCTCGAGGCCGGACTCCGGAGCGAGGTGCTGCGCGACGTGTCCTTCACCGTGTCGCCGGGCCAGATGGTCGCCCTCGTCGGGCCCTCCGGAGCGGGCAAGACGACGATCTCGAACCTCGTGCCCAGGCTCTACGACGTGACCGGCGGCTCGGTCCGCCTGAACGGCGTCGACGTCCGCCACGCGCACCATGGCCTCGCTCCGCGACACCGTCGGTGTCGTCACGCAGGATCCGCACCTCTTCCACGACACGCTGAGGGCGAACCTGCTCTACGCCCGACCCGAGGCCAGCGAAGCCGACGTGCTGGCGGCGCTGGAACAGGCCCAGATCGGCCACATCGTCGCCGACCTCCCCGACGGGCTCGACACCGTCGTGGGTGATCGTGGCTACCGGCTCTCGGGTGGCGAGAAGCAGCGGGTGGCGCTCGCCCGGTTGATGCTCAAGGCACCCGACATCGTCGTGCTGGACGAGGCGACGGCACACCTCGACTCCGAATCAGAAGCGGCGGTGCAACGCGCCCTGCGCGAGACCCTGAGCGGTCGGACGTCGCTGGTGATCGCCCATCGGCTGTCCACGGTGCGCGAGGCCGACGAGCTCCTGGTCGTCGACGGGGGCCGAATCGTCGAGCGCGGCACCCATGCGGGCCTGCTGGCCGCGAACGGCCTCTACGCCGAGCTGTACCGGACCCAGTTCGCCGAACAGGAGGATCCCGGCCCGGGCCTGACGGCACGTCAGCCCGCCGGAACGGGTCCGGCACCACGGCCGCGGCCGGCACAAAGTAGAATCTGTTCTAATTGCCGATCTGTTCGTAGTTATCGGACGGGCGGGCCGCTGCGGGCACGCCTGAAACGGAGGAGATCCCGGTGCACAACGAGCTCTGCGAGCGTCTCGGGATCGAATTCCCGATCTTCGCCTTCACCCACTGCCGCGACGTGGCCGCGGCCGTCAGCAACGCCGGCGGCATGGGCGTGCTCGGCGCGGTCGGATTCAGCGCCGAAGAGCTCGAGGTGCAGCTCAACTGGCTCGACGAGCACGTGGGAGACCGCCCGTACGGGGTCGACATCGTGATCCCCGGCAAGTACGAGGGCATGGGCGAGCTCGACCCGGTGAAGCTCGAGGAGGAGCTGAAGGCGATGATCCCCGAGGAGCACCGCACCTTCGCCAAGAAGATCCTCGCCGACCACGGCGTGCCCGAGCTCGAGGGCGGCCCTCGCCGGGAGCTGCTGGGATGGACGGCGGCCACGGCCGCTCCCCTGGTCGACGTGATCCTGCGCCACGACAAGGTCAAGCTGGTCGCCAACGCGCTGGGGACGCCGCCGGACGACGTCATCGCGCAGGTCCACGACCACGGGATGCTCGTCGCCGCGCTGGCGGGCTCGGTGAAGCACGCGCTGAACCACAAGTCGGCCGGCGTCGACATCGTGATCTGCCAGGGTTCGGAGGGCGGCGGCCACACCGGCGACGTCGGGTCCATCGTGCTGTGGCCCGAAGTCATCGACGCGGTGGCGCCACTGCCCGTGCTCGCGGCCGGTGGCATCGGCTCGGGCCGGCAGATGGCGGCGGCCATGGTGATGGGCGCCGCGGGCGTGTGGACGGGGTCGCTGTGGCTGACCGTCGAGGAGGCCGACGTGCCGCCCAAGCAGATGGAGTCCTACCTGAAGGCGACGTCGCGCGACACGGTCCGCTCACGGTCCTTCACGGGCAAGCCCTGCCGGTTGCTCAAGAACGACTGGACGGACGCCTGGGAAGAGCCCGGAAACCCCAAGCCGCTCGGCATGCCGCTGCAGATGATGGTCGCGATCGAGTGCGTCTCGCGGGGCCACGCCTACCCGGAGGAGGCGAGGGACGTGAACTTCAACCCGTGCCGGTCAGATCATCGGGCAGGCGACCAGCGTGCGGCGCACCAAGGACGTGGTGCTCGGGATGGTCGAGGACTACATCGAGGCGGTCGAGCGGTTGCAGCTGGTGAACGAGGGCGCTACGGCCTGACCGGCCTCGGTGCGGAAGGTCGGCGCTGATTCGGACTGGAGACGGTTCGCAGCACTCGGTGGCGGGCGGCTCTTGGGTCACGACCTAATGTCGCTGCATGGACCTCCACGAAGCGCTCTACACGACACGGGCCATGCGCCGGGTGCGGCCCGATCCGATTCCCGCTCGACGTTCAGGCTCGGATCCTGGACGCGGCCGTCCGGGCCCCGTCGGGCGGCAACCAACAGAACTGGCGCTTCCTGCTCCTCGACGACCCGGCCAAGAAGTCGGCGCTCGCCCCTCTGTACCAGGACGCTATGAGCCAACTGTGGAGCTCGGTCTACAAGGCCCAGGTCGACGCGGCCGAGGCGAGATCCGAACGACCCCGAGTCGGTGCAGTTCAAGAAGATCCAGCGGTCCGCTCAATGGCTGGCGGACCATTTCGAGGAGGTCCCCCTCTACTTGTTCCCGTTCTCCCAGCACGACCCGACCGGCGGGTCGATCTATCCCGCCGTGTGGAGCGCGATGCTCGCGGCACGCGGCGAGGGAGTGGGGAGTTGCCTCACTGCATTGCTCCAGTTCTTCCATCCGGCGGAGACCTTCGAGATCCTCGGCGTGCCCACCGACCGGGGCTGGCACCTCTCGGGCACGGTGAGCTTCGGCTACCCGACCGGCCGCTGGGGCGTGGCCCGGCGGCGCCCGGTCCACGAGGTGACGTACCGGAACACGTGGCACGAGAGGACGCTGGGTTCGTGGCCGACGAGCCCTTGTGGACGGGCTGACGAAGTCGGCACGGCAGAGGGCGCGACGGGCGCACGCGGGCAACGGGCTGCACGACTTCCAGTTCCAGCGGAGGCGCCTCCGGCGTGCGCAGGTCGCCCAGACGACGGCAGCGCCGGACGGTGATGGCGGCGGCGGTGGTGCGGTCGGGTGGGCGCCTTGACGTGACGGACGAGCCCAGGCGCCATCAGGACCATCAGGAGAGGTGCCGACCAGGCCTTGGACGTGGACCTGGGACCGCCTCCTGGTGGAACCGAGACGTCCGGCGTCCATCCGGGAGCACCCGGAAGCTCACTGGTTCGCGGTCGCTGCCGTATGCGTGGGAGCGTTCATGGGACAGCTCGACGCCTCGATCGTGACGGTGGCCCTTCCGACCCTCCAGCACACGTTCAATGCGTCGGTCGGCGCGGTGACCTGGGTCGGGCTGTCATACCTCCTGGTCCTCGTCGCAACCGTGACCGCGGTCGGACGGTTCGCCGACATGTGGGGCCGCAAGCTTCTCTACGTGTACGGCTTCGTCATCTTCGTGATCGCCTCTGCGCTGTGCGGGCTCGCGCCGAGCCTCGGTGCACTGTGCGGCTTCAGGGCAATCCAGGCTGTCGGGGCGGCGATGCTGCAGGCCAACAGTCTGGCCATCATCGTGCTGGTCGTGCCGGGCCGGGCGTTGGGAAAGGCGATCGGTCTCCAGGGGGCCGCCCAGGCGTTGGGCCTCGCTGTCGGGCCGACGGTCGGTGGCTTGCTGCTGGCGGCCGGCGGATGGCGACTGATCTTCTTCGTCAACGTTCCCTTCGGGATCTTTGGGGCGGTCGCAGCCATATTGCTCGTCCCCCGTAGTCGAGGCTTGAGCGAACGGGTTCGTTTCGACTGGCTCGGGCTGGCTTTGTTCTTCCCGTCGGTCGTGGCTCTGCTCTCGGCCATCTCCTTCGGCGTACCGGTCGGATGGAGCTCGTCGTTGATCATCGGTCTCTTCATCGTCGCGCTCGTCTTCGGACATCGACCTTCGTATGACACGAGAGGAGGGACGGCGATCCGATGCTTGATCTCCGCCTCTTCGCCGAACGGTCAGTTCTCGACCGGGATCCTGAGTGGCCTTCGGTTCGTACCTGGTCATGTTCGGCGTGCTACTCGTCATCCCGTTCTACCTCGAGCGGGGCCTGTCCCTGGGTACCGCACGGTCGGGTCTGGAGCTGATGGCGATGCCCCTCGCCTTCGGGATCGTCGCGCCGCTGGCGGGGCGACTGGCCGACAGGGTGGGAGCCCGTCCGCTCACGGTATGCGGCATGGCGAATCGTGACCCTCGGACTCGTCTTCATGGCGGTCGCCCGACCGCCGACGCCGGGGCTGCTCGCCGCTCTGGCCGCGGTCGGGTGTCGGGATGGGGCTCTTCACCTCCCCCAACAATGCCTCGATCATGGGAGCGGCGCCGGCGCACCAGGCCGGTATGGCGTCCGGGGTCCTCAACATGACCCGTGGCATGGGGACCGGAATGGGCCTGGCCCTGACGGGGGCGATCTTCACCGTCACGGGTGGTGGACAGCGGAACGGCGGCCGGCGTCGACCACGCCTTCACGGTGACGGCGCTCGTCCTGGCCGGGATCTCGGCGGCGGCCGGGGTCGTGTCGGCCCTGCGCTCCACCGGGACGCTCGCGACGCGACGCTGACGGCGGTCGAGTGACCGCTCGCGAAATCGTTCGTTTTGCTGACTCCGACCTCAACGGTCGGACCGTTCTCGGGACGTGACCGAGCCCGAGCACGAGCAACTGCCACGGCACGAGTACGAACACGAGTACGAACACGAGCACGAGCCGGCGTGGAAGAGGTCGACGGATCAGATTCGACAGGAGGTCTCCCGGACGAACCGAGAGATCGCGGCCCATATGGGCCGGCTCCTCGAGCTCTTGGCTGAACTCGGACGGCGAGAGGGATTCCGCGATGACGGCGCGACGTCGCTCGAGACCTGGGCAGCCGAACAATGTGGGGTTTCGCTGCCGACGGCCCGGGCATGGGGCCACGTGGCCGAACGCCTCGACGACCTACCCCGGCTGGCCGGGGCCCTGAGCCGGGGCGAGGTGACCTTCGACAAGGTCCGAGCCGTCGTCGACTCCGCCACTCCCGAGACGGACGAGGAGCTGTGTGACGCGGCCCGTTCGTGCTCCGTTCGCGAGCTCGCTGCCCTCGCCCGTGCCGAGAAAGAACGCTCCCCAAAGCCTGATGCCGGCCGCAACAATCGAACGCTTCGGTGCAACGACAGCCACCGAACGATCACGGCCCAATTCACCCCGGAGAACTACGCCGAGGTGAAGACGCTCCTGGTGAACACCGCGAAACAGATGGAGTTCGACCGCGACACGCGATGGGACCAGCGCCTCCACGACGCCCTGCTCCTCCTCATGCGAAATGCGGTCGGCGGCGGTTCGAGGTCGGCCGGACGGGGTGCAGGGGGCTCCGACCTCGTTCTTCGTCGTGGCCCACGTGCCGTTGTCGACGCTCATCTCCGAGAACGGCGATGTCTCGGATCTCGCCGGCGAGCTCGAGGCCGGTGGATACCTGCACCGCGACGTGGTGCGCCGGCTCGCGTGCGACTCGAGGTTCGCTGTCGCGATCGATGACGACGTTGGACGCACGATGTTCGAAGGTCGGGCGCGACGATGGGCGACCGCAGTGCAACGGCGAGAAGTCATGCGAAGGGATCGGCACTGTCGTTTCCCGGGGTGCATCAATGCAACCTTCACGAACGTGCACCATGTCACCCTGTGGAGCGCCGGCGGTTCGACGGACCTCGAGAACCTCGCGATGCTGTGTGAACACCATCATCACCTGGTCCACTCTTCGGGATGGTCCGTGTCCGGGAACGCGAACGAGGAACTGCGATTCGTCGGCCCGAACGGTCACGTCTCAACGTCGAGACCGTCCCGCCTCTGGACCGCCGTCACGGCACAGCGGAGCCGGGCCCAGGTCTGACCGGAAGCGGCCGGCCGGGTCGGGCCCGGTCGCGCTCCAGCATCCTGACCGCGTCTTGCAGGGGTGAAGTCAACCTGACACCGGTGTCAGGTCTCCCGCTGTCAGATCGGCGAGGGGGTCCCGTGGCGGTTTCGTAGTCTCCGCACGCCCCTCCGGTCGCCAGAGGCCTCCCCTAACATCGGGGTCGTGACGCTCGAGTCGACCGGCCGACCCGGCGACGGTGCGGACGACCAGGGCGGGGGCGACGACTACTCCATCGAGGAGATCGAGGACGCCGTCGTCGACGGGGACACCCACTCGGCGCGAGACCGGGCACGGCCCGGGCCGCGCTGTCGCACCGGACGTTCCGCATCGTGTTCCTGGGCGCCTTCGCGTCGAACATCGGCACCTGGATGCAGAATGTCGTCCTCGGCGCATACGCCTACGACCTGACGCACTCGAGCACCTTCGTCGGCGTCGTGATCTTCGCCCAGCTCGGTCCAACCCTTGTCCTCCCCATGGTGGGCGGCCTGCTCGCCGACAAGGTGAACCGCAAGCGGTTCTTGATCGTGCTTCGTTCGAGCAGCTCGTCTTCTCGCTCGGGGTGGCCCTCGTGGCGCGACGCAGCCACCCCTCGAAAGTCCTGCTCGTGGTCATGGTTCTCTTCGTGGGCGCCGGCAGCGCCATGTTCGGGCCCGCCTACTCCGCCATTCTCCCCGGCCTCGTCGGCCGGGCGGACCTGGCGGGGGCGATCTCGTTGAACTCGGCCCAGATGAACGCCTCGCGAGTCGTCGGCCCGGTCATCGGAGGCGTCCTGTACTCGCTCGTGGGCCCCGCCTGGGTCTTCGCCGGGAACGCCGCTCACCTACCTGTTCGTGGTGGGCGCCCTCATGATGGTCACCCTCCCGGCGGTGCCGCAGTTCGGCGCCGGTGCCGCCAAGGCGAGCCGGTGGAGCGAGCTCACCGCCGGCATCTCCGTGGCACGCCATGACCGCGTCGTGGGCCGGTGTCTGGTCACCGTCTTCGTGTTTTCGCTGCTCGCCCTGGCCTTTATCGGGCAGATGCCGGTGGTGGCGGCACACAACCTGGGGATCGACCTTTCGAACTCACCCGACTACGGCATCCTTTACGCCTGCTTCGCCACTGGGGCCCTGGCCGGCGCCATCTCCATCGGGACCGTCTTCGCCCGGACCTCCAAACCCCTGCTCGTCCGAGTGTGCCTGGTCGGCTACTCCATGGCTCTGTTCGGCTTCGCCCTCGAGCGTCCGCCCACGCCCGCATACGTCAATGTTGCGGTCGTCGGTGCCTTCTACTTCGCCTTCATCACCGCACTCAACACAACATTGCAGGCCCGGCTCGACGAGCGCGTACGGGGTCGGGTGATGGCGCTGTGGATGATGGGGTTCGGCGGGACGGTCGGAATCGGCAACCTCCTGATCGGTCCCGTCGTCGCTGCAGTGGGTATCACGGCCGTCCTGCTCTTCGGCGCGGTGGTGGCGCTGTTCCTGGCCTGGTACGCCGACGTACGACCTCAGGACGTCGTCGACTTGGAGCTGGCCAAGTAGGCGTCGCGCAGGCCCTTCTTGTAGAGCTTTCCGTTCTCGCCTCGGGGAAGCCGGTCGCTGAAGTCGACCGAGCGAGGGCACTTGTAGTGCGACAGGTGGTCGCGACAGAAGGCGATGATCTCTGCCTCGAGGGCGGCCCCGGCCTCGAAGCCCGGCGCAGGTTGCACGACCGCTTTGACCTCTTCGCCCATCTCGGACTCGGGGACGCCGAACACCGCGACGTCGGCCACAGCCGGGTGCAGCACGAGGACGTCCTCTATCTCCTGCGGGTAGATGTTCACCCCCCCGGACACGATCATGAAGAGTTTGCGGTCGGTCAGGTACAGATATCCCTCGTCGTCGACGTGCCCGACGTCCCAAAGTGTCGCCCAGCCCCGGTCGTTGAAGCTCTGGCGCGTCTTCTCAGGGTCGTGGTTGTACTCGAAGCTGGTGTCGCTCCGCCCCCCGAAGTAGACCAATCCCGTCTCGCCCACGGGCAACTCACCGCCGTCGTCCCCGCAGATGTGGACCTCACCCCAGATGGCACGGCCTACCGATCCGGGGTGCGTCAGCGCATCCTGTGGGCCGATCCAGGTCATGCCCATCCCCTCGGTGCCCGAGTAGTACTCCTGCACGATCGGTCCCCACCACTCCAACATGCGGCGCTTGACTTCGGGCGCGCAGGGCGCGGCGGCATGGACGACCGAACGCAACGACGAGACGTCGTAACGGGAACGCACCTCGTCGGGCAGTTTGAGCATCCGGACGAACATGGTGGGGACGAATTGGGCGTGGGTCACGCGGTGCTCCTCAATCAACCGCAGGCACTCCTCGGGTTCGAAGCGCTCCATCACGACGACGGTCCCCCCCATCCGTTGGACGGTCATCGACCATACGAGTGGTGCGGAGTGGTACAGCGGCGCGGGGCTCAGATACACATCGCCTTCCTCGAAGTCCATGATGCGCTCGAGCATTGGGACGAGGGTGGCGTAGGTCCCGAAGGGCTCGCCGCTCAAGGGCCGCCGCACGCCCTTCGGATGGCCCGTGGTGCCCGAGGAGTACAGCATCGGAAAGCCCTCCTCCTCATGGGCGAGTGGCTCGGCGGGGTAGCGGCCGACGAAATCGTCGTAGTCGACGTATCCGTCCGGATCGCCAGTTCCGCGGCCGACCATCAGGCGCAGCTCGACCGCGGGGGTGAGCGGGACCATCTCAGCGGTCAGCTCGCCCAACCTCGCTGAGGTCACGAGGGTGCGGGCTCCACAATCGTCCACGATGTAGGCCGCCTCCTCTGCCGTGAGGTGCGTGTTGACCATGGTGAAGTAGAGCCCCGACCGCTGCGCTCCGAACACGATCTCGTGGGTCCGATCGTCGTTGGGCAGCAGCATCGCCACGTGGTCCCCCGGACGAAGGCCGTGGTCGAAGAGAGCTTGTGCCAGCCGGCACGACCGCTGCTCGAGCTCGGCGAAACTGACCGCAACGCCCGCCGAGGTGATCACCGCCGGCCGATCGGGATCGGTCGCCGTGTACGTTCCCGGCCGGAAATGGCTGTCGAGCGCCGCACGTTGCGCCGGCGGCGGTTGCGGTTGCTGATCGGAGGTCTCAGAAGTCTCAGGGGTCACCGGGTCGTGTTTAGCCGACCAGGACCTCCTCTCGCCCCCCGACGGCGGTCGGCCGCACGACGGTGGACCCCTACGTGATCACCCCCGTCGGGGCGACCATTGCCAGCGGCGCACCGCCACGACGGTGCCGGCGAGACCCCAGGCCGCCATCACCGCCACGTCGGTCCAGGGCGAGGTCCCCGGGACACCGTTGAACGTACCGACCACGCCGGTGATGAGATGCCGTACGGGAAAGTAGTTGGAGAACGTGGCCAGGCCCGACCCGGGGCGTAGCGGGAACCACAGCCCGGAGAGGGCCACCAGGAGGAAGAAGGTCAGGCTCACGATGGGGCCGGCGGCGTCGGCATTCGGCACCAGCGTGCTGACCCCGACCCCAAGAGCCGTGAAGGCGAGCATCCCGACCACGACGACGAGGAGGAACGACCACACGTCGACCGGTCCGTGGACGTGGTAGCCGAGCCGACCGACCACGAGCAGCAAGACCACCTGGATACCAGCCACGATCATCGAGTTCACGAAGATGGCGGCGAGCAGCATCCACGTCGGGAGCGGGCTGAGGCGGAGGCGCTTGAGCAGGCCCATCTCCCGGCGGTTCACCATGCCGATGGCGAGCACGTTGTAGCAGGCCGCCATGATCCCGTAGCCGATGAACGCGCCCACGTAGTACTGCACGAGGCGGATGCTGCTCAGATACGAGACCGTCGAATCCCCCGCCGTCGCGCCCAGCAGCACCAGGAAGACCACCGAGAACACGATCGTCATCAGCGCGCCGATGGGGTTCAGCCAGAACGAGAGTTGTTCGAACCGCACCTGGCGCAGCACGAGCGGTAGGTCGCGCGCACCGCGGAAGGAGCCACCGACCGGGGTCTCGACCGTCATTGCCCCTCCCCCTCCCCGGTCAAGCCGAGGTAGACGTCCTCGAGCGAGACGCGAGCGACCGAAAGCCCGCGCAACGGGTACCCGCCCTCCAGCGCCCATCCGGTGAGCTGGTGCAGGACGGCGACATCGTCCTCCGTCTTGATCTCCACCACCGCGCCGTCCCCGTCCCCCTCGATGCGGACCGCCGGAACGGGCAGCGCGCTCGGCGCCACCCCCTCGGGCAGCGTGAAGCGGATCGTCACGGCGCCCAGGTCTCGGCCGCCGATGGAAGAGGGCGTACCGATGGCCACGATCGCCTGCCCGAACAAGACGGCCGCACGGTCCGCCAAGGCCTCGACCTCGTCCATGTAGTGCGTCGTGAGCAAGACGGTCGTTCCCCCCTCGGCCAGGCGGCGGATCAACTGCCACGTGTCGCGCCTGCCCGACGGGTCGAGGCCGGTGGTGGGCTCGTCGAGGAAGAGCAGCGACGGGTTCCCGATGATGCCGAGCCCGACGTCGAGCCGCCGTTGCTGCCCGCCGGACAAACGCTTCACCCGGTCGTCCGCCTTCTCACCGAGCCCGATCAGCTCGATGACCTCGTCCACCGGACGCGGGTTCGGGTAGTAGCCGGCGTTGCGGGTGAGCACCTGGCGCACGGAGTAGTACGGCTCGATCGCCAGCTCCTGCAACACGACACCGATCCGCGTACGCAACCATCGCTGGGTACTGCGATCGGCGGGGTCCACGCCGAGGGTCTCGACACGGCCGCCGCTGCGGTCACGGAAACCCTCGAGGATCTCGACGGTCGTGGTCTTGCCGGCGCCGTTGGGGCCGAGCAGGGCGAACACCTCGCCGCGCTGCACGTCGAAGCTGACGTCGCGCACGGCGACGGCGTCGCCGTAGGACTTCGACAGGTGCTCGACGGTCACGGCCGCACCGCCGGTCGCGGGCATGCGGAACAACCCTAATTCGGCGGCCGGGTCTATTCGGCGGGCGCGCCCACTCCGGCCTTTGCCGGCGCACCCACCCCCGCCTTGACGGTCCCGCTGCCCCCGGCTTTGACGGTCCCGCTGTCCCCGGTCCTGACCGACGCGCCCTCCGCCTGCGGCATCACCGCCTCGGTTCCACTCCGGCCTGTCCCGGCGGCCTCCGCCTCGAGCACCTTGTCCAATAGGCCGCGCAGCTGGCGCAGCTCCGAGACGGACAGCGCCGAGAAGGCGGCAGGCGGTACGGAGAGCACGCCGTCGATCTCCGCGGCCAGGACGCGCCCCGCGTCGGTGAGGACGACGATCTTGACCCGCCGGTCGTCCGGGGCGGATTCGCGCCTGGCCAAACCCCGGTCGTCGAGGTCGTCGACCAGGGCGGTGACATAGGAGGGGTCGCAGCCGATGGCGCGAGCCATCTCCCCCATCGACACTCCGTCCTCCTTCGACAGGCGCATCAGCGTTTTGAGCACCCCGGGTGACAGCTTCGTACGGACCCCGAGCGCAGCCATTCGCTCGACGTGCTCACCCTCGAAGGCGATGTGGCGCAGGCGCTCGAAGGCATCCTCGGCCAGTCCCACGCAGGTGATTGTCGCATCACCGGAACTCTTTGACAACTCCATACCTTTGACTATTCTGAAATATTGCGATGCCTCGCACCCGTCCCCGGCCGGACACGTTCACCCTGAGCCCCGCGCTCCGGCGAACCTCGACCATCGTCGTCCTCGGTTCTGTCATGTCGATCCTCGACACGACGATCGTGGCGGTGGCGTTGGCCACCCTGGCCCGGGACTTCCACGTGTCCATCGCCACCATCCAGTGGGTGGCTACCGGCTACTTGCTGGCGCTCGCCCTCGTGACCCCGGTCACCGGATGGGCGGTGGACCGGTTCGGGGCCAAATCGATCTGGATGTATTCGACCGGGCTCTTCGTCCTCGGTTCGAGCCTGTGCGGTTTGGCCTGGTCGGCTGATTCCCTCATCGCCTTCCGCGTGGTCCAGGGCATCGGCGGGGGCATGTTGCTACCGGTCGGGCAATCGATCCTTGCCCGCGCCGCGGGCCCCCGGCGCATGGGGCGGGTCATGAGCATCATCGGCGTGCCCATGGTGATGGGGCCGGTGATGGGGCCGGTGATCGGCGGGCTCATCGTGTCGAACTTCAGCTGGCGTTGGATCTTCTACATCAACGTGCCGATCGGGATCGTGACCTTGATTCTGTCCAGCCGCTGGCTGCCCAAGTTCGACAGCGACGAACGTTATCCCTCACCCTTCGACACCGTCGGGTTCTGTCTGCTGTCCCCTGGTCTCGCCGCGCTCCTCTACGCGCTCTCAGAGGTGGGCACAACGGGAAGCTTCACCAGCCCCTCCGTTGTCGTCAGCTTCGTCCTCGGCCTCGTCCTCATGTTCGGTTTCGTTCTGCACGCGTTGCGAGTGAAGCACCCCCTCCTCGACCTCAACCCCTTCAGGCATCGCAACTTCCTCATCGCCAACGTGTGCATCTTCGTGATCGGCGCCACCGTCTTCGGCTCCATGTTCTTGTTGCCCATCTACTACCAGGTGGCTCGAGGTCAGGAGGCTTGGCAAGCGGGGCTTCTGATGGCGCCGCAGGGCCTCGGCGCCGCCTGCGTCATGCGCTGGTCGGGCCGCGTGACGGATCGTGCCGGGCCGCGTCGGGTGGTGCCCTATGGGATCCTCCTCATGGCCGCTGCCACCGTGCCGTTCTGTTTCGTGACCACGGGAACCAGCGAGCTCGTGCTGGCGGCCTGCCTCTTCGCCCGCGGGATCGGGCTCGGACTGTGCATGATGCCGGTCACCGCGGCGGGTTACTTCGACCTGGACCACGCCGAGATTCCCAAGGCGTCCACCGTCATGAACATCGTGCGCCTGATCGGCGGAACGGTTGCCACTGCGACCTTCGCCGTCATACTGGAGCGTCAGATCATCGCCAACCTCGGTCCGACGGCGGCCAAGGTCGGCGGCAGCGCCGGCGTCATCTCGTCGTCGGGCAAGCTTCCGCCCGCCGTCGCCGACCCGGTGGCGGCGGCATTCGCCCACACGTTCTGGTGGGCGGTCGCGACCATCCTCCTTGCCTTCATCCCGACGCTGTTCCTCCCCAACCACGCTCCAGCAGGGCCGGCGCCCGGTCCAGACGATGGGGCGGCCCCGTCGACGGAAACGGCCGGGCCGTCCGATGCCGCCGGATCGGGCGAGGACGTCACAGGGGCGATGGTCGACTGAGCGATCCCGGCGAACCTCCGAGTGAGGGCTTCGATCTCCGGCAACTGACGGCCGTCCTGTCCCGCGCCGGCTTCGTCGCCGCCTCCGAGGAAGCGCACGAGCTCCTCCATGCCGCAGACGGTGACGAGTCGCTGCTGTCCGCGCTCCTCGGCCGCCGGTTACTCGGGGAACCGTTGGCCTGGATCACGGGCCGAACCGACTTCGACGGCCTGACGGTCAGGGTCGACCCGGGTGTGTACGTCCCTCGGTGGCAGAGCATCGAACTCGCACGCCGCGGGATCGGCCGCCTGGCGGACGCGGGAACGGCCGTCGACCTCTGCACCGGTGCGGGCGCCCTGGCCATGGCACTCCAGCGGGCCCATCCCGGCGCCCGGGTTCTCGCGACCGACCTCGACCCCCGAGCGGTCAAGTGCTCTCGGGCGAACGGGGTGGACTCGTACCAGGGTGATCTCTTCTCACCTCTGCCCGACGACATCCGCGGCGCGGTCGACCTCGTCGTCGCCGTGGCGCCCTACGTCCCGACCCCGGATCTCGCCCTGCTTCCGCGGGACACCCTCGGGTTCGAGGACACCGCGCACTACGACGGGGGAACAGATGGCACCGATGTCCTACACCGCATCGTGGTCGCTGCTCCGGCATTCCTGCTCCGGGGCGGCACGTTGCTGCTCGAGGTTGGCGGTGAGCAGGCGGAGCTCCTCGAGACCGATCTGCGACTCGCCGGGTTCATCGACGTCGACCATTGGTACGACGACGACGGGGACTTCCGCGGCATCGAGGCCACGCTGGGCCTGCTTCGCGAGGTCCGGGGCCACACACCGCAGCAGGTCAACACGTTGGCTGAAGGACCAGCGCCTTGAGCTCCGCGCCCCATTCGTAGACGATCTCCTTCGTCCACTTCCATGCTCCCGACGGCGCCACACCGACTTCGAGGATCTGTCCGGCGTAACAGCGCCCGATTCGCAGGCGCGCTCGGGAGGCTTGAGGCACCGGCATGACCACGATGATCCGGCGCCAGTGCAGATCACCGGCGAACCTTGCGATTGACCGGGCCTCACCTTGCGTGGTCTGAGGTTCGGCCACGAAACAGAGGAGGTGGACCCGTGGAATCTCGTCGAGCCGGTCGGGACAACGGGTCGACGGTGGGACGGACAAAGCCAGCGTGGGAGCGAGTCCCTCTCGGGCCAGCTGAATCCCTTCTGCGGACGTCTGCGAAGTTTGGCCGCCCAGGACCACGATGGCATCCGAAGGCACCGGAGCGTTCAGGTCCGGAAAGACGAACAGGCGAAGCGTCGTCAGACCGAACAACACGACCGCCAGCACCGCGACCCCGATGAGGATTCGAGCCCGCCGGCTCCGACCGACCCCTCCGAGCCCGCCGACCCTTCCCGCCGCGTCACACGAGGAGGAATGTCGTCGTTGGTTGAACCGAAGGGCATGGTCTTCACGGGCGCGGAGGTCAGTCTCTCAGCAGCGCCGGGCGCGGATCTGTCGCCCCAACGCCTGAGGGCACGTTGCGAACCCATGACATCCGCGAGTCCCGCACGCGGACAAGGCACCCCACGACCGACGACGTCCCGTGAGGTCCGTCACGGGCGTAGGATGGCGCCGTGAGGTAGGCAGAACGTTGTTGCGCCACCGCGTGCCGGTATCACGACGGCACGGCGCCTTCTCGTCCCGACCGTTCCGCTCCGGAGTTCTGCCATGCCTACCCCTTCTGTTCCCGTCGCCCCGGCGGCGTCCCTCACCGCTCGACGGATCGGTCACGAACGCGCCGGACGCGTCGTCCTCGAAGACGTCTCTCTGTCGGTCGGCCCGGGCACCTGTCTCGGAGTCGTCGGACCCAATGGGGTCGGGAAGTCCACCCTGCTCCAGATCCTCGCCGGTCTCATCGCGCCCACGGCCGGTCGGGTCCTGGTCGACCCGCCCACGGCGACCGTCGGATATCTGGCGCAGGAGCACACCCTCGTCCCCGGCGAAACGGTGCGCGACACGTTGCTACGACGTACGGGTCTCGCCGACGCAGAGGCCGAGCTGGGCACGGCAGCGTCGCTGCTGGGAACGGAGCGACCGGACGCCGCGGACCGCTACGCGTCTGCCTTGGCCCGGTACGAGTCGCTTGCTGCGGGCGACTTCGAGGCTCGCCTCACCACGACGCTCGATCAGGTCGGCCTCCCGCCTGCCAGCGCCGACCTTCCCACCGCAGCCCTTTCCGGAGGACAGAGGGCACGGGCCGCGCTGGCCGCCATCCTTCTGGCTCGCTTCGACATCACCCTTCTCGACGAACCGACCAACGACCTCGATTTCGACGGGTTGGCGCGCCTCGAGGACATGGTGGCCCACCGCCGTGGAGGTCTCGTCCTCGTCTCGCACGACCGGGCCTTCCTCGACGGCTCCGTGACAGAGGTGATGGAGCTCGACCAGCACTCCCGCACGGGACACGTTCATGGCGGCGGTTGGTCCGGATATCAGGCGGAGCGGGAAGCCGAGCGCGCCCACGCCGAAGAGGCCTACGCACAGAACCAGGCACAACGGACGCAGTTGCGCTCTCGGGCCCAGCGGGAGCGCCAATGGGCGACGACGGGCGTGAGTCGCGAGCGACGCCAGCCACGAGACAACGACAAGGCCCAACGGGACTTCCGCATCAATCGAACCGAGAAGTTGGCCGCACGTGCCCGCCGGTCCGAACGCGCCCTCGAGGCGCTCGAGGTCGTGGAGAAGCCATGGGAGGGATGGGACCTGCGGTTCAGCATCAATGAGGCCGGTCGCTCCGGAGCTGTGGTCGCCCGGCTCGAGGACGTCGTCGTGCAGCGTGGAGAGCTCACCCTCGGACCGCTCACCCTCGACATCGGCTGGGCGGAGAGGGTGGCGCTCGTCGGCGCGAACGGATCGGGCAAGACGACCCTGGTCGAGGCGCTGCTCGGTCGTCTGCCGATGGCGGCGGGGACCCGGCGGCTCGGTTCGAGTGTCGTTGTGGGCGAGCTGGCCCAGGACCGCCGTGTGCTGCACGGGGCCTCGACCCTCGTCGAGACCTTCGAGGTGGCGACGGGACTCGCCACGGGGCCGGCCCGCTCGCAGTTGGCAAAGTTCGGCCTCGATGCGCACGCCGCCACTCGTCCACCCTCCTCGCTCTCGCCAGGCGAGCGCACCCGGGCGGAGCTGGCTGCGTTTGCCGCCCGGGGTGTCAACTTCCTGGTGCTCGACGAGCCTACGAACCATCTCGACCTGCCGGCGATCGAGCAGCTCGAGGACGCCCTGCGCTCATACAGCGGCACACTTCTGCTCGTTTCCCACGACCGTCGCATGCTCGAAGCCGTCGAGATCACGCGGCGCGTCCTCCTCCCCGCCCGCGACCAGGAGTTCCGCGGTCTCGTCGACGAGCGCGACTGACAGCTCCCGAGGCAGGAGGCGGTCCGAATCGCCCATTGCAGACCGTGACGTACGTACGTGCGTGACGTGCATGAGTGTGTGACGTGCGTGAGTACGTGACGTACGTGCGTACCGGCGTGGGTGGGTCCGTTACGTACGTACCCCGCCACCCGTTGGCGCCGCCCCGTACCGCCCAATAAGTTGCCCGGTGCGGGCCAGGTCGTACGGGCACGAACGCCAGGCCGGTCGAGGTCCCGCCCGAAACAGCAAGGAAGGTACGAGACATGGCAGAGGTCCACGGCACCTGCGACCAGCGCTTCGACCTGGTCCGGTCGACCCTCCAGGCCCAGCTCGAGAGCGGCGCAGATCTCGGCGCCTCGGTCGCGGTGTTCCACCACGGCGACCCCGTGGTCGACATCTGGGGCGGTTGGGCCGACCCCGAGAAGACGCGGCCATGGGGCAGCGACACGATCACCAATGTCTGGTCGACCACCAAGACCATGACCTTCGTGTGCGCCCTCATCCTCCACGACCGGGGCGAGCTCGATTTCGACGCCCCCGTCGCCACCTATTGGCCCGAGTTCGCGCAAGCCGGCAAAGAAGCCGTACTGGTCCGCCATGTCATGGGCCACACCGCCGGCCTCCCGGGCTGGGAGGAGCCGCTCCAGCCCGAGCAGTTGGCCGACTGGGATCTGTGCACGTCGCTGCTCGCCGCGCAGGCCCCGTGGTGGGAGCCCGGACAGGGCAGCGGATACCACGCCGTGACGCAGGGTTACCTCATCGGCGAGCTGGTCCGCCGGATCACCGGCGAGACCATCGGATCCTGGTTCGCCCGTGAGGTGGCCAAGCCGCTCGATGCGGACTTCCACATCGGGCTCCCCGAGAGCGAGGACCACCGTGTCTCCGACGTCATCCCTCCGCCACCGATCGACCTCACGTCGTTCGAGGGAGAGGTCAGCGACGCCATGCTCAAGACCTTCATGAACCCGCCCATCGACGCGACGTATGCCCACCACGCGTGGTGGCGCCGGGCCGAGATCCCCGCCGCCAACGGCCAGGGCAACGCTCGATCGGTGGCCGCCGTCCAGTCCGTCATCGCCGGCCGCGGCGAAGCACGCGGCGTGCGTCTCCTCTCCGCCGGGGGCACCGACCCCATCTTCGAGGTGCAGGCGGACGGCATCGACAAGGTGCTCGGCGTACAGCAGCGGATCGGCATGGGGTACGGGTTGAGCAACCCGCCCGATCTCCCGCTCGGTCCGCGCGCTTGCTATTGGGGCGGCTACGGCGGCTCGATCGTGATCATGGACCAGGACACGGAACTGACCGTCTGCTATGTCATGAACCGCATGGAATCCGGTGTGACCGGAGACGAGCGCGGCGCCAACATCGCCGCTGCCGCCATGGCCGGAGTCGCCGTCTGACCTCGGCGTCGGCGTCGGCGTCGGCGATCGTCGACCGCGCTATTCAGCGGTCGTCGATCGCGTTTTCGGGGACCACCGCCTCGGCCTCCACCTCGACCTTCCAGGCGGGGTTCAAGAGCCCCGCCACGACGATCATCGTCGCCGCGGGTCTCACCTCACCGAACAGCTCGCGGTGCACGTCACCGACCGCTTCGGCGTCCGCGACGTCCGTCAGGTAGAGACGCGTCCGTACGACGTCGTCGAGGGACGCCCCGACCTGGGCCAACGCGGTGGCGACGATCTCGAAGCACCGGCGCGTCTGGGCCCCGGCGTCAGCGGGACACGGACCCTCGGGGACCACGGGTCCGGTACCCGACACGATCACGCGGGCGCCGACCCGGACGGCGCGGCTGAACCCGACGCTGGGCTCGAAGGGTGAGCCCGACCCGACCCTCTGGCGCTCTGCCACGGCGGAGATGATCGCACGTCGTCGGGCGCCACCCTCCGAGCGAGGTACACCTCGGTACACCCGTGCACCTCGGTCCACCCGGTGCAACTCGGAGCGCTGGTAGGGAGGGGAGCCCTGATACTGCCTTCAGGCCGATACGATCACTGGGCGATTCTGGTGCCGAAGGGTCTTCGCCGGACGGGTGTGGTCGCCGCCATTTGTGCAATGGCGGTCGTCGTCGCGGGTTGTGGCGTCTCCGGCTGGGTGACCTCCGATCCGGTGCGTTCGGACACGCATCGCGTGGTGCACCGGGATCCGCCACCGCCACCGACGACGACCACCACAACGACGATCGTCCCACCCGGGAGCACACCCGTTTCGACCGTTGTGGCCACCACCAACGGCGCCATCCCCGGTTACCCCGCACCCGGCCAGCCGTCGAACATGACGGTGCCCGGGAGCTGGTACGGGTATCCGTCGAGCCTGCCCGTCATCGCCACGCAGCCCGGAGGTTGGCTCGAGGTACGCCTGGCCCAGCGCCCGAACATGTCCACGACGTGGGTGCAGCAGAGCGACGTCACCCTCTCGTCCTCCGCGTACTCCGTCGTCGTGAACCTGACCACCTACCAGCTGTCGGTCTACGACGCTGGGAGCGAGATCCTCAACTTCCCGGCCGGCGTCGGCAGCCCCGACGACCCCACCCCGACGGGCACCTTCTTCGTCACCATGAAGGTGCCCGCCCCGAACCCGGGGTATGGGCCGTTCGTGCTCGTCACCTCGGACCATTCGGACACCATCTCCGATTGGCAGAACTCGGGCGACGCCATCATCGCCATACACGGCCCGATCTCGTCCAACGCCGACACCCTGATCGGAACGGCGGGAGCGGCCATCTCCCATGGCTGCGTGCGGCTGCACGATGCCGACCTGGCCCAGCTGGCCATGCTCCCGCCGGGAACTCCCGTGACCGTCTTCGGGGCCGTTCCCGCCTGATCAGGCGAGCTCGTAGTCCGCGAGGTCGGGTTCCCGCGTTCGGCTCCAGTACGTGAGCAGATCCAAGGGCCAGTTCTGCGTCACCTTGCCGCGGGCGTTGCGGTACCACGTCGGCACGTCTGCCACACCCCAGACCATCCGGGCGTTTCCCTGCTCCATCTCGAGGCCGTAGCGCTCGTGGACGTCGCGGCGCAGCGACATGGTCCGGCGCCGCGCGGCCCGCAGCCCGCCGATCGCCTCGACCACGTAGCGGACCTGGCACTCGACCATCACCAGGATGCTGCCGTTGATGACGAGGTTCGTGTTCGGCCCGTAGAGCATGAAGAAATTGGGAAAACCCGGAACGGTGATCCCGAGATAGGCGCGGGCGTCGCCCTCCCATTCCTCGCTGAGCTCCTTCCCCTCGCGCCCGACGACACGCATCGGGGCCACGAACTCCGAGGCGCTGAACCCGGTGCCGTAGATCAGGACGTCGGCTGGTCGGTGCTCGCCATCGCGCGTCACCACCCCCTCCGCCGTGATCTCCCGAATGGGAACGGTCACAAGCTCGGCATGGGCACGGCCAAAGGACGCGGCCCAGCGTCCGTCGTCACGTAGCGCGCGCTTGGCGAATGGTGGAAAGTGCGGGACCATCTTCTCGAGCAGAGCGGCGTCGGGCACCTGGGACCGCAGAACGTCCACGAGCATCGTCCGGATGAAGTCGTTGGACGCGCTCACCGATTCGCCGCCACCCGGCCAGTCGGGATCGACGCGTGCTGCCCCGAGGAGGGCCTCGTGCAGGAGCCAGAACTGCCACAAGCGGTCCCAGCGACCGTAGGTGGGCACGAGCGCCAGCAGGTCGTGGAAGGCAGCCGGGAACGGATCGCCGTAGTTCTCTGTCGGGAGCAGCCATGGAGGCGTGCGCTGGTAGACATCGAGGTGCGCGACGTCGTCGACGATGCACGGAACGAACTGCGCCGCGCTGGCTCCCGTCCCGATGACCGCGACCCGCCGTCCGGTCAACTCGACTGAGTCGTCCCAGGCGGCAGAGTGGAACGATGGTCCAGCGAACCGGTCGCGGCCGGCGATGGCCGGGAAGGATGGCCGGTTGAGCTGGCCCGTGCGCGCAGACGAGCGCGTCGAACTGCTCGGTCTCCTCGCGGATCCCGGCATCCACGTTCGCTGCGCCCTCGGAGGTGCGCACCGTGAGCTCCCAACCCCGATCTTCGTCGAACCTCGCCTCGCTCACCTCGGCGTGGAAGCGGATGCACCCCCCAGCTCGAACTCCTTGGCCACGTTCTGGAGGTAGGCCAGCAGGTCGGGCTGGGAGGAGAACCTCGACGCCCAGTCGTCGGTCTGTGCGAAGGAGAAGCTGTAGAGCTGGTTGGGCACGTCGACGCGGCACCCGGGGTAGACGTTCTCGAGCCACGTGCCCCCGACCTCGCCGTTCTTCTCGAAGACGGTCACGTCCACCCCGGCCTGGCGCAGCCTGTGCGCCGCCGCGAGCCCGGAGGCACCGGCGCCCACGACGGCACAGCGGAACGCGTCACCTCCCTCGGAGACATTCCACGTCGGAGCGCGCGGGTCGGTCCCCTGTAACGCGAGCTCTTCGGTCAAGAACGCTTCCCATGCGGGCGTTGACTCCCGACCGACCAGGAAGTCGAAGATCCGTCGGCGGTCCTCCGGACTCAGGGCCCGTGCGGTCGTAGGCGCAGGAAACGTCGAGGATCCGCTCGCGGTGCCGATGTGCGCCCGCAGGGCCTCACCGGCCAGCCGTCTTGCCTCGGCGTCCTGCTCGGGAGTGAGACCGTGCTCTGGGACGAGCAGCTGGCTCTGGTCCAGCGCGAGATCCTCCCGCAGGAGGCTCAGGTCACCCGTCAGGTGGGCCATGGCGCACAGGAGCGGGTAGAGCTCAGCGCTGGCCAACGCGGCATCGAGTCGTTGGTCGAGTCCAGCCTCGTCGTCCCCGTGGTTCGTTTCGCCCACTTCGGCCTCGTCGTCACCGTGGTTCGTTTCGACCACTCCGGCCACTCCGGCCGCTTCGCCCACTTCGCCCTGGTCAGCATCACCCATGTCCGAAGCCTACGAGAGCGCGACCGGTCGGGAGCGGCCGCGTGCGGATCCGACGTCGCGGGCGATGGGACCTCGCCGTGGGGCGGCAGGAGGCGGGGCGATGGCTGACGGGAGGATCCGAAAAATCCGAATCCCCTTGACTACGACGTCAGTCGCGGCCCATGTGCTTGGCCAGCTGGTCGATCTGGCTGATGGTCTCGACCGAGCGGGGGAGCTTCTCCATGGCCTGGGCCAGGCTCTCGGCGGTCCAGCGGTCCTCGCCCTCCACCGAATCGACAATCGACCAGCCGGCGTAGATCCCGACCGAGCCGCCGTAGACGCTGAACACCTGGCCGTTGAAGGGGCAGGTCTCTGCGGCCAGCACCGCCACCAGAGGTGACACGTTCTCGGGGTCGAAGACGTGCGCACCCATCGACTCGCCCATTCCCGGCGTCTGCAGCGTCAAGCGGGTGCGGGCAACCGGGGCGATGCAATTGGCCCGGACGCCGTAACGGTTCAGTTCCATCGCGTTGACGATCGTCATGGCTGCGATGCCGGCCTTGGCTGCTGAATAGTTGGTCTGCCCGACGTTTCCGTGCAGTCCGGCGCCCGAGCTCGTGTTGACGATGGCGCGGTCGCCGATGGTGCCGGCCTTCGCCGCCTCCCTCCACACCTCCGCAGCATGACGGGTCACGTTGAACGTGCCCTTGAGGTGCACCGCGATCACGTCGTCGAATTCCTGCTCGCCCATCGAAACGAGCATTCGGTCGCGGAGGATCCCGGCGTTGTTGACCACGACGTGGAGGTCGCCGAAAGTCGACACGGCCTGCTCGACCATCGCCTTGGCGCCATCGAACGAGCTCACGCTGTCGGTGTTCGCCACCGCTTGACCGCCGGCGGCGACGATCTCGTCCACCACCGATTGCGCCGCCGAGACGTCGGAACCGGACCCGTCGACCGCTCCGCCGAGGTCGTTGACCACGACTTTGGCGCCGAGCGAGCCGAACAGCAGGGCGTGCTCACGCCCGATGCCACGCCCGCCTCCTGTGATGATCGCCACCCTGTCCTGCAACATCGATCGGCCGTCCTTTCGGTTCCTGTGTCAGTCGCCGTACCGTTCTGCCGGGTCCGTCCCGTCTGCCGGGTCCGTCCCGTCTGCCGGGTCCGTACGTGCGACCCAGTCGGTGTACGACAGGGGCGAACGATGGCAACGGGGAACCCGCCTGTCAAACCCGGTCGATCGTCTCGCGCAGCCGACGGTCGAGGAAGCGGCGCTCGGCGTCGGTTCCCGCCAGGTCACGGGCACGGCGGTACGACGCGGCCGCCTCCTCCGGACGGCCCTGGCGCCGCAACATGTCGCCCCGCGCCGCAGGCAGGAGGTGGTAGGCCCGCAGCTCGCCGTCGTCGGCCAGTTGATCGAGCAGCGTGAGACCCGCGGCGGGGCCCTCGCTCAAGGAGACGGCGACGGCGCGGTTGAGGGCGACGACCGACGACGGCATCATCTCGAAGAGCCGGTCGTAGAGGCGCGCCACCTCCGACCAGTCGGTGCCCGCGCCCCGCACGTGGCAGGCGGCGATGGCGGCCTGGACCTGGAACGGTCCGGGGCGTCCGAGGCGCTCGGCCGCGTGCAGGGAGGAGCGACCGGCGGCGATGGCGTCGGCGTCCCACTTGGTGCGGTCCTGCTCATCGAGGACGACGAGGTCGCCCGCTTCGTCGACCCGGGCTCCGCTGCCGCGCGTCGTGGAGCAACATGAGCGCGAGCAAACCGTGCGCCTCGGCCTCGTCGGGCATGAGCTCGCAGAGGGTGCGGGCCAGGCGGATCGCCTCTGCCGTGAGTCCACGGCGCACCAAGTCGGCGCCCGAGCTGGCCGAGTAGCCCTCGTTGAAGAGCAGATAGAGGACGGCGAGCACGGCGGCGGTGCGGTCGGGCAGCTGGTGCGGTGGCGGGACGCGGAACGGGATGCCGGCGTTGCGCATCTTGCGTTTGGCCCGGACGAGCCGCTGCGCCATCGTGGCCTCGGGCACGAGGAAGGCGCGGGCGATCTCGGGTGTCGTCATGCCGGCAAGGGTGCGCAGCGTCAGCGCCACCTGGGCCTCGAACGACAGTGCGGGGTGACAGCAGGTGAACATGAGGCGCAGCCGGTCGTCGGGCATGTCGTGGTCCTCCTCGTCCTCGCTCTCCGGGTCGGACCACGTCGTCAGCGTCGCGGCCTCGCGCTCCTTGACCTCGCCGAGACGGGTCCGGCGCGCCCGGTCGTAGGCGCGGTTGCGCGCCACGGTGGTGAGCCACGCACCGGGGCGCTCCGGGACGCCGTCGCGGGGCCAACGCTCGAGCGCGGTGGCGAACGCGTCCTGCGCGCACTCCTCGGCCAGGTCCCAGTCGCCCGTCAAGCGGACGAGCGACGCGACGACGCGGGCCCATTCGAGGGTGAACGCGTCGGCGACGGCCGCCTCCACATCGAGGGCGTCGACGTCGAGCGGGTCCACGTCGACGGATTCCAGGTCGACGGATTCCAGGTCGACGGATTCCAGGTCGGCGGTCTCCACGTCGACGGACTCCACGTCGGCCGGATCGGCCGTTTCGGACGAAGCGGCCGGGACGACGGGGGCGACCGGCGTGGCTGGGACCACCGGCACGACCGGAGCGGCTGGGGCGGCTGGGGCGGCTGGGGCGGCTGGGGCCGCCGGGACCGCCGGGCTCACATCTCCCAGATCGGCCTCACTTCCACCGACCCGTGACTCGCGCCCGGGATGAGGGCGGCCACCTCGATGGCCTCGTCGATGTCCTGGCACTCGACCACGTAGTACCCGCCCAGATGCTCCTTGGTCTCGGCGAACGGGCCATCGGTGGTCAGTATCTCGCCGTTGCGGACGCGCACGGTCGTGGCGTCACCCGTGGGACGCAGCCGCTCTCCGGCCTGCAGTATTCCCCGGTCGGCGATGGTCTTGGTGAACTCGGCGTACTGGGCCTCCATGGCCCGACCGTCCTCCTCGGACATGTCGGCGCCGGCGGTGTCGTCCAGGGCGATCATCAACAGGTAGCGCATTCTGGTCTCCTCGTCTCGGGTGCTTTCGCTCGTCTCGGGTGCTTCTGTGAGAACGACGATCGATCCGGGTCCGGATCGACAGGTCCCGATGGAAATCCTTACGCTGCCCGGCACGGGACCGCGACGCAGGAGCAATCGTCAGGGATCGAGTCACGGGTTCGAGCCCCAGCCCGAGCCCGATGAGTCCGAACTCGAGCTCGAGGTGGGCGCGGTCGCGGGGGGCGGGGGGTGCGTCGCTCGCGATGCGGGCGGCCGGGTCGTCTTCGTGCGCCACAGCCTGCCCGGCGAACGGGTTCGGGCACGGATCACCGCCGTGACCGCCACGTATGCCCGCGCGGACGCGGTGGAGGTGCTCGAACCTTCGCCCGACCGGGTCGAGCCTCCGTGCCCGTACGCCGGACCGGGCCGCTGCGGAGGATGCGACTACCAGCACATCTCGCTGGAGGCCCAGCGCCGCTTGAAGGCCGCCCGGGTGGAGGAGCAGCTACGGCGGCTCTCGGGGCTGGAGCGGACCGTGGAGGTCGAACCGGTCCGAGGAGGTCAGGGCGGACTCGGCTGGCGCAGCCGGGTGCGCCTGGCGGTTGACCCGAACGGCCGGGCAGGCTTCCGCCGGCACCGTTCCCACGAGGTCGAGCCCATCGACTCCTGCCCCATCGCCGCCCACTCGGTCACCGCGACCGGGGCCTTCGCCGCCCGGTGGCCGGGAGCAGCCCAGCTGGAGGTCGTCACCGGCGCGCCCGAACCGGACGGCGCCGCCGGCGAGAGCGCGGTCCTCACCGTCACGTCACGCCGCGGGGCCCGGGCCGGCCCACCCCTCGAAGCGCTGGACGCGGGTCTCGTGATCGACGGCGCCGTGCGTCGGCGACCCTCGGCCGTGGAGACCGAGGTGGCAGGGCGGCGCTACCGGACGTCGCCCGGGGTGTTCTGGCAGGCCCACGTCGGTGCACCCGCGGCTTTGCTCGAGGCGGTCCTCGACGGGGTCGCCACGCGCCCGGGCTCGCACGTCGTCGACCTGTACGCCGGGGCAGGGCTCTTCTCGATTCGCCTGGCGGAACGGGTGGGCCCGGGCGGCCGGGTCCTCGCCATCGAGCATGACCGGGACGCCTCCGCGGACGCCCGGCACAACGGACGCCACCTCGGCCAGCTCGAGGTCCGGAAGGCCGAGGTGACCCCCCGCCTCGTCGCCACCGGCATCGGGCGACCGGACGCCATCGTGCTCGACCCACCCCGGCAGGGGGCCGGGACCGCGGTGATGCGCGCCATGGCGGCTTTGAGGCCGCCGGTGCGCTCGGCCGTCTACGTCTCGTGCGACCCGGCGTCCTTCGCCCGGGACCTGCGTGTCCTCCTCGATGCCGGCTGGGACCTCGCCGAACTGCGGGCCTTCGACCTGTTTCCCATGACCGAGCACGTCGAGCTCGTGGCGACGGTGCACCCGCCCCGCCCTGAGTGACGCCGCCCCGCGTTGGTCAGGCATGTCCTCCGAGCTCGTGCTCGATGTGCCCGACGGCCTCGAGCTGCAACGTCGAGTGGGCCACGTCGAAGTGCCCGGCCAAGCAGTTCTGCAGGTGGTCGAGCACGCGGCCGGCCTCGCCGCTGGTGAAGCACTCGTCGCTGACCACCACGTGCGCGCTGAGGATGGGCAGCGACGAGGTGAGCGTCCAGGCGTGGAGGTCGTGGACCGAGCGCACCTCGGGCAGCTCCAACAGGTGGCGGCGTACCTCGTCGAGGTCGATGTGCTCGGGAGTCGCCTCCAACAGGATGCGCAACGCCGGCCGGAGCAGCTGCACGGCGGCTTTGAGCATGAGGGCGACGACGACCAGCGAGGCCAACGGGTCCGCACGCGAGAAGCCGGTGATGACGATGACGATGCCCGCCACCATGGTGCCGATGAACCCGTAGAGGTCCGTCAGGATGTGACGGAACGCACCCTCGATGTTGAGCGAGCGACGGTTCGCCCTCGAGAGCGTCGCGGTGGCGACGAGGTTGACCGCCACTCCGACCGCAGCGACCCAGACCAGGACGGCGCCGTCGACCGGTGTGGGGTGCACGAGCCTCGAGACCGCTTCGAAGCCCACCATCGCCGAGACCACGATGAGGGCGATGGCGTTGCCGGCGGCGGCGAGGATCTCGGCCCGCTTCATGCCGTAGGTATGCGACCCCGTCTCGGGCCGGGCCGCCAGCCTTATGGCCACCAGCGAGCCCGCGATGGCGCCGACGTCGACGAGCATGTGGCCCGCGTCGGCCAGCAGCACCAGCGAGTCGGCCGCGACCGCGGCGACCACCTCGAAAACCATGAAGGCCACCAGGAGGACGAGAGCGACCACCAGCGCGCGCCGATCGGCCTGAGCCGTGAAGCCGCCGGCGCCGTCGTGACCGTGCCCGTGACCGTGACCGTGACCGTCATGCATGGCGGCTCACGTGGTCGGCGTGGAGCATCACCTCCCCCACCAGGCGGCGCACGTGCGCGTCGTCGACCACGTAGAAGATGCGGGTGCCCTCGCGGCGGGTACGAACGAGCCTGGCCAGGCGCAATTTGGCCAGATGCTGGGAGACGGCCGCCGGCTGCGCACCGACCAGCTCCGCCAGCTCGTTGACGGACCGCTCCTGTTCCATGAGGGCCCAGATCACCCGCAGACGGGTCTCGTCGCCCAGGAGCTTGAGCATGCCCACGGCGGGTCGGACCTCGTCGGCCGTGGGAATCTCATGTACCTGCGTAGACACGCAGAAAGATTACCGCGCCATCTCGTCGCTCTGCTCGGCCTGTGCTCATTGGGGGTGATCGGGGTCGGACGCCGCCAGCCGCTGCTCGCCGCCGAGGTGACCGGACCCGATCAGGCGGGCGGGGGCGGGGTGGCGACCGAGGTGAAGTCCGTCAACGGCGGGGCGGGCACCGTGCAGGGCTGGCTGACCGAGCCCGGTGGGAGGGCCGCCTGGAACACGGCGTTCATGATCGGCCCGGCCACGTGGGCCCCGTCTTGGGACTGGAGTTGGAGCGGGACGACGACGGCCACCGCGACCTGCGGATTGTTGGCGGGGGCGAAGCCGATCATCCAGGTGTCGGTGGGCTGGTTCGGCAGCTCCGTCTGGGCCGTTCCGGTCTTGACGGCGGCGCACAGGTACGACGGGAAGAAGCCCGGCGTTACCGTCGAGTCGGGCACGGACCCATTCGCGACCCCTTCCATGAGCGAGGTGACGGCCTGCGATGCGATCGTGCTGGCCGACCGGGGCATCGGCTTCGGGGTGTAGTTCGTGACGATGTTGCCCTTCGAGTCGCGGATCTGGGACATCAGGTGCGGCGTCATGACGACCCCGCCGTTGGCGATGCCCGCGGCCACCATCGCGTTCTGGAGCGCGGTGGTCTTGACGAACTCCTGCCCGATGGCGACATCGGCCTGGTCGCGCTGTGCGTTGGCCGGCAACTGCTGCACCTGCGAGGCGAGGACATCGGGCAGGTCGATGGGCGGTACCGCGTTGTACCCGAAGAGCTGCGCCTGCTGGCGCAGCGTGTCCACACCCACCTGCACGCCCAATTCGCCGTAGGCGGGGTTGCACGACTGTGGAAGCATGATGGTCATCGTCCCGCCGCACGGATGGCTGTCGCACAGCGGATTGAGCGGAGCGTCCGAGAACGTCTGGCACAGGGCCACCGGATAGTTGAAGTTGGCCAGGCTCGGCTTCAGGTTGTAGACGCTGGTGCTGGTCACGACTTTCATGGTCGACCCCGGGAAGAAGAACTCTTGGGTGGCGATGGGCCGTAGCGGGCGGAAACCCTCGGAATCCTTCACGTTGTAGCTGAAGTAGGCCAGCTGCTCCGCGGACAGGCTCTGGCTGACCATGGCGTTGTTGTCGAAGGTCGGGTTCGAGACCATGGCCAGGACCGCACCCGTCTTGGGATCGAGCACGACGACAGCTCCGTCCTTGTTGGCCCCGGGCGGGAGCGTCGTCAACGCGTTCCATACCTGCTGCTGCAATTTGGGTTCGACTGTCAGCGTCACGTCGTTGGTCGTCACCGGCAATTTCTTCCGGAACAGGAGCTGGCTGAGCGTCTGCGGCGCCTCCTGGTGCGCGCCCAGTTCAGCGTTGTACTCCTCCTCGATCCCCGTCCGCCCGTAGAACAACGGCGAGTCGTAGCCGACGATGCCCGAGAAGAGCGGCCCGTCGGGATACTGGCGCATGTAGTGGTACTGGTAGGACGACGTCGGCGTCACTGGAATGGACTTGGCCAGCACAGTTCCGTCCGCGGCATAGATCGTGCCGCGCGGGTTGATGTCCACCAAGCCCGCCAGCCGCGGGTTGTCCGGGGACGTCGAGAGCGCCTTGGCCTTGACCAGCTGGATGTTCACCAACTGGAGCACGATCAGACCCAGGGCCACCACCATGACGACGCCCAGCCAGCGGATACGGCGGCCCATCAGAGGGCCCCGACAGACGTGGGCAGTGAATTCTTGGCACCTCGCGAAAGGCCAGACACGCAGATGAATGGTATGTGCCGGGACCCTACGGGGGGCTTCATCCCCCGTTCGACCCCGCTCGGTGGCGGGATCCCGCGGGTCGCCGCGACGCGACATCGGAGGTGCAGTCATGGCCCACCGGCCGCACGGGCCGTGGCACTGTGGCGGCGCGCGAAGAGTCCGCGTCTCGCCCGGGATTCAACAACGGCACATCGTCACAGAGTCGAAGATGGGCGTCGGGAGCTGGGGCGGAATGCGACCACCAACGTCGGGCGGCTCCGCGGATACGGGGGTGGTGTCTAGGCTCGTGACGTGATCGCCCTCACGGCCTCCGGCCGCCCCACCGTCGTCCGCCCCTTTCTTCTCCTGGTCAGCGCGTGACGACGCTCATGCTGATAGAGGACGACCAACGGATCCGCCGCTCGCTCGAGGCGGCCCTCTCGGCCCGCGGGTTCGACGTGACGACGGCCGCCACCGGGTTGGAAGGCCTGCGTGCGGTCGTCGAGCATCCCCCTGCCGCCGTGGTGCTCGACCTCGGCCTGCCCGACATCGACGGGCTCGAGCTGCTCAAGATGATCCGGGCGGTGAGCGAGGTCCCGATCGTCGCCGCGACGGCGCGCGACGACGAGGCCGTCATTGTGCGGACGCTGGACGCCGGTGCCGACGACTACGTCGTCAAGCCGTTCTCGGCCGATCACCTCGAAGCTCGGCTGCGGGCGGTCTTCCGCCGGTCCACACGCCGCGAAGACCCGGTCGCGGTGGTCGGTGAGCTCCGGGTGGACACCTCGGCCCGGGTCGCGAGCCTCAAAGGCAAGGAACTCGACCTGACGCGCAAGGAATTCGACTTGCTGGCATTCTTGGCGTCGCAACCGGGTCACGTCGTCTCCAAGCGCGAGATCCTTGCTGCGGTCTGGGACCAGCCTTTGGGCGGTGCGGACAAGACGGTCGACGTCCACCTGTCGTGGTTGCGTCGGAAACTGGGCGAGACGGCGGCTGAGCCGCGCTACTTGCACGTGATGCGAGGGGCGGGGGTGAAGCTGGTCGAACCGGACTGATGAGGCGACGCCTCAACCTGACCGTGTTGGCCGTCACCGCGATGGTGACGCTGGCCTTCCTCGTGCCGCTCGGTGCCGTGGTCAGGGTGGTCGCCGCCGATCGGGCGATGTCCGTGGCCAATCAGGAGGCGCGCTCACTCTCGAGCATCCTCGCCTCGCAGACGCCCCCCTCGGCGCTCTCGTCGGTCGTCCAGGAGCTCAACGAGAACGGAATGGGCCGCCTGGCCTCGGTGTACCTCCCGGACGGGAAGCAGGTCGGACCGGCGATGTCCTTCCCCCGGGACGAGTTGGCCTTGGCCCGCCAGGGTAAGGCTTTCACCACCTCGTCGAGCTCGGACACCAGGATCTGGGTGCCGGTGCGCCTCCGGTCGGGCGTGGTCGTCGGATTGGTCGAGGTCCCGGACCAACTCCTCCGGGCCGGTGTCCTGGGCGCCTGGGCCGTGCTCGCCGGTGTCGCCATCTGCGTGCTTCTACTCGCACTCCTGCTCAGCGACAGGCTCGGCCGCTCCCTCGTGCTCTCAATCAAGAACCTCGACAGCGTCACCAGGCGTCTGAGCGAGGGAGAGCTCGACGCGCGGGTGAGACCGGCCGGACCGGTCGAGATCGCCGACATGGGCCGCGCCGTCAACCGGCTGGGCGAGCGCATCATCGAGCTGCTGGCGCTCGAGCGCGAGCAGGCGGCCGACCTGTCGCACCGGCTCCGGACACCGCTGGCGGCGCTCGCTCTGGAAGCGGACACATTGCACGACGAGACCGACCGCCAGCGGATCCGTTCCGCCGTGCGCGAGCTGACCGAGGAGGTCAACGGCGTGATCCGCCAGGTACGTCAGGTTCGCCCGGTGCGGCTGCCCGAGATCTGCGACGCCACGGCGACCGTCCGCGAGCGGCTTGCCTTCTGGTCCGTTCTGGCCGAAGAGCAGGGGCGACCCTGGACGTCGGACCTCCCGGACACGGAGGTGAACGTGCCGCTCCCCGCCTCCGAGTTGGGCGCCGCGATCGACTCGCTGCTCGGCAACGTCCTGGCACACACGCCCGACCGAAGCCCGTTCCACGTCAGCCTCACCGCCCTGGAAACCATCGCGGTGCTCGTGATCGAGGACGAGGGGCCCGGATTCCCCGAGGGCCCGGTCGACCGGCGTGGTCTGAGCGGCGGGGGCTCTACCGGTCTCGGGCTCGACATCGTCCGCCGCACCGCCGAGCGAGCGCACGGCGGCATGAGCATCGGCTTCCGACTCGGTGGCGGCGCGATGGTCAAGGTCAGCTTCAGGCTGGCCGAGGCGCCGGACGCGGTCTCCGCCCCGCCGCGGGCGAGGTCACGCTCCCGCCGCCGTTCGAGCGAGACCGCGGGAGCGGCCAGGGCTCAGAACTGACCGGGGTTGGGATTGGAACCGGAACCCACGCCCCACCCGTTCGGAGGGACCTTGACCGGGATGCCGTCCACGCAATCTGACTCGATCACGAGATCCTTGTTGTTCTTCTTGTTGTTGAAATAGACCTCGACGAGTTGCGGTCCCGTGTTCTCTGTCGTTGCCAGGTAGCCGTCATTCGGGATTGCGTTGACGAAGACGATCGTGCTCCCGGTGCAGGCGGCTGTCACGCTGCCGCCTTGATTATTGAACGTCTGTGTGACAGTTGGCAGTGTTGTCGTCGTTGTCGTTGGTGGTGGGCCATCCCCCAACCCCGTGCTCCCTCCGCCCCCTCCTGTCCCTGAACCTGTCGATCCCGAAGGGGGCTGCGTGGTCGGCACGGTGATCGTGCTGGTGGAGCGGCTGGGTGCAACATCGGTAGCCGGCACGACGATCGTCGGGGTGGGCTGACGCTCGTCGGACGTCCTCGTCGTGGTCGAAGTGGACGTTTGCGCTGGCGCCGCGATCACCAAATGCCCGATCGGGAGCGGCGCGAGGCTTGGGTGCTGGGCGGCGATCCTGGCGGCAGGAATGACCGGTTCAGGCGCGGCCGTCACCGCCCGGGTCACGGCGCCGACGCCGACCCAGCTCACCGCTATTGCAACTGCTGTGGCAAGCACCCAGGCGAACGGGGCCAAGGCAGGCACGCGTCGCATGGGCACCAGTATCCCGCATCGCGGCCTCGCATGTGAAGAGCACGGCGGGTACCTCATGCCCGCCCGTCGTCACCTCGCAGTATCCTGCGGCCTTGCTTCGACCCCCGGTCATGACGTGAGCACAGCACCTGGGCTGGTACGACGCGGTCGGAACGGTCCGATCCTGGTGGTCTCGATGGAGCGTGGGGCCAAGCGCAACGCGGTCGACCGAGCCCTGGCCGACCAGCTCGATGAAGCCCTCAACGAGTTGGAAGACGACGACAACCTCTGGGTGGGGATCCTCACGGGCACCGCCGACGTCTTCAGCGCCGGCAGTGACCTCACCGCACAAGGCGACTACATCACGAGCCGGGGCGGCGAGTACGGAGTGATCCGGCGAGTGCGGCGAAAGCCGCTGATCGCGGCCGTCGAGGGTTTCGCCCTTGGCGGCGGGCTCGAGATCGTGCTCGCCTGCGACCTCGTCGTGGCTTCGCGTTCGGCCCGCTTCGGGTTGCCGGAGGTCCGGATCGGGTTGATCCCCACCTGCGCGGGCCTGTTCCGAGGACCGAGGGCCCTGCCCGTCAATGTGGCCCGCGAGCTCATCCTGACCGGCCGGCCGATGGACGCGGCCCGGGCGTACGAGGTCGGCCTGGTGAACGTCATCACCGAACCGGGTGGTGCTCTGGAGGGGGCGCTCGCTCTCGCTCTGGACATCTCTGCCAATTCGCCGGTCTCCGTCCAGGCCTGCCTCGCTGCGGTCAACGCCCTCCTGGCCGAGGGCGATCCGATCGGCTGGCTCGAGACCGAGCGCGCGTTGAATGCCGTGGCGCCGTCGGCCGATGCCCGTGAAGGCGTGGCCGCCTTCTTGGAGAAGCGGCCGCCGAGGTGGACGGGCCGCTGACGACGCTCAAGGTCCCGGCGCGCGTGGCCTGCCGAACGCTTGCCGCTCGTGCGAACCAGGCAATGCGAGAGGAGGGCTTCGATCACCGAAACCCTCGGCCACATCGGAAGGACACTGCTCGTTGCGGCACCGCTTGTGGAAAGTAGGTCGGATGACGGCTGTCGCCTGTTCTAACGTGAGTCGAGCGCCGGTTCCACCGGCCAGGGTCAACGCTTCGAAGATGTATTCAGGGCGACAGCGGCGCGAACGAGAGCCTTCAACGCCTTTTCGTTGATCTTCTCGCCCTCGTGAACGTCGATGGCACGCCTGACGTTGCCCTCGAGACTGGAGTTGAAGAGGCCAGCTGGGTCCTTGAGCGAGGCACCCTTGGCGAAGGTCATCTTCACGACGCTCTTGTACGTCTCACCGGTGCAGATGATCCCGCCGTGGTACCACGTCGGGACCCCCCTCCACTTCCACTCCTCGACCACCTCGGGATCGGCCTGCTTGATCAGAGTGCGGACCCGGGAGAGAACCTCGCCCCGCCAATCGCCTAGTTCCTCGATTCTCCCATCGATCAGCCGAGAGGGAGATTCAGTCTCCTGCGCGACGTTCTTCGTCATGGAGTCCTCCCTCGTCGTCAGGCGCTATCCGGTCGGGCAGCGCCACTGTACAGATCCGAACGCGGGGTCCAGATCGATCCCCGGAAGCGATCAATCGATGGCGTCGAGGCCCCTGAAGGGTCATCGGCAATCCGAGAGCAGTAGGGCACGACACGCAGCTCGACCGTCACCCGTGCCCGCCGAACCAACAACAGGGCGGACGCTCAATAAGCGGCATTGTTCTCGAAGTAGGTCCGTGGTGTCTCGATGAGCATCGCGTCGATCTGAGCGTCGCTCACGCCGCGCTCACGCATGTAGGGCAGGACTTCGTCGTAGATGTGGAGATAATTCCACTGGGTGAGCATCGCGATGACATTGGGGTCGATCCAGTCGATGTAGCAGGCGGCGTCGTGGGACAGCACCATGCGATCGGCGTAACCACGTCGGCACATCTCCACGACCGTGTCCGCCCGCGCCTCGAAGGTCGTTTCCACGTTGAGCCCGAATCGATCCATCCCGAGGATGAAGCCCTGATCGGCGAGGGCGCTCAAGTGGTCTACGTCGGCACTGTCACCGGAGTGGCCCAGAACCACTCGGGTCGGGTCGACACCCTCTTCGTCGCACATCAGGCGCTTCACGGCCAACCCCGTATGGGAACCCGGATGAGTGTGTACCGTGATCGGGGCTCCCGTGAGAAGGTGGGCCCTGGCAACTGCCCGCATGATCCGCGCCACCCCGGAGGTCATGCCCTGTTCGTCGATCGCGCACTTGAGGAATGCTGCTTTCGTTCCCGAGCCTGCGACGCCCTCAACGATGTCGTCGACAAACATGTCCACCATTGGGTCCGGCACCTCCGTACCGAACGCCGCCGACAGGACCGGTCCCCGGTAGTGGAAAAAGAACGGTACTTGGTCGTACGTATAACAGCCGGTGGCGACGATGATGTTCAGGTGCGGCACCAGCTCGGCGATCCGCTGGATGCGGGGGATGTAACGACCGAGGCCGACGACGGTAGGATCAGCGATGGTCCGGATCCCCTGTGCGGCGAGGGCGTTGAGTTTCTCGACGGCGTCGGCCACGCGTTCATCTTCGCTGCCCCACTCGCCCGGATAGTTCTGCTGCACGTCGGGATCGAGAACGAAGACGTGCTCATGCATGTACGTTCGCCCGAGTTCAGCGGTGTCCACCGGACCCCGTACGGTCTCAACGGTTGGCATGACCCCTCTCCTCCTCGCCGGTTGGCGAGACCATATTGGACTTCGGGCGACCGGGCTGAGACTTCGACCCGACGAGAACGACACTACGTCCGATACTCCGGCGGTCTGCCATGGCCTGAAGCGCGTTGGGCAGGACGTCGAAGGGAACTTCGCGCCCCACGACCAGCGTCAATCGCCCGCCCGAGATGAGGTCGAGGATGCCGGCATGGATCCGCTCCCCGTCGGCATGCGATGGGAAGTTGTACCCCGTGACGTCTTTGAGCGCCACGGGATCGTCCACGTAAGCGAGACAGACTCCATACAACGAGAAGTTCCCGAAGAGCACTGGCCTCGGGACTATCCCGAGGTCCTCGGCCTCGATCCCAGACGCGAAGCCAACCATGAGGTGACGGCCGTTGAACGCCATGCATCGGAACGTCTTGGATGTCACCTCTCCTCCGACCGAATCAAAGGCGACGTCCACCCCGCGCCCGTCCGTCGCATCGAGCACAACGTCAAGGAAATCGTTGTCGAGGTAGTTGATCGCCACATCAGCGCCGAGCGACATGCAGAACTCGACTTTCTCCGCCGAACCGGCTGTCGCGATCACCCGTGCGCCGGCGAGCACACCCAGCTGGATGGCGGCCGAGCCGACCCCGCCAGCTGCCGCGTGGATCAAGACCGTCTCGCCAGCCCTGACCCTCGCCCGCTCGTACAGGGCAAGCCAAGACAAGTGAAACGGCAGGTACACCGCGGCGGCCGCCGCGTCGGGCAGCTCCGACTCTGGCGGCATCTCGAAGGCCATGGCACTGGGACCGACGGCCAGCTCCGCATAGCCACCGAAGGCGCCACTGGGCACCGCGGCCACTCGCTTTCCGAGCCACGCTTCGGCGCCTGCTCCGGCAGCCTCCACGTATCCCAGCACCTCCATTCCCGGGGCGTAGGGCAACGGCGGGCGAACGGTCCGGTAGCGACCCCGTGCACCGTCGACGTCGTTGAAGTTCAGCGTCGTCGCTGCGACTCGCACCAGGACTTCATCAGGTCCGGGAGTCGGCGAGGGTATTTCGTCGAGGCGAAGCACCTCCCCGGGCTCGCCGTATTCGTGGACTCGCCACGCCTTCATTTCGGGTCGCTGCGACGCACGGCGAAATGCCCGGGGATCACACAGCCGGCCGAGAACGCACTCAGAGAGGAGTCGATCAGCAAGGTTCGAGAACCTTCAGCTCGAACGCCGGGTCTCCACCATGTGCAGAGCGGTCCCGCACAGCCGGCAGTACACGACGGTTACCGACAGAGGGTCTTCGTCCACATTGTCCGGGAGAACGTCGATGGTGCGGAACCTGGCAGCTTCGGACACCGGCGCACGGCATCGTGGACAACACGGCTCGCCCTGTGAGGTGGCAGGCGCGGTGATGGGCTCAACTCGTATTTGGGTAGAAACGGCTTCCCTTGGATCCCCCGCGCCCGAAATCAGCCGGATCACCTTTTGGCGGACCCGAGGAGGATCCGCTCCCAGGTTTCTCAGAGCCGACATCGCGATGCTGTCACCCTGGCGGACAAGACCAAGGAGGAAGTGTTCGGTGCCGATGTATTCGTGGTTCATCTGCAGTGCTTCTTGGAGAGAAAGCTCGAGAACCTTCTTGGCACGGGGCGTGAACGGTCGGGAACCACTCGGTGCGCTTCCCGCCGAACCGATCGTCTCTTCGACTATCTCACGTACCGCCTCGAGGGAGATCCCCAACGACCGCAGCGCCTGGGCACCGACTCCATCACCTTCGCGGATGATCCCGAGGAGGATGTGCTCAGTCCCGATGAAGCCGTGGTTGAGCAGGCGGGCTTCTTCTTGTGCCTGAACCAGAACGACACGTGCCCCGTCGGTGAAGCGTTCGAACACGACTACCAGGGTACCGTCATCCGTCGGAAAGCTCGAAGCCTTGCGAAGAGACCAACAGGACGCGTCTGCCGCAAAGGATCGAGGTGAAAATCCCGGTCCCGCGTGGGAGGAACCGCCGAGCGCAGCCCGAGGGCAAGGCCAGGGGCGCCAAAGGCCGTTACCACCAATGGACGAGGGACAGCCAGTAGCGGGCGGAGGACCAGACGGCCAGCGACTTCACCTCTGAGAGCTCACAGCTGCACGGCACCCTCTCGCGACCACAAGCTCCTTACGTACGTGTACGACGAATGGCCTTCACTTCGCCCCGTCTCGACTGATATCGATTTGGGCGGAACCCACCGGTTCGCATCGGCACCGAGCGCGATCCCGCACCATGCAAGATGCTCACACACCTTCACCCTCCGCGACGGCAACAAATGCTTCGCCTTAGGGAAGCCTCACGATGTTCTGTGTCCTCGGCGGTCGCCAATGAACGCCGCAAGCGAGAAGGCCGTCGAGACGATGCCGGCGGGAACAACGGGATACCGAAAGTCGCAACTGATGCGATCCCAAACGATGGCCAAGCTCCTTGGCCGCCGGTGGACGGGCTACCCGCTACGGTCAGTCTGCAACTCCAATTCGACAGTCCGACAGCTTGACCACGACGAGAGGAGCACCCGAGAAATGACCGTGACGCTCATCACCGGAGCGAACAAGGGCCTCGGCTACGAAACAGCCCGACAGTTGATCGAGCGGGGGCATTCCGTTTATCTCGGTGCGCGCGACGCCGAGCGTGGAGCGGTGGCGGCATCTGCGCTCGGGTGCCAGTTCGTGTCGCTCGACGTAACCGACGACACGTCTGTCGCGGCCGCATTGCGTAGCATCGCCGACTACGAAGACCATCTGGACGTCCTCGTGAACAACGCTGGCATCAGTACGACCGCCGACATCACCGGACCGCTCGCACTGACGGTATTCGATACCAATACCGTCGGCCTCATCCGTGTCACCCAGGCCGCACTACCGCTGCTGGAGCAATCCGAGAATCCGGTTGTGGTCAATGTCTCGAGCGCCCTCGGCTCGTTCTGGGCGGTGACGAATCCAGAACGGCGCCAGTTTCACTTCCCGAGCATCGTCTATGGCTCGAGTAAGGCCGCCGTCTCGATGCTCACCGTTCAATACGCAAAGACATTTCCAGTAATCAAGTTCAATGCGGTCGAGCCCGGCTTCACTGCTACCGACCTCACGCCATTCAGTGGGGCAGGGCAGCCGGTCGAGAAGGGCGCAGAGGTAATCGTGCGCATGGCCACGATCGGTACGGACGGCCCCAGCGGCACCTTCCAGGAGGGCGACCGTGAGCTCCCCTGGTGACTCCGACGGAACTCGGGGTACCAGGGGTCGGCCTGTAGGTCCAACTCCTCTCCAACCACCTACAGGCGAGACCAAGCCCGGCGAACATGGGGCAGAAACAGTGTCTCGCTCTTGACCTAGAGCAGAGTTGTCACGAAAATCGAATACGTGTCGAGCGATGAAATCGATCAGTACTTGGCTGATCTCGAGGAGCCGAAGCGATCTACTCTGCAGCGACTGCGCCAGACGATCCGTGAAGTACTCCCTGAGGCAGAAGAGGGGATGTCATACAAATGTCCGGCGTTCAGAGTCGACGGGAAAGTCATCGCCGGATTCGCTGCGTTCAAGAACCACCTGAGCTACCTTCCCCATAGCGGTTCCGTCTTTCCTTTGCTTCGAGCCGAGGTTGCGAGTTACAAGACCTCAACAGGAGCGCTGCAGTTCCCAGTCGACTCAGCACTTCCGAGGCGCCTGGTCGAGCAACTCATCAGAGTACGACTTGCCCAAGCGTTCCCGGGGGAACCGCACCTATGAAGCCGATTCCCGTGGGCGCGCTGCCGGCGGACTGTGGCATTCAGATCGTTACGCCGTCGCCGGACTCAGGGATTGGCTCGAGCGATTGCTCTGCATCGACGGGGTCCACCGGACGAACAGCCGACGCAGTCCAGAATCCAGCGGCGGCCAGAAGAAAACCCAAAGTTCCAGCGGCGTTCCCGGCCAGATGGAGCCGGTAGTAGTTGCCGCCGTGCACTCGGTGCGTGAGGTACGTCAGCGCAGCAACGCCCACCGCTGTGACGACCGAGGCAGCAGCCATCCATCTGGACGGACTTCGGACGAGCGACCCATCTTCGCCTGCCTTCCAGTTCCCGACGATCCATCGCCAACAGGCGAAACCAGCCAGCCCGTAACCAGCCGTCGTCGCAATCTCGAAGACCCACGCTTCGTTCGCATATGGAGCTGGTATCAGGAGTGCGATAGTCCAGAAGGCGATGCCTACGAAGCCGAGGCTCACGAGTGCACCGGGCAGACGGAGGTTTGGCATCACATGAGCATACGGCTCATGTGGTCTTTTGCCCGGGTTTCTCTCACTCGCCCATGTGTGCAGAACTGTCCGACTTGCCCGGCGAAGTGGCGCCAATGACCCACTATCGCGGCTCCTCGGTCTCGGCCGTTGTCACATGCGATCACCGTCACGCAAGCCCCATACGGCGTAGGGTGCCCGTATGAGGCCCTCCTATTGGCGCAGCGCCGCCGAGGACGAGGCCATGGAAGACGAGCACGGCTTCATTTGGAAGGCGATGCTCGATACGGTCGACAGCGACCTGTCGGGGCAACGGGTACTCGACGCCGGCTGCAACCGGGGGGGCTTCCTGCGCCTGCTCGTCGACGCCGCGGGCATCGCCGAAGGCTACGGATACGACCCAGCTTCGGGCGCCATCACAGATGCCAGCCGTCTCGCCGGAGACAGGCCACTCACCTTCGAGGTTGCCGACACCGTGCCAGAGGGATGGGGCAACTTCGATGCGGCCTTCAGCCACGAGGTCCTCTACTTGCTGGAGGACCTGCCCGTCCACGCGGCCGGTCTCTTTGGCGCCTTGAGGCCAGGCGGGTCGTACTTCGCGGTCATCGGTGTTCACGCGGAGAGCCCGATGATGTCGGCGTGGCACGCGGAAAGCGCAGTCGAATTACATCTTCCACGGCTCTATCAACTCGACGAGGTCGCGAGGAACTTCGAAGACGCCGGTTTCTCTGTATCGGTGGCTAACTTGAAGATCGGGTTCGTCCCGACCTCCGCGGATCGACACGGGCACGAACACCGGAGAGACCTCCTCGCCTGGTTAAACTATTACAGTCGGGAGAAAGTTATGCTCCGGTTCACTCGACTGTCCTCCCAATCGTGAGATCGAGCCGAAGGCCTACGCAGCAGCGGTAATGCCCTGGAAGCGTCGTACTGAGTCGCACCTTCCTGGCGTCCAGAGGCATCTCATGTGGAAGACGTCGATCGGGAGGTGCCTCACCTCGCGGAGAGCGGGTCTTCGGACACCCGCTTCATGCAATTCGAGGACGTCCTATTGGAAAGAGTGCCTCAAGCACGTCGCTTCGACCTATCCGAGGGACGAAAGGCGGGCCGAGCAGCCAGACTGCACGTGACACGTCACCGACCCCGATTGAAGGTGACCAAAAGAGACGGAGGGCAGCGGTGGCGGACATTATGAATCCATCGTTCATCGACACGTCGATCGAATCGCGTGCCGTTACATTCGAGAATCCAACTGGGGCTCGGGGAGCGGGCGGAACGACTGCTGGTGGTCGCAAGGGGGCTCCGAGCCAAGTCATTGGAGCCGGGGAGCGGGTGGTCCTCGCCGACATCGAGGGCCCCGGGGTGCTCCGACACCTCTGGATGACCATGCTGCCCGCTCCGCCTGATCGGCTGCGAGCTCTATGGCTCGAGGTCTTCTACGACGGCGCCGACGAGCCGAGCGTCTCGGTACCGATTCTCGACTTCTTCTGTTTGCCGCACGGCCGAACCGCTCCCTTCGCGTCGGCGCTGGTGGCCGTGGCCGAGGGCCGAGGCTTTAACAGCACGATCCCTATGCCTTTCGCCCATCACGTCCGCATCGAGCTCGAGAACGGATCGGACCACCCAACCGTCCTGTACTACCAATTCGACTACACGCTGGAGCCGGCCATGCCTGCCGGCAACGGGTACCTCCACGTCTCGTTCCGGCGAGAGAATCCGACGAGGCTGCGGTCTGATCTCGTCGTCGCCGAAGGGTTGGTCGGCCCGGGGCGCTTTCTCGGATGCAACTTAGGAATACGTATTCTCGACGAGGGGATTTGGTACGGAGAAGGTGAAATGAAGATGTTCCTTGATGGCGACACGTCGCATCCCACCATCTGTGGCACCGGTCTCGAGGACTACATCGGCAGCGCTTGGGGTATGGGACTGCACGCCACACCCTACGGCGGGTGCACCCTCGATATCAGGCCCCCTCATGCCACTGGGCCGCTGTCGCAGCCGGACTTCGTCGGGATGTATCGGTGGCACGTCCCCGATCCGATCATGTACGCGAATCAGCTCAAGGTGACGATGCAGCAACTCGGTGGTGTGCTCTTTCTCCCCGGCCACGAGGCCGAGATGGCGGCGATCGAGGACAGCGGGCGTCTCGCCGGCCAAGGTTGGCAACGCATCGCCGGTGGCGCGTTCACCTTCGGCATCGTGGAGCGGGTCGACGACGCCTGCGCCACGGCGTACGTCTACTGCCGGGACCCCCAGACGGTCGGGCGACTCAATGTGGCCGGGGCAGTAGCCGACCTCGGGCGCCGACCGTACGAGGCTGCTGATCCGATGGAGGCGGTAGGCGTCCCAGCATCTGCCTATTCGGCGGAGTCGAAGATGGCGGTGGATCAGCAGAGCGCACAACCCTCAGGGTGTCGACCTGCTGCTGGAAGGCAGCTGCTTAGCCGCCGTCCCCAGTCCACACCTGGACCATCTTCACAATGCCCGGCTCTCCAAACTGTCAGCAGCCCAATCCTCGATAGGAACTGACAGCTCCCTTGACGACCTTGGTTTTAATGGTGATCCCATTACCGTCATTGGCGAGCCCTTTGTACGCGACCGGCGTCGTCGTGGAAACGAAGCCGCCGCTGTAGGTCACGCCACTGTGGGTCCCGGCCTTCCAAGTGATGCTGAGCTTCGATCCGCCGCCGCTCCAGATGCCTTTGTCATCGAACCGGTCCGAGGTGAAGTGGTGGGTCGTCGTGTTGAAGATTGCCTGTTCACATCCAGCACCGCCGGCCTCGACCGTCCAGGTTGCGTTCGGCTTGATCTTGTGCGCTTGCGTTGCAGCCGACGTCGTGCCCGCTCCCGCCAGTCCGAAGGTCGTCGCCATGGTGAGGCCTGCCGCTATCACTCCCGCTCGTCGCAACATCACGGATTTTCGTCCTTGGTTCGCCGCTGTAGAGCGGTTCCATACTTCATATCGCCTCCGCCTGGCAGGTGTATGGGTTGCGTCATATTGCCAGAGACAGGCAGGCGCCGCACCTGGGACTACGGCCGGCACTGACGCGACGATATCGGGCGACAACAAGGGATACCCCGCCGACAACCCGGTCGTTCGGTCACAACCGTATCTATAGGGTTGGGCAACGCGGCGACAAATGCACAGAACATCGGCACGTTTGTCTACAACGAGAAGGTATTCACCCCTGGCATCATCGGGCTGAGTTGAGCCAGACCACGGGCGCGATAAAGACCCAGGCCGAGTTCTCGCCGGGTGTGTCGGCCCGGCGTTCCGGGCACCGCCACAGCGCTCCACTCCGACATTCGGCACACCTTGCCTGTGGTCCGGTCGTGCTGCGTCACCCGGCAGGGAGAACCATTGGTGGCGTACGGTGAGGCGGTGCAGGAAGTGTCAAGGCCCCGATGACGACACGGATTGTGACCTTCCTGTTCACCGACATCGAGGGCTCGACCGCGCTCTTGACACGCCTGGGCGATGCGGCCTACTCAGCGGTTCTCGAGGATCACCACCGCATCATCCGCTCAAGCTTGCAGATGTTCGGCGGCGTGGAGCACGGGACTCAGGGCGACGCCTTCTTCGCTGTCTTCGTGTCGCCGAAGGCGTGCATCAGCGCCGCGCTCGAGATGCAGCGCGATTTGCGCAACCACGACTGGCCCGCCGGGGAGGAGCTCCGCGTCCGTATGGGCATCCACACTGGTGAGGCGATGGAGGCGTCCACCGGCATGGTCGGATATGAGGTCCACCGCAGCGGCGCGGATCGCCGCCGTCGGTTACGGGGGTCAGGTCCTGATCTCATCCGCGACCATGGAGTTCGTCGGTGACTCGCTGCCCCCTGGTACATCCGTGCTCGATCTCGGTTCGCACCGTCTCAAGGACCTGGGACGACCCGAGGTGATCGTCCAATTGGTCGCCCAGGACCTCGAAGAGCAATTCCCACCGCTGCGCTCGCTCGACAGCCCCGCGCTCTTGAGCAACCTCCCGGTCCAGCTGACCAGCTTTGTCGGGCGCGACCACGAGTTGGATCAGGTGCGCACCCTGGTGGAGGAATCGCGATTGGTCACGCTTACCGGGGCGGGCGGCTCTGGCAAGACCCGCCTCGCGCTCCAAGTTGCGGCCGAGCTGTTAGACGGATCGGGAGATGGGGTGTGGTTCGTCGACCTCGCGCCTCTGGCCGATCCCGACCTCGTTGCGGAGTCAGTGGCTACGGCCATCGCCGTGCGCGAGGAGCCATGGCGACCCGTTTCAGAAACACTCATCGATGCCCTCCGGGAGCGCCGCCTCCTCGTCGTGCTGGACAACTGCGAGCATCTCATCGACGCGTCGGCCAAGCTCACCGACGCCATCTTGCGGGGTTGCCTTGGGGTAAACGTGCTCGCCACCAGCAGGGAGCCGCTGAATCTCGACGGCGAAGCTGTCTTCCGTGTCCCTTCACTCTCGCTTCCTTCAGCGGGGACCACGACACTGAGTCGAAACGAGGCGCTGGGGTCTGAGGCGGTGCAACTCTTCGTCGACCGAGTCCGCTCACACACCACAGATTTCACACTTGATGACACCAATGTTTCTCAAGTGGTGTCGCTCTGCGGACACCTCGATGGCATCCCGCTCGCCATCGAACTCGCCGCGGCCCGGCTGCGTTCGCTCTCGATCACCGACCTTGAGGATCACCTCGGGGACCGCTTCCGCCTGCTGACGGGCGGAAGTCGCAGTGCCCTTCCTCGCCAACAGACCCTGCGCGCCCTCATCGATTGGTCATATGAGCTGCTCAACTACCGGGACCGTGCTGTGTTCGATCGCCTGGCGGTGTTCGCCGCCGGCTTCGATCTCAACGCCGCGCAAGAGGTCTGCGCAAACGAGAACGCCGAGTCCTTCGAGGTCATCGACGCGATCTCCTCGTTGGTGGACAAGAGCCTGGTGCAGGCGGATCCGAGCGAGAACACCGTCCGCTACCGGCTATTCGAGACAATCCGCCAGTATGCCGCCGAGAGGCTGGGTGAGGATCCGGAGAAGATGGACTCGACGAATGCACGCCACGCCGAGGTCTTCCTCGCATTGGCCGAAGTCGGAGCGAGCCATCTCCACGGCCCAGATCAGGCCGAGTGGTTGGCACAGCTTGAGGCCGAACACGACAACCTACGCGCAGCCATGGCGTACCTGCTGGAAGGACGCGGTCGGACGGACAAAGCACTCCGCCTCGGAGTAGCGCTGCAGTGGTTCTGGTACCGGAGGGGCTACTTAAGCGAAGGTCTAAACCAACTGAGCGAAGCGCTCGGGCGTCTGGGTCCAAGCGAGCCGAGCACACTGCGAGCACGGGGCCTTGCTGCCTTGGCAGATATGCATCTGGCTCGTGGCGGTGTTTCGTCGGCCCGTGCCTGCGTCGAAGAGGGGCTCCAGATCGCCAGAGAACTTAGTGACCCTGTGCTCACGGTCGATTTCCTGGACTCATCGGCTTGGATCTATTTCCAGCAGGGGGATTACATCACCGCCTCGGGCCTCATCGATGAGGCGGTGGCCCTGGCCAGACAAGAGGGCGGAGCATGGAACGTTGCACGGACGCTGAGCCATCGTGGGGTCATTATCGTTTCGTACGACCCTGATCGAGCGCGTGCCGACCTTAGCGAGGCGCTGTCGATTTCACGCGAGATTGGCGATCAACATTATGTGGAGTTCTCCCTCATGCATCTGGGAGACCTCGAACTCGTACTTGGACACGTCGACGAAGGACGCGCCTATTTGGAGGAGTGCGTGTCGATCAGTCGCGGTGATGATCGGAGCCAAGCATCGCTCCTTCTTTCGGAAGCTCTCGATAGCCTCGGCCTGGCAGCGATCATGCAAGGAGACGTCGCGAACGCACTTTGCCTCTACGACGAATCCTTCCGACTAACCCAGGAGAGGGGTGGCCCCCTTTCCAGCAACATCCTTGGCTTTGCGCTCTGCCTGACCGTCAGTGGTGAATGGGACCTTGCAGCGAGGCTCCATGGCGCGGCCGATGGACTCATGGAGCAAAATGGTCAGTCCTGGGCGAAGCTCGGAAACAACGTACGCGAGCCAGATCATTCTCGCCTCCGGCATTCCATGGGGGCGAAACCGTTCGAAGTTGCCTACTCCGCCGGCCACCGCCTCACGTCGTCAGAGGCGGTCGCACTGACCGAGCAGTCGATCCAGCCTCTGCTCGACACACCAAGAGATGTGTCCCCCAGTGTTCGCTGACGAGTGCGGGCAGCGTGCCCCCCTCTTCCGGTCGGGGCGTATGAAACTGCAGTATTTGGCCAGATCTATGGGTCCGCCTCAGAACGGGTGTCCCAGAATTGCTGACACATCGCGTCCCGGGAACTATGGAACCTCAGAGCAGCACTGCAGCGATCAGGTCTGTTCAAACTGAACGTCGCCCGGTCGCCATCCTCCAGAAGTGACGCGGCTGTGAGAAGAAGTCTCCAGGTCGGGGCTCCGTCGACTGGTACCGCACTAAGTTTGGCGAGACGCGGCGCTTGGTTGTGACCATTGATCGGGCAGAGAAGACCGACGGCTGAGAGAACTTCGGGCCTCTACGCTGCGAGAATGAACGACATCTTTGAAGCCCTGCCGCGAGCAGGACCAGGAACTGGTCTCTATGGTCACAGGACTCGCAGAGGACCAGCTCGCGCTGCCGTCGGCCTGCGAGGGTTGGTCGGTCTCAGATGTCCTCCTCCACCTGGCGCCTACGGGGGTCTTCGTGCGGGCGAGCTCTTCGGCCTCCGGACCAAGCGGGTCGATCTTCTGCACCGTCGGATCCAGATTGCCGAGACCGTGGTCGACGTCGGCGGCCATCTGCATGTCGGCCCACCCAAGACCCGGGCCGGCCAGCGCACGGTGCCTCTCCCTCGTGTCGCTGCCGAACCGCTGTCAAAACACCTCGCCGAACTCGCCCGTGGCCCGGAGGACCTCGTGTTCACCTCGCCCGAGGGAGGACCGGTGCAACTCAACGTGTGGCGTCGCCGCTTCTGGGTACCAGCGCTCAAAGCGGCCGGATTGGGCCACGTACGTCCGCACGATTTGCGCCATACGGCAGTGGCGCTCTGGATCGCCGCCGGCGCTCATCCCAAGGAGGTGGCGACTCGAGCCGGCCACACGTCGGTCAGCTTCACGCTCGACCGCTACGGGCACCTCTTTCCGGGCTCTGAGGAAGTCCTGAACGATTCGCTCGATGCGCTCGTCGAGCGTCAACGAGACGACGCGGCGCACGATCCGCGTGCGAAAGAACCCGATTTCTTCGCGCACGTCAGCGCGCGCGACACCCCAATCGCTGGATGATGACCGAGTCAGACAACACGCTGACCAGGACAAAGATGGTGGGCGCTGCGGGACTCGAACCCACGACCTCAGCCGTGTGAATCCGAGCCAAGCACGCGAACCAAAAGACAGCGGACGACGATCAACTGCCGTACTAGGAACCGGGACGACGGGCGAAGACTCCCGACGACACCTCACGACGGAATTCCTAGGACATTTTGTAGGACACGGCTCGTGCCTAGACCTCAGCCCGATAACGGCTGAGCTTGTCCAGGTCGGAGGCCTGCTCGTCCTACGAGATCTGTCAGCGCCCTCCGAACTGAGCGCAGCCCGGATACGGCTGAGGTGAAGCGGGTCCGCGACTTGGGTTAGGGCTCACCGATGATTCGATACCAGCCGTCAGGTTTCGATGCTCGCGAAAATGAGCGGTTGGTGAAAGCGATCCGGAAATTCCCGACCCAAGACCGGCGAACCGGGACAGTCTCCATCGAGGCGATTCGTTTCATCCGCCAGTTGCGGCAGGCGGCCTCGGCATCTCCGCCTAGATGGACTCAACTGGTCGAAGGTCAAGGTATGGGACCAAGGCTCATTGCCGGCCCGGGGACGCATCCCGCATCCGGCGGAGCCGCTTGCGCATCCACCCGAATCCCCACTTTGCGGTTTTCCGCGTTCACAACGGCCCCTCCGGAGACGCGCGGAGGCGACTCAGAGATGGTCTTGCGGCGCGGGATCGACGGAACGGCGGCATTCGCACTTGCGGCTCCCTGTGAGGCTTAGGTGGGCATGGCTCACGTTACGAACCCGGTCTGGTATGCGAGCACGACGACTTGGACACGGTCGCGGAGGCCGAGTTTCTGGAGGACGTGCGTGACGTGGGTCTTGACGGTGGTCTCGCTGATGTAGAGCTCCGCGCCGATCTCTGCGTTCGATAGGCCTTGGGCAATGAGCCGGAGGATGTCTTGCTCGCGTGAGGTGAGCCCGTCAAGGTCTTTCGGCGGCTCGTGGCGAGGGATGCTTGTGAATTTCTTGATCACTTGTTTGGTGATTGCGGGTGAGAGGAGCGCGTCTCCAGCGGCGACGGTGCGGACCGCCTCGATCAGCTGTTCGGGGGGATCGTCTTTGAGCACGAATCCGCTCGCGCCGGCGCTTAGGGCTTCGTAGACGTATTCTTCGAGTCCGAAGGTGGTGAGGATCAGGATCCGCGCCGTGTTGTCGGCGGCGAGGATCCGGCGGGTGGCCTGGAGCCCGTCGAGCTCTGGCATGCGGATGTCCATCAGGATCACGGTCGGGTCAAATCGCGCGGCCATGGCCACCGCTTCGAGTCCGTTGCTTGCTTCGGCGACGACCTCCATGTCTTGTTCGCCGGAGAGCAACATTCGGAAGCCGGCGCGGACCATGGACTGGTCGTCGGCGATGAGGACTCGGATCGTCATGGCCGGTCTGAGGCGAGTGGGAGGCGGGTGCTGAGCGTGAAGCCGCCGCCGTTTGTCCTGCCTGCGGTCATCTCGCCGCCGTAGAGTCTGACACGTTCGCGGATGCCGATGAGTCCGTGGCCGTAGCCGTCGCTCTGCGTCGCGCCGGTGCCATCGTCGCGCACCTCGATCCCTACCTCGTCGGGCCTATACCGGACGGTGACCTCCGCATGGCTGGCGCGAGCATGCTTGAGCGCGTTGGTGAGACCCTCCTGCACAATCCGATACGCGGAGAGGTCCATCCCTGGCGGGAGCGGGTAACGCTCCCCGTCGAGGTGCAGCTCGACGGGGAGCCCGGCGCGGCCGATCTCCTTGATCAACGAGTCGAGGCCGTCAAGGCCGGGCTGAGGCGCGAGCTCGACGCCATCGCCGTCACGGCGCATCACACTGAGCAGACGGCGCATCTCCGCCAGAGCGCCACGCCCGGCCTGTTCGACACTCTTGAGGGCATCGCGATCCTCGGCCATCGCGTCAGGGAGCTGGTGCCTGACAGCGCCGGCTTGCAGCACCATCACGCTGACGGCGTGCGCGACGATGTCATGCAGCTCGCGCGCGATCCGCGCCCGCTCCTCGGCCACGGCGACACGCGCAGCTGCATCCCGCTCCTGCTCGGCCTGGGTCGCATGTGACTCCGCCACCTCGGCCTGCTCGACCCGGGCGCGGACGGCAAGGCCTGCAACCCAGGCGACGGCGAAGTCGACGGGAATGAAGACGATCTGGTCGACCGAGACTCCGGGGATGTTGTAGACGAGGGTCGCCGAAGCGCCGACCACGATCGCCAGTCCGAGGCCGGCCCGCCGGAGGTCCCGAAGGTTCCCGAGCAGGAATGCAGCTACCAGCCCGATCAGGAAGAGGGAGTTGGGAAACGGGATCAACAGCGGGTCGACGAAAGAGATTCCCGCGGCCAAAAGCCAGTACCCCGCCGGTCCGGCAAACGGAAATCGTCGCCGCGTGAACAGGGGAAGCACCAGGATCGCGAGCGCGGGAAGGCAGAACCACAGCGTCGTTGTCGGAGCTCCGGACGAACCGCGTCCGAGCACCACGTCGAGCATCGCCACGATTGCCACCAGCGCGATCAGCAGGTCGAACCAGTACGTGCGGACGAGATGTTCGATTCGGCTCACCCGCTGAACGTACTCCCCTCCCTCCGTTCCCGCCTCCTACCTACGTAGGAGTCGCAATCGTCAGATGGTAGGAGCGCCAACACAGCCTCCCGACGATGCCGATCTCGCCATCGCACCTTAGGTTCGACATATGGCACAACGAGGGTCGACGAAAGGAAGAACGATGATCGAGGAAATCAATCCGACCAAGCGCGACGGCAAGACCGTGGCAGTCGACCAACCAAGACCGGCGCCGCAAAGACCACGGGCATTCACCTGGGCCCGGATCGTTGCCCTGGTGGTCATCGGGGTGATGTTGTTCGGTCTGACGTACATCGGGTTCGCACCCGGCGACGCCGCGGTCTCGGTCGCGCAGGGGGCGCACGCCGGCCAGCTGACCATGCACCCGTGCACTTATGCGGCCGAGAAGGGTGCGATACGCGCATCCTGCGGCACGTTGGTCGTGCGGGAGAACCGGGCCGACCCCCGGTCCCGCCTGATCGCGCTTCCGGTAACCCGGATCCTGGCTCGCTCATCTCACCCGTTGGCACCAATCTTCCATCTCAGCGGCGGCCCGGGCGAGACCAACATGACGTTCCCCCAGGCGAACCGCCTGGCCGCTCAGCACGATGTCGTGATGGTCGGCTACCGCGGCGTCGACGGCTCTTCGGTGCTGAACTGTCCCGAGGTGACGGCGGCGCTCGAGAACTCAAACTATCTCACCAAAGCGTCGCTGACTGCGTACTCAGGTTCCTTCGCCTCGTGCGCGAACCGGCTTGAGCGAAGCGGCGTCGACCTCGCCGGCTACACGATGGAGGAGCAGGCCGACGACATCGAAGCCGCTCGCGTCGCGCTGGGCTACCAGCGGATCGACTTGCTCAGCGAGAGCGCCGGGACCCGTCTGGCGATGATCTACCAGTGGCGGTATCCGAACAGTGTCGACCGCTCGGTGATGGTCGGGGTCAACCCGCCCGGGAACTTCATTTACAGCGGAGCCGAGATCGATCAGGGTATCGAGCGTTACTCGGCGCTGTGCGCGAAGCAGCCTGCCTGCCACGCCCGCACCAAAAACCTCGCCGCGAGCATGCAGCACACGGCGGCGCACATGCCGAGCAGTTGGTACTCCCTGCCGATCAAGCCGGGCAACGCCCTGGTCGGGACGTTCCTCGGGCTCACGGAGGCGACCTCGGTAGATTCGCCACTGTCCGGGCCGATGACCCTCGACTCGTGGATCTCCGCCGCGCAGGGCGATTCAAGCGGCCTGTGGCTGCTATCGACGATGGCGAATCTCACCCTCCCCACGTCGTTCACCTGGGGCGAGTTTGCCAGCATCGGGATGGCCGACGCGCAGCCCGTCGAGCGCTACTTCAGCTCCGGCGCGAACCGTGGCTCGATCATCGGCAATCCCCTCGGGGAGTTCTTGTGGGGGGCAGGAGGCCTTGTGCACGCCTGGCCGGCCAACCCGGGCGAGAACCAGTACACCAGCGTGCAGAACTCGAATGTCCCGACGCTGCTCATCGGCGGGACACTTGACTTCGAGACACCGGCCCAGAACGCCACGAAGGAGCTGTTGCCGCACCTTTCCAACGGGCATCAGGTCATCTTGTCCGGGCTCGGGCACGTGGACGACTTCGAGTCCTACGAGCCGAGCGCCAGCACACAGTTGCTGACCACGTTCTACGCCACCGGCCAGGTCGACACGTCGCGCTACAGCCCGAACGTGGTCAGCTTCGCCACATCGTCCACGCAGACAGCGCAGACCGCGATTGCCAAGGACCTCCTTGCGTTTATGGTCGGCTTGGCCCTGTTGGCAGTGATCTGGCTCGTGGTGTTGGCGATCCGGATCCGCCGCCGAGGCGGTACCGGCCGCAAGACGGGCGCATGGATCCGTTCGGCCGGTCCGATCGTGTTCGGACTCGGCGGATGGTTCCTGGGCGCATTGTTGGTACTGCGGTTCTGGCCGACCCGCCCGCTCGACGACCAGCTCCTGGCGGTGGTCTCGATCGCGGTGCCGATCTGGCTCGGTGTCTACGCCGGCTGGGTCCGCTCCGACACGCCGAAGACGATGCGGGCCAAGGGCATAGGAGCCGCTGGCGTCGGTGCGCTGGTCGGAGCCGTACTCGGTTTCCACGCGACCAGCGGACTCATAGCGCTGATCACGACGATCATCGGTGCGGCGGTCGTCTCGAACCTGAGCCTGCTCGTGCTCGACATCCGGACTGAGCGGGCCGTCGCCCGGGGAACGGCCGCTCCGGCGGTGGATCTGTCCGAGACGGAGCAACTGGAGACGGAGCACCTGGAGCCGGCCCTTACCATCGGAGTGAGACCATGATGACAGCGAAACTGGACCGATCGATGCATCAGACACCCACCACGTTTGGCCGACCAGGGGCGCTCCGACGCCAACCACGACTTCCGTCAGCAAGACCTCAGTCCTCGTCGGACTGTGCTTCCTCACTGCCACCTTCACTTTCGCGATCGGTAACGCGCTCATCCGCTCGTACTTCTCGACCGCGACCGCCCACACTGCCCTCATCGTCGGCGTGTTCCTTCTGGCGTGCTGCGGCCTCGCCGTCGCAGTCAACGGCGCTTCCATGCGGCCGATACTCATGCCGTCGGCACCACTTCGAGCGCAGGCCTACCTGGCGCTGAGGGTGACGGAGTGCCTCACACTTGTGGCAGTGGGCGTCTACTTCCTGACGAACCACGCGCAGTGGAATGCGTATGTGCTTGCGGTCTACGCCGTATCTGGTGTTGCAGGCCTCGTCCTCTCATCTGCCCTGCTGACTTCGAGGATCGTGCCGAGGAACCTCTCCATGCTGGGCGTCATCGGCTATCCCGTCTTCTTGCTGGGAAGCATTTTGGCCATGTTCAACCTCATCAACGTGACGCACGGCGCAGGAATGCTGGCGCTGGTCATCGGCGGTCTCTTCGAGTTGATCCTGCCCATCTGGCTCTTCACCAAGGGGTTCACTTCCCACGGATCCGCTACAAGGTGATGGAGCAGCGATCCTGCTTACGCGCGCAGCGGCTCTCAGGGGCGGTGAGGGGTTGATTTCCCCGAAGGCCAGCTGCCGGCTAGTCGGAGGTACGTAGTACTTCTCGCAGCATTGAGAATGTGCGCGCTATGCCGGTTACCAAGCGGGGCTTCCTTCGCTCTGGGACTATCTCCATGGTGCCGTACCGGGCGGGTTAGCTGGTCGTTAGCACCCGAACCAAATACCCTCAAAGTTCGACCCCCTGCGAAATCTCGACCCATGGCTCCACGCCATGATTGATGGGCTCGTTCATTCGGTCCGTGCTGATCGTCTTCGCCCGCTCCCCTGCGTCCAGCGCCCTCTTGCGCTGGGCCGTCTGTTCTAGGTCTTCTCGATCCGGAGCCGCGCCCAGTGGACAGTGACCCTCGATGTGCCAGCGATCCCGGTATGCCGCGACGGTCGACACTTCTCGCAACCAGGGCTCCCGTTGGGCTGATCCGCTCGGCGGAGGTCCGAGCGGCCGCACCCAGGTGCGTCGTGCCGCAATCGCCTCTTCAGCCAACGACAGAGCCCGTTGCTCCATGGCTTGGTCCCTCTCGGCCAGGGCCCGGGCCATGTCCGGATCCGTCACACCCTGGGCTCTCGGGATGAGCCCGGCAATCAGCTGTCCGGTGTGCCGGCGCCTGCTCCCGGCCGCGTGGGACCAGCGGTCGACCCGACTATGGAGAACGGAGGCGACATCGGCGGCATCGGCCAGGGACTTGCCCGCGACGAGCTGTGGCAGGGCCGCTTCAACGTCGAGACCGCGTGCTTCAGCTTCGCGCAATACCGCGAACAGCGGGCCCCGGGCCCCGCTGGCTGTCACGGTGGCGAGGTCGTCATCGGAGAGTCCTGAACGTATGAGGAGGGCATCCCAGCGCTCGGCTTGCGCCTCGGTGGCCAATGTCAGGTACTCAGCGGAGAGCCGCTCCATGCCCTCTGCCTCGTGCTGCTCGCGACGGATCATGTCGTGGGCGGCCACTTCGGCGCCTTCATTGCGAAGCGCACCGGCGAGGACCGCGTTTGGCCGTCATTGGCTCCAACGCTTCGTCGTGGGAGGTCTGAGGGTCGGGGTCGTAGCTGGTGTCCACATAGAGGCGGTTCGCCTCCCTGCCTCGGGTGGCCGAGACGTACAGGACCTCTCGGGTGGTCGTCGGACCGACCATGGCATGGGCCGTGCCGACGGTGCGGCCCTGCGCGCGATACGCGGTCGAGGCATAGGCGAGCTCCACGTGCTCGCGCACGTAGTCAGCCGGCAAGCGGACCTTTCCCGTGCCGCGGAGTCGTTGCAGCGTCAGCGAGCCGTCGCCATGTGAGCCGGTCACGCTCCACAGTTCAGTCCGGCAATCCAAATCGGAGGGAGGTGGAGGGTTTCAGTCCCGAGCCTGGAGCGCTACCTCCACGGTGAAGATTCGCATCCGTGAGTCTCGAACGGATCACTGATCACGTGTCCACTTCGGGAGTGGGCGGCTCGTCTCCTGCAGGATTGTTCCCGAATGCATCGGCGATCTCAGCCAGCGTGACTGCCGCCGCTCGAAGCGGCACCAGTTCCTCGTTGACGACGTATTCCACCAGAGCATGGTCGGTGTCGAAATAATGGTGAGCCAATCGATCCCGCATTCTCGATATCGCTCTCCACCGAATGGACGGAATGGTCGCCAACAGGTCCGGGTCGATGTTCTTGACCGCTTCGCCGATCTCGATGAGCCGGACCCGGCATGCGTCGTAGACCAGCCCCTCACTGAGACTGCCCCCGGCGACGTAGGCCTCAATCGCATCAATGGCCACGAGGATGTCGGCCAACCACGCCGCATCCCTACGGCTCATAGAGGTACGGCTTCGGCCAGCACCTCATCTCGAAGGAACGCTCGCAACGACGCTGGTGTCCCCACATCGACCTTCACGCCAAGCTCGTCCTCGAGGTCGCAACCGAGGTCGAGCAGGTCGAGCGGGTTGGCGTCGGGGTCAAGGTCGACGAGAAGGTCGACGTCGCTGGTGGCCGTCTCGTCGCCTCGGGCGACACTGCCAAAGACGCGGACGTTCGATGCGTGACGCCGTGCGGCGGCGGCCAGAATCGCCGCCCGTCGCTCGGACAGGCGCTCACCCATGGGTGATCGGGGAACGAACGTGCGGGCCATACCGGAAAGCGTACAAGGCGGCAGTTCTCCGTCGAGACGGGTCATGTCCGCTTGTTCCTTGGTCGGGTGGTGACAGGCGTAAAAGCCGCCCCGAGGATGCCCGCTGCGGCCCGGTCACGCTCGGGAAGGGCGTGGGCGTATCGATCCAACGTCATGGTCGCTCTGGCGTGACCGTGGCGATCGGCCACGGTTCGAACATCGACCCCGGCGGCAATCAGCGTGGTGACGCTGAAGTGTCGCAAGTCGTGGAAGCGGAACGGCCAGCGCTCCCCGGGTGCGAGGTCCGTCCGCTTGGCCTTCGGCTTGGTCTGGCGGAGCTTCTTCAGGGCAGGCAGTTCCATCGCCACGCACAGCTTTCCGAACCCGTGGGTCAGTGTGTCCGGGCTGGCCGGCAGTCCGCCGTCGGCGTTGTAACTGAGCAGGTACGGATCGGGCACCATCGGGGACTCGGCCCACTCGGACAGATCGACCATGTAGGCCCATCGTTGCCTCAGTATCTCGACGCAGACGGGGTCCAGGGCAATATCCCGGGACTGGTGCGTCTTCGTCGGACCGGTGTGCTGCTCACCTCGGGTGATGGTGAGAGAGCGGGCAATGCGCGCCCGACCGTTGGCCAGGTCGATGTCGGACCACTTGAGCGCCACGATCTCGCCTCGCCGGGCTCCCGTCAGGGCGGCCAGAGCCACTGCGGTGGCCAGCACCGGGTCGGCCGCCTCGGCCGCCTTCACCAGCATCGTCAACTGCTTGGGAGTGGGGACGTTCATCTCGACCCGATCGACTCTCGGAGGCGTGGCCCGAGCTGTGGGTGCCCGGTCGATCCACCCCCACTTGACCGCCTGATTGCACGCCGCCGAGATGATGGCGTGGTACTTGTGCACGGTTGCCGGCGAGAGGCCCTCGTCCAACCACCGGCCGTACGCGGTGTCCAAGGTGTCTGGCTCCAATTTGTCGAGGCGGATCGCCCCGAGGGTCGGACGGATCCGTGCCTCGATCTTGCGTCGGTTCTCGTAGACGGTGCGCGGACGCTGGCTTCGCTCTGCTCCTTCGAGCCACTTGTCGAGAAGTTGCCCCACGGTGACGGTGGTCCGGTTGAACTTGCCCGACTCGACCTCCGAGACAAGTTTGCCGAGCGCCTTGGCTGCCGCGCGCTCGGTACCCGTGAACGTGCGCGAACCTGGCGCGGTTTGCCCGTGACGGGATCGGGCCCAGCAAACGCGCGCAGTTGCCAGTGGCCGGGCGAGCGCTCTCGCATCGTGCCCGGTGTGCTCTTGCTGCTTGTCCTACCGGCCATGTCCACGACGCACTGCGTCGTAGGACATCGTTAGGACATCCTCTTTGGTCAGAGTTCAAAAAGTGCCTCTGACCTGGTGGGCGCTGCGGGACTCGAACCCACGACCTCAGCCGTGTGAATCCGTTCTGGGTGGTTTCGGTGACCTGGGGGTCCTACGGAAAGTCCAGTTCAGAGGGCAAATGAGCTGTCCGCTGGTATCCGTCATTACCCCCTATTTTGCGCTGCTTCGCGCACGTAGCGCGCACGCCGAGCCGCTCTTGGGTGACCTCTCCTGCCGACGCCCGCGCAGTCATAGACAATCCGCTATAGGCTAAGGATCATGGAGGAGTCAGCACCCCACTCTCCAGGTGCGCTACTTCGAGAGGCCCGCACCCGCTCCAACCTGTCGCAGACCGACCTGGCTCGTCGAGCTCATGTTGCCCAGAGCGTCGTGAGTGCGTACGAGTCCGGACGTCGAGAGCCTGCATTCGGCATGCTCGAGCGCCTGATTGCCGCCACCGGGCATCGGTTGGACGTCCGGCTCGAGTTGTCAGAAGACGCTCGTCCCGGCTTGCCCGACACCCCACTCGGACGCCGCCTCAGGCAACGACGTCGGCAATTGCTCGCTGCTGCAGAGAAATACGGTGCAACGAACGTGAGGGTGTTCGGAAGCGTTGCCCGAGGAGAAGACACCCCCGTCAGTGACATCGACATCCTCGTTGATCTGTCGCCACGGTCAAGCCTGATCACGCTGGGTCGATTGGAGCGGGACATCCGTGATGTCCTTGGTGTTTCCGTCGATGTCGTGCCAGCGGAAGGTTTACGACCGGCGGTGCGTGCGGAGGCAGAGAAAGAAGCGATCCTCCTGTGAGCCGTCACGACCACGAATGGCTGGCCGACATCGTCGATGCCATTCAAGCGATTCGTGATTATCAGGAGCGAGGCAGCCTCAGTGATGGATTGATCTTCGATGCTGTTCGTCTGCGATTGATTGAGATCGGTGAGGCCGTGAAGCGACTGAGTCCAGCCCTATTGTCGTCTGAACCTGACCTTCCTTGGGAGGAGATCGCCGGCATGCGGGATCGGCTCGCCCATCGGTACTTCGACACTTCGCATGCCATCGTCCAAGCCACCATTGACAATGACATACCGGAGCTTGATCTCGCAGTGCAGCGCCTGCTTTTGCAAACCTCATGAACCCTGGGCGTCCGAGCAAGGGGTCCAAAGAGTTGATCGGTCGGTGGCGCATCGAGGAGATGGATCTCTGGGACCGAGACGCACTCGATCTCGTCGCCCCCGCCTTCATCGAATTTCGCTCCGACGACACAGGACAATTTGGTTTCATCGCCGTCAGGGGTTGGATTGATTGTCGGAAGGCGGAAATCGACGACCGGCCCGGGCTGGAGTTCTCCTGGGACGGCAACGACGAATGCGATCCTGCCAGCGGTCGTGGGTGGGCTGCTCTCCAGTCGGACGGCTCCGTCGCGGGACACATCTACTTTCATATGGGCGACGACTCGACATTTCGGGCCAAGCGAGAGTGATCGAGGGTGTCTCCAGGCCGGCGTACGGGGATACCTTCCACCGCGCTGAAATGTCAATCGGCCGAACCTTTACCCATTGACCGCCGGAGGGATAGGGCGTACGTCCACCGGGGGCAAGCTGAGTTTCCCCGTCCTCGATGTGGTCCCTGGGTCCCGTCCAGCTCGCAATCTCTAACCAATCGAGGTGAAGGAGGCCCACATGAGCACGACGGACGACCAGGTTGACATGCACCTCGAGATCGATGTCATCCCCGTGTCCGATGTCGACCGAGCCAAGGCGTTCTACGACAGCCTGGGTTGGAGGTTCGACGCCGATGAGGCCCCTCTCGCGGGCCTTCGCATCGTCCAGTACACGCCTCCGGGCTCCGGTGCCTCGATCACGTTTGGCGAGGGACTCAACGAAGCCACGCCCGGATCGGCCGTGGCGGGGCTGACCGTCTCTGACATCAAAGCGGCCCATGACGAACTCGCCAGCCGTGGCATCGACGTGAGCGACGTGTGGCACGGCCCGCCGTTCCCCGTCGAAGCGCGTCAACCCGGCCGCGACCCCGAGGGCAACAGCTACGGATCTTTCTTTTCCTTTGACGATCCCGATGGCAATCTGTGGCTCGTCCAGGAGGTCATCACGCGGCTCGCCGGCCGAATCTGATTACGGCATCTGAATCTACGGTCAGGCACCTCGGCACTTTCGAGATAGCCGCGCAGGGGCGCGAACCGTATTAGTTGGACAGGAGCAGGCATCGTCGCTGGGCCGGGAAAAGCCCAGGTTGGAACCTGCGCGTGATCGTCCGTTGGCTTAAGCTCCCCGTCAATCGTCGCCTGACCGCCAGGAGATGCACGATGACGCCGCCAACCGGCCAATGGGTTCGTGTTGTCGACTGGGAGGGTTGACATGATCGAGCTTCTAGCCGAGGTGATCGACGCACACGGCGGTATGGACCGCTGGAATGCATACGAGCAAGTGGAGGCCTCGATCGTCTCCGGAGGTGGCTTTTTCACGCTTAAGGGTGTAATCCAGGACTCAGATCCCCGCCGCATGACGGTGCGGCTTCATGAGCAGCGCTCGTCGGTGCTTCCCTATGGTGCACCGGACCAGCGTTCGGTATTTACACCGGATCGGATCGCGATCGAGAAGGTGGACGGCACAGTCGTCGCGGAACGCTTTGCGCCGACGGACTCGTTCGCTGGCCATCAAATGCACACACCGTGGGACCCACTGCATCGTGCCTACTTCAACGGCGAGGCGCTGTGGACCTATCTGACGACGCCGTTCCTGCTGGCGGGGGGTGGTGTGCAAGTCGAGGAGACAGAGCCCTGGAAGCAGGGTGATGACACCTGGCACGTGCTACACGGCCGATTCCCTGGCTCCATCGAGACGCACAGCCGCATCCAGGACTTTTTCTTCGACGAGAGCCGCATTCTGCGCCGGCACGACTACCAGGTGAACATCGCCGGAGGATTCCCAGCGGCGCAACTGATATCGGGACATGTGCGCGTTGGCGGAATCACCGTTCCGACCAAGCGCCGTGCCTACACGCGGGCCCCTGACCGACAGCCCATCCTTGACATGTTGATGGTCAACATTGAATTCAGCAATGTGGAGTTCAGCTGAAGTCCCAGTGGGACGGGGCAACCGCAGCGCTACACGCGATTGTTCGAAGGATTGTCCCGATCTAGCGATCGGAAACACCCTATGGTTCGGATGAGACCAGGTCATTGGGACCCGTTGTCGTCGAAATCCTGGTCAATGAGGCGACTCGCGGGCTGCCTTGGATCTGAGACCATCATGCAATTGACAGAAGTCGTCACCCTAGTGTGGCGTAGTGACCGACTGGGCTTCTTGGGGGACAGCAGTGGGCACTTTGGTCTTAGCAGGGGCCACGTTTGCGTCGGTTCGTTCTGCCAATCGTGCCGGGCGCAACGCAGAGCGAGTTCTTCAGGTCGGCCTGCGACCCGTCCTCTTCGCGTCCCGTTCTCACGAAGCAGTCCAGACGATCCGGTGGGGAGACGGACACTGGGCCGCGTTAGCTCCCGGTCGAGCCGTGCTGGAGGAGCAGGACGGCATCATCTATCTGGCCTTGTCATTGCAGAATGTCGGAGCGGGAATTGCGGTCCTGCTTGGATGGAGAGTCGACACTTTCGAAATCCTGAATCCTCACCGCGTCCTTTAACGAGATGCGTGCAGCGCCGCTTCTGGTTCGTCCCGACCCTGCCACTTTCCGTCCACAGACTCAAGATCAGTTTTCGCCCCCCGGCGACGTCAGCTACTGGGGCGCAGCCATCAGGACCCCCGACGACCCGGACCGTCCCCGGGTGGAGGCCGCGCTCATAGGACCGAACCCACTGATCGTGGACTTGCTCTACGGCGATCACGAGGGCGGGCAGCGAACCATCAGCCGTTTTGCGATCACCCGTTATCCCGATACCAATGATGAATGGTTCCTCAGCGCAGTACAGCACTGGTATTTGGACCGGGATGATCCCCGGTAAACGGCTTCTAATGACATTCCGAAAAGCGAACGTAGAGCGCTGATCTCCCTCCAGCGGGTGCGTGGACCCGAGAGAATCGAGTGCCGTCGGCTATCCCATAAGTGCCGGTATGGGGCAGGGGTTACATGGGTGATCCGCAATACGGGGGCAGGAGTCTCGAGCAGGTAATCAGCGGCAGTCAAGGGAGGCCGAAGGCCAGCGAAGCGGCCCTTGACGGCTGCGGCGTGACTGCGTCCGAAGTCCCACAATGGAGTTGGCCGGGCGCCCCGCGGCCGGCCCGGATGCCACCTGGGTCTTCTGGAACAGAGGTGCTTCACGCAAGACCAAGGTTCCGTGGACGCCGGTCGGTCGGCAACGAAGATCGATTGCGAGAAGCCAACAGTCCGTGCTTCCGCAATCCCGACACGCCATCGTCGGTGACGGATCTCCGTTGGTGACGATCTTGGCCGGCGCAGGCTGAAGGCCGGCGCCGGCCCAGGGCCGGCGACCGAGCGGATGGGCGGGTCAGTGCCTGAAGGCTCCGTCGATCGCTTCCGGCCGGGCTCCTTGACTGGGTAGAGGAACTCCTCACAACACGTCTCCGTGCTATTCGGGTCGCCACGAACCTCGTGGGGCATGGCGCCCGGGGCTGCCCTGGTATCCACCGAGGATCCCGAAGCGCCATTTGTCGGGTCAGCCAAAAAATTTCCGTTGATAACTTCACTGTCCGCTAGTGCACGCCAATACTCGTTGGTGCACGTGCGTGCGCGCTCATAGGCGCTGTTTGTGCCTTTGAGCTAGGACGACGCTTGACATCTGTCACAGCGTGGGTGCACCCTGCCCGTCATGTCGCCACCGGACCTGAATGCGGACGATTGGGAAGCGATGCAGGCTGTCGGTCGGCGACTCCGAGCGAATCAGCTCGATGGGTTCACCACCCAGGGCGAGGGCTGCGGCTGGTGCCGCCATCCCATCCGCCTCCGGGCTCCGTCATCGCCCGCAGGGGTGACGAACGAGTGCGAGTCTTCACGACGGGTGGACTCCCCGACGGCGTGTTTCTCAAGGCCTGTGGAACCCGACGTGAGACCCGCTGCCCTCCGTGTGCCGCCGTCTATCGAGGGGACGCCCGGCATCTGGTCAGGGCCGGGTTGATCGGCGGCAAGGGCATAGATGAGTCGGTGGCCGAACGACCCGCGGTCCTGCTCACGCTTACCGCCCCGAGCTTCGGTCCGGTCCACTGGTCCGGCATGCAGGGTCCCTGCCACCCCGGCTCCGCGGCGCCTCGCTGTTTGCACGGCCGGGCGCTCTCGTGCTCGGTGCATCATGACGAGGGCGATGCCATTGTCGGTTCACCGCTCTGCGTGGACTGCTACGACTTCGCCGGCGCCGTGCTGCAGAACGCCTCCACCCCGGAGCTGTGGCGGCGAACCACCATTTACGTGTTGCGCCGCCTGGCTGGCACACTCGGATGGTCACACCGTGAGACCAAGGAACGAATCCGCTTGTCGTTCCTTCGAGTGGCGGAGTACCAACGACGAGGCGTCGTGCACCTGCACGCCGTGATTCGCGCCGATGGTGTCGACGGTGAGCCGCCACCGCTCGAACCCGGGGATCTCGCCGAGGCTGCGCTGTCCGCCGCCCGAACGGTCTCCGTCGCCCATCCGCTGGGCGTCGCCCGTTGGGGCAACCAGGTCAACGTCCAGGTGCTAGACCGCTCGACCGGCCAACGAGCCCAGCAGGTGGCGGGCTACGTGGCCAAGTACGCCACCAAGAGCTCCGACGGAGGCGGTGCCCTTGACGCCCGGATCGTCTCGGAAGAGGACCTTGCCCGCCGCTCGCTCCCGTCGCACCTGCGCTGCATGGTCGAGGTGGCGTGGGCGCTCGGTGGCGACGAGGCCTTCGAGCCGTTCCACCTCCGGCGCCACGCCCACGGTCTCGGCTACGGCGGTCACTTCCTGTCCAAGTCCCACCGCTACTCCACCAGCTTCGGCGTCCTGAAGGCGGCCCGGATCGCCTGGCGTGAGGCGAACCGGCAGGACAGTCACGGGCCCGATGACGGCGCCAAGGTTGGCAGCGACGGGAACGGTGACGGTCAGAGTCTCCTCGACCGTTCCCTGGTGCGCCGGTGGCATGCGGTCGGGATCGGTTGGGCCAATCGGGGAGAAGCCCTGTGGGCCGAGAGCCAACAGCGGCAGCGGCACGAGGAGCGCCGGATCGGCAACGAGGAGTGGTACTGCCGGACAGTGCAGGACACGGAGCAACAAGAAACGGAGTGATGCTGCGATGAAACGACGACAGTTCGGATCGGTGCGGAAGCTTCCTTCGGGTAGATGGCAGGCCAGCTACTGGCACCTCGGCCGCCGGCACATCGCCGAGGTCACGTTGCTCACCAAGGCCGACGCCAACGCCTACCTGGCGGCGATGGAGACCCAGATCCGGCGGGGCAGCTGGATCGATCCCTGGGGCGCTCAGATCGGCTTCGCCGACTGGGCTGAGGAGTGGAAGGCGACCATCGTCGACCTGCGACCATCGACAAAGGCCCGTGACCTCGGGTACCTCCAGCGCTACGTCCTACCCCGCTTCGGATCGCTCGAGCTCGGTGAGATCGACCACATGATGGTGCGGTCGTGGGTGGCCGAGCTCAGTGGGTCGGGGCTGGCCCCGTCGACCACGACCAAGGCGGCCCAGCTCCTCAGCAAGGTCATGCGCTCGGCCGTGCAGGCGGGCTTCCTCCCGAAATCGCCATGCGACGGCGTACGGCTGCCCCGCATTGAGCGAGTGGAGATGCGCTTCCTCGATCCGGGCGAGGTGATCGCGCTGGCCGACGCCATGGACCCGCGCTACCGAGCGACCGTCCTGCTTGCCGCCTACGGCGGGCTGCGAGCCGGCGAGCTGTTCGGGTTGCGCGCCAAGCGGGTGGATCCGCTGCGCCGCACGGTCACTATCGCCGAGACGGTGGTCGATGTCGGCGGCCATCCCTACTTCGGGCCACCCAAGACCCGGGCCGGCCATCGCAGCGTCCCACTCCCCCGGGTGGCGGCCGACCCGCTGGCCGAACATTTGCGCACGTACGGCCGCCAGCCCGATGACCTCGTCTTCACCGCACCTGAGGGTGGGCCCGTGCAGCTAAACATCTGGCGCCAGCGCTTCTGGGCTCCCGCCGTGCGCAAGGCGGGGCTCGCACACCTCCGTCCGCACGACTTGCGGCACACCGCGGTGGCGTTGTGGATGGCCGCCGGAGCGAACCCGAAGGAAGTGGCGGCGCGAGCGGGACACACGTCGGTGAGCTTCACGCTCGACCGCTACGGCCATTTGCTGCCGGGTTCTGAGCGACGTCTGAACGACGCACTCGACGCATTGGCGGAGGGCACTCGGGCAACGGCTGAGGTCGCGAACGACGGCGACCACTCGTCCACTGCGCGCGAAAATACGATTTCGTTCGCGCACGTAGCGCGCACGCCCGACGACACTGAGGAAGTGACTGACGAACTGCAGGGCCGTGAACAGGACTTACTTGGTGGGCGCTGCGGGACTCGAACCCACGACCTCAGCCGTGTGAAGGCTGCGCTCTAACCAGCTGAGCTAAGCGCCCCGGACGGGCTTTCGAGGTGCAACCATAATCCCCGCCAGACGCCGACCGGAAGCGGGAACCCGAGGGCACGGATCCCGACAACTCCTGACGGGTTCCGTCAGGTTCGCGGCCCAGGACGTGGCCGCGCTGGGTCGGCGCGACCCGTACCACCAGCTCAAGAGGGGGTTCCTGTGCCGCAGTGATTTCCGATGCACTCGGCGCCGCCGGTAGCCTGAAGTCCTCATGGCCTCGAACGAGGATCTTCAACCCGACCGGCCGCAGACCTTGATCGATCGGGCGGTGCGCTCGCTCGCGGGACCGGACCGGGATCCGAACGTGGCTTTGCGTCGCGATCCCGAGTACATCGTTCCTCCGGACGAACGCAAGGTGGCGATGAGGGGACTCGACGAGCTCGAGGTGAAAATCTCGGTCTTCGGAATCCTGCTTTCCGCCCTGGTCGCGATCGGGGTCGCCGTGTACGTGACCTCGGTCCATGAGACCACGAAGAACGGGAAGGCCACCGTCACCGTGTCTCCCGATGCTTTCCTGGTCGGAGGGCTCGTGCTGTTGTTCTGCATCTTCGGCCTGGTGGCGCTGAGGCTGCGGAAGCGCACCGTGGTCGCATTCGCCTTCATGCTCAACGGGCTGGCGCTCACCCTCGTGCTCCTGCCCCTCGGCTTGGCTCTGGTGCTCCTCGGCGGTTGGCTGATGCTGCGAGCGTTCCGCATCAACAAGTACGGCACCGCCAACTCCAAGGCCGTGGCGCGAGAAGCTTCGGCGCGCCGGGGAGGACGGAGCGGAGCGGGAACGACCTCAAAGGCGGCGCGACCCTCCAAGAGCTCCGGGAAGGCGACATCGGGGCCGAAGACACCGACCGCGAACAAGCGCTACACGCCGAAGGCGCCACCCCGACGGAAGATCCCGAAATCGACCGAATAACCGGTACCTCCGAGGGTCGGAGGAGGGTCCGTGGAAGGTAGGTGGAGGGTCAATGGAGGGCACCGCCTCGGGTGCAAGGTGATCAGTCGTCGGCCTTGATCACCAGCGCCGAACGCAACAGCCGGAGCACGTCGGCTCGCCGTCGTACCAGCGAGCGTGCCGTCGGCTCCTCCCCGAGTGCGCGCAACACCTCGACCTCAGTCACCATGCCGATCACGGTGGAGTAGATGGCCAGCAAGAGGAGTCGGGGGTCGTGCCTGCGCATGGTGCCCGCGTCCATCTCCGCCTCGAGGAAGTACGACGCTCGCTGAACCAGAGGCTCCAGCGCCAACGTCATCTGGGTGGCGGCGGGCGGCCCGAGCCGGCCGACCTCCCGGAGGAGCCCCAGCAACTCCGGCTGTCGTGCGGCCAGGCGAAACACGGAGCGCACCACCGCCTCGACTCGATCCCACCCCCTCCCGGCCCTGGCCAGCGCCGACTCGAGGGCTTCGGACAGGTCCTGAGCGCCCCGGGCGATGACCGCCTCGAGAAGTGCGTCCTTCGACGGGAACCAGTACAGGATCGACTGCTTCGTGATCTCGAGCCCCTTGGCCATGGCGTCGAGGGACGTGGCTTCGTAGCCGCGGCCGGCAAACGACGAAAGGGCAGCATCGAGGATGCGCTGACTCGTCGTCGTACTGGGGCCCCGGATCGCCTGGCCGGCGGCGATGCCAGAGCCGTCGACGGGATCGCCGGGAACCGAGGCTCCCGGCCCTGGCCCGGCGGCACGAGTCGTCGAGTCGGTGGGGTCCGGAGGCCTCGGAGAACCGCCCGATATCGCCGGGGAGCTGGCCACTTACCAAATGGTAGACAAATCCCGGACTAAATGGTAGATATTTCAGGTGCCGATCGAGCGGGACCTCCGCGCGAAACGATTCTTCGTCACGGGCGCCACCGGGTTTCTGGGCACGGCCTTGGTCGAGCGCATCATCCGCTGCGTACCCGAGGCGGAGATCACCGTCCTCATCAGGCCGGGGCGCCGGGCCGACGCCGCCGCACGACTCGCACGCGAGGTCATCAAGAACGACTGCTTCGACCGTCTGCGCGAGGAGTGGGGCGACGAATTCCCCGAAAGAGTGGGACGGCGCATCCATGCCGTTGCCGGAGACGTGGGCCAGGACGGTCTCGGCCTCGACGAAGCCGGTCGCGCCGCGCTGGCTGCGGCCGGCGTCGTCATCCACTCCGCCGCGACCGTCTCCTTCGACGCCCCGCTCACCCAGGCGGTCGAGATCAACCTGCTCGGGCCGTCTCGGGTCGCGGCCGCGATGGCCGACGTCGCGGAACATCGAGAATCGCCGGCTCACCTGATCGCCGTGTCGACCGCCTACGTCGCCAGCACGCACCAGGGCAACGCCCGCGAGGAGCTCTTGAGCGAGAACCGCTTCACGCTCGATGTCGCGTGGAGAGACGAGGTCGTCGCCGCACGCCGCGTGCGCGCCGATCTCGAGGCAGAATCCCGCCGGCCCGAGCGCCTCCAGGGCTTCACCAAGAAGGCCCGGTCCGAGGTCGGAGCGGCCGGCGAGCACCTCATCGCGACACGCGCCGAGCGCTTCCGACAGGAATGGGTGAGCGACGAGCTCGTCAAGGCGGGCACGGCTCGGGCGCTCTCGCTCGGGTGGCCCGACGCCTATCCCTTCACCAAGGCTCTGGGAGAAAGGGCGCTCGTCGAGCAGTGGGAAGGGACGGTGCCGATCACCGTGGTCCGCCCTTCCATCATCGAGTCGGCGCTCACCGAACCGCGGCCCGGTTGGATCCGCGGCTTCCGGATGGCGGAGCCGATCATCATCTCGTACGCCCGCGGGCTCCTGCGCGAGTTTCCCGGTGTTCCAGAAGGCATCGTCGACGTGATCCCCGTGGACATGGTCGTCGCGGCCATCCTCGCCGTGGCGGCACGCGGTCCTGAGTCGGGAAGGCCGAAGGTCTACCACGTGGCTTCGGGCGTGCGGAACCCCCTGCGCTACGGGCGATTGGTCGAACTGGGGGAGGAATTCTTCGGGCGGAACCCGCTCTACGACGAACGCGGGCAACCGATCAACGTCCCCGACTGGTCGTTCCCCGGCCGGGGGCGGGTGCAGCGCCAGCTCAAACGCGCGGACGTGGCGATGACCGTCGCGGAGCGGATGATCACTGCCTTGCCGATCCGGGGGAAGCAGGCGCAGCTGGCTGCCCAGATCGAGGACCGCCACGCCATGGCCAAGCGCGCCCTCGGCTATGTCACGTTGTACGGCGCGTACACCGAGACCGATGCTCGCTACCGGGTCGACAACCTCATCGAGCTGTGGGACTCGTGCGACGCGGACGACCGGGCGAATTTCGCCTTCGATCCCGGCGCCATCGACTGGGACCACTACGTCTACGAGGTGCATCTCCCGTCCGTCCTCGAGCACACCCGCGTGCGCACGAAGCCCGGGAAGTCGGTCGTGGACAAGCGGCCTCAGCGGCAGCGGCGCGCCATTCTCTCGCCCGAGCGGCAGCTCGCCGTGTTCGATCTGGAGCACACCCTGATCGCCTCGAACGTCGTCGACACCTACGCCTGGCTGGCCAGCCGCCACCTCTCCCCGACGAGGCGAGCCCGTTTCGTGGCCGACCTCGCCCGCCGGGGGCCGGGACTGCTGGCCCTGGACCGACGGGACCGGGGCGATTTTCTCCGCTCGTTCTACCGGCGCTTCGAGGGCGCTCCCATCGCGCAACTGCGGGCGGATTCGTGGGAGCTCTTCCACCGGCAGCTGCTGACGCGGAGCTTCCCCGACGGATTCGCTCGTGTGCGGGCGCACCGCATGCTCGGGCACCGCACGCTCTTGATCACGGGCGCGCTGGACTTCGTGATCGAGCCGATCCGGCCGCTCTTCGACGACATCATGTGCGCCGAGATGGAGGCTGTCGGCGGACGACTGACCGGTCACCTCACCACGCTGCCCCCCATCGGCGAGGCTCGCGCGCTGCTGCTCGCCGACTACGCCGCGCTCCATTCGCTCTCGCTTGAGGAATCGGTCGCCTATGCCGATTCGACCAGCGACCTGGCGATGCTCGAAGCCGTCGGCTTCCCCGTCGCCGTGAACCCCGAGTCGCGGCTGTCGGCCATCGCCCGGCGACGCGGCTGGCACGTGGAGCACTGGGCCAAGGCGCCCGGCGGGTCGCACCGGCCCCTGCCCCTCGGGCCCTTCGACGTCAAGATCCCCCGGGCGGTGATGGGCCGATGACCACGCTCCTCTTCGAGCGCTCGGTGCCGCGCTTCGCGGCGGCGCGCCTGGTGTCCTCGTTCGGGTCGGGCCGAGGGGCCGGCATCGGACCCCTGCGACTGATCCAGCGGGACCCGCCGCGGGTGCCGGCCGACGGTTGGGCACGCGTCGATCCGCTCCTCTCGGGCATCTGCGGCTCTGACCTGGCGACGCTCGACGGTCGGAGCTCGCGGTACTTCGAGGACATCGTCTCGTTTCCCTTCGTCCCGGGCCACGAGGTCGTCGGCCGGCTCGCCGAGGATGGCGCCGGCGCCGACGGCGCGGCACTGGCCGCGGGGAGCCGCGTCGTACTCCAGCCCGTCCTCGGGTGTGCCGCGCGCGGGATCGAGCCACCGTGCGCGGCGTGTTCGGCGGGCCAGGTCGGCAACTGCGGGCACGTGGCGTTCGGGCACATCCGGCCAGGGCTGCAAACGGGGTTCTGCGCCGACACCGGGGGAGGTTGGTCGAGTTCGGGGCTCGTCGCGCACGAGAGCCAGCTCTACGCCGTACCCGATGCCTTGAGCGACGCCGATGCCGTGACCGTCGAGCCAGTGGCCTGCGCGGTGCACGCCGTGCTGGCAGCGCCCATCGAAGACGGTGACGTGGTGGCGATCGTGGGCGCGGGAACGCTCGGCTTGCTCGTTACCGCCGCGCTGACCCACCTCGCAGCCACGGGCCGCTGCGCCGCGCCGTCGGTGCTGCTCGTCGGTGCGCGCTACGGCCACCAGCAGCGCCTGGCCCGCGCCTTCGGGTGCACCGAGGCACTGGCACCCGAACAGCTGTCCCGGGCCGTCCGGCGTCACACGCGCGTCCTCTCCTACGGTGGCAGTCCCGGCTCGACCCGAACCCTGTCCGGGGGCGCCGACGTGGTGATCGATTGCGTGGGCAGCGCCGAGTCGATCGAGCAGTCGCTGGCCATGGTGCGCCCGAAGGGGACCGTGTCGCTCGTCGGGATGCCGGGCCGGGTCACGGTGGACCTGGCGCCTCTCTGGCACCGTGAGGTTCGCCTCGCCGGCGCGTACGCCTACGGCACCGAGACCACGGGTCGCGCCGACAACGGCGAAGAGGCCGGGACCGGTGGAAGGACGACGACAGGGCCCACGAAAGCGGACGGCATCCCCACGTTCCAGCTGGCCTTCGAGGTCGCGGCAGCCCAGCAGACCGGGCGGCTCGTCTCTGCGACCTACCCACTGGCGCGCTACGAGGACGCGGTCGCCCACGCCGGAGCCGCCGGGCGACGGGGGTCGGTCAAGATCGCATTCGACATCGCAAAAGGAGACCAACGATGAGCCGCCGGCCCGGCTTCGTGCTCGAGGTGGACAAATCGACCCCTCCGATCCTGTCCTGGAACGGCGAGGGCTTCCTCCTCGAGACGCTGCCCGAGGGCAGCCGGGTGATCTACGCCCCGGAACCGGTGGACGCCCTGGCCGATCCCTACGGCGCCATCCGACACGCGCTGCTCCATCCGTTGGGAGACAGCGAACCCCTTCCTGCGCTGCTCCGGTCGGGGATGAAACTGACCATCTGCTTCGACGACGTCTCGCTGCCGCTCCCGCCGATGGAAGCGCCCGACGCGCGCCAGATGGTCGTCGAGACAGTTCTCGACCTGGCGGCGGAGGCCGGCGTGGACGACGTCGTGCTCGTGGCCGCCCTGGCGCTGCACCGCCGCATGACCGAGCCCGAGCTGCGCCACGCGCTGGGCAACCGCGTCTACGACGCCTTCGCCCCCCACGGTCTGCTGACCCAGCACGATGCTGAGGACCCGGCCAACCTCATCGACCTGGGCCAGACCGACCAGGGCGAGGTCATTGAGATCAACCGACGGGCGGCCACGTCCGATCTTCTCGTCTACGTGAACATCAACCTGGTGTCCATGGACGGCGGTCACAAGAGCGTGGCCACCGGCCTCGCCAGCTACCGCAGCCTGCGCCACCATCACAACCCGCAGACCATGCGCCACTCCCAGTCGTTCATGGACCAGCACCGCTCCGAGCTGCATTCCTCGAACTGGCGCATGGGCCGCCACATCGCCGCGTCGGGGGTGAAGGTCTTCCAGATCGAGACGACGCTCAACAACGACACCTTCCCGCCGGCGTTCCGCTTCCTGCAAAAACGTGAGTGGGAATGGTCGGTGCGCGACCGGGCCACGTATGCGGCCGCGTCGACGGGGCTGGCCGCGCTCCCCGCTCGGGCCGCACGTCAGGTCCTCCACTCAATACGGTCACCGCACGCGCTGGCGTCGGTGCAGGCCGGCGAGGTCGAGGCGGTCCACGAGCGGACGACGCAGCACGTCTGGGCGCAGCAGGGAGTGGACGTCGAGGGCCAGACCGACGTCCTGACCATGGGTCTCCCCTACATCTGCCCCTACAACGTGAATTCGATCATGAACCCGATCCTCGTCGCGTGCCTCGGCCTGGGCTACTTCTTCAACATGTACCGCGGCCGCCCACTGGTGCGCGAGGGCGGCGTGGTCATCATGCGCCACCCCACCCGCCCCGAGTTCCACCCGTCGCACCACCCCAGCTACATCGACTTCTACGAGCAGGTACTGACCCAGACGGTCGACCCGACGGAGATGCACAAGGGGTTCGAGGAATCCTTCGCCACGGATCCGTGGTACATCCATCTCTACCGCACCGGTCACGCCTACCACGGCGTGCACCCGTTCTACATGTGGTACTGGTGCGCCCACGCCCTGGCGCACCTCGGCCGCGTCGTCGTCGTGGGTGGCGACCCCGTCGCGGTGCGGCGCCTGGGGTTCTCACCGGCGAGCTCGCTCGACGACGCCTTGGAGATCGCTTCCGACGTGGTGGGGCCGTCGCCCACGCTGACCCACCTGCACAACCCGCCCATCCTGATGGCGGACGTGCACTGATGGTCGCCACGCGGCTGCGCGCTCGCCTCGCCGCGACCCGCTTCCCCCTGGCGGCGCCCACGTGGCCGTCGTCGGTGCCCCGCCCCGATCCCGAGCGCCGCGTCGGCCTCGACTACGACCACGACTGGTCGCGGCGCTACCCGGTCCGGCTGGCCCGGGCCATGGTGATGGACAACGTGGCCCGCCCGGCTGCCCGTGTGCTCGCTCCGGCGACGGTGCGGGGCCTGGAGCATCTCGCACGCGTCGAGGGACCGGTGATCTTCGCCGCCAACCACGCCAGCCACATCGACACCCCGCTGCTGCTCACGACGCTCCCGGTGGCGTTCCGCCACCGCACCGTCGTCGCGGCGGCCTCGGACTACTTCTTCGACCGCACCTGGAAGGCCGCCCTGTTCTCGTTCGCGCTGGCCGCCATCCCGATTGAGCGAAGCAAGGTCAACCGCAGATCGGGCGACACCGCGGCGGAGCTGCTCGAGGACGGGTGGAACCTGGTCATCTTTCCCGAGGGTGGCCGGTCCCCGGACGGCTGGACCCAGCCGTTCACCGGTGGGGCGGCCTACCTGGCCCGGCGCACCGGGTGCCCGGTCGTGCCGGTCTACCTCCACGGGACTCGTCACCTGCTGCCGAAGCAACCCGAGAGCAGCGCTCTCCCGCCGGCAGGCTCGGGGACCGAATCACGCCACGGCGGGCGGTTGAAGCGCTCCCCCATCGCCGTACTGTTCGGGCCTCCCATGACTCCCGACGAGGGGGAGAGCACCCGTCGGTTCTCCGACCGGGTGGAGGCCGCCGCAGCCCTGCTCGCCCGGGAGGTCCGCTCCGACTGGTGGCAGGCACGCCGCTCGGTCAGCGCGGCGGACCCGACGGCCCGGGCGGACGTCGCCCACCGCGGTCCTGACGCGTCTCGCGTGGCGCCGGGCCTGGGCCCTCGACTCGGCTCCTTCCTCGCGGTCGGGGCCCGACTGGCCCGACGTCCCTCGCTGGTCGCGGGTGGCCGGATCGTCCCGGCGATGACACGGAAGCAGGCGGCGGCACGTCGGCAGCTCCGGCGTCCGGGTTGGGGGTGGTTCCTGGCCGGCTACGCGGGGGTGACGGGTTTCCTCGCCGTGGAGTCGACGACGCGTCAGCCCGGATCCGCGTCCGCGCTGGACGGCGCGCCGGACGACGCCGGGAGTACGCGCCGCCTCGTTTCCGCGTTCGCCGCCTCAGCCCTTTGCGCGCCGGTGCTCCGGCGCATTCCCGTCCGCCCGCTCCCGTGGCCGGCCGCCCCGATCGGGCTCGCCATACAGGCCACCGGGCTCGGTCTGCGGGCCTGGTCGATGCGGACGCTTCGCGAGTCCTACACCCGCACACTCCGCGTCTCCAACGAGCAGGAGGTGGTCGACCGCGGGCCGTACCGCCACCTCCGGCACCCGGGCTATCTGGGGTCTCTCCTCGTCTGGACCGGCTTCGCGTTGTCATCGTGCAGCCTCCCGGTGACGGGGGCCGTCGCCGCACTGGTGGTCCCGGCCTACGTGCGCCGAATTCAGGCCGAAGAGGCGCTGCTGGAGGGAAAGCTCCACGGCTACGCCGCCTATCGGGAACGGACCAAGAGGCTGCTTCCGGCGCTCTGGTAGGACTCGAGCAGCGCTATGGCCGCCGCGGCCGCCTCCTTCGGCGGCGTCGGCCGGCGGTGGCCAGACGTTCCTGCGCGCAGCTCGTCGGCGGCCCCGTCGTCCACCGGAGCCAGGTCGACCTGGCCCAACGCCCAGCAGAGCAGCACGTCGGCGAGCGCGGGGTTCCGGGCCAGCACCGGCCCGTGCAGGTACGTGCCGATCACCCGTCCGTTCACGGCCCCCTCCGTACCGTCGCCGTTGCCCACGCCCGAGAGCACCCGGGCCAGCGGGGAGGCGCCCCGGCCCACCTTCGTGCGCCCGCCGTGGTTCTCGAAACCGGTCAGCGTCGGGACGTCCGGTACCGCCTCGGCGCGTCACGGCCTCCGCCGTCACCTCCCCCACGGCTCGCGGACCATCACCCTTGGCCGTCGTCACGTCGAGCAGTCCGAGGCCCTCGTGGGCCTCGCCCTCCAGCGCCCGGAAAGCTCCGGCCCACCACCTGGAAGCCCGCGCACACGGCGAGGACCACCGCTCCCTCGCCGACCCGCCGCTCCAGCGTCCCGTCGGCCGCCAGCGCCTGGGCCGCCCTGACCTGCGGACTGTCCTCCCCCCCGCCCAGGCAGTAGATGTCGGCACCCGGCAACGGTCGGTCGGAGGTCGCCTGCACCAGCTCCACCTCGAGCCCCCGCCATTCGGCCCGCCGGGCCAGGATCAACCCGTTGCCCCCGTCCCCGTAGGTGCCGAGCAGGTCGGGGTGGACCACCACCACCCGGAGTGTTCGGTTCATGCACGCGCCCCCAGAAGATCGTGGAATGCCGTGTAGTTCCCGATGACGTCGACCGTCGCCTCGCCTCCCTCGGCGGCCAAGCCCACCGCTCGTACCGGATCGGCCTCGCTCCGATGTTCGACTCCCGCGTACTGCAGGCGGACCGAAAGGTCGCGGTAACGCTCGCCGGTCGCGACGACGACGCGACCGGCCAAGCGCTCGAAGGGCACGTCCCAGAGCCAGCTCGGATCGGCGCCGTCGGCGACACGCGCGTTGATGCTCACGGTGACCGGGCACTCGTCGTGGGCGACCAGGTCCAGCAGCTCGTCCCAGCCGGCGGGGTTCTTGGCCAGCATCAGGCGGGCCTGCACGCCGCCGACCGGCCTCACGGTGAACCGGCCGGCCACCTCCGCCACGCCCTTCATCGCACGGAGTGCCGCTTCCGCGTCCACCCCGCACGCCTCCGCGGCGACCGCCGCCATCAGCGCGTTGGCCCGATTGAATCGGCCGGGCAGGGCCAACTCGATCGGGTACGAGCGCCCGTCGGCCCAGACACCGCTCGCCGATCCGTCCGCCGTGCACTCGAGGTGAGCCTCGGGTGACGGCCGGGCGAAACCGCATTCAACCGTGCACGCCCAACCGGCCGGCCCGAACTCGATCCGCCCTCCGCACGAAGGGCAACCAACTGCATCGAGTTGCCAGCGCAAGCCGGCACCGGCCCAGTGGACGTGGCGAGCTGCCCCCGCTCCCCAGACGACCAGCGGGTCGTCGGCGTTCGCCACCACCTGCGTGTGCGGCGACGCGGCGAGCGCCGCACGCCAACGGCCGGCCACCATTCGGACCTCGTTCGTCCGGTCGAGTTGGTCCCGCGAGAGGTTCAGCAGCACCGCGGCCGCCGGCGATGTCGCGGTGAGGACGCGGGGGAGGTAGATCTCGTCCACCTCGAGCACGGCCCGCCCGCCTTGGGTCCCGGCCAGCGCCGCGACGTGGCCGGGGGGCATGTTCGACCCGGTCTCGTTGCTCACCACGTCGTCCCCGCCCGCACCCAGCGCCACGGCGAGCAGACGTGTCGTGGTCGTCTTCCCGTTGGTGCCGGTGACGAGCGACACCTGCCGGCCGGCGCTCAGGTGCTCGAGGAGGCGCGGGTCCACCCGGAGGCCGGCCCTCCCCCCGGCGACCGTGCCCTGCCCGCGGCCGAGCCGTCGCGAAGCGGCGTTGACGGCGCGCGTGGTGGCGCTGGCGAGTTGCGTCCTCACCGAGGGGGCTTCGTACGCGCCAGCTCCTCGGCCGTGGGCTCGTGGCGAACCCGCAATTCCGGGGGCAACAGCGCGGTGATGGCCTCCATGATCGTCTTGGTGTCGGCCTTGGCGTCGCTCAGCGAGAGCGCGACCGGCTTGCCCACCCGCACGGTGACGGTGGGCGGCTTGCAGACGCGCACGACGTCGGGCAGGCGCGAGGAACGCGGCCACACCCTCTCCGTGCCCCAGAGCCCGACGGGTACGACGGTTGCCCCTGTCGAGGCCGCGAGGCGTGCGGTACCGGTCTTGCCGCGGAGAAGAGGGTCGAAGAAGTCGTACCCGCGCGGGATCGTCCCCTGCGGCAGCACGATCACGACCTCTCCGGCCTTGAGGGCGGACTCGGCCGAGCGCAGTGGCTGGTTGGAGCCACTCCCCCGGTCGACCGCGATACCTCCGATGGAGCGGGCGATCGGCCCGACCACGGGCGCGTCGAAGATCTCCTTCTTGCCGAGGAAGCGCACGGGTCGCCCGATGCCGCGCGCCACGAGAGCGAGCGCCGCGACGTCGAAATAGCTGCGGTGGTTCGCGGCGAGAAGCACCGGACCACGAGCGGGCACGTTCTCGAGACCCGCGATGTCGAAGCGCGCGTAGGGGAAGGTGAGGTCGCGTATGAACGGTCGCAACAGGTGGTACGGCTCCAGGCCGAGGACGTTCGGGACACCCGGCGGCCGATCCCAGTGCTCCACCGGCCAGCGTCGAGCGGTGGCCACGACCGTGAGCGACGGGTCCGGGTTCACCGCGTGCGGCCAACCGACGCTGGAGAGGAGCGGGACGTCGAAGATGCTGTCGCTGCAGGCATGGCAGTCGGACAGGTCGACTCCGTGCTCACCCGCCCACTCGCGCACGGCCCGCAGCTTGCCGGTGCCCCACACGAAGCCCTCGTACAGACGACCCGTGTACCGCCCGTCCTTCGTTTCGTACGCCGTGGCGATGAGGCCGTCGAAACCCATGGCCTCGGCGAAGGGGGCGATCATGTCGACGGGCGTCGTGGTCGAGAGCACGAGCGCGTGGCCCTCGGCCCGGAACGACGCCAGGTGCTGCGGGGCGAAGGGTGCCACGAGGTCGCTCAGGGCCGAAACGGCTCGCCTCCCGGCGGCCTGCACCTGGTCCTGGCGCCAGCCACGGGCGACACGGGCGGCGGCCCGGACCAGGGCCATGGAGAACAGGTTCTCACCCAGACGGTCGTTGACGGTGTAGAGCAGCCGGTCCCCCGGAAGCGAACGACCGGCCGGCAGCACGCCCTCCTCGATCAGCGCCCGGTTGATGACCTGGCCCGAGGCCCGACACAGCAGGGTGCGGTCGAGATCGACGAAGACCGCGCTCTGGGCCATGGGGTCAAGCCTAAGGCACCCCATCAGCCGCAACCCTGGTCGATTTCTCCATTCGACAGAGCGGCGTGATGCATCGGCCCTGGCCTGGAGGGGCGGACAGGGGTCCCGGTGCCTTGCCGGTCCGCCGCCACGGGCGGCGGAAGAGGCTCCAGAACGTCGGGACAAGGTCCAGAATTAGGAGAAGGGATCGTCGGGGGGGAGGACGATCCCTTCTCGAGACTCACCAGGGGTTAGGGAGGGGGGGCTTCCGATCCCCTGTGGTCTGAGAGATATTTTGCCGGTGTTCGGACAATCTGTCAATCAGTTCTCAGAGATACTTCATATCAGTTATAGTGATGTAGGCTTGAACTCCAGCAAGCAGACCGGGCACGAGGCGAGCACATGGAACTGAAACATCTGCAAGCGCTTCTCGGCATCGCCGATACCGGGAGCTTCTCCGCCGCCGCCTCCTCCATCGGGACGGTCCAGTCGAACGTCTCCGCGCACGTGGCGCGCCTCGAACGCGAGCTCGACGTCCAGCTCGTCGACCGGGCGTCTGGCCGGCCGACCGAGGAGGGTGAGGTCGTGATCGAGCGGGCCCGGCGGATCATGAACGAGGTCGAGGCCTTGGTCGCCGACGTCGCCGCCATGCGCGAGGAGGTCGTGGGCACCGTCCGGCTCGGCATGATCGGTACGACCGGGCGCTGGTTGGTGCCCCAGCTCTTCGACCTGCTGCGGGTTCGCCACCCCCACATCCACCTCAACGTGGCGGAGGGATCGAGCGTCCAGCTGGAACAGCAGCTGGCGTCGGGCCAGCTGGACCTGGCCGTCGTCACGTTTCCCCTCAGCGGCGACGAGATCATGGCGGCGCAGCTCTTCGACGAGGACCTGGTGGCCGTGCTCCCGACGGGCCATCCCCTGGCCGGAGCCGGCTCGGTCGCGCTGGAGCGGCTGTCCGAGCTGGACCTGCTACTTCCTGCGCCCGGGACCGCGCTGCGCGCCGAGATCGACAGCGCGACGATCCCGGCACGTGTCGTGCTCCAACCGGCGATGGAGCTCGACGGCGTCCGCCTCATCGCCGCGCTGGCCTTCGACGGATACGGACCGGCCATCCTGCCCGCGACGGCGGTACCGGGACACCTGAGGGAGCGCTTCTCCGTGCTCCATGTCGACGGACTCCCCCGGCGCCGGGTCGGCGTGGCGCAGCGGCGCCGGAGCCTGCCTTCGGCGCCGGCCCGAGCGGTGATCGACGTGCTCGGCGTCGTGGTCAACGACACGTTGTCGATGCCCGACGGGATCCACCCGACCTGATTCGGAGCGATTTGGAGCGGTCGCCGACCGGGCGGGACGACGAACCCCGCCATCCTCTTCAGCCCTCGGCAGGGCGTGGTGCGCGCCACATGGTCCAGAGCTTCGGACCTGCGTCGGGCAACGACACCTCACGCACAACCTCGAAGCCGTGGCGCCGGTAGAACGGCACGTTGCGCTCCTTGGAGGACTCCAGGTAGGCGGGAAGGCCTTCGGCGTCGCAGTGCTCGAGCACGGGACGCATCAGGGCACTTCCCACGCCGCGGCCCTGGAGCTCGACCGCCGTCCCGAGCGTGGCCAGGTACCAGTGGGGCTCCTTCGGGTGCATCGACTCCACCAGGTTGAGGATGCGGAACGTGGTCGGCATCCGCGTCACCACGTAGGGGAACACGGGCAACATCGTCATCATCGCCCTGAGCCCGGTCAGCAGGGGTTTGCCCGCCGGAGCCCAGATGGCCGATCCCGCATACCCGTCGGTGGTCCAACAACCACCGAACGGCATGTAGTCGGCCCGCATCTGGGTGCCGAAATACGCCTTGAGCCCGGCTTCACGCCGCTTCTCGGAGCGGAAGATATGGCTCGTGACGGGGTCGTCCCAGAAGGTCCTGGCCAGTTGCGCGGCCATAGGCCCGATGTCGGCCTCCGTGGCCCTCCGGACTACGGGCAGGGAAGCTTCTCGTACCATGACGGCGTCGATGGTGGCAGAGCTCCGGGCCAGCTGCCACCGGGCGAGACCGCCGCGTGGGCCTGACCCAGCGCGGCGAGATCGGGCAGGAGCTGAGCTCCGACGAACATCCCGCCCGAGGGTGAGAAGTGCACCCCGTCGCCGCAACGAAGGTTGATGCCGTCCTCGCTGGCGGCGTACTGGCCGCCCGGGGAGACGACCCGATTGAGGTCGTACACGTAGACCTTGTTCCCACCGGCGGCGTGCCCGGCGGCGGCGTTCCCACCGGCCGCGGCGTGCCCGGCCGCGGCGTTCCCGGATGCGGCGTTCCGAGCGGCGGCGTTCCGAGCGGCGGCGACCGGCTGACCCGTCGTCGTCGATTGGGCCACGGCGCGGATCGTCTCGTTGTCGATCTGGGCCCGGACAGGCACGTTCTCGGGCCACGGCGCGCCCGACGCCAACAACCCGGCGTCGTAGTAGGGCGTCGTCAGGAGGACGACGGTGGCGCCACGCGAGCCCAGGACCTGCACCGCCTGGCGAAAGCGGCCCGCGACGTATCGGTCGAAGGACGGCACTCCCAGGTTCTGCCACTGCCCGTCGAGCTCCTGGTCGAACGTCTCGCCCCGACCGACGTAGACCACGACGTCGGGGTTGAACTGGTCGACCCACCGGCGCCAGGTGGCGAAGAGCGAGCCAGAGCCGCTCTGCCCGCACGGACCGCCAGGGGGAATCGTGTAGAAGAGAACCTTGATCTCGCCCGTCATCGAGAGCGAGCAGGCGGGAATCCCCTCGTTCACCAGATCTATCCCGTGCTTCGCCGCCTCGCGCCCGAGGCCGACGCCGAGGGAGCCGGCGATGGAGTCGCCGACCAAAAGGACTTTGACCGGACGGGACCCGTCGCCGGTCGGGAGCGCCGGCTCCAGAGGGGAGAGGGCCGCAGTGGTCGCGGCCGCGCTCCCGGCGAGTTCCGCCCCCTTGGCCGCGACCGTGGTGGAGCCGCCCGCCCCATCCGCCGGCGCGCCCTCGAGCACGGACGCCCCGACCGGGACCAGCGTGCTGGCGAACACGGCGCCGAGGGCCACGGCCGCGCCGATGGGCGCGGCGACGACCGAGCGCCAGCGGCGCAGCGCGCCACGGCGCACCGGCATCTCCACGAACCGGTAGCTCAGCGCGGCGATGCCGACCGTCACTCCCACGCGGGCCAGGAAGAGCTCGTAGACACCCCAGTGCAGGCGTGAGCCCGACATGACCAGCAGCACCGGCCAGTACCAGAGATAGATGCCGTAGGAGATGCGTCCCCACTGGGGAAGCGGTGGCAGCTCGAGCAGCCGCACCGCGAGCGAGCGCGGCGCGACCGCCACGCCGAGGACCACGGCGCCTGCCGCCAGGCTGGCGACGAGGAATCCGCCCCTGAACGCGAAGGCCGACGTCTCGGCGGTGGTCGCCCACAGCGCACCCGTCCCGACGATCCCCACGACACCCAGCACCGAGGCGCCCCGGACGAACCAGGGACGCCGGCTGCCCTCGCGCCAGATCGTCAACCCGATCGCGATGGCCGCGCCGACCAGGAGCGCCTGTGCTCTGGTGTCGGTGCCGTAGTAGGCGCGTGTGGTGTAGCCGTCCGGCGCCAGTGCCCCCATGATCAGCGCGGAGGCGAGCGAGCCGAGGCAGGCGACGGCGAAGAGCACGTGCAGACGCCGGCGCCGCGTCCAGGCCGGGTCGCGGGCCTCGAGCAACAGCTCACCGCCGCCGCGGACCGGGACGGCGCGGGCACGAGCAGCCCTGCGGCCCCTCGTGCCCAGGTTGAGCACGGCCAGCACGACGAGCGGCCATACCAGGTAGAACTGCTCCTCGATCGCCAGTGACCAGGTGTGGAGCAACGGCGACGGCTGGGCAGACAGCGAGAAGTACGTCGCGCTGCTCGCGATGGAGTACCAGTTCGACGCGTAGAAAAGGGTCGCCACGGCATCGCCCATCACGTGTGGGGTGCCGAGGACCTGGGGCCAGACCGCCAGGACGAGGCCCACGACGGCGACCATGACGAAGAGCGCCGGCAACAAGCGCCTGGCCCGGCCCGCCCAGAAACGCCTGAGCCTGACCGTCCCGCTGGTCCCCCACTCCTTCACCAGCAGCGACGTGATGAGGAAGCCGGAGAGGACGAAGAACGAGTCCACCCCGTAGTAACCACCGGGCACCGAGCTGAGCCCGGAGTGGAAGGCGATGATGGCCAGCACCGACATGGCGCGGATGCCGTCCAGCCCGCGGATGTGCCCCAGAGATGGGCGGTGCTCCGGTGCGTTAGCGTCCGTGCTCATGCTGCACGCTGCGACGCCATCCGAGGACCGCGCCCCTGGTCCGGACGGGCGCCGGGTCCCGGGTCACACCGCGGGTCCCTGGGTGTCCGGACCCGCCACGGCGCGCCCCCCAGGGCGCCGGAGGGCGCGGGTCCGCCGACGGTGACCGACGCGTGCTGAGAATAGGAATACTGGGTGCAGCCCACATCGCCCCCGTCGCACTCGTCCGGCCGGCGCGGCGGACGGGCCGGGCCACGGTGGCGGCCATCGCGGCGCGCGACCCCGAGCGGGCGGCGGCATTCGCCCGCAAGCACGGCATCCCGCGCGTGCTCGACACATACGAAGACCTGGTCAACGACCCGGACGTGGACGCGATCTACAACCCCCTCCCGAACGGCCTCCACGGGCAGTGGACGGTAGCCGCGCTCAATGCCGGGAAGCACGTCATGTGCGAGAAGCCGTTCACGGCCAACGCCGACGAGGCCAGGGCGGTGGCGGAGGCCGACAACGCCCACCCGGGCCTGGTCGTCATGGAGGCCTTCCACTACCAGTACCACCCACTGGCCAAGCGCGTCGTCGAGATCGTGCGATCGGGCGAGCTCGGCAACGTCGAGATGATCGACGTTGCCTTCTCCGCTCCCTTGTGGAAGAAGGGTGACATCCGCTACCAGCTGGACCTGGCCGGTGGAGCGACGATGGACATGGGCTGCTACCCCGTCTCACTCCTGCGGCTCCTCGCTCCTGGGCCCCGGGTGACCAGCGCGGAGGCCAAGCTCTCCTCCCCCGGTGTGGACCGGGCCATGGACGCCCGGTTCTCCCTCCCGGACGGCGGCAGCGCCCACGTGGGTTGCTCCATGTTCTCGACGTCCATCCTCCGCCTCCATGCCGAGGTGACCGGCGACGACGGCAAGCTCTCGGTCTTCAACCCGTTCGCCCCCCAGCACGGACACCGGCTCAAGGTCACGACGGCGTCGGGCACCCGGAAGGAGCGCTTCAGCCGCAAGGCCACGTACGACTACCAGCTCGAGGCATTCGCGGCCGCTGTCGAGGACGGGGCCTCGTTCCCGACGACGTCGGCCGACGCGATCCGTACGATGGAGCTCATCGACTCCATCTACACCGCAGCCGGGCTCCCCCTGCGACAACCCACGCCGGTCGCCTGATGCCCCTCGACTCCGACGCCCTCGCCGCTCTCGCGGACAGCGCGCTCAGTGCGGCGGCAGGCTGTCAGGCCGCGGAGCTGCGCGTCGAGCGCATCCGGAGCCAGACCGTCCGCCTGCACGACGCCGAGCCCGAGACGACGGCCGACAGCACCGACTTCGGCATGGGGGTGCGCGTCGTGGTCGACGGCGCGGTCGGGTTCGCCGCCACGGTCGACGTACGGACGGCCGAGGCTGCCGACCTGGCCCGCCGGGCCATGGAGATGGCGAGGGTGACCAGCCGCGCCGGTGGTGGACGGGTGGAGTTGGCGCCCGAGCCCTCGCACGGTGACGTGACGTGGTCGAGCGCCTTCGAGGTCAACCCGACCGACGTGCCGGCGGCGGAGAAGATCGCACTGCTGGCCGAATGGAGCCGGCGGCTCGGCGCGCATCCGGCCGTGGCGCACACCACCGCGTCGCTGTTGGCCGTGTCCGAGGAGACCTATCTGGCGGACCTCAACGGCACGCGGGCCACGCAGCACCGCGTCCGGCTCCAGACCCAGCTCGACGCGCTCGGGCTCAACGACGGCGGGTTCGAGACGATGCGCACCGTCGCGCCGCCCGTCGGTCGCGGGTGGGAGTTCCTGACCGGACCGGCGGGTGACGGCAATTGGGACTGGGACGCCGAGCTGGCGCAGCTGCCCGAACTGCTGGCGGAGAAGCTCGCCGCGCCCTCCGTCGAGGCCGGGAACTACGACCTCGTCGTCGACCCGTCCAACCTCTGGCTCACCATCCACGAGTCGATCGGGCACGCCACCGAGCTCGACCGCGCCGTCGGCTACGAAGCGGCCTACGCCGGGACCAGCTTCGCCACGTTCGACCGTCTGGGCTCGTTGCAGTACGGGTCGCCCGTGATGCACATCACCGGGGACCGCATGGTCGAGCACGGGCTGGCGACGGTGGCCATCGACGGTGAGGGCGTCGCCGGCCAGTCCTTCGACCTTGTGCGCGACGGTGTGCTCGTCGGTTACCAGCTCGACCGTGGCATCGCCGCCTCCATGGGCTTCGAGCGGTCCAACGGATGCGCGTTCGCGGACTCGCCGATGCACGTCCCGATTCAGCGGATGGCCAACGTCTCGCTGGCCCACGCCGGCGCGGGCGGGCCGAGCACCGAGGACCTCATCGCCGGGGTCGAGCGCGGCATCTACATCGTCGGCGACAAGAGCTGGTCCATCGACATGCAGCGGTACAACTTCCAGTTCACGGGGCAGCGCTTCTACCGGATCGAGAAGGGCCGGCTCGCCGGTCAGCTGCGCGACGTCGCGTACCAGGCGACCACGACCGACTTCTGGGGCGCCATGGAGGCCGTCGGCGGTGAGTCCACCTGGGTGCTGGGCGGGGCGTTCAACTGCGGCAAGGGCCAACCGGGCCAGGTGGCTCCGGTCTCCCACGGCTGCCCCTCCGTGCTCGTGCGGGGCGTCCGCGTGCTCAATGCCCGCGAGGAGGCCGGCCGATGAGCGAGTGGGGGGCGGATGTGGCGCCGGTGGTGAGCCGGTGATCGAGGCCCAGGAGCTCGTCGAACAGGGCGTCTCGTCGGCCGCCGCGGCGGCGGCCGACGGCTGCGTGATCCTCGTCGAGGAGGAGAGCCACGCCGACGTGCGCTTCGCCGTGAACACGACGACGACCAACGGCGTGCACCGCAACCGGAGCGTCAGCGTCATCGTCTTCGCCGGCGGGTCCGCCGGGGCGGCGCAGCGCAGTGGCGTCGTCGGACTCGAAGGCGTGGGCGAAATGGTGCTCGCCGCGCTCGCCGACGCCGAGGCGGCACCGCCGGCCGACGATGCCTTCGCTCTCGTCGAGCCGGACAGCGGGAACCAGAAGGGCACCCGCGACTACGGACTCGGACCCGAGGAGACCGACTCGTCGGTGCTCGACGACGTGCTGTCCTCGCTGTCGGGTGCCTTCGGCCGTGCCCGTGGTCGAGACGCCGTGCTGGCGGGGTTCGCCGAACACGACCTGGCCACGACGTATCTCGGCAGCTCCACCGGACTCAGGCTCTCGCACGTCCAGCCCACGAGCGCGGTCTCGCTGGTCGGACGGACCGCCGACGGGTCCGGCTCAGCGTGGGTGGCCGAGCCGTCCATCGACCCTTCGCTCGCGGCGATGGAGGAGGAAATCTGGCGACGCCTCGACTGGGCGACCAAGACCGTCGCGCTCGAAGCGGGCCGCTACGAAGTCATCCTCCCTCCTTCAGGTGTGGCGGACATGATGGCCACCCTGGCGTGGGGGGGCCTGTCGGGGCGCGACGCCGAGGACGGCCGGACCGTCTTCTCCCGGGAGGGCGGTGGGACGCGGGTCGGTGAGCGGATCTCGACGCTGCCCTTCACGTTGTACAGCGACCCGGGAGAGGCGGGCATCGAGTGCACGCCCTTCGTGGCCACCGCGGCTTCGAGCTCGGAGGTATCGGTCTACGACAACGGGCTGATGACCGGGCGGACCGAGTGGATCGGCGACGGGATCCTGCACCAGCTGCGCTACCACCGGGCGGGCGCGGCCCGCTCGGGGGTGGCCCTTGGTCCCTACATCGACAATTTGGCACTGCGTTGTGTCCATGGTGGCGGAGTCGGGGGAGGCGCACCTGCGGGCACCAGCACGGTCGACGAGATGGTGGCGCGCACCGAGCGCGGTCTGCTCCTGACCTGCCTCTGGTACATCCGCGACGTCGACCCCTCGACGCTGCTCCAGACCGGCCTGACCCGCGACGGCGTCTATCTGGTGGAGAACGGAGCGGTCGTGGCCGCCGCCAACAACTTCCGGTTCAACGAGAGCCCGGTCGACCTCCTGGCCCGGGCGACCGAGGTGGGAGCTCCGGTGCGGACGATCGGCCGCGAGTTCGGCGAGTACATCAACCGGGTGATCATGCCGCCCCTGCGCATCCCCGACTACAACATGAGCTCGGTGAGCCAGGCCAGCTGAGCGAACGCCGGCGCGTTCACCGGTCCGGCCGGCGCGCTTCGAGCAAGAACCGCGTGGCGTGCGAGACGAACCCGCCATCGCGCTGGATTTGCCGGTGCAGCCGTCGCAACGGTGATTCATAGGCCGCCGGCGTGAAGCCGGGCACCGTCCAGCGCACCTTGCGGAGGAAATGCACGACGGCAGCGATGTCGAAGAACTCGACCCGAAGGGTGCAGGACCGCAGGTCGACCACCTCGAGCCCGGCGGCCTCCGCCGCCGAGCGGGCTCGATCGGGGCGGCGACGCTCGCTCATCGGCTGCGGACCCATGACGAAGTCGGTCAGCTCCCGGTTCGAACCCGCCCCCACCTGCTGGGAGAGGTACGTGCCTCCGGGCTCGAGGACCCGGGCCACCTCGTCCCACAGGGTGAGCACGGGGTGCCGGCTCACGACGAGGTCGAAGGAAGCCGAGGTGAACGGGAGCGCGGGCTCGTCGGCCACGGCGACGACGTGCCCGCCCCGGGGGCGGAGCCGTTCCCGCGCCAGGGCGACGTTGGGCGGCCACGACTCGGTGGCCACGAGCAGGGGTGGCGCCCCGAGGACACCCGCGAGCACCTCGCCGCCGCCAGTCTCGACATCGAGGGCGCGCCGCGACTTCGCCATCCGCTCCCCCATCAGACGGGCGTAGCCCCACGGCGGTCGCTCCTCGGTGGCTCGTCCCTCGAACCAGCCGAAGTCCCATCCCTCCACCGGGACGGCGGCGCCCTCCTCGACCAGCGACTCGAAGGTCACACCTGAGACCGTTGCGCTCAGAAAGGCACGTTGGCGGCCCGATGCAGCGCGTCGACGAGGCTCTGCACGTCGTTGCGGTACGTCTGGACGAGCCCGCCGAAATCGCTCCTCTGCGCCGTCCTGGCGTACGCCGAGGCGTTGGAGCTGTCGGCGAGCTGGGTGAGCGTCGACGAGAGCTGGGCGACGTCGCTCTCGACGTGCTGTTGCGCGCCCGACGCGTTCGAGTCCACGTTCATCCCTCTGAGGTCGTCCCCGAACGAGGTCAGAGAGGACGCAGCCGCCATGTCGTACGGCCGCGCGCACGAGACGGACTGGCAGTTCGGCACTGCCTTCGCCGCGGCGACGAGCGTCTTGGCCGAGGCCCCGTAGTCGGAGATCACGGTGTTGGACTGGGCCGCGGCGTCGTTGTGGTGGCCCGTCACCAGGTTCTGGATCGCGGACTGACCCAAGTAGAGGACCGAACCCCAGACGATGGCGAAGATCATGAAGCCGCGGGCCGCTCCCGTCAGGACGAGTGAGGCCCCGGGACTGCCCTCGTCACCCACGTCTCCCGGCAGCGCGGGCGCCTGGGGCGGCGGGTACTGGGGCGGCGGGTACTGGGGCGGCGGGTATTGGGGCGGTGGCGGGTACTGGGGCGGCGCAACGGCCCCAGGAGCGGGCGCGTCCTCGACGTCGGGCGCCGCAGAGGGAGGTGGCCAGACCGACCCCTCCACCGCACCCGTGCCCACCGACGGCGGCGGCGCGACGGGAGGCGGCGGCAGCCACCTGGGCACCGGGTGGTCGCCCAGCATCCCCCACGCGTACTCCGACGTCACCATGCACTCGTAGGAGGAGAGCCGGAGCGAGTAGCGCACCAGGGCGGCATAGGGGCGATAGAGCGACGTCGGCATCTGGCCGCGAAAGAGGACGATCACCCACGCCACGAAGATCAGAGGGACGGTCAGGCCGTACTGCACGATCTGGAGGAACACCGCAGCCGGGATCTGGATCACCAGCCGGAACAACACGGCCCATCGGTTGAGACGCCCCGGCGCCGGCATCAGCGGTCGGACGGGAAAGTCCGTGTCCTCGAACGAGAAGGGCGGGTAACGGTCGGTCAGTAACAACAGGTAGGCATGGATGCGCGTGGACCAACGGACGACTTTGCTCAGGAATTCGTGCGCCCACCGCGGGAGCCGCCCCATGAACAGCGCGGCGAACCACCCGATCACGACGACGACGACGAACGCGATGCCGACGAAGAGCGCCACGACCACGATCGGGATGGCCAGGATCAACCGGAGCAGAACGGTGACGCGTCGTTGTGACTCCGGTCCCGCGAAGACCGCGTCGACGCGACGGCTCGGATCGGCCATCACGGTGCTCATCGTCGTCCCTCTCTTCGGTCGCCCGGCGACTCGCGCCGCCTGACCGCGATACGACAGCCTGTGCCGCATCGCAGCCTCAATGATCGCGCCGGAGGCGGGGTGGACCGCGCCGCGCCGAGGGTCGAGGCGGCCCAGCGGTGCTACGACGGTCACATGCAGGATCGATGTAGTCGGATCGACCTCGCTTCACATCGACGCGTACACCGCCTCGATGAGGGCCCGGTTGCGTGTGCTCTGCCAGCGAGGGATCACGTCGTTCATCACGTAGCCGACGGCGACTTCCGCTGCCGGGTCGGCGAATCCGACGGCGCCGCCGGTCCCGAAATGACCGAAGCTGCCCGGGTTGGGGCCGAAGGGACGACGTGGTGTGGTGGGCTGGAAGCCGAGGCCGAAGGTCACCTCGTCGTGCAGGATGGGGCAGAACCCCTCCGACTGCGGCGACGTCGCCTCGCCCAACAGGTCTGAGGACACCAGGCGACCCGGCTCCAGCAGGGTGGCGTAGAGGCGCGCGAGACCCGCCGCCGTGGCGTGCCCGTTCGTCGAGGGCACCTCGGCCTGTCGCCATCGCTCCGTGTTGACCACCCCGAGCGACGAGTATCCCGGTGGGTTGACGTAGCTCGTCATCTCCATGAGCACGTCCCCCTCCAAGGTGGACAGGTCCTGCTCCATCCGGTCCCCGGGCGAGGCGAACAGCACCTCGGCGCAGCGGTGCAGCTCCGCCGACGGCACTCCGAAGTGGACATCGGCCTTCAGCGGCGCGGCCAACTCCGCCAGTTGCCGTCCGCACGAACCGTGGCCGGTCCGCCGGGCCAGCTCCCCGACCAGGTGCCCGTAGGTGTTGGTGTGGTACGCGTGCCGCGTTCCGGGCTCCCACCAAGGCTCGGTCGCCGCCAACGCGTCCACCATGGTGTCCCAGTCCCACAGGTCGTCGTTGGTGAGCGGGCGCCGGATGGCCGGGACACCCGCCCGGTGGCACAGGGCCTGGCGGACGGTCGCCGCCTCCTTGCCCGCCCGCGCGAACTCGGGCCAGACCGAGGCCACCGGCGCATCGAGCTCGAGGCGGCCCCGCGTCGACTTGGCGCAGCGCCAGCAGGGCGACGAACGGCTTGCCGGCCGAGTACATGTCGACCAGGGTGTCGTGGCGCCAGGGGCGCTGGCGAGCACCGTCGGCCCAACCGCCGACGAGGTCCACCACCACGGAACCGCCGACGAAGACGCAGATGCCCGCGCCGACCTCCCCGCGCTCGGAGAAGTTGCGGGCGAACTCGGCCTGCACGCGGGCGAACCTCGGGTCACATGGCCCGGAGATCGGCGCGTCCACGGGTTCGACTCTGTCGTCCGGTCGCCGCGGGCCGCAACCCCCGGGGGAGAGGCGTCCGGGACCGCCGGCGGGCCCCGCTCGTCCCGATGGTCGTCGTCAAGCGAGGGCGGCCACCCGCTCGGCGGCGCGCAGCATCTGCCCGGCCACCGGCTGCATGCCGATCTGCACGCCGAGGAGCCCGGTCGAGACCCGCTCCACGACCCCCCATTCCCAGATCGCGGTGGCGTCGGTGCCGGTGAGGGCGGCGAGGCGCTCCGCTCGGGCCCAGGGGTCCCCCACCATCAGCTCCGTCGGGTCCTCCCGCATGATGATGCCCAGGTCGTATTCCGGCTCGGCCATCAGGCCGTCGGGGTCGACCAGCTTGAAGCCCTGACCAGAACGCAGCGCGTTCCACTGGTGGACGTCGCCGTGGACGAGCACCGCCCGTTCTGGGTCGTACGCCCGGCCCCGTCGAGCGGCGCATGTCAACGCGTACTCGACCGCCGCCACGCTGCACGGCCGGCCGATGCTCTCCCAGGCCCGCTGAATCCACGCCGCCAACCCACGCGCCTTTCCAGCCCCCGTCGGCAGCCCGAGGCCTGCGGCGGGACGCCAGACCTGACGCGCCGTCGCACAGAGGATCTCGTGGCGCTCCTCCACCGGCACCCCGAGGTCGTACAGCGAGGGACCCAGCCGCTCGAGCAGCAGCGCGCCACGTCCGGGATCGTCGCGCAGGAGCAACACGCAACCCTCACCGGCGCAGTGGCGGAGGACGGCGATCTCGTCGTCGGCGTCCCCCGACCGGCGCGGGACGACCAGCTTGAGCACCGCGGCGGTCCCGTCGCCGAGCGTCGCTGCGGCGACGTAGGCCTCCGTCCCGCCGTCGAAGGCCACGCCCACGCGGATCCCCCATTCGGACTCCAACGACGCCACCAGGCCTGCCAGTCCGCGCAGCCACGCAACGGCTCCCACCGCCTCCGCCTTGGCGCGCACCACGGCGGGACCTCGAGCACTTCGGCCGCCCCTCGTCCCTTAGCCCAAGTCCCCTACCCCGAGCGCCCGACGCGCCGGAGCACCACCGCCCACCGCCGCAACTCCTCCGAATCCGCCGCAGCGCCGGCGTCGTCGTCCTTCCCGTTGTCGTCGGCCCTCCGCAACGCCACCGCGTCGGCGGCAAAGGGCAGTGCCAGGAACGCCGCCACCTCGTCGGGCCCCATGGCGCCGCCCTGGTGCGCCAGCGAGCTCACGCTGTCCGCCGCCAGCTCGCCGCCGTACCCGCTCTCGACCGCCACGAGATACCGCTTCGCCTCCACGTGCAGTCCCACGATCCCGGCCACCCGTTCCCCGAGTGCCTCGCGCACGGCGGCCGCAGCCTGCCGCGCGTGGGTCTCGTCGCGACCGCCCGGCAGGAGGTGCCCGACGTCGTGCACCAGCCCGGCGACGGCCAGCTCGGCGTCGTCGGGGTGGAGCCGTTGGAGCATCCGAGCCGTCTGGAGCGCGTGGTCGAGCTGTGACACGCCCGACCCGGGACCGAGCGGGTACCCGGTGCCGGTCGCCAGCACGTCGATCAGCTCGTCGGCCCTCAGGCCGGCCACGTCGGTCACCGGGTCGCGCTCTCCACCCGGCCATTCTTCCCGCCCGCGGATACGGTGGCCGCCTCATGCCCTGGGTCCCACCGCCGCGCAGCCCCTGGACGGAGAAGATGGTCTCGCTCGGGAAGGGCCTCGGCGACGACGGGGCGTCGCTGGTCTCGCTCCAACCGGACGACCTGCGCGGGGCCGCCCGCACGACCACCGGGCTCCACGATTTCGGCGACACCTGGTGGGAGGAGCCGTTCGAGCGCCTGTGCACGTCGCTGAGGACCGAGGCCCTGCTGCACCTGCCGGGGCGCCTCCGCGTGCCGCGCCGAGCTCCAGCTGATCCTCCAGAACCGCCTGCGCATGGTGGACCTGTGGCAGCGGGAGCCCGCCGTGCTGGCGCAACCGGTGGAGGGCCCGATCGTCGTGACCGGCCTGGCTCGATCGGGCACGACCTTCCTCCACGAGCTGCTGGCGTGCGACCCCGACAACCGGCCCCCCCTCTTGTGGGAGCTGCTCCACAGCGTCCCCTACGACGAAACCTCGGGCGACGTGTGCGACGACGAGATCGGGCTCATGGACGAGATGGTCCCGGCCTTCACCGCCATGCACGAGAACGGGGGCCGGCTGCCGACCGAGTGCATCTTCGCCTTCGCCCACCAGTTCTCGAGCGACATGTTCACCGGCATGTACAACGTCGCCGCCTACACGGTCTGGAGGAGCGGCGTCGACCAGACCCCGATCTACGACTGGCACAAGCGCCACCTGCAGACGCTGCAATGGGTGGCCGAGCGGCCGACGCCCCGCTGGGTCGTCAAGGCGCCCTCCCATCTCTCCGCGCTGCCGTTGCTGTTCTCGACCTACCCCGACGCGCGGGTCGTGATGACGCACCGCGACCCGCTGCGGGTCATCGGCTCGCTGGCCGACCTGATGGCGACGTTGCACTTCATGCACTCCGATCACGTCGACTACGAAGTCCTGATTCAGTTCATGGCCATGGGGCTCGAGCTCCAGATGGACGAGGTGGCCAAGGAGCGCGACGCCGGGACGATTCCCGACGATCGCATCGCCGACGTCGTCTACCGCGACCTGGTGGCCGACCCCGTCGGGGTGATCGAGCGGCTCTACGCCGCCTGGGACCTGGAAGTGACCGCCGGATTCCGAACCCGGCTCGACACCTATCTCTCGGCCCGCCACACCGGTCGCGTCGGCGGCCACGACTACTCCTTCGCCGACACCGGGCTCGACCTGGCCTCCCACCGGGCGTTGGTCACGCCGTACCAGGAGCGTTTCGGGGTGCCGTCCGAAGTCTGATCGTCGGTTCCCGCGCCGCCCTGATCGTGTGCGCCTCGCCGAGGCGACGGCACTCGGGCTACGAGACCCGCTGCGTCGTGCGCTTGGACGGCAGGAGCAGGATCAGGATCAGAGCCAGGAAGAAGAAAAAGAACGCCAGGATCACCCAACCGATCGCGTGGCGGCCCTTGCGCTTGGCGATGTTGTAGATCCACACCATGACCGCGATCCACAGGATGAAGTAGATCACCGAGCCGAAGGCGTACCCGAGGGCACTGGTCGCAAAGACGAGGGCGAATGACACGGTGACTCCTTGTCCCTACGGCCCGGCAGATACCGGCGACTGAGAGCTGGAAACAGGTTTCAAGTCGTCATGCTGCCACGACACCGGCGCGTCGACGTGGACCGAGATCCGGGATCACGCACGGGGTTGCTCGATCGCTGCTTCGGCCGGGCCCCCGTTCGGATCCGAGAGCCCGACGCCGATGCACGCGGAGACCTTGGGGCACGCGATGCCCCGGGCGTTCATCAATCCCGACGGTGCCGGTATCTCGGTGGGTGTCCATGTCCCGTGCGACTCCGTCTCAATCAAGAGCCGAGGGTCGTAGTGGCGCGGCGGCGGGTCATGCCACCCCCCGATGGCCACGCACGACGCAACAGATTTCGGACACGAGACGCCGAACATGCCGTTGCCGTTGCCTTTCCCCGGGTGCGGCAAGGTGCCGCCGGTCCACGTCGTTCCGCTCAACGTCTCGGTGTAGCCGCCACCGTGCACCTTGGAGCCGACCGCCAGGCACGAGCTCGACGAGATGCACGACAGGGAATCCAAGATGCCGGTGCCGCCGAGGGCGGAGCCCGCCCAGTCGCTCCCCGACAAGGTCTCGAGAAGGCCGTTCGACGACGAGAGATCGCCGTAGAAGCCCACCGCGTCACACGAGGTGGTCGTGAAGCACTGCACGGACCTGATGCCCGATTGGGTCGAGGGGGAAGGGGTGGGACCGACTTCGGGCGTCCAGGTGCCGTTCGAGAGCACTTCGAGAAGGCCGTACGTGTTGTCCTGGCTGTCCATGAAGAATCCGGCGGCCACGCACCATGCCGCCGTGACACAGCTGACGGCGCCCAAAGAACCCGTGACACCCGTGTCGGGCAGCGGAGGGCTCGTCGCCGTCCAGGTCCCGTCCGAGAGGCTCTCGACGAGTGGTTGTCCGCCGCTCGACTTGAGTGCCCCGGAATCTCCGACGGCGACGCACGAGGTCATGCTGGCGCACCACACGGCACCGAGACCCGGGAACGGCAATCCCTGCTTGAGAGCCGTCGGTGTCCAGGTGCCACCCGCGTAGGTGTCGATCAGGGCGGTACTCTTGGGTGACGTCGTTGCGTACCCGACGGCGACGCAGCCGGCGACCATGGGACACGAGATCCCGAAGAGGGCCGCGTTCGAGGCACCGGGCGGATTGGGCACCGCCTCCACCCGGTAGGAGGGACTTGCCGCCGCGGCACCGCAGCTCAGGGCGAGCACACCCGTCATGAGAGCGAGCGCCGCAAGAATCGGCGCCACCCGCCTTGGTCGCAGACCGCAGAACCTCGACATGGATGACCGCCCTTCTGTCTCCCCGTCGCCTGCCGGCGCACGCCCGGACCAGATGGATCAACGGCCGATGCTACTCCCAGTCTGAGCGACGTTTCCCGGCCGGCGGGTGCCGTCATCGCTTGTGCCGGCACGGCCCGCGCCCCCGATGGGGCAGACAGATCTCGGGATCAGGATCGGGGTTGCTCGATCGCTGCGTCGGCCGGGCCACTTTTCGCATCCGAGGGCCCGACGCCGACGCACGCGGAGACCTTGGGGCACGCGATGCCCCGGGCGTTCATCAATCCCGAAGGTGCGGGTATCTCGGTGGCCTTCCACGCCCCGTGCGACTCCGTCTCAATCAAGAGCCGAGGGTCGTAGTGGTGCGGCCGGGGGTCATGCCACCCACCGATGGCCACGCACGACGAAACAGATTTCGGACATGAGACGCCGAACGTGCCGTTGCCGTTGCCGCCTGCCCTCGGGCGCGGCAGGGTGCCGCCGGTCCACGTCGTTCCGCTCAACGTCTCGGTGTAGCCGCCGCCCTGCACCTTGGAACCGACGGCCAGGCACGAGCTCGACGAGACGCACGACAAGGAATCCAACATGCCGACGCCACCGAGGGCCGACGCCGCCCACTCGCTCCCCGAGAGGGTCTCGAAAAGGCCGTTCGACGAAGAAAGGCCCCCGTAGAAGCCCACGGCGTCACAAGAGGTCGTCGTGAAGCACTGCACCGACCTGATTTCCGCTTCGGTCGACGGAGAAGGAGTGGGACCGACTTCGGGGGTCCACGTGCCGTTCGAGAGCACTTCGAAGAGGGCGTGCGAGTGATCCTCGCTGTCCCCGAAATATCCGGCGGCGACGCACCATTCGGCCGTGACACAGCTGATGGCCTCCAACGCGCCCGTGATGGCTGTCTCCGGCAGCGGAGGGCTCGTCGCCGTCCAGGTCCCGCCCGAGAGGCTCTCGACGAGCGGTTGTGCGCCGTTCGACTCGAGTGGCCCGGCCTCTCCGACGGCGACGCACGAAGTCATGCTGGCGCACCAGACGGCGTCGAGAGTCGGCAAGGTCAATCCCTGCTGGAGAGAGGTCGGCGTCCAGGTGCCAGCGGCGTAGGTTTCGACCAGGGCACTCTCGGGTGTGGTGGCAAAGCCGACGGCGACACAGCCGGCGACCATGGGACACGAGATGCCGTCGAGGACCGAGGTCGAGTCACCGGCCGGGTTGGACACCGCCTCCACCCGGTAGGAGGGACTCGCCGCCGCGGCACCACTGGTCAGGCCGAACACACCCGTCACGAGGGCGAGCACCGCGAGCATCGCCGGCGCCCGCACTGCTCGCAGACCGCGGAACCTCGACATGGATGACCACCTTCCTGTTTCCCGTCGCCGTGCCGACGCGCGCCCGGATCAGATGGATCTGTCCGCGACGCTACTCCGGATCCGTTCGGAACAACGGCGAAACCGCCGGGATGGCGTCCCAGCTGGTCGTCACTCTTCCGACAGGGCACGTGCCATGTCGTCGGCCAGGTCACGATTCTCATAGGGCCCGGGAGCGCGCAGGGCCGTCATCACCTGGCGCTGCGTGATCGGATCCTTGTCCTGACTCATCTTGATTTTGCAGACGAACCGCGTGATCGGCAGCCGGAGACCCACCGTCCCCAGAGCCACTGGTCGAGCCCAGTTTCGGTCGAGGAGCATCGGACGATCGACGTGGCGTTCGAATCGATCGACCAGCCTGGCCAGCACCGTGAGCGTCTCTTCCTCGTCGAGAAGCTGGGGAACGCCGTAGCAGTGAACCGTGCTGAAGTTCCATGTGGGCGCTCGTATAGCTCCGGGCGCATACCAGCTCGGTGAGATGTAACCGTGGCGGCCCTGAATGATCAGCAGAACCTCCTTGTCACCGAACCCATGGATCACCTCGTCCGGCCGACCGACGTGCGTGACGACGGTCAGCCGATCGGTGTCCTCGTCGAGCAGGACCGGGCAATGCGAGGCGACCAGCTCGCCGTCGTTGTTGCTGACCAGAACCGCCCACGGGTTCTCCTCGATCAGCCGACGGACCACCTGAGGATCCTCGGTCGCGTGAGACGGGTTGTGACGCACGAGCCCCCATTCTGGCAGCGCGGCGTTTCGCTCCGCGCGCTCCACCCGCGCGGATAGGGACCGTATGCTCAGCCCGGGGCCGACCGATCTTTTTGAATGAGGCGAGGTTCCGATGAAGCAACGTTTCCCGACGAGGACGCCAGCGGGGTCAGTGCGCCCCGCCCGGGGTCGTAGGCTGCGACCCAACGCAGGATGTCTGGCGGCTGCCGCGGTCGCTTGTGCCATCACGTTCATGGCTGCGACGCCGGCGACGGCCGCCACCACCTCCGGTTCCGCCAGTCCGACCGACCGTCACCAGGCGGTCGCCTCCTACAACGCCCTACAGGACAACTTCTACAAGGCGAAGAAATCCCTGTACCTCGGATCGCCGTCCAACACGTGCAGTTCGTACTCGTGCCTGTGGCCCTTCACCAACGCGACCGCGGGCACCCTGTTCCTTTACGGCGGCCCCCGGGGCTCGCAGTACTCCGGGGACGTCCAGTCCCGTCTGGTCGGTCTGGCGCACTACGCCGACCGGGACGAGGTGTCGCCGTCAGGCGCGCCCCAGCCCCCCGCATACGAATCCGCCGTCGCACCGCCGCTGGGGCCGGGCGGGTCCACCTTCTACGACGACAACGGGTGGGTCGGTCTGAACCTCGTGCACTCCTACCTGCTCACGTCGGCCAAGAAGGATCTGACCCTGGCCCAGGACGAGTTCGACTTCGCCGTCTCGGGTTGGGACACCAATCCCTCGGACGGCTGCCCGGGGGGCGTCTTCTGGGAGGACACCGCCGGCAGCCAGCGCAACGCCACGGCGAACGGAGCGAACGCGGAGCTCGGTCTCGAATTGAACCAGTTGACAGGGAACGCGTCCGACCTGGCCTGGGCGACTCAGATGTACCAGTGGGTGGTCACCTGCCTCGGTACCTCGAGCGGCCTCTACGACGACCATGTGAACCCTGACGGCAGCATCAACACGACGATCTGGAGCTACAACCAAGGGGTCATGGTCGGCGCTGGGGTCCTGCTCTCCAGCGCCACCGGGAACGACTCCTACCTGAGCCAGGCCGAGCAGACCGCGGCCGCGGCGGTGGCCCACTTCGGCACGGGATCAGCGCTCGTCAACCAGGGACCCGCTTTCAACGCCATCTACTTCCGCGACCTGTTCGTGCTCGACCAGGTCGCCCCCGACCCGGGCTACGCCGCCGAGGCGCAGAGCTTCGCGTCGACCATGTGGGCCCAACGACAGCCCGGCACGGGACTGATCGACCCGCAGTACGGCGTGAACGGGACCGCTCCGATGGTCGAGATCTACTCGCTCCTGGCCGGGAGTCCTCCGGCTCCCTAGCGTCGGGCGTTGTTCGCGCCGCTCAAGCCGACAGCGACGCGATCCGGACGACTTCTGCGCTCGGGTGCGGGGGGCCGTCGGCCAGCACCCAACGCACGATCATGTAGCCCTCGAGCCGGCCGCCCGTGTCGAGCCAGTTGACCACGCCGGCACCCGGGTCCTCCGGTGCGACCACCAGGCGCCAGGACCCGTCCTCGGAGCGTTTCGCCGTCTCGTTGTTGAGTGCCGTGGTCGTGTAGCGGTAGTCGAAGCTCTCCATCCACGGCGACGTCAGCGTGAGGCCCCAGTAGAGGAACGGCTTGTCGGGCTCGTGCACGGTGATCACGAGCGCTTCGCCGGGCTCGAGCCGGAAGCGTCCGCCGTGGTACGTCATCTCGGCGTTGGAGTGTGAGCGCACCTCGTCCTCTTGCGCTTGCACGTGCGCGGCGCCGGCCTGGCCGCCGAAGGTGTTCATGTTCGTCGCCGCGTCGCGCCACATCTGCAGCGCGGTCGAGCCGACGAAGGTGAGGAACATGGCGGCCGTCTCGAGCTTGGGCGCCAGCTCTTCGCTCGAGAGCAACGGCGGCGGCACTGCCTCTCCCGGCTCGGGGACCAGCTCGACGCGGAGGCGCGCCAGGCGATCAGGCGACTTCACGAAGTGCGTCTCACGGATGGCGAGCTGCGCCGTCCCCGGCTCGAGCACGACGGAGTTGCGCGGCCGCGGCGTGGGCATCGAAGCCTCGGGCGCGATGAGGATGTCCACCTCGCCGTGGGGACCGAGCTCGAACTCGTCGATGTGGGTCTGGGTCTGGGTGCCCGTACGTCCGGCGACGGGGCCCTGGCCGAACGGAGTGCCGAAGGTCATGCCGAGGTAGGCGCACTGACCCCGCTGGCCGAGCAGGCGATACGAGCGGGTGTCGTCGAGCACGCAGAAGAGGTAGTGCACGTCGGGGTTGTCGACCAGGAGCTTGCGGTACTCGTCCTGAAGGGTGAACAGCTGCGGGTGGAGGGGGTCGGACTTCTCCACGAACCACTCCAGCGCGAGTCGCGGCCAGCCGGGTCACCCACCGGTACCCTTCGGCCAGGTCGACGGCCGACTCGGGGACCCCGGTCGCCTGGTGCACGACGTCGAGGGCAGCCTTCTGGGCGGCGACCCAAGCGTCGAAGGCCTCGTCGAGACGGGTGTCCTGCATGGCCGGTGACGCTACCTGTCCCCCCGGGCGAGTCGCCTGCCGAACGCTCCCTGTGTAGTTTCGTCACGTGACCGATACCGCGATCGAGACGACCGAGACCGCCGAGGCGGCCGATTCCCCCGGGACCCGGGAGCAGCTCAGCGACCTGCGGGCCTGGCTCGCGGCCAACTGGGACCCCGATCTGACGGTCGCCGACTGGTGGGATCGGCTCGGGCTGGCCGGCTGGTCGGCCCCGGGCCTGCCCGCGAACGCGTTCGGCAAAGGGATGGCCCGGGCCGATGTCGTGCTGGTTCAACAGGAGATCTCGAGCTTCGGTGCGTTGGGTGCGCCCGCCGGTCTCGGGCTCCTACTCGCCGCTCCGACGATCGCCACGCACGGCACCCAAGAGCAGATCGATCTCTACGTACGCGACATCGTGACCGGACGCAAGGCCTGGTGCCAGCTCTTCAGCGAGCCCCAGGCCGGCTCGGATCTGGCCGGTCTCCAGACGAGGGCGGTGCGCGACGGCGATGAGTGGATCGTCAACGGCCAGAAGGTCTGGACTTCGGGGGGCCAGTACGCCGACCTCGGCATGCTGCTCGCCCGGACCGATCCCGAGGTGCCCAAGCACCAGGGGATCTCCTATTTCGCGTTCGAGATGCTCCAGGACGGCGTCGACGTGCGCCCGCTACGCGAGATGACCGGCCACGCCCTCTTCAACGAGGTCTTCATCACCGACGCCCGTGTGGCCGATTCCGCGCTGATCGGGGGTCTCAACAACGGATGGGCCGCGGCGAACACCACCCTCATGAACGAGCGGGCCGGTCTGGGTTCGGGCGGCGGGAACGCCGCAGGCGGGGGAATGGCTCAGCCGGGCACGGTCATGGGTCTCCTGCCCAAGCGGGTGGGCGACCTGGTGGCAGACGGCGGTCGAGGACGTGGCGGGTCGGGCTCGGTGCCCGGCGCCATCGGGGCCATGCGCGGAGGCGCCGGCCTCCTCATCGGCCTGGCCCAGACCCGGGGCGTGAACACGGACGCGGGGATCCGCCAGGAGCTGGCCCGGCTCCACACGCTCGGCGAGCTCGGGCGGTTCAACAGCCTGCGCCTCAAGGCCGTGAAGGAGCAGGGCGGGGACATCCCGGGCATGCCCAACGTCGCCAAGCTCTCCATGAGCCAGATCGTCCGGCTCACCCGCGACCTCGGCCTGCGGATCGCTGGTCCGGCGGGCATGCTCCACGCCTACGACAGCGACGAGAAGACCGCGCTCAAACATGCCACCGGCGACCCCTTCGCGGGTGGCGTCAGCGAGATGGCTCTGTTCGCGGAGGCACCACCCATCTACGGCGGAACGGACCAGATCCAACGCAACATCATCGGCGAGCGGGTGCTGGGCCTGCCCAAGGAACCCAACAACGACCGGGTGACGCCGTTCTCCGAGTTGCCGAAGAACGCCTGAGCGACTTCAGCGAGGGGCAACAGAGGCAGCAGGGTACCGTCGACCGTGGGCGCAGCCGAGAGAACTCTCCGCGGCGCCGCGGCCATCGTGGGCGTCGCCGACGACGTCTCCCCGACGGGTGAGCTCGAGCGCACCGGGCGTGCCCTCGAAGTGGCCATGGTGCTCGAAGCGCTCGACGACGCCGGGCTCTCGCTGTCCGACGTAGACGGCGTCTGCCACGCCGAGTCCGCCGTGGCTCTGGCCGAGTACCTCGGCCTCCACCCTCGCTTCTGCGAGTCGACCATGACGGGCGGTTCCAGCTACGAGGTGCACGTCGAGCACGCCGCAGCCGCCATCGCGGCCGGCCTGTGCGACGTCGTGGTGAGCGTCTACGCCGCCACCCCGCGCAGCGACCGTCGGCGCGCGCCACGGGGCGGCCCGGTCCGGCGGCCCGGCGGCGCGTTCAACCCCCTGGCCGAGTGGGAGATGCCCTACGGCCTGCGTACCCCTATGGGCCCGTACGCGCTCGCCGCGGCGCGTCACATGCACCAGTACGGCACCACCTCCGAGCAGCTGGCGCAGATCGCGGTGACGACGCGGCAGTGGGCGCAGCTCAACCCGCGAGCGCGCTACCGCGAGCCGCTCACGGTCGAGGAGGTTCTGGCTTCGCCCCTCCAGGTGAGCCCGCTCCACCTACTCGACTGCTGCCTCGTGACCGACGGGGCGGGGGCGTTCGTCATGACGAGCGCCGAGCGGGCGCGGTCGCTGCGCAAGCCTCCCGTGTACGTGCTCGGCGCCGCGACGTGCTCCGACCACATGGTGATCAGCCAGATGCCCGACCTCACCGCGACGCCCGGTGTGATCTCGGGAGAGAGGGCGTTCGCCATGGCCGGTGTGGGGCCCGCCGACGTCGACGTGCTGATGGGCTACGACAGCTTCACCATCACGCAGCTTCTCCACCTCGAGGACCTGGGCTTCTGCGAGAAGGGCGAGGGGGGTCCGTTCGCGGCGGAAGGCACACTGGGCCCGGGCGGCAGCCGCCCGGCCATGAACACCAACGGCGGAGGGCTCTCGTACACCCACCCCGGCATGTACGGCATGTTCCTCGTCGTCGAGGCGACGCGCCAGCTGCGTGGGGAGTGCGGGCCGCGCCAAGTCCCGGACGCCTCCGTCGCGGTGGCGCACGGATCGGGCATGTTCCTCTCGGTCATGTCGACCGCGGTGCTCGGCACCGAGGCCGTCCTGTGAGCCCCCGACCCGAACCGGCCGTCGCCCCCTCCAGGCGCGAGCCGCCGGTCAGCCCCGAGAGCGCACCGTTCTGGGAGGCGACGCGCCGGGGCATCTTCCTGCTCCAGTGGTGCAGCGCCTGCGACCGGCCCGTCTTCTACCCGCGCGCTCTGCCCCGGTTGCGCCACGCCGAGCTCGTCGATGACCTGGCGCGAGGCCAGTGGACGGGCCACCGTGCACGCCGCGGTGGTCGAGCACCGCCCGGAGGCGGCCGGCGCAGCATTCGCCGACGGACAGCCCTACTGTGTCGCGCTGGTCGACCTCGAAGAGGGGGTGCGCATCATGACCAATGTCGTCGGATGCGCGCCGGGCGACGTGCACACGGGGATGGCGGTCACACTGACCTGGGAGCCGCTGTCGGACGGGCGGCGCCTGCCGCTCTTCGAAGCCGAGTCGGGCGGGGACCGGGTCGCGACGGTGGAGGACGCGGCCCCGTGAGCGTGCCCGAGGACAAGGGGGCCGCGGCGGCCGCGGGCATGCTCCACGCCTGGTGGGCAGCGCGCGTGCCCCGAACGGCCGGCGCTGATCAGCCCGTCCGGTGACCGGACCTTCGGCGAGCTCAACGCCAACGTGAACCGGCTGACCCGGGCCTTCCGCTCCCGCGGACTTCGCCCCGGTGACGCCGTGACTCTCATGTGCACCAACCGGCCCGAATTCGTCGAGGTGCTCTACGCGGCCAACCGGGCGGGCCTCCGGCTCACCCCGATCAACTGGCACCTCACCGGCGACGAGGCCGGCTACATCGTGGAGAACTGCGAGGCCAAGGCGTTCGTCGTCGCGGCGGACCTGGGCCGGCACGCGGAGGTCGCCGCGCAGGCCGGCCGCCCCGACCTGGTGCGGGTCGCGGTCGGTTCGGGCCTTCCCGGGTTCGAGGCCTACGGGGACCTCCTCGGCGGCGAGGACGGGTCCGACGTCGACGACCCGGTTTCGGGCACCCAGATGCTCTACACGTCGGGAACGACCGGGCGGCCGAAGGGCGTGCATCGCGACAGCGCACCGCCGAGCGCCCTGGCCATGGTCAACTTCTGCGGCTACGACGAATCGTACGAGACGAGCATCGACGCCCACCTCGTCACCGGACCCCTCTACCACGCCGCGCCGCTCGCGTTCTCGGTCGCCGTCCCTCACCTCTACGGCGTGCCCATCGTGGTCATGGAGCACTGGGAGCCCGTCGAGATGCTCCGCCTCGTCGAGGCGCACGGCATCACCCACACCCACATGGTGCCGACGATGTTCCACCGGCTGCTCGCGTTGCCCGAAGACGTGCGGTCGCGCTACGACCATTCGTCCCTGCGCTTCGTAATCCACGGGGCGGCACCGTGCCCGGTGCCGGTCAAGCAGCGCATCATCGAGTGGCTCGGCCCGATCGTGGTCGAGTACTACGCGGCCACCGAGGGGCTCGGCACCATCGTGGACTCCGCGACCTGGCTGAAGCACCCGGGCACCGTCGGACGCCCGATGGTGCCCGGACTGGTCAAGATCGCCGACGAGTCCGGCAAGGAGATTCCCACCGGCGAAGTCGGCCTGGTCTTCCTCCGCTCCCCGGCCGCCACCCGGTTCGACTACTACGGCGATCCCGACAAGACGGCGGGAGCCTTCCGGGGTGAGTACTTCACCCTCGGCGACATGGGCTACGTGGACCAGGACGGCTTCGTGTACCTGACCGACCGCACAGCCAACCTCATCATCTCGGGCGGGGTCAACATCTACCCGGCCGAGGTCGACTCCGTCCTGCTCGAGCACCCGGCCGTCGGCGACGTGGCAACCATCGGCGTGCCCGACGAGGAGTGGGGGGAGACCGTGCTGGCGGTCGTGCAGCCGGCCGAAGGCATCGAGGGGACCGACGAGCTGGCCGACGAGCTGCTGGCCTTCTGCCGTGACCGCCTGGCCCACTTCAAGTGCCCGCGCGCCGTCGATTTCGTCCCAGAGCTCCCGCGGGAGGATACTGGGAAGATCTTCAAGCGAAAATTGAGGGACCGCTACAGAGGCGCAGAGCCGGGGTGACAGAGCAGCGGCGAAAGCCGGGTTTACACTGCCGAGCGCGGGGGTCCAGGACCAAAGGAGAGAATCGTGGGAATCTGTGAGGGCCGGGTCGTCGTGGTCAGCGGTGCCGGACGCGGGATCGGGCGCGAGCACGCTCTTGCGTTCGCACGCGAAGGCGCCAAGGTGGTCGTCAACGACCTCGGCGCCGAGATCGACGGCAGCGGCTCCTCCACCGGACCTGCGGGCGAGGTGGTCGACGAGGTGCGAGCGATGGGCGGCGAGGCCGTCGCCAACGGCGACGACGTCTCCGACTACGAGGGCGCGGGTCGGATGATCCAGACCGCCATCGACACCTTCGGCACCATCGACGTGCTGGTGAACAACGCGGGCATCCTGCGCGACCGCATGCTCGTCAACATGACCATCGACGAGTGGGATGCCGTGATCCGAGTGCACCTGCGAGGCACGTTCGCCCCGACGCGCCACGCCGCCGAGTACTGGCGCAACCGTACGAAGGCGGGCGAGACGAACGACGCCCGCATCATCAACACGACCTCGCCTTCTGGGATCTACGGCAACGTAGGACAGACCAACTACGGGGCGGCCAAGGCCGGGATCGCCGCCTTCACGGTCATCGCGGCCAAGGAGCTGGAGCGCTACGGCGTCACCGTGAACGCCATCGCACCGGCCGCCCTCACCCGGATGACCGAGGGTCTCGGCATGGCGACCGAGGCGCGGGAGCTCAAGCCTGAGGAGTTCGACCCGATGGACCCGGCCAACATCGCGCCGATCGTGGTTTGGCTCGGCAGCGCCGAGTCCAAGGGCGTGACCGGGCGCGTGTTCAACGTCCAGGGCGACCACATCTCGGTGGCCGAGGGCTGGGTGGCCGGACCGGGCGCCGACAAGGGTGACCGCTGGGACCCGGCCGAGCTGGGCAAGGTCCTGCCCGACCTGGTGGCCGACGCCGCCCCCAACGCCAACATGGGCGGACGACGGGGCTGAGGCATGGCTGCCGGCGCGACCCCTCCGTTGCCGGGCAAGCACGACGTCGATGAGGCCGTCCAGGTCGTCCATGACCATGCAGACCGGCTCTTCCTGTGGGACTACGAGCGCGACCGGGGCCAGCTGGTCAAGCTCTACGAGAAGGCCATGGGGTCCCAGTGGAACAGCGCCACCGACCTCGATTGGTCCATAGACGTCGATCCCGAACGCCTGGTGGCCGAGCAGGAGAGCCCCGTGCTCGCCATGGCCCGTGTGGCGGGCACGCTCCCCGGCTCTCCCCTGGCGTCGTGGGGTGAGCGGGAGTACGTCCAGCTCGGCATGGAGTTCTTCAAGGCCTCGCTCTCTCAGTTCATGCACGGCGAGCAGGGCGCGATGATGACCGCGGCCAAGATCGTCGAGACGGTGCCGTGGATCGACGCCCGGTACTACGCGTCGACCCAGACGATGGACGAGGCTCGACACACCGAGGTCTTCGCCAAGTACCTGCGCACCAAGCTGGGCGACGCGTATCCGATGAGCCCCTTCCTCAAAGCGCAGATCTGGTCGTTGCTCGAGGACTCGCGCTGGGACATCGCGTACCTGGGGATGCAGATCGTGATCGAATCTCTGGCGCTGGCCGCGTTCGGCGACATGCTCCGGCGGACGAAGGAACCCCTCCTCTCGAAGCTCCTGCGCTACGTGATGTCCGACGAGGCGCGACACGTGGCGTTCGGGGTGCTCACGCTCTCCGAGTACTACGCCTCGCTGAGCGAGGCCGAGCTGCTCGAGCGACAGGAATTCCTCGTCGACGCCACGCTGAACTCGCGCGCCCGGGCGACCACCCCGGAGGTGTGGGAGCGCATGGGCACGACGGCCGAGCAGGTTGTCCCCTTCATGGTGCAGGCGGCGCAGAAAGTGAAGGCCAATCCGGCCGGCGGCTTCGCCCGTGGCTTCTTCGCCAAGCTCGTGCCCAACGTGCGCAAGCTCGGCCTGCTCGACGCCAACGACGGATACCTGCGCCGGCGCTGGGGCGAGGCGGGCCTGCTCGAATTCGAGTTCGCCGACGACACCGGCTCGGACTACGAGTCCTACGACGCCGTGGCGCAAGACCGAGCCACTGCGGCCGACGGCGGTGCCGCGTCCGACGGCGCTGCCGCCGTCGCCGGATGAGGTGAGCACCTTATCGGCGATCGCTCGCATCCGGGCCATCTGCCTGGAGCTCCCCGAGGTCGTCGAGAAGCCCTTCGGCGGCCACACCTCACCTGCGTTCCGGGTGCGCGACAAGCTCTTCGTCATGACGAGCGAGGACGGCAGCTCCATGACGATGAAGGCGCCGGAGGGGGTACAGCAGGTACTGGTGTCGTCGGACCCCGAGCGGTTCTTCGTACCCCCGTATGTCGGGCCCAAGGGCTGGGTGGGCGTGCGGCTCGACCTGGCCTCGCCCCCCGACTGGGACGAGGTAGCCGAGATGATCATCGAGAGCTACTGCCTCATCGCGCCGAGGCGCCTGGCAACAGTGGTCGAGAATCGGGGCGCCTCGGATCCGGGTTGAAGCGCGGTGGTCGCTCGAACGCCCAGAGAGCCCGGCTCTGATCCGAATCTCACCCGACGTCGGCGACGGATGCCCCGAGGTCGTGTAGAAATCGCTCACGTGAAGTTCCGCATGGCCACCGAGCGCGACGTCGAGGCGATCGCGGCGCTGCACGCCGACAGCTGGCGACGCAACTACCGCGGCGCGTACCTCGATTCGTTCCTCGACGGCGACGTCTTCGAAGATCGGCGTGCGGTATGGACGGACCGGCTCACGCTGCCGCGGTCGAACCAGTACACGGTGGTCGCCGAGGACGGTGGAGAAGTGGCCGGCTTCGCCCACACCATTCTCGATGCTGACCCCGCCTGGGGTGCCCTGCTCGAAAACCTCCATGTCGCCACCGAGCTGAAACGGCGACGGACCGGTACCCGGCTCATGGCCGAAGCAGGCCGCGAGCTCTTGGTGCGGAGACCGTCGTCCGCCCTGTACCTGTGGGTCCTCGAGCAGAACACGGCCGCCCAAGGCTTCTACGAGGCCAGAGGTGGGACCGCCGTGGAGCGCACGGTCCGCGGACCCTTCCCGGGCGGGGGAACCGCGATCGGGCTGAGATACGCGTGGCCCGACCCCTCGACCTTGCTTGCGGAAACCTGAACGCCGAGCGGCCTGTCGCGGTTGCGCCCGGGTGCGCGGCACCCGTGCCGGTCAGCGCAGCGGTGAGAGCCCCGTGAGGACGTCGTCCATCGACTCGCTGTAGTGGACGCCGCCCTGATCGACCGAGACGAGCTCACGCTCGCGCACGATCAGACCCGTGGAGGGCACGACCCAGAAGTCGGTCGGGTTGGTTCCGCTCTGGACGCCCTCGTAGTGCAGGTCCACGCGGACGTGCTCGACGTCGACCGCCTGACCGGCGACAGTGATGGTCGAGGACCCGAGGTTCGCACCGGTCAGGAGGACGCGCTCCCTCGGGTTGGCCAGTGAGCAGGTGGCGCTCCAGCGAACTTCTTTGGACGGACCGGGTGGCAGCAGCCACGCCGTGGCGGGACACGTGACGGTCGACGTCGTCTGCGAACCGGCGATCGACTCGAAGGTGACCAGCCGGGGCAGGTTCAGCCCGTCCCCGGGCGCCGAGCACACCGTCGTGGTCTCGGTGTGCTCGGCGAGCGGTTGCCAGCTCACGGTGGCGCAACCGTTGTCGGCGACGATCATGGCCGTCCGCGACGGGAAGCCCCGGCTCACGCCCATCAGGCTGAGGCTCTCGCCGCCGCTGGTGCGGTACGTGTAGACGCCCGGTGCGGGGAGGTGGGCGCGGAGAGAGCCCAGGACCTTGGCCGTCTGCTCCTTGCGGTACTCGCGCAGCGCCTCGCGTAGACCGATCGGTGACGACACCGTGCGGAACACCAGCGCCCAAGCCGTGCCGCCGGCGCTCGTGAGAATGATGGCGGCGAGGACCAAGACCGAGAGCCACCGGTGCTGTTGGACCCAGTTCCAAACGAACACACTGTGAGCTTACCCGAGCGAACGTTGGGATACCCGGGCCATCCCGCGGAGGGCGCGCTGCAGCCTGCCGCCGCCGGGTGGGGCTGCGCAGGGACGATCGGCCAGCGGTCTTCGTGCAACCCGGACCGGTCACGCACCCGGGGGTGCACCGCGGGCCCCGACCCGGCCGGCCCGGATCCATGAGCCGTGGTCGCGGCCGCGCCGTCGTCGCTCGGATCGAAGACCGCCTCGCCGTGCGACGCACGACTCCGTTCGCACGATTCCGCACGCCTCGCCATTGAGAGATCGTGTCGTCGTCGCGGTTCGCCCGCCGACCGCAGCGCCCGTGGACGTGTGCCCGCTCGACGCTCGCCGGGCCGCCCGTGGTCGTACGACCCGCGGCGACGACCGCGTGCGCCGCGTTCGCATCGATCACGGTGACGCCCACTTCGTCGGCGACCCGGAAGGCGTACGACTCCGCTCGGACCTCCCGGTGAGCGGACCACGCTCACGGATGCGCGCCGGCCGCCCCACCCGGACACGACCGGCCGTCGCGGCACCACCCGGTGCATTCCTTACGCAGCGCTTAATCCGTGCACAATGCAGTGCCCCGTCCCGTGCACCACGCAGGCCGCAATTGGACCCGGTGACCGAACCCGCTTGGGCGACGGCCACCGGATCCGGCCCGAATCGGAGGGACAGTTCCCAGAGCGCCTCGAGACCTGGCGGATCGCCCACGGGCGGCCGCCATCGTCTCCTCGGACACGGGTGCGAAACCGCCGTGGAGGTTGGGATCCCCCCCGTGCTCCGGTCGCGCCCCCTGGGTCGAGCCACCGTCACCGCTCTCGCCAGGCACGACCGCTTGCGTGAACAACGTGTGACCGTGTCGTGGGCTTGCCGCGTCGGGCGCCCACGCGGGCCACCGCCGCGCTATCGTTCTGGTCGAGGGCACCACCAGTACAGAATTGGAAATCCCTCTGGCTCGTACGAGCCACCGGCCGCGGCCCCCGAAACAGGGCCAATCTGGCCAGGAGAGGAGTGGATTTTCAATGGCAACTGGTTCCGTGAAGTGGTTTAACGGTGAGAAGGGCTTCGGCTTCATCACCCAGGACGGTGGCGGCCCCGACGTATTCGTGCACTTCAGCGCGATCGCCGGATCGGGCTACCGCAATCTCGAAGAAGGCCAGAAGGTCGAGTTCGAGACCAACCAAGGCCCCAAGGGGCTGCAGGCCGCGAACGTCCGCGCCATCTAGCGTATCGGCTCACGCTCTCGCCGTGCGGGCAATACCTGCCGGCGCGAGTTCGAGCACAAGGGCCCTGAAAAGGACCTGAACACGACAGGACCCCGCGTGGTGACGATGCGGGGTCTTGTCGCGTCTGTCAGCCGCAAAAGGCGCGTGTCACGCGTTGCGTCAGGCCGCGCTGCGCGCCACCGTCGACGGTGTCAGCACTGTCAGCGCGCCGCCGCGGTGACGGCGAGCACGTCGTCGGCCAGCTCGCGGCGGCACACCACGAGGTCCGGCAGCCAGGCGTCGGGGGCGCCGTAGCGCAAGGGTGACCCGTCGAGTCGGCTGGCGTGCAGCCCGCTCGCGAGCGCCACCGCGACGGGCGCACACGAGTCCCACTCGTACTGGCCTCCGGCGTGCACGTAGACCTCAGCGTCGCCGAGGATGACCGACGCGATCTTGGCCCCGGCCGAACCCATGGGGACCATGAACCGCGCCGATGGCCTCGGCGACGTCGTACGCCACGTCTGGCGGCCGGCTGCGCGAGACGACCAGACCGGGGCGGATCGTCGCTGACGATAGGGCGGAGTGTCGGGGGCTCCCCGGTGGAGAGCACCATCTCGAGCGCGGGGAGCGCCACCGCGCCCACGACCGCCACGCCGCCAACGGCCATGGCGACGTGGACCGCCCAGTCGGTGCGCGGCACCTCGCGGAATTCCCGCGTCCCGTCGAGCGGGTCGACGATCCAGAGCCGACCGTCGCCCGCCACGTGCTCGAGACCCTCCTCGGAGCGGACGTCATCCGTCGGGTAGAGCCGATTCAGCTCGCTCACCAGCAGGCGGTGGGCCAGCCGGTCGCCGGCGGCACCGATGTCCCGCACGTCGCCGGGGTCGCCCCGGAGCTCCACGAGGGCCTTTCCGGCCAAGGAGGCCAGCAGGGCCGCGTCGCGGTGCTCGTCGGCAAGGTCCTCGGGCATGGCCCCTCTTTCTAGACCAAACGCCTCTTCGAAACCAAACGCCGGTCCGTCTGCTAGACCAGAGCGTCGGCAGCCCACCTCGTGAGCTCGTGACGGGTCGAAAGCTGGAGCTTGCGCAGCACGGACGACACGTGGGACTCGACCGTCCGGGCCGAGATCCCGAGGTCGCGCGCCACCTCTTTGTACGTGTAGCCACGGGCGATCAGCCGCAGGACCTCGCGCTCTCGCGGGGAGAGCTGGTCGAGCTCAGGATCAAGACCCGAGGCCGGTGCTCCCCCCTGCGAGAAGGCGTCGAGCACGAAGCCGGCCAACCGCGGAGAGAACACCGCGTCGCCGGCCGCTACCCGGTAGACGGCCTGGAGAAGCTCCGGCCCCGAGATGGTCTTGGTGATGTAGCCGCGAGCTCCGGCCCGGATCACCTCGATCACATCCTCGGGTGCGTCCGAGACGGAGAGGGCGAGGAACTGGACGCCCGGGTTCACGGGGAGCACCCCACGAATGACGGCGTGGCCGCCGCCGCCGGGCAGGTGCACGTCCAGGAGCACGACGTCGGGCATACGCTCGTTGATGAGCTCGACGGCGGCTGCGGTCTCGTCCGCCTCGCCCACCACCTCCACCGCGTCGCCCAGCTCGGCCTTCACGCCCGCCCGGAAGACCGCATGGTCCTCGACGAGGAAGATGCGGGGCCGCCCCGCCAGCGGGGCGGGCGGGGCTGACTCGGGGCTCATCTGACCCGCTCTCGGTGCGAGATGGAGAGCTGGACCTCGGCTCCCTCACCGGGGGCGGAGCGGATCACGGCCCGGCCTCCGAATCGCTCCACCCGGGCCCTGATGGAGCGAGCGATGCCCTGGCGGTCCTCGGGCACCGCGTCGGGGTCGAAACCGCGGCCACGGTCTCGCACGTAGAGCATCACCGAGTCGTGCTCCACCTCGGCATAGAGCGAGACCTGGTCGGCACCCGACCACTTGGCCGCGTTGACCGTGGCCTCCTTGGCCGCGTCGAGCAGGGCGCGCAACGAATCATCCAGCGCACAATCCCCGACCAGGACCACCTGCACCGCGATGCCGTGGTCCGCTTCCACCTGGCGTTGCAAGAGACCGACGCCCTCGGCGAGCGTCTTCGCGTCCTCGCCCACCGCGCCGGGAGCCTGCCCCTCGAAGAGCCAGGCCCGCAGCTCCCTCTCCTGGGAGCGGGCCAGCTGCACGACGTGCTGGGGGTCGTCGGCCGAGCGCTGGATGAGCGCCAGCGTCTGGAGCACGGAGTCGTGGACGTGGGCCGCCATCTCGGCCCGTTCCTCGGCCCGGGCCCGGGCTTGGCGCTCGGCGATGAGGTCGCGGACCAGGCCGAGCCACCAGGGCCCGAGGATGACGACGAGCGCCGCCAGGAGCAGGGCGGCCCCGGCGACGGGGCGCAGCGCGGCGGCCAGGTCGGGTGCCGGGTCTCGACCAGGAGGACGATCCCGGCGATGCCGAGGACGACGCCGATGGCCACCCTGAGGGCGAGGATGCGGCGACCCCGGACGTGGCCGTCGCCACCGAAGAGCGGGGCGACGTCCGCTCTCGAGGAACGTGCGCTCCGAATCGGCCGCATTGCGCCAGATCATGATCCCGATGCCCGCGGCGAGGAAGGTGGGCCAACCGATGAAGCCGATGTAGCCGGCATGGAGCGAGCTGACGACGATCTGGACGACCACGAGGAGCGGGACCAGGGCGATCAGCAACCTGATGCCGCGCCGGTCGGAGACGGCACGCGACAGGATGTTCGTGCTCTCGCCCTCCATCGGAATGAGCAGCCAGAGCACGAAATAGGGCAGCACCCCTACGCCGCTCACCACCGTGAGCAGGACGAAGCCGATGCGCACCCAAGTGGCGTCGATCCCGGTGGCGCCCGAGAGCGCACCGCACACGCCACCGAGGACCCGGTTGTCCGGGCTGCGCTGCAACGAGCGCCATCGCCCGCCCCAGTGGTGCCGTCGGTGACGGTGGACCGGCCAGCGCGGACCGGGATTCCAGGGCCCACCCGGAGGCGGGCCAGGCGGGCGGGCGGGCCGGGCGGGCAATCCCAGGGCGCGTCGGGCCCGTGCGTCGTCGAGCGGCCAGCCTCGGGCGGAGGCCGCGAACCGGGATCGGGTGCCTCAGCGATCCCTCGATGATCGCGCGCCCCGCTCCCCCGGGCTATCGGGGACATCCCTGATGGCTGGGGGACGTCCTCAGGGTCCAACCAGGGTTCTACCGGATTCACGAGCGCCCGCGGCGGGAGGCACCCTGGAGCCATGGAAACCGAAGCCACGGACACCCAAGCCACCGGCAGCTCACCGGACGAGACCAGCGGGACCACGGCCACGCCCGGGGGGGCAGAGGCCACGCCCGGGGGGACAGAGACCCGCTCCGAAGCCCGCGCCGAGTCCGGCGCCTGGTTCACCACCACCACCGACGCCCCGGCGCCGTCCGTCCGGCCCGGTCAGCGCCTGCACCGGGCCGGACGGGGTCGGATGCTCGGTGGGGTCGCACTGGGCCTGGCCGACTACTTCGACATCGACCCGACCCTCGTACGGATCGGCTTCGTCGCCCTCGCCTTCCTCGGCGGACTGACGGTGCCGCTCTATCTCGCCGGTTGGCTGCTCATCCCCGACGAGGACACCGACCTGTCGGTGGCCGAGGAGTTCATGGCCCGCGACCGCTCACGCGCCTACTGAGCGAGCGACCCCGGACAGCCCGGCCGAATCCGCACCCACAGCGACAAAATCGAGAGGAGACCGCATGCGGTACCGATGGGACCCCGCCTACCCGATGGGCCGGCGAGACTGGCAAGCCGCCGACACCAACCTGCGAGCGTCCGACGACGAGCGCAACGCGGTAGCCGACAAGCTGTCGCGGCACTTCGCCGAGGGGCGCCTCGACCAGGCCGAGTTCAAGACCCGCCTCGATGTCTGCATGGCGGCGACGACCCGTGGCGAGCTCGACGGCCTCTTCCACGACCTTCCCCGACTGACCACCGAGCTGCCCCCCCCACCGCCACGCCGCCGCCGCATCCTCCCCCTGCTCGCCCTGGTCGCGGTGTTCGTCGTGGTGGCCGGGGCGGCCGCGGCGCGGTGGGGCCGTGGTGGCCGATGTACCACTTCCCCTTCATCCTGTTCGCCCTCGTCGCGTTCGTGCTGTGGCGCCGATCAGGACACTGGCACCACCATCACGTCGGGCACGGCGAAGGCCAGCCGCGCAGCTCGGTTCGGGACCACTGAAGGCCCCGGTCACCGACGTGCGCGCCCAGGTCCACTCTTCCGTCGTCGACGCCGACGTCCTGCGCCGGCTCGACCTCTTCGCCGGGCTGCCCGAGAGCGAGCTCGACCAGATCGCCGAGTGCGGAGATCACACCACGGCCCACCCCGGACAGGTGGTGCAGGCCCAGGACGTGCCCGTGCGCTTCTGGCACATCGTCGTGGCGGGTCACGCACTCGTCTATCGCGATGGCGTGCCCGTCGGGCTCCTGTCCCGCGGCGATTCGTGGTCCGAGCACTCGTTGCTCAACCGACAGTGCTCCCCCATCGCCGTGGTGGCGCTGTCACCGCTGACCCTCCTCACGTTGACGCGCGTGCTTTCTTCGCCGTGCCCGAATCGCATCCTGTCCTGGCCGGACGCCTGGTGACCCGGTCAGCGACATCGGCGGACCGCCTGGCCCAGCCCGTGCTGAATGCGCTCCGGCGCCACCATGACGAAACCACTGGTCGGAGGACGTCGGGACCGACGGTACAATTCGGGCGATCCTGAGGCTCGGGGAATCCTGCGAGTCGAGCCAACCCGAAGCTCGGAGACCCTGAGACCGAGCTGATACCGAATCGCCGCCGTCCGGCGAACGCGAACGTTCCGAGGAGAGTTCTCACCTATGCGCACCCTGGCCGGGTGGTGTGTCCGTCATCGCCGTCTCGTCGTCCTGCTGTGGCTGGGGCTCCTGGTGGTCACCATCCTTACGGTGAAGTCCGCCGGCACGGACTTCTCGGACAACTTCCAGTTCCCCCACACCCAGTCCTTCGACGCCATCAACCTCCTCAAGTCGGTGGCACCGGGCCATTCGGGCGACACCGAGCAGGTGGTCTTCGGCACCTCGGGCGGGAAGACCCTGGACGACCCGGCCGTGGGACAGCGCATCAACGCCATGACGCACGAGATCGAGGCGTTGCCGTCCGTGACCTCCGCGCCCAGCCCCTACGACGCCGCAGGGAACCTCGTCGACACCAGCAATATCAACGCGGACAAGACGGTCGGCTTCCTCCCGGTCCAGTTCTCGAAGCAGCCCAACGACATCTCGAACGCCGAATCGAAGAAGTTCGTCGACACGGTGACCGGCACGTCGGGCGACGGACTCAGGGTGTCGGTCACGGGTTCCCTGGCCGAGAACGCGAACAACCCGTCCTTCAGCAGTACCGGGCTCGGCGTGCTCCTCGCCCTCATCGTGCTCCTCCTGGTCTTCGGATCGGTCTTCGCCGCCATCCTGCCTATCGTCTCGGCCCTGTTCGCCCTCGGCACCGCTGTCGGCATCGTCGGCCTGGTGAGCCACGTCCTCAGCATGCCCAGCATCTCCGACGAGGTGATGCTCCTGATCGGGCTGGGCGTCGGCATCGACTACGCCCTGTTCATCGTGACCCGCCACCGCCAGGGCCTTGTCGGCGGGCGCGACGTCGAGTCCTCCATCGTCAACGCAGTGAACACCTCGGGCCGTGCCGTGCTGTTCGCCGGCATCATCGTGTGCATCGCCTTGCTCGGCATGTTCGCCATCGGCGTGAGCTTCTTGTACGGGCTGGCGCTCGCCGCCGCCGTCGGCGTTGCGCTGACAATGATCGCCGCCCTCACGCTGCTGCCGGCCATGCTCGGGTTCATCGGGCCCAAGGTGATGAGCCGGACGCAGAAGAGAAACCTGGCCGAGAACGGGCCGCGCATCGTCGGCGCGGACAACAAGGGCTTCTGGCCGAACTGGGCCAACCGGGTCCAGCGCTTCCCTTGGCTCTCCGCCGGCATCGCCCTGGCCCTGATCGTGGTGCTGGCCCTGCCGTTCTTCTCCCTGCGCCTCGGCAGTGCCGACCAGGGGACCGACCCGGCGGGCACCCCGACCCGCGTCGCCTTCGACATGCTGTCGAAGGGCTTCGGTCCCGGCTTCACCGGCCCGCTGATGCTGGTCGGCGTGGTCCAGCCCGACCAGCGGGCCGCAGTGACCGACGTGGTGCGGGAGGTCGCCAAGCAGCCCGACGTGGCCCACGTGGCCGAACCGCAGTTCATTCCGAGCAAGAACGGCAGCGGCGACGTCATGCTGCTCAACGTCTATCCGGACTCCGCCCCCCAGGACGCCGCGACGACCGACCTGGTGAACCATCTACGGGACGAGACCATCCCCCAGGCCGTCGGCAACTCGGGCCTCTCGATCCTGGTCGGGGGGACCACGGCCATCTTCATCGACTTCGCCAACGTGCTCGCGTCGAAGCTGCCGCTGTTCATCGCGCTCGTCGTCGGCTTGTCGTTCCTGTTGCTCATGATGGTGTTCCGCAGCCTCGTGATCCCGCTCACGGCTGCGGTCATGAACCTGCTCTCCATTGGCGCGGCGTTCGGCATCCTGGTCGCCGTCTTCGAGTGGGGGGACCTCGGCTCGATCCTCGGCTTGCAGGGCACGAGTCCGGTCGAAGCCTTCCTGCCTGTGATGCTCTTCGCCATCCTCTTCGGCTTGTCGATGGACTACCAGGTGTTCCTCGTGTCGCGCATGCACGAGGAGTACATCAAGTCGGGCGGAGTCAACCGCGTGGCGGTTCGCAACGGACTGGCCGCGACGGGCAAGACGATCACCGCCGCCGCGCTCATCATGATCCTGGTGTTCGGCTCGTTCATCCTGGGCGGGAACCGCGTGATCAAGGAGTTCGGCGTGGGCCTCGCCGCGGGCATCCTGGTGGACGCGGTGATCATCAGGATGGCCGTCGTCCCCTCGCTGATGATGCTCTTCGGCCGGGCCAACTGGTGGTTCCCGCGCTGGCTCGATCGCGTCGTGCCCCACGTCTCCGTCGACGCCGACGACCTGACGGCGGTCCCGAACGCCGGGGCCGGGGCGGAGACCGAGCCGGCGCTCGCGGGATCGGGTTCGGCGAAGCCGTAGCCCCAGCACCCGGTCGTCGGTCCTCGACGTCAGCTCGGTCGCACTCGCCCCGCCGGGCGTCCAACGTCGTCATAGCCCGGTCCGTGGGCCCGGAGAGGGTGACTTGCGGCTCACGACACGGGACCGAGTACTCCATGACCGCCCGCGCGGCGTCAGAGTTTCGGCGGATGCAGTCCAGGTGTGTTACCCCTGGGGACTGCTGTAGTGGAGCCAGTGCCGTCCCGCTGGTCCGGCGCGGTGACCCAGGGTTTGACGGGCGGTGACGTCGGGGGGTCTGTCATGGCACGTTCTCGAACGGGCCTGGTGTGCGTCGCGAGCATCATCTCAGTCGGCCTTCTCCCGGTTGTGCTGACCGGTGCCGGTCCGGCGGGAGCGGTCAGCCCCTCCAGCATCGAGGCCTGCCCGGGAACCTTGAGCGGATCGACGTTCACGATGACCGGCAACTGCAACGCGACGGCTACTGTCACGGTTCCCGACGGGGTGACCGTCAATGGCGCGGGACACACCATTACCGCCCATGACCCGGCACCCGGCCTCTTCTTCGTTGGCGCGGTGTTGGCGAACTCCGGCACGACTATGAACCTCGAGAACCTGACCATCCAGGGGACCACCTTCGCAACCAACTGCAGCCCTCAAGGCCTCACGGGCATCTTTTTCAATAACGCCAGTGGTTCGGTGAATGGTGTGACCGTCAAGGGAATCACTGAGCACAGCGCTTGCGAGGAGGGATACGGCGTGTTGGCGATGGCTGAGGCTGGCACAGCCCGCACGGTCACGATCACCAACAGCCTGGTCAGCGGCTACCAGAAACAGGGTCTGGTTGTCCACGGCCAGGTGACAATGAGCGTCTCGAACAGCACCGTCGGTCCGCCCGACCTCCTCCCACCAGGCACCATCGCGCAGAACGGTGTGGTCTACGGCGGTGCCGGGACCGATGGGGGGGCCGGCGGGTCGCTGACGAACAGCACGATCATTGGGGATGGCTCTGGCCTTCCCGGCAACGAGAGCACCGCTGTTCTGATGTGGGCAGCAGCCGGCGTGAACCTTTTTGGCGACACCATCACGGGGGCGGGCACTGATGTCGGGGTGGACGTCTTCGACAACAGCACCGGCGTCGTTCTCACCCGGAACCAGATCGGACGGACCGCTCCGGATGTGCCCGATACTTTCGGTAACGGCGTGAAGGTGTATCCGGGGTCGACCGCAGCGCTGAATTGCAACGCCTTCAGCGGTTGGATCACCGACGTCGACGGTATTCCCCCGCAAGCGGCCTGCATCACCGCTGCGGGTTACTCGCTGGGCGCCTCCGACGGGGGTGTCTTCACGTTCGGCGCGGCTCCCTTCTCCGGCTCCCTGGGTGGGCATCCGCTGAACGCGCCCATGGTCGGCATCGCCTCGACGGCAATGCAGGTGGTTACTGGCTGGGCGCCTCGGACGGCGGCGTTTTCTCCTTTGGGGCGCCCTTCTACGGCTCCATGGGTGGGCATCCGCTGAACGCGCCGATCGTCGGCATCGCGGCGACGCCCGACGGCGGCGGCTACTACCTCGTCGCAGCAGACGGTGGGGTCTTCACCTTCGGCGACGCCCACTTCCAAGGCTCCGGCGGCAAGCCGCTCAACAAGCCAATGGTCGGCATCGCCGTCACACCGGATAACGGCGGCTACTACCTCGTCGCGGCTGACGGTGGGGTCTTCAACTTCGGCGACGCCCACTTCCAAGGCTCCATGGGCGGCAAGCCGCTCAACCAGCCAATGGTCGGCGTGGCCGTGGACGCCGCCACCCTCGGTTACTGGCTGGTTGCAAAGGACGGTGGGGTCTTCACCTTCGATGCTCCCGACCTGGGCTCCACCGGCAACATCCACCTCAACGCGCCAGTGGTCGGCATAGCCGCCACCGCCACCGGCGTGGGATATCGCCTCGCAGCCGCCGACGGTGGGGTGTTCACTTTCGGTACGGCCCCGTTCGTGGGATCGATGGGCGGTAAGCCGCTCAACAGACCAGTGGTGGCCATCAGCTCGACAGGAGCTTGAGCCGAGTCAGGGTCCCTGCCGGTTCGTTTGAGCGTTGGGCAGAGGCGACGCCGTAGTTCCTGTCGACGCGTCCGTGGGCGACACGACCAGAAAGCATCTTTGTGCGCGCTCGGGCGTCACAAGAGGTTCTGAAACGTTCGGGAGAGCAGCGGTCGGCGGCCCGGGCATCCCCCCGGCCACTGGGTCCCGGATCCGAGGACAGCTATCCCGTCAAGGACCCCAAAAGGAAACCAGACAGCCGACTTCGCCCGAATCACTCCCAGTGGTGACCAGCCGTGATCAACGGAAGAAGACCTGCTCAACGGTCATTTCTGGAGAAACGCCAGGTCGAATCCTGGTTCCTACCAGGCGTAGTCCTCGGGCGCCGTCTTGTGCCCCGGGAAGATCTCGTCGAGCCGCTCCAGCACCTTGTCGTCGAGGGTCACGTCGACCGCGCGCAGCGCGGAGCTGAAGTGCTCGGGCAGTCGCGGACCGACGATGGGAGCGGTCACCGCCGGACGCGTGAGGAGCCACGCCAGTCCGACCGTGCCCGGATCCTCACCGATCTCGGCGCAGAGGTCCTCGTAGGCCTCGAGCTGCGGGCGGCGTGCCTCGATGGTCTCAGCGGCCCTCCCGGCGAAGCGGCGGCTGCCGTCACGTTCCTGGCGCACGACCCCCCCGAGGAGCCCGCCCTGCAGGGGCGACCAGGGGATCACGCCGACCCCGTAGGCCTGTGCCGCGGGCAGCACCTCGACCTCGACACGGCGCATCGCCAGGTTGTAGATCGACTGCTCGCTCACCAGGCCGAGGAAGTTGCGACGAGCCGCCGCCTCCTGCGCCTGCGCGATGTGCCACCCCGCGAAGTTGGAGGACCCGACGTACAGGATCTTCCCCTGGTGCCGCAGGACCTCCATCGCCTCCCAGATCTCGTCCCAGGGCGTGCCCCGGTCGATGTGGTGCATCTGGTACAGGTCGATGAAGTCGGTCTGGAGGCGGCGCAGGCTGGCCTCGCAGGCCCGTCGGATGTTCAGCGCCGAGAGCCGGCCCTCGTTGGGCCACTCCCCCATGTCCCCGTAGAGCTTGGTGGCGATGACCGTCTTGTCCCGGCGCCCTCCACCCTGGGCGAACCAGCGCCCGACGATCTCTTCCGTCGCGCCCCGCCCCTTGGAGCGGCCGTAGACGTTGGCCGAGTCGAAGAAATTGATGCCCGCATCGACGGCCGAGTCCATGATGGAGAACGACGTCTCCTCGTCGGTCTCGGGCCCGAAGTTCATCGTCCCCAGGCAGATGCGGCTGACGCGGAGGCCGGTGCGGCCGAGGTGTGTGTATCGCATACCCGGGCAACCTACCGGGGGGCGGAGCGATGTGCACCGGATCAGCCTCCTGCCCGAAAGGGGATCCGCCTCCATCCCCTGACGGACGGCCGCCCTCTTCCTCCGGGCCCCCACCGGCGGGCCTTCGCTCCGCGTCCGAGACCGGGGGCCCGAGGCGTCCGGCGTGGGTGGCGGCTGCAACCCAGCAGGTCATGGGAGACTCGAGCCAGGCCTCCGCCCGCGCGATTCGCCGGTCCGGCGGGGCAGCCGGTAGTTTGAGAACGAACTTTTCGAGCTTGGGAGCATGATGGCGCAGCAGATCCCCCTGGTGGACTACCTGGAGCTGGGTGACGACCCGCACCTGGTGGCCAACGAGTGCACGTCGTGCGGCGCACGGTTCTTCGACCGCCGCAACGCCTGCGCGGCCTGTGGTGGCACCGAATTCAAGCGGGCGGACGTCCCGACGACGGGCGAGGTCCGGGCGTTCACCATCGTGAGCTTCGCCGCACCGGGCATCCCGGTTCCCTTCGTGGCCTCGGTCGTCGACTGCGAGGGGACGAGCGTGCGGGCGAACCTGATCAACGTGACGCCCGATCCCGAGCACGTGACCCTCGGCATGAAAGTGCGGCTGGCCACCGAGGTGATCGGGACGGACGACAACGGCACCGAAGCCGTCGGCTTCGGCTTCGAACCACTGGGAGGTTGAACACGATGGCATCGGCGTCGGAGGAGCTCTTCATCCTCGGCATACACATGACGAAGTTCGGCAAGCACCCGGACAAGGACGTGATCGATCTGGCCTTCGAGGCGGCGCACGGCGCCCTCACCGACGGCGGCGTGACAATGAAGGACATCGGCATCATCGGGGCGGGCAACCTCATGGGTGCCTCCGCCCCCACCGGCCAGATGCTCCAGAAGCAGCTGGGCCAGACCGGGATCCCGGTCTACAACGTGTCGAACGCGTGCGCCACGGGCGCCACGGCCTTGCGCGTCGCCCTCATGGCGATCAAGGCCGGCGAGACGGACATGGGTCTGGCCGTGGGCGTGGAGAAGCTCGCCGGCGCCGGCCTGCTGGCCGGAGGGAGCCGCTCGTCCGACGACAAGTCGTGGACGCCGCACGGTCGCTACGGCGCGGTGGCGGCCGTCGACGGCCGCATCGGCACCGAGACCATGCCGGGGGTCTTCGCCCAGATCGGCATGGAGTACGGGCACCGCTACGGCGGCACGAGCTTCGAGCTCTTCGCCCAGATCAGCGAGAAGAACCACGCGCACTCGACGCTGAACCCGCTCGCGTCCTACCAGAAGAAGATGTCGCTCGACGAGATCATGAACGACGTCATGATCGCCTACCCCAACACGCGGCCCATGTGCTCAGCCAACTGCGACGGGGCGGCCGCGGCCGTCGTCGTCTCCGGTTCGAAGCTGAAGACGTTGTCGCTCGAGCAGCAGAAGCGAGCGGTGAAGATCTCGGCCTCGGTCCTCACGACCGACCCCTGGGAGGAGGCCTGCCAGATCCTGCCGAACGTGAACGACCTCACGCGCCGCGCCGCGACGCAGGCCTACGAGCAGGCAGGCGTCGGACCGGAGGACCTCAACCTGGTGGAGCTGCACGACTGCTTCGCCACGGCCGAGCTGGTCCACTACGACAACCTGGGCCTGTGCGAGCGGGGCGGGGCAGCCGACTTCTTCAAGTCCGGCGCCACCTGGCGCGACGGCAAGACCCCGGTCAACGTCTCGGGTGGCCTCGAGTCCAAGGGGCACCCGATCGCGGCCACGGGCATCGCCAACGTCTGGGAGGTGGCCACCCACCTGCGGGGCGAGGGCGGCGACCGCCAGATCGAAGGAGCCAAGGTCGGCATGACCCACGTCATCGGGCTCGGGTCGGCGTGCGGCGTGCACATCTTGGAGAAGAGCGCGGCCTGAGCGAGAACGGGCGGCCGTGACTCCGCTCGCCTACGACACCATCGGACGGCACTACGTCGCGCACCGCCGCGCCGACCCTCGTTGGGAGGCGGCCATCGCTGCGCAGCTCGGCCCCGGTCGCACCGTCGTCAACGTCGGGGCCGGGACGGGGTCCTACGAGCCGGCCGACCGGATCGTCGTGGCGGTGGAACCGTCGCTGGTGATGGTGAGCCAGCGACCCGCGGACGCGGCCCCGGCCGTGCGGGCGAGCGCCACCGCGCTCCCGCTCCCCTCGCGCTGCGCCGACGTCGCCCTGGCGGTACTGACCGTCCACCATTGGGACGACTGGGCGGCGGGCCTGGCCGAGCTCTGCCGGGTGGCGCCGCGCCGCGTGGTCCTGGCGATCGACTTCGAGCCGCATTCGCGCTTCTGGCTCTACGAGGACTACCTCCCCGAGGTGGGCGCCACCACCCGGCAGCTCGGCCCCGACGCGGCGACGGTGGCCGATGCCATCGGTGCGACGAGGTGCGAGGTGCTGCCCGTGCCGGCCGACATGGAAGACGGCGTGCTCGGGGCGTACTGGTGCCGGCCCGAGGCCTACCTCGACCCGGCGGTCCGGGCCAACTGCTCCGGGCTGGCGCTGGCCGACCCGGCGGTCGTCGCCCGCGGGGTGGCCGCGCTCGAGTCCGACCTGCGGGGCGGAAATTGGCACCGGCGCCACACCGACCTGCTCGGGCGCGAGTCGGTCGACCTCGGGTACCGGCTCCTGGTCAGCGACGGCGCCTGAGCCGGCGAGGTCGTCTCAGCGCGACGCGCTGAGCGGGACCGGGCGGGCCAGGCTCCAGCTGAAGGTCTCGTCGATCTCGTCCAGCGCGAGACGCTGCGCCAGGTCGTCCACCGTCGGGCCGACGCGATCGGCCACCGACTGGAGCAGCTCGCCGTCGAAGCCCCACAGCGAGACGGCATTGCCGCCGAGCATGCGGCGGACGTCGTCCTCGGGGAGACCCCCGAAGATGTAGCGGAGCGTGTCGCGGTGCACCGGAGCGGCACCCTCGAGGTGGGGGTAGTCGGCTCCCCACATGAGCCGGTCGAGGCCGATCTCGTCGCGCATCTCCGCCTCGTACCGCTTCATGAGCGATCCGCCCAACCACACGTGCCGTTCGAAGTAGTCACGCGGGCGCATCTTCAGGTAGCTCCGGACCGGCGCGCCACCGTGGGTGTCGAAGAAGGACTCCATGTCGCGGACGAGCGACGGGAGCCATTGCACGCCGTTCTCGGTGACGACGACCTTGAGGTCGGGATGGCGGTCGAAGACGCCGCCGAAGACGAGGAACCACAGCGGGCGGCGGGTGAAGACGAAGACCTCGTAGAGCCCGAGCATCCCGCCGTGGGCCGTGTCGTAGAGAAACTTGGTGTCGGTGGCCGATCCCGATGCGCCGGTATGGAGGTTGACCACCATGCCGTGCTCCTCGCAGGCGCTCCAGAACGGCTCGTAGTACGCGTCGGCGTATCCGGGCAACCGCGACCCGACGGACATGGCCGGGAGCATCACCCCGCCGAAGATGCCGTTGGCGCGGGCCCACGCGACCTCCTCGACGGCGCGGTCCATGTCGTGGAAGTCGATGGGCATGCAGCCGGCCCGGCGTCCGGGTGCCGCGGCGCAGAAGTCCACGAGCCAGCGCACATAGCCGTGCAACGCGGGCCACACGACCTCGAGCCCCTTGTCGGTCTGGGCGCCCAGGTACATGGCGGGCGACAACCCACCGGCCAGGATCGGGCCGGGCAGGGTGACCTCGGCGTGGATGCCCTGCTCTTCGAGGACCTCGAGACGCCGCCCGCCGCCGTCGCCCGGCACCACCCAGTCGGTGCCGTAGTGGGCCAGCCATCCGGCGGCGGCGTCGATGTCGACGCCCATGCCGGCCAGGCGACGGGCGGCCGTGGCGCGCACCGGGTCGGACTCGTCGACGTCGCCGGGATCGAATCCTCCGAACATAGAGATGGCGAGCGAGGACATGTCCCCGAAGGCGGCCACCGCCTCACGGTCCTTCGGGTCGACGTAGGAGAGGAAGTGCTCCAAGCTGTCCGGGGAGGCGTGGGTGTCCGCCGAGACGACGACGTAGTTGCGCCCGGTCGCCCCGTCGACTGTGACCTCACCCATGGCGACCACCCCCCTTTCGAAACGGAACCGCAGGTCAGTGAGGGCGAACACTACTGCCGGCGAAGACCGAACGGGCCCGCTCGCCGCCACCCGGTAATTTCGGGCTCCGAGCGCCATGCACACCTCTTCCACCCTCGTCCTCGTCCTCGCCGTCTTCGGGGCGAGCCTGGTCGAGATGGTCGAGGCGCTGACCCTGGTCGTGGCCGCCGGCGTCAGTCGCGGCTGGCGCTCGGCGCTCGAGGGTGCGGCCGCGGCGGCCTTGCTCCTCGGTGTGCTCGTGGTCGTCGTCGGCATCCCACTCGTCCGCTACATCCCGCTCGACGCGCTCCGGGTCGTGGTCGGCGCCCTCTTGCTGGTCCTCGGGCTCTCGTGGCTCCGCAAGGCCATCCTGCGCTCGAGCGGTCACAAGGCCATGCACGACGAGGACGAGATCTACGCCGAGACACTCGCCGAGCTCGGCACGAGCGGGGATGCCCAGGGCGGGGACGCAGAAGGCGTGACGCCGGGGCGGCACCGGCGCGACTCGGTGGGGTTCATGGTGGCGTTCAAGGGGGTGTTCCTCGAGGGCACCGAGGTCGTGATCATCGTGATCAGCCTCGGCGCCGCCCAACACCGGCTCGGGTTGGCGGCGGTCTCGGCCGCGGCGGCGGTCCTCGTGGTCACCATCGTCGGCCTCGTCGTGGCCCGCCAGCTGAGCGAGATCCCCGAGAACACCATCAAGACGGCGGTCGGTGTCATGCTCACCAGCTTCGGCGTCTTCTGGGTCGGGGAGGGTGCCGGCATCCATTGGCCGGGGAGCGATCTGGCCATTCCCGTCCTGGTCGTGTTCTTCGTCGCCGTCTACTTCTCCTTCGCCGCGTTCATGCGCGCCCAGCTGCCGGCCCGGGCCGAAGAGAAGGCGGCGCCGTGAACGCGGTCGGGCGCGGCCTACGGGCGTTCGCACACTTCTGGTGGGACTTCTTCGTCGGCGACACACCCGAACTGGCGCTGGCCACCGGAGCGATCGTCGGGCTGGCCTTCCTGCTGGCGGGCGAGCACTGGGTCGCTGCCGTCCTGCTGCCCCTGGTCGCGGCGGGTTTCCTCTTCGCCAGCACCTACCGCGGCAGGCGGAGGGCCCCGCAGAACGGGCGGTAGCGCGCCGGAGGCTCGAGGTCGCCGCCCGTGGGGCCGACGCCACGGTGGGTCGTCGACGGTGGGTGGTATTGCCTCGCAGGCTGGTTGGGAGCAAACTGAGCGTGGCGATCATCCGCGGAGTGCTCCAGTCCTGTGCGGGCTCGAAACTCTGGACCACGGAGGCTGAGCGCGCGGGCGGGACGCTTTTTGGCGAGAAGCGATGAGGAGGCGGACAATGTTGAGACGTACGTTGGTCATGGGTGCAGGCGCGGCGATCGTGGCCCTGCTCGGGGCGGTGCCGCTGACGGCGACTGCCGCGTCGGGAGCGGCTCCGTCGGGGGGTCGGGCCGTCGTGGACCTGGAGAACGGGCCCTACGGAGAGGTCCTCGTGGTGGGCGGCGCCGGCGCCGGCGGACCGTTCGTCGCGGGGTCTTCGCTGTACTTCCCGAGCGTGGACCCGCCGGCCTTCTCGTCCAACCACCACTACCAGGCGGGGTGTGGGACGAAGGAGGTCCCGCACGGGAAGCACGGGCACCTGCTCTCGTGCACCGGGCCAGTGGGCGATCGGAGCGCTGACTGGCCGGCGTTCACCACCAAGGGTCGGCCTGTCGCTGGTGCCGGCGTCGACCAAGCACTCCTCGACGACGTGTACCGCTCAGACCTCGGTGCGTACCAGGTGACCTACGCCGGACACCCGCTGTACCTGTTCGACCCGGGTCCGAACTCCTTCTTCGGAGCCAACTTCTACGAGACGGTCGAGCCCCTGCCGCCTTGGCACACCTCCTGGTACCTGGAGTCGGCGTCGGGTACGCCCGCAACTGGTGCATCCAAGGTCGAGACCGAGGCACCACAACCCAGCGCCGATTACCAGCAGACGAAGCTGGCCGTCGAGATGCTGCCCGGTATCGCCCCGGGCGGAGTCGCAGTGTCGACGTACACGTTCAGCGGTGACCAGAGCGGCTTCGACGCGTGCTACGGACCTTGCGCCATCGACTTCATCCCCGTCTACACCGCCGGCGCCCCGGTGGCCGGTACGGGAGTCAAGTCGGGGGCGCTCGGTGTGATCACACGCTTCGACGGGACCGAGCAGGTGACATACCACGGCCATCCGCTGTACATCTACAGCCAGGAAGAGCCCATCGTCGGCAGCCACGGGCCCTCCACCACCGGCACCACCGGCAACGGCAAGGACGTCAGCGGCTTCGGGGGGACGTTCCACCTGGTCAACCCGTAGGCCACCCGGGGTCCGGCTTCCAGCCTCGATGCTCGATTTCAGCGACCGGCGTCCCTACCCTCAACGGGCGGGGGCGCCGCTCGCTGCCTTGCTCCGACGTGACCTTCAGGCGGCGGCCCAGGCGAGGGCCTCGTCGAGCTGCGCCGGGTCGTAGACCTCGACCTCGCCCGGCATCATCCAACGGAACATGGCGACGGAGTGCCGCAGCCAGTCCCGGTCGGTCACGACGGCGCAGCGCTTCCACTTGGACAGCTCGCGGTGGAAGGCCTCGCCGACGAAGAGCCGGGTGTCGGCGGCCGTGCCGCCGGCCGTGAGCCCCTCGAACTCAGCGCCGAACACGAGGACCAGGCGGATCTCGCCGGGGCCGTCGATCATGGATTGCAGCGCCGGGCGCAGAACGGAGTCGTAGTCGTTCTTCTCGAGCTTGCCCACCACCTTCAAGGCGACGACCCCGTCGGGGCTGTCGATCTTCTCGAGCATCGTGCCTTCCTCCTTCCCCACGAAGCGTCACTCCGGTATCGAGTGTCACGCTCCCGTCATTCTGCAAGGCCGCACGTCTCGCGACAACCAGGAACCTCGCCACCGCGACGCCATCCACCGCGACGCCATCCGCTGGGTCACCATCCACCGTCAGGTTGCGCCTCCGGCGCGCAGGCGCGCCGCGGCGGGAGCAAGGTCCGACGTCGGCGCGCTGACGGCGCGCTCGGGCAGCAACAGGATCGCGCCGACCAGGAAACAGAGAGCGCCGACGAAGGTACCCAGGTTGGTCAGAGCGAGACTGACCAGGTCACCGTTCGGCTTCACGTAGGAGGCGACGGCCGAGACGCCGAACGCGACGGATCCGACCAGGTTCAACGCGGTGATCCACCACGACAGTCGTGCGGGCCGCCAGGCGAATGCACCGTCGCACTCCTCCGCCCAGGCCAGCCAACTCGCCACGAGGAAGCAGACCGAACCGAGTGCATCCGGACGCCAGATCGGGTGGTGTGCAGCCGAGGAGCCCAGACCGACCACGAGGGCGCTGAATGTCGTCCGGTTGAACCAGAGGGTGCCGACGAACTGGATCAGCGACGCCAACCAATCGATCCGTCTGTGCTGGAGCGAGAACACGGCGCGCAGTCCACGGCGTCGGCGCTCGAGGAGAGCCGTCTGGGTCGTCGCGGCCTCGTGGTACTGCAGGAACGCGGCCGTCGTGAAGAAGATGGAGCCGATGAAGTACGTGAGGTTGTCGGCGTTCGTGCCCACGTCGGTGGCGTACGGCGGGAACGACCCCAGCACGAAGCAGGTGGAGCCGACGGCGAAGAGGACGCCGATCCACCAGGCGATGGCGCCCGGGGCCCACCACACCGATGTCGCCGGTGACCCGCCCGGGTGCTTGCGGTGCCATCGCGATTCCCAGAGCACGTGCCGGCCGTCCGGGCGGCGGAAGACCTCGCGGGTGACGAAGGGCCCGAGGCCACGACCATCCTGGCGGCGCCAGCCGTCGGGGATGGTGACGTACCCCTGCCGCACGGGGGCTCACCTTAGGTCTCGACCCCCGCGCCGGATCACGCTCGGGCCCAGGCCCGAGGAGTCCGTTCGGTGGCGTGATCCGGGTGGAGATCGGGCGAGCAGGCCTGGACGCGAAGATGCGAAGATGGCGTGGCCGATGACGGAGACCTCGTTTCCCGTGATGCGCTCGGTGGTGCTCGACGCCACCGACGCACGTCGCCTGGCGGAGTTCTACCGCCTGCTGCTGGGCTTCGAGTACCGGGCCGGGGACGAGCCCCCTCCCGCAGGCGCGGACGATCCGAAGGGCCGCGACTGGCTGGTCCTGCAACAGCCGACCGGCTCGCCGCGCCTTGCCTTCCAACAGGTGGACACTCTCGCCAGGTCGACCTGGCCCGAGGGCCCCGTGCCCCAGCAGCTCCACCTCGACCTCTCGGTGCCCGACACCGCGGCGCTCACCGCGCAGCACGAACGAGCGCTGGGGCTCGGGGCCCGGCTTCTGCTCGATGAGTTCGACGACCCCGTCGAGCCCCTCTATGTCTACGCCGACCCGGACGGACATCCCTTTTGCATCTTCGTGGCGTAGGAGGACCCCCGTCATGCGATCCGCTCACCGCTCGAAGAGCAGCGCCTCGAGCGAAAGCCGGTACCATTCGGGCCCTGACGTGGGATCCGTCGAGGCACGGCGGATCAGTTCGACGTGGTCGCTTCTCGACATGGGACCGACCACGATCCCCGGGGAGGAACCTGCATGGCAGAGCACGTCCGCGGAGTGGTGGCCAGGGCCAAGGGCGAGCCGGTCTCGCTGGAGACGATCGTGGTGCCGGACCCGGGGCCGGGAGAGGCCGTGGTGCGGATCCAGGCCTGCGGGGTGTGCCATACCGACCTGCACTACCGGGAGGGCGGGATCAACGACGACTTCCCCTTCTTGCTGGGCCACGAGGCCGCGGGGATCGTCGAGACGGTCGGACCCGACGTCACCGCGGTGGCGCCGGGTGACTTCGTCGTCCTCAACTGGCGTGCCGTGTGCGGGGAGTGTCGCTCCTGCCGGCGCGGACGACCCTGGTACTGCTTCTCGACCCACAACGCCACGCAGAAGATGACCCTGCTCGACGGCACCGAGCTCTCGGCCGCACTCGGCATCGGCGCGTTCGCCGACAAGACGCTCGTGGCCGCGGGACAGTGCACCAAGGTCAACCCAGCGGCACGGCCCGAGGCGGCCGGCCTCCTGGGGTGCGGCGTGATGGCCGGTCTCGGTGCCGCGATGTTCACCGGGGGCGTCGGGATGGGCGACTCGGTGGCGGTCTTCGGTTGCGGCGGTGTGGGGTGTGCCGCCGTCGCCGGGGCGAAGCTGGCCGGGGCGGCCACCATCATCGGAATCGACCTCGACCCGCGCAAGCTCGAGCTGGCCCGGTCGTTCGGCGCCACACACACGATCGACGCCGGGAAGGGCGACCCGGTGGAGGCGGTCAAGGCCGCGACGGGCGGCAACGGCGCCGATGTGTGCATCGAGGCCGTCGGGCACCCGGCGGTCTTCGAGCAGGCCTTCATGGCGCGCGACCTGGCCGGGACCCTGGTGCAGGTCGGGGTGCCGACGCCCGAGATGCGCATCGAAGCGCCCATGATCGATTTCTTCGGACACGGCGGCGCGCTCAAGCCGAGCTGGTACGGCGACTGTCTGCCGTCAAGGGATTTTCCCGTGCTGGTCGAGCACTATCTCGCCGGGCGTCTCGACCTCGACGCCTTCGTCAGCGAGACGATCGGGATCGGTGACGTGGAGGCGGCGTTCGACCGCATGCAGCGCGGCGAAGTGCTGCGCTCGGTCGTCGTGCTCTGACGGGTCGGGAGGCCGGCATGACGCTCCCGCTCGCGCCCTTCGGACCCAGACGCGCTGCCGCGCGCCATGGTGGCCGCGGCGGACCAAGCCGCGGTGACGGCCGGGCTGGCCGTGCTCCGGGAGGGAGGCTCGGCGGCCGACGCCGCGGTGGCGACGGGCGCGGCGATGGCCGTGGTCGGCCCGCACATGAACGGTCTCGGGGGCGACGTGCTCGCCATGGTCTCGGCACCGGGGTCAGCCCCCCTGGCGCTGCTCGGGGTGGGGCGTGCCGGCTCGGGGGCCGACGCCGCCCGCCTGCGGGACGAGGGCCTCACCACGATGCCGATCCGCAACGACATCCGCAGCGCGCAAGTGCCCGGCGCTGTCGACGGCTGGCTGGCGCTGCACCAGCGCTTCGGGCGACTGCCGCTCGCGGCCGTGTTCGCCCCGGCGATCGAGCTGGCTCAGGAGGGCTTCTCGGCGTCGGTGATGCTGTCCCTGGCCAGCCATCTCGTCCACGGGTTGGCCGGCGCGCACCAGCTCTGCCCCGACGGACCGCTCGAGGTGGGCCAACGCGTGACACTCCCGGGCCTGGCGCGGACACTGCGCGCCGTGGCCGACCACGGGCGTGACGCGTTCTACCAGGGCGAATTCGGGCGAGGCCTCCTGGCCCTCGGCGGTGGGCACTTCGACGCGGCCGACCTGGCGGTGAGCATGGCGGAGTGGCGCGAGCCGCTCCGCCTGCGTGCCTGGGGGCACGACCTGTGGACCGTCCCTCCCCCGTCACAGGGGTACCTGACGCTGGCCGGGGCAGGAATCGCCGAGACGGTGGGCCTGGGGGACGACCCCGACGACCCGCTCTGGGCCCACCTGGTCGTGGAGTCGGCGCGGGCAGCCGGGTACGACCGGCCCGACTCGCTCTACGACGGCGCGGACGGCGACGCGCTGCTGGGCGCCGATCGTCTGGATGCGGCGGCGGCCCGCGTGTCGGCGGCCCGGGCGGCGCCGCCCGACGTCGCACCGGGTCGCGGCTCCACGGGAGCAACCGTCGCCCGGGTCGGCGACGGCGACACCACCCACCTGTCCGCGATCGACTCCGACGGCCTCGGCGTGTCGTTGACGCAGTCCAACGCGCTCGACTTCGGGACCCATCTCATCGAGCCCGCCACGGGCATCTTCCTGCACAACCGCGGCCTCGGCTTCTCCCTGGTCGAGGGCCACCCGGCCGAGTGGGGCCCGGGCCGCCGGCCGCCGCACACCCTCTCGCCGATGTTGGCGACGACGCCGGGCGGCGAGCTCACCCACCTCGTCGGAGCCATGGGCGGCGACGCCCAGCCGCAGATCATCCTCCAGCTCCTGGCGCGCATGCTGCGGGCGGGCCAAGACCCGGCCACCGCCATCGCCGCGCCGCGGCTGGCGCTCGACGCCCCTTCGGCGGGGCCGTTCCGGCTCTGGTGGGGCGAGGACCTCACCGTCCTGGTCGAGGCCGACGCGCCGGCCGGGTGGGCCGATGGCCTCGGCGACCGGGGCCACAGCGTCCGGCCCATACGCGCCTTCGACCCGGTGGCCGTCGGCTGCGCCCAGATCGTTCAGGTCGTTCGCGACGAGCCGGCCGGCGCCCATCTCGCGGGGGCGTCCGACCCCCGCAGCCCCGAGGGGTGCGCACTCGGGCGGTAAGGGGATCGGGCGGTCTGCCGGCGCGGTCGAGGAGAGCCCGGGCGGGCTCCGACGATCCGGCCCTCCCGGGTAGCGTGGAGCGATCAGCACGCTTTCCCCGCCCTCGCTGCACGCCCCCGCGGCGGCCCATGGTCGGCGTCACTGGTGGTCGCCGCCCGATCCGGCCGCGCCCGTGCCCGAGGGTTACAAGTGGACGGCGCTGTTCGTCTCCACGCTGGGCATGCTCATGGCGACGATCGACGGGTCCATCGTGCTGATCTCGCTGCCCGACATCTTCCGGGGCATCGGGATCGACCCGCTGCTCCCGTCGAACAGCTTCTACCTCCTCTGGATGATCCTCGGTTTCCTGGTGACGACGAGCGTCCTCGTCGTCACCTTGGGCCGTCTCGGCGACATGTACGGCCGCGTCCGCATCTACAACCTCGGCTTCGCCGTCTTCACCGTGTTCTCCCTGGCGCTCAGCGTGACGTGGATGACCGGTCCGGCGGCCGCGGTGTACCTCATCGTGATGCGCATCTTCCAAGGCGTGGGGGCGGCGATGCTGATGGCCAACTCGGCCGCCATCCTCACCGACGCCTTCCCCGAGCACCAGCGCGGCACGGCACTCGGCATCAACCAGGCCGCGGCTTTCAGCGGCTCGTTCATCGGCCTGATCGTGGGCGGCATCCTGGCCCCCATCGAGTGGCGGCTGGTGTTCCTGGTGTCGGTGCCCGTCGGCGTCCTGGGCACCGTGTGGGGCTACCTGCGCCTGCGCGAGCTCGGAAAGCGGCGGGCCGCCCACATCGACTGGCCCGGCAACGTGACGTTCGCCGTCGGGCTGGTGCTGGTGATGGTCGGCATCACCTACGGGATCGAGCCGTACGGGGGCCACGCCATGGGGTGGACCAACCCGCGGGTGATCGGCGCGCTCGTCGGCGGCGTGCTCCTGCTCGTCGTCTTCGGCCTCGTGGAACTGCGCGTGGCCGAGCCGATGTTCCGGCTGCAGCTCTTCAAGATCCGCGCCTTCACCGCCGGCGTGTTCGCCAGCTTCCTGGCCGCCATCAGCCGGGGCGGGCTCATGTTCCTGCTGATCATCTGGCTGCAGGGCATCTGGCTGCCGCTGCACGGCTACTCGTTCGCCACCACGCCGCTGTGGGCCGGCATCGCGCTGATCCCCTTGACGGTCGGGATGTTGATCGCCGGACCGGTGTCGGGCTTCCTGTCGGACCGCTTCGGTGCCCGCCCGTTCGCCACCGGCGGGATGATCGGCGCGGCGATCGGGTTCGCGCTCCTGGAGGCCCTGCCCATCGACTTCCACTACTGGGTCTTCGGTCTCCTGCTCTTCTTCACCGGGCTCGCCATGGCGTCGTTCGGCTCCCCGAACCGCACCGGGGTGATGAACAGCCTGCCGCCCGAGCACCGGGGAGCCGGCTCGGGCATGAACACCACGTTCCAGAACTCGGCGCAGGTCATCTCCATCGGCATCTTCTTCTCGTTGATGATCCTCGGGCTGGCCAGCGCGCTCCCCCACAACGTCTCCACCGGGCTGCTCGACCACGGCGTGTCGGCGCCCGTGGCGGCCCGGGCGGCCCACCTGCCACCGATCTCGACGCTCTTCGCCGCCTTCCTCGGCTACGACCCGGTCTCGCACCTGATCGGCCCGAGCGCCATGGCGCACCTCAGCGCGACCCAGCAGGCCGCCTTGGCCCAACGCAGCTTCTTCCCGAGCCTGATCGCCGACCCGTTCCGCAAGGGCCTCGACGCTGCCCTCGACTTCGCCATCCTGGCCAGCCTCGCCGCCGCTGCCGCGTCGTGGAGCCGGGGCGGGCGCACGGTCAGCGCCCCGGGCCCCGAGGAGGCGCCGGTCCAACTCGTGCTGAGCGAGTCGGTCTGACGGTGTGAACGCGGCTACGGCGCGTGCGCGCCCTCGGCCGCCGCGCGCACGACCGCGACGACTTCGTCGTTCGACGCACCCGGTCCGATCACCGCAGCGACGCCGTCGCGCCGCAGGAGCGGGACGTCTTCGGGCGGCACGATCCCGCCGATGACGACGGGCGTGTCCAGCCCTGCGTCCCGCAGCGCACCGACGACGGCCGGCGCCAGCGTGAGATGGGCACCGTTGTGCATGGAGACCCCGACCACGTCGACGTCCTCCTGCGCCGACATGGCGGCGATGGTCTCAGGGGACTGCCGGAGGCCGGCGTAGACAACCTCGCAGCCGGCGTCGCGCAGGATGCGCGCCACGATGCGCAGGCCGCGGTCGTGCCCGTCGAGGCCCACCTTGGCGACGAGGACGCGCAACGAAAGGTTCGTCCCGCCCGGTGGCGGGGCCGGCTCTGGTGACGGCGCTCCCGTCGACGACTCTCCCATTCGACGGTCATAGTAGGCCCGACGGGTGGAACCGCCGCTTCGCCGGATTTCGCCGGCGATCCGCTCAGGCGTCGGTCTCGAGCCGCTCCTCGTCGCGGTTCCGGCGGTAGACGCGCCAGCGGTGCGCCACGGCGATGACCACCGCCACCACGAACAGCGCCCCGATCACGTAGCCGGCGCTGCTGAAGGCGTTGAGCACGTGCTTGTAGCTGCTGCCGAGGCTGTACCCCAGGGAGACCAGGGCGGTGGTCCAGACGGCGATCCCGATGAACGAGAACACGACGAACTTCACCAGCGCCATCTCACCGAGCCCGCAGGCGAGTGAGACCCAGGACCGGAGGAGAGGGACGAACCGCCCGAGCAAGGCGAACGGCTCCCCGCGTTTTGCGAACCATGCCTCGGCCCGGTCGAGATCCTTGTGCGTCAGGAGCACGTACTTGCCGGCCTTGTCGACCAGCGGCCGACCCCCGTACATCCCGATGCCGTAGCCGGCCAGGGCGCCCAACATCTCGCCCGCGATGCCGACGAGGATCACACCGACCAGGTTGAGGGGATGCACCTCGCCGGGAACCTGGCCGCTGGCGAGCACCCCGCCGTAGATCAGGGCGAGCTCGGATCCCACCGGGATGCCCATGGCTGAGATGAAGCTGAGCCCGAAGACGGCCAGATAGCCCCATGTCTCGAGAAAGTGCTCCACGACTACCTCGTTCTGGTCAGGGCCCCGTCTGCTTGTTTCGGCCGATCATCATGGGCGTTGCGACCTCGCGGCGCAACTCGTCCCTGGTGACCACGGCGCGCCCACCATCACGGGGACGCCGACCACACGAGGCGCGTCACACCACGGACTCCGGCGTGCACCTCGAATGTGCCGCCCCACCGTACCGCACCGTTGCGCAATTTCGTGGGCACCCCACAGCCCGCGCGCTTCAGATGAACACGGTGGCACCGCCGTGGTCGACATCTTCCACGGTCGCGCGGTCGTCGACCCGCACCGAGACTCTCAACCGCGTCGCTCTCCCGCGCCGATCTGCTCCGCGCCGTCGCGGCACGGCGTCCGCGATTCGGCTGCGACTCAGCCGCGGTAGTCGGTCGTCTCCGCCAATTCGGCCGCACCCTTCATCAGGTCGAGGACGATGGGCCCGAAGGCCTGAAGCTTCTCGTCGTCGGGGGCCGCCCGCTGGTACCCCTGCTCGAGCACCACCGCCAACTTCCACTTGGCCAGGATCATGTAGTAGTCGAGGTCGTCCACCTGGCGGCCCGAGACCTTGGCGTAGTGCTGCACGACCTCGTCCCGCGTGGGCAGGCCGAACAGGTCCGCGTACCCCGCGCCCGACAGGGACGGGTCGTTCATGTCCTCCGGCCACGACTGGACGACCCACGCCAGATCGAGCTTGGGGTCGCCCACCGTGCCCATCTCCCAGTCGACGATGGCGGCCAGGCGCGCCGGGGCACCGTGCTTGAACATCACGTTGGCGAACTGGTAGTCGCCGTGCATCAGACCCGGGATGAAGTCGATCGGCCGGTGCTCACGGAGCCATCCGGCTGCGACATCGAAGCCGGGGAGCTCCCTGCCCTTGATCCGGTTCAAGAAGGCGGTCCAGCGGTCGACCTGCCGATCGTGGAAGCCGTCGGGCCGCCCCAGGTCGTCGAGACCCTTCGCCCTCCAGTCGACGGAGCCGAGGAGGGCGATGCCCTCCACCAGCTGGTACGCCAGGCCCTTCCGCGCCTCGAGATCGGAGTGGAAGGGCTCGGGCCACTGCCGACCGGTCTCCATCGGCGACCAGCCGTCGACGAAACCCATGAGGTAGAAGGTCCGACCCAGCACGTCGGTGTCCGGGCACACGGCGATCGCCGCCGTGTGCGGGACGTCGGTGCCCTCGAGCGCCTCGATGATCCGCCACTCCCGCAGGATCCCGCCATCCCTGCTCTCCGGCGCCGAGGGCGGCGGGATGCGCACGGCGCCGTGGAGCTCGCCGCGCCGGACTTCGTAGATCTCGTTCTGCGACCCTCCGGACAGGTAGCGCTGCTCTATCTCCTCACCTTTGCCGGGGAGGCCGACCTCGTCCATCCACGACGCGAGCCGATGGACGTCGATCACAGGTTCCCCACCTCGAGCTCGAGCTGCTCGGCGAACTTGGCCTTCGCGTCGTCGATCCGCTGCGGGATCCACTCCGTCGGCCACATGCCGTCGGTCGGCTTGTAGTCCCGGAGGAGCTGGCGGGCGACCGTGACCTTGTGGACCTCGGTCGGCCCGTCGGCCAGGCCCATCACACCGGCGCCGTGGATCATGCCGAAGAACGGCATCTCGTTGGTGGTGCCCAACGCGCCATGGACCTGCATGGCGCGCCATGCGATGTCGTGCAACACGGTCGGCATCACCACCTTGGCCGTCGCGATGTCCTTGCGCACCCGCTTGTAGTCGTTGTACTTGTCGATCTCCCAGGCCGTGTAGAGCACGAACAGTCGGAACTGGATCAGCTGCGCGTAGGAGTCGGCGATGTAGCCCTGCACGAACTGCTTGTCTGCCAGCAGGCTGCCGGCCGTCTCGCGACTGAGCGCCCGCTCGCACATCATGTCGATCGCCTTCTGGGCCAGGCCTATGGTGCGCATGGCGTGGTGGATCCGCCCACCGCCGAGGCGGGTCTGCGCAATCACGAAGGCCTGGCCTTCACCACCCAGCAGCGCCGATTCGGGTACGCGCACGTCCTCGTAGTGGATCAGGGCGTGCGATCCCTCGTTGATGGGCTCGCCGGAGAGTCCGACGTTCCGGACGATGTTCACCCCCGGGGTCTCCCGCGGCACCAGGAACATCGACATCCCCTTGTAGGGGCTGATGTCGGGATTGGTCACGGCCATGACGATGAGGAAGGAGGCGGTCTTGGCGTTGGAGGAGAAATACTTCCAGCCGTTGATCACCCACTCGTCGCCGTCCTTGACGGCCCGGGTCTTGAACAACGTCGGGTCCGCGCCCGCGTGCGGCTCGGTCATGGAGTAGCACGAGAACAGCTCTCCCTCGAGCAGCGGACGCAAGTACTGCTCCTTCTGCTCCGGCGTGCCGTAGTGGGCGATGATCTCGGCGTTGCCGGTGTCCGGAGCCTGGCACCCGAACACGATCGGCGCCCACTGCGAACGGCCGAGGATCTCGTTGAGCAAGGCCAGCTTCAGCTGGCCGTACCCCTGGCCTCCGAGCTCGTGCCCGATGTGGGTGGCCCACAGGTCCTGCCGGCGCACCTCGTCCTTGAGCGGGTCGACGATGCTGCGCCGAACGCCGTCCAGGGGGACGTACTGCAGGTGCGGGAAGGCGTAGTCGAGCGGCTCCACCTCGTCGCGGACGAACTTGTCCGCCCAGTCGAGCTTCTCCTGGTACTCCGGGTCGGTCTGGAAGTCCCATGCCATTGCGGTCTCCTCTCGTCCGCTGTCAGAATAACATTCTGATGTCAGAGAATTCCATTCCTGCACCGCCGGAGGACCTGGCGAGCAGGATCGCCCAGCAGACCCTGGCCAGGCGCGGCGCCGACTACGCGGACGAGGTGCGGCGGTTGCTCGACGCCGCACTCGACGTCATCCGCGAGCACGGCACGGGGTCCCGGCCCCGGGTGGCGGACATCGTCGCGGCCGCCGGACTGTCCAACGACGCCTTCTACCGGCACTTCCCCTCGCGGGACGCCCTCGTCGCCGCGTTGCTCGAGGACGGCACGGAGCGCCTGGCCGGCTACCTGCGCCACCAGATGGACAAGGAAGCATCCGCCGAGGAGCAGGTGGGGCGGTGGGTCGAGGGGATGCTCTCGCAGACCAGGAAGGAGATCGCCGCGCCCACGCTGGCCGTGCTGTGGAACGGCGGGAGCGTGGGGACGAGCCCTCCGCACCGAGCCAGCTCGTCGCTGGCGTCGTTGCTGCACGAACCCTTCGCCGCTCTGGGCTGCTCCGACCCGGTGCTCTTCGCCTCGTTGGTCTCCCACGCGACCCTGGGCAAGGTCGCCGAATACCTCTGGGCGGAGCGGACGCCGACGCGGCGTGAGGTGGCGCAGATCGTCGCCTTCAGTGTCGCCGCCGCCCGGCACTAGACCCGGCACTACGTCGTCACCGACCCGCCGTTCACCTGGACGGTCTGTCCGGTCACCCAGGCCGCCTCATCGGAGGCGAGCCACACGCAGGCGGCAGCGACGTCCTCGGGTGAGCCCGTCCGCCCGACCGGGACGGCGCGCGCCAGGCGCGCCGTGAACTCGGCGTCGCCCGCAACACCGATCAGTCCGATCGCCACCGAGTTCGCCGTGACCCCGCGCGACGCAACCTCGAGGGCGAGGCTCCTGGTGAAGGCCAACCCGCCTCCCTTGCCGGCGCTGTAGGGAGTCACGCCGATGTTGACGCCGGCGGTTCCCGCCCCCGACGAGATGGTGATCACGCGCCCCCATCCGCGCTCGCACATCCCCTTCACCACCGCATGACAGCAATGGAGCACGCCGTAGAGGTTGACCCGGATCGGCGCCTCCCACGCGGCGGGATCGAGGTCGACGAACGGGCCGACGGACATCCGCTCCGCCCCGCCGTTGCCCGCGTTGTTGACCAGGATGTCGACGGGCCCGAGCTGCTCCACCGCGGCGCTGACCTCGGTCAGGTCGGTGACGTCGAAAGGGAGGGCGAAGGCCTGCCGCCCTATCGCCTGAATCCGGCCGGCGACCGAACGGGCCCGGTGGGCGACGACGTCGTTCACCGCGACCACGGCACCCTGTTCTGCGAGCGCCCCCGCAATCGCCTCGCCGACGTTCTGCCCGGCACCCGTCACGAGCGCGACCCGTCCTTGTAGGTCGAACATCCCGGGATGATCCCACACGAGCGTCGGCCGACGGAGCTCGCTGTGGATCGCGGGGTGGTTCCGGGGAGTCGCGGGTCGAGGGGAGGTGATCAGAGGGGGCATCGCGGCGATCGCGGTAGCGTCCGCGCGACGCCAACGGCCCGAACCGAACCGTGGCCGATCAGGGAGGAACGTGAGGGACCCGATGGACGGCGACGACGCGATCTTCTCCGGCGCCGTCATGGCCGACGACGACCTTCATGCGAGCACCTCGTCGTGAGACTGGACCGCGTGCTGGACGTCGCGGGTCCGCAGCTCCTCGCCCGCAGCCGCGGGCCCGCCGCGCGACGGCGCGGGCTCTTCCGTGTCCCCGCCCCTCCCGGGCGCGTTGTCTTCCTCGGCGACAGCATCACGGAGGGCGGCCTGTGGGAGGAGCTCTTCCCCGATCTCTGGGTCCTCAACCGAGGTATCGGAGGCGACACCACGGTTGACCTCCGCGAGCGGCTGGACGACGCGATCAACGAACCGCGAGTCGTCTCGCTGCTCATCGGCACCAACGACCTCCACGGCCCCCGGCCGCATCGGGATCTCGACGCGATCGCCGCCCGCTGTCACGACATCGTGGAGCGAATCCGGGATCGGGCACCCGGCGTCGGCGTGATCCTGAACTCCGTGATGCCGCGCACTGCGTTCCACACGGAGCGCCTCCGGATGCTCAACGATCGGTACCGCAGCATTGCGCTGGCCACCGGCGCCGACTTCATCGATCTGTGGCCTGCACTGGCCGACGCCGACGGTGAGCTTCGCCACGAGCTCACGCGAGATCATCTCCATCTCTCCGCGGCGGGCTACCAGGTATGGGCCGAGGTCCTCCGACCGCACCTGACGAGGTTGGACCGGACCGGGTAAGACCGTGATCTCGCCCTGATCCACCATCGGGGATTTCTCGACGCATACAGGGCGTTTGGCCGGAAAAGCGGGCCATCGGCCACGCCCGGACGGAGTCGGGACTCACCTGACCGGGTGAAGGCTGTCCGGCAGGGTGTGATAGTTGTCCGGGGTGGCTAGGGACCGAGGGTCAGATGCGCACGGGACCATGGACCGCGAACACCGCGTCCGCAACCCCGTGAGAGGATTGCTCCTCGGCTATTTCGCCGTCCTCCTCGGGATCCTGGTCGCGACCGTGCCCACGCTGATCAGCACCCTCAGAACCCTCGATCGCCAGCGGTCGACGTTCGACGTTGCCTCCGCCGGCGCGTCCCAGCTCCTCGTCGGCGCACTCAACATGGAGACGGGTATGCGGGGCTACGCGCTGACCGGCCAGCACCCGTTCCTGCAGCCGTTCGAACTGGGGACCAAGCAGTACGAATCCGCTTTGCGCGAGCTCCGCTCGGTGAACCTGGGTCCCACCTTCAAGAGCGAGCTCGCCAGCACGGCGAATCGCATCGGGACATGGCGGCGCTCGGCCGAAGTGATCAACAACGATGTGGAGAATCACAACATGGGGGCGGCCCGCGCCGTGATCGAACGGGGATCACTGAAGACGCGCTTCGACGCGTTCCGTAGAAGTCAGTCGCGTCTGTCCTCGACCGTCCAGCAGGAGCTCGAGGCAAACCGCAATTCCCTGCACGAGGAGGTGACGCGGACACTTCTCCTGCTCGGACTCGGCGTCGGGTGCGGGATCGTCATCGGCATCGTCCTGTGGCTCAGGTGGCAGATCTGGGGCCGCCGCGCCGCGGTCCGAGAGGCCCGGCTCGCCGATCGAGCCATTCTCCTCCAGTCGGCGATCGACGCGTCCTCGGAGAGCATCTACGCCAAGGACCGCGAAGGGCGGCATCTCCTCTCGAACAGAGCGCGTGCCGCCGCGTTGACGGGAGGCGACGGCGATGCCGACCTGATCGGACGCACCGTCGAGGAGTTCGTGGAGCCTGCGGTCGCCGAGGATATCCAGCGGAACGAGCAACAGGTCATCCGGACGGGCGCCGAGCGGCAGTTCCAAGAGGTGCTTCCCTTCCCAGACGGACCCCATGTCTTCGCCATCACGAAGAGCCCTCTCCGTGATCGCGAGGGAGCGGTGACCGGCGTGGTCGGAGTCGCTCGGGACATTACGGAGCAGCTGGAGCTCCTGGCGGACCGGGAGCGCCTCTACCAGCTTCAACACCGGTTGGCGGAGTCCTTACAGTTGTCGATGCTGGGACTGCAGGACATCGACGACCCGCGCATGGACGTCTGTGCGACATACATCGCGGCAGCCGACGAGCTTGCCGTCGGCGGGGACTGGTACGACGTCTTGTCCCTGCCGAACGACCGCTTCGGGCTAATCGTCGGTGACGCGGTCGGTCACGGCGTGGACTCGGTGATGGCCATGGGCCAGCTTCGAAACGCCCTCGCCGCTCTGGCTCTCGTCGAGTCGGACCCGGCCGCGACGCTCGAATCGCTCGACCTCTTCGTCACCGGCATGGCTCACGCCCAATGGGCCACCTGTCTGCTCGCCATCGTCGACCCGACACAGGAACGGTTGACCTATTCCTGCGCCGGCCACATGCCTCCCCTCATTGCGATACCCGACGCTGCGCCAGAAATCGTGTTCGATCGCCAAGACCCGCCGCTGGCCGTACGGCCGGGTGTCCCACGAAGAAGCACATCTGTTCCGTTCCCCGTCGGCTCCATCGTGGTCCTGTACACCGATGGCTTGGTCGAAAGGAGGAACGAGGTCATCGATGCCGGGATGGAGCGACTCGTTGCTCTCGTCGACGACCTGCGCGACGAGCCGACCGAGACGCTCTGCGGCGAGCTGATCGACCGCCTGGTGGATCCCTCGACCCAGTCCGACGACGCCACCGTTCTGGCTGCGAGGCTGTGCGGCGACCGGTCCACGACGGACCGGCAAGCAAATGGGCGGCGGGCAGTTCGGGGTTAGTGCCGCGTCAGCGAATGTTCGCTGGGATGTCGAGCTGGGTGCGCAATACACTCCGCCCGGCGAACGTTGGGGGCTCCCCCACCGCTGAGGTGGCTCGCGTGGCACCGCCTGCCTTGATCGTGTCGACCGGGAGGGACCGTGCAGCAGCATCATCGAGACGCCATCGAACGATGGGCCGAGGCCGCCACCCACGACGACGAGGTGCTCGCCGTCGTGGTGGCCGGTTCGCTGACCAAGGGGTACGGCCGCGCCGACAGCGACGTCGACGGCTTCGTGGTCGTCACCGGCGAGGCGTTCGCCCGTCGCCGGGTCAGCGGCGAGCTCACCCTCTTCTCCACCGAGCTCTGCGACTACGACGGTGGCTACGTCGATGCCAAGTACGTCGACCGTGCCTTCCTCGAAGCCGTCGTGGAGCGAGGCAGCGAGCCGGCCCGATCGGCGTTCGTGGGGGCGATCGTGGCCTGGTCGACCGACCCGTCGATCGATGCGCTGGTGCACGCGGCGGCCACCTATCCCGAGGCGGGCGTCGAACAGCGCATGGCCCGTTTCCTCGCGCAGGCCCAGGCCGCCCAGTGGTACGTGGGCGAGGCGGCCAAGCGCGACGACCCGTACCTCGCCGGGTGGGCGGCGAGCCGGCTGGCGCTGTTCGCCTGCCGTCTGGTGCTGGCCCACAACCGAGTGCTGTACCCGTACCACAAGTGGCTGCTGCGGACCGTCGCCGAGGTGCCCGACCGTCCCGACGACTTCGTCGACCTGGTGCGCGCCCTGGCCACTGAGCGGACCCCGGCCGCTGCCGAGGCGGTGGTGATGTCGCTGCTCCTCTTCCGGGAGTGGCCACAGGCCCCGGCCGGTTGGTCGACCCAGTTCATGCTGGACAGCGAGTGGAACTGGCTCGACGGTGAGCCGCCGATCGACGATCTCTGACCGGGGCACGGCGGGTCAGGATCGACATGGACGACGAGGCCACAGGCAACGGCCGGGACAACTGTTCCAGGACGCGAGCATCAGTGGCACCGAGTGACGCAGGACACCGCTGCCTCTTCGAGACTCCCATCGGGGGATCCGGCCTACCGGGTCGAACCTCGCGGGGTGCTGACGAGCCCATATGTTCGTTCGGGATACCGCGAACGTTGGCTGACGCGGCCTAGCTCTCGGAAAGCAAGAGCTCGAACCACACCGTTTTGCCCCCCGGGAGTGGCGTCGCCCCCCAATCCGACGCCAGCCGCTCCACGATGCGCAAACCCCATCCATGCGGCGAGGTCGCGTCCTCCGGCTGCACCGTCGGCAGGCGAACATCTCGGTCCGAGACGGCGACCCTGAGTCGGCGTCCGTCGTACGACATGACGAATCTCATCACGGTCATGGCATGACGAACACAGTTGCTCACCAGCTCCGTGGTCAACAAGAGCATCGTGTCCTCGGCTCGCCCGAGATCCCACTCCCTGAGCGCTCGCCTCACGGCTCGGCGCGCCTGACCGGCACTGGTCACACCAGGTGCCAAAGCCATTTCGATGCGGAAGTCCGTGATGTTGCGTAACGTACCCCGTTCTGCCCTGGGGTAATCCTCTTTCTTCAGCGAGCGCCGAGACCCGAAATCGCCTCCGTCGAGGCGAAGCGGGGGACAGGCCCTCGGCGGCGCTTCGGGTAAGAATGTCTCTCTTGCGCACCGGCGCATCGCAAAGGCCTTCTGGCGCCGTGAGAAGCCTGGCGAGGTGAAGGAGGGGCTCATGACACTGGGGACGGTCCGCACCGATTCAGACGATGCCCTACGTCTGCCCCTCGTCGTGGTCACCGGTGAGGTCGACCTCGCCCTTGCTCCCGTCATGGACGAACACATCTCCGCCGTTCTCGATCGCAGCAAGGAAGGTGTCATCGTCGATCTGGCCGGGGCAACCTTCATCGACTCGGTGGCCCTCGGCGTCCTCATCTCGGCCCTCCATCGATCGGAGAATTCGGGGGCCGGGCTCTACCTGGTGATCACGGACCCGCGTGTCAAACGAGTGTTTGAATTGACCGGACTGGATACGTCCTTTGCGACCTTCGAATCACGCTCCGACCTGATGAAGCATCTCAGCTCGGGCTGAGACAGATGCACGTCAGCCGACTGCTCTCACAAGTGTGACCCGTCTCGGTGCCGTCCTCGGCCATCCACAGTCGGCATCGGGAGGACGCCGATGAGCTCGGCGGGCGTCCCGTCCCGAACCGACTTCCCGCACCGTCCGCTGGAGGGGGTGCGGGTCTTGGAGGTCTCGCTGGACGTCAGTCTGGTCGGGGCAGGGGTGGCAGCAAGCCTCCCTGGCGCCCTCCTGCGCGACCTGGGAGCAGACGTCGCCCGGGTCCAATCGGACCGTCCCCCGGCGCTCGACAGCAGCATCGAATTCTCTCGGATCCGGGACCGGGACAAGGAGTTCTTCGAGGCTTCGTGCCCGCCGCAATAGGGGAAATGCGGGACGATCCCATCGCCCTTCCCGACGTAATCGTCCGAGTGGCAGAGTCCGGATGCGACGATGCGCACCAACACTTCGAATTCCCGCGACGCATCGAGATCGGCGTCGATCTCCTGCACTTTCCGGGTTGTTCCATGAGAACTGCGGCTCTGGTCTTCACTGTTCTCGCGCCCCAGGGATCCTTCGAGTAGCCCGACACCGCGCCCTACCGGTACGCACCGGCGGATCCTGGCGTCTGGGATTGCGTCGGCGAAACATCTAAAGATATCGTTGGGCCGCAACGTGGTCGCCGGGCGGTAGGACCGGGCACGCCAACGGGGGGGGTATCAGTGTCACGAGCGATTCGACGAGCCGCCACCCTGTTGGCCGGGGGAGGACTCTTCATGTCCGTCGGACTCGTCGGAGGCTTCCCGGCTTCGGCTCGTCAGGCCACCGCCGGACAGGCCTACACCATCGTCTACGAGACCCAGCTCTCGGGGAGCGCGGCCAACACCGGTGTCGCCGATCCCAGTGCCCCGGAGGCATTCAAGGCCGCCTTCGACGGGACGCCGGTCAACATCGAAGTGTGTGACGACCAGGGCACGACAACCGGGAACATCGACTGTGAGCATCAGGCCGTGTCAGGTCACGCGGCGGCGTACGTCACGACGCAGTCCAACGAGAACCAGGACCTGGTCGACTCGGCGAACATCCCGGTCGTGGGCGTCGCCAACGACGTCAGCCCCCAGTCATTCGACATCAGCGCCCAACAAGGGCTCTTCCTGGGCATGGCGGTCGCTCTCGAGAAGAAGGGTTGCAAACGCATCGGCCAGGTGATCGACGAAGGCGGCCAGAGCTACGGCAACCAGGTGGCCAAGGCCGTCAAATGGCAATCGGTCACCGACGCCTACATCCCTCTCACCGCCCCGGACCTGACTCCGGACATTGCCAAGCTCGTACAGGCACACGTGCAGTGCGTCGACATGGCCATGATCTCAACCCAAATCCCGCAGACACTCACCGCCATGAAGCAGGCCAAGCTCCACGTCCCCATCGCCATCCCGGGGATCATCCTCACCTCTTCGGTGGTGCGCTCCCTGGGCTCTCTGGGCAACGGGCTCATCGAGGTGGTGAGCACGCCGCCGCTGAACGCCCCTGCCGTCGCGGCGGTGGCCAAGAAGATGCACGCGGTCAACAAGCAGATCAAGGTGGACGACGCCAGCGTGGACTCGTGGGCCCTCGCCCGCATCATCCAGGACGGTGCCGCGAACGTGAAGGGCTCGGTGACGAACACATCGTTGTTGGCTGGGCTGAACAAGCTCCGGAGTGCCAGTACGAGCGGGCTGTACCCGCCGCTGTCCATGAAGCAGCAGTCCGTACCTGCTGCCCGGCGTGACTTCGACACCTACGTCGAAACGCTCGTCCTCGAGAACGGGAAGCAAGTCGACCCCAGCGGCTTCTTCAACGTCGCGCCCCAGATCAAAGCCGCGCTCGGGAGCGGCTGACCCTTCGCTCCGTCGCCTGACCGGGCGCCGACACCTTTCTCGGTACCGAAGACCCGACCGACTCTCCGGGACGGACTGTCTCCTGGAGCGGAGGTCGCGGACCTGACGGGAGTCGTCCGGCTACCTCGACTCGCCAGCCAGCGACGACGAGTCCAGATAGGTTCGCTCGATCTCGTCCATTCGGCCGGCGATCTCGGAAGCTGGTCCAGAGATCACAACCGAGCCGTTCGAGATGACATACGCACGGTCAGCGAACTCGAGCGCGTCTCGTACGCGCTGCTCAACGAGGAGAACACCGGCTCCGGCATCGGCCGCGGCTCGCAGAGCGATCAGCAGGCGTTCGCAGACGAGGGGGGCCAGACCCAACGAGAGCTCGTCGGCCAGCAGGACGCAGGGCTCGGCGGCAATCGCCCGGGCGAGAGCGAGCATCTGTTGCTCGCCGCCCGAGAGCAGGCCGGCTCTTCGGTCCATGAGGCGTTCAAGCTCCGGGAAGAGCTCCAGACACTTCTCCTTGGACTGACCACCAAGCCTCAGATTCTCCGCCGTGGTCAGCCCCATGAAGACACTGCGCTCCTCGGTGATCATCCGCATGCCCGCCCTGGCGCGCCGGTGCATCGGAGCAGTGGTGGGCTCGCCCCGGAAGAGGACCTGACCTGCCATGGGTTTGATCTGACCCGAGAGGGCACGCACGGTGGTGGTCTTACCGGCTCCGTTGATCCCGAGCAGGGCGACCAGCTCGCCAGCGCCAACTTCGAGATCGAGGTTCGAGATCACCGCGACCGAGCCATACCCCGCGCACACGCCCTTGGCGGCGAGCAGCGGCCCCGCGCCCACGAAGTCGGAGAACGACGTCTTCGACCGCTGAACTCGTCGCATCGTCTCAGCCCACTCCGACCGAATCGACCCGGTACTTGGCGGTGCCCAAGTAGGCGTCGACCACTTTGGGGTGCTTGCGGATCTCCTCCGGGGTGCCGAAGCCGATCACCTGGCCGAAGTCGAGAGCCACGATGTGATCGCACGTGCGCAGCACCATGTCGACGTTGTGCTCAATGAGGAGGACTCCGATGCCGTGCTGCTTGGCCCAGGCGACGATGGTGCGCGAGAGCGACATCGCGTCACCGTGGCCGAGACCACTTGCCGGCTCGTCGAGCAGCAGGATGGAACCCCCGACGGCGACCGCTCGGGCAACCCCGAGGAGGCGACGCTGAGCGAAGGGAAGGTGCCGCGCCTGGGTCGAAAGACAGTCCTCGAGGCCGAACGCCCGCACCGCTTCGGTCGCCAACGAGCTCAACGTCCCGATACCCGGGTACACCAGATCGCTGACATAGGCCAACCGGTCGCGAGGATCGCTCGCCGCCTGCATGTTCTCCAGCACGGTCAGGTCGTCGAAGAGCTCGAGACTCTGGAAGGAACGGTTCAGCCCCGCACGTGCCCGCTTCTCGGGCCCCCACGTGCCGATGTCGACATCCCCGAGCACGATGCGGCCGGCGCTCGGGTCGACGAAGCCGGTGATGGCGTCGATCGCCGTGGTCTTCCCCGCGCCATTGGGCCCGATCAGGCCGACCACCTCACCCGAGCGCACCTCGAGACTGAGCTCCTGGAGCGCTTTGGTGCCTCCGAAGCTGACCGACACCTCCTTCAACGCGAGCGATGTCGGTTCCGGACTCCGAACCCGAGCATCGGTCAACGCGTCGAGATCGGGGGCCTTCCGGCGCGGCGCCATCGCGCGGAGGCGGCCCAACCACTTCGCGCTGCGCTTCTCCATCAGGGCGACCAGGCCGTCGGGAAAAGCCGGCAAGGCGATGAGGAGCAGCGCAGCACCACCGATGGCCAACCAGATGGCCACATTCCCCCCGAGGAACGAGAAGATCTGAGTGCCGAGGGTGTCGGGCTGATAGCTGCTGGCGACGAGGGGTCCGCCGAGATGGCCGACCCCACCGAGCACCACGGATTCAGCGAAGGTCACCGAGGTGATCCCCACGAAATTGGTGAAGTCCGGTGTAGGCAAGAAGAAGCAAAGGAGCACTCCGCCCAGGGCTGCGATCATGCCGCCGAGCACGAACGCGTACAACTTGGCGCCGGACACCGAGATGCCCATGGCCGCGGCAGCACGCTCGTTGGTCCTGACGGCGATCAGGCGGCGGCCGGCGCGACCCCGGCGGAGGTTGGCGACGGCCAGGCCGACGAGAACCAGGAAGACAAGAGTCAGGGTGGCGAAGCGAGCGGGGTACTCGAGACCTCCGACCGGAAGGCCGAAGAAGTGGGGGTTGTCGGTGTCGAATCCCTGCACACCACCGGTGAACTGCTGATTGGTGAAGATGATGGCCTCGAGCGAGAAAGCCAAACCCAAGGTGACAGTGGCAAGAGCGAAGCCGCGCGTGCGCACGCCCGCCAGGGCGACGACCACCGCGGCGGGAACCACCGCGGCAACCCCAGCGATGAGGGCGACCATGAAGTCCACGTGGTACGACGAGTACAGCCATGCCGCGATGAGGCCGCCGACTCCGGCGAACGCCATCTGAGCCAGCGAGATCTGGCCCCCGTACCCCGTGACCACCACCAGCGAGGTCATGATGACCGCGAAGATGAGTTGATACTCCAGTGCGACGAGCCAGTCGTAGGGAAAGACCATCCAGATGCACAGAAGCGTGATCCCGCCACCGACGAAGAGCAGGAAAGGGGCCACCCGGCCCGTACCGACCGATGGGAGTCGGCCGAAGAATTCGCCCCTCCCGGCCACGCGGTGCCCGCGGAAGTACAGGATGATGGTGACGGCGATGAAGGGCACTGCCGTGTCCCAGCCAGGTGTCGACACGTAGCGCGTCACTTCGCTCTGCGCGATGCCGAGAACGAGGCCGGCGATCGTGGTGATGGGGAAAGAGGAAAATCCCCCGATCACTGCGGCGGCGAGGATGGGAATGACGATGAGCGACAGGTTCTCGGCGCTGAGCGTGGTGATCGGGACCAAAAGGATGGCGGCCAGGCCTCCGAGCGCGGCACCGACGGCCCAGTTGGCCGCAGCGATCACATCGGGCGAGATTCCCAGGGTGGCGGCGGCAGTCGGATTCTCGGCCACCGCGGTCGTCGCCAAGCCGAACCGCGTGTACTTGTAAATGGCCCAGAGCACCACGGTGAGCACGATGACGATGAGAAAGATCCACAGCCGGTCCTCGCCGACGGTGGCGCCGAAGATGGTGACCGAACTGGTTGGCAACGACGAATTCACGATGCGGGGCTGACCGCCGAAAACGAGATTGATGACTTCCTGAGCGATGACGAAGAGAGCCAACGTCGCCACGATCTTGATCAGGTTGGATGCGTTCTGCAGGCGGCGCATCTCGAGGAAGTAGAAAGCCGCTCCCAGGGCACCGGACACGACGAGGCCGGCGGGAATGGCGATGACGACGTTGAGATGCCAGTTCTGGTGCAGCTCGTAGAAGATGTAGGCGGCCATCATGCCCATGGCTCCCTGGGCAAAGTTCACGACCCTCGACCCGCGATAGACGAGGACCAGCCCGATCGCAGCGATGGCGTACAGTGACCCGGCCCCGAGCCCGATGACGGCGAACTGGAAGACCTGGCTCATCCCATCTCCATCAGTCCACGGAGCAACGACCGGGCACGCGACGGCGAGACATCAGTCGGCCGATCAGGACGTCGCTGCTCCACTTCGACACTGACCCCCCTCGCGGCACATCACCCCAAGGTCATCGATGTATCCCGAGCGCAAGGTACCACAGCAACGCCTTAAATGTCTAGATGTATTACGCCTCCATACCGGCGCCTGCCCTCGCGGCGGAGGCCGCCGTCCTCTCGGACACTCTGCTGCCCTCAGTGGCCACGAAGGGGACTCCCCGGATCCGGATGGCCCTCAAATTGCAGCCAACTCCGTCAGCAGCGCCCGAGTGCGCGCTCGAGAAGCCGACCTGTCGCGGCCCACTGGAAACGGCGCCAGCCACACCTCGGTCGCTCCCGCCGAGAAGAGATCTTCGATCTGTCCGATCACCCCTGCCTCGTCCCCCACGATGGCTGCCTCCGCGGGTCCTGTCACGCCGCCGAGCTCGAGGATCCGTTGATAGTTGGGGAGCGAGCCGTAGACGGCGAATTGTTGCTTCGCGACCTCCCGAGCCTCCGCAATGTCGTCGTGTACGGCCACCGGCAAACCCGCCGCAATCCTGGGCGTAGGACGCCCCGCTTCGGCGGCAGCCCGGCGGACACGCGGAGAGATGTGGTGCTCGATCGCCCTCGCCGTGGCCATCCACGGGATGGTTCCGCTGGCGTACTGCCCCGCGACCCGGAGAAGCCGCGTCCCCAGCGCAGCGACGAGAACTGGCACCTCGATGTCGCCGGGGGATCGCAAAGGACCCGCGTGCACCTGGTACTCCTCTCCGACAACGTCGACCCGCTCTCCCCGGAGGAGAGCGGTCACGATCTGGATGTACTCCTCCGTGTGTCGGCCGGGCGTCTCGTACGACAGGCCGAGCATGCCCTCGACGACCGGTCTATGCGATGGTCCGAGTCCGAGCGTGAACCGCGCCGAACCGACGGCTGAGGCCACGGCGATGGCCTGGCCGGCCTGAAGAACGGGATGGCACGGGTACGTCTGCAGAATCGCTGTGCCCACCTCGATCCGGGACGTGGCATTCGCCGCCAACACCATCGCGATGTGGGGATCGCCGACCGCTGCGCTCGTGAACCAGAGGCCGCAGAAACCGTCCGCTTCGGCTCGCTGCGCCTGAGCGATCACTCTGTCGAGGGTGGTCCCCGTTGCTGCGAGCCCGATTCGCATGGCCCGACCTCCTTTGCTTTTCCCTGAGATGTCATCAGAATTCGCTTGACCGGGTCGAGAATAATCTTTATTCTCGCTCTGTGGAGTCCGAGTTCGCCCTGGAGACGGACGGCGACGCAGGCCAGGCGGACGACGCGGTCGGGGTACGCCTGCTCGATGCGGCTGCCCGAGTCTTCGCCAGGCAGGGCTACGAGGGTACGAAGATCATGGACGTCGTCCGCGAAGCCGGGTTGTCGACCGGTGCCGTCTACGGACGCTTTCGGTCCAAGAACGACCTGTTGCGTGCCGCGATCATCCATCAGGCCGGCCACGTCGCACATCTCGGCGACCCGGACACGGTGCGCGTCGCCCAATTGATCACCCGCATGGGACGACGCACATCGGGCGAGTTGACGACCGAGGAATCGCTCCGTCTCGAAGCATTCGTGGCCGCTCGCCGTCAGCCGGAAATCGCCGCAGCCATCGTCGACGCCAGTGTCACTTTGCGTGAATCGATGCAACCGCTGGTCGAGGCCGCGACGACCGATGGCACCGTCGCCGGTGACATCGACCCCGAGGCCGTCATCTTCTTCGTACGGACCGTCGCGCTGGGCCTCTTGTTGCAGCGGGCGGCCGGTCTGCCGGGTCCGGATCGCAGAGCATGGAGCAACCTGCTCAACCGCGTTGTCGACAGCTTCGGTGATGGAATTCCATCTCAGAGACAGAGTTCAGAAGGGAAAACCCACTCATGACCACCGCCGAGCTTCCCGATGCGGCCGGAGTCGACGCGAGCATCAAGCTGATCACAGACAACGCCCAACGCATCTTTCTCTGGGACTACGAGCGCAGCAGAGACCAGCTCGTCACGCTGTACAACAAGGCGATGAGCTCCCAGTGGAGTTCGGTGACGGACCTCGACTGGTCGACAGAGGTGGATCCCGAAGCCCTCGTTGCCAGTTCACCCCAGCAGAGCCTGATCGTTCAGCTGGCGCGTGGGGCGTCCGAATTGTCCGGATCGCCCTTTGCGAAATGGAGCGAGAAGGAGTTCCTTCAACTGGGAATCGAATCGCTCAAAGCCACCCTGAGCCAATTCATGCATGGCGAGCAAGGGGCCATGATGGTGGCGGCCAAGATCGTCGAGACCGTACCGTGGATCGACGCGAAGTACTACGCCGCCACCCAAACGATGGACGAAGCCCGCCACACCGAGGTCTTTGCCAAGTATCTTCACACCAAACTCGGTCAGGCCTACCCGATGAGCCCGTTCCTCGAGGCGCAGATCGATGCCTTGATCAGCGACGCCCGGTGGGACATCGCCTATCTCGGCATGCAGATCGTGATCGAGTCCCTCGCCCTGGCCGCCTTCGGTGCCATGCTCCGATCGACGGACGAGCCACTTCTGAGGAAACTTCTTCGCTACGTCATGTCCGACGAGGCACGCCACGTCGCATTCGGCGTTCTGAGCCTGGGTGAGTACTACCAGAACCTGAGTGAATCAGAGCTCGGAGATCGAGAAGAATTTCTGCTCGAGGCCACGTTGAACAGCAAGGCCCGCTCCATGACACCGGAGATCTGGGAGCGGATGGGCACCACGGTCCAAGAGGTGCTTCCGTTCATGCTGGAATCGGCGCAGAAGTCGAAGCTCGACCCGTTCACGACGTTCCAACATGGGTTCTTCGCGAAACTCGTGCCCAATGTGCGCAAGCTCGGGCTGCTCGACGAGAAGCGGGGTCGACTGCGCGAGAAATGGGGAGAGGCCGGGTTGCTCGATTTCGAGTTCGCCGACGATACCGGGTCCGACTACGAGGAGTACGACGAGGTGGCCAGGGATCGTGCATCTGTTCGATAGGGGATCCCGGTCGTACGATTACGCCTGAGGCCCAGGGTTGTCGTCCGACAGCCCGAACGAGCGATCCGCAAGGGCGATCGAACTCCCCTGTGGCAACCTCAGGGGTCCGCTGGTTGCCGTCCGGTATAGGCCAGCAGTCGATCCTGGTGCGACGCGTCTGCCGGCACAGTCACCTCTGGTTTGAAGACGCCGGTCCGTTGCTCATCGGTGAAGCGGCCATGGATCATCCCGTACGCCATGGCGGGCAGGCCCTCTGGCATCGTCATGTCCTGACCCGTCGCGACGGCCAGATCCCAACCGTGGAGGAGTTGGTCGGCGAAGGCGATTCCGAGCATCGGTCCGGTCTTTTCGATGACGCCGGGATGAGCGAAAGTACGGAGCAACTCAGCTCGGGATCGTTCGAACGTCTGTACCGGGTCGTCGCCGAGCAGATTCGGCGGTGTGGACAACGGTGGTGACACGTCTTCGCCGCGAGCCGCACCGGCGAAGTATCGCTGCGTGTCGAGCATGTGATTCATCAGGCTGCGCACGTCCCAGTCGTCACAAGGGGTGTTGCTGTCCAGCTTCTCGGTCGCTCCCCGTACTTTCCCGAGCGTCCACCCGCTGGCCTGTTCATAGAAATCCAAGAGATCGACTTCGGTCACGGTGTCACCTCCGGGCAAAGCTTCCGCGGGCAATTACCCAGACGCGGCAGCGGATATGCGCATCACTCACCCCACCGACGACGATCCGATGGACGACAACTCAGCCCCGACTGATTCTCCGGAGGAAGGGCACGAGGTGGGCGAAGAAGACGTTGCTGGGGTAGGCGCCGGCGGGGTCGTTGTGCGAATAAGTGCTCTGGCGGTTCACCAACACGAGGTTTCCCGGGGGGATGCCTGACTGCTTGGCCAAGATCGTGGCGTCTGCCAGCACACCCGCCCCGCCGAGACGTGCACCGAAGGCATAGATCAGAAGATTCTTCGACAGCTTGTCACCCATGGTGGTATCGACACCGAGCACGGCCTGCGCCGGATTCGCATTCCCGTTGTCGATGGCGCCACTGTCAACGGTCAGGCGCTGTGGGAAGTACCACTCCGTCCCGTCGACACTCAGCATCGGATAGCCCGAGAACATCGTCGCGAAGCGCTTTATCGGAGTCAGAGCACCGGCACCATTCCAACCGTGGATGGGGCCGCTCGCGCTCAGCCCTTGACCGAGATGTGCTTGCGCGGCCAGCAGGCTCGGAGGAGAAGTCGAGGCGTTGAGCGCGTATCCGTACTGTCCGAGGTTGGTGACCGGGACCGGCGGCACGATGTCAGACGGAAGCAACCCTGACGTCTGACCCAGCGATGGCAGGTTGGGAAAGAGAAGTGCACCAAGAGATCCCGTTGCGTTGAACAATCCTGCATAGGGTGCGGCGATCCCGCCGAAGGACAACCAGGGGGTCACGCTCGGCACGTCGAGAGCCTGCAGGGTAAGGCTGGCCTGCTGGGCGCTGACCGAGGTCGGAGCGCTGCCGCCGTCGATGTAGACGAGGCCGGACAGTGCGTCGGCTCCCGCCTTGCCGTTGAAGTCCCAGGTGGCGTACGCCGTCACGACCGATCCCCCGAGCGAGTGGCCACCGAGCACCACCCGGCCGCCGAGCTTCTTCGCTGCGTCGATGACGACCCGGAGGTCTTGGACCGCAACCTCCACACCCCACTGTTTGGCGAACTCGACGCTCGAGGTAGGAATCGACGTGAAGTGGTGTGTGATGCTCGGGTCTTTGAGGTATCCGAGGTAGTAGTCGAAGAGCTGTGTCGAGGTCGCCTTGCCCTCCTTGGCCAGGTTCAGCTCGGATTGATCTTCGAGCAGGTTCTCACGGCGCTCCACCGACCAGACTTGCCAGCCGCGGGTCTTGGAAACGATCCACTTGGCCAGCGGCACGAAGTAGGCACTCCCGGCGGAGGTGCCGGGCTCCAGCACGAGCACATTCTTCGCGGTGGGGGGGCCGATCTTGATCACGCCGACCTTGTTGTACTTCGCCGGTGTTCCCGGAGCTGAAAATCCCTTCATCCAGGTGACGGCGGGAGGGGCAGCCGGAGCAGTTGCGGAGACAGCGGGAGCCAAAGTCGACGCAAACCCCATCATGCACCCGATCGCCATCACCGCCAGGAGGACTCGTCTCACCGGTCGCAGGGGCAACACCGGACGCTGCGGCTTCAGCTTTCGCCGGCGCGAACTCGAGGTCGGCGTGATGACGGCGGCATTTTCTCGGCCGCGGGTGGGTGTCATACCGATAGATCCTGCCCGGATTCGACCTCGAAGTCATCGACCCACTCCGGAACCCGGTTCGACGATACCCACACCAGGACATTTTCGGTGAAAGGACGAGCCCGAAGACATGCAGCGGGTTCGAACGAGCCGACCCTGTATCGTCTTCCGGCATGACCCGGCGAGCGGTCATCACTCACCGACACGGTTACGAATTCCCGGTGTCGCCGCAGCATCTCTGGAACGCCCTCGAAGAGTTCGATCAGTTCGCCTTGTGGTGGCCCTGGCTGGAGGAGTTTCGATTCGCCGGAGACTCCCTGGTCACCGGAGCAGTGCTCCACGGCGTCGTGGCACCGCCGCTGCCGTACCGGCTGCAAATTGAGGTCGAACTCTCGCGCTGCGAGAAGCTGCGGCGAATCGACGCCCTGGTACATCGCGACCTCGAAGGGGAAGCGAGCCTTGCTCTCCGTCCTCAAGGGGTCGGTTCGCACATCGAAGTGGCTTGGACAGTCGAGATGATGCAGCGCCCGATGCGTCTCGCCGATCGAATGGCGCATCCCATGCTGCAGTGGGGCCACGACCGGATCGTCGAGAACACCGTCGCGGGCTTTCGCAGGCGACTGGCGGGAACCGCCTGAATCAGGAGACCAGCCGAGCCACAGCGACGCCAGCGGCCAAGAGCGCGACGGCCCACGACATCGCCCGCAGAGCCCCCTCGAGTGGAGCGAGGAGTCGCTGCTCGTCCATTCGGATGACACCACCATCACGCATGGTGACGACGCCTTCGACCGCGGATACACGGCGGCGGAGGAGGCGGGCCGGAGTGCTGAGCCGTCGTTGAGCTGCGGAGAGGGCACACGCTCCCAGTGCGGCAAGAACGGGGGCGACGGCCAAGCGCCCGGTCTGCGCGACATACGCCACGAGCACCGGAAAGGAACCCCAGGCCAGGGCGAACCCGAGGTCAGTGTGGATGAAGCCACCGAAGAGCTCCATGTTGTACGCCAGCACCAGGAGGGGGCCGAGGACCATGAACGGGAGAAGGACCCAGCCGACGCGTGACAATCCGACGACCCCGAGGGCGACCGCACCGGCCAGGCCCAGTGCGGTCACGGCAACCAGCGCCGCGGTGGGAATTTGGGTACCCAAGGGTCGCCCGTGCAGTTCGTCGAGCGCGTGCGCCGCAAACCCGACGGCGCACAGGAAGGCCAGGAGTGTGCCGATCAGGCGCGACACGCTGACATGGGGTGCGAGGCACGCGCCGATCACCACATACGAGAGGTGCCACGCCGTGTAGGGCGGATGCAAGAGCGTCCACCAATCCCGCCATCCTCCCGGTCGGGCTGCGTAGAAGGCGGCCCGATTCCCAGGTGCGGCCACGTCGCCCGTTGGCACGTCGTGCGGCGCGTCGCGCTCGGCCTCGCCGGTGTGGACGTCCCGCTCGTCAGTCATGACAGCGTGTGCCCCACATGACCAACCCGCCACCAAGACTCATGACGCGCACCCCCACATCTTCGAATCCTGCGCGTTCCCCACGCGTCCTTTGTCCAAGACACGGGATACCTTCGATAGTGGCCAGAGATGTTGGGTCCCAGGAAACGGCCCACGCGGAACCACTCGCGCCCGCCGGCGATGTAGCCGCCGGCGGGGAGGACGATCCGGGTGTAGAGCCACCACATCACACGCCAAAAGGGATTCGGCGGCAGGAGAAATTCGAGGCTGGCGACGGAACCACCCGGTTTGACGACTCTCGCCAGCTCGCGCAATGTGGCCTCGGGATCCTCGACATAGCGAAGGAGGTAGGTAAAAGTCGAGCGCGTCGAACGTGGCATCAGGAAAAGGGAGCTGCTCGGCACGGCTGGCCACCAGGTGGATCCTTGCTCCCTGTTTCGCGGCCGCGACGTTCTGGAGGCCCCGGGCCAGCATCTCCATGGTGAGGTCCACTCCGACGACGTCGGCCGAGGTGCGCTCGACCACCTGGAGGGCGACTCCCGCCGTCCCCGACGCGACATCGAGCAACGTGCCGGGCGACCCGGCAACGATGCGATCGACCATGGCTCTCCGCCATCGGCCGTTCTGGCCCATGGAGAGAACCTCGGCCAACTGGTCATAGCGCGCGGGAAGAGGCGTGAAGAGCTGCTGTGCGAACCGATTCCGATCGTCGGTGATGGACGGCGGCATGGCCCCTCCTCGGGTGCGAAGATCTCACTGTAGATGCGACGACGAGCGAGGTCGGTGTGGGATCATCACGTTATGACGTCATCGTCGTAGGCGCAGGCCCGGCGGGCAGCATCGCGGCGTTCTGCCTGGCGCGGGGCGGGGCATCGGTGGCATTGGTGGACAAGGCGACATTTCCCCGTGACAAAGCGTGCGGTGACATCGTCGGTCCTCGTGCCCTCCAGGTGCTGGCCGACCTCGACCTGGCACCGCCACCCGGGCGGGAAGTGAGCGACATCGTCGTTCTGGGTCCGGCTGGTCGTCGCGTACGCCTCCCGTCTGGGAAGGGACTGAGCTACCCGGGACACGGTACGGCGGTGACGCGAACCGCATTCGACGCCATGCTCCATGACGTGGCGGTCGAAGCCGGGGCCATCCCGGTGCACGGCCAGGCCATTGAGCCACTCGGGACGGACGGCCGCATCGACGGGTACAAACTCAGCTCCGGTACCGAGCTGCGCGCCGACTTCGTCATCGGTGCGGACGGTTCCACGAGCAGAGTCGCGGGAGATGCCGGCCTGGTGGACGCAAGCAAGGTGCTCTGGGGATTCGCGTTGCGCACATATCTTCCCGTTGACGTCGGAATTCCCCTCCATCGTCTTTTGGGAACCTGAGCGGTGGCGTGGGTTTCCCGGCTACGGATGGGTCTTTCCCGGACCGGCCGGCGGGACGAACGTCGGACTCGGCCTGGCGACGGCGGCCGATCGTCGGGCGGCAACGAGGGTGCAACAGGCCTTTCCCCGGTTCATCGAACACCTTCTCCAAGTGGGTGCCCTCGCGCCGACGTCAGCGCAGACACCCTCACGCCGTTTGGGTGGCTGGCTCAAAATGGGAATCGTCGGCACGAAACCGGCCTCCGAGCGGGTGCTCCTCGTGGGCGACGCCGCGGGTCTCATCAATCCCCTCCAGGGCGAGGGGATTGCCCAGGCGATGGGTAGCGGAAACTCCGCGGCACGAGCACTGTTGGACGAGCCGGGACGAGCGGCCGAACGGTATCGGACCGCACTCGCGGCCGACCACCTTCCTTACCACCGGATCACCTCGACGGTGCAGTCCTGGCTGATCGGCCGACCGCGGGCAATCGCCGCCGCGACCAGAGTGTTGATGGCGGCTGGGCGAGGCGACGCGGTCGCCGGGGGTTGGTCCGTCTTCTGGAACGAGTTGCTGATCGGTGCGCCGCCCAATCGGCACCGGGCCGTCGCAGCGGCTCTCACCAGAGCCGGGGACATGGCAACCGTGCACACACCGACCAACCGGTGGTTCGAATCTGCGTTCAATCCGGGGAGTGCAGTCACGTCGAGACGCCGGTCGGACCCGATCGTGAGACGCGGACGCGGTACGACGCGCCGGACGGAGTGCCGGATCCATGTCCGTCCCCAGTGCGTGCGGAGATCCATCGCGCGACAATCGACGCTACGACGACGCAGGAGGCCCGAATGAGCACCACCGACAGCCAGAGCCGTGAAAGCGGAGCGACCCGTGGAAACGGGGGCGTCGATTTGAAACTCGAGGTGGTGGTCCTTCCCGTCTCTGATGCCGACCGCTCGAAGGAATTCTACTCCGGGCTCGGGTGGAGACTCGATGCGGACTTCTCCTTCGACAACGGGTTCCGAGTCGTCCAGTTCACGGCACCCGGTTCGTTGTGCTCCATACAGTTCGGCACCAAGATCACCGCGGCCGCGCCCGGCTCTGCGCATGGTCTGTACCTGATCGTTTCCGACATCGAAGCGGGCCGCGTGGAGCTCCTCGAACGGGGCGCCAAGGTCAGCGACGTGTTCCACGCAGGCGAGCCGGGTGCGCAACTGGAGACGGACGACACGAGCGGTCGGGTGAGCGGACCCGATCCGGATCACAAGAGCTACAGCTCCTTTGCCACGTTCGAAGATCCGGACGGGAACAGTTGGTTGCTCCAAGAGATCACCGATCGGTTGCCCGGTCGAGTCGACCCGTCGATCACGTCGTTCGGCTCCTCGAGCGACCTCGCGACCGCGTTACGACGTGCAGAGGCAGCCCACGGCGAGCACGAGAAGCGCATCGGAAAGGCCGACGACAATTGGCCCGACTGGTACGCCGAATTCATGGTCGCCGAACAAGCCGGAACGGAGCTGCCCTCATGAACGACGACGACGTGATCGTGCTCGGCGGCGGGGCACCGGGTGAACACTGCGCCGCAGCCTTGTCCGAGTCGCCGAGAGGGCGACGCGGACATCCTCGAATTCGAAGGACGGGCCGAAGCGCGGGGTGACCACCTTCTGGTGGCGACGGGCCGGCGCCCTCGCGTCGAGGGCATCGGTCTTGAAACCGTCGGCGGGCGATGACCATCGCGGACAAACCGCAGCCACCCCGACGGATGGACCATCAGATGTCCAGTCTTTCGGGATGACCTGAATCGAGGGATCACGCAACGATCCCCAACGGAGGAGCCGGCTGCGCTGTCAGACGCAGTTACTCCAGGCGGATCAACCCGCTTACTCCAAGCGGATCAACCCGCTGAACCGCCGGTCACCATCACGCAACGGCGTCGCTGCGGTGGGGCAACACCCATCCCGGGCGCGGGAAGTGGCAGGTGTAGCCGTTCGGGTAGTGCTCCAGGTAGTCCTGGTGCTCGGGCTCGGCCTCCCAGAAAGGTCCCGCGGGGGTGACCTCGGTGACGACCTTGCCCGGCCAGAGTCCCGAGGCCTCGACATCGGCGATGGTGTCCTCGGCCACCCGACGCTGTTCGTCGTCGAGGTAGAAGATGGCTGAGCGATAGCTCGCACCCATGTCGTTGCCCTGGCGGTTCAGAGTCGTGGGATCGTGGATCTGGAAGAAGAACTCGAGCATGTCGCGATAGGACGTCTTGTCGGGGTCAAACGTGATCTCGATTGCTTCGGCGTGTGTGCCGTGGTTGCGATAGGTGGCGTTGGCCACGTCGCCTCCGGTGTACCCCACTCGTGTGGACAGCACTCCGGGGCGCTTACGGATCAGGTCCTGCATGCCCCAAAAGCAACCCCCAGCCAGGATTGCCTTTTCTGTGTGCTCAGTCATCGGACGACCTCCTCTGCGTCTTTGGGTCCGTCGAACAGTTCCTTGTACTGCCCGTATCCTTCAGCCTCGAGCTCTTCGTAGGGCACGAAGCGCAGGGCGGCCGAATTGATGCAATAGCGCAGGCCCCCCTCTTCAGCCGGCCCGTCGTCGAAGACATGGCCCAGGTGGCTGTCCCCGTGACTCGAGCGAACCTCGGTGCGGATCATCCCGTGGCTCTGGTCCGATTTCTCGAGCACGTTGGCGGACTCGAGGGGCACCGTGAAACTGGGCCACCCGCAACCGCTGTCGAACTTCTTGGTGGAGGCGAACAGGGGCTCCCCAGAGACGATGTCGACGTAGATACCCGCCTCCTTCTTGTCCCAGAACTCGTTCGCGAAGGCCGGTTCGGTGGCACCTTCTTGAGTGACGGCGTACTGACGCTCGTCCAACTGCGCAATCGCCTCGGGGTCTTTTTGGTAAAGGTCTGTCACTTCAGTCCTCCCGTCCCATTCGTCGGTCTCCTTCGGTCACACCCACTCGTCTCCTGCTGACTCCTTCGGCACCGTTGTGGGCGAAATCCCAGCGAGGCCCGAACGACTTCACCAGCCTAATTTGACGGTCCCCGCCTTCCTCCGCCCAGCTCGGGACCAGCGTGCCTACCCCAGGACTCCCCGGGGAGAACCCCTCGAGCCCGCCGTTCGGAGACCCCTGGCCGAGGAGGCAGGCACGCGGCTGCGTCCCTGGAGGCGACTGGGCTTTCTCACCGGCGCTCACTCCCCCACCGTTCGGCCAGACCGCGTGAGCGCCTCGGCACTCAGGAGTCGAACGCAACACCTGCCCGAGGCGGGGTCGAGCACTGCCTTGAATCCGGTTCGGCCGAGAGAAGAAAGCAAGGCGTCGATCACATCGAGATTCATCCCACAGACAAGGTCTGTGTAGTCCTCGGCCAAGGAGTGAAAGGGGCAATTGACCAGCGTGACTCCACCGGAGTCGTGGCGAGGCTCGTAACCACGGTCGGCCAGGACCCTGGTCGTTGCGTCACGAAGGGCCGAGCGCCCCTTTGATCCAGCGCTCTCGAGCACTTTCGCACCGAGTGAATGCCCTTCCTCGCGAGCAGCTCGCCTCAATGCGTCCGAGATCGGAATGTCTTCGCCCTCTGCGACAGTGACAGCCTGAGCGAGCAGCCGACCGGCAAGCTCGTAGGAACGCTCGGGAACGCTGACAGCGACCTCGAGCGAGGAGCGCCGGTACAGCTTGGAGGGGCGTCCTGCGCCCGGCCCCCCACGACCGAGGGGTCGGCGATACTCGACGTCGAGCAGCCCGTCATCCACCAACTTGTCCAGATGGAACTTGGCTGTGTGGAGCGCCACGCTGGTCCCCGCCGCCGCCTCTTCGCGGCTCACCGGCTCGGATTGCCCCACCACGAAGCGGTAGAGGGCACGTCGAAGGGGTTCGGCCAGCACGGCGAGGCTGGTCACTCGGGTGTCGAAGTCGTCCGAGCTCCGCCGGAGACCCGTCCTTGTCAGATCATCTGCCGCCAACGTCCACCCTTCTAAAAGAGACTTTGGTTGACGAACTCCCAATGTTCGTTCTATAGTCGATTATAGTATCCGTTAGAGAGGAAGCAACCAATCAACCGAGAGAGACCACGGACCGACGTCGTCATCACCAATGCTGCCCCCGGTCACGTCGTCTACCGGGACACCGCGCCGTGGGACTTCGGCCTCCTGATCGGGGCTCTGGCCTGGCTCGACTCGCCACGGCGTTTCACGTCCGCCAGGTTCGTTCGATTGCCGTCGACTGAGCATGCTCACCGCGATCGTCCTCTCCGGGGTCGGTCTCGGTACGGTCAACGTCGGGGAGCGCAAGAACCCCGACCATCACTGAGTCCGACCGGACCTTCTCACCGGATGTCGTCCGGCCGTCGACGCCCGCTACGTGGCCGGTTGTGCAACGGTCGAACGTACGCTCGAGAACCTCGCATCGACCTCGCGTCCTCCGGCGCAACGGGCGACCGGCAGAAGAATGTCGCTGAGCGCCGCTCTGAAACTCATGAGAGGATCACATGAACCCTTGCCTGACCGTTGACGATCAACCCGCAGCTGATGGGGACGAATACCTCGATCTACCTGACGTTCCGTCCTTCGACCGGACCATCGACCGCGACGCGGCCACCAAGGCGGTGCTCGATCTGCTCGTCGCGCTCGGTCGCGATCCGAGATCCGAGCACCTCGCCGAGACACCCCGACGAGTCGCCGAGGCGTTGGCGGAGCTCCTGACCCCCGAGCCCTTCGACCTTACGACCTTCCCGAACGACGAGTGTTACGACGAGCTGGTGCTGGTGCGCGACATTCCCTTTCGGTCGTTGTGCGAACACCATCTTCTGCCGTTCCACGGGGTCGCCCATGTGGGCTACCTGCCGTCAGGCCGCATCCTCGGTCTGTCAAAACTGGCCCGAGTCGTGGAGCATTTCGCCGCTGACCTGCAAACCCAGGAGCGACTCACCATGCAGGTCGCCCAGTGGCTCGATGAGCACCTTTGCCCCAAAGGGGTGGGAGTCGTGATGGAGGCGGACCATATGTGCATGTCTCTGCGTGGCGTGCGCGCCAAGGGCACCCGCACCCTCACCTCCTCCCTGAGTGGCGTTCTTCGCGATGACGCCCGCTCCCGACAGGAGTTCTTCGCCCTGACGGGTGGATCTCGGTGAACCGATGACGTCGGAGTCGCAGTATTCGTCGAGAGTCGTCGGTCCCCGAACGAACAGGAGAAAATGAGATGGCGAGCCCGCAGACGTTCGTGATCGCCGGAGCGAGTCTCGCCGGCGCCAAGGCGGCCGAGACCCTCCGGTCGGAGGGCTTTGCCGGTCGCATCGTGCTCATCGGTGACGAACCGGTTCGACCCTACGAGCGGCCTCCGTTGTCGAAGGCCTACCTGCGAGGCGAGGTCGATTTCGACAGCGCCGCGGTACATCCACAGGGCTTCTACGAGGACCACGACATCGAACTGCTCAGCTCGACGACGGTCACCTCCGTCGATCCCGTCGCAAGACAGATCGAGATGGATCCCGGCGGGTTGCTTGCCTATGACCAGCTGCTCCTGACCACCGGGGCCAACCCGAGACAAATGGCGATCCCGGGCGCGCAGCTTCCAGGAATCCACTACCTGCGCAGCCTGGCGAGCTGCGACGCCCTTCGTGGCGCGCTCGAACGTGGAACGAAGCTGGTGGTGGTCGGAGCCGGTTGGATCGGATCGGAAGTTGCGGCCTCGGCTCGCCAGCTGGGGAAGGAGGTCGCCTTGATCGAAGCAGGTCAGGTTCCCCTCGAACGCGTCCTCGGCACCGAGGTGGGCGCCATGTTTCGGGATCTCCACGCGGACAACGGCGTAGAGCTCCACATGGGTGTCGGAGTCGAGGCCTTTCAGGGCTCGGCCACGGTCGAACAAGTGACGTTGGCTGACGGCACCACCGTTTCCGGGGACGTCTTCGTGGTTGGTGTCGGTGTCAACCCCAGAACCGAGCTGGCCGAAGCTGGGGGCCTCACCATTGAGAACGGCGTCGTCGTCGACCAGTACTTGGCCACGAGTACACCGGGGATCTGGGCCGCCGGCGATTTGGCCAACGCCTTCCACCCCGTCTTCGACGCACAGATCCGCCTCGAGCACTGGTCCGCGGCACTGAATCAGGGGCCGGTTGCGGCCAGGAACATGCTCGGCCAAGGGGTCGAGTACCGGAAGATCCCCTATTTCTTCTCGGACCAGTACGACCTCGGCATGGAGTACAACGGCTACGCGGCGCACTGGGACCAAGTGGTCTACCGGGGTGATCGGGAGACGCGGGAAGTCATCGTCTTCTGGCTCGACGCGGGCGTTCCCGTCGCCGGTATGAATGTCAACGTGTGGGATGTCGGCGACCCAATCGCAGACCTGGTCGCGGCCAAGCGACCGGTCGACCCAGCCCGACTGAGCGATCCCGACGTCGACCTGGCCAGCCTGCTCTCCTGATCGAGAGCCACTCCGACTTGTGCTCAGAGATCGTCCGTCCCGTTCGGTTGGGCCCGGCACGCGGCGTCGGTTGTGACCTCTCAGGGAGTCCAATAGGTTCATCGCCATGAGCGCCGGACCGGCGGGAGCCGAAGAGCACCACGAGGTCGTCATCATCGGCGGAGGGATGGCCGGCGTGAGCTGCGCCCTGGAGTGTCACGACATTCAGCTCGACACCATGGTGCTCGAGATGCAGACGCAGCTCGGCGGCCAGATTGCCGAGATCCCCTTCCACGTCCGCAATGTGGCGGCGGGAGCCTATGACGACGAACACCCGTTACCGATGGCCCTCGAGCAATCGGCGGCCATCCTCGGGGACCGGGCCCGCCGAGGATGGCCGGTCGACCGGATCGACCTCGGCGGGAGATGGGTGGAGTCGGCCGGCCGGCGGATCGTGGCGGACGCCATCGTGATCGCCACCGGAGTGGGGCTCCGGCGGCTGTCCGCGGCCGTCGACGGGGACCGTGGCGGCGATGTGACCTACGAGTTGGGGTCGGACACCGACCGATTCGCCGGCCGCCCGGTCGTGGTGATCGGCGGCGGGGACAACGCCACCCTCGACGCGCTGGCTCTGGCCCGGAGCGGGTCGCCGGTCACCCTGGTGCACCGCGCCCCGCGCCTCGCTTCGCGACCCGACATCGCGGGCCAGCTCCGCGACGATCCGCGGATCACCGAACTCGGCGGCTGGGAGCTCGACGAGGTCCATGGGACCGATCGGGTGGAGGAGGTCGTGCTCGTGAACCTCGCCACCGGTGAGCGCCGGTCGGTAGAAGCCGGCGGACTGGTCGTGAAGATCGGCAAAGCGCCCCGGACGGAACTCCTTCGAGACCAGCTCGAAGTCGACCGCTCCGGCGGGGTCGTGGTCGACGAGACGCTGGCCACCTCACGCCCTGGGGTGTTCGCCGCCGGCGATGTCGTCGCCGGCACCTACTGGCGCATCGCCACCGCCATGGGACAGGGATCACTGGCGGCGAGATCCGTTCTTCGCTTTCTGGCTACCGCACGTCAGTGACCGGCGATCGTTGGCCCGTGCCTCCGGCGAGCGAAGTGGTGTCCTGCTTCCGCCGTTCGCTCGAAGCCAAAGCACGGCCGGATGAACGACATCGGTCGGAGGGCCGAGGACGCTCTGACGAAACCGATCCAAACGGACTTCTGCAACTGCTCGTCGAGCTCCTCCACTCGAATCTGGAGCAATGGGAGCTCGAGGACGTCACCCGGACGCCGGGGGTGGACGACGCCGCCGTCGCCCAGGCCAAGCGCTCGATCGACCGTCTCAACCTGCAACGTCACCGCTTGGCGGAGCGCGTCGACGCCGCCATCGACGCCGCGCTCGTCCAGTCCGCCACCGCCACCCTTTCGACCGAGAGTCCGGCCATGGCCTACGACCGGTTGTCGGTGCTGGCGATCCGCTTGGATCGAACCGACCGGGCTGCCCGGATGGCCGGGAACGGCGCCGGCGACTTCGGCGGGCGGCTGGTGCGGTTGCGCGGTCAGCTCGAGGGGCTGGCTGAAGCGATCGACGCCTTGCTGGAGGACGTGCGTGCGGGCCGGCGGCGTTTCGTCCCCTACGAGCACCTCAAGCTGTATGCCCCGGAGCCTTCACGCTCGAAGCGTGCAGACGGTACCCACCGCGATTGAATCCGTAGAGGATGCGGTTCCCGACGGCAGCCGCGTGGGCAATGCCGAGCGAGGAATCGGTGAGCGGGGCACTCGAGACGAACCGGCCGGTCTTGGCGTCAGCCAGCCGGTGTAGGCGCCCGGTCCGCCCCACGGCGCAGAGACGGCCTCCCGCCATCACCATCGCCACGCCACCGTTGCCCCACGCCACGTCGTCGGGCAAAGAACCGGCTGCGGCGACCTCACCGTTCGAAGGATCGATGGCGGAATAACCTCCCCCCCGCAGGTCCTCCCACCGATAGTCATCGACTGGGGATGTGGCGAGCTCGCTGCCGAATGCCCACAGAAGCCGACCGTCCCAAGTGAAGGCGGCGGCTCGGAACGGCAGCTCGACGTCGACCAGACTTCGCACGAACCGTCCGTCGTCCAACTCCACGAGCGTGGCACGCCCTTCGCCACCGACGGCGACCAGCTGGTCTTGGCGCGAGCCGAAGGTACACAGGGCGGTGGCCCTCCCCCAGCCTTCGAGAGCCACCTCCGCGTCGAGACAAGACTTCCCGACGCCTACGTGCACCGGCTCGGAGATCAGGAGGCCGCCACCAGGCGCGGACGCCGGCCGGGAGCTGACCAGCCGTGCGCCGACCGCCACCGTGCGCTCGAGATCGTCGGCGAACGAGGTGGAGACCACCGGCTCGACGAGACTGACCGGGCTCGACGCGGCAGGATCCGAGCGCGAACGGCCTGACAACCCGAGCTCCGCGCCGGCAAAGGCGAGCACCGACCCGAGGTGGTTCAGGGTCACCACCAGGCCATCGCCATCGCCATCCCCGGCGAGCTCGAGGATGGCGTGCACGTCGAGGTCGTACTGAGAGAGCTCGTCGTCGTGCGGGAACGAGGTGGTGCCGAAGACCGCGACGGGTTGCCACTGCCGGTTGGCGAAGACGACGTTCCGCCCCAGGTTGTTCCAGGCAACGAGGTTGCCCAGGTCGGCCACCCGGCCGATGCCCTCCGGTTGGGAGTTCCGTACGCCGACCTCGGAGTCGCGCGTCCACCTCAGCGGGTCGTCCGGGTTCCGCGGCCAGCCGTCACACCAACTCATTCAGCAGGCGCACCGCCTGCTCCGGTTGCAATTCCGCCAGGCACCGCTGGCCCGAGGGACACGTCCGTGGCCGCCACTCGAAGTCGCGGAGGCTGACTCGTTCGTTGTAGGCCGACCCCTGCTCCTCGGTCAGGCAGGCCCGATCGCAGGGCGCACCGCGCAGAGCCACGGCGTGGGGCCAGGCTCGGAAGTACACGGAGCCATGCCGGCAGATGGTGACCGTCGGTGTTCGCTGCTGCACGGCGATGTGGGTGAGCCCGGTGTCGATCCCGATGACACCGCGACAAGAAGAGAGGGCGTCAACGGTCGCACCAGGATTGGGAAGCGGCAGCGCCGGGGCGATGAGCGGGTCGAGGTCACCTCCGGTCGCCGTCCGAGTCACCTGTCGGACCTCGAAGCGCGGGCGCAGTTGTGCCGCCAGCGACTCCCATTTCGCGGCGGGCCACGCCTTCGCCGGACCGTCGGTCTCGGTCACGAGGAGCACGGTTCGACCAAGCCCGGGCACCGGCGAGGACCGGAGCGGCGTCGGGGCGGAGAAGTCGGCACTGATGCCGAAGTCGCCGGCAATCCGGTCGAGGATCTGGTTGATGTCGAGCGGCCCGAAGGTCGCCTCGAACTCGGGAGAGCCCCACCAATGGTCCCGCTGGAGCGGGTGGTCGCGCAGATCCACGACCCGTTCTCCGCCGGACAAAGGCGGCAGTGCTTCCTCGTCGACGTAGCCGGCGAGCCCGGGGATCCGCTCGGAAAGCGCCGCCTGGGAAGCCGACCGCGCCACGAGCCAGGTCTCGTCACCCGCAAGCACGTTGTCCGCGATCAGCGCCTGGAGAACGGGGACCGAGACGACCAGGTCGCCGAGTCCGAACGAGATCGGTGCGACATAGACCCGGGCCACGAGATCAGTGATCGGCGTAGGCCGTCCGATCGACCATCCCGGAAACGGCGAAGGCCCGACGCCGCTCGGCGCACTTGTTGCACCGCCCGCAGTGTTCACCTCCCTGAGGGTCGATGCACGAGAAGGTGAGCTCGAGGGCCAGATGCCGACCACGTTCGAGCACATCGACCTTGGTGAGGGTGGCGAACGGCGTCTCCACGGCGAGTGGCCGGTCGAGAGCCAGGCTGGCCAACGAGGCCAGGCCGTCGAAAAAATCTGTCCCGCTGTCAGCGAAGGGGTTTCCCTCGAGCGTGCCGAGCGCCACGACGCCGAAGTCGTTGAGCGCGCACCAGACGCTCGACTTGGCCAGCAGCAGAAGGTTGCGTCCCGGGAGGTACACGGCGCTGTCCGGCGTGTCCTCGTCGGGCACCTCGGTTCCCGACACGCTCCAGTGTGCGCCGTACACGTCGGCCACCGGGAACTCGAGCGCAACCAACGGCCGGGCGCGGCAGTCCACCGGCAGCGAGTCGAGGAACCGGCGGAGATGCTCCTCCTCGGCGGCTTCCCAGGAGAGACCGAAGCGGATGTAGATCGGTTGCACGTCCTCGCCCCGACGGCGTCGATCGGCCACGAGCACCGCGCTGTCGACGCCGCCGCTGGCCAGCACGGCGACCCGACGGGCGTCTTCTCCGGGAAAGCTCACTCGCCGCGGTACACGCAGCCGGTCGTGCACGTCTCTTGGACGACCACCTGGGACAGCTCGGGTAGGCCGGGTTGCAGGCGCTGCCAGATCCAGCAGGCCAGCCGCTCGCTGGTCGGGTTTTCCAGGCCCTCGATCTCGTTCAGGTAGTAGTGGTCAAGTTGCTCGAGCAACGGCCGCATCGCCTCGCTGAGGTCAGCAAAGTCGCTGACCCAGCCCAACTGTTCGTCGAGAGGTCCCTCGATGTGCACCTTGACCCGGAACGAGTGCCCGTGCAGCCGCGCACACTTGTGCCCGGGCTCGACGTTCGGCAACCGGTGGGCCGCCTCGAAGGTGAATTCCTTGAATATGTCCACGCGATCCCTGGGATTCGTCCATCTGGGCCGTCCGTTCCGCATCATAGGCAAGCGACCCGTCACACCCGGGTGCCGGTCGGCGATGCCGGCCGGAGAACTCTGGAGGCGGCGGAAGAGCCGCGCACTGGGATCGTGTCTGACCTGCGGAAAGTCAGCGTGGCGAAGCTTGGGACTCAGCCGCTCGGACTTCGGTGGTTCCGAGACTGGGCTGAGTCAGCGACAACACCTCGTCAAACATTTCGGCCGCACTTGTCGCTGGTCGTCTGGTCCTTGTGAGCGGGCGATCGACAGACGGTCCGGGTGCATCGACATGGTCACCCGGAACGAAGGAGACGACGTTGGACGCGGTGACCCGGAGCTCGATGGACGCGGTTGCCCGGAGATCGGCCATCAGGTGGGCGCGGCGGCGGGGGCGGGCTGGGGCGGGGGCTCAGAAGACGAAGTGGGTGTCGGAGCTGACGAGGGCTCCGGCGCGGAAGGAGGTGTCGCGGGCGGAGCAGCCAGCCAGGTGGAAACGACGAACGACACCACGGTGGCCACGATGATCAGCGGCACGAGGGACAGCCCGTCGGCCTCGAGGAAGACGCTCGTGAGCAAGATGGCGGTGAGCGGCAATCCGTTCAGCATCACCACCGTCATGGCTCCGATACCCATGGCGACACCGGCGATGGTCGGGAGGCCCGGGAGATGGGACAGGAGAATCCCGCCGGCGGCACCGAGGAACATGCCCGGGAAGGTCGGACCGCCTCTGAAGCCGCCCAGACAGCCGGCGTAGGCCAGACCCTTGCAGACGAGGAGAAGGGCGAGGGCACCCACGGTCCAGCTCCCGGCGTGCTCGATGAGAGCAGGCAGCGCCGACTGACCCGAGAAGAGGACCTCCGAGGACGGCCGACCCGAGCCTTCGAAGAAAGCGATGGCCAGGCCGCCGACGGCCAGGCCGACGACCGGAGTGATGATGACCCGGTGGCGCACGACCACAGTGCGGATCAGCCGGGCCAGACGCCGGATGCCGGTGCCGACGACGGCCCCGGCCACGCCGATACCGATGGCCCACAGGAACTCGGCCCCGTCGGGACTGGTGAACGGGGGGATGTGTGGGACGACCAAGGAGAACGTCCCGTACCCGGTCCAGCTGCCGAGTCCGACGAAGATGAGCGTTCCGACGCCCGCGGCCAACAAACCCGGGAGCAGGATGACGCTGAGGAGCGGCCCGCCGAGGCCGGCCGCCTCCATGAGCAGGAACGCCCCGAGAATCGGCGACCCGAGCAGCGTGCTGACCGCGGCGAAGCTGCCGGCCGCCCCGATGACCAGAGTGGCCTGGGCGGGTGCGTCCTTGCGGACGAGGTGAAGGATGAGGACGCCGAGCCCTCCGCCGATGGCGACCAAGGGTGCTTCGGGGCCGAGCACGGCGCCGAGGGCCAAGGTGGCGAAGGCGGCGAGAATGATGCCGGGGAGCTCGATCGGCTGAACCCCGCCGGCCGGCTTGAACCCCTCGGCCGGCTCGTGGCCGCCCGAACCCGGGAGGTACAAGATGCACAGGGCGACGAGCAAACCACTCAGCGTGAGCGGAAGGATCGGCCACCACGCAGGCTCGCCCGCGAAGCCCACCTGCTTGGGCAGCGTGGTGAAGACCCACTGTTGGGCTTCCGCGATGACCTTCAAGAAGAAGTAGGCGATGGCGGCCACCGGGACGCCGATGACGGCGCCGAACACGAGCAACACCACATAGGACCGCGTCCGTACGAGCTGCAGCGGATCGAGCGACGCGACCGGGGTCGCCGGCGTCGGCGGGATCGCTGGCTCCGGCAGGTCGGGCGGCGTCGGCGGCGTCGGGACGGTGGTCATCCCGCTGTCCAGTTATCCGAGCTGAACATCCTCGACCCCCGTGGCCAAACTCGGCGGCCGCTCACGCTCCGGGCGGCAAGCCCGGGACTTGGCGAACCAGAGCAGGCGCTTCGTTCTATTCGGCGCCCGCCAGCCCGACCGCCACGAGATCCTCGGGGTGAATCCACTCGTCAGCCAGAGCGATACCGCCCGCATCGACGATCGCGTCTCGGAACGGGGCGGCCCAACGATGCTCGAGGAGGAGGATCGCCGCAGCCGAACCGTTCGGGATGGTGTCTGCGACGTACCACGCCTCCTCGTCCGGGATCAGGTGGCCGTCGGCACCCTCGGCCGCGCCCGCAACGGCGCCCGCCTCGAGGTCACCGGCACCCAGGCCGACCAGTGCTCCTGCGGATCGCGCCCATCTCCATCGCCTCGTCCGAGGTCAGGTCGCTCACCTGAAGTGCGGTGATCTGCCCATCGTCGTCCTTGTTCACGACAAGGGCGTCCACGATCCGGACGAACTCGTGCTCACGAAGCTTGTCCAATTCCGCCGCGATCTTGCCCGTGAACTCCGGCTCGGAGAACCCGAGTACCAGCATCTGAACGGGTCCAATAGTCATCGTCTCTCCTTACGAACTCGAAAGCAGCTTCTGCTTTTGCGTGTCGAACTCCGCCTGCGTGAGCACCCCGTCGTCCAGAAGTTTCTTCAAGTTCTGGAGCTGGGTGACCATGTCGTCGCCGGCGACATCTGGTGCACCGGCAGGCGCGGGGCGGGGCGTATTGCGGGGCCGCAGCCTGCTGCTGGGCTTCGGCGTTCGCTTCCCCCGACTTGGTACCGGCGTGGTGTGCGACCGCGGCAACGCCCCCGATGACCGCTGCTCGCCGAAGTGGCCTTCTCCTCATCATGGCGGAATCCTCGATTCTGGAACCGTTCGACCGGACGGATCCGACGAAGCATCAATCTAACCCACCCCCGTTCAACTCGCATTTCCTGCGCGGCACAGGCTCACGGCTGGGAGTTCGGCATACCATCGTCGCATCGCGTTCGCTCTTCCGTATCCGGATCCACAATTGCGTGGTTCGAACTTCCTTCTCCGTCCCTTTGACGTGGGTGACTTCGACGCCGCATCGGAGTTCACCAGGGATCCGGCGACCGCGCTCTCGGTGCCGCCGTTGCCGGCCGGCGATGCTGCCGGCGTCGCGGAGCTGTTCGAGCAGTACCGCTCGGACGGCGAGTTGCTCCACCTCGTGATCGCCGAAAACGGGAGCGATTCGTACCTCGGCGAAGTCATGATGGTGATGTGCGAACATCACACCGGCGAGTTCGGATGCGGAGTCGTCCCGCGGGCCCGTGGCCGGGGCGTCGCAACCGAAGCACTCCGTCTGCTCTCCGATTGGAGCGTGACGGCGCTCGACATCCGTCGCCTTCAGGTGCTCGTGGCGCAAGAGAACACGCCCGCGCTGCGACTGGCCGAACGGGTCGGTTTTCGGCGGGAGGGTGTGCTCCGGGCGTATTGGGAAGATCATGGACGACGGCTCGATGTCGTGATGCTCTCGATGCTCCCGTCTGAGGAACCAGGCGGCTCATCGACCGTCGCCGGGTGAGGAGGCCGCCGGCCGCCCTCCCCGACATTCCCACCTCCCGCCGTGAACCCGTCCCCGGCCGGAGCCCTCCCGACGGCACGACACGATGAACCTGACGCCTTGGCCCGCCGCGCGGGGAAAACCGAGGGCGGCCGGTAGAATACTTATGTGCTGAAAGCAACTATCGATCCTGCCGAGACGGGCCCGTCAGCCCTTCACGTCGACCGGTTCGACGAGGCGTTGCAGACCGTCGCCCGGTCGATCACCCAGGTCCGCCTGCACGAACGGCTGCTGCAATTGGCGGGCGTCCGGCTCGATCGAGCCGGGGCCACCCTGCTCTTCAAACTCTCTGCGAAGGGTGACTCGCTCCGAGTCACCGACCTCGCCGAGATACTGGGCGTCGACACCCCGACGGTGACCCGTAAGGTCCAGCAGCTCGAACGCCAGGGGATGGTCGTTCGCCAGACCGACCCCGACGACCGCCGAGCCTCGAGGATCAGACTCACCCCGGACGGCCGCCGGACCATCGAACGGGTACGGCGGGCCCGCCGCTCCTGGCTCGAGCAGCTCCTGCAGAACTGGGAGGACGACGACCTGTCCGCCCTGGCCGACCTGCTCAGTCGTTTCGCCGAAGACCTGGAGCGGGACCTGGACGACGCTCGTGACTGAACTGGCGACGGCTCCGGTCGACGAAGAGGCCGCAGGCGCCGAGCACCGCCGGATCCTGGTGATCCTCGGCGCTCTCATGATGGGGATGGCCCTGGCCGCCCTCGACCAGACCATCGTGGCGACCGCACTCCCCACCATCGCCGGCGACCTGCACGGGCTCAACCACCTGTCGTGGGTCGTGACGGCCTACCTCCTGACCACCTGCATCTCGACGCCGCTGTGGGGCAAGCTCGGCGACCTCTACGGCCGCAAAGCGCTCTTCCAGCTGGCCATCGTGATCTTCCTGGTCGGTTCCGTGCTGTCCGGTCTGTCCCAATCCATGGCCGAGCTCATCGCGTTCCGGGCGATCCAAGGGATCGGGGCCGGCGGGCTCATGGTCGGGGCCCAGGCCATCATGGGCGACGTCGTGTCGGCCCGGCAGCGGGGCAAGTACATGGGCTACTTCGGGGTCGTCTTCGGCGTCACCAATGTGGCGGGCCCACTGCTCGGAGGCTTCTTCACCGAGCACCTCTCGTGGCGCTGGATCTTCTACATCAACGTGCCGCTCGGCATCGTGGCTCTGTTCGTCGTGGCCGCGGTGCTCCACCTCCCGGTCAAGCGGGTACCGCACAAGATCGACTGGGCCGGAACCGCCTTCCTCTCGGTCGGCGTCACTTGCATCATCCTGCTCACCACCTGGGCCGGCTCCGAATACGCCTGGGGTTCGCCGGTCATCATCGGTGTCGGACTGGTCGCCCTGGCGTCGCTTGGTATCTTCTGCTTCATCGAGACACAGGGCGTCCGAGCCCATCATCCCGCTCTGGCTCTTCAAGAACCGGACATTCACCGCCACCTCGGCCGTCGGGTTCATCATCGGCTTCTCCATGTTCGGGGCCATCATCTACCTGCCGCTGTACCTCCAGGTGGTCCACGGGGTCTCGCCGACCCTCTCGGGCCTCGAGCTCCTGCCGATGATCGGCGGGATGCTGATCACCTTCATCTCGAGCGGGCGCATCGTGACCCGCACCGGGCGGTACAAGGTGTTCCCGATCGTGGGCACGGGCGTCCTCTCCATCGGACTGCTCTCGCTCACCCAGATTGGACCGGGTACCCCTACGGGGAAGTGGCAGTCCTGATGTTCATCACCGGGCTGGGCATAGGCCTGGTCATGCAGGTGCTGGTCGTCGCCGTGCAGAACGCCGTGCCGTACTCCGCTCTGGGAGTGGCCACGGCAACCTCGACGTTCTTCCGGACCATCGGGGGCGCCTTCGGGGTGGCCGTCCTCGGTGCCGTCTTCGCCAACCGCCTGGTCTCGCAACTCAAACTGCACGCCACGTCGGCTGAGCTGAAGTTGGTCAGCGGCTCGAGCGTGACCACCAACCCGGCCCAGATCGACCACCTTCCGCCGGGCCAGCGCGCTTTCGTCGTCAACGCCTTCAGCCACTCGGTCGAGACAGCCTTCCTGGTTGCCGTGCCCTTTGTCGTCGTCGGCTTCATCCTGAGCTGGCTCATCAAGGAGATCCCGCTGCGCACGACTGCGTTCGTCCCCACTCGTCGGCCCGACGGTCAGCAACCGCGAGGCGGCGACGAGGACAGCGGTGTGGTCGACGAGTCCCCCGAGCCGACGCCGGTGGCCAGTTCCGGTTGGGAAGGCCTGTAGCAGATCCTTCTCGGCGTCAGCCGCCGATCACGGTTGTCGGTCGAGGGGGGTGCTGCTCACTCCCGTGTTCCACCGCACGGGGACGATCGTCTTCACCGGGACGATCGTCTTCCCTTCGCTCCTCAGATGCCGGTGTGCTCGGCGCGCACGGGATCGGGGTCGGGAACGTGCGGCATCAGCGCGTTCGGCGGGATGGTTCCGAGTCGACCGGCCTCGAAGTCCTCGAGAGCCTGCACGATCTCGTCGCGGGTGTTCATGACGAAGGGTCCGTAGTGCTCCACCGGCTCCCCGATCGGCTGGCCTCCGAGCACGAGGACTTCGAGGTACTCCGTACTCGAGTCCTGGGTATCGTCGGCTCTGACCGCGATCCAGTCCCCCGGGCCGAACGCCGCCAGCTGGCCGGCTCGAACTGGTCTGCCTTCGCTGCCGACGCGTCCCGATCCCGCCAGGACGTAGACGAGGGCATTGAACCCGGGGTCCCAGGGGAGCTCGACCAGCGCACCGGGGGACACCGACAAATGCATCAGTGCCATCGGCGTGTGGGTCGACCCGGGGCCACGGTGGCCACCAATGTCGCCGGCGATGACCCGCAAGAGGGCGCCGCCGTCGCCGGACGCCAGCAGGACGACGTCGTCGGCCTCGAGCCCCTGATAAGCGGGCGGGATCATCTTGTCCCTGGCCGGGAGGTTCACCCAGAGCTGGATGCCGTGGAAGAGGCCGCCTGAGACGACGAGCTCCTCGGGCGGGGTCTCGATGTGCAGGATGCCGCCACCCGCGGTCATCCACTGCGTGGCACCGTCGGTGATGAGACCGCCGCCGCCCTGAGAGTCCTGGTGCGCGAAGGTCCCGTCGATCATGTACGTCACCGTCTCGAAGCCGCGATGAGGGTGCCAGGGCGTTCCCTTCGGCTCGCCCGGCGCATAGTCGACTTCACCCATCTGGTCCATGTGCACGAAAGGATCGAGATCACGCAAACTCAGACCGGCGAACGCCCGGCGGACCGGGAATCCTTCTCCTTCGAACCCACTGGGCGCGGTGGTGACCGACTTCACCGGACGCTCCACAGACCGGGCCCCGTCCAGCGCGCGGATCTTCGGCAGTGTCGAGAGATCGCCAGGAGTCATTGCAGGCACGAGGGCCTCCCATCGGTGTCGCCGGGTTGATGACCTGTTCGAGCATAATCCGAGACTTCGACAGCGGAACCCCTCACCTGGCACTGTCCAGAGCGAACTCCCAGCCCGAGCGTCGTACTCCTCGCCCCGCGCTCCATTCGCCGAGCGACCGGCGGTCTCGACGATCCGGCGACGGACACCATGCGACCCTCACCGGGCGGAACTTCGGATGACGAGCAACCTCGAGGAAGGTGCCGGATGCTGATCGTGAGAGGTGACGCTCAGCCCCTGCCGTCGGATCTCAACAAGACGGCCACCGGCGAGGTGTGGTTCGATCCGATTCTTCCCAAGACCGACGGCGTGGACGTCGGCACCGTCGTGTTCTCACCGAACGGACGCACGGTCTGGCATGAGCACGAACACGGGCAGCTGCTCCAGATCACGGCTGGCTACGGCTTCGTCGGCAAGGAAGGCGAGGCCCCACAGCGGGTGCGCGCCGGCGACACGGTATGGATCGGGCCGAACGAGCGGCACTGGCACGGCGGCACTTCGCACACGCTGATGTCGCACACCACGACCACGATCGGCGCGACCGAGTTCCACGAGGCGGTGACAGAGGCCGAGTACGCGGCGGCGAACGCCACCGCGCGCGGGTAGCACAGGCGGCTCTGCGATCAGCCGGGCGGGTGCGGGCTGCCGTTCGCCCAACCTCGACGGCCCGGGCGGAGGTCGGTCGCCACGCTGGACGAGTCGGGCGCGCTCGGCCGGCCTCTCTCCTCGTTGTCGTCGCAAGGAGACCGTTTCCCCGCCAGAAGCGGTGGGCTCGGATCGGCTCGGCCCTGCCCGGAACAGGCCTCGTGCAGAGGCGCCGCCAGTGTGGAGGTCGCCCAAGGGGTGGACGTCGACGGGCGACCGCGAGCAGGACGCCGAACGGCGAACAGCCCTCCGGTACCGTGGCCCGATGACAGGGCCAGGACCGCCGGAACTCGGCCGAGGCGTTGTCGTGTCGCCCGGGATGAGCCCGCCTGAGCCCTGGAGCGGGTGCCCCAGGGTTGCCATCGACCCCGAGACCGTCATCGACCCGGGAGCTGCCATCGAAACCCTGCAGCGGGCCTGGTTCGATCGCGAGCCCGTGGTGGTGGAGATGGCGGTCGACTCCCAGGTGTTGCCGGATCGAGAGACGTGCGCAGCGACCGGTCCACGACCTGAGTCCCGGCTTCGAGTTCTCCCGGGAGCGCCTCCACTTCTTGGTCTGGGCGAACTACCTACGACGCCCGCAGCGGGCACCCGATCTGGTGGCACGGGCGCAAGGCCGCCAGGAGATTCGCCGGCCGAGGTGTGCAAGGAGGCCGGTCCCGCCGACATCGAGCTGGCCGACGGGACCCCGCTCTACGTCGACGGAGGCCCGTTCGCCCCCTCCCCCCTCCCGAGCGGGGTCGGGGTCGTGCACCGTTGGAACGCCGAGGCAGGGTCGTTCTCGGCGGTCGGCCATCGCCCGTCGCCGACGCCGATCTGGCTCCGGACCAGCTGGCCGCCGTCAGTCATGGGACGGGGCGGCGCCCGGGTGATCGCCCCGGCGGGTTCGGGCAAGACGAGAGTCCTGACCGAGCGCCTCCGCCACCTGATCGCAGGACCGCGGGGTAGAGCCGTCCTCGGTGACCGCGCTGGCCTACAACCGCAAGGCGGCGGACGAGCTGAAGGAAAGATCCGGCGAACTCGTGGCGCCCCGGTGGACCCCACATCCGCACGCTCAACAGCATGGGCTAGTGGATCTGCGACAGTTCGGAGGCGCGAGGGCGACTTCGTGTGCTGGAGGAGCCGGCGGTCCGTGACCTCGTCCAGAGAGTCTTCGAGGTCCGGCGCCAGGCCAACACCGACACGGTCCTCCCCTACATCGACGCCCTGTCGGCCATCCGGATGGGCCTGACCTCCCCGGCCCAGGTCGAGGAGGAGATCCCGGACGCGCAGGGTCTGGCGAACGGATTCGACACCTACCGGGAAGCGTTGGCCGAGGCCGGCGCCGTCGACTTCGACGAGCAGATCTACCGGGCGATCGAGATCCTCCTGCGCGACCCCGACGCCCGCGCCGCGGCGCAAGGCCGCTGCCGCCACCTCCTGGTCGACGAGTTCCAGGACCTCAACGCCGCCCACATGCTGCTGATCCGGTTGCTCTGCGCCCCGGCCTACAACTGCTTCGGTGTCGGCGACGACGACCAGGTCATCTACGGCTACGCCGGAGCGACACCCGAGTACCTGATCGACTTCGAGGAGTACTTCCCCGGGGCGCACAACTACGCGCTCGAAGTCAACTACCGGTGCCCGCCCGCCGTCGTGCGGGCCGCGACGTCGCGTCCTGTCCTACAACGTGAACCGGATCGCGCAAGACGATCAGAACTCCGCCAGATCGCCGCGACGACGTCTCGCGACTCTCGACCCGCTCATCCAGGGCCGGGGACCGGTGGCCGTGCTTGAAGGCACGAGCGAGGAGCTCCCGACCCGCGCTGACCACGATCTCGAGCTGGATGGGCGGCGGGGTGCCGCTCGAGGAGATCGCGGTGCTGACCCGGGTGAACTCGACGCTGCTCCCGATCCAGATCGCGCTGGCCGAAGCCGGAATCCCCTGTAACGCCCCGCTCGACCGGAAGGCGCTGGAACGAACGGGCGTCCGGACCGCGCTCGCCTATCTGCGCATGGGCCTCGACCCGGAAGCGTTGCGCCGTGACGATGTCCTCCAGACGATCCGACGACCCTCTCGGGGGATCGCCCCCAACGTCGTGGAGATGGCCACCAAGCGCCCGACGACGTCGGTGGCCGACATCAGGCGTCTGGCCAATCGCTCTCTCCGGTCGAGACGTCCCCAAGCTGATGGCCTACGCCGACGCACTCGACGCCGTCGTCCACTGCGTGCGACACCTCGACCGCCGATGGATTGCGGGCCATTCGGGTCCAGGTGGGCCTGGGCGAGACGATGGACGTCCTCGACTCGTCACGAGCGGGAGGCGGATCGCTCGACCCACGCCGATGACCTCGTCGCCCTCGAGGCCGTGGCGGCACTCCACCCCGATGCGGCCTCCTTCGAGCCGTGGCTCCGCGATGCTGCTGGCCCGACGACCCACCGGCGGACCGGCGGTCCTGCTGTCGACCATCCACAAGATCAAGGGCCGGGAATGGGAACACGTCATCGTCTACGGAGCCTCACGGGGCCTGTTCCCCCACCGCCTCAGCGACGACGAAGAGGGTGAGCGGCGCGTCTTCCACGTCGCCCTGACCCGTGCCGTCCGCCAGGTGGTCGTGTTGGCCGATGCCGACGAATGCTCGCCCTTCGTGACGGAGCTCGACGGCAGCCGCGCCCGCCAGTCCGATCGCCGGCGTCGCCAGGCCGGACCACCCCGGCACGGCGCCGGGTCAGCGCGGTGCGCGGCAGACCGGCCAGGGCGATGCCCGAGGTGCCCGCGGCGGTGGGCCTCGCGCTCGACTACGCCGGGCATTCCGGGGCCGTGGTCGACCTTCTGGAGTCGGCAGCTGTGCTCCAAGTGGGAGGCGCCCGACTGAAGGTGGCATTCGGATCCGAGGTGAAGGTGCAGGGAGCCACGGTGGTCCTGACCGGGCCGACCGAGGCCGACGGCGCCGAGAGCCCAGCGGGACCCCATGAGAGCGCACTGCGCAAATGGCGTTCGGAAGCGGCCAAACGAGCGTCAGTGCCGGCGTACGTCGTCTTGAACGACCGCGAATTGGCAGGCATCGCCGCCAGCAGGCCTCGAGACGCTCGTCGAGCTCTCCCGATGCAAGGGCATCGGTCCCAACCGTTTGGATCGTTGGGGTGACGAATTGCTGGCGGTCCTGACCGAAGTCGACAGGAACTAGACCGGCCGCGCTCCCGGCTCTGCCACAGGCGGTGAAGCCGGCGACTCACCGTCTTTCCCAGATATCGAGCACGAATTCCTCTTCGCTGTGGTGCACGACGGTCACGAGGCCAGGAGTGCGGGCGATTCTCCGATGACTGCGGTCGCCGGAGAGCGGGTCGCCGGCTGCACCGCGCCAGTGGACACCGACGACGTGGGCTCCCGGCACGGTGGACTCCAAGACACATGCCATGACGCAATCGAGGTCGATCACGTCGAAGTAGTACGCGAACTCACTGAGCACGACGAGGTCGAAACGACCCGACGGCCATTGGTCGGGAATGGGCCGCTCCTCGAAGCGGACATCCGTCTTGCGTCCCACCCGGGCCTCGGTCTGCAATCCGGAAGGGATGATGTCGCTCGAGAGAAGCCGGTCACAGCGGGTGGCCAGCAGCTCGGTCAGGACCCCGACCGAGCACCCTGGCGCGTACGCCGAGCGATAGCGTGGCCGGGGCAGGCTGGCGACGGTCACGCAGTACTTCCGCTGTTCGTCCAGGCCGTGCTCGAACTCCCACGGGTCGGCGTTCACCGAACACATCTCCTCGACGCATGTGCGTGGTCGAACCACGTGTGGTTCGTCGACTTCATGAGAGCGAGCGGCGACGGCACTCAGCACGACCCCTGAGGGGAAGGCTTCCGCGGTGGGACGATCGTTACCCGCTCATACCCGCAGATCGCCAGGATCCTCGAGGTCAGCTCCGTTCCGGGACGTACCGACACGTGAACCGCCAGACTGCAACGGCCGATGGCGGCGTAACCCTGTATCGAGATGAACTGGGATCTGGTCAAGTCGAAGATCAACTCCCTCGGACGGGACGAGAGCACCTCGGCGACAACCTGCTCGAACCGGTCCATTGAGACGAGGTCGAGCTCGCCAAAGAGCTCGACGACAACGCGGTGGTCGTCATCTCGGAGGACCCGAACCTGGAACACGCTCCCTACTGAGGCGCGGCGGGCCCGCACTGCCGGCCCGCCGCCGGCGTCGCGGCATGGCGTCGCGACCCGGACGTTCCTCCGCACTTCTCACATTTCCCCGTCGTGGCGGGATCCGATGTGTGGCCCCGCGTCACTTGGTCCGATACCACCTGTGCTCCGCGCCGGACACGAGAAACCCGAGCACCCAGATCACGAGCAGCACCGCGGCAATGATCCACAGCAGGTGCAGGGCGAAGCCGGCTCCAGCAAAGATCAGTACCAACAACAACACCAGCAGTATCAACCCCATCTCACGGGTCCTCTCCAATCGTCATCCCCCGGCCGTCCCGCAGTGCTTTCACCCGCCCCTGGTGGATCTCCCGAGTGGGATCCTTCGAAGATCACCTGCAGGTCGCTTTCTCAGCCCCTCGGGGCGGCCGTCGGCCCTCCTCGGGGCGGGCGTCGGCCCTCATCAGAATCGTTGACGAGAGAGGCGGCGTCAATCACCCGATCGGGTGATTTTCATGGCGACGCTGGGCCTTAGACTGGAGCGGTGGCCAAATCGATCCGGGTCGCGCTCGTCAACGACTTCATGATCGTGTTGGAGGGTCTCCGCTCCCTCCTCAAGTCCAGCGAGCCGGAGATCAAGGTGGTCGAGATCGACGTCCGCAAGGGACCGAGGCGAATGGTCGACGTCACGCTCCTCGACACCTACGGAGAGGTCGAACCCCTCAGCGAACGGGTGAGCTCCCTGGGAGCCGATCCGGACAACGGAGCGGTCGTGGTGTTCAGCTTCTCCGACCGGCCTCAGGCGGTCCGTCGTGCGGTGGGTGCAGGTGCACAAGGATTCATCTCCAAGGCCGCGAACCGGCCCCAGATCATTGACGGGATCAAGGCGGCCGCACGGGGCGAACGGGTCGTGATCACCCAGAGGTCCCAACACGCGCAGATCGACGAGGCGCTGCGCTGGCCCGGGCGCGAGATCGGCCTCACCGAACGCGAAAGCGAGCTCTTGTCGTTGCTCGCGACGGGCATGACGAACCGCGAGCTCGGCGACCACCTCTACGTCAGTGAGAACACGATCAAGACCCAGCTACGCCACCTGTACGCCAAGCTCGACGTTCGCAACCGATCTCAAGCCGTCTTCTTCGCCGGGCAAGGCATCCTTGGCGATCATCAGCGTCAGACGAAGCTCATCAGCTGAACAGCTCGGCGGTCGGAGGAGTCTCCAAGCCCGACGCAACCGATCGAATCGCTCCGCCCCTGGAGAAGGAAGGTTCGAGTGAGCGAGTGCCCGATCATGTGCGACGGGTGCCCGGTTACTCGGTGAGCATCATGGAGCGCACGGACGGTACTGGCGGAGCCGATGCCGGGAAGGGACATCGCCAGAGCCAGGGGACCAGCGCGAGGGGCGTCGGACGGCCGGCTCTCCGCTACCGTTGAGGTGCTCGGCAGCAACGCTGAAGGGGGCACCGTGCAGAAGATGGCCATCATCTCGATCGATGGACACGCCAAAGCGAGTCCGATCGGCTACCGGCAGTATTTCGAGCAGAAGTTTCTGCCCACATATGACGAGTGGCTCGCGGGTGCCCCAGAGCGAGATCAGCGGGCACCGGGACTCGTGAAGTCGGGCCTCGAGCCCGATTGCCAGTGGGACTCGGAGGTGCGGCTCAGTGCTCTGGAGAAGGAGGGCATCGTGGCCGAGGTGCTCTTTCCGAATGGCATGCCGTTTGCCACCAGGCGCTCCGCTCACGATGACCGACCCTCCGACCCGGAGATCGATCGGCAGGAGCGAATGGTCTACAACCGCTGGTTGGCGGATTTCTGTGCGGAGGCACCCGGACGTCGCTCCGGCCAGGCCCAGATCTCCTTCGATGACATCGACCTCGCGGTGAAGGATGTCCACTGGGCCAAGGAGCACGGCTTGGGTGGCATCTCCATGCCCGCGTTGATGCCCGGCGGTACGGCGTACTTCAACCCCGTGCTCGATCCCGTGTGGGCGGCCATTGAGGAAGTCGGGCTACCGATCAGCCAGCACGGAGGTGCGGGCGCCCCTCTGTACGACCCACCGGGTTTCGCCGCGATCATGACCCTGGCTCTCGAACAACAGTTCTACTGCGGGCGGTCGCTCTGGCAGATGATCTACGGAGGCGTGTTCGACCGATTCCCCGACCTCCACCTCATTTTCGTCGAGACCGGAGCGGAATGGATCGCCCCGGCGATCCACGATCTGGATGTACGGCTCAGCCGCAACGACGACTGGATGGAGTTCGCCCGACTCATGAATCGCGAGCGGACGGTAAAGCGAATGGCCAGCGAGTATTGGGGAACGAACCTCCACATGGGACTCTCGCCGTTCACGATCGAGCAGTTCAATGGAGGGGTCGAATTCGAAGACGACGATGCGGCGACGGTGACGCCCGAGACCGTCATGTTCGGGGTTGACTTTCCGCATTTCGAATCGATCATCTTCGACACCGATCGGCAGGTGAGGAACCTGCTCGACCACCCGGCCGTGGATGACGCGCTGGCGCGCAAGATCTTCTATGAGAACGCCGCTGAGCTCTACTCGTTCGATCTCGATGTCTTGGCACCGCACATGGAGCGAGTCGGTTTCGAGGCGGCGGCATAGTCGCAACCCTGGGCCAAGGAGGTCGGTCTGAGGACTCAGGCCTCTGACAAGGACTTTCTTTCGTTCGGCTGACCACGAGCACCACTCTGCTGGGCTCCGTGGCAGGCCCATGCTCGAACGCACCACCTGGCAATGAACCGATACCTCCGGGCCACTCGGGTTGCCCCGTCGTCGTGCACCATGACCTATTTCGATCGTTCCAAGGTCTGTCTCGACGCACCCATGGGCCGAAGTACCAAGGTATGGCCATCGGCAAGTAGACTTGGGTTCTCGATCGCGGGTAGGACGCCCAGGTCTTGTCCGGCCACTGCCACATCGGTGAGCCCCCCGTACGAGTCGCCGAGGAGAAGTTGTGATGTCGCGAGGTCGAAATTCGCCAACAGGTCGCGCAGTATCTCGTGGACCACGGGCCGTTCGAGGATGCAACCGGGCGGGCGACGGCCAAACTCAGAGAGGTCCTCGGCTACGAGGGGACACAGGCGGGCTTCACCCAGTTGATCGCGAACATGGATCGGGCAGGCCAGTTGACAAGGGAGGTCCGAGGGAAGCGGACCTATCGGATCACGGCCGTGGCCGACGCTCTTCCGTCGGGCATCGACACCTCGTTCGATGGTGCGGACAACTCGGAGATGGACTACGACAAGGTGGCGTCTGCGTTGCTGCTCCAGGTCGTCCAGACCCTGACCGAGCGCAACCGACAGCACGGGAGCGACGGATCATGGGCCCGACGCAGGATAGAGCGACTCGAGAGCCGTATAAACGATCTGGAGCGTGACCTGCTGCAGGCGAAGGCAGAGTCCCGGACTCTTGCCGCAGAACGCGACGAACTCCGGCAACTCCTCGAGCACAGCCAAGCGAACCTTGCTCTTCTTTCGGATCGCGCCTCGACCGGCAAGCCACAGCAGGAACAGCTCTCGAAGCTCCTCGGAACTGACGAGCGTGCCCTCCTGCACCAGCTTCGCGGCAGCGCATCTGACGGCCGTCGGGGCCGGGCCGGCTGACCATCCGCTCCGCTCGGGGTCGGCGGGCTCCCCCACCCGTTGGCCGGGCGCCCAACGCGACCCAGGCCATGGTGGCCCGATCCATGCGAGCCGTCTCCGCCGGTCAGACCCATTCCAGATCGCGCCCTCCCCTCGCCCGAGTCCTCGACCAGCTCCGGGACGCCTCCCTCCCCAGGCTCGGAGTGAGCCACATCCGACCAGGCCCGGCGGCTGATTCGCCATCGCCTGGACCGGCTGACCACTCCGTGCAATGCCGCTGCAACTTCGTTGTAACGACTTACCGATAGAGCGTACGCAGAATCTGAGTGGAGAAACGAGGCAGGATGCTGTCGACGGTGGTCGAGGTTGCGGCGGCTGATTCAGGCGAGACGAGCGCAAACACGCCACAGGAGCCCGGCCCACCACGCCATCTCCATTCGTCCGGGCCCGAGGCGATCGGCGCGGCGGCAAGGCTCAGCAAGCTCATCCGAGGCGAACACCCGACGACGCGATCCTCCACCTTCGAGCTCGAAGGAGTTGAGCGATGACCATCACCACGCTCCCACCCGCTGACGCCATGTTGCTCGCAGACGTCATCGACCGGGCGGCCATCCGATGTGCCGAGACTTTTACCCGTGTCGATCGAGAGGCGCGCCGGGGCGGGCGGACCATCCCCACACCATCGGAGAAAGAGATCGTCACCGAGAGGCTCTGGCGGATCATCCGACTTCTCGAGAGCTCCACCCGCTTCATCGACTCCGAACACCAGGTGGTCTCGAAGCAGGCGCTGCACGATCAATTGAACCCATGGATGCTCCGCAGCAGGCTCTGGGCCCGCGCGTACCTCAAGCCCCACGGTTTCGCGGGTGACTTCCGGATGATCGAGTGGATGTACGACCTCGAGACTGACCCATGCGAGGACCCGACACAGCCGGCGATCGCCAACTGTCTCGACGACGCCATGCGCAGCGTCAACAGCGTCCAGGCGATCTGGCACCGCCGCACATGGCTGCGCCAACTCATTGAGCGAGTGTGGGAGACGACCCAAGGGCCCGTCCGCGTGCTCGACGTCGGCTGTGGTGGAAGCCGCTATTGCCGTGACTTCGTCGAGCGTCACCCCGGGCAGCTCTCTCTCGTGGCTGTCGACCAGGACCCGGCGGCTATCGCCTTCTTGCGCTCCGAGCTCGCTCGGTCCGGACCCGAACCGCACCTCATCTGCGGATCGTTCGAGCACCTGCCTGACCTGCTGCGCACCTCGCACTCGGCCGGCGAGTTCGATGTCGTCATCTCCGCCGGTCTCTTCGACTCTCTCAACGATGCCATGGCGGCATCGTTGCTCGACCACCTGGTCGGTCTCACCCGCCCCGGAGGAACGACGGCCATTTGCAACCTCTCGCCCGACGATCCCTCACGCGCCGTCAACGACTGGATCAACGACTGGCACCTGCTCTATAGAGACGAGCAGGACATGCGGAGCCTCTTCGCTCGAAGCGAGGCAAGCGTGGCCGTCACCGAATCTCCGGACGGCAGCCTTCTCTGCGCGGCGGCAACGAGACAGTAGATTTTGCGTGCCGCACGACATCGTGAGGTCGGTGCGGGTTTGTTACGCGCTGGGGAGTTGATCGGAGTTCGGCAAGATCGCGCCACACACCCTGGTCGGGTGGGTGTACACGTTGCCTTCGAGCTGGACGAGGTATTCGCACAAGGTCTTGGGCGCCTTGCCGAAGTCACCGAGTGAGAAGTTCACCGGACCGAACAGCCCGTTCGCGCTGTAGTCCGTGACCTTGTGGAGGTCCGCGATGAACCCGCTCCGGGTTGGGTTCTTCCCGGCCAGCTCCAAGCCCTTGATCATGAGATCGGCACCACCCCATCCCTCGTACCAGGTGAAGTCGGGGACGCCGGTGTAGTGGGCGTACTTGGCCAACATCGACTGGAAGGCCTTCGTCGCGGGGGTCTTGGACTCGACGGGGACGCCGCTGACCAGAAACCACGCGCCCTGGGCGTCAGGGACCGTACTGGTGTCGTTGAGGAGGACCTGTCCGTAGCCTGTCGCGTTGATGATCACCTTCATTTTGACACCTGCCTGTTCGAGGCCGGTCATGATGGCAGAGTTGGTGTTCCCGTCGAGGGGTAGCCAGAGGACGTTCGCACCGCTGTCCTTGATCTGGAGGACGAGCGACGTCACGTTGAGAGTTCCGAACGGCACCGATGTGTCGAGGAAGGCCTTCTGGAGGCCCTCCCGTTGGCAGGACAACTCGAAACCGCTGGCGGACGCCGCGGAGGACGGTGAGATGCCGTAACCCACCGCTCCGCACTTCGTGCCGCCATGCTCCTTGGCGAAGACGGCGGCGCTGTCGTACTGCGGATCCTTGGCGTCACCAGGACCCGAGATGCTGAACATGTTGGTGTTCGGCTGCTGGTACCACTCGGGTCCGTCGTATGCTCCACCCGTCACGGGCACTCCGGCCTGTTGGAGCAGCTTGTACCCACCGTAGGTGACCGCGCTGTCGTCGATCACCCCGAACACGCCTTTGGACATGAGCGCGGCCGTGGCCGTCTTGTCCGTGATGGGATTGGTCTGGTCGTCCTCCGCGATGAGCTTGATCTTGCGCCCGAAGATCCCACCCTCAGCGTTCTGCTCATCGATGCGCGCCTGCGCCGACCGGACCATGCCCGTGCCCACCGCCGCTCCGGGTCCCGTGAGCTCGGTGATGAGTCCGAGGGTGATCGTCTTCGCGGTGACACCGGGTGTACTGGCACCGGCTGTCGTGATCGTCACCGACGATGCGATGACCAGCGAGGCTGCCAACACCGCCACGGTCGTCGAACTTTTTCGGAACATGGACCCCCCTCTTCTCGGCCACACTCTTGAAGACGCCTGCGTCTGTACCAACCCGGCTCTTACCCCGTAACTCTGACATCGCTGGTCAGTGGAACTCGGTCAGGCATTCCGCCCCATGAATCCCGCGGGCCGCCACCTCGGCTGAACCGCCGCGTGAGCGCCGTCGCCGCCAGGCCCAGCCGGTGCGGAAAACGACGGCATCGGCGCCCAACAAAGCGTCTCGCTTGTCCGAGGCGACGACCGCACCTCGACCGATCTCTTCAGCGAGCCTTCGCGCTGACTCATTGTCGGCGCTCGAGAGCAGCAGGGATTCCCCGCCCGAGACGAGCCGGCGGGCTATGGCCGATCCGATCCCTCCCGTGCCAATGACGGCGGTGGTCATGACCGAAACCTGCTCTGGTCCGAGGAGATCGAGAGTGCGACGTCCGCGTCCGTCACGATCGTGACCAAATTCGCCTCATGGTTCGGTTGATGAACCCTTGAGCCCACCGATACCGAGGGACCCATCGCCTGTGGTGACCGGACGCTCGAGCACGGGATCTTCCGCCTCGGTCGTCACGCTGCCCGTACCAAACGGCAGAGTAGGAGGGCCGTCGAGAAACTCCGCCGTGGGGACGAAGAACAGACTGCCGGTCACGGCGGTGGAGAAGTCGAGGATCCGGTCGTAGTTTCCCGGCGGATCCCCGAGGAACATGCGCTGGAGCATCAACTCGGTGACCGAAGGGGTCGCCGCGTACCCGATGAAGTACGTGCCGAATTCACCGGCCCCCAAGGTCCCGAAAGGCATGTTCTCCCGCAGGATCTGACGCTGGGTGCCGTCCGCCTCGACGATGGTGTTCAGCGCCACGTGCGAGTTGCTCGGCTTGGTGTCGTCGTCCATCTCGATGTTGGAGAGCTTCGTCCGCCCGATCACACCTTCCTGCTCCTCCACCGTCAGGGAATCCCAGGCCGCCATGTCGTGCAGGTACTTCTGGACGATGACGTAACTTCCACCGACGAAGGGTGGATCCTCGTTCCCGATGGTCACCGCGGCCTCGGCAGCCGACCCAGTCGGGTTCTCGGTCCCGTCGACGAAGCCGAGGAGATCCCGCTCGTCGAAGTACTTGAACCCGTGGATCTCGTCGACCACCCTGACGGCCCCGGCCAACCGGCCGACAACCAGTGAGGCCAGCTCCCAGCACAGGTCCATCGTTGCCGCCCGGATGTGGAACAGGAGGTCACCGGGAGTGGAGACAGCCTGGTGCCGACCACCATCGAGCGCCTGGAACGGGTGGAGTTGGGCCGGCCGAGGGCCGAGGAACAGGCGATCCCACGCCGCCGATCCGATCCCTGCCACGACGGCCAGCCCTCCATCCGGGGAACGGAATCCGACCGTGCGCGCCAGTCCGGACAGGTCGGCAAGCAGGTCGTGAACCACGGCCTCACCGCCATCGTCGATCGTCAGGACGAGCATGACGGCACTGGCCGTGAGCGGAGTCAGCACGGGCTGCGCCGCAGGTGGCCCGGCGACGGCCACCGGGATCTGTGAGACGGCGGTCATGAGCGTTCTCCTGTGTCCCTCTCCGGTGCTCCTCCGTCCAACGGATTCTGGCAGCCCAAGTTCGGTCGGCGGAGAGCGTAGCGGCCCGGCAGAATCTATCGCCGAGCGGTGTGCTGTTCACAGCTGCCGCGCATCGTCTGACCTTCGTGGCGTAGGCGAGCACGGGAAGCTTTCTGACGGAAGACGATGTGGGTCGTCCCCGCCGTGCATGAACTGCCCTGGAGCCTTGATCTTCTTCGGGTCCTCGGCGAAGTTGGTTTTCAACAACCTCTCGGGGTCGCCGTAGGACGATTTGATGCCAGACTGCTTTCTCCAGTCAGTCGAGGGGGTGCGAGTAGGAACCGATGACGGTGGCGTCCATGGCGATGGGGCCTTCCTCGCATCGATCTGCGATTCCCTGTTGGAAGCGACTGAAAGCGGCCGACGACGCCAAGGGGTTGACCTCCCCTTCGATCGTGGCGACGTGCACGAAGGACACACCGTCCTGTAAGCGGTAGGTGGCGTATCGGAGTCCGGAAGGTTTGCCCGCGGCAAGCTCTTCGAACACCGCCCGTACCAGATCCGCGTTCTCCTCGGCGTGCTCCGGCTTCGTGCGGTAACGAACGACTTTCACCGTGCTCATGTCTTTCCCTTCGCCCGCATCTGGTTGTTCCGAGCGTCGTGGGTCACTTCGGCCAGGCCAAGCTCTTCGAGCAGCGGCGGCAAATACATGCCGAAGCGGCCGCGGTAGCCCTTCCGCATGCCGTACCAGCCGCCCACGGGGTTCGAGGGCGAACGCCCGAACGCCTCGACCGTCCCGGGCGCGGGGTCCTTGCCCTCGTCGGCCGAACCCAGCGAGACCCAGTCGCCCTGTTTGCGCAACCACGCCGCGAGGTCCTCGATCGCCCGCGCCTGATACGTGAGCTTGGTAGAGCCGACCTGACAGACGACGAGCGCCGGATCGGCTTCGTCGTCTCGATACATCGTGTAGCCGGACGTCCCCGGTGGGGTCTTCAGGGCCCAAGGGTCGTCTTTGGTGCCAGAAGCCATCAACTGTCTCCTCTCTCGATTGTTTCGACGAAGTGGGGAAAGATCGACGTCCAGCCGACCCTGTTTCCCTCCCGGCGTTGAGGTGCGCGCTCACCCAGACGCTCCCAACCGTCGTGCACGATCTCGACGCGGGTGCGCCCTTCACCGACGTCGACGAACCGGATCTCCACGTCCGTCGCGTCTTCGGGTGCAAACCGCAGATGCCAGGTGTAGGCGAGCCGGGATGGCGGTTCCCATGTCGTGATCCGCCCCCACTGGTGTTCGACGCCGGACGGAGTCCGCTCGAAGATGCGCCCTCCTACGCCCTCTTCAAAGACGACTTCGAGCCCGCGATCGCCACTCACGGAGTGATCGGGCGGCCACCACATGGAGGCGCGCGTCGTCCACATGGAGAATGCTGTCGCAGGTCGGCAGTCGACCTCGAAGGCGAACTCGAGCGGTTCGTTCACCGGACCTCGTCGTCGACATTCTCGGCGACCATGCGGAACCTCGTCGCGGCCTCTCCCGAAATTGCCTCCAGGTAGGACCGGATCGCTTCAACTCCTTCGTCGCTCAGGCGGTAGAAGCGGCGGGTCCCGACGGCCTCCTCCTCGACGAAACCCGCCTCTTTCAGGAGGCGAAGATGACGCGACACGGCGGGCCGACTGATCGGAAGATCCTGAGCGATCTCGTGCACTGCCCGGTCTCCCCGGCGAAGCATGGCCAGGATCTCGCGCCGATGCCCGTCGGCGAGGGCGTCGAAGGCAGAGGCCTCACCTGCCACCAGCGAACCTCGCAGGGGAGCCGCTCAGTAACACACGTGTTACCGTAACGTAACCGTTACCGAGAAGCAAGCCTTCCAGCCCAGCTGAGGGGTCTCCGATGTGGGCAGCGTGATTTCGCCGTAGAGCCCGTGCCGGTCAGTCAGCGGCCCTCAATGGTTCCCAGCAGGGTGTTCTGGAGCAATGAGGATCGGGCGGCGGGCGTGAGCCGCCAGGGTGTGCGAAACGCTGCCGAGCAAGGTGCTCCGTAGCGCGCCCCGACCCCGTTGGCCGCACACGATCAAGCGTGCTGAGAGGTTGTCCGCGGTCTCCAGGATGGCCTTGGGAATCCCGTCGAAGGACTCCTGGACCGTCGCAGAGGCGTTGTATCCATGCTCCCCCGCCCGGAGCGCTCCCTCTTCCGCCACCGACCTCGCGTACGACTCTTCCTCGGCATCCAGATCTGCGCCCCCTGTCGTACTCCCTGCCGCAAAGGCGCCCGCCAGAGCCAAGCGCGTTGCGACCGTTTCCCACACTGTGAGCACAACGGCGTCCACCGGTCGAGCGATCAGATCTGCGGCGGCCCTCATCGCCTCTCGCGATCCGTCAGAACCATCGAAACAGAACAGTACGGGACTCACCGGGCTTGCTCCCGTCATGACATCTCCTCCTTGTCCTCGAAAGGTCTCGGACTCTTCCGAGGCCGACAATCCAGCGTGCTCGTACCACCGTTTCCTGTCCCCTGTTGAGCGTCATCAGAGGCTCCCGATCGATGTGGCGAACTGATCCGACGGGACCGTTCTCTCAAGCGTTCGGCCACAATGACCGGTGCTCGGTCCCGCCCTGGACCACGCAGCGCCGCCAATCGGTCCCTTTCGGACAGCGGCATAAAACCAAGCGCGCTTCGACAGAAGGCGATCGATCGCCTCAGACCAGCCACGTCCATCACGACAGTTCTCCAACCACTCGGGCGAAGCGATTGCGGCCGACCCAGCGCCCCGAACCAGCACCGACTCGGGCTGCATGCCGGCGCAGGGAGACCCAAATTCAGCTATGACTCATACGAAGTGGGCATCGACTGAGAAGCCCGCTTGTTCCATCCGTGAAACATCGAGTAGTCGGCCGCATCCCAGGCCTCGCGCAGCCCCGGCTTGCTCAGGTCCCAGTCGGGGCGGACGTCGCTCGACGCAGCGCACAGGTCGCGCCACAGGTCAGAGAAGGACGGGCGACCCCAGAACCAGTACCCGTTGTAGATGCTGTGGATCACCAGTCCCGGCTTGAGCACGAGCGTATGGGGGATCATCGGGTCGTGCTCTGGGTCGGTGTATTCCTGGATGTCGAGATCCTTCTGTACGGTCCGAGCGGGATCGGAGAGAAAGGTCCATTGGGCGCCGACCGAGGCGCGGAACTCTTGTGTCGTGTGGTGGTCGTCGGTCGAGATCGTGACGATCTGGGTGTAGGCGACGGCGACCTTCGGGTAATTCGCAGCCAGCTCCAGGTGTTGCTGGTGCTCCTTCGGACAGTAGTTGCCCCGCGCCAATGTGAGGACCAGCGGGTCGTCGCCCTGCAGCTCTTTGAGAGTGCGCACCGTGTTGGTGTGATCCGAGAGGGCGTAGTCGGGGAAGATACCGCCGGGTTTGATGTCGGATCGCATGGATCACCGTCTCTTTCGTCGGCCCAAACGCGAAACCTTCGCAACGGACGGGCGCCCGTGCTGCCCAGCGACGCGCGAGCTGATCGTCACAGAGTATCCCTCGCTGCCGGCACACCAACCTCTCACTTGTTCCGGGGGTCGTCGATCGGGTCGAGATATTCGAGACCAAGCGGCCCGATGGCCGACACCTGGGTGACGTAAGCACCGGACTTTGCCCAGTGGAAATGAGGAGTACCGCCGGGGAGCACGACAACGGCACCCGGCGGGTACGCCTGCAGTTCTTCGTCGTCGAACCGGTTGCCGAGCCCGATGTAGAAGATTCCCGATATGACGGTGTAGACGCGGTCCTCCGGATGCTGGTGTGGCATCAGCTTGACGCCAGAGGGCACCTTGACCCTTATGACGTACGGGCCCGGTTCGGAAGGCTCGCCGACCACGATGGCCAGGCGCGCCGACGGCGGGAAGGCCGGAAACGGCTTCCAGTCGATTTCCTCGGGCAGAACGGACCTGAAGATGGACTGATCTGGTTGGTGAATCGGCATCGTTGGTGGACCTCCAGGCTGGGTAAGGAAGTGGCGCCTGACGCCGCTCCAGCTCCAAAGTGTGGCCGTCGCAGCACAGTTGCGCTTCACCCCGTCGCTGGGCCATCTCCGAGACCGAACTCCGACAAGCATCGCCTGCCGAAAATACCCCCGGCACGTCGGGTCCGTGAACCGGATCTCAAGACCGATACGATTCGAAGCGAGCCCCGGACGGGAGCGAAACCATGCCCAAGGCAGTGAGGTTCGACCACTACGGCGGCAGAGACGTGCTCTACGTCGCCGAGGTCCAAAGACCGATCCCGGCACCTGACGAGGTGCTCGTCGCCGTCCGGGCGGCTGGTATCAACCCTGGGGAGGCAGCGATTCGCGAGGGTCGTTTGGACGCAGTCTTCCCGGCCACCTTTCCCTCCGGGCAGGGCAGCGACCTCGCCGGCGTCGTGGCAGAGATCGGGAGGGATGTCGACGGCTTCGAATCAGGGCAGGAGGTGCTCGGCTGGTCCGACCAGCGATCGAGCCAGGCGACCGATGTCGTCGTCGCGGCCGAGCATCTGATATCGAAGCCAGCCGGCCTCTCATGGGAGGTAGCCGGATCGCTCTACGTCGTCGGAGTGACCGCCTACGCCGCCGTTCGGGCGGTGAGCCCGCGCCGGAACGACACGATCGTCGTCTCCGGAGCCAGCGGAGGTGTCGGATCGCTCGTCGTGCAGCTGCTCGGCATCAAAGGGGCTCATGTCATCGGGATCGCATCCGAGCCTCATCACGGGTGGTTGAGCTCTGTCGGGGTGATTCCCGTGACATACGGAGACGGTCTCGTCGATCGCATCCGAGACCTCTCGCCCAACGGCGTGAATGCATTCATCGACACCTTCGGAGACGAATACATTCGCCTGGCCATCGACCTCGGGGTGCCAAAGGATCGGATCGAAACGATCATCGCCTTCAAGGCGGCGCAGGAGTACGGGGTCAAGTCCGAGGGGAGCTCTACTGCGTCCACCCCGGAGATCCTCAGTGAGATGGCCGAGCTCGTGGCGTCCGGGCGCATCACGTTGCCGATCGCGAACAGCTACCCGCTCGACGAGGTCCGTGATGCCTATGAGGAACTGGAGAGACGACACACCCTGGGCAAAATCGTCCTGATCCCCTGAAAAGCTCGCTGTCCTACGCCTACGCCGGATTCAAATATCTACGAACTGGTCGCCAGCAGCGAATCGAGCGTTTTGATGGAAACCCAATTTGGCGTCGATCACGCAATCTGACGCTTGCCCCCACTACCCGCTTCGAAGGTTGGGAAGCTTCCTGGCTGTGCGACGTAGGAACGAACCGACAGGCTCGAACAGACATCGAAGATGCGGGATGACGTCAGGGTGGAAGGAGAGGAATGAGCCTTCGGCAGCCGTCCTGGTGGGCGAGTGGTACTTGCATTCTCGAAGCGCTCATCGCGATACGGAAGTGATCGAGGCGTACAGGCAGCTCCAGGTTGAAACGGATCGCCTCTTCGCCTTCCTCACCCAAGACGCTTGCCACGCCGTTCGAGTCGTGTTCTCGCGATGCGCCCGACCATATGAAAGCGACGAAGAACTCATCTGCGACGTACGTGCCCACAGAACCCTCGAGGTCACTTCGGCCGTCACCGCCGGAGGGCGCCTTCATCCCCTCATCGACTGCGGGTTCGCAGGCGCCTTTGATCGATTTCGTGCCGTCCATGACCTCATCGGTCATGGCTGGCTCGGGTACGGTTTCGATCTCGGCGATGAATGCGCAGCCTGGAGCGTTCAGGACCGCCTGCACAGTGATCTGGCGCGGTCCGCTCTCGCGGCGGAGCTCTATGGAGTGAACGCCGCTCGCGGCATCATCGGCGAGGCGCCAGATCTCAGGGCACTGCTTCTCACTCCCCCGACCTCGGCTGGAATCTGCTCGTCATCCAACCGGACGACGACTGCATCGGGGTGCGCGTCCGCTGCCTGACTCTCATCCGCACTGATCGAGGAGCTTGGCCAGTTGTTCGACGCTCAGCGGGGAATGTTCGAGTGGGTCCTGGCCCGGACGCAGACCGTCGAGAGTGAGCTCCAGGAAGCGCAGAGAGGGCTTCGCTCCCGGCGTATCGCACAGATCGGCTATCGCCCGCACCGCCTTGAGCACGACGACGATGTCCGTGACCACGACGTCCTTTCGCAGCGTCCCCGCGTCCTTGCTCCGTTCCACGATGTCGGCCAACACCGGAGCCAGCTGAGTAAGCCCGGTGCCGTGCAACGACCCCCACGGCGGTGCAGAGATGGTGGCACGCCAGACGCTGGGCACGGCGATACAGCGCCGAACGAACTCGAACACGGCCTCGGCGGGCGCCACGTCGGCCAAAACGTCCGCGGCGATCTGTCCCACACGCTCCCGCGCGGCCACCACCACGGCGCCGAACAGATCGGCTTTGGTGGGGAAGCGCCGATAGAGGGTACCGATGCCGACAGCGGCCCGGACGGCGATCGCCTCCATGGAAGCGTCGTACCCCTCCTCGGCGAAGACGTCGCGCGCCGCCACCAGGATCCGCCCGAGATTCACTTCGGCGTCGCGTCGGAGCGGTCGCACTCCCTCGTCCGCACCTGCACCGGCACCCGGACGCAGTACCGGATCGGCGGCGAGGACGCTCCGCCGGGTCACGCCAGGTCCTCGGGTCCGAACGCCATGGCGCCGACGATCACTTCCGCCTCCGCCGTCAGAGCGGGGTGCGGCTCTCGGACCACGACGGAAGGCGCCGCACGCCGGGGGATCATCAGCGCGACCAGGGCGGCCACGACCAGTCCCAGCCCGCTGACCGCGAAAGCCAGGACATAGCCGCGCTCCTTGGGGTTGCCGTCCGGCAGCAGGTCGCTGATGACGAGGCTGGTGGCGATCCCGCTGCCCAGCGCGGCTCCGATGTTGCGAATATTGGTGTTCATGCCCGTTGCCACTCCGGTCTGCTCCGCCGGTACGGCCTCGATGATCAGGTTCGCCATGCTGGCGAACCCCATCGCGATACCGATGCCGAGCAACCCTGTTGCGACGTACATGGTCCACTCCTGACTGTGGGCCACCACCAGGACGAGGTAACTCGAGGCGGCAAAGAGCGACCCGGCCACGAGCACCATCTTCGAGCCGACGAGCGCCGACAGGCGTCCGGTCATCGGCGCCACGATCACCATGGCCACGGCGAAGGGGAGGAGGTACAGGCCCGACTGGGTCACCGAGGCGCCGAATCCGTAGCCCACACTGGTCGGAGTCTCGGTGAACTGGGGCAGCACGACGAACATGGCGAACATGCCGAACCCGAAGAGCAGCGCGGCGAGGTTCGTGCTCCACACCGCCGGGATGCGCATCATCTTCATGTCGACCAGCGGCGACGCGGAGCGGTTCTCCGAGACCACCCAGAGCGCGAGGAGCACGACGGTGGCGACAAGCAGGCCGAGAATCGAAGGACTCCCCCATCCCCACGTCGGCGCATAGGAGATGGCGAGCAGCCCTGTCACCAGCCAGCCTGACATCAGCCACGCGCCGAGCCAGTTGATGCCGCCCGGCGCGCGCACCGGCGACTCGGGCACGAAGAAGAAGGTCGCGATCGTCGCCCCGACCGACATGATCAGCGGAATCCAGAAGAGCCAGTGATAATTGAGGTGGACCAGGATCGGACCGGCCAGCACAATGCCAGCTCCGGCGCCCGCGCCGAGGATGGCCGACATCACGCCGATGGCGCCCGCCACGCGTTCGGCCGGGAACTCGTCGCGGATGATTCCAAAGGAGAGGGGGAACACGGCACCACCCGCACCCTGGATGACGCGGCCGACCAGCATCACGGGCAGGGTCGTGGCGAGCGCACTGACCAACGACCCGACCGAGAGTGCGATGAGGACGGCGACGATGACGCGCTCCTTGCCGAGCATGTCGCCAACCCGGCCCAGGATCGGCGTGGCGATCGCCGCACTGAGCAGGTAGGCGGTCAGGAGCCAGCTCGCCGCGCTCTCCGACGTGTTCAATGTGTGTTCCAACTGGGGAATAGCGGGGATGACAAGGCACTGCAGCAGGCTGAAGGCCAGCGCAGCCGTAGCGAGAACCCCAAAGGTGACGGCGTAATTCGTGCGTTTGCGGACCATGGATGGGTCTCCCCAAGACGGAACTGTTGGTTCCGGTTACGCTAGCAAAGCGGAATGAGCCATTCCAGAACGACCGGGTCGATGAGAATGCCGGTCACACCGCTGCTCCCTTGACTTAGGTCGCCCTAAGATTTAGGCTTTCCACACTTGCAACTGACGGAGAGCCATATGTCAAGTGCGGAAGAGCAGGTCACGAGGCATATCCGGCACCGAGGATGGAGCACGTATGGCCCAAGCCACTCGACCGGGGCCTCGACCGCGACCGGCCTGCGCCGAGTGGACTGGGTCAGGCTCGTGGTCGAGCACGACACGATGCGCGCCGAGGCCGTCGGCACCGGGTACCGCCTCCCGACGAGCCGCCCGATCCCCTTGGCAGTGGCAGCAGCGCTGATCGGCGGAGGCACCCCGTCGGTAACCCGCAGGCTCGATCACGACCCGGCCGTTCGGGCGGTCGATCAGGGCCCCGACGCCGGACCGTACCCAGGGCGGTAGCGGTGTACGTCTGCCACTGCAACGCGGTCACGGACCGGACCGTTGACGCCGCCATCGCTTCGGGGGCCTCCACAGTTCCCGAGATCACGGAGCGTTGTACTGCGGGCGGCGGTTGCGGCAGCTGTCACCGCCTGCTGGAGGTGCTCCTCGAAGCCAGCGCCGCGGAACGGGAGCCGGCGACCGCGTCAGCTGCTTGAAACCTGTTCTCACAACACCCACACCGGTCGGCGCCTACGATCGAGTTCGATGGTGACTCCGGTGCACAGCTCACATGCAGGGTGACCCTGGGGTCGTCGATCTCTTGAACGAGGTATTGACCGCAGAGCTCACTGCGGTCAACCAGTACTTTCTCGACGCCAAGATGTTCGACAATTGGGGTTTCCAACGCCTCGGCGAACGTTTCCGATCCGAGTCGATCGACGAGATGAAAGATGCCGACCACCTCATCGAGCGCCTGCTCTACCTCGAAGGGCATCCGAATCTCCAACGCATGGGAACCGTCAAGACCGGTGAGGACCCGATCGAGAAGCTGAAACTGGCGCTCGCCCTCGAGTACGAGGCCATTGAACGTCTGAATCGCGGCATCGCCCTCTGCGTCCAACAGGGTGACAACGGCAGTCGAGATCTCCTGGCGGAGATCCTCGAAGGTGAGGAGGACCACGCAGACTGGTTGGAGAGCCAGCTCGCGTTGGTCGATCAGCTCGGCTCGGCCCACTACCTGGCCCAGCAGATCCGTGACTGAGCGGGGGAACTCAGCCGCCTCCTACCACCCGGTCGAACACCACCCGCCTGTCGAGGAGTACCTCGAGGCCATCGAGTCACTCAACGAAGAAGGGATCCCCGCCATCCAAGCGCGGCTCGCCGACCGGCTGGGTCGTACCGCGACCACGGTCTCTGAGATGCTCGACCGGCTGGCCAGCGAAGGCTACGTCGAGCGTTCCGGTAGGACCATCACACTCACGGATCAGGGTCGGGACCTGGCCCAGACGGTGCTGCGGAAGCACCGTCTGGCCGAGCGGCTGCTGGTCGACGTCATCGGCCTGCCCTGGCATCTGGTCCACGACGAGGCCGGTCGATGGGAACACGTCATGTCGGACGAGGTGATGACACGCCTGGTGGAGATCCTGGGGGACCCCGCGACCTGTCCGCACGGCAATCCCATCCCGGGCAGTGCCAACCGGAAGCCCACCGCGCCGGCTCAGGTGACCCTGGCCCAGGGCGCGCCAGGCCAGAGGGTCCGCCTCGAGCGGCTGGGAGAAGAAGTCGAGCTCGACGGCGAAATCTTGCGCTATCTGGACGACCGCGGCTTCATCCCCGGAGCGACGGCGACGGTGACGGCCAAGGGTCCCGATGGGACACTCGTGCTCGAAGTCGGTGGTACGACGTTGGCGCTCGGCTCCGATCTCTGCCAGCGGTTGTACGTCGTCGCGGTCTGACCGCAGCGCAGCGGCCCCGGTGTGTCCGGGACCATCGCCAGTGGCGCAACAAATTTGAGCACCGGGCGACGTTTGCCGCAGGTCGGGCAAGCTGGTGGCGGTGAGTTACCCAGACGGACTGCCAGACGCCCGAGAGCTGGAGCACTTGGGACTCCTGAATCCCCACGAGCCCGGCGCGGCCGACCGTCTCGAACTGATCCGGTACGTCCTGTCCCTTGGGGCGACGGTTGAAGACGTGTCGGTGGCAACGAACCTCGGGGAGCTGGCGCTCGACTTGACGTTACGGCCCCGCGGCTCTCTCACGTTGACCGATCTCGTGGTGGCGACCGACATCGACTGGCGAACGGCGCAGCAGTTGGCGACGGCTGTCGGGTTCTCGAGCGATCCGGATGTCCCGTTGACGGCCGGCGAAGCGGCTTCCCTCCGACTGCTCGCATCGGCGAGCCGCGGCTTGCTGGGTCGAGAGGCAACGCTGCAGCTCGCCCGGGTGGCCGGCATCGCCATGGCACGAGTCGCCGAGACTCTCGTCGGGGCGTTCCGACTCAATGTTGAGCTGTCGCGACGGGACACCGGCACTCCATACATCGACATCGTCAAGGAATACGCCGATCTCACTCGCACGCTACTCCCGGATTTCGTGGCCACCCTCGACGCGGTGCTCCGCCGTCAGATCGTGGCGGTGGCGGAGCGGATGTGGTCGACGGACGATGAGCGATCGGCCGTCATGGTGCAGCGGACGGTCGGTTTCGTCGACCTGGTCGGATACACCTCTGCGACCGCGTCGTTGTCGGTGCGCGAGCTTACGGACGTACTGCTGAAGTTCGACGACCGCACGTCCGACTTGGTGGCGCGGGGTCATGGCCAGATCGTCAAAACCATCGGCGACGAGGTGATGTTCGTCACCGAAGACGCTGACAGTGCTTGTGGGATCGCCTTGGACCTCGTCGAGGCTTCCGGTGGAAAGCTGCCTCCGGTCAGAGTCGGTCTGGCCGCAGGAGAGATGGTGTCCGTGTTCGGAGATCTCTACGGACCCGACGTCAACCTGGCCGCCCGGCTGGTCACGGTCGCTGATCCCTCGACGGCGGTCGTGTCCGAGCAGGTGCGGTTCGCCTCTCACGGATTTCAATTCGAGCGGCTTCCGCCCCTCACCTTGAAAGGCTTTCCGGAGACGACGACCGCCTTTCGCATCCGTCGGTGATGCCGTCCTTTCGCCGGTCGCTGGACGAACACAATCTGGGGATCCCTCACTGGGGCCGCTCCCGCACGACCTCAGCCGGGTTCTTGTCGTCGCGGAGCCCGAGAAAGCGCGGCTGGCGCAGCCGAGCGTCACTCGTCCACTCGGCAAAGCCGATCTGAGCGACGAGCTCGGGTTTCGTCCAGTGCGTGCCGCGAGGGATCGGTCGCGCGTCCACAAACGCGGGCCCGGCCGCTTCCAAGTTGCGCAACCGGAGACCGAGGTCGTTGAGGGTCGATTTGGTGTAACCGGTGCCGACCTTGCCGGCGTAGCGGAGCGCGCCTTGCTCGTAGTAGCCGACGAGCAAGGCGCCAAAGTCCGTTCGGGTGCCGCTGGGCTCGGTATAACCACCGATCACGAACTCCTGCTCCCAGACACATTTCAGCTTCAACCAGTTCTTCGAGCGGCCCGCAACGTACGGTGCGTCAGCACGCTTCGCAATGAGCCCCTCCCAGCCGGAACGGCAGGCCTCGGCGAATCTCCGCTGAGAGTCGTCGCGCCAGGCCTCGGTGTGTTGCAATGCCGAGCTCGACCGAACCTTTCCCGCCAGCTCGGCGCGGCGCCCCACGAGTGGCTGATCAGTCAGATCCTTCCCGTCGACTTCCAAGAGATCGAAGACGCAGTAGACGACCGGGTACCTGGCCACCTGCTCAGGAGACGGCCTGGTCAGCCCGATACGCTGCTGGAGTCGGGTGAAGGACGTTTGGTCACCGTCGTAGACCACCACCTCGCCGTCGAGCAGGAGGTTCCGGGACTCTTGAGCGGCCACTGCGGCGCGAACCTCGGGGTAGGTAGAGGTGAGATCCTTGCCGGTACGCGACTCGAGTTGCACGCTGCCGCCCATCTTGCGTGCGACGCACCGCTCACCGTCGAGCTTGCGCTCCAACAACCAATCGTCACCGAAATCGCGACGGTCCGTCAATGTCGCGAGCATGAGGGGGATCACCATGCCGATATCGTTTCACGTAGAGGTCGGGACAGAGAGCAATTCGACTGCCTGATGGTGCGGAGGAAAACGTGAGCGCGACTGATCCGGAAGTCATACCTTCTGGCCACACCCCTGAAGGCGGGGTCCTTGTCGGCGACACCAACGCGACCAAGGGCATGGTCCTCTTCGAGGATCCACAGTGCCCTTACTGCCGAGAGTTCGAAGAGGTCAACGGACCGATCATCACGGCCACCTTGGGCGCAGGTGAATTGTCAGTCGAATATCGCATGCGGTGCTTCTTGGGTCCTGAGTCGGTGAGAGCCGACAACGCTCTCGCCCTCGCCGCCGAGGAGGGTCGCTTTGACGAGTTGCGCCGGACACTTTTCGCAGCTCAGCCGCCGGAGAATACGGGAGGGTTCACGGTCGAGGACCTCTTGGGTCTGGGCGCACAGGTAGGCCTGACCGGTTCGGAGTTCGTCTCGGGTGTGCGAGGAGCCCGCTATGCGGAATGGGTGCTGAGGCGAGAGGCTCTCTTCCAATCTGAGGATCCACAGGGAACGCCGGCCGCCTGGCTCAACGGCAGTCCAATCGATTCGAGGGTGCTGTTCGACCGGGCGCGGTTCGAGGAGCGACTTCACAAGTAGAGGCCGTTCGAACCGGACGTCGGCGAACGATAAGGCACGTCGGACGTCGCCGTCATGACATCTGGGAGGCCAACTCCCAGATGTAGCCGTCGGGATCGAGGAAACTGGCGGTGCGAACACCCCAGGGGCGGATCGTCGGGCCATTGAGCAACTGTGCTCCCCGTCGGATCAACTCGGCGCATGCTCCGTCGACGTCCTCGACGTTGACGGTGAACTGAAAGCTCGCTCCCGCTCCGGCTGGAGCGAGCACGGCCGGAGCGATCACTTCGGGAGCTGCCCGTTCGTCGAGCAGATTGATCAGGGTGTCGTCGAAGCGGAAGACGACGGAGTCATGATCGGCGAAGTGAACGGGCACGCCGAAGACCCGCTGATAGAAGTCCCTCGAAGCCTCGAGGTCCCGGACGAACAAGGTGATGGCGGAGATCCTTCCGGGCCAGTCGTTCACCGTGCATCCTCCGGTGGCCGCTCCACACAGTGGCCGCTGAGCCGGAGCTCGTCCCCGCGGCGGATCGCAGGGACCTCGTCGACGGCCGACCCGCAGATCCGAAGCGTCATCGCCCAGTGGACTCGCCAGTCAACCGAGACGGTCGGAGCGTCCCTCGGCCAGACGTGACCACTGGGAGCTGGGACGGCCGTTGGTGCGAAACTGCCGGCCATCCATCGCATGGGGCTGGGGCCAGCCAAGCGGCGAGTCCTCCCACATCTCCTGCCTGCCGTACACGGTCATGTCGAGCAGCCCGTAGGTCGGTGCCATCACCTCGGAGGCCCGTCCGGAGGTCCAGTAGGTTTCGAACACCTGGTCAGCGTCGCGCAGGTAGCACACCAGCATCCCGAACCAACGTCCGGCGAGAAGGAGATCAGCAGAGTCCCGCGCCGAGTACCACGGCAGATCCCAACCCATGAAGTCGCGGTAGCGGACGCTCTCGTCATACGGACCCTGGCAGAACGTGGCGTACGTGACATCGCGTGCGTGGAGGTAGGCCAGCTCGCGGACCTGTCCGTTGAAGAAGGTGCATCCCTCGCATTGCTCCGCGGTGGGCATGCCGTCGTGCCACATGTGGAAGTACACACAGAGCTGCCGGCGGCCCTCGAACACGTCGAGCAAGGCCACCGGACCATCTGGGCCGGTCAGGGTGACTGTCGGGTCGACTTCGACCATGGGTAGCCGCCGACGGGCCGCGGCGATCGAATCGCCCTCACGAGTGTGTGCCTTCTCACGAACCAGCAATTCGCTCAGTTGCGCTTGCCACCGGTCTCGGTCGACGACCGCCGGGAGCGCGCCATTGCGGCCGGGATGGGTCTCGGGCGAGGAGTCCGCGTCTACCATATTGGTCACTTATATAGATCACTACCTCTTGTGTCAAGAGTGTTCAATATGTTAACCATACTGAATGCCGATTCGCCGTCGCTACGCCGACCATGGGGACGCGTGCGCTGCCGCCCACGCCCTCGACATCGTGGGCGATCGCTGGTCCGTGATCGTGATCAGGGAGTTGATGCTCGGGCCCAAGCGCTTCAGCGAGCTCCTGGCCTGCGCGCACGGGGCCACCGCGACCGTGCTGACGATGAGGCTGCGCGAGTTGGAGCAGGCCGGGGTGGTGAATCACGTCGCGCTGCCGCCACCTGCCCTCGTGACCGTCTACGGGCTGACGGAGTGGGGCCTCGACTTCGAGCCGATCCTCCAGGCATTGGGCCGGTGGGCTCAGCGCTCCCCAGCGCTGCCGCGCGACGGAGGCCTGACCCCGGACGCCGCGATGCTCGCGCTCCGCACGATGGCCGACGGACCGGCGCCGAGAAACCGACTGGCGTTCGATGTCGGCCTGCACGACGACCGAGCACCAAGGCGGATCGACACGTGGTACCACGTCTCGTGGGGACCCGACGGGTTGATCGCCGACAAGCGTACCGGGGCGGTCGAATCAGATGACGCAATCGAGTGTGAATCCTCCGTGTGGACCGAGCTGATGTTCGGAGAGGCAGACATCGCGGCGATGCTCGGGTCCGACGCGGTGAGCGCACGAGGTGACGGTCGTCTTGTCGCCGGCCGGTTCTTGGCGCACTTCCGCCGATCAGCATTTCATTCCTGACGACATGCAGGGTGAGACCAGCAAGGCCGGTCGGATCACCCGTCGACTCCCGTGCACACAATGTCTGCGACTCGCACTACGAGGTAGCGTTCAGAGACATGGAAGCCTTCACGATCGGGGTACCTGACGCGGTTCTCGACGATTTGCGCGAGCGACTCGGCCGAACACGACTGCCCAATCAACTTTCCGACATCGGGTGGGAACAAGGGACAGAGCGCGACTACTTCGTCGAATTGCACGACTATTGGCACCAGAGCTACGACTGGCGGACAATCGAGTCCCGGCTGAATTCGTGTCCGCAGTACCTGACGCACATCGATGGGACTCAAATACACTTTCTGCACGTCCGATCGTCCAAGCCGGATGCGGTTCCGCTTTTGATTACGCACGGATGGCCCGGTTCGATAATTCGAGTTCCTCGACGCAATCGAACTCTTGAGGGACGATTTCCACATCGTGGCACCGTCCTTGCCAGGTTTCACGTTCTCCGGAGAGACGAGACAACGGGGTTGGCACCCACGCCGGATCGCAGCCGCGTGGGCAGATCTCATGGGTGAGCTCGGGTACGTGCGGTACGGGCTGCAGGGCGGCGACTGGGGCTCACTCGTCTCGGCAAACCTCGCTGATCTCCATCCGGACCGGGTCATCGGACTGCACCTCAACATGGTGACGGCTGTCCAACCAGTTCCCGAATCCACGCTGACCGAACAGGAGGAATTGGAGGTCGACGCGGCCAGACGCTGGCGCCGGTCCGGTGCGGGCTACCAGGAGATCCAAGGAACGCGGCCGCAGACTCTCGGCTATGCCCTCGAGGATTCCCCTGCAGGCCTCGCTGCTTGGATCGTCGAAAAGGTCCACGAGTGGAGCCATAGCGGAGTGTCGGCATTCACATTCGACCAGATTCTCGACAACATCACCGCCTACTGGGTCACTGGTACCGCGACGTCCTCATTGCGGATCTATTGGGAGATGCGTCAGGCTCGTCAGGAGGCTGTCCCCAAGAACCGGATCACGGTACCGACAGCAGTCGCGATGTTCCCGGGCGAGATCACTTACCCACCAAAGGCCTGGACAGAAGCCGCCTACAACGTTGTGCGTTGGACGACACCCGCTCGGGGCGGACATTTCGCCGCATGGGAAGCGCCGACTGAGTTCTCGGCAGACGTGAGGGAATTCTTCTCGGGGTTGCAGCGTTGACCGCGATGAACCGCTGGGTTTTCGTGCTGAGCAGTGGATGGGCGCTTCGGGCGTACAGGCCGGACAGGTTTGTCATCGCCTATAAATGAGGCATGGCCAACGTGATTTTGCAGGGAGCGTTCTCGTTCGACCCGAAGGAACGGGATCGGTTCGTCGAGACAAGGATCGAGGCGATGCGCTCGTCTCGACTGGAGGATGGGTGCCTGGAATACGTCATTGCTGCTGATCCCCTCGACCCAGAGCGCGCGGTTCTATCCGAGCGATGGGAATCGATGGATCACCTACAGCGGCACCTTGCTGGTCAAAAGGATACGTCTCAGCGCGCTGACGCTGCGCCAGTACCCCGGAGCGCTGAGATCACTGTTTTCGAGGTGGCCTCGTCCCGTCCTCTGATGTGAAACCGGGTGGACAGGCATGCACATCACCTCAGTCGGGGGCGCCGGTCCCCGCCCGAGCCGACCGCCAGTAAGGTCCACGACGAGCCGAGCACGGTCGGGGCAAGCGACGGGAGGGCAGCGATGACGGGTCAGGGCGAAGGACAGGAGGGTGACCAGCATCACGAGTGGGGCGAGGCTGTGCCGGCTTCGTCCGGCCGGCCCAAGCCTGGCGACATCATCACCGAGTCGGGCCTCGCCATGGCCCCAGGTCCACTGGTCGGCCACGACGTGTCGACCCCGCTCGAAGAGGACGAGCCCGAAGGCACCATCCCGCCAGGCCCGCTCTGGGCCATGAAGGAGCGGCGCCACACCCAGTGGCACCTGCTGCCGGCCCATGAGCGGCACGACCGGATCCGCGAGTGCCTGGAGGCCGACGACTACACCCTCTACTGCATCGACGACGGGAGGCACCACGCCATGATCGGCCGCCGCGTGGGCAGCTCGCCCAGCGGTTGCGAGTACACGCTGCTCGGCCGGATCTCCCGTCAACGCTACGAGGAACTACGCGATGAGGTCGTGCCGGTAGCCAATTGCTTCGAGACGGCCGACGAGATGCGGCTGTGCGGGGTTGTCGTCGAAGAGGACACCCGTTCGTCCAACGTCTTTGACGTTGCCTCCTACGACAGCATCGACGACGCGCCCGGAGAATTACCGGCCGGGTTCGCCATTCCAGCAATTCCCCCAGGAGTTGGAGATCACCGCCTACGGGTGATGAGTAGTTCTTCGGAGTTGTCATCGGCGGGATAGAAGAGCTCGATGGCCATCTCCGCCAGCGTGACGTCCACCGGCGTGCCGAAGACCGTCAAAGTCGTGAACAGGGAGAGTTCGGTTCCGCCAAGATCGACCCGAAAGGGAACAAGGATCCTTGGCTCGTCCAGCGCCAGGGCCTCCCGCCGATCCCCCATCGCCGCCACGTCCGGGTAAGCCGACACTTCTTCGATCAGTGAACCGAGTTCCGGGTCGCCGGTCAGAACCATCGCTCGGTGGAGCTGGCCCAAGAGATAGGTCGCCCAGTCATCGAAATTCAGGGTGCGTCCGGCCAGCCCGTCAGGATGAAGACTGACGTCGCCACCCAGTTCTCCGAGAACACCGTGTCGAAGGAGGACGTGGCATGGACGTTTCGAGACATGCAGCGTGTCTCGTTTCGTGCCGCCTTTGACCTCAATCAAGCGCAGATGGGCGCGGACTGGCGCGACGAGATGCGATCCATGACGATCCCAACTCTCCTCATTCACGGCGATGCCGATGCATCAAGTCCCATCGATCTGTCCTCCCGCCAGAGCGCCAAGCTCATCGCCGGTAGCCAGTTGGAGGTCTACGAAAATGCCGGTCACGCCTCTATGTCACCCACCGGAGCCGGCTGAGCTCGTCTTTGAGATTCTGCACGGTGGACGCGACCGCGTGCAGTAAACGTCAGCGGCGTGCCTCTGAGGGTTCGGTGACCACAACTCACCGCACACCGCTTCCACTCGGTGCGGTGATCGACTCGAGCAGGCCCACGCGTCGATCCGTCGGATGGTGAATCTGGCAATGGTCGCTCTATCCACAGCACAAACTCGCGTGGCGCACAGCAAAGGTTCAGGCTTTCGAATAGATGCCGCGAACCATTGACTACAACGCCGATTTCTTGGTACAACCGGATGGGGGTATTTGGCCGGCTCTGTGAAAAATGTCTCGGGCGTAGAGACATCAAATCGGTGCGACGCTCGTCCGGTGATACGCGATTCCGTTCACAGAGTTCCAGTACGTCCATTTCGCCAGTTGACGTAATGGAGCACTCCGCAATCGATCAATTGTCCTGTCGGACGATATTGGCGGCTTGAAAGCCGCTGAGTCAGGAGGCAACGAGCATGACCAACATCCGATTGGCGATCCGCCGTATCCCGGTCTCAGCTGCCGCGAAGGTGGGTGCCACCGCCGTCGGTGTCGCGATCCTCGCTGGAGGGGGTCTGGCAGCGTCGTCCGGCGCTTTCGCAGAATCCAGAGCACCCTCGGCGACCGCGACGTCATTCTCGTTCGGTCTCCAGCCGTCGTCCGCGGCCATCTCGACCTGCCTGCCGAAAGCCCGCGGGCACGTCACCATCACACCGGGGACGCTCAACGACACTATGACGGTGAGCCTGCACGGTATGCCGGCCAATACGGGCTTCGACCTGTTCGTCATTGAGCAGCCCACCATGCCGTTCGGCGTCTCCTGGTACCAAACCGATATTCAGGTCAATGGCAAAGGGTCTGGCAACGCGACCGTCACGGGCGTCTTCGACGTCGAGACTTTCTCGGTCTCCCCGGGCGGGACCACCACGTTCGCACCAACGCACCAGTACCACCTTGGGGCCTGGTTCGACAACCCCAAAGTCCCGTTCAATCTGGGCTGCGAGCCTGGGGCCACGTCGCCCATCGTGACGCCGTTCAACGGAAAACAGCACGCGGGTATCCAGGTCGTGAACACAGCGCAGTTCCCGGCCAACGCCGGGCCGTTGTCCAACGTCCACCGCTGAGTTCAGGCTTGTGTGCTGGATCAGGCGACAACGACGAGAACCGCGATAGCAGCGGGTCGCCTCAACTGCTACCGAGCGCGACTCCCGACTCTTTGAATCGGGCGGAAGCCCGGCCCAACCGAGTGATGAACTGCAATAGCCGTTCCCGAGCGGCCTCAGCCGACGGACTGAGACCCTGCCTGCCGGCCACGTCCCAATGGCCCAGAACCACCGGCCGGAGGATGGAGTCATAGTGCACGCTCAGGTCGTAGATCCCAGCTCGGGCGATCGCCTTGGCATGCTGGGCGAAATCCGGTATGCCCGTACCGGGCATCTCGAACCCCAGGACTTGACGCTTGATGGCCTCCATCATCCCCGAAGGATCGATCTCGAGCGCGGCCGTTACCAGATCTCGGTAGAAGAGATGGTGGAGGTTCTCGTCTGCAGCCACCCGTTTCATGACGGCGTAGCCCTCGGCATCAGGTAATGCCTTCCCGGTGCTGTGGTGGGCGATTCGGGTCGCCAACTCTTGGAGGGCCAGATAGACGAACGCGTCGGCGATGGTCGCTGCCTCAGGGGAAACGCCCCCGGTCACCTGGGCCATCCGAGCCCGCTCCAACTTGACCGGGTCGACGTGCCCGCTCATGATCAGGTAGTCCCGCAGGACGATCGAGTGCCGCCCCTCTTCCGCCGTCCATCGTCGCGTCCAATAGCCCCAGGCGCCGTCTCGACCGAAGAGATTGTCGATCGAAGCGAAGTAGTACGGCAGGTTGTCCTCGGTCAGCACGTTGACGAAGACGGCACTGGCCACACCTTCGGGCAGGGGCTCGGCACCTGCCACTTCTGGTGGCGGCCGCCACTCCACCAGGTCGTGGGGAAACCACTCCTTGGCCATGCCCAGATGACGGTCGACCAACCGCTCGGCCGTCGGTAGAAGTTCGGCGAGCATGGTTGCGTTTTCCATATCTTGACCTCCTCCCGTGGTTGACAACCGTCCACCGGATCTGTGCGTACCGGTACGCCCGGACGCCGTGGGAACGAGGCAGTCCGCCTGCAGGATATCGCAGCCGTAGAGCGCTCTCAGACGGTCGACCGACGCGAGATCTTCAGCACACTTCCGGAAGCCGATTCCCGAAATGGTCCGTGGACCGGGCAGAGTCCGCTGAGCCGCGATTCCAACGAGAGGACGTCGTACCCCCCGGGCGACCGAGCACGCCAAGAGCCCACCCGGCGGACCCTTGAGCTCGACCAGGCAGCCAAGCCAGCCCAGGTGTTGGCAGTCGCTATGAAAAGGGTAGCCGTACCGCAGCGTTGCCACGAGTTACCCGCCCGCTGAAGTCGACTGCCCGGCTCGCCGTCAGGTGCCGCTCCTCTCGGTCGAATGACTGAAAGAACAGAGAGTGCGGACTCGTGTGTCAGTTGGATGCCGCAACGCACCTTTCCCCAATATCGGGGTTCAGGCCCGTGACTTTGTTCGAAAGGGGCGAATGAGTTCGGAACGCTGATCGGACGTCGATTCTTTCCGTACAGGGGCCTCGGCGAGCGCCGACATGATTCAATACGCCTACCATCTTTGCCGATGACTACAGAGCTCTCCTCTCCCTCTACGCCCGCAGTCTTGGCCTGCGCCGTGCTCATCGGTGGCTCAACGGGGTTACGCTCGCAGATGGGCATGGCTGTATTGCTCAACGGCACTCCCCGATCGAAGCTCCCTGGTTTCCTCCGCCACCGCGCGGTCCGGCCGATCGCAGTTGCTGCCGCCCTCGCAGAGCTCTTGGTAGACAAGCTCCCATCGACTCCAGCGCGTACCCAAGCTCGGGGTCTCGTGCCCCGCGTTGCGCTTGGTGGTCTCTCCGCCGGCCTGCTTGCACGAAACGCAGGAGCACCGGCCGCAGCGTCCGCGGCCCTCGGGGCCGGCGCCGCCGTTGGCACCGCATTCGCCGGGAAAGCTGCCCGAGGAGCCCTTGCGAAGCGGCTGCCGGCTGTCACCGCCGCAATCGTCGAAGACCTCGTCGCAGTGGTACTCGCCGTCGCGGCGCTCCGTTTCGCGCCGACATCATCCGTGGATGACGTGGAGGCAGACCGCGTCTGAGTTCAAGGACAGACTGCCAGTCCGAATTTGACCTCGATAAGGCTCATTCAAGCGGGTAACACGGACAAAAGCCCTGGTCGGTCAGCCCTGCCATGCGGCAAGTCAACGACAAGCCGTCCGGCAAGGACAAAGGTTAGCCGGTCGGCTAGCCTTTCCCGAGATGGAGCATGCGGCGACGAGCCTCGGTGAGCGGGCCCGGCAGTACAGCCAAGCGAAGAGGCGGACGATCGACGCTGCGTTGGCGCTGTTCGTCGAACGTGGGGTGGGAGAAACGTCGCTGCAGATGATCGCAGATGCTGCTGGCGTGTCCAAGGCGGCGATCTACTCCCAATTCAAGACCAAGGAAGCGATTGTGCTCGCGGTGGCCGAGGTCGAACTGCGCGGGCTGGAGGAAGCTGTCGACGCTGCGTTGGGCGAGGGCGGCGGTACCGAAGCTCGTCGATGGCTCCTGTCGCAAGTCATAGACATGGCGGTGTCGCGCCGCAGGGCGGTCGGTACGCTCCTCAGCGACCCCGTGCTCGTCCGCTTTCTCAACGAGCAAGAGCTCTACCAACGGTTGATCGCCCGACTCTACGCAGCCCTGTTCGGTCATGAAGTCGATGACAAGTCACGGGTCCGCGCCGCAGTGCTGGAGGCGGCTGTCAGCGCGGTTGCCAACCACTTCGTCGTCGACGTTGACGACGACACGCTTCGGCGAGAGCTCTTCGACGTGCTGGTACCCCTGCTGCCCGCTGCCAACTGACAGAACCTGAAGAGCGGATGAGCGAGTGAGCGGATCGAGCGGATGAGAGTCTCTGGTATCGCAGGGCCGAGACCGAGCAACAGGAGGGATGAATGTTGTCACTACCGTCAGTCACGCACAGAGTTCTGTCGAGGACGCAGGCCGGCCCACCGTCCCCGAGTTGTGAGCGAGTCCACTGTGATAGATGCCCTGGCCGTGATCTTGGAAGATCAGTCGTAAGGGTGAATGAGTGCCTGTGAGACGAACAACCGGCGAACGGATCATCTTTTGGGCGCTACCCGCGGTCGCGATCATCTGGATCGCGGCATTCTTCCTGTTCCCGGGATTTCTGCCCCCCATGTCGCCGCAGTGGTCAGCACACAGGGTTGCGGCGTTCTACGTCGAACACACATCGCGCGTCCGCTACAGCATGATCTTGTTCAACTGGTTCTGCGTCGCGCTGATCCCGATCCTGATGCTGATCGTGGAGCGCATGCGGGGTATGGCTCACCGCACACCAATTCTGCGGTATTGCGTGATCGGCGTCGCCGGTGCCGCTCCGATCGCCTTTCTCACCGCGACGGTTTTCTGGATGCTGGCGGCGTTTCGGCCTCATCGAGCTCCCGCGCTCACCCAGCTCTACAACGACTTGGCGTGGATCACGTTCACGTGTGGCGTGCCCTTCCTCGTTGCGCTCTGCTTGTTCCTGGCGGTGGCGATCTACCTCGATGAGCAGGCTCGACCCGTATTTGCGCGGTGGATCGGCCATTTCAATCTCCTGATCGCCATCGCGTTGGTGCCGGCAGGATTCGCCGGCCTGACTCTCACGGGGGCCTTCGCCTGGAACGGTTTCCTGTCGTTCTGGGTCAAGAACGTCGCGATTGCCCTCTGGCTCGTCGTCATGGCAGTGGCGTTGGGACAGGCGATCGGGCGCGATCGGTCCGCAGACGTAGTCTCCGCGTGAGGCGACCTGCGCTGCTCGACGATCCGAAGCGGGAGCTGTGGCTGGCTTGGTACTCGGCGATCGGCTTCTACTCCCTCTATACCGTCGTCTTCTTCATCATCACCCGCACCCAGCCGCCAGGGAAACCCTGGTACACCGCGAGCCAGGTGGTTGGCTGGTTCGCCAGCCGCCACGAGGGCCTGCTCATAGGCTTTGGACTGATCTTCATTTTGGGGGGACTCTCCGCCACATCGATCGCACTGATCACCTACTCCATCCGGCGGATGTCGGTGAGCCGTGCTTTCGCGTACTCGTACCTGATCATCTACGCCGTCAGTGCCGTCCCTGGGTTTCTGTTCATCTGCGTGGCGATGACAGTGGGTGCCTTCCGGCCGGGGCGCAACCCGGAGATCCTCCGGTGGCTCTACGACCTCGGGTTCCTATCATTCTCCGGCACGATGGGCGTCTTCCTCATTGGCTCCTTGATCTGGATGGTGGCGATCCTCCTGGACAAGAACCGCGTCTTCCCGATGTGGTTCGCCTACCTCAATCTGTGCAACGGACTGACCGAGGTCGTGGTGGCGCCATCCTGGATCTTCCATGCCGGCGTGTTCGCCTGGAACGGCGTGATCGCTTGGTGGATCAACGTAGTGGTCTTCGGTCTCTACACCGGGGCCTTCATCTTCTTGTTGCGCAACATGATCCTCCGCGAGAACTTCGGGACGGGGCCGCTGCCCGACCTGCCGCCGAAGGAGGGTCGGGGTCGCGTGTTCGCGGAGTTCATGTCGCCGTGACGACGACCGAACGCGATTCGCCGGTAGCGGAGGAAGGGACGTCCGAACACGTCCCCGGCGGGCGCGACATCTGGTTCTTCGTGCTGTTCGAATCCCTCATCTTCACCTCGTACTTCTGCGTCTATCTCTTCAACCGGACACAACACGAGCAGGCATTTCTTCTCGGACAGTCCCGACTGCTGCTGTGGCTGGGCGTGCTGGACACGATCATCCTGCTCTCGAGCTCCTGGGCGGTGGCCCGATGTGTCCAACACGCCCGGATCGGGCAGTTCGAGCGTGCCCGACGAGAGGCGTTCCTGACTGCCGGTTTCGGGTTGGCATTCCTCATCCTCAAGATCGTCGAGTGGGTCCGACTGATCCACATGGGGGACACGTTCACCAGTAGCCAGTTCTTCCAGTACTACTTCTTCCTGACGGCGATCCACTGCGTGCACCTTTTGGTCGGGTTCGTCGTGCTCGGGGTTCTGGTGTATCAACTGTCGAACGAGAACCGGCGCTCTCAATCGACGGTGGAGACGTGCGCCACGTACTGGCACTCGGTCGACTTCTTCTGGGTATTGATCTTCGCTCTGCTCTACGTGGTGAGGTGATCGTGGAGACTGTGTTCAACAAGCGGCTCTTTGTGGTGTGGCTGATCCTGGTGGCCATTTCCCTGGCCTACCTCTGGATCGATCATGAGGCCTCGCATGAAGGGATCCCGTCGGCAAGCGCCGTCGTGACGGTGGGCGCAATCTGCCTTGCCTTGATCAAAGTCCGGATCATCATGCGCGAGTTCATGGAGGTGCGAGGTGCGCCCAGATTTCTGCGTCGTCTCACCGACTTGTGGGTGGTACTCATGGGTGTCGCCATGCTCGGGACATACCTCGCCGGAAGGGCTGTGGTCTAATACTGCCTATTGAAGTGGCGAACGTTTGCCCTGTCCCAAGTGGCGGGGTGGGCGTGGTTCCGTCCGCAACCCGGGATTTCAATCCTCTCACCCACCCGATTTCCTGCCCCGTCCACTGCTTCCGCCGCACGAGAAGAGCGACTGCTCGTTGTCGGCTTGGGTCCTCACCGGTCAGCTCCGATGTGAAAGATGGGCCAGCCGATCTCGGTCTGCCATTGCACGTGGTCGGGTGTCTCGTGGCTGCCAGTCAGGTAGTACTCGCGGATCGGCCCATCGAGGGCCAATGCGTGGTCAGCGACGTAAGTGGCAAGCGCGCCGTAGGCTCGGTCTGCGTCGGCATGCGCGCCGGTGTGGACGATGATCGCCAGCTCGACGCCGGGTATGACGAGTGGCTCCACGCGGCCGGACGGGCGGAACCGGCCGTTGCAGGGGACGAAGACGGTCGCGTCGCCTCGTTCGTGAGCGAAGAGGTCGTTGGCGTAGATGCCTCCACCGGGTCCTCCTGGCGTCGCCTGTTGCGCGGCCAGGGTGGCATAGAGCTCTCCGAAGGCGCCCTCGAACCACAGCGGCAGGTCGTCGATGTCGACGGTCTCGCGGATTGCGGCAGCCGGCGTGGCCTCGATGACCCGGTGCTCGAACGTAACCGGGGCCGCGGCAGTGGCCGGCTCGAGGAGGTCGCGCAGGGAGGCGACCGCTTCCTGGGTGCGGGTGAGGGTGGTCTGGAGGTGGTCGAGATGAGTAGCGATCAGCTGGTTTCGGGTGGCGACGTCGGGAGCGGCGAGGACTGCCCGGATCTCGTCGAGAGGCATCTCCAGCGACCGGAAGCGGCGAATCACGAGGGCGACCTGGATCTGGTCGGTTGTGTACCGGCGGTGGCCGGTCGCCGGGTCGACGGCGGCGGGATCGAGCAAGCCTATGCCGTGGTAATGGCGGAGCGCCTTGATGCTGAGATGCGTGGCCTGTGAGAAGTCGCCGATCGAGAGCGAAGCGGTCATCGATCCCAGTATGGAGCCTCTCCTTAGGGGAGATACAAGCCCGAGATCGGGCTTGACCCTCTCGGTGCGGGAGCACCGAAGCTGACAGGGCGGGCCGAGCACTTCGGCCTCCGAGAGGAGCACACGATGCCCAGTGAACTTCCGAGCGTGATCGCCGACCACATCGCGGCCGTCAACGCCTTCGACTCCGAGGCCATCCTGGCCACCTTTGCCCCCGACGCCTACGTGAACGACAATCGACGCGAGATCGTCGGTATCGACGCCATCGGTCGATTCGTTGACAAGGAGATCGTCGGGGACCGGGTCACCATGGACGTGCGCGAGGTCCTCGATCACCACGGCGACACCATCGTGCGAGCCCGTTACGACGGCGCCTACGACAAGACCAACCTCCCCGAGGAGTTGATCCTGTCCAACTATTTCAGCATACGCGACGGCAAGATCGTCAGCCTCGTCATCATCTTCAACGAGCAGTCTCCGTACTGACCCTGTGAGGCACGCGACGTCAACAGCATTCTGCACGAAGACGTGTCGGCCGGCGAAAGGGGGATGCGTCGCTGAAGTAGCACAGTCGTAGAGCGATCTACGTGGCTTGACCACCGCCAGCCAGTATGAGGGCGACTACGTTGCGATTCAGCCCACGATGACGCGAGCGCCGGAGGAATAGTGTTCCCCAGAGTGAGACGGAGAACGAAGCAGCTGGCCATGGCCACAGTCCCGCACCGGGTGGCGGTTGTGGCCGCGACCAGTTCGATGCTGGCGCTCATGGTGACGTTTCTTGCTGCAGAGGTCCGGCCTGCGAGTGCGGCCACGTCCACGACCCGGGTACTGTTCGTGGCACCAACCGGATCCGATACAGGTAACACGTGCGCAATATCGACGAGTCCGTGTGCGACCATCGGGCACGCCTTGGTCCAGTCGGCCAGCAAGAAGATCATCGATGTCGGCGCAGGTCTCTACCCAGAGCACGGCCTCGTTGTGACAGGCACCGTAGAGATCGAAGGTGCCGGCTCGTCGACCACCACCATCGACGCCGATCACCAGGGTCAGGCGATCCTGGTGCAGGACGGGGGCACTTTGACCATCGATGGCGTCACGATCCGAAACGGGAACAGTCCCGCCCATGCGGGTGGTATCGAGAACAGCGGCACGCTGGCTCTCCACCACGACCGTCTGATCCACAACGAAGCGGTCGATCCCGGCGGAGCCATCGTGAACTACACCACGATCACGGCATTGGTCGACGTGACTTTTGAACGCAACTCCTCCCAGAGTTACGGCGGCGCCATCACGAATTTCGGTACCGTTGACGTCGCCAACGGTGACGTGTTCGAGAACAACTTCGCACAGAACGGCGCCGGCGCGGTCAACAACGAGGGGGCAATCGACACGCTCGATAACACATCGTTCATTGGGAATCGGTCCGGGTACGCCGGAGCCATCGACAACGGCGGTACCGTCGGCGACCTGAGTGGAGACCTGTTCTTGGACAACTCGGTCTATGGATACGGCGGTGGCCTGGTCAACGTCTTCGGGACCATGAGTAACGTCAGCGATGACACCTTCGTGGGCAACTCGGTAAGCGATCCCCTGGGCCAGGGGGGCGCTATTGAGCAGAACTACGGAAACATCGTCACGCTTGCCGACGACACCATCGTCGACAACCACGCGACCACTGGGGGCGGGATCGACAACGAGAGCGGAAGCACGATCAACGGCGTCTCCGGCGTCGTCATCGCTCTCAACACCGGGACCCAAGGCAAAAACTGCGAAAACTTCCAAGCCAAGTTGGTTGACGCCGGGTACAATCTCGAGAGCGATTCCGCTGCGACCTGCGGGTTTCGCGTCAGTGCGCACGACCTGGTCGGTGTCGACCCGCAACTCCGACCGCTCGGCGGGTATGGAGGGCCGACATTCACGGAACCACCGCTCCCAACGAGCCTGGCCGTCAACGCCGGACCTCTCCGCGCATGCCCGGCGACAATCGACGCACGCGGCGTCCCGCGCCCGCAAGGCGGGGCGTGCGATATCGGGGCGGTTGAACTCTCGCCCCCGGCGCCTACCTCACTCGCCCCCTCTCATGGACCCAGTGCCGGCGGGACACGAGTCGAGATCACCGGGCGCGGATTCTCGCTGGTGACAGCGATCCTCTTCGGCGGGACCCCGGTGCGCTTTCGCGTGGTGGACGACACGGCGATCGAGGTCACGACCCCACCCGGCCGCGGTACGGAACGGGTGAAGATTACCGACACCGATGGACACTCGGGTGCGCTGTCATTCACCTACGACCGTTGACATCGTGTGGAGCCCGCATGTTGCTCGAGGCTCCGGGCGGCCGGAAGCGACTCAGAACACCGCGTTGGCGAACGCCATGCGGCGCCGCGAAATCGGCTGACGGTCAGCTCCCGCCAAGGCGAAGAAGGAGCCTCTGACCTGCTCGAATGCAGCGGAAGGCGCAACTCGAACCAGCGACCTGACCTCGACTGGCTGGTGGTTTCCGTCCGCCGAACTCTGGCAGGCCCCGTGACGTGCGGCGCCCTCCCCCCGGTTTGCAGCCGGTTCACCGAGTCTGCGTCGTGGAGCGCTCGTCGTCGCTTGTCATACTCGTGTCCGTGCAATGGCCTGAAGGTTTCTACTGGGGGAGCGGCGCTTCGTCGACGCAGTGCGAGGGGGCCGCACCCGCCTCGGACTGGTGGGAATGGGAGCGCTCGGGACACGCCCCACTGTCAGGTGCCGGCAACGGCTTCGGCACGCGTTATGCCGAGGACTTCGCCCTCCTCTTCAGCCTCGGGCTGACCCACCATCGACTGTCGGTCGAGTGGGCGCGGCTCGAGCCCGAGCAAGGTGTCCACGATCCGGTTGCCGTCCGGCATTACCGCGACATCCTGGGCGCCGCCCGCAATGCCGGCATCTCGCCCTGGGTGTGCCTGCATCATTTCACGCTCCCCCGGTGGTTCCTGGAGTCCGGCGGGTTCCTGGTCGAGTCCAACCGGACCGAGTTCTGGCGCCGCCATGTCGACTTCGTGGCCGAAGAGTTCGGCGACCTGGTGGCCGGCTGGCAACCGGTCAACGAGACGAACTACTACGCGCGAGCCGCCTATGGCGGGCGGGGATGGCCACCCGGTCACAACGACCCGGCCGAGATGGCAGTGGTCAACGAGGCGATCCACCTGGCCAACGCCGAGGCCTCCGTGCGGCTGGCGCAGACGCGGGCGCCTGTCTCCTCGATCTTCGGGCTGTCGCCGGTCGTGCCCCAGGACGACGACGTGGCCACGGCGTCTTTGGAGAAGGCCCTGTCCGACTACTACTGGGCCCCGTGGGTCGGGCTCCTCCGGGACGGGGTCCTGAAGGTACCGGGTCGGGACCCGATCGAGCGGCCGGATCTTGTCGGCTTCGCCGACCTGATCGGATTCTCGTATTACGGCACGATGGGAGTCCGCGAGGGGAGGTTGAGCGTCCACCCCCCAGACGCTCCCGTCTCCCCGCTCGGCTACGGGATCTGGGCCGCCGGGCTCGGCCTGGTGCTCGACCGAATTCATGAAGAGCTGCCCCACACACCGATCCTCCTCGCCGAGTACGGCATCGGCACCGACGACGACACTGCCCGAGAGGAGTACCTCACACAGGGCCTCGACATCGTGCACAGCGCCATCGCCCGCGGTGTCGACGTGCGAGGGCTGTTCCACTGGACGGCCGTAGACAACTACGAGTGGCTCCACGGGTTCGACGTTTCCTTCGGGATCATGGACCGCGATCGCTCGGTGCGTGCCAGCGCACTGGTCCTCGCTCGGGAGGCCACTGCGTGACCGAGAGTTGGCGCATCGGACCGTTCAAGCCGGTCGGCAAGGAGGTCCTGTCCAATCTCCCTGACGTCCTCTTCACCTGCCCCGTCGCCGGCGTCGACGTCGCCTGGGCCGCAAAAGACGCCTTCAACCCGGGAGCCGTCGTCCACCAGGGCCGCGTCCACTTGCTCTTCCGGGGGGAGGACACCGTCGGCCCCTGCGGTGGCACCTCCCGGATCGGTTTGGCCGTGAGCGACGACGGGCTGACGTTCACGGTCGACCCCCAGCCCGTACTGTTCCCGGACGACGGCCCGTGGCAACCCTGGGAGTGGCCGGGCGGGTGCGAGGACCCCCGGGTGATCGAGTCTCCTGACGGCGGCTTCATCGCCACCTACACAGCCTTCGACGGCAAGGTGGGCAGACTCTTCGTAGCGACATCGCAAGATCTCCGCCACTGGAACAAGCAGGGGCCCGCCTTCGCATCGACGCCGTATGCGCTGCGGTCGTCGAAGAGTGGTTCGATCGTGACCGAGGTGCGGGGCGGCCGCCTCGTGGCGACACGCATCGACGGCCGGTTCTGGATGTACTGGGGGGAGGGGACGTGCTTCGCGGCCACGTCCAAAGACCTCGTCCGGTGGACACCTCTCGAGTTCGACGCAACCCGGGATCGTTATCTCTCCTACGACGCGTCGGCCGACCGGCCCTGGGACATTCACGTCGTACCGGGGCAGCGCGTGCTCCGGCCGATCCTGTTCCCCCGGCGGCGACGGTTCGACTCTCTTCTCGTCGAACCCGGGCCGCCGGCTCTCTCGACCGCGGACGGGATCGTCCTGATCTACAACGGCGCCAACCACTACGCCGACGGCGACCCTTCCTTCGAACCACTCTCCTATCAACCAGGACAGGCGTTGTTCGACGCCGAGGACCCTGCGTCGTGCATCGCCCGGGATCGCGAGCCCCTTCTGCCGGCCAGCGACGTCGACGCGCGAGAAGGGCAGGTGGCGAACGTGTGCTTCGCTCAGTCGCTCGTGTTGTTCAAGAACCGCTGGCACCTGTATTTCGGCATGGCCGACTCGCGGATCGGATGCGCGGTCGCTGCGTACGTCCACGACTGACCAAGTCCCAGATCTGCGGCCCGGCCGTCGCCATACCTTCAAGACAGCGCCCTGAGGTTTGCGAGAACTCGGGCTCGGCCGCGACGAGCGCACCGCTACGGAGCGGTCTCGGTGGGCGCGCCGGAAACTGGGTGGACAGAAGCGCAACTGGTCGACCGGTCTCCATGTCGGCAAGACACCTGGAAGTGGTAAAGAGGCGTCATGGATCTCCTTGTCGTAGTGGGCAGTGCACCACCTCCGACCCGACTGCTGGACCGATCCCGCAATCTCCACCGACACGGGGTGGACGAATCGCTCGAGGCTCTCGTCGGCTCGCTGCGGGCGAGGATCCCCCGCCGCATCGGCGTCTGGGGGCCCCTGGTCGATGCGGCCCCCGTGGCAGCCGGTCTGCGCCGGGCCGGGTTGCCGACCGAGCTCTTCACCGACGAGCCGGTGCCCGCGGAGCTCTTGAGCACGCTGATGGGCGTGGACGTCCGTCCCGTCAGCGATGCGGGACCCCCCATGGAGGTGGCTGAATCCCTGGTCGGATTGATAGGTCATACGCCGATGGTGCGACTCGACCGAACAGCCAACAGCCTGGAGTGCACCCTCGTCGCCAAGCTAGAGATGTTCAATCCGGGCGGTTCGTCAAAGGACCGGATTGCCCTCTCCATGATCGAAGCGGCAGAGCACGCCGGTCAGCTCGTCCCCGGAGGAACGATCGTGGAACCGACCAGTGGCAATACCGGCGTCGGACTCGCCATCGTTGCGGCCCGTCGGGGGTACAAATGCATCTTCGTATGTCCCGACAAGGTCGCTGTCGACAAGATCGCCATGCTGCGCGCCTACGGTACCGAGGTGGTTGTGTGCCCTACCTCGGTACCGCCTGAACACCCCGACTCGTACTACTCCGTCTCGGACCGCCTGGCCCGCGAGGTCCCAAAGGCATGGAAACCCGACCAATACCACAATCCCCGAAATCCGCAGGCCCACTACGAGACCGCAGGTCCGGAGATCTGGGAGCAGACACGTGGGCGGGTCACGCATTTCGTGGCCGGCATCGGAACAGGAGGCACCATTACCGGCATTGGTCGCTTCCTGAAAGGTCAAAATCCCTCGGTCCAGATCATCGGCGCCGACCCTGACGGATCCGTCTATTCCGGTGGCTCCGGACGGCCGTACCTGGTCGAAGGCATCGGCGAGGACTTCTGGCCCACGACCTATGACCCCGCTGTGGTGGACCGGGTGATCGCCGTCTCGGACGCCGAGAGCTTCGCCACCGCCCGCCGGGTCACGCGAGAGGAAGGGATCCTGCTCGGCGGGTCGGGGGGAACGGCTATCGCTGCCGCGCTCATCGCCGGACGTGACCTGCCGGCCGATGCGGTCATGGTCGTCCATATTCCCGACTCCGGTCGCGGCTACCTCTCGAAGATCTACAACGACGCGTGGATGACCGACTACGGATTCATGCACGACGCCGGGCCGACGGTGGACGACATATTGGCGGCGCGCGATGAATCAATTCCGACGCTCGTCCACACACACCCTGACGAGACCGTCCGAGAGGCCATTGCCATCCTCCGTGAGTACGGCGTGAGCCAGATGCCCGTCATCAAACATGAGCCGCCGGTGGTCCTGGCCGAGGTTGTCGGGGGTGTCACCGAGCGCGAACTGATGGATTCTGCATTCGCCGACTCGTCCATGCTGGATCGCCCCGTTCGTGATGTCATGGGCAGCCCACTGCCCACCATCGGGGCCGGAGATCAAGTGCAGGTGGCCGTGGGGAGGCTGGAAGGCGCTGCGGCACTGCTCGTTCTCGATCGCGGCCACCCAGTCGGAGTCATCACCCGTTCTGACGTACTGGCGATTCTGGCGACGAGCGACGCCGTGAGGTCAAGGTGACGGGTCGGCCTGAAAACCAGGGACTCGGGTTTGAGACCAACGCGGTGCACGGTGGCGAATCTGCTGACACTGCCACGGGAGCGGTCAACACCCCTGTCTACCTTTCCTCGACCTTCCAACAGGACGCCGTTGGCCAGCATCGCGGCTTCGAGTACGCCCGGTCGGGCAACCCGTCCCGCGCCAGCCTCGAGCGGCACCTGGCATTGCTCGAAGGGGCGAACTTCGGGTTCGCTTTCGCCAGCGGGCTTGCGGCCGAGGACGCGGTGATGCGGCTGTTGAGCCCGGGCGACCATCTGGTCATGCAGACGGACAGCTACGGAGGAACCTTCCGATTGGCGACGGCAGTCCACCGCCCGGCCGGGCTGGTGGTCGACGCCGTCGACCTCGCCGACATGGATGAAGTTTGGCGACCGACGACGCGGATGGTGTGGCTCGAATCACCGACGAATCCCTTGCTCCACGTCATCGACATCGCGGCCGTGTCCGCCGCCGCACACCGTCGGGGAGCCCTCCTCGTCGTCGACAACACCTTCGCCACGCCGTGGATACAGCAACCGCTCAGCCTGGGAGCAGACATCGTCGTGCACTCGACCACCAAATATCTCGGTGGCCACTCCGACGTCGTCGGGGGCTTTGTCGCGACCCGCGACGAGGACATCGCGGCTCGACTTGGGTTCCTTCAGAACGCCACCGGCGCCGTTCCCGGGCCCTTCGACTGCTTCCTCGTACAGCGTGGGGTCAAGACGTTGGGCGTACGCATGGAACGGCACTGCACCAGTGCTCTGGCGATAGTCGAGTTCCTACGCGGTCAAGCGAGCGTCAAACAGGTACACCATCCGTCGCTTCCCGACCACCCGGGACACCACGTCGCCCGGTCTCAGATGCGCGCCTTCGGCGGCATGGTCAGTTTCACTGTGCACGGCGGGGAACGCGCCGCCGTCGAGCTCTGCTCTCGGACCCGCATCTTCACCTTGGCCGAGAGTCTGGGCGCCGTGGAGAGCCTGATTGAGCACCCGGCCCGCATGACCCATGCCAGCACCTCCGGCACCACCAACGAGGTGCCCCGTGACCTGGTGAGACTCAGCGTGGGGCTCGAGACGATTGACGATCTCCTCCAAGATCTGGAGGATGCTCTGATGTCGTTGCCCGCGGGGTGAGCCGCATTTTCCGAACCTCGGCCTTCCGGCTGGCCGGGTGGGCCGCCAAGGGTGGAGATCGTCCCCTGGTCGTCGCCGAACACCCGTCGGGCCGAGGCTTGGCGGCGGAACAGGCACGTGGGAGACGAAGTCGTAGGTCCGCCGACATCACATCCATTCCGTTCCCGAACGCTGAGCTGGACGGAACGCTGTGGGCAGACCGTGGCCTTGCTCAAGGTCCGAGGACATCGATCCGCCACAGCATCGGGACGAGTATTGGAACGTCCGAGCGAACGGTCCCACCGGTACGATGAGCCGATGGCAAGCAAGGCCGCCCGAGATCTGACTGTCGGCCTGGAGGAGCTGCTGGGCTTCGTTCGGCCACGGCACCACGGAATTCTCGTGACGACTCGCCGGGACGGTAGGCCACAGGTTTCGCCCGTAACGACGGGTATGGACGCCGAGGGTCGGGTCACCGTCTCGAGTTATCCCGAACGAGCGAAATCGAAGAACGCTGCTCGTAACGACCACGCCTCGGTGTGTGTGCTCTCAAACGAGTTCAACGGGGAATGGGTACAACTCGACGGCCGCATAGAGGTGGTTCAACAGCCGGAGGCCGTCGAAGCCCTCGTTGATTACTACCGCTCCATTAGTGGAGAACATCCCAACTGGGACGAGTACCGGCAGGCAATGGTTCGTCAGGGCAAGGTGCTGCTGCGCTTGACGATCGAGCGTTGGGGTCCCATCAGCCGGGGCGGCTTTCCCGCTCGACTGGTTCCCGAAGAATGAGCCAGTGGGCCAGATGTGCCGTCGCCGGCTCTATCGGTCAATGCTTTGGCCAGATCGTGAATGAGATCCCCAACTCGATCGCCACAGCTCCCGGAACCATCGGAGATAGGCAAAACGGCATCATGACTCTCGCGGTCGATCCGCCTCCATTCGGGGACAGGTTGTTTGACCACGGCTGAGGGTGATCCTTCTCCGTCTGGATAGAGCTGCCCGTCCGTAACCAAGCAGATTCGGGGTACTGTCCCGTCCAGATGACGGACGAGGTGTTGAAGACAAGAGTCCGGGAAGAAGTGCGGAGGTGGATCGAGGCGCACTGGGATCCGACCCTGGAGTTGTCGGCCTGGCGCCACGAACTCCACACGGCAGGTTGGGCGTGCCCCACTTGGCCAAAGGAGTGGCGTGGGCGTGCACTTCCCGCATGGGCCGATGACATCGTCAAGGAGGAGCTCGAAGCGACCGGCGCCGTCGGTGCACCACTCGGGTCAGGAATGCTCCTCGCCGCCCCAACCATTCTGGCGCACGGTTCAGCAATGCTGAAACGTACGCTCCTTCCGAGGATCGTGACGGGCGCGGACACCTGGTGCCAGCTGTTCAGCGAACCGGGGAGTGGATCGGACCTCGCCGGATTGACGACGACTGCAGTGCGTGACGGTGAGGTCTTCGTCGTCAACGGACAGAAGGTCTGGAGCACCAGTGCCCACCATGCCGACCTCGGAATGTTGCTGGCGCGGACGGACTGGGATGCCCCCAAACACAAGGGCATCTCATGGATGGTCCTGCCCATGCACCAACAGGGCGTCGAAACTCGACCCCTTCGCCAGATGAATGGTTACGCCTCGTTCAACGAAGTCTTCTTGAGTGATGCCATAGTTCCGGTCGACAACGTGGTGGGCCGACTGGGAGAAGGCTGGCCTATCGCGCTGACGACGCTGGCGCATGAGCGCGGCTTTGGCTCGGTGAGACGCAGCACCTTCCCGTCCGGAGGAAGGGCGATCGAGGAGGCCGAGGCGGAGGCCGAGGCTTACTTTGCGACGTATCGCTGGTATCCACAACGGGCGGGAAGGGTCGATCTCATCTCTGAGCACGCTCAGGTGACAGGACGGAACACCGATGCGGTCAGCCGCCAGGCAATAGCTGGATTGACGGCGCTCCACCGGGCACATCAGTGGACGGCCGACCGCGGACGACTGAACCGGACGCTGGGTCGCCCACCGGGCCCAGAAGGATCCATCGGAAAGCTCGGTCTCAGCGAGGTTGCGCGAGCGGCCGCGCGGGTGCACACAAACCTCGCCGGTCCAGGAGGAATGCTCACCGGCTCGGACTCGCCCTTCGAAGGCACGATTGCCGAGGTTCTCGAGTCAGTTCCCGCTCAGTCGATTGCCGGAGGCACCGATGAGATCCAGCGCAACATCATTGCCGAGCGGGTCCTTGGACTACCGAAGGAACCCGGGGTTGGATCAACGATCTCATTTCGTGACGAGATCGAAAAACGGCACCAGCGGACCACTCTCTGATTGACAGGGCTATTGGTCTGCCTCCTCTCCCCCGTCGAATCCACCCACAGAGGATCTGTGGCGGCTGTCAGGTAGGAGTGGCGAGGATCTCCACGTCGGCGTCGGACTGGGCAGGCTGCTTGAACCAACGATCGGGAGTGTCCTCGATGAAGGCCACCATATTCGAGGTGCCGAAGAATGGTGACTCGATACGTGAGACGAGGACCACCTGACCAGATTGTGTGCGCACCGTATCGCCCACCTTGACGTCTTGGGCCTTGACGGTCTTCCAACTATCAGACACTACGCACGAGTCCCTTCAGCTCGGCAGCACGGCTTCGAGCGCGCCGACGAGCTCTTCGGCGTCCGGCGGAACCGTGGGCCGAAAACGCCCGACGACCTCGCCTGACGGGGACACAAGGAACTTTTCAAAGTTCCACTGAATGTCGCCCGCGTCGCCATTTGCGTCCGGTGTCAATTCCAACTCGGCGAAGAGGGAGTGCCTGCGTTGGCCGTTGACATCGACCTTCTCGGTGATCGGAAACGTCACGCCATAGGTCGAGGAACAGAACGTGGCGATTTCCTCCGCCGTCCCGGGCTCCTGGGCACCAAACTGGTTGCAGGGTACACCGAGGACGGTGAAGCCCCGATCGGAGTACTTGTGCTGTAACCCCTCCAGCCCGGTGTACTGCGGGGTGAGGCCGCACTTGGACGCCACATTGACGACGAGAACGGCCTTCCCCCGTAGACCCTCGAGATCGAGCGGCTGGCCATCGAGCGTTGCAATTGCGTGTGTGTATATCGACATCAAACGGAGACTAGCGCGAAGATCTCCCCAGTAGCTCCCCTTCGTGGTCCCCCGAACTCCGGAGATGGCCGACCCAATCGAGGTCGCTATGGTTCGGTCATGAACCAAACCGTCGTCGCGCGGTTGACCCTCGATGTGATCGAGTCCGCCGATGTGATGCTTCAGATCGCTGCCGCTCATCCGACGCATCTGGCGGAGTCACTCACGATCACGACGGATCATGGTGCTCTCGAAGTGGTTGAGGTCGTGGTCCCCGGATCCGGGAGAGTGCACCGTTTCTGGGCCGAGGAGGGGCGGGTTGACGTCGCCTACGAAGCGACGATTTCTGGTAGCGACCCTTTGGCCGTCGTCAGCGCTGCTGACGAGATCTGTTACCTTCGTCCCAGTCGGTACGCCGAGTCAGATCGGTTGACGGCGATTGCCCAGGCCGAGTTCGCCGGCATCGCACAACCTGAGGACCTATTGCCAGCTATCTCGTCATGGGTTGGCACGCAGCTCTCCTACGTACCGGGGAGCAGCCGACCGACCGACGGAGCGGTCGAGACGCTGCTGCAGCGTCGAGGGGTATGTCGGGACTACGCCCACCTCGTGATCGCGCTCTTGCGCTCACTCGACGTGCCTGCGCGTCTGACCTCGGTCTATGCACCCGGACTGAACCCGATGGATTTCCACGCAGTAGCCGAAGCAGCCATCAATGGAAGGTGGTACGTCGTCGACGCGACGCTGCTGGCCCCCCGCGAGAGCTTGGTGCGGATCGCCACCGGACGGGACGCCGCTGACACGGCCTTCCTCTCGAGCTACCGTGGGAATGTCGAACTGGCAGCACTCGAAGTCCTCGCAGTCGTTGACGGTGAGCTTCCGAACGACAACGTCAAGGACCTGATCACCCTCGCCTGACTCCGGCTGGGGCGGCGAAAGCAGTGGTTCGTAGAGCCGGCGGCCCTCTCGCGATCGGCCGTCTGGGCGAGGATGGGAGTTACCCACCCCGCCGTTCGCTGGGCTCGGTGGCATGGGCGAGTGCGGCGCACGGCTCTTCGGACCTCGTCGGTACCATCCCGCTCACGCCTCACCCACCGTCGACGGCTCAGACAGAAGAGTGAGCCCGAGGCGGGGTGGCCCCACCCGCAGGCGCTCAAACGATCTCGCCTTCTCCCTTGACGTTGGCGCCGCGTTGAGCTTCCGCTCGCTCATGCTCTGCAACCTCACCTGCCTCGTCCGAGAATTGCTGGCGGGAGCGATCGGCAGCCTCCGCCTCATCCGCCGTCGGTGCACGGTCTGCCGAATGCGACGCGAGAGCCTCCCGACGCTCTTCCTCCGCTGTTGCGGGGCTGGTCTTGTCGTCTGCGTCGCTCATCCCGTCTCCTTCTCGGTCGACCCCAGAGTTCGTACCCAGGTCACCGGCTCCCAAACCGCAGGGCTGGCGACGAAACCTGCTTGCCAGCGATTCCGTGCTCAGACCCCGCTCGGTAGCCAACGCTGCCAGGGATAACGCGCCAGAGAGTTTGGCCCTAACCCGAGTGGGGTAGATGGTCATGCATGCTACTCATCCTCGGATTGTTGCTTGTTCTCATCCTCTTCGGTGCTGGATTCGCCGTCCATCTGTTGTGGATCGCCGCGGTCATCTTCGCCGTGGTATGGCTGGTTGGATTTGCTCTTGGCCGGGGCGAGGGTGCTGGGCAACACCACTTCTATCGTTGGTAACTCGCCGGTCAAGCACAAAGCGAGCAGGACCCGGTTCCCACGAGAGGCGGGTGCAACCTGCACGGAGTGCGATGCCGGACGCCCGAGTCGCGGGCGCACCTGACGAATTCGAAATATACCGATAGCGCTCGGGTGTTGACGCGTCGCTGTCCTCACGAACACCGACGCGGTACGTTGAAGGAAAAGACGATTTGACGACGACCTGGTCAGACTTCGAGAAGATCGCATCTGTCGAAGGCTCTGCTCTTCCAACGCCGGGCTCTGGTGCGACGGCAATCCGATTCAGGGCGCTTGCCGACTGGGCCAGCCGAGACCTCTCGCTTGCTCGATTGGTGGAGGGCCACGTCGATGCACTTGCCATCCTCGCCGAAGCTGGTCTTGAGCCCATTGCGCATCAAACCTACGGCGTCTGGGCAGCCCGTCCCCCCGCCGCCACGAAGGCGCGGCTGGGGGCAGAAGGCTGGCACTTGAAGGGGGAGAAGCCCTTCTGCTCGGGTAGTACCCGCGTCGATCGGGCGCTCGTGACGGCCGAATGTGCGGACGGGTATCGGCTCTTCGATATCTCGGTTGCCGAGAACGTGGTGGGGGTCCGCTGTGGATCCTGGCCGGCTGTCGGGATGGCGGATTCCCTGAGTGAAACTCTCGAATTCGGCGGGCCGCCGTTGCCGACGAGTTCCGCAATCGGTCCGCCCAACTTCTATCTCGATCGCCTCGGTTTCTGGTTTGGGGCGACCGGAGTGAGCGCCTGCTGGTACGGAGGAGCGCGGGGGCTGATCGAACATCTCCTGCGAGGTATCGGAGCGAATCCACCCGAGCTCGTGGCAGCGGAACTCGGGCATGCCGCCGCCCACGTCGACCTCATGCGCAGGCTCATCGATCAGGTCGCGGACGAAATTGACCACGACCCAGATGATCGCGCTCGGTGTGGCCAAGCGACGAGCCCTTGTCGTTCGTCATACCGTGCATCATGGTTCCCTACAAGTACTCGCGGATTCAGCCGCCGCTGGAGGAGCGGGACCCCTCTGTCATGACCTCGAACAGGCCCGACGAGCGGCAGATCTCTACGTGTACCTGGCTCAGAACCATGGCCCGCAGGACGCCGCAGTTCTTGGGCATATGGCATGTGACGGATGGCCGTGGAGCTAATCGTCGACGACCAACACCCGGGAACCGACGAGCGCACTTGGCTGGGCACGAGTCGCCTGACCCAGCTCCCCCGCCTGAGTGAGTGGCGACCGCGGCGACTTGTCGTCGTGGCCCCGCACCCTGATGACGAGGTCCTCGGAGCCGGGGGTCTGCTCGGGTACATGGCGGACGTGGGAGTCGAGACCACGGTCGTTGCTGTCACGGATGGGGAATCATCCCATCCCACGACGCACACATCCCCTCATGACCTCGTGGCAGTGAGGGCCGCCGAGAGGCAGACCGCTCTCGATCGGCTGGGATGTGGCTCCACCTCTGTTCAACGGCTTCGCCTGGTCGACGGTTCGGTGGCCGAACGCGTTGGATACCTGACCGATGTCCTGAGCTGTTTGCTTCGGCCAGATGATCTCTGCGTGGCCCCGTGGCGATCGGATGGCCATCCGGATCACGATGCCACAGGCCTCGCCGCAGCGGCGGCTACTCGCTCGACTCGCTCGGCCATGTTGGAATACCTGGTCTGGGCCTGGCACTGGGCCGTACCGGAGGGTTCGGACGTGCCTTGGAACCGATGCCGTCGACTGGATCTGGAACGGCGACAGGTCGCCCGGAAGCGCTGGTCCATGTATGCGTTCACGTCGCAAACAAGGCCTTTCGGCCCCTATCAGGACATTCGGCCGGTCTTACCCGACGCGGTCCTGCGGCGATTCTGGCGTCACTTCGAGGTCTTCATCGAGGCGGAAATATGACGTCAACGAGCCGCTCCTACTTCGAAGAGATGTACCGCGAAGACGCTGATCCGTGGGGATTCGAAACGAGCCCGTACGAACACCGGAAGTATGCCGTGACGGTCGCCAGCTTGCCGAAGCTTCGCTATCGCTCGGCATACGAACCCGGATGCTCTGTCGGAGTCCTCAGTGAGCTGTTGGCTGCTCGCTGCGACCGGCTTCTCTCCAGCGACATCGTGCCTTGCGCACTAGAGCGAGCCGAAAACCGGCTCCGAAAAGCGCCCCACGTCCGCATTCTGGAGCGTTCTATTCCGGACCAATGGCCGTCAGAGTTGTTCGACCTCGTGGTCCTCAGTGAGATTGCGTACTACTTCGACGTCGCCGACCTCGGTCGGGTCATGGCCTGCGTGATGGATACCACGACGATTGGAGCCCACGTCGTCGGTGTCCATTGGTGCGGAGAGACGAACTACCCCCTCACCGGCGAGCACAGTCACCGGATCATGGGCAATACTCTCGGTCTCGTCAGTGTCGTGCACCACGTTGAAGAAGAGTTCGTGCTCGACATTTGGGAGCGACGGTGAGGAACTTGCCCCCTCGTCTCGCCACTCGCGTCCTCCTCGTCGTCTTGCCTGTACACGACGAGGAGGAGTTGCTTCCCAGTGCGCTGCGCGCGCTTGAGTTGGCCATAGGCGCGTTGACACCGGCAATCTCATGCCAGGTGGCCGTTGTGCTCGACAGTTGCGGTGACGCCAGTCGAGCTATCGCAACGTCCTGGGCCACTTACTTCGGCGCACTCGTAATCCGTCGCGATTGCTGCAGTGTCGGGCAGGCTCGCCAGACCGGGTTTCTCGCCCTGCTCGAGCGATGTCTGGAGGTGGACCTGGCACAAGTCTGGCTGGCTACCACCGACGCCGATTCACGCGTGCCGCCGAATTGGCTCACTGTTCAGGTAGAAGCTCACTCGTCCGGCGTGGACCTATGGGCGGGAAGAGTCAAAGTTGCCGAGCAAAGTGCCACGGATGTCCGGTGGAAGGATCGCTACGCGTCAGAGCGGGATCCGATTCACGGGGCGAACCTTGGCTTCAGCGCCACTCTCTACACAGAGCTCGGGGGCTTCCAGAACTTGCGCTGCGGTGAAGACCGCGATCTCCACGGCCGAGCCGTGGCTCACGGATTCCGTGTCCGGTATGACCTCGCGGCGACTGTAACGACGAGTTCTCGGCGAACGGGCCGTGCACCGGCGGGTTTCGCGGGCGTGCTCAGAGCTTTGGACAAAGAGCCGCTCGATGCGACCGTCTAGTCACCGCGGCTGTGGCACCGGTCAGTCAACGAGACCGTCTCCCGGAATGCCATTCCTCTGACCTCGATCGTTTCGAGCATGCCGAGGGTGAGGGACCCCACGGGATTCACATCAGCATGTCGAATTTTCCCGTCATCTGCTTCGGAGTGTGCTTTCGCGTCGTCGCAGCCGCCGCCCTCGGGCCGAAGAAGGCCGGCCTCGCCGCAGAGCGCGTGTTCGGGGTGATCTAGAAGTCGCTCCGACGCGCCGCTCGAACGCGATGGAGACGGGGAAGGGGGCCATCCGCTACGCAGCGCGCCCGAGAGCTGGCCCTCATTGCGTTGGGCGTTGCCGTGCCCTCGAATCACGAACTGTCGCGTGTCTCGCGTTCCCAGTACCGCAGGGCGCCGCAGCGGCGCACGAAGTCGGCGGGCGACGAATCGCCGCCGAGCTCGACAAACCCGTCGTCGGCCAGCCGAGCGATTCCCGCCGCCTCCAAAAGGGCCGATGCCGACGCGGTGTGTCCGATGAATTTGCCATGGGCGTAAGCATCGGTCACGAAGTCGCGCGCTGCAGGTGTCCGCGCCAGTTGGGCTGCTCCCTCCTTTGACACCAGAACCACCACAGCGTCGTAGAGCACCGACGGTCCACCCTCGACCTTCTGTGCCGCCTTTACGGAGGAGCCATCGACGGACAAGACCCCGCCCACGTGGGGCGCGACGAGTTCGATGACCGCTCCTTCGTCCATCGCCGCGGACCTGAGGCTCTCCAGTAGAGAGCCGTCGAATCCGTCGCTGAGGAGGACACCGAGCTTGCGGCCGGCGAAGCTCTCGGGACCATTCCCCAGGATGCTGAGTGCCTGCGAAGGCGGGAGGTCGGTGACGGGCTCGCGGGCTGGTTCGATGCGTTCGGGCATAGCGTCAAGCCCGAGCCCTTCGGCGACGGACCGTGCGAATTCCTCGTGAACATTGCGGAGCCCCGCGACCATCCTCGTACGGATATCCTCCCGGCCACACTTGGACAACTCGAAGACGAAAGCGTCCACGATGTGTCGCTGCTCCACGTCGGTCTGGCTCACGTAGAACTGACGCGCCTGGCTGTAGTGGTCGGCGAAACTGTCCGCCCTCAGGCGCCCCTTGGGGCCGGTCTGCGCCCCTTCCGCTGTCGCGAATCCCCTGGCCGGATCCTCCCGTGGACCACCGATACCCGCCGGCCACGAGTTGGGCTCGTAGTTCGCACGAGTCGCGGGATTGACCACCGTCATGTGCCCATCCTGTTGGAAGTGGAGCACGGGACACCTCGGCGCATTTACCGGCAGCTGGGTGAAGTTCGGGCTGCCGAGGCGCTTCAGCTGGGTGTCCAGGTAGGAGAAGTTCCGCCCTTGAAGGAGCGGGTCCTCGGAGAAGTCGATTCCCGGCACGATGTTCTGCGTGCAGAAGGCGACCTGCTCGGTCTCGGCGAAGAAGTTGTCGACGACCCGGTCCAGCACGAGGCGTCCTACTCTTCGAACCGGCACCTCCTCTTCCGGGACCATCTTGGTCGCGTCGAGCACGTCGAAGGGAAAGCGGTCGGCGAACTCCTCGTCGAAGATCTGCAGTCCCAGCTCCCACTCGGGAAAGGCGCCCGATGTGATCGCGTCCCAGAGGTCGCGGCGGTGGAAGTCCGGGTCGGCACCGTTGATCTTCACCGCTTCGTTCCACAAGACAGACTGGAGACCCTGTTTGGGCTTCCAGTGGAACTTCACGAACGACGAGCGCCCCTCGGCGTTCACCAGGCGGAAGGTGTGGACGCCGAACCCCTCCATGAAACGGAAGGACCGCGGGATGGCGCGGTCGGACATGACCCACATCAACATGTTGGTCGACTCGGGCATCAAGGAGACGAAGTCCCAGAAGTTGTCGTGCGCTGTTTGGGCCTGTGGGAAGCCGCGATCGGGCTCTGGCTTGGCCGCGTGGATGAGGTCGGGGAACTTAATTGCGTCCTGGATGAAGAAGACCGGGATGTTGTTGCCGACGAGATCCCAGTTTCCCTCCTGGGTGTAGAGCTTGACCGCGAAGCCGCGGACGTCGCGCGCGAGATCGGGGGATCCCTCGCTGCCTGCGACGGTCGAGAACCGTACGAAGGCGGGCGTCCGCCGTCCGGGCTCTTGGAAGAGATGCGCTCGGGTGACTTCGGCAAGGGACTCGTAGTTCTCGAAGAACCCGTGGACACCGAAGCCCCTGGCATGAACCACCCGCTCGGGGATACGTTCGTGGTCGAAGTGGAAGATCTTCTCGCGGAAGTGGAAGTCCTCGAGCAGGCCAGGACCCCGAGATCCCGCTCTGAGCGTGTTTTGACCGTCGGCGACGACGACGCCCTGCTGCGTGGTGAGCGGTGGACGATCACCACCCGCGCCCTGGTGGGTCTCTCCGCCCCTCCCCCGCTCCGAGGTGCTGTCGCCCCCGACGCTGACCCTGCGCCCGCCGTTGCTTCCAGCGTCGGTCTCCATGGTTGACCTCCTGCGATCTCGAACGCGTTCGTGAACCCCCCCTCCCATACCCAGTGCCCCCGCTCAGCACACTCGGTTGCCAAATGCCGGCAATAAGATCCTGTGAGCCAACAGTTGTCTGGACCGAAGCGAAGGCCACCTCGATGGGCAGCCTCGCCACGCACGAGCTCGTCGCCACCTGCTGGAGCTGATCCCCGCGGCGCTCACGGTTACCTGCCGAGAATGCGGAAGCACACGGGAACCATCGGGTTCACCCTTGCGGTGGCCCTGGGCGGAAACGTCCACGCAAAAAATCGCCTGAAGAGCGGTCAGAAATCAGCTGCCGTCTCGCCGGGATGGACCAGATGCGTCGTCGAGCAGATCCATCACAGCTTCTTCCACTGCTCGGGGCCCCACACCCCCTTTCTGCCGGCGTGCGACCTTCCCTCGACCGGACCGACGTCCTAGCCGGGCGTTGATCGTGTCTCCGTCCTCGAAGGAGGCGACGACCCGGGGATCGATGTAGGCGGAGCGGCTGACGGCAGGCGTGTTGCCCAAGTGTTCGGCGACCGTCGCGATCGCATCCACCACGGCTCGGCGGCGTCCGGTTCGCGATTCGGGCACCGGGTCGTGCTCAGCAAGCGCGTCGGCCGCCAACACGGTTCCCGACCACGTTCGGAAATCCTTCGCCGAGAACTGCTCGCCGGCTGTCTCCTTGATGTAGTCGTTGACGTCGTGTGCGTGCACCTCGACCCAGCGTCCACCCTGCTTGTAGGCAAAGAGGTTCGAACCTCCAGCTCGGCGCCTGCGAAGGGCCGTTACCACGTCACAAGCCTGGGCGTCGCGGATCTCGAGCGTTCGCTCGATGGATCCCTTGGCTGGGTACTCGAAGACCATCAAACCGTCGTGTATTCGGACGTGCTCCTTGCGGAGGCTGGCCACACCGAAGGTCTCGTGCTCTTGCGCGTACTCCTCGCCCCCGATGCGAAAGAACCCGACGTCGAGCAGGCGCACGACCGCCGCCAATACCCGCTCGCGGCCGAGGCCGTCTTGGGCCAGACCTCGCTGCACTGTTGCCCGAAGCCTCGGCAAGGCCGCGGCGAAGTCCAGCACTCGCTCGAACTTCTCTCGATCCCGATCTGTCCGCCATTGGTCGTGGTAGCGGTATTGACGACGGCCGGCGGCGTCGATGCCGACAGCTTGGATATGTCCGTTGGCCCACGGAGAGATCCAGACATCCGACCACGCCGGCGGTACGGCCAAACTCCGAATGCGATGGAGAGTTTCCACGTTGGTCACCGGCTCTCCGTTGGGTTGGGCGTAGCTGAAACCACGGCCGCGACGCCGCCTCGAAATCCCTGGGGCCGAGCAGTCAGAACGTCGCAGCCGGGCCACGGTTCAGCAGGTCCGAGTCGTTGGTCTCGAATGGCAGGATCCCGTGACGCCCGGGACCGTCGCCGATCCCGTGAATACGCTGCTCGGCCGGCCAGCCCCTTTCGACGGCCGAGGGTCCAGCCCATCAGGCGCGAGGAGTTCCGCAACCGTCATGACCGAAACATCCAAAGGCGGTTCCGGCCGAACAAGATCTCGCCTGAACAAGTGTTCCCCGTGACCGCTCGGACAGCGTCGCCTCGTCGATGCGGTTCCCGACTGCCGGTTCAGGACCCCGCTGAGGCCGCTTCTCGCCGCGTCTCTATCCCCTTGACCGGGACGTCGAGGATCCGAATCGAGCGATGGCACGGCGTTGTCATACCCCCAGGAGGGGCGGCCCATCGTCGGAATGTCCGCTGGCTCACACCTCCCTCCCGATTCGTTGGGAATCGGGAGAGTGCCCGTGGTTTCGGTCGCGAACTTGCGCGCCAAATTGGCCGAGCCCTAGAAGAATTCTCGTCTACGTCGACATTTGCCGAGAGGCCCCCGGGGACGAACGATCCGCTTTTCGGCAGTCCGCAGGGCACAATCCGGCTGCCACTGGGACGGGCTCGCGGAAAGATGGCCGTGTCAATGCACTTCCATCTGGGTATCACACCCATCGCCATTGTCAGCCCTGAGGAGGACGCCTCTCCGCCCGTCGGTGAGGAACCGATTCGTCCTGATGTATCGAGAATTCGGGGCCCGGACTCACGCGGGACAGGCCACCGAGACAGAGAGGAGCATGAACCGTGCCCGCCAGTGGAGCCAGGGTGAAGAACGAGAAGCAGTACGAGGCCCTCGAGGAAAAGGGTATGTCGAAGCAACGAGCCGCGCGCATCGCCAACTCGCCAAACGCTTCGAGTCACGGAGGCGAGAACTCCGGCTCCGGCGGCAGCTCCAAGCAGGGCGGGACCACCGCCCAGCACAAAGCTGCTGGCCGCAAGGGTGGCCGCGCCGCGGCCAAGTCCTGAAGCCGGACACGTCCAAAGGAGACGGGCCATTGAGACCGCCGTGCTTACCACGACGGGTCATTACCGCCGAAAGTGTGCCGGGGTACATCCTTGACGAGTGCGCCGACTCCCTGGTGGTCTCGCCGAGTCGCTTGCTTCTCGAAGCAACACTCGCCACCGCGGCCTCGGTCCCTCCCAGTAGTTGACAGCAACGGACCGATCGATGGCACAAGATGCGGCGGTTATCGCCATCAAGGCTCTTCTTGGCGGGACAATGGTCACCGGCTTCGCCGTCGTCGGGCATCTGCTCCGGCCCAAGTGGTTCGCCGGGCTCTTCGGTGCTGCCCCGTCAGTGGCCGTGGCCAGTCTGGCCGTCACCGTGGTCGATAAGGGCCACCACGACGCCGCCCTCGCCGGCTACGCGATGCTCTTCGGGGCGGCCGGGTTCGTCGCCTTCAGCGCCTGTGTACGTCCCCTGCTGACGAAGGTCCACGCAGTCGCCGCCACCTCCGTCAGCTGCCTCGCGTGGATTCTGGTCGCCGTGGGCGGCTATCTCCTGGTGGTGGGCTGAGTGGGTACCGGGTCCGAGCCCCTTATCGGAGTCCATCGTGGAGCGTTCCACGACCTACCGGCGGCCGACCTGCTCGTCCGCTTCGGTTTCGGCGCTGCCATCTCCAGCGTGGCGGGGATCGTCTCCGCCCTGGCGGGGAGCGAGCCTGGAGGAATCCTGCTCGCCTTCCCCGCCATCCTGCCCGCAACGCTCACCCTGATCGAAAAGGAAGAAAGCGAGCGTCAAGCCGAGGACCTCGACGTGGGCTCTATCCTCGGTGCTGCGGCCCTCGCCGCCTTTGCCGTGGTCGTCTGGCGTTGCATGGGCAGCGGATCAGCTCTCCTGGTCTTGTCGGCCGCGACCGCCTCTTGGCTGGCCGTCGCCATCCTGCTGTACGTCGGGTTCCGCGTTCTCGTCGTCCGGCAAGGTTCACTCACCCATGGCGTCGCCGAGTTCCGCGCCAGCACCACAAAAGGTTCGGGGTCGTGACCACAAGCATCGTGCCTACGCCTGCCACAACAATCGCGAGGCTGGGCGAAGGGCTTCAGCGAAGCGGGATGCAGATTTCTCGTGGATCTTCCTCTCGTGCTACCTGGGGATCAACCCAAAAGGCTCGCGACGATGTTGATGGCGAGCGCGACGATGACTGCACCAAAGAGGTAAGACATCAGGGCGTGCAAGAGGGCAATTCTGCGAATACGTTTCGTGGTCAGATCGGTGTCCGATACCTGAAAAGTCATGCCGATCGTAAAGGCGAGATACGCGAAGTCGAGGTAGGCGGGAGGGTCCTTCTCGTTGAAATCCACCCCGCCTTCCGGACTTTGATAATGAGATCTGGTGTAACGAAGCGTGAATACCGTGTGGACGGTCGCCCACGACAACACCACGCTGACGATTCCGACGGTGATGAGATATGCCTTCGTGCTGCCGTGAGACTGCCCCGCCTTGATCAGAACCAGACCTACGGCAGCAAGAAGCGCTACCCCAGCGACAAGGATGATTGCCTCGGCTGTACGTCGGCTGGAGTCCTCCACGCCAGCGTGGCGCTTGGTTTCCACCGGACTCATGCCGCCAATGGTCGTCCAGGTCCAGGCCAAATAACAGACGGCGGCGACATCCCATCCCACGAGGATCGCGGCCTGCCACGCCATGATCAAGGCACCGACGATCCCTGCGATACAACCCAGCACACCAGCAACCGAGCAGCGAGCTCCTACTGTCTCCATAAACCTCCGACCCCGGACTTCTCCCTATTTGTTCAGGTCAAGAGTAAGTGATGGGAACAGACATCCTTGGTCTTTCTTCGCATCGTCAGGGTCGCGGCGCCGGGCATCGCGACCTCATACCTCCCAATGGGCAGGCTGAGCACCCGGCTTTCGCTGCTGGACATGATCGCCGATCCGCAACGTCACGCGCCTCATAGAGACTCGCTACCCCAAGGATGGTTGTATGTCACCCAATCAGGTCGTAGTCGTCACCGGAGCAAGTGGAGGTATCGGACGCGCCGTGGCGAAAGCGTTCGCGACCCGCGGCTGCTCCGTCGCGCTGCTCGCTCGCGGGAGGAAAGGGCTCGATGGAGCGACGAACGATGTCCGGCTCGCAGGAGGAGTGGCCCTGTCGATTCAGACCGACGTCGCCGACTCCCAACAGGTACAAGCGGCGGCAGACAGGGTCGAGGCAGAGTTGGGTCCGATTGACGTCTGGGTCAATGTGGCATTCACCTCGGTGTTCGCGCCTTTTGATCAGATTGAGCCAGACGAATACAAAAGGGTCACCGAAGTCAGCTATCTAGGATACGTCTACGGCACGATGGCTGCTCTGAAGTACATGAAACCTCGCGATCGAGGCACGATCATCCAGGTCGGCTCGGCCCTGGCCTACCGGGGCATTCCGCTACAAAGCGCCTACTGTGGAGCGAAGCACGCCATCCAGGGATTCAATGAGGCGTTGCGATGCGAGTTGCTTCACGAAAAGAGCGACGTCCACGTAACCATGGTCCAGATGCCGGCCGTGAACACACCGCAGTTCTCCTGGGTGCTTTCCCGCCTTCCGCGTCATGCCCAGCCAGTGCCGCCGATCTATCAGCCGGAGCTTGCTGCCCGCGCTGTGCTCTTTGCTGCCGATCGCCCGAAACGGCGCGAATATTGGGTGGGCACATCGACAATGGCCACGCTTGCCGCCAACGCGGTTGCGCCCGGGGTGCTGGACCGATATCTCGGCAGAACCGGCTTCTCGTCCCAACAGACCTCTGAGCCACAGAGTCTGGATGCACCGGTCAATCTTTGGAATCCTGCGGACGGGATGGAAGGGAAGGATTACGGCTCACACGGCGTCTTCGACGACAAATCTCATGGCGATGACCCGCAGCTGTGGTTATCGCACCATCACAAGCTGATCGGCGTGGGTCTCGCCTCACTCACGGGACTTGCTCTTCTGATCCGGCGCAGACGATGAATGCGAAACGGGCATTGGGGCTCGGCCAGGGTGCATGCGGGATTGGTCTGATCGTATTCCCGAACACCGTTGCGGTGACAGCGGCGGGAAGGGGACAACCCGCGCCGAACTGGCTGGTACGTGTTCTGGGTGCCCGCCTCCTCGGACAGGGCTGTTTGCTGACGGTCCGACCTTCCGACGACTTCGTTGCTTTGGGCACTGTCCTCGATGCTGTACACGGATCGACGATGCTCGCAGCCGCATTCACTTTTCCTCGCTACCGTCGAAGTGCCATTGCCGCCGCAGCGGTGGCGGCCATTTCGATTGGAGTCAGTATGGCCATCGGCGGATGACGGCCGGAACCGTCGCAGCTTTTCCACCCCACGTGTTGCGCGAGTACGCCCTGATTGCTGATGGGGAGCGCGGAGCACTCATCGGTCCGCGGGGTGACATCAGTTGGATGTGTATGCCGAGTTGGGATAGTCCCTCGTTATTCACCGCCCTCATCGGTGGGACCGGGATCTACGCGGTCACACCCATATCCCGCTTCGTGTGGGGTGGATATTACGAACCGGGATCGTTGATTTGGAGAAGTCGCTGGGTCACCGACGATGGCATCGTCGAATGTCGCGAGGCACTTGCTTTTCCGGGACACTCCTCGCGCGGTGTTGCTACGACGGATCATCGCTGCTGCGGGAGATGCTCACGTGCGCGTCCATCTCGAAGCCCGAACCGACTATGGCAACGCTCCGTTTTCCGAGATCACGCGCCGAGGTTCGATCTGGACCGCCCACAGTGGATCGATTCAGCTACGTTGGCAGGGGGCACCTGCGGCACGAAGCAGCTCAATGAGGACACACCGGCACCTCACCATGGATCTGGCAATTCCCGCCGGAGAGTGCCACGACTTGGTCCTCGAGATCGTCACAGGTCAAATGCCAGACAAACCGATCGAGGCCGAGGAGGCATGGAACGCAACCGAGGCGGCCTGGAAAGATTCCGTTCCGGACCTGTCGGCCTGCGTCAGCCCATCAGACGCTCGCCACAGCTACGCCGTCTTGAGGGGAATGACATCCTCGAGCGGCGGGATGGTGGCTGCAGCGACCACCAGCCTGCCCGAGCGCAGTGAAGCCGGACGAAACTATGACTACCGCTACGTGTGGATCCGAGACCAATGTTACGCCGGTCATGCCATGGCCGCGATCGGCGATTGCCGCCTACTGAGCGATTCGGTTCGTTTCGTTACCGAGCGGCTGCTTGAACACGGGAGCCGGCTGGCACCCGCTTACACGGCTGCCGGCAAATCTGTTCCCGATCAGCGCAACCTCGATTTGCCCGGATACCCGGGAGGGTTCGACCGGATCGGTAATTGGGTCAATAGGCAGTTCCAGCTGGATGCCTTTGGAGAAGCTCTGTTGCTCTTGGCCGATGCCAGCCGAAAGGGACTCCTGGACGCCGACGGACTACAGGCTGGAGATTTGGCTGCGGCCGCAATCGCGGACCGTTGGAGGGAGCCCGATGCGGGCATTTGGGAGATCGAGAATCGACCCTGGACCCACAGCCGTCTGACCGCGGCCGCCGGCCTACGCTCCTATTGCGCGGCGTTGCCCCTCGGACTGCAGAACGCCGAGTGGCTCGTCCTCGCTGACCGGATCGTGGCTGATACGGCGGCTCACGCCACCCATCCCGCAGGTCATTGGCAACGTTCTCCGGACGATCCTGGTCTCGACGCCGCGTTGCTCCTATCGGCTTTACGAGGTGCGATCCCAGCGGATGATCCTCGCAGCGTCGCCACCGTGGCCGCGTACACCGATGCTCTCACCATCGATGGCTATGCCTATCGCTTCAGGCACGATCGTGGACCGCTGGCCCAGGCCGAAGGCTCATTCACGCTTTGTGGCTTTTTGATGGCTCTCGCCACTCATCAACAAGGTGATTTGCTCGCCGCGGAAGGTTGGTGGGAACGAACCAAGGCATCGTGTGGTCCCCCGCTCTTGTATTCGGAGGAATACGACACGGATGAGAGACAGATGAGAGGAAACCTGCCTCAGGCCTTTGTTCACGCTCTCATGATCGAGGTAGCCGCCACACTTGGCCGGTCGCCGCGCAACGGTGGTTGAGTCACCGCCACTACCGCGGCCTTGATCTTTCAAACCAGTTGCGAGGCGGTCGTCGACAAAGAGAGCCTTACTCTGAACGAAGCGCTCTTGATCCGAATGAAGCGGCAGGTGTTCATCTGGGTCGGGTCCGGTGAAGGCGGACCGATGTTCCGCCGGGATCGCTCGTCTCTTACTGTTCCCAGGTCGGATTTGCCAGCTGCCGCCGGAAGACCAAATGTGAGCGGACGGAACCGTTGGCACCGAGTTCCACTACGGTCACGAGTTCCCAGCCCTCTCCCCCCTCATCGTTGAGGTGCTGAGCGAATGTGTCTGGCTCGGGAGCCAGATCCTCCACCTTGTACTCCCATTGCGTGGCCATGGACTACGACCCTAACTGTGTACCGGCGTGATGTAATCACCCGAACGGGTGATTTTGAAAGTGTCGTGCCGGACGGGAGCGTTCTCAGGCTGACAGCCCCTGCAGAACCGTTCTCGTTGCGGGTACACCCTTTCCGCTTCACTGCTCGGGGTAGCTTCACCACAACGTGATCAGACGGCTTTCGCACGGCTGACAATTCCCGTTTGGCCAGCGGGTGTCGGGGGTAAATCGCTTTCGAGTTCGGTGTCGAGTTTTCGACGTCGAGCCCGAAACTGGGCGACGGCCCCCGGGGTTTCCTTTGGCGTACCCCGGGGGCCGCTTCGCGCTCCGGACTTCTAAGGGAGTTGCGGTGTTCATCGGGCGGCTCGGGCGTTCGCGGCGCATCGGGCGCGGGAGCCGGCGCCGGCGGATCAGGTTGAGCAGTCGACACCCAAGTCTGGAAGACAGTGCCCCAACGCCCTCTTCGAGCGGTCCATTCGCGGTTAGACTTCGGCGACAACCGGCCGGCCGCCTGTGACCGACGCGGCTGGTGATGCGTGGAGGTTCAAAAGGCCACCGTTGACCAGGTTGCCCCTCCGTCGGTGGTGACGAAGAAAGTTCCTGTGTCTGCTGGCGTGGCGCCCGCGCTGGCGGGTTGATATCGCCCGATGGGGGCGTGAATCGCGAACCCGTGCGTGCTGTCGGTGAAGCCGAAGTCGCCCCAGCCTTCCCCGCCGTCATTGAGCGAAAGCGGAGTGCTCCAGGTGGTTCCCCCATTGACGGACCGGTAGATCTGGGTGGCGGCCGAGCTGGTGGCGATGGCCAGGGTGCTGACAGAGGCGGCGCTCAATGCCCCGCCATCGCCAGAGGGAGGCGCCGATCCCTCGGGAACCCAGCTATGACCCCCGTCGCTGGTGGCCAGTACTTCCTTGGTGGAGGACCCGGCCGCGCCCTGTCCCGAACAGAGCATGGCGGCCCGGACCGTGTCGACGGGGGCCACCGAGATCTCGCCCAGGTCGGCGGGACAGGGGTTCGGTTCGGGTGACCAGGTCGTCCCATTCGCGGTGACGTACAACGCCGGTGCCCCAATGGCGCCGACCGTTGCCGCAATGACCACGTAGCCGGTGGTGTCGTGAATGGCCAGTATCGAGCCGGTGTACCCGACCTCGGGTGCGAGGTTGAAGGTGGCCACTTTCTGGAAGGCATCGGTGGCGTCGGAGCTACGCCAGAGCTCTCCGGGACAGCTGGATTCCTGGACGGTGCATTGTTCGGTCGCCACGTAGACGAAACCGCCGCTGCTCTCGAGGTCGACCACCCTCTGGGCGCCGGGACCCGAGGTGGTGTGAGACCACATCTCGCCTCCATCATGGGTCGACCACAGGTCGGGTCCGAACACCCATCCGTTCAAGTTGTCGGCGAAACGGATCTCGCTGACCCCGGTGGGCACGGTGGACCCTGACCGGGGGTTCTCCAGCCCATCGGTCGGAGCGGGGATACCCGCCCAGCTGCCACCATCGTCGCTCGTACGCACGACCGCGGTGCACGGGGCGGTGGCGCAAGGAGCACTGCCGAGGACCCATCCTTGATCGGACGAAACGAACGTCGCCGACTGCGCCCGAAACCCGGACGGCACCGGGCCGCCGGCTGGAACGGCCGTGGCAACGGTGCTTGTCGACGACCGAACGAGCGGCGTCGAGTTCGGCGCCGTGTTGGTCCGGCCGGTACTGGTGGTTCTGACGGGCTTCGACGAGGTGCCGTCGCCAGAACAGCCGGCAAGGATCAATGCACCGGCGGCCACGATGACCACGATGAGCGGTGTACCGCGATGCCTAAGAGTAGCGATTCGCATGGGCTTCGGATGGGACCTCCCTCAGGAGCCATCCACGTCGGTAAACGGCCGCCGTCTGACGACTCGTACGTGAGATGACCTAAACATCGCAGGACTGGGGGCGGGCGCTGGCGTTCTGATCCGGTCTGCCTCTCCAGACAGCGTCGATGCGCCCGGCCACAGCCGGCGATCCATAGTGTGGCTCAACGGTCGGACTCTGCACAGGAGGGCGAGCGCCAAGCGGACGACGGGAGCCCAGGGGCGTAGGATCAGCACCCGCGCCGATGAGGGGTAAGGAGCACACATGTTTCGGAAGTTGCTTTTGCTCGTTGCTCTGTCCACCGTTTCGTCCGGAGCGATGGCCGTCAGCGCCGTCACTTCGGCTGGGGTCGTTGGAGCAGTTCCACCTCCGCCCACGATCCGCTGCCACTTTGCTCCGACGACCTTGTCCTTTCCTGCACCTGGACTCTCGACGAACGGGGACTTCACCACAAGCTCGACATCGACCATGGCCATCTCTGCCTCCGCGTTGTCCGGATCGGCCTGTCCAGGGACGGGCGACCACCTGATCGCGCCGGTGATCACCCTCACCAACGCTCCATGCACCGGCGTGAACACGCCGACGCCCGCCTGCACCGGTTCGACCGGTTACGTCTACGACATGGCCAGCAGCTTCTCGAATGGGGCGATCCTCTGGTCGGAGTTTCCCAATCCAACAAAGTTCCATATCGACGCAACGACGTATAAGTCGGCGCCGAGCAGCTCCGTGGCGATCAGCGCAGCTCCAGGTGGCACTTGCGGCGCGACCGAGTCCGGCTTCAAGATAAACGGTGCGTTGACGGCACCCACGTCCAATGCGGGTGACCCCACAAAGCTCTACCTCTGCCTGTCGACCGACACCGGTCCGGACACCACCGGAAGCTTCACGAATGACATCTTGTCTGAACTCGGTGGCAATACCTCGATGACCATTGCCACCGCCCAACTCGACACAACGCTGAGCAAGCTGAAGATAAGCTGACCCGCCTTCCTGACAGCCAGAATCCCAGGTGTGGGACGGCCGACTGAGCGCTCCGACATCGATACCCGACGGTCGTCCCCGCCGCTGACCGCTCGGACTTGAAGCTGTGCAAGCACGATCGACCGCGTTCGAGATAGGCAGCCGTACCGTGACTGGAATGACCTCGCTGGTCAGGCGGCGAAGACGAACTTCGTGCCCGCCAAGAGGCTGAGCTTTCCCGTCGAGGTGTTGTGGCAGACGGTCCCACTCACTGCAGCACCGACTCCGGTGCTGCCGGTGGAGTCAGCCGTGACCGTCCCGCTCTCGACCTCGGTGAGGTCGCCGGACGGGCAGCCCGACCCCGCAGCTGCCGACGACGTGGCCGTGGTCCACTTTCCATTCGCCCACTTCGTCGTGGCCGACGTCGCCGTCGTCGTTGTCTTGCTCTTACCCGATCCACCCGTGTTGCCGGTGCAGCCACTGAGCTTGATCTTGACCTTGTTGGTCGTCGTGTTGACCGAGCCGGACAAGGCCGAACAGCTGATTCCCTTGGGCTTCGCGGCCGCCGCCGGATTCGCGGCCAGCGCCGTCACACCCGCGAGCGGGATAAGAGCGGCAAAGCCGACAATGGCCAGCCGAGTCATTGGCACAGATGGCAACCTGATTCGACCTCAGACTGCTCGCCACCTCTGGGTATGGAGTCTCCGAAGTCAAATGGAGGGGACGGAGGGTCAGAGGGCAACAGACCAACAACTCGCTTGCGGCTGCACCATCCCCGGTTCGGTCGGGGCGTTGCGCGTCGAGCGCGTCGTGGTGGCTACTCGGGGGAACGACGAACTACGCATGCCATTGCGCATGGCCAGCGTCATCTGCTGTCGATGGTGTTGTCTTCAAGCGCGAGAACTTGGGCAACGGGTGTACGTCCTTCGAGTTCTGGGTATCTCCAACACATGCGCACAAGAGACCTTCTCGGCGTGTGGGCGCTCGTCGGTGCGAGTTCCATTTTCGGAATCGCCGCGTGTGGAAGTCCGGAGTCGTCTTCAAACGGCGAGTCGGAAAAGTCCGCGAGCCAAATTTTCAGTGATGCACAGGCAGCTACCGGCCACGCATCGTCCGCCCACGTCAGCGGACAAGTCACCTCATCTGGGCGACGGACCATCCTCGACATCGCCGCCGGGCAGGGTAAGGGGGGCGGAACCGTCGGAACGTCTGGCGCGAACCTTGAGCTGGTCCTGGCCCAATCGAACGTCTACATCAAGGCTGATCAGGCGTCTTGGAGGACGTTCACGCCGAACAGTGCCCTCGCCAGCCTTCTCGCGAACAAGTGGCTGCAGACGACGGCCGCGAACTCCGACTTCGCCGATATCGCGAACCTTCTGGATCTGTCGAAACTCACCGCTTCACTCAAGCCGACGGGGACTCTGACAAAGGGTTCAACCACGACGTTTCACGGGAAATCTGCCATCCCGCTTGATGACAGCAGAAACGGCGGCACTCTGTATGTTGCAAATGAGGGCACCCCCTACATCCTCGGACTCAAAGGAGGCGGCAGCAATTCGGGTACCCTTACCTTTGCTCAGTACAATTCTGGGTCGATCCCAACAGCGCCCTCCGGTGCTGTCAGCCTGAGCCAGCTCGAGAACCAGGGCAGCGGTTAGGGTCTTGCAAAGGATGATCAACATTTTCTTGTCTACGCCAGACTCGATCATTTAGGAGGATCACGTGGCTGACAACATCTATTCCATATCGGAGATCGTCGGTTCTTCGAAAGAGAGCGTCGATGACGCCATCCGCGGGGCGGTCGAGCGGGCGTCCAAGACGTTACGCAATCTCGATTGGTTCACGGTCAGCGAGATCCGGGGTCACATAGACGACCAACAGGTCTGCCATTATCAGGTCACATTGAAGGTCGGATTTCGCCTTGAGGAGCCCTCGTAGGAAGCGCTCTCAGTCCGTAGGCGCTCGACCCGTAAGAGGGCGAATGGAAAGGAGCACCACCGTGGAGATCGACCAGGACGAGGCGATCAAGACACTGAACGAGATCGTCGAGCTTGAACTTGCGGGTGTCGTGCGCTTCACCCAATACTCGCTCATGGTATTCGGGCACGCCCGCATCCCCATCACTGGCTGGATGCGCGAGCAGGCGCAGCAGTCGCTTGCCCACGCCATTCAGGCGGGTGAGGAGGTCACCGCACTCGGAGGCAGCGTATCGCTGGGCATCGGCGAGCTTGTGGGTACACACCACCCGTCCGTCGATGACATCCTCCAAGAGATGCTCATCCAAGAGCGCCGAGGTATTGAGTTGTACCGCCAGCTATTGGCGCTGGCCGAAGGACGCAGCGTCTCACTCGAAGAGTTGGCCCGTCAGATGATTCGTAGCGAAGAGTTGGATGTCGCAGAGATCGAGAAGATGCTTCGCAAACGGGGCGACGCGTAGTCGCACATTGGTTCTTGAGGGGCCGGCTTCTCCGAAAGGTCTATGAACGCGGCGAGCCGCCATCAACGATGCGGCTAGGCCGCGACCGTTCTCGACGAGGAGCAAACGATGAGCATGGCCTCCGTGGTGACGCCAGCGGCGCAGTTGGAGGCAGCGGTCGCGTTGGCGCTGGTTCGGGTCCGAAACGGGATCGAGAGATTCACTAGCGCCAGTCATTCTCTTCCTTTGTCTTCTTGAGTTCTCGCGACCGCACCACGCCCGGGACTCGAAGCCGCGACACGCACCCGTGCGAGCTCACTCGAGGGGCCACCGTGTGCGCTCGGCCGCCGGAATCTCTAAGGTGGTCGTCGTGTCATCGGCCCAGATGTCAGCAGCCGTCTATGTGGGCGACGGCAAAGTCGCGGTCGAACAGGTGCCGTGTCCAGAACCGGGGACGGGCGAGGTGCTCGTCGAAATATCCGAGTGTGGCATCTGTGGCTCCGACCTCCATATGGTGCTCGAGCGCTACGCCAAACCCGGTGCCATTCTCGGGCACGAGTGGTCAGGCATCGTGGCCGCCGCACCGAGTGATTCCGGCTGGACCCCCGGAGACCGAGTTGTGGGAAACACGTCGCCAGGATGCGGCCTCTGCCGAGCCTGTCGGCGAGGACGTCCATCTGTGTGCTTGAACCGTGCGAAGCCCGATTTCGTCGGGTACCGCGGCGCGTTCTGCCAGTACAAGACCGTGGCGGCTGACAGCCTGATCCGGATTCCTGATTCCCTCTCCACCAGGGTGGCCGCCTTGGCCGAGCCAATGGCCATCACGCTCCACGCATTGCGGCTGTCCGACGTCCACCCCGACGATCGCGTCCTGATCACCGGAGCTGGCCCGGTCGGTCTGCTTCTCGTTGCGGTGCTGCGTGCCCACGGAGTCTCTGACATCACCGTCAGCGAGCCGTCCGCCGTCCGGCGCCAAAAAGCACTCTCGGTTGGGGCCACCCGAGTCGTCGCGCCGGGATCGCTGCAACGGCCGCCCATGGCCCTTCCGGTCGAGAAGCCCTACGCCCTCGTGTTCGAATGCTCAGGCCAAGCCCGCGCGATCGAGGATGGGTTTGGACAGCTCGACTACGCGGGCACACTGGTGATCGTCGGAACTGGCTTCGAGCTACCCAGGATCAACCAGAACCGCATGATCATCTTCGAGCTCGCGATGATCGGAGCCTACAACTACAACGACGAAGGGTTCGGGCCAGCGGTGGACCTCCTCGGCGCCGGCGAACTGCCGTTCGACGCATTGATCGAGCCTGAAAACGTCCCGCTCAGCGATGTGATGGTCTCAATGGAGCGGCTCGCTCGGGGCGAGATACCGAGCAAGGTCATGGTCCAACCCGGCCTTTTGTCATCGTGAACCCGAGCTCCTTCTCTCCGCGGATCAATCACATTGCCATCAGCGTTGACGCTGAAGTGATGGACGAGCAGGGACGGGCTGCCCTGTTGCGCTTCTACTCCGACGTTTTCGGATGGGTAGAAGGCGACAACAGTACGGAACGAGGCAATCCCCTCATCCTTTACACCGGTTCGTTGGGCCAGTTCCTCTACCTGTTGCCGGCAAAGGATCAATTCATGGTCACGCCGAACATGGATCACTTCGGACTAGAGGTCTCATCGAAGGGCGAGATGCTCGAGATTCTGAATCGAGTCGAGGTGTTCCGGCAGAAGGACTCCCGGGTGCGAGTCACCGATGTCAGCGCCATGACGACGCGATACCGGGATAGGGAGTACACGCTGACCAATGCGTACATCTGGTTCTTGATCCCGCTGTGGATCGAGCTCCAACATGTTGAGCCCTGCGAAACTACCTGATCAACCCGCCACACCGTTCGAATGGTCGCGACGACCCCTCGATGCGTTCCGCCGCGGAACGGCCACGTCGCCTTTGTGACGCTTCTATCCAGCCACCGGCATTCTCATCGATCGCTCGTTCGTCTCGCCCATACCGACCACGAATCGAACCCGCGAGGGGTCCCTCGGGCTTCACCGACCTCGACGCGTGTCCTACTCCCTCATCGCAAGTCCGGTAGAGCGTGCCGTTGCCGGGTTCGTCGCCGTGTCCGGACCCCACGGCCGCTCACCCGGCATCTCTCTTCTGTTCATAGGTTGTAGAGTCGTTCGGCGTTCTCGCCGAAGATCATGGCCCGCTGTTGGTTGCTCAGGTCTTGGGTCGCCTCCTGCAGCTCTCGTACGACGCCCGGGATTTTCGCGTCGGGGTGCGGGTAGTCGGAAGCCCAGACAATTCGGTCTGCGCCCACGTAGCGGCTGTTGGCTGTGTAGGCCAGTGCTTCCTCGTCAGGGTCGAAGCTTATGTAGCACTGACGCTTGAACACTTCGGAGGGAGGGGTGGCCTGGTACCGGCTGCCGAACACCTTGACATGATGATCGAACCGCTCCAGCATGGGAGCGCACCACCCCCCGGAACCTTCGAGGAAGGCGACGGTCAGCGCGGGGAATCGCTCGCAAATTCCGCCAGCGACGAACCATCCCATAGCCACCATGACGTCCAGGGCGTTCCCGAGGCCTTGGCGTAGTGCCAAACCCTTGTCGAGTCGGCCGTGAGCGTCCTCTTGTAGACCGAGCCGGCTCACCACGTTCCAAGGCATGTCAGCGAAGGAGAACGGATGAACGCCGATCGGGCAGCCCAGTGCCGCGGCGGCATCCCAGAAGGGATCGTAGATCGGATGATTCAACTTCTTGTCCTCTATGTACGGTGCCGGTCGGATCATTACCGCCTTGAAACCGAGGTCACTGACGCAGCGCTCCATCTCCTTGACGGCCAACGGCGGATCCTGAAGAGCGACCAGGCCAACGCCGAACAGCCGGTTGGAGTCCTCAGAGCAGTAGGTATGTAGCCAATCGTTATAGACGTGCGCCATGGCATGAAACACCTCCGGGTGGGGCACCCAGGCCAGCCCAGGGGTGGTGGGGTAGAGCACCGCCGCGCTGATTCCCTCGGCATCCATGTCCTTGAGTCGGGGACCGGGCTGAGAGCCGCCCGGTCGGAACATGAGCTCTGCGTGAGATGCTTCGTTCGGTGCGGGGTCCTCGACGGCGGGCGGCACCTTTCCCTGTAATTGGGTTGAGAATGCCATTACGACGTCATCGGGTAGTTGGAGCTGCTCGACCACGTGTCCGTCAGCGTCAATCATCCTCATCGGTTGTGCTCCTATCCTCGCGAAGCGCCTCGACCTGCCTGAACTCGGTCATCGTCGGCGCCCTCCCCAACACGGATGCGAGGGGCGCCGACTACAACAACTGGCGACGACGGGTCACTGCATCGAAGGCGCGGATCGAGATTTGCGGAAGTATTCTGCATCGGCTGCCCGCCCATTGTTGCACCCCTTGCGGGACCGTGGTGAGTTGGATCACTTCGGTAGGCGAAACGTGGTGTTACCCGCCGATTTCACTGCGCACCAGTCGCCTCCCAGTTCGAAGGATCCGCAGTTCAAAAGCCAGCATGGGCCAGAGGATCCGGTCGTCGTAAGAGCCGGCCGCGACTCCATCGACCGAAGCGGGAGACGTCTCGTTCCGCCTCCTGCCCACGCCCGTTCGACAACCGAGTCTTCATTTCGATCTATTGACTTACCAGTTCGTAAGTGTTTCCCTCTGGGTCCGCAACTCCGACAATGGCCTTCCCGCTCAAGATGTCTCGATTCACGACCGAGCCGCCGGCCACTTCGATACGTGTGGCCAGCGCCTCAGCGTCCTCGACGATGAGCCGGAACTGATGACGGTTCTGGTCTGCAATGACTCCCGCCACAGAATTCGGGCACACCACAAGGTCGATGTCTGCGAATCGACCTTTGGACACCGGCGATCCGTTGACGGGTGCCAGGCCACAACCGAAGATTGCGTTATAAAACTCAACCATCGAATCCATGTCTTCGACGGCGAGGGTAATCCGCTGGATTTGCATGTGATCCATTGTAATTGGTTCACGTTGAAGGATCCGATCCGTGCGGACGACCAGTCAGGATTGGTAGCCACTCCGACTCTCGTTTCGATCGTCGTCTTCCGTGGTCGCATCCGTGATTCCAGAAAGGACCGCCGCCTGGACCCCCGGATCGGTAAAGAGGCTCGCCACAGCACGCGTGCCGACGCGATTGGAGGACTCGGCGACGGCAGCGGCGACCAGGTCCGAGCGGCCAACGTCGATCCAGGCAGGATGGATATACGAAGATCGCGTGACTGAAGCCGTGTCGCCCAGCAACGCCGCGGCAGCAGCAACGGCAAGACCCTCTCGCGATCTCGACGATACATCCACTGGGGGCTCGGCTCCAGCAAGCACCGCAACTGCTGCAACCGTTGCGCCCCAAGTGCGGAACACCTTGGCGCTCGCTGGCGCCTGGGTATGCGCATGGAGATAGGCGTTCACTGCAGCACTTGTCACATGATGCGGTCCGTGTTCATCCGTCACCGCGAAAATCGGCTGCTCATCGTCGCCCGTCGCACTCACAAGCGCGTCTACAACCTTGGCCGCGGCCTGGTCATGAACACTGACGGTATGAGGAAGGTGCTCCTTGCCAATGAAACGAAACGTGATGGTCGAGCGGCGCGTTTCGACGTGGTTGCGCCGAAGCGTGGTAAGTCCGTAGGTGTGATTGTCTCGGGCGTACCGGTCATTTCCAACGCGAAGCAGGCCTTGCTCCAAGAGCCTGACGACGGTGGCTGTCACGACACGTGCGCCGAGGGGATCTTGGCGGTATCGAGCGATGTCGCGCGAAACCTGAAGGCGCAGCGCAGGGACGGCCGCAGCAAACAGTGTCATGCGGGCGAACTTGTAGTCGCTGGCAAGATGGAGTGCTGCACGTGAGTATCGATACTGCGTCCGACCGCGCTGGTCGACGCCCGTCGCCTGCACCGGCGCATCGACATCGGCGGACGCCCACACGTCTTCCCACGCGGGTGGAATCGCCAGCCGCCTCAATCGATCGAGAACAGCCGGGTCGTCCACTGAAGCGCCCGCCTCGTCGACCCAGTTGTCGGGTCGTGCGGTGATTCGGTGGAGCCCAGACGGCCTGAAGGCCCGGGGGGTTGGCAGCGTCCGACCGGTGGAAACCCTCAGCGCCGCTGAGCGTTCCGGTCGGCTGCGCCCCACCCTGAGACTCTCAGTCCTCGGAAGGTGAGAACGATCGGACCCCGTCGCGCGTCCGAGACAAACTCGCCGTAAGCACCTCCAACATCGTAAACGGCGAGCGTGTGAGCGACCAGTACATCGAGTGGTGTTGTATTTGGGGCTATGAAACAGATCTGGTTCATCACCGGCTCCTCGCGTGGTCTTGGGCGGGCGCTCGCCCGAGCCGCCCTCGACGCAGACGACCTCGTTGCCGCCACCGCCCGTCAGCCTGCGCAGCTCGACGACCTCGTCGCAGAATTCGGCCAGCGGATCCACACGATCGGCCTGGATGTCACCGACGCCCAAGCCGCCCGGTCGGCTATCGCTGAGGCGCGCCGCCGCTTCGGTCGATTGGACGTCATCGTTAACAACGCCGGCTACGCCAACGTGTCACCCATCGAGACCACCGACGACGAGGATTTCCGCGCCCAGTTCGAGACCAATTTCTGGGGTGTCTACCACGTCTCCAAGGCAGCGATCCCGGTCCTTCGGGAACAAGGGGGTGGCCTTGTCATACAAATCTCGTCTGTGGGCGGGCGGGTCGGCGGCTCCCCGGGGATCGCGTCGTATCAAGCCGCCAAGTTCGCCATTGATGGCTTCAGCCGGGTACTACGGGCGGAGACCGCTGCATTCGGCGTGAAGGTCATGGTTGTCGAGCCGAGCGGCTTTCGGACCGACTGGGCCGGTTCCTCCATGACCGTCCAAGATATCCCCGAGGTCTACGCCCCGACCGTCGGAGCCATGAACAACCGCGTCCGGCAAAGCACCGACGGCCCCGCAGGGGACCCGGCACGCGCTGCCGCGATCCTCGTTCAAGTGGCCAAGCGCGGTGACATCCCGGACCACCTACCCCTTGGGGTAAACGCAATCGAGGGCTCGATCCGTCTCGACGAGCAACTCCTCGCCGAGGACCGCCGGTGGAGCGATGTAAGCCGCTCCGCCGACTTCGGTGAGCGATACCCGGTCGCGCACCCCGCCGACACGCCGACGTAGGCGCCGTACCCCCAGCACTCCACCTGTCCCGAGGTGAGCAGGGCGGAGTCGAGTCAGTCGAAGCACGCTTTGTGCAGCCTGGTCACCGCCCCGGTTGGCGGTGTTCGCCATCCCCCGCCCCGCTCCCGCCCGCCCGTCAAAGCAGGAAGCCGCGCAAGATCGAGGGGAACGCCGATGCCAACACCACCTTGCCATTGAGGTTCTCGGCGGTGGGGACCGAGACCGGGTTGGCGGTGGGGACGTTCATCAAGGAGAGGACGGCCGAGACCGGGGTCCCGGGTCCGAGATAGATGTGCGAGGCCACCTGCTCGAGCAGCGAGGTCGTCCCGGTCGGGTCCGAGATGAGGCCGGTGACCGACAGCCTGCCCGTGGCCAGCTCGCCCAGGCTCGATGTCGGGCTGACCATGTGCAGGTCGACGCCGACGTAGTGGCTGACCGGGATGCCCAATTTGTCCAGCCCGGCGATGAGGGCGGTGGGTGCGTGAAGGCTCAGGGTGTCGATAGGGACGGTGCCGCCGCCGGCGGCGAGAGGCAGTCCCAGCTGGTTGGGGACCTTGAGGACGTTGGTGTGGCCGCCGGCGTCGTGGAACACGAAGATCTGCTCGCTGTGGTCGGGGCCCTTGACGATGGCGAGCAGGTCGTTCTTGCCCCGGTCCAGCAGCCAGGCCGGGATGCCCACGTGGTGGACGGCGTGGTCGATCCGGTACAGGCTGAGCCCGATCCACGACCCTGCCAGGACGATCAGCGCCACCAGGGCGGACCCGGTGACGATCAGGACCCGCCGGAAGACCTTTCGCCTTCGGCGGGGCGGCTCGGCGACCGGCGCAACCAGGTCCGGTTGTTCCTTGAGTGTGATCGTCATTTCCCCTCCGCCATTGGCCCATCGCTAGCCCGCCGGGTTCGATGTGGTTGCGGTGGGCTTGAGCTCGTCCGCGAGGCTGGGGAGATGGGAGACCTCCACGACCTGCCGCCAGACCGCGCGGCCGTGGCCGCACCTCTGCACAGCTCCACCTTGCCCGACGAGGACAGCGCTCGCCGGCGGGACCTCTCCCTCCACCCGGGCGACACCGCCGTCAGCACGCGGTCCAAGTGAGCACACCCAGGTCCCAGAAGATCTATCTGCTGCTGGTGTTCCAAGAGGTGTCCACACCCCTCACTGAAGCATCCACCAACGAGTGGTCTGCCATCAACTGAGGACCGCCCGAGGTAACCCTCGGATCGGGGCAGCGCTCATACGAAGCGGGCCACCTTCATTTCGCGGGACCGAACGTCCTCCAATCGCGAATGCATGGTGGCAGCACCATCTCATTGCCCTCTTGGGACTTGCAGGTTGTTTAGTCGCCATTGGTTTCACTCGAGTAGCCGACCGGGTGGTTGCCACCGAGTTCGACAAATCGCTCGTTGATCGCATGGGCGATGACGTCACGGTCGTGGGTGCTCGGTAGGAGCATCCCGTAGAGGAACGCCTCGAGCTCGAGGCCGGTACTCATGCCGCCCAGTTCGAAATATCGCAACCACAGCTCTCCGTGCGAGAGTCCGGCTTTGCGTCTGAACCTGTCAAGCTCATCAACGGGCCGCTCAGCCATCGAGTCCCCATTCGGGGCCTCGTTCGGGGCCTCGTTCGGGCTGTCTTGCCGAGAGCATCACCGCTTCTGCCTGATTGAGCAAGGGCAATTCGTGGGCGAGCGAGAGCATTCGCAGCGTGGTGACGGCGTCGTCCTCGCTGACCCCTTCGCGCTCCATGACGATTCCTTTGGCCATGGCGATGATCTCTCGACTCCTCAAGGCCTCTTGGAATCGGACGGCCATCTGCGAATCGGTCACACCAGCACGGGCGTCGCTCAAGATCACGGAAGCTTTGTGGGCGTATATCGCCGCTGTCTCCTGTGCCTTGACAACGAAGGTAGAGGCAGTCCGCGAGTAGATGTTCAGCGCGCCGACCGGAAACTCGAAGGCCTTGAGGGGCGACGACAAAATGGCCTTGATCCCGAGAGCTCGGGCTCGGGGTGTAAAGGACGGCCACCTGCTTTCGATGTCCAAAGACTCGGCATGGAACCAACGACCCCTCAACGAGGCATCGACACACGGTCCCTCTCCGGTGGCGTACTGCTCCGTGTCCATTTCCATGATGGTCTCGTCACTCGCAGCCACGGTCAGGAGCTCTCCGTGGCGGAGCAGCGAAACGCTGACCCCGTCGGCACCGCTCACGGAGGTCCGTGCGAGCTCCACCACGAGGCGCAGTGCTCCGTCCACCACATCGTGATCGGTCGGAATGGCCGTCACCCTCCTGAGATCCTCTGCCGCGGCGTCGGAGGGGTGCGGTCGGGAGGGGAACAGTGGCTCGCCCATCTGCTCGCTGTCCAGATGGCTGTGGCCCGGCGCAGTCCGCTCAAGACGCGAGGGCTCGGCCGACTCCCTCATGCCGAGCAGGCGCTCGACGAGGGTCGATGGCGTGCGCACCGCCAAGTTGATCCCAACTTCGGCCAGCCGCTTCTCCGCGTTTGCCACTGCCACCACTCCGGCTGCTCCAATGAATTCCAGCTCAGAGAGGTCGAGTACCACTGCCTCGAGCTGGAGATCAATCGTGGCGGCGAGCGAGGCCGCGAGATCGAAGGCGGCAAGGTTCTCGACTCTCCCGTGCAGTGCGAGTACGACCCACTCTTCCTCGATCGTGGTCGTGACTTCGAAACGGTCGGGATCGTCGGTCAACGACATGGCACGTGCATCTCGGACCTCGTGCTCGAAGGCCCGCCTACGCCTCCCGCCACAAACCACCGATTCATTCCCAGAAGCAACGGCGAGGGCGTCTCGGGGGGAGTGGAGACGCAATACCTTCGGAGGATTTCAGGAATCTCTCGGTGTAGCGGGCGACGTGGGCCGTCCTCACGGAACCCTCGGTGTTGAAGGTATGGAGCAGCACTGTACCCCACATTGAGGCCTCACGAACCGACCTGCTCGCGGACCGCGCTCACAGGCAAGTCGCCCTCCCCACCGGCATTTCCGGCAGTGATGTACGCCGAAGGATCCAGGCTGCCTCACTTCCCCCATGACGGGTTTCGTCGACGGCCTGGATCGCGGTTCCGCTCGACCCATCTGGAGTCTGATCAGTAGCGCGGGCTCCGACCGGTGTCGGGGCTTTCACCCGTGTCCACCAGGTTCTGGGCTACCTCCCGAAGCTTTACGTTGAGGTGCTGCGATGCCCGACGCAAAATGTCGAAGGCTTGGTCGGCCGTGATGCGCTCTCTTTCCATGAGAATCCCAGAGGCCTCACCAATGATCTCGCGAGTGCGGAGAGCAGCATTGAGGTTCTCTGCTCGGCGTTCTTCGTCCTCGTGGGAGTGCGCAACGGACAGTGCGAGACTGGCCAAAGACGCCAGAACCGTCGCCTTCGCCCGATCGACCACACCGAATGCGGCCGGGTAGCGAGCGTAGAGGTTCAATGCTCCGAGTTGTGAGCAGGGCGTCAGGGGGAGGGAGAGCACGCTCCGAATGCCTGTGCTCGTCGCCTGGGGTGAGAAGTCAGGCCACCGAAGGTCTGACTCGAGGTCATCGGCATAGACGATGAGCCGATGCACGATGGCGTCGAGGGAGGGCCCTTCAGCGGTTTGGTTCTGCAACGCATCAGCCTTGAGTACTGCCGGGTCGGTGTGCACCGGGGTGGTGACCGCGCTGCCTTCCATGAGAGAGAGGCCGGCGTAGTCACAGCCCTCGATGGTCGTTACCGCGAGCTCGGCCACGCTGGCCAAGGTGTCGATGACGCTGCCCGCTGAGAACGGGGTCAGCGCGGTCTGAGAGACACTGTGAGACAGTTCGGTGAGGGCGTCCCGGTCGACCGTTGATGGTCCTTCGCCAGAGTCCATGAGGCGCCTTCCTTTCACTCAAATTATCGCATTTCGCCACGCCCATTGCGGGGCGATTTGAGTCCCAGCACGTGGCAAGGGTCCGGCGCTCTGAGGTTCGTTCGAAACGGGTGAACGGGTCGTCTCGGGGGCGGTGCCCGACGGCGAGCACGACATTCGCGAGGCCCGCAACCCGCGACACCCAGGCTGCGCAAGCACCTCGACACCGACCGTTCTGATTTGCCGCGCGACATGGTGCCTACCTTCGCGAGCGATGGATGGCGGCCGAGGTCGAAGTGATCTGCAAACCCGGCTACGGCGCGGTCACCACCCAGCGGATGAACGACGATGCGAGGCCACTCACGCCTTCATGTACGCGTTTCTGACACAATCGAAAGTGGAGTTGGGCGTCGTGCCGCTCACGATGACGATCGCACCAGACGGCGGACGGCATCCAGCCGCTAGACAGGAACCCGCCAAACCAACCGAGTCCCGCCCTCTTGGTTCTTCTGCACCTCGAAGCTCCCTCCCAGTCTTTCGGCCCGGCTGCGGAGGTTCACGAGTCCCAATCCAGCACCCTCAGCCAGCGGGAGTGTCATTCCGCTTTCCGTCGTCAGAGACCTCAAGACTGACATCGTCGGCCACGCTGATTGTGAGGCTACAGCTGGTGGCCTGAGCGTGTTTTCCGACATTGGTAAGCGCTTCGCGGAGCACCGCGAGCAGATGATCAGCGACGTGCTGGGGTACCGCGTTGTCGATCGGACCTTTGAAGACGATCTCAGGACGCAATCCGAGTGTCAGAGCCATCTCCTCGGTGAGTTCGCGCGCGCTGCGGCGGAGACCGCCCCGAACGGGGCTGTCGCCCAACTCGAAGATCGCAGTGCGGATTTCGGTGACGGTGACGTCGAGATCGTCCACCGCCTTGTTGACGCGTTCGAGGATCTCGTCGCGCTCCGGAAGGCGCGCCGCTCCCTGGAGCGACATGCCGACGGCGAACACACGTTGAATGACGCGGTCATGGAGATCCCTGGCGATCCTGTCTCGGTCCTCGATGACGCTGAGCATGCGGACCCGATCATGGAGGCGGGCATTCTCGATGGCGATACCCGTCGCTAACGCGAGGGCCTCGGCGAGTGCCTCATCTTCTTCGCTGAACTCCTCGGCGCCGACCTTGTCGGTGAGATAGAGGTTGCCGTAGACCGCGGAGCGGACACGGACAGGAACACCGAGAAACGACTTCATCTGCGGGTGGTTGGCCGGGAAGCCGTAGCGGTCGGGATGGACGCCAAGGTCTGTGAGCCGCAGTGGTACCGGCTCGGTGATCAGGATGCCCAGTACCCCCCGGCCGGTCGGGCGAGGACCGATCACCTGTTCTTCGGCGTCACTCAGCCCGACAGTCACGAACTGCTCGAGGTCGGTCCGCGACTCGTTGAGCACGCCTAATGCGCCGTAGCGCGCCTCGACCAATGAACACGCCTCTTCTACCAGGTGGCGGATCAAAATCGGAAGCTCGACATCCGCCTCCATCATCAGGACGGCTTCTACCAGCCGACGGAGCTTCACCGGATCGTTGACGTTGCGATACGGCATGATTCAGATGGTAGCGAGAGGGCATCCGGTTGGTTTGGCGGTCGCGGGGATGTGGACTGCCTCGGGGCTGGACACTGGCACAATGGGCTCCATGACCATCCGCGTCTTTCTCCTCGACGATCACGAGCTGGTCCGTGAGGGCGTCCGTAGCCTGCTCGAAAGCGACGATGACATTGTGGTCGTGGGTGAGGCGGCCACGGGAGCGGAAGCCCTGACTCGTATTCCGCTGGCCAAGCCCGATGTGGCCATACTCGATGTCCGGCTGGAGGAAGGAAGCGGCGTTGAGGTCTGCCGTGACGTCCGCTCGCACGTACCGGGGCTGGCCTGCGTGATGCTGACCAGCTTCGACGACGACGAGGCCCTTTTCGCCAGCGTGATGGCCGGGGCGGCCGGCTACGTGCTCAAGCAGATCAAGGCGACGGACCTCATTCAAGATGTGAAGAAGGTGGCCGGTGGAGCGTCCCTGATGGATCCGAGGGCCGTGGCCCGGGTCGTGGAGCGCATTTCGAACCCTCCCCAAGTCAATCCCGAACTGAAGGCGCTGTCCCCACAAGAGGCGCGCATCCTGGACCTCATCGCCGAGGGACAGACCAATCGCCAAATTGCCGACTCCATGTATCTCTCGGAGAAGACGGTCAAGAACTACGTGACAGGACTGCTGGCCAAGCTCAGGATGAACAGCCGGACTGAGGCCGCTATCTACGCGACCAAACTCAGGACCGCTCGGTCACAGCCGACTCAGGACTGAGAGTCCCGTCCCCTGCGGACCAAGGCGGACAGATGGACGCCGCAGCGAGCGAGCTCGTATTCGAGGCGCGCCGCGTTCCGCCTGCGGGTGGGCAAAGTCGGAGATATCGACCGTGACGTCGTGTTCGGCGCAAAGGCTGATGAGCGCCCGGTCATATGCGACCTCGGCGGCCAGCGCCTCGTGGACCGGGGCGCTCCAGTGGTGACGGTGGTCGAGCATCTCGACCCGAAGGACGAGCGAATCGTCGATCAGCGCGCTCCCGGTTCGTTCGTTCACCCACCCCTCGAGGGCCGACGACAGAATGTCGACGTACATGTTCATGCCTTCCATTGTGGGCGCATCGAGAGCACCGTCGGTAGGGACGTTGTTCCAATGTTCGACCCTTCGGTGGATTCGGACCATTCGTCTTGCCGGTCGGGCAACGCGAGCATCGAAGCCGTCGACGAGAGATTCTGTGGACACGTCGAGGCGAGACAACGGGACCAAGGTCCTAGTCGTCGGGACCTTTGCTTCCACTCTTTCGAGCCACTCCGCCTGGACAATACAGAACACAGATCTCCTCACGGAGGGGATCGATGTAAAACGAGGAGATATCGATATGCAACGCAAGGTTTTCGATTTGATCGCCAGCGCCGGAGGCGCGGTGATGGTGACGGTCCTGGTCTTGGCCGGTGTCCTCCTCATGTGGGGCTACAGCTTCGCCAACTCCAACGTCCACAACCAGTTGGCCGAGCAACAGATTGTGTTCCCCTCCAAGGCCGCCTTCGCTCACCCAGTGGCGGGTAGCGAAATTACGCCCTCCATGGTCGGCACAGTCTCGAAGTACGCCGGACAGCCTCTGGTCACCGGACAACAGGCTGAGGTCTACGCGAATGACTTCATTGGGGTGCACCTCCAGGAGATCGGTGGCGGATTGACCTACGCGCAGCTCTCTGCGAAGGCCATGGCACTGCCCAAGGGTTCCGCTGCCTACACCGCGGCCGAAGCCAAGGTCCAGACCGTGTTCCAGGGCACCACGCTTCGAGGTCTGCTGCTTGAGGCCTACGCGTTCGGAACCTTGGCCACGATCGCACTCATCGCGTCCATCGCGGCGTTTGTCTTCGCTGGCATCCTGGCCATCTTGGTGGCCTTCGGATTCTGGCACGCACGCAGGACGCCCGACACTGAGGAACTCGCAGTGCACGTCCAGGCGGAACGGGTGCTGGCGACCGTCTGATCCCTCGTCACCCCGGAAGAACCCTTCCGCCCGGCCCGCCATCGGTGGGCTGGGCGGAGGTCGTCGAGACGCGACGCGGGGAGCTCACCGCCGGACCACGAGGTGACATCCGAGCGGAGGAGACCAAGGTCATGGGCGTCGGGACCTTGGTCCCTAGGTCTTGCACGCGCATCTGGCTCAGACTTGGTACATGACTCCTACAACAATCCCGAGCGCAGAAGAGCTCCCAGGAACTCAGAGCGCCGGCTCCACGAGAGCAGCGATCCCTGAGAAGCTTCCGGGCCAGCGCTCCGGGGATTTGGCCCGTCGCATCTCCCATCGCCGGACCGAGCTGGGTCTGAGCACCGAGGAGCTGGCGAAGCGAGCCGGCATCGACGCCTGGTTTCTGGCTTACTTTGAGCAGAGTTCTGATAGCACGCTCGCGAGCGGAGCTCTGCGCCGGGTTGCCGTGGCCCTCGATACGACACCTTTCTCTCTAGAGGGTGGTGAGGTCGATCGCCCGCCGGGTGCTGGCCGCGCCGGCCCCCACGCCGCTCTGGAAAGCCTCACGCCGGAGCAATGTCAGGAGCACCTCGCCGCTGGAGGCGTCGGTCGGATCATCCTCTCCACGGGGTCTGGCCCGGTCGCCTTTCCGGTCAACTTCCTCTTCGTCGGCGGAGCCGTGATTTTCCGGACCTCGGACGCCATGGTCGCCAACATCTCGGGAGTTGTCGCCTTCGAGGTGGACCAGGTCGACGAGGCGATGAGCGAGGGGTGGAGCGTCCTCGTACGCGGGCACGCGGAACTCATCGAAGACCCCGAAGAGCGCATTGTCGCCGCACGACTCGGCATTGAGCCCTGGGCCGGAGGGGCACGCCTCAACCTGGTCCGCATCGCACCATTTGAGATGACCGGCCGGGTCATCGTGCAGCGATAATCGTCGAAGCAGGTCTGACTGCATCGGCATCGATCGCTCACACAACTAGAGAACGGAGAACGTCACCATGATGAAGGCACTCGTTTACAACGGGCCACAACGCAAAGCGTGGCAGGACGTCGCCAGCCCATCGATCCAAGACAGTACCGATGCCATTGTGCGGGTTGACTGCACGACGATCTGTGGCTCGGATCTCCACATATTGAAGGGAGATGTTCCCGAAGTGACCGAGGGCCGTGTCCTGGGCCACGAGGCCGTCGGCACCGTCGAGGCAATCGGCTCCGCTGTGACCAATGTGGCGGTTGGAGACCGGGTTCTGGTCTCATGCATCAGTGCGTGTGGGCGATGCCGCTTCTGTCGAGAAGGCCGCTTCGGGCAGTGCCTCGGTGGCGGCGGCTGGATCCTCGGCCATCTCATTGACGGCACCCAGGCTGAGTACGTTCGGGTTCCTTTTGCCGATACCTCCACGTACACGGTGCCAGAGGGAGTAATTGACGAGGAAATCCTCATGCTGGCCGACATCTTGCCTACAGCATACGAAGTCGGCGTTCTGAACGGTCATGTGCAACCGGGTGACACCGTTGTCGTGGTGGGTGCGGGTCCGATCGGGCTATCAGCAATTCTCGGGGCGCAGCTCTACTCCCCCAGTCACATCGTCGCCATTGACCTGGCCGATACAAGACTTGAGGCGGCGAAACGCTTTGGAGCAGACCTCACCTTCAACAACGGCCGCGAAGACCCCGTCACATTCGTCAAAGAGTTCACCGACGGCTTGGGCGCCGATGTCGTCATCGAAGCGGTCGGCGTTCCGGCCACCTTCGAACTGTGCACCGAGCTCGTTCGTCCCGGAGGCCACGTGGCGAACATCGGAGTCCACGGCACGCCGGCATCCCTTCATCTTGAGACGCTCTGGACACGTGACGTCACCATCACGACCGGTTTGGTTGACACGTTCTCAACGCCGACGCTTCTCCGCCTACTCGCATCTCATCAGATCGATGCCGGCGAGTTCTGCACCCATCATTTTGAGCTACACGACATGATCGCGGCCTATGACGTCTTCGAGCGGGCCGCCGATACCGGCGCCGTCAAGGTTGTCCTGAGCCGATAGGAGAACACTCAACAGCGGAGAGGATCGCTCAAAGGACGCTGGGGACTCCGGCTCAATCACAATTATTGGAGCGGAAGACGGATTCGATTCCACCGCCCCCACTGTGTCCGGGGTGGTGGAATCGGTCCTTCAGGCCTCCTCCAGTCCGGGGAAGTGCCTGCCGGTCCACCCGGTTTCCACTACGTGCACCACTCCCCTGCAATTGAGGTGTCTACTTTCGACGGACACGGCTCTGACGGGTCGACTGGCGTGGCGGAACATGGCCTCACCGCCACACACAAGTTTGGCGATACTGCGATTCTCAGAGAGACGGCGTCGCTCGAGCGGAGGCAGACGCCGCCGGTCAACCGCGCTCTTCGGTGTCACCCGCCAAGGCACCCGACAGGTCCACCGAGCGCTGTCCAGGTGCAGGGCGAGCGGCCAGAGAAGAATTGTTCAGCCGAGCTCGAAGGCCAGCGTGACCAGTTCGAATGGCCGGAGCTCCAGCTCGATAGTTCCGTCTTGGCCGGCCAGCGGACACACGCTGCGCTCGAGCAGATCGGTGCGGACCACCGACACGAAAGGACGGTGCAGCGTCACGCGCACGGGACCTCGGGAGCCCCACACCTCGCACAAGCGGACCACCACGGCATCGGAACGGTCGGCCCACTTCACCGCTTCCACACTCACCCCAGGCCGATCGACAGAGACCACCCGGCCGTCACCCTGACCAGGAAGCAGCGTGAGGGGGAGGTTGAAGTGCTCGGCCTCGGCGATGACCCCGGATTCCCGCAGGTCACCCTCGTGGGGTAGCAGCGCGTAGGCAAAGTGGTGGGAACCCTGGTCCGCCTCGGGGTCGGGAAAGCCCGGGGCGCGGAGGAGCGAGAGCCGGATGGTGTGTCCGAGGATGTCGTATCCGTACTTGGACTCGTTGAGCAGGGCCACTCCGTAGCCGGGCTCACTCAGATCTGCCCACCGGTGGCCGCACACCTCGAAGCGCGCTTCGTCCCAGCTGGTGTTGGCGACGGTCGGCCGTTCGAGATGGCCGTGCTGGATCTCGTACGTCGCGCGCGTAGAGCGGACTGAGACGGGGAAGGCCACCTTCAGGAACCGGTGCCGCTCGTGCCAATCCACGTCGGTATGGAACTCGAGCCGCCGTGTCCCGGCGTCCAGGCGCATTGTCTGGGTGATCGTGGAGGCTCCGAAGGAGCGGACGAATCTCACTCCGCCCCGAAGCGGATGCCGCTCCAAGATCTCGATCGACTCCACGGCTACCAGGTTGGTGACTTGTTCGAGATAAGCCCGATCGACGTCCCAGGCGTCGAAGGCACGCGGATGGTCGTCGTGGAGCTGAAACAGGTTGCCGCTCTCATTTTCAGCCAGGACCTGACGCCCGGCAACGATGTCCCACACCGAGGTCAGCAGGCCGTTCCGGTCCCACTCCACCCGAAGGAATCCGTTGTCCAGCCAGCCCTCGCCAATGGTCACCTGCTCTCCGCCCGCGGGCGACCGGTCAGGCAACACGGTCGACCAGCCGCACGCTGGTGCCGACACGAGCGCCAGCGAACCGTCGGGCAGTTCGACCACCTCCGTCCGGTCGGTGGACGACGAGTTGAACGCCACCACGTTCCCGGCCCCGTCTCCGCCGGCCACGGCAGCCTGTGCCTCAGATATGACCGAGCCAGCGGTGGCGAGCACCTCGGCGTGCTCACGCGCCGTGTCCTCGTAGACCCAGTGGATGCTGGACCCGGGGAGGATGTCGTGGAACTGGTGGAGCAGGAGACGCTTCCATGCCCGGTCGAGGTCGGGGCGTCGGTCCAGGGAGGCCGCCACCGACCACAACTCGGCGGCCCGGAGGGCTTCTTCGGCGCGGCGGTTGGCCAGCTTGACCTCGGCGTGCGTCGTCAATGTGGCCCGGTGGGCCTCGAGGTACAGCTCGCCGACCCAGACCGGGAGGTCGTCGGCCTGCTGGCCCAACCGATCGAGGAAACTCGCGACGGAGCCGATCTCCGTACGAGGCAGGCCATCGAGATCGGCCATGCGGCGGAAGCGCTCGACCATGATGTGGTTCGGGCCACCCCCGCCGTCGCCGTAGCCGAAGGGATAGAGGTTGAGGGTGGTGCCATCGGGTCCCAGGGCCCGGTCCTGACCGGCGGCCACCTCACCTACGGAGAAGTCGCCGTTGTACGTGTTGGCCGGGGGGAAGTGGGCCAACAGGCGGCTGCCGTCATGTCCCTCCCACCAGAAGGAGGTATGTGGAAAGGGGTTGGTGTCGTTCCAGCTCATCTTCTGGGTGATGAAAGAGGTCACACCGGCCTCACGCGCGATCTGCGGCAGGGCGGCCGAGTAGCCGAAGACATCCGGAATCCACAGTTCGTGTGTCTCGACCCCGAATGCCTCGGCGAAGAATCGCTTGCCATACACCAACTGGCGCACCAGGGACTCGCCCGACGGGATGTTCGTGTCCGGCTCGACCCACATGCCTCCGACCGGCTCCCACCGTCCCGATCGGACTTGCTCCGCGATCTGCTCGTACAGGTCGGGGTATCCTTCCTTCATCCACTGGTACTGCACTGCTTGGCTGCACACGAAGTGGTGCTCGGGGTAGCGTTCGAGCAGGCGCAGCTGGTTGGAGAAGGTCCTTGCGCATTTGCGCTTGGTCTCGCGTAGTGGCCACAGCCAGGCGCAGTCGATGTGAGCATGACCCACTGCCACGACCGTGTTGTCCGAGGACGTAGGTTGGTCCAGGAGCGGAGCCAGCACATCGTGGGCCGGGGCCACCGAGGCGGAGACGTTCTCGGAGTCGATGATGCTCCGTGCCTTGTCCAGCGCCGGCATGATCTGCTCGGATCGGTCGGGGTCGAGTGCGGCCAGTTCCACCAGCATCCGCATGTCCAGAAAGAGTCCTTCGACGGACCGGTCGACAACCGCCAGCTCGGCCTTCTCGAGGGTATAGAGCGGTGAACCCGAGTAGTCGGGCAAGAGCATGGGCCAGTCGGCCAGATGCCACGGCGGGATCGGATTCGCAGCCGCCTCGACGAAAAACTCGACCGGCTCGTCCCCCCGAGCCTCGCGCGTGAGCACGAACTCTCGGTGCTGGTGGTGCAGTCCCTGGACAGGCCGAAGTTCGGTGTCCCAGATCTGGCCTTCGGCCGTGAAGCCGACCATCTGGTCGCCGCCGAGGTGGATCAGCGCCACCACCTCGGCCCCGACGCACGAGTTCGGGATCGATCCCCGGAACCGGAACCACGTGGTACCCCATGTGCCTCCCCAGGCGTCGCCCACTTCGAACGGCACGAACGGTCGCCGAACGGCCTCGACGGCCGGAATCGGCTCGCCGTCTAGGTGGTGGGCCGACACCTCCAGCGGTGTACGAGGCCCGTAGATCGCGGGGCGGATCACCGTCTTCAAGAATCGCCGAAGCGAGCCAGGATTGTCAGCCATCGGCCCAAGTCTGCCAGTCAGGTCGGGATCCGAAACCACACTGAGGATGGACATTGGTATTTCCCGGGGAAGCTGGGGTCTACGAGCTGACCAGGTAGCGTTTTTCAAGCTGCGAAATGACCGCAGCGAATTCCTTCACCGTGTTCTCGATGATCTTGGCGGCAGGTACAAGGGATTCGATCCGCCCAGCGACCTGTCCAACGGATGGGATCGAATTTTCGAGAAGCCCTTGGGTATACGTGATGCCGACATTCTGAAGAAGGTCCCGCACGGGGTCTCCGTCCGTTGCGAACTCGAGCGCACTGGTCGTGTCGGTCCGGAGGACACGAAAAGGCTTGTTGTTGTGGCGGTTGATGAGGACCGTGTCGGCCTCAGATGCCCGAAGTATCGCCTCTTTGAGGCCGTCATGCACATTCGCTTCGACCGAGGCAAGCATCGCGTTCCCATCTGCACGCCTTCGGCTCCAAGGGCGAACGCAGCAGCCATAGAGGCGCCGTCGGCGATCCCTCCGGCAGTAATGAGAGGAGCGTCAATCTTCTGCGCAATGAGTGGGAGCAACACCATCGTGGCCACTTCCGATTTGCCCCTGAGGCCGGCGCCCTCCATACCCTCCACGATGAGACCGTCGACCCCTGCGTCGACCGCTTCCTTCGCGGTGTCGAGCGACGTGACCACGTGAAGGACTCGGAGACCCGCGGATTTCAGACTCGCCGTATAGACCGATGGGGAGCCGGCAGAAGTTGTCACGAAGGGAACGCTCTCGGCGACCAGCATGTCGGCGATCTTTGGGTCTCTCACATAGGCAATCGGCAAGTTGACGCCGAACGGATGGTCTGTCATATCGCGCACCCGCTTGATGTCCTCTCGAGCCCATTTGGTGCCAACCGAGCCAGGTATGAGCCCAATGCCACCCGCCTGTGCGACTGCAGCCACCAACAAAGGATTTGCAACAAAACCCATGGGGGAATTCGCGATCGGGATGTCGACTCCAAGCAACTGCGTGATGCGGTTGTCGAAGTGAGGAACTGGCACTCTCACATCTCCTGACGGCGAATAGGCCAACGGGCACGAATCTACCCCAGCTGTGCGGACATCCAATTTGGCCAGGAGCTCCTCGAGACGCGCCGTTAGGACAATGTTGTGCGGCCGCCGTCGACCGCTACGGTCTGACCGGTGATGAACGTGGATTCGTGTGAGAGAAGGAAGAGGGAGGCGTAGGCGGCTTCCCAAGCCGTTCCTCGACGCCCCAGCGGGACAGGGATAGTCTCCCTGCCCGACATGTTGCGGTCACCGTCTCGGCCGATCCCCGTGTCGATCATCCCGAGCATCACGATGTTCGCCCTGACGGAATCGTCCTTACGGGCAATGGCCGTAGCCCGGACAAGAGCAGAAAGCCCGGCCTTTGATGCGTCGTACGCGATCATCCGCCCGATACCTCGCACGGCGCCGATCGAAGAGACGAACACGATCGACGAACCCGGCTCCAACACCGGTAGTGCCGTACGAGCGGTCAACATCGCTCCGCGTAGATTCACATCCAGCGTCGTGTCCCACGCCTCGGGCGTGTTGTCTTCGAAACCAACCGGTCCAGGAATGCCCACGTTGTAAACGAGTCCGTCGAGACCAGCGAGCTGCCGTCGAGCGACAGCGATCATCTCATCGATGCTTTCAGGGTCTAGGACATCGGCCACCAGACTGACGGCGACGCCACCCTCCGCCCGGATCAGTTCGACCGTGTCGTTGGCCGAAGTCTCGTCCCGATCAACCACGACGACATGAGCCCCCTCGCGGGCAACGAGGATCGCCAGGGCTCGACCGTTGCCGATAGGCTGATCTTCGAGCTGAAAGTTCGTCTGTCCCCCACCGACAACCACGACTCTTCGCCCCGCCATTCGACCTCGCCCGGGAGCGACGCCCAGCGCTTCGCCGGGAAGATTTGATCCCGCCGTTGGACGTCCGGATTGCCACTTGGGAGACTCAGGGAGTCGCTCGAGCCCGTCGAACCTCGATGACGGGGACACCGCAAGCTTGTTCCCGGGGTTCTTCGGAACGAAGCCGGAAGCAATGAGCACATTGCAGTCGGCGGCCGCGGTACGCAACTTGTGCGCCTCTTGACCTGATTCGGACTCGTACCAGTGCCGAGCGACCTCAGGTGACTCGAACTCCATGATGGCGAGCCGGCTCCCCTGTTCCCAGGTGCCTTCGCGCACCTCGTAATCAGCATCGACAACGAGCATCTTGGCGCCGTGTTCGACCAGGGAGCCGTAGGTCACGACTCCGTGCGCGGCCATTCCTACAGAGTTGCGGATTACCTCGGTCATGATCACATAGCCCCTGGGCATGTCACTCCCTTTGCTCGTTCGCCCCGATTCGCTCGCTTTAGATACCAAGATTCGAAACACGCAACCGACGACCAGTCGGCTCCTGGACGATCGGTCGGGTCGGAACGATCGATCCGGGCGGAAGTCGAAGTCCACTCACGAGGCAGCGTTGCCCGGAGATTTGTGTGCCCGTTTGAGCCCGTCCGGCTCCCGGCTATTGAATCTGTTCATTCCCGAAAATGGTGGTTCGGAGCATTTCGCGGGGTGAACCAGCGAGATATGGAGTGGCACGGTGCATCACGCCGGTGTTGTCCCAGATGACGGTATCGCCCACGGACCAGTGATGTCGATACACCAACTCGTCCTTCGTGGCTCGGTCCATGAGGTCGTCGAGCAAGGCCCGACTGTTGTCGGCCTCCATCTCTACGACGTGGTCCGCATGGGCACTGATGAGCAGCGATTTGCGTCCCGATCGATGCGTCCACACCAAAGGGTGAATTGATGTCGGCCTGGACCGCCAGCCTCGTATCTGTTCGGGTGTTGGGTCTGGGTAGACCAGACGCTGCGACGCTTCGAGAGAATGGAGGACTCGCAGTGACGCAAACCGCTCCTTCTCGTCATCGGTCAGGGCCTCGTAGGCGGCGTAGGTACTGGCGAACTCAGTTTCGCCGCCGGAGTTCGCCACGGCTTTGGCGCTCAGTAGCGTCGCCCTTTGGGGCGGCTCGTTGTGGAGCGGCGTGCATCCGTCAATGTGCCAATGGAACGTTCCCTTGAGATATTCAGCCGCGGAGTTCTTCGTGGTATCTCGAGCGACCCTGTAGATACCACGTACGGGATGGTGGCCCTCTGAATAGTCCAGTTCTCCCATTCGCTGGCAGAACGCCACCTGCGTCTCGGGATCAAGATCGAGGCTACGGAATACCAGAACTCCATTTGCCTCGAGCGCTTCCATGACGATGCCAATTAGGGACTTGTCCTTCAGTAGGTCATCGGGTCCAATGCCGGTGACCTCGGCGCCGATCGCCTTCGACGTCTTCGTGACAACGATAGCGCTCACGACACGACTCCAGCGGTGCTGCGAAGGCACGCCGCCAATCGATTCTCTGATGACCAAATAAGTATCGTCGTACCTTCCTCCCGTCCTCCCAGCCAAGTGACGGCGTTGTCGCGTCGTACTCTGGAATCCCGACAAGTCATCATCGTCCCAGTCGTTGCAATCGAGGCCCGTCGGATCTCACATGCCCCCGTGTTCAGGCTGGATATCACGCCACGACTCGTCGGGTCCGAGCACAGCATCGTAAGGATCTGGGATGCAGACGGTGCCCGGACCGCGCGCACTGCCCGGGGGGAGTTCCCCCTTCTCGTAGGCGGCCAGCACTTCGAGCAGGAGCAGGCGCGCGTTGGCGACGGCGCCGTCACTTCCAGAGAGGTTGTCCTTTGACCGATCGACTATCGGGCCCATGCTCACCTGCACCACAGAGTCCTCGTCGACCACGCTGCGGGCAAAACCGGAGTGGTGACCGCCGTCCATCAAGACACGGTCTTGCCCCCATCGGTTCGATCGGTCCCCACTGACCGTCGAGAAGTTGCGTGGATCCGGATCGAAATCCTTTCGTACCGCACCAAAGTCCTTCTGAGACACCGGTGAAGTGCCGTAGCTCCCGAAGAACAGCAAGTGGTTCGTGTCGTCGACCGGGGCGAAGGCGAAGAGATGGTACCGGTCGACGAAGCCGGTGGCGGCAACGATCACGAGAGGAAAAAAGAAATTGGTCACCCTGGCATAGGTTTTTCCGTCGTCCTGCTTGCGTAGGGAAGCGGCTCGCATCCCGAAGGAGGCTTCCCCTACCTCGTACGTCGGGATTTTGGTGAAGGCGACGGTCGCTTTGTCCTCGTCCATCGAATCGCTTTTCTCATCGATGACGTTGCGGGTCCAGCTCTGGTGAAGGATCCCCGCGTGAGCAGAGTCCAGTCCTCCTTCGAGCGCTTGGAGCCAGTTGACAGGAAGGTTCGAGAAGGTCACCGCCGTCTTATTTCCATGTTCACCAGTAAAGGGAAGGTCCGGGAACGGTGGTGGATCGGGACTACCCAGCCACACCCAGGCGATGTTCCCGGCCTCGTGGACAGGGAAGTGCGTCACCTTGATGCTCGCGCAGAACCGATCGTGGCGGAGCGCCTGCGTCGGTGCCTCGACGACGGCACCCGACACGTCGGTCTTCCAACCGTGATAGATGCAGCGAAGCCCATCGCCCTCAACACACGCCAAGAGCAGTGACGCCTGACGATGGGGACAAGCCTCGGCGAGAAACCCAACGCGGCCGTCAGGTGCACGCCAGGAGACGAAGTTCTCGCCCAAGAGACGAACAGGCGTCGGCGCCTCTCCCACCGCGAGGTTTTCCGAGAGTGCAAACGGGATCCAAGAGTTCTCCCGGATGAGTCTCCCCATGGGAACGTCACCCTCGACCAGAGTGATCAATTCGTTCTCTTCGCGGGTCACCATTCCGCGCTCCCTCCTGTGTGCCCACCGATGACGGTGCTGCCCTGACCACCAACCCGCGAAGCCAGGTACACCCTATTTCGTCAAGTGACGAAACTCAACCGCATGAGCCTTTCTCCTCATGGGCGGGTCAATTCCACCGGCGTTGACAAGGAGAAGGTGCTGCGCTCAGGGCTCGGCCACGTCGAGCCGCTCGCCCTCTATTTCTCCGATGCAGCGTTCGACGAACTCGATGACCTCGGCGTGGCCGATATCCAAGTCGAAGGCATTCTCGGTGGTGAGAAAGCGAGACACGGCGCTGAGGAGGAGAACGATCGCCTCCGGAGACCGGGAACCATGTGCTGAAGTGGACGCCGCGATCACACCTGCCAGCGCGTCAAGTTGTCCGCGCCTGAACGTTCGGGACGATTCCGCGATCTCTGATCGGATGGCTTTGCGGTGATTGGCCAACGCGATGAACTCCGTGTTGAGGTCTCCATTCGAGCGGTCCAACAAGAGGTCCCAGAACGCCCAGAGCGGCTGAGCCGATGCCAGCACCTCGCTTTGTCGCTCCAAGCTCCGAGCGGCTCCTCGCCGGAACAACTCGATGAACAGGTCGTCCATCGTCTCGAAGTAGTAGTGGATGGCGTTGGGAAGGCCCGCCCTGCTGGCGATTCGCCGAGAACTGACAGCTGCGTAGCCCTCCTCGAGCATGACCGCCTCTGCAGCATCGAGAAGGGCGGTCCGCGTCGCTGAATCGTCATTCGGCCGTCGCCGGCGTGCTGGCACCGCGCTCACCTCGCTCGCTCTCCAAGGTCCCGACGATTGATTGTGTCACCAGGCGCGGCTCAAAGCTGCCCCGGACCTCTGATGCCGAGACCTTTGCAGCGGAGAAAACATGTGAGCTGGGGATAGGACCCGCCAAGCTCAGGCTTCAGCCCAGAAGTCGACCAAAGGGGTCGCTCCCGGGTCGCGGGCTCGTTGAGATCGCGCCGGATGCTCACGGCTTCATTGGGCAGCCGTATACCCGGCGAGAGACGAGGGCCGGGAGGTCGGAGATCTTCACACTCTCGAAACAAGCCCGAGACAATCGGTGCTTACGGTCGTGAAGATCCATAGACCGCAGAGGAGGCGCGAGATGAGCGGTAGCCAGGCCCGCCTGCTGGCCGTCGAGGCAGTGATGAACAACAGGCCGCCCGAAGGAATTCTTGCCCCTTCGGAGAAACCCGGAGACGTGTTCGGACAGAACGTCTTCACGAAGGCAGTCATGAAATCACGGTTACCCAAGGGGGTTTACACGTCGCTGCTCGACACCATCGACCACGCGAAGCCGCTCGATCCGGCTGCCGCTGATGTGGTCGCCTCGGCCATGAAGGACTGGGCCATGGAAAAGGGCGCCACCCACTACGCCCATGTCTTCTACCCCCTGACGCATCTCACAGCGGAGAAGCACGACAGCTTTCTCGAGCCAGGAAGTGATGGTTCGTCGCTCGCCGAATTCGCCGGAAAGACTCTGATCCAAGGCGAACCAGACGCGTCGAGCTTCCCCAACGGGGGCTTGCGCAATACGTTCGAAGCCCGCGGCTACACGGGCTGGGACGTCACCAGCCCCGCATACATCATAGAGAACCCGAACGGGAACACCCTTTGCATCCCGACCGTGTTCATATCGATGACCGGAGAAGCTCTCGATCACAAGACGCCCCTGCTGCGGTCCCAACAGGCCATGGCGACACAGGCGGAACGGGTGCTGAGGCTCTTCGGCCATGAGAACCCCGATGCCGTGGTCTCGTTCGCCGGTGCTGAACAAGAATACTTCTTGATCGACCGTAGTTTCTTCCTCGCCCGACCCGACCTCCTGAACGCGGGGCGCACACTCTTCGGTGCCAAGCCGCCAAAGGGCCAGGAGTTCGACGACCACTACTTCGGGGCCATTCCGGAACGAGTTCTCGGCTTCATGCTGGATTGCGAGCGGGAGTTGTTCAAACTCGGGATACCAGCCAAAACCAGGCACAACGAAGTCGCCCCCGGACAGTTCGAGATAGCTCCCGTTTTCGAGCGCTCCAACGTCGCGGCCGATCACCAGCAATTGCTGATGACAACACTCCGCAGGGTGGCTCAGAAGCACCAGATGGAGTGCCTCTTCCATGAGAAGCCCTTCGACGGCATCAACGGCTCCGGAAAACACGTCAACTTTTCCTTGGGAAACGCGACGCAGGGGAACCTCCTCCTGCCCGGCGACAACCCCCACGACAACGCCCAGTTTCTAGTGTTCTGCGCTGCGGTCATCCGCGCCGTGCACAAGTACGCAGGTCTCCTGAGATCCTCGGTTGCATCGGCGAGCAATGACCACCGACTGGGAGCCAACGAGGCCCCACCGGCGATCATCTCGATCTTCCTGGGTGAGCAGCTGGCTGATGTGTTCCACCAGATCGCACATGGCGGCGCGAAGAGTTCGAAGGAGAAGGGGCACTTGTCAATCGGGGTCGACACTCTACCTATTCTGCCGACTGACCCCGGGGACCGGAACCGGACCAGTCCGTTCGCATTCACCGGAAACCGGTTCGAATTCCGCGCTCCTGGGTCATTGCAATCGATCGCGGGACCGATGGTGATCATCAACACAATCCTGGCCGAAGCTCTCGACCACATCGCCGGGCAGCTCGAGGCACGGCTCGCTGAGGGCATGGACTTCAATGCATCGGTACAGACGGTGCTCGAGGAGATCATCGCGGCGCATGGCAGCGTTGTGTTCAACGGAGACGGCTACTCCGCGGACTGGCCGATCGAGGCCGAAGCTCGAGGGTTACCGAATCTGCGGACGACGGGGGATGCCCTGCCTCAGTTAGTGACGGAAGACTCCCTGGAACTCTTCAGGCGATACGGGGTTTTCACCCACCGTGAGATCCACGGCCGGTATGAGGTCGCCCTCGAGCAGTACATTCTGACTGTCGACGTCGAGGCCCGGCTGACCCTGGAGATCGCCACCACGCTTGTCCTGCCGGCTGCCCTGCGCTACCAGACGGAGTTGGCCACGAACATTGCGAGTCTCACGGCCATCGGGATGGACGCCGAGACCGGGACCCTCGATGAGGTCTCCTCTGCGATCAAGACACTGCGAGTGGCAATCGACAGGCTGCGACAAGAAAGTCGCTACGACCACGATGGCACGAAGGAAGAGCGGGCGGCCCGACTCCAAAAGGCCGATCTACCGGCCATGGAAGCGGTCAGAGCTGCGGCCGACGAACTCGAGACTTTGGTGGCTGACGATCTATGGCCGCTTGCCACCTACCAGGAGATGCTCTTCATCCTCTAACCGTACCGTGACTGACTCCAACCATTGGCAAGCCGACGGTCACGTGATCGTGTGCGGGCTACGGGGCGTGGGCTTGCGGACAGTCGAACAGCTTCACCTGAGCGGCGTCTCCGTCGTGGTCGTAGACGACGACCCCGACCTTCGGCTCGCCGGGATCGTGGAGGACTGGGGCATTCCACGAATTCACAAGAGCGCCCACCTGGGCGACGGCCTGACAGAGGCCGGCCTTGATAGGGCGCTAGCAGTTGTCTGCGTGGAAACGAGCGAGGTGACGACACTGGAGATCGCCCTTCGGGTGCGTGAGCTCCGCCCCGACGTGCGCCTCGTCGTCCAGATGGCGAATCCAGCCGTCGGTCGCGCGCTCGAGCGCGCCACCGGAGCCGGCAGCGTGCTCGACGTCGCAACGTTGGCTGCGCCATCCTTTATAGAAGCCTGCCTAGGACTCTCTTCCCACGAGATGACACTCGGAGGCGAACGGTTCGCGGTGGTGGACATCACGGTCGACGACCAACCGGGCTACAACGCGACGTTTCGTAGCCACTTCGGCGACCTGGCCCCCGTGGCGGTGGTACCAGTTGTGCGGCGACATCGTGTGCTGTCCGGGTCGTGACCATCCGGTAGAGCCCGGTGATCGGGTCGCGGTTCTCGGGCCGATCGATCAACTGGAGCGCATGGACATATCGGTGAAAACCGAGGGCGGCGCATCACCGTCAGCCTCATTGTACCGGATATTACGAGGTCACCTCCGGGCAATCATGGAGACCAACTCCCGGGGCCTCGTCTTCTCGGTGACCGGACTTCTCCTGCTGTTGATCGTCTCGACCGTTGTCTTGCGCTTGGCATACATCGTCCAGCAAGGGCGGGGCAATCTGAGCGTACTCAGTGCCGCGTATTTCTCAGTCGAGACGGTGGCGACCGTGGGCTACGGCGACTTCTCCTTCGCCGCGCAAGATGCGTGGCTCCGGGTGTTCGCCATCGTCCTCATCGTCTTAGGGGTCACCCTGGTCTCAACCAGTTTTGCGCTTTTCACCAACATCTTGGTCAGTCGACGCATTGAGCAGTCCCTCGGTCGTCGACGTGTACCAGGCATGGTTGGCCACGTGGTTGTCGTCGGACTCGGTTCGGTCGGCATCCGAGTCGTCGAGGGCCTGCTCGCCGCAGGGCGACGAGTCGTCGTGGTGGAGCGGGACGACACGAATCGCTACCTGGGACGCGCCCGGGAGCTCGGCGTCCCGGTGGTCATCGCAGACGCGACACAGCGTCAGACCCATTCCGCCGTCAACCTGGCTGACGCTTCCGCGGTCGCCGTGCTCACCAGCGGAGACCTGACGAACATCGAGACAGGGCTTTCCGTTCGAGAATCGCTGGGTACCCGTTGGGACGAAGTACCGGTGGTGTTGAGAGTCTTCGACCGCGGTCTGGCCCGAATGATGGAGCTGAATTTCGGATTTCAGCATGTGCGCTCAACGTCCGCTCTCGCCGCGCCTTGGTTTGTCGGGGCATCACTTGGCCTCGACATCATCGAGACCTTCTACGTCGACCAGCAACCGTTCATCGTCGGCCGACTTGTGATCGCTCCAGGCGGCGGCCTTCAAGGACTCGCCATGCGGGACCTTTCCGCCAGAACACGAGTCATCGCCCTTCGTCGAGCAAAGTCCCCCGACATGCTTGAGCATCCGCCTCGACGCGACACTCGCTTCGAGGCCAGAGACGAGGTCTACCTCCTCGGGCCATATGAGGAACTCCTCCGGGTGCTGCGGCGCGACCAGATCTCTGCAGGCGGACACGCTTGATCTGGTCGAAGGTCGAAGCTCTGCTCGTAGGAGTTGGCCACTCAGCTGCTGCACGCGCCCTACGAAGTCCCGAGGGTGTTGATCAGCTCTAGCAAATGACCAACTCCTTCGATGACACGATCGGGTGCGGCACCTGATCGCGTCAGGTCAGCGGTTCCCACGACACAACCAGCACACCGTCGATGTCGGTCGGTGCACACTTCGTCGTTGAATTTGCTGTGGTCTCAGTCGTCTCGGCTCCTCGAGTATTCGAAAAAGGATTTCTGCTTGATCAGCCCTGCGACCTCAGGGGGGACCATCGTCTCCCAAGCGCGGTCCCCCGAGGCGATCCGCTTCAGAACGTCGCGACTGAAAATGTCGAGGTACTCGTCGCGATAGTTGTCCAAGGGAACAAAACTTCCTCTCATGGCTAGATAGTCATAGAGTGGGCGGAGTCCAGCGTCGACCTCGATGGTGTCAACGGTTTGAAGTTCGTCAGCCGCTGTGCGACGTAACGGATAGACGTAGATTCGAAGATCGTTTTTGAACAGTCGTCCGAAGCTTTCGAGGATTCCACCGGGCAACTGGGCGTAGCTCGATTCATCGAACAGCTCGAAGAGACTTGGAATTCCCATCACGATACCGATCCGCGCGTTCGTTCGTTCAGCGAGATACGCCGCCAGCCGGTAGTACTCGAAATAGTCAGAGATCACAACGGTCATTCCACACGCAGCCATCAGATCTGCGCGAGCCAGGAAGTCTCGGCGATCGACGTCCTCCCCGCCAGCCAGGAGGTTCCGCATGGTCAACTCGGCGAGCGGCAAGACAGGGACCCCAGCGACGCCGGGGTCAGACTCGAACTTGGCCAGAGCACACTCGAGCATGTCGAGGTTCACCAGAGTCGTAGGCCGGAAGCTTCCCCGCTCGACGAGGAGCGCCCGTTTTCGGAGGGCTTCACTCGGTTGGAGCACCGTGCGATCGGGTCCGAACATGGCGAGCCCACTGAGACCGAGTTGGACCAGCTTCAGCGCCATCAGTCGACTGTCCACATGCCGGAATTCGATGCCTCGAAACTCGATCATGTCGATTTCGATGCGCCCGACGGTGAGCCGGTCCAACAAGCTTTCGAGCAACGCCTCAGGCTCATGATGCTGGAAGAAGGCTCCGTGCAAAAGATTGATACCCACGATACCGATGGCTTCTTGCTGCAGGGACGCCTCCACGTCGAGCATGCGAACGTGGAGGATGACCTGGCTGGGGTCGTCTCGCGGATGGGCCTGAAATTTCAGGCCCATCCAGCCATGACATTCGTTCGTCCCCTTGTAGCTACGTGCCACCACAGTGTTGGCGAAGGCAAAGAACGACGTTGTGTCGCCGCGCTTGTCGCCGAGCCGCTCTATGTTCAGCTGGTACTCGTGATCGAGCATCGCTTGGAGACGACCAGCCGAGACATAACGGTCGGCCTCACCATAGATGGCGTCGCTCACCGCCATGTCGTATGCCGAGATGGACTTGGCGATCGTTCCTGCAGCGCCTCCAACGCGGAAGAACCAACGGGCAACCTCCTGGCCAGCCCCGATCTCGGCAACGGTGCCGTACCAGCGCGGATCCAGGTTGACGCGGAGCGCTTTTTGATGGGTGTCCTCGGCGATGTCGATCGTCACAGCATCCCGAACCTCCCGGCGTACGTGGGGGTGCAGGACCAGCCTCTCCTGCCTTTGTTTCAACCATGTTGGATTCCCGTGAACCCTGCGTTAAGCGCGTCGTCGGGAGGTTGCGACGGCCTTCACGCAGGTCGATGCTCGACGTCCACGTCACGCTCGATCTGCTCGTTCATCGGTTCGTCCGGACACGGGGCCGCCGGTTCAGCGTATTTCTGAGATCCGGACAGCGTCCCTATCCGGCCGTGTCCCTAGACAGCGAATTGACCACCCTCTCAGCCCGTGGTTGCTCCCGGTTCCTCCTCGCCGGTCGTGTCCACCATGGCGGCATAGACGGCCAGGAGGGCGCTCTTCTGGGAGTTGTTGAGGCGCGGGTCGACCCGAATGGCTTGCTCGGTGGTCGGTACATCATCCTGGCTGGACACAATGTTGGCAGCCTGCGCCAGTAGCTCACTCACGGAGAGGTTGAGTGCTTCAGCCAGCGATTTGATGACCCCGATCGAGGGCTGATGGAGCCCCCGCTCGATCTGGCTCAAGTACGGGTTCGAGATGCGGGTGAGCTCTGCCAGCTGTCTCAAACTGAGCTGAGCCAGTTGCCGCTGGCTCCGGAGATAGGCCCCGAAGGCATCCCAGGGTTGACCGCTCGATGGCTCCTCGACCACGGCCCGACTCTACCGAGGGACCGTGCGGCCCCCAGCCAATGTGGAGTTCTGGCTCGATGATGTGATTGACTTAGAAAGAAGTTCCCTCTCATCCTGCGCTCGGCTCAGAGCGTGGGATGTACCTAGGTGGTGGCCATGCAGAACGGGTTATCCGAGGGGGGTGGGTCACGCTTCGGAGGCACGCGTCTCCGTGAGCGCTTGGATCCGCTCGGCTTCGCTGAGGCTCTGGGCCAGGTGGGTGTCCGGACCGCCTCGGGTGCCCTGCCGCGGCGGATAGTCGGTCTCGGCATCGAGGCGTCCAGAATTGCTCTCGGGAGGTCGTCAGTCGCTCCAGACGCAAAGGACTGGCGGTTCAAGAACAGAGCCTGGCGGGAGAATCCCTTCTTTCATCGCCTGTGCCAGTCGTATCTCGCATGGACCCGAGCTGGCTTGGACTTGGTGGATGACGCTCACCTTGACTGGCGGACCGAGGAACGGGCCAAGCTCGCTACGACAATCGTCACTTCGTCCTTGGCGCCAACCAACGTTGGTCTCCTCAACCCCGATGCCCTGGAACGCGCCTTCGAGACCGGGGGCCGAAGCGCGGTGAAAGGCCTCGGGAACTTCTGTCGCGACATCGTCACCAGCCGTGGACTGCCCCGTTCGGCGGACCCGGCGGCGTTCACTGTCGGCCGGAACCTCGCGCTTACTCCGGGAGCGGTGGTCTTTCGAAATGAGGTTTGCGAGCTGTTGCAATACGCCCCGGCGACCGACACCGTGAACACGACTCCCCTGGTCATGGTGCCACCACAGATCAACAAGTACTACTTCATGGACTTGGCCCCTGGCCGGAGTTTCGTGGAGTACTGCGTCCAGCAAGGATTCCAGATGTTCACCGTCAGCTGGCGCAACCCCACCACGGAACATTGGAACTGGGACGTTGACACCTACGTTGACGCGTTGATCGAAGCAATGCACGCGGTATGTGAGATCACCGGTTCGTCCCAGGTCAACACCGTCTCGCTCTGTGCCGGCGGAATTACGACGGCGGCGTTGCTGGGCCACCTTGCGTCCACTCAGGATGACCTCGTGAATTGCGCAACCTTCGCCGTCACCTTGCTCGACTTCTCGGTGCCCACCATGATCGGGCTCTTCGCCACGCCGAGCGTGGTCCGAGGCGCCCTACGGTCTTCGAAGCGAGCAGGTGTCGTGCAGGGAAGGGATGCTGCCACGCTTTTCGCCCTCTTGCGCCCGAACGATCTCATCTGGAACTACTGGGTCAGCAGCAACTTGATCGGTGAAGAACAACCGACGTTTGACGTACTCGCGTGGAATGCCGATTCCACACGACTCCCTGCGGCGCTCCATGCTGACTTCCTCGACATGATGCAGTGCAATTCTCTGGCCACGGGAAACTTTGCGGTGCATGGCAGCCCCGTTGATCTGAGCAAGGTCGAGTGCGACGCGTTCGTCGTCGGCGCCCGGAACGACCACTTGACCGCCTGGAGAGCGTGCTATGCCACAACGCAGCTCCTCGGGGGAGCGTGCCAGTTCGCCCTCTCGTCGTCGGGTCACATCCAGAGCCTGGTGAATCCCCCAGGTAATCCGAAGTCGTCGGTGGTCACTGCGATCGCCTCGGAGCCCGACCCCGAACAATGGCTGGCGAAATCCGAGCCGGTCACCGGCTCCTGGTGGGAGCCTTGGGCGGAATGGGCACGGGCGCGCTCCGGTGATCGCCGCCCGGCACCGACGGCGCTGGGAAGTGCAGAGCATCCAGCCGGCGAGGCTGCACCCGGGCGTTACGTCTTGGCCCCTTGACGACGTAGAAACAGGATCGATCAGCGGGTAGGGGTTCGGAGGATCCCGAACATTGCAGTCTCGGCGAGTGCTTGATATAGTACGCATCCATTGAAGAATCCCAAGAATGCGAGGAGGACCGCAATGACGGTTATCGAGATAACGGAGCAGCTCCAAGAAGGTGTGCTCAAGATTGTCGAAACCAGCCAGGCGTCAACCCTGAGCGCCTTGCGCGCCACGTCGTCATCGTTCGACATGATCAAGCCCGACGCATCCCTCTTCCCGTTTGCGGAGCTGATTCCCTCGGCCGCGGAGTCGTTGGAGACCGGCTTCGACTTCTTGGGAAAGCTGCTCGACGCACAGCGTTCGTTCCTTTCTGGGATTGCTGAGATCTATGACACCCCTGCCGCTCCCGAGGGCCCGACGAAGAAGAGCTGAGATCGCCCGAGGAATCTCCGCCGGAAGGGTCGTCGGGCCGCACTGGTGTATCCGCTCGCTGTGTCGTAATTTCGGTAGGCACACTCTGCAGAGCAGGTGGCGTCGAGGTACCCAGGGAGCCAATCGTGTCGCAGGCCATCCTCACCATCAACAGCCGGAACTATGGTGCGTGGTCACTCCGAGGGTGGCTCCTGTGCAAGTTCGCCAGACTCGACTTCACGGTCGAAGAGGTGAACAGCACCGACCCCGCCACCCGGGCCGAGCTGCTACTCCTGTCCCCGTCCTTCCTGGTGCCCCAGCTGCGGCACGATGAACTGGTGATCTGGGACACCTTGGCGATCGGTGAGTATCTGCAAGAGTCCGTCGAGCGTTCGCTTTTGCCCGACGAGCCGAAGTCGAGGGCTTGGTGTCGGTCGGTGTCTGGCGAGGTCCACTCAGGATTCGCCAATTTGCGTTCTGCCTTACCGATGAACGTCCGGGCCCACCATCCGCGGTTTCCGGTATGGACCGGCGCCCAAGCCGATATCGATCGCATCGAGACACTCTGGAACGAGTGTCTCGATGCGTCCGGCGGTCCATTCCTCTTCGGCGACAAGCGCACCATCGCCGATGCCATGTACGCACCAGACTGCACACGCCTGCGTACCTATGACGTCAAGTTGGGTGCAGCGGGTTCCGGCTACATCCGAGCCATCCTGGACATGCCCGAAATGGTTGAGTGGACGGCTGCAGCCCACCAAGAACCCGAAGACCTCGCAGAGCTCGAGGCGGAGTTCTAACCGGGACGGTCAGGAAGGGTGACGCAAACCCTGTCCTGGCTTTCAATTGTTGGACAGGATGAAATTACGCACGATCGGGTAGATCTGGCGCTCCCAGCGGCTGCCACTGAAGACCCCGTAGTGGCCGACCCCTGGTTGGAGGTGGTGGCGCTTCATTGATGGCTTGATGCCGGTGCAGAGTTCCTGGGCGGCGAGAGTCTGACCGACGCCACAGACGTCGTCTTTCTCTCCCTCGACCGTCAGAAGAGCCGTCCGTCGAATTGCACCCGGCTCCACCGGATGTCCTCGCCACACCAAGTTCCCCTGAGCGAGCAGTTCGCGTTGAAACACTCGGTCGATCGTCTCGAGGTAGAACTCGGCCGGCATGTCGAGCACCGCCAGGTACTCGTCGTAGAAGTCCTCGATCTCCGTCGCCTTGTCCCGGTTCCCACGGACCAGACTCTCGTACAGCTCTCCGTGCTGGCGAATGTGGCGATCGAGGTTCATGCTCATGAAGCCCGACACCTGCAGGAAACCGGGATAGACCCGACGCAGCGCTCCTTGGTAGCGCATCGGCACCGTGCAGATCACGTTGCGCTCGAACCAGCTCAGTGGCTTCGAATGGGCCAGCTCGTTGACCTTGGTCGGATTGATCCTGGTGTCGACCGGACCGGCCATGAGAATGAGACTCTTGGGCTGAGCCGGGTGATCGCTCGCCGCCATGAGCGCGGTGGCCGCCATGGCCGCCGGACATGGCTGACAGACGGCCATGAGATGGGCCCCGGGGCCTATGTGCTCGAGGTAGGAGATCAGTTGCGCAATGTAATCATCGAGACCGAAGCCGCCGTGTTCAAGACTGATGTCTCTGGCGTTGTGCCAATCCGTGACGTAGACATCGTGGTCTGGGAGCAGCGTGCGCACGGTTCCGCGCAGCAGAGTCGAAAAGTGGCCGGCCAGGGCAGTGACCAAGAGGACCGCAGGCTGGGGACCCGCCTCCTCCTTCGCGAAATGGATCAGCGACGAGAAGGGGGTGGTCATCACGACCTCCTCTCGCACTTCCGTATTCACGTCGCCGATGCGCACCTCGTTGAGGTCGAAGCGCGGCCGTTCGTGAGTGAGACGAGCCCGTTCGATCATTTCGAGGTTCGCTGACACCTGACGAACCAGAGCGTTCGTCGTCCAGCTCTCCGGCATCTCCCCCAAAGCCCACGTGGCAAGGGCGGCAATCGCCCGCGCCGGAGCGGTGATGTCTCGTTGCAGCTGATATGCCTCGTACAGCACCACGTCTCACCTAACGTCACGGACGATCACGCGCCAAGACGCGTGCATAATCACCAAACCGTACACGCGCCGGTAGGTCAAATCACGTCGTAGTACGGACTGCACCAGTCCGGCAGAGCAGGTCAGCGAGGCGACAACGAGGACTACGGTAAAACCTCGGCTTGGCGCCACCGATTACTCGGTTGGAGTGGAACCCAGTGTCGCGAGAGGCAGCAAGGACGGAGGCGCCGCCTCGGTACTCTTGAGATCCAGCGACTTGGGCGACTATGTGCCACGTTGCCTGGAGAATGGGCCAACTCATCTCGGAGCATTCGCCAGTCGCGGGCAATCCCCGCACGGCACCGACGGACGGGAATCAGCTCCTGTACGGTGCCAGCCCAGTGGGAAGGTCGATCCGTGCCCGGGAATGGCCTTGACAATTCGGACAAGGAGGTAACGGGGTGGCAAGAATGCTTCGTCTGTTCGGGGTCCTCGCTGGGGTCGCCGTTGTTGCGGGGGCATGCCAGTGGCCGCTGGACCGCTTCGGTCCGGACCGCACCAGCGACAGCGCCTCCGACATCACACTCTCCCCCGCGAACGCCAGGCACCTCACCCAGCAATGGACCGCGAGCCTCGTCGGTCCTGGGTCCGACCCGGTCGTGGCCGATGGGCACGTCTTCCTGACGGCCAACGCCATCCCCAAGAGCAAGCTGTACGGCTTCCACGCATCGGGAGGTACTCACTGCACTGCGACGGCGCCCAAGACTTGTCGTCCCCAGTGGTCCGACTCCTTCCCGGCGCTGGTCGGGCAGCTTGGCACGTCATTGTCGGCGCCCGCGGTGAACGGTGGAGCGGTATGGATCGGCACGTCCGCATTTGAGAGCCCGGGCGACGTGATCGCCGGATCGATGTATGCGTACAGCGTGAGCACCGGCGCGCCCATTGTCAGCGGTGGGCAGGGCAGGGCAACCTCGCCCGCGGTGACCGGCCAGACCGTGTACGCGAGCTGGAGTGCATCTGGTCCCCCCGGAACCTTTACCGACCTCGAGGCGGTGGACGCGGCAACGGGCGCATCACTGTTCGCTGCTGGCCCGGCGCCTTACGGCGTCGATGACGTGCCCATTACCGCGCCGGCGGTCTCCGAGGGCACCCTCTACGCCGTCTCGGGCAGTACTCTTTACGCCTTCGACGCCACCGGTACGATCAACTGCGGGCCGCCCTCCCCACCTCTTTCGAATCCATTTCTCGGATTCTCGACGTTCTGCACGCCGCTATGGACTGCAACCCTCAACGGCTCGGTGAGCACCAGCACGATGCCGGCCGTCGCCAACGGCTACGTCTATATCGGCGACTCTACCCATACGCTCTACACGTTCCCGGCGCGAGGCTGTGGGGCGACGACGTGCACGCCGACGTGGACCGCCCAGACGAAGGGCGCTATCGAGTCGTCTCCCGCGGTGACCGCCACCACGGTGTTCGTCGGCTCCGATAACGGTGGTCTCTACGCCTTCCCGGCCACCGGATGTGGGGTGGCCACTTGTCAACCGCTGTGGCGGGCGAACACCGGCGGTAGCGTCAAGTCTTCGCCGTCTGTCGCGGGCGGCGTGGTCTACGTGGGCTCCGACGATGACGACCTGTACGCGTTCAAAGCATCAGGCTGCGAAGCTGCTACCTGCCACCCATTGTTGAGGACCAACGTGGGCGCACCGGTCGAGACCTCGCCCGCCATCGCGAACAGGCAGGTCTTCGTGACCGACACCGCGGGCACCCTCCACACCTACGGACTGCCTACGACGAGCGACTCATAGTTGTGCGCGTGGCGCATGCGGCGGCAGGAGTTGCTGGCGATGGTCGAAGACCGGAACGTGCAAGGATGGGCCGCGTGTGCTTAGGTCTGTCCAGTGTGCGCGCTTCCCGTCAATGCAGAGGAACTGACTCCCGCATGGCTCTCTGAGATTCTCGGCGCTGAGGTCGTGAACGTGGAGATCCTGGATCACGCGGTCGCCACCAACCAACGGGCACGGATCGCCCTGAGCTATGCGACGCCAGATGAGGGGCCGTCGTCGCTGTTCGTAAAGCTGGCACCGCTCGATCCGGTCCACAGGGAGATGATCGGCGCCAGCGGCATGGGCGAGCGGGAGGCCAGCTTCTACGCCGACGTCGCCCGGTCCCTCGACCTGCGGGTGCCCCATGCCTATTTCGCGGCCTCGTCCGATGACGGCAACTTCGCCATCCTCCTCGAGGACCTCGCTGCTGCGGGGTGCGCGTTCTCCGACGGAGAGTGGAGCGTGACGAGCGACGCCGCTGCCGTCGCGCTCGAGGAGTTGGCGGGCTTCCACGCCCGGTTCGAGGATCCCGTGGCCCGCACCGTCGCCGCCCCCTGGATGGCGGTCGCCCGGCCACAGCCGACCGACGTCGCCGCCCAGTTGATGCGTATGGTCCTCGACCACAACGCCGACGCGCTCTCGCCGTCGTATATGGCGGTCGGCGAGCTGTTCGTCGATCACCACGCCCGGCTCGAGGAACTCTGGAACGCCGGCCCGGAGACCTACATCCACGGCGATGCCCACATTGGCAACGTCTTCCTCGATCGCGGGCGGGTCGGCTTCGTCGACTGGGGCCTGTCACGGGTAAGCACCCACCTCCGTGACATCAGCTACTTCCTCACGATGACGATGGACCCCATGGAGCGTCGCCGGTCCGAGCGGGATCTGCTCCAGCTCTATCTCGACGCCGTCCGGTCCGCCGGGGGCACACATATCAGCTTCGACGAGGCGTGGTCCGCCCATCGCGTCCAAGCCGGCTACACCGTCGTCGCCACCTTCCTTGCCTTCATGCCCTCATACGCCGGCCCCGAGGCGCAGGCCCTCGGGGCCGCACTGCGAGCACGCTGCGAACTGGCCCTCGACGAACTCGAGGTCGTCGAGGCCCTTCGGAGCGCGATCCCTGCCTGAGACCAAAGATCGACGCCTGTCCCCGATCGGCCATACGTTGCTGGGACTGCGCCACGTCTCCGTCATCACCTACGAAAAACCGAGATCGGCGTTGATCATCGCGACTCGCCTGTCAAATCCAGGTTGCCGATGGAGTCCGAAAGGACACCCTGACGGTGTACGAGCACTCAACAGCGCCTAGTCGAGAGGACTGAGAACACCTGCGATTCACGTCCAGCGCCTCAGGGAGACGTCCCCGTCGCCGGTCATGGCGATTCTCACCGGGCCCGCATCTTCTGAGCGGTCGTGCCGGCGGTCGCCCCCACGATGTCGAAGGCCGCTCGACCGACCCTTTCGAGGGAATCGTGATCCACCTTGTCCAATGTGTCCGCCGGGTCGAACAGGTACCACGGTGCCGTCAGGTAGTTGACCAGGGGCACGCCTTCGAGGAAGAAGAATCCACCATCTGTGGTGGGAAACGGGGCCAGGGCATCAGGAGTCAGGACCAAAGAACGGTCCAGGCGATGTTCCACAATGGCGTTCCACACGACTTGCTCGAGGTCTGGATGCTCGGTCGTAAACCACCAGCGCGGGGTGACGGGTGGGTTCTCTTCATCGAGTCGGGAACCGGGGCTATCGATCGCTGCGTGCTCCAGATGGACTTCCAGCACGATGCGATCGAGCATCGCTCGGTGGCGCTCGATGAAGGCACGGGTTCCTGCTCCGTGGGACATGTGTGCCGCCATGGCGGCGAAGATCATGCGGTGTGGTCTCGCGGACACGGGGACCGCGGCCCAAGCCTTGGCTTGAGCCAGGAGCATGGCAATGCCCGTGCCGTCCTCGACCGCCGACGCCCACGGGGCATCGTGATGGGTTCCGACGACCACCCATTCTTCGTCCGATCCGGGAAGCTCTCCGACCACGTTGTGCGAAGTCGTGACTCCCCGTTCGGCTACGACTTCCATGCTCGCCGCCGAGATACCGCCCCCAAGGAGAGCCAGAACCCGATCCCCGTCTTCCTCCGAGACGTACACACCGGGTATCGGTCGGAACACGCCGTCATACGGCACGTAGTACTCACATCCTCCGCTCGGGTACCCACGGAGTACGCCGATGAAGCCGATGGCACCTGCGGCGATTGCCGGTTCCATCGTTTCCTGGAGTTCAACGGCGAACGGAAGCCGGTGTCGTCCATCCGGAAACGTCCCATCGGGATCGAATGCCCACCCGGCTTCGACCAGGGCCTCGGGAGACGAGGACCGGGATGTAGTCGCAGCCCGTCGCCGCAGTACCGGGAACTCCGCGGGCAGCGAGTCGAACTTGATCTCATAGACGGCGATCTTGCCCACGACGGAGCCAGGCGCCGCTCGATCCCAATGAGCGAGTTCACCTTCGAGTCGGATCGGTGCCGACAACGGAACCGGAAAGCACTCAATCGTCGCAGAATCCGTACCCGCTCCTACGAGAAGCTCGGCATGGCTATCTTTCCAGAACGCCGACTCCACCGGCTCGAAGCGCACTGACTCGAGGCCGAAGTCTACGAACTTCTGGAAGATGAACTCTTCCGTCCATTGGTCAGCGGGATAGCCCGGTCTGCGTATTCCCTGAGCGACCACCTCCTCTATCCAACCGACCAACTCACTCATCGATGGCAGGTTCGGACTGTCGATCAAGAGCATCTCCTTGAAGTGAAAGGCCGGTTCGCCGATGACAATCGGGGCATGATCTCTGCGGTGCGGCGGGATCTCTGAGTCGATCAGTGCGATCGGCGCTCAATCGAAGCAGTCGGTCGGGAGGGGAGGTGGGACGGCGTCGAGCCCGGGTAGCGGATTGTCCCACCAGGTGGTTTCCTCCACGCGGTGGCGGATCCTCCAGCCCGATTCCGTCCGCAACAGTCGGTCGTGGTAAGTGCCACCGACCACGAAGAGCCAGGAACGACCAGCGATTTCCATGCTGTTGGGATTTTGGAAGAGTGAACGGCAGGTGGCCTCATCGCCGCCGGGGGCCAGCTCTACAGCTCGATTGACCACGAGGTGCTGGGTCCACGAGAAAGCAGGGAGGACGCTGGCGAGCCAGTCGCGAACCTCGGGGAAGGAGCCGCGGATACCTCCGGCCGAGCGGTAGTCGAGCACGGCGTCGAAGGTGAAGACCTGATCGAGTTCCGCGAACCGGCGACTGTCGATAAGCGTCGAGTAGTGGGTCAGTAGGTCGTCGATCTCGATCCGGTCAGCAAGCAGACGTTGGGCGTTGGCCATGCTGCGATCGTACTGTGGAACCTTGAGATCATCCGTTAGGTAATCATCCGGCAAGGGCGACGCCCTTCGGTCGTGCTGACCATCACCCACAGCATCGAAGGCGTGACCTGTCTCAGGATGTGCTGGCTGCCTGGGACGTAGCGGAGCAAGGAGACGAGGTGGATCAGCCCATCAACGGCGGAGACGGCGATGAGCGAGAAAGGCGTCGATCATCGTCAACGCGAAGCAGTGGCACCCGGGCACGGGCTGCCCAGGGCTGAGTTGGCGATGAACTCTGGATATGGCAGTGTCCGCACACCCCGCCATCGATGCCAGAACGTCTCCGCCAGCTGTGACGAGGTTGGGCACTGATACGCCCAGATCGATTCTTCGCGCTCCGGGTTGATGTGGCAACACGTTCCTCGCTCGGGTCCTCGACGGCGACGGACACCTGGTCGGCGATCCAGGCTTGGACCTGGTCCCCTCCGGCCGCGTAGTTCACAAGCTCGTCGAGCGTCAACGTCGATCCAACCAACCGGGTCATGTGGACTGCCGAGCGCCAGAGCTCGTCGAGGTTGCTGTCACGAAACCCGATGAGCCGGCTGATCATCGTGATTGGCACCACGTTTCCGACGGCGCCCATGAACTCGATCGTCCCCGCTGGGAACGAACGAGTCACGAGCCCGTCGGCGAGTTCCCTGATCTCCGGATCGAGCGCCTCCATGCGCTTCGTCACCAGTTCGGGAAACACCGCCCGGCGATGGATCTCGTGCAACGGCGGATCCGCGGTGGCGAGAGCCTGACCGCCGGCGTCACCGAACGTGAACCGACCGGGAAGCCCAGCGTCGTCGCGATAGAGCAAGCACTTCATGTGCGACGAGAAATCTTCGACCCGAGCGCTTGCCTCGACCAGGAGCTGGAAAGTGCTGACCGCATAGACCCCGGTGCCAGACGCCTCCCACACCGGGGCGGCCCCCCTCAGCTGTTCGAAGAAGGGGTACGGGTCTTCGAGCACCTCTGAGTCGAGCAGCAGCGTTCCGGAGATCTCCTGGTCCACCTGGTCCTTTCCTCCACCAGGCCTCGACGAGAGTGTCCGATTCACTCCCAAAGGCCGGCGCACGTGGTATTTTCGTACGGCATACTAGAAATAACCCGAGGGGCGAGCAAACGGTGACGACGAGCCACGGCACCAAAGCCCGCTCGAGATCTGCGGCCACCGACACACCTCGCCCGAGGGGGCGACCGCCGTCGCTCAGCACCGATGGGGTCGTCCGGGCAGCCCTTCGGCTGACTCGCGAGGTCGGGCTCGAGAACCTGTCCATGCGGGCGCTGGCCCGTGAGCTCGGCGTGCCGCCGATGACGATCTATCACTACGCGCCGAGCCGGGAGTACCTCCACGCGCTGGTCGTCGACGACATCCTGAGCGAGATTCGCGTCCCGGGAAGCGATGAGGGCAACTGGGAGGAACGGCTTCGAATGCTCCTCCACGACGCCCGTCGGATGTTCTCAGAGCACCCCGGGGTGTCGGCGCACTTTGGGGACGGAGGGTCAGATGAGGGCACTCGACTGGCGAACGGCGTGCTCACGATCCTGGCCGACGGCGGATTCAGCCCAGAAGGCGCCGTCGTCTGCTTCGCGACGTTGTTCACGTTCATGACCGGTCAGATCGACCTCGACGCAATGTCGCATTTCGTCACCCACGGTGTTCCGACGGCGACACTGGACAACGTGACTCGCTCGGCCGGGTTCTCTCGCGAGGAACTCTTCGAGCTCGGCTACGACGCCATTATGGAAGGGCTGAAGAGGACACTTCTGTCCTCGTGAAGAACGAGCCAAGACGGCCGAGCCGAGATCGACCAGCCGCGTTCGCGAGTCCCGCATCCACTGGTGCACTGTCGCGCGAGTCTGGGTAGACCTGGGCTCTCGACTGCTCGCTCCGCCGTGAATGTGTTAAGAGTTCAGCAGTCGAACACCTCCGGCGTGCTGGGGCATTCCCTCCGGGGGACAGAGGAGCGAAGAAGGAATGCGACATAAGTTGGGGTCCTGGAGGATGACCTGGCTCGTTCTTTTGTCTGTCTGTGCAGGTCTTTTGTTAGGCGCGAGTTTGGGAGTTCAGGCTCCGGTTGGCGCTGCATCCGAGGGTCTTGCCTCGCCGCGATCCCAAAGCGGTATCGCTGGTTGGACTGCGGTCGGGAGCTATGTCGAAGGCACACTTTCGGCGGGCGAGGGTCTTGCGACGGTCACCCCACCACGTCACAAAGCCCACGAGCTCTACAGAGGAATCGCGTCCATATCGAGCGACCGAAAGGCTCAGGGCTGGGGCCACATCGGGGACCCCGACTCGGTCCACGGGTACGTTTTCGATGCCTATCAAGGTCCCAGCTCAGGAAGCTCGAAGATGTTCCTCGTCACGAACCTCTCAGGCCAGAGCTTCGAGTATCGGCACACCCTCGTACGGGGTGAGCTGTACAACAACTCCTTCGATGCCATCTCGCCGGACACCCAATGGATGGTTGCCGGTGAGTGGGGAACGATGAGCCATCTCCAGATCTACCCGACGCCTCTCCTCAACCACGGGTCGTCCGCTCATGATGGCTCGCTGCGGCTTGCTGGGTACATCGAGCTCGACCACAAGGTGAACGACGTCCAAGGTTGCGATTTCGTGACTTCAGTCAGACTGATCTGTGCCTCCGACGACGATTCACGAACTCTGTTTCCTAACGAGAAGCCGTTGTTGGAGGTGGATCTGCTCAGGTCGCTTCACGGCGCCGACGTGAAAGCGCATGTTGTGGACTTAGGATCAATCCCGCAGAGGAGCAGCTGTTCGGGCACCTTCGAAGCAGAAGGGGTTGACTTCGACGCATCAACCCGGATTTTGCGGGTGGAGATCATCCAACCCGGGTCTTGCATTCTCAAGACGACCGTCTATGAGTACAAACCAGCTGGCGGACGCGGCTGAGGCTCGACCTTCAACCTTCAACCGCTGGCATTTCGACGACCACCGGATCCGAGCCCTGCTCAACGCCGGCGAGCCGAAGCAGCCGGGCGGCCCCGGAGATCCAGAATCCATAAAATATCGAAAACCGGCTTGTTCTTGCCCCCAACCCCGAAGGAACGCCTGTGCCGACATCGCCGCTCGAGGTCGCCCGCGACCTGTTCCATCAGCTCGACGCCAACGCGAGATCGACCCCACCCGGCGAACCCATACCCCGGGCGTCGATGGAACTGCTCATCGACGCAGGTTTGCTGGGACTGATGGTGCCTCGCGCTGTCGGGGGCATCGAGCTCGCGCTGCCCGACATTGTCGACGTATACGAAGAGGTATCACGCGCCGACGGCTCCACTGGCTGGTGCTACTTCGCCGCCGACTGCACAGCCGCATACTTCGGCGCCTACCTCGACGACGCCGGCACCGAGACGGTGTTCGCGCACGGAGTTCCGCTCATGGCCGGCCAGTTCGCGCCGAACGGCACAGCGACATCAGATGGTGATGAGCTCGTTCTCAACGGCGACTATCAGTTCGGCAGTGGTATCGCCCATGCTGCCTGGGCCGGCGCAGGGGTACTGACGAACACAGAGGAAGGGTCTGACGCCGAGTACCTCTTCGCCTGCTTCCCCGCAACCGAAGCCGATCTGTGCGGCAACTGGGATGTCCTTGGCCTTCAGGCGACGGCGAGCTACGACTACGGCCTGCGAGACGTCCACGTACCACGAAATCAGGCCTTCAACTTCTTCCTGCCGAACATCTATCGCGGCGGACCTCTCTACGCTCTCGGCGTTCTCCCCCTCACGGCTGCCGGCCACGCTGGCTGGGCCCTCGGCGTGACACGCCGGGTGCTCGATGAGCTCGCTGCGATCGCCAGCTCTGTCACGCGTCTCGGCGCCACATCCTCTCTTTCGACGAATGAGCGCTTTCTCTACGAGTTCGGCGTGTTGGAGGGCCGCCTCCGTGCCGGGCGGGCCTGGGTACGGGAGGCGTGCACCGCCGCCGAGGTGGAGGCAGCCCACGAAGGCGCGATTTCAGCGCTCACCGCAAGCCTCTTACGTGAAGCGTGCCGAAAGGTGAACCAAGAAGGAGCTGACATCGCTCGACAGGCCTACCTGTTGGCCGGCACCCGCGCCCTGCGAGACGGGCCAATCCAAAGAGGCTTCCGCGATCTCCACGCCGGCAGTCAGCACTACTTCGCCAGTCCGGCTGCAGCCATTGAGCTCGCGTCCAATCTACTGACAAAGATGGAAACTGGATGAGCCTGACTGGGCGCCTTCGCCATGGCGGCCCCGTATCGCTCAACGCTGGAGTAGAGCGCTTCACATCACCGTCGGACGATGACGTTTACGTTTCGCGGCGAACCTTGGGAGTGGCAGCGACGTACTCACGATGTTCATTCTGGACGTGACAGGATCTGGCACCGGCTACCACGTCTGCCATCTCAGGATGGCACGACCGACTTGCGCAGTGCGTCATTGGGGTTCTCGGGGAGCCGGTCGAGAGGCTCGTCCAGCTCCTCGACCGTCGGGCCGAACGCCGCGGCCAATGGCGCCAGCTTGGCCAGGTCGAATTCGTAGAGCTTGGCGCAGTTCTCCCCCAGGATCCGCTGCTTCTCCTCGGGCGCAATCCCGGGCAGAACCTGGCGCAGGGTTTCACGGGTGAAGGGATACGTCCCCTCGTCGTGGGGATAGTCGCTCCCCCACATGAACCGTTCGGCTCCAATCTGATCCCGCACTGCGACGTCTGCGGGGCGGGGCTGGCTCACTCCCATCCACACGCTCTGTGCGAAGTACTCGCTCGCCAGGTGATCGAGTCTGTGCTCGTCCCCATAACGGATCTCCCCTGTCTGGCCGGTCTTGCGGATCCGGTCGATCGTGGCGTCGAGGTCGCTCAGCAACTTTGGCACCCAGGAACACTGGGTCTCGGTGATGACGAACTTGAGGCGGGGGAAGCGTTCGAACACTCCTCCCAACACGAGCTGGACGAAGGGGCGTTGCGAGTAGAAGCCCACCTCGTTGATGTAGAAGAGCATGGCGAAGGGATAGTCGCCGTAGTCGGGTGCCCCGGTTCCCCCATGGACGTTGACGGGCATGTCGAGTTCCTGGACGACTTCCCAGAGCCGGTCGTAGGCCGGATCGTAGAGCGGACGCACCCACTTGACATCGGGAGGGATGTTGGGCAGGAGGAGCCCACCGCGAAGGCCGTGCTCCTTGATCCAACGCACCTCCGAAATGGCGTCGTCGATGTCGTTGAGAAAGATCTGACCGATGCCGGCCCGGCGGTCGGGAAACTCGCCGCAGAAGTCCACCAGCCAGCGGTTGTGCGCTCGCACGCCCGCCAGGCGGTGCGCGTAGTCCTCGGGTTTGGGCGGTGGGGCGAAGAGCACGAAGCTCGGGAAGAAGGGTGGGATCGTGTTGGGAAAGATGACCTCGCCCACCACGCCGTCAGCTTCCTGCTGGCTGTTCCGCATCTCGTTGTCCCAGTTGCGCAGGCGCCGGTTGTCACCGAGGTCCTTGAAGGGGTTCTTGTAGAGCGCCCTCCATGCGTCGAAATCCTCGAGATAGCTGCCCTCCAAGTACTCCCGATAGGCGGCATGGCTGCCCCCCGCATGGCTGTCGGCGGTGATGATCGTGTAGTGGCCGTCTGCACGATCGATGGTGTCGTTGCCGGTCTTCATCCGAGTACCTGACTTGCTGCGATGGAGCGGAAAACGGGATACGAACCCGCGAACCTCACCTTGGCAAGGTGAGGCTTCTCGTCCTTCTAGGTCTAGCAGGTCCCCCGAAGCGCCGTTCCATCCACCCGGTTTCCAGCCCCTCCACCCAGTCGCTCCCTCCAGTAGAGCGCTCTACTATCCGCTACGTGACAGCCGCAGCAAAGAGCTCCCGCTCGTGTTCGATCTCTGGATCTGCTGGAGTCACAATCACCTCCGTGATCCCGTTATCACCAACACGCTCCAATTGATCCCGAAAACTCAGCGCGCTGCCGGTCCAGCCCGTCTGCAACACGTCGGGTCCGGCTGCTTCGATCGTCGGTGCGTCACGATCGGTGACCGTGACGAGATGGCCTTCATGGACTGATTGCACGCGACAGGCGATCATGACGACGGACTAGTTCATCAACGTCAGGCTTACTCATTGAGGAGCGCACGGAGTCGGCGCTCACTAGCATGACGCGGTGCGACCGCCTTCGGCGCTGACACGCCGGCAATTCTTGGGCACCACTGGCATAGCGGCAGCGGCGGGTGTCTTCGGGGACTTCAACTTAAGGCCACGCCCAGAAGCTACGACGAGGGGACGGATCGTCGTGGTAGGCGCTGGGCTTTCCGGGCTGGCCACCGCGCTCGCTCTTCGTGCCGGGGGCTGGGACGTGATCGTGCTCGAAGCCCGTAATCGCGTCGGCGGACGGGTACACACTTTGTATTCTCCGTTCGCCGGTGGGGTGCATGTCGAGGCCGGCGGTGAATCCATCGACTCCAACCATGACCAAATCCAGGCGCTGGCCCGCCACTATCGCCTCCCTATGGCTCACCGGCCGGCGGATAAACTCGATAACGCAGCGGTATACAGGGGCGGAAGACGGAGCGTCCTCCATGCTGTTGCCACCGCGGACCCCCGGGCGCTGGCCGGATACGTTGCGTTCGGCGACGCACTGATCCGGATGGCCGGTGACCTCGATCCGGATAATCCCGAACTCGCCGCGCACGCAGAACTGTGGGACGGGCAATCACTCCAGGATTTTGCAGCCACTCAGGCACTTGATGCCGATGCCGAACTCCTCGTGCAGTCAGACTACCGCGGGAACTACAACGCCCAGTTCGACCAGGTGTCGCTTCTCTTCGTGCTACAGCAGTCGATCGTCGACCAGGCATTGCCCGAATCGGGCGTCGAGACGATGCGAATCGCGGCGGGAAACAGCGCCCTTCCCGAGGCGATGGCGCGTGACCTGGGAACTGCCGTGCATCTCGACTCGCCGGTCACGAAGATCGAACAACACCCGTGGGGCGTACGCGTGCATGCCGAGAACAACGCAACGAGTGACGCAGCACATCTCGTTTTGGCGGTTCCGCCACCGACGCTCCGAGCGGTCTCGTTCGTTCCTCCGCTTACCTCAGCGGTCGCGTCGATGATCAATGAGCTCAAGCTTGGACACGCGTTGAAGGTCTCTACCGAATACGACAGGCGCTTCTGGCTGCCCGAAAGGTTGTCGGGTTTCACCATCACCGACCTGCCTTTCGGAGTCGGCTGGGATGCGACCGACTCCATGACGGGCGGAGCCGAACGGCCCGGAGTGCTCACTCAGTTCGTGACCGGAGATGCGGCGAGGGCCGGCGCTGCGCTGGGTGATCGGACCCGCATTGCGTCATTCCAACAGCAGCTCAACGTCGTCTACCCCGAAGGCCGGCGGCACATGAGCGGCATCGCTACCACCATGGCCTGGGCCGACGAGCGGTACACGGGAGGGGGTTACGCCGTGTACGCCCCTGGGCAGATGACCCGGTTCTGGCCGCTGCTGCGCCAGGCCCACGGCGCCATCTGGTTTGCCGGCGAGCACACCGAGACTCTGGCGGGCTACATGGAGAGTGCTGTGCGATCAGGCCATCGAGTGGCCGAGGCGATCGGGCTCGCGCCGGGCAAAAGGGAAGGATAAAGCTCGGGAGACGAGCGGTTCGGTGCTGCCCGGATAATCGCTGCCTCGTTTGAGCCGTTCTCCATGCCGCTACGGGATCGACTCGAAGGCAGGAATATGAGAGGCCGTACGGCTGTGAAGTGGCGGCGATCCAGAGTGGCGATCCGGTTCAGTCGCAACCTTTCGGCTGCGGCGACCACCGAGGCGTCGACGGTGCAGAGCGGTACGTCGCGATTCGTGGCAACGAGCTCGGCCGTCCGAAGCCGATCTTCGCCAGCGACCGCTTTACTGATCAGATTGCTGGCCGCGAAGCCTCCGAGGAAGCGGGTTTCGGCCTCCGCGCCGATTCGGGTTGCGATCGAGTAAGCCACCTCCGTGACATCTTGCGCCGTTCCACAGCCCGCGGCCGCTTCCGATTAGCGATAAAATACCGCAGTGACCACACCGCAGCGAATCGGCCTCCGCGAGGCGGCCGAGCGACTCGGCGTGCATTACATGACCGCCTACCACTACGTCCGCACGGGTCAGCTTCCCGCCGTGCGCAACGGCGCACAGTGGACGGTGGCGGTCTCGGACCTCAAGCGCGTCGTGTCTGGTCGGGGGGCGCCGGCACGCCACCGGACAGCGCGAGTCGAGCGACCGGCTCGGTTCGTCGACCGCTTGGTTGCCGGTGACGAGGCTGGGGCATGGAAGGTGGTCGAGGGGGCGCTGTCCTCGGGCTCGGAACCCGCAGACATCTACCTCGACGTCCTCGTCCCCGCGCTCAGATCCATCGGAGACGGATGGGAGCGCGGGGATCTGACCGTAGCCGACGAGCATCGGGCCAGCGCGGTGGCCGTGCGCATCATCGGCCGGCTGGGCCCGCGCTTCGCGCGACGGGGGCGAACGCGGGGCACGGTCGTCCTGGGGGCACCCCCCGGAGAGCAGCACGGGCTGCCCGGTGCCATCTTGGCCGACCTGCTGCGGGTCGCCGGGTTCGAGCCGCTCGACCTCGGTGCCAACACCCCGGCCTTGTCATTCGCCCAGACGGCACTCGGAGCTGATCGAGTCGTTGCCGTTCTCATCGGGGCCACAACCCAGTCGCGGGAAGCGGCCGTCCGAAAGGTGGTGCTGGCGTTGCGCCGGGCCGAGGTCACAGCAGCCGTGCTTCTCGGGGGACGGGCCATCGTCGACGCGGACCACGCCCACAAGCTGGGAGCCGACGGCTTCTCGGGACACGATGCGGTCGCGGCGGTCGCCGCCGTGGAGGCCGCCGCCAGAGAGTTTCGCTAGCGAATCCGCGAACTCCCGGCGAACCTGGTGACGTCGCGGGCAGAGTTGAAAGACCCGGCGCCCGGATGGAGTTCGTCCGTCCGGTATCGACCGCCGTATTCGGGCCATGCTGTGGTTCGCGGCTCTAGACGCGAATTCTCCCGAAGGCCAGCGGACCCCGCCAGCCGGAGCGCGCCAACACCAACTGCACATCACTCACGTGTCGCTCCAGGAATGCCGCCTCGCAATAACCGAGATAGATGTGCCAGAGGCGAGAGAACGCCTCGCCCAGGCCGAGGTCGTTGATCTCCTCGGCGTTTGCGTCGACATTCCCCCGCCAGCGCCGAAGGGTCTCGGCATAGTGGTGACCGATGTCCTCGAGGTCGATGATGTGCAGGTCGGTGCTCGATGCGATCGAGCGCGAGATCGCCTCGATTGAAGGGAGGAAGCCGCCGGGGAAAATAAGCCGTTTCACTAAGTCGTCGTGTGCCTTGGCCCTTTCGTAACTGCCGTCTTCGATCACGATGGCCTGAAGTGCCATGAGCCCGTTCGGACGCAGCAGCCGTGCGCAGGTCGAGAAGAAAGTGTTGAGCTGACGCCAACCGATCGCCTCGATCATTTCGATTGAGACGAGTTTGTCATAGGTGCCGTCGAGATCACGGTAGTCCTGGTTGCACACCGTAATCCGGTCCCCCAGACCGGCATCGGCCACGCGCTTGGCCGTGTACTCGTATTGGGCGTCGGAGATGGTCGTGGTTGTGATCCGACAGCCAAATCGCTCTGCGGCGTGGAGGGCGAAGCTCCCCCAACCCGAGCCGATCTCCACCACACGATCACCGGGGCCGAGACTGAGCTTGCGACAGATGCGCTCGAGCTTCGCCTCCGATCCCTCAGCCAGCGACATGGCAGGTTCCTCGAAGAACGCGCAAGAGTACGACATCGTCTCATCGAGCATCAGCTCGAAGAACTCGTTTCCGAGGTCGTAGTGGGCTCGAATGTTGGCCCGATCGCGTTCCCTATCGGGGACGACGAGTCTACGAAATGGGGCCGAAAACGGGGCCAGAGCGCGTGCCAGCCGGTCTAGCCGACGCCCGACGCCTGAGAGGTTCCGCACGAGGAGTTGAACCAATAGGGTGACGTCGTCGCAGTCCCACCACCCGTTTGCGTAGCTGGTGCCGAGACCCACCGACCCGAAGCGGATGAGAGCCCCAAAGGCGCGCTGGTCGATGACGGTCACCCGGACCACAGGCGAACCTGAGCCGAGGACTTGTTCTCCGGACTCGTCGACCACGACGATGGAGCCGTGGCGGATCCGCCGCCCCAGCCTCTTGACTACCGACGCTGACAACTGAGCGCCACTGCCGGCGCGGCCATCGGCCGATCTCGGCCGCGGGATGATCGTTTCAGTCATTTTCCGTGCTCGGCATTCGGTCAGAGTGGCCAGGTACTCGGCCGGGCTCCGGGTGGGGGTGGAAGAATGCGCCCTTTCGGACCAGGGCCAGCGCCTGGCGGTAGATGCCCGCCGACACTCCATAGGCCTGAAGAGGACGACGCCACACGAGGTGTCCCAGTTCACGTCGCGTCGGTTCTCGACGGTGCAGAACCATTGAGGCGTCGAGGAGCCGGTCGGACCCGCGGCGATTGCCGAGGTGTACCGAGATGCGCTCCGCGGGCGTCGACCAGGAGATCACGTAGTCCTCATCCATGCCCAAGAAAGGTGAGACGTGCATGGCCTTCGCGAAGCGGTGCTCCTCGGCGTCGCCGGGGAGGGCGTAGACGTGGCGTTCGTGCCAGGGCGTGCTCGTCACCTCGGCGACCACGGCATCGACCTCCATGTCATTCGGATTGAAGCAGAAATAGAAGGTGACCGGGTTGGACAGCCATCCCCAGGTCCGGAGGTGACCGAGCATGGCAATGGGGCCCGAGGGTCGACGCCCCAGACGCTGCTCGGCGGCGTCCCGCACCGCGGCGTCGAGCGCGAGCGTCGGGTCGCCCAGATAGTCCGCTCGCCGGAACCAGACGGCATTGGGGCGGCGCGTCGACCACATCGGGTGGAGATCGGCCACCTCGTCGAGCTCGTCGAGGAACAGATAGGGCATCGTAACGGGGTAGCGGAAACGGTGGGCCACGTTGCCAGTCGCCTCGGTGGCGTGGCGGCGATGGGTCACCGCACCCTCATAGATACCGCTTCTCATGGAGCGGTACCGCGTCTCACGTCGCCTCGCCCGACCACGACACACCGAGCTCCCGGCATACCGCCAGAGCGCTCTGAGCCCCGTCCTCGTGGAACCCGTATCCCCAGTAGGCGCCGCAGTACGACACCCCATCGCGCCCGCTGATCTCGGAGTGCCGGCGTTGGGCGCGCATCGCCGGCGGGTCGAACACCGGGTGCCAGTAGGTCATCGTCTGAATCACGTGGTCGGAGTCGACGACGTCGGGCCGATTGAGCGTGAGACAGATAGGCGCAGGTGACGACAGGCCTTGCAGGCGGCCCAGGTCATAGGTGAGTGTCGGGGCGTCCGCGCCGGGTTGGCGGTACCAGTTCCAGCTGGCCCGGGCCCGCTTCCGGCGCGGCAAGAGGCGTCCGTCGGTGTGGAGGGTCGCGACATTTGGCCGATATCCGATGGCACCGAGGATTTGTCGCTCGGCCGGGGTCGGGTCCGACAGCAGGCGTAGGGCCTGGTCGGAATGGGTGGCAAGGATGACGTGGTCGAATTGCTCCACGTCAATGTCCGTTGCGAGCTCGATCCCGCCGTGGCGCCGCACCACCTTGGACACGGCCGTCGAGAGGCGCAGCTGTCGTCCGAGAGTCTGAGCGATGGCCTCGACGTAGGACGCCGAGCCGCCGACGACCGTGCGCCAATGGGGCTGCTCTCCCAGGCGCAGGAGTCCGTGGTTGTCAAAAAAGCGAGCGAAGGCCGCTGCCGGGAAGCGCGTGAAGGTTGCCGGGTCTGCCGACCAGATCGCCGAGCCCATCGGGACGAGGTACCAGTCCACGAAGCCCGACGACCACCGGCCGTGGGCCAGGACTTCGGCCAACGTGAAGTCGGGATCGACGGGTACGTCCAGGAGACGGAGCATGGCGCGGTTGAACCGCACGATGTCGGCCAGCATGCGGAGGAAGGCCGGGCGAGCCAGGTTCCGTGGCTGCGCGAAAGCCGTCGCCGGTGAGGAGCTGCACCACTCGATCCCGGCGGTCTCGTCGGACACGCTGAAGCTCATGTCGCTCGGACGTGTCGACACGCTCAGTTCGCTGAGAAGCCGGGTGAAGACGGGGTAATTGCGCTCGTTGTACACGATGAACCCAGTGTCGACCCGGTGCTCGTCCTCGCCCAGGTGCACGGTCACGGTATTGGCGTGGCCGCCGGGCCGGTCGTCGGCCTCGAAGACGGTCACGTCGTGACCGTCCCGCAGGAGGTGGGCGCACGTGAGTCCGGAAACTCCGCTCCCGACGATGGCAATTCGCACGATCGATGACTCCTCGCTCGCTCGGTCGGGCCGGGCCCGAGGATCAGGGGCTGGCCGCTGACGTGAGTTTAGCGCTAAAATACCTCGGACCGCCAGGAGGAGCCATGGCCTGCTACCGCACCACCGTTCACTCGCGCCGGGACATCGAAGACGTCTTCGCCTATCTGGCCGAATTCAGCCACAGTGCCGATTGGGATCCTGGCGTGCTCGAGGCACAACGGCTGACCGAGGCTCCCGTGGCGCTCGGGACCAGGTTCCGGGTGGTGGCATCGTTTCTGGGTAGGGAGGTCCCTCTTGAGTATGAGGTCACGGGCTACGAACTCGCGAGACGCGTCGAGCTGACAGCGGAAAATGCCGTGAGCCGGTCCGTCGATGAGATCACCTTCACTGCCACGGCGACTGGGACCAACGTGACCTACGAAGCCGATCTCCGGGGGCGCGGGGCGTTCCGCCTCGCGGACCCGCTCCTGGTCCCGGTGTTCCGCCGCATCGGCAATCGGGCCCGAGACGGGCTACAGGAGGCAATCAACCGATGAGTGCCGCCGAAACCTTCGCCGACAAGTTGCTCGAGGCGAGCGTCATGGGGAGCTTCTCGAGGATCGGGTACGAGGTGCGCAGCCGGCTGGGACACTGGGAAGAACCGCCATCGATGGCAGGGCGTTCGGTGCTCATCACGGGGGCAACCTCGGGTCTCGGACAAGAGGCCGCGACCCGGCTCGCTTCCCTCGGGGCGTCCGTTCGCTTCGTGGCTCGGGACGAGTCCAGAGCGCGTCTCGCCCGAACAGCGATGGTCGGCGCCAGCGGCTCCGGCGATGTGGACTATGTGATCGCCGATATCTCCGATTTCGACTCGGTCCGCGCCGCGGCCATTCGGCTCTTGGACGAGTTCGACGTCCTCGATGTTGTCGTGCACAACGCTGGTTCCCTCACACCCGAACGCGCAGTGGCCCGCGACGGGACGGAGCTGACCGTTGCATCTCAACTTCTCGGTCCTTTCCTCTTGACCAACCTGCTCCTTCCTCCTTTGAGCCGGTCGTGTCCCGGGAGGGTGATCACGGTTTCGTCGGGAGGGATGTATTCCCAACGCTTCGACCTCGACCAGCTTGAGATGGGCGCCGCCGACTACGACGGAGTCACCGCGTATACCCGGGTCAAGCGAGCTCAACTGGTTCTCAACCGCTCGTGGGCCAGTCGAGTCGATCCCGCATCAGTCGTGTTCCAGGCGATGCATCCCGGGTGGGCCGACACCCCCGGTCTCCGGTCATCGTTGCCCGGCTTCTACCGCGTCATGCGCCCACTTCTGCGCTCATCGGGTCAAGGCGCCGACACGATCGTGTGGCTCGCCGCCGCAACCGAGGCGACGCATACGACTGGAGACTTCTGGCTCGACCGCCATCGCCGGTCGGAGCACAAGGTTCCTTGGACACGACCCAGGGACGCGAAGATCGATCAGGCCCGACTGTGGGATTGGTGCGTTTCGCGTACGGAACCACATGCGGGTGGAGCATGGGCGCCGAAGATCCGCCCGGCGAAGAACTCAGGAACGCTCTGACTCGCGGCGTGCGATCTCGTTGTCGTCAGACTGGGCGAAAAGAACGGTAGTTCCCGGATGCTCCCAGAAATGGTCCTCGTGGGACCGGAAGAACATCGATGTCGATCAGACCCGACCGCTGACAACCGAATAGGCCGAACCGATGAACCTTGCCGACACTGAACACGCGATCCCGTCCGCTCACCCGACAGTTCTGGTCACCGGAGCGACGGGGTACGTCGGGGGGCGCCTTGTCCCCGCCCTGCTCGCTGTCGGCTGCGACGTGAGATGCTTGGCCCGGTCGCCCGCAAAGCTCGATGACACGCCCTGGCGTGACAAGGTCGAGGTGATGGCGGGCTCGGTCGGTGACGATTTGACCGAGGTGCTTCGAGGCGTCGACGTCGCGGTGTACCTGGTTCATTCGATTGGGCAAGGCCCCGACTGGGCGATCACCGAAGAGCGCGATGCCGTCAACTTTGCTCGCTGCGCCGCTTGCGTAGGGTTGCGTCGAATCGTCTACCTGGGAGGCTTGGGGCGTGATGACGACGCCCTCAGCCTCCACCTGCGCAGCAGGCATGCCGTGGGGCAGGCGCTCGCTTCGACGACAGCCGACGTTGTCGAGCTTCGCGCAGGAGTGGTGATCGGTGCGGGATCGGCCAGTTTCGAGATGTTGCGTTATCTCGTTGAAGTGCTCCCGATCATGGTGACGCCTCGCTGGGTCACGACCCGGTGCCAGCCCATCGCGATCAGCGACATCCTCGAGCTGCTCGTCGAGGCCATCACTTACCCCGGTGTTCCAGCCGGAATCTATGAGGTTGGTGGCCCCGACGTCGTCACCTACGCCGAGATGATGGCCCTCTATGCCCAGGTCGCCGGGCTCCCAAAGCGACGCCTTATCCCGGTGCCGGTCCTGACGCCCGGGCTCTCCTCGCACTGGGTGGGTCTGGTGACTCCGGTCCCGGTCAGGCTTGCGCGTGAACTGGTGGAGAGCCTGGTCAACGAAGTGGTGGTCACCGACTGTAAGGCCGACGAAAGGTTTTCCTTCAAGCCTGTCAAGTTGCACGATGCTATCGACCGAAGTCTCGCCGCGACACGAAGCGGAGAGGTACCTACCTCCTTCGTCGATGCCGACCTCGTCTACTTCGCCCCTGTCGTCACCGACCCGACCTGGTCCGGTGGCACGGTTCTCACAGACGTGCGCTCGGCGACCTGTTCTGCCGATCCGGCTCAAGTATTTGCCACCGTATTGGCCATCGGCGGTAAGAAAGGTTGGTATGGCGGCCAACGTCTCTGGGAGATCCGTGGGGTTCTCGACCAGCTAGTCGGCGGTCCCGGTCTGCGCCGCGGAAGGCGCGATCCGGTGAGCCTCGGTGTCGGAGACCCAGTTGACTTCTGGCGCGTTGAAGCCGTAGTTCCCGAGCGGCTGCTGCGCCTCCATGCTGAGATGCGCCTGCCCGGCGATGCTTGGCTGACATGGGAGCTCTCCCCGATCGACAGAGCCACTACTCGCATTACACAGAAGGCCGAGTTCCGACCTCGAGGGCTTTTTGGTCGTATCTACTGGCTGGTCGTTGCACCATTCCACCGCTTTGTCTTCACCGGGCTCCTCAACGGCATCGTCGTTGACGCCGAAGCCAGAGGAACGGCTCCGAGTCCACATGCCGGGGCGTGGAGAAGGTGATCTTGGAGGGCCAGTGAACGGGCCCGTGTCCGTCCTCTGGTTTCGCCGCGACCTGCGCTTTGAGGATCATCCCGCGTTGGCCAAGGCGGCGGACCGGGGTCGGGTCCTCGCGCTCTTCGTGATCGACCCCGCATTGATCGGCCCCGCCGGTCTCCCACGGCGCGCCTTTTCTCATCCGCACGCTGAGCGACATGGATCGGCGCCTGCGTGCCCTGGGCGCGAACCTCGTCGTGCACTGCGGCCGTCCCGAACACGTTGTGCCAAAGATCGTGTCACGAGTCGGGGCCACGGAGGTGCACATCAGCGCCGACTTCGCCCCATACGGCGCAGCACCGACCGGCGGGTGGCCGACGCCCTCGGCGCGGTCCCCCTGGTGCCGACTGGATCGCCCTACGCCGTCAGCCCGCCCCGAGTGAGGACAACGACGGGGCGGCCGTACAGAGTGTTCACTCCATACTTCCGGGCCTGGCGAGAGCACGGCTGGCCCGACCCGGCGCCGAGCGACCCTGAGTGCATCGACTGGGTCGCGGCTCCCAGTCAAGGGGTGCCCCACGAGCTGGAGTTGCCGCCGGGCCTGGCGCTCCCCCCGGCCGGAGCGGTTGCGGCCCACGAAGCATGGCACCGCTTCAGAGAGGAGCACCTCTCAGGCTATGACGCCAGGCGCGATCGACCGGATCTCGACGTCACCTCCCGCCTCTCTGCCTATCTGCATCTGGGTGTCCTCCACCCTCGCACGCTCCTCTCAGCGCTCGGGCCCGCGGACGATCGGTTCATGGCTGAGTTGGCGTGGCGTGAGTTCTATGCGTCGGTTTTGTGGTCATGGCCACAGAGCGCCCGTTCGAATTTTGACACCCGCATGAACGGGCTGGCGATCGAGGACGGTCCCCAGGCCGAGGTCTTGTTCGAGGCCTGGTGCGACGGCCGGACCGGGTTCCCCATCATCGATGCCGGCATGCGCCAACTCATGGCCGAAGCATGGATGCACAACCGAGTCCGCATGCTCGTGGCCTCGTTCCTGGTCAAAGACCTCCACCTCGACTGGCGCTGGGGTGCCCGCCATTTCATGCGCCACCTCGTCGACGGCGATCTCGCAAGCAACCAGCACGGCTGGCAATGGGCCGCGGGAACAGGCACGGATGCGTCGCCCTACTTCCGAATCTTCAACCCGGTCACCCAGGCGAAGCGCGTCGACCCCAACGGTGACTACATCCGCCGCTGGGTTCCCGAACTTCGTACGGTTGCGGCCCCCTACGTGCACGAGCCGTGGCGCTCACCCAGTCCCCTCGACTATGTCGACCCGATCGTTGATCACGATGTTGAGAGGAAGCGCAGCCTCGAAGCGTACGAGGAAAGCCGGCGCACTTCTACACGCTCATCGTGATCGACGAGGCACTCACATCCGCTTCGAGGAGGAGGCGGCCAACCTGCACTTCCAGCTGGTCCCGGCGCGTACGAGCGATCCCGGCATGATCGCGATCTTCAAAAAAGGCACTTCGGGATTTGGGTGCGCCACATCCGTGACGGTCATCCCGTCGAGGACGTCGATCACCGCTCGACAGCGCTGTTCGACCACCTTGAGCTCCACCGACACCGAGGGCTCATCGGACCGGGATCGAGGAACGCTTCGTCCACGGCGACGGTCTAGTCAGGAGCGCCTGGTTCGTACACAGGACTGACCAGCGAGTCGGAGGTCTGTCTTCCAGCACAACTTCGCATCTACGCTTGGACCGATGATCCATGACAGTGACAAGCCCCACCGAGTCGCCCTGGTTACAGGAGCAAGTAGAGGGATCGGCAAAGCGATCGCCGTCCACCTGGCTCGAGCCGGCTTCGACGTCGCGATCGGCGCACGAACGGTGCACCCCGGTGAGCGGCGTGAACATTCGTCGACGGTGGCGGCGTCAGATTCGACCCCACTCCCGGGATCGCTTGATGAGACTGCAGATCTGGTGACCGACTCGGGTCGACTGGCTCTATCCGTCTATATCGACCTTTTGGATCGCACCTCACTCGGCGCTGCGGTGACGACCGTCCTGGAACGCTGGGGTCATATTGACGTGCTGGTCAACAATGCCCGCTACGTGGGGCCAGGCCACATGGATCAGGTCCTCGACACGCCGGCCGAGCTGATCGATCTCCATCTCCAAGCAAACGTGGTGGCGCCTGTCATCCTCTCCAAGCTCGTGCTCCCCGGGATGGTCGCACGAGGAGCTGGCACGGTAGTCAATCTCGCCTCGAGCTCGGGAGCGATGGACCCTCCTGCTCCTGCAGGCCATGGGGGGTGGGGGCTGGGCTACGGCGCATCCAAGGCCGCCCTACATCGACTCGCGGGGATCCTTGCCGTCGAACTCGGCGACCGTGGGATCCGCGCCTACAACCTGAGCCCAGGGTTCATCGCCACCGAGCGGATTGCCATCGACATGGGTAGGTTCGGCTTTGACGCTTCAGCCGGCGCACCGGCCGACGTCGTGGGCGCGGTTGCCGCCTGGCTCGCCACCTCCCCAGAAGCCGCCGCTCGGAACGGTGGGTGGATTGAGGCACAGCCGACTTGCCGCGATCTAGGTTTGCTGCCCGAATGGTCGTCTCCCTCAACGACCGCTGCCGGAGAGCACTAGGCGCAGGACAAACTACTCTGAGCCCG
>CAWFPQ010000006.1:0-357412 GCA_963817875.1 uncultured Acidimicrobiaceae bacterium
GTCAGCAATACGGGAACCGAACCAGTCGCGGCGACCTTCATCGTATTCCATGACCGGCACATGCCGACTTCTGGTTCGACCCGCTCTGCCCCTGGGCCTGGATCACCTCACGCTGGATGCTCGAGGTTGAGCAGGTGCGAGGAGGTCCACACCGAGTGGCACGTGATGTCCCTCGCCATCTTGAACTCGGGCCGCTAGCGGGGCTGTCGGAGGAGGACACCAAAGGCGCGGATGGCCAAGGCCAAGGGTCCGGTGCCCGCGTGTGCATCGCGGCGGAGCAGGGGAACGGGACGCGACATCCTCCTTCCGCTCTACACCGCGCTGGGGAATCGCATCCACATTCAGCAGCGAGGTCGCCAGGAGGGCGAAGGCGAGGCCATCGTCGCCGAGGCTCTCGAAGAGGTCGGCTTGCCCGCCTCGCTCGCCGCCGCGGCCACGTCGACGGAGTTCGACGAGGCGCTCGAGGCTTCGCACCGGGCCGGGATGGAGCCCGTGGGCGACGACGTGGGGACGCCGCTCGTCCACTACGACGGCCGGGCCATCTTCGGGCCCGTCGTGGCGCCCTGCCCCAAGGGCGAAGCGGCGAGGCCTGTGGGACGGCGTTCTGCTTGGTACCAGCACCGAAGGTTTCTTCGAGCTCAAGCGCTCCCTGGACGGCGCGGCCCACCTTCGACTGAGCGAGCGACGTTCCGGCGACCGCCGGAGGCGGTTGGCAGGGCGTGCGGGGGGTGTCCCCATCTTCTTGTCAAGGCCCCGGAGGGCACTTGCGTTGGGAAATCAGGCCGCCTCGGGCAGATCGTCGCCCTGTTGGCGGCGGGGAACGTAGGACTGCTGGGTCTGGAGCATGGCAAGGATGACGTTGCAGCGCCGTCGGGCGAGGCAGATGACGGCGGCGTTGTGCCGCTTGCCCTCGGCTCGCTTGCGGTCGTAGAACGCCTTGGAGTCCGGAGATCGCAGCGAGGCGAACGCGGCGAGGAACATGGCGTTCTTCAGTCGGTGGTTGCCTCTGCCGACTCTTGGATTCGCCGTTGATGGACTTGCCAGACTGGCGGGTGACCGGGGCGAGCCCGGCGTAGGAGGCCAGCTTGTCGCCGTTCTCGAAGCGCGAGCCGTCGCCGATCTCGGCCAGGATCCTCGGCGCCGGTGCGCGGGCCTATCCCGGGCAGGGACGGGAGCAGTTCGCCGAAAGGGTGGGCGACGAAGACCTCCTCGATCTCGCCGGCCAGGGCGTCGCGGCGGGCGTAGACCCGGTCGAGCTCACCGGCGAGTTCGGCGATGACCCGCCCGATCGCTGCTTCGGCGGGCACGGTCACCGATTGGGCCTCGAGAGCCGCCATCGACCGCGTCGGTGACCTTGGCGCCAGGCGAGGCGAGCGGGCTTGACCGCTCTGGTGATACGAGCTCCGGCCGGCCGCTTGCAGTGCGCGTCGAGCGTCGGGTACTTGGCCAGCAGGTCCCGAACCCCAGCGTGAGCGAGACGGGCGCCCAACGCCCGCTCCAGGGCCGGAGAGACGCTGGTCAGAGCGTCGCGGAGCCGGTTGGCGAGTCGGGTCTGATCCGCGGCCGAGGTCGATGTCGAACCCGTTGAGCACCCGTAGACGGTCGAGCAGCTCATCGGAGCCGGCATCAAGCCAATGCACCTGCTTGCGCCGGGTCCGGCCGGTGTCCGCGATGACGAAGGCGTCGCGTCGGTCGGTCTTCGCCTCCCCCGGGTAGAGGTCGGCGGCTCGGCGCATCACCAGCCCGGGCACATACGCCACCGGGACCTGTCGGGTCCGGGCGACCGCAAGGGCGAGCTGCGCGATCGAGCCGGGCTGGTCGATCACCAACCCGGGGGTGCCGTGCTCGGGCGGCTCGGTCCAGCAAGCGCCTCGAGAGCGGCCTGGTCGTTGACGACCGACCGGGCGAAGAGCCGCTCGCCGTCGTCGTCGAGGACCTCGGCGAAGTGCTCCTCCTTGCCGACGTCGAGCCCAACCCACACATTCACCTGCTCCGGCGTTGCCAACCTCTGCTCCTCCTTCCACGTTCCAGTCTGTCCTGCTCGGGAAGGCCGTCCATGGTGCGCTCGCCGTCATCCACCTTACGAATCAGCGATCGAGCCGCATGTCCCCATCAGAGGTTCACGCACCGACCGTGCCGGCGGCAACACCCCCCAGGCCATCAACTGCTGCAGGGGGCGATGAGCCATACCGGCACCGCCGGACTTCCCACCCGCATCATGTCCGACACGGGCCTACGAACAAGGTAAGGGGGATCGACGAGCGAGCCCCAATGGGCAAGTCCGCCAACCGAGGCGATCGGGGCGATGCGTACCGTTTCCACAAGGCGATCGTCCCCGTGCGCGAGTGTCCACCGGCACAGCAGGGGTTCGGGCGCGACGGGGCTCCACGCCAGGCGATTTCGTCAACTCGTCACGGCTGTCACCACCGTCACCGGGACGGCGCTGCCATGGTTTTCGCCGTTGGTGTAGAACACGCCGTTGCCGAGCTGGCCGTGCATACCCGCTCCCCAGCAGTCGACCCCGCCCGAGGTGAAGAGGGAGCAGAATCCTTGGGTGTAGTCGTCGAGGCTTGTCACCGAACCGAGGGTTCCGCTCGCTCCGACGCCGAGCACCTGTACCGGGACGGCACTGCCGGCGTTGCCGGTCGTGTAGAAGATGCCGTCGCCGAGCTCGCCCAAAGGGCCCTCTCCCCAGCAGTCGACCCCGCTCGACATCAGGAGTGCGCAGTAGCCCCCTCCGTCGCTCGTCAGGCTCGCCACTCCGCCGAGGGTGCCACTGCCGCCGACGCCGAGCACCTCCACCGGCACGTCACTGTCCTCGAAGACGCCGTCACCGAGCTCGCCGAAAGGGCCATCTCCCCAGCAGTCGACCCCGCCCGAGTCCAGAAGAGCGCAGTAGCCACCTCCGCCGCCCGTCAGGCTCACCACGCTGCCCAGGGTGCCGCTGCCATCGAGTCCGAGCACCTCCACCGGCACGGCGCTGCCGGACATCTGCGGTTCGCAGCAGTGTAGAAGGAGCCGTCACCGAGCTCGCCGTAAGGGCCGTATCCCCAGCAGTCGACCCCACCCGAGGCCAGGAGTGCGCAGTAGCCAAACCCTCCGTCCGCCAGGCCCACCACGCCGCCCAGGGTGCTGCCACCGATTCCGAGCACCTGCACCGGGACGTCACTGCCGTCCGAGGGACTGTTGGCGTAGAAGACGCCGTCGCCCAGCTCGCCGTACGTGCCGTATCCCCAGCAGTCGACCCCGCCCGTGGCGAGGACGGCGCAATAGCCGTATCCGCCGGCGGTCAAGCTCGCCGCACCGCCGAGAGTGCCGCTGCCACCGACGCCGAGCACCTGTACCGGGACGGCGCTGTTCGCGATGGAGCCGTTGCCGAGGCCGCCACCGCCCTCTCCCCAGCAGTCGACCCGGTGCGAGCCGAGCAGGGCGCAATAGCTCCCCGTTCCGTCGCTCGTCAGGCTCGTCACTCCGCCGAGGGTGCCGCTGCCGCCGACTCCGAGCACCTGTACCGGCACGGCGCTGCTGACGGTGGTGCCGTTGCCGAGGTCGCCACCGCCGCCCTCTCCCCAGCAGTCGACCCCGCCCGAGGTCAGGAGAGCGCAGAATCCGGAGGCGGACCGCTGTATTCCGTCGCCGGTCACGCTGACCACGCCGCCGAGGGTGCCGCTGCCACCGACCCCGATCACCGGTACCGAGAGGGCCCTGCCGTGGTGGGCGCTCGTGAAAACGCCGTCGCCGAGCTGGCCGAACTGGTCGCTGCCCCAGCAGTCGACCCCGCCCGAGGTCAAGACCGCGCAGTTCGTGTTGTTGGCGCTCACCACGCTCACCACACCGGCCAGAGGAGGGTTCACCACGAATTTGCCGGCACTTGTCGCAATTCCCACGGGTGTCGTGACCCTGATGAGACTCGTGATCGCCCCGGATGGGACCCGCACCTGAACCTCGGTGGACGTGTCGACGATGACCGTTCCCTCGATCCGGCCGAACCTCACTCTTGTCGCATTGGCCAAGTTGGTGCCTGAGATGGTGACGGTCGTACCGACCGGTCCGTGCGTCGGGCTGAAGCGACTGATGGTGGGTGACGGCGTGGACGCCGACGCCGGGGAGGGGAAGAGCGAGAGGAGACCGGCCATGCACGTGAGCACCACGGCGACCAACAGCGACTTGTCGCGCATCCCCCTACCCCCCGTTTTGCCCACCGCTTGGTGATGCATCGAAGCACTTCGACGACCAAGACACAAGGAAACTTTGCGCGGCAGCGCGGACCGCCTCCATCCGGCTGATTCCCGAGAGGCGGCGCGGGGTGGACCCGGGACGTCGCGAACGTCGCCGAGCCGACGCTCACTGGTCCGCTAGTGCCGGGCAAGCTTTCACATCGAACGTCCGCCGACTGAACTCCCGGAGACCCTGGTCGGTCCGTCAGGGTGACCGGGAAAGGGCCCACACCACCCACCACCGGTCCCTCTCGGTGCGACATCACCGACCTGTCAGTGCCGTTACTCGCCCAATGGTCGTCTGCTGGCCGATGGGCTCGGGGCTACCGCGGGTGACCGCGCAGGACGCGTCACGGCCCGGGCCCCCACGAGTCCCCCCGCACTGGCCCGGGCCGCACGCGGTCCCAGCCGAAACTTGCTCAAGCCATGACGATCACGGGTGCTGCATCGTGACGGTGGCGGCGTTGGTCGTGACGTTCCAGCCATGCGTCGCGGCGAACGCACCGGTGAACGTCCCGTGGAGGATGGTGTAGACGTCTCCCACGGTGAAGCCCCCGCGGGGTTCAGCGTGCCGCCGAGAGTCCCCGACCCGCTCACCGTCACCGAGTCGGACCCCCCGCCGGTGTTGACGAACGGGGCGTAGGTTCCCGCGCCGGCGAAGGTCAGGTTCCCGGTCACGGAGAGGCCGTTGACGCCGGAGATGTTGCCCATGGTCCCGCCGTCGACGACGTTGCCGACAACGGTCCGCGACCCGCCGGCTCCGGAGGGCCAGCTCAGCGATCCCGTGCTCCCGAGCGTCAGCGTGTCGGTCGCGGGGAGCGTCACCTCGGAGTTGTTGCCGCAGGACGAGCTGGCCAGTTCCAAGGCGCCGTTGTCCGTGACGCTGCCCGTCGTCGACAGGTCCGCGTTCAGGCTGCAGGTGCCGTTCACGACGAGGGTCTGACCGCTCCCCGGCGCTCCCGAGGTCAACGTCGTGTTCCCCTCGGTCTCGATGGTTCCCGCGCCGGATCCGTTGTAGGCCACGTTGGCGCCGTTGACGAGCACCGTCACGGTGCCGGCAATCTTCGCCTGCCCCTGCGTGAAGGTGTCGGGCGACTGGACCAGGAGCTCGCCCGACCCCTTGATGGAGCCCTTGGCGTCGTCGAAGGAGGACCCGGTCAATCCGGTCTCGGTGAGCGTGGTGCTCGCCGCGATCTTCAGCTTGCCCTTGTTGGTGAGGCCCTTGTTCTCAGCCGTGAACGTGGTGTTCGCGTTCACGGTGAAGCTGCCCTTGTTCAGGATCAGGTCGTCGTCGATGGTGCGGCCGCCGTTGCCCGCACCGGTCAGGGTTTCGAGGACGCCGGGCTTCGCGACCGTCAGCGCGTCCAGGCCCGTGGGCGAAGCTCCCGTGAGGGTGGCCGCGTTGCCGCAGTTGACGCTGGTCATGACGATCTTCCCGGTGCTGGTCACCGCCTGGTCGAGCGTCTCGTCGGCGTTGTCGCTGCAGGTCCCCACCACGTTCAGCGTCTGCCCTTTGGAGATCGTCCCGTCGAGCGTCCCCGCCCCCTCGGTCGTGATGAGCGACGCGCCGGTTCCGGTGTAGTGCAGGGCGACGCCGCCGCTGGACCCGGCGGGGCCGGAGAGCAGGACCGGCTCTGTCCCGGTCGCGGTGCCCGCTCCCTGGTTGTAGGTGTTGCCGCCGTTGAGCTCGAGCACGCCGGTGCCGGTGGCGTTCACCGAACCTCCGGTGTCGTCGGTGAACGTGGTACCGGTGGAGGCCGGCGCGTCGAGGGTGACGCCGGTCGCGAGGTCGAGGTGACCCTTGTTGTCCCACTTGCCGCCGCTGTAGGAGGCGCTCACGCTGTCGTTCACCGTGCCCTGGTTGGTGAGGTTCCCCGTGACGGTGCGGCTGCCGCCGGCACCGGTGTCCACGTCGACGATGCCGGCCGACTGGTTGGTGAGCTTGTCACCCGACGTCACCGCGAGGGTCGAGTTGTTGCCGCACCCCGAAGAGCTCAGGTGCACCGTGCCGGCGTTCGTCTCGTTGGCGTCGACCGTCGTCACGGCGTTGTTCGAACAGGTGCCGTTGACCGTCAGCGTCTGTCCGGAGACGATGGCACCGTCGACGGTGTCGCCGCCGCCCTGGGCGACGATGGTCGAGGCGCCGGTGCCCGTGTAGTGCAGGGCGATGCCGCCGCTGGACCCGGCGGGACCGGCCAGGAGGACCGGCTGGCCCGACGTGGTGCCGTTGCCCTGGTTGTACGTGTTGCCGCCGCCGACCTGGAGCTGGCCGGTCCCGGTCGAGGCGACCGAGCCACCGGTGTCGTCGGTGAACGTCGCCGGGGACGCCACGGACAGCGTCGCTCCGGTGGCCAGGTTCAGAGGCCCCTCGTTGTCCCAGGTACCACCGCCATAGGACGCGCTCACGTTGTCGTTCACGATGCCCTGGTTGGTGAGGTTCCCCGTGACGGTTCGGGCGCCGCCGGCACCGGCGTCCACGTCGACGATGCCGGCCGACTGGTTGGTGAAGGTGTCACCCGACGTCACCACGAGGGTCGAGCTGTTGCCGCACCCCGAAGAGCTCAGGTGCACCGTGCCGGCGTTCGTCTCGTTGGCGGCGACCGTCTCGACCGCGTCGTCGGAGCAGGTGCCGTTGACCGTCAGCGTCTGTCCCGAGACGAGGGCGCCGTCGACCGTGCCGTCACCGCCCTGCGCCACCACCGTCGAGGCGCCGGTGCCGGTGTAGTGCAGCGCGATCCCGGTCGAAGAACCGGCGGGCCCGCTCAGCAGCACGGGCTGGCCCGACGTACTCCCGTTCCCCTGGTTGTAGGTGTCAGGGGCGTCGACGACAAGCTGGCCGGTCCCGGTCGACACGACCGAGCCGCCGGTGTCGTCGGTGAAGATCACTCCCGTCGTGTTCGCCGTGAAGGTCAGACCGGTCGCGATGTTCAACGCACCCGCGTTGTCCCATGTCTTCGACGACCCGTTCAGGCCATAGCTGACCGAGGCGTTGACGTTCACGGTGCCGTGGTTGGTGACGCTCCCGTTGATGGCTCGTGCACCACCGGCCCCGGAGTCCGTGCTGAGCGTGCCGGCGTTCGTCAGCGTCGTCCCGATGTTCAGCGTCGAACTGTTGCCGCAGCCGGTGCTGGTGAGAGACACGTGCCCCGTCGAGTTGACGACGTCGCTGTCGGGGCTGAACGCCGTGTTCTTGGTGGTGAGCGTCACGTTGTCGGAACACGCGCCCTGTACGAGGAGGGTCTCCGCGTCGCCCGTCGTGCCCGAGCCGACGACGAGGGCGTCCACCGTTTCGGAACCGCTCGCCGGCTGGAAGGTGACGATGTACGTGCCGCCGACGGTGATGCACGCCACGTCCCCCGATCCGGGGACCGCACCGGTGCTCCAGTCCGACGCGGTGTCCCAGTTGCCGCTGACCGGGTTCTTCCACGAGTCGGTGCATGCGGGTGGAGCGGCGGACGCGACCGAGGGCGCCACGAGGAGCGACGCACCGGTGATCGCGAACCCGCTGAGCACGAGTGCGCACACGGGAAGCGCACGCAGGGAGCGGCGCAGGGGGTCATGCATGGAAATTTCTCCTTCAGCTGTATGAATCTCCGCCTAGGACAGCTGCCAGAATCCCCGCCGGGACGGTGAGACTCGCCATTCGTCTAACGGGACGATAACGCTGCATTGCGTCGACCACAACTTGTTTTCGTGTTACACGGGGGCTGCAGCGAGTTTCGCTGGTACAGCCGCAGGTCACCGCACGGACGGGAGGCGCACCACGTTCCTCACCGTGCTTCATCGCGGCTGTGATTTTCCCGGTGTCTCTTCGCCCCTGGCCCGTGGTCGTGGCCCGAACCGCCGTAGGCGAACTACCAGTAGGCGCGCATCAATTCGGTCATCCAGCGCGGCTGGCGCACATCGCCCGGCGCGGGTTCGAACTCGCGCACAGAGGGCTTGACGTCGAGCACGGGCGAACCGTCGACCGCATCGAGCCCTCGTACGTGAAGATCGACGCCGTCCACTCCGACGAGCGAGCAAGTGGAGACGCCGAGCCGATTCGGCCGCATCCTGGCCCGCTGAGCGAACATCCCCACCTCGGGCCAGTCGGGGTTTCCCCGGGGCCGGCGAGCGCCCGTCTCGATGTGAGCTTCGTCAACCAGGTGGAACACGAACACCACGACGAGATGTGAGAACTCACCGAGTCCGGCGACGGCGTCTGGACCGAAACGGCCGTCGAGACGGATCACCGCCTCCACCGCGCCCCAGTCGTCGTCCAAGGGCTCGGTGCATCCTCCGACGACCACACCGATCGGCTCCACGGTGAACACGCGGGCCAACGTAACTCGACTTTGCACGAGCCTGGCCGTCGAGGCCTACGCCCGCACGGTGTACTCGCCGGGGTGAAAGCGCCGGGTGAGTCCACGGAACTTCCAGGTGTGGTCCGGCCACAGGGTCGTGTTCCGGCCGCGATGGTCCAGGTACCAGCTGCCGCAACCGCCCTCGACCCAGACCGAGTGCTCCAGGCGGGTCTGGAGCCGCTGGTTGTAGCGGCGCTGGACGCCGGGCTTGACCTCGACGCTCCGCACACCCGGCCGCGAGAGGAAGGCGACGGCGCCCGCCACGTAGTTGATGTGCGACTCGATCATGTAGATCATGGAGTTGTGGGCCAAGGTGGAGTTGGGTCCGATCATGAGGAAGAGGTTCGGGAAGCCCGCCACGGTTGAGCCGAGGTAGGCCTCTGTGCCCTCGGCCTTCCACCGCTCCGAGAGCCGGACACCGTCGCGGCCGACGATGTGCTCGGCGTAGGGAGGCTCCGCGGCCTCGAAGCCGGTGCCCATGATGACCACGTCGACCGGGCGGGCGATGCCGTCCTGACCCACGACCTCGTGGGCGGTGAACGAGGCGACCGGCGCGTCGACGACCTCGACGTTGGGACGGGTCAGTGACGGGTAGTAGTCGTCGGACAGGAGCAGACGCTTGCATCCTGGCTCGTAGTGCGGCGTGAGCCGCTCGCGGAGATCGGGATCGGCCACCTGCCGGTGCAGGTGGTCGAGCGCCCTCTTGCGGACCGCGGCGACCGGGCGGGCACCGCGGCCGACGAAGACCGAGAGGAGCGACTCGAAGATGACGTAGATGCGGAGCCGCGACAGGCGCTGCAGGGCAGGGGCGCGGCGGAACAGGGCGCGGCGCAGGGCCGAGGCGGACCGGTCGCGTCGGGGGACGATGAACGGAGGGGTGCGTTGGTGGAGATAGAGGTGCTCGACGACGGGCGCGATCTGCGGCACGAACTGCACGGCCGACGCACCGGTGCCGACGACGCAGACCCGTTTGCCCTTCAGGTCGTAGCCGTGCTCCCAGCGCGCCGAGTGGAACACCTTGCCCCGGAAGTCCCCGAGTCCCGGGAACTCGGGGATCGAGGGCTCGCTCAGCGAGCCCGTGGCCCAGATCAGCGCGGGTGCCGAGTACTCGTGCCCGCCGGAGGTGCGCACGATCCAGCGTCCGGCGTCCTCGTGCCATTGCGCTGATTCGACCGCCTGGTCGAAGCGGAGGTGGCGCCCGACGTCGAAGCGGTCCACGCAGTGTCGGAGGTAGTCCCAGATCTCGCCTTGGGAAGGAAAGGCGCGGGTCCAGTCCGGGTTGAGCGCGAACGAGTAGGAGTACAGGTCCGAGGGCACGTCGCACGCCGCCCCGGGATAGGAGTTGTCCCGCCAGGTGCCGCCGAGGTCGTTCCCCCTGTCGAGCAGGACGAAGTCGTCCATGCCCATGGAGCGCAGACGGGCCGCCATCCCGATGCCGGAGAAGCCGGCGCCGACGACGACGACCCCGTACTCCTCGGTCACGGGCTCAGGTTCACGGGGTCGAGGCGACGAAGTCGACGACGACCTTCGCCAACTCCTCGCCCTTGTCCTCCTGGAGGAAGTGCCCGGCCCCGGTGATGGTCGTGTGCGGTCGCCCCTGCGCGCCCGCGATGCGCTCCTTCAGCGTGCGATCGGCTCCCCGGGTGATGGGGTCGCTGTCGCTGAAGGCGCACAGGAAGGGACGGTCGAAGGCGGCCAGGCCGACCCAGGCGGCGACGTTGGCGTCGTGGGCCGGGTCGTCCGGACGGGACGGGACCAGCATGGGGAACTGGCGCGCTCCGGCCTTGTAGGACTCGTCGGGATAGGGCGCGTCGTAAGCGGCGCGGACCTCGTCGGACATGTCGGTCACGCAACCGCCCTTCACGATGCCCCCGGTCGGGAACACCTCGACCTCCTGGGAGAAGCGCTGCCAGCCGAAGAACGCCTCGCCGGGGTCGGTGTCGCCCGTCGGGAGGAAGGTGTTGGCGGCGACGACCCGGGCGAAGCGGTCCGGGTGCTCGCCCACCAGCCGCAGGCCGATCAGGCCGCCCCAGTCCTGGCCGACCAGGGTGACCCCTCGCAGGTCGAGGCGGTCGAAGAGCAGTTCGCGCATCCACTCGACGTGGCGGGCGAAGGTGTAGTCGCCGCGCTCGGGACGGTTTGTCCGATCGCCCGAAGCCCACCAGGTCGGGGGCCAGCGCTTGGAGGCCGGCCGCGGTGAGGACGGGGATCATGGTGCGGTAGAGGTATGACCACGACGGTTCGCCGTGCATCAGCAGCACGAGCGGCGCATCGGGGTCACCCTCCCGGATGTAGTGCACTCGCAGCGTGCCGCCCTCTCCGTCGGCCACCTCGGCGTAGTGGGGGGCGAAGTCGTACCCCGGCAGGCCGGCGAAGCGATCGTCGGGGGTGCGTAGCGTCTCCATCGGGGCGGGAGCCTACGCCGTGGCCGCTGGTGCTGCAGCGGCTGCGGACGCCCTAGCCTGACCGGGACGTGCCCGGCGGCGGACTCCGCCGGCGACCCGACGAGCACGACGACCACAGGGAGGGAACCGCCGATGGCCACGACGACCGACGCCGAGTACGACCCGTTCGCAGCCTTCGACGACGTGGTGGCGGGCACGACCCGGGACCCCTATCCGGCCCTGGCGGTCAAACGCCGCGACACGCCGGTGTGCAAGGACATGGCCATCCCGCTCGAGGCCCTACCGGAGGGCATCGAGGTCGAGCCCGGATGGATGGCCTTCCGCTACGAGGACTGCTCACGCATCCTGCGAGACGCCAAGACGTTCACCTCGACCGGCTACGACGTCACCATCGGGATGGTGATGGGCCACATGATCCTCGGCATGGACGACCCCGAGCACCGGAGCCACCGCAACCTGGTGGCTCACGCCTTCCGGGAGAAGTCGCTGGCGCGCTGGGAGCCCGAGTTCATCGCGCCCATCGTCGACGAGCTCATCGACCGCTTCGCCGCCGACGGTGAGGCCGAACTCGTCCGCCAGCTCACCTTCGAGTTCCCGGTCCGGGTGATCGCCCGCCTGCTCGGGCTCCCCGAGGAGGACTTCGAGCGCTTCCAACGCTGGTCGGTGGAGCTGATCGGGCTCGTGGCCGACATCGACCGGGGGATCGCCGCGTCCGAGTCACTGCGCACCTACTTCGCCGGCGTGGTGGCCGAGCGCCGCGCCAACCCGGCCGAGGACGTGATCAGCGACCTGGTGTCGGCCGAGGTCGACGGCGAGCGACTGAGCGACGAGGCGATCTACTCCTTCCTGCGCCTGCTGCTCCCTGCCGGCGCCGAGACCACGTACCGCTCGTCGGGCAATCTGCTCTACCTGTTGCTCACGCACCCCGAGCAGCTCGAGGCCGTCCGCTCCGACCGCTCTCTGTTGCCGCAGGCCATTGAGGAGGCGCTGCGCTGCGAGCCGCCGCTGCTGAGCATCAACCGCACCACCACCTGCGAGGTGGAGATCGCGGGCGTCACCATCGGACCGGGCGAGAGCATCTCGCCGCACATCGGCTCGGCCAACCACGACGAGACGCGCTGGGAGGACCCCGAGACCTTCGACATCTTCCGCCCGCCCGTCCCGCACATCGCGTTCGCGCACGGCCCGCACATGTGCCTGGGCATGCACCTGGCCCGGCTCGAGACGAGGGTGCTCGTCAACCAAGTCCTGGACCGCCTGCCCGACCTGGCGCTCTCCCCCGGCGACGCCGACCCCCACATCCGCGGCGCCGTGTTCCGCTCCCCCACCTCGTTGCCCGTGACCTTCGCACCGGCCGGCTGAGGCACGCCGGATCGCTCCCGGTCGCGGCCGCCCCGGGCGGGGCGCTCAGCTTCTGGGCACGTCCTTCCAGGCGAGCTCCTTGTCGGTGCGCACGTCGCCAGGCAGGCCGAGCACCCGCTCTCCGAGGATGTTGCGCATGACCTCCGACGTCCCGCCCTCAATGGAGTTGGCCCGTACGCGCAGGAACATCTTGTGGACGTCGGGCGAGCCCATGCCGACGAGGTCGGGCCGGACCATGGGATAGCCGGCGGGGAAGAGCATGCCGTCGCTCCCGAGCAGATCGAGGCAGAGGTCGTAGACGCGCTTGTTCTCCTCGGCGAAGGCCAGCTTGGAGACCGAGCCCTCGGGTCCCGGCGTGCCCGACTTCCGGCCCTGGGCGGCGCGCATGTTGGTCATGGTCAACGCCTCCGAGCGGATGTAGCTCGAAACCAGGCGGTCGCGCAGGGCCAGCGCCTGCTGCGACGTCTGGCCCTGCCAGCGCTCCTTCCAGATGCGCATGGCCTCGGCGATGGGGCCGCCACCGCGCCGCCCGACGGCGCCGCCGATGGAGACCCGCTCGTTCATCAACGTGGTGACCGCCACGCGCCAGCCCTCGCCGACGCCGCCGAGGCGCGCCGCGTCGGGCATGCGCACGTCGGTGAAGAAGACCTCGTTGAACTCGGCTTCGCCGGTGATCTGGAACAGCGGACGGACCTCGACGCCGGGCGCGTGCATGTCGACCAGGAACGCGGTGAGACCCTTGTGCTTGGGCAGGTCGGGATTGGTCCGGGCCACGATGAGGCCGAACGAGGAGATGTGAGCGAGCGTCGTCCAGACCTTCTGGCCGCTGAGCACCCACTCGTCGCCGTCACGCTCGGCCCGTGTCGACAGGCCGGCCACGTCGGACCCCGAGCCGGGCTCGCTGAAGAGCTGGCACCAGATCTCCTCGTTCGTGAAGAGCGGCCGCAGGTAGCGCGCCTTCTGCTCCGCCGTGCCGTGGGTGGCGATGGTCGGCGCGCACATGCCGTAGCCGATCGGGTTCTTCACACCCGCCGCCGGCGCACCCCCGGCGTGGAGCCGCTGTTGGGCCCGTTGCTGGTCCATCGGCGTGAGGTCCAGCCCGCCGGAGTCGGGCGGGAAGTGGACCCAGGCCAGGCCGCGGTCGAACTGCTCCCCCAGGAACTCGGCCGGGGCGGAAGAGGCGGGCGGATGGTCGGCCAGGAGGGCGTCCACCAGGTCGTCGACGTTCGCAGACATGAGCGAACCCTATAGCGTGCATTCGTGCGGGCACCCCTCCCCTCCCGCCGGTCACGGCACGAGCGACCGCACGGCGGTGGCACGTGACCGGGATGGTGAACCTCCCCGACGGTCGGGACCTGGCCTACGAGGAGTACGGCGACCCGGCGGGGTTCCCGGTCCTCAGCTTCCACGGCGGGCTCAGCTCGCATCTCGACGCCGCGCCGGCCGGAGCTGCGGCACGTGAGGCGGGCATCCGGCTGGTCGCACCGGACCGCCCGGGGATGGGCCTGTCGACGTTCCAGCCGGGCCGGACACTCCTGGACTGGCCCGAGGACGTGACCGGCCTGGTGCACGCGCTCGGGATCGAGCGCTTCGCCGTGATGGGCTGGTCGGCCGGCGGGCCCTATGCGGCGGTGTGCGCGGCCAAGCTCGGAGATCGCGTCACCGGTGCCGCGCTGCTCTCGAGCGCGGTGCCGCTCGACGTCTACGGGACCAGCCGGGGGCTGGTCGTCGAGGACCGCGCCCTGATCCTCCTGTCGCGGCACGCGCCCGGGCTGGCCTCGCTCGCCATGAAGCTCAGCATCGTCAACTCCAGCAACGCCCGCCTCCTTCGTGCCGCCATGCGCGCCTTCCCGCCGGTGGACCGCTCGGTGCTCGCCGAATGGGGCCCGGCCGACCGGGCGGTGGCCTTCGTCCGCGAGTCGGTGCGCCAGGGGACCGAGGGGTGCGTCCAGGACTACCGGATCTTCGGCAGCCCGTGGGGATTCTCACTCGGCGAGATCCGGGTCCCGGTGCAGATCTGGGAGGGGTCGGACGACCGGACGGGACCGCCCGGCTACCGCGCCTTCCTGCAGAGCCACATCCCCGGCGCGACGGTCACCGTGGTCCCCGGAGAAGGCCACCTGTCCCTGCTGCCGCACCAGGCGCCGGCCATCTTCGCAGCGCTGGTCGGCGGCCACAGCGCCGACTCGACGGCGCGGTGCAACGTGGGGTAGCCGCTCCCCGCGTCCGCTGGAGGTGGAGCTAGAGCTGGCCCCAGTTGCTGACGCTGACAGGAGCCACGATCGGCGTGCCGACGTTCAGCTGGATCTCGTAGTGGTTGCCCAGGGGAAGGTTCGCCGGGTCACCCTTGTAGATGCCCGTCTTCTTGCCGGGCGACGTGAAGAACACCGTCACCGGGCCCATGGCGGATCCCACCTGGGTGCGACTGAGCGGAATGCCCCACTCGGCGAAATACTGGCCGAGCGTGAAGGTGAGCGAGTTGCTCGGGGACTCGACGTGGATGATGCCGTCGTTCGCGTGCGCGTGGAGCCAGTAGAAGCAGTCTCCGGTGGCGACATAGGGGCCCTGGGCCGTCTGCTCCGCCTGGAAGCCCGGGATGCCGATGCCGTAGGGGATCACCCGGGCCTTCCCGTCCACGAAGATCGTCAGGTGCGTGTGGACGTGGGTGACCGTCTGCTCGTTGGTCTGGCACTGCACGCCGTCGACGGTCTGCCCGGTCGCGGCATTGAGCAGCGTGGCCAGCTTCGGCCCGCTCGGGATCCCGACCGTCTCGGGGCCGGGGGTCTCGGCCGGGGGCTGGACCCAGGACGACTTCATGGACTCGGGAATGGGCGAGAGGGCGACGTGGGGGTTCGACGTCGTCGGTCCGCCGCTCGACGAGCCGGTGACCTGGACGATGATCACGACGGCGGCGGCGATGACGACGACCGCCAAGCCGACGCGCACCAGGACGCGGTTGCGCTGGCGGCGGCGCTCGGCGGCGCGCTTCTCCGCCGCCCGGCGCTGGGCCTCCGCCCTGCGCTCGGCCTTCGACTGGCTGGTACTGGTCATCGGGGGGCCAGCGTATCGAACCCCGCCGGGGGGTAGGCATCGTGCACCCGGTCCACCCGGTCCCCCGGGCGGTTGCCACCCGGGGCCACGGACACGTTCGTCGCGGGATGCCAGACTGGTCAGCCGATGGCCGGCTCCTTCCTGGCCGGTGTGCGGGTGCTCGACCTCAGCATCTGGCGGCCGGGCCCCTACGCCACGTCGCTGCTCTGCGCTCTGGGAGCGGACGTGGTCAAGGTGGAGCCGCCCGGTGGCGATCCGATGCGGCACTACGCCGGCCTCTTCGAGGAGATCAACGCCGGGAAGCGCAGCGTCGTGCTCGACCTCAAGACGCCGACGGGCCACGAGCGGGCCGAAGCGCTCGCCACCGAGGCCGACGTACTCGTCGAGGGCTTCCGCCCCGGGGTCATGGCCCGGCTCGGGCTCGACGAACCCCGCTTGCGAAGGTTGAACTCCGGGCTCGTGTACTGCTCCATCTCCGGCTACGGCCAGGAAGGCGATCGGGCCCTGGTCCCCGGCCACGACGTCAACTACCAGGCGTGGTCGGGCGCGCTCGTGCCGGAGGGGGGCCGAGCGACGATGCCTCCACTCCCCGTGGCCGACCTGGCGGCCGGCATGAGCGCCGCCTTCGGGGTGTGTGCCGCGCTCGCGGGCAGGACCACGAACGGTCGCGGCGCCCGACTCGACATCTCCATGACCGACGTGCTCTCGACCTGGACGGGACGCGCCGGCCCTACTCCTGCCGGCACCGCACCGACGACCGTGCCCGGCTACGGGCTCTTCGCCACGGCGGACGGCCGCCAGGTGTCCCTCGGTGTGGTCGACGAGCCGCACTTCTGGGCGGCGTTGTGCACCGTGTTGGGGCGCCCGGACATGGCCGGCCTGGAGTTCGCGGCGCGGACGACGGACGGCGAAGCGCTCCAAGAGGAGATCGCAGCGGCCGTCGCGACACGACGCTGCGGTGAGCTGGTCGACGCGCTCCTGGCCGCGGGCGTGCCGGCCGCGCCGGTGCTCGACCGCGCGGCGATGCTCGAGGCGGCCGAGTTCCCGCCGTTTCCCATCCGGCTCGACACCGCCGTGCGATCCGGCCGGGTTCCCCTGCTCGACGAGCACCGGGGCGAGGGGTTCCGCGCCCGTTCGTGACGACCCCGGACGGGAGCGGAGCGCCGTCCGGTCAGGAGCGGGACGCGCCGCTCCGCGCCGACGCCTCGTACTCGCCGGACGCGGGCTTCAGCGGCCGGCCGGCGACGGAGCAGATCTCCTCGAGCGCGGGGAGCTCGTCCCAGTACTGCCGCAACGAGCAGATCCGCTCGCCACGGAACTCCGCCACCGTGGCTCCGTGGATGACGACTCGGAGGCCGGTCGGCTCGACGACCACTCCGCCGGGCACTTGAAGTGCCCCGGTGTGGGTCATGGCGACGCTCCACTCGGCGCAGGCATAGGCCCCAGCCACCTCGAGAGGCACCACCTCGGCCACCGCATCGGAGAACGCGTCGTCCCGCTCCTCCAACTCCGAGACGAGCTCGGCCAGGGATGAGACGGATCGGAGGGGTGCCCACACCCTGACGTCCTCGGTGAGGAGCCCGCCGAGCGCGCCGTGGTCTCGGTCGAAGGCCGCGCGCAACGCTTCGACGAGCAGAGAGGCCCGCCGCGCGCTCGAAGTCATGCTCCGTCCGCTGGAGCCAGCAGCTTGGCTTTCGCCGCGGCGAACTCCGCGTCGCTCAACGACGCCGGAGCGGTGCAGCTCGCCCAGCTCCCTCAGGCTCGCGGCGAGATCCGGTTCCGCCGGCGACGCGGGATCAGACGGCGGGACACGCCTCGTCGAGGCGTACGCCTGTTCGAGCTCACGGTGGTAGGTCTCGTGCTCGACTCGGTTGCGGGGCAGCGCGTACGGCATGTAGGTCTGGCGCGGCCGGAGGAGGAAGAGCATGGGCAGCGGGCGTCAGCTCGCCAAGATCTTGGCTTTCTGCGCCGCGAACTCCTCGTCCGTCAGGATGCCCTGCGAATGCAGCTCCGCCATCTCCTTGAGCTGCGCGATGGGATCGGGAGCCGCCGGTGCAGGCGGGGGTGCGGGCTGGGCGTACTGCGGTTGCTGCGCGTACTGCTGCTCTTCCTGCTGTGACCAGCGGTTGGCCTGGCGCCGCGAGACGCGGTTGGAGACGGTGGTCGCGGTTCCGGCGATGACCGCCGTCCGGGCGACGCCACGGAGAAGTCCCGGCATGTTCGAGTCCTTTCTTTCCTACGTCACGACTGGTTCAGCCCTCGAGGGCGTCGAGTGCGGCCGCGATCGCGTCCTGTGGGATGTACCCGGCCGAGACGAGCTCGGCGCCGCCGCGACGGAGCGCCTGCACGAAATCGGTGGCCCAGCGATTCTCGAAGATCAGGATCCCCGCCGACGAGCCGGCCTCGATCACGTTGGACGCGTCGGGCAGGTCGCTCTCGTCGATCAGGCCCGAGGGGGCCCCGGCGAAAACGGCCAGGTCCATCTCACCGTCCGCATCGAGATCGGCCAGCTCGATCAGCGCCATGGAACCGTCGTCGGCCTTCGTGACGAACGTGAGGTCCAGGATCCGGATCAGACCCCTGTCGACCAGGTCGACCAGGATGGGGAGGCCCTCACCGGTCATCTTGTTGCCCGGGAACTCCACGATCAGGTAGCTGATGGGTCCCATCACGCCGTCGTCTGCCACGAACCGACCGTCCTTCCTCTCGGGCACCCCGTTGGTGCGCTCCTCAACCTATGCACCGGACACCGCGCTTATCAACCGGGAGATTCGTCGGCGTCGTCGTTGCGCGCCTCGCCGGGCGACGGGTGCCGTGATCGTCACGAATCGGACATGACCCCGTTCCACCAGATCGGATCCGGCCGGAACGGAGCAGCGGGACGGCCCGTCGCCGGCGTGTCGAAGCGGTACACGATACCCGCCGACGGGTCGGCGCGGCGTTGCTCGTCGCTCCAGCCCTCCGTCGCGGTCGTGACGTAGAGCCGGTCCATACCGGGTCCACCGAAGGCGCACGAGGTGCACTGCTCCGCCGGAACGTCGAGCACCTGGCGCAGGTCGCCGTCGGGCGAGTACCGGTGCACCCGGCCTCCTCCGTAGATCGCGACCCACAGATCGCCGCCGGTGTCGACGGTCAAGCCGTCGGGCGCGCCGACGTTCTCCTCCACCTTGATGAGTACCCGGTCGTCGGAGATGGTCCCCGTCTCGCCGTCGAAGGCGAAGGCGTGCACCTCGCGGGGCCCGCTGTCGGCCAGGTACATGACCGTTCCGTCCGGGCTCCAGCCGATGCCGTTGGAGATGGTGAGTCCCTGGAGCACGACCTCGACGCGGCCGTCACGCTCGAGCCGGTACAAGGAACCCGCCCCCGCTCGGAAGTCCTCGGCGAGCGCTCCCGCCCAGAACCGGCCCTGGGCATCGCAGGCGCCGTCGTTCATCCGGCTCCCGAACGGCGCCACCTGCAGGATCGGCCGGAGCGAGCCGTCCGGCGCGAGGTGCACGAATCCCCGCCCGGCTGCCATCACCCACCCGTCGTCGCCGTCCACGGGTGCGATCGCACCGACGGTGCCCGGCACCCAGTACTCGCGCAAGAGACTGAGGGCACCGTTCTCGACGACCCGGGCGCGGTAGACCCGCCCGTCGATGATGTCGACGGCCAGCAACTCGTCACGGCGGGAATCCCAGCGGAGTCCCTCGCCGAGCAGGGCTTGCTTCATCGTCGAAGCGACGGCCTCGCTCGTCATGGACTCGACCTCCCGGAGGCTCGCCTCGGTGGCCACCTCACTTGGGAGAGGACGGCTCTCGATGTCCTAGTAGAGCATGAAACGACGCGCGGGAACGGTGCCCAAACGTGTCCAACTCGGGATCCGGAGCAGTATCGAGCCGACCGAACGGTCGGCGGACGTGTCGCCCGTCCGCCCTACGAGATACTCATGGCGACTTGTATCGCCAGCGAGCTCAACCCGGCCCCGACGGTCAGGCGGCCCATCGGCCCTCCGGGGCGGATGGCGCCGATGGCGCCGATGGCGAATCCCATCACCGACCATCAGGCCACGCACTCGCACGCGTGCGCAACGAGACAGAGACGAGCCCCGCATTGCGGGCGGACTGCCATGAGAGGCCTGGCGAGCGCTCTTCGGCGGCGTGCCCGGTTCGATGCCGGATGTCCCTAGGCTGCGCGCATGCCATCGGTGATGTCCTCTGGGAACGGCGCAAACAGGGACGGAGCCCGCGTTCGACTGCCGGCCGGAGGACACGCCACCTTGCAGTCGGGCGAGTCCACCGAGCGGGGCCGGTCGGCCCGTGGAACGACACCCCGGTCGGCGCACGGCGACTGGTCTCCCGCACCGAACCGGCCCGATCCGATCGCCGTGCTCACCGCCCAGGCCGCCAGCCGGGTTCAGGAGCTCGTCCCGATCAGGTACGGACGGATGCTCGTCTCGCCCTTCACGTTCTATCGCGGGGCAGCGGCGGTCATGGCGGCGGATCTGGCGGCGACCCCTGATTCGGGCATCGTGGTGCAAGCCTGCGGCGACGCCCACATCTCGAACTTCGGGGGTTTCGCCGCTCCGGACCGCAAGCTTGTCTTCGGCCCGAACGACTTCGACGAGACGCTGCCGGGACCGTGGGAGTGGGATGTGAAACGGATGGCGGCCAGCGTGGAGATCGCGGGCCGCGACACCGGTCTTCCGGCCGAGCGTCGGCGCCGGCTGGTCATCGCCTGCGTGAGGGAGTACCGACAACGGATGCGGGACTTCGCGGCCGAGAGCCATCTGGACGTCTGGTACGACCGTTTGAACGCCAATGAGCTGGTCGAGCGCTTCGGCGGCAGGCTCGGGCGAAAGGGCCGGATCCTGTTCGCGAAACCCTTCGCCAAGGCTCGAAGCAAGACGAGCTTGCGGGCAGTGACGAAACTCACCGAACGGGTTCACGGCGAGCTGCGATTTCGGAGTGTGCCGCCGTTGCTCGTCCCGCTGCGCGACGTGTTCGACAAGTCCCACCCCCAGAACCAGACCGATTACGTACAGGAGATCATTGCTCACTATTCGAAAAGCCTCGACGAGGACCGGCGGTATCTGTTCGGGACGTACCGCTTCGTCGACATGGCCCGAAAGGTCGTGGGGGTCGGCAGCGTCGGCACCCGTGCCACGGTGTTCCTGCTCGTCGGCCGCGACGGGAAGGATCCCCTGGTGTTGCAGGCGAAGGAGGCTCAGGCGTCCGTACTCGAACCATATCTGGGTGCGAGCGAGTTCGAGAGCCACGGCGAGCGAGTGGTCCGGGGCCAGCGGATCTCGCACGCGGCGAGCGACATCTTTCTCAGTTGGACCCGGAGTCTGGGTCTCGACGGCCAGGAGCACGACTTCTACGTCCGTCAACTCTGGGACTGGAAGGCGTCCATCGACCTCTCGACAATGAGCGAATCAGGTCTCCACGCCTACACCCGCGCCTGCGGGTGGTCGCTGGCCCGCGCCCACGCCCGTTCGGGAGACCGCCTTGCTATCGCCGGCTACCTCGGCAGGGGATCCGGTTTCGACAAGGCGATCGCCCGCTTCTCCACTGCATACGCAGACCAAAACGACCTCGACTACCAGCGACTGGCCGATGCCGTCGCCGCAGGGGAGATACCCGCCGTACTCGGTATCTAGCCCGGCGGTCGATGAAGGGTGAGCTCGACGAGCGGATCCGTTCGGTGGGCCGACCAACGACAAGAACCGGCAGGCTCCCCGGTTCACCGGTCATGCGGCATGATGACGCAGACGAACAACTGGTCCGCTGGCGGGAGCGGCATCGCCCTTCTACCGGCAGCGACGAAGGGGAAAGCGATGTTGCGACGGACGGCAGCGATTGCGGCAGGAATCGCCATGACGGCGAGCGTCGGGTTGGCGGGCGCAGGTGCTGCCTCGGCTGCCTCACCAGCACTGCATATCGCCAACGGGTCGAAGTGGACGATGGAGCTGAACGGCGCCGCGTGTGGGGTCGAGACCTTCACGCCGACCCACAAGTTCACGTCCGACCTGTTCCGCGACAAGGGAACCTGGAACGGTGGCGGGGCCACGATGTTCATGACGTGGAAGAAAGGAGAAGACGCGGGCGCCACCTTCAGCGGCATGTTCAGCAAGACGCCGGTCAAACAGTACGTCGGCACCTTCGGCGGTCACCTGGCCGGGTACACCGGCCAGCTGGTCGAGGGCGTCGTTGCGAGCTTCGACGGCTACGCCTGCTGAACACTCCGACCATGACCGGCAGGTGGCACAGTCCGAGAGTCCCCCGTTTCGAGCGTCACTTCGACGGGGGTTTCAGGCAACGTTCGCCATGTGCCGCGCCGGACCGCCAGCCGAACTTGGACCGCCAGTACCACGATCCTCGGGCAAATCCCAGGTCGAAGCCGCACTTCGGGAAGCAAGACCCGACCCGGCCCGTCCGGGGTAAACCGTAGGGGTGGACGTCACCACCCCTACGCGCGCCGTCGGAGGCCGCTATCGCCTCCTCGGCGTACTCGGCGAGGGAGGGATGGCGCAGGTCTTCGACGCCCGTGACGAGCGCTTGCAGCGCCAGGTCGCGGTCAAGATCCTGCGACCGGACGCAGCAGCGCTGCCAGGAATGTGCCGTCGGTTCCAGCAGGAGGCCCGTCTCGCCGCCCGGCTCGTCCACCCGAACATCGTCGCGGTCCTCGACTACGGCGAGGAGGGTCCCTGTAGCTACCTCGTCATGGAACGGCTCAGCGGCGCGACGCTCCGGGACGAGATCGCCACCGGCCCGCTGAACAGTCAGCGGGTCGTCCGTGTGCTCACGGAGACGCTCTCTGCGCTCTCGACCGCACACCGCGCCGGCGTCCTCCACCGCGACATCAAGCCCAGCAACATCTTGTTGGAGGACGATGGCTTCGCCAAGATCTCCGACTTCGGGATCGCGAAGAGCATGGACGTCTACGGCGATGCGCCGACCTCGGAAGAGACGATAACCGGCGTCGTCCTGGGCACGCCGGGCTATCTCGCTCCGGAGCGACGGGCGGGAATCATGGCTTCCGTCGAGTCGGACCTCTACTCCGTTGGCGCCGTCATGATGGAGGCGTTGACGGGACGGGTTCCGACGGAGCCGGCCGCCATCGTCGAAACGCTCCCCCCTGCCTTCCGTGAGGTGGCCCGACGATCGCTTGCGTCGGATCCAGCGAATCGGTACCACTCGGCCGTGGAGATGCTGCAGGCGATTCGCCATCCGCGAACCGAACCGATGCTTGTGTACGCGAACGGGTCACGCATTGGTCCTGTCGCTTCGTCCAGTGCCTCCCCCACGGCGGTCATCGGCAAATCTCACACCGTCCAGGCGTCGGCTCCTCACACGGCGACCGCCTCACCGCACGGCCCGTCCCGCCGCCGGCGCATGATCGGACTGGTGCTCGCATGTGCCGTGACCGTCGTGCTCGGCGTCGTTCTCCTGGTCGGGCTCGACCCCGGCGCGCTCCAGCCCTCCACGGCCACGCTCCCGAAGACCCCGCACGCGCAAATCTCGACCGATCGCGGGACGGCGCCGACGACCGCCGCGGATCCTGTGGCGGAGGCGATCAGAGCTGAGGCGCGGCAACTGGCCAGCGGCGGGCTACCGGGTGACTCTGCCCTCGCCGTCGCGCTCGAGGACGCCGCGGACCAGCCCGCCGGGCCCGACCGACAAGCCGCCGCCCAGCGGGACCTCGAGCTCGGACAGGTACTCGTCGACAGTGGCGGCATCAGCGCGGCCGACTACCAGGGCACGGTCGCCGTCCTCGAAGAGACGGGCGCGACCGCGCCCACGACCACGACGACGACGAGACGACCAGCATCCCGCCATCGGTCGCACCCCCGCTCGTGCCTTTGCTGCCGCTCCACGGGCACCATCACCATCACGGCGGCGGCGGCGGCGGCGCGCAACGATCAGGGTTGAGCGGAAATCACGCGTTCGGCCGCTGAGCCAGATGCGCGACCAGTTGGCGACACAGGTTCTCTGATCGCTCAGCGACCTCGCGATCACGATGCCGAGGCATTGACCCGCGACGACCTTCGTGTTAGGACCGTACCGGCGCAACCACGAGGTACCTCTGGTTGCCACGTCGTCGATGGCGTAATCGACCTCATGCTCTCCCGAGCCTGAGCTGAGTACGTCGCGGGCGATGACAAAGCTGGGGAATCTCTCAAAACTCATATGGAGGATTTCAAATGAAACTCAGCAAAACCCTCACCGCGGCGGCAGCCGTGACCTGTGTCGCACTCGGAGGACTCGTCGGCGGTTTCGTCGCGTCCGGAACGGCGGCGACGACGGCGAAGCCCGAAACAGACCGTGCGAACGCGACTCTCGGGCTCCAAGGACAGCTCAAGGTCATCGGGTGCGCCGGTGAGGACGGGATCAAGTACGAGACGTACTCCGGGAAGTGGATCGGGTCCGAGAACCAGATCTTGCCCGACCCCACCGATTACCCGCTGTCGGGGGCTCTGACCGTCAGCAGCATCAAGTGGACGATCAACCTCACCACTCAGCGCGGCCTCTGGACGAGCAATATCGTGCTGACGAACGCGGCCGGTGCGGTCACCTACAAGGGGACCATGACGCTTGTCACCCAGGGACTTCCCACCGCGACCGCAGCGCCCGCCACTGGCCGGGGCTGGGTCGACGCGCCGATCAAGCTGCCCGACGAGGGCGCCGCGACGGGTGACGACTCGTTGGTCGCCAACGTGGAGTTCCCGACCCTGACCGCAGGCGGAGGCTCCGGATTCTTCGGGGACCTCGCCGGAGGTCCGGGCGTGCCGGACTTCTCGGTGGTGACGAACACCTACCCGGCGACGAACAACGAGCACTGCTAGCCCTCTCTGCTGCGCTCGCGGCCGACACGGCGTGAGCGGCGGGCGTGCCCTCCCTGCGGGGCGGGCGCGCCCGCCACCTCATGACGCAGCGGTGTCGTGCGACGTCCGACGTCGGCTCGTGGCCTGTCCGAAGTTCACGACCGACCGAGGATGAGGCCGCTGGTCGGCACGCCCGTCCCCGCCGTGACCAACACGTGCTCGACGGGGTCCACCTGGTTGCACGAGATCCCTCGGATCTGACGCACTGCTTCGGTGATGCCGTTCATTCCGTGGATGTACGCCTCGCCGAGCAACCCTCCGCTCGTGTTCATCGGGAGGCGGCCGCCGAGCGAGAGGTTCTCGACGGTGGCGAAATCCTTACCCTCGCCACGTCCGCAGAACCCCAGCTCCTCGAGCTGCATGAGAACGAAGGGCGTGAAGTGGTCGTAGAGGAACGCAGTGGAGATGTCCGCCGGCCCGAGGCCCGAGGCTTCCCACAACTGGCGGGCGACCATCCCCATCTCCGGCAGACCGAGCAGATCGTCCCGGTAGTAGCTGGTCATCATCTCGCCGTCGCAGGTCGCACCTTGCGCCGCAGCCTCGATCACGGCCGGCATCTGCCGAAGGTCGCGCGCTCTCTCGGCCGTCGTCACGACGAGGGCAACTCCCCCGTCGCTCTCCTGACAGCAGTCGAGAAGGCGGAGAACGGGTTCGACGACCCAGCGCGACGCTTGGTGATCCTCGACGGAGATCGGGCGATCGTAGAACCACGCGGCTGGGTTGCGGGCAGCGTGAGCCCGGTCCACCACCGCAACGGGAGCGAAGTCTTCGTTGGTGACTCCGTAGGCATCCATGTACCGTCGGGCATGAAGCGCCACCCACGCCGCCGGAGTGAGGAGACCCCACGGCGCGTACCACGACATGAACAGAGGCATGGTCGACATGCTCCCGGCAAACCCTCCGAAGCGCGTTCCCGACCGCTCGTTCATGGCCCGGTAGCAGACCACGACGCTGGCCACCCCTGAGGCGACCGCCAACGCTGCATGCATGACCACACCGGCGGCGGCCCCGCCGCCGTAGGGCACCCGGCAGAAGGTCGACAGGCTGGGTATCCCCAGATTCCTCGCGACCTCCATCTCCTCATTCGAGTCCAGCGTGAAGGTGACCAGGCCGTCGACGTCAGTCGGCCGCAGGCCGGCATCGTCGAGTGCGCTTCGCACGCTCTCGCAGGCCAGCTGGAGCTCGGTGCGACCGGAGTCCTTCGAAAATTCGGTCTGGCCGATGCCGGCGATCGCCGCCCGCCCGGAGAGCCATGTGCTCACGGTGCCGACTGGGGCAGGGGGAGCCGGAGCTCCGCCGTCCCGGTCACATGGTCTCCGATGTCGCCCGCCGCCACGAACTCGACCTCGACGACGCCCTCTCCCCGGTCTTCTCGCCGCGTGGTCACCGAACCCGAGTACGTGAGGACGTGGCCCGGGAAGACGGGCACTCCCAATCGGATCGCCAGGCGTGTGATCCGGGCTTCGGGCCCCGCCCAATCCGTCAGGAACCTGCTGCAATACGCGGTGTCGGAGAGGATGTTCATGAAGATGTCGGGTGCACCCTGGGCATTGGCGAACGAACGGTCGTGATGCGCCGGCATGAAGTCCCGGGTGGCGATCGCCCCGGCGACGATACGGGTCGCCGTGACGTCGACGACGAGCGGGGGGAGGACGTCACCGGCACGGATCGAAGGGAAGTCGAGGGTCACGACCGTCACTCTTCCTCCTTCGGTGTGAACTGTGGCAGCACCAGACCGTCGTCGAAGTGCTCGAATGTCACGACAACCGGCATGCCGATCGACACCTCCCCGGGCGGAGCGCCCACGATGTTGGTCACAATGCGTGTCCCCTCCTGGAGTTCGACCAGGGCGACGACGTATGGGTACTCCATGAAGGGGAACTCGGGGTGCCGGGGCAGCACGAAGCTGTAGACCGTCCCGTTGCCCGAAGCCTCGACCGCCTCCCACTCGAGGGAGTTGCAGTTCGGGCACATGGGACGGGGAGGATGGCGGAACCGGCCGCATCCGGTGCAGCGCTGTATCAACAGCTGGTGCGCCTTGACGCCGCTCCAGAAGAACTCCGTGTCGCCTGTGATGGAGGGAGACAGGCGGAAGCTCATGACGCCGCGCCCACCGGGTTGAACTTGAGGATCCGGAACAGCTGGCGACCGACCACTTGGCCGTCCTGGTCGGTATACGTCGTGACCCAGGTGACGAACCGCCCCGGTCCCATCCGAGTCACCTTCTCCTCGGAGATGGACTCGAAGACGGTCTCGGCGGACACGAGGTCGTCCGGCCGAAGGTAGCGGATGATCTCGAATTCGGAATTGGTCGCGAGCGTTGCGGTGTACCCGGCTCGGTCGAGCACCGAGAGGGGGGACTCGCCCGGAACGGGCGTGGGCGAGCCGCCGCGCTCGGCGATCCCGGTGATCACCGGGGTCGCCATCGTCCACGTCTGCAGCATCAAGGGTGGCGCGACGATGCCACCGAAGCGTGACTCCGAGGCGCGTTCGGGATCGGTGTACACGGGATTTCCGTCCTCGAAGGCGGCGGCCCAGTGCCGGATCATCGGGATGTTCACCGGATCCGGTCCGACCACCACCGCTTGAGCGCCGACCGGCTTTCCGATGAGGCCCGCAAGAACGTCGTCGAGGTCGTCGTCCGGTGCCATTCCGGCTTCTCCTTGCGTGCTCATGCGGGTTCCGCTTCGAATGCCGACGGATCGAGCTCCCGACCTCGGCTGGCATTGCGCTCTTTCTCCGCGCCGAGACCGCCCGGGCCCGCGCCGATGACGACGGCTCGGAACGATGGGCCGCTCCTCTCGTGTTGCGTCATCGTCGGTGGCACCCCTGCTTTCGGCTGGTCGAGACCTCACCCGCCCCCCGCTCTCTTTTTACTAGCCTTGCTTTACATGTTTGTCAAGCATGGTTGATAATCAACGGAGGCGACCGGTATGCTCGGAACGTGACCAGGCTGCCCCAGATGGTCGACCAGGACCCGGGGGGCTGGAGCACGATCGACGACCTGCACACGGTCTCTCGCGACGTGCAGCTCCGGCTCGCGGCGGCCCTCGCCGAATCGGGACATGACAGCCTGCGCCCCAGCTTCGGCCCGCTGCTCGAACGGCTCCGCGACCGGGCCCTGCCGGTCGGGCAGGTGGCGGCGGAGCTCCACGTGAGCCCGCAGGCCGCCAGCCGGGCCGCACTCATGCTCGAGACGCTCGGCTACGTGGCTCGCACAGCCAGCGCCGCGGACGGACGTTCCTGCATGGTGGCCCTGACCAGTCGTGGTGACGACCTCATCCTGAGGGCGGGCCAGACGTTCGTCGAATGCGAGCACGCCTACGAGGAGCTTCTGGGGCGCACGGTGATCGGCCGGATGCGGCGCGACCTCGACGTGTTGAGAGTGGGACTGGAGCTGGCGCCGAAACCTGATCCCACCGTGTCGATCCGGTCCCCGCACTCGATCGGTTCGGTGATCTTGCTCGCGCTTTGCGCAACGCGCCAGGTCGTGACGTCGGCGAACCGATGTGGGCACCAGAGGGTGCGACGATCCCACATCCAACTGCTCACCACGAGCGAAGCATGCGGCATGAGGCTCAGCGAGATTGCCCGCGAGCTCGGAGTGACACGTCAGGCGGTCAGCGCGACGGCCCAGGAGCTCGAAGGGCTCGGCTACGTGGAGCGTCGACCTGACTCCACTGACAAACGGGCGGTGCTGATAGCCCCGTCGATTCGAGGAACGGTGCTGCTCAACCATGTGGCGGACGCGGTGCACGAGTTCGAGGCGCGCTGCCAGGGCGTGTTGGGCATCAGACGCTGGACGCGATTCATCTGCGATCTGGCCGAGCTCGCCGGGGCAATCCCGGACGACGAGGCGCGCCTTGGGCCATCACGCCCGCTCCGTCTCGCCGGAGGAAGCCAGGCGAAGGACCTGGTGTCCCTCGCCGACGGGCTCCGCTCCCAGCTCGGTGCACGCCGGGCCGCTCGATTGGCTGCGCTTCTCACCACCGCGGGCGCGCGTTCGCCCGCAAGCACCTCGCGCCACCGCGCACGCCATCACGGAACCGGCGCCAGCCCATGAAACAAGAGCGAGGGTGTCATGTCCGGTGAAGCGCCTTCGACCCGAGCGGCGACGGTCGGGTTCCGATGAAGCAGATCATGTTGCACGGCCCGGGCGATTGGCGACTCGACGACGTTCCGGATCCGGATCCGGGCCCACGCGATGCGCTGGTCAGGATTGACGCCTGCGGTATCTGTGGGACGGATGTGTCCTACGTGCGGATGGGGGGCTTCGCCGGACGACCCATCCCCCTGGGCCACGAGATGGCGGGCGAGGTGGCGTGGGTGGGAGCCGAGGTGCCGGGGGTCAGTCTCGGTGACCGGGTGATCGTATGCCCCTCGGACGTCGGGGACGGTCCGATGGGCACCGGTGGACCTCAGGGTGGGCTGACCCCGTTGCTCCACGTACCCGACGCCGCCAGCGGGCGACGGCTCTTCCGGGTTCCCGGCAACATGCCGCTCACCACCGCCGCGCTGGCAGAACCGCTGGCCGTGGGCATGCAGGCGGTGAACCAGTCCGCGGTGGAACCCGGTGAGAAGGTGGCGGTGTTCGGCTGCGGGCCTATCGGTCTCATGTCGGTGGCCACCCTGGCCGACCGGGGCATCGACAATGTGGTGGCGATCGATCTCAGCCACGCTCGGCTCGAGCTCGCCAAGCAGGCAGGTGCCGAACACGTGCTCGACCCCACCGAGGTGGACATCTGGGAGGAGTTGAAGCGGATCCACGGCTCCGCCCCGTTCATGTTCGGTCCCACGACGGCCACGGACGTCTTCATCGAGGCCTCCGGTGCCGACAGCGTGCTCGGAGACGTCTTGCGTCACGGCCCGATCGGGGGTCGCCTGGTCGTCGTCGCGCTGCACTACCGGCCGGTAGCCACCAACTACGTGGACGTTCTGATGAAGCAGTTCACGATCAAGGGTTCGATGGAATACCCGGATCGCTTCGAGGACGCCGTCGAGCTGCTCGCCCGCCGCGACCTGTCTCATCTGATCACCCATACCATGCCCCTCGAGCGGTTCGGGGATGGCTTGGCCCTCTTGAGCGGTACGAAGGATTGCGGGAAAGTCATGATCACCATGGAAGGCTCAGATGAAGAACGCCCTCTCCTTTGATTTCACCGACACCTCGGTCGTGGTGACCGGGGGGACGAGTGGTATCGGCCACGCCGTCGCTCTCGGTTTCGCGCGAGCGGGCGCTTCGGTGTCGGTGACCGGGACCCGGACGTCAGCTGACGAGTACGACACCGACCTCTCGCTGGTCGGCTACTCCCAGCTCGACCTACGCGACCTTGCGGCGGTGGACGCGCTGGCGGACCGCCTGGGCACTCTCGATGTCCTGGTCAACAACGCCGGGGCCAATTTCCCCGGTGGACTCGACGAGTGGAGCCCCGAGGGATTCTCAGCCGCGCTGGAGCTCAACGTCGAGGGTGCCATGCGGCTCACCGTGCGTGCGCGGGCGGCCCTCGCCGCGAGTTCCATGGCCGGCGGCGCCAGCGTGGTGAACGTCGTGTCGATGACCGCGTTCCGGTCGACCACCATCGTGCCCGGCTACTCCGCCGCCAAGGCGGCGCTGACCGCCCTCACCCGCAATCTCGCGGTGCACTGGGCCGACGACGGCATTCGGGTGAACGCCGTCGCACCTGGCCTGATCGACACGCCGATGACCGCACCCATGCAGGCCTTCCCGGATCTGCTCGCAGCTGAGGTGGGGCGGGGAGCCCTCGGGCGTATGGGTACTCCGCGGGAGGTGGCGGCTGCCGTCATGTTCCTGTCGAGCGAGGAATCCTCCTTCACGACGGGATCGGTGCTGGCCGTCGACGGCGGCTACCTGGCGTTGTGAGCGGTGCAGGAACGACCGGGGGTATCCACGTCCACGACCTCGGCGCGCCCGACCTCAGCGACGTCCAACGAATGGGTCTCGAGTACGGCGAATCGAGGCACACGTCGCTCACCGTCGACGCCGTGTGCGAGGAAGCGGTGACTCGTACCGGGCTGGACGATTTCGGAGCGGACGACTTCCGCCAAAGGCTCGGCATCCAACTTGCCGAGATGGACGCGGACGACCAGCGCACCGGACTCGGTCGCATGCTGATGTTCGGTGACTCCGCTCGTGCTGCAGCCAATCGGCTGAAGATCCATGACCTCCTCCGTCGCCATCCAGAGATCCTGGACATCCGGATCGAGGCACCACTGATCGTGATCGGCCTCCCCCGTTCGGGTACCACCCACCTGGTCAACCTCTTGGCCGCCGACTCTCGATTCAGGTCGATGCCGTTGTGGGAGTCGTACGAACCGGTGCCGGGCCCGAACGACCCGGACGGCGAAGTCGCGGCGGTCGACCCACGTTGGACCCGTTGCCAGGCCGCCTGGGAGGCCATGCAGGCCGGTGCGCCGCTCGTCGCCGCCATGCATCCGATGAATCCCGACCACGTTCACGAAGAGAACGAGCTCATAGCGCCCGACTTCTCCAATTACAACCTCGAGTGGGTGGCGCGCGCTCCCCAGTGGCGTGACTACTACCTCGGCCACGACCAGACCCCGCACTATGCGTACATGAAGACGGTCCTGCAGATCCTGCAGTGGTACCGACCCCGCGAACGCTGGGTGCTCAAGTCGCCCCAACACCTCGAACAGATCGGGCCGCTCATGACGACGTTTCCCGACGCCACGATCGTGGTGACCCACCGCGACCCGGTGGCGGTGGTCCAGTCGACCATCACCATGCTCTGCTACGGCGCCCGCACCGCGTACCGCACGCCCCGACCAGAGTGGTACCGCGACTACTGGACCGACCGCATCGGACTTCTGCTCGACGCCTCTCTTCGCGACCGGCCTCTGCTGCCACAGGGGCGGACGACGGATGTCCTCTACCACGAGTACACGGCAGACGAGACGGGCACCCTTCAGCGCATCTACGCTTCGGCGGGCATCGAGCTCACCGAGGCGGCCCGCCGAGAGATCGACGCATATCGGACCGCTCATCCCCGGGGCGCGGAGGGGCAGATCGTCTACGACCTACGACGCGATTTCTCCGTCTCTCCCGAGGAGGTCCGGTCCCGGTTCAGCCCGTATCTCCATCGGTTCCCAGTCAGACTCGAGGTCACGTGAGCATCCAGGAGCAGGTCGACCATCTGATCGACACCCGCCCGGGGAAGGAGCTCCTGACCCCGGCGTACGACGATCCGGCACACCCGGTCGTCGCCGACCTCGTCTACCGATCAGGAGGCACCACCGCGTCGTACATGGTCCTCACGGACGCCGGACGCGTGATCGTCAACACCGGCATGGGCTACGAGGCTCCCCACCACAAGCGGGTCTTCGACGCCATCCGCCCCGGTCCCACCCACCACGTCATCACCACCCAGGGCCACGTCGACCATGTCGGCGGCGTGGACCTCTTCCGGGAGGCAGGAGCGACCTATATCGCCCAGGCCAACAATGCGGCGTGCCAAGCCGACGACCGCCGCATCCGGGGCCTACGTATGCGAACGGCCGGGATCTGGTTCGACACGCTCGGTGCCGACGCGGTCCGGATCGCTGGACAGAACCCCGGCGTGTCGATGCGTCAGTCACAACCGATACCCGATCTGACCTTCGAGGAACGGCTCGAGTTGGACGTCGACGGCATGGAGTTCGAGCTCATCGCTGCCGTCGGCGAGACCGTCGACTGCTGCGTGGTCTGGATGCCTGCGCACAGGGTGGCGATCGTCTCGAACCTCTTCGGTCCGCTCTTTCCCCACTTCCCGAATCTCAACACCATCCGAGGGGACAAGTACCGGTTCGTCGAGCCCCAGCTCGCGACCAACAGGATGGTCCGCTCGCTCCGGCCCGAGGTCCTCGTGACCGGTCGCCACGACCCCATCGTCGGCGCCGACCTCATCGACGCCTCGCTGCAACGGTTGCACGACGCGGTCGACTACGTGCACGACCGCAGCCTCGAGGGCTTCAACGCCGGGACTGACGTATGGACTCTCATGCGTGAGATCGAGCTGCCGCCCGAGCTGCGAGTGGGACAAGGCTACGGAAAGGTCTCCTGGGCCGTCCGAACCCTGTGGGAGAGCTACGTGGGCTGGTTCAAGCTCCGCTCGACCACCGAGCTCTACGCCGACACCACCGGCGCGGTGATGGCCGAGCTCGTCGAAGCCGCCGGCGCCGACCTGGCACTCGACCGAGCAACTGCCGCGCTGGAACGGGGCGACGCCGTGATCGCCATCGGGATCGGCGAGGCGGTCGCCGCCGTCGCGCCCGAGCACGAGCGACTCCGTGCCGTGATGGCCGGCGCTCACCGACAACTTCTCGCACAGGGAGGCGCAACGAGTTTCTGGGAGCACGGTTGGCTCCGTACCGAGCTGACCCGCTGGGAGTTGGAGAACGACTGAACGGCCACGACGACAACGGACCCGTCGAGACCGCTCGGGCCGACCTCCGGTGGGACGCTCACTCGAGCAGCTGCAGTGAGGTCGCGGCCCGACGCTCCACCACCTCGAAGCCTCGATCAGCTCCGGCGTGACGCGCCCGGGCAAGGAGCTGACGCGCCCGTTCCTTGTCCTCCGGAGCGTTCCGCCGAGCCAGCATCCGGCCCCACGAGAGGTCCGTCTGTGCCCCGAAGAACGCTGCCTCCGCCCTCTGGCAGGAGTCCGCGGCTGCCGCGAAGGCGCGCTCCGCTTCGTCGTAGCGTCCGAGGACCACCAAGAGGTCGCCGACCGAGCGGCTGACGGGTCCCGAGGTGGAGACGTCGGTGTAGAGCCATTGGTCCGAGAACGGGGCGAGCTGCTCCAGAAGTGGCTCGGCGAACCGTGGGTCGCCGCACGCCGCCGCGGCCCCGGAACACGCGATCATGGCCGTCAGCCAGGTGACGTCCAGCGGCAGCCGGAACCTTGACTGGGCAAAACCCTCGAGCAGGCGCCGGACCTCCTCCTCGTGATCGGATTCGGCGTGAGCCAACGCCAGGACAGCAGAGAAGACCTGGAAGCCCGGATTGTCCGCGATGGTCTGTTCGATGAGAGGCACGAGCGTACCCATGGTTCCCCGCAGCAGATGCACCATGATGAGCTGGGTCCCGAACACGACCGCGGCGTCCGGCTGACCGCTGTCGGTCCCGAGCTGCAAGGCGCGCAACGCGAGCTGCTCACCGGCACCGGGATCGCCGGCGATCAGGGCGCGAGTGGTGCGCTGAAGGGTGTGGACCCAGTTCAGAAACGGCAGATCGAGCTTCGCGACGAGCCGACCCTTGAGATCGAGACAACGGTCCATCTCGGCGATGTCCCCGCTGGCGCCGGCCACCAGCCGTCGACCGCTTGCCGCGGTGCAGAGGAGGACCGGGTCCCCCACCGATTCGGCGAGGGAGAGTGCTTCTAGCGAACGCTCTGTCGAGAGGTCGAGGAGATGCGGGAGGGAGAGAGGGAGCAGGACGTGGTTGATCACCCGCACGACTGTGGCGTCTTCGCCGCACCTTCTGGCGATGGCCAACGCCTCTTCGGCCAGATCCTGCCGGCGTTGGAGCGAACTGCCCACGGTGAGTTCGGTGCAGAGCGTCGCGAGGACGAGTGCCCGACGTACATCATCGTGCTTCAACCGATGGAGCGCCGCCTCCAACATCTCGACCTTTTCGGTATCGATGGTGCTCACGGTGCTGAACGTGCCCCGGTCGTTGGCCAGCACCGCCGCGACCAGCCGATCCGTGTCGCCGAGCTCGACGGCGGCGCGACAAGCCCCGAGCAGTGTCTCCCGGAAGGCGAGGTCGCCCGCCTGGCGCAAGGCCGTGCCCATCCCGATGGTCAAGTCGAGCTCCAGGACGGGATCGGAATCGGGGCTCTGTGAGCTCAGGTCCAAAGCCTGCGAATAGAAACGCAGTGCGTCGGCCGGTGCCAGAGCCGCCAGCGCCATGTCGCCGGCTCGACGCGAATACCCGATCGCCTTGGCGAGATCCGTCGGTTGGATGGCGGCAACCCAGTGTCGTGCCAACTGATCCACACGTGCTTCGGAATCGTCCGATCCGAGGTCTTCGAGCGCCTGGGCCACCTGGCGGTGTGCACGCGCTCGACGAGTGCTCCGGAGATCCTGGTAGAGCGTGTGTTGAACGAGGGAGTGGGTGAATTGGAAGCGTCCAGGCGAGTCCGGGAGATCACGCACGAGAGCGGCACCGATGGCACCGTCGAGATGGTCGAGGACCTCGTCGTCCGGGAGGTCCGCCGCACGGGCGAGAAGTTCGAGGTCGAACTCACGCCCGATGACCGCCGCCATTGCCAGCACCCGTTCAGCGTCCTTGCCCAAGCGCACGACGCGTCCACCGATCACGTCGCGGATGCTGTCCGGCAACACGGTGTTCTCCAAGTCGTCTCCGGCCACCCAACGTCCGCTGTTGTCTCGGTAGATGGCACCGCGCTCGGTGAGGTGCCGTAGGACCTCACCGACGAAGAACGGGTTTCCGTCAGTCTCCCGGTACACGGCGCGAGCGAGATCCAACCCCTTCTCGTCGAGCGATTGGCCCGACGCCGCTTCGAAGTACGACACCACCTCGTTGTCGTTGAGACCACGCAATTCGATGCGTTGCACACCACTGTGACGTCGCAGGGCCCCGAGCGCGTCCCGCAGCGAATCGGCGTGCATCAGCTCGCTGTCGCGGTAGGTGGCCAGGATCAGGACAGCGCGGGATCTGTTCCGCCGCGGCGAGGTAACGCAGAAGCAGCAGACTGCCTCTATCGGCCCACTGCACATCGTCGAGGACGAGGACAACCGGATGAGACCGTGAGACATCGGCGATCACTCCGGCCACAGCCGCGAACAGCAGATACCGCTCCGTGTCGGTGTCGGTGCCCAGAGTCGCGGGGAGCCCGGGAAGCAGGGTGGAGACCGAAGGCACCAAACGCGACAGATCCGGACCGTACGGCCGAACGTGAGCCTCCAGCTGGTTGGGGGACGCGTGCTTCACCAGGTGGTCCAACGCTTCGGCGAAGAACTGGTAGGGACTGGCCAGGTCCTCCTCGCAGTGACCGAACAGCACACAGGCCCCCTCGTCGAACGCCGCCCGTGCCGCTGCGCCCGCGAGGGTCGACTTGCCTACTCCGGCCTCGCCGGCCAGGAGAACGACCTCCCGGCCGCCGTCGGTCGCCACCCGTTTGTACACGTCAGCGAGGATGCGCAGCTCGTCGTCGCGACCGATCAGGCCAATGGAGGGACGAGCAGCAAGCCGACCAGGAAGCGGGATCCAAGCCGACACGGCCACCTCGGACTCCGGAATTCGGGAGAAGGCTCGGCCCTCCGTCGGGATGTCCAGGTGAGGGGATTGTTCCAGGACGGCGAGCTCCAAGGCCTGGAGTGCCGGGCCGGGGTCGATACCCAGTTCCTCGGCAAGCAGTTGGCGCGCTTGACGGTAGACGGCCAGAGCGTCTGCCTGTCGGCCCGATCGGTACAGGGACACCATGAGCAAACCCCGGAGGGATTCATTGAGGGGGTGACTCTGGACCAGCCCCTCGAGTTCGCCCGTGATCTCGCGGTGGCGACCGAGTGCGAGGTCGGCTTCGACCCGGCGTTCGACGGTGGACATCCGCAAGTCCTCCAACCGGGTCACCGCCGGCAGAGCCGACATTCCGAGATCGAGGCCGTCGAGAACGGGACCGCGCCAGAGCCGCAATGCCTCGGTGAGGCGTGCCGCCACCGACTCATGGTCCTCGCCGGGCTGGACTTCCGCGAGACGCTCGAACTCTCCGGCGTCGAGCTCGCCGGGCGAGGAGTCGAGGACATAGCCGGGCGACCAGGTCCGCAAACGGGTCTCGCTGTCCGTGGTCGAGCCGAGCAGCTTGCGAAGTCTGGAGACGTGCACCTGCAGCGCATTGAGCGCCTTCTCCGGCGGGTGGTCTCCCCAGGCGGCTTCGATCAACCGGTCACGCGAGACGACGCAGTTCGGCTCGAGCAGCAGGGTGCCCAGGATGATCCGATCCACGCGGCCCTTGGGCAGCAGGGATCGTCCTTCCTCCCCGAACACTTCCAGCGTCCCCAGGATCCCGAAGCGCATGCCGCCTTGGAGCGTGTCCTTTCCGCCGTTCGTGGGCACGCCCAGAGCGTACCGGGTCCCGACCTGGGCTTTTTCTGCCCGACTCGATGAAAAGGTGCCGCAATTGGCCACGCTCGTCCCCCGGGTACCGGGGTCGGTCGGGCGAGAGTTCCTCGTCAGCCCGTGGCTGACCTGTCGGCGTGCGCGACGGCCTTGAGCTCCGTGTCGTCGTGCACCACGAAGGGGGTCCAAGCACGTAGAGGCGGTTCGGTCCGAAGGTGATGCGAACATTCGTCACGTGGCAAGCCACATTCTGAGGTCGTCACCCGCCCGTTCGTTTCCGGTGCGACGTAGGACGCGGGGTGACGAAACAATTGACCTGCACCCGATGACGGGAGCGCGCGTCTCGACCGGCTGACGCTCAGGCGGAGCTCGGGGCGACGACGTCCGCCATCTCGAAGCCGACTCGATCGATATGGGGTTGCAGCAGCGCGAGGTCGAAACCGTAGAGTTCGGCAGCGTTCTCGAAGAGGACCTTGTCGGCATCCTCTCGGGTGACGCTGGCGTTTCCGACCAGCGAGGCGACCTTTTCCGGGGTGCGAGGCACCATGGACTCGAAGTGGGGATAGTCGACCCCGAACATGGCCGCGTCGGCACCGATGTGGAATCCGGGGAGCGGATTCAGCTCGGCGTCCTTGCCTACGAGCTGATCGATCGGGAGCTGACGTGCGTCGAAGGGGGAAACCCCGACGAAGCAATTGAGCCCGACATAGTCGCTGGCCTGCTTGGCGAGCGTTCGCTCCCGTTTCATGAATCGGGCGAACGCCATCCAGTCGTCGCCCATACCCAGGGTCATGTCGAGGTGGGCAATTGCCGGTACCAAGAACATGAGCTGGGTCTCGACGAATGCCACCCTGAGTCCGGGGAAGCGGTCGAAAACCCCGCCGGCGATCATCTGCCAAAGCGACCGGGCGGAGTAGAAGCCGTTCTCAATCGACACCGTGAGGATCATGGCGAAGCCAGGAGCGCTGTAGCCCGGAAGACCGGCACCACCATGCTGGCTGATCGGCAGACCGACGTCTTCGACGGCAGCCCAGATCGGATCGAGCACCGGATCGAAGAAGTTCGTGCCACCCGGCTGCAACGCCGGCATCATGATCCCGCCGAGTCCGTGCTCCTTGGCCCACCGGACATCGGCGACCGCCTGATCGATGTCGTCGAATGACACCACCGCCTGACCCGCGCGCCGACCGGGGGTCTCGGCGCAGAAGTCGGCCAGCCATCTGTTGTAGGCCCGCCGCCCCTCGGCCTCGAGCTCGCGGTTGGCCGCTCGGCCGATGTCTTCGAAGCGGTTGATCTGGAAGGGTTGTCCGTTGGGGAACAGGACCTCGGCCACCACTCCCTCGCCCTCCATCGTCTCCCAGCGCGCCTTGGAATCCCACTCCGCGTCGAAGCCGTACTCAGGGTTGAGGTTGCCGGCGTCAGGGATACCGGCCGCCTCGGCTTCCTTGACGGACTCGTCATAGTCCCCGAGGTACTTCCGCTCGATGTAGTCCCTGTATCCGGCCCTGGAAGCCTTTACGTGACCGTCGACCGAGATGATTCCAGTCTTTGCCATGATGCCGAACCTCCTCGGTCCGCAGCTCCCGCCGGCATGTCCTCGGCCGGCCAGGTGAGCCGCTGCCTCCGGCAGACTATGGCGAACCCAGCCGGGACTGTCAACGCCCAGGTTCCCTTGGCTTGGCGGAGACTGAAAATGGGTGGGCAGAGCCGTTATACGGCAGGATGTCCAGTCCAGCCCCACGGACCCACTGCGCCTGCGTTCCGCGAGCTCGCGATCGAGCTGGCCCGACCGCGCCAGAAGTCCGCGGCGATCGCCTCGAACTTGGGCATCTCCGGTTCGTTCCCGCATGTGTCAGCGAAGCCCGCCGAGATCCACCACGCGAGCCGAGGCGGACTCAGCGCGCACGAACACGGCCCGCGGATCGAGTCGCTCCGGAGACCGAGCACAGCCAAATGGAGGCCGAAGCCTCCGGCGTGCCGCGCCCTACTTCGCGCGGGACCACCTGCATCCCAAATGCTCTACATCTTCATCGCCCAGGCCTGCCCGTCGCGGCCTGCGCTGGTCCAGATCGCCGCGGGGCGGCACAGGCCTGTTGATGTCCTTTGCTGTGAGCCCGATGTGGCCCACCGCCCGCTTCAACGCACCATGGAGCGAGATCGCGGGGGAGGTCTCGCCACTACCTTGTGTGAGATCCCGTTCAGAGCGGTGAAGGAGGAGCATGGCATTCGATGTGAGCGAGCTGCTCCGCGAGCGGCACGGAGAGAACTTCGCTCTTCATGAGAAGCACCTGAATTACCAGCTCGGACGCGTACTCAAGACGATCGGCTTCGACCGCTTCTACGTACGCGGCGAAGGTTCATACCTCTATGACGCCGACGGTGACCGCTACCTCGATTTTCTCTCGGGGTTCGGCGTCTACGCCCTCGGTCGGAGCCATCCCGCACTCAAGGCGGCACTCCACCAGGCCATCGACCTCGACCTGCCGAATATGGTCCAGATGGACTGCTCCCTCCTGTCTGGGCTCCTGGCCGAACGCTTGATTGGACGATGCGATGAAGAGATCAACCGCGTCTTCTTCTGCAATTCCGGGGCCGAGGCCATCGAGTCGGCCATCAAATTCTCCCGAATCGCGACCAAGCGGCCGCGCATTCTCTTCGCTGAGCACGCGTTCCATGGGTTGAGCACGGGCGCCCTCGCGCTGAACGGAGGCGCCGAGTTCCGTGAAGGATTCGGCCAGTTGCTCCCGGGGTGTGAGTCCGTGCCCTTCGGAGATCCTGAGGCGCTGCGTGCGGAGCTGAAAAAGCAGGATGTCGCCGCCTTCGTCGTCGAGCCCATTCAAGGCAAGGGCGTCTATGTGGCCCCGCCGGAATATTGGAGGGAGGTCCAGGAGCTCTGCCGGTCTCACGGAACCCTCCTCGTGCTCGACGAAGTGCAGACCGGGCTCGGGCGAACCGGAAAATTCTTCTGCTTCGAGCATTGGGATCTGAAGCCCGACATCATCACGGTGTCCAAGGCGCTCTCGGGGGGATTCATCCCAGTGGGCGCTGTCCTGACCACGGACCGAATTTTCTCCTCGGTGTACAGCTCACTCGAGAAGGCGCTCAAGCACTCGACCACCTTTGGACGCAACCAATTGGCCATGGTGGCCGGCCTCGCCACGCTGGCCACCTTCGACGAAGAGGACATCGTCCGACGTGCCCACCAGAGCGGCCTCGCCTTCGAGGCGGCGTTGGCGCCGCTGGTCGAGCGCTACGAAATGTTCCACGAGGTCCGGGGGAAGGGTCTGATGATCGGCCTGCAGTTCGGACCGCCCCAGGCAAAAGCATTGCGCCTGCGCTACAACACGTTGGAGCATCTGCGGCCCGCCATCTTCTCCCAGATGATGGTCGTACCCCTCTTCCACCGGCACCGCATTCTCACCCAAGTCGCGGCGGACAACGTCAACATCATCAAGCTGTTGCCCCCGCTCATCTGCGGCCAGGAGGAGATCGAGTACTTCGTCGACGCTCTCGATGACGTGCTCAAGGACGCGCACAGCGGCACCGGACTCCTCTTCGAGTTCGGTCGCACCATGGCTAAGGGAGCGCTACGCCGGGTCGGGCGGGCTCGCCCCGACGCCGCCTACGACGTTCCTCTCGCCCCGAGCAATGGGAACGGATCCTCGGTTCACCTCGCTTCGGCCCAGGAGCAATGAGCACCAATCCCACGATCAACCCAGGCGACCGGGTCGTGGTCACCGGGGCGGCCGGGTTCATCGGCTCAGCCATCGTGAGAGCACTTCTGGCCCGCAACGCCGAAGTGGCGGCGCTGGTCGAGCCCAATGGGGACATCGGGAACCTCAGCGGGCTCCCTGTCGAGCAGATGACCGCGGACGTGCGCGACGCGGATGCCGTCACCAAATCGTGCCGTGGCGCACGGTTCATCTTCCATCTGGCTGCCATGTACCGGTTCTGGGCACCCCGGCCGAAAGACTTCTACGACGTCAATGTCGGAGGCGTCCTCAACGTTTTGGAAGCGGCCCGCCTCGGCGGATGCGAGCGGGTGGTCTACACGAGCACTGTCGGCGTGCTGGGGCTGGAGGGAGCAGCCCAGGGCGAGGCCGCCGACGAGACCTGCTACGCAGATGTCGCTCATTTGTTCGGCCTCTACAAGAGGTCCAAGTACGTGGCTGAACACGAGGTGCTGCGCGCCGCCGGGCAGGGCGCGCCGGTATCGCTGGTACTCCCGACCTTTCCCATCGGCCCCGGAGATGTGAGGCCGACGCCCACGGGAAAGCTCGTGCTGGACTTCCTGAACGGAAAGATCCCCGCCTTCGTTGACACCACCCTCAACGTGGTCCATGTGGACGACCTCGCCGCCGGACATCTTCTGGCGCTGGAGCGGGGAGAAATCGGGCGCAGTTACATCGTCGGCGGGGAGAACCTGGGCATGGGCCCGTTCCTGGCGGGTCTCGCCTCCATCACCGGCCTCCCGGCTCCGAAAATCCAGATACCCAGAAGCCTGGCGTTGGGAGTCGGAGCCGTCTCCCAAGTGGTCGAGGGACGGATCCTGAAACGGGAGCCCTTTGCCGCCCTCGAGGCGGCTCGGATGTCGACCACCAACATGATGTTCAATGACGCGGCGAGCGCGCGACGAACTCGGCTATTCGTCGCGACCGACCCTCGAGGCCCTGACCGACTCCGCCCGATGGTTCGCCGACAACGGGTTCGTGAAGGCAAAGCGACTTCGCCGCATGCATCTCCCCCCGATCGGCTGAACCCGACGAACCGAAACTGATGCTCGCCCACCACGACAAGGGACGGTTTTCGACGGTCCCTTTGATCGAGGACGCTGTCCTATGAGCGCTCTGCGACTTCCTTGACCCGTTCGAGCGTGCGGAGCATGTCACGTTGATTGCGGCGCTCCCGCAAGAACCCCCCGAGTGGATGCCAGACCTTTGTGAAGAGGTTGTCGCCCAGGTCGAAAGACTCGGTGACCTCGGTTCCCCCGTCATCTGTGGCGCGAAACTCGTACCGCCAGGTGTTCACCGGCCGTTCCCGCATGATGACAGCGAACTCGAACACCTCGCCGGGTCTGCATTCCGTGACTTTGCACGTCGTCCAATAGAGGATCGGCCAGTTCTCGTTTCGCTTCACGTGGCCCCGGTACCGTGCACCGACCGCCGGACCGGTCGCGCCGTCGATCCACTCAGCCTCAATCACTTCGGGGCTGTACTCGCCCATTTTCGTGATGTCGCTGACGAGCTCCCAGACCTTTTCCGGTGGTGCGTCCATGTGGAGGTTGACTTCTGCGCGCATGACCCGAGACCTTAGGTCGTCACACGGCACTCCGGTGGATGGCCATTTCGTCTTCGAGCTCGTTGATGCGGCGTCGGGGCGCCGTCAGCTCGCCCTGTTCCGTCGAGGTCAGGCCGGGCAGCTCGCCACGGTCGATCCGCTCTTGGCGGCGCCAGGTGTAGAGGGTGTGGTCGACCCCACGCGATCAGATCGAGGGCTCGACGGCGGAATTCGGGTGGGTATCCCTTCCTTGGCGTGCTGTCCTCCTATCGGGACAGCAGCCTCAATCCCAGGATTCCGACTCCGAAATCTGCAGGGACACCCAAATGACGATCTCACTGCACAGCAGATCGACGTTGTCGAGATCGGATGGCGGGCCTATCGTCGATCGAACCGAGCGATCTTCTTCGAAAGGGGGTCAAGGTGGCGATCATGATTCACGTCAACCTGCGACAAGTACCAATCGACGTTTTTGACGAGGTCAATCAAGAGATTGGTGCCATGGAGAATCCACCTGCTGGACTCGTCGCCCACTTCGTTCACCCGGTGGGCGCAGATGGCGTCCGGATCGTCGATGTTTGGATGTCCGAAGATGATCACGATGCCTTCGACGCTGCGAACGATCCACCTGGAGTCATGGCCAGGCTTCTACAACAGCGCGGTTTGGCCCCTCCGGAGTTCGTGAGCCGTGAGGTAATCGAGATTGGAAGTCTCGTTATCGGTTCACATACGTAGTCGTTGGATGGTGACCGAGACTGCCTCCATACGTCGGTGTGAGGCACCCCGGGGGCACCCGGCCGGAGGCTTATGCTCAGTCGATGGCCCGTAGCCGAAATGAACGGCCTGTTCCGCCGCGCCTTCCTCCTGAAATGCCCTTTGAAGCAAATCTGAGGGTCACTGCTGGTTCCGAGATCAGTGGTCTCACCATCGAGGGCGATCACACGGATGCCCGCCTCCAGGGCCTGATCGTTGAGGACTCACAGATAGTCGGTTCGTCGTTCATAGCGGCTGATCTCAGAGGGCTGAGCTTGCTCGACGTAGTAGTGGAGGGAAGTGACTTTTCCGGTGCAGATATGGAAGAAGCGTCCTTCACCCGGGTGACATTCAAGGATTGTCGAATGTCCGGTGCGCGGATCCCACGGACTCGGATGCAAGATGTCACTTTCTCTCAGGTGAGGCTGGACAATGTCAACTTTCGAATGAGCACGGGTGAGCGAGTCTTGTTCGACCACGTCAACCTGGCGGAGGGTGACTTCTACTCTGCGAACCTGACGAGCACCAGGTTCTTTGACTGTGACTTGACCGGCGCCGATGTAGCGAAGGCAAACTTTGCTGGATGCCGCTTTCACGGTTCGACCCTCTTCGAACTCAAGGGCAGCGAGTATCTGCGAAACGTCGTGATCGACAGCTCTCAAGTTCTGCCCTTGGCTATCGGTGTGTTTGCCGGATTGAACATTCGTGTCGAAGACGAGAGAGAGCCCCCAAACCATTGAGGGGCGATGCCAAAGGCGCCCGAAGGGTCACGAAAGCCCGATCTGGCTGACCTCGCGGCGTAATACTCGTTGGTCAGGCCACCCAGGATCTCCTGCCGGCGGATATCAGCGATCGTCGCTTCGTCGACCGCATCGAGCTCGTGAAAGGGAGGGGAATGCCCGATCGTTGGAAGATTTCGCCCGCGGGTGCTGTCGCGCTGAATTGCGCGGCGTCAACCGATGCAGGTGGCCCGATCGGTCCGCGGTGGACTCAACTGATGACGAAGGTTCCGTGGGTCCCGAAGGCGGGGCAGACCCAGTTGCCCGGCTTTGCGGTGGTTCCGACCGCGGTGCCGGTGGTGTTGACCTTGCCCACCTCCAGACAGTTGCCCTGCTCGTCGGTGCCCTCCGAGATGCTGAACGCAAAGGCGCTCCCCCCTTGGGCCCAGGTGCCCGAGTCGTCGACGCTCGTCGTGATGGCGTAGGTGTTGCCCGAGGCGATGCTCATGGAGCCGATGACGCCGCCGGTCGTCGTATACGTATAGGTGCCGGGAACGATGTGTCCAGCGGTCAAGGGCCCGACGCCCGTACGCGCCAATGCATCGGTGTGCTCGCCTGCGGCCGGTGCACCCTTGGTGATGTAGAAGATTCCGCTCGAGCCGTAGCCCGGGCAGGCCCAGTCGCCCGGCTTGGCGGCGTATGCGATCGCCTTGCCGGTGTTGCTGACATGTCCGGCGAAGACGCAGACTCCGCCCGCGTCTTTGCCGCCGGTGATACTCAACCCCGCCGTCCTGCCGGCCTGGACCCAGGTGCCAGAGTCACCGCCAAAAGTGCTGGTGTAGGTATTGTTCGAAGCAAACGTGATCGTCCCGGCGTCCGTGCCGTCGATGAACCAGTTATACGTGCCGGGCTTCAACGGAGTCGCGCCGGTTGGCGCCTCGGGTACCGAACGCTTCATCGCGTCATTGGACTGTGCGCCGGCAAGACTGGCGCCGACACAGACGGCACCGGCGAGGAACAGCGTCGCTCCTGCCACGGTCACGGCGGACCATGTTTTGAGGTGTGTCATGCCCCATCCTCTCTTCGTTCTGAGGCGGAGTCGAGTCGTCGCGTCACGCTAGCGCCGTCGCAGAAAGGTCGGACGTTACCTGAACGCCGGTAGGAGAGCTAGGGATCCTCGCCGGAGGCAGGAGCGCCCATGTGTGCGTCTCGCTCAGGGTATCGTGGTGTCCTCGTCCGAGCGAAGCTCAACCGACCGCGGGCGCCGGCGGCCATTGAAGTGTCCCGACTCGCGGCCTGACGAGTGACCCTGCGCAATATCAAGGGGCTCGATGTCGTGTCAGTCGGGGTTGCGTGGCGAGAGTCTCGACGAACGTGCCGGCAATAGTTCGTATCTCGTTCCTCGTCGAAGGTGTCACCGCGTGATTTGTCAGCTCGACTGCGGTAGATTTGATCGCCGCGGTCTGTGGTGTTGGCCAAAGGTACAGAGCCGGCCGCCTACGACTGGCCTTGTTCGTACACCTCGGTGAAGAGGCCTCCTTGCGCTGCTCCCGAACCTGATCTCCCACCACCAGGACCACGCAGGATGAAGGCGATGACGACTGCCGAGCGCGGCGCCGGCGACAGGTCCGGCCACGTAGACCCAGTAGCCGGTGAAGGTGGTGCTGACCAAGTCGGGCCCGAAGGTGCGGGCCGGATTCATCGACGCCCCTGAAATAGCGCTGCCCCACAGGCCCGCGAGGGCGATGTAGCCACCGACTCCGAAGGCACCGACGATGCCGAGATTCTGCGCCCCCGAGGCGGTACCCAGGATCACGCTCACCAGGCCCATGGTCAAGATCAGCTCCATCCAAAAGGCCGCCATGTTCGAGTAGCCGTGCACGGGATAGTTCGAGCCGTACCTGGCCGAGACGTTGATGACGGCGTGGAGAAACAGCGCGCCCAGGGTGGCGCCGGCCAGCTGGGCCAGGATGTAGCCGGGTACCCGCAACCACGGGAAGTCGCGGCGAAGGGCGAAGGCGATGGAGACGGCTGGGTTGAGGTGGGCGCCGGAGATCTTGCCCATGAACAAGATGATGGCCAAGACCATGAGGCCCGGAGCGACGACCGCAGCCTCGTGGGGGACGAGGTCCGGAAAGACGTGGCCCATCATCCCTCCACCGGCAGCCACCAGCACGAGAAAAAAGGTCCCCAACACTTCGGAGAAGAGACGCCGCCACTCTTGTCGGGGGTCGTTGAAGTCCTCGATGCGCTGCACGACTTCCTGTTCGTAGCGGGCCAACGGCCCTAGCGTCGGAACCTCTTGCGCCTTGGTCATCCGGTCACGCTCCCTTCCATCCAAGGTCAATTTGCAAGCCCCGTGAATATACTGAGCCGATCCTCCGGACAAGGCGGCGCATCGTCGACTCGTTCAGGCCGCACCGGGCGGCGATGGTTCCTTGCGGCATGTGACGCCGACGACCGAGGCCAGGTAAGTCGAGGATGCTCCGCCTGATCGGGTGGACACCCCGAAGGCGAGGCTGCCAGAGTCCAATGTCAGATCACGTCACGTCGAAGACCGATGGGGACGTCGCCATACCGCCCGGCGTCGTGACGACGATGTACCCCGATGTAGCTGTCGCAGGGACGGTCACCTCGATTTTGGTCCTTTTGTCCACTGAGATCACTCCCGCAACCCCGTTGAACGTGACGGACGCTCGCGCCATCGAGTTGGCGCCCGACCACCTCGATGGTGGCACCTGGAGCGGCGCGGTGGGGTTTCGCACCTGCGATGGCCGGTTGGTTGGGCGTCGGCATGCTCGACAAGGAGCTCCCGCTCAACGTCTCTGCAAGCGTATCGGGGCCCGAGTAGCCGACGGCTATGCAGGAAGTGGGGCTCGTGCACGCCGCTGAAACGAGGATGCTGCCGTTGGGAAAGCTCGGAGTGCTGACGTTCGACCAACCGCTTCCGTTCCACAGCTCTGCGTCCCCTTGCCCGACAGCAAGACAGCCGGTGCTCTCGTCGGACGAGCTGCACGAGATCCCGTCGAGCCACGTTTCAGCCGTACCAGAATGGCTCTGATCGACCGACCATGTCGACCCGTTCCATGTTTCGATCAACGGGTAGTACGGTTTTCCCACGTCAAAGCCATTCCCAACCGCAAAGCAGTCCGAAGAGCCGAGACAAGACACACCGGACAGGTTATTGAACCCGGTATCCGGATCCGGACTCGACACGACCGACCATGAGGTCCCGTCCCAGGATAGGACGAGCGAGTCGGAACCCGAGGAGGTGGGGGTATCCCCCACCGCCACGCAATCGGAGCCGCTGGAACCAAGGCATGTCACGCCGCTCAAGACCGCTCCGCTCGGGTCGGAGCCAGACTCGAGGGTCCAGCTCGATCCGTCCCACATTTCGATCAGGCCGGAGTCGGGAAATCCGGATTCGTCACTCGTTTCGTAGCCCACCGCAACGCAGAAACCCGGGCTGGTGCACGACACGGCGGATAGGTCGTTGGACGAACTTGTGCCGTCAGGAGTCGTAACGATCGACCACTGCGTGCCGTTCCAGGTCTCGGCGAGCGTCCGGCTGATCGGAGGATCGAAACTTTCAATAAATGTGCCCACGGCCATACAGAAACTCGGACTGGTGCACGACACAGAATTGAGTTCGCTGCTGTATCCCGCCTGGATATCCTCGTTGGCACTTGGAATGGCCAGCCATTGCGAACCATTCCATCCCTGCACGTACGTGCGCAGAACTGCGCCGGACGAGCTTCCGACCGAAACGCAGTCGTCGCCGCTGAAGCACGAGATTCCGGCGAAGCTGCTCTTTTCAGCGATATTGATGATCCTGAACGGTGCCTTCGTCGCAGTGGAGCCCGCTGGGGCAATGCCGGGACTTGCAACGATCAAAAGAAGCGAGCCGAGTGTCAAGACGATCGTGATGACGAGACGCCAAATGGTACGCATGTGCTTCCTCGTTCCGGGCAGCCGCCCGGGTCAGCCGCCCAACCCTACCGAGTTGCACGCCCGGCCGCTTGGTACGACCCTTCCGTCAGGGCGATTTGGTGCGAAATGCCACATTCGTGATGGTTGCACAACTTCGATGTTCGGTACTCCGACCACTCGTTCAACAGTTGAGCTGAAAGCTGCCAGCACGCCGGCCTCGTCGCCAGCTCTTCGAGGACCCTGAGGGCGCCGAGGTCGCCCCACAAAGTGCCCCAATTTGTGAGGAGAACCGATGGCAAGATCACGCAAGCTCGGCTACGGCGAAGGCTCCATCTACCAACAGCGCGACGGACGCTGGCGCGGCGAACTCCGTCTCGGCACCAAGCGTCGCCGGGTCTCGGGCCCGACCCGAGGCGACGTGGTGCGCAAGCTCGACGCGCTGCGGGCGAAGAGCGAGGCCGGACTCCCTCTCGGCAACGACATGCGCCTCGGCGAGTGGCTGGACTGGTATCGAGAGCACATTGACGCGGAGAAGAACTCCAGCACCTGCGCCAACTGCGCCTGGGCCATCAAACAGCTCAAGCCGCTGCGCGGTCGACGGCTGCGTGAGCTCGACGTCCTCGAATTCGAAGCACTCCTGAAAGACCTGGCCAGCTCCGAGCGCGGCGTGGCGGCCACCAAAGGCCGCGGCGGGCGGGAGAAGCCGCTCGTCGAAGTCATCGCTGAACCGGATCAAGATGATCCTCGGCGCGGCGCTCCACGAAGCCGAACGTCGGGGCCTGGTGGCTCGCAACATCGCTCGGCTGGCGCACCTGCCCCCCGGGGCGACGGGCATCAAGGTGCGGCGCTCGTTGACCGTCGAGGAAGCCAATCGGTTCGTCGACGCCGTCTCGGGCACCGAGGACGAAGCCCTGGTGCTCCTGGCGTTGACCATGGGGCTGCGCCCCGGAGAGGTCACCGGACTGTCCTGGGACGCGGTGGACCTCGACGAGGGCGTGCTCACCGTGCGCCAGGCCCTCAAACGCCTCCCTGACGGCAGCTACGTCATCGGGCCGCCAAAAGTCGAGAGTTATCGGATGCTGCGCCTGCCCGCGGACCTCGTCACACTCCTGCGGGCCCACCGTCTCTCCCAGCGCAAGGCGCGCCTGTCCGCCCCGGTGTGGGAGGACCATGGACTGGTCTTCACCAACGCGCTCGGGCGTCCCATCGACTCGTCGAACTTGCGGCGAACCGTGGCCACCTATGCGAAGAGGGCAAACGTGGGGCACCTCTCCCCCAATGAACTCCGACATTCGGCCGCCTCGCTGCTCGTGGCCAACGGCACACCGCTCCAGGACGTCTCGGACATGCTCGGTCACCGCGACATTCGGATGCTCGCCCAGACGTACCGGCACAAGATTCGTTCGGTCGTCGACGTCACCGCAGGCCAGGAGCGAATGCTCTTGCGGTCAGCGAGTCCCGATCCCCGAGTGGCCTGGCGCGTCATTGCCACTGGGGTGACCACTACAATGTTTACTGTTCCGTTTATGAGTTTGTTCATATCTCTGTTCATTCCTGAGATATGATTATCCACAGGGCAACAGGACTGCCCGCCATGGAGGTGCAAAGAATGGCTGGAGCGCTCAGCGTCCGGCTCGACGCCATCCGAGCGAACGCCGGGGTGCGGAGTCGAGAGATCGCCCAGATGCTGGGCACCACCCCCCAGACCGTCTCACGCTGGCAGAGCGGACGAGTGGACCCGCAACCGACCAAACTCCACCAGCTCCTCATGCTCGAGTGGCTCGCTGACCAACTCCACGAGTTCTATCCCCCCGATGAAGCCCGGCTTTGGCTGTTCAGCCCCCATCGTCTGCTGGGCGGCGAGCGCCCGGCGGATCGGATTCGCGCCGGAGCGGTCCAAGACGTCCTGGCCCTGATCGACCAACTCCGAGACGGCGCCTTCGTCTGAGGCAATGCCGGCCGATGAATCGAGCCTCATCGAGATTGTCGCTTCCCTGCCGACCCTCACCTGGCACGGTCACGCCTGGCGGCACATGTTCAACGACTATCCGCCTCAGCGCGTCAACACCAGTGGAGCAAGATGGAACCCGCCCGGTGTGGGCGCGATCTACGTGGCGTTGGAGCGGGCAACCGCCTTGGCGGAGGGTCAACATGCCATCGAGGTCCAACCGCGTCGCACATATGCCCGCCGGGTTCTCTACGAAGTCGAGCTCTCGGTGCGCCAACTGGTCGATCTCACCGCCCCCGGATCAATGCAAGACGTCGGTCTAACAACTTCTGATATTGCCGACGACGATATGGCCGCCTGTCAACAGGTCGGCGCCGCAGTCAGCCGGCTCGCTCGGGGCGGCCTCCTCGTCCCGAGCGCTCGGGCACCGGGGACCAACCTTGTGGTGCTCATCGATCCCGAGAGATCCGAAGATTCACTGGTGATCCTGGAGCGGACGGTGATCGAAGCAGACGCTCCGTAGGGCGGTCGGCAACGCTCCCTCGTCCGAAGATGGTGAATCCCTACTTAGCCGATGCCTTCGTCCCGCCTTCAGCGATGAACCTCTCCACTTCGGCTCGAGCGATCATGCGCTTTCTGCCCAGATGGAACGATTCGATCTGACCCCTCGTCAGCAACCCCCATACGAAATTTGGGGACGTACCTAATAGCCATGCAGCTTGGGGCACGTTCAGTGCCAATCGAGACGCCTCCGGCTCAACCGAACCGGGACAGTTCGCTTCTTACGATGACCCTTTACACGATGTGTGCTGTTGCTTGTATCAGCCACGTCTCTCCTTCATCACGACTGAATGGCGCAGCCATCGAGGGGTATCACTGGACTCCCTGGCTACGTTCGTACGCATGTCTTGACCAACAACTCACCACCAGCGCCCCTCGTGAGTGCTGTCACTGGCAAACGGCCGACGACGCGATCGAACTCACCCGTATCGTGGCCACGATCGGACCTCGGAACCAATGCTCCCCTGCCGGACATAGTTGCTATGTGGGCCGAGACGACTTGTCTGATGCACAGCTCTGGGAGGAGGCGAAGGCCGGCGATGGCCAGGCCTTCGGGGATCTATTCGACCGACACTCGAAGAGGATCTACAACCACTGCTTTCGTCGGACTGCCGATTGGTCAATGGCGGAGGACCTGACGAGTGTCGTCTTCTTCGAAGCCTGGCGGAGGCGCAAGGACGTACGGCCCCACGATGGCTCCCTTCTCCCCTGGCTGCTGGGGGTAGCCAACAACTGCATCCGAAACGCCGCTCGAGCCCGTCGGCGCTATAGCCGGCTTTTGGCCAAATTGCCGAATCCCGAAGATGCTTTGCCGCTCGATGCGGAGGCCAGCGCTCGCGTCGACGCAGAGTCGACGATGACCCACATCCTCGAGATTCTCACCCAGCTGAGTCCCGAGGACCAAGACGTTTTGGCGCTCTGCGATTGGACCGATCTCTCCTACAACGAGGCCGCCACTGCACTTTCGCTTCCCGTGGGCACGGTCAAGTCGAGGCTCTCCCGAGCCCATGGTCGGCTACGAGCGCTCCTGACCATGGCAGACATGCCACAAGAACACTCGCGCGCGAAAGGAGATCGGGATCCGTGACCACTGACCTTTTCGAACTGCCAGGCGAACAAACCTTTCCCGACTACCGCTACCCCGCTGCCCGCCGCCAGTTGGCGGAGATCCCGAGGAAGTCTCCGTGGCGGATCCTCGGGCGCTGGCGTCACACCGGCATCGTGATCGGACTCGGCGTCGGACTCAGCGTCGGTGGTGGCGTGGCATTGGCAAACGTCGACTTTTCGGAGCCCGGGGCACCCTCAGACACGCCCCAAGGCCACGTCGTGGAGGTCTCCCGTACCGGGACGTCCACCGTCAACTTGGGGCGCGCACCGCGCAAGGCCACCGACGTCTCGCTCACGTTGTCGGGACTCAACGTCGGCGTCTACAAGTTCCCCGACGGGTCGTCCCTCGGCTGCGCCGCCAGCGATTTCAAGAGCCCAGCGCACAGCTGCCAAGCCACCGAAGTCGTGCGACTCCAGCCAGGTCAGCACAGCTTCACCGTCACGACGAGCGCCACCATTTCATGGAAGCTGCAGGCCACCTACATCACTCGGGTCGTCACGCCCTGGAAGGTCAATGCTCGTGGCCAGACCTACGGGGTGCCGAACGTCCACGGGTTTCCCGCCCTCGTCGCCGTCTCCGTCGGACACGGCCGAACAGGGTATGTGATCTCAAAGGACATGAACTGCGCTCCGAGTACTCCGACAGAAGCACTTGCGCTCCAGAGGGCGACGCACGGCAAGAACCTCTCGATCCCCGCGTACAAGAGTGACGGGACGACCAAGATCGGCACCTTCGTCATAGGTTCGGTGGGACCTGGGGCTCCCGTCGTTCCGCTGTCCTCGCTCCACATTTCCTGCCCCGCGATCCATTTCTATGTTCCGAACCCATCGTCTTCCACCGGCTACGGACCGGCGACACACCCGTGACTCTCCTGACCACCACAGCATGGTGGAGGCTGCACCTCGCACCGCACAGACTGGGTGCCCATGCCATAAGACTGGTGCATCGCTATGACCGACATTCAGCCCGCAGGGTTCGAGGGTTCCCCCGTTGAGCTCTACCGGCGTCTCCGCGACGTCGGTGAGTCCCAGCTCGTCCACACAGCCGTCGGCGACGGCGTCAGCATCCTCGAGCTTGGTTGTGGGACCGGCCGGATGACCGGGCCACTCCTCGAGCTCGGCTACGAGGTGACGGCCGTCGACCAGGACGCCGCCATGTTGAGCTTGGTGCCGCCTAAAGCGGTGCGGATCCACGACGACATCGAGAGCCTGGCCCGGCCCGACCGTTTCGACGTCGTCCTACTGGCCTCCAACCTGATCAACAACACCAGCGCGGCTACCCGCTCAGGCCTTCTCCACACCTGCAGACGCCATGTCGCCGACAACGGCGTGGTCGTGATCCAACGCTATGCGCCTGCCCTGCTCGGCTGGGAGCCCGGGGACTGGGAAGACCGAGGCGGCGTCGAGATTCGAATCGCACGATACGAACGCGTTGGTCAGTGCTTTTCGGCCTCGGTCGAGTATCGAGACCCGGGCCAGAAATGGGCGCAGCATTTCAGTGCCGTGGTCCTCGATGACGAGGCGATGCAGGCCGAACTCTCCCGAGAGGCTCTGCACTTCGAGAAGGTTCTCGACGCCGAAGGCGCGTGGGTGCTCGCAAGGCCGCTCCCACGCATCTGACCTCGAGCAGGGTCTTGTGCTCGACGATCGCTGTCACAAGTTCAGACGGCGGAATTGCATGGCGTTTGCGTCCACTCCCTAAGGACATCCCCGTACCCCAGCTCTTCAGGCCCTCGTGTGCCAGTGCAACCGTCTGTTGGGCGGCGGGCCAAGAGGCCGTTCCGGAGGTCGTCGCGAACGCGAACAACGACGGCTCGCCGGTCATGATCGGAACCACCGACGGCGGGGTGAGCGGGTCCAAAACGACCCTCGCGATCGCCCCCAGGCGCTCCGAACCACCTGGGGCAATCCTTCCTCGGCATCGGGGAGATCCGCTGCCCGTCAACCTCGACTTGTCTGGCCCTGGGCGGCGGCGCTCAGAGCGCTCCGTCGACACCTATCTATCGATACGAGGACAGTGGCGCTCAGTGAGTGCACTGCTAACGCCCGGGGGCGTTCTCCGCTGTAACCAGTTCCGCCGTGACCCCCGCGTGCCGTCGGCATCACCCTAGCGGACCCATCCGACTTCCCCAGCCGCTGGCCCCGGCCCGCCCGGAACCAACACCGCTAACAGTGACCTCTGGGGACATTCGGGGTCCGGATCCCGTCGATAGTTCGTACCCTGGTCGCGACGCAGCGAGCCACGCGCGATTCCTCCCCCAATCGCCCCACAGAGTGCCCCAATTCCTGTGCGCTCAGCGTGACACGCGAGGCGAAAAGCGTGGTGGGCCGTAGAGGACTCGAACCTCTGACCCCTTGCGCGTCATGCAAGTGCGCTACCAACTGCGCCAACGGCCCTTGTCCGAAGACCCTACCATCGGCAAATTGCCGTCCACGGCGGTCGTCTGATCCGGGCGGTTCGTCCGGCCCCCTCTTCGGGACACTCCCGCCCGTCGGTTGTCCCTACAATTGGTCCTTGTGGCGATGAGCACAGCAACCAGCCCCCTGCCCGACCTCGACGTCCACCTCCAGAGGATCGCCGAGGACGGCTACACGGTTCTCCCCGATGCGATAGAGCCCGACCTCGTCGCCGAGATCGCCGAGGCTCTCGAGAAGCTCGAGCACGACCTCGGCATCGGTCCGGCGGACAACCTCTTCGAGGGACTGCACACGACCCGCGTCTACAACCTGCTCGTACACGGACCCACCTTCCAGAAGATCCCCGTGCACCCCAACGTCCTGCCCGTGGTCGAGGGTGTGCTCGATCCGGGACTCCTCATCTCGTCCCTCTCCTCCATCTCCATCGGCCCCGACGAGCAGGCGCAGCCGGTGCACGCCGACGATCAGCTCATCCCCCTGACCCGACCGCACGTCCCGATCATCTGCAACACCATGTGGGCCATCACCGACTTCACCGAGGAGAACGGCGCGACCCGCCTCGTCCCGGGGAGCCATCGGCGCGACGAGCCGCCCAATCCGCTCGAGCCGTACGACACCATTCCCGCCGAAATGCCCATGGGGAGCGTCCTCGTCTGGGTGGGGAGTCTCTGGCACGGCGGAGGCGCCAACCGGACCGACCGGCGTCGCGTGGGCATCGCCATGAACTACTGCGCCGGCTACATACGCCAGCAGGAGAACCAGCAACTCGGCGTGCCCCCCGCACTGGTCAAGACCTTCCCCCGCCGCCTCCAGGAGCTCGTCGGCTACTCCGTCTACAACGGTCTCGTGGGCCACATCGACAAGCAGCACCCGGCCAAGGTCGTCCTGACCGAGGACGAGGGCGTCGACATGGTCTGGGACATGTTGAAGCCCTGAGCGGGACGGCCGAGGCGGCAATCTGTGCCATCACCCTGGCCGAGCTGACCGCGGGTCCCCATCTCGCCTCGACGGGCGCCGAGGGTGCCCGTCGACAAGTTCGACTACAGCAGCTCGAGGCGACCTTCGACCCGATTCCCTTCGATGTCGCCGCGGCACGCAGCTATGGCCTGCTGGTCGCGGCCGTGGTCGAGAGCGGCCGCTCGCATCGGCGACGCGTCACCGACCTGCTCATCGCCGCGACCGCCCATGCCAACGGGCTGGAGCTCTACACGCGGAACCCGGACGACTTCACCGGCCTGGAGGGTCTGGTCGGGATCATCGGCGTGTGAACGATCGCGGCCCGGCTCCACCGTTGGAGTCGGACGGTCGGAAGGGCGACGTCGAGATGCACGGCGAACGGGGACGAGCACCCGGTCTCCCTCAAGCGGCTGGATGCATGACCGGCGCAACCGGCCACATGTAGTCGCGCGGGTCGATCGGGATCAGACCCTGACCCGTCCGCCAGACGTCGTAGCCGCGGGCCCACTGACGGTGCCAGCGCACCTGCGAGGCATGCAGTTCGCCGAGTGCGCCGAGGCGGAGCGTGCCGTAACGGCCGGCCATGGCGAAGACCACCCGCAGAGATGCGATGGCATCGGCCGTGGCGTCGTGGGCGTTCGCGAGCTCCACGCCGTAGTGGTCACAGAGTGCGCCGAGCGTCCGCCTCCCCCTGCGCCAGCGGTCGAAGTGGCGGTCGATGACGACGGCGTCGAGCACGGGCCCGCACCAACCCCGGTCGGCCAGACCGGACCCGAACCAGGATTTCGCCTGCGTGTCGAGGATGGTCAGGTCGTAGTCGAGCTTCATCCCCACAAGAGGGACCCCGCGCCGGCTGGCCGAGACGACGGCGTCGAGGACCAGGCCGATCGCCTGGTCCGGGGGCATCCCCTCCGCACGCGCGCGCTCTGTCGAGATGCCGTGCACCGCCGTCGCGCCCTCCGGGATGTCGCGGCCCGGGTCGACGAGACCCGACCAGCTGGTGTCGACCACACCGTCGACCGCGTGCACCAGCGCGTACGACACCGGTACGTCGTTGAAGCGATCGACTCCTGTCGTCTCGAAGTCGAAGCCGAGCACCTCGCCGGCGACCCACGCGCTCATGGCGGGGAGCATGACAGGGGGGTGTCACAGGTCCGACGGACCCATCCATGACGGCGTCGGCGGTGCACGCTGCCCGGTCCCTGCGCCGTCCGGCCGCTACCGTCCCTGTCCCATGGGCCGTTCGGGCATCGCCGGCGCCCGCCGCCGGACGTCGGCGGCGGTGCTCACGCTGACCGCGGCGGTGGTCGCGACGGTGACGATCCCCGGTCCGCCGGCGCACGCCGCAGGCAATCGGCCGCCCCCTTCCGCCGTCGCCGACCCGGCGGCACTCGTCCACCCGCTCGACGGGACGGGAACCGGTCCGGTCACGCCGGGGACGGTCGGAGAGTTCCCCGGGGCGGACGTCCCCTTCGGCATGATCCAGTGGAGTCCGGACACCACCCCGAACGCGGTGCAGTCCGGCGGCGGGTACGCCTACGGCGACCGCAGCATCAACGGCTTCAGCCTGACCCACCTGAGCGGCACCGGGTGTCCCTCGTTCCAGGACGTGCCCGTGTTGCCGACCGTGGGCGCCGTCGGCCCGGATCCGGAGACCGAGACCGAGACGTTCTCGCACCGGCACGAGGACGCGACGCCCGGCCGGTACGGCGTGACCCTCGACCCCGGTCCGGTCTCCGTCGCCCTCTCGGTCACCACACGTACGGGCATCGCCCGCTTCGCGTTCCCCGCGGGACCCCGTCGAACGTGCTCTTCAAGGTCGCGGGCAGCATCAACCCGGTCACGGCCGCCGACGTCAGGATCGTGAGCCGCGACGAGCTCGTCGGGCAGGTGACGAGCGGACAGTTCTGCGGGACGGGAACGAGCTACACGCTGCATTTCGTGGCCCTCTTCGACCGCCCGTTCTCGACGGCGGGGACCTGGACGAGCTCGGGCGTCTCCCCCCATGCATCGAGCTGCAGCGGGCCGACCTGTGGGGCCTACGTCACGTTCGACCCGTCGACCGGGCGAGACGTCCTCCTGAAGGTGGGCATCTCCTTCGTGAGCACCGCCGACGCGCGTGAGAACCTCCGGGCGGAGGACCCGGGTTGGTCGGTCGCGGGCGTGAGCGCCCGTGCCCGCCACGCGTGGGACGCGCTGCTCGGGCGCATCACCGTTTCGGGAGGCACCGAAGCGCAACGCCACATCTTCTACACCGCCCTCTACCATTCTCTTCTGTTCCCCAACGTCGTGTCCGACGTGAACGGGGACTACCCGGGCAGTGACGGGAAGGTTCACGCCGCGCGCGCGGTCGTCAGGAGTACGCCGACTTCTCGGAGTGGGACGTCTACCGCAGCGAAATCCAGCTCGAGTCCCTGCTCGCCCCGCGACGGGTCGGGAACATGGTCCAGTCCCTCGTCGACGACGCCGAACAGGGAGGGTGGCTGCCCAAATGGGCCATCGTCGGCGGGGACGAGGTGCAGATGAACGGCGACTCGGCGGACCCCATCATCGCCGACGCCTATGCCATGGGCGTGCGCAACTTCGACGTCGCGGCGGCGCTCCGCTTCATGGTGAAGGGCGCGACCGAGAACGAGTCCGGTCACGGCCTCCAGATCGAGCGGCAGTATCTCAGCCAGTACCTCACCCAGCACTACGTCAACGCGCCGTCGTTGGACCTCACCTCCATCGACTACTCCATCGGTGGATCCGCCACGCTCGAGTACGCCATCGACGACTTCGCCGTCGCCCGGGTGGCCGAGGCCGAGCACGACGGACGCCTGGCCGCGGCCATGATGCGGCGCTCGGCCAACTGGGAGTACGAGTTCAATCCCGGGACCGGGTCCGTCCAGGCCCGGCGGGCCGACGGGAGCTTCCCTCCCGGCGCCGCGTTCGAGCCGGCCCAGTTCGAGCCCGGCGGCCAGACCGGGTTCGAGGAGGGCAACGCGGCGCAGTACACCTGGTCGGTGCCGCAGGACCTCGGCGCCCTGGCCTCGCTCATGGGCGGTGACGCCGCCGCCTCGAGCAAGCTCGCGGATTTCTTCACATCGCTCAACGCAAGCCGCTATGCACCGTACGACTGGTCCGGCAACGAACCGAGCGAATGGGCACCGTGGGAGTTCGACTGGTTCGGCGCACCCGAGGACACGCAGCGGGTCGTGCGCGCCATCGTCGAACGACGAATACGCCGACGCGCCCGCGGACGAGCCGGGGAACGACGACCTGGGCGCCATCTCGTCGTGGTACGTCTGGGGCGCGCTCGGGCTCTTCCCGGTGACGCCGGGGTCGGCGGACATGGCCCTCGCCAGCCCGCTCTTCCCGTCCGTGACGATCGCGCTCCCCGACGGCAGGCACCTCGTCGAGCACGCTCCCCGGGCCGCGGCCTCCCGCCCCTACGTGCACGCGCTCACGGTGTCGGGCGTGCCCCAGCCGACACCGACACCGTCGGCGGCCTCGTGCGCCGCATCGACGGCTCGGGATGGTCGGCCCGCGGCGTGGACCGTGCCCTGGCTGCCGGCGTCGGTCCTGAAAGAGGGCGCGACCCTCACCTATTCCCTCTCGGGTGCGCCCGACCGGGCGTGGGGTTCCTCCCCACAAGGAAGCCCACCGTCCTTCGGATCGGGCTCGTCCCCTGCCGTCGGCTTCTCGGTCCCGAGCGGCGGCGTCACCGTCACCGAGGGGCAACCGGCGAAGGTCCGCCTGGGGGCGGCGCCGGCCGGAGCGGGCTCGGTCAGCGTCGCCTGGAGCGTCGAAGGGCTGCCCGCCGGCGTGAGCGTGGCTCCTCCGTCGGGCGCGCTCCAACTGACGGGAGCGACGGCGGGTCACACCTGTGGGGCGGCGCGGGACGCCACGGTGACGCTGTCGCTCACCGCCACCGCCGCCGGCACGTTCCCGGTGCGCATCGAGCTCCGCACCCCGGGGGGAACTGAGCTACCCCCGGTCGTCCTCGATGTGACCGCGCAGCCTTGAGTGGCTCGCCGGGCGATGGGCCCGACAGCCCGGCCCCGACGCGGATCGCCGTCGGTCCAGCCTGCTACCTTCCCGCCGAGAGGCACGCCTGCGCACCAGGTGTCCTGCGGCGCCGCGACGGGTCGCCGGTCGTCGGGCGATCGTGACGAAAGGGGAGGCGCCATGGCAGACATGAAGGCCCTGCAGGTGAGCCGGCACGGCCAACCCGGCGACGTCCTGGAGGTTCGCACCGTCGAGCGACCCGAGCCCGGTCCGGGTGAGGTTCGGGTGAAGGTGGGCGCGGCCTCGCTGAACTTCAACGACATCGACCGTTGTCGCGGCAACCTGGTCTCGGTACCGACGCCTCCCCCTTTCACGCTCGGTATGGACGTGTGCGGCGTCGTCGACGCCGCCGGCGAGGGGGCCGAAGCCTGGTCGGGCAAACGAGTCGTCGCCATCACCAAGAACGCGCTCGGCGGCATCGCCGAGTACGCCATCGCCGACGCCATCTCGGTGTTCGACGCTCCGGACGAGTTCGACGACGCGGAGGCGACGGCGTTCGTCCTCACGTTCCAGGCCTCTCACCTTGCGCTCTTCCGGCGGGGCCGGCTCCGGGCCGGGGAGACGTTGGTGGTGCACTCCGCCGCGAGCGGCCTCGGCACGGCCGGTCTCCAACTCGGCAAGGCCGCCGGGGCCAAGGTCATCGCGGTGGCGGGCGGGCCCGAGAAGACGGCGCTGTGCACCACGTTGGGGGCAGATCTCGTCGTCGACCACACGGCGGAGGACTTCGTCGAGGCCGTCCTCGCCGCCACCGGCGACGCGGGAGCCGACGTCGTCTACGACTTGACGGGCGGGGACTTCGTCGAGCGCTCGTGGCGCTGCACCGCCCACGGCGGCCGGTACCTGGCGGTCGGGTTCGCCGACGACGACGCCAACGGCATGACGGGCCGGCCGCTGCGCATGGCCTGCATCGGGAACATCGACATCGTGGCGGTGATGTTGGCCTGGGTGGATTCGGTGGATCCCGGCATGCGCCGCTTCGGCTTCAATCCATATGGGCGCGACGTCGCCGACGAGATCCACGACGACCTCCTGCGCCTGGCCGCGGCGGGGTCGATCCGGCCTGTCGTCGGCCGGCGGGTCACCATGGAGCAAGCCGGGCGGGCGCTCGACGAGCACGAAGCGCGCCGATCCGTCGGGCGCACCGTGGTGGAGATGGCCACGGCCACCGGCGACACGGGGACGGGCGCGACGACGTGAGCCAGGCGGAGTACACGTGGCGCGACTCCGAGTTGCGGAGCCGGCCGCTCCTGGCCCTCAACTGGGTCGGAGAACGTATTCGTACTCTCGGACTCGAGGTTCCGTCCCTTCGAACCGCGTCCATCACGAAGGCCGCGACCAAATCGGCAGGATCGGACGACTTCGGGAGCGACTCGTACCGCGAGCCGCTGGAGGTGTTCGTGCGGTCGTGTGAGGACGAGGCGGAGCTGACGACCTTCGGGCGCCTCCTCGTTTCGAAGATGCTGGCGTCCGCCCTGGCCAACCGCATCGAGCTCCGGCGGTGGTCGGTCGAGCACCCCGAAGTGCGTGAAGAGCGGGTGGAGAGCCCGTGGGTCATCGTCGGTTTGCCGCGCACCGGCACGAGCCTCCTGTCCATGCTCCTCGGGCTCGACCCGACGGCGCGGCCCCTGCTCCAGTGGGAGGCATCCCATCCGGTCCCTCCCCCCACCCTGGAGGAAGCAGCGGAGGATCCCCGCATCGCCCGCACGGCCAAGGATCTCGAGGGTCTGATGAAGCTGAACCCTCCCCTGCGGGCCATGCACCCCTTCGGCGCCACGCTGGCCGAGGAGTGCGTCTCGCTCTTCATGTACGACGTCCGCACGCTCGCGCTGGAGACCCAGGCACATGTCCCGTCCTACGCGCGTTGGTTGGAGCAATGCGACATGACACCGGCGTACGCCCAGCACCGGCTCGCGCTCCAGACCCTCCAATCACGCCAGCCGACCGAGCGCTGGGTGCTCAAGACGCCGAACCACCTCTGGCATCTCGGCGCCCTGCTGGCCACGTACCCCGACGCCAGGGTGATCTGGACCCACCGGGACCCCGGTCCGGTCGTCACGTCGCTGGCCAGCCTGGCCAACGCGAGCCAACGTCCCCTGACCAGCCGTCGCGACCCCCGGCCCGCCGCCGAGGAGTGGAAGCGCAAGTGTGCGTTCGCTCTCAACTCGGCGATGTCCTTCGACGACGAGCACGGCGACGGGTGGTGCCAGCACCTCCACTACGACGCGCTCACGTCCGATCCCATTCAGGCCGTCCATGCGCTCTACCGTCACTTTTCGGAGGAGGTGACGTCGCTCCACGTCCGGCGCATGCAGGTGTTTCTCGACCATCGGCCCCAGGACGCCTTCGGGCGCCACCGCTACGACCCCGCCGACTTCGGCTGGACGTACCCCGGACTCGCCGCCGAATTCGGGGACTACGTCCAGCGCTACCGGATTCAGGCCGAAGCCTTCCCTCAGGTTCCGGGTGCCGCCTCGTCGAGCTCGGACGCCCACTCGGCACCGGGCATCCGAAACCGTGGGGCGTAGCAAATCCCACCTGCCCGGATTGCTAGTGTGCCACTCCGAACGAGAACCTGTTCTAGGGTTCCCAGGTGTCTCCCGGCACAGGACCGCCCGGTCCGGTTGTCGCAGACTGGGGGTAGGTCATGAAGACGATCACGGTGGGACGAGCGGTGTGGTCGGCGCTGCTGCTCACGGCGCTGACCGCGACGGGCGTCGTTTTCTCGCCCCCGATCGCCGGTGCGTCCTCGGTCTCCATGACGAAGTTCGGCACGCTCCCCACCCCGTGCGGGAAGGGCAATGCCTCCGGCGCCACCGACAAGGGGGTGTCCAAGACCTCGATCAACATCGCGTATGGCGACGACCGGGGCTTCGCGGGCCTCCCCGGCCTCGACCAGGAGATGGGAGACGCCGTCAAGGCGATGATCGCCTGGTGCAACGCCCAGGGCGGCATCAACGGGCGCAAGATCGTCGGTGACTACTACGACGCGGCCGTGACCAACGTCGGGAGCGCGGTCACCCAGGCCTGCAAGAAGGACTTCATGCTCGTCGGCGAGGGATTCGCGCTCGACGGGGTCGCCGAGGGAACCCGGCTCGGGTGCAACCTGGCCGCCGTTCCCGGCTTCACCGTGGCCCCCACCGTCGCCAACGCCTACGAGATGTACCAGGCCACTCCCAACCCCGCCGACTACAGCCCGGTATCGAGCGCCTACCAGATACAGAAGCTCTTCGGGAAGGCCAAGACCCAGAAGGCGGGCGAGTACAACTCGACGTTGTCCACGCAGCAGCAGTCGATGGCCAAGGCGGTCCAGGCCTACACCAAGGCGGGCTGGAAATTCCCGAACTGCTCCGTGACGATCAACTACAACGGGGAGGCGAACTACACGCCCTTCGTACAGAAGCTCGAGAGCTGCGGCGCACAGATCATCTACAACGACTCGACGCCGGGGCCAACGCTGTACGGCGCCCTCCAAGCGCAGAACCAGATCGGCTACAACCCCGTCTGGATCGAGGACTCCGGCGCCTACACCGCCGCCTTCGCCCAGTGGAACAACGCCGGGCTCGGCAACAAGGTCTACGTCCGGCTGTCCTACGAGCCGCTCGAGGCCGCCAAGGTGGTCCCGGCCGTGGCGCAGTACCTCGCCGTCGTGAAGAAGTACGGGGGGCTCGTCTCGCAGCTGGGAGAGCAGTCGACCTCCTCCTTCCTCCTCTGGGCGACCGAGGCCAAGGCGTGCGGTTCTACGCTCACCCGTCAGTGCATGATCAACCACCTGTCCAAAGTCACGTCCTGGACCGGTGGCGGGCTCAACGCCTCGGGCAACCCGTCCAAGAACCTCCCGCCCTCGTGCGGTCTGCTGATGAAGCTCGACAACACGAAGTGGGTGCAGGCGTACCCGAAGAAGCTCGGCGCCTTCGACTGCTCACCGAGGTACGTCGTGGCGAACACGGGATCGGTCATCGGCACGACGCTCAACGCGCAGCGCTACGCCACCCAGTACGCGACGTCCTCGGTCATAAAGCCCCAGGGGTGATCTCGCGACGCGCCCGCTCGAGCGTCGCCTGACGTGAACTGAGCGGGCGAGCGAGCCGCGGCCAATGCACCTCTTCCTGGAGTACACGATCCTCGGCCTGGTCACCGGCGCGGTCTACGGCATCGCGGCCTCGGGGCTCGTCCTCACCTACACCACGTCGGGCATCTTCAACTTCGCGCAAGGTGCCATGGCCATGCTGGCCGCCTTCACCTACTGGCAGCTCCGCTACGGGTGGAACTGGCCGGCGCCACTCGCCCTGTTCATGGTGATCGCGGTGTTGGCGCCGCTGCTTGGATTGGTCCTCTACGGCGGCATCATGCGCGGGCTGCGGCAGACGGCCGAGGTGACCAAGATCGTGGTCACCATCGGGATCATGCTCGGATTGATCGCGTTGGCCCAGTGGATCTGGAACCCCGGCGTGCCGCGGACCGACAACCTCTTCTTCGGCGGCGCCGCCAAGTTCCAGGTCTTCGGCGTCTACGTCACCGACCACGAGGCCATCGCACTCGGCTGCGGCGTGCTCATCGCGGTGGGCATCCGCCTGCTCTTCACGAGCACCCGGACGGGTGTGGCCATGCGGGCGGTGGTGGACAGCCCGGAGCTCCTCCAGCTCAACGGGGGTCGGCCCGAACGTCTCGCCGCGTTCTCCTGGGCGCTGGGTGGAGCGCTGGCCGCCCTGGCCGGCATCCTCATCACCCCGATCAGCGGGGGAACCCTCGACGTGCACGTGCTCACGCTCCTGGTGCTCGACTCGATCGCCGCCGCCATGTTCGGCCGGTTGCGGAGCATCTGGAGGACGTTCGGCGGTGCGCTCGCGCTGGGGCTGGCGGGGACCTATGTGCTCGGTTACTTCCCCGAGACGTGGTCGTGGGCGTCGAACTTCCGCATCGCCCTGCCGATGATCGTCCTCTTCGTCGTCCTCATCGTGCTGCCCCAGGAGCGGTTGCGTGGAGCCACGCTGCTGCGCACAAGAGAGCGTTTCACGGTCCCGACCCTCCGCTCGGCGCTCACCTGGGGTGTGATCCTGCTCCTGGTGGTCCTCGCCCTGGAGCAGATCATGAACTCGGGCGACATGGGGGTGCTCACCGTCGGCATCACCATGGCCATCATCGCCCTGTCACTCACGCTCCTCACCGGGTACGCCGGTGAGATCAACCTGGCCCCGGTGTCCTTCGGTGCGATCGCCACCATCATCGTCTTCCACCTCGGGCTCTCGGGCACCGATACCAATCAGCGCATCACCTTGTGGGGCATCGTCCTGGGAGTGGTGGTCACCGCGTTGGTGGGCGGGCTCATCGCGCTGCCCGTGCTCCGTCTGCGAGGTCTCTACCTGGCGCTGGCCACCCTCGCCTTCGGGGTCTTCGTCTCGGACATGATCATCGCGGACATCCTCCCGCACGTACTTCCCATCTTCCACGTGCACTTCTCGATCTTCCCCAACGGCACCCTGCAGATCCCCCCGCCCAAGCTCGGACCGATCGACCTGAGCTCACCGAAGACCTTCCTCACCGTGTCGACGTGCGTCTTCGTTCTCGTGGGCATCGGACTGGTCGCCCTGCGTCGCAGCAGCTACGGCCGCCGCCTGACCGCGATGAAGGACAGCCCGGCGGCGGCGGCCACACTCGGCCAGAACCTGGTCAAACTGAAGCTGTCCGTGTTCATGCTCTCAGCGGCCATCGCGGGCCTCGGCGGCATCCTGTTGTCGGCCGCATTCGTCAGCGTGAACGACACGACCTACATCATCTTCGTCAGCCTGGCGCTGGTGATGCTGACGGTCGTCGGGGGGATCGGCAACGTCGCCGGCGCGCTCATGGGCGGGATCCTGGCCGGCACCGCTTTCACGGCGCTGACCTCGACGTTCCAGAACCTGAGCACCGACCACGGCGGTGGTGGGTTCTGGAGCGTCATGGCCAACCTGTCGCTGGTGGCTCCCGCGCTCATCGGGGTCAGCCTCGGCCGCAACCCCAGCGGGGCCGTGCCGGACATCGTGGCGGCCTACCGCCCCCTGTGGCGGGTGAAGGGCGTGCTGGCGGCCGGGGTGCTGGCCGAGGTCGTGGCCTATCTCCTCGTCCTGACCAACGTCATGGGCAACTGGTGGCTCGTGCTGGCCACCGGCGTCATCGCCCTGGTGCTCCCCGCGATCGGCCGCGCCGTGCGACCCGAGGCCTTCCGCGTCAGAACCGCTGTCTCCGCGCCGGACCGCGAACCCACCGCCGGGGCGGTGACCGTGCCGGTCGACGGCCTGGCCGCAGTCGAGGGAGTGGCCGATGTCCGGCCTTGAGGTCTCGGGCGTCTCGCTGTCCTTCGGTGGCAACCAGGTGCTGAGCGACGTGTCCGTGTCGGTGCCCTCGAGCGGCATCACCGGTCTCATCGGTCCCAACGGTGCGGGCAAGACGACACTGTTCAACGTGGTGAGCGGCTTGCTGGCCCCGCGTTCCGGGCGGGTGAGGATGGACGGGCGCGACGTCACCAAGGCGGGCCCCTCGGCTCGGGCCCGCCGGGGTCTCGCCCGGACCTACCAACGGCTGGAGCTGTTCACCTCGCTCACCGTGCGCGACAACATCCGAGTCGCCGGCGAGATCCGCAACACCTGGGGACGGCGCGGCCGGATCGACGTCGGCGCCGAGACCGACCGCACGATGGAGCTCGTCGGCCTCGAAGACGTCGCCGACCGCGAGGTGAGCGAGCTCCCGACGGCGCGAGCGCGCGTGGTCGAAGTGGCGCGGGCCCTCATGACACAGCCCAAGGTGTTGCTCCTCGACGAACCGGCTTCGGGACAGACCGAGCAGGAGACCGAGGTGTTCGGCAGGTTGATGCGCCAGCTCGTGGACGAACGAGGCCTCGCCATCTGCCTCGTCGAACACGACGTGACCCTCGTGATGGGGACCTGCGAGCTGATCCACGTGCTCGACTACGGCGAGATCATCGCCAGCGGGACGCCCGAACAGGTCAAGAACGATCCGGTGGTCGTGAACGCCTACCTGGGGGTCGTCCCGTGACCGCGGTCGCGCCCGTCCTCGAGCTCTGCGACATCCGTGCCGGCTACGGACCGATCGAGGTGGTGCACGGGGTGAGCCTCGAGGTCCCGGAAGGCTCCGTGGTCGCCCTGCTCGGCCCCAACGGCGGCGGCAAGACGACGATCCTCAACGTCTGCGCCGGGACCCTCGCCCCGAGCGGCGGCGAGGTGCGTTTCGCCGGCAACCCGGTCAACGGGCTCTCGGCGGACGCCCGGGCGCGCCAGGGCATCTGCACCGTGCCCGAAGGCCGCGGGATCTTCCCCAACCTGACCGTGCGCGAGAACCTCCTCATGGCCACGCAGGTCGGCGTGGCCATGGACCACGTCGAAGACGTTGCCTTCGCGCAGTTCCCACGCCTGGCCAACCGGCGCAAGCAGCTGGCGGGCACGCTCTCCGGGGGGGAGCAGCAGATGCTCGCCCTGGCCCGGGCGTTCGCCACGGACCCGAAGCTCCTGCTCCTCGACGAGCTCTCCCTCGGCCTGGCCCCGCTCGTCGTGAGCGAGCTCTACGAGAAGGTGGGTGAACTCGCGTCGGGGGGACTGTCGATCCTCCTGGTGGAGCAGTTCGCCCGTTCCGCCCTCCCCATCGCCGACGCCGCAGCGGTGGTGCTCCAGGGCGTGATCGCGTCACGGGGCTCGCCGGCGGAGATGGAAGAGGCGCTCTCGGAGAGTTACCTCGGCGGGTGAACTCCGTTCAGGATGTGTGCGCCGCCGGTGGAGGAGGAAGGGGCGGCGCGCCGCTGGGTCGTGTCGCCAGATGCGAGGCGACCTCCGCCTCGAGCTGTCCCACGAACTGGTCGACGCGCTGGTTGAAGTGGGCCAGGGCCAGCTCGAGCATGAACTGCACATCGAGGGCCGACGCACCGTCGTAGCTGAGCCCTGAGGTCTTCTGACGGTTCGACACCTGCAGCGCGGTCCAGCGCGGATCGTCGAAGTTCTGGTAGCCGATGAGCTTGGCGAAGCTCCATTCCCGCGTCTGCATCGGTCCCTGGAAGACGACCCGCAAGCTGGTGATCGTCCCCACGCCGGTGTCGACGACGGTCGGCTTCTCCGTCCCGGGGATCATGGTCCCCCGCCCGGCTCCGACTCGGTAGCGCAGGCCGGTGTTCCCGATCGGGATGCTGATGCCCTGGTATCCGCCCTGGTAGTGCCCGGGCCCTCGGCGAGGTTCGACGAGAGGGCAGTTCCGGACGATCAGGAAGACCCGCTCGTCCCCCTTGAGCTGCACCACGTTGCCCTCGACGGTGGTCTCGCCCTCGAAGGTCTTTGCCTGCTCCAACAGCTTCCGGAGGTGGTTGTCCTCCTCGTTCCAGGTATCCATCTGTGCCTGGAACGCCTCCTGCTCCTTGCGAGCGTGCCGCTGGGCGAGCCAACCCATCAACCCAGCTGTCTACCAGCCGACCTCGTTGTTCGCCAGGCTCCCGACCAGGCGGCGAACGATCACGGACGAGACGGTCCACCGCCGGATGCGCGCGCTCCTTCGCTACCGTGACGTGGTGGGGAATCCGATGGGCGTCGCCGACGAATCCACTTTCGAGATCGACTCGGCCGTCGTTCGGAGGGGTGACGCATGGGGCTGCGATCTTCACCAGCGGTGGCACACCGGCGAAGGGCTCAACGGCGGCTACCTCCTGGCCGTGATGGTGCGGGCGATGCTCGGCGAGGCGGGGCGGCCCGACCCGGTCACCGTGACGGCCCACTTTCTGGCTCGTCCTGCTGCAGGGCCGGCGACGGTGCACACCGAAGTGGTGAAACAGGGCCGAACCTTCGCCACGGTGACCGGCGCGCTCGTCCAGGACGGCCGCGAACTGATCCGATCGATCGGTGCGTTCGGAGATCTCGCAGCCCAATCCGGCCCCTCTCGCGTCAGCACCACGGCCCCCGACATCGCCCCGCCCGACCAGTGTGTGCCCTTCTCCGAATTGCTGGAGCGAAGGGGACGCCGCCTTCCCGAGTTCCAGCAGCAGTTCGATCTGCGCCTTCCGGCCGACAGCCCCTGGTTCGGGCCGGAGGAAGGAGACCCATACGAGATCACTGGCTGGATCCGCTTCCGCGACGGGACCGAACCGAACACCATCTCGGCGGTGGCGTTCATCGACGCGTTTCCTCCGGCTCTGCTCGGATCCGTCAGGGCCCGAGGTGCGCCGACGGTGGAACTCACCGCACACGTACGGGCGCGCCCGGCGCAGGGCTGGCTGCTCGGTTCCTATCGCACCCGGCTACTCGTCGACGGGCTCATGGAAGAGGACGGGGAGCTGTGGGACAGCGAGGGTCGTCCCATCGCTCTCTCGCGCCAGCTCGCCCTCGTACTCCCGGCGCGGAGATCCTGAGCCGCACCGAACCCCGGCGAGCCGAGGCGGTGACGACTTCCGGCGACGGGATCCGCTTCTCGGAGGATCCGCTCGGACAGCGATGGATCCTGTTCACGTGGGCCAGAACGAAATGGCCGAACCTCGGTGCGAAGTGCTCGTCTCGTTGTTTGGCAACCGGTCGGACGGTCCGCACACCGACAACGCGTGGATGAGCCAAGCGACCACTGACGCATGCTCGTACCAGGTGCGTTGCGAAGGCAGCAGTTCTGGTCCGACAGGGCCCGAGTCAGGGTCATCCCTGATACCCAGGGTACGTGGCCCCATGCAAGACTCGGTAGGTGATTGAGGCTCGAGGGCTCTCGAAGCGATTCGGCAACGTGGTGGCGGTGGACGACCTGTCGTTCGACGTGCGCCCGGGCACCGTGACCGGCTTCCTCGGGCCCAACGGGTCGGGCAAGTCGACCACGATGCGCATGATCATGGGCCTCGACTCGCCGGCCTCGGGCTCTGTCAACGTGTTGGGTCGTCGCTACCACGACCTGCCCTGGCCCCTGCGGGAGGTGGGTGGGCTCCTCGAAGCGAAGGCCATCCATCCCGGTCGCTCGGCTCGGGCCCATCTGTTGACCCTGGCCCGGAGCAACGCCATCCCGCGGGCGCGGGTCGACGAGGTCTTGGAGCTCGTGGGACTCACCTCGGTGGCCGGCAAACGAGTCGGCAAGTTCTCTCTCGGCATGGGCCAGCGCCTCGGCATCGCCGCCGCCCTGCTCGGCGACCCCGCGGTCCTGCTGTTCGACGAGCCCGTGAACGGGCTCGACCCCGAGGGCATCCGCTGGGTGCGCACGCTGTGCCGGACGCTGGCGGGTGAGGGTCGGACCGTGTTCGTGTCGAGCCACCTGATGGCCGAGATGGCGCTGACCGCCGACCATCTCGTGGTCATCGGCAAGGGAAGACTGATCGCGGAGACGTCCGTCGCGGATTTTGTCGCGCGCAGCTCGCGGCAGTCGGTCAAGGTTCGCACGCCTGCTCCGCATCAGTTGTCCGACGCGGTGATCAATGCGGGCGGCACCGTCATCCTCGATCCCGACGGGTCCATCACCGTCACCGGCATGTCGGCACCCGAGGTGGGTGACCTGTCCTCGACGATCGGCGTCGCCCTGCACGAACTGACCCCCGTCGCCTCACTGGAGGACGCATTCATGGAGCTGACCGACGAAGCCGTCGAGTTCCGGGGAGGATCATGACCGCGGTCGTCGGGGTTCCGGCCTCCTTCGAGACGACGCAGCCTCCCGGCCGCGCCGGGCTGCGCCGGGCCATGGCGGCCGAGTGGACCAAGCTCTGGTCGGTCCGATCGACCATGTGGACGCTGATCGCCACGGTCGTGGCCGTCGTGGGCCTGGGCGCACTTGGCACCGGCACGGTGAACCCTTCCGAGATCATCGACGATCCGACCCGTCGGAGCCTGATCGGGATCTTTCTCGGTCAACTCATCTTCGGAGTGCTGGGTGTCCTGGTCATGAGTGCCGAGTACGGCACAGGAACGATCCGCGCCACGTTGTCGGCCGTGCCCCGCCGCCCCGTCGTGCTCGGCGCCAAGGTCGTCGTCTTCGGAGCGGTTGCGGTGGTCGCGAGTGAGATCCTCGCCTTCACCGCATTCGCCGTCGGCCAGGCCCTCTTGTCAGCCAAGCACGCCGTCGGGTCGTCGGCGGTGGTCGCTCAACGCGCCCACCAGCTCGGAGTGAAGGTCCCCCACGACATTCAGGCCGCGCTCTCGCCCAGCGGTTCGGCGTCGCTGGGACAGGCGGGCGTCCTCAGAGCCGTCATCGGCGCCGGCCTCTACCTGGCCGTGCTCGGGCTGATGGCGCTCGGACTGGCCACCATCATCCGGCACACTGCCGGTGCCATCTCGGCCTTTGTCGGGGTGGTGCTCGTGCTGCCCCTCATCGTCCAGGCGTTGCCGAGCTCGATCAGCGACGCCGTGGCCCGCTACCTACCGGCCAACATCGGTCTCGTCATGTTCTCCACCAACGGTCTGCCCGATCGCATCGGGCCGGCTTTCAGCCCGTGGACGGGCTTCGCCCTCCTCGTGTTGTACACCGTGGTGATCCTCGGATTCGGCTGCCTGGTCCTGGTCCGCCGCGACGCCTGACCGTCACCGGAGGCTCCCGCGCCGCCGGCGCTCTCTCCTACCGTCGCCACCCCGCATCGCGGCCCGCCGATCGGCTCGTCGACGTGGGCCGCGACCAAGTTTTGACGACCCTTGTCTCCATGCGTCTCAAGGCCCCTCGCCTTCGCGCGAGCACGGTGGCCTCGGATGGCCAGCCGATGAACAGGAGGTCACGACCGCGGGGGACAGGAGATCGCCGGAAACGACGTTGGTACCGTCGTGGCCGCCCAACAAACCCGATGGCACGTTGGCATGGTAGTACTCGGCTCCTGGGACGAGCAACGCAAACGGGTTCTACAATTCCTCAGCGGTCTCGGATGCCGACGTCGGCATCTACATCCAAAATCAGTTCAGCGTCATTGCCCTCAGTGCGGAGGTTCCTTGCTGTGGACCGCAGACGAGAGTGCATACGGTGCGTCGCCTGCGATGGACGACTCAGGGACTCTCCCCGTCACCGTCGACCAATCTCTGATCGCTTACGAGCCGAACGGTTCGCCAAGACTCTAAGTACGGGAACGTCGCGCCACACGTGCTCGACCGTCCCCGCGAGCCACGGGCGGTGGTGGCGCGCCGTCAGATCCTGTCGTGTGGGTTCGGCAGGACGGCCGACGTCCACGCGAGTCCGATGCACATCTCATCGGTTGACCCGTCTCCCCACGTGACGAAGTGAGGTGGCGCCTGGCGCAGGACCGGCAACTCCTGCGCCAGCGCAGGGTCGTAGCTGCAGGTGACCTGCACCGGTTCACCGGCGGTGACGGGAATCGGTTTGGCCAGGTTGTACGACTTCTGATCATGGAAGTCGAAGTTGGGCACGTCGAGAACGGTCTTTGCCTGTGGCGTCCCCGGGTTGAGCACCATCGTGAAGGATCGTCCCAGGAGGTGCATATGTGCGTACACCCTGACGATGTAGCCGCTCTTCGCGATCCGTGACGTACACGAGGTCGAGACTCCTTCGGGCGGGTCAGCAGGGTTGTTGCCGCAGAGTCCTTCGATGCCGTTCACCTCGTCGACAGCAGATTGGCCAAACCGCTGGCCCAGGTTGGCCAGGGATGCCGTGCGATTGCACAGTGGCCCGCCGACACCCACCGGACACGGGATGTCAGGTGGTGCGAGCATCAAGTTGAGGTGGAGGGGGAGAAGCGGTGCCGACGTCGGCACGGTGTGAAGCACCAGGGAATTCTTCACCGGCTTGTCCCCGAGCAACAGCGTGTAGTGGACCTGCATCACGACCAGGCTCCCGGCGGGGAGCGGGACTCCCGTCCCCTTCGGGAAGTCATCCACCCCGGCGCCCGGTGTCCAGAAGGTCAAGAGGGGGACCGCTGCGACTCCGGCCGGATCCGAGCTCGGAAGCGGTAGACCGAAACAGGTCCAGCCGCGGCCTCCTCTGTTTTCCTGTTCCGCCGTCGCGGCGAGTGACGGTGGCAAAAGGAACAGAGCCGCATGGTGAACCTCGTCACTCCCCGCGACGAACCTGCTCGAAACGATGTACGCGTTCCGAGCCACATGAGGGTTGACGAGCGTGCAGTGATAGTCGTCCGTCGTGCCGGGAGCCGCCACGGGTTTGTATGCGTTGGGTACCGTCATCGAGATCGCGGTCACCGATGGCCGGGAGCCCGAAGCCGCGGCGGGAGTGGCGGCGATCAACGCTCCGGTGACGGCCAGTCCCGCTGCGGCAAGGAACAGAAGTATTCGGGTCAACCGCATGCCGGGCGAAACTAACAGGGCAGTGCACCTGGCTGCTCGGGGATCGGCTGTACGCAACGCACTGGGTGGGCCGAAGCTCGAAGATGAGAAGGGGCGTGCGGATTGCTTCGGTCTCGGCGGTTGAGCGGTCATCCGGGTACCCGCGACCTCATCAGGGAGCATCCCGGGCGGCGAGGCAGGAGCCGACGAGCCGCTCAGTCATGCCGTGACGACGGGGGCGCTCCTGGGTTTGAACTTTGCCCTGGTTCGACGCCTGGTCGGTCTCGATCTACAACAAGGATGGCTACTTCCAGGAGAACGAGTACAACTCCTACAGCGTGAACAGCGTGACCGCCACCCCGAATAGTGACGGGTCGGTCACAGTGACGTTCGGTCCCGAGCCCGATGGGTCGGACAACTTCCTCTATGTGATGGAAGGTTGGAACTATGCCGCCCGGATGTACCGCCCTCGACCGGCGAACCTCGATGGCAACTGGGTCTTCCCCGAGCCCGAGCCGATCTAGACGGATTTCGTTCTCAGATGACGGGCGAAATCGATGAGGTCGTCTCGCTCTGCTTCGCGCGCTCCCGATGAGATGGCAAGGGTCAGACGCAGGGCCCGTCTCCGGCGTATCGCTGGTCATCGCTCGCTCCGTGAGCGGTCGGCGGGGCCGGGATGACAAGATCATGGCGTAAGGAGCCGGACCAGCGATCTCGGGGAGGCATGATGAAGGCTCGATGGGCGATGGCGGCGAGTGGACTCGCCATGGTGACAAGTTTCGGACTGGCGGGGGCCGGCCTGGCGTCGGCGGCAGCACCGGCGCTGAAGATCAAGCCCGGCGCCACCTGGACGCTCGAAATAAAGGGGGCCGGGTGTGAACAAGAGGTCTTCCAGTCCAACGGCACCTTCGCCTCGAAAGATGGTGACGCCGGCACTTGGAACGGTGGCGGATCGACGATCAGCATGGCCTGGACGATGGGGGTGATCAGTGGCCTGACCTTCAGCGGCCACTTCGTTTCCACTACGACGCCGGTCGAGTACAAAGGCACCCTCGGTGGCCTCCGCACCGGCCATGCGAAGCTGGTCAAGGGAGCAGTCGCGTCGTTCAACGGACAGACCTGCTGACGAACCCTGGGCCGGTCCGGATGCCAATACGGTCGCACGATGCGGCGTTCCGGGACCGTTGAGATCTTTAACCGAAGAGACCTCGAACGAGGTGGATCAGAGCGACGCCGACCGTGAGGATGAGCACGACACCGCCCGCTCCTATTCCGAGGCCGATGGCCAAGGCGAGCACATCCTCGAGAATGATGGCCAAGGCGACGAAGACGGCGCCGAGCGCAGGGAATGTGTCGAGACCTGAGAACGGAGGAGCGACCGCAGAAGCGACGGCCAAACCAGCGAAGACCGCGCCCAGGATCCTCAGGAACCACCGTCGATGGAACAGAGAAGCCGCCCGAGGTTTGGAGAATCGCTCCAGCCAGCGAATTCGCCGCATCATGAACGGGATCGCCTTCTCCGTCGTCGTCGCTCCGAGCGCACGATCCTTCCAACGCGCTGGGAGCCAGATCGACCGGGCCCCGATCATCATCTCCACCGCTAGGAGGACGGTGATCACCTCGAACACGTGTGTGACACCGCCGGTCGGCAGCGGCAGAGCGGGGAAGAACATCAGGAACAAGATCGTGACAGCGAAGCTCTTTTCAGAGAAGACACGGCCGAGATCACCGATCGTCTTCGATCCGTCTGCCTTGATCCAGGTCTCGAGCTGATCGCTGAAAGCCGACTCTGTCGTCATCTGCCGCCACCTTGCCGACGTGTGCGCTCGTCCCCATGTGGCATGGCCCGCTCATCATCGCATCCCGGTACTCGTCGGGTTCCCTCGGGCCGCAACCCTCCTAACAACGAAGGCAACCAACCTTCGACACGGAAACATGTCCCCAAGGGGAGACGGCGGGGCGCCTCATCCGGGCGATAGGCGCGTCCGAGATTGCGAATACAATTCGCCATGAGCATCGTGCACAGGCTCTCGCCCAATCCTGAGAACAAGCTGCGACGGCAACACGCAAGACCGCAGCGGAAAAACAGCGCTGCTCGCTCTCGGAACGCGAAAGCAGTCTTCTAGGCGTACTGGTCTTGAAGAAGGGTGTGCCAGGTGTTCACCTGGGATCGCAGTAGAAGGTGGATCTCGTATCAGATTTTCCTACCGAGAGTTGATCGGACGTTGCCGTTACTGCAAACTCGTGCCATCGAGAGGCTCTCGTAGGCTTCTGCCGGGGTGAGCGAGGACCAAAAGGAGGTCGAGCCAACTGACCAATTCAGTCTTGATCCTCGGTGGTGGCGTCGCCGGCATGTCGGCCGCGCAAGAGCTCGCCGAGCGAGGTTTCTCGGTGACGGTCCTGGAAGGTCGCCACCAACCGGGCGGAAAGGCGCGCAGCTTTCCCGTTCCCCATTCGAGCACTCCCGGCCGAGACAGCCTTCCCGCCGAACACGGGTTCCGGTTCTTTCCGGGCTTCTATCGGCACCTGCCAGACACGATGCGTCGCATTCCCTACCGCGACCAGGCCGATGGGGTCTTGGGCAACCTCCGCGACGCGACGGAGGCCGAGATTGCTCGCTCGGGTGGCCTGCCGCCGGTCAAACTACCGGCACACTTCCCAGATTCGGTCCGCGACCTCCAGCTGATACTTCACACCGCGCTCCATCCCATTGCCCAGCTCTCCCCCGCCGACTATGCCTACTTCGCGAGCAGACTTCTCGTCTTGCTGACCAGCTGCGAGGAGCGCCGCTACGACGAGTGGGACCGGGTGAGTTGGTGGGACTTCTCGGGAGCGTCTCACCGATCAGTCGCTTACCAGAAGTTCATGGCCGACGGACTCACCCGAACCTTGGTCGCTGCTCGCGCCCACGAGATGAGCGCGCGTACCGGGGGCTATACCTTGCTGCAGCTCCTCTTCGACTTGGGCACACCGGGTCGCGAAGCCGACCGTGTGCTCAATGGCCCAACGAGTGATGTGTGGATCTCGCCATGGCTTGCCCACCTGGAGAACCTTGGTGTCAATTTCGAGCTCGGCGTCCGGGTCGAGGAGCTAGAAACGCAAGCCGGCGCCATCAGCGGCGTGATCGTCGCCGATGCCAAAGGCCGGAGACGGGTCGCGGCAGACTGGTATGTCGCTGCCGTACCGGTCGAGCATATGGACCGTCTGGCGAACGACTCCATCCAACAGGCCGATCCCGGGCTCGGCGAGGTCTCTCGCCTCGTCACCCGCTGGATGAACGGCATCGTGTTCTATCTGCGCCGGGACGTGCCGATCGTCCACGGACACGTCATCTACATCGACTCGCCGTGGTCCCTCACCTCGATCTCGCAGATCCAATTCTGGAGCAACTTCAAGGCTGAAGACGTCGGACAAGGCGATGTGCGAGGCATCTTCTCCGTCGACATCTCGGATTGGCGGACCCCGGGTCTCGTCTCAGGCAAGACGGCCATGGACTGTACGCGAGAAGAAATCGCCGCCGACGTCCTCGCCCAGCTCCAGGCGCACCTCGCCCCGACTGATCCGCAGGCCTTCGCCCAGGACAATGTCGTGTCCTGGTTTCTGGACGAGGACGTTCGGTTTCCGGAGGTGAGGAAAGCCGAAGGGATACGCACCGACATCAACCTCGAACCATTGCTGGTCAACACGGCCGGATCATGGCAGTACCGCCCGGACGCCTCTACTGCCATACCGAACCTGTTCCTGGCTGCTGACTACGTTCGCACCTTCACCGACCTGGCCACCATGGAGGGCGCCAACGAAGCCGCTCGCCGGGCGGTCAACGGGATCCTTGCGGCCTCAGGTTCGAAAGCGCGACATTGCGAGGTGTGGCCGCTTCATGAGCCAGCGATCTTCGCCCCGGCCCGGCTTCTTGACAGATTGCGTTACGCCCACAGCCGACGTCATCGGGACTCTCGGCCACCCGTGGAGTCCAGAACGGTGGGTCGCAATGAGTGATCGCCCTCGTTTCCAATCACCTTCCGATGGCTGACCTCATCTCCGGGGCACGCACTATCGGTGGGGGGCTGCTTGAGCCGGCCGATGGTTGTCGCCTCGTGGGAACAGATGGCGGCGCATTTGGACGGCCAGCTCCGTTTTCAGGGTCAAGGGCCGCCATGGAAGTGCCAGGCGCCAGTGCATGGCATGGCTGGATTGTCAAGGTTTGCTGCTTGCCATGCCCACCATTGACCCGTGAGATGCTTATAACACTGGTCCAGGAACGTTTCCGTTCCGCGGTCGGTGAAGCTGATTCCGTGGCTCGTCGATCCAGTCATGGCGATGTAAGCAACGAAGTGGCCTTCTGCCGTCGAGGTCGCGCACACCTTGTACGGAGCCTGGAGTGGGCCCACAGCTCCTGACATGACCTCCGAGCAGGCGTGCGGAGCGATCGTGGCCTTTAAGTCGCCGTGGTTGAGGTGATAAAGGGTCACCTTGGCACTCTGAGTCGCGGGCGAATTGGGTCCGAGTGCCGGACCAGAGCTAGACGGGCTGCCAGAACATGCCGCCGTAGTCGTCGCCAAGGCGGACAGCAATAGAAGCGCACGGGATCGCACCGGCACAGGGTACTGACGCCTCCAAGGCCATGCCGGCTCCCGGACGATTGCTCTGCCCGCCTTCGAGCGACGAGCACCCGAGAGCCACCGGAAAGTGTTCGTGAACGCCGGGTCCAATGCTCCCCTCTCCACCACGACCGACTCGCCTGCCATTGCGGCGCCAGGACGCCACTGCTGAAGGGCGGAAGCCCAACGCCGACTACCTTCGACGACGCTGGGGCCAGTGCCGTCAACAATGCGCGCGATCCCGCTGCGGTTCGCCTCCGTCCGTGAAGCGCTTTGGCATCACGGTGGCTATTGAGAACCCCCTCTCGAGTTGAGGGAATAGGAGAACATGTGCGGTGAGAGGTCGCACTGAACCAAGCTTCAATCGACAGGCACCGCGTCAATCGGGCACTTCGGAAATGAGCGGGGTACGGCGATCGCGGTTGTGAGCATCCGGGTGGTTATGGGATACCGGACGGGCATTCAATCGAGATACCTTTCGTAGCGCTCAGATATGGACTCCCCGGCCCAGCGCGATCAACTCCCGAGTACCTGCAACGCTCACATTGATACCTGATCGCCCATAAGGATCAGATTTTCGACTTCGTTTAGCTTGGCGGAACTCAATGTCCCCACCTTTTCAATCAGATCCTCTTGCGACGAGGTGAGAACCCACGTGCAGTTGATCTGTCCCGGTCTGGGCAGTGCTACTCGGACGACATGGCGATTGAGTCCGAGGTCAACTTCCACGGCCACACCCGAGATGTCTTCGTTGGCTGGCTCGACAGCGACCACGCACCGAAGATCGTCATTGTCGAGTCTGGAGAGCACGACCACTGGGCGAAGGTGGTCGAACGCTGCCATCCAGACATCACCCGGATTGACAATCTCGTCGGTCCCGGGAGTCGGGTTCACTGCGTCATTCTAGTGGCACTTCCGAATCGAGCGGGGGCGAGCGGGGTGTGGCCGGACGGGAGGGATCCGCGAGCGCGTAGCGGGGGTCCACCAGTCTGAGGTTTCTCGACGACCGCCGACGGAGGACCCCCGTGGTGACAGACCCTACGCGCATGTGCGAGCTGCTTGTCGGCTTACCTGAGGTGACCGTGCTCGGCCTCGACGACAAGGTGCGCGCCCCGTTGTCCATCCATGTCGAAACTCGTGCTCGACGTCCGGGATGCTCGGAGTGCGGCGTGCTCGCCCGGGTGAAGGACCGTCCGGTGGTCACCCTTGTCGATCTTGCCGCGTTCGGCCGTCCCACCCGCCTCGCGTGGCACAAGTTCCGGTGGCACTGCGCGGAGCCGACCTGTCCGGGCGGCAGCTGGACCGAGGACGAGCCGAGCATCGCAGCCAAGCGACTGATGCTGTCGGATCGGGCCGGACGGTGGGTCACCGAACAGGTCGGCCGTCACGCCAGGACCGTGAACGAGATCGCTGTCGAGCTCGGTTGTGATTGGCACACCATCAACGACACCGTCGTCGCCTACGGCACCGCCCTGGTGGAACACAAAGACCGGTTCGGAACGGTGGAGGCCCTCGGTCTCGACGAGGTGCTCTTCGCCCGGATCGGTCCATGGCACCGTCAGGAGTTCTCCACCCAGATCGTCGACGTGAACGCAGGCCAGCTGCTCGACGTCGTCCCAGGTCGCAGTGGTGACAAGCCCAAGGAGTGGCTGGAGGCGAAAGGAAAGGAGTGGCGGGACGACGTCAGATGGGCGACGCTCGACCTCTCCGGTCCCTACCGAGCGGTGTTCGACGAGAAGCTGCCCGGCGCCACCCAGGTCGCCCATCCATCCCATGTCGTGAAACTCGCCAACACCAAGCTCGACGAGTGCCGAGGGAGAGTCCAGAACGAGACCATGGGACATCGTGGCCACAAGTCCGACCCCCTCTATCGCTGCCGGCGTCTCCTCACCAAGGCCGACGAGCGCATCGATGAGAAAGGGAAGGAGAAGCTCCTCGCGCTCATGCGGGCTGGCGATCCCCGAGGCGAGGTGACCACCACCTGGCATGCCAAAAGAGGCCGTCCGCGAGCTCTACACCCACACCGATGCCGAACTCGCGCTCGAGTGGTTGGAACGTCTCTGCGATGACATGGTCGACACCGACAACCCGATCGAGGTGCGGTCTCTCGGCCGGACTCTCAAGCGATGGAAGCACCAGATCGTCGCCTGGCACACCGCTCACGTCACCCAACGGTCCCACCGAAGCACTCAACAACTTGATCAAGCGGGTCAAGCGGGCCGCCTTCGGCTTCACGTCGTTCCGCAACTACCGGATCCGGTCACTGCTCTACGCCGGGAAGCCCGACTGGGCGCTGCTCGCCACGATCAAACCCCGCTGAAATCCGAAGTCCCGTCAATCGCCGAGTTGGTCGGCGGCCCGACGACGCAAAACATCCACAATGCTTCTCACCATCTGGCGTTACCGGTCGGGCGTGAATGACCGGGGTGGGTTCCCAGCTCTACGGACGAACGACTCCTTGAGGGATCGTGTGATCTCATCCACGACCTCTCCGTGGGGATGGGAATCGTAGATCCCGGCCACGCCGTCGAGGACACAGAAGACTGCCGTTGCATCATTCGAAGCGAAGACGACTCGGTCCTCGGTACTCATGCGGGAGTTGGCCCTCATGCGCTGCATCTCGAACGCCGCCCGACGTTCCTCTGCAGTCGATTCCGGAGCAGTTACATCGACGCCTGCGGGTTCTTCAGCGATCTTTTCGTACAGGGCCCTCATGAGGTCGGCGGCTTCCACGCCAAGATTCCGTAGCGCTTGGACCGCGACGCCGTCTCCGGCTCTGAGGAGTGCGAGCAGCAGGTGTTCGGGTCCGACATGATCGTGGCACAGCTCCTGAGCCTCGAAGGGGGCGAGGCGCATCAAGCATTTCATCAATCTCGGCGTGAACTCCATTGGAGTCGCAACCGAATCGGCCGGCGCCTCTTGCTCGACCGGTTCTTCGTCGGGCCGACGGGTCCTGATCTCGATCGTGGTCCATTTGCGGTCGGGATCGACGTTAGGTGTGACGAGCGACTGGACCTCACGTCGAACTCTTTCGGTCGTGAGGTCGAAGGTGCGAAGAACCGGACCAGTGATGGGCCCGTCGACTGCGACGATTGCGATCAGAAGGTGCTCGGTACCCGTGTGATCGTGATCGAGAACGAACGCTTCGGTTCGCATTTCCAGGAACACTCGGCAGGCTCGGTCCGTCAGCTGGTCGTACATGATGAGACCCTATGTTGAACCACGGCCCACAGCCCCAAAATTACCGCAGTTCGGCTGATCCAGAGGCCCTCGAGTCGTGAAGCACCGTCACCGGTTGCATCGGAGCGGACACACCCCAGCGATAGCCTGACCTCTGGCATGACATCCGACCACGTGACACCGAACACCGGACACCTCGAGTTGCCGGTACAGGAGTTGTTGCGTCGTGATCGTCCCATGCCTCCACACGAAGAGATGATCATCGAGGATCTCGACGAGGAGGGTGCTGCCTTCCTGGCTGCCCTCCAGGAGTGACGCTCCGCCCTCACCGTGGTCCGATCGTCATCGACCCGGACGTCTTCGGAGCGGATCTCGTCCGTCGTTCAGCGCTGGCGGAGGGCTAAGAGGCGATCATTGTCGGACGACCTCAAACACCGATCTGGTCAGGGGCCGTCCGCTCATGCCAGCGACCCGGCAGCGCTACACGGGATTGCTTCGGCACCATCCGAAACCGGCCTTCGGACAGACGAAGCTCCGGCAGATCACCCTGAGTGGGCGCGGCTCTGGCACGGCGAGCTCCGGGTCAGGACACCGGACCAGGCTGCCAGGGCCAACGAGCTCCTACGGGCGAGCCTGAACCCTGCCGTCTCCGACGAGCTCCTCCCTGCACCATCCGGGGGCGGTGGCATCGAGCGGGCCCGAGAGCGACCGCTGATCGAGACGCCGACCGTCCTGCTCCGGGGGCTTCGCCGGGCTGCGCACGGGCGAGCTGCTGGGACTCGAACGCCGTGACATCGACCCGCTCCATGGCACGGTGAGCGTGGTGCGACAGGCGCATGAGGTGACTGGTCAGGGCGGCATCCTGACCCCTCCGCAGACCGATGCCGGGCAGCGCACAATCGCCCTGCCAGCGTTCGTGCTCCACGCTCTCGAGGTCCATCCTCGGCCTCGCCGCCGCTGCCCGGACTCTCCCGCCCGAGCGGTCCACCACTCCGGCGACAGGACCTGTCGCATGCCTGGAGCGAGGTCGGCATCGATCTCGGTCTCGAGGGCACCCGCGTGCACGATCTGAGACACCACGCAGCCACTGTCGTCGTTCGCAACCCAGACGTCACGCTGCCGCGAGTTCATGACCACCATCGGGCATTCCCCACATGTCGCTGCGCTGCGCTATCAGCACTCAACGGACGAACGCAGCCGGGCGATCGCCGACTCCTCGACGGCATCATCAGTGCCGCTCAGAGTCCGCAGACGGTCGCTCCGATGCGTCTCCCTCCATGAGGCGTTGTGCCATCTGTGTGCCATGACGGCGAGCACGCCAAGCATCCGGCAACGTGAACGTGGGCCCCCACCAGCCCAAATACGAAGAGGCGGCGGGCGGAATCGAACCGCCGTACGGGGCTTTGCAGGCCCCTGCCTAAACCACTCGGCCACGCCGCCGCGCCTACGTCCGTCCAGATGCGGGGCGGCCAGCCTAATCCTGGTGTCGACCAGCGAACGGCCGGTGCTGCAGCTCGCCCGCCGGGCGGGTCAGCTGCGCAGCCGGGAGACCAGCCAGAAGACCCCGGCAACGAGGGCGACGATCACGGCGATCTTCACGACGAACCAGATGATGGAGAACACGCCTCCGATGATCCAGAACGCGACGATCACGCCCACGACACCCACCGCCGTCATGGCCACGGCATGGCTGAAGCTCATGGGTTGCTTGTCCTGCCTGCTGCTCACGTCCTTGCTCACATCCCCAATGCTACGTTCCCGCCATGGCGGCCGAAGCGTCATCGACCCAAGGCGCCCCGGGATCCCTGCGGGAGCGCCGAGCCAGGCTCCTGGCCCAGCCCCAGCTGAGGGGGGAGGCGTTCTGCCGCCGCTACGCCGCCGACGCCGACACCTGGCTCTCAGGCCTCGCCGACAGGGTCGCCGGTGACGCCCGGCGACACATGGCCCTCGTCGCCGTCGGAGGGTACGGCCGGGGGTCCCTGTGCCCCTACAGCGACCTCGATGTGGTCCTCGTCCACGACGGCCATCGGGACATCAAGTCGGTGGCCGACGCCATCTGGTACCCGGTCTGGGACGAAGGGGTCCACCTCGACCACTCGGTCCGCCGACCGGCCGAGGTGCTCGCCGCAGCCGCCGAGGACGCCAGGGTCGCGCTGGGCCTGCTCGACGGACGGAGGGTCTGGGGTGAGGGGAAGGTGGCCGACCCGCTCCTGTCCAAGGTCAAGGAGGCGTGGCGCACCCGCCTGGGAACCAAGTACCTCCCCCTGCTCGAGGTTCAGATGCAGCGCCGACGCGAAGCCTCGGGCGACGTCGCCTTTCTCTTGGAGCCGGACCTGAAGGAGAGCCACGGCGGCCTGCGCGACGTGGCCGTGCTGCGCGCCATCGCCGAGTACGCACCACTGCTTTCGGACTACGCGGACCTCGCTTCGCTGTCGAGCTCGACCGAGCTCCTCACCACGATCCGCGTCGAGTTGCACCGCATCGCCGGCCGCGCCAACGACAGGCTCTTGCTGCAGGACCAGGATCAGGTGGCCGCCGCGCTCGGCCTACCCGACGCCGACGACCTCATGGCGGCCGTCGCCGACGCCGGACGCCAGATCGCCTGGGTGAGCGACGACGTGTGGCGGCGGCGGCGGCTCTGGGACCCGACTCCCCCGCCGCGGCGCCGGTTCCGCCGCGGCCAGCGCGACGAGCCCGCTCCCGACGGGCGCGCCGAGCTCGGACCGGACATGGTCCTGGTCGACGGCGAGGTGGCGCTCACGCCACTGGCGCCGGTCACGGAGGATGCGTCGCTGGCCCTCCGCCTTGCCGCGACCGCCGCCCAGCTGGACCGGCCCATCGCCAAGGCCTCCCTGTACCGCCTGGCGGACGTCATGCCCGACCCGGGCGACCCCTGGGCGCCCGAGACCCGTCGGGCGTTCGTCGCCCTGCTCGACCTCGGCCACCCCGCCATCGACAAGGTCGAGTCCCTCGACCAGCACGGGCTCCTGGTGCGGGTCGTCCCGGAGTGGGCCGCCGTGCGCAACAAACCCCAGCGCAACGCCTACCACACCTACACGGTCGACCGGCACCTGCTCGAAGCCGCGGCCAACGCCGCCGGCCTGACCGGGCGGGTGGAGCGGCCCGACCTCCTCCTCGTCGGCACCCTGCTCCACGACATCGGCAAGGGCTTCCCGGGCGACCACACCACGGTCGGCATGGAAGTCGTCGAGCGCGTCACCACCCGGATGGGCTTCTCGCCCGCCGACGTCGCGGTCCTGATCGACCTCGTGCGCTACCACCTCCTCCTCCCCGACACGGCAACCCGGCGCGACCTCGACGACCCGACCACCATCTCGCGCGTCGCCCGCGCCGCCGGCGACCGGATCACCCTCCACCTCCTGGCCGCGCTGACCGAAGCGGACAGCCGCGCCACGGGGCCCTCGGCGTGGGGTCCGTGGAAGGCCGGACTGGTGGCGGACCTGGTCGAGCGAGCCGACAAGCTCCTCCTCGGCGAGGCCGCCGACACCGCCCGGCGCGACCCGTTGACCCGCGCCCACCGCGACCTCATGGACGAGGTGCGCGTGACCGGGCTGCCCTCGGTGTCGCTGCGACCACCGCAGGTGATCGTGGCCGCGCCGGACCGGCCCGGGCTCCTGTCCTCGGTCGCGGGTGCCCTCGCGCTCAACGGCCTCGACGTCCGCGCGGCCAACGTGGCCGGGGAGGGTGGGGTGGCGGTCGAGGTGTTCACGGTCGAGGTGGCCCGCGGCACGTGGCCCGACACGGCCAAGTTCCGCGAGGACCTGACCGCCGTGCTGTCGGACCGCCTGGCGCTCGACGAACGGCTCACCGAGCGCCAGCGGATCTACCCCCTGCCGCGTCGTTCGGCCGCGCACGTCCTCGGGAGCGACGTCGGCGTCGACAACGACGCCTCCGAGACGGCCACGGTCCTGGAGGTGCGGGCACCGGACGAGATCGGCCTCCTCCATCGCATCACCCGCATCCTCTTCGAGGCCGACCTCGACGTCGTCTCGGCCCGGGCCGCGACCCTGGGCGAGATGGTGGTCGACGCCTTCTACGTCCGCGAATCGGACGGCACCAAGGTGACCGACGGCGACCGGCTCACGACCGTCACGTCCGCACTCCGTGCCGAGGCGGCACGGTCGCCCCGCTGAGGGCGCCGGCCTGGGACGTCCGCCCAGCTGAACACGGGTAGACTTCTCAACGTCATGTCGCCGGATCACGCGCGCCCCAGGGGACACCGCCGGCTGTGGGTGTTGCTCGCCATCGTCGTCGTCGTCGCCATCGTCGCCGGCGGGGGGCTGGTGGCCTTCGTCCATGTCCGCAACACCCCGGCTGCAGCCACGTCGACGGCGCCCCCGCCCGCGCTCCGTGTCGTCTCGACCTCACCCACCGGGACAGGCGTCACCGCCGGCTCGACCATCGAGGTCGAGCTGACGACCGCGCTCGCACCCAACAGCCCGATGCCGACCCTCACCCCCCCGGTAGCCGGCGCCTGGGCCGTGCTCTCCCCACGGCTGCTCCAGTACGTGACGGCGGGACCCTTGGTGCCCGGCGCGACCGAGACGATCACCGTCCCCGGTGGGCCAACCGGCATCATCGGCTCGCAGGGGCAGCACATGACCCAGACCGCGACCTCGTCGTTCACCGTGGCACCCGGATCGGTCCTACGACTGCAGCAGCTGCTGGCGGAGCTCGGTTACCTCCCGCTGTCCTTCACCCCGAGCGCGCCGGTGACTTCCCCCGCTCAGGAGGGCAACGTGCAGCCCGGTTCGTTCGCCTGGCGTTGGAGCCTGCCGACGCTCACCTCGCTGTGGACAGAGGGCACGTCGAACGTCATCACCAGGGGCGCAGTGATGAACTTCGAAAACCAGAACGATCTGAAGACCGACGGGATCGCCGGCCCGCAGGTCTGGGCGGCCCTGCTCGCCGATGTGCAGAGCGGGAAGGGCGACGCCAACTCCTGGAACTACGTGGTGGTCAACAAGGCGCTGCCGGAGACCGCGACGGTGTACCAGAACGGCGCCCCCGTCTACAGCACGCCCGCCAACACCGGCGTCGCTGCGGCGTCCACGGTCGACGGCACCTTCCCCGTGTACCCGCGCTATACGGTCACGACCATGACGGGAACGAACCCCGATGGCTCCCACTACTCCGACCCGGGCATCCCCTGGGTGAGCTACTTCAACGGGGGCGACGCCCTCCACGGCTTCGTGCGGGCCACCTACGGCACCCCCCAGAGCGACGGCTGTGTCGAGATGCCTCCGGACAACGCCAAGGTCGTCTTCCCGTTCACGCCGCTCGGCACCCTGGTCACCGTCGAGGGTTGATCCACCGAGCGGGCCAAGGGCCCCACGGGCGGGTGCCTTGGGAGTCCGCTTCCGCCCCCGTAACCTTTACCGCCATGTCCCCGCTTCGCCGCACGCTCGACATCGCGGGCCGGGTCCTGGTCGGGGCAGGGATCGTCCTCCTCCTCTTCACCGCGTACCAGATCTGGGGCACGTCCATTCAGGAGGGGCACACCCAGTCGGCGCTGCGCAGCACCCTGGTCCAGGAGACGCACAACAACGCGCTGCGCAACGCCATCACGGACGCGAACGCGCTCGACCGGCTCCCGACGGGGCCTCCGGTGACGGCGCCGCACACCAAAGACCCGCCCGAGGGTGACCCGGTCGGGGACATCCGGATCCCGGTGATCGGCGTGAACCAGGTCGTGGTCGAGGGCACGAACACACCCGACCTGCGAAAAGGTCCGGGCCACTACATCGGCACCCCGCTCCCGGGGCAATTGGGCAACGCGGCCATCGCCGGCCATCGCACCACGTACGGACACCCCTTCTACAACCTCGACTCGGTGCGGACGGGCGACCCCATCGTCGTCACCACGCTCCAGGGCATTTTCGTCTACCACGCGATCCGTTCCCAGGTGGTGTCGCCGAACGACACGGCCGTGCTCGACAACGCCTTCACGAACCTGCTCACGCTGACGACCTGCAACCCGCGCTTCAGCGCTTCGACCCGCCTGGTGGTGACGGCCCAGCTCGCGCACTCACAGCTCTTCCCCAACACGATCCCGCGGACGCATGCGACGCAACTGGGGCACACCAGGCGCTCCGCCCCGCAGAGCAACCAGCTCGCGGGAGGCTCCGACTCCGCTGTCCAAGCCGTCTTGTGGGGCGCGCTCCTCGTGGTGGTTGGTGCCGCCGTCCTCTTCCTCGGCCGCCGCTTCCGCTCACGGCGCTGGGCGATCTGGATCGTCGGCACCGCTGGGCTCCTCGTGGTTCTCTACGCCTTCTTCGGCGCCGTGAGCCCGCTGCTCCCCGCCAGCTACTGACCGTGCTCGAGGTGCCGATGGCCGACCACTTCCGCGCCTTCGCGGACGTGGTCGAGCGCGACGGCGGGACGACCTACGCCGCCATCTGCCGTGGTGTCGCCGGAGACCCCGACGTCCTGTCGCTTCTCGACGCCGCCCCACCGGCGCAACAACGCCCGCTCCTGCTGCTGGCCGCCGTCCACTTCCTGCTGCTCTCGGGAGACGACCACCCGCTGGCCGCGTTCTACGACACCGTGGCGGCGGTCCGCGGCACGGACCGTGAAACCGGGCGCCACGCGCCGGGAGGGAGCGTGGCGGCGGTCTTCGCCGACTTCTGCGCGGAGCGCCGGGCCGAGCTCAGGGAGCTCATCGCCACGCGCACCACGCAGACCAACGAGATCGGTCGCTGCAACGCGCTCCTGCCCGGGCTGTGCCACGTGGCGGAGCTGCACGGCGGTGAGGCCGACCTCTCCCTGCTCGACCTCGGGACGTCGGCCGGCCTCAACCTGCTCTTCGACGACTACGCCTACGCCTACCGCACACCCGAGGGCGACCGGACCCGCGCCGCCGGCAGGGAGGGGTCGGCGGTCCGGCTGCGCTGCACGGTCCGCGGGGGCTTCGACAGCCTGCCCGATCTGGCGCTGCCTGCCATGGGTGAGCGCGTGGGTCTCGACCTCTCCCCCGTCGACCCGTGTTCGGACGACCAGACCCGATGGCTCCTGGCGTGCCAGTGGCCCGACAACCCCGAGCGGTTCGGCCGCCTGCGCGCCGCCGTCGAGAACGCGCGCACCGCCCGGCAGGCGACGCGCCTGGAGCGGGGCGACATGGTCGCGGACCTGGCCGACGGTCGCGGCGACCGTGCCCGGGGACGGGCCCCTCGTCGTGTTCCACTCCTGGGTGGCGGCGTACCTCGAGGAGGAGCGCCAGCACGCCCTCGCCGCGGAGGTGCGCGCCCTCGACGGCTCCGGCCGGCGACCGGTCCACCACCTCTATCTCGAGGCCGCGTACGAGACTCCGGGTCTCCCGACCCCTCCTCCCCCCGAATCGGGCGGGCGCGGCGATGTGGCGACGGCGCTGGTCCTCGTGCCCGCCGGCGGTGGCGAGCCAGTGCGTCTCGCCGACGCCCATCCGCACGGCCGGTGGCTGCGTTGGTGGCCCGCTACTCGTCGGGGCCCCAGGGGGCGTCGCGCCGCTCCGGCACCTGCACGCCGTCCTCGGTGACCCGGCCGGCCGACCCGACCGAGGACCGACCGAATCGCGTGCGCACCGCGTCGACCGCGGCCGTCACCTCCTGCCAGGACTGCTCCCGGGCCACCGCGCTCTCCACGTCCTCGCCGACGCCGTCGCCGAGGTCGAACGAAAGCTGGTCGATGCCGGCCGCGACCAGCCCCGAGGCGCTCACGCCGAGGAGCCGGATGCCCTCACCCGGGTCGACGGTCTCGAGGAGTGCCGCCGCCACCTGCCCGATGGCGCCCCCGGTGGTGAGGGGGCGCGCCGAGGTGTGCGAGCGCGTCACCAGCGAGAGATCCTTGAACTTGATCTTCACCGTGACGGTGCGGGCAGACGACGACGCGCCGCGCAGCATCGTGGCGACCGACTCGGCCATGCGCAAGGCATGGCGCTCGAGCTCGTCGGTGTCCACGAGGTCACTGGAGAACGTCTCTTCGTGCCCGATCGACTTCGCCTGGCGATCCGGGCGCACCGGGTCGGGATCCTCGCCCCGGGCCAGAGCCGCCAGGTGGGCGCCGCTCGCCCGGCCGAGGCGGCGCACCACCGTGTCGCGGGGCAGGGCAGCCAGGTCGCCCACTGTGCGCACACCGAGGTCGTGGAGGCGGCCGGCGGTCGCCGGGCCGACTCCCCACAGCGCCTCGACGTCGTGGGCGTGCAGGAACTCGAGCTCGACCTCGGGGTCGACGAGGTACACACCGGACCCAGGCTCCAGGCCCTGCCTCGTGGCGCGTGGTTTGGCCGCCCGGGAGGCCAGCTTGGCGATCATCTTGGATCGGCCGATGCCGACCGCGCACCTGAGGCCGAGCTGGTCGTGCACCCGGTCGCGCAGGCCGTGGGCGATCCGCTCAGGTGGACCGAGTAGCCGGATCGCCCCGGCGACGTCCATGAACGCCTCGTCGAGCCCGATGGGCTCGACGAGCGGTGTGACGTCGTGGAGGACCGCGTGGAGCTCGGCGCTGACCTCGGCGTAGCGGCCGTGACGTCCCGGGAGGAACACGGCCTGCGGACAGAGCTGGCGCGCCCGGAGCGATGGCATGGCCGAGTGCACGCCGTAGGCGCGTGCCTCGTACGTGCACGACGCCACCACCCCGCGCGCGCCGGCGCCGCCGACGACGACAGGCTGGCCGGCGAGGGACGGGTCGTCGAGCACCTCGACCGATGCGAAGAACGCGTCCATGTCGATGTGGAGGATGGTGGGGACGGTCGGGCGCTCAGGCACCGAGGTTCAACCGGCGGAAGCCCTCCGCGTAGGCGACGCCGGCCCTCCGGCCCTCGTCCGCCGCCCGCCGTCGCACCGCATCGCCGGCCCAACCGCGCTCCCCGGCCAGCTGGCTGCGGTGGCACTCCACCGCGGCGGCCTTCCTCTCGATCGTGTCGCTCACGTCGACCCACTCGTCGGGCTGGAGAGTGCCCGAGAGCAGCACGGTCGTGACCTGGTGCGCCTGCCCGGCTTCGGGGAAGTAGTGCGGCAGCGCGGCCGCAGGGGCGACGGCGTCGAGCACCGCGGAGCCGAGGATGCGGTGGTCGCGATGGTTGACGTAGGTATCCCCGAAGAACAGGGCCGTCGGATCGTGCCCGCAGACGACCTCGGGCCGCAGCGCGCGGACGCGCTCGACCAGGAGGCCTCGGAACTCCTCGCTGTCGGTGAGCTCGCCGTCGGGAAAGCCCAGGTTGACCACGCTCGTCAGCCCGATCAGGGCGGACGAGGCCTGGAGCTCTCCGGCTCGCTCGTCCACCAATGTCTTGGGATCGACATCCGGATCGGTCGTTCCCTTCCCACCGTCGGTGCACACCACGAGGTGCACCGCGCTGCCCGCCGCGGCCCAGCGGGCCAGGGCGCCGCCGCACCCGATATCGGCGTCGTCGGGGTGGGCGTAGACGGCCAGGACGCCACGAGGCGTCGCGTCGATCACCGCCGCTTGGGCTCCGTCGTCTTGGTGAGGAGACCCGCCTCGCGCTGGAAGTCACCGGCCTCTTCGAAGCCCTTGTAGACGCTGGCGAAGCGCAGATAGGCCACGTCGTCCAACGCCTGGAGTCGCTCGAGAACCGCGACGCCCACCTCCTGGCTGGTGGGCTCGCTGGTCACCGCGCGCAGCGCGTCCTCGACGGACTGCGCGAGCTCCTCCATGCGGCCGTCGCTCACGGGACGGTTCTTGCACGCGGCACGGACGCCTGCGACCACCTTCGCCCGGTCGAACGGCTCACGCACACCGCTGCGCTTCACCACCCAGAGCGGGACCTCCTCGATGCGCTCGAAGGTCGTGAAGCGCCGCTCGCAGCCAAGGCACTCGCGCCTTCGCCGGATGGCCACGCCGTCCTCGGCCTGGCGGGAGTCGACGACGCGATCGTCGTCGGCTCCGCACCACGGACATCGCACACCGCCGACGATAGTCAGGGAATCTGGACGTGCTCCCCTGGTACCACGACGTTCGATCCGATTTCGCGTGCCATCTGCGCGGCCAGGGTCGCCGCGTGAGCGGGATCGGCCTGTGAGGCGATGGAGACCAGCGTGTCCCCCGGCCGAGCGATGTAGTCCGCTCCCGGCGCGGGCGTCACCTGCGCCAACGTGCTTCCCCCCAGGGCCCGCACCGGCAGCGCCAGGAGCACGAGCAGCGCGGCGACGACCACGACCAGGACCACCCGGCGGCGGCGCACCAGGGGGGTCGGTGCGACCCGCGCCGGGAGGTCGGGTAGGGCGTACAGCCTCGGGCGGCATGCCTCGTACTCGAGTTCGAATGCGACCGACATCGCGTCTCCTGTCCCGAACACCTGTTCGTTCCTTCCACATTGGATCACGAACACCTGTTCGCTGTCAACCGAGAAACGAACGCGTGTTCGTGCCCGCCGAGGCAGGCTACGGACCGGCTGTGACAACCGCCTCGCGAGCGATGCGACGAGGGACCGAGGGGCTGAGCACATGTTCCCGGTGGCCAAGGAGGCCGCCAATCGAACAGATGCGAACAGATGTTTGCCCACGGGTGGCGGGCTGGCTATCGTGGTGGGCGGCGAACGGATGTTCGCCCCCGAGCCGGGCCTGGTGGGGGGCCGGCGGGGTGGCACCGAAGGAGTCCCGATGGTGGAGATCCTGAGCGGGAAGCGGCAGCAGATCCTGGCCTTCATCGCCGACTGCCAGCGGGAGCGGGGCTACCCGCCCTCGGTGAGGGAGATCGGGGAGGCGGTCGGACTGGCCAGTTCGGCCACCGTCCACACGCATCTCGCCGTGCTCCAGCGCGAGGGTTACCTCCGCGCGACCCGAGCAAGCCCAGGGCCATCCAGGTGCACTGGGACCCGGCGACGACGGCACCGATCAACACCGCGGCCGTGCGCAACGTCCCGCTCGTGGGCGACGTGGCCGCGGGGACGGGCGTCCTGGCGCAGGAGAACTTCGAAGAGCTCCTCCCAATGCCGGAGCAGTTCACCGGCACCGGGCCGGCGTTCATGTTACGCGTGCGTGGAGACTCCATGGTCGACGCCGGCATCTACGACGGCGACTTCGTCGTCGTGCGCCAGCAACCCGAGGCGGACAACGGCGACGTCGTCGTGGCCGGCATCCCCGGCGGTGAGGCGACGGTCAAGACGTTCGGCCGCAAGGCGGGCAAGGTGGTGCTGACCCCGGCCAACCCCGCCTACGAGCCGATGATCTACGACGACGCCGACGAAGTGACGATCTTCGGCAAGGTGGTGACCGTCGTGCGCCGACTCACCTCGTGACGACCCGGTCGCAACCACCCGGCTGGAGCGGGTGAACGGAGCACCGGGAGCCGCGTCACCGGTTCTTCGTGGCGGTCGCAGCTACTCGGCGGTCGCGATCGGTGAGTCGGTCCGAACGCGTCGCGACCTGAGATCCCGTAGATGGACCCGTTGCCCGGAGCGCAACACCGCCCGCCGGTAAATTCCCGACGCGACCCACGCCATCGCGACGGTCCCCAAAATGCAGAGAACCACGGACGCGGTGAATTGCCACCATTGCACCTGGTCCAACCCGACGAGGACGGGCATGGCGAACGGAGCCGTCGGCGGCAGGTACGCCAGCACCTCGAAGAAAACGCTCGGATTGCCCGTGCTCGCCGTCGTGAGGGCCAGCACGTAACCGAGGACGATCGGCAAACTGAGCGGGAGGACCAGGGTCTGGACCTGGTCCTGGCGCTCGGCCATCGAACCGGCTGCCGCATAGACCCAGCAGTAGAAGCCGTACCCGAGGACCAACCAGAGCAATTCCGCCAGCAGAACGAGCGGCGCCGATCCGTGCAGCACGTCTGAACCGACGGCCGCACCGACGGCGAGCGCGAAGCCCACGATCAACGCGGCCTGGCCCAGGGCGACCAGACCGATGCCCAGGACCTTTCCTCCGAGCAGCTGGATCGGACGGACGGTGGCCAGCAGGACCTCCACGACGCGGCTCGCCTTCTCCTGCATCACGCCCATGAGGATCCAGGTGTTGTACTGCGTCAGCATGAGGAACAGGAGGATGATCCCGATGGTCGACGTGCTCTGCGCCGCGCCCTTCGAATGGTTCGCCTGCAGATTGCCGACCGAAACGGGCCGGGCGTGCGCCAGCTGCTCGACCTGGGCGCCGGTGAGTCCGGCCACCTCGTAGGCGCGGAGCACGCCCAAGTTCGATGCCAATGCCTGGACGAACGTCGACGTCGTCGAGTTCGCCTTCGCTCCCTCGCCCTGATCGACGAGGATCCTCCGGCCACCGTCCACCAGGGCGACGTCGAGCCGTCCCGCCCTCAGAGCCTCGCTTGCCTGCTCGAGGGACGGCTCGCTGACGACCCGGACCCCCGTCTGGCTCTCCCGGCCGGTGTCGGCGATGATCCGGTCCAGCGACGGGCTGACGGTCCCGACGACACCTATTCGTTGTGGCGTCGCGCTCGCCGTGTGGAGCTTGGGAATGACGACGGCGGCGCCGACGCCCAAGAGGACGAGGACCGTCCCCACCCGAAAGATCCGTCCCCTGACACGCTCGCGGATCTCCCGGCTCGCCACCAGGCCGACCTCGCCGAACACGCTCGTCAAGGAGGAGATGGTGGTGCGCCGCCCTCGGGGTCCGGCCCGTTCCTCTCGCATGTCCGTGTCGCCCCGCCGGCGTCGGCGGCCGACGCGGACGGCGACGATGACTGCACCCAGAACCAAGACGTACACGAACTTCATGTCAGGGCCTCGCGGAACACCTCGGACAGCCGCCGTCGTTCGAATGAGAACTGGGTGACCCGGCCCGACGCCATGGCGGCCCGCAGCACGTTGTCGGAGTCCACGTCGTCGTCGAGGACGAGCCGCGCCGCTCCGGCGTCGATCTCGGACAACCGCACCCCAGGGAGCTGGCGCGCCCATTCGGCCGTGCGCTGGCCATCGACGCGGACGACGAGGCGGCGACCGCCGCTGGTGGCGAGGTGGTCGACGGTGCCGGAGACGACGAGGCGACCGTGGTCGATGATCGTCACCTGCTCGCAGAGGTCCTCGACCAGGTCGAGCTGGTGGCTCGAGAACAGCACGCAGGCTCCTGCCTGCGCCCTTTCGACCAGGACGTGGCCGATGGCATCGATGCCGGTCGGGTCCAGTCCCGCCAAGGGCTCGTCGAGCACCAGGACCTCGGGATCGTGGACGAGCGCGGCCGCCAGCTGGACCCGCTGCTGGTTGCCGTGCGAGAGCGCCTCGACCTTGCTGGCCGACCGATCGGCGATGTCGAGACGTTCCAGCCACACCCGTGTGGCCTGGGCCGCGTCGGCCTCGCTCAGGCCGTGCAGTCGACCCAGATACTCAACCTGCTCGCCGACGAGCATGGACGGGTAGAGGCCCCGCTCCTCGGGCATGTAGCCGAACCGGCGCCGATCGGCCTGGCCTACGGGCCGACCGTCCCAGCGGACTTCGCCCGCGTCGAGATCCGTCAATCCGAAGATCGCACGCATGGTGGTCGTCTTGCCGGCGCCATTGGGACCGAGAAATCCGACGACATGCCCTGAGGGGACGTCGAAAGACAGATCATCGAGTGCGGTCAGAGCGCCGAACGTGCGGCGCAACCCGGCGAGCTCGAGCAGACCAGCCACGGCACTCAGGGTAGCGACGCGTCCCTCGTCGGAAGAGAGATTCGTGTGCCCCGGACAGCTGGCAACGGATTCGTTCGTCGCGCCATGACTGCCACGGGCGTGTCGTGGCGGCGAACCTACTTCAACAGGCGCGACAGGCGACGGTCGGCCAGGACCTTGCCGCCCGTCTGGCACGTCGGGCAGTACGACATCTCGTAGGACTCGAACGACACGCGGCGCAGGGTGTCTCCGCACGGGGTCGGGCACGGCTCGCCCGTTCGGTTGTGGACCTTGAAGCGCCCACCGAGCTTCGCCTCCGACAGGCCGCCCTCACGGCTCCGCTCGAGCTCGAGCGCCTCGGCCATGACCGAGGTGGCAGCCTCGAGCAGGGCTTCGCGTTGCTCGGCACTCAGCGAGCCCAACGACGCGAAGGGAGAGAGCTGCGCCCGGTGCAGGATGTCGTCGCCCCAGCCGCGGCCGATTCCCGAGACCACATGCTGGTCGCGCAGGTCGGTGGTCAGGTGCCTCTTGGAGGTGCTGGTGCGGACGAACTCAGCGAACTCGTCGCTGCCCGGTTCGGGCCCGAGCCCTGACAGCGGTCCGTCGTCGCCCGGGGCGAGCACCCACCACGACGCCTTGCGCTGGGTGCCGTGCTCGCGCACCAGGACGCCGATCCCGCTGCCGTCGAGTCCCGCCGCTCCGGGTCCGAAGACGAAGCGGGCCACCGAGCCACGCGGCTTCGTCTTCTTCGGTGGGTCCTCCACGTCGAGCCGGCCCGCCTGGGACAGGTGGAGCACCACGTGGTCACCACCTTCGAAGTCCCACACCAGGTACTTGGCACGACGGCCCACACCGACCAGCGTCCGGCCAACGAGCTCGTCCGGGGAGGGCGCGTAGGTCTTGAGCGAGGAGAAGCCGAGCAGGTCGGCCCGGCGCAGGGTCATTCCGGCCAGGCGGGCGTCCAGGCGTTCGGAGAGCGCCTGCATCTCGGGCAGTTCCGGCACGCTACATACTCCCCTGGTGGTGAGAGATGGCTCAAATCTCCCCCGTATTCGGGGAGTCGGGCGTGCGTTGATCGCTGAAGAACACAAGGGGCGCCGAGCGAGATGAAGTCCCAGGGGCCGGGTCTACGATCGAGGACGAAGCACCGCGAGGGGGAAGCGTCCGGACTATGGCAGCGGCAGCCGTGCTCTACGTGAAGGACATGAGACTCATGAGGACGTTCTACGAAACGTGCCTCGGGATGTCGACGGCGGAGTCCGAAGGGGACGACTTCTCTCTCCTCGGCTCCGACGACTGGAACCTGTCACTCGTGTCTGTTCCAGAGGCCATCGCTGCAACATTCGTGATCACCGTTCCTCCCCGACGCCGGGAAGATGCGCCGGTCAAGTTGGCCTTCGAGGTCACGAGTATCGAAGAGCTCTGTTCGGTCGTCATCGACACAGGTGGCCAGATCGATCCCATCGAGTCGGCATGGGAGTTCCGGGGTTACAGGCACCTCGACTGCCTCGACCCGGAGGGCAACGTCGTTCAGTTGCGCCAGCGAGTGCCGGAGGAGTAGCGAGACCCACTCATTTCCCGAAGAGATGACTGTGCACGAATACACGGGATTGCTGCGACGAAGGTTCGCGCACAGTTCCTGAGCGAACCTGAACTCGATAAGTCTTTGCATCGAGGTTGATCAATTTTGCGTCTCGGGACGGAGTGTCCCGCGCCCACGAAGCCCGCGAGCAACACCAGTGCATCCGTGGACGTATGAGAGTAGCCTGAGCGCGTCTTCCCACTTCGGAAGGCGGGAACAAAGCAGTCCGGAAGACACAAGGAGGAACTTCCATGATCAAACCCAAAGACACGCGCGCGGCTGCCGGGTGGGGCCGAAAGCTGTCCGCCGCCGCAGCGGGGTTGGCAGCGCTTTCGGTGGGGACGCTCGGCTTCACCTCGGTCGCCGGTGCCGCGGCAGGAGCGCCGCTGGCGAGGCCCTTGACCATTCAAGGGGCCGGCACATCGAACGGTATCGCCGGCTACTACTTCGGCCCGACAGGTGGGTTGGCCAGCGCCAGCGTCACGTTCACCGTCCCCAAAATTACGTGCACGACGTCCGACAAGAACAAGGACGCCATTCAATACGATGGCACCTACACCCTCGCGTTGGACGTCTACGCGCTCGTCGGCACCTCGTGCGGTTCGACCGGTGCGTCGTATCAGTACTACTTCGCCACGTCAGCCGGGTCCTTCATCGAGCCAGGGGCTGCGCCGGGTGATGTGGTCGTGACTTCGCTGTTCCAGTCCGGAAGTGCCACATATGCGGAGATCCACGACTTGACCGCGAACGTCTACTGGTTCGCTGACAACACGGTCAATCAAGGCGACACTGCTGTCGCCATCGGTGCCCTCAACGGGACCTACACCGGGCTCCCGATCCCGACCTACACCACGGTCAAGTTCTCCAACGCGACGGTGAACGGTGACTATCTGGGTTTCGACAGCCCGGGCCAGTACAACACGGTGAATCCCAGCGACAGCGTCCTCATCGCCAAGCCGAGCAAGTTGAAGACGACGGCCACCGGCTCGAGCTTCTCGGTGGCGTTCAAGCACGCCTCCTGAGCGGTGACGTCCTGACGCTGCGGACGTGGCGCTCGATTTGACCGCCGAGACCTTGCGCCGTGCTGCTCGCTCACTGCGGCGCAAGGTCTCGGGACGGCCTCTTGGGCCGTCGGTCCCGACGCCGAAACACGCCGGACCTCTCTTGTCGTCACACTGACTCGCTGAGGGCCAGACCCATGCTGACCAGCTCGAAAGCCTGCCGGGGCCACCACCGTCGCTGCGAGCAGGATCCACGCCGTCACGCCCGGATGCAACTGCGTGAGAACCGGGTTGATCAAAAAGTACGTCCCTCTGCATCTCGGGCAATTCGGGCACGTCAGAATGGACGCATGGCCTACACGCACGGGCACCACGAATCCGTCCTGCGCAGCCACACCTGGCGCACGGCGGAGAACTCCTCGGGCTACCTGCTCCCCCACCTCAGGCCCGGGATGGCGGTGCTCGACGTGGGGTGCGGCCCGGGCACGATCACAGCCGACCTGGCCCGCCTGGTCGCGCCGGGCGAGGTGGTCGGGCTCGACGCCTCGGCGGACGTCGTCGATCGGGCCCGGGCCTACGCCGACGGGCTCGGCCTGGACAACGTGCAGTTCGTGGTGGGGGACCTCTTCGCGCCTGGCTTCGACTCCGAACGCTTCGATGTGGTTCACCTGCACCAGGTGCTCCAGCATCTCGGCGACCCCGAGGCGGCGCTCGTGGGCCTGCGCCGGGTGCTCCGCCCCGGCGGGGTCCTCGCCGCCCGGGACTCGGACTATGGAGCGTTCACCTGGGCGCCCACGGACCCGCTGCTCGACCGGTGGCTCGCGCTGTATCTCGACGTCACGGGCCGCAACGGGCACGACGCCCGGATCGGCCCACGGCTCCCGGCGCTCGCCCGCGCTGCCGGGTTCGACCGGACGGAAGTGTCGAGCTCGACGTGGACCTACGCGGATCCCGAGGCGAGGGAGTGGTGGGGCAGGTTGTGGGCCGACCGCGTGCGTTTCTCGCGCCTGGCCGAGCAAGCCCTCGAGTACGGCATGAGCGATGCGGACGAGCTCGAATCGATCGCCGACGCGTTCCTGCGCTGGTCGGCCTCGGAGGACGCCGTCTTCGTGGTGACCCACGTGGAGATCCTCGCCCGGGGGTGACGGCGGCCCGCGGAGCCTTCACCTGAAGCTGGCCTCCACCGGGCCAGGATCGGATCGTCAGTCGTCGACCCAGAGCTGGTCGGTGTAGGTGTCGGTGCCGACGATGGTCGGGATGAACGGCAACATGGCGACCACGGTGGCCCGGCCCGACTCTTCGATCCGGCGCCGGTGCTCGACGAACACCGGCTCCCACGCCACCTCCGGGGGGGTGTTCACGAAGAAGAGGAGCACGGTGCGGTTGTCGCGGGCCGACTCGCGGGGGACGTCGCCGGGCGCGTCCACCTCCAGCGCGATCGGTGTGAACGCCGCGACCAGGTCGGCGTCGGTCCCGGGGAGGAGCGAGGGCAGGTGCTCCGAGCGCAGCCAGGACCACAGCTCCTCGTTGGTGCCGTCCTCGGCGCGGTCGAGGAACACGGCGACCAGTCCGCGATAGGGATGGTCGAGCGCGAGCTCGACCGGGACGCCGTCGGGGTCCCGCCGGTACTCCCAGGCGAAGTTGTAGAGCAGCGTGTGCACGTGGTCGCGCTCTTGGAACATGCGCCCCGCCGCATGGAGGGCGTTCACCTGGCGCAGCGCCCAGCGGTTCCACATGTCGAAGTAGCCGTCGAGGACCCAGTACAACGCCACGTACGAGCCCCGGGTCGGCTCACCCGTGATGGCGGACGGGTCGGGGTCGCGCAGCGACTTCAACCCGGCGGTGGCGACCCAGCGGCGGCCGGCGAAGTTGTACGGCCCCACCATGCACCCGGCGTAGAAGTGATCGCGCTCGTACCACCGGTTGTACGCCACCTCGTGTCCCCGGTGGGGCTCGACGAGGGTCAGCAGCATGGAGCCCAGCTTCACCGGCTCCGCCTCGGCGCCGACCTCTATGGGACGGCGCGGCTTCGCTTCTACATCCTCGGCCATGGCGTGCGAACCTAACAGCTGGGCGCCGGCACTCAGACGGTCCCGGTCGCGACGATCGGGCTGGTGGGTGCGACGGCGCCGCCGGCCGGCTCGGCCGTGATGCTCGAGCGCGCTCGGCGCGGCCGAGCTGGCCATGGTGAACGTCGCGTGGCTCGGTGACGATCCGAGCAGGCCGAGCGAGATCGGGCGGCTCCCGATGATCCCCCACAGCTGGTACGTGCGGTTTCGGGCCAACGCGGGCAGGTGCGACGAGAGCAGGTAGCCCCGCCCGTCCGGCACGACGACGAAGCGCGCCGAGCGCGGTACCCGAGGACGAGGCCAAGGTGACGACCTTGTGGCCCGGCGCACCCAACGCCGCCCGGACGGCGGAGGTCTGGGCCCGGTGAGCGGACGCCGCCTGCAGGTTGCTCACCCGGTTGTCGGCCCGTACCAGCCCGACCGCGAGCACGGCCACCACGGCGGCCGCCGCCACGGCCACGAGGGCGGCCACTGCCCGGGCGCGGCGCCGCCGGGCCGGCCGGACCGGCGCGGTCGACGGCGACGGCGACGGGCCGACGAGGCGGGGCATGGGAGGCGACTCCTCGTCCGCCGGGCGCGCGGGGAGCCGGCTCACGATGTTCGACCAGAGGCCTTCGGGGAGGGGTTCGGCGGAATGACCGATGGCGCCCGCCACCTCGCGCAAGGTGTCGAGCTCGGCCCGACAGCGCGGGCAGGTGTCCACATGAGCTTCGAGCTCCAGCAGCTCTTCCCCGTCGACCGCGTCGAGGGCGTGGGCGCCGAGCAGCTCGCTCGCCTCCTCGTGGGTCATCATGCGTCGACCCCCCTCACTCCGGCATCGGTCAGCACGGCTCGCATGCGCCGCATGCCGTTGCGGATCCTGCTCTTGACCGTGCCCTCGGGCTGGCCCAGGAGCTGCGCCACCTCGCGGTAGGTGCACCCGTCGAAGTAGGCGAGCTCTATGGCCCGGCGCTCACCGGCGGGCAACTCGTCCATGGCGCGCGCCACCTGGTCGGCGACGGCCAGGTCCCACACCTCGTGCTGGAGGTCGTAGCCGGCCTCGGCCGTCCTGAGGGCATCCCGGGCCTCGCGCTGGCGACGCGAGGAGGTCGAGCGCACCAGGTCCACGGCGCGGCCGTGGGCCTGGGCCAGGAGGAACGAGCGCAAGGAGCCCCGGACCGGGTCGAATCGCTCGGGTTGGTTCCAGAGGCGCAGGAAGACCTCCTGCGTGACGTCCTCCGCCTCCGCGGCACTGTTGAGGACCCTCTTGGCCAGGCCGAAGACGGCGCCGGCATGACGCCGGTACACCTCGGCCAGCGCAACCTCGCTCCAACGGGCGATGGAGGTCACCAGCTGGGCGTCGCTGACCTCCTCGATCGGTTGCATCCGCTCTCTGTTCGGTGCCTGGCCGTTGACGGATGCGTGACCGCCGCTCCATCCGGGCCTCGCCTGTGCTCCGGATAGTAGGCGTTATGAGGACGACCATCGATTCCTACCTCTCCCGGGCGGGGCGGCTCGACCTCGAGGGCATCGACTTCGAGGACTTCCGGGACCGCCCCCTGCCGGCGGACGCGCTGCGGTCGCTGCGCTACATGCACGACGTCGAGCACCACACCGTGTGCTACCTGCGCAACCTGCTCCTCACCCCGGCCCACCAGGACCCAGCGATCACCTCGTTCCTCTCGTGCTGGGTCTTCGAGGAGATGTGGCACGGCGACGCCGTCGGGCGGGTGCTCGAGGCGCACGGCGAGGTGGCCGGCGCCCCGCGCATCGCCGAGCTGCGCCACGGCCGGCGCCGCCAGGAGGCGGTCTCCACGCTCAGCACCATCGGGCTCGCGGCGTTCTCGGGCCGGGCCTTCATCGCGTTGCAGATGGCGTGGGGCGCCATCAACGAGTGGACGACGCAGGCGGGTTACGGCCGGCTAGCCGAGATCGCCGGACATCCGACGCTGCGCGAATTGTTGCGCCGCATCATGAAGCAGGAGGGCCGCCACATCGACTTCTACGCGTCCGAGGCGACGCGTCGCCTGGCCGAGAGCCCCAAAGCGCGCCGGCTCACCCGCTTCGCGCTCTCGCGGCTGTGGCGCCCCGTCGGCTCGGGGGTGATGCCCGACCGCGAGGTCGGGTTCTTGGTGAGGTACCTCTTCGACGGCGAGAAGGGACGCGAGAGCCTGGCGAGGATCGACCGACACGTCGATCGCCTACCCGGGCAGGAGAACCTCCACCTGAGCTCACGCGCCGTCCACGAGCTCTCCTTGTCGTAGCGAGGCGAGGGCGTCCTCCGCCCTCGTCGGCGTGCGCCCGACGTAGAGTGCGCGGGTGCCGTCCCCGCCCGTTCACGAGGAGTCGACTCCGCCCCTCACCGCCGTGTTGCTCGGGACCGGCAACCCGCTCCCCGACCCGCAGCGGGCCGGGGCGTCGACGCTGGTGCGGTCCGGAAACGATCGCTGGCTCGTCGACGCCGGCCGCGGTGTCTGCCTACGCCTGGCGGCGGCCGGGGTCCTGCCCGTGATGCTCGGGGGTGTGCTGCTCACCCACCTCCACAGCGACCACATCTGCGACCTGAACGACGTGATCACGACGCACTGGATCATGAGCACCGGACCGACGCCACTGCACGTCTTCGGACCTCCGGGGACGGCGGGGGTGGTCGAGGGAGCCCTGGCCATGCTCGCACCCGACGTGTCCTACCGCGTGGCCCACCATGCCGACCTCACGTGGCAGCCCCACGTCGAGGTACACGAGATCGGACCGGGCGAAGTGTTGCGGAGCGGGCCGACGACGGTCGCGGCCGCGGCGACGGACCACCGCCCGGTGGAACCGACGCTCGCCTATCGCTTCGAGTCGGGCGGGCGGAGCATCGTCGTGGCGGGAGACACCGTGCCCTGCCCGGGCCTCGACGAGCTCTGCGCCGGAGCGGACGTCTACATCCAGACGGTGTTGCGCGACGATCTGGTCCGCCTGGTGCCAATGCAGCGATTCGTCGACACCATCGGGTACCACTCGACGGTCGAGCAAGCGGCCCAGACGGCCGCCCGGACCGGTGTGGGGACGCTCGTCCTCACCCACCAGATACCCACGCCGGCGGCAGGGTCGGCGGAGGAGTGGACCGCCCTCGCTCGAGGGCACTTCGGCGGGAACATCGTGTTCGGAGAGGACCTGACGGCGATCTGAACCGCCGTTCGGACCCACCCACGTGTTGGGAACATCACCCATCCGGAGGACGAAACCATGGACAGGGCGGTGCTCGAAGAGGGCTTCTTCGGCGGCCGGATCTCATGGCCGTCTCCCGTGCGGAGGCGGGCCGGCAGGGCGTCGAGTCGGCGATGACGGGGCTCGGGCTGCGCCCGACCCGGACGCCCGTTCGCCCGTGTTGAGCCTGCGGGCGATGCGCGGCGAGGACATCCCGCTCGTCGAGCGATGGCTGACGGCGCCCCACGTCGCACAGTGGTTTCTGGCCGGATCCACCCTGGATCGGGAGATCGGTGACGTGCGCGACAGCATCGAAGGGCGCCAGCCGGTGCACATGCTCGTCGCCACCGACGGGGAAGCGCCGATCGGCTGGTGCCAGTGGTACCTCTGCCAGGTCGACCCGGCCTGGGCGGCGGACGTCGGGGCGGGTCCGGGCGACGCGGGCATCGACTTCGCCATCGGCGAGCACGCGCTGATCGGCCGAGGCGTGGGGACGCAACTCGTCGGCGACCTGGTCCGCCGCGTCCGGGCCCGCGTTCCCGGGTGCGCCGTGCTGGCCGACCCCGACGAGCGCAACACCGCCTCGCGGCGGGTGCTCGAGAAGAACGGGTTCGAGTTGGTCGCGGTGCGGGCACTCCCCTCGGAGCCGACCGACGATCCCGTGGCGGTCTACCGGCTCGCGGGACGCGGAAGAGCCGGACCGACCAAGGAGGACACGTGATCAGCCTCGCACCATTCCTGCTGTTCGACGGGACCTGTGCCGAAGCCATGGGCTTCTACCAAAGCTGCCTCGGCGGCGAACTGACCGTCACGAAATTGGGCGACACTCCCATGCGGGACGGAACCCCACCGGAGCGGCACGACAGGGTCGTCTACGCCCGTCTCCAGAACGGGGCCGTGGAGCTCAACGCGACGGACTGGCTCCATCCCACCCGTGCGCCGAGGCCGGGCAACACCGTGGGTCTGTACGTGAGCGGCGACGCCGAAGGACGTTTCCGGGAGATCTTCGCTTGCCTGGCGGTCGGCTCGGACCCCGCACTCTTCGACGAGCTGCGCGACGAGCCCTTCGGCATCTACGGGCACCTGGCCGACCGCTTCGGGGTGCACTGGTTCTTCCGCGGGGAGCCTGCCGGCGCCGGCTGAGCATGTCGGCCGACTTCGGGGGCGGCGAGGGTGGCTCTTCTGGCAGGCCTTAGATTGCTCTCAATCGCACCGAGAGTTCCTCGTGGCGGCGCACCATGAGACTGTTCGTCCACTTCGGTGGGCGCTCCGGATCAAGCGTGATATCCCTCGTACGGGCGAGCAGCACGCTGAGCACATTTCTGGCCTCCATCCGCGCCAGCGGCGCTCCGACGCAGTGATGGATGCCCCGGCCAAAGGCCACATGACGGCGTGGCACCCCTCGGGTCAAATCGATGTCGTCCGGGTGCTCGAATATTCCGCCATCACGGTTCGCGGCACCCCAGAGCAGCAGGACCGTGGCTCCGGCCGGGACTTCGACGCCACCGAGGGTGGTGGCGTGCGGCACGAAGCGCATGTGGTAGCGGAATGGCGGCTCCAGACGTAGCGCCTCCTCCACGAACATCGGAATCATTTCAGGATTCGCTCGGAGACGGTCCTGGACATCCCGGCGTTCCGCCAGGATACGCACCGCGTTTCCGAGCAGACTCGTCGTGGACTCGCCGCCTGCACTGAGCAACGTGTGCAGGACAACTCCGGCCCCGTGCTCGGAAAAGGCACCACTGTCGACGCCACGCGCGACGGCTCCGAGCAGATCATCGGTCGGATCTCCCATCGCAGTCGAGAGTTGGTCGGCGATCCATGCTTGGATCTCACCGCTGCGCCCGATCAGGACGATCAACTCGTCGTAGGTCAGAGTCGACCCCAGCATGGCCGTCGAGTCGAACGCCGCCCTCAACAGCTGACCCAGGTCACTGTCGTGAAATCCGATCAGGCGGCTGATCATTGTGATCGGTACGACATTGCCAATGGCAGCCATGAAGTCCACGGAAGTCTCGTCCAGGGCACGATCCACGCACTCCTCGGCCACAAGGAGGATGTCCGGTTCCAGCATCGACATGCGCTTCGCCACAAGCTCGGGAAAGACCGTGCTCCGGTGCAGCGCGTGCATCGGCGGATCGGCTGTGGCCAACGCCTGTACCCCGGCATCACCAAAGGGGAGCCGACAAGGCATCCCGTCGTCACCGCGATAGAGGAGACACGTGATGTTCGACGAGAAATCATCGACCCGTCCAACCGCTTCTGTGAGCAGTTCGAACGAGGCCACCGTGAAGATGCCGGTGCCCGGAACTTCCCATACAGGGGCCTCGGCCCGAAGCTCAGCATAGAACCGGTGGGGTTCGGCGATGACGGCTGGGTCGAGCAGTTCGGTCCCGGAGATCGCCTCGGACATGCGTGTCACTTTGCCACAGTGTTGCGATTGAGCACCGAGTTCGGTCTGTCTCGAGCGGGCATCATTCTGCGTCCTTCTCCCGATCGCAGAAACGCGCCTGTCTCAGCGACGGCGGGCAGAACCGAATATGAACCATCGGGTCGCGTCGATCTCGACGGACCAGCCCTCTGCGGCGCAAAGAGCTTCGAGCTCGTCCGGCTCGTACATCACCTTGACGACCCGGTACTGCGAGCCGTCACCCAGGCGACGGAGGTGCAGATCGGCGCCGTACTCGACGACGTATGGATCCTTCGCGGTCGTGTCGGGCAACGGATCGTTGCGGTTGTCAATGAGGAATGCCCGTCCGGACGGGGTAAGGCACGACTGGACGAGAGACCAGAAGTCGCCGAATCGAGCTCGAGGAACATGAGAGAGCCAGAACGAGAAGACACCACGTCATAGGTCGAGTCCGGCCGCCACTCGAAGAGGTCCGCGACCACGTAGGTCACGTCGGACTGTCCCACCCTCTCCCGGTTGAGCGTCAAGACTTCAGGCGAGCTGTCCACGACCGTGAGACGTTCCGCCGTGTGCGCAAGCCTCTGGGTCCACCATCCGGTTCCCCCCGCCATTTCCAGGACGTTGCCGGTCGCGTCGAAGAGGCCCAAGGCTTCCTCGACCCTGGCGACCTGTCGTCGCCATACAAGCAGCTGCTCCTCTCCTCGGTCATAGCGACCGCGTCGCTCCCACCAATCGTCATACTCGGGGGCCCGGGCCCGATAGAAGGAACGTTGTTCCTGCAGCAAACCGTCGTCGTCCACCGCGGCAGTTTCGCGCCGACGCGGCTGGTTCGAGAGTGGCGGACCCGGTTGCCCTACCCACCCGATCCGATCTTCCGGAAGATGGCGTCACCGAGCTCGGAGTGGTCGATATCGGCTGACCCGGATCCGACGGGCTTTCAGTGACCTCGCGTCCATTTTTGCGAGCCGCACACGACACAACAGCATTCGTGGGCCCCGTAGGGCTATCGTCACTTTCAGCGGGCGACGAGAGGCGGATTCAAAATGAGCTGGTTCAGCGTGGTGCCGACCACTATTCCGAATATTCCGGGTTTCACGAGCGGCGGCACCGTGGTCCCGCCCAATGGGTTCGGGTCGTCCGGGGTCACGGTCCAGAACGGTACGTCGAGCGTGGGGGGACTGGCCACGATCGTGGGAATCCTCTTGGCGTTTCTCGGCGTCTTGGCCGTGCTCTCTCTGGTCGGCGTACTGGTGATCATCATCGTCGCCAACCGTGCCGATCCCGATCCGAAAGGACGGCGACCGCAGTCCGTGTATTACTTCGCCGTGTCGTTCGTCACGCTCTCGCTCGCCATTTTCGGGTCTGCCGTGGTGGTCTCAGGCGTGGTCGCGTTCGTCGGCAATCATTCGAACGCGGTGATGAATGCTGCTGCCCCGCGGTCGTATTCGGTGGGTTCGCCACTCTCATCAGTATCGTGCTCCTCGTCCTGCACCTGCGTCGCGGCCTTGCGCTTTCCCGCTCCGACAGCCAGATCCAGGGTCCGTCGCAACGTGTAGGGCAAAGCTACGTTTCTGCCGTCGCCTTCGTGTCGGTGCTCTCGTTCCTCGTCCTCTTGCTGTTCTCGGTGTATGCGATCTTCTCGTTAGCCGGGCCGGGAGTGTTCGGATCATTCGGCAGTCGTTCCGACACTGTTCGGGTTCTCATTGTCGCCGTGTATTTGTGGTTGGTTGCCGCCGTCGTGCTCTGGACACATCGCAGGCTCGTAAAGCCGGAGCTGGACATATTCGGGGGATCAGCCGAGAGCGAAATACCCGAACCGGGAGCAATGGCGAACTCATAGCCACGGTCTTGGGCGGGCTCGGACCCGTCGGGGCAGAGCCGTCCTTATCCGACTCGACGGAATCCCATCTTCGTCGCTCCCGCCAAGATCCTCTTGCGCCTCCGAAGAAGGGTCCACGCCCACACTCCCGACGCGAACATCCACAGAACCGCGGTCCAGCGGAATGTTCCGGTTCCGAACAGGAACAAACCGAACCAGAGGAAGAAGACCACGACCCAGAGAATCGTCGCCGGCAAGTACCAGACCACCTGCTCGAGCACCTTCTGAGCAGTTCCATAGTCCTCGCTCGGAATCGTCTCGCCCTTGGAGAGCGCGACCCTCACCCGCTGCCGTGCCCGCATTTCGGCCCAACTCGCCACAGCGGTCATTGTGCCCCGGATCGCCGGCTCGGGGTGCGACCCGCCAGTCGTCCCGGCCGACCAGTCGACGCTTCGAGGCCGAATGGGACCGGTGCCCGCGGTTCGACGTGGTCGTGTGCGGAGAGAGCTCTCCGAGTTTGGTGGCACCGCCCCGAGTCACACCAACCACGGCCCATGCTGACGGCACGGCCGAAGATCGATTCATCGACTATGAAAGCGACGAGACCTTGGACCCGTCGGCGCGGGCGCTCATGGAAGCTTCGAGGTCGCTGCACATTTGCTGCACCGATGGCGAAACCGTCGGATCTGGTCCGCCGCGATCGCACCGACGTGCCGCGCGATCGATCGCGCGGTGACCGCCCTCGACGCGAATGTGACCCGACCGGTTGAGGCCGCGGTCCTGCGCGCGCCGCGCTAATCTCCGCCGCTCACATCCGAGTTTCCGAACGGAATGGCGCACCCAGGAGGCACACGTGAACAACTGGCGGGCGATCGCCCCGATCCTCTTCGCCGTCTCGATAGTTCCGTCTCTCGGTCTGGCTCAACCTGCCGGAGCCCAGTCGCCGGCGACGAGTGTTCCCGGTCCCCCTCAGAATGTCGCGGTGACGCCGATGGATTCGGCGCTCGGTGTCTCGTGGGCCGCGCCGAGGCATGTCGGGGGTCTGCCCATCAAGAAATATGTCGCGACTGCGAGTCGGAGAGGGACCACCGGGGGGAGGTGCACGACAACGGGGGCGACGACGTGCGTGATCACGGGTCTCACCAACGGCACCAGATACTCGGTGACGGTGCAGGCCCGGAACGCCGACGGACCCGGGCAACCATCCGTGGTCGTCAAGGGGACACCGACCACCGGAGGATCCATCGGCTTCAACGACCCGTATGACATCGCCTTCGACGGGACCAACCTCTGGGTGACCAACGAGGGCAACAACTCGGTCGTCGAGTTCACCCGGACCGGGACCCTGGTTCGCTCTCTGTCCGGCGGCTCCTACGGCTTCGACGGTCCCAGCAACGTCACCGTCGACGGAGGCCATCTCTGGGTGACCAACTCGCTCGGGAACTCGGTCACCGAGCTCGACGTCAGCGACGGGTCGTGGGTTCGCACCATCTCGGGTGGCTCGTACGGCTTCGTCTTCCCCGCGGGGATCGCCTCCGACGGCACCCATCTCTGGGTCGCGAACACCGAGGGGAACTCGGTGACGGAGATCAACGCGAGTGACGGTTCGTGGGTGAGCACCATTTCGGGTGGCTCGTACGGGTTCGACGTGCCGACCGGTGTGACGGTCGACGGTTCCGACGTCTGGGTCGCCAACTATCACGGGAACTCGCTGACCGAGGTGACGACGGCCTCCGGGGCCTGGGTGAGGACGTTGAGCGGTGGCTCGTTCGCCTTCAACGGACCGAGCAACATCGCCGTGGCCGGCACGGACGTGTGGGTGACGAACCAGGGCACCTTCAGCAGTCCGGGAGCTTCCGTCACCGAGGTGAGCGCCAACGACGGATCCTGGGTCGCGACGATCTCGGGCGGCTCGTACGGCTTCGACGCCCCCTACGGCATCACCTACGACGGCTCCGATCTGTGGGTCACCAACTCGTTCGGGAACTCGGTGACCGAGCTGGCAGGAAGCGGCTCGTTCGTCCGCACCCTTTCCGGCGGCTCCTACGGCTTCGTCGAACCCACCTTCCTCGCGTTCGACGGCACCGACGTCTGGGTGACGAACCAGTCCGGCAAGTCGGTCACGGAGGTCAAGGCCAGTGACGGGTCCTGGGTGAGCACGTACAGCTGACCCGACTCAGGGCGTCGAGGTGACCAGGCCCACCAGGACGTCCCTCGCCCGCTCGAGCTGGCGCCGCGTGACCCGTTCGTCGGGGTGGTGGGCCAGGAGGGGGTCACCCGGGCCGAAGTTGGCGGCGGGGACGCCGTGCTCCCAGAACGACGCCACGTCGGTCCAGCCCACCTTGGCCCGCGGCGCCTGGCCCGTGCGCTCCACCAGCGAGGCCAGCAGCGGATGGCCGAGCGAGGGCGGCGCCCCGTCGCCGGCGTCGAGGAGCTCCCAGGTGTCGCCCGCCTCGGGCTCGAGCACCGGGTCGAGGAGCTGGTGCAGGAACGCCTCCGCCTCGGGCGCCCTGCGGTCGGGCGCGTAGCGATGGTTGACCTCGAGGCTCGCCTCGTCCGGCACCACGTTGCTCGCCACTCCGCCGGCGACGGCGACCACCTGGAGCTGTTCGGCGTAGGTGCACCCGTCGAGCACCACCTCGCGCCCGGGCCATCCGGCAATGCGCACGATCAGCTCCCCCAGGCGGTGGATGGCGTTGCGCCCGGTGAACGGGCGGGCCGTGTGCGCCCGCACGCCACGCACCGTGACGCGGATGCGCAGCGTCCCCTGGCACCCGGCCTCGACCAGCGCGTCCGTCGGTTCGCCCAGCACGGCCGCGTCCCCCGCCAGGAGGTCGGGTCGCTCCTGCCACAGCTGGCGCAGGCCGCTCTCGTCCCGGCCCACCTCTTCGCGGGCGTAGAAGCACCAGGTGAGATCGATGGCCGGCGCCGCCTCCGACGTCGCCACGTCGAGCATGACGGCCAGGCCGCCCTTCATGTCCGATGCGCCGACACCCCAGAGCGTGTCGCCCTCGACCCGCGGCGCCGCGTTCGCGCCGGGCGGCACGGTGTCGAGGTGACCGGCCAGCACCAGGCGCTGGTCACGCCCGAGATCCGTGCGGGCGACGACGTTGTCGCCCAGGCGCACCACCGTCAGCCACGAGCACGGCGCCAGCACCTTCTCGACCCACGCGGCGATCGCATCCTCGTGATGACTGACCGATGCGATGGCCACGAGATCGGCCGTCGCGGCCAACAGGTCGGGCCGGCCGCCTCCGTCCTCAGGTGCTGGCGCCATGCTCGCGGAGGACCTCGTTCAGCTGCGCCTTGTCGTGACGCTCGCCCTCGCCCAGCCGTTTGATCACCAGGACGCACGGCACGAAGAACTCACCGCCGGGGTACTCACGTCGCCGGCTGGCGCGGATGGCGACGCACCACGACGGCACCTCGCCCCGGGACAACTCCTCCCCGGTCTCGGCGTCGATGACGGGGATGGAGGGGTCGAGGAAGCTCCCGGCACCGAGCACGGCACCGCGGCCGATGCGTGCCCCTCCGGTGACCATGCAGCGGCTGCCGACGAACGCGTCGTCCTCCACCACGACCGGCACGGCGTTGGGCGGCTCGAGCACGCCCCCGATGCCCACGCCGCCGGCGAGGTGGACCCGCTCGCCGATCTGGGCGCACGAGGCGACCGTGGCCCAGGTGTCCACCATGGAGTCGGCGCCGACCCTGGCGCCGATGTTCACGTAGGACGGCATCAGCACGACGCCCCGCCCGAGGAAGGAGCCCCACCGCGCCGAGGCCCCGGGAAGGGCGCGCACGCCTGCCTCGGCGAAGCCGTGCTTGAGGGGCAACTTGTCGGCGTACTCGAAGGGCCCGTGCTCGATCGTCTCCATGCCCCGCAGCGAGAACAACATCAGGATCGACTTCTTCAACCACTCGTGCACGACGACCCGGTCCGTCGCCGGGTCCACCTCGGCCACGCGGGCCTCGCCGGTGTCGAGCAGCGTGATCGCCTCCTCGACGACCGCCTCCGCGTCGCCGTCCGCCGGGGTGAGGGTGGCGCGACGCTCCCACAACTCCTCGATGCTCGCCTGCAGATCAGCCATGGCTCACCCTACCGAGCGCTCCCGGGCCCCACCGAGCCGGCGCCCCACCAGCTGCAGGCGTTCCATCGGCTGGACCACCGCGACCCGCACGTGGCGGGCCGCGCGCTCGCCGTAGAGGTCGCCGGGCGCGACCAGGATGCCGCCGTCGGCGGCCAGGGACTCGGCCATGGCCCAGGCGTCGCTCCATGGCGCCGCCTCCGGCACCGGCACCCACAGGTAGAAGCCCCCTTCGGGCAACTCGCACGGGCAGCCGTACTCCTCGAGCACCGCCGCCAGGTACTCGAGACGTTCGCCGTAGCGGACCCGCTGTTCCACCACGTGGTCGTCGTCCGCCAGGGCGGCCACGGCCGCCGCCTGCACCGGTCCGGGGACCATGAGCCCGGCGTGCTGGCGTACGGCACGCAGGAACCCGACGAGCTCCGCGTCTCCGGCGTAGAAACCGACGCGCAGCCCGGCCAGGTTGGAGCGCTTCGAGAGCGAGTGCACGGCGACCACGCCCTCGGGCCCGTGCTCGAGCACCGAGCGCGGCGCGCCGGCCCACGTGAACTCGGTGTAGCACTCGTCGGAGAAGACCGGGATGCCGTGGGCCCTCCCCCACTCGGCCTCGGCGCCGAGGTCGCCCAGGCCGCCGGTCGGGTTCGAAGGCGAGTTGGACCACAGCAGGAGCGCGCGCGCCGCGTCGTCGGGGTCGACCGTGGCCAGGTCGAGACCGCCCGCTCGGCCGGCCGGCGCCGGGACGGGAACGGCACGGCACCCGGCGAGCTCCGCCCCCATGGCATAGGTCGGGTAGGACACCTCGGGGTAGAGGACGGTGTCGCGCTCGGGGTGGCGCAGTCGCAGGACATGCGGCACCGACGCCACCAGCTCCTTCGAGCCGACCGAGACGGCGACCGACGAGGGCGCCAGCTCGACGCCGAAGCGGCGGGCCAGCCAGGTCGCCGCCGCGTCGCGCAGGGTCGCGCTGCCGGCCGAGGTCGGATAGCCGCGCTCGGTGTCGGAGGTCGCCAGCGCCTCGACCACCGCGGGCGGCGGCGGGTCGCACGGCGTGCCCACCGAGCAGTCGACCATGCCGCCGGGATGCGCGGCGGCCACCTCGGCCAGTCCGTCGAGGCGGTCGTAGGGATAGGGCGGCAGGCGGAAGGTCACGGCGCGGAGAGGAACTCCGCGAAGCGGGCCCGGCCGACGTCGTCGAGCACGACCTGGAGCACCGCCGACTCCTCGCCGTGGCGTTGGCCCACCACCTCGCCTTCGCGGTGCACCGCGGCCAGGACGTCGCCGCGCGCCCACGGCACGACCAGCTCGACCACCCGGTCTGCGCCCCGGAGCCGGTCCGCCACGACACGCAGCAGGTCGCCGACGCCCTCGCCCGTCAAGGCCGAGACGAGCACCGACCCCTCCATGCCGTGGGCCAGCGCCTTGGCCTCCTCGGGCGCGCGGTCGGCCTTGTTCACGACGACGAGGTCGGGCACGCCGTCGGCTCCGATCTCTCGCAGCACCTCGTGGACCGCCGCCATCTGCATCCCGGCGTCGGCCGCCGTGCCGTCGACGACGTGCAGGACGAGGTCGGCCAGGCGGACCGAGTCGAGCGTGGAGCGGAACGCCTCGACCAGCTCGTGCGGCAGCTTGCGCACGAAGCCGACCGTGTCCGTGACGAGTACGGTCTCCCCGCCCGGGAGCTGCAGTTGGCGCGTACGCGGATCGAGGGTGACGAAGAGACGGTCCGCCGCCGGCACGCCGGCGTCGGTCAGGCAGTTGAGCAGGGTCGACTTGCCCGCGTTGGTGTAGCCGACGAGGGCGACCTCGCGGTGGCGGCCACGGGCCCGGCTGCGCCGCTGCAGGGAACGGGTGCGCTCGACCTCGCGCAGGTCGGCCTCCAGCCGGTGCATGCGGCGCACCAGACGACGCCGGTCGACCTCCAACTGCGTCTCGCCGGGCCCCCGCGTCCCGATGCCGCCCGCCTGCTGGCTGAGCGACAGACCCCGCCCGCGCAACCGGGGCAGCCGGTAGCGCAGGAGCGCCAGCTCCACCTGGGCCTTGCCCTCCGGGCTGCGGGCGTTCTGGGCGAAGATGTCGAGGATCACCGCGGTCCGGTCGATGGCGGTGCGCCCGAAGAGCTTCTCCAGGTTGCGGTGCTGGGCCGGCGTCAGCTCGTCGTCGAAGACGACGGTGTCGGCGTCGAGGCTGCGCGCCAGACGCCGCGATCTCCTCCGCCTTGCCTCGGCCGACGAACGTGGCCGGATCGGGAGCGTCGCGCCGCTGTACGACGCGTCCCACCACGTCCGCCCCGGCGCTGTCGACGAGCTGGGCCAGCTCGTCGAGCTCCGCGTCGACTCCCTCGGCGGTCAGGCCGGGGAACATGACGCCGACCAGGATGATGCGCTCCCGGAACGTGCGCTCGATGAGCGTTCCGGGCAACAGATCGCTCAAGAGAGCATCCCCGGGTGGATCTCGACGGCGGCCACCATGCGGACCGGACCGGCCAGGTGGGACGAGGCGCCGTCGCCCGATCCGAGCACGACCTCGAGCACGCCGCCCGGGTTGCGCACCCGCACCGCACCCTCGGGTCCCACGGCACCCCAGTCGCGCGCCGCTGCGGCCGCGGCGACACTGCCCGTGCCGCAGGCGAGGGTCTCCCCCGCGCCGCGCTCGTAGACACGGAAGTCGAGCAGCTCTCCGGCGTGGTCCTGGGTCACGGTGATCCACTCCACGTTGATGCCGCCGTCGTAGCCGCTCTGGAGCTTGGGCCCGAGCTCCGCGACGTCGACCGATGCGGTGTCGGGGCCGAGCAGGACCAGATGCGGGTTGCCCACGGCGACCGTCCGGGCCCGGCGGCCGTCGAGCTGGTGGGGAAGCTCGGGGCCCAAGGTGACCGGACCCATGTCGACGCTGGCTGTCGCCGAGCCGGGCGCGGGACCCGGGGCGTAGTCGACGGTGCGGACACCCGCGGCGGTGGCGACGGTGAAGCGCGGCGGGGACACCAGCCCGGCGTCCACCGCGGCCTGGGCCAGGCACCGCATCCCGTTCCCGCTCATCTCGGCCGGCGAGCCGTCGGCGTTGCGCAGCTCCATCGACAGGTCGCAGCCGTCACGGCCGGGACCGACGCGGATGACTCCGTCGGCCCCGACGCCCCGGTGCCGGTCGGCCAGGAGGCGCACCTGGGCGACCGAGAGCCGCCACACGTCGTCGGGGTCGAGGACCACCAGGAAGTCGTTGCCGGCGGCCTCGTGCTTGGTGGCGTGCACTGCTCCATTGTCGCAGCCCGCCGGCGTCAACCGTGCACGAGAGCCCGCTCGAGCAGCGACTGGGCCCCCTCGGCACACGTGGCCCACCTCACGCGCGGATCGCGCCGGAACCACGACGCCTGGCGGCGGGCGAACTGCCTCGTCCGGCGCACGGCCGACTCCAGGCAGGGCCCGAGCGGGACGCCCTCCTCCACGTGGGCCAGGATCTCGCGGTAGCCGAGCGCCTGGCGGGCCGAGCGCGAGAGGCCCCGCGGCCGTGCGGCCAGCGCCCGGACCTCGTCGACGAACCCCGCTTCGACCATGGCATCGAAGCGGGCCGCGATCCGCCGGTCGACCTCGTCGGGTGGGATGGCCAGCCCGACCTGGGCCGTGCCCCCCTCGGGATAGGCCCCGAGCCCGGGCCCGAAGTCCGAGAACGGTCGGCCCGCTCCCAGCGTGACCTCGAGGGCCCGCACGACGCGTCGCCGGTTGGTCGGGGCCATCCGCCCGGCGGCGACCGGGTCGAGTGCCTGCAGACGCGCGTGGAGGTCGGCAGGCTCGGCCGCACCCTGGTCCAGCTCCGCCTCCAGCGCGGCGGCGACGTCGGGATAGCGGCCCGGGATGGCCAGGTCGTCGACGACGGCGCGGTGGTAGAGCCCCGTGCCGCCCACGAGCAGCGCGTGCCTCCCGGCCGCCGCCACCACGGCCAGGGCCTCCCGGGCGGCCGCCTGGAACTGCGACACGGTGAACTCCTCGTCCGGGTCGACCAGGTCGAGGAGGTGGTGCGGTACCGCCGCCCGGGCTTCGGCATCGGGCTTGGAGGTACCGATGTCCATGCCGCGGTACACGCACATGGAGTCGACCGAGACGATGTCGCAGTCGCCCCGCCGACGGGCGAGCTCCAGTGCGGCGCCGGACTTGCCCGCCGCGGTCACTCCGACCAGGGCGACGGCCGTCACCCGCTGGAGACGGGAATCAGCCGGCGATGCCGAGGGCGTGCCACGACCTCCTCGAGCCGGCCGGCGAGGTGGTGCGGATGGCCCGAGGTGATGGTGACCCGGGCCAGGGCGCCGGGTGCCGGACCGTCGGGTCCGTCCGGGAAGTGGACGAGCTTCCCCTGCCGGGTGCGCCCGGTCAGCATGGCCGCGTCGCGCCGGCTCACACCCTCGACGAGGACCTCTTCGCTGCGCCCGACGCGGGCCTGGTGGCGGGCCAGCGCCGAACGGTCGATCACCGTCTTGAGCCGCTCGAAGCGCTCGGCCACGACGTCGGGCGGAACGAAGTCGGACTCCATGGCGGCGGCACGCGTCCCCGGGCGCGGCGAGAAGACGAAAGTGAACGCGCTGTCGTAGGACGCCTCGGCGCAGACGGCGAGCGTCTGCTCAAAGTCGCTCTCGCTCTCGCCGGGGAATCCGACGATGATGTCGGTCGTCACGGCCAGGTCGTGAACGGCGGCGCGGGCGGCCGCCAGGCGCTCGAGGTAGCGCGCCGCCGTATAGCCGCGGCGCATGGCGCGCAGCACCCGGTCGCTGCCCGACTGGAGCGGGAGGTGCAGCTGCTCGCACACCTCCGGCGTCTCGGCCATGGCCGCGATCGTCTCGGGCCGGAGGTCCTTCGGGTGGGGGCTGGTGAAGCGCACGCGTCCGATCCCCCGCACGCCACCGACGGCGCGCAGGAGCTCGGCGAAGAGCGGTCGCCGGCGTGTCAGGTCGCGCCCGTAGGAATTCACGTTCTGTCCCAGCAGGGTGACCTCGCTGTGGCCCGTCCGGGCCAGGCCCTCCACCTCGGCCACGATCTCGTGCATCGGGCGGCTCACCTCCCGACCGCGCACCGAGGGCACGATGCAGAACGCGCAAGAATTGTCGCAGCCGGTCTGGATGGTGACCCAGGCGGCATAAGGCAGCTCCCGCACCGCGGTGAGCGGGCTCGCCTCCTGGCCCGGATCCGCCGCCTCGAGGATCTCGGTTACCGGTCCCTCGGTCCGGGCGCGCTGCAGCAGCGCGGGGGCGCGGGCCAGGTTGTGCGTCCCGAACACCACGTCGACCCAGCCCACCCGTTGCTGAATCAGCTCCCGGTCCTTCTGGGCCAGGCAACCACCCACGGCGATCTGCAGGTCGGGCTTGGCGTCGACCAGCTCCTTGAGGCGTCCGAGCGTGCCGTAGAGGCGCTGGTCCGCGTTCTCCCGGATGCAGCACGTGTTGAGCACGACGACGTCGGCCTCCTCCATGCTGGCGGCCGCCGCCATGCCGTCGGCGACCAGCAGTCCGGCCAGGCGCTCGGAGTCGTGCTCGTTCATCTGGCACCCGAAGGTGCGGATGAAGTAGGTCCGAGGCACGCGGGAAGTCTAGGGAACCCGCACGCGCCCCCGACCTCGACCAGCGTCAGAGGCGGACTTCGGCGTCCTCCCCGAACGCGATGCCGCCGAGGTCGGGGCGCAGCGCCAGGACCCGGCCCGGCACCCCGGACGAGGTCAGCACCGACTCGGCGCGGTCGCGCACCACGTCGAGCGTCTCGGTGGTCGCCACGCCGAGGAGCGTCGGCCCGGCCCCGGACCAGCAGGCCGCCAGCGCGCCGGCGTCGACCAGGCCCCGGAGCAGCTCGGGCGCCTCCGGGAAGAGCGCGGTGCGGGCCGGCTGGTGGATGCGGTCGTCCATCGCCTGCGAGACGAGGGCAGCGGGGTGGGCCAGCCCGGCCAGTAGTAGCGCCATGCGGCCGAGATTGAAGACGGCGTCGGCACGGCTGAGGGTCTCGGGCAGCAGGGTTCTCGCCTCGGGCGTCTCCAGGTTGCGCTCGGGGACGATGGCGACGAAGGCCAGTTCGGGGCTCAGGGGCAGGGGTTCGTAGACCGGCCGGCCCTCGACGATCGTCGCTGCGACGAGCCCGCCGAAGGCGCTGGCCGCCGCGTTCTCGGGATGACCGTCGTGCGCGGCGGCGACGGCGAAGGGGTCCTCGGCGCCGGCCGCAGCCGCAGCCGCGGCCGCCAGCGCCGCCGACGATCCGAGGCCGCGGGCGACCGGGATCTGCGAGCGGACGGTCACGGCGATGCGGTCGTGACCGAGCACCTCCGCGGCGACCCGTGCCGCGAGATGCGTGGCGTCGTCGAAGAGGCCCGCACCCTCGCCCTCGGAGCGCACCGACAGCGCGGCCGAGGGCTCGACCTCGACGCTGACGTAGCGGTCGACGGCCACGGCCAGCGTGTCGAAGCCGGGGCCGAGGTTGGCCGACGAGGCTGGTGCCCGGGCGCGCATCGCCCCCGACGCTAGGCCGCGGTCGACACCGGCGTCGGGCCGCGTCAGAAGAGGCGTTGGACCCAGGAGAGGCGGGGGACGTCCTGGGAGAGCACGACCGGGACCACCGTGCGCTGTTCGCCGACCGTGACGACCACGGTGCCGACGCGCTCCCCGCGGCGGGACCGGTCGGTGAGCGGCGCCCCGGGCTCGAATTGCCGCCGCACGGCGGACCCGGGCCAGGTCAGCACGTCCACCGTCGACGCGGCCCGGGCCTCGACGGTGGAGTTGGCCTCGGCCACCCGGGCCACCAGCTGCCCGCGCGTCATGGCCACCGTCGTCCCGACCTCGTTGGCGGTGGTATCGGCCAGGTCCAGCGCGTGGAGGCCCGCGGCGACGAGGACCCCGGGCCCGGTCTGCCCGGTGACCGCGGTGATGACGAGGGTCGGTACGCCGTGCACGGTGCGCACCACCGCCAGCACGTCGCACCCGCCGGCCTGCGTGGTGAAACCCGATTTCACTCCGATGATCCCGTCCAGCCCGAGCAGTGGGGTGTAGGTCGAGATGGTGCCTGCGACCGGCAAGGTGACGCTGTGCATCTGGACCATGGAGGCGAAGACGGGGTCCTCCATGTCGGGTGCCGCCACCTTCAAGATGTCGCTGGCCGTCGACTGCGATGCCGGCAGGATGCCGCTCGGGTCGGCGAAGTGGGTCTGGCTCATGCCGAGCTGCGCCGCGACGGAGTTCATCTTCGCCACGAACGAGGCGACGCTGCCGGCATCCCAGGCCGCCAGCATGTCGGCGTAGTTGTCCGCGGAGTGCACCAGCATCCCGTTCATCAGCTGGCGCTCGGTGATGACCTCGCCCGCCGCCACCAGGGCGTTGGAGTCGTCGTTGTTCGTGTCGGCGTCGTAGTCGGCGATGTCCGCCGCGGTGACCGTGATCCCGGGCCCGGTGGCCGCTCCGGTGAGCGGATGGTCGTGCATCACGACGTAGGCCGTCATGAGCTTGGTCAGGCTGGCGACCGGGACCGGCTTCTGCCCGGGCGAACCGGCGGCGACGCCGACGGAGGGCACGGCCACGGCGCCCTGGCCGACCGTCGGCCACGGCAGGCGGACCGTCGCCGGCGGCACGCGCACCGAGCGCGCCAGGTCGACGGTGACCGCCGGGGCGGGGTCGGGCGCGCTCAGCCGGACCGCGGCGAAGATGCCCGCGGCGGCGACGAGGACGACGAGGACCGCGACGAGGACGAGCACCCGGCGCGACCGGTGCCGTCGCCGGCGTCCGCGACGGCGCTCCCGGCGGGAGGTCGTCCCCTGACCCGCGGGGGGCTGGGACGGCGATCCTTTTCCGGAAGCGCCCGCGAGCAGGGACGCCGTGTCCCGCTGCGTCACCGACGAGACAGCGCGTCGAGCTCTTCGGGCGTCATGAGGACAGCGCGAGCCTTGGACCCCTCGCTCGGTCCGACGACGCCGCTGCGCTCCAGGAGATCCATCAGCCGACCCGCCCGGGCGAAGCCCACGCGCAACTTGCGCTGCAACATGGAGGTGGAACCTAGCTGGGACCGGACCACGAGATCGCGCGCCTGTGTGAGCAGCTCGTCGTCGTCGTCGTCGACGGCGCGGGGACCCGAAGTCCCTTCGTCGACGTCCTCGATCCCGACGATCGGTTCGACCTGGCCTCCCTGCGCCTTCCAGTGGCGCACCACGTCGCGCACCTCCTCCTCCGAGACCCACGGCGCCTGGAGCCGCCGCGGCACGTTGGAGGACGCCGTGAGCAGCAGCATGTCGCCCTTGCCGACGAGGCGTTCCGCCCCGGGCTGGTCGAGGATGACCCGACTGTCGGCCAGGGAGGAGACCGAGAACGCCATCCGGCTCGGGATGTTGGCCTTGATCACCCCGGTGATGACGTCGACCGAGGGCCGCTGGGTGGCGATGACGAGATGGATGCCCACCGCGCGCGCCATCTGGGCGATCCGCACAATGGAGTCCTCGACGTCACGCGCGGCCACCATCATGAGATCGTTGAGCTCGTCGACGACGACGAGGATGAACGGCAGCGTCTCGGGCGGCTCGGGTTCGGCCGGCAGGTCGGCCTCGTCCTCGACCGCGGGATGGTCTTCGCCCAGGACCGAGGCGGCGACGTCGCGCACGCGCCGCCGGTCGGTGACCGGTGGCGGAGTGATCAGACCCTCGGCCACCAGTTGGTTGTACCCGGTGATGTCGCGCACGCCGTTCTCGGCCAACAGGTCGTAGCGGCGCTCCATCTCCTTGACCGTCCACGCGAGCGCGTTGGCGGCCTTCTTGGGGTCGACCACGACCGGGTTCAGCAGATGCGGCAGCTCTTCGTACTGCCCCAGCTCGACGCGCTTGGGGTCGACGAGGATCATCTTGACCTGGTCGGGGTCGTCGCGCATCAGGATCGACGTGATGATGGAGTTCATGCACGACGACTTCCCCGAACCGGTGGCCCCCGAGATCAGGATGTGCGGCATCTCGGCCAGGTTGACCATGACGGCCCGGCCGGCGATGTCCCGTCCCATCGCCACCTCGAGCGGGTGGGAAGCGGCATGGGCCTCCTCGGACTCGAGGATGTCGCGCAGGGAGACGAGCTGGCGCGTCCGGTTCGGCACCTCGACGCCGATGGCCGACTTGCCCGGGATGGGCGCGAGGATGCGGACGTCGGGCGACGCCATGGCGTAGGCGATGTCCTTCGACAGGCTGGTGACGCGCGCCACCTTGACGCCCGAGGCGAGCTCTATCTCGTAGCGGGTGACGGTCGGGCCCACCCGGCTGCCGACGAGGCGCGTCTCGACCCCGTGTGCGGCGAGGGCGCGCACCAGCTCCTGCCCGGCCGCGTCGACTTGGCGCTGGTCGGTGCGCACTTTCTTCGAGGAATGCAGCAGCGAAACCGCCGGCAGCACCCAGCCCCCGGGCGCGCGCGGCGCCGAAGCCGCCGGTACCAGCACGGGCTCGGTGCGGGGCGCCAGCTCAGGCTCGGCCTCTGCATCGGGTTCGGCCTCGGACTCGGCCTCGGGTTCGAGCGGGATGTCGATGTCGAAGTCGCGTGCCTTGCCGCCGTCGGTCGTGGCGGCCGCGGCCGCCCCGGTGGCGGTCTGCTCGGGGCTGGCTGCAGGAGCCGCCGACGTACCGATCTGGTCCTCGCCTGCGCCACCGGTGCCCTTGCTCACGAGGGGACGGCCCTGCCAGAGCGACACGGCCGTGCGGCCGGACCAGCTTCCCGCGGTGCGCAGGGCGCGACCGACGGCGGAGAGAGAGACGCCGGTGGCGACGAGGAGCGCGACCACCAGGACGGCCACGAGGAGGACGGCGGCCCCGCCGGTCCCCAAACCGGCGTGGAGCGGGTGGCCCACCACGGCTCCCAGGTACCCGCCGGCGTCGCGCAGCGCACTCGAGTTGTGCAGGGACGGGTTGTGCCGCAACTGGGCCAACCCGCACACCGCGAGCAGGCCGAGGACCGAACCGACAGCGAGGCGCACCGGGTCGACCGCCCCGGACCCCTCGTGCCCGGACTCCGCGTCCGCTCCGCCTCGCCCGAGGAGCAGCGCCACGCCGGCCCCGACGACGACGAGCGGGAGGAGGACCCGGGCCCATCCCGCGACCAGGGCGAGCCCCGAATCCACACCGTGCCCGACCGGGCCGAGTCCGGGTCCCCAGAGGGCCAGGGCGAGCAGGACGCCGAGCGTGACCAGGCCGACGGCCCACAGGTCTCGGGCCTGCACGCGCCAGAAAGGCTCCGCGGCGCGTCGGGGCGGGTCCGAGCGCCGCCCGGCCGGTCGAGCCGACTTGGCCTTCTTGGCCGGAGTGCGGGCCTTCGCCGGGGCCCGTGCGTCCGGACGCGTCGCGGCCCCTCTGCGAGTCGTCACCACAGTACGTCCGAGATTACCGTTTGACCTGGCCCTCTCCGGGGACACTCCTTACCCAGGGAGGTGGCCGGCTTTCGCGCCGGCGTGGGCCTCGATCGGCCGCGGCCGAGGCCCCCACCCCGCCGTCGACTCGGCTGGGCCCGGTCGCCCGCCCCTTGTGAAGCGAACATATGTTCGCTATCCTAACTTCGTGGCACTCCGGTGGAGACTCGCGGAGAGCGAGGAGGCGGGGACCCTCTTCCCCGACGAGCGCAAGGCCGAGCGCCATCTGGGCAAAGGCGCCTACGCCGGGATGGAGTTCCTCCACGTCAACGCCCGCAGCATCATCAACACGGTTCCGCCGGAGAGCGTGGTGCCCTTCCGGTACACGATCAACCCGTACCGAGGGTGCAGCCACGCCTGCGTGTACTGCTTCGCCCGACCGACCCACGACTACCTCGGGCTCGGCATCGGGAAGGACTTCGAACGGAAGATCGTCGTGAAGGTGAACGCCGTCGAGCGTCTGCGGGCCGAGCTCCGGTCGACCCGATGGGGTGGCGACTGCATCGCCATGGGCACGAACACCGACCCGTACCAGCACGCCGAAGGGAAGTACCACCTCACGCGCGGCATCGTGGAGACGCTCTCGGGAGCGCGCAACCCGTTCAGCATCCTGACCAAGTCGACGCTCATCCTGCGTGACGGCGCACTGCTCGCGGCCGCGAACCAGCGAACCGAGGTGGCGGTGAGCTTCTCCATCGGCACGCTCGACCGTGACGTCTGGCAGCTGACCGAGCCGGGCACGCCGCCGCCCGACAAACGAGTCGAGGCCCTGCGCCGGCTGACCGAACTCGGCATCCCCTGCGGGGTCCTCGTGGCGCCGGTGCTGCCCGGGCTCTCCGACTCCGAGCAGCAGCTCCGCGAAGTGACCGAGGCGTGCGCCGCGGCCGGGGCGGTGTCGGTCCACGGAGTGGCACTCCACCTGCGCGGCACGCTGCGGGCCCACTACCTCGACTGGCTGGCCGGGGTTCGGCCCGATCTGGTGGCACTGCACCGACGGCGCTTCCGCCGCGGGGCGTACCAGGACGACGAGGAGCGGGAGCGTATCGAGGGGATCGTGCGCCGTGCCGCCGCGCGGTCGGGGTGACCGGCCGCGATCGTTACCGGGCGGAACCGCGCCGGCAGGCGACGCGCGACGAGGCGGCGTCGGGCACGACGGCGAGCGACAAGCCCGGGGACACGCAGCTGCATCTGCTCTGAGAGAGTCGCCCGCCGTACGCTTGGCCACGATGCCTGACGTCATCGCCATCGCGCACCGCGGCGACCCGGTCGGAGGCCGCGAGAACACACCGGGAGCCTTTGCGTCCGCGGTGGCGCTGGGCGCCGACTGGGTGGAGCTCGACCTGCGGCTCACGCGCGATGGGGGTGTCGTCGTCCTGCACGACCAGTCGCTGCAGCGACTCTGGGGGCGCGACGTCTCCGTCGGCGACGTCGACCTGGCCGAGGTGCAGCGCCTGGGCGACGCCGAGGTAGGGATCCCGACGCTGGCCGAAGTCCTCGCAGCCGTGCCCCTCCCCCTGATGGTCGACTTCACGCGCCGCGAGGTCGTGGCGGGAGCCCTCGACGCGGTGCGCTCCGCAGGCGCCCTGGAGCGGTCGCTCTTCGTGACCGGCAACGTCGAGGCGCTCCGCCTGCTTCGGAGTCTCTCCGACGAGGCCCGCACGGGGCTGACCTGGGTGGAGGGCTCGGAACCACCCGCGGGACTGCTGCGCGAGCTCCGGGCGGAGTACTGGAATCCCATGTTCGACCTGGTGACGCCGGCCGGCGTGGACGCGGCACATGGCATGGGCCGAAAGGTGTCGACCTGGACGGTCGACCGCGAGGAGGACATGCACCGGGTGGTGCGGGCCGGCGTCGACGCCGTGGTGAGCAACCGGATCGGCGACCTGCTGCGCTTCCTGGGTCGTGGGACGAGCTGACCGACTTCGTCGGACGCGGGCGTTTGAGCCGCCCGGGGAGCCGGCGCGCGAGGATGGGAGCACGACAGGGGCATGCGACCAGCCGGTGGGCAGCGACCCACGCCTCCCTCACCCGGCCCCGACCGGGGGGCGGACCCCGGAGCGGCGCGGTGCCGATCTCCGCGCGGCCCGCATCGGTCCGCGCCTCAGGGCGCTGGGGCTCACCGTTCTGCTCATCCTGGCGACCGTCGGCATCGGGTGGTTGATCTGGAGTGTGGTCGAATGGCGGCGTGGTCGGACTCCCGGCTACCAACTCGTCGGCCTGCGCATCGTGCGGCGTTCGGACGGGCGTCAGGCCGGGACGTTGCGCTGCGCCCTGCGCACGCTCTGCTGCGCCATCCTGATCCTTCCGACCATCGTCGTCTGCTGTCTTCTCGCCGTCACCTTCGTCATGGGCGCATCGCCGCCGAGCGGGCTTTTGAGCCGGCCGCGCGCCGCTCCGTGGGACCGGCTCAGCGGCACCGAAGTGGTCGAGGAGCACCGGCGAGGACACGGCTTCGTGCTCGGCGGTGACTGGCCGGCCGACGCCTCCATGGACGGGCGTGGCGCCAACGCCGGCTTCGGTTTCGGCGCACGCCAGAACTGACGGCCCGGCCGAGGGTTGATCGCGTCGGGTCTCGTCGGGTCCCGCCGGAACCTCGCGCCAACCGCACCGGCGGTACCGTTGGCCGCCGCCGTCTCCGGGTGGTCGGTGCCGCCGACCCGGTACGTGCGAGCACGTGTCACGTCGAGGGTGGAGGGTGGGGACGAAGATGGAGTTTCAAGGGAAGATCGGGGACGACTGGCGCGACTCGGAGCCGTGGTGGCCGCCGGTCCCGTCGCCGCCGGACGGCGCGCCGAACGTCGTGCTCATCGTGCTCGACGACGTCGGGTTCGCCCAGCTCGGCTGCTACGGCTCCGACATCGACACACCGCGGATCGACGCTCTGGCCGCCGACGGCGTCCGGCTCGGAAATTTCCACACGACCGCGCTCTGCTCGCCCACCCGCGCCTGCCTGATCACGGGCCGGAACCATCACCGCAGTGGCATGGGCCGCGTGGCCGACCTGGCCACCGGCTTTCCGGGGTACTGGGGGCGGCCGCCACGCGAGAACGGCTTCCTCTCGGAGATCTTGCGAGCGAACGGGTACGCCACGTACGCCGTCGGCAAGTGGCACCTGAGCCCCGAGGACGAGACGAACATGGCCGCGTCGCGGTCGACGTGGCCGCTCGCCCGCGGGTTCGACCGCTGGTACGGGTTCCACGGCGGCGAGACGCACCAGTTCGTTCCCGCCCTCTACCACGACAACCACGCCGTCAGACCGCCACGTTCCGTCGAGGACGGCTACCACCTCAGCGCCGACCTGGCCGACCGCGCCATTGAGTACCTCGCCGACCTACGGGCGGTCGACGACCAGCAACCGTTCTTCCTGTACTTCTGCACCGGTGCGTGCCACTCGCCCCACCACGCCCCGGCCGAGTGGATTGAGCACTACCGCGGCAGGTTCGCCCAGGGGTGGGACGCCTGGCGCGACGAGACGTTCAGCCGCCAGCTCGAGCTCGGCATCGTTCCCGCCGGCACGGTGCTGTCGCCCCGGCCGGCCTGGGTCCCGGCCTGGGACAGCCTCGACGACGCGAACAAGGAGCTGGCCCAACGGTTCATGGAATGCTTCGCCGCGTTCTTGTCCTACACGGATGCGCAGATCGGACGGTTGCTCGACTTCGTCGACGAACTCGGGGACGCGGACCGCACCCTGGTCGTCCTCGTCTCCGACAACGGCGCCAGCTCCGAAGGCGGGAGGGACGGGACCATCAACGAAGGCCGGCTGTCCAACTTCGAGGGTTCCCCCGTGGACGAGATGCTCCGCCGCATCGACGAGATCGGCGGCCCGCTCAGCCACAACAACTATCCCTGGGGCTGGACCATGGCCGGAAACACGCCCTTCAAGCGGTGGAAGCGCGAGGTGCACGAGGGGGGTGTCGCCGATCCCTGCATCGTCCGGTTGCCCGCCGGCCGACGCTCCGGTCCGGCGGGTGCTGTGCGTCGGCAGTTCGCGCACGCCGTCGACATCGCTCCGACCGTCCTGGAGCTCGTCGGCTTGGACGCGCCGCAGATGATCGACGGGATCGCCCAGTCGCATCTGGACGGGACGAGCTTCGCCTATCTCTTCGCCTCCGGCGGCGAGACGGAGCCCGGACGCCACGTAACCCAGCACTTCGAGATGCTCGGCTCGCGTGCCATCTACCACGACGGCTGGAAGGCGGTCGCGTACCACCCCGTGGGACCGATCTACGACGACGGCCTCCGCTCCAACGCGCCCTTCGACGAAGACGTCTGGGAGCTTTACCACGTGGCCGAGGACGTCTCGGAGGCGCACGATCTCGCCGCCGAGCACCCCGAGAAGGTCGCCGAGCTCGTCGCGCTGTGGTGGGACGAAGCCCGTCGCAACGATGTGCTCCCGCTGGACAACCGTGTGCTCGAAGCGATGGCCCACAAGAACGACCGTCGGAGACCGCGCGACACGTTCCGCTACTTCCAGGGTGCTGCACCGGTGCCCGAGTGGGTGGCCGCCGACGTACGGAACCGGTCTCACACCGTGACGGTGACGGTCGACGTCGCGGACGGCACCGTCCCGAACGGCACCCTCCTCGCTCTCGGGTGCGCCCTGGGCGGGTGGTCGCTGCACGTCGTCGACGGTCGGCTTCGTTACGTCCACAACCTCCACGGGCAACGGCACTACGAGGTCGTCGCCGACTCGCCGCTCGAAGCCGGCCGCCACGTGGTCGAGTTCCGCTTCGACAAGGACCGGGGTGCCGGGGGCCACGGCACGCTCTGGCTGGACGGCCAGAGCGTGGGCACGGGGAACGTCGAGCGCTTCACGCCGGTCGCCTTCAACGAGGTCGGCATCGGGCTGACGTGTGGCTACGAGTGGGGACCGTCGGTGGGGGGAGACTACGAGGCGCCGTTCCGCTTCAACGGCACCATCGTGCGCGCCGAGGTGACCACCACCGGTCCCGTCGTCCGGGACCCGGTGGCAGACGTGGCCGCCATCCTGGCGTCGCAGTAACGCGAGCGGCGACAGCCGTGACGTGATTCGGAATATCAATCGCGTTGGCTGCGTCACACCGAGTGTGAAACACAACTGCTGACGAAGCAGCTGGCGGAGTACACCTGGTCGATGAGTTTCGCGAAACAGCCCAAACCCCCGGCTAGCTCTCGTTGCTTCGAATCCTTGCGAATCCCGGCACTTTGGACACCGAACAGAGGGGACCAACATTGCGCTCATAACAGTGATCACGAGGCACAAGCGATTCGGACGGAGTCCACAATCATCGGCGGGCAAGGTTCACCGCCCTTAGATTGGTAGGAGCAACGGTAAGTATCGGAATACAGTGGAAGTTGCTACCCGCTCTCTCGATGCTGCTCCGTCGTCCATCCGATCGCGGAGAGAGAGCAGCGTCATCTTGAGGTTCACGCCTAGCGGCCGCCTGATCCCCGCTCGGCCAGCTCGCGGAACTCTTCGGGTACTCGGTCGGCAGCGGAAAGGTTGACAGAGGCGTAGCCAACAGCGGTAAGGCCGAACTTGTCTCGGATTGCGTCGACGGACCGGTCCACTCCCCATCGCGATGCTTCGACGACGGATCTGGGTCTGGGGCCCGCAGTTCGCGGCCAATCGGGTGAGTCGAGAGGAAGCTCGAGCTGCAAGGAATGGTCTGGGCGCAGGTTCGAGACCGAAACGGCGATGAGCGTGATTTCGCGCTCTCGTTCGTTGTCGAGGATGGCTGAGCGGGCGAGCCTTTCAGCCACCTCAGTCAGGGTCAGCGTGGTCGAGATCGCAACGGCCGACGTGACAGACCGGGTCACAGAGCGCATTTGAGGGAAACGGACCCGCACGGTCACCGTCAGACCGGCCAGGTTCGCCTTTCGTAGGCGTCCGGCAACTCTGTCCGCTAGGTAGCCGAGCGTCTCTCGGATGAGCTCTGGAGTTGCATCCTGCCTTCCGAGGGCGGCCTGGGCACCCATGGACTTCGACCGGGCCGGTGTCGCCACTGACCGCTCATCGACGTTGGCGGACAGAGCGGCCAGCTTTGTCCCGACAGCCTCACCGAGCAGGCTGGCCAAGATGGGGCTGCCGGCCTTGGCCAGTTGCCCGATGGTGTGGATTCCAGCTTCATGGAGGCGCCGTTCTGTCGTTGGTCCGACGCCCCATATCAGTCGGATGGGTAAGGGATCGAGAAAGTCGCGCTCGTCGCCTGGTGCCACGGCGACGAGGCCGTCAGGTTTGGCCACCTGTGATGCCACCTTGGCGAGGTGCTTCGTGCGAGCCACGCCAACCGACAAAGGGAGGCCGATCTCGTCGCGTACACGTCGGCGGATGGCAGCCGCGATCTCGCTCGGTGATCCGAAGAGATGGACCGCGCCGGCCACATCGAGGAATGCCTCGTCTATCGACACCCTCTCGACTCGAGGGGTGAAGTCATGAAAGACAGACACGACATCGTCGCCGAACTGCTGGTAGCGACCGAAGTGGCCGCCGACGAAGAGGAGATCACCGCAGAGCTTGCGGGCCCGCCACCCCGGCATGCCGCCGCGGACGCCGTAGCTCCTGGCCTCGTAGGACGCCGCCAACACCACACTCCCGCCCACGGCGATGGGCCGGTTCCGCAGCGAAGGGTCCAGCAGCTGCTCGACCGACGCGTAGAAGGCGTCGAGATCGGCATGGAGGATCGTCGCTCGACTGGCCGGCAGCAGTTCCACGCATCCCAATCTAAACGAACATATGTTCGCTTTCCAGGGAGACTCGTCGGGGCCGAGCGATGGCCCCGTCCCTGGCACCCGACGGAGCTACTGCCGATGCAATCCCACGAAATCCCACCGGATCAGAATTCGCCGAATCCCCTGGCTGGAGCTGGCCTTGCCCTAAAGCCCAGTTCGAACGGCGATTCAGGACCACGGCGTCCCTTGGGGCGGACCTACTACGTGAACGGGTAGAGGGTACCGTCCAGAGCAACAAGGGTGTATCCCTGGCCGTTGGAAAACATACCAACGATGGGCGATGCGAGCTGCTGACCTCCGAGGGAACCTAAGAAGGGCGCGTTTCCAAAGGCAAAGACGCCGCCGTCGGATGCGACCATCCAGTAGCCCCCGCCGTCGGGGGTCGTCACGATTCCCTCAATAGGCTTGTTGAGCTGTTGGCCGGGCTTAAGAATTCCGGGAATAGACCCATAGAACAACGCGTTTCCAAAACAGAAGACGCCGCCGTCCGAAGCGACGAGCGTATAACCCGCACCGTTGCTGCTCACCGACATTCCCACCACGGGCCGGTTGAGACGCAGGCTTCCCGTAGAGCCGTAGAACAGCGCGTTGCCGAAAGCGAAGATGCCACCGTCCGCGGCAACCAGCCAATATCCCTGCCCGTTTGCGGTTGGCGTCATGCCCACCATTGGCTTATTGAGTCGGAGTCCCGAGGCGTCACCGAAATTGTTGGCAGGCGGTCCCGACAAATCACTTTCACCGAAAACGTGCCCTGTGTCGTCTGCAACCCACGCGTTGCGTGAGAAATCGTCATTGCCGAAACAATCGGTGCTGTTTTCCCAGGCAGCTACCAGGTGATCTGTGGTCGCCACTGTACCGAAGTTTCCGATTATCTGCGGCTCTTCCTCTTGCTTGTTGAAACCATAGGCCGTGTAGGTCACAGGAAAGAACGGCCACCCGATGAAGTCGGGAACGATGATGCCCGGCTGGACCGACGCGTCGTAGGGGCTGCGGTTGTCCGGGAGGCCCTGGCCCGCACAGTTGATTGGTACCGTGTTCGGTGTTGTCGTGGCTGAGGTGGTCGTTTCGGGAATCAACACCACCATCAACGAAACCAGCACCATCACAATCATAACGGCTCTGAACTTCATCTCGCCTCCACTCGTCTCGAGACGTGGGGCTAAACCCTAAACTTGAATAGGCAATAACCCTTTTGCCAAACGATGCGCCCGGGCGGATATGACAACGTAGCTTTTGTAACGTATACGAACGGCCCGATCCTGGCAAGGGTGAAGCGAGGGTGCCCATATATCCCCATAAGCCGGACAAGCGGATCCTTCACTGGAGCATGGGCTGGAAACCGGCCACGGAACACACTGGGCTATGGCCGAACGAAGGCTCCTGCGGTTTTAGTGCGCCGACTTCGTAGCGAACGTCGGTGATGGAATACGACTCGCCGCGTTCCCGCTCTTGGCGGCGACGCTGACCCACACCCTGGTGGGTCGCGACCGTCGTCCAGGCGGTCCTGGTGGTGGCGTTCCGGTTGGACGAACATCCACGCCTCGGAAGACGGCTCTTTCGCCCCTTCGGCGGATCGATAGGAAAGCGGGCGGGACGCGTCGGCCCTGGGGATTCCGGGCCTGACCGGCGAAGCAGCCGTCGCGCCCGTCCCCCGCAAGTACGACGTCGACGGCGAAAGACCCTCCCCACGCCGGACGCCGCGCCCGCTCCATTTCCGTACCGTCAGAACCAGCCGGTACGAACCGGCCCGACGATGGAGGTGCGAGATGCAAACCCAGACGAGACTCTGGTCCCGGCTCGGCGTGCTCGGCGGTGTCTACGCGGTGCTGTTCGTCATCGCCAATTTCTTGATCGGCAACGACCCGGGAACGGGGGCCGATGGGCCCACCGTTTTGAGGTACTACCAGGCACATCGAGCGGCGGAGACGGCCGGCGTCTTCGTCGTCGCGGTGGCGGTCGTGGCGCTGACGTTCTTTCTCGCGTCCCTGCGCCACACCCTGAGCCGCACCGACGAGGGACGACACTTGGCCAACGTGGTCACGGCCGGCGGGGCCGTCTATGCCGTCGGACTGATGTTGATGGCCGCCATGACGGTGGCGCTCGTCGATGCGGCGAAGGACCACCTGACGGGTACGGCCCAGACCCTCAACGTGCTCAGCAGCGACCTATGGGTTCCGGTGGTCGTCGGGATCTCCCTGCTCGGTCTCGGGACTGGCGTGTCCGCTCTGCGCAGCGCGACGTTGCCCACCTGGCTCGGCTGGGCGTCCGTCGTGCTCGGTGTCCTGGCCCTGGCGGGACCGGTCGGCGCCATCGCCTTCCTACTGGTCCCGGTGTGGGCGCTGGTGACCGGCGTTGTGATCATGCGCTCGTCGAGGATGACATCGCCACTTCCGGACCTCGCCCCGGCCGGCTTCACCACAGTCGACGCGTAAAGCCCGAGTTCTGGTCCCCCGATGGCGGAGACTGCGTGGCGCCGGTCAACCGTCGCCACGCAGCTCTTCGGGTGTGACGATCACGTCGACCAGAGCTTCGGATCGCACGACGGTCAACGCCAACGGCTGGCCGATGGCGTCGCCGAGCATCAGTCGCTGCAACGACTGGGCGCTGGTGACGGACTCACCGTTGGCACTGACCAAGAGGTCACCCGATCGCAGCCCAGCCTTTGCGGCCGGTCCCTCCGAGACGATCTGTTCGATGCGCACTCCGGTCTTCTGACCGAGTCGGACGGCCAACGGCGGCGGGAGTGGGGCCGGGGTTCCCGCCAGGCCCAGGTAGGCCCGGCGGACTCGACCCTCTGCCATGAGCGTCGCGATGATCTGGCGCGTGATTCCGTTGATAGGGATGGCCAAGCCGACGCCAACACCGGCCACGGCCGTGTTGATGCCCACGACGTCACCTGAGGCGACGACGAGTGCCCCGCCCGAGTTCCCCGGGTTGAGTGCGGCGTCGGTCTGAATGACGTCGTCGACGATGCGCACGTTCTCCCCGGCTCGAGTCGGCAGTGAGCGCCCCAGAGCGCTGACGACTCCAGCGGTGATGGTGCCGGCCAGTCCGAGGGGGTTCCCGACCGCTACCACCAGCTGTCCCACTCTGAGCTGCGCGGCTTCACCCAACTGCGCCGGCTCCGGGGTGGCGCCGTCGGCGCGGACCACGGCCAAGTCGGAGAGAGGGTCACTGCCAACCACGCGGAACGGGACAGTGGTGCCGTCGGCGAATGCCACCTGACCGGCCTCTGCCCTCCCGACCACGTGTGCATTGGTCAGCAAGAAGCCGTCGTTCGTGAACACCACTGCCGAGCCCGCCCCGGCAGCGACGCTCCCGTCGCGGCGACGTCGGGTCACCTGCAGCGCAGCGACCCGGGGGGTCAGTTCTTCGGCCACCGAGACCACAACCTGGGAGTACGCGTCGAGCGCTGCGAGTTCGGGGTCGGACGAGCGGGTGAGGATATCGGTCATTTCGGTCCTTATTACAGAATTACATCATTACTTATAGCGGAGATCGGGAACTTCCATGACGGCGACCGGGACGAGCAGAGGACAGACCTGGTGAGCAGCCACACCCGAGGTTGACCGGCGATAAAAACTAAAGAAGATACTTGACTGTAGCCCTCCGGAGGCTCAATACTCAAGTACATGCTTGACCAAACGATCGACCTCGATCGGACCTTTCAGGCCCTGGCGGACAAGAGCAGGCGCACCATGGTGGAACGACTCACCTTGGGACCCGCCTCGGTCAGTGAGCTGGCCGAACCCCTTCCCATGTCACTTGCGGCCGTCGTCCAGCACGTGCACGTCCTCGAGGCGTGCGGGGTCGTGAAGACAGAGAAGGTCGGGAGGACACGCATGTGCCGGATCGAGCGTGCCGCCATGACCGCCGCCGAACGATGGATCACCGATCGACGCCGGGGCTGGGAAGCCCGCCTGGACCGACTGGGCGAAGTCCTGCAAGAGGAAGCCGCCAGCGAGGAGGAACCATGACCCCGTCCACCGTGACCCATGACACGTTCGTCATCGATCGGACCTACGGTTTTCCGGTCTCTCAGGTCTTCCGGGCCTGGACGGATCCTGTACTCAAGGCCCGCTGGTTCGCCGGATCCGACGAAGCGCTGGGAGCCGGCTACGAGCTCGACTTCCGGGTCGGGGGCCGAGAGGTCAATCGAGGTGGCCCTGCGGGCGGGCCCGTCTACACCTACGAGTCGGAGTTCCGCGACATCGTGCCCGAAAACCGAATCGTCTACACCTACGAGATGTTCGCGGGTGACGATCGGATCTCCGTGTCTGTCGCAACGGTCCAGTTCCACGACCACGACGCCGCGACCCGTTTGGTCCTCACCGAGCAGGGGGTCTTCCTCGATGGGCACGACACGGCGGCCCAGAGGGAAGAGGGAACGCGGTCCCTGCTGGACTCGCTGGCCGTCAGCCTGCACGGACCACCATCGTAAGGAGGAACAGCGGATGAGGACCTTGGCCTCATTCATCATCACCACCCTCGACGGCTACTACGAAGGTCCGAACGGCGAACTGGACTGGCCGGTCGTGGACGAGGAGTTCGATGATTTCGCTCTTCGCCAGCTCGACGGAGCCGACACCCTCGGCTTCGGTCGGGCGACCTACGAGCACGTGGCCGCCCATTGGCCGACCGAACAGGCCCAGGCGAATGACCCCGGCATCACGTTCCGGATGAACACCAAGCCCAAGCTCGTGTTTTCGAGCACGCTCCAGCACGCGGGCTGGTCCAACACCACTGTCGTCACGGGCGAAGCCGTCGAGCGGATCGAAGAGTTCAAAGCCGTCCCCGGCGGCGAGCTGCTCCTCCTCGGCAGTGCCCACCTCACGTCCCATTTCGCCGCGGCGGGCGTCCTCGACGAGCTGCGGGTCATGGTCTGCCCGATCGTCCTCGGTCAGGGACGCTCCCTCTTCGAGGACTTGAAGAGCCGGCTCGCGCTCACATTGACCGGCGTGAGACAATTCGAAGGCGGAAACGTCCTACTCACCTACGGGCAGTCGAGGCCCGGCTGATTGACCAGGTGGGTCGCGGCGAGCGAGCTCGTCGCTCAGACCATCAAGACGACAGGGACGATCATCGGGCGCCGCCGGGTGCGCTCCCCACGAACTTTCCGAGGGCGCGGCGGGTGTGGCGGCTCAGCACCTCGATGTCATGGGCCCCGTCGCGCAGGGCCTGGGACACCGCCGCCGCGACCACTTCGCTCGCCTCGCCCAGCAACTCTTCGGCCTCGGGCACGTAGATCCAGCCCCGGGTCTCGATCACCGGCGGGCAGCTGAGCATGCGCTGCTGGCCGTCCACGGTCACCACGACCATCACGACGCCCTCCTCGGCCAGCTTCTGGCGGTCGCGCAGCACCCCGTGCTCCACGTCCCCCACCGTGCCGTCGACGTAGACGTAGCCCGCCGGCACCCGACCCTCGCGGGAGAGTCCCTTGGCGTCGAGCTGTACGACGTCGCCGTCCTCGCACAGCAACACCTTGGCCGGGTCGAGGCCCATCGACAGGGCCAGCCGCGCGTGGTGGACCATATGGCGGAACTCGCCGTGCACCGGGACGAAGCACTCCGGACGGGTCACGGCCAGGAGCGTGCGCAGCTCGCCCTGCCGGGCGTGCCCGCTGACGTGGACCGCCTCCGCTCCCGAGTGCACGACCTCCGCTCCACGCCGGTGGAGGTCGTCGATGACGCGTCCGACCGACCACTCGTTCCCCGGAATGGGATGGGCGCTGATCACGACCACGTCGTCCTCACCGATGCGCAGCCTCTTGTTGTCGCCCGTCGCCATCAGCGACAGCGCCGACATGGGCTCGCCCTGCGATCCCGTCGAGATCACGCACATCTCCCCCGGCGGCACGTCGTCGACGTCTTCGATGTCCATCAGCACGCCGTCGGGCACCGCGATGATGCCCAGGCGCCGTCCGAGCTCGAGGTTCTTCCCCATGGAGCGCCCCAGCGTCGCCACCTTGCGGTTATTGGCCGTGGCCGCGTCGATGATCTGCTGCACGCGGTGCATGTGGCTGGCGAAGCAGGCCACCACGATGCGCTTGTCCGGAACCGAGGCGAAGACCCGGCGCAGCGTGATGCCGACAGATGACTCGGACTCGGTGTACCCGGGCTCCTCGGCGTTCGTCGAGTCCGAGAGGAGGAGACGGATCCCGTCGGTGCGGGCCAGCTCGCCCATGCGCGACATGTCGGTCCGCCGGCCGTCGACCGGTTGCAGGTCGAGCTTGAAGTCGCCGGAGTGGAGGATCACGCCCTGCGGGGTGTGGAAGGCGATCGCCATGGCCTCGGGCACCGAGTGGGTCACCGGGATGAACTCGACGTCGCAGGCGCCGATGCGAACGCGCTCGCCGTCGCGCACCACGACGAAGCGGGTCTTGCCGGCGAGGCCCGCCTCTTCGACCCGGTGGCGGGCCAGCCCCACCGTCAACTCGGAGCCGTAGATCGGGGCCTGCAGCTCGCGCAGCAGGTAGGCGAGTCCGCCCGTGTGGTCCTCGTGGCCATGGGTGAGGACGATGCCGTCGACCCGGTCCTTGCGGTCGTAGAGATAGGTGAACTCGGGCAGGACGAGGTCCACGCCCGGCATGTCGGGGTCGGGAAACATGATTCCGCAGTCGAGGATGACGATGCGGCCTTCGACCTCGATGCAGGCGCAGTTCCGGCCGATCTCCCCCAGCCCGCCCAAGAAGACCACCCGGACGGGCTTCGGCGTGCGCTCAGCCAAGCGTGGTGACCGCCGGTGGGCCGAGAGCGTCGATGATCTTCGTCGCCATGGCATCGAGCTCCGGCGTCGTCGCGCCCATGGGTAGGCGACACTGGCCCACTTGAAGGCCCAGCGCCGCGCAGCGCCGCCTTGGCCGGGAGCGGGTTCGGGTATTCCGCGCTGGACTCGAAGTCGAAGGAGTCGAGCAGCTCCGCGTTCGCGGCGACCGCCCCGGACACGTCGCCGGCGAAGAAGGCGTCGACGACACGTCGGAACCTGGGACCGACCCAGTGCGAGGCGACGCTGATCACGCCCACGGCGCCGACCGACAGCAGTGGCAACGTCATGGCGTCGTCGCCGCAGTAGACCTCGAAACCCGGCGGGCGCCTGCGCCACCAGATGGGCCGTGGTGGGAGGGTCGCCGGCGGCGTCCTTCAGCCCCACGACCGCCGGGACCTCGCGGGCGAGCCGCAGCATGGGTCGACGTCTCGATGCGCCGCCCGGACCGGATGGGGATGTCGTAGAGCATGACCGGGAGGTCGCCCGCGGCCTCGGCCACGGCACGGAAGTGTTCGTAGAGGCCGGCCTGGGACGGCCGGTTGTAGTACGGGGTGACCACCAGCACGCCGTCCACTCCCGACGCCGCCGCCTGCCGCGTCATCTCCACCGAGTGGGCGGTGTCGTTGGAGCCGCTCCCGGCCACCACCGGGATGGTGACGGCCTCGGCCACGGCCCGCCACAGGGACACCTTCTCGTCGTCGGTCAGCACCGAGCTCTCGCCGGTCGACCCGCTCAGCACCAGGCCGTCACTGCCGTGACCGGCCAGCCACCGGGCCAGCTCGACCGCCGCGTCGACGTCGAGCGCGCCGTCGTCGTCGAACGGCGTGACCATCGCTGTGATCACGCGCCCGAATCGGGGCTCGGGGCTCATCGCCCCCTCACGCTACCAGCGTCGCTATGCGACCTGGCGTTCCGCCGGGGAGCCGTCCGCGAAAGCGTCCTCCTCCTCGGTCGAGTCGGTCCAGTCCTCGAAGGCGATGGCGCCCATCTCGGTGAACTTCTGGCGCAGCCAGCCGTCCGCCGCGTCGAGCAGCCCGAGCTTCTTGAGGTTGGGGACGATCTTGGAGAAGAGGAGGATCTGGAAGTCGTCGCGCTCGGGTCCCGCATTCATCAGGTTGACGACGTCGGCGGTCGGCACCTCCATCCGCTCCCACACCTCTTGCATGACCATGCGGTCCTTCATGCGGATGGCCGCCTCGAAGGCGAACTCCTGGCGCTCACGCAGCTCGGCCGCGTTCAGCTCCTGGTAGTACTCCTGCAGGCTCAGCACCCCGAAGGCGACATGGCGCGCCTCGTCGGCCATGACGTAGCGCAGGAGCTTCTTCAGCAGCGGCTCGGTCGTCATCATGTGGATGAACCCGAAGGCGGCGAGGGCGAGCCCCTCGACCATGATCTGCATGCCGAGGTAGGTCATGTCCCAGCGCGAGTCGGCGACGATGTCGTCGAGCAGCAGTCCGAGATGGGCGTTCATCGGGTAGTGGCCCGAGAGCTTCTCGTCGAGGTACTTCGAGAACACCTCGACATGGCGCGCCTCGTCCATGACCTGGGTCGCGGCGTAGTACTTGGCGTCGATCCACGGCACCGTCTCGACGATCTTGGCCGTGCAGAGCAACGCTCCCTGCTCGCCGTGCATGAACTGGGACAGCATCCAGTTCTGGTTCTGGATCCCGAATTGGATCCAGCGCTTCTCGTCCCACTTCTCGAGCACCGTGCCCACCAACGCGCTCTCGTCGAACCGTTGTTGGGCCGGGTTGGCCTCTGCGTTGGCGATGACCACCCGCTCCTGGTCGACCTCGATCGACCAGTCGAGGTCGGTCTGTGCGTTCCACTGCGCCTTCTTCGCCTTCTCGTAGAGCTTGTCCAGCTTCGGCTTGGCGCCCTTGCGGTAGTCCCAGGTGAACTCGGCCGGGCAGGTGTCCGGGACCCGGTGACGCCCCTCCGCGTCGTAGCGCCCGACGATGCTGAGCACCGCTTCGAGGTCGTGGATCTTCTCGCGTCCGATCAGCTCCAGGTTGGATCGCAGCTGGTCCTGATCGTCGTCGACTGTCGTCATGGCAGAGCCCCCTTGGTGGTGATGGTGGTGATGGTTGTGTTCTTGGTGGTGTCGGATTCGGACGGTTGGACGAGAAGCGCGAGGATGCCCGGCAGGACGAAGGCGCGCACGAGAGCGCGGCACTCTTCGCGGGTCGGTCAGGTCGACCGAGGGCTCCTGTTCGTAGTTGTAGGCCAGCACGATGCGCGCCGCCCACTCGGCCGCACGCGAGGCCTGTTCGGGCTGGAGCCAGCGGGCGAAGAACGGTGCCGCGGCGTCTCCGACGACGAGGAGGATCCGGTCGAGCTCGGCGAAGGTCAGGTGGGGCAGGATCACCCCGGGCTCGTGGGACAGCACGTAGGCCAACGCGGTGTGCGAACGCAACCGCCGCGCCGCCTCGACCATGCCGGCCACGAGCACGTCCTCGAGGTCCTCCGCCTCCCCCATGACGACCGCCAGGGCCGAGGTCAGTCGGGCCGCCTCCGTCTCGACGACCGCGCCGAGAACGGCTTCACGTCCACCCGGGAAGGTCCGGTACAGCGTGGCCCGGGACAGGCCCGACTCGCGGGCGATGTCGTCGACCGTGGTCTTGGCCACCCCCTGGCGGGCCAGGCAGCGCAGGGCGCCGTCGACGATGCGGACCCGGGTCGAGGAGCGATCATCGGCGCCCAGATGGCGGACGACCCGATCCCTCCCGGCCCGCCTGGCCGGCTCGACGGTTGTCACGGAAGCACCCACTGATGAAACAGTATGGCGATTTTTGTCTCACTGTCAACCACCGCGGCCGGCCATCGCGGCCAGCCACCGCGGCCGGCCATCGCCGCCGGCCATCGATGCCAACCGTCGCCCGGATGACGCCGTCTCTCGCCCGGCCGACGACGACGTCGTTCACGCCCAGTTGACATGGCCCGGTGAGACGGACGTGATGAGCAGGGCCAGCAACCCGACGGCGGCCGCACTCCCCCCGACGGTCAGCGCCAGCGCCTGGCCGCGGTCGCGCAGGCCGCCGGCGTAGTCGTAGAGCAGGGCGAGCAGGCAGCCGGTGGCGAAGCCGCCCAGGTGGGCCCGCCAGTCGATGTCGCCGCTGAAGCCGATGGCGAAGTTCAACACCAGGAGCGCCGACGACCGGCGCCACCGGGAGGTGCCGGCGCAGGCCGACCACCACGTAGGCGCCCATGACGCCCATGATCGCCCCCGAGGCCCCGAGGCCGTAGTCGAGGTGGGGACCGAGCAGGTACGAAGCCACGCTCCCCCCGAGCCCGGCGATGAGATAGAGGGCGAGGAAGCGCGCCTTGCCCAGCAGCACCTCCACGGCCGGCCCGACGATGAGCAGGGCGATCATGTTGAAGAGGATGTGGAGGAAGTTGGCGTGCAGGAACATCGCCGTGACGGCCCGGTAGTACTGGCCCTGGCGGTGGACCAGGTCGGGATGCATGGCGTAGCGGTCGATGAACGAGGTGTTGTCGCCGAAGCGCTCCAGCAAGAAGACCACGACGTTGACCGCCACGATGGACAGGACGACGGGGGTGGGGTTGGTCGAGCCCACCACGCCGGTGCGGTTCGGGCCGGTGTGGGTGAAGGCCGGGACCCGGCGCGACCGCCGCGCCCCCGTCGCCGTGCAGTCGGGGCACTGCCAGCCCACCGGCGCGTGCACCATGCACTCGGTGCAGATCGGCCGGTCGCAGCGGGCGCAGCGCACCGCGGCCCGCCGGTCGGGGTGCCGCGCGCACGCCGGGACCGGTGGTGCCGGCTCGGGCGGCCGGCCTCCCCGGACGGCGCGCCCGTCACCGGACGCCGGCCAGGAGCTCCGAGCGCACCAGGAGCGCCACCTGGCCGGGGTCCTCGAGGTCCCACCGGCCGGGCGAGGCGATGTAGGAGAGCACCATGCGCGAGAGGAACTCCGCCGCCGCGTACGCGGTCGGGTCCGGGCGCCATCCCGTGACGCTCCAGGTACGGCGTGAGGAAGGCGGCGATCAGGGTGTGGACCTGCGTCGACTCGACGGTCAGGCGGGGGAAGAGCACCTCGGGTTCGGTCACCAGGATCCGCTGGAGCACTTCGTGGTCGACGCACGGCCCGGCGGGCGAAGAGCAGGCCCCGCTCCATGACCTCCTCGAGGGTCTCGGCGTCGTGCACCTCCTCGTAGAGGCGGCGGAAGAACCGGGCGAACTCCCACCCGACCACCGCGCTCATGAGCTCGTCGCGCCCGCCTGGGAAGTAGCGGTACACGGTCGCCCGCGACACGCCGGCCTCGCTCGCCGCGTCCTCGACCGTCGTCTTGTTGATGCCCCAACGCGCCACGCAGTCGTACGTGGCTTGCAGCAGCCGCTCGCGTACCTCGGGGTTCACAGCCCGAGCAGCGGCTCGAGCCCGACGGTCAGGCCGGCGTCGCCGGGGCACCGCCCGCACGGCCAGGAGCACCCCGGGCATGAAGGAGCGCCGATCGTAGGAGTCGTGGCGGATGCTCAGGCTCTGCCCCGATGCCCCGAAGATCACCTCCTCGTGCGCCACCAGACCGGGCAGGCGCACCGAGTGCACCCGCACGCCCCCGGGGCCCTCGGCGCCGCGTGCCGCCTCGAGCACGACCTCGGTGGTGGGATCGGCGGCGAAGGGACCGGAGCCCGCCGCCGCACGTGCCGCCGCGATCCCCTCGGCCGTGTGCAGCGCGGTGCCCGACGGCGCGTCGCGTTTGGCGTCGTGGTGCAGCTCTATCACCTCGACCCCGTCCATGTGGGGTGCGGCCAGACGGCAGAAGTGCATGAGCAGCACCGCGCCGATGGCGAAGTTGGGCGCCACGACGGCGTTGGCCCCTTCCGCCTCGAACTCGCGCGCCGCCGTGGCCAGGTCGGCCTCGGAGAGGCCCGTCGTCCCCACCACGGCGTGGATGCCCCGCTGCGCGTAGTGCACCAGGTTGTGCCGCGCCGCCGCGGCGACGGTGAAGTCGACCACCACCTCCGTGCCGAGGTCACCCAGCGCGTTGACCTCGCCCACGATGGTGCGCCCGCACGCCTCGGCGCCCTCGTGCGCCGGGTCGACCGCGGCCACCAGCTCCATGTCCGTCGCCCCCGCCACGGCTCGGCACACCTCTTGGCCCATGCGTCCGCCGGCGCCGACCACACCGACCCTCACCATGGTCGGAGAATCTACCGGGCGGCCATCGCGGGAACGTGCCGGGCCAGGCCGTCCTCGCCGAAGGGGCCCACCGCGCTCATGACGCGCGGCGAAGCGGCAAAGGCGGCGGCGACGTCGAGCACCTGGTCCCGGTCCACCGCGTTGATGCGGGCCAGGACCTCGTCGACACTCAGCACCTCGCCGTGCAGCAGCAGTCGACGCGCCCAGCCGGCTCATGCGGGCGCCCGAGTCCTCGCCCGAGAGCAGCATCTCGGCTCGCAGGTTCCCCTTGGCCACGGCCAGCTCGCGGTCCGTCACGCCGTGCGATGGCCAGCAGGTCGAGCTCGCCGTCGACGATGCGCAGCACCTCGTCGACGTTCTCCGGCGCGGTCCCGACCACGACGGCCAGCGAGCCGGCGTCGGCGTAGGCGACGCGCTCGGACCAGACCGAGTACGCCAGCCCGCGCTCCTCGCGCACCTTCTGGAAGAGGCGGCTGGAAAGGCCGCCGCCGAGGACGTGGTTGAGCACCGCCAGGGCCCAGCGCCGCTCGTCGAACCGGTCGACCGACCGTGCCCCGTAGACGAGCTGTGCCTGCTCCGTGGGCCGGCGGACGACGTCGAGGGGCACCACGTCGGTTCCGGGCGGCGTCCGCTCCGGAGCTGCGCCGCCCGAGGCGCCGGCAAAGGCGCGCTCGAGGCGATCGGCCACCTCGTCGTGGTCGCAGTCGCCCGCCGCGGCGACGACCATGTTCGACGGCCGGTAGTGCCGGGCGAAGAAGGCGGCCACGTCCTCGCGCTCCATGGCCTCGACCGAGGACACCGTGCCGAGGGTGTCGCGCCCGAGCGCGTGCCCCGGGAACAGGGCCGACTGCCACCGCTCGGCGGCCAGGTCGCCCGGCTCGTCGGCGTGCATGTGGATCTCCTCGAGGATGACCGTCCGCTCGGCCTCGATGTCGTCGGCCCGCAGCGCCGCCTCCCACATGATCTCCGAGAGGATCCCGAGGCCGAGGGGCAGGTGCTCGGAGAGGAGCCGGACGTAGAACGCCGTGTACTCCTTGGTGGTGAACGCGTTGCAGTCGCCGCCCACCTCGTCGAGCGCCTCGGCGATGGCCGCGGCGGATCGCTGCGCCGTGCCCTTGAACAGGAGGTGCTCCAAGAAGTGCGAGGCACCGGCGTGCTCGGCCGGCTCGTCACGCGATCCGGTGCCGACCCAGTACGACGAGCGCGACCGACCGCACGTCCGCCATGGTCTCGGTGACCAGGCGGATCCCGCTGGGCAGGACCGACGTCTCGATCAACGGCGACGAGGAGGGCGCCCGCCCCGGCGGCGGTCCCGGTCGCCGCGGTCGCCACGTGCCGGAGTCCTCCGCGGCCGCACCCGGGCCGAGGTCGCCCAGCTCGGCCGTGAGCTCGGCCTCGAAGGCGTCCTCGAAGGAGCTGCCGTTGGCGGCCGGCGCCGCGGCCGCCGCCCGGGGCCGGGTCGCGCCGGGACGACGTTGCGCCCCCGTTGCCCGACGCCGGGGCCTGCCGGCGCGCTGTCGACGGCGCCGGCCAGCGACAGGGACACCTTGCCCTGCGGGTCGATGTCGTCGACGCGGACCTCCACCGGCTGGCCGAGGGTGAGCACGTCCTCGACGTTGTTGATGCGCTTCCCGCCGGCCAGCGGCGAGAGCTTCGAGATGTGCAGCAGGCCGTCGCGCCCCGGCAGGACGTTGACGAACGCGCCGAACTTGGTGATGTTCACCACCTTGCCGTCGTAGATCGCGCCGACCTCGGCCGTCGGCGGGTCGAGGATCAGCGAGATGCGCCGACGCGCCTCCTCCACCGCCGTGCCGTCCTTGGCGCCGATGGTCACCGTGCCGACGGCGCCGTCGTCGTCGACCGCGATGTCGGCGCCGGTCTCCTGCTGGAGCGTGTTGATGACCTTGCCCTTGGGCCCGATCACCTCGCCGATCTTGTCGATCGGGATCTCCATCGACACGATCTTCGGCGCGCTCGCGGCCACCTGCTGGCGCGGTTCGGCGATGGCGCCGGACATGACGCCGAGGATGGTGAGCCGGGCCTCCTTGGCCTGGAGCAGCGCCTGGGCCAGCACGTCGGCCGGCAACCCGTCGATCTTCGTGTCGAGCTGGAGCGCCGTGACCGCGTCGGCCGTGCCCGCCACCTTGAAGTCCATGTCGCCGAAGGCATCCTCCGAGCCGAGGATGTCGGTCAGCGTCACGTAGGTGCCGCCGTCGTAGACCAGGCCCATGGCGATGCCGGCGACGGGCGCCTTGAGTCGGCACCCCGGCCGCCATGAGCGAGAGGGTCGACCCGCAGACCGAGGCCATGGAGGTCGACCCGTTCGAGGCGAGCACGTCGGAGACGACGCGCAGCGTGTAGGGGAACTCGTCCGACCCGGGCACGACCGGCAGGAGGGCCCGCTCGGCCAGGAGGCCGTGGCCGATCTCGCGGCGCTTGGGGCCGCGCATGAACCCGGTCTCCCCGGTCGAGAACGGCGGGAAGTTGTAGTGGTGCATGTAGCGCTTGGACTCGATCGGAGTGATCGTGTCGAGCAACTGGTTCATCCGCGGCATGCCGAGGGTGGTGACGTTGAGCACCTGGGTCTCGCCGCGCTGGAAGAGCGCCGAGCCGTGCGCCGTCGGGAACAGGTCGATCTCGGCCGAGAGCGGGCGGATGTCCGACGTGCCGCGGCCGTCGACCCGCACGCCGTCCTCGACGATGCGCTTGCGCACCAGCTTCTTGGTCAGCGACCGGATGGCCGCCTTGACCTCGCCGGGCCGCTCCGCGAACTCCTCGCTGAGCGCGGCCTTGATCTCGTCGCCGGCCGCGTCGAGGGCAGCGTTGCGCTGCGCCTTCGTGGTGACGAGGTTGGCCTTGGCGATGGGCTCGGTCCCGATCGCCTCGACGCGGGCCCAGACGTCGGGCTGGTAGTCGACGAAGGTCGAGAAGGGGATGGTCTCGACCGGCCCGCGGACCGCGGTCCAGGCCTCGACCAGCTGGCGCTGCAGGTTGATCGCCTCGCGGATCCACTGCTTGGACGCCTCGAGGCCCGCCGCCAGCACCTCCTCGGTGACCTTGGGCGCGCCGTCCTCGTAGTAGGACCACGACTTCTCGGTCCCGCCGGCCTCGACCATCATGATGGCGATCTCGGTGTCGGGGTCCTCGGTCAGGGCCCGGCCCGCCACGACGAGCTCGAAGGTGGAGGCCTCGCCCTCCTCGAAGGTCGGGTGCGGGATCCAGCTCGCCGTCGGTCGTGTACGCGACGCGCACGGCGCCGATGGGGCCGTCGAAGGGGATGCCCGAGATCATGAGCGCGGCCGACGAGGCGTTGATGGCCAGGACGTCGTGCGGGTTGACCTGGTCGGCGCCGACGATGGTGCCCACGATGTGGATCTCGTTGCGGAAGCCGTCGGGGAACGACGGCCGCAGCGGCCGGTCGATCAGGCGACAGGTCAGGATGGCCTGGTCCGAGCTCTTGCCCTCCCGGCGGAAGAACGACCCGGGGATCTTGCCCGCGGCGTAGGCGCGCTCCTCGATGTCGACGGTCAGGGGGAAGAAGTCGGTCCCCTCCCGGACCGAGCGCGCCGCCGTGGCGGTGGCCAGCAGGACGGTGTCGCCGATGCGGCCGAGCACCGCCCCGTCGGCGAGTTGGGCCAGCTTCCCGGCCTCGAAGGACATGGTGCGATCGGTCCCGCTGATCGGGGCCGATACGGAAATGGCATCAGACATGATGCTCCTCGTGTGTCGGGGGCATCTCCACGTCTGGTTCCCAGTGGTCGACCACCTCGCATGAAGTGACCGGCGACTGGCAGCCAGTGGCCGAAGACGCCCGGATGTGGTGGTGCCCCGCTACCGTCGGATGCCGAGACGGCTGATGATGGAGCGGTAGCGCTCGACGTCGTTCTTGCGGACGTAGTCGAGCAGCCGCCGACGCTGGCCGATGAGCTTCATCAGGCCGCGCCGGGTGTGGTGGTCCCCTTTGTGCACCTTCAGGTGCTCCGTGAGGTGGTTGATCCGGCCCGACAGCAGTGCGATCTGTACCTCCGGCGAACCGGTGTCACTCTCGTGGAGCCGGTACTCGGAGATGGTGGCCTGCGTGTCGGGCATGAAGAAAGAACCTCGGAACGTCGTCGGGATGCGACCGGGAAACCCGTCACCGGCCGCTCTCCATGCTAGCACCCGGCCGCTGATCAGGGAAGATCGGCCGAGGCCAGCATCCGCTCGGTGGCCTCGACGTCGGCGCGCATCTGGGCGATCAGCTCGTCGACCGAGTCGAAGCGCAGCTCGGGTCGCAGGCGGTGGGTGAAGGAGACCCGGGCCTCCTCGCCGTAGAGGTCGCCGTCGAAGTGGAGCAGGTAGGCCTCGACGAGGACGGGCGCCGTGCCCGGCTCGTAGAAGGTCGGCCGCCGACCGACCGAGATCGCCGCCCGGTGCGTCACCCCGTCGGGTCGTCGGTAGAGCCCGGCGTAGACGCCGTCGGCGGGGAGGGCGATGTCGTCGGGCACCTCGACGTTGGCCGTGGGGAACCCGAGTTGGGGGCCGCCCCGTCCGTCCCCCCGGACCACCGTGCCGGGGACCTGATGGGGCCGCCCGAGCAGCTCGGTGGCCGCCTCGACCTCGCCGTTGGCTACCAGCGCCCGGATCCTCGTGGAGGAGACCGCATCGGCGCCGTCGCCGGTGAGGCGCACCCCCACGACGTCGAAGCCGTGCTCGGCCCCGAGTCGGCGCAGCAGGGCGACGTTGCCCCGCCGTCCGTGGCCGAAGTGGAAGTCCTCGCCCACCACGACGAGCCGGGCCGAGAGCTGGTCGACGAGCACCTCGGTCACGAAGTCCTCGGCCGACTCCGCGGCCCGGGCCTCGTCGAAGGGGATGACCACGGTGCGGTCGATGCCGCATTCGGCCAGGAGCTCGAGCTTCTGGTCGAGGCTGGTCAGCTGCTGCGGCGCCGACTCGGGTCGCACCACCGCGGCCGGGTGCCGGTCGAAGGTGACCACCACCGTCGAGAGGCCGGCCGCCTTCGCCCGCGTCGTCAGATCGGCGAGCAGCGCTCGGTGGCCGAGGTGCACGCCGTCGTACGCGCCGATGGTGACGGCCGTTCCTGGTCCGGGCATGGCGCCCTGAGGGTAGTCGTCGCTCATCGCGCGCCGAGGACGACGGCCGGGCGGATGCGGTCCGAGCCCGTGGCCTCGTAGACGGCGAGCAGCACGCCCCCGCTCGTCGACGATCGCCCATGGACCGTCCCCCGCGGCGCCGAGCGGCACGCGGTCGAGCGGGAGACCCGTGGCCACCGATGCCGCCGTCGCGGCGTCGACGGTGACGGCCTCGAGGTCGCGCATGGCCTGGGCCGGCGTCAGGACGTCGCCCGGGCCGAGCCGATCGAGCCGCCGCGCCTCGGACTCGTCGAAGGAGCCGATGCGGGTGCGCCGCAGCCGGTCGAGGTGGGCGCCGCCCCCGAGGGCCAGGCCGAGGTCCTGGGCCAGGACGCGGACGTAGGTGCCCGAGGAGCACTCGACCACGGCCCGGTAGACACCGGGGTGCCCCGGCACAGGTTCGGTGTCGAAGCGCCGGACCGTCACGGGCCGCGCCGGGCGATCGACCTCGATGCCCTGGCGGGCCAGCTCGTGCAGTCGGCGCCCGCCCACCTTGACCGCCGAGACCATGGGCGGCACCTGCTCGATCTCGCCGGTCAGCGCCGCCGCGGCCCGGCGTACGTCGGCGTCGGTGACGTGGCCCATGTCGTAGGTGCCCGTCACCTCGCCCGAGGCGTCGAGGGTGGACGTGGCGGTGCCGAGCACGATGTCGGTGACGTAGGTCTTGGGGAGCGCGGTCAGGAAGCGCAGCAGGCGAGTGGCGCGGCCCAGGCCGACCAGCAGGACCCCGGTGGCGTCGGGGTCGAGCGTGCCGGCGTGGCCCACCCGGCGCTGGCCGAAGATGCGCCGGCAGCGGGCGACGACGTCGTGCGACGTCCAGCCCGCCTCCTTGTCGACGACGGCCAGGCCGCTGGCCGTCACCGTTCGTCCCCGGGCTCCCCCCCGCCCCTGTCCACCGACCCGCCCGAACCAGGGCCCGACCCGTCCTGGAGTCCCCGCAACAGCTCCTCGACCCGGGAGCCGGCCGCGATGGCGGGGTCGGCCCGGAAGGTGAGCCGGGGCGTGCGCTTCATGCTGGTCTGGGAACCGATGAGGCGCTGGAGGTGGCCCCGGCGCTCCTCGAGGGCTTCGGACGCCTCGGAGTCGAGCGTGGCCACGTAGACGATCGCGGTGCGCAGGTCGGGCGCCGTGTCGACCGCGGTCACGGTCACCATGCGCACGCGCTCGTCGGCGTCGGCCAGCCGCTCGAGCTCCTCGGCCACCACCTGCCGCAACACCTGGTTGACCCGCAACGCGCGGGGGTACGTCGCCGTGCGCCGTCTCACGCGTCAGCTCCTCGCGATCTCGCGCTCCTCGTAGGTCTCGATCACGTCGCCGTCCTTGAGGTCCTGGAAGTCGGAGAGCCCGATGCCGCACTCGAAGCCGGCGGCCACCTCTCGCACGTCGTCCTTGAACCGCCGGAGCGAGTTGATCGCGCCCTTCCAGATGACGGTCCCTTCGCGGAGGAAGCGGACCTTCGAGCCACGGGTGATGCGCCCGTCGCGCACGTAGCACCCGGCGACCGCGCCGATCCTGGGGACGCGGAACACCTCGCGCACCTCGGCCTCGCCGGTGACGACCTCCTCGAAGACGGGGCTCAGCATGCCCAGCATGGCCGCTTCGATGTCCTCGAGGAGCTTGTAGATGATCTCGTAGGTCCGGATCTGGACGTCGGAGGCCTCGGCCAGCTCGCGCGAGCGCTTGTCCGGGCGCACGTTGAAGCCGATGATGGTGGCGTTGGAGGCGGCGGCCAGCTGCACGTCGTTCTCGGTGACGCCGCCCACGCCGCGCAGGACGAAGCTGAGCTTCACGTCGTCGCGTTCGAGGCGCTTGAGCGACTCGGTCACGGCCTCCAGCGAGCCCTGCACGTCGGCCTTGAGCACGATGTTGAGCGTGGCCGTCTCGCCCCTCGAGATCTGCTCGAAGAGGTCCTCGAGCCGCGCCCCGGCGGCGGCCACCGGCTTGTGGCCCGACAGGCGGAAGCGCTGCGACCGGGCCTCGCCGAGCGTGCGGGCCCGGCTCAGGTCCTTGGCGCCCCGCATCTCGTCGCCCGCCTGCGGGGGCTCCGAGAAGCCGAGCACCTGGACCGGCGTCGACGGCAGCGCCTCCTTGATGTGGTCGCCCTGGTCGTCGACCAGCGCCTTGACCTTGCCCCAGGCCGCACCCGCCACGACGGGGTCACCCACCCGCAGCGTCCCGTTCTCGACGATCACCGTCGCCACCGGCCCGCGGCCGGCCTCGAGGTTCGCCTCGAGCACCACCCCGCGCGCCTCGCCCTCGACGCGAGCCGTGAGCTCTTCCACCTCGGCCACGAGCACGATCTGTTCCAAAAGCTCTTCGATCCCGGTGCCCTGGAGCGCCGACACCTCGACCACGATGGTGTCGCCGCCCCAGGCCTCGGGCACGAGCTCGCGCTCGGCGAGCTGCTGGAGCACCCGGGCCGGGTCGGCGTCGGGCCGGTCGATCTTGTTGACCGCAACGATGATCGGCACGTCGGCCGCCTTGGCGTGGTCGATGGCCTCGATCGTCTGGGGCATGACGCCGTCGTCCGCGGCCACCACGAGGATGACGATGTCGGTCGCCTGGGCCCCGCGGGCGCGCATGGCCGTGAAGGCGGCGTGGCCCGGCGTGTCGATGAACGTGATGGGGTGGCCCCGCCACTCGACCTGGTAGGCGCCGATGTGCTGGGTGATGCCACCGGCCTCCCCGGCCACGACGTTGGTGGAGCGGATCCGGTCCAGCAAGAGCGTCTTGCCGTGGTCGACGTGGCCCATGACGGTGACGACGGGCGGGCGCGGCCGCTGGTCGGCCTCGTCCTCCTCCTCGTCGTCCTCGAAGTAGCGGGCCAGCAGCTCGGCCTCCTGCTCCTCGCCCGGGTCGACCAGCCGGACGTCGGCGCCGATCTCGGCCGCGAACAGCTCGATCATGTCGTCGGTCAGCGACTGGGTGGCCATGACCATCTCGCCCTGGAGCAGCAAGAAGCGCACGATGTCGCCCGCGCCACGGTTGAGCTTGGGGCCGAGGTCGCGCGCCGTGGAACCGCGCTCGATGATGATCTCGCCGTCGGGCACCGGTGCGGTCGAGGGTTGGTACGTGGTCAGCTGGGTCGGCTCGAGCTCCTCCATGTTGCGCCGGCGCCGGCGCGACCGGCGCTGGGGCGGCCGGCGACCCGCGAGGCCTCCTCGCCCGCCTCCGGGCGGTGCGCCCGCCGGTGCTCCCGCACCCGAGCGACCTCCGAAGCCGCCGCTGGGCCGTCCTCCGTAGCCGCCACCGCCGGGCGATCCGCCGGCGGGGCGACCGGCGCCACCCGGGGGCCGCCCACCGGTCCTGGGCGGGTACGAGCCGGGCGCCCGCGTGCCGGACCCCGAAGTCGAGGCTGTGCCCGGTCGACGACCTCCCATGCCCGGCGGCGGGGGAATGGGCCGGCCGCTCGGGCCGAGCGGTGGCCGTGATCCTGGCGGTGGCGGAACCGGCCGGCCCGACGGGCTCAGCGGCGGCCGGGCCGGACGCTGCTGCTCGGGCGCGACGGGTGCCGCGGCGATGTCCGGCGCCTTGGCCGCGGGCGGCGCCTTGGCCGCGGGCGGCGCGGAGGCCGCGGGTGCCGAGGTGGCTGCGGGCGCCGCAGGAGCCTGCTGCGCCGGTGGCCCGTTCTGCGGTCCTTCGGGAGCGCGTGGCGGGGCGCTCGCCGGGCGGCTGGTGATCAGGCGCGGCCCGGGTGCCGTCGCGACACCCGGGGTGCCGGGCGTCGACGTGCGACCTTGCGCACCGGGGCGGAAGCCTTCTTCACCGGGCTCGAGCTCGTCACCGCACCGGCGCTCGATGCCGCGACGGGCTTCCTGGCCACCCCGCCGGCAGCCGGTGCGGCCGCGACCGGGGTGGACTCGGACTTCGCCGGCGCCTTGGCGGTCGCGGCAGGCTCCTCGGGCTGGACCGGTCGGCGCAACCCTTCCGCGTCCGCCTTGCGGCGCACCCGGTCGGCCTGCGCGTCCTCGATGGAGGACGAGTGGCTCTTGACCCCGATCCCCAGGGACAGGGCCAGCTCGAGACCCTCCTTGTTGGTGAGGCCTAGCTCTTTGGCCAGCTCATAGACGCGAATCTTCTTGGGCAAGTGGTTCTCTTCGTCTTTCGTTCTTCTCGGGGCCCGGCGTCAACCCGACCCCTTATCCTCGCACATCGTCCATCGGGCGCCCCCACGCCGCACCAAGTCCGGCGCGGCAGCCGCTGCGCGGCCCCCTGCTCGACCGCCATCCTGAAGGCACGGTCGAACCGCCGCCGGCCGACTGCGACGTCCAGGCACGCCACCGACCCGTCGCACAGCCAGGCGCCCCGACCCGTCCCGTGACGGTCGATCGCGAGGCTGCCGTCGGGGCGGCGGACCACCCGGGCCAGGTGGTCGGCCGGCCGCGGCGTACGGCAGGCGATGCAGGTCCGGGTGGGTGCTATGCCTCGGCCTCCCCGGTCACCCCGGCCGCAGCCTCGGAGGACGCAGCCGGGACCTCGGCGCCGGTCTCTGGGGTCGCAGCCGGCGACCCTCGGCCGCCGCGTCTCGGGGTTCGCAGCCGGGACCTCGGCGCCGGTCTCGGGGTTCGCAGCGGCACCTTCGCCGCCCGTCTTGGAGGTCGCAGCGGCTCCCTCGCCGCCGTCCTCGGCCTGGTGCGTCCACTCCTCGGCGGACATGGCCTCGCCGCCCTCGGCCGGCTTCCAGACCAGTTCGCCGCTCTCGTTCTCGACCCACTCGCCCTCTGCCCACTCCTGGTCGCCGTAGCCACCGGCCTCTTCTTCGGCCAGCTGGGTCTCGCTCTTGATGTCGATGCGCCAGCCGGTCAGGCGAGCCGCGAGACGGGCGTTCTGGCCCTCCTTGCCGATGGCCAGCGACAGTTGGAAGTCGCTCACGATCACCGTCGCCGTACCGGTTTCCTCGTCGAGGCGCACCTCGCGCACCCGGGCCGGGGCCAGCGCGTTCTGAATGAGCTCGACCGGATCACCCGAGAAGGGGACCACGTCGACCCGCTCGCCGCGCAGCTCGTTGGTCACCATGCGCACCCGGGAGCCCCGCGCGCCCACGCACGCGCCGACCGGGTCGACGTTGGGGTCGTTCGACCAGACCGCGATCTTGGTCCGGTGCCCCGGCTCCCGGGCCGCCGCCTTGATCTCGACCACGCCCGACCCGATTTCGGGCACCTCGAGCTCGAAGAGCCGCTTGATGAGCCCTGGGTGCGTGCGGCTGACGACGATCTGGGGTCCCTTGGTGGTCTTGCGCACCTCGACGATGTAGGCCTTGAGGCGCGTCCCGTGCTCGTAGCGCTCGTAGGAGACCTGCTCGGCCTGCGGGAGGAGCGCCTCCACCTTTCCGAGGTCGAGAAGCGTGTAGCGGTTGTCGGTCTGCTGCACGATCCCGGTGACGATGTCGCCTTCCCGGCCGGCGTACTCCTCGTACTTCATGTCGCGCTCGACCTCACGGATGCGCTGGAGGATCACCTGCTTGGCCGTCTGGGCTGCGATGCGCCCGAAGTCGTCCGGGGTGTCGTCCCACTCGCGCACGACCTCGCCGTCGTCGTTGAGCTCCTGGCCGTAGACGCGGATCTCCCCGGAGTCGGGATCGATGGTGACCACGGCCTCCTCGGCCGCGTCCGGGCGGCGCTTGTAGGCGGCGACCAGTGCGTTGGCCAGCGCGTCGAGCAGGGTCTCCACCGAGATCCCCTTGTCGCGCGCGATCTGGCCCGAACGCGTCGAGGAACTCGAAGTTGGTCTTGCTCATGGCCGCTTCACCCTCTCATTGGTCGCTCTCTTCGGCTGGGGTCCCCACTCGAACACCGTGCGGGCGCGTTCCACCCGGCCGTACCCGATCTCCATCGTTCCGCCCGGCACCTCGGGCCCCGTCAAGGTGAACCCGTCCTCCCCCGCCGCCTCGAGCGTCCCGGTCACCCGTCGGACGTCGGCCGTGCCCTGCGTCCAGGCGGACCGTGACGGTCTCGCCGAGCGCGCGGGCGTAGTGGGCCGGTGTCCGCAGCCGCCGCTCGAGGCCCGGGCTCGAGACCGACAGCGTGTAGCGGCTGGGTATGGGGTCGATCTCGTCGAGGACCGCGGAGACCTCTCGGGTCGCGTCGCCCAGCTCGTCCAGTCCCACGCCGCCGTCCTTGTCCACGTACACGGTGAGGCTGGCGCCGTGCAGCTCGACGTCGACCAGGTCCAGACCCCGCGCCTCGAGCAGCGGCGACGAGCGCGCCCGTCAGGTCGTCGCCACCATCGGTCATGCCGTCACCTCCTCTCGCTTTCCTCGGCCTCACCCCCGCAAAGCGAAAGCGTGGGCCGCAGCCCACGCTTCCTACGAGGTACTGATTCTGTAAATGGACAGCTCCGGAGAATTATAGCAAGCGGCGGCCCTAGTACGAGCGGCCGACCACGGCCACGAGGGCGTCCACGTCGTCGCCCGGTTCGGCCAGCGATCCGTCGGGCCGCTGCAGGCAGCGCACCGTCATGGCGTGCCGGGCCAGCCGGTCCTCGCCGTCGGGTCCGAGCGCTCCCATGCGGACACGAGCGAACCCGGACTCGCCCGCTTCCACGGCCTCCTCCAGCGAAGCGACGTCCGCGGTGCGGGCGTCTCGCCACGCCACCGCCTCGGCCCGGAGGTCCTCCCCCGCGGTGCGGAGCACGGCGGCTGCTTCGGCGGCGGCCGCCGCCAGCGGCACCATCCGCTTCTCCCTCGTGTGGCGCACGACGAGCGTGACGTTGCCCTCGGCCAGGTCGCGTGGGACCGACTTCCAACCTCACCGGGACGCCCTTGAGCTCCCAGGCCACGCTGCGACGTCCGAAGCCGGTCTCGGTACGGTCGTCGAGGCGCACCCGTTGGCCGGCGTCGCGCAGCTCGGCCACGAGCGCCTGGGCAGCGGCGCCCACCTCGGCCTCGTCCTTCACCATGAGCACCACCACCTGCGCCGGCGCGAGCGCCGGCGGCAGCCGGAGACCGAAGTCGTCGCCGTGGCCCATGACCAGCGCCCCGACGAGCCGGGTGGAGACACCCCACGAGGTCTGCCACACGTACTCGAGCACGCCTTCGGCGTTGGAGTAGGTGGTGCCGAAAGCGCGGGCGAAGTTCTGCCCGAGCTCGTGGCTCGTCCCCATCTGGAGCGCCTTGCCGTCGCCCATCATCCCCTCGCACGTCCAGCTGCGGATGGCGCCGGCGAAGCGCTCACGATCCGTCTTGTGGCCGGTGAAGACGGGGATCCCGAGGACGTCGACCATGGTGGCGCGGTACACGTCGTCGAGGATGCGCAAGGCGTAGGCCCGGGCGTCGGACTCGGTCGCGTGGGCGGTGTGCCCCTCCTGCCACAAGAACTCGGTCGTGCGCAAGAACAGCCGCGGGCGCAGCTCCCAGCGGACGACGTTGGCCCACTGGTTCAAGAGCAGCGGGAGGTCGCGGTGGCTCTGCACCCACTTGGCGAAGAAGCTGTTGATCACGGTCTCGCTCGTCGGCCGCACCACGAGCGGCTCCTCGAGCTCCTTGCCGCCCCCGTGCGTGACCACCGCCAGCTCGGGGGCGAATCCCTCCACGTGCTCGGCCTCGAGACGGAGGAACGACTCGGGGATGAACAGGGGGAAGTAGGCATTCTCCGCGCCCGCCTCCTTGATGCGGCGGTCGAGCTCGGCTTGCATCAGCTCCCAGATGCCGTAGCCCCAGGGCCGGATGACCATCGTGCCCCGCGCCGGGCCGTTCTCGGCCATCTCCGCGCCCGCGACGACCTCCTGGTACCAGCGCGGGAAGTCCTCCGCGCGCGAGACGACCGCGCCCTTGGCCACGGCTGCGCAGGCTAGTGGCCGGCGGCACGGGCAAACGTTGGCGGCCCGACGGGACGCCGGCCGTCGCGCGTGACGGCACGCCGCCTCGAGCGCAGGCTCGGGCCTACTTGTGCCGGCGGATGATCTCGATCTTCTCGGCGGTGTGGTTCGGGTCCGCGCCGGAGCCGTCGATCAGGGCCTGCCGGTCCGCCTCCGCCTCCGCCGCCGCGCCCGCGTCCGCCGCCGCGATCCGGGCCTCGACTCCCTCGGCCACCAGACGCTCGGCCTCCTCGACCAGCGCGGCCACCATGTCGGCCTCGGGCACGACGCGGACGATCTGGCCCCGGATGAAGAGGTGGCCCTTCGCCTTGCCGGCGGCGATGCCGATATCGGCCTCGCGGGCCTCGCCGGGTCCGTTGACCACGCAGCCCATGACGGCCACCTGAATGGGCAGGCTCAGCTTCTCGAGCGCTGCTTGCGCCTCGTTCGCCACCGCGATCACGTCGACCTGGGCCCGGCCGCACGACGGGCAGGCGATCAGGTCGAGGCCCTTGCGCTCGCGCAGCCCGAGCGACTCGAGCAGCTGGCGGCCGGCTCGCGCCTCCTCGACGGGGTCGGCGGTGAGCGAGTACCGAATGGTGTCGCCGATACCCTCGGCCAGCAGGGCGCCGATGCCCGCCGTCCCCTTGACCAGCCCGCCGGGAGGAGGTCCGGCCTCGGTCACGCCGAGGTGCAGCGGGTGGTCGAAGGTCTCCGAGGCCAGGCGGTACGCCGCGATCATGAGCGCCACCGACGAGGCCTTGACCGAGATCTTCACGTCGTCGAAGCCGACCTCCTCGAAGAGGCGCAGCTCGTGCTGTGCCGACTCGACGAGCGCCTCGGGGGTCGGGCCTCCGTGCTTCTTGTAGAGGTCCGGGTGCAGCGAGCCGGCATTGACGCCGATGCGAATCGGCACGCCCCGGTCGCGCGCGACCGAGGCGACCTCCTTGATCTCAATCTCCTTGCGCAGGTTGCCCGGGTTGAGCCGAAGGCCGTGCACACCCGCCTCGAGCGCGGCCAGGGCCATCTCGTGGTGGAAGTGGATGTCGGCGACGATCGGCACGGGCGAGCGGGGGACGATGTGAGCCAGTCCCTCCGCCGCGGCCTGCTCGTTGCAGGTGCAGCGCACGATGTCGGCCCCGGCCGCGGCCAGCGCGTAGACCTGCGCCAGCGTGGCGTCGACATCGGCCGTCTTCGTCGTCGTCATCGACTGCACGGTGACCGGCGCGCCGTCGCCGATGGCAACGCCGCCCAGCGTGATCCTCCGGGTGGGCCGGCGGGGCGACAGCAGGGACGGTGAGAGCTCCATGTCCGACCTCGCTAGGGGTACTGGATCGGGTGCGTGAGGTCGAGGAAGACGCCCGAGAGCACGAAGAGGGCGAGGAAGGCCAGGAACATGAAGGCGACGGGGAAGAGCTTGGTGATGTCGGCGCGGTAGTAGGCCTCGCCCCGCCTGGTGCGGATCCACTCGTAGGCCGCGATCGCGACGTGCCCGCCGTCGAGCGGGATCATCGGGAGCATGTTCAGGATGCCGAAGACGATGTTGATGGCGATGAGCAGCGCCAGGAGCGCGGCGAGTCCCTGGTGCTGCGCGTCCACCCCGAGCCCGGCAATACCGATGATGGAGACCGGGCGTGGCGCGGAGCCGGGGTTGTTGGCCGCGGCGGTGCGCGGCCTTCGCGCTCGTGTCCTCGTGGAGGACCGAGGCGACGCCGTGCGGCGAGAACGTCTGGCCGAGGCCGGCTGAGGTTCAGGTCGGTCACGTGCCAGAGCGTGGCGAGCGACGCCGGGACGGCGCCGGCGAGGCCGACCGAGCGGGTGGCGGGCTCAATCTGGACCCCCAGATAGCCCCCGTTCGAGAGCGCCTGACCGTCGACGGTGATGCCCTTGCCGCTCTCGGGCGTCGCCGTGAGTCGCAGCAGCCGGCCGCCGCGCTCGACGCCGAGCACCAGGGGCCGGCCGGCCGAACGACGAATGGCGTCGGTCATGGAGGTCGGGCTCCCGAAGGTCTTGCCGTCGACCGAGACGATGGTGTCCCCCGGCCGGAGCCCGGCCGCTGCGGCCGGCGTGGTGGCCACGCCCTTCCAGTGTTCGAGTGCGCTCACCGTGTAGTTGTTGCTCGTGGTCCCGAAGCCCACGACAAGGATGAGCGCCAGCACGAAGGCGATGAGGAAGTGCATGGCCGAACCGGCCGAGGCCACGATGATGCGCTGGTGGAAGGGCTGGTTGCGGTACGCCCGCGGCTCGTCCTCGGCCGCGACCTCCTCGGTGGAGGTGAACCCGGTGATGCGCACGTAGCCGCCGGCCGGGATGGCCTTGACGCCGTACTCGGTCTCGCCGCGGCGGACCGACCACAGCCGTGGCCCGAAGCCCACGAAGTACTCCGTCACCTTCATGCCCGCCCACTTCGCCGTGGCGAAGTGACCGAGCTCGTGGAGCATCACGATGGCGATGAGGATGGCGATGAAGAGGAGCAGGTCGCCCCACCCGGCCAGCACGAACAGCGCAGCGACGATCGCCACCACCCCGATCAACTGCAGGACCCGACGGACGCTGCCGCCCGGGGCCGGGCTCACCCTCGAGTGGCGTCGGGGCCGCCGGAAGCTCCTGCTCGGTCAGCGTCATGACCGGGCCAACGCTACCGGGCTCAGCCCGAAGCCTGACGTCGCGCCAGCACGGCGCGGGCCCTGACCCGGGCCTCGGCGTCCTCGGCGAGGATGGCGTCGACACCGTCGACCTCGCCGTCGCGCCACGCCTCGAGCGTCTCGGCCACGACGTCGGCGATGCCGGCCCACGACAGTTGGCGGGCCAGGAAGGCTTCGACCGCGATCTCGTTCGCCGCGCTGAGCCACGCCGGGGCGGATCCTCCGCGCCGTCCCGCCTCGTAGGCCAGGTCGAGACAACGGAAGACGCCGCGGTCCGGAGGCTCGAAGGTCAGCTCCCGGGGCCGGCTCCAGTCGAGCGCGCCGAAAGCGGTGGCCGCCCGGTCGGGCCAGCCCAGCGCGTAGCCGATGGGCAGGCGCATGTCGGGGTCGGAGAGCTGCGCCAGGGTGGAACCGTCGCGCAGCTCCACCATGGAGTGCACGACCGACTGCGGGTGCACGACCACCTCGATGCGGTCGTAGTCGACGCCGAAGAGCTCGTGCGCCTCTATCACCTCGAGGCCCTTGTTCATCAGCGTCGACGAGTCGACGGTGATCTTGGGGCCCATCGACCAGGTCGGGTGGGCCAACGCGTCCTCCACCGTGACCGCACCGAGCTGCTCGGCCGGCAAGCCGCGGAACGGGCCTCCCGAGGCGGTGAGGAGCAACCGGGCCACGGCGCTGGTCCCGTCGACCGAGGCCAGGCACTGGTGGAGCGCGCAGTGCTCGGAGTCGACCGGGACGATCTCGGCGCCCGGGCGTCCGGCGCGCCTTTTGCACCACCGGCGCCCCGGCGATGAGCGACTCCTTGTTCGCCAGCGCCAACCGCCGGCCCGCCTCGAGCGCGGCGAGCGTCACGGGCAGCCCGGCGAAACCCACGACGGCATTGAGGACCACATCGGCGCCGCGGGCCGCCTCGGCCATTCCCTCGGGCCCCACGAGCACGTCGGTCCCCGCCGGCACGGCGGCGCGCACGGCCGGGGCCAGGCCCGGGTCGCCCACGACCACGATGGCGGGATGGAACTCGGCCGCCTGGGCCACCAGCGTCGCGGTCGATCGCTGCACGCCCAGGGCGTGCACCCCGAAGCGGTCGCCCTCGGCGCGGACGACGTCGAGCGCCTGCAGGCCGACAGAGCCCGACGAGCCCATCAGGCTGACCGTTCGCATCGGGTCAGCCGAGGTTCAGCGCCTTGACCACGAAGTACGTGGCGGGCATGACGAAGAGGAGGCCGTCGACACGGTCGAGGACCCCGCCGTGCCCGGGCAAAAGGCGGCCCATGTCCTTGATCCCGAGGTTGCGCTTGATCATCGACTGGCTCAGGTCGCCGAGCGGAGCCACGACAGCGACCACGATCCCGTAGATCAGCGCCTTGGACACGGTCCACGGATGGATGAAGTGCACGACGACCACGGACACCAGAATGGCGGCCAGGGCGCCCCCGATCAGGCCCTCCCAGCTCTTGTTCGGGCTGATGGAGGGCGCGAGCGGATGACGGCCCATGGACGAGCCCACCAGTAGCGATGCCACCTCGTCGGCGACGGTGACGATGACCGCCGCCAGGACGAACGCGATGCCGTGCCGGTCGGGGAAGAGGTTGGGGTCGAGCAACAGGGCGGTGAACGAGCCGAGCACGCCCACCCAGACGTACACGAAGACCGTCGACGTGATGCCGGTGACGGGCTCGGCCGCCGGCTCGACCCGGGCCAGGTACCAGACGAAGGAGCCCGCCACCAACAGGACGGTCACCAGGGCGAGCGCGGCCGGGCCCTTGTTGTACGCCTCGATCATCAGGGACAGCACCGCCACCAGGCCGAGCAGCGTGGCGGGGTGGTAATGGGAGCGGCGGAACGCGGCGTAGGCCTCGGCGGTGGCCAGGAGCACCACGACCGTGGCGATGACCATGGTGGCGACCGTGCCCGCGGCGAAGCAGGCCAGGGCCACGATGCCGAGCACGACCCCCGAACCGATGGCCACACGCATGTCGCGCCCGCCGGTGCCGGCCTGACTCACGTTGCCGGTACGGGGGGTGGAGGAGGCCGAGCGCGAGGAGCGGGCGGCCCGGGTCCTGGGCTCGGGCGGTTGCGGAGGGCTCAGCCGCGACGCCGCGGCGGCGGACGCCGCGACCGTCCCGGCCGGCACGTCCGGAAGCGCCGCCGGCACCTGCTCGAACTCCTCTTGGACTTCGCGGTCTTCGGTTGCGCTGTCCTCCGTCGCCGGCGAAGGCACGTCGCCTTGCTCGGGGATGATCACCAGCGTGTCGTCAGGCTCGAATTGCCACGGCTGGCGATCCACGTCGGACTCGGACCCGGTCTCCCCGAGGAGCGCCCCGACGGCCGGGAGATCCTCGGAGAGCATCGCCGGCTCGAAGAGCTCCTCGTGGGCCTCCCAGTCGGTGTCCTCCTCGCGCCAGGCGGGAGGAGCCAGCGCCTGCTCCTCGCCGTCGTTCCGGTCGAGCACGGCGGGCACCTGTCCGGTGGGCGCGCTCGTTCCAGTGCAGCAGGTCGGGGTGCTCGTCCACCACGGGGCCCGTGACCTCGCGGACGGTGTCGCCGGCCGGTTCGGCGCCGATGATCCGGACCCGGCCCGAGTGGTAGCCGGGCGGCTCCTCCTCCACGCCGTCGTCCGGTCCGACCTCCGTCGCCGGGACCACCACGTCGTCGCGCTCGAGGTCCCAGGGTCGGTCGTCGGCGCGGTCGCGCCGCTCCACCTCGGTCCGTTCCTCGCTGCCCTCGGTCCCTCCGAAGAGGTCCCCGGTCTGATCGGCCATGACTCTCCTCAGACCTGCAGCAGCTCGCGCTCTTTCTGCGCCAGCAGCTGGTCGATGAGCGCGACCTGCTCGTGGGTGATCTTCTCCAGCTCCTTCTCGACCCGCTCGAGCTCGTCCGTCGAGAGGTCTCCGTCCTTCTGCAGTGCCTCGAGCTCGTGTCGCCCGGCGCGACGCAGATTCCGCACGGCGACCCTCCCCTCCTCCGCCTTGTGCCGCACCACTTTCACCAGGTCCTTGCGGCGCTCCTCCGTCAACGGCGGGAAGGCCAGCCGGATGACGGTTCCGTCGTTGGTGGGGTTGATGCCCAAGTCCGAGACCATGATCGCCTTCTCGATCGCCCCGAGTGATCCCTTGTCGTAGGGCGAGACCACCAGCAGCATGGCGTCGGGCACGCTGAACCCGGCCAGCTGGCGCAGAGGCGTCGGCGTGCCGAAGTAGTCCACCGTCAACGTCTCGATCAGGGCGGAGGAGGCCCGTCCCGTGCGCACGCTGCCCATCTCGGACCGTACGTGTTCGATGGCCTTGCCCATCTTGTCTCTGGTGTCCTCCTTGACCAGGCCCGCGAGGTCGTCCTCCTCCATCAGCAGACCAGCGTACCGATCCGCTCGCCGCCGAGGGCGCGAACGATGTTGCCCGGGTTCATGAGGTCGAACACCCGGATCGGAAGGTTGTTGTCCTTGCAGAAGGTGATCGCGGTGAGGTCCATGACCCGCAGGTCACGGCTGATGACCTCCATGAACGAGATCTCGTCGTAGCGCGTCGCTCCGGGATCGAGCTTGGGGTCGGCCGAGTAGACCCCGTCGACCCCCGAATGGGTGCCCTTGCAGATGAGCTCCGCGCCGATCTCCGCGGCACGCAGGGCAGCGGGGGTGTCGGTCGTGAAGAACGGGTTGCCCATGCCCGCAGCGAAGATCACGATGCGGCCCTTCTCCAGGTGCCGCACGGCGCGGCGCCGGATATAGGGCTCCGCCACTTCGGCCATGGACAAAGCGCTGAGCACCCGGGTCGGCATGTCCTGCTTCTCCAACGCGTCCTGGAGGGCGAGCGCGTTGATGACGGTGCCCAGCATGCCCATGGTGTCGGAGGTGGCGCGGTCCATGCCGCCGCTCTCTCCCGTCGTCCCACGCCAGATGTTCCCGCCTCCGACGACGACGGCCAACTCGAGCCCGCCCCCGTCCATGGCGCGCGCCATCTCCTTGGCCATGCGCTCGACGGTGGCGGCGTCGATCGTCTCGTCGGAGGCGGCAGAGGCCAACGCCTCCCCCGACATCTTGAGGACGATCCGGTGCGGCTCTCCCACGTGCGCCCGCCCGGACCTCAGGCGCCGACGACGACCTGCGCGAAGGCGACGATCCGAGCCGGTCCGAGCACGGCGGCGACCGTCTGCTTCTCGTCCTTGACGTAGGGCTGGTCGAGGAGGACACGCTCCTTGAACCACCCGTTCATCCGTCCCTCGACGATCTTGTCCAGGGCGGCTTCGGGCTTGCCCTCGTTCCGTGTGATGTCCGTCAGGGTGGCCCGTTCGGTCGCCACGTCGGCCTCGGGCACCTCGTCCCGGCTCAGGTAGGTGGGCTTCGCGAAGGCGATGTGCACCGCAACGTCATGGGCCAGCTGTTGGGAACCCCCGTCGATCACCACGGCCACGGCGTTCACGCCACGTCCCGACTGCGAGTGCAGGTAGATGTCGACCACCTGTCCGGGCTCGGCCGTCAAGCGGCGGACCTGCCCGACGGAGATGTTCTCCTTGAGCGTGGCGCGCAGCGTGTCGATCTGGTCGGAGAGCTCGCTCGCCGCATCCTCCCCCTTGGCCGCCACCAGGACCGCCAGCTCGTCGGCCAGGGCGACGAACTCGGCCGACTTCGCCACGAAGTCCGTCTCGCAACGCAACTCGACCACGGATGCCGCGTCCCCGTCGCGCACCGCGGCCACCGCCCCGTCGCCTGCCTCGCGATCCGAGCGCTTGGCCGCGCCGGCCAGGCCCTTCATGCGCAGGGACTTCGCCGCTTCCTCGATGTCGCCTCCCGACTCCTCGAGCGCGTTCTTGCAGTCGAGCATGCCCGCCCCGGTCATCTGACGCAGGGTCGACACGTCCTTCGCGCTGGTGCCGGCCATGCTCATGCCACCTCGACGGGCTCGGGGGCGTGCACCCGCCGCGGGCGGGGGCTCGGTGACGGCGCGGCCTCGTCGGCGCCGGACGCCGGAGCCGACTGGCGCCGGTGCTGGGCGATGAAACGGCCCTCGACGACGGCGTCGGCCACCACGCGGCACATCAGGGAACCCGAGCGGATGGCGTCGTCGTTGCCCGGGATGACGTAGTCGATGACGTCGGGGTCGCAGTTGGTGTCGACCACGGCCACCACGGGCAGGCCGAGCTTGCGGGCCTCGGTCACCGCGATGGCTTCCTTCTTGGTGTCGATCACGAAGACCGCGTTGGGCAGCCGGTCGAGGTCGGCGATGCCGCCGAGGTTCCTCGAGAGCTTCTCGAGCTCGCGTGTGTGCTGGAGCGCCTCGCGCTTGGGCATGCCCTCGAAGTCGCCGGCGGCCTGCATGGTACGGAGCTCCTGCATGCGCTTCACCCGACCCGACACGGTGGCGAAGTTGGTCAGCATGCCCCCCAACCAGCGCTGGTTGACGTAGGGCATGCCGCAGGCTTCGGCGTACTCGGCCACCGGACCCTGGGTCTGCTTCTTCGTCCCGACGAAGAGAACCGTCCCGCCGTCGGCCACCAGATCGCGCACGAACCCGTACGCGGACTCGATGCCGCCGAGCGTCTGACGCAGATCGATGAGATAGATCCCGTTGCGCTCACCCAGGATGAAGCGCTTCATCTTCGGGTTCCAGCGCCGCGTCTGGTGGCCGAAGTGGACCCCGGCCTCCAGTAGTTGCCGCATTGAAACGACGGCCATCGTGATGCTCCTCCAGTCGGTTGCCCCCCTGCCGCAGCGCCGCCCGCGGGCGGCGACCGTGGATCGCGACAGGTGATGTTCTTCCGTAGTGTCCGCCCACCGGCTGGTGGGCCTGACCATGGTAGCCGTTCGGCCCGGTACGGGTCCCGCGGGGCGGCGGCCGCACGGGCCTCACGCCCTCGGGTGGGTGCTCCCGTAGACCGTGCGCAGGCGCTCCTTGCTGACGTGCGTGTACACCTGGGTCGTGGCCAGGCTGGCGTGGCCCAGCAACTCCTGCACGACCCGCAAGTCGGCGCCGCCGTCGAGCAGGTGGGTGGCGTAGGTGTGGCGGAGGGCGTGGGGATGGGTGGGCGCGGCGGCGCGGCGGTCGAGGATCCGGCGCACGTCGCGGGGCCCGAGGCGGCTGCCGCGCCGGTTCACGAAGACGGCCTCGGGCGGGCCGGCCATCTCTTCCCGACCACCCTCGAGCCAGGTGCGGAGCGCGGCGACGGCCGTGTCGTGCACGGGGACCCGACGCTGCTTGGCGCCCTTGCCGAGCACGGTGACGGTGCGGCCACGCAGGTCGACGTCGCCGCGGTCGAGCCCGCACAGCTCCGAGACCCGCAGCCCGGCGGCGTAGAGCAGCTCCAGGACGGCCACGTCCCGGCGGTCCACCGCCGTCGTGGCGCCGACGTCGAGCAGATCCGCCACCTCCGCGCCCGAGAGGACCCGGGGCAGCCGGCCGCCACCGCTGGGCGCGCGGAGGCTGCGGGCCGGGTCGGAGCCGAGGCGACCCTGCCGGAGCAGCCAGGAGAAGTAGCACCGCAGCGCAGCCGCCCTGCGGGCAACCGTGGCGCGGGCCAGCCGGCGCGTGGAGAGCGAAGCCAGGTAGCGCCGAAGGAGCATGCGGTCGACACGCTCGGGGCCATCCACCCCGCCACGGGCCGCCCAGCCGGCGAAGGCGCGGAGGTCGGAGACGTAGGCCCTCCGGGTCGACGCGGCTCGTCCGCCCAGCCAGGCGTCGAATCCGGCCAGGTCCCAGGCGGTGGGAACGGGGGGGCTCGGCACTCGCGAGCCACCGTAGCGGCCCCACGACGGGGACCCCGGGCACTAACGTCCGCTTCGAGCCTTCGGGCAGTCCGCAGGTTCGGCAGAAAGGGGGGTCCGCGATGGCCTCGAGATTCGATCGTCGCACGCTGCTCGCCGGTGCGGGCGCAGCGGCGGCCGGGGTCGCCGGCGGTTCGGCGCTCGGCCTCGGGTGGGATGCGGTGGCGGGGGCGACGACCAACGGGCCCGGGCGCAACGGGATCAGCCGACGCGGCGCCCAAGCGCGGCGGCAAGCTCGTCTTCGGCGTGGACGCCGAAGAGCAGGGCTTCGACCCCACGCAGGCTCGTTTCGACGAGGTCGGCGTCATGTACGCCCGCACCGTCTTCGACCCGATGACCATCGTGCTGGCCAACGGCGACTGGGCTCCCTACCTGGCCGAGTCCGTCGTACCGAATTCCTCCTACACCACGTGGACGATCACGTTGCGGCCCAACGTCCTGTTCCACGACGGGACCCCGTGCAACGGTGCCGCGCTGTTGACCAACCTCCAGGCCCAGGCCAAGTCCCTCCTGACCGGCATCGTCCTGAACCCGACGCTCAAGGGGATCACCCAGACGGGGCCGCAGGCCGTGGCCATCTCGTTCTCGAAGCCGTGGGTGCCGTTCCCCTACTACCTGGCCGGCGGCATCGGCGGGCAGATCGCCTACGTCGTGGCGCCCTCCATGCTGGCCAACCCGAACGGCACCAGCCATCCCGTGGGGACCGGTCCGTTCGTGTTCAAGGAGTGGGTCCCCAACGACCATTTCACCGCCACCGCCAACCCGCACTACTGGCGTGCCGGCCTGCCGTACCTCTCCCAGATCACGTACCGGCCCATCCCCAACGAGGAGTCGCGGGCCGAGGCCCTCAAGTCGGGCACGATCGACCTGATGATCACCGACACGCCGCAGGTCATCGAGCAGTTCCGCGGCAACCGGAGCTACCAGTACGTCGACGACAGCACCCACGTCGCCGGGGAGCCGGACATGAACTGCGTCCAGCTCAACGGCGGGACCAAGCCGTTCAACAACCCCACCGTGCGCCGCGCTGCCGCCATGGCCATCAACCGGCAGCAGTACGCCAAGGTCATCGACAACAACGTGCTGGCGCCGAGCAACGGCGTCTTCGTGAAAGGTTCCCCCTACTACGGGCCGGTGCCGTACCCCCCGTACAACCCCTCGGAGGCGTCGCGGCTGGTCAAGCAGGCCGAGAAGACGCTGGGAAATCCGATCTCGTTCACCTTCGGCGCCACCAACTCGCCCGCGGCGCTGCGGGCCCAGCAGTACCTCATGCAGGCCTTCCAGTCGGTAGGCTTCCAAGTCAAGCCGCAGACCGTCCAGCAGAACGAGATCATCAACAATGCCCTGGCCGGCAAGTACCAGGCGTTGGCGTGGCGCCAATTCGGGGCGGTCGACCCCGACCTCAACTACATCTTCTGGAGCACGACCACGGTGAGCTCGGGCTCGCTGTCGATCAACATGGCCCGCAACTCGGACCCGCAGATCGAGACGGCACTCCTGTCCGGACGCTCCAGCACGGAGAAGTCGGTGCGACAGGCGGCCTACAAGAAGGTCAACCAGCGCTTCGCCGTCGACCTGCCCTATCTGTGGACCGACCGTGCCGTGTGGGCGGTCGTCGGGAACCTGAAGGCGCAGAACTACAACAACCCGAAATCACCGCCGGGCCAGCCGGCCTTCGGGTTGATCGGCGGCAGCATCTGGCCGACGCAGATATGGATCAGCTAGCCGGAGGCACGTGAGCGGTCGCATCCTGGTCGTCGAGGACGACGAGCGCATCAGGTCCTCCATGCGGCTCGCCCTCGAAGGCGAGGGCTACGAGGTAAGGGACGCGGCGAGCGGCGAGGAGGGCCTCGACCTCTTCGCCGAGGCGCCGACCGATGTCGCGCTGATCGATCTCATGCTCCCGGGCATGGACGGGTTCGAGTGCTGCCGCGCCCTGCGCCGGTCGAGCGCCGTGCCCATCATCATCGTCACGGCACGGGCGGACACCCACGACGTCGTGGCCGGGCTCGAGGCGGGGGCGGACGACTACGTCACCAAGCCCTTCGTGGCCAAGGAACTGGCGGCGCGCATCCGCGCCCTGCTGCGGCGGGCCCGGCCGGCCGAGGAGGAGCCTGGTGCGGTCACCTTCGGCGACCTGGTGCTGCTCCCCGAACAAGGGGTGCTGCGCCGGCTTCGACGGGGAGGAGGTGCACTGCACACGCACCGAGTTCCGCCTGCTGTGCGAACTGGCCGCCAGCCCCAACAAGGTGCTGAGCCGCGAGCAGCTGCTCGACCGGGTCTGGGGGTACGACTACTTCGGGGACGGCCGCCTGGTCGACGTGCACATCCGGCGCCTGCGCACCAAGGTCGAGCACGACCCCGCGGTGCCCCAGCACATCCTCACCGTCAGGGGCATGGGCTACAAGCTGGTGCCCTGAGGTGCGACTGGGCATCGGCGCCCGCGTCACCGCCGTCTTCGGTCTCGGGGCGCTGCTGCTCTCCATCCTGATGGGCGGGCTCTCGTACTTCACGACCCGGCACTTCCTCCTGGCCGAGCGCGAGTCGGCGGCCCAGCACCAGGCCTTCGCCAACGCCGCGCTCGTGCGGAGCTCCCTCGAGACCGGCGACACGAAGTACGCCAACCTGCTGACGTCCATCGACGCCGCCAACGCCGGCACCGCCGCCCACTCGGTGCTCTACCTCGACTCGAAGACCTACGCCTCGGCGCCACTGCTGGGCGAGTCGTCGATCCCCACCGCGCTCCGCCGAGACGGCGCTCCACGGCGCGGTCGCCACCCAGACGTACCGCACGTCGGGAGAAGGCACGCCCGAGATCGTCGTCGGCGTCCCCATCCCCTCGGTGCGCGCCGTCTACTTCGAGGTGTTCGACCTCTCCGACCTCGCGCACACGTTGCGCGTCCTCGGTCTCACGCTGTTCGGGGCCGGCGTGGTCACGACGCTGCTCGGCGTCGCGCTCGGCCGGTTCGCCGCCACCCGCTCGCTCCGCCCGCTCTCCGACGTCTCGCGGGCGGCCGGGGCGATCGCCGGCGGCGATCTCGACACCCGGCTCGACGCCGACGCCGCCGACCCCGACCTCGAGGGCCTGACCAAGTCCTTCAACACCATGGTCGACGAGCTCCAAGTGCGGATCGAGCGGGAGGCCCGCTTCAACTCGGACGTGAGCCACGAACTGCGCTCCCCCCTCACCACGCTGTCGGCCAGCCTCGAAGTGCTCGAGGCCGACCGGGCCCAACTGCCGCCGCGCTCGCAACGCGCGCTCACGCTCCTGGGCGACGACCTGCGCCGCTTCGAGCGCATGGTGGCGGACCTCCTCGAGATGTCGCGGGCCGACGGTGGTTCGGTGGACGTGGTCCTCGAGGAGGTCAACGTGGCCGAGTTGGTGCAGCGCTCGGTGGAGGCCGGCGCCCGGGGCAGGGACGGGAGTGGCGCGGCCCCGCCCGACGTGCGGGTCGACCCGGTCGTGCAGGAGTGGCATGTCGGGGCGGACAAGCGGCGCTTCGAGCGGGTCATGGCCAACCTGATGGAGAACGCCGCCCACTACGGGGGCGGGGTGACCGACATCGCGGTGACGCCCGCCGGCGACGGGCGGGTGGCGGTGGTGGTCGACGACGCCGGACCCGGCATCGACCCGGCCGAGCGGACCCGGGTCTTCGAGCGCTTCTACCGCGGCTCCGCCTCGGGCCGGCGTGGTACCGGCACCGGGAGCGGCCTCGGGCTGGCCCTCGTGGCCCAGCACGTGCGCGCCATGCACGGCGACGTCCGCGTCGAGTCGTCGCCGGCGGGCGGGGCCCGCTTCGTGGTCACGCTGCCCGTGCTCGGGGCCGATGCGGACGAGGACGCCGGCGACGGCGAAGTCAGCCGCGACGGCGAGGGTGGCGGACGAACGCCGCGGCAATGGTGCCGGCGGCGCCAACGGCGGCGAGCGGCAGAGGCGGCAGCCGCAGCGACGCCATGAGGCGGTGAATCGGTGACGACCAGCCGCGAGGCGGACCGTGGCGCTCGTGTGGGCTCGCTCTGGGCGCACTGGCCGCGGCCGGCTGCTCCATCCCGACGCAGGGCGCGCCGAAGTCCATCGCGCCGTCGCACGTGCCCTTCGGCCTCCTGGCCAAGCACCCCCCGACCACGACCAGCATCCCGCCCGCGTGTGTACGTACCGGTGAAGGTCTTCTTCTTCGGACCGACCAACCAGCTTCAGCCGGTCCAGCGCAACGTGTCGACGCCCGCCCCGCTCACCGCCATCCTCGGCGCCATGCTGGCCGGACCGTCCAAGTCCGAGGCCGCCGGAGGGATCGCCACCGCCATCCCCAACGATGTCGAAGTGATCTCGGCGACGGTGAACGCGAACGGCAGCGTCGTGACGGTCAACATGAACACCGCGTTCGGCGCCATCACCGGGAACAACGCGGAGGAGGCGGTGGCTCAGGTGGTGGCCACCGTCGCCGCGGCGTACGGTCCGAGCACCGGGGTGCTCTTCGAGATCGCAGGGCAACGGACCAGAGTGCCCATTGCCAACGGCTCGCTCGAGGCCGGGCCCGTCTACCTGCTGCAGTTCTTCGGCGTGCCCAGCTGAGGGCTCAGCCGGCGTTCTCCACGTCGCGCTGCCACGCCACGCGTGGGGCGCCCGACCAGAGGTGCTCGAGGTCGTAGTAGTCGCGCGTCTCCTGCAAGAACACGTGGACGATGAAGTCGCCGTAGTCCATGAGCACCCAGGTGGCGTCCTGCGCGCCCTCGATCCGCGCCGGTGCGACCCCGTGTGACTCCTTCACCGCGCGCTCGATCTCCTCGACCAGGGTGCGCACGTGGCGGGTGTTCTGCGCGCTCGTGATCACGAAGGCATCGACGACGCCGAAGAGCTCACCCATGGCCAGCACCACCGTGTCGCGGCCGAGCTTGGCGTCGGCCCACTCCGCGGCAGCGGCCGCAGCCGGCGGTATCCCGGACGGGGCCTCGGTGCTCGGACTCAATGCAGCACGTCCAGGATCCCCACGGTCAGCCCGAACACACACGCCATGGCGGAGCACGTCAAGACGGCCCAGCGCCGTCGGCCCCGCCGAGCCAGCTTCTGCTGGACCCGCCGCTCGGCCCTGAGCTCGGCCCGCCGCGGGGGCGAGACCGACGCCGGACCCCCGGTGGGGAGCTCCGTGACCCTGGCCGGCAAGGCGCTCATCTGCGCACAGCGTACATACCGCGGCGCTCCAGGCAACGGATTACCGCGTCGGGGACGAGGCCGTCGACCGCCTGGCCGGCGGCGAGGCGCTCGCGCACCTCTGAGCTGGACACATCGACGCGTGGGCCGTCGACCCGGGCCACGCGCCAACCCGGCGGGCCCTCCGGTGCAGCGTTGCCCGGGCGCGAAACGACGGCCAGCGTCGCCAGCCGCTTGAGGTCGTCGGGCCGTTCCCACGTCTGGAGCTCGCCCACCAGGTCGGCGCCGACGACGAGGAAGACCTCGGGCGCGGGTTCACCGGCGGCGGCCAAGACCTCCTCGATCGTCACGACCGAATAGCTCGGGCCGCCACGTTCGATCTCGAGGCGGCTGGCTTCGGCGCCGGTGACCTCGTGGGCGAGAGCCGCGGGTCAGTGCGTACCGGTCCTCGGCGCCGGAGACCCGGCGGGTACCGGACTTCTGCCACGGGTCGTTCGCCACCACGAGCAGCAAGCGATTCAGCGACAACGTCGCGATGGCGGCGCGCGCCGCAGCGGCGTGGCCGACGTGGGGAGGATCGAACGTTCCCCCGAGGATCCCGATGCGCTCAGGTGCCGGCAAGTTCGGCGATCACGGGTGCCATGGCGTCCATCTCGGCCTCGTGGACGACGATGTTGGAGAAGCCGAGCGTGTCGCGGCGGGCGCGCAGCGTGTCGGCGATCTCGGCGGCCGTCCCGATCAGCGCGGCCGGAGCGGCGCGGAGCTGTTCGGGTGTGAGCCCGAACGCCGGGGCGAGGGACTCGAACGTCTCGCGCGCGTTCGGGACGACCTGCACCGCAACCGTCCAGCACTGCAACTCGATGGGACGCTCGCCCGCCGCCGCACGGGCCCAACGCACGCGCTCGGCGTACTTCTCCACGACCGCCCCGGCGGCCGTCTCGCGGCCGATGTGGCCGGCGGCGAGGCTGGGCACCACGCTGACCGTCTCGGCGTACCGGCCGGCCAGGCTGAGAATGCGACGGCTCCCGCCGCCGATGACCAGCGGTGGACCCCCAGGGGTGACCGGCGTGGGGAAGGAACGCACACTTCGGACCCGATAGTGGTCGCCCTCGAACGTCGCGCTCCCCGTGTCCCACAGCGCGCGGAGGATCTCGATGCACTCGGCGAGGCGCGCCACCCGGACGCCGGGTGCCTCCATCGTGATGCCGGACTGCTCGTAGTCGGTCGTCATCCAGCCGGCGCCGAGCCCGAGCTCGAAGCGGCCGTCGGTGACCACGTCGAGCGTGGCCGCCTCCTTCGCCAGCACGACCGGGTGGCGGAAGTCGTTGTCGAGGACGAGCGTGCCGACGCGGAGCGACGTCGTGGCCTCCGCCGCGACGGTGAGCGCGACCATCGGCGCCCACTGGTCGTCGAGGTGGTCGGGCACGTAGAGGGTGGCGTAGCCGAGGTCCTCGGTCTTGCGGGCCAGCTCCCGCCAGGCTCCAGGGGACGCCGCATGTGACGCCTGCAGGGCGAAGCGGAACGCGGCCATGGGGAGCGATCCTACGGCGTTAACCTGTTCCGGTGACGAGCCCCACCCCCTCCGCCCCGTGGACCCCCGCGTCCTGGCGCCAGCACCCGGCGGCGCAGCAGCCGGAGTGGCCCGATGCGGAGGCCCTGAAGAAGGCCGAGGCGCAGGCTGGCCGCCGTCCCGCCCCTCGTCTTCGCCGGAGAGGCCCGTCACCTCACGGCCCAGCTGGCCGATGTGGCCAACGGCGAGGCCTTCCTGCTGCAGGCGGGCGACTGCGCCGAGTCCTTCGCCGAGTTCTCGGCCGACGCCATCCGGGACAAGCTCAAGATCATCCTGCAGATGGCCGTTGCGCTGACCTACGCCGCGGGCGTCCCGGTCGTCAAGGTGGGCCGCATCGCCGGGCAGTTCGCCAAGCCTCGGTCGGCCGCAACCGAGCGGGTCGGCGAGGTGGAGCTCGGTTCGTTCCGAGGCCACATGGTCAACGACGAGGCGTTCGAGGCCGAAGCCCGGCGCCCGGATCCCGACCGCCTGGTCGCGGCCTACCAGCAGTCGGCCTCGACACTGAACCTGCTCCGCGCCTTCACCAAGGGCGGCTTCGCCGACCTCTCCCAGGTGCACCTGTGGAACCAGCAGTTCGTGGCGTCGTCGTCGGAAGGGCGACGCTACGAGCGGATCGCGTCCGAGATCGACCGAGCCCTGCGCTTCATGGCCGCCTGCGGCATCGACCTCGGCGCCGAGGAAGGGCTGCACCAGGTGGACTTCTGGACGAGCCACGAAGCGCTGATCCTTCCCTACGAGGAATGCCTGACCCGGCGCGACTCGCTGACCGACGATTGGTACGACTGCTCGGCCCACCTGGTGTGGATCGGTGACCGCACCCGGCAACTCGACGGCGCGCGACGTGGAGTTCTTCTCCGGGATCTGCAACCCGATCGCCTGCAAGATCGGCCCGACCTGCACGACCGCCGACGTCATGGCGCTGTGCGACCGCCTGAACCCGGACCGTGTGCCGGGCCGGATGACCCTCATCACCCGCTTCGGTTCGAGCAGGATCGAAGAGCTGCTCCCTCCGCTCGTCCGCGCGGTCGAGGCGGAGGGCCATCCGGTGGTGTGGGTGTGCGACCCGATGCACGGGAACACGTTCGCCAGCGAAGGCGGCCGCAAGACGAGACGCTTCGACGACATCCTCTCGGAGGTGCGCTCGTTCTTCGCCGTGCATCGAGACGAGGGAACATGGCCGGGAGGGGTGCACGTCGAGCTGACGGGCGAGGACGTGACCGAGTGCCTCGGCGGGGCCGAGGAGATCTTCGAAGGGGATCTGGACGACCGCTACACGACGACGTGCGATCCGCGCCTGAACGCCCGCCAATCACTCGACCTCGCCTTCCGCGTGGCCGAGTTCCTGCGCTCTTGATCAAGCGCCTGGGGCTGGCCGTGGTCACGGCCGACGCTCGCCCTCTCCGCACTGACCGGAGTGGTCGCGACCCAGCACGCCAAGCCCGCCGGCGCGCTGTCGCGCCAGACGCCCGGGTATTGGCTCGTGGCCTCCGACGGCGGGATCTTCAGCTTCGGCGGAGCGCCGTTCTACGGCTCGACCGGGAGCTTGCAGCTGAACCGGCCCGATCGTCGGCATGGCCTCGACCCCCGACGGGGGCGGCTACTGGCTGGTGGCGTCGGACGGCGGGATCTTCAGCTTCGGCGACGCGCAGTTCTACGGGTCGACCGGGGGCATGCGGCTGAACCAGCCGATCGTCGGCATGGCCTCGACCCCCGACGGGGGCGGCTACTGGCTGGTGGCCTCGGACGGCGGGGTCTTCAGCTTCGGCGACGCGGAGTTCTACGGGTCGACTGGGAACCTGCGCTCTGAACCAACCCGTCGTGGGCATGGCCTCGACCCGTTCGGGGCACGGGTACTGGCTGGTGGCCTCCGACGGCGGCATGTTCGCCTTCGGCGACGCCGGCTTCTTGGGCTCGGTGCCGGGTGTCCTCAAGCCCGGCGAGCAGCTCAACCAGCCCATCGTGGGCATCATCGCGGCGCACGAACGGCGCCGGCTACTTCATGGTGGCGGCGGACGGTGGGATCTTCAGCTTCGGGTCCGCGCCGTTCTTCGGCTCGCTCGGTGGGGTGCCGCTCCAGCACCCCATCGTGGCGGCGGCGGCGACCTACGGCGGCAACGGGTACTGGTTCACCGACATCGCCGGCCTGGTCTCGAACTTCGGCGTTGCCGACTACGACGGATCGGCGCCGTCGCCCCTCAACCGTCCGATCGTCGGAATGGCGGTGGCACCGGGGAACGGTTCGTTCCAGGGCGACACCTACCCGTCGGGTGCCTTCGGCTTCGACGTCAGCGTCTACCAGTGCGGGGACCTGCCGAGCGGCGACCATCAGATCGGGATCGTGCAGGTCGACGGGGCCTCGTCGGCGGCGACCAACCCGTGCCTGGCCCAGGAGGCGGCATGGGCGGGCGGCGGCCTCAACCTGTACACCTTCTTGACGTACGGCACCTCCGCCACGCCCGAACCGGGATGCAACGGCGACCAGGCCTGCAATGACGGATACGCGGCCGGCATCCACGCGTTCAGGGACGCCGCGGGCCGCCGGCGTGGACACGGCGGTCACGTGGTGGCTCGACGTGGAGGGCGACGGCCACTGGTCGGGGAACCTCGGCTAGAACCAGGCTTTCGTGCGGGGCGCGCTCAACGCGCTGCACGAATACGAAGGGGTGCCGAACGTCGGGATCTACGCCAGCCCCGGCGTCTGGAACAGCATCGTCGGCGACTACGAGCCCGACGTTCCCTACTGGATGGCCGACTACCTCCAACCGCCGAGCGGACCGGCGACGTGCGCCGACTACGCGCGCTGGGCGGCGCGTCGCAGCGGCTTCCGTCCGGGCCGCTCGTCGTCGTGCAGTACGGCAGCGCGCAGTTCGACGAGGACTACGCCTGCTGAGTCAGCACGATCCGGGCGTCACGTCGAGCCGCTGCTCAGCTCGACGTGGACGATCCTCGTCCCTGCTCCTGGACCGCCGCGACGTTGCGGCTCGTGGAGCTGACCTGGCTCACGTTCGTGAGCACGATCGTCGGCGTGACGACGTTGCCGCCGATCGACCCGACGCCGGCCTCGCCCTCGTTGTTCTCGCCGCACGCCCACAGGCGCATCTTCGTATCGAGCATGTACGTGGTGCCTCCGCCACTGCTGAAGCTTCTCCACGTGGAAGCGACCGGTGGCGTGATCCGCTCCGGTGACACCACAGCCGGCCTCGTGTGCCCGTCGCAGAGCTGCGCGTACAGGTCGCTGCCCCACGCCATGATCGTGCCGTTCGACAAGGTGACGAAGGTCTGGCCGTCCTTCGCCGTGTTGCCTCCCACGGTGCCCGAGACGACGGAACCCCCGACAGAGACCGACACCGGGACGTTGCTGTTCTTCCGCGTACCGATACCCAGCTGACCGTAACTGTTGTTGCCCCAATCCCACCAGGTGCCGTTGTCGAGCAATGCCGCCGTGTCGGCGTAGCTGCTGAACAGCTCGGAGACGCCCGAGAGCGCGACGGGGACGGGACGAGTGGATGATGCGGTACTGCCCGTGCCCAGCTCGCCGTCCTTCCCACTGCCACAGCTGTAGAGCTGACCTCCGGCGAGGTAGCTGGCGTGGCGCCCGGCTCCGGTCGCCGCGGTGACGTCGCTGAACGGCAGGAGGGTCGGGGAGAGCCGGACGTCGGCATCGCCCAGGCAGAGCGACCCCGAGCTGTTGTTCCCCCAGCCCCAGACGTGCCCGAGCGTGTCGACGGCCAAGCCGGTGGAATAGGGCATCGGCGAGGGCAGCCACGCGATCGAGACGTCCGGCGGGAATTGCACCTGAACGGGCGTGGTGAACGAGCTCGTGGTCGTCCCGTCGCCCAACTCGCCGACGTCGTTCGCACCGAAGGCGTAGACCGTGCCGACCGAGCCGACCTCGACAAGCACGTACGTCGCCGCGTTGGACGTGTCGACCTGCTCGACGGTGCCGGGAAGGCCGATGATCGGTGTCGGTGTGTCGACCTTCGGGCTGACCGGACCCTTCTCCCCGAAGTCGCCCCAGTTGTACAGGGTCTGCGACGTCGGCGACGGTTGAGCGCCGGTCGGTGTCGCGGCGGCGACGCCGACCAGAGCGCCGATGGTTGCGACACAGGCGGCGACGAGTTTCACTGGGACCAACGTTTCTTTCCGGCGCGCGCTCTCGCCGCGCCGCGTGGTTCAGCCCCTCCCCCCGGCCTTCGGCCCGAGCCGGTCGATTCGGCGCTCAGCTCAGGGTGTACTTGCCCTTGCCCGCGAGGTCCGACGACGTCGAGACCTTCAGGGTCTTCTTACCGGACGACTTCGCGTTCTTGACCTGGCCGCTCACCACCGAGACCTTGTCACCCGCCCGGATGGAGATGCCGCCGACGAAGACGGTCACCGACGAGCCCGGCACCACGGTCGGGCACGTCGTGGTCGACTGGCCGGTGGTGACGTCGGTCACCGTGTAGCTGCAGCTGTCGGGAAAGACGGTGCCGCTCGGTGCGGCCATGCGTGATCGTCCCGTTGTTCGGGTCGAGCGCACCGGTCGCGCTGGTGGTGAAGGCGACGGTGTACTTCGCCTTCGCCGAGGCCTTGGTCTTCGACAGCTTCACCGAGACCCCGGACACCGGGCTGGGCGCCACCAGGGAGAACGTGGTGCCGGCGGCGAGGTCGGACGAGGTCGACACGGAGAAGGTCTGCGAGCCGGTCGACGCAGCGCTGCCAACTTCGGCTGCGACGACCTGCACGGTGTCGCCGCTCCGGATGGCGGTGCCGCCCGACTCGAGGGTGACCGACGAGCCCGAGACGCCGTCCGGGCACGTCGTGGTCGACTGGTCGGTGCTCACGTCCGTGACCGTGTAGCTGCAGTTGGACGGGAATGCGGTCGCGCCCGACGTGGAGAGGGTGATCGTCCCGTTTCGCGTCGAGCGCACCCGTCGTGCTCGCGGTGAAGCCGACGGTGTAGTCGACCTCATCGGCACCGGCCGCGGCCGTCGAGAGGCTGACCGAGACCCCGGTCACCGGGCTGGCCGCCACCAGCGAGAACGTCGTGCTCGCCGCGAGGTCCGACGAGGTCGACACCGTGAAGCTCTGCGAGCCGGTGGCCGTCGCGTTGGCGACCGCGAGGGCGACGACCTTGACGTGTCATCGGCCGATGGCGGATGCTGCCTGTGGGGATGATGACGGTCGACCCCGAGTCGCTGGTCGGGCACATCTGGTTCGCCTGGCCGTGGTGACGTCGGTGACTGGTAGTCGCAGTTGGACGGAAACGCCGTCGTGCCCGATGTGGAGAGGGTGATCGTCCCGTTGTTCGGGTCGAGCGCGCCTGTCGGGCTCGTGGTGAAGCCGACGGTGTAGTCAACCTCGGTGGCGCCGGCCGCGGCCGTCGAGAGGCTGACCGAGACCCCGGTCACCGGGCTGGCCGCCACCAGGGAGAATGTCGTGCTCGCCGGCGAGGTCCGACGAGGTCGACACGGTCAGGGTCTTCGAGCCGGTGGACGGCGCGTTCCCGACCTCGGAGGCTGCGACTTGCACGCTGTCGCCGTGGTGGATGGTGAGACCCCGGCGCTGATGGTGACGCGAGAGCCCGAGACGCTGGTCGGGCACGTCGTGGTCGAAGCGACTGGTTCGTCGTGGTGTCGGTGACCGTATAGTTGCAGCTGTCCGGGAACGCGGTCGAGCCCGAGTCGTCGAGATGGTGATCGTCCCGTTGTTCGGGGTCGAGCGCACCGGTCGCGCTGGTGGTGAAGCCGACGGTGTAGTCCACCTCGGTGGCGCCGGCGGCGTTCGTCGAGAGGCTGGCGGAGACGCCCGATGACGGGGCTCGCCGCCACCAGGGAGAACGTCGTGCTCGCGGCGAGGTCGGACGACGTCGACACGGTCAGGGTCTTCGAGCCGGTGGCCGGCGCGTTCCCGACCTCGACCGCTGCGACCTCGACGCTGTCGCCGGCGTGGATGGTGACCCCGGCGGAGATCGTGACGTCGATCCGGCGCTGCCGGTCGGGCACGTCGTGGTCGACTGGCCGGTGGTCACGTCGGTCACCGTGTAGCTGCAGTTGGACGGGAACGACGTCGAGCCGGAGGTCGAGAGGGTGATCGTCCCGGTGTTCGGGTCGAGCGCGCCGGTCGCGCTGGTGGTGAAGCCGACGGTGTAGTCGACCTCGGTGGCTCCGGCCGCGTTGGTCGAGAGGCTGACCGAGACGCCGGACACCGATCCCGGCCCCGCGGCACCGGCGGCAGTGGCTCCGACGACGACGAGCGGTCCGAGCAGAAGGCCCAGAAGTCCGAACAACCCCACCATTTTGCGGCCCCGCCGGCGGACGTTGTCCTCCGCACGAGCGTCGAAGACTTCCATCAGTTCCCGCCTTTCTCTGACTTCGTCGTTACGACGAAGTCGGTGCTCCGCTACCAGACGGTGACTTCCTACCAGAGCGATGTCGTCGCTGCAATTGGGGCTGCCTTGCCGCAGCCCGCCGTCGACCGAGCGATATCGGACATGTCTGCAGCCGGGATGTCAACAGCCTGAAGTGGCCCGAAGACGGACGGCGCGCGCCTCGATGAAGAGCTCGTGATGCGGCGCGTCGCGCCCGCGCGCCGTGTCGAAGCCGCCGTGTCGATGGCCGTCGGCCCACGCCACTGGTGGTGCAAACTCGGGTCGCTCTACGGCGCGATATGAAGACCGCCAATTCGTCTCGTTCGGTCCTTCTCCCACACCGAGACGTGGAGTGTGCTGTCCGAGGTGTGGTGCGAAACGCGTGCCTACGTGAGCTTGAAGGCCGTAGGAGTCTTGGCCGTGCCGCCGGGAGTGACCACCGTGATCTTGCCGGTTTTGGCCCCGACGGGCACCTTGACCTTGATCTTGGTCGCTGTGTCCTTGGAGACGATCCCGTTCGCGCCCTTGAAGCTCACCTTGGTGGCACCTTCGAGGTTGGTCCCTTTTATCGTCACCGCACTTCCCACTCTTCCCGAGGTCGGACTGAAGCTGGTGATGGTCGGAACGGCTGCCGTGGACGACGACGAATACATCGGCTCGTTACTGCCGTCTGCACCGACCGCCGTGCAGCTCACGGCCGCAGTGCAACTCACGGCCGTGAAGTCGCCACTCCCGCCCGGCGAGCCGGTCACTTCGGTGGGCGCCCCCCAGACGCCGCCAGCCTCGGTGACGTAGAGCGGCTGGAAGTTGCCGTCGAATCCAACGGCGATGCACTCCCCGACCTCGGTGCAGCTCACGCCATTGAACTCGCCACTTCCGCCGGGAGAGCCGGGCACCGTGGTGGGCGTGCCCCAGACGCCCCCGCTCTCGTTGGAATAGAAAGGGTCGTTGGTGCCGAGGTAGCCGACTGCGGTGCAGTCCCCAGCACCGGTGCAGCTCACGCCGACAAAGAACCCACCGGTAACCATGGAGACCGGAGCCTCGGCGACCGTGCCCCAGACTCCCCCCGTCTCCGTGGCGTAAATCGGCTGCTCGTTGCTGTCCCAGCCGACCGTGGTGCAATCCTCGACCCCGGTGCAGCTCACACCGTTGAGATGTCCAGATCCACCAGGGGGCACGGGCACCGTGGTGGGCGTCCCCCACACCCCCCCGCTCTGGATGTCGTAGATCGGCTGGTTGTCTGCAAGGGAGCCGACCGCGGTGCACTCGCCGGCCCCGGCGCAGCTCACCCCAGCCAATAGACCACCGTCCGGAGCGATAGGCATCTCTGTCAGAGCCCCCCACACACCGCCGGTCTCGGTGGCGTAGATCGGCTGGAACGGACCCCCGCCGTCGCGGCCGACCGCAGTGCAGTCGCCGACCCCGGTGCAGCTCACGCCAAGGAGAGCGACTCCGTCGAGAGAGTTGGGCAGTTCGGTGGCCGCCCCCCAGACGCCCCCTGCTTCGGTGGCGTAGTAGTCGCCGCCGACCGCGGTGCAGGTGTCTGCGCCGGTGCAACTGACAGCAGTGAAGCCACCATCTTCGCTCAAGGAGCTGGACACCTCGGTTGGCGTCCCAAAGACGACGCTGGCACCGGCGACCGAGCTCGAAGCCACAGAGAGCGCCGCCGTGACGACCGAAGCGCCGACGATCGCCGTGATCGTCGCCAACGAAATCCTGAGTATGCGCCCCACTACTGCCGTCATGAGATCAAAGCCCTTTCCGCTCGATGCCGCCGATTCAGACCCGCCCTGGGCGCGGTAGTCATAACACCGAACGCCCCGGAGCATCAACCGAAGTTTCACCGGATATCACGACATGTCCACCTGCGAGAGACCACTATCCGTCCCGCGTGTCGCGAGGATCTCGCTGAAGATGCCAGCAAGCGCGAGTCGGTGCGCTCCCATGCACCGGTACGTCAGCCTTTCTCCCACACCGAGACGTGGAGCGTGCTCTCCGAGGTGTACCGCTGGCGGTTCCAACCGGCCCAACGTTCGAGCAGACGCATACCGGCCAGGCGCGCCATCAGGTCGAGCTCGGAGGGCCAGACCCAGCGGAAGGGCATGGAGAACGTCGCCATGCGGCCGTCTTCGACCCAGAAGTGGTGCGAGACCCCCGCCTGGGTGGCCGGGTCCAGCTCGTCGAAACCGAGCCGGTCCGCACTGACGTGGAACGGCCGGGCGGTCTCCCCCGGCGGAAGCCGCCGGAGCGGAGGAACCTCGACCTCGACGACGAAGCATCCGCCGGGCTCCAGGTGCCTGGCCACGTTGTCGAAGCACGCCACCTGGTCGTCCTGGCTCGTCAGGTTCTCGATCGTGTTGTAGATCAAGTAGGCGAGCCGGAAGGTACCGACGACCGAGGCGTAGGCGAAGTCCCCGATCGTGATCCCGATGTCCTCGCCACCTGGCTTCGCGCGGAGCCGGGCGACCATGTCCGGAGAGAGATCGACGCCGTGCACCTCGACGCCGGCGCGCGCCAGCGGCAACGCGATCCGGCCGGTCCCCACACCGAGCTCCAGCGCGCGCCCGCCCCGGGCGAGGTCGGCCAGGAAGCCGACGGTGTGTCCGACGACGGCCGCGTCGAACCAGTCCCTCGATTCCTCGTCGTACGTCGCGGCGATGCGCTCGTCGAAGTAGTTGTGCCTCGGTGGAGTGTCCGGAGCGGATTCGTCCGTCACACCGTCTTGACGACGAGCACGGAGCACGGAGCGGCGTGGGTGATGGAGTTGGGAACGCTTCCGATGAAGCGTCGCGCGCCGCGCATGCCCTTGCTGCCCACCACGATGAGGTCGGCTCCGAGCGACTCCGAAGTGTCGAGGATCACGTCGACCGGGTCTCCGGCCCCTTCGTGGTGCTCCGCCTGCAGCCCGGCGCCCCATGTCTCGACGGCCCGCGTCCCCACCTGCGCCGCCGCATCGGCCCGAAGGGCGTGCTCAGCTCCCGTGTCGACCATCGGCAGACCGGACGCCTCCGCCATGCCGGGTCGGACGGGCCGGTACGCGACGATCACGTGCAGCGCCGCTCCGACGCTCCGCGCCAGTTCCGCCGCCAACTGCACCGCTCGGGCCGCCGTCTCGCTGCCGTCCGTCCCGACCGTGATCACCTTGTACATGGGTCCACCTTCTCAGGTTCGTTGTCGTCCGCGCGATCTGTGCCGCACCCTAGCGCCGCCACCCCGGCAGCCTCACGGCTCACGCGTGCGCCGTACGCGGTGTCCCAGAACTCGACGAAGTGAGGAGGTGGTTCGGGTGAGGTCATGGCTCGCTGTGTGAGCATGATGCCGGTGAGCCCGCGGACGGGGTCGCTGCGCCAGGTCGTCCCGGTCCCCCCGTCCCAACCGAATCCCCACGGCACCGGTGGTTCGCCGCTGAGCGGGCCCGGAGCAGCCATGCCGTAGCCCCACCCGCCCTGGCGCCCGAAGAACAGCGCGTTCTGCTCCCGTTGGTCGTCCGTGAGGTGGTCGCGTGTCATGGCGGCCACGGAATGTTCCGAGAGGACCCGCTCGGTCCCGTGGGCGCCACCGGTCAGGAGCATGGTGACGAAGGCCCACAGGTCGTCGATGGTCGAGACCAACATGCCCGCCAGGTTTGGTGCGCCCGGCGGCTCGTTCCACCATCCGCCTTTCGGCGGGTCGAGCAGCGCGAGTTCGCCGGTCTCGGTCTCGGGGAAATACGCCGTGGTCAGCCGCGGCTGCTTCTCGGGCGGCACGCTGAACGAGGTGTCGACCATGCCGAGGCGGTCGAAGAGCCGCGTGCGCAGGAACAGCTCGAGCGGCTGGCCGCTGGCGCGCTCCAACAGGACGCCGAGCACCTGCATCCCGGTGTTGTAGCGCCAGACCGTTCCAGGTTGGTCCATGAGGGGGAGGGTGGCGAAGCGCCGGATCCACTCGTCGGAGTCGAACGAGGGCGGGGGCCACGGCGGCCCGAGCGTCGCCAGCTGCAGTTCGACCTCGGCGTCCTGGATCGGATACGTGCCCGGTGGCACCATCAGCGCCCCGAAGCCGAGTCGGAACGTCAGCAGGTCCTCCACCGTGATCGACCGCTCCGCCGGGACGGTTTCGTCCAGCGGGCTCTCGAGGCTGCGCAGGACCCGTCGGTCGGCCAGCTCGGGAAGGTACATCTCGACCGGATCGTCCAGCGCCAGGAGACGGTCCTCGACCAGCGCCATCGCGGCGGCCGCGCCAATGGGCTTCGAGAGCGAGGCAATGCGGAAGATGGCGTCACGCCGCAGCGGGGCCGGATCCTCGATTGAGGGGTGGCCCAACACCTCGACGTGGACGTCGCCGCCGGACGCGACCAGGGAGACGAGACCGGGGACTTCGCCGCGCTCGACCAGCGCCGCCAACCGCTCGTGCATGCGGTCGACGCCGCTCGGTGACAGCCCGCTCATGGTGAACGCTCCATCGTGGCGACCCTAGCGGTACAGTGCGCGCGGTGGCGGGCTTCGAAGACGTCGAGCGAATCGCGACCGGTCTCCCCGAGGTCACTGTGGGCGAGCGCCACGGCCACCGCACGTGGTCGGTGGGTGGAAAGGCCTTCGCCTGGGAACGCCCGTTCACCAAGGCGGACCTGAAGCGTTTCGGGACCACGGAGGCGCCGGCCGGCCCGATCCTGGCCGTGCGCACGGCTGACCTCGAGGACAAGGAGGCCGTGCTCACGACGGGGCGCAAGGGGTTCTTCACCATCTCGCACTTCGACGGCTACGCCGCGGTCCTCGTCCAGCTGAAAGCAGTGGCCAAGACGCCGTTGCGCGAGGCCTTGGAGGACGCCTGGCTCGCCTGTGCGCCACCGCTGCTGGCCCGCGAGTTCCTGGGCGAGGTTCCTTGACGGGAAGCGTGTCAGCCGCGCGGTATCCCGCACGCGTCGTTGAACCGGGCCAGGACGAAGCGGTCGTCGCGGGTCACGCAACCCCACTCCGTCATGGACGGCGTGGGTGATGCTGAGCCACCCGCGCCGGTGGACCTCGGGTGCGATGCCCAGGAAGGAGATCATCGTCGCCTCGATCACACCGGCGTGCACCACGGCGACCACGAGCTCGCCCGGGTGGGCGCGCGCCACCTCGCGCACGGCGTCCGAGGCGCGCACGACGAACGACGTCCAGCTCTCGCCACCGGGCGCGATCGGCTGGCTCGGGTCGCGGTCCCAGTCCGGCACCCCGAATTGCTCGACGACGTCCTCCCACCGCATGCCGTCGCATTCCCCGGGGTGCAGCTCGCACAGGTCGCAACGCGCCCGCACCGGTCCGAGGGCGTTGGGTCCGGGACCCACGACGGGCCGGAGGCGCTCGGCGGTCTCGAGGGCGCGTGGGAGCACCGAGGCATAGAGGGCCGAAGCCCCGCGCAGCTCGCCCGACTCGTAGAGACGATCGGCCAGGACCGCGACCTGTCGGCGCCCGAGGTCGGTCAGCCCGGTGTCGCCCTTGATCCCACCCACCACCCGGTTGAGGTTGCACTCCGCCTCGCCGTGACGGACGAGGACGACGCGCGTCGTGTCCGGCTCAGGCGGGAAGAGGCGCATGACCCCGGCGTGACCATCGCCGGGGTCGCTCACGCCAGGTTGCCCACGAAGTGCTCCAGTTGGCGCAATGTGCGGCACTCGACGACGTCGTCGCAGTGGGCGGCGTACTCCCCGACGATGGAGTCGCCCGATCCCCAGTAGTCGCGGGGCTCGGGATTGAGCCAGAAGACGCGGCGGGCCCGGGCCTGGAGGTCCTCGAGCACCCACGACTGCGAGGCGTGGTAGTTGTTGCGCGGCGTCGCCGAGCACCATGACGCTCGAACGCGAGGTCACCTGGTCGCCCCAGCGGCGGTGGAACTCGGTCAGGGCGTGCCCGTAGTCGGAGTGGCCGTCGACCCAGATGACGTCGGCCTCGGTGTTGATGCGCGCCACCGCCTCGGCCGGGTCGACCACGCCCTCGAAGAACCTCGTGACCTCGTCGATCCCGTCGACGAAGACGAAGCTGCGCACCTTGGAGAACTGCGAGCTGATGGCGTAGACCAGGTGCAGCGTGAAGCGGGCGAAGCTGGCCACCGAACCCGAGATGTCGGCGATCACGAAGATCTCGGGCTTGGCGGGCCGGGGGTGCCGGAAGCGGGGCTCAATGGGCACTCCGCCGGTCGAGAGCGAACGCCGCATGGTGGCCCGGAAGTCCAGGGGTCCCTTGCGTCCGTGCCGTCGCTTGCGGGCCAGCCGTACCGCGAGCTTGCGCGAGAGCGGGTGCAGGACGCGGTGGAGCATGGCCAGCTCCTCGCGCGTGGCGTGCATGACGTCGATGTCCTCGGGCAGCGGCTTGCGCACCGAGCGAGCAAGGGCCTCGGTGCCGCGATCCTCCACCAGCCTCTGGCGGATCTCCGTCTCGACGGCCCGGCGGAACTTGTCGATACGGGCCTTGAACTCGTCGGCCGCCAGCCGTTCCTCCAGTTCGGTCAGCCCCCCGACCGCCCCGGCGCGCGCCTGGGCCATCAGGCGCTCGAGCACCGCGTCGAGGTCGAGGTTCCGCAGCGTGCGGTAGAGGTAGTACGTCCCCCCGACCGGTCGCCCCGGCTCCATACCGGCGTAACGGTCCACGGCGTTGCGGGCGACGACGTTCATCAGCCCGGCGTCGGCGGAGATCAGGGAGCGGAAGAGCAGCTCGGCCAGCTCCTCGGGCGTCATGCCCTCCCCGCCGCCCCCGGCCTGCCACGAGCGGCCCTGACCCGGTTGCGATCCCTGGCCCGACCGTTCGTCCCCGTCCTGGTCGCCGTCCTCCTCTCCGGCCTCGTCGCCCCCCGCTCCGGCGCCGGTGCGCACGGCGAAGAACACCTCGAAGGCGGTCTCGAAGGCGCGCCAGTGCGAGGACGACTTGACCAGCGTCGCCGCCAGCGCGTACTTGAGACCCTCCCGGTCCTCGAGGGGAATGTGCCTGACCGCCTCGGCGGCGTCGAGGTGCTCGGTCAGCGAGACGGGCAAACCTGAGCGGCGCAGCTCGGTGACGAACCCCGAGAGAAGATCGAGCAAGGCTCAGCTCACCGAGAGAAGTTCCTTGGCGGCCCGCTCGATGTCGGCCTGGTACTTCAGCAGGATGTGCAGCGTGTCGCGGGCGCCGGCCGCGTCGATGGTCTCGACGCCGAGCAGCACCAGGGTGCGGGCCCAGTCCAACGTCTCGGAGACCGACGGCGCTTTGCGCAGCTCGATGGTGCGCAGCGACCGCACGATGCGTGCCACCTGGTCGGCCAGCTCCTCGGAGATGCCGGGCACCCTGGCCCGCACGATGTCGCGCTCCCGCTCGAGGTCCGGGTAGTCGATGTGCAGGTACAGGCAGCGGCGCTTGAGGGCCTCGGAGAGCTCACGGGTGTTGTTCGAGGTCAGGAAGACCATGGGCAACTGGGTCGCCCGCACGGTTCCGAGCTCGGGAATCGACACCTGGTACTCCGAGAGGATCTCGAGGAGCAGCGCCTCGGTCTCGAGCTCGACGCGGTCCACCTCGTCGACGAGCAGGACGACGGGGTCCGTCGCACGGATCGCCTCGAGCAGGGGGCGGGTCAGGAGGAAGTCCTCCGAGAAGATGTCGCCTTCGAGCTCCCGCCACGACGGTCCCTCGTCCTCCGCCTTGCCGTGCTCGCCGGCCTGGATGCGCAGGAGCTGCTTGCGGTAGTTCCACTCGTAGAGCGCCTTCGACTCGTCGAGGCCCTCGTAGCACTGGAGGCGGATCAACCGGGCGCCGGTCAGCTCCGCCACCGACTTGGCCAGCTGCGTCTTCCCGGTGCCGGCCGGCCCCTCGACGAGCACCGGCTTGGCGAGGCGGTCGGCCAGGTACACCACGCCGCTGATCGACTCGTCCGCCAGGTAGCCGACGGCCGCCAGCCCGTTCCGGACCGACTGGAGCGACTCGAAACGCGGCGGGCCCGCATCGGGGAGACCGAGCTCGTTCACAGCCTCACCTGCCCGTCCCCCCGCACGACCCACTTGAGCGTCGTCAGCTCCCTCACCCCCATCGGACCGCGGGCGTGCAGCTTCTGCGTGGAGATCCCCACTTCCGCCCCGAGGCCGAGCTCCTCGCCGTCGACGAACCTCGTGGACGCGTTCACCAGGACGGCGGCCCCGTCGACCTCGGCCACGAAGCGGTCCGCCGTCGCCACGTCGGAGGTGACGATCGCCTCGGAGTGCCCCGAGCTGTAGCGGGCGATGTGGGCGATGGCCTCGCCGACGTCGTCGACCATGCCGATGGCCACCACCGGCGCCAGGAACTCGGTGGCGAAGTCCTCCTCCATCGCCGGCACCGCGTCCGGGAGCACGGCGCGCACCCGATCGTCGGCGCGGATCTCGACACCGGCTTCGGCCAGGGAGCGGGCGAGCCGGGGCAGGAGGTCCGCCGCGACGCCGGCGTGGACCAGGATCGTCTCGACCGCGTTGCACACGCCGAAGCGATGGGTCTTCGCGTTGAGGACCAGGTCGTGCGCCATGGCGAGGTCCGCCGCACCGTCGACGTAGATGTGGCAGTTCCCGTCGCCGTCGAGGACGTACGGCACCGTGGCGTGCTCGACCAGGGACTCGATGAGGGCCCGGCCGCCGCGCGGGATCAGGCAGTCGATGTGCCCGCGCAACTGCATGAAGGCGACAGCCGTCTCGTGCGACGTGTCCTCGACGAGCGTCACCGCGTGCTCGGGCAGCCCGGACTTCACGAGGGCCTGCCGCAGCAGGGCGACCACGGCCCGGTTGGAGTCGATGGCCGAGGACGAGCCGCGCAGGAAGGCGGCGTTGCCGGCCTTGAGGCAGAGGCCGGCGGCGTCGCTCGTGACATTGGGCCGGTTCTCGTAGATCACGCCCACGACTCCGAGAGGGACACGGACCCGCGTGCACACGCAGCCCGTTGGGGCGCACCCATCCCTCGACGACCTCACCCACGGGATCGGGCAGTGCCGCCACCTTGCGCAACCCGCCGGCCATGGCCCGAACCCGCTGCTCGGAGAGGCGGAGCCGATCCCTGGCCGCGTCGACCATGCCGGCCGCTTCGGCCCGCTCCAGATCGGCCCGGTTGGCCTCCACCAGAGCCGGCCACTCCTCATCGAGCAGGTCCGCAGCCAGCCGCAATGCGTCGTCGCGGGCCGAGCCCGGGGCTCGGGCCATCTCTCGGGCGGTCGCCCGGACGCGGCCCGCGAGCTGCTCCAGGGCGGGTGCGGTCATCGGTTCAGGTTACTAAGACCATGTCGTCGCGGTGGACGACGACCTGGCGAGGCCTCCCCATCCACTCGCCCGCCCGCTCGGCGTGCAGCCGGACCAGGCCCTTGGCGAAGACCCCTCCGTCGGGCCCGGCGATCTCGACCGCGTTCTCGGGCACGAAGCGCCCGGTCACCGCCGTCACCCCCGCCGCGAGCAGCGAGCGGCCCCCCTCGGCGAGTGCGAGGCGCGCCCCCTCGTCGACCAGCGAGGCAACCCGAGGACGCGACGGCAAAGGCGATCCACAGCTTGCGGGCCGGGAGCCGGCTCGGGCGGGCCCGGAACACCGTGCCGACGCCCGGCTCCGAGGAGAGAGCAGCACCGAGGACCCCGGGCCGACTCGCGTCGGCGATCACCGTCTCCGTCCCCGACCAGGTGGCGATCTTGGCTGCCGCCAGCTTCGACGCCATGCCGCCGCTCCCGACCTCGGTGCCCGGGCCGCCCGCCAAACGCTCGAGCTGGTGATCGATCTCGACGACCTCTTCGATGAGCGACGCCTCCGCACTGCGCCTCGGGTCGGCCGTGAGAAGGCCGGGCGCGTCGGTGAGCAGCACCAGCACCTGCGCGCCCACCAGGTGCGCCACCAGTGCAGCCAACCGGTCGTTGTCCCCGAAGCGGATCTCCTCGTCGGCCACCGCGTCGTTCTCGTTGACCACCGGCACCACGCCGAGGCCCACCAGGTGACGCAGGGTCCCCCGGGCGTGGAGGTACTGCGTGCGGTGCACGAAGTCCAAGGGTGCGAGCAACACTTGGCCGGCCAGGACGCCGTGCGGGTCGAGACCTTCCTGCCACAGCCGCATGAGCCGGTGCTGCCCGACCGCGGAGACGGCCTGGAGGACGGCGGGGTCAGAGGGCCGTTGCTCACCGCGCCCGAGCGCCGCCCAGCCCGCCGCAATAGCGCCGGAGGTGACGACGACCACCGTGTGCCCGTCGCCGCGCGCCGCCACGATCTCGCCGCCGAGGCGCGCCACCGTCTCGGGGCTGACCGACGACGACCCGACCTTGACGACCGCGATCACGACGCCTCCCAGGTGAACGTCATATCGCCCACGGTGACCTCGTCGCCCTCCCGCGCGCCGGCGCGGGCCAGTGCGCGGTCCACCCCGAGTCGGCGCAGGCGCCGAACCGCCTCGCCCTGCGCCCCGTCGTCGGTGAGATCGGACAGTGCCACCGCCCGCTGCGGCGGCGCGGCCGAGCACGAGCCATGCGGCCGGCCCGGCCCGCTGCACCTCGACCCCTTCGGGGAGGGGACGGTGCACGACGATCTCCGGCGCGTCCGCCGCCGTCGCCTCCTGCCTCGCCTCGGCGACGAGCGTGGCCAGGCGTTGCGGTGAGGGCGCGCACGCCGTCGCCGGTGGCAGCCGAGAGCAGGAGGTCGCACACACCCTCGTCGTCCGCGCCGAGGTCCGATTTGCTGCCCACCACCAGCCGGGTCGCTCGAGCAGCTCGCGCCGGTAGGCCCCCAGCTCGTCGAGCAGCACCCGAAGCTGCGCCGCCGGGTCCGTCCCCGCGGCCAGCGGTGCGCCCAGGTCGAGCAAGACGACGAGGACGCGGGCGCGCTCGATGTGGCGCAGGAAGCGGTGCCCCAGGCCTCTGCCCTCGGCGGCCCCCTCGACCAGGCCGGGCACGTCGGCCACGACGAACTCGGTTCCGTCGTGCGCTCCCCCGACACGCACGACGCCGAGGTGCGGCTCCAGCGTGGTGAACGGGTAGTCCGCGATCTTCGGCTTGGCGGCCGAGACGGTCGAGATCAGCGTCGACTTCCCGGCGTTCGGGAAGCCGACCAGCGCCACGTCGGCCATGAGCTTGAGCTCCATGTCGAACCAGTGCTCTTGGCCCTTCTCGCCCTGCTCGGCGAACGCCGGCGCCCGGCGTCGGTTGGAGAGGAACCGGGCGTTGCCGCGCCCGCCCGCCCGCCTTCGGCCACGAGGCCGCGGGCACCGGCAACGGCGAGGTCGCACACGAGCGTGCCGTCGCGATGGCGCACGACCGTGCCGACGGGGACCGAGACCTCCACGTCCTTGCCTCGCGCACCGTGCCGCTTCTGGCCCGATCCGTGCCCGCCGTCGGTGGCCCGCCGGAAGGGGTGGTCCCGGAAACCGAGCAACGACGACTCGTTCGTCGACGCCACCAACCAGACATCGCCGCCGTGCCCACCGTCCCCGCCGTCGGGGCCACCTCGGTCGACGTGCGCCTCCCGGCGCCATGACACCGCGCCGGCACCTCCGTCGCCGGCCCGTGCGTGCAGCTGCGCCTGGTCGACGAAGCTGGACATCGCAGGAAGCCTACGGGTCGCGTAGACGGCCGGCGCGGCGCCCGACCTCGGCGCGGGCCTCCTCGCCGTCGACGCGCGTGCAGCGCCCGCCCTCGACGACGCGCTCGCCGGCCACCCACACGTCCGTGACGAGATAGCCGGCGCCCGCCCACACGAGGTGTCCCAGCAGCTCGGTCTCGTCGAGCGCGGGGGAGAACCTGGGGTCGTCGGTGCGCAGACGGATGACGTCGGCGGGGCGTCCGGGCTCCAACGCGCCGACCGGGAGGCCGAGCGCCTCGCCTCCGCCGCGGGTGGCGAGGCGCAGCGCCTCCGCCGACGTCACGGCGCCGGGGTCAGCCCCGAGGGCGCGGGCGAGGAGTGCGGCCAGGCGCATCTCGTCCCACAGGTGGAGGTCGTCGTTGGAGGCAGGGCCGTCCGTGCCGAGCCCGACCCGCACGCCGCGCTCGAGGAGCGCGCGCAGCGGCGCCACGCCGGCGCCGAGCTTGCCGTTGGACCCGGGGCAGTGCGCGACGGCCACGTCGAAACGGGCCATCAACTCGAGGTCGGCGTCGTCGAGCCACACCGCGTGCGCCGCGAGCACCCGGCCCTCCAGCACGCCCAGATCGCACAGCAGCTGAGGGGCGCGAGCGCCGTAGCGCTCTTCGACGAGTGCGCCCTCCGCCTGGGTCTCGGAGAGATGGATCTGGAGGAGCGCATCGCGACTGCGAGCCTCGGCCGCAATCGCCGACAACCCCTCGGGCGGCACCGTGTAGGCGGCGTGCGGACCGAAGCCGACGTGGAGGCGGCCCTCCCGGCCGTCCCGCTCGTCGAACACACGGCAGGCCTCGGCCAGGAAGGCCTCCCACGGTCTGTCCGGCAGGTCCAAGACCGCGGTGGTGTAGACCCCTCGAATGCCCGAGTCCACCAGTGCGTCGGTCACCGGATCCGGATGGCGGTACTGCTCGCAGCTCGTCGTGATGCCGTTGGTGAGCATCTCGACCGCACCGAGCGCCATGCCCCAATAGACGTCGTCGTCGCCCATCTTGGCCTCACGAGGCCAGATCGACTCGCTGAGCCAGCGCGCCAACGGCAGGCCGTCACCGGCGCTGCGGACGAGGGTCATGGGCGAGTGGGCATGGCAGTTCACCAGGCCCGGCATCACGATGCCGCCGAGACGCTCGACGCGGGTACCCGGGGCCGGTGGCCGCTCGAGCGGGTCGCCGATCCAACCGATCACCCCGCCGTCGAACTCGACCGCGCCGGGCTGGTGCACCGTGCCCTCGTCGTCGACGGTGAAGACGGCGTCGGCCTCGAGCCGCGTCGTCACGGGACGCCGACGAACAAGCGGTCGGAGAGCTCGCGCGAGCACGCGGAGCGCGGCAGCGCCCTCCACCTCCACCTCCACGTTGCCCTCGTCGTCGCGGCCGCCGACGCGGGCAACGGCGCCGGGGATGAAGCCGCCCTTCGTCGAGCAGCTCCAGCGAACCCAGGTTGAGCTCCACTTCCTCGCTGATGCGCAAGAGCCGGACCCGCTCCCCCTCGGCCACGTCGGCCAGCGGTCTCGTCTCCGACGTGAGCGCCGGGCGAGCGCGAGCCGGGGATCGGGTTGCCGTGCGGGCAGGTGGCCGGGTCGCCCAGCAGCTCGACGAGACGGGCCTCGACGTCGTCGGAGATCACGTGCTCCCAGCGTCCGGCCTCCCGGTGGACCTTGTGCCACTCGAGCCCGATCACGTCGACGAGGAGCCTTTCGGCCAGCCGGTGCTTGCGCACCACCTTCTCCCCCAGGGCGCCGCCCGCTGCTCGGTCAGCGACAGGCGGCGGCCGGTCGCGGGTCACGTATCCGTCCTCGACGAGGCGGTCGAGCATCTGCGACACCGAAGGTGCCGAGCGGCCGAGGCGCTCGGCGATCCGTGCGCCGATCACGGGCACACCCTCCTCGGAGAGCGCCGAGGATCGTCTCGAGGTACTCCTCGACGGGCTGGTGGTACTCCTGGGGCTCAGGCATCGCAGTGCGTCGACGGGCGGCACGTCGAGCGCTGGGTTGCGGTCGAAGAAACCGAACGGGACCAGGCTGAAGCCCGTGTACTCGACGGGCATCACCGGCCAATCCTCGGGACGGGGCAGGTGGGTCAACGCCGATGGTGTGCCAGAGCACGACGTCGGTGTCGACCAGCGTGCGGTCTTGCGCCGTCCATTCGAGCAGGCCCGCCCCGCCGGCGTGCTGGTTCGGGTACTCGCCGGCGGCGCGGCGCTCCTCCGGCGCGAACGGGGTCACCCACAGGTTGTGGGTCGCGAAGCCGGCCCGCGGGCCACGCGTCGATTCAGGATGGGCCAAGAGTGTCGGGACGGAGGAGGGCAGCAACTTGTAGGCGGTCGGCTGCCCGACCCCGTTGCGGCGGCCAGCGGTTGGCGACGCGCCAGCTCCTGCTGCGCGAGGGGTCCACGTCACGCCGGGCCGCCAGCTCGCTCTCGAGCAGGGAGGCCGACACGCCGAAGGCGTTGCCCCAGGGGTTCTCCGGGGAACCCGGCGGACCCTCCCCGACCGCGTCGACCTCGTAGACCGCGTTGTCAGGCCCGTCGACCTCGACATCGAGCCTCACATTGAACAGGTGCTGGTGGTACGGCGCGGCCAGGCCGGGCGCCACCATGGAGGCGTGCTCGCCTGGACCGGCGTCTCCGACGGCCATCGTCGACATGATCCCGCACAACTTCACCTCGAGCTGGATCGTCCCGTCGAGGTAGAAGTACCAGTAGAAGCCGTACTCGTAGTTGCCGACGGTGGCAATGGAGCTCACGACGAGACGGCGAGATCGCCGCACCTCGGTGCGGCCCGACACCAAGTCGACGTGCTTCCACAGAATGCCGTAGTCCTCTTCGTGCAGGCAGATCACGTTGGCCCGCGTTCGGGGTTTGCCTCGCTCGTCGGAGAAGACGTCGTCGAAGTAGCGGATCTCGCCCAGGCAGTCGCAGCCGAGCGAGAGGGAGTTGGCCATGCGGCCCAGGCCCCACTCCCCGGCGTCGAACGCGCTCTTCCAGGCGTGCATCGGCCCAGGGTCGCCGTAGGGCACGACCATCTCGCTCACCGAGGCGCGGTAGAGAACCGGGCGCACGCTCCCGCCGTCCTCGTAGCCGACGCTCCACAGGACGAGACCCTCGAGAGGATCCATCCCGCACGCGCAGCGACCACTTCTGCCAGCGGATCAGGTTGTCCTCGACCGTGAAGCTGGGACCCTCCGGCTGGACGATCTCGAGCGGTCGCAGGTCGGTGCGCAGCGGCCCGTTGTCCTCGGGGTAGTAGCTGCCCGAAGTAGGTGGGAAGGGCGTCAGCCCGAAGTCGATGACCTCGAGCACCTCGCCGCGGCCCATGTCCACGAAGGCGAGCAGGCCCTCGAGCGGGCGGGCGTACCCGTTGTCCTCCTTGGACTCGCGCAGGTAGGCGAGGCACCGGGTGATCCGACGGCCCTCCTCGTGGGCGATGCCGAAGGTGCCCGGCGGCCACGGGTCGATCTGCACCAGCGAGCGGTCCGGACGCCCCGCCGGTCCAGCGCGGCGTTCCACTCGGGGTGGGCCTGGAGGGCGTGGATCACTGCCATCGACTCTTCTATCTGGAGCGGCGGCCGCACGTCGCGGACGATCTCCCATCGGTCGACCTCGCCCCGCGTCACCGAGACGATCGCCTCCACCACATCGGCCCGGGGACCCTGGAGCAGGACCATCCGCAGGCGGCGGTCGACGGCGACGCGCTCGCCGCGGTCGGCCGCACGGACGGTCTCCTTCGGCGGCTCGCAGAGCCCGACGTAGGCGAAGCGGAGGGCCTCGGGCGGTACGTCGGCCCGACCGCTGGTGAGGACCACCTGGCGCGCCGCTGTGATCTCGTCGCCGGTCAGGCGCGCCAAGGGGTGCGCAGGAGGAGTCGTTGGCATCCCGGCCGATGTTATGCGGCCGCCGACGGAGGGCCCCCTACCATGTCCGTCGCCACCCTGGGAGGAGTACCGCATGCAGGACGCCCTCGACCGTGCCACGAACAGCGCGCGTGAGCTGGCCCGGAGGATGGGGGTCGACCATCACGACGTCCTCCTCGTCCTGGGCACGGGGCTCTCCGGACGTCGCCGAGATCCTCGGCGACGGCGTGGACCCGCTCCCGCTCGACACCCTTCCGTTCTTCCCCCCGCTCGGAGGGACCGGCCACCGCGCCCTGGGCTGGTCCGTGCCGATCGGCCGCCGACGGATGCTCGTGATGGGCGGTCGCTGCCACCTCTACGAAGGTCTCGGTGCGGAGGCCGCCGTGCACCCCGTCCGCACCGGCATCGCCGCCGGCTGCTCCACGCGTGATCCTCACCGCCGCGGCCGGCTCGGTCCGCGACGACCTGGAGACAGGATCGATCGTCGTGGTGGAGGACCATCTCAACCTGACGGGACAGAGCCCGCTCGGCGGGCCCGTGTTCGTCGACCTCGTCGACGCCTACGCCCCGGCGCTGCGCACGCTCGCGCTGGCGGCGCCCGAACCGGCCGCGGCGGTGCTGGCGTCGCGCCCGGGCGTCTACGCCCAGGTGCACGGCCCACAGTTCGAGACGCCGGCCGAGGTTCGCATGCTGCGGTCGGCCGGCGCCGACGTGGTCGGGATGTCGATGGCGATCGAGACGATCGCCGCCCGCCACGGCGGGGCCGAGGTGCTCGGACTCGCTCTCGTGACCAACGTGGCCGCCGGCTCGGGTGCCCAGGCCGAGGTGGGCGCGATCTCGTCCGTCGGCCGGTGCGGCCGCGCCGCACGTGGCCGCGGTGGTCCGCCACGTCGTAGGCTCGTTGCCATGAGCAGCCCGGTCGCCCCGGCGGGCGTGGACCATGTCGCCATCAACGTCCCCGACGTGCCCGGGGCGATCGCGTTCTACACCGAGCAGCTCGGTCTGGTGCAGAACTTCACCCGGCCCGATTTCGGGTTCGCCGGCGCCTGGCTGGACACCGCCAGCGGCCAGCAGGTCCACCTCATCGAGCTTCCCGCCCCGCCCAACGTCGGCCAGCACTTCGCCCTGGTCTTCGCCGACCTCGACGCCGTGGTGGGCGCGCTGCGCGACCGGGGTCTCGAGGTGACCGATCCCGTCGCCGTGGGCGACACCGGCCGACGTCAGGCCTTCACGTCCGACCCCTGGGGCAACGGGATCGAGCTGCACCAACGGGCCTGAGGGCCGGTCACGAGCGGCCGGCCGACGTCAGCTTCTTGACGAAGAAGTCGACGACCAGGGCCTCGATCTCCTTCGGCGTCGGTTGGCCGCCGGGCTCGTCGAGGCTGTGGCCACCCCCGTGGACGATCACGAGGGTGGTGGGCACGTGTGCGGCCTCGAGCGCGTCGGACAGCGCGTCGGACTGCGCCAACGGGACGATCGCGTCGTTGTCGGCGTGGACGATGAGGAAGGGCGGGTCTCCGGGCGAGACGTAGGTGATGGGGCTGGCGGCCTCGAGGGCGGCGGGCAGCTCGCTCTCCGGGACGTGCCCGAGGAGCGACACGAAGTTGGACTTGACCACGCCCGGAACGCCCTCGCCCTCCAGGGCGACCAGGTCGGACGGCCCTGCGAGGTCGGCGACGGCTTCGACGCTGCTCGACTCGTCGGGGTAGTCGCCGGTGTCCCAGCCGGTCGAGGGCGGTGCGGTCCCGACGAGGCTGGCCAGGTGGGCGCCGGCGCTGTGCCCCCAGACCCCGATCTCGTTCGGGTCGACGTGCAGCGCCTTGGCGTTCGCCCTGAGGTAGCGCACCGCGCACTTGGCGTCCTCGATCTGGGCCGGCCACTGCTCCTCTGGGCCGAGCCGGTAGTTGGCCGCCATGGTGACGAAGCCGTGGGCGTTCAGGGACTTCCCGATGTCGTCGATGATGAAACCGCCGCTGGTGTGGTCGCCTCCGATCCACGACCCGCCGTGCAGGTACACGGCCGCGGGCGCGGCCCCTCCCGGGTGGTCGGGCTCGGTGATCTTGGCCTCCTCGCCGTGGCAATAGGTGACCGTGGCCGACTGGCCGGGCTGGGCCTGGGGCGTCGTCGCGCCCGGAGTCGAGTCGTCCCCGCATCCGGCGAGGAACCCGCCGACGACGGCGAGGGTGAGGGTCGCGCCGACGACCCGTCGAGTGAGCGGCGCCCGCCCCGCCGCCCCGCTCATCGTCGAGGCGCTCTGTCCGGGGGACGACCGGAAGGCTCCCAGTCGGGATCTCTCCGCCCGTACCGCACCAGCACCGATCGCCGATGGGAGTGCGTCGCGGGCGGGCGCCGAATGCACCCCGACGAGTCTCCGCGCGAAGCGATGATCTGCTCCCGTCGGTCTACCCCTCCCGCCTGTCATGTTTGTAGCTTCCCACCGTGGCGCAGCCCATTCGCATGGAGCACGGTCAGTGGATTCGTCGCGTACGGCGGCTTCGATGACCCGAGCGAAGACCGAGCTCCGGACCACTTGAACTACGAGAAAGCTCTGCCTGGAGGGACAGAGAACCCCTCAGGGCGGCGAGGAGACGTGACGGGGTCGGACCGGTTTGCCCCCCCCGGCTCGGAGCTGCGTCCCGCCCCGCCTTCGAGCACGTTCAGCCCACATCGACGTGATCCCGACCTCAGGAGCTTCCGGATCCGGAGAATATTCGCGTCGAGACCGAACCGAAGGGACCTCTCGGGGCTACAAAGGGGTTAGTGGAGTCCACATCTCAGGTGGGAGGCGGAGGCTCGGGCGTTGCGCGGTCTGATCTCCACGGATGTACCGACGAGGACCTGGTGATTCAGATTCATCGAGGCCACCGAGATTCGGTGGAGCAGCTGTACCGGCGCCACGGTCCATCGATCTTGGCCCTGCTCACCCGGATCCTGCGTGACTACCAGCTCGCGGAAGAGGCGATGCAGGACACGTTTGTCGCGGTATGGAATGGTGCTCGATTCGATGGGCGCTCCCGGGTCCGAACCTGGTTGATAGGCATCGCACTCCGTCAGGCCGGATCGAGTCGGCGCAGAATGAAGCCGTCTCCTGTGACAGATGTACCCGATCGGGCCTCCCCTGCAGCGGGCCCCGAGGAGGAAACAATCGTCTCGCTCGAGGTCTCTCGGTTGGTCGAGGAGCTCTCGTGGCTGTCGCAACGCCAACGCGAAGTGCTTCTCCTTGCGTTCGTGGAGCAGCTCACGCAGTCGGAGATTGCGGAACTCCTCGGCGTGCGACTCGGCACGGTCAAGAGTCGGATGCACAGTGCAAAACGAGCGCTGCAACGTCGGCAGGAGGAAAGTTCTCAATGACTACGACGCAACACCCCGACGAGCAGACGTTGATCGCGGTTGCCATGAACCCGGGTCAGTCCAATCCGCACATCGACGAATGCGCGGCATGTCGACACGATCTTGAGCTCTGGAGCGGAATCGCCGATGCCACCCGGATCTCGGTGGCCTCAGTACCACCGCCGAGAGAGGAGCTCGCTGAGCGCATCCTCGCCCATCTTGGGGAAGCGCCAGTGAATTCTCAAGGTTCGGTACGGCTGCAGCGCCATGGACGACCTCGGCGGCCGGCTCACCGGACCCGCTGGCTGGTGGCGGCGACCCTTCTCGCACTGGTGGTCGCCCTGGTCGCGATCACGCTTTCCATAGGTTCGGCCGGTCCCTCCACTGCCTCGGTGCTGCGCAAGATCAGAAACGCTCCCAGCCTCATGGCCTCGAGCGCCAGGGCCGTCTACGTCAACACCTACAGCACCATTCGGGAGAAAGACGGCTACGTCGTCATCCATTACCGCATCAACGGGGTCTTCGATCCTCGCTCCAAGGCCTTCAAGGTCACGTTCACCACTCAGTATCCAGGGCAATTCCCTGGCACCGTCACCTATTCTTCGGACGGATCGCTCGTCTACCTTCCCTGCAATGCCAACTTTCGTCTGATCGGCAAGCCCCCCTGCATCGCATATCCGGCCCAGGGCAACGGCACATCAGACTGGCTCGCGTTGACGTACCTTCGGGAGGCCAGCAGACCGGTGACCAGGCTCGGTGAGCGCATGATCGGCTCGAGCGAGACGACCGGCTACGGGCTTTCCGTCCCCATCAGTGCCAGCTCGGTCGGCGCGTTGCCGTTCGGGACACTCGCTGGTCCGTCAGGAATCCCTTCGTCCAAGAACTTCCGAGTCGATGTGTGGTCCGACGAGCAAGGTCTCATTCGACAACTCGACATCACCTACCCGTACAAAGAGATATCGGTCGCGCCATCCAAGCTCTTGACGATCACCGAACGTGTGCGTCTCGGTTATGGCGAATCAGCGCCGCAAGTGGCCGTGCCGAAGAGACGGACCGTCATGGTCGCTCCCAACGAGAGTGTGGCTGAGCAGCTCGTGAAGAGTTACGACGATTATGTGGGCTCATGCTTCCGCGAAGGGACGCCGATTTGTGGTCCATCCAGCCAAGGTGGCTGAGAGTCCATGGCCAGGACGGGAGAAGTAGCTCGCTCGAGCTCGTGAACCGGCGACTCCGACACGGCGTGAGCAGACTCGAACGCCGAGGCTGTCAAGGTGTCCGAGGCTTCGCTCAGCCCCAGACTCGGAAACTGTCGACCACGCCACCCGTCGCGCCGGTACCGACCGCGACGCAGTACCCCGTCGCGGCGCAGCTCACGCCATTGAAGGTGGACGTTCCCGCCACGGGCACCACACCCCCCGGGGTCGCCCAGCCAACCGGGACGAGGGCCCCCTCATCCGACGAGCTCTGGCCGACGGCGACGCACCAGTACGAGGAAGCACACGAGATGTCGTTGAGCAGTTTCGTTCCCGGCACCGTGACGGTAACCGCGCCCCACTCCCGACAGCCGTGAGGACGAGACCGGGCCCGGTCGGGGTGGCGACTGACCCCGCCACCAGACAGAATTGGAGGTCCCGCTGGTGGCAATCGCCGCCGTGGAGGGTCGTGTGCGTCGCACCCGCCGCAGTATCGTGGTGCAGGTATCGATGCCCGATACCCACCTTTTCGACGAGCCCGATCGCAGAATCCCTGCCTTCCTCCGTCTGGGCGTTGAGCACGCACCAGTCGCCCGGCACGCATTCGATGCCGTTGACGTTGTCCTCACTGATGGGAAACAGGTTGCCGAGGCGCCCGGTGTTGATGGCGAAACCACCGAGTGCGCCGGCGTACCCGACCGCCATGCACGTCGTGCCCGAACATCCGATGCCGTAGAGCTGCGCGTAGCCCGGCTGGCCTGGCCCATACTCCGGGACGGGGATGTATCGGACGTCGGCCGCACTGCCGTTCTCAATGGTGACGACCGCTCCGCCCGTGTTGGGGGTCGGCGCCCCTGGCGGCTCGTACACGTCGTCGCCCGCGGCATAGCAGGTCGTCGTGCTCACGCAATCGATCGACGTCAGCCTGACGGTGCCCTGCACCTCCTGAACCGGGCCGGGCACCCCGTCGTTGACCGTGACGATCACCCCGAGGCTCTTCCTCGAGTCGGTCGCGCCGACGGCGACGCACTGGGCTTTGGAGAGGCACGAGACCGCGTCGAGCGAGACGTTGGGCACGCCTTGGACACCTCCGACCTCGTCCGGCGTTGCCGCACCAGCCGAAGCGGTAGCCCCGAGGGGGAAGGTCAAGAACAGGAGAATCGGAATCAGGGCGCACACGCCCTGGGGCCTGACCCCCCTCTTCCTGGTCGACATTGGTCTGCGCCCAGCCGAACGAGCTCGTCCATCCATCACTCATCGCCTCTACCACGGACCCCACGATTCGAGGTCGCAAAGACGTCACACGTCTGCTCATACCACTCTGACAGAGCACAACGCTGAAGAACAGGGGCGCTGTCCGACTGGCCTCACCGCAGAGCTCGGAGTCCCGCGGCTCGGATCAGGCGGCGTGCTCTTTGATCTTGGTTCCCCTCTCGGCGTAGCTGATCTGGCCGCCACCGGTGGCGCTGACGGACACCCCAGCGTTCGGAGCGGTCGTGAAGCCCTTGTCGCTGTTCACGGTGACGGTAAGCACGTTGCCAGTATTGAGCGCCGACAGAGCAATCGCGGCGGCACCAGTGGACCCGCCGGTGAGAGCGAACTGATTGCTGTCGATGGTGCCGGTCAAGGATCCGTTGCAGGGGGTGGATGAGCAGTTGCCGTTGTCGTACCCTGCGTCCATCGCGACGCCGTACCCCGAGTAGTTCTCGAAGGTATTCGATGTGGCGTCTTGACCGGTCAGCGCTCCTGCCTCATCCGAAAGGAAGAAGACGCCCTCGGCGGGATAAACGGTGCTCTCAAAGGTATTCGCGATCTCACCGGTGAACGTATTGCTCGAGACGGTGGCGGGGCCATTGTCTTCGAGCAAGGCACCTTGGAAGAAACCAGAAATGGTGTTGGTCGAGATGGTGGTGGTCGCAGCATTGAGAAACGTGTCGATTCCGATCGGAAAGTCCGTCGACGCGTTCGCATCCGCGTTTCCCTCTTTGATGACGTTGTCGATGACGTCGACGGAATCCGACGAACTCTGATCGGCGAGCGCTACTGCCTCGGGCTCTCCGGAGGTAAATGCGTCGGGAAAGGGATTCGTGATGGTAAAGCCCTTGATCGTCGTGAGGCCACCTGTCGTGCCCACGAACACGACACCGTAATAGCCATTACCGCTGGGATCGATGCCCGCACCATTGATAGTCGTCGACGATGACCCGGCGCCCTTGAGAGTGAGCGGCTTGGTGATATCGACGGTCTGATCGTATGTTCCGGCGGCGACAGCAATCGTTCCTCCAACCGGTGCCTGCGTAATCGCGTAGTTGATCGTCGCGCACGGCGCCGAAATACAGTTGCCCACGTCGTTTCCAGTGGTGCTCACGTGTTCCGTGGACGGTGAATTTGCCTGAGCAGTTGAAGCAGTTGTTGCGATGCACGCAAAAATTGCGAGCGGAAATACGGCCGCGACCGCGGCGAACCTATGAAGTGACATTGACAACACTCCCCCGGCCAGTTCCGCCAGCCGCCTGTAGAAATCGTTACACTACGACTGCGAGCGACCAATGTCAATCGACCGGCGCCGTCGGACACCTCCCGGCTTGCGTTGCCGAAGCCGCTCACCTTCCACAGCGACGAGTCTCTGGTCGTCGAGGTCTCTCACGCTTCCCGAACCGACAACTCGCCGGATCGGTCGACAGCGTCCGAAGCGGTCTCAGGGTTCGTTTCAGTTCTCTCGATTGGTTCGAAGTTGACGACCAGCTTGCCCCGGGGAGGTAATTGATGCGGCCGGTCCCGGAGGGATTGCCCGCTTTTGATCTCGATTCATTCCTCCGTAGAGCGCCCTGCGGTCGTCAACCGATGCCCAATACGTTCCGTCCCCTCCGGGACTCTCACCGAGCCATACTTCCCCTTCGTCGACTTCGACGACTCCGTCGCGAACGTCGTCGTTGAGGCCCCGACCCCACGCTTGAACGCACGTCCGACCACGCCGTCAAAGAAGTGGTAGATCATGGAGCCAGGGTGGTGCCGCAGCTTGCGGATCACCCGGCGGTCACGCTCGGATTGCTCGTCGGAAAGTCGCCTCTCCGATTGGCGGGCGGCGAATCTTGAAGAAATGGTTCGGAGCTCGAGGTGGGTCCACCCACACCTCTCCACGATCCTGACGAGTATCCATCAGCCTCGTGAGCGCAATCGTACGTGACGTACCGCAGCAGGCAAGTTGCTCCGTGGCCCCCACGAAAAGGCGTGAGATGGGGTGACCGCCCCCCTGTCGAAGGGCGATCCCGCGTCGAGAGCTACCCGGCGAGCACGCTGACGTGCTTGCGACCACGGCGCTCGCCGAACTTCACGACCCCGTCGGCCGTGGCGAAGAGCGTGTCGTCGCCCCCCAGGCCCACGTTGGTCCCGGGATAGATCTTCGTTCCCCGCTGGCGCACCAGGATGGCGCCGGCCGACACCGCGGATCCGTCGAACTTCTTCACGCCGAGGCGCTGCGCGTTCGAGTCGCGGCCGTTGCGGGTGGAACCCCCACCCTTGGTCTTGGACATGTCGCGCTCCTCAGCCTGCCGCCGAGATGGCGGTGATCTCCAGCGTGGCGTAGTGCTGGCGGTGCCCCCACCGCCGCCGCTGGTTGGACTTGGACTTGTAGGTCATGGCGTTGATCTTGGGGCCCTTCTCCTCGCCCACGACCCGCGCCGTGACGGAGGCGCCGGCCAGCTGCTCGGGCGTGGCCAGCACCGTCTCGCCGTCGACGATCAGGACCGGCTCCAGCGTGACCTCGGCCCCCGTGGGCTGCCCCAGAAGCTCCACGCGCACGCGCTGGCCCTCGGCCACACGCTCTTGTTTTCCTCCGGACTTTATGACGGCATACACGAGCGGAGAATCCTAGCGCAGGGCGGCGTCGTCGAGGGTCACGCCCCTCCCGGCGCACACGGCACATTCGGTGGAGAGCGTCTCGAGCAGGCCCTCGGAGACCCGTTTCCGCGTCATTTCCACCAGGCCCAGCTCGGAGATGTCGAAGACCTGGGTGCGGGTCTTGTCGCGGGCCAGGGCGTTGCGGAGCGCCGATGCCACCTTGTCCCGGTTGTCCCTCACCTCCATGTCGATGAAGTCGATGACGATGATGCCTCCGATGTCGCGCAGGCGCAGCTGGCGGGCCACCTCCTCCGCTGCTTCGAGGTTGTTGCGGAAGACCGTCTCCTCCAGGTTCGTCTTGCCCACGTTCTTGCCCGTGTTCACGTCGATCACGGTCAGCGCCTCGGTCCGCTCGATGATCAGCGAACCCCCGGAAGGGAGCCACACCTTGCGGTCGAGCGCCTTGTGCAGCTGTTCGTGGACGTGGTACCGCTCGAAGATGGGAAGGCCCTCGGCCTCGGTGTCGTAGTACTCGACCCGGTCCGAGAGCTCGGGGCTGACTGCCCGCACGTAGTCGCGGACCTGCTCGAAGAGGGCGAGATCGTCGATCACCACCCCCCGGTACTCGGGGTTGAGCTCCTCGCGCAGGATGCGCACCGAGAGCTCGGGCTCGCGGTAGAGCAGGCCCGGGGCGTCGGATCGCTTGGCTTCGGCGTCGATCGCGTTCCACTGGTCGAGCAGGGACTCCACGTCTCTCCTGAGCTCGTCCGCCGACACACCTTCGGCCGCGGTGCGCACGATCATGCCGTGGCCCGTGGGCTTGACGTCGTCGATGATGCGTCGCAGTCGGCGGCGCTCGGTGTCCCCGAGCCGCTTCGAGATCCCGAAGGCGCTCGAGTTCGGCACCAGGACGGCGAAGCGCCCGGGCAGCGAGACCTCCTGGGTGAGCCGGGCGCCCTTGGCCCCGATCGGGTTCTTGGTCACCTGGCACAGGATGGTCTGCCCCGCCTTCAGGACGTCCTCGATGCGGGGCTGTTGTGCCGAACCGCCCTCGATGTCGTCCGTGTCGTAGCGGACGTCGCCCCGGTAGAGCACGGCGTTCTTGGGGATCCCGATGTCGATGAAGGCCGCCTCCATGCCGGGCAGGACGTTCTGGACCCGGCCCCGGTAGACGTTGCCGTCGATCTGGTTGGTGTCGTCGGCCGCGCGGGAGACGTAGTGCTCCACCAGGGTCCGGCCCTCGAGCATCGCGACCTGGGTCATCTGGGGCTGGACGTGGACGCAGACGAGGTAGCGCCCGACCTGCTTGGAACGCCGGTCACGGGGCGTTCGGCGACGGCTCCGCGGGCGCCGCGCTCCCTCGTCGTCGTCTCCCGGGGTGGCGGCATCCTCGGGTGCGGCCGGCGCGACGGCAGGCGCGGCCGACGGCGTCGCTGCGGCCGCGGGCCGCTGCATCGGCACGACCGGGGCCGGGGTCGCAGCCGGGGCCGCCGGGGGGCTCGCCGGCGCGGGGCGCGTATCCCCGATCCGGGGCTTGCGAGGTGGGGCAGCGCGCGGGGGGACTACGGGTTCGGCACTACCCGCCGCCTCCTGGGCGCGACCCTCCGGGGCCTGGGGAATTTCCGTCTCGGACATGAGGGAGGACCCTCCTTGCGTACAGTGTCGCGGCAGCGGTCCCGAGCCCGCTGCCGAGCGGCAGCGGCTCGAACCTCGCGCCGTCGCGCTCGATCCATTGATGCGTTCTGCAGGCCCGTCCCGGCGCACCCGCGCCCAGGGCCACGATCAGGTCGCCCGGCCGGACACCACGCGGGTGCGTGGCCAATTCGGCCTTGAGGCGGCCCTCAGGGTCCACCACGGAGAGCCCCAGGATGGCGGGGCGGATGTCGTCGTCAACCGGACGGCCCTTGCGCTCCCGCTGCACCACGAGGGAGGGAGCGGCGAGCATGCGCTCGACCCGCTCCACCAACTCCTCACCGTGCACTCCGAGCACCTCCACGTCCCAGTCGCACGATCCTACCTCCTGTTGGAGCGACCCCCCGGACCAGTCGACCTCGGCCGCGGCCTGGACGTCGATCCCTTCGGGCAGGAGAGAGCTCATCAGGCCGGCCAGCTCGTCGGAGCCGGGCTCCTCGGAAGCGGCCGCCTCCAGGCGCACGTCGAGGTACTCGCCGGCGGATTCGCACCCGGTGGGCAGGGCGAGCCCGAAGCTCAGCAGGGGGTGTGGCGAGAAACCCTGGGACCAGGCCACGGGCAGCCGGCTCCGCCGCAATGCCCGTTCCCACATGCGCGCCACGTCCCGGTGGCTGGTGAAGCGGATCTTCCCCGTCTTGGCGAAGCGGAACCGGACGCGGCGGCGCCCCTCAGCCACGGCTCCCCAGGCTGACGGGGACGCGGTGGCCGCTGCTCAGGTCCTGCCCCGTGCCCTGGCTGCCTCCGGCCGGCGGCACGGCCGACGCCACCACGTGCTCGAGACCGAGGTCCGTGCAGGCGCCGCAGTCGTAGCAGGGGGTCCACCGGCAGTCCTCCACCGCGCCGCCGCCGAGTGCCTCCTGCCAGTCGTCCCAGAGGAAGTCGCGGTGCAGGCCGGCCGAGACGTGGTCCCAGGGCAGCGCCTCGTCCTCGAGACGGTCGCGGTGGCAGACCTCGTCGAAGCTGAGATCCTCGGCCGCCAGCGCCTCGGTCCACGCCGTGAGGTCGAAGCGCTCGGACCACTCCTGGAACGTGCCCCCCGCCCGCCAGACCCGCTCGATCACCGCCCCCATGCGGCGGTCCCCCCGGCTGGCCAGGCCTTCGGCGACCGAGGCCGACGGCTCGTGCCAGCGCACGGTGAGGCCGCGGGTGCGCCGGGCCGCCTCGCGCAGCAGGGCCACCTTGCGCTCGAGCTCCGCCACCGTGTCCTGCCCGTACCACTGGAACGGCGTGTGGGCCTTGGGCACGAAGCCGCCGACGCTGGCCACCACGGTCACCGAAGGGTGATGGCGCCTCCCGATCTCCACGCAGGCCTCCCCGAGCCGGGCGATCCCGAGCACGTCCTCGTCGCGCTCGGTGGGCAATCCGATGAGGAAGTAGAGCTTGACCCTGCGCCAGCCCTGGCTGAAGGCGGCGTCGACCGCACCGTAGAGGTCCTCTTCCGTGATGAGCTTGTTGATCACCCGGCGCATCCGCCACGTGCCGCCCTCGGGGGCGAACGTGAGGCCCGTGCGGCGTACGGACTGGATCTGCGCCGCCGTCGCCACCGTGAACGCGTCCACGCGGAGCGACGGCAGGCTGACCGAGACGCGCCCGTCGTGGCCGGGGTCCTCCATGACGTCTCGCACCGTGTTCTCGATGCCCGAGAAGTCGGCGGTCGACAGGGAGGTCAGCGCCACCTCGTCGTGCCCGCTCCACTCGAGCCCGGACCGGACGAGCTCACGCACCTGCTCCGCCGGGCGCTCGCGCACGGGTCGGGTGATCATGCCGGCCTGGCAGAAGCGGCAGCCGCGGGTACAGCCGCGGAAGACCTCGACGTTCAGCCGGTCGTGCACCACCTCGGTGAGCGGCACGAGGGGGCGCGCCGGGTAGGGCCACTCGGCCAGGTCGGCGACGGTGCGCTTGGACACCTGTGCCGGCACGCCGGCGTCGACCGGACGCGTCGCCACGAGGCGGCCGCCGGCGTACTCGGGCGTATAGAGCGCCGGCACGTACACGCCTTCGAGCGCGGCCAGGTCCCGCCGCAGCGCGTCGCGCGTGCGCTCGGCCACGGGCACGGCGAGCCAGTTCCCGACCACCTCGGTGACCTCTCCGGCCGCCTCCTCCCCGTCGCCGAGGACGAAGGCGTCGACGAAGTCGGCCAGCGGTTCGGGGTTGAAGGCGCAGTGTCCACCCGCGACCACCAGGGCGTCGCCGGGACCTCGGTCCGAAGCGTGGACCGGCAACCCGGCGAGGTCGATGAGGTTGACGACGTTGGTGTAGACGAGCTCGGCCGACAGGTTGAAGGCCAGGACGTCGAACGCGGCCGCCGGCAGGTGCTGCTCCACGCTGAAGAGGGGCACGCCCGCCGCCCGCATGGCCGCCTCCATGTCGACCCACGGCGCGTAGGAGCGTTCGGCCAGCGCGTCGGGCCGCTCGTTGAGGATCTCGTAGAGGATCTGCAGTCCCTGGTTCGGCAGCCCGATCTCGTAGGTGTCCGGGTAGACGAGCAGCCAGGCCACCTGTCCCCCGCCGTGCTCGGGGTAGACGGACCCCTGCTCACCGCCGATGTAGCGCGCCGGCTTCGAGACGCCGGGCAGCAGGCGCTCGACCTGGGGCCAGATGGTCTCCATGGGCCGTAGAGCCTACGGCGTCAGGGACCCTGCCCGGCGACGGTCGTGGCGGTGGTCGTCGGCGTGCCCGCGGCGGGCGTGGTCGTCGGCGTGGTCGTCGTCGGCGTGCCGAGGGGCAGGTTCGTCTTCGGGGCGACCAGGTCGGGCGGGTGGACCGGGGTGGGCGTGCTCGCGGTCGGGCTGATGGGGTTGGCCGCGAGGTAGTCGAAGATGTTGCGCACGAGGGGCGCGGCCGCCTGGGCGCCGTAGCCACCCTGGTCGATCACCGCCAGGACGAGGTACTGCGGGTTGGGGTTGGGCCCGTAGGCCACGAACCAGCTGTTGGGCTCCAGCTTCTGCCCGTTCGGCCCCAACCCGTTCGACGCCGTGCCCGTCTTTCCGGCCAGGTTCCACGAGGCGGGGAAGCCGGCGAAGGCCTGGGCGGCCGTGCCCTTGGTGATGACGCCCTCGAGCCCGGTCAGGATGGCGGCGTAGTTGGCCGGGGCGATGGTCACGTGCCCTGTCACCTTGGGCTCGAACTTCTTGATCACCTGGCCCGTGGCGGGGTCGACGACTGCCGAGGCGACCTGGGGCGCGTACCGGGTGCCGCCGTTGGCGAACGTGGCGTAGGTGACCGCCTGTTCTATCGGCGTCAGCACGGTCTCGCCCTGGCCGAAGGCCATTTCGATGTTGTCCGCCGTGTACCAGGTCGGCGTGCTGGGGAAGCCCTTGGGCGCCTCCGCGTGGAGCTTGCCCCGCTCGAGGAAGCTGTCCACCCGCCCCTGCGCCTCGCCGGGCAGGTCGATGCCGGTGATCGTCCCCTCTCCGTAGGCGGTGGCCTGGTTCTGAATCGGGTAGTCCCCGTAGGTGGCGCGCTCGTTCCAGAACAGGTCGCCGAGGTTGTAGAAGAAGGAGTCGCTCGAAACGGTGAGCGCGCCCGAAATGTCGTAGATGCCGCCGCTGTCGCCCGGGTCGTCATTGAGGACACAGCCGGTGTCGTTGGTCGCCCCCCCTCCCGGGCAACCGGGGATCTTGAAGCTTCCGGTGTCGTCGTAGGACTGGCCCGGCGACCACAGGCCGGTCTGGAGCGCCGCCGTGGCCGTCACGAGCTTGAAGGTGGAGCCCGGGGTGTAGAGCCCGTCGATGGCGTTGTCGTTCTCCGCCGTGCTCGCCTGAAGGGCCTGGAAGTTGGCGTTGGAGATGCCGCCCACCCACTCGTTGAGGTCGTAGGTCGGGAAGGACGCCAGCGCCAGCACCTGTCCGTTCTGGGGGTTCAGCACGACGACGGCGCCGTTCGGAGCGGGCGGGATCTGTCCGCTCACGCTGTCGACCGTCTGCCGGTCGCTCAGGATCTGCTGCTGCAGCATGTTCTGCGCGAATTCCTGCAACCCCGTGTCCACGTTGAGCACGACCGTGTCGCCGATCTTGGGAGCCGTCGTGCTGAGCGTGCCGACGACGTCGCCGCCGGCGTCGACCGAGAGCGCCTGGCGTCCGGGGATGCCCCGCAGGTACGGCTCGTACTGCGCCTCGATCCCGGACACGCCGATCTGGCTCCCCTGCGTGTAGCCCTGGTTGGGGTGCGCGGCCAGGAAGCTCGACGTGATGGCGCCCGAGTAGCCGAGCACGTGGGTGGCCGTCGTCCCTCCCTGGGGGTAGCTGCGCTGCGACACCGTCTCCGCACTGACCCCGGGGTACTCGCTCTGGTGGGTCTGTATGAACTGCACCGTCGCGTCAGAGACGCCCTTCGCCACCGGCACGGGCTCGTAGGGGCTGTACTGCTTGTTGTTGACCGCGGCCTGGACCTGGGCCGGGGTCTCGCCCACCAAGGCTGCCACCATCCCGATGATGGCGGGGTTCTGCTTCGCCTCCGACTGCGACAGGAGGATCTCCTCCTCGGGCTGGTTGGACACGAGCACGGTGCCGTCGCGGTCGACGATCTCGCCGCGCGGCGGTGGGATGCTGACCACCCGCACCTGGTTCCGCGTCACCGCGGCGGCGAACGTCTTGCCCTCGACCACCTGGAGCGTCCACAGGCGCAGCACCAGCACGCCGAAGAGCACGAGCACGATCAGGCCCACGATGTACAGCCGCAGGTTCGGTCGCGACTCCTCCTCCTCGGGTGAGCCGACGAGGGCACCGACATTGACGCCCTTGCGCGGGCGCAGGCGCGGCTGGCGGGTCTCCGAGCGCCGCCACGCCGACCGCCGCGGGGACCTGGTCGACGGTTTCGGGTGGAGCCGGTCCCCCCGGATGGGATGGCGCAGGGTGCGCTTCACCAGACCGAGGCCTCGCTCTGCGCGCCCACCAGTGACCGCCGGTTCGACTCCCCCACCAAGGCCCAGCGCATCAGGGCGTACACCACCGGTGCCAGCACCACGCTCGACAACCCGACGACGAGCAGGAGCGCGACGAAGTCGACCCTCACCATCTGCTCTTGACCCATGATCGCGCCCAGCACGGCAAAGAGCATGTCCGCTGCGACGCTCCCCGTGAACGCGGCCACCGGTTTCAACCACCACGACCTGGGGTCGGCCGCCGTCGTGAGCGACCCCACCGTGTAGCCGAGCAGCGTCGCCACCAGGGCAGACAGGCCGAACGGGGTGGGCAGGACGAAATCGAAGGCAAGGCCGGACCAGAAGCCGACGATTGCCCCCGTCTCGGGACCGTCGAGCAGGGCGGCCGTGATGGGCAGGAGCCACACGATGTCGGGGTGGACGCCATGGATCCGCAGCGCCACCAGCACGGTCGACTGCACCATCAGCGACAGGAAGATCACGAAGGCCACTCGGACCACGGCGCGGCCCCTCACGACGGGGGCGCCCACTGGACCACGTCCACGTAGGCCAGCTGGCTCAGGTCGGCCGCGGGGTCGACGACGATGCTCTCCTGGCTCGCGCCCGACGCGGTGTGGAAGTGCTCCACGGTGGCCACCGGGATCCCGGGCGGGTAGGCCGCTGCGTCGAGCCCGCTGGTGAACAGCTTCTCGCCCTTGTGCACCGGCGTGTTCGGCGGCACCAGGTCCAGCGTCATGTCGTTGCCCGGACCCTGGCCGTCGACGATCCCGGTGAGCTGGTTGCCGAAGGTCACACCGACCTTGGACTGTCCGTCGGTGATCAGGCGGACCACCGAGGTGTGGGCGAAGCGCTGGATCACCTGCCCGACCAGCCCGCCCGCGCCGACGACCGGGAAGCCGACGTCGATGCCCTCGTCGCGGCCCTTGTCGATCGTGATGGTGGCGGTGAAGTTCGACGAGTACTCGTCGATCGTCTGGGCCGGCACGGTCGTCAGGGAGCCCAGGAAGGGCAGGTTCTCGAGCGCGGTGAGCTGGCGCAGCTGAGCGTTCTCGAAGCTCCGTTCGGCCTGGGCGGCGCGCAGCTGGCCGATGGTGTTCTGGAGCCGCTCGTTCTCCGATTGCAGGGCGCCGTAGTTGATCGCACCGGCGAAGAAGCTCCCGATCGGGCGCACGATGTCCAGCGCCCCCTGGTGCAAGGGCGCGTAGACGCTGTTCGCGGCGGACTTGACGCCCGAGGTCAGGTTGTGGGTGCGCCCGTTCAGGTCGAGGGAGATGAGCGTGAGGGACACGACGACCAGGACGACGACCGTCAACGTGCGGCGCGACCGCCGGGACCTGGCCAAACCGGGACCGCTCTCGTCAGCGGGTGGAGGTTGTGATGAGCACCCGCTTCAGGGCCTCGAACTCCTCGAGGCACTGACCGCTGCCGATCGCGACGCAGTTGAGCGGGTCGCGAGCCACCACGATGGGCATACCGGTCTCGGTCTGCAGGCGCGACTCGAGGCCGTGCAGCAGGGCGCCCCCGCCCGTGAGCACGATCCCCTGCTCCATGATGTCGGCGGCGAGCTCGGGCGGCGTCCGGTCGAGGGTGACCTTGACCGCGTCGATGACGGCGGACACGGGCTCCTCGATCGCGCGGCGGATCTCCTCGGTCGAGATGACGATCGTCTTGGGCAGGCCGCTCACCAGGTCGCGGCCGCGGATCTCCGCGTGCAGTTCCTGTTCCAGCGGGTAGGCCGACCCGAGGGTGATCTTGATCTCCTCGGCCGTGCGCTCTCCCAGGGCCAGGCTGAACTCTTTCTTGACGAACGAGACGATGGCCTCGTCGAGCTCGTCGCCGCCGATGCGCACCGACTGGCTCGTCACGATGCCACCGAGCGAGATCACGGCCACCTCGGTGGTGCCGCCGCCGATGTCGACGACCATGTTCCCCGTCGGCTCGTGCACCGGCAGCCCGGCGCCGATGGCGGCCGCCATCGGCTCCTCGATGATGTAGGCCCGCCGCGCGCCGGCGTACTCGGCCGCCTCCATGACGGCGCGCCGCTCCACCCCGGTGATGCCCGATGGCACGCAGATGACCATCCGCGGCTTGGCGAACCGGCGTTGGTGCACGCGGTGGATGAAGTAGCGCAGCATCTTCTCGCAGATCTCGAAGTCCGCGATGACACCGTCCTTGAGCGGGCGGATGGCCTGGATGTTCGAAGGCGTGCGCCCGATCATGCGCTTGGCCTCGGCTCCCACGGCCAGGGGGCGGCCGTCCTTGATGTCGACCGCGACGACGGAGGGCTCGTTGAGGACGATGCCGCGGCCGCGCACGTACACCAGCGTGTTCGCCGTGCCGAGGTCGACGGCCATGTCACGGCCCAGGAGCGAAAGGCGATTGTCGGCCATAGGTTTTAGGACTCTCCCGAGGGGTGCGGTCCGGGCCGGGGGCCGGCGCCGGGTGGCTGCATCAAGGCTACGGGAACCCGCCTGCCATCACAAGGCGGAACCCGCCGTGCGACGGTCGCGACCTGGGATTACCCGGCCAGGTCGGGGAAGAACAGTGCGATCTCGCGTGCCGCGGACTCGTGCGAATCGGAGCCGTGCACCAGGTTCTCGGTCGTCTCGATCCCGAGGTCGCCACGAACGGTGCCCGGAGCCGCCTCGGCCGGGTTGGTCACGCCCATCATCAGGCGGACGACGGCGTAGGTGTCCTTGGGCCCCTCGACGACCAGGACGAGCGACGGGGACCGGGTGATGAAGGCCACCAGGTCACCGAAGAACGGCCGCTCGGAGTGCTCGGCGTAGTGGCGCTCGGCCACCTCTTTGGTGATGGTGCGCAACTCGGCCGCCACCAGCCGCAGCTTCTTGCGCTCGAGGCGTGTGACGATCTCGCCGGCCAGCCCGCGCTCGACGCCGTCGGGCTTCACGATCACCAGGGTCCGGTCCACGACCGTGTGACACTACACGCCGCTCAGCGGCCCGCCTCCTCCCAGGGCACCGCGGCGGCCAGCACGTCGGCCCGCGCCGTGCCCACGACGTAGAGCGAACCGGCCACCAACACCAGGCCGTCGGCGTCGACCATCCCGCGTGCCACGCGGAGCGCCTCGGTCACGTCCGGCTCGACGACCGCGGCGAGGCCGAGCGCGACGGCGGCCTCGGCCACGTCGGCCGACGCCATGGCACGCGGCGAGGAGGGCGCGCACGCCACCACCGTCCCGACTCCGGCCGCGGCCAGCGGTGCCAGCATGGCCGACGGGTCGCGGCCGCTCAGCATCCCGACGACGGCGACCGACGTTCCCTCGACGGCGAACTCCTCGGTCAGAGCCTGGCCGAGGGCCGCCATGCCCGCGGCGTTGTGCGCGCCGTCGACCAGCAGCAGCGGGTGACGGCCGAGCACCTCGAGCCGGCCCGGCACGCGCACCGAGGCGAAGGCCTCCTCCACCACCTCGAGGTCGAGGGGCGCGCCGAAGAACGCCTCTGCCGCGGCCAGCGCGCACGCGGCGTTCTCCCCCTGGTGCGCGCCGTGCAGGGGGACGAGCACGTCCTCGTAGGTCTCCCCCGGTGTCCACAGCGTCACCAGGCGGCCGCCGACGGCGACCACGTTCGAGCGGCACCCGAAGTCGCGCCCGGCGACCCAGACCGGGCCGGCACCCCGCTCCGCCGCCCGCTCCTCCACGATGGCCACCAGCTCGGGCCGGGTCTCCCCCACCACGACCGTGCTCCCGGCGTCGACGATGCCGGACTTGTCGGCGGCGATCGCCTCCAGGGTCGGTCCCAGGACGTCGGTGTGGTCGAAGCTCACGTTCGTCAGCACGGCCACGTCCGCGTGCACGACGTTGGTGCAGTCCCACGTCCCCCCCAGGCCGACCTCGACCACCATGGCGTCGACCACTTCGGCGGCGAACCAGGCCAGGGCCGCGGCCGTGAGGAGCTCGAAGCGCGTCGGTCGCTCGTCGAGGAGGGGTTCGAGCAGGGCCAGCTCCGTCAGGACCCCGGTCAGTGACTCGTCGTCGATCGGTTGGGCGTTCCGGGCCAGACGCTCCTCCACGACGTGGAGGTTCGGACTGGTGTAGGTGCCCACGCTCAGGCCCTTGGCCATCAGGAGGGCGGTGACCATGGCCGAGGTCGAGCCCTTCCCGTTGGTGCCGGTCACGTGGATGGTCGGGATGGAGTCCTGCGGATCGTCGAGCAGCGCGGTGAGCGCGCGCATGCGGTCGAGCGAGGGCAGCGCCCTTCGTCTGGGCATGTTCCGCTCGAAATCGATGTGCGAGTCGAGCCACTCGATCGCGTCGGCGACGCCGTCGAAGGGAGGTGCCGCCGGCACGACGCCGGACCGGGTCAGGATGCGGCGCGGCGCGAGCGGGCCGACTTGACCGGCGCGCCCCCGAGGGGCACCAGCGTCGGCGCGACCCGGTCGAGCACGACCGAGCGGTCCACTACGCAGCGTCCGACGTCGGTGCGGCTCGGAAGGTCGTACATGACGTCGAGGAGCACCTCCTCGAGGATGGCGCGCAGGCCGCGGGCGCCGGTGCCGCGGAGGAGGGCCTGCTCGGCCACCGCCTCGAGCGCGTCGGGCGTGAACTCGAGCTCGACGTTGTCGAGCGCGAACACCCGCTCGTACTGCCGGGTCAGCGCGTTCTTCGGCTCCACCAGGATCTGCACCAGCGCGTCCTTGAAGAGCGGTGCCACCGCGCTCACCACCGGGAGCCGGCCGATGAACTCGGGGATGAGCCCGAACTTGATCAGGTCCTCCGGCAGGACGTGACGCAGGATCTCGCCGTCGTCGCGCTCGCTGCGGTGCACCTCCGCCCGGAAGCCGATGCCGCGCTTGCCGATGCGACCCTCGATCAACTTGTCCAGCCCGGCGAAGGCGCCGCCGCAGATGAACAGGATGTTCGTGGTGTCGATCTGAATGAACTCCTGGTGCGGGTGCTTGCGTCCACCCTGGGGCGGCACCGACGCCGTGGTGCCCTCGAGGATCTTCAGCAGCGCTTGCTGCACGCCTTCCCCCGACACGTCTCGGGTGATGGAGGGGTTCTCGCTCTTGCGGGCGATCTTGTCGATCTCGTCGATGTAGATGATCCCGGTCTCCGCACGCTTCACGTCGTAGTCGGCGGCCTGAATCAACTTGAGCAGGATGTTCTCGACGTCCTCGCCGACATAGCCCGCTTCGGTGAGCGCGGTGGCGTCGGCGATGGCGAAGGGGACGTTCAGCATCCGGGCCAGGGTCTGGGCGAGGAGCGTCTTGCCGCAGCCGGTGGGCCCGAGGAGCAGGATGTTGGACTTGGCCAGCTCGACGCCGTCCTCTTGCACCGGCGGCCCCGCCTGCACGCGCTTGTAGTGGTTGTACACGGCGACCGACAGGATCTTCTTGGCGTACTCCTGCCCGACGACGTAGTCGTTCAGGAAGTCGAAGATCTCGCGCGGCTTGGGCAGGTCCTCGAAGCTGAGCTCGGTGGACTCGTCGCGCTCCTCGGCGATGATGTCGTTGCACAGGTCGATGCACTCGTCGCAGATGTACACGCCCGGCCCGGCGATGAGCTTCTTGACCTGTTTCTGCGTCTTGCCGCAGAAACTGCATTTGACGAGATCCCCGCCCTCCCCGAATTTGGCCACCCGATCGCCTCTCCTGTGCGCTATCTGTTCCGACGTCCGCTGACCTACGCGGCGCCGATGGCCTCGAGCGGAGCGAGGGACCGCGCCGTGATGACCTCGTCGATCACGCCGTAGGTCACTGCCTCTTCCGCCGTCATGATGAAATCGCGGTCGGTGTCCTGGGCCACCTTCTCGGAGGTCTGGCCGGTGTCCTCGGCCAGCATCCGCGAGAGCAGGTCGCGCATGCGCAGGATCTCCTTGGCCTGGAGCTCGATGTCGCTCGCCTGGCCCTCGACGCCGCCCCACGGCTGGTGCAGGAGCACGCGGGCGTGCGGCAGCGCGAAGCGCTTTCCCTTGGCGCCTGCGGCCAGGAGCACTGCGGCGGCGGAGGCGGCCTGGCCGAAGCAGAAGGTGGAGACGTCGGCCTTGATGAACTTGAGCGTGTCGTAAATGGCGAAGAGCGCCGTGATCTCGCCGCCCGGCGAATTGATGTAGAGGTGGATGTCCTTGTCGGGGTCTTCGGACTCGAGGAAGAGCATCTGGGCGCAGGTCAGGTTGGCCACCGCGTCGTCGACCGGCGTGCCGAGGAAGATGATGCGCTCACGCAGCAAGCGCGAGTAGAGGTCGTAGGCACGCTCGCCGCGGTTCGACGACTCGATCACGGTCGGGACCAGATAGTTGTACGCCCGCAGACCCGGCCGGGCGCTTCCGTCCCCCGAACTCAGCATCGTCACTCGCTCTCCTCGTTCGCGGCGTTCGCGGCGGCGTCGCCGTTCCCTCCGCCGTCGTCTTCACTCGACGCGTCCGACCTGAGGTCGTCCCGTGACATCGGGTTGCCCTCCTCGTCGACGAGCTCCACGTGGTCTAGCAGCCACTGCAGCGCCTTGCGCTTGCGCAGCTCCGAGCGTACCGCGCCGGTCCGGCCGGACGTGTCGAGCTGGGCGCGCAGCTTGGACGGGGAGGTGCTCATGCGCTCGGCCATGGCCGCCACTTCGGCGTCGAGCTCCTCGTCGCCCGCCGTGAGCTCCTCGGCCTCCACCAGGGCGCGGAGCGCCAGATCGGCTTTGACCGCCTCCTGCGCGTCCACCCGCACCGCGGTCACCAGGTCGTCGGGATCCTGGCCCGTGGCCGAGAGGTAGTCGGACAGGCTCACGTGCTGGGACTCCAACCGGTGCTGCAGGTCGTGGATCCGCTCGGAGACCTCCTCGTCGACCAGGACCTCGGGCACGTCGCCGTCGGTCACCAGATTGGCGACGGCCTCGATCGTCTTCTGGCGCAGCGCCATCTGGGCCGTCATGAGCTTGACCCGGGCGATCCGGTCCGAGATGTCGGCGCGGAGCTCGGCCAGGGTCTCGAATTCGGAGTTCTCGGCCGTCCACTCGTCGGTCGCCTCGGGAAGCTTCTTGACCTTGACCTCCTTGACCAGCACCCGGAACGAGACGACCTGGTCGGGGTCGCCCGGGTTCGGCGCCTCGAAGGCCAGGATGGCACCGGCCTTGGACCCGTGCAGCTCGGGGTCGAGCTCGGCCACGATGCTCCCGGTGCCCACGGAGTAGGAGTAGTCGTCGACGCCGACCACCTCGGCGCCGGAGCTATCGGTCCCGTGCAGGTCGATGGTCACGACGTCGCCGTCGATCGCCGGCCGGTCGACCGTCTCGAGCTCCGCATCGTTCTCGCGCAGGCGGTCGAGCTGGCGGTCGATCTCCTCGTCGCCCACCTCGAGCCCCGGCAGCGTCACCTGCAGCCCGTCATAGCCGGGGATGGCGACACGCGGCCGGACCTGGACGACGGCGTCGAATGCCACCGCGCCCTCCTCCTGCCCGCTCTTGATGTCGATGTCCGGCTGCGCAATGGGGTCGAGCTCGGTGTCGACGACGGCGCGCGCGTAGAAGTCGGGCAGCGACTCGCGCAGCGCTTCCTCGCGTAGCGCGCCGGCACCGCCCATGCGCGCTTCGAGCACCTTGCCGCGGCACCTTGCCCGGACGGAACCCCGGCACGCGCACCTGCTTGGACAACTCGCGCACGACGTCGGTCAGCGCCCGGTCGAACTCAGGTTCGTCGATCTCGACGCTGAGGCGGACGAGGTTGCCCTCGAGGACTTCGGTGGTGGCGCGCATCACGGAGCGACCACTCTACCGGGCCCGCTCTCCCGGACCGGCGCGGAGGGCCTGGACATCGGCCCCGGGACGTCCCTCGGGGACATCGACCCGCACAGGCCCGACGGGAGCATCCCGGTCGTCCTTCTAGAACATGAAGTTCATGTGGCTGAGCACCTGCCGACCGGTCGCCGCGTCGCCCTCCAAGCCGATCCCCCCGGCGGCCTCCACCTGCTCCGCCGTGGCCCGGCCGCATCCCAACCGGACGAAGTCGAGCGCAGAGAGGGAGATGCACACCGTGGGCGCCCCGGCACCCCGTGCTTCCGGTGAGCCCTGCTCCGGCTGCACGCCACGCCCGCCCGCCACCGCGACGCTGAAGGTGCGTGCGTCGCCACCGGGCCCGCTGAGGTCGAAGCGGACCGAGGTCCCGTCGGGGCACGCCGCCTGTTTGGCCACCACGAAGCCCATGGCCCCCTGGACCCGGTCGATCGACATGGCCGACGCACGGCCGCCGCTCCCCCCGGGACGGTCGAGACCGAGCCGGGCGTCCTGCTCGTGCACCCAGCTGTCGAACACGCGCACCTCCATGAACACGGCGCGCGGACGCTGCCCGAGCGGGCTCCATCCCACTTCTGCCCATTCCGCCTCGGTGAGCGCGTCCAGCTGGGCCAGACGCCGGGCCGTCACGTCGAGGAACTCGGCGCGCACCTCGGGACCGCTACGGGCGCGCCGGACGGCCACCCAGGGCTCGTTGGCCGCGGCGAAGTCGTTCTTCACGTGGGGACCGAGCTCGCCCTCCCACGTCGGTGCGCCCTCGCCCATGATGGAGCGCTCGATCCCGATCAGGTGCGACAGCTGGTCCTTGACGTCCCAGCCCGGGCACTCGGTCGGGAGCGCCCATTCGGTCGACGAGAGCTCACGGCAGGTATCGGCCAGGGAACCCCACGTCTCGGCCAGGGCGTCGCGAGCCCGCAGCCCCTGCCGCTCCCAGCCGCCGTCCGGACCGGAACCCCCGGCCCGCTCGCTGGTCACCGCGCCCTCAGCGCCGTCGCCGGCTGCGCATACGTCACCGCAGCAGAGTAGCCCTCGTTGCCCCGCCAACCCCGGGTGCGGGCGGCCCGACATCCGGCGGTCCCCGGCGAGCATCAGTCGATCGTCCGGCGACCATCCACCGATCCCGGAGAACCCACCGCTACTTTCTGGTCCCGTCCGGGACCACGCTCGGTGCGTCCCGGATCCCCGGTGTTTCCGGGTGGATCAGAACCCGAGGAGAGATCCCAATGCCGAACTACGAGGGCTACTGCGTGAAGTGCCGCGAGAAGAGGGAGTTCGACGGCCAGGAGGTCGAGACCAAGAACGGCCGCCGGGCCGCGCAGGGCACGTGCCCCGTCTGCGGCACGAAGATGAACCGGATCCTGGGCAAAGCCAAGGTCTGACCAGGTTCACCGGCAGCCGGACGAACCTGGTTGCCCGGGCGGACCGATGGCCTCGGCCCCCAGGCAGGGGGGGTCTGCCGGACGCCGTCTGACGGCGACTGACCCCCGTGGTCCCGACCAGGTGACCCGCGTGGGTCCGGCCAGGTCGGACCGGAGCCGTGCCGGAGCGTTCCGTTTGCCGCGGCGCGGCGTGGTGTCGGTCGGCGTGAGACGATGCAGGGCATGCACGACCTGATCATCACCGGGGGAACCGTCGTCGACGGGACGGGAGCACCACCGCGCCCCGCCGACGTGGCCGTGGACGATGGCCGCATCACCGAGGTGGGCCGGGTGGAGGGCGGCGGATCCAGGACCATCGACGCCGACGGCCTCCTCGTCACGCCGGGATGGGTCGACGTCCACACCCACTACGACGGCCAGGCCACCTGGGACCCCGAGCTCGCGCCGTCGTCGTGGCACGGGGTGACGACGCTCGTCATGGGCAACTGCGGGGTCGGGTTCGCTCCGGTGGCGCCGGACCGCCACGACTGGCTGATCGGACTGATGGAGGGCGTCGAGGACATCCCGGGCACGGCGCTTGGCGGAGGGCATGCAGTGGGAGTGGGAGACCTTTCCCGAATACCTCGACGCGCTGGGGCGCCGGCGTTGGACCGTCGACGTCGGCGCGCAGGTGCCGCACGGCGCCGTCCGGGCCTACGTCATGGGCGAGCGCGGCGCGCGAAACGAGCCGGCGACGGCCGAGGACATAGAGGCGATGCGGTCGATCGTGCTCGAGGCGCTGCGCGCGGGCGCGCTGGGCTTCTCGACCTCGCGCACCCTCGGGCACCGAGCAATCGACGGGGAACTCGTCCCGGGCACCCACGCCGACGAGGACGAGCTCTTCGGTATCGGTGCCGCCCTGGCCGAGGCCGGGCACGGCGTGTTCGAACTGGCGCCGCTGGGCTCGGCGGGCGAGATGCTCGAAGACGCCTTCGCCGAGGTGGACTGGATGCGGCGTCTCTCGGCCGCCATCGGGCGACCCGTGTCCTACGTCCTGTTGCAGGTGGACGACGACCCCGAGCTGTGGCGCAAGCAGCTCGCCGCGTCGCTCGAGGCGTGCGAGGAGGGCGCGCTGCTGTTCCCCCAGATCGCAGGGCGGCCGACGGGACTGCTCACCGGTCACCATGCGACGCTGTGCCTGTTCTCGGACATCCCGGCCTATCGCGAGCTGCGGGCCCGTCACCTCTCCATGGACGAGCTGGCTGCCGCGTTGGCGGACCCCGAGCTTCGTCGGCGCATCACGTCATGGACGCCCGAGTCGCCGGCTCAGGCCGCGGCCATGGAGAAGGCGTTCCAGCGCACCTTCGTCCTGGGCGACCCGCCCGACTACGAGCCTGGCCCCGAGCGCTCGCTCGCTGGTCTGGCGGCGGCGCGCGGGATGACGCCGCTGGAGGTGGCCTACGACGAGATGGCGGCCGAGAACGGTCACGGACTGCTCTACATCCCGATCCTCAACTACGCCACGGGCGACCTCGACCACGTGTACGAGATGCTGTTGCACCCGCGGGGCCTGCTCGGCCTGGCCGACGGGGGCGCGCACACCGGGACGATCTGCGACGCATCGATGCCGACGTTCATGCTCACGCACTGGACGCGCGACCGCTCCCGGGGCAGCACCCTTCCCATCGAGTACATCGTGAAGAAGCAGACGCACGACACCGCACGCCTCTACGGCCTGTCCGACCGCGGCACGCTCGAGCCGGGCGCGCTCGGTGACCTGAACCTGATCGACTACGACGCGCTCTCGCTCCAACGCCCCTACGTCGCCGCCGACCTCCCGGCCGGCGGCCGCCGCCTGCTCCAGCGGGCCGTGGGGTACCGGGCCACGATCAAGAAGGGGGCCGTCACCTTCGAGGACGGCGAGCCCACCGGGGAGCAGCCGGGCCGGTTGGTACGCGGGACGCGCTGACCGCACCGGGTGCCCGGGTGCGCCCGGTGCTCTCGCCGGGCCGCCGTCACGGCAGACTGCACCCATATGGACGCCCCGGAGACCCGCTATGCGGTGCGCGACGGGACCCACATCGGTTACCAGGTGTGGGGCTCGGGCCCGCACGACGTGCTGGAGTTCAACAGCGGGCTCATGATCTCCATCGACGAGACGATCGACGAGCCGAATTGGCTCCGCTACACCGAGCGCCTCGCCGGATTCTGCCGCCTGGTGCGCTTCGACGCCGCCGGGCTCGGTCTCTCCGACCCGCTGGCTCCGGGCACCGCGCCGTCCATCGAGGGATGGGGCCGTGACGCGCTCGCCGTGATGGACGCGGCCGGGTGCGAACGCCCCGTCGTGCTCGGCCCGACCGGCGGCTCCATGCCCGCCATCTGGCTGGCGGCGACCCACGGGGATCGGGTGGCGTCGCTCGTCCTCGTCAACGGGACGGCGAGGGTGGGCCAGGCCGAGGACTACGGGTTCGGCGTGCCGACCGAGCTGACCGCGAGCGCGGCGGACATCGACGTGCCCGAGGTCGAGGACGGGGTGCCCCAGGACATCGCCGTCTTCGCACCCAGCCTGGCCCACCGGGTGGGCTTCAGGGAGTGGTGGGGGCGAGCGGCGCGTCGCGGCGCGAGCCCGGCGACGGCAGTCGCGTTCAACCTGGTGACCTTCTCGGCCGACGTGCGTTCGTTGCTGGCCGACATCCGATGCCCCACCTTGGTCGTGAGCCGCGCCGAGGCCTACGGCGGCCTGCACGACCATGGCCGGTACCTGGCCGAGCACATTCAGGGCGCGCGCTTCGCCACGGTCCCCGGGACCGACCTCCTTCCCTGGGCGGGCGAATTCGACGCCCTGGTCGACGAGATGGAGGAGTTCGTGACCGGGGCACGGCCGGAGCACGCGGCCACCCGCACGCTGGCCACCGTCCTGTTCACCGACATCGTGGACTCGACGGTCCGGGCGGCCCGTGACGGCGACCGGCGCTGGCGTGCCGTGCTCGACGAGCTCGACGTGACGGTGGAACGCCTCCTCGCACGCCACGACGGCGTCCTGGTCAAGATGACGGGCGACGGGATCCTGGCGCGCTTCGCGTCGCCGGCCCAGGCCCTCCGGTGCGCCGCGGACATGGTGGAGGCGGCGTCGTCCGTCGACCTGGAGCTGCGCGCCGGCGTGCACGCCGGCGAGGTGGAGCTGAGGGGCGACGACATCGGCGGCCTGGCCGTCCACATCGCCTCGCGGGTGAGCGCCACGGCGGGTGCGGGCGAGGTGCTGACGACCGGGACCGTGCGCGACCTGACCGTCGGCTCGGGCATCGGCTTCGACGACCGCGGTCGTCACGCCCTCAAGGGGGTGCCCGGCGAGTGGCAGCTCCTGGTCGTGCGGCGGACGTGAGCCGCCCGCCCGCTCAGGGCCGCCCGGACGACACGGTGCGGCGATACCTCCGGCCGCTCGTCCGGGTGATGACGTAGAGGGCAGGGCGGGGGACTTCGCGGCGTAGGCCACGGACGGTCGCATCGCCGGCGCCGTCCAGCAGCCAGGTGAAGAGAGTGCCCGTGTTGTCGAGTGAGTCCGACGCACCGTCTTCTGGGCGGCCCTCATCGTGGGCACAGCATGATGAGCAGCCGAGATCGGCACCATGTCGCGCTCTTCGTGGTCGAGATGCTCGGTCAACACCTCGGCCAGCTCGAGGATGGCCTCGCGGGTCGAGGCGGCCGCCTCGATACCCTGGTTGGTCTCGGTCGTCGCTCCGCCTCCGCGACGGAACGAACGCGCCCTACGACCCGCCCGGCGCGGGGTCTGATGGTCGCTTGCCTGCTCGACCCCAGGACCGGTCTTAAAAAGACCTGGTCAAACCGCTACAATTCGCGGAGCGGCAAAGGATTCAGATATCGGGGTGTAGCGCAGCTTGGTTAACGCGCCTGCTTTGGGAGCAGGAGGTCGCCGGTTCGAATCCGGCCATCCCGACGACACGACGTACAACGGACCACGCGGCCGGAGACGGCCCGATCAGCGGGATCGGAGTCCGTGCACGATGACCGCCCGGGCGTCATGCGGACGGTCATCGTGCTCTGCGTCCTTGCGCTTCGGCCAGAATGCGGCCCATGAACGAGCGAGCCGCCACGGCATCGGGGGGGCAGATCGTCCTGCTCACCCTGGCGTCCGCCCAGTTCCTCATGGCGCTGGACAGCTCCGTGATGAACGTCTCCATCGCCACCGTGGCCAAGGACGTGGGGACGACGGTCACGGGGATCCAGCTGGCGATCACCCTCTATACCCTCGTGATGGCGGCGTTCATGATCACCGGCGGCAAGGTCGGCCAGATCCTCGGGCGCAAACGCGCCTTCATGATCGGCTGTGTGATCTACGCCGGCGGCTCGCTCACCACCGCGCTCGGCGGGATCACTTCCGGTGCTGATCCTCGGTTGGTCGTTCCTCGAGGGCATCGGCGCGGTTCTGATCCTCCCGTCGGTCGTCGCGCTGGTGGCGACGAACTTCGGCCAATCGGATCGCCCCCGGGCCTACGGCCTGGTCGCCTCGGCTGCTGCGATCGCGGTCGCCGTCGGACCCCTGCTCGGAGGGTTGTGCACGACCTACCTCAGCTGGCGCGTCGTGTTCGCGGGCGAGGTCGTGATCGCCATCGGCATCCTCGTGCTCGCCCGTCGGATGACCGATGCACCGGCTGTCCGCGGCGTTCGGCTCGATCCGATCGGGACCGTGCTCTCGGCCGCCGGCCTGGGAATGGTGGTGTACGGCGTCATCCGCTCGGGCACCTGGGGCATCGTGATCCCCAAACCCGACGCGCCGCACTGGTTCGGCTTGTCGCCCGTCGTCTGGCTCATCCTCGGGGGCGGGGTCGTCCTCGTGCTCTTCGCCTTGTGGGAGGGCCGGCAGTTGCGGGCCTCACGTCCCGTCCTGCTCGACCCCTCGATGCTCCGGGTACCGGTGCTACAGGCTGGGCTGATCTCCTTCTTCTTTCAGTACCTGCTGCAGGCCGGCCTCTTCTTCGTCGTCCCCCTCTTCCTCTCGGTCGCGCTCGGTCTCTCTGCCGTCGCCACGGGAGTCCGCCTCCTGCCGCTTTCGCTCACCCTGCTGCTGGCCGCGGTCGGGGTCCCCCGCCTGTTCCCGCGTGCGGTGCCGCGGCGGGTCGTTCGCATCGGCTTCGCCATGCTCTTCCTCGGAATCGTCGTCCTTCTCGCACTGCTCGACGAGGGGTCGGGTCCAGAGATCGTGACGTGGCCGTTGCTTCTCATCGGGCTCGGCATCGGTGCGCTGGCCTCGCAACTGGGCGCGGTGACGGTCTCCGCCGTCCCGGACTCCCAGAGCGGCGAGGTGGGTGGCGTGCAGAACACGTTCACGAACCTTGGCGCCTCCATCGGAACGGCCCTGGCCGGCGCCGTGCTCATCTCGGTTCTCACCACCACGTTCCTCGGAACGCTGGCGAACGATCCGGCCGTCCCCAAGGAGATGTCTTCTCAGGCCCAGGTTCAGCTCTCGGCGGGAATACCGTTCGTCAGCGACGCCGACCTCAGCGCCACCCTGGAGAAGGCCGGCGTGCCCGCCACGACGGCCAAGGCCGTCGTGGACGACAACGCGACGAGCCGGATCAACGGGCTCCGCGCCGCCCTGGCCGTGCTGGCTCTCATGGCGCTCCTCGGCCTGGTCCTGACGCGACGCCTGCCCACGCACCAGCCCGGCGCCGCGACACCGAACTCAGATTCCCCCGTCGTCGCGACGTAGCCGCGATCAGGCCACTCCGGCCGTCCGCCGCAGGGTCACGCTGCACCAGCCGCGCCGGCGGCAGCTCGGGCAGGTCATGCGGCGGTCGAAGCGGCCGCGGGGCAGCCACACCCCGATCGGGAGCTGGAGGATCAGCAGGTCCACCAGCCCGATCCGCGATTTCTGCCCACACCGCTCACAGTCGACGCCGAAGGCACCCCGATCCGCCAGAGGGTTGGCGGACGCAGGGACGGGCGCGTCGGGGTCGGGTCGCGCTCGGTGCGTCCGAGTAGAGCGCTCGCTTGTCGACGGGGAGCGGCACCGCCGGAGCGGTGTCACCCTTGGGCTCGCCCTCAGCCGCGGGCACCGAGAACAAGGCACGCTTGCCCAGCGGGTCGGGCGGTTGGTCGCGCCGCGTGACGTCGCGCTCAGGCATGCTGCATCGCTTCGAACACCGAGGTCGACAGCATCCGGTAGGCGAGCGCGCCCGGTGACGTCGGGGCATGGTGGAACACGGAGCACCCGTGGTCAGGCGCCTCGGCGAAGCGGACCGACTTGGGCACGGCCGGCTCGAACATGGGCAACCCGTAGCGCTCCTGGACCTCGGCGAGCACCTTGCGCGAGAGCGTCGTCCGGGCGTCGTACATGGTGGGGATGACACCGAGGACCCGCAGGCTCGCGTTGGCGAACTGGCGCACGTCCTCGACGGTCTCGAGCAGTTGCCCCACGCCGCGATGGCTCAGCGCCTCGCACTGGAGGGGTACCAGGACGCCTTCAGCGGCGGTGAGGCCGTTGATGGTCAACACGCCGAGGGAAGGCGGGCAGTCGACGAAGACGGCGTCGTAGTCGCTCACGATCGGCTCGAGCGCACGGGCCAGGACGTGCTCGCGGCCGGTCCGGCTGAGCAGATGGACCTCGGCCCCGGCCAGATCGATGGTGGCGGGGACGCAGATCGAGCCCGGCTGCCTCCGGCACATGACGCACCACCTCGGCCAGCGGCGCCCGTCGGACCAGCACGTCGTGCAGCGAGGAGTCGAGGCCGTCCGGGTCGAAGCCGAGTGAGAAGGTCAAGCAGGCCTGCGGGTCGAGATCCACCACGAGCACGCGGCGCCCCTGCTCGGCCAGGGCCACGCCCAACGACTGCACGGTGGTGGTCTTCGCCACGCCGCCCTTCTGGTTGGCGACGGCGACGACTCTGACCATTGGTGGAGTCTAGAGATCTCCCCGGTTGGCACGGCCCTTGTCGCGAGCGTCCGGCGCTCCAGTCGTCCGCGGGCCGCGCTGCGACGCGGGTCCGCTCCAGGGAGTCAGCGGAACGAGGCCTCCTCGACGGCCACGTCTCCGACGAGGTTGCCCAGGGCCAGGTTCACGTCCGAGACGTGGAACCCCCAGAGTGGGCCGAGGGTCTCCGTCACGGTGGGCCTCGGGTCATGGGGTATGGACGCGGCGGCGACCTGCAACCACGTCGCGTTCCCGGCCGTCTTGCACGTCGCCGTGTACAACCCCGAGAACGTCACCCAGGGCGTCGTGACGGTCACCCCCTTGGGATCGTGCCGTCGCCGTCAAGAAATACGGCTCCAACTCCCCCGCCGTGCCCGAGAACGTGACCGGGTTGACACAGAGCACGCGCTGCCCCGCCCTGGTGGTCTGCCCCGACTGGAGGCTGACGCCCTGACCCGGCCGTCCGAACAACGACGAGCGGGGGTGGCGTCGAGGGGAACGTCGAATAGGCGATGACGCAGCCTCTCTGAGTGATGGAACGGCAGGCGGGGATGTGCCGGAAGCTCCCACCCACGTCGCGGCCGACGGGGACCTGGACGTTCCCGCCCAGGATGATGGCCGACAGCAGTTGTCGGCGGAGCACCGGCGAGGGATCGACCTGCGAGCGCAAGAGCTTGATCAGCATGGCCGCGCCCTGCGAGTGGCCGATGAAGACGATCGGTCGCCCGTCGTTGTCGTGCAGGAGATAGTCGCGCCACGCCGAGAGCAGGCTCGAGTACGCGATGCCGATGACGGTCCGTTTGGTCGCTGAGCCGTCCGTGATGGCGGCGTCCGTGGCTTGCCGGTACATGGGTGCCCAGACGTTGCAGACCTGGGAGAACCGAGAGGCTTGCGCGGCTGCCGCGGCAACCTCGGCCGGCTGAACCACGAGGTTCGCGTTGTCGGTCTTCTCGGTGGACACCGTCGGGTAGACGTAGAAGCAGTCGAACCGCTTGGCGTTGCGCAACGGTGCGGGGCTCGGCGTGACGCTCGTCGCACCACGAGCGCTCACGCTCGTCGACGACGCGTTGTGCGCGGACGGGTCGAGCGCAGTGCCCGGGCGGCACAGCCAGACCGTGCCCGGGCTGGTCGCGGCGCCGGCCGAGGGGATTGCGGTTGATGAAACGAGGGGAACGGCGAGAAGCGAGAGCACTCCGGCCGCCAAGGTGGCCACGGCTGTCCTGACGGCATGTCGCGCCGCCATCGGTCCGCCGCTCATGCCCGATCCGCCCATCGCTCCGGTCCTCCGATCAGCCCGAGTCCCCCGGTACACCCGAGTCCCCGAGAAAGAGACCCAGAGTAGGTGGCCCAGCTCGCTCCGAGGGTCGCGCCGGCGCGACCGGACGATCCGTCTGCACCCGTCATCCACCGGCCGACTCTCTTCACTCGCCTCCATCTGGTCACTGCAGCGAATAGAGCCGGCGACAGGAGTCACCCGACGTGGTCGACCGCCCGCTGGTCGTGCTCCGACCAGCGGGCGTGCCAGAGAAATGCCTGCACTCATGATGAACCAGCGTCGTCTTCGTGCCACTACCCGTGCCACTACGACTCTTACAGGGCGAGTTCGTCACCTGCGACGCTGTGTCGAGAGTGCAAGCACATCGTCCAGGACACCGCGAATGACCTCGCCGTCGTCGTGAATCCAGCGGCTGTAATACTCGAGGACTGTGTTCTGCTGATTGCCCAGGGCCTGAGCTTCCGCTGCCACTGACACCTTGTTGCGGAGCAAGCTGGTGCGTGATGGACACGAGACGGGCTACCGGGAGCACGCGCCAGAGCCCTACCGCAACGAGATGCCGACCAGCGCGCCATCGCCGAAGCTGAAAGCCCGACAAGAGACGAGACTCCAACTCGAGCCGTCGTGGCCTCGCACACCCCGCAACGGCGACGCCGGTTCGGATTCGCTCAGGTCACTTGACGTACCAGGTGCCGCTCGACGAGTAGCCCGGACAGATCCAGGCGCCTGGCGCGGTGGCGCTGCTGACCGTCTTGCCGGTCGTGCCGACCTTGCCGGCGAAGATGCATCCGCCGGTGCCGTCGCTTCCGACCGTCATGGTCATCGCCATGGTCTTGCCGCCCTGCACCCAGGACCCACCGTCGCCGTCGACGGTGCTCGACCAGGTGTTGCCGGCGGCATAGGTGATTGCGCCTTCATGGGTTGTGCCGATGAACCACTTGTACGTGCCGAGCACGATGGATGTAAGAGGAGAAACGCCCGGCGCGGCGAACACATCACCGCGCGTCGCCGCAGGAGCCGAACTCGGCGCGGGTGTCGCTGACCAAGTCCCGGAGGCGCCCGAGTTCGAGCAGCTGAATGCGCCCTTGACGATAGAAGTCCCGCCGGGGCCGACCTTGGCCGCGAACAAACATCCGGCCGATCCATCACTGCCGCCGGTCATATCCATGGCGAAGCTCTTGCCACTCTGCACCCATTCGCCGCTGTCGCTATCGAACGAGCTCGTCCAGGTATTGCCAGCCACGAACGAGATGGCGCCGACACTGGAGCCGTTGACGATCCAGTCGTAAGTGCCCGGAACGACGGTGGCAAGCGGCTTCACCTGCGGTACCGAGTGCCTGAAGGGGTTTGGGGAACTGGCACCGGCACCAGCGCCGATGACCCCGGCCATGCACACCGCCGCACCGAACGCGGCCGTAATCGACCTTTTTCTGAACACGTGCAACATGAACACCGCCTATTTCGTCGGGGCTGCCGCCTTGACCGCCATAGGAAGAAGGTAACCGGACGAGTTGGGCAATACAACCATCGTTGAGTGTCCTGCACTTCGCATGTGGCACTGGGAATAACGGAGGCAACCTCCGGTAAGTAAGCTTTGTCACGACATGCCGATTAACCAGGGAATACGCGTAAACCAAAAGATCGCCGTCGGCGCGGTTTTCGTGTCCGCCATGTTCATGAACATCATGGACATCACCATCGTCAACGTGGCGCTTCCCACGATCGGGCGCGACTTCCAGATCGCACCCACGGCGGTGGACGGCATCGTGATCGCGTACCTCGTCAGCCTCGCCGTGTTCATCCCGTCGTCGGGCTGGCTGGGCGACCGCTTCGGCGGCAAGAACGTGATGCTGGTGTCCATCTTGGTCTTCACGATCGGTTCGGCGCTCTGCGGCGTGGCCCAGAACGAGACCCAACTCGTCGCCTTCCGAGTCGTCCAAGGCGCCGGCGGCGGGATGATGATCCCGGTCGGCATGGCCATGCTGTACCGCGCGTTCCCGCCGTCGGAGCGCATCCGGGCCGCCAGCATCATCACCGTCCCCACGACGATCGCACCGGCCCTCGGACCCGTACTGGGCGGGTTCCTGGTCACGAACCTCACGTGGCGCTGGGTCTTCTTCGTCAACGTGCCGATCGGCATCGCGGCGATCATCTTCGGCGCCATCGTCCTGGAACGAGCAGATCCGATCGACGCGGGACGGTTCGACCTTCCGGGATTCCTCCTGGGCGGCATCGGTCTCGGTCTTCTCATGTACGGCGTGTCGGAAGGACCGCTGAAGGGCTGGTCGTCTCCCGACGTGGTGGTCACCGGTGTGACCGGTGTCCTAATGCTGGGAGCGCTCGTCATCGTCGAGCTGCGGACCCCCAGACCCATGGTGGACCTCCGGCTGCTCTCGGGCAGGCTCTTCCGCTCCACCAACGGCGTGATGTTCCTGGCTGCCGCGGCTTTCCTGGGCACGCTCTACCTCATCCCGCTGTACTTCCAGGACGCCCGGCACATGTCGGCGCTGCAATCAGGACTGTCGACCTTTCCCGAAGCGTTCGGGGTCATGATCGGCGCGCAGTGCGCGAGCCGTCTCATCTACCCCCGGATCGGTCCACGGCGCCACATCACCGGCGGGCTCACGGGATTGGCCCTGGTCATGTTGGCACTGACACAGGTCGGTGTGGCCACCAACCTGTGGTTGATCCGAGGGTTGATGTTCGTGCTGGGCTGGATGATGGCGCAGGTGATGGTGCCGAACCAGGCCGCTTCGTTCGCCATGATCTCGCCTGAGTCGATGGGCCGGGCCTCTACGTTCTTCAACACCATGCGCCAGGTCGGTAGCGCGACCGGCGTCGCCATCCTCTCGACGGTGTTGATCGGTGTCGGTTCGTCGCGGAGCCCCGACGCTCCACCCGACATCACCGCCTACCGCCTCGCGTTCCTCACCGCAGCGCTCTTCGCCGTCGCCGCCGCCGGTTTCTCCCTGTCCATCCACGACAGCGACGCCGCGGAGACGATCGTGCGGCGAGGTCGGTCGGCTCGCGCCGCGAGGGCAGAACTGCGGGTGCCTCAGCCCGAGGGCGTCTCGTGACCACGGTGTGCGTCTTCTGTGGCTCGAGCCCGGGCAACGACCTGGCGTTCACCGCCGCGGCGGAGCGCCTCGGAGCGGTGCTCGCAGCTCGCGACGTTCGCCTCGTCTACGGAGGAGCGTCCGTCGGCCTGATGGGCGTCGTGGCCGACGCCGTCATCGCCAACGGTGGCGTCGCGACAGGCGTCATCACCGAGGCCCTGGCCGGCCACGAGATCGCACACGCCGAGCTCGACCGCCTTCACGTCGTCGACACCATGCACGAGCGCAAGGCACTGATGTCCGACCTCTCCGACGCGTTCGTCATGGCACCGGGGGGCTTCGGCACCTACGAGGAATTCATGGAGTCCGTCACCTGGGCCCAGCTGGGCCTGCACGAGAAGCGCTGCGGCATCCTCAACGTGGACGGGTTCTTCGACCGGCTCCTCGACTTCATCCGCCACGCCGTCGAAAGCGGTTTCATCAAGTCGCACCAGTTCGACGCATTGGTCGTCTCCGAGGACCCCGATGAGCTCCTCGACGCCCTCTTGGGATCCTCGGACCACAAGGTGTCCGCCCCCAGCGCTTTGCGGGTGACGCCTCAACCGACCACTCGATGAGCGGCGGCGGACGGCGACGCACCGCGGACCCGCTTCTCATCCGTGGGCCGGGGGTCCGACCAGCCCCCTGCCCTCTGAGGCCGTCGGAGGGCCGGCACACCGGAGACGAACCCTTGGGCTATGTGCCGTGGGACCGACCCTGTCCACTACGCCGACGGGATCAGCCCACGTCCTCGGTCCGCTGATGCTCGGCGGCGACTAACTGCGGGCCGGGCTTGGTTCCTCGACCGCGGTGTCGACCTGATCGGGACTGTAGGGGATGACGGGCGCACCCTGACCGAACACGTCGAGGGTGTGGATGAAGCGGTGCAGACCCATGGAGTTGGCACAAGCAAAGCCGAGCTCGATGATCTGCGCCGACGTGAAGTGCTCCCCCAGACGGCGGTAGAACTCGTCGTCGATGGCATGGTGATCGGCCGAGAGAAGATCGAGGAATTCGACGGCGAGGCGTTCTTGCTCGGTCAGTTCCGAGCCTCCGGGTGCGACGAGGCAGGCCACGTCCTCGTCGGTGATGGAATCGTGCTTCCGCGACTGCATGCAAGGCTGGCACTCACCCAGCTGGGCACTCCGGATCCGCAGCAGCTCGAGGATCCTTCCCCCGAGGAGCGACTTTTGGCCCCACGTGGTCCGGGCGGCGTCCGTGATGAGGATCTGCGACGTCTTGTAGGCGAAGATCTGTAGCGGGACCGGTGTCGCGTACAGCCCCTTGGCGACCCCCTCCTCGATGATGCGACGAGGTTCCGGTGCCAGCTCCTCCATCGGAATCGGCTCGATTCTCGGCACACAACCCCCTGACCGTCACCGGAACCGGCTCGCGTCGGTTCCGGTGAACTCTTTCGGTGACCCTGGCATCGTAACGGTCCCCCGCCGATGCCTGTCAGCAAAGAGGGATCGGCGGCACCGAGACCAGGTGGCACGTCTCTCCGCGGTCTTGCGACATCATGGCGGCCAGCGCTCGGGGAGGATCCGATCCGGCGTGATACGGATTGCACGTCGAACGTCCCGGAGAGACGCACAATCTTCCGTTCGGAGCGAACATCCCTCACCATCGTTCTGACCTGGACCTTCGATGACGTCGGTACGATGGAAGGTCAGAGATGTGCGTTTGGATCGTCTTGTGGCGCCTCGGTGACGCGTCGGCCCTCCAGGGGCGGCCGGCGCAGGCTCTTTGACTACCGTCCGGGTGGGCCAGGCGTACGACCAACACCGCCGGGGGGCCTGGAAGCCGAGTCGGTTGGGAGGTACGACATGACCACTCTCGCGATCGACGACCCTCAGCGCCTCGCGCCGAGGCGGTCGCTGTCGAGCTCGCCACCGTTGCCCGGAACGCCGCCGGGCTCTTTGGCCGCGCTCGTCGGCACCTGGGCGTTCGAGCACTCCGGGCGGGTGGGTCCTCCGCGACGAGGCGTCCGTGATGGGTGAGCTCGATGCCGCGACACGCGAGCTCATCATCGAGTTCGCCGAGCTCAGAATGCTCCGGCTGGACATGGACCACGCTCGAGCGCTCTTCGAGCGATTGGCCGAGATGCCCGATCTGATCGGTGATTTCAGGCTGGGCTCCGCTCTTTGGATCTCCGGAGTCATCACATACCGCAGGTGCTTCGCCGATGGCGAAGGCCTCGAGAAGGGACGGGAGCGCAGGTTGGTCCCGCAGCGCTTCATCGATGCCCTCGATCCCGGCCAGCGCGAGCTCCACGCCGACGCGTTGGACATGGCGAACAGATACGTCGCGCACCGCGTCGGGGACCACCGCGAGTTCGGTGTGTGGTTCGAGGTCGACCACGGACCACCTCTCCGAGTGCGGAATGTGCAGGCGCGGCAGTTCACGCTCGGCTCGCGTATCCACAACAGATTCGAGTTGGCCGCCCTCGCGAAGCACCTTGTTGACCAACTCGACGCTGAATCTGAGCGGGTCAAATCAGTGATCCTGGCCTCCGCGAATCAGTCGGACATCGCGAGCTGGTTCACGCCGACGAGCGAGTCGCCCGAATGGGTCAACGTCCACCCGGGCGAGGCCGGCGCGATATTCCCCCACGAGGAAGCTGCCCCATCGGCCGCCGAGACCCGCTCTGGAACGGACCCCGGCGAGCGCTTCTCGGAGTACGAGGGCCGCGTCGGCCAGCTCCGGCCCCAACCCGATCCGTAGAGGCTCAGAGGCCCCGCTCGGACAGCATTGCGGTCACCGGAAGCGGCTCGCCGTTCGTGAAGATCGGGTCAAGGGGCACGGCGGTCCATTTGCAGGACCAGGAGCGAATCTGCGGCGCTCAGAGCTGCGGTGTCTACGATGCCTGGCAAATTGTCGCGAGCGAGCGCCCCGGGCAGGATTCGAACCTGCGTGAAACGGATTAGAAGTCCGTTGCCTAAGTCCGCTCGGCCACCGGGGCAGGTAGTCTGACCTGCGCTTTCCTCTCAGAACCGGCTCACGTGTGACCTGTCGGGCAACCGCTCGCAACTTCTGAGCACAAATGTGCGGAAGGATCCATCGCCCACACAGTACGGCTCGGGCGCGGTGCCTCAAGTGGCACCGCGCAAGTGGCGCCTCCGCAGGCACGCAGGCCACGCCGCGGACGAGAACGTACGTCACATCAATGGCACATTCACGGGCACCAACACAGGCTCGGCAAGAGCTGGCGGACGCGTCTTGGTGCCGAATTGCAGCGAGGCCAGCTCGACCCCACGAGACGCATGACCTCCGGCGATCTACCCGAAGCGCTGGCTCGAACATGTTGGGAACCGCGGCCGCGCACGAGAACTTGGAGTGGTGCGGAGCATGTCGTCGCAGACCGCCTCGAGCATCAGTCGTTGGGTGACGCAGTTGAGTCCGCCGCTTCTGCGACCGAAGTCCGATCCCGACAGGCTCCGGCAAGAGCTAGGACTTCCGCCCGCCCGGTCATGGTGCGTCCGCGCTCCACCGGACGATTCCGGTGCATGATAACGCCGGCGAAGTACTGATCCGCTGGCGGGATGCTGTCCTCCGGCGCTGGCGAAATGGAGGAAGCAGTGTTGCGACGGATGGCAATCTTGGCGGCTGGTCTCGCGATGACGGCGAGTGTGGGGTTGGCGGGAGTTGGTGCGGCCTCAGGCGTGTCTCCCACGCTCCACATCGAGCCGGATTCGAGTTGGAGGGCTGAACCCATAAGCGGCGGCTGCGAACTCGATGTCTTCTCGCCGTGGGGCACCTTCTCCAGCGAGGACGGCGGCGGGGGCACGTGGAGCGGTGGGGGCGCGACGGTCCGCATGAAATGGACGAGAGGCACCAAGGGCCTTACCTTCGAGGGCACGTTCACGCCGAACGCACATGGGTATCTGGACTACGAGGGTAAGTTCAGCATCTACGGCTACGTCTTCAAGGGCCAACTGGCCAAGGGAACCCGCTGCTGAGCCTTCCGCGGTCCCATTCCAGGAATGGTGACGCCCTCAACGACCGCAGGGAGGAAGTGGCGCACGGAGCCGGCTGCCAGGTGGAGCGGAGAGCGACGAACGGCAGCGTCATCGCCGTTTGGAAGACCGCGCTCGGGGCGTAGACCACTTCGCGACCACTGCTTCCAATTCCTCACGTCGTTCGGCGTACTGGCGCACTCGGTGACCATTACCGCCGGATGGGTGCGGCATCCCGACGAGAATTCGTTCCGGGTCCACCGCTCCGGCCCGGGCGAGATGCTCGACGCACTCGGTGGAGACCTTGCCCAAGGGGACGATCAGCGCGTCCGGTGCTGCGGCCAGGTCGCGGGCGAGAAGTTCATCGACCATCGTCACGAGATACGGCATCTGCCAGAGGTTCGGCGCACCGCTGTAGTTGTCGGGGCGGCCGCCCGAGAATCGGAAGACGGCGTGCCGCAGCGCCGAGGTGGCTGCCATCAGGTCGGTGGCGTCTCCCCACAGCTGCTCGGTCGACGCGATGCCGAGCCACTCGGGGACGCCTATCCCGTCGAGCATCCCAACCAGGTTCTTCCGCAGCGGTCCGGCGAAGCCGCCGACAATCGCAGCCCGCTCGGCCTCCGAGGTTGAGCCACCGGCTCGGAACACCCCGGCGGCTGCCATCGTCGCGATGTAGTGCTGCTGAAGTCCTGGCGTCAGACCGACCAGCAGTATTCGGGCGGACGGAGTTGGTTGCCCGAAGGGCGTGAAGTAGACAGCCACGCGCTCATCGGACCACAGGCGCAGCTCGGTGCGAGCGAGCAGCTCCGATTCGAGAAGGTCGGGCGGCAGCGCGGCAAGCTGTTCGGCGAAAGATTCGATCGGCAGAGTCATATTCTCGCGGATGGCGAGCGGTCGGTGGAACTGGACGAGTTGCAGCGGGTCAGATCCTCCACGGCTCCTGGGACGGTTGGAAGTGCAACGTTGCTGCAACTGTTGAGCTGGGGCGCTGCACCCTTTGCGTGGAGTGGGGTCTGGAAATGCTTATTGACGTCGCACTTTGTCGACCGGTGCTCAATGATGCGCACTGCCCGAGCGCATGAGAAGTCCGTGGCCCAAGTCCTCTCGGCCACCGGTGCCCGTCGGGGCCCACCCACGCTGACAGAGCCCGGCGTTCGCGTGTGCCACACTTGGCCCCCTCGGTGGGCGTAGCTCAGTTGGTTAGAGCGCCAGGTTGTGGTCCTGGAGGTCGGGGGTTCGAGACCCCTCGCTCACCCCGAAGCGTGCCGTAGACCCGTGACGGGTCGCGGCAACGAGATGACGGCTCTGAGGAGTGGCGACGCGGTGAGCGCGACGAGCGGACGGACGGTGCTGGTGACGGGGGCCTCTTCGGGCATCGGGGCCGCCGTCGCCCGCGAGTTGGCTCGGCGCGGCGACACCGTCGCCCTCGTGGCGCGCCGGGCCGACCGGCTCGACCAGGTGCTGACCGAATGCCGGGCCGTGTCCCCCACCTCGGAGCGCTGGGCCGCGGACCTCTCGGACCCTGCCGATGCGGCGGCGCTGGCTCTGCAGATCTGGGATCACTTCGGCGGGCTGGACGTCGTGGTCAACAACGCCGCCGTCCCCATGCGGCGTCAGGCCACCCGGCTGACGACGGCCGAGGTGGAGCGAACGATGCGGATCAACTTCTTCTCGCCCGCCGCCGTCACACTGGCCGTCCTGCCCCGAATGCTCGAACGTGGCAGCGGCACCATCGTGAACGTGTCGAGCCTCGGCGGGCGCCTCGGCATCGCGACAGAGGCGGCGTACTCGGCCTCGAAATTCGCCCTCGCCGGTTGGAGCGAGTCGCTGGCTCTCGACCTCGACGGGACGGGCGTCGGGGTCAAGCTGGTCCTACCCGGAGCCATCGACACCGAGATCTGGGACCAACCCGACAACGACGCGCCCCTCTACGACGGTCCGAAGGATCCTCCCGAGTCCATCGCGGGCGCCCTGGTCGACGCCATCGAATCCGAGCGCTTCGAGCACTACCTTCCCGACATGAAGGCGGTCGTCGAGGCGAAGACGACGGACATCGACGCGTTCATGGCCGGGATGCGGTCCTTCACCCAGCAGGCCGGCGGGTGAAGGCCCTTCTCTTCGGCGCCCCGCCCGATCCGGACGAGGTCCGACCGACCCCCGAGGACGAGCTGGAGGCTTCCCTGGCGCGGATCCCGTTCGGCCTGCACGAGCTGGACGATGCGCGCCTGGTCCGACCCGATTGGGTGATCACCCGACCCATCCTGTCGGGGATCTGCGGGTCCGACGCCAAGCTCGTGCTGGGCGACTTCAACACCGGGGACATCGACAACCCGATGGCCGCGTTCTCCTCCCTCCCCCACGTGCCCGGCCACGAGGTCGTCGCCGAGGTGATGTCGCTCGGACCCGACGCAGGCGGGCTCGAGCCGGGCCAGCGCGTCGTGCTCAACCCCTGGCTGACCTGCGCGCCACGAGGCATCTCGCCGATGTGTCCGCCGTGCCGGACGGGCGACCTCAGCCTGTGCTGGAACTTCACCAAAGGCGAGCTCGGACCGGGGGTGCACGTGGGCGTCATCACCGGCGCGCCCGGAGCCTGGGCCGAGCAGCTGGCGGCCCACGACTCCATGCTCATTCCGGTGCCCGACGGGGTCTCGGACGAAGCGGCCGTGCTGGCCGATCCCTTCTCCGTGTCGTTCCACGCCATCGTGCGCCATCCGCCTCCACCCGGAGGGCGGGTGCTGGTCTACGGCGCGGGCGCGCTCGGGTTGACCAGCGTGGCCATCCTGCGCTCGCTCTACCCCGACGTGGAAGTAGGGGTCGTGGCGCGCTTCGAGGCCCAGCGCGCCATGGCCGAGCACTTCGGGGCCGCCCGGGTCTTCGCGCACGAGCCCCGCCTGGCGCTGGTCGAAGCCCTGGCCGAGTGGTCGGGTGCGGTCCTGCACGCGCCGCTCGACGGGTTGCCGATCTCCCACCCCGGTCACATCGACGTGGTCTACGACACCATCGCCAAGGCGGAGACGCTCGAGGTCGGCGTCCGCGTCCTGGCCGAACGCGGCCGTCTCGTCTACACCGGCGTGTCCACCCCCGAACGGTGGGAGTCGACGCCGATCTACTTCAAGGAGATCACGATCGCGGGATCGAACGCGTTCGGCATGGAGGACTTCGAGGGCCGGCGACGCCATGCCATCTCGCACTACCTGCAATTGGTCTCCGACGGCCGCGTGGACGTCACACCGATGTTGACGCACCGCTTCGGACTCGAGCAGTGGTGGCCCGCCCTCAAAGCGTTGGCCGGCCAGGACCGGAGCGGCGCGCTCAAGGTTGCGTTCACCCCGAACCCCGGAAACACGCGCTCTGAACCGGGGGCGTGAGGGACCGAGCTGGTCAGGGAGGTCGCGGCGGAAGAACGTCCTCTTCATGTCCTCCTGGGCAGGATGATCGTGAACCGGAGCGGGTGTCGAGCGTTGCTCGGGCGGGCGTCCAGGAGGACTCTTGGAGCTACCTCACCGTCGGCAACTGCGCCGTAGCCGGGAGCTCGACAGCAACGTTGAGGGAGTTCCAGAACCCGATGAGCGCGATGGTATAGAGCAGTCCGGCAATCTCCTCGTCGTCGAACTCCGTCCTGACGAGAGCCCAGGTTTCATCACAGACTCGCCGCCCGTCACCGATCCGCACCATCTCTTCCGCGAGCGCAAGGGCAGCGCGCTCCCTCGACGAAAAATCAGGTGCTTCACGCCAACCAGCGAGCAGATCCAGCTTCCTCTGTGCGACCCCGGCGTGTCGGGCCGTTCCGGAATGCAGATCGAGGCAGAAGGCGCAGCCGTTGATCTGGCTTGCCCGCAGCTCGACGAGATTCCGGATGGCCGGGTCGAGCGGACATCCCGCAAGGTGCCGAGCCAACCTGAAGGCGTGGCCGTAGGCGTCCGGATCGGCGGTATAGGGGTCGAAGCGCATGATCCCGACGGTATGCCGGCGACAACTCGGTAGGAGGGATCGCGGGTTACGAGGACGATTTCCCTGGCTCGGAGTCGGTGTCGGTCAGGTGAGTTCAGTCTCCCATGCGGATCCTGGCTCGAAGTGCTGCAAACGCGAGCGCCATGCCCACCAGCGCGAGGCCCGACACGGCGGCCAGTCCCTCCAGGAGAGGACGGATCTGCCACCCCGATGTGATGAGGGCTCGAAGAGCACCGAGGAGGTACGTCACCGGGTTGTAGGTCGCGATGGTGGAGAACCATCCCGTCAGCAACTCCTTCGGGACCACCGCATCGGTGAGGAAGAAGAGTGGGAAGAACACGACGTAGCACGCATTCACGGCGGCGGGGCTGCCCGTCTTCAGTGCGACGGCGTAGGGGAAGCAGGTAAACGCCAGACCCCAGAGGGCGGAGAAGGCAACGAACACCACGAGACCCGGTAGCCCGGTGGCAAATCGCACCCCGACGATGGCGCCGATGACGATGACGGGAAGGCACAGTGCGGCGATCACGGCCACGTCGGCCACCATGAGGCCGAGCAGCAGTGCCGAGCGCCTGATCGGGGTCATGCAAAGTCGGTCGAAGTACCCGGCCTGGATGTCGGTCACGAGTGCTGGGGCCCTCGACATTCCGGTCACGGCAAAGGCGATCGCCATGGGCAAGAGGAAAGCTTTGTAGTCGAGGGCTGTGCCGGCCAGCTTCTCCAGAGCGCCGAGGTTGACGGCATAGAAGAACGCCGGAACGAACACGGCGGGAAGGACCGCGGCCGGCTCCCGCGGGATCTGGCGCAGGGCCCGGCCGGCGACTGCCCGGATGTCGTGGACGAAACCTGCTTCACGTCCGAGAACCTCAACCGAACCGACCGAGGTCGCGGTCACAGGAGCACGTCGCTCTCCTCCATGCGCGATCCCGTCATCGCCATGAAGACGTCGTCCAAGGTCGGGGTGCGCATGGTGAGGCTCTTGATCTGAAGTCCCTCTTGGCCCAGTGTCACCGCCACCGTCCCCAGGGCCCGTGCGCCGTCCGGGACGTCGACGGTGAGGATGCCGTCTGCGTTCCATGCGGGCTCGAGCCCTTCGAGGGAGCGGAGAGCGTCCATGGCGCCGACACCGTTGCCCTCGACCTCGGCCACGATCACGTCGTGGCCCACGGAATGCTTGAGGGCTGTCGGAGTGCCCTCTGCCACCAAGCGGCCCGAAGAGATGATGCCCACCCGGTCAGCCAGGGTGTCCGCTTCGTCGAGGTATTGCGTCGTGAGAAGGATCGTCATGCCGAGCTCCCGGTTCAGCCTCGCCACCTCTGACCAGACCGCCGCTCGGCTGTGGGGGTCGAGCCCGGTCGTGGGCTCGTCGAGGAACAGGACCTCAGGACTGTGGACCAGGGCCGCGGCAAGGTCGAGGCGCCGCTTCATCCCGCCCGAGTACGTGCCGATGCGCCGATCGATGGCCGCGCCGATATCGACCAGATCCAAGACGTCCCCGAGCCGCGCCCGGATCTGCGCCGCGCGCAACCCGTAGAGGCGGCCCTGGAGCGAGAGCAGCTCACGGCCGGTCTGTCGATCGTCGAGAGCTGCGTCCTGGAGGGCGACGCCGATCCGGACGCGAACCGACTGGGGATCCTCCGTAACGTCGTAGCCGGCCACCGAAGCCGTCCCGGCGCTGGGTCGCAACAGCGTGCACAAGATTCGTACGACCGTCGATTTTCCCGCCCCGTTCGGACCGAGGAAGCCGTAGATCTCCCCACGCCTGACCCGGAGGTCGAGACCGTCGACCGCGACCGTCGAGCCGAAATGACGGACCAGGCCGGTGGTCCGCACGGCGTCATCGGAGGACACGGCTCCTGGTTGGCCCGTGGCGGCTGCGCCGGGAGAATACCCATGAGGATCATTCATACTAGAGAGTATTTACTATACTCGGCCGTAGCACAACCCTATGGAACTCCTGCCCCTCACGCCCGAGCGCCGGCGCCGGCAAACCCGCGAGCACCTTCTGGCTGCAGCAGCCCAGGTCTTCGCCGAGCGGGGGTTCTACGGAGCGTCGCTCGACGAGGTGGCGGCGGTCGCCGGCTTCACCAAGGGAGCCGTGTACTCCAACTTCAAGAACAAGGAGGACCTCTTCCTGGCCTTGTTCAAGGCGAACTTCGACCGGGAGATGGACGCCCTTCGAGCGACGCTGACGGACCCGACGGCACCGCCCGAAGCCCGGATCTCGGACTTCGTCGGCCTGATACGGGATCAAACGAGAGAATCGGGCAGCAACTTCAGCTTGCTCTATCAGGAGTTCTGGCTCTATGCGGCACGCAACCCCGAGGTTCGGGAACAGCTGGTTCGAATCGACGACGAGGGAGCACGAGCTCTCGCCGAGATCCTGCGGTCGGAGAATGAGCGCGTTGGCGTCGAGCCCCTGAAATCGCCGGTTCAGACCGCGAGGCTCGTCGAGATCCTCTTTCGTGGCATCGGCCAATTCCGCGTTCTCCAACCGGAGATGGTGGACGACGAGTTCATCGAAGCCGCCATCGCGTTCGTCGCGCGCGGCTTGGGTGACCCGGTCGATTAGTCCGAGCGGTTGAGCGTCACCCGCCGGTCCCGAGCTCGCTGAACCGCTCGTAGCGGGCCCCGGTGGGGCCCGCCCACGACGGATCGGGCTCGACACGGCGCCCGACGCGGGCCCAGTGCGTGGACCGGTCGAGCGACGGCTCCAGGCCGGCCGCCATCCGCGCGAAGTAGGCGGCGCCCAAGGCGGCGCCCTCGGGCACGGCGACCGCGTCGACGGGCAGGTTGGTGGCATCGGCCACGGCCGCCATCCACGCCGTCACCCGCGAGCCGCCGCCGCTGGCCACGATCCGCGTCGCCTTCACGCCGGCCCGGTCGAGCATCCGCCGGATCACGAACCCGCTGGCCTCGAAGGCGGCCCGCTCCAGGGCCTCGGGCCCCGACCCGATGTCGAGGCCGTAGAGGTTCGAGCGCAGCGTGTGGTCCTCGAAGGGCGTGCGCTCGCCGCGGACGTAGGGCAACCACACGGGCACCCGCTCCGGCCGGCCGAGACGGGCGTCGAGGCGCTCGCGTTCGGGACCCGGGCGCGGGGCGCCACGCAGGAGCGTGCGCGCCCAGTCCACGAAGAGCGCGCCCGCATTGCTCGGGCCGCCGATGAGGAACCGCTCCGGGGTCGTGTGCGGGTAGCTGATGAGCCCGGGGGCCACCAACCACTCCTCGCTCACCGCCCACACGATGAGGGTCGCTCCGAAGATGACGAGCACGTCGCCGGGCTCGGTCGCTCCCGAGACGATCTGGTCGCAGAGCGCGTCGATCGTGCCGCCGGTGATCACCGTGTCCGATCCCGGGATGGTCCCCGCGCCCTCCCCCATCGGCACCACGACCGGCATCTGCGCCTCGTCCACCCCCGACGATTCGAGGAGCTCGCCGTTCCAGCGCCCACGCGTGTGCAGCGCACCGAGCGCGGCGGTGACCCCGGTGTCGATGGCGCCGATGCCCGAGAGCGCGAACGTCGCCACCCCCTGACACGGCCAATAGCCGCGGGCGCCGGGCTCCAGGGCCGAGGCCCAGCGCAGGAATCCCTCCGCGTCCGGCATGGACCCTGTGGGCAGGACGGGACCCGCCTCCTCGACGTCGGGTCGCCCTTCGCGGTCCCCGTAGAGGAGACCGGGGAGCACGGGGACACCTCGGCGGTTCACCGCGGTGAGCGAGGGCACCATGGACGCGACGGTCACACCCGCGACCTCGGATCCCCCGAGCTGCGCCGTCACCTCGGCGTAGGCCTTGCGCGGACCGGCCCGCCACGCCTTCCTGGCGTCGTGGCGCAGGATGTCGGGCTCGGGCGCCACGACGTCGTGTGGAACCCTGCTGCGCGCCACGACGGTGCCGTCGGCCTCGACGGCCAGCGCCTTGACCGAGGTCGTCCCGATGTCGACGCCGACCGTGACGGTCGGGCTCACGAACCTGACGTACGTGTCATGATCACGTCATTATGGACGACGACCGCCACCCCCGCCCCCGGAGCCAGGACGTGCAGCCATGACGTCGACCCGGCCGAAGGCCCTGGTGACCGCCGCGGTCAGCGGCCCGGGCCTCGACTTGCTCCACCAGCTGGCCGACCTGGTGCTCGACTCGTGGCTCGACCAGCCGTCGCTGCGCATCTACAACGGCCAGCAGCTGGCCGAGCGCGTGGCCGCCGAGGGGGCGTCGATCGTCGTGGTCGAGAGCGACGTCTGCGGGAGCGAGCTCTACGAGCAACCCATGCTCGCCGTGGCCAGCTGCCGGGGCGATCCCAACAACGTCGACGTGGCCGCGGCCACGGCGGCCGGCGTCCCCGTCCTGCGGGCACCGGGTCGCAACGCCGACGCCGTGGCGGAGCTGGCCGTGGCGTTGCTCTTCGCCGCCACCCGTGGTGTGGTGCCCGCCGACCGCGACGTGCGTGAGGGCCAGATCTACCGCGACGGGAAGATCCCCTACCAGCGGTACCGGGCCTGGGAGCTGGCGGGAAAGACCGTCGGCCTCGTCGGTCTCGGTGCCGTCGGGCGAGCGCTGCGCTGGCGCCTGCGCGGGCTCGGCATGGAGGTGCTCGCCTACGACCCCTACGCGGCGGACGCCACCAGCACGTTGGACGAGCTGCTCGCCCGCTCCGATGTCATCTCCGTGCACGCACCGGTCACCGAGGAGACGTCGGGGATGATCGACGCCGACGCGTTCGCCCGGATGCGCGACGGGGTCGTCTACCTCAACACGGCACGGGCGCGGATCCACGACACGGACGCGCTCGTCGCCGCGCTGGCGTCCGGCAAGGTGGCCGCGGCCGGGCTCGACCACTTCGAGGGGGAGCACCTGGCGACGGACCACCCGCTCACGACGTTCCCGCAGGTGGTGCTCACCCCGCACATCGGCGGTGCCACCTACGACACCGAGTCGAACCACACCCGCACCATCGCCGAGGACCTGTGCCGGCTGATGGCCGGTGCTCGGCCGCTGCACATCGTCAACCCCGAGGTCCTGGCGCGTTCAGGGTACGTCGCGGCTCACCAGGAGTTTTGTGTACCTCCGCCTTCGAGCGCTCCACCGCGGCCTGCCACCCGCCGCACTCGATGGACGTGTCGGTTGACGGGCCTGAGCGCGAGAAGCGGTCGCTCCTGCGTGGGCAGGCCCACTCGACTCGGCGAACATGCAACTCCTAATATTCCCACGAGAGTTTCGGTTCAACGTGGGGGTGCGACATGTTGCGAATCAATCGAATAGTGGTCGGCGTACTCGGTGCCGTCGCCTTGGTCATCGTGGCGATGCCCTCCACGCCAGCGTCGTCAACGACCGGTCCTGAGGTTCTCGGATCGGGCTCTCAATCACCGGCCGGTCCGGGGGACACCGGCTTCTTCACCATGTATGCCACGGGATCGGGGAACACCGCGACGGGAAGCTTCACGTTTTCACAGAGTGGATGGCCCAAAGCCAGCGGGCGGTTCATGCTGCGGACCGCCGCCGTCACCTGTGCGCTCTACGACTACAACGCTCCAGGCCAAACGGTCGTGACCGGCACGGTGACGTCGGGATCGCACACCGAAACCGTGGTGGCCCTCACCTTTCACAAAAGCGGTGCGGTCTTTCTGCGATTCTCCTTCGCACCGAATATCTCGACCGTGTCACCCGGATGTGATGTGCCCAATCAGCTGACCGGCATCGCGATCGCGAGCGGCGACATCGAGTCCGGTTCGCCCCCGACGCTGCCCACCAACGAGGTGCTCGCCTCGGGCGCCCAGTCGGCCGGAGGGCTCTTCGCTCTCGACACCCAAGGAACGGGGAACACCGCGAGTGGCAACTTCGCCTTCTATCAAAGCGGCTGGCCGAAACCGACGACTCCGAGCACGTTTCGCAGCGCAACCGTCAAATGTGTGCTCATCAGTGGTGGCACCGCCCAGATCACAGGGAAAGTGAAGGACGGCACATCCAGCGAGACCGTGGTCGCCGAGGCTGTGGATCCCGCGGACGGCGGGCCTGCCCTGCGCTTTGCCTTTTCGGGCGCGTTCTCCAAGGTCTCCAAGGGCTGTGACTCCACGGCCTTCCCGCCGGTACCCGTCGCGAGCGGGGACATCGAGATCGGTTCCTGAGCGTTGAGCGACGGTCCGCTGCCAGATCGGCACATGCCCCTGCAGAGTCGCGACTGGCCCCGACACGGCTCGGTCAACCCCGAGGTCCCGGCGGACTGACGTGGCCGCTCGCCAGCCGACGATCATCGCCACCAGCATCGGGTTCCAGGCCGAGGGACCCGATCCCATGAACCTGCGCCCGGGCCCGTCGTACCGGTTGGCCGCCGACCTGGCGAGGGCGGGCGAGCACCCGCGCCTGTGCATCATCGCCACCGCCGTGGGCGACGATTCATCCCGGCTGGCGGCGGCGCACAACGCCTTTTCCAAGCTCGGCTTCGTGAGCTCGCATCTCGCGCTGTTCCCGATGCCCAACGTGTCCGACGTCCGCGACCACCTGCTCGCCCAGGACGTCATCTGGGTGGGCGGAGGGAGCACGGCCAATCTGCTGGCCTTGTGGCGGCTGCACGGGCTCGACGTGATCCTGCGCGAGTGCTGGGAGGCGGGGGTCGTGCTCAAGGGCGTGTCGGCCGGGTCGCTGTGCTGGCACGTCGGGGGGACGACCGACTCGTTCGGGCCCGACCTGCGGCCCGTGACCGAACGGACTGGCGTTCCTTCCCTACTCGAACAGCCCCCACCACGACGCCGAGGAGCAGCGACGTCCTCTGGTCCATCGCCTCATCGCCGAGGGGATCCTGCCCGACGGCTATGCCACCGAGAACGGGACCGGGCTGGTGTTCTTCGGCACGGAGTTGCAGGAGGCGTTCACGGAGGAGGACGGGAAGGTGGCGTACTCGCTCACGCGCTCGGGGAGCACGACCCGCGAGGAGCCGCTCCCGACCCGCCTGCTCGCCTGATCCGCGTCAGGCCGCGGTCAGGGTGCCGGCGTGCACCGTGTCGGTGTCGCGACCCGATCGCAGAATCCGACCCGGGCGGGTCGAGGTGAAGGAGCCGCCGCGGGCGATCTCGGTCCCGTTCACGAGCACGTGCCCGATGCCGGTCGCCTCGGCGTAGAGCCGGCTGGCGGCGCCGGGCAGGTCGTCGCGGGTCCGGACCGGCTCGTGCCCGATGGCGGCGGGGTCGAAGACGACGACGTCGGCGAATGCGCCGGACACGAGCCGGCCCCGGTCGCGCAGGCCGTAGAGGCGGGCCGGGACGTCGGTCAGCTGCCGCACGGCCTGCTCCCAACTGAGGAGCCCGCGGGCGCGGACCCCGTCGCCCAGCATGGACGTGGAGTAGATGGCGCCGCACATGGTGTCGAGGTGGGCCCCGGCGTCGGACCCGCCGACGACGGCCCGCGGGTCGAGCCACGCCTGAGCGCGGAGCGCCCAGTCCGCGTCGGACTCGCCGATGGGCGGGCGCAGGCCGGTGCGCAGGCGGTCCGCCACGACGACGTCGAGGAGGGCGTCGAACGGTTCGACGCCGCGACGGCGCGCCACCTCCCCCACCGCCAACCCCTCGAGGTCGGCGTTCTCCGGGGCGAACGTCTCCTCCAGGACGAGACGGTCCCACACGGCGAGGTGCCGGAGGATGCCCGCCTCGTCGGACTGCGCCCCGTCGTCGAGCCGGCGCCGCGTGTCGGGGTCCGACAGCGCGGCCATGCGCTCGTCGATCGGGAGCGCGAAGACCTCGCGCCAGCCGGGAAGGCCGTCGAGGATGGCGCCGTGCTCGAAGCTCAGTCGCAACTGCATGGTGTGGGGCAGGGTCAACGCCACCACGGTCGCACCCCGCTCCGCCGCGGCCGAGCCTGCGGCGAGCTGGCTCCACGCGCCGTCGGGGTTCATGGCCGAGACCCCCAGCACGTTCCAGTTGACGGGGCGGTCGGCCAGGAGCGACATGGTGGCCAGGAAATCGACCTCCTCTTCGGTGAAGCCGTTCAGGCAACCGGGAACGATGAGCTCGACCGTCGTGCCCTCGTGGTCCCGCACGGCCGCGGCGAGGCGTTCCATCTCGGCCCGGCTCGCGGCGCGGGAGGGGACGGGGCTGGCCGTCGCCGTCGTTGTGCGTATGGACCTGGGAGGTCGAGAAGCCGAGCGCCCCCTCGGCCAAGGCGGCGTGCAGTGCCGCCTCCATGGCGTCGAGGTCCGCCGGTGTGGCGTGGCCGCCCACGGCGCGCTCGCCCATCACCAGCCGGCGCAGGGTCGAGTGCCCGACCAGGAAGCCCGCGTTCACCGCGACCCGCCCTTCCAGCCGGTCCAGCCACTCTCCGAAGGACGTCCAGTCCCAGGGCAGGCCGGCTCGGAGCGCGGCGAGCGGCATCCCTTCGACCCGCGCCATCATCCGCGAGATGTAGTCGACCCCGTCCGGACCGAGGGGAGCGAGCGAGAAGCCGCAGTTGCCACCGAGGACCGTGGTCACACCGTGGAGCGGGGACGGGCTGGCGACGGGGTCCCAGAAGAGCTGGGCGTCGTAGTGGGTGTGGAGGTCGACGAAGCCCGGTGTGACCAGCATGTCCCGGGCGTCGATGACCACCTCCGCGTCGACGTGCGAGGCGGCGTCGCGTCCGATGGCGACGACGCGCTCACCCTCGAATGGCGACGTCGGCCCGCACGGGCTCGGCGCCCGTGCCGTCGACGACGGTTCCGCCACGGATGGCGACGCTCACGGCGATCCCGCCGGGGCCGGCCGGCGCACCTGGACACGCCGACGGGCGAAGGCCTGCATACCCTCGGTCCCGAGCTCGAGGCCGAAACCGGACTCCTTCCAGCCGCCCATGGGCGCGTACATGTCGATGGCGGACATCCCGTGGGCGTTGACGAAGACCGTGCCCGCCGCGAGACGGGAGGCGACGTCGCCCGCGAGCGCCTCGTCGTTGCTCCACACCGACGCGCAGAGCCCGTACTCCGTGTCGTTGGCCGCGGCGACGGCTTCGTCGATGTCGTCGTAGGGGATCACCGGGAGCGCCGGCGCGAACTGCTCCTCGCGCACGATGCCCGATCCGGGATCGGGCGAGACGACGAGCGCGGGTGAGACGAAGTAGCCGCCCGACGCCGCGTCCTCCTCGCGCACCCGTCCCGGTCGCAGCACGGACGCACCGCCCCGAGCCGCCGCCGACACCAGAGCCTCCACACGGTCGCGGGCCGAGGCGGTGTGGACCGGACCCATGGTCACCCCGTCGGCCAGGCCGTCGCCGACCACCTCGTCGGCCAGGCGCGCCTCGAGGGCGCCGACCGTCTCGTCGAGCCGGTCGCGGTGGACGTAGAGCCGCTTGATCGCCATGCAGACCTGCCCGCTGGTCACGTAGGCCGCCTCCACGATCCGAGAGGCGAGCTCGGGTCCGGCCTCCATGTCCGGGGCCAGGATGGCGGGGTCGTTGCCCCCGAGCTCGAGGACCACCGGCCGGGTGGTGGCGGCCGCCGCGGCCATCACCGACTGCCCGGTCGAAGGGCCGCCGGTGAACGAGATCATGTCGACCCCAGGGTGGGCGACCAACGCCGCCCCGAGGTCGGCCCCCGGACGCGTTCACGACGTTGAGCACGCCCGGCGGCAACTCGGCGGCCATGGCGGCGGCGGCGAGGAGCACGGCGCCCGGACACGTGGGCGGCGCCTTCACGACGACCGTGTCGCCGGCCAGCAGCGCCGGCAACACCTTGTTGCCCATCACCGAGACGGGCCAGTTGAAGGGCAGGATGGCCGCCACCACGCCATGAGGAACCCATTCCATGCGGGTCGCGCCGCCGCTCGACGTGCTCGGTGCCAGGGCCTCGGCCACCAGCGGTGCGAAGGCGGAGGCCATCCCCCCGATGGTCGACGTGTCGAAGATCGCCTCCATGTGGGTCTTGCCGTGCTCGCGGGTGAGCAGGCGGGCCAGGTCGTGAGCCTCGGCCGCTCGAGCCGCGGCGTTCCCGGCTGCCACGACCAGGCCGGCGCGCCCCTCCTGGCCGAGCGCGGCCCAGGCGGGCCGGGCCCGTCGGGCGCCGGCGACCGCACGGTCGAGCTGAGCCGGCGAGGTCGACGGCGCCTCGAACACCACCTCGCCCGGCCGCGCCGGGTTCGTGACGCGATACGGGCGATCGTCCCCGCGCACGACCTCGCCGTCGATCAACAGGCCCATCCCTGTCGTCACGGGCTCGGCGTGTGTGGTCACGGCACCCCCTGAGGCTGGCGCGGGCTGGTCCTCCCCACCCGACGTTCGAACCCTGACGATAGTGTCACCTTCTCGTGGGAACCGCCGAGTCTCCGGCCGGAGTGACGCTGCTGCCCGATCCCGAGCCCCGGCAGATCCGGGTGCCCGTGATCTCGGTGGACGACCATTTGATAGAGCCGCCCGATCTCTTCGAGGACCGCCTCCCGGCGGGCTTGCAGGAGGCGGCCCCCCGGGTGACGGAGCAGGAGGACGGCACCCAGGCCTGGGTGTTCGAGGGCCGGATGTACCCGAACGTCGGGCTGAACGCGGTGGTGGGCCGGCCCACGAGTGAGTGGAGCATGGACCCGGCCCGCTTCGACGAGATGCGTCCGGGCTGCTTCGAGATCGAGGCACGCGTCGCGGACATGGACCGGGCGGGAGTGTGGGCGTCGCTGTGCTTCCCCTCGCTGGTCTCGGGTTTCTGCGGCGCGGTGTACTCCCGCGCCGAGGATCCCGCACTGGGCCTGGCGTGTCTGCGCGCCTTCAACGACTGGCACCTCAATGCGTGGGCCGGCCCGCACCCCGAGCGGATCATCCCGCTCCAGCTGCCGTGGTTGGCCGATGTCGGGGTGGCGGCGTCGGAACTGCGCGCCAACGCCGCCCGCGGGTTCAAGGCGGTGAGCTTCCCCGAGTTCCCGGCCCAGCTCGGGCTGCCCTCCATCTTCAGCGGGCGGTGGGACCCCTTCTTCGCCGCCTGCGAGGAGACGGACACCGTGGTGTGCCTCCACACCGGGTCGTCGTCCTGGGCCCCGCTGCCGTCGCCCGACCCGCCGTTCGAACTGCTGCCGACCCTCTTCCCGGTCAACGCGCTGCTGGCCGCCGGCGAGTGGTTGTGGTCCGGCGTGCCGCTGCGCTTCCCCGGGCTCAAGATCGCTCTCTCCGAAGGCGGCATCGGCTGGGTGCCCATGCTCATGGACCGGGCCGACTACGTCGTGGGCCACTCCGCGTCCGGTCGTGAGAGCACCGCCTGGCCCACCACGCTGTTGCCGAGCGACGTGCTGAGGCGCAACTTCTGGTTCTGCTCCATCGACGACCCGTCGGCCGTGAAGCAGCGCCACGTGATCGGCGTCGACCACATCATGGTGGAGAGCGACTACCCCCATGCCGACTCGACCTGGCCCGACACGCAGCGTGTGCTGGAGCGGACCTGGGGCGAGCTCCCCGAGGACGAACTGCGCGCCGTGGCGGGCGGAAACGCCGCGGCGTTGTTCCGCCACCCGCTCCCGGAACGGGACGACTGGCGCTCGCCGCGGCGATGACCGCCCAGGTCCGCCCGGAGGTCCCAGTCGTGTCAGCCTCCCCGTTGCCCCCGCGCGCCGGGCCGGTCGTCGACGCCGACGGCCACGTGGTCGAGCCGGAGACGGCGTGGGCGGGACTGCCCGACGACTGCCGGCCCGGCATCGAGCCAGACGGACACGGCTACGAGCACGTCACGGTCGGCGGGACCGAAATCCTGGCCGTGCCACTCGGCACCCTCGCCCGGCCGGGTTCGAGGTTCGACGACCCGGCCGGCTACCGGCCGCTCGCCGAGGCGCAGCCGGGCGGGGCGGATCCGCTGGCGCGTCTGGCCGACATGGACGCCGAAGGCATCGACCAGGCCGTGCTCTACCCGACCATCGGGCTCTATTTCGCTGCGGTCGCCGACCCGGCCGCGGCGGTGCGTCTCGCCGCGGCCTACGACGACTGGCTGGCCGGTTACTGCGCCGCCAGTCCGCGCCGGCTCTTCGGCGCCGCCATGCTCCCGCTCCAGGACCCGCAGGCCGCAGCCCGTGAGTTGCGGCGGGCCGTCGCCGAGCTGGGTTTCGTGGCCGGCTTCGTCCGGCCCAACCCGTGCCTGGGCCGGTCACTGTGTCACCGGGAGTACGACCCGGTGTGGGACGCCGCCGAGGAGCTCGGCGTGCCGATCGGGATCCACGAGGGCAGTTCGGTGGTCGTGCCGACGCTCGCCGCCGACCGGCCCTTCAACCCGCTGGTGCTGCACGCCCTGTCGCACCCGTTCGAGCAGATGCTCGCCTGCGCGCAGCTCATCGCCTTCGGCGTCCTGGAACGCCACCCGGGTCTGCGTTGCGTCTTCTTGGAGTCTTCCGGCGGATGGGTTCCCTTTTGGCTCGAGCGCCTGGACGAACAGGTGGCGTCGTTCGGCGGCTTCTGCCCGGACATGGCGCTGGCGCCGTCGGAGTACTTCGCCCGGCAGTGCGCGGTCAGCTTCGAGGTGGACGAGCGCACCTTGCCCGCGCTGGTGCCGTTCGTCGGAGCGGAGCGCATCGTGTGGGGGAGCGACTACCCGCACCACGACGCCACCTTCCCTGGAGCGGTCGACGCGATCCGCGCCACGGTGGCGCCGTGCCCGACGGCAACGCAGGCGCGCGTGCTCGGGCTGAACGCCCGCGCGCTCTACGGCCTGCCGCCCCTCCGCTCGGGCCCGGCCGGGCTGGTCGACGACTACTTCGCCGCCGTCACCGCACAGGACCCCGCACTTCTCGCCCGGCTGTTCGCCCCCGATGCGGTCCTCGACGTCGACGGCGAGCGCCACATCGGTCTCGACGCCGTGTTGGCGTACTACGCCGAGCGCACGTTCACCTACCCGGACTTCCGGCCCAGCCCCGCCGAGCTCCAGGTGGTGGGTACCTCGGTGACCGTGGAGATCGACGTGCACCTCGGCGGGACGGACTCTGTGGTGCGCGACGCGTTCGAGACGGAAGGCGACCGGATCACCGTGGTGCGGGTGCGCGGCTTCGACGCCGCACTTCGCTCCGCCGAACGCGTCGGTGCGCGAGGCCGCCCGTGAGAGCGAGTGCCGCGTCAGAGGGCCTTTCCGGCGTTCAGCCGGGTCGTCCGTCTCGACTGTCGTTCTCCCGGGACTTCCACGCGCGTGTCAACCACCCCGGCAGGCGCTGTGACGCGCCACACTCGGGGTACGCCATCGGGCTCGGTCCCAGCGCTCCGGCCGGTCTCACGATTCTCGCGCTCCCCGATCACTGTCAAAGAGGAATCGCTTGACAGATTCCCCCACGAGGGATCTCACGATCTCCTCCTGGGCGTCGTACCAATCGTCTCCGTGACCCTCCGCGCCGATCGAATCAGCGCGCATGGTTACCGGTGGGATCGCTCCCATCAGTCCGGTGCCGACGAGGTGACGCGTGCCCCACACGGTGAAGTCACCCACTGCCTCTTCATAGACCCAACGGTCGTCCACCACCTTCTCGCTCACTTCGTCGGCGAGAAGCATGAGCGCGTAGAACGTGCGATACGCGTCGCCCGGGAGTTCGATTCCGATGTCCTGGGCCATCAATTCCGTGTACGCCAGGAACGAGCCAAACGGCTCACCCTCCAGATCCCGGCCTCGTCCCCACATGGATGTCCAGATGTCGCGCGGCCTCCGCACGAGTTGGATGATGGTGGCGCCGGGAAACCTCCGACGGAGCCACTCCACCCGGAAGGTGGCCCTGGTGAACTTCAGGACCGGGCGTCGAGGCGACGAATCGATCAGGAACCGGAGATACGCCTCCATGTCGGGCGCCTCGTCGTCCGGCTCGAGTAGGAATCGCTCTCGGCTGTACCAGGGTTGCCACAGCGTGCCCAAGGCATCGCGATCGAGATTTCGGAACTCCGCAAAAACGTCGTCGACGTCCCGATGGGTCGGGTCGTTGGGCACGAGGCCTTTGTTGTCGACCATCGGGAGCAGGTGTTCGTGAAAAGGTTCGCAGTAGGCGCGGTACCGGTCGCCGGCCGCCCGGAACAGACTCCAGAACATCGTCGAGCCGGTTCGGAAGTGACCGACCAAGAAGACGGGATCGGGTTGTTCCACCAGTCGGGCAGTGTGCATCGGTCGTCTGTGTCCCTCCTCTGAAGGCAGTTCGGTCCGGGTGCGAAGAGCGGCCCATTGTCCGACCAGGGGCAGGCCTCGGCTCCCGTCCCGTCTGCGTCCTGCCGCGGCATCACCAGCTGGAAGTTAACCGCGGACTGTGCCCTGGCCGAAGATGAGGAGCCCTTCCTGACGCAGAACACCGCCCGGACCTCGGCGACCGCCTCGGCCTCGGCCTGGACCAGCTCCGTCCCGCCGTGGTGACCCGGTGTCGAGGCGGGGCCGATCGATCACCACCGCCGGATCGGTTCACATCGACGTACGTCACAGTGCCGGAGGAGCACCTTCCTAGGCTGGAGGCCGGTGGCTGGCCTCGAAAACGGGTGGGACCAATGGGAATGGGATGAGACCCTCTTCGCCGGAGCGGCTCAGCACTACCTGAGGGGCCGACTGCCGTATGCCGACGGCTTGGCGGGAGCCCTGGCCGACGCTTTGGGACTCGACGGTCGTGGTCGCCTCCTCGACGTCGGCTGCGGTCCAGGCGTCGTCACGCTGCGTCTGGCACATCTCTTCGACGAGGTCGTTGGCCTCGATCCGGATGAAGACATGCTCGTCGAGGGACGCCGGCGGGCGGTGGAGCTCGACGTCGACAACGCGATCTGGGTGTGCATGCGGGCTGAGGAGATCTCCGCGTCCCTGGGATCGATTCGAACGGCAACGTTCGCCGCGTCATTTCACTGGATGGACCGCCCGCTCGTCGCCAGAGCCGTCCGGAGCATTCTCGAGCGTGGCGGTGCGGCCGTGCAGATCGATGCGCCTTCATATCGAGCTGATTCCCCCGCCGCGGCTTCCCAGGACTTGCTTCCCCACCCTGCACCTCCGGATGGTGCGATCGACGAGCTGCGCACCCGGTACCTCGGTCCCGACGTGCGGGCCGGCCAAGGCGTCCGCAACAGTTCTCCTGACGGCGAGGACAGAGTGTTCCGAGGAGCTGGGTTCCTGCCGATGCGTCGAGTGGTCGTGCCCGATGGCCGTATCCTCACCAGAACGAGTGACGATCTCGTGGCCCTGAGGCTGTCGACTTCCTCCACCGCCCCACATCTCTTCGGTGACCATCTGGATGCATTCGAGGCGGACCTCCGGCGGCTCCTGAAGGAGGCATCCCCCTCTGGCCTGTTCTCCGTGCGCTTGCCCGACAATGTCGTCAGCATCTGGCAGACGCCTGACTGACACGGGTCCCGGAACGTCGGGACGAGTGGTCGTTCGACCGAACGGTGTCGTCAAGGCCCGGCGAAGCCTGCCAAACGGTGGGCCCAGGCCGCAGCCCAGCTTCCCTCCTCGGCGATGTTCGCGTACACCTCGAACATCGATGCCGCTTCGTCCCGCAGGACACCTCCGCAGAGCCGGGGGAGGACGTACCCGGGCATTCCCTTCACATCGCGGTCCAGGTCCCAACGCTCGAACGCGGCCACTCCACCGTCGCTCGGCGACTCGAGTCCATACACGACGGTTCCAACCCTGGCGGCAAATGCCGCACCGAGGCACATCAGGCAAGGTTCCAGGTTCACATACAGAGCGGCCCGATCGCGGCGACCGGAGAGAAGCCGATCGGCAGCCTGCAACGCGAGCAGGTCCGCGTGGACGAGGAGCCGTCGGGTCCTCCGCTCTCGGGTGTGCTCGGCGGCGACGATCTCGCCGTCCACCACGACCACCGCTCCGATCGGCATCTCTCCAGCCTCGAGGCCAGTCTGCGCAACCGACAACGCTTCGCGCATGAACCGCTCGTGCTGGTCGTTCACACGCCCATTCTGGCGCCTCTCGGAAGTTGCCACGCGAGATCCCAGCGCGTGTCGGGATCGCCGAGACGACCACGGCGTCGCTCCCGTCCACCGTCGCTCTCCTCCTCGTCGGGACCGGCGCCCAGGCCTGCACCCGCGACCAGCGACAGTCGGTCGCTATCGTCGTCGCCACAGAGAAAGGTGGCGCTTGCGACGGAGCGGCCGGACGACGTTCATGCTTCGGAGTGCCGTCGTTGCCATCGCCGTTCTGCTGGCAGCAGGGGTTCAAGGTTTCGACAACGGCGCCGGGGCGGTCGAGCGACCCCTCCGGATCGCCGCCGCCTCACAGCTCGGCGCCCCCCCTGAAGTCCGCGGTGAGGTGAACGCATGGCCCCTTCCCGACCACGACTACCTGAACACGAGGCAGGCCGGTGCGTCGCCGATCAGCGCTTCGACGGTGTCCCGCCTGGTGCCGGCGTGGAGGGTGCCCTTGGCGGTCGGCGCATCGACCTCACCGATCGTCGTCGCTGGAACGGCGTACGTGCAGGACGAGGCAGGGACCGTCTACGCGATCGACGTGTCGTCGGGCCGAGTGAAGTGGAGGACGAAAGCCCTCGGCTTCAGCATCGGCCCCTACGGAGTGTCGGTCGGATGGGGAAAGCTGTTCGCGTCCACACCGAGCGGGGTGGCCGCATTCACGCTTTCGGACGGCACCCCGCTGTGGAACCGTCGGATCACGACGACCTCCGGCCAGGGCGTCGACACCCAGACACTGGCCTACGGCGGGAAGGTCTATGTGGCCAGCGTGCCGGTGTCCATCGGCCAGTTCTACGCCGGAGGTTCCATCGGTTACCTCGAGGCCTTGGACGCGGACACGGGAAAGGTGGATTGGCGCTTCGACACCGTGAAGTCGAGGAATCTCTGGGGTAACCCTGCGGTGAACTCCGGTGGAGGTGCCTGGTATCCGCCCGCCATCGACGCACGGACAGGAGTCCTGTACTGGGGCGTGGCCAATCCCGCTCCGTTCGTCGGAACGCCCCGATACCCGAACGGCACGAGCCGGCCCGGTGCCAATCTCTACACCGACTCCATGCTGGCCCTCTCCGCCCGGACGGGAAGGCTTCTGTGGTACCACCAGGCCTTCCCCCATGACCTGTACGACCGTGATCAAGTGCAGGCCATGCTCGTGCCCGTGGCGCCCCCGGTGGAGGGGTCCCGCCTCGTGGCGGTCAGCACGGGCAAGGGCGGCATCGTGCTCGGGCTCAACCCCGTGACGGGCCGCCTCCTGTGGAAGACGGCCGTGGGGATCCACCGGAACGGGGACCTGCCACGGCTGAGCGGACCGACCACGATCTTGCCGGGAACCTACGGCGGTGTGCTCACCCCGCCTGCCTCAGCCGGTGGCATGGTCTATGCGGCTGCGCTGAACGCTCCGTCGACGCTCGTCCCCGATCAGACGGCGTACTTCGGCGGCAAGGTGGGCACGATGGACGGCGACATCGTGGCCATGTCCGCTCGCACGGGCAAGGTGGCCTGGGACACCAAGGTCCCCGGCGATCCCACCGGTGGAGTCACGGTCGTCAACGACCTCGTACTCACGGCGACCCGTCAAGGCGAGGTGCTCGCCCTCAACCGAACGACGGGCGCCGTGGTTTGGACCTACCGCGGGCCGGGCTTGGTCAACGGATGGATGTCCGTCGTGGGCGCCCAGATCTACCTGCCGGTCGGCTCGCCGGCGCAGTTGCTCGCTCTCAGGCTCCCACCTGCCCACTAACGACCCGGGAGGGGCGCACTTCGCCGGCGCTTCGCTCGGGGATCCACCGTCTCGAGGTGGTGCCGGGCCGCCGTCGCGTGCGTCGGCTGACTCGAGCTAGACCGTCGGTTGGGCCCGCGGTCCACGCAGGAGCCGGCCGGGCCTTTCACCCGTCGGCTCGTCGTGCTCGCGCACGACGACGCCCGATTTCACTGTGGCGACATAGCCGCGGGCTCGCTGCACCAGGCGCTTGCCGGCCGCCGGGAGGTCGTAGACCATCTCGGGCGACTCGAGCGCCAGCGCGTCGTGGTCGATCACGTTCAGGTCGGCCGTGTAGCCCGGTGCGAGCACGCCACGGTCGCGAAAGCCGTAGAGCTCCGCCGTGCGCCGGGTCTGGAGGTGCACCACCTCCTCGACGGAGAGGCGCTCGCCGCGACTGCGGTCCCGAGCCCAGTGGGTCAACATGAACGTGGGCAGGCTGGCGTCGCAGAGCACCCCGCAATGTGCGCCGCCATCGCCCAGGCCGAGAACCGTGGCGGGGTGGGTGAGCATCTCGCGCACCGCGTCGAGGTCACCGGCGGCGTAGTCGAAGAGCGGGAGGTAGAGCAGCTCCTTCCCGTCGCGCTGGAGCATCAGGTCGTAGAGCACCTCGTCGGTCGTCCGTCGTTCGCCGGCCGCGAGCGCCTGCACGCTGCGCTCGGGCGCGGGCTCGTAGTCGGGCGGGTGGCCGAGGGGAAAGAGCTTGTGCAGGTTGCGACGCAGCAGCTCCACGAAGCCCCCGGGTCGCGGCGTCTCGTCGAGGATGGCGCGCCGCACCTCGTCGCGGCGCAACCGCGCCACGCGTTCGGGCAGCGGGAGCTCGGCGATCTCCTGGTAGGCCCGGTGGTGGGCGAAGGGGTGTGTGGCTGACTCGAATCCGACCATGAGCGACGCGGGCTTGCCCGCCACCTGCGGCACCAGCCAGGCGCCGCGCCGGTTGGCTGCGACACCACGGTCGATCCACTCGCGCCACAGATCGGGTGCGAAGTCCGCTTGGAGCACCTGGTAGGTGACGGGGACGCCGGCGCGCAGGGAGATCTCCGACATCCAGGCGAACTCGTGGTCCAGGTCCCGCATGTCGCTGGCCACGGAGAAGACCCGGTGTCCCGCCTTGCCCAGCGCCTCGCCGATGGCGATGAGCTCGTCCGCCGCTGCCGTGGTGCCCGCCGCCAGCTCGCCGTCCTTGGCCCGGTGCAGGACCGTGCGGGTGGTCGACGCCCCCACCGCCCCGGCGCGGACCGCCTCGCGCACGAGCGCGCCCATCTCCGCGATCTCCTCTGCTCGCGCCACGTCGTTGGACCGGCCCTCACCCAGGACGTAGGCGCGCAGCGCGCCGTGCGGGACGAGGCACGCGACGTCGAGGACGCGTGGGGTCCGCTCGACCTCGTCCAGGTACTCGCCGAAGGATTCCCAATTCCAGTTGATGCCCTCGGCCAGGGCGGTGCCCGGGATGTCCTCGACGCCCTCCATGAGCCCGATCAGCCACTCGCGGTCGGTGGCTCGTGCGGGCGCGAACCCGACCCCGCAGTTTCCGGTGACCACCGTGGTCACACCGTGCCAACCCGAGGGGGAGACCTCGGGGTCCCAGGTCACCTGGCCGTCGTAGTGGGTGTGGATGTCCACCCACCCCGGCGTGACGAGCAGTCCGCGGGCGTCCACGACGCGGCGAGCCCGCCCATCGACGTCCCCGACGGCGGTGATGACGCCGCCCTCCAGGGCGACGTCGGCCTGGCGGAGCGGCCCGCCGGTGCCATCGGCAACCGTTCCCCCCTTGATGACCAGGTCGTTCATGCGGCCCAGCATTGCAGCTCCGTGCGCCGCATCGCACGCTGCGCTCGAAGCGGTTAGACCCAGCTCCGCAGTTGCTCGATCATGCCCACCGGGTCCGGACCGACGGGCGTCACGTTGAGGTGGGTGACTCCGGCCTCGGCCAGTGCGGCCACCCGCTCCTTGATGTACCCCTCGGGCCCGCACAGCGAGGTCGCCTCGAGCAGGTCGGCCGGGACCCTGGCCGCGGCCTCGTCCTTCTTGCCCGCCAGGTAGAGATCCTGGATCTCGGCCGCTTCCTTCTCGTAGCCGTACCGGCAGGCCAGTGCGTTGTAGAAGTTCCGGCCACGGGCACCCATGCCGCCGATGTAGAGGGCGGTACCGGCCCGGCCGAGGTCGCGGATGCTCCCGACCCGTGACTCCTCCCCGATGGCCAGCAGACCGCCGGCGGCGATCTGGAGTGGGCCCAGCGACGGATCGCGCTCGGCCGTCCCCGCGGCGAGCGACGGGCCAAAGACCTCCTTCGCCTTGTCCGCGAGGAAGAACGCGGGCAACCAACCGTCGGCCACCTCCGCCGCCAGGGCGACGTTCTTCTCGCCCAGCGCGGCGACCCAGACCGGGATGCGCGGCCGCACCGGGTGGTTGATGATCTTGAGCGCCTTGCCCAGGCCGGTGCCGCGACCTTCGGGCAACGGGACCTGGTAGGCCGCGCCCTCGTGGGTGAGCGGTGTCTCACGCGCCCACACGGCGCGGCAGATCTCGATGATCTCGCGGGTGCGCGCCAGGGGCCGGTCGTAGGGGACGCCGTGGAAGCCCTCGATCACCTGGGGGCCCGAAGCGCCGAGACCGAGCTCGCAGCGTCCGCCCGAAAGGGCGTCCACGCCGGCGGCGGTCATGGCGATCAGCGTCGGGGTGCGGCTGTAGATCGGCAGGATCGCCGAGCCGATGCCGACCCGCTCCGTCTTGGCGGCCAGGTAACCCATGAGACTCGGGGCGTCGAACCCGTAGGCCTCGGCCACCCACACCAGGTCGAGCCCCACTTGTTCCAGCCGGGCGACGAGACGGGCCGATTCCTCGAAGTCGCCGGCGTAGCTCAGGGTCGTGGACAACTTCACGGTTCGCCTCTCCTCGTTCGGTGGGATGGGACCGGGCGGCTCGCCGGGGGCGGCCGAGCCTCGAGCATAGGGAGCGACAGGGCGCGGGCACGAGACGCCGTGTGCCAACATGCCGCCTGTGGTCGCACCCGGTCCTCAGCTGCGCCTCCTGCCGCGCCTCGCCGACGACGTCGCGTTCTACTGGACGTCGGGCGCCGACGGCACGATGCGCCTGTTGCGCTGTCACTCGTGCGGATACTTCGTCCATCCTCCGGGGCCGGTCTGCCCGAGGTGCCTGTCGCGCGATCTCGGTCCCGATGTCGTGAGCGGCCGCGGCCGCCTCGAGTCCTTCACCGTCAACTACCAGCAGTGGATCCCCGGCAGCGACCCCTACATCATCGCCTGGGTGTCCCTCGAGGAGCAGCCCGAGCTCCGGGTCACGACGAACCTGGTCGGGGTGGAGCCCGAGGACGTCGTGATCGGCATGCCGGTCCGCGTCGTCTTCGAGCAGAACGACGACGTCTACCTGCCTCTGTTCACACCAGCGGCATCGGAGGAGCCGTGAGCGAGGAGCCGCTCGAGCGTCGGGCCGTGATCTCGGGCATCGGGCAGTCCGACGTCGGACGGCGGCTCGGACGGTCCGACTTGGACCTCACGGTCGAGGCGGCGCTCGCCGCCATCTCGGATGCGGGTCTGCGGCGCGAGGACATCGACGGGCTTGCGACCTACCCGGGGATGGGCATCGGCACGCCGGGGTTCGGCGGGCCCACGACCCCCGAAGTGCAGGACACGCTTCGCCTCTCGCTCAATTGGCACGACGGTGGCGGCGAGGGCCCGGGTCAGATGCGCGCGGTCATTGCCGCGACCCTCGCCGTTGCGGCCGGCCTGGCCCGTCACGTGCTCGTCTACCGGACGGTGACCGAGGGCTCCGCACAGGGAACCGGAGGACGAGAGCCGATGGGTGGCCGCCCGCCGGCCGACGGGCAGGCGGGACGCGGCGTGCCGCGCTTCGGCGGATTCCTGCAGTGGACCCTGCCCTTCGGCGCGGTCTCGGCGGCGAACTGGCTCGCGCTCGTTGCGCAGCGGCGCATGCACGAGTTCGGCCTCACCCGTGAGCAGCTGGGGCAGATAGCGCTCAACGGCCGACGCAACGCCGCCCTCAACCCCAAGGCCATCTACACCGAGCCGATGTCGATGGACGACTACCTGGCGGCGCGGATGATCACGACGCCGCTGTGCCTCTTCGACTGCGACGCCCCGTGCGACGGCGCAACCGCCGTCGTGGTGTCCCACCGTGACGTCGCTCCCGACCTCGACCATCCCGCACTGCAGGTCAACGCGGTGGGCACGGCCCTGCGAGGGCGGCCGAGCTGGGATCAGTTCGACGACATGACGACGATGGCCGCACGCGATGCCGCAGCGTCCATGTGGGAGCGGACCGAGCTCACCGCCTCCGACGTCGACACGGCGCAGCTCTACGACGGCTTCTCGGTGCTGACCATGGTCTGGCTCGAGGCCCTCCGTTTCTGTGGGAGGGGAGAGAGCGGGTCGTTCGTCGAAGGTGGTGCGGCCATCGCTCGCGACGGGCAGGTTCCGCTCAACACGGCCGGCGGCCAGCTCTCGGGCGGTCGGCTGCACGGATTCGGTCTGATCCACGAGGCGTGCGTGCAGCTGCGTGGTGAGGGCGGCGAGCGCCAGGTGGTACGGCCCGGCGGGCGGATGCCCGAGGTGGCGGCGGTGGCGAACGGGGGCGGCCCGATCGCCGGGACGATGCTCCTGACGCGGGGCGTGCGTTAAGAATCCGGCTTGGTGCCCGCCAGGTGGTGCGCGGCGCGGGCCGCGAGGGCCACGAGGGTCAGGGTCGGCCCGTAGCCGCTGGACGTCGGGAACACCGAGGAGTCGGCAACCACCACGTTGTCGAGCTCGTGCACCCGGCCCCAGCGGTCGACCACCGAGGTCGCAGGGTCGTCGCCCATGCGGGCGGTCCCCATGACGTGCCGGCTCTCGGGGATCGGCGTGGCACCCACGCCGTGGTAGGACACGCCGGGCGAGGTCGTGTGCAGGACCCACTCGGCCCCCATCTCCTCGAGGACCGACTGCAGGATCTTGCCGTGGTGCTTGGACGCCGCCAACTCGTGCGGGCCGGGCTGGTAGGTGACCCGCGCCACCGGAAAGCCACGGGCGTCTCGCACCGAGGGACTGAGGTCGACCGTGTTCGTCGGGTAGGCGAGGTCCTCGCCCTGCATGATGAACGCCCACATGCGCTCGCGCAGGTTGGCGTCGCGCATCGCCTGGGCATGGTGACGTCCCCACGGGGAATGGCGTGCCTCCATGATGGGCAGCCCTCCCCCGCTGTGCTCGACCATGCCACCGCGCAGCCAGGGCAGTCCGGCAGCTGCAGCAGCGGCACGCGAGGCGTCGTCCTGGATCATGGCGTCGTCGTGCACGTGGGTCACGGCGCGCCCCTTGTGCGGATGCAGGCGCAGCTTCGAGAAGTGGCCGACCACGATCGTTTGGAAGTGCACCATGAGATGACGCCCGAGGGCGGGGTGCTCCAGGCCGGACTGCAGAAGGAGTCGCGGCGTCTCGATCGCGCCTCCGGCCACGACCACGAGTTCCGCGTCCATCCGGTGGACGTTGCCCTCGGCGTCGATGTACTCGACGCCCGTGGCGCGCCGGCCATCGGTGAGGATGCGGCTCACGTAGGTCTCGGCCAGAAGCTCGGCCCGACCGGTCCCCATGGCCTTGGTCAGAAGGGCGACCGGGTCGCCCTTGGCGTGGATGGGGCAGCCGAAGAAGGCGCAGAAGCCGCAGTTGTTGCACGCAGGACGGCCGTCGTACGCGACGGAGTTCGCGGCCGTGGGTGCCTCGTAGGGGTGGAGCCCGACACGCTCGGCGGCGGCGGACGAGAGCACCGCGCCGTACATCGGCGGGCCCGGTGGCATCGGGTAGGGCCCCGAGCGCCACGCGGCGAAGGGGTTGGCCCCCTGACGGCCGGCGACACCGATGGCGCGCTCGACCTCGGCGTAATACGGCTCGAGCTCGTCGTAGTCGAGGGGCCAATCGACCACGTCGGCGCCCTCGTGTGGCCCATAGGTGGAGCGCATCCGGAAGTCCTCGTCCCGGAAGCGGGGCACCTTCCCGTCGGCATGGGTCCCCCCACCCCCGACGGTCGTCGGGATGGAGTTCACCTCCCCGACGTGAGTGTGCTCGCCCTCGTCGGCCGAGCGCCGAAAGGCACGCGGCTCGATCAGCGGGTCGGGGCCGAGGAACCAGCGGGTGATGAACTTGATCTCGTCGTTCGAGTAGTCGGCTGAAGGCCGAGTCGGGTCGTCGGGATCGAGCAGGTGGTTGCGCCCCTTTTCGAGGATCACCACCGACCAGCCGGCGCGGGTGAGCACCTCGGCCGCCGTGGCACCGCCCGGACCGGATCCGATGATGACCGCGTCCGCACTCATGGCCCGGACACCTCGGCGTCCGCATAGCCGCGGGGCTGGACGTCGCCGTCGTGGCCGATGTACCCCCAGCCCACACCATCGCGGTTGCCGCCGTACTCGGGCGCACCGTACATGCCCTCGCAGCAGTGTTCCCAGAGCAGGTCGAGGAACTCCTGGTCGGCGCGCAGCCGGCGTCGCTGTTCCTTGCCGTCTGCCACCGCGAAGTCCTCGCCCAACGCCGCCAGTCCGTCGCGGTAGCGCTGCTGCAACCCGACGACGGGTCCGTTGAACTCGCGTTCGGCCATGCCCTGCGAGCCCTCGAGCCGGGTGCGCCAAGCCAGCTCGTCCAGCCGCGATAGCCGATGGAACCTGGCGAACCCGGCCGCCCCGCCATGACGGCCCGACGTCGGCCCACCCGCCCAGATACGGGCCGGATCGAAGGTGAAGGCACCCAGGAAGCCGTCGATGTAGTCGGCCACCCCGGCCTCTTCCGCGCCGGGAGCGCCCTGGTCGGAGGGCATCAACTGCGCGCAGGCGGCGCGCAGGGTGGTGTAGTCGCCCTCACTCAGCCAGACCGGCACCGGATCACGGTACCCCGTTTGCTGACGCCGATGTCAGGGTTGCGGCCGGGGCCGGGTCCGGGTCGGCGGCCGTCAGATGCGGTAGATGCGCTCCGCCGTGGCGGCGAACACCTTGTCGCGTGACGCGGGGTCGAACCCGGCCATGACGGCGCTGAAGGTCGTGTAGAGATCGTCGAAGCTTCCCGCGGCGGAGTCGACCGGAAAGTTGCTGGCGAACATGCACCGGTCGACCCCGAAGACGTCGAGGGCGGATTCGAACCACGGTGCGAAGGCGTCGATCGACATGGTCCCGAAGGGCATGGAGAGGCCGGAGAGCTTGCAGACGACGTGCTCGCCGAGTGCAGCGAGAGCCGAGATGCCCTTTCGCCACACCACGAGTTCCTCGTCGGAATTTTCGCGAGGCCATCCGGTGTGCTCGACCACGACCGTCAGGTCCGGGAACGCCGCCAACCGGGCCGACGCCGCTTCGAGCTGATCCGGGTGCGCCATGAGTTCGAAGACGAGTTCTCGGTCCCGCAAGGCGCCGAGGACCGCATCGTCGGGGACGGGATCACCCAGCGGACCCATGGGGCGGACGCCCCGGAACCGGGAGGCGTCCATCTGGCGGTCGAGCAGAGCGACCGCCTCGGCCACCGACTCGGTCGGGGGGAGGCCTCCGATGATGGCGGTGGGCCCGCCCTGCTCTCCCGCATTGCGATCGAGCTCGAGGGTCTCGTCGATGGAGTTGGGCCCAGTGGCGGCGGCGACGTTGACGAACTTCTCGACGTTCCACCGCGACGATTCAGCCCGGTAGGTGTCGGCGTCGAAGCGCCGGAACATGCCCGAGGCGCCTTTGTTCTTGATGCCCTCCTGGCCCAGTCGCCCGGGTTGGGTGAGGTACGGGTACCAGTCGGTCCGAGCGGGATCCCAGAGGTGCACGTGCGCGTCGACGACCCGCGTCGGCGTGTCGCGCCGGTCGGTCATTGCGCCTCCGGTGGTTGTTCGGAGTGGGCGCCGGTGGCACCGACGATCTCTCGCAGCGCGCCGTCCATCCATCCGGGGATGTCGGGCCCTCCGTAGACGAGGGTGCCGATCGGCCGGGGGTGCGCACGCAGGCCGAGCCATCCCGGCCCGACCACGAGCTCCGCGCCGGCGAGGGCGCCGGCCTCCGAGCGGACGAGGAGGTTCACCGCCAGTTCGCCCGATTGTGCGGCCGCGTCCGCCTCGGAGGATTCGAGGCTGGCCGCCAGCGCGGTGACCCGTCGGCGCGTTCCGCCGGCGGCCGCACGTGAGATCTGCGCCGAGGCCTGCGCGCGGCTCCGGCCGCCGGGCGTCGTGGCATCGGTGAGGGTGAGGACGCGCACCGGACGTTCCGACTCCGCCGCAAGGTCCGCGACGGCTCGGGTCCAGGCGGCGTCGGCCTGGAGGTGCGCGAGGAGCCCGTGGTGGTCGGCCAGGACGGCCTCCCACGCCGCGGGCGCCGAAGTGGTGGGGCCGTCGGCGTGCCCGGCCAGAGCGACTACGACCGCGTCGAGCGGCCCGGACCCGTCCGCGGCGGCGGCGCGCAGGGCGGTGGCCGCGCCCGAGAAGTCGCGGGCCGGCGAGACGGTGCGGCACGCGATCGACCTGGCCTCGAGCGCGGCGGTAAGGGCGGCGGTCAGGTCGGGGCGCTCGCTGACGATCGCACAGGCGCGCACGTCCCCTTCCGCCGGCCCGGCCGGATCCGGGGCGTCGAAGATCGATCCGAACCGGGGGTTGGCACCGCCGTCGGTCGCCTGGTTGGTCTCGGCCGTGACGAAGGCTCGGGGCACTGCCGCGTCCAGGACGCCGGCGAGCGATGCGACCCCTTCCGTCCGCACGACCTCGACCAGGCGGGGCCGGTCGACGACGGCCACCTCGGACCCACCGGCGAAGAAGACCTGCCCGCTGCACCACGCGGCCTCGTCGGAGACCAGGTACGCGGCGAGCGGACCCAGGTTCTCCGGGCCCGGGATCGCGTCGAGCGAGAGCCCTCCCCCGCCGCCGGCCCGGCCTTCGGCGCGCGCCCGCTCCAGGGCCGCCGCGACCATGCGGGTGTTGGCGATGGGCGAGAGCGCGTTGACCGTCACGCCCGGGGGTGCAACCCGTCCCAGCTGCCAGGTCAGTGCCGCGACGACCCGCTTGGCGGCGCTGTACCCGCCGGCGTCGGCGGCTCGCCATCCCGAACCGGAGGTGACGCCGAGGATGCGGCCGTGTCCGGCTTCGGCCATGAGGGGGAGGGCCGCTTCGAGGACGTTGAGGTAACCCGAGAGATGCACGTCGAGCAGCGAGACCCAGTCTTCCTCTGTCCCGCGGGCGAAATAGCTCTGGCGGGTGATGCCGGCGACGTTCACCACCGCATGGAGGCCGCCGTGCTCGTCGACGAGCTCTTCGAAGAGGGCCGTGACCGCCTTGGCGTCGGTCACCGAGGCGGACGAGGCGCGGGCCGACCCGCCGGCCGCGACGATGCGAGCCGCCGTGGAATCTTCCGGTTGGGGCAGCTGCTCGGTGCCGTCGAGGGTGACGAGCGGGTCGAGGGTGACGACGTACCAGCCGTCGCGGCCGAGCGCTTCTGCGATGGAGGCTCCGATCCCGCCCGCGCCACCGGTGACGACGGCGACCCGACGACGTGGGCTCATGGCGTGGTCGGCGTGGCCGACGGCGAAAGCAGGTCGAGCTCGAGACCCTCGAAGCTGCCGTCCGCGAGCCAGTTCACGAGCAGGTCGCGGTAGGCGAACCAGTCGCCGAAGCCGCCGCCGTAGTTGCCTGCCTTCGGGCTCAGCGTCTCGGGATGCCCCTCGTTGTTGATGCGCGACGGCGTGCAAGCGGACATGACGCGGCTGATGTCGGTGTACTTCCCGACGATCTCCTGCACCCAGGACTCCTCGGCCTCGGCACTGACGTCGAACACCTCGACCCCCGCCTCCCGGAGCAGGCTGATGGTGGTGCCGACGAACTCGGCCCCCAGCACCGCCAGCTGCGTGTAGTTCACGGTCACCACCGACTGCTGGCTCGGAGCGGGCATGGCGAACAAGTTGGGGAAACCGCGGCTCAGGATCCCGAAGAGCGTGAGGGGTCCGTCGGCCCACCGTTCCGCCAACGTGACCCCGTTGCGACCGACGATCTCGTGGCCGACGCGCCGGGCGAGGGGGGTGCGCTCGGCTTCGAAGCCGGTCCCGTAGATGAGGCAGTCGACCTGGTACTGCCTCCCGTCGACCACGGGGCCCTGCGCGGTGATCTTCTCGATGCCGGCCGGGCAGTCGATCAGCGTGATGTTGGGATTGTTGAAGGCCGCCAGGTACTCGTCGTGGAAGCACGGGCGCTTGCAGATGTAGCGGTAGTACGGCTTGAGGACCTCAGCCATGGCGTGATCGGCAACGATCTCTTCGACCCGCCGCCGGTGCGTCTCCATGATCGCGTAATCGAGCTCCTCGGCCCCCTGCTGGAACTCCGCCCGAGTCATGCCCTTGACGTACGGAGGGTTGTTGACGGTGGCGTAGTGGTGGGTCCACCCGTCGTCCACGGCGTCGTGGTCGACCTTCCGTCCGAGCATGACGGCCTGGAAGTTGTCCATGCGCTGCTTCTGCCAACCGGGCTCGAGGTCCCGACCGAAGGAGTCATCGGTGGGCCGGTTGTCCCGGACGCCGATGGCGGAGGGCGTGCGTTGGAACACGTAGACGTGCTTGGCCGACTCGACCAGAGAGGGCAGCGCCTGGATGCCCGACGCACCCGTGCCGACGAGGGCGATCGTCTTGCCCTCGAGCTTGTCGAGCGGCTCATCCGTCCCGCCGCCGGTGTAGTCGTAGTCCCAGCGCGCGGTGTGGAACGAGTGCCCCCCGAAGTCCTCCATTCCCGGGATGCACGGCAACTTCATGAGGTTGAGGATCCCGGCGCACAGCACGTACCAACGGCAGGCGACGTTGTCGCCGCGGTCGGTGTGCACGTGCCACCGGCCCTCGTCGTCGTGCCACTCGGCGCGGGTCACCTCCGTGTGCCAGAGAGCCTCGTCCGTCAGGCGGTACCGCTCGGCGATGCGCTCGAGCTGGCCGCGGATCTCGTCCCCCGAGGCGTAGCGGTAGGTCGGGACATGGCCGAACTCCTCGAGCATGGGAATGTAGATGTACGACTCGACGTCGCACATGACGCCGGGGTAACGGTTCCAATACCAGGTGCCACCGATCCCGCCGGCCCCGTCGACGATGCGGATTCGCTCCACGCCGCGCTTGCGGAGCTCCGCGCCGACCAGCACCCCGGCGATCCCCCCGCCGAGGATCACGACGTCCACCTCGTCGCTGACCGGTGCCCGCTCGACGAAGGGCGTGAAGGGGTCGTCCCGGTAGTGCCCGAAGACGTCGTCGTGGTCCAGGTCCCTGATGTCGGCCCGGCCCTCGACGAGCCGCTTGTCCCGCTCGGCCAGGTATTTGGCCTTGACGACCTCGGGGTCGAAGCGTGCCGAGGCTGCGTCCGGCCGTGACATGGTCCAAAGGGTACCGGAGCGCCGCCGACCCTGACACTCGTGTCAGGTTTTCACGCCGAGACGTCTCACGACGCCGCGCTGAGAGAACTCGCACGTCAGCGTCGACGGGCAACCGGACCGGCGTTCAGGAGCGCGGCAACCCGAGAATCCGCCCGGCGATGATGTCGCGCTGGACCTGGGACGTCCCGCCGGCGATCCCCGCCGCCTTGCTCCACAGCCACTGCCGGCTCCATGGACCCGACCGGGAGGAGGAGGCGTCGCGGCCGGTGACCAGCAACCCGGCCTCGGCCATGTGCTGGGTCATGGACGTCCACGCCAACTTGACCCAGCTCGACTCGGGGCCCGGCTCCTCACCTCGTCCGAGCCTCGTCAACGTGCGGAGGTTGTGCAGGCGCAGCACTCCGAGGTCGACATAGGCGCGGGCCAAGGCGTCGGCCACGATCGGGTCGTCGATCGCACCGTTGGCCCGCGCCTCGTCGAGCAGACGGGCCAGGTAGGTCTCGTGCACCACCTGCTCCTTGAAGGGGAAGCTGGTCCCGCGCTCGTGGGCCAGGGTCGAGCCGGCGACAGACCAGCCGTGGCCCTCGGACCCGACCAGGTGCTCGTGCGGCACGAAGACCTCGGTGAGAAAGACCTCGTTGAACTCGGCGTCCCCGGTCATCTGTACCAGTGGTCGCACCTCCACGCCCGGCGACGACATGTCGACCACCAGCGCGCTGATGCCTTGCTGGGGACGCAGCGCGTCCGGGTCGGTACGGGCCAGGCACAAGCCCCAGGCGGCGAATTGCGCGTACGACGTCCACACCTTGCGCCCGCTGACGACGTATCCCCCCTCGACCGGATCGGCCCTGGTCGTGAGCGACGCGAGGTCGCTCCCGGCATCGGGTTCGCTGAAGAGCTGGCACCAGATCTCCCCGGCCGAGAGGATCTCGGGCAAGAACCGGTCGCGCTGCTCCTCCGTGCCGTGGACCAAGAGCGTCGGCCCGACCAGGTTGATGCCAACCCGGTTGACGGGCTGGGGGGCCTGAGAACGGGCGTACTCGCTCTGGTAGAGAGCGACCTGCACCGGCGTCGCGTCACGACCGCCGTACCGGCTCGGCCAGTGCACGCCGACCCAGCGGTCCGCCGCCAACGTGGCCTGCCATCGACGGCCCCACGCCACCTCGTCGGCCAGGTCGACGAACGCAGGTGGGCGGCCCTGGTGCTCGGCCAACCAGTCGCGAAACGCCAGGGAGAACGCCTCGTCCTCCGGCCTCAACGCGAGATCCACGCCGCTCCTGCACTCGAACCTGACACCCGGGTCACCGTAGTGGCCACCCGGGTATGGTCGCCTGCCATGGCGACCCGGTTACGAGCCACGTGGGTGCCGCGCCGGGGCCGGATCTACCGACGGCCCGGTGGCGCGTGGGACGTCCCGACGCTGGACGCGCTCGTGACAGCCCGTGGCGGCGAGGTGGTCGACGGCGAGACCCGCCTGAGCGCCGCCCAGGCCGACGCGCTCGTCGCCGCGGTGGCGGGGGGTCTGCGCGCACGGGGTGTCCGGCGGGGCGACTCCGTCGCCTGGCAACTGCCCAACAGCGTGGCCGCGGCGGTCCTCACCCGAGCCTGCTGGCGTCTGGGCGCCGTGGCCGCGCCGGTGCTGCACTCCTTCGGGTCGTCCGAGGTCGACGCCGCCCTGGCGCAGGTCGGCCCGCGCCTCGTGGTCGAGCTCGACCAGGGCACGCTGTCCGACCCGGCTGCGCTCGCCGGGGCCCTCGGCGGGGACCCGGTGCCCTCGGGCGCGTGCCCCGCCCGGCTCTCCGACGTCGCGCTGGTGCTGTTCACGTCAGGCTCGACCGGAACGCCCAAGGCGGTGCTGCACACCCAACGCGGGCTCAGCTGGAAGGCGTCGCTGACCGCTCGTGTGCACTCGCTCGCCCCTTCCGACGCCGTGTTGATGCCGGCACCGATGGCCCACATCTCGGGCCTGCTCAACGGCGTGCTCGCGCCGGGGGCCACCGGGATGCGCGCCGTGCTCGTGCGCCGCTTCGACCCCGAACAGGCGCTGTCACTGGTGGAGCGCGAGCGGGTGACGTTCATGGCCGGGCCGCCGACCTTCTTCATCGCCATGGGAACGGTGCTCGCCGATGGCGGCGGACGCACGGACGTCTCGTCGGTCCGCCTCGTCTCGAGCGGCGGGGCATCCGTGACGCCGGCGTTCGTCGAGGACACCGCCCGGATCTTCGGGTGCCGGGTCAAGCGCACCTACGGATCGACCGAGGCGCCGACGGTCACGACGAGCACCGACGCCGACCCCTTCGAACGGTCGCGCGACACCGACGGGCGGGCCGTCGGTGAGGTGGAGCTGCGGGTTTCCGACCCCGAACGAGGGACCGCGCTGCCCGTCGGCGCCCGGGGCGAACTGTGGGTCCGGGGGCCAGAGCTCTTCTCGGGCTATGCCGATCCCGCGCCGACCGCGGCGGTCATCGCTCCTGGCGGCTGGTTCCGCACGGGCGACCTCGCCACGGTCGACGACGACGGCTGGCTGACGATCGTGGGCCGGCTCAAGGACGTGATCATCCGCGGGGGCGAGAACATCTCATCGTCCGAGGTGGAAGCGGTGCTCGAGGCGCACCCCTCGGTCCGCCACGCCGTCGCCGTGGGCTATCCGGATCCGCTCATGGGCGAGCGGGTGGCGGCCTTCGTCGAGGCATCGGGGTCATTCGACCTCGAGGAGTGCCGATCGTGGTTCGCCCATCGGGGCATCGCGAGGTTCAAGACGCCGGAAAAGGTCGAGCGTCTCGAGCGTCTCCCGCTGCTCGGCTCGGGCAAGGCCGACCGGGCCACGCTGCGCGCCCGGGCGACGGCGACCGCACCCTGAGCCGGGCGCCCTTCACTGGATCGGCCGTCGTGGGCGGCGCGTGTGAGGCGCTCGAGCGATCAGTCACCAATCGTCGTGTGAGCGTCGCGCTCGTGGCGATCATGCTGTGACGACACCCGGCTGGCGACGCTCGCTGCTTGTCGCATCGACGGCGTTCGTGTTGAATGACCGCAGCCTTTGATCACCGAAGTCTTTCGAAGTCTTTCGGGATGGGCAGGCCGGTGGGGCTCGAGGAGGGGTGATGGGGACGAACGGATGGCGCTCGAATCGGTGGTCCTCGCGTCCGGCTCGGATCCTGCTGGCATGGGCGGCCGCGGCACTGGGCTGCTTGGTCGCGCCTGCCATTGCGGCCGGGGCGGCCGCAGCTCCGAGTGTCTCCGACGTCGCGACCGCCCAGCCCGGTGACCAAGGAGTCTCGAACGCGAACCCGCCGCGGCTCACCGGCGTGCGGAGCACGGTCGGAGGCAACGATGGCTCCTGTGCTCTCCTCGCCTCGGGCGGGGTCGACTGCTGGGGCAGTGGCTACTTCGGCCAGCTCGGTGACGGGATCTTCTACACATCGGGACACGTCGCCAGCGCCACCCCGGTCCAGGTGGTGGGCGTCGGCGGCAGCGGGACCCTCTCGGGCGTGGCGTCGCTCACGAGTGACGGGAACAGCGCCTACTGCGCCCTGCTCACCTCGGGCGGTGTGGATTGCTGGGGATCCGGAAGTGCCGGCGAGCTCGGGGACGGGATTGTCTACAAGTCGGGATACGGCGGCAGCGACATCCCGGTCCAGGTGGTGGGCGTCGGCGGCAGCGGGACCCTCTCGGGCGTGGCCTCGCTCGCGAGCGCCGGTGACAGCAACTTCTGCGCCGTGCTGACCTCGGGCGGGGTCGACTGCTGGGGATACAACATTTTCGGCGTGCTGGGGAACGGCACCCAAGCGAACAGAGCGAAGCCGGTGCCGGTGGTGGGCGTCGGCGGCAGCGGGACTCTTTCAGGGGTGGCTTCGCTCACCAGTCAGGGTTTCAGGGGGGACTACTGCGCGCTGCTCACATCCGAAGCGGTGGACTGCTGGGGTTACGGCGTGGACGGCGAGCTGGGGAACGGGAAGTTCCACGCCCGAGCGACGCCGGTGCAGGTGGTGGGCGTCGGCGGGGGCGGGACCCTCTCGGGGGTGGCATCGCTCACGAGTGACTCGGGCGGCTTTTGCGCCGTTCTCACCTCAGGCGGCGTGGACTGCTGGGGCCAAGGCGAGGCTGGCCAGCTCGGGGACGCGATCTTCTACTCCGGGCAGGAAGACTACGGCAGCGCCACGCCGGTCCAGGTGGTCGGCGTCGGCGGCGCGGGGACCCTCTCGGGCGTGGCCTCGCTCGCGACCCAGGGCGAAGTGGGATACTGCGCTCTCCTCACCACCGGCGCGGTGGACTGCTGGGGCAGTGGTTCCTTCGGCCAGCTCGGTGACGGGATCTTCCACACCTCGGGACACGGCGGCAGCGCCACCCCGGTCCAGGTGATCGCCGTCGGAGGAAGCGGAGACCTCTCAGGGGTCGTATCGCTGGTGAGCGACGGGCCCGAGGAGAACAGCTATTGCGTGCTCGTCGCCTCGGGCGGGGTCGACTGCTGGGGCGGTGGCCACCTCGGCGACCTCGGAAACGGAACGTTCTATTCGCTGAGCGCGCCCGGAAGTCCCGGCAGCGCCACCCCGGTCCGGGTGCTGGATGTCAGCGGCAGCGGGACCCTCTCATCGGTGGCGTCGGTCACGACCCAAAGCCAGGGCGGGTACTGCGTCGTCCTCACCTCGGGTGGCGCGGACTGCTGGGGCGAAGGCCAGAACGGTCAGCTCGGGAACGGGACGTTCTACACGCGGCGGACGACCGGGCATTATGGCAACGCCACTCCAGTCCGAGTGGTGGCGGTTGCCGGCACCGCTGCGCCCCAGTAGAGCGCGCCAGGTCGCGCTTCGCCTCGCTGGCGATCTCCCACACCGAACTCGTCGGGTGAGGTGCCTTCAGTCGGGTCGCGTACCCTCTGCGACGTGCAGGCCGGCGCGCAGCAAATCGGCGATGCGGTCGCGGTGGAAGGCGGCGTCGCCGTAGCTCACCTGGTCCAGCTGGGCCCGCTTGAGGTACAGGTGCATGTCGTGCTCCCAGGTGAAACCGATTCCACCGTGGACCTGGAGCGCGGTCGCCATGACGCGCCGCGACGCGTCGGAGCACCACGTCTTCGCCATGCTGGCGGACATGGAGCGGTCCGGGTCGTCGGCCGCGGCGCACCACGCGGCGTAGTAGGCGGTCGAGCGCATCCCCTCGACGTCGACCAGCGCGTCGGCGAGCATGTGCTTGACGGCCTGGAACGACCCGATGGGCTTGCCGAACTGGACGCGGTCCTTGGCGTAGGACACGGCCATCGACAAGACACGGTCGGCGCTGCCCAGCATCTCGGCGCTGGCCAGTGTGGCAGCCCGGTCGAGCGCGGCCCGGGCCGCCTCGGACCCGCCCAGGTGCAGCGCGGGCGTCGCCTCGAAGGCGAGCACGCCGAGCTCCCTCGTGCGGTCCATGGCCGACACGGGCGGGGGTCGCCCGTGCTCACGCTGGTCGACGGCGTACACGTCGGACCCGGTGACGACCACCGCCACGTCGGCCGACGGGGCGAAGACCGTGGGTCCCGCCGTGCCGCTGAGAAGAACCTGCGGGCCGTCGCCCTCGGCGCGGAGGTGCCCGCCTCGCGGCACGAAACAGAGGCAACCGCTGGCGGCACCGACGGAGATGGCACGCCGCCAGTCCTCGGTCTGACCCACGGCGCGGGCCTCGGGGCGCATCAGGGCTCCGAGGACGAGAACCGACGACAGGAACGGGGCGGCCACCAGCCGGCGACCCACCTCCTCGCACAGCACGGCGACCTCCACCGTGCCCAGGCCGAGACCGTCTTCGTCCTCGGGCACCTCGAGCGCGAGCCAGCCCTGGTCGGCCATGGCTGCCCAGGCGGCGTTGTCGAACCCGCTCGGCGGGTCGCCTGCCGCGGCAGGGGCCGCATCGTCCCCTCCGATCCCGCCTTCCTCGCCATGGCCCGCGCCGGGCAGTGTCCCGACCACCACCCCCGGTCCGACGCGGGCGCGTAACTGGTCGTGCCCGGCGAAGCGGTCCAGCAGGGTGACCGCCGCCTCCCGCAGGGCCAGCTGGTCGGTCGACAGGTCGAAGTCCACGGCGGCGCAGTCTACGGTCAGGACCCGACACGGACCTCGACGTCCTGATCGGCTGTGCCATGCTGCGCGGCGTGGATCTGCGCACGACGGCGGAGCAGGAAGAGCTGCGGCGCGCCTTCCGCGAATGGTTGCACGAGCACCTGCCGTGGCCGTACGGGCGCGGGCTCCCACCGCGTTTCGACGACCTGGCCGACGCGGTCGAGTTCGGACGGCGCTGGCAAGCCGACCTGGCCTCCGCCGGCTGGGTCGGCCTGACCTGGCCCGAGGAGTACGGCGGGCGGGGGCTGGGCGCGCTGGAGAATTACGTGGTGATAGAGGAGCTGGCTCGGGCGCGCGCGCCCGAGCTGGTCGGCCGCATCGGGATCAACCTGGTCGGGCCCACGCTGCTGGCGCACGGCACGACCGAGCACAAGCAGCGATTCCTGCCGCGGATCCTCTCCGCCGACGAACTGTGGTGCCAGCTCTTCAGCGAGCCCGACGCCGGGAGCGACCTGGCCTCGCTCACGACGCGGGCCGTCCCGGCCGACGGCGGCTACCGGGTGACGGGGCGCAAGGTGTGGACGTCGTACGCGCAGTTCGCCGACTGGGGTCTGTGCCTGACGCGCACCGATCCCGAGGCGCCGAAGCGCCAGCAGGGCATCACGGCCCTCGTGGTGGACATGCACAGCGAGGGCGTGCACGTCCACCCGCTCGTCCAGTCGACCGGGGAGGCCGAGTTCAACGAGGTCGAGCTCGACGACGTCTTCGTGCCGGCGACGCAGCGGGTCGGCGACGAGGGCGCCGGCTGGGGGGTCGCCGGCTCGACGCTGGCGCACGAGCGCGGGGTCAACCCGCGCCAGCTCGTCATCCACTCCCAGTTGGTCGAGGAGCTGGTACGCCTGGCCGACGCGAACGGAAGCTTCGACGACTGGCGCCTGCGCCAGCAGTTGGCCCAGGCGGCGACGGAGGTCCGCCTGTTCCAGCTGCACAACTGGCGTTCGCTGACCCGGCTCTCGAAGGGCGAGGCCCCGGGGCCCGAGGGCAGCGCCCTCAAGCTCTACTGGAGCGAAATGTCGAAGCGACTCCACCAGACGGCCCTCGACGTCCTGGGCGACGCCTCCCCCCTGTGGCACGGGGCGCCGGAGAACCCCGACGACGGCGCGTGGCAGCGCTCGTGGCTCTACTACCTGGCGTCGTCCATCTTCGCCGGCACGAACGAGATCCAGCGGACGCTCGTCGGCGAGCGCGTCCTCGGGCTCCCCCGGGGCTGACCCGAACGTGGACGAAGAGACGATCCCAGGCCCTCTCGCGGGCATCACGGTGGTGGATGCCGGCACGCGGATCTCGGCACCGTTCTGCGCGGGTTTGCTCGGCGAGCTCGGGGCGGACGTGATCAAGGTGGAGCTGCCGGGCCAAGGCGACTTCATGCGCACCATGGGTCCCTTCGTGCAACGCGACGAGGAACCCGACTACTCCCTCTCGTGGGCGGTCGAGGGCCGGGGCCGGCGCGGCGTCACCTGCGATCTGCGCCACCCCGAGGGCCGGGACCTGTTCAAGCGCCTGGCGGCGAAGACGGACGTCCTGTGCGAGAACTTCCGTCCCGGCACGATGGAACGCTGGGGGCTCGGCCCCGACGACCTGCCGACGGAGCTGGTGTACGTCCGCATCAGCGTGTTCGGCCAGAGCGGCCCGTATGCGCCGCGCCCGGGACTGGACCGCCTCGGCATCGCGTTCGGCGGTCTGCTCCACCTGACCGGCGAGCCCGACCGCCCCCCGGTCCGTCCGGGGGTGACCGTCTCGGACTACCTGACCGGAGTCTTCGCCGCCTTCGCGGCCGTGTCGGCGCTCTACGGCCGCGACACACAGCACACCGGAGGCGACGTCATCGACGCGCCGCTCTACGGCTCGGTGCTGCGCATCCTCGAGTGGACTCTCGCCGGCTACGACCAGCTCGGCGTCGTGCGCCAACGCGAGGGCAACCGCCTGTCCCACTCGGCGCCACTGGACAACTACCCCACGGCCGACGGGTTCTTCGTCTGCATCGTCGCCGGATCGGATGCCAACTTCCGGCGGCTGTGCGCCGCCATGGATCGACCCGACCTGCCCACCGACCCGCGCTACGCCACGCTGGCCGAGCGGGCCTCGCGCGGCGACGAGATCAACGGCCTCGTCGCGGCCTGGACCTCGGGGCTGGCCGCCGCCGACATCACGGAGCGCTGCGTCGCCCACGACGTGCCCGTCGGCACGGCGTACAGCGCGGCCGACATCTTCGCCGACCCGCACATGGCCGCCCGCGGCGACCTGGTGCCGGTCGAGGACCCGGTGATCGGCACGGTCCGCCAGCAGGCGCCCTACCCGCGCCTGGCCCGGCACCCCACCCCCGTGCCCTCCGGCGCTCCGCGGCTGGGTGAGCACAACCGCGACGTCTGGTGCGGCCTGGTGGGCTTGAGCGAGGCGGAGTTGGACGACCTGGCGGCGCGCGGCGTCGTCTGAGGTCAGGTCCGGGTGACGAGCCCGCACGGCAAACTCGTCGGCAGGGTCTCGAAGCCACGTCGTCGAGCGTCAAGGCCGCGCGAGCCCCGCGCCCAGGGCCCGGTCGCCGGTGGCCGGCCCGGGCAGGGCCGCCTCAGCTGCGGGGAAGACCGAGGACCCGCTCGGCGACGATGTTGCGCTGGATCTCCGAGGTTCCGCCGGCGATGGTGGCGGCGAACGAGCGCAGGTACTGCGCCGACCAGGAGCCGTTGAAGAAGTTGTTCATGGGGTTCATCTCGAACGGCTCGAAGCCGAGGTGCTCTTGCTCCCATTCGGTGACCCGGTAGGGTCCCGCGCCCTCGACGTCGAGACCCTCGGTGCCCAGCGCCTCCTGGGCCAACCGGCAGGCGAGCTGATCGGCCTCGCTGCTGAACAGCTTGAGCACGAGGTGCTCGGGCGACATGACGCCACGGCTGGCCTTGGCGAAGCCGCGGTAGCCCATGCATCGCATGGCGGCGGCGTCGGTGGCCAGACGCCCGATGGCCTCGGCCAGGCGCGGGTCGTCACCGAGGGTGCGGCCGGCGGCGCCGCTCGCGGGGTGCCGGGCCACCCGCACGAGACCGTCGAGCGTCCGCTCGATCCTGGACACGTTCATGATCCAGAGCATCCCCCGCTCGTGGCGGAGGGAGCCCTGGCTCACCGTCCACCCGTTGTTCAGCTCGCCGAGCAAGTTCTCTGCCGGCACCTCGACGTCGGTGAAGAACACCTCGTTGAAGTCGACATGGTCGGGGTCGGTGAGCTCCGGGATCGGGCGACAGGTGATGCCGGGCGTCCGCATGTCGATGATCAGGGCGCTGATGCCGCGATGCTTCGGCGCCTCCGGGTCCGTCCGCACGTAGCACAGGCAGAAGTCGGCATGGTGGGCTCCCGACGTCCACACCTTCTGCCCGTTGACGACGAAGGTGTCTCCGCGGCGCTCGGCCTTGGTGCTGAGCGAAGCCAGGTCGCTGCCGGCGTTGGGTTCGCTCATGCCGAGGCACCACGTGATCTCGCCCCTGAGCGTCGGCAGGGCGTAGCGCTCCTTTTGCTCCTCGCTCCCGAATTCGACGACGGAGGCCGCGCAGATCGACAGCCCCTGAGGGTTGAGTGAGCGGGGCACCGCGCGCTCGGTGATCACCTCGAAGTAGGTCATCTGCTCCTGGGGGGTGGCGTTACGCCCGCCCAGCTCCGGCGGCCAACCCGGCACCAGATAGCCCGCCTCGAACATGGTGCGCTGAAAGGTCCGGGCCCAGTCGGGCAGATGCGCCGACGAAAGGCGCGGATCGGCGTCCATCACCTCCTGCGCGGGCAGGTGCTCGTCCAGCCAGGACTCGAACTCGCCCCGGAACGCGACCAGGGTGTCGTCGGGAGCGAGACGCATGGCCAACTATCGCGCGGAGGTCACTCCTCGGGCGAGACGGTCGATCCCTGCTTGTAGCCCCGCCGCGCCGCGGGCAGGGCCTGAACGGCGAGGACGATGCCGAACGCCGGCTCGGTCAACAAGATGGAGCCCGCGATCTCGTCCCAGGTCGCACCGACCTCGGCGGCCAGTCGAGCGTGGCGCTGCACGCCGCCGGGCTGGCGGGCGATGACGGTGCAGACCATGCGGATGAGCTCGTGCGTCTTTCGGTCCGGGGCACGGAGCGAGTCGATGGACGCCATCCAGGCGTTCTGCGCCTGGAGCACGTTCGGAGCCAACTCTTGCAAGAAGCGCTCCGAAGGAAAGGGCCAGAGGTCCGCCTCGACGTCGTAGTCGAGGCCCTCGTCGAGGTCTTCGGGACCGGCGCCCATCGCCGCGTCACCTTACCGGCGCTCGCCGGTGACGGCGGCGGCTCAGGACCCGGGCTCGGGGTCCTTGGGCTGGCCCAGCATGCGCTCGGCGATGACGTTGCGCTGCACCTCGCTCGTGCCCCCGGCGATGGTGAGGCAGCGGGTGGAGAGAAAGCCCTCTTCCCAGCGCCGGGCCCGGCCGTCGAGGACGGCACCGTCGGCGGCGTAGAGCGCCATCCCGAGCTCCTGCACGCGCTGCTCGTGCTCGGCGCCCAGCAGTTTGCGGACACTCGACCCGCTGCCGGGATCCACTCCCGACAGCGTGCGCAGCGTGGAGCGGTGCCCGAGCAGCGCCACCGAGCGTGCCTCGGCGATGAGGTGGCCGAGGCGCTGGTCCAGGTGCCGTGGTGGCGGGTCCCCCGCCGCCGCGCCCTCCCCCTCCGTGCCGTCGCCGCGAGCCATGGCGCGGATCAACGACTCCACCCCGTTGCCGAACGACGCGCCGGAGGACATCGACGACGCGCTCGTTGGCCAGGGTGGTCCGCCCGATGCGCCAGCCGTCGCCCGGCACGCCGACGACGGCGTCGTCGGGCACGAACACGTCGTCGAAGAACACCTCGTTGAACATGGCCGCGCCGGTGAGCTCCCGGAGCGGGCGGATGTCGATGCCATCGGCGCGCATGTCGACCACCAAGAAGGTGATCCCCGCGTGCTTGGGCGCGTCCGGGTCCGACCGGGCCAGGCAGATCCCGAAGTCGGCCGACTGGGCCAGCGACGTCCAGACCTTCTGGCCGTTGAGCACGAACCCGCCCTCGACCCGTTCCGCTCTCGTGCTCAGCGCGGCCAGGTCGGAGCCCGCGCCCGGCTCGCTGAAGAGCTGGCACCACGACAGCCGGCCGAGCAGGGTCGGACGTACCCAGCGCTCCTGCTGTTCCGGCGTCCCGTGCGCGATCAGGGTCGGGAGGGCCCAGGCGCCGATGGCCAGATGGGGACGGGACACGCCGGCATGGGCCAGCTCCTCGTCGATGACGAGTTGCTCCAGGGGCGACGAGCCCCGGCCCCACGGCGCGGGCCAGTGGGGCATGATCAAACCGGCCTCGACCAGCGCCTCTCGCTGCTCGTGCCCCTCCGGCTTCTCCGCCACCTGCGCGACGAGCCGGCGGACGCCTTCTCGGAGCGACTCGGCCTCCTCGGGCAGCTCCGCCGTGAGATCACGGCGGGCGCCGGCGACGGCCAGCGCGGTCACCTCCTCCTCCAGCGCGCCCTCGTCCCCGCCCGCCAGCAGCTGCAGGTTCGCCACGGCGCGCTTGAGGTACAGGTGCGCGTCGTGCTCCCAGGTGAACCCGATGCCGCCGAGCGTCTGGACGCACTGCTTGGCGCATCGGGCAGCCGCGGGGAGCGCCAGGGATCCCGCGACGTACGCCGCGAGTCGGGCGCCTGCCGCGGCTTCGGCTGTATCGGCTCCGGCTGTATCGGCCCCGTCGGCTCCGTCCTCTTCGGACCAGGCCATGGCGGCGTCCCACGCCACGGCGGCGCACTGCTCCACGGCGACCAGCATGTCGGCCAACGCGTGCTTGACCGCCTGGAACTGGCCGATCGGGCGGCCGAACTGCACCCGCACCTTCGCGTACTCCGAGGCCGTGTCGAGGCACCAACGCGCGATCCCCGCGCTCTCGGCCGAGCCGAGCACGAAGGCAAGGCCGCGGACGAGCTCGTCGGAGGCCCAGATCTGCTCGGCCTGCGGGACGACGAGGCCGTCGACGGAGAGCATGGAGACGGGCCGGGTGGCATCGAGCCCGGTGAGGATCTCCGCCCCGACCGCGTCGTCGGTGCGGGCACGGTCGACGACGAGCCATCCCCGGTCCTCGACCGGCACGAGGAGCACCCGTGCCCCGGGCAGCCCGAGCACGGGGCGCACCGTCCCGCTGACCCGGAGGGCACCGCCGGCGGCGGGCTCGGCGTCGAGGCGGCTGCGTCCGAGCGCGACGGCCGCCGTGAGCGAGCCGTCGGCCAGGCCCGGCAGCAGCTCCGCGTGCTCGCGGGTTCCGCCGAACCGGGACAGGACGGCCGAGGCCAGCACCGTGGGCAGGAGCGGGCCGGGGAAGAGCGCGGCGCCCAGCTCCTCGAGGACCACGGCGAGCTCGATCAGCCCGAAGCCCTGGCCACCCGCGTCCTCGGCCACATGAAGCCCGAGCCAGTCCTGGGCGGCCATCTTCTCCCACACGGGTGGGAGCGTCGCCGCCGGGTCCTCGGCCGCGGCCCGGGGCTCCGACGGCGGGCAGTGGGTGGCCAGCCAGCGCTGGGCGGTGAGGCGGAGCGACTCGTGCTCCTCGCTGAGGGCGATGCTCACGAGCGCGGCTCGTCGAACTCGACGCGCTCGCCGCCGCGCCACAAGGAGATCGCACCGACCGGACACCCTTCGATGGCGACACGCAGCCGCTCCTCGTCGGTGGCCGCCGCGTCCACCACGACGGAGTAGCCGTCCTCACCCAGGTCGAAGGTCTCTGGAGCCCAGAACACGCAGTTGCCCGAGCCCATGCAGCGGTCCCGGTCGATACGGATGTCCAGCGGCTCGCTCATCGGTGTCCCCTCATGCCCGGGCGATCATCGCGCGCGACGGCACACGCAAGAGCACGGCGCTGGTGGGCACGCTTGGCCGGGGGCGACCAGGCAACGTCCTGCCCCCGTGGATCCGGCTCGTCGAGGGCCCCGGAGCCGGCGCACCCCCGCGGGCGCGAGCGGGCCGGCGCATGCTGGTCGTCACGGCAGAGACGAGAGAGACAGGGCGGCGTGGGCGTTACGACGCGTCGAACACCACCGGCAGGGAGAGCGGGGAACGGAAGGCCAGGCCCTCGATGTGCGGGGGCTCCGCGTCCGGGTCCAGCCGGAACGGGCCGAGCCGGTCGAAGAGGGTGTTGATCGCCACCCGGGACTCCATGCGGGCCAGGTGCATGCCCAGGCACACGTGCACCCCGAAACCGAACCCGACGTGTTGGCGGACCTCGCGGAACATGTCGAAGCGGTCGGGATCGGCGTACTTGCGCTCGTCGCGGTTGGCGGCACCGATCATCAGGGCGATGTCCGCACCCTCGTTGATCTTCACCCCGGCCAGCTCCGTGTCGCGCCGGGCCCGCCGCAGGATCACCGTGACCGGAGGCTCCCAGCGGACCGCCTCCTCGAACGCCTGCGGGAACAGGGAGCGGTCCTCGTACAGCGCCTGGAGCTGCGCCCGGTCGTTGAGCAGCGCGAACAGCATGCTGCCCGAGGCGCGGTAGGTCGTCTCGACCCCGGCCGGGAGCAACAGGCGAAGGAACGAGTAGATCTCCTCGTCGCTCAGCCGCACGCCGTCGATGTCCGCCCGCACCAGGTCGCTGATGAGATCGTCGCCGGGTGAGGCGCGGCGCTCGGTCATGACCTCCGCGAAGTAGTCCCGCAGAGCCGACGAGGCGGCCACGCCGCGCTCCCAGTTGGCCGCGACGCTCGTGATCTCGATCGCCCAGCGCTGGAACCGCGGGTAGTCGGAGCGGGGTAGGCCCAGGATGCGCGCGATGACCTGGACCGGGAAGTTGAAGGTGACGTCGCGCACGAGATCCGAACGACCCCGATCCACGAAGGAGTCGACCAATTCGTTGACCACGAGGGCGACCAGCCCCTCCTCCCAGCGCTCGAGCACCTTGGAGCGGAAGCTGCCCGCAACGAGCGCGCGGGTGCCCCGGTGCTCGGGCTCGTCCATCTCGAGGATGGTGCGACCCATGACCTGGCCCATGACGTCCGCGTAGACCATGGACGAGTACGTCTCGTTGTCCCGCAGGACCTGGACCACCTCGTCGAAGCCGAAGACCGTCACCGGAGGGGGCAACGTGGGGTCCCATGTCTCGACGCCCTCGCCCAAGTCGATCGGGCCGAGGTGCACGGGCGACTCACGGAGCAGCTCACGGATCAGCGGGAACGGGTCGCGAATATTGCCCGAAACGACGTCCTTCAGCTCGAAAGGGTCGAACGGGACGGCCGTGCTTGCGGTATCCGTATCTGGCATGTGTCCCTGACTCCCCCTAGATTGAGGCGGCAGCGAACCATTCCCTGACACCTATGTGATGTATATCAAACGAGCGTTCGGTAGTCGACTACGCGTGAGGCTCGTGCTGGGTCGTGGGGACGGCCGACGGATTCGACCAGGCTCGACGGCGGGAGCGCAGATACGGCGCGGGCCGGGGCGAAGGATGGACGGACCATGAAGAAGGCGGAACCGGATCTCGCCGGGACGGCCGGCCCGGGCGACGAGTCGTCCGGCGCCGGAGCCGATGCCGGCAACCCCGGTGCCGATCCCGTGAACCCCGGTGCCGGCCCCTCCAACGCCGGTGAAGGGTCGTCGACGCGCCGGAGGATCCTCCACATCGCCCTCACCTTGATGTCGCAGCGAGGCGTCGACGGGACCAGCATGCGCGACCTCGCGGCGGCCGCCGAGCTCAACGTGGCGTCGCTCTACCACTACTTCCCCTCGAAGCGGGATCTGCTGGAGTCCGTCCTGGTCGAGCAGGGCTTCCTCCCGCTGGAGGTGACGGTGGGGCCGCCGCGCTCGGGACGGCCCGAGCCGGGCAGCCCCTCGGGCGAAGGCTCGGAGCCCAAGGTGCCCGACGCCACCGCCGAGTCGGACCTCGCCGGGCTGATCCAGGCGATCCTGAGCTCGATGTTCGAGGTCGAGGACTTCGTGCGGCTCATGGTGGGCGAGGCCATGCGAGGGGAGGAGACGGCGCGCTCGGTCGGGCTCGACCTGTTCTCGAACTTCGAGCTCTCCATTGAGGCGTGGGTGCGCACGCACCGCCCGGACCTCGACGAGCGGGCGGGAGCGGCCGACGTCTCACGCCTGATCAGCGCCATGGTGGTCGGTCTGTTCATCCAGCATGCGGCCGGCGCGCTGCCCAACGAAGGCGACGACCTGGCCGCCCTGGTCGCCAAGCGGTCTGCGGAGGCGGCGCGGGTCATTGCGCCGTGAGTGCCGAGCCGACTCCGGCCGGGCCGCCCACCGCGCCCCCCACGGCCGTCGCCTCCGAGAGCTTCGCCGTGCCGGCCACGGTGGTCTGGCGGTACCGCCTCGACTTCACCAACCTGCCCGAGTACAACCCCGACGTGAGCGGGTTGACCCGCGTCGCCGAGGGCGATCCGGGCGGAACAGGTGGCGTCCTCGGACCCGGTGCCCGTTACACGTTCAGCCTGGCCGACGGCCGGCGACCCGGGGCGAGCCAGCCCGTCGAGCTCTGGCCGGTCACCGTGGTCGAGCCGACGCTGGTGGCGGCGGCCATGACGGGTGGGAACGATGCCTACGAGGAGTTCACGGTCCGCCCGACGGGCGCGAACAGGTGCGAGGCCACCCTGACGTTGTGGGTGTCCCTGCCCCCGGGTCTCCCTGACGACGTGGCCGCCGCCGCGGCGGCCGGCGGCTTGGCGCAGATCACCAAGGAGCTGCGCCTCATGCGGGGTCTACTGGAAGATCCGGCACGGCGGCCGACGACGAGCTGAGACGAGTCCGGACGCGCCCGGTACCCCGTCCGGGGATCAGTCGCTCGGCTGGGCGTCCGCGGCAGTCAGTCGCTCGGCTGCGCGTCCGCGGCGGTCAGTCGCTCGGCCAGGCGGCCCAGCATCTTGATACCGATACCGGGCGTGGTCGTGAGGAGCGAGCGGAACTCCCGGGCGTCGAACACCAGGAGATCCATGTCCGTGACGGCAATCACGTCGGCCGTGCGGATGCCGCCGTGCAGGATGGCCAGCTCCCCGAAGTAACCGCCGGGCTTGAACCGTCCGACCTCCTTCTTCCCCACCTGGCACGACGCCTGGCCGTCGAGCACGAGGAAGAACTCGCGACCCGGCATGCCGCGCTCGGTCAGGAAGGTTCCGGCGTCCACGCCGACGGGCGTCCCGAGCTGGGCGATGGAGCGGAGCTCGCCCTGAGTGCAGGCGGAGAACAGCGGCACTGCTCCGAGGAGCGCGATTTGCTTCTTGGGAATCCGACTGCGCATGTGACCGCCCCTCCCTCCGGTGCGTCCCACCGGAACAGCTGCCGGGAGCGTACCCGGGTCAGCCCCCTGCTCGCAGGCGTTCGCGCAGCACGAACTTCTGCACCTTGCCCGAGGCCGTTCTCGGCAGCTCGTCGACCGATCGAATCTCCTCTGGCCACTTCTGACGCGCCAACCCTGCTGATTGGAGGTGGTCCCGCAACGCCGGGAGTTCGGGCGGCTCTCGGCCGGGTTGCATGCGGAAGAAGGCGCACCCGTGTTCGCCCAACCGCTCGTCCGGCGCCGCCACGACGGCGACCTCCGCCACGCCTTCCATGTGGGCCAGGAGTTGCTCCACCTCGGCCGCGCTGACGTTCTCGCCGCCGCGGATGATGATGTCCTTGACCCGGTCGGTGATGGTGAGGTAGCCGTCATCGTCGAGGACGCCGATGTCGCCGGTGCGAAACCAGCCCTCCTCGTCGACGGCCTCGGCCGTGAGGGCGGCATCCGTGTAGCCGGCGAAGCGGTCGGGCCCACGGGTGAGGATCTCGCCGGGCCGCCCCACACCGACGTCGGTACCGTCCTCGTCCACCGTCCTCACCTCGACCCACTCGAGCGGGCGTCCGTCGGTGTGGATGCGCTTCTCCCGTGGCGCCTCGTGTGCCGACCCGGTGACCGAGGGGTGCTCGGTGCTGCCGTAGGAGCGGACGAGCGAGATGCCGAGCCGGTCGGCGCGCTCGGCCACGGCATCGGGGATGGGCGATCCCCCGAGCCCGATGTAGCGCATCAGCTCGATGTGCTCGGGACCGAAGCTCGGGCTGTCGAGCAGGCTGGTGAAGAAGTAGGTCGAGCCGCTGCCGGCCGAGATCTGCTCCTCGACCATGGCGCGCAGGACCGTCGGCGGGTCCCAGCCGTCGATGAGGTAGAGCGGGCGGCCGTTCACCAAGGGGCAGAGGAGACCGCCGAGCATGCCGATGGCGTGGCCGACCGGGGCGCCCACGAGCGCCGGCCGGTCGCGAACCGCTTGGTGGCCGGCCAGCTGGCGCACCTCGAAGCCGAGGGTCCGGTGGGTGTGCACCACGCCCTTGGGGTCGGCGGTCGTGCCCGAGGTGTAGGCGATCAGGGCCGGTGAGTCCGGGTCGACGTCCGCCGGCCCTGCCACCGCGCCGGAGGTGCCGTCGCGGTCCCGGTTGAGCAGTTCGTCGAAACCGAGCACGTCGGGCGCGTCACCGCGGTCGCCGACCACGAACACCCGCTCCAGGTCGTTCAGGCCGTCGCGGACGGTGGCCAGCTCGGCCAGGAAGTCGCGCTTGGCGTAGCGCCCCACGATCACGAGGGCGCGGGCGCGGCTCTGGCGCAGGATGAAGCCGACCTCCTTCGGGCCGTAGAAGTGCACGATCGGTACCAGCGTCACCCCGAGCAGGGCGCAGGCATAGAAGGTGACCGCGGCCTCGACCCAGTTGGGTAGCTGGAACGCGACGACGTCCCCCGGCCCCACGCCGTGTGCCCGGAGTCCTCCGGCCACCCGGAGCGCCTCCTCGTAGACCTCCCCCACCGTGCCGAGGTGCGGATTCGTCGGGGACCAGATCCGGATGCGCCTCGCCGTGTCCTGCAGCAGCGCGTCGCTCAGGAAGCGTCCGAGCGAGCGGTCGTCCCAGGCTCCCTCGGCCAGGTAGCGCTGCGCCAGGTGCGGTGGCACGGGCCGGAGCGCGGCGCGCAGGTCCGACGCTGGTGACATCAGTCCGACTCGACGGACCGGCCGGCCATCAGGCCGACTCGATGGACACGACGGCCATCAGGCCGACTCGATGAACACGACGGCCATCAGGCCGACTCGATGAACATGGTCGCCAGCCGGTGGCGGTGCGCGGCGGCGCCGCCGGAGAGGACGTCGTTCTGCTTGACCCGCTTGAACAGGAAGTGGGCGTCGTTGGCCCAGGTGAATCCGACGCCGCCGTGCAGCTGGATGTCGTCGCCCGTCACCCGCACCCCGGCCTCGGCGGCATAGCTCGCCGCCATGGCGGCAGCCTGGGCGCGCTCGGGCGCCTCGGTGTCCGAGGCCCAGGCCGCGAACTGGACGCCGGCGCGGGCCATCTCGACCTGCTGGAACATCTCGACCAGCCGGTGCCGCACGGTCTGGTACGTGGCGACCGGCTTGTCGAAGACGACCCGTTCGGACGTGTAGCCGATGGCGTCTCCCAGGGCGCGGTCGGAGGCCCCGACCGTCTCGGCGGCCAACACGACAGCCAGGTCGTCCTGCAACCGCTCCCACAGGGCGCGCTGGCTCCCGGCCGGCCCGAGGGGCACGACCGGGGCGTCCTCGAGCACGAGTCGAGCGAGCTTCCTCGTGGGGTCGAGCGAGGGAACGACCTCGACGGTGGCGCCGGCCGCGGTCGAGGGAGAATCGAGCAAGAAGGAGCGCACTCCTTCCTCGCTGCGGGCCACGACGATGGCCCAGTCCGCGGTGTGCCCGTCGAGAACCACCGATTTGTGACCGCTCACCACCCAGCGGGCGCCCTTGCGCCGCGCCCGTGCGCGCACCGTGCCGAGCGGCTCGCCGTGACCCTGTTCCCCGAGGGCGATCGTGCCGCGCCGCGTGCCGGCCGCCAGGTCGGCGAGCAGCTCCGTCGCGCCGAGGGCGCGGGCCGCCAGCGTCGCCGCCACGGCCGACGAGAGGAAGGGCCCGGGCAGCGGGATGCGACCCATCTGCTCGGCCACGATGCACACCTCGAGCAGGCCCGCGCCGTTGCCGGCGCCGCCGAGCTCCTCGGGGACGAGGAGGCCGGTCCATCCGAGCTCCACGAGCACCGACCACAGCTCGGGCGTGACGCCGCGGTCGTCGTCCGCGAGGTGGCGCAGCACTTGGGGGTCGCAGGCGCGCTCCAGCGCGGCGCGCGTCACCTCCTGGAGCGCCAACTGTCCTTCGTCGTACGTGAAATCCACGGGCCTACGGCCTCTCCCCCGTCCGTGCAACGCCGTCGTGCCGGTGCGCGGTACCGCTCCCTGACACCGGCGTCACAGTACACGGTGGTCGGGTACCCTTCCCCGGGTGGATTTCGCCCTGACGCCCGAGGACGAGAAGTTCCGCGACGAACTCCGGGCGTGGCTCGACGTGCACCTCCCGCCGTTTCTCGAGGCGGAAGCCCTCGGCGACGACGTGCAGCTGAGCGGCGAGGCGAGCCAGAAGCGTCGGCAGAAATGGCAGAAGACGCTGCACGAGGGCGGGTGGGCCGCCATCCACTGGGGACCCGAGTTCGCCAACGGGCGCAGCATCAACGCCATGCAACGCCTCATCTACTCCGAGGTGATGGCCGAGTACCGCACGCCGGGCATGTTCAACACCAACGGGATCTGGCAGATCGGCCCGATGATCATCCAGTGGGGCACCGAGGACCAGAAGGCGCAGTGGCTGCCGTCGATCCTCGAGGCGGAGGAGCACTGGTGCCAGGGCTTCAGCGAGCCCATGGCCGGCAACGACCTGGCCAACCTGCGCACCACCGCCATCTACGACGCGGAGACGGACGAGTACGTGGTGAACGGGTCGAAGATCTGGATCTCCTCGGCCCACCTGGCGACGTGGGGTCTGTTCCTGCTGCGGACGGACCCGGGCGCGCTGGAACGCGGGAGGAAGCACGAGGGCATCACGGCGTTCGTGCTGAACCTGAAGACTCCGGGGATCGAGGTGCGGCCGATCAGGGACATGGCGGGCGAGGAGCTCTTCAACGAGATCTTCTTCACCGACGTCCGCGTGCCGGCATCGTGGAGACTGGGCGAAGAGGGCGCCGGCTGGATGGTGGCGATGGGGACGCTCGGTTTCGAGCGCGTCGGCATCGCGTCGCAGATCGCCATCCTGGCCGCCGACCTGCGGGCGGTGGTCGAGACAGCCCGCAGCGTCAACCCCGACGCGCTGGAGGACCCGTCGCTGCGGGACCGGGTGGCGCGCCTGTGGACCGAGGTGGAGCTGGCGCGGCTGCTCTCGCTCCGGGCGCTCTCGAAGATCATGAAGGGCGAGAAGAACTGGCCCGAAGTCCCCTTCGCCAAGCTCTCGTGGTCGTCGATGGCGCAGACCCTGGCCGAGCTGGCCGTCGATCTGCTCGGCCCGGCGGGATTGCAGGCGCGGGGCGGTCCGGACGCGGTCGACCGGGGCAAATGGACGAGGCTCTACGCGTTCCAGCGCTACTCGACCATCGGCGGGGGCTCGACCGAGATCCAGAAGAACATCATCGCTGACCGAGCCATCGCCATGCCCGGCAAGTCCCGCGCCTGACGGCGTCCCGGGCTATGGAGGCGATGGAGACCCGATGAGCACGGACCCCCGCGCCGCGTGCATCGTGGGCACGTCGCGGCGCACCTGGCACCGCGACGACCCCGAGGTGGTGGCCGCGGACGGGCAGGCGCCCGAGCCACTCGACATGTGGGAGGAGACGGCGAGAGCCGCGGCGGACGACGTCGGCGCCCCGGGGGCACTCGCGGCGCTGGAGAGCATCGACGTCGTGTACTCGCAGTCGTGGCAGTACGACGACGCCGTGGGCCGGCTGGCCGAGCGGCTCGGAGCGTCGCCGCGGCGGGGCCGCTACTCGGGCATCGGGGGGTCGGTGCCCCACGTGCTCGTGACGGAGGTGGCACGCGACATGGCGACGGGAGACCTCGATCTCGCGCTGGTCACGGGCGGCGAGGCGTTGGCCACGGTGCGCGCGTTGAAGAAGGCGGGCGAGAAACCGCAGTGGTCCTTCAGGCCGGCCGAGAGGCGCCCGTTCCCCATGGACATGGAGTTCGACCCGTCGGAGATCAGCCACGCCGTGTTCGAGGCCTACCTGACCTTCGCACTCTTCGACAACGCACGTCGCGCGCATCTCGGTCGCGGGCTCGAGGCCCACCGGGAGTCGTTGGGCGCGGTGATGTCGCGGATGACGGACGTCGCCGCGGCGAGCCCGCACGCGTGGTTCCCGGTGGCGCGGTCGGCGGACGAGATCGCCGGCGTCACCGCGGACAACCGCATGGTGGCGTATCCCTACACCAAGCTCATGACCTCCATCATGGACGTCGACATGGCCGCGGCTCTGGTGATCGCGTCGGCCCGGAAGGCGGACGAGCTCGGCGTGCCCGAGGAGAAGCGGGTGTACCTGCGGGGCTGGGGGTACGCGGAGGACCCGGCCCATGTCGCCGGCCACGCCGAGCTGTGGCGCTCGCCCGGCCTGGCCGCCGCCTCGTCGGCCGCGCTGGCGGGCGCCGGAATCGGCGCCGACGAGGTGGCCCATCTCGACCTTTACTCGTGCTTCGCCAGCTCCATCTGCTTCGCCCTCGACACCCTCGGGCTGGCCGAGGACGATCCTCGGGGCGTGACCCAGACGGGCGGGCTCCCCTACCACGGTGGCCCGGGCTCCAACTACATGACGCACTCGCTGGTCGCCATGGCCGAGTCGCTGCGCGCCGACCCGGGTTCCTACGGCATGGTGAGCGGCGTCGGGATGCACATGCAGAAGCACGCGTTCGGCGTGTGGTCGACCACGCCGCCGTCGGGTGCGACGGCTGGGGAGGCTCCCACGGACGGGAGCGGGAACAGGGCTCGGTCTCTTCCGGCCGTGGCACCGAGGGCATCGGGATCGTCACCTCGGCGTCGGGACCGGCCACGGTCGCGGCGTACACGGTGCTCCACGGCCGCGACGGCGCGCCGGATCGGGCGGTGCTGGTCTGCGACCTGCCCGCCGGCGGCCGTTGCTACGCGCTGCTCGACGGCGGTGCGGAAGCGCTGGCGCAGGCCGAGCGCGAGGAGCTGGTCGGGCGGCACGTGACGCTGACGTCCGAGGACCAGTTGAACCTGGCCCGAGTCGGCTGACCCGCGGCGGACCGACCAGGCCGGTGAGCACGCCGGACGCCGTCGTCGGCGGGATCGACGGGTGCCGGGCGGGCTGGGTGTTGGTGACGGTGCCGGTGACTCTGCCCGTGCCACTGTCCGTGACATCGGATGCGGCCTCAGTCGGCGGGGTGCTGCCGGTTGTCGATCCCGGCACGGTCGGGGTGCGGCTGGTCCGCCGCCTGGTCGAGTTGAGCGACGATCTCGACTCGGGGCGCCTCGCCGCGGCCGCCATCGACATCCCGGTCGGCCTGCCCTCGTGCGGGCCGCGGGCGGCCGATCTCGAGGCGCGGCGACTCCTCGGGCCGCGACGCAGCTCGGTGTTCCCGGCCCCGGCGCGCCGCGTGCTCGGGGCGGCCACCTACGAGGAGGCGTGCGCGCGGTCGCGAGCGGCCTGCGGCAAGGCGATCTCGCGCCAGCTCTTCAACATCCTCCCCAAGATCGAGGAGGCCGACGCGGTCCAGTCGCCGGCTCGGCAGCACCGACTGGTCGAGATGTGCCCCGAGCTGAGCCTCTCCTTCATCGTCGGCGCGCCGATGGCCCGTCCGAAGAGCACGGCCGAGGGTCGGGCCGAACGCGTGGAGGTGCTGGGATCGGTGTTCGGTGCGTCCGTCGTGGCGCGTCATGCGGCGAGCCCGCCGGCGGGCGCACGCTCCGACGACGTCCTCGACGCCTTCGCCGGAGCGTGGACCGCGCTCCGCCTTGCGTCCGGGATCCACACCCGGCTGGGGGGCGAGCGCGACGAGCGTGGGCTGCGCATGGAAGTCGTCGTCTGAGCGCGGCCAGAATCACCCGAGTGCCGGTCGCCCTCTTCGATCTCGACAACACGCTCTACGACCGGGAGGGCACCTTCCGCCGCTGGGCGACCGCCTATGTCGCCGGGCGGGCTGACCCGGCCGGCGAGGTCGACTGGCTGTGCCAGGTGGACGACGACGGCATGACGGATCGGGTGGAGATGTGGACCCGCGTCCGACGTCGCTACGGCCTCGAGACCCCGGTGCCGGAGCTCGTGGCCGGCCACCGCCGGGAGTACCTCGACACCCTCGAGCCCGACCCACGCGTCCTCCGGGCTCTCGGTCTGCTGCGGGACGCGGGCTGGCGTATCGGAGTGGTCACCAACGGCCCCACACCCCACCAAGCGCACAAGGCCGATCGCCTGGGTCTCCTCTCCGTCGTCGACGGCTTCTGCGCATCGGGTGAGGTCGGCTTCGCCAAGCCCGACCCGAGAATCTTCCGAGAGGCGGTCCGCCGCTGCGGGGGTCCCGCGCCCGACACGTGGATGGTGGGCGACTCGCCGCCGTCCGACATGGAGGGGGCGCGTGCCCTCGGGATCCGGACGGTGTGGATCCACCGCGGACGGGACTGGGATCCTGCGCACGGCCCGGCTCCGGACCACGTCGCCGGATCGGTCCCCGAGGCGGTCGAGGAGTGCCTTCTGGCTCCACGTTCGGAGACGGGCGCGGCGGTCAGATGAGGGTCAGCCCGCCGTCGACGGCGAGGACCTGCCCGGTGATGTAGCTCGCCTCGTCCGAGAGCAGGAACACCGCGGCGGCCGCGACCTCCCACGCCGTGCCTTGGCGCCCGAGCGGCACCGGGGCACGGGTCCGCGAGGGCCGGCCGGCGGAGGCGGCGCGCCCGAGTGGGGTGTCGATGAGCCCGGGCGCGAGCACATTGGCCCGAATGCCGCGGCGGGCCCCCTCGACGGCGACATGGCGGGAGAGGCCGATGAGGCCCGCCTTCGAGGCGTCGTAGGCAGGGATGCGGCTGCCCGGGCGGAGCCCGGCCACCGAGCCCACGAACACGATGGCGCCGTCGTCGGGCAGCGTGACCAGAGCACGGCGCACGAGCATGAAGTGCGCCCGCAGATTGAGGGCGAAGGTGCGGTCCCAGTCGTCGGGCGATGTGCCGGCGACGCCCATGCCGTAGCCGGTGCCGACGTTGAGGACGATCCCGTCGGGGGTGGGGGCGCCGTCGACGGCCAGGCGGCAGCCCTCCTCGGTGGTGACGTCGGCGACGACGACCGCGGCCTTGCCTCCCTCGTCGCTGATGAGCCGCCACGTCTCCTCGGCCGACGCCTCGTCCTTGTCCACGCAGACGACGGACGCGCCCTCACGCGCCGCCCGAAGGGCGATGGCGCGGCCGTTGCCGACGGGCGCGTCGAGCTCGCGAGAGCGCTGCGTCCCCGCGCCGACGACGGTGATGCAGCGCCCTTGCAACAGGCGGCTCACCGCGTCATCTCTCCGGACGCGGGACCGGTCCCGCGGGCACGCTCGCCGCCTGTGCCTCGGCCCGCGGTTCGAGCGGGACGCGCAGCGAGGCGAGCACCGTCGTCAGCATCATGTAGTGCGCGATGAGCATCACGAGCTCAATCAGCTCGGCGTCACCGAGTCGAGTGGCCAGTTGCTCCCACGTCGCGTCGGAGACGGAGCCGTCGTCGGCCGTCTCGTCCACGGCGGACAACGCGGCGGCCTCGAGCGGAGACCACGACACGCTCGAGTGGTCGCCTCCGACCGCCTCTATCTCGGCCCGGCTGATGCCCTCGCGCTCGGCCAGGCCAACGTGCTGGGCCCACTCGTAGGTCCCGCCGAAACGTGCTGCGGTACGCAGAATGACCAGCTCGCGCAAACGGCCCGGGAGGGTGCCGAAGAGGAGCGCACCGCCGAAGGCGGTCCAGCGCCGGAACAGCTCGGGCGCGCGGGCCAGCGTCGTGAAGATGTGCATCGGCTCCTCGGTGCCACCCGCCGACGCCTCGAGCAAGCGGGTCAGCCGCTCGTCCCACTCTTCGGGCGGCAGCGGGGCGATGCGGGGACCGGGCACACCCGCATCGTAGGCACGACGGCTGTGCACGGCATCGACGTCCGGATTCGTCGCCCGGACCCGTCGACTCAGTGGCGCGGGCGGAACCCCATCGGCGGCGGGCCGGCCCCGGGAAGACGGCTGATCGCTGCGTCCGGCCGGGACACCTCGTCGACGAGCCCGTAGGCCGCGGCGGCCGGCGCATCGAGGAACCGGCCCGACACGACGTCCCGGCGCACCTGCTCGACCGATCGCCCCGCGGCCGCGGCGAGGCGGGCGCAGAAACGCTCCCGCTCGTCCGTGCGCAGCTTCGACCATTGCTCGACGTTGCGCACGTGCACCGGCGACTGCTCGGTCGCGGGCTCGCGGAGCGCGAAGCGCGTGCTGGGCATGGCCACCCGCCGTGGGCACACCGCGACGACGCCCACGGCGCCGGCTCCGACCTGGCCCAGGCACAGTGCGTGCACCGGGACTCCCAACAGCTCGATCACGTCCATGAGGGTGAGCGCGAGGGCGAGGCTCCCCTCGCCCGAATCGACCCGCAGCGTGACCGGCTCGTCGCCCTCGGCGTCGAGAGTCATGAGCTCGGCCGAGGCACGCGCCACGGCGAGGTCGTCGAGGGTCCCGTGCAGCAGCACGACGCGCTGTTCGAAGAGCCGTCGGGCCAGCGCTTCGGGCAGGGCGCCTCCAGGGGTGGGTCCGGTCCCGGGCGGGTACAGCAAGGGCCAGTCGCGGTCAGTCATGTCGGATGCTCCATTCCAGTCGCGCCCCGAGGGCCTGCGTGTACCGCTCCACGGTGGAGAGCCGCACATCGAGGCCGCCCCCCTCGAACCGCGCCACGGCGGACTGGGAGGTGCCCATGCGGGCGGCGACCTCCGACTGGGACAGTCCGAGCTCACGCCGCAGGGACAGGAGCTGGCCCGTCACCGAGCGGCGTCGCTCGGCCATCTCCTTGAACCCCGGGAAGACGGTCGGGTGGCGGCGGTCGCTCACGGCACCATTATCTCACATTTGATATAACCTGGCGGGGAGGACGAGCTCGACCGGATGACCGGTCGCCTGGCTGGGAGACCGCAAGAGACCGTCCCGTGTCAATCACCGTGAAATGGCGAAATGGAGAGAAGGCGCACACCATGTCGATGACGAAGCCAACCCAGGTCCTTGTCCCGACGGTCATCGAGGAGGGAAGCCGGGGCGATCGTGCCTTCGACATCTACTCGCAGCTGCTCCGCGAGCGCATCGTCTTCCTCGGCCAGGAGGTGGACGACCAGGTCGCCAACCTGATCATCTCGCAGATGTTGTTCCTCGAGGCCCAGGACAACAAGAAGGACATCGCCCTCTACATCAACTCCCCCGGCGGCGTGGCCTATGCCGGCATGGCCATCTACGACGTGATGCAGCACGTCGAGCCCGACGTCTCCACCATCTGCGTGGGCATGGGCATGTCCGCGGCCGCCATGATCCTCTCGGGTGGCACCACGGGGAAGCGCTTCGCTCTCCCGAATGCCCGCATCATGATCCACCAGGGTTCCGCCGGCGCCCGGGGCGCACCGTCGGACATGGAGATCCAACTACGCGAGGTCCTCTCGCTGACCCGGCGCATGGCCGAGATCATCGCCCACCACAGCGGCCGCCCCGTGGAGCAGGTCTCGGCCGACATCGACCGCGACCGCTACATGACCGCGGCCGAGGCGCGGGACTACGGCATCGTCGACGACATCATCGTGCCCCGCCGCGGCCTGTGCGCGCCGGCCGAGCCCGAACTCCAGGTGGCGGGCGCCTGACGCAGTTCGGGCTCGGTTCGGTGCGGATCGGGCCCTCCCTCCCGTCGTCGCGCCGCTTCGCACCCGGAGCGATCGGCGCATAAGGTGGATGACACGAGTGTCAGGGAAGGCCAGGCCACTTGCCGACCGGCACGAGGGGAGGACAGACCGATGCGCACCGAAGACATGATCCTGGTCAGCGTGGACGACCACGTCATTGAGCCGAGGGGAATGTTCGACGGGCTCCTGCCGGCGAAGTACCAGGACAAGGCGCCCAAGCTCATCCGCCGCGACGACGGGACCGACTACTGGTTCTACGACGGCAACGAGATCCCCAACATCGGCCTGAACGCCGTCGTGGGTCGGCCGCCCGAGGAGTACGGGATCGAGCCCATGTCGCTCGACGACATGCGCGTCGGGTGTTGGGACGTCCACGAACGAGTGCGGGACATGTCGGTCAACGGCGTCCTCGGCTCCATGTGCTTCCCCTCGTTCCCCCAGTTCTGCGGCCAGCTCTTCGCCCGGCGCGAGGACAAGGACGAGGCGCTCGCCATGGTGCGCGCCTACAACGACTGGCACATCGACAAGTGGTGCGGCGCCGAACCCGGCCGCTTCATCCCCCTCTCCATCCCCGCCATCTGGGACCCTGAACTGGCGGCAGCCGAAGTGCACCGCGTGGCTGCGAAGGGCTGTCACGCGGTGACGTTCTCGGAGAACCCCGAGAAGCTGGGTTGGCCGTCGCTGCATTCGGACCATTGGGACCCGTTCTGGACGGCCTGCGCCGACGAGGGCACCGTGGTCTGCATGCACCTGGGCTCGTCCTCCCAGCTCGTCGTGACGTCCGCCGAAGCGCCGATCGACGTGATGATCAGCCTCCAGCCCATGAACATGGTGCAGGCGGCCGCGGACCTCTTGTGGTCGCCCGTCCTGCGCAAGTACACGGATCTCCACTTCGCGCTCTCCGAGGGCGGCATCGGCTGGATCCCCTACGCGCTCGAGCGCATCGACTACGTCTACCAGCACCACCACAAGTGGACGGGCCAGGACTTCGGCGACATGCTCCCGAGCCAGGTCTTCAAGGACCGCATCATCACCTGCTTCATCGACGACGCCTTCGGGGTCGACAGCCGCAAGTACCTCAACATCGACAACATCACGTGGGAGTGCGACTACCCGCACTCGGACTCGACCTGGCCCACGGCACCCGAGTCGTGCATGAAGTACATGGACGACGTCCCGGACGCGGAGATCGACAAGATCACGCACCTCAACGCCATGCGGCACTTCCGGTACGACCCGTTCAGCACGAGGCCCCGTGAGAAGTGCACCGTGGGGGCGCTCCGGGCCGAGGCCACCGACGTCGACACCGCGCTGGTGTCCCGGGCACACGGACACACCGGCACCAACGAGGAGGGCATCGTCAGCATCTCGACCATGCTGGCCCGCACCCCGGTCACTCAGGACTGAGCCCCCCTTCTCCGTTCTCGTGTCGATCGACTACGCCGTCGGTGACGACCACGTCGTCACCATCACCATCAACCGTCCAGAGGCGCGCAACTCGCTGGACATGGAGCATTTCTTCCAACTGCGCTCGGCCTGGGACCGGTTCGCCCAGGACGACGACGCGTATGTCGCCATCGTGACGGGCGTCGGGCGCGACTTCTGCGTCGGTGCCGACCTCAAGTCGTACATCCCCCAGATCACGGAGCTGCAGCGCAAGATCAAGTCCGGCGAGGTAGAGGAGCTCGGCGGCTACCGTCTCGACGACGGCGTCAAGGCCGTGCTGCGCGGGACGCGTCTGTACAAACCCATCGTCGCCGCGGTGAACGGGACGTGCGTCGCGGGCGGGATGGAGATGCTCGGAGGTACGGACCTGCGGGTGGCCGCGGACACGGCCACGTTCGGCGTCATGGAACCCAAGCGCGGCCTCTTCGCCGGCGGCGGCACCACCGTACGCCTCCCCCGGCAGGTTCCATTTCCCGCCGCCATGGAGCTGCTCCTGTGCGCCGACCAGGTGCCCGCCGCGCGCGCCTACGAGATGGGCCTGCTCAACGAGATCTGCCGCCCGGGTGATCTGATGGAGCGGGCCTACGACTACGCGCACCGCATCACGGCCAACGGCCCCTTCGCCGTCCGCAAGACCAAGGAGTCGGTGCTGCGCGGGATGGCGACCGACATGACCGAGGCCTACCGGATCGAGTCGGAGATCTCCGGCGAGGTCTTCTCGAGCGAGGACGCCAAGGAGGGTCCGTTGGCGTTCGCCGAGAAGCGGCTCCCCAACTGGAAGAACCGCTGATCCTCGACGTCGGGGGCTCGCTCGTCGAGGTCCGACCCGGAAGCGGCCGGAGTCACCCCTTCTTCCCGGGCGGGACCAGCGCGTAGACGAGCGTCACCTGGTCCGTCTCGAGCTGGGTGCCCGGCTGGACCGGCACCGCCGAGGTCGGAGCGGACGCCGACTGGTCGAACCCGGCGCTGGCGAAGGGGGACCGCTGCGGGGTTTGCGTGTTGTCGGTGAGGGAGCACACCGGACCGAGCCGGCGTCCGGCCGCCGCGGCCATCGCCTCGGCGTGCGCCACGGCGAGGTGGACCGCCTGAGCCCTGGCCTCGTCCTGGACCTTCGCCGGGTCCGCGATGGAGAAGTTGAGCCCGTTGATCTGCGCGGCGTTGCCGGCCGCACCGACGACGGCGTCGATCGCCGACCCCGCCTTCGTGACGTCACGCAGCGTGGCGCTGACCGTGTCGGTGACCTGGTAGCCGGTCAGGGTGGGCACGCCGTGGGGGAATGCGTACTGCGGTGACAGGGTCAGGCCCGTCGTCTGCACGTCGCGGGTCGCCACGCCGCTGGCCGCGAGGGCGGCGAGGGCCTGGGCCACCTTGGCGTTGTTCTCGCTGAGGGCCGCCGCCGACGACCCGGCGGTCGTGTTGAAGCCGAACACGGCGTCGAGCACATCCGGCGTGCCCGTTGCCTGGCCGTTGCCCTGAACCGTGATCCTCGAGGTCGAGCGGCCACACCCCTGCGATGACGCCGCGGTCGCCGACGCCGATGCCGATGCCGGGGAGGCACCGCCGGCTTCACCGAGCGCCACGGCCAGAGCGGCGGCACCGAGCACGAGGGCGCAGCCCGCGACGGCGAAGGCGACCGTACGCGGGGTCACCCTGGGCGGACGATCGGAGTCGGCTTCGGGCATGGTCGGACCTCCTGCGGCTCGAGTGGCTGTGTGCCGGGAGATGAGACGCTGCCGGGCCCGGATCGGTTCGACTCCGGACGAGACCGGGTTTGGTCCGTCCTGTCCGGTTCGGGTCAGCCGAGCGCGGTGAGGGCCGCCTCGTCGAGTTCGACCCCGACCGCGGCCAGGTTCTCCTCGAGGTGACCGAGCGACGAAGTGCCCGGGATCAACAACACGTTGGGCGAGAGGTGGAGCAGCCACGCCAGGGCCACCTGCGCCGGCGTGGCTCCGAGCCGATCCGCCGCGCCTCGCACCGCCGGGTGGGTCAGCACCGGCTTGTCGGGCATGAAGGCCGAACCGAGCGGGAAGTACGGGACGAAGGGCACCCCGTCGGCGCGGCAGGCCTCGAAGACGTCCTGCCCGGACCGGTCGGCCACGCTGTACGCGTTCTGCACACAGGCGACTGCGGTCATCTCCCGGGCGCGCCGGTACTGCTCGAGCGTGACCGTGCTCAGCCCGACCCCGCCGATCAGGCCCTCCTCTCGCATCGCGACCATGGCCGCGACCTGCTCGTCGAACGAGACCTCGGACCCCGGATGGAGGCGCAGATTGACCACCGGTACCTGCTCGAGGCGCAACGAGGCCAGGTTGGCCTCCACACCCTGGCGCAACTCCTCCGGCCGCTGCGCGCCGATCCATCCGCCGACGGAGTCCCGAACGGCGCCGACCTTCGACACCAGGACGAGGTCGTCCGGGTACGGGTGCAGCGCCTCGCGAATGAGGTCGTTGGCGACGTCGGGACCGTAGAACTGGGCGGTATCGACGTGGTTCACCCCGGCCTCGACCGCCCGGCGGAGGATCGCGAGCGCGGTCGCCCGGTCCTCGGGCGGTCCGAAGACGCCCGGCCCGGGCAGCTGCATGGCGCCGAACCCCATGCGGCGGACGTTTCGGCCCCCGAGGCTCACCTCCTCCTGCGCCGTCAACGTCCGGCCTCCCTGCGCAGTGCCAAGAGCGAAGGGAAACCGACGACGAAGGTCTGCCGACTCCAACCCCAAGCCGGCAATCCCCGGCGGGCGGCAATGCGTCCCGCCGCGACCGCCTCGGCCGCATGGATGACCGCCGTCGCCCCCAGAAGCGCACGCAACACGCCACGTGGGGGCAGCGCGCCGTTGCTCAGATCGGCCGCGCGCTGGTACGCCTTCGGGCTGAAGACCAACCGGGCCAGCACCACGATGCCGCCGTCGAGGAGGAGGAACCACCAGAGCTTGGGGCGTACGACGCCGTCTCGAGACATCCCCTCGTTCTAGCCGACGGAGCCGGCCGCGAGCTGACCGCACGCGGCGTCGATCTCCACGCCCCTCGTCACCCTGATCGTGGCGTTGATCCCCAGTGCGGCCAGCTCGTCGCGAAAGCCTCGGACCCGCTCCGCCGAGGACCCGACCACGGCGTAGCCGGGCGTCGGATTGAGGGGGATGAGGTTGACGTGCGCCCGCAGGGGACGGGCGAAGCCGGCGAGCTCCGCGGCGTCACGTGCAGTGTCGTTGACCCGGTCGATCATCGCCCACTCGATGGAGAGCCGGCGGCCGCTCCTCTCCACGTACTCCCGGCAGGCCTCGGACAGGACGGCGAGCGGATAGCGGCGGTTGATGGGCACCAGCTCGTCGCGCAGCGCGTCGTTGGCGGCGTGCAGCGACACCGCCAGGTTGACGGGGAGCGTCTCGGCAGCGAGCCGGCGGATGCCCGGCACCAGCCCGACGGTGGACAGCGTGAGGTGACGCGCCGAGAGACCCATCTCGCCGTGCAGGCGCGTCCACGGCAGCCCAGACCCGGTCGTAGTTGGCCAGGGGCTCGCCCATGCCCATGAACACGACATTGGAGAGCCGCCGTGGCCGCGCCTCGCGCATGGCCACGGCCACCTGCTCGACGATCTCGCCCGATGACAGGTGGCGTCGGAACCCGGCCTGCCCCGTGGCGCAGAACTGGCAGGCCATGGCGCATCCGGCCTGGGTCGAGACGCAGACGGTGACCCGGTCGGGATACGCCATGAGCACCGTCTCCACCCGACTGCCGCCGTCGAGCCCCCATAACCACTTGGTCGTCTCTCCGCCGTCCGCCGTCTGACGTGAGAGCTCGCGCAGTCCCGGCGCGAGCGCCACGGCCAGTCGGTCGCGCAGGGGCGCGGGCAGCTCGGTCATCTCCTCGGGCCGCTGCACCCTCAGATGCAAGCCGTCCCAGACCTGGCGGCACCGGAAGGCGGGCTCTCCGTCGAGGAGCTCGCGCAGCTCGGCGCGGGTGAGCTCGTAGGGCCCGGGCATGGGTCCATTCTCGCTGCTGGGGCCGGCATCGATGCCGCACCTCGGACCGGACACGTCCGGGCGCCTCTGCATCCGCCTCAGGGATCCGCCTGACGGATCCGGATCCGTTCACCGCCCATCACGCGGCGATCGCCGGTGCGACCCGAGTTCAGTCGCGGCCCAGGATCACGGTCCCGGCGGCGGTGAACCAGCCGCTGGTGCCGTTGACGCAGGCCAGCCGGGCGCCGTCGACCTGCCGCTCGCCGCACTCCCCGCGCAGCTGGCGCACCGCCTCGATCAGCAAGAAGATGCCCCGCATGCCGGGCTGGCAGGCCGAGAGGCCGCCGCCATCGGTGTTGGTGGGCAGCGCGCCACCGACCCGCAGGCGGCCATCCTCGACGAAGGGTCCACCTTCGCCCTTCTGGCAGAAGCCGAGGCCCTCGAGGGTGAGGATCACCATCGGTGTGAAGGCGTCGTAGACCTGCAGGGTGTCGATGTCCTCGGGGGTGACTCCGGCCCGCTCGAACGCAAGCGCGCCCGGAGCGGACGCACGGCGACTCCGTGAAGTCCTCCCATTCGCTCATCGTGGTGTGGGAGACCGCCTCGCCGGTGCCGAGGACCCACACGGGTGCTTTGGCGCAATCCCTGGCCCGCTCCTCGCTGGTGAGCACGAGGGCGCCGCCGCCGTCGGAGCGGATGCAACAGTGGAGCTTGGTCAGCGGGTCCCACACGATGCCCGAGTTCATGACGTCGTCGATGGTGATGGGGTCCCGGTAGTAGGCCTCCGGATTGAACCCCGCGTTGTAGCGGGCCGACACCGCGACCTCGGAGAGCTGCTCCATGGTCGTGCCGAACTCGTGCATGTGACGGCGGGCCACCATGGCGTAATGGGAGCCGACGGGGTGCCCGAAGGGCGCCGCGAACTGGATCGGGCCCCGTGTCCCGAAGGAGAGGTTCGCCATCCGGAGCTTCTTCTTCAGGTCCGCTCGTTGCGTCGAGCCGTAGGTGAGCACCACCACCTCGACCAGACCCTGGGCGATGGCGGCGACGGCGTGCTCGACCATGAACTCCCAGATGCTGCCGCCGTGCCCCGTCGAGTCGACCCAGTTGGGCCGCAGGCCGAGATACTCGGCCAGCTCGACCGGCGGGAGCGCGCCGGTCAGCGACATGAACCCGTCGACCTCCGACTTGGCGATTCCCGCCTCCGCCAACGCCCGCTTCGTGCCCTGGAAGTTGAGCTGGAACGCGGTCTTGTCGTCGACCCGTCCGCAGTCCGAGGTGGACGCTCCGACGATGGCGACGCGGCGTCCGGGCATCATGCGAGAACGATCCTGATGGTCATGATGGCGATTGTCCCGTCAAAAAGGCCCATGGGAGCTCCCGACCGGTGAAGACCGGAGACGACCGGTGAAGACCGGTGAAGACCGGTGCACGTCCGTGACCAAAGGTAACGATGCCGGCCGAGGGCCACAATTCGCCTCCCACCGGGAGGATCGCCCTCCCTCGGCCGGGACGAGTCAGCGTCTACCGCCGGAGGACATGCCGCGAGGAACGGATCGACGACCTCGACACCGGCGTCCTATACGGTGATGGGCCCGTCCGGACGCGCAGCGAAGCCGCCACGGTCTTCGGGACACGGGCCTGCAAGCAGGCGTCCTCGGAAGTGCGTGCCGGCGCAGTCGGGACACGGCGAGGTCGGGTCCCGGCGGAACACGTCGGGACCGGCGGGCGGAGCGACGTCGTGAGCGAGCGAGGGAGGGACATGCCGACGAAGGACACGGCGGTCGACGTCACCGGCCGTGCGACCGCGCTGCGCCGGATCGACCTCGACACGTTCTTCAACCCCAAGCGGGTGGCAGTGGTCGGGGCGTCGGACACCAACGCCAGGACCAACACCGCGCTCACGGTGAAGATCACCGCCTGGGCCGAGGCGCGCGGCGCCTCCGTGCATTACGTGAACCCGAACCGGCCCGTCGTCGCCGGGCGCCCTGCCCTCAAGTCGCTGACCGAAGTCGACGAGCCGCTCGATCTCGTGGCCATCCTCGTCGGCCACCCACTGCCCGTCCTGCGCGACGCGGTGGCCGCCCGGGCGAAGTTCGCGGTCGTCTTCGCGGCAGGCTTCGCCGAGGTGGGCACCAAGGGCGAGCGCGTCCAGGCGGAGATGGAGCGGATCATCGAGTCCGGAGGCACCCACGTGCTCGGACCGAACACGAACCTGAATGCGTTCGAGGCGTTCCGTGACGACCTCCCGGGCCGCGCCATCGCCCTGATCACCCAGAGCGGGCACCAGGGCCGCCCGCTGTTCCAGGGCCAGGAGATCGGGATCAAGCTGTCGCACTGGGCCCCCGCGGGCAACGAGGCCGACCTGGAGTCCGCCGACTTCATCGACTACTTCTCGAGCCTTCCGACCACCGGCGCGGTGGCCTGCTACATCGAGGGGTTCAAGAACGGCCGCACCCTCCAGCTCGCCGCGGACGCGGCCGCCCGGCGCCGGGTGCCGATCGTCGTCGTCAAGGTGGGGCGCACCGACGAGGGCACCTCCATGGCCAAGGCCCACACCGGCCATCTGACCGGCTCGGACGACGTCGTCTCCGCCGCCTTCCGCCAGTACGGGATCCAGCGGGTCGACGGGCTGGACCAGCTGCTCGATGTCTCCGCCGCGTTGGCGCGCACCCAGGCGCCGTCGCCGGCGGCACTGCGGCGTCTGGTCCGTGGCGCCGGGGGCAGGGTCTGCGTGTACTCCATCTCCGGCGGGACCGGCGCCCACATGGCGGACATGGTCGCGGCCGCGGGCCTGGAGCTGCCGCGCCTGAGCCCGGCATCGCAGAGGCAGCTGCACGAATGGATCCCGCCCTACCTGCGGGTCTCCAACCCGGTGGACAGCGGAGGCCCACCGGTGAGCGACTGGCGCGGGCCGAAGATCATCGAGACCATGCTGGCCGACCCCGGCGTGGACCTGTTGCTGTGCCCGATCGCCGGCGCCGTGCCCGCCATGGCCAACAAACTGAGTGAGGACCTGGTGGCGGCGGCCGGGACGACGGACAAGCCGCTCTTCGTCGTGTGGGGCTCACCGGTCGGCAACGAGGAGGCGTACACCGAGGACGCTCCTCGGGAGCACGGTGCCGACGTTCCGCACGTTCACCAACGCGGTGATGGCCGCCAAGGCCTACTTCGACCACCACCGGTTCGCCGCCACCTACCGGTCCGCGTTCGCCCGCCCGGTGCTCCGGCCGTCGCCCGCCCGGTCCGAGGCGATGCCGCTCCTGACGCCCGACGGTGCTCGCCGCCGCAGCGGCGAGACGCTTTCCGAGCAGGACTCGAAGGCACTGCTCGAGGCCTACGGGATCGCGGTGCCGGCCGAGCGGGTGGTCACCTCGGCCGGCGAGGCGGCGAAGGCGGCGAAGAAGTGCGGGTTCCCCGTCGTCATGAAGATCGTGTCGTCCGACATCGCGCACAAGTCCGACCTGGGGCTGGTCGCCGTCGGCGTGCGGGACGAGGACGACGCGCAGCGCACGTACCGGCGGCTGAGGGCCGCGGCGAAGAAGGCGCGACCCGAGGCGACGGTCGACGGCGTGCTCGTGGCCGAGACGGTCCCGGGCGTGGAGACGGTGGTCGGCATCGCCCGCGACGACCTGTTCGGCCCGGTGGTCATGTTCGGCCTCGGCGGGGTACTGGTCGAGGTGCTGCGTGACGTGACGTTCCGGGTCCCTCCCTTCACCGTGCGCGACGCGGCGGCCATGCTGGACGAACTGCGCGGGTCCGCCCTCCTCCATGGGGTCAGGGGCGGACCACCGGCCGACCGCGAGTCGCTCGTCGATACGTTGATGAAGATGCAACGGCTGGCCGTCGACCTCTCCGACGAGGTCGCCGAGGTCGACGTCAACCCCCTGCTGGCCGGCCCCAAGGGGGCCGTGGCCGCCGACGCCCTCGTGGTGCTGGCCTGATCGTCGACCGGCACGCACCGGGACACCGGGGACGACGTGGTCGCCGACGGTGTCGCCGGTGTCGCCGGTCTCAGAACTGCCCGGAGCCGGGCAACGTCGTGGTCGTCGTCCCCTGGACGCCCGTCGTCGACGTCGTCGTGGTGGAGGTTCCCGTCGGGGCCGTCGTCGTCGTACCGCCCCCGGCGGTCGTGCTGGTCGACGTCGAAGGCGTGCTGGTACTCGAACCGGTCGTGGTGCTCGTGCTCGTCGGCGTGGTGGTCGATGTCGTCGTCGTCGTTGTGGTCGATGTCGTCGTGGCCCCGGGCGAACCCCCCAGGTTCCCGACCGTCGTGCCGGATCCCGCTCCGCCGAAGATCGACGAGAGCGGCTTCCCCGCGATCAGCTCGACCGCCGTGATGAACAGCAGCGCGACCGCGAAGACGACCCCGGCCGTCCCGGCGAGCGCCTTCCAGGTGAAACGACGCGGCGTGGCGGTGCCGGTGCCGGTGCCGGTGCCGGTGCCCCGGCCTACGGCCGTCGAGGTCGCCGTGGCCGGCCCGAGCTCTGCGTCGCTCCCGGAACTCGTGGCGGGGACCACGGGCCCCTCCATCTGGGTCGTCCCGGGATCGCCCGAGGTCGAGGACGCCGGGCCGGCGCCGGCGTCGGGGCCGGCCCCGGAGGATTGGTCGGAAGTCTCGGGCCCGGTACTCGCCGCCGTTCCCCCCAGTCGGCGCAGCAGCGGATTCGATTGAGTGTCGGACGACCGTACGACCACCTGGCGCACGGCCTCGTGCCCCCGCTCGATCGACTGCGCAACCAGCGCGGTCCCGATCGTGGCCGCGGCCGACCCGATGGCCACACCCACGATGGTGCCCTTGACCCCGAAGACGGAGGCGATGAGCGCGGCCAGGACGGCGCCGGCCACCGAGGCCAGGATCTGCCGTACCGAGAACTTCACCGCCGAAGACCGAGCAGGCGCTTAATCCCCGGGGACCGGCGCGACGGCACAGGCCAAGAACGGCCGTGCACCCGAGTCGACGACCCGTTCGTGCCACCGCCAGTCCACGACCACGTCCGCGCCCCGGTCCCCGTCCCCGACCAAACCCCCGCTTGCGATGTCGTGGGTCACTCCCCCACCGCGCCGTCGATCAGCTCGCGCAAGAGATCGGCGTGACCGTTGTGGCGGGCGTACTCCTCGATCATGTGGACCACGATCCAGCGCAGCGAGACATCATCCTTGGACTGCGTCGCCAGCTGCCCGAACGAGTCCGCGCCCCCCACGATGGCGCGCGACACGTCGCACTGGTGCAGGAAGCGCTCCATGTCGTCCGACACCCGTGCCGGGTCGAGGTCGTTGAAGTCCGAGTCCCGGTCCTGCGACGTGTCGAACGGCTGCGGCGAGCCGGTCGCGGCGAAAACCTTCTCGAACCAGCTCCATTCCACGAACGTCATGTGTCGCACCAGCCCCAGGAGGCTCAGCCCCGAGGGCGGCACGCCGCGGCGGACCATGGCGTCGGGGTCGACGTTCTCGCACTTCCAGAGCAAGGTCGCCCGCTGGTAGTCCAGCCAGACGGTGAGCATCGTCCGTTCGTCACCGTCCATCGGCGGCTCAGGCCGCTCGATACCCGTGTCCATCGGCCCACCCTAACGGAGCGCCTCGGCGGCGAAGGATCCGCCCCGAAGGGGGCCGGTAGCATTGGTGCGTGCGCGAGCGCTGGTTCTCGAGACGGGCCGTTTCGCTGCACGCGGCCGTGCTCGTGTTCGTGCCCGGGTGTGCGGTCGCGGCGTGGTGGCAGGTGACGAGGGCCGCGGACGGGAACCAGCTGAGCTACCTCTACATGGTCATGTGGCCCGTCTTCGGCCTCCTCGGCATCTTCTTCTGGTGGTTGCTGGTGCACACCGACTACGACACGGTCGGCCTCAAGGGCATGCGCAGTCGCCAGATACCGCCTGACGGCGGGGCGGCTGCGTCGGTCCCCGTCGCCCCGACTGCGGCAGGCTCACCCCTCGCCGCCGACATCGCGGCCTCGCCCGTTGCCAACGACGTGGATCCCGACTTGGCCGCGTACAACGAGCGCCTGGCCGAACTGGCGAACGACGGCCGCAAGACATGGCGGCGACCCGAGCGCATCGTTGCGCGCCGCACACAGTGAGCGGGTCCCGGTGAAGTTCTTCCGTCGTCTGACCGAGCGCGGCCTGACCGGCGCGCTGTTCCGCTACCAGCTGATGGCGAACATCGTCGGCGTGCTGATCATCCCGCTCTTCCTTTTCACCGGGCTGCACTTCGGCTTCGGGAAGAACAGCTTCAAGGCCGAGCTCGCCATCTTCGGCGTCACCCACGGCTACCTCTACATCGTCTACCTGGTGACGGCGGGCTTCCTCGCGTTCAAGATCCGACTGCACATCCCGTGGATCCTCCTGATGTTCGCCGCCGGGCTCGTGCCCGGACTGACCTTCGTCGTCGAGTGGCTCGTGGTCACCCGTAAGGTCCAGCCGGTCCTCGCCGCGGAGGCCGCGGCGGCCAGGGGTGACCACCCCCCCGAGACCGATGCAACCGGAGTCAGCCCAGCCGCTCGATAACGGTGGCGTTGGCCTGCCCGCCACCCTCGCACATCGTCTGGAAACCGAACCTTCCCCCGGTCGCCTCCAGGTGGTTCAGGAGCGTGCCCATCAGCCGCACGCCGCTCGCCCCGAGGGGGTGCCCGAGCGCGATCGCCCCACCCCGGGGGTTGAACCGCTCCGGGTCGTAGGAGAACTCGTTGCGCCACATCAGCGCGATCGCCGCGAAGGCCTCGTTGCACTCCACCGCGTCGAACTCCTCGACCTTCATGCCCGACCGCTCGAGCAGTTTGTAGGTCACCGGAACCGGTGCGGACAGCACGATGGCCGCGTCCTCCGCCGCCACCGCGAAGTGGGCGAAGCGGGCGCGCACCGGCAAGCCGAGCGACTCGGCGACGGCACGGTCGGCGATCAGCATGGCCGCCGCGCCGTCCGTCGTCTGCGACGAGTTGCCCGCCGTGATGTCGGGCGCCGTCTCGGGCTCCCAGCTCTGCGCGGGCGGGAGACCCGCCAAGGCCTCGATCGTCGAGCTGCGCCGGATGCCCTCGTCGCTGCGTAGGTACTCCCCCGTCAGCGTGCCGTCTTCCGCCTTGATCGGCACCGCCACCGCCTCGCGCTCGAAGTGGCCGTCGTCCCAGCTCGCGGCGGCCCGGCGATGCGACTCGAGCGCGTAGGCGTCCATGTCGGCGCGGGTGACGCCGTAGCGCTCGGCCAGCACCTGGCTCACCCGGAACTGGGTCCAGAGGCGCCCGTCGACCTGCTCCATGAACGATGGCGGGAACGGTCCGACACCGCCGCGGGCGTTCGACGCCAGCGGAACCCGGCTCATCACCTCGACTCCGCAGGCGACGGCCAGGTCGTAGTGCCCCGCCGCCACCCCGGCGGCGGCGAAGTGCACGGCCTGCTGAGAGGACCCGCACTGCCGGTCGACCGTGGTGGCGGGCACGCTCTGGGGAAGTCCGGCCGAGACCCAACCATTGCGGGTGACGTTGGTGCTCTGCTCCCCCACCTGGCTCACGCAGCCGCCGACGACGTCGTCGACTCGCTCGGGGTCGATGCCGGTGCGCTCCACCAGCGTCCTGAGCGTGAACCCCAACAGATCGGCCGGGTGCCAGTGCGCGAGCGACCCCCCACGCTTCCCGAACGTGGTCCGCACGACGTCGACGATGACCGGCTCACCCATGACTCTCTCCTTCGCTCCTTCGGCTCGTCCGTCGCTTCGCATCACGTTCGGTCCGCTGCGCCTCCGTTGGCGGTGGCAGGCCGTTCGCCGCGTTCCGCACCCGCGGCACCGAGCTCGGGCCCGAGGTCATCCTGCCCAGCGACTATTCCCCCGTATCGTCCACGTCGTCGCCGGCCTCCGCCGCGCCTGCGGCTGCCGCCTGCACGCGCCGTGCCATCAGCGCTTCGACCGCGTTGGCCGCGCCTCCGGGCTCACCTTCGTAGACCACGGACCCGTGCTCGAGCACGACAGCCCAGGTCGCCAGCGTCAGGACGCGGTGCACCTGCTGCTCGACCACCACCAAGGCGGTCCCGTTGCGATTGATCTGCGCCAGGCCTTCGTAGACGGCGTCGACGACGACCGGCGCGAGGCCGAGCGACAGCTCGTCGGCGACAAGCACCTGGGGCGGCACGACGAGCACCTTGGCCAGTGAGAGCAGTCTCTGCTGACCGCCCGACAGCGTTCCGGCAAGTTGACGTCGGCGCTCCCCCAGAATGGGAAAGTTCTCGTAGGCCCGCGTGAGGTTCTCTTCCAGTTCCCCCCTGCCCGCACGCTGCCGGAAGGCGAGGGTCAGGTTCTCCTCGACGGTCAGGCTCGAGAACACGCCACGGCCCTCCACGACGTGGGCCATGCCGAGCCGGGCGATCTTGTAGGCCGGCAGCTGTGTCACGTTCTGTCCGGCGAAGACGATCTCGCCCGAGGTGGCGGTGACCAGGCCGGTCACCGTCCGCGCCACCGTCGACTTTCCGGCACCGTTCGAACCGACGAGTGCGACGACACCACCGGCGGGCACGCGGAACGAGACGTTGAACAGGGCGCGATAGGGCCCGTAGGCCGCACTGACGTCACGGAGCGTAAGGATGTCCCGCTCGTCTCCGGGCGGGCGGACCGCCGTGTCGGCGTCGGTCGAGGTGCGTGCGGAAGCGTTCATGGAGTGCCCCTCACGTCAACCCCGTCCGGCCCAGGTAGGCCTCTCGAACCACCGGGTTCGCCATCACCTCGTCGAACGTCCCCTCGGCGAGCATGGCGCCGAGATCCATCACGACCGTGCGGTCGACGACCTCGGCCACCATGGTCAGGTCGTGCTCCACCAGGAGGACGGCGGTGCCCCGCTCGCGCTGAACCGTCCGCAGGACGCTGGCCACCTCTGCCGTCTCGTGGAGGTCGAGGCCCGACGACGGCTCGTCGGCCAGGAGGATCTTGGGCTCGGCGGCCAGCGCTCTCGCCAGCTCCACCAGGCGACAGTTGCCGAGACCGAGCGCGTTCACCGAAGTATCCGCCAGGTGTGTGATACCCACCAGCTCGAGCGTGGAGTCCACCCGGACCATCTCCTCTTTTGTCGGCTTGGAGAGGTTGAGCAGGTCGCGCCAGAGCCTGCCCTCGCCTCGGCGCGCCCGCTCGGCGACGAGCAGGTGTTCACGAACCATCATGTCCGTGAACACCTCGACCTTCTGGTAGGTGCGCCCGATGCCGAGCCGTGCCCGCTTGTACGTCGGCATGCCCAAGATGGAACGGTCGTCGAACGTCACATCACCCGAATCAGGCCGGAGCTGGCCGCAGACGCAATTGAAAAGAGTCGTCTTTCCCGCGCCGTTGGGTCCGACGAGCCCTACCGATTCTCCGACTCGCAGGTCGAAGGTGATGCTGTGGACGGCCTGGATCCCGCCGAACGACTTACAGACGGAATTGAGCGAAAGGAGCGGTGTCTGGGACTCAGCCATTGGCGCTCGATGTCGAAACGGCGGCTGGAGCGAGTTCCTCGGCCTCCCGGCTGAAGAACAACCGCTCGAAGCGCATGGTCCAGCGACGCTTCTGAAACTCCAGGACGCCCTCGGGGTGCGACGCGTACTGGAGGGCCCCGAAGGCGAACAGCACGATGGTCAGGCTCGGACCTCCGACTCGGGCGGGGAGAATCGTCAGAACCTGCTCGGTGACGAAGAACCCGATCCCGGCCTGGATGGCACCTTCGACTGTCGACACACTCGTGGTGACGACGAGCACGACGATGACCAGCGAGAAGCTCGTGTTCCAGTCGGTCGGGTTCACGCCGAGGTGCTGGATGCTGAAGAGGAGGCCACCGATCCCGGCGACGGCTCCCGAAAGGGCGAAGACGACGACCCGCTGCAGGGTCAGGTTGACCCCGAGTCCGGCGGCCGCCGTCTCGCTGCCGCGCATGGCCGCCAGGTTGCGGCCCACCGTCCCCTTCCGCACCTGGAGGACGACGACGACCGCCACGATCAGCACGCCCATGGCGAGGAGGAACATGGCGTGCCCGTCGAAGTTGAAGAACGCGCCGGTGCCGAGCCAGCTCGACTTGATGCTCGTGCCCTGGAGCCCTCCGGTGACGTACGTGTCGTTGAACGCGGTGCTGTCGAACAGGAGCGCAGCGGCCAGGGTCATGAGCGCCAGCCCGAGTCCACGCAAGCGCAGTGAAAGGACGGCGAGGACGACGGCCACCAAGGACGCAACCACGGCGCCGACGATGGCACCGATCAGCAGGTTCAGCCCGAGGTGTTCGGCCAGGAGGGCGGCGGTGAAGGCTCCGATCCCGGCAAAGGTCCCTTGGCACAGCGAGAGCTGGCCCGCCATGCCCGTGATCAGCGTCACCGAGAGCAGGATGATCGAGAGGGTCAGCCCGTTGTTGAAGACGGTCTCCCACGTGATGGGCATCCAGGTCAGCATGGAGACGATGAACGCCGCCAAGAGGACCCACCACAGGGTCCGGATGATGCGGTCCATGCTCGGCGCTCTGGTCGTGGCCGCGATCGGCGGCGGTGGTGGATCGATCGTCGCCAGAGGGTCACGGCTCGAGTCGAGGTCCCGCATACCGGGCAGGAAGAGAAGGGCGGCCACGATCGCGAGGAACGGCAGCGCGGGCAGGACAGCCGCGTTGAGGAAGCCGTTGGGCGGGGTGTAGCCCTGGAGGACGGTGGTGACCACCCCGATCAGGACGGCGACACCAGCGGCCACCGGCAGCGAACGCAGCAGTGCCCAGGCGGCGGCGGCTATGGCCACCACCGTGAGGGTGACGTAGTTGTCCGGATGTGAACTGACTGAAGCTCGGAGCCAGGAGGACGCCCGCCAAACTGGCCATGAAGCTCGAGATGATCCAGGCCACGCCGACCACCCCGTTGGCATTGACCCCATCGAGCTGGACGAGCCGACGGCTCTCGACCGCGCCCCGCATCTGCAGTCCGAGGCTGGTGTAACGCAGCAGGATCGTCAGGAGGACGAGCACGACGACCGTGACCGAGATGGTCGCCACATCGATCCCGTTGAAGGGATGGCCGATCAGGGTGAAGTAGACGACGTTCGGGTTGAAGAAGGGAAAGATGGTCGCCGTGGCGTCGAGGTTCTGTGGACCGAAGATGACCGGCAGCACCGACGGGATGCCGACCAGGAGCGCGAGACTGCACACCATCTTCGCCGTGGTGTTCGAGTTCGCGATGTGCCGGAACAAGAACCGGTCGATGGCCCAGCCGACGACGGGGCCCATCACCACCACCGACACCAAGAAGGCCTCGAATCCCGAGAAATTGTGGTACTCGGTGAGGTACGTGAAGATGAAGGCCGATGCGTAGGCCTGTGCGCCGAAAGCGAAGTTGAAGACGCCGGTCGCCTGGTAGGTCAGGACCAAGCAGACGGCGACCAGCGCGGAGGTGCACCCGTAGGTGATCCCGGGGAACGCAAATCCGAAGAACTGCTCCATGTGGTAGTCGGGTCCGCCGTGCTCGTCCTGCCCCGCTGCTGACTCAGGCCGGTCCGGGCGTGCCGGGCGGCAGCGGGAAGACCGGATTCTTCTTCGGGTCGATGGACTCGAAGCAGTTGAAGACGTTCTTGCCGGTATTGAGGGTCGGAACGTACTTCAGCCCGGCCACCTTGATGAAGGCGCTGCAATACGGCGGTGCGTGACCGCTGTGGCCGGCCGACTTCCAGTTCGTCGGCGTCGTGATCCCTCCCGCGGTGAATGCCGTGAGCGAGTTGTCTGCCTTGATGACATTGGCCCACGTGAGGTCGTTCCCGGCCATCTTCACGCCCTGTGCGAACAGCGCAGCCGACTCCCACCCTTGAATCGCGATCTCGTCGTGGACATAGTTCGGCTCGTACTTCTTCATCTCGGTCAGGTACAACTTCAGGCCCGGGTAATCGGACGTGGGCGCTGAGAACGGCACGTGACTGATGCTGAAGTACACGTTCTGCATCAGGCTCTCGTTGGAGTTCAGCGTCTGTTGATCGTTTCCGTTGAACCAGAGCTGCGTCATTTTGAGCCCGTATTGCTTGATCGCCCTCGCCATGGTGACGTTGCCCTGGACGTCCATGCAGCTGATCACCATGTTGGAGCCGGCCTGCTTCATCCGCTGGACGTCGGTCGCGACCGTCGAGCCCGGATAGGCAACCTTGAAGTCCGAGTAGCTGATGTGGTATCCGGAATCCTGCAGCGCCTTGTCAGCCGCCTGGCAGGCGGCGGCGGATGCCGCGACGCCGTACGCGAGGAACGCGATGGATGGCGAGTGCGTTTCGGCGCGAAACGAAGGCATCCGCCGGAGCGCCTGCCGGGTAGTACTGCACCGATCCCCCCGCCGCGAACAGGTTCTTCGGACCCGCCCAGTTGCCGGTGACGTTGTACCCGTACGTCGGGATCCCCGCCTCGACGAAGATGCTCGGCGAGAAGAACGCCGTGCCTATCCCTGTGACGGCGAAGACGTGGTCCTGGTTGATGAGGGTGTTCGCCAGCTGGTTGAAGGTGGTGGGGTTCCCGCCGTCGTCGAGAGCGTACTTGTAGTTGATCTTGCGACCGTTGATTCCCCCTTGGGCGTTGATGTATTGGAAGTACGCCCGCTCGCCGTAGATCAGCGAGCTGAAGTTGGACGCGAGAACGCCCGTCTGGGTCGAGATGGTCCCGACGGTGATGGAATTCGAGCTGACTCCAGGAGCGGATACTCCCGTCGATGCCGCGCCCGCCGGCCCGGCCGTCCAAGCCAGGGTTGCCAGCAACGCCGGCGCGATCAGAGCCGTAGCGCCGATCGTCCTGAACCCGTGCCTCGATCTGCGTCCCATACGATGCCCAAACCTCCTGTACGCATCCCCCCCGGGATGCCGCTCACTGTATCTGTCGGTCCTCATTCGATCCCTTCACCCCCGCAGGTAACAACGGTCCTCTTGGCCGGTGCAAATCACGTTTCTTTTCTGTTCCCGATTCCGCTCAAATCCGGGTTCACGCCGGCGAAGTCTGCCGCATCCGACATCTCGGCTCCTGCCGGCCCGGCTCGACACCCGAGATGGCCGCCTCCGTTCCACCGTCCATCGCCCGGTGACCCGGTGACCCGGTGACCCGGTGCTGGGACAAAACCCTGGCCCAGCGCCCGGCTCGTCCCGACCAGGCGTGCTTCGTTGCCGACTCGTCTCGTATGTCCGGAGAACAGCCCACCGATCGGGTTCCCGAACCTCGTCTCCGAAGGCATCGCCATCCCCATTTCGGGGGCCGTCTTCGTTTCCGGGGCCATCTTCATTTCAGGAAGAGCCGCTGACGGTCGTATTCCCGCAGCGCCTTGACCTCCTCTGGCCGCACCGGTGGGAGCTCCTCCACCGCACGCGCCACCTCGGGCTCGTACCCGCAGGACATCGTGAACGCTCGCACCCGTTCTTCGAGCGACCCGGTTCCCGATGGGATCGCGGAGAGCCGGAGCACCCCGTCCTCCCGCCTCAAGACACCCTTGTCGGTCACGACGCTGACCACGGACTGACCCGGAGAGGTCACGTACTCCACGGTCCGTGGGAGTCGTTCGGGCCGGGCCAGCGTGACGACGACGCAAGCGGTTGCTCGGCTCGCCACGTCGTTGCCGCCCCCCGAGCCGACGAGGAATCGGCCTCCGGCCAGTCTGGTGGAGTTGATGTTCCCTTCCCGATCCACCTCCGCTCCTCCGAGGCAGCCGACGGTGCGGGTCCCCGGTCCTCCGATGACCATGCCGAGCACGGTGGAGGCGTCCGAGAGGAACGGGGATCCGGGGAAGACCCGATGATTGAAGATGTACGGATCGGCCGGGGTCGGGTCGTACCCCCATAACCCGAGCTCGGCGGTCAACACCACCCTCCGGCCACCAGCCCGTGACCGGGCCACGGCCACCCAGGCCGACAGGTTCGCCACCCCGGCGCCGGCGAGCACGGCATCGGCGTCCACTTCGGCGACCAAGCGCTCGACCTCGCGCGCTCCGAGCGCTGCAGACTGCTCCCATTCGGTCACCGCCGGATCCTCCGGCACGGGGTTGGCGTCGGCGTCGGCCTTCCACGACATCGGGTCCGAGCGCCCCTCCAGCCACTGCAGTTGCTCCGAACCCACGAGCCTGAGGTAGTCCTCGTGAGTCTCAGGACCCCGCACCCACCGGTCGGCGTACCGATCGAGCTCGCCTCGTGCCGCCGCCTCGGCCACCATGTTCCAGTGGGCGATGTCCTCACCGTAACTGCGTACGGGCAGCGCAGGCGCGTAACACCCGCCCGGATGAGCACCGTAGGGTGCCTCCACGACCGCAAGGACCCGGTGGCTCGGAACCTTGACGCGATGGCCGAGACCCTCGAGGTCGTCGACGATGCGCTCGACCGTGGCGATCACCCCTCGCCTGGCTGCCCAGCAACCCCATACTCCGTCGAGAAGCGGCTCTGAGAAGGCAAGGTTGCCCGCCGCGTCCGCCACCGCGGCGTGGACGAGTGCCACGTCGGGCGTGAGAGGTTGGAGCAACCCGATCTGCCCGAACGGGGAATCGATCAGCTCGAAAGCATCGTTGTCCGCCATCGACGACCCGACGAGCGAACCGGTCACGACCGCCGGCAAACCCCTCGCAGCCGCTTCGAGTCGTTGGGAGAGCGTGAGGATCGACCACTGCTCCACCTCCACCTCACCGGACTCGTACGCCTTGCGGAACACCGGATTCGGCCCGTAGGTCGGAAAGGTGTTCCCGGAGTAGGCGGTGATGACCTTTCCCACCAGACCACCACGGAAGAAGAGAGCCCCCAGCGCTCCCAGGCTGGTCATCACGAGGGTGAAACCGGGATCCTCGTCCCAGAATTGCCGAGCCAACTCTCGCGCCGAAGCCGTCCAACGGCTGTGCCCCAACATGACCTGGATCGTGTCCCCCGGCCGTACGTTTTCACCGACCGCATCCGCCAAATTGGTCACGACGGGTCCAGGGGTATGGAGACCCCGAGAGGTCACGAAACCGGGCGGAGTTCGGCCACCCCCGAGGAAAACTCCTGGTCCAGCCTCAATTTCGTCCCCAACCAAACCTGACCACCGTGTCAGGTTAGCCATTTCGCCCATGCCCGGCATTACCATGCATCGGGCATGGGATCGCCGAAAGCCGGACGTACCCCGGCGAGCCCATCTCGGCCGACCAACCCAACGGGAGCGGCCGGTCGGCTGACCGCGACGACCCGCCAGAACGCCGAGGGCAGACCACCCTCCGGCCAAGGCACGGCAACCCGCCTTCCAGCGGAGGCCGACAACGACGCCATCGGCGCCCCGGCGAGCAAGCGCATCCTGCGTAGCCAAGGGCGTCGCACGATGCGCAAGCTGCTCGACGCCGCGATGGACGCCTTCGACAGCCGGGGGTACCACGCCACCCGCGTCAACGACGTCGTTGAGATCGCCAAGACCTCGCACGGGACCTTCTATCTGTACTTCGCGAACAAGGAGGACGTTCTCCGAGCGCTGGTGAACGAGGCGGCCACAGAGGTTCAATCGCTCTACGACGCATTGAACAACCTGCCGGCGGAGGGTCAGTCCCTGCGGTGGGAGGACGTCCACGGCTGGGTACAGGCCTACTCCGAGTTGTGGACCCGATACGCGCCGTTGTTCCGGGCCTGGACAGACCTGGCAACGATCGATCCCGATCTCCAGGATGTCATCCGAGGTACCTATACGGCGCTATCGGGTGCGCTGACGCAACAGATCGGCCCAGACTCGTCCGGCCACATCATCGATCCCGAAGCGGCGGGATTGGCCACCCTCGCCATGCTCGACCGGTTCCACTATCTCCGCGAATTCATTCGACAACCGGTCGATGACGTCGCGCTCGAGACCGTGACGACAATGGTGTATCGAATCCTTTTCGATCCGAGCGCCTGATCAAGGCTGAGACCACTTGCTTGTCGGTCGCGAGCCCGCGACCGACGTCACGGGAGAGCTTTACCCTCGTCGTCCTGCTGCGCCGGCAATTCGTCACTGACCGTATCCATCCATCGGGGACGTTCGAAGACGAGCGGCACCTCGAGCCGTCGGATCAACAGCTCTTGGGCCATGCTGAGATGAAGCTGGCCGTCGTCGCCGTGCATCGTCGCTCGGATCGTCGCCCGACCGCCGGAGTTCACGAGCGTGTGGAGGTCGAAGAAGCTCCACGCATCAGCGCGCCATTTGCGATGGAACCACACCGCGTGGTCGAGACTGGCATCCGTGTGAGTTCCCCAACTGCTCATGCTGTCTGGGCGGAAGGAAGCGGCCGTCATGTCGGAGAAGTAAGCAAGCAGGCAAGCGTGGATGGCCGGGTCGTCGGGAAGCGGTTCACGGGTTCGGAACCAGCAGCGCCGCGTCGAGGCATACGACCCGTCCTCTCGGCGTTCGGTCGGTCCGATTTCGCGAACGTCGAACGGAAGTGGAGCCTCCATGCCGGAGATGTCGTTCGGAGCCTGAAGTCCGGCCGGCATCGGCACCTGGTACTCGTCACCACGCTCGGGCGCGTGAAACGAACACGTCATGCGGAAGCTCTCCTTGCCGTCCACCAGGCTCGACACTTGACGGACACTGAAAGATCTTCCGTCACGCAGTTCGGATACTCGATGCGTGGTCTGCGACCCGGACGGTATCGGCCGCAGGAAGTACCCATGGAGCGAGTGCAGATCGAGGGAGTCCGGGACAGTCCGAAACGCGGCATTCAGCGCCTGCGCGACGACCATGCCGCCAAAGGTCCTGCCCGTCATCCACCAATCCGGGCTCCGCGTCACAAATTCCCTGCCGTCCCGGTCGGACGCGACCTCGATCGCGGTGACCGCCTCGACCAGGTCGGTCACGGTCGCTACGAACGCTTCGGAGTCCTCAACCTCCACGAATCCCTCCATGGGACATGCCGTAGGACATGCCATGGCTTCCCGTGTGAACGGCCCCATTCCTCTCACCGCGGCCCGCTGAGGAGGGGTTGTGACGATTTCCTTCCTCATGGGCGCTTCCGGACGGCATTCATTTCAGGACCACTTCAACCGCCATACCTGCGTCAAGGTCGACACGGCGATTGTCCTCCGCGTATCTCAGGCCTTGCACGTTGAAGAGACGCACTTCGGGCGCCGACGTCGGGAACGGACCCCAATGCCACGTACCTCGATGCAGCACCAGCGGTTCGAGCGGTTCAAGTCGGAACGCTCTGATGGCATCAACGTCGCTCACGTCGTCGAAAGCGACCGCCGCTGGAGCCACCGCAATCACAGCAGGCTCGTCGAGGACCATGAGCGTCTGCGTATGTGTGTCGTGGCGATAGAGCATTTCGCAACGGAGTCCTCGTGGGGTTACTGGAACTTCCGATCGGAGGTGCCCGATCACGTTGACGTGGGCGTCGTCCCACTGGAAGACCAGGCGGTGCTCCCCATCCCGGGGGTCCGTATCTGCGACCGGAATCCAGCCGAATGGGGACCACGCTTCCCCTGTGAGCCGCAACGGAACGATCGCCGTCGTGCCGCCAGCCGTCGTCATGCTTCGGCTCGCCCGTCGGGCACCCGTCCGAGGCTCCATTCGGCTTTCCTCATACCTTCGACCCCTTTGCGAACCCGAGCCCACCGACCCCGGGTCTCCCCGACGCCATGCCGTTCGAGGGTCATGCTCGAACCGAAAACCGATTGATCGAATTCGTGGGACTGCTTCCGCTCCGCGGTGTCCGGCGCCATCTCCCGATCCTCTTCAAGTCTCACCCTCATCCATCGTTTCCCAGCTCGCCCTGGTCTTCGAGCGGCCAGCAATGACCGGTCCTCTACTTCGTTGGCCGCCGGAGCCTCAACTCGCTCTCAAAGACCAGCTCGGCCTAACCTGACATCAGAGTCAGTCTAGAAGTCTCTGGAGGTCCCCAAATGGACGTGCGCAGCATCGAAGACAAGGCCCCGGTCGTCGAACACAACGGCACCGTGCCGGTCTGGTGGATGATCGAGTCGAAAGAGTTCAAGGACATCACCGACGGGGGCTATCTCGAGCTGGTGAACGAATTCGAGGTGCCAGGTGGCGGCCTGGTCGATCCACACTCTCATCCGACCCACGAGTTCTACTACGTCATGAACGGTCGGGGCGTCATGACGATCGACGGCGAGGATCGCGAGATCGCCCAAGGAGATCTTGTGTACATCCCTCCCGACAAGGTGCATTCTCTCAGGCCAATCAGCGACCACGCACCGATTCACTGCTTCTGTTTCGCGGTGGGCGTGAAGGGGGCCGGGGCCATCAACTACACGACGCACTAGCTTCGCGTGGCGGGGAACAGTACGCAGGTGGGCAGAGTCCTGGTCACGCGTCCGTTGGTCGAAGGCGGAACGGACCCCTTGCTGGCGGCAGGTCACGAGATACTCGCGCCAGAGCTCCCACCCGACGAACACCAGCTCGCCGAGTTCGCCCGCGAGTGTGACGGGATTGTCTCGCACCTCACGGACCGAATCAATGACGTCGTGCTGTCGGCCGGTCGAGCGGGACGACTCCGAGTCGTGGCGAATGCCGCCGTTGGTTACGACAACATCGATGTCGCTCTGGCACACTCACTTGGGATCGTTGTGTGCAACACCCCCGGTGTCCTCGACGACACGACCGCCGACCTCGCGTTTCTCCTGATATTGGCGGCAACTCGCAGCGCATCCGACGCAGAGCGGGACCTCCGGGAAGGCCGTTGGCACGGCTGGGGCTTTGGAACACATCTGGCGCGTGACGTCCACGGCGCCACGCTCGGGCTCGTCGGATTCGGACGAATCGCACGTGCGGTGTCCCAGCGCGCCTCAGCCTTCGACATGGAAGTCCTGCATCATGCCCGCCACGACACCGGTCTCCCCGGCTACGTCTCGGAACTGCCCGAGTTGCTGGAGCGGGCAGACATCGTCAGCATCCACGTACCGCTCAGCGATTCGACCCGTCACCTGATCGGCCGCACCGAGATCGAGCTGATGAAACCGACCGCCGTGCTCGTGAACACGGCTCGTGGGCCCATCCTGGACGAGAACGCACTCGCCGATGCCCTGGAGTCCGGGCGACTCCACGGAGCGGGTTTGGACGTATTCGACGGCGAACCCAACGTCAACCCAAGGCTCTTATCAGCCCCCCGCATGACCCTTCTCCCCCACATTGGCAGTGCAACGATCGACACTCGTAGGCGCATGGCCCAACTGGCCTGCCAGGGTGTCCGCGACGTTCTCGCCGGATCTACACCACCTAATGTCGTTCTTCCTGCACTCCCGCAGTAGCTGAGCCGACCGTTCTGAATCGGTAGATATCGGGCCGATAGAGAACGGAGAAACGTCAAGGCTACGATCCCGACTTCATGTCGGCCGTGACGACTACAACCGGTGGTGGCGGAGGTGCATGTGCACATGCGTAAATTTCAGCGACTTGTCCCCTGCGCGTCACTTCTATTCTCAATTCTTGTTGGTTTGGTAGGAGCGTCTACCACCAGTGACGCGGCAACATCTGTTCCAGCTTGGCGCCTGACAGCCTCATTTCTTCCCATGGCGAATGTGCGCTCCGTGTCGTGCGCAAGCGGCACGACCTCCACCACAACTTTCTGCGTCGCTGTCGGAGATGATGGCCATAACCACGCATCGATCATAAGCACCGACAATGGTGGAGTCACTTGGTCACCCCAACCCATACCGAGCGGACTCGTCGGACTACTTGTCGTCGTGTGTCCCCTGGTGAGTGTCTGCTATTCGAGTGGGTCCTCTGGGATCATGTACTCCAACAACGGCGGTACGACTTGGATGGTCCAAGATCCATCCTTTCATGCGAAATCCATCTTTTGCAATACACCCGCGCAATGCTACGCCGTAGGTCAGTCGGGAATGGTTGCAACCGCTGATGGATCAACGTGGACTACCGTGCCGATGCCTAGTCAGATCGATGATCTCAACGACGTAACGTGTGCCGGTAACTTCACCATTCCAAATTGCTATGCGATTGGCACGATAAGCGGATCGCCGGCCCTCATTGGAGACGATGCGGGTGGACCGTGGGACCTGCTCAATACGTTCAGTGTCCCCTCGCTGTCCGCTATCGGATGCACTTCAGCAAGCTCGTGTGTAGTTGTTGGTACGGGTCAATCCGGTGGAAGCACAGTCTTCGTAACAGGGAACTCTGGACACAACTGGAACGCTTCAACCTATGTGCCGCCAGGCGGTCCGTTGCAAGCAGTCGCCTGTCAGACTTCTACCACCTGTATTGCGGTCGGAACCAACGGCAATACGAATCCTTACGTAATCTCTACCAGCAATAGTGGATCGAACTGGTCATCACAAGTCGCGCCTCCCAACGCAGTAGATCTCGACGCTATTTCTTGCTCAAACTCAATCGACTGTGTAGCCGTCGGCGACAGCGGCAATCTCGGCGCTGGATCCACGATCATCACGACGACAAACTCGGGGTCTTCCTGGAGTTCCCAAACTCCTCCCCACGGCACGAACCAGATTAGCTCGGTCTCGTGCCCATCCTCGGACGACTGTTTTGCAGTCGGCGTAGATTCGATTCTAGCGTCAACGAACCAGGGATTTTCCTGGACTTCGCGACCCGTACCTTCGCTGGTTAGCGGTCTTACTGGGATCTCGTGTCCATCCGTCGTTGATTGCTTCGCGGTGGGATTCGGGAGCTTTGCTGGTCCAATCATTATTCGCACTACGGACGGGGGCCAGCACTGGGTCACACTGAGTACGCCTCCAGGCGTCGGTTCACTTACGGGTATTTCGTGCACCACTTCATCAACATGCCAGGCGGTTAGCGATATCTTCAATGGAAGCCCGAGCATCATTAGCACTAGTAACGGAGGTAACACTTGGTCACGCGAGAGCACTCCGGAGATCGCCGGAGGTTTTACTGGGATTTCGTGCACCAGTGTGCTGGTATGTGTCGCGGTCGCTTCGTCTTCAGGTAGCTTCGGAGTTACCATCTTTCGCACGAGCGATGGTGGGACCACATGGGTATTGGAAACGGCTCCGAACGGTGTCGCCGTACTCAATGCCATCGACTGCACCTCGAGTATGGACTGCATCGCGGTTGGATCTGGCGTCATCGCAACCACGGACGGAGGTACACAGTGGACGGTTTTGGCCAATCCGTCCGGATCTACCACCCTCTCTGGCATTGCATGTCTTTCCCAGAATCTGTGCACCATCGTAGGAGGGCCGAAGATCTACGACACCGTTGATGGGGGGAGGTCCTGGGCAGCCCAGACGGTGCCGACCCAAGTCGCTTCGCTCGTCAGCGTCACCTGCGCAAGTACGGTGAACTGCGTCGCAACCGGATTGGGCACCAATTTTGGCGGCGCCATCGTGGCGTTGCTGTCACCTCCTGCCGTGGCATCGACGAATCTGACGACGGGAACGATAGGAGTCCGCTACTCAGCCTCGCTGCAAGCCACCGGTGGCTTGGCTCCCTATTCCTGGAGCCTTGTCGGAGGCGCACTTCCGGCCGGCTTACGACTCGCGACCGATGGCGTGGTGAGCGGAATCCCGGCAATTCCCGGGGTCTACCACGGCGCCTTCTCAGTTACCGATGCGAACGGTCTCAGCAGTCAGGGTACCGTTGCCATAGTCATCGGACCGACATCTGGTCCTGGCTACTGGGAAGTGGCTAGCGATGGCGGAATCTTCACTTTCGGCGCTGCCCAGTTTCTCGGCTCGACAGGAAGTCTCCATCTCAATGCACCGATCGTGGGCATGGCGGCTACGCCCGATGACCACGGCTACTGGTTGGTCGCATCGGATGGAGGGATTTTCGCATTCGGCGACGCCGTCTTCTATGGCTCCACGGGCAGCATCCGCCTCAATGCGCCCATTGTCGGCATGGCGGCTACGCCCGACGGCCGGGGGTACTGGTTGGTCGCATCGGACGGAGGAATCTTCTCGTTCGGCGACGCCGGCTTCTATGGTTCGACGGGCAGTCTCCGGCTCGACAGGCCCATTGTCGGCATGGCGACGACCCTCGACGGGGGAGGATATTGGCTCGTCGCGTCTGACGGAGGCGTCTTCGCCTTCGGCAATGCAGGCTTCTATGGCTCCACGGGAGGGCTGTCCCTGAACAAACCGATCGTGGCCATGGCGGCTAACCCAACTGGGACCGGCTACTGGCTCGTGGCGTCGGACGGCGGAATCTTCTCGTTCGGCGCCGCCACCTATTTCGGATCCACAGGCGGGAAACCGCTCAATGCCCCAATCGTGGGGATGGACCGTACGGCCGACGGACATGGATATTGGATGGTCGCCAGCGACGGCGGGGTGTTCTCCTTCGGAGATGCTGACTTCGACGGATCGGCTGGTGGCCTCGCACTGAACAAGCCCGTCGTAGGAATCGCCGCCATCCATTCAGCTCCCGGAGCGTGAACCCAGAACGGCTTCGACGACTGGACAGTGGTGACTCCCCCTCAGGCGTACAGGCTGAGACCCCACACGTCACAAACTTCAAGCGGCCACAGCGTCTTCGGCCGTCTCCGCGTCGGTAGAGGCGACCCGCCACTTCTCCTCGACACGGGCGAGGCGCCAATACGCGAGAGCGATCGCCCACGTGATGACGAACAATGCGACGATCACGAAACCGGCGGTATTGATGTTGAATCCTCTCAGCAGCGACCAAAATGGTGACTTGAGATTCGCCTCCTGGCCTATGAGCCCGAGAATCTCCACCGTGCCGACCATGAAGGCAACGGCGACCGACAACCCAGTGATGGTCAGGTTGTAGAAGACCTTCCGCACCGGATTGGAGAATGCCCAGTCGTAGGCGAAATTCATGAAGCATCCGTCCAGCGTGTCGAACAGGCACATCCCCGCCGCGAAGAGGATAGGGAGGGAGATGATCGCGTAGAAGGGGAGTCCCCCGACGACTGCCGTCCCGGCCAATACGAGGAGCGCAACCTCAGTCGCCGTGTCGAAACCGAGACCGAACAAGACACCGACCGGGTACATCTTCCAGGGCGTGTCGATCTTTCGGGCGTAGCCTCCGAAGAGGCGATTCATCAACCCCCGCTGCTCGAGCTGCCGCTCGAGTTCAGCGGAGTCGTACCGGCCTTGCCGCATCGACTTGTACACCCGGACGATCGAGATCAGCACCAAGAGGTTCAGAAACGCGATCAGGTACAAGAAGACCCCGGAGATGGACGTCCCGACGACGCCTGCGGCCAGGTGGAGCCCGGACGTGGGCTGGCTGACCTGGACGTTCAGAGTCCGGATCCCGAAGTTCAGCAGGAACGCCAAGACGAATACGACCGTCGAGTGCCCCAGCGAGAAGTAGAACCCAACACTGATGGGCTGCCGCTTCTCGTGCACCAGTTTCCGGGTGGTGTTGTCGATGGCGGCAATGTGATCGGCGTCAAAGGCGTGACGCATTCCGAGGGTGTAGGCGAGCACCCCCGTGCCGAACCCGAAGACCTTCGTCTGGGAGACCTGGATGTGATGCCCGACGGAGGCAGCCAGGAGGGCCCATCCGACCACGTTCAGTGCGACGACCACCAGGCCCATCAGGCCGAGCGTCCACCAACCCTGGCGCCGAGGCCTCTCGTGTCAACGCAGACCGCACCGCACCTCCCGCTCTCACCCGCCGCACCCTATTTCCTATCACGAACGATTCGCAATAGACCCGTCCACGCAACAACAGTTCGGTGCCGCCCTCACCGCCGTATGATCAAGCGACGTGACCAGGCGTTCCGCGACCCAGTCGGTACAAGGTGGTGAGACGGTCACGCTCGAAGACGTCCTCGAATTGGTACGCCGCCATGGAGGAAGGGTTACCTCGTCACGCCGCTTTCTACTGCGGGCGTTGTTCGAGTCGCCGGGACACCGAACAGCGGAGGATCTGGCGGCAGAGGTCCAGAAGATGGCACCGGATGTCCACCTCTCGACCATCTACCGGAACCTCGAGGAGCTCGAGCGGCTCGGGCGTGGTGGTGCACTCCCACTTCGGCCACGGACCGAATACGTACCATCTCGCTTCGGCAGTGCACGGTCACTTCGTGTGCGAGGTGTGCGGCAACCTCGTCGAAGTGCCTGAACCCATGTTCAACGGTCTGGCCAAAAGCGCCTTGTCGCAGTTCGGCTTCACGATCGATCCTCACCACTTCGCCATGCTCGGACGTTGCTCGGGTTGCTCGACCTAGCCAAGCGGAGCCCCGGTGTTGACCTGCCAATTTCGAAGAGGTCGTTCATCGCCGCGAAGGCGGGGATCGTCCTCTCGTTTCCCACAGGGCCCGTCATGTCCGTTACGACCCACGCAAACGGCCGTGGCCGACGTGACTCCGCCGGTGCGCACGAGAAGAACGTAGGGCGAATTTGGCGCGGTACGTGATCTCTCCGAAGCGTTCGCGCGTGTGGATCCAGGCCCGTTCGAACGTGCACCCGATCCACTCCGACACCGACGGGGTCGAGGGATACATCGACATCGAGCTCGGTTCAGACGGCACGTTCGATCTCTCGGCCTCGTCGCCGTCGGGCAAGATCAGTTTGCCGGTCGATCGGCTCAAGTCGGGCAACCGTATGGAGGATCGCGAGCTCCAACGCCGCATCGATGCTCGCCGCTATCCCTGATAGAGGGACACTCACGTCGATATCGGACGAAAAGTCCGACGATTCTTATCGGATCAGCGGCGACGTGGCATTCCGCGGCGTCTCGCGCCATCACGAGGATCTGATGCAGATCCGCCGGGTCGACGAAAGAACGGTTGTCCTCACTGGCTCGTCGCGTTTCGACATCCGTCAGTACGGCATGCAGCCGCCCCGGGTCTTGATGCTCCGGGTTGAGCCGGAGGTCGAGGTGCGTGTCGAGATTTATGCCGTGCAAAGCGAGGACGAGTAGGGACCAAAGCGGAGGCCGGCCAGCCATCTGGCTTGAAAATCCCTGGACGGTTCAATCAACCCGAATGCTCAAACTGCTCCGGGCTCACGTTGACGGGTCCTGCGCTCGAACCCGCGAGTCAACATCTGCCCGTTCGACGAGGAGCCCGCGTCAAGCGATCTTCCGCGGATCCGCGTCCTATTCTACGAGGCCAAGATCTATTGACGAGTCGATGAACAACGGCGACGACCTACGGCTGCCTCCGAGTCGTCAGCTCACCACTGCGACGACCGTGCCAGGGTGCGATCGAGGATACCGAGCGTCGCCCGTAGCGCTGTCTCGGAGATAACCGGGAAGATGTTGGCATCCTTCCATTGCGGGTCGATATCCGACCAGTCGTAGTAGGACGTCACGAGGGTGCCACCATCGACGGGCTCGAGCGTGTACCCGTATACATGGCCGATCTGAGGTCGGATCTGGCCGAGGATGGTCCAGGCGATTTCGCGATCCGGCTCGAACTTCGTGATCGTGACCGTGACGTCGTACTTGCCCATCGGATAGTCGTTGAGTGCCTCGCGATCCATATGGACAACGAACTCGTCCCCCACCTTCATCGCGGGCTGGCCTGTTGCGTCCTGGAGCATCCCTGAACTGTCGATAGCAACGTGGCCTTGGGGATCCCGCAAGATGGCAAAAATTCGTTCCGGTCCTGCCTGGATGGTGCGTTGCACCTCGATGCGCTCGGTGGTGTCGCTCATGTCGGCACGGTGTGTCGTCCATGCGATGCATTGTGCCACCACCAGGCGAGGGCCGGAAGGGCTCGGCCAGCGAGGAAGGGGGCTCCGGCAGGTTCGACTCGCAGCAACCTCACCAGCCGTAGGCGCAAGGCAGTCGATCCGTATCAGCCGCTCCGGCCGTCCTTCACGAGGGATGCGTCGAGTCCCAGCAGATCCAAGGTGGTGCGCCCCGATCGCAATTCACCGAAGTAGATCCGCCTCCTTCTCGGCTCGGTCGCGGCCGGCGGCCACAACGGATTCGAGAGAAGAACCCGGCACGAACGTAACCCCATCGACGTCGGCCACCACCCAGTCGCCGGCAGACACGAGCACGCCGCCCACCCGCACCGGCGAACCCACCGAACCCGGCTTGTCCTTCGTCGCGCCGGTCAACGCGATCGCACTCGAGAACACCGGAAACCCGTGCGCCTCGAGAGCAGCCACGTCGCGGACTCCCCCATCGAGCACCAACCCGGACAGACCCGCCGCTTCGGCCGCCGTCGTGAGCACCTCGCCCCAGTACCCGCGGTCGAGCACCCAGCCGACGTCGACGACGAGTGCGCTGCCCCGTCGGCGCTTTCGTCACGGCCACGTGCACCGCCAGGTTGTCACCCGGCGCGCAGCCCACCGGGTATGCCGGGGCAGCCAACTGGGCTCCGGACCATGCGGGGCGGAGCCTGCGGTCCGCAGCCAGCCCTCCCGCCTCGCCCAGGGTCGCCGCGCCAAGTTGGACCAGGACCGCCCTGATTTCGTCGTCGGTCACTCCTACCTCCCTATTCTCACTCGGATTCGTCGTGATGTCGCAATGGTGTTCACGCTCGGATGCGTGGTGGTGTCGCTCTGGCGCAATGGTGTTGTCGCTCGGGTACCTCGCGTCCTCGCTCGGGCATTTGCGTTCTCGCTGTGATGCATTCGACCACGGGGCACGGCCCGACGACCAGCCCTACACTCCCCCGATGGCCGAGACCATGCTCATCGTCACGCAGGTGGCTCCCTATGTCGACGGTCCAGCGGGAGTTCACGGCACACTGACACAGGCGGCCGTCGCCTTGTCGGAACTGGCCGACCTGGCTGGGCTGGCACCGGTACAAGTGACGGACGTGCGCGACCTCTCGCCGGACCGGCTCGCGGCGGCTCGAGTCGTTTCTCTGTTCACCATCGGTGAGACTCCGTGGTCGGGCGCACAGAAGGAAGCCGTGATCGCGAAATGGCGAGCGGGCCAACTCCGGGTCCTCGGCGTGCACTCGGCGACCGACGCCAGCCACACCTGGCCGGAGTACGGAGCGCTCCTCGGGGCCCGCTTCGACGGGCACCCCTGGACACAGGACTTCGCCATGGACGTCGTCGACCGAGGCCACCCGGCGACGGCCCATCTCGGCGAACAGTGGGACTGGCGTGACGAGGTCTACCTGTTCAGGGACCTGCAACCCAAGGCGCGGGTGTTGCTGCGGTTGGCGGCGGACCAGGTCGACCTTTCGGTGCCCCAGGGCCGGGTGCCGGACTGTGGCTTCCCGCTGGCCTGGTGCATCGAGGACGGAGCGGCACGCAGCTTCTATACGGCTCTGGGGCACTTCCCTCTGGCCTGGGAGCTGCCGGTGTTTCTGCGGCACCTGGCTGGAGGGCTCGCCTGGCTGGAGGAGAGCGCGTAGCCTGACGCGTATGTCAGGTTCAGGTACAGGTTTGGCTCGGGGTGGGGCAGCCGCGACGCTGCCCGACAGCATGGCGGCAGCCGTCTACCAGTCGCCCGGAGTGGTGAACGTGGAGGAGCGCCCGGTACCGCGGCCGGGTCCGGACCAGGTCGTCGTACGGGTGCATTCGTGCGGGATCTGCGGTTCGGACGTTCACCAGCTGCGCGACGGGTGGGGCTTCACGCCCGGCCGGGTGGCGGGGCACGAGTGGTCCGGAGAAATCGCCGCCGTCGGCGACTCGGTGTCCGACTGGTCCGTGGGCGAACTGGTGGTCGGCGGACCGTCCCCCCGATGCGGTTCCTGTCGGCGATGTCGCGAGGGCAAGCCCTCTCAGTGCGAGAACCGCGCCGCGATGGCCGGCGACCACACCGACGGGGCCTTCGCGGAGTACATCGTCACCCGTGCTGCGGGCATGCTCAGGTTGCCAGAGGGTCTTTCGGCTCGGCATGCCGCGCTGGCCGAGCCACTCTCAGTAGCGCTCCACGGCATCACGCGGTCGGGCGTGAAGCCGGGCGACACGGTGATGGTCTTCGGCGCCGGACCCATCGGTGCGCTGAGCGTCGCCGCGTTGCGGGCGAAAGGTTTCGAGGACGTCACGGTCGTGGAACCGAATCCCGACAGACGGCGCCTGGCCGAGCAGCTCGGGGCAGCATCGGTCCTAGACCCTTCCGAGCTCGATGTGTTCCCCTCGTGGGAGCCGGACAGGATCGCCGAGCGAGCCGCCCACGTCGTCCTGGAGTGCTCCGGGCATCGTGCCGCAATAGAAGCCGCGTTCTGTCAGTTGCGGCGAGGCGGGACACTGGTGATGGTCGGGGCGGGCATCGACCACCCGACATTCGACATCAACCGAATGGTGCTCAACGAACTCACCGTCACAGGATCCTTCGTCTACGACCACGACGGATTCGCCCGAGCGCTCGAGCTGCTCGCATCAGATGGGTTTCCGTGCGACCTCTTGATCGAGCCTGGAAACGTGGCGCTCGACGGGCTCGCAGGCGCCCTCGAGAGCCTGGCTACGGGCCGCATCGCCGGGAAGGTCATGGTCGTCCCGGAGGTCCGGAACTGATGGCGGCACGCACGCATCCCTACTACCCCTCGGGGAATCCGCGCTTCAACCATGTCGCCATGTCCCTGCCTGCCGACCTGTTGGGTGAGGAGAACAGGCGGGACATCTGCCGGTTCTTCGAAGAGGTCCTGGGCTTCGACGAGATGGAGGTCATGACGCAGGACCGGCGGCGCCTCATTCTCAGTTGTGTGCATTGGGACCAGTTCATCTTCCTCATCGCAGAGGACGACCCGATGCGGTGTCCACGCATGGACCACTACGGGTTCGCCGTCGGGACACTCGACGAATTGCGGGGAATCCAGGAGCGAGCCGAAGCGTTCCGGAAGCGCGATGACCGGATGGAGCTCATCGACCTGCACGCCGACGACCAGGGCGTCGTCAAGATCCACTCCCTCTACGTCAGTTACCTGCTCCCGATGACGTGCGAAATCCAGTACTGGGAGTTTCCACAGCCGGAGCCGTCATCCGAGGTGGCGACAGCCGCCCGCTGAAGCGCCCGCACTGGACGGTCGCCGGCGACGGTACGGTCAGGTCATGTCCCTATCCAATCCTGCGACCCCGACGTCGGGTGACGCAACGCAGCACTCCCAGACGGCACGGGTCGAACGCTTTCGCGCCCTCCACGTGCCGGGGAGCCCATTGCTCATGCCGAACGCTTGGGATGTCGGCTCGGCTGTGCTGTTCGAGTCGCTCGGTTTCGAAGCGTTGGCCACGACGAGCGGCGGGTACGCGGCGTCACGGGGCAAGCTCGATGGAGCTCTGACTCGGGCCGAGGTGCTGGCCCACAGTGCCGAACTCGCGGGCGCCGTCAGCGTTCCGGTCTCCGCCGACCTGGAGAACTGCTTCGCCGACGAGCCCGAGGGTGTTGCGGCGACCATCGTCGACGCGATGGCCACCGGGTTATCGGGCGGATCGGTGGAGGACTTCACCAGGGACCCGCGTAATCCGATCTACGAACTGGACCTCGCGGCCGAGCGGGTACTGGCGGCGGCCGAGGCGGCGCATGGGGGACCGGTTCCATTTGTTCTGACGGCGCGGGCCGAGAACTACCTGCACGGCCGGATGGACCTGGCGGACACCATCGCCCGTCTCCAGGCGTACCAGGAGGCCGGTGCGGACGTGCTCTTTGCCCCCAGAGTCGTCGAGCCGGCGGAGCTACGCCAGCTTCTGTCTGCGGTCGATCTTCCCGTCAACGTCCTGGTTCTCCCGGGAGCCCCGTCGGTCGGTGAGCTCGCAGAGCTCGGCGTGAGCCGCATCTCCGTCGGAGGGGCCGTCGCGGCGGCTTCCTATGGGTTCGCGATCGAGGCCGTGCGGCAACTCCGAGAGACGGGGACAACGAACTACTGGGACCTCGCCGGGGTGGCTCGACCCGTCATGCAAGAGGCCTTCGAGAAGCCTCCCCGAGGTGACGGTCCCTGATCCATCTCGAGGTGGAAATCCTGACCGGCCTCGGAGCGGCCTGGCCAAAACTTCGATCGCCGGTTTCGATTCCCGTCGCCACGCGGTCGGAGCTCCTCGGCATTCAGGCCGAGTGCCAACCGGCCGGCCTGCTCCGTTGTCGATCACGGATGTCGGCCCGTTGTCTCAGCGGCGGGGTCGGCGACGGGTCCGTCCCATATCCTGCATCGAACGTCATCGGCACGGCGGGCACTCCCAACACGCAGGCTGGTCGTGCCGCCGCCGTGCCGAACAACACGGTCGGTTGAGGCTACGGCTGGTCGCCCTTTTCCGGCCTCGTCGGTCACGTACCTTGGCGGACCGTTGTACCAAGTCAGTCATGTCATGTCGGAATGCTCGGTGTCAGGTGGGCCCCCCATCATCCTGAGCATCTGCATGCCGCCCGTTCGGACGAAGCGGTAGCTGAGACCTGCCGCGACCAAGATCGCCACAATGTTGAGCACCGTGGTGTAGTTCCACTGGACGGTGGTCTCTCCGACTTTCGCGTCGCGCTCGGTCGGCACGAGTCCCAACAACGAAAACAGTATTTCAACGGCGTAGCCGGCGATGACCATCGTCGCATAGAAGCTGGCCAGGATGAACAGCATCATCTTGGTGCCGTAGTACTTCTTGTAGATGGCGAGGATCGGCACGATGATGAGATCGGCGAAGAGGAAGCTGATCACGCCACCGAAGCTGATCCCCGCATTCCAGAGCACCCCGGCAAGCGGGACGTTGCCTATGGAGCAGACGAAGCTCAGCACGCTGACGATCGGGCCGATCAGGGGTCCCCAGACCTTCGAAAGCAGTGGATGGTCGACCGCGAAGAGGTGGTGCCAAAAGCTGTCCGGCACCCAGGCGGCGACCGCACCGGCGATCAACAGACCGAGGACGACGTCGCGGATGACGGCCGCCCACTCCATGATGAAGACGTGTGAAACCGAGGTGAGGGCCTTCTTCGACCACAGGCGGTGAAGCAGGGTTCCCTCTCCGCCGATGGTCATGTCCATGGCGGCGTGGCCCTCCATCGACCCCGCCAAGCCTTTGTCGCTCTGAACCCTGGCATCTCGATGAGTCGCTGTCGTAGGAACAGTCGGAACACGACCGCGATGAGCACGATCATGATGGGTCCACCGACGAACTCAGCCAGCGTGAACTGCCACCCGATCAGAACGGCGAGGATCACGCCCAGTTCGACGACCAGGTTCGTCGACGCGATCTCGAAAGCCATGGCCGCGGTGAAGTTGGCACCCTTCCTGAAAAGGGCACGGGCGAGTGCCACTGCCGCATAGGAGCAGGACGAAGAAGCGATTCCGAATCCCGTGGCCAGCAACAGCGAACGCGGGCGGTCATCGCCCAGCCGCTTCACGATCGTGCTCCTGCGTATGACCGCCTGGACGACCGCGGACAGGACAAATCCGAGGATCAAGGCCCACAGGATCTGCCAGGTCATTGAGGCACTGATCGACAAGGCGTGCCGGACGGCGTCAAGCCATCTCACAACGCACACCTCCTGCCCGAAGGGATCGCAGTTCTCGAGCGCGTCACGAGCGGACGAGTCGCCCGATCGCTTCCGACGCCTCCGCGATCTTGCGGTCGGCCTCAGCTCCACCTGCTCTGGCCGCGTCGACAACACAATGGGCGAGATGGTCGTCCAGAAGTTCCAGCGAGACCGATTGCAAGGCCCGGGTGACGGCGGCCACCTGCTCGAGCACGTTGATGCAGTAGCGGTCCTCGGCGACCATGCGCTGGAGGCCACGGACCTGACCCTCGATCCGGCGCAAGCGCTTCTGTATGGCCTCTTTGTCGGCCGCATAGCCGGGTTGGTCCCGTGGTGTCGGTGTCATGGCGTTACTCTACCCCCCTAGGGTATGACGTCACGCGTGCGACCCAAGCGGAGGAGGCCGGGAGAAGCATGAACTCCGAGCGAATAATCGAACAGCTGCACAAGATGGTGCAGTCCGGCCGAGTGACCGAAGATGAGGCACGTCGCATCCGTGCCGCGCAAGGCACGCCGCAGTTCGATGAGGCCGTTCTGGACGTGCGGGTGAGACATGCCTCCGAACATCTGGATGCCGCGGTCGCGGGCGGCGAGATGAGTCGTCAAGAAGCCGATGGCCAGTTGCAACGGCTCCGGGAGGGCGAACACCCGAAGGGCCTCCGAGCTCGTCTTCGCACGCACGGTAGCCCCAAACAGGCCTGAGGGTCGCGATCGCGAGCCGGCTGTCGACGTCGGGCAGACCGCGGTGTATCACGTAGCTCCTGGCAGGACTCCGGGCCCCCGATCTCCTGCGTCGATGGCGACGTCCGCCATTGCACCGGTTGACAGGCCGATCGGGCGACGTCAGTCCCTGACGGCCACCGTCACCTCTATCTCCACCGCCCCGCGACGTGGAGCGCGGCGACGCCGACGGCCGAGCGGGTGTGACGGCCGGCCGGGCCGAAGACGTCCGAGAGCACCCGGCTCGCCCCGTCCACCACAGTCGGCTGGTCGTGGAAGTCGGGCGCCGACGCCACGAAGCCGGTCACGGTGAGCACGCGCTCGATCCGATCGAGCGACCCCAGCGCCACCTCCAGCACGGCGAGCGCGTTGAGGGCGCACACCGCGGCCGCCTCACGACCCTCCTCCACGCTGACCGTGTCGCCCAGGTGCCCGAGGCACGTGAGCTCACCCCGGATCCGGGGCAGCTGCCCGGACGTCCGGGCGATGCCGTGATGGACGACCACCGCATCGAGCGGGTCGTGAGGCGGGTGCGGTCCGTGCAGCTCCAGGCCCAGCTCCGCCAGCCGGGCCCGGACAGCGCCGGGACCGACGACCTCGACGTCCCCGTCCCCGTCCCCGTCCATCGTCCGACCCTCCCGCCTTCCCGACGACCTATCGCATGAAGGGGTAGACGTTGGCGAAGTTCTGGTTGATCTTCTCCGGCAACGGGTAGATGGTGCCGAGCTGCTTCGCGCCCCAGATGATCCGGGCCGAGCGCTCGACGAGCGCCGTGTTGTGCATCGTCCGCTCCATCGTGGTCCCGACCGCGACCATCCCGTGGTTCGCGATGAGTGCCGCCCCGCGGTTCTCGAGTGCCTTGACCACCTGCCCGGCCAGGTCGGGCGAACCGCTGGGGGCGTACTCGGTGCATCGGATGTCACCGCCGAGGTAGACCGTGAACTCGTCGATGCAGCTCGGGATGTCCTGCTGCGCGACGGCGAACATCGTGGCGTGCACGGCGTGCGAGTGGATGCACACGGCGATGTCCTCGTAGGCCTCGTGCACGGCCAGGTGCAGGTACTTCTCCGACGTCGGTCCCCGGTGCCCGGAGACGACCTCGCCGGACGGGTCGACCACGACGATGTCGTCGGCCGTCATGACGCGGTAGTCGAGCGACGACGGGGTCACGGCGATGTTGCCGTCCTCCATCCGGGCCGAGATGTTCCCCGACGTGCCCTCCACCAACCCCTTCTGGAGCAGCTCCTTGGCGGCGGCGACGATCTGGTCGGGTGCGTTCTCGATGAAGGTGGCCATGATCGAGTGCTCCTCACGCGTAGGGAGGGCGACCGTTCTCCGTGCGTCGGCCGTCCCGTGGACGACCCAGATGGTACAGCCCGGCCGTCGGGACCTGACACGGCTGTCAGGTCGGGCGCCGGGGATACAGTCTCGGGCCATGGGACTTCTGGACGGTCGGGTGGCCGTGGTGACCGGGGCGGGACGGGGGATCGGTCGCGACATCGCGCGGTGCCTGGCCGCCGAGGGGGCCAAGGTCGTGGTCAACGACGTCGGCGTGACGCTCAGCGGGGCGGCGGGTGACGGCGACGCCGGTGGTGGCGACGGCGCACCGTCGGACCCCGCCACGATGGTCTGCAAGGAGATCGAGGCGGCGGGCGGCGAAGCCGTACCCAATCACGACTCCGTGAGCGACTTCGAGGCGGCCGGGCAGATCGTGGGCACGGCAGTCGAGGCGTTCGGCCGGATCGACATCGTCGTCAACAACGCCGGCATCGTGCGGGACCGGACCATCGTCAAGATGGACGAGTCCGACTACGACGCCGTCGTCGCCGTGCACCAGAAGGGCACGTTCAACACGGTCCGTCACGCCGCCCCGCTGATGAAGGATGCGGGATACGGCCGCATCGTCAACATCACCTCCTCCGCCGGCCTGCGCGGCAACTTCGGCCAGACCAACTACGGGGCGGCCAAGGCGGCCATCATGGGCATGACGTTCGTGTGGGCCCTGGAGCTGGGCAGGTACGGCATCACGGTCAACGCCGTGGCACCGGCCGGCTTCACCCGCATGACCGAAGGCCTCTTCGCCGGGGCCGAACCGCCACCCGACCAGGACTCCGCGCTCAACGCCCCGCTCATCGCCTTCCTGGCCAGCGAGGGTGCGTCCTACGTCAACGGCCAGGTGCTCGGCCGCACCGGGTTCGCCTACACCCTCTTCCAGACGCCGCGGCAGATCGCCAGCATGTGGCGCGACGGAGGCTGGACCCCCCAGGAGGTGGCCGACCACTTCCACGAGGTCCTCGGCCAGCACCTCCAGCCCGTCGGCATGGGCGACCACCCTCTGCTCGGCAAGCACTGACGCCGAGGCACTGACGCCGAGGCACTCGTCAGGCACTGTCCGTCCGGCGGTTTCGGGTGATCCTTCGCCCAGTCGGTAGGGTAAGGGGCGAAGAAGCACCAGGATAAGAACGCCAAGAAGACCGTAACCAAGAACAGGGAGGGCTCGTCCATGGACGTCCGCGACAAGATCTACGTCAACGGGGCCTGGATCCCCTCGACCGGGAAGGGCACCCTCGAGGTCATCGACTCGGCCACCGAGGAGGTCTTCGCCACCATCCCCGAGGGCACGCCCGAGGACGTCGACAAGGCCGTCCAGGCCGCGGCGGCCGCCTTCCCCGGCTGGGCCGCCACCTCCTTCGAGGAGCGCGGCAAGCTGCTCAAGCGCATCGGGGAGGCGCTGGCGGCGAGGACCGACGAGATCGCCCAGGTGATCTCGCACGAGGTCGGCATGCCCATGACGCTGTCGGGCTCCATCCAGGTCGGGCTGCCCGCGGGCGCCTTCGCCGACGCGGCGAACGCCGCCGAGGCCTTCGAATGGGAAGAGGAGCTCGGCAACTCGCTCGTCGTGCACGAGCCGGTCGGTGTCGTGGGCGCCATCACGCCGTGGAACTTCCCGCTGTACCAGGTCGTGCTCAAGGTTGCGCCCGCGCTGGCCGCCGGGTGCACCGTCGTGCTCAAGCCGAGCGAGGTGGCGCCGATCAACGCCTTCATCCTGGCGGAGATCATCGACGAGGTCGGCCTGCCACCGGGAGTGTTCAACCTCGTGAGCGGCGTCGGGCCCGTGGTGGGCGAGGCGATCGCCTCCCACCCCAAGGTCGACATGGTCTCGTTCACCGGATCGACCCGCGCCGGGCGCCGGGTGATGCAGCTGGCGGCAGAAGGCATCAAGCGGGTGTCCCTCGAGCTGGGCGGGAAGTCCGCCAACATCCTGCTCGACGACACCGACTTCGCCACCGCCGTGCCCGCAGGCGTCTTCGGCTGCTACATGAACTCGGGCCAGACCTGTTCGGCCTTGACGCGGATGCTGGTCCCGCGCGACAAGCTGGCCGAAGTCGAGGAGCTGGCCGCCGCCGCCGTTGCCGGCTTCGCCCCGGGCGACCCCTTCGAAGCGGGCAAGCTCCTCGGCCCCTTGGTGTCCGCCGTCCAGCGCGACCGGGTGCGCAGCTACATCAAGAAGGGTATCGACGAGGGGGCCAAGCTCGTGGTGGGCGGAGCCGAGGCTCCCGAGGGCTTGGACAAGGGCTTCTACATCCAGCCGACGGTGTTCTCCGACGTGACCCGGGACATGACGATCGCCAAGGAGGAGATCTTCGGACCGGTGCTCTCCATCATCCCCTACGACACCGAGGAGGAGGCGATCGAGATCGCCAACGACACCCCCTACGGGCTCGCCGGCGCCGTGTGGAGCGCCGACACCGCCCGGGCCGAGCGGGTGGCCCGCCAGATGCGTACGGGTCAGGTCGACATCAACGGTGGGAACTTCAACCCGAGCGCGCCGTTCGGCGGCTACAAGCAGTCGGGCATCGGCCGTGAGCGCGGCAAGTACGGCCTCGAGGAGTTCGTCGAGACCAAGGCGATGCAGCGCTGACGACACCGCGGCGAGGGCGCTGACGGCGCAGGCGACGGCGGTATCGCCCTGACGACGCCACGCACGGTACGCCGCCGGCGTGCTGTGCGGCGTCGCCGCCTCTTCGCCGTCGTCGGGCTCACGGCGGTCGCCGTCGTCCTGGTCATCGTCCTGACCCGTTCCGGCAGCGGCCCGTCCGCACCCGCGGGCGATACGTCGCAGGCGCACGACCACGCGGCCGCGGCCCATACCACCGGCTCGAACTCGACGACGACGTCCGCCCCGACCTCGACCACGGCCTCCACGTCGACGACGACGACCACGACTTCGACGACCGACCCCGGGTTGCTACCGCAGACGGCGCAGTTCCCGTCGTCCTCCACGCCGCAGTTCGAGGCGGAGATGGACACCCTGTGGCAGGGAGTGGTCCAGGGCTCTGTCACCCCCGCATTGCCGTCGTTCTTTCCTCGCTCCGCCTACGTCCAGCTCAAGACGGGGATCGCCGACCCGTCGGACGACTGGCAGAACCGCCTGGTGGCCAACTTCGGGCTCGACATCGAGGCGGCGCACGCCCTGCTCGGCCCTAACCCGTCGCAGGCCACGCTCGTGTCCGTCTCCGTGCCCCAGCAGTACGGCCACTGGATACCCCCGGGCGTGTGCGCCAACGGGATCGGATATTTCGAAGTAGCGAATTCCCGAGTCATCTACCAGCTCGGGGGCCAGACACGGTCCTTCGGCATCGCGTCCATGATCTCGTGGCGCGGCACCTGGTACGTGGTCCACCTCGGAGCCATCCTGCGCAACTCGGGCGGTGGCGAGGTCGACGAGCCGTCCGTCGGACCCGGAGTGTCCGCGCCCTCGAGCACCTGCTGAACGCGGTACGGCGCGACCGAGGCAGCTCGGAGGCATCGTCGAACCCGATGACAGGAGCGACCCGGTTCCGCCGCCTCGTCGAGCCCGGACCGGTCCGATCAGGTCAGGTCAGGTCAGGTCAGGTCGCGGCGAGCGGGTCGACCCAGCCGGGCGAGGTGGTGCGCTCCCCCGCCGCCACCCGCAGGCCGACGTAATTGCGCTGCGCCTCGACCGTGCCCGCGCCGAAGCACAGGCCGCGGATGTCGCGATACGGCGCGCTCGAGCGGGTACTCGCGTGAGTAGCCGTACCCACCGTGGATCTGCATGGCCTCGTCGCACACGAACTTGGCGGCGAGGTTGGCGGCGGTCTTGGCCATCGCCGTCTCGAGCGGCGGCGGCGTCCCGCCCGGCCCGGCCAGCCGCACCGCCCGGGCGAGCATCAAGCGCGCTCCCTCGAGTTGCACGGCCATGTCGGCCAGCTTCCACTGCAACCCCTGGAGGCCGGCCAGGGGACGACCGCCGATCACGCGCTCGTTCACGTAGCGCACCGCGTGCTCCAGCGCACCCTGGGCGGCGCCCACGCACATGGCGGCGTTGCCGCAGCGCTCGTGGTTGAGATGCGACAGCAGGACTTTGAAAGCCGACGTGTTCGAGGGGTCACCGGCGATCAGCACGTCGTCCTCGGTGATCTCGACACCGTCGAAGGCCAGCTCGGCCTCCGTGGCGGCGTGGATGCCCATGCCCTTGTGCCGGCCGGTGACGGCCACGCCGTCGCGGTCGGTCGGCACGATCACCGCCCCGATTCCCTTGGCGCCCTCCCCGCCCGGCCAGCGGCACCAGACCAGCACCCCCTGGGCGACGTCGCCGAGCGTCGAGTAGTTCTTGTACGCGTTGAGCCGCCAGCGTCCGGGACCGTCGGCCACCAGCGCCGCCCTCATGTCCTGCACGGCCGAGCCGGCGTCGGGCTCGGTGATGCCGATGCTGATCAGCGCGTCGCCGTCGGCGGCGGCGGGGAGCCAGCGGTCCTTCATGGCCGGCGGCCCGAGGTGCTCGATCCCCCGCGGCGGTCCGTTGAACGTGAGCTGGCAGCAGATGGCCGAGGAGACGTCGGCCCGCGCGATCTCCTCCAGGACGATCGACGCCTCGAGGTCGCCGAGGCCCATGCCGCCCCACTGCTCCCCCACCGTGATGCGGAGCAGGTCGGACGCGGCCAGCGCCTTGCGCAACTCGGCGGGGACGGCACCGTCCTCGTCGGCCTGGTGCGCCCGGGGCGCCACCTCCCGGGCGGCGACGTCGCGAGCCAGCTGGCGGAGAGCGGTCTGGTCCTCGGTCTCGGCGAGCAGGTCCGACCCGGTCCCGGCGTGTCCCATCAGGCGTCGAGCTCGGAGCCGACGATGCCCACGAAGCTCACGCCCTCGCCCGGTGCACCGCCCAGGTTGTGGGTGAGACCCATGGTCCGCCCGGGACCGACCGTGGCGATCTGGCGCTCGGGCGGTGCCTCACCCCGGAGCTGCAGCCAGCACTCGAAGAGCATGCGCAGGCCCGAGGCGCCGATGGGGTGCCCGAACGACTTCAATCCGCCGTCCGGATTCACCGGCAGCTCGCCGTCGCGGTCGAAGGTCCCCGACAGCACCTCCTTCCAGGCCGTGCCGCGCTCGGCGAAGCCCAGGTCCTCCATCAGGACGAGCTCGGTCGGGGTGAAGCAGTCGTGCACCTCGGCCATGGCCAGCTGGGAGCGTGGGTCGGTGATCCCCGCCTGGGCGTAGGCGTCGGCGGCCGAGCGGACCACCTCTTCGAAGGTGGTGTAGTCGTAGGCGGGGTCGATGGGACCCGCGGCCGGGCCGGCCACGAACGACAACGCCTTCACGTAGAGAGGGTTGGCGCAGTAGCGGTGCGCATCCTCGGCCCGGCAGATCACCGCGGCCGCCGATCCGTCACTGACCCCGCTGCAGTCGAAGACGCCGAGGTCGCCGGCCACGAGCGGGGCTTTGGCGATGGTCTCCATGGAGACCTCCTTGCGGAACTGCGCCCGCGGGTTGCGGGCGCCGTTCTGGTGGTTCTTGAAGGCGATCCGGCTCATCACCTCTTTCAGCTGGGCCCGGTCCACCCCGTACTTGTGGGCGTAGGAGGGGGCGAGGAAGGAGAACGCGGCGGGAGACGAGAGCCCGGGGTCGGTCCCGTCACCGACGGCCCGGATTCCGGTCAGGCCCGAATACCCGGTGTCCTTGAGCTTCTCCACGCCGATGGCCATGGCCGTGTCGTACGCACCCGAGGCCACGGCGTAGCAGGCGTTGCGGAAGGCCTCCGACCCGGTGGCGCAGTAGTTCTCGACCCTCGTCACCGGCTTGTAATCGAGCTTCAGCGGCCGCGACAGCGTCACGCCGCACACGCCCGACGTCATGGTGCCGAGCCAGAAGGCGTCGATGTCGTTCAGCCCCAGCCCCGCTGACCCCGACGCCTCGGTGGCGGCGTCGATGAGCAGGTCGTCGACGCCCTTGTCCCACAGCTCCCCGAAACGGGTGCAACCCATCCCCACGATTGCCACCTGGTCGCGGATACCCGTGCTCGACATGGTCCTCCTTCTTCCTGCCGCTCTCGACGCTTACGCGCTCGCCGACGACGGCGTTGCTGCTCGCCGCCGTCGGCGCCGGCCGGCGGTCCGGTCGGGCCTTCCAGAAGTAATTGTGCACGCCCTGCGCCGTCCAGATGCGCCGGAACGTCATGGCGACCCGGTCCCCGATGGCCAGCTCCGAGGGCCGGGCGTCGGTGAGCTCGCAGCGGTAGCGGCCGCCGCCGTCGAAGTCGACGATGACGCCGATGACCGGCGGCGAAGGACTGAAGGCGAGATGGTCGATCGTGAAGGTGGCCACCGTACCGGCGACGTCCGCCAGGCGTTCGGCCTGCATCTGGTCGATGGCGTGGCACGAGAGGCAGGCCCGCGTGGGCGGCATGTGGCGGAATCCGCACACCGTGCACCGGCTCGCCGCGAAGCCGTACTTCCACCCCTCCGAGCGGTGGACGGTCGGCGCGCCCGGCCGCTCCGGATCGGGCCGCCGCGGCGGCTCGCGCACGAGCTGACCCCGCCAGGTCAGGAACGCGGCGTACGAAAGGTCGTCGCGGCCCGAGGCCACCTGCTCGGCCACGGTGGTCACGCCGGCCTCGGCCCGGGCCTGCTTCGCCGTCGTCAGGGCCGCCGTGGTCCGGAACACCAGCGCGTCCGCCCCGTCGGCCAGCGACAGCACGACGACCAGCTGGTCCGGCTCGGCGCGCTCGAGCACGTCGGCCAGTGCGACTCCGGCGTGCGCCGCGCCCAGGTTGCCGACCGAGGCGGTGAGGTCCGGCGCCACGACGCCGGTGCGCACCCCCAGACCGGCCGTCGCCGCCTTCACGGCGCGGGCGTGTAGTCCGGTCACCACGGCGTGGTCGACGTCGCTCTCGGTGATCCCGGCGTCCTTCAGCGCCGCCGCGAAGGCCTCCCGGGCCAGTGGGACGTAGAGCTCCTCGCCGAAGCGCTCCTCCCACACGTGCGAGTCCTTCTCACCCGGGACGCGCCAGCGGTCGAGGAACTCGTCGCTGCACGCCCCACGCCCGACCAGTTCGGCCACGGCGCCCTCGGGGCCGCAGAGGAAGGCGGCCGCGCCGTCCCCGCTCCCGCGCTCTTCGGCGGAACCGGCGAGCCCGGTACGGAGATCCGAGACGACAGCCAACGTGGTGCGCCCGCCCGACACCGCCCCGGCCCCCAGGGCGCCGAGCAGCGCGGCCACCGCGGAGCGGGGCGAGCCCGCCAGGTCGTAGGCCCCACACGCCCGCCCCAGCCCGAGCGCGGCGTGCACGGTCGTGGCACTCGTCTTGTCGAGGTACGCGGGGTCGGGCGTCGACAGGAGCACGTCGTTGACCGCGCCCGCCGTCGCAGTCGCCGTGGCCGACAGGGCCCGCCGCCCCGCCTCCACCGCGAGCGTCGTCGTGTCCTCGTCGTAGGAGGCGACCGAGCGCGTCCCGCGGCCGGCACCCCCGCCGAGCACCTCGGCGATGGCGGAGCGCTGGAGCCGCCACGCAGGCAGGTACGTGCCCCACGACACGATGCCGCCGCTCACGTCCTTGCCGCCGCTGATCCCTCGAGCTCCGGGAGCTCGAACCGGTGGACGCGCACACCCAAGGCGTCCGCGGCCTCAGCCGGCGTCACGGACGCTCCGCATCGACGCCCGAAGGCCTCGATCGCTGGTTCGTCCACCGAGAGCGTCGGCTCCTCGATGGCCTCCATGGCGCCGTGGACGGCCGTCGACGCACCCCGCTGCGCGGCGGTACCCGGGCCCCGCCGGAGACTGGAGATCGACGTTCATGGACCCTCCTCGGTGCCGTCGTCACACGGCCCGAGGGCGTCACCGCCGTGCCGTTTTGCTGACGGCCGTGTCACCCTTCACTGTACACGTGCCCCCGGACCGGCCCCTCGGCGTCGCACCCGTGGAGGGTCGCTCGAATCCGATCGGCCGACCACCGGCCGGAGGGCGCGCCGCCTCTGCTCCGATCCGGCCCGACGCGGCGGGTTCAGGCGGTGGCGACGACCACCATCTCCCAGTTGTCCAGCTCCAGGGGACCACCTCCGCCGCCCCGGAAGCGCACGTCGCGAAAACCCGCTGCTTCCAGCCACACCACCCATTCGGGCGGGGTCGGGAGCCGGACGAAGTACGAGGCGTGGCGGGTCTCTCCGGCGCGGTGGACGGTCCGTTCCACCACCATGCGCCCGGTCACCGGGTCGAAGGTCGACAGCTCCACCATGGTGTCGTCGCCGCGCCGCACGACGACCCCGTCGGGCGCCGGCGTGAAGTGCCGGACGCCTCCGTCGTGGTGCATCGTGTCGACGGCCACGGTGCCACCCGGTCGCAGCACCCGGTGGAACTCCCGCAGCACCCGGTGGCAGTCGACGTCGTCGTAGTAGCCGAACGAGTTCAGCCAGCACACGACGGCGTCGAAGGGCCCGTCGACCGGCAGGTGGCGCAGGTCGCCCGGGACGTAGGTGACCGCGCCCGGTCGGGCCCGGGCCAGCTCGAGGTACGCCGGCGTGATGTCCACCCCGGTCACCTCCATGCCGGCGGCCGCCAGCCTCTGGGCGATGCGGCCGTGCCCGCAGGGGGCATCGAGGATCCGGGACCCGGCAGGCAGGTCCAGCAGGCCGAGGATCTCGGCCGTGTCGGAGTCCGAGTGGTCGTCGTCGATCGAATCCTCGTAGAAGTGGAGGTAGTCGTCCCCGAACGTCTCGGAAAGGTCGAACCGCATGCGACATCTTCGCCGGTAGGGTCGGCCGGGTGGTGGTTCCGGCCGACATCGCCTTCGATGCCGTGACGGCGACCCGTGCCACGGGCGACCCGTCCCTCTTCGAGGTCGACATCCACCCGCTCTGGACCGTGGGCGACAAGCCCAACGGCGGCTATCTGCTCGCTCTGCTCGGTCGGGCCGCACGGACCGCCGGCCAGGGCGACGCGGGCGGGGGCTGGGACGTGGCCTCGTCGTCGGTCACGTACGTCCTACCACCCCATCCGGGTCCCGCCACGGTGCGCACCACCGTGTTGCGCCGGGGGCGTTCCGCCTCGCAGGTCCGGGCGGTCCTGGCCCAGGACGGCGCGGACACGGTGGACGCCGTCTTCGTGGTCTCCGCCATCCCGACGGCGATGCACGTCCGCTACGACGGGATCGAACCGCTGGACGTCGCCGGGCCGGACGAGTGCGTCCGGTTGCCCCCGCAGACTCCGACCGGTCTGGTGGTGGGGATGCTCGAAGCGATCGACCTCCGCATGGACCCGCGGACCCTCCCGTACTCCGGCTCCCCGACCGAGGGCGCGCAGGCGGAGTTGCGCGGCTGGACCCGCTTCGTCGACGGGCGCGCGCCGGACCCCTTGGCGCTCCTCTTCCTCGTCGACGCGGTTCCGCCGGCGACGTTGAGGATCGGATCGAGCGGATGGGTGCCGACGCTCCAGATGTCGGTCTACGTGCGGGCGCGGCCCCAACCTGGTTGGCTCGGGCTCCGGTTCACGGGAAATCTCGTCGCCGACGGCTTGGTCGACGAGACCTGCGTGCTCTGGGACGAACGGCGTCACGTGGTGGCGCAGGCGACGCAGCTGGCCCGTCTGCGCTTCCCCGACGAGACCTGATCTCAAGCGGCGGCGTCGTGCTCGCTGCGCTGGCCGTGCTCGTGCTCTGACTCGTCCTGCTCGTCGTCGGCGTCGTGGCAGTCCCACGAGCAGTACCCGAAGATCCGGTCGGACGCCGGGTGGAACTGGCAACGGCGGCAGAGTTGGGTCGTCATCGTAAGAGTCACTTTCGGATGGTTTGCGATCGGCGGTCCCCCCCGGGGACCGAGTAGCGACGGTCGAGGCCTGCGGTGTTTCGGCGTGTGATGCAAAGAAGCCGCTCCCCTCTCGGAAGCGGCTTCTCGACGTCTGGACTGGCAGTGAGTCCGGTTACGTCGGTGAGGCCGCCTTCAATGGGCGCTGCTTGGGAATGCCGGCGATCTGTACCTCGGACACGGCCGAACACGAGCGCCCAGGGGCTTTGCCGCCCCACAGGTCCCCGAAGACCCGTCCGCTCGATCCGTTCCGCACCTTCATGATGCCTTTAGTATAGATATGGATCTCGCGTCCCTGGACACCGATCCCTACATTTAATCCTCTCGTCACGCAGCGGTACGACGCGAGGAACATCGAGGGTTGACGAGCTGCTCCTGGCCGAGGTGCCGCTCCCCCGGACCGAGGTGCGACCCAGGTGCGCCGTACCAGCGGCTGATCAGCCGGATTCGGCCAGCTGAGCCTTCAGCGCCGGCTTGACCACCTTGCCGGTCGGGTTGCGGGGCAGGTCGTCGACGAAGACCCATCGGCGGGGGACCTTGTAGTCCGCCAGGTGACCGAGCGCGAAGGCACGCAGCGCCTCGGGGTCCCCGACGGTGCTCTGGTGCAGGACGACGAAGGCGACGACGTCCTCGCCCAGCACCGGGTGCGGAGCCCCGACGACCGCGACCTCCTTGACGTCGGGATGCTGGACGATGGCGTGCTCGACGTCGGTCGCGTGCACGTTGTTGCCGCCCCGGATGATGACGTCCTTGGAACGACCGACGATGTAGAGGTACCCGTCCTCGTCGAGCTTGCCGAGGTCGCCGGTGACGAGCCATCCGTCCTTCCATGTGTCGGCTGTCGCCTCGGGGTCCTGGAAGTACTCGCGGTGGTGGCCGGGCAGCTGCAGGCGGACCTCGCCCACCTGGTCCGCGGGCATCTCGACTCCCGTTTCGTCGACGACCTTGACGATGGCCGGCGGCACGATCTGACCGACCGAGCCCGGTCGCTTCACGGCTTCGCCCTTGGGCATGATGGCGTAGGCGGAACCCGCTTCCGTCATGCCGTAGTTGTTCGAGACGAGGGCGTCGGGCATCTTGTCCTGAAGCCGTTCGAGGACGTACGGGGCGAGCGGCGCGCTGCCGACCGAGCACAGCTCGACCGATGACAGGTCGGCCAGGTCGAAGCGCGGGTGATCGATCAGCAGGTGCGTCATCGCCGGGACGAGGAACACCGAGATGGGGCGCTGCTCCTCGACGACGCGGAACCAACGATCAGCGTCGAAGCGAGGCAGGTAGATCACCTTCAGACCCAGTTTCATCGGTGTGTACACGAGCGAGATCCCGGCGAAGGTGAACAACGGGCTGGCATGCACCCAGCCGCCGCCCGTCCAGCTGGGCTCGACCGCGCCGATCATGGACGCGTTCGAGTGGCGGACCGCCACCCCCTTGGGTCGCCCGGTGGTGCCCGAGGTGTAGAGGATGTCGGCCAGGTCGGCGGAGACGCGTGGGACCTGGAACGAGCTCGCGTCGCCGGCGGTCGCATCGGCGAACGCGAGGCGGCGGAGCCCCTGGTCGACGTCGTCGGGTGCGGGTCCGTTCGTGGCGTCGACGATCAGTCGGAGCGTCTCCTGGCCGACCTCCGCGTCCGCCGGCACCAGTTCGCCGTCCGCCACGACGCCCGCCGCGCCGGAATGTGCGAGGACGTGGCCCACCTCGGCCGGCGCCAAGCGGGGGTTCATGGGCACGGCCACTCCGCCGGCGCGGTGGACGCCGGCGTAGCTGACGAGCCACTGCAGCGCCGCTCGGGATGCAGGTGGATGCCGACGCGGTCATCGGGCGCGATGCCTTCGTCGACCAGGCGCCGGGCCAGGGCGTTGGCGGCGCCGTCCCACTCGGCGAACGTGAGCCCACCCACGTCGACCACCTCGAACGCGGTCTCGTCGGGATAGACCGCCGCCATTCGACCAAGGTGCTCGTCCATCAACATCGGTGCGCTTCCCCCCCCGGCGAGACGTGGATGGCATCGGAAAGTTGACGCCGGTGTCAGGTCCGTTGCAGCATGACCGATGCGCCTTCGGGGGTCAATCCGGTATCGGCCGGAACGGGTGCGACACGGTATTGAGAAGGGGGAGGAGAGCGTCATGACCACGGTCCGCTTCGACCTCCCGACGCCCGAGGGCGACACGATCGAATTCTGGGAGGCAGCCCGCGAGGGGCGCCTCCTGATCCGCCACTGCCTCGAGTGCGATGCGTACTCGTACTACCCGCGTCCGTTCTGCCCGAAATGTTGGAGCGAACGCGTCGAGTGGCACCAGGCGGGCGGGCAGGGATCGCTCTATACCTGGTCCGTGATCTACAACAACGACCAGCCGCCGTTCCGAGACCGTGTGCCGTACGTGGCCGCCATCGTCGACCTGGCGGAAGGTCCCCGCATGATGACCAACGTCGTCGACTGCCCGTTCGACCAGCTCCGTATCGGGATGGCACTGAACGTGAAGTTTCAACCCATCTCCGACGAGTACACCATCCCCGTCTTCGTGCGGGCCTGATTGCCGGGAGGCACCATGACCGAGGCCGTGATCGTTTCAGCCGTCCGCAGCCCGATCGGGCGGGCGGGGCGGAGTCTGGCGCCGTTGACCATCCACGAGCTGGGCGGACAGACCATTGCCGCCGCCATCGAGGCCGCCGGACTGAATCCAGCTGACATCGACGACCTCGTCCTCGGCGAGGTGCTCCAAGGCGGCGGGTGCACTGCTCGCTACGTGGCCAACGCGCTCGGTCTCCCTCCCGACACGCCCGGCGGTGCCGTGCAGCGGCAGTGCGCCACCGGGATGATGGCGGTGCAGGATGCAGCGGCCAACATCGGAGCCGGCATGGCCGACGTCGTCGTCGCCGGCGGCGTCGAGTCCATGACCCGGTCGCCTCTGTTGTTCGAGCGGTCGCCGTTTCCGTTCGGTGGTGTCGAGCGCTTCCTCCCGCCGAGCCACCCCGACTCTCCCGAAGCTCCGAACACGAACATGCTCATCACGGTGGGCGAGAACACGGCCCGCGAGTGCGGAATCACCCGAGAGGAGTCCGACCACTGGTCGTTCCACTCCAACATGCGGGCGATCGCGGCCACCGACGACGGGCGATTCGCCGAGGAGATCGTTCCGATGACGGTTCCCGCCGGACGGGGCCAGACGGCAACCGTCTCGGTCGACGAGCATCCTCGCCGGGACACGACGCCGGAGAAGTTGGCGGCGTTGCCCTCGCTCACCGGCCCCGACGGGACCGTCACGGCAGGGAACTCCTCCGGCATCGCGGACGGAGCCGCTGCCCTCGTCGTGGTGTCACGGAGCTACGCCGAGTCCCACGGGATGGAGCCGCTGGCCACCGTACGCTCGTGGAACTCGTGCGGCGTGGAGCCGGCGCGGACCGGCCTCGCCCCGACGGTCTGCGTCCCTCGGGCCCTCAACCGGGCCGGCCTGGGTGAGCGCGACGTCGACCTGGTCGAGATCAACGAGGCCTTCGCTTCCATGTCGGTCGCCTGCTCGCGCAAGCTCGGCTTCCCGCACGACATCGTCAACGTCAACGGTGGTGCTGTCGGGATCGGTCATCCGATCGCCGCCTCAGGCGCGCGCATTCTGGTGACGCTGATCCACGAGCTGCGTCGCCGTGGCGGCGGCATCGGCGTCGGGACCCTGTGCGCCGGCGGCGGCATGGGTTCGGCCACCGTGGTGGAGGTGCACCCTCCCGGCCGTTAGCCGGCCCAGTCGGTGGCGCGCCGGCGCCGGGACTTACGGCATGGTGGCGGCGTACTGCCGTGGTCCGATCGGTTTCCGCTCCGCGCTCGGTGGCTTCACTCCTTGTCTTCGCCGCCCGAAGCCATGTGATCCTTGATCGAGTTCACCACGCCCGGGTCCAGCAGCGTGGTGACGTCTCCCAGCGGGCGGTCGTCGGCCACGTCGCGCAGGAGGCGCCGCATGATCTTGCCGCTCCGCGTCTTCGGCAGTTCCGGGGTCAGCATGATCTGGCGCGGCTTGGCGATGGGACCGATCTCGCGTGCGACGTGGTCACGCAGCTCCTGGACCAGCGCCTCGCCGGCTTCGCCCTCGGCGTCGTTCGCACCCTTGACCGTGACGAAGGCCACAATGGCCTGGCCGGTGGTGGGATCGTTGGCGCCGACCACCGCGGCCTCGGCCACGGAGGGGTGGCCGACCAGTGCGTGCTCGACCTCGGTGGTCGAGATCCGGTGCCCCGAGATGTTCATGACGTCGTCCACACGGCCGAGCAGCCACAGGTCGCCGTCGTGGTCGCGCTTGGCGCCGTCGCCCGCGAAGTAGCGGCCGGGGAACCGCGACCAGTAGGTCTCCTTGTAGCGCTCGTCGTCCCCGTAGATACCCCGGAGCATGCCGGGCCAGGGCTCGGTGATGACGAGGTAACCGCCCTCGTCGTTGCCCACCGGGTTGCCGTCGTTGTCGATCACGTCCGCCGCAATTCCCGGGAACGGCGTCATCGCCGCGCCCGGCTTGGTCGCAGTGATGCCCGGGAGCGGCGTGATGAGGATGCCGCCGGTCTCGGTCTGCCACCAGGTGTCGACGATCGGGCAGCGTTCGCCCCCGATGTGGGTGCGGTACCAGATCCACGCTTCGGGGTTGATGGGCTCGCCGACGGACCCGAGGAGGCGCAGGCTCGACAGGTCGTGCTTCGCCGGAAGGTCGTCACCCCACTTCATGAAGGTGCGGATGGTCGTCGGTGCGGTGTAGAGGATGTTGACCTTGTAACGCTCGACGATCTCCCACCACCGGTCCCGCGCCGGCGTGTCGGGTGTGCCCTCGTACATGACCGAGGTGGCACCGTTGGCCAAAGGTCCGTAGACGATGTAGCTGTGGCCCGTCACCCAACCGATGTCGGCCGCGGTCCAGAAGACGTCCTTCTCCGGCTTGAGGTCGAAGATGAGCCGGTGGGTGGCCGACACGTGCGTCAGGTAGCCCCCGCTCGTGTGCAGGATGCCCTTCGGCTTTGCGGTCGTGCCGCTGGTGTACATGATGTAGAGCGGGTGTTCGGCATCGAACGATTCGGCCGCATGCTCTGCCGGCTGACGATCGACCACCTCGTGCCACCAGACGTCCCGTTCCGGATCCCAGGCGACGTCCTGGCCGGTGCGGCGCACCACGAGTACCTTCTCGACCCCGGGGCAACCGGCCACGGCCTCGTCGACCGCGGGCTTGAGCGGGCTCGCCGCGCCGCGCCGGTAGCCGCCGTCGGCCGTGATGACGTACCGGGCGTCGCAGTCGAGGATGCGGCTGCGGAGGGCATCAGACGAGAACCCGCCGAAGACCACGGTGTGGGGCGCGCCCAGCCGTGCGCAGGCGAGCATGGAGACAACAGCCTCTGGAATCATCGGCAGGTAGATCGCGACCTTGTCGCCGGCTCGCACCCCGAGCTCGGTCAGGGCGTTCGCGGCCCGGCACACCGAGGCCAGCAGGTCACGGTAGGTGATGGTGCTCGTGTCCCCCGGCTCGCCCTCCCAGTGGAACGCCACGCGGTCGCCGAGGCCCGCCTCGACGTGGCGGTCGACGCAGTTGACGGCGACGTTCAGCTTGCCGCCGACGAACCACCGGGCGAAGGGCAGGTCCCACTGGAGCACCTGGGTCCACGGCTCGGCCCAGTCGAGCCGCCTGGCCTGCTCCTCCCAAAAGGCGAGCGGATCCGACTCGGCCTCGGCGTAGATGCCGGGCTGCGCGTTGGCTTCCTTCGCCAGATCCTCAGGAGGTGGGAAGGAGCGCGTCTCGTGGAGCAGAGCAGAGAGGTTCTCCTCGTTGGTCTCGGTCATGGGTACCTCCTCGAGCTACTCCAACGGTGACCTTGCCTAGCAGAAAGAAAGGTAGGGCAATCAGGGCGGCCGTCGAAGTTCGAACCCTTCGAAGGTGAACGCCGGCGTCACCGTCGCGCCGACGAGCGAGAAAGGTCCGAGGGGCCTCGCCCACTGCCACACCATGGGCTCGACCACGGCCTGGGGCGTCTGCCCCGCCATGACGTCGGTCCCGAGGATCACCACCTGTTGGCGTCCGTCGGACCATTCCCGGTGCAGCTCCAGGGGCGACCCGGAGTAGAAGTGCCAGAGCTCGGTGGCATCGATCCGGTGCGGCGCCGAGATCTCGCCTTGCAGGAGCAGGTACACGATGGCACTGCCCGCGGGCCTCTCCCCCGCCGGGGCTTCTGCCACCCAGGTCCGCCGGTACCAACCGCCCTCGGGATGGGGGGCAAGGCCCAGCGCGTCGACGAGCCACTCCCCAGGGCGCACGGGATCGAAGTCTCCGCGCGATCAGCCTTGGACCTAGGCCGTGCCCACACCCAAGGACGAGGCCACGGCCAGCGAGTGGAGCTGGGACCCGCCGAGCAGGGCGCCGGTCGTCTCGGCACGCTTGATGAACAGGTGCGAGTCGTGCTCCCAGGTGAAGCCGATGCCCCCGAAGGACTGGAAGGACCCGCGGCAGACAAGGCGCTGGCAGTCGTCGCTGGCCGCCTTGGCCATGGCCACTGCGACTGCTCGGTCGGGCGTGTCCTCGTCGATCGCCGCCACGGCGAAGTAGCACAGGGCGCGGGCTGCGCTCGACGGCAAGGAACATGTCGGCCATCTTGTGTTTGATGGCCTGGAACGAACCGATGGGTACCCCGAACTGCTTCCGGTCCTTGACGTAGGCGAGCACCATCTGGAAGAGCGCGTCACAGGTGCCGACCGTCTCGAGCGCGAGCCCGACGTTGGCCTCCTCGAGGGCCCGGCAGGACGCCGGTCGTCGAAGTTCGACTGCCGGGCTCACCGAGAGCACGGTCGTCGGGAACGACGACCCGGTCCAAGGTGACGGTGCAGAGCGGGCGTGTCGCATCGAGCGATCGAACCGGTGCCAATCCTGCCTGGGCGCCGGGAACGAGAAACGCTCCGACCTCTTCTCCGACGCGGGCCAAGACGGCAATCTCCGTCGTCGAGCGATCGGCGAGCACGCCCAACTTCGTGCCCTGAAGGACCCAACCACCCTCGGCTCGTTCGGCGGTCATCGTCAGGTCGTCGAGACGCCATCCCTGGGGATGGTCGGCGACCGCGAGCGCTCCGGTGCACTTCCCAGAGGCCACCTCGGCCAGGAAGGCGTGCCGTTGCTCGGGTCGCCCGACCTCCCGAACCACCGGAACGAACTGTGTCATGGTGGCGAAGAGCGGTCCCGGCGCGACGGCACGACCGAGCTCTTCAGCGACAACCGCGGTCTCGACGAAGGAGAGCCCGACGCCACCGTCTTCCTCCGGGATGGCGAGCGCAGGCCAATCAAGACCCACCATCGCTTCCCAAAGGTCCGACGCCGGCTCCCCACTCTCCACCACGGCGCGGACGAGGGCCAGGGTGCACTCCTTCTCGAGAAAGGAACGAACGGAGTCGCGAAGCTCCTCCTGGTCGCTCGAGAATTCGAGCTCCACCTCCAACCCCTTCCTGCCCGTCCGGTCCGCCTCCGGGCGGGCGAAACCGGCGGCGAGTGTACCCGACGACCGTCTCGATCCCCGGCGCTTCCGTCCCGCCGCACCGTCTTCTGGGACCGAGTCCGAGCGGGTCGCCAGCTGAGCGGCGGAGCCTCGGACTAGCGAAGCCCGGGGGACGTGCGCTCTTGCTCCCTTCCCGTTCCACCCGCAGGGCTGTGCTGCCGAGGGCCTGTCGCCCTGACGACCGGACGCAGCCGCCGTGAGGGCACCGGCCGCTCGCCTACACTCTTCGGTGCGCCTCTAGCTCAACGGCAGAGCAACGGACTCTTAATCCGCAGGTTTCGGGTTCAAATCCCGAGGGGCGCACTTGGACGTCCTCACACTTGGGGACGTCCCATCTTCACACTTGGGTGTTCGCGAGGCGTGGACTCCCGTCTGGGATGCAATCTGATGCTGATCGGCCGTGCCCTTGCATCGGTGGACTTGCACTCTGCGCGCGATCAGCGTGCCGAGTCGATGAGGTCGCTGGTGCTCTTTCGTCGACGGCGTCGCGTCCGCGGCTCGAGTCCGGCGGCCGCTCGGCGTGCGTCGTCGCGCTGACGCTGGGCAAAGGCGGCGAGCACACGCTCGTTGCGCACCACGACGGCACAGCCGAGCAGGAGACTGATGGCGGTCAGTCCCATGAGCCGGCACCAACCACGGGTCACATCGGTCGAGGCTGGGTCTTTGAGGGTGGCGAAGGAGCGTTCCACTCCGGTGCGGCGGCCATAGGAGATGCGGTGCGACTTGGAGGGGTAGTCGTGCTTCTGGCGGTCTTGGCGTTGACCTCGGGCGGCACCGTGAGGGTGCAACTGGTGCAACAGCGGGGCGCCGGATCGGGTGGCGCAGGGATCTGGGGTCGGTCAAAGGGCAGGGTCATGGAGGCTCGCGACGCGGACAGCGCACCTTGCCGGCTGCGGCCGGGCACATGACGCGGTGATAGCCGTCGGCGTCCTCGGCACTGATGGGTCCGAGCTTGTAGCGGCCCAGCTCGGCACTGCGCTTGTCGTGGGCGGCAACCTGCTCGGCACTGGCACCGCGAGCGAGTGGCTCGATGTCGAAGAGGGCCTTGGGTGTGGCCGGACAGTAGAGGTTGCCGTTGAAACAGATGGCCCCGCCGAAGGTGCCGCGGCTGCCGCGGTCATGGGGGTGGAGGTCCATGACCAATCGCCCCCCGGCGCGCCGGACGGGCAGGGCCCAGTGCTCAGCGCGCCGGTGTGCGTAGCCCGAGTCGCAGAGCACGTCGCCCAGGGCGACGCCCGAAGCGGCCATGACTTCGAGCGTGGGGACGAAAGCGACGACCGGATCGAGGGCACAACTGCTGAGCGTGATGCGCCGGATCAGTTCGGGCACGCTCGCGGCGCCTTCGTCGGCCACCATGGTCGCCGCCGAGAGGAAGTAGCCGAAGAAGAGGTCTTCTTTGGCCACGCCGGCGCTGCGATGCCCCCAAGAGGCCTCGGGGTCGGCGCCGGGCGAGCAGGAATCGGCGGGTGGCCGAGCGAAGGTCTCCTGATCGCTCCAGTCCACCGCGACGACATGCTCACGCTGGCCACCTCCTCCGGCACCGACGCCTCGACCAGGGCGTCGAGCACCGAGCGCAGCTCTTCTGAGGGCGCTCCGTCGGGCTGTTCTTTTTGTAGCGCGCGGACGACGAGGGAGAAGGTGTACTCGACCTGGCGATAGGTGAGCAGGTGCTCGGTGCCACTCCAGTCGACGAGCACGCCGAGACGCAGGCGATCGGAGCGACTCAGGGCGACGAGGGCGCCATGGGCCCGGCTCAGATGGGCGGCCCGATCGTCGGCCGCGGCCAAGAGGAGGCCGAGGAACAAGGTGCGCACGCTGAGTTGTCGGGACCGGACGCCAATGGGCAGCATCGCCTCGAGCGCGCCGGGCACCCCTGACGCATCGACGATCGCCTCGAGGCGTTCGAGCGAGCCCTTCAGCGTGCCCTGCCTCCGAGAAGGGCCACGGCATCGGCCTCTGAACCGGCGTCGAGGTGCGCCACAACATCGCCCAGGCGTTGCGAACAGTGCACGCCGGCCGCGGTCATGAACGTGACCAGACCGATGTCGAGGGCACAACGGGCCAACCAGGTTGAACCGTCCTGGGTTTGATGGAGGCTCGTTGTCTTTGATTCAAAGCTGACCGCTGAGGGTCAGTTGTTCGGGTCCAGTCCTATCACCCGCGTCGATTGCGGGGCTCTGAGCGGCACGTGGCGTCGTACACGCGTTCGTTTTGGTCCAGTTCTCCTCGAACTCTGCCGGCGGCACGTAGTTGAGATACCCATGTAGCCTCTCGTTGTTGTACCAGTGGACCCAGCCAGCGTGGCCAGCTCGACGTCGTCGACGTTCCTCCACGGACCTTGTCCGGGTCCGCGGATCAGCTCGTCTTTGTAGACGCCGTTGATCGCCTCGGCCAGCGCGTTGTCGAAGGAGTCGCCGACGCTGCCGATGGAGGGGACCGCCCCGAGCTCGTCGAGGCGCTCGCCGTAGCGCATGGAGGTGAATTGCGACCCGGCGTCGGAGTGCGCGACCAGGCCTTCGAGCACGGGTGCCCCGTCGCCAGCGCGCCATCTCGAGGGCGTCGAGGACCATGTCGGTGCGCATGTGCGACGCCACCCGCCAGCCGACGATCATCCGGCTGAAGGCGTCGACGATGAAGCAGACGTAGGCGAAGCCCGACCACGTGGCCACATAGGTCAGGTCGGACACCCAGAGCGGTTCGGGGCCTCGGCCGTGAAGTTGCGCTTCACCAGGTCGGGGTGGCGAACGGCGGCCTGGTCGGCGCTTGGTGGTGCGGCGCTTGCGTCCCCTTGGAGCCCCTCGATCTGGGCGGTGCGCATGAGGCGCGCCACCTGGTCACGGCCGATGTCATGGCCGGCCCGCCGGGCGGCCTTCCAGAGCTTGTGGGCGCCGTAGACCGAGTAGTTGGCCTTCCAGAGCGCGACGAGGATCGGGAGCAACACGGCGTCACGCACGCGCCCGGGCCGAGAGCGGGCGCTTCTTGGCCGCGTAGTAGGTGCTCGGGGCCACCTGCAGATCCCTGCAGATGGGCTCGACCCCGAGCTCGTCGCGGTTCTCGTCGATGAAGTCGACGATCACTTCCACGGGCGGTCGAGCTCCGCCTGGGCGAAATACGCCGACGCCCGGCGCAGGATCTCGTTGGAGCGCTTGAGCTCTCGGTTCTCCTGCTCGAGTGCCTTGATGCGCTCGGCCTCCTCGCTCGTCGTCCCGGGCTTCTCGCCGTCGTCGATGTCGGCTTGGTTGACCCATGATCGCACCGACTCGACGCCGTAGCCGAGCTGGCGGGCGACCCGGCGACGACGCCTTGGTCGGTCCCGAGCTCGGTTCTCAGCTGGCGCACCAGCCGGACGGCCTGCTCTCGTCAGCGGGTGTAGCGCCGCGTCGACGGCTTCCCGGGATAGTCTCTTCTGGCATGACTCCATCCTCGTTTCCAAGGTATGGAGCCTCCAAGGAACCCAGGACGGTTCACACCCACGTCGCCATCCCAAGGAAGGGTCGTCCCGGTGCCGCTCGCCAAGGAGTCGAGTCAGCGCGTCGCTTCCGCGAGCTCGTCAAGTGGCGCACCGGATCGGAGGGACGCATCTCACACCTCAAGCACTCCTGGGGCTGGGAGCGCACCATGCTCGACGGCATCGATGGAGCGCGGACATGGTGCGGCTGGGGCATCTTCGCGCACAACGACGACCAAGATCGCGACGCTCATCGACGAGCGCGAACAGAGCAAGAGTCCCGCTCCGTCGCCGCGCCAACAACCGTCTACCTCCATGGGACCACCACAACGCCCTCCGCCACCGCCACGCTCGCACCCCGTCTGATCTCGCCCCGGCCCTCTCCTGTCGGGCCCCGGAGGCCGAAACGGCCGGAAAACCGGGTCAGAAGCGACCGGGAGGTCGGCGAGACCTCATGGAGGACCACGGCGGTCCCTCAAGGCGACGGGTGATCCGCAGCGGATCGGGGTTTTTCAGGGCGAAGTAGCTATAGCTATGGAGTGGCGATGGCAGTCATCACCGGCGGGTGGCCGAAGGGTCTTACCGAGAATTTGAGGCACTCCTCGGGTTTGTGTGGGTGATTTGACGTAGGAGGCGGGAGTCAAGAGCGGCCGGAGGCCGACGCAGTGGACTCTTGACGCCCGCCCAGGTGAAGGAAGCGCCAGCAATCATGTGATGAGCCCCGGCGTAGCTGGGGCTTCTTCGCGTAGCGACGCGGCACGCGCCGCCCTCGTAGTTTCGGATGCGACCAAGCAACCCTGACTACCTGGGAGGACGCATGCGCGTCGCTACTGCATTCAACAAGATGTTGGGCCTCGTCGGCGCATCGGTGGCCAGCGTGGCCTTCACTCCCGAGGGAGTCGTGGTCGGGCTGCGTCGGCGCAGGGCCATGCACCGCTGTCCATGCGGGTGGAAGACCTGGTCGACCTACGACCGCTCGGTGCGGCGCTGGAGGCACCTGGACCTGGGCGCGACCAGGTGTTTCCTCGAGGCTGAGATCGTCCGCATCGACTGCAAGCACTGTGGCCGGGTGCGCACCGAAGAGGTCCCCTGGGCCCGGCCCCGAGCCCGCCATAGCCGCGACCTCCAAGACGTGGTCGCCTGGTTGGCCCAGCGCACCGACAAGACGACCATCACCAAGTTGTTGCGGATCTCTTGGGAGGCGGTGGCCAAGATCGTCATCGATGTGGTGGCCGAGGCCATCGACGACACTCGATTGGAGAACCTCTACCGCATCGGGGTCGACGAGGTCTCCTATCGCAAGGGGCATCGGTACTTGAGCGTCGTCGCCGACCACGACCGCGAGGGTGCGGTGGTCTGGGTCGGCGAGGGCAAGGACCACGGCGTGCTCGAGGCCTTCTACGACGAGCTCGGAGACGAGCGCCTGGGCCGCCTCGAGTGCATCAGCCTCGACATGGGCGGTGCCTACAAGCTGGCCACCGACACCAAGGCCCCCCACCTCACCCAGTGCGTGGACCCGTTCCACCTCGTCAAGCTGGCCAATGAGGGTCTGCCCAGACTTTGGTTGTCTCCTAACCTGACGAGTACCTACTCGCAGGAAGGATGTGCACCATGCCCAAAGCCTTTCCCGCCGAGTTCCACGCTGACGTCGTCGCCGTGGCCCGTAAACGGGAAGCACCGATCAGCCAGGTGGCCAAGGACTTCGGAATCTCAGAGGCCACCTTGCACGCCTGGCTCAAGAAGGCCGACGTCGAAGAGGGTGTCCGCCCCGGTCTGACCGACGCCGACGCCAAAGAGCTGCGTGAGTACAAGAACCGCGTTCGCCTCTTGGAGCAGGAGAACGAGATCCTGCGTCGGGCCGCCATCTATCTGGGACGTGGCCTCAACCCAAAATGATGTACCCGCTGGTCAGCGACCTCGCCGACGAGGGCATCCCCGTCGCGCTGACCTGTCGGGTGCTCGGATTCTCCAAGCAGGGCTATTTCAAGTGGCGGGCCAAACCCGTCTGTGATCGGGACCTCTCCGACGCCTACTTGATCAACGACGCCTTCGACGCCCATCAAGATGACCCCGGCTTCGGCTATCGCTTCATCTCCGACGAGCTCGAGGCGCTCGGCCATGTGGCCTCAGAGAACAGGGTGCAGCGCCTGTGCTCCTTGCAGCGCATCTGGTCGGTGCATTCGAAGAAGCGGGGCACCGGCCGCCGACCGGGCCCCCCGGTGCACGACGACCTGGTCCAGCGCAACTTCACGGCCGCCACGATCAACACCTTGTGGTTGACGGACATCTCCGAGCACCCGACCGGTGAGGGCAAGCTCTATCTCTGCGCCGTCAAGGACGCCTGCTCTACTCGGATCGTCGGCTACTCGATGGATGCTCACATGCCGGCCGCCCTCGCCGTCAACGCTCTCAAGAGTGCCCTCGCCACCCGAGACGCCCCCGACGCGATCGTCCACAGCGACCGGGGGTCGCAATTCCGATCTCGTGCCTTCGTGCGCGCGCTCAAGGACGCCGAGCTGCGGGGCTCGATGGGAAGAGTCGGAACGTGTGCCGACAACGCGGCCATGGAATCATTTTTCGCACTGGTGCAGAAGAACGTGCTCAATTCCCAGCGATGGAAGACGCGCGAGGAACTGCGTCTCGCCATCGCCAGCTGGATCGAGAAGACCTACAACCGCCGCCGCCGTCAGCGTGGACTCGGGAGACTCACGCCAGTTGAATATGAGACTATCTACAGCGTCGCAAGAGCGGCCTGAGACACCAGACCAGCCGAGTCAATCAAAAGCTGGGCAGTCCCCGATGTCGACACCTACTGTCGAACTTAGCGGCAACTCCCTCGCTCAACGCAAAGGATTTGGGAGCTCGGCGCCAGCGTCGTCAGGACCTCTCCACGTGGCTCGGCGCGGGCGATCCGTTGGACAGTCGTTCGGGAACAGCGTCGTAATACTTGCGCCGCTAATCAGTGCGCTGTTAAGCATCGCACTTTCGACCCGGTCGTCGTGAGCGGGCACCCGGCCTGTCCCATGTGTCAACCGGCAGCTTGGCGAGCGATCCCGGGGTCGAAGTCGACAACGGGAACGTTATCTATTCGGGAACGATTCCATTACCTCAAACCTCCTCGTTCGAGCGTCGGACGCTAGCATGCGTGGGGCGACTGGGTAAACCTGGGTGCCTCCCTGGCAGCGTCTGCTCGACCCTTCCGGAAGATGACGGCCCAAGGCAATTTGGACGTGTTAACACGACACTTCGATGCCTCGGTGCAGTACCGACGAGCTGCGAACAATCCGAGGTTGCAGTCCCAGAGCGCCATTCCCGGTTGGTCCGATTGGGTATCAATGTCTCCGCCTGCTCCGACAGGTTCCGATCCGTTCGCAGCAGTCAATTCATGGTGGCGCTCTCGAGGTTTTCATCCTGGGTGACACTGGCGACGTCCGGTCCTCAAGGCAGCACCGTAGGCTGCTGGACACCGACGGTGGCCAACGCGCTCGGGGAGACTTGAGTCGTTGACCGGATTCTCTCGGCTGACAGATAGTTGTTGAATGGTTTGCACAAAAATGTCTGACGTTCTCAGCCACGCTAATGAAACCTGCTTGCGTATTAAGGCGCGTGTCAACGGAATCCAACTTTTAGCTTAGTAACCTCAGGTCTGCCCAGACCAGACCGCTGTTCAGAGGCGAATAGGCGTTCGTGCCAGACTCGTCGTGACCAACGCTAGCGAGCTCGTCGCTCGTCAGGCGCGACAGCCATTGAGGACGTCCATATTGTAGTTCTGAGTATCAGCAGCGAATCGGTCAAGATCATCTTGTCCAACGCTGTTTCAGCGGGAGACGCCTCGAATGTCGGTTGGTTCGTCATCCCCAGCTCAGAATCCTGCTATCGACGCCCTGGAATCGGGACTGTAAACTTCCACGCGTGTATGGCGGTAACGACTACCAGAGCAGTGGCGGTGAATCACCACCGAATGGGGGTTGGTGGTTCAAGGTGAGCGTAATCGCTGGCGTCCTTGGGGTCCTCATAGCGGGTATGACCTTTTTGGGTGTGCACCTGTCTAATGCCCACAATCCCTCTGCGAGTACAACAACCACGTTGGCTCGCACCACAACGACATCTACAACGACAACGACAACGACAATACCGAGTCCTCCGGCGGCTCCCAGCGTCTATGCAAACGCGACCTCGGCACCGGCCGGGTCACAAATCCTTGTAAGCGGCAGTGGCTTTGCGCCTCATGTGGCACTTACGATCTCGATCGGAGCAATGCAGGTCGGAACGACCACGACGAACATAGCGGGAAACTTTGCAGACGTGAGCGTTACTGTGCCCACGTTCTACGCGCCGTTTCGCGCCAAGTCAACAACCCATAATCGCCGAGACGCAGTCGCCCGTCAATTCTGCGCACGCTGAACTCGAGATCACCTAGCGCTGTCGGCCCATAGATCGATCCCAAAGGCACCGTGCAGGATCCGTACGACATTAGCAACTCCGGCCTGCGGAGAAATGCCCCTCGAGTTCCGGCCACTGGGAACGGGGAGCTGCGAATGACACAGTCATGAGCAGGTGAACGCTGAATACCTCATGCGCTTCTGGAGTTGACCCGCTCTCGTGGACACCTCATTCTGGGGGAGACCCCGGAGGAAGGAGCCCGCAGTGGGTCGTCCGTCGATTTATCCCGAGGAGTTCCGACGCGAGGCCGTTGAGCTGGTGCGCCGGGGCGATCGGTCGATGCGCCAAGTAGCCGCCGGTCTGGGCATCCCCGACCAGACACTGCACAACTGGGTCAAGGCCGCGGACAAGGCGAGGGCTCGAGCATCAGATCCCGATGCGCTCTGTGAGTCCGAACGGGCCGAGCTCAGACGGTTACGCAAAGAGAACGCCGAGTTGAAACAGGACCGGGAGATCCTCCTCAAGGCGTCGGCTTTTTTCGCCAAGGAGACGAGCCGCTAAACCGCTTCCGCTTCGTCTCCGCCCACCGAGACCACTACCCGGTCACCGCGTTGTGCCGGGTGGCCAAGGTCTCACGAAGCGGTTACTACGCCTGGGCCAGCCGGCCGCCATCGGATCGCTGTGTCGAAGACGCCTATCTGACCGAAGCCATCCGCGACATCTATCAGCGTTCGAGGTCGACTTATGGAGCGCCGCGCATCCATGGCCAGCTCGCTCGCATCGGCACCCGAGTCGGGCGCAAACGGGTGGCCCGCCTGATGGCCGACGCCGAGCTGGTGGGCGTGCATGCACGCAAGAAGTGGCGCCGCGGTCGTCCCGACGTGGCCCTGGTAAGGATCACCGATTTCTCCCCAGACTCGATCACTGAAATTCCCCAGTTGATGAGCGTGGCGGCGAGCTGTTGGTGAGTGTAGGTCAGGTGCGAGCGGCCACCTCCTCCCGGGTCCGCCACACGGCCGCGGCGTGGAGGTTCGTCATGATCCCTTGAACGCTCGTCGGCTGGCCTCGGCCCGGGCCCGGTGGCTGCGCATCCGGTAGCTGTCGCCGTCGATGGAGAGCACCACGCTTCGGTGCAGCAGGCGATCCAACATGGCGCCGGCGACCATCGGGTCGTCGTTGAAGACCTTGCCCCAACTGGCGATCCCGAGGTTGGTGGTCAGCGCGATGGAGCCCTTGAGATATCTCTGGCTGACCACCTGGAACAGCGCGGCCGCCGCTTCGGCGGGAAGAGGCAGATAGCCCACCTCGTCGATGATCAAGAGCCGCGGCCCGGCGTAGAAGCGCATGGTGGTGGCCCAGCGGCCCTCGAGGGCGGCGCGGTGGCACCGTGCCGCCAGATCCGCGGCCGTCGTGTAATAGGTGCGCATCCCCGCGGCCACCGCGGCGTGCCCGAGGCCGACCGCCAACATGGTCTTGCCCACCCCCGGCGGGACAGCGACAAACTGCAACATCTTCGGCGGTTGCTCCCGTGCGAGGTGCGAGTCACCTCGGCGGTGCATCCCTTGTTCGGGCAACTCCTGCCGGCCATGGGCTTCAAACGCGTCGATGGAACGCTGTTTTTGGTCGTGGGTCTGCCCGATGGTTCTCCGGGGACGATCCCTCTCTCGGCGACCGACATCCTGGGGGACGAGCCCATGGTCGAGGTCACCGCGGCGTTGTCGGTAGAGGGGATTCGCGAGCTGCGAAAGCTTCTCGCATCGATGAAGGGGTCGCGACGGTCCCCGTCTGGCTCCAAGAGACGCAAATAGGCTCGACCCACCCTGCACGCGCCAACGAACAAGGGAGGTGAGCCTCTTTGCGAAGGCTCAGATTAGCCGCGCCCGCCCAGCTGGCTCTGGATATGCCCGGGCTTGTCATCTCGCCAGCCGAACGGTGGTGGTCTCTCCCAGAGGAGGCCCGAGAGGCCGTCGTTTGCATCCTGGCTCGAATGATCGCCGCCGGCGTCGTCGCCGAGTCCGACGAGGAGGGCCAGATGACCTTCACGACTGAAGTCGTCTCCAAGGTCACCGGCTCGCACCTCGGCCGCGACGCCTACGTCTATGTCCGTCAGTCCACGCTCACGCAGATGCGCGAGCACACCGAGAGCTTGGAACGCCAATACGAACTGGCTGCGCGGGCTCAGGTATTGGGCTGGGCACCCCAACAGGTGGTCGTCGTCGACAGCGATCTCGGTCGCTCAGGCGCCGACGCCACCGCTCGAGAGGGCTTCAAGAGTCTCGTCGCCGACGTCGGGCTGGGCAAGGTCGGGATCATCTTGGGCATCGAGGTGTCCCGCCTGGCCCGCAACAACGCCGATTGGTATCAGCTCCTCGACCTGTGCGCGCTGACCGACACGTTGATCGCCGACGGCGACGGGCTGTATCACCCCGGTGACTTCAACGACCGTCTGGTCCTCGGCCTCAAGGGCACCATGTCTGAGGCCGAGCTGCATCTGATCCGTCACCGCCTGACCGCCGGGCTGCTGCATAAGGCGGCCAAGGGTGAACTGCGTCAGGGCCTGCCGGTCGGCTTCGTCTATGACGACGATGATCGGGTGGCGCTCGACCCCAACGAGGCGGTCGTCGAGTCGATCGCGGTCGTCTTCCGGCGCTTCGAGGAGCTCGGGTCTGCTCGTCAAGTGATGCTGTCGCTGCTCGAGGACAACGTGCTCATTCCCCGGCGGTCGACCGGATCGCGCCGGATCCGATGGGTGCCGGCCAGCTACCCGGCGATCCATGACTTCTTGACCAATCCGGCCTATGGAGGGGCCTTCGTCTTCGGCCGCCGACGCGACGAGAAACGCCTCGACGCCGACGGCCGACTCACGAAGCGGACACGCCAGGTTCCCCGCGAGGAGTGGGCGGTCGTGATCCCTGACCACCACCCGGGCTTCGTCACCTGGGAGCGCTATGAGCGCACCCAAGGAGAGCTCCGGGCCAACTGGCGCGCGCCGCGGGGCCACGGCGGCGGTGCAACACGCGAAGGGTCCGCCTTGTTGCAGGGGCGGATCCGTTGCGGCCGCTGCGGGCGAATGATGCAGGTCGGCTATTCGGGCACGTCGGGCAACATCCCGCGCTATCTGTGCGGTCGGAACAAACTGCTCTATGGCGGCGAGCGAGGCTGTCAGAGCCTGGGCGGGCGACGGCTCGAGAACCGCGTGCTCGACGAGGTCTTCGCCATGCTCGAGCCGGCCAGCCTGGCCGCGACCGCCAAAGCTCTCGCCGAGGCCGATGCCAACCACCGCCGCCACGTCGCGGTCTTCGAGCTGGCCGTCGAACGCGCCCGCTTCGAAGCCGATCGGGCGCGCCGCCAGTTCGACGCCGTCGAGCCCGAGAACCGTCTCGTCGCTCGAACACTCGAGCGATCCTTCGAAGAGGCCCTCGGCGGCGCAACGACAAACCGAGGCGAACCTTGCCGCCCAACGGCTCCGTCAGCCGACCAAGCTCACCGAGGAGGAGACGGCGTGGCTGGAGCAGGCCGGCGCGGATGTACGCGCCGTGTTCCACGCGCCCACCACCACATCGCGGGAACGTAAGCAGCTCCTGCGGGCCATCCTCACCGAGGTCGTCGTCACCGTGCACGCCGAGGAGCGCCGTGCCGAGGTGACCATCGTCTGGGAGGGCGGAGCGACCGCGGCGTTCGACCTCGACCTCAACAAGACAGGCAAGCACTTCAGAACCACCGATGAGGACACCGTTGACCTCGTTCGCCGTCTCTCCGAACGCTATGACGACAAGACGATCGCCGCGATCTTGTCGAAACAGGGTCGGCGAACCGGAACTGGACTTCTCTTCACCAAGACACGAGTCAAGTCCCTCCGCGTCTCCGCGGCATCGCCGCGTTTCAGCCGCCGGCCGTCACACCCGGCGACGATGATGTGCCAGTGGTCTCGATCACCAAGGCAGAGCGGATCCTCGGCGTCTCGAGGGTGACGCTGTATCGCTGGATGCACGACGGCTTCATCGACGGCGAGCAGCTCACGCCCGGCGGCCCCTGGCACATCCGCATCACCGACGAGCTTCGTCGCCGCATCGTCCCTGAGGTCCCAGACGGCTGGATCGGGCTCGATCAGGCATCGAAGGTCCTCGGAGTCGCCCGTCAGACGGTGTTGCACAAGGTCCAACGCGGTGAGCTCGAGGCCGTCCACGTCAACCAGGGACGCAGGAAAGGCCTGCGTATCAACGTGAACGCGGCGAGCCCTGGACTCTTCGACACACCCAGATGAAAGGAGAGCGCAGTGTCAACCAATTCCGGGTGGGCCGATCAAGAGCACGTTGGTGGCGTCTTCGAGGAAGCGCAGCGTGCCCAGTTCGTCGATGATCTTCTTGTCGACGCTGGGTTGGGCCGAGAAGTCGAAGTCGGCCAAGGTGAACGGCGAGGGCAGCGAGGCGAAGCGGGTGAGGCTCATCCGCCGGCGTTCGTCGACCGCGGCGGCCTCGACGGCGAGCAGGCGCTCCAAGAAGTCTTGGTGGCTGAGTTTGGCCTTCATGGCGTAGTCGAGTTCGCCCGGCAGCGCCTCGGCGGCTGCGCTCATGCGCAAGAAGGCCAGATGGGCCCGGAGCGCCTGGTACTTCGAGTTCTCGCTCATGCCGAGGCCTCCTCGGCCGCCGTGGTGCCGGGGAAGGCCAGGGCGATGATCTCGGCCACGGCCTCGAGGTCGACGCTGGGTTCAGCGTCGGGCGCGCCGTGACCGAGCAGGCGGGCGCGTTCGGCCAGAGCCGCCGCACCGGGAGGCTTGTTGGCCTTTCGCTCACAAGGACGGGCGGTGCTGAACTGGTCGAGCACGACGGACTCCAAGGCGGCGCGGTGCTCGGGGGTGCGCACCATCTGGCCCGCCCCGCTTCTCGCCAGGCGGTGCGAGACGAGCTCGATGCCCGACGTCGAGAAGACCTCCAGGCTTCCCGTGCCGAGCCGGTGGCGCAGCGTGCACTCGGCGCCGCCCATCCCCGGCGCCACCGAGTAGCGGTTGCCCCGAAAGGCCACGCTGGCCTTGTCGTCGACGCGGTGGCGTTCTTCGATGGTGGCCGGGTAAGGCAGCGCCGGGAGCGCCATCAGCACCTCGGTGTCGGCCAGCTCGCCGACGCTCGGCCAGCGTGGCCGCCCTTCACCGTGGCTCAGCTCGTCGGGGTCGACATAGCGCCCGGGCGGACGCAGACGCGCGTCGCCGGTGACCGACCAGAACCGGTCCAGGCTCGCCTGGGCCTCGGCGGGGTCGGTGGCCGTCATGGTGCGCCACCAGCGCCCGCAGCAGAACTTCACGCCGCACTCGACGGCACCCTTGCGGTTCCCACGTCTCGGCGGACACGGCGTGACGATGGCGCCGTAGTGCTTGGCCACCGGGGCGAAGCTGGCCTGGACCTCTGCGCTGCCCGGCACGATCACCGTGGCCAAGCGGTCGGTGCGCCACTGGCGCGCCGTGCCGCCGAGACGGCGCAGCACGGCGTCCATGGCCTCGATGAGATGGGCCTGGTCCATCGACTCAGACAGCACGCCGCGGGTGCGCCCCGAGTGCGACAGCGTGCCGAGGAGCACGTACGCCGTCGCCCCCCAGGGGGCACGGCGCCGCTCGAACCAGTCCCACTGGATCTCTTCGCCCGCAGGGTGGTCGATCTCGATGGTCTCTCGGCCCTTCACCCCGGTGCAGGCCTCGCAGTGCGGGCGCAGGCCGGCCTGGCGGATCTGGCGGGCGAAGCTCACATACGAGGACCCATAACCGAGGGGCACGACTTCGTCGAAGAGCGCGGAGGCCCACAGGTGCGGGTCGTCGGCGAAGCGGGCCACCACGTAGCCGCGGTAGTGCTCGAGCGGGTCGGGCACCGCGCTTCCGGCGGACCCCCGGTGTCCGCTCGCCGGACAAATAGGAGCGGATCGTCTTGCGATCACGCCCGAGGTGGCGGGCGATGGCCGAGACGGTCCATCCCCGCTTGAACAGTGCATCTGCTTCCACGTCTTCTCCCACTGAGAACATGGCGGGGGGCTCCTCGTGCTGGTCGGCCTAGTCACCGCCAGCATCGAGGAGCCCTTCGCCCAACTGGCGGACCCTTCAAGAGGCCCGCCACCGCGCTCAGGGGTGGGGAATTTCAGTGATCGAGGGTGGGGAATTTCAGTGATCCGCAGC
>CAWFPQ010000007.1:0-749851 GCA_963817875.1 uncultured Acidimicrobiaceae bacterium
GGAGCTTCTCCGATGGGTAACGCCCATCCGGCCTTCGGACGTACTGCCGTAGTGGACGTCGAACTCGGAGGTGAGAGGATTCTTGCCGGAGACTTCCTCGCATGCTGTATGCGTCTGGCAACCGTGACGAGGGTGTATTCGGGCCGTCGGCGGACCAGCTCGACGTCCGCCGATCGGTGATGCCGACCCACTTGGCCTTCGGCTTCGGGGAACACGTCTGCTTGGGCGCCTCGTTGGCCCGCCTGGAGGCTCGAGATTCTTCGAAGAGCTTCTGGCCCGCTATCCGAAGTACGACCTGGTGGGCGAGGTGGAATACGTCAAGTCGACGCTGGTACGTGGTGCTGCCCGCATGCCCCTCGTGTTGGCACCGTGATGCGCTCATCACGAACCGACGGTGTCGCCAATGAGGTGGAAAGGAACGTTCAAGCGGATGCATGACGAGATCGATCCGACGTCACCGGAGGTGGCATTTGACGCCGGCCTCGGCGATGGACTGGCCAGTTGGTTGGCCCATCATCGAGGGCTCACCGACGCCCGGGTGGCCCACCTGTCACGCCCAAGTGCTGGGTACTCGAGCGAAACGATCTTCGCCGAGGTCTCATGGTCTGATGACATTGGTCGGCATCAGGATTCATGGTGGTGCGAATGGCGCCTCGGGATGTGGGCACCTTCGCTGACTATGACCTGGTGTCGCAATGGGAGGCCCAAATAGCCGCCTCGATGGCCGGGGTCCCCGTGGCTGATCCGGTGATCGAAGTTGACACCTCCTGGCTCGGATACCCGTTCATCGTCATGCCTCGGGTGCACGGCCACATCATCGGACAAATGGCCGACCGCGACCCCTGGCTGCGAGGGTTCGACTCGTCGCCGGCGCGGATGCATCTACGCCGGGCTCTTGGAGACCCTGGCGACCATCCACCGGGCCGACCGCGTAGGCCGACGCGGTACCCCGACGGAACAACCAGGCGGAACTGGACCATTGGGACGAATACCTCTCATGGTCATGCCACGGTCGGCCCGTCCCAGCCCTGGCCCGCGCACTCCATTGGTGCCGAGATCATCGTCCGGTCGACGAGCCGCCCGCCACGCTTTTGTGGGGTGATGTCCGATTCGAAAACATGGTGTTCGACGACGGCGGTAGGCCCTTGGCGGTGCTGGATTGGACATGACCTCAGTGGGCGCACCCGAGCACGACCTGGCTTGGTTCACCAGTCTCGACTTCATCATGCACGCCTTGTTCGGGAAGCGGGCCGACGGTTCCAGACCTCAACGGAACCGTCGCTCAATTCGAGGAACTGAGCGGACGGCGGGTCATGGATCTCGAGTGGTACGAGACCCTTCGCCATCGTTCGGAGCACAGCGGTCATGACCCCCATCAGCGTCCTGCGCCGTGACCGAGGCGAGCCCCTCATGCTGCCTATCGAGGACAATCCCATCCTCGAGCTTCTGACCGAGCGGCTGACATGAGCGATCCGAACCCCGACTCCGCGACCTCCCCGTCCGCGAGCCCATCTGCTCGGCCGGTGACCACCGCGGCCCAGCTCGTTCGGCTCCGGAGCGAAGACGACGGAATCGGCCTCCTGTTCGAAGGGCGACAGTGGACCTGGCGTCGAGTGGTCGAGGAGGCTGAGTTGCGGGCTCAAATTATTCCGCTCCCTTCGCCCGATGGTCCTTTCCACGTGGGTGTCCTGCTGGAGAACACCCCCGAGTACCTGTTCCTGCTGGCCGGAGCGGCCCTCGCCGGGGCCGCATCGTCGGGATAAACCCCACTCGCCGGGGGCCGAGCTGGCAACCGACATCCGCCGCACTGACTGTCAACTGCTGATTACCGACGCCATGCAGCTGGGCCTGGTCGACACGCTCGACCTGGGACTTGCGCCCGGGAACCTCCTGGTCGTCGACAACGACGGCTACACCGATCGGCTGGACGACATTCGGCGCTCCGGGCACGAGGCTCGACCCGTCCTCCCCGAGCCCACACCGGATCAGCTCTTCCTGCTCATCTTCACCTCAGGTTCAACTGTGGGGCCCAAGGCTGTTCGGATGACCCAGGGACGAGCGGCTCGGGCGTCCGCTCGGGTGGGTTTCAGCTCTGATGATGTCCTGTATTCGGCCATGCCCCTCTTCCACGGCAATGCCATCTCAGCCGCTGTACTCCCCGCCCTCGCCAGCGGAGCCACCCTGGCCTGCGAAGGAAATTCTCCGCCTTCAACTTCCTACCGGACGTCCGCGAGTGCGGTGCAACCTTCTTCAACAGCGTTGGGCGGGCCATCGCCCATATCGTGGCCACCCCACCGACTGCGCACGATCGGGATCACCGTCTCCGGTACGTACTCGGCCCCGAGACGTCGGCCCAGGACAAGGCAGCCTTCACCGAGCGGTTCGGCGTTCTCCTCATCGAGCGCTATGGATCGAGCGAGAATGCGATCGTGCTCAAGCCCGTGCCGAACGCCCGACCCGGGACCCTGGGCCGGGCCAGCAGGCGACGACATCGCCGTGGTCGATCCCGACACCTGGAAGAACTACCGGCGGCTCTCTTCGACCAGCACGGGCGGCTCGTCAACGCTGAAGCCTGCATCGGCGAACTCGTAGGTCAAAGGCGCTGTCGAACTTCGAGGGTTACTACAACAACCCTGAGGCCGACGCCGAGCGGTCCCGCAACGGCTGGTACTGGTCTGGCGACCTGGCCTATCGGGAGGAGAAGGGATCCTCTACTTTGCCGGGCGATCCGGTGACTGGCTGCGGGTCGACAGCGAGAACTTCGCGGCCGCTCCGGTGGAACGGATCCTGGCCCGGTTCGAAGGGGTCAGCAGGGTGGCCGTGTACCCGGTCCCCGATACCAGCAGCGGCGACCAAGTGATGGCCGCTCTCGAACTCGCCTCGGGGGTGGCCTTCGATCCCGACACGTTCAGCCGCTTCTTGGCCGCCCAAGCGGATCTCGGCACCAAGTGGGCTCCCCGATTCGTGCGGGTCGTCTCCGCCTTGCCCGTCACAGCAACCGACAAGACCGATAAGAAGCCGTTGCGGGCAGAGCGATGGGAGACCGACGACCCGGTCTGGCACCGAGTGGGCCGGAGCGACCGCTACGTGACTCTGACCCCAACCGACATCGGGCGAATGATCGCCGAGTTCGACGTCAACGGACGAAGCGTTCTCATCGGGCGCTGAAGATTCCGGGGAAGTCAGATTCATTGCTCAGGGACCCACAAACCCGGTGCCAGCATGATCGACAACGGCGCGTTGATTTTCCGTACGCCACGCTCTCGCGGCGGTAATCTCGAGTTCATGGATGCAGCGGCCTTCGGGCTGTGCTGTTGGCCAGCAATCGGATCCGTGCCGAATCGCAGGGCCACGCGGCTCTCACTCGACCCAGTCGCATTGTTCGCAAGATTTCGGCGATCCTGGGGGTCAGAGCAGTCATCACGGAATGATCACCAAAATGGGACGAGGAGACGGCGTCGCAAACGCGACTCGCGCCCACGATGTACCTCGATGTCGGGTCTACCGAGGTGCAGTGTCGCCATCGGCTGAATACTGGCCCCTTTCCACCGGGCGGATTCGAGTGGTCGAATCAACACTCAATGAGGAAGGGTGTGGAAGTACGGCAGGGTCGAGGACGCAAAGGGAGGATCCCCCTAGAGACCGCCTCTGCCCGCATAAATCGAGGAAACCACGCCGGGAACGCCTCACGGCACCGGACCGGGAAGCTCCTGGTCTCGTTGGCGCCAGCCGCCAGCCGCCGGCCGCGAGCGTGGCCGTTGGCGGTGGCGGTTGTCATCGTCCTACTCCTGGTGGCCGGGGCTGTCGTCGCCGTGGTTGGGACCGACCGAGGGGGACCCTCACCAGTCGCCGGCGCGGCGCTCGAGGCGGTTGGGGCCCCGCCCAGCGCGTCGGGCTCCGTCGCCGTTCTCGCCGATGGAGCGCTCCTGGTAGCCCGCGCCACAGAGCAGTCGACGTCGGCGTCCATGAGCAGCTCAGCCGCCATCTTCACCATCGCGGCCAACAGGTCGCTTCCAGTGTCGGCCTCCAGGTACTTGCGCACGAGCTCGCCCGCGCCCATCGTGTTGGTGACTTCCACCGCATCTTCTCCTTCGCGTTTTTGGTCGGAACTTGAAGATTGATGCGGTGGTCGTCGCGAGTGGGGGACCTCGCTAATGTCCTGTTCGTGCTCTGGGCCCTCCACCCCGGGCTTCCCACTGCAGCGCCTTAGAGCGCCCCTCAGCCTGTCAAACTCGTACACCACTCTGGCGGACTCAACTTTTCTGGCCTGATGATTGTCCACCTGGCACAGCATGGCCACCGTATTGCCCGGATGTCGCGCAGCTCATGCGGGTTCGCTCACGAGTCGAGTGCGAGTTACGTCTCTTGGCGTTGGATGTGCTCCTCACTTCATCACAATCGATGTCCTCGTTTCAGGGAACATCGACTGGGGTCGGCGAGAACCATTGCTCCTGCCCCTTCCACCGCCATTCCAGAGGTAGCAACTGACTTCGTCTTGCTGTACTCGTCGTGTATCTGGTAGCCCGCGTCTCGACGCCGGTGGGAACGAATCCGACGGTCCACGATCCGATAGTCCTACGGAGCATGTGTTCGAGTCGCCTCTACGGCGACTCGAACAGGCGCTCACAGGAACTTCCTCACGCAGCGCCTTCCTCATCGATAAGGTCACATAAGGGCCCGCCGCGGGATAGGTTCACGCGGTTCATGGCTCGATGTTGTAGTTCCACTCGCCGTGCCAGTCGTGGGGCGTAGCGGGATGGCGGCGTAGTCACCGTCGCTGATCTTGACGCCGGTGGGATACCAGTTGGGGTCGTAGTCGCACTGGACGGTGAGACCGGTCTTGGTCTTGGTGGCGGCGATCAGCTCGACGATGGTGCGAATGTCGGTCAGCGACCGGCCCCTCCAGTTGATCGAGATGAAGCTGAAGAGACGGTGCTCGATCTTGTTCCACTTCGACGTGCCGGGCGGATAGTGACAGACCGTGATGGAAAGGCCGGTCTCGGCGGCGAGCTTGGCCAGGTGGTACTTGAAGGCGCGCACCCTCGGGCCGTTCGACCCGCCGGCGTCCGCGGTGACGAGCAACGTGGAGGCATCGGGAAGCGCTCCCGGCCCATCTGGTTCCACCAGCGCCGGATCGACTCGACGGCGAACTCGGCGGTGTCGGCGGTGTCGCCGACCGAGACCCAGCCCTCGTCGTTGCCGACGTCGTAGACCCCATAGGGGATGGCCTTGGCGAACTCGCCCAGCGCCGGATCGGCGAAGTCGTGCACGTTGGTCCGGGTCGGCTCACCGGCCGGTTGCCACTCGCTCCCGCCGTTGGCGTAGTTGCCGATCAGCTCCTTCTTCTTCGTGTCCACGCTGATGACCGGCTCGCCCAGCTTGAGGCGGCACGCCACCAGCTTGTTGATGTAGGCGAACTGGGCGTCGCGGTCGGGGTGTGACGTGCCCTCGTTCTGCCTTGGCCGGCGCCTGGAGGCTGTAGCCCATCTGGTGGAGCAACCTGCGCACCAGCTCCGCCGAGGCTCGGAAACCCCTGGGCCTGGAGGTCTTGGGCCAGCTCGTAGGTCGATTTGAGTGTCCAGCGCAGCGCCGACATCGGCGTGCCGCGCGTGGAGGGATGGACCAACTCGTCGAGTGCTTCGAGCAGGCCGGGCTGCTTGTCGATCGCCGGTTTGTCCCCGCCGCCAACGGCGCGTTGACGATCAGAGGCTCGACGCCCGCGCGCACCTCTGCGACCGACTTGTAGACGGTCGAAGAACTCATCCCCGATGCCTCGACCACGCGGGCTTGGCCCCCATGCCCCAACGCTTCCGCTATGGCACCTGCCACCACGCGGGTCTGTAGCTCGTTCAGGTGCGGCAGCACCGTGTCGAAGAACCCGGCCAGTTCCTCAGGCGACAACTCCACACAGCAACTCTATTCTCTCGCGAGTTAACCTATGGTGGACCCTAAGGTCACGTCGGACCAAATGGAATTCTGGGGGGATCCCACTTCTGTCCTGTGACCTGGACCTTTGGTGGAGGTGAAGGGACTCGAACCCTCGGCCTCTACATTGCGAATGTCTGGTTCTCGGTGTTTTGACCAGGGCCTTTCCGAGGACTTTCCTGGTGGCGGCGTTTCGATCCCCTCAGGCTCCCTCACGATCCCTCTCCTTCCCTCTCGGTAAAGACACGTAAAGACACGCTGGAACAGAGTGGGGGCGTGTCCACGGATCGGGTACTCACATCCGATCGGCAGGCTCTTGCAATGAGCAGCGAATGCTTGTTCCCCCTTGGCGACGGTCACGTTCCATGGCGAGCGACAGGACATCTTCGACCCTGAAACGGCGGGGCTTGTTGTCGGACAGACGACGGAACGCCAATGTTATGTCCGCCAGTAGCCGGTCGCCGACCTGCCGGGTCCTGCGTCGCAGGTCACCGGCGGGGCCGTCTCCTAATCCTGGGTCGACGGCAGTGCCCTTATACCTTCGGATTCGGTAGCCGAAGGGTCACCCAGAAGCTGAGGGACGGGCCTTGCTGCGAATCCCATGTCCGGGTCGCTGCTCTCAGTCATCGGAGAAGGGCTCACGTCAATCCCCCAGGTGCTACACGACCTCATGACCTTGACAGTGATTTCCCAACCAACCTATTTATTGAAGGTTGGTGACGAACCGTAGGGCGTCGGCTGTGGGTTCATTGGACTGACTTGAGTCCCGTTGTGCCCACAAGATACGCAGGGTCCGTGTAGGAGTCGTCCACGGCCAAGTCAGCGATGCTCTCGCCCACCTGCTCGACGCCAAGCGTCCCGCCGAATCGGCCTTCGAGGAACTGCGCTTCGCTCATTCCGGCCATAGCGGCATACCGCTCGGTGTAGATCTTCCCGAGGGCGGTGGCCGGCGTCAGCTGGGGCAGGACGGACACGAAGCGGATGTCCGCTCCGAGGCGCTGGGATTCGAGCCCGGCATAGGAGCTGATGAGCGTGATCGTGGCCTTCGCTCCCGCGTAGCCGCCGCTCAGCGGTGACCCCACCAATGCGGCCCCGCTGGACAGGCTGACGACCACCGACCCGGGGTCGAGCGGCGCCGTCAGGACCTCTCGGGTGAAGTTGAAGGCGTGTTGGACATCCACGTTCCAGTTGGTGCTGAACATCTCCCACGTTTGCTCCCTAAGCGATCCGACGGGAGGGGTCGCGCCGGCGTTGAGCACAACCGTCTGAGGTCGATAGTCCGCGATCAGTTGTGTCGCCACGGTCGGGTCAGCGACGTCGGCGACCTCGGGGGTGAAGGCCTCGCCGAGCTGTTCCTTGAGCTCGGCGAGCAGCACTTGGTTGCGAGCAACACCTACGACATGGGCGCCGCGCTCGACGAGCGAGACGGAGATTGCCCGCCCGAAACCCCGGCTTGCGCCGGTAACGATTGCTGTTGTTCCAGCGAGTTGGCGGATAGACATGATTCTTTCCTTCTTTCGGATTGGTTGTTGGTTACGGCGACGAATGGATTGGGTGCTCTGAGGGTCAGCTCGGCCTCGGCCAGGATTGGCGCGCTCGGCCCCGGACGGATTCGGGCCCCAGGGTCTTCATTCGGTATAGGCATCCACGAGGTCAGACGAGCCGGCGACGTCTCGTTGCTGGGTGCTCTCCACCGCCTTGACCGTCTTGGCCCGCCGGATGAGGGCGAACGCCACCGGGATGGCGACTATCGCGGTCAGGCCGCAGACCCACAGGGCCAAGGTGAAGCCGCCGGTGAGAGCAGCCGGTGTTGAGTAGCCGTGGTGGACCAGCGTGTGGAAACGAGAGGCCGCGACGGAGGAGGCGACCGCCACTCCGATGGCGCCACCGAGTTGCTGCGACGTGCTGACGAGCCCAGAAGCCACTCCTGCGTCGCCCTCGGTGACCCCGGTGAAGGCGCCGATCGAGACGGGGATGAAGGCGAATGCGACGCCGATGCCCGCCACGAAGAACGGTCCTGCTAAGTCCTGCCAGAAGTTTCCGTGCGGCGGAATCCGGGTGGCCCACAGGATGCCGGCTCCGATGAGAGCCATCCCGATGACCATGACGCGCTTGGGCGAGGTCTTCGTGACCAGCTTCTGAGACAGCCCCGCGAAGGCCAAAGCGGTCACGGAAGCGGTCAGCCAGGCCAGCCCGGTCTTGACAGCCGAGAACCCGAGCACCTGCTGCATGTACAGGGTGCCGATGAAGATGAAGGTATAGAAGCTCGCGGTGAGCAGGAACCCCACTGCGTTGGAACCGGCAAGAGTGCTCAGGCGGAACAGTCGCAGCGGCAGCAGTGGTGCCTCGACTCGAGTCTCGATGACGAAGAACGCAACGAGCAGAGCCGCCGCCACAGTGAGCATGGCCAGGGTCTGGGTGGCGCCCCAACCGACCTGCGGCGCCTTCGACATGGCATAGACGAGCACCACCAGCGCCGAGGTGATGGAAGCCGCCCCAAAGGGGTCGTAGCGACGACGGTCCGTGCTCACCTTGCTCTCGGGCACGACCTTGGGCGCCAAGGCCAAGGCGACCGCCCCGATGGGCACGTTGAGGAAGAAGATGTACCGCCAGCCGACGTAGCTCGTAAGCAGGCCGCCGGCGAGCAGCCCGACCGTGGCCCCCATGGCCCCCACGGCGCCCCAGATGCCGAGAGCCTTGTTGCGCTCGGCGCCCTCGGGGAACATGTTCATCACGATGGAGAGGGCGGCCGGCAGCACGATGGCCGCCCCCAAGCCCTGGATCCCACGCATGACGATCAAGAAGGTGTCAGACGTGGCCAGCCCACAGGCAAGAGATGCCGCGGAGAATACGGCCAGGCCCACCATGAGCAGGCGTCGACGCCCGAGCAAGTCGGCGGCCCGACCGCCCAGGAGGAGGAAGCCGCCGAAGGTCAGGCCGTAGGCGGTGACCACCCACTGCAAGTCGGACTCGGGAAAGTGCAGCTTCACGCCGATGGTCGGCAGGGCAACGTTGACGATCGTGAGGTCAACGATGGTCATGAAGTACGCCACGACCAGCAGCGCGAAGGCCCGCCAGCGCCGCACAGCCGACTCGGAGACGACGTCGCGCGCCGTTTGGGCCCGCAGGGAGGCTCTCCGGTGAGGGGGAAAAGGAAGCCGCCGCCGATCGTCGGCGTGGTCTGAATGGGAGCTGACCAGGGTCATCGTGAGTCTCCTGTCGGGTTGTTGGGTCCACGGCAGTTGAAACACCGAGCCGAAGCAGGATTGAGCGATGAATCCGCAGCACGCTTGGTGTTACAACCTCTGGGAGGTCTCACATGAAAAGGAAGCGGAATCGATGACCGATGCGGTGTTGGCCCGGGCTCAGGCCGGCGAGAGCGATGCCTTCGCCGAGCTCACCGACCCATACCGCCGGGAGCTCCACGTGCACTGTTACCGGATCCTCGGATCGTTCCAAGACGCTGAGGACTTACTTCAGGAGACTCTCTTGTCGGCATGGCAAGCACTCGATCGCTTCGACGGGCGTTCGCTGCGGGCCTGGCTATACCGCATCGCCACCAACCGCTGCCTGAACTATCTCCGCGACTCCTCGCGCCGCCCGCAGATCACCGCCGCGGCTGACTCGGGATCTCCGTTCGCCGGCGCGGCGCCTTCGGACGAGCCGTGGTGGATCGAGCCATACCCGGATTCCTTGATCGATGACGTCGAACCAGGCCCAGAGGCTCGCTACGACGCGCGGGAGTCCATCGCGCTCTCGTTCGTGGCCGGCCTCCAACATCTGCCGACCCAGCAACGAGCGGCGCTGGTCCTGCGCGACGTCCTCGGCTTCTCGGCGGCCGAGGTCGCCGACATGCTCGATTCGACGCCGGCGGCGGTCAACAGCGCGCTCCAGCGGGCCCGCGCTGGCTTGGAACACTCAAGCGTTCCGGATCGCGTGACACTTCCCCGATCCCCCCACGAAGCAGAGGTCGTCGATCGATTCATAGAGGCCATCCAGCAGGGCGATCTCGAACGCGTCGTCGCGCTGCTCACCGACGACGCCAGGCTCAAGATGCCGCCCGAGCCCTTCGAGTTCCACGGTCCGCGCCCCATCGCCCAATTCCTCCAGCAGGTTGCGTTCTGGCGCGAGGACCTCAAGATGGTCCCGACGAGAGCCAACAACGACCCCGCCTTCGGCTACTACCGCAAGGACCCCAACGCCGACGTCTATCGAGCGAGTGGGATTTTCGTTTTGACAATCTCAGAAGACCAGATCTCTTCGATGACGCGGTTCGGCGACAAGAGCCTCTTCGCTTGCTTCGGCCTGCCACGCACGATCCTGCAGCCGCTCAAGCCTTGAAGGTTGGGTCGGCGGAGTGGGTCGGCGTTCACGAGGTGGTGCCAAATACCGGCCCCCCATGCCGGCACGTACGGGGGCATCACTGACTGAAACGTCAAATGCGACCGAGGAGGTCGCGTGGTGTGAACCTGCGACGCTCGCCATGGCGAGCCGCGGCACTCGGTACGCGCACTCAACGCCAGGGGACAAATGATCTAGATATAACCCACGTGTCCTGCGAAGCGCTGAAGAACGGCACGCTGTAAAAGGTCTGAGTCCCACCGCGTGAAATTACGCCCGGTAGGGTCTTGATGTTCTCGGCGCCTGTGGCGCTTGCTCGTCGAGCGACTGCCGATACCTCACACATCCACGCATGAACTGAGGCCAGTTTGGAACGGTCGGGATTGGGTCTGCCTGCTCGGGCAACAAACCCCAGAGTGCAGGATGGTACCAGCAGAGCTCGTGTTCGGATCTGTCACGATGGATTCGGATTGCCTGTCGTAGCTTTCTTATCTCGACAATGAGTTCCTCTCGCGACATCTGATCGAGATCCCAGTCCATCGTCCTCCCTTCAAAGCGGCAGCGCACCTAAGGTCCGGTGGCCTGGGCCACCACGGGTCAGACCACGGGCGCCGATCCTGGCGCTCCGACTCGGGCCCGACCGGCACCCAACCCGCTCTGACTCTCAGCGCCCAACCAGATGCCAGTTCCCGCAACCCAGAAAATGAGGAGAGGAAGTGAAACAAATGTGGTGCCGGCGAGCGCATTCCAGAGCAGCAGATAGGCCAATCCAGACGGTACGAGAGCGATGCCAACTATGACCGTTGTCCTCATCAGTCTCTGCGGGTAGTTCGACGTTGTTCGAAGAAGAACGCCCAATATCACAACGCATGCGCCCAACAGAAGCTGCTTCACTCCATCGAGACGATTGATCAATTGGTAGATGTCGCCGCTCTGGCTGAGATGACCCTTGCTCGCTGAGGAGACGAGAAACAACCCCAGGAGAGATTGCAGGAGGGAAATGGCAACCACAACCCCTGCCGCCATTGCGACCCTGGATGTCCATGTAGGGTCGCAGCGACTCACACGACGTATGGAATAGAACAGAACTATTCCAAGAAGTACGCCAGCAAGTCCCTCGACCACGAGGTACTGGGCCGCCGCTTGACTCATGTGCGCTGCGTAGAGAGAGACGATCTCCCTCTTGGAGGCGTCGATGGCGAGGTTGGATGGCCAGGCGGCAAGGCCTGCAAGCCACGCAACGCCATAGCCGATACCGGCAAGCGCGGGAAGGGACTTGAACCAACGGCCCGGAGCTTGCACTCTGATGTGTTGTACTTCTGGTTGGGGGTCGGTGATTAGGGCCTGATATGGAACACTGATGTTTTGCACAGTCATGATTGTTGTCGCCCTTCGGCTCGGTTGTGAGATGAATTGACCCAATACTCTGAAAGCAGCTCGCGCCACGACGCGCCGCTCGAACTGAGCGGAAGACACGCGGGGCGAAAGTCTCCCAGGATTCGCTGAAGTAGAGATCTTGTAGGGATAAGTCGGATCCTTCGATGCTGGAGAGATCCCGACCTCTTGTGGCCCGTTATGACCGCGATCGGGTCGAACGTCTACATCAATTTCTGAACCGTCGTCGCTGACCGGCCGATACTTCATTCGGCGGTCGTCTCAGCCAGCCTGCGGGCCAGAAAACGTCGTTCGCTGTCCGTGGTCGCCAGGCTCAACGCTTCGTCGTAGTACCGGGCGGCCTCCCCTGAACGGTGGAGCCGGCGCAACAGGTCGGCACGCACGGCAGGCAGCAGGTGGTAACCGGAGGAGGGACTGCGTCGCTGCAAGTGATTCGACGATGGCCAGCCCCGCCGCCGGTCCGTGGGCCATGGCCACCGCGACAGCCCGGTTCAACTCGACCACAGGTGAGGGAGCAACGTAGGCAAGTCGGCCATACAGCGCGGCGATCTGGCTCCAATCGGTGGCGGCTGCGCTAGGCGCCGCGGCGTGACAGGCGGCGATGGCGGCTTGGATCTGGTAGGGCCCGGGACGTGATCGTTGCATCGCGTGACGCAGAATCGCGGTTGCTTCGGCAATCTGGTCAGAATCCCAGCAGGTGCGATCCTGTTCCTCGAGCGTGACCAGGTCGCCCAACTCGTCCAGCCGGGCGTCGTGGCGAGCGTCGTGCATCAACAGCAGCGCCAGCAGGCCGGCCACTTCGCATTCCTCAGGCATCAGGGCGCTGAGCAAACGTGCCAACCGTACTGCCTCGACCATCAGATCATTTCGGACGAGGAGGGCACCGCTGGTTGCGGAGTAGCCTTCGTTGAAAAGCAGATAGAGGACGCCCAATACTGCTGTTGTACGCTGGGGCAGGATCTCAGCCGGCGGAACGCGATATGGGATGTGGGCGTTTCGGATTTTCCGCTTGGCTCGGACGAGGCGCTGCGCCATGGTCGGCTCAGGTACGAGAAACGCATGCGCGATCTCCGGGGTCGTCAGTCCGACGAGCGTCCGCAGCGTCAGCGCAACTTGAGCGTCGAGCGGCAGTGCAGGATGGCAGCACGTGAAGATCAGTCGCAACCGATCATCGGCCACCCCGCTCACCGCTGCCTCATCGATGTCGTCCGACTCCGGGGGTTCGACATCTCCTTCGCTTGAACTCACCGCGACCTCCGTCAACTTTGCCGCGCCTGTTGCTCGCCGCCGAAGCACGTCGGTTGCGCGATTACGCGCGACCGACATAAGCCATGCTCCAGGCATGTCTGGGACACCTCGGCGGGGCCAAGCCTCCAATGCTGCAGTAAAGGCGTCCTGGGCGCACTCCTCGGCGAGGTCCCAGTCCCCGGTCATACCGATCAGGGTCGCGACGATCTGACCCCAGCTCTCCTGGAACGACCTGGCAACAAGCTGTTCGACTTCGCGGGTCATTCGTCCCAGACTGGTCGAATTTCGATAACGCCGTGCGCAGCGAACGGATGTCTCGCCGCGACCTCAATCGCATCGTCGAGGTGCTCACACTCTATGAGCGCGAAGCCGCCGATCTGCTCCTTGCTCTCCATAAAGGGCCCGTCGCTTATCAACGTCTCGCCGTTGCGGCACCGTACCTTGGTGGCGTCCGTGCTCGGTCGAAGACGAACCCCGTCGAGGAAACCGATCCCCTGCCGGTCCATGTAGTCGATCCAGGCCACGTGCTCGGTGGCGCGCACCAATTCGATCGGACCACGATCGTCCGACTCGTCGTCGCAAATCATCAGCATGTATCGCACTGGTCCTCCAAATCCATCAATCTTCTCGAATGAGGACGAACACAGGAATGCTCCGGGTGACCGTCCTCTGGAATTCCCCTGCGGCCGGCGACTGCTCAACGATCGTCGGCCACACCAAGGATCGTGCCTCACAATCCAGCTCTTCTGCCACGACGCGGAACATGTCGGTGCCCAGCTCGACGGTCACCTCTGGGTGGGCCTTAAGGTTGTAGTACCAGGCCGGATGGGTGCATGACCCTCCGTTCGAGGCAATGATCATCAAACCCCCGTCCGACCTGGTGAAGTACACCAAAGGCACCACGCGCTCAACGCCGGACCGCGCGCCGAAGTGATGTACGAGTATGAGCGTGAAGTCAGCAAGGGGCCCTGTCACGTACCCGCCCCTCGCTCGAAACTCCTCGACGACCTCGGCGTTGAACTCGACTGGGTTCAGACCGGCCATTTCCGCGTGCTCAGGCGATCCCGTAGACGAGACTGACACGACCACCCGGCAGTGCCTCGACGTCACGCAGGTCGAGCCCGTGCCGCTCTGGCGCCGTGAACAGCGGGGTGCCCGCCCCCGCGATCAAGGGGTGGACGATGAAGCGGAGCTCGTCCACCAGTTCCGCTTTGAGGCAGGCTCGCATGATCCCGGCGCCACCCATTAAGTAGATGTCCTTGCCAGGTTGTTCCTGCTTCAAGGCTGCGATCTCGTCCAGTCCGCGCAGGAAGGTCGTCTGGGGCCACTTGGCAGAGGTCAGGGTGCGCGACAGTACGTAGTGCGGGGTAACCGCCGCGAAACGCGCCCACTCTGCCTCGGCTTTGGTGGGAATGCCTCTGCCCATTGGGTTCGGCTCGCCCGGCGCGTCCTGAATGGCCGTCCAGTACTGCTCGTAGTTGGGGTACATGCCGCCGCCAAGGACGCAGGCGTCAATCTGAGGCGTCAATCCGAAGTCATCCGACCAAGCATCCACCCAGTCTGCATAGCCTTCGGGACCCTCGGTCTTTCCGTCAATCGAGATCTTCATCGCACCGATGATTTTGCGCATGGCTGCCTCCTGGCAGATGTCCGGGAACCTGACTCCGTGGCGAGTCCCCTCCAGAGCGGCCGACTAGGGCCGGTTCGGGAGGGTGGTTCGCTCTACTGACGAATGGGCGCACCAAAATCGACAGCTGGCCAAAAACTTCTTCTGCCCCAGGTGTTCGGCGGATGTCCCGGACCTGCCATGCAGGAATTCCAGAGTTTGTGTTTTCGTACCGCACCCCAAATATACGTAGGATTCTTGGCCGAAACAGTCAGCAACTGGTCAAGCTGGTTTGAAACGTTGGGCGCTCAACTCGTCGACCGCGGACAGCCGGTACGTGAAGTAGGCCTGGTCGGAGAATTTAGCGACCATCAGCGGTTCGGGGGATTTTCCGTTGTCACTGCGGACGACCTCGAGAGCGCTCTTTCCTTAGCTGAAGGCAGCCCAGGCATCAAAGATGGATTCGGTGTCGAGGTGGGCGCATTGACCGATACGGACTCGGAGGCGTGAAGCCTCCGGAAGCTGGGTTCCGTTGTCCAGTCCACCAGTGTGGACGCATTTCTGCTAGCTCTCGCATCGCTGAGCGAACGGTTCTGGTTCTCTATTGCCGACGATCACGTTCCTCGGCGAGCGACGGGCCATCATCGCACACGCCCTTGATTCGGCGGACATGCTTGCCGGACAGACGAAGGAGTACCGACGGTTCGGCCGCGAAGAGGTGGTTGTGAGCAAAGGCCGCGAACGGGTCGCCACGTTCGGCCTGCGGTCCACGTGACAGACGGAGACCGAGTCCTGTGCTCGGTCATGGTGCCGAGGCGGTTCGCGACGCCATTGCAGCCGTCATTGGCACACCAGTGCCCTCGATCCCTCGGCCATGCAGCTTGCTCGGTACCAGACTCTTCCGATCATTCTGATCACGTCGGATCTTCTGAAACGGTCGACGCAGGTGTCAACACCTAGCGGCGCTCTCTGACGATCTCTGGGAGGTAGCGATCAATCGCGCCGACCTCAAATGTTTCTAACGATTGCGATCTCACTTCACGTCGGCGATCGAGACAGTGCCGCCACCCGCACCCTAGAGGACTCCCGAAAAGATCGCTTCGCCAACCCCGTTGAACGAAACCAACGACCTCGATGCCCGCACGGACTCCGGCCCACATTGCCCGACCCCGGACGGCTTCGACTACGGATAGTCATAAACGAGCCACAGACGGACGATTTCGTTCCCATGAGAATGTCGTCGATCGACGCAACACGGCCGGGTCCGTAGTTGCAAAAGGACCCCGACTCAGCTCGATTTCATCCGTCCTGGAGAACCAGAATTGTCGCTAGAGACACGTAAGGACACGCCGGAGAATCTGATCTTCTTGGGGATCCCACCTTGGGCCTCTGACCTGGGCCTTTGGTGGAGGTGATGGGATTCGAACCCACGGCCTCTACATTGCGAAAGTACGGTTCTCAGCGTTTTGACCAGGCCCTTTCCGAGGAGTTTCCTGGTAGCGGCGTTTCGATCCCCTCAGGTCACCTCACGATCCCTCCCCTTCCCTCTCGATAAAGACACGTAAAGACACGCCCGAACAGGTCGGAGGGTGGCCACGGACCGGTACCCACGTCCGATCGGCAGGCTGTGGCTTCTCTGAGCGAATCGCTCCGTTGCCCTGTTGGGGAGGATCACTTTCTTTGGCAAGCGCAGGACATCATCCGACCTTGATGCGGGGCGGTGCTTGCTGTCTGAACCGGCCTGGGATCCCCGGAGGCTCCTGCTCTCGTGTCGGTTCCGCCAAAATATGTGGGACACGCCTCGAGCCCGTCGGGCGTCAGTTGATCAAAAGGAGCCCAAATGACCCCCACTGCTAACTCCAATGACATTTCGTCTCTTCCCCAAGCCGACCAAGACGCCATCGGTGCAACCCTGATCTCGCTCATGACAGGTTTCCAGGAGCGAGATGCTGAAAAACTCGTCGGCATCTACACCTCAGACGCCGATTGGGTGAATGCCTTCGGGAGCGTCAAAAAGGGCGGGCACGAGATCGTGGAATATCTCCGCGGCCTTTTCTCCGACGACAACTTCAATGCAGGAACGCTGAAGGCTCCTCCACAAACCGCTCTCCGAGTGCTCACGCCCGACGTGGTCCTGGTATCTGCGCATTTGCAGGTCGAAGGGCAGAAGCTCGTGGGAGGCGGCGAGATCGAAGTCAGGGACAACCACTCCCTTCGAGTCCTGCAACGCCAAGACGACGGCTCGTGGTTGATCGTCTCCGAGATGTACAACGACGCCAATCGGGAGCAGACGTACGAAGGGCATTCCTAAGGGCACTGACGCGGACAGGAGCGCTCGGGTGGTCCAGAGCATGGGGTATGTGGCCCACCGGTGGTAGCTCCCGGCGATCGCGCTGAGGAGATTTCAATGGTGGGCAATAAATGCCAAACGTCAGTGGCTGCCTTCGGACACGGGGAGTAGCAGCCGGGACGACGCCAGGATGGTGTTGACAGTGTTGGTGCCAACGGTTCCGTGTCGGAACCCCATCATCGCTGGCGCGTCCTTACGCTGGTCGTCACTGGTAAGGACGAGCCGAAGGCGATGCCCAGTCTCGATGCGGCGGGCATTTGGAACAAGAGGAATGCGATAGCTCGCCGTTTCTCCGATGGGAATCGCCTCGGACTGTCGGCACGGGAGCACGGGTGCCCCGGGGCGGCTCGCCTCGTCGTCAATCCCGCGCAGAGTCGCTCGAAGGTACCCAGCGGTGATGTCCACGATCGATCCATCGGGAGCGACGTCTTGCAATGTCAGGATCCAGGCGGTGTCAATGGCCGTGCTCTGGGCATCGAGCAGGAGCTCCATGTTGCCGACGACGTCCCAGACCTCATCGAGGGGATCGGTGGTCCACGAGAGGGACGGCGGCGGGTCGGTCGGGCTGGCCTGGGCCCGGTTCAGTCCCTCCCCCAATGTGAGGTATTCCCGACTTCCGGTGGTCTGTCCACCTTCTCCAAGAGATCCATCGGCGGAGAGGATCAACTCGCGTAGTGCATATCCGGGCGGAGGCCAGGTCTCCGAGGTGCGCCATTCGTCGGCGACTGGGAGCCAGTAGCGGATGGGCGGCCCTTCGAGGATTCCGGTGTCCCGGTCCTTGAGCCAGTGATCAAACCAGGCCAGGGCTTCGACGTGCAGGCTCTCCCAGGGCCAGGTCAGTCCGAACTGCCCGAGCATGGCCACCCGGACACGGTCATTGTGGCTCAGCGCCTCGAGGGCTTCGAAGGTTCCGGGCAGATGGAGGGGCACATTGTCCCAGTCGCAGCCCAGATAGACAGGAATCGTCACATCGTCCAAGAGCGGGAGGACGTTTCGCTCCTCCCACCAGGCGTCTCGCAGCTGGTGCTCGACGGCCACCGAGCGCCAAAGGTCGTCCCAAGGATAGGGATCATGACGGAGGCGCAGTGCGGCCTTCATGATCCCGATCGAGGACTCGCCGTTCATCGTGGCGAATCTTTTGTGCAGTCGAGGTGTGTTGAGCAGGCGTCGTGCCGCCTTCAACGAGCCTTCCTCGCCAGAGGCGGTCGTGGCCCGAGGTCATCCCGACCATGGAGAGAAAGGGCGTGATGAAGGTGGAGTTGAACAGGCCGTGGTGGTACACCCCCTCGTAGAGATCCGAGGACGTGGCGATCGGGAAGATCGCTTCGAGGTGCGGCGGATGCGTACTGGCCGCTTCGAGTTGGGTCATGGCGAAGTAGCTGATGCCGATCATGCCGACCCGGCCATTGCACCAGGGTTGCTCCGCCGCCCATTCGACGAGGTCGTACAGGTCAAGGCGTTCCTGGGCGTCATGGAACCCGAAAGTCCCCCCCGAGCCACCAGTGCCTCGGAGGTTGGCGATGACGTGCACATAGCCCCGAGGAACGAAGAAGTCGGTCGCTCCCGCCTCAATGAAGCCCATCGGCGCCCCGATGTCCTGGATTTGTCGCGGATAAGGGGAGGCGGCGATGAGGACGGGGTAGCTGCCGGCGTCGAGTGGACGATGAACATCAACCATGAGGTTGATCCCATCGCGCATGGGCACCGCCACGTCCGGGTCGGACCCAAGCGGTGGTTGGGTTCGGACAGGTTCTGGTATTCCCGCCCCGTGGTCTGGGGTCCGTTCAGCTGTCGCTGACCTGGTTCCGTGCCCGAGACCTTCGGCGCAACGCTTGTCATCGGGCCCTCATTGCTTGATTGTTATTCCGAGACTCACATCCCGGGTCTCGTCTCACTTTCCCGAGGGTAATCCGATTGGTGAAGTTCCTCGCCGACGGGGAAACCGGGGTAGTCCGTCACCGGCGCGTCAGCCGGGAGGATGGACGGTCTCGGACGCGTGCCCTGGCACCTCCTGATCGATGTCCTCAGCAACGCGCGGAGTTGACGCAGTTGAGCCATATTGAGCTTGGAGACCGGAGCGACTTCAGCCAGATAATCCCTGAGATCTTCGACTGTGCGCTCACCGCTCTCTGTAAGGGCGATGCGCTTTACACGCCGATCATCGGGATCGTTGCGCCGTTCGACGTACTCACGTTGTTCGAGACGATCCACGAATGTGGTGAGAGTTGAGGGGTCATTGGCCAGATAGTCGGCCAACACGCCGATGGGAGTGGGCCCGGTTCGGTAGAGGTAGCGAAGGACTCGAATCTGCAATTCGGTCAGCCCGTGCAGTGCGGCCGCGGCGGCCAACTCCCGCTGGCCGCGCTCGACGATCGCCATGATCAGCTCCGAGGTCTCTTTGACGAGCGCCGTCCGGGGGCTCGCCTTTCGGCGCCCTCGTGAACGCGTTCGTTCGAGTACCTCTGCATCGTCGACGGATTTCACTGGGCGACCTCTCTCTGGTATGAGCCAACTATCTCAGTACCCCAATATTAGGGTTCGGCGGTTGGCCAATATGGCCAGCGCCTGGGCGGAACGAAGACTCGCCGATCAGGGCCACAGAGGCGGATCCGCGCCGTACGGAACCAGCCGTCGATTGTGGGCCAGCTGCAAGGCGGAGAAGCGGATCGGATTGGCCAGCGTTTCGACCGAACCGAACGACGTCGTCGCTGTCTCAGACCGATAGGGATAGATATCCGTGTCCGGGAGACCTTCCACCGCCGCATGGTCGAGCAATCCCAGCTCCTGCACCCACATGGCGCTCCGGGTCAACGAGACCTTGACGTGGTACGACCCCCCTTCGGTTGCTCTGCGCAGGAGAGCGGCCATCACGCCTGCGGCGCCCAAGTAGCCGCTCAGTAAGTCGGCCAGATAGGAGACGGGTGACACTTTCGGCGAGCGCACGCCGGACCCCTCGGCGGCGGCAAACCCGGACGCGGCCTGACCGTTCGGATCAAAGCCGGCGCGATGGCGCCACGGTCCGGAATGGCCGTAGGTGTTGATCGACAACGCGACGATGCCTTTGTGCGATCGATCAGCCAACTCAGCCGGCGTCAGGCCGAATCGCTCGTTCACCGAATCGCGGTAGCTGCTCACGAAGACGTCGGCGCCGAGAGCAAGCGTCGTGCATGGCTTTCAGCTGATCCTCGTGCCCCAAGTCGAGGTAGGTGCAGTGTTTGCCCATGTCGACGCCGAGGTGCTGAGGCAGCGTGTCGGGATAGAGGGCGCTGCTGACGTGCAAGACGTCAGCTCCGAACTCGGCCAAGCATTGGGTACTCCGAGGCCCGGCGAGCACATGCGTGAAATCCAGCACCCTCGTGCCACTGAGCGGATGCTCTCCACTTAGTCCGAACGGCACGGGCTCTCCCTCGGTGAGCTTTTCGATCTCAATCACCGGCTTCGCGGTGAGAAGACGACCTTGGGGGTGGGCCAGCCATTCCTCGCGATCGAACGCCCGGCAACCCGGAACCCCGATCTCGGCCAACGCTTCCTCGAGGTCCGGCGCGGTGTACCGCATCGTCGCGGCGGGAATCGCCTGCCGATTATTGGCGCACCCGAAGAGATTGAGATAGGCGTTCAACAGCTTCATGTACGGCGGTCCTGCACACAGAAAGACCTGACGGCCGTCGTTGGTCGGATAGAACCCGTTCACGGGAACGTATTCCGCGCCGACTTCGAGGTATGACCCTCCCTGCCACACGAAGTGTGCCGAATGAAGGGAGTGGAGCGCATCGATGGAGTCGACGGTCACGTCATTGGCCTCTCCAGTTCGGCGGAGCCAGATGGCCGCAGCGGCCGCTCCGATCAGGAGCTGCGCGGTCCCGACGGCCTCTACCAACCGATGCCGCGACCGAATAAGGACCTCCTGGCCTACCAACGTGGCGTCGCCGGTGAAGCGATCCGACAAACCGATCTCGGCCAGCAACTGTTCGAGCGCGATCAGCTCGCCGGCTGACCGTGATCTGTTCGGCTCATCTGCCTGGTCGTGGTTGGGTGTCGATGTCATGGGGTGAGCTCTTTCGGGGCGAATGAGTTGAGCCAGCATCAGCCCGTGTCGGCGGGTGCCGGCTGGGGGGTGGTGGACGCTGATCCCGTCAACGCCCACCACCCCGGATGACCACTTGGATCAGCGAGGGCGTCCGAGGCCGCCGTCGAACTGGATGTCGGTGCGCTCGGGTAGCTCGCGGCTCATGCCTGGCCCGTTGGCCGGCAACTGGACCAGCTCACAGAACCCCCGGGCCACGATCGGCCCGTCGATGGAGTCCTTGCGGAGCAGCAATGCGCCTTCGATGAAGGATCCGCTCGTCCCGACACTTTCCTGCGCCGGGAAGGTCGGCGAGAGGTAGAAGGTGCCCCTGGGAGTCTTCATCTCGCCCCACCACGGGTATTCCACGCCCGAGTCTGGCGAGGTCCACCACTTTGTCGGGGTGAACTCGAACGAAGGCCCGAAGGCGTATTGCGGAGCCTCGCCCTTGGGGACGAATGCAAACCTGGTCACCTCGTGATGAGGATCGTCCCAGGCCTCCCGAGCGGCGTGGGTGTCGAAGGGGACCTCGGGATCGAGCTTGCCAACGGGGTTGCCGTAGTACTGGCGCCACGTGAAGGCGTCGCCGTTGTCGAAGCGGGCGTAGCCCCAGAAGTAGCGGGCGTTCTCGGTGTTGCGGTAGTTGCCCCACTGATGCTCGTACCAGGCCACGCCCTCGATCTCATGGGCGCCGTCGGCCAACGTAACCGTGCCGGTCATTTCCATCTGCGGAGCGAAGTAGTAGTAGGTGAGCCCGTACATCGTCTCGGGGTTCTGGTTGAAGAGCGGGTTGAAGCCGATGCTCTCGAGTCCCCAGTAGGCGGCGGGGACGTAACCGGGCTTTTGGACCAGCCCCGTCACGTCCACCTGGTAAGGCTTGCCCAGGATCTGACTCTTGTCGGTGCAATATGACTTGAACTCCCACTTCTCCTGATCGTGGTCGTACTTTGTCTCGAATCCCTTCTCGTCAGGATCGTCGACCCGGTAGGTGAAGCCGAAGTCCGACGTGCCCGATCCGCTGCTCTTGAAGGTGCTCATCGGGTAGAAGGTCGTCCCTTGGAACTCGCCGGTCACCGTGTCGTGCCAGGCGAAGACCGGGAACATCAATGGCCGGCCGAGCTCTTTGGACCATCCGGCAGAGAACATGCACAAGAACAGACTCACTTCGTGGCCGGTCTTCTTGTCGGTGCCGAGGAAGGTGAAGTAATGCCATTCGAAATAGTCATCAACGAAGTACGTCGGCCCGCTGTGCCAGGCGTGGTCACGGGGCAGCTTGTAGATGCCCTGCTCCCCCACTTCCAGCCCGTCGCCGGCCAACCAGCCGGCCGTTTCGATTGCGCTTTCTACAGACATGTCATGTCCTCCGTTTCGTTGATTGCGGGATGCCTCGTTTCGTATTTAGTACCGTATACCCAATAGTTGGGGTTGTCCAGCTATTTGTTGGAACAAGGTACTTGCACCGCCGGATGGCGGTACTGAGGGTGGGGTCGCAGATCGATTCGATCTGCCGTCGCCGCTAATCCCATCGGCTCAACCAGGTAGCTCGCGTGACGCACCCTGGGTCGTCGAGCAATGAGTCCAGCGGCATCCGGTGGTGGTTCTGTCGAAGCCGTTACAAAGGAGGACTTCTGATGCGCAGCGTGACCTATTCGATGGGTGTCTAACTTGACGGCTACATCGCCGGGCCGCACGGAGACTTCGACAGGACGGAGTCTGACGACCACGACCGTGCGGAGCTCTCTAACGATCTCCTGGACGTCGTTTCTGTCGCGCCGACCTCAAAAAATTCCAACGATTGCGGGCTCACTTCACACTGCCGATCGACCCAGAGCCCCCGGCCGCCCACTGGAGGGCTCCCGAAAAGATCAGTTCACCAACCTTTTCAACGAACCCAGCGACGTCGATGCCCGCACGCACTCCAGACCACATCGCCCGACCATGGGCGACTTCGGTCACGTGCAGTCATGACGGAGCCAAAGACGGAGGATTCCGGTCTCACGAGAGTTGGCGTCGATCGGCACAGCCACGACGGCCTAGGTCATCGCGAACGCGACCCTCGACTCCTCCCGACTTCATCGATTTCTGGAGAACCAGACTTTGTCGATAAAGACACATAAAGACACGCCGGAAAATCTGATCGTTGGGGAGATCCCACCTTGGCCCTCTGACCTGGGCTTTTGGTGGAGGTGATGGGATTCGAACCCACGGCCTCTACATTGCGAAAGTGTGGCTCTCAGTGTTTTGACCAGGCCCTTTCCGAGGACATTGCTGGTAGGGGCGTTTCGACCCCCTCAGGTTCCCTCACGATCCCTCTCCTTCCCGCTCGATAAAGACACGTAAAGACACACCGGAAACCGAGTTGGGCGTGTCCACCGATCGGCGCTCAGTTCCGATCGGCAAGCTCTCGCAATGCGCAACGAATGGCGCCTGTTCCCTGTTGACGCCGATCACGTTCCTTGGCGAGCGACTGGACATCTTCGGCCCTGAATCGACGGTGCTCGTTGACGGTAGAAACCGGTGAGACCGAGCCCGTCGCCCTTTTTGGAGGGGGACGACATCTGGACGCTGCGGTGCACATTGGCTTCGACCGCAGTCGTGACGGCTTCGACTGCTGAGACGAGCGACGTTCCTCCCGCAGACGCGACCAGGAGTGTGTCGGTCTAAGACGTGGGATTGACCACGAGTACCGCAGTGAGTGCCAGATTCTCTATCTGGCGACGCGCCGCAGTTGCATCACTGACTTTTCGCGCCTTGAGGGGCTCGCCATGGATGCCATTGATTCCGTCGGTGAGCTTGGGCCCACCGACACCGGCGCCACGACGCCTACTGGAATGCGCACGGACTTCGGCGAGTGCAAGGCCCCGACATAGGAAAGGATGAATTCCAGTTGGAGCAAGACGCCGATCATCAGCGCGGTCCGGCTCGAGACGGCGTCATTGAACTCCCCCAAAAGAGTCAGCTGGAACGCAACGGGCGCCTTGCTCTCGCCTTCGACCTTGGCGTCAGCTTTGCCACTCGTCGTGCTCTAAGATGCTGACTTCCCATACGCAAAGCCGCTTCTGCGACTCTCGACTGCGGTCTCTCCAGACATGTCATGCCCTCCGTTCGATGCTTGTGGATCCCCTCTTTTGGTATTTACCTAATAGTTGGGGTTATCCAGATATTTTCATAGGCCAGGAAGCGGCGGTCTGCCGAGGCCCAGTTCGTGGCCGTCCGAACTGTCTTCGACGCTCGTGCCCGACGGCCCAAGCTCTATCCTCGGGATGCCGTGCTTAGGCAGGCAAGAATCGCGAGCGCCGGGTCAGACGCGCCGCCGTCCGCCAATGGGTCTTGGGCAATCCAAAGGCAATCAAATGAGTACTGGCGAAGAGATGGAGGCGAACTGCCTGGACGAGAGGGCCCGTTCAGGACCACCAGAACGGGCCGGAGAAAGAGTCTGGACAATCCGGACCGGCCTCGGGAAGCGGTTCTTACATGTGCCTCCATCTGTGAACGTTGGCCGAGAGGTCTTGCGCCTATCCGACGGACCTGACTCGGCATACGGTCTAACCCCGGTTCGCGTACGGTGGGGTCATGCCGGAGGAGCGGGCATCGATATGACCACCACCGAGAACGTCGCCATCTTGTTCACGGACATCGTCGGCTCCACTGAGTTGTCCCAGCGACTCTCATCCGAAGAGGCTGACGAGTTGCGCCGGAGACATTTCTCCATCCTGCGCCAGGCGATTGCCGAGGCGAGGGGCACAGAGGTGAAGCACCTGGGTGATGGGCTAATGGTCGTGTTCAGCTCGGCGTCGGCGGCATTGGGGTGCGCCGTGTCCATGCAGCAGGGCGTTGAGCAGAACAACCGTGTCACCGCTGAGGCTGTGGGACTTCGCGTGGGGCTCAGTGTGGGCGAGGCTGCCAAGGAAGACGGAGACTTCTTCGGTGACCCCGTCGTCGAGGCGGCCCGACTCTGCGCCCGCTGTAGCGGCGGGCAGATCCTGGCGACGGACTTCGTGCGAGCGATGGCCGGTCGGCGGAATCGTCACGAGTGCCGTTCTCTCGGGGGGCTGGCTCTGAAGGGACTGTCCGACCCGGTCGAGACGGTGGAGGTCCTTTGGGAACCAGTACGTAGCTCCATGAGCTCCGGCGCCATCCCGCTCCCCAGTCGGCTGTCCGTTCGGCCCGATGTCGGAGTTCTCGGTCGTGTCTCTGAGATGGAGTCCATCGCTCGGGCCTTCATGCAGGTGGAGCGCACCGGAGACACAAGGTAGTACTTGTCTCCGGTGAGCCAGGACTTGGCAAGACCACTCTGGTTGCCGAATCATCTCGAGCCGCCTACGACGCCGGAGCGATCGTTCTCTTCGGTCACAGTGAGGAGAACCTGGCCGCGCCTTACCAGAGCTTCGCCGAAGCGCTCGGGCGCTACATCACCCATGCTCCTGACGAAGTGCTTGTCGCCCACGTGGCGACCCATGGCTCCGAGTTGGCACGTCTGGTTCCGGCTCTGGGCGACAGGATCCCCGATCTCCCGATTTCGAAATCCACCGACGCCGACACCGACAGGTTCCTCCTGTTCGCCGCCATCGTCGGAGTGTTGGCGATCGCGAGCGAGCACCAGCCAATTGTGCTCGTGCTCGATGATCTTCAGTGGTGTGACAACGACAGCCTGCTGTTGCTGCGCCACCTTGCTGGAACAGACGTTCCCATGCGGCTGCTGATTCTCGGGACCTATCGGGACAGCGAGCCCTCCACCCACGCACTTGCTGACGCTCTGGCCGACATGCACCGCTCCGGCGGGGTGACCCGCATCGAACTGATGGGTCTTGACGATGCAGACGTCATGGAGCTCATGAAAGCGACCGCGGGGCACGATCTGGACGAGGACGCCGTGGGTCTGGCCCACGCCATCTCTCGCGAAACAGACGGCAACCCCTTCTTCGTGAGCGAAGTGCTGCGCAACCTCGTCGAGTCCGGCGCCATCGCACGGACCGCAGAAGGCCGCTGGAAGGCGCAGACAAACTTTGACCCATCGGCTCTTCCCGAGTCTGTACGAGAAGTAATTGGTGCCCGGCTGCTTCGCCTCGGTGAGGAAGCCGGGCGGATCCTCTCGGTGGCGGCCGTCATCGGCCGTGACTTCGATCTGGAGCTGTTGGCCGCTGCGGCCAACAGCTCCGAAGACGATGTCCTCGATGTGCTCGATGCCGCTAGCGCCGTATCACTAGTACGCGAGGTGGCCGATGCCCCAGGACGGTTCAGCTTCTCACACGCCCTCATCCAACACACCATCTACGAGGCCTTAGGTCCAACCCGTCGTGCGCGGACACATCGGACCGTGGCTAAAGCGCTCGATTCTTTTGGTCGTGGCAACTTTGGGTCCCGCGTCTTCGAGATCGCTCACCATTGGCAAATGGGTGGGCGTGAATCGGACGCCATGCAGGTGATCGATGCCTGTCGAAGAGCGGCGGAGCGGGCCGTTGAACTGACGGCCTTCGACGAGGCGGTGCAGTGGTATTCCGAAGCGGTGGACCGAACAGATACCTTTGGATCCGAGGACCGAACTGATCTGTTGCTGGCGCTCGGCATGACCCAGATCCAGGCGAACATGCTTGAAACGGGACGCGCCACGCTACGCAAGGCCGCTGAACTCGTTCACGATCCCGTGCAGTCAGCGGAGCTTGCGCTCGCATACCACGGACCGAGTCGAGTTGCTCACCGCGACCCTGTTGAACGCTCGCTCCTTCAGAATGCTCTGGCCGCAATCAACGCCAACGAAGACGTGGTGCTGAGAGCCCGCCTCCTCTCGCACCTCTCAGCGTTCTGCTACGACGACACAGATCCGAACAAACTTGAAATCGCTGAAGAGGCGGTCGCACTCGCCTTAACGACGAATGATCCCGAGGCGATCTTTGCCGCCTACCGGTCATTGTTCTGGCCACAATTGGGCATCCCACAGCATGCACGTGGGCTGCTCACGGTCACTGATTCCACAGTCGCTGCGGCGGATCAGATGGGCGACCTGCAAGCAATGGTCGAAGCGCACTCCATGCGTTTTCTGGCTCGATGCCAGGTCGGCGACCGGAATGGTGCGGACCAAGATCGAGTCGCCCACTTGGAGCTCTCAGAACGTTCTGGTCTTCGTGCCGAGAAGGCTTTGGCACTGTGCATGCAAGCCCGTTTCCAGATCAACTCCGCTGATTTCGATGCCGCGGGGATCTCGAGTGCGAGTGCACTCGAGCTCGCGGGCAATGATGAATCAATTCTGATGGCTTATGGAGCCCAGCAGATTGAGACCTTCAGGTGGAGGGGCGAGTTAAACAGTGCTCTTGAAATCCTCGATTTGGCCGGTGCGGATCCAGCACCCGAAATCGAGAACTACTTACGAGTCATGCGCGCTGTTCTGTTGTCCGAGACGGATGACGTGGAGAGCGCGAAAGATCGACGCGCTTGCTATCGAAGGACTGCACAATCTTACTGGGATCGGCTCGTGGACAAGGCCGCTCGAACTCGCAGCTCTGGCCGACGTGGCATGTGCGCAAAAGAATAGAGGTCTTGGCGCTCTGGTTCTGGGGTTGCTGTCGGATTGGAGTGGATTGCTTCTGCAAGTCACACTCGTGGCTGACTGGGGTCCGTGCGATCTCTATATCGGCAAACTTACTCGACTCCTTGGAGACGACGAGAGCGCAGTGAATCAGCTCGAAGACGCGCTGCGAGAATGTCAGGGCGCCGAGCTCGCCATTTGGACCGCCCTAACCAGCGTCCAGCTCAGTCTGGCACTTGCCGAGCACAAATCTGAAGACGAAAAGGCGCGTTCACGCCTTCTGGCCAGACAGGGGTTGACGAGAGCCCGAGAAATGGGCCTGAACCGTGTCCAACTGGAGTGGAAGCGTGGCGGGGGTTAGCGATTGGCGCAGCCCCACGATCGGTATTGGCACATACAGCCCGTCACGATGACCACATTCGGTCGTCTTATTATTCGGACTTCTGCCAAATTCCTCAAAACGCCCCGGGGGCCGAGGTCGGGATTGTGCCGGGGACTCGAGACCGACTCTTTCGCTCGCCTCGGCGGGCCACTCCTGCCCTCGGTATCCTGGAGCCTCCCGGCAGGAGGCCGATTCTTGAGCACTGAGAGCGCGACGATCCTCTTCACGGACCAGGTGGGCTCAACGGAGCTTTCGCAACGCCTGTCTCCCGAAGCGGCCGACGAGGTCCGCCAGGAGCACTTCTCCCTCCTACGCCAAGCCATCGCCGAAACCGGTGGCATCGAGGTGAAGGGCCTCGGCGACGGGCTTATGGTGGTCTTCGGCTCGGCTGCGGCTGCTCTGGCCTGCGGTGTGGCCATGCAGCAACGAGTGGAGCGCGGCAACCGGAGCCAGGAGCACTCCGTGGGTCTTCGGGTGGGGCTCAGCGCAGGCGAAGTCAGCCAAGAGCATGGCGATTACTACGGGGACTCGGTAGTCGAAGCTGCACGTCTCTGTGCCCGCTGCGAGAGCGGGCAAATCCTCGCGGCCGATGTCGTGCGGGCCATGGCCGGTCGACGGAGCCGCCATGAGTATCGCTCTCTCGGGGATCTGAGCCTGAAGGGTTTGACCGAGCCCGTCGACACCCTCGAGGTGCTCTGGGAGCCCCTCGAGGGGCCCGAACCCGGGAGCCCGATCCCGCTGCCGAATCGCCTCGGCGGGCGACCCAGTATCGGTTTCGTCGGACGGGAGACCGAGCTGCAAGCGATAACGGCGCGGCGAAACGCGTGGCCGGCGGCGAAGGGAGGGAGATCCTGCTGGTCTCGGGTGAGGCCGGCATGGGAAAGACCACGCTGGTGGCCGAAGTGGCCAGGATCGCGTTCGAAAGCGGCGCCATCGTGCTCTTCGGGCATTGTGAGGAAGATTTGGCAATCCCCAACCAGCTCTTCGCTGAGGCTCTCGGGCATTACGTCACCCATGCTCCGGAGAGCCAGCTCCTCACCCACGTCGAGGAACACGGGTCCGAGCTCTTACGACTGGTCCCTTCGCTCGCCAGCCGAGTTCCGAATCTCCCACCGCCCAAGGAAACCGACACCGACTCCGAGCGGCATTTACTCCTGGCTGCCGCGGTTGGCTTGTTCGCGATGGTGTCCGAAGACCAACCGATCGTCGTCGTCCTCGACGACCTGCAATGGGCCGACACGGGAAGCCTGTTGCTCTTGCGCCACCTGGCGGCCGGGGCCGACCAGGCCATGCGAGTGCTCGTACTCGGCACCTACCGCGACAGCGAACTCTCACAGTCTCATCCGTTGCTTGCCACCTTGGCGGAACTGCATAGACAGAGCGGCGTCTCCCGCATTGAACTAACCGGGCTCGACGACGCCGGGGTGGTGACGCTCATGGAAGCCATCGCCGGATACACCCTGGACCAAGCCGGAGTCGGGCTCGCTCGTGACCTCTATCGCGAGACCGACGGCAACCCGTTCTTCGTGAGCGAAGTTCTGCGTCATCTGTCAGAGACCGGGGCGATTTACCAGGATGGCACCGGCCGATGGACGGCGAAGGGCTCCCTTGAGCAGATGGTCCTACCCGGCAGCATTCGAGAGGTCATAGGTGCCCGAGCCGGTCGCTTGGGACCAGACGCTGGCCGAGTGCTGTCGCTGGCCGCGGTGATCGGTAGGGATTTCGACTTCGATCTTCTCGTTCGAGCGACCGGAATCACGGAGGACGAACTGCTGGAGATACTCGAGGCGGCTGCCGCCTACTCCCTAGTGAGAGAGGTCGCCGGCTTATCGGGGCAATACAGCTTCGCCCACGCCCTCATAGCGCACACCCTCTACCAGGACCTGGGAGGAACACGTCAGAGCCGTGCCCATCGGATCGTGGCTGAGGCGCTCGAATCGATTGCAGAACAGAGCAGGACAGCACGGGTGCGTGAACTCGCTCACCATTGGTTCGCCTGCACCGGAAACGACAAGCTTCGCGGCATTCCCTATGCAGAGAAAGCAGCGCAAGAATCGCTGTCTGCCCTCGCATATGAAGACGCTGCCGAGTGGTTCGACCGAGCACTGGACGTCGCCGATCAGAGTGTGGACCCGCTAAGGCACGCACGGCTTCAGATCGGACTCGCCGAAGCCGCCACTCGAGCAGGTCAACAAGAGAGGGCGCGTCGAGCTGCGAAGTCTGCCTGGCACATGGCCATGGACCTCGCAGAAGCAGACATAGAAGTCGAAGCTGCCTTGCTCTATGCAGGCGAACCTGAACTCAATGTTGTAGGAGATGAACCAGGTGTTCACATGCTTGAGGAGACCTTGGATCACCTCTCGGAGCCAAGCGCTGACCGAGCTCGAATAATGGCGCGACTTGGGTCGGCTGTTTCGTACACCGATCACTCTCGCGCCACAGCACTGGGAATCGAGGCGATCGCTCTTGCTCGCCAAAGAGGAGACGACGAATCGCTTGGGTATGCGATTCGGTGTCGCCTGCGAGGATGGTTCGAACCCGATGCAGTAGTTGCTCGTCGAAACGCTGCCGAGGAATTGCGTTCGCTGGGGTCGCGTCGGGAAGATCCGTTCATGGAGGCTTGGGGCGTTCGGTGGCAGGCCTCCATCTTCGAGGATGGAAATCTTGAGCTCATCGAACGGTCCAGCATCGAGCTATCCGGAATCGCGACCCAGCTCAATAGTCCCAATCACCGATGGGCGGCGTCGATCCGACACGCCGCATTGATGATCCATTGGGGCCGCTTTGACGAAGCCCACGAACTCCAGAACACTGCCGGTCATGAGATCGAACAACTCGACAACCTGCTCGTCCAGTCGGTCTCGACAGGCAACGCCGGCTCCTTACCTCGCTCTCCGGTCGAATTCCGCCTTCGGAAGTGATAGCGGCTCTGGGTGACTCACCTGTGTGGATTTTCGACGAATTCACGCGGGACCCAGACCGTTACCTTGACGCAGACATTACCCGGCTCGGAATAATTATTTCGGCCGCGGTGCAAGTATCCACTCAGTCGAATCCGGCACTCGCAAAGCCGTCTATCCGTGGGCTAGACGCCATGTCGACCTCATAGCCACTTGGAATCCTGGCGTTGCGATGCTTGGTTCGATGCACCTGTACGCCGGTCTACTGGCATTGGGGAAGGGGGCCGAGCAGGAGGGCATCGATCACCTCAGAGCGGCCGTCCGGCGCAACGAGGCGCCGGAGCGCAGCCATTCTGCGCCCTCGCCCTCCACCACCTCGCGAAGGCAACTGGGAATGGTCGGGAGTCGGAGGTCGCACAGCGTCAGGCTGAAGCACTCGCGACCAGTTTAGGTTTGCCGTGGCTCGGATGCCGACCCCGCGTATACAGTATGCAACCGCCCGTGAGCGCTAACGCCGTATCCGTTACCGAGCGGGGTTTCCTTGGCTCCAGGACAAACAGGGATGTCTGCGGACGGCAAGCCGCGGCGGCGTCGAGGTCGGTGCCGTCCGCCAACGAGTCTTGGCAAGCCGAATTGGCGGGAGCAATATTGTCCGTATACGAAAGTGTCAAGCAGGTACCGGAGCCACGCCGTCCAGCATGAACCGGAATTTCACAGACCGATAACGACACGTAAAGACACGTAAAGACACGCCGGAGAATGTGATCTTCTGCGGCATCCCACTTTAGGCCTCTGACCTGGGCCTTAGGTGGAGGTGATGGGATTCGAACCCACGGCCTCTACATTGCGAACGTAGATTTTTACCGCTCTGACCAGGTGCTCATCCATGATCTCCCTGGTCGAAGCCTCGACATTCCCTCAGGCTCCCTCACGTAACCTCCGGTTCCATCTCGATAAAGACACGTAAAGACACGAAGTCCGATTGGGCCAGTGTCGATGTCTCGGAGTCAATAGCTCTATGACTAGCACCGTACTAGACACCTCTCTCGAAAGACCTGACCGACTGCAGTGTGGTCAGCGTCTACTGCGCAGTGTTCGATGGCGGCTCTGAATCGTTTGACAGGTCTCGGCTCGGAGGAGCCAAATCGGATCGGCTTCCGGAGAGTGTCGCCCCGACCAAAGGTTCGAATCGTGGAGCCAACCCAGCGTGCCGATGCCGCCTGCGGCGAAGAGATATCTCCAGGACATTGCGCCTATCGAATGCCTACCCTTTTAGTTCACGGGCCGAAGCCCACAGGGCGGCCGGGTACTCACGATCGGGATAGAGGTCCAGCATCAGGTCATAAACCTCCTGGGCAGCATCGGTCGCCCCCACAATGCGGTCGAAATCGAGGATGTATTGCCGCGTCTCGGCAATATTCCGCGGATCGTCATCCCGACCCTCGCGCTTGTGTCCAGCAACCACTGACCTTGGGTGGAGCTCCTCGAGCATGTCTAGGGCGGCTATCCACTCAAGGCGAGTCTTAGCATCCGATTCACGAAGCTGCAGATACACGTCGTTGTAGACAACGTCGCCAGCGACGATGAGATCGATGGTCGGGACATAAAGACACGTAGTGTCATCCATGTCGCTATGGCCGACTTCGACGATCGCCAACTCGCGACCTTGCAACTCAATCACACTGTCTGTCAGCTCCTCTGCCAGTACGAGGTGGTCTGGGATTTGGCCTGGCAGCCGTGCGTTCCAGAGTCTCAGAGCCTCCGCAGTGCTGTGTTCTCGCATCTGATCGACCACGGCGGGGGTGGCAACGGGGCGGGCATCAGGAAAACGAGCGAGAAGAACGCTCAGACCGAACCAGTGGTCTCCATGTCCATGGGTGACATAGATCGTCGTCAGGTTCTTCCCCGTCGCCACTACGCGATCCGCCAGATCGCTCGCTTGCGCGACAGTAATCGGCGCGTCAACCAATACTGCGTCATCTTCGCCTGAAATGAGGGTCGATGATATCGGTGGCCAGATTCGGTGCAGCTGTCCTGGCGGGGGTTCATCTAGAAGAGTCGGCAACGGCAGCGTCGCGAACACATCCCAGGTGAGTTCCGCGGAATCATCATTCATGACATCTCCTATGGCCTGCAGCACGGGTTGGAAAAGCAACAATCAAAGCGGCGGACCGCGGCCATTCGGGCCACGCAACATTTGCCGACTCCGATCAGTACAGGCGCCAGTGACCAGGACATAACTCGTTGCCATCTGGTCCTCGAATCTCATGGCCTTGCAAGGAAGCCGTTGACTTTGGCCGCAAATTCGTGAGGGTACTGGAACAAGAAGCCGTGCCCAGCGTCGGGATAGATGATGAGCTCGGCATTTGGAATGTGGCCGGCAAGCAAGTACGAGTTCACCGTCGGTACCATGATGTCGTTATCACCATTCGCCACGAGGGTCGGCTGGGTGATTCCAGCCAGTCGTGCGAGCTTGCCCATATCTGGAATACCCCATCCGGACACCGCTTCCGCATGGGCATCTCGCACGGACAATGCCGGCGAATCATCACGGTCCTCTTCGCGTGCGAATATCCGACCGAGAAACTCCGCGCCTCTCGCCATACTGGTCTCGGACGGAGAAAAGAAGAGATAGAGGGCATCGTCTGCGCCTTGAATATCTCTGTAAGCGCGCTCAGCCGTTTCTCCGCACCAAACATGAAAACCCCGACCACCTTGAGGACCAGTCCCACCAAGAATCAGTCGACGAACCAACCGGGGCCGTCGAAGGGTGATCTCCTGGGCAACAAAACCGCCCATGGAAAACCCGAATAGATCCACCTGCCTCAGACCCAGCCCATCGATGAAATCCAGGATGTCGCAGGCCAGTCCCTCGACGGTATGGGGTGTGCTCCCCGTCGAAAGACCGACCCCGCTGTTGTCAACAAGAATCACTTCACGCTGCGCCGCGATGTCATCGATAAGGGCAGGATCCCAATTGTCGAGATTGCCCCGGAAGTGTTGCAGGAAGACGACCGGAGTCGAATCCGTATTGCCAAATCGCCGGTAGGCATACTTCGTTCCCTTCGAACCTTCGATGGTGAGATTGGGGGCGGTGTATTGAGACACGATTAGAACTTCTCCACTTCCTCTGAGCGGCACTATCAAATGCCTTTCACTACCGTCGCGCTTTGAGTGGCAGTTCGCACCCGTAAGGTCCCTGGTCGGCTCCCTGGTAATCAGCCGTTGAGCACTCAGCGTTGCTGGGCTGAGGTCTGTCGAGAGCTCAGACGACCCCGTCCTTTCACTGAACTGAGTTGATATGCCGTCGTGGACGGCTGCACTTTCACAGATAGGCGCTTCGGGCTCTCAGAGCAACGTTTGCAACGAACGCATTACCCCTTCTCATTTCTGCAGTGAGCCCAACGTAGGACGTCTCGGCAACTTAGGCACAAGCCGAGACAGGGATCGATTGTCCGAGAGTCCAATCAGAGCAAAGGCGATCTCCGTGTGTGGAATTCCCTTTCAAACGCATACGCGAACTGCAGCAACTTCGTCTCAGCCAGTGGAGTGCCAAGCAATTCCATTCCTATCGGCACACCCTCGTCAGTAAAGCCGACGGGAACAGTGAGTGCTGGCAACCCGGATTGGGATCCAATCACTGTATTCGTGGGAAACGAGAGGACGCTGTACTTGAGACACGCCAGTCTTTCGCGTGGGGGGAATGACTCGCACCGTCGGGTAGACCAGGAAGTCGACGCCGTGTCCGGCGAAGATGTTCAGGATGACTCTCCGAAAATGCTCCTGGTTGAGCCGCAGCCGAAGATACTCCGCATCATTGTCGAGCGTATCCGGACCGTTGGCGACCAAGTGAAACAGGTCGTTGAGAGGGTGAAACTGCCTACTCTCATAGATCTCCATGAACGTCGACACCGGGGCGTCGGGTCGATCCGCGAGAAACGCGTTGATATCGACCTTGGACTGTCTTGCGTAGACGGAAGTATCAGTGATCCACTGAGAAAGTCCTTCAATTTCCAGTGCCGGTATTATGGACGCGCCAAGTTCGTCGACGTGGCCGATCGCCGATCGAACCGCTCGGTTTACCGGATCGATGTCTGGATGGCCGTCTGCGTCGAACCCCGACTCGAGCACACCAATTCGCCAATTGCCATGGGCACATCGACAGTGAGTGCCTGGCTGTATCCCCCGACGAGGCGGGCTGGACAAGGCGGTGACCGTGTAGGGGTCCTTCGCGTCGTAGCCAACTATGGAGTCGAGAACTTTCGCCACGTCGGAGACGGTCCGGGCGATCGGACCTGGGGTGTCCTGGAAATGGACGAAGAGGCGAGAATCCTGAGCGGCTGATCAGACCCGTCGTCACGCGAAGGCCGAATAAGTTGTTGAATGAAGCGGGAATCCGGATAGATCCACCCGTATCTTCGCCAATACCCACAAGCCCGAAGTTGGCGGCGACTCCTGCCGCAGTTCCCGCACTAGATCCACCAGAGTCACGCGTCAGATCGTAAGGATTCTTCGTGTGACCCGTCAGTGACGAAGAGGAGAACCACCCCATCGCGAAATCGCACATGGTTGTCTTGGCGAGGATAATTGCGCCAGCTTCCTTGAGGTTCGTGATCAGGGTTGCATCGGATTCTGGTACGTAACTCTCGAACAGCGCTGAGCCGAAGGTCGTACGAAGGCCCGCCGTTTCGGCTTGATCCTTCACGAGTACTGGCACTCCGTGGAGCGGGCCTAGGAACTCCCCAGTAGAGGCAAAGAACTCGTCTGCAGCAACGGCTTCGTCGCGTGCCTCGGGATTGACCGTCACCACGGCCTGAATCTTCGGGCCGAGATTGTTATGCGTCTGGATCCTTTCGAGATACCAATCCACGAGTTGGGTGGCAGTCAACTCGCCGCATTCGTAGCCACTCGTGGAAGGCATCGATGGTTAGCTCATCGAACCCAGACGCGATGTCATTCACCACATTTCCTGTCCGTCAATCATTGCCTGGTGTCGACCAAGACACCTGCCGGTCCCCGAGCATTTGGCAATGCGCCCCGAAGCTGCCTTCGTGAGCTGATCCCAAGCTTCGGATACACCTTGCGTAAGTGCCACTCGACCGTACGCGAGCTAATGAACAATTCGGCGCCGATCTCCGGGTTTGTGCGCCCTTCACTGGCGAGTCGGGCAATCTGCTCTTCCTGGGCGGTGAGCTCGTGCCGGGTGTCGTCAGTACGCTTGCGCACCGTTTCGCCGGTCGCCAGTAGCTCCCGGCGGGTGCGCTCAGCGAAGCCACTGACGCCCATGTGGGTGAACATTTCATGGGCGGTGCGAAGCTGCTCGCGGGCGTCAACACGCCTTCCGGTCCGACGCAGCCATTCTCCATAGAGAAGATGGGAACGGGCAAGCTCGACCCGCACACGAGTGCGACTCAGCCGATCGATCGCTTCCTGATAATACTGCTCGGCGGCATCGTCCTCGCTGAGCAGTGCACGCGAACGGGCCTCGATGCCGAGGGCCCAGTCCGTGCCGCTGGCCTGGGTGGACTCGGAGAGTCGCCGGAGTGCTGCAGTTCCAACCTCTCTTCGATTGCTTCGAGACGCCGCTTCGACCAGCTCGGTTAAGGCCCAAGCCGTTACTGCCAGATCATTGTATTCACATGCCCTCTCTGCCGAAGCCAGCGCTTCGGCATAGCGGCCGAGGCCGTTGTAGAGCAATGCGGCCAAGAATTCGCTTATCGCCACGCCCATACCCTCGCCTCGACTCACCACGTCATCGAGAGTGGTCTCGATCAATCTTGAGGTCTCGGCCTCGTCGCCCCGCCACGCTGCGAGTGCCACGGCGCCATAAGCTGCGAGTTCGCTTCCTGTCGCGTCAGTAACTCCTTTCACCTCCTCAGTAAGCGCCATGCCCTCATCGAGCTCGCCCGCCAAGGAGTGAACGAAGATCCGGGACCTCAAGGCGATGGGGAGCAGCGCCAAAGCACCAACCTGACGCGCCAGCTGGACATGACGCGAGCACAACACATGCCATCCTTCGTCGTCCCAAAGATCATGGGCCACTCGTCCTGCCAGCCAGAGCCAGCGCAGTTCTTCTTCGGTCGAAAGTTCCTGAGTTCGAAAGGCATTCAGTGCCTGTTTCAGAACTGGTGTGCCTGCAGTACGTCCTTCCGTGATCAGCCGGGCGAGGCCATCGAGGAGGAGGTCAGGCGCTCGCAGTGGTGTCGATGAAGCGGGAGCTGAACGCACCGCAGTTGCAACCTCGACCATATCCGCCCCTCGGGACAGTCGGCCGACGATCAACGCCGCAGTGAACGCGTCCAGGTACGTTTCGCGGGCGAGGACGATATCAAGTGGCTCAAGTCGTTTCGCCGCTTTGAGCAGGAGCGGAGGAGCCTCACGGCCAGGACTGTAGACAAAGGCAATCTGGCCACGGAGCAGGTCTACCCGAGCGCGATGGAGTTCATCAACCGGCCCGACCTCCGCTGCTGCAAGGAGCCTGAGCGCCGCCTCGGGAGCTCCCGCCAGATAGGTGACGTGCGCCGCGGCCAGAGCCCGCTGCGCCCGTTGCGCCGGATCTAGGGTCAGCAGCGTTGCGGCCTCGAGGAAGGCGGCGGCGGCGGCCAGTCCTCCACGTGCTTGGGCTCGATCAGCAGATCGCATCAGTTCGGTGGCAACTTCTTCGTCGGGGCCGACGGCCGCATGAGCCCGGTGCCACGCACGGCGGTCGGGATCAAGTTCGGGATCTGTGGCTTCAGCCAGAGCCCGATGGACCTTTCGTAGTTCGCCCTCGCCTGCTGCCCGACAAGCCGCCGAACGAACCAAGGGGTGGCGGAATCGCACCCGGGCGCCAATCTCCACCAAACCAGAGTCTTCGGCTCCTACAGCAGCCTCGGGACCGATCCCGAGAATCGCCGCAGCCCGCCACAATAAGGTGGCGTCGCCAACCGGCTCGACCGCTGCCATTGAGCAGGAGCCGCCGGGTCTCCGCCGGAAGCGGTTGAAGCCGCCGGATGAACCCCTCCTCAATGCGACTGGCCAACGGCACCGTGTCCGGCAAACCAAACCCTCCCGCCAACTCAACGGCCGTCATCCCGCGAGGCAATTCCAGGAGCGCCAGCGGATTTCCTCGAGTCTCGGCAACGATCCGGTCAGACACCGCCGCATCGATGGGGCCGTGGATCGCAGTCCTGAGCAACCATCGCGCATCGGCATCGCTCAGACCCTGGATCGACAGCTCCGGCAATCCCCGAAGCTCCTGTTCCTCGCTGCCCGAGCGCTCTGCAAAGACCAGCGCGACCGATTCTGCGAGCAGTCGGCGAGCGACAAATGCAAACGTCTGGGCGGAAACACGATCAAGCCATTGAGCATCATCGATCAGGCAGACCAGAGGCTGCACTTCAGCGACCTCAGCCAGAAGACTGAGTACCGCCAATCCGACCAGAAACCGATCGGGCGGGTCACCTGCGCTCAAGCCAAGCGCCGTAGCCAGTGCTACCCGTTGCGGGACAGGTATACGGTCGAGATGGTCCAGCATCGGGGCACAGAACTGGTGCAATCCAGCAAACGCCAACTCCATCTCCGATTCGTCGCCCGCCACTCGAGCGATGCGGCATCCCGATGCGCTATCCGCCAAGTAATCCAACAACGCGGTCTTCCCGACACCAGCCTCGCCGCTCAATACAAGGACAGCGCTCTCGCCAGATCGCGCTCTCGCCACCAGCCGATCGAGCTCCTGGCACTGGGTGCGCCGGCCACGAAGTCGTACCTCAGGTTTGTTGTTCGACATGTCAGAGGCTCATGCTCGCAGCCGAACTTAGCGCCAGAAGAGCCAGCGACTCGATTACTACGAGCTGTAATCTACCGTCGTCGCTTGGGGTCGTGAAGGACTTCTTGCCATTGCATAGCTCGCCTGCGCCCACGGTACAAAGTGTCTGAGAGGCCACCCGGACAACATCCGCCGGCCATCCGTTGGGGCGGCAAGGGATTGCTTGAGCTTGACCGAGTCGCCTGCCGTCCCGACTGTGTTGCAGGCAATCACGCCTCGGCGACTGATACCCCGACGCACCACCGAATGCCCAACCTCAGAAGTCCTGCCTACTACCTCCACCAATCCCCTCATGGCTCTTCGACGTTCGAGAACAAAATCCGCACCCCGCCGGTGGCGAGATCGAAAATGCTCGAAAACAGCGTGTCTGCCTCGCTAGTCGTTACCGCAGCGCTCGCCGCCTCGTAGTCGACGAAGTACATATCGATCATCCGATACGCCGGAGTGAGAGTCCCGTCTTCTTTGGGCCACACCTTCGATGTCTCATGACCTTTCAGGCCAGGAAGTGCTCTCACGAGAGCAATCTGAGAATCCCAGTAGGTCTTCTCGAACAATTCAGGATCAATCGGATTTTCATAGATGACGGTGATCTTGGTGGACATGGCAGCTCCTAGCCTCTTGAGAAATGGATGGCCCGCTCGTTACTCGTAGGGTAATTGGTCATTTTTATGACGGCAACAACCAAGGCACATCTCGAGGCCGCCTCGCGGGCAGGAAAAGCGTCAGCCGTTTGCCGTCTGGGTCGCTCATCCCCACACGCGTTACCCAACAGGCTCCCGACGACCACAGCCCGACCCAACACGTGGGTGCACGCCGCAGAAGTTCGGCACTCTGGCATCGGAGTGGGGGTCGTGGATCCACATTACGAACGGACCGTCAACTGACCGAGCCTACCTGCCGAGCTTTGATGGCCAACATATCCGCCGGCTGATTCGGTCCATTCGCCTTGGACGAATGGACCGTCATCATCTCCGACTCGGAGTCTTCCACCAAACGTGTAAACGGCGTCCATCAGTTTTACTGCAGCCTGGAGCCCGGCTCCATCGACAGAGGTGACGCCGCAGAAATCAAAGATCACGCGTGCCTCGTTTATGAGCATCGGTTCGATGCCCCTCAATGCGCCAGTCGTCTCCGCGATGATCTCCCCTACAAATCGCGCAAGGTACCCGTCGGAGCTCTCAACCAGCTCAATGCGAAGCACCGACGAGTCCACCGTCGTCGAACTTTCACGAAGCGTCATGCGCTCGGATCTCCTCGTTCTTCGATCCTGTGCCGGCGACGAGGGACGATCGTCCATCTAAGAGAAGAGCCTGAGCGAGCAACCAAAGAGCTTCGACCTCCGATACGAGGTATTTGGCTCCGGCTTCCGTTGCCCACCGGGATAACTCACAATCCTCGAGCAGCGATGCATACCTTCTCGGATCGAACGATACGACCGGAAACCGCGCCAGCGGTAGGTCCGGAAGATCATCCGCTTCCTCTTCCGACACTCCGGCCTGCTCCTCTATGAGGTCAGCCGGTCCGATCGGCGGGTCGATTACTAACGTCATTTTCAGACTCCTTATCGTGGATGGCAGCTGGAACACAGCGAGGATTCCAACGGGTTGAGATATCTGGCTTCTCACTGATGTCACGTCGAACCTTGCGATCTCGCCGCTAGAGCTGAGCCGGAGTGCTCAGTGGTACTTCCTGAACTACCGGACACTGCGACCGCTTTGGGTAACACCGCGTGAGACTCACTCGAGTATTAGCTTCCCGAATTTGAAGTCGCAATGACCGCTCGTATCTGTCGTGCCCACTCGGCCGAGGTAAACCCCGAACCAACGGACTCAACCAGAACCAGATCGCTTATCGAGTTGTCAGTTCTCAAGTGAATAATTCTTTGGTACTCGGGCGAGCCGTACCACTGCCTCGCTGTGTCCATGTCGGGAAACTCCATGAGCACAACCGAACCAGGCCACTCCCCTTCGAGTACTTCCACTTGAGCATCGAGAGCCAGCCATTTGCCCCCGTAAGGCAAGAACGTAGCCTCGACGTTCTCGAGATACGTCAGGGCTTCGGCATTGGGTACCCCGTTCGGGATGCGCAAGTGGTTTACCAAATAAGCAGTCATTGTCGGTCCTTCGGTTGGGATAGTGCGCAAGCTGGCATTACGAGACGCCACTTCAATAAACATCGCGCCCTGGCTCGTTCGTCGCGCCAGTGAGAGGCACTAGTACCCTTCAGGGAGCCGCAAAGCATCGCGAGCGCTACCAACACGTCAAGGAAGAGAGCGCCAGTCGGAAAAGGACTAGAAGAATGAGCGGAAAGCGCCGGTCCACTTCTACTTTCTTGAAGGCCGTTACCGAAAGCCTGTAATTGCTGGTCACGGGTATCTAGTGTTGTCACCCGTTGGACCAAGTCCTCATACCTTGCGTTCCAACCAACGAGACCCCACGTGTATGAGAGCTGTCGCGCGCTGGTCGGATCGGCTGTAGTCAGGAAAGGACTCGTCGGGCGGAGAGTTCCGGCTACACGACCTCTGCCACCCAACACCGAGACCGGGATCAGCGAGATCATGGCCTGACCCTAAAGCCGATCCTGGGATTTCGGCATCTGTGCACTCACTAGTCCACGCCTAGTGGCCCTCCCTCCAAGGGGAGCCCTGTTCCCTCGAATTGCCTGCTCCGAGGCTCATCGACCGTTCCCCGCAAACCGGCAGTCGACGTGGATACAGGACGGGACCCTTGCCATGTGATGGCTTCATCCATATGATCCGGGCATGGGCGTCGCCCTCGAAACGAGGTAACAATGGGCCTGCGCCCCAAAATGTCGCCCTTGAATCCGATTGCAGACAATGGCGTCTATGCATCAGGGCCGTTTGTGGGTCGTCAAGAGGAGCAAGCTCTTCTTGACGAGCTCCTGGTGCAAAGCCGAACCAAGGGCGCAGCACTCGTGATTCGGGGTGACGTCGGCGTTGGAAAATCAGCCCTCTTGGACGAGGCACGACGCAGAGCCATCAAGCACGGTTTTACCACCTCAACTATCGCTGCGGCCCAATCTGAAGCTCACCTTACGTTCGCCGGTCTGCACCAGCTCCTGAAACCTGCGCTCGCGGGAATGGACACATTGCCAGTGCCACAAAGATCGGCGCTGCAGATTGCACTGGGGCTGGAAGAAGGCGACCCTCCTGAGCTTCTTTACATTGCACTTGCCTCGCTGGAGTTGCTCTCGGAGATGGCATCAGCTGCACCGTTGTTGGTTATCGTTGACGACGTCCAATGGCTCGATGCGGCCACTTGTGACGTTCTGACTTTCGTAGCACGGAGACTCACCTGCGAGCCGATCCTGATGCTCTTCGGGGTGCGCGACGTTGCTCCAGTCCGGATCGCGAGGGCCGGATTGGCGGAACTCGAACTACAGTCGCTCGACGAGGCTGCTTCAGAGCTTTTGCTGCATGAGACCGCCCCCAACCTGACAGCGGTTACTCGGCGGGGGGTGCTTGCCGAAGCCCTCGGCAACCCATTGGCGCTGATCGAACTTCCGCTCGCGATCGGGACCGTTCCTGACTCCTCGGCTGCGTCAGTTCCGTTATCCGAGCGATTGGAGATTGCGTTCTCGGCGAGAATATCGGGGTTGTCTTCGGCGACACGCAAGTTTCTTCTGGTCGCCGCCCTCGATATCGGTGGAGAGTTGGAACGACTCACCGCAGCGGCATCGCTTCTCGCGGGAGAGGAGGTGGGCTACCCCGAAGTGTCCGCCGCCATTGCGGCGGGAGTCATCCAATCAGACAAACATGGATTTAGGTTCCGCCATCCCCTCGTGCGGTCGGCCGTCTATCAAGCCGCCGACGATTGCCGATCGAAGAGCCGCCCACATGGCGCTGGCTCAGGTATACAGCGGCGAACTCGATCGCAGCGTCTGGCACCAGGCAGCAGTCTCTCGTTGATCCAAGCGATGACGTCGCGGCGGAAATGGAGATGCTCGCGACTCGTGCAGAACGGCGGGGCTCACCAGATGTCGCCGTTTTGGCTCTTGAGAAAGCAGCCGACCTCACGACGGACGATGCTCGACGTGGACGTTTGCTCCTTAGGGCCGCTCGGCTCGCTTTCGAATTGGGGCAGTTCGATGTGAGCCGTCGTCTCGTGGACCGTGCTCAGCAGCTCGAGTTGGCGCACCGAGGACCAATCGACGTTGATCTACATGCTGGAGTGCTACGGACAGCACCTCACATGGTCAGGCGCCGCGAGAATCGACTCTCTGATCCAAATCGCCGAGAGCCGAGTGGCAGAGGGCGAGACTGAAAGTGCGCTCGACATCCTCGAAGTCGTCTCGATGCGATGCTGGTGGGGCAATCCTCAGCAGGAGGAGCGAGATCGGGTCACAGCGGCGGCAGAACGCTTAGCCGTTCCCAGCGACAGTCCGAGGCTCCTGGCGATCCTGGCTCAGGCTGACCCTGTGAAGCAGGGGGCTGTTGTCAAGGAGCGCATTTCGCGCTTAGTGCCCGACACGGCTCAACCCGTGGAAATGCACCTTGTAGGCGTCGCGGCAAGCGCTATATGGGCGTTCGACTTGGCGTTGAAATTCTTGGACCCAGCGGTGGCCGGCCTGCGCACGCAAGGACGTATGAATCTTCTGGCTGAGGCATTGGTGTTGCAGGCGTGGGCAGCAGTTCACCTCGCACGAGAACCTCTCGCCGTCGCCGCGGCTGGCGAAGCAACCCGGCTCGCGCAGGAAACGGGCCAAGTTCACTGGGCTGCTTCGGCTCAACTCGCCATGGCCGCAATAGAAGCAGAGCGGGGGGATTTTGAAGCAGCTGAGGTGATCGTCCGCGCCGCTGAAGCCCAACTTCTCCAGATCGGAGCCACGCCCATGCTTGCGTTAGCGCAATTTGTCCGTGGCCGTGGAGAAGTGGCACACCAACATTACGAAGAGGGCATCGAGCACCTCCAAAGGGTGCTCGATCCTGCCGATCCAGCTCACAATCCCTTCATCGGTGCCTGGGGCCTGTCGGACCTCGTTGATGCTTCAGTCCATTCGGGACATAATGACCAAGCCTCGGCATACATGCGAGAGCTAGAACTACTGGCAGAGGCCACGTCGGGCTCCCTGTTGCGAGCAGCTGAGGGATACGCCCGAGCGCTTTTGGCAGACGACGAGACAGCGGAACATTTCTATCGCGTGGCAATTGAGAGCGATCTCGCAAACTGGCCTTGCTACCGCGGACGAATGCTTCTTTGGTACGGGAGATGGCTTCGGCGCCAACGCCGTGTGACAGAATCACGCGCACCGTTGAGAGCAGCCCTTGAAGGATTCGATGCATTGGCCTTTCCAGCTCTCTCCGATATTGCTCGCCTCGAACTTCGCTCAACTGGTGAGACTCCCAGCAAGCGGAAGCCTGAAACATGGACTCAGCTGTCGCCGCAGGAGCTTCAGATCGCTCAGTTGGCCGCGGAAGGACAGACAAATCGTGAGATCGCACAGAAACTGTTTCTCTCACACCGCACGGTCGAATACCATCTTCACCGGATATTCCCAAAACTGGGAATCACGAGACGTAGCCATCTCCGAGAGAGCATTTCCGGAGCGTTGGTGACATCCGAGGGCTAGGGAAGCGCGTGTCCTCAGCCAGGAATACGGCCTGTATTTTGGTCTCTCGACTCCCAGACTACGGACGGCGACATGTATGGCACCTGATCCCAGACGTGCTAGCCACTTCGCGCGCGTCGGTCTGCCCCAACTCGACATCTTGAAAGCGGCGACATCGGATAAGGGCTAGGTAGTCACTACGGCCGCTGTGGTGGTCCCAACTGGACCATGCACCAGGGTATTACACGGGTTCGATGGAAGGTCTGGAGCGCGATCCTGCTTGAAGAGGCACTTCGATGCCGCCGAGACACAAAACAAAGGGAGCTGAACTCGTGGACATGAAACTTGAGGTCGTGTTGTTGCCAGTATCCGATGTCGATCGGGCGAAAGCATTCTATGAGCAATGGGGCTGCCGGCTCGACGCCGACTTCGATATCTCAGAGGACTTCCGGATCGTCCAGGTGACGCCCCCCGGCTCAGAATGCTCGATCATCCTCGGAAAGGGGCTGACGACGGCCGAGCCGGGATCGGTCCAGGGTCTTCAACTCACCGTGTTCGACATTGAGAAGGCTCGAGAGGAGCTTGTCGCGAGTGGTGTCGACGTAAGCGAGATTTTCCACGACGCGGCCGGAGCGTTTCATCATGCGGGCACCGAATGCCGGGCGCCTGGCCCAGACCCCGAAGGGCGCTCCTACTGCTCGTTCGCCTCTTTCAGCGACCCAGATGGCAACGGATTCTTACTTCAAGAGGTGAAGGAACGTGCGCCCGGACGTTGATCGGGCCCATATCCCATCTCGTCGGAGCACATGGCTGACCCTGGTGGTCGTCAGTCTGGTCGTCGTGCTCGCACTGATCATTTAGAAAGGAACTTCCATGCAAATGACATTCGATTCCGCCGACGACTTGTCTCTGGCCCTCATACGGGCGGCTGCCGCACACGGCAAGCACGAAGAAGAGACCGGGAAAGCTGACCCGGACTGGCCGATCTGGTACGCGCAGTACCTCGAACGAGAGCAGACCAGTCGGAGTAGCGAACTCGTGAATAGCGGCTACGACGTCATAGTCCTCGGTGGTGGTCCCGCGGGCGAACACTGCGCTGGTGCGTTGGCTGAGGGCGGTCTGCGTGTCGCCCTGGTCGAGCGGGAGTTGGTTGGAGGCGAGTGCTCATATTGGGCTTGTATTCCCTCGAAGACCCTGCTGCGCCCCGGGGAGGCCGTCCACGCCGCACGCGATGCGGCAGGTCAAGCCGAGGTCGACGTCGAGGCTGTGTTCGCCTGGCGGGACTTCATGGTCTCGAACTACTCCGATGCTGGCCAAGAGCGCTGGCTTGCAGACGCAGGGGTTGACTTGCTGCGTGGGGACGGGCGACTTGCCGGAACGGGCACCGTCGAGGTAGATGGCGTTCGCTTCACTGCCCAACACGTGGTCATCGCCACTGGCTCCGAGCCGTTCACTCCCGCCATCCCCGGTCTCGCTGACCTCGAGGGTGTTTGGGGCAGTCGCGAAGCGACCAGCATGAAGGCCGTCCCGAACCGCCTGCTCATACTGGGCGGTGGCGCGGTCGGAGTCGAGATAGCCCAGGCTGTCCGTCGCCTCGGCGGCGAGGTTTTCATCGTCGACGTCGCCAATCGCCTACTAGGACGCGAGCCCGCTCCCCTGGGCGACGCGCTCGGCGAATTCCTGCGGCGCGACGGCGTCCAGCTTCTCCTGGGCGCAGACGTCTCGAGGGCCGGTCGCTTCGGTCAAGGCTACGTGTTGGAGCTCGGGGATCGCAGTGAGATCCGTGGCGATCGCCTGCTCGTCGCCACCGGCCGTCGACCGCGTGTCGGCGGCCTCGGTCTAGAAACGGTTGGCATCGAGGCCGATTGCCAGGTTATCCCCGTGGATGCACGACTACGCGTCGCCGATGGCCTCTGGGCGATTGGCGATGTCAACGGCATTTGGCCGCTGACACATGTAGCCAAATATCAGGCCGACATCGTGGCCGCCAATATCCTCGGTGAACCGCGAACGGCTAACTACGAGGCCGTGCCACGCGTGGTCTACACCGATCCGCAAGCCGCCGCCGTGGGCGCAGCCGAGGACCGGTTCCAGGCAACGACTCTGGTTTCGGAGGTACCCAAGGCAGCCACATATTCCCGCTCATATTCCGAGTCCGGCGCCTTTTTGACCCTCCTGAGCGACGGTGATCGGTTGACCGGGGCCTTCGCTCTCGGACCGGAGGCGGGCGAGTGGCTCCAACAGGCCACCTTGGCCATTCGCACTCACCTACCGCTCGACCTGCTTCGTGACACAATCCAGCCGTTCCCCACCTTCTCGGAAATCTACGTCGCCACGTTGAAATCGCTGCAACACGAAATTAGCGCAGCAAGGCGGGTTGTCGAGCAGACAAGAATACCCACCGTTTCAAAATAGCTGCCACACCTGCCATTATTCACAGGCAGTGGCTGCTGGCCACATCTTGCGGGTGGGCGGACATATGCGAAAGGACTTCACGTGCCAAAGCCGGTGGTTTCCACCCTGTCGCGCCGGGTGTCATCATCGGCGCCGGATTCGGAGGATTGGCTGCCGCTAAAGCACTCGCCGACGAGGCTGTCGAGGTCATCCTGATTGACCAACACAATTTTCACACGTTTCAACCGCTGCTCTACGAGGTGGCCACAGCAGACCTTGATCCTGCAGATGTCGCATACCCGATCAGAGCCACCCGGGTTGTCCTCATCGATGGCCTCGACCACGTCCTCTCCACGTTCAACGCGTCGGCTCAGCGCTATGCGGAAGACACGCTAAGAAGTCGCTCCGTCGAACTCGCCTTGGGACAAAGGTATCGACTATCACGGCAACTGAAGTAGCCCTTGCGGATGGAACATCCATACCGGCTCGGACGGTCGTCTGGGCCGGGGGCGTTACTATAAGTGGCACACGCCGCGAGCTCAGTCGGATCTCCGACAACGAATGGTGGCCGGCTCATCGTTGATTCGAACCTATGCGTGCCTGACCAATCGGGCGTGTTCGCTATTGGCGACTCGGCAGCGGATTCCCTCCGGGCCTGGCTCGCTCGTCACATGTCCGCAGCTCGCCCAAGTTGCCATGCAGTCGGGTCGTCATGCGGCCCGCCAAATCATTGTTCAGATCGCGGGGGATCCAATGACTCCCTTCCGCTATTCGAGATAAGGACATCATGGCGACGGTCGGTCGTAGAGCCGCCATTGCCCAACTCGGTCGTGACTTCAACTTCGTGGCACGCTGGGATGGGCAGCATGGTTCGCTCTTCACCTGGCCTACCTACTGGGGTTCAGGAACAAACTGACCGTATTGTTTAACTGGACTTGGCGCTATCTGAGCTGGAAGTCTGGTCCCCGGATCATCGTCGGAGACGAGCCAAACCACCCTCCACGGGGCGCCGCCCACGAACAGCCAGCTTCGTGCCCATAGAAGGACGACCAGAGTCCTCTACGGACGCAACCAGCCATCTGAAGTGTGACGGCAGAAGGGGAACTCAATCCACGGAGCTGAAGACGGCTAAGCAGCTGTCGAGGGAACTACTCCTCCCTGATGCCTCAAATGGAGTTAGCTGAGACCAAGTTTTCGAGCTCGGCGATTCGCTCTTCGATCGGAGGATGTGTGTCATAGAGGTGGTGAATCCTGGATCGATGATGCTGCAACGGGTCGTCGATACACATAGCGGCCGTCGCGTGGTTCATCTTCCTAAATGGCTTGTCGTTGTCTTGCAGCTTCTTCAATGCGCCCAACAAGCCGGCTGGGTTGCGGGTAAGTTCGACTCCGCTTACGTCGGCCAGAGACTCACGGCGACGTGACAGCGCCAGTCGGATGAGCGGACCAAAACACAATCCCACAAGAGCCAGAAGCGCACTGGCCACAAAGACTACGACCACGAACTGGCTTCCGCCGTTATCGTCATCTCCGATACTTCCCCAGAATGCTGTGCGCCACAACACACTCGCAAGGAGGGCTGCTAGACCAATTAGGGTCCCCACCACGAGAAGAAGCCGGATGTCGTGGTTCTTGATGTGACTCAGCTCGTGACTGATAACCCCTTCGAGCTCTTCGCGATTCATTATTGTAAGGAGACCCGAAGTGAACGTGATTGCCGCCTTTTCTGGACTCACCCCTGTCGCGAACGCGTTAGGAGACGTATCTTCGATCACGTACACCGCCGGTTTGGGAATGCCCTCGCCGATCGCCAGCGCCTCCACCAGATTGTGCAACTGCCCGTACTGTGACTCGGCGGCCACCTTCGCACCCGATGTCCGGAGCACCAACGTTGCTCCGGCTGTTAGCGAATACATCACACCCACTACGGCAAGCAGAGCGCACACGGCGACGGCGACAAACACCGGAGTCCAACTTGCACCAGCATGCCCTGCTGGCGCAGACCTGTGGACCGAGGAAACAGACAAGGCTCTTAGTGACAAACCAATCACCGCACCCACTGTGACCCAGATCACGAAGAATAGGCCAACGAACACGACGCTGCGTCGCCTGTTCCTTGCTATCTCGGTGTACATGAGAAAGTATCCTGACGAGACGAGTCGGCTCAGACGGCTGATGCCGCATCGCCAGATTCGGACGATGCGGCCGATGACTCCGACTCGCCACTCACCGGAGCAGTTGTCGCTGGGTTGACCACCGTCAGTCCTGAGGTGATGGAGCCGAGTTCCGGCGCCGTGCGGTCGCCTTCTTCTGCCTCGAAGAATCTCACCTTCTTGAATCCAAACCAGCCCGCGATCAGATTCTGCGGAAAGGTCTGCAGCTTGATGTTGAAGTCCCGCGCACTGGTGTTGTAGTAGCGGCGGGCATACTCGACTTTGTCCTCGGTAGAAGTAAGGGATTCCTGCAGCTCTAAGAAACTCTCTACAGCCCGAAGCCGTGGATAGTTCTCAGCAACCGCAAACAGGGAGCGCAGCGCACCCGACAGATCGTCTTCAGCAGAAGCGATTCGCTCCGGATCACCCGTTGCGCCAGCAGAGATCGCTTGCGACCGTGCCTGCGTTACCGCCTCAAATGTTGCCTGCTCATGGTTCGCATAGCCACGAACCGTCGTCACGAGGTTGGGGATTAGGTCCTGGCGTCGCTTCAGCTCTACATCGATCTCGGACCAAGCTTCTTGAGTCCGATTGCGCCGCCTCACGAGTCCATTGAACGCCACCCACAATCCCAGCCCGAGAACGACAACAACAGCAGCTACGACAATAAAGACGATCATGATGAGAAACGGTCCCTTCGCTCCATCTTGGAGCTTCGACGAGTGAGATTGAGCGTGATTCGACGCCATGCGAGTTTGAAATTCCAAAGCCCTAGAGCACGGAGCTTCGCAACAACTACCATCATGGTGCTCAGGACGTCCCATTGCGCCCGTGCAAGTCACTGGTGCGTAATGCCGTCGGTACGATTTGCTGCCGATAGAGTTTCGCTTGACCACACGACTCTCTCGTCATGTGACCTCTCCCGACGGCCTACATCAAGGCTCTCCACTCGCGGGGCATCGCAGTGATGAGACACCGTGACTTCGAACTAGGAAGAGAATCGCTTACGTACTTGCACCCACCACTTCGGCACAAGGCGGGCCAGTTCAGCACATCCACTGACAAACAGCACGATGGCGAGAGCGAGTGCAAGTCCCAACCAGTGGTTATTTTGGAAGGTTCTCCCACTCAGCCGGCCAACGAGGAACGCATACAATGCCCAGATCGTCCCAGCCAGGGCAGTTGCGACGACAAATGTGACGCGTCGATAGTTGATGACCCCACAGGTAAGCATGACGGCGGTCCTTCCCCCCGGAATGAATCTGCACGCCACTATCAAGCGAACTCCGTAGCGATCAAGGCTGCGCGATGCCCAGGCCCGTCGCCTGCCTCCACGCACCCCAGAGAACGCATGTCGCGCTAGAGCCCCACTGAAATGCTTGCCGATCAGGTAGCAGAGGTTGTCCCCAACGAATGCCCCGATTGCTGCGAGTGCGACAAGCAAGCCAATACGGGGGTCCATGCTTCTCGCCGTTGATACGCCGAGCGCAATGATCACTGTTTCGCTTGGCAAGACGGGGAAGATGGCATCAAGGGCCGGGGTAGCAAGAGCCACGAGGTATGAAATGGGCGAGCCGGGCTGAAGATCGGGGAAATCGAACATCAGATGTCGCCCGGTCGGCCAACCCCGCCTCGTTTTCCTCTATCCCTACAGACCGAACCCATGACAGTCTCTATTAGTCACGTGGTGGTTGCGAGGAGACCGAGCTAGCCGTCTCCGCTGTCCCTAACACGCAAGCAACCCTGGTGCTCTCTGAATCGTTGCCACGCGTTGCTGTGCTTGCGTGACTGATTGCGTGACTCGACGAGCTATTCCTTCGTCGCGCCCTGGTACGTTCCAAGTCTGTCGCTCGCTGCAAGGCGATACGTAACTCTATTTCGGTATTGAGCATCCGCAGGCCCGACAGTGGGAATAAGGCTGGTGTGTCCACCGCGGGTCCGCCAGGCGATCTATTCGCACGGCTGACCCTCGTCGGGCGGATTTTGTGAATGCGCAGGCTGAGTGCCTTCAAAGAATGACCAGTCATTTCGAGGTAGTCCTGCGGGGGTGTGATCCTCGTGCTCACGGCCGACAGCTCACGATGGCAACCGGACTACGCGCCGTTCGCCAGACGCTCTCTCTGCCAGACTCTGCGAGCATTCCATGGCGGCGCCAACGCGTTTCGGATCCGATCACGACCAGCGCGGCCCCCACCGCCTCACTTAGGAGGGCTGGTGCGGCTGGCCCCTCTACCAGGCGTTGCCGTACATCGACGTCGGGGAAGGTCTGGCGACAGAGGTGAAGTGCCTGGTGCCACTCGAGCCATTCAGCAGTGATGGCCTCCCCTACCTCTTCTACGCGAACGGAACTTTCCTGAGGCATGGAGGACGGTGAGACCGATACCCCGGCGAAGGGCGGCCCGAAACGCGAAGCCAAGGACAGTCAATGGCTCGGTTGTCCAGTCGACGCTCACGACAACCCGCCGCGCTGAAGGCCCGCGCGTTTGGTTATCGAATAACTCGACAACCACGACGGGGGCGGCCGCGCGACGAACGACCTGCCTACTGACCGAGGTTGAGAACATGCTGAAGCGACCACGCCTTTGCCCCCTGCCCACGACAATCAGCGCATCTCGCTTACCCTCCGACAGCACGGCCGCTCCCGCCGGCCCCTGGTGAACGTGCGTGGTGGCGGACAATCCGGGTTCAACTGCGCATGCCCTCCGCACCGCCTCCTCTAGGACACTTTTGGCTGAGGCTAGGGCTCCGCTATCCCATTCGTTGACGAAGGAGGTCGTGTAGCCATCGCCCCATACCTGCGGCGCCCAACTGGTGACGTGGACGATCCGGAGGTCGGATCGACGAGCACCGGCCTCGGCGGCGGCCCACTCAAGGGCATCCCATCCGTGCAGGCTCCCATCGACCGCCACGAGAACTGGACCATTATCAGTTCGCGAAGGTACGTCTTGCTCTCCAGGAAAGGCTATCTTCCGTCCTACAACCATTCCGTCGGAAGAGCCAGCGGAGGACGCCCTACGAAAGACGTTCATGTCGCATTCCCGGCAGTTTCGGAGCGAAGGCGACTCGCGTGACCACCTTGATTCGATTTTTTAAGGTCACTTTCTCAACTCCCTCTTGATCGATGTAACTGAGTTCCAGCTACAAGGTCGCCGAACCGAGCCGCCGTCGCGCCAGTAGATGCCACCGGTCGATCTGTTGCCCGGCACTGGCGTACCCACGTCGACCAAGGTGCGCAGCATGAAAGTGTCGACGCTGCCTTCCCAGCGCCCTTGTGAGGCGCCCTCGGAATCAGCTCGGCTCCTCGAAGAAAGCTCCACGCACACGACTCGGTGGGTCTAAGGCATCATCGAGACGTAAGACATTCCTTCGTCCGGCCCATCTGATCAGTGCTTCGACCGCATCCCGCCGAATCACCTGATGCCGCTGCCGTCCGATCGCGGCGCCCCAAACGGATGGACTAAACGTCATCCCACAGGATCTCGAGATTCTTGTTGGATGAGGGAGAACTCAAATGGCCAGCCTGCGGTATCACGCGCGTTCGGCACTCAGCGTCTGGGTGAGGTAGGCCCCCCCTTTGTCAACCAGGGAGTCTCACGGGTGCGACTGGCCGTCTAGGGGCGGAGCATGGATGGGTGCAGTGCGAGCCGCGGACATCCCCGGCCGCTGAGAGGGAGCAAACGAACCATGACTACAGTCGAAGAATATGCCGTGAGTACCATCCGCCCGTTTCACGTGGATGTCTCCGAAGAAGCACTTACCGGATTGCGGCGCCGTATCGTCGCGTCGCGTTGGCCCTCGAGGGAGCTGGCGACAGATCGGTCGCAGGGCGTGCAGTTAGCCACAAGCCAGGAACTCGCCCGCTATTGGGCGATCGACTATGACTGGCGCCAGTGCGAGGCGAGACTGAACGCCCTGCCGCAGTTCAAGACCGAAATCGACGGGGTGGACATCCACTTCATTCACGTGAAGTCACCCCACACGAACGCGTTGCCGCTGATCATGACCCACGGGTGGCCCGGCTCGGTCATCGAACTTCTTGAGGCCATCGGCCCTCTCACCGACCCTGTGGCGCACGGTGGCCGCCGGGAGGACGCGTTCGACCTCGTTTTGCCGTCCATGCCCGGCTACGGATTCTCAGGAGAACCGACTGAGATCGGATGGGACTCCGACCGTGTCGCGCGGGCCTGGGCCGAACTCATGCGCCGCCTGGGGTACGCCCGGTACGTCGCCCAGGGCGGCGATCAAGGGGCAGCCGTCACCGATGCCATGGGTCGTCAAGGACCCGAGGGCCTGGTCGGTATCCACATGAACCTGTTCGTGCCTGGCCTCCTCGCCCCTCAAACGGCTGAATCCGAAGAAGAGCGCGCCGCGGCCAACGCGGTCGCAACGTTCAGCACGACCGGCTTCGGTTACTTCTTAGAGCAAGCCACACGGCCACAGACCATCGGCTACGCCCTTCAAGATTCACCGGTCGCCCTGGCGGCCTGGATGCTCGACCACGACACAGACAGCTACTACAAGATCTCCCGTGCTTTCGTCGACGGCGAGCCGGCGGGCAATCTCACGAGAGATCACATTCTCGACAACATCACGCTGTACTGGCTGACCAGCACCGGAACCTCTGCTGCACGGTCGTATTGGGAAAGCTTCCGAGCCGCAGCTCTTGCTGCAGGCCAGGCTGCCCCCGAGGTCAGGGTCCCGGTCGGCTTCACAACGTTCCCCGGCGAGATCTTTCAGGCGCCGCGCAGCTGGGTGGAGAAGAGCTATCCGACCCTCTCCTACTTCAACGAGGTCGAGAAGGGCGGCCACTTCGCCGCCTGGGAAGAGCCAGAGCTGTTCGCGACCGAGATCCGGGCGGCATTTAGATCGCTGCGCGCACTCTGATCTCCTTAGCCGCGCCGCTCCCGAATCTGCCAAGCAGATTCGGGAGCGGGATCCCCGCGGCGTGGAACCCTTGCCGGCGAGAGCCGCCAGACCACCATCGACACGTCGTCGCAGCTACGCATACATTGTCTGATGGAGGTTGAGGCGGGGGCCAGGACGCATCGCACCCATGACCGTAATGACTAAGAACCTGGGATCGTGACCTAGGTGGGGCGGATCGTTCAGCGCATGCATAAGTCCGATCGCCTCTCTAGTTCTGACTCCCGCCGATCGGGAGATCGCGCCTGCTTTACAGTCCGCATGTGGTGTGAAGCGTCATGTCTACGTAAACCAAAGAGGGGAACTAAAGACACGTAAAGACACCGGCGCCGCATCTCGGTTTCTTACGAATCGCTGATCGGCCACGCACCTGCCTGGCCTGGACTTTCAAAATGGAAGAATGCGCTCTGGCGATCCGATCTTACAGAGCCAACGTAGCGCTCATCGGTACTCTTCGGACTTCCGGGGATCCCACTTTAGTGGCCCTGACCTGGACTTTAAGTGGAGGTGATGGGATTCGAACCCACGGCCTCTACATTGCGAACGTAGCGCTCTACCAGCTGAGCTACACCCCCGGGCCGCCGAACAGAGTAGTCCGGCCGCAACCGACGACCGACTCGGGCTCGGACCGGGGCGGGTCCGGAGCCTGGTCAGCGGGCGGCGGCCTGCGGTTCCGCGATCTCGTCCCAGGCCCCGGGGTATCCCCGCATCGCCACCTCGGCGGTGGTCGGGGGCGAGGGCGCGAATCCGGCGGCGCGGTGCAGCCGTCGTCGCCGCTGCTCGTCGAGCTCGCGGGCGTAGGCCATCAGGACGACCAGGCCCAGCGCCGCCAGTCCGCAGAGTCCGGTGACCACCCATGCCAGGTGCAGTCCCGGGATCAGGCCGATGACCGCCGTCGCCGCGGCGACTCCACACAGGCAGCGCATCAGCAGGGTGCAGCGATGGCGCGCCTCAGGCCGGCGGTAGGCCGACGGATCTGTGCTGTCGTCGGGCACGCAGACGGGCTCTGGCGGGTCCAGCACACCCACCCGCTCGTAGTGGCCACCCTGACCGTCGTCGACGTCGGCCGCGGCGGCGTCGTCGGTGGGACGGAGCAGCACCAGCTTCGGACGGGACGAGTCGATCGAGGGCACAGCTGCGCCCGCGGGACCCCCCGGGGTTGCCGTGTGCAGGCGGTACGCCGGCGCCACGGTCTTCGGCCCGGCGTGTTCGAGGAGTTGGAGCTGGTGGTGGAAGTGATCGATGCTGCCGACGCTCTGGCGCTCGCCGAATCTCCGCCATGCGCTTGGTGCCAGCACTGCCATCCACAGCAGCACCACGACAACCAACAGGATCACGATCGCCACTCCCCCGACGACTACCTTCGCTCGTCCGAAAGCCTACGGAACGCAACGCTCCGTGTGGTGGATGGTTGGGGAAATGCACAGCGCCGACACCGTCAGCACTTCTCCTGTCCCTCCGTTTGTACCCCTGTCGACGGCTGGAAGCAAGTCCCTCGCGCCGACCCTGCTCACGGGCGCCCCGGTGTGGCGCGGCTCCACCAGCGACCGTCGCTGCAACCGACGTCGACCCGTACGGCGAAGCATTCGGACACGAGGGACGAGGTCACCACGTCGCGCAGGGGACCGGCGGCCATGAGCCGGCCCTGCCGCACCAGGCCGCCGTGGGTGAATCCCCGTGGGATCTCCTCGCAGTGATGCGTCACGAGAACCACCGGTGGGCTGCTCGGATCTCCGGCCAGCGCGGACAGGCGTGCGAGCAGCGTCTCGCGGGACCCCAGATCGAGCCCGGCGAACGGTTCGTCGAGCAAGACGAGCTCGGGATCGCTCATCAGGGCCCGGGCCAGGAGCACCTGTTGTCGTTCGCCTTCCGAGATCACCCCGAACGGCCGATGCGCGATCCCGCCCACGCCGCCGCGGGCGAGCAGGTCGTCGGCTCGATCCCAGTCCGCCGGACTGTAGTCGTGCCACCACGTCTCGAGCGCGCCGTGACGACCACTTGCGACCACATTGCGAGCCGGCAGGTCGGCCCGCAAAAGCCTCGTCACTGCGCCGCTGACCAGCGCGACGCGGGGGCGCAGCGTGCGCAGGTCCACCCGCCCGAGTCGCGCCCCCAGGATCTCGACGCTGCCTGCCGACGGAAGCAGGCGCGCGGCCGCCACCTGGAGCAGCGTGGTCTTCCCCGAGCCGTTCGGTCCCAGGACGACCCACCGCTCGTGATCCAGCACCCGCCAATCGACGCCGGTGAGGACCGTGACACCCTCGCGCCGGACCGCGACATCGCGGAGCGTGACGACGGTTCGGCCTCTGCTCACTCCCCCGCGGGGATGCGCCGGTCGATGCGGCCGATCAGGCCCCCACAGCATTGCGACCAGGTGCGGTCGCCCGCCAACCACAGCCACAGCTCACGCCGGTATCCGTGGACGATGCGGTCGAATTGCTCCTCGTCGATCCCGACGGCCGCCAGCGACCGCCAGCGCGACCAGAGCCAGGATGACAGCCCGCCGTCCCCGGAGAGGACCTCTTCGAACGGCTGGCCGGACCGGACTGCGGCCGACCAGCTTTCCGCCAATGCCGTCGGCTCGTCGGGAACGTGCAGGACGGGGGCCTCGGTCACCGTCACCGACGGATGAAGACGGGCCGGCGGTCCGTCCCGTCGTAGGCCCGGACGTGCTCCTCGAAGTCGATGAAGAGCGGGGCGTCGGGGTCGAGCTTCCGCTGCAGGGAGCGATTGGCGATCTTCTTGTCGAGCGCGTCCAGACGCAGGAGGGCAGCCGGGTCGTCGAGACCGCGCACGTCGAGCTTGGAGCGGGCCGCCTGGAAGGCCAGACGGCCGCGTTCGGTGCGCACGATCACGCTCGTCCAGCCGTTCATGGAACCCACGCTGCCGACCGAGATGTCGGCCGATCGGCCGAGGAAGTCGGCGCATTCGTCGCAACCCTTGAGAGCGGCGCCGTGGAAGTCCTTCACCGGCTCGTCGATCGCGATCTGCCCGTCCCGGTACTCGACGATCATGCGCCCCCTGATCACGTCCATCTTCGAGACCCGGTCGAGGTCGACACCGCGCTTGTCGCGCAGCTCCTGGAGCGTGAGCGCCTCGTAGTCGAAGTTCTTCGTGCACATGAGTGCGATCGTCAGGACGACCGCGTCGACCCGGTGCACACCGGTCGGCCAACGTCGCGCCTGCATGGCGCGCAGACCTTGGACTTCGCAGGGAGTGCCGACGACCGCGAGGCGCGGCTTGGCGGGCAGGGCGTACTTCGAGAGGTCGAGCTCGGCCAACGCCATGGTCTGGTTGTAGAAGCTTCCGGCCGAGGCGCGGATCTCGTCAGCGGTCGTGGCGATGGTCGCCACGCCCTTCCACGGCTCGTCGGGGTCCGGGCTCGGCTTGGACACCAACGCCCCGTCGATCTCCCCCGCCGCCAGCAGCCCGATCAGGAGCGCGCTGACCGCGCCGCCGTCCTGCGCATCGTCGAGCTCCGCTGCGGCGCGCACGGCGAACGAGTCGACCACGGCGCCCAACCCGTCGCCGGGGGGGCCGCCGCTGATCTTCCAGTAGGTGTCGGACGAGTCGCTGCGCACCTGCGCCGGCACCACGTCGGCCTCCTCCTCGGCACTCACGGTCGAGGGTGGCCACAGCGCCTCGTAGCGCAGGCCGCCCCGGGGGCAGAAGTCCCAGCACAGGGAGCAGCCCGTGCACATCTTCACCAACTCGGGCAGGCCCGTGTCCTCGTTGACACCGATGGAGTTGGAGGGGCAGACGGCGACGCACGTCCCGCACTCGATGCAGCGCTCGGCGTGGATCACGCCGGCCTCGAGCTCCCAGAACCAGACCTTGCCCGGGGGCTCGTCGATCCCGTTCATCTCCTCTCGGATACGAAAGCCCTTCACGGCGCGACCGCCTCGTTCGCTCCGACAAGTGTGCTCAGCAATTCGGGCTGGTCCGCGCGCCGGGCCCACGAGTGGAACGGCTCTCCGGCACGGTGCTCGTCGAGGTACCGACCGACCAGGCGCGCCAGCCCTTCGGGGACCTTGTCGACCGGCACCGAGCCTGCGACCCACTCGATGAAGGCGGCATCGGGGCCGAGCGAGCCGCCGAGGCCGATGTCGACCGCTTCCTCTATGTGCTCGTCCACGTCCGCGATGTCACCGCGGAAGCCGATGTCGGCAATCTGGGGCTGCGCGCAGGACGCGGAGCAACCCGAGAAGTGCATGCGGATGACGCCCGCGTCCGCCCGGTCGCCCGCGGGGAACCGCTCGTCGAGCTCCCGGGCCCACTTGACCGCCCGTTCCTTCGTCTCGACGATGGCGAACCGGCAGAACTCCGATCCGGTGCACGCGACCACGCCCCGTTCGAAGGGTCCGGGGAACGGCGAGTACTGCTGCATCAGCGGTTCGGCGAGCAGGTCCTCGAGACGATCCTCGGGCACGCCCGAGACCACGAAGTTCTGGTCCGTGCCGATCCGGACGTCCCCGTCGCCGTAGGTGTCGGCCAGGCGGGCGAGCTCGACGAGCTCGATCCCGTGCATCCGGCCCACCGGGACGGAGCACCCGACGTAGACGAGGCCCGGCTGCTTCTGCGCGTGGACACCGACGTGGTCGCCGCGGAATCGTGTGGTGAGCTCCCGCCCGGCCGGCTCGAAGACGAAGGAGGTGCGCTCGTCGAGCGCCTCGCGGAATCCTTCTGGTCCGAGCTCCTGGACCAGGTAGCGCATCCTGGCCAGGCCGCGGTGCTCCCGGTTGCCCAGCTCGCCGAAGGCCTGGGCCACGCCCCGGCACAGCTCGACCGCCTGGTCGGGACGGATGAAGAGATCGATGTCCGACGCCATGCGCTCGCCGTCGGACAGACCCCCGCCGACCAGGACGTTGAAGCCGATGGTCCCGTCGGCCCGCTCCGCCGGCCACAGCCCGATGTCGTTGATCTCCACCCGGGCGCAGTCCTCACCGCAGCCGGTCACCGCGATCTTGAACTTGCGCGGCAGGTTGGCGTACTCGCGGTTGCCGGTGAAGAAGGCCGAGACGGCCCGCGCCACCGGCAGCGCCTCGACCAGCTCGCCGGCGTCGATCCCCGAGACCGGGCACGAGCAGACGTTGCGCGCCGAGTCACCGCACGCCTGCACCGTCGTCAGCCCGACCTCCCAGAATCGCTGCCAGATCCGGGGGACGTCGGCGATGCGGATCCAGTGCAGCTGAATGTCCTGGCGCGTCGTCAGGTCGGCGTAGCGGTTGCCGAACACCGGGCTGTCGTCGGGTCCCTCGGCAAAGGCCTCCGCCGCCACCCCCACTTCGCGCACCTGGGCGGAGGTCATCACGCCGCCGGGCACCTTGATCCTCATCATGAAGGCGTCGCCACCCTGTCGCTGGGGGTACAGCCCCACCCACTTCAGACGCTCGACCTCACCTGGGACCTCGGCGATCGACTGGGCACCCCGTTTCGAGTAGGTGTCGATCACCGCCTGCGCCACCTCGAAGGGATGGCGCGCCAGCTTCAGCTGCTCGGTGGGGTTGAGCTCACCGGCCGTCCGGTAGGGCCGGACGAACTTCAGCCCCCGGTCTCGGCGCCCCCGGAATTCGATGCCGTAGGGATTGTCGAGGTCCCGCGGCACTAGACGTGCAGCCCACACTCGGACTTGTCGAGCCCGGACCACCGGCCGGCGCGGGGGTCCTCGCCTTCGACCACCGGCCGCGTCGTGGGCGCGCAGCCGATGGAGCGGTACCCGCGTGCCATCAGGGGGTGCGTCGGCAGGCCGTTGTCGGCCAGGTAGGACGCGACGTCGTCGTCGGTCCAGGTGGCCAGCGGGTTGACCTTGACCAGGCCGAACGACTCGTCCCAGCTCACGACCGGAGCGCTCGCCCGCGTCGGCCCGTTGGTGCGCCGGAGAGAGGTGAGCCACGCCCGCCGTCCCTCGATCGCCCGGCGGAGGGGCTCGACCTTGCGGAACTGGCAGCACTGCGCCGTGCCGCACGGGTGCGACGCCGCCTCGGGCCCCGGGCTCGTGACGGTCAGGTTCAGGTCGTAGTGGGCGCGGACCTCCTCGACGAAGGACAGCGTCTCGGGGAAGTGGGCCTGCGTGTCGAGGAAGACCACCTCGATCTGCGGGGCGATCTTCGTGGCCAGGTCGATCAGGACGATGTCCTCGAACGACGCCGCGAGGACGAGCGAGTCGCCGAACGTGTCGACCGCCCACCCCACGATCTTGCTGGCCGGGGCGGTTTCGAAGTCCTCGCTGAGCAGTGACATCTCCTCGACACCCTGCTCCTGCACATAAGTTCCGGCCACCGACCTCACCTCTCTCCCGAGCTGACGGGCCCTCACGGATCGCCTTGACGCACGTCCGAATCTGACCGTTAGTATACATGACCAAAATGGTCATGATTCGAGAGAGGATCCGACCGGCCCGATATGGACACCGCCGCCGCACTCCGCCAGCAATCGAACGACCCCGGGATCCGCCAGGGCCGGGAGGCCTCGGTCACACCCCTGGTGCGACCCGTCGAGCACCCCCTCGGGCACCTCGACCTGCTCGAATCGCTGGCCGTCTTCATCATACGGGAGGTGGCGGCCGAGTCCGAGAGGCCGGTGCTCCTCTTCAGCGGCGGCAAGGACTCGGCCGTCCTGCTCCACCTCGCCGCCAAGGCCTTCCTGCCGGGGAGGATCCCGTTCCCGGTGCTCCACGTCGACACGGGGCACAACTTCACCGAGGTGCTCTCGTACCGCGACGCCCAGGTCGAGGCGAAGAGCGCCCGTCTCCTGATCGCCCGCGTGCAGGACTCCATCGACGACGGCCGGGTGCCGGACCCCGGCCCCGGCGCCTCGCGGAACCGGCTCCAGACCACCACCCTGCTCGACGCCATCAGGGCGAACTCCTTCGACGCCGCCTTCGGCGGGGCCCGTCGCGACGAGGACAAGGCACGGGCCAAGGAGCGCGTGCTCTCGTTCCGCGACTCCTTCGGGCAGTGGGACCCCAAGCGCCAGCGCCCCGAGCTGTGGCAGCTCTACCAGGGCACCGTGCGGCCGGGCGAGCATCTCCGCGCCTTCCCCCTCTCGGACTGGACCGAGCTCGACATCTGGCAGTACATCCGCCGCGAGGGCATCGAGCTCCCGTCCATCTACTACGCGCACACGCGCCAGGTCGTCGAGCGTGACGGAATGCTCCTCGCCGTGGGCGAGTGGATCGCACCCGAGCGCGGCGAGCAGGCACGGGTGGAGTCCGTGCGTTTCCGCACCGTCGGAGACGCCACGTGCACGGGCGCCGTACGCTCGGACGCGACGACGGTGGAGGACATCATCCGCGAGGTGTCGGCCTCCCGGATCTCCGAACGGGGGGCGACCCGGGCTGACGATCGGTTCTCCGAGACCTCCATGGAGGACCGCAAGCGCGAGGGTTACTTCTAGCCCCGTGACCACACTTTCCGGCTCGCCGCCGGCCGGCGAGCTCGCCACGGACTCCATGGATCTCCTGCGCTTCGCGACCATCGGCTCGGTCGACGACGGGAAGAGCACCCTGATCGGGCGCCTGCTCTTCGACACCCGCCAGCTCTTCGACGACCAGCTCACCGCCATCGAGCACGCATCGGAACGCCGCGGGCTGGGAGAGGTCGATCTGTCGTTCGTCACCGACGGACTGCGCGCCGAGCGCGAGCAGGGCATCACGATCGACGTGGCGTACCGCTACGCCGCGACACCCCACCGCAAGTTCGTCATCGCCGACTGCCCCGGGCACGTCCAGTACACCCGGAACATGGCGACCGGAGCCTCGACGGCGGACCTGGCCCTGGTGCTCGTGGATGCGACCGCCGGCCTGCGTGAGCAGTCGCGCCGCCATGTCTGCATCGCCGCCCTGTTGGGCGTGGACCAGCTCGTCGTCTGCGCCAACAAAATGGACCTGATCGGGTGGGACCGCTCGGGCTATCAGCGCATCGTGGACGAAATGGAGGCGCTGGCCCTGCGCCTCGGGATCTCCGCGTGCACCGTCATCCCCATCTCGGCCTTGCACGGCGACAACGTGGTCGACCGCTCGGACGCCGCGCCCTGGTACGACGGGCCCACCGTGCTCGACGCGCTGGAGTCGGCCGACGCGGGGGGCTGGGCGGCCCGGCACGGGCGGCGGATCGGGAGCGGAGCGCGGCTGCCGGTGCAGTGGGTCCTGCGCCGGCCCGGCGGTGGGCGCAGCTACGCCGGCATGGTCAACGGTGGGCCCTTCCGCGCCGGCGACCCCGTGGTGGTGCTGCCCCATGGGACCGCCACGACGATCCGGGCCATCGGCACGGCGGACGGCCCACTGCCCCGCGCCGAGGTCGGACTGTCGGTGTCGCTCGAACTGGCCGACGACGTCGACGTGTCACGGGGCGACCTGATCGCGGTGGCCGAAGGCGCGCCCGAGGTCACGGACACCTTCGAGGCGACGGTGTGCTGGTTCCACGATCGGCCGCTCGCGCCCGGGGACCGTCTGCGGCTCAAGCACACCACGAGGGTCACCCCGGCCGTGGTCGAGGCCGTCTCGGGCATCTTCGACGTCAACGACCTCGAGCTGAGGGAAGCGGCCGAGCTCCGGGAGAACGACATCGGGGTCGTGACCCTGCGGACGGCCACGCCGCTGGCCGTCGACCGCTACGAGGTGGATCGGATCACCGGCAGCTTCGTGCTGATCGACGAGCTCACCTTCGCCACCGTCGCCGCCGGGATGGTGGGCCCGCCTCGCCTGCATGGCTGACACCGCCGGCCCCTACTACCCCGTTTCGCTCGACGTCACGGGTCGTTCCTGCCTCGTGGTCGGCGGGGGGGCGGTGGCGGCACGCAAGGCCAGCGGGCTGGTGGCGCACGGCGGATCGGTGACGGTGATCGCGCCCACGGTGGGACCCGAGATGCGGTCCCTGGCCCCGTCGCTGCGCGTCGTCGAGAACCGACCGTACCGATCCGGCGACGCGATCGGGTTCCGACTGGTGATCACCGCGACGGGCGATCACCAGGTCGACGCGGCGGTGTACGCCGACGCGGAGGCCGCCGGCGTCTGGGTCAACAGTGCGGACGATCCCGAGCACTCGTCGTTCATCCTGCCGTCCGTGCACCGCGACGGCACGGTGACCATCGCGGTGTCGACCGGGGGCGCGAGTCCCGCGTTGGCGGTCTGGCTCCGCTCCCACCTCGCGGGCGAGCCCGCGGTGGCGGGAGCCGGCACACTGGCTGCGCTCTTGGGCGAGGCGCGCCGGCAGCTCCGATCCTCCGGCCGGCGCAGCGACGCGGTCGACTGGCGGGCCCTGCTCGACGGACCCCTGCCGGCGCTCGTCCGGGCCGGAGCGCTCGACGAGGCGAGGGCGATCCTGGCCCAGGCCGTCGGCGGCTGACGCTCGGACGACTTGTCCGGATTTCAGGGCTGGGCGACCATCACCACCGTGGCGACGACGAGCAGGACGGCGGCGGCGGCGGCGGAGCGCGCCAACGCGGCCGCGTCGCGCTGGAGTCGCGGCGAATCGGTGCCCGCTTCACCGAGTGCCGTCTGGAGCCGGCGCTCGGCCGGCCACGCCACCCCCTCGCAGAGGAGCACGACGCCGGTGAACAGCCCGACGCCCGCCACGACCCACGCGTCGCTCCACGAGTACGCGCCGTGGCTCATGGCCACGAGGGCCGCACCGAGCACGGGGACGGCGTACACGACCCGTCCCGCCCAGTTGACACCGGGACGGAAATAGCGCCGCAGCGCTTCGGGCAACGGAACGGCCGAACGCAGGACCCGCCGGAGCCGGGTCCCGGTCGCCGCGCCCGTCACGGTCGTCGCCAGACCCACGGCGGCGGCAGCGGTGTGGAGGAGGAGCACGAGGTCGAACGCTGCCCCGGTCGGCTGGTGCTGCACGGCCGACATCATCCCCGATGAAGGTTCGCGCCGGGTGACAGGCACGCGACAGTGATGCCCGAACCCCTGTCCGACCCTGTACCGTAGACACGGAGGGTCAGATGAGGGAGCGAGCGAACCCCGCGGGTATGACCGGACCACACTGGAAGCCTCAATGAACCAACTTCGCCTCGATCCGCTGTCCGGCCGCTGGGTGGTCGTGAGCCCCGGCCGTTCGGAGCGGCCGTACTCCTTCGTCACCCGGACCCCGTGGACGCCCGACGCGCTCGGTCGGCCCTGTCCCTTCTGCCCCGGCAACGAGGAGGACACACCGCCCGCTCTCGAGACCTACGGCCCGACCGGGCGCTGGCTCGTACGCGTCGTCCCCAACCTGTACCCGGCCTTCGAGGGGGACGAGCCCTTCGTCGTGGCGAACCGAGGACCCGTCTTCACCCAGGCCACCGCGGGAGGGATCCACGAGATCCTGATCTTCTCCCCCGAGCACGACGCCACCTTGGGCCAGCTCGACCAGGAGCAGGTGGAGCTGGTGATGGCCGCGCTGCGTGACCGGCTCGAGGATCACGCCCAGCAGCCGAACCTGCGCTACACCCAAGCCATCGTCAACTCCGGACGCGAGGCCGGGGCGTCCCTGGAGCACCCGCACGGCCAACTGCTCGGCATGTCGTTCATCCCGCGCGAGCTGGCCGAGGAGCAGGCCCGGTTCGCCCGCTTCGTCGGGTCGTGCCTGCTGTGCACGACCCTCGAGGCCGAGGAGGACTCCGGGGAGCGCGTCATCTACGCCAACGAGCACGTCGTCGTGGTGTGCCCCTTCTGGAGCGCCCTTCCCTACGAGATGCTGGTGATCCCCCGCGAGCACAGCCCCCATCTGCACAAGAGCTCCACCGAGGATCTGATCGCCGTGGGCGAGGGCCTGCGCCGCACGCTCGGACAGCTGGCGGAGACGATCGGCGACGTGGCGTACAACGTCGTGTTCCACTCGGCCCCCTACCGGGTCGGCGAGCCGTTCCACTGGCACGCGCACGTCTGGCCCAAGGCCACGACGACCGCGGGCTTCGAGCTGGGCACCGGCGTCGCCATCAACGTCGTTTCGCCTGAAGAGGCCGCCGAGACGTTGAGGGTCTCCGCCCTCGCCGTCTGACCGGCCGCACCCTTCGGCGCCGGGGCCCTACTCGCGCACGGAGCGGGCGAGCTCCAGGAAGCTCACCAGGCGCAGCACGAGGTTGCGATCGGGTCCGACCAGGCCCGAGATCCCGGGCGTCCCCAGGTAGCCGGCCATGAACGCCCGCCGGTTCCGAGTCTCCCAGGCCTGGCCGAGCGGCTCGAGGCCGAGGCGCCCGGTCGGGTCGCGCTCGGTCGCCGCCACGACGCTCGCCCGGTGCATCGACCACAGGAGGTCGGCCACGTCGGCCAGCGGCGAGCACATCGCCGGCTCCGCCCCCGGTGCTCTCGCCCCGCCCGGCCGGCAGTCGCTGACCACCCACCCCTGATCGGTCCGCGCCGTGCGACCGAGGTGGAAGTCGCCGTGGGCCCGGATCGCCGCCAGCCGGGCGTCGGCCTCGCGGATCCACTTGAGCAGGTCGGCCACGCCCGGCGCGTCCAGCAACGACCGGTCGGCCGCCGCGATCGCGGCCTCGGCGGCGTCGACCCACTCCGAGACCGGCTCCTTCTGGCGCAGGAAGGCGCGGTCGAGCGCGAGGTGCATGCGTGCCGTCATGGTCCCGAGCGCCCGGGCCTCGGCGCCGAAGTCGCCTCCCGCCGCCTCGGGCGCCTCTCGGGACGCATAGAGGTCGCGCAGCGAGGTCAGCGCCAGCGCCCACCCGACCGAGCGGTCCGCCAGCGGCTCCTGGACCACACCGAGGTCCCGCCCGTCCCACGTCCAGCGCACCAACGGTGCCGCCACGTGGTTGAACCCGGCCGCCTCCAGCGCCATCAGCATGTCGACGTCGGGCCGTGGCGCGTCGGAGAGCCAGGGGAACACGACCAGGTCGCCGCGGTCGCCGCAGTCGAGCGCGGTCATGTCCTCGTCGTCGCACACGACGGTGACCGGCCCGGGTCGCGGCGCCACGTGGCGCACGGTGGCCAGCAACAGCGGGGCCAATTGCCGCGTCGCGCAGCGCGTCGGTGCAGACCGCCAGACCGGACTCGTCGTCGAGCAGGCCGAGCACGCACTCCTCCCCGGAGCGCAGCAGGTGCGGTTCCTCTCCGACGGCGCGCTGGCCCACGACGAAGTGGGCGAGTCGCTCCGAGCCCGGTTCGCCCACCCGGGCCACGACGTCGAGGAGCCCGGGGCGGCCCTCCCGCAGCACGTCGCCGCGCAGGACCGTCACGGGTCCCGCCTCGGCGGGCGCATCGGGGCGCAACCGCAACCACGCCTCGGTCAGCGCATGCAGGCCCCGGTCGCGCTCGGCGTTCACTCCCAGACCGGCCTCTCGCCGGGGACGAGGTCGAACCACAAGAACCCGTAGGGCGGCAGGGTGACCGCGTACGGCTCCTCGGTGATGACCGGGAAGGGCACGCGCCCGAGCACCTCGTAGGGCGTGCAACCGGACCACTTGGCCAGCGCCAGCTCGGCCGGCTGGGCGAACCGGCTCAGATTGTGCACGCACAGCACCGCCTGGTCCCGGTGCACGGCCACGTCGCCGGCCGCCTCGTTCCCCGCCGGGACGGTGCGGGTCAGCACGGCCGAATGGCCCCAGTTCACTGCGCTCTCGGCTGCCGCCACGGAGGGCCCCGTCTGCGCGCCCGCCGGCGACAGCACGTCGGCCACCTCCCCCGAGCGGACGTAGGCCAGCACCGACGGGTTGGCGCAGGGCAGCACCTCCATCTCCCCCACCCCCATCACCGGCAGCCCGCGGCGCTCGTTCAGCATCCGCCGCAGCCAGTGCAAGAAGGAGCCCTGGTTGCGCAGCTGCGCCTCCACGTTGACCGCGGCATATCCGTAGACGGGGTCCATGAGCGGCGGCAGGTAGAGCTGGGCGAAGTCGGCCGCGGAGAAGCCGCCGTTGCGGTCGGGCGACCACTGCATCGGCGTCCGGACCGAGTCCCGGTCGCCGAGGTAGATGTTGTCCCCCATGAGCAGCTCGTCCCCGTAGTAGATCACGGGGGTCCCCGGCAGCGACAGGATCAGGGCGTAGAGCAGCTCGGCCGTGCGCCGGTCGTTGTCGAGCAGGGGTGCCAGCCGCCGCCCGATGCCCATGTGCCGCTTCATGCGGGGGTCCTTGGCGTACTCCGCGATCAGATAGTCGCGCTCCTCTTCGCTGACCTGCTCGAGCGTCAGCTCGTCGTGGTTGCGCAGGAAGATGGCCCACTGGCAGGCGCCGTCGATGGCGGGCGTCTGGGCCAGGATCTCGGTGATCGGGTAGCGCTGTTCGCGCCGCACCGCCATGAACAAGCGGGGCATCAGCGGGAAGTGGAAGCACAGGTGGCACTCGTCCCCGTCGCCGAAGTAGTCGGCGACGTCGCTCGGCCAGCCGTTCGCCTCGGCCAGCAGGATGCGACCCGGGTAGTCGGCGTCGATCTGCTTGCGGATCCGCCTGATGAAGGCGTGCGTCTCGGGCAGGTGCTCGCCCGACGTGCCGTCGCGCTGGTAGAGGTACGGGACCGCGTCCAGGCGAAAGCCGTCGAAGCCGAGGTCGAGCCAGAAGCGCACGAGGTCGATCATGGTGTCGGCCACTTCGGGGTTCTCGTAGTTGAGGTCCGGCTGGTGATGGTAGAAGCGGTGCCAGTAGTACTGCTGGCGCGTGTCGTCCCACGTCCAGTTCGAGCGCTCCACGTCGGTGAAGACGACTCGGGCATCCGGCCACTTCTGGTCGTCGTCGTTCCAGACGTACCAGTCCGCCTTGGCGTTGTCGCGCGAGGAACGGGACTCGACGAACCAGGGGTGCTCGTCACTGGTGTGGTTCATGACCAGGTCGGCGACGACGCGTATGCCCCGGCGGTGGGCGTCCTCGAGCAGCGCGACCAGGTCGCCGATGCTGCCGTAGTCGGGATGGACGTTGAAGAAGTCGCTGATGTCGTAGCCGCCGTCGCGGAAGGGCGAAGGGTAGAAGGGCAACAGCCAGAGGCAGTCGATGCCGAGCCACTCGAGGTAGTCGAGCTTCTCGCGCAGGCCGCGCAGGTCGCCCGTGCCGTCGTTGTTCGCGTCGAAGTAGCCCCGGATCAGCACCTCGTAGAACACCGCGTGCTGGAACCAGCGCGCCGAGGGGTCGAAGGCGCCGTCGCCCGCGCTGACGGGGATCGGGGGAGAGCTCACCGGCGCACCGTCGCGGGGGCCGTCCGCCGCGAACACGGAGGGGTCGTCATCCGTCGAGGAGGCGGTCGGCCGCCTGGTAGGGGTCGAGCTCGCCTGCGGCCAGGGCCTTGACGGCGCTGGTGAACTCCTCGCTCCCGGCCAGGTCGTCGACGCGGACGGCCGCGCGCGCCAGGAGCACGCGGCGCAATTCCTGGCTCATGCGATCGGCGCGTCGGATCGTCAGTCGGCCCGAACCGAGCAGGTGCGCCCGGTGGCGAGCCAGGGCGGACCACAGGCCGTCCACCCCATCGCCCGTCGTGGCAGTGGTCTCGACGATCTCGGGCCGCCACGGGCCGGGCGCCGACAGGTCGAGCATCTGATCCAGGTCGCGACGTGCCTCGCGCGCACCGGGGCGGTCCGCCTTGTTGATGACGAACACGTCGGCGATCTCGAGGAGGCCGGCCTTGTTGGCTTGCATGGAGTCACCCCACCCGGGGGTCACCGCGACCACCGTCGTGTCGGCGGCCGACGCGATCTCGACCTCCATCTGCCCCACACCGACCGTCTCGACGATGACCAGCGGGAACCCCACGGCCCCGAGCAGTCGGACCGCGTCGGGCACGGCCAGCGAGAGGCCACCGAGATGCCCTCTCGTCGCCATGGAACGGATGTAGACCGTGGGGTCGAGCGCGTGCTGCCCCATGCGGACGCGGTCCCCGAGGATGGCCCCCCCGCTGAAGGGCGAGGTGGGGTCCACGGCCAGGACGGCCACCTGTGCGACCTCCTCTTCTGCTCCCCCGGCGGACTCCTCGGCGGACTCCTCGGCCGGCGGCCAGCCGGTGCGCGCGCACACGATGAGTCGGTCGGTCAACGTCGACTTGCCGGCCCCGGGCGCGCCCGTGAGCCCCACCGTGAAGGGCACGTCGGCCCGGTAGGCCAGCCGCGCCACGACCTGGGCGGCCTCCCCGCCCCGCTCGACGTACGAGAGCAGGCGGGCCAGCGCGACGCGGTCGCCCGTACGCGCCCGCTCCAGCAGCTCGGACGGGTCGCCGGTCCGCGGCCTCCCGCTCACGAGCACGACACCCGGGCTCCGAGCGAGCGCAGCGCGCCGGGCAGGTCCTCGTAGCCGCGGCCGATGTGGTGGGCTCCGCTGACCACCGTCTCGCCGTCGGCCACCAGGCCGGCCAACACGAGCGCCACCCCGGCGCGGATGTCGGGCGCGCGCACCGGGGCGCCCGAGAGCCGGTGCACGCCACGCACCACCGCGTGGTGGCCTTCGGTGCGGATGTCCGCGCCCATACGGCGCAACTCCTCGATGTAGCGGAACCGGCCGGAGAAGAGGTTCTCCGTCAGGATCCCCACGCCTTCGCTCACCGTCAGCAAGGCGACGAGCAGGGGGCTGTAGTCGGTGGCGACACCGGGGTAGGGCAGCGTGGCCACGTCGGCCGCGGTGACCCGTCCCGAGGACCAGGCTCGGAGACCATCGGGGCCCATCTCGAACGACACGCCCATCTGGCCGAGCTTGCGCAGGAGCATCTCCATGTGGTCCGGTCGTGCGTCGGACACGGTGACCTGGCCCCCGGCCAGGCCCACCGCGGCGAGATACGTCGCGGCCACGACGCGGTCGGGCACGACGGCGTGGCGGGCCGGGTGCAGCTCGTCGACCCCTTCGACCTCGATCCGCGAGGTGCCCGCCCCCCGCACCTCGGCCCCCATGGCGCGCAGGAGGGCGGCGAGGTCGCCCACCTCGGGCTCTTTCGCCGCGTTCTCGATCACGGTCGTGCCCTTGGCCAGCGCCGCCGCCATGAGCAGGTTGTCTGTCGCGGTGTGGCTCGGGTACTCGAGCACGACCCGCGTCCCGACCAGGCGGCCGTCCGGGACGCTCCCGCGCACCTCGCCGTGGGAGGACTCGAACACCGCGCCCATGGCCTCGAGCCCGTGGACGTGGAAGTCGATCGGGCGCTCGCCGAAGTCGTCGCCGCCCGGTAACGGCATGCACACGGAGCCACAGCGCGCCATCAGCAGTCCGAGGACGACGACCGAGGCGCGCATGCGCTCGACGAGCTCGTAGGGGGCCTCCGGTACCAGTTCGTCGGCGGGCGGCGTCGTCACCGCCACCTCGCCGCCGCCCAGGAGATCGACACGCGCCCCGAGTGCACGCAGCACCTCGGCCATGGTGGCCACGTCGGCGATGTCGGGGACGTTCGACAGGACGGAGCGGCCTTCCGCCAGCAGGCAGGCCACCATCAGCTTGAGCGCGGAGTTCTTCGCCCCCCCGGCGCGGACGGTGCCCGAGAGCGGCCCCGAGGGCTCGACGACGATGCGGTCCACGGCCCCAAGTATCGCCGCTGGCCCGAGGAGCGCTCGGCCATGGCGCATCGGCCGTCCGGTATCGTCATGCGAATGGTGGCCTCCCGACAAGCGCCCGACCGCAACCTGGCCCTGGACCTCGTGCGGACCACGGAGGCCGCCGCCATGGCCGCCAGCCGCTGGATGGGCCGGGGCGACAAGCTGGGAGCCGACGGCGCCGCGGTCGAGGCCATGCGGACGGTCCTCTCCAGTGTGCCCATGGACGGCATCGTCGTCATCGGCGAGGGCGAGAAGGACAACGCCCCGATGCTGTTCAACGGGGAGAAGCTCGGCGACGGGTCGGCTCCGCTGACCGATATCGCGGTCGACCCGATCGACGGCACCACGCTGACCGCGCAGGGACGCGGCGGGGCCCTCGCCGTCATCGCCGTGGCCGAGCGGGGGGCCATGTTCGACCCGGGGCCGTGCGTCTACATGGAGAAGCTGGCCGTGGGCCCGCGGGCCAAGGGTGCCTGCGACATCCGGGCCACGCCCACCGAGAACCTCCGTGCGCTCTCGAAGGCCGTCGGTCGTCCCGTGCGCGACCTGACCGCGGTCATCCTCGACAGGCCGCGCCACGAGGACCTCATCGGCGAAGTGCGCGCCACCGGCGCGCGCATCCGCCTCATCACCGACGGCGACGTGGCGGGCGCCATCGCCACGGGATGGCCCGGGGCGGGCACCGACATCCTCTTCGGCATCGGTGGCACCCCGGAGGGCGTGCTGGCCGCTGCCGCGCTCAAATGCATGGGCGGCGAGATCCAGGGCCGGCTCTATCCCCGAGACGACGAGGAGCGCGCCGCTGCGCTGGCCGGCGGGTACGCCCTCGACGCCGTGTTGACCACCGATGACCTCGTGCAGGGCGACAACTGCTTCTTCGCCGCCACCGGCATCACCGACGGCGAGCTGCTCCAAGGGGTGCAGTATCACGAGTTCGGTGCCACGACGCAGTCGCTCGTCATGCGCTCCAAGTCGGGCACGCTGCGCAAGGTCGACGCCAGCCACGCGCTGGCGAAACTGGCCGAGTTCAGCTCCATCTCCTTCGGCTGAGAGTTCGTACCTGAGACTGCGTGCGGCGCGGCCGTCCGCCTCCACCTGAGGGGCATCCTCCGGCTGGCCGCCCGGACTGCGCCTACGACGCCCCGGCGGCCACCGCGACGCGCAACTCGGCCCGGGCCAGCGCACCCTCCGCCTCGGCCAGGGCGAGCGCCTGGTCCGACTCCTCGCCGGCGGGACCGCGGCCGGCCTGCAGGTCGGCCACACGCTGGGACGCCGCCTCGCGCGCGGCTTCGGCGCGAGGAACGTCGATCTCCGAGGACAACTCGGCCACGCCGGCGAGCACGGTGACCCGCGTGGAGAGCCCGGGCAGCGGGCCGTCGCCCTCGGCCAGCCCTTCCGCGGCACCGGGACTCGTGTCGACCTGCAAGAAGCCGCCGTGCACGGCCAGGGAGACGACGTCGCCGTCCTCGGGCTCGACCCGGACCATCCCCGGTACCACGTCGCCGACGAGCGGCGTGTGGCCGTCGAGCACGGTGAGGTCGCCCTCCGAGGTGGCCAGGACGATCGAACGCGCGCCCCCGGCATAGAGCGACTGCTCCGGCGTGACCACCTCCAGTCCGAAGACGTCGTCGGCCATCAGCCGGCGTCCGCCTCGAGCTTCTGGGCCTTCTCCAGCACCGATTCCACTCCGCCGACGTTCAGGAACGCCTGCTCGGGGACGTGGTCGAGATCACCGTTGGCCAGGGCCTCGAACGACTCCACCGTCTCGTCGATGGGGACGAAGATGCCCTCGACACCGGTGAAGACCTCGGCCACGAAGAAGGGCTGGGACAAGAAGCGCTGGACCTTTCGCGCCCGGCTCACCGTGACCCGGTCCTCTTCGGAGAGCTCGTCCATGCCGAGGATGGCGATGATGTCCTGGAGCTCCTTGTAGCGCTGGAGGATCTCCTGGACGCGCCGGGCGACGGCGTAGTGGCGATCGCCCACGATCTCGGGTGCCAGGATGTTCGAGGTCGAGGCCAGAGGGTCCACGGCCGGGTAGATGCCCAGGGCGGCGATCTGGCGGGACAGCTCCGTCGTGGCGTCGAGGTGCGTGAACGTGGTGAACGGCGCCGGGTCGGTGTAGTCGTCGGCCGGAACGTAGACCGCCTGGAGCGAGGTGATCGACTTGCCCTTGGTCGAGGTGATGCGCTCCTGGAGCTCGCCCATCTCGTCCGCCAGCGTCGGCTGGTACCCCACGGCCGACGGCATGCGGCCGAGCAGGGTCGAGACCTCCGAACCGGCCTGGACGAAGCGGAAGATGTTGTCGATGAAGAGGAGCACGTCCTGGTTCTGGACGTCACGGAAGTACTCGGCCATGGTCAGCGCGGCCAGGCCGACGCGCAGCCGGACCCCCGGCGGCTCGTCCATCTGGCCGTAGACCAGGGCCGCCTTGTCGATGACGCCCGACTCCTGCATCTCGAGCCACATGTCGGTGCCCTCGCGCGTGCGCTCCCCGACGCCGGCGAACACCGACACTCCCCCGTGCTGTTGCGCCACCCGGTGGATCATCTCTTGAATGATCACGGTCTTGCCCACGCCGGCACCCCCGAAGAGGCCGATCTTGCCGCCCTGCACGTAGGGCTCGAGCAGGTCGATGACCTTGATCCCGGTTTCGAACATCAGGGCCCGCGGCTCGAGCTGGTCGAAGGCCGGAGCGTTGCGGTGGATCTCCCAGTGGTCGTCCACCTCGCCGATGGTGTCGGTGTCCAGCGGTTGGCCGAGCACGTTGAACACGTGCCCGAGCACGCCGTTGCCCACCGGGACCTGAATGCCGCGCCCGAGGTTGCGGACGGCCGCACCGCGCACCAGGCCGTCGGTCTGCTGCATGCAGATGCAGCGCACCCGGCCCTCGCCGATCTGCTGGGCCACCTCGGCCGTGATCGTGTTCGTCTGGCCGTCGAGCTGAATCTCGAACTCGACCGCGTGGTTGATCTCGGGCAGCGCGTGGGGCGGGAACTCGACGTCGATCACCGGTCCGGCGATGGCGACGACGCGGCCGTCTTCGAGCGCGCGCTCCGCCGGCGCGTCCGTGGGTGCGGTGGTGGTCATCGGGTCAGGCTCCCTTCGCTTGGCGGAGCGCCTCGGCCCCGCCGACGATCTCCATGATCTCGGTCGTGATTGCGTCCTGGCGGGCCCGGTTCATGACCCGCGTCAGGGTGCGGACGAGCTCGTCCGCGTTGTCGGTGGCGGCGGCCATGGCCCGCTGTTGGGCGGTGAAGAAGGCGGCGGCTCCCTCCAGCAGTGCGGCGAAGATCTCCGCTTCGAGCGCCCGGGGTGCCAGCTCGACGAGCAGCTTCTCGGGCTCGGGCTCGAACTCCGTGTAGCCCTCGAGCGAGTCCGCGGCATCGTGACCCGCGTCGTCGGTGTCACCGCCGTCCTCGGGCAGTGGCATGGGCAGCATCTGGAGACGTTCCACGCGCTGGACGCCGGCCGATACGAAGCGGGTCGAGACCATCTCCACCAGGTCGATCTCGCCGGCCACGAAGGGCGCGGCCATGACCGCGGCGATCTGGCGCGCGTCGGAGAACTCCGGCCGGTCGACGAAACCGGAGAACGACTGCGCCGCCGGGATGCCCCGGTAACGGAAGTAGGTGGGAGCCTTGCGTCCCACCGCCCACAGCGTCACCTCGGCGCCGGTCGCCCGGTACTCGGCCACCCGGCGCTCCGTGGCGCGCAGCACGCCGGAGTTGTAGGAGCCGGCGAGACCGCGGTCGCCGACGATGGCCAGGATTCCCACGTGGCGCGGCGACTCGGGCGTCCCGAGCAGCTTTCCTGCGGCTTGCGGGTCGGCTGCCGCCGCCAGCCGCACGATGCGCTCCATTCCCTCGCGGAACGGGCGGTTGGCCGCGATCCGACCCTGGGCGCGCACGATCCGCGAGGCGGCGATCAGCTCCATCGCCTTGGTGATCTTCCTCGTGGACTGCACGCTGCGGATGCGCTGCCGCAGGATGCGCTCTTGGCCGCCGGCCATCGCTCAGTCCGCCTTGCCCGTGTCGAAGCCCTCGAGGAACGACGTCAATCCCTTGTCCAGCTCGTCTCCGTCGGGCATGGTCCCGGTGCTCCGGATCGACTCGAGCACCGTCGGGTGGTTGCCCTTGAAGTACTCCACGAGCTCGAGGGCGAAGCGCCGCACCTCGCTCACCGGTACCGAGTCGGCCCAACCGTTGGTGCCGGCGTAGATGACCAGCACCTGCTCCTCGACCGGCACCGGCTCGTTCTGGGGCTGCTTGAGCAGCTCGGTCAGTCGGTACCCGCGATCGAGCTGGGCCTGGGAGACCCGGTCGAGCTCGGAGCCGAAGGTGGCGAAGGCCTCGAGCTCGCGGAACTGGGCCAGGTCGAGCTTGAGCGTGCCCGACACCGACTTCATGGCCTTCACCTGCGCCGCGCTCCCGACCCGGCTCACCGAGTTGCCGACGTTGATCGCCGGACGGATGCCCGAGTTGAACAGGTCGGTCTCGAGGAACACCTGCCCGTCGGTGATGGAGATCACGTTGGTGGGGATGTAGGCGGAGATGTCGCCGGCTTTGGTCTCGATCACCGGCAGTGCGGTGAGCGACCCGCCGCCGCGCCCGTCGGACAGCTTGGCCGCGCGCTCCAACAGGCGCGAGTGCAGGTAGAAGACGTCGCCGGGGTAGGCCTCGCGGCCCGGCGGGCGGCGCAGGAGGAGCGACACGGAGCGATAGGCCTCGGCCTGCTTGGACAGGTCGTCGTAGATGATCAGCGCGTGCTGGCCGTTCTCCATCCAGTGCTGGCCCATGGCGCACCCGGCGTAGGGGGCCAGGTACTTGTAGGGGGCGGGGTCTCCGGCCGAAGCGACCACGACGACCGTGTACTCGAGCGCGTTGTGGTCCTCGAGGGTGGCCACGGTCTGGGCCACCGAGGAGTTCTTCTGCCCGATGGCGACGTAGATGCACTTCACGCCCTGGCCGGCCTGGTTGATGATGGTGTCGACGGCGACCGTCGTCTTCCCGGTCTTGCGGTCGCCGATGATGAGCTCGCGCTGGCCCCGCCCGATGGGCGTCATGGCGTCGATCGCCTTGATCCCCGTCTGGAGCGGCTCGCTCACCGGCTGCCGTCCGACGATCCCGGGCGCCTGCACTTCCATCCGGCGGGTCTCGGTGGAATTGATCGGGCCCTTGCCGTCGATGGGCTCGCCCAGGGCGTTGACGACGCGGCCGAGCAGGGCGTCGCCCACGGGGACCGTCTGGATGCGGCCGGTCGCCTTGACCGTCTGCTCCTCCTCGAGGCTGTCCACCGAACCCAGGACGACGGCGCCGATGGTGTCCTCGTCGAGGTTCAGCGCCAGCCCGAGCGTGCCGTCCTCGAACTCCAGCAGCTCGTTCACCGCCGCGCCCGGCAGGCCGGACACGCGGGCGATGCCGTCGCCGACCTCGACGATCCGCCCGATCTGCTCGGTGCCGACCGTCGGCGTGTACTCCTCGACGTGGCGCTCCAGCGCCTGGGTGATCTCGCTCGCGCCGATCGTGAGCTCTGCCATCACTGTGCTCCCTCTGTCTCTTCTGTCGAACCGCGGTCGCGCCGGCCGAAGCCCGAGGGCTCCCAGCCGGCGGGAGTCAGGTGCTCACGCAGCGCGTCGATGCGGCCCCGTGCCGTCGCGTCCACCTGGAGGTCGCCGATGCGGATCAGCGCGCCGCTGAGCAGCGACTCGTCCACCTCGACCTGGAGCTCGACCGGGGCGCCCGTCACCCCGCCGAGCGACTCGGCGAGCTCGGCCCGCTGGGCCTCGTCGATGGGCGCCGCGGCACGCACCCGGGCGATGCGCCAGCCACGGGCCTGTGCGGTCAGCTCGACCAGGTAGTCCAGGGTGCCCACGATGTCGCGCGCCCGTCCCCCGGTGACGGCGTAGCGGGCGATGGCCACCGTCGTCGACGGGACCTTGCCCTCCAGGAGGTCGGTGATCAGGCCGGCGCGTGCGGCGGCCTCGAGGTCGCGGTCCGTGAGCGCGCCGCGCAGGGCGGGGGTGGAGCCCACGATGCGCGCCAGGCGGAACAGATCGTCTTCCATCGACTCGAGCTGAGGCGGGGTCATCTCCTCGTGCAACGCCGTGGCGTACCCGCCGACGCGTTGGCGCGACTGGGTCAGGCTGAGGCTCGGCTCGGCGTCCAGGCCTTCGGCCAGGTGGCGCACTCGGGTCGAGAGCCACGCGAGCGCCCCCGTCACCTCCTGGGCCGCCACCGCCATGACGGTGAACGCCGCCAGCCGGCGGGCCGGCGGCGAGACCTTGCCGTCGAGCAGGTCGAGCAGGACGGCGCGGCGGGCCAGGCCGGGCACCGAGGTGTCGGAGAGCGCGGCCCGCAGCGGCGCGCTCGACAGGACGAGCTGCTCAATCGCTTCGAGGTCCGACACGGTCGCCCCGAGGTGGTCGCGCCCGGTCGCCTCGGCGACCGCGGCCGAGTACCCCTGGACCGTCGGGTTCACCGGCGCGCTCCGGCGCCCGCCGCGGCACCACCGCTCGTGTCGGCGCGCAGCGCGGCGACCGCCTCGTCGATGAGGTCGTGGTGGGCCTCCGCGTTCACTTCGCGCCCGATGACCCGTTCGACGACCTCCATGACGATCTCGCCCAGGCGCGACGCCGCCTCCTCGACGGCACGCTGGCGGGCGAGATCGATCTCGACCTCGGCGTTGCCCACGATGCGGTCGTACTCGCCCTGCCCGCGGGCCTGGGCGTCTGTGCGCACCTGCTCGGCCGTCCGGTTCGCCGTGGCCACGATCTCGCGCGCCTGCTGGCGTGCCTGCTCCAGCACGCCTCGGCGCTCGTCGTCGGCGGCTTCGGCATCGGCCCGGGCCTGGTCGGCCGCCTCCAGCGAGGTGCGGATCTTCTCCTGGCGTTCCTCCATCGCCTTGTTGATGGGCGGCAGCACCCACTTGTAGATGGCGAGGATGAGCACGATGGAGACGAACAGCTCAATGAAGAACGTCCCGTTGGGCAGAAGGAAGATGCCTGCAGTGGTCATGATGCTCTCGGTTTCCGGTCTCTCTCGCGGTATCGACGGTGTGGCGCGGGTTCGCTACGCGATGCTCTTCGCGGCGAACACGTAGACGAACACCACCATGAACAGCAGGTTGATGAAGTACATGGCCTCCACCAATCCGACCGTCAGGAAGAAGTACTGACGGGCCTTGGCCTCGATCTCGGGCTGGCGGGCGATGGCGGCGATGGTCTGCGAGCCGGCCAGGCCGTCGCCCACCGCAGCCCCGATGGCGCCGCCGCCGAGGGCGAGTCCGCCGCCCACGAGCGCCCCGGCGATCCGGACCGCACCTTCGATGTCGTTTGCCATGTTTCCTCTCCTTTGTTCAGATCGTGAGTGAAGATCGCGGTGCGCGTGCCCGTGCTCCGGGCCTCAGTGGGCGTCCCGGCTCATGCCCATGCCCAGGTACATGATGGTGAGCAGGGCGAAGATGAAGGCCTGGATGGCCCCGATGAACAACTCGTCGAAGGGCTTCCAGATCAGCAGGCCGATCCACGAGAGATAGGGCGGGATCAGCGCCACGATGACGGCCACCATCAGCACCCCGGAGAAGATGTTCCCGAAGAGCCGGAACGTCAGCGTGATCGGCTTGGTGATCTCCTCGATGATGTTGATCGGCGTGAGCGCGGCGTAGGGCTGCGCGTAGTGCTTGAAGTAGCCGCGGACGCCGCGGGCCTTGACCGAGTTGTAGTGGACCAGGAAGAACACGGTCAGAGCCAGGGCGAGCGGAAGGTTCACGTCTCCGGTGGGCGGGGCGAGGAACCCGGGGTCGCCGCTCGGGATGAACGCCAGCCAGTTGCAGATCAGGATGAAGAAGAAGACGGTCACGCCGAGGCCCACGAAGGGGATGCCCTCGGGGCCGATCGCAGACTGGGCCAGGTCGGTCACCTGCTCGACCAGCGTCTCCCAGAACAGTTGGAGCTTGCCGGGCACGCCCGAGGTGACCTTGGCCCGCATGCGGAACCCGAAACCGAGGACGATGGCGGCGGCGATCAGCGTGGTCCAGACCACATCGAGGTAGATGGTCAGGCCGGCGACGTGCACCACTCCGTGGTGCTCTCCGATCGTGATGTTGCCGCTGGCGAGGATGAAGTTCTTCGTCATTGGATCCCCTGGGTCACGATCACCCGGCCGACGTTGACGACGAAGAGGAGCTGGAAGATCACGAGGCCGGCGACGGCGCCGATGCCCAGCGCGCCGTTGAGGAGCAGGAGGCCCACGGCGATGGCCGTGATCACGCCCAGTCGGGTGACGCTCTTGGTCCCGATGGCACGGCGGAGCACCTTGTTGCTGACGCCCGTCTCGTCGTCGCCCGTCTCGGCGCCCGTCTGGAGCTTGGCCACCCCGGCGTCGAGGAAGCGCAGGTTGACGACCGCCAGCCCGAGGCCGATGGCCAGGCCCAGCGCGGCCCACGGCGACGAGAGCAGGAGGGCCACGACGATGGCACCCGCCCCGACGACGAGGGCCGAGACCACCGTCCGGCGGAGCACCTTGGCCAGCGCGTCCCCACCGAGGTCCGAGAGACCGGAGAGCATGTTCACGCCGCCCACCTCCGGCCGGTGCGGGTTACAGGTACGTGCGGATCTGCTTGACGACACTGAGCGTGGCGACCGCGAGCCCGAGGGCCAGGCCCACCAGCAGGAACGCCGGTGCGGTGTGGAGCACGCTGTCGAGCCAGAGCCCGAGAGCGAGGCAGGCACCCACGCAGACAGCCGCGGTCAGGCCCATACCCAGGAAGGCCATGGCCCCCGGAAGCGGCCGCGGCTGTTCGGGAGGGTGCGACTCGTCCGGCGCACTCACCGCGATGGGCGCGCGAGACGAGGCTCATCTGACCAGGCATGCGACTGCTCCCCCTTTACGCGGAGCGTGGCGCGCAGGTGTCCATCGCCCGGAAAGCCATGTGGGCGGCCTTGGGCGAGGCGAGGTGGACGGGGTACACAGGCGATATCTTCGCATCCCGGCCCCGATCGCGTCCAAACGGTCACGAAGGAAAACGGACCACCTCGCTGACGGGGTGGCTGTGTGCAGGCTGTGCGGGAGGATCGGCCGCCTGAACGGGAATTGCCTGGTCGAGGGCCGATTCCTCGTCCTCCTCGGCCTCGTCGGCACCGCCGCGCCGCAGGCCGGGGTGGAAGAACGTGTAGAGGGCGACGGCGAGGGCCGCCGCGCCGAGCGGGATGAAGGCGTTCACCTGGTGGACGAAGAGGGGGAAGAGCAGGAAGCCGGACAAGATCGCGGTGAACGCCCACAGGATGAGCACGCTCCTCCGGGGGCCGTGCCCGAGGCGCACCAGGCGGTGGTGGATGTGCTCCTTGTCCGGTGTGTCGAAGCCCTTGCCGCGCGCCGTGCGTCGCACGAACGCGAACGCCATGTCGACCAACGGCACGCCCAGGATGAGCAGCGGGATGAACAGGGGCGCGAAGAAGAAGTAGGTCACACCGCTGATGGGCACCGACGTCGGGACGCGGCCGCCGATGACCATCGTCGACGCCGCCATCAGCAGCCCCAGGAAGAGCGCGCCGGCGTCGCCCATGAAGATGCGGGCGGGATTGAAGTTGAAGGGCAGGAAGCCGACACAGATGCCACAGGCGATGGTTGCCACCAGCGGGCCGATGTTGTCGGCCGGGAGAAGCCCGAGCCCGATCAGCTTCACACCGTAGATCGCCAGCGCTCCCCCGCCGATGGCGACGACGCCGGCCGCCAGGCCGTCGAGCCCGTCGATCAGGTTCACGGCGTTGGTCAGGCAGATGACCCAGAGCGCCGTGATGAGTGGGATCACGCCGGGTGAGAGCACGAAGAAGCCGGCCAGCGGGATCTTGAACTGCCACATGGTCACGCCGGCGAAGTACAGGATGCTGGCGGCCAGCACCTGCCCGGCCATCTTGGCCGGCGCGGACATATCCCGGATGTCGTCGATCAGGCCCACCGCGAACATCGCGCCCGCCGCGAGGACCACGCCCATCATCTCGGGTGAGTCCTCGAAGACGCGCGCCTGCCGGAACGCCGGTATGGCGGCGGCGGCCAGCACGGCGATGAGGAACCCCATGAACATGGCCGCACCGCCCCCGTAGGCGATCGGTTTGTCGTGGACCGAGCGCGGGCCGGGAATGCAGACGTAGCCCACCTTGAAGGCGATCCGTCGAGCCGGGCCGGTGAGCAGGGCCGTCGCCGCTGCGGCGATGACCAGGACCAGTCCGTACCAGCCGATGTCGGGCACACGCTACCCCGTGAGGTCGCGGTACGGGGTGAACCCGGCGCAGAGCGCGCGCACCTCGGACCGCACCGCAGCCAGCTCCGCTTCGTCGTCGCGGGACTTGAGCGTGCGCACGATCAGCTCGGCCACCACCTCCATCTCCCCCGGACCCATGCCCGCCGTGGTCTCCGCCGCCGTCCCGAGACGGAGGCCGGACGTGAGGAACGGCGAGCGGGGGTCGTCGGGGATCGTGTTCCGGTTCAACGTGATCCCCGCTCGGTCGAGCACCTCCTGCGCCACCTTGCCGTTCAGCTCGGCGTCGAAGGGCCGCAGATCGATGAGCAGCATGTGGTTGTCGGTCCCGCCCGATACCAGGCGAAAGCCGTGGCCGTCGAGCGCGGCGGCAAGGGCCCGGGCGTTCGACACCACCCGGGCGGCGTAGTCGCGGAACTCGGGCCGCGCCGCCTCGGCGAAGGCGACCGCCTTCGCCGCGATCACGTGCTCGAGCGGGCCGCCCTGCAAGCCGGGGAACACCGCGCTGTCGATCCGCTTCGCCAGCTCCTCGCCGCAGAGGATGGCACCGCCCCGCGGCCCGCGCAGCGTCTTGTGGGTGGTCAGGGTGACCACGTCGGCCACTCCCACCGGGCTGGGGTGGACACCACCCGCGATGAGGCCGGCCGGGTGGGCGGCGTCGAACATGAACAAGGCACCCACCGAGTCGGCGATCTCACGGAAGGGCCCGGGGTCGATGACCCGCGCGTACGCGGTCGAACCCGCGACGATCAGGTCGGGCTTCTCCGTCTTGGCCAGGTGCGCCACCTGGTCGAAGTCGATGACCTCGCCCGGGTCCTCCTCGTCGTGGGTGGCCGGTGTCACCCCGTAGGAGACGAAGCGCCAGAACTTCGAGACGATGGAGGCGGGAGAGCCGTGGGTCAGGTGGCCACCGTGGTCCAGGCGCATGGCGAGCACCGTGGCCCCGGGCTCGAGCAGGGCTTGGTACGCCGCCAGGTTGGCGCTCGCGCCGGCGTGCGGCTGCACGTTGGCGTGCGCGGCCCCGAAGAGCGCGGTGGCACGGTCGCGCGCCAGGTCCTCGACCTCGTCGATCACCCGGTTGCCGCCGTAGTAGCGGCGGCCCGGGTAACCCTCGGAGTACTTGTTGGTCAGCACCGAGCCGGTGGCGGCGAGGACGGCGGGAGACGTGAAGTTCTCGGAGGCGATCAGCTGCAGCGTCGTCCGCTGACGCTCGAGCTCCTCGGCCAGGAGGGCCGCCAGCTCCGGGTCGGCGGCCAGGGCGGTGTCGTCGCTGCTCATGGGTCTCTTCGACGGTCCCTTCGACGAGGTGGTGTGAGAGCGTCGTGGCGACGCTCGCCCGCGGGCCCGGGCCCGCTCCCCGAGTCTACCGACGGGTCCGGGCCCCCCCGGGAGGCACCACCCCGCGTTGATACGCTCCGCAGGCCATGGCCCTCGACCCCCGCACCCCGGTCGTCGCGGGTGTCGGCCAGGTGGTGGTGAGACCGGACCCGGCCACGGCGCCGGCGCAGAGGCCGGAGCCGGTCCAGCTCATGGCCGACGCCCTCTTCAGGGCGGCCGAGGACTGCGACGGCGCCGGCCCCGGTGCGGGTGCGCCGGCAGGGGAGGCGCTGCTGCAGCGCGCCGGCAGCCTGCGGGTGGTGTCCCCGTTGGGCTGGCACACCCACAACCCCGCGCTCCAGGTGGCGGCACGCCTCGGGTTCGCCGAGGGCGACGAGCCCCCCGAGCTCATGCTGACCTCGGTCGGCGGCAACACGCCGCAGGCGTTGATGCACGACGCGTGCCGTGCCATCAGCCGGGGCGACCTCGACGTCGTGCTCGTGACCGGAGCCGAGGCCATGTACACCCGCGCCCTGTCGAGGCGTGACCGGTCGAAGGCGCCGCTGACATGGGCCACCCAGCCCGACGACACCGCCGACCCGGTCCCCTTCGGCGTGGACAAGCCGGGATCGAGCGACCTCGAGGTCCAGCGCGGCCTGCTGCTGCCCATCCATGCCTACCCGCTCTTCGAGAACGCCCTGCGTGCCGCACAGGGGCTCACACTGGCCGAGCACATGGCGCGCGTCGGCGCGCTCTGGTCACGCTTCAGCCAGGTGGCCGCCGACAACCCGCACGCCTGGATCCGCACGGCTCGCACCGCAGACGAGATCGTGAACCCCGGACCCGACAACAGGATGATCTCCTTCCCGTACCCGAAGCTCTGCACGGCGAACCTCCAGGTGGACCAGGCCGCCGGGTACATCGTCTGCTCGGCGGAGGCGGCACGCGCCGCGGGCGTGCCCGAGGAGCGTTGGGTCTTCCCTCTCTCGGGTGCCGACGCCAACGACCACTGGTACGTCTCGGACCGGCCCGAGCTGCACCGCTCCCCCGCGATCAGGCTGGCGGGGACGGCCGCACTGGAGTTGGCCGGGGTCGGTGTCGACGACCTCGCCGCGGTGGACCTGTACTCGTGCTTCCCGGCGGTGGTCCAGATGGCGGCGGCCGAGCTCGGTCTGCGCCTCGACGACCCCGGCCGCCCACTCACCTTGACCGGTGGCCTGACTTTCGGAGGAGGTCCCGGCAACAACTACACCTCGCACGGCATCGCCCGCTGCGTCGAGACGCTGCGCGCGGCCCCCGGTTCGGTCGGACTCGTGAGCGGGCTGGGCTGGTACGCGACGAAGCACACGCTGGGCGTCTACGCGTCGCGGCCGCCCGAGACCGGAGGGTTCTCGTGGCGGGACGTCCAGGCCGAGGTGGACGCGCTGCCGCGCTGTCGCGTGGACCCGGATGCCACGGGCCCGGTGAGGGTCGAGACGTTCACCGTCACCTTCGACCGCGAAGGCTCTCCCGTGCTCGGCATCGTGGTGTGCCGCACCCCGGACGGCCGGCGGGCCTGGGGCAACGTGACCGATCCGGACACCCTGGCGCAACTGTGCGCCGAGGAGGGGATCGGCCGCACCGGCACCCTGGCTCCGGGTGGCGCGCTCTCGCTGGCGGGCGCGTAGAGCAGAAGGGCCGCTCCCCGCTGCCTAGGGTTCGATGGTGATGGCAGCCAGCAACGACCGGGTGCCGCCGGTGCGCCTCGTCGTCTCCCTCTACCGCGAGTTCGAGCAGGTGGCGCGCCGCGGGGACCTCTCCATGGCGCAGTACCGCACCCTCCTCTACCTCCTGGGCGGATCCCGGAGGGCCGGCGAACTGGCCGCGGCCAATGCCGTGACCAAGCCCACCGTGTCGTCCATGATCAACAGCCTGCGCCGGCAGGGGTGGGTGGTCGACACGGTCGACGAGACCGGGGACGGACGGGCGACACGCGTCGAGCTCACCGCCGCGGGTCGGGCGAGGGTCGCCCGGTTCGAGGACGAGCTCGCCGGGCGGATGGAAGAGCTCTTGCCGGGTGTCGACCTGCCGGCGATGCGGCGAGTGCTCGGGGAATTGTACGGCGCACATTCCGAGACCAGGGAGGAGCGCCTGGGCAACGTCTTCGGCGCGACGCCGTGACCCGGGCGACGGCGGCGTCGGGGCGATCCGGAAAGGCCGGGACGAAGGCCTTGCGGGTCGACGCGGTGGTGAATATAGTTAGATCGATCTAACTATAGGACGAGACCCCGCCGATCCGAGGCTGACCGCCCGCCGAACCGACGATTCAGGTCACAATGGTCGACGGTCGAACGAATGACGGGGCACGGCCTGAAGTTCCGGGCACAGTCCGGCGGGGGCGCCGGGAGAGAGGACGACCGAACGTGGCGCACGATCTCGTGATCAGAGGCGGCGAGGTGGCCGACGGCCTGGGCGGTGAACCCTTCGCCGCCGACGTCGCCGTCGACGCCGGGACCATCGTGGCGGTCGGAGAGGTCGGCGCACGCGGCACCGAGGAGATCGACGCGGCGGGCCGGCTCGTCACCCCGGGCTTCGTGGACATCCACACGCACTACGACGGCCAGGCCACGTGGGAATCACGCACCGCGCCTTCGTGCTGGCACGGCGTGACCACCGCGGTGATGGGCAACTGTGGCGTCGGCTTCGCGCCGGTGCGACCCGACGCGCACGACCGTCTGATTGAGTTGATGGAGGGCGTCGAGGACATTCCCGGCGCGGTGCTCCACGAAGGCATCGACTGGGCCTGGGAGAGCTTCGCCCAGTATCTCGACGCTCTCGAACGTCGACCTCACGACATCGACCTCTGCGCGCAACTCCCCCACGGCGCCCTCCGTCTCTACGTGATGGGCGAGCGGGCAGCCCGCCTGGAGGAGGCGACGGAGGAGGACGCGGCGGCCATGCGGCGCCTCGCCGCCGAGGCCATGGAAGCGGGTGCCATCGGGTTCACGACGTCGCGCACGCTGAACCACCGCACGGCAACGGGCGACCCGACGCCCTCGCTGAAGGCGGGCGCGGCCGAGCTCGAGGCCATCGTGCTCGGCGTCGCGGACGCCGGCCACGGCGTGGTCGAGCTCATCTCGGACTTCTCACCCGACGCCGAGGGCGAATTCGCCATGGTCCGGCGTCTGGTGGAGCTGTCCGGCCGACCCCTCTCGGTCTCCCTGGCCCAATCCCACGAGCGGCCCGAAGCGTGGCGCGATCTGCTCGGGCAGATCGCGCGGGCGTCGGCTGACGGGCTCCCCATCCGGGCCCAGGTTGCTCCCCGACCCGTCGGCCTGCTCCTCGGGCTCCAGTCGTCGTTCCACCCGTTCTCGGGCCACCCCGTCTTCGCCGAGGTGGCGGGACAGCCGCTCGACGAACAGGTGCGCGCGCTGCGCGACCCGGCCTTCCGGGCCCGCCTGCTCGAAAGCGACGAACCCGGCACGCGCCGGCGCCGACTGGTCGACCCGTCGCGCATGTTCCCGCTGGGCGACGTGCCCGACTACGAGCCTTCGCCCGAAACGAGCGTGCAGCGCCTGGCCGAGGCCCGAGGCGTCGACCCGGCCGAGCTCACGGTCGACCTCATGCTGGAGAACGGCGGGCGCGCCTTTCTGCTCGTCCCGTTCCTCAACTACGCGGAGGGCAACCTCGACGCCTGCGGCGAGATGCTCGCGCACCCCGACACCCTCTTCGGGTTGGGCGATGGCGGCGCGCACGTGGGCATCATCTCGGACGCGAGCTTCCCGACCTGGTTCCTCTCGCACTGGGCCCGAGACCGCTCCCACGGCCGCATGCCGGTGGGCCGCGTCGTCGAGAGGCTGACCAGCAACACAGCGCGGGCGGTCGGTCTGCGCGACCGCGGCGTGCTGGCGCCGGGCATGAAGGCCGACCTCAACGTGATCGACTTCGACCGTCTGCGCTGCGACTCCCCGGAGATGGCCTACGACCTCCCGGCCGGCGGCAAGCGCCTGCTGCAGCGGGCCCACGGCTACACGGCCACGGTGGTGTCCGGTCTGGTGACCTATCGCGAGGGCGAGCCCACCGGCGCCCTTCCCGGCCGCCTCGTGCGCGGCCGCGCTGCGTGAGGAGCCGCATGTGAGCATCGACAGCCCGGAACACGCCGTGTCGCCTCCGAGGGCGCTGCACGAGCTCGAACCGGCGGCGGAGTGGCGGGCCGCCGACGTGGCCGATCCGGAGGTGTGGACGCTGCATCTCGAAGCCGCCGACCACGAGGAGCTCGACACCGCTCTGGCGCACGCCAAGGCGAAGAGCACCGATCCCCTCGAACTCGGGCGGCCCGACTTCCCGCTCCCCCATCTGGCCGCGAAGCTCGACGGCATCGTGGACGTCCTGCTCAACGGCCGCGGCTTCGCACGGATCGCGACGCTCGACGTCGACCGTTACGGGGACGAGGACCTGACCCTCCTGTACTGGGGCATCGGGCTGCACCTGGGCGAGCCCTGGGCGCAGAACAAGCACGGCCACGTGTTGGGCGACGTGACCGACCAGGGCAAGAGGGTCGACGACCCAACCGTCCGTGGCAACGAGCTCGGGGGCATCGCGCTCGACTACCACACCGACGGTTCCGACCTGGTCGGGCTGCTCTGCCTGCGCCCGGCTCGTACGGGTGGGCTCTCGTGCGTGGCCAACGCGGTGGCCATCCACAACCAGATGGTGCGTGAGTGCCCCGAGCTGGCCGCCGCGCTCTACGAGCCGATGCCCTACGACACCCGGGGCGAGCAGGCCGAGGGCGCGTCCGCCTTCTACGCCGTGCCGGCCTTCACGGAGCACGCGGGAAGGATCTTCGTGCGCTTCATCCCGCAGTACATCCTGGCCTCGCAGCGCCATCCCGACGCCCCGCGCCTGAGCGCCACCGCCCGCGAGGCGATCGCGCGGATGTCCGCGCTCGCCAACGACCCCGACCTCAACGTGTACATGGACCTCCAGCCGGGCGAGATGCAGTTCATCAACAACTACCACGTGCTGCACGGCCGCACGGCCTACGAGGACGACGTGGTGCACGGGTACAAACGGCACCTCAAGCGACTGTGGCTCGCCACCTACGCGCTGACGGATCGTCCCGCCTACTTCGCCGCGCTGGGACGGCGCAGCCACTGGGAGGCGAAGCGCTCGGTCAGCTCGCTGCCCGCGGTCGATCGGGCGCCCCACGAGGAGGCGGCCCAGCCCGCATCTTGACGCCGGAGCGCGGAGGGCGACAGCGTATGGGCATGGACCCCGCCGAGATACAGACCCGGATCGGCGAACTCGGACGCTGGCACTACCGCTTCGAGTTCGACGGCGGCATCGCGACACCCATCTGGAGCGCCGACCGGGTCAACCGCCACGAGGAGCGGTCCCGCTACTTCTTCGACCCGCTGCTGAAGCTGACCGGTGGCTCGCTCGCCGGTCGCCGGGTGCTCGACCTCGGTTGCAACTCGGGGTTCTGGTCGCTCAAGGCGATCGAGGCGGGAGCCGAGTTCGTGCTCGGGGTGGAGGGCCGCCCCATGCACGTGGAGCAGGCGAAATTCGTGTTCGAGGCCAAGGGCATCGATCCCGCCCGCTACCGCTTCGAGCTGGCGAACATCCTGACGTACCCCGTGAGCGGCGACTTCGACGTCGTGCTCTGCCTCGGCCTGCTGTACCACGTGGCCAAGCCGACCGAGCTCTTCGAGGTCATGGCGCGGTCCGGCGCAGACATCCTCGTCATCGACACCAGGGTGGCGAACGTTCCCGGCAGCAGCTTCCAGATCCGCCACGAGCCGCTCGACGACCCGAGGAACGGCCTGGAGCACGAGATGATCTTCGTTCCGACCCGACAAGCGGTCGTCGACCTGGCCGACCAATTCGGCTACCGGACGGTCCCGCTCGCCCTCGACATGGCGAGCAACGAAGGCATGAAGACCTTCGAGGCCAGACAGCGCGTGGCCTTCATCTGTGCCAAGGAGGCCGACCTCGGCGGGTTGCCCCGGGAGGCGACACCGCTGGAGGCGCAACCGGGCATCAAGGCCGATGCGGCGCGACTGGCCACGTCCTCGAGGCGCAGCCTCCGGCGGCGCCTCGATCTCCTCCGACGTCGGTGACAACCCGATCGTCCGCGTCCATCACGGCGGGCGATCCTCCTCCGGCGGGAGGGTTCAGCGGCGCCGGAAGAGTCGGAGGCGCCGGTTCGCCATGGCCATCGCCCCCTCGACGAAGTGCGCCGGCAGGGCACCCTCGCGCAGGACTCGCATCGGCTTGACGGTGGCGTCGACCAGCGTCGGGCGCGGACCCTCGCGCCGACCGCCGTCCACCACGAGCGGGACGTCGGCCGCGTCGAACGCCTGAGCAACCTCGCGGGCGTCGTCGATCACGAGCGGGACGATGCGCCAAGGCCCGTGCTCCCGGCAGAGCCGTCGGACGGCCCTGCTCTCGGGCATGCCGAGCACGGCCGCCCAACCAGCGGTCCCGGCACCGTCTCGATCCTCGCCGGGCGGATGGCCGGCGCGGGACACGAACACCTCGAGCGGGCCGGGCCAGACGCGCTGGAGGAGCTTGTCCAGCTCATCCGTCCAGCCCGAGGTCAGACGCTGGGCGGCGTCGACCTCGCCGACGGCGAAGTGCGGCCCTTCAGGATCGGCGACGAGCGCGGCCAGGCGTGCCTCAGCGGCCGGGATGTCCTCCCGCGCGGCCAGGCAGTACCCCCCCACCCAGGGCAGCGCGACGAGCCGGCCGGCGTCGAGCGCGTCGGCGAGCGCCGGACCCTCGTGCGGTCCGACCAGGCGCGGCAGCTCTCGGTTCTCGTGCTCGGCGCTCATCGTGCGCGCGGCCAGGCGCGCCACGAGGGTGCGGGACCGGCCGGCCAGGTCGGGCTCCACGCGGACGTCCGCGTACCCGAGCCCCCGGGCCAGCTCCACCGCCGCGCCGGCCTGGTGCGGAGCCAGTTCGACCACCACCGCGCCGGGACGGGTCAGCCACGCCGGCGACCCGACGAGCACCGCCTCGACCCCGGCGAGTCCCGGCGTTCCGTCGCGACCGGGACCCGACACCAGCGCTCGGCGGGGCTCGGCGCGGACACCGGCGTCGAGCGCGACCCACTCCGCCTCGCTCACGTACGGCGGGTTCGAGACCACCAGGCCCACCGCGCCACGCAGCCCGGCGGGCAGGGGGCTGAGCCAGTCGCCCTCGAGCAGCGTGACGGGGGGCAGGGGGCGGGGATGCTCTCGTGCGAGCACCTCGTCGAGGTTCGCCCCGGCGACGGCCAGCGCGTCCGCACTGGCGTCCACCGCCCACACCCCGGCGAGCACGCCTGCGCCGAGCTCCGTCGCCAGCGACAAGGCGATGGCTCCCGTGCCGGTACCGACATCGACGGCGACCAGACCGCCGGCCGGGCCCGAAACGGCGGCAGCAGCGTCATGGAGACGACGGGCCTCGCGCAGGGCGACCTCGACCACCTGCTCCGTCTCGGGTCGCGGGATCAGGACGCGCCGGTCGACCACCAGGTCGAGGGAGCGAAACGACCAGTGCCCGAACACGTACTGGAGGGGCTCCCCCGCCGCCCGCCGAGCGGCCATGGCGCGCGCCGAGGCGACGGCCTGGCGCGAGAGCGGTCCTTCCCTGCGATCCGGCCGACCCGGGGATGTCCGCCCTCCGAGGGCTTCCTCGACGATGAAGCGGGCTTCGTGGGGTGCCCCGACCACCTCGACCAACGCGGCGACCGATTCGCGGCGCGTCAGTGCGGCCGTCGTCGCACCGGCCGCGGGCCCGGGGACCATCAGCCGGCGTCCTCTTCGCCCGCCAGTTGGCGGGCGCGCTTGTCTGCCATGAGCGCCTCGGTCAATTCGCCCAGGTCCCCGGCCACTATCTGGTCGAGCTTGTACAGGGTGAGGTTGATCCGGTGGTCGGTGACCCGGTTCTCCTTGTAGTTGTAGGTGCGGATCTTCTCGGTGCGGCTCCCCGCGCCGACCTGCCCGCGGCGCTGAGCCGACATCTCGGCCGCCTGACGTTCCTGCTCGGCTTTGAGCAGCCGGGCGCGCAGCACGACCATGGCCTTGGCCCGGTTCTGGATCTGGCTCTTCTCGTCCTGCATGGCCACGACGGTCCCGGTCGGAAGGTGCGTGATGCGCACGGCCGAGTCGGTGGTGTTCACCGACTGCCCGCCGGGGCCGGTGGAGCGGTACACGTCGATCTTGAGGTCGTTGGGGTCGATCTCGACGTCGACCTCTTCGGCTTCGGGCAGGACCGTCACGGTGGCGGTGGAGGTGTGGATACGGCCCTTGGCCTCGGTCACCGGGACGCGCTGCACCCGGTGCGTCCCACCCTCGTGTTCGAGGTGGATGTAGGCCTCGGGCCCCTTCACCAGGAACACCGCCTCGTTGATCCCGTCCTTGTCGGACGCGTCCTCCGTGAGGACCTCGATCTTCCATTTCTGCACGGCGGCGTAACGCAGGTACATGTCGTAGAGGACGCGCGCGAAGAGGTTGGCCTCGTCGCCTCCGACGGCGCCGCGGATCTCCATGATGACGTTACGGCCCACGTTGGGGTCCTTGGGCAGCAGCAGCGTCTGGATCCGGTCCTCGAGCGCTCCGACGCGGGTTTCGCCGGCTTCGACCTCCTGGCGCATGAGCTCGCGCTCGTCGCCGGACGCCTCGGTGAGCATCTCGTGGGCGGTGCTCAAGTCCTCGCGCGCGGCTGAGAGGTCCCGCCAGGTCTTGACGATCTCCCCCAGTTCCTTGTGCCGGCGCGACAGGTCGCGGAGCTTGTCGGCATCACTCAGCACGGCCGCGTCGGACAGATCGGCCTCGACGGCGTCGTACTCCGCTTCCAGCGCGGCGATCCGGTCGTCGATCATGGCTTTCGGCTCCCGGTGCGGGCTGGCCGAACGGGCCGGAGCGGCCCGCGCCGATTCAGTCCTTGGCGCCCGCGGCCGGCTTGCTGCGGCCCTTGGCGCCCTTGCGCTCGCCGTAACGGCGCTGGAAGCGCTCGACGCGACCACCGGAGTCGACCAGCTTCTGCTTGCCGGTGAAGAAGGGATGGCATTCGTTGCAGAGCTCGACGTGGAGATCGGCCTTGGTCGAGTGGGTGACGAACGTGTTGCCGCACGAGCACTTGACCGTGGCTTCTACGTAGTCGGGGTGGATGTCGGTCTTCATGGCGTCTCCAGTCGAAATGGTCGAACCAGTGTAGGGGTCGGGTCGGGCACCCGGAGCGGCGAGCGCGCCGCCCCTCAGGTTCCGGGGCCCTTGGCGATCTCGGCCAGGAACTCGTCGTTGCTCGAGGTGGTGCGGATCTTGTCCATCAAGAGCTCCAGACCGGCCGCATCCTTGCCGTCGCTGGCCAGTGCGTTGAGCACACGACGAAGCTTCCACACCTGCTGGAGCTGTCCGCGCTCGAAGAGGAGCTCTTCGTGGCGGGTGGAGCTGGCGTTCACGTCGATGGCCGGGTAGAGCCGGCGCTCCGAGAGCCGCCGGTCGAGGCGCAGCTCCATGTTGCCGGTGCCCTTGAACTCCTCGAAGATGACCTCGTCCATCTTCGAACCGGTCTCGACGAGGGCCGACGCCAGGATGGTCAGCGAGCCCCCCTCCTCGACGTTGCGGGCGGCGCCGAAGAACTTCTTGGGCGGGTAGAGCGCGCCCGAGTCGACACCACCGGACATGATGCGGCCGGTGGCCGGAGCGGCCAGGTTGTAGGCACGGGCGAGGCGGGTGATGCCGTCGAGGACGATGACGACGTCCCGGCCCATCTCGACCAGCCGCTTGGCCCGCTCGATGGCGAGCTCCGCCACCTGCGTGTGCTCGTCGGCGGGTCGGTCGAACGTCGACGCGATGACCTCGCCCTTCACGGAGCGCCGCATGTCGGTGACTTCCTCGGGTCGCTCGTCGACGAGCAGCACCATGAGGTGGACCTCGGGGTTGTTGGCCTCTATGGAGTGCGCGATCTGCTTCATGACCGTCGTCTTGCCGGCCTTCGGGGGCGACACGATCATGCCGCGCTGCCCCTTGCCGATCGGCGAGAGGAGGTCGACGATGCGGGCGGTGAGGTTGTCCTTGTCCCCGGGCATCTCGAGGTTCAGCCTCGAATCGGGGAAGAGCGGGGTGAGGTCCTCGAACCGCGGCCGGGAGCGGGCCTCCTCGGGCTCGAGGCTCGAGACCGTGTCGATGCGCAGCAACGCCGGGTACTTCTCGTTGTTCGACGCCGGCCGGCAGGCGCCCTCCACGTAGTCGCCACGCCGCAGCGCGAACCGCCGCGCCTGGCTGATGGAGACGTAGACGTCCTTGGAGGACGGGAGGTAGCCATCGCAGCGCAGGAAGCCATAGCCCTCGTCGCGCAGGTCGAGCATCCCCCGGACCTCGACCAGCTCGCCCGAGTACGGCTGCTCCTGCCCGCCACCCTGGAGCTCGCCGGCTTGGCCGCGTTCGCGCCCGCGGCGCCGACGGCTGCGGCGGTTGCCCACGTCACCGTCGGCCTGGCGGGCCTGGGTGTTCTGGTTCGCATTCTGGTTCTGGTTCCGATTCCGGTTGCCCTGGTTCTGCTGCCCCTGCCCGTTCTGGCGCCCGGGTCTGACGTCGGCGCCGTCGGCCAGCTCGGGCGGCTCCACGAACACGGCGGGGCCGGCGTCGGCGTCGGACGCCGCCTCGGCCGATGCAGCGGTGGGGCGGGCGGCGGCGTCAGCCGAGGAATCCGGCGCAAGGGGTGGGGGCGCAGCCTCGGCCACCGTGTCGGCGGGCGCGGGCTCGGCGGCGGGGGGGGCCGGCTCGGCGGCGGTGTCCACCGCGCTCGAGTTGGCCGCCGCGGTGCGCGAGCGGCGTGTCGGCTTGGCGCCGTTCGCCACCACGTCGACCGAGCCGGAGCCACCGTTGGCGGTGGCGCCGGAGGTGACGCCGGTGGCGTGGAGGATCTGGTCAATGATGTCGGCCTTCTTCGTCCGGGTCGTCGTCTTGAGCGACATGGCCTGGGCGATGGCACTGAGCTCGTCTCGCTCCTTGCCTTCGAGAACCGATCGTTCGAGCTGCTGTTCCGCAGTCATCGGGCTCCTCTTCAAGAGGGTCTCCGCCCGCCCGGTCGTTCACCGCGCGTGGCAAAGAAGTTTCAGGGAGAGAGAAGGAATTCGCGTGTGAACTCCATCCCCCGGGATCACCCCTACGTCATGCTCTCCCGGGACCGCTTGAACCCGCGGAGAGCGCTTCGAAGCGCAGGGGGGATGTACACACTCTAGCGGGCGAATGGTGCGGTTGCCAACACCACCCCCCGTTTCAGAGGGTCTTCACGGAGAAGTCCCCCTGCGACGAGCGTCGGTTCAGAGGGAAATCTCGGCCAGGACCGTCCGGAGGTCCAAGTCGACCACCGAGGGAACCGAGATCGCCTTGATGGCCAGGTCGGGATCTTTCAGACCGTGACCGGTGAGGACGCACACGACCCGGGCGCCGTCGGGGACGCCCTCTTTGAGCAGCCCGGCGACCGAGGCGGAGGACGCGGCCTCGCAGAACACCGATTCCTCCCGGGCGAGGAACGTGTACGCATCGAGGATGTCTTCGTCGCTCACCGCCGTGATGGAACCTCCCGACTCGGAAGCGGCGGCCGTGGCGGCATACCAGCTGGCCGGGTTCCCGATGCGGATGGCGGTGGCGATCGTCTCGGGCTGTTCGACCGGGTGCCCGAGCACGATCGGCGCCGCACCCTCGGCTTGAAATCCGAGCATGCGCGGCAATTTGGTCGCCCGCCCCGCCTCCTTGTACTGGAGGTAACCGCGCCAGTAGGCCGAGATATTCCCGGCGTTGCCGACGGGGATGCAATGCACGTCCGGCACGTCGCCGAGGGCATCGACGATCTCGAAGGCGCCGGTCTTCTGCCCCTCGATGCGGTGAGGGTTGACGGAGTTGACCACCGTGACCGGCACGTGGTTCGGCAGGTCGCGCACAATGGTCAGGAGCTGGTCGAAGTTGCCCCGCACCTGCAGGACGCGCGCGCCGTGCATGAGGGCCTGCGCGAGCTTCCCGAGGGCGATGTGGCCCTCGGGGATGAGCACGACGCAGCTCAGTCCGGCCCGTGCCGCGTAGGCGGCGGCGGACGCGGACGTGTTGCCCGTCGACGCGCACACGACCGCCTTCGCGCCCTCGTCGACGGCCATGGAGATGGCCATGGTCATGCCCCGGTCCTTGAAGCTGCCGGTCGGGTTGGCGCCCTCGACCTTCAGCCACACCTCGGCTCCGGCGCGCTCGGAGAGGCGCGGGGCGGGGACGAGCGGCGTGCCCCCCTCGAGCAGGGTCACGACGGGGGTCCGCTCGGTGATGGGAAGGAACTCGCGGTACTCCTCCATCACGCCGCGCCATCCGGTGCTCACCGGGTGCTCCCGGGCGCGGCCGCCGTGCCGTCGTCGTACTCGCCGACGACGCGCAGCACGCCGCTGACGCGGTCGACGGCCTGGTGGCGGCGCAGCTCGTCGATGGTGGCGAGGAGGTCTCCCTCGCGCGCAACGTGGGTGAGGAAGATGAGGCGGGCCTCCTCGGCCAGCCCGACCTGCTCCATGGCGCGGATGGAGACGTCGTGGTCGCCGAAGATCTTGGCCACCGCGGCGAGGACACCGGGCCGGTCGGCGACGTCCATGGACAGGTAGAAGGCCGAGTGCAGGTCGCTCTGGTCCCGCACGGTGGTGCTGGTGCGCTTGGGCGCGGGAGCCGGAGCGCCGGCCAGCAGGTTGCGCGAGGCGTCGACGAGGTCGCCGAGCATGGCGCTCGCCGTGGGGCCGCCGCCCGCGCCGCGCCCGTAGAGCATGAGCTCGCCGCTCACCGCGCCCTCGACGAACACGGCGTTGAAGGCGCCGCGCACCGAAGCGAGCGGGTGGGTGCGCGGCACCATGGCCGGGTGCACGCGCACCGACAGCTCGGGGCCCCCGTCCACGAGCTCGGCCACGGCGAGGAGCTTCACGGAGTATCCCAGCCGGTTGGCGTACGCCACGTCGGCGGCGTCGAGCCCGCTGATGCCCTCGCGGTGCACGTCGGCGTCGACGATGTCGCTCCCGAAGGCCAGCGCCGCCAGGATGGCCGCCTTGGCGGCGGCGTCGTGCCCGTCCACGTCGGCCGAAGGGTCGGCCTCGGCCAGACCGAGAGCCTGGGCCTCGCGCAGGACGTCGTCGTAGGCCGCGCCCTCCTCCTCCATGCGGGTGAGGATGTAATTGGTCGTACCGTTCACGATCCCCATGACGCGCTCGATCCGCTCGCCGGCGAGCGACTCGCGCAGCGGCCGGATCACCGGGATGGCGCCCGCGACGGCCGCCTCGTAGAGCAGGTCCACCCCGGCGGAGGCGGCCACTTCGGCCAACTCCGCCCCGGCGACGGCGAGCAGGGCCTTGTTGCCGGTGACCACGGGCTTGCCGGCGCGCAACGCCGCCTCCACGAGCTCGTGGGCCGGGTGCAGGCCTCCGATGAGCTCGACCACGACGTCGACGTCGTCGCGCGCCACCAGGGCGGCGGCGTCCGTGCCGATCAGCCCGGGGTCGACGGCGACGGGCCTGGGTTTCTCCGGGTGGGCCACGGCGATGCCGACGAGCTCGAGCCGGATGCCCGTACGGGCGGCGACGTCGTCGGGGCGCGTGAGGAGTATCTCGGCCAGCGCGCCGCCGACGTTGCCGCAGCCGAGCAGCGCGACCCGGACCGTGGGAGCGGCGTGTGCATGGGGCGGTTCGTGTTCCCGGGCCGGGGTCGGGTGGCGGTCGGGGCGGGCGACGTCGGACACTCGCGACACGGTACAGCGTGCCCGCGGGCCGGCCCGGCCGCTGGGCGCCGGCGCCGCCCCTCAGCCGTCGAGCCGGGTCAGGTCCTCGAACGTCTCGCGGCGGACCACGACGCGGGCGCTCCCGTCGGAGACGAAGACGACCGCCGGGCGAGGCACCTTGTTGTAATTGGAGGCCATGGCGTAGCCGTAGGCGCCGGTGACCGGCGTGGCCAGGATGTCGCCGACCTCGAGGTCGTCGGGCACGAAAGCTTCGGGTACCACGAGATCGCCGCTCTCACAATGCTTGCCGACCACGCGCACCGGCCGGATGCGCGGTGCGCCGGGACGGCGGGGAAGGAAGGCCTCGTAGCCGCTGCCGTAGAGGACGGGGCGCGGGTTGTCGCTCATGCCTCCGTCGACGCTCACGTAGGTACGAATGCCGGGGAGGTGCTTGACGGTGCCGACGGTGTAGAGGGTGACCGCCGACGCGGCGACGATGGAGCGTCCGGGCTCGGCGGAGATCCTCGTGGCCGGGTCGACACCCGCCTTGGCGCACGCGCTGCGGGTGGCCTCGGCCCACTCGGCCTGGGTCGGCGCCGACTCGCCGTTGACGTAGGCGACGCCGAGGCCGCCGCCGACCACGAGTTCGGGCAGTCCGAGCGGGGCGAAGAACGCACCCAGCACCTCAGCCGCCCGTTCGAAGGAGGACGCGTCGAAGACCTGGCTGCCGATGTGCGCGTGCACCCCCACCAGCTCGACGGCCGGCATGAGCTCGAGCGCGGCGACGGCCTGGGCCGCGGCTCCCGAGGAGACCGAGAAGCCGAACTTGGAGTCCTCCTGCCCGGTGCGGACGTACTCGTGGGTGTGGGCTTCGACACCCGGGGTGACCCGGACGAGGACCTTGGGCCGCTCCACCGCCGGCGGCGACGATTCGAGCAGGCCGCCGAGGCGGGCGATCTCGTCCACGGAATCGACCACGATGCGCCCGACCCCGGCCTCCAGGGCGGCGGCGAGCTCGTCGGTCGACTTGTTGTTGCCGTGCAGGACGAGGCGCGCCGCCGGTGCGCCGGCGGAGAGGGCGACGTGCAGCTCGCCGCCGGAGGCGACGTCGAGGTGCATGCCCTCCTCGTGGGCCAACCGGGCCATCGCCCGGCACAGGAAGGCCTTGGTGGCATAGGCCACCCCGTCGCCCCAGGCCGCGACCGCCTCCCGACAGGCGCGCCGCAGATGGTCCTCGTCGTAGACGAAGAGGGGCGTGCCGAACTCGGCGGCGAGGTCGAGGAGGTCGATCCCCCCGACCCGGAGGTGGCCGTTCTCGCCCACTTCGGCCGTGTACGGCAGGAGATGACGCTCGACCGGTGCCGTCTCGACGTCGTGATCGGGCGGCACAGGCGGCACAGACGGTGCAGGATACGGCAGGTCGGCGGAAGCTCCGACCCCGCCGGGACTACGATCATCCCCTGCCTTTTCGTGCGCCCTCGTGGTGCGCGACCCGGCCCCCGTAGCTCAGCGGATAGAGCACCGGCCTCCGGAGCCGGTGGCGCAGGTTCGAGTCCTGCCGGGGGCGCCCTCCATTTAGGCCCGGAAGAAACGATCCGCGGCACGAGCCAAGAGGTGTGACGCCGAGATCGAGCCGCCTTCTTGCATATTCTCGCCCGACCCGGCAGGCCGGCGGCCGTACAATCCGGCCGAGCAGAGGCAACTCAAGCCGGACCAGAGGGCAATCGAAGCCGACGCTGTCGAGGCGCAGAAGTAGCTAGTCGATCGGTCCGAGGTAGCTCCACACCGGAGGAAAGTCGCCGATGTTGAGTTTTGAGCAGACTTTCTGGGCTGCCATCGTGATGCCCTCCGTGTAGGTCGGAAAAGCGAAAGGTAACTCGGCGATCTGCTCGACCTTCATGCCAGCTGCCATGCATGCGACGACTACCTGAATGATCTCGGCGGAATACTCACCCAGCACGTGTGCCCCAAGTACCGTTCTCGTGCTTCGATCGGCGATGAGCTTGCAGAATCCCTCCTCGTGACCGTCCGCGACGGGACGAAAGAGTTCGTCGTAATGCGCGACGCCCACCACGACGTCATGGTCACGGCGAGCTTCCGGCTCGGTCATGCCGACTCCGCCATACTCGGGGTTGGTGAAACTGGCACTCGGCACCACGTCGTAGCGGACCTCGCGGGTCGGACCGACGAGGGCGTTCTGGGCAGCGACGCGCCCTTCAAGCCGGGCCACCTGGACCAACATGGATCGGCCGTTGACGTCGCCCGGAGCGAAAATGTGATCGACGTCGGTCCGTAAATATGCGTCAACGGGGATTCCCCGAACGTTAGGCCCGATGCCGATGGCATCAAGTCCCAGACCTTCGATGTTGGGCGGCCAGCCAACGGCGAAAAACACGGCTCCAACGGCCATTTCTGAGGACTCCGAATCCCTCGTGTATGCGACGAGGAGCTGGTCTCCGAGGGGTCGTATGGAGTCCACGACAGCTTTGGTGAGCGTCTCGATCCCTTGGCGTTCGAATGCCCGCTCCAACTCAACCGAAACACTGGGGTCGGCGTGCGGCACAATCGTTGGAGCTGCCTCGAACAGACATACTCGGATGCCGAAGTCGGACAAGATCGAAGCGATCTGACATCCGGTATCGGCTGCGCCGACAACTGCCACCACCGCGGGCAACGACGTCAGCCCTCGTAAGTCACCGTACGTCAGAGCCAGTTCGCTTCCCGGAATCGCCAGCCGTCCGGCATGGCCTCCGACGGCCAGCACGATGCGCTCAGATCCCCACGAGCGACCGTCACCGCCCGTCACGGTGTGGGGATCGACGAAATGGACTGGTCCGAGATGCTCGACGAGATCGATGCCATTGCGGCGCAGCTGGTCGGCCAGGTGCTTTTTCTCGAAAGCGTGGCGGGCCACTCGATCGCTATTGCGGAGGATTGCCGCGAGGTTCGGTTTCGGAGAGGGTCCTTCGAGTCCGAACGTTGACCATGACTCCCAGTCGCGGGCAAGCCTGGCTGAGCGGGCGATTGTGCGCACTGGTCCCGGTCCCCGATTCAGATTGGTGCCGCCGACCTGGTCCGCCTCGAGCAGGGTGACCTTGGCCCCCAGCTGGCGCCCTTGTATGGCAGCGGTGACGCCCGCGGGACCGCCGCCGATCACCAATAGATCAATTGCACCGGTCATCCTGATTGCCCGAGGCGGCGGCCGCGGCGTCGCCGGTATGGCCAATGGTGGCTGCGGCCACCGCCAGACCTGAGCGACGCAGGAGCCGTCGTGCCCGCCTCGTGGCCCGGCGCTGGTTCATCACACGCCATGCCGGATGCCCACTGTGGTGATGATGTTGTCACCGCTCAGTAGTCCGAATCCTGAAAGGTGGGCTCGCGCCCTTCGTTGAACGCGCCGATGCCTTCAGCTCGGTCCGGGTGGATAGCGGAGCGCCAGTGGGCCTCCATCATGATGCTGATGGCCTGCTCCAGCGGCTCTCCTTGTCCTGTGCGGGCAGCCCATTTGACCGCTTGTACAGCAGTCGGAGAGTTGCTGGCAATCTTTTCCGCAATGGCCAGAGCGGCGTCCATGAGCGTCGCTTGAGGGTGGAGCTCGTTCACCATCCCGAGCCGATGCGCCTCTTGGGCGGTAATGGGATCCCCCGTGAGCAGCATCTGCATGGCCCGTCCCGGCGGCAACAGTCGCGGCAGGAACGCCGGAGAGCCCCCACCCGCTGCAAGGCCGATCATGGCCTCGGGCTGGCCGAAGGTCGCGGTGTCCGAGGCGATGATGAAGTCGGTGCTCTGGGCCAGTTCGGAGCCGCCGCCATACGCTGCGCCGTTGACGGCAGCGAAAATCGGTCTCTTCAATTGGCGGAGGGTGTAGAGGGTGCGGTCGAAGTCTTGTCGTTGCCGCAACCAGTCCCGCTTGGTCATGGCCTTTCGTTGCCGCAGGTCGCTGCCCACTGAGAAGGCCCGGTCCCCGGCTCCGGTCAGGATCGCAACCCGAACGTCCGTACGGATTGCCACGCCCTCGAAGATCTCCGTCAAGAGCGCGCCCATTTCCGTGGTGATCGCGTTGTCCGCGGCAGGGCGGTTGAGCGTAATGACGGCGATCCGCCCGTCCTTCAGGTACTCGACCGTCACGGGTTGGGCAGGCTCGGCCAGGTCGGTGTCGGGCGGACGGAAGCCCAACGCGGCCCACCGATCGGCTTTGGTCGGCTGCTGTGTGGTCATGTCTTACTCCTTGGCTACTTTTGCGACTAGGTGTCTAACGCGGCGAGCCATGCAAGCGCCCGGAGTCCGGGAACGAAGCAGTATTCGCCTCCACGGGTCACGACGAGGCGAGGTACACCATGTAAGCGCCGGCGGATTGGTCGTAGGGGAACCGTGAAGCGTCCCTCGCCATCGGCGGATCCGACCAAAGGGTCCATTTCCTCGGGTGCGCCGATGAAGATGCCATCGTTGATCCATTGCGTCTTGACGAACTCGAACTGGCGGCTGAGGTGCGTGCCGGCGAACACGAACACGATGCCCCGATCGGCTCCATCGTCTTCCAGCACGTCCACGGGGAGTGGGGGGCCGTAGCTTGTGCCTCGTCGAATCATTCGATGAAGGCGCACGTTGACGTTTCCGTCGCGGTCGAGGGCATCCCTTGGATTGGCGCGGCGGGCGTGTGCGCCAGCCGGGCAACGAAAACCACCCGGGTCGTCCGCATAGAGAAACCGATTGTTTCGCTGAGGGTCCTCACCGAGCTCAGGGTCATCCTCGTCCGGACTCAGTGCCAATGGCGCACCACTTTGCCAGCGGCCCACCATCTTGGCGCCGAGGCGAACCTCATCGGCCCGGCTTGCGGCGTTGGCCCGCAGGAACTGCCGGTAGGCGGCCACTCGGGTATGCAACTTCCGAAATGCGATATATGTCCCGTTCTTTCCCAGAATCTCCGGAACCGGCATCGGTGGCAACGCTCCGGTTTCGTCGGGATAGCCGAGGATGAATTCGCCCGCCTTTAGAGGTGACTCCATCGGATTGGTACCCGGAATACCACTCCCCTCTATGGCGGGCTGGCCGATGCCATCCTTGAACCCGAACGACGTGCGCCCTGTTGGTAGTTGGTAGCAATCCTGACGCCAAATCACCTCAACGCCGTGCAGTTGCTCGTAGGTGCGACGGGCCCTTTCCAACGATTCTTGGAGTTGTTCGTCGTCAGAACAAAGGATTGCTATTGCCACATGCACATCCGGTGTGCCCAGGGGCGACTCCCACTGATCCGGGCCACTGTCCCCGACATCCCCCAATGCTTCGGCGCTCGCAGCCATGCCCTCCTTGAACTGGGATGCGAAGCTCTCGAGCGAATCAGAGGGAACGCCGAGCGCCTGCAGTCCCTGGTAGGTCAGCGCCACCGTGATTCCCGTGTCCGGAGGGCCGCCGGCCGAGGGCTGCGCGGCTCCGACCAGCAGGTGGAGCCGTCGTATCAGCTCCCGCCCTGCTTTGCGGTCGTCTATGCGAACGAGAAGATAGGTCGCCACATACGGGGACGGCCGTTGGCGGATTGCTCCGTATTGGATGTCGTCAAGCTCAAGGTCGACAGTGCCGAAGGAGTCTTGGATCACTTGGTCGCCCACTCTCAATGATGCTGGGGAGCGCGTGGAGGATTCGGGTTGGGAGATTCCAGATAGGGAAACTCTGTGGCTGCGGGCTTCGTTGCCCGGTCGACGCCATCTCGGACGGGCGGTCCGTTGCCTCCATTCACCCAGAGCGTGAAGAGCGTGTCCATGACATCGTCGTTGATGCTGCGGCCGCCGCAAGTCACATGCGAGCGCCCCGCTCGACGGGCCATCTCGATTTCGAGAAACGAACCTTGCTCGGCGTATGGCCGAGAAGAATCGACGGCGAGAAAGTCGGCCAAAATCAGGTCGGTGAGGGGATGATCACCATTCGCGTCTTTTGGCCAGTCCTCTTTGCCATCGAGGCCGTCCCAGAATGCGAGGTTCGCGTTCAGGCGGGCCCGGTAAGCGCCCCGGTACGTGTCGGCCAGCCGAAAGGCGTCCTCGGAGTTGTAGAGATCCCGGATTTCCAGGTCCCGATTCACTTGATCGAACTGCTTGGGCGCCAGCAGCATGTTCTTGACCTCCGGCCGGCCTGTGCGCTCGAAACGAAATTCCAGCATTCCTCTCGCCAGCGTTTCTCCGACCACGGCGACGAGCCCGAGACCTCCGAGGAGGTTGGCGCAGTCCACCTCGAGGACGATGCTGAGGACGTTCTTCCCGTCCAGGTAGATCGAGCTGGTGCCTTGGAACGAGAGTTGGCCGGTTTCGATCGTCTTCAGCGCAGCCCGGGCGTCCATGATGAAGGGGTCCCAACGTGCTCCTGCGAAGATTCGCACACCGTCGCGCTCGGAAGTCTCTCCCACCTTGATCGGGACCGTCTTGCCACTCGGAGTGCGACACTCGCCCTGCTGTTGGATCTCGGTGCCGCGCAAGCTGGGAGCCGAGAAGGAGCAATCAAAGGTGAACTCCTCGTCGCTCACCACGAACGGAGCGCTCTCGCCGGGGGCCAGAGCAAGGGGGCGAATCCGGAATCGATAGACCAGCGCTTCCCACAACCCATCGCTGGTCTCGGCGAATGGCCGGGTGTTCAACACCAGCGACAGATGTCCTGGGCGCTCTGGGCTGGTGAAGGCATACAGGTCGGTGATGTCCGCCGCCGGCTCGGCCAGCGCTCGTGGCCCTGAGATGTGATCGGACACCTGCGCGCGCTCCTGTCCGACCGCTGGGCTTCAGCCAGCGGCCTCGTCCAGCAACGGTTTCAAGGCGGGATGCTGCAACGCTTCAGCAGCGTTGGGATCATCGAGCACCTGCTGAAACGCACTGTCGCTGCGTTCAGCCTTGCGGATCTCTTTGACGGTGCCCGGGTAGTTCCGGGCATAGGCGGCCGCCGTGACCTGGGCTCCCAGAATGAAGGTCTTCAAAGTTGCGACGTCGGGTGCTCCGTCATATCCCTCCACGTGACGGAATACGGCGTCGAATAACGAAAGAGGCTTCGAGGCGAAATCGTCCATGTACGCGTCCCAACTGCCGTCGAAACTGGTCGCGAACAGGAGGCGGGTGTCTTCGTCAAACATCACGAACCTGGCCTCATGGATGCTGGCCACCGGCAATTCGTAGTCTCCCGGTCTGTAGCCGTCAGCATCGTTCAGGTCTCGGAGGGCCTGACGGAGATCGTCCGCATGACCCAACTTGACTCGAAAGAACAGGCTGAACTCGCTGGTCGAGCCCACCCGCAAGCCAGGTCGTTGCGTCTCAGCCGTCGATTCTGGCACCCGGAAGGTCCTCTCGGTCAGTAGGTCAATTCCACTTCGACTCTATGTCCGCTGTGAAGCAGCATGCGACTCTGATCTACGTCGTCATCAGTCTCTCCGAAGTTGCGGATCCCCCATTGCTCCGATGCGCCCCTCCACCCTTGGCCGCGTAGCGGCAGAACGAACCGGACGATCGCTCGATGGAATCGCAGCCGCACTCGCCGAACGTCGGGGCATAGGGTCGGCGAGTCCTAGGCGCCTGCCACGAAGGCTACGACGACAAAGGCCGCATGCCGGTCGAAGTTCTCCCGCCGGCGGTCGTAAATGGCCGTGGTCCTCGGATCGGCGTGGCGCGCTGCGATCTGGACTTCACGCAGCGGCACCTCCAAGTCGAGTGCCGCCATGATGAACGCAGCGCACGGCATGCGGGCATGGACAATTTCGAAACCGGCTGGCAGGGCCGCCAGGTGGAGGGGCAAGATCACATCGACCACGTCGAAGAGAGAGGGTCGGTGGATGGAGCGAGTCCGAAGGGACAGCCGGCCGTTGGCATCGACGCTGAGAAATGGCCCGCACGTCTGCGCCCCGGCGGCGCCCCGCATGTGGTCCCCAGTCTGGCGGGCCATGCTCCTCGAGCGCCACCAAGGCATCGAGACTTGGCTCGGCGGGTGGCCCTGGGACGACCGCGCGCACGAAATCGCGCACCCGGCGGGAGCTGATGATGGAGGGATCGGGCTCGACGGCCCATGACGGAGTGAGGACGACCGCGACGTCGGCGTTTTGGGCGGTACCCGCGGGCGACCGTGGAGAAGCCGAAGCGCAGCGCGCTCCGGCAGGGCGCATGCGTCAGGCGCCGCCAGAAGGCCCGTGGGCCACGGCGGACGAGCAGAAGGACCCAGCCCTCGACCCAGGCCCGGATGGCCCAGTACCGCCAGCGAGCCAGCTGGGGCAGCCCCTGTACAAGTCATTTGTAGTGTGTCCTGAGCCATCGCGACGTCGCGGAGCGGGCAACGGATGCCTCCGCTGACATCGACCCGGTCAGACGCTCGCGTCGACCACCCGCTCATCCAGGGATGCTCCTCGGCCGTCACGGACCCGGTTGGTCGTCCGAGGCCGAAAGCCAACCCCGGGTGAGCTGTACCCTAACCCCCGACAAATCAATCAAGCCCTGGAGATGTGGCGAAGCTGTCGAACGGGTGGTTGTCTCACCGGGACAACCCAGACTCCGTTCACCCGTCAGGGGCCAGTTTGGTAGGAGTACCTAGTCGACTTCGTGATTGGCGAGTTCCCGCCAGCGGCGACCACGACAACACGCACTCGACCCGATGCTGCAGGCACTTCGACGCTGATGGCATCCCCAGCAAGCACTCGGATATTGGACGCAAGTTGACTGCCGAACTTGACCTTTTGAGCCCATACGAGGCCGCGACCTTCAAGCTCGATGGTGTTTCCACCGGAAGTAGGCCCAGTGTTGGGTCTTATGTGTTCGAGGACGGGTGCAGAGGCGTAGGTGTACTGGGCCGCGGCCGAGATCGCGCTGGCGCCTCCCTTGGCCGACTTCACGGTCACTGGTACTTTACCGAGTCCTCTGGGCGTACTCACGGTGAGCTGGTCAGCATCAAGCAAGCGGACATCCGTGCCCGACGCGTGACCGAACAGCACGGAGGTGACACCAGAGAGGTTCTGTCCCGAGATCGTCACTGTTTGGCCGCCGGCGAGGCGGCCTGTCGATGGAGCCACAGACGTAACGACCGGAGCCAATTCGGAGTATGCGTCCACGGTGATGTTCTGCAGATCGGTTCCGCCGATCGACGGTTGCAGAATCGTCTTTCCCGTGGGCGGCGCGTCGAGTTCGTAGGAGTAGAAATCGTTGAGCTGCACCGTGGTCTGAGACGTGGCCGTCTGTCCATTTGGCCATGTGATGGTCCAGGTCACGACGTCACTCGGGTTGGCCGAATAGTCCTTGCCGACGGCCGTGAATGCGGCCGTACTTTCGATACCCATCTTGCGGGGGGTCAGCACCGGCAATGCCTGCGTCGATGCCGAACTCGCAGTGTCAGCACGACGTGTCGCCGGCGACGAGTCGTACCCCGGCACCAGACCTCCGTCGTCGGTGGTCACAAAGAGGCCGTCGCCAGTGACTGCGGCACAGAACGAGCCCGTCGCGCACGACACGTCGGCTTCTTGGTTCGAGGTATCGCCACTGGTCTCTTGCCAGGTGGTGCCGCCATCGTCACTTCCTGCCAAAGACTGGTTTGACCCCGCGCCGCCCGCCCAGCAATCGCTGATGTCGGCACACGACACCGAGCTCAGCCAGCCGTGGCCATCGAGAAACTCCTCACCCGACCACGTCACTCCACCGTCGTCCGACGTGAGGGTCACTGGACCCGCTGCCTCGAGGGCGCTGCCCACAGCTTCGCACCACGGGATCCCGGAGCTCTGAGCGACGCACGAGACACTGAAGAGACTCTGGATGCCAGAGAGTGTGGAGTCGGGCGACAACATCCAGCTCGCACCGCCGTCTGTGGTCGAAATCGCCTGGGCCTCCCCATATGACTCGTTCAACCCGCCGACCGCCACGCACGAGAGTGCGGAGATGCACGAGATGCCACCAAGTCCGTACATGCCGTTGGAATCGTCCGAGCCGGTACTCGGAAGGGTCGCCTCCGTGACCCAGGGGTCGGACTCATCGGCCACGGTGGCGAAGGTGCTCCATGTCCGGCCGGCGTCTGTCGTCACGGCAGTGACCGGGTCTTGCACGCTGTCGGCGTCGACTCCCGCCAGCCAGCACGTCGACGACGTCACGCAGTCGATCGAGTTCGGCCACCACGACGGTCCGCTCTCAGACCACAGCTGTGGGGTCTCGAGGGTCCACGTTCGGCCGCCGTCGATCGATTGGGTCACCTCAGGTTGGTCATCAGGTCCCGCACCCGCCGCCCAACAGTCCGACTCCGAAAAGCACGAGATCGAGTTCCACGAGACCACCAAGCCGTCGACGAGCGGTAGAGAGGCATAGCTCGCCCACGTCAAACCATTCTCCGTGACGAGCACGGCGTCACCAATGTGCGAAGACGAATCGATCACGCTCCGGTCTGGTTCGAGCACCATGCAAACGGTGGTAGTGACGACGCAAGTGACGTGCGCTGGATTCGCATCGGCAAAAGCCGTCGCGGGAACAGACTGTTGAACCCAGTTCGAGTCTTCGGCACCGGCGCTGTTCGTTGCCATGAGAAACCCAGTGGCGACAACGGCGATGATGCTGAGAATCGAAGCGGAGGTGTGCGCACCCGTCCTGGGCCAGAGCGAGCTCGAAACCCTACGACGCGTCCCGTTGGATAGTCCGATTTCATCATCACCGATGTCAGTACTTTGGTGCCACCGGTTCCAACGCGACATGACTAACCCTTTCGATATTTGACGTGAAAGCCGCAAACGGCGCCGTGAGATACCGCGAAGAAAGCGACAACTGGGCGAGCTTGTCAGCTCGTCACGTTGCTGTCATATCGCGTCATCAAATAGCGGCTCGCATTCGGGACGGGATCCACAGAACGGGCACCGCCTCCCATCTGAAGCAATCCACCAACCGTGCCGGCGGCTCATATCGGCCATGACACCCCACCTCCTTGGATCCATCTGTGCATGACCTCGTACCCGAGGTGAAGCTCGCAACACTGGCGACGGACGCGATCTATGGGCGCACGCGAGATGCGACCATCGCTATAAATCACTGTTCCTAGAGGAAGGCCCGGACGTTGCACTCGAAGAGAAACGCAAGCGGACGATGAGTGATAGCCAATTCAGTCGCTCAAGGTTTAGCCGAACTTGCAGCACTATCTCCGCTGGAGCTCGAGAGCTGAAACCCTTTCGCCTTTTCGGTCCCCAAGGAACTGATGTGACCTCGCCGAAGAACCATCCCACAAGGATGTCATGACCAATGGTTCTGAGAATCTCAACAGCAGCTGAACTGATCCTGCACCTTGCCCCAGCGAGACGGCGATCTGTAAGGTGGCTCTGGACCGATTTGTGAACTCGTATGGCAACAACTAGATCCGGATTCACCTGAATCAGCCATAGCCGCTGGAGTCTGGGACGTTCCTAGGTCAGCAGCTCGTACGACCCGCACCGCGCGTTCGCCCGCGAGTCGGACCGCCCGCACATTCCCCAAGGCCGGTCGGCCCGGTTCTCTGTGGGGTCGCCCTCCCCCCTTGTCCGGCTTCCGGCCGCTCCGGGCCCACCGTCTCTTTTCCGCAGGCCTCAAAGGTGGGTGCAGAGGGGCTCGAACCCCGGAAAAGTTCATGGCGGACGTTTCGGGAGTCTCGGCCGGCCCTGTGACCTAACAGCCGGGTTGGTGGTCAGCAATCCGAATTGGCAATCAAATGGGCGGTACCAGCAAGACTGTGGCGAATCACCTGGACAGAAGGCCTTGCTCATAGGGACGACTTCGGACCGACTGGACCGTTTGGACTGGCCGCATGGGCCTCCGGAGCCGGTGGCGCAGGTTCGAGTCCTGCCGGGGGCGCTGTCACGGTACGAAAAAGCAAGCGCAGATGGCACTTGCGGCCTTTGTCACCGAGGTCTCCAAGGACAGAATGATCGTTTCTGTCGAGCAGATCAGTGGTCGAGAAGCCAGATTGGGGGATTCTGATCTCGGTAGTGGCACGGACGGGATGCCGTCGGGGAGAGGTCGTCGGCCTTCAATGGGGCGATGTTGACCTTGCGACGGGAACGTTGAATCCGTGGCATTTCGTGGGATCCGACGGACCTTCGGGCAATCTTCGGGTCATTCTTCTGCGAAGGACCCACGGAACCCTCGCACCGTGGGGATAGCCGTCGCGAGAGAGGATGTTTACGCAGAGCGAGGCAGACCCAGTTTACTGACTTCGTTCACAGTGCCTGGGCAGGTGTTCGGGGAGATCTCGCGAGTGATCGGCATCAAGCCCCTTTGACTCGCTGCGCCCAACCAGATGCCAGTTCCCGCAACCCAAAAAATGAGGACAGGAAGTGAAACATATGTTGCGTTGGCGAGCAGATTCCAGAGCAGGAGATTGGCCAGTCCAGACGCCGCGAGCGCGATGCCAAGGATGACCGTTGTCCTCCCGAGCCAAAGCGGGTAGCTGGATCTTGTTCGAAGAAGAACGCCGAACATCACAACGAAGGCGCTCAACACAAGTTGCTTCGCTCCATCGAGACGATTGATTAGTTGATAGAGGTCGCCGCTCTCACCCAGAAATCCCTTGCTCGCTGAAGAGATGAGAAGCATCCCGAGGAGACATTGCAGCAACGAAATGGCAACCACAACCTCGCCCGCGATTGCGGCCCTGGATCTCCACGAACGGTCGGACCGACCCAGATGACGAGAGCAATAAAACAGAACTATTCCAAGGAATAGGCCAGCAAGTCCTTCGACCAGTAGGTACTGGGCCGTCGCTTCACTCCTATGTCCCGCATACAGAGAGACGATCTCCTTCGTGGAGGCGTCGATGGCGAGGTTCGATGGCCAGACGGCAAGGCCGGCGACCCATGCAATGGCGTAGCTGATACCGGCAAGGGCGGGAAGCGATCTGAACCGACGCCCCCGCACCTGCACCTTGACCTGTTGTACATCTGATCGGCCATCGATGAGTACGGCCTGAGATGGAACACCGACGATTTGCTTGTTCATGATTGGGTCACTTTCGGCTCGGTACTGCGACTCCCGCCGGCGACCATTTCCCAGTTCTTCTTGAACAGCCGTCTGCTCGACGGCAATGGGTTATTCGGCAGACGGTCTCCGTTTCCACGTGCAACTAGTTCCAGTTGTCGATCTTTCAGGGCGAGTCCAGCAGTGCCGATAGCGAGCCCAGTCATGACCACACCACCTCTCTCAAACAATTCTCCGGCCCGCCCGCGATGGCTCCCACGGGAAGTACCTTCTGAAAGTTCGGGACCGTCCTCGACGACCGGTCGGTGCTTCATTCGGCGGTCGTCTCAGCCAGCCTGCGAGCCAGGAAACGCCGTTCGCTGTCTGTGGCCGCCAGGCTCAGTGCTTCGCCGTAGTACCGCGCTGCCTCCTCGGAACGGTCCAGTCGGCGCAACAGGTCGGCGCGCACAGCAGGGAGCAGGTGGTACTCGGACAGGGTCTCCGTTGCAGCAAGTGATTCGACGATGGCCAGACCCGCCGCCGGTCCGTGGGCCATGGCCACCGCGACAGCCCGGTTCAACTCGACCACAGGCGAGGGAGCAACGTCGGTAAGTCGGTCATAGAGCGCGGCGATCTGACTCCAATCGGTGGTGGCTGCGCTCGGCGCCGTTGCGTGACAGGCGACGATGGCAGCCTGGATCTGGTATGGCCCGGGACGTGCTTGTTCCATCGCGTGACGCAGAATTACCGTTGCTTCGGCGATCTGGTTGGAATCCCAGCCGGTGCGATCTTGATCCTCGAGCGTCACCAGGTCGCCCAACTCGTCCAGCCGGGAGTCACGCCGGGCGTCGTGCATCAGCAGCAGCGCCAGCAGGCCGGCCACTTCGCAATCCTCTGGCATCAGGGCCTTGAGCAGGCGTGTCAGCCGCACTGCCTCGACCATCAGATCGTCTCGGACGAGGAGGGCACCGCTGGTGGCGGCATAGCCTTCGCTGAAGAGCAGATAGAGGACGCCCAGTACCGCCGCCGTACGCTCGGATAGGATCTCAGCCGGCGGAACGCGATACGGGATGCGGGCGTTTCGGATTTTCCGCTTGGCTCGGACGAGGCGCTGTGCCATCGTCGGCTCAGGTACGAGAAACGCATGCGCGATCTCCGGGGTCGTCAGTCCGACAAGCGTCCGCAGCGTCAGTGCGACCTGCGCGTCGAGAGGCAGTGCGGGGTGGCAGCACGTGAAGATCAGTCGCAACCGATCATCCTGCACCCCGCTCACCGCTACCTCGTCGATGTCGTCCGGCCCCGGGGGGTCGACATCTCCTTCGCGTGCATTCACCCCTACCTCCATCAACTTCGCTGCGCCCGAAGCTCGGCGTCGAAGCACGTCGGTGGCGCGATTGCGTGCGACAGACATGAGCCAAGCCCCAGGCATGTCTGGTGCTCCTCGGCGGGGCCAGGCCTCCAGCGCTGCGGTAAAGGCGTCCTGGGCACACTCCTCGGCGAGGTCCCAGTCACCGGTCATGCCGATGAGGGTCGCGACGATCTGGCCCCAGCTCTCCCGGAATGCCCCGGCAACAAGCTGTTCGACTTCGCCGGTCATTCGTCCCAGACTGGTCGAATCTCGATCACTCCGTGCAGAGCAAAGGGATGCCTCGCTGCGACGTCGATCGCGGCGTCGAGGTGCTTGCACTCTATGAGCGCGAACCCGCCGATCTGCTCCTTGCTCTCCATGAAGGGCCCATCGCTTATCAAGGTCTCGCCGTTGCGAGACCGTACCTTGGTCGCGTCCGTGCTCGGCCGGAGACGAACCCCGTCGAGCAGCCTGATCTCCTGACGGTTCAAATAGTCGATCCAAGCCACGTGCTCGGTATCGCGCACCAATTCGAGCGGACCACGATCGTCCGACTCGTCGTCGCAAATCATCAACATGTATCGCACTGTTCCTCCGAACCAATCAATCTTCTCGATTGAGCACGAACACAGGAATGCTCCGGGTGATCGTCCTCTGGAATTCCCCGCGGCCGATGACTGCTCGACGATCGTCAGCCACATTAAGGATCGTGCCTCACGATCAAGCTCTTCTGCCACGACGCGGAACCTCTCAGTACCCAGCTCGACGGTCACCTTCGGATGGGCCTTGAGGTTGTAATACCAGGCCGGATGAGTGCATGACCCTCCGTTCGAGGCAATGATCATCAATCCCCCGTCCGACCTGGTGAAGTACATCAAGGGCACCACGCGCTCAACGCCCGACCGCGCTCCGATGTGGTGCACGAGTATGAGCCTGAGGTCAGCGAGTGGCCCTTTCACGTACCCGCCCCTCGCACGAAACTCCTCGACCACCGCGGCGTTGAATGCGACCGGGTTCAGACTGGCCATTTCCGCGTCTCAAGCGATTCCGTAGACGAGGCTCACACGGCCACCCGCCAGTGCCTCGACGTCGCGCAGGTCGAGCCCGTGCCGCTCCAGCGCCGTGAACAGCGGGGTGCCCGTCCCAGCGATCAAGGGGTGGATGATGAAGCGGAGCTCGTCCACCAGTCCTGCTGTGAGGCAGGCTCGCACGATCCCGGCGCCACCCATTAAGTAGATGTCCTTGCCGGGTTGCTCGTGCTTCAAGGTTGCGATCTCGTCGAGTCCGCGCAGGAAGGTCGTCTGGGGCCACTTGGCAGAGGTCAGGGTGCGCGAAAGTACGTAGTGCGGGGTCACCGCCGCGAAGCGTGCCCACTCGACCTCGGCTTGGGTAGGAGTGCCGACGCCCATCGGGTTCGGCTCACCCGGCGCATCCTGAATGGCCGTCCAATACTGCTCGTAGTTGGGGTACATGCCGCCGCCGAGGACGCACGCGTCGATGTGAGGCGTGAGTCCGAAATCATCCGACCACGCATCGACCCAGTCTGCGTAGCCTTCCGGGCCCTCGGTCTTCCCGTCGATCGAGATCTTCATCGCACCGATGATCTTGCGCATTGCTGCCTCCTGGCAGAGTCCGTGAACCCGACTCCGTGGCGAGTCGCCTCCCGGGCCAGACAAGGCTGCCCCGGGAAGGGTGGTTCGCTCTACTGACGAATGGCATCACCCAAATCGACGGCTTGCCCGAAAATCTTTGCGCAGAGACGGCGATGTTCCTGACCTTCACGGGCCAAGAGACCCCTAAGGCACGAAACGCGGCGACGGTGTAGGCGAGGCGCTCTTCGGGTGCTCGCAGGGATCCCATGGTGCCGTCCATGGGCAGGGGCCGGCCGCCGTTGGGCGACCCAGACGGACGGGGAGTTTGGCAATCCGTTTTGGCAATTAAGTGGAACTACTGAGAAGACGGCAACGAACCGGGTGAACTGAAGACCCAGCTCAAGGACTGAGAATGGCGGCCTGGACCGTGAAGACAATCCGGATGGGCCTCCGGAGCCGGTGGCGCAGGTTCGAGTCCTGCCGGGGCGGCCTTGTTTCTGCAGCCCCGAGTTCTTTCGTGCGGCTGTCGGAACATCCGATCGTGGGAATCATTCGGCCACGCACGCCCTTGAAGAATGGCACCACGGCCGGTGAGGTAGGGATCGGCACGGGTGGAGAACGTGGAGATGGACAACCGATAGAGACACCTTCTCGCTGCGGCCACGGCGCTAGAAGCCGCACTCTCGTATTGCGCCGACACCCAAGTTCGGAACGCCGTTTGATTCATCCAACCGGAGGAATCGATGCCCCGCCTCTTGGCTCGTCGGGTCCTCGGAGCCAGCACGCTCGACCAACCGAGGATTCGTATCGGGGTGGCCTCTTGCGTGCTGGCACAGGCAGTAACCCGTTTGATAAGTCAGCGGCGAGCGACCGAGTTCGCTGATCGAACTCAGACCCGCCAGACTGGATGCATGGATTTTGAGGGCGCGAGCGAAGAGCTCTACCGCGTGGTGCCGAAGAAGTTCACCGCAGCGCGAGATGCCAAAGTCGCTGAGGCCCGCAGGATGGGGGACGCCGAACTCGCCTCTTCAATCAAGAAGCTGCGCAAACCCTCGGTCGGGGCATGGCTCGCAAACCTTCTCGTGCTCGAACGAACGGATGACGTGCAGCGGCTCATCGATTTGGGCGTCGAACTTCGGTCGCCCACGCGTGATCTCGCGGGTGAGGATATTCGAAGGGTCTCGAGAGAGAAGGCCGACGCCGTCGACAAGTTGGCGCGGGACGCAAAATCAAATTGGCCTTCGAATGGGCCAACCAGTCTCCGCGGTTGCCCTTGAGGAACTGGAGTCGACCCTTGAGGCCGCCTTTGCCGATGAGGTGGCGGCGGAGAGCCTTCTCGGCGGTCAGTTACGCAGCGGATTGCGCTATTCGGGACTCGGATTCGGTGCCTCGTCCCAGGCCGAGCCGAGCTCCCGTCCAACGGTCGCCAAGTCGGCTCCAAGGGATGACCGAGTCGCCGTACGACGAGTACTGGACAAGGCGAATCACGACATGGAGAAGGCCGAAGCCGAGGTCAAAAAAGTCAGGCGGGCCATCCAAGTTGCGGAAGGCGACTTGAAGCGCCTCAGGTCAGACGAGGCGCGAGCAGTGCGAAGTTCTCGCGAGGCGCGCGAGAGGGCGGCAACCGCCAAGAAGAGCCTCCGCGGCAGCCGATAGCCATCTCTTGGAGGCTCGATCTGGTCGAGAGTCAGAGTCAGCGTTGCCGACCCGAAACCCTCCGAAGGCCCATGACCGTCCTCGCGTTCTTCTGGAGCCGAGAGAACCGGGCCCCGGACCGTGGGAGCGGCTCCGCGCCAGCCGTGCGCTGACTGGACCGGCGCGGGCTGGCTCGTATCTGGTGATGACACTGGTCGAGGATCGGGACCGTTTGGTGGCGTCCTTCGGTACCGCCCAACGGAGCTACGTCAGGCAGCACTGAGTACCTAATAGGCGATGACCGCCACACCGGTGCGGCCTCCATCCACGTCGATCACACTGCCGTGAACGAATGCTGCCTCGTCGCTCGCCAAGTAAACGGCTGCATGCGCCACCGCGTCGGGAGATCCGCTCTTGCCCGCAGGCGTTCCACGCATCATTACCTCGGCCGGATGCTCGCCGTCGTCGGATCCGTCCGCATTTGGGGACCGGATAACTCCGGGAGAAATGGCATTGACCCGAACTCCACCGGGTCCGAACTCTGCGGCCCAGGCCTTCGTAAGGGTTTCCATGGCGCCTTTCGTGGAACTGTACAAGGCGCTCGGTATGCCGAGGCGCGCGATCCACGACCCCAGGTTGATGATCGAACCGTGGCCGGCTGCGACCATCGTCGGTGCGATCGTCGCCGTCAAGAAATATGGCGCCTTGACGTTGACGCCGTAGACCTCATCGAACATGGCTTCGTCCGTCGTGGCCGTTGTCGTACGAGGAAAGATCCCGGCGTTGTTCACCAAGACATCGATGCGGCCGTCGAGAAATCGGAGCGCTTCGGTCGCGAGTTGTCTTGATGCAATCGTGGACCCGTCGAGGTCAGCGGCAACAAAATCGGCTCGGCCGCCGGCCGTACGGATCCGATCGACCACCCCTGCGCCGCGTTCTGCGTTTCGGCCGCTCACAATTACATGTGCTCCCTCTGCCGCAAACGCGAGGGCGATGGACCGACCGATATTGCTCGTGGAACCGGTGACAAGCGAGGTCTTGCCTTCAAGTCTCGTACTCACGAGGTCCTTCCGTGCTGCTCACCGACCGCGAAGTGGTGCAGTTCATCGCCAGCCAAGCTCCGGCGCAACGTCGCTCAGGACCGAATCGATGACGTGGGCGCAGTAGTCCACCCCAAGCTGATTCGGGATGGTCAGCAGGAGGGTGTCGGCGGCGGCGATGGCCTGGTCCTGGGCCAATTGCTCGATGAGCACGTCAGGCTTCGCGGCGTAGGTTTTGCCGAAGCGCGCGATGCCGCCGTCGATGAACCCGACCTGGTCCTCCGAGTTGCCTTCGCGGCCGAAATAGGTGCGGTCGAGATCGCTGACGATGGGAAAGATGCTGCGGCTGACCGAGACGCGGGGCTCACGGGTGTGGCCAGCCTCCGCCCAGGTCTTGCGGAATCGTTCGATCTGCTCGGCCTGCAGCAGGTGGAACGGCACACCGGTGTCCTCGCTGAGAAGCGTCGAACTCATCAGGTTCATCCCCTGCTCGGCGGTCCACTCGGCGGTCGCCCTGGTGCCGGCCCCCCACCAGATCCGGTCGCGCAGACCATCAGAGTGTGGCTCGACACGAAGCAGCCCGGGTGGGTTGGGGAACATCGGCCGGGGATTCGGTTCGGCAAAGCCGTTGCCCTCGAGCACCTCGAGAAAGATTCGTGTGTGCTCGCGAGCCATGCCTGCCTGGTCGACCCCTTCGCCCGGTACATAGCCGAAGTAGCGATAGCCCTCGATGACTTGCTCGGGCGACCCCCGGCTTATGCCGAGCTGGAGGCGCCCGCACGAGATGAGGTCGGCAGAGCCGGCGTCCTCGGCCATGTAGAGCGGGTTCTCGTAGCGCATATCGATCACGGCAGTCCCGATCTCGATCGTGCTTGTCTTGGCACCGACCGCCGCGAGCAGCGGAAATGGCGAGGAAAGCTGGTTGGCGAAGTGGTGGACCCGGAAGTACGCCCCGTCCGCACCAAGCTCTTCGGCGGCGACAGCGAGCTCGATGGATTGCAGCAGGGCGTCCGACGCCGAACGGGTCTGCGACTGTTGGGAGGGGGTCCAATGACCGAACGACAAAAACCCGATGCTCTTCATGACCTGCTGAAACACTGTGCCGGTCGCAATTGTTCCTCGTCGAGGCCGAGTCGCGAGGGTGATGCGACGGTCGATCGGCATTCTGCGACTGGACACCGGTTCCAGATCGCGGGCGACGACGGAACTGAGAGCAATCCGGTGGGGCCGGATACCCGGTTCAGGACTGATCACGTACTATCAGTAGGAAACCCGGACGATCCCGAATCGGCCTCCGGAGCCGGTGGCGCTGGTTCGAATCCCGCCCGGAGCGCCGTCGGTAAAGGAAGAGATGAAGATCGCAATTGTCGGAACCGGAGCGATGGGCTCGGTGTACGCCAGCCGCCTGGGCAAGGCCGGACACGAGGTTTGGGCGATCGACACATGGCAGGAACACATCGAGGCCATCGCCAGATCCGGACTTCGGGTCTCGGGCGCCAGTGGCAGCTTCGTCGTCGACGACCTCCACGTCGGACGCTCACCGCACGACGCCGGACGATGCGACGCCTGGGTGATCGCGACCAAGGCGTCGGACGTCGAAGAGGTGGCGGCGGAGATCGCGCCCCTGCTCGAGCCCGACAGTGTGGTCATGGCGTTCCAGAACGGGCTCGGAGCGGGTGAGCGAGTAGCCCGCCACGTTCCCGAGGAGCACATCATCCTCGGGATCGCCGAGGGATTCGGGTCATCGATCCCCGAACCGGGCCACGTCCACCATGAGGGGATGCGTCTGATCCGGTTCGGCGAGATGCACGGTGGCCTGACCGACCGCGTCCAGCGAATGGAGCGGGTCTGGGACGACGCCGGATTCAACGTCCGAGCCTTTGCCGACGTGACGCTCATGATCTGGGAGAAGTTCCTCTGCAACGTCACACTGAGCGCTCCGTGTGCGGTCTTCGACGTCACGGTGGGCGATCTGATGTCCGATCCGGAGGCTTGGCGGGTCGCCCTCGGCTGCACGACCGAGGCCCACCAGCTCGGTATCGCCATGGGAATCAAGTTCCCATTCGACGACCCACTGCAGTACGTGTCGGACTTCGCCGCCACCATTCCGAACGCCAGCCCGTCGATGCGCCTCGACCATCTCGCCCGACGACCCTCGGAGATCGACTTCATCAACGGGCAGGTCGTCACACTGAGCCGCGACCTCGGACTCGAGGCCCCGTACAACGAAGTGCTCTGCGCCGTCGCGCGCCGTCGCGAATCGCTCTTCGCCTGAAATCGAGGAGGCAGGGGGCATCATCGGATCGCCTCGACAGGTGGCCACTTCACCTGCTCAAGGCTCATCGGGGGCCCTCGACGCATCGCTCGCGACGTCGGGACTGGTCGGCGCCCTGGACGAACCAGTTGGGCCTCCGGAACCGGCGCGCAGGTACGAGTTGCGCTGGGAGCGCCGCAGACTCCCAGGGAGCCTGGGCTCGGACCTCGTCCCCGGTGGCGTCGATCCAGCGGGGCGCCGTGACCGACGCAAAAGCACAGCGGCCCTCCCGAACCCTTGTCACCGTGGTCCATTGTCGAGCGACAGCCCACGAAACGAACCCTTGGTCGCTGCGGTAGACTGGCTATCTCGTCCCCCTTGGGAGAGTCGCGTCGCTTGGGCAGGACGGCCGTGCTGGCCGATGTCGCCCCGTGCAGGTTCAACGCCTCGACCGAGCCTCTTTGAGGAGCGTCTGTGCGCGTCGTCGATTTGCCCATGGAAGGCCTTGATTGTCGCGGTCGTTCTTTCGGGATACTCAGCTCCTACCCTCCGACTGCCTGCGGTCTGGCCACGTTCACGGCTGCGCTGGCGTCAGGAATGTCGGAGCACGACATCGACGTGGGCGTGGTGCGGGTCGTTGACGTCGGAGGGCAGCCTTCCCAAGGCGATCGGGTGATCGGCGAGCTGGTCAACGGATCACGGCGCTCTCTCGTCGCGAGTTCGGACCTGCTGAACCAGTTCGATGTGGCTGTGGTGCAGCACGAGTACGGACTCTTCGGCGGCCCCGACGGTGACGAGGTGCTCGAGATCCTGGGTGACCTCCACATTCCCTCCATCGTGATCGCACACACAGTTCTGACCAACCCGACGCCACACCAGCGGTCGGTGCTGAACGACGTCGCGGCTATGGCGGACCGGGTGGTCGTCATGACAGAGGCCGCTCGGGCGCGACTGTGCGACGGTTTCGATGTTGACTCTTCCAAGGTGACCACCATTGCCCACGGAGCTGCCATCCCGACCAGACGCGTCGTGCCTGAGCGGGAAGGACGGCCCGTCATGCTCACCTGGGGGCTCATCGGGCCGGGCAAAGGGATCGAGCGCGCCATTGAGGCCATGCGAACGTTGCATGATCTCCCGATGCGGCCGCGTTATATGGTGGCCGGTCAGACTCATCCCAAAGTCCTCGCGGCCCACGGTGAGTCCTACCGTAGGGACCGGATAGAGCAAGCGGAGCGCCACGGGATCTCCTCGTCCGTCGTCTTCGACTCCGACTACCGCGACGTGGCATCGCTCACCGCACTGATCCAGTCCAGCAAAGTGGTCGTGCTGCCGTATGACTCCAAGGACCAGGTGACGTCGGGTGTTCTCGTTGACGCCATTGCGGCCGGACGTCCCGTGGTGGCGACGGCGTTTCCGCACGCTGTTGAGCTGCTCTCGAGCGGTGCAGGCCTCGTCGTCGACCACGATGACCCTGATGCCATGGCGCGCGCACTCAGGATGGTCCTCACCCGACCGGAGCTGGCGGCCAACATGGCCGCCGAAGCGTCCCGCCTCGCGCCGGGCCTCGAATGGTCGGTGGTGGCGGGCGAGTACCTGGACTTGGCCAATTGCCTGCTCGAAGAGCGACTCGCGTTGGTGTGAGCTCCTCTTTGGACAATCCCGAGCCGGTCTACGACCACCTCATCTACATGACCGACGCGCGGGGCACCTTCGAGCACGCCCTGTTCAGTGAACCTCGGCCTGAGCACGGCTACTGCAGTGATGACATGGCACGCGTGCTTGTCGTAGCCACTCGGGAGCCAGAACGAGCATCTGCGATGCGGACCCTCGCGATGCTGAGTCTGAGCTTTCTACAGGACGCGTTGGTCTCGGATGGAAGGTGTCGGAACCGAATGAACCGACATGGTTCTTGGGAGGACTCCCCGACACTCGATGACTGCTGGGGCCGGAGCATCTGGGGGCTCGGGACCGCCGCCTCACACAGCGACGACCATCTGATTCGCCACTTGGCCGCACGGGCGCTCGAGCGAGCGATGACGCAGCGCTCACTGTGGCCCAGGGCCATGGCTTTCGCTGCGCTGGGTGCAGCAGAGGTACTCAGCATCTGTCCCGACGACACGAAGGCTCGTTGCCTGCTGTCCGATGCCGCCGATGCGATGACCGGATCACGCCAGCAGGCCCGGTGGCCATGGCCCGAGCAGCGCCTCACGTACGCCAACGCCACTCTTCCCGAGGCGATGATCGCCGCCGGGACGGCGCTTGAACGTCCGCTCCTCGTGAAGCAGGGGTTGGACCTCTTGGAATGGCTGCTCGACCGCGAGACCCGAGGTGGCCATCTTTCGGTCACCCCAGCAGGTGGCAGCGACCCCGACGATCACGGTCCGGCATTCGACCAACAGCCCATCGAGGTCGCAGCACTGGCCGATGCCTGCGCCCGCGCCCAGGCTGTCGACGGCGATCGACGGTGGATGGACGGGATCACCGCCGCGACCGATTGGTTCCTTGGTGACAATGACGGAGGGGTCCTCATGTGGGACCCCAGCACTGGCGGAGCCTTTGATGGCCTGCAAAGGACGGGCGCCAATCTCAATCAGGGCACCGAGTCGACGCTCGCCCTGCTTTCGACAATGCAGCACGCGCGGTCCTTCTCGGGTGTCGTGCGATGAGTGTGCAGGCTCCTAGCCTGGCCCGCCGCAGCCCGGTCCACATTGCGGCCGACCACTCGCGCGTCGTCACCCGCCTGTTCGTTCCGGGCCACGAAGGTTTCGACCAGCAAGAGTCCCGGTCCTCTGCGGTCTTGCGACGCGTCTTGGAGCTATCGGACGACGAAGTTGACCGAAGCTATGACGATGTGCTCGCGCGTTTCGAGGGCCGACATCGTGGCTTGGCCGAAACGTTCCTCCGCCACGCCCACGAGCTCTCCGATCGTCTCGACCCAGGATGCCAACTTTCCCCGACCCGCCTTCTGCTGCTCGGTGCCACCTTCACCAGTGAATACGCCATCGAGGGTGCCGCATTGTGCAATCCGAGCATGGTGATGCACCCTGACCAGACCGGGGTCAATCACGGCGGTCGGCGGTTCATCATGAGTGTCCGAGCCATCGGCGAGGGCCACAGCTCTTCCATTGGCTTCCGGACGGGGGCGATCACCGGATCGGGTGACGTCGACTTTGATCCGACGCCGACCTTTGCCACGAAAGGACGCCGCCATGGCGCGATGTTCGAGGCAGAGGTGTTCAAGACGGAGCTCCGACGTCTCCGCGGAGGTGGCGATGACGCTGACTATGTCCTGGACTCCCTCGGGCCAAAGTTCACCCAAGCAGAGATGGAGGGACGGCTCAGCCTCCTCGAGGACCATATTGCCACCCGGAAACAGGCGAAGAGGACTGTCGGCCTCATGCGCAGGATCGCCGAACGAAGCTACAGCGTTCAATTCGAGGAGGGCGCACCACTGAGCGAGCAGGTCCTCATGCCGGCGATGAGTGCCGAGTCCAAGGGCATGGAGGACGCCCGGTTCGTACGTTTCATCGATGACGACGGCAGCGCGACCTACTACGCCTCATATACGGCCTACAACGGCACCGACATCGGCCAACAGTTGCTTGAAACCAGGGACTTCGTGCACTTCGCCTCCTCACCGATGGTCGGCGCGGCTGCGGCCAACAAGGGCCTCGCTCTCTTCCCTCGCCGGATCGGCGGACGTTTCGCGGCTCTCTCTCGAAGCGATCGAGAGTCGAACACCGTTGTCTACTCGGAGAATCCGCGCCGCTGGGAAGAAGGATTGGCGTGCCAGACGCCGATGGCATCATGGGAGGTCGTTCAACTCGGCAACTGCGGGTCGCCCATTGAAACCGAAGCGGGCTGGCTGGTGCTCACCCACGGCGTCGGTCCCATGCGGACTTACAACATCGGAAGCATCTTGCTCGACCTCGAGGACCCGACTCGAATCATCGGTCGGCTACGCGAGCCGCTCCTGAGTCCAGCTCGCGATCAACAGGACGGCTACGTACCCAACGTGGTGTATTCCTGCGGCGCCCTCCTCCATGGGGAGACCCTTGTCATTCCGTACGGAATCGGCGACTCTGCCATTGGCGTGGCCACCGTGTCCCTGGACGAACTTCTCGCTTCCTTGAAAGAAAATCCCGATTGAGCAGCACATCACTACAAACGATTGGAGAACCCGTGTCCGACAGGTCACCACAAAAGTCATCTGGAAAGAAGCCAGGCAAATCCCTCAAGGAGAAGCGACTGGCCAAGAAGGAGAAGCGAGAGGACCGAGACAACAAGGCTGATCGCCTGGGGCAGGGACGCTGACGGTCCGGTGCGCATCGCGGTACTGGCGCCGATCGCGTGGCGTGTCCCGCCACGCCATTACGGGCCGTGGGAACTCTTCGCATCTCTGTTGACTGAAGGGCTCGTCTCGCGAGGCCACGACGTCACGCTGTTCGCCACAGGCGATTCGGAGACGTCGGGTCAGCTGCACAGCGTCGTTCCCCGGAGCTGGTCCGAGGACACAGACATCAACCCGAAGGTGGCCGAGTGCCTCCATATTTCGGAGGTGTTTGAGCGGGCGTCTGAGTTCGATGTCATTCACAACAGCTTCGACTTCTTGCCGCTTACCTACTCCGGGCTGACTTCGACTCCGGTCGTCACGACAATCCATGGCTTCTCGTCGCCGCAAATTGTCCCGGTGTACGCCAAGTACAACCACAAGGTGTTCTACGTCGCGATCAGCGATGCCGACAGGCACCCCGCGCTCGACTACGTGGCCACCATCCATCACGGGATCGACGCCGAAGCGTTCAACCTCAATGCAGCGCCCGGTCTCTACTTGGCGTTCTTCGGGCGCATCCACCCGGACAAGGGAGTGGTTGCCGCGATCGACGCCGCCGGAGAGACGGGCATCCCGCTTCGGATTGCGGGCATCGTTCAGGACGAGGAGTACTTCAAGAACGAAATTGTGCCACGCCTTGACGGCGAGCGTGTGCAGTTCGTCGGGTCCGTCCGAGCGGGGGAGCGCTCATCCTTCCTGGGGGGTGCCATCGCCCTCCTCCATTTGATTGACTTCGATGAGCCGTTTGGACTCTCGGTCGTGGAGGCAATGGCCTGTGGTACCCCGGTGATCGCATTCGACCGAGGTTCCATGTCGGAGATCATCAGCGATGGAAGGACGGGCTTCTTGGTGGCGGACTCGGCGTCTGCGGCCAAAGCCATCGGGCGTGTCGGCCAACTCGACCGCCAGAATATTCGAGACGAGGCAACCCGACGCTTCAGCAGTGACCGTATGGTTGACCAGTACGTCGCTGTCTATCGGTATGCAATCGCGGAATCTTCGCGGCGATCATCGTGTCGGACGGTCAAGTCACCTCCTTCGTGATCTCGCTCAATCAGATCTGCCGCACGATCTCCAGAGCGGTCAGAGCTCGATGAATCCTTCGCCTCCCTGAGAGGTCTTCGACCCCAACACGCTCTACGCCCGCCGTGGTCAAAGGCGGCTGACCCCGGTGGGCGGCCCCGCGGGAACACAGCTCGTGCGCGCGCCTACGATCTCCGCCCGGGCCGAGCCTGAGCTGCGGCGACTTTCGCCAGACACCGAGGAGAGAGTGACAGTCGTGGCAGACATCAGGAGCAGCCCGGATCTGCGAACAGCCGCCACCGAGTGCTGTCGGGAGCGGGGGGCGCTCCTGACGCCGGCGAGGCCGGCCCGGTGCTCTCGGCGGCCAGCACTACCAATTGTCCGCCTGCTAACACCCTTGGCCCGACCGCACCCGCTGTGGATCAATGGCACCGTGCCCGCGATGGCAGAGGGCGGACCCGACGCGGAACAAAGAAAGGCCTGGTAGGTGGCGGGTCCGTGGTTGAGAGCCCGTGCAGAACTGCGTCGACACTGGCGAGGGACCCTTGGGCTCGCCCTCCTCATCGGTTTGGCGGGAACCGTCGTCCTCGGCAGCTGGGCCGGAGCCCGTCGGACCGAGTCCGCCTACCCGCAATATCTGACGGTCACGCACGCTGCGGACTACTTGGTCTCCACCGAGAGCTCCGGTACGGCCCCGACCATCGCGTTTTATCACCGGGTGGAGCGACTGCCCGGAGTGGACAGAAGCGGACTCGTGGCCGGCCCCTCTCTGGTCTCGGAGACGGACGGGAAGCCAGACGCCGACCTGGCGAGGGTGGTGAAGACACTCGCCAGCGAGGACGGACGAGCCGGCTACTCGGTCGCGGGATACAGGCTCATCGCAGGCCGAATGCCGCAACCAGATCAACCGTTCGAGGCACTTGCGAACAGGACGCTCGCCAACCAGCGCCATTTGCAGGTCGGCAGCCGTTTCACCATGTACCGCACGCCACTTACGTCGGCTGCTCTCGGGAGCGATGCCTCGCCAGGAGCACTCATACCGGTGACGTTCACCATCACCGGTATCGGGGTCTCTTCGGATGAAGTCGTCCCGATCGCCCCAAACGATGGTGCTCCGACCATGGTCGTCACTCCGGCGTATGACCGGAGATATGACCGGTTCCATGACGGTGTCCCTCAGGTCGACTTCGACGGCGTGTTCGTGCGCCTGGACCCGGCCGCCAGCCACCCGGCTTTCGTGGCAAACGTCGAGAGGCTTGCTCGGATCTTCCCCGAGGCGAAGGATCTGCACGGCATCTTCGTCGCCGACCTGAGCTCCCACGCGGCCCGCGCCGAACGGTCCGATCCACCCGGAAGCCCTCGCCCTGGCCCTCTTTGCCGCCCTCGTCGCCCTGGGAGCTTTGTTGACGGTCGGTCAGATCATTGCTCGGGACATCGTCCTGGCCTCGAGCGAAGATCGAGTCCTCGTCGCCATGGGTTTCGACCGTCGACAACTGATCAGCGTCCCGCTGGTTCGTCTCGCCGTTCCCATCGTCATCGGAGCGTTCCTGGCCGTATTGGGCGCAACCTTGGCCTCACCGCTCATGCCGATCGGGCCGGCCAGGATCGCCGAACCCCACCCGGGGATATCGCTCGACCCGGCTGTCGCCGTAGCCGGGTTCGGCAGCATCGTGCTCGCGTTCCTCGCCGTCGCCGTTTGGACCGCGTGGAGAACCACAAGGACGAAAGGGATTGCGTCTTCCATGCCCGGCGGCCTCTCTCGGCAACCTTCACGCATCGTCGACTCTCTGGCCCGAGCGGGGCTCCGCCCTCCGGCGGTGACCGGCATTCGCATGGCCATCGAGCAAGGGCAGGGGAGAACGGCCGTTCCGGTACGGGGCGCCATCGCCGGGATGACCCTGGCTCTCGCGGCCATCATCGCCGTGACGATCTTCAGCACCAACCTCTCCCGGCTCATATCGACTCCGAGGTTGTACGGCGACACGTGGAGCTTCGCTCTCGACAATCAGTTCAATGCATCCTCTCGGCATGACCTCTTGCATATGCTCCAAGTCGTCCCTGGGATCAAGTCGGCGGCCGGCGGCACCTACGGAGACGACGCGACGGTGAACGGGCGATCCGTTCCAACGGTGGGAATCGATCCACTCGTGGGTTCGATCTTCCCGACCATCGTGCACGGACGCGCTCCGCGTGGATTGGGTGAGGTCGCACTGGGCGCCACGACCATGCGCCAGTTGGACGTGAGGATCGGAGATTCCGTGGTTCTCAGCTCACAGGGAAGGCGCCACACCCTGCGGGTCGTCGGGCAGGTCGTTCTCCCTTCGCTCGGCCGGGGCTCGTTCACCCCGACCGATCTGGGCGAGGGAGCCGTCACAGTTGCCCGTTTGGTCGCTCAACCTCCAGCCGGGCCGGGGAGTTACAACTTCGTTCTGTTGCGCTATTCGAGTCAGGCCGATCCGGCCGTGACGACATCTCGCCTTGCCCGACTGGCTCATCAGAATGGATGTCCGGGCGACGCGTGTCTCCTTTCGGCTACTCGAGTTTTGCCCGCCGACCTCAGCAGCTACAACAAGGTTCGGTCCGCTCCCGTACTCCTCGTTTTCATTCTCGCCATCCTGGGCATCGCCATGATGGGCCACGCGCTCGATCAGCTCGGTCCGCCGACGCCGTAGGGACTTCGCGATCCTCTTGACGCTTGGACTTCTCAAACGAGAAATCGGATACGTGGTGGCCTGGCAGGCATCCGTCGTCGCCGTCATTGCCGCCGTCATCGGTATTCCACTCGGTCTGGTCTTCGGTCGCTCGCTCTGGTCGCTGTTCGCTGACCAGATCGGGGTCCCACCTGCAGTCGACCTACCGCTCTCCCTGCTCCTGGCGGTCCCGGCTCTGATCGTGTTGGCCAACCTCATCGCACTGTTGCCGGCGATGTCGGCGGCGAGGACGCGCCCCACGCGGGCCCTTCGGAGCGAGTAGCAGGAGCAACCGAGATCCTGGCTCGGTTGCACGGATTGGTCCGGTCCGGGACCTCGTGCCGCATCAACCTGCTGTCCTCAGAACGAGACTCCACCGGTACTCGGTACGGTCGTCGGTGTGGTCGTGGGCGGAGGCGGAGGCGGAACTGGCGGTGACGGCGATGTGGTTGGCACCATCATCGGAGGCACTGTCGTTGGTGTGGGTGCGGTCGCAGGGGTTGGTGCCACTGCGGGAGCCGGCGAAGTGGAGGGGGTTGTGGTGGCCGTGGGCGCAGGAGTCGACGGAGAAGGCGCAGTCGGAGGCGTGGCGGTCACAACAGCTGACCAGGTTCCCCAACCGTCGCTTACGTGTCCGTGCACCTGCCGCGCGGTCTTGTCCCCCGAGAACCGGTAGAGCGCCTTGCCGGCATAGGTCACCTGCAGATGGCCTCCACCACGCTTGACGGTGCCGAGCTTCGCCGCGGTGACACCTTTGCCGGCCGTGGCCTTGTCCACACCCTTGGGCAGCAAGAGCTCGGGCCAGATCCTTCGGCAACGGGCGGTACACCGCGTCTTGCTCGCCTTCAGGGTGTAGAGGGTCTTCCCGCTCACCAGGATCGTGCCCAGTTCGGAGTTCCTGGTCGAGACAACGGTGGTCTTCGCCTTGTGACCGGACTCTGCACCAGCTGAGCTGGCGACGAAAACAGAGGCAGAGAACCCGACCATCGCGAGCACCGCAGCCGCCTTGTGCCAGGAACGCCGACCGGTCGAACCTCGGAGTGGTGCCATGCTTTTGGACTCCTCACGTAGTGGATGCCGGCTCTACGGATGAATTCGGCGTACGGATCGGTAAAAATAGGGGTGTTCGGATGGGGAAGGGCGCCTACGGCAACTGCAATCGGGACTCTGGGAGCCCAGAAATACGTGCTCCGCACCCATCCATAGACGGGCCACCTGCGTACGTCTGAGTGAGGCACCCAAATCAGACCAGGAGACAAGCCATGAAGCAGCAGGAATCACAGGACCGGACCTCGACACGCAAAGTCCCAGTCGGGCGAATGGCCGGTGTCATCGTGGCCCTCGGTGGGCTGTCCGGATTGGTACTCGCCGACGCGACGGCAGGTGCGGCGACCAAGGTCGTCGTGTCCACGACCAAGAATCCGAAACTTGGCACGATCCTGGTGAGCGGCAAGACCGTCTACACCCTGAAGCCCAGCAAGACGGCCTGCTCGACTGCATGCCTGAAAGTTTGGCCAGCGCTCATGCTGCCCAAGGGTGTGACCAAGGCCACGGCCGGGAAGGGTGTGACCGCGGCCAAGCTCGGGACCGTCAAGCGGAGCGGAGGTCATCTTCAGGTGACCTATGCCGGCAAGCCGCTCTACTGGTTCGTCGGCGACAGGGGTGCCGGCCAGGTGCATGGAAACCTGACGGACACCTGGGGCAAGTGGTCGGTCGTCGTGACGGCGAAGCCGGCGTCGAGTTCCAGCTCTGGTTCCGGTTCTAGCTCTGGTTCTGGCTCCGGCGGGTCGACCGCTGGATCCGGAGGCGCGTCGTTCTAGCGCCGAGCCTCGAGACCGGGAGTAATTCGTGTCTTCTGTCCTAATTGCCCCATCTCGCTCACCGGGTCCTTCGCCAGCCGAGCGAAGGACCCGGGAAGCGACTCGGCCATGGATCGCGGTCTCGTCCCGTGTCTATCTCCCGGCGGTCGGGATCGCGGCGTTGGCCGCCGCTCTGGTCGTGGTCGGTTGGGCCAACCACTGGGGCGGTGATCAGTTCACCGGATCCCTGACCAGTCTCCGTGTGGTCTTGGTGGGTCCAGCGGCTCTCGGGATCATCGGCGTCTTTCTCGTCGTAGAACGGATCTGGCCGGCTCAGCAACGACCACTCGTCGCCCGTGGGCATCGTCACGACCTCCTCCTGACCGTCATGAACGCGTTGTTCGTCGCGCCACTGGTGACCGCGCTCACCCTCGCCTTCGTGGCGGCTGTCCGAGCGGGTCTGCCGTGGATCGTCCTACCAAAGATCGGCCCGCTACCGCGCTTTGCCGCGATCGCGGTGATCGTCATCGCCATGGACGGTTGCAACTGGTTCGTCCATTTCGCCAATCACCGCGTCCGGGTGCTCTGGCGCTTTCACGAGCTGCACCATTCCCAAGAGGACATGAATGTGCTCACGGTGTTTCGTACCCACCCGCTGATCCATGTCTCCTATCTCCTGGCGCTGGTGCCCGGTGTGGTGCTGCTGGCCAACGGAGCGTTGTCGATCAGCGTTCTGGTCGTCTACGGCGGGATCGTGGCGTTCGCCCACTCCAACACCCGCTTGAGCTTCGGGCCGCTGGGACGGGTCTTCGTGAGTCCGAATTTTCACCGCATCCACCATCAGTTGGACGGACCTCAAGACGTGAACCTCGGGTTCGCCCTCTCCATCTGGGATCAAATCTTCCACCGCGCCGTGTTTCCCGACAAGGACTCGGTTGGAATCGATACCGGGCTGCCCGGTCGACCGCTGACCGTCGAACAGGCGGGAACGCGACCACGGCATTTTGCGGTCCTCGCCGCTCAATTGATGGCGCCCTTCCGCCCCATGTGCGACGTCACGGTGCCCTCGTCCATTCGATCAGTTCCGCGTCAGTCCGCCGTGTCCGTTGACCCTGCCCTGTTCTGCGGGCAAGCTACCGACGGCCTGGATGTGCCATTCGGGGAGACGGCGTCAAGATGACATCGACGGTTGAGGCGCAGCACAAATCTGGTCGCACCCTGTTGACCACCGTGTTCAGCACCCACTCGCCGCCACCCGCCGGCGACTGGGCTCTGCTCTTCGCCCGCGTCGCATTGGCCTGGATCTTCATCTATTACGGGGCCGGGAAGCTCTTCGGCTCGTTCAACGGTCCGGGCATTCATGGGACCGCTCTGTACTTCTCACAGACGGCCCACCTGCATCCTGGCGGGCTCTTCGCCGTCCTCGGTGGGTTGATCGAATTCGGGAGCGGGGTCGCACTCGCCGTGGGGTTCCTCGCGCCTCGCCGGCCTCGCCTTGTTCGGGGACATGGTGATGGCGATGATCACCGTGACCTGGGCGACGGGGATCAACTCACAGACGACGCCTCCCGGCTATCAGCTGAACCTTGCCCTCGGGGTCCTGGCGCTCGTCGTTGCGCTCCTTGGTTCGGGTCGATTCAGTCTCGATGCCGTCATCGAGCGACGCATCCGAGAGGCGTAGTCGTGACGGCAGGCACTCGCGTGCTGCCAAGTACCCGGGGTGGAGATCTGAAGTCCCAAGAGGCTGGGTCGAGTCCGACTTCGCAACCCGGGCGGCGTGGTTTGGCGGCGTACCGCGCCGGGACGACGGACCGGCTGCTCAGGATCTCGATGAACCTCGTCGGGGCCGCCGGGGCCGCGTTCTTCGCGCAGGCCACGCTGCGGTTCTACCTACAGACGCATCGGCCGCTGGGCGCGGCCTTCGCCGCGGAGCAGATGTGGGTTGTCGCGGCGTACCTGATCCGGCGACCAGCGCGCACGGTGAGCCGGCGATGGGGTGATTGGCTGCTCGCTTTCGGCGGAACCTTTGGCGGTGTCTTGTTCCGTCCGGTGGGAGCACATCCTCAGTGGGGTGTCACCAGCGGGCTGATCTTCCAACTGGTCGGCCTGGCTATCTGCGTGGCTTCGTTCCTCACCCTCGGCCGTTCCTTCGGTTTTGTCGCTGCCGACCGAGGGCTCGTGCAAAGAGGCCCCTATGCGATCGTCCGGCATCCCATTTACGCCTCGTACCTTCTGCTCCAGTTCGGGTACGTGCTCCAGAGCATCTCCCTGCGCAACGCCCTCGTGATGGTGTTGGCGTCAGGTTGCAATGTGGGCCGCGCCGTCGCCGAGGACCGACTGCTCGCGACCAACGAGGAATACAGTGCATACCGCAGCCGCGTCCGGTGGAGGTTGGTCCCCGGGGTCTGGTAGCTCACGGCGCAGACTTGGCAGCCCGGCGAGCCTCGGTCAGGAGGATGACGGGGGAAACCGCTGATCTCACCGAGGAGCGGTGAGGTAAGGCTCCCGGCGGTCGTGGTTCCCGGGCCTAGAGCTGTCCGCATGGCTGACGCGGCCACTCGCTCTCGCTTACAGCCCTTGTCCAGGCGGTGGCGATTCTGCGGTTGGGCCGATTCCGTCTCGGCCAAAATCGTCGAGTACGACGGGTCTTGGGTGGCGGCCAGGTCAAAGCGCATTGGTCTCGACTCCGAGTCTCTCGACAGCGTGAGCGCTCTGCCAGATCAATGATCAGTCGGTGCCCGTTGACTTCTAGGCCGCAAAGGTGCACACTGCCCGACTGCCCTGCAACAGGGCACCATCGATTGGAGGCGACATGACGCAGAGATAGCCGCCCGAAATGCGGGCGGTATCAGGGCCTGGAGGAGGGCCCCGTCATGGATACCTACAACAAGCGCCGGGACCCCACTGCTGCCAAGCAGCGTGACATGGCGCGCTCCATCCTCCCCTCGAAAAGGCGAAGGACGGCCGCCAAATCGCTCGATGGCGTCCGGCGGGCGCACCGCCGCGGGACGCACCAGCGCATGGCTGCGCTGCGTGACGTCGAGTTATTCGATGATCTTGCTTTCGGGGACCTCGAAGGCCGGCGAGCACGCGAAATCCGATGGGAGGTTCAATCGCGCCGATACCACGACAAGGACGCCCCTCTCCGGCGATGGGCGGTTCGGTCGACCCGTGGAATGCGCCAGGTCGATCGCCTCTCCCATCTGGAGGCGCTGCTGCCTCTCACCCTGATCGGTTTCCACGCGATCGGCCACCTCAAGTGGGAGCCAGGCCTCGCAGATCCCGACGGGCCTTCTCGTCGCCGGCGTTCCCGACTCGAGACCGGGAAATCACGGCCGACTCGTGCCGAAGTCGGCACAGCACTCCGGGCGGTCCTCGAGTTCGGCGATCACCGCGCTTTCAACTGCTTCGTGACCCGCGCGTGGGCAGACCCACCGGTGCCCGACGAGGCGACCGCGGTGGTAGTCCTCCGCCCCCTGCTCGGCCTGCACGACATCGACGGGTATCTCGATTGCGTCGACATCGACGGGACCATTGATGGTCTCGTTCGCCCGGCGGACTACCAGGTCCGCCGGGAACAGGGTCTTCGGACCCGGACCGCCGTCTTGGATGCGCTCTGTGGACTCGGGTACCTCTCGCAGACAGATTTGTAGTGCGACTCCCGCAATCCCCACGGCCGCGCCGGGGCTCACTGTCGCCGCCACGGACAAAGGCTTGGCTTTGATCGACACCGCCAGCCTCGGCCAACACCCCTAAGCTCGTTCTCGCGTTCGTCTCCGCGAACGTGCGTCAAGCCCAGTGCGCCTCGGCAAAGCGGCGCTGCTCCGCGAAGCGCTCGGCATCCTCGGGGGCCATGCCGAGAAACCCACCGTGGCCGGCCGCCTCCCACACGTGGAGCTCGGCCTCGACCCCGACCGCCCGGAGCGCTCGGTGCATCCGCACGTTGTCCGAGAGGAGCCGGTCGCGCGGTACCGGTCAGGAGAATGACCGGCGGAAATCCGGTGAGATCACCGAAGAGCGGTGAGAGGTAGGGCTCCCGGCGGTCGTGGCTCCCGGCGTAGAGCTCGGTGCACGGCTCGACCGGGCCGGAGAGGACATTGTCGAGGCCGTCGTTGACCTGCCAAGAGTCACCAGAACCGGTGAGGTCGAAGGCACCCGTGTTGAAGACCACCGCCGCGGGCAGGGGTAGCCCCTCGTCGCGGGCTCGCAGGATCAGCGCCGCCGCCAGATTGCCGCCGGCAGATGTCCCACCGACGATGATCTCGCTGGGTCGGCGCTCGCCCAAGAGCAGGCGGTACGCCGACAGGCAGTCGTCGAGGGGCGTCGGGAACGGGTGGTCGGGCGGCATCCGGTAGTCCACCGACCAGGCGCGAACTCCGAGAGCGGTGGCCGAGGCGATCGTGGTCCTCTTGCACAGATCGCCGCCCCCGAGGACCCAGGCCCCGCCGTGGATGTCGAGAAATACCCGGGGGTCGTCGTCCCCGATGCCGTCCGGCGTGACGACGTAGAGCGGGCACGGCCCCAGGTCGCGCTCCTCGAGAGTGCCCGCGAACGAAGCGGCCGTATCACCGACCATCGAACGCACGAATCCGTCGGTCTCCGCGACATAGGACTTCCATCCTTCGGTGTCGTCGAGCGCAGGGAGCTCCTTCGGTGGTGGACCGAGCCGGCCCATCGCCAGGATCTCCTGAGCCTTCGGGCTGACCGAGGTGGGGACCGGTATCTCTCGAGCCTGCATCTGAACCATTGGGCGATCGTACAGAGCGGCGATATACGGCGCTCCGGCGATCGGGCTGCCGGAGTCAGACGCCGAGCGACGCCACCCGCAGCTGGGCGGCGAGGTCAGCGTCGCCGCTGATCTCGACCTTGGCTGCCCCTTGGCGACCGGCGCCGAACATGGTCAGTTCGCCCGGGTCGCCGGCCAAGGTGAGGCGCGGCCCCGATCCGTGCTCCTTCTCCGCCCGTCCAGGCGAGGTGATCACGATCGTGGCGGGGACTTTCTTCGCCATACCGCCGGGCCCGACGCGGGCCCAAAGACTGTCGGCCAATTCCGGCGAGATCGGGCGGGGTTCCCAGCCGTCTTGCCCGCGACGCACGTCCTCCACATGGATGAAGAACTCGACCGTGTTCATCGGCCCGTCGAATGGACGGAGGAGCAATGGCGGGCCGCGCCGGACGGTCTCGACGAGCTTCTCCCATCCCATGCGGTCCCGCACCGCTCGGCGCACGTTGTCCGTGTAGCCGGCCAGCGGCGGCCACACGAGCCCGGGCCCGCTGTCGGGTCGCCGTTCACGGACGACGAGGTGCGCCGCCAGATCGGCGGTCAGCCAACCTCGGCACAGGGTGGGTGCCTCGGCGCCGAGCTCGACAAACAGGTCGCAGAGCGTCTTGCGTTCTTGCTGAGCGAGGCTGAGTGGTGGCATTGGCGGCATCTTATGGAGTCGAGGGAGTCTGTGCGCGGAGAGGCGCAGGCCGAACAAGTCACACAGTCGAGTCGGCGCGGCAGCGACGAATGGGCGCCAGCTCTACAAGTCGAGCGTGGGAACGGAAGGGTCGACGCCGGACTGGCGCAACGCCTTCGCCTTGGTTCGGACGAGAACGTCCCGCGGTGCGACGCACACATGCTGGACCAGATCAGCCACGTGTGCCATCAGTCGATCTGGTTCGACCACGGCGCCCACCAGGTGCACGGCGAGGGCTTCGTCCGCCGAGAGTTCGCGGCCACCGATGGTCAGCTCCCGTGCCACGGCACCACCGACGAGGTCGTGGAGCGGGCCGTAGATCATGTCGCCGAACGAGCGTTCGGGATGCGAGAACCGCGCCGAGGTCGCGGCAACGCGTAGGTCGCACATGACGGCGAGGTCGAAGCCACCGGCGATTGCCGGTCCGTTGACTGCGGCCACGAGCGGCAACGGGAAGCGCAACACGCTGCGGTGAAATCGGTCCGAAGAGGTCCACAACTCGCGCATGAATTTCTCATCTGCGGCGGCACGATCGAATTCCTTCAAATCGAAGCCGGCCGAGAACGTCTTTCCGGCACCCGTGACGACAACGACCTTGACGGCGGAATCCTCAGCCAGGTCCTCGAGCGCATCGCTGATGGTGTCACGCAGCGCCACCGACAGGGCGTTCCGACGCTCGACGCGGTTGAGGGTCAGCACGACATGGTCATCGGCTCGCTCAATCAGAAGCTCGTCCACAGCCCGACGAGCCTAGAGCGTCATCCGGTCTCTCTGTCTCTGCATTTCGTGATGACGACCCGCTGCATGGACACCTGTCGAACGCACGGAACGAGATGCCGTTCCCTCGCTCCGGCCATAGTCTTGATCGATGGCCCGGATCCGGCGTGCGGCCGCCCTCGATGTCCCGTCACCAGCGAGTGCGGACGCGGCCGTCCAGTCCCTCGTCCGAGCCCTCGCTCTCACGACGTTCCTCCTGTGGCTCGGGGCGAGCGCGATCCTCCCGCTGCTGCCCGAGTACCTGCGGGATCGGGGTGCGACCGATGCCCTGGTCGGTGTCGTCATGGCGTCCTACTTCGTCGCTGCGTTGGCTTGCCAGTACCCGGCAGGACGCATCGCCGACAAGGTCGGGCGGCGACCGGTCCTCATCGGTGGGTTGGTGGCTTATGCCGTGGGAAGCTTCGGTTTCCTCGCCCCAGTCGGCCCCGCCGCCGACATCGGCCTGCGTTCGCTGCAGGGCGCGGGGGCGGGCGCGGCCGAGGTCGCGGCGTTGGCGATGGTCGCGGGAAACGTCTCGTTGGCCCGACGAGGCCGCGCCCTTCGCCTCCATCTATGGCGCCCAGTTGGCGGCCATGGCTGTCGGCCCTCTCGCCGGTAGCCTCATCGGCTTGTCGGCGATGAGCGTGGTCTTCTTCCTCGCCGGCGCGATCGCAGTCGCCGCCTGTCTCCCGGCGATCGCCGGCGGCGTCGTGGCTCGGGCCGACACGGAGTACACGGCGACCAACCGATCGGACCATCGCGGGCTGCCGCGGCTGAACCGGTCGCTCGTGGGGGCGCTGTGCACTGCCGGCGCGCTGGGGCTCACCATTGGCGTCTACGAGTCGTGCTGGACCTTGCTTCTCGAATCTCATCACGCCCACGACTGGCAGGTCGGGTTGAGTTGGACCTTGTTCGCCGTACCCTTTGTGGCCATGGCGCGACCGGCCGGCTGGCTGGCCGATCACGCGGACCGAAGATGGCTCGTCATCTGCTCGCTCGCATCGTCCGTCTTCTTCTGCAGCCTCTACCCGTTCGTCACCAACCTGCCCCTGTTGTTGGCCCTTGGTGGCCTCGAAGCCGTGGGCCTGGCCGTCGCCTTGCCCTCCGCCCAGTCGTTGCTGACCCAGAGCTCGGCCGAGGGCGAGCTGGGACGGGTGCAAGGGCTGTTCTCCACGAGCGAAACGGCGGCGATCGCCGTGTCAGCCGGCGTCGCAGGAGCGTTGTTCAGCGTCGCCACCTGGGCACCGTTCGTCGCCGGCGCGGCGGGCGCGGGTGCCTTGACCGCATGTCTCCCGATCATCTGGTGGCGCGTCGCGGGAAGGGCCAGAAATGTCGTCCCCGGGGCCACCGTCGTCGTTCCCGGCGGAGCGATCCTGTAAGAGGCGTGACCCGGCACCGACCTCTTGGTCCGGGCGCCACCTGATCGACCTGCCCGGGCGCTACGCGCGGGGCCGGCGCTTCTCCGGGTCGTAGACGGCGAGCGGCGCGACGGTGGCCCCCACCGTGCCCTCACCCAGTGCAACCTCCACCCGCGCTCCGTCCTCCGCGTGGGCGGTGTCGAGTACGGCCAGGCCCAGGAGTCCGAAGCGTGCGCTCGGCGCCGGACTGGTCAGTGTTCCGACGGGAAGGCCGTCACGCGTCACCTGGGCCCCGTAGTCCGGGAGTTCCTCACCCTCGAGCCGAAGGGTCTTGAACCGCCTCGGTGGACTGACGGCGACCTTCTCGAGCGCTTCGCTCCCGATGAAACGCACCTTCCCGACGGCGACCATCTTGTCGAACGAGAGGTCGAAGGGAGTCCGCTCGTGAGCCTCGTAGTCGTAATCGAGCACCACCAGCCCGGCCTCGACGCGCAACGTCTCGACGATCCCGACGCCGTAGGGGCGGGCCCGGAGCTGCTTCACGACCACGTCCCACAGGTCGGCGGCGTGTTCGGGGCGGCAAAACAGCTCGTAGCCGAGCTCGCCTCCGAAGCCGGTGCGCGATACGACGCAGGGCACGCCGCCGACCGTCGTCGGCTCAGGGTGGAACCGGAAGTACCTGAGTCCCGCCACGTCGGCGTCGCACAGCGGTGCGAGCGCCTCTCGGGCCCGGGGGCCCTGGAGGCCGAGGTGCGGCATGGAGAGCGTGATGGGCTCGATCTCGACGTCGAGGTCAGCCGTGGCGTCCGCGAAGTGCTCGGCGTGCCCCGAACCGTTGGTCATCACCCAGACCCGGTCCGCCAGACGGTAGACGGTGCCGTCGTCGATCATCAGCCCGTCCTCGTCGCACAGGGCGCCGTAGCGCACCTGACCCACATCGAGCCCGGCGACGTTGTTGGAATGGATGCGCTGAGCCGCAACGAGCGCGTCCGGCCCGCGGAACTCCCATTTGTTCAGCGGCGACACGTCCCAGACACCCAGGTCCTCGCGCACGGCCCGGTACTCGCCGTCGGTGTCGCCGAAGTCATCGGTCCAGTACCAGCCGCCCTCCTCCATGAACGTCGCACCAAGCGCTGCTGCCGGCTCGTAGAAGGGGCTGCGGATCGATTCGGATGGCATCAATTCACCTCGGGTTCGTCGTGGCCCGTTCGGGACCTCCGGACGGTCGTGACATCAAAGGGCCGCGTGCGGGTGGGTGGGTCCGCGTGCTCAGCCTGGCCCACCTCACGCGAACACCACGGTCCGGTTCCCGTTGACCAGCACGCGGTCCTCGAGGTGCCAGCGCAACCCGCGCGCCAGCACGGTGCGCTCGATGCCCCGACCGATCCGCAGCAACTCCCCGATGTCGTCGGCGTGGTCGATGCGCATTGTGTCCTGTTCGATGATGGGGCCGGCATCGAGCTCGTCCGTCACGTAGTGGCAGGTGGCGCCGATCAGTTTCACTCCACGCTCGAAAGCCTGGTGGTACGGCCGCGCGCCCACGAACGAGGGCAGGAAGCTGTGGTGGATGTTGATGATCTGCCACGGGTAGCGGGAGCAGAGGTCGGCCGGGAGGATCTGCATGAACCGAGCCAGCACCATCACGTCCCCGCGGACGGCGTCGAACAGGGACGCAACCTCGGCGAACGCCTCGGCTTTGCGGCCCGCGGTGAACGGGACGTGGCGGAACTCGATGTCGTGCCATTCCACGAGCGGTTGGAGGTCGGGGTGATTGGAGATGACCAGCGGGATGTCCGCCTCCAGATCGCCGTTGCGCCACTGATGGAGCAGGTCGGCCACGCAGTGATCCTCCTTGCTGGCGAGGATCACCACCCGTCGGCGTACGCCCGTGTCGCGCAGCCTCCACTCCAATTCGAGCTGGTTGGCCACTCGCTCGAAGCGCCTCGCGAATTCGTCCGGCCCGAAGGGGAGGCTCTCGGCCAGGATCTCGATCCGTTGGAAGAAGCGCCCAGTCCCCAGGTCGGCGTGCTGAGCCGCCTCGACCACCGATCCGCCGTGCTCGGCGATGAACCCGGTCACCGCGGCCACGATGCCGGCGCGGTCCGGGCAGGTCACGGTGAGGACCAGGCGACGGTCGCCGGCGGCGGGTGGGGACGAGGTGCTCACGAGGCCGCCTGGGCCAGGATCCGGCAGCGAGCCGGGTCGTACAGCGGGGCGGCCGACAGCCGAACGGGCCGATCTCCCTGGGGCGTCCAGACCTCGAACCGGCCCGAGTCCAGCCACTCCGCGGTCACGCCGTCCGCGTGGTCGACCATGGCGAGCCCCACGGCCCCGCCCAGCGTGTGCCCGTAGGCGGCGGCGCGGACGTAGCCGATCCAAGAACCGTCCAGGAGGACCGGCTCGTTGCCGAACAAGTCCACGTCCGGGTCTTCGACCAGCAGGCTCACCAGGAGTGACCGGTAGGGAGCCCGGTCGCGGAGCGCGAGCAGTGCCTCGCGGCCGGTGAACCCTCCGGGCTTCTCGAAGGCGACGGCGAAGCCGAGCCCGGCCTCCAGGGGATTGTCGGTGTTGTCGATGTCGACGCCGAGGTCGCGGTAGCCCTTCTCGAGGCGCAGCCCGGCCATGGCCGAGAGACCGACCGGACGGACCCCGAGCTCCGCTCCTGCTTCCATCAGCGCGTCGTAGACCCCGGCTCCGTACTCGGTCGGAACGTGCAGCTCGTAGCCCAGTTCCCCGAGATAGGTCACCCTCAGCGCGAGCACCTGGGCGTGGCCGACGTCGATCGACCGGGCCGAGAGGTAGGGGAACGCCTCGTTGCTCAGATCGGCCGACGACAATCGGCCGAGGAGAGCCCGGGAATCCGGCCCCTGGACCGAGAGCAGCGTCGTGCCCGAGGTGACGTCGGTCGACGCGGAGTGTTCGTCGGCCCGTGTGGCCCGTCGGACCATCGGCTCCACACGGCGCTGGATGATGTCCGAGGCGACGACGAGAAACTTTTCAGGGCCGAGCCGGGTCACCGTGAGATCCGCCGCGATGCCCCCGCTCGGGTACAACCACTGGGTGTAGACCACGCGACCCACCTCACGATCCACGTGGTTGGCGGACAGGCGGGAGAGCACGGCCGCGGCATCCCGGCCCTGGACCACGAACTTGGCCATCAACGTCATGTCCATGATCCCCACTCGTTCGCGGACGGCCCTGTGCTCTTCGGCCACGAGGCCGAACGACGCCGGGCGGCCGAAGCCGGGCCGCAGCGGCAGGGACTCGTCACCCTCGAACCACTCCACGAACTCCCAGCCGGCCGATGTGTTGAAGTGCGCGCCCGCAGCGACGAACCGGTCGTGCAGCACGGAGCGACGCATGCCCCGCGCCGTCTTCGGCCGCCACGACGGGTAGACCGCGTCGCCGAACAGCACCCCGAGCTGCTCGGTGGTGCGCTCCTTGCGGAAGGCCCGGGTGGATTCGTGGGGAGCGGTCCGGTCGATGGCATATCCCGTCACGTCGACCGGAGGCTCACCGTCGGCGATCCAATGGGCGAGGACGGTTCCCACGCCGCCGCCGAGGAGGATCCCGAGCGAGTTGAGCCCGGCCGCCACGAAGTAGTTGTCGAGCTCGGGTGCCGGCCCGAGCAGCGGGTGAACGTCCGAGGTGAACGACTCCGGGCCGCAGAAGAATTTGCGAATACCGGTGTCGGCCAGGGCGGGGACCCGGGCCATGGCTCGGTCGAGGAAGGGGGCGAGCCGGTCGAAGTCGGCGGCGAACTCGACGAACGACGACCCGGCGGGCACGCCGTCGAGGGACCACGGTGCCGCCACGGGCTCGAACAGGCCGACCAGCAGGCCGTCACCCTCCGGACGGAAGTAGCCGTAGCAATCAGGGTCCTCGACGACCGGCAGGTCGCGATGGATCCCCTCCATCGGCTCGGTGATCAGGTAACAGTGCTCCGCCGCCTGGAGGGGCACGTCGACACCGGCCGCGGCGCCGAACTGGCGCGCCCACATGCCGCCGCAGTTGACGACGTACTCGGCCTCGATGGTCCCCTGCTCGGTGACCACCCCGGTCACCCGCCCTCCCGCCTTGGTCACCCCGGTGGCCGGCACTCCTTCGAAGATCGTCACCCCACGCGTCCGTGCCCCCCGGGCCAACGACATGGCGACGCCCACCGGGTCGGCCCGGCCTTCGTCGGCCACGTAGAACCCGCCGACGACGTCCTCGGTCCTGAGCATCGGCCAGAGTGCGGCGATCTCGTCGGTGGAAAGCTCATGGTCCTCCACACCGAACCCGTGGACGAACTTCGCCTCGCGGCGCAGCGCATCCATCCGGTCGGAGTTCGTGGCGACGGAGATGTGACCCACGGCGCGAAAGCCGGTCGACAGTCCGGTCTCCTGCTCGAGCCGTTCGTAGAGGTCCCGCGAGTAGCGGCTCATGAAGAGGGCGGTCTCGTCCACCATCCCGGCCGAGGTGATCAGGCCCGCGGCGTGCCACGTGGTCCCCGACGTGAGCACGTCCCGCTCCAGCAGGACGACATCGGACCAGCCGAGGGTGCCCAGGTGGTAGGCGACGCTGGTGCCGATGACACCACCCCCCACGATCACGACCTGCGCCCGCGCGGGCAGCACGGGGGTCATGCCCGGTCGCGAAACCGCTCCGGGAGGTGGGTTCCCACGGTCACCGCGACCACGACCCGCCCCTCAGACGCCATGTCCGCTCCTCCTCGGTCCGGGCCGTCGCTGCGGGCCCTGTCTCACACGTCGATCGGCCGACTCCGGAACGCCCGGCGGCCCCCGACCGGTGCGGCCGGACCTCCGGATCCCTCGACGCTGGACGCCGCAGGAGCAGAATCATAGGATTGACTGTATGGTCATTCAAGCGACGCCGGATCCCGCACCCTTGGTCCGCGCCGAGCTCGAGCGGTCCCTCCTCCCCTTCGGGCAGAGTCGGATGCTCCCCCGCACGGCTTACGTCGACGCGGACGTGTTCGCCTGGGAGCAACGCCACTTCTTCGACGGCGGGTGGACGTGCGTCGGGCGGAGCGAGGAACTGCGCGAGCCCGGCGACCAACGGGCCGAATCGCTCGGGAGTGCCGGTGTGCTCCTCATCCGGGGTCAGGACGGGGTGCTCCGCGCCTTCGCCAACGTGTGCAGCCACCGGGGCCACGAGCTCCTGCCGTGCGGCGTCTCCACCAGGCACGGCCGGGTCATCTGTCCGTACCACTCGTGGTCGTACACCCTCCAGGGCGACGTCTGGACGGCGCCCGGATTCAAGGAGCTGGAAGGTTTCGACCCGGCCGACCACCGGCTGACCCGGCTCCCGTGCACCGAGTGGCACGGGCTCGTCTTCGTCGACGGGTCGGGCACCGCCACGGCGCTGGAAGTTCAGCTGGCTTCGCTCGAGGAGTTGGTCCGCCCCTATGAACCCGAACGCCTGCGTGTGGCGGGTACGCACGACTACGTGGTGCCCGCCAACTGGAAGATCCTCACCGAGAACTACCAGGAGTGCTACCACTGCCCGATGATCCACCCCGAGCTGTGCGAGGTGAGCCCTCCCAAGAGCGGCGACAACTACCACACCGACGGACCATGGGTGGGCGGGACGATGGACCTGCGCGAGGGCATGGACACCATGTCGCTCGACGGTAAGAGCGGTGGGGTGATGCTCCGCGGCCTCGACGCCGAAGGCCGGCGCACCGTGATCTACGTGTACGTGTTCCCCAACGTTCTGATCAGCCTGCACCCTGACTATGTGATGACCCACCGGCTGACCCCGTTGGCGGCCGACTCGACCCGCATCGAATGCACCTGGTCGTTCGCGCCCGAAGCCGTGGAGCAGCCCGGTTTCGACCCGAGCTACGCCGTGAACTTCTGGGACATCACCAACCAGCAGGACTGGAATGCGTGTTCGTCCGTGCAGCGGGGGCTGTCGTCGACCCACGCGCGTCCTGGGCCGATGGGCGGCGAGGAGGATGCGGTGTACCAGTTCGTCACCATGATCGCCCGCGGCTACCTGGGTCAACAAGTGACCAACACCGCGTCGAGGGTGGCGGCGCACTGACCTGCTGTCAGGTCCGCCCGACCGGCGGGAGGGTCCGCACCGGCACCAAGCCCGCCGTTCCCCGGTGAAACCGGTTCAGACGAATGTGCGGGGTCCCCGCTTGACCATCTGGTCGGCGATGATCGACCGCTGGACCTCGCTGGTCCCCTCCCAGATCCGCTCGACCCGGAGCTCACGGAAGAACCGCTCGGCCACGTTCTCGCGCATGTAGCCGCGGCCACCGAAGATCTGCACGCACCGGTCGGCCACCCGGTTCGCCATCTCGGAGGCGTAGAGCTTGGCCATGGAGCACTGCGTGTGCTGCACCTTGAGGTCGGCACCGGCATCGATGTTGCGAGCCGTCTCGTAGACGAGCGCGCGGGCGGCGAACAACTCGGTCAGAGAGTCCGCCAGCATGATCTGAACGGCACCGAACTCCGCGATCGGTCGGCCGTTGACGATCCGCTCCTTGGCGAACGCGGTCGTGTCGTCGATGAGCCGGGCCGCGCCACCGAGGCACCGGGACGCCACCATGATCCGCTCGAAGCGGAACCACTCGTAGGCGAATCCCATGCCGTCACCCTCTCGCCCGACCAGACCGGAGGCCGGCACCCGGACCGATTCGAAAGCCACGATCGGGTGGTGGTGCCCGATGGTGTGGCTGTACTCCGGGGTGCGGATCACACGGACGCCTTCGCTCGGCAGGTCGACGATGAACATGGCGTGGTTGCCGGCGTGGTCGCCGTCGGTCAACTTGGCTTGGAAGAAGGCGTAGCCGGCGTGGTTGAAGGAGGTGACGTGCCACTTCACGCCGTCGAGGACGTAGGAATCGCCGTCCCGCCGGGCCGTCGCCGTGATGGCGTCGACGTCCGACCCCGCCCCTTCCTCGGTGATGGCGTAGCACTCCTCTACCTCGGCGCGTATGCCGGGGACCACGTACTTCTGAATCTGCTCGGGCGTGGCGACCGGCGGAAACCAGGCCGGCGGCGTGCCGAGCACCCATGCCAGTGCGTTCGTGGCCCGGCCGCCCTGTTCCTGGACGAGCACCTGTTGGAGCATGGAGTAGCCACCGCCGCCGTACTCCCGCGGCATGTTGGTGGCGTGCAGGCCGAGCTCGAGCGCGCGCGCTTGGAACTTCGCCTCGACGTCGGGACGCAGCTCGCCCCGGTTCGCCTCGGCTTCTTCTTCGAAGGGGACGAGCTCGTCGACGAACGATCGCGCCCGCTCTTGGATCTCCAGGTCCGCGGGCGTCAGGTTGTACATGAGGGGAGGCCTCCTCAGCCTTGACTGAAGGTTCAGTTTATGCCACCGTCGATACGGTGGAAAGCGGTCGGGCATCGGGTGACATCCCCGCCGATGCGGTGGTCGTCGGCGGCGGGACGGTCGGTGCCTGGTGCGCCGTGTTCCTGCGCCGCAGCGGCCTCCGCCGCGTGGTGCTCCTGGAGGCAGCGAGCCTGGGGCAGGGTGCGAGCAGCCGTGCGGCCGGCATCGTCCGGAGCCAGGGTGGGACCCCCACTGCGGTTCGCCTGGCCGAGTGGTCACGCCGGTTCTACTGCGCCCAGTACGAGGAGGCGGGCTTCGACTCGGGGTTCGTTCGCCAGGGGTACTACCTCCCCTGCTTCACCGAGGCCGACATCGTGACGGCGCGTGCACGCCTGGCCATGCAACAGGAGCTCGGCCAACCGGTCCGCTGGATCGACGCGGACGAGGCCGAGGCCCTGAACCCCACCTTGGCCACGGGAGCCACGCTCGGCGGCACCTTCCTCGACGACGACGGCTACATCCACCCGCCGCGGAACGTCCTGGCCTATTCGACCGCACTCGTCTCGTCGGGAGTCGAGGTCTTCGAGCACACCTCGTTCGAAGGCCTGTGCACATCGGGCGACCGGGTGACCGGCGTCGAGACAAGCCGGGGCACGGTGCCGACGGGCGCAGTGGTGTTGACCGGGGGGCCCCAGCTCGCCGCGGTCGGTGCACGCGCCGGCACCAGGATCCCGGCCGGGGGCGTTCGTCATCAGGTAGCCGTCACGGCGCCGCATCCCGAGCTCGACCCCTCACGCGTCCCGATGGTGTTCGACGTCGCGGCCGGACTCTATTGGCGACCCGAGGAGGGCGGCTTGCTCTTCGGGATGAGCAACCCGGAGGAACCTGCAGGCGACGCCACGGAGATCGATTGGCCGTACCTCGACGAGATGCGGGACCGCCTGGCGTCACTGGTCCCGGTGACCGGGTCGCTGGGCCTCCGACGGGTCTGGGCCGCGACCATCGATTTCACGCCGGACCACCTCCCCATCCTCGGGCCGATACCGGGACCCGACGGTCCGGTGCGGGGTACCGTCGTCGCCTCCGCGGGCGGACACGGGATGATGTGGGGACCGGGCGTCTCCCGGGCGGCCGCCGACCTGGTGCTCGACGGCTCGACCTCCGTCGTCGACGTCGGACCGCTCGGCCTCGACCGGTTCGACGAGCACGGCGTCAGCCGCCTCGACCCCGATCCGATCGCACTGCCGTTCCCCAGGAGCGCGACGGGGCCGTCGAGTCCCGGCGCCAGGCGGCCCCGCTGACCCTGGTCAGATGCCCACGCCGTCGCGCCGGACCTCGAAGAGGACGTCGAGGGCCATGCACCCCCAAGGTCCGCAACGAAGAGGGTTGACATCGAGCGCGTCGAACGCGTCGACCAGGTCGACCGCCAGATGGGAGAGGGCGACGACGGCCTGAGCCACCGCGTGCCGGTCGGTGGGACCGGCCCCCCGGACGCCGTCGAGCAGCACCGACGCGCGCAAGCACGCCAACCCCGACAATGCCTGTTCCTCGTCCAGCGGCGCCAGGCGCACCACCCGGTCGGCCAACACCTCCACCAGGACACCGCCGGCGCCCAGCACGACCAGGGGGCCGAGGCCGGGATCGCGCACCACCCCGAGCGCGAGCTCCACGCCCTCGGGAGCAGTGGCCGACACGACGACCCGTGAGCCGAGGCGAGCGGCCAGGTCGCCATAGGCGGAGGCTGCCGCAGCGGCGCTGGTGACCCCCAGAACCACACCTCCCACGTCGGACTTGTGGCTGATCGACGGTTCGTCCGTCTTCATGACCACCGGAAACCCGATGGCCCGGGCTGCCGCCGCCGCCTCGTCGGGCGAGGAGACCTGTCGGCTCCGGGGGGTCGGGATGCCGTAGGCGTCGAGCAACGCGAACGAGTCGGTGCCCGAGAGCGGTCCGTCGGCGAGTCGTCGGCGCCACTCCCGGCGCCGCCCGGGGTCCATGTCCGGCTTTGGCGTACCCGACGTCCGACGGCCCGGGTGACGAAGCAGGTGGCCCAGCGCACCGAGGCCGCTCCGGGTGCCCTCCAGGACGGGTACCCCTGCGGCGCGGATCCGATCGGCCGCCTCGGAGTCGAGGGCGCTGCCCAGATTGGACAGGACCACCACCGGCTTGGTGGTCGACGAAGCCGCGGCGATGACGGCGTTCGGATAGGACTCGTCGCCGTCGTACTCCTCCACCAGGTCGACGGCCAACGCCACGGCCGACACCGCGTCGTCCTCGGCCATGGCCGCCAGACATCCGCCGAACAGGTCCTCGGTCGCGGCACCGGTGCCCCAGACGTCGAGCGGGTTGTCCGGGATCAGGCCGGGATCGAGCAAGGCACCCAGGCGTTGCTTGGTGGCGTCGTCGAGCGGGGCGAACGGGACGCCGACGGCTTCGGCCAGGTCCGCCACCAGCGCGCGCTCGGCGCCGGAGTCGTGCACCGTGGCGATCCCGCGGCCGCCCGCGGCCGCGCTCCGGCCGGCCGCGAACAGCTCAATCGTGTCGGTCAGTTCGTCGAGGTCCCGCACCCGGACGACCCCGTAGGCATCGAAGAGCGCTTCCCATGCGCCGTCCGCACCCGCCAGCGTCCCCGAGTGGGCCGCCACCATCGCCCGGCCCGCTTCTGACCCGCCGACGGTCAGCGCCACGACGGTCACGCCCTCTTCGGCGGCACGCGCCAGGCCGGCCCGCATCAGATCCGGATCCCGCAGCGTCTCGAGCAGCAGGCCGACCACCCGGGTCTCCCCGGCATGAAGGACGTACTCGAGATAGGAGGCCGCGGTTGTCACCAGCTCCTGGCCGGCCGACACGACCAGGGTGAACCCGAGGTGACGCCGGGTCCGCAGGACCGCAGAGAACACCGAGCCCGAATGGCTGATGAAGGCGACCGGCCCGTGGGGCAACGTGTCCCGCTCGACGTAGCCGACCGCGCGCACACCGGCGGTCACGTTGACGAAGCCCATGCACCCTCCGCCGCACAGGGCCATCCCCGAGGAGCGGGCGATGGAGGCCACACGGCGACGGAGCCCATCGTCGGTCGGGTGCGCTCCGTCGAACAGACTCCCGTAGAGCACCGCCGAACGGTCCCCGCGCCGAGCGGCCGCGACCAGCTGGGGTTCGACCACGGCATCGGGAACCCCCATCAGCACCAGGTCGACGGGCCCGTCGATCTCCTCCAGGCTGGGCACGCACGGCAGCCCGTGCACCGTGCCATGGCGCGGGTTGACCAGGTGGACGTCGAGCGGCGCGGTGCTACGGGCCAGTTGGCTCACCAGTCGGTCCCCGAAACTGCCGGGTCGCTCGCTGGCGCCCACCACCGCGACACGGCGCGGCTCGAGCATGTCCCGCACGGCGGCGGGGTGGGTTGCGCTGGCCGGTTCGATCACCCGCCCGTCGAGGAACGCCGGCGCAGGCGGCCGGAGAGGCGGCCGGCAGCCTTCTGGTCGGCCATCGCCGCCTTCGCCGCCTGCCACCCGGGGATGCCGCAGACGCCGCCGCCGGCGTGGGTCGCCGAGCTGCCGTTGTAGAGGCCCTGAATCGGCGTGCGGTAGTCGGCGTAGCCCGGTGCGGGCCGCATGTGGAAGAGCTGATCCACCGAGAGCTCCCCGTGGAAGATGTTGCCACCGATCAGGCCGTACTCCTGCTCCATCTCGTACGGGCCGACCACGTCGCGGTGGAGTATGGACGCCTTGAAGTTGGGGGCCACCTCGTCGTAGCAGTCGATCATGCGATCGGCGTAGGCCTCGAGTTCCTCGGTGTGCGGACTCTCGTTCCAATCCTCGGGCACCCACTGGGTGAAGAGCGACATGATGTGGGTTCCCGGCGGGCACAGCGTCGAGTCGAAGGTGGTCGGGATCACCCCGTCGCTGAAGGGACGCTCCGCAGCGCGGCCCTCGCGCGCGTCCTGGAACGCCCGCTCCATGTAATCGATCGACGGGGCCATCTCCACCGAACCGGTGTGGTGCTCGGCCAGCTCGATCCCCGGGTCGGCCGTGAAGTCCGGGAGCTCGGAGAGCGCCAGGTTGATCTTGACGACGCCACTGCGGGTCTTCCACCGCTCGATGTCGCGGACGAAGTCGCTCGGCAGCTCGCTCGCCGCGATCTGGTCCAGGAAGGCGGTGCGGGGATGCAGGGTGGTCACCACGACCGGGGCGAGGATCTCCTCGCCGCTTTCGAGCACCACCCCGCGGACCCGTCCGCCCGTGACCAGCGTGCGGGCCACGCGGGCGTCGGTGCGGATCTCGGCACCGAAGCCGCGCGCCGCACGCTCGATGGCATCGGCCACCGCACCCATCCCCCCTTCGGGGAAGCCCCAGTTGCCCAGGTGACCGTCGCCGATGTCACCGATGGAGTGGTGGGCCATGACGTACGCGGTTCCCGCCTCGGCCGGGCCGGCCCAGGTCCCGATCACTCCGTTGACGGCGATCGGAGCCTTCACCTGCCACGACTCGAACCAGTCGTCGAGGAGGTCGGCGATGCTCATCGTCATCAGCCGGGTGACGTCGGCGATCGTCCGCACGTCGAGACCCCGTTGACGCCAGGCCAGTCGCAGGGTGTCCCGCAGGTCGGCCGGCTTGCGGGATCCGATCTTCGGCGGCACGGTGAGCAGCAGCGGCCCGAGGACGTCGGCCAGGCCGGCGATCCAGGCGTCCCACTTGGGCATCGCCTCGGCGTCCTTCTTCGACCACTTGGCGATCTCCTCGTAGTTCCGCTTGGCGTCGTCGGCGAAGATCTTGATCGACCCTCCCTCGGGGAACGCCTGGTAGTACGGCCCCATCGGGGAGACCTTGTAGCCGTGCCGCACGAGGTCGAGGTCCCGCATGATGGTCGGCGGGAGCAGGCTCATCACGTACGAGAGGCGCGTGACGCTGAACTCCGGGGCATCGGACCACGGTGCCTCGGTGGTGGCGGCACCCCCGGTCTTGTAGCGACTCTCGAGCACCAGGGTCCGGGCCCCCGAACGGGCGAGGTACGCGCCGGCGACGAGTCCGTTGTGCCCACCGCCCACCACAATGGCGTCGTACGTCGAGGTCATTGGATCCCCTTCTCGATCTGGAGGGTCGGGCCCACGGAGCGTGTTTGACTGATTGTTCAGTCTAATCCGCTGCTACCGTGGCGGACAAGACGTACGGCCGCCCGGAAAGGTGACCATGAGCCAGGAAGTCGAAACCCCCGGGGCAGCCGGAAGCGCCGCCGACCTGCGCCGCGAGGCGATGCTGCGAGCCGCGCTCGAGGTCATCGCCGAGCGGGGATTCCCCGAGACCCGGATCGCCGACGTGGCCGAACAGGCGGGGACGAGTCCGGCCCTGGTCATCTACTACTTCACCACCAAGGACAACCTGCTGACCGAGGCGATGCGTCTCGCCGAGGACCTCTGGTACGACCTGGGGGCCCGTCGAATGGAGGTGATCGAAAGCGCGGCCGGTCGGCTCGAGGAGATCGTGGCCATGACGTGCCTGCCGGAGGCGGATGCCGAGCTCCCCGACTCGTGGGCCCTGTGGCTGGACCTGTGGGCCCAGTCCGTGCGCCACCCGGAAGTGGCCCGCGTGCGCGAGGAGTTCGACGCCCGCTGGCGCGAGACGATCACCGACATCGTCCGCGGCGGACAGTCGTCGGGCGAATTCGTCGAGCTCGATGCCGCCGAGTTCGCCATCACACTCTCGGCGCTGCTCGACGGTCTGGCCGTGCAGATCGCCCTCGACGACCCTGTCGTCAATCCCCGACGCGCGTTCGAGGCGTCCATGCGTTACGCCTCCCTGACCCTCGGCTTCCCGTGGAAGCTGAAGAAGGCACCCCGATCCTCCGGTCGCGGGCGACAGTCGGAGCCGTGACCGACGGCCGCCGGGACGTGACACGGTCGTGGCCGGACACGGCGACGGGAGGCACGGCAACAGGAGGAATCGCCCATGGAAAAGGGTGAGGTTCGCCTGATCGCACTCACGAAGCGGTTCGACGACGTCCTGGCCGTCGCCGGGATCGACCTCGAGATCCCGAGCGGTGAGTTCTTCTCCGTCCTGGGGCCCTCCGGTTGCGGCAAGACCACGACGCTTCGTTTGGTGGCCGGGTTCGAGCAACCGACGAGCGGTGCCATCTTCCTCGACGGCGTGGACATGACCGGGCGTCCGCCGCACAAGCGCAACGTCAACACCGTCTTCCAGAGCTACGCCCTGTTCCCCTTCTTGAACGTGGCCGACAACGTTGCTTTCGGCCTGCGCTATCAGAAGCTCGGCAAGGCGGAACGGGCCCGTCGGGTCGGAGAAGCCCTCGAGCTGGTCCGGCTCTCCGGCTACGAGCGCCGTCGGCCGGGCCAACTGTCCGGTGGCCAGCAGCAGCGGGTGGCGTTGGCCCGGGCTCTGGTTCTCCGTCCCGCCGTGCTGCTCCTCGACGAGCCGCTCGGCGCCCTCGACGCCAAGCTCCGACGGACGCTGCAGGTCGAGCTCAAGACTCTGCAGGAGTCCGTGGGGATCACCTTCCTCTATGTCACCCACGACCAGGAGGAGGCACTCACGATGTCCGATCGCCTGGCCGTCATGGAGGCCGGCACGGTGGCACAGATCGGGACCCCGACTGAGGTGTACGAGCAACCGGCCGACGCCTACGTCGCCGATTTCCTCGGCGTCTCCAACCTGATGGACGGGACGGCGAAGGCAGCCACCGGTGGCGGTCCTTGTCGGGTGCGGCTGGGCGACTTCGAACTCGCCGCCGACCAGGGGGCCACGGAGTGCACCGGCCCGGTCCGGCTGGCCATCCGTCCCGAGAGGGTGCGGATCGAGCCCTACGAGGCCACCGGCGCCAACCGCATCCCGGCCATGGTCGAGCGGCTGGTCTTCCTCGGCTCCTCGACCCAAGTGATCCTGCGACTGGCGCACGGCAGCGAGATCCAGGCGCTGTTCCAGAACCTCGGTGAGCCCCCGGCCTATCGGCAGGGGACGGCGGTCCAGGCGTTCCTGCCGGCCGAGGCGCTCCGGGTGCTCCCGATGGGGGCGGCGCCCGTGGTGGAGGATCCACCTCTCCCCGTGCACGAGGTGCCCCCGATCCAGCCGGTGGGCTCCGCGGCCCACGACCGGACCGACTGAGGCCTGCCGGGGGTCACATCCCGGCGACGGAGGTCAGCGCCTCCTGGCGGCTCGCCCCGCGCTCCCCCCGTGTCATCCACCGGTAGGCAACCAGTCCGATGGTGGCGACGACGAAGGACAGGACGAGCATGATCGTGGCGAGCGCGTTGAGCGCGGGGCCGCCGTTCCCACCGTGGGTCGTCGAGTAGATGAAGACCGACATCGGTTGGGTGTTGGCCGTCGACGACAGGAGGTCGACCACCACGAAGTCGTCCACGACGCTGGCGAACACCAGGACGGCGCTGGCGAACACGGCCGGCATCAACATGGGGAGGAGCACGCGGTAGATCCCCTGCAAGCGGGAGGCACCGAGGTCCGCTGCGGCCTCCTCGTAGGAGCCGCCGATCGACACCAGCCGGGCGAGCACGATGATCGCCGGCCAGCTGAAATTCCAGGTGACCAACCCCAGGATCTCGGCCAGCGTTCCGAGGTGGACGGAAGTGAACAGCTGGGTGAAGAGGAAGAACAGGGCCACGGCGAAGATGAGCTCGGGGATCACGTAGGAGAACACCATCACGAAGTTGAAGGTGGTCGACGTGCGGGTGCGCCAGCGGTTGATCCCGATGGCGAACGCCACACCCAGCGGCACGGCGATGAGCGTGGTCCACACCGACAGCCGGATCGTCTGGAACACCGCCTCCTGCAGCTGGGGATTGCGAAAGACCGAATTGATCGGGTCACAGCAGTACCAGCGGGTGGAGAATCCCTGCCACACGCTCTGCGACTTGCCGTCGTTGAACGAGAAGAGCACGGCAATGCCGATGGGCAGGATCGACCACACCAGGTAGACCCACGTGACCCCTTCGAGGATCCACGGTCGCCGCCATGGGTTCCGCCACGGCGGCAGGCGTCGGGCGGGCCGTGGCTCACGCGGCCCCGTCGGCGGCGGGACGTCGTCGTGTCCCACCGGTCCTGGCGGCGTGTCGACGAGGGTGTCGACGACCATCAGAACGCTTCCTGCGCAGCACGACGGGTCCGGAACACGTAGTAGAGCATCGGGACCAACAGGACCACCAGCAGGAGAACGGAGAGCGCGGCGCCCTGGGCCTGTTGGCTGGCGGTGTTCAGCTGGCTGTCGACCACGTTGCCGATCATCGCGGTCGACGAGGCCCCCGACAGCATCTGGTTGGTGAAGTAGTCGCCCACCATCGGGAGCACCGTGATCAGCATCGCGGTCAGGATCGCCTGGCGACTGAGCGGGAGCGTGACGCGGAGGAACGTCCGGACCCGGTTGAGACCGAGGTCGCGTCCGGCCTCGAGCAGTTTCTGGTCGATCCGGTCCAGCCCGGCATAGAGCACCAGGATCATGTAGGGGATGTAGCCGTACACGAGGCCCAGGACGACCGTGAACGACTGCCCGCCCAGCCAGTTCACCGGCTGGCTGATCACGTGGAGGTTCAACAGGGCACGGTTGACATAGCCGTCCGTCTGGAGCAGGTCGATCCAGGCCAGCATCCGCATCATGTAACTGACCCAGAACGGCGCGATGAGCAGGGCCAGGAAGAGCACCTTGCGGCGGCCGGCGTAGCGGGCGACGAAGTACGCGGCCGGGTAGGCGATGACGAGCGACATCAGGGAAGCGATCCCGACATAGACCACCGTGCGCAGGAAGATCGGCCCGACGAACGCGCTCTGCCCCACCAGGTCGTGGAACGTCGCGGTGAAGTTCGCGCCCGTCCAGTGGAGGGGGTTCCACACCGGCACCGGCGACTCGAAGATGGCGTTCAGCTCGCCCCCCGCGATGGCGAGGACGACGTAGAAGGGGACGATGAAGAGCAGGATCAGCCAGATGATGCCGGGCATGGCGAACCCGGCCCAGACCCACCGGTTCTGCGCCCGTTCGGCCCACTCCCCCCGGGCCCGCCCCGACGCCATCAGGCGATGACGCTCACACGCCGCCGCTGACCTGCAGCCACGCCTGCTGGTACTTCGCGTTGACGGCCGGGGACAGTTCCAGCTCGTGCAAACCGGCGTCGAGGGTCGAGGGCAGCACCACCGTCGAAGTCAGGCTCGGCGGGAGGATGCCCTCGTGGACCAGGACCTGGGGTGTGACACCGTTGATCGGTTGCATGTACCCGTTGAAGCTGATGTTCTCGAGCACGTTGTGCAGATCCATCATGTAGTTGAGGAAGTGGTGGGCCAGCACGGGGTTCTTGCCGTCGGCGAGCACCGTCATGGTGTCGTTGGCCACGGGGCCCTGGCCACTGGTCGGGAACCAGTACCCGACCACCTCGACCTTCGTGCCTTTGGGCATGTAATTCTGGGCCGCCGCCATGTCCCCGGACCAGGCCTCGTGGATCCAGGTCTGCCCGGTGGGGATAGAGGTGTAGTCGTTGTTGTCGATGTGGAGGTTGACCAGTCTGTCCAATTGCTTCAGCGAGTTGGTGGCTGTCTGGAGCTTGGCCGGGTCGGTGGTGTTGAGGTCGGTGATGCCGTTCTTCAGCATGCCCAGGGCGAGGCCCTCGCGGGTGTCGTCGAGGATGGCGACCTTTCCCTTGTACTTCGAGTTCCAGGGCATGGCCCACGGGTTGGCCATGGCGTAGGGGTTCTCCGACACGTGATCCTTCCGCCAGGAGATGCCCGTGGTGTAGATCGTGTACGGGACCGAGTAGCGCCAACTCTGGTCGTAGAAGGGATTCTGGTACTCCGGCCAGGCCTGGGTGATGTTGGGGATGTACGAATGGTTGAGGGGTCGGACCAACTTGGCGGCGACCAGCTGGCCGATCACGTCGACGGTCGGCAGGAACACGTCGAAATTGAATTGGCCGCTGTGGAGCTTGGCCAGCGCCTCGTCCATCGTGTTGAACGTGGTGAGCTCCACCTTGCATCGGTACTTCTTGGCGAAGGCGTTGAGGTTCTTCTGATTGATGTAGGCCACCCAATTGAAGATTCGGAGCGTGGCGTTCTTCTCGCTCGGCAGTCCGGAGGCGATGGCCGGGTTGGACCGGTAGATCGGCCAGGTGACCGGATTGTCCGGACGGGGCAACGGCAGCTGGGAGCTCGGGGTCGCCGCCCCTGCGAGGCCCGAGCTACCCGAACCGCTCGCCGCCAGAGCGGCCAGTCCCGTCGCGGCTGCTCCGGCCAGGAACGAACGTCGGCTCAGCGCAGGCGACCCGGAGCTCCCGTCGCCCGACCTGCCCTCGCGTGGATGAAAGACCATGGTCGACGCTTCCCCCGTCTTCCGGCGCCCGAGGGCGACAATCCTGATAAGTCTGTATGAACGTTCATTCAACCACCGGCCCGATACCCTCGCAAGGCACGCCGCCGGCGTTCACACAGCGATAATTTGCTACAAGTCGACCGCTCGTCCCGGTCAGGGCCCATCTCAGGCGGAGATCGCCGCCGCCAGGCGGGCGAAGTTGCCCAGGAAACGGTCGACGTCGGCCTCGTCGTGCTGGGTCGAAAGCAGCCATTGCTCGGTCTTCCCCCACGGCGGCAGGAACACCCCGCCGTTGTGCTGCATGAGCCAGTGGGCGTGGTTGTACCGGTCGTCGAGGGACACGAACCCGCGATAGTCGGTCACGGGCTCGGAGCGGAACACGACGCAGCCCTTCGCGCCGATCGCCACCACGTGGGCCTCGAGCCCGCGGTCGGCAATGGTGGCTTCGAGCCCGGCGACGGCTTTGGCCCGCAAGCGCTCGAGTCGGGCGTAGGCGTCCGGTGTGGCCACGTCCTGGAGCATGGCCCGGGTCGCCGCCATCGCCATCGGATTGCCGTTGAAGGTACCGACCATCTCGTATCCGCCGTCGGCCACGTGTGCCATCACCTCGGCGGTGCCGCCGACGGCGGCGGACGCGATGCCGCCGCCGATGGCCTTGGCCAGGCACACGACGTCGGGGGTCACGCCCACGACCCCGACGGCACCGGACGGCCCGGCCGTGAGCCCCGTCTTCACCTCGTCGAAGGTGAGCAGCGCGCCGTGGGAGTGGAGGAGGTCCTTCAACGCGGCCAGATAGCCCGGGGCGGGAAGGATGATCCCGGCGTTCATCATGATCGGCTCGACGATCATCCCCGCCACTTGGCCCGGGTGGGCGTGGAGAAGGCGCTCGACCGAGGCCAGATCGTTGAACCCGGCGACCAGGGTCAGATCGAGCAGTGCCCTGGGGATCCCCGAGCTTCCCGGGACGCCGGCCGGGCGGAAGGACGGTCCCATCTCTTCGGGTTCGGGGGCCACCGAGACCTGCACCGAGTCGTGGTGGCCGTGGTAGCAGCCCTCGACCTTGATGATGAGATCGCGGCCGGTGATCGAGCGCATCAGATGGACCGCGTCCATGGTTGCCTCGGTACCGGAGTTGTTGAAGCGCCACAGGGGGAGGCCGAACCGGCGAGCCAGCTCCTCGGACACCTCCATCGCCGTCTCGGTGGGTTGGGCGAAGTGGGTGCCGCGTGCCACCTGCGCCCGGACCGCCTCGACGATGGCCGGATGCGCGTGCCCGGCCAGGCCGGCGCCGTAGCCTCCGTGCAGGTCGACGTACTCGTTCCCGTCGACGTCGAAGATCTTGGAGCCGGCGCCGTGGCTGATCCAGACCGCCTGGGGCGTCGTGATCTGCCAGCTCGACGTGACTCCACCGGCCAGGGAGTGCCGCGCGCGCTCGAGCATGGCCCGGGAGTTCGGCTGCCGCTCGACGAAGGCCCGCTCCTCGGAGGCGATGAGGTCGTCCAACGTGGATCCAACCTGCTCGGCGGTGGATGTCTCGGACGCCACGAGGTTCTCCTACTGTCGCTCTCGACTGTTGACTGAATGTTCAGTCTATGAAACGCTTCGCTCCGTGGCAAGGATGACGGGTGCCCGGACCGCCGTCGGTGGGGATCCCGTCGCCGCTCCGCGCGCCGGGAGGACGAGGCCGTGACCCGGCATGCGCCGGTGGAGTTCACCAACGTCGTCGCCGGGCGGGCGGTCGCGGCCCGGGCCGGTGGCCGACGCGCCATCGAGAACCCCGCCACCGGCGCGTGCTACGCCCACGCCACCGACTCCGATGCGGCTGACGTCGACGTGGCCTGTGAAGCCGCCGCATCGGCGTTCCCCGGCTGGAGCACCACCACGCCGGCGGAGCGGAGCGCGGCGATGCTCCGTGCGGCCGACGTGATCGAGGCGCACGCCGACGAACTGGCCCGGATCGAGGTGGCCGACACCGGCAAGCCCTATGCGACCACGATCCAGGACGAACTGCCCCCCATCGTCGACCAGGTCCGCTTCTTCGCCGGGGCCTGCCGCGTGTCCAACGGCCTGGCGTCGGGTGAGTACATGGACGGGGTGAGCTCGGGTATCCGCCGCGAGCCGATCGGGGTCTGCGGCCAGATCACCCCCTGGAACTATCCGCTGATGATGGCGGTCTGGAAGTGGGCCCCGGCCATCGCGGCCGGAAACACGGTGGTGCTGAAGCCCTCGGAGTTGACCCCGGCCTCGACCGTGCGCATGGCGGAGCTCCTTGCCGACATCTTCCCGGCCGGAGTGCTCAACGTCGTGTGCGGCGGCGCCGAAACCGGTGGGCACCTGGTCCGGCACCCCAGGGTCGCCATGGTCTCGCTGACCGGCAGCCCACGGGCCGGCCGAGAGGTGGCGATGGCCGCCGCCGAGCGCCTGACCCGGGTCCATCTGGAATTGGGTGGCAACGCGCCGGTCATCGTCTTCGCCGACGCCGACCCGGCCGCGACCGCCGAGGCCGTCGCGGCCGCCGCGTTCTTCAACGCGGGGCAGGACTGCACGGCCGCCACCAGGGTGCTCGTGGAGCGCGACGGATACGGGTCCTTGCTGGCTGCACTGAGCGAAGAGGCCGATCGGACCCGCACCGGCGACCCCTTCGACCCCGACGTCGCCTACGGACCGCTCATCAGCAGCCGGCATCGAGACAAGGTGGAGGGGTTGCTCTCCCGGCTCCCCCGCGACGCGCGCGCATTGCGGCCGGCGGGCACCGTCTGAATCGACCGGGCTACTTCCACGAGGCCACGGTCGTGGAGGGCGTGGGACAGGGAGACGAGATCGTGCAGGAAGAGATCTTCGGTCCGGTGATCACACTGCAAACGTTCGACACGGAGGCCGAGGCCCTGGCCTTGGCCAACGGGGTGGTCCAGGGCCTGACCGCGAGCGTCTGGACGAGCGATCTCGGGCGGGCCGGGCGCTTCACCCGGGGGCTCGACTTCGGGGCCGTGTCGCTGAACGTCCACGCGCCGATGACGGCGGAGATGCCTCACGGCGGCTTCGGCGGCTCGGGATACGGCAAGGACCTTTCGTTGTACGGCCTCGAGGACTACACCCGGGTGAAGCACGTGGCGGCCGCCTGGTAGATCCCGCGGTCCCCCTGGCCTGAGCCGGGATCCGGCAGCGAAAAGCGAGTCACTCCACCGCGCCATCGGGCGCATCGGGCGCGCACGCGTGGAGAGGCCTCACGGGGCGAGGAGATCGAGGCCGCCCCGACGATTTGCCCGTACAATCGCTGTAGGTCACCCGGAGAGAGCTATGCGATCGGATCTCGTTTCCAGACCCCGCCCGTCGCGGGCCCCGCAAGAACATCCCCGGGCGGTGGACAACCGTCCTGGAGGCGGTGCGGCAGAAGCCGTGGCGCCGTTGTTGTCCCAACTCTTCGGCGGGCCGCCGCCGGTCCGCGTGCAGTTCTGGGACGGGACCTCGCTCGGGCCGCCCGGAGGGAACACGCTGGAGGTGCGCTCACCTGATGCCGTGAGGCGCTTGCTGTGGTCGCCGGGCGAGCTGGGCCTCGCTCGGGCCTTCGTCGCGGGGGACCTCGCCTTCGAAGGCGACATCTTCGAGATGCTGGCGGTGCTGAACACCGCATCACCGTCTCGTTCCGACATCGGCCCGCGGCTGCCGTGGCAGGCTCTTCGCGCCGCGCATCACCTCGGGGCCCTCGGCCGGCCCATTCCACCTCCGCCGGAGGAGGCGGCCACGCGGGGACGGCGGCACACGCGAGCCCGTGACGCGCAGGCGGTGCGACACCACTACGACGTGAGCAACGACTTTTACGCCATGGTCCTCGGGCCCACCATGACCTACTCCTGTGCGCGGTTCAGTGGGGAAGCGGACACGCTGGAATCGGCTCAGGAGTCGAAGCACGATCTGATCTGTCGCAAGCTCGGATTGCCCGAACGGCCCGGGCAACGGATCCTCGATGTCGGTTGCGGTTGGGGCAGTTTGGCCATCCATGCCGCGCGGCACTACGGCGCTCAGGTGGTCGGTGTCACGCTCAGCCCGTCACAAGCGCAGTCGGCGCGCGACCGGGTCGCGGCCGCCGCGCTGGAGCACCAGGTCGAGATCCGAGTCCAGGACTACCGCGACGTACGGGACGGGACGTTCGACGGCATCGCATCCGTGGGGATGTTCGAGCATGTCGGATCCGCCAAGAGCGCCGAGTACTTCGATGCCCTGCGGCGGTTGCTCGGGCCCCAGGGCAGGCTGCTCAACCACGCGATCTCGAGCGTGGGCGGATCGCGCATCGGCCCGAGATCCTTCATGGGTCGGTACGTCTTCCCCGATGGCGAGCTGATCGACGTGGGCCGGGTCGTGCTGGCGATGGAGCAGGCCGGCTTCGAGGTGCGCGACGTCGAGTCCCTCCGCGAGCACTACGCCAAGACGCTTCGGGCCTGGGTCGGCAACCTCCGGCAGCACTGGGAAGCCGCCGTCGCCGAGGTCGGGGTGCGACGAGCCCGCGTCTGGTGGCTCTACATGGCGGCTTCGGCCATCGGGTTCGAGGACGGTGGGATCTCCGTTCACCAGGTGCTCGGTGTCGTCCCCGCACCGGACGGGCGGAGCGGCATGCCGCGCACGCGCCGCGCTTGGGGCTGAGGCCCGTCGACCCACGGTGAGGCGGGGCGCGGAACGGCCCGGTCGGCCGGACCGGGATCGCTACGCCAGGGACTGACCGGACTGCTCAAGAGCATCTTGGAGAACGTGCAGAGCTTTCGGACCCATGCCGTGGAGCTTCTTCAATTCTGCGGCGGCGACCCCGGCCAACTCACCGAGGTTGGAGTAGCCGGCTCCGACGAGGGCTCTTGTGGCCGGAGCGCCGATGCCCTTGGGAAAGTCCGTTGGTTGGTCGGTCATGGATCTCTCCTGTTCATCGCCGGCATCCGACGTGACACGCACGTGGCCCTACCCGTCGGCCCGGGTCCAACCCGGGTCCGACCGGCCGGCCAGGTAGCTCACCGAACCGACGAGCAAGGTGAGAGCGAGCGCGACCGTGAGCGGGAGAACGATTCCGACATGGAGCACGAGCACCGCGCCCACCAGCGCCCCGAAGAACATCGCCGCGACGGCGATCGAGCGTCGACCCGATTTGGAACCCTTTCCCCCACCCAGGACACTGTCCGCCGCAAGTCCCGTCACCGTCATGGTGAGAACGGTCGTCGTCAGGTCGGGCACGGCCAGCTTGCGGGCGCTGGCGTTCTGGCCACCCGTCCCCAGACTGAGGACGACGATGAGCGCATACCGGTACGCGCTCTGGGGAGGATTCGAGCTGGCAATGGCGAGCGCGACGGCGGTCAACAAGAAGACCGACTGCACCGCCATCGCCACCGCGAGGTGACGCCCCCGATGATCGCCGAACCTCGCCACGATCCTGCCTCCGAGGGCCGAACCCGCCCCGAACGATGCCAACGCGGTGAGTGACGCGGCGATGGAGAACCCGTGCGCGCCCGCGACCGCGAACCCCAGGAACACGACGTTGCCCGTCATGTTCGCGACGAACACGTGGCCGAGCACCAGGTAGCTGAACGCGTCGACGAGGCCGGTTTCGAGCGTCAAGATGACGAAGAGTGGCGGCAACGGACCGAAGTGGTCCGAACCGTCCGGCGCCAATGTCTGCCGGACCTCGGTCAGGAATGTCCTCATCTCTGCCGTTCCTTTCTCGAATCCAGCCGACCTTCAGCCGGCTGGCTCCGGCCACAGGCCGTTCCGGGCGGCGCTCACGTCGAGACCGCCCGACCCGTCGCGCACGAGTCCGCGCCAGCGCTCGGCGATGGCCGCCGCGACGGGAGCAGCGTCGGCGCCGGCGTCCGCGGCCACCAGGTCGAGGTCCTTCAGGGCCCAGTCCAAGGCGAAGTCCGCTTCGAAATCCTGCTCGACCATCTTGGTGAGCTTGCTCAGTGCGTACGGCGAAGCCAGCGGGTTGTCACGCAGCGCGTCGAAGAGCGCCGGGGCGGGGATTCCCAGACGGTCCGCGAGGGAGGCCGCTTCCGCGGCGCCTTCGGTCTGGAAGGCCAACCAGGTGTTGAGCACCAACTTCATCCGGCTGCCCGCTCCGGCAGGACCGAGCCAGAGGGTCGCCCGGCCCAAGACGGCGAAGACGGGCTCGAGCGCGTCTGCCGCCGGTTGCGGACCGGACGCCAGGATGAGGAGCTGGCCGGTCTCCGCCGGAACGCGGCTCCCCGAAACCGGTGCGTCGACGAAGGTGACGCCCGGCCGCCGGGTCCGCGACTCCGCCGCCAGGTGCTCCGTCGCATCGACGCCGATGGTCGCCATCTGGACCCAGAGGGACTCGGGCCGCATGGCCGGCAGCGCCCGTCGGCCGAACATCACCTCCTCGGTCGCCTCTGCCGTGGGCAGCATGGTGATCACGACGTCGGCGTCCTTGACGGCGTCGGTCACCTTCTCGTACGCCGTTGCTCCGAGTTCGACCAACGAAGCCGTCGATCCCCGGTGACGCGACCACACGTCGACGTCCAGACCAGAGCCGAGAAGACGTCGACCCATGGCGGTGCCCATCGTGCCGGTACCGATCACCGCGACCCGTGGCGTCGCCTCCCCGGTCTGATGCCGAATGTCCATCGTCGGCTCCTTTCGTCTGGACAGCCCCGATCCGAGGTCGGTGACTCGTGCGTGGTCGTCTCCCGTTCGAAACTCCAGGCCCAGATTCTCGGTCTCGGGCGCGCCCGACCATCGAAGACCGCCGCGCCGGTCCGCACCTCCTCGACCTCGCGGCGACGTCCATCGACGAGACGGCTCCCCGCATCGGTGACGAGCCTACGAAGCCCCGGGATCCACCCGGCCGTGCCCGCGCCCCGACGTGCGCGTCACCCGTCGGCCGACCGCGCCGCGGCCTCCCGGCGAAAGCGGCTGGTGCGGTGCTCCGGGTCGCGGTCCAGCTTCGGGATCACGTGCTCGCCGATGAGCCGGATGGTCTCGAGGGCGTCGTCGTGCGGTGCGGTGAACAGCGCGAACACCAGCTGGTCGGCGCCCGCCTCCTCCCAGCGCCGGCACGCCGCCAGCGCGTGATCGGGATTGCCCAGGACGCGACCGCCCGTGCCGAGCGACGCCCGAAGGAGATCTTCCGTCGGCTCCGGCAGCAGCTCCGGCCAGGCCGGGACCCAGTCCGGGTGGGGAAACGTGTCGTGGTACCGGAACATGTTGCTGTTCAAGTAGCTGATGCGGGAGTCGACGGCGGAGCGGAGGGCGGCGTGCTCGTCCTCGGCGACCCACGCCGCCGAGGTCACCATGAGGTTGTCGTTGACGAACGCACCGATCGGTTCGGCCTGGCCGATGGCGTCCTTGTACGCCTTGAGGACCGGCTCCATCTCTTCCAATGACTGCACGGAGAAGCCGAGGACCCCGAGGCCTTTCCGCGCCGCCATCTCGTAGCTGGTCGTGTTGCCCGCCGCGTACCACATGGCCGGATGGGGCTTCACGTAGGGTTTCGGCAGCACCCGGCGCGGCGGCATGGACCAGTAGCGCCCCCGGTACCCCTCGTACACGTCCTGCATCCACATCTTCGGGAACTCCGCGATGACGTCCTCCCAGATCTCGCGGGTCTTGGAGAGGTCCTCCATGTCCGGCAGGAAGGCGAGGATCTCGTGGCTGCCCGCGCCCCTTCCGGTCCCGAACTCGAAGCGGCCCTCGGAGAGGTGGTCCAGCATGGCCACGCGCTCGGCCACCTTCGCCGGATGGTTCACCTGTGGGAGCGGGTTGAAGATCCCTGCGCCGAGGTGGATCCGCTCCGTCGCCCGGGCCAGATAGCCCAGCACGACGTCGTTGGCCGAGAGGTGCGAGTACTCGTCGAGGAAGTGGTGCTCGGTGACCCACGCGTACTTGAAGCCGGCCCGGTCGGCCGCCTCGACGAGCTGTATCTCCCGCATGAACGCCGTGTGCTCGGGACTGGGGTCCCCCTCGCGGCGGTGCGCGGGGACGTAGCCCTGAATGAAGAGGCCGAATTCCATCGGACGGTCAAGCGGTCGCGTCGAGGCTGCGGCCCACGATCCACATGCTGAAGTACTGGTTCCCGGCCCCGTAGGCCTGGGCGAACGCGACACGGGCGCCGTCCACCTGGTGCTCTCCCGCCATGCCCCGGACCTGGAGCGCGGCCTCGGCGAAGCGCAGCAGCCCCGAGGCCCCGATCGGATTCGACGAGAGGACTCCTCCCGACATGTTCACGGGGAACGACCCGTCGAGCGCGGTCGTCCCGTCCTCGACGAGCTTCCAGCCCTCGCCGGGCTCGGCGAAGTGGTGGGCCTCGAGCCACATGGGCTCGTACCAGGAGAAGGGCACGTAGATCTCGGCGCAGTCGATCTGCTCACGGGGCCGGGTGATGCCGGCCTGGCGGTAGACGTCCATGGCGCAGTCCGAGGCTCCCTGCGGGGCGACCGGGTCGCGTCCGGGGAACTGCATCGGCTCCGAGCGGACCGACGACCCGAGCACCCACGCCGGAGCCCGTCCGGCCTTGTCCGCGTCCTCTCCACCCGCGCGGTCGGTGAAGACCACGGCACAGGCGCCGTCGGACGAGGGGCACGACTCGAGGTAGTGCACGGGGTCCCACATCATGGGCGACGCCTTCACGCTCTCCACGCTGATGTCGGTCAGTCGCAGGTGGGCATAGGGGTTCTTCAACGCGTTGCGGCGGTCCTTCACCGCCACCATCGGGCCGACGTCGAGCGGCGCCCCGCTGCGATGGATGTAGGCCCGCATGTAGGGCGCGAACGCGCCGCCGGCCCCCAGCGAAGCGCCCCGGCCGGACCCGAGGGCGAACTGCGCGTTGCCCTCGGACTGCTTCTGGTACGCCACGGCCAGCACCCTGCGGTGACGTCCGGTCTCCACCAGGTGGCTCGCCACGATGCCCGTCGTGCCGCCGACCGATCCCGCGGTGTGGACACGGAACATCGGCTTGCCGTGGGCACCGAGCGCATCGGTCAGGTAGAGCTCGGGTTTCATCACGCCCTCGAAGAGGTCGGGCGCCTTGCCCAGAACGACGGCGTCCATGTCGGACCAGTCCATGTGGGCGTCGGCGAGCGCCCGAGTCGCTGCCTCGCGCACCAGTCCTCCGAGGGAGACGTCCCAACGCCGGGACTTGTGCTCCGTCTGGCCGATGCCGACGATCGCGCACGGCTGATGAGCCATCAGTCACCCTCCAGGATGCAGACGAGGTTCTGTTGCAGGCACGGGCCCGAGGTCGAGTGGCCGAGAGTGCGACGGCGCCCGTGATGGCGGATCTGGCCGGCCGCCTCCGCGATCCTGACCAGGCCGGTCGCCATGACAGGGTTCGACGCCAGCGCGCCCCCGGACGGGTTGACCGCCACGTCGGGTGTGAGCCCGAGGGCCTCGACGAGCAGCGGCTCCTCGTGGGTGAAAGCCGCCTGGATCTCGGCCACCTCGACCGGAGCGTCGCCGAGGCCGGCTGCCTCGGCGGCCCGCTGCGCCGACTCGGAGACGCAGAGATCCCGCATGCCCGGGTAGTGCAGCTCGGCGCAGTGGGCGAAACCGCGGATCCACACCGGGTGTGGGCTCAACCGCCGCGCCACGTCGGCCCGTGCGATCACGAGCGCGCAGGCGCCGTCGGTGATGGGCGGAAGGTCGTGACGGCGCAACGGGTGGCGGACGGGCTCCTCGGCCAGGAGGGTGTCGACGTCGAAGTCACCGCTGACTTGAGCGTGCTCGTTGACCCGGGCGTCGCGCCGGGAACGCACCGCGACCTCGGCCATCTGCCGCTCGGTCACCTTGCCGGCCGCCAGGAGCGCCTGGGCCTGCAGCGCGGCGAAGCTGAGGGCGTCGGCGCCGAGGGGAGCCAGGTAGTAGGGGTCCATCTCCATCGGGTAGAGCAGAACCGGGTCGGCCGTCGAGGAGCGCCCCGAACCCATGGCGACCGCGGTCCCGATGTCCCCCTCGAGCAGGCGGACCCAGGCCTCGTAGAGCGCCCAGGCGCCGTCCATCTCCACGTGCGAATCGCGTTTGGGCGGCCACGCGCCGATCGCGTCGATGTTCTGTACGAAGGAGAAGGCCTGTCCCGCCACATAGTCGCAGCTCCCGGCGCAGGTGAAATCGACCTCCTTCCGGGTGATCCCGGCGTCGGCACAGGCACCGGAGACCACTTCGAGGAGCATCTGGGTCTCGGATTTCCCGGTTCGCCGGACCATGGGCGAGATGTTCCAGCCGATGATGGCGACGTCGTCGGGACCTCGGTTCGTCGCCATCAACAGATCCTCTCGACGAGGGTGGGGTCGTCCACGTCGGGCTCGCCGGTCGGCATCCAGCCGATCAGAGCGGGCGAGCCTTCGGCGCGTTCCGCCTCGGACGCCCAGATGGCGCTCACCCGCATACCGATCCTGATCTCCTCGCTCGGTACGTCGACGGGTTCTTGGAACCCGAGCACGACGTCGGTGCCGTCGAGGAGGACGTGGAACCGGCCGAACGGCTCGGTCTCGGTCTGCCCCGGGTACTGCACCGGCGTGATGATCGTGTAGTTGGTGACCGTCCCCCGCTGGGGCAGGTCGACCTCGTGCTCGACCGTCGAGCGCGATGGAGTCGATCGGGCAGTAGCCCTTCCCTCCGGTGTAGATGCGACCGCAGACGGGGCAGCGCAGCCCGAGGAACCGTCCCGCCCTCGCGGCCGCCTCCGATCGGACGACGCTGTCCGGGACCGGCGTGGTGTAGGTGATCGTGCCGAGGTACTCCATCATCGTCACCGGCTCTTCGGGTTGCTCGTCCACGCCCGATCCGTCGGCACCCGCGGCCTCTTCGCCCGGCACGAACGCCTCGATGTCGGTGATGTGGCCCTTGCGCCCGGCTCGCCAACGTGGGGCGACGCGCATGCCGATCTCCATCGCACCCGGGTCCCCCGCATCCACCGCGTGGAACAGCGCAGAGTCGGCGCCGTCGAGTCGGATCGTGGCGAAGGCGAAGGGCCGATCGAGCGGATGCTGGGCGCTGGGCCGGGGAACCCAGCACCAGCTCTCGATCGTCCCGGCCGGCCCCACCTCCACGAACTCATGGGCGAGCTCCGCCCCGGTCCGCGGGTCCCACTCCAACGGAGGGCAGAGCACCCCCGAGCCACAGCGGATGCCGATGATGCGGCGCTCCGACAGGGCGTTCAAGAACGCGCCGAGGACCGGTCCGAGCGACCGTTTGTAGGGAAAGGTGATCGTGCTCTCGACGGTGACGGTCAATGCTGGTCTCCTCGCGACTCCCGGGTGCTGCTCGATGTCTACCCGATCAGCCGCCGCCTTGCTCGGAACACGCCCCGCCCGGGGCGCGGTTTCCTCCCCGTCACGGTTGCTCGGCGTCGTCGCCGGCGTGCGCCGACTCGGCGAGCCGTTTGATCGCCGCCAGCCGCCCGTCCCAGTCCCTCGCCACCTGCACCATGGCGCGGGTCGCCGCGTCGAGGCGGTCCGGCTCGACCCGGTACTGCACCTCGCGACCGCGCTTGTGCCGACTGACCAGCCCGGCCCGCTCCAGGACCAGGAGATGTTTCGTCACCGCCTGACGCGAGAAGTCGACCCGCCCGGCCAGCCAGCTGGCCGTGACGTCGCTGTTGTGGACCAGCAGGTCCAGGACGCGGCGGCGCGAGGGGTCCGCGATGGCGGACCACACTTCGTCGCCGGGTTCCACGCTCACGCCGTCGATCGGGATTCGGGTCCTTCCCACGCCAACTGCGCCAGCCGCCCGAGAAAGGTGCCCCATCCCGACAGGTGCTCCTCGCGGTAGCGCTCCTTCTCGGCCGCGGGCCAGCCGAGAAGGCCCAGACCGGTCTCGGCCACGCGGAGCATCGTGCGTTCGTCTCCTGTCGGCGTCAAGGTGAATTCGACCAGCAGCGAATTCCCGGGCCCTGGTCGTTCGCCCTCGGGATGCCCCCAGCGGAACGAGAAGAGTCGAGGAGGCTCCACGCGTTCGACCACGAGCGTCGCCGTCGTGCTCGCCCGGTCGGGGTGGTCGAAGACCAGGGTCCCCCGGCCCCCCGGGGCAGCCTCGAGGGTCGCGTGGTCGGCGAACCACCGGGTGATCTGGTCCGGCTCGGTCACGACGCGCCACACCACCGATGGCGGGGCGTCGATGACGATCTCTCGTTCGATCCGTTCGTCGCCCATGCGCTCAGCCCCAGCTGCTGATCTTCATGTCCTCGGGCCAGGGCGTCGCCTTGCCGCCCTCGAGTCCGGCCTTCAGGCCGAGAAGGAAATACGCCCACTTGGTGCTGCAGTGGTGCATGAACTCGACCGGGTGGCGCCAGCCGCCATGGGTGAAGACGAGCGCGGTCTCCCCGCCGCTCCCCTTCACCTCGAAGTCGAGGGTCGTGCCCACCCACTCGGCGGGACCCTCGACGCAACGCCACCCGACGCGCTCCGGGGGATCGAGATCGACCACTTCCATCACCGCCGCCGGCTCGGGACGGCCGAACCAGAAGGTGAGGCGTCCGCCTGGCCGTGACTCGCCGTCGACGTCGCGCGACCACCAGCTCGCGATGCCCTCGCGGGTGGCGACCTTCTCGTACACCTCCTCGACCGGGGCCTCGATCCCTACTCGATGTCGGATGTCGGACATGGCGCTCTCCCTTCCTGGTCGCTCCTGTTTGTGCAACCAAAGGTAGCACGTTGAGGACCAATGCGCAACCAAAAGTTGCACATATTCTCCGAGTGTCCGGGTGGCACCCGTGCCAATGTGGCGTGAGCGTCGCGCCGCCCGGCGTGATCCCGCCCACCGTGCCGAGGGGGAATCGTCCATGCGCCGTGTCGTCGTTCTCGGGGTCGCCGCGCTCCTGCTCCCGTTCCTGGGCGACCTGGCCGGCATGGCCCCCGCCGCCTCGGGTGCCGTCGTGCAACCGCTGCCGCCCGTCACGTCCTCCGCGTTCGCGGGGGAGGCGACGGGCACCGCGCCCGCCGACGGCGATGGGCTCATCCCGAATCCGGCGACACCGACGGGGAGCCCGGTCGGGCCGCCGAGCGCATGCTCCGTGACGTTCACGGCGGGCGGGAGCGTGACCTCGCTCACGGTGAACGCATGGATCGCGTCGAACGAGAACACCATTACGTCGCCGACGACGGTCTGCCTCTCGGGCACCTTCGGTCAACCGCTCCACGTGTGGAGCAAGTCCAGCCCGGCCCTGCTCGAGCTCGCCCCCGAACCGGGGCGGACCGCCACGCTCGACCTCGGACAGGTACAGGCGGCTGACACCGATCCGAACCAGTACTGGTCCGACACGGGCGGCATCAGCATCGTGGACTCACGCAGCGTGGAGGTCTACGGGCTGACCGTCGAGAACTTCACCTTCGACGGGAAGGCGCGCGTTCCCGCCGGGATCTACGTGACCGTACGGAGCGACACGACGAACACGAACCAGTCGGTCTTCCCCCACCTCTCCGCCTGCTATCTCGACGGTGGTTCGTGCAGCGACATCTACATCCTGGACGACACCGTCGAGGGGGTGACCAACACCGCGGACGAGACCACGACCGACAAGTCCGTCTGCGGCAACGGCAACGTGGACGCCTACGGCATCGCCGTCATCTCGGCCGGGAGCTCCACGACCGAGGCGCTCCAACACGTGGTCGTCGAGGGCAACACGGTCACCGGGACCCGTACCGGCCAGAGCGAGACCGTCACCCTCAACGGAGACCTGGAGGACTTCCTTGCCGCCGGCAACGTCATCGGCCCGGCGGACAACATCGGCATCGACACGATCGGGTGGGAGACGGGCCGGAGCCAGGCCCGCCACGGTCTGCTCGAAGGCAACACGGTGTACGACGTCGACACCGAAGACAACACGTCCTACGGGCACTGGACCAACGGCTCGTGCCGCCCGGCTCAGGAGAATGCCGCCGGCATCTACGACGACGGTGCGTCGTACGTCTGGATCGACGGCAACACGGTGTGGAACACGAATCAGGGCATCGACCTCGACGTGGAGACAGCGTCGCGGTCCACGGACCACCTCCTGGTGTCGGGCAACATCGTCCACGACGACCCGGGCACCTCGGCCGGCGACCCGAGCGTCGGGACCGAACCCCCCGGGGTGTCGGGCGAATCCACCGTGGCCGGCCATGACTTCGTCGGCCTCTACGTCGACGCCTTCGGGTCGAAGTCGTCGATCAGCGACGTCTACGTCCACGACAACACCATCGAGAACCAGAGCCAGTTCTCTCTGCACCCGGCGGCGGGGATGCCGGTCGTCGACCTGGGAGGCGAGTGGGCGAACGTCGAGCTCTGGCACAACACGGTCGAAGGGGTGGGACCTTCCGATCGCGAGAACACCCTCTTCGAAGTCGACCGGACGCCGAGCGGGGGGAGCAACGTCATCGACTGCAACGACTACGGGAACCTGTCGACGAACCCCTCCACCGTCAACGGCAACTTCGCCCTTCCGTCGAAGGACTGGTTGTCGTTCGAGAAGTGGCAGAAGCACAACGGTCTCGGATGGGATGTCGACAGCGCCGTCGACGGGTTCGACGCGGGGTGCCCGAGCACGTCCATCCCCTGACCACTGGCGTCAGGGCGAGGGCACCACGGTGTCGTAGTCGAGGGACACCGAACCGGCGTCGGTGTCGATCTCGGCCGGGTTCGGTGATGCGACGGCGATGTCGACCAGCACGGCGCCGACGGTGACGCCTGGCATCACCGTTCCTGAGATCGTGAAGGTGGCCGTGCCTCCGGCCGGGATTTCGAGACCGGTCCACGCCACCTGTTCGGGGGCGAGTTTCAGCGTGGCCGTGCCGCCGAGCGAGCTCGTGATCGACTGCACCGAGAATCCACCGTTGAGCGAGTCGGTCACGTTGACACCGGTCGCATCAGAAGGCCCCCCGTTCGTGAGGGTGATCGTGTAGACGTCGCCCTGACCGGGATGGACGGAGTTGTCGCTGTCGCTGATCTGAATGGACAGGTCCGTGGCCGGAATCACTTCCACCGACGCGGCGGCGGTGCTGGCCGTCGTGCTCTGGTCGCTCGTCGCGCCGACCGATGTCCAGTCGGCCTCCATCGCCCCGGGGGCGTCGGACGACTCGGTGTAGACGAGGGTGGCCGAGGCACCCGTGGGCAGCGTCGGGATGGACCAGTTGACGACGGAGCCGCTCACGCTGGTCGTCCCCATGCTCGGCGTCATCGACGACCGGTACAGGGTGAAGGCCGGCGGGAGCTGAATCGGCACCGTCACGTTGGTCTGCGGACCTGGGAGCACGTTCGCCAGCTCGACCTGGTAGGTCAGGTCACTGCCCGCCTCGACCTCTTGGGTGGGCACCGTTCCGACCGAGTCCCCCGCATGAGCGGCGACGGAGAGGGCGAACCCTGTTCCGGACCCTGAGCCGGAACCGATCACCGGCTCGGCGTCGACCGCCTGGGAGACCGCGCTCGTGTCGATCTCGGGCGGCGCCAGGGTCACCCCGGCCACGTTCACCATCGACGCGCCGGCGCCGAGATTGGGCGAAATCTGACCGACCAGGGTGAAGGTCGCCGACACACCTGCCGGGAGGTCGACCGCGCTCCATTGGTACTGGTTGGCGCCCAGGTTGGTGAACGTCGTACCGCTCACGGAGCTGGTGGCGTAGGCGAGCGCGAAGCCACCGTTCAGGGTGGAGTTCACGGTTGCGTTGGGCGCCTCGGAGGGTCCGGCGTTCGCCAGGGAGATGGTGTAGATGTCCGTCTGCCCGGGCGACACCGATTGCATGCCGTCGCTCACGCCGATGCTCAGGTTGGCTTCGGGAATCACCTCCAGGGAGGCAAAGGTGTTGGACGCGTTGGTTTGGTCACTGCTGGCCGAGACCGTGGTTCCGTCCGCCTCCATCACCCCGTCCGGCGTATCCGCCGTCTCGGTGTAGTCGAGAGTGGCCGAGGCCGCCTTGGCGAGATGCGGGATGGACCACGAAAGGCTGCCGCTGCCGGACGTCACGGTTCCGGCACTGGGCGTCGACGCGACGTCGAAGTCGAAGTTGGAGGGGAGGGCCACGGTCAGTTCCAGGTTGGTCTGTTTCTTTACCGGGTTGGTGACGGTCACCTGGTAGGTGACGTCGCCTCCGGCATCGACGGCGCCCGTGCTCGCCGAGCCGACGGAGTCGCCCGCGTAGGCGGCGATCGTCACGCCGAGAGACGGAATGGCGGGCGTCACTGCAGCCGATCCCGGTACGGCGAATCCGGCGAGTAGGCACATGCTTCCGAACGCGGCGACGAGTAGCGGCCGACGTCGGCACTCTGGGTGCACCATGGTCCCTCCCTTACCATGAGTGGCCCTTCGACGAGTGGCCGCGCGCCCACTATATGCGTCAAGTCAGCATCGGCGAATTTGCCGACGACCCCATTCGTTCGACGACCTGACGCCGGTCCGGGAGATGCTCGCACTTTCAGTGTGACGAGTCGCGCGCGCCGGCGCCCGCGGATCCCGTCCCGCAGTCCCCCTGATCTCAGGGATCGAACGTCGGCCCGTCCACCCGGTGAATGGTGGCCAGGGCCACGACTGCTCCGACCAGAATCAGTCCGCCCGATAGCACCAGGGCCTCGTGCAGGCCGGTGCCGAACGCGTCGTAGGCGGCCTGGATCACCTTCGTGGCGATCCGGGCGACCGCGGCGTTCTGGGAATGTTCGGCGCCGCTGGCCGCGCTCCCGCTCGTCCCGCCGGTCTGCACCGCGTGGATGACGAGGCTCTGGAAGTTCGGCGGCACTCCGATCGACTTCAGGCGGGCGGCCAGATCGCCGGTTAGCTGAGCGTTGACGATGGCGCCGAGAACGGCGACACCGAAGACCGCACCCATCTCCCGGCTGGTGTTCGTGGCCGACGCCGCCATGCCCGAACGTTCCGGCGGCACCACGGTGAGCGGAACCGACGTCACCGGCACCAGGAGCATGCCGATGCCGATGCCGGCGATGGGGAGAACCCAACCCAGCGTCCCGAACCCGACGTGGGGCCCGAGCACTGCGCTGGCGAGCAGGATGCCGCCGCCGGCCAGCAGGCAGCCGACGACCATCGGCCAGCGAGCACCGACGCGGGCGACCAAGGGCCCGGTGAGCGCGGAGGCGATGATCAGACCGGCGGCCATGGGCAAGAAGTCGACCGCCGTCTGGTACGCCGACGCGTTGACGACGACCTGAAGGTAGAGGGCCGTGAAGAAGAAGATGGAGAACGTACCGAAGTAGGCGACGAACGCGACGAACGTCGACCCGGCGAACGGCGGCCGGCGGAACATCGCGAGGTCGAGCATCGGGCTCTTGACCCGCTGCTCGACCATGACGAAGGCCACGCCCGAAAGGCCGCAGACCACGAAAAGCGCCACGATCCACGTCGCCTCGTAACCCGACTGCTCACCTTGGATCACGGCGAAGGACAAGGAGGAGAGGAACACGGCGCCCAGGAGGAAACCCGCGACGTCCACCCTTCGCCCCTGCCGGTCGGACGACTCGGGCACGAAGAACCCCGCCAAGACGAACGCCACTGCACCGAAGCCCAGGTTGAACCAGAAGATGGCGCGCCAACTCGAGAACCCGACCAGTGCGCCCGCGATGACCGGACCGAGCGCGAGCGCCAGCCCCGAGACGGCAGCCCAGACACCCAGGGCGTCTGCCCGGGTCTCGCGGTCGGGATACACGTGCCGGATGATGGAGAGCGTGCCCGGCTCGCTCGCCGCCGCGCCCACGCCCATGATCACCCGGCCCGCGATAAGCCAGCCGACGTTGGGCGCGACGGCGGCGAACACGGACCCGGCACAGAAGACGCCGACACCGGCGAGCATGATCTTCTTGCGCCCCAGGATGTCGCCGAGCATGCCTGCGGCGAGCATGAAGGCGGCAAACGTCAGCGCGTACCCGTTGACCACCCACTGCAGCGAGGTGACCCCGGCGTGGAGGTCGGACTGCACGTTGGCCAGTCCGACACTGACGATCGTGTTGTCCAAGAAGGTCAGGAACAGGACGCCGCACAGCGTGGCGAGGGCCAGGGCCTGCCCCGCCGACCCGAGGCCTCCCTTCTTGACCTCCAATCCGGGCGGAGCCCCGTCAGAACCGGCCAGAACTGCTGCAGCCGCGGCGGTTCGCTGCGATGCGTCCACGCTCACGATTCTTACCTACCCGCTTTGGCCCCGTCGCACGCCGTCGGGCCTGGTGCTCGGAGCACACGGCCCTTCGGGAATCTGCGTCGGTCTCCGTACCGCGTCAGGCTGGTCACATCGTCGGAGACGTCGGCCCGGTCGCAGCGTTCGCCTCCTTCGACGGGAAAGAGGAGTATGGACGAGACTTGAACCCCGGGGGCGAGGTCGACGACACACGTCCGTGTTCCTCGACGGCCGAACTCGTCCTCAACCTCGACGAGAAGCGACATCGCATCCGCACTACACGACCAGGAGGTCGACCGACCATGGCAAAGATCGTCTGCGTGCTGTATCCGGACCCCCTCGACGGCTACCCGTCGGACTACCCGCGGGCGTCGGTCCCGAAGATCGAGCGCTACCCGAGCGGGCAGACGGCACCGGACCCGTGTGCCGTCGATTTCACGCCGGGCGAGCTCCTCGGAAGCGTGACCGGGGAGCTCGGCCTCCGCCGCTTCCTCGAGTCGGCCGGTCACTCCCTCGTCGTGACGTCGGACAAGGACGGGCCGGGTTCCGCCTTCGAGCGGGAGCTCGTCGACGCGGACGTCGTGATCTCGCAACCCTTCTGGCCGGCCTACCTCACCGCAGAGCGCATCGCCAAAGCGCCGAAGCTCCGCCTGGCCGTCACAGCGGGCATCGGCTCGGACCACGTCGACCTGGCGGCCGCCATGAATGCCGGTCTGACGGTGGCCGAGGTCACCTACTCCAACAGCATCAGCGTCTCGGAGCACGTCGTGATGATGATCCTCTCCCTGGTGCGCAACTACCTGCCCTCGCACGAGTACGTCGTCCGTGGCGGCTGGAACATCGCCGACTGCGTCGAGCGTTCCTACGACGTGGAGGGAATGGCGGTCGGGACCGTCGCGGCCGGCCGGATCGGCCTTGCTGTCCTCCGCCGGTTGCACCCCTTCGACGTGGAGCTCCACTACACCGACCGGCACCGTCTCGACCAAGAGATCGAGCGCGAGCTCGGCCTCACCTACCACCCCGACGCCGAGTCGATGGTCAAGGTGTGCGACGTCGTCACGATCAACGCGCCACTCCATCCCGAGACGGAGCATCTCTTCGACGACCGCCTGATCGGGCTCATGCGCCGCGGTTCGTACCTCGTGAACACGGCGCGCGCCAAGATCTGCGACCGCGACGCCGTTGTCCGAGCGCTCGAGAGCGGCCAACTCGCCGGCTATGCCGGCGACGTCTGGTTCCCCCAGCCGGCTCCCACCGACCACCCGTGGCGCACCATGCCGCACGAGGGCATGACACCGCACATCTCGGGATCGTCACTCTCGGCGCAGGCGCGTTACGCCGCAGGGACGCGGGAGATCCTCGAATGCTTCTTCGAGGGCCGGCCGATCCGGGAGGAGTACCTGATCGTCGACGGCGGGCAACTGGCCGGCAGCGGCGCCCATTCGTACTCGGAGGGAGACGCCACCGCAGGATCCGACGAGCTCTCGGGTACGTGAATCACTGCTGCGCCACGATCACCTCCTCGGAGCGCTCGAACGATTGCCGATGCGGCCGGCGTCAGGCGGTCCCGGGGTCGAACTCCATCGGCTGGGTGAGGCTGATCAGGTTGCCCGAATCGTCGCGCAGCATGGCTTCGATCCCGTAGGGCCGTTCGGCCGGTTCGGAGAGGAAGGTCACCCCCTTCTCGGAGAGCTCCCTGTAGGTCGCCCGGCAGTCGGGGGTCCGCATGACCCCGACCGCCATTCCTCCCGACGCCACGAGCGCACGCAGCTGCCGCGCCGCCTCCGGCGAGCGGCCCATGTCGCACGACGCCAGGACGAGCTGGAGGTCGGGCTGGTCCTTCGTCCCGACGGTGAGCCAGCGGAAGCCGGCGCCGGAACCCTCGAACTCCTCGCCCATGGAGATGTCGAAGCGGACCTCGAAACCCAGCATCTCGGTGTAGAAGGCCTTCGCAGAGTCCTGATCCAGGACGAAGACGTTGGCATGGGACAGGTGGCTGATCATTGGTCGCTCCCTTGTCGGTTCCTCGTCCGGCAGAGTACGGCCGGTCGCCGCGCGCGGGCTTCTCCGCTCTTGCGCAATTTTGTGGAAGCAGGTCGTCAGCGCGGGCCGGACGCCGCTTCCGGCCGCGGTCTGCTCCACTCCAGGAGAAAGCAGCCCGGGATCGGCGGCGGAGCGCCGCGCGCCGTGTGACGGCGTTGGTATTCGCGCGGCGACATGCCGACGAGCTCGGAGAAGCGGCCGCTGAAAGAGCCGAGACTGGCGAATCCGACCAGCATGCACACCTCGGTCACCGTGAGATCGGCCACGCGCAACAGGTCCTTGGCCCGCTCGATGCGCCGGCGTGACAGGTAGGTGGCGGGCGGCTCGCCGTAGGCATCCTTGAAGGCGCGGGCGAAGTGGAACTTGGAGAATCCCGCCTCCGCCGCCAGCCGCCCCAGATCGAGCGGCTCGGAGAACCGCCGATCCATGAGATCCCGTGCGCCGCGCAACGACGCCAGCCGGTCGGAGCGGCTCACGACCCGGTGGAGCTTGTCACTCTCCGGCACGGTATCCGACCCGTCGGGCGGGGATCGAGAGAGTCGGGAGAACGGCCGAGCCGCTGCGCTCACCGCTTCGGTCCGGCCCCGTACGGGTCGGATCAGGCGAAGCAGAGGAGCGGAAAGAGCGTGGTTGAATGGCGCCCATGAGCACCCGCGCCCCGGGCCTCTCCCGGGCGCGCCCGGCGACGGCCGGCGTGCTCGCCACATTGCTTGCCGGGCTCCTCGTCGTGCTGGCCGCTGCGCCCGGTCCCGCTCCGGCGGCCGCGGCGGGTGGGCTGTCGACCGTCCCGCTGGACGTCGTGGGCGGACCCGTGGCAGGCGAGGGCTCGGCCGTGGTCATCGCCGTCGACGCCGCGCACGACCTCCGTCTGGAGGGCATCGTCCCGAATACGGGTCGTGTCGAGTGGTCTCACCCCTATGGGATGTCCGCCATCGATCCCGGCCTGGCCCCGACCCTCTACGTGATCGACAACGTGGTCGTGGACCTCGTGCCGGTCGACGGCCGAGCGGGCGCCCTCGTCGACGTCGACGGCGTCAACGCCACCACCGGATCGCTCGCCTGGAGAGGCCCGCAGGACCTTCTCGTCTCCGACGTCCCCTCTCCTTGTGCCCGGGGCCGGGTTTTCTGCCTGATCGGGTACGAGAGCAACGCCACGACGACCATGGCGGCTGTCGACCCGGCGACGGGTCGGACCGTCGGCACCCTCGCCGGTCCGCTCGAAGCGGTCGACCAGGACCTCTATCAGACCGACGCCAAGACGCCGACGCTCGAGGCCCTCTCCCCCGCGGGGTCGGTGGCCTGGACGAAGACCTTCAGCCAGCTCTTCGGGAGCAGCGGCTACGACCCGGCGTACGGGTGGGATTTCCTCGCCTTCGGTTCCACCGAGATCGGCACGGCCGGTGCGACGGACGCCGACCGTTCCGACGGGCTCGACAACGCCCGGACGGTCGGCATCTCCCTCGCATCGGGCGGGACCGAGTGGGCTCTGCCGGGCCAGTTCCAGTGCGGCGGGTCGCTCGGGTTCCTCAGTCGACCGTTCGACTGCGTCTTTGCCGGCAAGCTCGCCCGGACCCACGGGGGCCGGCCCTCCGCGGCGTACGACGGGCTCCGTCTCAGGCTGCAGGGCTTCGACGCCGGCACGGGCACGGTCTCGTGGACCCGAGCCGTGCGCGGCGTCGACGGGCTCGTCAACGGAGACACGGCGTTCCTGGACGCGAGCCATCTGGTGGTGACCCTGACCTCGGGCGCCCGTGCGCTGCTGAACGTGGCGACAGGCACCACGTCGGGTTTGGGCCGTCACCAGGTGCTGTGGTGCGCGCACCAGGCGCTCTTCAAGGTCGAGGAGAACAAGGACCTCAATCCCGCGGGTCGTCGGGCCGGCGGGGCTCGGTTCTCCTCCTGCACGGCGGATGGCTCACCGTCTGCGTCGCTTCCCCCGACCCATCCCGAGACCGTCGGCGTGACGGTGGACGGCGTGTTCGTGTGGCCATCGACCCGGGGGCTGGAGCGCCGGGAGGTCGGCGCGGCCCAGGGGACGGCCTGACCGGCCCGGTCACGAACCCGGCCCGAGCTCCTTCCGCACCCAGGTGGGCAACCGCGCCGGCCGGCCGCCGTCGTCGACCGCGCCATGGACCGTGACCGCGGTGGCCCGCACGTCACCACCGACCGAGAGGAGGTACGCCACCTGGAAGGTCGTGCGCGTGACGGCGCCCACCACCAACGCCACGTCGACCTCGTCGTCGAAATACAGCGCCTTGCGGTACTGGATGAAGACTTCGAGTGTGGCGAAGTCCACGCCCCCGGCGCGCACCCCCTGGTAGGGATGGCCGATCGACTTGAGATACTCGACCCGCGCCTCCTCCAGATACGGGAGGTAGGCAGCGTGGTGCACGATCCCCATGGCGTCGGTCTCGGCGAAGCGAGTGCGCACACGGTGGGCGAAGGCGTAGTCCGCCCGGTCGCGGGAGGGCTCCAGGGATTGCCGCACCGCAACCGGGCCCCGGACTAGGGCGCGGATCGCCGCATGCGGATGCCGGCGTCGAAGGTGCGCCGGCGCGACGAGGCCATCCGGTCGACCCCGTCCCGGTTGAACACGGCGAATTCCCCCTCGGCCTCGACGGTGACGATCCCTCCCTGCACGATCCGGCCCAACGAGTGGACCCGCCGATCGGTCACCTCGGTGACCCAGCCCTCGAACACGGCCTCCTCCCCGGTCAGCGTCGGCCGTAGGTAGCGCAGCGCCAGGCGCACCGTCGGCCCGGTGGCGCCGGCGATCGCGTTCGCCGCGGTGAGGACGATGTCGAACGTGGCGGCGAGCACGGCACCGTGGACGCAGCCCGGCGCACCCTCGTAGGCGACGTCGAACGAGGCGCGTCCGAGAGCCTTGGGCGGCTCGAAGTCGAGGACCACGGGCAGGGCCAACGGATTGAAGGGACCGACCACCACGTCGTAGGGCATGGCGCTCCCGAGGGGGACCTCCTTGGAGGGCCCGTCCTCCTCCGGACCGACGAAGCGAGGGAGCGGGACGTCGGGCACATGGGTTTCGAGCTCGTCGGCCACTGCTTCCAGCCGCGCCGTCAACCGTTCGGTCTCGGCGGCGGATGGCGCCGTACTCACCGACAACCGCACCAGGCGGCGCAAGACGTCAGCCAGCTCCCGCGCCTCGCGTTCTCGGCCCCGGAGGCCGGGATGATGACCGAAGCCCGTGGCGGGGCCCGGGATCGGCGCGTCCGGCGGAGTCATCGCGGGCGACAGTACCGCCGGTCCCCCGGGCGGCGACATTCCGGACCCCTCCTGGCCACTCCCCCCACGATGGCGGCGTGGCGGGCTGAGGTGCACGCCTCGCCGCGGCCCCGATCGCCGCCGGTGAAGCCGGGACCGGACTCGGTGCCCGAGAGACCGTCCCGGACGCGGCCGAGTTCGCCGGTGCCGTCGCGGTCCGACGGGACTCACCCGAGGAAGCTCTGTGCCGGAAGATTCCGGTCTCGGTTCCTACGGCGTCGGCGGTCGATTGGGAGCCGGCATAGACGCCACTTTGGCGCATGCCGGTCGCAGCGTGACCGGCCGCAACGGTGGGAGATGGTGATGTATCTCGGTTGCCGTCCCGGTTCCGCGTATGCCTGGGAGGTTCCGCATGTCTCGGTCAGCTCGTTGAGCCGTTGATACGGCGGCCCGTATCGTGAACCCCGGCGCGTTGCGCTGTACCTCGACCACGCGTCCTCGGCCGGTCTCGCTGGCGCTGGACGCCTGCACTCGAAGAACTCGGAGGCACAGGCGATCGAAACGCGCCGTGGCCCGTCCGCCGCATCCGTGTCACTTCGTGGCTGCGGTCACCAGCCGCTGCGACCGATCCACATCGCTCCATTCGTGCGGTGATCCATCGGGCGAGGGCGCGAGGAATCGCTATCGAGCGTCGCGCGGAGCTCCTCAGAAATACAAGGAATCCAGCCGCACCATTCCAGGGTAGCGAGTGAACGTACTTCCCAGGAATTCCCCAGCCATACGTAGAATCCGGACGCACCATTTCACGGGAAACGACCATGTACTTCTCAGGATTTCCTCAGGTTTTCCTCAGGAAAACCGGAAATCGCCCAGGTTTTCGGCTCAATAAAGGACTGTTTCCTCAGGACTTTCTCAGAAGTGTGCCTCACTGCAATATTTCAGAGATGCACGAGCAATAGGCCTTGTATCGGGCGACGTATCGGCGCTATCAATAGAGAGGCGGATCGGGGTAGTCGATATTGCGTCGGCTGCTTGGCGGAATCTCGTGGGGCCCCTTTCTTTTGCCGAATTGATCATCCGACATGAAAGGTGGAAGAGATGCGTAGCAAGTTCCTTGTCGTGCCCTGCATGGTGTTGTCCTCCGTTGCGTTCGTGTGTGCAGCCGGCGTCGGGTCGGCGTCTGCCGCATCTGCGGATCCGTTGGGGGGAGGGTCGACCTCGGCCCCTACGGCGCAGGTGTCTCCGAGCGTCACCCACAACTACCTGCTCCATATCGACCCAGGTGGCTTCACGTACAACATGAGCGTGACGGGAAAAGTGGCGACCACGGTCAACACCGCGAGTGGTGATGTGGAGCACTACAACATCAAGGTGAAGGCGAACAAGCACGTGAAATTCACCGAAATCGGTGGTGGAAACTGTGTTCTGAAGGGCAAGAAGACGGCCTCGGGGTACAACACCGCCGGGTCTCCTGGCGTCGGCGTGTGCGCCATCGGCACCTATTCGTGGTACGCCACCAAGGTGTAGGCGACGCGGGCTGGACATCAGGGGGATCCGTTTCTCCCTTCTGAGGAAACGCATTCGGGGCCCCGGGCGATCAGCCTGGGGCCCCGGCGCGTGGTGCACCCTCACCGCGACGCGACTCGCTACATCGAGAGGCGATGCACCGGGCGGAAGGACCTTGCCGCCGTCGTGGGGCTCACAGGGTCGGTGGCCGAACTGGGCTTTGCCGCCATGGCATTCGGGGTCGTCTCCCACATCTCGTAGGTGGTCTTGGCGGTGATCCCGTTCTGATTCTCCGACGCCCTCCCGCTGGAGGACCTGCCGACCGACGAGTACCGCCGTTCCCCGGGCGGCGGCGACAGGAGGAGCCGCAGCCGACCACTCGCCGTACGATGTCGGCATGACCGAGCACCCGGTGCAGTTCACGTCCGGAAGTCCCGACACCGTTCTCGAGCCCCTGGCCCGGGCGGAGGCGGAAGCACTCGCCGCGGCCTCGGCGCTCCCGCCTGAGCCACGCCGCACCGCGGTCGCCGCGGTTGCGGCGCGCGATCCTCGCTGTCTCCAGGCCTGGGCAGAGCTGGCCGAGCTGGCGAGCGACCCGGTCGATCGGTACGCCTACGCCAGGGTCGGCTACCACCGCGGCCTCGACGCCTTGCGCGCCGCCGGCTGGCGCGGCTCTGGCTCTGTGCGCTGGCGCGACGAGTCCAACCGCGGCTTCTTGCGCTCGCTCGACGCGCTGCGTCAAGCGGCGGCCGCCCTCGGGGAGACCGACGAGGAGAAGCGATGCGAGCTGTTCTTGCGCCAGCTCGACCCCGAGTGGTCCTCGAGCCGCGGTTGAAGCTGTGCCCACGATGACCGGGTTCGGCCAGCGTTACGGGGAGTGGGCCGTCGTCGCGGGCGCCTCGGAGGGAGTGGGTCTCGCCTTCGCACGGACGGTGGCCGAACGCGGCGTGAACGTCGTGCTCATCTCACGACGCTCGTCGGTGCTCGACCGGGTTGCGGCGGACATCCGCGGTCGATGGCCGGTCGACACCCGCACCCTGGTGGTCGACCTGGCGGACGAGAGGAGCGCCGACACCGTCAGGCAAGGGACGTCGGATCTCGACGTCGGCCTGTTCGTCTATTGCGCCGGCGCCGATCCCAACTTCGTGCCGTTCTTGGAAGCGCCCGTCGCCGCCGCCGAGGCCATGGTGCAGCGCAACTGCCTCGTTCCCCTGCAGCTGTGCCATCACTTCGCCCCTGGCATGGTCGAGCGTGGGCACGGGGGGATCGTCCTGGTCACCTCGGGAGCCGCTCTGGTCGGTGCCCGCCGGATGGTCGCCTACGGCGCCTCGAAGGCCTTCGATCTGGTCATGGGTGAAGCCTTGTGGGCCGAGCTCCACCAACAGGGAGTGGACGTGCTCTCGCTGGTGCTCGGCCTCACCGACACGCCCGCGTTGCGCCGGCTGCTGGCCGAGCGGGGGAACCTGTCCAGCGCCGACGACGGCACACCGATTCCGGGGGCCGCGACTCCGGACGAAGTCGTCTCCGAGGCGTTGGCCAACCTGGGGAGCGGTCCGACGCACTTCGTCGGCGAGATGCTGCGGGAAGGGTCGAAGGTGCTCGGTGGCATGGCCCGGAGCGACGCGGCCCGCGTGATGCTGGAGTCCGGTGCCGGGGTGATGGACCAGAAGCTGAGCTGACCTGCGGCGAGACGAAGGCGGTTCTCGGGCCGCCGAACTGAGGCGGGCGAGTACCTCGGGGAGCCCTACAACTCGTAGCTCGCGGTGCGCGAGCTGAGGGCATGGTCGTGCTGTTGCCTCCTGACCTGATCGCTGAGCGCGGCGCGCTCGCGCCGGATCTCCGCCGGGGACCGGCGCGGACGCTCATCACCGGCGCGGGGCGCCAGACCGAACCCGGTATAGACGACACGGCGCTCCGCCGAGACGGGCGGACGGCTCATGTGCAACGTGCACGAGCAATGGATCGTCACGTCACCGGTGCGCGTCGGCAGCGGAACCCGTGGGAGGTCGAGATGGGCGATGCCGAGAGGGGAGACGTTGGCGCGATGCGATCCGGCGACGACTCCGAGCTCGCCGTTCTCGCGCCCGGCTCCCGTGACCGAGATCCCGACGGTGAGGCCGCAGCAGTGCCGGCTGTGTCCCCCCATGGCGCAGTCCTTGTGCCAGCTCACGTCGGAGATGCCTTCCACCACGCCCACCTTCTTCACCAGGCCTTCAGCCGAGTCGCCGACCTCGGGGTCACGCTGCACGTAGCGATCGTCGGTGAAGGTTCCGAGCGCCGTGAACCTCGGGGAGTGCAGGAGCGCTCGCAGCGCTTCGGATCTCTGGTTGAAACCGAGGATCCGCGAGGGGTACCACTCCCCTCCCTCCGTGCAGGCCCACCACGACGCGCCGTCCTCGCGCTCGGCGGACGCCATGGCGTCGTCGAGCTCAGCCGACACCGCCGCCATCTCTTCCTCGGTGAAGACGCCCTCGAGGTGGAGGAAGCCCGCCTCCGCCAGGAAGTGGCCGATCTCCCCGGGCGGGTCCTCGGGCGCGAACGCGCGGTGCAGGTCGAGCGGTGCACCGTCACCGTCATGGAATTCGACGAGGCCGGGTTCGTAGAGCGGACGGCCGTCGAGCAGATAGCGCAGAAGGGGTTCCCACTCGACGAATGAATCGACCGTGCCCCGACGAACCTTGGCGCGTCCGGTCATCTGCAGGCCGAAGGTCGAGGACATGTCCTGCATAAGTTCGGAGAATGCTTGGCGATCGAGGGCGACCACGAGTGCGTCGTCGAGGCCCGGTCGCACTTCGAGGCCATCGTCATCGGGGACCAGCGTCAGCTGCTGCCCCTCGACGTCGAGGGCGAGCGGCGCGAGACCGAGCCGGCTCGCAGCGAGGCCGGCCAGCCGACCGCGGGCCTGAAGGAGAGCGGGGATCCGATCTTCGAGGAACTCGGTCGGGTCCAGGAGGTCGACGCCACCTTCGAGGCGGGTCCGGAAGTCGACGGTTGTCGTTGTCATGGGGGTGCCTCCCGTGGTCCGGGTCGGGGCGATGCCCCGTTCCCTGAAGCGTAGTTAGAGAATCTAACTGTATGATGGTCGAAGTGTCCGTGACCTCTCCCCCCTCCAAGCACGCGAGCGCAGCCCGAAAGGCCGGCCCGGCCAAGCCGGTGCTCGGGACCTACGGCCGCGTCGCGGCGTGGCTGGCCAAGCGGGTCGAGGTGGCCCTGGCCGGGGTCGACCTCACCCTGCCCCAGTTCCGGGTCCTCGGGATCCTGGCCGAGGGCTCCTCGGCCGCCTCGGGCCTGGCCGACCGCCTCGCCGTCCGGCGACCGTCGATCACCGCGATCGTGGACGGCCTGGTCGCGCGCGGGCTGGTCGATCGCCGCCAGGAGGACAGCGACCGCCGGCGGGTGGCGGTGCGCCTGACCGACGAGGGCGTGCACATCCTCGCCGAGGCCGACCGGGCGGTGGACGCCTACCTCGAGTCCATCGCCGGTCACCTGCCGGACAAGGACGAAGCCACCGCGCTGCGCTCGCTCGAGCTGTGGGGCCGCGCCATGACGGCGCACCGGGAGGGCCCGGGCCTGTCGCAGGAGGGTCCGCTCCGGTGAGCAAGACCGAGGACAGGCTCGAGCCTGGGGCCACTCCGGCCGGTGCCGCCGGGAACGGTCATGGGGAAGCCGGGGCGGCGGCCGCCGAGAGGCCGGCGCTCGGATTGCCGTTCGCTTCGTACGTCCCCATGGGAGCGCTCAGCCAGTACGAGGCGCCGAAGGCGACGGTCGACCCGGACCGGACCAAGACGTGGGTCAAGCGGGCCATGCCCATCCTGATGGCGCACAAGGTGCAGTTCTTCAGTGCGCTGATCTTCTCGTTCCTGGGGCTGATCATCCAGGTGTGGCTCCCGAAGATCTTGCAGGAGGCGATCACGAACTCGCTCATCCTGCGCACCCGTCCGCTGCACAACTACATCGAGCTCATCGCCGTGCTCGCCCTGTTGACTGGAGTGTTCGGCTACATCGCCCGAGGGAACCTGTTCAAGGTCGCCTACTCGCTCGAATTCGACCTGCGCAACATCCTCTACGAGCACTTCACGCGCATGTCGTTCCCCTTCTACGACCGCGTGCAGTCGGGGCAGCTGATCTCGCGGGCGAACTCGGACATCCGTTCGGTGCAGATGTACCTGACGTTCGCGCCCTCCATCCTCGTGCAGTGCTCCATCGCCGTCGTCGCTTTCGGCTTCATGCTCTCCATCAGCGTGCCGCTCGCCTTCGTGGCCATGGCGGCCATGCCCTTCATCTACCTGACGGGCATCAGGATGCGACACTGGCTCTTCCCCGTCTCCTGGCTGATCCAGTCGCGGCTGGCCGAGGTGGCGACCGTGGTGGACGAGAACGTGAACGGCGTACGCGTCGTCCGCGGCTTCGCAGCCGAGCAGCAGCAGCTGCGCCAGCTGGCCACGGCGGCAGACAGGGTGCAGTGGGCCTACATCAAGGATGCGGACCTACGCTCGCGGTTCGCTCCGCTCATCCAGAACCTCTCGCAGGTGGGCCTGGTGTTCGTCCTGCTCGTCGGCGGCTGGATGGTCATCCACGACGGCCTGCCCGTGGCCTCGATCATCTCGTTCAACCTCTACCTCGTCATGATGCAGGCGCCCTTCATGATGCTCGGGATGCTCATCATGATGGGCCAGCGCGCCTCGGCCTCGGCGGAACGCATCTACGAGATCCTCGACGAGAAGCCGTCGATCGTGGACCGTCCAGACGCGATCGACCTGGTCGACTCCCAGGGCGACGTCGAGTTCGACGACGTCTCCTTCGCCTACGCCACCGACAGCCTGATCGCGAAGCCCGCGGGCCAGGATCCGGCGGGTGAGGACGCCGGGGGCGGAGCAGACGGCTCGAACACCGCCGTCGCGGGGACGAACGGCTCCGCGGGCACCGAGTCGGTAAGCGCCAACGGCTCCGGGGGCGGGGGCGTGCTGCGCCACCTCAACCTGCACCTGCGCCCAGGGGAGACGATCGCCCTGGTCGGGCGCACCGGCAGCGGTAAGTCCACCGTGGCCCGGGTGCTGGCGCGCTTCTACGACGCGACCGGCGGCACGGTGCGCGTCGACGGGCACGACGTGCGAGACCTCACCCTCACCAGCCTGCGGGCAAATATCGGCGTGGTCCTCGACGAACCGTTCCTGTTCTCGATTTCCATCCGCGACAACATCACGTACGGCCGCCCGGACGCCCCGATGGAGGAGGTGCGGGCCGCCGCCGAGGCCGCCGGCGCCGCCGGGTTCATCAACCGGCTGTCCGACGGCTACGACACCGTGGTCGGCGAGCGGGGCTACACGCTCTCGGGCGGGCAGCGGCAGCGCATCGCGATCGCCCGGGCGCTGCTCGTGAACCCCCCCATCCTGATCCTCGACGACGCCACGAGCGCCATCGACGTGAAGGTCGAGCACCGGATCCACTCGGCGCTCCGCGTGCTGATGGAGGGTCGGACCACGCTCATCATCGCCCACCGGCTCTCGACCATCAGTTTGGCCGACCGCGTCGTTCTGCTCGACGACGGGCGGATCGTGGCCGACGGCACCCACGCCGAGCTCCTGGCGACGACACCCCTCTACGCCGAGGTGCTGGCCCAGGTGGCCAGCGACGAGCACGCGGCTGAGGAGACGGGGGCCGAGGGACTGGGACTGGACGACGAGGTCCTCGAGCCCGAAAGCTACGAAGTCCTCGAGCCCGAAAGCGGTGCGGTCTGATGTGGGGTGGCGCGGGAGGCGGGCCGCCCATGGGCGGCGGCGGGTCCCCGGGCTCGGCTCAGGCGGGTTTGCCCTTCGGCGGCATTCCCCCGGAGCTCCAGGGCGGGGTCGACCTGCTGCTGACCGAGGAGCCCGAGCGCGGCGAGTCCGACGCCGTCTTCACGCAGCTCCCCTCCGAACACGAGAAGAAGCGGCTCTCCCTCGGCAGTCTGCTCATGGAGTACCCGGGCATGTGCGCCCTGGCCGCGGTGCTCGTCGCCATAATCAGCCTGGCCACACAGCTCGGCCCGAGCCTCGTCTCCTATGCCATCAACCACGGCCTGACGCCGCCCCACTACGACTTCGCCGTGGTCGTGGCCGCATCCGCGCTGTATCTGGTCGCCGTCGGGGTTTCGGCTGGCGCGCAGTGGGGGCAGGCCCGCGTGACCGGGCGCCTGGCCTCGTGGGTCATGAACGACCTGCGCATCACGGTCTTCCGGCACCTGCAGCGGCTCTCGCTCGACTTCTTCACCGAGGAGAAGGCAGGCGTCGTCATGAGCAGGATGACGAGCGACATCGAGAACCTGCAGCAGCTGCTCCAGGACGGGTTGGCCCAGTTCGCCATTCAGGGGCTCACCATGGTGGTGATCACGGTGATCCTCTTCTTCACCAACGCGAAGCTCGCGGCCATCACCGTGTTCGCCGTGTTACCCCCGCTGCTCATCATGTCGATCTGGTTCAGGCGAGCCTCCGAGCGCGGCTACGAGAAGGTGCGCGACGGCATCGCACTGGTCCTGGCCGATCTCTCCGAGAGCCTCCAGGGCGTGCGCATCGTCACGGCGCACAACCGGCAGCGCTACAACGTCGAGACGCACCGCGACGTCGTGGGCAAGTACCGCGACGCCAACAACTACACCGGTCGCATCAACGCCGTCTACGGCCCGGGCTCGCAGCTGATCAGCGTCTTCGGGCAGTTGATCATCCTGGCCGTCGGCGGCGCCATGTATCTTCACCATCCCCAGGAGATCAACCTGGGCCAGCTGACGGCGTTCTTCCTCTACGTGAACCGGTTCTTCTCGCCCATCCAGCTGTTGGTGCAGCAGTACAACACGTTCCAGCAGGGCCAGGCGTCGGTGTCCAAACTCCGCACCCTGCTCGAGAACGAACCCAGCGTCAGCGAGTCCCCCGACGCGGTGCCGCTGCCACAGATCCGCGGCGAGATCCGTTTCGACCACGTGTCGTTCGGCTACGACCCCGCCGTCCCCGTGCTCCACGACGTCGACCTGACCATCGACCCTGGGGAGACCGTGGCGTTCGTCGGCGCCACCGGGGCGGGCAAGTCGACCATGGCCAAGCTGGTCACCCGCTTCTACGACCCGGTAGCCGGCCGCGTGCTCATCGACGGCTACGACCTCAAGAAGGTCACGCTCGAGTCGCTGCGCAGCCAGCTCGGCGTCGTGCCCCAGGAGCCGTTCCTCTTCGCCGGGACCATCCGTGACAACCTCTCCTTTGCCCGCCCGGGGGCGCCGGACGACGCGGTGTGGAACGCCGTGCACCGGGTCGGGCTGGACGACTTGGTGCACCGGCTCCCCTACGGTCTCGACACGGCGGTCCACGAGCGGGGCCAGTCGCTCTCATCGGGCGAGCGCCAGCTGATCGCGCTGGGGAGGGCGTTCATGGCCGAGCCCAGGGTCCTCGTCCTCGACGAAGCCACGTCGAACCTCGACCTCCAGTCCGAGACCCTCGTCGAGGCGGCACTCGACGTGCTGCTCCAAGGTCGCACCGCCGTGCTCATCGCCCACCGGCTCTCGACGGCCATGCGGGCCGACCGGATCGTCGTGGTCGGCGACGGCCGGTTGCTCGAGGTGGGGTCCCACGCCGAGCTGGTGGCGCTCGGTGGCCACTATGCCGAGATGTACGAGACCTGGGTCAGCCAGTCCCGCGCCTGACGCATCGGCCCGTGCCCTCGGGCACGATGGAGTGATGCCAGAGAACCGGTTCACCGGCTCCATCGCCTCCGAGTACGAGGCCAGGTGGCCCGAGATCTTCGCGCCGGCGGTCGTCGAAGCGTCCGTGGTGTTTCTGGTCGAAGAGGCCCGCGGAGGTGCCTCGCTCGAGCTCGGTGTGGGCACCGGCCGCCTGGCGCTCCCGCTCAGCCGGCGCGGCGTGCGCGTTCACGGCATTGAGATCTCCGAGGACATGGTGGCGCAACTCCGGGCGCAGCCGGGCTCTGACGCGGTGACCGTCACGACGGGCGACTTCGCCACGGCGCAGGTCGAGGGTGCGGACACGTTCCGCCTGGCGTACCTCGTGCGCAACACCATCATGAACCTCACCACCCAGGAGGAGCAGGTGGCCTGCTTCCAGAACGTCGCGCGCCATCTGGAGCCGGGGGGCCGCTTCGTCGTGGAGGTGGTGGTCCCGCACCTTCGACGGCTCCCGCCGGGCGAGACCGTGCGGGCCTTCGAGGTCACACCCACCCACCTCGGATTCGACGAATACGACGTCGCCAGCCAGAGGTCGTGGTCGCACCACTACTGGGTGGTCGACGGGCGCCTCGAGACGTTCTCGGCTCCCTTTCGCTACGTCTGGCCCTCGGAGCTCGACCTCATGGCGCGGCTGGCCGGTCTGACGCGGCGCTCCCGCTGGGCCGACTGGGAGCGCTCGCCGTTCACGAACGAGAGCGAGAGCCACGTCTCGGTGTGGGAGAAACCGGCATGACACGCGGGATGCCACCGGCCGGAGCAAAAACGCCGGCGCCGTCTCCAAGGAGGAGGGAGACGACGCCGGCTGGTTCGCAGGATCACTAATTTACGTCGTGCTGCAATCATTTGCAAGGCTTTTCCACCCTCGAGCAAAGCTCGGTGGGCCAGCGGATGCCACCGGTCGACGTCCGCTCAGCGGGCCCGGCTCCACTCCCGCAACGTGCCGCGGTAGCGGGCGTCCCACGCGTCGTAGACCGAACGCAGCAAGGTGCCCGGCCACCCCGCCGGGAGCAGCTCGGGAGGCAGCAACGGGTCGGATTGCAGGTGGCGCAGGACCGACGCCGAGAGATCGAAACCCTGAGCCAGAGACTCCGGGCGGCCCGGGTCCAGCTGGTCGAGCCGCCCGAGCAGGTCGCCCGCCCGCGCCGACCATGCCGCGAGGTCCCACAGGCGTGCCGCGAGATCCTCGGGCAGGTCGGGCCGCGCCGTCATCGTCTCGACGTCGGGCTCCAGGAGCGCAGGCAGGCGGAGGGCCAGGTTGTCCGGCCGCATCCAGACGCCCTCCCGCAGCTCGGCCAGACGGGCGTACGCGAGGGCCCGACGTCGGGCGCCGCGCACATCGGCTGTGCTTCCGGCCGTGGTCACCACGGCCAGCCACCACGTGCCGTCGTAGGGTCCGGTCGCCCCCGACCGGCTCGACGACTGGCGCGCCTGGCGCGCTTCGAGATGCCCGGCCAGGCGGTAGTGCCCCGACCCGTCCGTCGTCGCCTCGCCGGACGAGACCATGCGACTGAGTGCCACCCGCGCCCGGTTCTCACTGATGCCGAACAGCCCCGTCAACCGGACGAGCTGGGCCACCGGCAGCTCGGGCGGGTCCATGCCGAGCAGCGCGCTCGCCAGCACCGACCGAGCCGTGAGGGGCGGCGGCGGACCCGCCCGGTCGGCCGTCGTGCCCTGAGGGGTATTACGTGCTTGCGTCACTTGACTATCTAATGTAATGTAGACGTATGGCCGGCACCACCATGGTCCCCGACTCGGCCGACCGGCCGGAGGTCCTGCCGAGCGAGCGGCTCCTGGCCAACGGGATGGCCGTCCCCGAGCTGCGGGCCGAGCTGCGCCGCATCGACGACGTCCGCAATGCCGTGTCCGTCGCCGCGGTGTGGTTCTGGGTCGCCCTGATCATCGGCGGCGCGGTGTGGATCGACCAGTGGTGGAGCTACCTGATCGCCTTCGTGCTGATGGGTCCCATGTACGCCCGCTTCGCCATTCTGATGCACGAGGCCGCGCACAAGCTCCTGTTCACCAACAAGCGCTGGAACGACTTCGTGGGCACGTGGATCATCGCCTACCCCGTCTTCACGCCGGTGCAGCTCTACCGCCGCGTTCACTTCGCGCACCACAAGGACGAATTCGGCCCGAACGAACCGGACATGGCGTTCTACGCTCCCTATCCCTGCACGCGGCGCGCCCTGCGGCGTCGCCTCTTCCGCGACGCCGTGGGCATCAGCGGCTGGAAGAACTTCGTGCCGTTGGTCAAGAACACGATGCACAAGCCGTTCCGACCTATCGGCCTCTCCATCTTCGCCGTCCAGGCGGTGCTCTGGGCGCTGATGTGGGCGGCCACCGGGCGCTGGTGGATCTATCCGGTTCTGTGGTGGCTGCCGTGGATGACCGAGTGGCGCGTCATCAACCGCCTGCGATCAATCGCCGAGCACGGCGGCATGGAGCGGAGCCCCGACCGCCGGGCCACGACGCACCACGTGCGCCAGTCCCTGCTGGCGCGCTTCTGGATCGTGCCCTACAACACCGGCTGGCACCTGGCGCACCACGTGGACATGGGGGTGCCCTGGCGCAACCTCCCGGCGTTCCACGCCGAACTGGAGCGGGCGGGGTACGTCACCGACGCCATCAGCTACGACAATTACCCGCGAGCTGTGGCGGGCACTCTCGAGCGCCGACGAGAGGTCCGAGGTCAAGTCGGTCCGGGCCGCCTGATCGGATCAGCTCAGCGACGGGCCGGTCCGCGCTCGGGCAGCTCGGAGGCTCCGACGTTGGTGCGGAGCCACGTGACGAGCGGAGCAGCGGTCCTGAAGGTGTCGACGATCCGCTTCTTCACCGCCGCCGTGGACTGCCACGGCGCCGGCGGCCACTGCCGTGATGCCACGAGGCCCTTCATGCGCAGCAGCTCCAGCCGCGGGTGCTCCTTGGGGTAGCCCCGGGGCGCAGTCTTCAGCGATTCGTGCGCATGGACGTCGAGCCCGGCTGCACGGGCGGCGGCGACGGCCGCCTCGAGCTTGCGTCCGGGACGCTCGGCGACGACGGCGTCGCGGTAGCGCGCCAGCTGGTCCGGGGCCATGTGGTAGGTACCCGCACCCGCCAGCAGGCCGTCGGCGGAGAAATGCACGTAACCGTCGCCGACCCTGGCCGCGACAGCCGTCTTGTACGGCGTCTTGTCGCCGCTGAACCGGGTATCGCGGTAGGGACGGAACATGCGGGCCTCGCCGAACTCCTCGCGCAGCTCGGTCAGCAGCGCCTCCATCGGCGCCTTCACGTCGCGCTCGTAGACTTCCTTGTGCTCGAGCCAGTAGGACTTGGTGTTCTCGGCCTCGAGCCCCACGAAGAACTCGCCGGCGGTCGGCGGCCAGCCCTCGAACTTCATCGGCCGACACGATACCGGCACAGGAACGACTCCGTCCGGTCGATCGGGCCTCGCGGCGCTGTCCCTCGAAGACAGTAGGTTGACGCCGTGGTTCGGCGGCTCTGGTTTGTCTTGCTCTTCCCACTCATTTGCGTGGTTTCTGCATGTGGAGTCGGCAGTACCGGTTCTGGCGTCGCCACACCAACGACCTCGCACGCGTCTTCCACCTCGACGTCGACGACGTGTCCCGAGGCAACTGCATCGGGCGGTTCGAGCACTGATGCTGTAGCACCCTGTCGTGTGGGAATGCCCGTGAATCCGGAACTGAATATCAGTGCCAACAATGCCTACAAGGTCTTTCCACCTGCAACACCAGAGGACAAGTCTGCAGCGGCACCTGTCGTAAGGAGAATCGCGTCGGCCCTCTTGATCATCGATATGCATCCTCCCGTGACCGATGCATCCGTTCGTTCGGTGCTCGCCAACACACTGCGAGGATTGGTCCCGACGGACGCAATCCAGGTCTCCTCGGAGGCTGCGGACATTCCAAGAGGCATCGGCTACGGCGTCTTGGTCCAAGTTGCCGAATCTGCGGCTTGTGTCCACGGATGGGCTTCGGTTCGGGGCAGTGGTGAGAACGTCACCGGACTGAGCCCAGACGGTGGGTGTCTGTCCCTGTTGGGGCATTGAGGAACGGAGCGGATCCTGCGCCAGGCCGATGTCACGCCACAGAGGACTCGTCGAGCTCAAAAGAAAGCATTGCCGAGACGCACCGGGCCGGGTCGCTGCCGCGACGCTGATCGGCCTGTGGGACACCCGCCGGCAGCCCGGAAGAGCACCAACTTGGCTGTATTAGGTCGACACGACGAGGTCGACCGGGCCACGCAGGAACGAGATTCGCAAACACAGGAACTTGGCTTGCTTTGCATCGCTACGCTCGAACCGCATGGCAACCGAAAATTGGAAAGAAGAACCTGACGCACAGGACTATCCAGCGGCGAAGTCCTACCTCTCACTGTTGGTCGGAGAGGACTCGGCGGCGAAATTGGTGAAAGCACTACGAAAGCAGGACGGTCTCTCCCACTTTGCGGCCAAAGACATCTTGCGAGCTTCCGGGTTGCCCCTGCTCGGCCGCGACGATCCGGAGGTGGTCGCCGACCTCGAGAAAGTCAAGCTGGGGAAGAAGCTTTCACCGGTCCTGCTCGTCGAAGGATCGCCGTTGTGGGTGGCGGATGGTTACCACCGCGTCTGCGCCAGCTACCACTTGAACGAGAAGACCGAGCTTCCCTGTCGCATCGTTGCTCGCAGTCGATGAGGCGGCGTCGCCACCCGGAATCGTTGGTCACGTGCGCGCGCTCAGCCAGCCCTCCAACCTGCCTCGGGCATCACCTCGGCCCGGTTCCCCGCGCGAACGCCGTCCGTGGGAACTACGAGGGCGGGCTCACGTAGCCCGCCAGCGTGGAGTCGCCGTTGCCGGCGTCGGCCATCGCCTGGTCCGTCCCCGTCTCGACGACCGAGTGCCCCGTTCTGTCCCCGTCCCCGTTCACCACGTCCGGGCCGATCTGGCCCGCCACGTCGTCGGTGACGATCGCCACGTGCACCGCCGACGGTTCCGCCCCGAGCGAGAGGCCGTAGACCGCGACGTCGCCGGGGGAGGCGACGTAACCGCTCGTCACCGGGTGCCACTCGCCGTTGGCGACGCCCCACTCGTAGAAGCTGACGGCGGCGCCGTTGATTTCCCCGGTGCCATAGCCGTAGGTGAAGGGCACTCCGGCCTTCTGCCAGGCCCAGGCCGCGAAGTCGGCGCACCACTCCTCCGACTTCTCACCACTCGGGCAACCCGCCGCGCCGGCGTTCCAGTAGGCGGTGAACTTGTTGCAGTAGGAGCTCGACGGCTCGGTGCTGTACCCGACCTGGCTGTCGGCGATGGTCACGATGCGCTGCGGCACGGTCAAGCCGGCGAGGGTGGCCTGGCTCGGCACCGCGAAGGAATTGGTGTTTCCGAAGACCCGGTGCGCGGAGACCGCCACAATGATGACGAGCGCACCGGCCGCCAGGACGAGTCCGAGACGACGCAATGACCGGCGCCGCCGGCGCTGTGGTACGGCGATTGCCCGGCGTCTCTCGGAGCTGGAGGAGAACTCCGGCACCAACGGCGGCCGCGCCGCTCCACGGGTCGAGTGCACCGGGCGCAGGCCACCGGATGTTCGGCCGGTCGGCGTCTCCATGGGCCGCCGGGCGAGCGTTGCGTCCTCGAGTTCCTGCCTGGGCGGCCAGACCCGCCTGCTGATCAAACGACGCCCTTCCTCCGGGTCGAGCTCTTGTCGACCCGCTCGGGCTCCTTTCATGACGTACAGATTGCCCGGCGGCGGACCAGCCGCACCGTCAGGGTGATGAACAGCACCGAGAGAGGGGAAGCCCGAGTCGATCAGATCCGGTCGGCCCGGCCACGCAGGAACGAGACGCGGAAGGGCCGGAGCTCGCCGCGGCAGAACCCACCCGCGATGGCCGGGTCGGCCTCCATCAGCGCCCTCGCCGACTGCTCGTCGGGCGCTTCGACGACGGCGATGCCGGTGTTCACGCGCCCGAGTGTGGGACCGGCCAGGACAAGGGTCCCTTCGGCGAGGAGCCGTTCCAGTCGGGCGGCGTGCTCCCGCCATACCGCCGCGCTCCTCGTCCGTCATGGTCTCGGCGAAGTCGTCGCGGGGTGGGTGGAGGAAGTAGACCCACTCGGCCATGAGCCCATCATGCCCTGCCGTGGCGCTCATCCCTGCATGAGGATCCGATCGGTGCGCACGCGCACGGTGATCCGGACCTCACCCTCCCGGTGGTTGGGATAGGAGTCGACGCCGAGGTATTTGTGTGCCAGCGCGTCGATGTGATCGTCGGCCCCCTCCGTCGTGACATCGACGACGGTGCCCTCGAACGCCACCACGTCGTAGGGATCGTCCGGGTCGATGACGGTCACGGCGACGCGGCCGTTCCGGGTGAGATTGCGCGCCTTCTTGCGGTGTTGCGCCGTGTTGAACCGCACGTCGTCGCCGTCGAGGTCGACCCAGAGGGGCGTGGCCTGAGGAGACCCGTCCGGGTTCACGGTGGCGAGCGACGCCAGTACGGGACGTCCGATGAGGTTGCGGGCCTTCTCGGAGAGGACGTCGGCCATGGTTTCGTTCTCCCTTCGTCACGGTTCCAACTGCACTCAGGAGGGTAAGGCTCAGCGGCCGACCGCCGAGCAACCGACCGCCGGCGCCCGAGGCGAGGCGGAGCGGACGAGGCGCCCTTTTGGGATGTGGCCGGGTGGGCACACTCTGATCATGCGAGACTCCGACCGGATGTGGCGTCGCGGGGTGTCCGAGAGCGCGTCTGCGGTCCCCTCCCCCACCGCGACATCCCTCGAGTGGAGCCTGGGAGCTCTCGGCTGCGTCGCTGCCCTGGCTGCGGTGTGGCGGGCCCCCCACCAGACGGCCGCCGCCGCGTCCCAGGACTGGCCCCCCTTCGTGCTGGTCGCCGGTCTGCTCCTGGTCGGGATGGTGGCCCATGAGGACGGCCTCTTCGTGTGGGCCGGCCGGACCCTCGCCCGCGTGGCCGGTCGGCGCGGCTCCGTGCTCTATGCCGGCGCGGCGCTGCTCGTCGTTGCCGTCACGACGGTGCTCAACCTCGACACCGCTGTGACATTCCTGACTCCCGTGGTTGTCTACGCCGCCCGCGACAGCGACGACCTCGAAGTCCCCCTCCTGTACATGTGCCTGCTGCTCTCCAATGCGGGTTCGCTCCTGTTGCCCGGTTCGAACCTCACCAACCTCATCGTCCTCGGCCACCTCCATCTCTCGGGGGGCGAGTTCCTGGCCCGCATGGCCCCAGCCGGCCTCGCGGCTGCGGCCGTGACGGCACTCGTCGTGGGCCTGCTCCACCGTCGCCACCTCCGAGCCGTCCTCGACCCTGGACCGGCACCTCGCAGACCCGTGCTCGGAGCGGGACTCGGGGCCGTGCTCGCGGTGACCGTCTTCGTGCTCGTCCTCAGACCCGGACCCGCCGCGGTCGCGGCCTTCGGCACCGGCGTCCTCATGGTCACGCTGCGACGGCGCGCCCCCGCAGCGTTGGGCGTGCTGAGCGCCCCACTCCTCGTCGGCCTGTTCGGGATCGCGACCGCCCTGGGTACGCTCGGGCGGGTCTGGACGGGGCCACTGTCGCTCCAGTCGCACCTCGGTCCTTGGGGCGCGGCGGCCTTGGGGGGGCTGGCCAGCCTGATCGTCAACAACCTCCCGGCCGCTTCCCTGCTCGCCGCCCGCACTCCGCCGCACCCGTTCGCCCTTCTGGTCGGCCTGAACGTGGGTCCCAACCTCTTCGTCACGGGCTCGCTGGCGTGGGTGCTCTGGCTCAAGGCGGCCCGGGCCACAGGCGGCCGGCCCTCGGTCCGCCGGGCCGCTCTCCTCGGCCTGGCCAGCGCGCCCCTCGCCGCAGCCGCCGCGGTGGGCCTGCTGGTGTGGACGGGGACCCGCTGAACCGAAAGGCGCGAGGGGCGTTCGCGAACTCACACCGTGGTGCGGGCAACAATTCAGTCAGTGGGGAAACCGACGGACTCCGCAGTCATCGCGGCCTCGATCGAGGATCCGGAGCAGTTCGGGATCATCTTCGACCGATACGCGACGGTCTTGTTCCGGTATCTGGTGCGCCGCGTCGGAGTCGACGAGGCCGATCCCCTCCTGGGCGAAGTCTTCCGGGTGGCCTTCGAACGACGCGCCACGTACGACTGCCAGCGGCTGGAGGCCCGGCCGTGGCTGTACGGGATCGCGACCAGGCTGCTCGCACACCATCGACGCGGCGAAGGCCGCCGGGTGCGGGCGATGGGCCGTATCCTCGGCGGGCAGTCGACGCCGGTCGACATGAGCGAGGCCGTTGCGTCGGCGGTCGACGCCCGGGAGCTCTGGCCGCAGGTCGCACGCGCTCTCACCCGGCTTCCGGACGAAGAACGCGACGCTCTGGTGCTCTACGTCTGGGAAGAGCTCAGCTATGACCAGATCTCGGTCGCTCTGGGCATTCCGATCGGCACCGTTCGGTCCCGCCTGAACCGCGCCAGGGTACGTTTGCGCGAACTCGAGAACCCCAGCGGGAGAGAACGATGAGTGACGACATCGAACGGCTGAGGAGGCTTCGCCCCGACGACGTTCAACCGCACGATCCCGCCGACCCCACCATGTTCACTCGGCACAAGGAGCAACTGATGGCAAGCATCACGAACAGCATCCCCGATCCGGCGACCTTCCCCCGGATGCCCGACATCTACCCGCGTCTCGCCTACAACGACGAACGGGAGGCCCTCGAGTACCTGGAGCGCGTCTTTTCTCTCCCCGAGGTTCGAGAGGCGCGCACCGACTTCGGAGATCACCTTCTGGCCTGGCTGCGCACCGGGAGCGGGGTGGTCATGATCGGTCGGGCGAACGAGGAGGTCCACCAGATCAGCAGCCCGGAAACCCTGGGGAACACGACCGTGCAGATGATGGTCTATGTCCACGACATCGACTCGCACTACGCGCACGCCGTACGCGAGGGAGCAATCGTCACGATGCCATTGCAGGACGCCTTCTACGGTGAGCGGCGCTACGAAGCGACCGACCTCGAAGGGCACCGTTGGCACTTCGCCGAGCGCTTCGCCGACATCCAAGCCCGCGGCGGCACCGTCCCCGACGACCCCAGTGGAGGCCTCCCGCCCGAGAACTCCGCTGAGTGATCGGGTCGACCGCTCGCCGTAAGCACGAGGGAGACAGCGCACACCTGCTGCGCCCTTCCGACTCCGTCAACCCTGCTGGACCTGAGCCGATGCCGCGTCGAGTGCGGCCCGGACGGCGGTGGCCTTGGGATGACCGGCGTACACGGCGAAGTGCACGACGAACTCGCGCATCTCCTCGGGGCTGATGTCACCGGACCGGAGCGCCGCTCCGATGTGGGTCTCCACGGCGAACGGCGCCCCGCTCATTGATGCGCACGTGATGGAGATCCAGCGGCGCTCCTTGCGGGTGAGCCCGGGACGCGTCCAGATCTCGGCGAAGACCTGGTCGATGACGACGTCCGCGACGTAGTCGTCCCCCCGGGCCGGGGCCGGCATCCCTGTCACGGCCGTGAATTCCGCGGCGCCGCGCGCCCATCGCTCGTCGTCCGTCACGGTGTGCCCTCCAGGTACTCGATCTGGGACTGTACGAATCCTTCGAGGTCCGAGGCGTGCCGCTCGGTCATGGCGGCAGCCTCGGGATGGGTCAGGATCAGCAGTCTGTCTTCGACGATGCCCTCCACGACGAGGCGGCCCGCCTCTTCCGCCGTGATGATCGGGACCTGCGGTGCCTGGACGGGCGTCGCCGGGCCGAACTCTCGGATCTGTTCGACGATGTTGGTCATGACACCGGCCGGGCAGAAGCAGCTGACCCCGATGCCGCGGGGACGCAGGTAGAGCGCGAGCGACTCGGTGAGCGCGACGATCCCCGCCTTGGTGGCGGCGTAGGGGAGGCGGTCGAACGCGTAGGGAAAGAGACCCGCGGTCGATCCGGTGGTGACCACGTGCCCGGATCCCTGCTCCAGGAGGGCCGGGAGGAAGGTGCGCAGGACGCGCACCGTGCCGAGCAGGTTGACGTCGATGACCGAGGTCCAGGCCTCCATCGGGATGTCCATGGGCAGGCCCTTGGCGATGATGCCGACGTTGCTCATCACGATGTCGATCCGGCCGAAACCCGACATCGTCGTCTCGCTCAGGCCGGTCACGTCGTGGTCGCTCGTGACGTCGCACTCGACGCCGACCGCTCTCCCGCCTCGCTCGCTGATCTCGGCCGCGACGGCAGCGGCGCGGTGGGCATCCTTGTCGGCCACGGCGATCGCACACCCCCGTTCGGCCAACGTCAGTGCCGTGGCCCGTCCGATGCCGCTCCCGGCACCGGTGATGACCGCCACGGCACCGCCGAACGAGCGCATCGGCGTCAGCGCCCCCTCAGCAACGGGCCGGGACGGCGTCGGCCCGCACCCGCGGTCCTGGCCTCACCGGTCCGGGACCCCCAGGGCACGCCGCAGCACGACCGCGGTCTCCGCCTGGGCACGCCTCGAGACCGCCGCCGTCGTCACCAGCGCCGAGCCGTGGAAGGTCCCGGGGAACTGGTGCAGCTCGACCGACACGCCCGCCTGGAGCATCCGCAGCGCGTAGGTGATCCCTTCGTCGCGCAGCGGGTCGTTCTCGGCCGTGGACACGTACGCCGGGGGCAGCCCCGAGAGGTCCTCGGCCCTCGCCGGAGCCGCATACGAAGGCACGTCGGGCGACCCGGAAAGCTGGCCCAGGTAGGCGGCCCAGCTCTTGACCGCGAGCGGACGGCTCCACAGCGGGGTGTCGGTGAAGGCCCGCATGGAAGGCGTATCGAGGCGGTCGTCGAGCTCGGGGATCTGGAGCATCTGGAAGCACACGGGCGGTCCGCCCCGGTCGCGTGCCAACAACGCGGTCGCCGCCGCCAGGCCGCCGCCCGCGCTGGCCCCGGCCACGGCCACGCGCGCCGGGTCGACGCCCAGCGCGCCCGACTCGGCGTGCAGCCATGTCAGGGCGGCGTAGCAGTCGTGCAACCCGGCCGGGTAGGGGTGCTCCGGAGCCAGCCGGTACTCGACCGCGACCACGACCGCACCCGCCCCGAGGGCCATGGCGGCCGAGCCGGCGTGCTCGGCGTCCACGCTTCCGATGATGAACCCTCCCCCGTGGATCGCCAGCACCCCCGGAGCGGGCGTGCCCGGGGTGGCCGCACGCGGCCGGTAGACGCGCACGGCGACGTCGGGATCGCCCCCGAAACCGGGCACGGTGCGGTCCTCTATCTCGAGGGTCTCCATGCCGGGGATGTCCCGGCTGATCTCGAGAATGATCGCGTCGAAGGAGGCACGGGCCTGCACCGGATCGTCGAGGTCGAGCACCGGCATGAGGTCGACGACTCCCGCCAGCTCCGGGTCCAACATCGTCGGCTCCCGTCTACTTGGGCTGCATGCGGATGCCGGCGTCGATGCGGATCGACTCGGCATTGACGTACGAGTTCGTCAGGAGCTCGACCGCCAGCGTCGCGAACTCGTCGGACCGTCCCAGCCGGTGGGGGAAGAGCACGTCCTGTGCCAACTTCCCCTTGAAGACCTCCGAGCCGTCGCCCGCCCCGTAGATCGGCGTGTCGATCAGCCCGGGCAGGATGGTGTTGACCCGGATCCCGACCACGGCCAGGTCCCGGGCGACCGGCAGGGTCAGCCCGACCACCCCGCCCTTCGAGGACGAGTAGGCCGCCTGCCCGATCTGTCCGTCCTCGGCCGCCACCGACGACGTGTTGACAATGGCGCCGCGCGCGCCGTCGTCGTCGGGCTCGTTGAGGCTCATCTTGGTCGCGGCCAGGCGGATGCAGTTGAAGGTCCCGATCAGGTTGATCTCTATGACCCGGCGGTAGAGGTCGAGGTCGTGCGCGGACGCGTAGTCGCCGTCCTTGCCGATCGTCCTCGTGGCCCAGCCGATGCCGGCGCAGTTGACCAGCGACTTGAGTGGCGCCATCTCCACGGCGGCATCGACCGCGGCGATCACCTGCTCGGCATCGGTCACGTCGGTGCGGGCGAAGAGCCCGCCGATCTCCTTGGCCAGCGGGACGCCCTTGTCCTCCTGCAGGTCGGCCACCACGACGTGGACGCCCCGCTCGGCCAGCAGCCGCGCTGTGGCCTCTCCGAGCCCCGAGGCGCCCCCTGTGACGATCGCCGACGTCCCGTTCAGATCCATGACCTCTCCGACTCCTCACGTTTCGCTGCCGGGCAGAGGATAGGGGCTGTCCGCGAATCGGTCACATCTGCTCGGGCGCCTCCATCCCGAGGAGGGACAGGCCCTGCTCGAGCACCCGCGCCGTGAGGTCGCACAAGCCGAGCCTCGACACGCGCACCTCCGGGTCGTCGACGAGCACGCGGCACGCCTCGTAGAAGGCCGTGAACGACGCCGCCAGGTCGAAGAGGTAGGTGCACAGCTTCGACGGGCTCCATGTCTGCGCCGTCGACGCCACCGCCTCACCGAAGCGCAGGAGCTGCAGGGCCAGCGCGCGCTCCTGAGGCTCGCGCAACAAGGGGGTCCCGCCGGAGGCGGGCGGGTCGGTCTCGGCGCGGCGGAAGATGGAACGGATGCGCGCGTGGGCGTACTGGAGGTACGGACCCGTGTCGCCCTCGAAGGCGAGCATGCGGTCCCAGTCGAAGACGTAGTCGCGGTTGCGCTCCGTGGAGAGGTCCGCGTACTTGACCGCGCCGATGCCGAGCGCGCGTGCCACCGCCGCCTGCCTCTCCGGAGGCAGTTCGCTCTCGCGCTCCTTCAACGCCTCCGCCGCACGGTCCACGCCCTCGGAGAGCAGGTCGACGAGGCGCTCGGAGCCGTCGCTGCTCCGGCTGGCCAGCTTCTTCCCGTCGGGACCGAGCACCAGACCGAAGCTGACGTGCTCGGCCGTCGTGCCGTCGGGGAGGTATCCGGCCAGGGCGGACACGGCGAAGATCAGACGCAGGTGCAGCGACTGCTCGGCCCCCACGACGTAGACGAGCCGGGTCGCCCCGAGACGCCCGATCCGGTCCCTCACGGAGGCCAGGTCGGTGGCCGAGTAGCCGTAGCCGCCGTCGGACTTGCGCACGATGAGCGGGAGCGGCTCGCCGTGGCGGTTCTCGAAGCCAGGCGGGAACACACACAGCGCGCCGTCGTCCTCCACCAGCAACCCCTTGGCGCGCAGCTCGTCGACCACCACCGCCAGCAGCGGGTTGTAGAAGCTCTCGCCGACGGTGTCCTCCTCGGTGAGCAGCACCCCGAGCAGGTCGTAGACCTCGCGGGCGTGGCGCATGCTCTCGGCGACGAACATCCGCCACAGACGCATCGTCTCGGGGTCGCCGGCCTGGAGCAGGACGACGCGGCGCCGGCTGCGCTCCGCGAAACCGGGATCGCGGTCGAACTGCCGCCGCGCCGCGGCGTAGAACTCGTTCAGGTCCCGCACGCTGAAGGACTCGGCGGCCTCCGCCCCGCCCGTGTCGAGCAGGTGCTCTATCAGCATGCCCAAGGGCGTGCCCCAGTCGCCGACGTGGTTCTCGCGGATCACGGTGTGCCCGAGGCAGCCGAGCACCCGGGCGAGCGCGTCGCCGATGAGCGTCGAGCGCAAATGGCCGACGTGCATCTCCTTGGCCACATTGGGCGCCGAGTAGTCGACGACCACCGTCTCGGGATGCGCCGCCGGCGCCACGCCCAGCCTCGGATCGGCCGACTGGGCCGCCACCAGGCCGGCCACGAAGGCGTCCGAGAGGGTGAGGTTGACGAAGCCCGGCCCGCTGACCTCGACCATCGAGCAGACGTCGCCGAGCGAGGCCGCAGCCACGACTTCCTCGGCGATCTCGCGGGGCGTGCGTCCGACCTCCTTGGCCAGCGCCAGCGCCCCGTTGGCCTGGAAGTCGGCCCGGTCCGAGACCCGCAGCACGGGGTCCGCGCCGGGCCGCACCGTGTCGAAGGCGGACTGGAGGCGCTCGAGCAGCACGCTGGATGCGTCGGGCATGAAGCATTCTCGCATGCGCGACGTCCCGCCCCGGTGCAGATCCTGCCGTCGCTTCAGTCCGGCGGCGCTCCCATCGCCCCGTCCATGAGGCCGTAGCGCCGGAAGGGCCCGAAGAACCCGTGCTCGAGCAGCCCGTAGCCGACGTTGCCGTCGTAGGAGAACTCGGCCAGGTGGTCGACGATGCCGTACTGCGCGACCGGCTTGATCTCGTCGACGTCGAGCACGAGGCCTTGCGTCACGGTCCCGGGACCGTGGTACATGCCGTGGCGCCAGTCGGCGTCCATGCCGTAGCCCGTGCCGACCGAGACGAAGTTGGCCAGAACCGGGCGGCATGTCACGTCGAGCCCGGCTTCGGGGAAGCGCACCACCGAGCGGTCGATAACCCGCGTGCCCGGGACGAGGTGGTGCTCGTGCTCGGCCCGCCCGAGGTCGTCCACCCCGCGGTCCGGGTCGGTCCACACCCGCTCGGACTGCACCAGCGGGCGTTCGCCGTCGTCGCGCTCGTGGCAGATGTACATGATGGCGTGGTCGTCGAACTGCATGGGGAAGTAGTTCCACATGCCGCCGAGGACGAGCTCGCCTTGGCGGATGCCGTCGGACTCGGGCTCGCCGACCGGGCGCACGCCCCATGAGCGGTCTCGCGTCCCCCAGCAACGGTCGGGCGTGACCGCGAGGTCGGCGCCTCCCACCGACAGCGTTCCGGTCCATCGTCCCGTCTGGGCCAGCCGCTGGGTGTCGAAGACGAGGCGACCCTTGGAGCGAAGTTGCTGGCGGGGTTCCTCGACGGCGGGAATGTGCCCCTCCCACGTGACGTCCATGGCCACGTGGTCTTCGGTCGGCTCGACGACGAAGCGCAACCGGCGCAACGGCTCGAGCACCTCGACGCGGAAGGGCCCGACGGAGGTGTCGGCCCGGTCGGTCAGCGGGGCCGACGAGCGGACCACGTGCTGCGACCCGCCCCGGCGGACGTCGATGAAGGCGTCGACGACTCCGAGGTTGGGGTACTGGCCGAATCCGAAGATGGCGAACCAGTCGTCGTCGCACGGGTGCATGTTGAAGTAGTAACGGTCGTAGAAGTTCCGGTCGCTGGTGGCCGGGTGGGCGATGAGCTCGGAAGCCTGGTGGACGGGGTAGTCGTCCCAGGAGGAGAGGCCCATGATCAGCAGCAGGCGCAGGCGCTGCCACAGCCGCCCGCGACCGGGGCGCCGCACGCCCCGCCGACCGGTTCTGCGGTCAGCCCGGTGGTGGCGAACACGGGGAGCAGCCGCTGCGCCCCGACGTGACCGTCCGGGCAGACGGCCGGGAAGTCGGCCTCCGCCATCGGCCGCCGGTGGTCGAAGACGGCCTGGCACGTGGAGCAACGGAACTCGTAGTAGGGCATCGGGCCGAAGCCTAACGAGCCGACGATCCGGCCGCCCCGGCCGGTGGTCAGGGCTGGGCGAAGGCGTAGATGCCGACGCCGTTGTACCGCGCCGAGTCGAGCGGGAGGAACGGCCCGTCGAGCGCCACGGAGAGGTAGCCGAACCTCCCCGGCCCCGAGTCCCCGGCGACGGTCATGATGGCTCCGTCAGGCCAGACCTCGGTCACGATCCCGACGTGCACCGACGTAGCCGTGCTCTGGGGCCCGGTGCCGTAGAGGACGGCGTCGCCGACGGCGGGCGTGGCCCACGACGGCAGCACGGCACCGTACCGAGCGGCCCAGCCGTAGATGTCACCGGTGAACGCGTACCGCGGGATGGGTATGCCCGCCGTCTCCCACGCCCAGGTGGCGAAGAGCGCGCACCATTCCTCACAGGGCCCGTACGGATTGCAGTACGGCCCCTCCCAGGCGTCGGGGTCCGGCGAGATCTGCGAGGCCACGGCGGCCACGATCGACGCGGACTGGGGCAGCACCGGCTCGGGGGAGTTGCTCGTGAAGCTGTACTGCCAGGCCTGTGGGTCCAGCAGCCAGTAGCCGGTCCCGTGGTTGTTCCCCACGATGGCCGAGATCTGCGTCGCCGTCGGATCGAGTGACAAACCGCCGTACGACTGGGCGTCGCCGAAGGGGAGGACGACGCCGTTCGAGGTCGCCAGCAGGTAACCGCGGCCGTCCGGGGAGGCCACCATGCCGACCACGGGGTCGGGCAGGTTCTCGTTCCCGGCCGAGCCCCAGAAATTGGCGTCGCCGAAGGTGAAGATGCCTCCGTCCGCGGCCACGAGCCAGTAGCCCCTTCCGTCGGGGGTCGACGCCATGCCGACGATGGGTTGGTTCAGCGAGATGTTGCCCGTGCTGCCGTAGAAGCCGGCGTCGCCGAAGGAGAAGATCCCACCGTCGGCGGCGACCAACCAGTAACCCCGGTGGTCGGGGGTCGACGCCATGCCGACAACGGGCTGGTTCAGGGACTGCCCGGGCTTGAGGACCCCGGGCACCGACCCGTAGAAGGGCGCGTCACCGAAGGAGAACACCCCGCCGTCGAGCGCGCCGAGCCAGTAGCCGTTGCCATCGGCCGTCGTCGTCATGGCCACGATCGGCCCGTTCAGGGCCAGGCCGCCCACCGACCCGGCGAAGCGGGCGTCGCCGAACGCGAACACGCCGCCGTCCGCGCTGGCCAACAGGTATCCGCCTCCGTCCGGCGTCGCCGCGCCGCTGAACACGGGCGAGTTCAAGGGCTCGGGCATGTCCGGGCGGCCCACACCGACGTGGCCGAAGCCGATCATGCCCCCGTCGTCGTAGGTGGAGCGGCGCATGCCGGACCGGGCATGGGCGTGAGCGTGGGCGTGGGAACGGGCTCGAACCGAGGCGCCGGCCGGACCGGGTGGCCCGGCGGCGACCACCAGGAGGAGCACCACCAGCACGGCGGGGCCCAGCGCACGCACGGACCCCACTCCCCTCGCTCTCGCTCCCCGGATCACCGCACCATCATTCACCCCCGGCCGGGGGCCTGCGCCGGACGTCGGCGCTCCGCCCTCCGTTGGCCGCCTGGCCTGGACCCACGGCAGAATGGGCCGATGAGCCCCGACTCCCCGTTCGCCGCGCACCCGGACACCTTCGGCGCCCGGACCGACCTCGCCGTCGAAGGCCGCACCTACGAGATCTTCAGCCTGAACGCCCCCGCGCTGACGGACCGCCACGACGTGGCGCGCCTGCCCTACTCCATCAAGGTCCTCCTCGAGAACCTGCTGCGCCACGAGGACGGACCGCACGTCACGGCGGACGACATCGTCGCCGTCGCGGCATGGGGCACCAACCCCGAAGGGCACGGGCAGGGGGCGGGCGACTCCGCACACGAGATCGCGTTCACACCCGAGCGCGTGCTCATGCAGGACTTCACCGGCGTGCCCGCCGTCGTCGACCTGGCCGCCATGCGTGACGCGCTGGCCCGCCTGGGCGGAAACCCGTCACAGGTCAACCCCCTCGTCCCGGTGGAGCTGGTGATCGACCACTCGGTCATCATCGAGCGCTCCGGCGACGCGGCCGCCTACGACCAGAACGTCTCGATCGAGTACGCCCGCAACCTCGAGCGCTACACCTTGTTGCGCTGGGCCCAGGGCGCGTTCGACGACTTCCGCCTGGTGCCGCCCGGAACCGGCATCTGCCACCAGGTCAACCTCGAGTACCTCTCACGCCTGGTGTTCGCCACCGAGGACGGGCGGGCCTTCTGCGACACCCTCGTCGGCACCGACTCGCACACCGTGATGGTCAACGGCCTCGGCGTGCTCGGGTGGGGCGTGGGCGGGATCGAGGCCGAGGCGGCCATGCTGGGTCAACCCCTGTCCATGCTCCTGCCGCCCGTGGTGGGCCTACGCATCTCGGGCGAGACGAAGCCGGGCATCACCGCCACCGACGTCGTGCTGACCGTGACCGAGCTGTTGCGCGACCACGGCGTCGTCGGCGCCTTCGTCGAGTGCTACGGCCCCGGTGTCGCCGCCCTCCCGCTGGAGACGCGGGCCACCATCGGCAACATGAGCCCCGAGTACGGCGCCACCTGCACCATGTTCCCGATCGACCAGGTGACGTTGGACTACCTCCGCTTCACCGGGCGCGACGCGCACCACCTCGCGCTCGTCGAGGCCTACGCCCGCGCCCAGGGCCTCTGGCACGACCCCAACGGACCCGAGCCCGTGTACTCCGAATACGCCACGCTCGATCTCGGTGACGTGGAGCCGTCGCTCGCCGGCCCGTCGAGACCTCAGGACCGGGTCCCGCTCGCCTCGTCCCGGGATTCGTTCCGCGCCGCCCTCGACCACCCGCCACGCACGGCGCCGACGGAACCGGCCGCGGCTCCGCACCACCAGATGGAGGACGGTGACGTCGTCATCGCCGCCATCACCTCGTGCACGAACACCTCGAACCCGCAGGTCATGGTCGGCGCCGGACTGCTGGCGCAGAAGGCACTCGAGCGGGGGCTGCGCTCCAAGCCGTGGGTGAAGACCTCGCTCGCCCCGGGGTCACGGGTCGTGATCGACTACCTGCAACGCGCCGGGCTGATGGAGCCACTCGAGCAGCTGGGCTTCTACCTCGTCGGATACGGCTGCACGACCTGCATCGGAAACTCGGGCCCGCTCCTCGACGGAGTGGGCGACGCCGTGCGCGAGGGCGACCTCGCCGTCGCCGCCGTGCTCTCGGGCAACCGCAACTTCGAGGGCCGCATCCACCCCGACGTGCGCATGAACTATCTGGCCTCCCCGCCGCTCGTCGTGGCGTACGCCCTCGCCGGGTCCATGGACGCCGACCTCACGACCGAGCCCATCGGCCACGACACCGACGGGAACCCCGTCCTGCTCTCCGAGATCTGGCCCTCCATGGAGGAGGTGAGTGCGACGATTCGCGACTCGCTCACCTCGGAGATGTTCCGCTCGCGCTACTCCTCGGTGTTCGACGGCGACGAGTACTGGCAGGGGGTCCCGACCGAGGCCGGGGTGACCTACGCCTGGCAGGACACCTCCACCTATGTGAAGAATCCCCCGTTCTTCGAGACGATGACCATGACGCCCGAGCCGGTGGTCGACGTCGTCGACGCACGAGTGCTGGTGATGGTGGGCGACAGCCTCACCACCGACCACATCTCCCCGGCTGGCTCCATCGGCCCCGCGACACCGGCGGGGCGCTACCTGAACGAGCACGGCGTGCCGAGGGAGGACTTCAATTCCTACGGGGCGCGTCCGCGGCAACCACGAGGTGATGATGCGAGGCACCTTCGCCAACGTGCGGCTGCGCAACCGGCTGGCGCCAGGCACCGAGGGCGGCGTGACCCTCCATCTGCCCGAGGGAACGGAGACCTCGGTCTACGAGGCGGCCATGCGCTACGCGAACGAGGGCGTCCCGCTGATCGTGCTGGCCGGCCGCGAGTACGGGACGGGGTCCAGCCGTGACTGGGCGGCCAAGGGGACGGCGCTCCTGGGCGTGCGCGCCGCCATCGCCCAGAGCTTCGAGCGCATCCATCGCTCCAACCTCATCGGCATGGGCGTCCTGCCGCTGCAGTTCTACAAGGGCGACTCGGTCGAGAGCCTCGGGCTCTCGGGCCACGAGCGCTTCAGCATCGCCGGCCTCGACGCGCTGAACCGCGGTGAGATGCCCAAGGAGCTCAGCGTGACCGCCGCGTCGGACGACGACTCGGTGACCGAGTTCCGCGTGGTCGTCCGCATCGACACGCCGATGGAAGCCGAGTACTACCGCCACGGCGGGATCCTCCACTATGTGCTGCGCCAGATGGCGGGGTCCGGTTCGTAATCATCAAGCTCGGGTCCGGGTCCCCTGACTCCCGCTGCTGTCGGATCGACCTGCCGCGACTCCATTCTGCGGATGTGGGGGACGCGTCGGCGGGTGTGGGCGCTGACTCCTGCGGCGCCCAGATGAACACTGGATGAATGGTCCGGAAATGCAGGACTTCTGCCGGCGACGACGGGCCCGGCACCAGACCTCGCCGCGGGTCGGGCCACTAACATTCGACCGTGTCCGACATGCCGACCCTGTCGATGCACCTGCCCATGGTCGAGGTCGAGGCCGGGTCTGCGGTGGTCACCGAGGGTGGAGCCAGTGGAGCGGTTTGGGTGCTGGTCGAGGGCGCACTGCAGGTCCTCAAGGGCGACGTTGCCGTGAACACCATCACCAAGCCCGGAGCGATCATCGGTGAGATGTCGGTGCTTCTGGGCATCCGGCACGGCTCCACCGTCGTCGCCACCGAGACCACACGCCTCCGCTACGCGGAGGATGGCCCGTCTTTTCTGTTCGACGATCCGGAGATCACGAGGCTCATCGCCGTCGGCCTGGCGGAGCGTCTCAACTTTGTCTCGAGCTATCTGGCCGACCTCAAGCAACAGTACGGCGACACGACCGGGCTCTCCATGGTGTCCGAGGTGCTCGCGCACCTGGCGAACCGCCAAACCGACCCGGTGCGCCCCGGCTCGGCGCGGGACCCCGATCCCGAGTACTGAGGGCCGAGGCATACTCCGAGGCCCACGGCACGGTGGCGTCACCGCCTGTCGACCGAGCGTTCAGAACACGGTACGGGCGGGCGCGACGGCGTCGCGCAGGTCGAGGCTTTCCGAGCCCATGATCGAACCCCAACGCGCCTGGTGGCGCGACAGGTCGAGCTCGATGTGCGCAGGAACCCCGCCGATCTGGTGACCGGCGTTGAAGACCCAGGTGTTGCCGATCCTGTCCGCCCACGAACCGTCACTCTTGAACGGGGACTGGTGGACGTGACCACAAAGGACGACGTCCGGACCGAACTCGTTGATCCACTCTCGTACGTCCGCGTCGCCGTAGTCGCGGCGCCCCGTCCAGCACGTCGGCGATCCGAGTGGCGGCCAGTGGTAAAGCCAGATCCAGCGCGCCGGGCGACGCATCGCGTCGGATTGAAGTTGTGCGACGACTCCGGAACGGCCCAGAGGGCCGTCCCACCATGGACAGACGGTGATCAGGGTGTCTTCGATGAGGACCGAGTCCCCGTCCGTCGCAATGCCATCCTCTCGTGACTCTCTCAGCCACAGGGCAGTCTGCTCGCCCTGCTCGTCCGGTCCGGTGAGGTCGTGGTTTCCCGAACTGACCACCAACTGCGTCGCCGAATCGATCAACTCGAGATAGCGGCGAACCACGATGCTCTGAGCGTCGAGGGGGACGGCGGAGCTGATATCGAGGCTGTCGCCGACGAGGGCTACGACGTCGAAGGACGGGCTGGCGTCGACGACCCAGTCCAGTTGTCGTAGCGAGTAGTGGAGGTCAGACACCAGGAGGATTCTCAAGTGATTTCCCGTCCCGAGGGGGTGACGTAGATGTCCCCGCCTGCACCCTAACGTCGCCGGATCGCACGCGATCGGGAGGCTGGACTCCGTGGCGCCGGGCGTGGGTACCGCGAGACGAGGTCGGCCGCTCCGCCGGGAGACGGGACATTCGCCGGATCGGAGCGGGACGTTCGCCACACCGCGCGCGGGACCAACGCCCTGGCTGGAGTCTCGGCGAGGCGAGCACCGTCGTCACTGGCCGTCGAGGTCGTCGCCGGTTCGCGTGTTCGACGTGCGCACGATCATGGAGCCGGCCGAGAGCCGGACACTGCGAGCGACGAGCGCGTCGGATCCCGACCAGGCCCTGTTCGGCGTGGGGGTGCCTTGAACCGCCCGTTCCCGGGCGGTACCGTGCGCGCGGGGTCCTTGCCAAGCGGAGGACCGGCGAAGGAAAGGCGAGAACCCTGTCCCGATTCGAAATTCGTTTGTCCTTGCCGCGCCGCTGGGCGGTCGCGTCCCTCGTGGCCGTGACTCCCCTCGCCAGTCTGGCGGTGGTGTCGGGTCACCCTGTCACCGCCGCCGCCACACCGACGAGCCCGGCCTTTGTGCAGCAGGCGACCGCCCACGGGTCGGCGAAGGGCAGCCTGGCCGTCACGACCGGAGCCGACGTCACCACCGGCGATCGCCTCGTGGTCGAGGTCGGCGTCTGGAAGGCCAGCGGAGCCTCGACGGCGTCGGTCGCCGACACGGCCGGTGATCCGTTCGTCGAGGTGACCCACTTCACCGCATCGGACGGGACCGAGATGAGCATCTGGACCGCACCCGTGCTCGTCGGGGGCGCCAAGACCACCATCACGGCCAAGCCCGCCACCGCCAGCGACATCGGGCTCGTGGCCCTGGAGTACTCGGGCCTGTCCTCCGTGGCCGACGCCACGGCGGTCGATCAGGTTTCCGACGCCAGCGGGACCAGCGCGTCGGCCGGCCCGGTCAACTCGACGGCGACTGCGCCCGCCACCGAGGGCAACGAGCTCGCCGTGGGTTTCTACGCCGACTCCGGCTTCGGTGACACCCTGGGCGCGGGTTCGGGATTCACCCAGCGGGCCGATGTCTCGCCGACCGGCAACATGGAAATGCTGGCCGAAGACCAGCCTGCGGCCCTGGGGTCGACTCCGGCCGCCAGCGCCGTGACGGGGGCGAACACGGTATGGCTGATGGCGACCGTCGTGTTCGAGTCGTCGGTCCAGGCGAGCCCCCAGGCGCCGACCAACGTGTCGGCTTCGCCGGGCAACAATGCGGTCACCGTGACGTGGACCGCTCCGCCGAGTGGGGGCAGCCAGATCACGAGCTACACCGTCACGCCCTTCATCGATGGCGTGGCCCAGCAGCCGACGGTGGTGGCGGGCGCACCGGCGCCCACGCAGGCGGTGCCGGGCGGAATGGCCAACGGCACCACCTACACGTTCACCGTGACCGCGACCAACGCCAACGGCACCAGCCCGGCGTCGGCGTCGAGCTCGCCGGTGACGCCCAGCCCGGCGCCGCAGGGGCAGTGGAGCACACTCCAGACCTTTCCCATGGTGGCGATCAGCTCCATCTTGATGGACAACGGCAGCTTCATCTTCTGGGACGGGTGGCAACAACCGCAGCCGACCGAGGTTTGGAATCCGGCGTCACCGAGTTCGTTCACGACGCTCAAAGCCCCGGACAGCGTCTTCTGCGACGGGGCGGCGCAGCTACCCGACGGCCGGATCATCGTCGTCGGCGGCTACGGCGGGCTGTCGACCGGCCAGATCGGCATCGTCGACACCAACATCTTCGATCCGGCCACGAATACCTGGACCCGGGTGGCCAACATGAACCTTCCTCGTTGGTACCCCACGCTCACCGAGTTGGCCAACGGTGACTACGTCGCCATCAGCGGCAACTCCACCGACCCCTCGCACTGGGCGGATACTCCTGAGCTCTACGACCCGACGACCAACACATGGACGCTGCTGTCGAAGATCTCGACTCCCCAGGTCCACGAGGAGGAGTACCCGTTCTCCTATCTCATCCCCAACGGCAACGTCCTCACCATCGGGCCGTCGGAGGACGTGACCTACGAGATGAACGTCGCGGCGCAGACCTGGACGCCCGTCGGCGGACAGAGCGGGATCCTCAACGGTTCGTCGATTCAGTACCTCCCGGGCAAGATCCTCTACAGCGGGGGGGCGGCGTCGGTGATCAATACGACTTCGGCCCGGGACACCACCGCTGTCCTCGACACCACGGCGGCGTCGCCGGCGTGGCGGCAGACGGCGCCGATGCTCTCGGCGCGCGTGTACCACACGCTGACCATGCTGGCCGACGGCCAGGTGCTGGCCGTCGGTGGCGAACAGACGAGCGATCAGAGCATCGTCACCAAGGGTGTCCTGCCCACCGAGATCTGGAATCCGGCCAGCGAGACCTGGTCCGCGGCCGCGCCGATCGCCGCGGCGCGGAACTACCACTCGACCGCGGTGTTGATGCCTGACGGACGGGTGCTCGTCGGCGGTGGCGGCCACTACAACGGGCTGAACGACAAGGGTCAGGACTCCGCCCAGACCTACTCCCCGTCGTACCTGTTCAACGGCCCTCGTCCCACCATCACTTCCATCCCGTCTTCGGCCACCTATGGCTCGACCGTCTCGGTGGCGACCCCGGACGCGGCCTCGATCGCCGCCGTGAACCTGGTCTCGCTGGGGACGGACACCCATCAGATCGACATGAACCAGCACTTCGTCCCGCTGAGCTTCACCGCGGGCTCCGGGAGCCTGAATGTCACGATGCCGGCTTCGGCCGCGGTCGCCCCGCCCAACCACTACATGCTCTTCATCCTGAACAGCCAGGGCACTCCCTCGATCGCTCCCATCGTCAGCCTCGGACCCGCGACGGCTCCCGTCGCACCCGCCGCGCCGAGCGCGGTGACCGCGACGGCCGCCGACGGTTCGGCCACGGTCAGTTGGACGGCGCCGGCGAATGGTGGGAGTCCCATCACCTCGTACACGGTGACTCCGTCGACCGGCACGACGACGTTGACGCCGACCGTGGTCACGGGCAACCCACCGGTGACCTCCGTCTCCGTCGGTGGACTGACCGACGGTCTCAGCTACACGTTCACGGTGACGGCCACGAACGCCGTCGGTACGGGCCCGTCTTCGACGCCGTCGAACGCGGTGACCCCGTTGGCGCCTGCCGTTCCGGGCGCGCCCACGGCCGTCACGGCCACCGCCGCCAATGGGGCGGCCACGGTCGATTGGACCGCTCCGTCCAGTGGTGGAAGTCCGATCACCTCGTACACGGTGACCCCGTACGCCGCAGGTGCGGGGCAGTCACCGACCATCGTCGACGGTTCCCCCCCGGCGACGACGCTGACGATCGGTGGTCTCACCAACGGGACGTCGTACACCTTCACGGTCAGTGCGACCAACGCCAACGGGATGGGTCCGCCCTCGACACCGTCGAACGCCGTGACCCCCTCGGCGGCTGCCGCTCCGAGCTTCGTCCAGCAGGTGAGCAAGCAGGCGTCGGCCAAAACGATCGCCGTCACCCCGTCGTCGAAACTGGGCGCCGGCAATCGCCTGGTCGTCGAGGTCGGGGTGTGGAGCGGTGCGCACGCCACCACGAAGAGCGTCACCGACTCGGTGGGTGACCAGTTCACCGAGGTCAGCGAGTTCACGGGGCCCGATCAGACCGAGCAGAGCGTCTGGACGGCTCCGATCACCGCCGGCGCGGGAGCCAAGCCATCGGTCACGGCGAAGTTCACCTCGTCGGCCGACGGGGCGATCACGGTCCTGGAGTACAGCGGCCTCTCGACGACGACGGGCGCCGGAGCCGTCGACCAGGCGAGCCACGCGTCGGGTACGACGACCGACGCGGCGACGGTGTCGTCGGGACCGACGGCGGCCACCGGAGCGGCCAACGAACTGGCCATCGGCTTCTACTCCGACTCGGGCTTCAGCGACGATCCGACCCCCGGCGCCGGCTTTACGACCAGGGGCAAGATCGCCAGCAACGCACAAATGGAGCTCTTGAGCGAGGACCAGGTGGTCCCCGACGCCGCGACGCCCGCGGCCAGCGTGGGGACAGGCGCGAACACCGTCTGGGAGATGGCGACCGTGGTCTTCACCTCCGGCACCGTCGCCGCCCCGACGATGCAGGCAGCGCGGGAGAACGTCGTGGGCCACGCCGGTGACTCGGAGACCCCCGTCGGCGCAGGCGCCTCCGGTCTCCCGTCCAGCCCCCGTGCGGTCCACGTCGTGGCGGGCGACGGCTCGGCCCGGGTGACCTGGAGCGCGCCGAACCGGGGCGGTCCGGTACCCCTCTACACGGTCACGCCCTACCGCGCCGGGGTGGCCCAGCCTCGCACCGTCGTCTCGGGGAGTCCGGCGCCCACCGCGGCCGACGTCACCGGCCTGACCGATGGGGTCGCCTACAGCTTCACGGTGACGGCCACCGATGCCGCGGGGAGCGGACCTCCGTCCGCCGCGTCCCGGCCGGCGACACCGAGGGCGGCCGTCCCGCCGCGATTCGTCCAGCGAGTCAGCGTCCGCGGTTCCGGAGTGAGTGGCCTCTCGGCGACCCTGCCCGCCGACGTCTCCCGTGGCGATCGGCTGGTGGTGGAGGTGGCCGTGCGGAACACGATGCACGCCACCGCCGACAGCGTGACCGACTCGGCCGGGGACCCCTTTACCGAGGCCGCATCGGTGCAGGGGGCGAACGGCCAGGAATTGAGCGTGTGGACAGCCCCGACGAGCCAGGCGGCGGGGAGCCGGCCGACCGTGACGGCGAAGCCGACGTCCGACGCCGAGATGGCGATGGCGGTGCTGGAGTACGAGGGAGTGTCCGGTGCCTCGGGATCGGCCGCGGTCGACCAGGTCGCGTCGGCCAGCGGCGTGACTCCCAGCGCGCGGGCGGTCAGCTCAGGTTCGACCATGGCCACATCGGCGTCGAACGAGCTCTCCGTCGGCTTCTACGCCGACGCGGGTACCGTCGGCCCGCTCGGTGCCGACCCGGGATATTCGCGTCGGGTGAATCTGGTGGGCCACGGCGCGATCGACCTCCTCGTCGAGGACGGCGTCGTCGGGCGGGGAGCCGAACCGGCGCCGAGCGTCAGCACCGGGGCCGACACTTCCTGGGACATGGCCGTCGTGGTCTTCAAGCCGTGACGACGTCGACGGGCCATGGCCCCGCCCGCCGACTTCCGCGTGGGAGAGCGACCACTCAGAGCAGTGAGCGCCGCGACCAGGCTTCGTCCGGGGCCGATCCGGTCGCGGTGGAGATCGCGTTCGTCGCCCGGTCCGGCGCGATCCGTTGGAGGCCATAGTGGCCTTCACCACCATGCCCGCGGCGCCTCCGTCACGTGTGCCGTCGTCGCGCGTGACGCTGGTACGACGCGGTGCGCTCGGCGGGTTGGCCGAGCGCCGGCGAGCGCTGCAGGTCGCCCTCGGGTTGGTGTGGCTCCTCGATGCCGCTCTCCAATTCCAACCCTTCATGTTCAGCCGATCCTTCGTCACCCAGATCATCCAGCCCACGGCCGACGGCAATCCCTCCGTGGTGGCCCACTCCGTGGCCTGGGCTTCGCAGGTGATGCTCCATCACATCGCCGCGTACAACGCGGTCTTCGCCACCATTCAGCTCGTCATCGCGGTCGGCCTCTTCTTCCGCCCCACGGTGAAGTTCACGCTTGCCGCGTCGATCGTCTGGGCGATGTTCGTCTGGTGGTTCGGCGAGGGTCTCGGTGGGGTCTTCGGCGGCGCGTCGCCGCTGACCGGACTCCCGGGCGTCGTGCTCTACGCGCTCATCGCCGCGTTGCTGTGGCCCAAGAGCCGACCGGCTGGGCGCAGGTCGGTCTCGCCGGCCACGTCGGGACCCCTCGGATCCATTCTCCCCAAGGCGCTCTGGCTGACGCTGTGGGGAAGCTTCGCCTACTTCCTGGTGCTACCGGACAACCGGGCGCCCGACGGCGTCAGCCAAGCGTTCGCGTTCACCGTCGGCCAGCCGGGATGGCTCACGTCGATCATGAACGACCTCTCGCGGCTCACCAGCGCGCGAGGCACCGAGATCTCCGTCGCTCTGGCGCTCCTGTGTGTCCTGGTCGCGTGGGGAGTCTTCACCGCGCCGACGCTGCGACCCGCGCTCCTCGTCGCCATGGGGCTCGGACTGCTCTTCTGGCTGGCGCAGGGGCTCGGGGGCATCCTGACCGGCCAGGGAACGGACCCCAACACGGGACCCCTGCTGGTCTTGCTGGCCGCCTGCTACTGGCCTGTCCCGAGAGAGCAAGGCATCAACCCGGTCGTCGCCACCAGATGCGATCGGAACACGCGATTCAGCGCCGATCCGCCTGTGCGGGCCCAAGGCAGCTGATCGTGACCGCCACCGAGGACGAAGAATCGGTGACCGAGTTCCGCGTGGTCGTGCGCGTCGACACGCCCATGGAGGCCGCGTACGACCGCCACGGCGGGATCCTGCGGTACTTGCGACGCCAGACGGCGGGGTCGGCCTCGTCGCCTTCAGGTTCTGGGTTCGAGTCCCATCACCTCCACCGATACTGGAAGCCGGTCGCGTGGTCTCGCAGGTCCGAGTATTCCCTCCGCCCGCGACGGAGCGGGCGACCAGAGCGGCTCGATCAAAGGGCGGGCTGGGCCCAGGTCCAGGGATAGTCCGGGTCGGAGATCGCCCGCGCTGCTTCGCTCAGGCCGAGGCGGCCGAAGGCATCGACCATCACGGCCAGCTCCTCGGTGCGGGCGGCTTCAGCCGAGCGGTCCAGACTGCCGGGCTGGGGACCGTGCACGAAGCCGGCCGGGTGCAGCGAGATGGAGCCCACCCCGATTCCCGCGCCGGCCCGGCTCATGAAGTCGCCTCCTGCGTAGAAGAGCACCTCGTCGGTGTCCACGTTGGCGTGGTGGTAGGGCACCTTCAGGGCGCCGGGGTAGAAGTCGAAGGGCCGCGGCACGAACGAGCAGACGACGAAGTTCGGCCCGACGAAGGTTTGGTGCACCGGTGGCGGTTGGTGGATGGCACCGACAATGGGCTCGAAGTCGTGGATGGAGAGCGCGAAGGGATAGAGGCAGCCGTCCCAGCCCACCACGTCGAAGGGATGGTGGGCGTGCACGTGCGTGGTGAGGCCGTCCCGGGTCCGAACCAGTACCGGGACCTCGGCACCTTCGGCCAGCAGCGGCTCGACCGGGGCACGCAGGTCGCGCTCCGAGAAGGGCACGCCCTCGAGCAGCTGGCCCCGGGTCGAGAGGTACTTGGCCGGGAAGGTCACGTGCCCCGATGCCTCCACGACCAGCGCGGAGAAGGTGGCGTCGCGCAGCACCCAGCGCTGGGTGGTACCGGCCGGGATGACGACATAGTCGCCTGGCACGATGGGCAGCGGCCCGAAGGACGACTCGAGGACGGCGCGGCCGGCCTGCACGTAGACCAGTTCGTCGCCGACGGCGTTGCGGTAGATGCCGCTGCTCGTTTCGGCCTGCACCCAGGCCAGGCGGAGGTCGGCGTTGCCCAGCAGGTAGTGGCGGCCGAGCACGGGGTCGCCGCCGCCGGGCAGAGCCTTCGTGCGCAGGTGGCGCGGCAGGAGCGGAAGATCGGGCGAGAATTTCGGGGCTGCTGCGGCGCTCTCCGGCTGGGCTGCCACGATCGCGCTGGGCGACCTGCGGTGGTAGAGCAGCGCGGACTCCTGAGCGAACCCGTTCGCCCCCATCAACTCCTCGAAGTAGAGCGTTCCGTCGTCCTGAGCCACGCGTATGTGGCGTTTACGGGGCACCTCACCGACGCAGCGGTAATACGGCATGGCGCGCGCCCCTTTCGCAACTCAGGGCCGGCTCGATGGTGCCGGCCACCTCGCCCAAAGCAATTGTGGGCGAGGCCGGGTCGGTCCCGCCGCACCCGCCGCGCAGCACCACGGTGTCGCCGTCCTCGAGAAAGGTGCGTCTCTCGCCGTTGGGTAGCTCGAGAGGCAGGCTGGCACCCCACGACATCTCCATGAGGCTGCCGGCATTGTGACGGTGGTCGGGACCCGAGACTGTGCCCGACCCGAAGAGGTCGCCCGGTCTCAACGTGGCGCCGTTGACAGTGGCGTGCGCCACCTGCTGGACCGCGGACCAGTACATGGACTCGGCGAAGGCGGTGCGGCTGAGCACGGCCGGCCCCTGTCCGACGGCGCGCATCGCCGCAGTCTGCAGGCCTACCTCGAGATGCAGGTCCCACAAGCCTGGCCGGTCGCTGCGCAGGTAGGGCGGCGGGGCCGGCTCCTGCACAGCGGCCAAGCCCCCAACCAGGAAAGGCGACAAAGCGTCGAGTGTCACCACCCAGTTCGAGACGGAGGTGGCGAACGACTTGCCAAGGAAGGGGCCGAGCGGCTGGTACTCGAAAGCCTGCACGTCGCGGGCCGACCAGTCGTTCAGGAGGACGACGCCGAAGAGGTGGTCCGCCGCGGCGTCGATCGGCACGGTCCGGCCCAGCTCGCTCCCCACCCCGACGACGCAGCCCACCTCGAGCTCGATGTCGAGTTGGGTCGTCGGTGCCAGGTGCGGCCCGTCCTCCCCAGAGACCTGCCCGTGCGGCCGCACGATGGGCGTGCCCGAAGCGACCACCGTGGCGGCCCGCCCGTGGTATCCGCCCGGGAGGTGACGCCAGTTGGGCTGCAGCGGCGGACCGTCCGGACGCAGGATGCGGCCCATGTTGGTGGCGTGGTGCAGGCCGCCGTAGCCGTCGACGAAGTCACCCACCGCCACCGGGAGGGTCAGGCGGCAGCGGTCGAGTGGCACCAGGGCACCGGCCGGAAGCGCGCCGGGGTCGAGCAGCAGCTGGCGCAGGTCGCGGCGGACGGCCCGCCAGGCCTCCGGCCCTTGCGCGAGGAGGGCGTTGAGGTGGGGGGCGAGAAAGACGGTGGGGTCGATGCCGTCGCCCACCAGGCCGGTTCCGTGCAGGGCGGCGAGGTCGACCACGTCGTCCTCGAAGGCCACCACCACGTGAGGGCCGCCCGCCCCGGGGAGGCGGGCCACCCCGAAGGGGAGGTTGTCGATGCCGAAGCCGGGACGGATGGAGGTAATCAGAGGTTGCCCCGCCGCGCCTGCTCGCGCTCGATGGCCTCGAAGAGCGCCTTGAAGTTGCCCTCGCCGAAGCCGCGGGCGCCACGCCGCTCGATGATCTCGAAGAAGACGGCTGGGCGGTCGGTGATCGTCTCGGTGAAGATCTGCAACAGGTGGCCCCCCTCGTCGCGGTCCACCAGGATGCCCAGGCGCTGCAGTTCAGCCCAGGGCAGCTCGACGCCATCGAGCCGCCGGCGTGCCTCGTCGTAGTAGGTGGGCGGCACCTCCATGAAGCGGACGCCGCGGGCCTCCAGTGCGTCCACGGTCCGCACGATGTCGTCCGTGCACAGGGCCACGTGCTGCACGCCGGCACCGTCGTATGCCTCGAGGTACTCGTCGATCTGGCTCTTGCGCCTCCCGGTTGCAGGCTCATTGATGGGCATCACCACCTGTTTGCCGTCCCAGAGCACGGTGGAGACCAGCGCCGAGTACTCCGTTGAGATCTGACCTTCGGAGAACCGCTGCAGTGGAGCGAAGCCGAGGACGTCGGCGTAGAACCGTACCCAGTCGTCCAGCCGGCCCTGCTCGACGTTGCCTACCACGTGGTCGATCGCCACCAAGCCGACCGGCGGGCCGATCGGCGTCGGCGGTAGGTGGTCGGACGCGTAACCAGGCTCGAGGCGAGGGCCGGTGTAGCGGCGGCGGTCCACGAAGGTGTGCACGGTGTCCCCGTACGTCCCGATCTGAGCCAGGACCAGCACGCCCTGCTCGTCGCGTTCCTCCCAAGGCGGGCGCACCGCGGTGGCACCACGAGCAACGGCGGCTTCGTAGGCGGCCCGGGCGTCGTCCACCAGCCAGGCCAGGTCGTGCACGCCGTCGCCGTGGGCCCGTACGTGGGCTGCGATGGGCGAGTCGGCGCCCAGCGCGGCCGAGACCACCAAGCGGATGTCGCCCTGCTCGAGCACGTAGCTCGCCTTGTGCCGCACCCCGGTCTCGGGGCCGGCGTAGGCGGTACACGTGAATCCGAAGGCCGACAGCAAGAAGCCGGCCGTGATGCGCGCGTTGCCCACCCACAGCTCGAGGCAGTCCCAACCGAGCAAGCGGGCGGCCGGGGCCAGAGCGTTGTCGAGAGAAGCGACGGGTCGCTCGGTGGTCAAGGTGTTGGCGTCGGTCATGACTGCCCTTCCTGTGTTCGAGCGCCGTGGACGCTCCGGTGGGACGAGGCGTGACGGTGGTACCAGTCCTCGTCGTAGGCGCGGAAGAACCGCCCGAGGTCCTCTACCATCTCGCCGTAGGATGCCGACGTGTAGAGCACAGGCTGGTAGCGCGTGATGTCGTAGGCCAAAGTCCCCATCTCGTGCAGGTCCCACGGACGGACCTCGGCCGATCGGTATGCGCAAAGCTCGCCGTAGCTCGAGAGCAGCCCGGCGCCGTAGGCCTTGAGGTCGTCGTCCTCCCACACCACCCCGAATTCGAGGGTGAACCAGAAAACCTTGGAGAAGAACTCCATGGCCTCGTCGCTGGTGGTGCGGCGCGAGGCGCGGCCGGCCTCCATGTAGAGGTCGGCGAACGTCGGCGAAGCCAGCATGTTGGCGTGCCCGATGATCTCATGCACCAGGTCCGGCTCCGGTGTGTAGAAGGGCACCGAGTGGTGGCGTACGTACTGGGTGGAGAGGAAGGTGCGATCGGCCAGCGCACCGTAGAAGTCGCGGGTCGGAACCAGCCCCGGGACAGGGCGGATGTGGAACCCGGTCAGTGCGTGTACGTGAGCGTCGACTTCGCGCAGTTGGGGCACCCGCTCGGTCGCCAGAACCAGACGCTCGGCGCCGAGTCGGTATTCGTGGCAGGCATGGGCTCTGTGTTGGCCGGCCAGCTCGCTCGACACGGTGCGCCAGACGTCGTCCTCCTCGGCCGTGTACTCGACGTCGGGAATGGGTTCGCCCGCCTGGTAGGCCGCCCCCGACGTGGCGATGTGCCCCCGGCGGGCCCGGTAATCGGGATCGGCGAAGCCGGGGTGGTCGGCGGGCAGCTCGAACGTGGCCAGCATATTGCAGCCAATTGTGCCCGGTTCCTAGCGATTTCTCCAGGTTATTGGTCAGGAATAGGACGATCTCTGCAGAGGATCGCCCTAGAATGGTGAATCGTCCAATCAAGTGGTGTAGAGAGAGGTGGAATGGTGGACGATCCGTCAGGCCTCGACGAGACCGACCGTCGCATCCTGCACGAGTTGGCGACCGACGGGCGCCTTTCGGTCAACGCGTTGGCCGAGCGGGTCAGCGTGTCGCGTGCGACGGCCTACGGACGTTTGAAGAGGCTGACCGACGAGGGGGTCATCACGCGCTTCAGCGCCGTCGTCGACCCGGCCAAGGTGGGCCTGCCGATCGCCGCGCTGATCCTGGTAAACGTCGAACAGCACGACTGGCAGACGGCCAGAGACGAACTGGCCGCGTTGCCAGGACTCGAGTACGTGGCCTTCACCAGCGGCGTCTTCGACATGGTGCTGCTGGTACGGGTCCCCGACGTGGTGGCGCTGCGCGACGTGGTGCTCGTGCGCTTGCACGGCTCGCCACACGTCCGCTCGACGCAGACCATCTTCGTCCTCGACGAAGCGCGCCAGCCGGTGACTCCACTGGCCTCGACTGGCTGATGATCACACCGAGCACGGCATCCGGACGGCGCCGATCACCGCCGGTCGAAACTCGCGATCAGCGCCGATCCGCTTGCGCGCGACTGTGCCGCATGCCAGCCGCACATTCCGTGGACACCCGGCCCGGGCGGGTCGCCGACGAGCACAAGGTGCTGGAGTACAGGGGATTGTCAGGCGTCTCGGTCGGCCGCGGTCGACCAGGTCGCGTCCGCCAGCGGTGTGGCCCCCTGCTGGTCCTGCTGGCCGCCTGCTACTGGCCTGTCCCCAGCCCGGGTCGGCGCGCCGCCTCCGCCGTACATCGCGCCGATCCCGCCATACATTGAGCGCGGACCATGCGCGCCCGACCGATGAGGCGCTTCATCTCGGAACGTGCGCCGGCCACCGAGCAGAGCGGCTATTCAGCTCAGCAGAAACACCCTCTCGGCCACGACCTGAGAGGCAGTCTTCTTTTGCCCTCATGATTTGCGCGCCCTGGGGCGGAGGGAGACGGACCAGGACCACCGGCCCGCTCCCCGGGACTCGGCTCAGTCGGCGCCAGGACTTCCTCCCGGCATGCACGTCGGGCGGGCACTTCGTGATCGAGGGTGCGCTATCTCTCCATCGATATCCGTCCGCTTGTCCAGTGTAACCCCACGATCGCAATGTCGTCGTCCACGCCGTCCGGCGTCAGCTCGGCGAGCACGTCATCGAGCAAGCCGTCAAGGGTTCGCTCCGTGCTCGTTGCACAGTCGAGGAGGCGTGCGAACCCGTCGTCCAATCCTTCGCCACGGCGCTCGATGAGACCATCGGTGAAGGCGAGGAGCGTCGCGCCAGGCGGCAGCTCGACCGTCACCGAGTCGTAGATTGCGTCGGCCTGCACGCCGATCGGCGGTCCGTGCCTCGTCTCGACCATCCCGCCGGAAGGACCATCGAGCATCACGGGGCTCAGATGTCCGGCGCTCGCCAGCGTGATCGTGTGACCCGGGACATCGATGGCCGCGCAGAGGACCGTTGCGAAAAGCTGATCACCGCGACGCTGATTATCCGATTGAGCATGCTGAGAATATGCGCCGGGGAGTATCCCTCGACGGCGTAGGCATGGACCGCGAAGCGCAGTGAAGCCATGACCGTCGCGGCACCGAGTCCGCGGCCGGAAACGTCGCCGACAACGAGGAGCAGATGGGAGTCGTCGAGGTCGATGAGGTCGTACCAGTCGCCGCCAATTTCGATGCCCGCAACACCGGGGATGTAACGGACCGCGCATTGGATCCCAGCGAACTCCGGAAGGTCGATTGGGAGCAGGGCGCGCTGGAGGGTCTCAGCGACGGAACGCTGCTCGGCGTAGAGTCGTCGGTTTTCTCGCGCCGCGAAGTCGAGTTCGGCGGCGAGCTCCTCGGCTCGTTCCTGACTGGCCTCGGCGCCCTCGCGGCTGAGGAGGAGCCGACGGGTCAGGAGCGAAGCACTCAGGCTGACCGCGATGCCGATGAGCAGGGTGATCCACCACAATTCTGCGAAAAAGGCGCTGCTGAGCGGACCCTTCGGGGTGACCACAAAGTCGAGTGCAGTCGTTCCGAACGGGATGGTGATGGCGGCTCGCCGCCCGGCGATCGGGAGGTCGGTGAGACTCGTCGCGAGAAGATGGCTGGCTTGCTCGTTCTTCCCGAGGTAGAGCGCGTAGTTCAAGTCGGAGAAGGCCGAGTTGCGAGCGATCGCGAGGCGGTGGTTCGCGGGCAGCGCAGCAGATTCGGCATAGACGGCAAAGCGGGTTGGCCCGCTTGCAGAGATGACGAAGTAGTCGATACGAGGGTGAGGACCGTTGAGAACACCGATCACATTGAGAACTGGGTCAGGTTTGGCCAACGCGAAGAGCCTGGCCGCGGATGCGGGGCTCACGAGATGGCTCGGGGCCTTTCCTACGACAGCGACGCGCGTCGGTGCGGCGCCGTTCAGGTTCCAAAGCGTCACCGAGGCGAAAGGAGAACCGTGGATGACATCCGGCGCGATGAAGCTGCGGAACTTGTTCGAATTCCCGTTCGTGCCGCTGGCGATCTCGACCGCGGACACCAGCGGCGTTTGGATCGTCGGGACGACAGCATCGAGCAACGAGCCAGCGTCTCGTACCCGCAGTTCGAGAAGGCGATTCTCGCTTGAGCTGTACAGGGACCACGATGTCGCGGACAACACCGCCGTAATCAGGAGGCCGAGCGCGAGAAAAACCAGTGCGAAACTGTTCGGACCCAGCCGCCTTCTGGTAGAGGACGCCCCAGAGATCGGCAGCTCCGCGGGAGCCACGTGCTCCGGGCCTCCCACCAGGTCGGGAGGACGCTGACTTTCAACCGTACCCGACCAAAAGGAACTCCCGCGCGACTCATGGTCCCCGCCGTCCGGCGCCCTCAACGAGGCTGCGGCGTACCCTCCGGCTCCCTCCCCCAACCGGCGACGCGATCGTATCTCATGCCTGCGTCGAGGGGCCCGGGGAATCTTGTCGGATTCAGCGCGGAACACCGTCTACCGGGGAGCCGACACCTTCGGTAAGTCAACCGTCAACCGCTCACCCGGGTAGAGCCCGTCTTGAGCACTACTGCGAGCCATCGGACTTCTCGAAGGGTATCGAGAAGCTTTCCCAATCAGGCTACGGCATCGCTACCCGTCCTCGAAGTAGATACCTTGACCACGTAGGTTTGCCTGAGAAGACCAGCTCGTCCGCCGCCACGCTGCACTCCGCCGTCTCTTTGCTGCCCCCTCGCGCACGTCGGCGTCGGGGGTGGCGCCTCGGGTTCGACACAGATGCCACCGAGATGGTGGCACTGAGGCTGACGGCCCCGGCGGCCCCGGCGGCCCCGGCGGCTTTCTGCGTCGAGGCGACGGGCCGGGTTTGGCCTGTCTGGCGTCGCCGACATCGCCGGCGACAAGGTGGTGATCAGCAGGCAGGGCGGCGCATGAAGGCCTGCGTAGCGAATCCCCTCCGTCGGGCGCGCCCCGAGGGGCGAGCGAACCTCCGATGCGACCGAAGATCCTTCGTCCAAATCATGAAATCCCTGTCCTGTGAGTGTCGGCCGTGTTGAGCGCAATGATGTGACTCAGCGCCGATCCACTTGCGCGCACTGTGCCGCATGCCAACCGCACATTCCGTGGACACCCGGTCCCGGTGGAGTCGCCGACGAGCACAGGTAGAGGCCGTCGACCCCGGTCCGCCAGGGACTCCGCGAAATGACCGGGCGTGTCACGAGTTGCCTCAGGTCGGTACAACCGATCGCGATGTCGCCGCCGACGTAGTTCGCGTCGTGGCGCTCGACGTCGGCCGGACTCATCACGTGACGAGCGACGACCCGGTCCCGGAAACCGGGGGCGAACCTTTCGACCTGCTTCTCGATCCGATCCGTCATGTCGAACGTCGACCCGTTCGGAACGTGGCAATAGGCCCAGGCCACATGCGATCCGGCGGGAGCCCTCGTCGGATCGACGATCGTCGGCTGGACCAAGAGGACGAACGGACTCTCGGGATGGCGGCCCGCGGCCACTTCGGCTTCCGAGGCGGCGACCTCGTTCAGGGTCCCGCCCACGTGCACCGTCGCAGCCTTTCGAACACCGTCCGATGTCCACGGAATAGGGCCGTCGAGAGCCCAGTCGACCTTCCACACCGCGGCGCCGTAGCGATAGCGGCGCAGCGCGCGGCGATATCTGGGTGACAAGCGATCCCCGGCGAGCCCGAGCAATTGGCGCGGGGAGACGTCGAGAAGCGTGGCCGGCGCCGGCGACAGTTCGTCCAGGGACCGCACGAACCGGTCGAGGACGACCTCTCCGCCAGAGTCGACGATGATCGCGGACAGCGCGTCGGCGATGGTCTGTGATCCCCCCCGCGCCAGTGGCCAGCCCACCGCGTGTGCGAGCGTCCCGAGGAACAGCCCGTAGCCCGCGGTGGCAGGCGAGCGCAGCGAGAGCATCGAGTGTGCGGCCAGTCCGGCCAACAGCGCCTGCGCCTCGTCGCCGTCGAATCGCGAACGGGCCAGGCGCGTCGCCGGCAACGCGCCGGCGGCCCCGAACCGGGCGAGCAACCCCGCCGCTCGTGGGGAGGGCATCGACAGGGGCGAGAGGACCGAATCGACGAGTGCGCCGTGACCCTCGACCAAGGGTGCGAAGAGCTTTCTGTAGCTGATGGCGTCGCCGCCCAACCCTGCGGCCGTGTCGGTCACCGAGCGTTCCAGCAAGCCCGCTCTCCCGCCGTCGAGGGGATGGGCCATCTGGACGTCGGGATACACCCACTGCACTCCGTGTGCAGAGAGGTCGAGCGCCGACAGTGCCGGCGACGCGAGCGCCATCGGATGCACGGCGGAACACACGTCATGGACGAACCCCGGCTTGGTGAGCTCTTCGGAACGGGTGCCGCCTCCGACACTGGACGCCGCCTCGACGACCTGCACCCGCCAACCCGCCCGCGCCAGCGTGGCGGCGGCACTGAGCCCGTTGGGTCCCGCGCCGACCACCACCGCGTCCCAGTCGCTCACCGTTGAAGGGTCCTCGCCCTGTCGCCGACCGTCACGACGCGGTCGGTCGTTCCGTGAGATCCAAAACCTGCATCTCGTAACCCACCTCCGCCACGACCGCGCTGTCTCGGCGACGCTCCTGCGAAAGTGCCACCACGGTCGACATGAGTTGGCGGTCGGTTCGGTCGGGACCGTGATGGAACAGGATCAACCGCCGTACCCCGGCGCGTTCGGCGAGTGACCACGCGGCTTCGATCGTGGCGTGTCCGTAGGCGACGGCCGTCGCACGCTCCTCTTCGACGAACTGCGCATCGTGGATCAGGACGTCGACACCGGTCACCAGCTCGAGCGCGTTTGTCCACAGTCGCTCGTCTTCGAGCTCGGTCGCCGCTCGGCCCACCAGGGCGTGATCGGGGAGGTACGCCACGGATGACCGCTCGTCCTCTACCCGGTATCCGAACGTGAGCCCGCCCTTGTGGGCGATCTCCAACGCCAGGATCTCGAAGCCCTCGATGCAATGTCGGCCTTCCGATATGGCGTCGAATTGCCATTTCCCTCTCAACCCGTCAGGTCCGATCGGGAAATGCGGCGGAGACATGGCCCGGCTCAGCACCTCGACCGGGTCACCTTGTCCCGGCATCGCGAGTCGCACCTCGGCGTCGTCTCGATCACCCGCAGCGAAGAACGGCAAGCCCTGCAGGTGATCCCAGTGGAGATGAGTCAGGAGGATCGATCCCTGAAAGGCCCGGCCGCCGAGAAGGCCCGACAAGCGCCGGAGTCCCGTGCCGGCGTCGAGCACCAGGGATGGCGCGTCGCCATCGTGGCCGATCGCGACGCACGACGTGTTCCCCCCGACGCCGGCGAACTCGCTTCCGGTGGCAGGAGTGGATCCTCGTACTCCGAGCAGCGAAAGCCTCACATCCCGGAGCCGATATCGGCGCCCGCCCGCTTCTCCTCGCGGCGATGTCCGAGCCTGAGCTCCGCAAGGGCTTCAGGGTTCAGCTGGTCACCACTCGCGACCGCCACACGGATGGCGGTGAGCGCCTTGAGCGTCGAGCTTCGTCGACCACCTTCGAGCGCCGCTCGTTCGCCCACGATGGCTCCGGGGCCGACCTCGGCCACAGACTCTCCGTCGACCTGGACGGAGAGGACACCGTCGAGGAGCAGGAAGAGCTCGTGTCCTTCGGCGCCCTGTCGCGTGAGCAGTTCCCCCTCCTTCAGCCGGCGGATCTCGGGCTTCACCCCGGATCGCATGATCTGACCCGAGAGCTCCCGCTCGAGCGCGCTCTCGACGGCGGTCACCAGAGCAGGCGTGTCCTCGTCACCCCAAGGGGTGTGGCGACCTTGCTCGCCGTGGTACCAGCCCCGGAAGTCCGCGACGCCGACCTTGGATGCCAACGCGTGGTCGGCGCCGTAGATCCAGTGCCTGGGAAAGGGCGACGCGCCCGCGACATCGAACGCCGCCGAACCGTCGGCCCTGAGCTCGAGCGACAACGTCGTCCACACCACCGGCGACTGCAGGCGAAAGAATGGGGGCCGTTTCACGTGCCGGGGCGCGGGTATCGCCGTCCTCCCACCTGCCGTCTGACCGAAACGCGCCACCGACCCGTCGGCATCGATCTCAGCCGGTTGACGCAGGTCCGACAGCCCGACCGCGGCGAAGGTTGCGTCCCCTCGTCCCAGACGGACCGTGGTGGCTCCCATGGAGCCGCCGGAATCCTCGGCATAGCCGGCGTCGACGATCCGTCCCTCCTCGACCTCGATCCACGCGGACAGCCGGTTGGCGAACCTGAACCGGTCGGTCGCCCGCAACGACTCGAGATCAGCGATCCGGTCTGGCGGCGGGTCGTCGTAGTGGGTGACCCCGAGTTCGAACACCGGCTTGCTGATTCCCTCCACCGCTTCGGAGGGAATCCACGACAGTGATGTGACGGTCGAAGAGTGACGCATGTGATGAATTTAGAGGAGCCGGGGCGACCTTAAAAGGGCGCTAACCAGGTGTTAGGGTGGTGCCAGCACCACCCTTCTGTGGCGTCCAGGCCACCTTTGCACGACCGTGCCGGTCCGATGTGATGGGCGGGTGAGTTCGAATCCGACGGTCATGCCCACCGAACATTCCGCCACGATGCCGCCGCAGCCGTCCGACTACCGGTCCGAGCGGATCACGGTGGTTCTGGCCGACGACAACATCCTCGTGCGCGAGGGCGTCCGGGCCCTGCTCGCGCTGGAAGCCGATCTCGAGATCGTCGGCGTGGCCGCCGACTACGACCAGCTGGTTGCCGCAGCGGAAGAGGCCAACCCGCAAGTGGTCGTCACCGACATCAGGATGCCGCCGACGTTTCAACGCGAAGGGATCGAGGCTGCGCGTCATGTCCGCAAGCGACACCCCGGGACGGGCATCGTCGTCCTGTCGCAGTACGACGAGCCCGAATACGCCATTGCGCTTCTCGAACAGGGATCGGCCGGCTACGCCTATCTGCTCAAGGACAGGGTGGGCGACGGCGACCGTCTCGCGGCCGCGATCCGTGAGGTGGCAACGGGGGGATCGATGCTCGACCCCGAGATCGTCGCCGCGTTGGTCTCGCCGGTGCGCAGCGACGGCGAACTCTCCGACCAGGACGAGGAGCTCCTGCAAGAGGTGGCGAGTGGCCGCCCGGTCAAGGCCATCGCCGCCTCACGGCACACCACCCCTGAATCGGTCAATGCCGCGATCGAGTCGTTGTTCGTGCAGCTGGCCAAAGGGGTGTCGACGGGTGGCGAGGGGGCGTTGCGGCGCCTGCGGATGCTCCACAGCGCCATCCTGGAGCGAGAAGAGCAGGGCGAGACGCTGAGCCGGTTGCTTCCGGGTGGTCTGGCCGAGAAGCTCCGCGACGACCCTGATGCCCTGGGCCGGACCGATCGGCTGGAGGTGACCGTGCTCATGTCGGACGTGCGTGGCTACAGCGCGATCGCCGAGAGCACCGACCCCACCGTGCTGGCCGGCCAGCTGAACACTCACCGGCGGGAGATGAACACCGCCATCCTCGACGAGGGCGGAACGGTGATGCAATACGTCGGGGACGCCGTCATGGCCGTGTTCGGCGCACCGTTCCCCCAGGACGACCACGCCGATCGTGCCGTGCGCGCTGCCATCGGGATGCACCGGCGCCAGGAGGGGGTCAACTCGACATGGTCGTCGGAGAGCCTCTCCCCGTTCGGCTTGGGAATCGGGCTGTCGACCGGCGACGTCGCCGCGGCGCTGCTCGGTTCCGATGAACGCCTCGAGTACACGCTCGTCGGCGACACGGTCAATCTGGCTCAACGTCTGCAGGACCTCGCCCGGCCCTCGGGCACGACGGTGTGCAGTGAGGCGACGATCGCGGCGCTCTCGGACCCCATGGAGGTCGAGGCGATGGGTCCGACCATGGTGAAGGGGCGTGAGGGGTCGCTCTCCCCGTACCGGTTCGCCGTCACGGGCTCGGATGCGATGCAGAGCGCCCGTCCGGTCGTGGGTTCGTGAACCTCGCCCTCGCCGACAGCACGAACCGCTCCACGGTGGACGGTCTGTCCCGTCCCCTTGCCGTGGCCCTTTCGGCCGCCGCACTGCTCGTCGGCCTCTGGGCGATCGACCAACGCCACACCGCGCCCGTCGTGGTGGCGGTGGCCGCGGCCTGCGCATGGGGTGCCGGAGCAGTGATCCTCGCGTTGCGACCCACGAGCGGACGACTGAGCCCGCTGATCGGGGCCGGCGCTCTCGCCATTGCCGGGTCCGCCCTCGGATGGGATGCCGCGTTGGCCGCGGTACCGGGCCTTCTCGCGGTACTCCTGGTCGTGACGCCCGACGGCCGGATCACGTCGACGCTGTCCGGCGTCGTGGTGGCGCTGTCGATCGCGGGTTCCGTCGTCACCGCCGTCGTCTTGGCATCGGAACATACCGGAACACACACAACCGTCCTCGCGGTGGCATGGGTCACGCTGTCCGGGTTGGGGACGCTCGCGTACCTGGCCCGCTGCCGCTCCGCCGCCCCATTGGAGAGAGCCCGACTCCAATGGCTCGGGTGGGGGCTGGTGGTCGGTGCGACCATCGTCGTGGGCTCGCTCGGACTCGAGGCGATCGTCGGTTTCCCACGGCGCGCGGACCTCGTCGCCGCCGTCGTCAGTGTCCTCGTGCCCTTCTCTCTCGTGGTCGGCACCTACGACGCCACGGCCCGGATGATCGAGCGGCTTCTCGTGCGCACGATCGTGGTCGCGGGGCTCGTTGCACTTGTCGAAGCCATCTACCTGCTCGTGGTGATCGGGTTGGGTCACGTGCCGACGACCAGCGACCGGAGGGTGCTCGCTTCGTCGATGATCGCCGCCGCGGTCGCCGCTCTGCTCGCGATCCCCGCCCGGCACCGCCTCGAGGAGGTCGCCAACCAACGCGTGTACGGCGAGCGACGCGCGCCCGACGAGCCGCTGCGGACGTTCGCCGGACGCATGTCACGCGCCGTGCCGCTCGACGAGCTCCTCCTGCAGCTCGCCGAATCGCTCCACAAGAGCCTGGGACTCTCGGCGGCCGAGGTCTGGACGGGAACCGACGGCGTACTCGACTGCGCCGCCTCCGTGCCGAACCGCGAACCCGAGAGGATCAGACTGTCGTCCGACGAGCTGGCGGTCGTGTCGCGCGCGCACGTTTCGGGCAACGCCTGGGTACAGGTCTGGATCCCGCAGCTGCTGGCCGAAAGGGGCAGGAGCGTGATTCGTGTGGCTTCGGTCACCCACCTGGGGCAACTGCTCGGCCTGATCGTCGTCGAGCGTCCGGCGGATACGTCACCGTTCGACGAAGAGGACGATCGCGGACTCACCGAGCTGGCCCGCCCGCTCGGTCTGGCACTGCACAACGTGCGACTCGACTCCGCCCTCCAGGCGTCGCTCGACGAGGTGCGCCAGCGGAACCTCGAGCTGCGTGCCTCACGCGCCCGTATCGTCGCGGCGTCCGACCAGTCGCGTCGTCAGATCGAGCGCAACCTCCACGACGGTGCCCAGCAACACTTGGTGGCGATGGCGGTCAAGATCGGCCTGGCTCGGCGGATGCTCGCAACGGACCCCACCACCGCCGACGCGATGCTCGAGGAGCTACGCGGCGATGTGCAGGACACGCTGACCGAGTTGCGCGAGCTTGCACACGGCATCTACCCCCCTCTGCTTCGGGACAGGGGCCTCTTCGAGGCCCTTCAGACCGCGGCGAACCGCGCCAGCCTTCCGACAACGGTCGACGCCGACGGCACCGGCCGATACGCAGAGGGCGTCGAGACCGCCGTCTACTTCTGCTGCCTCGAAGCCATGCAGAACGCGGGGAAACACGCCGGAGAGGGAGCCGAGCTGACGGTCAAGATCTCGATCGACGCGTCCGAGGATGCCTGTCCGGCGTTGTGCTTCTCCGTCCACGACGACGGCACCGGCTTCGACCCCGCGGTCGGCGCCCAGGGTCACGGTTTCGTGAACATGCGGGACCGGCTCGGCGCTATCGGCGGCACGCTCGAGGTCAGGTCCGCCGTGGGATCAGGGACGACGGTCGCCGGGCGGATTCCACTGGACGAAGCGCCCGGCGAACTCGCGTAGCCCGCCGCCGACTGCGCACGAAGAGGAGAGGTTCCGAGGATGAGGGCGGTCTACACCAGGGTCGGCGCGGATCTGCGCCGGCGCTGGCCGGCGTGGCTGGCCCTCGCCGTGGTGATCGGCGTGTTCGCCGGCGGGGTCACGGCCGTCGCTTCCGGCGCTCGGCGCACCGACACCGCGTACCCGAGGTTGCTGGCCGCCACCAAGGCGCCGGACATGCTGGTCGTCGACCAGGTCAGTGGCACGTCCTTCGCCCGGTTCTCAGCTCGAGAGTTGGCGTCGCTCCCCGAGGTGGCGCAGTCGGGCCAGGTGGACTCCTTCAGCGTCGTGCAACCGACCGACACCTCCATCCTCGCCCCCACGGATCGCACCGTGGGTTACCGCTTCTTCACGAAGAAGCTGCTCGCCGGTCGCCTCCCCGACCCGGACCGGGCCGACGAGGCCGACGTGAGCTTCATGGTGGCGAACGCGCATCATGTGGGCGTCGGGGACAGCCTTCACCTCGAAGTGCAATCCGCGTCGGGCGCGACGCCCTTCCCCGTGACCTTTCACATCGTCGGCGTCGACGCCGCGGCATCCGAATTCCCTCCCGAGGAAGGCAGCGGATCAGGCGCGGTCTGGGCGACGCCGGCGTTCGCTCGGATGCACCGCGCCGCTCTTGCCGCGGAGCCCATCACCGTCTTGCGACTGGTCCACGGCCCCGCTGACGTCAACGCCATGCAAGACGAGCTGACGCGTTTGGGACGGGGGAAGCCGGCCGAGGCCTTTTCGTTCGCTTCCCAAGGTGACCAGACGCAGCACTCGATTCATCTACAGGCGATCGCACTGTGGGTTCTTGCCGGGCTGCTGGCCCTGGCCGGCCTTCTGGTCGTCGCCCAGTTGTTCGCCCGACAGAGCACCCTCGAATCGGGCGGATACCGCGAACTGCGTGCGCTCGGCATGACCTCCGGTCAGATCTGGGCGATCGGAATGGCCAGGGTCGTGCTGATCGGCTGCGTCGCAGGGTCGGTCGCGCTCGTGACAGCTTCCGCGGCTTCACCGATGTTCCCCGTCGGGCTGGCGGCCACGGCCGATCCGCAACCCGGTTTCAACTTCGACTATCCCGCATTGGCCATCGGCATGTTCGCAACCTTTCTCGCCGTCGTCGCTTGTGCGGCTTGGCCGAATTGGCACACGGCGCGGCGCTCGTCGCTCGCGACGGCACGCGCCGAAGGAGGCATCCAGCACACCCGCAGACCGGGGATCGCCAACCGACTCGGGGGCGCTCCCGTGACCGTGTCGACCGGGATCGCGTTTGCGCTGGGCCGCGGCAGGGGTGGCAACACCGTTCCGTTGAGAACGACGTTCACGGCAGCGGCGATCGGAGTGGCCGCCCTGACGGGCGCCATCGTCTTCTCGGCCAGCCTCACGCACCTCGTGGACACACCGAAGCTCTACGGGGTCACGTGGGATGCGCTGATCGAGTCCGTGTCGGGAGACGGAACGCCGCTGACGCCGGCACTCCCTGCGGTACGTCACGACCCGGCAATCGACGCGGTCTCAATGGGGTATTCCGGCGTTCCGGCGCAGATCGGCAGGGTTGGCGTCGACGCGATGGCTGTCGACGCTTTGCGCGGGCCATTGCTGCAGCCCACGATCGTGACCGGCCACTCGCCCATCAGCCGCGACGAGGTCGTGCTCGGAGCGCGCGATCTCCAACGTCTGCATCTCCGTGTCGGGGACACCCTCCACATACGTGTCGCCGGGCTCGACGACCCTCATCCCCTCAGGGTCGTCGGCACGGCCATCTTCCCCGTGCTCTCCGACAGTCTCGGGCTGGGACAGGGCGCGCAGGTGACGGTGCACGCGCTCAGCCAGACCGTAGGCCGCGCCACGCCGCCACCGGACACCATCCTCGTGAGATTCCGACCCGGAACCGACCAATCGGTCGCCATCAACAGGCTCAGCCGGGAGATCGGGCCCACCTCGGGCATCAGCGTCTCGCCACCGCAGCAACCGGTGGATCTGATCAACTTCGGCCGCGTTCAGAACCTTCCGCTCATCGTCGGTGGGCTCCTGGGACTCCTTGCCGTCGGAACCATCGTGCACCTTCTCGTCACGTCCATCCGCCGGCGACGTCGTGACCTCGCGGTGTTGAAGGTGGTCGGATTCGTCCCCGGTCAGCTGCGGCGGACGATCCTCTGGCAGGCGAACACCATCACGGTCCTGGCGCTGCTCCTCGGCGTCCCCGTCGGGACGGTCATCGGGCGCGGCGTCTGGTTCCTCTTCGCACATCAGATCGGCGTCGTCGCGGCTCCGACCGTACCGCCGACGCCACTGATCGCCCTCGTCCTGGGCGCCCTCGTGATCACCTGCCTCGTGGCCCTCGTGCCGGCGCAGTCCGCCGCACGGTCCCCGGTCAGCGAGATCCTGCGCACTGACTGAGGGAACCGACGAAACGACCCGAATGTGGTGAGCCCGGCCCCGGGTGGCAGGCTTGCCTCCTCGCACCGGTCCACTGCTCCGGCCGACACTGGTCCCTCAGGCGATGCGGTCGTCCCAGATGCGCAGCACCTCGTCCGGACTGAAGTCTTCCTTGTGCACATAGGCGGCCGCTCCGCACGACGCCGCATCCGCCGGAAGGTCTCCCGAGCTGTACGTGGACAACAGGATCACGACCGTGTCCGGTGCCTCGGCCAAGATCTGACGCGTGGCGTCGATGCCGTTCATGGCCGGCAGGTTGATGTCCATGAGCACCAGTCCGGGCGTGATGTTGCGGGCCTCACTGACGGCGTCCTCGCCCGAGTCGGCTTCCGCGGCCACCTCGAAACCTGGGGTCATTGCAACCACGGTGCGAGCGACGGCGCGAAAGGGCGCCTGATCGTCCACGATCAGTACGGCTACCGGTTCGGTCTGCAACGTCTCGCGCCTCCTCGCTACGAGTGTCGCGCGGACGCGAACGTCGCGCCCAGGATGCGTGCCTCTCGCGCCCAAGGGGTGCTGGCCCCCCTCCACTCAGGCCCCCGCACCCGCCTGAGCGGGCCGTTCCGCCAGGTAGAGGAGCACCGCGGTGACCCGGCGATGCACATCGGGCTCGTTGGTCAACCCCAACTTGGCAAAGAGCGAGTTGATGTGCTTCTCGATTGCACGCTCGGAGAGCCCGAGCGTGCCGGCCACCGCCGCATTGTTCTTCCCCCGTGCGATCTCGCCGAGCACCTCGAGCTCTCGTGGGGTGAGGAAGCGCAACGGTGATGCGGTCGGTCGAGAGCGTGTCGTCACCAGCACCTCGACCACCTTCGGATCGATGGTCGACCCCCCGTTGGCCACGCTGCGCACGGCGCCCGCCAGCTCGGCCGAATCCGCGACGCGCTCCTTCAGGAGATAGGCGCGGCCCTCCGACCCACCATCGAAGAGGGCCACCGCATACGCCGCGTCGACGTACTGGGACAGCACCACGACACCCACCGACGGATGGGTGCGTCGCAGCTCGTTGGCCGCCCGGATGCCCTCATCGGTCCCGGTCGGGGGCATCCGGATGTCGGTGATGACCACATTGGGCTCGGCTTGGTCGATCGACGCCATGAGCTCGTCGAGGTCCGCGCACATCGCCTGGATCTCGATGTCGGGCTCACCCGCCAGAATGGTCGCAATGCCTTCTCGCACCAGCAACGAGTCCTCGGCCACCGTGACCTTGATGCTCATGGGCGAATCGTAGTTCTCCCGACAATTCGGGTCCTGAGGCCCGGAACGTCATTCCGCTCGCAGTGCCTCCCCCGGGCGCCTGGCCGCCCTGAACCCGGGAACGAGCCCCACCGCATTGGAGAGTCCGAGAACGGCCACGACGACGGCGGCCACGGCGGCGACCGATGCGAGCGGGTCCGGCACGATGCCGAGGTGTTCGGTCAACAGGGTCCAGGTCCACCGGCCCACGATGACCCCGAGCGGGACGCCGATCAGAATGGCGACCACGCCCACCGTGCTCGCCTGCCAGAGAACCGTACGGACCACCTGGCCGGTCGTGAAGCCGAGCGTCCTCAGCACCGCGAGGTCGCGGCGACGGCGACGGACCGCGATCACCAACGCGTTGGCCACCGCGGCACCCAGGAGGACGACCACCAACGTCCCGAGAAGGGTGGGAGTGGACCGGAGGCGTACGAGGCTGACCACGCCGGCGGGCGAGTCGGCCGGAGTGATGGTGAGCGGCAGCTGGCTCGGGTCGAGGCGCCGGATGCCGGCCGTGAGCGCTGCGTCGGACTTGCCGGCCCGCCAGCGAAAGACATAGTCGACCTTCTGGTAGTCCGAGCTGAACCGCTTCCATCCGGCGTGGGTCAGCAGCGCGCCGACTCCGAGCCCGGCCTTGTCCGAGCCCGGGTACGGCGCCAGGCCGGGAAGCACGGCCCGGCCGACGACCCGCACGTCCCGCACTGCGCCCCGCTCACCGAGGGCCAACGGAATGGTCGCTCCGATCCTCGTGTGGAGCTCGTCCATGGTCGTCTGCCCGAGCGCGACCTCGTCGGGGGACCGGGGGGCCCGACCACCGGCCACCGTGAGCTCGATGGGATGACGCCCGGGCCTCAGGCCCAGGGCGGGGATCGCAGCCGTGCCGGAGCGGATCTCGCCGACGTCGACGAGCGAGGAACGGGCGACGGCCCCCGAGTCGTCCGCCGAGTCGACGAACTTCGTCATGATGGCTTCGGATGGGTTCCCACCGAAGCCGTTGGGGACGTTGAGGTTGTCGAGATCGATGAGCCCGTTCCAGGGCACGCCGTACAGCTCGGGGGTCGCCGCCAGATGGTCGAGGCTGACCGAGAACACGCACATCGACGTGACGAGGCCGACTGCCGTCGCCGCGGCCAACAGGGTGGTTCGCACGGGCACCGAGGCGCGCCGGGATCCGGACTCGAGTGCGAAGCGGATTCCGAGCACCGCCGCGAGCGAACCGCCCGCCGCTGCGACGGCTGCGGCGACGCCTGACCGGTTCGCCGTGCCGGCGTCGGGCGCTGATCTGGACCAGTGCCAGGCCGGTAGTGCCGCGAGCAGTGCGCCAAGGACGATGATGCCGGCCGCTCCGGCCAAGAGGAGCGGCCAGTCGAAGGTGACGCCCGGATGGACCTCGGCGACGCGCACGACACCGACCGGGCCCAGTCCCGATGTCGCCGCGGCCACGACGAGGGCGAGAAGCGTTCCGCCGACGACGGCGAGCATCGTCTTGGCCAGAGATGCCGCCATGCGCTGCGGTCGCGTCATCCCCATGGCGGCGAGGGTCGGGTTGGCGAAGGCCTCGGACTGCATCCGCCGCGAGACTGCTTGGCTCACGACCACCAGGCCGAGGAGAGCGGCCAGAGCGGCGAAGGCGTCCAGGGCGATGACCTGCGGGCCCGTTGCGTCATCGACCTCCGCCGTGCTCGCAGACGCCCTTTGGAAGGCGATCGACTCGTTCGGGTCCAGCGCCCGCACGCGCGCGGTGAAGTTGTCGAGACTCGTCCCGGGCTTGAGCCTGACCATCGCCCCCCAGTACGGGATTTGCAGGCCGGGGTGCGCGGCACGGAACGCCGGAGTCAGCCAGATCGACGAAGGGTCGTAGCCGGGATCGACCAGGACGCCGTCACTCGTGACCCCGATTCCGTCGATGTGCGCTCTGCTCCGTACGCCGCTGGCCAAGACGGCCTTCGCTCCAGTCTCCGAGTGCTGGCCCTGCATTCGCTGGAGGAGAGCCGGCGTGAGCAACGTCCAGGTGAAGGTCTGCCCCACCTTCAGGTGCTCAGCGGCGGCGAACGTCCTGTCGACCCAGACGCCGTCGGGATCACTCGGTGCCGGCTGGCGACCGGAGATCATGAGGGGTCTCCCGAGGGTGTAACTGGCTTTGTCGTCGGCGACGAGGATCGGGGGGAGATTGAACGCATCGGGAACCGACCTGACGAACGACGGGTAGAGAATGGCGCCGTCCACTCGTCCGGTCGCCACCACGCCGGGGACACTGCGGATCTCGGCCATCGTGAGCGTGCTCTGCGAACCATTGTTCGGATTCACGAGGACGTCCCAGGCGTTCGTGGCGTCGCGCATCTGCGCATATGCGGAGGCGGTTCGGCGCGCCGCGCCCACACTCGAGAGAACGGCACCGCCCGCCACTGCGACGAGGATCGCAAGAGCGACCAGGGACTTCCAATCGGTGCGGATGGTCGCCCGGACGCGGTAGACGGCCGCGCTCACGCCCGGAGCACCACCTTGCCCGCGGGTTCGAGCCTTTCGCTGTGCGCCCGGTTGCGCCCGGGCTCATCGCATTGCTTGAGGCCGACCGACGAATCCGGCGATGGCGTCGTTGCGTTCTGGCCGGACGGGCTCCGGAGCGGACTCCTCTTCGAACTCGTCGTAGACACGCCCGTCGCGCATGTTCACGATCCGACTGGCACCCGCCGCCACCTCGTTGCTGTGGGTCACCATGAGGATGGTCTGACCATCGCTGTGCAGTCGTCGGAAGAGCTCGAGGACCTCGCGGCCGCCCTCTGTGTCGAGGGCCCCGGTGGGTTCGTCCGCCAGGAGGAGGGTGGGCTGATTCGCCAGGGCCCGGGAGATGGCCAGCCTCTGTCGTTGTCCTCCCGAGAGCACGGCCGGAAACTCGCTCGCCTTGTCTCCCAGACCGAGCAGGTCGAGCAGATCCCGGGCCTGTGTCTCTGCCGCCTTGCGCCTCTTGCCGGCGATGATGGCCGGCAATGCGACGTTCTCCAGCACGGTCATTCCTTCGAGCAGGTTGAAGAACTGGAAGACCATCCCGATGTCCCGACGGCGCATCCGGGCCAGCCAGTCCTCGTCCCGCCCCGTGATCGTCTGGCCCGCCAGCACGATCTCACCCTCGTCGGCGATGTCCAGGCCGGCCACCACGTTCAACAGGGTGGTCTTGCCGCAACCCGACGGGCCCATGATCGCGATGAACTCACCCGCGGTCACGTCGAGATCCGTGCCACGCAAGGCTCGTACCGGGGCCAGCTCGGCCTCGAAGGTCTTGCGCACGCCCCGCACGCACAGAATCGGATCATTCGTCATCAGGTGTTGCTCCTCGAAGGCCAGAAAGGATCTGTTGACAGTGGAGAGTGCCCCGAGTGGCTGCCGTACCTCTCCGGGACACGAATACATTGAGCCCCGTTTCCCCAGGCAAGGAAAGGGGGATGGGGTCCACTCCACAGGTGGTGGTGGCACCCCTGAACGGACCGCCACGTGGCCTCCGGCAGTGTAATTCAACGGTCCTTTCAACTCAGGGCGCGGGGCCGAGAAGTTCTTGGTCCGGACACGCAGGGACCCGTCGGGCAGGGGGAGCGCCTCCGGCGCGGACGCACGGGCGACGGAGTCGACCGCGGCCCGTTCGGCGCCGACCCCTGACGGATGAGGCTCCGGCGAGCCGACGATTGCATCTGACGCGCAATATCTCGGATCGTCGGCGGGGGCACCGGATGTGGTTGATGCCATGAGAGCTCGGCTGCGATCTCGACGGACGAGCGGGGGCGCCCGGGCATCGCCTGAGACCTTCGCAGCACCGTTCGTGCCGAACGAGCAGAATGGTCGACGACGGGTCGCGCCACGCGCTGGGCGTTCGACCCTTCGGGCCGAAATGGAAAGAGGAGGAGTGTCATGACCATCGTCGAACGGCAGCCGGTACCGCTGCACCATGTCGATCGCCTCTTCATCGGGGGTACGTGGGTCGAACCCTCGTCCGAGGCGGGGATCGACGTGATCGACCCCGCGACCGAGGAGCGGTTCCTCCGGGTGCCGGCCGCCGGTGCGGCCGATGTCGCCCAGGCCGTGGCCGCCGCCCGCGATGCCTTCGACCGCGGACCCTGGCCGACCCTCAGCCACGCCGAGCGGGCCGACTTCCTGCGCCAGCTGGGCAAAGCGGTGGCGGACCGGGCGGGCGACCTCGGGCAGATCTGGCCCCGCGAGTCCGGCGCGCTCTACACCACGGCGGTGGCGGCCGGGCAGTTCGCCGGCATGCCGTTCGAGGCCTACGCCGCGCTCGCCGATACCTTCCCGTTCGAGGAGCGGGCCCAGCCGACCATGGGCGGAGCCTTCGGCTTGCTCGTGCGCGAGCCGGTGGGCGTGGTGGGCGCCATCATCCCGTGGAACGCTCCCTTGAGCCTGATCTCGCACAAGATCGGCCCCGCCCTGCTGGCCGGGTGCACGGTGGTCCTCAAGCTGTCGCCCGAGGCGCCGGGCGAGGGCTACCTGGTCGCCGAGGCGGCGGAGGCCGTCGGCCTGCCGCCCGGAGTCCTCAACGTGATCACCGCCGAACGCGATGTCTCGGAGTTGCTGGTGCGCGACCCGGGCGTGGACAAGATCACCTTTACCGGATCGACCGCGACCGGTCGGCGCATCGCCTCGCTGTGCGGGGAGCGGATCGCCCGATGCACCCTCGAACTGGGGGGCAAGTCGGCCGCGGTCATCCTCGACGATGCCGACCTCGAGGCCTCCGCCCAGGCCTTGGCACGATCGGAGTGCTTCCTGGCCGGCCAGGTCTGCTCGTCGCTCACCCGGATCGTGGTGTCCGAGCGCCGCCACGACGAGTTCGTCGACGCGTTGGCGGAGATCTTCTCCTCGGTGCAGGTCGGTGACCCGTTCGACCCGTCGACCCAGCTCGGCCCCCTGACGTCCGCTCGCCAACGCGACCGGGTGGAGGGATACATCGCCAAGGGTGTCGGTGAGGGAGCGAAGCTGGTCACCGGCGGGGGCCGCCCCGGTCATCTCGACCGGGGCTGGTTCGTCGAGCCCACGGTGTTCTCGCGGGTCGACAACTCATCGACCATCGCCCAAGAGGAGATCTTCGGCCCGGTCCTGAGCGTCATTCCCGCTTCGGACGAGGACGACATGGTCGCGATCGCCAACGACACCATCTACGGCCTCAACGCCTCGGTGTTCACCCCCGACGTCGAGCGGGCCCGCGACGTGGCCCGCCGGTTGCGCTCGGGCACCGTGGGGCACAACGCGTGGCGGACCGACTTCGGCATCGCCTTCGGTGGGTTCAAGCAGTCGGGCATCGGCCGCGAAGGTGGGAAGGAGGGTCTGATGCCCTTCCTCGAGACCAAGACGGTGATCCTCGAAGAGGTGCCACCCGGCTACGAGTCCTGAGGACCCGCGCCGCGAGGCGCTGCCGCCGCTACGGCTCAGGATGGGCCCCGCGGAGTGCCGTCGGATGCTTCGGCTGGTAGAGACCGACCTGCCCCCCGCCGGGAAGTCGGATCTTCGTGACCGACCCCCACCGAGCTTCCTCGACCTCGGCGCACGCGATCCCCTTCTTCTCCAGGGCATCCATCTCGGCGAGGAGGTCATCGCACATGAGGTACAACTCGTGGCCGCCATCTTCGTCGGCAGGATGGACGGCGAGCTCGGCGGGAGGTAGGGCGAAGATCAGCCAATCGTGGCCCGCATCGACGGATGCGTACCCGAGGACATCGCGGAAGAAGGCTCGGTCGGCCGCTGCGTCCTTGCTGTAGACCACCACGTGCGCGCCGAAGATCACGATCGGCCCCCGGTTCCCCGCATCGGATCGTTCGAGGGCGGCCCGGCCACAGGTCCCTGCGTCGGCCGTGCGTCTCCGCTTCCGACGTGTTCCTGGTGCCGCGGCGCGCGGGCCCTCGTCATTCGGCGTCGAACCGCCAGCGTGTTGCACCCCCCGGATCTACGGTGACCAGCGCGGTCGCATCGCGTGCGGTGATCCGGTAGATCGTCCATGGCGGAGGGCCGGCTGACGGAGCGCTGTACTCGGCGGTGAGCGCAGCACCGGACTCGTCCACCCGGGCGGGCCAGCCCGCCGCATTCCACTGTTCCGCCATGGTGGAGACGAGGTCTCCATCCTTCACCTGGGCCGCTTCGCCGTTGACGACGAGGTCGAATTCATGGGTCGCCACGCTCAGGGTGCACCGAGGGTCACGAGCGAGATTCCTCCCCTTCCGGGTGGCCGCTCCCGTCTCGAACCAGAAGGTCCCGTCGAACCACAGTGCCCCGACACCGGTGACGTGAGGGCTTCCGTCGCGATTGATCGTTGCCAGCCAGCAGGTGTGCCTGTCCGGCCCGCCCGTGCCGGGGGCTTGGCTCACACCCTGCTCGAGTCGAGCTGCGACCTGGTCCCAGTCGACGAGCGGGAGTCCGTACCGCGCCGCGAGGTTCTTCGATTCCATGTTCGGCTTTCGCCCCCTCAGGGGATGAGCACCACCCGGAACAACTCGGCGGCCGAGCCTTCGGGCAGCCCCGCGCCCTCTCCACCGGCCCTGGCCCAGGTGCGCACCCGATCGGCCACTCCGTCGGGGTCTCCGATCTGGCTCTCGTGTTGGAGGAGCGCCGTTACCTTGCGCTCGACGGTGGCGGTGGTCTCCACCGCGATCGACGCGCCCTGGCCGCCCGGACCCATGATCCAGATCTCGCCCACCGTCCACGGCTCGAGCCCCTCCTCCTCGAGTAGCTCGGGATGGGCGAAGGGGTTGCGCACGTCGGGGTAGACGGCGCAGACGGCAGCCTCGCCCGCGGCCAGGTGGTCCGGATGGCTGGCGTAGATGAAATCCCAATTGCGCTCCGGCGACTGGGTGATGACGCGCTGGGGCTGCACCTGGCGGATGACCCGGCTGATGTCGCGCCGCAGCTCCCGGTTCGCCACCACCATGCCGTCAGGGTGGCCGAGGAAGCGGACGTCGTCGACGCCGACCGCGGCTGCGGCGGCGCGTTGCTCCTTGCGGCGCAGCGCCGCCATGTCCGTCCGCGACATCTCACGGTCCGAGCCGCCCGCGTCGCCGTCCGTGACGATGCAGTAGGTCACCGCCACGCCGGCCGAGGTGAAGGCGGCCACCGAGCCGGCCGACCCGAAGTCCACGTCGTCGGGATGCGCGGTGACCACCAGGACACGGCTCACGCCATCCTCGGGCGACCAGTGCGTGATCACGGGATCGGTCAGAGCACGCCCTCCCCGGGGTCGGGGGTCCAGGCGGCGAGGTCGGCGAGGCGCGGGTCGTTGGAGAACATCTCGACGATCGGGATGCGCAAGCCGAGGCGGCGCTGGATCACCTCCATCTCCACTAGCTGGTTCCACAGGGCCAGGCTCACCACGACCCCCGCCTTGCCGGCCCGCGCCGTGCGGCCGGAGCGGTGCAGATAGGCCTTGTGGTCCTCGGGAGGGTCGTAATGGACGACGGCGTCGACGCCCTCGATGTGGAGCCCGCGCGCCGCCACGTCCGTGGCCACCAGAACGTGGAGCTTGCCATCCGAGAAGTCGGCCAGGGCGCGTTCGCGGTTGGACTGGCGCAGGTCGCCGTGGATGGCCGCCGCCTTGACCCCCTCCTTGCCGAGGTGCTCGACCAGCCGGTCCGCCCCGCGCTTGGTGCGAACGAAGATCAGCGACTTGTCCTGGGCCCGGCAGAGGGCGGCCACCACTTTGACCTTGTCCATCTGGTGCACCTGGAGGAACCGGTGCTCCATGGCCGTGACCGTCTGGGACGACGACGCCACCTCGTGGAACACCGGCTCGTTCAGGTAACGCTTGACGAGCATGTCCACCGCGCCGTCGAGGGTGGCCGAGAACAGGAGCGTCTGGTGGGGTTGGTCCAGCCGTCGCAGCACCCACTCCACCTGCGGCATGAAACCCATGTCCGCCATGCGGTCTGCCTCGTCGAGCACCAGCGTCTCCAGCCCTTCGACCGTCACCTCCCCGCGGTCCCCGAGGTCGATGAGGCGACCGGGGGTGGCGATGATGACGTCGACGCCCTTGCGGAGCTTGGCCACCTGGCGGTCTATGTCCGCGCCTCCGTAGACGGCGACGGCGTGAAGGCCGAGCTTGCGGGCCAGGGGCGCCAGCACCCCATGCACCTGGACGGCGAGCTCGCGGGTCGGCAGGAGCACGAGCGCGAGCGGCCGAGCCGGCCGGCCGGCGGGGCCGTCGCCCTCCGACTCACGCGTCGCCTTGACGCGTTGGAGGAGCGGCACTCCGAAGGCGAGCGTCTTCCCCGACCCGGTCTTGGCCTTGCCGCAGACGTCGCGCCCCGCCAGGGCGTCGGCCACGGTGAGGGCCTGAATTGGAAAGGCGCTGACGATGCCTTCATCCGCCAGCGCCTTGATCAGCTCGAGGGAGACGCCGAGCGACTCGAAGGTCCTCGACGTCTCGTAGGTGTCGCCGCCGGGCACGTCGGCCTCGGCGGTGACCGGGCCGGGGTACGCGTCGGCCAGGTCGTTGAGAGTCATGCGAACCGCTTTCTCCGTCTCATCGGGTTTGTCATCGGGCGGGGCCGTGCGCCAACACGAGAAACGAGGATCGGCCCCGACTCACCGGCCCTTGCCGGTGGTCGCGCCACCTATTCTACCAGCGCAGGCGGGGAATCCCGCGGCATGGGCGCGAGCCGTGCGCCCGTCGGACGACGACGCAAGGAGCCGAACAGATGGCCAAACTCGAGGCAGGTGCCACCGCCCCTGCATTCACCCTCCCTGACCAGGACGGGAAGCCGGTCAAGCTCTCCGATTACAAGGGCCAGCGCGTGATCGTCTACTTCTACCCGGCAGACGACACGCCCGGGTGCACCAAGGAGGCGTGCCAATTCAACGACAACCTCAAGACGTTCGAGAAGGCGGGGGTCGTCGTGCTCGGGATCTCCCCCGACAAGGCGGAGAAGCACGTGAAGTTCCGCACGAAGTACAAGCTCAAGTTCCCGCTCCTGACCGACGCCGACAAGAAGGTCATGGAGAAGTACGGGGCGTGGGGCGAGAAGACGATGTACGGCAAGAAGACCGTCGGCACCATCCGATCGACGTTCCTCGTCGGTCCCAACGGCAAGGTGCAGCGGGCCTGGCACAACGTCCGGGCGGACGGCCACGCGGCGAAGGTCCTGGAGGAAGTCTCCGAGGCCTGACGCCACCTCGGGTCGGCGATCGGGTCGCCCCGGGCTCAGCGCTGGTGCTCCGGGCACCACCAGGTGCTGCGGCCGCCGACGATGTCGTGGCGCAGCTCGGTGCCGTCGCGCGGGCAGCGGCCGCCGGCGTGGCGCTCCTCCATGACGTCACCCATGTGCGAACCGCCGCGCCGGTCGAGCTGGCGCAGGGTCGAGCGCAGCACGGCGTGCAACGTCCGCACCTCGTCGCCGCTGAGCGGGGTGCGGCGCGTCGGGTCCATCCCGGCCCGCCACAGGATCTCGTCGGCCAGCAGGTTGCCGACGCCGGCGACGCGGTGCTGATCCATCAGGCGGGCCTTCAGGGGCGCCGCGCCCGCCGCGCGGCGGCCCGGCGGCACCGAAAGGGCGACCTCCAGTTCTTTGCGGGTCACGTGGAGGGCGTCAGGTCCGAGCCGGCTCTCGTCGGGCGCCAGCTCCAAAGAGCCGAAGCGGCGCGGGTCGTGGACCAGCATCTCGCCCCCGTCGGCGAAGTCGACCCGGGCCCGCACCCACTTCTGGTCGAAGACACCGGGGCCATAGCGGAGGCGGTCGAGAGCCTGGGCACCGTCGACCACGAGCCCGCCGGTCATGCCGAAGCGGACCCCGAGGGACGGGCCGGTGCCGGTGTCGAGAACCATCAGCTTCCCCCGTCGGCGCGCCTCGGTGAAGCGGCGGCCGGCGAGGGCGTCCCGGAGGCGGCGGACCGTCGTGCCGCCACGCCCGTAGCGGGCGTCGACCATCCACACCCGGGCCACGTCACGCCCGAGCGCCCGCTCGGCCAGGATGCGGTAGCGCTCGACTTCGAGGATTTCGGGCACGCCGAGACGGTAATCGGACCCCTCCGGCCGGGCCGAATATGGTGGACCCGTGCCACCGGAGAAACCGCAATGGGCGGAGCTGTTCACTGAGGTCGTCACGTCGGGGCTCTGCACCGGGTGCTCGGCCTGCGTGATCGCGTGCCCCTACGACGTGCTTGGCTACAACGACTCCGAGGGTGTCTACCGGCCCTTCCACGTCGACGCAGAGGGTGGACCCGACAACTGCACCCACGGCTTGAAGGGCTGCACGCTGTGCACGCGGGCCTGCCCGCGCTTTCGGACCTGGGAGCCCGACATCGAGAACTATCTGTTCGGTCGGCCTCGTACCGACGAGGAGGTCTCGGGCATCGCTGCGGCGGACCGTGCTGGCGCGGGCCACCGACGCCGACGTCCTCGGCACGGGACAGGACGGCGGACTGGTCTCCGCCCTCCTCATCTGGGCCCTCGAGCACGATGTCATCGACGCGGCGCTCGTCTCGGGCCTCGAGGGCGACGGGTCGAGCTGGAAGGCCGTGCCCCAGGTGGCGCGCACCCGGGAGGACGTGCTGGCGACCGCCGGATCTCGCTACACCTACTCCGCCAACCCGCTGGCCTACGCCGAGGCGATCGCGGGCGGCGCCGAGAAGATCGCGCTGGTCGGTATGGGCTGCCAGGCGTCGGCTCCGCCCGTGATGCAGGCCCGGAAGGCCGGGAAGATCGCGCGACGCTTCAGCCTCTCCATCGGGCTCCTGTGCTCGAAGACCTTCGACGACGCCATCTTCCCCGAGCTCTTCGAGGAGCGCTACGGACTGGCCCGGGCTGAGATCGTGAAGATGAACATCAAGGGCGTCTTCCAGGTCTGGATGCGCGACGGCAGCTACCACGAGATCCCGCTGAAGGAGGCGCACGCGTGGACGCGCGAGGGCTGCAAGTCCTGCCCCGACTTCGCGGCCGAGCACGCCGACATCTCCACGGGCGGCATCGGGGCGTTCGGGGACTGGACCCTCACCCTGGTCCGGACCGAGAAGGGCGAGGAGATCTTCGACGCCATGGAGGCGGCGGGCGTGATCGAGACACGGCCGATCGAAGACGACCCGGGCGCGGTGACGCTGCTGGACAAGCTGAGCCGGGTGAGCCGCCGGCGCTGGCCGGAGACCGCGGTGCCGATGCCGCGGCGTCTGCCCTCCGCGACACCGACTTCTTGAGGCCAAGTCGGTGAGCGGCCCGGGGCAGGACGAGTTCGCCGCCTACCTCGGCATCGAGGTGAACCGTCGCGGGCCGGGCCACACCGTGTCCCGTCTTACCACCGACGACCGGCACGCCAACCCGCACGCAACCGTCCACGGCGCGGTCTTCTACGCCGTGGCCGGTGCCGCGGTGGCCGCGGCGGCCAACGACGCGGAGCACTCCGGCATCATCTCGTCGGTGCTCGTCGAGTACCTCCGGCCGGCCGCGGTCGGCGACGAGCTCTGCGCGGAGGTGCAGCGGGAGATCTCGACGGACCGTGAGGACATCTTCACCGGGACGATCCGCCGAGGCGAGGAGGGCGACCTCTTGGCCTGGGTCCGCGCCCGGGGGACGAGGAGGTCCCGGGCGGGCTGAACGGCGCCGGCGACACGGGACAGGCCCCGGGCCGTCGGCGAGCAGGCGGGGGGCGGCGTCCAGCCATGACTCCAACTGCATCGGTTCTCCGCTGCTGCGTTTTGGCTCATGGCCGAATCTGTGGGGATCGCGTCGTTGACGCCATCGACCGGGGGCGTCACAGTGGCCGTGTGAGCGCAGAGCGGGAGCGACGGGTCGTGATCGTGGCCTTCGACGGGGTGCAACCGCTCGACGTGGCCGGACCCCATGAGGTCTTCGCCGGCGCCGGCCGGGCGAACGCCTCGCTGGGCCGGTCGGGCGGGTACTCCGTCACCGTCGCGTCGAAGGGCGGCCGGCTCGTGCGCGGCGAGAGCGGCCTCGAGCTCGGAACAGCACCGCTGCCCGGTCCGGGCGAGCGGATCGATACCCTCGTCCTGGCAGGAGGGAGCGGCTCACGGGCGGCCGCGGCCGACCACGAGCTCGTGGGGTGGGTCGAGGCGACCGCGGCCCGCTGCCGCCGGGTGGCCACCGTCTGTTCGGGAACGTTCCTCGCCGCCGCTGCCGGTCTCCTACAGGGAAGGCGGGTCACCACCCATTGGGCGCGGGCGGACGAGCTCGCCGCGGCGTACCCCGAGGTGCAGGTCGACCCAGACCCCATCTATATCCGTGACGGGCGGGTCTGGTCGAGCGCCGGCGTCACCGCGGGCATCGACCTGTCGCTGGCGCTCGTCGAGGACGACCTCGGGATCGACGTGGCCCAGACCGTGGCCCGCTGGTTGGTGATGTTCCTGCACCGTCCGGGCGGCCAGACCCAGTTCGCCTCACCCGTCTGGGTGCCGCGGGCCGAGCGCTCGGCCGTCCGCGCCGTGCAGACCCGCGTCGAGACCGCCCCGGCCGAGGACCACCGCCTGCCCGCCCTGGCGGATGCAGCGGCGATGAGCGTCCGGAACTTCACCCGGGTCTTCACGGCCGAGGTCGGGGAGAGCCCGGGTCGTTTCGTCGAGCGCACGCGCCTGGAGGCGGCCCGGCGCGAGCTCGAGACCTCGACCGCCACGCTCGACGTGGTCGCGTCGCGCTGCGGGCTGGGCAGCGCCGAGACCTTGCGCCGCATCTTCCACCGCCACGTGGGTGTCTCGCCCGACGCCTACCGCCGCCGGTTCCGCACCGGCCCCGACGAGAGGACTTCAGCATGACCGGATCCACCCGTATCGCCATCCCCGTCTTCCCCCGGCTCACCGCGCTCGACGCGATCGGTCCCTACGAGGTGCTCCAACGCATCCCGGCGATCGACGTCACCTTCGTCGGGCACGAGCGGGGCGAGGTGCGCACCGAGAACGGCATGCTCGGCATCACGGCCGACGCCGCGTTCGAGGAGTTGCGGGATCCGGACGTGATCGTCTTCCCCGGCGGCGTCGGATCGCGTCCACTCCAGCACGACGAACACGTCCTCGCGTGGCTGCGCGAAGCCCACGGAGGCACCCGCTTCACGACATCGGTCTGCACGGGCTCGCTCGTCCTCGGGGCCGCCGGTCTGCTCGACGGTCTCAGCGCGACCACCCACTGGGCCTGCTACGACGAGCTCGCCGCACACGGCGCCCGTCCCACACCCGAACGGGTGGTCGAGCACCTCGACCGCCGCATCATCACCGCCGCGGGGGTCTCGAGCGGCATCGACATGGCGCTCCGCCTGGTGGAGCTGCTGGTCGACGAGACGGCCGCTCGGGCGGCTCAGCTCATGATCGAGTACGACCCCCAGCCGCCTTTCGACTGCGGCTCAGTGGCGAAGTCCGACCACGCCGTGATGACGCGGGTGGTGGAGTACGCCGGCGAGCGTTCGTAGCGCCGATCGGCGTCGGGCACGTTCACGAACGCAGCGACGATCCGGCCCCGCCCTCGCCGGCTACAGAAGTAGGCCTAAGCCAGGCTGAGGATGCCGTACGTGTTGCAAAGACCCATAGCGTCAATGAGGAGAAATGCTCCGACCACGGCCAGCACGAGCGGCATCTTCCAGCGTCGGCCACCCGAGGAGCTCACCACGGGAGGCATGTACCAGAGCGGGAGCGGAGCGGCGAACTGTGACAGATGGACGCCGATGGGAACCGCGTCCGCCGGAAGAGGTGCGTCCAAATCGGCCGCGAGCGCGAGTTCGGTGAGGTCCTCGTCGGTGAAGATGACGTCTGAGTGTGAAGCGTGACCTTCGCCCATACCCTCCAACATACTGCAGCCCGCCGGCAGTCCGTACGGCTCGGCCGGCAGACCTCTCTATCGTGCCGCCACCGCCTCGATTTCGATCTTCAGCTGAGGGAAGGCGAGTCGTGACACCCCGAGAAGAGTGGAGGCAGGGAGATTGCTCCCGAGGAACGCCGCGGCCAACGGACCCAGGACTTCTATGAGTTCGTCGACGTCGGTCGTGTAGTAGTTGATGCGGATCACGTCGGCTGCGTTCAGGTCCGCCGCCTCGAGCACCGCCCGCAGGTTGTCGAAGGCCCGGCTCACCTGAGCGCCCATTTCGGAGTCGTCGGGCATTGAGCCGTCCGCTCCGACCGCGGTCTGACCGGAGCACACCAGGAACCGAGTGGCTCCACTCACCTCGACGGCCTGGGAAAAGCCGAAGGCCTTCGACCACTCCCACGGGTTGACGTCGTTGCGCCTCATGCGCACGCTCCTTCGGATTGCCGTCTCGGACGTACTCTGAACACTGACGACTCTCGGGGATCCCACGCCGATTACAGCAGATGTCGGGTCATGCGTCCGCGGTCCGACTCCGGCAGTACGTTCTGACCTCTCACCCGGACCCTTGTCGTCCGCCCTCACGAGGCGGCGTCGGCGCCGGCCGCACACGGTCCGGCGGAGCGGCCGAAGAGGGTGCTGTCGCTGATTGAGAGGCCGCGGGCGTAGTCACGCTGCGCCCGGCCGACGTGGGCTGACCGGCCTGGGACTCCCGACGGACCATTCCCGTATCGATCAGGGTTTCCGACAGTTCGAGGTTCACTCTTGGCCGGCTCTCGGACGCGTTCGGGGAGATGCGTTTTGAGCACTGGCTCGCCGTGGCGGAGAACAACTCAGGGAACCCGGTCGCCGCTCTCGACCACGCGATCGTTGCCCGAGATCTGGCTCGCGCGGCCGACGACGAGTACCACGTTCTCATGACTTCCCACGTCATGGCGGGGATTCCCGGCGCGTCCGACGATCCACGTGCGATGCCACCGACGAGCGACGAGCTCTTGGTTGTCGCTCGTCGTCTTGGCGCAGAGCGGGCCGAGGGAATGGTGCTGATCGCCGCCGCGCTCAAGAGCGCCATCATCGGAAAGGCCCAGACCTCGGCGAGCTACGTCCTCGATGCTCTCGAGCTGGCACAGGACACGGGTGCGTGGTACCTGGAGGCACTGGCTCTGTTCGTCCTCGTCGCGGTTGCGACTGTTTCCAACCAGGAACGACCGGCTATCGAGCTGCACGGTGCACTGCAGGATGTGTTGCCGATCCTCCGAACGCGCCTGCCGTCTTCGGTCGTCGCCGGGTACGACGCCAGGATCGCCAGATTGGAACGGGAGCTCGGACAAAGCGAGTTCGAACAGCGGATCACACGAGGGCACGGACTGAAATGGACGGAAGCCGTGGCGTTCGGGGAGGAGGTCGCCCTGCTCGTCGACTCCATGACCCCCGAACGTGCCGTCGGCGCAGAGGTCGGTCCGATCCCGTCCTTCATCGACACGGTCGGCGGCTTACCGCGGCTGAGCCATCGTGAGCTGCAGGCTCTCGAGCTCATTTCGACCGGCGCCTCGAACAAGGAGATCGCCTCCCAACTGAACCTGCGGCCGAAGACGGTGATGCACTACACCTCGAGCCTCTATCGAAAACTCGGTGTGCGGAGTCGGGCTGAAGCGGTCAGTGCGGGATGGAACCACGGACTGCTGAAGAGAGCCGACGTGGATCGCCTGGTTTGAGTCGGTGCAGATGGGCTGGTCATCCCCTCGAATCCGCCGCCCTCCTCCCCGCGAAGCGACCGAAGAGCGTGCTGTCGCCGATGGAGAGGCCGCTGGCGTAGCCGAACGAGCACACGCCGGCCGTGGTGCGCCCCGCCGCGAAGAGGCCCGGGATGGCGTCGCCGGCCAGGTCGAGCACCTCACCTTCGACCGTCGTCTCGAGCCCGCCCAGGGTGAAGGGCGCGTAGGGGGCGGGACCGACGCGCAGGTCCACGGCACCGAGCGGCGGGACGAGGGGACGTACCCAGGCGTGGCCCTTGTGGAAGAGCGGGTCCTCGCCGCGGACGGCGTGGCGGTTGTAGAGGTCCACCGTGGTCTGGAGGGAGCCGGGGGGCAGGCCGATCTCGGACTCGAGCTGCTCCGCCGTCTCGCACACCCAGCTGGCGGCCAGGCCCATCCAGTTCACCTCGTACGCCGCCTCGTCGACCACGAGGTAGATCTCGCCGTCCTGTTCGTACAGCGCGGACTGGCCGACGCGGCCCATGTAGGTGTCCTCGTTGATGAACCGCTGCCCGCGCCCGTTCACGAGGATGCCGTGGATCAGCGTCCTCGGTGGCGTGATCGGGAGCGACACCTCCCCGGCGTACATGTTGCGCACCGAAGCACCGATGGCCTGGGCCATGCGAATGCCACGCCCGTCGTCGCCCTCCGTGCCCACCTTGAACGTCCCGCGCACCAGAGGGGGGCAGTGGCGGCGAAGCATGTCGTCGTTGAAGATGAAGCCGCCCGCCGTGAGCACAACACCCCTGCGGGCGCGCAGCGACACCGTCTGGCCGAAACGCTGCGCCTGCACCCCGACCACGCGCCCGTCCTCGACCACCAGCCGGTCGGCGCGGGTATCGGGAGAGACACGGGCTCCCGCCGCCGTGGCGGCACCCGCGAGGATCTCCATGAGCAGCCAGCCCGTGGACCGTTTCGTCTTGGCCAGGTGCCCGCGCGGCGCCGGGCGCGCGATCTGGTCGAAGGGATGGGCGTCCTCGCCGCCGGAGTACACCAGGCCCTCCGTCCCGCTCGGCGCCATGGACGTCTCGGCACAGAACGTCGGGTCGAACGGCACCCCGCGGGCAACGAGCCAGTCGAAGTGGCCGAGGCTCGAGTCGCAATAGCGGGAGATCTTCGCCTCGTCGGGATCGGGGCCGCACGCCGCCATCAGGTAGCGGTGCATGTCCTCCACGCTGTCGGGGAAGCCGCAGGCCTCCTGAATAGGCGTGCCACCACCCAGGTACACGATGCCCTCGGCCAGCGCAGCAGCCCCTCCGGGGCCTCCGGTGCGTTCGAGCACGAGCACGTCCGCACCGGCCTCGGCCGCGCTGAACGCCGCCGTCGACCCCGCCGCGCCGAAGCCGACGACGACCACATCGGCCGTGCTCTCCCATTCCGCGACGTCGCCGGCGTCGCATGGCGTGACGTCGCTGGCCTCGCGCACTCATCCTCCCTGCGGAACTTCGCCGAGACCGTAGCCCGTCACCGGTGGTCCCCGTACCCTGCATGAGCATGCCCCCCGAGGACGTCGTGCCCCCCGAGGACGCCCCTCCCCCCGTGGTGGCCCGTCTCGCCCCGGGATGGTCGGCCACGCTGGCCTACCGGCTCGTACCCGGCCTGACCACGTGGCGGCTGACTGCTCCCGACGGCAGGGTGCGCTACGCCAAGGTGGACACGGAGGGGAGCCACCCCAGCCTGCGCGACGAGGCGGACCGCATGGTCTGGGCCGCGGCCTACCTGCCGGTACCCCGTGTGGTGGCCGTCGACGAATCCGCCGGCACGACGGTGCTGCTCACCGACGCGCTGCCCGGCGCCGACGCGGTCGACCCCCGCTGGCGCGACGACCTGCCGGCGCTCGTCCACGCCCTCGGCGGCGGGCTGCGTGCCTTCCACGACGCGGTCGGTGAGGAATGGTGTCCCTTCCGCTTCGAGGTCGACCGCGCGCTCGAACACGTGGCGCGCCGCGTGGCGGCCGGCGACGTCGACCCCCGTGGGTTCCACCGGTGCCACACCCATCTCTCCCCCGCGGCCGCTCTCGCCGAGCTGCGCGCCGGCGCGCCCGACGGCGAGGACCTGGTCGTCTGCCACGGTGACCCGTGCCCACCCAACTTCGTCCTCCGGCAGGGCGCGGTGACCGGGTACGTCGACCTCGGGGAGCTCGGCGCGGCCGACCGCTGGTCCGACGTGGCCGTCGGCGGGTGGAGCGTCGAATGGAACTTCGGCGCCGAGCTCGAGCCGCTCTACTACGAGGGCTACGGCATCGATCCCGACCCCGATCGCATCCGCTTCTACCGGCTGCTCTACGACCTGGTCTCGTGAGCCGCGCCGATGAGGACGCGGGCCCGGGCGAACACGGCGTCGAACATGGGCCCGGTCAGCGTGCCGGTGAAGGTGTTCTGCTGACTCGGGTGGTACGAGCCGACCATGGTGCGCTCGTCCGCGAGCGCGCACTCGGCCAGGTGGCCGAACCTGGGGCGGGGCCGCAGTCCGAAGTGGGACGCCAGCGCGGACCATGCCACCTGACCGAGCGCCACCACGACCGGCGCCCGCGCCAGCAGCGTGAGCTCGCGGGCGAGGTACGGTGCACACGCCGACCGTTCCGAGGGTTCCGGCCGGTTGGCCGGTGGCGCACAGTGCACGGTTGCGGTGACGTAGGCGCCGTCGAGGCTGAGGCCGTCGTCCCGTGACGTGCTCGTGGGCTGCGACGCGAATCCGGCGCGGTGCAGCGCGGCGAAGAGCCAATCGCCCGAGCGGTCGCCGGTGAACATCCTCCCGGTCCGGTTGGCCCCGTGGGCGGCCGGCGCCAGTCCGACCACCACCAGGCGCGCCCTCGGGTCACCGAAGCCGGGCACGGCGCGGCCCCAGTAGGTCTGCCCGGCGTAGGCGGCGCGGCCGGTCCGCGCCACCTCCTCTCGCCAGCGCACCAGGCGCGGGCAACGGCGGCAGGCGACCACGTCGCGTTGCACCGCGGCCAGCGTGTCCTTCGGCACCCGGTCGGTCGGCACGTCGCAGACTCTACGATGGGCTGCCGTGCCCGCGTCCGCCCGATCAGCCGCCCATCGCCCGGCCTCTCGCCGGGGGGGCGGGCGCAGTGGACCGCGGCCGACACTGGTGCTGCTGGTTCGGCACGGGACGACCCCCACCACGGGCAAGCTGCTGCCGGGTCAGGCGGCCGGCCTGCACCTCTCTGAACGGGGCCGGGACCAGGCCGAGGGCGCGGCGCAGCGCATCGCGGCCCTCACCAGGGTCCCGTCAGCGGTCTACGCGTCGCCGCTCGAGCGCACGCGCGAGACCGCCGCCCCCATCGCCCGCGCCCTGGGCGTGCGGGTGCGCAACGCCCCGGGGCTCGTCGAGGTCGACGTCGGGGAGTGGACCGAGGTCCCGCTGGCGCGACTCGCGCGGAACACGCGGTGGGCGGGCGTCCACCGCTGGCCCGGCGGCTTCCGCTTTCCCGGCGGCGAGTCCTTCGCCGAGATGTCCGTGCGCGCCATGCAGGCCGTGCTGAATCTCGTCGCCCTGCACCCGGGTGAGTCGATCGTCGCCGTGTCTCACGCGGATCCCATCAAGGCGATCGTGGCCGCCGCGGCCGGTGTCCCCCTCGACCTGATGCCTCGCCTCGTCGTCTCGCCCTGCTCCGTCTCGGCCCTCCTCTTCGGCCCGGGCGGTCCGCTCGTGCTCAGCCTGAACTCGACTGGCGCGCTCGACGAGCTGGTGCCGTCGTGAGTGACGACCGCGACTTCGACGAACCCGACGTCTGCACCGTGGGCGTGCTGGGCGAGGTGGGTCGGCGCCTGTTTCTGTTCTACTGCCGGCAGGGACTGACCGAGACGACGGTCAAGGTCGAGAAGCAGCAGATCGCGGTGCTCTCGGGCTACCTCGGGCGCATCGTCAAGGAGCTGGGCCGGCCGGGCCACCTGCCCGAGGACTTCGACTACCTCGGGACCGAGGAGTACGAGTGGGTGGTCGGCACCATCGGCGTTTCCTACGACGAGGAGCTCGACCGCATCGTCATCGTGCTCGAGGAGATCGGCGCGGGCGAAGAAGGCGACGAGGAGGACGACGACGGCGAGGAAGCCGGGAGCGGCCACGTACTGCGGGTCGCGCTGAGCCGCGAGCAGGCGGCGGGCTTCGCCATCCACGCCACACGCTTGGTCGAGGCTGGCCGCCCGCCGTGCCCGCTGTGCTCGCTGCCGCTTGATCCCTCGGGGCACGACTGCCCCCGGACCAACGGGCACCGCCCACCCGCGTCCTGAGGCATTCTGCGGTGGCCGACGACGGCGTGCTGCAGGTGCTGGCGGAGGGCGACATGGAGGTCCACGGCCGGATTGCCGGGAGCTCCAACGCCACCTTGTTGGTGACCTGCTGCCTGGGGGACGTAGAGCTGCTCGCCGTCTACAAGCCGGGACGGGGGGAACGGCCGCTGTGGGACTTCCCCGGCGGCCTCTTCCGACGCGAGGTCGCGGCGTACGAGCTCTCCGAATCGCTCGGTTGGGGGGTGGTGCCCGAGACGGTCGAGCGGGAGGAGGGCCCCTTCGGGCCAGGGTCGGTGCAGCGCTTCGTGCACGAGGACGGGACCTCGCACTACTTCACGCTCCGCGAGGATCCGAGGTGGCGCGGTGACCTGATGCGCCTGTGCGCCTTCGACGTCGTGGCCAACAACGCCGACCGCAAGAGCGGCCACGTGCTGCTGGCCGAGGACCGGCTGTGGGCCATCGACCACGGGTTGTGCTTCAACGACGACGACAAGCTGCGCACGGTCATCTGGGACTTCGGCGGCGTCCCCCTGGAGCCGGCCGTGCGCCAGGATCTGGCCCGGCTGGCCCACGACGGTCCTCCGGCGCCGCTGTGTCGACTGCTCCAGCCGTCGGAGGTGTCCGCCACGTGGGACCGCCTGGCTTGGCTGCTCGGCCTCGGAGCCCTGCCCGAGATGGTGGACGACGGGAATTGGCCTCCGTACCCGTGGCCGCTGGTGTGACCGGGGACGGTCAGGCCGTGCGTCAGAGGCGATAGCCGAGGTTGGTCAATTCGCTCATGGCGAGCTGTGCCGCCACCTGGCTCCCGCCCGGCGTCAGGTGGGTGCCGTCGGGCGTCCGGATGTTGACCACCTGCCCGGAGGCGTTGGTGATGAACGCGGTGTAGCCGCCCTGGGCGGTGCCCAGGAGCGTCCACGTGCTGAGGAAGTGGACGGGGGGCTTCTGCCGGGCGGCGGCGCGCTGGTCCAGCGTGTCGATGTCCGACATCTGCGCGCTGAGGCCGGGGCTCTCCATGGGGGGCATCCCGATCCACACCACCGTGGCGCCGGTGCTCGCCGCGATGTGCATGAACTGCGCCGCGCGCTGGGCGTACAGGATGTTCCACTCCGGTGACGTGTACGGGACGTCGGGAGGGCCCAGGAAGTCCTGCGCGTCGTTCGCGCCCATCATGACGACGACCACCTTCGGATCGGCCGTCTTGAGGTCCGACTGCAATTCTGCCGGCCAGTTGAAGTAGTCCGGGCGGGTCAGGCCCGTGCTCTCTCGGGCGTCGAGCGCGGCGTTCACGACACCGGTGGCGGCGAGGTCGTACTGGAGAGCGGCGCCCATGTCGAGGCCGAGCGAGTCCCCCACGATCAGCACCCGCAACGGGTCGGCGGCGGTGGGGCGCTCGGGGTCCGTCGGGAGCGTCGTCGTGGAGGCGTCACCGGGATGGGACGTCGCGCGGGTGACCGGCGCCCGGGCGGGCGCGGGGGTCGGACCCTGGGTGGTCAGGCCGTTGGTCCCGCCCGGCAGGCTGCCCTCCCTCCCGGTGGCCGAGACGAGGTGCGACAGCCCGAGCGCCCGGCTCAACGCGGCGACCGGCCCCACCATGTCGAGGCTGAGGGTCCGGCGCGTGCCCACGGGCGAGACCTGCGCGTTGTGCTGCAGTGTCGGAGCGAACAGGAGGAACCACACGCCGAATGCGGCGGCGCCGAGCGCCAGCACGCGGGTCCGACGCGGCCCGGACGCGCCCGTCGGACGGCGGGCGGGTCCGGGTCGGCGGACGCGGGCGTGGCGGGACTTCGGTCGTCATCAGAAGCGGTAGTAGATGAACGGGGCCACGCCGACCGGGCCGTAGGTGGTGATGGCGAGCAGGGCGACCCCCACGATCCCGACCTGCACCGCGGAGCGCTGGCGCGAGAAGGCCGCCTGCAGCTTCGCCACGCGCAGTTGGGGCACGAACTGCGACGCGAGGGTCCCGCCGATGACGACGACGAGCAGCGGCGTGACCAGTGGCGAGGCCTGGCCCCAGCCGTCGAGGACCCGGCCGAGGAGTGCGAAGGCCTGGGACATCCCCGACGCGTTGAAGAACACCCAGCCCACGCACACGAACTGGAAGGTGAGGAACCGTTGGACCCAGACCCGGACGGGTCCCTCGGCGACGGCGGGCAACCCGCGGCGGACCCGGTTGAGGCGACGCACGTGGGCGAAGCTCTGACCGAAGCCCTGCCACGCCCCCCACACGACGAACGTCCAGGCGGCGCCGTGCCACAGACCGCCCAGCACCATGGTGATCATGATGTTGCGCACGGTGCGCGCCTCGCCGCCGGCACTGCCCCCGAGCGGGATGTAGAGGTAGTCGCGCAGCCAGCGCGAGAGCGTCATGTGCCAGCGGCGCCAGAACTCCTGGAGGTTGCGCGCCGTGTAGGGCGCGTCGAAGTTCTGGGGGAACCGGAAGCCGAGCAGCAGGGCGAGGCCGATGGCGATGTCCGTGTAGCCGCTGAAGTCGCAGTAGATCTGCACGGCGTAGCCCCACGCGGCGAAGATCGCTTCGAGGGCCGAATGCTGTCGGGGCGACGTGAAGACGGGCTGGACGATCGCGGTCGACACGTACGAGGAGATGACGACCTTCTTGAACAGGCCGGCCAGGATCAGCCAGAACGCCTGGGCGTAGTCGATCGATTCGGGGTCGCGCTTGCGCCGGATCTGGGGCAGCAGCTCCGTACCGCGGACGATGGGGCCCGCCAGCAGGTGGGGGAAGAACGAGATGTACACCATGAAGTCCAGCGGTCGCGCCGGCTCCAGCTGGCGCCGGTAGATGTCGACGACGTAGCTGATGGCCATGAAGGTGAAGAAGGAGATGGCGATGGGCAGCGCCACCTGGAGCAGTGGGACCTCTCGGCCCAGGCCGATGGCATGGGTCAGGTTGTCCACGTTCACCGAGACGAAGCCGTAGTACTTGAACCAGCCCAGGATGCCGAGGAGGGCGGCGACCGAGACCCCCATGGCGACGCGGCGCTGTCGCTCGCTGCGCGCCGCCGTCACCCACTGCCCACCGCCGAACGCGACGACCGTGGTGGCGAGCAGGAGGAGGCAGTAGCTCCACCCGACCCAGCCGTAGAAGACGTAACTGAGCGCGACCATCGAGAGCTTCCACGGACCCGGGTACGGGTTGAGAAGCCAATTCACCGTGAATGCCACGGCGAAGAAGATGGCGAAGTCGATGGTGGGAAAGAGCATTGGGCGCGATCAGGTGACTGGGCCGAATGTACAGCCGCCCTTCGCGCGAAAGCGCGCACGGTACTCGGACGAGGTCGCGACCTCGTGCGCCCGGCGCGCCGCCGTGCGCACGGGTCTCCGGCCCCGCGCCGGCCGGGACTGCCGGATCAGGCCTTGGCCTTGAGTGCCTCGATGAGCGCGGGCAGGACCTTGTGCACGTCGCCGACGATCCCGAGGTCGGCCACCGAGAAGATCGGCGCCTCCTGGTCCTTGTTCACGGCGACGATGTTCTTGGATCCCTTCATGCCGACCAGGTGCTGCGTCGCGCCCGAGATGCCACAGGCCACGTAGACGGTCGGCTTGACCGTCTTGCCCGTCTGGCCCACCTGGTGCGAGTAGGGCACCCAGCCGGCGTCGACGATGGCGCGGCTGGCGCCGGCCGCCCCGTGGAGAAGCTTGGCCAGCTCCTCGATCAAGGCGTAGTTGGCCGCCTCCCCCAGCCCGCGGCCGCCCGACACGACGACGGCCGCCTCGTCGAGCTTGGGCCCGCTGCGCTCCTCGACGTGGCGCTCGACGACCTTGGCCGTGTTCGTGGCCGCGACGTCGGGCACCGGAGCGGGGGTCACCGCAGCCGCGGCCCCGCCCGACGGTTCGGCGGCGAACGACTTGGCCCGGATCACGAAGAGACCGGGCCCGCTCCCGGTGAAGCGCGCCGTGACGATCTGGCTCCCGCCGAAGACCGGGTGCTGGCTCGACAGGCCGCCGTCGTCGGCCACCAGACCCGTGACGTTGGTCAGGACCGGCTGGCCGAGCTTGGCCGACAGGCGGCCCGCGATGTCCCGGCCCTCGTAGGTGGCCGGGAACAGGATGGCGTCGGGCGCGTTGCCGCCCTCCACCAAGGCCGCCATGGCCGCCGCCACGGGCACACCGGGCAAGGAGCCGTCGAGGTCGCCGACGTCGTACGCCGTCGTCGCGCCGTATTCGCCGAGCGGGCCCGAGAGCGCGGCGACGTCGGCGCCCCACGCCACGGCTTCGACCGTCGACGCGACCGAACGCGCCTCGGTCAACAGCTCCAGCGTGAGCGGGGTGGGCCCGCTCTCACCCGCCTCGGCCAGCACCCACACCTTGTCGATCGCCATGTCAGACCACCTTCAGCTGCTCGAGGAAGGCGACGATGCGCTGCGCGCCGTCGCCTTCGTCCACCACGATCTCGCCGGCGGCGCGTGCCTCGGCCTCGGACACGTCCGTGATCTCCTGCCCCGCACCGGCCGCGCCGACCTGCGAGGGGTCGAGACCCAGATCGGCCACGGTCAGGTTGTCGACCGGCTTGGACTTCGCCGCCATGATCCCCTTGAACGAGGGATAGCGCGGCTCGACGACACCCGCGGTCACCGTCACCACGGCGGGCATGGGGCAGACGATCTCGTCGTAGCCCGCCTCTGTCTGTCGCTCCACCTTGACGGAGGAGCCGTCGACCGCGATCGCCTTGGCGAAGGTCACCGAGGGCAGGCCCATGAGCTCGGCCACCTGCACCGGCAGCGTGCCGGTGTAGCCGTCGGTCGATTCGGTCGCCATCACCACCAGGTCGGGGTTGGCCCGTCCGATGGCTGCCGCCAGCACCCGGGCCGTGCCGAGGGCGTCGCTGCCGGCCAGGGCATCGTCGCTGACCAGGATGGCCCGGGCCGCCCCCATGGCCAGGCCGGTGCGGAGGCCGGAGACCTCGCCCCCCGGGGCCATGGAGACGAGGGTGACCTCGTCGCCCTCCCCCGAGGCCAGCTGGAGTGCCATCTCGACCCCGTAGTTGTCGGAGTCGTCCATGATGAGTTTGCCCGAGCGATCGAGGGTGTTCGTATCCGGCTTCAGCGTGGCCGGGACGGCCGGATCCGGGATCTGTTTGACGCAGACGACGACGTTCATGGCCGACCATCTTTGACGACCGGGACACCCCCTCGCCATTCGGGCCGGTCAGGCTCCCTCCCCGGCCTCCTCCCCCCGTGCCACGGCGAGCGCGTCGCCGAGGCGGTCCGTGATGAGGGCGTCCGCCCCCATGTCGACCAGGGCCACCATGTCGTCCCGGGCGTTCACCGTCCAGACGTTCACGGCCAACCCCTGTTCGTGGGCGGCGTCCACCAGCTCTCGAGTGACCGAGGAGACGAAGGGATGGACGGCGCGCCAGCCGGCCTCGGCCGCCCGGTCCAGTGCGGCCCGCGGGTCGCCCTGGACCACCAGGGGCCACAGCTCGCCCAGGGCCAGCGTCGGGTCCGCCGCTCCGACGGCGACGAGCGTCTCCGCCTGGAACGACGAGACGATGACGCGGTCGCTCCAGCCGGCGTCGTCGATCGCTTCGGCCGTGAGGGCGGCCACCGCCTGGCCGGGGTCGTAGCCCGCGTCGTAGGGCGCGTTCTTGATCTCGACGTTGACGACCATGCCCTCGCAGGCGGCCAGGACGTCGCCGAGGAGGGGCACGTGGCCGGGGAGCCTGGCCACCACGAGCTCGAACACCGGCCCGAGTCCGGGGACCTCGGCGTCGTGATGGACCGCGAGCGCGCCGTCGGCCGTCAGGCGGACGTCGAGCTCCACCCCGTCCGCGCCGCGCCGGCGGGCCTCGGCGAAGGCATCGATCGTGTTCTCCACGAACCCTTCGGTGCAACCCCTATGAGCGAAGACGGCCGTCACGATGCCCTCCGGCCCGACCCGTCCTCGGATCGCCGAAGACCGGAAACAAATTTCACTAAGAACTCCTTGCCGGGCAGGTCGGCGCCTACTACCCTGTTCTGCCGACACACACCTTTCGCTGACGGACACTTCCGAGGTTCGATCATGTGAAAGGGATCACAATCACACTGGGTGGAGGCACATCCCGATGGCTCTCATGTGGAACCGCACCGTCGACTGGGACGCGGAGGACTGGCGTCGCTCGGCCGCTTGCCGGAGCACGGAACCGGACCTCTTCTTTCCCGTTGGGACGACGGGACCGGCCGTGGACCAGATCGAAGCAGCGAAGCGGGTGTGCCATTCCTGCGAGGCGCTGGAGCCCTGCCTCGACTTCGCCCTCGCCACCAACCAGGAGTCGGGTGTCTGGGGCGGGACGTCGGAGGAAGAGCGCCGCAAGCTGCGCAAGGCCTGGTTGGCTGCCCGCCGGTCGCAACGCGCCGCCCGCTGAGGCCGGCGCCCGGACCTCACCTGGGCGCCCGCATCGGGACCGAGATCACCACCCGCGTCCCACCTCCTTCGGAGGCCGGCACTCCGGCCATGGTGATGGAGCCCTCGAGTTGGCTGACCACCAGGTCGCGCACGATGGAGAGGCCGAGGCTCGACGAGCGCTCGATGTCGAAGCCTTCCGGCAGACCGAGGCCGTCGTCACGAACCTCCACGCGGAGCGCCGTGGTCTCGTTGCACATGGTGAGGTCGACGTGACCCACCGGCGCGTAACCGGCTGAGCCTCCCGCGCCCTCCAGACCCGCTGCGCCGTCCTGGGCCGCCGTCGCCTCGGGGTCGAAGGCGTGCTCCACCGCGTTCTGCAGCAACTCGGCCACCGTCACCGCCAGCGGGGTCGCCACGTCGGCCGTCACCTCGCCCAGGTCGCCGTGCACGCTGATCACGACGGGCTGGGACGACACCACCGAGTCCTCGGCCATCTGCACCAGCGAGCCGACGATCTCCGCGAAGGGCACCTGGTCGCTCGGGTCCCTCGACAGGATCTCGTGCACCAGAGCGATGGAGCGGACGCGCCGCTCCGCCTCGTGCAGCGCCACCCGGGCCGCCCGGTCCCCCACCCGCCGCGCCTGGAGGCTGAGCAGCGACGAGATCGTCTGCAGGTTGTTCTTCACCCGGTGGTGGACCTCCCGGATGGCGGCGTCCTTGGACAGCAGCAGGCGGTCGAGACGGCGGACGTCGGTGACGTCGCGCAGCAGGATCATGGCCCCGGTGACCACGCCGTGCGAGAGCAGGGGGATGCAGTGCACCAGCACGATCACGTCGGGGCGCCGCTCGACCTCCTCGACGACGGGCCGGCCCGTGGCCAGCGCCCACTCGACCGCCGATTCCTCGATGTCGAGGTCGCCGAAGCGCCGGCCCTCGGGCTGGGCGTAGATGCCCATGCGGTGGAACGCGTTCAAGGCGTTCGGCGACGCGAACTCGACCCGTCCGTCGGCGTCGACCACCACGACGCCGTCGCCGACGCGAGGCGCCTCCTCGGTGCCGACGTCCTCGTCCGGGAACGGAAAGGCCGACTGCGCCACCATGTCGGCCAGCCGCTCGAACACGTCGAGGTACGTGCGTTCGTACATGCTCGTCGGCCCCTTGAGCGGGGCCAGCGACACCCTGAGCAACGCGCCGATGATGCGCCCGGCGTAGCGCACGGGGATGTTCTCCACCGGGACGGCCTCGCCCAGGATCGGGTGGTGGATGCTGCCGCGCACGATCTCGCCCGAGTGCAGGCACCGCGCCACGAGCGTCCACTGGGACTCGTTGACCGTCTGGCCCACGAGGTCCTGGTCGACCAGGGTGGGCCGGTTGTTGGGGCGCATCTGTCCCAGGACGACGAGCTCGGGGTCCTCCTCGCCCGAGTCCCTCCCGGAGCCGGCGCCCGACTCCGGGCCCGAGTCCGGACCGGTGGCCCGCACCGGCACCAGCAAGAGGAGGTCGGAGAAGGAGAGGTCGGCCAGCACGCTCCAGCTCCCGAGCAGGCGCTGGAGGTGCTCGAGCTCTTCGGGGTGCAGGTCGGTATGGCTCTGGGCCAGCTCGGCGGGGGTGGGCATCGCTACGCTCCCGTCCTCGCCGCGGCGAGCGGCACCGGGCGCGGGGCGCGGGCCCGGTACCCCTGGAGCGTGTCCACCCCGGCGCTGGCCAAGAGGGCGCGCAGGTCGTCGGCCCGGTCGGCCACGTACCCGAGGTGGTGGGCGTCCGAGGCGGTGGTGAGGGGCACCCCGCGGGTCACGAAGCGCTCGAGCAGTCCCGAAGCGGGGTACTGCTCCCCGACCGGTTTGCGCCAGCCCGCGGACGAGAGCTCGGCGGCCATGCCCGACGACTTCGCCGCGTCGGCGATGCGGTCCCACCACTCGGCCGGAGCGTCGGGCACGTGGCCCGCCACCTTGATGAGGTCGGGGTGGGCGAGCACGTCGCACGCGCGCGATGCGGCCAGCTCCTCCATCGCCGCGGTGTAGGCGTCCCAGCAGTCGTCCACCTGGCGCGCCGACCACTGCGCCATCGACACCGGGTCGTCGAGGTCGTCGAAGCGCCATCCCCCGACCCAGTGCACCGACCCCAGCAACACGTCGAAGGGATACCCGCCCAGCAGCTGGCCCACCGCGTCCATGCGATCCGCGTAGTGGTCCACCTCGAGCCCGATCACGATCGGGAGCCCGGCCGCCGCGGCCTCCTGGGCGCATTCGACGTACTCGTCGAGGTCCGCCGTGGCGTGGAAGTCCCAATACTGCGCCATGGACGCCGCGAGCGCCGGCGGCACCCGCTCGTCCTCCCAGAAGCCGCGCAGCAGGGCGTCCGCCTGGCGGAAGCGGAAGAGGTGCTCGGTCAGCGCCAGCTCGGTGACGCCGACCGCCTGCGCCCGCTCGCAGTACGCCGCCAGCTGCTCCAGGTCGAGCGGCGTCTCGGACTGCGAGTGCGGCCACAGGTGGAGGTGGTAGTCCAGCACCCGCCCGCCCCGCGTCCTCAGCCGGCCCGGCGGATCAGGGTGACGCCGTCACGGATGGTGGTCAGCACGCAGACGACCCGTGGGTCGTTGACCACCTTGTCGTTGAAGGCGCGCATCGCCAGCGCGCTCTCGTGGGGCTCGGCCACCGAGGGCAGCACGGCCCCCTGCTGCAGCGTGTTGTCGACCGCGATGATCCCGTGCGGCGAGAGCTTGGGCAGCACGGCCTCGTAGTAGGCGTCGTAGGACACCTTGTCGGCGTCGATGAAGACGAGGTCGTAGGGACCCTGCAGCTCGTCGAGCGAACGCAGTGCCGGTCCCTCGATCACGCTGATCCGGCTCTCGTAGCCGGCGGCGGCGATGTTGCCGCGGGCGATCGTGGCGTGGTGCGGGTCCACCTCCAGGGAGACGATCGACCCGCCCGGTGGGAGCCCCGCCGCCATGGCGATGGACGAGTAGCCGGTGAAGGTGCCGATCTCGAGGACCCGGGTGGCCTGGGCGGCGTACACCAGGAGCTCCAGGAAGCGCCCCTCCTGGCGACCGACCATCATCCCCCACATCGGGAAGTCCTCCCGGGTCGACGCGTCGACCGCGGCCAGGTGGCCCGGGGGGGCCGTCGTGTGCTCGTCGGCGTACTCCTGGACCTCGGGATCGATCATGGAAAGGCATGGTATGCGCACCGGACCGGCGTCACTCCCAGACGGCGGCCCCCAGCTTGAGCAATCCCGCCATGTCGTAGATGTCCGCGTCGAAGAACGGCACGGTGACGAGCACGTCGGGGGCCCCCTTGAGCTCGGCCTGCTGCTCGGCCTCGCGCCGGGCCACGACGCCGAAGTCGAGGAAGCTCTCGGCCACCTCTCCGAGGACCCGCGACGCCACCGGCGGATCGTCGGTCAGCCCCTCGGCCAGCTCGGTGGTGCGACCGGCGATGGAGCGCGCCAGGCGGTCGGTCGCGCCGTCGCACAGGTACTCGGGCAGCACCTTGTTGAGCACGACGGCGCCGAGGTGCAGGCGGCGCGCCGTCAACTCCGCCGAGAAGAACTCGGCCTCGCGGACCGGGGTGGCCTCCAGGGTCGAGACCACCATGAACGTGGTGCGGCGGTCGGAGAGGAGGCGGCTGACCGCCTCGGCCCGCTCGACGAACCCGTCGTACATCGACTGGAAGAGCACGAAGAACTCCGAGATGTCCGCCAGGAACTGCGTGCCGAGGATGCGGTCGGCCACCTGGTAGAAGGGCTTCGACGCCATGTTCACCAGCCTCGAGCGGTAGGGCACGATGAGCCAGCGCAACAGGCGCGAGGAGAAGAAGTCGGCCATGCGTTGCGGCGCGTCGAGGAAGTCGAGCGCGTTGCGCGTCGGCGGCGTGTCGACCACGATCAGGTCGTAGGAGCCCTCCGAGTGGATCTCGTAGAGCCGCTCCATCGCGATGTAGTCGTGGGACTGGACGAAGCGCGCCGAGATGTTCTGGTACAGCGGGTTGGCCAGGATCTGGTCGCGGGTCTCGGCGTCAGGCGCATGCGTCCGGATGAGGTCGTCCCAACTCTGCTTGGTGTCGAGCATCGCCGCCCACAGCTCCCCCCTCGGGGTGGCCGCCGCCGCGGTGAACGCTTCGTCGGAGATGCGGACCTCGTCGTTCCCGATCCCCTTCAGACCGAGCGCGTCGGCCAGCCTTCGTGCCGGGTCGACCGTGAGCACCAGTACCTTGCCCCCGTGTTCGACCGCCGCCGTCGCCGCCAACGAGGCCGCCGTGGTCGTCTTGCCGACGCCGCCGGGGCCGCAGGCGACGACGATGTCCTTGGCCGAGAGGAGTTGGGCGACGGTCTTGGCCGGTTGCGGGCGCGCCGCGGTCACAGGCCCAGCTCCTCGCCGAGCGACCGCGCCACCTGGCGTGTCGTGCGAGGCCCGAAGCTGCGCACGAAGAGGTAGGGCAGGAGGAGCACCGGCAGGCCCTCGGGCAGGCCGGCGCGGAGGCGCTGGAGGTGGGTCGACCGGGTGCGGCGCAGCGTGACGGCGAGGCGCGCCGCCTCGAGCACCGGGGCGACCGGGCCGCCGGCGCGCTCCGAGAGGATCCGCTCGGTCTCGGGATCGCGCAGCTGCTCGAAGATCTCCTCCTCACGCTGGCCGAAGAGCTCGGGCAGGACCCGGTTGACCACCACGGCCGACGTGCGCACCGTGGTCTCGTCGCGCACGCGCTCCAACAGCTCGAGCGTTTCGCTGACGGGCATCTCCTCCGGCGTGCACACGGCGACCAGTCCGGTCTGGCGCTCGTCGGAGAGGATGTCGAGCATCCAGTCGGTCTGGCCTCGGATCAGGCCGACCTTCACCAGGTCGTTGATGGCCTGGGGCGCCGCCAGCTGCCCCACGACGTGCCCGCTGGCCGGCGCGTCGACCACCACCAGGTCGTAGTGGCGCTCGCGCACCTCGTAGCAGAGCTTGCCGACCGTGAGGATCTCGCGCACTCCGGGCGCCGCGGTGGCGACGAAGTCGAAGGCCTTCGCCAGCGGGCCGATACGCCCCACGACCGGGATGCGCAGGTGGAGCTTCAGGTACTCGCGCAGCGAGGCCTCGGTGTCCATCGACATGGCCCAGACCCCCGTCGACACCTCCCGCGGGGTGAAGTCGGCCGGAGGCGCCTCGAAGAGGGTCGTCACGTCCCCCTTGGCGTCCACCTCGCAGACCAGCACCCGCCGGCCGTGCTCGGCCGCGAGTTGCGCCAGGCCGGCCGCGACCGTGGTCTTGCCCACGCCTCCCTTTCCCGTGACGAAGACGAGGCGGAGGTCGAGCAGCCCGGGCGCGGCCGTCACCGCCGTCGCACCCCGGTTCCCGAGGGACGGGTCAGGGTGCCCCGAACCCGACGCGTCGCTCCGAGGCCGGCGCCCCGACCTCGACGTAGGCGACCTTGACCACGGGGACCCCGACGCGACGGCCCTTGCGGTCGGTGAGCCAAAGGACGCCGTCACCCGTCGCGAGGAGCTTCTCGATGTCGGCCACGACCTGGTCGCGCTCGGCGTCGTCGGGCATCTCGACCTCAATCTCCTTGGGCGTATGGGTGATGCCGATGCGCACGTCCACCTGGCTCGCACTCCTCTCGGGTCCCGCGGCCGGTCCGCGGCCACATGGACGTTACAGGCACGGGGCAGACTGGCGGGCATGGGGGACGAACCGCAGTCGGGCCGCAACGAGCGGAGCACACGCTGGGCCTCGACCATGGACGGCTACGCCGGGCCGGTGCGACTGGCCCACGCCGATTCCCGGGCCCGCATCGCATCCGGTCACGGACACTCACGCCCCCCCGGCTTCGCCTCCCCGGCATGCGTGGGGCCGGGAGGAGCGCGAGGAGCTGGAACGCTCGCTCCTGGCGCCGGGTGCCACCCGCGCCGCGGGTGCAGGTGACCGTGCTCGCGACGAGCAGCCCGACGAGTGGCGGACCTGCTTCGAGCGCGATCGCGACCGGATCCTCCACGCCAGCGCCTTCCGGCGCCTGGCGGGGAAGACCCAGGTCTTCGTCTTCCCCCAGGACCACCAGCGGACACGGCTCACCCATGCGCTCGAGGTGGCTCAGGTGGCCACCGCCATCGCCGGCGCCTGCCGCCTCAACGTGGCGCTCACCGAGGCGATCGCGCTCGGGCATGACTGTGGTCACGGGCCGGGGGGGCACGCCAGCGAGGACGCGCTCGATCCCTACGTCCCCGGCGGATTCGACCACGCTCCGTGGGGCGCGTTCGTGTCCCTCACCCCGCTGAACCTCTGTCGCGAGACCATCGACGGGATCGCCAACCACAGCTGGTCGCGCCCCGCTCCCTCGACACCCGAGGGCGAGGTGGTCAGTTGGGCGGACCGGGTGGCCTACGTGTGCCACGACTGGGAGGACGCGGTCCTCGCCGGCATCGTGGCGCCCCATCAGCTGCCTGCATCGGTCCGCCAGCGCTGCGGCGCGCGCCGGAGCACCCAGCTCGGCGCGTTCATCGACGGAGTGGTCTCGGCCACGTTGCGCACGGGCCAGGTGGGCATGGAGGAGGACACGGCGGAGGCCCTCGCCGCCTTCCGGGCCTGCAACTACGAGCGGATCTACCTGCGCGAGGCGTCGGTGCGCCAGGGGCACGCGGTCGTACAGGTGCTGCGGGCGCTCGTCGAGCACTTCTCCGACCGGCCGCACCTGGTGGCCGAACCGGGGGCCGGAGGCCCCGCCGACGTCATGGCCGGCAGCGAAGAGGCCGTCAGCGCCGCCGTCACCTATGTGGCCGGCATGACCGACCGCTTCGCTTTCCGCCAGGCGGTGGCGCTCCTCGGATGGGACCCGGACAAGCTGCCCGCCGGCGTGGACGGCTGAGGCCGTCACGAGTCAGCGCGGGCCGGCGCCGGTCAGCGCGGGCCGGCGCCGGTCAGTGCGTGTTGCCGAAGTCCGGCGGTCGTTTCTCACCGAGCGCGGCCACCCCCTCGGCGAAGTCCGGCCGCTGCATCATCACGGCCATCCGCGCCGACGCATCCTCGACCGACGACGCCACGTCGCGATGGAGATCGCGGTAGAGCTGCAATTTGGTGGCGGCGAGGGACGACGGCGCGATCTCGGTGGCGAGCCGCCTCGCATATGCGCTCGTGTGGTCGGCGAGCTCGTCGGGCGGGAGGACGTGGTTGACGAGTCCCATGTCCGCCGCCTCCTGGGCGAGCACGACCCTGCTCGACAGCAGAAGGTCCGCAGCCCGCGTGACGCCGACGAGCCGGGGTAACAACCAGGAGAGGCCGTACTCCGCCGGGAGGCCGAGCTTGCCGTGCGACGTGGTCAGCTTGGCGTCACGAGCCGCGAATCGGAGATCGCAATAGCAGGCGAGGACGAAGCCGACCCCCGCGGCGGGACCGTTGATCGACGCGATGATCGGTTTGGGGATCCCGAAGTGGTAGGCGAAGTCGGCGTCGAACTCAGGCAGTACCCCGTAGCCCGGCCGGGCGACGTCGTCGCCGAGTCCAGAGTCGTACGAGCCCCGCTCGACGTGGCCGTCGAGCGCCCGGACGTCCGCTCCGGCGCAGAAACCCCGTCCCGCACCCGTGACCACGATCACCCGGACCCCATCGTCCGCGCTGGCACGCGCCAGCAGTGCCCGGTATTCCGTGTGCATCCGACCGGTCCACACGTTCAGGCGCTCGGGGCGGTGCAGCGTGATCGTGGCGACCGCCGCCTTCACCTCGTAGCGCGTCGCCTTCAGGTCGTCGAGCTCCACTGCGGCCGTCCCAGCCGTTCCTAGTCGAGCGTGTCGAAGCGGGCGCTCTTGAGGCTCCCGGGCGCGACCTGGCGTGCGAACTCGGCCACGAGTGGATCCGTCGCCGTGTCGCGCTCGAAAGCAGAAGCGTCGCCCTCGGACGACCACAGCGTCACGACGAGCCAGTCGCCGTCTCGGCGCGCCGTCGTGCGGCGCAGGAACCCGGGCCGGTTCGGAACGAGCTCGGTCTGGAGCCTGCGGTCCAGCGTCAGGAACGCGTCGTCGTCGATCCCGTCGGCCAGGCGGAACCGGGTGACCTCGACCACGCCCATGCGCTACGCCTGCACCAGCATCAGCGGGTTCCCCTCAGGGTCGCTGATGGCGGCCAGGGTCGGCCCGCCCGGGACGTCGAAGGGCTCGGCCACCACCGTGGCGCCCAGGGCGACCGAGCGCTCGAGGGAGGCGCGCAGGTCGGCCACCTGGACGTAGAGCGTGACGCCGGAGCGCTCGCCGGAACGGATGTGACCGCCCGGGCCGGGCTCGGGCCCTCCGATCCCCGGAGGGATCGTCATGATGGGCCCGTCGCCGATCTGCCAATTGAACAGCGCGGCGTAGAAGGCGCGCTGGCGCTCGGGCTCCCTCGCCTCGATCTCCCAGTGCACGACCGGCCGGGCCCAGTCCTGGGTCATGTCGCCTCCTGCCCCTCGGTCGCCAACCCTATCGACGCCGCCGCCCGGTCGTAGAGTGCGGCCCGGACTCCCAGGTGCCGCTGCGGCCCTGGTTGACCGAGCGGGGCTTCGCGCCCTACCGAACGGCGAACAACTTCCACAATCCCGGCGCGCCCTTCAGCTCGTATTCACGCTCGCGTTCGACGAATTCGATGTCTGTACCGAAGACGAGATCCCTGACCGTCCTTGTCGCAAGCACTTCGTTCCCACGAGCGAGCGCACAGACTCGAGCTGCGATATGGACGGCGATTCCCTCCAGGTCGTCGCCACGATCCACACATTCACCGGCGTGCAGACCTATTTTCAGATCGAGACCCAGGTCACGGGTCGACGTGAGAACGGCTTGTCCACATCGAATGGCAGTGGACGGGTGGTCGAAGGACGCGAGGAAGCCGTCTCCGGTTGTCTTGATGGCTCGGCCACCGAATCGGCTGATCTGTCCCCGAACACTTTGGTCGTGCCGATGGAGGAGCCTGCCCCACCGCCGGTCACCGAGTGAGGCCAAGCGAGCAGTTGACCCTTCGATGTCCGTGAACACGACGGTCGCGAGGGTGCGTCCGGCCTCGGGGCCGGGCAGGTCCCCGGTGAGGAACTCCCGGATGCCGTCGGCAATTGCGGGGTCGTCGACGAGGACCCCGAGACCCGTGCCCGAAAGCTGGACGAATTGGGCGCTCGGTATGTGCTCGACGAGGTAGTGGCCGTGATCGATCGGAACCAAGGGGGTCTGGTTCTGAAAGACGAGAGTCGGGGCCTGAATGAGCGGGAGCGCTTCGCGAACATCGACGTGGCGCAATATGTACTCGTATTGCGCGGCTGCGGTTCGCGGCGTCGCGGCCGCACGTCCGATCTTCGCGTTGTAGAGGTTGGTTTCTTCGTCCATTCCGGGATTGGCAATCAGCTGCAGTTCCCGTGTGCCCCAGTGTGACCGGACCAACGAGACCAGGTTGTCGACCGACTCGGCCGACTGGCCGATCGGGTAGTCATCGGCGACGAGGAAACGAGCCGACGAGTTGTGAAGTATCAGGGCGCTCACGCGATCGGGATACGTGGCGGCGAAGAGGCAGGCGATCGGACCTGAGTCGACGGCCGCGAAGATGGCGGCACGACGCGATTGAGCGGCGTCGAGCACGGCCTTCAGGTCTTTCGCCCACTCCTCCCAGTTGGAGAGAACTCTCCGAGACCGCGCTTCCGTTCCAGCACCTCGATCTTCCTCGTCCGAGTCGTTCCAATCGGCAAGATCCTGTCGAGACAGCGGATCCGACAGGCCGGTTCCGCGGCGATCAAAGAGGATCAAACGGCTGAACGATGCCAAATACCGAAAGTAGTCAGCCGCGAGCGGTCGGTCCCAAAGGAGGTCGAGCTGTGACCCGAAGCCATAGAAGTAGAGGAGATCCGGGGGCCCTGCTCCCAAGACCTGATACGCGACATCGGCATCATCGACAGCGACGTACTTGGTCTCGGGCGGTACGTCCATCGCAAGCATTATGGCTTGGTCGGGCGCGCCCAAGGGGTCCCGCCGTGTTTGACGAGTACTGCTGATCAACCCCGGACCGATGTCCGTGACGGCGCCGATCCCACCGATTTCCTCGAAACAGGCTTACGTCTCTTCGTGCACCGTCTTCACGGCCCACCGATCGGTGCACGCGGAGGATCTGCGATCCTCGCGGGTCGCGGATTCCGACGAATGCCGCCACCCCGGGACAGTGACGGGCAGATCTTCCGACGTGTCGTCGATGCTCGCGCCGTCGTCAGTACACCCGAGCTCCGTGGGAGCGGAGCGCGCGTCAGCGGAGGGTGAGCTCGCGGCGGTAGACCCGGGCCGGGCCGAGCGACGCCAGCTTCTCGGCCACGGTGCGGAAGGACGTCGCCGTCTCGCTCCCGGGGTCGGTCGCCACCACCGGGCGGCCCTCGTCACCTCCGAGCCGGACCGCGTTGACCAAGGGCACCTGACCGAGCAACGGCACACCCAGGTCCTTGGCCAGCGTGGCGCCGCCGCCGGATCCGAACAGCTCGTAGCGCGTCCCGTCGTCGCCGGTGAACCAGCTCATGTTCTCGACCACGCCGCGCACCGACAGCTTGAGCCGGCGGGCGGCGAAGGCCGAGCGCTGGGCCACGCGTTGGGCCGCCGGCTGCGGCGTCGTGACCACCACGATCTCGGCTCGCGGCATCACCTCGGCCAGCGTGAGCGCGACGTCGCCCGTCCCCGGCGGCATGTCGACGAGCAGGAAGTCGGGCGTCCCCCAGTAGGCGTCGGTGAGGAACTGCTGGACGGCCTTGTGGAGCATCGGCCCGCGCCAGATGACCGGCTGGTCGTCGGGTACGAAGAAGCCCATGGAGAGGCAGCGCACGTCGTGGGCCGACGTCGGGATCACGATGTCGCCGAGGATCACGGGGTCGTGGTCCGTGCCGAGCATCTTGGGGACGGAGAACCCGTAGACGTCGGCGTCGAGCAGCCCGACCCGGTGCCCGGCCTGCGCCAGGGCGATGGCGAGGTTGACCGTCACCGTCGACTTGCCGACGCCTCCCTTGCCCGAGGAGATGCCGATGACCCGGGTCGACGCGTCCGGCGCGAGAAAGGCGGGGGTGGGCGCGTCACCATGAGCATGGCGCCGTGGCCGTGGCCGTCGTCTTCTCCAGCGGACGCGCCCGTGTCCCCGATCATGTCGGCCCGAAGTCGGCGTCGCAGCCGCTCGCGCTCGTCGTCGCTCATGGTCACCACGTCGAGCTCCACCTCTTCGACGCCGGCGCACGTCAGGGCGGCGCGATGGACCTCGTCGGCCAGCGCTTCGGCGCCCGGCCAGGCCGCCACGGGCAGGGCGAGCTCGATCCGCGCCCGTCGGCGCTTCTGCCGCACCGAACGGAGCAGGCCGAGCTCGCCGAGCGGGAGGCCCAGCTCAGGGTCCACGACGGCGCCGAGCGTCGCCTCGAGCTGCGCCTGGTCTGATGCCATGGACTCCCTCGTCTCGCGTGGCCCCGCCTCGCGGGCTCGCCCGGTGCGGGCCGGGCCGGGCGCATGTGCGCGTCGGCCCTGCTGGAGAGCCTGACCGCTCGGTAGACTACCCACCGTGAGCACCGCTCCAGTCACGATCGAGCCCACCGTCGCCACCGACGACGGCCAGGGTGGTGACGCCACGGGCGGTCGCTTCAGCGCAGCGGTCGCCGCCGTCTCGGCCGCGTTCGGCGATCCGACGAGGCGCGACATCTTCCTCTACGTCCGCGGCACGCCCGGAGTCACGGCCACCGAGGTGGCGACCAGGTTCTCGCTGCACCCCAACGTGGCGCGCCACCACCTCGGCCGCCTCGCCGACGGGGGCTACCTGCGCGTCGAGACCGGCCGCAATCCCGGCGGGGCCGGCCGGCCGTCCAAGCGGTACTTCGGGGTCGAGGAGGAGCTCTCCCTCGGCCTCATGCAGCGGCGCGACGACCTCTTGATGCGCCTCCTGGGCGAGGCCATGCAGCGGCTCGGGCCCGACGAGGCGGAGGCGATGGCCGCCCACGTGGGCGAGGAGTACGGGCGTTCGCTCGCGTCACGCATGTCCCCCGGAGAGGGTCAACGGACGGTGCGCGCGGCGATGCACGTCGTCGCCGAGACCCTCACCGCGCACGGGTTCGCGGCGCATGCCGAGGACCGCGGCGAGACAACCGCGGTCATCGCCGAGCAGTGTCCCTTCGGCGACGCCAGCGCGACCAACCCGGTCCTGTGCGCCGTCGACCGCGGCATGGTCAAGGGTCTCCTGGCGGGTCTCTGCGGCACCGTCTCACACCAGGCGCTGCCGGTGATCCTGTCCTCGCGGGCCCGGGGCGACGACACCTGCGCCGCCTCTGCCTGAGCCCCGGTGGCTCGCGCCTATCTCGACCACGCCAGCACCACCCCGCCGCGACCCGAGGCGCTCGCTGCGGTTTTGACGTGGGCCGGGTGGGCCGCAGCCGACCCGGGTCGCCTCTACGAGGAAGCGCGCCTCGTCCGCGACGCGCTCGAGCAGGCCCGTGGTCAGGTGTCGACACTGCTCGGCGCCGTACCACGCCAGGTGGTGTTCACCTCGGGTGCGACCGAGGCGGTCAACGCGGCGGTCTTCGGCGCCGCCTCCGCCGAGCCCGGCGCGCCGATCCTGTACGCCGACGTCGAGCATTCGGCGGTTCGGGACGCCTCGGTTCGTGTGGCGCCCGTCGAAGCCCTCGAGGTTGACGGCACGGGCCGCATCGACGTCGACGCGCTCGGCGCACGTCTGTCCGCCGCGTCGCGGCCTCGGCCCGCGCTGGTGCACTGCCAGTGGGCCAACCACGAGGTGGGCACGCTCCAGCCGGTGCGCGAGGTGGTGTCGCTCTGCCGGGAGTCGGAGGTCACGGTGCACGTCGACGCCGCGGCCGCCGTGGGCCACGTCGAGGTGGACCTGGACGCGCTCGGCGCCGACCTGGTCAGCGTCAGCGCGCACAAACTCGGAGGACTCCCCGGCGCCGGCGCGCTGGTCGTCCGCCGCGGCACCCGGTTTGCGCCGTTCATCGTCGGCGGCGAGCAGGAGCGAGGTCGACGTGGTGGGCTCGAGGCGATACCGGCGCTGCTCGCCTTCGGCGCGGCGGCGGACGCCCTCGCCTCGGACGGGCGGCTCGAAGCCGAGGCGGAGACGGCACGCCGTCACATCGGCGCGATCACACGCGCCGCCCACACGGTCGACGGCGTCGCCGTGGTCGGCCCGTCGGACCCCGCGCTGCGGCTGCCTCACCTCGTCTGTCTCGGCGTGGCGGGCGTGGAGGCGGAGCCGGTGCTGATCGGCCTCGACCGGAGGGGGGTGGCGGTCCACTCGGGGTCCGCCTGCTCGTCGGAGAGCATCGAGCCGTCGCCGGTGCTGGCGGCCATGGGGGTCGATCCCAGCCACTCGCTCCGCGCCAGCGTGGGCTGGACCACGACCGACGACGACTGCGAGACGTTCGCCGCCACCTTCAGCGCGGTCGTCGCCGAGCTGCGCTCACTGGCGGGAAAGGATTGACACCGACAATCTGCGGGCCGATCCCGGCGCGGACGGAGATGAGCGCGGGCGGCGCTCGTGCATCGTCCCCTATGGCGAGGTGGGGAGGTTCGAACGGAACGCCGGAGGGAGCGCGACTCCCGCCTCCCGGTAGGCGCTGGCGACGAGGGGGGCGGCTTGGGGCAGTTCGGCCGCAGGTGGCTTGTCGGCCAGGAACTCGCCGAACTGGGCCACGGCGGCCGTGGGGTCGTGGTCCTGGTTCTCGAGGATGAGGCCGTCGAAGAGGTGGCCCTGGAAGTACGAGGGCGAGACCCGCACTGCCTTCTCCACCTCCGCCCGCCCGATGCGAACCAGCGCCGCGACATGCTCGGTCGAACCGAGGTTCCACTCGAGGAAGCCGGCGTAGGCCAGGGCGGTCGGGTCCGACGGATCCTGAGCCAAGACCTTGTCGTAGAGCTCGAGCGCCGCCTTGGGGTTCTTCGCATTCAGCGGGAGCGCCTGCTGGAGCTCCTGTTCGATCTGCTGGGCCTGCGACAGGGTCACGCTGCCCGACGGCGCTTGGCCGGGTTGGCGCGAACGGACCGAGTGCGTCACGAGGACCACCAGCCCGACGGCGATGAGGAGGCTGGCCGCCACGACACCGACCCGACGCCACAGCGGCCACCCCTTGGACGACGACGGCTCGAGCGAGGCCGCGGGACGATCCCCGTCCGCCGGATCGGCCACCTCGGCGAGGTCCGCTTCCATCTCGGCGAGCTCTGCCTCCACCTCGGCCAGGCGCGCCGAGTCACGCGCCACCGAGCAGCGCGTGGTCGTCGTCGGAGAGGTCGCCGGCCGCGTGCTCGCGCGCCGCGTCCTGGAGCGACCGGCGCAGGAAGTCGCGCTCGTCGGCCAGACGCCAGCGCTCGTCGCGCTCGAGGCGAGCCGTCCCCTCCACCCTCACACCGCCTCGCGCTGCCGCGTCGCCGGTGTGCCCTTCGGCCCGGAGCGCGTCGAACTGGCGTGAACGCCGCCAGAACAGCACGCCGACGCCCACGACGGCGCCGGCGGTCAGGACCAGCGGGATGATCCAGATGAGCGGGATCCCCCCGGCATCGGGCGGGACGAGCAGGATGCTCTCGCCGTATTCGGAGACGAGGACCTGGTCGATCTGGGCGGTCGAGCGGCCGGCGTCGACCATGGCCTCGATCTGGTGCCGAACGGCGATGGCCGTCGACGCGTTCGACTGCGCCACCGAGACGTCGGTGCACGACGGACAGCGCACGGTCGACTCGATGGCGGCGGCGCGGCGTCGACCTCGACGGTGCCCCCGAGTCGAAGGTGCCGCTGCCGACCACGAGCGCCACGGCGAGCACGGCCAGGGGCAGCGTGACGCGCGCCCAGAGCGGGAGCCGGGCCGGACGGTCAGCCATCGGAGGGCGGAGTCCCTGACCGCTTCGGATGCAGGTACGACTCGAGGTTCTGGCCCGTCGTCGGGCCCAGCAGGACCGCGCTCACCCGGCCCGCCGGGTCGATCACGAACGTGGTCGGCGGGTTGGTCACGCCGTAGCGAGCCGCGATGGCGCCGCCCGGGTCGGCCACGACGGGCCAGAGGTCGCCGTTCGAGACGAGAAAGGCGTGCGCCGACGACGAGCTGTCGTGGAACACGACGCTGACCAGGTCGGCCCCACCCCTCTTGTGCGCCTGTTCGTAGGCGAAGCGCGACAGGTCGGGCGCCTCCTGCTGGCACGGGGTGCACCAGCTGGCGAAGAAGTTGACGACCACGTAGTGCCCGCGCAACGAAGACAACGACACGCGTGTCCCGCCGAGGAGGTTCGCGCCGCTGATCTCGGGGGCGACACGGCCCTGCAGGGGGCTCTGCACGGCCGTGGCCTCCTGAGGAGTGCGCGTGGCCAGCACCACGCCCACGACGGCGAGCGTGGCCAGCACCGCGCCCGCGACCCAGCGGATGGCATGGCGCCTGCGGATCATGCCGGGCGCACCCGGCGAGCCGACAGGGCGCCCACGGGCGCGGGGACGGGGTCGGGGTCGGGCTCGTGCTCGCGTCCTCCGGCGTCCCGGCGGGGCCGGGAACCGGTGGGCGCCTCCCGGAATTCGTGACGAGGTCCGGCGTGGCCGAGGCGGGATCGGTGGCGCGGCGTCTCGACCCCGGAACCAGTGCGAGAAAGCCGCCGAGGCCCACCAGGAGACCGCCCGCCCACAGCCAGGCGACGAGTGGCTCTATGACCACTCCGACGGCCACCGATCCCGAGGGGAGGTTGTTGATGGCCAGGTTGCCTGACGACGCGCCCAGCCCTCCGACGGCGTCGAAGGTCAGGTAGACGTCGCCGAACACGCCGGAGTCGATGGCCGGGGTGCCGACGACCGCCAGGTTGCCGCCGAAGCTCGTCACGGCGGGGGCGAACAGGGCGCCGTCGACCCGCACCACCGCCTGCTGGGCCGAGCGGGACGGCGTGTGCACGGTGCGCAGCCCCTCGAACTCGAAACGGTGCCCGTCGTAGGTGACCGGCACACCGCGGTGCAGGGCCAGCTCGGCCTGATGCCGGTACGAGGTGGCCGCGATGATCCCGACCGCGAGCAGCACCACCCCGAGGTGCACCACCATGCCGCCGTTGGCGCGGCCGACGAGGCCCCGCCACCACCCGACATGGCGGGTGCGCGCCGCGCGCACCGAAAGCACCAGGGCGCGGACCGCGGTGGCGGCCGCCATGGCGCCGAGGCCGAACCCGACGAGGGCGCCGGTCCCGCGCAGGCCCCACGCGACGCACACCACGACGGTGAGCACTCCGACCCAGGCGGGGACGGCCAGGCGCTGCCACAGCGCGGCCCCGCTCATCTTGCGCCACGAGAGCACGGGCGCCACCGCCATCAGGAACAGCAGGGTCAGGCCGGCGGGGACGGCCACCGTGTTGAAGAAGGGCGCGCCGACCGTCACCTGTTGCTGGGTGACCGCCTCGTAGAGCAACGGGTAGACGGTTCCGAGGAGGACCACCAGGGCGAAGCCGACGAACATCACGTTGTTGAGAAGGAAGGCGCCCTCCCTCCCCAGCGGTGCGTCGATGCCTCCCGGCGAGCGCAGCCGGTCACCTCGCCAGGCGATGAGTCCGAAGCCGACCACGATCACGGCGAAGAAGAAGCCGATGAGGAGCGGCCCGAGCGAGGACTCCGAGAACGAATGCACCGATGCGATCACGCCCGAGCGCGTCAGGAACGTCCCCAGGATGGTCAGCGAGAACGTGGCGACCGAGAGTGAGAGGTTCCAGACCCGCATCAGCCCGCGCCGCTCCTGGACGAGGACCGAGTGCAGGTACGCCGTCCCGCAGAGCCACGGTAAGAGCGCGGCGTTCTCGACCGGGTCCCAACCCCAGAAGCCGCCCCACCCCAGCACCTGGTAGGACCACCAGGCCCCGAGCACGATGCCCACGGAGAGCAGCGTGAAGGCGACGAGCGTCCAGCGCCGACACTCGACCTGCCAGCGGTCCCCCACCCGTCCCGTGGCGAGCATGCCGATGGCGAAGGCGAAGGGCACGGTGAAGCCGACGAAGCCGGCGTAGAGGAGAGGAGGGTGGACGGCAACCAGCGGGTTGTCCTGGAGCAGCGAGTTCGGGCCGAGCCCGGAGGTGACCCCCGTCACGGTGACGAAGGGGTTGGCAGGCCCGAGCATGAGCCCGAAGAAGAACGCGCTGACGGTGTAGAGGACGAGGAGAGCCCACCGGATCACGGGGTCGCTCGCCACGCGCCGGTAGCGCCAGACGAACGCCGCGGTGAAGAGGGAGAGGAACAGGCCCCACAACAAGATGGAGCCGGCCAACGCGGACCACAGTCCGGTCACCGAGTAGAGGAACGGCGTGGCCCGGCTGTTGTTCTCGGCCACGAAGGACAGGGAGAAGTCGTGCGTGATGAGCGCGTGCTCCATGGCGAGCGTCGCCAAGAGCGCGCCGGCCAGGAGGACGGGCGCGAGCAGACGGCCGTCGCCGGGTGCGCGGGCGGCGGTGCCGTGCCCCGTCCGCCGGCCCGTCACCAGGCCGACCGCGATGACGATGATCCCGGCGACGCTGGCGCCGAAGGCCAACCAGACGCCGACCGTCCCGATGTGCGCGTCGATCATCAGCAGGCGGCGCCGGAGGCCGGCTTGACCCGACCCGGATGCTGCGCGGTGTAGGTGGCGGAGTGTTTGACCATGATGGTGTCCGAGACGAAGTTCGCCGAGGTCTCGGACGCGAAGTGGCCGACGACGACGACAGGGATGCGCGACTGGAACAGCTGCGGCGGGCTGCCGGTGTTGGCCACCTGGACGGTCTTGGAGCCCTGGCACAAGGCGAAGTCGGCGCCGGCCGCGGTGGGACGGATGGAGCCGGGCACCACCACCCCCTCGAGCCGGAAGGTCGTCGTCCCCAGCTGATGGCGGTGGGCGACGGCCTGGTCGACCGTGTCGAAGTAGTCGAGCGAGCTCCCCAGACCCTCGACGAGCAGGAACACGAAGGCCCCAGCCAGCAGGGCGAAGACGACGAGCAGCCGGCGGCTGGCCCGGCGCCGACGCGGCCTCGGCAACTCCGGCCCGCCGACGTGCTCGGAGTTCGGCGGTGTGGGAGGCGGGCTGGTGTCGGTGGCGATCTCGGTCACGACCGTCCGCCGTGCGGGGGATCTCCCACGGCTCCGTCGTGTTCACGGAGCGGCAGCTCCGACCGCCGGAGGGCGCGCTCGAGCCGGCGCCGGCGCCCGACCAGGTACAGGGCGTACGCGAACATGCCGCCCAGCGCGACGGCGTACCCGGCGTCGACGTAGCTCACGCGACGACTCCGCCGTCCGGGCCCGGTGGCGGGGCCGCACCGGCGCCCACCAGCGCGGCGTCGGTGCCCCGATCGTCGTTCTCGCTCCAGCGCTCGGCCAGCGACACCTCGAGCTCCTCGTCCCCGACGGCGTCCTGGAGCACCTCGACCCGGTAGCGGACAGCCAACAGCCACACGAAGGCGAGGGAGAATCCGACGAAGCTGAGCAGCATCGTCCAGAGCATGGAGCCGTGGACGTGCAGCTCGAACCCGGGGTCGAGGATGGTGCCCCCCTGGTGCAGGGTCTGCCACCAGTCCACCGAGAAATGCACCAGGGGCACGTCGACCGCGATGAGGATGGCGGCGACGGCGCAGCGGCGGGCTCGGATGTGAGGATCCGACGGCACGCGCCGCAACGCCAGGTAGCCGAGCTCGAGGAGCAGCAGCAGCGCGGTCGACGTCAGCCGGGCGTCCCACGTCCACCAGACCCCCCAGACCGGCCGTCCCCACAGGGAGCCCGTGACGAGGGTGAGGGCGGAGAACACCGCGCCCACCTCCACGGCGGAGGCGGCCAGGCGGTCCCAGTAGAAGGAGCGGGTGCGCGGCCACAGGTAGAGCAGGCTGCCCACGAGCGCCACTCCCCCCGCCCAGTACAGGGCGACGGTGGCGACGGCCGGGTGCACGTAGAGCAGCCGGGCCAAGTTGCCCTGGACGGCGTCGGGCGGGGTGACCCACAAGCCCAACCACACGGTGGCGCCCAGGGTCAGCACGGCGAGGGCGCCGACGACGTGGAGCCAGCGCGGCCGCACGCCGGCCTCGGCGCTCGAGGACGCCGCGCTCACCGGCGCGGGACTCGCCGGCGCGGCGCTCGTGGTGCGGCCCGGGTCCGGCATCATGCGGCTTCCTGGAGCGGGCCGTAGAGGACCACCCCGAGCACGAGGTAGATGACCGAGAACGGCACGAGGATCTTGAGCCACTGCGTCCCCGACGAGACGCTTCCGCTCAGCGCCGCCTCCCAGACCTTGGAGCCGGCCAGGAGCACCGGCGCGAGCACCGGCAGCACGAGCAGCGGCAGCAGCGTGTCGCGGACGCGCAGGCCGGCCGACAGGGCGCCGTAGAGGACGCCGGCCGCGGCCAACCCGACCGTGGCGATCACGCAGGACAGCGCGGCGAGCCAGAGCACCTGCACCCGGACGTCGAAGAGGAAGGCCACCCCGGCCCACAGGACCAGCTGGAGCACGAGGAGCTGGAGGCCGACAGCCGCCGCCTTGCCCAGGAAGATGCCCGCGGGATCGATGCCCGAGAGGCGCAGCCCGTCGCGGGTGCCCTCCCCCGACTCGACGGCGACGCTGCGCTGGACGGCCAGCACGGTGGAGAACAAGAGCGCGACCCAGAAGATGCCGGGAGCGGCGTGGTGCAGCGCCGCCCGGTCGGGCCCGATGGCGAACGCCAGGAGGACGAGCACCAACAAGGCGAACGGGACGACCTGCCACAGGCCGACACGCGCGAGCGGGCCTCGATGCGCAGGTCCTTCCCGGCGACGAGGACGGCGTCATGCCACATGCGAGGCCCCCGCGTCCATGCCGCGTCCCGTCGACGGGACTGCGGCGAGCGGGACGCGCCGGCCTCCCGGCTCCTCGCCCACCACCCTTCCGCCCGCCATGGACACGACGCGGTCGGCCATCGGCACCGAGAGCTGGGGCTCGTGCGAGGAGAGCAGCACCGTCGCGCCGTCGGCCACGGCCTCGGCGACCAGCTGAGCCAGCAGCGTGCGCGCGGTGGCGTCGAGCCCCGCGTGCGGCTCGTCGAGCAGCCAGAGGGCGGGGCGCCGGGCGACCAGCGCAGCGAGCGCGACGCGACGCCGCTGCCCGGCGGAGAGCCGGCCGGCCGGGGTCGAGCGCAGGCGTCCGGTCAGCCCGAGTCGCTCGAGCGCGGCGTCGGCGGTCGAGGAACGCAGGCCGAGGGCGCGCACGGCGAAGCGGACGTTCTCCGCCGCGCTGAGGTCGTCGTAGAGGGGGGCGGCATGGCCGAGCAGGCCGACGTGGCGGCGCACCGCGGTGTGGTCCGCGCCGAGGTCGACCCCGAGCACCGTGGCCCGGCCGGAGGTGACGGGCAGCAGGCCGGCGCAGGCGCGCAGCAGGCTGGTCTTGCCCGCGCCGTTCGGGCCCACCACGACGACCACCTCGCCGGTCTCGAGAGAGAGGTCCACCCCGGCGAGGGCGGGGAAGCGGCCCGCGAGAGCGACCGCGGCGTGGAATTGGACGACAGGGGCCATGGCCTTGACCCACCATGGTAGGGGGGCGGGGTCCCAGGGTTCCAAGCGGGCATCAGGGCGCCGACCACATCCAGGCGTAGCTGAACGGCCAAGCCCGATACGCCTCCCAGCTGGGCTTCAGCTCGATCAGCCTGTCCCCGACCAGGCCCTCGTGAAGCTCGGTCGCCGACAGCCCGGCCGCCGAAGCGGCCGCGACGTGCTCGCCGGGCAGGTGCAGATGGGTCTCGATCGCGACGGGGCGGCCGTCGGGCCCCTCGAAATGCGTCGGCATGCCGACCGCCATGAGGAAGAACGGGTGCACGCCGACGAGCACGAAGGCACCGGCCGGCCTGAGCAGCCGGCGTGCCTCGGCGTAGAGCGGGCGCAGGTCGGGGAGGTGCTCGTCGACCAAAACGCAGACGACGAGGTCGTAGGCACCCGGATCGAGCCCGGTCCGACCGCGCGTCGCCCTCGACCAGGCGGTCGTGCCGGCCGGCACGGCGGGCGAGGTCGAGCATCTCGGGAGTCAGGTCGACGCCGTCGATCGGGAATTCCCCCCTGGTGCGGAGCCACCTGGCCGTGCGCCCGCTGCCGCAGCCGAGGTCCGCCGCCCGCGTCACCGCCGGCCAGCGGACCGACCTCAGGCGATTCAGCAGCCCCATGTCCATGACGTCGTCGACCGTGTCGTCGTAGGTGGATGCCCAGGCGGCGTACCCCGAACGCACGGGGAGGTTCTCGTAGTGGCGGCGGTCGAAGCGGGCGAAGTCGCTCATGTGGACTGCTCGTCCCCGTTCCCGACCCGTCGGCGTCCCTGCCGGCGCCGGCGTGTACCCGACGCCCTCCTCGGGTCAGGCCATGTGTCGCAGGGCGCGGACCTGGTTCAGGGAGGACGAGGTACGGCCCGCCAGCTCGGCTCGGGCGAAGTCGCGCAATGCCTCCTCATGTGCGACGAGGAGCTCGGCGACGTCGTGCTCGGAAGGATCGAGCTCGCCGATGCGCCGGTACAGCGGGAGGAACTGGCCGGTGATGGCCACCGTCGCCGACATGAGGTCCTCCCACGACATCTCGACCGATCCCTCGGCGAGCGCGACGGCGAGGTCGAGCTGCTCCTGGTCGGGCGCGGTCGGGATGCCCGCTCGCGTGAGGGCGGGGGCGACCTCCTCCTTGGTGCGTCGTTCGAGCGTGGCGAGCACCCGCATGGAGCCGGCGTGCTCCGTCTCGGACCGGTCGTCCAGGAGGCTGGCCAGGCGTTCGAAGAGGAGTTCGCCCAGAACCTCGCCCTGATAGGCCTGGACCCAGAGCTTCTCGATTGCGTCCTCGTCGGAGAAGATCGGAGGCAGCGTCGTACCCCCGGTCTCGGTGGGGTCGGAGGCTGCCGCGGCGGTGTCGGTCTCGGTCACGTCGATCGATGGTATCGCTCGGCCGCGGAGAAGAACACCGCGCCTGTGCCCCGTGTCGCCTGGCCTGTCGCCCCGTGTCCGGCCTGTCGCCCCGCAGCTCAGCCACTTCCTTCTCCCAACGCCGCCCGCAGGGCGGCGAGGTCGGACGCCCCGAAGACCACACGGTTCTGAGTGGCGACGTAGACGAGATCGAGGTCGACACCGGCCTGGGCGATCCGACGAGCCAGATCGGCCAGCACGCCTGGACGGTCCTCAACGTCGACCACGACCACCTCGCTCTCCCTCGTGACCGTCAACGAGGAGATCGCCAGCACGTGCTTCGCTGCCTCCGGATGGGGCACGAGGATGTGGAGCTCGGCCCGCTTACTCGATCCGAGACACGTGGCCGAGGCGAGGTTGACGCCGGCATCGCTTATGGCGGCCGCAGCCTTGGACAGCGAGCCCGGAGTGTTCTCGATGTCGATGACCAAGTCGAACATCCAAACCTCCCCGGTCGCGACGGGGTCTCATTGTCTCATTCGGTGCGTCACGTGGAAAGGACTCGACCAAGGGGGCCCCGGCGCGGCTCTCGCCACTGGCTCCCCGGAACCCCGTGCATCCTGGCGAACGCCGCACCGACCGGCTCGACCATCAGCGCGCCTGCTCGTCAACGCCACGCTGATGGACCGGGTCGGTCGGACCCCGCGTCTTACGGAGTGCGTGCGTGCCGTGGCCGCCGGCGCCGCCCGATGATGGTCATGGCCGCACCTCCCGCAGCCAACAGGACACCGATGACGAAGAGCACCGGCGTCATTCCCGTGACTGCGAACGGCGGGCCGGTCGGCGGGGTCGGGATGTTCTCCGTCTCTGCCGGCGTTCCGGGTTCCACCACGGCTGCCGCGCCCAGGCCGGTCGCCGCCAGCTCGTCCCCGTAGCTGTAGCACCCGGACGCGACGAGTTGCACCGCCGGGGTTTCCACCGTGCCGTCGGCCGAGACCTGCAAGGTCCCTGTACCGGCGACCTTGGCCGCCTTGTAGGTGGCGGAGCCGGTGGGACACGCCGTGTTCGCACTGTGGGTCACAGGACCGTACAGGGTCCAGGTGAGGGTGGCGGCGGGTGCGCCCGCCGGGATGCCGCCCACGGTGACGGCGTCCGAAATGCTTCGGGCACCGCTGGAGGACGTGGCGACCGCGGCCTTCGTCGTCATCGTCGGCGTGTAGGGCACGACCTGGGTGATCTCGCCCGCGGTCCCGGCCGCGCTCGTCACCCCGCCGGGGAACGATGCACCGGTGAGGGCGGCGACCCAGCTGTAGCAGCCGAGCGCCGTCAACTGCACCGGCCCGGCGGTGACGTCGGTCGGAGAGCCGTCGGTGATGGTGGCCGTACCCGTCTTGACGGTGGCGGCCCCGCTCCAGTTCACCCCGCTGCAGCCCTGCGCTCCGGCGGCAACCGGGCCGACGAGGGACCATGTCACGGTGCCCGAGCCCGTTCCGAGGCCGCTGAGGGTGATGTCGTCAGAGGCCGAACTGAAGGCCGGGATCGTCGCGGCCGAGGTCTTGGTCACGATGGTCGGAACCGCCAGCTGCACGGTCTCGGACGCGGTGCCGGGCGCAAGGTCCGCTTCCTGGCTCGTCGACGTGGCCGGAAGGTCGGCGCCGAAGCTGTAGCAGCCGGGACCACCGAGGGCGACGGACGGGGTCGTTTCGTTGCCGTTCCCGGTCACCGGCATGGTGCCGGACTTGTCCACGACAGCCAGATACGGGCCCGCGGTCGTGGGACAGCTCGTGGCGCTGATCGGCTTCACCGGTCCGTACAGGGTCCAGGTGAGCGTATTCGCCGGCGCGCCGGCGGGGAAGCCGCTGATGATGTCGGTGTCGGTGACGGACTCCGCGCCCCCAGTGGTGCTGATCGCGGCCACGGTCCTGACGCTGGGCGCGAACGGCTGGACGTGCGTCACCTCGCCCGGCGCCCCCGGACCGACGGTCGCCGTGTAGGGGAAGCCCCCCGTGCCGGTGAGGGTGTCCGTCCAGGTGTAACAGCCCACGGCGCTCACGGCCACGGGTCCGGTGGTGACGGTACCGTCGGCTGTGACGTCAAGGGTGCCCGACGAGGCCGTCGGGGCCCCGGTCCAGGACACAGCGGAGCACGATCCGCCGACGGGCGCCACCGGTCCGAGGAGGCTCCACGCCAGGGTCCCGGGATCACCGCCGGTCCCGGAGATCTTCACCTGGTCGCTCAACGATGAGAACGACGTCGTCGTCGGCGCCGACGTTACGGTGACCAGTGTCGGCGTGCTGGGCGCCGTCAGACCCACCTTGGGCGGCTCAGCCGGGAGCGGAACGTCGGCGGGATTGGAGACGTCGACGGCATTGGTGGCCGCGCTGTTCCAGGCCACCTGGTTGACGATGCCCGGGGGCACGTCGACCGTCACACTCACCGAGAAACTGCTCCCCGCCGGATAGGTCGCCGAGGAGAGGAACTGGAGCGCCCGCACCGAAGAGAGGTCGGTGGGCGGGGTCGACGACCAGTCGTTGACGCAGGTCGGGTTGGCCGCGTCGGGGAAGACCTGGTCGCGGCAGGGGTTGTCGGACTGCGAGTACTCGACGGTGACCCCCGTCGGCAGTGGGCCGACCGAGGCGAAGACCGGCTGGAACTGGCTGTCACGCGGCTGCGTGCTCTGGGCTTGGCTCACGCCGGTGTCGCCCACGAAGGGCAGGATGTCGTAGATCACGGGCTGCGCCAGCGTGTCGGTCCCGACGTTCGACCACGAGAGCCCGTAGGTCCCCGATCCGCCCGGTGAGGCGTCTCCGATGCCGAGCGCCCCCTTCGGCGCGGGATCCAGGTTGCCCTGCACGGTCTTGTTCAGGTCGAAGGCGGCACCAGTTCCCAATACGTTGAGTTGGGCGCGGTTTTGGCAGTAGTCCTCGCTGTCGTTGCCGTCCCCGTCCAGGTTCTCGGGGTCGGCCGATTCGAAGGTCGCCGTGCTGGTCCCGCCGCCGGGCTGCGTCGGTGTGCTGCAGTTCGGGTTGCTCTCCTCAGGCGCCAAGCCGAAGAGGAAGATCTGGTCGGTGTTCTTGTAGAGGCCGACGGCGGTGGGTGTGGTCATCTCCAGGAAGTTGCCCGGTGGCGTGATCGTCCAGGCCCCGGTGCTGGTGAACGCCGCCGCCGGGATCGTCATGCGGATGAGCTCCCGGCCCGATCCCAGGTAGTTGTCGAAGTGGCCCGCCGTCCCCGTCACGTGTTTTGTCATCGCACCAGCACCCTGGACCAGGGTGAAGCTCCCCGACGCGCTGGGGTTGGCCCAGCTCATTCCGAGGGGGAGCAGGTCGGTGAGCACGATGTTGTGGATCAGCGGCACGGTGGCGAGGCTGACGGCTCCTTCAATGTGGAGCACCGTCGTCCCGTGCGGCCCGCCCCCCGTGGGTCCGAAGGACTTCGAGATGCCGAGCTGGATCGGCGTCGGAACCGTGAAGACGCTGGCGTGATCCTGAATCGGCGTCAAGGCGGTCCCGTTCAACATCGGCACCGCGGTGGCGACGTTGAACAGCTGGTTGATGCTGTCGTTGAGCCCGGCCAGGGAGGCGTCGGTGTAACCCCACATGGTCAGGACAAGGGAGCCGTTCATGAGGTCGGTGTTCGGCGGCAGCACGATGGTCGCCACCAGGCCGATGTCGGCGGGGGGGATGGAGAAGAAGGCGCTCGAGGCGTTCGGGCCGACCGACCCGTTCGGCGACAGGGGCACCGTGGTCCCGTCACTGAGCACGGCCTCGGGCCGGAAGCCGCCCGCGATGGCCGCCCCGAGCCCGTTGGACGACGAGAACCCGGCGCTCGTCACTTCGATGACGCTCGGGTGGAAAGCGGGGTCGGCGCATGGCGCGCCGTTGAAGGCATCAGAGGAGTAGCGGTTGCCGTTCGCGTTGTCCAAGCACGGGAGCGGATCGACTACCCGGGTCTCGTAGGTGCCGACCAGGTTGTAATGGACCCTGGCCTGGAACGAGGCGGCGGCTGCGCCCACCGTGTAGGTCGGCGACGACGAGGTCGGCACCCAGTTCCCGGGATAGGTCCCCACGTACTGGTTGCCGCTCACGTTCTCGGCCAGCGGAGCCAGCGACGTCTTGGCGATGGTGGCGTAGCCCGGCGAGCCGGGTCCGGTCGGCGGGGTGTTCACGATCTGGACCGCCGCTTGTGCGTTCGTGGACTCGGAGATGCCGGCCGGGTTGGTGGCATCGGGGCCCGTGCCCGAGAACGTGGCCTTGTTGACCAGGGGCTCGTCGGCCGGAGGCGGAGCGGGAGTGGGCGCGGTGACCTTGACTTTGAAGAGATTGGGGCCGGCGGCATCGGCGGCACAGCCCTTCGGCGTCGAGGCCGAGTCGGGGAAGGTCCAGGTGATGGTGTTGGTCCCGGAGTCGAACACTCCGCCGTCGCTGGCCGAGACGAACGTCATCCCGGGTGGCAGCTGGTCGACGAGGCTTCCGTCGGTCAGGAAGAGGCCGCCCGGCGCGGCCGTGTCGCAATTGGCGGCGAGGTTGTAGGAGATGTCGGCGCCGGCGAGGAAGACACTCCCCCCGTTGGCGACGGTCTTGTCGAGCGACAGGAGCGGCCGCGCCGTGGCCACCGAGGCGGCCGGGACGGGCACGGTGACGGGATCGATGTGGCCGCCCGTCAGGGTCGGGCTCAGCGACCACGACGTGTGATTCGGGGTCACGTCGTTGGGCGGCGTGGCGACGAGGAAGATGCTCCCGCTGAAGCCGCTCCTGAACACAGAGTCGTTCAGCTCGAAGACGAGGTTGTTCCCGACGATGGTGGGCCCGCTCGAGAGGAGACCAGCCGGGTTCGACTTGCCGCTGTAGGTCCAGCTCGGGTCGGTCATCGGCGGGGTCGTAGTGGTGTCGAGGGGGATCGTGATGGTGCCGTTCGGACCGCATTCGGAGTCGCCCTCACCGAGGCACGACACATTGATGTCGTAGGTCTGGCCCGTCCCCGTCAGGTGCGTCTGGTGCGCCGGGGAGATGCTGATGAGGCCCGCCTGCGCCGCGGGGGATACCCCGGATGGCGGGGCGGCCGGAGCCGAGCCGGAGGGCGGCGCGCCCGGACCGCCGGCGAGACTCGGGGAGGCCGACGCGCTCGCGGTCGACGCCCCTGCCCCATCCAGCGTGAACGTCGCCTGGTCGACGGCCGCCGAGGCGGTACCGCTCGAGAACCCGACGGAGACCGAGTCGGTCGTGGCGCCACCCGCAGCAGCGGCACAGCCCGAAGGCAGCTCCGTCGACGACGGGAAGGACCAGGTGACCGTGCCGGCGCTCTGGTCGTAGACGCCCCCGCTGGTGGCCGACTGATACGTGGCCCCCGCAGGGAGGTGGTCGACGAGCGTGCCCGAGGTGGACCATTCGTCGCCGAGCGCCCCGTTCAGGTCGCAGGTGGGGGTCAGCGGCGTAGGAGACGGAGCCCGCCGAGCCCGGCGCCTGCGGCGCGGACGCGGACAGTGACGGGTGGAGGCTCGCGGTGGCCGTCGCGGCTGACGGAGCCGCGGCCGTGATGCTCCCGAGCGCGCCGCCGGTCAGCGTCGGCGTCACCGCCCAAGCGGTGCCGTTCGCCGTGGCGTGGTTTGGAGGCGTCACCGACAATGTGATCGCTCCGTTGAAACCTCCGACGAACACGGTGTCGGAGAGAGGCACGACCAGCTGCCGGCCTCCGTCCCCATTGGGGTCGGACTGAGGCGTCAACTGCTGAGCTGACGGGGACAGGATCGTTCCGGTGAACGACGTCGGCGACCCCGCGGCGGAGGTGGCGGAGGAGACGAGCCCGGGGACGGTGCTGCTCACCGCGTAGGACCAGGTGCCCATAGGTGGTTGGGTCGACCCGTCGAGCGGGATCGTGACAGTCGTGTTGGGACCGCACGTGACACCGGCGCTGAGCTGGCACGTCAGCTCGATGGAGTAGGTGAACGCAGAGCCCGAGGGCTGGGACGCAGGCGACTGAAGTGTCACGCTGATTGCGGCGTCGGGACTTGCTCCGACTTCCGGGGAGACGACGACGCCGAGGATGCTGAAGAAGAGAAGTGTCCCGCCGACGAGCGGCGCCATCGTGCGCCATCCACGCCGTCGGCCCTTTGGCCCGCGATGTGAGACTCCCGCCTGAGATCCGCCCGGAATGTTCATCGTCCGTCCGCCTTGTGCTCCCGTGGGCCAGTCGTTGCAGGTACGAAGCTCATCGCCGAATCGACCCTCCCTCGTCCGTTCGCCGCGGGCCTACCCGTCACGATTGTTGCGGAGAGGATACCGCCCTTGGGCACCGGCGAAACAATATCCTTCCTGGTCGTCGGCGTGTAGGCACGAGCAACCCCCGCTCACGGACCGTCTGCGACTGAATCCGTTCAGTGGTGGCGGCTGACGCGATGCCTGAATCGGTAGTGTCGCCGGCCAGCCATGGCGGTCGTGCTGATTCCCATCCCCGCCCGCGACTTCGACCCGACCGAGGTCGCCGTCACGTGGCAGGTGCTCTCGGGTGCCGGGCACGAAGTGGTCTTCGCCACGCCCTCGGGGCACCCGGGCGAGGCAGACGACCTCATGGTCACCGGACAGGGACTCGATCCCTGGGGCATGGTGCCGATCCTGCGCCGCGTCACCGTGGTCGGGCGCGTCCTGAGGGCGGACCGCCGGGCCCGGTCGGCCTATGCGGACCTGGTCGAGGATGCCGCGTTCCGCTCGCCCCTCCACTGGGCCGAGGCGCGCCGGTCCGACTACGACGCCCTCGTGCTGCCGGGAGGTCACCGGGCCCGGGGTATGCGCGACTACCTCGAGAGCGAAGAGGTGCAGAGGATGGCGGTCGATGCGTTCGGGGCGCGTAAGCCCGTCGGCGCCGTCTGCCACGGGGTGCTGGTCGCCGCGCGCGCAGTGGACCCGGCCACCGGCCAATCCGTGCTCTCCGGGCGGCGGACCACGGCCCTCACCTGGGCCCTCGAGAGCAGGGCATGGGACATCGCTCGGTGGACACGCTTCTGGGACGCCGACTACTACCGCACCTACATCGAGGATCCCGGGCAACGGGCGGGCTTCATGTCCGTGCAGCAGGAGGTCACCCGGGCGCTGGACCGGCCGGAGGACTTCGTGGACGTCCCGAAGGGCACCCCGGGCTACCGGCGCAAGACGAGCGGCCGCTGCACGCGACACGCCCACCGACTCCCGACCGGCCTGGGTGGTGCGCGACGGGACCTACGTCTCGGCGCGCTGGCCCGGGGACGTGCACACCTTCGCGGCCGCGCTGTGCGAGGTGCTCGCCGAGCGTTCGTCGCGACCCGGCTGATCGACGGGCCTGCCGCCGAAGTTCCCGCCCTCGGGGAACCCGCGCCCGGCCGGTCAGCTGCCGTCGAGGACCAGGTCGAACGCCCGGGGCGGCATGAGGGTGCCGAAGTAGAGATCTTCGGCGTCCATCCAGCAGGCTTCCCACGCGTCCCGGTACGGCACCCCGTCTCGGCCGGCGAGCCGCTCCCTCCGCAGGTCCAGGGACACCTCGAGCAGGACGCGCAAGGTCACGACGCCGGACAGCTCGGCGCGGGCGCTGTAGGCACCGTCGAGGATCACCACGGACGCCGGCCCGCCGGCGTGCGCCACGTCGGCCATGCGACCGTCATCCGCCTGCCAGTCGTAGGGGTGCCACGTCACGGCCTCGCCCCGCCCCAGCCTCGCCAGCAGGTCGCGCTGGCGTCGCCAGTCGATCACGCGGTCGACCTTTTCGGCGGCCACCATGGCGGCCCAGGCGTCGTCCGGGCCGCCGGTGTAGAAGTCGTCGCCGTCGACGACCAGTGCCCCGAGGCGGCGCCCCACCTCGGCGGCCAGGGTCGACTTGCCCGCGCCCGACCGGCCGTCGAGCGCCACCACGACGGTCCGCCCGGCCGACTTGTCCACGAGCGTTCGAATGCGCTGCACCAGGAGGTCCGCCGCCAGGTCCGTCGCCGCGAGGCCCGCAGATCGCCACGAGGCCCGCCCCGAGACCCGTCGCCCCTGGTCCGCCCGCCCCTGGTGCCCCGCTGCGGTCCCTCGGCCCGGCCCCCGGTTCGTTGCGCGTCACCGTCAGCTCCCGCCCGCGCTCAGCTCTTCGAGAGCCGTCCGAGCCCCACGTTGTTCAGCAGGTCCGAGATGTGGTTCGAGAACCAGCCCACGTTGTCCGTCAACAGCATCACGCCGAAGACGACCAGGATCACGCCACCCGTGAGCTCGACCGCCCACAGCCAGTGCCGGGTCCGGGCCAACAGGGCGGTGAAGCGGCCGAAGGCCAAGCCCACCAGGACGAACGGCACGGCCAGGCCGAGCGAGTAGGCCAGGAGGAGGAAGGCGCCGCCGGCCAGCGTCCCGTTCCGGCTGGCCAGTCCGAGCACCGCGCCGAGAACCGGGCCGATGCAGGGGGTCCAGGCGAAGGCGAAGGCCATGCCCATCACCGGGGCCGCCCAGGACCCGAGCCGCGACGGGCGCACGTCGAAGCGGTGCTCGCCCGTCACCCGGGTCACGACGCCGAGCGTGCCCGAGCCGGCCTGGGTCCAGACCCTCGACGGCAGGGCGCCCAGGACCATGACGGCGCCGAGCGCGACGATGAGCGCCCCGCTGACCTGGGAGAGGAAGAAGCGGTGCCCGTGCAGGAGGCTCCCGATGCCCGACGCCGTCGCGCCGAGCGCCACGAAGACCACGGTGAAGCCGGCCACGAAGAGGCCGATGCCGCGCAGCACCGGCCGCAGGGCGGCCGAAGGGATCATTCCGTCGGCTTCACCCACCCCCACGGCCGCGCCGTGATGAGCTACTTCGCAGCCGTCGGCACCCGAGTCTGCCGCCGATCCCGGCCCCGACACCCCCTCCGATCCGACCGCCGACAGCTCGGCGGCGGAGAGGCCCGAGACCATCGACACGTAGCCGGGCACGAGCGGCAGCACGCACGGCGAGATGAACGACAGGATCCCCGCCCCGAAGGCGACGAGGGCGCCCGCCGGGTCGGCCGAGATGGCACCGAGCGCGGCGGTCGGGTCGAGCGCGGCCGCCTCCGCCTACGAGATGCTCTTGCGGACGAGGTCCATGTCGGCCTCGACCATCATCGCCACGAGGCCGGGGAAGTCGACCTCGGGCTGCCAGCCCAGGACCGTGTGGGCCTTGGCCGGATCTCCGACGAGCAGGTCGACCTCGGCCGGGCGCAGGAAACGGTCGTCGATGACGACGTGCTGCTCCCAGTCGAGCCCGACGGCCTCGAAGGCCAGCCGGCACAGCTCGCGCACCTCGTGCGTCTTCCCCGTCGAGACGACGTAGTCGTCGGGCGAGTCCTGCTGGAGCATGAGCCACATGGCGCGCACGTAGTCGGCGGCATAGCCCCAGTCGCGCTGGGCGTCGAGGTTCCCGAGCGACAGCTTGTCGTCGAGCTTGTGCGCGATGCGTGCCACGCCGTGGGTCACCTTGCGCGTCACGAACTCGAGGCCGCGCCGCGGCGATTCGTGGTTGAACAGGATCCCCGAGGTCGCGTGCAGGCCGTAGCTCTCGCGGTAGTTGACGGTGATCCAGTGCCCGTACACCTTGGCCACGCCGTAGGGGCTGCGGGGGTAGAGCGGCGTCGACTCGCGTTGCGGGACCTCTTGCACCTTGCCGAACATCTCCGACGAGCTGGCCTGGTAGAAGCGGATCCCGGGGTCGACGAACCGGATGGCGTCGAGCAGCCTCGTCACCCCCATGGCCGTGGTCTCGCCGGTGAGCACGGGCTGGCTCCACGACGTCTGCACGAACGACTGCGCGGCGAGGTTGTAGATCTCGGTCGGCCGGTGGTCACGCAGGATGTTGATCAGCGAGACCTCGTCGAGCAGGTCGCCCGGAACGAGCTCGATCTGGTCCTGGATGTGCGCGATCCGCTCGAAGTTCAGCGTGCTCGAGCGCCGGACCATGCCGATGACCGTGTACCCCTGTGTGAGGAGGAACTCGGCCAGGTACGACCCGTCCTGGCCGGTGACGCCGGTGATCAGTGCCCGCTTGGCCATAGAAGGAAGAAGTTACCCGAGGCCAGGGCCCGGACAGTGCCGGGCCTACAGTCCCGGGAGTGCCCAGGGTCTGCCTCGTCTCGTTCCGCCTGGGCGGCGGCGACGGGGTCTCGGTCGAGGCCGCGAAGTGGGCCGACGCGCTCGCGGCCCTGGGTTGGCGGGTCACCACGGTGGCCGGTTCGGGCCCGGTCGACGTGGTGCTGCCCGGCCTGGCCATGGACGCGCCCGAGCCGCCGACCGCCGGCGAGATGCGCGACGCCCTGGCCCCGGCCGACCTCGTCGTCGTGGAGAACATCTGCTCCCTCCCCCTCAACCCGCGCGCCGCCGCGGTCACGGCGGCGGCGTGCGCCGGGCGCCCCGCGGTCCTCCACCACCACGACCTGGCCTGGCAGCGTCCGCATCTCGCCCACCTCCCGCCGCCGCCCGACGACCCGGCGTGGGCCCACGTCACCATCAACGAGCTGAGCCGAACGGAGCTGGGCGAGCACGGCATCCGGGCGACGACCCTGTACAACACCTTCGATCCGTCGCCTCCGGCGGGCGACCGCGCCGGCACCCGCACCGCCCTCGGCGTGGCGGAGGACCGCCCGCTCCTCCTCCAGCCGACCCGCGCCTTGCCGCGCAAGAACGTCGCCGGAGGACTCGCGCTGGCGGCCGCCGTCGGCGCCACCTACTGGCTGCTCGGCCCGGCCGAGGACGGCTACGGACCCGAGCTCGAACGGCTGGTGGGGGTGGCGCGCTGTCCGGTGCGACGCGGGCATGCGTCGGGGCACGGGTGCATGGCCGACGCCTATGCCGCCTGCGACGCGGTGGTGCTCCCGTCGACGTGGGAGGGCTTCGGCAACCCTTCGGTCGAGTCCGCGACGCACCGGCGGCCGCTCGCCATCGGGGCCTACCCGGTCGGCCGGGAGCTGCAGGCCTTCGGCTTCCGCTGGTTCGGCGCCGACGACCCCGCGACCCTGGGTGCCTTCCTCGGGTCGCCGGACGCGTCGCTGCTCGAGCACAACCATGCCGTGGCCGCCGCCCACTTCGACGTGGCCGACCTGCCCCGCCGTCTCGCTGCCGTGCTCGAGGGCCTCGGGGTGCCGAAGTCGTAGCCCCCGGTCGCGGCGGGCTCTGGTCCTCCGCGCGGCATCGGATCGCCACGGCCAGTGCGCCATACTCGGGCGTGTCCGAGGCGTGGCGGGGAGCGCAGCAGGCGTCGGAGCGATTCTCGGCACAGGCGCTCGACTACGACCGATACCGGCCCCGTTACCCCGAGACGGTGTACGACACGCTCGAACGGGAGACCGGGCTGGGTCCGGGCGATGTCGTGGTCGAGATCGGGGCCGGCACCGGAATCGCCACCGTGCCCTTGGTCGAGCGTGGGCTCCTGGTGACCGCGGTCGAGCCGGCGCGCGAGCTGGCCGAGCTCGCCCGGTCGAAGCTTGCTCGGTCGAAGCCCGGCGATCGCGGTCGCGTCGTCATCGAGCGGTTCGAGGACTGCCCGCTGCCCGATCGGGCGAGCCTGCTGGCCGCGTTCAACGCGTGGCACTGGGTCGAGCCCTCGACCGCGCTGGATCGCGCCGCACGGCTGCTCCAGGGCGGCGGCAGTCTGGCGCTGGTGTGGACCGAGGTGGTCGCCTGGGGTCCCGTGGGCTTCGAGGAGCGCCTGGGAGACCTCTTCGGCGAAGCGTGGCCGAAGCGTTGGGACAACGTCGTCGCGTCGCTCCAGCCCGTCGCGCGAGGACGGCCGCTTCGACCAGCTCCGGACGTTCCACCATCCCTTCGCCCGCAGCCTCGATGCCTCCACCTACGTCGCAGTCACCCGCACCTACGGCGGGCAGCGGAGCGAGGAGCAGTACGAGGCCCTGGCACGGATGATCGTCGAGGAGTTCGGCGGATCGGTCACCAAGGTGGAGGACGCAGTGGTCCACCTGGCGCGACGTCGATGAGCAGAGGACCGATCCCCCGCCCACCCGGATGACCGGCCGGTAACGTGAGATCCATGGCAGGGACGATGCAGGCCGCTTCCACGCGCCGGCTGACCGCGGACCAGCGTCGCCAGCAGCTCGTCGCGGTGGCGCTCGAGCTTTTCGCCCGCCGCGGCTACCGGGCGACGACCATGGACGACATCGCCGACGCCGCCGGCGTGACCAAGCCCCTGCTGTACCAGCACTTCTCGTCGAAACGGGCGCTCTACCTGGAACTGGTCGACTCCATCGCCCGGGAGCTCCTCACGGCTGTCCGCGAGGCGGTCATGGAGGCCGAGGGACCCCGCCAGCAGGTGGAGCTGGGCTTCGCCGCGTACTTTCGCCTCGTCGTGAGCAAGGAGGCCGAGTTCCGGCTGCTCTACGGGCGCGACCATGCCGACGACCCTGAGCTGGGCCGGGCGCTCCGCGCGGTGGAGGACGCGATCGCCGAAGCCATCGACCCGCTCATCGCCGCCGGGCTCGACGACGACCACCGGCGGCTGCTGGCGTACGGCATCGTCGGCATGGCGGAGGGTGCCTCCCGCCGTTTCATGGCCCAGCGCCCCGAGGGCGGGGGCGACGGTGCGTTCGAGGAGGAGGCCCTCAGGCTCGCCCGCCGAATGGCCGACCTGGCCTGGGCGGGGCTGCGCTCGGTGCACTCCGACTGACCCGCTCCCGAGCCACACCGCCCGACCCGCTCCCGAGCCACGCCGGACCGACCCGCTCCCGAGGCACGCCGCCTCGCTGGTCACAGGAGCGTGACCAGGCGCTGGCAGAGCTCCCACAGCTCGTCGGCACAGGCGGCGTAGACGTCGTCCTCCTGGCCGGCAGGATCGAGCACATCGTCGGAGTCGGTCAGCTCGGCGTCGGCCAGTCCGAGCGCGACGATCCGCTCCCGCAGCGGCGGCGGCGAGGGGGGCAGGTCGCAGCACAGTCGCCGGATCGTCGCGGTCTTCGCGGCGTGGGCCGGATGCACGCGCCGGACGTAGCGCACGTGGTCGGCCTCCATGACGACGACGAGCTCGGCGCGGACCATGTCGGGCGCGTGCACCTGGCGGCTGCGGTGCCGGCGGAAGTCGGTGCCGGCGAGCTCGGGGATGCGGGCCAGAGCGGTGCGGGTGCGCAGGCCCATCGGCTGTCCGTCGATGGAGTGGGTCCCCGCCGTGACGACGTGGAGCGGATCGGGGCGGCCGTCCCGCAGATGTTCGAGCATGAACCCGGCCATGACCGAGCGCGCCGCGTTGCCGGTGCACAGCACCAAGAGGTCGGTCATCGGGCGGCGTCGAGGAGCACGGCCGGCGCGTCGAGGTCGAGCGCGTGCTGGGCGTGGCGGGTGGCACTGGTGAGGAACATCAGATCGCCACGCTCGGTGCGCTGTACGACCATGGAGGCGACGATGGCCATCAGGATGCCGGCGAAGGTGTCGCGCCGGTAGTCCTGGCGCAACTGTTCGAGCCCGTAGTCGGTGACCCCCCGCCGCGCACAGCGACTCGTGGTAGTGGCCCAGGAGGTCGGACTCGTGGGCGCGGCGGTCCTCGACGGAGAGGCAACCGCCGACGAAGTAGGCGACGTCGACGGACCCGCCGCCCCAGGCGAGCGTCTGCCAGTCGACGACGACCGGCCGGGGATCTCCGGGCTGGAAGAGCAGGTTGTCGAGTCGGAAGTCACCGTGCGTCGCCGTGCAGGGTCCGGTGCGGAGGCGCATCCACACCGGGAGATGCTCGGCGAAGAGGCGGCACACGTCCTGGTGCTCGGGGGCGAGGGTGTCGGCGTAGCGCTCCAGGAACCCGGGCAACAACGTGGACACGAGCGCCGTGAGCATGGTGTCGGTGTCGGGCGAGTTCCGGTTGAGCCAGCCCAGCGCCGCCAGCTCGGGATCCTCCCAGCAGGGCGCGTGGAGTCCCGCCATCTCATCGAGCACCGCCGCTGCCGTGTCGGGGCTGCACGCCTCTATCTGGTCGCCCTGGACGCCGCCGACGATGTCCTCGAGCAGGAGCGTGAACCATCCGGTGTCCGGCTCGATCTCGGCGGCGTACGCGGTGGGGACGCGGGTGGCGACGCGACGTGCGACCTCACGGTAGAAGCGGACCTCTATCTCGTAGGCCCGGAGCGCGAGGCCCGTGCCGCGGCTCTGGTCGTCGGCGGAGGCGAACTTGCCCACGACGCTGCGGGGCGACGCGGAGTCCGTGGTCGGGCTGGTGGAGGCGGCGGCCGGTGGGCGCGCCGTCGGCTGCGGTGGGGCGAGCGAAAGGGAGAACCGCGTGGTGTCGGCCATCTGGCCGGTGCCGATCTGGCTCATCTCGAAACCGGCGACCGCCGCGTCGGGGTCGAGGACTCCGGAGCCCTGGAGGGCGGCAGTGAGCCACTCGGGGGTGACGTCGGCCGCACTGTGCAAGAGGGTCACCGGTGTCGGCGGCCGTGTCGGCGACAGGGATTCGGACGGGGATCGGTCCACGGTGGCGCCGAGACTATTGCCGTGGCCACCGCCGTCGCCGCTCTCGCTGGGCCGTTGCGGCCTCCGAACCACGATCGTCGTCGGCCGGGAGCGGGATGCCCCGGTAGATCAGGCACCGGAGGGAAACCGGGGGCGAACCTGAGCCGGGGCACCCTGCTCCCGTCCGCCGGGCCAGGGCCACCTTCTAATTCGAAGTAATACCATAGATTTTATCTGGATTGCAAGGGAGGTGGTGTGCGCAGGGCCGCGCTCCAGGTCCCCCACAACGCGAGCCCGAAGGCCCAGGCGGCGAAGAGGGCGACGGTCCACCTCGGTGTCGAGTGCTGCAACACGAGCCCCGCGACGAGCGGCGCCAGGGCGCCGGTGGAGAGCGCGATGGCGCTACGGACTGACTCGGCGCGGCCGAGCAACCGGTCCGGGGTCACGGCAATCCGGTACCCGTTCACCACCGAATCGGTGGACGGGATGGCCAGACCCACCGGGATCAGGCTCACCGCGAGGACGACGGCACGAGGCCAGACGAGAAAGACGGCACAGCAGGTCCAGGTCCAGATTTCGAGCAGGAAGACGCCGCGCACCGACAGCACCCGCCGCACGGCAGGCGACACCAGTGAGCCCACGAGGACGCTGACGGCGAACAGGGCGGTGAGCAGTCCGAGCTCGCCTCCGCGCAGTCCCTGGCCCTGGCCGATGACCACGATGCAGAAGAGGAGGCCCGCGCCGGTGAAGTTGAGCAGCCCGTAGAGGAACGCGGTCACCCGCAGGAACGGCTGCCGCCACGTGAACGCGAACCCCTCACCGACCCGGGCCCGGAAGGGCGCCGACTCCCGCGAACGGTCCTCCTGGAACTGTGCCCGCATGAGCAGCAGCGAGACCGTCGAGCACGCATACGAGCAGGCGTCGGCCACGAACGGCAGGGCGCGCCCGATCTCGTAGAGGAGGCCGCCCAGCGGCGGGCCGACGATGCGTACGGCGGCCTGGCGCCCGCTCTGCGCTCCCGCGGCTTCCGGCAGCTGCTCCGTCGGCACCACGGCCCGCAGCGCTCCGGGGTGGGAGGCCAGGAACACCGCGGTACCGGCACCCTCGACGAAGGCGATGACCACGATCACCCAGTACGAGGTGTCCGAGAGGGCGAGGCTGACGGCGAGCCCCCCGATGGCCGCGGCGCGCACCACGTCGGATCCGACCATGAGGGCGCGTCGGCTCCAGTGGTCGGCGGCCACCCCGGCCGGAAGGGCGAGCAACGCCATCGGCGCGGTACGGGCGAACGACACGACGCCGGCCTTCACGGCCGAATGGGTGAGCGCCAGGACGAGCAGCGGGAAGGCGATGGTCGCCGCCTGGGTACCGGCGTTCGACAGCAGTTGGCCGGCCTGGAGCAACACGAAGTCGCGGTTGCGACGGAGGGGGACGCTCGGCGCCCGCGCCGCCTCAGGCTCGTTCCCCGGCGGCAATCCTGGTTTGCGCCCAGTCGGGCCTGTGCCGTCGGTCGGCGGCGTGCTCTCTCGTTCGGACACGGGCCTTCGACGCTACCGGTGGGGTGTGGCGAGGATCCCGGTCGTGACTCTCGCCCTCGGCCACGTGTTCAGCCGGCGATCGGCTCCAACAGCGGACCCATGTCGCTCGCCGACACGACCCGCGTCTCGGTGTCGTCGTCGCACACCCAGTTCATGAACCGGTGCAGGGGGTACATCCCGTCGTGGGGATTCCCGGCGCTGCCTCCGTGACAGTTTCCGAGCACCATGACCCGCTGCACACCGGCCGTCGCCAGCAGGTCCCGCACCTCGCGCTTGCGCGAGGCGGGAAAGACGCCGACGGTCTGGGTCGCGACGTTGGCGTGACGGGCGGCCTCGGTCATGGAGGACACCGGCACGACGTTCACCGTCTTGTGGCTGAGGTGGAAATCGACCGGCTCGGGCGATCGGACGACGACACCACGGCCGTCGAACTCTCCCCAGATGCGGTAGTCGGGCTCCAAGAACCTCACCCCTTCCACGGACTCGCGCAGGTCGCTCGGGGGTTTGGGGCCGAGGGCGGACGCCATCGGACGCTCCACCCCGAGCCGTGCGCAGAGCAGCTCGCAGAACCGGTCGACCTGTTCCACGTCGCCCTCGACGAAGACTTGGCGCGGCGCCACGCAGGCGTCCTGGTTGTAGATGGTCGCGTCCACGGCGGCGCGCTCGGCCACCTCGGCCAGGGTCTCGTCGCTCGCGAAGGCCTCCCGGCCGACGATCGCCATGGAGACCTTCGGATCGAAGGCCACGAGATGGAAGCCTGGCCCCGTGTACTTCACGACGTGGCTGATGGCGTCACCTCCACCCCAAGCCACGAGCTTGTCGAAGTACTGGGAGCGGTAGACGACGTTCTCGACCCACGCGTCACCACCGCGCCAGTACACCGCCGACATGGAACGCAGGGCCGGGTGTCCGGGGTCGACGTCGGCCATGGTGCGCAGCACGGCCACCGCGGTGAAGGGATCGGCCGATGGCATCTTGAAGAGATGGATGCCCTTGGTCAGGGCCGCGTCGGCGATCGACATCATCGCCCCGCTCGGCGAGTTGCCGGCCAGCATGTGGACCAGTCGCGGCGGGAAAGCGCGCACCCGGCTCACGTTGCCGCGGGGATCAGTGTGCCCGACCCATCCGTCGAGCACCTCGGGTCCCCCGAACGTGCGCTCGATCCGATAGTCGATCAGGTCCTTCTTCAGGAACTCGCCCGGTCGCCGGAACGTGTTCTCGATGATCCGCTTGGGCAGGGCGCTCACCTTGAGCGTCATCTCGAGTGATTCCTGGAGGTGCTCGTTCCTCTCGAGCACGAGGTGCTTCCCCACCTCGACGAGGTAGTCGACGATGTCGGCGACGGGCACGTCGAACGCCGGCCCGAGCTCGGTGCGCGGCGGGATGATCTGATCGAACTGGAGCCGAGGCGTGACGAAGGGCACGCCGAAGTCCCGGGAGAGATATTCCTCCTCATCGCCCCAGACGAGATTCCCCCGGACGAAGTGCGGCACCCGGATCTGGTCGACACCGGTTGTGGCCGACATGCCCTCTCCCCCTTCAGTCGCTCAGGAACCCGCGGACGTACGCGTCCATGGTCCCCGCACAGGTGATCTTGTCGCCGTCGATCGTCTCCGAATAACGCGTGATGTCCGCCAACACGGTGGGTCCGGGCTCACCGCACGCGCATCGGCCGAAGTCGGCCACGACCTTGTCTCCCGACATGGTGCCGCCCCAGCGCCCGTCGACCGACGTGTCGACGAAGCACGCCCGTCCCTCGGCCATCCCGTCGGTGACCGGCACGAGCGCCTCACCGGGTTGGTCCAGCACCAGCAACACCAGGCCGGGGAGCACGTGGTAACGGCCCTCGGGGCACTTGGGCATGCGCAGGTTGATCTCCTGCATGGAGTAGAAGTGCACGAACCGGGTCGCGTCCAGGTGCAGCATGGAGAAGATCTGCTCCTGGTAGTCGGGAGGCAGTTGGGTGCCCTTGAGGCCGCCCGCCACCATGACCGCATTGTCTGCCGTGATGTCGCCCGGCTTCGCCCCGAGCTCCCTCAGCTTCTCCACGATGACAAAGAGCGACGGGAACATCCCGGTGAAGAGGAAACGTTCGTCGTGGCGCTCGAGGATCCACGCCGCGATGGCGGAGACGTGCATCTCGTTCTCGGCCCGGCGCTCGACCGCCTGGGCCTCGAAGGCGGCCATCTCGTCGGGTCGGGCGGTGCCGTCGGCCATGGCCCGGCGCATGGCGGTCATGCGTGACATGTACGCGTGGAATCCGACCGTCTCCGCCTTGCGCACCGGTCTGAAGCTGTCAGGTCGGGCGAAGTTCTCGTAGAGGAGGTCCTGGGTCGCCCGATGGACCTCGATCCCGCTGTCAGGCTGGCACGGGATCAGATCCCAACTGTGGTCGGCCTCGACACCGCGGGCCGAGAAGCACCACAGCATGTTCTCGAAGGAGATCTTGCGATCGGCCTGGGTCTTGTTCAGGAACGAGTTCTTCCCGGTCGTCCCCGACGAGCTCGTGACGAGGTGGCCGGCCATCTGCAACCGTCCCACCCACGCATCGGTGTCGCCCGGCGCGACCCCGGACACGTCCACGCCTTCGACGCGATGGGTCGACAGCGAGTCCAGCCACTTGTTCATGGAGCCCCACTGGCCCTTCGAGATCAAGCTCTCCGGATAGCTCTTGTACGTCATGTGCGGGAAGAGCAGGGGGACCACGTCCTCGAGGCGCGAGATCTCCTCGACCCCTTCCGCCTCGGCCCGCTTGCGCAGCGCCGGGACCTGATGGAACCGCTCCTGAAAGTGGGCGTCGATCCGCGCCATCGCGTCCGGTTGGTCGGTCATGCGTGCGGTCACCGCTGATCCTCGATTCAGGTGGGCCGGGGAAGCAACCGTCCTTCCCTGTGGCATCCATTGAACCACCAGGTGACGGTTCGCCGGGCGGGCGTCCTCGGTTGGACCGGAGCCACGGTGGCTCGACACCGCGGCCGATCGCGGACGCACCGGGGGCACGCCGGACCTCCTACGAGAGCCGGTGGCGACAGGGGCCGGCGCGATCCTCTGCCGTGGCGGACAACCCACGTGTCCCACCCCGGCCGACCGATGGCTCGGATCCCCGGGTGTACCCGATACCGCAGTGTGGCGGAGGTGGGTGCACCCTCGCCGGCCCGGTACGGCCGTAGCGTTCCGGACATGAACGGGGAGCAAGGTAGGAGCCGGAAAGGCCCCGCCCACGCCCGCGGGCGACCGGTGCTCCCGCAGAGTGAGGAGAGATTGAGCAGGCTGGGCGATCAGGTCCCGCCCTCGCGAGACGGCGAATTCCAGATCGTCTCGGGTCTCCGGGCCTCACGGCGGCGCCGTCATCTGCTGGCCTGGGGATCGGTCATCGTGGTCGTGGCATTGGTCGCCGGCGGGGTCGTGCAATGGGTTCGTCCGTTGCCACACGCGACCGTGCACACCACTGATATCAAGCTCCCGGGAACGGCCCCGGTCCTGACATGGCCGAGCGCGGGCGAGGCGGCCGTCGGTGTCGAAGGCGTCGGCACCCTGGGTCAGGTGCACGGCGACCAGCCCGTTCCGGTCGCCGGGCTGATCGATGTCCTGGCGGCCTATGTGGTGCTGACCGACCACCCACTGGCTCCGGGCGCCGTCGGACCGGCGGTACCGGTCACGACCGACACCATCAGCGCCTATCAACTCGGCGCGGTGAGCCAGGAGTCCGAGGTTCCCGTCACTGCCGGGGAGACACTGACCGAGCTCGAGGCTCTCGAAGGATTGCTGGTCGACTCCGGGGCCGACATGGCGACACTCCTGGCCGAGTGGGACGCCACCACGGTCAGTGCGTTCGTGGCCAAGATGAACACCACCGCGGCCAAGCTCGGACTCGCCTCGACGCACATCACGGACCCGAGCGGGGTCGCCTCGGGCACCACCAGCACGGCTGACGACCTCGTGCGTCTCGGCGAGGCCGCCTTGTCCATACCGGTTCTCCGACAGATCGTCTCGTTGGGTCAGGCCAGCGTGCCCATGACGGCCGTCGTGTACAACCTCAATTTCGATCTGGGGCGCGACGGGATCGTCGGCATCAAGACGGGGTCCGACTCGAGCGCCGGAGGCTGCTATCTGTTCGCGGCGCAACAGAACATCGACGGCAGGAACATGACCGTCGTCGGGGCGGTCCTCGGACAACCAGCCGGGACACTCGGACCGAACACGGTCGCGGTCGATGCCGGAGACGCGTTGGTGAAGAGCGCCTTCGCCGCCCTCCATCCCTTCACCGTCCTCGCTCCGGGCCAGCGCGCGGGCGAGGTCGACGCCCCCTGGGCGACGGCGCCGGTGACCGTCGCCGACCCGGTCAGCGTGGTCGGATGGCCCGGCCTCGTCGTCTCCCTCGTCGCACGTCCGCGCACGTTGAAGACCACCGACGGCACCATCCCCGGCGGGACGCAAGTCGGGACGTTGCGGGCCGGCGTGGGGAACGGCGCGACGACCCAGGTGGCGTTGCGAACCGTCACCCCACTGCCGCGGCCGGGCCTGTGGTGGCGCCTGACACGGTGACGCCGGCCGGCCGCCGGATGGACCACCGAGCAGCTCAGTCTCATGCGCCCGGGTCTAGGCGCCGCGCTCGCCCCGTTGCGTAGGACGACCCACGTCGTATGAGGCTAGAAAACCAAGGTGTCAGCACGTAAGGCCCCTCGACCCGGTGCCGACGACCGGAAGGTCCGGCTCCGGCGCGCCCAGAACCACCTCCGCAAGGTGGATCCTGTGATCGGACACCTCATCGACCGACGCCCTGACTTCGATCCGCGCGCCTGGCTGGACGAGCTCCCGCCGATGGACCTGTTCGGGTCGCTCCTCTTCCAGGTCATCGGCCAGCAATTGTCCGTGGCTGCGACGAGACGGACCATTGAGCGCGTGACCTCGCTCTTTGGCGGGCACTTGCCCACGCCCGGCGAATTGTTGGCCGTCGCACCCGATGACCTGCGAGCGGCGGGCCTTTCGTGGCGCAAGGTCAACACGCTCCGTGATCTCGCCGAACGGTTCTCGGATGGTCGACTGGACATCGAACTTCTCACAGTGCTTCCGGACGACGAGTTCATCGTGGCACTGACGGCCGTTCCCGGTATCGGGCCCTGGACCGCGCAGGGCGCCTTGCTCGTCGCCCTGCGACGGGAGGACGTCGTCCTGCCGGGAGATCTCGCGCTGCGCAAGGCGGTGCGCCGTGTCTATCGCCTCGATCATCTGCCCAGTCAGGAGGAGGTACTCGAGATCGCTGAGAAGTGGCGCCCGTTCCGAAGTCTGGCCACGTCCTATCTCTTCGCCGCCGAGCCCGAAGCCGGCGACCTCGAAGCAAGAACGTGAAGAGCCGGTCGGGGTCCGAGTCCGGAACAGATGGAAGGACCTGTCCGCTTCTCGAGCCGCATCGCACAGTTCGGCATGGTCCTTCCACGATGACAGGACGAGCTCGCGATCCGCTGTCGTTGCGGAAAACCTATCGGTGTGTCCGTCCCATGATTGCTTCGATGAGCAAGTTATCCTGAGCCGATGGCGAAGGCCGAACCGCTCACCTCGACGGAAGAGGCCCTGTGGCGGGCAATCATGCGCATCGTCAAGGTACTCCCTCGGAGCCTCGACTCGGACCTGATCCACGGTACTGGTCTGAGCGCGAGCGACTACACCACGATCATGCATCTCTCCGAGGCCCCCAATCGAGAACTTCGGATGAGTGACCTGGCCAGTGCGACGGGACTGTCTGCAAGCCGGATGACCCGCCTGGTCGACGATCTCCAATCGCGTTCGCTCGTCACGAAGGTGGCGAGCTCTACCGATGCCCGAGGCAACCTGGCGAGATTGACGCCCCGAGGAATGGCGAAGTTGAGGGCGGCGTGGCCCGTCCATCTGTCGAGCGTTCGCACTCGATTCTTCGATCACATGGACACGGCGGAGATCAAGCTGGTGGCGGCGGCGATGTCGGGCGTCGCCGACCAGCTCGAAGACCGCTGAGCCGACTCGAGTGTCGGACCTGGCAGGCCGGCGGAGCGCCGCCTGCTGCGACGTCGACGATTTTGCTTTTGAGCGCGAAGGGGCGCTCCCGGCCCCTCCGCATCCCTAGGATCTACAACCATGTCCCTGTTCGACTACGACACCCGACCGGCCACCCCGGGCGTCGTGCTCGTGGCCACGGGGGCATCGGCGGAGGCGTACCGGATCCGCGACTTCCTCAGCCGGAACAGCCGCCAATACGAATGGGTCGACATCACGGACTCCGAGAGAGTGCGCTCGGTCCTCGGGTCCGCCGAGGTGGACGCACGGTCGCTCCCGATCTGCGTGCTCCCCGATGGAACTCGGCTCTCCCCGGCAACGCTCGAGCAGGTTGCCGCCGGCCTCGGGATGGTGTCGGGGCCGTCACGCCCGGAATACGACCTGACCATCGTGGGCGCGGGTCCAGCCGGCCTCGCCGCCGCGGTCTACGCCGCATCGGAGGGCCTTCGGACCGTGGTCCTGGAGGCCATCGCTCCCGGGGGCCAAGCAGGCACCACATCGATGATCGAGAATTACCTGGGATTCCCCAACGGCATCAGCGGAAGCGAATTGGCCACCCGCGCCGTGGCTCAGGCCCGTCGGTTCGGGGCGGAGATACTCCTGGCCCGGCCCTTGGTCGGCATTTCGACCGAGTCTTCGGGGTACGTGGCGCAATTGTCCGATGGGACGAGAGTTCTCGGCCGGACCCTGCTGCTCGCGAGCGGGGTCGAGTGGCGACGTCTCGAAGTACCCGGAATCGACGAGCTGCTCGGTGCGGGCGTCTACTACGGAGCAGGACCGAGCGAGGCCTTGGGCTGTGCCGGCGCGCACGTCGTCGTCGTTGGAGGTGGGAACTCCGCCGGTCAGGCCGTGGTGCGGTTCTCACGCTATGCGGTCCGGGTGACGCTCCTCGTACGTGGGACTGGCATCGCCGCTTCCATGTCGAAGTACCTCATCGACGCGATCGAGAGCATTCCCAACGTGACCGTGCGAACCGGGACTCAGGTCGTCGGCGTCAGCGCCGACGACAAGCTACGGGAGGTCCTCGTCACTTCATCGGACAGTGACGCCACGCAAACTCTTCGCGCCGACGCGTTGTTCATCTGCATCGGGGGAGAGCCGCGAACGGACGCCGTCGGCGGGACTGGACTCGTCGTCGACGATGCCGGCTTCGTCCCGACTGGAAATGATCTGACGTCCTTCACCCAAGTAGGAGGAGGTTGGGACACCGCGCGACCACCTCTCCCTCTCGAGACGAACCTTCCCGGACTCTTCGCTGCAGGCGACGTCCGGCGAGGATCAACCAAACGCTGTGCCGCTGCCGTCGGTGAGGGTTCCATGTCAGTTGCGCTGGTGCACCAGAGGCTGGCGGAGGTCGGCGGTGAGTAGCACGGCGATGCCTCCAGATTTGACCGAGCACGCGGTGGCGGAGTTCTCCCACCTCAGCTCGCCGGATCGCATCGCCGAGGTTGCCGAAGCCCTTCAGCGCAATGGCATCCGGGCCGTCGTCGTCGGTTCGGGTGAGGACGCGAGGAAGATGGTCGCCTCCTTCATTCCTCACGGTGCCGAGGTCTTCAACAACACTTCACGCACGCTCGAGTCGACAGGCGTGGCCGATGACATCGAGCGATCCGGACGCTACGAGCCGCTCCGGTTGCGTCTGTTCCAAATGGACCGCGAAATGCAGGCTCGCGAAATGCGGATCCTTTCCGCTTCACCTGAATATGTCGTCGGAAGCGTGCATGCCGTGACGGAGGGAGGATCGTTGCTCATCGCGTCGGCGAGTGGAAGCCAACTGGGTCCGCTCGTGTCGGGAGCGGAACACGTGGTCTTCGTGATCGGGGGGCAGAAGATCGTGGCCGACCTCGAAACCGGGATCCGGCGAATAGTCGAATACTCGCTGCCACTCGAGGACCGGCGGGCACGAGAGGCCTATGGCGTGCCGAGCGGGGTCAACAACATCTTGATCATCAACCACACAGTTGCGCCTGACCGAATCACCGCGATCCTCGTCCAGGAATCACTCGGGTTCTGATGGCATCGGCACCGAGGGTCCGACAGAAGGCTCATCGTGGCGGAAAAACGGGTGCTGGTCGCCACAGTGCAACTCGCGTCCGAACGGGGATTACAAACCAGAGGAGGGTCATTGACTGATCAGCCGATCGACACCGACGTCCCACCGACCGGCACCGGATGCCTCGAATGCGAGAGGTCCAGCGGTTGGTGGCTCCACCTGCGACGTTGCGCGAAATGCGGCCACATCGGATGTTGCGACAACTCTCCCGCTCAACACGCGACGAAGCACGCTCACGAGTCAGACCACTCCGTCATCGCGAGCTTCGAGCCAGGCGAGGACTGGTTCTACGACTACCGGACGGACGAGTTCGTCACTGGTCCGCCCCTCACCCCCCCAACCCATCATCCTCTCGATCAACCGGTGCCCGGTCCGAGAGGACGTGTCCCATCCGACTGGGAACAGCGACTGCACCAATAGCCGCTCGACGCCAACCCCTGGCGACTGCTGCGCCTACCGGGCCGACCCGGATCCACGTTCCATGACCCGTGGTCCGAGGTCATTGCCCTTCCCGGCCGTCCACCGCCCTGTCAGTGCCCTTTCGTAACGCCCGCGTCCGACGAAGCTGACCGCCCAGCGCGCCAAGGCGCCGAACCGATTCTTGAAGCCGGTCAGGAAGGCCAGGTGGACCACCAACCAGAAGAGCCATCCGATGAAACCACCCACTTCGATGAAGCCGATCTTCGCCACCGCACTGAAACGGGAGACCACGGCGAGCGTGCCGAGGTCTCGATAACGGAATCGCCGCGACGCCTTGCCGTCCAGACGGCGCCGGATGGTACGTGCGGCGTGCACCCCGGACTGGATGGCGACTTCGGCCACACCCGGAAGGTCGCCGAGCCCCATCAGGTCCCCCACCACGAAGACTTCGGGATGACCCGGGAGCGAACAATCCGGTGCGACCTCCACCCGGCCGGACCGGCGGAGCTGCACCCCGGCGCTCGCAGCCAGGTCGGCGCCGATTCCCGCCGCCTGCATTCCGGCCGCCCAGACCTTGGTCGCAGCCTCGATCCGCTGGGTCGTGTCGTCTGACTTCGTGACCACCACTCCACGTTCGTCGATGTCGGTCACCATCGCTCCGAGGTGCACCTCGACTCCCATCTGACGCAGGTCCCGTTCGACCCGAAGCGACAGATGGGTCCCCATCGATTGGACCAGATGGTCGACACCCTCGACGAGGACGACCCGGGCGTGGCGCGGATCGATTCGCCGGTAGTTGTTCCGTAGCGCCCGCTGAGCGAGCTCTCGGAGCTGCCCGGCCATTTCCACCCCCGTCGGACCGCCACCGACGATGACGAAGGTCATGAGGCGGCGGCGTTCCGCGTCGTCCGTCGCGGCTTCGGCCAGCTCGAACGCGCCGAAAATTCGGCCGCGCAACGTCAGCGCATCGTCAAGCGATTTCATGGTGCAGACATGAGCCTTGAACTCCTGGTGTCCGAAGTAGGAGGTCTCGGCGCCACAGGCCACGATCAGGCTGTCATAGGGGATCTCCATCGACTTTCCGAACTCGTCGGCGTGCACGACGCGAGCGTCGACGTCGATCCGTTGCACTTCTGCCAGCACCACTCGCGTGTCCGGGTACCCGCGGAACACGTCGCGGATCGGTGGGGCGATCTGGCCTTCAGAGAGAATCCCGGTGGCCACCTGGTAGAGCAACGGCTGAAAGAGGTGGTGGTTCTTCCTGTCCAGCACCGTGACCGAGACCGGAGCCCCCTTCAGGGCTCGGGCAGCGAAGAGACCGCCGAAGCCACAGCCGATGATCACGACGTGGTGGTGGGGCGGTGGGCCCACGTTGTTCGGGCCCGAATGCAGCCGTTTCGGGGTCATGATGGTCCCGACAAGGCCGCAACTGCGCCGCACTCGAGGTGCGAACCGCACCATCTGCTCTGTCCCATGGCTCCGGTGACTTTACGACGTTCCGGCCCAGAGCAATGACGAGGAGAGCACAGGGAAGTCGTCTCCCGGGTGCGACCGCCCTAATGCAACGCCGCCTCGAGCGCCGACGTCTGTGTCGACCGGAAGGTCTGCGACACACCCGCGCCGGGTCGGACGAGATCGAACCCGTGAAATGCACCCTGGACGATGTACAACTCACACCGGACGCCGGCCTCTCGAAGTCGAGTGGCATAGGCGAGGTCCTCGTCATAGAAGAGATCCGATGAGCCGACTCCGATCCATGCCGGAGGCAAACCGGAGAGGTCGTCGCTGCGCGATGGCGAGGCCAACCCACTGACCGCATTCGATCCTGGCGAGAAACCCGTGTAGGACCGCCAACCAAAGTCGTTCGCCTTGTTGTTCCACAACCTGAAACCCCGCTCGTCGAGGTCGGTACGGACAGCGGTACGGTCATCGAGCATTGGATACGAGAGCATTTGAAAGGCGAGAGGGACCTCACCGCGCTCGCGAGCCAACAATGCCAGTGCGGCCGCCAGCCCCCCACCGGCACTCGCCCCGCCGACGGCGACGCGGGTCGCGTCAACACCTCGTTGCCGGGTGAGCCAGGTCAGAGCCTCGTAGCAGTCGTCGAGGGCTGCAGGAAATGGGTGCTCCGGCGCAAGCCGATATTCCACCGCGGCCACCACGATCCCGAGTTGCTGTGCGAAGTGGCGGCACACCGCATCGTCCTGAGCCGCCGAGCCGATCACATAACCCCCGCCATGAATCCAGAGGAGCGCGGGTCGGGGATGCTCGCTCTTGCTCGATGCCGGCTGGTGCACCCGCACAGAGACAAGGCCGACCGGCCGTACGGCGACTCCCTTCGCCGGGATCGCACCCAGAGCGCGTGTTCCCATTCGGACAAATCGGAGCGTCCGAGGACTGACTCCCGCACGCGGTAGCCAGCGGGCAATGCGCCGGAGATCGGGATGAAAGGCGTCGCCAGCCTGCACGTGAAGCTTCGTTGCCTGGCGCGCTCGCGGCGACAGGGTCGCAGCCGCCGTCGCCGTGACGCCCATGGTGGCGAGAGCCGACATGATGCCCGGAACACTGTTCAGCCTTCGGGTCACGCGCATGGTCCGAACTCCTTCATTCGCCAATAAGTACACATTAGCGTATACTTAGACGGAAGCGGCGTGTGGGAATCGACGCATGCTGACATGACGACAACTGGTTGACGACAGGAGGACTGCCCGATGGCGTTGCGTGTGGTGCAGTGGACGACGGGGAACGTCGGGAAACGATCGGTACGAGCCATCTGCGCTCATCCCGACCTGGAGCTCGTCGGCTGTTTCGCCTGGTCGGACGAGAAGGTCGGCATCGACGTGGGCGAGCTTTGCGGCATGGAACCCGTCGGGATCCTGGCGACGAACGACGTCCAGGCGCTGCTGAACATGAAGCCGGACATCGTCGTCTACAACCCGATGTGGCCGAGCACCGACGAGATCGTCCGGATCCTCGGGGCCGGCGTCAACGTCGTCACGACCGCGGCGTTCATCAACGGCAAAGGGCATCCTGCTGATCGGGAGCGCATCCTGGCCGCGTGTGAGGAGGGCGGTTCCACGATCTTCGGGACCGGAATCAGTCCCGGTTTCGTCGAGCTTGTCGGCATCGCGACGGCCAACATCTGTGATCGCATCGACAAGATCACGATCGACGAGGGCTCGGACACGACCCTCTACGACTCTCCCGCCACTGAACTGCCCGTGCGGCTTCGGCCGCCCCATGGACGATCCGGAGCTCCCCGGCATGGCCGCCAAGGGCACCGCCGTGTTCGGCGAGGCCGTCGCCATGGTCGCCGACGCCCTGGGCATCGAACTCGACGACATCGTGTGCGAAGCCGAGTACGCCCGGGCGACGGCGGACGTCGTCATGGATTCCTGGACGATCCCGGCCGACCACGTCGCCGGCGTCTACGCCAGCTGGCAGGGAAAGGTTGGCGACCGCACGGTCGTCGAGCTGAACGTACGGTGGCGAAAGGGCCAGACGCTCGAGCCCGACTGGCAGATCAAGGAGGGTCACGTCATCAAGGTCGACGGCCGCCCCACGGTGACCGTCGCCCTCGAATACCTGCCTCCGCCGGACTTCGAGGCCACGACGTTCGCCGAGTTCATGGTCCTCGGGATGATCATGACCGCGATGCCGGCGATCAACTCCATCCCCTATGTGGTGGCCGCGCCGCCCGGCATCGTCACGTACACCGACCTCCCCCTGATCCTGCCTCGGGGACTTGTTTCCTCGGCCGACCGGTGCGCCGTGATCGAGGTGGACGACGTGGAAGCCATCCGGCGCCTGAAGGCCCGCTATTTCCGCACGATGGACACGAAGGACTGGGACGCGATGCGGCACGTGTTCACCGACGATGTCGTGATCGACACGAGCGAGGCGGGCGGCAACGTCGTGAGCGGTGCCGATGAGTTCATGAGCTTCCTGACAAGGAACTTTGGGTGACGCGGTCACGGTCCACCAGGGCCACATGCCCGAGATCGATCTGACCTCGGAGACGACGGCCACGGGGATCTGGGCACTCAACGACATCGTGATCTGGCCCAACGGCATGCGGCTCGATGGGTACGGGCACTACCACGAGACCTACGAGAAGGGCGCCGAAGGGTGGCGCATCAAGTCCTCGAAGCTCACCCGACTTCACGCCGACTTCGTTCTGCCCGAGGAGAGCTGATGACCGTGGCCGTCGTGACCGGTGGCGCCTCGGGCTTTGGCCTCGCCCTGGTGGAGCGGTGCGCCGCCCTCGGCATGGACGTCGCCGTGCTCGATCTCGACGGAGAACGGGCTGCGGCCGAGGCGGCCCGGGTCGCTGCCGATCAGAAGGTCCAGGCTCTCGGCTTGGGCGTGGATGTCGCCGACGCGGCCAATGTGGACGCGGCCGCCGCAAACGTCGAGGAGCGGTTCGGCGTCGTCGACCTGGTCGTGTCGAACGTCGGCGTGCAGCTCTTCGGGGCCGTCGAGGCCTTTTCGGACGAGGAGTGGCGGTGGTTGCTCGATGTCAACGTCACCGGATCGGCCAGGGTGGCCCGGGCGTTCCTGCGCTTGCTGCGCAAGGCCGAGCGAGGCAGGTTGGCGTTCACCACATCGTCGTCGATCCTGGACCCGGCCAGCCGGCTCGCCGCGTATCAGGCGAGCAAGTTCGCGGTGTGGGGCCTGGCCGAGACCCTTCGACTCGAGCTCGCCGACGACGGCATCGGTGTCACCGTGATCTTTCCGTCCGCCATGATCACCCGGCACCTCGAGACCAGCGAAGCGGCGCAGCCGGACCACCTACGCCGCCCGATCGCCAACGAGGGCGACTTCGACGCCATGATCGCCAGCAACCCGGCGATGACGTCGATGCTCGCCACCGCCGACGACGCGGCCGCCGGGGTGATCGAGGCCGTCATGGCGGACGAGCCGTACGTCATCACCCATGGCGATCTCACAGAGGCCGTGATGATCCGATCGGCCGAATTGACCAGGGCGGCCGAAGCGTCACGAGACACCTGAGGGGCGGCCGATGTTCATGATGCGTTTCGACATGCGCGCCCCGGAGTTCGGCGCGTCGACGTCGGAGCTGTACGCGGCCGCGATCGAAATGGCGAGCTTCGCCGAGAGCCGAGGAGCGTTGGCCGCCGCGGTCTGCGAACACCACACGATGGCCGATGGCTACCTGCCGTCGCCGCTCGTCCTGGCGACGGCGATGGCGGCCCGCACCGACACGCTGCCGATCATGACTGCGGCGCTCGTGCTGCCGCTGTACGACCCCATCCGCCTCGCCGAGGACATGATCGTGCTCGACCTCATCAGTGGCGGCCGGGTCAGCTACATCATGGCGATCGGCTATCGACCCGAGGAATACGAGCACCATGGCGCCGATTTCGGCCATCGTGGACGGCTCGTCGAGAACCAGCTCGCCCTTCTCCTCCGCGCCAAGTCCGGCGAGCCGTTCGAACACGAGGGTCGCCACATCCACGTCACACCGGCGCCGGTGACCCCGGGTGGACCCACGGTGATCTGGGGCGGCGGCAGCCCCGCAGCCGCCAAGCGTGCCGCGCGCTTCGGTCTCGATTTCATCGCACAGGGTGGAGGAGCAGGACTCGAGGAGATTTACGCCGGCGAGGCCCGTGCCCGTGGCCGCGAGCCCGGCTTCTGCATGATCCCGTCCACCGACACCGCCACCGCCGTCTTCGTCGCCGACGATCTCGACGCCGCCTGGGCCGAGTTGGGCCCGCACCTCCTGCACGACGTGCGGAGCTATGCCGCCCTCAACCCGGGCAACACCCACACCGCCAGCATCTCCACCGCCGCCTCGGTCGAGGAACTCCGGAGGGAGAACCGCACCCACCGCATCGTCTCGGTCGAAGAAGCCCGCTCGATGATCGGAGCCGGCATGCCGTTGCCTCTCCACCCTCTTGTCGGGGGCTTGCCGCCGGAGACAGCGTGGCGGTACCTGCGCACCGTCACCGACGACGTCATGCAAGACCTCTAGGCGTGGCACTGGAACATCCATCTCCGTGTTCTCGGCCGTGAGCACGAAGCCCCTGCGAGGTCGTCCGACGCAAACCCAGGCCCTGGCGATCGAACAGCGGATCCGTGCGGCAGCGATCGAGGCCTTCGTTGACAACGGGTTCGAGGGCACGAAGATGGAAGCGATCGCAGCATCGGCCGGGATCACGAAGCGAACGTTGTATGCGAAGTACGCCGACAAGCAATCGCTCTTCGCCGCCGTGATCCCGCAAGCCCTCGCCAACATGCCGTTCCACGGGGTGGACATCGAGGTTCCCCTTGGCGACCTGAAGAGCTCGTTGCGCCAGATGGCATCTCAGATCATCGAGCGGCTGGTCGACCCGGAGGCGGTGAGACTGCGGCGTCTCGCCATGCTCGAGGCGGACCGCATCGCCGCGCTCGATCCGGTCGAAGGAGCCGACATGTGGTCGACGAGTCTCCAGTCGATCGTCCGACTGCTGGCCACACACGCCGAGGGCGGCGAGATCGTCACCGACGACCTCGAGGTCGCCGCTGACCTCTTTCTGGCCATGGTCGCCGGCGGTCCAACCGTCTGGGCCGACTTCGGATTGTTTCGCTCCACCGAGGAGCTGGAACGTCACATCGCACGCGCCGTCGATCTCTTCCTCTCCGGGATCCTGCCGCGTCGCTGACGACGGCGACTCGCTCGGACGTCGAGCCCTATTCTCCGGTGAAGCGAAACTCCGCTTGCCAGGGACCGTCGGTATGGACGACCTCCCAGTAGCGCGTTGCGATCTTCTCGGGATCGAAGGCACTGCCCGCAACGATCTGCCCGGCGATCGTCAACGTCGCCACACGGATGCCGTCCGGCTCCAGGTCCGCCCCCAGCATGGTGGCGGCGGATCGGAGCGCCGCCTTGCCGAGGGAAACGGTCGCGAGGGCCGGGATCGGATGATCGGCGAACCCGCCCCCCGTCACGATGATGGTGCCGGAGCCGGCCGCCCGCATGACTGGCGCCGCGACCTGGGTCAGCACGATGGCGCCGATGACGTCGACCGCATAGGCCGTCTGGAGATGCTCGACGCTCGAGCTCAGGAGCTTGTCCGGAGCTCCCATGACCGCGTTGTAGATGATGAGCCCCGGAGCACCCTGCTCGCGGTAGAGCTCGGTCATCCGGGCTCCCAGGGCTTCAGGGTCGCTCGCATCTGCCGCGACCGTGTCGATCCGGGCTCCGGAGCCACCGAGGCCGTCCGCGAGACCGCGGAGCCCGTCCGTGCTGCGAGCCACCAAGGTCACTCTGTATCCGCCGTCGGCGAAGCGACGAGCCACGGCCATTCCAAGACCCGGTCCGGCACCGACCAGCAGAAGGTGACGGTTGTCGACGGAGGAGCCGGAACCACCTGCTGAGTCGTCGGGCATGAGCCTGCTTCTTTTCGCGTCGAAGGTCGATTTGGGGTGGCTTCACATCTTTGCGTGCCAACCTTGCCAGACGGCGCAATCAGGCGCTCTCCCGCCCGAGGGTGCGCGACAGTGTTTGCGACAGAGATCAATCGAGTAGGGACGTAGCGAGTGCCGCCCGAGGTCCGTCACCGAGCTATGACCGTCTGCAGGTCCTGGGCCGACTTCGCGACTGCGTGCGCCATCGCGGGATCGCTCATCAGCCGGGACGAATCCGGAGAGACCGGGAGCGCGTCTCGGGCGACCTCCCAGAGCGCAACGCACCACCCAGGCCCCCAGACTGCCGAGGTGTAGGCCAACCCCCTCAGCTCGGTGCCGTATCGCTCGTAGACCGCCCGTGCCCAGGCCCGGGCCACGCCCCGGGGTCCCGACTTGATTGCCTGGTTGCCCTTGGCGCGAGTGATCCATCCGCTGTCGAGGTCGAGAACCGGGGCGTCCTCGACCAGCCGGAACATCGAGAGCGTCACGGAGTTCCGTCGCGTGTCAATCGGCCCGACGCCGGCGCCAGAATCGTCTTGGAAATACTCGGCGATCGCGGTGGTAAAGGCCGTCCGGCCCCGAGCAACGTACATGATCCCTCGGTCTTGGACCCGCGCCGGGAGCGTGTGATGGTCGAAGCGGCTCTTGGTCGGCCCGAAGTCCCGGAATCCGTCCCAAGCCAGTGGGTGGTTGCCGCCGACGCTGTGCACTCGGACGAGGCGATCGCCCGCTCTCAGCACGAGGACCTCTTTGGATCTGCCCCTCGTTGTCGGGACGGCAGCTGCGATGGCATCTACATCAGGCCACGGCAGTCGCTCGCTCACGTTGTTGGGACAAGCGCTGCGGCAGCTTCAGGATCACCGCCGGTGCGCAGCCACTCGAGGGGACTCATTGGTTCCTCGTTGACCTCGAGATCGACGTTCGGTGTGTGGAACCAATGGTCGACGATGAGTGGATGCAACGTTGGGTCGAGGGCCGCCAAGATGGCTTTTAGTCCGCGAACGCTCTTTCGAGTCCTGTTGAACTGCCAGGTGGGGTAGAGGCGCTCACCCTCCGTCTCGAACGAATAGAGAGTCCCCTCACCAAGACGTTGGCTGATGCGGCTTCGGTCGACTCCGAGGTACTCGGCCAGCGCCCCATCGCCGGGGATGCTCTGAGAAACGAGCTCGGCGTGCGCAATTGCACTTGCCGCCGTGGTCCCGGCCAGCGCCTCAGGATCGAAGTCGGCTCCCACCTCCTCCCAGGCTTCCCTCTCCTCCCCGGGCAGCACCGCCGAACTCCAGGAGTCGACCAGTTGCGTCGCAATATGCAGAACCTGGGTGACGAACCGCTCACCCAGAGGACTCCGCCCGGCGGCCTCCTTCCAAAGGTGGACAAATGCCGTGTTGGCGGCCGCAGGTACCTGAGTACCGGGCTCCTCCAGGTTCGACGCCATATCTCATACCCCCTAAAGCAATTTAGGACATATGAGATGCTATCAGGATCATCCCTGGACACTGCTCACTGGCGAGAAAGTCCAGGCTGTGCCGCGCCAAGCGGACTCCGAGACTCGTTTGACGCTTCTGTTTCCCGGGTCAGATCAGTTGATGTGGATACCCGAGATCGCCCGCGCAATCACCAGACGCTGGACCTCGGACGTCCCCTCGAAGATGGTGTAGATCTTCGAGTCCCGGTGCCACTGCTCGACCGGGTTCTCCCGCACGTACCCGTAGCCGCCGAGGATCTGGATCGCCTGCTCGGTCACCCACACGGCGTTCTCCCCGGCATAGAGCTTGGACATGGAGCCCTCGCCGTTCTCGAACTTCTTCCCCGTCGCGGCCATGTTCGCGGCGCGGTGCACCAGGAGGCGGGCGGCGTCGGTGTGCATCTTCATGTCGGCGAGCTTGAACGCGATGGCCTGGTTCTCGATGATGGCCCGGCCGAACTGCTTCCGCTCCTTGGCGTAGTCGAGCGCGTACTCGTAGGCGGCCCGGGCGATCCCCACCGCCTGGGCGCCGACGATCGGGCGCGAGGATTCGAAGGTGGCCATCGCGGCCTGGGTCGAGGTCCTCTTGCCCTCGCGGGCCCGGGCCAGGCGCTCGTCGAGCTTCTCCTTGCCTCCGAGCAGGCAGCGGCCGGGCACCCGGCAGTCGCTCAGGACCACCTCGGCCGTGTGGGAGGCACGGATGCCCATCTTCTTGAACTTCTGGCCCTGTGCGATCCCCGGCGTCCCTTCGGGCACGACGAAGCTGGCCTGTCCGCGGCTGCCGAGTGCAGGGTCGACCGAGAGCACGAGCACGTGGGTGTTGGCGATGCCGCCGTTGGTGATCCACGTCTTGGTCCCGTTGAGGACCCATTCGTCCTTGGCCTCGTCGTAGACCGCACGCGACTTGAGCGCGGAGACGTCCGACCCGGCGTCGGGCTCGGAGACGCCGAAGGCGGCGAGCTTGATGTCGTCGGGTGTCCCGAAGCACTGCGGGATCCACTCGCCGACCTGTTCGGGTGTCCCGTTGGCGAAGATGCCGGCCACGGCGAGCGTCGAGCCGAAGATGGCCAGCGCGATCCCGGCGTCGCCCCAGCTCATCTCCTCGCTGACGAGGCACATCATCAGGCCGGTCGGGTCCGCGAAACTCTGGGCGATGAAGTCGAGGGAATAGAGCCCGATCTTCGCCGCCTCCTGAATGATCGGCCACGGCGTCTCTTCACGCTCGTCCCACTCGCGGCCGGCCGGTCGCACCACGTTCTCGGCGAATTCGTGGACCCATTTCTGGATCTGCAGCTGGTCCTCGTTCAGTTCGAGCGAGAAATCGGACATGCCGGCCCTCCTTCACGACCTCCCGGCACCCTGCCGGCAACGCCGGGCGGGCGATCGGTTCGCCCGCTGGCGATCGGTCCCGAGAGACCGTGCGTCCCTCGGTTGCCCTAGGTTACTCTGCAGTAACCTACTGAGCGGTAGCAGGCGACGAATCGGCTCCCGACCAGGGACGATGATGCTCTTCGCCGCGTCGATCCCCTGCCCCACCCGCGTCGCCCAACCCGGCCATGGGGCGGCCCGACCCGGCGGCTCAGCGCCGGATGGCGGTGCCCGAGGGCGTGTCCTCGACCGTCCACCCCAGCGCGACCAGCTCGTCCCGCAAGGTGTCCGCCCGGGCGAAGTCCTTGGCCAGGCGTGCCTCGTCACGTTGGGCGACGAGACGGCTGGCCGCCTCGTCCACCTCGCCGGACCCTCCCCGGAGGGGAACGCCCAGCGCCGCCGCCAGGACGGCCGCCGTCCGAGCCAGGCGGACACCCTCGTCCTGGTCGCCGGCGTCGGCGGCGGAGTGGGCCGCACTCACCAGCTCGAAGACGCCCGCCAGCGCACCCGGAGTATCGAGGTCGTCGTCCATCCGCTCCGAGAACGAGGCCAGTGCGTCGGCGTCGGCGTCGGCGGCGTCCGTCGCCTCGACCACGTAGCCGCGGCCGCTCGCCGCCAGCAGGTCGGCGAGCCCGAAGCGGCGCGCCAGGGTGTCGAGGCGATCGAGACCCTTCTCGGCGTCGGCGACCGTCTGCGTCGTGACCTCTATCGGGGAGCGGTAGTGCGCCCGGAGCACGAGCAGGCGGTAGGCGCGCGCATCGCTCCGCTCGAGCATGTCGGTCAGCGACGTGAAGTTCCCGAGCGACTTGGACATCTTCGTGCCCTCCACCTCGACCCACCCGTTGTGGACCCAGTGCCGGGTGAAGGTCCGCCCGTCGGCGACGGCCTGCGCGCGCTCGTTCTCGTGGTGCGGGAAGGCGAGGTCCTGGCCGCCGCCGTGCAGGTCGAAATCGTCGCCCAGGAGATCGAGCGACATGACGACGCACTCGGTGTGCCAACCCGGCCGTCCGGCGTGCCACGGCGCCTCCCAGCGCGGCTCCCCCGGCTTGGCCTTCTTCCAGATGCGCGAAGTCGAGCGGGGAGCGCTTCTCGTCGACGGCCTCGACCCGGGCGCCGGCCCGCAGCGAGTCGAGGCTCTGGCGAGCCAGGAGCCCGTAGCCGGGAACCTGACTGACGTCGAGATAGACACCGTCCCCCGTCTCGTAGGCCACGCCGCGTCCGAGCAGTTCGCCGACGAGCGCCACCATGCGGTCGACGTAGGCCGTGGCGTGCGGCGTCTCGTCGGGACGCAGGACCCCGAGCGCGTCCATCGCCTCCCACCAGCGCGCCTCGAACTCGACGGCCACCTCGGGCTCGGTCCGCCCCTGCTCGGCCGCCCGCTTGATGATGTTGTCGTCGACGTCGGTGACGTTCGAGACGTAGGTCACGTCGAGGCCGCGGAAGAGCAGGTACCGGCGCAGCACGTCGAAGACGAGCGAGTAGCGACCGTGTCCGAGGTGGGGCAGGTCGTAGACCGTCGGCCCGCACACGTACATGGACGCCTCTCCCTCTCGGCGGAGGTCGAGGGGGCGCACGGTCCCGGTCGCGGTGTCGTGGAGGCGCAGCACCCGGGTACGGTAACCCGATCATGTCGAGCCCCTTGACCGAACCGGCACCGACCCCGTCCCCGGCGGCCGCTTCGCCCTCGGCGCCCCGGCGTGTGCCCGAGAAGCCGACGCTCGACGGGCTGGAGCAGCGCTGGGCCGGCGAGTGGGAGCACGCCGGGACCTACCGCTTCGACCCCTCGGCGACGAGGGCAGAGGTGTTCTCCATCGACACCCCTCCACCGACCGTCTCGGGCTCGCTCCACATGGGGTCCGTGTTCGGGTACGTCCAGACCGACGCCATCGCCCGTTACCGGCGCATGCGGGGCTGGAAGCTCTTCTACCCCATGGGGTGGGACGACAACGGCCTGCCCACCGAGCGCCGGGTGCAGAACTACTACGGGGTGGCGTGCGACCCCTCACTCCCCTTCGACCCCGACTTCGAGCCACCCGACTCCCCCGGCAAGGATGCCGTGCGGGTCAGCCGGCCCAACTTCATCGCGCTGTGCCACGAGCTCACCGCCCAGGACGAGCAGGCCTTCGAGGACTTGTGGCGGCGCCTCGGGCTCTCGGTCGACTGGACCCTGGGCTACGCGACCATCGACGACCGCAGTCGCCGCACGAGCCAGTGCATGTTCCTGCACAACCTGGCGCGCGGCGAGGCCTACACCTCGGAGGCACCCACGCTGTGGGACGTCGACTACCAGACGGCGGTGGCCCAGGCCGAGATGGAGGACCGCGAGCAAACCGGCGCATACCACCGGCTGCGCTTCGGCGACCTCGAGATCGAGACGACCCGGCCCGAGCTCGTGGCCGCGTGCGTGGCGCTGGTCGCCCACCCCGAGGACGACCGCTACCGCACCCGGTTCGGCACGACCGTGCACACCCCGCTCTTCGGAGTGGAGGTCCCCGTGCTGGCCCACCACCTGGCCGAACCCGACAAGGGCTCGGGCATCGCCATGATCTGCACCTTCGGCGACGTGACCGACGTGATCTGGTGGCGCGACCTCGACCTGCCCACCCGCAGCATCGTGACGCGCACCGGGCGGATCGCGGCGAGCCCGCCGCCCGGTGTCCCCGACGGCGAGGCCTGGCAGGCCATCGCGGGAAAGACGGTCAAGCAGGCACAGCGGGCCATGGTCGAGATGCTGGCGGCCTCGGGCGACATGGTCGGAGAGCCCAGGCCCATCTCGCACCCGGTCAAGTTCTACGAGCGCGGGGATCGGCCACTCGAGATCGTCACCAGCCGGCAGTGGTTCATCCGCAACGGCGGCCGGGACGAGGAGCTGCGCCGCGCCCTGATCGCCGCGCGGCGACGAGCTGACCTGGCACCCGCCCTACATGCAGGTGCGCTACGCCGACTGGGTGAACGGCTTGAGCGGCGACTGGCTGATCAGCCGCCAGCGCTTCTTCGGCGTGCCGGTGCCACTCTGGTACGAGCTCGGGGCCGACGCCGAGCCCGACCTCGGGACGCCACTGGTGCCCGACGAGTCGCGCCTGCCCATCGACCCCACGACCGACGTCCCCGACGGCTACCGGGAGGACCAGCGCGGCAAGCCGGGAGGATTCGTGGGCGACCCCGACATCATGGACACGTGGGCCACCTCGTCCCTCACCCCGCAGATCGCCTGCGGGTGGGTCGACGACCCGGTGCGCTTCGCCGCCACTTTCCCCATGGACCTGCGGCCTCAGGGCTACGAGATCATCCGCACGTGGCTCTTCTCGACCGTGTTGCGCTCGCACCAGGAGCACGGAGCGGTCCCGTGGAAGGACACGACGATCAACGGCTGGGTCCTCGACCCGGACCGCAAGAAGATGTCCAAGTCCAAGGGCAACGTCGTCACGCCGATGCCGCTGGTGGAGGAGTTCGGGTCCGACGCCGTGCGCTACTGGGCCTGCAACGGCCGGCCCGGCACCGACACGGCCGTCGACAAGGGAGTCATGAAGATCGGCCGTCGGCTGGCCATCAAGGTGCTGAACGCGTCCAAGTTCGCACTCGGGCGGCTCGGGGACGGCGCAGTGCCCGGGATCGAGGCGGTGCGCGAGCCCATCGATGTCGCGCTGCTGGCCCGGCTCGGAGCGCTCGTCGCCGCGGCGAGCGAGGCGCACGACGCCTTCGACTACGCCCGGGCTCTGGAGCAGACCGAGACCTTCTTCTGGTCCTTCTGCGACGACTACGTCGAGCTGGTCAAGACGAGGGCCTACGGTGACGGGACGGAGACGTCTCCCGCCACATCCTCGGCGCGGGCGACGCTCGCCGTGGCCCTTTCGGTCCTGCACCGCCTCTTCGCCCCCTTCCTCCCGTTCGTGACCGAAGAGGTGTGGGGGTGGTGGCAGGAGGGTTCGGTGCACGTCGCCCCCTGGCCGGAGCCGGCCGAGGTCGGGCCTTTCGCAGGCGGAGACGACATCGTGCTCACCGTCGCCGCCGAGGTGCTCGGCGCGGTGCGGCGCGAGAAGACCGCGCACAAGAAGTCGATGCGGGCGCGCGTGGCCCGCTTGACCGTCACCGGACCCGATGACCTGATCGCGGCGGCCGAGTCGGCGCGCCCGCGACCTCGTGGACGCCGGCGGGCTGGACGAGTTGGTGTGCGCGAGGGGTGACGCCCTCGGCGTCGAGGTGGAGCTCGCCGACGAGGTCGCCGCCGGAGGCGGTTGAGGGTCAGGCCTCGGCGGAGATGTTCGCCGCGACCCGGGCCGCGGTCAGGAAATCGCCCACGGCCGAGGTGGTGGCCTGGCAGCGCAGGGACGCCAGCACGTCGAAGGCATGCTGGGCCAGCGGGAGCTCGGCGTACGCGACCGGGGCCTGGGACACGGCGCGGAGCCGCTCTACGAACGTGCGGGCGACCGGTACCGGCACGAGCGTGTCGTTGGCGCCGTGCAGGACGAAGAACGGGGGCGCGTCGGGGCGGACGCGCCGCGTAGGCGAGGCGGAGCGGAAGACCTCGGGATGCTCGGCCATGGTCGTCTTCATGACGGTCTTCTCCAGCATCTTGAGCAGGCCGGGGCCGTACAGGCCCGAACCGTCCGCTGCGCCCGTCATGTCCATCACCCCGTAGAACGGGACGCACGCCTGGACCGAGGTGTCGGCGCCCTCGAACCCGGGCTGGTACGCCGGGTCGCCCGGGCTCAGCGCGAGCAGCGCGCACAGGTGCCCGCCGGCCGAGCCCCCGCTGACCGCGACGAAGGACGGGTCGCCGCCGTAGTCGGCGATGTGCTCCTTGACCCACGCCACCGCACGCTTGGCGTCGACGATGTGGTCGGGCCACGTCGCCTTGGGGCTCAGGCGGTAATTGATGGCGACGCACACCCAGCCGCGGGCCACCAGCTCGAACATCATGGGCTTTCCCTGTTCGCGCTTGTCGCCGATGATCCACGCTCCCCCGTGTACGTACACCATCACCGGAGCGGGCGGAGCGTTTGGTGGCCTCAATTTCGAGCGGTACACGTCGAGGCGGTGCCGGCTCTGCCCGTCGCCGGCGTAGTCGATGTCGTGGACGACGTCGACCGCCCTCGACTTGAACGGGATGGCGCGGGTGACGCGCCACCATTTGCCCCACGTCGGATCGGTCGGGAGGTCCGGCACGGGGAAGGTTTCCGATCGGACCTCGTCGAGAGAGCGGGCGACGACGTCGGCCGCCCGGATGCCGGCCACCCCGAGGCCGAGGAGGCCGAACCACGCCACGACGGCGAGCCCGAGGCCGAGCCAGCCGGCCCAACCGTCCAGGGCGCCGAAGCGGATGAACAGGGCCGAGGCGACCATCTGCCAGACGATGTTCTGGAAGGCGAGCTCTCCGGCGACCCAGCCCAGGGTGAACGAGAAGATGGTGAAGGGCTCCCGTCGGATCGGGCGGTAGGCCATGAGCACGGCGACGGCGCCGACGAGAGTCACGGCGAGGAAGGCGTACGGCACGGCTCCCATCATCGCCGATGAGCAGCCGGGTGGGGAGTCGATGCCTCCCCGGTCCGGGGTGGACGGGCACGGCGGAGAGGAAGGGTGAAAGGAACGGCGGAGAGGAGGGGTGAGAGGAAATTGCCGCCGGGCGGGGCGTGATGGGAGGTTATGAGGCGCGACCGGACGAAGGAGAGCCGATGGCACCCGAACGCCTGACCGGGCTCGATGCGAGCTTCCTCTACATGGAGACGCCCACGCTGCACATGCACGTGGCGATCACGGCGGTGTTCGACCCCTCGACGGTCCCGGGCGGCTACTCGTTCCGCCGGGTCCGTCAGCTCATCAACGACCGTATCCCGCTCGTTCCCGTCTTCCAACGCCGCCTGGTCGAGGTCCCGATGCGCCTCGGCCACCCGGTCTGGGTCGACGACCCCGAATTCGACATCGACAACCACCTCCGGCGGGCCGCCCTGCCCTCCCCCGGCGGCATGCGCGAGCTGGGCGACTTCGCGGCGGACGTCATCAGCCGGCAGCTCCATCGCGACCGCCCGCTGTGGGAGATGTGGATCGTCGAGGGCGTCGAGGACGGGAAGATCGCGCTCGTCGTCAAGATGCATCACAGCACCATCGACGGCGTCTCGGGTGCCGAGCTGCTCGGGGTGCTCTTCGACCTGGAGTCCGATCCCCCGCCGGACTCGAAGCAGCCGGCGCGTCAGCTCGACTCGCGCGTTCCGTCGAACCTCGAGCTGGTGTCCCAAGCCGCCGGCGCCGCCCTCGTCGCACCCTTCGAGTTGGCGCACATCGCCTGGCGCACGGCATGGAACGTCCTCGGGGTGCGGCGGGTACGCCAGGGCCTCTCGGCCAAGGCGGCACTCCCGCTCACGGCGCCACGCACGTCCATCAACGTCGCCGTCCACTCCCGGCGGCGCGTCGCCTTCGCCGCCGCCAGCCTGGAGGACGTGAAGAAGCTCAAGAACGCGATGGGCACGACCGTCAACGACGTCGTCCTCGCCATGTGCACGGGAGCTCTGCGGACCTACCTCGAGGCCGGCGACGAATTGCCGGAGATCCCGCTGGTCTCGGTCGTACCCGTCTCGGTGACACCCGACGTGGCCGAGCTCAAGGGTTCCAACAAGGTGTCCGCGATGTTCGTCCAGCTTCCGTGCCAGCTCGACGACCCGCTGGAGCGGCTGATGGCGATCCACGAGGGAACCAAGGGGGCCAAGGAGGAACACAAGGCGCTCGGCGCCACGACGCTGCAGAACTGGGCGGAGCACGCCACGCCCAACGTGTTCGCCGCCGCGGCCAGGCTCTACACCGGCATGAGGCTGGCCGACCGCCATCGCCCGGTGGCCAACCTGGTCATCTCGAACGTGCCCGGACCCGACTTTCCGCTCTACCTGGGTGGGAGCGAGTTGCTCGGCATGTTCCCCCTCGGCCCCGTGATGGACGGGATGGGCCTGAACATCACGATCATGAGCTACCAGGGAGTCCTCTACTGGGGATTCGCCTCCGACGCGCGTGCCGTGCCCCGGCTCTGGGACATCGCGGCCGCCGTTCCTCATGCGCTGACCGAGATGATGGAGGCCGCCGGGCTCGCGTCCGAATCCTTCGACGTGCCCATCCACCTCGGACCGGGTATGCCGCCCACGGCGAACTGGGTCCGCACCGCAGGCGCCGAAACCGCCGAGGAGCGGGCCGGGTAGATAGCTGGGGCGGAGCGGTCCGATCGATCACGGACGGGAATCACAGACCGGAAAGGTCCTGATCGATCAGCGGCCGCCCTGCCGGTAGCCTGCCGTTCATGACCGTTCGTGAGCTGGGCCACCTCGTGCTCTACGTTCGAGACGCCTCGCGCTCGGCCGCCTTCTACCGTGACGTCCTCGGCTGGCGCCAGATCATGCCGCCGGCGGATCAGGAACCGAGGGGAGCGGCCGCCTTCTCCTCCGGACGGACCCACCACGAACTGCTGCTGATAGAGGTCGGCGAGGACGCCACGCCGATCCCGCCCGGCCGTCGCGTCGGCCTGTACCACTTCGGCCTCAACGTCGGCGAGACGGACGACGACCTGCGCGCCGCGCTGGCCCGCGTCAATGACGCCGGAGCAACCGTGGTCGGTGCGTCGGACCACACCGTGACCCACAGCGTCTACATCCTCGACCCCGACGGCAACGAGATCGAGCTCTACGTGGACGTGCCCGATGTGGACTGGAAGTCGGACCCGTCGCTCTTCGCCGCGCCCATCCGACCGCTCTCCCTCTGAGCCTCCGCGTGAGGATCGTCCCCGCCGGGACCCCGGATACGGCCGAGGGGGTGGATGCGGCCGAGGTGGTGGACATGGCCACCGCCGCTCTGATCGGGTCCAGGGTCGTCGTGGTACCGACCGATACCGTCTACGGCCTGGCGGCATTGCCCGCGTCCGACGCTGCGGTCCGGTCCGTGTACCGGCTCAAGCAACGACCCGAGGGGCTCCACCTTCCCGTGCTGGCTGCCGGCATCGACGACGTGCGCGAGCTCGGGGTGAAGGTCACCGCCGTCGCCGAGGCCCTCGCCGCGCGCTGGTGGCCCGGGCCGCTGACGATGGCCTTCGGCTTCGACGACGACGCGTCCCGTCCGGACTGGCTCTCCTCCCGGCGGGAAGTCGCGGTACGCGTCCCGGACCACGTCCTCCTCCGCCGCATCCTGGCCCGGACGGGCCCTCTGTTCGTCACGAGTGCCAACCCTCACGGAGTCCCCACTCCCGTCACCGCGCTCGGCGGTCGTCGAGGCGCTCGGAGGCAGCCCCGACGCGGCCGACGTCGTGGCGTTCGTGGTCGACGGGGGCACCTTGACCGAGGTCCCCTCCACGCTGGTGAACGTGGCCGGCCAAGGTGACCGCGCCGTTGTCGAGCGCGAGGGTGCGATCGCGGCGAGCGCCTTGGAAGCCGTGCTCGCCACCGCCCGCTGAGCCGTGCCGGCCCTGCTGGCGATCGAGACTTCGTGCGACGAGACCGCGGCGGCCGTCGTCGAGGACGACGGGACGGTGCGTTCATCGGTGGTGGCGAGCCAGACGGACCTGCACGCCGGCTTCGGCGGGGTCGTGCCCGAACTGGCGAGCCGGGCCCACATCGAGCTGATCGGCTCGGTCGTCGGACGCGCCCTCGACGAGGCAGCCGTCACTCGCGTCGACCTCGAGGCGGTGGCCGTGACCTCTGGTCCCGGTCTGGTCGGCGCCCTCCTCGTGGGCATCGCGTACGCGAAGGCACTTGCCCTCGGATGGGGCATCCCCGTGGTCGAGGTGAACCATCTCGAGGCACATCTCGCCAGCGTGTACCTCGCCGACGGGGACGTCCCCTTCCCCCAGACCGCGCTGCTCGTCTCAGGCGGCCACTGCCTGCTCACGCGCTCCACGGCGTTGGGACGCTACGAGCTGCTCGGTGAGACGGCCGACGACTCCATCGGCGAGGCCTATGACAAGGTCGCCCGGTTCCTCGGGCTCGGCTACCCGGGCGGCCCGGTGCTCGACCGGCTGGCGGCCGGCGCGACCGACGTGATCCGCTTCCCGCGCCCGATGCTCAGCGAGGGATACGCCTTCTCCTTCTCGGGTTTGAAGACGGCGGTGGTGAATCACGTGCGGGCGAATCCCGGCGTACCGGTCGAAGACGTGGCCGCGTCGTTCGTGGCCGCCTGCATGGACGTGCTCTGCGCCAAGCTCCGTCGTGCGCTCGAAGAGTTCGGCGATCCGGCCGTGGCGATCGTAGGCGGGGTGGCGGCCAGTCCGATCCTGCGGGTGCGCGCCCAGGCGCTCGCCGACGAGTTCGGGACCCGCCTGCTCATCCCGCCGCAGGCGATGGCGACGGACAACGCGGCCATGATCGGGGTGGCGGGCTGGCACCGGCTCTCGACCGTGGGGCCGAGCGACCCGGCGTTCGGTCCACAGCCGGATCTGCGGCTCCGCTTCGCCTGAGAGGTGTCCGTGCGGAGACGCGGCCAACCCGAGTCGACGATCACGCCCCCTGCAGGCGCCGGTCACGGCGCCGACGCGACCTCGAGCCGAAGAGGAACGATGAGAGGTCGAGCAGCAACCCGAGCGCGACGATCACCCAACCGAAACCGTCGACGCCACGTCCCGGGCTGTAGACCAGCGCATAGAAGAGCGTGGCGTACGGCAGGAACAGGAAGCCCAGGATCCCCTCCCAGCCCGAACGGAAGGCGATCGTCAGCCGGTCCGTGAAGAGCCAGAGCAAGAAGATGACGAAGCGGGGCGAGATGGCGGCGATGACCGCCAGGATGCATCCCACGGTTCAGAGAGGAAGGCCGCCCGTGGCAGCGTTCGTGGAGCCGAAGTCCTTGTAGGCGGAAATGGTTCGCTCGGCGATGCGCATCTGATGGATCTCGTCGGCGCCGTCGGCGAAACGAGCCCATCGGGCGTGCTGGAGCATGTTGGCCAACGGGGTGTCGGTGGAGTAGCCGAGCGCACCGTGCACCTGCATGGAGCGGTCGATGATGCGGTTCAGGCTGTTGGCGACGAAGTGTTTGGCCATGGAGACCTCGGTCCTGAAGTCCTCGCCACGATCGATCTTGTAGGCGGCATGGAGCACCATCAGCTTGCACTGGTAGAGCTCCATGGCCGAGTCGGCGATCAGCCACTGGACACCTTGCTTCTCCGCCAAGAGCGAGCCGTGCGAGTAGCGATGCAACGAACGGTCCACCATCATGTCGAGCGCGATCTCCGCTTGGGCGATCCAGCGCATGCAGTGCGCCAATCGCGCCGGTCCCAGGCGGTACTGCCCGAGCCGGTGCCCGTTGCCACGACCGCCCAGGATCTGCCGGTCGTGGACCCGGAGATCGTCGATGACGATCTCGGAGTGGCCGGTCGAGCCGTGCATCGTCTCGACCTCCCGCACGTCGTTCCAGCCCTCGGCAGGCAGATCGACGAGGAAGGCGGTGTTGGCACCGCGTGAACCGGGGGGCACGTCGGGTTCGGTACGGGCGATGAGAATGGCGAACTGGGCGCGACCGCGCGTTCGAGATGAACCACTTGTGACCGTTGATGATCCACTCGTCGCCGTCCTTCTCGGCCCTGGTCTGGATCAGCGTGGGATCCGAACCGGCCACCTCGGGCTCGGTCATGGCGAAACAGGACATCGCCGTGCCCTCGCAGAGCCGACGCAGGTAGTTGCCGTTCTGCTCTTCGGTCCCCCAGTGCAGCAGCGTGTGCATGTTTCCCTCGTCCGGCGCCATGCAGTTGAGGATCCACGGCCCGAGCCGCGTGCGGCCCGCCTCGGCCTGGACCATCGCCAGCTCCACGTGCCCGAGGCCCATTCCTCCCCACTCCGGAGGCATGTGCGGGAGCCACAGCCCTTGGCGTTTCGCCTCTTCTCGAAGCTCCAAGATGGTCTCGAGATACTCGCGGCGCGACGTGACCCGGGTCTCGTCGTCAAATCCCTTCACCCGGGGTGTCACCGTGTCCTGGATGAAGCTCCGAACCTTGGATCGGATCTCCTCGTGCTCGGGTGCGAGTGTGAAGTCGATGGCCATGACGCCCTCCCTCCTGGTTAGAACAGCCCCACGATGTTGCCGTCCTCGTCGATGTCGATCCGTTCCGCGGCCGGACTGCGGGACAGCCCCGGCATCGTCCTCATGTCACCGCAGACCAGATAGACGAATCCCGATCCGGCGTTGACTCGGGCTTCTCGGACCGGCAGGCGCCATCCTCGGGGTGCCCCGGACAGGGTCGGGTCGGACGAGATCGACAAATGCGTCTTTGCGATGCAGACGGGGAGTCCTCCGAACCCGGATCGCTCGTAGAGGTCGACCTGGCGGGCCGATGCGGGCGTGTAGTCGACGCCCTCGGCCCCGTAGACCTCGGTGGCGATCGTCTCGACCTTCGTCCTGAGGCTCACTCCATCCTCGTAGAGCATCCGGAACTCGCTGGGTTCCTCGCAGGCCTCGACCACCGCCTCGGCCAGTTCGGTGGCGCCCTTGCCCCCGTCGAGGAAGTGCGTGCAGACGGCCGAGCGCGCCCCCGCCGAGGCTGCGATCTCCCGGATGGCCGCGTGCTCCGACGGGAAGTCCTCGCCGAATGCGTTCACGGCGACGACCGGTGTCACGCCATGGCGCCGCACGATCCCGATGTGCGCCAGGAGGTTGGCCGCACCGAGTCGGACCTCTTCGGGGTTCTCCTCGAGCATGGCGGGAGGCAGGGGCCGACCGGCGACGACCTTGTGGCGTCCTGAATGGAGCTTGAGGGCGCGGACCGTGGCCACCACGACGGCCGCGTCGGGCACGAGGCCCGACGTCCGGCATTTGATGTTGAAGAACCGCTCGGCGCCCATGTCGGAGCCGAAGCCGGCCTCGGTGATCAGATACTCGCCGGCATGGATCCCTATGAGATCCGCGACCACGGACGAGTTTCCGTGTGCGATGTTGCCGAAAGGTCCCGCATGGACGAGGACGGGTGTGTTCTCGAGCGTCTGCAGCAGGTTGGGCTTCAGGGCCTCGCGCATGATCACGGTCATCGCACCGGCTGCCTTCAACTGCTCGGCCGTGACCGGTTCGTCCTGAGCGGTGAAGCCCACGACGACTCGGCCCAGCCGCTCTCTCAGGTCGCGCAACGAGGTCGACAGCGCCAGCACCGCCATCACCTCCGAAGCGGCCGTGATGTCGAATCCGGTCTCCCGGGGGATCCCGTCTTCGCGGGTACCCAGACCGCTGACGATGTTGCGGAGCGACCGGTCGTTCACGTCCAGGACCCGTTTCCAGGTGATCGACCTCGGATCGAGCGCACACGCGTTGCCCGTATAGAGGTGGTTGTCCACCATGGCCGCCAAGAGGTTGTTGGCCGCAGTGACGGCGTGGAGGTCGCCGGTCAGATGGAGGTTCAGGGTCTCGAAAGGGACCACCTGGCTGTAGCCACCTCCGGCCGCTCCCCCCTTGATCCCGAAGGTCGGGCCCATCGATGCCTGCCGGAGTGCGATGGTGGCCCGGCGCCCGATGCAGGCCATGGCTTGACCGAGACCGACCGTCGTGGTCGTCTTGCCCTCTCCCAAGGGGGTCGGAGTGACCGCGGTGACCACGACGTAGCGTGCGCGTGGGCGGCCGGCCAACACGTCGACGGCGTCGAGGTCGACTTTCGCGACGTGATGGCCATACGGCTCGAGCAGGTGGGGATCGAGGCCCATCTGCTCCGCGATGTCCGAAATCGGGCGCAGCGAGGCACGGCGCGCGATCTCTATGGCGGGGGGCAGCGGCATCGGAAACGATCATGCCAGACTGCTCGGGGAACTTGGAAGAAGCACGTTTGTCCTGGTCCCGACCGACCGTGCTCCGCCCTTTCCCACCGTCGTCGCCCGATTCACATGATCGAAGCGCAATGGCCGAGAGCCGCCGGTCGCACCGGCTCCGAGGTTCGGCCCGGCACTAGCGTTTGCGTCGGAGAGAAACGACGGGAGGGACGATGTCCGGAACGGACGGAGTGTTCATCTACGTGGGGACCTATGGGAGTGAGGTGGATGCTCGAGCGGACTACGACGTCGTGAAGGACCTCCACGCCCTGGGAGCCGTCGGGACCTACGACGCCGCGGTGGTCACCAAGGACGACAGCGGCAAGATCCATGTGAACAAGGACGAGACGTCAACCCGCCATGGGGCGTGGGGTGGTGCCGGAGCGGGAGCCCTCGTCGGGATCTTGTTTCCGCCTTCGATCATCGCCTCGGCGCTCGTCGGGGCAGCGGTCGGAGGGGTGGCGGGGCACTTGTGGAAGGGCATGTCGCGTGCCGACATCAAGGAGTTCGGCGACCTCATCGACTCCGGCGAGGCGGCGCTCGTCATCGTCGGCGAAACGAAGATCGCGGCGTACCTGGACAAGTCGGCCCTCAGAGCGAAGAAGAACGTGACCAAGGAGCTCGACATCGACAAGAAGGACGTCGACAAAGCCGTTCAGGAGGCGGCGAAGGAGATCTCCTGACGCGAGTACCGACCGTCTTGCGCCGTCCGCTGCCATGATCGTCCTGAACGTCCTCTCACTGATCCTCGGGACCGCGATGGCGCTGGCGATCCTCGGATCCGCGCTGAAGACGGTGGTCCTCCCCCAGGAGGGATTCACCCGCCTGTCCCAGGCGATCATCGCCACCGTCTACCGGTTGCTCGTCCATCGCTGGCGGAACCAGGCGAGGACGGACCAGCTCCAACAGATCTACGCGCCCGTCGCGCTGGTGAGTCTCCCGCTCGTCTGGATGATCCTGATGGTGATCGCCTTCACCCTCATCTTCTGGGGCACCGGCGGTCTCGGCCTGACGAAGGCGTTCGAGATCAGCGGGTCGTCGCTGACGACTCTGGGGTTCTCGGAGCCGGACACGACCGCCCGCATCTGGCTCGCCTTCGTCGAGGCGACGATCGGGCTCGGACTCGTCGCACTCCTCATCAGCTATCTCCCCACGATCTATTCGGCTTACAACGGGCGCGAAAAGGGAACCGTCAGGTTGCGACCGATCGCCGGGACGCCGCCGAACGCGCCCGAGCTGCTGGAAAGCCTCAACCACATCGGTGCACTGGACAGCACCGAGTTCTGGAAGAACCAGTCGGAATGGATGCTCGACCTGGAGCAGACCCACACCGCATTCCCGATCCTCTCCTACTTCCCCGAGACCCAACCGGACCATTCGTGGGTCGCAACCGTCGGGACACTGCTCGACGCCGCCGCACTCGTCGCCTCCGCATCGGAGACGGGCGTGGGCCAGGTGCTCGAGGAGATCGACAAGGGGCCACTGATGGTCCTCGTGTACGGCATGCCGGGGTTCGTCCGTATCGCACGGGCGGCGAGCGTGCCGCTCCCAGAACCGGAACGGATCACTGAACTCCTCACCCGGTTCGACGAGCCTCCTCCGATGATCAGCATCACTCGCGACGAATACTTCCGCACCATGGACGCACTGTCGACGTTCATCCGGATCGCGCCAGGACGGGAGGAGGCGAGCTGGCGACGCTTCGCCTGGGTACGATCGAGCTACGAACCCGCCCTGCGCTCTCTGGCCGGGTTGACGAGGGCGTCGCCGGCGCTGTGGACGACCGACCGGCCTGCGGTCGTCGGCAAGCCACGCTTCGTTCGCCGGCGGCCGATCGAGATCGATTGGTCGGCCAATTTCTCCGATCCGAGCCTCACAGGTGGCTGAAGCCGCCTGCCTCCTCCTTGGTCATGGGCACCGTGGTGGGGTGGCGATCGAAGTGGGCGACGGCATCTTGGAGGTCGTGTAGCAGGAGCTCGCCCAAGTCGCGGCTCACTCCCTGGCGCACGAGAATTCGTTGGACGGCGATGTCCGAGACGGAGCCGGTGAGCGGATACGCCGGAACCTGCCACCCTCGCACGCGCATCCGGTCCGCCAAGTCGTAGAGCGTGTAGCCCGGATCCTCACCCTCGCGGATCCGCCATGCCACCGACGGGATGCTGGTTTGCGGATCGGCGTCGCACAGCAACTCGAAAGGACCGAGCTTCACCACTTCCTTGGCGAGGTAACTCCCCGTCTCGTAGCACGCGTCGTGCACCTTCTGGTACCCGTCTCGGCCGAGCCGCACGAAGTTGTAGTACTGCGCGACGATCTGGCCGGCGGGGCGGGAGAAATTGATCTGGAACACGGGCATGTCACCGCCGAGATACGTGACGTGGAAGACGAGGTCGTCAGGCAGGTCGACCACATCGCGCCAGAGGACCCATCCGACTCCGAGAGGGGCCAGCCCGAATTTGTGCCCCGACGTGCTGATGGACTTCACCCGAGGGATCCTGAAGTCCCATTCGACGTCGGGAGCGCAGAACGGGGCCAGGAACGCCCCACTCGCCCCGTCGACGTGGATGTCGACATCGAGGCCTGTTCTCTCCTGGAGCTCGTCCAGGGCTTGCGACAGTTCGAGCACGGGCTCGTACGAACCGGTGTAGGTGACTCCGAAGGTAGGGACCACCATGATCGTGTTCTCGTCGACGCGAGCCAGCATCTGTTCTACGTCCATGGCGTACCGACCAGGCTCCATGGGGATCTCGCGCATCTCGACTTCCCAGTACCGCGCGAACTTGTGCCAGACCACCTGCACGGGCCCACAGACCATGTTGGGCGCCGAGGTGGGCCTGCCCGCGGCTTCCTGCCTGGCCCGCCACCGCCACTTGGCCGCCATCCCGCCGAGCATGCACGCCTCGGACGACCCGATGGCGGAACACCCCACGGCCTCGCAGCCTGCAGGTGAATGCCAGAGATCGGCGAGCATCTGAACGCACCGGCGCTCGAGCTCAGCCGTCTGCGGGTACTCGTCCTTGTCGATCAGGTTCTTGTCGATGCACAGGTCCATCAAACCGTGGACCTCGGGCTCCTCCCAGGTCTGGCAGAACGTGGCCAGATTCTGGCGGGCGTTGCCGTCGAGAAGGAGCTCGTCCCAGATGGCTTGAAACACCTCGGTCGGCCGCATCTCTCCGGGCGGAAAACGACTCGTGGGCAGGCTGGCCCGGAGGTCACGATCCGCGTACAGCGAGTCGAGCAGGTCCGGAATCCTTCTTGTGCAGCGGCATGGCGGTACCTCCGTGGGGTGGTCGCAACTACCGTAGCTGTCGGCCACTGACCGCTACGCAGTACCGCGACGCAGACCGCGACGGCGGAGGTGCGGCGCCGAACGATACGACCCTCCTGCACGAGGACGGCGGGCGGCGCGCTACCTCGAGTCCGGCCAGCGCGTACCGGTCCGGACCCCGGGACGACGACACGTCAGCGGACCGTCTCCCAGATGGCCCAGCCCGTCAGTCCGAACAGCACCACGGCGGTCGCCACGCGGACCTTGCGGATGTCGACGAAACGCAGCAGGCTCTTCCCTCCGGCGACCGCGAGCGCGGCGACGCTCCAGAGTGCCAGAACCGCGCCCACCGCCACGGCGAATGGCTGGTGGTAGTGCGCGGCGAGGTTCGCGGTGAGGATCTGCGTCAGGTCGCCCCACTCGGCCAAGAAGATGACGACGAACGCAGTCACCACGACTCTTCGGTGCGACGCGACCTCGTGCTCGACGATCGCTTCGGCTCGCCTGGCTTCGTGCAACGCGAGGAGGGCGCCGACGAAGAACATCGCCGCCACGATCGCACTGAGAACCCGTTCGGGCAGCAGGTGGAAGAGGACGACCCCGATCGTCACCGCAATGACCACGTGGACGGCGAACGCCGCTGCGGCGCCGAGCCACACGACGAGTGGCCGGCCACGGGTCGACATCACCAGCGATGCGAACATGGTCTTGTCGGGGAGCTCCCCCAAGAAGATGACCGGGTAGACGGCGACCACGACTGCGAGCTGCACTGTGGGGCGAACGTAGCGTGCCGGGCGGGTCTAGGTTGTGGCGGGCCAGGGGTCTCGACCGGACGAGAGGCGTGGCCATGCTGCTGGAGCTGACCGAGGGCCAATGCGCTGAGCTGCAGAAGCTCCTCGAAGGCGCGCTCGGCGAACTGAGCTCGGAGATTGCCGGCACCGACGACCCCGAGTTCCGCCAGGGCCTGCGCGAGCGGCGCGCCCTGCTCGAGGCCGTCCTCTACCAGCTGGACAACCCCCCTCGAACGTAGGCGACGCCCTCTCTTGGTGCGGGACCCTCGACCGGGGGGAGACTCGAAGAGGACGATGGGAAACCTCTCGTCCGGAGAGAGGGAGCGCCATGTCAACGCTGATCATCGAACGGCCAGAACCCGGGGTGACTCGAATCACCATGAACCGACCCGAGCGGTTGAACGCGATGAACGCCGAGCTCGTGGCGGAACTCCACGGCGCTCTCGGTGCGGTCGCCCGGGACCGCGGTTGCCGAGTGGTCGTGCTCACCGGGGCGGGCCGGGGGTTCTGTGCCGGCCTCGACCTGAGTGGCTACGGCGAAGCGCCCGGCTCCGAAGGCCTCGGTGGGACGGAGGCCGGTTTCGCGACGCAGACGGATATTGCCAGCCTCGTGCCGAGGCTTCGCTCGCTCCCGCAGCCGGTCGTCGCCGCCGTGAACGGACCCGCGGCGGGGGGTGGCCTGGCACTCTCGCTGGCGTGCGACGTCCGCATCGCCGCCGCTTCCGCGCGCTTCAACGTTGCCTTCGTGCGCCTCGGCATCTCGGGCTGCGACATCGGTGTCAGCTGGCTCCTGCCACGCCTTGTCGGAGCTTCCAGGGCATGGGAGCTCATGTTGACCGGTCGAATCATTGACGCGGACGAGGCGGATCGGATCGGGCTCGTCCTGCGCGTCGTGCCCGACGGAGACCTCATGGACGAAGCGCTCCGGACCGCCCGGCTCATCGTGGGCAACAGCCCCTGGGGGGTGCGCATGACCAAGGAGGTCATGTGGTCGCAGCTCGAGGTGGGCTCGCTCCAGGCGGGCATCGACCTCGAGAACCGGACCCAGGTGCTCTCCTCCCACACCGGAGACATGCGGGAGGCGGTGGCGGCATTCATGGAGAAGCGGCCCCCTCGCTTCGGGGCGCCGCCGGAGGGCCACGACCAGCCGGAGGGCGAGTGAGCATGACGGCGCGGAACGGCGCCCACGGCCTTCGGCCTCCGCCGCGGCGAGCTCGTCGTCGAATCCCCCGGGGTACCACGGCAGAAGGATGAAAAGTCGGGCCTCGCGAGGCCTTTGAGGCGGCGATCCTCACTACCTTTGGCGACCACCATGGCGCTCGTACCCTCCAAGCGGTGGCGGCCGGCGAGGACGGCCTCAGCGCTTGCGACCGCCATGACGCTCGGGCTGCTCGCCCTGGGCTGCTCGGCCGGGCCTGCCCCCGATCCGTCGGCCGACCCGCCGGCCTCGATCACCCCTTCGCCGAACTACCCCGACCTGTGCGCGCCGGTCGGCGCGGACACTTCGAGCACCTGCCTGCGGCTCACGCTGGAGGCGGTCGACCGCGCCCGTTCCGCTGAGGGTCTCGGCCCGATGCGCCTCCCCGCGGATTTCCCCCTCCTTTCGGTTCCCGAGCAGCTCCTCGTCGCCGTCGACCGCGAACGCGTCGACCGCGGCCTGGCACCGTTCGCCGGTCTGTCCGACGCGCTCGACCGCGAAGCGCAGCGTGCGGCCGACGCGGACCGGCTCCCGGCTCGCCCTGACGCCGGGGCGCTGGCGGTCGCTGCTGAGTGGATCGGGGGCGTCGACAACGGTCTCGACGCCGTGTACGAGTGGATGTACGACGACGGCCCGGGGAGCGGGACACCGAGATGCTCACACCGGGAGAGGGCCGGCTGTTGGGGCGACAGGCACGCCGTCCTCAAACATCTCGGCCCGGGTGATCTCGTGATGGGCGCAGGCTTCGACCCGGGGGTCGCCGGCTTCCCGGGCTCCGGCGACGGGTCCTCTCTCGCCGCCACGTTGGCGGTCCAGCCCAGCGGTTCCTCGACCCTCGCCTACACCTGGGGCGAAGCAGTTGCGGCCACCGCGGAGGGGACCCTCTCTCCGCTCGGCGGTGTGCCACCCGGCGAGGCCCTTTCCGGTATCCCCGACCCTGGCGGCAACGTGGCCGCCGTGCCGGACTTCACCCGGTCGTGCGCCTCCAGCGGATTCGACGATTCGCCGGGCTGCGTGGCGGCGGCCCTGGGCGCCATCAACCACGCGCATGCCCTGGAAGGAGTACGGCCCATGGTGCTCCCGTCCGGATTCGCACAGCTGAGCACCCCCGACCAGCTCTTCGTCGTCGTCGATCTCGAGCGGGTGGACCGTGGCCTGCCGCCGTTCCGTGGACTGACCGCGGCGCTGAACCGCAACGCGAAGCGCGGTGCCGAAAGCGCCGGAGACCCGCCTGACGCCGGACGGCGCTACGCACTCGACGATTCGGAGTGGGCCGGCGGTTCGGTGAACGGGCTCGACGCCGACTACGGCTGGATGTACGACGACGGGTACAACAGCGGCAATCTCGACTGCGCGCATCGAGGTGACGCCGGGTGCTGGGGTCACCGGAGGGGCATCCTCGACGATTTCGGCAGCGGGCCGGGCCTCGTGATGGGTGCCGCGGTGGCCACGTCGAGCGACACGCATTCGGGCGACGTGGGCGGCACGTCCATGGCCATCACGTTGGCGGCGGCAGCCATGCCGCCGCATTCGTACACGTTCAGCTGGGCCCAGGTCGTGGCGGCCCTCCCGCCCGGAAGCTTCTGAGCCGCCGCCCGGATCTTCTTCGTCTGAGCCTCTTCGACAGCTCGGCCTTCTTCGCCGCCCTGCCCCCGGCCTTCACGGAGCGCCAGTTGCGCGACAGCCGTCAGGCGGGACGATCACCCGATCCTGCCGTCTCCAGCACGTCGTACCCACAGTTGTAGCCCGGGATGAAGGTGACCCCGGGGCCCCCGTGGCACCCGGCCCCGCACAGGTAGAGACCGTCGATGGGGACCGGGTTGTCCGGCCAACCCCGCGAACCGGGCCGAAACGGACCCATGAACTCGGGCTGGAGGAGCCCGTGGGTGAAATCACCACCGGTGCAGCCGAACATCAGCTCATAGGTGTACGCCGGGTAATTGAGCTGGCGGTCGATGAGGTCGGGGAAGTTCGGGGCGACCAGGGCGAGCTTCGCCACGATCCGCTCTGCCATCTCGTCGCGAAGGCGCGCCTGCTCCTCGTGGCCTCTGCCCACGGGAAGGTAGAAGGCGAAGCTGCTGGCGGCATGGCGTCCGGGCGGAGCCAGAGAAGGGTCATCGAAGGAGGGGATCTGCAGGTTGAACGACGGCGCAGACGGCACGGCTCCCCGCATGCACCCTTCGAAGTCGAGCTGCATCTGCTCGGCGGTACCGAAGAACGTCACGTTGCGGGCCGAGGTGCTCCCGTTGAGGCTGTCGTACGGAGCCCGGTACCGGGGCAGCCCGTTCAGGGCGAAGTGCGCTTGGAAGTACAGGGCGCGGTGGTCGATGGCCTCCACCCGACGCCTGAAGGCCTCCGGAAGACCCTCGGGGTCGAGCAGCTGGGTGAAGGTCGCGGTGGGATCGAGGTTCGACACGACCACGGGAGCGGTCGCGACCTCTCCTCCTCCGAGCTCGACCCCCTTGACGGCACGACCGTCGGTGACGATGCGCGTCACCTTCGCGTGCCGGCGCAACTCGCCCCCGTGCTTCTCGAAGAGGGCGAGCAGGTGCTCGGCGATGGTGCCGATTCCGCCGCGCACCTTGGACATGGTCGCGTCGCCGGGTGATGCCAGCGCGAAGGCGAGGCACAGCGCACTGCCCGGGGACCACGGACCCCGGCAGGTCGAATTGACGGCCAGGAACGCCAGCATGGCGCGGACGGGGGCGTGGACGACGCGATCGGGCAGGTAGCGGTCGACGACGTCCATGACGCTGCCGAACATGGCGACCCGGATGGCCTCACGTTCGTTCTCGCTGGCGGCGGACGCCCACATCTCGTCGAGCGTGCGAGGTGGCCGGCGGACGTCGAAGCGGCCGATGGCCCGGGCGGGCGCCTCGGCCCAAGCCGCCACCTCGGCCATGCCCGACACGGCCTCGAGGCCGATCCGTTCCCCGAGGTGCTCCAGGAGGCGTTCCGGATCCGAATACAGATACAACGGGGGCTGACCGTCGACGGGCCCGACACTCGCGGACTGCACCTCGGGCTCGTAGATCGGGCACGACCCGAGCTCGAGGTCGGAAAACACCTCGTTGGGCACGGGGAACTGGATGGACCCCGCCAGTTCGAAGCGGTAGCCCCGGATGAGCTCGGTGTTCGATGCCATCCCGCCGATGAAGTGGTTCTTCTCCAGGCACAGCACACGCATGCCCCCGCGGGCCATCACGAAGGCGGCGGTCAGGCCGTTGTGTCCCGCGCCGACGACGATGGCGTCGTAGTCCGGCATCGGATCGGGACCTTAGCGAGTCATGGCGAGATCGGGGTGGAGAGGCCGGGCTCGATATTCCGCAATCCTCGCCGCGTTGGGGACCGTAGAACCATTGGGCGGGCCGCGCCTGCCCATTACCGCGATCGGGGCAGGAGGAGTGAGTGCGATGGCGCGACTTTGGGGTCCTAGGTCATCTCGGGGATTGGGCGCGGCGGCTGCGGTCGCGTCGGCCGCCGCCCTGGCGTGCTTGACGGTGGTGGCGCCGGCCGGGGCGAGTCCGAACCAGCCACCCTTCCTCTCGCACTTTCACAGCGTGACCACGATCGGGTCGACGGTGCCACCGAACGGCGATGTGAATCCATACGGAATCGCGACCGTTCCCACCAGCGTGGGTCGTCTGGTGGCCGGGGACACGCTGATCAGCAATTTCAACGCGTCGTCCAACCTCCAGGGCACAGGGCACACCATCGTGCAGGTCTCGCCCGGAGGTCAGGTGAGCGTCTTCTCGCACATCCACAATGTCGGCCTACCCGGTGCATGCCCGGGAGGTGTGGGACTGACCACGGCACTGGCCGTCTTGGGTAGCGGAGACGTGGTGGTGGGCAGCCTGCCCGTCACGAATGCCGGGAACGGCACCCCAGAGGCCGGCTGTCTCATCGTGCTGGACAGCTCCGGCATGCCGATAGAGACGTGGTCAGGCGGCGGCATCAACGGTCCGTGGGACCTGGCTCTGGTCCAGAAGGGCGACGTCGCCCAGCTCTTCGTCACCAACGTGCTCAACGAGACGGTGCACGCCGGCGGCGGTGTGGTCGACCGGGGCACCGTGGTTCGGCTCGATGTCGTGGACCGCTCGGGCCAGGCCCCGCTGCTGCTCAGCGAGGCGACGATCGCCACGGGGTTCCCCGAGGAGCTGAACTCGTCGGCCTTGGTGCTCGGTCCGACCGGTGACGCCGTGTCGCCGAACGGGACGCTGTACGTGGCGGACACCGCGGGGAACCGCATCGCCGCCGTGCCGAATGCGCTGCTCCGGCACTACCCCGTCGGCGGGGGCGGGATCACCTTGACACGGGGTGGCTCCCTCAACGCTCCGCTCGGCCTGATCGTTGCCCCCGACGGCGACGTGGTGACGGTCAACGCCAACGACCCGAACGCGGTCGAGACCACCCCGAGTGGCCACCAGGTCGACACGGTCCAGCTCGACCCTCTCGGGAGTGGGGGCGACCTGTTCGGCCTGACGCTGGCCGCGAGTACCCACGGGATCCTGTTCGTCGACGACGGTGACAACACGCTGAAATTCTTCGGACCTTGACGCCCCTCGGGCCCGGCTTCGGCTCGACCGACCCCGAAAGGGGTCGGTCGGTCAGACCAGTTCGGGCTTCTGGGGATCGACGCGGTAGGCGAGACGAGTCAGGGTCCTCGATGCACGCAGCGCGGTCTTCATGGCCGCCAGACGTGCCCTCGTCGTCGCCGAGCGATCCGCGGGAGCATCGGGGTCGTACCAGTACGTGTGGCGGTCGCCGCTGAAGACCTCCGCCGACTCGACCGTGTAGTAGTAGAGCGCGATCGACCGTCGCATGTGGGCATCTTCGGAGAGCGCGCTCACCCCGTGCACGGAGCGGTGATCAGTCGTGAAGATGGCACAGGTACCGAACCTCGGCTCGAAGCGCACCGCAGGCTCGTCGTCTCCCAGCTGGAAGAGGCACAGCTCACCACCGCTTCCGGGCTTCCAGTCGGGGTTGAGGAAAAGGAGGAGGTTGACGCGCCGGAAGAGGGGGATGCGCGGGTGCAAGTGAAAGTCGGTGTGGGGGAGCAGCTTGCCGCCGGGACCACTCCACTGGAGACCTCCACCCTCGAGAAAGGGGTCGGGCAGCAGGTTGTCGATGCCGGTCAGCGTCGACGCGGCCCGAAGGAAGGCGGGCTCGGACAGCTCGTGGATCATGCGGGCGAGCAGCGGCGGCAACGCGGCGATGTCACGGCAGCTGCTCTTGCCGGGCTGGAACTTCGAGGAGCGGTCGGCCCACCCCTCCCAGTCCTGAGCCGGGAAGGCCGCCACGACCTCCTCGGGGTCGGCACGCACGAAGTCCGGAAACATCGCGTGGGGGAACGGGCGGGCGAGCCGATACCGCTCCACCACCTGCTCGTCGGTGAGCCCGCTCAGGTCGAACAATGGCACCGGGAGACTATGGCACAGCACGAGCGGTCCCCGACCCGCCGCCTCGGGCGGCGCCGAAATTTCGCATCCGTGCCCACATCAGCCCGTCCTGGCGTCGGACGGCGCACGCGCTCGACGACGTTCACCGGCGCAAGGTTGGGCGCTACCCGCCGAGGATGCCGAGGCTCTCGTCCTGTACGCCCAGGGCACGAGCCTCGGCGAAGTGCTCGAGCCACGCGCGCATCTCCTCGCTCCCGGTCTCCTCCGCCCAGCGGCGCGGCATGGCAGGGAAGGAGTAGCCGTCCGGCAATCGCGGGGGCGCCGGCTCGCGCTGCCGACGCGCCATGGCGTCCTCGACCGCCGAGGCGAGCCGCGCCTCCTTCGACTTGACCTGCGCCGCGTCGCGCTCTTTGAACGCGGGGAGCACCTCGCGCCCGAAGAGCTCCAGTGACTCGCAGATGTCCTCGTGCCGGTTCTTCCCCGCTTGGAGGACGAAGATCACCTGGTCGACTCCGGCCTGTTCGAATCGCTCGAGATACTCACGGACCTGAGCCGGCGTCCCGGTCGCGCCCCGAAGTCCCGTCCGGTCGCCGGCCGCCAACTTGGCCCCCAGCCGTTCCTGGCGCAGTGCGGCCTCGACCTCGGGAGAGAATCCCTGCGCTCCCCGCCGCTCGAGGAACTCGGTCCAGACGTCGGTGGAACCGGGCCGGTGCTCACCGAACACGTAGTAGTGGCCGAGCGAGTAGCCGAAGAAATTCCCGCCCTCGAGACCCCGGTCGAGCGCGATCTGCTCGTCCGGGTGACACATCATCTGGGTCACGCAGGCGATGGCGTGGTTGACGGCCAGACCGACCGGGACACACGACTGCGCGAGCGTTCGCTCGTAGTCCTCCACCCACCGCCGAGCCTCCTCGGGGTCGATGAAGGCGAAGGTCAACGCGCCGATTCCCTTCTCGGCGGCGAGCAGAATCGTGTCGCGGCGCGAGCACGCCACCCAGAGGGGCGGGTGGGGCTTCTGCATGGGCTTGGGTACGACGTTGCGGGGCGGCATGCGCACGTATCGGCCGTCGACACCGGTGAACGGTGTCTCCGTCATGCAGCGCAGCGCCACCTGCAGGCCCTCGAGCCACGCCTCGCGCTTGGTGGCCGGGTCGACCAGAAAGCCCCCGAGCTCGGCCTCGGAGCCGGATTCACCGGATCCGAATTCGACCCGTCCACCCGAGATCAGGTCGAGCGTCGCGACGCGCTCAGCCGTGCGGGCCGGATGGTTGTAGCCGGGCGCGGTCTGGATGATCCCATGGCCGAGGCGGATGTCACGGGTGCGCTGGCTGCAGGCACCCAGAAAGACCTCCGGGGCGGAGGAGTGGCTGTACTCCTCCAGGAAGTGGTGCTCGACCTCCCACACCACGTCGAAACCGAGGCGGTCGGCCAGTTCGACCTGCTCGAGGGCGTCCTGCAGCAGCTTGTGCTCGCTCCCGTCCTCCCACGGACGTGGAAGTTGGTGCTCGTAGAAGATGCCGAACTTCACGACGCAGGTGTCCCGAGCGAGTGGAACTCGGCCAGGATGTCGGCACCGTTGCGACGCCGGGCACACCAGTACTCAACCTCTGAAAGCGTGGCGGCGCGACCCTGGTCCCGCACCGGTCCAAGGCTGTGGTGGAGCATCGGCTCCCAAATTCGGGCGATCATGTCGCGGCCCGAGTGGTGCCGGCCTCCATCACCGACCCAGGTGCGGTCGCGCATCTCCGACAGCGCGGTGCGCAGGTAATCGACATGCGGCGTCTCGTCGGCGCGGATGTAAGAGACGAGGCGTGCCGGCTCGCCGTCGCCCGCGACGAGCTCACCGTCGGACAGCCACGCCTCGGCCCAGGCGAAGGTGTGAAACGCCGAGATCTCGATGAAGAGCACCCGCACCATCAGCGAGACCATCGCCTCGAGCTCGGCGGGGATGTCGTCGGGCAACAGCCGATCGTTGCCCGTGCCACCCGGACCGAAACCCATCCGGACCAGCATCGCCTCGATGTCGAGATCCTCGTCGGGAGCGCCGAATGCCATGTCACGTGCTGCGAACCACATGTCCCGGTGGCCGGCCACGCCGTCGCATCCCGCCTCGTCCCTCCCGTGAGCCTCGAACAGGCCCTGGCCCAGATGGTCGATCGCGGTGCCCCGCACGTCCTCGACGAAGTGGCGTTGGAGGTCCTTCGGCTTGAGGAGACGGATGTTCGCGCCGTACCCCTCGACCGTGCCGATCCGGGTCAAGGTCGCCACGAGCGGCTCGCGGACGCCGGACCGGATCAGGTGTCGCGTCTGCTCGACGTTGGGAAACGAACGCTCCCAGCGCTCGAGCGGGGCGTCGAGCAGCTCAGTCGAGAAGCGGTCACAGTTCTGCCGACCCCAGGAGGTGATTGCGGGCACGCGGAACTTCGTCCGGGGCGGGACGTAGCGCCCGGCGGCGTCGAAGCCGCCGTGGCATCGGATCCCCCCGGCGCGCAACGGTTCGACCACGTCGACGTCAGCGAGCAATTCCGTCTCGGTGAACTCCACCTGTGCCATCGGCTCCCTCCCGTTTACCAAAGGGTATACACTCTCCCGTATACCTGTCCAGACGAAATTGCTCACCCGGCCCGAACGGCGAACCGCCATCCTCCAGGGCGCCGCACGAGCATTCGCCGTGTTCGGCTTCGCCCACACATCCATGGACGACGTCGCCGCGGCATGCGGGATCACCAAGCTCATCGTCTACCGGCACTTCGAGTCCAAGGAGGTGCTCTACCGAGAGATCCTCGAGCAGGTCTTCCACCAGCTCGGCGAGGAGCTCGAGGCCGAATTGGCCCTGCCGGCCCACCATGGACTCGGCCCACGCACCCTCCTGACCGTGGCCAGGGAGGACCCTTCGGCGTTCTTCCTGCTCTGGCGGCACGCGTCCCACGAACCCGGGTTCGAGGCCTACGCCCGCGACCTGAGGGCGGTCGCGGTGACGGTCGTCCGCCGCCTGATGGCGATCGATTCCGGAGACGAGTGCCTCGACGCGTGGCGCGCCGAGACACTGTTTGCGTGGCTGGTGGAAGCAACTCTGACCTGGCTCGAGCGCGGCGACCCCCCGAGAGACGAAGAGTTCGTGCAGCGGACCTCGGCCGCGCTGAGCGCGCTCCGCGACTCTCTTCTGCGCCCCGTTCTCCCTGTTGGGCCCGCTGTTGCGCCCGCTGCGCCCGGACCATCCGGTTCGGATCGAACACCACAGTTGGATTGAGCCCCGGCGCATCGGCTCGTCGGCACCCAGGTTTTCGGGTCCAGATTTAGCAATGGGACAAGGTGCTCATAGCGTGTAAGGTGCGCGCTCAGCGGGCGCGGGTCGGGTCCGCTGACGACGCATCGCAGGCGGCATGGCGGCCTCAGAGCGAACGAGGCTCAGACCGAAAGAGGCGAGGATGACCAAAGCTGAAACCACGGCACGTTCGACCGTCAACGCACCACGGATCGTACGAGCGCTCGCAGCGCTCGCCTTGATCGGCTCGTCCGCCGGCATCGTGCTCGCCTCGGTGGTCGCGTCGGCGCCCCCCGCAGCGGCCGCGGCACCGGCGGCGTGCGACACCTGGACGAACACCTCCGGCGGCGCCTGGGACACGGGGGCGAACTGGAGCAACAACGCGCCACCGACCGGGTCGACGGCCGCCTGCATCACCGCACCCGGGAGCTACACGGTGACCATCGGCAACGAGACGATCTCCGCCGGAGCGCTCACGGTCGGCGGATCGGGCTCGACGCCAACCCTCTCCATCGGGAACAGCGGATCGGGCACCGCCAACATCACGTTCGCCAGCGTGAGCAACTCGGGCACCATCGAGTCGGGGTTCGGCGGCTCGCTGACGGTCTCGGGCAACGTCACGAACACCAGCGCAGGGACCCTGGAGGTCCCGAGCACCGGGTTCGGGGGGACCACGCTGAACGTGGCCTCCCTGGACAACCAGGGTGCACTCGACGTCAACGCGACGAGCACCTACGTCCTGCCCACCTCGGCTTCGACCCTGCTGAACGACACGACCGGGACGATCTCGGTCGCCAGTGGGACCTCGCTGACCATCTCGAGCCCGAGCGGCCAGACCGGAGCGGTGACCCAGGACGGCGTGCTGGACAACTCGGGCCAGATCATCGCCCAGGAGGCGGTGACCGTCGAGGGCGGGAGCATCTGCAACAACCCGCTCCAGGTGGGCCTCGACGGCCAGTCGGCCACCACCGACGGCCTGACCTTCGCGTCGACCGTCGGGTCCGGCCCCTCGTGCGGCACGGGCGTGCCGACCGACAACGTGTTCATCGCCAACATCACCGGCTCGCTGAGCGGGAGCATCCCCTCGGCCTACACGGTGGCCGTCGGTGACGGCGGATCGGGCATCGCTCACATCACCATCCCCTCGGCCATGACGGTGAACGGGACGCTCGACCTCGGCTTCGAGGGCAGCCTCACCTCGACGGCGGCCATCACCAACAAGGGAACCATCGACGCATTGGCCTCGGCCTTCAGCGGCGAGACGTTCAACTTGACGAGCTTCTCCAATCAGGGCGCCTTCGACGTGAACACCCCGTCGACCTACACGCTGCCGACGTCCGCGTCCACGTTCGTGAACACCTCGACCGGGACGATCTCGACCGCAAGCTCGCTGAACGTCTCGAGCCCGAGCGGCCAGACGGGGACGGTGACCCAGGACGGAGTGATCGACAACTCGGCCCAGTTCGTCGCCCAGGAGGCGGTCACCGTGGCGGGCGGGAGCATCTGCAACAACCCGCTCCAGGTGGGCGCCGACGCCCAGACGGCCGCCGGCGTCGGCCTCACCTTCCCGTCGACCGTCGGGTCCGGCCCGTCGTGCGGCACCGGGGTGCCGACCGACAACGTCTTCATCGCCAACATCACCGGTACGTTGAAGGGGAGCATCCCTTCGACCTACACGGTCGCCGTCGGTGATGGCGGAGCGGGATTCGCGCACATCACCATCCCCTCGGCCATGACCGTCAAGGGGACGCTCGACCTCGGCTTCGAGGGCAGCCTCACCTCGACCGCGGCCATCACCAACAAGGGCACCATCGACGCCGTGGCCTCGGCCTTCAACGGTGAGACGTTCAACCTGGCGAGCTTCTCCAACCAGGGCGCCTTCGACCTCAACACTCCGTCGACCTACGAGCTCCCCAAGTCGAGTTCCACGCTGGTGAACACCTCGACCGGGACGATCTCGGTCGGAAGCGCAGCCGGCTCGAGCCTGGCCATCTCGAGCCCGAGCGGCCAGCACGGGACGGTGACCCAGAGCGGGGTGATCGACAACGCAGGCACACTCACCATGCAGAACCTGTTGACCGTGAACGGGGGGACCGTGTGCGGCAACGAGGTCCGGATCGGCGTCGACGGCCAGGCGGGCGGCGGCCTGGCCTTCACCACTCCCTTCACCACCGGCCCCGCATGCGGCACGGGCGTCCCGACCGACCAGCTCTTCATGGCCAACATCACCGGCACTCTCGCCGGGACGGTGCCAAAGGGCTACACGGTGGCCATCGGCGACGGCGGGTCAAGCTTCGCCAACATCACGGCGAGCACGACCAAGAACATGGGGACGATCGAACCGGGCTTCGGGGCGACCTTGACGTTCGCCGGCAACCTGAAGAACAAGGGCACGCTCGAAGTACCGGCATCGGGCTTCACGACGGCCATCGATTTGGGCGGGACCCTGACCAACAAGAAGGTCGTCGTGCTCGACGGGGCCACGCAGATCGACACCGTGGAGTTCAACAACCAGGCGACCGCCGCCACGGTGTCGCTCGGCGCGGTCGGGGTGAGCCTGACCGGGCCCATGTCGAACGCAGGCGTCCTCTCCATCGCGGCCGGCGGCTCGCTGGCGGTCTCATCGGACTACCAGCAGGCCAGCACGGCCAAGTACGAGCCACAGCTGGCGAGCACCTCGAGCTTCGGCGTCCTCAACGTGACGGGCTCGGCGTCCGTGGCCGGGACGCTGGCGGCCCAGGACGCGGCGGGCTTCACCCCCCCTTCGGGTTCCACCTACGTCGTACTCACGTCGAGTGGGCTCGGCGGTACGACGTTCGAGCATGTGCTGGGTGCTTTCACGGCCCAGTACATCACGAGCGACACGGACGTGCAGCTGACGGCCAACTGAACCAACCCGCCTCGGCGTTCGGGCGACCGCCCGGCGCCGAGGCGCGCACGAGGGGGGTACGACCGTCCCGACCCGGGCAGATGTCGGCCCCGAGCCTGGTAGCTGGCGGCCTCCCCCGTCGCCCCGGTACCCTGATCCCGATGTCGACGTCGACGTCGACATCGGGATGGAGATGGGAGTCGCCATGGCGCAGCGCTGCGTCGCCGAAGGACTGTTCGAGTGGCCCTCCGACGAGCCGCGCCTGCTCGGGTCGAGGTGCGACTCGTGCTCCTTCGTCACCTTCCCGGCCCAGGACGCGTGCCCGAGTTGCGGCGGGGACCGCGTCTCGCCCACCACGCTCTCGTCCACGGGGACTCTGTGGACGTGGACGCGGCAGCGCTTCCAGCCGAAGAACCCCCCCTACATCGGCCGGGAAGCGCCCGGAGACTTCATGCCCTACGGCGTGGGTTTCATCGAGCTGCCCGAAGGACGGGTGGAGGCTCGGATCGCCGGTGACGCGGACCAGGAGCTGCGGATCGGGATGCCGATGGAGCTGACCGTGGTGCCCTTCGCCGTCGAGGAGGACGGCACCGAGGTCCTCACCTACGCGTTCCGACCGGTGACGGAGCGCTGAGGTTCACATGGACGACGTGGCCATCGTCGGGGTCGGGCTCCGGCCGTTCGGCCGGTTCCCCGGGGTCTCCGCCATAGAGATGGGAGCCCAGGCCGTCCGCCTCGCCCTGGCCGACGCGGGGGTGACCTGGAAGGACGTGCAGTTCGCCTTCGGCGGCAGCTATGAGGTCGACAATCCCGACGCAGTCGTGAATTTCCTCGGGCTCACGGGCCTTCCGTTCACCGACGTCTACAACGGCTGCGCCACCGCGGCCAGCGCGCTCACCCAGGCCGCGAACACCATCCGCCTCGGCGAATACGATTTGGGCGTCGCGGTCGGGATGGACAAGCACCTGCCCGGCGCCTTCGCCGCCGATCCCGTCCAGTACGGCGTCGGCGGCTGGTACGGCGAGACGGGGCTCTTCCTGACCCCCAAGTTCTTTGCCATGAAGATCCAGCGCTACATGCACGACTACGGGATCACACCGCAGACACTGGCCAGGGTGGCGGCCAAGAACTACCGCAACGGAACACTGAATCCGAACGCCTTCAGGCGCCAGGCGATGAGCGAGGAGGCAATCCTGGCTTCCCCGCTGGTCAACGATCCGCTGACCCAGTACATGTTCTGCTCGCCCGACGAGGGTGCCGCCGCGGTCGTCCTGTGCCGGGCCGACGTCGCGTCCCGCTACTCGTCGAAGCCCATCTATCTGCGGGCGTCGGTCGTGCGGACGCGGAGGCTCGGTGCGTTCGAGGTCCACAGTCCTTGGCTCCCGCTCGACCGGGCCGACTCTCCCACGGTCGACGCCTCGCGCGCCGCGTATGCGGTGGCGGGCCTCGGGCCCGAGGACGTCGACGTCGTGCAGCTCCAGGACACCGACGCCGGCGCAGAGGTGATCCACATGGCCGAGAACGGGTTCTGCAAGGACGGCGAGCAAGAGGCGATGCTGGCCGAGGGTGCGACCGAGATCGGCGGCAGCCTCCCGGTCAACACCGACGGGGGACTCATCGCGAACGGCGAACCGATCGGGGCGTCGGGCCTGCGACAGATCCACGAGCTCGTCCTGCAGCTGCGCGGCCAGGCCGGGGACCGCCAGGTGCCCGGCACACCCCGGGTGGGGTACGGCCAGCTCTACGGAGCGCCGGGCACCGCAGGTGTGGCCATCGTGTCGACATGAACACCGAGCATTGAGTCCTCTCTGTCCGTGAACGCCGACGAGCTGGTCCGTGCCGCGCTCTGCCGCCGGCTCGGCCCGATCTCGGGGATCGAGGTGGCCGAGATCGCTCACACCTCGCCTGGCCCCGACGACGTCGAGGTGGCGGTGCGGGCCGCGGCGGTGAACTTCCCCGACGTGCTCATCGTGGCCGGGACCTATCAGGTCAAGGTCGAACCCCCGTTCGTCCCGGGCAGCGAATTCGCCGGCGACGTCGTGGCGGTCGGGGAACGGGTCGAGAACGTGAAGGTGGGCGATCGCATCGTGGGCACGGTGTTCGTCGGGGCCTTCGCGGAACGGATCGTGCTCCCCGCACGCTCGGTGCAGCCGCTGCCGGCGGGGCTCGACTACGTCGAGGGGTCGGCCTTCAGGGTCGCCTACACGACCGCGTACCACTCGCTGCTGACGATCGGCGAGGCGCAGCCGGGTGAGACCGTGGTGGTGCTCGGTGCGGCAGGCGGGGTCGGCCTCGCTGCGGTCGACATCGCCCATCGACTCGGGATGCGGGTCGTCGCGGTCGCTTCGTCCGCCGAGCGCGTGGCCCTGGCCGTGAGCCGGGGGGCCGACGCAGGAGTGGACTACTCGAGGGAGCCGGTCAAGGAGCGTCTGAAGGTCCTCACCGGGGGTGGGGCGGACGTCGTCGTCGACCCGGTCGGCGGGGACCTGTCCGAGCAGGCCTTCCGGGCGACGCGTTGGGGTGCGCGCTTCGTGAGCGTCGGCTTCGCCGCCGGGGAGATCCCGCGGATCCCCCTCAACCTGGTGCTGCTCAAAGGCGCGCACGTCCGCGGCTTCGAGTTGCGGGGAGTGATGGAGAACGTGCCCGGGGCAGTACGGCGGGGGGACGCCGCGTTGACCCAGTTGGTGGCGGGCGGCATGCGACCCTACGTCTCGTCGATCCATCCGCTCGAGCGCGTCAGGGATGCCCTCGACGAGGTGGCGGGACGACGCGCCCTGGGCAAGGTCGTCGTGTCCTTCGGCGACGCGAATACGGATACGGGTCGCGGTGCTTAACATCGGAACGAACACGGAGAGCGGAGGTATCGAGGTGCGGACGGTGGTCGTCGGAGCGTCGAGCGGATTGGGACGCTGTATCGGCGTGGGGCTGGCCAAGCGGGGAGCGCAGACGGCGCTCCTGGCCCGGCGGATGGAGCGTCTCGAGGCGGCAGCGAAGGAGGCCGGGCCGGGAACGATCGCGCTGGAATGCGACGTGACCGACCCTGCCTCGTGCCGCTCGGCCATCGAGGAGGCGGCGGCGCGGCTCGGCGGTATCGACGCGCTCGTCTACACGCCGGCCATCGGCCCCCTGGCCAGCCTGGTCGACACCGACGTCGACACGTGGCGGCAGGTGTTCGACACCAACGTGATCGGCGCGGCGCTGGTGACCACCGCCGCCATCGGGCACCTGACGGCGACGAACGGCATCGCGGTGTACCTGTCGTCGGTGAGCGCCTCGCTCACGCCGCCGTGGCCGGGGCTCGGCGCTTACGCCGTCAGCAAGGCCGCCCTGGACAAGCTCGTCGAGGCCTGGCGCACCGAGCACCCTGCGGTGGGCTTCACGCGCCTGGTGGTCGGCGACTGCGCCGGCGGGGATGGCGACTCGATGACCGGATTCGCCGACGCCTGGGACCAGGACCGGGCGGTTCACTTCGGCACCCAGTGGATGGAGCGGAAGTACCTGAGCGAGTCGCTGATCGAGGTCGACGAGCTCGTCACCGTCGTCGACTCTCTCGTTCGCCACGGAGGCAGCATCAGCATGCCGTCGGTCACCGTGGCGCCGCGCAAGACCACACCCGTGTGAGCACGCGCCGCCGCCCGGCCCGGACGTGAAGCTCGAGCCGTATCCGTACCCGGCGCGGGCGTGGTGGGGTGACGTCAAGGTGGCCGAGTCGGACGCGTGCCTCTGTCTGGAAGCGGACGGGGAACCAGCCGTTCTGTACTTCCCGCGGCGCGACATCGACCTTGCTGCCTTTACGAGGGGGACGCCCTCGTCCGCCGACGTGGGTGCGATGGAGGGCTGGACGACCGAACCCGGCGGTTGCGAGGTACTGCTGCTCGTCACCGAACCACGCCACGACCTGGTGCCGCTCGACGGACACGGGACGTTCGACGTCGAGCGGGTCCGGGTCGAGGTGGTCGACGGTGGTTCGGGCACTTCCGACCGCGATCGCACGATCAAGAGGTTCCCCACCTGGGGCGACGCTTCACACCTGGTCGAGATGCTGGACGTGCGGCCCGACGGCGACCTTCGTTTCGAGAGCATCGCCCGAAGTGACGGGAGACGCCCCGTGGTCGAGGGGAGCCAGATGCTGGCGCAGTCCATCGTGGCCGCTCGTCGCTGCGCCACCGATCGTCGCCCGGTGTCCGCCGGGATGCTCTTCTTGCGGCCCGCCGACGCCGGCCGCCCCCTCCGCTTCGAGCTCGACGAGCTGAGTGTGGGGCGGACGTTCACGGGCCTGACGACCCGGGTCCTCCAGTCGGGTCGTTGCTGTGGCGCGGGTACCGTCCTGCTCGACGTGACCGCGGACGAGGTCGTGCACCACGAGGTGGCGCCGCCCGCCGTGCCGGGCCCCTATGAGTGCCCGCCGTACGATATGGGAGTGACCGGACGAGACATCCGGATCGTCGACGGCGCGTACACGGGGGACCCTGCTGCGCCCGTCGGTCCGCCGACGCTCGACTGCTGGGTCCGGTTCCGTGACGTGCCCGCCGACCCTGCGATCCATGCCGGGCTCCTGGCGCAGTTCACGGGACACATGCCGATCGCGGCCGCCCTCCGGCCCCATGCGGGAATCGGGCAGGACCAGGCGCACCGCACCCTCTCGACGGCGATCAACGCCATCAACCTGTCCCTGCACCGAGAGGTGCGGGCCGACGAATGGATGCTCTACCACCACCTCTCGACCTTTGCCGGAGACGGCATGACGCACGCCGAATGCCGGGTGCACGCCGAAGGCGGTGAGCTGCTCGCGTCGTTCACCGTCGAGGCCATGGTGCGTCCGTTCCCCGGAGCGGATCCCGCCCGGGACGAGCGCACCGCGCTGTGAGCCTCACCACGGGACGCGGGCCTCTGAGCGCCCGACCGGCCGGCCGGTTCAACGCTCCGGTGCCCGAGCGCGTGGCGTACATCGAGCCCTTCCGGCGCCGCGTCAGAGCGACCAAGGACGGACGTACCGTGATCGACAGCGAGCAGGTCCTGCTCGTGCACCGTCCCGGACGACCGCCCGTCTACAGCTTTCCCGTCGGCGACGTGGACGGGCCGCCGGCGGTGCCCGAGCCCGATACACCCGGCTACGTCACGGTCGAGTGGGACGGTGTCGACGCCTGGTTCGAGGAGGACGAGGAGGTGTTCGGACACCCCCGCAACCCGTACCACCGGGTGGACTGCCTCCGGTCGGGCCGCACGCTCCGGGTCGAGGCGAACGGGATGACGCTGGTCGACTGCGCCAGCACGTTGGTGGTCTACGAGACCGCGCTCGAACCCCGCCTCTACGTCGAGCGCTCCCACGTGCGGATGGACCTGCTCCGGCCGAGCGAGACCCACACCTACTGCCCGTACAAGGGGACGGCCACCTACTGGACCGCCGACGTCGGCGACGCCGAAGTCGCCGACATCGCGTGGAGTTACGAGGACCCCCTCCCCGAGTCGTCCCCGTTGGGAAGGTTCCTCAGTTTCGACGAGGGTCGTGTGACCGTCCGGCACGACCTCCCGACGCCGGCTGAGCCCCGGGAGCCCGAAATCGGGCACCGCTAACCTGGTGGGGAGCGGGGCCCTTCTCCGCTCGGCGCGCAAAGGGGGACGGGTGGAGACCTCGTTCGAGACGCTTCTCTACGAGGAGGAGGACGGCGTCGCGGTCGTCACACTCAATCGTCCCGAGGTGCACAACGCGTTCGACCACCGGATGCAGCGAGAGCTCCAGGAGCTCTGGACCGCGCTGCGCTCCCACGATGACGTCCGGGCGGTGATCCTGACCGGAGCCGGCGACGAAGCGTTCTGCAGCGGCATCGACCGTGATCAGACCATTGCCGAGGGCTACCTCGCCGACACCGAGGCCAGGGAGAAGATGCGCTTCCACACGGGTTTCGTGTCGACGCCGTTCCAGTACAACGACCCCGGGGTGAACATCAACCCGAAGCAGAACGACCTGTGGAAGCCGGTCATCGCCGCGGTGAACGGGATGGCCTGCGGGGGTGCTCTCTACTTGCTCGGCGAAGCCGACATCATCATCGCGGCGGAACAGGCGACGTTCTTCGACCCGCACGTCACGTACGGCATGGTCGCAGGCTTCGAATCGATGCACCTCCTCCAGAAGCTTCCGCTGGGCGAAACCCTGCGCGTGGCCCTCCTCGGCGCACACGAGCGGATGTCGGCCGCCAGAGCGCACCAGCTCGGACTGGTGTCCGAGGTCGTCCCGGCCTCCGAGCTACGCGAACGCGCCATGTGGGTGGCGCGCACCATCGCCTCGGCCCCCGTCTACGCGATCCAAGGGACGGTGCGAGCGGTGTGGATGGCCCACGAGCTGGCGCGACGAGAGGCGCTGGCCCAGATGTCCTCCCTCGTGATGCTCGGCACGCAGTTCGAGAACATCGCCGACGGCGAGGAGACCTACAAGGAGACCCGCGTGGAGTGGCGCTTGCGTTAGCTGCTGCCGACGCTCGCCGTCGACGTGCCCGGGATGTCGGTGCCGCAGGTCGGCTGCGAGGAGACCGGCGTGAACCCGTTCTTCTGGGCCTGCATGATCCAGGTGCACTGCTTGGGGAGATCGTGCCCGAAGATCGTGGAGTAGTTGATGCTCTGCGGCAGCATCCCGTTGTCGTTGTAGGACTTCAGGCTCCGCAGGTCCTTGATGACGGCGGCCCGGGTCGGGTTCGACCCTGCCATCTCCAGACCCTTGATCATGAGGTCCGCCCCGGCCCAGGCTTCCTCCTGGCCGAAGTCGGCGAACTGGCTCTTGGGGAGATGGGTGTACTTCTCCATCGCCGCCTGCATCTGCTGGGTGCCGGCGTTGGGCAGGGCCCACGGCCGGAACAGCGACAGGAAGTAGTCGCCCTGGACCGCGCCCCAGGCCGGCCCGTGGATGATGTCGGGCTGGTAGCCGGTGGCGAACAGCGCCTTGAACTTGACGCCGGCCTGCTTGAGCGCCGTCGCCAGGGCGTAGTTCGAGTTCGAGTCCAGGCCCGGCACGATGGTGTTCACGCCGTTCTGCTTGGCCACGAGGGCGGTGCTGGTGAACGCCACGCTGCCGAAGGGGATGGAGCGTGTCGAGCACCCCGACCTTGCCTCCCGCGTGCTTGAACGAGTCCGCGCTCTGGACGGCGGCACGGGCGGAGGACGGGGAGATGCCGTAGCCGTACGCCCCCAGAACGGTGCCGCCGTGCGACTTGAGGAAGTCCCCGATCTGGGTGTTGACGGGGTACTTGGGATTCACGCTGCCTTCGTCGGAGGCGAACATGTTCGTGTACGGCTTCGTCCCCCACTCGGGGCCGTCGTCGTAGGTGCCCGTGACCGGCACGCCTTGCTGGTTCGGGTACTTGGCCGCGAGGAACATCAGCGGGCTCTGCGACACGATGCCGAACGCCTTCGAGTCGGCCTCCTGGACGGCCGTCGCGATCTGCGACGGGCTGGTCTGGTCGTCGAGTACCAACGGGACCAGCTTGTGCCCGTGCACGCCGCCCTCGGCGTTCTGCATGGCGATGCGGGCCTGGAACCCTGCGGGAGAGGTCGAGTTCTCGGCCCCGCCCTGCCCCGTCAGGTCAGTGACGTACGCAATGGTGATGGGCGCCGGCGCTGCGGACGCCTGCGAGGTGGCCAGGGCGACGGGCAGCAGGCCGGCCGCCCCCGCCACCAGCGCAGCAGCAAGCCGTCCGACTGTGATCGAGTGTCGCACTTCACCCTCCCTCTATCCCTTTCGGGAACCCTTTTGCCGCCAATGTGAACCGAATAGGTGATTGCTGAGAACCACCGTCTCGCTCAGAGCGAGAGGCGTTATTGTAAATCAGTTCGACACGTCGGTGGGGGTCGGGGCCTCGGCTTCACCCAAATAGCGGTTGAGGACCTCCGTGCCGGCTTCCGAAGCAGGGCCTGACCAGCCGACATGCCCTCGGGTGAGGATGAGGCAGTTGTCCGCCATGGCGAGGGCCCGGTGCACGAACTGCTCGCTCAGCACGACGGTGATCCCCGACCGTCGGGCCTCCTCGAGCCCCTCGAACACGGACTCGGCCACCAAGGGAGCGAGGCCGAGGGACATCTCGTCGGCGATCACCAGCTTGGGCGAGACCGCCAGCGCCCGGGCCATGGCGAGCATCTGCTGCTCGCCCCCGGAGAGGCTCCCCGCTCGCTGGCCGCTCCGGGTCCCGAGAACCGGGAAGTGCCCGATGGCCCGTTCGATCGCCTGCGGCCTCTCCTGCCGGCGCTCCTGGGCCACCGCCATGCGCAGGTTGTCGACGACCGAGAGACCGGGGAAGATGCCACGGCCCTCCGGGATGTACGTGAGTCCCAGCTTGCGGATCCGGTGCGCGGGCAAACCCGTCACGTCCCGCCCCTCGAAGCGGACCCGTCCCCCGCTCGGAGCCACCAGTCCGGACACGGCCCGGGCGAGCGTGCTCTTGCCGGCACCATTGGCGCCGAGCACGGCGAGCACGGTGCCCGGCTGCACGGCCAGGGTGACGCCGAACAGTGCCTTCGACGAGCCGTACGACACGTCGAGGTTCTCGACCTCGAGGATCGGGTCGGTCACGTCCCCTCGCCGACCGGAGCTTGAACTTGGTGCGGCGCCGGTGCCGGAGTCGGAGCCGTGCGACCCACCGGCTCGCCGTCGCCGAGATACGCCGACCGCACCGCTTGGTCGTTCCGGATCTCCTCGGGGGTGCCGACGGCGATTCGTTCCCCGAAGTCGAGTACGAACACGATGCTCGAGAGGGCCAGGACCGCCGCGACGTCGTGCTCGACGATGATCACGGACAACGGGTGCTCGTTGTGGTCGACGATCTGCCTGAACACCGAGAGCAGGTTCTCCGACGCCTTCATGTCCAGCCCCGAGAGCGGCTCGTCGAGGAGGAGGACGTGCGGGTCGCTGGCCAACGCACGCCCGACCTCGACCAGGCGGACGACGCCGAGCGGCAGCGATGCCACGGGCGCCTTGGCCACGCGGGTGAGTTGCAAGAGTTCGAGCAGCGCGTCGACCCGCTCCGTCTCCGCCCTCGACGGGGGCAGGAGGGAGCGAGGGTCGAACATGTCCCGCCAGAGTCGTGCCCGCGCCGTTCGGGCCCGATAGGCCAGGACCAGGTGCTCACGCACGGTCAGGCCCATGAAGAGCTCGGGCTGCTGGAACGTCCGCGCCAGCCCGCGGGTCGCTCGCGCCCGCGGGGAGGTGTCGGTGACATCGACACCGAGCAGGTGTACCCGGCCGGCGTTGGGGCGGAGAAGGCCCGAGAGCACGCCGAGGAGCGTCGACTTGCCCGCGCCGTTCGGCCCCACCAGGCCGGCGATCTCCCCGGGCTGCACCTCGACGGACACATCGGCGAGCGCGGTGAGCCCGCCGAAACGCACGGTCACCCCTTCGGCGGAGAGTGCGGGTGCCGCAGACGGCGCCCCCGCCGCGGTCATATCGCTCGGAGCGGACGCCGTCGTCACAGGACGTTCCCGGCGACCCGGGGAGCCGCCTCCACGGAATCGGGTTCGGCCGGCGCGTTCGGTGCTTCGCCCGGCTCTCCGCTCCCGACCTGGGCCGCCGGAGTCGCCCGGACCATCAAACGGCGCAACTTCCGGCTGTTCTCGGCCAGCGCGCCATCGGGGTACTTGGCCGCCGAGATCGCCCCGAGACCGAAGAGGACCGGCAGCCAATTGGGAAGCGAGGTCCACGAAGACAGGTAGTACTGAAAGAGGGCCGCCGGGAAGACGAACGCGATCCCCGCGATGAGCGCAGCGGTGGTCGAGCGCACCCCGATGGTCACCAGCACGGCGAGCCAGACGACCCCGAGAAAGGTCGCGAACTCTGCGGGCTGGAACGTCGTCTGTGCGAGCGCGAGGAGCGCACCCCCGATCCCCGCGATGGCGGCCGCGAGAGCACCCGCGATCACCTTCATCTGCACCACGCTGATCCCGGATGTCCGCGCTCCGGCATCACTCCACCGGGCGGCATTGAGCGCCAGACCGGTGGTGGATCTTCGGAAGTTCACGATGAACAAGGAGATGATCACGAAGACGACGAGGCACAAGTAGGTGAACGACAGGTCGGACGATGCGAAGCCGGGCCGGTTGAGCGTCAACCCGAGGCCCTGGTTGACGAACGAAGGCAGCGTGAACACCAAGCTCTCCATGAGGAGACCGAAGGTCAGCGTGACGAGGGCAACGTAGAGGTCGCCCAGCCTGATGCTGAGGAAACCGACGAGCGCTCCCATCGCCCCGGCGATGAGGCCACCGACGACGGCCGCCGCCAGGACCGGCCAGCCGTGGTTGTTCGCCAGCTGAGCCGTGGTCAAGGCCCCCACCCCGGCGAAGGTGATCTGGCAGAGCCAGAGCATGCCCCCCTCGCCCGTGACGATGGTCCAGGACAAGAAGATGACGGAGTAGGCGAAGGCCTGGGCGAAGAGTCCCACCCAGTAGCCGTGGACCAACAAAGGGATCGCCGCGACCACGACGATGAGCAGGAGTGGTCCCGCATATCTGCCCAAGAAACCCAGGGACGCGGTCTCCACCAGATTGCTCGTCGACCCCGCCAGTCGGCTCTCGCCCTGTGGCGTGATGGCGCGGTCCAGCGCGCCTCCCCACCCGTCCGACTCCCCCACCTTGCCCCGGCGGATCAGGCTGTAGATCAGGAACAGCGCGATCACCATGAAGGGGATCGCATCGATGATCTCGGTCGTCCACTGACTCGCCGGCGGCAGGTACCGCTGGAAGAGCGATGTGGCGACGCCCATGAGCAGGCCGACGACGACGGCGACGGGGAGGTTCCGAAGCTTCGCGGCGACGACGGCCGCGAACGAGGCCGCGATGAGGAGCGTGAAATTCCCGGAGTCCAAGCCGATGATGGGGGCGGCGAGAACACCGGTCAGCCCGGCGAAGAAGGTGGCGACCGCCCAGACCCCGACGGCGATCGCCGTGGGGTTGGTGCCCGAGAGGTCCGTCATGGCGGGGGAGTCGACCATGGCGCGCACCTTCAGGCCGACCTCGGTGTAGCGCAGCACGCCGGCGCCGATCAGCACGGTCGCAATGACACAGCCGTAGACGATCACCTGGTCCATGGTCACGGGGACGCCCAGGAAGTCGAAGACCCGCACGGGCTCCGGCGCCAGACCGGGCGCCTGCTGGATCGCCTGGTTCCCGAAGATCAAGGTGGCCAGCGACGGGATGGCGACGAGCAGACCGATGGTGGCCACCACCTTGATCAACGGCGAGGACAGCCGCAGGTACCGGAAGAGAACCGCGTAGAGGAACACGCCCATCGCGGGGGCTGCGATGACGATGGAGACGACGGCGGCGGTGAGGATCGCCCAGTTCTCCTGGGTGTGGAGGTAGTAGTAGAAGCGCGCGATGAAGAACGCGATCGCCCCGAAGGCGAAGTTGAGGATGCCCGACGACGTGTAGGTGATGACCAGGCCGGCCGAGGCGATCGCGTAGATCCCTCCGAGCACAAGACCGGCGATCACGAATTGCAGCATCCTGCGGGACCCACCCCTCTCGCCGGTAGGTCGAGCCAGCGTTTCTGACATCGACGTCGATAGTGATACTAACGAGGACCCGGACCCCGATGCACGACGGCTCTTTCGGCCTTTGACCTGGGGATTCGAGTGAAAAGCTCGTGACCCACCAGGCCACGCCCCCGTTTGGTGGGTGCTTCCTGAAAAGCTGGTTTCCGAATCCGGAAATCAGCCTAACACCGGCGTGGTGTCCGTGCCCTTCCGTGCCCGACGGACGGGATCAGCCTTCGGCCCGCACCTTGTCCTTGCGCGCGGGCACGATGGGCGGCGCCTCCCTCCAGTTCGGAATGCCCGAGTCCTCCTTGGCCACCGGGAACCGGTCCTCGTTCACCGAGGCCCAATGAGAGTGGTTGAGCTCGTGCAAGGTGAAGCACGCGTTGAGAGCGTTGTAGAACCCCATGTTGTCCATGGACTGGTTCACCGCCTCCTTGATCAAGAGCGCGGTCATCGTCGGCAATTGGGCGATCCGCTGGGCGAACTCGAGGGTACGGTCACCGAGCTCGTCGGCCGGAAAGACCTTGCTCACCATGCCGAGCGCGTGCGCCTCGTCGGCGTCGACCGAATCCCCAGTGAGGAGAAGCTCTTTCGCCTTGCGCGGCCCGAACTCCCACGGGTGGGCGAAGTACTCGACACCGCACATGCCGAGCCTCGTGCCGACGACGTCGGCGAAGCGCGTGCCCTCGGCGCACACGATGAGGTCGCAGGCCCAGAGAAGCATGAGGCCCGCCGCGTACACGTCGCCGTGCGCCTGTCCGATCGTGATCTTGCGGAGGTTCCGCCACCTGCGCGTGTTCTCGAAGAAGTAGTGCCACTCCTGGAGCATCAAGGCCTCGGACCCTTTGCGGGTCGCGCCGTTGATCGTGCGCGTCGGGTGCTGGTTCGGTCCCGGCATCACCTCCTCCATGGAGGCCTTGGACCCGAGATCGTGCCCCGACGAGAACATCGGCCCGGTCCCACCGAGAATCACGACCCGCACCTCGTCGTCCGCTTCCGCCTGCAAGAACGCCTCGTTGAGCTCCACGAGCAGGCCACGGTTCTGGGCGTTCCGGGAATCGGGGCGGTTGAGCATGATCCGCACCACGCGGCCCGATTCCAGGGTTTCGTACAGGATGTACTTGTAGTCGGGCATTGGGGCTCCTTCTCCACGGATCGGTTGGAATGCGTGACCCTACCGTCGGACCCGGAACACCTGCTTACGTGGCCGATCGGCGACACGGAGGCGACGTCCGAGGCGGGCGCGCGAGCGACTCCCGCACCCTCGGCTGTGCTGGCTACGACGCGGCACCCACAGGGACGTCGACCTTCATGATCCGGCCCAGGTTCCCGCCCATGATGTTGCGGACGTCCTCGGCCGGAAGGCCCGCGGGAAGTCGGTCGACAAAGGTACAAGGCTCAGCGAGCCCCTCGGGGTGCGGATAGTCCGAACCGAAGAGGAGGTGGTCGGCACCGATGGCGTCGATCAGGACCTCGAAGTTGTCCTCGTGGAAGGGACTCACGTAGACGTTTCGCCTGAATTGCTCGACCGGGTCGCCGTCGAAGGCCTGCGGCATCTTGTGGTGGACGTCCGCCAGGTGGTCGAGGAACGGCGCCACCCAGTCTCCGCCGCTCTCGATGGAAGCGACCCGGAGGTCGGGGAACCGAGCGAGGACACCGTGGCACGTCAGCGCCGCCATCGTGTCCTCCACCGGCCGGCCCTTGATGGTCATCATGCGGAACGAGTCCAGCCGGAAGGGCAGCATCTCCTCCGGACCGGTCCAGTCGGACTGGTAGCGCGAGTAGCCGCTGTCGGACGAGTGCATGGCGATGAGGACGTCGGCGTCGACCACCGCCTGCCAGAACGGGTCGAACTCGGGGAAGCCGAACGACCGCGAGCCGCGGTACCCGGGCACCGGGGCGGGGCGAACCAGGATGGCCTTCGCTCCGCGCTCGACCGCCCACTCGAGCTCCTCGATCGCCTTCTCCACGATGGGGAGCGTGATCACCGGCGTCGAGAAGATCCGGTTCTCGTAGTCGAACTGCCACTCCTCGTACATCCACTCGTTCAGAGCGTGGATGGCGGCATGCGTGAGCTCGAGGTCGTCACGCATGCGCTCCTCGAGCAGGCTGGCCAGGGTCGGGAACATCAGCGACTGGTCCACGCCCAGCTCGTCCATCAGCTCGAGGCGCGGACCCGGCTGGCGGAAACCGGGGATGCTCTTCATCGGCTTCCCGACGATCTCCCGGTACGACTTCCCCTCCGGATTGCCGTTGCGGAAGTACTCCTCCTGAGCACCGGGGCGCGCCACCACGTCGAACGTCGGGTTCGGGATGTAGTCGCTCACCGTCCCACGGATCATGATCTTCGTCCGCCCGTGCAGTTCGACGTACTCGATGGCGCTCTTGTACCGATCCGGAAGATGCCGCGTGAACGAGTCCCGCGTCTCGTACATGTGGTTGTCGGCGTCGAAGGTCGGAAAGTCGAGTGTCCTTGCCATCCTCGTACCCTACCCAATATTGACTGCGACGTCAATATCAAATATGGGTGGAATGAGCGCCCAGGCTCGCCCGCAAAAGCGGGATCGGACTCGACGGTTGGCGCCAGATGATGCGGTCGCCCACCCTTGACCCGTCGTCCATGCCGAAGGATCGGTCGGTTCGACACGACCTTCGCGTCGCAGCGCCTGTCGCGCCAGTCGTGCCGGTGTCGCCAAGTGTTCTCGAAACCGCGCGGGAGGTCCACGTGCCACGGTCGCACCCGCTCGGCGATCGCTCGCATCCGAGGACACTTCGATCAGGTTCGGGTCGCGGGGACGTCCCCGTCTGTCACATTGCCGATCGGGACACTGCCGCGGTCGACCGTGTCCACCGGCGCACGTCCGGACGGACACCGGCTGACCGACCACCCGAGCGCCGATGGGCGCGCGCAGTGGCGCGTTGACCGCGCTCGCTCATGGAGAACTGCTCACAGGAGTGCTCGATTCGGGACTCGATTCGGGGTTCGTATAGGGTCGCCGAGGAACGGAGGGTGACGGTCGATGGGGGACGCACAGCGAACACACGAGCCCTTGGTGTTGCACGCCATCCCGACGGCGGTTGCCCGCGGGGCGCAGATCGAGGCTCGGGCGATTGCGGATCGAATTGGACGAGCCCGGCGTCCGCCGAGACGAGCTGCTCTGCCTGTTCGACGGGCCCGACGACGTGCACGTCGAGCATTCCGTCGGCTACCCCGGCGGCGAACGCGCCGCACGTGGATTCCGGCCGGGCTTGGTGGTGAAGCTCCGTTCGACCTTGCGGCGGCTCGCGCCGGCGGTCGTCGTGGCCCACGGTGGAGACCCGCTGAAGTACCTCGTGCCCGCGACGGTCGACGGACGGGTGCCGCTGGTGTACTACGCGATCGGGACGGTGGCCCAGGAACACCTCGACCCCGTGCGTGAGGCCATGTGGAAGTTTCTCGTGAACCGTGCAGATGTGGTGGCGGCGGAGGGCGAAGAGGTTCTCCAGGAGTGTCGGCAACGCTTCGGTGTCGCCCCCACGCGCTCTCTCCTCGCTCCGAACGGCCGCGATCCGAACGAGTTCCACCCCGACCTCGGCTCCCCCCGTCGCGACGTCCCCGTGCTCATCTTCGTCGGAGCTCTCACCACGCAGAAGCGTCCCGATCGGTTCATCGCCCTCGTCGCCGCCCTCCGCGCCCGAGGGCTCCCCGTCGAGGCGCACGTCGTGGGCGACGGCCCGTTGCGGGACGAACTGGAAGGTCCCGCCACCGAGGCCGGAGTCGAGCTCCTCGGGCGCCGCCGCGACATCGCCGAGCTGCTCCGGAGCGCCGATGTGTTCGTCTTCCCGAGCCTGTGGGCGGGCGAGGGCATGCCCGGGGTGCTCATCGAGGCCGGGCTGTGCGGTGTCCCGGTCGTCGCCACCGCCACCGGCGGGGTGCGCAGCATCGTCCTCGACGGCGACACGGGGCTCATCGTGAACGTCGACGACTTCGACGCGTTGGTGGACGCGACCGCCGCACTCGTCGGTGACCCTGCCCGGCGGTTCTCCATGGGAGCGGCCGCCCGGGCGCACTGCGTCGAGCACTTCAGCCTTTCCGTCGTCGCCGCCACGTGGCGGGGAATCATCGACCGCGTCGGCCGGAGCTGAACTTTCGGGTCACGTCTGGCCCGCTCGCCGTGCACGTTTCGGCACGAGCGGATCGTGGAGACCCGAGCGCACGCTCAGTGGGTCGTGGGGAATCCGAGGTCGATCCGGCTGGTGTCGGGCTCGGGCCAACGTGACGTCACGACCTTCGGCCGGGTGTAGAAGCGGATCCCCTCGGGTCCGTAGATGGCGGCGTCGCCGAAGAGCGAGTCCTTCCAGCCTCCGAAGGAATGCGATGCGACGGGGACGGGGATCGGAACGTTGATGCCGACCATGCCGACTTGGATCTCGCGCTCGAAGCGGCGGGCTGCTCCCCATCGCGGGTGAAGATCGCCGTCCCGTTTCCGTACCGGTTGGCGTTCACCAACGCGATCGCGTCGTCGAGGCTCGGAACCCGGACGACGCCCAGGACCGGACCGAAGATCTCGTCGTCGTAGACCCGCATCCCCGGCTTCACGTCGTCGAGGAGTGAGCAACCCAGGAAGAAGCCGTCCGGGCGGGGAGCGTCCGACCCGTCGACGACGACCCGCGCCCCTTCGTCTGCCGCGTGCTCCACGTAAGCGCGCACCCGATCACGATGCTCCGACGTGATCAGGGGCCCCATCATCGAGGCCGGGTCGTTACCGGGACCGACCACCACGCCGGGTATCCGCGAGGCGATCGCGTCGACCAGATCGTCCGCCACCGAGCCGACCGCCACCAGCATGGAGATGGCCATGCACCGCTCGCCTGCCGATCCGTAACCGGCCGATATCGCTGCGTCCGCGGCGCCCGCCAGGTCGGCGTCCGGGAGCACGACCATGTGGTTCTTGGCGCCGCCGAGAGCTTGCACGCGTTTGCCGTGACGGGTCCCCGTCTCGTACACGTGTCGGGCCACGCCCGTGCTGCCCACGAACGAGACGGCCCCGATCGCCGGGTGGGTCAGCAGCGCGTCCACGGCCTCGCTGTCGCCCTGGACGACATTGACCACTCCGTCCGGGAAGCCGGCGCGCCGGACCATGTCGGCCAGGATCAGGGAGGGTGACGGGTCCTTCTCCGAAGGCTTCAGCACGAACGTGTTTCCGCAGGCGATCGCATTGGCCATCATCCAGAGGGGCACCATCACCGGGAAATTGAACGGCGTGATCCCGGCCACCACCCCGACGGGCTGCAGCATCGTGCGGATGTCGACCCCGGTCGACACCTCGGAGGCTGCGGCACCCTTCAGAAGGTGCGGGATGCCGCACGCGAACTCGACGTTCTCGAGTCCCCGGGCGACCTCGCCCTGGGCGTCGTCGAGTACCTTGCCGTGCTCTCGGGTGACGGCTGCAGCCAGTTCGTCCCGGCCGGCGGCGAGCAGTTCACGGAGACGGAAGAGGAGATTGGTCCTTGTACTGAGCGAGGACGAGCCCCAGTCGCCGGCGGCCCTGACGGCGACGGCCACCGCGGCGTCGACCTCGGCCGCCGACGCAAGCGCGACTTCAGCGGTCTGCGTCCCGGCCGCGGGGTCGAAGACGGGAGCCGTCCGGCCCGAACTGCCCTCGACCGCCCGGCCGTCGACCCAGTGACCAATTTTCATCGCGGGGACGCTACCGCCCATCAGAGCCGGTACAGCTTGCGGGCGTTCTCGCCCAGGATCTTGCGCCTCGCCTCGGGCGAGAGGGTGGCCATCTTGGCCTCCACGGTCCCCAGCGGGTCCGGGTAGAGGCAGGTCGGATGGGGAAAGTCGGTCTCGAAGAGGATGCAGTCCTCGCCGACCGCCTCAATCAGCTCCGGCAACTTGTTGCGGTTGTTCTCGAACCAGAACGTGGCGAAGAGATTGCTCGCGAAGTACTCGGACGGTTTCTTCGCCAGCTCTGCGAGCTCTCGCGGTGCGTTCTCCGACATCTCGTAGTCGAGAGCCTCGAGGATGAACGGGATCCACCCGACACCACTCTCTACGGAGACCACCTTCAAGCCCGGGTGACGGTCGAAGATCCCCGAGAGGATCACGTTCACCACGACGCGCGCGTTGCCGATGAAGAGCAGCGTGCCGCCGATGGCCAGCTTCGTGTTGTCCTTGTGCGAGTCCCACGGGTACTTCCCGAAGAACGTCATGGCGGTCACGCTCGCGCCGATGTGGAAGTGGACCGGGAGATGGAGTTCGGTGCACACCTCCCAGAAAGGGTCCCAGGCCCGGTTGGCCAGGTCCGGCGCCCCGAGGTCCTGAGGGTCCGACGTCATGTTCACGCCCCTCGCACCGAGACCGGCGACGCGCCTCGCCTCGGCGACACAGGTGTCGACGTCCCAGGCGGGCATCAAGGGAAGCGGAAGCAGCCGATTGCCGGAATCGGCCTGAATCTCGGCCATGGCGTCGTTGTAGATCTCCGTCGCCAACCGGCACAGGGCGGGATCGTCGACCATGCCGAGGTCCTGGCCTCCCAGACCGATCGTGCTCGGGAAGATGATCTGCGCGTCGATGCCGCACTCGTCCAGCACGCCCAATCGGATCTCGGGATCGTGCGCTCCGAGGTGAACCTGGTCGAAGTTCCACTCCATCAGGGCGCGGTGCGAGCTCTCCTTGGATCCGTCACGGGCGATGACCCCGGCCGCGCCGAAGCGTCCCATCGTGTGGCCGTCGAACACCCACATGGGCTGGCCGTCGACGTCCTCGACGCGCGGCACACGGTCACGGAACGCAGCCGGGGCCCTCTTGGTGAAGAGATCCGGGGGTTCGGACCAATGCGAATCGGCATCGACGACGAGCATGTCTTTCAACATCGACGTCGATATTAGGTTATGGCGGGCGCAGGGGCAAAGCCACGGAACCACGGCGGATCCCCGAGCGGTCTGTGATGAATTGCGGTCCCGAACGGCCTTCACTGCGACCGATCGAGTCGAGGATTTCGGGACGACCCAAAAGGCCAACGGGTGATTCGGGCCCGGGGGATTCAGCGAGAACCGTCACCGGATACGTCGGGGACGCCGACCACCTCGAGACGGTGGTCGAGCCGGCAGTAGCCCGGATGGCGCTATCCGGAACTGCGCAGATCCAGTCGCGCCGCCGACCGGGCGCGCCGTTCGGCGCGCGTCGGCCTCGACGTCACGCGCTCGTGGTGGGCTTCGCTCCTCGTGCGGCCTGTCGCCCCTCGTCCGGAGGAGCGGGCCGGGCGAACATCACGAGGAAGCCGGCCCGACCGAGTGGGTCCACCTTCGCCATTTCGAGTCCGCAGGTCGCGGCGAGTCTGTCCAAGTCCGACCGCCGATAACCGTGGACGTGCACGCCGCGGGCCCCGTAGCGGACTTGCCGGAGACGAAGCCGGAGCCCGGGGGCCGGGAACGAGCCGATGACGCGGGGAGCAGCCCTGCCCATGCGGCGCAACAGTTCGCTGGGTTCGTCGACGTAGTCGAACACGCCGAGCGCCACCGCCGCGTCGTAGGCGTCGACCTCTTCGATGTCCTCCCAGCCGCGCTGTTCGACGGTGACCTGCTCCGGATGGGCCGACGCCTCGCGGCGGGCGAGCTCGACCATGGCCGGGGCAGGGTCGATCCCGGTCACATGCACGCCGAGTTTCGTGAGCGGGGCAAAGAGGGGCCCGCTGCCACATCCCACGTCGAGCACCCGGCGGGCACCGAGCGTGCCCACGAGCTCCACTGCCCCACTCAGGCGGTCGAAGAGCGGTCCCCGGCCCAAGGCGCCGAGCCACCGGCTCGCTGCGGTAGAAGGCGGCGAAGCGCGAGGCGCGCTTGTCGAAGTAGCCGTCGAATTCTGCAGTCTCAGCGTGCGGCATGGCGACAGGTCTCACTTCCGAATCGTCTCGTCAGGTCCTGGAAGATGGTGGCGATCCGGCGCCGACCGAGCACCTGCTTGGCCAGTGCGGCGGATCGAACTTCGCGCACCCCTGGGACGGTGCCGTCGAAGTCGTAGGAGTGGTAGTACAGCACAGCCGGCCCCTGATGGCGCGCCACGGCCTGGGTCACCGCGGCCTTGGGCATCAGGCGCTGGTAACTGCCGCCACCGACGTGAACCCCGCGCCAACTCAGCACCGGGAGCTCGTGCAGCGCTGAGGCGGGCCCGAGGCACGCGGCGTCGGAGACGTAGTCGTAGCCCGCCTCGGCCAAGTGCTGCCGGAAGCGCGCCAGGCCGATCCCCTCCGGAATGTCGAAGCGCGGCGATCGGAACCCGGTCACGGGGACCCCGAGAAGGTCTTCGAGCATCTCGCGGCCCCGGCGCAACCACTCGGCGATCCCCTGCACCGGAAGCCGGCCGTGATCGGGGCCGTGACTGGCGATCTCGTGGCCGGCCGCCGCGAACTCTGCCAACGTGGACTTGATCCCCGCCGCGTAGTGGCCGACGACGAACAACGTCATCGTGGGGCGATCTTCCAGCGCCTCCAGGCGCTCGAGCAGAGACCCCAGACCGCCCGGACCGGGGTCGTGTCGGGGGACGTCGTGACCCAGGACGGCCATGCCCTCGTAGAAGTCCTCGACGTCCACCGTCATGCACAAGCGAGGTGCTCACGATGCCGCCGCCAGCTCGCCGTAGACGCTGCGGAGTCGCCCGATGACCTCGTCCTCGGCGAATCGTTCCTGGACCCGTCGGCGCGCGGCCTGCCCGAGGGCGATGCGCCGGCCCTCGTCGCCGAGAAGCTGGCGCACGGTGCGGACGAGGGCCTCGACGTCACCCCTGGGTACGAGCGTGCCGGTCGTGACGTCGACGACCTCGCGTACTCCCCGGACGTCGTAGGCGACCACCGGGGTGCCCGACGGCGGCCGCCTCCATCACCACGCTGGGTATCCCCTCGCGATACGACGGCTGGACCACCACGTCCGCGGCCGCCAGATAGGGCCGAATGTCGTCGACGTCACCGACGAAGTTGACGTAGGCGGCGGCGGCGGCGAGCTGCGCCTCGTCGAGGGCGTCGCGCTGGTCCGCTTCGACCGGCCCGACGTGGACGAAGTCCGCGGTATCGTCGGAGGCGGCGGGCGAGCTCGAGGAAGTCGTCGCAACCTTTCTCACGAACCAGCCGACTGACCATGACGACGATCGGCCGCTTCGACTCGAGGGCGGGAGGCACCGGCTCGAGGAATCGGTCCATCACGATCCCGTTGCCGATGAAGCGGATCTTGTCCGCCGGGCAGATGTGCACCTCGGGCAGGACATGCTCGTCCTCGCGGCTCTGGACGAGGACGAGGTTCGCCCACGTGCAGCACCATCGTTCGAATATCCAACCGAGAAGGTTGGCCGACCCGCGTGTTGTCCCGGAAGAACAGGGAGCCGTGCACGGTGTAGATGGCGTTCGTGCCGCTGAGCCGGGCAGCGGGCAACCCGAGGAATGATGCCTTCGGCGTGTGGGTCTGGACGAAGTCGAACCGACGACGCCGGAGGACCTGCCAGAGCCGGACGAAAGCACCGAAGTCGGACGGGGCGAACTCCCGCTGGATGGGCACGACTTCGACCGCAACGTCATCCGGGGGGTCGTCGAGGGCGTCGCCGCTGACGACGCTCCAGGAGATCTCGGTAAGTGAGCGGAGCTGGTTGGCCAACAACAACCTGGCCGTCATCGACGTGGTGACGAGCCGGCAGCCCCGCAACCTGACCGAGACCCCGGTGTGTTGACCCACCATCCCCCAAATCGTGCACGCGAAGGCACCTGTCGGTCCCGAGCTGCCGGGCCGCCGGGCCGATCGGCCCGGAACGCGTCACTATAACGGGCACGGGAACACCGTTCCGTCGACGCGCGCCTGAACATGTGTGACGGGACGGGATGCTGCGAGCGCAAAACCGTCTGGCGCAGGAGCATAGAGATGCGTCGTTGCGTCAGCGATGCATGAAAAGGACGCGGGGATCAGTCGAACCGGCGGCACGACGCGCCTGACGGGTGCGACGACGCTGGGCTCGAGATGCCCGCCGACGCACCGACCACGGCGTGCGCGTCGAAACGCCAGTGGATCGATCATGGAGGCGGATGCGTCGGGGTAGGCGTCGGACCTGCTGTGGAGAACCATGACTTGAGAGGTCGAAGATGTCGGGGCCACCTCGGATTTCCGTTCCCGGAACAGGGGTGGCGTCAGAAGACGCGGCCAGGCCGAGCGGGTGCCCGTCCGGGCGATGGTGAGGGCCGATCGGCGCGCCGACCCGATTGGACACCGCTGCCCGACGATCGTCGAGCGATCGTCGTACCGAGAGGTCACTGAAAGGGGCGCTCCGAGGCGCTGTCCACGGAGCCCCGGGGCGGGTCGTCCTATCATGGGGTTGCGATGTTCGACTACGACGTCAATATCAATATCTCCGGGTGCGGGAGCGGCCTGGCCGTGGGGGGCGACTCCGTCCCCTTCGGGGTCGTTGCCGGCGGCCACGCGGAGGACCTCGCCGCATGAGGCCCCTGCCCGAGCTCACCCCGGCCAACGAGTGGTTCTGGACGTCGGGGAAGGACGGCACTCTGCGGATCCAGTCGTGTGACGACTGCGGGACGTTGGTCCATCCTCCCACCCCGATCTGCCCCTCGTGCCGGAGCCGGTCGTGGTCGCCCTCGGAGGTCTCGGGCCTTGCGACCGTCGTCGGGTTCACCCTGAACTCCCACCAGTGGCTTCCCGGGTTCGACCCGCCCTACGTCGTCGCCAACGTCGCTTTCGCCGATGACTACGGCGTGCACCTGACGACGAACATCGTGGGCTGCGATCCCGACGAGGTGCACATCGGCCAAGAGGTCTCGGTCCTCTTCGAGCAGAACGAGGACGTCTGGATCCCCCTCTTCGAGCCGACCGGGCAGACCGACCCGGTCGACCGGGTGCCGGAACCCCGGCATGCCCACGCCGAGGGCGCCGGTCAGCGAGGAGCGATTCGAGCACAAGGCGGTGCTGAGCGGCATCGGTCGGTCGAAGCTCGGGCGCCGGCTCATGGTCGACCCCCTCTCTCTGGCGGTCGACGCCTGCCTCGCTGCCGTCGCGGATGCGGGCCTCACGCTGGACGCGATCGACGGGCTGTCGACGTATCCCGGTGGCGGCGCCATGGGCATGGGCGAGGGAGGGGTGACCGCGATCGAGGAGGCGCTCCGCATCGAGCCGACGTGGTTCAACGGGGGGATGGAACTGCCGGGGCCGGGTGGCGCGGTGATCGCTGCGGCCATGGCCGTCGCGGCCGGGTTGTGCCGCCACGTCCTGTGTTTCCGCACGGTGTGGGAGTCGACCTTCGCCACCCTCGGGCTCCGCCCTGCCGGTGGCGACGAGAAGGGTGTCGGGGGCCATGCAGGAATGGCGCGCCCCCTTCGGAGCACTGTCTGCCGCCAACTGGATAGGGATGAACGCCAACCAGTACCTGCACCGCTACGGCGCGACCCGCGAGATGCTCGGCCAAATCGCCATCACCGCCCGCGCCAACGCGGCGAGGAACCCGCTCGCTATCTACCGCGACCCGATGACGATGGACGACTACATGGCGGCGCGGCCGATCACCTCGCCGTTCGGCCTCTACGACTGCGACGTGCCGTGCGACGGAGCCATCGCCGTCGTGGTGTCGGACGCGTCGGTCGCCGGCGACCTGCCGAAGCCGGCGGTGCGCATCGAAGCGGTCGGAACACAGATCCTCGAGCGGATCTCGTGGGACCAGGACACGGTGACCCACGAACCTCAGGTGCTGGGTCAGGCAGCTCATCTCTGGACTCGGACGGGACTCAGGCCGGCGGACGTGGACGTGGCCCTCCTCTACGACGGGTTCACCTTCAACGCCATCTCGTGGCTCGAGGCGCTCGGGTTCTGCGGCATCGGTGAGGCACAGCAATGGATGGACGGGGGACGACGCATCGCCTTGGGGGGCGAGCTCCCGCTGAACCCGCACGGCGGCCAGCTCTCGGAGGGCAGGACGCACGGGTTCGGCTTCATTCACGAAGCCGTCCTCCAGCTTCGTCACGACGCGGGTGGGCGCCAGGTTCGCGACGCGGAGATCGCGGTCGTCTCGACGGGCGGGGGGACGCCGTCGGGCGTGCTCCTGCTGCAACGGGACGGCGTATGAGGAAGGAGACGGAAGTGACGACTGCACCGTCACTCACGGCCGAACGGCCCAACGGCCCACGCTCTCGCAAGGGGGTGGAGACGCGCGCACGTCTGGTCGGCGCGGCCAAAGAGGTGTTCGAACTGGACGGCTTCCTGGACGCCCGCATCTCGGACATCGCGGAGCGGGCCGGACTGTCCCACGGCTCCTTCTACCACTACTTCGACTCCAAGGAGGAGGTGTTCCGCGAGGTCGCGGCCGAGGTCGAGGAGCAACTCAGCGAGCCGTTCAACAGCGTCATCCTCGATCCTTCGTCGACGGCGAGCCCCTACGATCGGATCCGAGAGGCCATCCGGCGACACCTCGAGAGCTACCGCGACGAGGCCCGGATCATGCGGGTGATCGAGCAGGTGTCACGGTTCGACGACCACGTGAACGCGCTGCGCCACGAGCGTCACGTCTACTACCGGGAGCAGGTCGCAGACTCGATTCGCCGTCTGCAACGGCATGGTCTCGTGGATCCGGAGCTCGACCCCACCATCGCCGCCGCCGGCCTGGGCGCAATGACGTACCGGTTCCCCGAGATGTGGTTCGTGCAGGGCCTGCTCGACTGCGACTTCGATGAAGGCGTGGATCAGCTGACTCGGTTGTTCGTGAACGGCCTGAAGCTCAAGGCAGGTCCAGAAGGCTGACGCGCCCGTGTCGGCCGTCCTCGGACACGGGCTCTGTGACGCGGTGCCCGCGATGCGGCCGGCTCAGCCGGCGGAACCGAGCGCCCGACGCTGCCACTCCGAGAGCATCGGCACCAACAGGGGCCATCGGGCGAAGATGCCTTCCTCTCTTGCCTCCTGGCGCTCGATCCACTCGCGGTCACCCCATGGAGGCTCCACCAATTCCGATCGGGGCAGCACCCGCGCCAGCGCCTCCGATGTCGCCCGCGTGTGGTACGCGTCGCTGGCACCGCTGCGCAGGACGAGCGCCGGCACGTCGAGGTGTCGCGCCTCGGCGTCCGAGAGCCCGGGCACGGGCTCGTCGTCGCGGGGACAGTAGGCCAGCATCCAGCGCTCCATGGTGTCGACGAAGGCTGCCGGGTCCAGGTCGAGGATCCGCTTCCGGTTTCCGGGGTTTCGCTCGAGGGCCTCGCGCCATTCGTCGAGCGCCGCCACGGCTCCCATCCCCTCGGTCCACGCCGCCCGCAGCGACCCCCCGCAGTAGTGGGTGGCGAGCGACAACAAACCGAACGGCCCGCCGCTGATCCACCAGACGGCCACCCCGCTGGCCAACCCAGGGTGGCGTGCCGCGGCGAGCAACGAAACTCGGGCGCCCCCCGAGCCGCCGATGATCACGGCCGGGCTCATGCCGAGGTGTCCGAGCAGACCCGCCAGTGCGTCCGCCTGCATCGCGGATTCGGAGCTTCCCTCGAAACAGACGTCCGACTCCCCGCAGTTGGGGCGGTCCCAGATCAGGACCGCGTTGCCCTCGTCAGCCAGAGCCTGGGCGAGCTCACGTACGCCCGGGGTGTCCTTGCTGAAGCGACCGCCGGGTGTGATCGCCCAAGGGGTGCCCTCGCCCACGACCTCGTAGGCCAGCGACACACCCCCGATGTCCGCTCGCGGCACGATGCCGTCCCTACGAGCCGGCCTGGCGGCTGCGCGGTACGTCGCGGAACGGTACGTCCCGGTCCTCCGAACGCTCTCGGGGCATACCGAGCACCCGCTCGCTGATCACATTGCGCGCCATCTCGGTCGTCCCGCCACCGATGCTCCCTGTCTGGCGCATGAGGAAGTCGACCGCAGCGTTGGCTGCCGCGCTGTCCTCCTCGAACGCTGCCGCGGATCCACCGGCGGCGTCGAAGGCGAGCGTCCCGAAGCGGGACGACGCCATGCCCTTGTAGAGGCGGACGACCGCCGCGGCCTGGTCGGAGATCTTCCCCGTCTTGATGCCGTCTCCGATCCTCCCCATCAGCTCGTTCCCCACGAGCTCGAGCACCCTCGCCTCACCCACCAGGTCGAGGACTCGTGGGTCGTCGGAGCGACCGGCGCCCAGGGCGGCATGGAGCACGGCACCGACACCGACACCGCCGACCGTCGTCCCGAGAGGCGCGCTCACGTAGGGCGAGCTGTAGAGCATGCGCTCGTGGAACATCCACCTCGTCCCGACGGTCCACCCGTCGTCGACCGCCCCGACCCGGTCGGAGTCCGGGATCCGCACGTCGGTCATGAATTCCTGGCAGAACTCCTTCGAACCGTTGAGCATCTCGATTCGCTGCACCTCGACACCGGGTTGGTGGATCGGCAGCACGAAGACGGTCAGGCCGCGGTGCTTGGGCACGTCCCAGTTGGTGCGGGCCAGGCAGAGCCCCCAGTCCGACCACCAGGCACCGGTCGTCCACACCTTCGACCCGTTGAGCACCCACTCGTCACCGTCTCGCACCGCGGTGGTGAGCGCAGCCGCCACGTCGGAGCCGCCGCTCGGTTCGGAGAGGAACTGCATCCAGAGCTCTTCGCCCTTGAGGATGGCCGGCAGGTGACGCTTCTTCTGCTCTTCGGTTCCGTACTCCAACAGCACGACCGCGCACGGCGAAAGAGTCGGGACCTGAACCCTCCTGGGATACTCGAAACCGTCGAGCTCCTCGCTGAAGGCCCGTTGGTGGGCCGGGGAGAGCCCGCGACCCCCGTACTCGCGCGGGAAGCAGATACCGGCGAAACCGGCGTCGAACAGCATGCGCTGGAGCGACCGGTCGTGGGCCACTGCAGCCAGCTCCTCCTCCTCCCGCAGCACCTGGCGTCCCCAACGCAGCTCGTCCACGCTGAGCGGGCGCAGGTTGGCCCGGATGAAGTCACGAGCCCTGCCCCTGAAGTCCTCCACACTCTCGGTGTCGGTGACGTCCTCGACGTCGGTCGCCGTCATGCCACCTCCTTCTCCAGGGCCGCCCGGGCGCCGACGCGCCGGAGGTGGTCGGCCGGAGTGCCGTGGAGAGCCCGGTCCACGGTGAGGCGGCGCAGGTAGAGGTGGACGTCGTGCTCGAAGGTCATGCCCATGCCTCCATGAAGCTGCACGCACTCTTGGATGAGCTCGGCCCCGTAGTTGCCGATGTACGACTTGGCCGCACTCACCAGCTCGGACGCACCCGGTGCACCCGAGCCCACGGCGCTCAGGGCGGCGTCGGAGACGGCGTGCGAGGCCTGGAGCCAGACGAACATGTCCGCGAACCGGTGCTTGAGCGCCTGGTACGAGGCGAGGGGGCGGCCGAACGAGAACCGGTCGAAGGCCCAGGTCACGGTCATGTCGAACGCGGCCTGCATGGCACCCACCGACTCGGCACAGAGCAGGGCGATCGCCACCAGCAGCTGGTGGTCGACGTCGGCGTCGGCCTGCCCGGGCGTGCCCACGACCGCTGCTGCAGGGATACGAACTCCGTCGAACCGGACCGTGCCGTATCGGCGGGTCAGGTCGACGGTGCCCAACGTGCGAACCGTGACGCCCGCTGCCGTGACCGGCACCATCGCCTGGGTGGCTCCCCCCTCGTCCTGTCCCGTGACGAGCAGCACGTCGGCGCCCGTCGCCGACTCCACGGGGCGGGCTTCCCCGTCGACCAGGAGGCCGTCGCCATCGCGGCGGATGCGAACGGGACTACGCCAACCGAAGCCCCCGACGTCGAGGTCCGGTGCACACCACGAGGCCACCGATTCGCCCGAGAGCAGCGCGGGCAGAAGATCGGCGGCGACCGCCGCTGACCCATGCCTGCTCAGCGCGGCCGCGACGACGTTGCTCGAGACGAGCGGCCCCGGCGCGGCATGCCGGCCGAACTCGTAGGCGATCAGGCCGAGGTCGACCAGTCCCTCACCGCTGATCGTCCCACCACCGTGAGCCTCGTCGACCAGGAGCGAGGTCCAACCCAGCTCGGCACCCTGCTTCCAGTACCGGCGGTCGAAGCCCGCGGGGTCGTCCCGTAGCTGGCGCACCGCGCTCGACGGCGAAGCCTCGTCGAGGAACCGGAGCGAGGTCTCGTGGAAGAATTCCTGGTCCGAGGAGAGCGTCAGCCTCACGAGCGCCCCGACATCCCGCTGGTCTGTTCGCTCCGGTGCAGGACGAGAACCACCCTCACTCCGCGGGCCACGCGATCGACTTGATCTCCAGGTACTGCTCAAACCCCGGCAAGCCGTTCTGACGCCCGATTCCGCTGTGCTTGTAGCCGCCGAAGGGCAGGTCCGGCCCGTATGGCGCCCCACCGTTCACGCCGATGCCGCCGGTGCGGATGCGCCGGGCCACCGCCAGCGATCGATCCAGCGAAGCGGAGAACACGCCGCCCTGAAGCCCGTACTGACTGTCGTTGGCGATGCGGACGGCGTCGTCCTCGTCCTCGAACGGGATGACGACGAGCACCGGACCGAAGATCTCCTCCTGGGCGATGGTCATGGAGTTGTCGACATCCGTGAAGAGCGTCGGCTCCACCCACCAGCCCTTGGCGAACTCGTCGCCCGACGGGCGGCCGCCGCCCACGGCGACCGTGGCGCCTTCGGCCTTGCCCTTCTCGATGTAACTCAGCACGCGGTCTCGCTGCTTGGACGAGACGAGTGGGCCCATCATGACGTCGGGGCGCTGCGGGTCTCCGTAGGGCACCGCGGCGAACAAGCCCTTCAGGATCTCCACGCCTTCTTCGTATCGAGAGCGCGGGAGCAGCATCCGGGTCTGAATGGCGCAGCCCTGCCCGGCGTGGAAACAGGCGCCCATGCCGACCAGCGTGGCCGTGTTCAGGTCGGCGTCTTCGAGGATCACGGTGGCCGACTTGCCGCCGAGCTCCAAGAAGACGCGCTTCATGGTCGCGGCGCCCTTCTCCATGATGCGCCGACCGACGACGGTCGAACCGGTGAACGAGATCATGTCGACCTTGGGCGACAGCGTGAGCTCCTCACCGATCAGGTGTTCCGAAGACGTCACCACGTTGACGACGCCGGCGGGGATGTCGGTCTTCTCGGCGATGACCCGGCCGAGGAGGGTCGCGTTCCACGAGGTGTCGGGTGCGGGCTTGAGCACGACGGTGTTGCCTGTGGCCAGGGCCTGCCCCAGCTTGTGCGACGTCACCTCGAAGGGAAAGTTCCACGGGACGATGGCGCCCACGACCCCGACCGGCTCGCGCCAGATGCGGCGCGCGTTGACCTGGCCGGTGATCGTCATGGCATCGGGGAGCACGGTCTCCCACTCGAACTCGTCGATCGTCTTGGCCGGCCAGGCAAACGCCTCGGAGATCGGCGCGTCCAGCTGCGGCCCGTTCGTCGTCATCCGCGGGCAGCCGACTTCGATGATGAGCTGCTCTCGCAGCTCCTCCTGCTCGCCAAGGAGCGCCTCGTGCAACTGCTCCAGGCAGCGCTTGCGGAAGGAGTGGTTCGTCGACCAGTCGGTCTCGTCGAAGGCGCGTCGGGCGGCGTCGATCGCCTCGTGCATCTCCGCGGTCGAGGCGTCCGCAACCTGGCCGACGACCTCCTCGGTCGCGGGATTGACGTTGTCGAAGGTCTTGCCCGACCGTGCCTCGGTCAGCTTCCCGTCGATGAGCATCCTGGTCTCAGGGTTGACGCTCGGTGTGTCGCTCATGTGCATCCTCTCCGCGCTGGTTCGTGCGAGCGGCGCGATCGGGCTCGCGCGTCACCAACCGGCGTTGCGCAGGCACCCCGACGCCTCGACCGGACCGTATCTGACATTGACGTCGCCGTCAAAAAACTGGGTAACATCGCCCTGTGTTCTCCATCGAGGCCTTCGTCGACGCGTTCACGCTGGTGCCCGAGGGCCCCGACCGCTACCTGGCGCAGAATCTCCAGTTCGGGCACGCCGTGGTCTTCGGCGGCCAGATCATCGGCCAGTCGCTCGTCGCGGGCCTCGCCGGTCACGAGGGCAAGACGGTCAAGACCGTCCACACCGTGTTCGCAAGAGGCGCGTCCCCGGACGCCCCCCTCGAGCTGGCCGTCGACCGCATGCACGCCGGCCGGGCGGTGGCCAGCAGCACGGTGACGGTCAGCCAGGGCGACACGCTGTGCGCCCGCTCCGTGGTGTTGCTCACGGCCGTCGAGCCCGACGTGATCCGGCACGCCGACACGCCTCCACGGGCGTCGAAGCCCGACGACGTCGCCGGCCATGTCCGCCAGTCGGGCGCGTTCGAGGTCGGGGTCGTCGGCGACGTCGACATCAACGACCCGGACCAGGTGGGACCGTCCGAGCTCGACGTCTGGGTCCGCTTTGCCGGCGCCCCGGAGGAGCCGGGGGTCAACCAGGCACTCCTCGCGTTCGCCAACGAGGGCTTCCTCATCGGCACGGCGATGCGGCCCCACCCCGGGATCGGGCAGAGCCAGGCGCACAAAACGCTCTCGACCGGAGTGCTGAGCCACACGCTCACCTTCCACGAGGCGTACCGAGCAGCAGAATGGCACCTCCTGGCGCAGCACAGTTCCTACGCGGGCCACGGCCGCAGTTACGGAGCCGGGGACGTGTTCAGCACCGACGGAGAGCTGGTGGCCTCGTTCGTGCAGGACGCGATGATCAGGGCCCGCGCCGAAGGTCCCGGCAAGCTCTGACGCACCGGCGGCCGGCCTGGCGAGGACCGGTGTGACGGGCGAATTGGGTCGCGCCATCGAGACCGATGTCGTGTGTGACGTGATGGGAGAGACGGACGTGAACGACGGGTACCGCAGAACTGGAGGTGGTCGATGACCGCGGTGATGGAAGGTGTGAGGATCCTCGAGGTGGCCGAGCACACGTTCGTGCCGGCGGCCTCCGCGCTCCTGGCCGATTACGGGGCCGAGGTGATCAAGATCGAGCCCATGGAGCGAGGGGACGCCATGCGCGGCCTGGCCGCCGCCGGCGTGGTGTCCATCAAGGGTGACGTGCACGCCCTGCTCGAGCATTCGAACCGGGGCAAGCGCAGCCTGGCGCTCGACCTCACGACCGACGAGGGCCTCGACATCCTCGCCAAGCTGGCCGCGACCGCGGACGTCTTCCTGACCAACAAGCTCCCCCGAGTACGCAAGAAGCTCAAGATCGAGTTGGAGGACATCCGCGCGGCCAACCCGAAGATCATCTACGTGGCCGGGACGGGCCAGGGCGAGCGCGGTCCCGACGCCGACAAGGGTTCCTACGACTCGCTGGCCTTCTGGTGCCGGGCCGGTGTCGCCATGGGCGCCAAGCCGGCGGACTCGGACCGGATCCCGGCCCCGCCGGCGCCGGGCTTCGGCGACTCCATCGGCGCCATGACGATCGCCGGCGGGATCATGGGCGCGCTGTACCACCGCGAGAAGACGGGGGAGGCGACCACCGTCGACGTGTCGCTGCTGGGCACGGGAATGTGGGCCATGGGCCAAGCCTTCGCGCTCTCTCTCGTCATGGACGTCCCGTGGCAGGGTCCGCCCACCGGCGCCGTCCGACAGAACCCGATGGTGAACAACTACCGGACCAAGGACGAGCGGTACATCTCGCTGTGCTGCTTGCAGGCCGACCGGTACTGGCCGGCGATGTGCGAGGCGATCGGTCGGCCCGAGCTCGGTCACGACCCGCGCTTCCCGGACCATGCCGCCATGCTCGCCCACAGCGCCGAGGTCCAGGAGATCCTGCGCACCGCCTTCGGGGAACACACGGTGGCCGAGTGGCGGGAGCGACTGGCCGACTTCCCCGGTCAATGGTGCGTCGTCCAGGACACCCTCGAGGCGACCGTCGACCCGCAGAGCGTGGCCAACGGGTACGTGCAGGACTGCCAGACAGCCTCGGGGGCCCCCTTCCGGCTCGTCGCACCGCCGGCCCAGTTCGGCGGTGAACCCGCACCCGCGCACCGGGCTCCCGATTACAACGAGCATGGCGACGCCATCCTCGAAGAGCTCGGTATCGACTGGGATACCATCGTGGACCTCAAGGTCCGCTCCGTTGTCGGCTAGAACGCAGCCGGAACCACTTCGAACCGCCAGGAGGGCGTGAATTATGGGTCTCTTCGATGCATTTCGCTACGACGGGAAACGGGTCCTGGTCGTCGGAGGCGCCACCGGGATGGGCGCCGCGGCCGCCGAGCTGGCTCAGGAAGCCGGGGGCGAAGTGGTGGTCATGGACTTCGCCGACGTGAAGCTGCCCGGCGCCAAGGCCATCCACCTGAACCTGGCCGACAAGGACTCCATCGACGCCGCGGTCGACGAGTGCGGAGGACCGGTCCACGCGCTGCTCGCCTGCGCCGGCGTGGCTGACGGGACGCCGGGGATCGAGAAGATCAACTTCGTCGGCCACCGCCACCTGATCGATCGCATGCTGGCGGGCGACATGTTGCCGCGCGGCGCCGCCATCGGGTTCATCTCGTCGGCCGCCGGCCTGGGCTGGGAGGCCAGCCTGGGCGAGATCAAGCAGTATCTCGACACGCCGGACTTCGAATCGGGCTCGGCCTGGGCCATCGAGCACGGCTACGCCGACTACTTCCATTCGAAGCAGGCGGTCTGTGCGTACGTGGCCCGCCAGGCCTACCCGCTTCTCAAGCAGGGCATCCGGATCAATGCCATCTGCCCGGGGCCGACCGACACGCCGCTGGCTCAGGCCAACAAGGAGATGTGGCTCGGCTTCGGAGCGGACTACCGCGAGGAGACCGGTATCGAGGCCTCGAGTCCGCTGGAGCAGGCGTACCCGCTCGTGTTCCTCTGCAGCGACGCCGCCGCCTCCATCTCGGGCATCACCCTGATCAGCGACGTCGGCTACGTGAGCTCGGGGATCACCGGTTCCTACCCGCCGGCTACCCCGGCCGCCGGCTTCCTCCTCGCCCGCAGCTGGGACTGACCAGCCTCCGTCAGATCCGCGGAGCGTCGAAGTCCGGAAGCTGAGTCCGGCCCCCGCGAGCGGAGCTCAGCTCGAGGTGGAGGTCGGCTTCGGGGCGGGACGCCAGTAGGCCGCGAGCAACCCCGCCGCGCCGAGCCCACCGGCGCCGACGGCGATCCAGAAGCCGGGCCACCCCCACAAGTTCTGCAGCGCGGACACGTGCCCGTCGATGCTCCAGTGGCCCGGTCCCAGCGTTGCGATGGCCACGCCCGACAACGTCAGCACCATGACGTATTCCCAGCCCTCGCCCGGCCGGAAGATGAAGAAGCCGTTCTTCAGGTGGTTGGTGATCCAGGCAACCAGCATGACGCCCACCACGCCCGCCCCGCCGATCGGCGTCAGGAGGCCCAGGACGAGGAGCCCGCCCGCAGCGATCTCCGTGACGCTCGCCATCCAGGCATGAAGGATGCCGGGACGCATGCCGAGCGACTCGAACCATCGGCCCGTGCCGGCGATCTTGCCTCCGCCGATGATGTGGTTGATGCCATGGGCGAGGAAAACAGCCCCGACGGTGACGCGCAGGAGGAGGAGAGCGAGGTCGACCGAGGACGCCGTCGTGCTGGCGAAGAGGAGATGCATGGTCTGTGGCATACCAGATTCTTACGCCGGTCGCGAGCCGATCCGGGGATCGTTCGGGTCCGGCGGTTCCTCTCTACAGTAGGGCCCGACCGGGTCCGGCTCTCGGGCCCACCAGCGGAAGGGAGCACCGATGTCGACGTTCGTCCTCGTTCACGGCGGGGGCCATGGCGGGTGGTGCTACCAGCGCGTCGCCCGCATCCTGCGGGGTTCGGGACACGAGGTCTACGCGCCGACGTTGACGGGACTCGGTGAGCGGGCGCATCTGCTGAGCAAGGACGTCGACCTCGACCTGCATGTCCGCGATGTCGTGGAGCTGCTCTTCTACGAGGACCTGCGCGACGTGATCCTGGTGGGCCACAGCTACGGCGGCATGGTGATCACGGGCGTGGCCGACCGCGCCTCCGATCGCATCGGCCGCATCGTCTACCTCGATGCCGCCAATCCGGTCAACGGCCAGTCGCTCGTCGACGTCGCCGGGCCCATCATCGAGGCGACCCGCCCGCTCGGGCAGGTGGTCGACGGGGTCGAGCTGGTGCTGCTGCCCGCGCCGGGCGGCGCGGCCTTCTACGGCGTGACCGACCCCGACGACGTCGCGTGGATGGACGCGCGCCTCACCGGCCATCCGTGGCGGAGCTTCGAGCAGCCGCTCGACCTCACGAACGAGGACGCGCTGTGGGCGATCCCCCGCTACCACGTCGTCTGCACCTCGACGTTGGCCACCCGCGACCCCGTGCTGATGGACGAGGCGCGGGAGTCGGCTCGCCTGTGGGACATCGACACGGGCCACGACCTGATGATCACCGAGCCGCAGAAGGTGGCCGATGCCCTGCTCCAGGTGGCGGAGCGGTGACGGACGACCTGGGCACACCCTGCCTCCGACTCGAGCGTGAGGGACCGATCGCGTGGTGCGTGATCGACCGTCCCGGCGCGCGCAACGCGCTCACGCCCGCCATGTACTACGGCATCAAGCGCGCGGTCCACCTGGTCAACACCGATCCGGAGCTGTCCGCGCTGGTGATCACCGGGACCGGTGACGTCTTTGCCCCCGGCGGCGACCTGGGCGGTCGTTCCGAAGGGGAGGAGGAAGTGCCCCAGGCGGGAGGGCCCGATGTCCTCCCGTTCCTGGCCGTGCGGGACAGTCCGGCACCGGTCATCGCCGCGGTCAACGGGATCTGCCAGGCCGGGGGGTTGTTGATCGCCATGATGGCCGACATCGCGGTGGCCAGCGACCGGGCCACCTTCCGGGTCCCCGAGCTGCTCCGCGGGATCCCCGACGCGACCTATGCCGCCGCGCTCCCGGCTCACGTGGGCATCGCGGTGGCACGTGATCTGCTCCTGTCGGCACGCACCTTCGACGCGGCCGAGGCCCTTCGCATCGGTCTCCTCTCCCGGGTCGTCCCCCACGATGAGCTGCGCGACGCAGCGACCGAGGCGGCCTACCAGGTGCTCCGCACTGCTCCTTCCGCCCGCGTCCACGTCAAGCGCATGCTCAACGAACGCTACGGCCCGATCGACTATCAGACGATGTTCTGGGCCCTGGACCACTCGCCCGAGCCGCGCGAGGGGATGAGGGCGTTCATGGAGAAACGGCGGCCGGAGTGGGTGGTCGAGGACTCCTGAGCGGCTGCGCCCGGGGGTGACGCCGGCGCAAGGCTCACCCGGCGGGCTTTCGGGGCCCCCTGAACTTTTCCGATCGAAGAACACGCCGCGCCAAGCCGTTAGTGTCCCCGAACCATGGCGACCTCGCTCGAATTCTGGCTCTTCCTTCCTCAGATGCGCCTCACGATGGATCAGCTCTCGCAGCGGGCCTTGCACGCAGAGGCGGCCGGCATGGCCGGCATAGCCGGCATGGACCACATGGCTCCACCGATGGCCGAGGGCTCGCCCATGTTCGACGCCATGATCACGAACACGTGGCTCGCCACCCAGACCCTGCACCTGAGAGTCGGGTCCCTCGTGCTCTGCGACTCGTTCCGGCACCCGGCGGTCCTGGCACGCGAGGCGGTGTCGCTGGACCACGTCTCCGGCGGGCGCTTCGAGCTCGGAATCGGGTGGGGCTCCGTCGCGGCAGAGCTCGAGACGTTCGGGATCGGAAGCACGGAGGCAAGGGTGCGCGTGGGACGCCTCAAGGAGACGCTCGAGATCGTCAAGGCACTCTGGCGCGGCGAGGCGCTCGACTACGACGGGGAGTACTTCACCCTTCGCGGTGCGCAACAGCAGCCGGGCCCGCTGAGCACAATTCCGATCGTCATCGGGGGTGCTGGACGCAAGACGATGGAGCTGGTCGCCGCGCACGCGGACTGGTGGAACGTCCACGTCGGCATTCTCGACAAGCTCGACGACATGAGGCCGCGTGCCGGTAGCGCGCGCTGCTCCATGCAGGTGCAGATCGCGTTCGTGCCCTCCGAGGACCGGCGTGAGGAGGTGACGGCGTTGGCGCTTCGCAGGTTCGGAAGGATGGGACCCGTCGTCGGGACGGCACCGGAGCTCGTCGACTACTTCGGGTCGTTGGCCGACCGAGGGGTCGAGCGGGTCTACGTGTGGTTCTCCGACTTCGCGCCGCCGGAGACGCTGGCGGCCTTCGGCGAGGCCGTCGTCAGAACGCTCGGCAACGGGTCGAAACTCGGGTGACGAATCGGTCGGCGGCTCAGGCCCGCTTCGCTCCTCGTCAGCCGGCCGGGGTGAACTCCAGGTGCAGTCGGTTCAGCCCTCGCAGGATGTAGGTCGGGACGTACTCGTAGTGCCGGTCCTCGGCCGGACCGTGGTCCGACTCGGAGATGCGGATGTCGCCCATGCGGGCGAGAAGGCGCTCGATGCTGATACGCGTCTCGGCCCGCGCCAGGGGTCCTCCGGGGCAGGCGTGAGGCCCCCGTCCGAACGCGAGGTGCTCCTTGGCGTTCGGGCGGTCCATCCGGAAGACGTCGGGGTCGTCGAAGCGCCGTGGGTCGCGCCCGGCGGCCCCGTTGAGCACCATCACGGTGGTTCCGGGCGGAATCTCGACTCCACCCACCGTGGCCGCCGTCCGGGTGAGCCGGAAGTCGCCCTTGACCGGTCCTTCGAACCGGAGACATTCCTCCACGAAGCCGTCGATGCGCGTGCGGTCCTCCCGGAGGCCCTGTTGGACGTCCGGGCGCTCGCCGATCATCTGCAGCGCGGCGCCGAGGAGCCGGACGGTCGTCTCCTGCCCGGCCGAGAAGAGGTTGGCCGCGACCCGGACCACGTCGATGACCTCGGGCATCGACCCGTCGGGGAACGTGGCCGTGGCCAGTCCCGTCAGGACATCCTGCTGCGGGTTCTTGCGCCGCTCCTCGACGTACGTCGTGATCCGGTCGTAGAGGAACTCCAACGGTGAGTGGCTCATCGTCAGGGACCCGGTGCTGCCGAGTCCCTGTTCCCGATGCTGACCCCCCCCTTGGAGCTCGTGACGGAACCACTCGTAGTCCTCCTCGGGGACGCCGAGGAGCTCGGCAATGACGTAGAGGGTGAAGGGCCGGGCGAAGTCCCGGATGAACTCGCACTCACCCCTCTCGACGAACTCGTCGATCTGGCGGTCGGCGTACCGCCACATGAAGTCCTCGTTCTCGCGCAGCCGCTTGGGCGTGATGAGCCGCATCAGGAGACCGCGGTGGGCTTTGTGCTCTGGCGGGTCCATGACCGTGATCTGGTCGCTGAACGGAAGCTCGTTGCGGTGCTGATCGATCAGATCGCTCACGTCGTCGCCGACGAGGGGGACGGGAAAACCGGGAAACGGACCGGTGACCGCGTTGCACGAAGAGAAGGTCGCCGTGTTGGTGAAGACCGAGACGGCCTCTTCGTAGCCCGTCACCATCACCACGTCGTGGTGGGGCTCCTGCTGCACCGGGCACTTGGCGCGCAGGTAGTCGAAGTAGGGGTACGGGTCGACGATCAGCTCGTCGCCCCGGAAGAAATCGATGGTGTCGAACTCCCCCACGGGCCGTCCTTTCCGTCTCGCGATCGAGAGGTCCGCAGCTGAGAACCTCGTTCTTCGCACGAGAGAGTAACACTGCGCCCGGTTCCCTTCGGCGTCCTGGCCCTGGGCGGGCCGGATGCCTGAGGACGTCAGGAGCCCCGCGGGTCAGCACACGGCTGGAAGGTCAGCTCAGTCGAAGTCGCCGGCCCGCTGCCGCAGCGTCGCGAGAAGGGCGAAGAGCGAACCGGACTCGGCCTCGGTGAGCTCGAGTCGGGTGAAGAGCGACTCGTTCAGCGCGTCGGTGGCCCGTTCCGCCAGTCCGATGCCCTTCTTGGTGATGAGCGCCAGGATCCCTCGTCCGTCATTGGGGTTCATCCGCCGGCGGACCAAACGGTCGCGCTCGAGTCGGTCGATGGCGTTGGTGACACTCCCCGCCCCGACCTGGAGGCGCTCTCCGATCTTGCCCAGAGGAAGCTCGCCCCGACGGCTGAACCGCAGGAGCATGAGGACCTCGTAACGGGCGAACGTCAACCCCAGGGGTCGCACCGCGTCTTCGGCACGCCCGGTGAGGATCTGCTCGGCCCGGATGACCGAGGTCACCACGCTCATCCCCGACGCCGCGTCCTCCCAACCGTGCGAGCGCCACTGCCGCATCGCCTCGTTGATCGGATCGAATGGGAGCCGGCTGCGCCTCGGGAGGGTGGTCATGCGCTTCGAGGCCAGCGACAGTACTCCGGTGGTCCGGGACCGACCCGGATCAGAAGGCGCGACGTGCCGGCTCAGGCGACGTGGCGCTCGAAGTAGACGCCGAACACGGACTCCATCGCCCGCATGGCCTCCCCGACCGTGACCAGCGCGTGCGCCGCGTCGACGAGCGCCGGCATCAGGTTGACCGTGGAGTCGGCGGCGTCCGACGAAATGCGGGCCAGCGCACGGCGGACGGCGTCGTCGTCCCGGCGCTGCTTGACCTGGGCCAGGGACTCGAGCTGGATCGTCTCGACCGACGGATCGATCCGCAGCGTGGAGGGCGCCACGCCGTCTTCCTCGACGTACCCGTTGACCCCGACCTGGATCCACTCGCCGCGCGCGATCCTCGACTGGAACGCGTAGGCCGCGTCCGCGATCTCCGAGACGAACCAGCCGTCGTCGATGCATGCGAAGACGCCCTCGAGGATGGATCCCGCACCGGCCTCCTGTAGGTGGGCGAACACCTCCTCGGCCTGTCGCTCGAGCTCGTCCGTCAGTTCCTCCACGAACCACGAGCCACCGAGAGGGTCGGCGACGTGCACCACGCCCGATTCCTCCGCGATCACCTGCTGGGTGCGCAACGCCAGGCCGCGCCGCGTGCTCGGTGGGCAGGGCGAGGGCTTCGTCGAACGCGTCGGTGTGCAGGCTCTGGGTCCCCCCCAGCACGCCGGCCAGCGCCTCGAGGGCGACGCGTACCAGGTTGACCTCGGGCTGCTGCGCCGTCAGGGAGACGCCGGCGGTCTGGGTGTGGAAGCGCAGCTGGGTCGACTTCCCGTCGGTCGCACCGTAGCGGTCACGCATGTGGTTCGCCCAGATCCGCCTCGCGGCCCGGTACTTGGCGATCTCCTCGAAGAAGTCGATGTGGGCATTGAAGAAGAAGCTGAGGCGTGGAGCGAACTCGTCGACCGAGAGGCCGGCGGCCATCGCCGCCTCGACATACGCGAAGCCGTTCGCCAGGGTGAAGGCGATCTCCTGCGCTGCCGTCGAACCCGCCTCCCGGATGTGGTATCCGGAGATCGACACGGGATGCCAACGCGGCATTTCAGAGGCGCAGAAACGCATCACGTCCGTCACCAGTCGCACCGATGGGCGCGGCGGAAAGACGTACTCCTTCTGGGCCTGGTACTCCTTCAGGATGTCGTTCTGGAGCGTTCCCGAGAGGTCGGCGCGGCGGACCCCGGTGCGGTCGGCGACGCCCACGTACATGGCGAGGACGGGCGCGGCGGGCGAGTTGATGGTCATGGAGGTCGAGACGGTGCCCAGGTCGATGCCGGAGAAGAGGCACTCCATGTCGGCCAGTGTGTCGACGGCCACACCGGCACGACCCACTTCGCCCTTGGCCAGCGGGTCGTCGGAGTCGCGCCCCAGCAACGTCGGCATGTCGAATGCGGTCGACAATCCGTCGCCCCCGGCGCGCAGTAACTCCTTGAACCGCGCGTTGGTGTCCGCCGCCGTGCCGAACCCGGCGAACTGGCGCATGGTCCACAGCCGGGAGCGGTACATGGACGCGTACGGCCCCCGGGTGTACGGGAATTGCCCCGGCAGCTCCGCCCCCTCCGGCCCGTAGACGGGCTCCACCGGGAGTCCCGACATCGTTTCGAACCGCGCCGCTCGACTCGGCGAGCGGTCGAATGCCTCCTGCCAGCGCTCGTAGTCGGCCATCGACCGACCATATTACTTCAATGTCGAAGTATCAACCAGACGGGCGGGACCCCTCGGCCGGCGCACCGGACCACCGTGGCGGCCGGTCCGGTCGCAGCTTCCTCAGCTCGAGGTCGTCTTGAGCACGAGCTTGTTCGACGTCGGGCTCCACGTGTACACGAACACCGGACCGTTCCCGTCGTTGTGCCCCCCGGAGTAGTTGAACGTCCCTCCCCCTCCGGGAATGTCGATGTGCGTGAGCGTCTGCCCCCCGTGGAGGAACGTCGAGTTGTTCAGCGTCTTGCCGGCACCCTTGACAATGGCCTGGAAGAGAGCGAGCTGCTGGCAGGCGACCTCCGGTGCGGTGTACGTCACCGGGGTGGTCTGGGTCGCCGTCACCGGGCTGTTGATGTTGTCGCTCGGGTAGGCCTTCTTGATGGTGGCGACACAGCTCTTCATGGCCGGGTCGTTCCACGCCACGTTGGGGGGCGGGATCGACCCCGCGGTGAGCACGTCCTTGAGGATCGCCTGGGTGTACCCCGCCTTGTTCGAGACGTACGCGTCGAGGTCGGTGTAGTCGGTCGCGATGAACCTCGGATGGTACGTGCTCTGGTTGTTCTGCAGCCCCGACGGCCACCCGTTGCCGGAGTTGCCCACGGCGACGACGAGGTCGACACCGTCGGACTCGAACTTCTGTGCGATGGTGCCGTAGTCGGCGACCTGAGCCGCGGTGTCAGTGTCCGGAACGCTGTTGACGGCGGTCTGCACCACGTGCACGTTCAGCTTCTTGAGCGCGGAGCTCACGAGGGCGAGCTCGACGGTGTCGGCCGACGTCGCCACCACACCGACCTTCTTGCCCGTGAACACGCCTTCGTGCTTGAAGATGGCCATCTCCTTGGGAACAAGCTCGCTGTCGGAGATCAGGGTGTTGAACCAGGGCGCGCGTGCGGCGGCGGACTGCGAGGCGCTGAGCGAGGCACCGATGATCGGCGTGTCGTGGACCTGCACGTAGCAGGCGGTGTCGACCTGCTGGAAGAAACCCATGGCGACGAACACCTTCTCGTCCTGCGTGAGATGCGAACATGCCGTCGCGGCACCGGCCGTCCCGAGGGGGTCGACCGGGGCGTACACGGGGACGATCTTGCGCCCGCCCACCCCACCGTGTGCGTTGATCTGCTTGATCAGAGCGTTGTAGGCGTCCGGGTAGTTCCCCGGATCGACGTTGATGAGGTTCTTGATGGCGGCCACGTCGGGATACGTGATGCCGACCTTGATGGTCTTGGCCGTCACCCCCGGACCGGACTGGCCCTCTGCGGCGGCGGCCGAGGCGCTGCCCGCCGCGCCGAGCTGCACCAGCCCGGTCGCGGTCGTGAGGAGGACGGCGAGTGACGCGATTGCCTTCCGCATGGTTCCCTTTCCACAGGTGCACATTCGATGGTCCTGGTCCTGCCCGGTCCCGCCACGGCTGGATGGAGCGGGCATTCCGCCCGCTCAGGGGGAAGGTCGGGCAAACATGGCACCGAGTCCCCCCTCGACCCGCGACGAGCGCGGGTGACCCGGGCCGAGCGAAGGATAGGCGGCGGGGCGCTCGAATTGTTGGCGGCCGGTGTGGTCGGGTCCGACGAGGTGGGTCGCGCCGCTCCACGGGAGCATGTCCATGGGGACCTCATCGGTCCGAGTCGCGGTTCCCGAGCGCTTCCCGCAGGTCCCGTTCCAGGTCTGGCCGGTCCTCGCCCATGTCGTCCACCATCGATCGCAGGTGCGGGTGTTGCTGCTCGACGTAGCCGACCAGATTTTCCACGTCGGGTACGAGCCGGTTCACGACGGCCGCGACCCGCTCCCACGTCTCCGGGTCTGTCCGGAGGACGGAGAACGGCGTGTCGAGGGCGTACCCGTCCGTGGCGCGGGGCGGCGGCGCATATTCCCAGGCGTGCGCGCCGGCCTCTACGACTGTGACCAGTCCGTCGGGATGAGCCGGCAGGACCACGTCCGCCGTGACGCCCGGCGGGACCTCGACCCGGACCACGCGTTGATCCTCCGACGCGTCCCACGCGACCTCGATCCGACCACGAACGGTGTCGTGCGCCGTGCGCGCCCGCGTGAGCCCCCCACCGGGCTGCGGCGCGATCCGGCAGCGCCGATAGCCCGGTTCGAGCGGCTCGATACCGCCCACGACCCGGTGCAGCCAGTCGGCGACGGCGCCGAGCGCGTAGTGGTTGAGCGAGGTCATGCCGGTGGAGTTGAGCGTGCCGTCGGGGAGGACCGAGTCCCAGCGCTCCCAGATGGTGGTCGCTCCCATGGTGAGCGGGTAGAGGAACGAGGGTGGCGTGGTCTGCGTCAAGACTTGGTACGCGATGTCGACGTGTCCCGTGCGACTGAGCGCAGGCAGCAGCCACGGCGTCCCGGCGAAGCCGGTCCCGATGTGGAAGCCGGCCTTGGCGGTCAGCTCGACCAGGCGGTCCGCGGCGTGCCGTTCCTGCTCCGGACCGAGCAGTCCGAAGCAGATGGCCAGTGAATACGCGGTCTGCGTCTCATTGGCCACCCGGCCCGATGGCGTCACCCACTCACGAGCGAACGCCGCCCGGACCCGCGCCCGCAGCGCAGTGCACCACTCCTCGTCCTCCGCGTGGCCGAGCACCCGGGCGGCCGAGCACAGCTGATCGAGAGTCCGGCACAGGTACGCGGTGGCGACCAGGCCCGTTTCGGTCTTGGCCTGGCGCGGCTTGTCCGGGGGCGCGTCCGGATCGAGCCAGTCCCCGAACTGGAAGCCCCGGGTCCACGACCCGCTCTGGTCGAGCAGCGGCGTCACCGACTCGACGAATGCCTTCATGGACGGGTACTGCCGGCGGAGCGCATGGAGCTCGCCGTACTCCATGAACAGGGTCCAGGGCAGGCTGACCGCGACGTCACCCCACAGCGCCGTGGGTACCGAGGGCAGGAGGCGGGACACGTCGGGGACCACCATCGGTACCGAGCCCTTCTCCTGCTGCTCGGCCGCCAGGTCCTCGAGCCACGAGGCGAGGAAGCTCCGCACGTCGTAGAGGAACGCCGCCGTCGGGCCGAACGCGTTGATGTCGCCCGTCCACCCGAGCCGCTCGTCGCGCTGCGGGCAGTCCGTCGGAAGGCCGACGGCGTTGCCCCGGAACGACCAGACCACGTTGGCGTGCAACCGGTTCAGCCGTTCGTCCGACGTCTCGAACCAGCCGGTCCTCCTCATGTCGGTGTGCACAACGACGGCGGTGAGGGCGTCGGGTGCCAGGGGGCCCGGCCATCCATCGACCACGGCGTAACGGAACCCGTGAAAGGTGAAGGCCGGTTCCCACGTCTCCGGGCCGACGCCGTGGAGGATGTAGCGGTCGGTGGCGGCCGCCGTGCGGTTCGTCTCGAACTCGGGCTCCCCTCCGACCAGCAGCTCGCAGTGGCGGATCGTCACCTCGGTCCCCCCCGTACCCTCGACGCGCACGCGCACCCATCCGCTGAGCACCTGGCCGAAGTCGACCACCGTCGCGCCCCCGGGAGTCGTGAAGACTCGGCTCCCGGGCAGCTCCTGCGTGCGCCGGATGGGCGGCGCACGGCGCGGCTCGAGGGTGCCCAGATCCCACTCGACCAGCCGCACGGGCTCCCAATCCCGGTCGTCGAATCCCGGTGTGGCCCAGCCGTCCGGTGCGAGCCGCGCGTCGTAGGTCTCGCCGTCGTAGATGCCGTCCTCGAGCCACGCCCCGGTCGCGGTCCGCCAACGCTCGTCGCTGCACACGAGCTCCTTCCGGTCGCCGTAGTCGAGCTCCAGCTCCACGAATGCGGCAGGCCGGTCCGACCACAGCGCGCGCATGCCCGCGAACCCGATCCGTCCTACGGCCCAGCCCTCACCGACGACGGCGCCGACGGCGTTGCGGCCTTCGAGCACGGACGAGGTCACGTCGTGCGAGCTCACGACGATGCGGTGCCGGTACGAGGTCCAGCCGGGGCAGAGGACCTCCTCGCCGATCCTGGTCCCGTTGAGGGAGACGACGACCACCCCGAGCGCGCTGACGTGGAGCCGCGCCTGGCGGAGCCCCGCACCGACTTCGAACTCACGCCGGAAGTACGGGGCGGGTCCCGGCCGCTCGGCGTGGCTCCGCCCGGCTGCGATGAACGCCGCGTGCCACTCGCGGGGCACCTCGACCGCCGTGGGCACGGGGCGGACCGGCGTGAGGCGGCTCTCTGTGCCGATCGGACTATCCCGATCGGCCGTCCGGAGCGGCCGGCGACACGGCAGTCAGGGACGCGGGCGCCTCGCCCGCTGTCCCCGACGACCCCGGATCGACCGGCGTCGCGGTGGCTCCACTCCGCACGATCGCCCGCTCGTCGGTACCCAGATAGCTGGCGACGACCTTGGGGTCGTTGCGGACGTTTTCGGGTGCGCCTTCGGCGATGACCTGACCCGTCTCGAGGCAGTAGACACGGTCCGAGATCCCCATGATCAACGGCATGTCGTGCTCGATGACGAGCACCGAGGCCCTGAGCTCCTCCTTGATGGTGACGATCAGGGGTCCGAATGCTTCGGTCTCACGCTGGGCCAGTCCCGCGGTCGGCTCGTCGAGGCAAAGGACCTTGGCCTCCAGGGCGAGCAGGCCGGCCAGCTCGACCACCCGTCGCGTGCCCGTCGACAGGTCGCTGATGTAGTGGTCCCGATAGACGGCCAACCCGAGGTAATCGACCAGCTCCCCCACCTCGGCGTGCGCGGCCTTGTTGTGACGCCGGGCCCGGGGCAGGCCGAGCGCCGTCGAGAACATGCCGGAGCGCCCCTTCGCCTCGAGCGCGATGAGCAGCGTCTCGTTCACCGTGAGCTCGGGGAACAACGTGGCGGCCTGGAACGTGCGCCCCAGGCCGAGGGTGGCCCGATGGCCGGGTGACCGGTGGGACACGTCCTCGCCGAGGAGGTGCACCGAACCGGTGGACGCCACGAAGCCTCCGACGGCGTTCATCAGCGTCGACTTCCCTGCCCCGTTGGCCCCGATGAGCCCGACGATCTCGCCGGAATCGACGTGCAGCGTCGCGCTCGTCGACCGCGGCGATGCCCCCGAAGTGGACGCTCAGCTCCGAGACCGAGAGCACCGGGCCCGCTGCCACCGACGCCGCAGGCTCGGGCTCGGGCTGTTCCGCGCGTCGGCGCACCATCGCCGGGGCGGCCGACTTCTCGGGGGCCGGACGCTCCCCCATGCGCCGCTCGGCCCACGACAGGATGGCGTCACGCGCCCCGTAGGTGATCTGGTTCAGTCCACGCGGGAAGTACAGCAGGACGACCAGCAGCCCGATGCTCGAGGTGAGCAGCCCGACCAGCGCGTTGTTGGGTGCGATGGCGGGGATGCCGATGACGAAGATGGCTCCGATGAGCGCGCCCGAGACCGAGCCCATGCCGCCGATCACCACCATGGCGACGAGGTTGAGCGAGTCGTTCACCAAGAAGAAGTTCTCCGTGAAGGCGATGTTGGCGAACGCTCCGGCGAGGAGCGCCCCGCCGAGGCCGGCCAGCGCACCCGCCAGCGAGAACGCCTGCAGCTTCACGCGCACCGTCGGCACGGTGTACGCGGCGGCCGCGGTCTCGTTGTCCCGCACCGCTTTGATCCTGCGCCCCACGCCGCTGTCGCGGAAGCGGCTCAGCACCACGATGACCAGGAACATGACGACGAGGACGACGTAGTAGTAGGCCCGCTGCCCGGCGAAGGTGATGAACCACAGGTGGCCCGGTGCGAAGGGGACGTTGGCCCCGTCGGGCGAGTCTCCCGAGAAGAAGGGCAGGAAGTAGAAGTACTGCTGGGCGGTGAGCGCGAAGACGAAGGTGACGACGGCCAGGTAGAGGCCACGGACCCGCAGCGATCCGATGCCGATCCCGAGTGCGAGCAGCGCGGAGGCCACGGTCGCTGGTGGCGACGGCCACCCAGAAGGGCACGCCTTCGTTGACCAGGCGTGCGGCGAAGAGGGCGGCGAGGCCGGCGAAGGCCATCTGGCCGAGCGAGAGCTGGCCCAGCCAGCCCGTCAGCACGGTGAGCGACGACGCGCAGATGGCGAAGGCGAGCACCGCGGTGTAGAGCTGCTGGCGCGACGGCTCGGTGACGACGAGCGGGAGGAGGACGGCGAACAGCCCCAGGAGCAGGATCCCGCCCTTGTCGATGTTGCGTGCCCACCAGATGGAGCGCAGGCGCTGCGGAATGGGATTGGCCCGGGGCGAGAACGCGAAGACCTGGGAGTCCTCGCCCTCCCGCTTGGCGAAGACGACGGCGACGAACACGGCGATGAAGAGCAACAGGTCGGTGATGCCGGGCACCGCCAGGAAGTTGTAGGTGAGCACGCTCTGGATCACGCCGATGGCCACGGCGGCGAGCACCGCGACCCGGAAGGAGCGCATCCCGGCGATGACCGCGGCGGCGAGGGCCTCGGAGAGGGTCTGCGGCCCCAGCGTCGCCAGGCCGGCCGCCGTCGACGACTCGCCGGCGATGAGGACGACCGAGAGCGTCGAGAGCCCCGCGGCGAGCGCCCACACCATGGTGGAGACCAACTTCGGCGAGATGGCCGAGAGCCGCGCCAGCGAGGGGTTCGACGCGCACGCCTTCACCGTCTTGCCGATCATGGTGCGGTCGAGGAACCAGATGAGAGCGAGCACGGCGACGGGGACCAGGACGAGGACCGCCACGTCCGCGCCCCGGACGCTCACGCCGGCGATGGTCCAGGCGCCGTTGAACGCGCTCGGGTAGTGGGCGCTGGCGTCGCCCGGTTGGGGGATCTCAATGGCGATGGCCTGGGCCAGGCCGGCGATGCCGATCGTGGCCACGAGCACGACCACACGCGGCGCGTTCTTCAGCCGGCGGATGACCGTCATCTCGACCGCGGCGCCGAAGACGAGGCCGATGACCAGCGCGATCGCAAGAGCGATCCAGAAGGGGACGCCGTACTGCAGCACCAGCAGGGAGAGCGTCACCGCGCCGACGACGCCGATGTTGCCGACGGCGAAGTTGATGATCCTCGTCGCCCGGTACACGAGCACGACCCCCACCGCGATGACCGCGATGGCCAGGCCCTGGACGACGCCGTCGAAGACGATCTGCGAGTTGAGCCAGCCCACGGCCAGCATCACACCGGGACCTCCCCGCCGAGGAACACGGCGCGGGCCAGGTCGTCACGCTCCATGAGGTCGGCGATGGCCCCCTCGAAGCGCACCTGGCCCTTCTCCATGAAGACCGCCCGGTCGGCGATGGCGGCCGCGACGTTGAGGGACTGCTCCACGACGATCATCGTCACGCCTTCGGCCTTCAGCCGCTCGACCACCTCAATGAGCTCCTGCACGACGATGGGGGCGAGCCCGAGAGAGAGCTCGTCGATCATGAGCACCTCCGGGTCGTGCAGAAGCGCGATGGCGAGAGCCAGCATCTGCTGCTGCCCGCCCGAGAGCGTGTCGGCGCGGCGGCTCCGTGCCGACTCGAGCGCCGGGAACATGGCCAGGACCCGCTCCATCCGGCGGCGCATGTCCGCCCGGTCCCCCCGGTAGGCGAAGCCGCCCATCTCCAGGTTCTCCCAGATGGTCATCTCCCCGAAGACACCCCGTCCCCCGGGAAGGAGGTGGATCCCGAGGCGCGACCGCTGCTCGGGGGTGGCGTAGGTGACGGTCCGGCCGTTGAGGCGCACGACGCCGCGGTCGGCGGTCACGAGCCCGGCCGCGACCTTGAGTGCGGTCGACTTCCCCGCGCCGTTGGTGCCGAGGAGCGCGAGGACCTCGCCGCGCCGCACCTCGAAGGCGACGTTGAAGAGGACCTGGACGTGCCCGTAGCTGAAGTCGACGTTGTTGAGCTGCAGGACGGGGATGGACTCGGGGTCGGCCTCCTGGCGACGGTGCTCCTCCTGCTCCTCCTGGAGCTCGAGGACGACGAGGGAGAGGTCGTTGCGGATGAAGCGGGAGCCGCGGATGATCATGAAGCCACCGATGATCGTGGTGGGGATCATGACGATGAGCACGGCGGCTCGCGGCCCGAAGGCCTGGTCCAGCCCGGCCGAGAGAACGGCCCCACCGGTGGCGCCGAAGAAGAAGAGGTAGATGGCGCCGACCGCGCCGGTCAGGCCCCGGAGGTGGTACGGGGCGACGGAGGTGAGGACCGGCCCGACCATGGAGAAGGCGCTCAGGGTGAGCACGGTCACCATGACGCTGAACACGGCCCAGAGGACGGCGTTGGGCATGAAGTACTGAATCGGGCACGAGCACGGCCACGGGCAGGATGATCTTCCCGATGAGGGCGAGCGCCTGGGCCGGGTCCCGCTGGTAGAGCTTGTCGTAGTAGCGCCCCACGAAGGGCAGCGCGACCAGCACACCCAGGCTCCCGATGGTGCCGATCAACCCGCGGCGGAAGGCGTTGAGGCCGTACTCCTGCTTCAAGAAGAGGTTCCCGAGCACCGGTGCGGTGAACAGCCCGAAGCCCATGGCCGAGAAGGCGATCAGGCACATCTTCAACGTGCGGATCTTCAGAATGCGAGCGAATGCCGCCTCGAGCGACGGCGGCACCGGCTGCGTGTCCCCGACGATCTGCCCGAGCACGTCGAGCTTCTCGTGCTGGCCGCGGGGGGGCTCCCGCAAGCGGAACGCGATGATGGCGACGACGACGATCGGGACAGCCAGGATGTAGAAGGCCCAACGCCACCCGTCGGGCCCGCCGACCACGCTGGCGATGGTGCCGACCAGGATCGGACTGAGGGCGGTGGCGATGCCGGTGGCGACACCCATGCCCGCGTCGATGCGGCCGCGCAGGCTGATCGGATAGGTGTCGGCCAGGAGCGACCCGTGCACGCTTTGCGTGGACGCCTGCGACACCCCGGCTCCGAAACGGGCGCAGAAGAACAGGAAGATGTTGGTGGCCAGGCCCGAGAGGAAGACCATGATGCCGAAGAAGAACGTGGCGCAGGCGATGATCGGGGCGCGGCGGTAGCGGTCGGCCAGCCAGCCCATGGGCAGGATGCCGAGCACCAGGAAGGCGCTGGAGATCCCGGCCACGAACACGATGACGCCCGAGCTCACTCGGAACGACGACTGGATGTTGGGCGCGAGGACGCTCAGGCCGGAGCTCTGGAGGTTGTCCAGGGCCACGATGATCGCCAGGATCACGAACGTCGAGGTGCCGGCCCTTCGCAGGCCCTCCCGCAGCGACGTCCGCTCCTCACGCGTCCCCGGCAGGAGGTCCTCGGGAAAGAGCACCTCCTCTTCGTTCTTGGACGCGCTGGCGGTCCTGAGAAGTGTCGGCGAGGAGGCGGGCCAGATCGGCGGGGCTCCCGCCCGGAGGACTCGCCGGGGACTGACGTCGTGGAACCGGAAGGATCGCTCACGTTGCACCCGACCCGAATGTTCCCGGTCGCCCTCCCCGGCCCCCCGATGGATTCATCGTGGGGATGCTACGCCCGAATGCCCGACCGGCATCAGAATTCTCGACCGGAAGCGGGTCCGGGCCGGGCACCGACGACGTGGCGGACTTGGAGGAGAACACCGAGAGACGACCATCGGGTCGTCGACGCGAGTGAAGCTCTGCACCGTGAGGTTCTTGCCGGCGGCCTTGGCGATGACCTCGAAGGATCCGGGCGTCGCACGCGGCGACTGTGGCAGACCCGGCCGGCCTGTGCAAAGCTTTGCACTCACCGTGCTGAACGACGACCGACTCCTGCCCGCCGATCCCGGTACCCGGACGATCGCCCGGCGCCTGTACGAGGGGACGAGGGCGCTGCCCATCGTGAGCCCGCACGGTCACTGCGACCCGGTGCGGCTCGCCGGCGACGCCGGGTTCGGCGATCCGGCCACGCGAGCTGGTGACGAGGGACCACTACCTGGTGCGCCTGCTGTACAGCCAGGGCGTCCCCATGGAGTCGCTGGGCGTCCGACCGCTCGACGGCTCGACGACCCGCAGAGTCGACGGCCGGCTGGTCTGGCGTGAGTTCGCCGCGCACTTCCACCTGTTCCGGGGCACACCGTCGAAGCTCTGGCTGGAGCACACGCTCGCCGAGGTGTTGGGCATCGACGACCCGTTGCGACCCGAGACGGCGGACGCGCTCTACGACGAGCATGTGCGACCGCCTCGCCGCTCGACGAGTTCCGACCCCGAGCCGTGTTCGAGCGGTCGCGGATCGAGTTCCTGGCCACGACCGACGGCGCCCTCGGCTCTCTGGAGCCGCATGCCGCCCTGCGACGCTCCGGCTGGGGCGGCACGCGTCGTGCCGACCTTCCGGCCGGACGACGTCGTCGACCCGGACCGGCCGGGCTTCCGCTCGAACGTCGCCACCCTCGGCCGGCTCACCGACACCGACACCTCGACGTGGAAGGGTTACCTCGACGCCATCCGCCTCCGGCGCGACGACTTCATCGCCGCCGGCGCGACCGCATCCGACCACGGTCACCCGTCCGCCGACGACTGCGGACCTCGGCGACACGCGAGGCCGAGGAACTGTTCGCCCGGGTGCTCGGCGGCCGGCGCGACGTCCGGGCGACGCCGAGCTCTTCCGTGGCCAGATGCTGGTCGAGATGGCAGCGCATGAGCATGGACGACGGACTGGTGCTCCAGCTCCACACCGGAGCATGGCGGGACCACAACCCGTGGCTCGCGGCGCGGTTCGGCCCCGACCAGGGAGCCGACATGCCCCGGGCGGTCGACTACGTGAGCACCCTGAAGCCGTTGCTCGACCGCTTCGGGAACGAGAATGCGGCTGACCGTCGTCGTCTACACGCTGGACGAGACCACGTACAGCCGCGAACTGGCGCCCCTGGCCGGGCACTACCCCGCCCTCCGCCTGGGCCCGCCGTGGTGGTTCTACGACAGCCCCGAGGGAATCCGCCGGTTCTACCGTCTGGTGGCCGAGACGGCGGGCTTCGCCAACACCGTCGGGCTTCAACGACGACGCCCGATCCCTGCTGACCATCCCCGCCCGTCACGACGTGGCCCGGAGGCTGAACGCGGGCTACCTGGCCGAGCTGGTGGCCGAGCACCGGTTGGACGAGGCCGAGGCGGCCGACCTCGCAGCGGACCTGGCGTACCACCTGGCCCGGCAGCGCGTTCCGCGTCGGCTCGTGACCGCGGTCGTCATGGTCGGCCTGATGGGCTCGGGCAAGTCGTCCGTCGGCGCCCTCGTCGCCGCCGCAACGGGCCGGACCTTCGTCGACGTCGACTGCGCCATTGAGCGAGCGCACGGGCAAGACCGTGCGCGAGCTGTGGGAGGAGGGCGGTGAGCCCGCGTACCGGCACCTGGAGTCGCGAGGTCGTGCTCGAGACGCTGGCCGGCGCGACGAGGTCGTGCTGGCCGCGCCCGGGCGGCGCGGTCCTCGATCCCGCCGTCCGCGCCGCGCTCGGAGCGGCGTTCGTGGTGTGGCTGCGGGCGGACCCGGCCACGCTCGCCGCTCGGGTCGCAGCACGACGACCATCGGCCACTGTTGGGCGATCGTCCGCTCCAGGTGCTGACGTCGATGGCGACCGAACGCGCCGGGCTCTACGACACCGCGGCCGACCTCGTCGTCGACACGGACGGCCTCGACGCCGGCGCCGTGGCCGACGTCGTCATCGAAGAGCTCGACCGGCGCCGGCTGAGCGCCTGAGACCGAAGGAGAGGGCCGTGCTGCGGCCCCAGGACAACGCCACGAGGGAGACGAAGCGGCTCGACGGACTCTGGGACTTCGCCGCCGATCCGGAGGGTGATCGGGCGCGCCGAGGGCTGGTGGCGTGCCCCGCTGCCCGCGGCCCGTCCCATGCCCGTCCCGAGCAGCTACAACGACGTGCTCGTCGACGGCGCCCTCCACGACCACGTCGGCGACGTCTGGTACCAGCGCACCGTGTTCGTGCCGCGGGGTTGGGACGGCCAGAGGGTCGTCGCTTCGCTTCGACGCCGCCACGCACCGGCCGTCGGTGTGGGTCGACGACACGCTCGTGGCCGAGCACGAGGGCGGGTACACCCCCTTCGAGGCGGACGTCAGCGAACTCGCTGGTCCGGGCGAACCGATCCGGCTGACGGTGGTCGTCAACAACGAGCTGACTGGCATCGCTCCCGCCCGGCATCGTCGAGGTGATGCCCGACGGTCGGCGCCGCCAGCGCCAGTACCACGACTTCTTCAACTACGCCGGGCTCCACCGCAGCGTGTGGCTGTACTCGACACCGCCGTCGCATATCGCGACGCGACGGTCATGACCGAGCTCGACGACGGGACGGGATCGTGCGCTGCCGCACCGCTGTCGTGGCGGACGGGGGCGCGGCGGAAGGGGACACGGCGGTCCGCGTCGAGCTCCGCGACACCGAGGGAGCAGGTCGTGGCCCGTGCATCGGGCGAGGAGGCCGAGCTGCGGGTGCCCGATGCCTCCCTCTGGCAGCCCGGGCCACGGCTATCTCTACGAGCTGCAGATCGACCTCATGGACGAGGACCGCCTGGTCGACCGTTACGTGCTCCCCGTCGGCATCCGGACCGTCCGCGTCGACGGGACGCGCTTCCTCATCAACGACGAGCCCTTCTACTTCCGCGGGCTTCGGAAAGCACGAGGACCTCCACGTGCACGGTCGGGGTCACGACGACGCGTCGATGGTGCACGACTTCGCGCTCCTCGGGTGGCTCGGGGCCAACTCGTTCCGGACGTCGCACTACCCCTACGCCGAGGAGGTGCTCGACCTGGCCGACCGCCTCGGCATCGTCGTCATCGACGAGACGTCGGCCGTCGGCCTGAACCTCGGGAGTCGGTGGTGGACTCTTCCTCGGTGGCCCCAAGACGACCTTCTCGGAGGAGACCATCGGCGCCGCCACCCAGGCCGTCCACCAGCAGGCCATTCAGGAGCTGATCGACCGGGACAAGAACCACCCGAGCGTCGTCCTGTGGAGCCTGGCCAACGAGCCCGAGTCCCACACCGACGAGGCCCTGGACTACTTCGCACCCCTCTTCGCCGCGGCCCGGGCGGCCGATCCCAGCCGGCCCGTCGGCTTCGTGAACATGATGTTCGCCCAGCCGAAGACCTGCCGGGTCAGCGACCTGGCCGACGTCGATCATGATCAACCGCTACTACGGCTGGTACGTCGAGCCGGGCGACCTGGCGGCGGCCGAGCAGGGGCTCGAGGCGGAGCTGCTCGAGCTGGGGCGACGAGCAGGGCAAGCCGATCATCGTGACCGAGTACGGCGCCGATGCCATGCCGGGACTGCACACGCTGGACGGTGCCGTCTGGAGCGAGGAGTACCAGGCCGAACTCCTCGACACGTACCACCGGGTCTTCGACCGCGTCGACGCCGTCGTCGGCGAGCACGTGTGGAACTTCGCCGACTTCGCCACCGGCGCCTTCCTTCATGCGAGTCGACGGCAACAAGAAGGGTGTCTTTACCCGCGAGCGGCGCCCGAAGGCCGCCGCGCACCGTTTGCGCCAGCGCTGGCTCGGCGCTTCGTGACCGGTCCGGTCGACTCGCGGACGACGAGGTCCCGAAGAGCTCGCGTCGTCGTCGTGGCTCCGTTCACGAGCAGCTCACGGCGTTCGTGCCGGCCTGCTCGGTGGGCAGGCTGATCGTCGTGAGCGGCGGTGCGACCATGGCCGCCATGGGGACGTCGTCGAAGCCGACCACGCTCAGGTCGCCCGGAACGGCGATGCCGAGGCGCCCGAGCCCGGCGATCACGCCGAGCGCCATCTGGTCGTTGAAGGCGATCACCGCCGTCGAGGCCGTCCTGACCACGCGGGGCACGGCCTCGGCGGCCGCCTCGAACGTGGGTGCCGACGCGTCCATCACCACGACCTCCAAGCCGGCCGCCCGGCCCGTCTTGCGGACGGCCGCCCGCCGTTCTACCGCCGCCCACGAGCCCGTCGGACCACCCAGGAAGACGAGACGTCGATGACCGAGCGCGGCCAGGTGGAGAAGCGCGTCGTGGACAGCGGGGGCGCTCGCGCAACAAGACCGCGGCGTGACCGGCGACGGGTCGGTTGACGAAGACCGCCGGGCCTGCCACCGAGGGCGTCGACCTCGCGGTGCAGCCGACGCGGCGAAAGGACGACGAATCCGTCGACGTCGGGGGCGAACGTCCGGGCGGCCCGGATCTCCTCGCTGGGGTGCTCGCTCGTGTCGGCCAGCAGGACCTGCAGGTCGGCGTCGCGCGCGGCGCGCTCCACGGCCCGCACCATGGACGCGAAGTGCGGGTTCGTGATGTCCGGGACGATGACGGCGATGTTCCCGGTCCGGCCCGTCTTCATCACCTGCGCCGCCCGGTTGGGCACGAAGCCGAGCTTGCTCACTGCGGCCTCGACCCGCTTGCGAGTGTCCGGCGCCACCTTCTCGGGACGGCTGAGCGCGCGCGACACCGTGGCCGGATGCACGCCGGCGCGCGCCGCGACGTCGAGGATGGTGACGCGCCTCGGCTGCCGCACGACGCTCGACGCTACACCGACCCGACGCTGGCCACGGTGATGACGTCGGCCGGTGCCCTCCGCCCGCGGCTCTCCGCGCTGACCCTCGCGGCAGACGCCGGTCCTGGTCCCTCCCCGGCTACGACCGATCCGCGCCCGGCGTCCATCGCCCACATCGGGCTGGGCGCCTTCGCCCGGGCCCACCTCGCCGTCTACGCCGACGACCTGCTGCGCATCGGCCGGCCCGCGCTTGATCCGTGGCGTCTCGCTGCACAGCCCGCGTACCGAGGAGCAACTGGCGCCACAGGACTGCCTCTACACCGTGACCGAGCGCGAGCCGGGGTGCGAACCTCGGCTGCGCCTGGTCGGCTCCCTCGCCTCGGTCTCCACGGGTGCGACCGAGGCGCTGGCCGCTCTGTGCGCGCCCACGACGACCCTCGTCACCCTGACGATCACGGAGAAGGGCTACGACATCCCTCCCGAAGACCTCGAACGGCCGGACCGGCCTGCGTCGGCACCCGGCCTCCTCGCCCTCGCCTTGGCGCGTCGGCGCGACGCCGGCACGAAGCCGCCGGTCGTGGCCTCGCTCGACAACGTCGCCGACAACGGCGGCCTCCTCCGGTCGCGGGTCACCGAGATCGCCGCCCGGCTCGGGCCGGAGCTCGCCGAGTGGATCGGCCAGACGGTCTCGTTTCCCTCCTCCGTCGTCGACCGGATGGTGCCGGCACCGACCGAGCAGGACGTCGGCGACGTGGCCGCTCTGCTCGGCCTGGTCGACCTGGGCGCCGTGGCGACTGAGCGGCACCGTTCATGGGTCATGGCCGCCGACCAGGACCTCGCCCCGCTGGCCGGAGGTCGGTGTGGAGCTGGTGGACGACGTCGTGCCCTACGAGCAGCGAAAGCTCTGGCTGCTCAACGGGTCGCACTCCGCGCTGGCCTACGGCGGCCTCCTGGCCGGATGCGCACACCATCGCGGAAGCCGCCGACCACGACACCGTGTCGCGGTTCGCGCGGTCGACTCGTCGACGACGTCCTCGGCATCTCCCTCATCCCCGCTTCGCTCCGGCCCGCCGAGTTCGCCGCCGAGGTGTTCGGTCGCTTCCGCAACCCGACCCTCGGACACTCGTGCGCGCAGGTCGGCGCCGACGGTTCGCGCAAGCTGCCCCAACGCTTCGGACCCGTCGTCGCCGCCCGAGAGCGCGCGGGGCTCGACAGCGACGCGCTTCGCCACGGTGGCCGCGATCTGGGTCGCCGCCGCAGCCGGTCTGGAGGTCGACGGGTCGAAACTGCCACAGGTCGACGAACCCGAGGGAGCACGACTCCGGGCGGCCAAGGGCCGGGATCTCGACCACCTGGCGCGCATCGCCCTCCGCGACACGTTCGACGAGTGCTTCGTCGCCACCGTGGCGGGCGCGCTCGAACGGCTGGTCCGCGAGGGCATGGGACTGCTCGAGGGGCCAATCGTGACGGAGACGGTCGGGGGCGCCGGGAGCGTGCTCGACGAGCAACGGGTGCGGGCGTTCATACGGGAGCAACTCGGACGCGTCGAGCTCGAGGGCCGATCCCTGTGCCTCGTCGTCCCCGACGCGACGCGGAACTGCCCGCTGCGGAGCATCCTGGCCTCCGTCGAGCCCGCCGTGTCCGACCGCGTGCGCTCGTGCACCGTCGTGGTCGCGCTCGGCACCCACGCGCCGATGTCGCCGGAGGCGATCAACGCCATGGTGGGACCGACTCAGCTTTCCGGTCGTGAACCACGAGTGGTGGCGCGAGGAGACGTTCGCCTCCGTCGGGACCCTGGACGCCGGGGCGGTGGCGGGGCTCTCCGGGGGCCGCCTGCGCGAGAGCTGTCGACGTCCGTATCAACCGGCTCATCACCGAGAGCGACGTGACGGTCATGATCGGCCCCGTCCTGCCGCACGAGGTCGTCGGATTCTCCGGCGGGAACAAGTACCTCTTCCCCGGCTTGTCCGGTCAGGAGCTCATCGACGTCACCCACTGGCTTGGGGCGCTCATCACGAGCCGGGAGATCATCGGCACTCCCGGCATCACGCCCGTCCGAGCCCTGATCGACGCGGCGTCGGCACTCGTGCCGGGCGAGCGTCACGCGCTCTGCGTCGTCGTCGACCGGGGCGGCGGCGGGCTCAACTCGCTCAGCTTCGGTCCGCCGGGCGAGGCCTGGGCGGCGGCGGCCGAGGTCGCGGCGCGAACGCACGTCGAATACCTGTCCGCACCGGTCGAGCGCGTCTTGTCGCTCGTCTCGCCGCGCTACGCGGACCTGTGGACGGGAGCCAAGGGCTTCTACAAGGTGGAGCCGGTGGTGGCCGACGGTGGCGAGGTCGTGCTCTACGCCCCGCACATCGGCGAGATCGCGACGATGCATCCCGATCAGGGGAGTCTCGGGTACCACTGCCGCGACTACTTCCTGGCCAACTGGGAGCGCTACCGGGACCACCCGCGCGGCGAGCTGGCGCACTCCACGCATCTCTTCGGTGCCGGGACCTACGACCCGGTCCACGGCGAGCGCCAGCGGGTGCGCGTGACGCTGGCTACGGGCATTCCCGAAGACGTGGTGGTCCGGGCGAACCTCGCCTACCTGGACCCCGCGTCCGTCGATGTCGCCCGGTGGCGGGCCGACCCGGCCGCACTCGTCGTCGAGGACGCCGGCGAGACGCTCTACCGGCTCCGGGAGCCCGTCCGCGAGGCGGGGGTCGTGCCCGATCTGCTCCACCGCGCCTGAGGACGGGTCGGCGTGGAGCCCGAGGATCGACCGCCCGCCCGCGTCACTCGCCTGGGAACACCAACCCGATCTGGGCTCTGATCTCGTCGAGGGCCGAGGCGAGGGCGATCGTCTCGTCGAGCGGCATCGTCGGGCTCTCGGTCTTGCCGTCGTCGAGACACCGATGGACCTCCTCGATCTCGAAGCGGAGGCCGTTTCCCTCGTAGGAGGCGTCGATCTCCTCGACGCCTCCTACCGTCATCACGGTCAGTGCGTTCGGGCAGTGCATCAGGGCGGGAATGGAGATCACGCCCTCGGTGCCCGACACCCGGGCAGTGCAGGTCATGTTCACGCGCAGCGCGGACTTCGTCACTCCGAGCCCACCGCCGGCATGCCGCAGCACCGCCACGACGTGCTCGTCGACCCCCGTCTCCCCGATGATGCCTTCCGCCGCGACATGCTCGATCGGCCCGAGGAGCAGCGTGCAGAGCTGGAGGGGATAGATGCCCAGATCGAGCAGGCCTCCGCCGCCGAGGTCCGGGCGGAACAGGCGGTGCTGGGGATCGACAGGCCGGCGGAACCCGAAGTCGGCCTCCACGAGCAGCGGCTCGCCGATCCGACCGGACCCGACCACCTCGACCAATGAGCGGTAGGAGGGGAGGAAGCGGCTCCAGATCGCCTCCATGAGGAAGAGGCCGCGGGTCCGCGCCTCCTCGACCATCCGGCGTGCCTGCCCGGCGTCGAGGGCGAATGGCTTCTCGCAGAGCACGTGCTTGCCTGCCTGGAGGAGGGCGAGGGTGTCGTCCATGTGGCGCGACTGCGGCGTGGCCACGTACACCGCCTCGACCAGGGGGTCCTCGGCCAGCGCGGCGTAGTCGCCGTAGCGGACCGGGATGTCGAATCGATCGGCGAAAGAATCTGCGCGCTCGGCGGAGCGCGAGGCGACGGCGACGATCCGCCCGCCGTCGACCATCTGCATCGCGTCGGCGAAGCCCGCCGCGATTGCGCCCGGCCCGACCACGCCCCAACGGGTCATCCTGTCCCTCCCACTCGTACCTCTCGGCACGTTCGCCGCAGAGGATCCCGCCCGGCACCGAACGGGCCACCCCGGCGCGACCAGCACTGATAACGCTATCATCAGTGCCATTCCGGGTTCCCCGGGGCGCGCCGGCCACGCCGGCCCGGTCCGAGGGACGCGCTCACGGTGACGCACCGCTGCGCTCCCCGAGGACGGCCGGTCCTGCTGGGGAAGACGGGCGGGAGAGAGAGGAGTCGTGATGACCGATCCCTACACACCTCGTCCCGAGGATCGATTCACCTTCGGTCTGTGGACGGTCGGCAACCCCGGGCGGGACCCTTTCGGCACCGTGGTGCGGGCCGACCTCGACCCGGTCGAGGCGGTCCACCGCCTCTCCGAGCTCGGCGCGTACGGGGTGAGCCTGCACGACAACGACCTCGTGCCGTACGACGCGTCGCCCACGGAGCGTCAGACCATCCTCAAGCGCTTCCGGACCGCACTCGACGAGACCGGGATGAAGGTCCCGATGACGACGACCAACCTCTTCTGGCGGCCCGTCTTCAAGGAGGGCGCCTTCACGGCGAACGATCCGGCGGTCCGGCGCTTCGCCGTGAGGAAGACGTGCGAATCGATGGAGCTCGGGGCGGAGCTCGGCGCCTCGATCCACGTGATGTGGGGCGGCCGGGAGGGCGTCGAGGCCGACGCGGCCAAGGACGTTCGTGACGCGCTCGACCGTTACAAGGAGGCCGTCGACCTCTGCTGCGAGCACATCCGCCGGAGGGACCTCGGTCTGCGCATCGCACTCGAGCCGAAACCCAACGAGCCGCGCGGCGACATCCTCCTGCCCACGGTGGGCCACGCCCTGGCCTTCATCGGCGAGCTCGAGTGGCCCGACATGGTGGGTTTGAACCCCGAGTTCGCCCACGAGACCATGAGCGGGCTCTCGTTCTCACACGGCGTTGCCCAGACCCTCTGGCACGGCAAGCTCTTCCACATCGACCTGAACGCGCAGCGGATCGGCAAGTTCGACCAGGACTTCCGGTTCGGCTCCGAAGGCATCCGCGACGCCTTCTACGTCGTAAAGGTCCTCGAGGACGCAGGGTGGGAGGGCATGCGGCACTTCGACGCCCACCCCTACCGCACCGAAGACGCCGGTGGCGTCTGGGACTTCGCCCGGGGCTGCATGCGCAGCTACCTCATCCTGGCCGAGAAGGTATGCCGCTTCCGGGAGGACACCGAGATCCAGGACGCGCTCCGCACGGCCATGGTCGAGGGGCTCCGCGAGCCCACCGCGCCCCCGGCGGGATCGACGCCATCATGTCGTGGGAAGCCGACGAGGAAAGCCTCGCCGCGCGGGGTTACGGTCACGAGCGCCTGGACCAGCTCGTCACCGAGCTCCTTCTCGGGGTTCGTTAGTGCCGTTCGTGGTCGGGGTCGACTCGTCCACGACGGCATGCAAGGTGCAGGTGCGCGACGCCGAGACCGGCGTGCTCGTCGCGACCGGACGCGCGCCGCACCCACCGACGACCCCGCCGCGCAGCGAGCAGCACCCGCGGGACTGGGAGAGCGCGTTCCACGTCGCCTGTGCGGAGGCCCGAGTGCACGAGGTGCATGCACCGGCGGCCTTGTCGGTGGCGGCCCAGCAGCACGGCATGGTGGTCCTGGCCGAGAACGGGGAGGTCTTGCGGCCGGCCAAGCTCTGGAACGACACCGAGTCCGCTCCCGACGCCGAGGTATTGCTCGGCCGGCTCGCCGGAGGTGCCGCGCAGTGGGCATCGGCGTGCGGCAGCGTCCCTCTGCCGAGCTTCACCATCACCAAGCTCATGTGGCTGCACCGCTGCGAGCCGGATGTGCTCCGCCGCACGGCTTCGGTGCTGCTCCCGCACGACTGGCTGAACTTCCGGCTCACCGGCCGCCGGACCACCGACCGCGGTGACGCCTCGGGGACGGGTTATTGGTCCACCCCCGAGGAGCGCTACCGCTACGACCTGCTCGAGCTGGTCGACCGCGAGCTGGACTGGGCCTCGGCGCTTCCCGAGGTGCTGTCGCCCACCGCCGTGGCCGGGGAATGGGCGGGGACGGCCACCCTCGTCGCGCCGGGCACAGGTGACAACATGGCGGCGGCGCTCGGACTCGGGCTGAGACCGGGTGACCTCGCCCTCAGCCTCGGCACGAGCGGCACGGCGTTCACCGTCGGCGAGAGGGCCAGCGCGGACCCCACCGGCAGCGTGGCTGGTTTCGCCGACGCGACCGGCCGCTACCTGCCCCTGGTCTGCACCATGAACGCGACCAAGGTCACGGATGCCGTGGCGAGACTCCTCGGCCTGGACCACGACCGCTTCGACCGGATGGCCCTGGAGGCCCCGGCCGGCGCCGGCGGCCTCGTACTGGTGCCCCACTTCGACGGCGAGCGGACTCCCAACCGACCCCATGCGACGGGCGTGCTCCGCGGACTTCGGAGCGACGTCACCCCGGCGCTGCTGGCCCGCGCCGCGATCGAGGGTGTGGTGTGCAACCTCCTCGCCGGGGCCGAAGCTCTCGGACCCCTCACCGGCCGCGTTTTCCTCGTCGGCGGCGCGGCCCACAGCCGCGCCTACCGCCGCGTCGTGACCGACATCATCGGTCGGCCGGTCGTGGTCCCAGCGGAAAGCGAATTGGTGGCCACCGGCGCGGCCGTCCAGGCCGCGGCGATCCACCTCGATCACGACTTCTCCCGGGTGGGCGAAGCATGGGGGCTCGGTCGGGGCGACGTGGTGGAGCCAGACGGCTCGGTCGACGGTGTCGCCGTGCGCGCGGCATACGCCGCCGCTGTCGCCCGGGCGGAACCGTGACCTACTCCAACCCGGTCATCCCGGGATTCCACCCGGACCCGAGCGTGTGCCGGGTCGGCGAGGAGTACTTCCTCGTCACCTCCTCGTTCACCTACTCGCCCGGTGTGCCGGTCTTCCGGTCGCGGAACCTCGTCGAGTGGACCCAGATCGGCAACGTCCTGGAACGACCCGCTCAGCTCGACCTCTCCGGCACGACCGGGTCCGCGTCGCTCGGCATCTACGCACCGACCATCCGTCACCACGACGGCCGCTTCTGGACGATCACGACCTGCGTGGGCAGCACGGGGCTGAATTCGTTCTTCGTCACCTCCACCGATCCGGCCGGACCGTGGTCGGACCCGATCGCTGTCGCCGTGCAGGGGATCGATCCCGATCTGGCCTGGGACGGCGAGGGACGGTGCTGGGTCCACTTCTCGAGCGTGGCCGGGGTCGCCCGGTGCCGCATCGATCCCTCGACGGGCGACGTGGTGGAGGGGCCCGAGCCGACATGGTCGGGGACCGGCCTGCAGTTCCCCGAAGCTCCGCACCTGCTGGAGCGGGACGGCACGTGGTACCTCCTCATCGCCGAGGGCGGCACCGAACGCGGGCATGCCGTGTCCGTGGCGCGGAGCGCGTCGCCGGAGGGGCCCTGGGAGGGGTGCCCGAGCAACCCGATTCTCAGCCACCGCAGCACCGGCAGCCCGATTCAGAACACCGGGCACGCCGACCTCGTGGAGGCGACCGACGGAACCTGGTGGATGGTTCTGTTGGGGGTCCGCCCGAAGGGGATCTCGCCGCGGTTCCATGTTCTCGGTCGCGAGACCTTCCTGACCGCGGTGGAGTGGGTCGACGGCTGGCCGGTGCCGGCCGGGGTCGCGCTGACGATGGAGGGACGCCCTCCGGGTTCCCCAGCTCCCACCGGGCCGGGTGAGCGCGACGACTTCGACAGCACCGACCTGGCGCCCCATTGGGTCTCCATCCGCCGCTCCCCGACCGAGGTCAGCTCGCTCGCGCGGAGACCGGGCTGGCTCGCGGTGGCCGGGGACGACTCGACCCTGGACACGGCATACCCGGCGTTCGTAGGACGGCGCCAACAGCACCACGAGTGCACGGCCAGCACGCAGGTCGACTCCGGCACCGCGGCGGAGGCCGGGTTGGCGGTCGTGATGGACGAGTCCGCGCACTACGAGATTGCGTTGGTGGGCGACCGGGTCCTCGCTCGAGCCCGTGTCGGTGCCCTCGGCGTCGTCTTGGGCGAGGCTCCCCGACCGCCCGGCCCGGTCGTCCTGACTGTCGGGATGGGTCAACACGCCCACGGTCCGGACAACGTCGCGCTCGGATACCACGACGCCGGGGGACGACACCGGACCCTGGCCGAGCAGGACGGGCGCTATCTCGCCACCGAGGTCACGGGCGGGTTCCTGGGCCGCACCATCGGCATGTACGCGGTCGGCGGCTCCGCCTTCTTCGACTGGTTCGAGTACGCGGGCCTCTGACGTGCGGCCTCGCCGTGTGGTCATGGCCGACGTCGCGGCCCGTGCGGGCGTCTCGGTGATGACCGTCTCCCGGGTCCTGAACGGGTTCGAGGGCGTGGCCGAGTCGACGCGGCGCCGCGTGGAGAAGGCCGTGGCGGACCTCGGCTACCAGGCGGACGCTGCGGCGCGGGTCCTGGCCGGCGGGCGGTCGCGCACGATCGGGGTCGTGGCAGTCGAAACGGACCAGTTCGGCCCGTCGCAGATGCTCTTCGCCATAGAGGAGGCCGCACGCAAGGCCGGCCACCTCCTCACCTTCGTCACGTTGGATCGAGCCGGGCACGACATGGGGTCCACGATCGACCGGCTCCGTGCCTCCAGAGTGGAGGGTGTCATCGTCGTGGCGCCGGTCCGGCGCGTCGTCGACGCCGTCGTCGCGGTCGAGCGCGACCTGCCCCTCGTGGTCGTCGGGGGTGATCCTGCGATCGGGGTCCCGACCGTGACCATCGACCAGCATGGCGGAGCGAGCCACGTCATCGGGCACCTCCTCGACCTCGGGCACGCCTCGGTCACCCACGTCCGTGGTCCGAGGAGTTGGATCGACGCCGCGGCCCGGGCTCGCGGCTGGGCCGATGCACTCCGCGGCGTCGGAGCGGTGCCCGGCCGGCCACTGTTGGGCGACTGGACGGCCGCCGGAGGGTATGCCGCCGGGTCCCGTCTCGCCACAGATCGGCACGTGACGGCGGTCTTCGCCGCCAACGACCAGACCGCGCTCGGCGTGATCCGCGCCCTCCATGACCAGGGCCGCCGGGTACCCCAGGACGTGAGCGTGGTCGGCTTCGACGACACCCCGGAGGCGGGATACCTCGTCCCCGCGCTCACGACCATCCGCCAGGACTTCGGCGAGGTCGGACGCCGCTGCGTGGACCTGCTGCGCTCGGTCATCGACGGCAGCGTCTCGGAGCGTCACGTCGTCGTGCCGGCCGAACTGGTGGTGCGCGAGAGCACGGCGCCGAGACGAGGACATCGAATGTGACGACATCTCGCGCCGTCAGCGAGAACGGCCGAGGTCGCCATCACGGGTCCGCGGAGGTCGCCCGCACAGTTTCGCAAAACGCGGCGTCGACCGTTACTTCCACGCCAGGCCGAGGACCACCGGAGCTCCCTGCCCCACCAGCTGAACCGCGACAGGTTCGCCCGGTGCGACGCCTCCAAAGCACGTGGTGTACTCGGTGGGGAAGTCACACGTGACCGTTCGGGTCAAGGCTCGTCCGTTCTGCATGACGTCGAGCGAGTAGCCGGGTGCGGGCGTCAGCAGGTTGACCGGCGTCGCACCGGCGCCCGTGGTGGCCGAACGCGGCGTATAGGAGACGGACATGTAGATGTGGCTCGATGTCGTCGGAGGTATGACCTCTACGAAGGAGTCAGTGGCGCTGTAGGTGACGGAAACCGCCAGCGGGGTCAAGGGACCGGCGGACAGTTCCTTGATGGCGAACGCGACGTGAAAGCCGCCATCGGTCGGCGGCAGCGTCGTGGGAGCGGACGAGCTCAGATCCATGCAGCTCCCGAATTTGGACGACGGGGGCCAGGAGCTGTCGTTCAGTCCCCCATCGAGACCGGCCGGACAGACCTCGAGCGGGACGGTGCTCGAGGCATGCAACTGCACCGGCGTGGTCGTCGGATGGAGACCGACCGTGAGCCAGTTTCCGCCGGACAGCAAGACGCCCGACACCGTGAAAGAACGAGACCCAAAGACAGGGAACGTGGTCGTGGTGGCCGGAGCTGTCGTGGTCGTGGTACTTGGCGCGGAAGTCGTTGTCGAGGTACGAGGCAACGTGGACCGTAGTGAGTGGGCGTTCGTACCCGCCTGAGAGCAGCTCGCACATGTGAGCACGGCGACGAGTACGACGGCGCCTCGTTCAATGCGCACCCTCGGATGTTAGGCATTGAGCTGTCAGGGAGCCGGACGAGGGCGGCCACGCCGGCATGCGGTCCTTCACCGGCGGCAGCGAGCGAGTGCCGCATGGCACGCAACGTTTGCGCGCTTGACCAGTTCACGCAAGGTTTCGTCGTGAGCATTGCCGTCGCGCCAGGCGATGTAGCGTCGGATCAAGAAGGCCCGGGCCTCGTCCGATTGAGCCAGCTGGCGTAGTGCGGCGGTGTAGGCCAGCTCGGCTTGTTGGCCTCGGCCCACTCGCCGACCCGGTGTCGGTCTTGGTCGAGAGGTGCGGGACGATGGGGTCCAGCACGATGACGATGCGGACGTGGCGCGGGTGCAAGGTGCGCACGTAGGGACAGAAGGACACGTGAGAGGGCTTCGTGCACTGTCAATGAACAATGCGACGGTCTGCCGGGCACGTCGCGACATAACCGACGGTAGGGGGCAGTCGAAGGCACTTGTGAAAGACTCGCAAAATGGCGCAGGGCCGTATCGAGGCGGAGTCGGGATGGGGGCTACCGACGATTACGCGGATCGTAAGCCACGGGGCGGTATGGACAGCAGTTCTGGTTCCCATGTTCGTCGTCCTCACTCACGGATGGACGGCCGGTGGCGACTTCGCCTCCATCTCCATCCGAGCATTCCAGACCACCGAGCATTCGCCACCGCTGGTCGGCATGCTGTCCACCGCAGGGAGCGTCGGGCACAACATCTTCGATCCCGGGCCGCTGCTGTTCTGGCTGTTGGCCATACCGGTGCGCATCGATCCGGCTCACGGTGCGCTGTGGGGTGGCGCTCTGCTGGGTGGTGCGGCGATGTCGGTCGCCGTCGAGGCGATCTGGTCGACCGGACGGTGGTTGGGATGCGCCATCATCGGATTCTGTGCCCTTGATCTGGTGTGGCTGGTGCCCCAGGTCTTCGAGACGCTCGTGTGGAACGCCTACTTCCCGATCCCGTTCCTGGTAGCCACCATCGTGTTGGCGTGGGTCGTGTGTATGGGCGGGTACGGGTGGTGGCCCGTTCTCGTGGCGACGGGCTCCATCGCCGCGCAAGCCCATCTCATCTTCGTGCTGCCGTGCGTTCCACTCGTCGTCGGGGCCCCGATCGCCGCGCTGTGGGTCGCCGGTCGGCCGCACCGCATCGGATGGTTCGACATCGGCATCGGGGTCGGGATTGCATGCTGGCTGGCTCCGTTGCTCCAGAACCTGGACGCACAGGGGAACCTCACCGCCATCCTCAGGGGCAGTGGCGGCAAGACTCAGGGCATCGCCTACGGGCTGCGGGCGGTGGCAACGGCGGGTTCTCCATGGCCCATCTGGCTGAAGCATGAGCCGCGCGGCTACTTCGGCACCTTGGCGTTCGTGCACGCCAACCGGCCGCTGGCCGGGTTCGTCGTCCTCGCCCTTTTGGCCGTGATCGCTGTCGTAGCGTGGCGCGGCGGACACCGCAGCCTCACCTCACTGGCGCTGGTGGCACTTGTCTGTTCGATCGGCTTCACCGTCGCTCTGGCTATCTTTCCCTCGAAGAACACCCTCAATCTGGGCTATCTCATTTATGGCCTCTGGGTCGTCGGGGTCCTGTTGTGGACGGTGGTGGGGTGGGCAGTTGCACTGGTGATACCAGTGGCGGTTCGCCGCTTCCGTTCGTCGAGTGTTTTGACGCCCCAGCGAGGCTTTCCATGGACGAACACGCTTGGTGCGGTCGCAATAGCCGCCGTGCTCGCGGTGGGTTTTGCTGCCGTCTGGCCATATCGGTCCGGCAGCGCCAACGCCACCAGCACCGCAGCAGAGGCACAATTCACGACGATCAGAGAGGCATCACGGGCAATCGAAAGGCGGATCCCGCCTGGGCCGGTGGTCGTCGCCTTCCATGAGGAGCGAGGAAAGTCTCTCTCTGGGTACGGCGCCGGCATTATCTCCGAAGGCGTTGCCTGGCAGCTGGAGGCCGACGGTTGGCGGCCGGGATTGTTCGGAGTCGAAGCTGGTTACACCGGGCTCACGCCTTCTTTAGGGGCGGCGACGGCGATCGTGGGACTCAACGGGATGGAGGTGGTCTCCGTCGTACGGAAACCGTGTAGTTGGGTGAAAGCCGGTTGTCTCCCACCGAATTAGGCATAGACGCTCTGCTCATCGTCATTCCCTGTGCCCCACGCAGGCCGCTTCAATCGCTGGTCATCGTCCGCGTGCCTGACTCGCGTGCGCGAACATTGTCCGATACGAGCGGCTTCGATGAACTGGAGGCCTGGAAGACTCGACAGAACTGAAACCAGCCAGTAGAGCCGGCTGAGTCGCCGGGGAATTCAGCGAATGAGTCCCTCGACGTCGTCGAGGGCGCCCTGTTCGCACGCCACGACGACCGTGCCGCCGCACCCGCCGCCGCTCGATCGGGCGCCGTGCACGCCGCGTCTGGAGACTGCCTCGGCGACGACGGCGTCCGACGCCGGGTGGCCCAGTCCCATGGCCGCGTAGGCCGAGTCGCTGGTCGCCATGAGCCTGCCCAGGACATCGGGTCGCCCTGTGCGCAACGCCACCAAGGCGGCCTCGCTCCGTTCGTTCTCCTCGACGCCGAAGGTGGTGGCGGCACGCACCGGGTAGGACTCGCGGGTGTCGACCGACGTGAGGTCGTCGCCGTTCCGGCCCCAGCGAGCCTCGAACTCGTCTCCCCCGACCAGCTCGGGCAGCCCTGCCAGCGCGTCCGCCGGAAGCTCGCTCACCCACTGCCACGACCGCGCCGTGGACTCCTCCAGCATCCGCTTGCCCATGAAGGCCGCAGCACGCGCCCGGGCGTACGGAGTCCCGCTCACGTCGTGCTCGGCACCGCTCGGCCAGCCCACCACCTCGAGACCGGACGGCAGCGGCCGCAACGGGCGCACCGATGCCGGCCGGCAAAGGATCGGGAGCACCGCGCCCGGCTCCCCGGCCGCGACGGCAACCTGGTCCATGATCCCGCACGGCGCACCCACCACGTGGTTCTCCGCCTCCTGGCACAGCGCGGCCAGCCGAAGGCGGTCGACATCGGCGCCGAGCGCCCGCGCCGTTGCCACCTCGAGCGCCGCGCTCGACGCCACGCCCACCGCCAGCGGGAGGTCCGACGAGACGGTCAGGCGAGCACGCGGCGGATCGATCACACCGTGGCGGACCAGGACGAGGGCGACGCCGAGCACGTAGTGGGTCCAGCGCGGAAGGTGCTCCAGGGCGAGCCGGATCTCGGGGTAGGGCATCCGGGCCAGCCGCTGGGTCTCGGCCACGGTGAGCTCGGCGGTGCCGACGACCAAATCCTCGGCGGGCGTCGCAACGACCTCCGTCCCCTGGTGAGTTGGGATCTCGAGCACGAGCGCTCCCGAATAGTCGGCGACGCCGCCCAGGAGGTCCAGGCGGCCGGGCGCCCTACCGAGCACCAAGCCCATCGACCAGTTCCGCCAGCACAGGACCGATCCAGCGCGCCAGCGTTTCGTTGGCGTACCCGGCCCACGCCACCGGCGTGGTGGTATCGAGCGGGGCGTCGAGGGGCTGTCCCCACGGGTCGGTCACCACGCCGCCGGCCTCCTCCAAGAGCATGGCGGTGCACACGTCGTAGGGGTGACAGGCGTGCGCGTCGGGGGCGACAAGGGGGCGCAAGTCGGCCACGAAGCGGTCGTGCCCTGCGATCAGTTCGTGGAGCTGACCGCCCGACGCGAGGTACTCGTCGTCGAAGACTTGGCGACTGCCCAGCCGGCGGAACAGCTCTGCCTCGAGTGAGGCCAATGCCGGCTTGCCGGGCAGGAAGAACTTCGCCAAACCACTGAAGCCGTGTTCGAGGTCGATCGCCGAAGAAGGCCGGGGCTCGAGGGAGGCGCGCCGGTTCGACCCGAGATCGATCCGCTCAGCCGACAGACCGCCGCCGCGGCGGCCGCTCAGTTGATCGGCCTGTCCTTGCTTGCTGGTCGGCAGTTCCGTCATGGCAGCGGCGACCACATCTGCGAGGCGGCCGTCCGGAGGCGCGGCTGCGGCGAGGCACCACGCCGATCGCTTGTCGTACATGAGACCCCGCGTCCCGTCGATGGGGTCGACGATGACCGTCCATGCCGCGGGGCCGCCGACCACCACCGGCTCGTCGAGCCCTTCGGAGACGACCCGGACCCCGCGCCAATGCTCCTCGAACCACCCCAGAAGCGCGTCGTCGGCCACCCGGTCCACGGCGTAAATGGTGTCGGCCGCTGTCGCCCCGGCAATCGTCGACATGTCGTTCCCTCGTGCGCCCACCACGCGCTCGCGCACGTGATCGCCGAGCGCGCACAATCGCAGGCGGGCCTCTTCAGCCTGCAGCACGTAGCTCCGCCGCCTTCTGGTCGGGGTCGGACTCGTTCGTCATGGTGCCGCCTCCCACCTCCGGTCCCGCCAGATACTTCATGAGGTCCGGCGCCCGGAGGGGCGGGTGCAGCTCGACGTGGAACGGGTAGTGCGGATGGTTCCCGACCGGCGCTTGGTGAACGGCGAGCACGTAGGGCATCGGGAGGCCCCACAGAGCGTCGTAGCGGCGCACTACGTCACGCAACACCAGCGCCAGCGAGCGGCAGCGCTCGTCGTCCAGATCGACCAGTGACGACGAAGGAAGCCGAGGCAGAACGTGCACCTCGTAGGCGTACTGGGCGAACCATGGCACACAGGCGAAGAAGTGGTCACCGCCGCTGATCACCCGTGGTCCGCTCTCCTCTCGCGCCACGACGTCGCGCAGCAGGGAGCGTCCGGTCCGGCGGTGGTGTGCGGCCGATACCTCGGCCTCACGGGCCATCGTGGCGTACACGAGCGACCCGGCATAGATCTGGCAGTGCGGATGCGGGTTCGACGTTCCGACGATCGCCCCGCGGTTCTCGAAGACGAGCACGTGCGCCACACCGTCCTGCGACTCGAGTGCCTCGGTCCGCTCGCGCCAGGTCGTGACGATCGCGTGGACCTCGTCGTCGGTGAGGTCGGCCATCGACCGCTTGGGGTCGTGGTGATAGCACACGACCTCGGCCGTCCCGACAGCTCGCCTCGTCCGGTAGACGTCGTCGCCGGGCGCGGGTTCCGGCGCTTCCGGCGAGAACACGGGCAGGTCGTTGGTGAACACGAACACGCCCCGGTAGTCCGGGTTGATGGTGGAGATCCGCCTCCCCCCCGGCGCCAACGCGTTGTCGGCGGGCACGGGCGATTCGCCCGTCCCGACGGCCTCGCCGATCCACGGGCGCGCGTCACGGTGGGCGGTGAAGAGCACCCATTGGCCCCGGAAGGGATGCCATCGCAACTCCCAGTTCATCGGGCGCCCGCCGATCTCGCGGTGCCCATCATCGGTCCGCTGACCGCGCCACGGTCCGTCTCGACACCGAGACGTGGTGCCAACCGCCCACAGGGGGGTAGCTGCCGGAAACCGAGTCGGGTGCGGTCCATCGATCTTCCATTCGAATCACGGTCATGTTACCGCTATCATCGGTGACGGCCTTGGCTTCGCCGGGTCACGACGACGCACGTACGAGGCCCTCGGCGACCTCGTCGCCTGAGCGGCCGACAAGGTCGGTCATGTGGCGGTGGGTCGCGTTTGTCCAGGTCGCAGTGCCGTGACCTCCGCCGGGCGCTTGGGGCGTGTATCTCTTAGCGTGTCGGACAGCAGGTCAGGCGTCGGTTGGAAGCGGGGGACGGCACATGATGAACGTCGCGGGGAGTGCGGTGCGTCGGTTGACGCTGGCCGCGGCGGTGGCCGCGGGGACGGCGGGGGTGCTCGGCGCAACCGGTACGGCCTCAGGAGCGTCCGAACCGCCGATCACCATCGCCATGATCTCGTCGCTCACAGGTCCCGGCGCTTCGGAGTTCAGCCAATCCGCCGCCGGATTCGACGCCCGCATTGCGCTCCAGAACGCGCATGGCGGTGTCAACGGGCACAAGCTCACCGGGATGGTGCTCGACGACCAGACCAGTCCGACCGAGGTGGTCACCGCCGTCCAGGATGCACTCTCGAAAGGCGCATTCGGCATCGTCTCGACGAGCCCGTTGTTCTTCGAAGCGGCCAAATACCCGAACCAGCAAGGTGTGCCCGTCACGGGCGGGTTCTTCGACGGACCGGAGTGGGGCGAGCAGCCGTACACGAACATGTTCGCCGCCGACGCGGGGAGCGTGAACCCGAAGTACCCCGTCAACACCGGCTTCGGGAAGTTCCTGAAGGCGCACGGGGCCACGGTCCTGTGCTCGTACGGCTACAGCATCTCGCCGTCGTCGTCGCGAGCCGCCGCCGGCGCGGAGGACTCCTTCGTCCACGCCGGAGGAAAGGCCGGTGAGCTCGACACCTCGATCCCCTTCGGCGGGGTGAACTTCACCGCGGCAGCGCTCGTGGCCAAGCAGAAAGGCTGCAACGCCTTCTACGGCACCATGGACGACAACTCGAACTTCGCTTTGGCCACCGCCGTCGAGCAGGCTGGGATCAAGCCAAAGGTGCTCGCATTCCCGACCGGGTACGAGCCCAGCGTCATCGGCTCTCCGGCCTGGTCGTCGCTTCAGGGCGCTTACTTCGAGACCCAGTTCCGGCCGTTCCAGCTCCCCAACGCCGGAACCCGCTCAATGGAGGCGGCACTGGTGAAGTACGCCCACTTCAAGCCGGGTGAGTTCCCCGCCTACAGCCAGTACGAGTCGTGGCTCGGTGCGGACCTCATGATCAAGGGCCTGGAGCTCGCGGGCAAGAACCCGACCCGGTCCGGGGTCATCCATGCGCTGCGGAACCTGAAGTCCTACAACGGCGGCGGACTGCTACCCGAGAACATCGACTACGCGACCATCTTCGGTCACGACGTGACGCCCGGCTGCCTGTGGTACGTAACGGCCGAGAAGAAGGGTTTCGTGCCGACATCCGACACGACGGTGTGCGGCACGGACCTGCCCGGGACGTCGACCGCCAGCTCGTCGTAGGGACCGACACGGGGGTCGAAGGTGACTCCGACCGGCTCGCGCCGTCTCCGGCCGCGACGTCACGAAAAGGCGGCGAGAGCGGCGCTGCTGCTAGTCGACGACGGAGATCGCGTTCTTGGGACAGGTCCGCACCGCCTCCATGAGCTTCTCCCGTAATTCTTCGGGCGGGTTCTCGTTCAGGACGTAGAGGAAGTCGTCGTCGCGAACCTCGAACACTTCGGGGAGGATCCCCATGCACAGGGCGTTGCTCTCACACAGGTCGAAATCGACGACCACTCGCATGCGTTCTTCCTCCAGCCGGTGACGGGAATGCACCAGGGATACTACGGGACGGCGCATCGGAGAGGCATCCCGCGCCCGGGTGCCTTCCCCTCGTCCTCCCGCTCCGCCTGGGTCGTGGGACCTGGTGAGCGGAGCGCCTCCTGACTCAGGTCCCCCGAGGTCCGGCCGCCTCGACGAAGGGGTAGATGCGAGTGAAGTCGGCTCCTGGCTCCGCCTCTGCGAAGCGTTCCCATACGGCGGCGGTCACCGGCCCGAGCGCCGAGGGAGCGCCCTGGGCCTCCACGGCTCCGAGGTAGAGGCGCAGGTCCTTCGACATCAGAGAGTTGGTGAATCCCGAGGCGAAGCGACCATTGAGCACGTGGTTGGGGAACTTGTCGCTCGTCGCGGTGTTCTGGCCGCTCGAGGCGTTCAGGACGTCGAGCATCGTCGCCATGTCGAGACCGACCGATCGCCCGAACGCGACGGCCTCACTGGTTGCCGCCAGCGCGCTGGCGGAGAGGAAGTTGTTGGCCAGCTTGGCGGCCTGGGCCATGCCGGGCTGCGCACCGACGCGAATGCGCCGGTCGCTCAGGCCCGAAAGGACCGGTTCGACCGCGGCGCAGTCGTCGTCCGGTGCGGCGAACATCACTGTCAGCGTGCGCGCCCGGGCCCCGGCGGGTCCACCCGACACCGGTGCGTCGACGTAGCCGATGCCGGCCGCCGCGAGGAGTGCGCCGGCGGAGCGGGCGGCGTCCACACCGGTCGTCGACGTGTCGACGACGTGAGCGACGCGCCGCCCGGCCACGGCGGCGAGGGAGCGGCACACCTCACCGGAAGCGAACCCGTCCGGGAGGCTGAGCACGACCACCTCGGCTCCGCGGCCGACGTCGTCCAGAGAATGGGTGAAACGGGCGCCTTCCGGGTGGCGCGCCGGTCCGGCGGTGTCGTACGTGACCACGTCGTGACCCCGCAGCACCAGGTTCTGGGCCAGGACGCTGCCCATGTTGCCGAGGCCGACGAAGCCGACCGTCGCCGAGCTCATCGGCCCTCCTCCGCGCGCACGGCCTGGAGGGCCCGCTTGGCCGAGAGCCCGGCCGGTGCCCCGCAGTAGGCCGCAATCTGGAACAGCAGCTCGTCGAGCTCGCCGTCGGTCACGCCGGTTCGCTCGCGGGCACCGGCATGGAGTCGAAACTCGTCCATGCGCCCGAGGGCAGCGGTCATGGCCAGCACCACGAGGCTGCGGTCACGTGTGCTCAGCGCCCCGCCGCGCGCCCACACCCCCCAGGCCAAGGAGGTGAGGTAGTCCTGGAACTCCCCCATGACGGGGTTGGGGTCGGCCGCCTGGGCGTCGACGTAGGCGTCGCCGAGCATGGCCCGCCGCATGGCGCGCGCCGTGTCCAACTGATCGCTCTCGGACATGGTGGGTCTCCCTTCCTTCCTTCGGCTGGGTCGGGCTCTCACCCCGCTCGTCCCCCGCCGTTCACTCGCACGGACAAGGTGCTGGCGGCGATCCGGTCGTACGAGGAGGCGGAGTCGGTGCTCGGAAGGTACCGACCCGGAGCAGACGCTCCGCCTTCCCGTCGAGGCGATGCCGGTGACGGTGACGGTGAGCCGCGGGGGTCGGAAGCCCCCGGGTCAGGCGCCTTTGTAGACGTGACCGTCCTTCATGACGAAACAGACGTCCTTCGTGACCTTGATGTCCTCGGACGGGTCACCCGGGACGGCGATGACGTCGGCCAGGTAGCCCGGAGCCAGACGGCCGAGGTCGTGTTCGCGCTCGATGAGGTCGGCGCTGGTCAACGTCGCAGCCTGGAGGGCTTGCATCGGCGTCATACCCCGGTCGACCATGGCGATGAGCTCGTCGGCCTGAGTGCCGTGTGGGATGGCAGGTGCGTCCGAGCCGCACGCGATCTTGACGCCGAACTCGAGAGCGTGGCCGAACATGCGCCGGGCCTGCGGAAAGATCTCGGCCGCCTTCTTCTGGAGGATCGGATGGATGCGGTCGACCGCCATGTGGTCCGCCAGCGCGGTGGTGCCGACGAGGAAGGTCCCCGACTCGGCCATCAGCCGTAGCGTGTCGTCTGTGGCGAGGGAACCGTGCTCGATGCAGTCCACCCCGGCACGGATGCAGCCGCGGATACCGGCGTCGCCGTGGGCGTGCGCGGCGACCCGCAGGCCGTTGCGGTGTGCCTCGTCGACGATGGCGGCCAGTTCCTCGTCGGAGTACTGCTGGCAGCCGGCCGCGCTCGAGAACGACATGACGCCACCCGACGCGGAGATCTTGATCAGCTTCGCCCCGTACTTGATCTGATAGCGAACGGCCTTGCGGACCTCGGGCACTCCGTTGGCAATGCCCTGTTCCACGCTCTGGGGCATGATGCCCGGGGCGAGACCCTGGAACATGGTCGGGTCGAGGTGGCCCCCTGTCGGCGTGATGGCATGCCCGGCCGGGAAGATGCGCGGCCCCGGGAACCAGCCGTTGTCGACCGCCTTGGCCAGGTCGACGTCGAGCAGGAAACCGGCCGTGTAGACCATCAGGCCCAGGTTGCGAACAGTGGTGAAACCGGCTTCCAGCGTGGTCCGGCAGTTGACCGCACCCCGCAGGGTCCTGTACACGGGTGAGTCCTTGACGCCGTGCATCGGGTCGGGCAACCCGTCGGGTCCTCCCGGCCCCCCGATGAGCATGTTGAGCTCCATGTCCATCAGTCCGGGGAGGAGGGTCACGTCACCGAGATCGATCTCGGAGGCGGGGCTGGGGAGCTCGGCCGGGTTCACGGCGACGATCTCATTGCCGTCGACCACGACCACCGCCGGAGAGCGCACCTCTCCCGCCTCCACGTCGCACCAGCGGTCGGCGCGCAGAATCGTCACGTCGCTCATGGTCTGACTCCTTCCGGACGCTCGTCCGTCTTCACCGGATCGGCTCGTCGCCGCTCATTGTCGTGCGGTGCATCTCCCGGGCCGACGTGGGGTCGTAGGGCGTGGCCCGGTGCATGACCCCGGTGTTGTCCCAGATCACGAGATCTCCCACCGACCACACGTGGCGGTACACACGCTCGGGTCGCGTGGCGCGGGCCAGCAGCTCGTCCAGCAGGGCGCGGCCCTCCTCGAGGTCCATACCGACCACGTGGTCGGCGCTGACACCGATGACGAGAGAACGGCGCCCCGAGCGGTGGCACCACACGAGCGGATGCTCCTTGTCCGGCCTCTGGCGCCATTGCGCCAGGAGCTCGGGTGAAGGGTCGGGATGCACCAGGCGCTGCGAATGCTCGAACGAGTGGACGACGCGTAACCCCGACCAGCGTTCCTTGTCCTCGTCCGAGCCGTCGTCGTGGGCGGCGTAGGTGCTGGCGAACTCGGTGTCACCCCCCTGCGCGGCGACCGTCCGCGCGCTCAGCATCGTCGCCTTCGTCGGCACGTCGTCCTGAGCTCCGTCGATGTGCCAGTTGAACGTGCCCAGCGTGTAGTCCGCGGTGCGGCTCTTGGCGGGGTCGAGCGAGACGGTGTAGATGGCCGGGGGATCCGCCGGCTCGCGCTTTCCGACATCGTCGAGCTTCTTGGAGAAGGCGATCTGCGTCTCGTCGTCGATGTCGAGCCCGCGGAAGAGGAGGACGCCGTTCTCCTCGAGCGCGCCCATGATCGCTGCGGGAAGTTCCTCGTCGTGCCAGAGCCGCTCACGGTCGAGCCCCAACACCTCGGCGCCCACTGTGGCTCCGAGCTTCTTCGTGGTGAGCGAGCTCACAGGTACCACGCCCCGTTGACGTTGATCTGCTGGCCCGTGATGTACCCCGCCTCTTCCGAACAGAGGAACGCACAGGCCACCGCGATGTCATCGGGTGTGCCCAGTCGTCCGAGCGGCGCCCGGGCGATGACCTGGTCCAGGCTGGCCATGGCGCCCGATTCGATGGGTCGGCGCATCATCGGGGTGTCGATGGCGCCGGGCGGGATGGTGTTGACCGTGATGCCGTGCGAAGCAAGGTCGAGCGCCAGGGCCTTGGTCAGCGCGATGACGCCACCCTTGGATGCGACGTAGTGGGCCATCCGACGCGTGCCCGATTGCGCGGACGAGGACGAGATGGTCACGATGCGTCCCCACCCGGCCTCGACCATGTCGGGCACCGCGGCCTGCAGGCAGTGGAAGGTCCCCGAGAGATTGACCGTCATCATGCGGTCCCACGACTCGGCCGTGATGTCGAGGAAGTCCTCGAACCCTTCGATCCCGGCGCTGGTCACCATGATCTCGATCCGCCCCAGGTCGCGCCGCACCTCGTCGAGCGCGGCGTCGACCGCCGAGCGATCGCTGACGTCGACGGCCACCCCGACCGCGGTGAAGCCGTCGGTCTGGAGCTCCTTGGCCGCCTCGTGGGCCGTGTCGCCGACGACATCGAGGACGGCGACCTTGCGCCCCTGCTGAGCCAGATGCCGGCAGATGGCCCGGCCCATGCCCGAGCCGCCCCCGGTGACCACAGCCACGCGGCTCACGTCCGACCACCTGTCGCCTTGCCGACCTGCACGTGTCGCGCCTCCCAAGAGGAGTGGGGCCCCGCGTCCCCGCCCCGTTCGTCGTCTCGTGGCCACGATCGCTCCCGCCAGAGCCGCGCCGTCGCATCAGCCGGCGCCAGATCGTGCCGGTAGAGTGGGCCGATGTTACGGACGCTCCACATTCCTGTCAAGCGTCCCTAGCGCCTGGCGATATTACAGTATACGCTGGCCGAGAACGTCATTTCCGAGCCGAAAGGAGCCGCATGCGGGTCGGACTGCAGGTGAGTGCGGACCGCGGCCGCTACGCGACCAAGGTGGAGAAACTCCAGGCCGACGCACGGTGGGCGGACGAGGCCGGACTCGACACGGTGTGGACGCCACAGATCCCCGACGAGATCGACGTCATGACCGCGGTGACACTGATCGGGGCGGCGACGTCGCGGATCGAGGTCGGCACCTCGATCGTCCCCGTCCAGCCCCGGCACCCGGTGGTCCTGGCGCAGCAGACGCTTTCGAACCAGGCCGTCTGCACGGGCCGCTTCACCCTCGGCCTCGGCGTCTCGCACCATTGGATCATCAAGGACATGCTCGGCCTGCCCTACGAGCGTCAGGCCACCACCATGCGGTGCTACCTCGACGTCCTTGATCAGGCTCTCCGCGGTCCAGGGTTGGTCGAGGTCGACAACGAGCTGTTCTCCGTACGCCAGCCGCTCGACATCACCGACATCGCCCCGACACCGGTCATGATCGCCGCCCTCGGACCGGTGATGCTCAAGATGGCCGGCGAGCGGACGTCCGGCACCATCCTGTGGCTGGCCGACGAGCGCACGATCTCGTCGCACGTCCTCCCGCAGATCACCAAGGCAGCTCAGGACGCGGGTCGGTCCGCTCCTCGCATCATGGCGGGCGTACCCGTCTGCCTGTGCCGCGACGACGAGGTGGAGGTCGCCGTCGAACGGACCAACCGGACCCTCAGCGAGGTGGTTGCCTCACCCAACTACGTGGCGTTGATGGAGCACGGTGATGCCAAGACGATCGGCGACGTCCTGATCTGCGGCAGCGAGGCGGCGATGGAAAAGAAGATGCGCCGCTTCGCCGAGGCGGGTGTGACCGACCTCAACGCGCGCATCGTGCCGATCGGAGAGGGCCGTGATCAGATCAAGGCGTCTGCGGAGCGGACTCGGGAGTTCCTCGCCGCGGTGGCACCGGGCCTGAGGACGATCGGCTGACCCGAGAAGGTCACCAGTCGAACCGGTTCGGCCCAAACGCGCGCCGTCGTCGACGACCGGGCGGGCGGGTCTCAGCCCGAGGCGTCGTCCACGACGATTCCGCCGGAGACGAACTCCCACATCTGCTCGGCCGCCCGCTCACGGTCCGCCGGGTCGGGCGACCCACTGATGGTGGCGGCGTAGGCGGCGTTGAACATGATCGTCGAGAGCACCGCTCCGGCCACGTCCCGCTCGTTTCGGTCCGGGCACACCACACCGGCTGCGACCCCGTCGCGGAGGACTTCCTCGAGCAGGTCGACGAGCGGCACGAAGGCGCGGGACGCCTCGGTGTGATGGGCGGTGAGCAGTTGATGGCAGAACTCGGCCATCACCGGCGTCGGATGGTTCTTCGACGACCGGCCGTTCGCGGCGGGCAGGCAACGCAGGTAGTAGCCGACGACGAAGCGGTGCAGCTGCCCGCGTGCGCCGGACTCGTCCTCGACCTCCTGGCGCACCTCGTCCGCGGTCGAGCGGATCGCCTCGTCGAAGAGCGCGAGGAGGAGCTCGTGCTTGCCGGCGAAGTACTGGTAGAAGCTCCGCAGGGACTGGCCCGACCGCTCCACGACGTCCTGCACGGTGAAGTCCCGGCCCGACTCGGCGCTCGCCAACAGCTCGAACCCCGCATCGAGGAAGCGCTGCACCCGGTTCTCGCTCCGCATGCGGGCGGAGTCGAGCGACCGTGCGACGGCCAGATCGCGACGACGGACCGGAGCGTCGGACTGTTGAGCCGGAACCGGAGCCGGAGCCGTCGTCTCGTCGATCGCCATGGGCGAAGTATACCGGGTTGCAGTCATATGAGAGCGGTACTCTCACCTTGCTCCCCCCGGCATGGAAGAGATCCGACAACATCGCTCTCTCGAGGGTTGAGGCGCACTTCGACGGGTTGCGAGCCACTTCGCCGCCGATCTGGAGTAGCGGATTCCGAGAACGCTGTTATCGTTCAGGGAATGCAGGCTTTTCGACCCCGAGCGGTTCGCGGCTGAGGAGAGGGACATGGAGCACGCGCAGATGCAGGACGTCATGGAGATTCAGCAGCTACTGGCCCGGTATGCGGTCGGCATGACCCAGGACGACATCGAGGCGGTCATGGACGTCTTCACGCCCGACGGGACCTACACGGCGTTCGGCGCGACGTACACCCTGGCCGACTTCCCGTCGCTGGTTGCCGCCGCCCCCAAGGGCCTTTTCCTCACCGGCACGCCTGTCCTCGAGGTCGAGGGCGACACGGGAACCGGGCAGCAGACGCTGTGCTTCGTGGACCAGACGACGCACGACATGCGGATCGGTTGGTACTCCGACACCTACCGCCGGACCGAACAAGGCTGGCGGCTGCAGACGCGGTTCATGACGTTCCTCCGTCGCAGCGGCGCGCGCGACTCGGGCAAGGCGCACGACCCACGACGGCCCGAGCCCACCGCCGCGCCCGCGGGATGACGACTGCATCTCCGGACATGGAGCTCGCGGCGTACAAAGCCGCGGTCGATGCGTGGCTCGACGAGCACGGAGCCGAACTGGCGCCCTCGACCAGCGGAACCCCCACCATGGACGAGGAGTTCGCGCAGCTCGTCAAGGTGCGCCAGATGGCATTCGACGCAGGCTGGTCGCGTCTCGGCTGGCCCGAGCGCGTGGGAGGGCTCGGCGGCTCCACGCTGCTGCGTGCCTACCTGGGCGAGGTGCTCACGGCACGCGACCTGGTCGAGCCTGGCTTCTATTGCATGCCCGAGGTCCTGGTCCCGACGATGCTCGACTACGCCCCGCCGGAGCTCGCCGCAGCGATGGTGCCGCCGCTGCTGCGGGGCGACGAGATGTGGTGCCAGGGCTTCTCCGAGCCAGGCAGCGGCTCCAACCTGGCGTCGTTGGCGTGCCGGGCGGAGGACACCGGCGACGGGTGGCGCGTGAACGGCCAGAAGGTGTGGACGAGCTTCGCCCAGTACTCCTCCCGGTGCGTGCTCCTGACCCGCACCGGCTCGCTCGACTCCGCCCACCGCGGCATCACCGCGCTGTTCGTCGACATGGACACCCCGGGAATCACCGTGCGACCTCTGCGCACGATGCACGGCCGTGACGAGTTCTCCGAAGTCTTCTTCGACGACGTGCTGGTGCCGGCGGACCGCCTCCTCGGCGTCGTCGGAGGTGGCTGGTCGGTGGCCATGGACCTGCTCCCCTACGAGCGCAGCACGTCGCTGTGGCACCGCGGCGCATTCCTGGTCAGGCGGCTCCAGGAGATGCTGGCGCTCGCTCCTCCGGGGGCTCTCGACGCCGGTCGGGTCGGCGAGGTGGCCGAAGCCCTGGCCGCCTTCCGAGCCCGCTCCCGCGCCACGCAACGGCGCATGGCGACCGGGGAGTCGCTCGGAGCCGAGACCTCGGTGGACAAGATCCTCCTGGCGACGGTCGAGCAGGCCGCCTTCGACCTCGTCGCCGATGGCCTGGCGGCCGAGATCACTCTCGGCGACGACCCGGCGGCCGAACGGTGGCGGGCCGACTTCTTCTATTCACGCGCCGCAACGATCTACGGCGGGAGCGCCGAGATCCAACGCAACATCGTTGCCCGCCGGCTCCTCGGGCTCGGTGCAGACCGGTGACACCACGATGATGGAGAAGGACGAGCTCGAGCTCTTTGCCCAGGGGGTCCGGAGTGCCGCCGCGGCACACGGCGGCAAGGCGCTCGACGAAGCACTCGACGAGCTCGGTTGGCACGACGCACTGGCCCAGGATCCGTTCGCCGCGGTGTCGGTCTTGTTCGAGAGTCAGGGCGAGGCGAACACGTCGTCGTCCGCCCTCGACGCCGTCCTGGCCGACGCGCTCGGGGCGGGGCAAGGGGAGGGCGGGTTCGGCGCCACGGTCGTGCTGCCCCCACTCGGCCGAGCGGACGCACCGGGCCGGATGGTCGGTGACCTCTTGGAGGTCCGGGGCCTCGCCACGGCGTCGGTGCGCGACGGCGGCCGCGTCCTCGTGGTGACCGGGACGGGGACCGGCCACACGCTCGTCGAGATCCACCCCGGTGGAATGACGCGGCGCGACGTCGCAGGCATCGACCCCGAGCTCGCCCTGGTCGAGGTCAGCGCGGTGACGGAGCCCCCCGGGGGAAAGCCGGCCGACTGGGCGCACGCGGTGGCGGCCGGCCAACGGGCGCTCGCACACGAGCTCGTCGGCGTGGCCCGGGCCATGTTGGAGCTGGCGCGCCAGCACGCGCTCGAACGCAACCAGTTCGGACAACCCATCGCTTCGTTCCAGGCGGTGCGCCACCGACTGGCCGAGAGCCTGGTCGCCGTAGAGGCTTCTGCCACCCTGGTGGAGGCGGCGTGGGAGAATTCCGACCCCGTGACGTGTGCGCTGGCCAAGTCGTACGCCGGGCGGTCCGCCCGCACCGTGGCCCGCCATTGCCAGCAGGTGCTGGCCGGCATCGGTTTCACGGCCGAGCACCAGTTCCACAATCATTTCCGCCGGGCCGTCGTGCTCGACCAGCTCCTCGGGGGGAGCGCGCTCACCCGGTCGCTCGGCGCGGACCTGCTCGCCGGCCGGCGGCCGGTCCCTGTCCTGCCCCTCTGATCAGACGAGGGAAGTCGCCCCGCTCCCGCGAAGGTCAGACGCTGACCGAGATGTGCGTCAGTTTTCCGTTCGGCGCCGGATTCGGCTGCTTCGCATGGAAGCTGCACTCACCACGGGCTTCTGCGGCAACCTGGTTCGGGGTACCCATGGAGTCGCCGAACTGGACCGCCGGACTGTTCCCGAGGCAGACCATGTTGCCCTGGACGAAGTTGGACACGGCCTCGTTGGCGTCGGGATCGGCGAACGTGTTGTTCGCGTCCATGACGTTTCCCGCGACACGGTTTCGCAGCACGCCGGTCCAGCAGGTTTGCAGCCCGACAATGTTGAGGTCGCCCCCGATGGCGTTGTCCTCGTAGTCGCTGTAGGCGGGTGATCCCATCAAAGCGAAGACGCCTTTCGCCGGCGGAGCGCAGGTCAGACCTCCACCTCCGCCACTTTCGTTGACGCTGCCGACGATCGTGCTCGCGTGCACGATGACACCTTGCGGCGCGGATTCGTCGATGCTGCCGAACACCGCGTTGGAGCCGGTGAGAGTGCCGCCTGTCCCGGCATTGGGATCGTCACTACAGGCAGAGTGGTCCGGTTCGCAGCCCATGGCCAGGACACCTCCTCCGCTGACGTCGACGTCCCCGAAGACGTCGAGGCTGCTCGTACCCGTTCCGCTCACGTCGTTCAAAGCGAAGGTTGCGTTCAGAGCGGAGTTTGGCGCCACAGTCAGATTTCCGAAGACGATGGCCGCCCCCCCGTCGACGACGCAATATCCCGAAACCAGGACTCCGTGTTGGTAGGTCCCCGCCAGGACACCGGGTGAATGGAGCGTCCCGGAGCAGGTGGCAGGATGAGATCCGCCAGCGGAGCCGCTCGCCACACTGCGTGACGGTTGGCCCGTTGCGGCCGCACCAGCCGGTGCAGCCAAAGCGAAGCCGATCCCCGTAGCCATGCCGATGGCAGCCAGCGACTTTGCGATGTTGGAATAGCGCACCGAAATCCCTCCCGCATGGATCTTCATACCGCCGTCCGACCAGCACCTGGTCCCTGCGACGAAAGTAGCACTCCCCCCGAGTCGCCGCACCTGTTCATCACGCCGCTGTCGGAGACCGACCATCGCCAGGAACCGACCACCTCACGGACGCTCCACGTACAAGAACCGTGAGCGACGCGACCGGGACCAACAAGCTCTCCGCGTCTCGGGGCAGTTCGGCGCCCCGGGGCTGTCGGGCCCTGGCGGCCGGCCACAGGTGGGTCGCTCACCGGAGCCGACCGCCTCTGCCGCCTGTCCACCGGGTCCGGACGCCCCGCCTCCCGGGTCGATTATCATCATCACGAAATCTGATAATGCGATTTACACCATCGTGAGGCGCGCCGGACCCCGTGGCGAGCGCGCGCCGGGCCCGAGGCGCAGTGCGCCGGCCAGGAGGGAGGCTCCGTGACCGAGCTCGACTACGAACCGAGGATGCTGATCGACGGGAAGCTCGTCGGGTCCGACTCGGGTCAGACGTTCGACAACGTCAACCCCGCGACCGAAGAGGTGATCGGACCGGTCGCCGACGCGTCGGCCGCCGAGATGCACCGTGCCATCGACGCCGCACGCCGTGCGTTCGACGAGACGCGCTGGTCCACCGACCGCGATCTGCGCAAGCGGTGCCTGACCCAGCTGCAGGAGGCACTCGAGAAGGAGCGGGAGGAGCTGCGCGAGGAGTTGATCCTCGAGGTCGGCTGCCCGCGCATGATCACGCACGCCAACCAGCTCGACATCCCGCTCGACGCCGCGCTGCGCTACCCGACCAAGCTGATCGACGAATTCGAGTGGCGGACCGAGCTGTCCCCGGCGGTGGACCGCCGCGGCACGGCCAACACGCGCCAGATCTGGAAGGAGCCGGTCGGCGTGGTGGGCGCCATCGTGCCGTGGAACTTCCCGGTGGAGGTCACGCTGAACAAGCTCGGGCAGGCACTGGCCACGGGCAACACGGTGATCCTCAAACCCGCGCCGGACACGCCGTGGAACGCGACGCGCTTGGGGCGGCTCGTCGCCGAGCACACGGACTTCCCGCCCGGCGTCCTCAACGTCGTGACGTCCTCCGACCACCTGGTCGGCGAGGAGCTCACGCTCTCGCCGAAGGTCGACCTGATCTCGTTCACCGGCTCGACCTCGGTCGGCAAGCGCATCATGGAGAAGGGAGCCGCCACCCTCAAGCGGGTGTTCCTGGAGCTCGGCGGGAAGTCGGCCACCGTCGTGCTCGACGACGCGGACTTCGCCAGCTCCGTGCCGTCGGGGATCGCCGTGTGCTTCCACGGCGGGCAAGGATGCGCCATCCAGACCCGGATGCTCCTTCCCCGCTCGCGGTACGAGGAGGGCGTCGAGATCCTCAAGGCGACGCTGTCGGCGGTCGCGTACCGGGGACCCGCAGCGGCCAGACGTCCTCATGGGTCCGCTCGTCTCGTCCAAACAGCGCGACCGGGTGCTGGGCTACATCGAAAAGGGCGTTCAGGAAGGGGCGACCCTGGCCCTGGGTGGAGGCCGGCCGGCGGACCTCCCGAGGGGTTGGTACGTGGAGCCGACGCTGTTCACCGACGTCGACAACTCCATGACGATCGCCCAGGAGGAGATCTTCGGGCCGGTGCTCGTCGTCATCCCCTTCGACGATGACGACGACGCGGTCCGGATCGCCAACGACAGCGTCTACGGGCTCTCCGGCGGAGTGTTCTCCGGTTCGCTCGACCGGGCGCTGAACGTCGCCGAGCGCATCCGCACCGGGTCCTTCGCCGTCAACGGCGGCATGCCGATCGGGCAGGCGGACATGCCCTTCGGCGGCTACAAGCACAGCGGTATCGGCCGGCAGAACGGGCTCGCCGGCTTCGACCAGTACCTCGAGACCAAGTCGGTGGCCTGGCCGACCCCCTCCTGAGGTCCCGACGGGGGCCGGTGCGCCGGCGCGCCGACCGTCCCGACCCCGACACGCGAACGCGACGCGCCACCCATGCCCAACGCGACGAGTGACCACGACGCCGCGCTGCGGGAGCACGGGTACCACGCCCTTGTCGTCAAGGAGGTCGTGCCCGAGACACCCGACGCGAGCTCGTTCGTCCTCGACGTCCCCGACGATCTGCGCGAGACGTTCCGCTACCGGCCCGGGCAGTTCTGCACATTCCGGGTCCGCGTCGACGGCGAGGAACCGCTCCGGTCCTACTCCATGTCCAGCTCCCCGGAGACCGACGCCGACCTGACCGTGACGGTGAAGCGGGTGGCAGGCGGGCTGGTCTCGAATTGGCTCCTCGACCACATCGCGGCGGGCGATGTCGTCGAGGCCACCAAGCCGGCAGGCGTGTTCTGCCCGCAACAAGCCGAGCGCCCCGTCGTCGGCTTCTGCGGCGGGAGCGGCATCACGCCGGTCATGTCGATCACCAAGCATGTCCTGGCCACGACCGCGCGCCCGATCAGACTGCTCTACGCCAATCGCGACCGGGCATCGGTGATCTTCGACCGGGCGCTGGCCACGCTGCGGGCCGGTCACGAGGAGCGACTCGAGGTTCGTCACCACATCGATGCAGACGGCGGGTACCTGGGGCCCGACGACGTCGTCGCCTTCCTCGGGGGTGACGTCGACGCCGACTTCTACGTCTGCGGCCCCGGCCCGTTCATGGACGTGGTGGAGTCCGCTCTGGTAGGCCTCGGCGTCACCGCCGAACGCATCTTCATCGAACGCTTCCTGGTGGAACAGCAAGAGAAGGATGCCGCCTCGGTGGCGGCAGGCGACGAGGGGGCGGCCGCCACCATCAGCGTCGCCGCGTCGGAGGTGCCCGAACAGGTGACGGTGACCCTGGCCGGGAAGACCATGGCGATCGCCTATCAGCCGGGCGACACCGTGCTGGAAACGGCGCGCCGTGGGGGCCTGCGCCCGCCGTTCTCGTGCGAGTCGGGCAACTGCGCCACGTGCATGGCCTTCTTGAAGGAGGGTTCGGTCAGCATGCGGGTGAACAACGCGCTCACGCCCGAGGAGGTCGAGGAGGGCTGGATCCTCACGTGCCAGTCGGTGCCGCAGGGCAGGACGGTCGCGGTCGAGTACGAAGCGATGTGAGCGGTGCGACGCTCTGTCGGCAGAGACGGCGATCAGCCGAGGAGAGGGAGAGGCAATGACCGAGATGCGTGATATCCGTGAGCTGGCCGGCGACACAGAGGCCTACCGGGCCGAGCTCCAGCGGCGCTGGACCGGGCTCCTCAGCTACCGCTACATCGGCCGGAGCCACTCCTCCATGAACCTGGGCCCGGTGGACAACACCGTCCGGATCCGTCGCGACATGCGCAACGAGGCCGGCGGCATCATGGTGGCTCCCCTCGCCATCGCCTCGCCCGAGGGCTGCCAGACCGACCTGGTGGCCGTGCCCAACCCGGTGATCTCCTCCGTCCAGATCCTCGACCCGGGGACCGACGTCCAGACGATCGAGGTGCTCGGGTCGGGACTCGTCCACCAGGGCAGAACCATGGGCTACGGCCGCTGCCTCATCGTCGACGCGGACGACCACGACCGGGTGATCGCGTTCATCGAGGGCCAGGGCGCCTCCATCGGGACGCCACCGGAAGGGCTCGAGCGGATGGACGTCGACAACTCGGCCATCGTGGTGGAGGACTCGCCCGACCTCCCGCCGCTCTGGCAGGTCTTCGGCGCGTCGAGGCGCGACGACGGCCACTGGACGCTCCCCGAACTGCGGGCGGATCTCGCGTCTCCCGACGCCGCACTCCACATCGGACCCCAGCACGTCGTGCTCGAGACGGCCGCCGTCGACCTCGCGGCCAGCCTGGCCGGCACCCGGGGGCTCCAGATGCTCAGCTGGCACGTGATGTTCATGGCCCGCGGCAAGACCGGTCCCTTCCGAGTCGAGGGGACCGCTCACGGCGCGCCGGAGGGCCGGGTCGGCGTGCGCATGCTGCTCCACGACGAGGGCAACGACGACCGCGCCGTGAGTTCGGCGGCCGCGCTGCTGTCGGTGGTGGACTGAAGCGATCCGCCGGGCCGTGGCCGGGCGGGCGCCGCCCATGGCATCCGGCGTCGCCGAGGGACACCGGGTCGGAGAACGGGTAGCGTTCTCGGCGATCTGGTTGCCGCGTATTCGGAGGTGGGGAATGCGATCTCGTCCAGTACGACGCACGTCAGCGCTCGTCGCAGCGTTCGTGGTGCCGATGTTGGTCCTGAGTGTCCCGGCCGCTCCGGTGTCGGCCACCGTGACGGTCACGTCGCACTTCGTCTACACGGCGCCGGGGAGTGATCTCTTCGTCGCCCCGATCAACAACGGCGCCACCAACGGCGCAGGCAACGCGTTGCTCTTCGTCACCCCCAACTACTCCGCCGGCGGTGTCTGCGGCTGCGTCGCCCAAACCGTGCCCGTCGGCGTCGTCTACAACCTGTTCGGGGGCGCACTGTGGGCGATCGCCAATCTCGACGAATCGACGAACATCGCCGCCGGGTCGACGTACAACGTCCTGGTCGTGCAGAAGGCGAACAAGAACGTCTTCGTCCAGACCGCCACCAACGCCAACACTTCGGGCGGCGCCACGTACATCAACTCGCAGAAGACGAACGGCAAACCGAACGCGCAGCTCCTGGTCACCGAGAACATCGACCCGGGTGGCACCGACGAGTTCGTCAGTAATCATCCCGTCGGCGCCTTCTACAACCCCGCACTGAAGAAGTGGGGCATCCTCAACGAGGACGGTACATCGATGAGCGTCGGCGCGCACTTCAACGTCATGATCGGGTCCAAGGCGAGCAACGGCGGCACCGAATCCGTGGTGAGGACCACGCGCAACAACAGCGCGGGCTCTTCCGTCCTCATCTTCGGCCCTGAGGACACCGGCAACCCCAATGCCGCGGTCTTCACGACACCCAACAGCGACCCTGGTGGGGTGAAGAACAACTTCGACGCGTCGATTACGGGCGTCGAGTACTTTCAGAGCCCGACCGACGACTGGGCCGTGTTCCAACAGGACGGCTCCACCATGTCGCTCGGCTACGCCTTCAACGTGCTCTCGTTCTCCAGCTGAGGCCGCCGGCCGAGACCGGAGCCGGCCCGGTGAGCGACGACAGACGAGGACTTGAAGATCCGGTCCTGGTTCAGGGCCCGGGTTCGGCCAACAGATCGAGGTAGGCGGCGCCGGTGTCGGGGACTCGCGCCTGGCCCCACCGCTCCACCGGGAACGAAACCATCACCATGGAGTAGAGGAGGTGGAGCAGGTTCTTCGCATCCTCGGGCATGTCGTCGATCGGGAAACGGTCGCAGTAGGCCAGAGCCTCAGCCGCCCGGGCCGTGACCGCGTCGTAGAACTTCTGCATCTCGTCCATGGGGACGGCCAGGCGCTGGGCGAAGCGCTCGCGCTCCGTCGCCAGGCACCAGGTCGCTGCGAACGGCTCCAGGTCGGAGAACTCGGCAGGCAACATTGTCTCAGCCATGTGATCAGACCTCCGCGTGCTGCTTGGTGTAGTCGTCGACCCAGTCCGCGGCCACCTTGTGCAGATGGCGGCACAGGACCTCCTGGTCGTTGAGGGGGAACCTGTCGAGCACGCCGCGACTCGAGCATCGTCTGCGTCGCCTCGAGGGTGTTGGCGTCCTGGAGCCCGTACTCCTTGAACGACACGGCTGCCATCTCGTGGGCCACACGCTCGCTCGGCGTCCTCGACGGTACGAAGTAGAGCGTGCCTTCGAAGACGTGCTCGTTCGACGCGGTCGGCCAGTAGTGGTACGTCAGGTACCAGTTCTGGCCCCACACGAGGATCACGAAGTTCGGGAAGATCTGGAACGAATCGAGCCCCCAGGGGTCGCACCTCGCCGGGTTGATCCCGGCCTCCTCTTGGTCGTAGTCGAGTTCCGGCACCTCCCAGGCGCCGAAGAGCCCGCTACGGGTGATCCGCTCCATGGGCTGGAGCATGTTGTCGGGGAGGTCCCACGGGTGGATGCCGGCGGTGCTGACCACACGGTGGGGGCCGTCGATGGTGTACGCCGGAGCCTCGAACCCCGACTGTTGCGCGGGGATGGACCAGTCGGGAGCGGTCTGCTTCGCGTGGAGAATCGGTGCGTGGTAGAACTCCTGGAAGGCGTCCATGTAGAGCTTCCAGTTCGCCTTGACCGGGGCGCGGTAGAAGAACCGCTCGCTCTGCAGGTGGAACGGGTAGTTCTCGAGCTTCGTCACCATCGGACCCAAGAAGTCGAGCAGGTTCTGCTCGGGCTCCTTGGACAGGTTGACGAAGATGAACCCGGCCCACACGTCGCAGTGCACGGGGACGAGCCCGTAGTCGGCCTTGTCGAGGTCGAAGAACTCCTCCTCCTGCTGCACGAAGTTCAGCGAGCCGTCGAGGTCGTAGCGCCAGCCGTGGTACTTGCACACGAACTGGCGGGCGACGCCGCTCGTCTCCTCCTTCGGGAAATCGTTCCAGACCAGCTTGTTGCCGCGGTGACGGCAGACGTTGTGGAACGCCCTGATCTCCCCGTCGCGACCGCGCACGACGACCACGGAGGTGCGGGCCACTGCGAGCTCTTTGGTGAAGTAGCTACCGTTGCGGGCCAGCTGTTCCACCCGGCCCACGTTCAGCCAGGCACGCTTGAAGATGGCGTCCCGCTCAAGCTCGAAGAACTCGGGGGAGATGGAGTCCTCGTAGGAGATGGGCTCCTTGTCGAGCCCGAAATGCTCGGTCCAACTCCCCTCCGATGGCTTCGGCCAACGTGCCATGAGCAGGTCCTCTCGTCGCTTGGGTCGGTTGACGACCACATGATATCATGCCTCTCTGATCATGAGAAGGGCGTTTCCGCCGCCTTTTCCCAGCCCGGTGGCGCCCGACCCCGTCTCGGTGCACACGGCAGTGCACGGAAACTCACCGTACGACGCGCCGGATGCCGGGGGAGACCGAGTGCTCTCGATGGTCCGGGCGTCGCGTTCGCTCACGAGAGAAACGACACGACAGACGGACCCGTAGCGGCTCCACCGATGTTGATCGCTCCAAGCATTCCGCGGAGTGAGGAGACCTGATGGAGACGACATGGAGGACCGAATCGATCACCCCCCGCGCCCGGGTGATCTCGGACAACGACTACTGCGGGGACCCGGACGGATTGGTACAACTCGCGCACCATCTGTTGTGCATCGGTATCAGCATCCCCTTCGTCGTCGGCTCTGCCGTTGCGACCCACCACCCGAGCTGCTCGGGCACGTGTGCCGCAGACTCTGTCACCGCTGCACGTCGGGTGGCCAAGCTGGCCGGACACGAAGACGTGCCCATCCTCGCCGGTTCGAGCACTCCGATGTCCTCGACCGGAGAGCCGGCGCCCAGCCCTGCGGCGGAGGCTGTCGTCGCCGAGGCGATGCGTGACGACACGGACCTGCCTGGCGCTTCATGCGGGATCTTCCTGACGGAAGTCGCTACGGGAGGGTCACCCCCACGATCGTCACGGAGCCGAGAGCCCGATGTTGTGGCGTACCTCGGCTGACCTGGCCCAGGAGTCCTCGAGAAGCTGACCCAGGGCTTGCCAATCCGGCGCTTTCGATTCGTCGACTCGAGAGTCTGCACGTTGCCAGATCGCCTGGCGCGACCTTCCCAGTGCGGCACCGATCTCGTGCCACGTGCGGTCCTGCGATCGAGCGACCTTGATCGCCTCCTTCTCGATGGCGGAGAAATACTTCTGGAACGATGAGATGGCCCTCAATACCTCAATGGGGTCAGCCTCGGGGTCCAGGCGAAGACGGTCCCAGTTCTCCCACACGGTGCTCATGGACCGATTGTCAACCCTGATCTCGGGGTTGTCAAGGATCCTTGACAGGCTCTGCCGAGAAGGGTCGTGGGTATCCGTCCGGAACTCGCCCGGAGGGGTGTCCCGTCGACACTGGCGGCGAGAAAGCAGGACGCTGGGGCCGAAGAGGTTGCCGGGAGGACTCCGAGGCGAACCCTCCTACTCGAGCGTTCGGGCGACGCAGCAGAGGGAGCATGATTGAGGAGTGCAGGTCGTCCGGGCTGCCATTCCCGATGACGCCGAGGGCATTGGCGAAGCGCACGCTGAGGCTTGGCGAAAGGGCTACTGCGATCTGTTTCCTCTGACCCAACTCGAGCCTGCGGTAGAGCGCCGCCGTCACATGTGGGCAGGACTCATCGGCAATCCGGCACACGGTGGAACGCTGCTGGTCGCCGAAGTAGGCGGAGAAGTTGTCGGGTTCATTCACAGCGGGCCGACCACGGAGAACGATCAGATCGGTGAGGTCTACGGCCTTTACGTGCGCCCATCCTCCTGGGGAACGGGAACTGCTCAGGCTCTGATGAGCGAGGCCGTTGCATCGCTGGCTGAATCGTTCCACCTCGCGATTCTGTGGACTCACTCAGGGGCCGGTCGGGCCCGCTCCTTCTACTCCAAGGCCGGATGGACTTCCACAGGAAAACGAGCGCGTCGAAACTCTCTGGGATGGCATCGCCTACCCGGCAGTGGAGTACAACCGGATCCTCACGTCGGCGTGAATTGAAATGGTCCGACGTGCGGTGAGATCCTGAGCAATCGGGCGGTCTCGTCGAGACCGCCCGATTGGCGTCTTTTTCGGTTCTCAGCTCGAGTGGGTCTCGGAATGAATTCGAGCCACTCCAGACTCCGATCTATGGGTTCCGGGATCCACAGTGAAGGCCCAAGAGGCCAAAATGAGGCCAAGACCGAAAGGGGCGGAGCGCTCTCTCGGGACGTGCCTACTTCCCGTTCGACTCCCGCCACCGCTCGACGACTTCGCTGGAGATGCGGCCTCTCGGAGCAACCTTGATGCGATGGGATTTGGCCCACGCACGAACTTCCGCACGGTTGTAGTCCTCAGTACGACCAGATGTCGAACGACGTGCTCTCTTCGTGCTACGACCATCAGCTCCTCGCCGAACCCTGCGCCCCGATTCGAGATAGGGCCGAAGTGCCCGTCGCAACTTGTCGGCATTTCGTTTCGAGAGATCGATTTCATAGTTCGTTCCCTCTAAGGCAAAAGCGACCGTCTCTGTCGCTCGGCCACCGTCGAGATCATCGATCATCGATACGGTCAATTCTTCAATACGTGCCATTCTGAAACTCCCCTTGCGATCCAATACGCGTTACTGGTCACGACGATCTTACGGTCTCAAGCGCGTAGTGAGATACACATGCGAAGCAGATCACTGGATTCACAGTGCAATTCACCGGGATTCACAGTGCGCTCTCAGCCGGAAATCCGTAGAAACGCTCGCGCGCGGCATATATCCCTCGAACGGGTCGAGCCGCGGGACGACTTTCAAGAGCAACGAGACCCAGTAAGGCTCGCGCGGTGTAAAAAGCTCCGGGCGGGCATCGCATCAGGGCCTTTTCTATGCTCGTCATGGAACGTCTGGCCTTTTCGCATGATTGGATCCCGTCGGCCATTGCGATCGTCACGAGCGGTCTCATTTCAGCGAGCTCGGTCGGCACGTCCGTACAGAGGGGACGACACGAAGGTCCCTGACGGAAACACGGATCGGCTAAGTGATCTTGAGGACTTCTTCGAGGAGCTCTGACCACGGGACATTGTCCCAACCGGATTTCTCGGCGGCACTCTTCGCCACGTCCGTCGCCTCCTCGACCCACAGGAGCTCGATATCCTCTCCCGGTCCGATCTTCTGATCGTCCTTCACCTGTTGCGAGGCCTGACCTTTTCCCACGTCGACTTCGAAGCCGAACTCTGTTCCGAGCCAAATGTCCTGCCAGGCCTTGTGGGTTTCCTTGAGCCGGACGGACACGCCGGAAAGGTGCGAGTGTGTGGAGCTCTCGGCCGTCTTGATCGCCCAATGCAGGCAGTACCTCGCTCTGCGGTAATCCCCCTTCGGCGTTGAGGCTTCTGCCAGTTGGGCGTATCCCTCCAGCTTTTGCTGCTCCTCTTCCGGGAGGATCTCACGGAGGTTGTTCATGAGACCCTTCACGATCGGAGACGAGCCCGTACTTGTTTCATGAGCCATGGACGCAACCCTACCGGCCGTCTCGAAATGAACAGGGTGAGGACAGGCGCGGATGCGAAGAACCCGTTTGACGGGACCGTCGGGTCCGGTTCTACGACCCCGCGTCGCTCACGGTCCGGAGGATCTCCTCGAGGTGATCAACCACCAGCAGATGACCCTCCCCCGGGCATTCGTGCATCCGAGCCCCCGGGATACGATCCGCCTGCATCCGTCCGTGGGACAACGGAACGTTCCGGTCCTCGTCGCCGTGCCAGACGTTGACAGGCCGGGTGATGTCTTGGAGACGAAAACCCCAGTCCGATGCGATGAGGGAGAAGTCCTGTGCTGCTGCCATCGCGCTGGTCGGGGATGACCGCCGGTAGTCCTCCATGAATGCCGATTTCACTTTGGGACGTTTCAGTACCTCGACGTCGCACGCCGGGAGCTGTCGTGGAGCGGCACGCAAAGCTATTTCGGGCCATCGGCGCGCCACGTATCCGCTGATTGCAAACGGTGGATAGACCAAGTACCGGGACCGGCGAGCCAATCGAACAATGGCCTTGTTGAGGCCCATCATCCCCTCTTCGGATCCGGTTTCGGTTAACGGAGCGACTCCACTCACGATTCCGGCACCGATCACCCGGTCGGGGAGAAACCGGGCACAGACTGCGGCGTGAGGGCCTCCGCCAGAAATTCCGATCACCGAGAACTTGTCGATGTGCAAGTGGTCGGCAAGCGAGGACACGTCCAAGGCCCAATCTGCCAATCTACGGCCTTGTTGAAAGGTGCTGTGGCCGTACCCCGGACGGTCCACCGCGAGAAATCGGACCTTGGCTGCGCTGATCGGCTCTTCGTCGAAGGACACCTGGAGCCTCGACCCGGGGGTGCCATGAAAGACGAACACGGCCGGACCTGTCGGGTCGCCCACCTCGAGCCATGCAAGTTCGCGATCATCGGGCAGCTCCATCACCACGGTGTCACTCATGTCTACGTCTGTATCTCCTGGACGCGGTCGACTTGGGTGTGCACGCGACGAGCGGCCCTCGTGGATTCACTGGGCCCTGAAGAGGGGTTGTGGCGTGTGGTGAGTCGCCTCGTGAACAAGTCGATGTGTCAGGTCGGGAGGAAGTCGAGAAGCAGGGCGTTGACCTTGTCCGGTGTTTCGATCTGCATCCAGTGGCCCGGTCCGTCGATCCGTTCGTATCGGAACCCGTTGGTGCAGAACTTGGCCGAACCGGTCATCTGTGCTTCGGTGAGGGCGAAGTCGCCGCTGCTCCAGACGCCCATGGCGGGGGCTTGGATCGGCGGGAGCTCCATCGGTGGCCCGACGAAGGCTTCAGGGGTGATGTTGGCGCGGTACCAGTTCAGTCCGGTGGTCAGTGATGCGTCGCGGTCGAGATCGGCCACGACAGCATCGAGGTCGGGATGCTGTGACCATTCACGCATACCCGCCCAGTCGTCCGACGAGAGCCACTGCTCGGCCACGCCGGCGAACTGAAACAGCAGCATGTACCAGGACTTCTCGCGCTGGGTCATGCCGACACTGCTGAAGGAGCTCGGATGCCCCACTGACAATGCCACGAGGTGATCGACGCGCTCGGGCGCGAAGGACGCGGTCGCCCATGCGACGGCTGCACCCCAATCGTGACCGACGACGTGGGCCCGTTCGATGGAGAGCGCGTCAAGGATCGCGGTGACGTCGATCGCCAGGAACGGGATGGAGTAGGCGTCGACGTCAGCGGGCTTGTCGCTCGCGCCATAGCCGCGTTGGTCAGGCACGATGACCTGAAAGCCTGCGTCGACCAATGCCGGGACCTGCCTGGACCAGAGTCGTTTGGAGTCAGGAAAGCCGTGCAACAGGACGACGGGATTGCCCGCGCCCTCGACCTTCACGTCGAGCTGCACGCCGCTGGAATCGACCTTCATCGAACTTTCCTTTCCGATCTGGCTATGGGACGGCGAGGGCGACGAGCTCATCGCGGGTCGGTCCGGGGAGCTGCTCGTCACGCCACCCGCTGCCGAGCTCGACGGCCCTTTCGAACACGCCCGGACGCCCGAAGACCTCATCGGGCAGCGCCAAGACCCCGGCGATGTCGAGGATGGAGCGCAGCATCTCCGGATCCTTCCCGGCGGCGACTCCCAACGCCTTTCCGATTTCGAACTCGGGTGCCGGTTCGAACGGGCGGCCTTCGAGGAGCGCGTCGATCTCAGCCAGGCGGCCCTCGTCGAATGCGAGTGTGCCGCGATACCAGGGCTCGACCGTGGCCATCGTGACGTCGGACCACTGAAATTGCAATGCGACCGGATCCGTCGGCATGTCGTGCAACAGGTCACGCAGGCCGGCGCCATGAACCGTACCGATCGAAATCCCACGACCCACCGAGGGATTCGTACAGGCCCACGAATCGGCCAACGCCACCACCCCGGTCGCGACCGGACGGCCTTCAGGCACGAAAGTACGGTGCCGATCTTCGATCTTGGCCATCACCGCAACCTGATCGTCGAGCGGCTCTCCCTCCAGCCAATGCGCACACAACGGAAGGCTCTTGATCACACTGGTCCACGCGTCGGAGTCCTTCAGTGCCCGCATCGCTTTGTCTTTCGCGCTGGCGATCATCCCAATACCCCAGGTTCCGTTGTCGGCGGGAAGTGTCAACACCGAGACGGTGCCGTAGTCCTGCAGCAACGGTCCGAACGCGGGCGGCACCGAACCGTCATTCGAACGGAAGTGACGCCCGTAGTAGACAAACCCACAGTCGGCGCGTTCCTCGACCGGCGGCTGCGCTCCGATATCGGTCAACCAGGCGGGAAGACTCGAACGGCGACCGGCTGCGTCGACAACCAGATCCGCCCTCAACTCCTCGCCGGCATCGGTGCGTACCCCAACGACATGTGGGACACCGGCCGCGGTCGCATCCCCCGTCAAGAGGCCGACCACACCGACTCCTCGCCGTACCTCGAGATTGTCAGTCGCCGAGACCACCTGCGCAATCGCGGCTTCTGCGACCGGCCGGCGCGCGGTCACCGCATCGAAGCGATCGTCTCCCTCACGGAAACCACCCGTGAACTCAGTCGGCACGTCACGGAACGGATTGACGAGCAACGCACCCGCATCCCGGAGCGCTGCCACCACTTCAGGGACGTTCGCGTCCATCACCTCCCGGTAGCGAGGCTGAAAGAAGTGCAGCAGGCGAAACTGGTTCACGCCACGGCGTTCCCATCCCTCCCAGGCTTTTTCCGGATCCGGGGGTGACGCAGGATCTCGTTCCAAGACCGTCACCTGATGGCCATCGCGAGCCAACATCAACGAAGCACCGAGACCGACGATTCCCCCACCCACCACGATGATCCGAGCCATCTCAACCTCCCGATCCGAGCACCGAAACTAGACCAGCACTCACATCGGAGTCATATGCGCTCGATCTCGACTCAGCCCGCCCGCGTTCTACCCCATAGGCTCCGGATGGTGGGCGCCTTCGACCTGATCATCTTCGATTGTGACGGCGTGCTCGTCGACAGCGAACGTCTCGCCGTTCGCACGGAGGCTGAGATCTTGACGAGCCTCGGGTGGCCACTCTCCGAAGCTGACATCGTCGAGCGGTTCGTCGGGAGATCCGCTGCGTACATGCACCAGGAGATCGAACGCCAACTGGGCCGCGATATCGATTGGGAGCTCGAGTTCGAGTCCAGATCTCGAAGTGTGTTCGAGCGAGAGCTCGCGCCGGTGCCAGGTGTGGTCGCCGCACTGGACCAGATCCCGACCCCGGTGTGCGTGGCATCGAGTGGGACCCACGAGAGGATGCGGTTCACCCTGGGGTTGACCGGACTGTATGACCGTTTCGAGGGGCGGATCTTCAGCGTCGACGAGGTGGCGAACGGAAAGCCGGCCCCCGATATCTTTCTGCATGCCGCGACGAGGATGGAGGCGACGCCGCAGCGTTCCGCGGTCATCGAGGACAGTGCCTCCGGAGTCACTGCCGGATTGGCTGCCGGCATGGCTGTCTTCGCCTTCTCCGGCGGTGTGACCGGTCCCGCACAGTTGTCCATCGGGGATGCGGTGGTCTTCGACAAGATGCAGGATCTGCCCGAGATGCTTCTCGGCTGGGGGACACCTCCTCTGTAGGGCGATCATTCCCGTGACCTTCTCGGGGCGATCTCCCTTCTCGTCAGGACAGTTGCCCGATCAGGCCGACACCGGTGCCTCTGCGCATGCAGACCCTCGCCGCCGGATCGAGTCCGTGAGCGACTTCCTCCCGTCGCACCGATCGAAGCTCGGGTCCGATCTCTTCCTCGGAGAGGACGACGAAGCCGAGATGCTCGTACAGTGGGCGGTTCCACGGGACGTCGGCGAAGGTGGAGAGGGTGATCGAAGGATGATCGGTCGCTCTGGCCCAGGATCGCACCCGTTCGAGCAATGCCCGACCCACTCCTCTGCCCTGAGACGCAGGGAGAACACTGATCTGTTCGACATGAGCGTTCCCGTCGAGTTCGTCGACGAGGACGAAGCCCAGGACCCGCTCGGATTCTTCTACGGCGACCCAGCTCCGGCCGCCGATCGCATACGCCGTCAGTTCCTCTTCGGAAGGAGGTTCGTGATCAGCCACCGACTCCATCCCGATCGTGCGGAATCTCTTTCCAGCCTCCTTCTCGACCGCCCTCATCACGGCGCTGTCCCCGGGAAGCGATGGACGGATTCTGACCACCTTCACATCTTGGCTTGCCCGGGCTCGTGTTCACACAGGCTCTGACGGCGTGACCCGCTGGCGACTGTGGCCCTCCGGCCTCGAACCGACGTGTCTGCGGGCCGGGTCAGGAGTGACCTTCGAAGGTGCGTTCCCGGTTGGCGTCGTTGTACATCTCCGAGACGATCAGCCACGATCCGTTGCTTTGGCGTTGCAGGACCCGAAGGGAGTGGTTGTCCCTCACCTCGATCTCTCCCCCGCCCACGAGCTTCTGCCCCTCCACCTGGAGATGCGCGGACACGAGCACCACATCAGGCGTGAGCACTCTGATACTCGTCTCGGGAGGAGCCTTGAGTGTTCCGGCGTTGAAGTTGTCGTCCGAGAACAGGCCTCGGAGATACTCCACGATCTCGTTCCCGCCCTTCTTGACCGATCCGAAGGCATTCACCCAATCGGCATCGGAGGTGTAGATGCCGACGAGCCGCTCGGCGTCACGCTCCCGAAACCCGGTCATGAGCGAGATCAGGGTTGCACCGATGGCGTCTTGGTCGGCCTGAGGAAGCGATGAGACGTCATCGGAGTCACCAGTAAGGGTCATATCGCTCCTCCCGATCAGGCAATGCTTCTCGACGGTTGCCGTCGGAGCACATTCTCGGTCGTATCCGGCGAATTGACAAGCAACGAGTGAGCCTCGCTCGGGTGCCCGTGCCCGGCACCCTCTGGGGACGCATTGGCAGGGCAGACCCGGCGGGACAGACTTCTCGTGATGGATCCGTTCGACGCCTCGATCGTCCACGCGGCGTATGACACGGTGGCCGATGACTACGCGGCGGCCTTCGCCGGTGATCTCCTCCATCTCCCGCTGGATCGCCAAGTCCTCCATGGCTTCGCCAGGCGGATCGAGGCCGGGGCGCTGGTGCTCGACCTCGGCTGCGGTCCTGGTCAGATTGGTCAGTACCTCGTCGAACTCGGACTTGTGGTGGTCGGCCTGGACCCGGCGCGGCGGATGCTCCTGATGGCGCGCCGACGCACGGGTAGCCGTCGCATGCTTTGTGGCGACATGCGCTCCATCCCCGTGCGCTCCGGAGCGCTCTCGGGTGTCGCGGCGTTCTACTCCATCCACAACTTGCCACGACGGACGCTCGGAACCGCGTTGGCCGAGATCCACCGTGTTCTCCAGCCAACGGGAACGTTCGTCGTCGCCACCCACTTGGGAGAGGGGGAGGTGTACAGCACCGAGTTCTTGGGACACGACATCGAGACCGTCGGGGGCACCCTCTACCGCGAAGGCGAGCTGCTCGAGGCGCTCGACCGCGAATCGTTCGTGGTCGAAGAAGTTCACCGTCGCGGTCCGCTGCCCCACGAGCACGATACAGAACGGATCTATTTGATCTGTCGACGAAATGACGAATGACCCTTCGGTTCGATGCCCGTGGACCCGCTCACTTCCGGGAGGAGCATCTACCGGGCCAGGTCGATGAGATTCCCGGCGCCATACGGCACGAGATTCTTCGTGAGGGGCACAGGCTCTCTTGCGACCATTTCCACGAAATACTCGACGGCGTGCGCTCGTCGCGTTCGCCTCGTCGTCCCTATGGCCGAGTGCGGACAGATCGTGACTCGAAGTAGGAGTCCGGAAGGAGACCCCCCATCCATCCGGTGTCAGGCGTTAACCTTTGACGAATCCTCGAGCCGAAGAGCAAGCCGAGAAAGGTTCGGCGGTCTCTTGGATCACCGGTCGGATTGTCGACGATCGGAAGACGTGCCCAGACGGGACAGGACGCATGCTCCACCAAACGCCGGCAGGTTCTGACCGATCGGAGTCGTTCCAGACGCTGGTCGTCGCGGTCGTCGTGGTGGCGGTACTGGCCCTGAGCGGCACGGCCTCCGCCGCGGCCACGACCAGCCCTGTCACGGAGACTCCACAGGGAAATGGTGTGAACGTAGGGAACCCGACGGCGCCACCCATCTCCGAACTCGATTCCGTCGCGTGTACCTCACAGGAACACTGTGTCGCAACGGGCATCTCGGTCAGAGGGGCGGCTGAATCTCCCCGTTCCGAGGCTGTGGCTCAGACCATGTTCGGCATTGCGGCGACGACGTCGGACGGTGGAGGCCACTGGGTCAGCGTCTCACTGCCCACCAGAATCGAGACCCCGCCGGCGATCTCGTGTCCTTCGGCGAATTCGTGTGTTGCGGTCGGCGGGACGTTGCTCGCGAACGAAGTGCGAGGGCAGGCGGTGAGGACAACGGACCGGGGCGAGACCTGGGCGAGGTCCATCCTTCCCGCAGGCGTCGGCCGGCTCACTGGTGTCTCGTGCCCGGCGAAAGCGTTCTGCGTGGCCGTGGGTGAGACCCCTGACGGCAACAGGGGCGTGGCCTTGGTGACGACGAACTCAGGCAGGGTGTGGACGCACCTGTCGTTGCCCAGAGCCGAAGGGAGCCTCGCTCTCGTTTCCTGCCGCTCCGTGAACAACTGCGTCGTCGTCGGTGGCCCTCTTCGTGGCGCGTCGGTCATCACCACGACGAACGGCGGGAAATCCTGGGCACGGACGTCGCTCCCGCAGGCACATCCCGGGACCGACATATCGGAGGGCGTCACGTGTCCCTCCTCCACACGTTGCTTCATTGTGGGGGGCTTCACCCTGGGTGACGGCACACCTTCCGGGCTGGTCTTCACCAGTTCGAACCGCGGGAAGCTGTGGACGTCCCAGTCCCTCCCTCCCGGCACGAGCGGCCTTTTCGGCATCTCGTGCCGCACCCCGACGACCTGCGTGGCCGTGGGCGGCGGCTACGGAGGTTCCGGCGGCATCGTTCTCACCACAACGGATGCCGGACGAACCTGGACGCCTCGCTCGGAGCCGGCGGATGTGGGCGGCCTCGAAAGCGTCTCGTGCCCGACCGTCGATCGGTGTGTTGGAACGGGTATCAGCCCGTCTGCGACCAGCCCGTCGGGACTCCAACCTGTGGTCGCGATGTCGTCGGATGGTGGGATCACCTGGACGAGCGACAACCCCTCGCGACCTCCGACGTCGAGCTCCTTGGCCGACTTCCCGGCCCGAAGCACGGATCAGCCCGAACCGGCCTCAGCTCCGCGGAAATCGACATCGGCCCGGGACGACGCGGGCACCGATCCGCGGTGGAGCGCCAACAAGAGTTCACCCGAGTCGGCGAGGCGGTCCCTGGCCACGCGTGGATCCGACCGGTCGATTCCGGCGAATTCGAGAGAGTGCTCGCAGCGTGCGGTGTAGGCCAGCGTGTACGCGGCGGCGGCGCCCGCTGCTCGCCACGCCGACTCGGACAATCCACGTCGGGCTGCTGCTTCGTACGCGCTGACGAATCGGGCCACCTCGGGGGCTGAGGGGAACTCGGTCCCCCCGGATTCGGCCGTCACCCGCCAGGTGATGGCCGCCTGCCCGACGGCCGTGCTCTCCTCGACGACGGCCAGGCTGTCCCAGTCGTAGACGGCAAGCAGCCGGCGCTCGTCGAGACGGACGTTGCGGGCCGACCAGTCCGTGTGGCCGATGACCTGGCGGGTCGCGTCGCAGTCGCGAATGTCCATGGCTCGTTTCGCCAGCTCGTCGATCCACTCGGCGCCGGCGGACGAGCGCCCGAAGTCGAAGAGGGGGCTGTGGGGTTCGCCGTAGAGCGCCGAGGCAGGCGGCCGCAGCGGGTGGTTGCGCAGCTCGCCGCCGATGTCGAGTCCGTCGCACAACGAGATCTGCCGGGCCAACCCGGCCGCCGACACGGCGAGCGCTGCGCTCGACGAAATCACGCGCATACCGGGGTCCTGCAACCACGTCTCGACGACGGCCAGCGTGTCGCGGCCCGGCGCCAACGGTGTCGGAGCGACGACGGGGCAGGCGCACGGCAGCCCGTTCCGGACCAGGTGCCGCTGGACCTCCTGCACCGCCGTGAGGAACGGAGCCCGCCACCGCGGCTGGTAGACCTTCACGACCACGTCCCGCCCCGCCGCCAGCCTGAGGCCCGCGACGCAACCGACAGACGAGAGGTAGAACCGGGCGGCGACCGGCCGGTCGCCCAGGTGCACGGCGCAGAAGCGTTCGACCAGGCCGGAGATCTGTGCCGGGTCCGCCGTACCGAAGACGCTGACCTCGGTGGCATGCGGACCGGCAGCGAGGGCCTTCGCCACGACCTGCTCGACCGGTTCCACCACGACATCATCGTCCGGAGCGGACCGGCCGAGCTCGGATCGAACCGAGCTACGGCCGGCCGGCCCTGTCGTCTCCCTCGCCCGCGCCTCAGCCCTCGCGGGGCCGCGGTCCGGTCAGCGCTGCCTTGTGCAGGGTGTTGGCCGCCAGCCGCATATGGGCGGCGTCGACCAGCCGCCCGTCTCGTCCGATGGCGCCGACGCCCTCCGCCTCGGAGTCGCGGTACTCCTTCATCGACTTCTCGGCCTCGGCCACCTCCTCGGGGGTCGGGGAGAAGACCTCGTTGGCGATCGGCACCTGGGCGGGGTGGATGGCCCACTTGCCGTCGAAGCCGAGCACGCTCGCCTGCAACGCCGAACGCCGGTATCCCTCGTGGTCCTGGTACGCGGGGAACGGCGCGTCCACGGCGTCGACCATGCCCGCCCGCGCCGCCGTCAGCACCTGTACCCGGGCGAAGTGCCAGAAGTCGCCCGGGTACTCGACGACGGGTTCGAAGTTGCCGTCCACGCGGGCATGGAGCGAGGCGGACAGGTCGCCGGCGCCGAAGATCAGGGCCTCGAGCCGGTCGCTCGCCTGCGCGATCTCGAGCGCGTTGGCCAGCCCCTCGGCTTCTTCGATCAGAACCTCCAGGCCGATGGGTCGCGCCAGGCCGAGCTTCGTCTCGAGCTGGGTCAGCAGCACGTCGACCCACCAGACGTCGCGGGCCCGCCGGACCTTGGGCACGATCAACACGTCGATGCAGTCCCTCGCTCCGGTGACGACCTCGATGATGTCGCCGTGGCACCACGGCGTGTCGATGCCGTTGACCCGGACCGCCCGGACGGTGCGCCCCCAGTCGAGCCCCACCAGCGCGTCCACCGCGATGGAGCGGGCCTGCTGCTTGACCGCCGGAGCGCAGGCGTCCTCGAGGTCGAGGAACACGAGGTCGGCGCCAGACGCCGGCGCCTTCTCGCACATGCGCTCGTTGCTGGCCGGCGTGGCCAGCTCGGAACGCCGGGCTCTCGGTGCGCGCACGAATCCCACCCCCTCAGATCGTGCCCGCGGCGCGCAGGGCGTCCAGGCTCCCCGCGTCGAGCCCGAGCAGGCCGCCGTAGACCGCGTCGTTGTCCTCCCCCAGGGCCCGGCCCAGGTGGTCGACGCCACCGGGGGTCTCGCTCAACCGGGCCACCGGCGCCTGCACGGTCATCGACCCGAGGTCGGCGTCGTCCACGTCCACGAACGAACCACGAGCTCGGAGGTGCTCGTCGGCCAGCAACTGCTGGGCGTCGTAGACGGGCGCGGCCGCCACCTGGGCGCGCTCGAACACGTCCATCGCCTGAGCCAGTGTGCGCTGACGGATCCAGCCCGCCACGAGGTCGTCCACTTCACGCGCGCGTGCTTGTCGCCGAACCGGGTCGGAGAATTCAGGATCGTCGACCAGATCGGCCCGGTCGATGGCGCGGAACACGCGCAGCGCGATGTTGGGCGACGCGCTCGAGATGACGAGCCAGCGTCCGTCGGAGGTCTCGAACGCGTTGCGCGGTGCGCTGGCTGGGAGCATGTTGCCCACACGCCCGACGACCTTGCCGAGCTGGCTGTAGGTCAGCGTCGACGTCTCTATCAGCCGGGCCAGCGGTTCGATCAGGTTGACGTCGACCAATTGCCCGGTGCCACCGTGGACGTCGCGGTGGTAGAGCGCCATCATCACGGCGAAGGTGGCGGACTGCGCTGCGACGCCGTCGGCCAGGAAGAAAGGGGGCAGCGTCGGCGGCCCGTCGGGCTGCCCCGTCACGTGGGCGAAGCCGCTCATGGCCTCGGCCAGCGTGCCGAACCCGGGCCGATCGCTCTTGGACCCGCCCGCTCCGTACCCGGTGATGTGGAGGTACACGAGCCGCGGATGCGCCGCATGGACCGCCTTGTAGTCGAGGCCCCACTTGGCCAAAGCGCTCGGGCGGTTGTTCACCACCACCACGTCGCTCACGTCGAGGAGCCGGTGAAAGAGTCCCTGGCCCTCCGGGTGCCGCAGGTCGAGCGTGACACAGCGCTTGTTGCGACTGACGCTCTTCCAGAACAGACCGATGCCGTCCTTCTGCTCGCCCCAGGTGCGCAGCGGGTCGCCGACGCCGGGCTGCTCGACCTTGACCACCTCGGCGCCGAACTCCCCCAGCGCGGTGGCCACCATCGGACCGGCGGCGAGCGTGGCCGCGTCGACGACGCGGATGCCCCGGAGCGGGCGGTCGGGATCAGCCATGCGGCGCCGCGAGGGGCCGTTCCAGGCCGAGGTGCTCGCGGAGCGTCGTGCCCGTGTAGCGGTCCCGGAACACACCGCGGCGCTGGAGCTCGGGCACCACCAGGCGGACGACGTCCTCATAGGCGCCCGGTGAGTGCGTCGCGGCGATGACGAAGCCGTCGCAGGCGCCGCTCTCGAACCACGCCTCCATCTGATCGGCGATGTCAGGGCCGGTGCCGACGAACCGCGGGCCCTGCAGGAGCGTGGCCCGGTGCCCCGCCAGGTCGCCCAAGGTCACGGTGTCGGTGCCGATGTGCGCCTTGATGTTCTGCACCAGCCCGCGGATGCCCGACACGGACCCGATCAGCTCGTCGGTGATGGGAGCGTCGAGGTCGAGCCCCGCGAAGTCGTAGTTCATGAGCTCGGAGAGCAGGGTCAGCGAGGCCATGGGGTCGACCAGGTCGTTGAGGAACAGCTGCTCGCGCTCCTCGGCGTGGGCCTTCGACTCTCCGACGACGGTATAGGCCATCGGCAGCATCTTGATCGACTCGGGGTCCCTGCCTCGCTCTGCGATCTTCGCTTTCTGGTCCTCGTAGTGCGATCGTGCGATGTCGACGCCGGGGTCCCCGGTGAAGATCAGCTCCGCCCAGCGCGCGGCGAACTCCCGCCCTCGTCCCGACGAGCCCGCCTGCATGAGGACGGGACGTCCTTGGGGGCCACGGGGCACCGTGAGAGGCCCGCGGACCTTGAACCACTCACCGTCGTAGCCCAGCTCGTGCACCTTGGACGGGTCCGCGAAGAGTGGGGTCTCCCGGTCGAGCACCAGAGCATCGTCTTCCCACGTGTCCCACAAGCCGGTGGTTGCCTCGAGGAACTCGTCGGCGCGGTCGTAGCGGGCATCGTGAGGGATGGCCTCCTTCAGGCCGTAGTTCTGTGCCTCGCTGTCGTTGACCGACGTGACCACGTTCCACGCCGCGCGCCCGCCCGAGAGGTGGTCGAGCGATGCGAAGGTGCGAGCCACGTGGAAGGGCGTGTAGTACGTCGTCGAGTACGTCGCGCCGAGGCCGATCCGTTCGGTCACGGCCGCGCAGATCCCGAGCACCACGCTGAGGTCCAGCTTGACGGGACGAGCCCCGGTCCGGACCGCTTCGGCCACCGACCCTCCGTAGATCCCGGGCATGGCCAGGCGGTCGTCGAAGAACATGAGGTCGAAGCAGCCCTCCTCGAGCGTCCGGGCCAGCTTCTCGTAGTACCGGGCGGTCAGGAACCCGTGCTCGGTGGCCGGATGCCGCCACGACCCGGCATAGACGGTGGCGTTCCCCGCCTGCATGAACCCCACCAGCGACATCTGGCGCTTGGCCTTCTGGGACATCTTCGACTCTCCTTGTTCCGAGACCTGTGAAATGTAATATGTGATATGCCAGATATCAAGCAGATCGGAGGCACGGTCCGGGCCCGGGCCGCCGGCGAGCTGCGCGACCGCATCCTGACCGGCCGACTCCGGCCCGGTGATCGACTGGACCTCGAGCAGATCACCAGCGAGTTCGGGATCAGCCGGACCCCCGTCCGCGAGGCCCTCCTGGAGCTCTCCTTCGAGGGGCTGGTGGAGGTCACACCCCGGAGCGGCATCACGGTGATCGGGATCACGCCGGCGGACGCCGTCGACAATTTCGCCATCCTGGCGGCGCTCGCCGGCAAGGGGGCCGAGCTGGCCACCGCCCGCTGCACCTCCGAGCAACGGGCCGAGCTCAGGCAGCTCGCGGTCGCCGTCCACGACAACGGCGACGTCGTGGAGGCCAACCGGCTCTTCCACCGGGCCATCAACCGGGCCGCCCGTTCGCCGCGCCTGCTGACCCACCTGCGACAGGCCGTCCGCGCCGTGCCGGGCAACTATTTCGAGCTCTTCCCCGAACAAGAGGAGCGGAGCCGGGTGGAGCACGCGGCGTTGCTCGACGCCGTGGACGGGGGTGACGGTGCCGGGGCGCGCCAGCTCATGGAGGCACATGTCCTGACCGCGGGCGAGGCGCTGGCGGGCTGGTTGGAATCGCGCCTGCCCCCGGCGTGACCCGAGCGGCGCGGCCGCGCTTCCGTTTCAGCCCTCGCGCTTGCGCAGCCGCTCGATGTTGGCCCGCAGCTCGGGTGAGGTGAACGAGCGGTCCTCGGCGGCCAGCGCGAAGTCGAGCGCCGCCAGCACGGCGCGCTCGAGCTGGATGTTGACCACCCGCTTCGTGTCCTCGACCGCACGGCGCGGCAGGCGCGCGATCTTGTGCGCGCACGCCAGCGCCTGCTCCATCACCTCTCCGTCGGGGCACACGTGGTTGACCAGGCCGATCTCGGCCGCCCGGCGGGCCGGGATCCGCTCGCCCGTCAGTGCGTACTCCTTGGCCAGCTGGAGGCTGGTGAGCAGCGGCCACACGACCGGACCGCCGTCGGCGGCGACCAGACCGACCGCCACGTGCGGGTCGGCCAGGTGCGCGCTCTCGGCCATGTAGACGATGTCGGAGAGCGCGACCAGGCTGCAGCCGAGCCCCACCGCCGGACCGTTCACGGCGGCCACGATCGGCAGACGGCACCGGACCATCCCCGTCACGATCTGACGGCCGTGGGTGAGCGAAAGCTCGCGCAGCGCGGCGTCCTGGGAGAGCTCGTCGATGTAGCCGAAGTCGCCGCCGGCCGAGAAGGCGCGTCCGGCGCCCGTGATGACCGCCACCCGCGCCTCGTCGTCGGCGTCGAGTTGGGGGAACAGCGCGGCCAAGCCGCTGTGGAGGACATGGTTGGTCGAGTTCAGATCGTCGGGCCGGTTCAGCGTGACGACCCGGACCGGGCCGTCCTCCGAGACCAACAACTCGTTCGGTAGGTCGTAGTGGCTCATGACGTGGGCATCTCCAGGATTCGGCCGGCTATGAGATTGCGTTGGATCTGCGACGTCCCGCCCATCACGCTCTGGGCCCGGCTGTACAGGTACACCTTCAAGCGCGTGTCGTCGCCCGTGCCGGCGTCGACTGCGCCGAGCGAGAGGGCCGCGTGCCCCACCGCCTGCTCCACCTGGGTCATCAAGAGCTTGTCGATGGAGCCCTCGGGACCGTGGGAGACACCGTCGAGACGCTCCGAGAGACGGCGGCATACGTGGAGGCGGAGCATCTCGGACTCGATCATGGCCCAACCGAGGTCGCGCAGCTGCTCGGAGCCGGCTCCGACGGGGCGCGCCCGGGCTTCGCCGGCGAGCTCCTTGACGAGCTTGCGGTAGCGGGACACGTAGCCGAGCTCCCCCGGCTCGCGCTCGTGGCTCACCACGGTCATGGCCAGGCGCCACCCCTCCCCCGGCTCGCCCACCATGTTCGCCGCCGGCACCCGCGCCCCGTCGAAGAGGACCTCGCCGAACTCCCTCGTGATGCCGTTGATCATCGGGAGCGGCCGCTGCTCCACCCCGGGCTGGTGCATCGGGACGACGAACGCGGAGATCCCACGGTGCTTCGGCACGCCGGGGTCGGTGCGGGCCAGCACGAGACACCACTCGGCCGCGTCCGAGTAGCTCGTCCAGACCTTGTGCCCGGTGATCACGTACTCGTCCGCGTCGCGCTCGGCCTTGGTGCGCAGCGAGGCGAGGTCCGACCCGGCGTCGGGCTCGCTGAACCCCTGGCACCAGCGGTCGCGCCCGCTCACGAGGCCGGGGAGGAAGCGGCGCTGCACCTCCGTGCTGCCGTGGCGCAGCAGACCTTGGACGAGGTACCCGATGCTCGGGCGCGGCGGTGCGCCCGCCGCCGCGAGCTCGTCGTCGACGATGACGTCGTAGACGCTGGGCAGGCCGCGGCCGCCCACCTCGACCGGCCAGGACAGGGCGAAGAACCCCGAGTCGTAGAGCGAGTGGTGCCACGCCGCCTGTCCGTCCCAGTACTCGTCCGCCGTCGACGAGGGAGGAAGACCGGGATTGTTGTCACGCAGCCAGTCCCGCAGCCGCACCCGGAACTCGTGCTCCTCGGCCGAGTCACCGAAGTCCATGGTCACCCCCCAGCCCCTCGGCGCTCAATACGCGGACGAGGTTCGGTCCGACTCCGCCGAGCAACTCGGTGGAATGGAGCGCTCGCCGCAGGTAGACGTGCGCCAGGCACTCCCACGTGTTTCCGATGCCGCCGTGTACCTGAATCGCCGTCTCGCAGACGGCGCGGGCGGCCCGGGAGCAGTAGGCCTTCGCCGCCGAAGCGGCCGCCAGCGCGTCCGGCGCGGGCAGCGCGTCGACGGCCCACGCCGCGTGGAGCGCGATGCTGCGTGACCCCTCCGTCGCCACCAGGGCGTCGGCCAGCAGGTGCTGCACGGCCTGGAAGGAGCCGATGGCGACTCCGTACTGGCGCCGCTCGCGCGCGTAGTCGCAGGCGAGGTCCAGGGCACCCCGCATCACGCCGACGAGGTCCGCGGACGTGACCGCCAGCCCCAGGGCGGTCCAACGGTCCAGGTCGCCGGGGGCGAGTGCGCGCGAAGCCCCGGGAATCCCCACCGACTCGGGGTGCGACGCCCACCGCCACACGGGTCGGGTCAGATCGGCGTCGGTCTGGAACGTCCCCGCCGGCACCGCACCCAGCGTCGGGAAGTCCTCTCCGGCGACGAGCACCAGCGCGGACGTGGCGCCGAGCGCGTCGATTCCCAGGGCGCCGTCTTCCAGCACGCCATCGGCGGACTCGGCCGGCCGCAAGAGGTCGGACCCGAGTGCCACCGTCTCGCCGTCGACCGCCGTGGCGCCGGCCATCCGGCGCAACTCCGACGACAGGATCGGTCCGATGAACGCGACATCGGCCAGGCCGCGCCCCAACTCCTCGGCCACGATCGCGACCTCCACCCCGGAGGCCCAAGGTCCGCCACCGTCGTTGGCCCCGCGCAGCTCGCGCCACCCCGACGCGGCGACAGCCGCGTCGAGCTTCGCCGAGCGTTCGGCGTCGTCCAAGTCCGCCACCGTGCGCGGGCCGAGCCGACCGACCACCTGTACCACCGAGTCGCGCAGCGCCACCTGCTCGGCCGAGAGCCGGACGTCCACTAGACCGCCTCGCGCTCGGTCACGAGCCTCGGCTCCCACTGCTCGCGCAGGGTCCGGCGCAGGACCTTGCCCGAGGGCAGCCGGGGGATCTCGTCCACGAAGACGACATGGTGCAGCCTCTTGTAGGTGGCGAGCGAGTCGTCCACGAGCGACGTGAGGTCCTGAGCCGTCGTCGTACCGGGCTCCACCAGCCGTACGGCGGCGACCGGCACCTCGCCGCAACGTTCGTCCGCCACGCCGAAGACGGCGCAGTCGGCGACGGCGCGATGCCCGAGCAGCACCCCCTCTATCTCCGCCGGGGCGACCTGGAAACCGCTCACCTTGATCATCTCCTTGCAGCGGTCGGTCAGATGGACCCAGCCCTCGGGCTCGAGCCAGCCCACGTCCCCGGTGCGGTACCACCCGTCCGAGAAGGCGTCCTGTGTCGCCCCGTCGGGGAGGTAACCGGCCATCGCCGACTCGCTGCGCACTTCGATCTCCCCCGTCTCGCCCGGGCCGAGAACGGCTCGGGTCTCGAGATCGACCACCCGCAGCGCTACGCCTTCCGGTGGGAGGCCGACCGAGTCGAGCCGCCAGCGATCGGGGTCGGCCACGGGGTTGGCGGCGATCACGGGCACCTCGCTCGCGCCGTACGCCGCCAGCCAGCGCACGCCCGTACGCGCCGTGACCCGCTCCGCCACGCTCGCCGTGATCGGTGTCGCCCCCCACATGATGTAGCGCAGCGAGGACAGGTCATGGCGCTCGAGGTCGGGGTCTTCCGCCAGGGCGAGGGCGATGGGCGCGACGGCCATCTCCAGCGTCATGCGCTCGGTCTCAATGGACGAGAGCACCTGCTCCAGGTCGAAGCGGCGATGGAGGCGCACCGTGGCGCCGGCCGTCGCCGCCGCGAGCAGGTTCAGCAACCCGAGGATGTGCGAGGGCGGCGTCGCCACACCGAAGCGGTCCTCGTGCCCGAGCCCGAGCGCGCGACACCAGTGCTCGGTGGCGTGGCCGATGGTGCGGTGGGTGTGGCGCACCGCCTTGGGCCGGTCGGTGGTACCCGAGCTGAACACCAACACAGCGTCGTCGTCGGTGTCCGCGTCACGTGGGTGGTCGGTCGCGCCGGGCCTCCCGTCCGATGCCGCGCTCGACCGCCGGCTCGTCGACGTCCAGCACCGCTCCGGTGCCGAGGCGGTGGGAGAGCAACTCGACCGCGGCCCCGTCCGCCACGGCCGCGCCAGGCGCGGTCAACGACAGCGCGCTGTCGACCTCGAGCGCCTTCCAGGCCGGGCTGAGCAGGACCGCCGAAGCGCCGAGCTTGCTGATCGCGTTCACGGCCACGACGAACTCGGGCCGGTTCGCCGTCATCACCGCCACCCGATCACCGTGCCCCACCCCGAGCGCGCCCAGCTTCGACGCCAGCGCGTCGGCGGCGGCGTCGAGCTCACGGTACGTCCAGGCGTCGTGCCCGGCCAACAGGGCAGGATGGTCGGGAAATCGGCTCGCGGCGACCTCCAGCCCGTGGTGCATGAGGCCGGGCGCCATGGGGAAACATTCTTCTCTCATTTGAGATCGGCGTCAACACCAGCGAAGTGTATGGTTATCGCATGAAGACGACGCAGCCCGGCGCCGGTCTCTTCCGGCCCTCGTGAGCAGCCCGCCCGGCGCCGTGGACGACTCCGTCCGGGCCGAGATGGTCGAGACGATCCGGCGTTTCGTGGCCAACGAGGTGGTCCCCGTCGCCGCCGAGCTCGAACGGGCGGACGCGTATCCGGAAGAGATCGTGGCGCAGATGCGCGACATGGGCCTCTTCGGCATCACGATCCCCGAGGCCTACGGCGGCCTCGGGCTCGACCTGCTGACCTACATCGCCGTGATCGAGGAGCTGGCGTACGGGTGGATGAGCCTCACCGGCATCGTCAACACCCACACCATGGCGGCCACCCTGTTGCTGACGCACGGCGACGAGGAGCAGAAGAAGCGCTGGTTGCCCGACATGGCGTCGGGCGAGCGGCGCGGTGCGCTCTCCCTCTCCGAGCCCGACGCCGGGAGCGACACTCGCCAGATCCGCTGCCGCGCCACCCGCGACGGAGAGGAGTACGTCCTCAACGGCACCAAGGCCTGGGTCACCAACGGCGAGCGGGCGTCGATCGTCGCGCTCGCCGCGCGGTCTGAAGAGGGAATCTCGGCCTTCATCGTGGAGAAGGAGCCCGGCAAGGCCTTCGAGGGCATCACCGTGAGCAAGACGGTGGGCAAGCTCGGCTACAAGGGAGTCGAGACGGTCGAGATGGCGTACTCCGACCATCGGATCCCGGCCGCCAACCTGGTCGGCGACGCCGGACGGGGCTTGCCCCAGATCCTCGGCGTGCTCGAGGTGGGCCGTATCAACATCGCCGCCCGTGCCGTCGGAGTGGCCCGCGCCGCCTTCGACGCCGCACTCGCCTACGCGCAACAGCGCGAGACGATGGGCAAGGCCATCGCCGAGCACCAGGCGATCCAGCTCAAGCTGGCCGACATGGCGACCCGGCTCGAGGCGTCGCGGCTGTTGACCCGCAACGCCGCCGAACGCAGGACGGCGGGCCTGCGCTGCGACGTGGAGGCCGGCATGGCCAAGCTGTTCGCCAGCGAGACGGCGCTCGAGCTGAGCACCGAGGCCATGCGCATCCACGGGGGCGTCGGCTACACCACGGAGTTCCCGGTCGAGCGCTACTACCGCGACGCCCCGCTCATGATCATCGGCGAGGGCACCAACGAGATCCAGCGCATCGTCATCGCCCGCGGGCTGCTGGCCCGGGCCAGAGCCGCCGAGGGCGCGTAACCGAGACGCCGTTTTCGCCGTTCCGTCAGGTCGTCGCTACGAGCAACTCCTCGGCGTTGTTCGGTGGGCGCAGACCGTCGGTCCTCCCCGCGAAGTACCGCTCGGCCAATGCAGCCGCCGAGACGTGGTGGGCCTCGACGAAACCGGCGTCGCGCGCCAGCGCGAGCATCTCGGTCGGGGTGAAGAAGCTGATGAACGGAGTTCCGCTGGCACGTGCCCCGTTCGCCGCCAGCTCCAGCCCGGGACGCACCTCCGGGTCCGCCAGCTCCAGCGGCAAGATGAACGTCGTGGCGAACGTCGAGCCCGGGGCGAGCGTCGCGACGTGCCGCAGCGCGGCCACGTTCGCCTCCCTCGTGAGGTACATGCTGACGCCGGAGGAGACCACGACCGCCGGCTGGCCGGCGTCGAAGCCGGCGTGCGCCAGCCGGTCCCGCCAGAGCTCACCGGCCTCGAAGTCGACTGGAACCAGCTCCAGCCAGTCGGGGATGCCGAAGCCGAGCTCCATGAGCCGATCCCGCTTCCAGGCCTGATGGTCGGGCCGATCGACTTCGAACACCCTGAGACGGGAGGCGATGTCCGGTCGGCGCTGGGCGAAGGTATCCAGGCCGGCTCCGAGAATGACGTACTGCCCGACACCGCTCGCAGCCTGCTCCTCCACCAGATCCTCTATGAAGCGGGCCCGGGCGACGATCGAAGCGCGGAAGGGTCTGGTCGCACCGGCGTCCATGTCCGGGCGGTCTCGCCATGCGTCGTCCGGTGCCGCCAGCTCCAGGCCGATCTCGTCCTCGAGCACGTGCGGAGGCGGATCGACCGCGAGGTGCATGGCCCGCCACAGGGCGGTCCGTACCGCCGTGCTGTCCGGTTGCGCCATCAGCTCGTCCTCCGTGTCGCCGTTCCGAATCCGAGCGTCGGGCCTACGCCGGGGCCTCCACGACCGGTCGTCATACCCTTCGGGTCGTGATCTTGGAGCGCGGGGAGGAGCGCTCCAGCATCCCGAACGTCTCCTCGCCGTCCCACACGTAGCGCACGCCGGCCTGCTGAAGAGGCGGAAAGTCGGGGAGCTCCTTGCTCAGCTCCTCAATGGCTCGCGTGCGGTCGTCGTGACGGATGTCGAACGTGGACATCACGGACTCGCCCCCGATGCGTTCGATCCCCTTCTCGGTCTCGAGGACGAGCGAGACGTCCTGGCCGAACGCATGCAGGCTGGTCAGCCACGGCGCCTGCACCACCCGCGCCGGAATGAGGTCGCCGTCACCTTCGAAGACGTACCCCTCGTTGAACGTGGGCCGACCGTCCTCCCGCGGCGGGTACGCGATGTAACCGAAGGCCCGGCCGCTCGGGAAGAGGGCCGATTGCCAGCAGTGCCCCCGGAATTCGGCGAGGTGACGGACCCCTTGCCGCCTGATGCGCAGACCGCTCCCGGTGAAGGTGTGCTCCCGATCCGGTGTGCGGACGCTGCCCGAGGCGCGGAGGACCTGTTCGTAGCGCGGGCCTCCCATCAGGTTCCCCTCGCCACTCTCCAGAAGGGCGCGTGCTCCGGGCGCCAGCGAACCCTGGATCCACGGTGGGACCGCCATCGTGGTCTCCACCTCGAACCCGACTCGGGCGAGCGGGCCGACGGTGTTGCCTTCCAGCAGGTCGAACGTCGAGGTCTGTACCGCCTCACCGTCGAAGGTCATGGTCCATGCGCGGAAGGGCTCTACGCAGCGAAAGCCCAACGGGCCGGCGCCGAGGACGGTCGGTCTCCCGTTCGTGTCCATCGGTGGCCATGCCTCTCCGTCGCTGCGCAGCCGGAACACCAGCCCGTCGGGGAAGGCGACGTTCACCTGCAATCCGTGCTCCCCCCAATGCCCGCCGACCGCTTCGATCCCGATTCGCGGGAGTCCGACCTCACCCTGGTCGTCGACGATCCAGAGGCTCACCGAGTCGCGCATCTCCGGGTCGTCCGGGCGCTCGGCGAAGACGAATTCGCGGGCTGGGTCGATCCCACCGGTCAGGTCGATGGACACATGGGCTCCTCGGGGTGGGTGTGCGAGGTCCAACGGGCGGACCGGCTGACATAGTCGGCGAACAACGGTCTCACACGGTCGAGATCGAGGCCGTACATGGCCGGGTCGGGGTGCTCGCTCGGCGGATGGTTCGCCGCGTTCGCATCCCACCATCGGCGCATCCGCCGCTCGAACTCGGCGCTGACCGGGCGGTCGAGCCACTCGTAGAGACCTCGCACCGCACCGATCGGATCCGCCTGCATGGAACGGAAGTCGATGTCGTAGAAGCGGTCGTCGCCCCCGTCGTCGCGGAATTTCGTGACCTTCTCAATGCCCGTCGACCACTGCTCCACGTTCAACCGGCCGATGTAGCCACGGTCCAGCTCGTCGGTGAACATGCCGGCGATGTCCGCGTAGACATCGCACACCGAGAGAAGGACATCGGTCGGGTCGCGGTGCGTCATCACGAACCGCGCGTCGGGAAAGGCCTGGACCAGCGAGTCGATCCACAGCATGTGGGCCGGCGACTTCAGTCGCCACGGCCGTACCGGTTCACCCCATTGCAACAGCTTCAGGACCCGACGTTCGTAGCGGTAGGTGGGCGTGAGGTCGGCATCGGTGACCCATCGGGCGTAGGTCGGGATCCGACCGAAGGCGTGGTACATCTGCGTCCGAAAGTCCAGGGCCATGATGTCCAGGCACTCCATCGGCCCGTCGGCGTCGGAAGGCACGTGCTCCTTCCCCCCGACCCGCTCCGCGGCAGCGAGCAGGCGCGGGTCCGGACCCTGCACCGTCGCCGGGGGCGGACAAGGCGCTGACGATTCCCACTGGCGCAGGTAGCGGACGCCCGGATCCTGCGCCAACAGGAACGAGAGCACGGTCGAGCCGGTGCGGGGGAGGCTCAAACCGAACAGTGGGTCGACGATCGGGACGTCTTCGGTCTCGGGATGGCGTCGGTACCAGTCCTCGACCTGGAGCCGGTTCACCAGATGGCTGACCAGACGGGGATAGACAACGGCCTCGCCCGTCGCGTTCAGGCGGGCCTCCTCTCGGAACGATCGGACCAGAACGTCCAGACCCTCGCGGAACGACTCGTCACCGAAATCCCCGAGCCCGGCCTCGGCGGTCGCCGCGGCCATCAACCGCTCGGGCGTGGCCGCCGAGGGGTCGTCTGAGGCCATCACGGGGTCGGGTATCGGTCGGGCGGCGTCATGGCGATCTCCTGAGCATCCGTCATTCTTGTCCGCGACGAGGGCCGACCTTCCAGTGACGAGCTCCACGAATGAGGTGGCCTTCTCGCTCGAGGGCTCGGTGCGCCGCAAGCCCGGAGACTCGCTGCGTAGGGTTCGAGCTCGAAGCTCGGCTCAGGGAGGCGCGGTGGCGCGAGAAGGGATCGTTCAGGAGCACGGTGTCGCCGTCGCCATGCGCGATGGCGTCAGGCTGTTCGCAGACGTCCGGCGGCCCGACACGCAGCAACCGGTTCCGGTGCTGCTCATGAGGACGCCGTACAACCGGGCCCTCCTGGCCGCAGGGTTCCCCCTGGGCCGGATGGTCGAGGCCGGGTTCGGCGTCGTCCTGCAGGACTGCCGCGGCTGCTTCGAGAGCGAGGGTCGGTGGAGCTACGTGCGCGGCGACGTGGAGGACGGCCACGACACGGTGGAGTGGGCGGCGCGGCAGCCGTGGTCGAACGGGCGGGTCGGCATGTTCGGCCCCTCCTACATGGGCAATACCCAGTGGATGGCGGCCATCTCGCAGGCGCCGCACCTCGACGTCATCGCTCCCGCGTGCTGCCCCGCCGATCTGTGGACCGGCGCCTTCGACACCGGCGGCGCGTTCCGGCTCGGCCTCCGCGTGAGCTGGGCGGCCGGGCTGCTCGCCTCCATGGCCTCGAAGTGGGAGATCGAGGACGAGCGGCTCGGCCGGCTCTCCGCGGCGACGCTCGACCTGGTGGTCGCCGAGTTCACCGGGGACGACGAGGGTGCGGCCGACGCCGCCTCGCGGGCGCGGGACGTGCTGAATCCGCTCTACCGCGAGCGGCCGGTCGGGTCGTCGGACCTGTGGCGCGATCCGGTGGCGGTCGTCGGCGAGCTGGCTGAGCACGAGCTCCGATCGGACTCGTGGTGGCGGCGCGTGGCGCCCTCCACCTATTACGACGTCCTCGACCTCCCGGCCCTCCACATCGGCGGCTGGTACGACATCCACCTCGGCGGCACACTGACCAATTTCGCCGGAATGCGCCGGCAGGCACCGTCGGAGCGGGCCAGGGAGGGTCAGCGCCTGGTCGTCGGGCCCTGGGGCCACTGGCGACCCGACCGCACGCGGTGGGGAGACGTCGATTTCGGGCCCGCAGCCGCACTCGATGTGGCCGGGATGGAGCTGGCCTGGTTCCGATGCTGGCTGCAGGACGCGCCGGACCCGGGCTGGGCTCCCGTCCGGATCTTCGTGATGGGCGAGAACGAGTGGCGGGACGAGCACGAGTGGCCGCTCGCCCGGGCCGAGCTCACCCCGTGGTACCTCCACTCCGGTGGAGTGCTCGCCGCACGGCCGCCCGGCGATTCCGCCGCCGATGCCGAACCCGACCGCTTTTCGTTCGACCCGGCGCACCCGGTGCCCACGCTCGGCGGGCGCCTGTTGTCAACCGGGGAACCGGCAGGACCGCGTGACCAGCGGTCCACGTTCTCACGCCCCGACGTCCTGCTGTATCGCTCGGACCCCCTGGCCGCGCCGATGGAGGTCACCGGACCCGTCGTCGTCGACCTGTGGGCGGCGACCGACGCCCCCGACACGGATTTCACGGCGACGCTGGTCGACGAGCATCCCGGCGACGGTCCGGCGCTCAACCTCTGCGAAGGAGCGGTCCGCGCCCGCCACACCGACATCCCGATGCCCCTTGATCCCTCACGCGGTGTACCGCTTCTCGGTCGACCTCGTCGCCACCAGCGCGGTCATCGACGCTGGGCACCGGCTCACGCTCCTGATCTCCTCGAGCCGCTTCCCCGAGTGGGAACCCAATCCGAACACCGGCCATCGCCTCGGGGTCGACTCGGCCGCCGACCTCCGGGTCGCCGCTCAGGCCGTCTTCCACGACGCACGACATCCGAGCTGCGTCGTGCTGCCCGTGATCCCGCGGCCTGACCTCGCCTGACCCGGGCCATCGCCATCGGGCCCCGGAGTCACACGGGGAACGACATGCCGGTCGAAGCGGCCGGCATGTCGTGTCCTCTCCGACCGACCTGCTTCCGGCGGCGCCCTCACTAACCTCGGGCGACGTGTCCCGGTCCGTCATGTCTCAGACGCTCGAAGGCGTGCGCGTCCTCGACCTGACCCGCAACCTGGCCGGGCCGTTCTGCACCATGCTCCTGGGCGACCTCGGCGCGGACGTGGTCAAGATCGAGAACCCGGGACGAGGGGACGACACCCGAGCCTGGACCCCTCCGGACTGGGGCGGGCAGAGCGCGGTCTACCTGGCTGCGAATCGCAACAAGCGCAGCCTGGCGGTCGACCTCGACGGTGATGAGGGTCAGCGCATCGTCCGGGCACTCGCCGCCAGAGCAGACGTCGTCGTGGAGAGCTTCCGCCCCGGGTCGCTGGCCAAGCGCGGATTGGACTACCCCTCCGTCGCCGCGGTCAACGACCGCGTCGTGTACTGCTCCATCACCGCGTACGGGGGCCGTGGCCCCAAACGCGACCTGCCCGGGTACGATCCCGTGCTCCAGGCCGAGACGGGCATCATGGATCTCACCGGACGGGCGGGTGAACCTCCCGTCCGACTCGGTATTGCCGCGGTCGACCTCGGCACTGCCCTGTGGGCCACCATCGGGATCCAGGCCGCACTGGCGGCGAGGCAGGCCACGGGACGGGGCACCCACGTGCAGGCCAGCCTCTTCGAGACGTCGAGCTGGTGGCTCTCGTACCTCCTGGCCGGCTACCTCGGTTCGGGCGAGGTACCCCAACGCCGTGGGTCCGCCGCACCGTTCGTCGCGCCCTACGAGGTCTTCTCCACCGCGGACCGCGACCTGCTCCTCTCCGTCGGCAACGACGCCCTGTTCCGCACGCTCGTCCACCTGTTGGAGCTCCCCGGGCTGGCCGAGGACGACGCGTACCGGACCAATGCCGACCGGGTGGCCAACCGTGACGTGCTGCACGACGTGCTCCAGGCCCGGTTCACGGAGCGGACCGCGGCCGAGTGGCAGGAGACGCTCCACGAGCACGGCATCCCGAGCAGCCCGGTGCGGACCGTCGCCGACCTGGCCGCCGACCCCCAGCTCGAAGCGCTCGCGCTCCTGACCGCCATCCCCACCCCCGAGGTCCCCGACCTCAGGCTCGTCGACGTGCCGTTCTCACTCGACGACGAACGAGCGACGCATCGTTACCCGCCACCGGGCCTGGGTCGAGCACGCGGTCGAGGTGCTCGCCGAAGTGGGCTACTCCGACACCGAAGTCGCCGAGCTACGCCGGCGCGGCGTCGTCGGCTGAGAACTCTGCCTTTCGGGCCTGCGGAACCGCCCACGTGAACGCCCGGGACGGTCCGCGAGCGGCCGTTCCGTCCGGTCGGCTGAGCGTCTTCACCTTCGTGTCGTCGATCACCGCCTCGCGCTCTTTCACCCAGACTGGTCGCGGCGCCCCCTCAGCTCGGCCAGGACCTCGTCGGTGTGCTCGCCCAGTCGCGGCGCCGGCGCCGCGACGCTCCGCGGCAGGTCCGAGAACGTGATCGGCCCGTTGACGGCGGGACTGATCCCGGCGCCCGCCTCGTCCCGCTGCTCCAGCAGGCCGTGGTTCGCGGCGAACTGCTCGTCCGCGAGCACCTGAGCCGGCCCCTGCGCGGGCGCCCACCACACCCCCTCGGCCTCGAAGCGCCGGGCCCACTCGTCGAGCGGAAGGGCGCCGATGATCTCGTCGAGCAGCGCGATCACCTCGCGGCGGTTCTTGCGGATCGCCCTGGCGTTCTCGAAGCGCGGGTCGGTGCGCAGGTCGGTGCGGCCGAGTGCGCGCAGGACCGAGTCGATGTGACGGTCCGCCTCCAGCCCGGTGAAGAAGAACCAGCGCCCGTCGCCGGTGCGATAGGAGTTCATGAGCGGCGTCTGGTTGGAGTGGCGCGCTTCGGCCCCGGCGACCTTGCCCAGAGCGGACTGGAGGCTCAGGTCCCATCCCAGCACGTACGCGCCGGTCCGCAACAGCGACGCCTCCACGACGCGGCCGCGCCCGGTCGCACGCTGCTCGAGTACGGCGGCGAGGATCCCGGCCAGCGCGGCCAGCCCGCTCACGTGGTCTCCGATGCCGCCGCGCGCGTTCAACGGCACGCCGTCGGGGTCGGCCAGCTGTACCGACAGGCCCGTGCGGGCCCAGAACGCCCCGATGTCGTAGGCGGGCCGGTTGCGGTCGGGGCCGCGCAGTCCGTAGCCGCTGATGCTGCCGTAGACGAGGTGCGGGTGCCGGGACACCGTCTCGGTCGGCTCGAGGCCGAGCCCGTCGAGCGCGTCGGGCCGCAGGTTGGTGACGAACACGTCGGCGGTCGCCAACAGCTCCTCGAAGAGCTCGCGCTCGTCCGCGTCCTGGAGGTCGAGCGCCACGCTGCGCTTGCCCCGGTTGTCCAACGCGAACGCGGGGTTCGGGACGTCGGTGCCGATGCCGAGCGAACCGAAAGCGTGGCGCATGGGGTCGCCGCTCGGCTGCTCCACCTTGATCACGTCCGCACCCCAATCGGCCAGGAGCGCGGCGGCGGATGGCGCGGCGACCCAGACGCCCAGCTCGACCACCCGGAGATCGGCCAGGGCCGTGAGGCCCCGCTCGTCGGCGCCGCTCATGCCCTCGAGCTCTCGGCGCGCGCCGTCGCCGCCCGCTCCCGCAGCACGTCCTTGACCACCTTGCCCGTCGCGTTCGTCGGGATCTCGTCGACGACCTCGACCGCGCGTGGCACCTTGTAGTTGGCCATCTGGTCCCTGGACCAGGCGATGATGTCCTCGCCGGTGACGGGATCCTCCGGGACCGTGACCACGAAGGCCATGCCCACCTCGCCCAGGCGCCCGTCGGGGACGCCGATCACCGCGACCTGCCGGACCGCCGGATGCCGGAGGAGCGCGTTCTCGATCTCGGCCGGATAGACGTTGAAACCGCCGACGATGAACATGTCCTTGACCCGGCCGACGATGTGCAGGCGGCCGGCGTCGTCGACCAGGCCGATGTCCCCGGTACGGAGCCAGCCGTCGGGGGACAACACCGAGGCCGTCCCCTCCGGGTCGTCGAGGTACCCCGCCATCACGCTCGGGCCGCGCAGGACGACCTCCCCCCCTTGGCCCGGGGGCACTTCGGCACCGCCCTCCGCGACGATGCGCACCGAGAAACCCGGGCGCGGCCGCCCCACCGTGGAGGCGACGGCCTCGGGTTCGTCGTCGGCGGTGGTCCCGCTGGCCGTGCCCGCCTCGGTGAGCCCGTAGCCGGAGAGAACCGCCTGAAAGGGCAGCTCGGCCGAGATGCGCCGGATCAGCTCGACGGGGATGTCGGCCGCGCCGGTCACCGCGACGCGCAGGCTGGAGAGGTCCCGCGATCCGCGGTCGGGGTGGTCGAGGATCGACTGGTAGAGCGTGGGCGGTCCGGGCAGGAAGGTCACCCGCTCTGCCTCGACCCGAGCGAGCACCCGGTCGACGTCGAAGACGGCTTCGGGGAGCATGGTCGCGCCCGCCGCCAGGCACGAGAGGATGCCGGCCTTCAATCCGAACATGTGGAAGTAGGGGTTGACCATGAGGTAGCGGTCGTCGGCGCCCAACCCGGTCATGGCGACCCAGTCCGTCCCCACCTGCAACGTGCGGGAGTGCGTCATCACGACGCCCTTCGGCACGCCCGTCGTGCCCGAGGTGAACAGGATGTCCGAAGGGTCGTCAGGGCCGAGGGCGTCGCGGCGCCGGTCCACCTCGGCCAGTCCTTCGCGTGTCGCCCGGTCGAGGAAGCCCTGCCACGCCTCGGCCCGACCCGTCGGGTTCCCCCGCGCCGCGACGACGGTCGTGAGCGCGGGCAGGTCTGCACCGGTCGCGGCCAGCATGGCGACGTAGTCCGTTCCGAGGAAATCGGTCACCGTGACCAGCACCTTGGCGCCACTGCGCGCGAGCACCTGGGCCGCCTCGGGGCCCTTGAACCGGGTGTTCACCGGCACGAGGACGGCTCCGGCGGCAAGCGTGCCGAGCATCGCGACCACCCACTCGGCGCTGTTGAAGGCCCAGATGGCCACCCGTTCCCCCGGGGCCACCCCCGAGGCCACCAGGGCGGCGCCGAACCGGTTCGCCGCTCGGAGCAGGTCGGTGCGGGAGAGGACCGTGTCGCCGTCGCGGATCGCCACACCATCGCCGAAGCGGGCCGGCCCGGCTCCGACCATGGCCGGGATGCTGACCCATGCGCCGGCCCCGGTCGCCTCCGCGCTCACCGCAGGCCGCCGAGGCAGGAGCCGGCCCCTGTTGAGAACGTTCCTCTTGCCATACAATAATGTTAGTTTCCGGACGGATCCGCACCAATCGAGTCGGGTGGGTGCCGCCCGGTCGCACGCGCACGCACCGCTCACGCACGCCGACGACGAGAACGAGGGCCCAACCTATGACGACGACCGCCCCGGACGTCTACTACGACCCCTACGACTTCGAGATCGACGCGGATCCGTACCCGGTCTGGAAACGGCTGCGCGACGAGGCGCCGCTCTACTACAACGAGAAGTACGACTTCTTCGCCGTGAGCCGCTACGACGACGTGGAGCGCTGCCTCATGGACTGGCGGACCTACTCGTCGGCAGAAGGCTCGGTGCTCGAGCTCATCAAGGCCCATATCACCATGCCCTCGGGCATGTTCATCTTCGAGGACCCGCCCCTGCACGACCTGCACCGTGGCATCCTCAGCCGGGCGTTCACACCCCGGCGCATCGCCGACATCGAGCCGCAGGTTCGCCGCTTCTGCGCGCGCACACTCGACCCGCTCGTGGGGTCGGGCGGCTTCGACTTCATCGCCGACCTCGGCACCCAGATGCCCATGCGGACCATCGGCATGCTGCTCGGGATCCCCGAGGATCAGCAGGAGGCGCTCCGCGACCGTATCGACGATGGCCTGCGCCTCGAGTCCGGCGAGATGCCCGAGTCCCCCCTCGCGCAGGGACGGACGGGTGAGAGCGACTTCGGCGCCTACGTCGACTGGCGGGCCGAGAACCCCTCCGACGACCTCATGACCGAACTGCTCAACGCCGAGTTCACCGACGAGCACGGCGTCGTGCGCACGCTCACCCGCGAAGAGATCCTCGGCTACATCACGCTCCTCTCGGGGGCGGGCAACGAGACCACGGCGCGCCTGATCGGCTGGGCGGGCAAGCTCCTGTCGGAGCACCCCGACCAGCGCCGGGAGCTCGCCGCCGACCCGAGCCTGATCCCCAACGCCATCGAGGAGATCCTCCGCTTCGAACCCCCGTCACCCGTGCAGTCCCGCCTGGTGACCACCGACGTCGAGCTCTACGGGACCACCGTGGGAGCGGGCAACGTCATGGTCGTCCTCAACGCGTCGGCCAACCGGGACGAGCGCAAGTTCGACGATCCCGACGCTTTCGACATCCACCGCGACATCAAGCGCCACATGAGCTTCGGCTACAGCCTGCACTTCTGCCTCGGGGCCCATCTCGCCCGGCTCGAGGGGCGCGTCGCTCTGGAGGAGGTGCTGAAGCGCTTCCCCGACTGGGAGGTCGACACCGAGCACACCGTCCAGGCCCGCACGTCGACGGTACGCGGCTGGGAGACCCTCCCGGTCTTCACGCGATGAACACGACCCCGCCGCCGCGCCTCGACCGGCACGACGAGCACACGCCCGCCGAGGAGAGGAGCGACCACCGATGAATCTCGAGGACATGATCCTGGTCAGCATCGACGACCACATGATCGAGCCCCCCGACATGTTCGAGCACCACGTCCCGAAGAAGTGGGCCGACGAGGCGCCCAGAGTCGTCCACGAAGGTGGTGTCGACCAGTGGGAGTTCCAGGGCGAGAAGACGTCGACCTCGTTCGGCATGGCGGCGACGGTCGGCTGGCCGCGGGAGGAGTGGGGCTTCAACCCGGGCACCTACTCCGAGCTGCGGCCGGGATGCTTCGACGTGCACGAGCGGGTGCGCGACATGGACGCGAACGGGGTGCTCGGCTCCATGTGCTTCCCCACCATGGCCGGGTGGAACGCTCGGACCTTCGCCGAGTCGCACGACAAGGAGATCGCGCTCGTCATGCTCCAGGCCTACAACGACTGGGCCATCGACGAGTGGTGCGGGACCTATCCGGGCCGTTTCATCCCGCTCGGCATCGTCCCCATGTGGGACGTCGACGCCGCGGTCAAGGAGGTCCGGCGCGTCGCCCGGAAGGGCTGCCGGTCCATCAGCTTCCTCGAGACCCCGCACGTCCAGGGCTTCCCGAGCTTTCTCTCGGGCTACTGGGACCCGATGCTCGCCGCGCTCTCCGACGAGAACATGGTGCTCTCGCTGCACATCGGCGCCGGCTTCGCCGTGATCCAGCGGGCCGAGGAGGCACCGGTCGACCACCTGATGGTGCTCGCCTGCCAGATCAGCGCCATCACGGCCCAGGACCTCCTCTTCGGCCCGACCCTGCGCCGGTTCCCCGACCTCAAGGTCGCCCTGTCCGAGGGCGGGATCGGCTGGATCCCCTTCTACTTCGACCGGATCGACCGCCACTACCAGAACCAGGCCTGGCTGCACAGCGACTTCGGCGGCAAGCTGCCGTCCGAGGTCTTCCGCGATCACATCCTGGCCTGCTACATCACCGATCCCTCGGGCCTGCTGCTGCGTGACCGCATCGGCATCGACAACATCGCGTGGGAATGCGACTACCCCCACACCGACACGACGTGGCCCGAGTCGCCCGAGTTCGCCTGGAAGGAATTCGTCGAGGCGGGCGTGACCGACGACGGGGAGATCAACAAGATCACCTGGGAGAACGCGTGCCGCTTCTACAACTGGGACCCCTTCGCCCACACGCCTCGGGAGCGAGCGACCGTGGGCGCGCTCCGCGCCGGCGGCGCGGGACGTCGACGTCACCCGCATGTCACGCGACGAATGGCGCCGGCGCAACGAGGCGGCCGGCATCGGTGTCAGCGTCGGCACCCCTTGACGTCCGCCACGCCCTCCGCACCACATCCGTCGTCCCGTTCGTGACTTCTGTCGCGCCCGAGGACGCCGTCGTCTGCGAGGCCGACGGGCCCGTCCTCGTCGTCACCCTCAACCGCCCCCGGGTCAGGAACGCCATCGACTCGGCACTCTCCCTCGGCGTCGTGGCCGCGCTGGCGCGGCTCGACGGCGACGACGACCTCCGCGTCGGCGTGCTCACCGGCGCCGGAGGCACCTTCTGCGCCGGCATGGATCTCAAGGCGTTCGCCCACGATGGGCTGCCCGCGAAGGTGGACTCGCTCTTCCGCCACCGCTGCCGCAAGCCGCTCGTGGCGGCCATCGAGGGGGTGGCCCTCGGGGGTGGGCTGGAGCTCGCGCTCGTGGCCGACCTGCTCGTCGCGGCCGACGATGCCCGCTTCGGCTCGCCCGAGGTGCGCTTCGGCCTGTTCCCCGGAGGCGGCGCCCTGCTCCGCCTGCCGCGCCTGATGCCCCAGTCGGTCGTGACCGAGATGGCGCTGACCGGTGAGCCCGTCACGGCGACCGTCGCCTTGCAGCACGGACTCGTCGTGCGCGTGAGCGAGCCCGGCGGGTCTCTCGCCGCGGCCATGGTCCTGGCCCGTGCCATCGCTGCCAATGCACCGCTTGGCGTCGACGCGGCCAAGCAGCTGCTCCGCATGGCTCCGGGGCACTCCGAGGATGAGCTCTGGCCCGAACAGGTGAAATTGGTCGACCAGGTGTTCAACTCCGAGGACGCCCACGAGGGCGCGACGTCCTTCGCCGAGAAGCGCCCGCCCGCCTGGAAGGGTCGCTGAGCCGCCGATCTTCCCGGTCGCCGACGCCGCGTCAGGTCCCGCCGCCCGTGCGGCCCACGCCGATCACGGACCGCAGTCGGGGACCCTCGGCGTCTGCCCACGCCCCGACGACCGCGTCGAGCTCGTCGAGCTGGCCCTCCGTGACGTAGAGGCCCCGCGTCGGGAGCGTCGCGCCGATCTCGACCAGGACGGGGCGCAGGTGCACTTCGACGGCCAGCGCGTGCTGTGGTCCGGCGCCGACCATGACGGGCACGGCGGCGACGCCCGAGAGCCCGGTGGTCGGGTACCAGTCGAGGAACGCCTTGAGCAGCCCCGTGTAGGTCGCCTTGTAGGTCGGTGACGCCACGACGGCCAGCGCGCAGCGGGCCACCGCGTCCACGACCGAACGCACCCGCGCCGACGACCAGTCGAAGAGCTCCGGCCCGAGCGACGCCAGATCGACCACGACCCGGTCCGCGCCGTCCAGCCCTGCCGCCTCGGCCGCGGCGTCCGCTACCGCCTCGGCCACGCGCAGCGTGCGAGAACCGGGCTTGGGGTTGCCGACGACGATTCCGACCGACGTCACCCCAGCTTGGCCACGACGGTGGGCAGATCGGTGATGGTGAGGATCCCCGGTTCCGCCGCGCAGACGTGGCGCACCGCGTTGACGGGACGGTGGGCGGTCACGTTGGGCGACGTTGCCCCCCACTCCTCGTCCGGCACGGGGAAGTGGATCTCGACGTCGAGGGGCAGGTCCCCCGCCACCCGCACGCGCCAGCCCGTGTCGCGCAGGTCCCAGGCGGGCTCCAGGTCCGCGGTCACGTACCAAGTGGCGCGGAACTCCAGCAAAGGGCTCCCGTCGCGCCGACCGAGGACGTTCATGCGCTGGGCCGCCACCGTGCCCGCCTCGACGACACCGGCCGCGATCTCCGTGCGGTGGCGGGCGAGCGCGACCTCGGCTGTCGCTTCCACGCCGTCGAGGGGCAGCCCGATCGCGTCGGCCAGCACGTTGAGCGAGCCGGCGAACGATCCGCCGGCGTACTGAGCCCGGGGACCGGGATCGAAGGCGTCCCTCGGCGCGCCGAACCCCATGAGGTCGAACAGCATCTCGGGTGAGTTGCGCGACGACATGTCGGCGTACTCCTCAATCGTCAGGCGGTCCAGCCGACGCTCCAGCGAGGTCAGCACCAACGGCAGCGCCTCGGTGATGAAGCCGGGACTCGAGCCCGTGCTGTGCAGCGACGAGCCACCGGCCAGGCAGGCGGCCTCCAGGCGGTCGCGCACCTCGGGATCCATGCTGGCGGGGTGGTGCAGTTCGCTGCGGGTCGCCACCACGTTCGCTCCCGACTCGAGCAGGCGACAGAGCAGGTCCACGTCGGTCCTGTCCCCCATGTAGAGCACGCAGTCGGGCCGCAGCGCCACGATGTCGTCCACCTGCCGGGTGGCCTTGACGCCGGTCGGCCCCACGCCGCAGAGCTCACCGGCGTCACGCCCCTCTTTGGCCTCCGAGTACACATAGAGGCCGACAAGCTCCAGGTCGGGGTGCTGAATCACGGCTTGCAACGAGCGCAGTCCGATGTTGCCCGTCGCCCACTGGACGACGCGGAGGCGCTCCCCTTCGGCGCTCACTGCGGCTCCCCGCCTTCGGTGCCTGCTGCGTCGCCTGTCCGGCGCACGCGGTCGGTCGAGCGGATCTCCGCCGAGGACCGGCCGACCAGCACGTCGTACTCGCCCGGATCCGCCCGCCAACCCGCTGGACGCGGCGCGCCCTTGACGCGTCGGCCGAAGAAGTCCGGGGCGCCTGGCGGCACGATCCGCTCCCAGTCGGGATCGCCCGGATCCCAGCAGGAGAAGGCGCGTTCGTCGAGGACCAGGTCGGCGACCGCGGTCTCTCCCGGCTCGAGCCGAACCTTGGTGAAGGCCTTGAGCTCCTTGGGCGGCCGGGCCAGACGCGGCGAGACCGGTGCCACGTAGCACTGCACCACCTCGCTCCCCGCTCGCGTCCCCGTGTTGGTCACCGCCACCGAGACGGTGAGGGTGTCGCCCGGCCCGAGCTCGGCGGCCGACAGGCTCGGCTGGCCGAACTCGAAGGTGGTGTAGCTCAGGCCGTGGCCGAAGGGGAAGCGGGGGGCGATACCCCGGTGCTCGTAGCCGCGATAGCCCATGAACACACCTTCCCCGTAGCGCAGCTCGCCGCCCTCGCCCGGGAAGTTGTCGTACGACGGGTTGTGCTCAATTCGCTCCGGGATGGTCGTGGGCAACCGGCCTCCCGGCTCCGAGCGCCCCGTCACCACGTCGGCCACCGCCGCGGCCATCTCCTCTCCTCCGAACGAGCTCTGCAGAACGGCGGCCACGCCGTCGGCCCACGTCATGTCCACCGGCCCCGCGGCGTTGACGACCACGACGGTGCGGGCGTTCGCCGCGGCCACCTTCTCAATGAGCTCGGTCTGGCGCCCGGGCAACTCGAAGAAAGCACGATCGTCGCCCTCGGTCTCCCACTCCTCGCTCGTTCCCACCACGACGACCGCTGCCTCGGCGCCTGCGGCCGCCGCCACCGCCCGCTCCATCAGTGCGTCGCCGTCGAGCGTGCGAAAACCCACCCGGAAACCCCCGGAGGGACTCTCGCCAGAGTCGAACTCGACCACGAGCTGAATCGGCCGGCCCTTGGTCGACGTGCGCTCGGCCGAGAGCAGGTTCTGGCTCGCCATGCCGAAGAAGTCGGTGCCGCCGGGCGGTGGCGGGTCCGTGACGCCGTCGAGGACCAGCTCCCCGTCGGCGAAGACGCGGGCCTGTCCGGCCTGGGCCAGTGCGAGCTGGAACACGCCGTCCTCCTCGGGCACGACGGTCCCCTGGACCCGCATCGACCACGGGCCGTCGGGGTACTCCTGAGCCCCGCCGCTGAACACGAAGACCCGGAGCTGGTCCAGGTGCTTCTCGGCGAACACCCCGCCGGTCCGCCCGGGGCCGACGTGCACGGTCCCCGCGAAACCGTCGGGTGCGTGCAGCACCGGACCGCCCACAACGCGCGGCGAGCGGTCCGCGTCGCAGCCCCGTTCGTGGACGACGACGACTCCCTCGCCCAACGCGGAGCGCAACTCGGCCAACGGTGCGACCACCTTGTGCGGGATGACCCGGGCCGATCCCCCGCCCCCGAGGCACGGATCTGCCGCGCGGGGCCCGAGCACCGCCACCCGTCGCAGCGACGCGGGGTCGAGTGGCAGCACGCCGTCGTTGCGGAGCAGCACGATGGCGTCCGTGGCCGCCCGCCGGAGCATTGCACGGTCATCGGGGCCCGGTGGTCGCGGGTTCACCGTCGGCGGTGGACCGTCGAGCGCCCCGATGCGGTCGTACCCGCCGAGCAGGCGACGCAGTGCCGCGTCGAGGTCGCCCTCGTCGACCCGGCCCTCCTGCACCGCCGCCAACAGCGCCGCGCCGAAACCCCGGCCCGGACCGGGCATCTCGAGGTCGAGGCCCGCCTGCAGCGACGACTCGGTGTCCACCGTCGCGAACCAGTCCGTCATCACCAGCCCCTCGAAGCCCCACTCCTCGCGGAGGATCTCCATCAGGAGCTCGGGCTGCTGGGTCACCCAGCTCCCGTTGACCCGGTTGTACGAGGACATGACGGCCAGCGCGCCACCCTCCTTCACCGCGATCTCGAACGGGACGAGATACAGCTCGCGCATCGTGCGCCGGTCGACCTCCGAGCTCATCGTGAACCGCTCGAATTCCGCGTCGTTGCACACGAAGTGCTTCACGGTGGCGAACACACCCTCGGACTGGACCCCGCGCACGTACCCGGCCGCCAGTTTCCCGGAGAGGAGCGGGTCCTCGGAATAGCACTCGAAATTGCGCCCGGCCAGCGGCGAACGGTGCAGGTTCACCGTCGGCGCCAGCAGGCCCCGGCACCCCCGGTCGAGCGCGTCGCGGGCCACGAGCGAGCCCAGCTCCTCGGCCACGGTCGGGTCCCACGTCGCGCCGATCGCCGAGCCGCACGGGATGCAGGTGGAGGCGGGACCGCCCAAGCCCGGATAGCTGAGGCCGCGGGCGCCGCTGGGACCGTCGGTGACGTGGATGCCCGGGAGCCCCAGGCGTTCGACACCTGGGGTGTCGAACATCCCTTCGCCCGCGGTCAGCGCCGCCTTCTCATCGAGCGTGAGCGCCCCCAATATGGCTTCGACGTCGGCCATCGTCCTCCCCTGATCTCGTTTGCGGTCTCGTGCTTCTTCGATCTCGTGCTTCTTCGATCTCGTGCTTCTTCGATCTCGTGCTTCTTCGATCTCGTGCTTCTTCGATCTCGTGCTTCTTCGATCTCGTGCTTCGGTGCCGTGACGCTGATCCCGTCGAGGCCACGTCGTGTGCAGCCCGGCACCGTAGTGCGGGCAGGGGGCGGGCGCGGGCGACGGACGGGCGGAGCCGGGGCGTTGCTGCAAAGCTTTGCCGAGAAAGCGGTCCGGTGCCAGAGCGAAGCGGGCCGGCGCCACCACCGGCAACCGAGAACGACCTGGAAGGAGCCATATGGCGGCACCCACCCACCTCCGGGCCGAGCACCGCGGCGACGCCGTCCTCGGCCTGGGGAACCCCCGCCCGCGGCTGTCCTGGCAACTCCCCGACGGCACGCGCCGACAGGTGGCCTACGCCATTGAGCTGAATGGGGAGGACACCGGACGCACGGACTCCGATGCCTCCGCGCTCGTTCCCTGGCCGGCCGAGCCGGTGTCGTCACGTCGACGCGTGCAGTGGCGGGTGAAGGTCTGGACCGACGCGGGTGAGAGCGCGTGGTCGGAGCCGGCCAGGTTCGAGACGGGTTTGCTTCATGCGGCCGACTGGGTGGCGCGATGGATCGAGCCGCAGGAGACCGAGCGTTCTGCGCACGTGTTGCGCCGGACGTTCGAGCTCCACGCTCCTGGCGCCGACGCGCGCCTCTACGCCACCGCGCACGGGATCTACGAGACCTTTCTGAATGGCAGCCGCATCGGCGACGTCGAGCTGGCCCCCGGCTTCACCAGCTATCCCACCACCCTTCACGTGCAGACCTACGACGTGGGCGGCCTGCTCGTCGAGGGCGAGAACCGATGGGAGGTCGTGCTCAGCGACGGGTGGTGGCGCGGCCGTACGGGCTTCTTCCAGTCCACCGACGGTTACGGGCCGACCTTGGCCTTCCTCGGGCAGCTCCACGCGGCTGGCACCGTCATCACGACGGATGACGGATGGGAGTCGGCGACCGGGCCACTCCGCCGGGCCGACCTCATGGCGGGCCAACGCGAGGACCACCGGGCCGAGGTCACCGGATGGAAGGCCGTCACGGTCGCCGACCACGGCTACGCCAACCTGGCCTGCTCGCCGGCGCCGCCGACCCGCCGGGTGCAGGAACTCCGGCCGGTCTCGGTCGCCCGCCTGTCCCCGGACCGCCACGTGGTCGACCTGGGACAGAACGTCAACGGCTGGCTGCGGCTGTCCGACCTCGGGCCGGAGGGGACCGAACTGACCGTCGTGCACGGCGAGGTGCTCGACGCCGCCGGTGACGTGACGCAAGACCACCTCAATCCGACTTTCGACCTCCCCGGCGCACCGACGTCGGTGGGCATGACCGACCACGTGATCGCGGCCGGCACGCCAGGCGAGGTGTTCGAGCCCCGACACACCACCCACGGGTTCCAGTTCGCCCGCATCGAAGGCCGCACCGGACCGCTGACGGCCGACGACGTCACCGGTGTGGTGGTGCACACCGACCTCAGGCGCACCGGGTGGTTCCGCTGCAGCGACGAGCGGATCAACGCGCTGCACGACATCACCGAGTGGTCGTTCCGCGACAACGCGTGCGAGATCCCCACCGACTGCCCCCAGCGCGAGCGAGCGGGCTGGACCGGCGACTGGCAGCTCTTCATCCCGACCGCGGCCTTCCTCTACGACGTCGCCGGTTTCTCCCTCAAGTGGCTGCGCGATCTGGCCGCAGAACAGCTCGAGGACGGCTGCGTCACGAACTATGTGCCGGATCCCTTGCGCTACCGCGACATCCCGGGAGGTTTGTGGCGGAGCATGCAAGGGTCCTCGGGGTGGGGTGATGCCATCGTGATCGTCCCCTGGGAGATGTGGCGCGCCTACCGCGACGAGGCCGTGCTGGCCGAGCTGTGGCCGAACATGGTGGCCTGGGTGGACTTCGCGGCGGCGACGGCGCGCACGCAGCGCCATCCCGACCGGGCTGCGGCCCGGCCGGAGCCCGCGCCCCACGAGCAGTACCTGTGGGACGGGGGCTATCACTGGGGCGAGTGGCTCGAGCCTGGCGTGGCGGAACACGAGCACAGGACCAAGGACCACGGCTCGGTCGGCACCGCGTTCCTGCACCGCTCCGCCGGGACCGTGGCGCGGATCGGGCGCATGCTCGGCCATGACGCCGACGCGGACCGCTTCGAGGAGCTGGCGGCCCGCGCCCTCGACGCGTTTCGAATGGAGTTCGTCGGCCCGGACGGCTCGCTCTCTCCCGACACCCAGGCCAACCACGTCCGCGCCCTCGCCTACGGCCTCGTCCCCGATGCGCTCCGCGTGCAGACGGCGGGGCGTCTGGTCGAGCTGGTCCGCGACGCGGGGACCCACCTCGGCACCGGTTTCCTGGCGACGCCCTTCTTGCTGCCGGTCCTCGCCGACACCGGCCACCTCGACGTCGCCTACGAGCTCCTGGCGCAGGACACGCCGCCGTCCTGGCTGTACATGGTCGAGCGTGGTGCGACCACCGTCTGGGAGTCCTGGGAGGGGATCGACGTGGACGGCGTCCCTCACGCGTCGCTCAACCACTACAGCAAGGGCGCCGTCGTCTCGTTCCTGCACCGCTACGTGGCCGGCATCGAGCTGCTCGACGAGCATCCGGCGTACCGGCACTTCCGGGTCGAGCCCCGCCCGGGCGGCGGGCTCACCTGGGCCGAGGCGGTGCACGACTCGCCGTACGGGCGCATCGAGTCGTCCTGGCGCCGGGGAGAAGGGGTGTTCCGGCTCACCGTCGGCGTCCCGCCCGGGACGACCGCCGAAGTCAGGCTCCCGGACGGTTCGCGAATCGACCAGGGACCCGGGACGCGCACGTACGAGTGCGCATTGGGCTAGCCGTTCTCGGGGTCGCCCTCAATCTCCGGCCGGAGCGGGGTACGGCCCGGGCTTGCGCAGGACCCACTGCTTGAATGTCCGGTGCGGCGGCCGGGCGATCACTCGGCCCCCGTGAGCCTCGCCTGATACCTCGACCTTCAGGCTGACGGGCAGCATCCAGCCGTTCTCCGGCCGCACCTTGACCCTTCCACCGTGCACCTTCACGCCATCGGTATCGACCTCGATGCCTGGCTTGGTCACCAGGACGAGCCGCCCGCCGCGGACCTCTGCCTCAATCTGCAGCGTCGGGCTGGTGACCACGGCGTCGGTGAAGTCGAGCTTCACGGTCCCGCCGACGGCGCGTATCTCCATCCGCTGAGGGACGATCCATCGACCGCGCCGCGTGGCCTTCCCGCCCTGGTAGTCGAGCCGGACGACGTCCTTCGCCTGCGCCGTGGTCCCGGTCGGATGGACAGACCCCTCGGGCAGGTCGGCCGTCACTGCCGCCAACTCGCCGATCGTACGAGCCGTCAGGGCCGCGTCGAGACGTTCGTCGAGCTCGGCCGCACTCAGCCGCCCGTCGCCGGCCGCAACACGGAGGACATCGACCACCCGGTCCCTGTCGTCGTCGGAGGCCCGCAGCTCGGGCTTCGGTTCAGCGCCGGGACGAGCGGCCGGAAGACCATCAACCATGGTGACCGTATCCTGCAAGACGACGCAGGGAGCCGCAACACGGCCGGACTCCTCCGACTCGCCGTATCGACACTGTGGCAGGACGTTGCCAGATCCGGCACTCGTCGGACCCTGGCGACCGTCACGATCAGATGGTGCCGCGAGCAGCAAGAGCACGACCGGCACGTCCACCGAACGGCGTCCTTCCGGCCGGAACGGATCCGGGGGCGAAGCCGCTCAGGACACGCTCCCCGCGTACGGTCACGACGAGACATGCCCGTTTCGTCTGGTGCGGAGGGTCACGTGCGGACCAGGGCATCTACGGCAACAGATTTGCACCCCATGCGCCCAACCCGGCGGGACCCTGGGCGAAATAGTAGACACGAGCACCATCGTCCTCCACCGTGACGACGCATTGACCGCTGTGGTTCCAGTTCACCTGAGGCGTCTGGTTCGGGAACGTGGGAGACGGGTGCAGTCCAGCCTTTTCAGCCACGTCCTCGTTGTTCCACGGAGCATCGGCCACAAGCTCTCGCCACTTGTGCCAAAGGTGGCCCCCGACAACCTGGAAGACGTCTTCTTGGAAACGACCGGGAATGTTGCCAGCGACGGAAACGGGCACTTCACTACCTCCTGTACGGGACGGTTGCCGTTGGGGTGCGCTTCCGGACCGAAGAGCCTGTCCATAGTCCGACTGCACGATCTCATCGACGTCGACGACCAACCCAAAGGTGTCTGCCCCGACTACTTGCACCAAGGAATTGCCAGCCGGACGTCCCCACGTCGATACGGTCCAGGTTTTGGCCACCAGCCCCAAACCGAGAAGGTGCGCACACAGGGGCCCACTGCCATATGCACCCTTTGGCCTTCCCCCCAAGGCTTGGAAGTACTCCACGACCGCCGACCATTGTGACGATGGCAATGGTGTGGGGTCATCGGCCACGTAGTAAATGGTGGCGTCGCCCGGGTAGCCCAAAGAGTCGGCCTGTTGGTTGGCGATGTTCGAGTCGTGGATCCCACCGGCCCTGCCCCGCAGCGCCGGCTGCTTGCCCTGCTCGCACACGAGCGTGACCGTGAGCCCCAGCGACATCGCTCGCTCGTACTCAGCCGCGGTGATGTTCTTTGCGTCGAAGTCGCTGACATAGCGGACGATTCCGACGAAGTGCTTCTGGACCTCGTTCAGGTCGACCTTGCCGGAGAAATCACAAACCTGGGGCATCGTCGTCCTGTCTCATATCGACGCCCCAGGTCCTTCGTCGCAGCACCTGCGGCTCGAACTCCAGGCGGTGTTTCGAGCGGACCACCACGGCCGGTACCTGGCGACCGACATCACCCCGGAGCGGCTCTTCGATGTCGTCGGCCGTTTCAGTCCCGGTGCGGGATACGCCACCCACACTCGTCGCACCCCCGGGTCGAAGTTCCACGAGTCCCTCCGCGATCATCGAGTTCATTCGGTGAGTTCAATGCGGCAGTCCCGGGCACCGTGTCCGTCGCCCTCATCGACTCCAGCGACACGGGAATCCCTGTCCGCATCATAAGCCTGCGTACTTCGGACTCGGCGGAGAAAAAGCCTTCGGCGTGTCCCTGTGTTTCGGCTGGGACAACGCAGCCGGGCCCGCTCGATTCGGCGACCGTCGCGCTCTGGACGGCCGCTCGCGATCAGGCAGGGGGCGCGAGCGGCAGGCTCACGGCGGCCGGGTCGTGCGCGTGACTTCCGACCTCGAGCACGACATCGGGCGCCGGGGGTGGGACCCGGGTCCGGAGTGATGCGTCCCACGTGGCGAGAGCGGTGAGCGAGACGGTGACCTCCACCGACGACGTGGCGCCGGCCGGCGCGAACACGGGGGCGAAGCCGCACAGGAGACGCTCCCCCGCGTACGGACCCGACGACACGTGCCCGTAGACCTGGACCACGTGGCCACCGTCGCGTGTGCCGGTGTTGGCGACACTCACTTCCAGCGTGGCCGCGTCGCGGTCGAGGCGGCGGACCGACGCGCCGGCAACCTCGAAGGTCGTGTAGGACAGGCCGAAGCCGTGCGGGAAGGCGGGTGCGACACCGAGCCGGTCGAGGAGCCGCTGGCCGTGGAACCGGTCGTACGTCACGGCGGTGGCGTCGCGGTCGAAGGACGGCAGGTGCTCGGCGGAGGTGGGGATTGAGAAGGGCAGTCGGCCGGTCGGGTTGTGCGCGCCCGTGAGCACGTCGGCCAGCGCGTGCCCGCCCTCCATGCCGGCGTACCAGAGCATCAGCACGGCGGGCACCTGGTGGCGCCACGACTCGGTGATCACCGCGCCGGCCGCGACGATTGCCACCACGGTCCTGGGGTTCGACGCGACCACGGCGCGCACGAGCTCCTCGTCGAAGGAACGCAGCGTCAGCGACGCGCGGTCCCCGCCCGTGCTGGCGCCGGCGGACTCTGAGGTGAAAGCCGCGGTCAGGGCTTCGAGCTCGGCGTCGGGGATCGGCGGGAACGTCGCCAACAGCTCCGGTCGGCTCGCCACGTCGGGTCCGATGTACTCGCCCTCGTCGGTCGCGTCGTAGCCCACGACCACCAGGGCGACCTCCGCCGACGCCGCCGCGGCCCGGGCGGCGCCGAGGTCGTCAGCCTCGACCACACTGACGCTCGCACCGGGGAAGGCGGCCCTGACACCTTGGAGCGGGGTCACGACGGAGAGCGGGCGCACGTCCGAGGAGCCGTGATCGCCCGTGTTCGCCACGGTGGCCAGCCGCCCGATCACCGCGATCGACCGCAGGGCATCGGGGTCGAGCGGGAGCACAGGCCGCCCGGCGACCGAATCGTTCTTCAGGAGGACGACCGCGCGCGAGGCCACGGTGCGTGCCAGCGCGCGTGCCTCCTCGTTCGCCATCAGCTCCGCGGGTGGATCGTCGGGTGTGCGCGTCGCGTACGAGCGCAGCTGAGCCGCGAGCAGGCGGACCCCGGCCCGCTGCACCATCTTCCAGGACGTGTCGCCGTCGGCGATCTGGCCCCGCAGGTGCTGGGCCCGCTGCTGGCGCAGCGGCTCCTCCAGGTCCATCCCGGCGTTGAGCGCCTCGGCGCCGTCGCGCATGCCCCAGATGAAGTCGGTGACGGTGACACCGTCCCACGACCACAGATCACGGAGCACGGTGGTGAGGAGATAGGTGTTCTGCCCACACCACTCACCGTTGACGGAGTTGTACGCACCCATGATGGCGGCGACACCCTCGTCGGCCGCCCGCTTGAAGTGCGGCAGGTAGACGTCGTGGAGAACCGCCTCGTCGACCGTCACGTCCACGGTGAAGCGTGCGTTCTCCATGGAGTTGAGCGCGTAGTGCTTGGCGCAGGCCATAGTCCAACGCTGGACGCCCCGCACGAGCGCCGCGCCCATCTCCCCGAGGTGGTGCGGGTCGTCGCCGTAGGTCTCCTGGGCCCGGCCCCAGGCCGGGTGGCGCGGCAGGTTGACGCACACGCCGCCGAAGAAGTTGCCGCCCTGAATGCGGACCTCGCGGCCGATCACGTCCCCCACACGCTCTTCGAGCGCGACGTCCCACGTGGCACCACGGGCCATGGAGACCGGAAAGCAGGTGCCGTGACCAGCCACGCATCCGCGCGGTCCGTCGACGAAGCGCGTCCCGGGGATGCCCAGACGCTCGACCGCTCCGTGCACGTAGGGGACGCGGTTGTACCCCTCGGTCCGCATGGAGCGCATGCCCTCCCAGAACTCCCGATCGCCGTCGAGCAGCCACAATCGCTCCCCCTCGTCGAGCTGCTCGTAGAGCCCGCGGGCCGCGTCCTCGGAAGACCCCCCGCCTCGCACGGCCGCAACAGCGCCGGCGAACGTCGACGATTCGTGATCCATGTCGGGCCTCCCGGCTCAGGCGTCCAGTGCGTTCTGGCGTGCGATCTGCCCGAGCCAGCGAGCCGAGGGCTTCACAGTCCGGGCGAAGGTCTCACGGTCGACCGCGATGAGCCCGAACGTCTTGGCGAAGCCCGACGTCCACTCGAAATTGTCGAGCAGCGTCCAATGCAGGTAGCCCCGGACGTCGATGCCGTCGTCCATGCACCCGGCCAAGCCCTCCAGTGCGGCGCGGGTGTAGGCGAGGCGGGCCTCGTCATCGTCGGTCGCCATGCCGTTCTCGGTCACGAGCACCGGGACGCCGGCGTGTTCGGCCGCGAGACGCACGGTGTGCCCGAGGGCGGCCGGGTACACCTCCCAGCCGGTCTGCATGGTCGGGGTCCCCGGGGGTGGGGGGACCTGTCCGTCCGGTCCGATGAGGTTCCTGGAGTACGTCTGCACACCGACGAAATCGTCCTCCATCGACACGGCCAGCCAATCCGTCTGGCCGACGTGTCGAGCTTCTGCGAACCGTTCCTCACCTCCCTCGGCCGGCTGGAAGTCGACCAGGGCCAGGGTCCACCCGACCCGTTGCTCGCCCGGGCCGGACTTGATCTCCTCGAAGGCCCGCCGGTGCGCGTCCGCCATGCGACCGACGTCGGCGCCCAGGAGACCCATGCGGTAGCGGGAGGGGTCGAAGCCGCCGAGCCCCGCTGTCACGGGCGCGGACGGCGCGGGCTCCGGCCCACGATCGCCGGCGCCCATCGGCAGCACCCCGCTGGTGTGCAACATGGCCAGCACGTTGGGTTCGTTCAGGGTGCAGACCCACGAGAGGAGGTCGCCCAGGTGCTCGGTCGCCCGGGCCGCGAAGCGGGCGAAGCGCTCCGGGGCTCGGTCGTCGTACCAGCCCCCGTCGCCGGCCATCCAGCGTGGGAGCGTGAAGTGGTTATAGGTCACGACCGGCGTGACCCCGAGCTCGAGGCAGGTGCCGGCGACTCGGCGGTAGTGGTCGAGGGCCGCCCGTGAGAAATAGCCCGGCTCCGGTTCGATGCGGGACCACTCCAGGGAGAAGCGATAGGCGTTCAGCCCGAGCTCCCGCAATGTCGAGACATCCTCGCGGTAGCGGTGGTAATGATCGCAGGCGTCCCCCGAGGGCTCGTTGAAGACGGAGTCCGGTGCCCATTCCAACGGCCAGATGTCCGCGTTCACGTTCCCGCCCTCCACCTGGTGGCCGGCGGTGGCGGCGCCCCACAGGAACCCGTCGGGAAAAGGTCGCGCCCCCATGGCAGTTCTTCCTCTCTGCTGATCCCGACGGTCCGCCCGTCCCGGTCTGCTGGTCCGGCTCTCGGCCGACGCCGCCTCGCACGATGTCGACCTGCCGCCGGCGCCCGCAGCGAGGACCGGGTGAGTTTATGCAGCATCGAATTGTGACGTCGACGTCGACGATCGATACCCTGAGCCGCCGTGACCACTGGTGCGGACCCGATCGAGGACCTCGACGGCGGCGAGGACCGCCGGCCCGGCCCGGTCGCGAGTCCGCCCCCGCCCCTCCATGTGCTCCAAGCCCTCGGATGGGGAGTCAAGCGGGCCGGTGACGAGCTGCACGGGTCGGGCCAGGTGGTCCCCGAAATGCACGTACCGGGCACCTCCCACTTGCGGACGTCCATCCTCGTCGCCTGGGCCGACACGGTGGCGGGGCTGCTCGCCGCCGACGTCATCGGCCCGAAGGTCCCGGTGACCCTCGAGCTCGACGTCCACCTGTCCGCACCCGCGCCGGCGTCGGGCGCCATCCGTGGCATCGGCCGTGCGGTCAAGTCCGGCCGGTCCGTCTTCATCGCCACCGTCGACTTCAGCGGTGAGGACGGGGAGCCGTTCGCCTTCGCCGCCGGCTCCTTCATGGCGGCCCGGGACCCGACGGTGCGCCTCCCGCCTCGGCTCAGTATCGACCTCATCGTCCCGGCCGGGACACGCTTGCGCACGCCGTTCGCCGAGCACGCGGGGAGCCGGCGGATTCAGCCGGGCGTCGCGACCCTCACCCGGTCCGAAGGGACGCTCAATTCGTCGAACACCGTCAACGGCGGACTCATCGCGCTCGCCGCCGAGGAGGCGGCGCTGTCGTTGACACCCGGTGCCACCCTTTCGTCGCTCGGGCTGCGCTACCTGCAGCCGGCGCGCGTGGGACCGGTGGTGGCGCGTGCGCAACTGAGGAACGGGCTGAGCCGGGTCGAGGTGCGCGACGCCGGCAACGGCGACCGCCTCTGCGTCCTGGCGACCGGCCGCGTCTTCGGTCCGGAGCTGGAGTCGTGACCACCGTCGGGATCGCGACCGGCGCGGGGAGAGGCATGGGCCTGGCTTGCGCCGAGCGCCTGGCCACCATGGTCGACCGGCTGCTGTTGGTCGACGTCGACGCCGAATCGGTGCAGCAGGCCTCGTCGCGGCTCGGCTCGTCGGACTCGGGAGCCGGCATCGAGCCGATCGTCGTCGACGTCACCGATCAGGCCGGGTTGGAAGCCCTGGCCGCCCGGGTGGCGCAGCTCGGCACGTTGAGGGCCGTGGCGCACGCGGCCGGGATCTCCCCGACGATGGCCGACTGGCGGCGCATCTTCTCCGTCGACCTGGTCGGCACGGCGAGGCTGTTGGAGGTGCTTCGCCCCCTCGCCGCACCCGGGACCTCCATCGTGTGCTTCGCGTCGATGGCGGCGACGCTCGGGTTCGGGGACCCGCAACCCGAGGCGGATGCGGCGATCGACGAGCCGCTCGACCCCCGCCTGGCCGAGCGCATCCGAGCTGCGCTCGGCCCCGCGGTCGAGGATCCCGGCATGGCCTACGTCTGGGCCAAGCGTGGCGTGCGGCGGCTCGTCCAGCAGGAGGCCGTGCGCCTCGGTCCGGCTGGTGCACGCATCTGCTCGATCTCCCCCGGGATCATCGACACGCCGCAGGGTCGCCAGGAGTCGGCCCAGCAGCCGACGATGGCCATGATGGTCGAGCACACGCCGCTCGGGCGCGAGGGCCGGGCCGACGAGCTGGCCGCGGTCGTCGCGTTCCTGCTCTCCGACGAGGCCAGCTTCATGAGCGGGGTGGACGTCCTGGTCGACGGAGGCGTGTGCGCCGCCCTGCGCGGCCCGAGCGGCGCGGCGTAGGTTGGCGCGGTGAAGGCAGTACGGGCCGTCGACGGTGGCGTGGCCGTCGTCGAGCTCGACGAACCGCCGGGCACGGGGGAGCTGCTCGACATGCGGGCGATGAGCGTGTGCGCCTCCGACCTCAACTACATCCGGCTCGGCTTCCGCCGCATCCTCGGCCATGAGCTCTGCGGGATCAGCGAGGACGGCACGCCCGTCGTGGTCGAGGCGATCTACGGCTGCATGGAGTGCGACCAGTGCCGGCGCGGTGCGTACAACCTGTGTCCCACCCACCCGCAGCGGGCGCTCGGCGTCACGGCCGACGGCGGCATGGCCGAGCAGTTCCGCGCGCCGCCGGCCCGTCTCGTCCCGGTCCCGTCCGGGCTCGACCCGGCAGACGCGCCGCTCGTGGAGCCGGCCTCCGTCTCGTGGCACGCGCTCCGGCTCGCCGGTACCGGTCCGGGCAAGCGGGTGGCGGTGGTCGGCGCCGGCGCGCTCGGGCTGATGGCGGTCGCCGGTGCCCACAGACTCGGTGCCGACGACGTCGCGCTCGAGGCGCGCCATCGGCACCAGAAACAGGCCGGCGAACGGCTCGGCGCGCGGGTCGGACCCGAGGGCCTCTACGACGTGGTCGTGGAGGCTGCGGGCAGCGAGGCCAGCCTGGCCCGTTGCGGGGAGTTGGTCGCGCCGGGCGGCACGGTCGTGGTGCTCGGCGTGCACTTCGGACCGGTCCAGCTCGACTGGCTCCCACTGTTCCACCGTGAGGCCCGGGTGATCCCTTCGCTCGGCTATTGCGCGCACGAGGGCGGGCGCGAGATGGAGGAGGCGGCGGCGATGCTGGCAGACGACCCGGACATCGCGCGCACGCTGATCACGCACCGCTTCCCGCTCGACGACGCCGCCCGCGCGTTCGAGGTGGCGTCGGACAGATCGTCAGGCGCGATCCGCGTCGTGATCGAGGCGTCGTGAGGGCGTCCGACCAGTACCACGCCGGCATCGTCGTCGACGACTTCGACGCGGCTCTGGCCGACTTTTCGGCCCTCTTCGGCTACGAGTTCGCCTCTCCCATGGAGCTCTCGACGCCGGTGCAGCTCCCCGACGGCGGCCAGACGATCCTGCGGACGATCGGCCTGCGGTTCACGTACTCGGTGACCGTCCCGCGGATAGAGGTGATTCAGACGATCCCCGGCACGCTGTGGATGCCCGCGGCCGGGTCGGGCATCCACCATCTCGGGTACTGGTCAGACGATCTTGCGGCCGATTCCTCGCTCCTGGAGCAGCGGGGATACCCGCTCGAGGCGGCCGGGGCACGCGACGACGGCACCGCCATCTGGGCGTACCACCGCGGCGCCGTCGGGCCGCGGATCGAGCTGGTGAGCCGCGACCTGCTCCCGTTCATGGAGCAGTGGTGGTCGCCGGCGGGCTCCTAGGGGGTTGGCGGAGGCGGCTCAGGACGGTGCCTGCGCAGGCCGCAATATGCTCGCCCTCGTCGTGGAATTGAGTCCAGTCGAGGCACGGGTGCTGGGCAGCCTGGCCGAGAAGCAGCTGACAACGCCCCAGCAGTATCCCCTGACGCTCAACGCGTTGGTCCTGGCGTGCAACCAGTCCTCGAACCGTGACCCGGTCGTCACGTACGACGAAGAGACCGTCGAGGTCGCCCTGTCCTCGCTGAAGGAGGCCGGCCTGCTTCGCTTCGTCCACCCTTCCCAAGGGCGCTCGGCCACCCGGTACCGCCAGGTGCTGGACGAGCGTTTCGGTCTGGACTCACAGAGCCTCTCGGTCCTGACCGTCCTTGTGCTCAGGGGTGCACAGACCGTCGGGGAGCTGCGGACCCGGACCGAGCGCATGGCCGACTTCACAGGTCTCGACGAGGTCGAGGGCGAGCTGGGGCGCTTGGCGGGCGGTCCCGACCCGCTGGTGCGCCGCCTGACTCGCCGCCCGGGCCAGAAAGAGGAGCGCTGGGCACAGCTGCTGACCGGCGGGACTCCCGAGCCGGGCGTCACCTCCGAGTCCGGGTCCGAGTCCGACTCCGGTGACGACCACGGAGTGGTCCACGCCCACTCCGTCTCTCTCGGCGATGAGGTCGCGACCCTGCGCGGCGACGTCGATGCTCTGCAAGAGGAGGTCGCCAGAATCCAGGAGGTCGTGGAAAAGCTGCGGGCCGCCTTCGACCTCTAGGCTTCGACCACCACACCGGCTTCATGACATCGCAGGCCGGATCCGGGTGATGCGGTCGACGGCGCCCGATGCAACGCAGAGGTCAGATCGCCCCTCGGTTCCACCAAGCCGGATTCGTCATGGCCTCCTGCTCCAGCCACGAGAAGTGGTGCCGGGCCGACCGCCGCAACAAGGGCACGGTGGCCAGCCCGACGAGGGCCCAGCGGCGGGCTCCGGGGCGAACCTCGCGGATGATCGAAAGGGCGGACGCCGCTCCCCAGGCATAGAGGAGCGCGTTGTATGCAGGAAGACTCGAGGAGCTGAGGCTCTCTGCCTCCGTAAGGACCGGTATTCCCAGCTTGTTGGGCCGCCAGGGCCAGAGCGTGAAATGGACCAACACCCCCGCCAGGGACGCCCCGGACCACGCCGCGAGCAGGGGGTCCCACCTCGTCTCGTCTTGTTTCGCGGCGAGACGGATCCACACCGGAATGCCCGCGCCCCAGAGCGCGCCTGCCCACCCGAGTCCGAGCTCAGGCTGCAGAACGAGCCCGACCCCACTCGAAAGCTCGAAGCAGTGGTGAGCTGCGGTCAGGACCGCGGTCGCCGTGGTCCAAGGTCGCCGTGCTCTGACCCGCTGTTGTCTGCTCGCCATACGTGCCATTTGACACGGCCCTGAATCCCGTGGCCAGGAGGGCACCCTCGGACCGGTGGTGGTGTTGGCACTCAAGCCGCGTCCGGACGCCTGCAGGGGGCGGCGGACTGCTCCGTTGTGACGGCACCGCTCCACCGATCCGGCAGCGGTGGAGCACTATGAGGCCGCAGTGGCAAGGCGCTCGATCGATGCCTCCATCTGCTCGGCGCTGACCACCGGGAAGGAGACTCTCTTCAACACACCTTCGTCGGTCACTCTCGACCAGTCGTAGGTGTGCGTGACCGCGGTGGATCCGCCCTCCTCGGCCAGGTCCCAGATCCAGCGCCACCCTGCCGGCTCGTCGCCCACGATGCTCGGAGCCCACGCGATCCTCCGCACCGGCTCGAATTCCACCACGTGGTTGTCGGTCTCATACTCGCCGGCGGCGGGGTGGTACACGACCATGCGAAACACGTCGCCGACTCTCGTGATGCGCTCTGTGGTCGCCGCCCCTCGGACCATTCCCGAGCCTTCGATTGCCGAATGCCGACCGGGATCGGACAGAACGGCGAACAGCTGGCGTGCCGGGATCGGCACGTTCCGAGTCACGCTCAGTGAAAGTTGCGGCATGGTCTCCCCTGTTCACTACGGCTCTGCAAGAGCCGTTCAGCTTGCTACAACGGATTCATCATCGGGTCGCCGTGCAATCCCGAGCACTCGGCGAGCGAGATCGATGACCGGGAGCACCTGGTCCGCTTCCTCGGCCAGGCTCTTGAGTGCCGGATCGTCGTTGGTGGCGGAGTCGATCCGCGCTCGTTCGAAGATTCTGCGCTCCCGCTCGAGCCATTCAGGTCGCTCTTCGACGAGGACGGGCTGGAGGCCAACTTCCTCAAACAGGCCGGCCAGGTCGACCAGCCGGTCGGGCTCTTCCCAAGTGGTGAACACGGCTCTCGCTCCAGGCTTGAGCACTCGCCGAACCTCTCGCATCACCTCGACGCGCTCCGCCATCAGCTGGAGGGCGTCTACACACACCAACCCGTCAGCTCGGCCACCGGGCAATCCGGTGGATGCGGCGTCGGCGCCGAAGTACCTCGTGGTCACATCGGGCGCGAGGTCCATGGCCCGTCGTCGCGCATGGTCGATTCCCACCGGGGAGAAGTCGACGCCGACCAGCTCGGTACCTGTGCGTTGAGCCAACCAGAGTCCCGGACCACCCCGACCGCATGCCAGATCGACCAGGAGCCCTCCTGGCGACATGTCCAGCCACGTCACAATGTCGTCCAAACCGGACATCGTGATGAACGAGAACGGGTCGACGCCGTCGGGCAACTCCGCGGCAAAGACGGACTGGATCCATCGGCTCTCCGCGGCTTCGTTGAACACCTTGTCGAAGATCTCAGGAGTGGGCTTCCGGTCGCCTGTCACGAAAGCTCAGGCTACGACCAATGACCCGCGGGGCGGTCGGTCTCGAGAGCCCGCTCGGCGAGCGGCAAGTGTTCGTCGAGACCGCCGACAATTCTTCCTCTCTTCTCTCTTCTCTCCCTCTCTTCCGCTCGTAGGGGACGGCAATGGTTCTCTCGTTCACGGGCCTGACGGCCGGCTACCCAACTTCGCCCCCGAGGGCTGAATGCATCTCCAAATGCCAGTCCTCGGCGCCAAGCGTCCGAAGCTGCCGCTCGGCAATGCGCCATCCCTCGGGAAGACGCACGACCGAGTCGTGGTAGTAGCCCCAAAGCCGAGGCGTGCCCCCGTCGGTCCGCTGGTGCCAGGCGTACACGGATGTGCGCACGGACGCATGATCGAGGTCCTCGAACGTCACCAGGACGTTGGCATTGTGGTGGCTTGTTGCGGCAAAACCACTGCCGGGATGTCCGAACATCTGCCGGAGGCCGGACCTGGAGCGGATGAGCATGGCGTCGCCCGGTCCGTAGTCGACCACACAGTCCTCGGTGAACAGCTCGACGACCTCGTCGTACAACCGGTGATCGACGCAGTACGAGTAGCGGTGGACAAGGTCAACGATCTCGTCCTTGTCGATCAGTTGCCGGACCGCGGCCTCGACGTCATTGTCCATGAGCCCTCCTCGGTCTGACGAGCCGCTCGAAGGCAAGCCGGGACGGCTGGGTCGTGCGCGTACGGTAGTCCAAGCATCGGACCTGCCTGTGCCGACGGAAAGTCCGGGCCGCCCACGACCGATTCCACCGTCGCCCGAGAGTCTGGCGCCTTGCCGCTTCACGGGCGACCAGGCCGAGTTGACCTTCGTTCGCATGTCATCGGCGTGTTCCCCTCGGCGCATGGGTCTCAACGACTGGGCCCAGGTCGAGAACCACCCAAGGAAATCGCGGGTCCCGTCGGACCAGTCGTAAGTAACGTGCTCGTGTGCGGATCTTCATCCTGGCCGTCCTGGTGCTGGCCGCCCTGTTCGCTCGCGCCGGCCCAGCCGGGGCCAGCGTCGCTCCGGGACACGACCACGACTGCATCGTCGGCACGCCGCCTCGCTCGGTCGATTGGTCGGCGTTGCGCAATCCGATTCTGTCGTTCGCCCACGTCGGAGTGAAGGATCAGGCACTGCAGTGGTCGGGTGGGGCGTGGCACATGCTCTACAGCGATATGACCGAAACCAAGTTCGAGTCACCTCCCTCTGTCCGCTTCAGCGTTGCCATCTCCTCCAGCGCCGACCTGATCCATTGGACCCCGCCGCGGATCATCGCCACGAATGCCGCGTCACCCGACATCGTGCGAGCTCCGTCCGGTCGATTCATCGTCACCTATCAGACACCCTCCGGCCTGGAATATCGCACAAGCCGCGATGCCTCGCTGAGCTTCTGGTCGCCTGCCCACCCTCTGGGTCACGGTTTGGCGAGCCGGATGATTGATGCTGCCCTTGCCTTCACCGGTCGTGGGGTGATCCTGGGATTCAAAGCCGGAACCACGTCTCAGCACTTCGAGATCGCCTGGTCCCCCACCCTCACTGGCACTTTTCACCTCGTCGGGCAACCCGACATCGAGATCTACAACGACACCGTCGAGAACTATGAGTTCGTCACAACCGGGGGCACGTGGCGCCTCGTGGCGACTTCGAACACCCTCGACCGACCTTTCATCTTCACCTTGGGGCCGGGAGATCCATCGGCGCCGTCGACCTGGCTCCACTGGGTCGACGGACGGCAGATCGCGATACCGAACCAGTCCTTCAAATTCGAGTAGTGGGATCTCGAGCGTCAATTACGAGCATGCCAACTCGGCCTTTCTCTGCGTCGGACCCGACGGCGAGAATTATCTGACCTACGCCGGGAGCACCGAGTTGACAACCTACGGCGGCTGGGGTCACGCCCGCATAGGCATCGCGAGGAGCAACGACCTCGTCAACTGGCAGACACCACCTTGATGACCGTTCTCACCTTGACCGTTCTGTGGGATCGGATCTCGCCGACGGCAGGTGTCGAGAGCCTTGCTTCATTGCGGCGATCGGGGATCTCTCAGCGGAAGGGGCGGTTCGCCAGCTGTCGGGTGTCCCGGGCAAGTAACGGATCGGTTCAAACGTCCGGTCTGCCCATGTCCCCGAGGTGCGACGACATGGGCGATCCACGGGTCCTGGGCTGCAGGACATGGAACCACATTCGTGCTACGTGCAGGCTTGTCCGCACGCCTCGACCTGCCACAGGGGGCACGTCGACCGGCGGGTGTACTTCCATTGCGACGCGAACTGTGTTCTGAGATTCTGTCGGGATGTCCAGATCTCTCGCGGGCGACGCAGTGGGAACCGCTGTATTCAGGCTCGGGCCCATGGACGGACAGGAACACCCCATGGACCGTGAGACCGATGAACTGTGCGTTGTCATGACCGATGGCCAGCAGCATCGCTACGTCCGCACGGACGAGGTTCAACGCTCGCCCGACGGCCGGTTGCGGGTGGTCTTTGCTTGGAAAGGGCGGTACTACGGTCCAAAGTAGCGACTGAGGACGCATCGCACCCTCCCGGCCTATGGGAACGACGCCTCCCTCATGGCCGTCCGCGGGCACGGCGGAGAGCGATGACCGCCATCTCGTCCGACTCCGACACGGGGTCGGCGTCGAACACGGCGACGGGCCTCGCCACGATCCATTCTGGCCGATGGCGTGATGTTTCCAAGCCGACACTTCGCTTGCGTACCGGAGATCTGAGACAGACCGCCCGCCGGGTGGGTTACCGTTCGAAAATGACCTGCGTCGATATCCTCGGTCACCCGACATGGATCTCGGTCGAGATCGGGGACCATGAGACGGTGTTGCTGCTGCACGGCGGCATCGTGGACAGCCGTTCTCTTCTCGATTCGATCGGTCCGGCGCTGGGTGAGCGCTATTGCATCGCGGCCTTCGATCGGCGTGGCCACGGGCGAACGGCCGACACGGCAGAGGCGTTTCACTACGACGCCATGGCCGATGAGACGATCGCTGTCCTCGAGCACCTGGATCGTCCGGCGCACCTGGTCGGCCACAGCGACGGTGGTGTCGTGGGCCTCTTGGTCGCGATGCGGCGACCTGACCTGGTCCGGCGGCTCGTCACGATCGGTGCTGACTTCCACCATGCGGGTCTGCTGGACATCGGCGAGCTGACCCCGGACGACCCTTCAGGTGTCTACGACATGTTCGCCACGATGTACGGCGAGTGCTCACCCGATGGACGGGGGCATTTTGACGAGTTTCTCGCCAAGACCTATGCGATGTGGGCGACGGAGCCCGAGCTGACTCCGACGGATCTCGGCACGGTCTCCGTACCGGTCTTGGTCATGGTGGCCGATGACGACGCGATCGCACTGTCTCACACCTGCTTGCTGTACGAGTCCATTCCGGGCGCGCAGCTCGCGGTCGTCCCGGGCGCATCACATCTGCTGCCCATCGAGCAGCCCGAAGAGACGGTGCGCATCATCCGCACGTTCCTCGAAACGAGCGAGCCGCCCGCGACTTTGATGCCGATCCGCCGAACTTGAGTCTCGGCTCGCGTTTCAGCGGTCACCGCCTGCCGGCGGGCGGCCCCGGCGAGGGAGCGGTGCCACCCGCTTGGGCATCCGCCCCGCCTCGGTCAGCGCACGGCGCAGGAGGATCTCAACCTGCGCGTTGACGCTGCGGAGCTCGTCAGCGGCCCAGCGGGCCAGCGCGTCGTGGACTGCCGGGTCGACCCGGAGGAGGACCTGCCGCCGTTCGCTCACGAATAGAGCGAGCCCGCGTTCACGATCGGAGAAGGCGGTTGGTCGGCACAGAGCACCACCATCAAGTTGCTGACCATGCTCGCCGTGCGCTCTTCGTCGAGCGAGACGACGCCGTCCTCGGTGAGACGGTTCAGCGCCAGCTCCACCATGCCGACCGCACCCTCGACGATCCGGGAGCGGGCGGAGACGATGGCGTTGGCCTGCTGGCGCCGTAGCATTGCTTGCGCGATCTCCTGCGCGTAGGCGAGGTGGGAGATGCGCACCTCGACGATCTCGACGCCGGCCACGCTGACCCGAGCCGAAACCTCGCGCCCCAGCTCGCCGGCAACGAGATCCGTCGAACCCCGGAGCGACGTCCCCACGCCGGTGGTGTCGTCGTAGGGATGGGTCGTCGCCACGTGGCGGAGGGCGGACTCCGCCTGCACGGAGACGAAGTTCGCCGAGTCCTCCACGGCGTAGGTCGACTTGGCCGTGTCCACGACCTGCCAGACCACGATGGCGGCGATCTCGACCGGATTGCCGTCGGCGTCGTTGACCTTCAGGTGGCCGGTCTCGAAATTGCGCACGCGGACGCTGACCCGGCGCCGGACGGTGAAGGGCAGCACCCACCAGAAGCCCGACGTGCTGACGGTGCCGACGTAGCGGCCGAAGAACTGCACGACCGAGGTCATGCCGGGCGGGACGACGACGAGCGAGATGGCGACGACGATGAACACGGCGATGGGAATCCAGATCAGCGACGTGGAGTGCTGGCCGGCGAGCACCGTCCCGGCGATGCAGGCGGCGAGCACGACCACGCCGAACCAGCCGTTGAGTGCGGCGGCGGGCCGTTGGGTCACGTCGACCCGGGCTCCGTGGATGCCGACCGGACCGGGTTGGGTCGATTCCGCGGTGGTCATGGGACGCTCCTCTCAAAATATGATAGTAAAATGATATCACATTTCTGATGTGACGTCCAGGGGGCCGCGGAGACGAGCGCCCGGCATCACGTTGCCCGTCGCCTTCTGAATGTGTTAGCCCGTGCGGATGCCGCCACGGGACTGTCACCGTCGGGATCTCGGCCTGGGCTCGTCATGACGGGTCCGGGTTCGACATCGGGATCCGAGGTCAGGTCTCGCGCCACTGCCGGTGGACCAGTGGGGCGACGAGGCGAAGGAGGTGCTCCCGCGCTACCTCCGGCGCCCCGAGCTCTACCTGTCGGGGAAGCCCGACGCGCCGCCCATGCCCCAAGCCCTGGGCCTGTTCGCCCATCACGTCGACCTGGGGGCGGCGTGGATGACCTTCACCGAGTTGCTGGCCGGTGCGCGCTCCACCCTCGACCCTGCATTGCGCGAGCTCGCCATCCTGCGTGTGGCGTGGCGAACGGGGTCGGTCTACGAGTGGAAGCAGCACACGCGCATCGCGCTCGGAACGGGGCTCACCAACGCGCAGCTCCATGCTCTCCCCGACGGTCCTGTCGCCGCGCTCTGGACGCCGCTCGAGCGCAGCGTCCTCGAGGCCGTGGACCAGATCATCGACACCTCGCGGGTCGAGGACGCGACCTGGCGCGCGCTGGCCTCCTCACTCGGACCGCCTCAGCTGCTGGAGCTCACCTTCGTGATCGGCGGGTACCTGTGCTTCGCCGTCGTCGCCAACAGCGTCGGGCTCGAGCCCGACCCGCCCACGGAGCCGGTCGACGCGCCGGAGCTCCGCGGTCGCTGACGAGGCCTACGTCGTCCACCTGGATCGTCGCGCCGCTGCCTCGTCGGTGGCGTGCGTGATCACCTGGTTGCGGTTCTCGAGCTCCACCGCGGCGCGGAGGTCCGGCGCGTCGGTGTTCACCTGAAGCGCCCGTTTGGTCATCCGGGTGGCCAGGGCGGGGAGCCCGGCGATCGCCGACGCCCGCTCCAGTGCCCGCTCCATGAGCGCATCCGGCTCGACCAGCTCGCTCACGAGGCCACGGCGATCCGCCTCCTCCGCCGTCACCGTGCGCCCGGTGATCATCCAGTCCGCGGCCACGCTGGTGCCGACGATCCTCGGCAGGTGGTAGCTCATCCCCATCTCGGCGCCGGTGAGGCCCAGAAGGATGGCGGCGTTCCCGAAGGACGCTTCGGTCGAGCACAGTCTGATGTCGGCGGCCAGGCAGAGCGCGAGACCTCCGCCGACGCACGGTCCGTTCACGGCGGCGATCACCGGCTGCGGCAGCTCCCGCAGCGCGGCCGGAAGGGCCGCCATCATCTCCTGGAAGCGCAGCCGATCGAGAGCCGGTGCCCTTGCATCCGGAGCGCCCGGACCGAAGTCCCGAACATCGATCCCCGAGCAGAATCCCCGGCCCGCACCGGTCAGGACGACGGCTCTCACCTCGTCATCGGCCGTCAGGGCGTCACAGGTCTCCGTGAGGTCTGCGACCATCATGTGGTTGATCGCGTTCAGGCGGTCGGGGCGGTTCAAGCGGACCACTGCGACGCCGGGACGCGGCGAGTCCACCGCCACGGTGTCGGACATCCTCAGACCCGCTCGACGATCGTCGCGGTTCCCATGCCCCCGCCCGTGCACATGGTCACGAGACCGGTGGCGAGGTCACGGCGCTCGAGCTCGTCCACGACGGTGGCGATCAGCATGGCGCCGGTGGCCCCGATCGGGTGACCCAGCGCGATCGCGCCCCCGTTGACGTTGACGCGGTCGTGGTCGAGTCCCAGGTCCCGCATCGTCTTGAGGGGCACCGCGGCGAAGGCCTCGTTGATCTCCCAGAGATCGATGTCGCCGGTGCGCATGCCGGCCTTGGCCAGGCAACGCTCGGCCGCCGGACCCGGCGCCGTCAGCATGATGACGGGCTCCGACCCCACCGCCGCGGTGGCCCGGATGCGGGCTCGGGGCGTGACGCCGTGGGCCCGCACCCAGCCGTCCGACGCAACGAGCGCCGCGGCGGCACCGTCCACGACGCCCGAGGAATTGCCGGCGTGGTGCACGTGCTCGACGGCGTCGATCCCCGGGTAGCGCTCGAGGCACATGTCGTCGAAGGTGCGGCCGTCACCCTCGAGGGTCGTGGCGCCCATCTCGGCGAAGGCCGGGCGGAGCCGCGCCAGGCCCTCCCTGGTGGTGCCCGGGCGAGGGTGCTCGTCGCGCTGGAGCAGGACCCGACCTTCCTCGTCGGCGACCGTGACGAGCGCACGGTCGAACCGCCCCTGCTCGGTCGCCTCGGAAGCGCGGCGCTGGCTCTCGACCGCAAAGGCGTCGACGTCGTCGCGGGTGAACTTCTCCAAGGTGGCGATCAGGTCCGCCGAGATCCCTTGGGGGACGGTCGGGACTCTGGCCCGCAGGTCCGGATTGCCCCCGTCGATGGTCGACAGCCCCACCGTCACGTCCCAGCGCGACATCGACTCGACCCCACCGGCCACGACCAGGTCCTGGGCCCCGGAGCCGATTCCCATGGCGGCCACCGTGATCGCTTGTTGCCCCGAACCGCAGAACCGGTTGAGCGTCATGCCGGGCACGGTCTCGGGCCATCCGATCAGGAGTGCGGAAAGGCGTGCGATGTCGTCCCCGTGGTCGCCGCTCAGGATCCCGTTCCCGGCGATGACGTCGTCGACCTCACCGGGGTCGAAGCCCACCCGGGTCGCCAACGCGGCGAGGCACGACCCGAACAGCCGCTGGGGGTGGACCCCGTGGAGAGCGCCGTCGGGACGGCCCTTCCCCCGCGGCGTGCGCACTGCGTCGACGATGAAGGCGTCGCCCATGTCAGGAGGCGAGCCCGCGCCACGATGGTGTCGGGGTCCATGTGCGGCGGCTGGGCCTCGCCGCCAATGCCGTCCCGCTCGACCCATGCTGGTGCACCCGACAGTGTTAGCACCGGCCCGTTCGAGCGGGCAACGAGGGCAGCGACGGTGGCCGACCTGTGTCTCGGTCAGCCCAGGAGCTCCACCGCTCGTGAGAGGAGCCGCGGCAACGCCGGGACCAAGGCCTCGACCTCGCGGTCGGGAACCGAGCGGCGCCGGTTGTGCTTCACGATGAGCGACCAGGTCGCGGCGGACTTGAACGACGCCAGAGCGACGAACCACCTCCAGTCCCGCACCTCACGTCCCAGCGAGTCCACGTAGACGGCGCGAAGCTCGGCGATCGACGGCGTCGAACCGGCGTAGCGGGTGGGGCGGCGGTACGTCCCCGGGTCGGCGTTGAGCAGGAACCACCCGAGGTCGACCCGGGGGTCGCCGACCGACCAGATCTCCCAGTCGACGACGGCCGCGATCCGGTCCCCGACGGCGAGGAGGTTCCCGAGGCGGAAGTCGCCGTGGACGATGGCGGCCGGATCCGCCATCGGCACGGAGGAGCGCAATGCGCCGGCGACGTCCTCCCACCGCGGTACGAGTGTCTGGTCGACCGTCGAGAGCAACGTCGACCAACGGTCGACTTCGTCCACGGGTCCGGTGACCGGCTCCCCGGCCACGCAGGCGGCAGGCGGGTGGAAGCGGTGCAGTGCGGCCAACGTCCGCGCCGCGTTTCCCAGCCGCTTCGCCACCAGGCGCGGGTCGGGGTCGTCGACCCCGTCGACGTCGAAGAGGGGTTCGAGCGAGGAACCCCCGACGAACGACATGACGAAGAGCGGAGGTATCTCCGGCGGTGTGCCCGCGTCCTCCCACAGGACGTCGGGAACCGGCACGGTGCTCGGCCCCAGGGCCCGGATGACCCGCGCTTGGCGCAGCACATCACGGTTGCGAACCGGCTCGACACCGGGCGGCGCAACTTTCACCACGACGCGCCGGTCTTCGAGCGCCGCCCGACGTAGGTCAGGCTCGAGGCACCGCCCGACAACCGGCGCACCCCGCTCACGCCGACGGGCCTGAGACGAGCCGACAGCTCCCGGAGGTCGGGTTCGGGCATCGGCCTATTATCCCGGGCGACGAGGGGAGGCACCGTGACGGGGTCGTGCGAAGGACAGCGTCGCGCTGGTGACGGGCGCCAGCCGGGGGCTCGGAAAGTCGATTGCGCGGAAGTTGGCGGCCGAGGGTGCGACCGTCGCGATGACGGCGCGGACGATGGATCCCGACCCCAAGTACCAGGGCTCCCTGCTCGAGACCTGTCGCGAGATCGAAGAGGCCGGGGGGTCCGCGGTCGCGGTACCGGCCGACCTCTCGAACCCGGAGGACCGCGAGGGCATGTTCGCCGAGGTCGTGAACCGAGTGGGTCCACCCGACGTCCTGGTGAACAACGCCGCGGTGACCTTCCTCCGGCCGCTCGACGAGTTCCCTGAACGGCGCGCGCTTCTGATGGTCGAGATGCATCTGATGGCCCCGCTGCACCTCACCCAGCTCGCCCTGCCCGCCATGCGCGGGCGCGGCCGGGGATGGGTGCTCAACCTCACCTCGGTGGCCGGCGACCACCCGTCGGGGCCACCGTTCTCCGACTTCGACCGGAGCGCAGGATTCGGCATGTACGGGACGGTCAAGGCGGGGCTCAACCGCCTCACGCTGAGTCTGGCCGCCGAGCTCTACGGCGACGGCATCGCCGTCAACGCCGCGGCGCCGACCGACCCGGTCGCCACGCCCGGGGCCGGGACGCTCGACCTCGCCCAGACGGACACCGAGGACATCGGGTTGATCACGCAGACCGCTTTTCTGTTGTGCACCGGGGACCCGTCGACCATGACGGGTCGGATCGTCCAGACCCAGTCGTTCCTGCGGGAAGTCGGTTGGCTGCCGTGATGCGGGCGGTCCGGCATGGCTGAGGACGCAGTCGTGGACGAGCTGGCGATCCGGCGCATCCTCGCCTCGTACTGCCAGCTTCTCGACGACGGGCACTTCGACGCGCTGGCCGAGCTCTTCACACCGGACGGTTGGTTCAGCTACGCCGGTGCGGCGGCATCGGGCCGAGATGCGATCCGCGCCTGGTTCACGTCCAGCCAGCCGCCCGGGCGCCGAGGCAAGCATCTGACCCTCAACATCCTGATCGTCCTCGACGGTGACCGCGCCACCGTGACGTCGGACTACCTGTGGTTGCGCTCCGTCGACGGCGCGATCTCGCCCGGCCTCGCCGGCCGCTACCGGGACACGCTGGTGCGCGAGCACGGACACTGGTTGATCGCGCAACGCGCCGCCGAGCCCATGAGCGACATTGAGGGGACGAACGGGGCGGCCGTTCGATGACCCCGCGAAGGCATCAGCCCTTGACGACGCGCCGGGCCATGAAGAGGACGTGCTCTCGCTCGTAGGTGTCCGCCATGTCGGGGTGAGCCTCACGCAGGTGGGTGAGCGAGACCTCCACGATCTCGTCTTCGGTGAGACCGGTCAGCGCCTCGCCGCACGGGCAGTTCAGCACGTAGTGGAACTCGAGCTCGCCGCGCGTTCGCGCCCTTCGCCGGTGTTGCTCATCGGCGGTACCACGACGGCGGGGTCGACGATCCGACAGATTCTGTGGTCTCCATGCGCGGACAGCCTACGGCGCTGCGATGAACCACCGTCTCACCACGTGTCCACGAAAGGACGTCGCTGGCCCTCGGTCGCCCACTCGGCTCGTGGGCCTGCCGCCGCCAGCGCATGGACGAAGCGCGCCCGGGTGCGCGCCGGGTCGATCACCGCGTCGATTTCGAAGTGCTCGGCCACGTGCAGCGCCTTGCCGTGCTCGTAGGCGCGGGACACCATTGCTGCGAAGGCGGCCTCGCGTTCGTCCGGGTCCTCGATGGCGTCGAGCTCTCGTCGGAAGCCGAGGCGCACTGCGCCCTCCAGGCCCATGCCGCCGAGCTCACCGGTCGGCCAGGCCACGGTGAAGAGCGGCCGGCGGAACGAGCCGCCCGCCATCGCCTGGGCTCCCAACCCGTAGCCCTTGCGTAGGACGACGGTGGCGAAGGGGACGGTCAGGCTGGCGCCCACGACGAACAGGCGGCTGACATGGCGGACGAGCGCTGTCTGCTCCGCCGCCGGGCCCACCATGAAACCGGGAGTGTCGCAGAGGAACAGCACCGGGAGCCCGAACGCCTCGCAGAGCTGCAGGAAACGAGCCGACTTGTCGGCGCCGCCGGCGTCGATCGCCCCGGCCAGGTGCATCGGGTTGTTGGCTACGACACCGACCGCCCGGCCCTCCACCCGTGCCAGCGCGGTGACCATGCCCGGGGCGAATTCCGCCCGCAACTCCAGCACCGTGCCCGTGTCGGCCAGCAGCTCCAACGCCGCATGCACGTCGTAGACCCGGCGCCTGTCCGGCGGCACGACGTCGCGCAGCTGCTCCTGGTCGGCACAGGCCCAGTCCCGCACGTCACCCTGGAAGTAGGAGAGATAGCGGCGGGCGACGTCGACGGCGTCGCGCTCGTCCGCAGCGAGGACGTCGATCACCCCGTTGGGCACCTGCACCCCGACCGGTCCGACGTCGTCGGGGCCGACGACACCGAGACCGCCCCCCTCGATCATCGCCGGTCCACCCATCCCGACGGTGGCGTCGGGCGTGGCGATGATCACGTGACAGCAACCGAGCAGAGCCGCGTTGCCCGCGAAGCAGCGTCCCGACACGACGCCGACCAGCGGCACCCGACCGCTGAGCGCGCCGAAGAGGGCGAAGGCCTCCGTGTCGAGCCCGGTCACCGCGGCGACGTCGGTGTCTCCGGGACGCCCCCCGCCCCCCTCGGCGAAGAGGACCACGGGCAGTCGCAGGCGGTCGACGAGGCCGAAGAGGCGGTCCTTCTTGCGGTGGTTCATCTGTCCCTGCGTCCCGGCCAGGACGGAGTAGTCGTAGGAGAGCACCGCGCAGCGTGACCGCTCCGGGCCGAAGAGGTCCCCGTTGACGCGGGCCAGTCCGGCGACGAGCCCGTCGGCGGGCGTGTTGGCGATCAGGTCCTCACGGCTGCGGCGCGCCCGCTGGGCCGCCACCACCAGCGCCCCGTACTCCTCGAAGCTCCCGGGATCGCAGAGGTCCTCGATGTTCTCGCGCGGTCCGTCGCCCCGCGGCATGCCGGCGCTCGGTGGCGGCCGGACGGCCCGGGTCGAGCGTGGCCTCCACCCGGGCTCGGAGCTCGGTCAGCTCGGGCCGCTCTGCGCCGACGATCCTGGCGCCGGCACCCTCCATCGGGACGACGCCCGCTGATGCGGTGGTCGGACTCCCGTCGATCTGCCCCGGGCCGACACCGTCCATGTCGCGCAAGCGCAAGAGGACGTCACCGGGTTGCACGGTGTCCCCAGGGGTCACCAGAACGACGTCGACTCGGCCCGGAGCCAGCGCCTCGACCGGATGCTCCATCTTCATCGACTCGAGCGTGACCAGGATGGTCCCGGCGGCCACGAACTCTCCCGGAGCCACCGCGACGTGAAGCACGGTGCTCACGAAGGGTGCCGTGAGATCGGTGGCCGATGTCACCTGAGCGCGGCTCCTGGCATGCGCGCCATCATGCCCGATTCGTGCGCGCCGGAGGCTCGGGCGGGGGCCGGGAGCGTTCAGCGTCCCCCGCTCACCCCGCCTTGAGGGCCTTTCCTTCATAGGCGAAGCTGAAGAGCTCCGGCCCACCCATGTTGTAGGTCTCCATGTTCGAGACCGTGAGCCCGGCGCCCTCGATCAGCGTGTCGATGGAGCGGTTGAGGTGGCAGCCGCCGAACGCCTTGCCCCAGAGCGGCGTCAACCGGTCCTGCCACTGCGCCACCTGCGCCCGGGGCGAGCGCCCGTGCTCGACGAAGTGCAGGGTCCCGCCGGGTCGCAGCACGCGGTGCGTCTCGCGTCAGCGCGCGATCGACGTCGGGAATGGTGCACAGCGTCCACGTCACGAGCACGTGGTCCACGGATTCGCTCTCGAGCGGGAGGTCTTGGCCGTCGAGACCGACCCAGTCGACCGGGAACGGCGCGGCCGCCACCCGCTGTGCGGCCAGAGTACGGCAGCCCGCGGCCGGTTCAACGGCGAGCAGCCGCGTGACGGACGCGGGTGTGTGTGGCAGGTTGCGCCCGGACCCGAACCCGAGCTCGAGGACGTCTCCGCTCAACCCCGAGGCGACGCGGGCACGAACGTCCTCCATGCGCTTGCCGAGCATGACATCGATGAACCGCGGCAGGACCTGATCGTCGTAGAAGCCCATCCGATCAGTTCACCACAAGCGCGCATCCGCAAAGAATTCGGACGCGGTCGACGTCTTTCGAGAGACCTGCGGACGTCCGTCAAGCCGACGGCCGCCGCGGACCCTCGAGCTCGCTCAAGAACCGTTCGACGAACGCGACCGTCTCGGCGTGGCCGCTCGCCATCCCCAGGGTCTCCTCCTCTATGACCAGGAACCGTGTGATGCTCGTCATCAGGACGGTCCCCACGACGGCCGGCAACCGGTCCGTGTCCACGCCGTAGCGCACGAACAACTCCCCCATGCCCGCCAGGAGCTCTGCCCGGTAGCGCTCGGCGAAGGACGCGATCTCGGCTCTGATGGCCTTGCGGTGGTTGGCCAACACGGTGAATTCCATGGTCAGCGCCGTGCCCCACGGGTCGCGGCTCAGCTCCCACAACGCCCAGAGCGGTTGCTCCGACGCCATGGCCTGGGCCTGGCGCTCGAACCCCTGGGCGGCGCGCTCACGGAACAGCCCCAGGAACAGGTCGTCCATGGTGCGGAAGTAGTAGTGGACGAGCTGGGGCTTCAGTCCCGCCGCCGCGGCCACCCGTCTCGACGTCACCGCGGCGTAACCCTCCTCGAGCATGAGCCGCTCGGCCGCCTCGATGAGGGCGGCCCGCGTCTCGGAGGTCTCCGTGCCGATCCGGCGGACCGTGCTCAGATGTACATGCCCCCGTTCACTCCGATGATCTGCCCGGTGACGTAGGCCCCGTCGTCGGAGCACAGGTACGAGCAGGCGCCTGCGATGTCCTCGGGCGTCCCGGCGCGGCCCAGCGGGACCATGCGCGCCATGACGTCCACGCTCGGCACGTGGCCGTCGGCCTCGCCCTTGCGTGCCATCGGCGTGTCCACGATCGTCGGCGGGATGGTGTTCACCGTGATGCCGTGCCCGGCGAGCTCGCGGGCGAACGCCTTGGTGAGTCCGATCACGCCGCCCTTCGACGCGACGTAGTGCGCCATGTTGGGCGCGCCCGACTGCGCGCTCGACGACGAGATGGTGACGATGCGTCCCCAACCGGCCGCGATCATGTCGGCGACGGCGAGCTGCATGCAGGTGAAGGTGCCGGTGAGGTTGACGGCGATGATGCGGTCCCACTTCTCCGGTGTGATCTCCCCCACCGGGTCGAACGCCTCCACGCCGGCGCTGGTGACGAGGATCCCGATCGGGCCGAGCGCCTCACGTACCGCCGCGTACACCTCCTCGAGTCCGTCGCGGTCGGCCACGTCGACCTCGAACGACGCGGCCCGCGCACCGGCAGCGTTGAGGGAGTCCGCGGCCTGGCCCGCGAGGGATCCGTCCCGGTCGAGGAGCGCCACGGCATGACCGTCGGCCGCGAGACGCCGGGACACGCCGAGGCCGATCCCCGACGCGGCGCCCGTGACGACGGCCACCCGGCCGCTCACGACGACGCTCCCGCAGGGGTGTACTCGATGTGCAGCGAACGCAACCCGCGCAGCACCCAGGTGGGCTCGTATTCGAAATGACGATCACCCGGCGGCCCGTGGTGCTCGTCGGAGAGCCGGATGTCGCGCAGGCGGTCGAGGATGCGCTCGACGCTCACCCGTCCTTCCGCCCTGGCCAGAGGTCCACCGGGGCACGCGTGCACGCCTCGGCCGAACGCGATGTGGACCTTGGCGTTTGGGCGGTCGAGACGGAATTCGGCCGGGCACTCGAAGAGGCGCGGGTCGCGGTTGGCGGCGCCGTTGAGGAGCATCACGGGCGTCCCGGCCGCGATGTCGAGGCCGCCCACAGAGGTGGGACCGCGGGTCATGCGGAAGTCGGCCTTCACCGGGCTCTCGATGCGCAGGGCCTCCTCGATGAAGTCGGGTATCCGCTCGCCGTGGGCACGCAGCTCGTCCTGGAGCTCGGGGTACTCGGCCAGGTACTTCAACGCCACGGCCAGGAGGCGGGCGGTCGTCTCCTGGCCGGCCGCGAAGAGGAACGTCGCCGTGCGCACGACGGAGATCACGTCGGGAGTGGAGCCATCCGGGTACGTCGCGAGCGCGAGGTCGGACAGCACGTCGTGCTTCGGCTCGCGGCGGCGGTCCTCGATGTAGCGGCCGAACCAGTCGTCCAGCCACTCCAGCGCGTTGAGCGTCATCCCCTCGCCGCCCCCGCCCATCATTCCCGGTGACGAGCTCAACCCGAATCCCTCGCGGAAGCGCTGGTGGTCCGACTCGGGCACACCGAGGACGTCGGCCACCACGAGCATGGCGAACGGTTGGGAATAGCCCCGGATGAACTCACAGTGGCCGGTGCCCGCGATCTCGTCGATCAGGACGTCCGCCTGGCGGCGCATGAACACCTCGTTCTCCCGGAGCCGCTTCGGCGTCAGGAGGCGCATGATCAGTGCTCGCTCGCGCGTGTGCGCCGGAGGGTCCATGGTCACCATGTGCTCGTGCATGGGCAGCTGGTCGCGGTAGCGGTCGATGATCGCACCCACGTCGTCACCCTCGAGGGGCACCGGGAAGGTCGCGAACGGTCCGATCACCGAGTTGCACGAGGAATACGTGTCGCTGTCGAGATAGATCTCGGACGCCTCCTTGTAGCCCGACACGGCGACGACGCCGTGGTGCGCCGTCGGCAGCACGGGGCACTGTGACCGCAGGTGGTCGAAGTAGGGGTACGGGTCCTCGAGCAGTGTCTCGTCGGTGAAGAAATCGATCGAGTCGTAGTCCACGGCGGCTCCTCTTTGCTCTGTTCGATGCGGGGTCTTGGTCGGTGTCGTGGGACCGGGTGGTCGTCGGGTCCCGCCCGGCTTCCACCTGGCGGTTCCGCCTTCGGTCCGCCACGGCTCAGGGTCTTCGGGCGAAGATGCTGAGCAGTTGCTTAGCATCTTGGAGCCGGGCGCGTCAACGTCGCGACCGAAGCGGTCGACTCCCTCTACCGGCTGGCGGGCGCCGAGGCCGTCTTCACCGGTCAACCCCTGGAGCGCTGCTTCCGCGACCTGCACGCCGGAAGCCAGCACATCATCTTCAGCGCCACGCGAGAGCAGCAATTCGCTCAGCTCTGGCCGGGCCTCGACCCCGCGACGCGCTGAACGTCGCGCCGATGCAGGGTTGGGTCCGGCTCAGGGCGTGCCGCGACTCCGGTAGTCCTCGTCGCTCACGTGCTCGCCCCATTCGGACTCGGGCCGGCCGGCCTCGCCGACGCCTTCGGTCACCGAGATGTGGGACATGGCTTCGTCGGGTGCAGCCCCGTGCCAGTGCCATTCGTCCGAGGGCGTGTGGACGACGTCGCCCTCTCGCATCTCGTTGACCGCACCCCCGCGGGCCTGCATGAGTCCCACACCCTCGGTCACGTAGAGGGTCTGCCCGAGGGCGTGCGAGTGCCACGCCGTCCGGGCGGACGGGGCGAAGCGGACGAGATTGACCCGGACCCGCGACGGCTCCTCGCCATAGGCGATGGCATCGATCCACACGTCGCCCGTGAACATCTCCGGCGGCCCCTTGACCGCCGGGTTCTTCGGCCTGATCTCCATGTGACCTCCCGGTGCCGAACTCCGCTGCCGCCCCATTCTGGCCGCGGTCCTGCGTCGGCGTCAGGAGCCGGCGGGCGCCGGCGCTCTCGTGTCGCTTTACCGCAGCCGCATCGTCGAGGCCCTGGCCACCAGCTCGGGAAGGAACAGCTGCTGGCGATGACGATGGCCCGGCGTGGCGCATTCGTCGAGCAGGAGCTCGGCCGCGGCGCGGCCCAGGAGCGCGCGGGGTTGGGCCACCGACGTCAGCGGCACGCTGGCCGCCGCCGCGAGCTCGATGTCGTCGTAGCCGACGACCGCCATATCTTCGGGAACGCCCACCCCGTGCTGGAGGAGGCACTGCGCCAGGCCGAACGCGACGAGGTCGTTGGCGCAGAATGCCGCCGTGGGCCGCTCCGGGCCGGGGAGACCCAGGATCCTTTCGGCCGCCCTCCGACCATCGGCGATCGTGAGGCCGGCCGTCTCGACGTGGCGGACCGCCTTCTCTTCGAGCCCGGCGGCGTCGGCGGCCTCGTGCGCGCCGCAGCGCCGCTGGGCCACCTGGGGCAGGTGTGGCGGACCGCCGACGAAGCACAGGCTCCGGTGGCCGAGCTCCAGCAGGTGACCGGCCGCCATGCGGCCTCCCGCGACGTCGTCGACGCCGACCGAGCACCACCCGGCGTCCTCGCCCGGGACCCGGTCGACCAGGACCACAGGGATGCCGAGCCGGCGCATCTGGTCCAGCCGGGGATTGGCGTCGTCGATGGCGGTGATGAGCACGCCGCGGACCCGGAGCTCGGTCAGTCGGTCGAGGGAGCGGTCCTCGCGCTCGGCGTCGTGGTCCGAGTTGCACAGGAAGAGCGACAGACCCCGGCCCTCGGCGACCTCGCCGACACCCCGGGCCACATCGGTGAAGAAGGGGTTGGACGCGTCCAGGACGACGTAGGCGATGGTGCGGCTCTCGCCGGCTACCAGCTGGCGGGCCGAGGCGTTCGGCACGAAGGCGAGCTCGTCGATCGCCGCCTCGACGCGGGCCCGCGTCGCGGCGCGGACGGCCGACGGCCGGTTCAACACGTTCGAGACCGTGCCGACGGACACGCCGGCGTGCCGGGCCACGTCCTTGATGTTGACGGGTGACGTCCGCCGGTCCCTGCCGCTCGGGTCGCTCATCGCGGTTCGTACCGGGTGAGGGCCGCGTGCTCGGCCAGGTCCCGGCGGATGTCGTCGAGGCTGTCCGGGAGGGCGCCCCGCGACCGCGCCTGGACGAGCACGTTGCCGAGGGCGGTCGCCTCCACGGGTCCGGACACGACGGCGCGGCCGGCGTGGTTCGCCGTCAGTTGGCAGAGGAGCTCGACCCGGGAACCCCCGCCGACGACGTGGATGGTGTCGACCGGAAGCCCGCTCAGGCCGGCCGCCGTCTCGGCCGTCGCCGCGTAGGCGAGGGCCAGGGAGTCGATCACGCAGCGCACCACGGCCGCCGGCGCCTGGGGGGGCGCATACCCGCGCTCCCTCGCCGCGGCACGGATCCGCCGCGGCATGTCGCCCGGAGCCAACAGGTCGGGATCGTCGACGTCGATGCGCGGGCCGCCGTCGGGCAACGAGGCGGCCTCGCGCAGGAGCTCGGGCAGGGTGGCGCCCAAGCCGTCCCGCTCCCAGGCCCGGATCGACTCCTGCACGAGCCAGAACCCGCCGACGTTGCGCAGGAACCGGATCCTTCCGTCCACCCCACGCTCGTTGGTGAAGTTCGCCTCGCGGGATGCCGCGGTGAGCACGGGCGCATCCAGCTCCACCCCGACCAGGGACCAGGTGCCGCTCGAGACGTAGGCGCAACGTCGGTCGCGCGACGGCACGGCGGCCACGGCAGACGCCGTGTCGTGCGACCCGACGGTGGCGACCACGACCGAAGGGTCGAGACCGGTGGCTGCGGCGATCTCGGGCGTGACGGGTCCGAGCAGGCTCCCCGGCTGGCGCAGCGCCGGGAAGAGTGAGGGGTCCAACCCGAGCACCTCCGCCACGACCGGTGACCACGTCCCCGTGGCGGCGTCGAGCAAGCCCGTCGTCGACGCGTTGGTGACCTCGGTCCCGAGGGTGCCGGTGAGCCAGTAGCAGAGGAGGTCGGGGAGCAGGACGACATGCGCGGCCTGCGGCCAGAGTGGCCCCGACTGCTCGGCCGCCAGCTGGTACAGCGTGGTGAAGGGCAGGAATTGGAGGCCGTTGACGGCATAGAGCTCGGACCGGTTGATCCGTGCGTCGACCCGGGCCACGCCCAGCCCGTGCCGGTCGTCGCGGTAGCAGAGGGGCTCCCCCAGCAGGCCACCGTCATGGTCGAGCAGCGCGTAGTCGACCCCCCACGTGTCCACGCCGATCGACTCGACCTCGGGGTGATCGCGCCCGAGCCGCGGAGCCCGTCGAGCACCTCGGCAAAGATCGCCCGGATGTCCCAGTGCAGGTGGCCGTGGCGTCGGACCGGAGCGTTGTCGAAGCGGTGCACGCACCGCAGGGCGACGCGACCTCCCTCGACCAGGCCGGCCATGACCCGACCTCCCGAAGCGCCCACGTCGACGGCGCCGAAGACCCTGGGCGGCACGCGTGTTCAGCGCACGAAGGCGGCAGCGACCCCGCTGTCGACCGGGACGATGGTGCCGGTGGTGTGGCCGAACTGGTCCGACGTCAGCGCCACCACCGCCTCGGCCACGTGCTCGGGGAGGACCTCGCGTCCGAGCAGCGTCCGCTGGGCGTAGAAGGCGCCGAGCTCCTCCTCGGGGACGCCGTAGAGCGCGGCGCGGTCGGCCCCCCAGCCGCCGGCGAAGATCCCGCTGCCCCGCACCACCCCGTCGGGGTTGACCCCGTTGACCCGGATCCCGTGCACGCCCAATTCGGCCGCGAGGAGCCGGACCTGGTGGGCCTGGTCCGCCTTCGCCGCGCTGTACGCGATGTTGTCGGGCCCGGCGAAGACCGCGTTCTTGGAGCAGACGGAGACGATGTCGCCGCCCATCGCCTGGTCGATCATCACCCGAGCGGCCACGCGTGATGCGAGGAAGCTGCCCTTGGCCATCACGTCGTGCTGAAGGTCCCAGTCCCGTTCCGTCGTCTCCAGGAGGGAGCGCGAGAGCGAGAGGCCGGCGCAGTTCACGAGGAGGTCGAGCCCGCCGAATGCGATCAGTGCGGCATCCGTCGCCGCCTCGACCTCACGTTCGGCGGTGACGTCCATCCCCACCCCGACGGCGACGTCGGGGCCTCCGAGCTCGGCAGCCGCGGCGATCGCCTGCTCGGCATGGAGGTCGGCCACGACGACGCACGCACCACGCGACGCGAGCAGACCGGCGATGGCGCGACCGATCCCGCTCGCCGCGCCCGTGACCAGGGCGACCCGGCCCTCGTGCGAGCGGGACGGGGGCCGGCGTCGCAGTTTCGCCTCCTCGAGCTGCCAGTACTCCACCCGGAACTTCTCGCTCTCCGCGATGGGTTCGTAGGTCGATATGGTCTCCGCCGCTCTCATGACGTTGATGGCGTTGACGTAGAACTCGCCCGCCACGCGAGCCGTCTGCTTGTCCGAGCCGAACGAGAACATGCCGATGCCCGGGACGAGGACGATGGCCGGATCTGCGCCGCGCATGGCCGGTGAGCTGTCGTCGGCGTGACGTCGGTAGTAGGACGCGTAGTCCTCCCGGTACGCGGTGTGCAGGGTCCGTAGGCGTTCCGCGTACTCCTCGACGTCCGACGCCGGTGCGACGTCGACCACGAGCGGCCTGACCTTGGTGCGCAAGAAGTGGTCCGGGCACGACGTGCCGAGGCCGGCCAACCTCTGCAGCTTCTCCCCGGCGAGGAACTCCATGACGACGTCGTCGTCGCGGAAGTGCCCGACCGCCCGATGGTCGGTCGAGGCCAGCCCCCGCAGCAGTGGTGCGAGGCGTGCCGCGACGGCCCGGCGCTGCGGGACTGGGAGCGGGGCGCGTGATGCCGCCGGGAGCCCGAAGGGGTGCTCGACGCGGTGTTCGTCGATGTAGGCCTGCGCCTCACGGATCATCCACCGCGAGTTCTCTTCGGCCTCGTCGCTGCTCTCGCCCCACGCCGTGATGCCGTGGCCGCCGAGGACGACGCCGACGATCCCGGGGTTGTCGCGCTTGAGCGCGGCGATGTCGAGCCCGAGCTGGAACCCCGGGCGGCGCCACGGGACCCAGCGCACCCGGTCCCCGTAGATGGCCTTGGCGAGCTGTTCTCCGTCGGCTGCGGTCGCGACGGCGATGGCGCTGTCGGGGTGCAGGTGGTCGACGTGGACGGCGTCGACCAGACCGTGCATGGCGGTGTCGATGGAGGGAGCGGCGCCACCACGGCCGTGCAGGCAGTAGTCCATGGCCGCGACCATGTCGTCCTCGTGCTCCTCGCCGCGGTAGACGTTCGGGAGTGAGCGCAGCCGGTCCAGCCTCAGCACGGCCAGGCCGCTCTCGGCGAGGGTCCCGAGGTCGCCTCCCGACCCTTTGACCCACATGAGCTCCACGTCGGCGCCCGTCACCGGGTCGCGCTCGGTCCCCTTGGCCGAAGTGTTGCCACCGGCATAGTTGGTGTTCCGCGGGTCCGAACCCAGGCGGTTGGAACGGTCGAGGAGTTGGCGGACGACGGGGTTCACCGTCACGCTCCCCAGCTCAGGGGGATCCCGCCGACACGCTCGGAGACGATGCGCTCGGCGTAGCCGCTCCCGCGGTACGCCGCCAGCGGATCCTCCGGCAGACCGCGCGAGCGCCGCCACTCGGCGAGACGCGGGCGGACATCGGTGTAGAACGCGTCCATGAAGATCTCGTTCGCGCCGAGGACGTCGCCGTCGCGCTGCGCGGCGAGCAGTTCGGTGCGGTCGACCAGGAGGGCGCGGGCCGTCATCTCCTGCACGTTGAGCACCGAGCGGATCTGGCCGGGGATCTTCTCCTCGATGTTGTGGCACTGGTCGAGCATGAAGCCCACGTCACTCGACTCGTCCAACGCCCCGCCCCGGACGACCTCGTACAGGATGCGAAAGAGCTGGAAGGGGTCGGCGGCACCGACGATGAGGTCGTCGTCGGCATAGAAGCGCGAATTGAAGTCGAACGACCCCAGCCGCCCGAGCCGTAGCAACTGGGCGACGATGAACTCGATGTTGGTCCCCGGCGCGTGGTGTCCGGTGTCGAGGCACACGACCGCTCGTTCGCCCAGCGCGGCGCACTGGACGTAGGCCGAGCCCCAGTCCGGGACGTCCGTGGAGTAGAACGCGGGCTCGAAGAACTTGTACTCGAGGACGAGCCGCTGGCTTCGGTCCAGGTGGCCGTAGACCTCGGCCAGGGTCTCGGCCAGTCTCTCCTGCCGGTCGCGGAAGTCCCCTTGCCCGGGATAGTTGGTGCCGTCGGGCAACCAGACCTTGAGGTCCGAGCTGCCGACGACCTGCATGATGTCGATGCACTCGACCATGTGGGCGACGGCCTTGGCGCGCACATGTGCATCCGCATGGGTCAGACTGCCGAGCTTGTAGTCGTCGTCCTGGAACGTGTTGGTGTTGATCGTCCCCAGCCGGACGCCGAGATCCTCGGCGTAGCGCCGGAGCTTGTCGTAGTCGTCCACGCGGTCCCAGGGGATGTGCAGAGCGACCGAAGGAGCGGACCCCGTGACCAGGTGCACCTGCGCCGCATCGGAGATCTTCTCCTCGGGCGTCCGCGGTGCGCCCGGCTGGGCGAAGACCTTGAAACGCGTCCCGGAGTTCCCGAAGGCCCATGACGGCAGCTCTATCTGGAGCCGGGCCAGCAGCCTCGTCACCTCATCGAAGTCGACCACGGTGCCTCCCACCTGCTTCTCGGCGTTTCCCCCGGTACTGTTCGCACGGCTGTGCCAGGGCGAGTACCGCTTTGGAACGTTTCATAATAGTCATGAAAAGGGACACATTTCTAGTGGAAATCAGTGGATTGAACGTTTCAATGAAAAGCCCTTTCGGCGGCGGGTTCCGCCCGGAGGAAGGAGCCGGGTGAATCTCGACGTCTGGCTCCGGGCGCTCGACGCCAAGACGGCGAGACGGATCCGGTCGGTCGACCACGCCCGGTCGCTGGCCCTCCGGCGTGTGCCGGCTCCGATCCGCAATTACGTCGAGGGCGGCGCGGGGAACGAGCGGACGTTGCGGGCGAACCTCGACGGCGTCGCTGCCGTAGGGTTCCGGCCCCGGATGGGCGTGACCGCGGACGTGGGGCCTGATCTGTCGACGACCGTTCTGGGGACGCCGGTGTCGATGCCGGTGCTGCTGAGCCCGGTCGGCTTCACCCGGATGATGCACCCCGCCGGAGACCTCGCCGGAGCAGCCGCCGCCGCCGGCGCGGGGACGATCTCGACGCTGAGCACCATGTCGGGTCACCACATGGAAGACGTGATGGCCGCCGCGAATGGACCCGTATGGTTCCAGCTGTACTTCCTCGGCGGGAGGGACGGAGCAGATCAGCTCGTGTGCCGCGCCCGCGATCTGGGCTTCACCGCCCTCGTCGTCACCATGGACACGCAGGCGCTCGGCGACCGTCGGCGTGAGGCCCGGTACGGGTTGTCCCCGCCGCTGCGCCCCGACGTCCGGACCGTGACCAAGATGGCACCCTACGTGGTCACCCGCCCCCGCTGGCTCCTCGACCGGACCCTGGACGGGTTCCGGCTCGATCTCGTGAACGCCTTGGCCCTCGGCCCGCAGGGCCAGCCGATGTCGAGCACCGAGGCCCGGCTCCGTTGGGTCGGTGAGCCACCTCGGTGGGAGGACATCGCGCGGCTGCGCGACCTCTTCGGCGGTCCGGTCGCGGTCAAGGGCATCCTGACGTCCGACGACGCCAGGAAGGCCGTCGACAGCGGCGCCGACGCAGTGATCGTCTCGAACCACGGTGGCCGCCAGCTCGACGGCGTCGCCTCGTCGTTCGCCGCCCTTCCCGGCGTGGTTGCTGCCGTGGGCGACCAGGCGGAGGTCCTCGTCGACGGGGGGATCCGCAGCGGCGCCGACGCCGTCCGCGCCGTCGCGCTGGGCGCACGAGCGGCGATGGTCGGCCGTGCTTGGGTCTACGGTCTGTGCGCGGCCGGTCGGCCTGGCGTGGAGCGCATCCTGGGCCTCCTACGGGAGGACGTCGAGCGTTCCATGCGCCTCTTGGGGGTCGCCCGCGTCGGTGACATCGACGCCACGTCGGTCGAGCCACCCGCGGTCTGGCCGCGCTGAGCCAGGGTCCCGAAGGGCCGCTTCGCAGAATCGACCGTCGCGACCGGCCGGGGGGCGGGCCGGTTCAGTGGCTCACCGGATGCGCCGCGATCACGAACTGGCCGGCGCTGGTGCTGTAGCGCGCCAGGTAGACGTCTCCGATGGCGTAGGCCTTGCCGTTGAAGGACACGGCGGAGCCGGCGGCCGGGAACACGACGTCGCGCAGTCCCTCGCCGGCGTGGGTGAACGTCGAGGCGGTGAGGTTCTTCCCCGCCGCCTTGGCGATCGCGGTGAAGATGGCCACGTTCTGGCACGCGTTCATGGCCGAGACGTATGTCGTGTCCGACGTGTCGGACGCAGGTTGTCCGATGGGGCTGGCGATGGCATCGCCCGGGTAGGCCTTCCGGATGGTGTGGACGCACTTTTGGATCTGCGGGTCCTTCCATCCACGTTCCGCCGACGGTAGCGGCGTCGTTGTCAGTGCGTTCTCGACGTACGAAGCGCCCGAGCTCTTCCCGATGGTGTAACCGGCGAGGTCGCTGTAGCTCGTTGCCACCCACGGCGGGTTGTAGGTGCTCTGGTTCGTCTGCTGCGCGTCCGGCCACGCGGCAGATCCCTGGCCCACGGCCACGACGAGGTTCACGCCGGCGTTCTGGAAGCGTTGCGACATCACCCCGATCTGTTGGAACGAGGCAACCTGGTCGGTCGCCGGCGCGGAGTTGACGCCGGTCTGCACGACGTGCACGTGGCGCTTCGCCAGCGCAGACTCGACGATCTTCATCTCGTCCTCGTCAGTCGTGAAGCCGCCCATGACCCCGACCTTCTTGTCCTTGAAGATGCCCTGCTTGGCCAGCGCCGCGATCTGGAGGGGGTCGTATGCGGCGGCCGGTGGCACGAGCGTGAAGTTGGCCGCAGCCTTGCCTGGCACCGTCGCGTTGACTGTCGCGTTGATGGTGGGTGTGCCGTGCTCCAGGTAGCAGATCCCGCTCAGGGGCGCGAAGGCGACGAAGACGTGGTCGTCCTCGACTAGCTGCGTGCACGAGGACGCCGCCGCCGTCGTGCCGGTGGGGTTCACTGCGACGAAGACGGGCTTGATCTTGCGGCCGCCGATGCCGCCGTCGGCGTTCAATTGGTCGAACAGGGCGGTGTACACGTCGGGGTAGCTGCCCTGGTTGATCTTCAAACCGAACGTCTTGTCGACGTAGGCGATGTCGACGTAGGGGATCCCGACGGTGATCGTTTTGGCCGTCACGCCCGGCGTCGACGAGGCCGCAGCGGCGGCGGGTGACGTACCCAGGGCGGGAAGCAGAGCGGCCGCGATGGCCGTGGCCGAGGCGGCGCCGACACCGGCCCGGCGTCGAGGACGAGACTCGCGGTGCACGCTCACGGTCGTTCGTACCCCTCCCCCGTGGACGGGCACGGCGGCGGCGAGCACACCGGGCGGTCCGTCCAAGTCCTCTCTCATCCGAGAGTGACGCCGAAACTATGGGGCGAGGAGCGCGCGTTCAAGGCACTCCGACTGTCCCGGGCCCCGAGCCGGGCGAGATCCGGGGATCCGGGCCGGGCGTTGCCGGCGGGAGGGCATTGCGCCGGGCGATCCCGCCGAGGTGGGCCGCGCTCGGCTTCGGTGTCCGGACGAAGGTGCCCCGGTCGACCGACGCCAACCCGAAGCGGGGGGCGTACCCGCGTGTCCACTCGAAATTGTCGATCAGGCTCCAATGGAGATAGCCCAGGACCGGGACGCCGGTCTCCACCGCCTCGTGCAGGCCCGCCAGGGCGGCGTCGAGGAACCAGATGCGCCGCTCGTCGTTCTCGGACTCGAGTCCGTTCTCGGTGACGAGCACCGGCTTGGCCGTCCTGGCGTGCACGTATTCGACCGCGTGGCGGAGCGCCTCGGGCCGCTGCATCTCGGCGAAGCGGTCGCCCGGCTCGGTGAAGGGCATGGGAGGCAACGGCGCGAAGTCGGGCCCCGTACCCGGGATGCGGATGGTGCGGTAGTTCTGCACGCCGGTGAAGTCCCCCGCCCGCGATGCGGCGTCCAGCCACTCCCCGTGGGCCCGTTCACGGATCTGCTCATAGGGGCTGCCCTCGCCGCCGGGCTGGAAGTCGGTGACGGAGAGCGTGACGCCGACGGGCAGGCTGCCTCGCTCCGCCTTCATGGCGGCGAAGGCCTGCTCGTGGCCGGAGAGCAGCTGCGGCGTCATGGCCTCGATCTCCGGGTGGTCCATCGTCACGAACTGGTCGGATCCGAGCATCGCAGCGGCGTTGGCGTGGACCGCTCGCGAGAGGGTGTCCTGGCCGCTGAAGTAGCTCTCGGCGCCGGGAATGCAACGGAACACCCGGCTCACCTGTGGCTCGTTGATGGTGAACGCATAGGCCATGACGTCTCCGAGCGCCGCCGCCCCTGCGGCGCAGTATCGGGCGAACAGCTCCGGCGCCTCTGGGTTGAGCCAACCGCCGGCCGCCGCGAACCACCGGGGCGCACTGCCATGGAACATGGTGACCGCCGGTGCCACGCCATGATCGTGACAGCACTCGATCATTCGCCGGTAGTGGTCGAGCGCCGCCGGGGAGAAGTGACCCCGGCTGGGCTCGATCCTCGCCCACTCCACGGAGAACCGGTAGCACGTGAGGCCGATCCCGGCCAGGAACGCGATGTCCTCCCGGTAGCGGTGGTAGCTGTCACAGGCGTCACCCGAGCGTTCGACGTAGAACGTGGGATCGAGGTTCTCCAGGAACCACAGATCGGAATTGACGTTGTTCCCCTCGATCTGGTGCGCCGCGGTGGCCGCTCCCCAGAGGAACCCCTCGGGAAACCGTCGATCGGTTTCTTCGCTCGTCATGGCGCCGAAACCGGTCGCGAGGAGGGCATGCGTCCCACACAGTAGAGATCGAGGCGTGCGACGGCAAACGTTTGCCGTGACGGCGGCCAGCGGACGCGAGGGCCCCTGGAGCCGACCCGTCAGCCGTCGCCCAGCCGCTCGCGGAGAAAGGCGAGCACCTCCAGGTCGGCGATGGCCTGCGTGGTGCGGTCCATGGCGCGGCGTCCCACGTCCGCCGGCTGCCATCGGGATCCCATGGACGCCGTCGTGGCGGCCGAGACCCACGAGTAGACAGAGAACAACCGGTACTGCGCGTGTTGGACCGCGTCGTCCAGCCGGATGCCGGCGCGAGCCAGGCCGGCCCGATACCGCGCCAGGAGCGAGGTCTCCTCGGCCCGCCGCACCTCGGTCGGGATCGAGTTGCAGAGGAAGTAGGCCACGTCCCGCATCCCCGGCGACCGGCTGCTGACGGCCCAGTCGTAGAACCCCGTCCGCCCCTGGTCCACGAAGAGGTTCCCGATGTGACTGTCGCCGTGGATGAGCGTCGTCTCGCCCTCGTTGAAGAGTGAGCCGATGTCACGGTACCGGTCGACGTAGAGGTCACCCAGCTGCTGGAACTCGGCGGGCATGTCGCGGCCGAATTGATCGAGCGCCGATTGGACGAGCGCCGCCCCGCCCGCCATCCGGGCCTCGGTTCCGACGCCTCCCCCCGCGCTGAGCGCGTGCCGCCCCAGCCAGGGGAGTTCTTGGCCCCAGTAGGCGCCGTGGAGCTTGGCCAGCTCGTCGACGAGGGAGACCGCGACGTCGAGCACGTCGGGATCGTCCGGCTTCGGGAAGCGGCACCCGCTCGCGGTGAGATCCTCGAGCACCACGACGAAGGACGCGTCGTCCGCGTCGTACCGGGAGCAGAAGACCTTGGGGACGCGGACCGGCAGCTCGGCACCCACGGCCGCGTAGAGCTGGGCTTCCGCCACTCCCATCCCCACCATGCGCACGAATTCCCTCTGCTCGGGGATGAAGGGCTGGAGCTTGACGAACAGTGTCTGGGGGACGGACGCGTCGCCTGCCACTCCGACGCGAACGCGTCCGGTCGTGCCGGAGTGCGCGTCGAGGACGTCGACCGACTCGACGCGGAGCCCCAACGCCTCGCTGAACCACCCCGGAGTGAGGTCCTCCACCGAGGCGGGGATGTCCATGGGCATGTCTACCATGGACATCCGAATGGCGACTCCTGGCACGGCGATGGCGAGCGAGACCGCGTCGTGACGAGTCGCGAGGTCATGGTCGACGCGTGTCGCGCCATGTTCGTACAGCACCGGGTGAGTGCGTTCGACGGCGTGTTCCACGTACCCGACGTCACGACGTACCCCGCGCTGTTCGCATGGGACAGCGGCTATCACGCGCTCGGCGACGCGCCACTTCGACCCTGCATCGGCTGCGACGGAGCTCTCCACTCTCTACCGGTCGAACCTCCTGCCCGACGGTTTGCTCTCGCATCAGCGCTTCGTTCCCGGGGCCGAGGACGTGCAGGCGCTCGTCGAGGACCTGTTCGGTCCGATGTTCGAGGGTGACCGGACTCCGTTCGTCGACCCGCCGACGGCCGCCTACGCCGCGGCGCGTCCTCTCTCGCCGGTGTGGCGCCCGACGGTCTGCTCGAATTCGCCGTGGGCCATCTCCGGGCCCTCGGTCGGTTGCGGGTCCTCGACCACGACGGAGCCCTCCCCGTGACCCTTCACCCCTTCGAGACGGGGACCGAAGGCAGCGTGTACATGGCCCCGCTGTTGGGAGGACCGCTGGAGTCGTCCCTGGCCCGGTTCAAGGACCTGACCATCTCCGCGGTGGAAGCGGGGATGTCCCCGGAGCGGGCGCGGGCGCACGGCCACGGCTTCGTCGTCCTGGACCCGACCATGTGCGGCTGGTACCTCCTCGCGCTCGAGGAGGTGGCGACGGCGTGTCGGGCCTGCGGCCGAGAGGCGGATGCCGCCTGGGCCCACACCGCGGCGGAGGCCGCCGCCGACGAGCTGACGGCACGGCTCTGGTGGCCCGAGGGCCATCTCTTCGTCGCCTACGACATGGTCGGGAGACGCCAGCTCCGGGGGCCGGCGGCGATGGGACTCGTCCCGGCCGCATCGGCCGTCGTGGCCGAGCGCGGGCTCACCGCCGAGGTGGCGGAGCACCATCTCCATCCGGGCTCTCCCCTGTGGGGTCCCCGTGGTCTCGCCGCGGGGACCGTCTCGCCGGGCGCGGGGGTGCGCACCTTCGTCCAGTGGGACGGCAATGCCGTGTGGGGTGCGACGGTCTACTGGGCGCACCTCGTCGCCCTCCGCGTCGGGCTCCTCCCGGTCGCCCGCGCGCTGCGCTCCCAGCTCGAGGACCTCGTCCGAACACACGGGTTCAGGGAGTTCTACGACGCCTGGTCCGGTGAGCCGGGCGGGGCCGGTGCCGCATCCGGGTTCACCTGGCCTGCCCTCGTCCTCGAGATGGAGAGCAACGAGCAGACCGCCTGAGCCCGAGCGCGGGGCCACGATCGGATCGGACTCCGGCCTGGACCGGTCCCGTCAGTCCGAGCCGAGGAGCACGTCTTCGCGAGCCGACAGGAACCAGCGCTCGCCGAAGATGTCGTCGCCGCGGCCGTCACCGCTCAGGTTCGCGTCGAACCACTGCTCGCGGCGCCGGAGCCCGTCGAGATCCTCGAAATAGACCTCGTTCACCGCGTCGTAGACCCAGTCCGCCCCGTCCCGGGGCACGGGGTGGTCCTGCACGTAGGCGGCGCCCAACGCGTCTCCGGGGATCTCGACGGACCGCTCGTCGGCGGCGCGTCTCGCCGTCCCGGCGTGCCCGCGCCAGCGCGCCGCGAACTCGGCCGGCGTCAGGTGCCCGGCCCTCCGGGCCAGGGCCATGTGCTTGTACCTCGGCCGGTCGTCCCGCCAGCGTCGCCCCAGCCACTCCTCGCCCCGCAGCACGAGCTCGCGGGCGACGATCACGGCACTCCCCACCCCCTCCACGACGCCCGGCGCGACGTTCGTGGCCGCGCGCCACTGCTCGAACCGCCGGAGGTGGTCGTCGTCGCTGAACCACTCGAGGGCCACGGCGTCGTGCCGCGGGACCGTCGCCGAGTGGGGCAGCGCGACGCACAGGGCGATCCGACGCGGTCGCGCTTCGGGCGGCGCGCCGGCGTCGGCCGAGACGATCTCCCGCCATGCCGGTGCGGTGTCGTCGGCCGTCGTCTCGGCCCGCCCGATCGCGAACTCGAGCCGCTTGATCACGTCAGACCCGCGCCGCCTGACCGACGTGGCCCAGCTGGGCGCGCCAGCGGGCCACGGATCGTTCCTTCACCTGGGCGTAGCCCTTGACGGCCAGTGCCGATTCCGCGAGGGCCACCCGGTCTTCGTAGGAGAGCGAGGCATCGACGATCGACTGCTCCACCAGCCGGCGGTACTCGTGCACCAGGGCGCGCTCCATGCGCCGGTCCCGGTCCCAGCCGAAGACGTCGAAGGGAGTGCCGCGCAGGCGTCGCATCCGGCGGAGCACGCGGAACCCGGCGGCGTAGCTGGTACCGAGGGCCAGCTTCTTGCGCATCCCGAGCCGGCGCAGGAAGGGTGGGTGCAGGTGGTACGTGACCGAGTACGGCCCGTCGATGCCCAGCTCCCGTGCGACCTCGTCGTAGTCCACCTTGAGGTGCAGCCGCGCCACCTCGTACTCGTCCTTGTACGTGAGCAGCTTGAACCAGCTCTCGGCCACCGCCTTGGTCCACTGCCAATCGCCGTCGGCGTGGTCGGCTCCGGCGACGACGCCGACCAGTCCGAGGAACGTCTCGGCCAACGCCACGTCCTGGTAGTCGAGCACCTGCGCCGCACGCCGTTCGAGCGTCGCCGTCAGTGCGCGTGGGAGCTCGTGGCGCGCCACGAGGGCGCCTGCCCGTCGCGCCGCGTCGGCGCTCGGCTCGAACAGCCCCGCCGTCGTGCTGGCCGCGCCACGCTCGGCCGACTCGAGCGCGGCGCGCACCGCGTCGGGGTCGTGCACGGCCCAACGGCCCCACTGGAACGCCTCCCAGTTGTCCCGCGCCCCGCTCCCGCGATCCCCGATGGCCTCGCGCACGGCCTCGGCCGAGAAGGGCAGTCCTCCATGCTGGAAGGCCGCCCCCACGAGGACGATGTTGGCCAACAGGTGGTTCGAGAAGAAGCCCTCGGAGATCCGCTTCGAGCCGACGAAGACGGCGCGCTCGAGTCCGGCGCGGTCGGTGATCGCCTTCTCCAGGGCACCGAGGTCGGGCCCACTCGAATCGGTCTGGAGCATCCCCGCCGTGGGCGTGACGGCCGTGTCCACCACGGCCAAGGTCCGGCCCGGATCCACCCGGTCGAGGTGACGCTGCGCCGCGGCCTGCAGGATGTCGCCCGACAGGTACAGATCGGCGCCGGCGGCGCCCACGACGGGCGAGGCCACGGCCTCCCGCTCCCGCGCCATGCGCAGGTGGGACACGACCGCACCCGCCTTCTGCGAGAGCCCGGTCTGGTCCAGCCCGCCGACGGCCAATCCGAACGCTTCGGCGGCCCGCTCCATGATCCGGGCCGCGGTGACCACACCCGTCCCGCCGATGCCCGTGAAGTAGATGCTGTAGCCCCGGTCGCCCACGGAGGGAACAGCGGGCGCCGGGAGGTCGCCGGCAGGCAGCTTCGGCGCCACTGGCGGCACGGGCGCGGTGGCGCCCGGTCGCGCCCGGCTCCGGAGCCGGCGCTTCCGCTCCGCCGGCATCACCGTGACGAAGGACGGGCAGTCGCCCTCCAGGCAGGAGTAGTCCTTGTTGCAGGAAGCGTCGTGGATGCGACGCTTCTCGCCGAACTCCGTCGCCACTGGTACGACGGAGAGGCAGTTGCTCTTCACCGAGCAGTCGCCGCAGCCCTCGCACACCGCCTCGTTGATGAAGACGTGCCGGGGTGGATCCTCGAGGAGCCCCTGCTTCCGGAGCCGGCGAGCCTCCGCCGCGCACCGCTGGTCGTACACGATGACGGTGACCCCGGGGGCATGACGAAGCCGCTCCTGCACCTCGGGCAGGCGGTCGCGCCCGAGGACCTCCACCCCGCGAGCCCAGCGCGCGTCCCGTCCGTAGTGCCCGGGGTCCTCGGCGCACACGACGACCTTCGACACGCCCTCCGCCTCGAGCGCCCGGGTCAGCGACGGAACGTCCATGAGCCCGGTCACGTCCTGCCCGCCGGTCATGGCGACGGCGGCGTTGTAGAGGATCTTGAAGGTGACGTTGACGCCCGCCGCCACGCTGGCCCGGATGGCGAGCGTGCCGGAGTGGCTGAGGGTCCCGTCGCCCAGGTTCTGGAAGAGGTGCGGCTCGTCGACGAACGGGGCCAGGCCGAGCCAGGGCACACCCTCGGCCCCCATCGGCGTCGGCGGCAGGCTCTTCATCCCCTGGTGACGCGCTTCGAAGTACATGATCCCGTGGCAGCCCACGCCGCCGCCGACCAGCGCGCCGACCGGGACCACGGTGGAACGGTTGTGCGGGCAACCGCTGCAGAACGCGGGCGGCCGGGGCGGCACGGCCAGGACGGCCAACGACGCCCTCCGGGGTGCAGGGCGCTTCGACGCGGCCAGATCGGGATCGAGCCTGGTCAGCACCGAGGCCACCGCCTGCGCGTCGAGCTCGCCGACCGGCGAGACCAGCGGTCGGCCGTCGAGATCACGTTTGCCCGAGACCGGAACCGTGCTGCGCGCCTCGTGGAGGATGCCGCGCAGCTGCGTTTCGACGAAGGGTCGCTTCTCCTCCACCACGACGACCTGGTCGACCGAACCGGCGAAGTCCACCACGGTCCTCGTCACCAACGGGTACGTCATCCCGAGCTTGAGGATGCGCAGGCCGCGCGCCTCGAGCTGGTCCAGGCGGACCCCGAGCTCGGCCAGGGCCTGGACGACGTCGAAATACGTCTTGCCCGCGCACACGACGCCCAACCGGCCCCGCGGACCGCCCACGATGCGGTTCAGGCCCTGCCGCTCCGCGAAGTGCTCCGCGGCCGCCAGCCGTTCGACCGCGACGAGCGCCTCCTGGTCGGGGATCTGGTGCGGCCCGATCGTCCGCAGCGGCTCGTGGCGCCAGGGACGGTCCCCGAGATCGAAGACCGGGCCGGCGGGCGGACCGAACCGGTCGAGGTCCGCCACGACACTCCCCGTCCCGTCCGCGACCGAGGTGACCACCTTGAACCCGACCCAGCACCCGGCGAGGCGGGAGAGGCGGAACGCCTGAATCCCGAGGTCGATGACCTCCTGCTGGTCGCCCGGATACACGACGGGGATGCACGCGTCCATGAACGTGTACTGGCTGTCGCAGGTGAGCGTCGACGACTTGGCCGTTGGATCGTCACCACAGAGGAGCAGCACCCCGCCGTTCGGACCCGAACCCATGGCGTTGCCGTGCTTCAAGGCGTCGCCCGACCGGTCGAGGCCGGGAGCCTTTCCGTACCAGACCCCGACGACGCCGTCGACCCCGCGGTATGGCACGGACGCCCCCATCTGGCTGCCCCAGACGGTGGCGGCCGCCAGCTCCTCGTTGAGGCCGGGACGGTGCAGGACACGGTGACCCTCGAGCGCGGCCTTCTGCTCGTCGAGCGCGAGGTCGAACGTGCCGAGCGGCGACCCCGGGTACCCCGAGACCATGGTGGCCGTGGTCAACCCGTCCCGCCGGTCGAGCTCGTGGCGGAGGAAGAGGAGGCGCCGGAGCGCCGCGACTCCCGAGAGTGCCTCCGCGCGCACCGCGTCGTCCGGGACGCCGACCGCGGGAGCAGGGACCACGCTCAAGGGAGGAGCCCGGGGTTGACGTACACGAAGCTGCCGCTCTTCATCACGGCGCGGCGGCGGTCGGGTCGTTGCAACAGCGCGATGTCGGCCGTCGGGTCGCCGTCGAGCACGACGAGGTCGGCCAGGCGACCTTCCCGCACCTCTCCGGTGTCGAGGCCGACCAGTGGCGCCGTATGGCGCGTCGCGGTGTGGATCGCCTCGACCGGCGTCATCCCCACGAGGTCGACGTAACGCTCGAGCTCGGCGGCATAGGTGCCGTGGTGCGTCCATTGGTGGCCGAAGTCGCCTCCGGCCAGGATCCGGATTCCGGCCGCGTGCAACTTCTGCAAGCTGGTGACGAGGCTCTCGAGCTCGCGGCGGTACCCCGAACGCTCCAGGCGGTCGCTCGTCATGCCCCAGGGGTCCGCGTGCCCGTGGACCATGGCGTAGACGTAGTGGAGGCCGGGGCACACCCAGACGTCGTCCCGCCGGTCTTCGAGCGCCCGCATCGCGACGTCGTCCAGGAAGCACGCATGGTGGATGAGCTGGACACCGGACCTCGCCGCCATGGCGATGCTCCCCGCGCTCCTCGCGTGCGCGGTGACGATGGCGCCGTGACGCGCCGCCTCGGATACCGCGGCCGACACCATGTCGTCGTTCATGTAGGTGTCCTCGGAGGGGAACTCCGGCACGATCCCGTCCCCGGAGAGGAAGAGCTTGATCGCCCGGACCCCGGTGTCGCATTGGCGCGCGACCGCGTCGCGCATCTGTCTCGCGTCGGCCACCACGTCCATCAGTCCGCCGTCGGCACCGAGCGCGCCGGGCTCGGTGACCATGGGCCCGCTCGGCACGATCCGCGGACCGGGCAGGAGCCCCCGGTCGATGAAGTCCTTGGCCAGGACGTCGTCGCCGGCCTGCAGGACGCCGGCGCCGATCAGGAGGGTGTAGCCGCTCTCGAGGAAGGTGCGCGCCACCGCGGCCACGTCGAGGATGTGGCGCTCGGGCGCGGAGGCGGCCACCCCGTCGTGATCGAAGACGAAGTCCAGTGGCCAGCTGATGTGGGTGTGCGCGTCGCTCAGCCCCGGGATCACCGTCGCGCCGTTCAGGTCGACGACGCGCGCCGAACCGGGCTCGAGGTCGAGGCGCTCCGGCGACACCGCGACGATCCGGTCACCCTCGACGAGGACGTCGCGCCGGGACGGCCGCTCCGCCGGGTCCCCGGTGCAGGTCAGGACCATCCCGTCGCGGAGAAGTGTGCGATCTGCCATCTCTGTCCTCCCACCGGCTCGGCACGGCCGATCGGCGCCGGGCCCTGGTAGTAAGCGAATGCTTACTTGCTTACTCTATTGCGCCCCGCCGGGGGCAGTCGCGGCGGCAGCGGCGGCATCGGCGGCGGCATCGGCGTCACCGGCGGCAGCCGGGAGGTAGCGCCGGCCCAGCCTCCGCCGATGATGCGTGGGCGAGCCGAAGAGCGACCGGTTGAGCGCCGCCCGTTTGAGGAAGGCATGGATGCCACTCTCCCACGTGTACCCGATCCCGCCGTGCAGCTGCATCGCCTTGCCCGCGACGCGGACGGCCGCGACACACGCGTACGACTTGGCCATCGATACGGCGACCGCCGAACCCGGATCGTCGCCCGCGACGGACCGGACGCCGTCGGCCACGAGCTCCCTCGACAACGAGACCTGGACGAGCATGTCGGCGCACGCGTGCTGCACGGCCTGGAAGGACCCGATGGGGCGCCCGAACTGCTCGCGGACGCGGGCATACGCCACCGTCGCCTCCAGCATGGCCTCGGCGATGCCCAGGCTGTCGCTGGCCGTCGCCATGGCGGCGCGCTCGCGCGCGGCGCCAGCACGTCCACGGATCGCCGGCGAAGCGGTGCACCGAGCCCGCACCGATCGGCGCCGAGACCGCCGTCACGGACCCCAGCCGGCGCGTCTCGTCCACCACCGGCTGGTCGACGACCGTGAGACCGGCCGCGGCAGGATCCGCCTCGACCACGACGACGCCCGCCGTCGAGGCGGGCCGGGATGAGCAGCCGGTCCGACCCGGGCGCGTCGAGCACGTACGGCGTGGTCCCCGTGAGCTGCCACGTCCCGGCGCCCGTCTCGAGCACGAAGGGCACGTCGTCGTCTTCCTCGTCGCCGGCCGGAAGTGCGACGGCCACCGAGACGCGCCCGGCGGCGATCCCCGCCAGGACGCCGTCCCGCTCCGCGGACGGCTCCACCCGTTCCAGCATGCCCGCGCCGAGCACGGCGCTCCCGACGAAGGCACTGCAGGCCGACGCCCGTCCCAACTCCTCGAGCACGACCGCGGTCTCGGCGAAGGTCGCGCCGGCACCGCCGAGCGAGTCGGGCACCTCGAGACCCAACCAGCCTGACGCCGCCAATTCCGACCGGTCCAACACGACCGGTCCGCCGCGGTCGTGACGGCGCGACAGGAGTTGACGGGCCACGGTGCGCAGCTCTTCGTGGAACTGGGTGAGGTCGGCGCTCAAGTCCGCCCGCCCGGTTCCCTGGGGAGACCCAGCCCGCGCTCCGCGATGATGGTCCGCTGGACCTCGCTCGTCCCGCCCGGGATCGTCCACTCCCAGGAGCCGATGAAGTCGAGCATCCACGCGCCCGACTCCCAGCCGCTCGAACGCGGCTTGTGCCGCTGCTCGTGCGCCCCGAGCCCGTTCACCTCGGTGGCGAAGTCCATCATCCGCTGCAGCAGCTCGCTGTAACAGAGCTTCACCACCGAGGCGTCGGCCGGCCCCACGTCACCGGCCTCGTGGCGGAGCACGAGCCGCGAGCAGAGCGAGCGCAGGCCGGCCAGCTCTGTCTCGATGTCCGCCAGCGCGTCGCGCACGGCCGGGTCGTCGACGCCGCGGTCGCCGCCGGGTCCTGGTTCGCGGCAGGCCTGGACAAGCCACGAGAAGCCGCCCGCCCCCAGCCGTTCGGCCAGCTCGAGCATCGTCATCCCCCGTTCGGCGCTCAGCGTCGCCTGCGCTACCGACCAGCCGCCGTTCTCGGGACCGATCAGCTGCGATGCGGGGATCTCCACGTCGTTGAGGAAGATCTCGCAGAAGTGCGACTCCCCCGTCGCCTGCCGGATCGGTCGCACCTCTATACCCGGGGTCCGCATGTCCATGAGGAAGTACGAGATCCCGTGGCGCTTGGGAGCGCCGGGGTCCGTCCGCGCCAGGAGCAGGCACCAGTCGGCGAAGTGGGCGCCGCTCGCCCACACTTTCTGTCCGTTGACCACGTAGACGTCGCCGTGGCGGCGGGCCCCCGCCTTCAGGGCGGCCAGGTCGGAGCCCGCATCGGGTTCGGAGAACCCCTGGACCCAGATCTCGCCGTCGAGGATGGCGGGCAGGTGCCGTCGGCGCTGCTCCTCCGTGCCGGCGACCAGCAGCGTGGAGGCGGCGTGATGGATGGCGACGAAGGCCAGGACCAGCCGCGGCGCGTCGTGCGCGGCCAGCTCCTCGTAGAGGACCAGCTGTTGCGGTACCGGCATGCCCCCGCCCCACTCGGCCGGCCAGTGGGGCACGGCGAAACCGGCGCGGCGCAGCTCCTGGAACCACTCCTGTTGGAAGCGGACGAACTCCTCGTCGCTCGCCTCCGTCTGGCGGGCGCGCCAGTCGGGCGCGACGTGCGTCTCGCACCAGCGGCGCACCTCGTCCCGGAACTCGACCCCCCCGGGGTCGTCGTCCGCGAAGCCGACGTCCCCGAAGTCAGCGAGCCCCCGATCGGCGGGACCGCTCACCGCCGCATGGGGTGGGGCGGCCCGACGGTGGCACCCGCGGCGAAGTTCGGAGTCACCGTGCCGTCCAGCCGCCGTCCACGACGATCGTCTGCCCCGTGACGTAGCGACCGGCGTCGCTGACGAGCCACAGCACCGCGCCGGCCAGGTCGTCGACGGTTCCGTCGTAGGGCAGGGGCGTGTTCCGCCGCAACCACGCCAGGCCGCGCTCCTCTTCGTAGAGCGACTGCGTGATCTCGCTCTTGAAGAATCCGGGGGCGACGGTGTTGACCCGGATCGACTGCGCGGCCCACTGCACCGCCAGCTCCGTGGTCAGGCCCGACAGGCCCATCTTGGAGGCGGCGTACGACGCCTGCGGTATCCCCTGCACTCCGACGTGACCGCTGATGGACGAGATGTTCACGATGGCCCCCCGACCCACGGCCACCATGTGCGGGTGCACCGCTTGGGCGAGCAGGAACGGGGCGACGAGGTTCAGCTCCAGGGTCTGGCGGATCGCGCCGAGCGGTTCTGCCTCGGCCCGTTCCGGCGTGAACCGGTTCCCCGCCACGTTGACCAGGATCTCGGGATGACCCAGTCCCTCGGCCGCGGCCGCGACGACGTCTCCGACGCGCTCGAGGTCCAAGAGGTCGGCGCAGATCGCCTGCCCTTCGATCTCCTCGGCCAGGCGGCGAAGGCGGTCGCCGCGCCGGGCGACCAGCGCCACCCGCGCGCCGGCGCCGGCCAACGACCTCGCCACGCCCTCGCCCAGGCCCGAGGACGCTCCGGTCACCAGGGCGACGCGGCCGCCGACGTCGAACGGGTTGCTCGTCCCCGGGGCGCCGTCCGCCCGCGCCGTCACCGATCCGACTGGCCGAGCGCCGCCCGGAAGCCGAGGTGGAGGTGTTGGAGCGCGGGCTCGTTGCGCCCGATGACCACGGTGTCGACGAGCCCCGACCGCAAGCCGGGCTCGGTGCGACTCGCCACCCAGAAGTCCTCGCCGTCGACGACGGTCTCGCAGATCCACGGCGCCATGTCGACCACCTTGGCCCGCTCCTCGTCGGGGATTCCCGGCCGCAGGTAGGCCGTGTGGATCACCTCCGAAGTCCGCTCGTCGACCGGGAGGATCTGCCACAGCTCGATGTGGCGCGCGTCGAAGGTGAGCGCGGTGTTGGGGAACAGCTGGTACTGGTAGCTGAAGTAGGGCATGACGTCGCCCCATTCCGCCTCGGGAACGTCGCGCAGCGCGTCGACGGCGCGCAGCGCGGAGCAGTTGCGCAGATGCGGACCGAATGGGTCGAACGTCAGGACCCCCCCGTAGGCGTACTCCCGCAGCGTCGTCCGGTGGAGATGGTCGAAGTGGTAGTTCTCCCTGAAGGTGTCCAGCGTCACCTTCCAGTTGGCCCCGACGTGATGGACGTGGGGCTCGCCGTACGGCTCCCAGTCGGCGAAGTCCAACGCGCTCAGCTCGTCGGCCAGCCCGGGTCCGAGATACTCGTCCATGTCGACCGGTGCACCGGGGCGGAGGCGGCCGACGACGAGTCCGAAGCCTTCGGTCACCGGTAGCTGGACGAGGCCCTTGTCCTCGCGGCACATGCCCTCGAACCCCGGAGCCGTCGGCACACCGACGAGGTTCCCCTCGATGTCGTACACCCAGGCGTGGAAGGGACAGGTGAAGCGCCGCGCCTCGCCCGAACCGTCCACCACTCGCACCCCGCGGTGCCGGCACACGTTAGCCATGGCGTGGACGACGCCGTCGCGGTCCCTCGTCAACAGGACGGGAGTGCCGCAGAGGTCGACGGTCCAGAACGACCCGGGCCGCGGCAGGGCGCCCGAGAGGCAGAACAGGAGTGGGGAGTCGGAGAAGAGCGTGGCGAGCTCGCGCTCCAAATGTTCGCGGGACGTGTAGGCGGCAGCCGGAACCTCCATGACGTCTTCGGCCATGTCGGTCGTCCGGTGCTCGATGTGGTCGAGCAGGCGACGCACCAGGCCGTGCTCGAGCGCTTCCCTGTCCACCGAGACCCCCTTGGGCCAATCGGCCCTTCGCGTCCACCCGATGGCAGTCTGCCTCCGGCGCCACGGGCCCGTTTGACTGCTCACCGGCGGGCTCCGAGAATACAACAAAGTGAGCGCCCACATTCTATGTGAGGTCGCACGGCACCGGTCCCGCCAGGGACGGTGACGCCCCGTGGAGCAGCAGCGAGTGCAGCAGAGTCGAGTGGAGCAGGAGGACGGATGAAGGTCGTCGTCGACGCCGAGACATGCCAGGGACACGCCCGCTGCTGGGAGACCTGCCCGGAGGTCTTCACCCTCGACGACGAGGGCTACAGCCAGGCCATCGACGCGGAGGTGCCTCCCTCCTTGGAACAGAAGGTGGTCGAGGCGGTCTCCAATTGCCCCGAGCGCGCCATTTCGATCACGGAGTAGGAGCGAGGTAGGCGGCGTCGCTCGGGACAGATCTACGAATCACCCGTGAGCAAGAGCTGAACGGTCGCATCCTTGCCCGCCATGTAGCCGTGTCGGCCGTCGGGATGCTGTGCCGCGGCGACGACCTTGGTCGCCTCGTACTTTTGGCGAGCCGTCCGACTCTCACGCAGACGCTGACGGAGCTTCAGGTACCGGACCCACTGTGAGCCGCCGAACTCGACGCCGTGCGCATGAGCGACGCGGTGCCACGGCATGTCCTCCATGACGAACACCCAACCACCGTGGTCGCCGGCATCACCCCGGTAGATCCATCCGAGTCGAGCCATCGGCTCGGCGACCTCCGTGACGAGCGTGCCCGGGTTGACCCCGACGGCAAGATCGATGATCGGCTTCGCCAACAAGCCCGGTACGGCCGTCGATCCAATGTGCTCGACTCCGGCAACGGGACCGGCCAGTGCCTGCCCGATGTCTTCTGCGAGGTCCCGCGCGATCGTCGCCCAGCGCGCGTCGGTCGGTACCAGTCGCACCGACCCGTACCGCAGCCCCAGACCAGTGGCAGCGAAATCTGTCACACACGCCCCTCGACCGAACCTCCCGCCTGTGCGCATGATGCCGCATCTGGGGCGGCGTGAGCCGCGCCGGCGACGCGGACGACTACTGCTGGTGGACGACCTTGGCACGCAACAGCCCCTGCACGTCGTCCTCGCCGAATCCCAGTTCTGCGAGGACCTCGAAGCTGTGCTGGCCGATCCCCGGGAGCGCGAGCTTCGGTCCGCCCCCGGCGTCGGGTCCGCAGCGGAGCAACGGCCCGATCTGCTCGAACCAGCCCCACTCGGGCGTCGAGTACGCGGCGACCCGCCCCAGCTGGCGGTTGAGGGGGTCGTCCAGGATCCCTTGCCGGAAGCGGTCCCGGTCCGTCGGCTCGACCGCCTCGGCGAGGACGCCCGACGAGGTGAGCGTTTCCACCCAGTCGGCGGCGGAGCCGGCGGCGAACGCGCCGGCCAGGACCTTTTCGGCCTCGCGGGCGACCTCGTCGCCCGGGCCGCCGCGCAAGGGGACGTAGTCGTCGGGAAGAGCGGAGAGCGCCGGGACCGAGCGCAGCGCCGCCCACGCCTCGGCCGTCGGGATCACGACGGCGAACCAGTCGCCGTCGGCGCCCCGGTAGAGGCGGTATCCCGGCCCGTAACCGGTCTGCTCCGAGTCGAGCTCGGGGCCGGGGACGCAGTGCCCGTCTTCTTGGGTCACGCCGCTCTGGAGGAGCATGCCTGCGCCCATCAGGCTCGTCGCCACCCGGTACCCCCTGCCGTCGGACGCCGCGGCGTAGAGGCCGGCCAGCACGCCGATCGCCGCGACCCAGCCGCCGCACATGTCGATCGGGATCCACGTGCCCGCGATCGGGTCGTTGTCCGCACCGCCCACGGCCCGCTCGAATCCGGTCAGGGCCTGCATCAAGGCGTCGTTGCCGGGATAGGTCGCGCGGGCCCCGGTGGGGCCGAACGCGCTGGCATGGCAGTAGACGGCCCGCGGGTTGAGCTGCGACACGGTCTCTTCGTCCATGCCGAGGCGCTCGGACACCCCGACGCGAAAGTTGTGCACCACCACGTCCGCCCACCGGAGCAAGCGCTCCACGACCGGGCGCGCCTCGGCGGCCCCGATGTCGAGAGCCAGGCTGCGCTTCCCGCGCTGGCACGCAGCGACGGCATAGGCGGCCGCCCGCATCGCCTCACCCTGGGGTGGTTCGACCTTGATCACGTCGGCTCCGAGATCGGCCAGCACCTGCGCCGCGAGCGGACCGGCGACGAAAGCGGAGAAATCCACCACGCGGACACCCGCGAGCAGCGCGCCTGACGCGTTCGCCGGGATGCGGCGCGCGTCCCGGGCTCCGGCCCCGACGGCGCGAACGAGAGCGGTCGGACCGCGATCGGGGTGGCGACACTCAACCGTTGGCCGCCTGCGGTGGCGCGCCGGGAGACGAGGCCCGCCTGGTGTGCGTGCGCGTCCGAGAGCAGATCGCCCGGTGCGAGGACCGGCTCGCAGGCGACGCCGGCGCCCCGGAGTCGCGAGATCCAGTCCGGTCGCGGGTGCCGGGCGAAGAACGAGCGCCACCGACGTGCTCGCTCGCCCAGCGCACCGGACACCTGGTCGGCGTAGTAGCCCCGGGGGCTGGGCTCGTCGCCGAGGATCTCGATGAGCGCGGCGTACATGCCCTTGCCGCCGAACCAGACCTGGAGCAGCTCCCCGTCGGCACAGCGGTAGAGGAAGTTGGGAAAGGTCGAGCCTTTCTCCCAGTAGCTCTCCACCTCGGCCGGGGCGCGCTCGGAACGCCCGATCATGCACCCGAGGGTGGAGAGCAGGCCGTCGTAGAGAGAGGTCTCGGCCCAGCCCCCCCGGCCGCTGTGCACCCTCCGGCGAAGCAGCGCGAGGACGGAGGCCGTGAGCACGAGCGCCGCTCCCCCTCCGCTCGCCCGGACGTCGACGAAGATCGGCCCCTCGCGATGTCCGGCCAGCTGACTGCAGAACCCGGCGCGCGCTTCGACGAGAAGGGCGAAGTCGGCGACGGTCCCCGCGTCCGTCCGGCTGGGGCAGCAGCGGGCGTAGACGACCGAGGGGTTCTCGGCCATCACGTCGAGCGAGCCGAGTCCGCGGCCCTCGATGTCGGCCTCGTCCCCGTAGACCAGGGCCACGTCCGCCGCGCCGAGCCGTACCGCGATCCGGGCGGCGTCCTCCTCGGTCACCAGCTCCTTGTCACGGTGCCAGGCGCGGCCCCACGGCACGTGCGCGTCGATGTCAGGTGCGGCGCCCACGACGCGGGTGACCGACGCCCCGAGATCGGCGAGGATCATGCCGGGGACTCCGGCGACGAGGCCGAGACCGAGATCGCTCGTCCCCACGGCGACCTCCACCACCGACAGACCGGCGCACGGCAGGAAGACCTCGCTGTCGCTGTCGCTGTCGCTGTCGCTGTCGCTTCCTGTCGCTGTCGCTGCCCCTGTCGTTCATTTCCTCGCGACCGGACGTGTTCACTGTGCCGGGACCGGCAGCGCCAGCCGGGGCAGGACCTCTTCCGCGGCCAGCCGGACCACCTCGAGGGTGTCCGACGGCGCGGCGGGCGAGACGATGACGTGACGCACGCCGGCGTCGACGTACTCCTGCACCCGCTCCGCCACCTCCTCGGGCGTGCCGGACGGCGCGATCCGCTGGAGCTTCTCGGGTTCGAGTTCGCCGTATGCGCCCTGGAGGAAGGCGGAGGCGTCGGCCCGCGCCCGGTCGCCGTCCTCGCGGATGGAGGTGTACAGGTAGAGCATCCACTCGAAGCCGCCGAGGTCACGGCCTGCCGTCCGCGCCTCGTCACGGATGGCCTGCGCGGATCGTGCGTAGGCGGCGGGGGACACCAGGTAGGGCATGAAGCCGTCACCGAGGCGCGCCGCCCGGCGCGTGGCGGGCGGGCGGCGTCCCGAGACGATGATCGGGGGACCCCCGGCCTGTCCCGCGGCGTCGGCGCGGCCCGGCGGTCGCACGGCGCGGAGCTCGACGTCGTGGAAGTCGAAGAACCGGCCGTGGTGGCTGACAGGTCGGCCGCTCCAGAGCAGGCGCATCACCTCGATGCTCTCGTCGGTCCGTGCCCCGCGCTCGGACAGCGGGACGCCGACGGCCTCGAACTCCTTGGGGAACTCACCGCCCACTCCGATACCGACGCGGAGCCGTCCCCCGGAATGCGCATCGAGGTCGGCCAGCTGCTTGGCCACCACGACGGGGTGGTAGAGCGGGAGCAGGAGGACGGCGGTCCCGACCTGGACCCGTTCGGTCCACGCCGTCATCAGGGCGAGCCGGGTTATGGCCTCGCCCGAGGCGCCCGGGGGAGAAGATGCCCGCCCTGCCACACCGAATCGATCGGGAGCTCCTCGACGGCGCGCAGCCAGGCCCGGTCGGGCTCGGGCAGCACCGCCGCCCCGAGGGTGATGCCACGGTTCTCCGGCATGTGGCGAGCGCTTACCGTCCGGTCTGGACGACCGTGCGGACGCCATCGGCGTCTGTGAGCGCCGCGAGCCCGTCGTTGATGTCGTCGAGTCCGATGCGGTTCGAGACCATTGAGCCGAGGTCGAGCCGGCCGGACTCGGCCAGCCCGATGAAGCGGGGGAAGTCGCGCCGGATCTGCGCGTCGCCGACGACCGAGCCGACGATGCGCTTGCCGCTGAAGACGTACTTGAACGCCGGCAGCTCCAAGACGCCGTCCACGGGCGGCATGCCGACGAAGGTCACCGTGCCGGCGCGGCGCGCCATCTCGTAGGCCTGGAGCATCAGCTCCACGCGTCCGACCACCTCGAAGCTGTAGTCCACGCCCCGGCCCCCGGTGAGCGAGCGCACGTACTCGACCGGGTCGGCCGCGGCGGGGTCGACCGCGTGCGTCGCGCCGACTCCCAGGCTCGACTGCCGGCGGGACGGAGCCGGGTCGACGGCGACGATCAGCGACGCGCCGGCGATGCGGGCACCCTGGATGGCCGATTGGCCCACGCCTCCGCACCCGATGACGGCGACGCTCGAACCCGGCCGGACTCCGGCCGTGTTCAGGGCGGCTCCGAGCCCGGTGGTCACGCCGCAGCCGAGCAGCGCCAGCTGCTCGTCGGAGAGTGCGGTCTCGACGGGAACGACCGAGGCCTCGTGGAGCACCATCACCTCGGCGAAGGTCCCGCACCCGCACAGGGCCGTCGCCGAGGTGCCGCCGCGGAGCGTCCACCGCGGCGCCGACTTCACGGCCGGGCCTAGTTCGCACAGGTTCGAGTGGGCGTTCACGCACCACCAGCATGCGCCGCAGGCGGGGGCGACCGAGGCGAGGACCCGTTGACCGACCTTCACCCCGCGGACATCGGCCCCCACCTCCTCGACGGTGCCACACCCCTCGTGTCCGGGCACGAAGGGAAAGGGAATCGGCGTCAACCCCGCGATGGCGGCGTGGTCGGTGTGGCAGATCCCGCTGGCCGCCACGCGCACCAGGACGTCGGAGGGGCCGACGGCCGGCGCCTCGAGCTCTTCGACCACCAGCGGTTTGCCCGCCTCGTAGGCCACCGCCGCCCTCACGGCGCCATCCACGTCGGAGCCCGGCCGGTTCGACCCTGCTCGAGGCGCGCCACGGACGACCACCTGACTACATAAGCGAACACTCGCTTATCTTAGGTGGGTCCAGGGTCCGTTGCCACGAGAGCCCGGCGGCGCGGCCGCGACGCGGGGCAGATCCTCGGGGCCGGGAGCGCGCCGCACCCGTGCTCGCTCGCAAGCTGCGGTTCTCCGTCCGTGATGCCCTAATCTGACGCTCGGTGTCCGACCTGCCCCCGCCGAACCAGGTTCTCGGCGTCGGGACCGAGGCACGTGGTGGCTGAGGCACCTGCTCGCAGCGGGAAGCCGCGGACCGATCCGCCTCGGGCCCGCCGGCTCAAGGCCGACGCCCGTCGTCGCTCCATCCTCGAAGCGGCGCGCACGGCGTTCAGCCGGACCGGTGACGTGAACGGCACGACGATGAAGGTCATCGCCGAGTACGGCGGCATCAGCGAAGGCGTGATCTACCGGCACTTCGAGAGCAAGGACCAGCTGTTCTACGAGGCGGTCGTCGATCCGCTGCGCGAGGCCGTCGACGAGCTGGTCGCGGCCAGCGAGGTCGTGGACCGGGACGAGCCCCTCACCCCCGAGCGCCAGCTCCAGACCCTCAACGGGCTCTACCGCCAGCTGACCTCGACCCTCGAGGAGGTGATCCCCCTGTTGGGGCTGGTCCTCTTCGGCGACCCGAAGGTGGCCAAGCGCTTCTTCGACGAGCACTTCGTGGTGGCCATGGACCGGTTGGCCGAGGCCTGGCGCCAGGTGGAGGACCGCTACGGACTCGGGTTCGAGGCACCGGACATCTCGGCCCGTGCGGTCATGGGGATCGCGCTGGTGCTGGCCCTCGAGAGCCACTACACCAAGGGCTTCGACCGCAACCGCGCCGTCGCCCAGGTGAGCGAGGGCACCATGAAGGGCTTCTTCCCACCCACGGGAGCCCTCGGGAATTCGTCCTCGTCTCAGGCCGCCTCCGCGTGCTGAGGCCCCGGCCACCGCGTGTTGACACCCCGCGCGGCACCTGCGATCCTTATTGAGTGCTCACTTTCTTTCTGGCCCGGGGGAGGGGTGCGCCCGCCCCCGGACGCGAGGGGACTGGTCCGGGATGAGCACGCCGGTGACTCCACCGACCAAGGGCGCGACGGCCACGACCGACCGGGCCGAGCTCGTCCGGGAGCTGGCCGAGCGCTTCGGAGCCGGAGACCGTGAGGGAGCCTTCGGACTTTTCCACCCTGACCTGCGCATTCAGCAGCCCGCCTCGCTCCCGCACGGGGGGTGGCACGCGGGGCGCACCGGGATGGACGAGATGGGCGCCACCTTCGCCAGGTACTGGTCCCGCACGATCGGCCCTCCCCGGATCCTCGGATGCCGGGACACGGTGGTGCAGATCACCACGCAGACGTGGACGTCCCACCGCACCGGGGAGTCGGCCACGGTCGACGTCGTCGAGCTGTTCTCCTTCACCGGCGACCTCGTCTCCGAGATCCGGGTGTTCCAACAGGACACGGCTGCGCTGCTGCAGACCCTCGGCGAAGAGGTTCTCCCGCAGACCCACGACATGGAGGCATGATGGCCATCAACTGGTTCGTCTCGGTCGACGACCATCTCATCGAGCCGGCCCGGCTCTGGCAGGAACGAGTCCCGGAGCGGCAGCGCGAGCACGCGCCGCACATCGTGAGGGACGGCGACTCGGAGTTCTGGGTCTACGAGGACCGCCAGATCGTGACGACCGGCCTCAACGCGGTGGCGGGCAAGCGGCGCGAGGAGTTCTCACCCGAGCCCATCACCTACGAGGACATGCGACCGGGGTGCTACGAGCCGGCCGAGCGCGTGGCGGACATGGACCAGGGCCACGTGCTGTCCTCGCTCCTCTTCCCGTCCTTCCCGCGGTACTGCGGGCAGGTCTTCCACGAAGCGAAGGACAAGGAGCTCGCGCTGACCTGCGTGCGGGCGTGGAACGACTTCATCCTCGAGGAGTGCGCGGAGACCTATCCGGGCCGCTTCATCCCGATGATGCTCATCCCGCTGTGGGACCCCGCCGCGGCGGTGGTCGAGATGGAGCGCACGGCGGCGCGGGGCGCGAAGTCGATCGCCTTCTCCGAGAACCCGACCAAGCTCGGCCTCCCCTCCATCCACACCGACTACTGGGATCCCGTCCTGGACGCGGCGAGCGACGCCGGGTTGGTGCTCTCCATGCACGTCGGCTCGTCGTCGAACCTCATCCGGACCTCGGACGACATGCCGACGCTCGCCTTCATGTCCTATTCGGCCGCAGCCAACCAGGCCGGCACGCTGCTCGACTGGCTCTTCAGCGGCAAATTCGAGCGGTTCGGCGGGCTCAAGATCGCGCTGTCGGAGGGATCCATCGGTTGGATCCCGTACTTCCTGGAGCGGGCCGAGCAGGTGGTCGACAAGCAACGGTTCTGGGCCTCGCGCTTCGACATCGACATGAACCCCAACCACGTCCGCGGCGAGGAGAAGTCCACCGCCTCGTTCGACCTCGACACCGACGTGCGCCGGCTCTTCCGGGACCACGTGTTCGGGACCTTCATCGACGATCAGGCGGGTATCCGGCTGCTCGACGTGATCGGCGAGGACAACGTCATGCTCGAGTGCGACTACCCGCACTCGGACTCGACCTGGCCGGACTCGGTCCAGCTGGCTAACAAGTGGCTGGCCCACCTGCCCGAGGACGTGCAACACAAGATCGCGGTCGGCAACGCCACCCGGGTCTACGGCTTCACGCCCGCCGACCCGGACGACCTGGCGACGTCGGCATCGACGTCGGACCGGGGAGCAGGCCGATGACCCAGCTCGCCGAGGCCACCGAGGCCACCGTCCCGCTGTGCGAGCGCTACGCCGTGGCGGACGTCGACTCCCACATCATCGAGCCGGCCGACCTGTGGACCTCGCGGGTCTCGTCCCGCTGGGGCGACCTGGTCCCCCACGTCCGCCTCCACGAACGCACCGGCGAGGACCGGTGGTACATCGGCTCGAAGAAACTCTTCGGTGTGGGCGCCTTCGCCCAGGCGGGCTGGGAGGAATTCCCGCCGTCCCATCCGCGACGGCTCAGCGAGGCGCTTCCCGCCGCGGTCGATGCCAACGCGCGCCTGGCCTACATGGACGAGGTCGGCGTCTACTACCAGCTGCTCTACCCGAACATCCTCGGCTTCCACAGCCACGTCTTCCTCAACGAGATGGACCACGCGCTCGCCACCGAATGCGTGCGCGCCTACAACGACTGGCTGACCGAGTTCTGCTCGGCGGACGCGAGACGCCTCATCCCCATGACGATGCTGCCGTTCTGGGACATTCAGGCGTCGGTGGCCGAGATGAAGCGCGCCTACGACATGGGCCACAAGGGCGTCCTCTTCGCCGCCCGCTACGACAAGGTCGGCCTGCCCCGGCTCGTCGACGACTACTGGGAGCCGCTCCTGGGGCTGGCGCAGGAGATGGGGCTCAGCCTGAACTTCCACGTCGGCTTCCTCTCCTCGGGCGACGACCTCAAGGGGGCGGTCGACCAGTCGAAGAAGCTCGACTTCGTCCGGGAGAGCTCTCTCGTCCTCCTCGGCAACGCGCAGAACGTGGCCGAGGTCGTCCTCAGCGGGGTCTGCCACCGCTATCCGGACCTCAAGTTCGTCTCGGTCGAGAACGGCGCCGGCTGGCTGCCCTTCCTCGCCGAGAGCATGGACTGGCAGTGGCTCAACGTCGGCGCGCACAAGGACTACCCCGATCGACTGCTGCCGAGCGAGTACGTGAAGCGGCAGATCTACGCCATGTACTGGTTCGAGCAGGCCTCCATGCGCTCGGTGATCGACTTCCTCGGCGAGAACCTGATGTTCGAGACCGATTTCCCACACGCCACCAGCCTGTCGCCCGGCCCGGCGTCGGAGTCCCCGAGCCCGCGCGTCGTCATGGAGCGGTCGCTGGCCGGGCTTCCCGACGAGGTCATCGGCAACGTCCTCCAGCACACGGCCACCGGGCTCTACCACCTGGACGACCCGGTCCGATGACGCGACGGCCCACGCGGTTCCGCACGCGCCTCACCGGCGCGTAGACACGCCGGGGCGAGGCCGCGCCGTGGGCAGCTCACTCCTTCACCGCGACGCCTTCTACATCGGCGGGTCCTGGGTGGCCCCGTGCGGCGAGGAGACGCTCAAGGTGGTGTCCCCGTCGACGGAGGAAGCGGTGGGGTCCGTTCCCGTCGCCACGCCCGCCGACGTGGACCGTGCCGTTGACGCCGCATCCCGGGCCTTCACCGAGGGTCCCTGGCCTCGCATGGCGGCGAGCGAGCGTGCCCGGATCCTGGCGCGGGCGGCCGAACTCCTGGCCGAGCGGACGCCCGACATCGTGGCCGTCACGACCGACGAGATGGGGTGTGCGGTCAGCCAGGCGCCCCAGGCGCAGACCGGCCTGGTCGCCCCGCTGTTCCGCTACTACTCCGACCTCATCGGTTCGTTCGACTTCGAGCGGACGGTCGTCTCGGGCGAGCGGGCGGGACTGGTGACGCAGGAGCCGGTCGGCGTGGTCGCGGCCATCGTGCCCTGGAACGCGCCGGTGACGTTGGCGGCGTGGAAGACGGCTCCCGCGCTGGCGGCCGGGTGCACCCTGGTGCTCAAGCCCCCGCCGGAGGCGCCGTTGAGCAACTTCGTCCTGGCCGAAGCGCTCGACGAGGCCGGCGTCCCCCCGGGGGTGTTCAACGTGGTGCCGGCCGGCCGCGAGGTAGGCGAGCACCTGGTCACCCACCCCGGCATCGACAAGGTGGCGTTCACCGGCTCGACCGCGGCGGGCAAGCGGATCATGGCCCTGTGCGCGGATCGCATGACCCGCGTCTCCCTGGAGCTCGGGGGCAAGTCGGCCACGCTCCTGCTCGACGATGCCGACGTGGCCGTCGTCGTGCCGCGGGTCGTGCACGGCGTGATGCACCTCTCGGGGCAGGTGTGCGGCGCACAGACCCGCGTGCTGGTGCCGCGCCGCTCCGTCGACGAGGTGCTCGCGATCGCCGCGGAGACGGCGTCGAACATCGTCGTCGGCGACCCCCACGACCCCGCAACCGAGGTCGGACCGCTCGTGGCGGCGCGGCAGCGGGAACGCGTGGAGCACTACATCGCGCTGGCGGGGGAGGCCGGCGCACGCGTCGTGGCGGGGGAACGCGTCCCGCGCACCTCCCCCGCGGCTGGTACGTGGCGCCGACGATCCTGGGCGGGGTGGACAACTCAATCCGCGTCGCCCGGGAGGAGATCTTCGGACCGGTGCTCAGCGTCATCGCCCACGACGGCGAGGACGACGCGGTGCGCATCGCCAACGACTCCGAGTACGGGCTGTCCGGCGGGGTGTGGAGCGGAGACGACCGCCGGGCGCTCGGTGTGGCGCGCCGGTTGCGCACCGGCAGCGTGGCGGTCAACGGCAGCTTCCCGCCCTTCCCGCTCGTGCCCTTCGGCGGTTTCAAGGAGTCCGGCCTCGGGCGCGAGCTCGGTCCCGAGGGCCTGCTCAACTTCTTGGAGCCGCGCAGCATCGGGTTGCCACCGTCGCTCCTCGCGCGCTGAGCAGGCGCGTCGTGGGAGGTCCTCTTTCGGGCGTCCGGGCCGTCGAGGTCGCGTCCCACGTCTTCGTCCCGATGGCGGGCACCGTCCTGAGCGAGTGGGGCGCGGACGTCGTCAAGATCGAACACCCGGTCACGGGCGACCCCTACCGGGGCCTCGTCACCAGCGGCCTGCACAACGAGTACCGGGGCGTCGACCCGTTCTTCCAGTCGGCCAACCGGGGCAAACGGTCGGTCGGCATCGACCTCGGTCGTCCCGAGGGCCGGGAGCTGCTGGGCCGGCTGATCCGCGAGGCCGACGTGTTCCTGACCAGCCTCCGGCCCGCGGCACGCCGCCGACTGCGTGTCGAGGTCGAAGACGTACGCGCGGACAACCCCGCGGTCGTGTACGTGCGCGGCTCGGCGTTCGGCGCACGGGGGCCCGACGCCGGACGGGGCGGTTACGACGTCAGCACCTACTGGGCCCGGAGCGGGATGCAGTACGTGCTCACCCCGCCCGGTGCCTCCGCGCCGCTCGGCACGCGGCCGGCGTTCGGCGACGTCGTCGGCGGCCTTACCATCGCCGGTGCCGTGAGCGCCGCACTTTCTCGAGAGCCTCGACCGGGCATGCCGCCGTGGTCGACGCCTCGCTGCTCGCCTCGGGCATGTGGCAGGTGCAGCCCGACATCGTCAACGCCGTGCTCGGAGGTGGCGGCGCCACCGACGCGCGGCCAGAGCGGGCCCGCACCTCGAACCCGCTGACCCTGCCGTACCGGACGGCCGACGGGCGCCACGTCGCGCTCATCATGGTGGAGTCGGACCGGCGCTGGCCCGAGCTGTGCGCCGCGCTCGGCCATCCCGAGATGGCCGACGATCCCCGCTGGGCCGACGCCGGGCGCGGCGCCGCAACGCTCGCTCGTGCGTGGCCAGGCTCGACGAGGTCTTCGCGGCGCGGACGCTGGAGGAGTGGCGCCGTGCGCTGGCGGACCTCGACGGCGAGTGGGCGCCGGTCCAGACGCCGGCCGAGGTCCACGACGACCCTCAGGTGAGGGCGAACGGCTACATCGCCGAGGTCGACATGGGCCGCGGCGTCTCCATCCCCCTGGTCGCATCGCCCGTGCAGTTCGACGCCGAGCCGGGACAGCCCCGCCGGGCTCCCGAGCACGGCGAGCACACCGAGCGCGCGCTGCTCGAGCTCGGCCTGGACTGGGACGAGATCGGCCGGCTGAAGGACGACGGGGTGATCGTGTGACGGGCCGCGCCGGTGCGACGGCCGCGGGGCCGCCCGGGATCCCCCCGGCCGTCACGGAGGAGACCGCGCCGTTCTGGGCCGCCGCGGCCGAGGGCCGGCTGCTCGTCGAGCGCTGCCGCGACTGCAGCGCCGAGGGGTTCCCGCCGCGCGGGATCTGCCGGCGCTGCCGCAGCCGCGACGTCGAGCCTCATGAGGTGACCGGTTCGGGTGCGGTCTACAGCTTCACCGTCAACCACCAGCGCTGGCTCCCGGACCTCGAGGTCCCCTACGCCCTCGTGCTCGTCGAGTTCCCCGACCACCCCGGGGTCCGGGTGATGGGCCGCATCAGGGGATGCGCGACGGACGACGTCACCGTGGGGATGCGCGTCGCCATCGGCTTCGAGCCGGGCCCGGGCGGCTTCGCCATCCCGAGCTTCGTGGCCGCCGCCGGCGGGGGCGCGTGATGGGGTCCGAGTGGCTGGAGAAGCGGGCCGTGATCTCGGGCGTCGGCCAGTCCGCCGTCGGGCGCCAGGTCGAGCGCTCCGGCCTGCAGCTCACGCTCGACGCCGTGCTCGCCGCCGTCGACGACGCCGGCTTGCGCCTCGACGACATCGACGGGCTCGCCATGTTCCCCGGCGGAGGCAAGGCCAACCTGCCCGGCTACGCCAACGGCGACCTCTACGAGGTCCAGGATGCCCTCGCCGTGACGACGACCTGGCGCCTGGGACAGGTGGAGGGGATGAGCCTGCCGTTCTACGGCCCGGCGATGGCGGTCGCCACGGGGCAGGCGCGCCACGCGGTGATCTGGCGCACGGTCAAGGAGGGCAGCGCGGCGCGGCGGGCCGGCGGCCGGCCGGCCTACGGATCGGTGCACCCCGAGGCCGAGGGTCCCCTGGCCTGGCTCCTGCCCGTCGGCGCGCTCTCGCCCGTCTGCCAGGTGGCGCCGTTCGCCACCCGCTACATGCACGAGTACGGGGCGACGAGGGAGCAGCTGGGGTGGATCCCGGTGACCCAACGGAGCACGCGTCGCGCAACCCGCAGGCCGTCTACCGGGAACCGCTGAGCCTGGACGAGTACCTGGCGGCGCGGATGATCTCGACCCCGATGTGCCTCTACGACTGCGACGTCCCGGTCGACGCCTCGACGGCCATTGTGGTCTCGGCGGCCGAGACCGTGCCCGACCTCCGCGCGCCGGTGCGGATCGAGGCGATGGCCGGAGTGGTCGACGGCCGACCGTCGTGGGAGCAGTGGGAGGACATGGGCCGGGTGGGCCACGCCGCCGCCGCGGCGATGTGGAACCGCACCGCGCTCACGGCCCGCGACGTCGACGTGGCCCAGCTCTACGACGGGTTCACGATCGAGGTGGTCTGGTGGCTCGAGGCGATGGGCTTCTGCGGCACCGGCGAGGCGGCCTCCTACGTCGAAGGAGGGACCCGCATCTCCCTCGGCGGCGAGCTGCCGCTCAACACCTGGGGCGGGCAGCTCTCGGGTGGACGGCTCCACGCCGCGTTCGGGCACACGGCCGAGGCGGTGCGCCAGCTGCGCGGCGAGGCCGGCGACCGTCAGGTGCGCGACGCAGAGGTGGCCGCGGTGACCAACGTCGGCGGTATCGAGGCGGGGGCCGCGCTACTCACGCGCTGGTAGTTACCGAGGGATCGAGACCGAGAGAGCACGAGGAGGACGTCGGATGACGGAGCGCAGCGGACGGGTCGAAGGAAAGGTCGCCATCGTGACCGGGGCCGGGTCGACCCCGGGACCCGGGGTCGGGACGGGGAAGGCGACGGCGATCCTGCTGGCGCGAGAAGGGGCGCAGGTGCTCCTGGTCGACCTGCACCCCGAGCGCGCCGAGGAAACCCGGGCGGTGATCGCCGACGAGGGGGGCAAAGCCGAGGTCTTCGGGGCGGACGTGACCAAGGCGTCCGAATGCGAGGCGATGGTGCAAGCGGCGGTCGGCGCGTTCGGCACCGTGGACGTGCTGGTCAACAACATCGGGCTGGCGGCGCTCGGCACAGTGGTCGACACGACCGAGGAAGCGTGGGACCGGGCCATGGACATCAACCTGCGGACGGCGTTCCTGGCGTCGAAGTACGCCGTGCCGGTGATGGCTGACAAGGGTGCAGGGGCGGTGGTGAACATCTCGTCGATCTCGGCCCTGCGCGGCGACGGGACGCTCGCCTACTCCGCCGCCAAGGGCGCGTTGATCGCGATGACCGTCGACATGGCCTACTCCCACGGCCGCCAGGGCATCCGGGTCAACGCCATCGCGCCCGGCCACATCACGACGCCCATGGTGCTCTCGGTCTCCGCGCCGGGTCCGCGGGCCGAGTTCATGAACACGCTCCGCTCCGAGGCGGGTCTGCTCGGTACCCCGGGCACCGGGTGGGACGTGGGCCACGCCGCGACGTTCCTGGCCAGCGACGAGGCCCGTTGGATCACCGGCGTGGTTCTCCCCGTCGAGTCCGGCGTGCTGAGCGTGACGCCGCTCATGATGGCGCCCTATCTCCGCGCCGTCCCGGACCCGGACGTCTGACGCCGCTTCGTGCGACTGACATCGTGCCATCTCCACCGGCGAGAGTTCCGGAGTGTCAGGCTGTGTCACTCCGGGCGACACGACCGACTTCACGCTCGGATCGGGAAGTTGTAGGTGGAACAGTCAGTCGGATCGACCTCTTTGCCCGACGGAACGTCGGTGGCGTACGCGACGGCCGGCGCCGGACCGTTCCTCCTCTTCGTGGGTGGTTGGCTGAGCCATCTGGAACTGGGCTGGGCTCTGCTCGAAGAACGCTCGTTTCTGGAGGCGCTCGCCCGCGGGAGGACCCTGGTGCGCTACGACCGGCCCGGTTGTGGGTTGTCCGAGCGCCCGAGACCGGCGAAGTGGTCACTACAACTCGAGCGGGACACACTCCACTCCGTCATGTCCGCCGCGGGCGGTACCACGTTCGACCTCATGGGCAGTTCGCTGGGTGTGCCGATCGCCATCGACTGGGCCGCCAGGAATCCTGAAACGGTCAACCGGCTGATCCTTTACGGTGGCTGGGCGCGAGGGGCGGACATCGCAACTCCGCAAGTGCGGGAGCACGTGGTGGGACTCGTCCGCAGCCATTGGGGCTTGGGATCGGATGTCCTGACCGAGATCTTCGCTCCGGACGCGTCGGCGGCAACGAGCGCCGAACTTGCCAACTACCAACGCCAGGCATCGTCGGCGGAGACAGCGGCCGAACTCCTCCTGGCGAGTTACTCCGTGGATGTGCTCGAAGCCCTCGGTGACATCACGGCCCCCACACTCGTGCTCCACCGAGATCGCGACCGCGCCGCCCCTTGGAACAGAGCCGGCTCATCGCGTCGCGCATCGGAGGGGCGCGACTGGTCGAACTCCCCGGGCGATCGCATCTTCCCCATATCGGCGATGTCGACGCCCTCGTCGACGAGATCCGACGGTTTCTCGGGCTTCGATCCCTACGACGGAGCGCGGCTCCCACCCTCACGAAGAGGCAGAAGGAGGTGGCGCAACTCGTCAGCCAGGGACTCACGAATCGGGACATCGCTCAGCGGCTGGGAATCGACGAGCGCTCCGCCGAAGGTCACCTCGAGCGGATTCGCATCAGGCTCGGGGTTCGCTCGAGGGCACAGGTTGCCGCATGGTGGACAGCCTCGCAGGCCGAAAACTGAGGTAGTTCTACGCCTGACATCGGTTGGCCGGCCCTCGACAATGAGGGCATGACCGATGAACACCCGTCCATAGGACCGCCATCGCCGGATATCGGCATCAGCGGTTCTTTCAGTTCGTTGCCGTGCCCGCTTGCCGCGCCCACCTGTGCCGGGCCTTGCGTGTTCGAGGGGAGGCGACATGCCGGGCCCCGTCTATGAGGCCACGTGGGGACGAGCCTTCCCTCTCGTGTACGACACGGCCTTTTTGCTCGCCGAGCGCCGAGGTCTCCGGGACGTGCGCAAGAACCTCGTGACCCAGTCGACGGGGCGAGTGGTCGAGTTGGGTGCCGGTACCGGTCTCAACTTGAGCCACTACCCCGAGACGGTCTCCGAGCTCCTCTTGACGGATCCGGATCCGCGCATGGCGGCGAAGCTCAGGAAGCGGGCTCGCTCCGTGTCCTTGGACACGTCCGTGATCGTGGCGCCCGCCGAAAGCCTTCCCTTCCCTGACGCCAGCGTCGACACCGTGGTCGCCACCTTGGTGTTCTGCACGGTTGAAGATCCTCAACGGGCGCTCGCCGAGGTGGCGAGAGTGCTCCGCCCCGGCGGCAAATTCCTCTTCGCCGAGCACGTTCGATCGGCGTCACCTCGGGCTGCACGGTGGCAGGACCGACTCAATCTGCCTTGGGGTTGGTATGCCTGCGGCTGCCGATGCAACCGTGACACGGTCGCCGCCATCCGTGCTGCTTCGTTCGAAGTCCGAGAACTCAGACACGACCGCCTCCGTTGGATCAGTCCCGTGGTCCGGCCGCTGGTCGCGGGCGTCGCTTCGCCACCTGCGCCAGGTGGTGTTCAGCGCTCCGGATCGACCCGGATTCACGTCCAGGTGCCGAGTGCACTGGCACAGGCACATGGGTAACGTTCAAGACAGACAGAGGAGGCGGCCGTGATCGGCGTAATCGTGACGTTCGAGTTCGACGGTGACCTCGATCGCGATCGGGTCATCAAGGTGGCAGACGAGGCCCGCGCCATGTTCGAGGGTATGTCCGACCTGCGGTTCAAGTTCTTCACCTTCGACGAGAAGCAGCAGCGAGCGACGAACTTCTACGTCTGGGAGTCCCGAGATGCCGCCGATGCCTTCTTCTCTGAGGCGCTTCGGGAACGTGTCACCGGCCTTTACGGGGTGAGCCCGAGGATCGATTTTGTAGAGATCGCGCAGATCGTCGACAACTCGAGACCGTAGGGGTGTGGAGAAGCCGTTCCCGCCGAAGGCCAACGGTGCTCGAAGCGGAAGCTCAGGGCGAGGAACGGAGCAGCGTGCCCGGCGCGACGCCGGGAAGGTCCGCACCGCCGCGGCGGACGGCGACGCCGTTGACCCAGACGTGCTCGATCCCCGTGCTGCGCACGAGGAGCCGATCGGCACCTCCCGGTTGGTCGTGGGCGCGCTCCACCGGAGCTGTTCCAACCGTGGCCGGGTCGAACGCAACCAGGTCGGCGTGGAAGCCTGGCGCGATCAGCCCGCGGCCTTCGATGCGGAAGGCTTCATGGGGATGGCCCGTCAGGCGCCAGACCGCATCCTCGAGCGACAGGGCCTTGCGCTCGCGTACCCAGTGCCCGAGCAGGTGGGTCGAGTAGCAGGCGTCGCAGAGCTGGCTGGCGTGGGCGCCGGCGTCGGAGAGGCCGAGGAGGGTGCGGCGGTCGGCCAGCAGCTCACCGATCTCGTCGTCGCCGTCGTTCTCCATGACCACACGGAACCGGGTGGCCATGTCGTCGGCCAGGGCGAGGTCGAGCATGAGGTCGAAGGGTGTGGTCGCTCGCTCCCGGGCCAACCGCTCGAGGTCGATACCCACGATGTCCCCGTGCACGTTCGTCTCCTCGACATCGACCTTCGACCATCGGTGCGCCCAGGCGGCCAGGGTCGAGGGCCGCGCCCGGTCGCGCCAGGCCTCGTCGCGGTATAGGCGGGGACGCTCGTCCCGGGGCAGGGCCAGGACCTCCTTCCACTCGTCGACCTCGGCCAGCGGTCCGGGGTCGGCCAGCGTGATCTGCATGACGATGGGCCGGCAGGCGATCTGCGGGTAGACCTCCCCGGGCAGCGCCGCCCCTCGTTCCACGGTCCGCTGCGCCGCTCCGGGCTTGTCCGCCCGCGCCACCAGGGCCGTCCAGGTCACGGGCCGGCCGTAGCGCGTGGCCAGATCGGAGAACTGGTCGACGAACAGACCCGGACCGATGGACACCTGGAGGACCCCACGACCCTTCTCCCCCAGCACGGAGGCCGAGCGCGTCGACCTCGTCGATTTCGGCGAAGCGGCTGGGGACCGGCCGCCCGTAAGCCCCCTGGTGCGCCGGCTGGCGCGACGTGGAGAACCCGATCGCGCCGGCGTCGAGCGCCTGGCCGACCAGCTCGCGCATCTCGGCCACCTCGCCCGGGGTCGCCGGTCGCTCCTCGCCCCCGAGGACCCACAGCCGCACCGGCGAGTGGCCGACGAACGCACCGACGTTGAGCCGCTTGGGACGGCGGTCCAGCGCGTCGAAGTACTCGGGGAAGCTCTCGAAGCACCAATCGATGCCGGCGTCGAGCGCCTCCTTCGACATGCCCTCGACGTTCTCGAGCAGCCGCACCACGATGTCGCGGTGCTCGGGACGCGTGGGTGCCACCCCGAACCCGCAGTTCCCCATGACCACGCTCGTGACCCCGTGCCAGCTCGACGGCGTGAGGTCGCCGTCCCAGAGGATCTGCGCGTCGTAGTGCGTGTGGACGTCGATGAAGCCGGGAGCGAGCGCGAGTCCGTCGAGGTCGACCACCTCGGCGGCGGAGGACGGCGGTAGCTCTCCGGGGTCGGCGACGGCGACGATCCGCCCGGCACCGACCGCCACGTCGGCCGCGCGGGCCGGAGACCCGGTGCCGTCGACAACGGCGCCGTCGCGCAGGAGCAGGTCGACCGGGCGGGTCGCCGGGGGACCGGTCACTCGACGAGCTCATAGACGGTGACGACGGTCGAAGGGGAGAGCGGTGGGGCCGAACCCTCCCGGCGCGGCCGGGCCCGCATCGCCGTCAGCGGGGCGGCGAGGTCGTCCGCCTCGAGCTCGTAGACGGTGAGGTACCTGGGCTTGTCGCTCTCACCGTGGCCGAGCTCCTTGCGGATCCGGTACCGGCGGGCGCGGGCGAACCCGGGCACCGCCAGAAGCTCGGGGATGTGGACCTCGCGGTACCAGCGGTCGTACTCGTCTTCCGCGTCGGGGTCCACGGGCTCGGACTCCACGACCATGATCCCCTTGGCCACCGGCTGGTCCCCTGTGCTCGCTCGCCGAAACGTCCCCGATCTCTCAGGAAATAAGTGAACGCTCCCTCTCTCCGGCACAGTAGTGTTCCGGCGTGGCACCCGCAACCGGACCCGCCACCGCACCTTGGAGGTTCTCGTGACGGATGCTGTCATCCTCTCCGCCTGCCGGACGGCCATCGGGACGGCCCGCAAGGGCTCCCTCGCCGACACCGACCCCTTCGCACTGGCCGAGCTCACCGTGGCCGAGGCCGTGGCCCGGTCCGGCCTGAGGCCCGAGCTGATCGACGAGGTCATCTTCGGCGAGTCCCTGGCGGGCGGCGGGGCGATCGCCCGTCACGCCGCCATCGCCGCCGGTCTGGTGTCCGCCGCGGGCACGGCGGTCAACCGGCACTGTGCCTCTGGCCTCGCGGTCACCAACATGGCGGCGGCGTCCGTCCTCTCTGGCATGGAGTCCGCCGTCGTCGCCGGGGGGGTCCAGTCGGCCTCGCTCGCTCCGGTGTGCACGCGCCGCATCCCGGGCACCGACGAATGGACGGAGCGGTGGCTCTCGCCGAGCCATCCGCCGACGGACGACGCGCCGACCGCCGACATGTCCATCACCGTGGGGTGGAATGCCGCCCGGCTGGCGGGCGTGTCCCGCGAGACCATGGACGAGTGGGCCTACCATTCGCACCGCAAGGCGATCGAGGCCATCGACGCGGGCAGGTTCGACGACGAGGTGATCCCTGTCGAGGTCCGGCGACGCGACGGGACGAAGCTCACGTTCGCCGTGGACGAGCACCCGAGGCGCGACACCTCCTTGGAGAAGCTCGCCTCGCTGAAGCCGATACACCCCGAGATCGAGGGGTTCAGCATCACCGCCGGGAATTCGTCGGGGGTCAACGACGGCGCGGCCGCCATGGTGCTCGCCGCGTCCGACCTGGCCGAACGCGAGGGTCTCGAGATCCTGGCCCGGGTCCGGAGCTGGGCCGCCGTCGGCGTGCCGCCGGTCGAGACGGGCCTCGCCCCGATCAGCGTGATCCCCAAGGCCCTCGAGCGGGCCGGGCTCGGTCTGCACGACGTCGCGCTCTTCGAGATCAACGAGGCTTTCGCCTCCGTGGCCGTGGCGGCGGTGGACGCCCTCGGGATCGACCCGGACGAGGTCAACCCGAACGGGAGCGGCTGCAGCCTGGGCCACCCCGTCGCGATGACGGGGACGCGCATGCTGACGACCCTGGTCTACGAGCTCCGCCGGCGCGGCGGCGGCATCGGGGTCGCGGCCATGTCCGCGGGCGGCGGCATGGGCACCGCCACCGTCATAGAGGTCTAGGCCCATCCCCGGCCGTTCATGCCCTGCTGGCTCATCCTGAGCGCCGCCGGCCGAACTCCCTGAGTCCCGTGAGTCCCTCCAGATGGCCTGGACAGACCCAGACCCCGCCACTAACTGCAAACTCCCGGCAAGCGCCACCGACCCGTCCACATGGGCGACTCGCGGCCATCGATGAGAAGTACCGTCCGCAGGGGGTTCAAGAACTAGGGCGTCGTCCCTTCCGATCCCTCAGCCCTCGGTCGTCTTGAAATCTGCACCACTCACGAGGTGGCCCACGCTGATCGACTGGCCGCCCTCGTGGTAGCTCTGCCCAATCGTATGAAGGACAGATAGAGAACGGGAGTTGACTCGTGCGTCCAAGTAGCGGATGTCGGAAAACTGCGGCAAGGGGTCATAACCGCCGGCGCCGTTCTGAACCCCGAGATCGCCGAACGTCGCTCCCGAGCACTTTCCACCGTTGAACTGCTGTGCTCCGGTGGCGACGTTGTTGACGTCGATGAGAACAGCCGTATAGCCCTGACCCGGACGGCAGAGGACTTCCAGGGCCACCGTGTCACCGGGTACAACGAGCCCCGGAAGTTCAACTGGTCCGTAGCCTGCGATCAAGAGATAGGCGACGACTGCGGGCTCATTTGAGGCACAACCCAGATCGACCTCGACTCCGCTGGGGTCATCGTATTTCGAATCATGCGACGTGAGCGATACCGCGAGGTTCTCTGTGCCGGTGCACTGGTACTCGGGAATCGTTACGTTGACGCTCGCATAATGCTTCGGAATCGTGCTGACTACCGAATACCCAGCCAAGTCGGACCTTGCGGTATCGGTTGTCCTGGTGGCGGCACCGGCGCTGCCCACCAGCCCCGAACACGCCACAAGCAAAAGAACGATGACAGAGGCGACGAATCGGTAGCGACCAGCAGCCACTAGAACCACCTTTCCTTCTTGGCGCCGGAAGCGCACTGCGGCGATCGCGTAGCTGGTGTTAGCCGAAGTGGGTCACCGGTTGACGCTCGTACGGGACCAGGTCTTGCCGCCACGTTCCAAAGTGAACCATCGCATTACCGCCTTCTCCGGTACTGGCCAAAGCCTACGTGGTCGGAATCCAAAATACCGATGGTAGGTCACCCAATCGTGCCACCGTCACCTCGAGCCTCCGGTGCAGTCGCAGAGTCGCAGCCACCACCGCTCTTTGAGTGATGCCCTAGCGGCGGCCTCGCGAGACCCGCCCGAACTCCCGCAGCCCCGTAAGTCCCTCAAGGTGGTCGGGACAGCTCCAAACCCGCCACCAGCAGCCGCCAGATGGTGCGAACCATCGCCCGGACCAGGCCCTGGCCGGTGCACTCTGCCTCGTCGTCCACGCCGTCACCGGCTTCACGAACAAGAGCCTTCGCGGGCCTGTTCCTGGACTCATGGGCTGCGACTACAGCTCTTCGCAGATGATCTAGGACCTGCGCCGCCTTCGTCTGCACGGCCTGATCGCGCGAGCACCTGAACCAACAGGTACACCTTGACTCCAGAAGGCATCCGTGACGCCGTCTTCTAGACAAGGTGCGCGCTCGTGTACTCGGGCCGCTCCTCGATCGAACATTGGTGCGCGACTACGTCAGCAATGCCCGACTCGGAATCGCCGCCTGAAACTTGTCACAAAATCCACAGGCTGGCAGACCACGAAGATCTAGCGTCGTCAGTCCATCGAAACGGAGGGTTGGAGCTCGCCCGCCGCGTCGTAGGTGACGCCGATGTCCCCCCCGACGTCGAGACGCTTCAGCTCCGGGAGCACCTCCTTGGCGAACAGGTCGAAGTTGGCCTTCGTCTCCTCCGGCGGCAGGCCGCCGAACGAAAGCGGGACCACGAGTCCGCCGGCGTCGGTCCGCTTGACGTAGTCGACCAGCTTCTCGGTGACCTCGTCGGGCGTGCCCCAGACCTGCAGGTCGGCCAGGAAGCCGCAGAACTTCTCCAGACCGTGCTTCTCGATGTTCTTGGCCAGTGCCGCGTAGTACTCGTAGCCCTCGATGTCGGCGAACCCGATGTTGTCGAACTGGTAGTGCTCGACGGTCGAGCGGGCCCACCGCTGCAGGTAGACCTCCCGCATGCGACTGCGCTTCGGCCTTGTCCTTGGTCACCGCGGTGACCACGACGAGGATGGGCTTGGGCGCCTCGAACCCGTTGAGCTCGCGGTAGCGCTGCCGGTACTCGACCAACTCCGCTTCGGCCACCTCCCACGGCTTCTGGGCGATCACCATGATGCCGACGCCGAGCTGCGCCATCAGCTCCATCGACTGGGGCGAGACCGCCGACGCGAAGGTGCGACCCTTGAAGCTCTTGAACGGCTTCGGCCGGATCTCGATGCGGGGCTGGCGGTAGAGCTCGCCGTCGGACTCGATGTACCCGGTCTCGAACGCGTTCAGGATGGCCGCGTGTGTACTCCGTGAACCGGCGCCGCGACTCGGCCATGTCCACCCGGAGGCCGTCGAACTCGACCCGGCCGAGACCCCGGCCCATGCCGAGGATGGCCCGACCCTCCGAGAGGTTGTCGAGCACGGAGAAGCTCTCGGCGACCCGCACCGGGTCGTGCCAGGGCAGGACGGTCACCATGGTGCCGAGCTTGACGCGTGAGGTCTGACCCGCCACCCAGGCCAGGAACATGAGCTGCTGCGACGTCAGCTGGTAGTCCGAGAAGTGGTGCTCGGAGGTCCACACCGAGTCGAACCCGACCTCCTCGGCTCTGGCCGCGAGTACCAGGTCACGGCGGTAGGCCTCGAGGTCGGTGAGCTTGCGGTCGAGGTTGTGGAACTGGGGGCCGAATCCGACGTGCATCCCGCTGTTCTAGCATATTTTGTAGGTGGGCGCTCACTTACTTCAGGATGGCCTCTCCTGCGGGATCAGTGCTGGGCGACGGCCCCTGACTGGCGCAAGCGGGCGATCTCGGAGGCTGAGAACCCCCAGCTCGCCAGAGCCTCCTCGGAGTGCTCGCCGGCCCGCGCCGGCGGTCCGGGCCGGCCGGGCGCGGTGCGACTGAAGCGCGGTGCGGGTGCCGCCTGGACCACGCCCTCGATCTCGAGGAACGTGTGCCGCTCCTGGTTGTGCGGGTGGTCGGGAGCCTCGCTTGGTTCGAGTACCGGCGCGAAGCAGGCGTCGGTGCCCTCGAGCAGCCGGCACCATTCGTCCCGCGTCCTGGTGCGCACGAGAGCCGCCAGGCGCGCCTTCATGGACGGCCAGGCCGACCGGTCGTCGGGGTCCGGCAGAGGGTCACCGTCGCCGGCCAGCCCGGTCAGGCGGGCCATCAGCTCGTAGGAGGCCGCGTCGAGGGCGCCCAGGGAGATGTACCGGCCGTCCGCCGTCTCGTAGACCTCGTAGAAGTACGCGCCCGTGTCGAGGAGGTTGGTCCCGCGTCGTCGGACCACTCGCCCGACGCCCGCATGCCCTGGAACATGGCCGCCAGCAGCGCGGCGCCGTCGAGCATGGCCGCGTCGACCACCTGTCCCCGGCCCGAGCGCCCGGCCTCGAGGAGCCCGCACGCCACCCCGAAGGCCAGGAGCATCCCTCCTCCGCCGAAATCGCCGAGCAGCGTGAGCGGTGGCACGGGAGGCTCGCCCCTGCGCCCGATCATGGCGAGAGTGCCACTCAGCGCGACGTAGTTGACGTCGCGACCCGCCGTCTGCGCCAGAGGACCGGACTGGCCCCAACCGGTCATGCGGCCGTAGACGAGCCGCGGGTTACGGGCCAGGCAGTCGTCCGGACCGACCCCGAGCCGTTCGGTCACCCCGGGACGGAACCCCTCGACGAGGGCGTCGGCCTGCTCGGCCAGGCGGAGCACGACCTCGGGTCCCTCGGGATGCTTCAGGTCGACGCGCGACCGACCGGCGGCCGCGAGCCAGCACGTCGAACCGGGCCCGGTCCGGGTCGGAGCCGGCCGCGTCGGGCCGGTCGATCCGGACCACGTCGGCGCCCATGTCGGCCAGCAGCATCCCGGCGAAGGGACCCGGGCCGATCCCGGCCAGCTCGACGATCCGGAACCCGTGCAGCGGGCCGGTCATCGCCCGGGTCCGGGCGTCCGACCCGCGGCCGCCGACCCGCCGCGGCGGTCGGGCCGGGCCGGACGCGTCAGGCGCGCCATGCGGTCGGGTCGGAGTCGTAGTGGCAGCGCCATTCGACCACCTTGCCGCCTGCGTCGAGCCGCATGAAGTCCGTGCCCTCCCGGTCGGCGCCGCCGGGGAGATGACAGGTGTAGAGGAGGATCAGCGAGGCGGTCCCGGCGAAGCGATGTCGCAGGGTGTAACGCACGTCGCCGGCGCGCTCGAGCGCGGCCGCCACATACGCCTCGAGGTCGCCGCGGCCCTCGACCGTGTCCCGGGCCGGGTCGCCCCCCTGCTTCGCCACGTAGGGGGAGCTGAACACGATGTCGTCGGCGAACGGCTCCATGATGAGGTCGAGGTCGCGCCCGTTCCATCCGGCCTCCCAGTGGTGGGCCAGGCGCTCGAGCGTGGCATCGTCGAGCATCGGAGGCTCCTTTCCGCGACGCAAGGGGCGCCGGCGTGGACAGTAGCAAGTAATCGCTCACTCTGTTACGCTGCCGGGACGATGCGAACGGCCGTGCCGAGCACCGAGATGCCGGGCACGCCCTGGTGCGAGCAACACTTCGACTACCTCGCCCCGGAGGTGGCGCAGCACCTCAACGAGACGCTCGAGGTCCTGCGCACACGGTGCCCCGTGGTGAAGTCCGACGCCCACGGCGGGTACTGGATCGTCAGCACCTACCAGGACGTGCTCCGCGTCGCGGAGGATTGGAAGACCTTCAGCTCGGCCCACGGGGTCTCGGTGCCCGGGACGCAGACGCCGGTCAAGGCCATCCCCGAGCACGTCGACCCTCCCTTGCATCGCGAGTACAAGCGGCTGATCGCCTCGTACTTCACGCCGGCGGCGGTGGCGCAATACGAGGAGGGCACTCGCCAGCTGGTGACGCGCCTCATGGACCAGTTCGTCGACCGCGGCGAATGCGACTTCATGGCCGAGTTCGCCCGACCCTTCCCCGGACTGGCGTTCTTCGAGATGGTGCTCCACGCCCCGTCGGACGAGGTGGCGGAGATCAACGCCATGTCGATGGCGGCGTCCATGCCCACGAACCCCACACGCGGCGAGGCCTGGAAGGGCATGTACGACTGGATCGTCGAGTTCGTGGCGCAGCGCCGCGGCTCGGGACCTCGCGACGACGTGGTCGACGCCATCCTCGGTGGAGAGATCGAGGGACGGCCGATCACCGAGGAGGAGATCATCGGGATGATCCAGCTGCTGATCCTCGGTGGCCTCGACACCACGGCGGGGGCGCTCGGCCAGTTCATGATCCGCTTCTGCCACGAGCCCGACATCCCCGAGCTCCTCCGTCAGAAGTCCGAGCTGATCCCGGACGCGGTCGAGGAGCTGCTGCGGCTCGAGGGGCCCTTCATCGCCATCGCCCGCACGGCCATGGCCGACGTCGAGATCGGGGGGCAACCGGTCCAGGCCGGGGACAAGGTCCTCATCTACTGGGCGTCGGCCAACCGGGACGAGGGCGAGTTCGCCCACGCCGGGGACTTCGTGGCTCAGAGAGAGGCAAACCGACACCTCGCCTTCGGTGCCGGCCCGCACCGGTGCACCGGCTCCAACCTGGCGCGCCTGAACCTGCGCGTCGCCGTCCACGAGATCGTCCAACGCCTCGGGGACCTGCGCTTGGCGACGGGGGCCGAGCCGCTGCCCTTCCACTCGGCCCTGAACCGCGCACCGCTCAGCGTCCCGATCGTCTTCACGCCCCGGCTCGCCGGCCAGCCGGCGTAGTCGCGCCGCGGCTCGACGTGCCGCAGCTCGGACCTCAGAGCCGGTAGAGCCGGACTGCGTTCTCCCCCATCACCTTGCGCTGCGTCTCAGGGCGCAAGGTCGCGATCTTCTCCTCGACGATCTTCAACGGATCGGGGTGCAGGCAGGTCGGGTGCGGGAAGTCCGTCTCGAACATGACGTTGTCCTCGCCCACGGCGTCGATGAGGTGCGGCAGATCGCCGCGACCCGACTCGAACCAGAACGTGGCGTACCAGTTGTCGCGGAAGTAGTCCGACGGCATCTTCTGGAGCTTGTGGAACCACTCCGGAGCGTTCTCCTCGAGCTCGTAGTCCATCGCCTCCAGCATGAACGGCACCCAGCCGATGCCACTCTCGACCGACACCATCTTGAGGTCCGGGTGACGGTCGAACATGCCCGAATAGGCGCTGTTGAGGAGGAGCTGTGAGTTGTTCTGGAACAGCGACGCGCCCCCGATGGCCGGCTTGACGTAGTCGTCCTGGCTGGGCCAGTACGTCGTGCCGAAGTACGCCAGCGACGTCTGGCTCGCGCCGATGTGGAAATGCACGGGCAGGCCGAGCCCGGCGCAGACCTCCCAGAACGGGTCCCAGGCCGTGTCCCCCAAGTCGGGCGAACCCGAGTCCTGGGGGTGGGCCGTCATGTTGACACCCCGGTATCCCATGTCGGCACAGCGTTCGGCCTCGCGGACACACCCCTCGATGTCCCACGCCGGCATGATGGGCATGGGAAGCAGCCGGTTCGCCGACTCCTCCTGCACCTCGGCCATGGCGTCGTTGTAGAGCTCGACGCACAGGCGGAGCAACGTCGGGTCGCCGATCGAATTGGCGAGGTTCTGCCCGCCGATGCCGATGGCGTTGGGGTACAGGACCTGCGATTCGATCCCGATCTGGTCCATCAGGCGGAGCCGTTCCTTTGGATCCCACGCCGCAGGGTGGACGTCGCCGATGCCCCAATCCCCACCCTGGGAGTCGCGGAAGGGGTGCTTGTGCCCGGCGTGATCGACGGTGCCCCCCGAACCGGCCTTGCCGAACGTCTTCCCGTCGATCACCCACATGTCCTTGCCGTCGATCCGCTCGACATGAGGGACCTTGTCCTCATAGCCCTTCGGCGCGCCGCTCGGTGAAGAGGTCGTGGCGCTCCGTCATGTGGGAGTCGGCGTCGACCACTCGTAGCTCTTCGGTCAGGCTCACCCGTGCTCCCTTGTTCCGTGTCTCCTGGTCCGCGGGTCGGCCGCGTCCGTGAATCTGCGTCCGTCTGTTGCGGTGTTCGGGCCATCCCACCCTAGCCGGAAGTAGGCGAACGCTCACTTTCACCGAGCAGACTCTGGTCCGATGGCCGGGATCCTCCGTGGGTCTGCCCGGGGTGCGACCATGGGCCGGTGCGACCCGGTCTCATGCCCGCCGCCTTCGTGGGCCACGGCAGCCCGATGAACGCGGTCGAGGTCAACCGGTACACCGAGACCTGGTCGTCCTTCGGTGGGCACGTGCCGCACCCGCGCGCCATCGTGGCCGTCTCGGCGCACTGGTACACCAACGCCACGGCGGCCACCGCCATGGCCAGGCCGCGCACCATCCACGACTTCTACGGCTTTCCCGACCGTCTGTTCGCGTTCGACTACCCCGCCCCGGGCGATCCGGAGGTGGCGGCCGAGGTCGTCGAGGTCCTCGAGCCCCGCTGGGCCGGTCTCGACCACGACAGTTGGGGTCTCGACCACGGCACGTGGTCGGTCCTCGCTCACGCGTTCCCTGCCGCCGACGTTCCGGTCGTGCAGCTCTCCATCAACGCCCTGGAACCGCTGGAGTACCACCTCGACATCGGTGCCCGCCTGGCCCCGCTGCGCCAGCGGGGCATCCTGGTCATCTGCAGCGGCAACGTCGTCCACAACCTGGGCCGGATGGACTGGTCACGGCCCGATGACGGTTTCGACTGGGCCCGCCGGTTCGACGATGCCGTCCGGTCGGTCATGACGGGCTCGCCGGCGGACATCATGCGCCTGACCGAACATGCCGACTACGACCTCGCCGTGCCGACGCCGGACCACTTCATCCCGTTGCTCCACTTCGCCGGGCTCGCGGCCGCCGGGGGCGGTTCACCCGAGGTGCTCGCCGACGGGCACACGTACGGGTCCGTGTCCATGACCAGTTACACCGTCGACGCGTAGTCCGACGCGTGCGAGGCCGTTCGATCCGGAGTCGCCGTGACCACCCGCGATCGGGGGCGCTGGCGCTTTGCCTCGGGCTCCTGACCCCCGCCATCGCGGTGACGGCTTCCGGCGCCGCCCCGCCCGTTGCGGGATCGTCGCCCACGGTGGCGAGCCCCCGAGCCTCCGGCCTGGCCGACCTGCCGAGCGCCGGACGCACCATGACGACGAGCGAGGTGGATGCGTACACGTTCCTGGACGACATGATGGACCGGCGCGCGTCGGGAACGACACCGCGGCTGGTGCAGAGTTTCGATGGAGGACCTCTCCGTGGGTTCACGGACTCGGTCACCTACGACGATGCCCTCACCACGCAGGCCTTCCTCAGCGAGGGCACGCCTGACGGTCTGCAACGGGCGGAGACGATCGGCAACGCTCTGCTGTACGTGCAGGCGCACGACCCCGCGAAGGACGGCCGGATCCGCGCTGCCTACAAGCCCAAGCCTCTTGCGGGCCCGGCCGACGCCGTCGCCACCGACGACGCGAGCGACGTCGGGAACATGGCGTGGGTCGGGATGGCGCTGGCGCAACTCGCCGAATCCACCGACGACACGTCCTACCTCGGAGGCGCCGAAGAGGTCGGCACGTGGGTCGCCACGAACGCGCGCGACACGCGAGGTGCCGGCGGCTACACGGGGGGCGACGCCGCGGGCGGCAAGAAGATCGAGTGGAAGTCGACCGAGCACAACATCGACCTCTCTGCCCTCTACACGATGCTGGCCACCCTCAGCGGCAATTCGACCTGGACTGCCGATGCCGATTGGGCCGAGGGCTTCGTCGAGTCGATGTGGGACCAGGCGAAGGGCGACTTCTACGTCGGGACACTCGACGACGGGGTGACTCCGAACCGGAGCGAGCAGCCCGAGGACGTCAACAGCTGGTCGTACCTGTCACTGCTCGACCCGGCCTACGCCCACTCCGTCACCTGGGACGAGGCCAATCTCGCCGTGTCCCGAGGTGGCTTCAACGGGGTGGAGTTCTGCCGCGGCGACCACGGGTCAGGCGTGTGGTTCGAGGGGACCGCCCATCTGGCCGATGCGCTCGAACTCCGCGATGCCTCCGGTGACGCCGCCCAAGCCGCGGCCTACCTGGCCGACATCGAGTACGCCCAGGCCCACGGTCCCAACGGCGACGGGCTCGGCATCGTCGCGTCCTCCGTCAACGGGCTGAGCGACTGTGACGGCGACCACTACGACTCCTCGCTGCACATCGGGGCGACGTCCTGGTACCTGCTCGCCGCCCTCAGGGTGAACCCCTTCACGCTCATCTGATCGGCCACCGCCAGCCGCGGTCGAGAGCGTCCTCGCCGTCACCGCCTCGCGCACAGCCAAGACCGGGGCGGCCCGTCGGCCTGCGCCATGGTCTATGCCGAGAAACGGCTCCATTCCCGCGTACTCCGTTGGAAATAGTCGCCATTACCCCTTTTCTCGCCGGAAATGAGGCTCAAATGAGGGTGGCGTGCCTGGTGGGCCAGGGGGAACTGCCTCACGATGCAGGGGACGACCGATGAGGTCATCACCAAGGAAGCGAACACCCGAACCTCCCAGAAAGGAACCCCGAAATGTCCATCCACCGCAGTGCCATCACCCGCTACGCCGCCCGTGCCGCCATCGTGGCTGGAGCGGTCACCCTCTCCACCGTCGGTGCGTCGAGCGCCTTCGCCGCACAGTCCGACGCTCACCCGAACGGCTTCGCGCCCACCGAGGAGTGCCTCAACTGGACCGGCACGATCCAAAGCTTCCCGGGGCTGACCAAGGCTGCGCACCCCGTGACCGACGTCATCTCGGGGACCTTGAACAACTGCAGCTTCGATGGCTCCCCCCAGACCTTCAGCGGTTCGTTCTTCGGCACGCTCACCGGCTCGGCGAGCGGGAAAGCGGCCACACTGAGTGGCAACGTCGCCGTGAGCTGGCCGCAGGATGCGGGCCTGAACCCGACCATCTCGCCGGTCAGCATCAACGGCTCGGCGAAGGCCTACTCGCTCGCCGGCACGATCAGCAACGGCGCCGGCACCGGTGAGCAGCTCGAGGGCAGCTACGACGTCGTGTCGAAGTCGACGGTCAACGGCGGCACCTCGCAGAGCCTCGTCAGCACGGCCCCGTTCGGCATCTTCGTCAACGAAGGCTGAGCAGCACCCACAAGTCCTTCCCGCTTGCATCCCCCCGGAGCCCCGCCCTCAGCGTCGACGGCGGGGCTCCGGCGCGCCTTGTCAGAAATCCGACCGGCTGTCGTCGGCGTCTCGAGAAGCGGCACCGTGTTCGCCTCTCTCGCCTGCGGTCGGCGCCCTTCCCGCCTTCCCTGCCCGAAATGAGGGTCGAGATGAGGGTGGCGTGCCTGGTGGGCACGAGGGCTCCGCCTCAGGATGGAAAAGGACGACCGATGAGGTCGTCACCCGAAACGAAGTACCCACCCCCGAGAAAGGAATCCCCGATATGTCCATTCCCTTGCGCTTCACCCGACTCCGCGCTGGCTGCGGTCGCGCTGGCGGCGCTGACGGCCGGCACCGGTGTCGCGCTCGGCGCCGGCAGCTGCTCAGGCCGCGAGTCCACACGCGTACACGTTCAAGACGCTCGACGACCAGGCCGACCCCACGTTCAACCAGCTCCTGGGCATCAACAACAGCAACGTGATCTCCGGCTACTTCGGCAAGGGCTCGGCCAAGCATCCCAACAAGGGCTATGTGCTGAATCCTCCCTACGGTCAGGGCAACTACACGAACGAGAACTTCCCGGGCTCCGTGCAGACACAGGTCGTCGCCATCAACAACACGGGCGACACGGCCGGGTTCTGGGTCCAGGGCAACGGGACGAACAGGGGCTTCATCGATTTGAACGGTGTCTTCACCTCCTACACCGACCCCAACACGCCGCACGGCCCCGGCAGCATGAACCAGATCCTGGGCATCAACGACCACGGCATCGCCGTCGGCTTCTACAACGACGCGGCCGGCCTCTCGCACGGCTTCAAGTTGAACCAGGCGACCGGCGTCTTCACGAAGATCCCGAAGCAGGGGGGCAGCACGACCGCCACGGGGATCAACAACGCCGGCGCGGTCGTCGGGTTCGACCAGGCCTCCGACGGCACGATCTCGAGCTTCTTGTTGTCCTCGGGCCACTCGACTCGCTTCCAGTTCCCGGGCGGTAGCAGCACCGAGGCCTTCGGGATCAACTCATCGGACCAGATCGTCGGCTCGTACCTCGACGGTTCGGGTGTGATGCACGGGTTCGTGCTCGACAACCCGACTGGTACTCCCAGCTGGCACAGCGTCGACGACCCGAACGGCGTCGGCTCGACGGTGGTCAACGGCGTGAACGACGCCGGTGACCTCGTCGGCTTCTACACCGACGCCGCCGGCAACACCGACGGGATGCTCGCGACGCCGTAGGTCGCCGCGAACTCGAAAGGGACAACCGAAAAGCGGGTGCTCTGGCCTCAGCCGGCGAAGCCGGCTGAGGCCAGCACCGTTTGGACTTCGGCCACGATGCCCGGAGCAGCGAGGCGCTCCCCCGTGGCGATCGCTTCGCGTGCGGCCCGGTCTGCTTCCGGTCGTGAGCGGTCCGCCAGGACGACCGCAAGGTGCGCGAGGGTGCGGGCCGAGAAGGGCCCGGCGTTCATGGCCCGCTCTATCTCCAGTGCGTTCCGGAGCCGGGTCTCGGCTTCCTCCGAACGGCCCGACAGCTGGGCCAGGCAGCCGAGGTGGTGGTCCACAGGCCCCCACCAGCCGGCGAGCGGTCCGACCCGCACGACCGTCGACCGGCTGCGGCGGAACCAGCCGTAGATCGCTTCGGCTGCGGTGACGTCGCCGACGACCACCGAGGTGTCGGCCAGGAACGCGGTGGGGGTCAGGAAATCGGCCCCCCGTGGTGCACCCGGGAAGCCGGTCTGGACGAGCCGGGACAGGCGGGCCACCGCTTCGTCGTGGTCCCCGGCCAACGCGGCGCACAGCGCGGTGCCCGCGTCGAAGCTGGCGATCACCTGGAACTCGGTCGAGGCCACCAGGAGCGGCAGCACGTCAGCGGCCAGGCCCTGGTCGATCGCCCGCAACAAGCCCTGCGCGTAGTGGATGAGCTCGGCGTTGAAATCGCCGCTGGACCGGCCCAATTCGACGGCCTCGTCCGAGAGGTCAGCCGCCTCCTGGTAGCGGCCCTCGATGTAGGCGATCGTCGAGCGCACGGTCGCGGCCTGGCTCCGGTCCCGCGGATCGCCGAGCCTCCCCGAGACATCGGCATAGCGCTCGGTCGACGAACGGAGTACGTCCATCCGTCCCCGGTCGAGGGCGGCGAGGGCTTTCGAGAAGTGCGCCGTGGCCTCCACCATCAGGTCGTTGCGCGCGGCCGCGACCGCGACGAGCCTGTCCGCGACGCCGTCGAGCACCTCCGGATCCTCGATGCAGTCGTACACCCGCGTCTGGCCCACGGCGAGCAGCAGCTCGGGCGCCGCCACCGGCGACGCGAGGATGGCACTCAGCTCGTCGGCCAGCTCGTCGCGCCGGAAGGCCTGGTCGGGCCGGAAGCCCTGGATGAGGTGCGTCACGAGCAATCCCATGAGCGTCGTCCGCAACGGCACCTGTTCCGCAGGAAGCTCGGCCAGCGCCGCTTCGAGCGCGGCGATGCGACTCGTGTCCGTCTCCCAGTACGGGTAGCGCCGCCCGAAGCCCACCGCCGCTCTGGCCTGGAGCACCGGGTCGCCTATGGCCACGGCAAGCGCCATCGCCTCCTTGAACCGCTCGTCGGCCTCGTCGGCCCGGCCGCGGTAGTGCAGGGCGACACCCAGACGGACCAGAGAGTCGACATGGCCGCTCGAGGCCGACGACCACAACGTCACGGCCTGCTCGTAGCGGGCGATCGCCTCCTCGGCGGCCGCTGCCGCGAGTGCCTGGTCACCCGCTCGAACGGCCCACGTCGCCGCGGCCACGCTCGCCGCCGGGTCGACCGCGGCCACCGCCGCCCAGTGTCGGGCCAGCTCCGCGGCCCGCTGTTCGGGAGAAGGAGCCAGTTCCTCAATGGCTTGCGCCACCGCGCGGTGGACCGACGCCCTCCGCACTTGGGAGAGCCGCTCACCGACGGCGTCGCGCAGCAAGGCGTGTGAGAAGCCGAGCCGACCGGGCACCGTCTCGACGACCATCCCGGAGAGCAGCGCGTCGTCGGCGGCATCGACCAGAGGGAGGCCCGACACACCGAGGGCGGAGCCGGCCACGGCGAGATCGAATTCGCGACCGATCACCGCGCCGACCGACAGCACGTCGACGCCCTGGCGCGACATCGACCCCAAGCGCTTGGCGACCATGTCGCGGATCCGATCAGGCACCCCCGCCACTCCGTTGCCATCACGTCTCACGACCCCGCTCGCGGGGTCCACCTCCAATCCCGTGTCGAGGAGGTGCATGGTGAGCTCCTCGGCAAAGAAAGGGTTGCCGTCCGTGGCCGACTGCACCGATTCGAGGATCGGAGCAGGAGGGGCAGAGCCCAACAGGTCGGCGATCAGGCGGGAGAGTTCGGTTCCGACGAGTCCGTCCAGGCGGATGCGGGCTGAATCCACTTCCCGACCCAGGTCGGCGAGGACCCCGGTCGCTTGTTCGTTCAGCTCGGTCGGCCGGGCGGTGATCACCATCGCGATGTCAGCCAGTCCGTAGTCGCGGACGAGGTAGGCCAGCATCGCCAGGCTGGCCGCGTCGGCCCAATGCAGGTCGTCGACGACCAGCACCATCGGTGTCCAGCGAGAGAGAAAGGCTGACACCGCGTCGAAGAGCATCCGCTGCTCGCTGTCCGCCTCCGCACGCGCCGGCGCGGCGAGTGGTCCGACACGGCCGGTCAGCTCCGGCAGGAGCCTGGTGAGCTCACCGCGCCCGCCGAGGACCGCCGTCAACTCCTCGTCCGGCAGTTGTCCCGAGATGTGGCGGATGACCTCGACGAAGGGCAGGTACGAACCCAGGTCGTCCTCGCTGCACCGCCCCCACGACACCGTGGTCGCGGGGGCAAGATCCTTGACCAACTCCGAGACCAATCTGGTCTTCCCGATTCCGGGCTCCCCGAGGACCTCGACCAACCGGCACCCGCCGCCGAGGGAGCGCCGGAGCCGGCCGATCTCCGCCTCGCGGCCGACGAAATCGGTCCGCCACCTGCGGCCCGCCGCATGCGGGAGTGAGATCCGATCCGGCCGGTCGGACCGGATCCGAGAGGGGGTCGGCTCGACCGGGGGCTCGAGCTGTCCCGACCGTCGGCGCGCTCCTCGGCGAGCACGGTCGTGGGCGTCTCGTTGAGCGTGCGGGCCAGGTCGGCCATTTCCTCCGGTTTGAGCTCCAGGGCCTTGGCCAATTGGTGCAGCGTGGACATCCGGGGGGCACGGTTCCGCCCACGCTCGAGCGCGGCGATCGCCGTGGGGCTCAGCAAGGCGCGCTCGGCCAGCGCTTCCTGCGTCAACCCGTGCGCCATCCTGTGTTCGCGGAGCGTGCTGCCGAATGTCACGGCCATGGTCACCCTCGGACTCGGAGAGAACCTCTCGGTAGGCCCGGGTGTGCCACCTCGTCGGTGGCGCGTCAGGCCCGGTCGCCATTCTGGCATCGGGACTCAGGGTTGACACGCACGTCGGGAGTCGGAGCGCGGGGCCGGACACCCACCGCCTTTCACGCCGCCACCTCCTCGGTCGATGGCGACGTCACCGCCGCCGAGGCGGTCTACGGCCGGCCCGGACCTGCTCCTCCGCCGGCGGTCACCGACCTCATCTCGTCCAGGGACTGCTCCATGACGGAGGCGAGCGTGCGCCCGCCGCGGTCGTCGACCCAGCGCTGGAACGCGATCTTGAAGAGCGAGATCCCGGCCTCCGCCGCCAACGTCGCGGCGGGCTCGGTCACGCCCCGACGTCGCAACGCATCGGCGAGTGCCGCGGCGAGCGTCGCCAGCTTTATCAACTCACGTTCGTGCAGTTCGGCGTTCGCCGCAATGATGGCTTGGCGCCGCCGCGCGAACTCGCGGCGCTCTTCGAAGATGTCGATCCCCGCGTGGACCAGCGCGAAGACGACCGTGTCGAGAGCACCGAGGGAATTGGGCGCCTCCTCGACGCGGTGCACGAGGAATTCCTGGAGCGTGCCCGCACCCTGGAACAGAACCTCGCGCTTGTCGGCGAAGTGACGGAAGAACGTGCGCTCCGAGAGCCCGGCGCGCTCGGCGATCTCGGCCACCGTGGTGACCTCGAACCCTCGCTGGGCGTACAACTCCATGGCCGCCTGCTCCAGGCGGCCCCGCGCGTTCGGCTCCCATCGTGCCACCACAGAAGCCTACGTCAGTCTTGACAGCAGCTGCTGTCATCACTTAAAGTGACGTCAGTATCTGACATCACCGCATCCCTCGCCACCTTCCGGCTGCGGCAGTCGCGTCAGGCGAGAGCAAACCTCAAAGGAGGTCCCCCATGCGTGTCTTCGTCACCGGTGCGTCCGGGCACATCGGGTCCGCGGTCGTCCCCGAGTTGATCGACGCCGGCCACGAGGTCGTGGGCCTGGCCCGTTCCGAGACGTCCGCCGAAGCACTGAGCGCTGTCGGCGCCAAGGTGCGGCGGGGCGACCTGGACGACCTCGAGGGCCTGGCCGAGGCGGCGGCCGAGGCCGACGGTGTCATCCACCTCGCCTTCAAGCACGAGCTGGGCGACCTCGTGCGCGCCGCCGAGTACGACCTGCTCGCCGTCCAGGCGATGCGAGCGGCGCTCGAGGGCTCGGACAAGCCCTTCGTGAGCACGTCGGGCACGCTCCTGCTGGCGCGCGCCGCACCGGGCCGGCTGGGAACGGAGTCCGACACGCTCGAAGGCGGACCGCGCGTCGACTCCGAGAACACCGTGATCGCGTCGTCCCGGCGTGGCGTGCGGTCGTCGGTGGTCCGCCTCGCACCGCTGGTGCACAGCTCGCTCGACCATCACGGCTTCGCGCACATCCTCATCGCGACGGCCCGCGGCAAGGGAGTCGCGGCGTACGTCGGTGACGGGTCCAACCGCTGGCCCGCCCTGCACACGCTCGATGCCGCGCGCCTCTACCGGTTGGCGCTCGAATCAGCCCCTCCTGGTTCTCGCCTGCACGGGGTCGGTGACTCCGGTGTTCCCTTCCGGGCCATCGCAGAGGTCATCGGCCGTCAACTCGGTGTTCCGGTGGAGTCGATCGCCGCGGAGGACGCCGACGAGCACTTCGGCTTCCTCGGGCCTCTGGTCGGGCTCGACAACCCGACCTCGAACGAGCAGACCCAGGCGCTGCTGGGGTGGCGGCCGACGCACGCAGGCCTGCTCGAGGATCTCGACGAGGGCCACTACTTCGCCGGGTGAGGAGGAACCGCCGTCACTCCACCGCCGGCTGGGCGTCCGCCACGTCGCGGAGTTTGTTCTTCAGGAGCTTGTCGAAGTTGCCCAGCGGGAATTCGTCGACGAGGTAGACGGCCCGCGGGACCTTGAAGCTGGCCAGCCGGGCCGAGCAGGCGGCGACGACCTGCTCCTCCAGCACCGCGTCCGCGGGTGCGTCCTCGGTCCGGATGACGAAGGCCACGGCCACCTGGTCGAGGAAGTCGTGCTTCTTGCCCACCACCGCGGCCTTCGAGACGCCGGCGACCGTCGAGACGACCTCCTCCACCTCACGCGCGGACACGTTCTCGCCACCCACCTTCAAGAGGTCGGCGTCGCGCTCGACGTAGGCCACGTTGCCGCCGGTCGTCATCTTTACCATGTCCCCGGTCTTGAACCAGCCGTCCTCGAAGCTCTTCTCGTTCGCCTCGGCGTTGTCGAAGTACTCGAGGAAGAGCTGGATGCCGCGGGTCCCGCGCAACCACAGCTCACCGGTGCGCCCTTCCTCGCAGAGCTCGCCGGTCCCGCCGTCGACGACCGCCACCTCGTAGCCGGGCGTCACCCGGCCCATGGACATCAGAGTGGGATGCTCCGAGGGCTTGCCGGTGATGGCATGGATCACCGTCTCGGTCATGCCGTACGCCGCGTACACGTCGCAACCGAAGACGTCGCGGGCGTTGGGGACGATGAGGCCGAAGACCCCGACCCGCAAGGACGTCGCGGGCCGGTCCGGGGCCGTGAGCGTCGACATGCAGAAGGGCATGAGGGAGAAGTGGGTGATCCGGTGCCGGACCACGACGTCCCAGAACCTGCTGGACGACCACTTCGGGACCAGGACGGCCGTGGCTCCGATGCCGAACACCGGCAGCAGCGACCACGTCTGCGCGTTCACGTGGAAGAAGGGCGTGTAGACGAGGTAGCGGTCGTCGGGACCGAGGTCGATGTTGCGCGGACCCGTCCGGCTGGCCCAGACGGCGTTGGCGTGCGTGTGGACGACGGCCTTGGGCTTCGACGTCGTGCCCGAGGTGAACATGATGCACGAGGGCAGCATCGGGTCGACCTCCCGACCCGGCCACGCCTCCGCGTCGACGCGGAGCTCGTCGAAGGCCACGAACCGGTCGCCGAGCGCCGACGCCTGCTCCGCGCCGGCCGGACCGGTGACCGCCACCCACGTGACGGCCGGACCCACGGAGGCCACGACCTCGGCGTATTCGGGCTGGGTGATCGCCGCCACGCACTGGGCCTTCTCGGCGAACCACGCCACCTCCTCGGCGACGGACTTGGTGTTGGTGGTCACCCCGACCGCTCCGACCGTGGCGCAGGCGAGCCAGGCGAGGACCAGTTCCGGGGAATTGTCGGCGTGGAGCAGGACCTTGTCGCCCACCTTCACCCCGCGCGTGTGCAGCCCTGCGGCCAGTCGGCGGACGTCGTCCCACAGCTCGCGGTAGGTCCATGTGCGCGGGGTCCCCTCCGGAGGGTCCCAGACGATCGCCGGGTGCGCGGCACGGTGCTCGGCCCGCAGGGCCAGCAGCCACGGGATGTCCTGGCCCTCCATCTGGTAGCGCCGGAGCTCGGCCTCGGCCGCGTCGATTGCCAATCCCGTTTTTCCCATGCCGGGATTCTCCCCGTTGCCCCTCGCGTCTTCCAATCGTCGGGGACGGGCCGATCGCCCGCGGACGCCGGCGGGCGCAGGTCAGGAGGCGGTCAAGGCGGCCCGCGCAGGTCGCGCTTGAGCACCTTGCCCGAGGGGTTGCGCGGCAGCGCCTCCAAGAAGGTGACCGCCTTCGGGACCTTGAAGCGGGCCAACTGCTCCCGGCAGTGCGCCGTCAGCTCGTCGGCCGTCGCGGTGCGGCCGGGTCGGAGCACGACGAAGGCCACCGGCACCTCGCCCCAGCGCGTGTCGGGCTGACCGACCACCGCCGCCTCGAGCACCGCCGAATGCTCGTAGAGCACCCGCTCCACCTCCGAACCGGCGATGTTCTCGCCTCCCGACACGATCATGTCCTTGAGCCGGTCGACGATGTAGAGGTAACCGTCGTCGTCGCGCACCCCGACGTCGCCCGTGTGGAACCATCCCCCGTCGAACGCCTTGGCCGTCGCCTCGGGATCGCGCCAGTAGCCCTTGAACACCTTGGGCCCGCGCATCACGATCTCCCCCCGCTCGCCGGCGGGGACCGGACGGCCCAGCTCGTCCCAGACCTCCAGCTCCAGGTGCAGGCACGGGCGGCCGACGCTGCCGAGCTTGGTCACGATGCTCTCCCGGTCGAGGAACGTGTCGCCCGACACGGTCTCGGTCAGGCCGTAGGCGTCGGCGAACCAGGCCGACGGGAAGGTCCGCTGAATCCGCTCGATCAGCGGGATCGGCATCTTCTCCCCCCGTTGATGATGAGGCGCACCGAAGACAGGTCGCGCTGCTCGACGTCGGGCAGCGCCATGATCGCGTTGACCATCGCGGGCGCCAGCCAGACCGCGGTGACCCGCGACCGCTCCAGCTCGTCGACCACCGCCGCGGCGTCGAACGCCCGATGGATGATGGTCGTCGCGCCGGCGGCGACGAGCGAGGTGGTCGTGAGGTCGAGCGCACCCACGTGGTACAGCGGCCCGCACGCCAGGCCGAGGTCGTCGGCGGTGAACCCGAACTCGACCAGGTGCGCCAGGTTCTTCCACGCCAGGTTGGCGTGGGTGATCATCACACCCTTCGGGCGGCCGGTCGTGCCGGAGGTGTACATGAGGCGATGGACGTCGTCGGGTTCGGCGCGGACCGGGTCCGGTGCGGCGGCGCCGTTCCGGAGCTCGGCCAGCGTCGCCCAACCGTCGCCCGCCACGGGCGCGATGCACGCCCTGACGAGCACGTCCTCCAGCCCGGTGCAGGCCTCGTCCCCCAGCTCCACGAGCGGTTCGTCGCAGACCAGCGCCCGGGCCTCGGAGTGCTCGAGGATGTAGCGCACCTCGGGGGCGGCCAGCCTCCAGTTGATCGGCATGGCCACGGCCCCGAGGCGGTTGGCCGCGAACATCGCCTCGAGGAACTCGGGGCAGTTGAACGACAGGAGCGCCACGACGTCGCCCGCGCCCACGCCCCGCTCGTGCAGTCCGCCGGCCAGCGCCGCGACCCGCGCCGCCATCTCCCCGTACGTCGTGGCCTCGCCCTCGAACACGGTGATGGCGCGGTCGGGGCGCCGCGACGCGTGGTGCGCCAGCACCCCGAACCAGTTGACGTCCGCGCTCATGAGATCAGGCGGCCGTCCTCGGCGCCACTAGCGTCCCATCCGTGAACGCCGAGGCGACCCGGGACTCGCCCCGCACCTCGAAGTGGGAGCTGCGGCGCCAGGCGATCGTCGACACCTCGGCCCGCGTCTTCGCCCGGCAGGGCTACCACGCGACGGGGATCATGGAGCTCTGCGCCGCCAACGACCTCGGCAAGGGCGCCCTCTACCACTACATCGGCTCCAAGGAGGAGCTGCTCGTCGCCATCCACGACCGCGTCATGGACGAAGTCATGATCGGCGCCGACCGGGTGACGGCGGTGGGCGGGAGCCCGACGGCGCAGTTGGCCATGCTCGGAGACGAGCTGCTCGATGTCATCCACCGCTACCCGGACCACGTCTGGGTGTTCCTGCACGAGTTCCCCGCCCTGACCGGGCCCAGGGCGGCGCAGTTCCGCGTCCGGCGTCGAGCCTACGAGAACCGGGTGGAGGCGGTGCTGCGCGCCGGCGTCGAGTCCGGCGAATTCCGCCAGGTGGATCCGTGGTTGGTGGCTCGGGCGTGGCTCGGCATGCACAACTACACGTACCTCTGGCTCAAGCCGGGGCGCCGGCTCTCGGCCCGTGCCGTGGCGAGGCCGTTCGCCGAGATCTTCATGCACGGCATCGCCGTCGCGGACCGGGTGGACTCCGCCGGCGACGAGAAGACCGACGCTCACGGCGCCGAGTAACCGCCGTCGACGACGAGCGCCGAGCCGGTCGTCCAGCGGGAGTCGTCGCTCGCCAGATACGAGTACACACCGGCGAGGTCTCCAGCCGTGCCGAGGCCCAGGGGGTGACGGGCGGCGATGGCATCGAGCGCCTCGTCGGGCAACCCGGTGTGGATGGCTGAGCGGAACGTCCCCGGGCAGACGCAGTTGACGCGGATGCCGTCACGCGCGTACTCGACCGCGGCCACCTTGGCCAGCTGTATCACCGCGGCCTTGGTGGCGCAGTAGGGACCCGAATGCGACCACGCCGTGAGTCCCGCGATCGAGGCGGTGAGGACGATCGAACCCGAGTGCTGCGGCCGCATCACCCCCACCGCGGCCCGGATTCCGTTCACCGAGCCGAGGACGTTGACCCGGAAGGCGCGTTCCCACTCCTCCGTGGGCAGGTTGTGGATGCGTCCGTTGGCCGAGAGGACGCCGGCGTTGCTGATGAGGACGTCGACCCGTCCGAAGCGCTCGACCGCCCGCGCCACCACCGCCTCGACCTGGCCCGGGTCGCTCACGTCGGCGAGCATGGACTCGATCGGAGCGGGGTGCGCCGCCACGCCGGCCAGAGTCTCGGCCAGCGACTGCTCCGACCGGTCGCTCAGGACGAGTGCGGTACCGGGTTCGCTCGCCAGACGCTGCGACACCGCCGCGCCCAACGCGCCGCCCGCCCCCGTCACGACGATGACGCGGCCGGGTTCGGGCCCCTCCGTCACGCCCGCACCTCCGTCACGCCATCCCCGTCGTCACGACCGCCCCGCGTCACGCCAGCCGGTAGCCGCCGTCGACCGTCACCACCGTGCCGGTGACGAACGCCGCCGCGTCGGAGGCCAGGAATTGGTAGGCCCCCGCCAGGTCGGTCGGCGCGCCCCACCGTGACAACGCGGTGTGGCCGATCACCGCGTCGGCCAGACGGGGGCTGCGCTTCCACCCCTCCGCCATGGGAGAGTCGAACCATCCGGGGGCGACGACGTTGACCGTGATGCCGAGCGGAGCCAGATCGAGCGCGAGCCCCTTGGCCAGTCCCGTGAGCCCGGCCTTCGAGGCGCTGTAGGCGCTCAGGCCGCGGCGCGGTCGCTCACCGAGCACCGACCCGGTGAGGATGATCCTCCCGCCCTCGACCATCACCCGGGCGGCGGCCCGGGCGCCCAGGAACGCGCCGGTCAGGTTCACCTCGAGGATCCGCCGCCAGACCGCGGCCTCCGTCTCGCCTGCCGTTGCCACGACGGGCGAGATCCCGGCATTCCCGATCCACACGTCGAGACCGCCCCACTCCGCGACGACGGCGTCGGCCACCGCCTCGTTGAAGTCCTCGTCGGAGACATCGCCGCACAGCACCAGGTTGGGCCCGGGCAAGGTCTCGGCGACGGCCTTCAGCTCCCGCTCGGTGCGGGCGACCAAGGCCACGGCGGCTCCGGCCTGGGAGAACGCGTGGACCAGGAGTGTCCCGAGACCCCGGCCCGCGCCCGTCACGACGACCCGCTTGCCGACCACCTCTCCCGGGGCCGGGAACGAGTCGGGGATCTGGATCTGCTCGGACATCGGCCTCCCGGTTGTACCGATCAGTACACTAGCCGACCGTGACCGGGGACGAGGAAGAGGATCGAGCCGCCGCGCCGACGGGAGCAGGGGTCCGAGGCGGCCCCTCCCTGGCCGGACTGGTGGAGATGCAGCGCCGGATGTTGCTGATCCGCGGCTTCGAAGAGCGGGTCGCCGACCTGTACCGCGACGGGCTCGTCCCCGGCTTCGTCCACCTCTCCATCGGGCAGGAGGCCTCCGCGGTCGGAGCCTGCTGGCCGCTGCGCCCCGACGACGCCATCACCTCGACGCACCGGGGCCACGGCCACTGCCTGGCCAAGGGCCTCGATCCGTTCGGGATGTTCGCCGAGCTGATGGGACGCGACCAGGGCACCAACCGCGGTCGGGGCGGCTCCATGCACATCGCCGATCCCAAGCTCGGGATCTTCGGGGCCAACGGCATCGTCGCCGCCGGCCTGCCCATCGCCAACGGTGCGGCCGCGGCTGCGCAACTGCGTGGATCCGACGCCGTCGCCGTCGCCTTCTTCGGCGACGGGGCGGTGGCCCAGGGCGCGTTCCACGAGGCGCTCAACCTGGCCGCGGTCTGGCGTCTGCCGGTGATCTTCTTCTGCGAGAACAACGGCTACTCGGAGTTCTCGTCCGCGGCCTCGCAGCACGCAGCGTCGCTCGAGCGCAGGGCGGCCGGCTACGGGGTCCCCTTCGTCGGCGTGGACGGGAACGACGTGGTCGCCACGGCGTCGGCCATGGGGGACGCCGTACAGGCCGCCAGGATCGGCCGCGGACCTACCCTCGTCGAGGCGACCACCTACCGCTGGCACGGTCACTACGAGGGCGACCCCCAGCGCTACCGGTCGCCCGACGAGGTGGCGGAATGGCGCGAGCGCGACCCGCTGGTCGTCCACCGGCGCCGGCTCCTCGAGGCCGGCGTCGGCGACGACGAGGTGGACCGGCTCGAGTCGTCGGTGGAGGCCGAGCTGGACCGGGCACTCGAGCGGGCCCGCGCCGCGCCCGAGCCGTCGCCGGCCACGCTCTTCGACTTCGTCGTCCGCGAGCGCCCGTTCCGCGCCGAACCGGGACCGCTGTCGGAAGACGCGGGCACGTGGCGCACCATGGATGCCATCCGCAGCGCGCTCGAGTCCGAGCTGGCCGCCGACGAGCGGGTCTTCCTCGCCGGCGTCGACGTCGGCGAGGGCGGCAACGTCTTCGGCCTGACCCGGGGACTGCGCGAGCGCTTCGGCGAGCGCGTCCGCGACACGCCGATCTCCGAGACGGCCGTCGTCGGCCTCGGTGTCGGTGCGGCCATGGCCGGCCTGCGGCCCGTGGTCGAGGTCATGTACCTCGACTTCCTCGGTGTGTGCTTCGACCAGCTGCTCAACCAGGCGGCCAAGCTCCCGTTCATGACCGGGGGATCGGCCGAGATGGCCCTGACGGTCCGCACGCAGTTCGGTGCGGGCCGCTCTTCGGGCAGCCAGCACTCGCAGAGCCTCGAAGCCCTGCTGGCCCACGTCCCCGGGCTCACCGTCGTCATGCCCTCGACCCCGGCCGACACCTACGGGCTGCTGCGCGCGGCCATTCAGGACCCCAACCCGGTCGTCTTCATCGAGAACCGGTTGCTCTACGGGATGAAGGGTCCGCAGCCTCCCGCCGACCACCTCGTCCCCATCGGCCGCTCGGCCGTCGTCCGGCCCGGATCGGACGTCACCGTCGTGTCGGTGTCGCGGATGGTGCACGAGGCCACGGCGGCCGCCGAGGAGCTGGCCGGCGAGGGAGTCTCGGTGGAGGTGATCGACCTGCGGACGGTGGCGCCGCTCGACCTGGACCCGGTGCTCGCCTCGGTGCAAAAGACCAGCCGGCTGCTGATCGCCCACGAGGCGGTGGTGCCCTTCGGCATCGGCGCGGAGGTCGCGGCGTCGGTGGCACGCGACGGCGTGTGGAGCCTCGACGCGCCGATCGAGCGCGTGGGGGCCGCCGCCACGCCGGCGCCCTACGCGCCGGGGCTGGAACGGGCCTGGCTGCCGGGCCGCGTGGAGATCGCCGACGCCATCCGTCGGCTGGTCGCCACCTGACCCCGACACCTGCAACGAGGGTCAGATTGCAATAGAGGTGTAACCAATCCGTAACCCACGTTTGATAGGGATTCCCGTGTCGCGCAAGTGGCGGGTGTCGCTTGCATCAAGACAGGCGAAAAGGGAGAACCAGCATGCGCATCCTCAAGGGCGGGCTCGTCCTGGCCGCGGGGGCCGTCCTGGCCGCTGCACCTCTGTCGATGGTGGCGTTGGCCGGGACTGCCTCGGCCGTGACGTTTCCGACGGGCGGGGTCGTGTGCACCCACCTTCACGGCAACGGAAACACTCTCGTCGCGAAGGTCAAGGGCTGCACGGCGTCGTCGACCGGAGGCCACGGTGCCATCGTCAACTTCACGCCGTCCGGCGGCAATGTGACCTGGGCGAACGGGACGACCACCGACTACACGTCCACGGCGACGAACCCGACGAGCGGATGCCCGACCGGAGACGGCATCTACAAGATCACCGGTACGGTCACGTCGGGCACGAACCCCAGCACGCCCGTCGGCCAGGCCGTCAAGATGAAGATCTGTGTCAGTTCGACGCTTGTTCTCACGAACGCGGCGGGAACGAACGTCAAGTTCTGAGCCGCCGTTTCAGGCTCTGACCGGGTGCGTACCTCAGTGCGCACCACCCCGCCCGGCGTCGAGTTGGCGCCGGGCCGGGTCATGGTCGGATGGATGGCGGCCGGACAGTGAGCGGCGCCGGCCGTCAGCCGGGGGTGGGCGAACTCAACATCCGAGCGCACGGGCGATCACCAGGTGCTGGATCTCGTTGGTCCCCTCCCCGATCTCGAGCACCTTGGCGTCGCAGTAGAAGCGCGCCACCGGACTTTCGAGCATGTAGCCGAGCCCGCCGTGGATCTGCACGGCCTCCGACGCGGCCCACACCGCCAGGCGGCTGGCCTTCAGCTTGGCCATGGCCGCCTCCTTCTGGAAGGGCCGGCCTTCGTCGCGGAGGGAGGCGGCCCGGTAGGTCAGCCACCGCGCCGCCTCGAGCTCGGTGGCGATGTCCGCCAGCTTGAATTGCACGGCCTGGAATTTCGAGATGGGCTGCCCGAACTGCACCCGCTCGCGGGCGTAGCCGGCGGCCAGGTCGAGCACGGCCTGGGTCAGGCTCAGCGAGAGGGCGGCGATGGAGATGCGGCCGACCTCCAACGTGCGCAGGAACTGGCTGAGACCCATCGCCGGATCGCCGACCAGGTGGTCGTCCGGGACCCAGACGTCGTCGAAGTACAGCTCGCGGGTGTCGAGGCCACGCCAGCCGATCCCGCGCATCTTCGGTCCCATGGTGAAGCCCGGGGTGTCCTTCTCCACCACGAAGCTGGCATAGCCGCCCGGCTCGGGCGCGGTCCGCGCCAGCAGGGTCACACCGAAGGAGAGGTCGGTGCCCGCGTTGGAGATGAAGGTCTTGCGGCCGTTGATCACCCAGCCGTCGTCGCGGTGCTCGGCGCGTGTGCGGATGCCGCGGGCGTCGGAGCCGGCGTCGGGTTCGGTCAACCCGAACGCGCCGAGCGCACGTCCCTCGGCCAGCGGCCGCAGCCATCGTTCGCGCTGCGCGTCGTCGCCGAAGAGGAGCAGGGGCAGGGAGCCGATGGTGACGTGCGCCTGCCAGGCCGCGGCCACCGATTGGTCGGCCTGGCCGATCTCCTCCATGGCGGCGACGAAGCCCACAGTGGACATGCCGATGCCGCCCCACTCCTCGGGGACGAGCATGCCGAGGAGGCCGAGCTGTCCCATTTCGCGCAGCAGGTCGGTGGGGCAGCGTGCCTCCTCCCACGCGGCCGGGGCACGCCGGGCGATCTCGTTCCGGGCGAAGTCACGGCACAGCGCCACGAGCTCACGCTCGGGCTCGTTCAGGGAGAAGTCCACCGACCGCATCCTATGGACTGACCGGTACAAACGCCCGTACACTGGACCCATGCCTACGGACCGCGTTCCCCACGCCTTCCCTCGATTCGAGAGCGTGGAGGAGGAGCGCCGGCACCGCAAGCAGCGCTTGGCCGCCGCCTTCCGCGTCTTCGGGCGGCTCGGCTTCGACGAGGGCACCGCCGGCCACATCACGGCCCGGGACCCCGAGCACAACGACCACTTCTGGGTCAACCCGCTCGGGATGAGCTTCAGGCAGATCCGGGTCCGCGACCTCATGCTCGTCAACCACACGGGCGAGGTGGTCGAGGGTTCCTGGCCGCTCAACCTGGCCGCTTTCGCCATCCATTCGCAGATCCACGCCGCCCGACCCGACGTCGTGTCGGCGGCGCACGCGCACTCCGTGCACGGCAAGGCGTGGTCCTCACTCCAGCGGACGCTCGACCCGCTGACCCAGGACGCCTGTGCCTTCTACGGGGACCACGCGCTCTTCGACGACTACACCGGCGCGGTCCTCGACCTCGAGGAGGGCAAGCGCATCGCCCACGCGCTCGGGGACGGGAAGGCGGCCATTCTGGCCAACCACGGCCTGCTCACCGTCGGGCGCACGGTCGACGAGGCCGCCTGGTGGTTCGTCACCATGGAGCGGACGTGCCAGGCCCAGTTGCTGGCCGAGGCCGCCGGCACCCCGGTGCCCATCCGCCACGAAGTCGCCCAGAAGACCGCGGGCCAGACCGGATCCCACCGCACGGGCTGGATGCAGTTCCAGCCGCTCTACGACCGCGTCGTCGCCGAGGAGCCGGACCTGCTCGACGAGTAGCGGTTCTCGGCACGGGTGCGACGCGGAAGTTCCGCAGCCGACCCGGGTTCGATCAGAAGATGAACGGCACGAGCATCTTGGTCGAGTTCTTGTACGCCGGGTAGGTGTCCGGGAACATCCGGGCCATGTAGCCCTCCTCGACGGTCGCGCTATATACGAAGTAGACCCCGGCCAGGCCGACGGCGATGAGCCACAGCCAGCTGAGCGCCACGGCGGTGCCGACGCCGGCGACCAGGATGCCCGAGTAGATGGGGTGACGGACCAAGTGGTACGGACCGCTGGTCACCAGCTCCGGCTCGACCTTCTGCGTCATGGGGCTGCCCCAGTTGCGCCCGATGCTCACACGGGCCCAGATCGCGAAGCCCAAGCCGAGGGCGAAGAGGACGAGCCCGAGGACCGCGCGCCACGGATCCGTCTCGAGGCCGCGATGCCGAAAGGCGCCCGCGCGGAGCAAGAGGATCACGACGACGGCGATCACCGCCCTGATACCCAGCTCTCGGGACCACGGGACGCGGCCTCTCTGATGGATGCGGCCGCCACGAGCCAGTACAGCCAGAACGCCGCCCAACCGACGGCGAAGACGAGCTCGACCGCTCTCATCGTGAATCAGACTGCCACAGTGCATTCGAGTCCATGCGAGCTCGACGCCGAACTCGGCGCCTGCGCCGTTGTGGCGAAACCGATACCGCAGGACTTCGGGCGACTCAGACGAGGTTCTGCCGAGGCGGGCCCAGGAGCCTTGCCGGCTTCGACCGGGTCGCCACGAGCGCCGGGCCGATCGCGAGGAGATTCGCCACCAAGATCACCGCGCCCACGAGTCCACCCACAAGCCAGACCGGTACGACTGCGACCGGGACTGCGCCGAGGTTGTTGGCGAACGCCTTCCATATCGCCTGACCGGCCACCACGCCGAAGGGGACGCCGATGACGATTCCGATGACGGCCACCGTGGTGGCTTGCCAGGCCACGGCCGAGGCAACCTGGCGATTGACGAACCCCAGCACCTTGAGAAGCCCGATCTCACGTCGGCGGCGCGCCACACTGACCATGAGGAGATGAGCGAGCGTCGCCACACCGACGACCGCCAACATGGCGCCGAAGATGAGAGGGAAGTTGACCGCCTCGCCGAAATTGACGAGAGAAGTCGGCGTAACGGGCAACTCAGCGTATGACTTGTGCTGATCGACGTAGTGCGTGATCGCGGCTTGGCCCCGCGGGCCAGGCACGACCTGAACGAGTGTTCCGCCATTGTTCGCCAATACCGCCCCTACGCATGCCGCTCGAGTGGAACCACGGCGGCACGCGGTGTCTTCGAAGCCGGCCGTCGTCAGCACCGCGCCCGATCCCAGACTCACGGTTGCCCCGAGGACAGGGAACGAGACCTGCGACACCACGCGGAACAGAGCTGTTCGTTTTCCGCCCGTCGGCGACGACACAGTGATATGGACGAGCGAACCGACATGCGCGCCGGCTTGGCGCATCGTCGTCTCGCCGAGGCCGACCTGGTTGTCAGCGACGGGGAGATGCCCATTGACCGTCGAGAAGAGGAGCGGACCCCGGATGGCAGATCCGGCGAGTGCCCCTACCGCGACGTGGTTCACGGAGATCTCAACGGCGATGCCATTAGTGATGCCGGTGACCGCTTTGTCGTGCTCGAGATCTCTCAGGAGGACGGGATCCTGTCTTCCGCCGGACGGGTCACCGATATTGAGGGCGAACGTATCGCCATAAAGTCTCGGCGTCGCCGTCAGGTGGGAGAGACTGGCCCCGAAAACCACGGTCCCGCACAGCGCCATGACCGCCAGTACGGTTCCCAGAAGGGCGCTCCAGACTGGCACGGTCGCCCCGTCGGTCCTTCGCTCCAAGGCGTTGCGGACGCCGATCACGGCACTCGGAGGTGCTCCGATCGCCAGGAAACGGGCTACCACCGCCGATGAACCGGAACGAACCCGGCGTACGTCGCTCCGCAAGGCATGCGCCGCACGCCAAGCGGGCCAGATGCTGAGAAGGAGCACCGCCGCCGCGATCGCGAGCGCTCCGAGCAAGAGGACCAGCGCGTCGAACGCGAAACCCGAAGAGCTCTCGGCCATTCGCGCTTCGCCGAGGGGAGCGATGGGCGAGAGCACGGTGGCCACTCCCAAAGCTCCTGCTGCGCCGACCAGGCCCACCAGCACGTTCGTCGCCATACTCAGCGCCACCAGCTGGCGACGGGTCGCTCCGAGGGCCGCCATCGTGAGGTAGTCCTCGCTCTCAGCGAAGGTCTGGCGGGCCAACGCCTGGCCCACCACGGCCAATCCGACGAGAGCGGCAAGCGCAGCCAGGATCCACCAGCCGATGGCCTGGGGATGAATCGAGGCAGCGACCGCAGCGGCTGCCGCGTCCAAACTCCCACTGCTCAGCACTCCGTCCGCAGACAGCGAGTTGGCGGCAGCGTCGAAGCGGGAGAGACCGGCCCCGCCGTCCCGCAATTTGACAAAGTACAAATAGAAGTGGGGCGTCCGTGGCAGGACCGAGTGGGCAAAGGCCGGGGTGGCATAGAGGCTGTAGTAGGGAGTTCCTCCGGAAGGGAACTCGAACTCGGCAGCTTCGAAGCCGACGACACGGAGATCTACGGTCGGACCGTGTGGTTTCGGCTCGGCGCCGGTGGCGCTTTCGAACGCCGAAGTCTGCGACGGCACGTAGAACGGCACGCGGATCACGCTTCCCAGATGCACTCCGTAATCCTGTTGAAGTGTGAACGATGCCAGCACCTCGTCGGACGCCGACGGATCAGGCAGACGGCCTGCGAGAAGCTTGAAGGGTGATCGACCTTTTTGCGATGAGACGCCGACGGAGAAATCCGTCGGATTGATCGGATGCGTGCAGTGGCACGTCGGCTGACCAGCGGGGGGGGAGACCAATTCGGTAGTGGAGACGACCCCCGGGAGTTTGGCCAACTGGGGCACCGGCCGGGTGGCGTACTCCTCGGCGTCAAAACCATGTGCTGCGACGAACTGCGGGAAGGCCGCATCCGTGCGACGACCGGCGGCCAAGGCGGTGAGCACCGACCCCCCGACGACCCCGATCAGCATCGCGAGGACGAGCCAGGATCGCCATCGATGGCGGCATTTGGCACGAAACGCCATCCACACCGCTCTCAAGGCGCTCTCCTCGCGTCAACTCGTGTGTTTGATTGTGACCCCGAGGTGGTGCGCTGCCGAGGTGGCTAACACCCAAATGGCGCCCTCGTGCTGACACCACCGTGTTGGTGTCGTGTCCGTGCCACTCCCGCACTCCGGACCGTCGGCAACCCCGAAAATTCGGCGCGAGGGACTGTAGCTGTGCCCAGCCGTGGATACTCGGCGGGCGCCGCGACCTCCGCCAGCACCGGCGGCCGTGGGCCTCGCGGACTCCTCCCGGATCCGGAGGGCCGAGGTCCTCAGCCCTCGCCGGTCGACGCCTGCAGGTGTGCGAGGAAGGCGGCCGACCAACCCATGAGGTCGGCCGGGACGAAGTACCCGGCCTCGTCGTTGATAGCCGCCCAGTGCTCGGCGACGTCCTCCATGGTGGCCTCGGACCCCGGATGGACGTACCCCGGCGTCGTGGCGACGAAGATCCGAGAGAACCGGCCGGCACCGGCCGCGTACATCTCGCCGCTCACCGGGCAGGACTCGTGGGCCAGGAAGGCGGCCATGGGTGCCACCAGCTCGGGCGCCATGGCGGCGCACGGATGGGGCCTGCGATCACCGTCGCCCTCCCGGCCGGCGTGACTCCCGTCGTCGTCGCTCCGGCGGCCGCCTCCACCCGCCATGCGCGTCATGGCCGCCGGGGCGATGAGGTTGACGCGGATCCCGTGCTCGGAGCCCGACACCGCCAGACTGCGGGTCAGGCCGATGACGGCGGCCTTGGCGGTGGCGTACGACACGTTGTTCGGCAACCCGAACACACCACTGGAGGTCGTCATCACGATCCTGCCGTAACCGGCCGCGACCATGTGCGGCCACGCCGCTCTCGCCGTGTTGAACGATCCGATCGTGTGCACGGCGAGATGCCGGGCCAGGTTGTCCTCGTCGGCCTCGGGGAAGCCGGCCCATCGGATGATGCCGGCGTTGTTCACCACGGCGTCGATCCGTCCGAACCGCGCCACCGCGGCGTCCACCACGGCCTGCGCCCCCGCCGACGTCGCCACGTCGCTCGTGTCGGCCAGCGCCGACCCACCGCCCGCCTCGATCTCGGCGACCACGCGCTGCCGCCGGCGCCGCGTCCGCGCCCGCACCGTCCATCGACCCGCCGAGATCGTTGACCACGACGCCGGCGCCGCGTCGGGCCAGCAGGAGCGCATACGCCCGCCCGATCCCGCGTCCGGCGCCGGTGACGACGGCGACGCGGCCGTCGAAGCGGAGTTCGCTCAAGTCCCCGGTCCGGCCGCTCGGCTCAGGCGGCGACGGGGAGCTTGAACCCGAGAAGGCCGCCCAGGGTGCCACCGATCATGGCGTCGCGCTCGTCGGTGGGAACGCCGGCGAACAGTTCAGCGATCAGCTGGCGGCTGCCGCGGAACGTGCCCTCGGCGTGGGGGTAGTCGTTCCCCCACACGATCGACGAGAGCCCGGTGATGTGCCGGCACGCCACCGCCACCGGGTCGTCCTGGAACGACACGTGGAATTGTCGCTGTACGTACTCGCTCGGCGTGAGCGGGTACGGCCACTTCTCGTTCAAACGGAACAGCTGGGCCATGTTCTCCTGCTGTTCCGGGGGCCGGGTGTCGTCCCACACCCCCAGCCACCAGTCGGCGTCCTGGCCGATGCCGGTGACCCAGCACTTGTCCATGGCGCCGACGAGGGAGCCCAGCCAGTGCGCGTTGAACTCGATGAGGGCGAAGTGCAGCTCGGGATGACGCTCGGCCACCCCGCCCCCGATGAGCTCACAGATCACCTGTTGGGGGACGAAGGTGGAGTAGATGGACTGGGTGATCATCCGCTTCGACGCCGACTTCTCGGTCATCGGACGGTTGACCTGCGCTGCGTTCTCCATCACGACCTTGAGCGTCGTCGACGCCGGGTCGTTGACCTTCACCCCGCCCGTCTGGGTGTGGATGAAGACGTGCACGCCGTTCGCCACCGCCGCAGCCCAGACGGGGTCGAAGTCGCGGCGAGTAGTACGGCTTCGGCGGGACCGCAGGCAGGAGAATGGCCCGGAAGCCGCCCGCCGCCACCCGCTCGATCTCGGCCACCGCCTCGTCCACATCGGTGAGCGGGATCGGGGCCGTCGGGGCGAGGCGGTCGAAGTAGGGCGTGAAGCGCTCCATGATGTAGTCGTTGTAGACGCGGGCGTGGGCCATGGAGAGCTCGTGGTCGTCGGAGTAGAGGCCGAAGAGCGACAGGTTCGGGTGCATCACGCCGACGTCGACCCCGTCGGTCGCCAGGTCCTCGATGATCGTCTCGGGATCGCCCTCGGGCGTGCGCCCGCTCGTCTGGCGGTAGCGCGAGATCGTCCAGCCCTCGAACCCCGACGTGTGCAGGCGCCGGAACATCCGGGCCCCGCCCTCGACCAGCGGCTCGATCTCGAAGTCGTCCTCCCAGACCCCGCGATCGCGCAGGTGCGCCGGGAGGCGTGTCTTGAACAGGTCGGTCGGCTCGAGGATGTGACCGTCCGCCGAGACGACGAGGGGTTTGCCGGACATCTGTGCCGTCCTTCCGTGCGTGAAATGGGGCTGAGCTCGTAATTCTGGGCGCGCCAATGGCGCGAGCTCCTCAGTCGAGACTAGACCAACCGGTCGGTACAGAGCAACGGCCCCCGGCGTCTCCCGGCGGTCTCCCGGGGGGTCTCCGGGCGGCCTCCGCTGGTCCGCCGTCGGCCACCGGCAGGCAGAGGGCCGGCGGTCCCCGGCAGACTGCGGCAACGAACTTCGCCGACGAACCCCGGCAAACCGAGCAAACCGAGAGGCCGAGAGACGAGAGGCCGTGAGAGAGGAGTGGAACCCGTGACGAAGCGGTGGACGCAACGCCCGCCCGGCTCGACCTGGGGCGACTGGGGCGACGACGACGAGCTCGGACGGATCAATCTGATGACCCCGGACAAGGTGCTCCAGGGCGTCGCCGAGGTAGAGGCCGGCATCAGCTTCTGCTTGAGCCTGCCCCTCGACTACCCCGGCGGGACGTCCCTCAACCAGCGCCGGCACCCGCCCGTGGTCTCCCCCACCGAGGACATGCAGGGCGAGCCCGGGGTGTTCTACAACGTCCACATGAGCGAGATGCAGGACTGGGGCGACCCGAAGTACGTCGACGTCTGGGCGGACGACGTGGTGACCCTCGCGTTGCAGTACTCGACGCAGTGGGACTCGCTCGCCCATGTCGGCGCCGAGTTCGACGCCGACGGCGACGGGGTCGAAGAGGCGGTCTACTACAACGGCTACCGCGCCGGCGTCGACCTGGTCGGGCCCCGGCCCGACGCCCGCGGTGACGGCGGCTCGCACCGGGCCTTCGCCCACCATCTGGGACTGGAGCACATGGCCTTCCACGGCGTGCAGGGCCGGGGCGTGCTGGTCGACCTCGCCCACCATCTGGGCCACGAGTGGCGCGGGGTCGACCGCCGCACGCTCGAGGAGATCATGGCGGCCGACGGGACAGTGGTCGAGCCGGGCGACGTGCTCGTGCTGCACACCGGCTTCGCCACGAGGGTGCTCGAGTGGGAGCGTGACCCCGACCCCGTGAAGATCCACACCATGTGCACCTACCTCGATGCTCGAGACCCGTCCCTGCTCGACTGGATCGCCGAGTCGCAGATCGCGGCGCTGGTGGCCGACAACTACGCCGTCGAGGGGATGGTGGGCAAGGACCGCGACCCGGCCGCCACTCGTTCCTCCCCATCCACCATCTCTGCTTGTTCAAGCTCGGGGTGCCCCTGGGCGAGATGTGGTATCTACACGAGCTCGCGGCGTGGCTGCGCTCGCACGGCCGCAGCCGGTTCCTGCTCACCGCCCCGCCGCTGCGCCTGCCCGGAATCGTGGGCTCACCGGTGTCGCCGATCGCTACCGTGTGAGATCGGCGCGGATGATGGCCGCCGCCCGGTTCAGCCGGTCGTCGGCGCGGCGGCTTCCATCGGGAGCGCCATTGAGAAGGAGTGGTACCCGTTGGCCTTCTCTTCGGCGATCACCTTGAACAACATCGGCCGGCCGCCCGAGTTGAGCAGGTAGCGCACGGGCTTGCCCGGGATGTTCGTCCCGAAGTAGTAGCTGCTCTCGCCGAAGGACGAGGACGATGCGCCCCGGTTGACCATGTCGGTCCAGCGCTCCTCTGCGCGAGCCATCACCTCGACGACCTCGGCGCCGCGGTCGCGGGCGTGGACGAGGACATCGGTCACGAAGTCGACCTGATCGCCGTTGTAGCGCGGATTGTTGCCGGCCGCCGCGTGCGGACCGCCCGGGAAGAAGAGGTTCGGAAAACCGTGGGTCTGGAGCCCGAGGAACGTCCGTGGACCGTCGGCCCAGTAGTCGAGGAGGGGCAGGCCGTCCCTCCCCTGTATCCCCATGCGGGCCAGGGCTCCCGTCCCGAAGTCGAACCCGGTCGCCCAGACGATGATGTCGAATTCGCGCTCGCCGTCGGTGGTCTCGATCCCGCTCGGCGTCACCCGCGTCATCGGGGTCTCCCGCAGGTCGACCAGCGACACATTCGGGCGGTTGAAGGCCTCGAAGTACCCGGTGACGAAAGGGGGGCGCTTCTCCCCGAAGCGGTGGTCCTTGGGGACCAGCCGGTCGGCGGTCGCGGGATCCTTCACGATGCTCGCGGATCTTCCCGGCGATGAACTCGCACCACTCGGCGTTGGCGTCGCGGTTGAAGAGCATGTCGGCGTAGTTGCTCGTCAGCTTCATGAAGCCCGGGCTCTTCCACATCTCCTCGTAGAAATCCCGGCGTTCCTCCTCCGGCACGTCGAACGCGTTGTGCTCGTTGGGCGGGTGGTGGAAGCCGTGCACCGACGTGTTCAGCGTCTCGCGCAGCTCTTCGAACTCGGCGCGCAGCCGGGCCTGTTCCTCGTCGCTGATCGGGCCGTTGTTCAGCGGGGTACACCAGTTGGCCGTCCGCTGGTACACCGTGAGCGACGCCACGGCGTCGGCGATGGCCGGGACGACCTGCACCCCGCTCGACGACGTCCCCACGACGGCGACGCGCTTGCCGGCGAAGTCGACCGGCTCGGCCGGCCACCGGCCCGTGTGGAACGACTCGCCCTCGAAGTCCTCGCGACCGGGCACCTCGGGCAGATAGGGAATCGAGAGGACGCCGGTCGCGGCCACGAGGAAGCGGGACCGCACCACGGTCCCGTCGTCCGCGGCGACCCGCCAGACACCCGCCCCGTCGTCGTACTCGGCTGAGCTGACCCGCACGCCGAAGCGGATGTGCCGGCGCAGGTCGAACCGGTCCACGACGTGGTTGAGATAGCGCTCGGTCTCGGGCTGCGGAGCGAAGTGCTGGTGCCACTCCCACTCCTCGAAGAGCTCCCTCGAAAAGAGGTATCCGTAGGTGTAGCTCTCCGAGTCGAAGCAGCATCCGGGGTAACGGTTCCAGTACCAGGTGCCGCCGACGCCCGCGCCCGCCTCGAGGAGCAACGCAGAGAAACCTTCCTCTCGGGCGCGGTACAGCTGGTAGATGCCCGTGATGCCGGCGCCGACGACGAGGACGTCGACGACGTCGGTTCCGGTTTCGGGATGGGGGGATGTGTTCATGCTCGGTGCGGGGGCCCTCTCGTCGCCGGGCGGACCGCGGCGACCTCGGGGAGGCGCACCGTGGGCGAGACCGTGGGCAAAGTTGTACCGACCGGTTAGTCTAACGCCGGTCGACGCACGCCCGGAGGGGACGGCAGCATGACGGTCATGGAGAAGAAGAGGTCCGCCCTCCCGGTCCCCCATGCCGTGGAGGTCCTCGACCGCGTGCCCAAGGAGCGCTACTTCGACCCGGACTTCTACCGGTTGGAGACCGAGCAGCTGTGGCCCCGGGTCTGGCAGATGGCCTGCCGTCTCGAGGAGATACCCGAGCCCGGTGACTTCGCCGAGTACGAGATCCTCGACCAGTCGGTCGTCGTGATCCGCACCGAGGACTACGGGGTCCGGGCCTTCGAGAACGCCTGCCGGCACCGCGGTGTCCGGGTCGCCCAGGGGCGGGGCTCGCGTCCCGGGGGTTCGTCTGCCCGTTCCACGGCTGGTGCTACGACCCCGACGGGAAGAACGCGAGGGTGACCCAGCCCCGGGGGTTCTCGGAGCACAACCTCCAACCGGGCGATCTCGACCTGGCCCCGGTGCGGTGCGAGTCGTGGGGCGGCTGCGCCTGGATCAACCTCGACGACGACGCGCCGCCCTTGCGGCAGTGCATCGAGCCGTTCGCGACCCTGCTCGACGCCTGGAAGGTGGAGTCGCTCCGCGCCGAGTGGTGGTACGCCTGCCGTCTGCCGGCCAACTGGAAGCTGGCCGAAGAGGCGTTCGTGGAGCAGTACCACGTGCTCCAGGCGCACCCGCAGCTCCGGATCCCCCAGCGCCTCCCCACCCGCGACCCGGCCGAGTTCGACCCGCGTACGTTCGTCGACGGCGAGCTCCAGTACCTGCGCACGATGAGCGAGGGCATGGCCGGGATGGTGCACGCTCGCGACGTGCAGATCGCAGAGCACATCGCAGATCTGGAGCTCCCGGCCGACTACGGCCTCGCTCGCTCGACCTGGCAGCGCCGCCTCAACGACGCGGTGTCGGACGCGCACCGCGACCGCGGCTGCGACATCCCCGACCTCAACGAGCTCGAGGACACGGGCCTCAACCAGCCCATGGGCTACTGCTTCCCGCACTATTTCGTCCTGCCGATGTACAGCAGCGCTTCCTCCTACCGGTTTCGCCCGCTCGGCCCGGAGGAGACCCTGATGGAGATCTGGTCGCTGACGCGGTTCCCGGAGGGGGCCGAGCCCGAGACGCCACCGGTCCCCGAGGTTTGGGAGTTCGACGACCCGCGCTGGCCGCCCATCCCCGCCCAGGACTTCTCGAACCTGCCTCGACAGCAGAAGGGGCTGCACGCCAGGAGCTTCGAGTACATGCGCCTCGCGGAGCGCAACGAGGGCCACATCTCGAACTGCCAGCGCCTGATCGACGGCTTCCTCGCCGGCCTCCCCTACGACAGGCTGCTCCCCGCGCTCGGGAAGGTGAACGTGAACCCGCTCGAGATGCCCGTGGTCGAGCTCGGGCTCTGACCTCTCCCATGGAAGCACGGGACGCGCCAACCGCCGGGGGCGGCGAGCTCGCTTTCGCCGACGTCTCCGCCGGCGTCGGCGCCGCCATCGCCGCGTACACCCAGGCCCTCGACGACGGTCGGACCGACGACGTCGTCGACACGTTCTGTCCCGACGGCGTCTGCGACATTCCCGGCCTGGGCCGCCACAGCGGCCACGACGCCCTCCGGGCCGCGTACCGCGAGCTGAAGCCGCCCAGGCCCCAACGCCACCTCGTTCTCAACACACACGTCACGAGGTGGGACGATGACGAGGCCGAGGCGACGAGCGACCTTGTCTTCTTGAGCAAAGGGGGCGGCGGTTGGAGCACGGCTCTGGTCGGCCGCTACCACGACGTCCTCCACCGCGACGGCGGGACGTGGCGCTTCCACAGCCGGGTGGCCGAGTTCACGGAGTAGACCGGTTCACGGGGTGGATCAGGCGAGACCGCCGGATCGGTCCGGAGGGTAGGAGAGACGACATGAGATTCGGAATCGACGTGGCACAGCAGCGGGTGTCCTGGGACGAGCTCGTACGCCGCGTCCGATTCGCCGAGGACCTGGGCTTCGACGGGGCCTGGGGTTTCGACCACTTCCAACCGATGTTCGGCGACGGCCCGGGTGAGACCTTCGAGGGGATGACCACATTGGCGGCCCTCTCCGGCGTGACGTCACGGATCCGGCTCGGGCTTCTCGTGACCGGGGTGACCTACCGGCACCCCTCCGTGCTGGCCGCCCAGGCGGTCACGATCGACCACGCGTCCCACGGACGACTCGAGCTCGCGCTCGGCGCCGCCTGGTTCGACAAGGAGCACCGGGAGCTCGGGATCCCCTTCCCCCCGACGGCCGATCGTTTCGACCTGCTCGAGGACACGCTCGAGATCGTGACCCGCCTCTTCAGCGGCGAGGTCGTCTCGTACGAGGGCAGGCGCATATCGCTGCAGGAGGCCTCCTTGCGTCCGCGTCCGGTCCAGCTCCCCCACCCGCCGATCTGGGTCGGCGGGACCGGGCCGACGCGCACGCTCCCCCTGGCCGCTCGCTACGCCGACGTATGGCACGCCTTCGGTACGCCGAACTCGCTCCGCGAAGCCGGCGCACTGCTCGACCGCCTGGCCGCCGAGGCGGGCCGCGATCCGTCCTCCATCGTGCGGGCCGGGTCCTTGTCGCTCGACGACCTGGAGGTGGCGCAGCGACACGCGTCCAAGTGGCGCGACGCCGGTTTCGACTATCTGGTCTGCGGCTGGCCCGGCTCGGGCGAGTCCCAGGTCGAGGCCTTCGTCAAGGACGTCCTCCCTGAGTTCGCCTCGTGAGCACGGTGCGGCGAGTGGTGCCCGTTCGCGAAGGGGCCAGGCGATGACGTCGACGGTCGATGGAGTCGCGCCGCCCGACGTAGGCCGAGGTCGTATCCGATGAGCCGGGTCAAGCCCATACCACCACGCGAATGGCCGCCGGACATGAGCAAGGCGCTGGCCGCGGCCTACCGGCCGGCCAATCCGCGGCACCCGGTGTCACCGCTCGATCCGTCCAGCCCCAAGGGCCTCAACTTGATGGGGACCATGGCCATCCATCCGGAGGTCACGGCGGCGTACAACCATCTGATCAGCCACGCTCTCTACTTCACGACCATCACTCCGCGCCAGAGGGAGCTCCTGGTCCTCCGCGTCGCACACCTGCGGGATGCACCCTATGAATGGGCCCAGCACGTGTATCAGGCGAGTGTCGTCGGCCTCACCCCCGAGGAAGTGGCACGGATCCGGGCGGGGGCCGACGCAGACGGCTGGGTACCGGTCGAGAAGGCTCTGCTCGCGGCCGCCGACGAGTTGGTGGCCGGTGCCGGCATCGGCGAGGCCACGTACACCGAGCTCTCCGAAGAGCTCGACACGCAGCAGGTGATGGACGTGGTGTTCACCGTCGGTGTGTACGACATGCTCGCCATGGTCCTGCGGACGTTCGAGGTCGACCTCGACGACGATCTGGGCCCCTACGCCGAGCCTGGGTCCGCCTGACTCGACTCCGGGGCATTCAGGTGTTGCGCCCGCCGTTCACTCCGATGATCTGCCCGGTGATGTAACCGGCTTCGTCGCGGCACAGGAACGAGCAGGTCGCGGCGATGTCTTCGGGCCGTCCGGCTCGCCGGACCGGAGTCCGGGCGATGGCGTCGTCCACTCCCCCCGGGCCGAACTCACCCCTCTCCTCGGATGCCCGCAGCATCGGCGTGTCGATGAAACCCGGGGGGATCGCGTTCACGGTGATCCCGCGTGGGCCGAATTCGAGCGCCAGCGTCTTGGTGAGTCCGTTGAGCCCCGACTTCGACGATACGTACGGGCCCAGGAGGGCCTGGCCGCTGTGCGCGCTCGAGGAGGAGATGTTGACGATCCGGCCCCACCTGGCCTCGACCATGCCCGGCAGGACCGCCTGGCAACAGTGGAACGCTCCGGTCAGGTTGACCCGGAGGACTCGCTCCCAGACGTCGGGATCCACGTCGAGGAACCGCTTGAACATCGCTCCCATGCCGGCGTTGTTGACCAGGATCCGAGGCGGCCCGAGCCGGCGCCCGGCCTCGGCCACCGCGGCGAACACCTGCTCGCGATCGGCGACGTCTGCCGGCAGCCCCAGCGCCCGTCCCCCGTCCGCCTGAATGCCCTCGGCCGCTGCGGTCGCCGAACCGGCGTCGAGGTCGAGCACGGCAACGAGATGCCCGTCGGCCGCCAGACGACGGCTCACGGCGAGTCCGATTCCCGAGGCGCCCCCGGTGACGACGGCGACCCGCCCCTCATCCATGACAGGCCTCCATCACTCTCGCGGTCATTCCGTCGTTCTCTCTTTCTCCGGTTCTTCCGTCCTCGTTCTCCGCTCAGGTTCGCGTTCTTTGTGCGAGTGCGCCAGCTGTTGCCTCTCAGGGCCCGCCCGAGCCGCAGAACGCCTCGGCGAGCTCGAGCCCGCCCTCAGTCGACCCAGTCGAACTCGACCCGGGCCGAATCGACGCCCCGCACGAAGGCGTTGGGCACGAAGACGGGCTCGGACGTCGCGGGGATTCGCCATCCCGACGTGCGGCGCAGGAGCTCTTCGAAGAACACGTTGATCTCGAGGCGGGCCAACGAGGCGCCCAAGCAGAAGTGGGTGCCGAACCCGAAGGAGACGTGATTGTTCGGGGTCCTGGTGACGTCGAGGCGCTCGGGTTCCACGAAGTGCGCCTCGTCCCGATTGGCCGAGCAGTACATCAGCACCACCTGATCGCCCGCGGGGATGGTGACCTCGCCCACCTCGGCGTCGTTCTTGGCCACACGGCACATGTTGTGAATCGGCGTCACGTAGCGGATGAACTCCTCGACGGCAACGCCGAGGTCGGCGCCCTGTCGCAGCTTGTCGAGCTCGTGCGGCTGCTGGAAGAGATTGATGATCGTGTGGGCGATGACGGTACGGGTCGTCTCCGCGCCGCCGTCGAGGAGCAGCAGAGAGTCGGCGATCGCGCTCTCTTCCGCCATGGGGCACCCCTCGATCTCCGCCGTGGTGTAGTGGCTCAGGATGTCGTCCCCGGGGTGGCTCCGCTTGGCGTTGAACACCTCCAGGCACGCCCCCGCGAACTCCATCGCCGCCTCGATTCCGGCGTCGCTCATGTACGGCGGACCGCCCCCGAGTGCGATCGTCGCCTCCGACCAGTGCTTGAGGTCGGGCCAGCGTGCCTCGTCGAACCCCAGTAGCTTCCCGATCATCATCGCCGGCAGGGGCGCCGCCATCTCGCTCACGATCTCGACCGATCCCCTCGACGACTGCGCGGATCGGGCCCGGTCGAGGATGCGGACGACCTTGTCCCGGATGTCGTCTTCCCAGGCACCCGCCGCTCGGGGGGTGAACCGGCGGGACACCAATTGCCGCCGCTTGAGGTGCATCGGGTCGTCGAGGCCGATGATCGCGGCGTCAGCCGGGATGTTCGGGCGGTAGCCACCCTTCTCGGTGTCCGAGGAGATGAAGGTCTCCTTGTCCTTCTCCACCCGGATGACGTCGTCGTAGCGGGCGATACCCCACAGCTCGTTGACCCCGTCCCAGTAGACGGGCTCGTTGGCGCGCATCCAGGCGTACGTCGGGTACGGGTCGCCGGCGTAGAGGTCCGGAGCCACCAGATCGACGTCCATCCTCTCCACGAGCATCCCTCCGTCACTGCGTCGTTCCCGGTCGCCCCATGGGACCGGCGGCGGTCACACCACACTGTCGTACCACGGCGGGTGCGCACCACCCGACAGTGGCCGCTGGCGTCGTCCTTTCGATGCCCCTGCGGGTGGAGAGGTTGTGTGGCCGCGATCATGAGCTGTTCTCGCGTACCGGGCCGGGAGTCGACTCAGTTCGTCTTGGCTGCTCCGGCCTCGAGAGCCTTCAGGCGATCCATGACCGGAGCGAAGTTCTCGAGGTCTCGGACGCTGAAGTAGCTGATCCCCCAGCGGTCCCGACACCCGAGGAGGTGATCGACCATTTCGTCCACCGTGCCCATCAACAGGTAGGGCGTCTCGAGAATGTCCGCGATCGCCATGCCCGAGCGTGCTGCTGCCCTCGCCGCCGCCTGCTCCCGGTCCGAGGTGAGCTGCACGTCTTGGACCAGTGCGTGGAGGCGTGGTGGAGGGAGCCGGCCGGAGCCGGCCCGAGCGATGAGGTCGATGGTCTGCTCCAGTCGCCACGACTCCCAGCGCACCTGGTGGCGGTGCCCATCCTCCCTGGTCCGTCCGAGCATGGTCGGGGCGACGACGTCGGCATGGCGCGCCGCGTGCGTCAAGGCCTCCACGCCGTTCACTCCGACCAGAATCGGTACCCGATCCCGGTAGGAGCGAAGGATCTCTGCGTGTTCGAGTTGGTAGTGACGGCCGGCGAAGGTGAGCTTCTCCCCGTCGAGGAGCCGCCGGATGATCTCCACGGCCTCGGACAGACGCTGCTTGCGGATTCTCGGTGGGTCGAACACCAGCCCGTTGGCCGCGTATTCGGGAAACGAGTGCCCGGCACCGAGGCCCACCTCGAGCCGACCCTTGCTGAGGTGATCGAGAGTGGAGAGCTCCTGAGCGAGCACAACCGGATGTCTGAGGTCGTTGTTGAGCACGAGGGTGCCGATCTCGATCCTGGTCACGGCGCGCGCGACGGCCGAGAGCACCGAGAGCGGGGCGGTCTCACGGCCGATGTGGTCCCCGACCTGGAAGATGTCGAAGCCCGCGGACTCGGCTTCTCGGACCCGGTCGATGAGCGCGGTGGGCTCGTCGAGAGAGGCCTGGTAACCGAAGCGGAAACTGACCCCGGCTCGATTCATGGTGCGGCTCCGCATCGCCTCGACCCGAGCTGCCACCCTTCGGGGCAGACCACCTCGTCAGTCCGAACCACCGAAGGGGCGTCCTGGCGAACCGGGATTGGTGCGATCGGGAATATCGTCGTCCGGATCGACCATGCCGGCGGGCTCGCCCGCCCGGCGGGCTTCGTCTGCCGCCTCGAGGTCGTGCAGTATCGCCTCCCCGGCGGCCTGGGTGATGTCGTCAGGTCGAGGTCCCTCCCAATCGAGGAACCAGTGGCGATTGAGACTGGCGATCCAGGTGTCCTTGGTCGGAACGAGTCCGAATCGAGAGATGGTCCTTTCTCGTCCGACGAGATCGCTGTACAGGAGCTCCACCGTGATGGGCTGGCTCCGCTCAATGGCGTCGATGACACCAGACCGTTTCGGATCGTCAGGATTGCGCAGCGCTCCCTGCCACATGCCGATGTCACCGGAGGGTATGTACAGGTCACGCGATTGGAGATGAAAGTCCTCGAGCGGCGCATGGTATGCATTCGCCGCGCCGTAGGCGTCGAATCTGACGGTCCAACCCTGACAGACAGCGATGCCGGAGCCGACGTTTCGTGTGCTGATGGCCAGGTACACCGCGCCGTCGACGTGTTGCACCGCGGCCCGTCCACCGGAGGCACTCACCCAAACGCCACCGAGGAACATGATCTTCTGCACCGGATCGTCCAAGCGGGACGGAGCGAGGACCGGTCGACGCTGCTCTTGGAGCGCAACTTCCGCAATTCGTGCGGAGCGGTTCGATGATCGAACCGCGGAAAAGGTCGCGACGGCGAGCACGAGCGTCCCGGCCGCGGTGGCGAGGGAGGCGGCGGTCGTCCAATCAAACGCGAGGATCATGACGGGATCCTGGCAGGTGAGCAGCCGTACGGCCGCCCGGAGGGGACGATTGCTCCGGGCTGGACCCGGTGGTGGCGTTCGGCCGACCTTCGTCGCAGGCAGGGAGCGTACGGGCGACGTACCGGTCCTCCGGCTGGAGACCGTCCGGAACACCGGGCCCACGCTGATCGGACTCTGGTTCGGTTCGATATCGGTTCATGAAGGAGGCGATCCTCGAGAGACTAACCCCGCCTCCCGGGACGTTCGCGTGGATTCATCCCGACGCCACGTCACCCGAAAGCCCCTGGCCGACTTCGGTTCGACGAGGCTCGCCATCTGTCAAGAGACCGTGCAGGCTCCGCTGGCGGATCGACATCTGACCGCGTCGGTCCATACCTCTCACCCCCACTATCCTCTCGCGTGTCGTTCCTGAGAGTCACCGCCGTCGGCGGTATCGACCGCGCAGGAACACCGATGGGCGAGGGAGCGGCATGAGCATCGAGTACTCCAGCTCGGTCGACCACTCCATCGAGACGGTCTTCGCCTGGCACGAACGGCCAGGAGCGCTGCAACGACTGAGCCCGCCCTGGCTGGGTGCACGTCTCGTCGAGGAGGCGGGGACCCTCGCGGACGGCCGTGCGGTCATCCGCCTCCCGGGCCGGATCCGCTGGGTGGCGCAGCATCGAGACTTCGACCCGCCGCTCCGATTCGTCGACGATCTGGTTTCACTTCCCCTGCCGTGGCACCACGTTCACTCGTTCGCGCCGGATGGCCCGGCCCGCACACGCATCACCGACACGGTCACGACTCCCGTTCCCGCCTCGTTTCTTCGAACGATGTTCGCCTACCGGCACACCCAGCTCCGCGATGATCTGGCCGTACAAGCCGATCTCCGCCGCCTCGATCCGACACCGCTCACCGTTGCCGTGACGGGGTCGTCCGGCCTGGTCGGCACGGCACTCTGTGCCTTCCTCACGACCGCGGGCCACCGTGTGGTCCGTCTCGTACGGGGCGTCGCGCGCACCGACGACGAGCGCACCTGGCGTCCGGAGGATCCGGACCCGCGGCTCTTCGAGGGCGTCGACGCAGTCGTGCACCTCGCGGGCGCGTCCATCGCAGGTCGCTTCACCGAGGCACACAAGCGGGCGATCGCCGCGAGTCGCATCGAGCCCACCCGTCGCCTCGCTGAGGCGGTGGTCAGGTCCGGACGTGTGAGGGTGTTCCTCGCGGCGTCCGCGATCGGGTACTACGGCCGGGACCGGGGCGACGAGCCCCTCGACGAGGGCGCCGGGCGCGGGGAGGGATTCCTCGCCGAGGTGGTCGAGGGTTGGGAAGCGGCGACCGCTCCTGCCCGCGAAGGCGGCCTCCGTGTCGTGACCGTGAGGACCGGCGTCGTGCTCTCGGCGGCCGGCGGGATGCTCAAGCTCTTGCGCCCGGTGTTCCTGGCCGGTCTCGGTGGACGAATAGGCGACGGCAACCAATGGCTGTCCTGGATCGACCTCGACGACCTCACCGATGCCTTCGCACGCGCCCTCGTCGACGAGCGCTTCGTCGGTCCGGTCAACGCGGTCGCTCCCACACCTGTCCGCAACCGGGACTTCACAGCGACACTCGCCCGGGTGCTCCGTCGGCCGGCTCTGTTTGCGGTCCCCAAGGCGGCGCTCGCCGTCGCCGTCGGAGCAGAGGGGGTCCGCGAAGTTGCGGCGGCCAGCCAGCAGGTTCAGCCGGGATTCCTGCGATCGGTCGGGTTCGTTTTCAGGCGCCCGACACTCGAGGCCTGCCTCCGCTACCAGCTGGGACACGCAGCACCAACGAAATGAGCCGGACAGCCGGTCCCACCGTGCTCGCCACGCCGACCGTGCCGCGATCGCGTCAGCCCACGGCCGGAAGCGCCGCCAGTCCGGACTCCAACCGCTCTTCGTCGACGTCCTCGTCGGCCATCCTGCCGTTCAGATATTCGTCGTAGGCCGCCAGGTCGAAGAAGCCGTGGCCGCACAAAGCGGTAAGGATCACGGTGTCATCCCCCGTCTCTCTCGCTCGGACCGCTTCGCGCACGGTGGCGGCAAGCGCATGCGTCGGTTCCGGAGCAGGGACGATGCCCTCGGTCCACGCGAATTGGATCCCTGCGGCGAAGCACTCGGTCTGGGGAATGGCGATCGCCTGAATCAGGCCGAGCTCGTAGATGTGGCTCAACAAGGGGGACATGCCGTGGTAGCGAAGTCCTCCGGCGTGGATCGGATCTGGGACGAAATCGTGTCCCAGGGTGTGCATCTTCATGAGCGGCGTCATGCCGACCGCGTCGCCGAAATCGTAGGCGTAGACCCCCCGGGTGAGAGACGGGCACGACGCGGGCTCCACCGCCAGGATCGTCGGTGACATCCTCCCGGCCAGCTTTTCCCGTAAGAAGGGAAACGACAGTCCCGAGAAGTTCGATCCGCCGCCGGTGCACCCCACGATGACGTCGGGTGAGGACTCACCGGCCTGGGCGAATTGCAGCAGTGCTTCTTCACCGATGATCGTCTGATGGAGCAAGACGTGGTTGAGCACGCTGCCGAGCGAGTACCGGATGGAGGGGTCATTCGCCGCAACCTCCACCGCCTCGGAAATGGCGATGCCCAATGACCCGGTGTGGTGCGGATCTTCCTGCAGGTATCTGCGGCCCGCAGCGGTCACGTCCGACGGGGAGCGATGAACCGACGCACCGAACGTCTCCATCATCATCCGCCGGTAGGGCTTCTGGTCGTAGCTGGCCCCCACCTGCCAGACCTCGCACTCGAGCCCGAAGAGCGCGCACGCGATCGCCAGCGCCGACCCCCACTGGCCTGCCCCGGTTTCGGTCGTCAGCTTCCGAACCCCGGCCTTCGCGTTGTAGTACGCCTGCGGCACCGCCGTGTTCGGCTTGTGGCTCCCCGCCGGGCTGACGCCCTCGTACTTGTAGTAGATCCGGGCCGGCGTCTCCAGAGCTCGCTCCAAGCGGTGCGCGCGGAAGAGCGGGCTCGGACGCCATTGCCGGTACACGTCGAGCACGGCCCCGGGGATATCCACGAAGCGCTCCGATGTCACCTCCTGGAGGATGAGGTCCATGGGGAACAGGGGGGCGAAGTCCTCCGGTCCCGCAGGCGCCAGCGTGCCCGGATGCAGGACGGGCGGGGGAGGGCTGGGCAGGTCGGGAACGATGTTGTACCAGGCTGTCGGCATCTCCGACTCATCGAGCACGAACTTGTGTCGGTGGATCGATTCGTCCATGGCACACCCTCCCTGACCTGGTGGGCCCACGCTATCGAGCAGCCGTCGCGGCCGCGTTCGGCTCGCGAACTTGGAAACAGCAGCACCGCGAGGACCTGCCCGGCTTCTGAAACGGCGACGAGCGACCACCAGGTCGTCGGAGGCGGGTTGTGGACGAGCGGGTCCGGGTAGGAATTGCCGACAAACGGCTGTCCCCATGACCGGCGGCCGACCCGATCGGAGAGGACCCGCGTCCGCACATGCATCCACCGGAGGACACACCTGTTGACGGTGGCACGGCATCCGCTGCCTTGAGGGACGCCGTCGACACGCCGCTGTACGTCGTGACCGCGGCTGATCAGCAGGGCCGGCCGAGCGGGTGCCTCGCCGGATTCGTCACCCAGTGCAGCATGGTGCCGGTGAGATACCTGATCTGCGTGTCGAAGCTCAACCACACCTTCTTCGTCGCCGAGCGGGCGTCCGCAATGGCGTTGCACCTACTCGGTGCGACCCAAACGGAGCTGGCGAAGCATTTCGGCGAGCTCTCCGGCGATGCTGTGGACAAGTTCGCCGACTTGTCGTGGCGCGCGGGTCCGCACGGTGCGCCCATACTCGACGGGTGCGCCGCCTGGGTCGCCGGCTCGATCATCCGGCGCGTCGGCGTCGGCGATCACGAGGCATTCGTCCTCGCCCCACGAGCAGGCGGGCCGGGACCGATGACCGGGGCGCTCTCAGTGCGGGCTGTCCCGGATATCCGTGCCGGGCACCCCCCGGCCTGACGTCCGCCCGAGCGCGGTGAAGTCCCGGCGTGGCGGGCATCATGCGGCGGTGACACGGACGGGAAGCGACGCGAAGGACCTGATCAGGTTGTTGAGTTTGCGCTGCGGCGTGCCCGCGAGCTCCATGGTCCCGACCCGCTCGACCAGGGAGGAGAGGACCGCCGCGCCCTCGAGGCGCGCCAGTCCCATGCCGGCGCAGGCGTGGACGCCGTACCCGAAGGCAACGTGGCCTGCACTGTCACGGTCGATGTCGAACTCGTCCGACCGCTCCCACCGTCGCTCGTCACGGTTGGCCGACGCGTAGCTCACGAGGATCCGGGCGCCGGCCGGCAGGGCGACCCCGCCGACCGAGGTGGCGACGGTGGCGACCCGCGAGAAGCAGTTGATGGGGCTCTCGAGACGTAGCACCTCGTTGAAGGCGTGCTTCACCCGACTTGGATCGTCCCGGAGCCGCTGCCACTGCGCGGGATGGGTCGAGAACAACCAGAGAGCGTTGCCGAGGGCGCTGATGGTGGTGTCGAGTGACGGAGCGAGGTAGTCGATGATGAGCATCGGGCACCTCGAGTCCTCGATGTCGCCTCGGGCCGCCGCGTCGAGGATGCCGGCCGCCATCGACCCGGGCGGGAGGTCGGACCGCGCGACCTCGTGCGCGAATGCCAGCATGCCGAGGAGACCCTCGCCGGCCGCGGCGGCGCGCTCGTTCAGGGGGCCGAGCCCGTCGAAGTTCGCGCTGGCCCAGCCCAAGAGGTGCTCACGCCCGTGGACGGGCCAACCGAGGAGGTCCGGGACCCAGCGCGCTGGGAGGATCTCGGCCAGGTCCGACACGGCATCGAAGCACCCCCGGTCGACCAGCTCGTCGACGAGCGCGTCCGCGATGACCTGGGCCTCGGGTCGCAGCGCGGCGAGCTTCGCCGGGGCGAGGGGTCGGCCGATGATCTCACGTTGACCGCGGTGCTCTTCCCCGTCACTCATGAGGGTCGTTCCACGGCCGCCTTCGTTGATGAACTCGTTGAGACCCACACCGAGACCCGAACAGAACGTGTGCGGATCGTCGAGGACGGAACGCACGTCGTCGTAGCGGGCCACGGCGTAGACGTCGTGCGCGGTGAGCCACACCACCGGACCTGCGTCACGCAGTGCTCGGTAGTGCTCGTAGGGATCTTGCAACGCCTCATCGCTGAAGAGGTCTGCCTCATACGTGGGAACGGAAATCACACGCACCGGTTCCGGATCGTGCCGATGCCCTCGATCCATGACCGGAGGATCTGACCCCTGGCCAGGAAGCGCGCGGGCTGTCGGGCGAAGCCGACCCCGGCGGGCGTGCCGGTGAAGATCACGTCGCCGGGCAAGAGGGGCAGCACCGCCGAGAGCTCGGCCACCAGACGGGGAACGCCGAATATCAGGTCGCTGGTCCGGGCGTCCTGGACCAACTCACCGTCCACCGAACAGGAGAGCGCGAGGTCGTCCGGGTCCGGGAGCTCGTCAGGAGTGACCAGCCAAGGGCCCATCGGCCCGTAGCCGCGACGGGACTTTCCGAGCGAGAACTGGGCGCCGGCGGCGAATTGCAGGTGGCGGTCGCTGATGTCCTGGCCCACTGTCAGCCCGGCGACGTGGCCCCACGCATCGGATTCGGCGACCCGGTCTGCCCGGGTCCCGAGCACGGCCACGAGCTCGACCTCCCAGTCGACGCTCTCCCCCACGATCTCGACGTCGTCGAAGGGGCCGGCCAGCGACGCAGGGAACTTTGTGAAGGTCGCCGGCACATCGGGGGCAGTCATGCCGGACTCCTCGGCGTGGCTGCGGTAGTTGAGACCGATGGCGAACACCTGCCGGGGGTTCGGGACCGGGCAACGCAGGCCGGCCTCCCGCAATGGTCCGGTGGGCGTGGTCACGCCTGGGGCGAACTCGGTGAACTGGACCCAGTTGTCGAAGGCCGACATCGGATCCGGGCCGAACCGACCGTTGCTCACGGTTGCGACGTCGACCACGCCGTCGGCGACGACGAGGACGAGGCGACCGTCGAGGTTGGCCAACTTCACACCGTTCTCCCTTCATGCCTGGGCGCGTCACCCGCCAGCCGGCGACGAAGCTCGGCGAGCAGTTCCGCGGCACCCTTCAAATCGGCTGTGGTACCGAACAGGTAGAAATCCGGTCGTTGCATGGCCCAACGCACATCGTGGGCCTCGAACCATGCGGCGAGATTCTTCGCCACGGGGCTGACACCGACCACGGCGCCCCCGATGGTCCCGAACCAGTCGACGAGGGTGGGGTCGAGACCGGTCCAATCGGGATCGACGGTGACGAGGCGCCACCCGACGCCGTGGACATCGTCGAACCAACGTTCGCCGAGCTCGCCCTGCGGGAACAGCTCGCCCGCGAGTGGAAAGTCGGCGGCGACGAGACCGCTGGCGATCCCGGGCAGACTCGGCACGTCGTTGAGGCCGCCGTCGTACACCGCAGCCATGGCCTCGTCGCGCGCTGCAGCCTCCATGGGGTCCGGCACGCAGATCACCTTGCCCAACTCCATTGAGAAGTCGATCGCAGCACGTGCGCTCGGTCGACGCTCCTGGTCGTAGGTCGCCAGCAGCTCGGGCGCGGCGCGCCCGCCGAGCACCAGGTCGAGCTTCCACGCCAGGTTCGCGGCATCGCGGACCCCGGCACACATCCCCTGCCCGGCGAACGGTGGCATCTGATGCGCTGCGTCGCCGGCGAGGAAGATGCGGCCGACCTGCCAGTCCGCCGCAGCACGTGCCTGGAACGTGTAGACGGCGTGCCGCTCGAGACGCGCGTTGCCCGGATGCACGTCCCACGGCGCAAGAAGCTCCCATGCCCTCGAGGCGTCGTTCAGATCTTCGATCGGCTCGTCCGGGAGGCGCATGAACTCCCAGCGCCGGCGACCGGGTCCGCCGGAGACGGCGGTCGTCGGCCGCACGGGGTCACAGATCTGGAGGTTGGGGGGATCGAAACGCGTCGGCTGGTCGAGCACCACGTCGACGATCAACCAGTCGTAGAAGAAGCCTCGATCATCGGTGGGCACGTCGAGCAGAGTACGGATGGTCGAGTTGGCGCCGTCGCAGCCGACGGCGTATCGAGCGCGGATCGACGATGCGGCGTCGCGCTGCTCGACGAGCCGGCGCTCCCCGTCGAGCTGGACCGGCACGTGACGGATCGTGAGGTGTTCATCGTGCTGTTCGATGCCGCGGACACGAACACCCCGGCGGACCTCGAGCAGAGGGAGCGATTCGGCCCGCGCGCGGAGGACTGCTTCGAGCTCGGGCTGGCAGAACATCGACGAGAAGGGCCAGCCCGACAGCGAGGTACCGACGCGACCGAAGCGGAGCAGCGTCGTGCCCTGTCCGTTGCGCCACTCGTAGACCTCGGCTGGCTCAGAAATGGCCCGGACCTCGTCCCCGATGCCGCAAGACTGGAGGATGCGTCCGACCTCGTGGTCGAAGTGCACCGCCCGAGGGAGCGGGTACGGCCTGGGCCACTGCTCCAGGACCACGACCGACCGACCGCGCTGGGCGAGCTGAATGCCGAGCACGAGACCGACCGGTCCAGCACCGACGATGGCGACGTCGGCGTCGACGGCGGCTCCGGGTCGGTCCGGCGAGGTCACACCTGGCGCAGCGGCTGGTGGCCCCAGGCGCTGATGGCGTCGTAGGCACGGTTCTGGTCCCAACCGTCCGTGATCACCCGGGCCCCGTGCCCGACCTCCACCTGGAACCCGGCGGGCGTCTGAAGGTAGAAGCTGAACATGCCGTCGTTGTCGTGGCGGCCGAGGCCGTTCGGGATCCCGAGATCCGAGGCCCAGAGGCGATCGAACGCGCGCCCGACGTCGTCGCGATCGTTCGTCTCGAACATGACGTGGTGCAAGACCTGCGGCAGCTCGAACGGTGCGCGCGCTACGGCGACGGTGTGGTGGCGCGCGTTGCAGTGGTAGAAGCGCACTTCGAGCGTGATGCCCTCGGCGATCTCCGTCTCGAGCCAATCCGATTGTCGGAACCCGAGGCCGTCGGTCAGGAACGAGGCAGACTCGTCGAACGCCGTCGTCGCCAACACGACGTGGCCGAAGCCGACGCCGCCGGTGAGGAATCCGCCCGCGACGAGAGCCGACGAAAAGGGTGCCGACGCGTCGTCGAGCGCCAGGACGATCTCTGCGTCGGTTCCCCACGGCGCCTTGGTGCGGGCGAGGCGGCCCACCCGGCGACCCTCGGCTTCACGGGCGTCCTCGACCACCTCCAGGCCCATCGTGCGGAGGCGTGCCACTGTCCCGTCGAACGCCTCGGCATCCACCGCCTCGAGACCAATTGCCACGGCGTCGTTCGCCGGCCCGGGTTGGACGACGATCCGGTGTGCGCGCTGGTCGTTGCGCCAGGTGCGCACGCCCGATGCCGTCGGCTCGCCGGGCACGAGGCCGACGACCTCGGTGAAGACCGAATCGAGGCGATCCGGTTCGTCCACCTCGAGGACGAGGTAGGCGAGTTCGAGCTGATGGTTCACGTGCGTTCCTGTCGTGGAAGTGGGCGGTGGTGGGACGAGAGGGTGGGAAAGAGTTGTTCCGTGTTGGCGCGGAGCGCGTCCGCGAGCGATCCCGGTGGATCACCCGACTCGGAGAGACGTTCACCGGCCATCGCCGCGACGAACTCGGGGGTGAAGGGGTAGTCGCTCCCGTAGTGGAGATGTGCGGGCGAGGTGAGCGTCAGCAGCGCGTCGAGCTGGCGCGGAAGAGGGAAGCCGGCCAGGTCGAAGTGCAAGCGGCCCACGTCGCGAAGCACGTCCACCGCGGGATCGACGGCCAGCAGCAGGGAGAACACGCTCACCCGGTCGGCCACCATCGGGAGCGTTGCACCGGCGTGTGGGATGAGGAACTCCATCCCCGGGTGCCGGGCGACGGTGCCGTTGAGCACCAGGTCGACGACGGCCCGGGTGGTGTCGAAGAAGAACTCCAGCATCGGCCGCGGACGGCCGAGCGACGTCTGCTCCCAGCAGGCCGGCGACGTCGGGTGGATGAAGAGGCGAGTGCGGCGACGGTCGAGCTCGCGGAACACCGGTTCGAAGGCGCGATCGCCCAGGTACGTTCCCCCGATGTTCGTGAGCACGGCAAAGCCGGCGACGTCGAGGCGATCGCAGCAATAGGCGATCTCGGCGACGGCCGCATCGACGTCGGGCAGCGGGAGTGACGCGAGAAGGCCGAACCGGCCGGGGTGATCGACGACGGCACGCCGGCCGGCGTCGTTGACCTCGCGGGCACGGTCTCGGGTCGCCGCTTCGTCCCCGAAGTGCACACCCGGTGAGGAGATCGACAAGAGCGACGTCGCGATGCCGAGCCGATCCATCGCGGCGACGTGCTCCTGGGCCGACCACTCCGGTATCTGGGGGAAGCCGTCGGGCTGGCCGTGACCGTTGTCGAGCAATGCCGACCGGTACGCCTCGGGCACGTAGTGGGCGTGCACGTCGATCGCATGCGACATGCTCATGCGGCGACGCTCCTGGCCCAGTTGAGGAGCGTCTCGACGTAGAGCTCGGGCTGCTCGCCGTGCATGGAGTGGCCGACCTCGGGGAAGGATCGGTACTCGACTTCTACGCCCGCACCCGTGAGGAGATCCAGCACGCGCTGGGCCTGCTGGTCTGACATCGCACCGAGCAGGAACCCGCTGGCATCGTCGGTCACCCGCATGTGGTGGGTCAGGAGCACGGACCGGACCTTGGCGCTGCGCAGCATCCGCTCCTGGTCGCAGGAGGCGCCGACGGTTCCACTCCAGAAGGCCCGGCCCCACTCGGGGTCGTATTCCTTGAGGTTCTGTGGCGGCTCGTCGGGCACCGGGAGGAACCGCAGGTGTTCCGGGAGCACAGATGCAGTCCCTCCGCGCATCGCATCCCACGCCCCGATTGACCACTGGTCGCCGAGGTAGGTGCTCCAGAGGTCGAACATGGGGCCGATGCTCTGACGGATGCCCGGTCCCACGGCTGGCCGGACCTCCGACGCGAACAGCGGCGGGTCCTCGAAGACCGCCCCAAGCAGCTGACCGGATTTGGCGTACGCCGACAACCAGGCGGCGAGGACACCGCCCGAAGAGAGGCCGCTCACGATCGTCGGCCGCTCTATGGCGAGATCGATGAATCGGACCAGGTCGTTGCCGATGTTGTCGAGTGTGTAGCGGCCCGGCGTGCGGGTGCTCCGGCCCTGACCCCGAAGATCGACGGCGAACACCTGGAAGTGTTCGGCGAGGAGCGGCATTGCGGCCTCGTACCCCCACCACGACTCGGTCTGGCCGGGTATGAGCAGCAAGGCGGGTAGGGAGGATTCGCCCACGGTGGCGTAGTTCATCCGCACCTCGCCGAGATCGATCGCCTGCTCCGCGATCCTGTGCACGACGTATGTCTCGTCGGGGTTGTGGGGGCCGTAGCGGCCCTGGTGATCGGTCATCGACCATCAATCTTGTTCGTACGATCAGATATCTGTCAATACTCTGTTCAAGCGATTAGGGTTCGCAGCATGCCGAAACTGGCCTCGAAGCCGACAGAGCGAGTCGGGCGTCCTTCGGCCAAACCGACGCGCGACAGGATCGTCGCCGCCGCAGCCGACCTTTTCTCGGAGCGGTCCTTCGACGGTGCGACGACACGCGAGATCGCGACGATGGCCGGTGTGACGCAGCCGCTGCTGAACTATCACTTCCGTTCGAAGGAGGAGCTCTGGCGGGCCGCCGTCGACTCGCTGTTCGAGCTCCTGAACCAGACTTTGGACGAGCGGACCGCCGGGCTCCGGGGGGTCGACGAGGTCACCAGTGCGAAACTGCGCGTGCGCGAATTCGTGATCTTCTCGGCGCGAAATCCGCAGCTCCACCGGATCATCATGCAGGAGTCGAAGGCGGACGGACCTCGCATGGACTATCTCGTCGACCACCACGTGCGTCCGATCTACGAACGAACGACGGATCTGTTCGAGGCGCTGGCCCGCAAGGGTGCGGTCCCACCGATCCCCGCGGCGCACCTGTACTACATCTTGACCGGCGCAGGCCCGACCATGTTCGTGCTCGCGCCCGAATGCCGACGTCTGAGCTCACTCGACCCCTCGGACGACACGGTCATAGAAGCGCACGCGGACGCCGTCTGCCTACTTCTGTTCGGAAGCCCCTGACATTTTCTGTACGCCGGAGCTCGGTTCGCCGGCGCACCTCCGGCCGAGCGGCATGAGTCGCTCTCCGCGGGGCGCAGGGACCCTTAGGTCAAGCTGACCGGAAGACGGATGGGAAAGTCGGCCGACGATTGACCGACGTCGATCCCGTACGTGCCCGGCACGGTTTCGAACGAAGATCCAGAATAGATTTGAAAGGCGCCCCGGGGAAGGACCAACGTGACCAGGTGCGAGCCCGAGGGCGCAAGGGTGACCCGGGCGAACGCTCGCAGCTGTTCGGGGGGCTCCCCGGTTGACGCCGGGTAATGGACATACGCCTGGACGACATCGGCTCCCGACCGTGAGCCGGTGTTCTGCACCCGGACGTGGACCACGAAGCCGGTGGCGGTCTTCTGCACGGTCGGTTCGGAGAGGTCGAATGTCGTGTAGTCGAGCCCGAATCCGAACGGAAAGAGCGGCGTGACGTCATTGGCCTGATACCACCTGTATCCCACGTCGAGGCCCGAGCCGAAACTCACGACCGAGTCAACTCCTGGGAATTGCCCGCTCTGCGACCCTGGTTGGACCGACTCGCTTGCTGGAAACGTGATCGGAAGCCGACCCGAAGGATCGACCGTACCGCAGAGGACGGCCGCGATCGCGTTGCCGTCTTCCTCGCCGGGATACCAGGCCTCGAGGACACCGGCGACCTTGCTCAACCAGGGCATGAGAACTGCGCCTCCGGTGTTCAACACGACGATCGTGTTCGGATTCACCGATGCGATCGCCGCTATGAGAGCATTCGAACTACCACTCAAGGTGAGGTCTGCCCGGTCAGCACCCTCTGTGGAGAAATCACCGGCGAAGACGATGGTGACCTGAGCTTTGCGGGCCGCGGCGACGGCCGCATCGACCTGGCGAGACACGTCGACGATGCCGAACTGGGGAGAAGGGCGGTGAACAACGGAAAACCACTTGGCCACGAATCTGTAGCTGTGTCCGGCACGGAGTGCGACAGTCGAGGCCCATGTCGTCCGCGCGTGGAGTCCTTCCGATGCCAGGAGAGGGTGACCGTCGATGGAGAGCCAGGTGTCGCCGATCTGTTGCATAGAGACTTCGTAGATGCCGGTGCTGTGGGCGCGAAGGACGATGCGCCAGTGACTCCAACCCTCGCCGGAACCCGGATGCGACGCCGTGGCCACGGCCGCCGAGACGTTCGAGGCCGAGTCGATCGAGAGGTCGGATTTGCCTGGTTCCCCGCTCACCCGCGTGCGCGTCTCGAGGGGAAGGGGGGTCCCGCTGACGATGTCCGCGTCGCTCAGCTGATCAAGATCCATGGTGGTGGGTCCGCCCTGGGCGTACCTGACACGGACGCTCTTGCTTAGGGACGCGCGAAGAGCGTCCAAGGGTGTGACGACGAATGGAGCCTTGACCCGTGAGCTGCCACCACCGGTTGTCCGTGGAGAGGTCGATGCGTCGGACCCGACGACGGCCACAGATCGTACGTGTGCCGAGAGGGGAAGGACGCCCCCGACATTCTTGAGCAGAACCACGCTGGCCTCGGCTGCCCTCAAGGCGACGGCCTCGTGGGCCGGTGATACGGCGGGGGTCGCGAGGTTCCCCCGGAGCGGGCGGGCAATCATGCCGTAGGAGAACATTCTCGACAGCACCGCCTCGACGGCGCGGTTCACGTCGAAGACGGGCATTGTCCCTGCCTTGACGAGTTTGACGATGGAGGCGGCCGATCCGGGTTTGATCAGTGACAGCCCGGCAGCAAACGCCTGCGCCAGATGGCCGACGGCGTGCAGATCGGAACGCACGAAGCCGATGAACCCCCACCGCCGGAGTGCCGAATAGATGTACGGATCGGAGCAGTCGTTCACGCCATTGAGTGATCCGTACGAGCACATCACCGAAGCAACGTGCGCTTGCTCGACGGCAGCCGCGAACGGCGCGTCGTAGAGCTCGGCCAGGGCGCGCAGCGGAACAACCTGATCCAGCCGGATGCGCGCCGTCTCTTGGGTGTACCCGGTGAAGTGTTTGGCGTTCGCCATGACGCCGGCCGATTGGATCCCGGCGATGTTGGCCACGCCGAGCACCGTGGTCAGGTAGGGGTCCTCCCCGAACGTTTCGAAGATCCGGCCACTCTGGGGTACACGGGCCAGGTTGAGATCGGGACCCTGGGCGACCTCGAACCCCTTGTCCCGGGCTTCGGCGCCGAGAACCTGTCCGGTCGCCCGCGCGATCGTCGGATTGAAGCTGGCCGCGACCCCGATCGCAGCCGGAAGCTGGGTGACACCGGAAACGTGGAACGCAACTCCATCGGGTCCATCAGAGAGCCTCAGCGGCGGGATGCAGAGCGATGGAACACCGTCGTTGATGTTCTCCGTGCCGTCGCGAGTACGGAGAACGACGAAGCCGGCCTTTTGGGACAGCGTCATCCTGGCGACAACCTCGGACGCGAGGGTCGCCGGAGAACCCTCATGCCGGAGCGATGCGGCAACCCAGGGGCAAAGGTGAGAAGTTCCAGCGACTGGCGCGCCCGAGGCCGAACCGGCGACGCTTCCTCCGGAGTTGTGCGACGTCGTTACCAGTCCAGCGGCCAGCATCAGGAGGCTGATCGACCCCAGAAGCACACGCGCTCGAGGACGAGCGGGATGGGGCCTGCGTTTCATGGGGCCACGGACATGACCACGATCAAGCCGTCGTCGTGAACATGGCCCAGGAGTCTTGCATCGGCCGGCTCGCGATCCTCGTCAGCGCCGCGGGGAGAACCGCTGGCGTGCCGGCCGCTCTCCATCGGGTCCGCGCCGCCGGTCGCCGCAGCCCAATGTCAATCAGCCAAGGGGCCGAACGATCTCTGGGTGCGCGGCAGATGGCCTACCAAGTGCCCCCTACCGGTGACCCGACCCCGGCCTGGTGCCCGCAACCGGTTCGCCCCGTAGGTGGTCGCGCGGTGAGTTCACTCTCGGCCGCGTGATCTCGAAGAAGCCGTTGTTCTCAGAAAGAACCTGGATCGCGTCCCACAGAGCAAGTGCCGATGGTCCCGTCGGAGCCGGCGCCATCACCGGTCCCTTGAATCCGTGGGCCGGATCGGAACGTACGACGATCGTCGGTGTCTGGGTCTTCGGGCCGCCAAAGGCGTACGCCACGTCCATGGCGTTCCGGATCGGCACGTCCCAGGTCTCATCGTCAGCAGCAGCGATCAGCCGAGCGTCGAGGTCGGCAGCTGCGACACAGTCCACGAGGACTTCCGTGGTCCTTTTGGGTTTCGAGACGAAATACAGCTTGCCCCATTCTGAATACAGCCGATCCACGGCATCTTCGCCGGCTTCGGCGCGTGCAGCCTCGAGGATCCGGAGCATCCGATGCGAGACAGCATGACCTTCCAGGGCCTGTTGCCGGTACTCTTCGGGCACGGTCGATGCCACTCCGTAGTCGTCCCGGATCTCTAGGCAGTAAGACCGCCAGAACACCGTGAGGTCCCGGGCGGGGGCCACTTCTCGCACCCATCGGGACGTGACCCAAGCCCAGGGGCAACTGGGATCGATGAATACCTCGACATCTGTCATGAACCCAGGGTAAAGGATCTCCCGAACCTGCATTCTGCGTGGGACACCCTGAAACTTCGAAGCCAGTGCGGCCGGCGGCAGGGTGCCGACGATTGGACGAGTCCTGGGCTCGCTTCAGGATCTGGGGACGCCTCGGAAGTATCGTCCGTGAGTCACGACGGTGGGTGGAAGGCACGGACCAGGACGGAACGTGGCTCCGCGGAGCCGTCGATGCTCCGGTTCAGCCGCTGCGTGAGCCGCCATCCATCGGGCGTGCGACGGCACTCCCACTGATTGGCCGACACCCGCCAGATATCTGGTCCTTCTTCGGTGTGCAAGAAGACCTGTGAATACGCGGTTGCGGTCGCCCTGTCGCCATCCACGGTGATGACCGGCGCACTCTGCACGTGCGCACACCCCTGACGGATGAGCGCCTGTTGACCGTCGCTTTCGACCATGGCCAGGACCGCGTCCGGACCCTCGAGTCGAGAGAGGTCGGAATCGAGGACTCCGTGTTCGTCCCACAGATCGGCGGCCTCCCGGCTGCTCCCCGTATCGACGGCAGGACCCCAGCTGTTGATCAGGCGCATGACGGCCAGATGGTCTTCGAGTTGGCGAACCCTCGCCTCCAGTGCGTTCACACGTTCCTCGAGCCCGTCGCTCACGACGCTCACCTCCGAGATCTCTTCGCGACCATTCAGGCCGTCGTCGGCTTCAGCGTTCCGTTGGCGTCGAGAAGATGATGATGCGACTCGTGAACCGCGTAGTTGGCCAGACCAACGACCGTGAACTCGAACACGCCGTCGCTTCCCCCGTCCCTGATCATCGTGCGCGACCAATCTTCGGACTGCAATGTATCGAGAATGTCCGCGAGTCGTCGCGCTTGCGCTTCAATGTCATCGGCAAGATCGACCGCCTCGAGGCGGTTGTAACGGCTCCATTCATTCTCTTTGGGGTTGAGCTGAGGGAATACCGGATTGTCCTCGTGCAACATCAGCAAGATCCGGTCACCGTAAACCTGCTGAATGTCGCGCACGTGAGCCCCGTATTGGATCGGCGAGAAGATCCCTGGACCGGGAACCGTGCGTAAGTAAAAGTCGTCGGCGCTGAGGAGAAAGGCGCGCCAGGCCGCGGCGGATTCAAGGAGCTCGTCTCCCAGGGTGTCCCGCTTCATCGCCCCAGGGTGCTGTCCACACTGCGGGCAGCGATCCGTCTGGGCACGTGCCCACTGCCAACCCTCACCGCGTTCACGCCGCAGATCGTCGAGCGTCTTGCGGCCCGGCTGCGGTTCTGCCGGCGGCTCCGGGACGGCGCTCACGGGACAGAATGATGACCATTGCCGATTCTGACGACAACCGTGCACGCGACGTCGAATGGACTTCTCTGCTGGACCGAGTCCTGCTGGACTGCTCTGTCACACACAGGAGTGTCGGGGGCCCTGGAGCGAGGTGGACAAAGGGTCCACGACGGACAGGACGCATCGGTTCCCTGAATGGCTGCTGCCCTTTGGACCGCAAACGTCGGGTCGGCGGTGGGCCGGGCGTCCGATCGTCGTGGCCAAATCCCTCCACGCAGCCTTTCAGGCCTCCGACGGCGGCGGGTCTCGATGGTGTCGCTGCAGAGAGTTTCGACACGGACCGATCACGATCCTCAGTCCGAGCGAAATCCCTGGTAGACGGGTTGCTCAGGCAACCGCGGGCAGCAATAGGCCCGAGACCAGGTGGCCCGGGGCACCCAATTTCGGGGCCGTGTCGCGCCGGCTCGTTGCATCCCGGGCAGCGGTCGTCCGGACCCCGTACGGTGAGCACGTGGGCGACACGCGGAGATTCGGTCGCCGGACACTGTTGAGCGGCGCTGCCGCCACTGGCGCCGCCGTTGTGGGCCTGAACCTGTCGGAGAGGGACGGGTACGCGGCGATCCGAAGCGACGGCTCAGCGCCGTCAGGGATCAGGGGCCTCGGGGAGGGCGGAAAGCTCCGCCCGCCGAACAGCCTGCCCCACCCGAACCTGCCGGCTGGCACGGACACGCTCCCGCATGTTGAGCACGTGGTCATCTTGATGATGGAGAACCACTCTTTCGACGACCACTTCGGACGACTGGGTCGCGGCGACGGGCTCAAGGTCGCTCCTGACGGAAGGCCGCTCAACTACAACCCGATCCCCGGAGGCGAGTACATCCTCTCGTACCCGATGCCGAACACCGCCGTGCCCGAGGGTGGCCACATCAGCCAGAGCTGGGACGCTTCACACCTGTGCTGGGACCACGGCACCAACGCCGGCTTCGCCCGCACCTGTGGACCCGCGTCCATGGGCCATTTCACCGGTGATCAACTTCCCTTCTACTACTCGCTGGCCACGCACTTCCCGATCGGGGACCGCTACTTCTGCTCGGTGATGGCCCAGACGTATCCCAACCGCCGATTCCTGATTGCCGCGACCGCACTCGGAGACGTGGCCACGAACAAGACGGGGATCTCCACGATGGACGCTCCCAACGGGACCATCTTCGATCGGTTGGACGCGCACGGGATTACGTGGAAGGACTACTTCCCCGACGTTCCCACTGCCGCGCTCTTCCTGCCCGAGTACTCGAACAACACGACCAACGGCCGGATGGCCCACATCAGTCAATTCTTCGCCGATGCTGCCGCCGGACAGTTGCCTCACTTCGCACTCGTCGACCCGTACACGGACTACTCGGAGGAGGACGGTGACATCTCCATCGGCGAGGCGTACGCCGCCCGCATCATCGGTGCGGTACTGGCCTCGCCGAATTGGTCCCGCACCGCGATGTTTCTCGTCTACGACGAGCACGGCGGATGGTTCGACCACGTCCCACCGCAGCGGGCGATCCGACCCGACGACGTCCCGCCGGAGATCACGGTGCCACCCGACCAGCCGGGCGGCTACGACTACACCGGGTTCAGGGTCCCCTGCGTCGTCATCTCGCCCTTTGCGAAACGCGACTTCGTGTCCCATGTCGTCCACGAGCACACCAGCCTGCTCAAGTTCGTCGAGACCAAATGGAATCTGCCGGCAATGACCTACCGGGACGCCAACGCCCCCGACATGTACGAGTTTTTCGACTTCACCGGACACCCGGCGTTTGCCGAACCACCGAAGCTCAAGTCGCCGCTCAACCCTTTCATCGGGCCACTACCAGCGACCTCAAGTTCTCCGGGCTTCCACCCCATCGCCACCGGGGTGCCCGCGTCCGAGCTGCCTCCGGTCCGGTACCGGGTACACACACCACCCCGGGCCTGAGGCCGGCGGGTGCGTCCGCGGCACCTTCCCGCGCCACTTGACCATCTACCCCAATTGCGTGAGCACGTTGCGGGTGATCTGTTCAATCTGCGGGTCTCGTCCGGCCAACCCGTGAGCCCAGTCGGTCGAACCTGACGTCACCACCGTCGCGCCCGCCTCGTTCGTGTACGTGCCCAGCACCGCGTGGCCGTGGCGAATGCGTTGCATCGCCTCAGGTTCGCGCGTCCCGAACACGCGCGACGCGATGTACTCCAACTCACTCGGCTCACCCCGCTTCGGCGGACGAGGGGCCGACTCGCGTGTGAAGTGTTGCGTCGGGCACGTGCCGAGTATCTCGAAGCTTGCGGGCGTGCCGTCCTCGCCCGTTGGGTACGGCAACCCGTCACGGTAGGTGAACACGCACCCGTCGCACTCGTAACCAACGACCGTCGCACCAGCGCCGAGCACGTCGCCGTAGCCCAGCCCGGTGCCGTCGAAGATCCAGTGGTCGGCGCGGTGCACGGTATAGCCACCGAGACCGGCAGTCACATTGCGACCTATCCGGTGGTAACCCCCGCGGGTGAACGTGACTCCGGTCATTTTGTTCTCCGGACGACCGACGACGAGGTCGGACCAGAATGTCGTGACCTCCGCTTCCCGGGTCGTCCCCATCAACGGGTCGTTCTTGAAGAATCCTTTGTACCCGACCATGACGTCGTGATCTTCACCCTCGAGGCGCACCTGCCACAACGACGTATTGCCCGAGAAGAACGCAGCATTACCGCCGCCCGCAATGAAAGCTTCGACCGTGTCACGCATGCCGCGAGACCAGTACTCGTCGTGGCCGACGGACAGGTACAGTTTTGCGCCGTCCAACACCTCGGGATGCTCTTCGAGATCAGCGTTGGTGCACACATCGATTTCGAACCCTTCGCGTTCGGCCCATTCGATGAAGGGCAGCTCCCAGTCGGGCCAACCTGCCGACCCGGCATACCCCGAAAGATGGTTGATCTGGATGTAGCCGACGTGCGCGGCGTTCTGCGGATCGGGCGCGCCCGTCCCGGTCACCCTTCGACCCTTGCCAGGTGGTTTGTAGAGGTAGCCGGCCGACATCGGCCGTTGCATGGCGACGTGGGTACCCCCCGTGTAGAGGTTCGATCCGCCAAAGTCGTTGTAGGCGTGCCACGTATTGGTCGCGAGCGCCATCACGATGCGCCCAGAAGATGGGCGAACGACGAAGAACGCAAAGTCACGCCGGGTCTTCTCGGCGACGTCGATCTCCATGACGACCTCGTAGTAGCCCGACCGCCACGTCGGGTCGACGTCCACCGTGAGAGCGACAGGCCAACCGCACCCGGTCGAGGAGGCGTCCTTCGGCGTCTCGTGCTGTTCCGCTGCGACAGCGTCGGAACTGAACACGACCTCCCGGTGCGCACCGATCCGTGCCACTTCGACGCGCACAGGCCGGCCCGAAGACGAAGACATGTGCAAATCAACCTGTGCACCAGGACGTACTGATTGGGGCCAGCAGTACCCTGTGACCACTTCGCGGTCCATCTCCCCGACCCTAACTGGGTCAGATCAGACGGGCCTTCCACATCGGCGGAAGGGTGGTCCATCAGGGAGGAGCACAGCGACTCGTCGAAGCGAGCCGACGCGATGGCCAGCTCGTCGTGACATCCGGCATGGGACGCCCAGGCCACGTTGGCGACCTACGTGGTCACGGCCGTCGGGTTGCCGCCGCAGCCAATCCTGAGATCGGCAGACTTCCGGGATCTTGCCGCGGCGGAGATGGCCGGGAGGTGATGGAAGGTCCCGGTCGGGCGCTACCCCCGGGCGCTACGGCCTGGCGTCAGCTTTGCGACGACTTTTTGATCACCGCGGCGGGCAGCCCCGTATCCTGGCGGGCGGCGGCGGCGGCCGATTGGAACCCGTCCAGGGCGGAGGTGAAGCTCTTGGTGGCGTCCGGGGACAACGTGCCCTTGGCCGCCAGTGTGGTCAGCTGGCCAGCCAACGTGGACGACGCGGTCGCCAGCCTGTCGAGGGTCTGCCCGCCGCTCCCCGAGGACGGGAGCGCCCGAGCCTGCACCGAGAACTGGTGCAACGAGGTCGCGGCGGTTCGAAGCTCTGCGGCGGAGGGCAGGCTGTCGACCTTGGTGCTCAGTTGGGCCACCACCGGGTCGACGACATGGAAGAGCTGGACGTAGTGCATCCCCTCGACCACCGTCTGCGGGCTCTGTACGGACTTGCCCGCCGCGTCGCCGGGCCCCCCACCCGAGCAACCGGTGAGAGCCAACGAGCCGGCGAGCACGACCGGGACGAGCAGGGCCAGACGTCGCATCAGTTGCCCTCCTCGTCGAGAAAGCGCATCGCCCCCTGGGAGGCCATGCTGGCGGATGCGGATTCCAGCACTCGCATGACACGGAGACCCGCATGACCGTCGGTCTGCGGCGCCCGATGCTCACGGATGGACTGGGCGAATTCTTCGACCACGCGACCGAGTGCTTCGCCTACCGGTAGAGCCGGGGAAACCACGTCGCCGACGCGGTACGACACGAGCTTCTCCCTCCGTGACGCTTCGTCGAGGGCCGGAGCCACGTCGACCCCGCTGTCGTAGATGCTCAGTTTCTGCGTCGGGTTCAGGTCGTCCCAGATGATCATGCGCTTGGTGCCACCGATGATCACTGTGCGGACCTTGACCGGGCTCAACCAGTTCACGTGGGTGTGGGCTACGGCCCCTCCGGCGAGCGGAAGGGTGAGGTAGGCCAGCGACGCCCGCCCCTGGCCCAAAGGATCCGCCCCGTGCGCCGCCACCCCGGTCGGACGCCGGTCGGCCGGGAGCAAGTAGTCGAGGATCGACAGGTCGTGCGGAGCCAGGTCCCAGAGCACGTCGATGTCGGCCTGCACCAGCCCGAGATTGATGCGCACCGAATCTACGTACTGGATGTCCCCGAGCACCCCTTCGTCGATGTATTGGCGGATCCGCTGCACGGCCGGCGTGTAGCAGAACGTGTGGTCGCACATCAGCACCAGTCCGCGGTCCTCGGCGACGGATACCAGCTTCTCACCCTCGGTGACCGAGGCAGCCAGCGGCTTCTCAATCAGGACGTGCCGGCCCGCCTCGAGGCAGGTGACCCCGATGATGCCGTGGGTGGCTGCCGGTGTCGCCACGGCGACAGCGGCCACGGCGGGGTCGTCGAGTACCTCGTCGAGCGAAGTCGTGACACTCACGGTGGAGTTCGGACCAAGGACCTTGCGCGCACGCGCCTCATCGAGGTCGCACACCCACCGCAGGTCGAACTGCTCCGATCCGCCGAAGTTGCGGATCAGGTTGGGGCCCCAATAGCCCGCTCCCACGACGGCGATGCCGACTCTCTCCCCGGCCTTCGGCCGGTGGTTGCTGTTCATGCTTCTCCTGTTCCTCTCATTACGATCTTTTGCGATTCATGTCATGGAGCGCCGTGTCCGGCGCAATGCCGACTGGCGTGGTCCTTACGGTCGATCCTTCTCACTCCGCCCCGACTGCGGACGCGACCAGGGCCGGCTCCGCACCCCGCGACGCCATCCCAGGGGGCCTCAACGGCGCCACACGATCGCGCGGCTCTTGCTCGCCGCTCGCGCCGTGGCCCGGATCAGTGGACCGATCGCCAAGCCCTGCGCGCGTGCCGATCTGGCGCACCGCGCGCACGACCACGGCCGTCGCCGTGCTGAAGATGATGGCGAGATCGAGCGAGAACGACCGAATTCTCGACGTAGAACATGTCGAACATCCGGTACGACTCGAAGGACGGGTCGTCGCGAGCTTCGACCTGCCACATACCCGTGATACCCGGGGTCATGCGGTGACGCTCGAGGAGGTGCTCGTCGAACTGGGCCACTTCGTCCGGCAGCGCCGGCCGCGGGCCGACAAGAGTCATCTGCCCGAGGATCACGTTCACCAACTGGGGGATCTCATCGATGCTGGTCGCACGTAGGATCTTCCCGATTGGCGTGACGCGCGGGTCGTCCGTCACCTTGAAGAGCGGGCCCTTCCGCTCGTTGCGTCCGAGCAGCGCGGCACGGCGCTCCTCGGCGTCCACCGACATCGTACGGAGCTTGAACAACATGAAGGGGCGGCCGTCCAGCCCCACCCGTTGTTGCCGAAAGAAGACTGGTCCCCTGTCGTGGACTTTGATGAGCACAGCGGCTACGGCCAGCACCGGAGCCGCAAGCAATAGGACCAACGGTGCAACAATGAGATCCAGCGTCCGCTTGGCCAAAAGCTGCGTTCGACCGAGCGCGATGTGCTCGACTCCGAAGAACGGCTGGAGTCCCAGCGGCACGGGGCGAAGTCGCGTGTGGGCGATTCCTGACAGACCGGTCGAGACCTGCACGTGCAGGCCGGCCCCCATGAGCTTGCGCACGAGACTGTTGCGCTCCGCCGACGACAGGCCGCCGGCGGACATCACCGTCCCGGTCGCGCCCACACGACGTGCCACCCGTAGCGTCGCCGACGGCGGCCCCAGCACCGGGACGTCGCCTGCAGCTACCATCATCGGCTTCTTCTCGGCCATCAACCCACAGACGTGGAAACCAAATTCCGGGTGCGCCTGCAAGCGCATGGCGACAGACGCAGCCTCGGCGTCATTGCCAACGACCAGTACAGAGTCGAGACACCTCCCCCGCAACCGCAGGGCGCGCAGCACCCCGGCGAATATGCGGTGGGAGACCGCGACGAACACGTAACAAACGACGAGCCCGATGACTGCCTCGTGCCGCGGCCACCGTCCGACGAGGCCGACCAAGTAGGCCGCCACGGCCGTGCACACCGCGACCCGTCCGAGCCGCACCATTTCGACCGACCACACCGGGGCGGCCAGGAGGCGCCCCAGCCCCTCGAGAGCCAGGACCAACACACCAACGGCGGTGACGATCGCCAGTCGACCCACCTGATCGCCCAGTCCCGCCGTCTGCCACCGGTGGATCAGCAGGGTCACAGACAGCCAGGCGAGTGCGATGGCCAGTGCGTCGCTGGCCACGAGAACGCCCAGCAGTGCCAGGCGACGTGCGTGCCCCGGTGTGCGCGCGCGCAACGTCGTCGGACTGTCATCGTTTACGTCGCACCCATCCTCCGGCGCGGTGCGCCCGTCCTCGCCTCGCGCAGACGTCATCGAACCCAGCAACTTTCCTCCAGAACCGCCAATTGGACTCCGCCTCGAACCACTTCGTGGCTCCGCCGGCACTCGAGCTCTCGTGGCTCGCACGCCACTCAAGCGGGACACACGTCCCGATTCAAGTCGCCTCGTCCCGACTGAAGGGGGTTGCGCATGGACAACATCGCACGGATGGTCTCACTCGCAACGTAAGTACAAAGTAAGAGTCCAGCGTGAGGACCAACACCCCGCACGTTCCGAACTTGTCCCCACACTCGTCCCGGGTGATCGACGGCAAACCCCTACAATTTTCCCGGGTCTTTCGGGATGATCCCGCAGAGTAGGGATTCTTGCGTGTGCCGCGTCTGCAATTGTCCCGGAGAGGGATTAGCTTGCTCCCCGGCGGATCTCAACACCCGTGAGCGCAAGGGCTCGGCTGACATCACCATGTGGTCAGTCGCATGCCGTGCCAGCACGGCGGCCCCGGGATCCGGCTACCAACATCGGAGGCTGCAGTCTTGTTACACGCGGGACAACACACAGCGCGATCGGTTCGCCCCGGAGCACATCCGGGTCAAACCCTGGCGAACGAGTCGACGGAGAGTCAGCGATGACGACCGACCCCCACCCGGCGGAAGCCCAAAGCGCAATGTCGGGATCGGCTGTGGTCCGCGAACTTCGCGAACTCCGCACGAGCCCACGCGAGGAGCAGGCGCCTATCCGCCTGTTGATCGCCGACGACCAGCGACTGTTCCGGCTCGGCCTGGCCCAGCTGCTCAGCACTGACTCCCGGGTGGAGGTCGTGGGGCTGGCCGCCGACGGCGAGGAGGCGGTCCGCCAATGCGAGATGCTCCGACCCGACGTCGTATTGCTCGACCTGCGCATGCCCGGCATGGCCGGCCTGGAGGCCACCAAACGCATCATCGCCCTGGACGCGGACGCCAAGGTCGTCATCCTCACCGCCTCGGTCCGTGACGGCGACGTGGCCGGCGCGTTCGAGTCGGGTGCGAGCGGCTACGTGCTCAAGGACTCCGAGGCGGAGGCGTTGGTGCAGAGCGTGCTCGCCGTCCACCTCGGTGCGCAGGTGGTAACCGGGACCCGGGACGGGCAGGGCCCGAGCCTGCCGGGCACGGCGCGTGGACCAGTCGGGCCCGAGGACAAGCTCACGCCTTCCGAGCAATCCATCCTTCGCCTGGTCGCCGCTGGTCACGGCCAACCGTGACATTGCCCTCCACATGGGTATCAGCGAGAAGACCGTGAGGAACCACATGAGCCACATTTACGACAAGCTCGATGTCCGCGACCGTTCGGGCGCCTTGCTGTACGCGATGCACAAAGGCTTGTCGAGGCATGAAGCGCTACTTGCGTACATTCCGTCGGCACAAGCTCCTCGTCATCGCGCCTGTCGTGCTGGCGTTGGTGGTCGGGCTGGGCTACCAGCTGACCAGCCCACGCCACTACCAGGCCGGGGCACGCTTTGGGCGGACACACCGGTCCCGGAGGGCTCGACGGTGCTCTCGCCGTCATCGTCCGGTCCTTCACCGGCTGCGCAACAGGCCTCCGTCCTCTCCGAGCTGTTGGGCACCGACCATTTCCTCGCTGAGATCGGGCAGCGCAGCCCGTGGAAGGCCTATCTGCGCCGTCACCCGGGAGCGATCGACTCGGTGTTCGCCTCCCTGCACAAGAACACCTCGGTGTCGGTCCTGGGTCCCCAGGTCATCAGCGTGGATACCAGTCGAGCGACGCCGCTACGACCGCGCCCATGGCCCGGGCCATCATGAACGCCTTCGTCGCCGAGCTGCTGTCACTGCAGCGGCACGCGAGAGAGCAGCAGATCACCTACGACAAGCAGAACCTGGAGACGTCGTCGAACGCTTTGACTTCCGCGCAACAGCAACTGAGCCAGTACCTCGCGGTCCATCCGCAGCTGCCGGGCGCCACCGTCGACCCGACAGTGACGCAGCTCAGCGGGAACGTCGCCACCGCCCAGCAGGGGTACGGCTCGGCGGTCGCCAACTACAACAGCAGCGAGCTCGGCCTCTCCAGCACGAAGGACACCAGCCAGCTTCACGTCATCGACCAACCGGCAGCCGCCTTTGCCCAGGGCCACAAGAAGGCGATCGTCTACGCCGGCATCGGAGGACTGTTCGCCGGCGGCGTGATCAGCATCTTGCTGCTGTCCTTGCTCGTGTCCAAGGACACTTCGCCGTGGGACGCCGAGGACCTGGAGAACGAGCTCGGGTTGACGGTCGTAGGCAGCATCGAACAGCTGCCGTCGCCGCGCCGGCAGGACCGGAGGGCGTCATGAACATGCGACTGCCCAGCCAGGCGCCCGCCTGTCCAGACGGCCGCTACGCGCACGCGCCGCTTCTCGACCGTCGACGACGTCGACCAGATCGGCGCTGCCGCCGAGGACGACCCGCCCGACGCGTGCCGCCTGTCCGGTTCCCCCCGAGGTCCTCGAGTCGTGCGCCGGGGCGTTGGCCGGCATGGGCGGACCCGCCGTCCGCAGCATCGCCGTCACCAGTTGCCACCGCGGTGAGGGGCGGAGCACCGTCGCACTCGCGCTGGCGCTGCTGGAGCGGACGACCTACGACCGCCGCACCCTGCTCGTGGAGCTCGACCTCGAGCGCCCCTGGTTGGCGAACGCCCTCGGACTGCCCGACAGTCCGGGGGTCGCCGACGTGCTCCGCGATGAGACGTCCGTCGAGTCCGCGCTGCGCTGGACCGACGGCGACCTCGCCGTGCTGAGCGCCGGCGATCCTCGGGGCGTGCCGGCTGCGCTTCTCGCCCAGGTCGTCACAGGCGACCTGCTCGACGGCCTCGGCGAGCTCTTCGACACGCTCATCGTCGACCTGCCGCCGCTCGAGGGCACGGGGAGCGCCGCCCTGGTGGCGCGCCGGTGCTCGACCCCGTTATTGGTCGTGCGGGCGGGCGCGGCCGAGATGCGAGACATCAAGAAGGCGGCGGCCATGTTCGACGTGCCACCGCCGATCCTCATGAACGGGGTGTCTCCCCGACACGCCCAGACGACGCGCCGGTCGGCCTGGGTGATCGGCCATGCTCCCTGTTTGGCTGGCGCTGCTTGTCGTGATCTTCCTGGTGATCAGCCTGGTACCGAGCCGCCGCGGCCGCCATCCGCACCTCCAGGCGCTGTTCGCCGTGGTCGTGGTCCTCGCGTACGAGTGTGTCCACGTCCACGCCATCTGACATGCCCGCGACACTGCCTGTGAACCAGGGAGCTCCAACCGCCTTCGCTCCCATCCGCCCGCGGGTGGTCAACGTCCCAGCCCGGATGTCCCGGCGCCACCTCACCGCCGCCGTGGTCGCCTGCTCGCTCGCGGTGGTGGCCGGGTTGGTCGCAGCCAAGCTGGCAGCGTCGGGTCACCCCGCGATCGTCTTCCTCTTCCCGGCTCTGCTGGTCCCAGTCGCCATCTGGAAGTGGGACGAGGCCGGGGTCGTCATGGTCGTGGCCGTCGCCACGCTGGTCGAGCAGGTCACCTACACGGTGGGACCGGGGGTGCCTGGTGCCTTCACGCAGAACATCCCGCTCTTCCACAGCATCACCCAGGGCAGCGGGATCAACCTCTTCGAGGTCCTCTTGGGTCTGATCCTGATCGCGTGCGTGATGAAGGGTGCACTCCGGGGCTCGCTGCAACTGCCGCATTCGGGCCTATCGCGCAGCATCGTTGCCTTCCTTCTCGTGGTGCTCGTCGGATTCGGCGTCGGTCTCTCACATGGCGGCGCCTTCCGCTGGGCTGTCTGGGAGGTGCGTCCCTGGGTCTACCTGGGCGCCATGTTCTGGATATCAGCCTCGCTGCTGAACACCCGGCGCGCCCTGCGCGCCGTCCTGTGGACGTTTGTGCTCGGCAGCGGGTTCAAAGCGCTCCAGGGCCTCAAGATCTGGATCCCGGCACGCCACCTGACACCGCACCCCGAAGCGATCCTGGCGCACGAGGAAGCGTTCTTCTTCGGGCTGTTCATATTCCTGACCCTGGGTCTGTGGATCTTCGAGCAGCGGGGCGCCCTGCAGGAACACCGCCACCGCGCTGCTCCCGGTGGTCCTGTTGGCCAACCTGGCGAACTCACGGCGCAACGCCTGGGCCATCCTGGCCTTCGGCCTCGCAGCCATGATCGTCATCGCCTACAAGACGCTGCCCCACCGCCGCCCACTGCTGCGACGCCTTGGGGTGGTGCTGGTGATCGGCTCCGCGCTGTACTTCCCCGCGTTCTGGAACAACGACAGCACCGTCGGCCAACCCGCGCGCGCCATCCACTCGGCCGTCCAGCCCGACCCCCGCGACCGCTCCTCGGACACATACCGCGTCCAGGAGAACGCCAATCTCCTGTACAACATCCGCCGTTCGCACGACCTCGGCACGGGCTTCGGCCTGAAGATCGACTACCACCTGCCGATCGTCAACATCAGGAACATCGACCCGATGATCGCCTATATACCTCACGACGGCGTCCTCTACATCTGGATGCGGCTCGGCATCGTGGGCGAACTGACGTTCCTCATGATGATCGCCGCTGCCATCCTGCGCGCCGTGCAGCTCACCCGAGTCGGCGACAAGGAGCTCGCCCTGATCGGGACGCTGACGGTCTGCGCCGTCATCGCCTATCTGGTGCAGGGCTACAACGACATGGGGTTCACCTGGTTCAGGATCGCTCTGGGCATGGGGGTCCTCCTCGGGGCCACCGAGGCCGCCCTGCGGGTTGCCCGCCGCGGAACGGCTCCTGCCCGTTGGCGTCTCCGCATGATCGACCAATCGATCAGAAGTCGACGTCCCGCCGCCTGGTTCCGGCGCCGAGACGGCGGCGCCCGCCCCGCGAAGACCCTGGCCGTCCGGATCCTTGCCTACGTGACGAACCACCTGGTGGCGCGCCTGCCCAGCTACCGCCTCCGCCACGCCTGGTACCGGCGCATGCTGGGGCTGTCGCTCGCCGAGGGCTGCGGCATCCACATGGGGTGCTTTTTGTGGTTCAACGGACCGGGCCAGGTGCGACCGCGACGGATCCAGCATCGGCGCGCGAACCCGTATCAATCGTGACTGCTGCCTCGACATGCGGGGACAGCTGCTGATCGGCCATGACGTGAGTGTGTCCCCTGAGGTCATGATCCTGACGGGTCAACATGGCCACGACCGCCCGGGCTTCGCGTTCGAAACACGACCGGTCGTCATCGAGGACCACGTGTGGATCGGGTCCAGGGCCATCATCCTGCCCGGTACGACGCTCGGGCGGGGCGCCGTGGTGGCCGCCGGGGCCGTGGTCAGCGGACGCGTGGCGCCGATGACGGTGGTCGCCGGAGTACCCGCACGGCCGCTGCGCTCTCGCCCCGAGCAAGCCCTCGACTATGCCCTCGACGATCCCCTCCCCCTCTTCGAGTAGGCGGAATCGGGATGACGACCGATGTCCCAACGGGACAACCTGCCGACTCGGAGCGGCTGACACCTGCGGCTCCCCCCTGCCTGTCGAACGGCGCCGAACCCGACGCGCCCCGCCGGCGGTTGATGCTGGTTCCGGCGGAGGCCGGATCTGAAACGCTGGACGCGGGGCAACCTGGCCAATATGCAGCCGGACCGGCGGCGGATGCTGGTGGCGAAAAAGAGACGGCGGGTGGAGTTGCTACTTCAAAAGCGGCCGGGGCTTCGCCCGTGGTTCGAAAGAACGTGGCCTTCAACGTGTCGGTGTTGGCCGGCAGTCAAACGATCACCTGGTCGCTGACCTTGATCTGGACAGTGGTCGTCCCGCGGTTGCTCGGACCGTCCGGCATGGGTCAGATCGTCACCGCGACCTCGGTGGCCAGCATCCTCGGCGTGGTACTCGGGTTGGGTACGAAGACTTTTCTGGTTCGAGAGATCGTCGTCGCACCCGACCGGGCACCCGGATTGATCGGATCGTCACTCGTCCTTCGCACCCTCCTGTCCCGGTCTTCGCCGCTGCGGTCATCGTCTATAGCCACGTGGCCCATCTCGGGAACAACGAGTCATGGGTCCTCTACCTGGCGACCGCCGCCACCGTGCTGACTCTTCTGGCCGAACCGTTCCAGGCGGCGTTTCAAGCGTTCGAGCGCATGGAATACCTGGCCTACTCGAATGTCGTGAGCTCCACACTTCAGATCCTCCTCGGTGTGACCTTGGCGCTGATTGGATTTCGCGCGCGGGGCTGACCGCCTGCATGGTCTTCGTGGTTGCGGTGGTGCTGGTGCTCAATGCCTGGTGGGCCCGCAAGCACGTCCGGATCAACCTCCGAACGACGGTGCGCCAGATGGGAAGTCTGGTGAGAGAGAGTCTCGCCTACTGGTCGTTCGCTCTTTTCTACATGATCTACCTGTGGATCGACACTGTGATCCTGTCACTCATGACCGACTCGAAAGTGGTCGGCTGGTACGGCGTATCGACGAGGCTTTTCACGACGCTCATGTTCGTACCGGTCATCCTGTCCATGGCATGGCTGCCCCGGCTGGTCACCGCCTTCGAGGAGTCGCCCCGCCGACTTCACGAGACAGCGCGGCGGCCGATCGAGATCGTTCTTCTCTTGGGCCTGCCGATCTGCGTGCTGACGGCGATGACGTCCGCACCGGTCATCCGCATCCTCTTCGGTCCGGGCTACAGCCAAGCGGCACCGGTCTTGACGGTTCTCGCTCTTGTCCTGCCCCTCATGTACCTCAACATCATGCTCAATCAGGTCGTGGTGGCAGCCAAGCGTCAGTCCGTTTGGACTTGGATCATGGCCGGGGCGACCATCGTCAACCCGCTGCTCAACATCGCCCTGATCCCCGTCTTCCAGTCGCACTTTGGCAACGGAGCCATCGGAGCGGCCATTGCCCTCGCTCTGACTGAACTTCTCATCGTGGGCGTCGGGCTCCTCGTCGTGGCCCGGAAGGTCCTTACTACCGCCTCGACGTTTCGGTTGCTCCGTGCCGCGATGGCCGGCGGAGCGATGTGGGCAGTAATGTACGTGACGCAACCTTTCGGGTTCGTGGCGTCGGCGTTGGCCGGGACCCTGATCTTCACCGCTCTCGTTCCCGTGCTGCGGTTGGCGTCTCCCGACGATTTGACCGCCCTGCGACGCGGCGTCGTCAGAGCTTTGAATCGCGGCCGGCGAATGCTGCCGGGCCGGCACCAGTCGGCGGCAAGACGCGGCGAACACAGCAGAGCGAGTGACCAACAATGTATGAATATGACGATCTTCCGGACCGGCCTCGATGACGGCCCTGATGAAAGGCATCACCGCCCTACGGTCGGGTAGCCGGACAAATCCGCGGCGCGTCGTCGCGACCAGAACCCCGAGCGTCTCCGTGGTCATACCTTGTTACAACTACGGTCACTACCTTCCGGATTGTCTGGGGTCTGCACTCAATCAACCTGGCGTAGAGGTCGAGGTCATCGTGGTCGACGACGCCTCGCCTGACGGGAGTGGAGAGGTGGCCGAACGCCTGTCCGCCGCTGATCCCCGAGTGAAACTGATCCGCCACTCTCAGAACAAGGGCCATATCGCCACCTACAACGACGGGCTGGAGGCGGCTCAAGGAGATTACGTCGTGTTGCTGTCGGCGGACGACCTGCTGGCGCCCGGTTCGCTGGCCCGTGCGGCCGGCCTCCTCGAGGCCAACCCGGCGGTCGGCTTCGCCTACGGCCGCGCCGTCCAATTTTCTGGCGAACCTCCTACCGGAGACGGCGGCTCTCTCCGCAGTTGGACGATCTGGGAGGGCCACGATTGGCTGCAGATGCGGTGGCGGACCGGTCGCAATGCCATCTGGTCTCCCGAGGTCATGATGCGAACCAGCCTGCAACACCGGATCGGCGGATATCGGGCAGACCTGCCTCACTCAGCCGACATGGAGATGTGGATGCGGGCCGCCGCGGTCTCGGACGTCGGCCACGTCGACGGGCCCGACCAGGCTTACTACCGCGTACACACAGCCAACATGCACATCAACAGCTTTGACGGAGCATCCGCCCGAGGGGCACTCGTTGACCTGCAGCAGCGACGGCTGACGTTCGAGGGACTTGCGGCGCTCGCGCCGAGCCCGGCCGACATCGAGGCGGCCCAACGGGCGCTGGCCATCGAGGCGCTGACATGCGCGAGCCGTTCCATCAACTGGCATCAGTCCGACGTGGGCGTGGTCCGTGAATTGGTCGACTTCGCTGTCGACGTCTACCCCGACGCCGAACGTCTCCGCCAATGGGACCCGGTGCAACGACTCCTGACGATCGGCCCCGCCCGAGCGAAACGGCATCCGGCCTTCGTCGCTCGGGCCGCCGGCGAGCGGACCAAGGAAGTGGCACGGCACTGGCTCATGTCACATCGCGGAGTCTGATCGCCATGACCAATGACGGAAACGGCCGAACCGGCCTTGGAGAGGACAGCTCTGTGACCGCCGACCACCTACCGCGTGCATCGGACAACACCGAACAGCGGATGGTCTTCGTACTGGAGCAGGTCCTGGGCCACAGGACCCATGGTCAGAACATCGAGCGCGTCATTGCCGATACCCCCGGGATCGCTCCCAGCGTCATCCGCGTCGAGCAGCGCCCGCCTGGCCCGGCGAGTCGACTGCCGCTCCTCTCCAACTGGTCGTTCGAGGCCAGTTGGGCCACGCGAGTGGAGCTGCGCAAACGCCTCGCCCAGGGCCCCGCTGACGCGCTGTTCATCCATACCCAAGTGGCATCGCTGCTTTCGGTGGGTGAGATGCGGGAAGTCCCGACGGTGATCTCCATGGACTGCACTCCGATCAACTTCGACGACTCCGGGTACGGCCACAGTCGCCAGGCCGCGCCCTTCGAGTGGGCGAAGTGGAGCATGAACCGGAGGGCATTGGACGCGGCCGGTGCGATCGTCACCTTCTCGAGCTGGGCGGCCGATTCAGTCGTCGGCGACTACCGCGTGCCCGAGCACAAGGTTCGGGTCGTCCGACCGGGTGTAGACCTCACCCGTTTCCGCCCCCCCGGCGAGCCACGGGCCAATGCTCGGCCTCGGGTGCTCTTCGTGGGAGGGGACTTCTCACGCAAAGGCGGCGAAGACTTGCTGGAAGCCATGAACTTGCTCGACGACGAAGTCGAGCTCGATGTGGTCACCGGGGTAAGACCCCGATCGATTCCGACGGGGTCGCCAGTGCGGGTCCACCTCGGATTGAACCACGCTTCGGACGAACTGTTCGAGTTGTACCGCAAAGCTGACATCTTCGTCCTGCCGGCGATCGGCGAGTGCTACGGCCACGTCATCTGTGAGGCCATGGCGAGCGGCCTACCTGTCGTCGCCACCAAGGTCGGTGCCATCCCCGAGATCGTGGACGACGGTGTGAGCGGCCTGCTGGTCCCTCCGAGCTCGCCTTCGGCCCTGGCCGATGTGCTGCGAAGGCTTGCCCGACAACCCGAGCAGCGTCGGTCGATGGGTGAGCGGGGCCTGCAGCTCGCACATCGGGATCACGACGCCAGACGCAACATCGAATCGGTCCTGGACCTCATGTCCGAGTTGACCCGTTCGCGAGAGCACGGTCGACGGGGCGGGCGCCGGGGATCTGCACCGCAGGATTGCCACCCCGGGGACGAAGGTCACTCGGTGGACGTGGGTTTCTCCACGGACAAGGAGAACGAGATGCAAAGCGTAAGGCCCGAACAGTTCGACACTTCCGTCGTGATCTGTACGCGGAACCGGCCGGCGGATCTGCGCCGTTGCCTGACCAGCCTTGTGGCGGCCCCCCCGTCCGACTGTCGGGTGATCGTGGTCGATCAGAGCAGCGATATGGAAACAGCTGCTGTCTTCAAGGAAGTGGTCGACGGCATGGCCGGCTTCGACTACCTCGCCAGCGGGCGCACCGGAGCGTCCATCGCTCGCAATCAGGGCGCCGCCTCGGCGGGCGGAGGCCTCGTGCTCTTCACCGACGACGATTGTGAGGTCACGGCTGATTGGGTCGACAGTTGGCGTCGGTTCTTCGAGGCACATCCCACGGTCGGCGTCGCCTTCGGCAAAGTGGACGTGCCCGAGTACGACCCCTCGTCCGGTCACATCCCGAACTTCGATCCCGGCCACCAGGACCGGGTGTGGGGCCCAGAGGTGTTCTCCCGTGGAACCGGGTTCATCGGCATGAGCGCCAACATGGCCGTTCGTCACGACGCCTTTCGCTCCGTGGGAGGCTTCGACGAGATCCTCGGCCCGGGTGCGCGCTTGCGATCCGGCGAGGACGTCGACTTGGCCCTGCGTATCGTCGAGGCCGGTTATCCCCTCGGCCACGCGACGCAGCCGACCGTCACGCACTACGGATTCCGCAGCACGGCCGAAGCGTCTCGCCTGTGGCAGCGAGTACGGCGCCGGAGCAGCGGCCGTGTATCTCAAACATGTGCGCTGCGGTGACTGGCACGCGGCGAGGTTCATGGCTCGAGATGTCGGCCGCCATCTCACCAGGATTGCCCGCAGCACACTGACGGGAGAGCGCCCGACCGGCTTCAACGGCCTGCGCGGCTTCGTGGAGGCCATCCCGGCCGTCACGAGCTGTCCGGTCGACGTCGACCGACGGATGTACACGACCGCGGTCTGCACTCACGTGTGGCATGGCCGGCGGCCCGCCACGTTGCGGACAGATCAGGCGAACGGCGATCACCGTGCCCGGGCCGTCGAGGTGCCGCCCGAGCACGCGGAGCTGATGCGATGAGCTCGTCAAGGGCGCTCATGGTGGTGTCAGCCGACGTCGAACAGAGCCTCCGAACCGAGGTGCGAGCAGGGTTGCGGCCCTGCCCCGAATATCTCCGGCTCCAAGACCGCCACGGTGTGCGGCTCCTCGACTGGAGCGCGCTCGGCGTAGGCCCACACCACCGATCGATCGGGCTCTCGCTCCGGCACACCGGCGCCGCGCTGTCGGAGCTTCCGCGCACGGACGTCGTGCTCTCCGACGGCGAGCACGTCGGCATTCCGTTGGCGCTGGCCATGCGGGCCCGGCGGTCTGCCACACCCCACATCGTCATCGGACATCATCTGGGCAGCCCCCGCAAGGCCCCGATCTTCCGTTGGGCGAAGGCCCAGCGGCGGATGGACCGAGTCCTGGTCCACTCGCCCAATCAGCTGGAGCTGCTCCATCGCCGGCTCGGCTTCTCGCGCCAGCAGCTGCACCTGATCCCCTACGGCGTCGACACGGAATTCTGGGCTCCCGGTCCGATTGTCGAAGAACCGGACCTGGTCCTCTCCACCGGTCGCGAGCACCGCGACCACCAGACGCTCGTGGACGCGGTCGCGGGCACGGCCCGCCTGTTCGTCACCGACACCAGCGCCCACTCGCCTCGCGCCCGCCGGCGAGGCCCGCAGGCGTGGCCCGAGTGGGTCGAACGCCGGTCGCTCAGCCACATCGATCTCCGCGAGCGCTACGACCGGGCCGCGGTCGTCGTCGTGCCACTGCTCCCTACGTCGTATCCCTTCGGCATCACCTCGCTGCTTGAAGCCATGGCCATGGCCAAACCGGTGGTGGTGTCCGACACCGAGGGCTTACGGGGCATCGTCGAGCACGGGCGGACGGGCTTGCTCGTGCCGCCGGGCGACGCCACCGCCCTGCGGCGCGCCCTGCGGGAGCTGCTCGAGGATGCCGACCTTCGGGAGGGTCTCGGGCAGGCGGCGCGGGCAGCCGTCGTCGGGCGCTTCGGCCTCGACCAGTTCGTCGACGAGCTCGGACGCCACCTCGACGAGGTCTCCGGTACGCCACGCGTACCCGAGTACGCACCATGAAGCGCCGGGTGCTCCTGCTCTCGCCGGGATTGCCGACGCCGACGTGGGGTGCTGGGACGCGCATCTACCAACTGGCACGTCACCTCTCCACCGACCACGAGGTCACCGTCCTGAGCTACGCCGACGAGTCGGACGCGGCCGCAGTCGCCCCGCTCCGCGAGTTCTGCCGGGACGTCCGGCTGGTTCCCACACGCTCAGGCGGACCGATCACGCGTCGGGCACGTCAACTCCGTTGGAGTGCCTCCTCGGCGCCCTTTCACGCCCACGAGCTCTACGGCGCCCGCATGCAGGCCGCCATCGACTCATTGCTGGCCGAGCGGCCCTTCGACATCGTCCAGTTCGAGCTCCTTCAGATGACCTGCTTCCGGTTGCGCAGCACGGCCCGCGTCGTGCTCGACGAGCACAACGTCGAGCACGAGCTTCTCCGCCGCATGCACGAGGGTGAGCACTCCGTCCTCCGCCGCGCCCACAACCGTCTGGAAGAGCACAAGGTCCGGCGCTACGAGCGGCTGTGGTGGGGACGCGTCGACGGTGTGGCCGTGCCCTCCCGGCGCGAGGAACTGATCGTGCGCCAGGACGCGCCCGGTACGCCCACCGCCACCGTCCCCAACAGCGTCGACGTCGAGTTCTTCTCGCCCAGCAGCGACGAGCCCGACGAAGGGCGGATCGTCTTCACGGGCCTTCTCACGTACCGGCCCAACCTCGACGCGGCGCGCCATCTCGTCGACGACATCCTGCCCCGCGTCCGCCGTCTTCACCCCAGCGCAACGCTCACCATCGTGGGCGGGGGCCAACCGTCTGACCTCGAAGCACTGCGACGGCCCGGAGTCACCGTGACCGGGTGGGTCACCGACGTGCGCCCGCACCTCCGCCGTGCGTCGGTGGTCGTGGCCCCCCTGCGCATCGGCTCGGGCACCCGCCTCAAGGTCGTCGAGGGACTCGCCATGGCCAAGCCGATGGTCTCCACCACGGTCGGCTGTGAGGGCATCGACGTCCATTCGGGCGAGCATCTCCTGGTGGCCGACGCGCCCGACGACTTCGCCGACGCCGTCGCGTTGTTGTTGCGCGACCCCGGTCTGGGCAACCGACTGGGAGCGGCCGGCCACCGCCTGGCACGCGACCACTATTCGTGGGAGGGCGCGGCCACCCAGCTCGCCCGACTCTACGACCGCCTCGGCATTCCTCGTCGAGCGAGCAGCGGCCGGGCCAGTTGATCGCGACACAACCGAGATGCTCGACACCATCCGCAATTGTCCCGGGACATTCGCCAATGCGGTGCATTGGGCTCTGTATTCGGCGTACGGCGAGGGCGCCGTTCGGGACACCTGTCCCGAGAGTTAACGGGACACTAAGGCCCTGTACTCTCCGAGGAATTCTCAGTCGGCCTTTGGAAGGCGGACGTGGCGGATCACGGGCCAAAGCAACCGATGAAGCAAAGAATCGAAGAGAGGCGAAGCTGACATGAGCGCGATTTCATTGAAGGTTGGGCTGACGCGCATGGTGGTCCTCGCCTTGCTCGTCGCAGTGATCGCACCGGTCCTCGCGGTGGGCGTGCCGGCGATCGTCCGGGCCGGAGCGGTCGACCCGTGCGGCACCGGAGGAAACCCCGTCAGTTGCGAGAACAGCAAGCCGGGCGATCCCATGGCCAACTGGCAGGTGACCGGAGTCGGCGACACCTCGATTCAGGGGTTCGGCACTTCCATGAGTGTCAACCTGGGCCAGACCGAGAACTTCAAGGTCCAAACGACCGCCTCGTCGTGGCACATCGACATCCTCCGGCTCGGCTACTACGGCGGTGACGGGGCGCGCCTGATCGCAAGCAACATCCAGCCGTCTGCTCCTCAGCCCCAGACACAGCCGAGCTGCATCAGCACCGCCTCGACCGGGCTGATCGACTGCGGCAACTGGGCCGTCTCGGCTTCGTGGACGGTGCCGACCACCGCGGTTTCGGGCGTCTACATGGCTGAGTTGGTGCGCAACGACACCGGCGGCAAGAGCCAGATCCCCTTCGTCGTACGCGACGACGCCAGCCACTCCGACATCCTGTACCAGACCTCCGACGAGACCTGGGAGGCCTACAACACCTGGGGCGGAAACAGCCTCTACCAGTGTGCCGGGGCTCAGCCGCCGGCGCCCTTCGCGAGCGACACGAAGCCCGTCTGCCCCCCCGGCAGCCCGCAGGGCTATCAAGGCGCCTTCGCGGTCTCGTACAACCGGCCCTGGCACACCGCGCTCGACGACGGCGGCGAGTCCTGGTTGTTCAACGCCGAGTTCCCGATGATCGAGTTCCTCGAGAAGAACGGGTACGACGTCAGCTACACCAGCGGGTCCGACGTCGACGCCAACGGCTCTCTCCTCCTCAACCACAAGGTCTTCATGTCCACCGGTCACGACGAGTACTGGTCGGCCAACCAAAGGGCCAACGTCACCAACGCCCGCGACCACGGCGTGAACCTGGCCTTCTTCAGCGGGAACGAGGTTTTCTGGAAGACGCGCTGGGACGCCAGCACCACCGACACCAGCACGCCGTACCGGACGCTCATCACCTACAAGGAGACCCACTTCAACGCACCCACCGACCCGCAGGACCCGGGGACCTGGACGGGAACCTGGGAGGACCCCCGCTTCAGCCCGCCCGCAGACGGCGACAACCCGGGGAACGCGCTCACGGGGCAGTACTTCGCGGTCAATCAGGGCACGACCGACATCCAGGTGCCGTCCCAGTACGCGCCCGAGATGCTCTGGCGCAACACCGCCGTCGCCAGCCTCGCCCCGGGGCAGTCCGTCACCCTCGGCAAAGGCCTCGGCACTCTCGGCTACGAATGGGACGTCGATTCCGACAACGGTTTCCGCCCAGCGGGCGAGATCGACCTGTCCTCGACCACCGAGAACGCCAACGCGCCCGACCAGGTCTTCAACGACTACGGGACCAACGTGGTGCCGGCGACGGTCACCCATCACCTGAGCCTGTACAAGGCGGCCAGTGGCGCCTACGTCTTCGGCGCCGGCACCGTGCAGTTCTCCTACGGGCTCGCCAGCTCCAACCCGGCCGGTGCTCAGCCCGACCCGAACATGGAGCAATTCACCGTCAACCTGTTCGCGCTGATGGGCGCGCAGCCGAGCACCCTCACCTCGGGCCTGGTGCCCGGCTCAGCCTCCACCGCCACCGGGCCACCCACCTCGGCGATCACGTCGCCGTCTCCGGGCGCAACGCTCACGGACGGCGCCCCAGTGACCATCAGCGGAACCGCCACCGATACCAGCGGCGGAGTCGTGGCCGGCGTGGAGGTCTCGACCGACGGCGGCAACACCTGGCACCCCGCAACGGTCACCCCTGGCAGCGTCCACCACCTGGTCCTACGCCTGGACAGGCGCGCACGGCAGCCCCACCGCGACCATTGAGTCGCGCGCCACCGACGACAGCGGCAACATCGAGAAGCCGTCCGACGCCGAGAACGTCAACATCAACTGCCCCTGTTCCATCTGGGGATCCGGCTTCACACCGACCGTCACCGATTCGGGTGACGGCTCGTCGGTCGAGGTTGGTGTGAAGTTCACCTCCGACGTGTACGGCACGATCAACGGGATCAGGTTCTACAAGTCGGCGGCCAACACCGGGACCCACGTCGGCAACCTGTGGACGTCAGGCGGCCAGCTGCTGGCGTCGGCCACGTTCTCGAGCGAGACGACGTCCGGTTGGCAGTCCGTCAGCTTCTCGAAACCGGTTCCGATCCTTCCCGGCACCACCTACGTCGCTTCTTACTTCGCTCCCAAGGGTCACACTGCGGACGACGACTACTACCTCTACGAGAATCCCCAGCCCGCCAGCATGGGTGCAACCGTCGCCGACAGCCCGCCGCTGCACGCCGTGCGGAGCACCGCGACAAACGGCGGTGACGGCGTCTACACCGACAGCAGCTCCAGTACCTTCCCCGCCAACGCCGACACCGGCACGAACTATTGGGTCGACGTCTCCTTCACCCCGCAGCCCGCGCCCGGGGCGGCCACCAACGTGACGGCCACCGCGGGCTACTCGTCGGCGACGCTGGCCTGGACCGCCCCGACGACCGGCGGCCCCACGACGAGCTACGTCATCACGCCGTACGCGGCTGGGGTGGCGCAGGCGACGACGACGGTCACCGGGTCGCCGGCGCCCACCACGGCGACGGTGCCGGGCCTGAACAACGGCACCAGCTACACGTTCACGGTCACCGCCACCAATCCGGCCGGGTCGGCCGCGGCGTCAGCGCCGTCGAGCGCGGTCACGCCGAGTTCCACCGCGCCCCCCGTGTTCGTCCAGCAGGCCGGCGCCCAGGGCTCGTCGGTCAAGAGCGTCTCCATCCAGCCTTCGGGTCCCGTCACCGCGGGGAACCGCCTGGTGGTCGAGGTGGCAGCATGGAAGAGCTCGGGTGGCAGCGTCACCGGCGTCACCGACGCGGCGGGAGACACCTTCACCCAGCTGTCCTCCACCACTGCGCCCGACGGCACCGTCATGACCGTGTGGACCGCCGTGGTCACCTACAGCGGGGGCACCAGGCCGACGATCACGGCGACGACCAGCGCCGCCTCCGACATGGGGATCTCCATGCTCGAATACGCCGGCCTCTCGACGGCGAACGGTACGGCCGTCCTCGACTCTTCAACCAGCGCGAACGGGACCACCGGCACAACGGCGGCCACGATCAGCTCCGGGGCAACCGCAGCGGCCGGCCACACGAACGAGCTCGCCCTTGGCTTCTACGCCGATTCGGGTTTCAGCGACACGCTCACCGCAGGGGCCGGATGGACCCAGCGGACGAACACGTCGCCGGTGAGCACCGTCGAGGTGCTCTCGGAGGACCAACTGCTCAACAGCGGTGCCACAGCGACGGCCACGGTCGGCACCGGTGCCAAGACGCCCTGGGCCCTGACCGCGCTCCTCCTCAAGCCCGCCTCGGCGACACCGCCGATGGCGCCGAGCGCACCCAGCGGCGTCGCGGCCACCGCGGGCAACGGCTCGGCCACGGTGAGCTGGACCGCCCCGGACAACGGCGGGAGCCTCATCACCTCTTACACAGTCACGCCCTCTGTGGGATCGACCGCGGGGACTCCGGTGACCGTCGCCAACCAGAGCCCGAGCGCATCGACCACGATCACCGGGCTCACCAGCGGGACCACCTACACGTTCACGGTGAGCGCCACCAACAGCGTGGGGACGAGCGCCGCGTCCGCACCGTCCAACGCTGTCACGCCCCAGGCGCAGGCCGCCCCGAATGCGCCGACCGGAGTCAGCGCGGTGGCCGGTAGCGGCAGCGCCACCGTGTCGTGGACCGCGCCCTCCAACGGGGGCAGTCCGATCACCAGCTACACCATCACCCCCTACACCACCGGCGAGAGCGCGACCGCCGGGACGCCGGTCGTCGTTACCGGCAACCCTCCGGTAACGACGACCACGGTGAGCGGGCTGACCAACGGCACCGCGTACCAGTTCGCGGTCAGCGCCACCAACGCGACGGGGACGGGACCCAACTCCGCGGACTCGACGCAGGTCACCCCCGCGGGGCCGCCGCTGGCGCCCACCGGGGTGACCGCGACGTCAGGGACGGCGTCGGCCACCGTGAACTGGACCGCGCCGGACCCTCAGGGCAGCCCCATCACGTCCTACACCGTCACCCCGTTCGTCGGGTCGACGCCCCAGGTCCCGGTGACCGTGAGCGGCTCGCCCCCCGCCACCTCGGCTCTCATGGCCGGGTTGACCGACGGAACGACCTACACGTTCCAGGTCACCGCGACCAATGCCGTGGGAACGAGCGCAACCTCGACCCCGTCCGCAGCGGTCACACCGGCTGACATCCCGAATCCTCCCGCGGCGGTGACCGCCGTCACCGCCGGCTCCGGCTCGCTCTCGGTGTCGTGGACGCCGAGTTCGAACGGGGGGTCCCCGGTCACGTCGTACGTGGTCACGCCCTACGCCGGGTCGACTGCAGGAACGCCCGTCACGGTCACCGGCTCACCGGCCGCGACCTCGACCACGTTCACGGGGCTCACCAACGGTACGAGCTACACGTTCTCGGCAACGGCGACCAATGTCGTGGGCACGAGCACGTCGTCAGCAGCCTCCAACCCCGCCACCCCGGTCAGTGCGCCCGAAAACTGCCCGTGCACGATCTTCGGGTCCCAGACTCCGGCCGCGGCCGACTCCGGTGATGCGGGAGCCGTCAACGTCGGGACAGTGTTCACCACAGACACCAGCGGCTATATCACCGGCATGCGCTTCTACAAGGCCGCCGCCAACACCGGTACCCACGTGGGCAGCCTGTGGAGCGCGAGCGGGACCCTGCTGGCCCAGGCCACCTTCACCAGCGAGACCGCCTCGGGTTGGCAGCAAGTGGCCTTCTCGACCCCGGTGGCGGTGACGGCGGGCAACACCTACGTCGTGTCGTATTACGACCCCAACGGGCACTACTCGGCGACAGCCAGCGGTCTCACCGCCCCGGCCGACAGCCCGCCCCTCTACGCGGTGGCCACAGCCAACGCGCCCAACGGCAACGGTGTCTACAGCTACGCGTCGACCACGACCTTCCCCGTCAACACCTACCAGGCCACCAACTACTGGGTCGACCCCGTCTACTCGCAGACGATCCCCTCGGTTCCGACGGCCCCGACGGGCGTCACCGCGACCGTCGGCAACGCCAGCGCATCCGTCTCGTGGACCGCGCCGTCCGGGCCGGTGACCTCGTACACCGTCACCCCGTTCGTGGGCACGACGGCGGGCACACCGGTGACGGTCAGCGGCTCCCCCCGGCCACCTCGACCACGGTGAGCGGGCTGACCAACGGCACCGCCTACACCTTCAAGGTGTCGGCCACCAACTCGCTCGGGACCGGACCGGTCTCCGCGTCCTCCAACGCGGTGACGCCAGCCGTCGTGCCGGGCGCGCCGACGGCAGTGACGGCGGCGACCGCCGGGCCGGGCTCGGTCATGGTGTCGTGGAGCGCTCCTGCGAGCAGCTCGACCATCACCTCGTACACCGTCACCCCGTTCGCGGGCACGACGGCGGGCACGCCGGTGACGGTCAGCGGCTCCCCGCCGGCCACATCGACCACGGTGAGCGGGCTGACCAACGGCACCACCTACACCTTCAAGGTGTCGGCGACGAGCTCGGTGGGAACAGGATTGGCGTCGGGGGCCTCGAACCCCGCCACACCACAGTCCTCACTCACCTGCCCGTGCAACGTCTTCGGGACCCAGACTCCGGGCACGGTCGATTCCGGTGACGGCTTGGCCGTCAACCTCGGGATGGCCTTCACGACCGACACCAACGGCTACATCACCGGGGCGCGCTTCTACAAAGCCACCGCCAACACCGGTACCCACGTGGGCAGCCTGTGGAGCGCGAGCGGAACACTCCTGGCCCAGGCCACCTTCACCAACGAGACGGCCTCGGGTTGGCAGCAGGTCTCCTTCTCGAGTCCGGTGGCGGTGACGGCGGGCACGACCTACGTCGTGTCGTACCTTGCCCCCAAGGGGCACTACGCGGCCACGGCGAACGGACTCACCAACCAGGTCAACGCAGCTCCCCTCTACGCCCTGGCTACCGCCAACGCGTCGAACGGCAACGGTGTCTACAGCTACGCGTCGACGTCGACGTTCCCTGTCAACGCCTACCAAGCAACCAACTACTGGGTCGACCCGGTCTTCAACCCGACCTCCGTATCGCCTCCCGCGGCGCCTACCGGTGTCACCGCGACCGCAGGCAACGCCAGCGCGACCGTCTCGTGGACCGCGCCGCCGGGAACGGTGACGTCCTACACCGTCACCCCATTCGTGGGCACGACGGCGGGCACGCCGGTGACGGTCAACGGCTCCCCGCCGACCACATCGACCACGGTGAGCGGGCTGACCAACGGCACCGCGTACACCTTCAAGGTGTCGGCCACCAACTCGCTCGGGACCGGACCCGCTTCGGCGGCCTCCAACACGGTGACGCCGGCTGCCGGCAGCGTGCCCGGCACGCCGACCGCGGTGACGGCGGCCACAGCCGGGCCGGGCTCGGTCACGGTGTCGTGGAGTGCCCCAGGCTCCAGCTCGGCCATCACCTCGTACACCGTCACCCCGTTCGTGGGCACGACGGCGGGCACGCCGGTGACGGTCAGCGGCTCCCCGCCGGCCACATCGACCACGGTGAGCGGGCTGACCAACGGCACCACCTATACCTTCAAGGTGTCGGCCACCAGCTCGATCGGAACCGGGTCGGCGTCGGGGGCGTCGAACTCCGCCACGCCCGAGTCCTCGCTCAACTGCCCGTGCAACATCTTCGGGACCCAGACCCCCGGCACGGTCGATGCGGGCGACGGCGCGGCAGTGAACCTCGGGATGGCCTTCACCAGCGACACCAACGGCTTCATCACCGGGGCGCGCTTCTACAAGGCCACCGCCAACACGGGTACCCACGTGGGCAGCCTGTGGAGCGCGAGCGGAACCCTGTTGGCCCAAGCCACCTTCACCAACGAGACGGCCTCGGGTTGGCAGCAAGTGACCTTCTCGAGCGCGGTCGCGGTGACGGCGGGCACCACCTACGTGGTGTCGTACTACGCCCCCAACGGCCACTACTCGCTCGGGACCACCGGCTTCACCAACCAGGTCAACGCAGCCCCCCTCTACGGCCTGGCCACCGCCAACGCCCCCAACGGCAACGGCGTCTTCGTCTACGGCAGCACGTCGACCTTCCCGACCGGCACCTTCAACGCCAGCAACTACTTCGTCGACCCGGTCCTCTCGACGACCGCCCCGCCCGCTGCACCCGGCGCGCCGACCGCGGTGACAGCGGCCACAGCCGGGCCGGGCTCGGTCACGGTGTCGTGGAGTGCCCCAGGCTCCAGCTCGACCATCACCTCGTACACCGTCACCCCGTTCGTGGGCACGACGGCAGGCACGCCGGTGACGGTCAGCGGCTCCCCCCCGGCCACCTCGACGACGCTCAGTGGGCTGACCAACGGCACCACGTACACCTTCAAGGTGTCGGCGACGAGCGCGGTCGGAACAGGATTGGCGTCGGGGGCTTCGAACCCCGCCACGCCCGAGTCTTCCCTGACGTGCCCGTGCAACGTCTTCGGGACCCAGACGCCGGGCACGGTCGACGCGGGTGACGGCTTGGCCGTCAACCTCGGAATGGCCTTCACCTCCGACACCAACGGCTTCATCACCGGGGCGCGCTTCTACAAGGCCGCCGCCAACACGGGTACCCACGTGGGCAGCCTGTGGAGCGCGAGCGGAACCCTGTTGGCCCAAGCCACCTTCACCAACGAGACGGCCTCGGGTTGGCAGCAAGTGACCTTCTCGAGCGCGGTCGCGGTGACGGCGGGCACCACCTACGTGGTGTCGTACTACGCCCCCAACGGGCACTACGCGGCCACGGCCAACGGATTCTCCAACCAGGTCAACGCAGCCCCCCTCTACGGCCTGGCCACCGCCAGCACGCCCAACGGCAACGGGGTCTACAGCTACGCGTCGACGTCGACGTTCCCGGTCAACACCTTCCAGTCCACGAACTACTGGGTCGACCCGGTCTTCTCGACGACCGCGAGCTGACGCGTGACCGGGATGCTCGCGGCCACGCCGCTGTCACTAGTGATCGATCTTGTCCGGGTGGTCTTCACCCTGGCCGGCGTCGTCACGGCCTGTGCCGCGCTCTACCTGGTCCTGCTGGCGTTCGCCGCGTTCGGACGCCGACCCGTCGAGGCGGCGCCACCACCTCGCAGCCGGATCGCCATACTGGTGCCCGCACATGACGAGGCGGTCCTCGTAGGTCGATGCATCGCGTCGCTCCGGCAACAGTCGTACCCGGCAGATCTCTACGAGATCGTTGTGATCGCCGACAACTGCACGGACGACACCGCGGCGCGCGCTGCGGCGGCCGGGGCGACGGTGATGGTGCGGACCGCCCCCGATGCCCGGGGCAAGGGCCCGGCGTTGCGCTGGGCGATGGACCGGTTGCTCGAGCGCGATCCCGACCTGGCCGCGCTCGCCGTGGTCGACGCCGACTCGGTCGCCGACCCGGGCCTGGTCGGCGCGCTCGTCGCCCGACTCGAGCAGGGCGCGTCAGTGGTGCAGGCGGAGTACCTCGGCGTGGACGAGGACCGGTCGATCAGGTCCGAACTGCGGGCTGCCGCCTTCCTCCTCTTCCACCGCGTACGGTTCGGGGGCCGCGCCAACCTCGGGATGCCGTGCCACCTGGTGGGCAACGGCATGCTCTTCAGTCGCGAGGTGCTGGCCGACCATCCCTGGGACGCCTTCACGAGCGCGGAGGACCTCGAGTACTCGGTCGACCTCCGACTCGCCGGGGTGCGGCCCGTCTATGCCGGTGACGCCCGGCTCGGCGCACCGGTGGTCGGGCGCGGGCGGGCGGCGCAGGTGCAGCGACTTCGGTGGGAGGGCGGGCGCTTCCATGTCGTCCGGACCCGTCTGCCGCTGCTGTTGAGAGCGTTGATCGTCGATCGACGCTGGTCCCTGCTCGACGCCGCCGTCGACCTGGCCGTGCCCCCACTCGGGCTGCTGGCGGCCGCCTCGGTGCTCGGGGCGTCGCTCGGTGTCCTCCTCCTCGCGGCCGGCGTCACCTCCTGGTGGGCGGTGACGCCGTGGCTGGTCGCGGTCGCCGCCGTGCCGACCTTCGTGTTGGTCGGCCTCGCTGCCGGCCGCGCCCCCCGCTCCATGTGGCGGGCGCTCTCGGTGGCCCCCGCCCTGGTGATGGCCGAGATCTGGACCCGCCTTCGGCTTCTGAGGGGGCTCCGGGCGACCACGTGGGAGCGCACCACGCGCCCCGGCGAGGAGTCGGTCGAAGCTGCACCCGCGAGCCTGGTGGCCGCGAGGTCGGGGAGGACCCGGTGACGACGACCCTCGCGCCGCACCGCCAGCTGGCGCCACTGGGGACCCTGGAGCCCGGCCCGCGATCCGAACTCGGCGGGGTGGCGATCGATCCCGTCGACCTCGATCAGGCGGTGGGCCGCGCCATGGAGGCCGTCGCGACCGGCTCGTTCGCCCAGATCTGCACGGTCAATCTCGACTTCCTGGTCAACGCCCGGCGCGATACCGCGACACGTGCGGTGCTCGCGCACAGCGAGCTCAACCTGGCCGACGGCGCACCGGTCGTCTGGCTGGGCCGGCTACTGGGAACCCGGCTGCCGGGCCGGGTCGCCGGATCGGACCTGGTCCCACGGCTGGCTGCGTCAGCGGCGTCCGTCGACGCCGGCATCTTCTTCCTCGGCGGTGAAAACGGCAACGCGGCCGTCGCCGCCGAGTGCCTCGCCGCCTCGTACCCGGGATTGGTGGTGGCCGGGGTGCACGAACCGGAGCGGGCGGCGCTTGACGACATGGACGACGACGACATCGTTCGACGCATCGAGGAGAGCGGTGCCGACATTCTCCTGGTCGCTCTCGGGCACCCCAAGCAGGACAAGTGGATCGCCCGGAACCGGGACCGACTCCCCGTCTCGGTCGCCATCGGCGTGGGCTGCACATTCGATCTCATCGCCGGCCAGCGCTCCCGGGCACCCCGCTGGATGCGGCGCACCGGCCTCGAGTGGCTGTTCAGACTGGTCCATGAGCCCAGCCGCCTCGGATTCCGCTACTTCGTCGACGGCTGGTGTCTGCTGACGATCTTCGTTCCGATGACCGTGCGGCAACGCCTGCACACGCGCCGTCAGGCCTGACGCGGGCCTACGGCGCCGGCGACCCGCCAGGCGCCCCATGCGGCTGGTTTCCGGATCGCCAGGTCAGCACCCGCGCCACCAACTGACGAGCCTCCTCGGGCGTCGTCCAGGCCAGCACGCCGCCCGAGAACTGGTCGTCCTCAGTGACATCGGCGAGGGCTCCTTCGAGAAGACCCAGGAGGACATCCTGGGGTTCAAGTTCGATCTCGGCGAGAACGAGACCTTCCAAACGGCCTGCGAACACGTCGACCGAGAAGCGACGACCTGCCCGCTCCCAATGCCAGCGCGTCTTGCTGAGGTGTGCACCCGCCAATTTCGTGAGGACGTCGTACTCAGGCTCGGCCAGGTAGATGTTGGTCAATCGGACGATCGCGGGCGACTGGGGTCGCTCTCGGATCTTCTGTCCGAGCTTCCAGGTGACTCCTTTTGGTGAATCCATTCGGCGGAGACGCAGATCCGTCCGGCGCAGATAGATGTCGTGTATCCCCACGGGATCGACCATGTCTCCAGGGGCTTCTTTGAGGAGCCAGCGCTGTTCGCGTTCGATCTGTGAATATCGCCCCCACCCCGGCAACCCCGACTCCATGTCAAGAATTATGCCGTTGCGCTTTCCGCAAGTGGACAAGTTGGCCAACCAATGGAATGAGACGTCCACTTCCCAGAGAGGACGAGGGTGATGGATATGAGGTCGTTGGCGGTAGGCGAAGCGGGGCCATACGCCTGGCAGTTGGATTTTGTTCAATTCGACCAGGTGGCCGGAAAACGGGTGTTGGTCGTCGGCGGCCGCCAGAGCGCCTACGCGCGCTGAAGGCCGGGTAGACGTCTCTTGCCCTGCGAGCGCGACCCTTCCCCGTTCAGTGGTACCCAGCGTCAAGAAGGCATCTCGGGAGAGCCCAGATTCGGTCGCCCCCCGTAACTCTCGACGGCCGCCGCCATCGCATAGAACTGAGGCTTCGGCGCATAGGGAGCGAAGTCGTGGAACATGTCCAGTTCGCCGTAGCCGGAGTAGTTGAGGGAGGTGAACTGGTTGCCGAAGGCAGCGCCGATCTTGACCAGGGCATGGAGCGCGGTCGTCGTCCACTGGCGCATGAACCTGCCCTTGTCGCCCCAGGCATAGAGGTTGCCGGTGCCGGGATCGAAGTTGTACTCGCTTATCCCCGTGGGAACCGTGGTTCCGTAGTACTGCATTTCTTCAGCGAGGACGAAATCGTAGTTGTACTTGAAGTCCCCTGGCGTCATGGAGATGCATTGGGCGGTTGTTGTGGCCTTCTGGCAGGGGTAATCGTGGTAGCTGATGAAGTTCGCGCGCACGCGGGCCGCGGCCGTCTTCGCCAAGAAGTAGGCAATGTCCGACGGATAGGACCCCTGATGACCGTCGGAGCTTTCCGCATACTGCACGGCCGGTCCCCCGAACACGGCCTGGGGGTTGATCGCCCGCAGGTGAGGAACATCAGCGATCCATCGCGTCGTCAGCTGTGCGATGTTCGTGTCGTTGTTGGCGTTGTCGGGCTCGTTGCCGAACTCGTAGATCTGGCACTTCGATCCGAGCATGGACACCACATGCTCCATCCAGCTCAGGTTGTCAGTGCTGCCGAGCATCATCATGCACTGCATCCCGGCATTCTGAATGGTGGCGATTCGCTGCCGGATTGAAGCGTCGCTGTAGTTGGCGTAGGCCCACGTGCGCATGAAGGTAAGGCCGCCCAGCTTCAACCAGGACTGGACCGACGGGAGGGTGTCGACGTTCGGCGACGCGTACTCGATGGCGTCGTTGACGCCGAAGACGTACGACGGGGCGCCAGAGCTCCAGGTTGTTTCGCCTGGGAGCAACTGACTGCGCTGAGCGCCGCGAGCGGCAGCGGCGACGCCGATGTTCAAAAACGTGACCGAGAGGACAAGGCTGAGGGCGATCAGCATCTTCCTCGTCATGTGGGTGCTCTCCTTCAGCCCGTTCCGGGCATTCCGCCTCCGTCGCTCTATTCCATAATTGACCTTGATTCGATGATCAATCTTGCTTTTCGCCTTGAGTCATTGTCAATACTCGTGGATAAAGTTTGCCCGCAATTAACGATCAGCAACCCTTCAGTTTCTGTCTTCTACCCTGGTCCGCTCCGGGCAACAACACCGAGGCGGGAAACGAGAGATTCAAGCGTTTGTTCGGCTGCAGAATCTTCTGATCGACGCCGGCAGTATCGGAAATTGATGGAACCGGCGGCGGCCTCGAGGAACACGCGATTGATGCCTTGATCAGGGATAACACCTGAATCGAACCCCGGCGCCAAGTCGTGTGGACCGAACCGCCGAAAGGAAACCGTCCAACGACTCCTCCGGCGAACGCACGGCGACCTTAAGATAGTCTGAGCCGACTTTAATGATGCTTCATTCTGTCGGGCTATTCGGCAGTCGGTGGACAACCGACAATCGGTTTATCCGTAGGCATATATCAAGTTTCATCGATCCTGCTTCAACCTTTTCGAACCCAGCTCCTCGGGCAATAACTGGTTGCCATAGGTCAGCCATCTACGAGCCAAGCATGTCGCATCTCGCTCGATATGACGTCACGCGATGCCCCCACTGACCCGGCCCGTCATTGAGGCGGTCATGTTTTGGCTATTCGGGTCCGCCTGGTCACCGGCCGTTGTAGGTCGACGTCGAGGCGATCCCGTCAGGGCAGAGGGTTGGGAATGGCGAGGGTCGACGGGCCGCCGTACTTCTCGAGCTCCGCCACGATCCCGTAGAACTGGGCCTTGGGTCCGTAGGGCGCGGCGTCACGGAACATGTCGAGGTTGCCGTAGCCCGAGTAGTTGAGGGACGTGAACTGGGCGGCGAAGGCGAAGTGATTGGCGACGAAAGCGTTGATGGCCGTCGTGGTCCAGCGGTACATGAACGTCTGGTCCTCCCCCCACGCACCAAGCGTGCTGCTGCCAGGATCGAAGTTGTACTCGGATACGCCAGTCGGGACGGTGTTCCCGTAGTACGTCTGCTCCCACGCGAGGACCTCGCTCTGATCTTGCGCGTAGGCCTCCGTGGTGTGGGTCAGGCATGCCGACTGGGAGGTGTAGCCGTTGCAGGGGTAGTCGTGATAACTGATGAAGTCCGCCCGCAAGCCCGCCGAGGCCGTTTTGGCCAAGAAGTAGGCGATATCAGATGGATACGAGCCCTGGGAGCCGTCCGAGCTGGTCGGGTATTGCACGGCGGGTCCGCCGAACACGGCCTTGGGGTTGAGGGCTCGCAGTTTGGGGACATCGGCGATCCACTCGCTGGTGTCAGTCGAGATGTGTCCACCCGCCACACTGTGGTAGGCGTCGGGCTCGTTGCCGAACTCGTAGATGTTGCACTTCGAACCGAGCATTGACACGACATGCTCCATCCACCCCAGGTCGTTGGTACTGCCCAACATGAAGTAGCACTGCATGCCAGAATTCTGGGCCGCAGCAACCTTCTGCTCGATGGTGGCGTCGCTGTCGGTGGAGTAGGCCCACACGCGGTCCAGCGTGAGGCCGCCCTGCTTGACCACTGATTGCACGGAGGGGAGCGAACTGAACGCAGGCTCGGCGTAATCAATGGTGTCGTTGGTCCCGAAGATGTAGGACGACGCACCTTCGTGCCAGGTCTGGGCCCCCGGGAGCAGCTTCGCCGGGGCGCTGCCTCCACTGCCCCCGTCATGCGTCGCCGAAGCGGTTGCCCCGTCTCCGGTCGCCGACGGAGGAGGCAGTGCAGGGCTGGAGCCCCTGGCCGTCATGACGGTCGCCGTTGCCAGTCCGGCCACGAGGAGCGCGCTGCAACCGACGGCGAGTACTTTGCCACTGGAGCTGAGCTCACGGAACTTGGGAAACACAGATGACTCCTTCACCCGCTCACCGGGCGCCTTGTTCTCCGGTCTTGCGGGCCGGGCGGCATTTCCTTCCAAACCGTCGCGGCCGCCCGGAGTAGAGGAGCCGGTGGCTGCCAGGCCTACCGCAACAACGGAACTCTCAGTCGGGCTGCCTCAGGGGTCGGCGCGTCCCCCGCTCCGGCCGACACCTCGACCAGGCCGGATTCGTCCGGCTCCTCGCGGTAGACCGCACCGCAGGAGCACCGAAGCGTGGCGTCGAGCCGTGACCCGCAACGGCACACCCACCCGAGCCGCCGGGCTGGGTTGCCCACGACGAGGGCGTGCGCAGGAACCGTGCGGGTCACCACGGCGCCAGCACCTACGAACGCGTGAGCGCCGATGGTGAGGCCGCACACGATCGTCGCGTTGGCCCCGATGGTCGCACCGCGCTGTACCAGCGTCGACGACAGGCTCTCGGCCGACTTCTTGATCGCTGCCCGTGGCGTGAGATCGTTGGTGAAGATGCAGTTGGGACCCAAGAAGACGTCGTCCTCGACGATCACACCGTCGTAGACCTGAACCCCGTTCTTCACCGTGACGCGATTGCCCAGCCGCACCCCGCCCTCGATGAAGGCGTGATCGCAGATGTTGCAGTCGCTCCCGATCGTGGCGCCGTCGAGGATGTGAGCAAAGGCCCACACGCGCGTGCGCGGGCCGACGGCAGTCGACTCGCACAAGGCGTGCGCGTGCACGACGGGTGCGTCGGTCCCGTCGGTCATCGCACCGCGGCGGCCAACGCCTCGGCCACCCGCTCTTGCTGCGCCGCCGTGAGATGAGGGTGCATCGGCAGGGACAGGATCTCGTCTGCCGCCGCTTCGGCGACCGGGAAGTCCCCCGGCCCGTAACCGAGTCCGGCGAACGCACCCGTCAGATGGACGGGCGTCGGATAGTGGATGGCGACGGGGATTCCGGCCGCGGCCATCTCGGCCAGGCAGCGGTCCCGCTCGGGCACGCGCACCACGTAGAGGTGCCACACGGGCTCGTTGCCGGCCTCTGTGGCCGGGAGCCGCACGCCGGGGAGTGCACCGAGCAGCTCCTCGTAGCGAGCAGCCGCCCGCCGGCGGGCGGCGTTCCAGTCGTCCAGACGTGACAGCTTCGCGTTCAGGACCACAGCCTGGATGGTGTCGAGGCGGGAGTTGAACCCGAGCGTCGGGTGCTCGTAGCGCGCCCTGCTGCCGTGGTTGCGGAGCGCGTCCAGCGCCGTGGCCACGTCGTCGTCGTCGGTCACGACGGCACCGCCGTCGCCATACGCACCGAGGTTCTTCCCGGGGTAGAAGCTGAATCCGGTGGCCAGACCCCAGCTGCCCACCGGTCGGCCATGGCGGCGCGCCCCGTGGGCCTGCGCCGCGTCCTCGACGACCACCAGCCCGTCGGCCGCAGCCGCCACCGCCTCCATCGGGGCCATCTGTCCGTACAAGTGCACCGGCAGTACCGCCCGCGTGCGCTCGGTACGCGCCTCGGCGATGAGATCGGGGTCCATGAGGAGGTGGGCGGCATCGCAGTCGACCAGCCGCACCTCTGCTCCGGTGCGGGCGACGGCCTCCGCCGAGGCGATGAACGTGTTCGCCGGCACCAAGACCTCGTCACCGGCCCCCACGCCGGTGGCCCGAAGGGCGAGCTCGAGCGCGTCCGTTCCGTTGGCGACCCCGAGCGCGTGGTCGCGGCCGCAGTAACCGGCCCAGGCCGATTCGAAGGCGGCCACGTCAGGCCCGTTGACGAAGGCGCAGGAATCGATGACCCGGCGCATGCCCTCCGCCACCTCGTGATCGATCTCCGCGTGCTGGGACGCCAGGTCGACGAAGGCGATCGCGGGCGCAGTTTGGACGGTGGTCATGCGTGTTCCTCCTGTGGTGAGAGTTGAAAAGGTGTTGGCGATTCCATTTCGGGCGGGAGCACAGCCACGCGGCGGAGGCGACGGGCCGGAAGGCCGGCCCACACCTCGCCGTCGGGGACGTCGCCGGTGACGCCGGCGCCCATCCCCACCAGAGCCCAGGCGCCGATCCGGCAGTGTTCGCGCACAAGGGCGCCGGCACCGATATAGGCACCCTCGCCCACGGTGACGTCACCCGCCAGCCGTGCGCCGCTGCCCAACGTGGCGAAGTCGCCGACCACGTCGTCGTGGGTGAGGACGACCGACGGCATCACGGCGACGTGGGCCCCGATCTCCACGCCCGTGGTGGCGACGACGCCGGCGAGCACCACGGTGCCCGGCCCGACGCTGGCGGAGGAGGGGATGGACGCGGCTGGATGCACCACGCTGACCCACCGGCCGGGTGGTGATCCGAGGCGGTCGACGATCCGACGCCGCCACGTGAAGTTCGACGGGTTCCCGATGGTGACCACCGCCCCCGCCGACGGGTGTCGCGTGAGGTCGTCGACGCGGCCGACGACCGGGACGCCGTCGACATGGCGCTGCTGAAGAGACGGGTCGTCGTCGAGGAAGCCCAGGACGTCCCAGGTGGGCCGAACCAGGTTGCAGGCCCGGACGGCCTCGAGCGTCTCCCGACCGAAGCCGCCGGCCCCGATGACGAGGAGTGGGCGCGTCGACAAAACCTCAACCACCGAGTTGAAGTCGGACGGTGTCGATGACGCGGTCCTGGTCCTGAAACGACATGGTGTGGAAGAGCGGAAGGATCACCGCATCGTCGGTGAGCCTCTCGGTCACGGGCAGCGGGATGTGCGGGTGTCCGGCATAGGCGGGCTCGCGGTGGGCGGCCATGATGCCGCGACGGGCAGAGATCCCCTCGCGACCGAGTGCCTCGAGCAGCCCGTTCCGCCCGATCGGGGCGTCGGACGGCAACAGCAGCCAATAGGACTGGAAGTTGCTGGTGCCGTGGGCCGGATCGGCGGCGGTGACCACGCCCGGGAGATCCGCGAACGACTCGGAGTACCGTCGCGCGAGTTGGCGGCGGCGTGCCACCATCGCCGGAAGGCGGCCCAACTGCACCAAGCCGATGGCCGCCTGCACATCGGTCATGCGGAAGTTGAAGCCCGTCTCCAGATAGCTCTCCAGCACGGGGACCCCGCTGCGGTGGCGCTCGGCGGCCGAGACGCTCATGCCGTGCTCGCGCAGTCGCCGAGCCCTTGCCGATACCTCTGGCGAGTCGCAGAGCAGCATGCCACCCTCACCGGTCGTCACCAGCTTGCGTGGGTGGAACGAGTAGGTCGCCAACTCGGCGACGGCGCCGACCGGCCGGCCGGCGTAGGTGGATCCGAGAGCGCACGCGGCGTCTTCGATCACCTTGATCTCGCGGGCCCGGCACAACCGTGTGATGGCGTCGACGTCCGCCGGCGCACCCCCCTGGTGCACCACGATGACCGCTCGGGTCGCCGGGGTGAGAACGGCCTCGACCGTCTCCGCGGTGAGGTTCTGGGTGGACTGCTCCACGTCGGCGAACACCGGAGTGGCCTGCACGTAGCGCGGGGCGTTTGCAGTGGCGATGAAAGAGAGTGAGGGAACAACGACTTCGTCTCCCGGCCCGAGATCCGCGAGCACCATGGCCAGGTGCAGCGCCGTGGTGCACGACGAGGCGGCCACGGCGTGACCCGCACCCAGGTGAGCCGCGAAGGCGGCCTCGAACTCGGCCACGCGCGGCCCCTGCGCCACCCATCCCGAACGCACGGCCTCGGCCGCGGCCTCCGCCTCCTCGGCGCCGAGCCAGGGCTTCATGACCGGGATCAGGGGGCGATCATCGGGTTGGCCACCGGGCGCGGCCCCTGAAACAGCGGTCGTCGTGTCGTGGGTCACCACACGCGTCGATTCCCGCGCACGTACGTATGGTCGGAAAAATTCATTGGCCACCACCAGGGTCTGCTGCAGCGTCTGCTGCTCGGTCCGGTCGACTACTCGGTCCGTCGGTGCAACGATCCTACCGGCGTCTGGAGCTCTCCGGCAGTCGCCCAGTTCTTATCTTGCACTTAAGATGATGATAACTAGACATTAAGAAGGCGCGCTACTCTTTCCTGCATGCACAACTTCGCGGGTCAGTCCAGCACACCGGGATCACGATGAACGGCATCGCTCTCAACGGAACCCGCGTGCTCGTCACCGGCGGCGCCGGAACCATCGGTTCAACCATCGTGGACCAGCTCGTGGAGCGCGACGTGACCGAGATCGTCGTGCTCGACAACCTCGTCCGGGGCCGCCGAGACAACCTAGCCGCGGCGCTCGCCACGGGCCGCGTGGAACTGGTCGAGGGCGACATCCGCGACCGCGCGCTGCTGGCCCGCCTCATGGCCGGCACCGATGTGGTCTTCCACCAGGCGGCCATCCGGATCACCCAGTGCGCCGAGGAACCGCGGGCGGCGCTCGAAGTGATGGTCGACGGCACCTTCGACGTACTGGAGGCTGCAGTGGAGGCGAAGGTGCGCAAGGTGGTCGCGGCGTCGTCGGCGTCCGTCTACGGGCTGGCCGACACCTTCCCCACCGGTGAGGACCACCATCCCTGGCACAACCGAACCTTCTACGGCGCCGCCAAGGCGTTCAACGAGGGCATGCTCCGCAGTTTCGCCGAGATGTACGACCTGCGTTACGTGGCCCTGCGTTACTTCAACGTCTACGGCCCGCGCATGGACATCCACGGCGTGTACACCGAGGTGCTCGTCCGCTGGATCGAGCGGATCGCCGCCGGCCAGCCCCCGCTGATCCTCGGCGACGGCAAGCAGACGATGGACTTCGTCTACGTCGACGACGTGGCGCGCTCGAACATCCTGGCCGCCGAAGCGGACGTCACGGACCAGTCCTTCAACGTGGCCCGCGGTGTCGAGGTGAGCATCAACGACCTGGCGGACGCGCTCTTGAAGGTGATGGGTTCCGACCTGACGCCCGAGTACGGCCCCGAGCGATCGGTCAACGCCGTCCCTCGCCGCCTGGCCGAGACAGCTCGTGCGGCCGAGCAGCTCGGCTTCGTCGCCCGAGTGGACCTGCACGAAGGCCTGGAACGCCTGGTTGCGTGGTGGCGGCAGTCGTACCTCGCGCCCCGTGAGGCGACGCCGACGGAGTGAAGCGGACGTATGGCGTCACCTCCTATTGCATGGAGTCTGGCACTGCGACACGACCCGAGCATTCGGCTGGGTTCGGTCGCCTGAGCGGAGAGGTTCACGACGAAGTGAGGCGGTACGCGGTGGAGCGTCACGGTGGCGACCGTGACACCTTCGGCATGACGGGCTCGGACGACGAGCGCCGACAATGGTTGGACGACCTGGGCGCGGCCTTCGTCGGTTCAACTGGGTTCGCAACGGCGATCGTCGAGGGCGAGCCCGGGCTGGGCAAGAGCACGATCCTCGACGCGGCTGCCCGCGGCGCGCGCCGTGAGGGGCTCGTCGTTTTGCAGGCTCGATGCAGCGAACTCGAATCCACCTACGACGACGCGGTGGCACACCGCCTGCTCGACCTGGCCCGGCTCGAGGCTGCGGCGACGTTCGGGCATCTGGCGGAACCTTCCTCCCGACAGGCCGGCCCTGCCGCTCTGACGGTCGACGGGCTCCCCCGCGAGGTCGGCGGATCCGTTCCGAGGATCGACGCGGCGGGTTCGGTCAGCGCGCTTCACGCCGAGGTCTCACACCTGGCCCTCCTGCGGCCGGTCGTCGTGGTGGTGGACGACCTCCAGTGGTGCGACGCGCCGTCTGCCGCGGCGCTGGTCTTCTTGGCCCGACGAACGGTGCCCGGGCGGATACTCCTGCTGGCATCCACCTCGCCACCCAGCGCACGGCAAGACTCCGGCGCGGCCGACGAGCTCATGGCCGAACCCAACACTCGCGTGCTCCACCTGCGTCCGCTTCCGCGCGAGCGGGTGTCGCGCCTGGTCCACCAGGAGGTCCCCCAACCGCCGCCCGCACTGGTGGACGCCTGCCAGGCAACCACCGGGGGGAACCCCTTCTTGCTCTCGTCCCTCCTGACCGAGCTGCGCCGGCACCCCGTGCCCGACCTGGACGCGTACACGACCGCGATCGACACCCTGGCCCCTCGCGTGGTGGCCCGGTCCATTCGCCGGCGACTCGCCGCCGCGCCCGACCTCTGGCTGCGCATCCTGCAGGTGACCGCGCTTCTCGGCGACGCCGCCGACCTGACCTCAGTGGCCGAGCTCGCCGAAGTCGAACCCGAAGAGGTCGTCCCTGCGGTCGACGCGATGGTCGACCTCTGGCTGTTGCGTCGCGACGATGCCTTCCGGTTCCGCTACCCGCTGGAGCGGTCGACGGTGTACGCGGAGATGCCGCCGGCGGTCCGGGCCCAGGCACACGCCCGCGCGGCCCGGATGTTGGCCGGCCGGCAGGCCCGGGCCGCGTCGGTGGCGCAGCACCTGGTCTGCACCGAACCGGTCGGGGACCCCTGGGCGATTGAGCAGCTCGAGGTATGCGCCGACCAACTCTTCGCCTCGGGACAAGAGGAGCTCGCCCTGCAATGCCTCCGGCGCGTGCTGCGAGATCACCTCGACGACGACGTGCGCGGCCGACTGCTCATTGCGACAGCCGCGGTCGAGTCTCGGGTCGGAGCAGCGACCGCCGGGCTCCCATACCTGCGGACGGCGGTGGAGCTCGAGGCTGATGCCGGCGCCCTGGCCGCCTCGGCCCTCGACCTGGGCCGCGCCCTTCCCGAAGGGGCCGAGCGGGCCGAGTTGGCCACGCTGCTCCCCACCATCGCCGGGCGGTTGGACGACGGTGACACCGGCACCGAAGAGGTCCGACTGCGACTCGAGCTGGCCGCGGCGGTCGAACAGCCGCTCCCCGAAGCGGCGAGCGCGCGGATCGTCGAGGATCTCCTCGGTGGGCGCCGCAAGGGGGCGAACCGGCTGGAGCGCCAGGCGCTGGCTCAGCTGGCGGCCGTCCATGCCAACGACGCTCGTCGCTGGAACGCCGGTGCCGTCGCCGAGCTCGCGCAGCAGCTGGTCGATACCGACAACCTCGCCGTGGCCGATCCGACCGACGTCCGCCTCTGGGCCCGAGCCATGACCACGCTCGCCCGAGCCGGTCGGGTCGCTCCTGCCGCCACTCTGGCTCGGCAGGCCCAGGCCGGAGCCATGGCGCGTGGCGAGGAGTCGGCGTTTCTGGAGCTGACGAGCGTGCTGGCCTACGTCTACCTGCTCCAGGGCTCCTTGGAGCTGGCCGAGGAGGAGTGCCGCCGCGTACGGTCGGCCGACGACACGCCGGACGCAGCCGTCGCATCCGGGGAGTCGGAGGCGGCGCAACGGGCTCGAGCCGTCCTGGCCGCGGTCCTCGAGGAACGCGGTCGCCGGGAAGAGGCGGGTCGCCTCCTCGAGGTTGGCCCGATCCCACGCACCGTCCCGGGCCTCGCCATGCTCGAGCTCAGGGGCAAGTTGCGCGTCGAAGCCGGCCGCTCGGAGGCCGGGCTGTCGGATCTCCGCGAAGCGGGTCGCCGGGCCCGACAGTGGGAGATCGACAACCCTGCCGTCAGCAACTGGCGCGCCCTGTTGGCCGGAGCCCTGCACCGTACCGGCGCGACGAGTGAGGCTTGGGAACTGGCCCAGGAGCAGGTTTCGGTCGCCCGCGCCTTCGGCGCCGCCTGGTCGCTGGGTGGCGCACTGCGGGCGGCTGCCACCGTCGCACCACCGGCGGAACGGCTCACGCTCCTCGCCGAGGCGGTGGAGGTCCTGGAGCCTTCCGGCGCCACCTTGGAGCTCGCGCACGCCCTCGTCGAGCTCGGCGAGTCCCTGGCCCAGGGCGACGAGAAGGAGGCGGCACGTGAAGTGCTGCGCCGAGGAGCCGATGCGGCGTTCCGCTGCAGCGCCACGCCCCTCGTCAGCCGCGCCGTGCGGCTGCTGCGCTCGACCGGGGCCCGGCCCCGCCGGGTCGCGCTGACCGGGACAGGCGCCCTCACGCCCATGGAGCGCCGGGCGGCCGAGCTGGCGCTGGCCGGGCACGGCAACGCCGAGATCGCCCAGATTCTCTTCGTCAACGCCAAGACGGTCGAGGCCCACCTCTCGCGGGTGTACCGCAAGCTCCGCATCAGGTCCCGTCGCCAGCTGCCGAGCAGCCTCGCTCGTGTCCAGGATGAGGAAATCGAGCTCGAGCCGACCGGCTCGCACGGCAGACCCTGACGTGACGCGGAACGTCGTTCCGCCCCGGGTATTCCGGCTTCTGAGCGAACACGTTTGACGTCGCTTGCGAGACGCCGGATCAACTCGAGATGGCAGTTGTTCCCTTCGCCGCACCCACGACCTCATCGGCACACCGATACCCGCTGCGCAGCGCACCCTCGACGTAGCCCTGGAAGTTGACGGAGGTGTGCTCTCCCGCGAAGTGCAATTGGCCCTGCTGCTGTCCCTGGATTCCGTTGAACCCCGTGTACTGACCCACCTTCAGGTAGGAGTAGGCGCCCAGGACGTGGGGGTTGCCCGGCGACCATACGTAGTAGGCGCGCCCGTTGAAGTCGGCAGCGACGCCCGGAAAGAGCTGGTCGAATTCCTGGAGGTAGTCCTGCAACATCGCTGCCGGAGGCTGACCGGCATCCGCCGTGAGCCCGTAGCGCGCGCCCCAGTTGGCGGCGAGGTTCCCGCCCGGCAGGGCAGCGAGGATGCCCGCCTCACCCGGCTGGGTCACAGTCGTGTCCCACGCGCCCTGAACGACGCCGTCGCAGTAGGCGTTGCCCGTCGCGTGATCGGCATTCCACACGCGCGTCGTGCACTGGACGAAGAACTTGGAATTGCTGCCGAGCGGCTCCTCGTCGATCGCCCGCCGGTGCAAAGGGGGGATCGGCGCGCCGGAGAGGTCGACCAACCGCAGCGTCGTGAAGGGCAGCGCCAGGACGACGTCGTCGGCGGCCACGTCACAGGTCGACCCGTCGCTCTGGAAGGTGCAGACGGAGGTCCCGTCGCTGGCGGAGCGCACGGCGACGAGCTGCCGGCCCAGCTCGACGGTCCCCCGGGGTAGACGCTGAAGCAGTCCGGAGATGAGGAGGTCGGTACCCCCGTGGATGTGCCACTTCTCGTTCGCTCCGCCGAGTGCGGGCATCCGCTTCGGCTGGAAGCCATTCGCTTTGCTGTCGTCCTGGCCCAAGAGGTAGACGAGGTTGAGCGACGACTGCTCCTCCGGCGGTCCGCCGAACTCGTCCAGAACGGCCGCGATGCAGACCTCGCCGAAGTCCGAGGCGACGCCGCCGGGCACATAGGTCTCGATCCACTCCGTCACGGACATCTGGTCGAACCGCCGGCCGCCTGCATTGTGCGCGTCGTAGAGCTGGGGCCACGGTGCGGTCGTGAAGGCCGCTTCGTGGAACAGCTGCCACCCCCAGTCGTGCCACTGCTCGTTCAGCGCCGCCTGCGGCCACTTTTGTCCGTCGAATTGGAAGGTCTCCAGACCGCGATGCGTTCCGGACGGGTAGTCGTTCGTGTTGTCGAGCGTCAGACCGAAACGGTTCGCCAGGGCCAACGTCGCCGTGTGCTCGGGGTTTATGAATTCGGCGTGCGCCTCGACGATCTGGTCGTCGTCGAAATACCCCCGTAGGGTCCGGATGCGCCCCCCGGCCAGCGTGTCGGCCTCGTAGACGGTGCTGCGCAACCCGTGGTCCACCCACAGCCGGTAGGCGCACCCGAGGCCGGCGATTCCCGCGCCGACGATGACGACCCGTCTGTCCTTTCGGTTGGACCGTGACGTGCGGTCCGACTCCGCGGCCGCGGGCACGGCCGTCGTCGCCGCCGCCGCGAACGCTGTTGCTGCGCCGAGCAGCTGGCGCCGCGTGAACCTGGGCTTCAGCGCTTCATCGGCCTCGTCGACTCCGCAGCCGACCCGGCGCGCGTAACCCGACACCGCCTGCGCTCGGCGGATCGCCGCCCCGGCCCCGCTGGGCCCCCACGTCCGCAATTCCCGACCCTCCGTGCTCGCAACCTTCGTTCGAATTCGTGTCGACGTACGACGCGGAGCGCGCCGTCCTGGCTCGCCCACCATATGACGCCGCGACCGGGGATGCCTGGTCAGCACCGGGAAGGCGGGCCTGTGAAAAAGCGCGACGAGAGGGTCGTGCCTCGTCGACGGGCGTGGCGGCCGAGGTCGATCAATCTGAGCGCGACTTCGTCTCGTAGAACTGCACGGTGACATTGCGCTGGGTCACATGTCTCTGGGGCGCCGGTCTGGCACTTGCGGCGTGGGTCGTTTTCCCTGCTCCGGCGAGTGCCGATCCTTCATCGAGCATCTGGACGGTGACGCCGACACCAGACCCAAACCCGACCAGGGTCAACGATGTGACGCTGGGTGCCATCTCAGCGACGAGCGCGTCCGACGCCTGGGCTGTCGGGATGAACCAGGACAGGAAGACGGTCCGCCATCCGCTGGTGGAGCACTGGAACGGGCGCACCTGGACTCTCTTCACCGCCGTGCAGGAACCCAGTCGGCGGCAGTCCTGGTTCAATGGCGTCGAGGCGCTTTCACCGACGGACGCCTGGGCGGTGGGCGAGAGCAGCGCGGTGAAGGCGGACAACCAACACGAGAGAACGCTCATTGAGCACTGGGACGGCCACACCTGGACGATCGTTCCGAGCCCCAATCCGTCCACCGGGCCCGAAGCCGATGACGTGCTCGAAGCGATCACGGGAGTCGGGCCCTCGAACCTCTGGGCGGTGGGCTGGAACCTCGATCCGAAGAGCAACCAGATCCTCATGATGTTCCTACACTTCGACGGGACCAATTGGAAAGCCTTTGCTTCGCCGTCACGGGGCTTCCAGTTCGCCATGGCAGCCGAGGCGATCACCTCCGACGACGTCTGGGCCGTCGGGAATGACCAGAGCGGTCCTCATGGGCAAACCCTCGCGGCCCATTGGAATGGCACCAAGTGGAGCCTCGTGCCGACACCGTCTCTCTCGGACGGTGTCGCGCCTCAGAACTTCCTCACCGGACTCTCGGCCACCAGCAAAACAGATGTATGGGCCTCTGGCTACGAAGACAATGTCAACCAGGAGAACTTCGCCAAGCCTTACGCTCTCCACTGGAACGGCGCGACGTGGTCCTTGGATTTGCTTCCCAATGCCGGGGGAGAAGGCAACCGATTGTTCGGTACCTTGGCTCTGTCCTCGAAGGATGTGTGGGCAGTGGGGCAAACCCAGCGTAGTAACGGTGCCATCCTCACCCTCACTCAGCAGTTCAACGGCACGTCGTGGCAGACCGTCCCGAGCCCGACACCAGGTCGGCTCGGCGGACTGCCCGACGGATCCCTTCGAGGCATTGCATCCGCCGGCGGTGGAGTGCTCTTCACTGTCGGGGCTCAGGAGGTCGCAGGTCAGTGTTGTCTGCGGACGCTGGCCCTGGAGACCACCCAGGGCTGACGCCTGGCCCAAGACGGACGAGCACTCCAGAATCGCCGGAGCCGGGCGCCGCGCCGCAGATAGCGGGCGGGGAGAGTGGATGGTGCGGTGCCGGCGTCGCCGACCACCTGCGGCGAATGCCACTTCTCGGGTCAGGCGAACTCTTTGGACACTTCTGGAAAAGCGTGGGGCAGATGCGGGGCGCTGCACCCGTGTCTGAGAGGTCGTTCATCCCTTCTACGTGCTCGGCGGTGTCGACGTGCATCCAACACAGGGTCCAAGGCCGTTGAAGTAGGTCGGGATGCTCGGCGAATCCGTGGGTGGGTTGATCGGCAGAAGAAGAGGCGGGCGAGGAGCCTGGGCGAAATCGAAGTCCTCACTCATGTTGCCCAGGATCTTGGCGTCTTCGCGCACGTCGGGGCGCGGGTCGGGCCGCTTGTCGGTCTTCGGGTTGAGCCTCGACCCGCCCAAGAAGTCGTCTTCGATGAACTTGAGGTACGCGTCGCTCGAGAGGGTTTGGTGGTCGATGTAGCCCGACTTGGCGTACGGGGAGATCACCATGGCCGGGACCCGCAGCCCGTACCCGTTCTGGTCGACGGCCGGTGGCACGGCGTTGTCGTAGAAACCCCCCCAGTCGTCCCATTGCAAGAAGATGGCGGTCGAGTCCCAGTCGGGGCTCTTCATGGCCGCGTTGATGACTGCGGTGACATAGGCCTGGCCCTGGTGCACACTGCCCGGTGGGTGCTCGCTGTCGGCCTGCGAGGGCGTGACCCACATCACTGCAGGCAGTTTTCCTGTTTTGGCTGCGGCGAAGTAATCGTTCAACGGCTGGATGTTGCGAAGCTGGTGATCCTTCTGGACGTCCTCGAAGACGGGCAACGGGTTCCAGATGCCGGGAGTGAGATAGCTCTGGGCCACCGGCGGGCAGGCCACGGCCGCGTCGTCCTCGCAGTCGGGCTGGTCTCCGGTCTGAACGTAGTAGGCCCACGAGACGTGCCTGTTGTAGAGGAGCCAGGTGATGTCCGTCCAGGCGTTGGTGATGTCCGCCGTGCCGGTGTCGATGGCCTGGTCCACGTATCTCTGCATCTGGGCCGGGGTATAGGGACCTCGAATCGCGTTGGTGCAGCTGGACGGCGCCGGGCTCGAACACTTGGCCGACCATCCCGAGACGAGGTACAGATGGTCAGGCAGCGACCACGACTTCACGGGCTCGAACATGTGGTCGTTCAGCACGTAGTCCTTGGCGTAGGTCCAATAGTTCGGGATCTCCGCCGCCGTGTGGTACCCCATGACGTCCGGCGTTGCCGAGTTCGAGCAGGCGGGGTTGTCGACGTTGACCCCGCAACCCTTCCTGACCTTGGTGGCCTGTGTGATGAACCCGTCCATCTTCCCGCCGTTGACGTCGACCCTGGCGCTGCCTTCGTTGTGCGGTCCGCCACCGTTGACGTCCGCCGTGTCGTGGTAAGGAGCCTGGCAGCCGCCCGCCGGAATGGGCACGCACACCGTGGGCGCTCCATTCTTCATTGGGATTCCGTCGGCCCCGGGGAAGGTCCCGAAGTAGCTGTCGAAAGATCGGTTCTCCTGCTCGATGATGATGACGTGCTTGATCTTGTGAATTCCGGCCGCCACCTCGTAGTGGCCCGTCGGCCCACCAGGCGCGCGTTCGAGGGAAGCGCCCTGCTCTGCTGGTGAGCTGCTGCAGGCGGTGAGCGCCAGCGCGAGGACGGCGACGGCTCCCGAGGCGATCGCCCAATCCGTCCTGCGCCGATGTGCTCTTGCTCCTCGGGCCATAGGGACCTCCTGTCGAGGAATCGCTGTCCCGTCGAGAGTGAGAACCAGTATCAGGCTCAGGATAAGAACTGTCAACTCAGTTTACAGTTTGCTAACATCCACCTCATGACGCCCGAGGTGCCACCATCGGACGCCGGCACCGGGGCCGTCGCCGGCCCACTACCGTCATCGGCCAGCCTCGGGCCGGCGCTCCGTCGGGCCTGGCTCGGCTATCAACGGCGACTCGATACCGCAACGGCCGAAGCCGGGTTCGGCGAGAGAAGATTTCCTGACGGGCGTGTGGTGCGGATGTGCTCGGGTGAGGCCGGATCAACCATCTCCGCCATCGGTCGCGAGCTCGGCATCACCCGTCAGGGTGCGGGCAAGGTTGTGGTGGACCTCCGCGAACGTGGCTACGTCACCGTCGCCGACTCGGCGACCAGCAAGAGGGAGAAGTCGGTGGTGCTCACCGCGCTCGGGGTCGACTACCTCCGGGCACAACAGGCAGCCGGCCGCGCGATCGAGGACGAATTGAGGGCCGAGCTCGGTGAAGCCGCGTTCACAGGACTGTTCGCCTTGCTCGACGCGCTCGATGACCGTGACGGGGAGCGAATGCGGACGTACCTTCGACGCTCGACGAGGACCTGAACGGCCTGCGTCGTCTCGTCAACCGGGCGTTGCTGCGCCCTGCGTGCTCGGATCGCATCGACCTCCACCGGCAGCCCAACAAGGCCGGTGGGCTCGGGCGGCACGGTTCAGGAGGCCCCCCACAGGGAACGCGGGAGGCGCAGGGGGTCGTCGACCACCGCGCTCTCGGCGTCGAAGACCATGGTGGGGCGAGCGTCGAGCGTGAAGGAGGGCCAACCGGGATCGCCCCCGTTCACGAAGCCCACCCAGGCCCGGTGCATGAGATCGGCGAGACCCTGGGGCGGTTCGGGCCCGAGAGTGGCCTCCACGCCCGGCGCGTCCAGATTGTCGAACGCAAAGGGGATGTCCACGCAGTGGCCCGCGCCCAGCAGTTCGCCCAAAGCCGGTGAGCGCCAGGCGAATTGATAGTGGTACGTACGGCCCTCGGCGCCTGCGCGCGCGTCGCACAGCCCTTCGGTCGGTACCCGGAACATCCGGTCGGTCAGGGCCTGGCCGAGAAGCTCCGTGCCCGTTGCGTTCGGCCGGGCACCCCGATAAGCCTTGGCCTCGTCGGGGGAGAGCCCCGTCCGCTCCAGCGCGCGAAGGGCGGCATCGTCATCGACGGCACTTCCGGAAAGGGCGAACACCATGTTGAATTCCTCGGTCGTGGTGCCGGTCAGGAGGTCGCACGAGGTTCCCGCACCGGCGCGTACGGCGTCGAGCGGATCGCACGGGATGAGGTCCCCGTCGACGCAAGGAGCCAGCGGCAGCATTCCCCGGCCACCTCCGGCGAACGCCTCGACGTCGGGGGAGTCACCGGGGCCGACGGGCATGAGTCGCGCCTGCGCCTCGAGGAGTCGCTCGGTGGGCATCTCGCTGAGGGTTTGGCGGGTGAGCGCCGAGCCGAGAGCATCGGCCGCGGCTCGGGCGGTCGCCTCCGCCTGCTCGGCCATCCCCACCAGTGCCACGGGTCCGCTCATGCAGATGATTCGTCGTAGGAGCCCACGTGCTCGGGGAATGGTGAGGAGAAGCGCGGCCGCAACTCCTCCTGCGGACTGTCCGGCCACTGTCACCTTCGCCGGGTCACCCCCGAACGCTTCGATGTTTCGCTGCACCCATTCCAGGGCGGCCAGCCAGTCGAGGACGCCGCGGTTGACCCCTCCGTCCTGAACCGGCAGGAATCCCTCGATGCCCAAGCGGTAGTTGATGCTCACCAGCACGACCCCGTCACGGGCGAAGCGCTCACCCCTGTACCAGGGGCTGGCGTTGCAACCGGAGAAGAACCCCCCGCCGTGGATCCACACCAGAACGGGCAGGCCCGAATTGCCGGGGTCCAGGGTGAACACGTTGAGATTGAGGCAATTGTCCCCTTGGACCAAGGGCTCGGGGATCAAGGTGAACTCCTGGCGGGGTTGGAGGGCCGTGGCCCCGTAGTCGAGGGCATCTCGGGTCCCCTCCCAGCGCTGCGGAGGCTGCGGCGGCGCGAACCGACCCTCACCCACCGGTGGCGCCGCGTACGGGATCCCGAGGAATGCGACCGCGCCCCGCGCGACCGTGCCCCGGACCTTGCCCTGCTCGGTGTCGACGTCGGTTTCCATCTCTTCCCTCCCCTGGTTCGATCTTCTCGTTCGCTGGATTCGGCGTGCCGCTCCAGGCGGCCCTCCTCCCGATCCGGCGCGACTGCGTGGGACCCTAGGTGGCTGGTGTGAATCGATCGATTCTGCAGGTAAACCGACCTTGAGACCTTCCCAACGAGTAGCAGCACGTAGTCGACCTTGCGCATCTCCACCGCGGCGAGGCGGATTCAGTGGGTTCACGGTGTGCTCAAAGGCATTTGCGGTGCCCATCGGGTGGCGCTTCGCACCCCTCAGCCTCCGATGACGGCCCATCCGGTGGCGCTCCATCGCACTCCAAGGACGCCAAGGCGCGCCAGATTGGCCGCGGCCGCGAGCAACCTGAAGTCGGCATCGACGCGGAGGGTGCCACGGACGCGCGCTCGTCGTCCGCCGTGGCGTCGACGCATGAGGTGGCCCAGCTTGCGCTCGACCTTGGGGCGCGTCGCCCGGTAGTCGGCACGCCAGGCCGGGTCGCGCTCGACGGGCTCGGGCGCGGGCCAGGGCTTCTTCGTGAGCATTGATGCCGATCGTGCGCCCGCCCTCAGATGTGGTGCACTGGTCGCGTAGCGGGCACTCGTGACAGGCGTCTTTGAAGTAGGCCATGCCACCGCCGCGGCGGTGACGTCTGATCTTGACGGTGACACCGTTGGGGCACGTGACGGTGCCGGCGCCGACCTTGACGTCGAAGCGGTCCTTGGTGAAGAGACCACCCGCGGCCACAGGGTCTTGGGTCTTGCACCTCGACTCGATGTCCTCTTCTTCGAGACGCTGGTGGAAGGCGCCCGTCCCATAGGCATTGTCGCCATAGACGACGCGCCGGTCGTCGTCGGGCCCTTCGTCACCCGGCGCTTGGGAGGTCGCGTCCTCGGCGCGCCGGTCGTCGTCGGGCCCTTTCGCAGCGAGCAGGTCGGCGATGAGGTCCTCGGCCACTGAGGCGTCGCCGGCATTGCCCGGGGTCACCACGGTCTCGGTGATGATCTCAGAATCAGGGTCGACCGCAGCGTGGCCCTTGTAGCCGTCGAAGCCCCTGACCTGGGTCTTGTGCCCGTGGCGGGCCGCGGGGTCGACGGTCGAGATGATGCGGTCTCGAGCCACCCCGCGCACGATGGCAAAGACGCCGCCGGGGTCTTCTTCTGTGTCTTGGCCCACCACGGTAGCGAGCAGAGTGGCGGCCTCGCTCAGCGCGGGACCGAGCTCTTTGCCCTCGAGGACCAACAAGAGCGCGTAGGCGTCTTTGGCCCGGCTGTCGATGAGGGCGCCCCGGGCGACGGGGTCGTCCCAGTCGATCTGGGGTTTGTCCGACGTGGCGTAGCCGTCGCCGCTCCTCAGCGCGGCGCGCAGCTCGGTTTCGAGATCGTCCTCGGCCACCTTGAGCAGCCCGCGGATGGCCGAGCGGATCAAGGTGACGGTGTCCATGGTGGCCACCGCGTCATAGAGCGGGGTCGAGTCGAGGACACGCCGCTTGCCGACGAGCCCGGCCTCTTTGGCCGCGTCACGGGTCACGTCGAAGATTCGATTCGGCTCCTTCGAGGTGCGCAGGCGCTCGCGCATGTCGACGAGGACGGTGTGGGCGAAGCTGGTCCAACTCTCGGTGTCATAGCCCCCGACCCCGGCCGCGTAGCGCCAGCGGGTGTCGAAGCAATAGCGCTCGACCGCTTCGCGGTCCGAGAGGCCCTCGAGGCGCTGGAGCACCATCACCACGGCGACCACCGAGGGCGGCACCGAGCGCCGTCCCTTGGTCTCAAAGAGGTCGGCGAAGGCCTCGTCGGGGAAGAGCCGCTCGCGCTCGCGATGCAAGAACGCGTAGATCGAGTGCTCGTCGAGCCTCGCGTCGCAGAACCTGGTCACATCGTCGAGCAGGTCACCTTGTCTACTCGCCACACCGAGCGTCATCGGTCCTCCGGGATCGAGAACTACAACGATGTAATTCTGCCAGATCCATACTCAGAGCGCGAATCGAACCTCAGTGGGTCAGCGCTGCATCTTCACCCGAAAGACACCAGCCACCTAGAGCGCGGTCGTGGCGCTGAGCCGGATGTCGCGCGACGACGTGCCGACGAGGATCTCCGCGTCGCCACGCTCGATCTCCCAGCGACTCTCGTGCTCGTTCCAGTGACGAAAGGCCTGCTCGGTGATGCTCAGGCGCACCCGCCTGGCCTCACCCGGGTCCAACCACACCTTTTCGAACGCCTTCAGCTCCTTGTCCGGCCGCTCCACGCGGGACCGCGGCCGGCGCACGTACACCTGGACCACGTCGGCGCCTCGACGGTCGCCGATGTTGGCGACATCGACCTGCACCACCACGTCCGTCCCTCTTCGCTCGAGACTGAGGTCAGCGTAGGCGAACGTCGTGTAGGAGAGACCGTGGCCAAAACAGAACCGCGGCACGACATCTCTCGAGTCGTAGTGGCGATACCCGACGTACATCCCCTCGCCGTAGTGCAGGGTCTGTCCCTCCCCCGGATAAAAGGGGAAAGCGGGCGTGTCCTCCAAGTGCACCGGGAGGGAGGTGGGGAGCCGTCCGGAGGCGTCCACGTCTCCGAAGAGCACGTCGGCGATGGCCGCGCCACCCTCCTGTCCGGCGTACCAGATCTGCACGATGCCGTCCACGTCGTCAGCCCACGGCATCTCGACCGGCGCGCCACTGTTGACGACCACGATGGTGCGCGGGTTGGCCGCGGCAACCGCGCTGACGAGCGCGTCCTGGTCGCCAGGCAGCCGCAGTGTGGTCCTGTCCTTACCCTCGGTCTCCCAGCGGTAGTCGGTACCCACGACGACCAGCGCGACGTCGCCGCCCCGAGCTGCGTTGGCTGCGTCCGCGAGTGCGCCATCGGACGGCCGGAACGCGGCGCCGAAGGAGACCGCCGCCAGGGGGAGGTCCGTGCTCTCCGACGCGGAAGTCGACCGTCAACGTGCGTGGGACGCCCTCGACCAAGTCGACCGCGGTCCTCACCTCCTCGGTGGCCAAGCCGAAAAAGCCCTCGCCTGGTGCGGCGTCGACGGTGTCCAGAAGCAGCGTGTCGTCGAGGGAGAGACGAGCGGTCCCGAGTGCGACCAGGCCGAAGTCCCAAAGGCCGGTCCGGTCCGGGGTGAACACCGTCCTGGCAACGGCGCGGAACCGCCCCGCGGTGAGGCTCGGGTGGGGCGCGCCGAGCCACACCAATCGCGACACCGTGAAGACGTCGCGATGGATCGCCTCTGCGTCGAGGCCGTCCCCCGCGAAGTACTCGACGGCGATGCCCGCGCCACCATCGTTCGTCTGCAAGCCCGATGGCCCAAGGGGGGGGACGGTTCCCGGGATGATGCAGCCGGGCTCGTAGCTGACGACCATGGTCCCGGCGCGAGCCGTGAGGGCCTCGAGAGGCGAGCGCTCATAGGGAAGGGTGACCTCGGCCGAGCCGCCTCCCTGAGGACACAGCCTCACTGCCGCCGGTCCGGCCACGGCCAGCCGAGGGATCGCAGCTGGGTCCAGGGGGAGCAGGGAGGAGGCGTTCTTCAATACGACGATGCCGGCTGCGGCGGCTTGTCGCGCCAGTCCGGACCGTTCCGCCGTGGAACGGCGCGGCTGCGGGGGAATGGAACCGAGCCGCCGTAAGACGCGCAGCATGCGATCGGCTGCGTCGCCCACGGCATCGGCGCTCACCGTCCCCCGAGCCACGGCGTCGAGCAGGTGTTCGCCCAGGAAAGAGGCCGGCCCAGGCATCTCGAGGTCCAGTCCCGCGCCGACAGCGGACGTACTGCGCGTCCCGAACCAGTCGGACACCACTGCACCCTCGAAACCCCACTCCTCCTTGAGCACTCCGACGAGGAGCTCCGGATTCTCACTGCAAAACTTCCCGCGGAGTTTGTTGTATGCGGCCATCACCATGCAGACACCTGCCTCGCGCACCGCCGCCTCGAATGGTGCCAGGTAGAGCTCCCGCAACGGGCGCTCGTCGATCTCCACGTCGATCGACATCCGCTCGAATTCCTGATCGTTGCAGACGAAGTGTTTGATGGCACAGCCCACGCCGCGACTCTGCACGCCCCGCACATAGGCCACCGCCATGACCGCGCTCAGGAGTGGGTCCTCGGAGAAGCACTCGAAGTGACGGCCACCGACGGGGTGACGCTGGAGATTGACCGTGGGAGCGAGCAACAGGCGGGCACTCTTGTCCAGCGCCTCGTCGCCGAGCACTTCGCCGATCAGCTGCACGAGGTCGCGGTCCCACGTCGAGGCGAGCGCGGTCGCCGACGGCAGGCAGGCCGAGACCTCGCCCCAGCGTGCGCCTCGCGCACCGTTGGGTCCGTCCGTCACATGGACGCCCTCCAGGCCCAAGTCCAATGCGCCCGCCGTGTGCCACCAACCCACCCCGACGGTCAGGGCCGCCTGATCGACGGGGCTCAGCCGCGCCGAACTCTCGCCACGCCAGCCGTGCGCGGAATCGTCCTCCACCTCTGCCTCGGACACGACGTCCCCTCCCGGATCTGCGTGGTCGGCGGCCTGGCACTCGCCGATGAACAGGTTGATGTTAGGAGTGTCACTTACACGTGTCAACAGGATGGACGTGATCGGCGTATCATGGCCCGCGCCGCTCTCGCCGGCGGTACCCGTGAGGTCGGGAATTCAGGCGGACTCTCGAAGGATGACGGTCGGCTTGCCGATCGTCCCGGATGGCCGTGGGCGCCCTTCGAGCATGGCGAGAAGATGGTCGGCGATCTGGCCCCCGAGGTCACCGAAGCCCATCGTCGTCAGGGAAGGCTGTGTCAGTCCGGCGAAGAGGAGGTTGTCGCAGCCCATCACGGCGATGTCGTCCGGTACCGCAATGCCTGCATCTCGCAATACCTGCAAGACGATCAACGCGTACTCGTCGTTATAGGCGAATACCGCGTCGACGGCCGGCTTCCGGCGCACGGCGGCAAGGATCGGGTCTCGTGCCGCGTCGACGTCCATCGGCAGCTTGACCGTTCTCAGGCGCCGCTGGTCGAGCACCGCGCGAATCCCATTGAGTCTTTCGGCGCTGATCTCCGCCAGTCGCGGGTCGTCCGGCACGACGGCCAGAACGCGCTTACTCCCTCGCTGGATCAAATACTCCGCCGCGACCTCTCCGACCGACTCGGCCGAGAACCGAAGACGGGCGATCGACTTGCCGGGACCCTCCCCGACGGCGAGCACACATCGGGTTCCGTTCAGCTCCAGCGCCTTCGCGGTCCGGGGCGACAGCAGAGCACCTGGCGCAACGACAGCCACCGGTTGGATGCGCTCGCAGGCGCGACTGAACGCAGTGGGAGACGGCGTGCCCGTGAAGTCGATGAGTGGGGTGTAGCCCGCCGCAGCCACCCGGCGGGTGAGGTTGTCGGTCGCCTGCATGAGCAAGGGGCCTGGCGAGGCACCCACCATCACCATGAGGACGATGTCGCTCTCTTTCGTCTTCAACATCCTGGCGTGGTGGTCAGGCGTGTAGTGCAGTTCACCGACGGCCTTCCAGACCCGTTTCTGCACCTCCGGCGAAATCCGCTGTCGGGTCACGTCGTTGAGGACGTAGCTCACCGTCGCCCGTGACACCCCGGCGGCCCGCGCCACGTCGTGGCTGGTCGGGCGACGCTTGGGTGCCACGGCTCCTCCTCTCCGCCCCGAGGGCGATGACCCTACCGGCCCGCATTGACACGAGTAAGTAGCGGAAGTACCGTATCAGGCGCTCACCTCCGACCACCTCATCCGGTCGCATGCCACCAGGCTGGGTGAGCGCGGGTGCAGCAGAGCACGAGGGAGGGACGGGTGGGGGTGCGGAGAGACTCCGCGTTGCGAGCGTGGGCTGACTGTCGGCGGCGCACTGTGCGCGGGCTTCGGTGGAAGTTTTCATACCTGCACCGGCAGGTCGGCTTTTACCTATTTCTGGCGTGGGCACCGTCACGGTCACGGTCTCGCTGACCTCGTCTCCTGCCCGCAACCCACTCGACCCAGACCGACCACACGACCGCGGCGAGACTACCGCGACCGCGACCAGCACATCCCATCTTCACGGAAAGGGCGCACGACATGCGCACATGGCTCACGGTGATCGTTTCCGCTCTCGTGGCTCTCACAGGCCTCATCCTCGTGGCGCCCGGCGTCGCAGACGGCGTCGCGGACGGCCGATCCGGGCAGGGGGTCACCCCGACGAGCATCAAGCTCGGGATCACCTACCTCGATGCGGCGGCGATCAAGAACGTCGTGAACATCGATCCCGGCAACTACCAGGTCGCGTATAGGGCGCTCATCCATCAGATCAACGCCAAGGGAGGGATCAACGGGCGCAAGATCGTACCGGTGTTCGAACCGATCAATCCGATCGGAACGGCGCCGGCCGCCACCGCGTGCGCGGCGCTCACCGAAGACGACAAGGTGTTCGCCGTCATCGGTTTCTTCCAGCCCGCCGACACCGCCTGCTACCTAGATACCCACGAAACGCCGATCCTCGGCGCCACACTGACCAATTCTGCGTCCACCCAGGCCAAGGCTCCATGGTTCAACTACGTCATGTCTGACAACGATCTCATCCCCAAGGAGATGAAGGCCTTCGAGCAGGAAGGTGTCTTCGCCAAGAAGAAGGTCGCGGTGGTGGGAGACACGTCCGACAGAGCGGAGATCGGTCTCGTGCTCTCTGAGCTCAAGAGGCTCAAGGTGCCCGTGATACAGACCGCGATCAACAGTGTCCCCGACACCGACCAGGCGGCGACCAATTCGGAGTACGCCACCATCGCCCAGAAATTCCAGGCGGCGGGCGCGAGCGTCGTCATCGCCGTCGGGGACGGCGGCGTCAGTTGGCCCAAGGCACTGCATGCCAACGACAGCACCTACCTGCCGAGGTTGATCGTGCCGGACAGCGCCGACCTCGGGACCGTCGTGTCCAACAAGGCCAATTACAGCGGCGCCGAGCTCAAAGGCGCGTTGACAGCAGGCGGCACCCCGTCGCCCGCGGTTGAGTGGAACGACCCGGCGATGCGGCGTTGCGTCGCCACCGTCCACGCGGCCGAGCCGAAAGCGGTCATCAACGACCCCGTGACCGCAACCGCGTCGACTCCGGTGACGTGGAACGCCCCCGAGAACGCGTGCCAGGAGTTGGCGCTGTTCGCGGACATCGCCAAAGCTGCGGGCAAGACACTGAACAACACCACCTTCAATCGGGGCGGGGAATCGCTGACGCACATCACGCTTCCCGGCGGGGGCGGGACATACGACTTCGGACCGGGACACCACGACGGCGACGGGCCGGTGACCATCTTCGAATGGAACACCGCCGCGCAGAAGTTAGAGGCGAAGACCACGGTCGGCTAGAGAGAGTGGACCGCCGTGCCGGGCACCGCTGCGGCCATTCGACGGAACAGTGACGCTTGCTACTCCATCGGCCGAGAGGAGATCCCGGTCGGGTCCCGTCCCGCCAGCACCCAGCCGACGAGCATGGCGACGATCGGCATGGCGATCACGATCAGGAACAGATTGTTCCAAGGGACGTGATCGATGATGTCCGACACGCCACCTTCCAGCGAGTTCGAGTGGAACCATCCGGCGAGTCCCACATAGGCGGCCACCGTCCCGAGCAGCGCCCCGAGAAAGGCGAGGCCGCCGGCGGTGACTGCCGTCAGAGTACGACGGGTGCGCGAGCTCGCCCCGGCGGCCGTCAGCGTGCGCAACTCGCTCGCGGTCTCGCTGCGGATGAGGCCCATGCTCATGGCCAGGATGCCGAGGGCGAGTGCGATGCCGAACACGGTGGCCCAGTTGACGATCTCGGCCGAGGACGGTTCGCTCGTTCTTCGACTCGATGCTCAGATCGTTCGCAGCCGCCGTCGTTTGGGCGTTGATGATCTGGGCGGAGCTGATCGGGCCGTTCGCTTGGAGGATCCAGCCATCGAGGCTGCTCTGGCTCGCCAGGTGCAGCCGACGCAACGCACTCTCGGTGATCACCGTGTTCGGTGCCGACGTACCCGTGGGCAGCTGACTCTCTTCTTGGATGACCGGATGGGCGACGCACGAGCCGGGTTGACAGGAATTCGTGTTCCCCGGACCTGGACCGCCGCCGCCGGCTCCCGGGCCGACCAGCAAGCCGCCGCCCTTCCCGCCGCCCCTCCGTAGGTCAGCTCGACGTCTGAGCCCGCGAGGCCGGGGCGAGAGCTGAGGATGTCGACCTTGGAGGAAACGGACGACGGATTGATTCCGTAGGCCCTCAGGAGCGCCGGCGTGGCCACGTAGATCGGTCCGCTCCACTGACGGCCTGAGGCGCTGGGGTTCTGCAGGTTGACCGCGGGAGTGTCGAGTTCGATGGCGCCGGTGGCGCCGACCGAGGAGGCGATTGAGTGGACGACGGCATTTTGCGACCGGATGACTCGGCGTCGGCGACGTCCCGTTGGGATCGTTGGGCCGTTGGCCGCCCGTGTTCCAGACGGCCAACTCGTTCGATGCCAAGTTCGGCCCGACGTAGTCGAAGACGTTGCTGTAGCGGGCGACGGCGACGGCGCAGATGACCACTGCGATCAACACGCCGACGCTGATGGCCGAGAGGGCGGAACCGGACCGGGCCCGGTACCGCGAGAGGTCGCGCAGGGCCAAGCGGACGGCGATCGGCGCTCTTCGTCCGACTCGGGCGAGCACCGCCAGGAAGAACGGTGCCACGAGGATGATCCCCGCGACCAGCGCGATGAACCCGGGCACCAGCCACTTCACACCGCTGCCCTGGTGCCCCGCGCCCGAAAGGGAGAACATGAAGAACCCGATGACGAGCGCGATCACACCGGGAACGAACGAGCGGTGGATCTGGCGCGGGGCGCGGGGCGTCCGGCCAGGGCGCTGACGACCGGGACGCGGGTGATGGCGCGGGCGGGGTGGCCGGCGGCGAAGAAGGTCGCGATGACCGCGAGGATCATCGACGGCACGATCACGTTCCACGGAAGGGCGAACGTCGAAATGAGGTGGTGCGCGCTCTGCTCGTCGTGCGGACGGTAGGCCAACCAGGCCAGCAGACCAAGGGCAAAGCCCACGACAGCCCCGACGGCGCCGACGATGACCCCGTTGGCGCGAAGCACGAGCCGGACGTTGCGGTCCGTCGCCCCCATGGACTCGAGCATCCCCAGGGCGCGCAGTCGACGCTGCGCCAACACGGTGAAGCCGCCGACCGACACCAGTGCGATCAGCAGCATGCCGACCGTCGCCAACGCCAGCACGATCGTCTCGGGGTTGAGCAGGTTGCTGTTGGCGGCGGCGGCCGAAGCCGGCGTCGAGACGTTGGACCCGATCCGGCCCGGGTCGACGCCGGGTGCGTCGAACAGCACGTCCACCTGCGTCGGGTGCGTCACCTGGCCCGGGGGAACGAGCGCGAACTCGTCGAGCAGGCTCTGGGGGTTTTGCACCATGCCGACGACCGTCTTGCCGCCGAGGGGCCAGGTGTCGCCGACCGCCAGGTTGAGCTCGGACGCCAGCCCCGGAGTGAGCGCGATCTGATCCGGCCCGGCCGGATAGTGACCGGAGAGCAGCTGGAGCATGGACCCGCCGTACGGGCCGTTCGGATCCTGGGACCGGAGTTGGTAGGTCTGGGCGCTGCCCGGGACGTCGAGGGTCTCGTTGTCTATGACCTGGACCGTGCCGAAGCGGTGTTCCAGCGCGGCGGTCTGGGCGGTGACGGAGTGAAGATTCAGCGGCTGCTTCCCGGAGTTGGCGAAGGTGGCCAGATCCTGGGCCGTGCCGAATCCGGCATTGGCGGGTGGCGGGGTGTTGACCGCGACCGAGGCACCGACCACGACGGCGGCGACGGCGACGATGACGAGGAGCAGGATGAGCAGCTGTTGCCGCCATTCGCGCCTGAAGAGGCGCCAGGCCCAACGGATCATCGCCCGCCGAGCCGGGACGCCGCCGGCGCTCGCCTCGGAGGCCGACCCGGTGACCGGCCGTTCCAGAGCGTCGACGCTCATGAGTTCGGGAGCTCGGCGAGGACCGCTTCGGGGCTCTCGGCCGGAAGCGTCTGGTCGACGACCCGGCCGTCGCGCAGGAAGATCACGCGGTCGGCCCACGAGGCGAGCTGCGCGTCGTGGGTCACCACGACGGCCGCCATGCCCCGGTGACAGGCCGCCAGGATCATGCGCATGACTGCCTCGGCGTTGGTGGAGTCGAGTGCGCCGGAGGGTTCGTCAGCGAGGAGAAGCCTTCTCCCGCCGACCACCGCCCGGGCAATGGCAACCCGCTGGCGCTCCCCGCCCGACAGCTGGTCGGGATAGTGCGACGCCCGGTCCTTGAGCCCGAAGTCGTCGAGCGACTCGAGCGCCGCCGCCTGGGCCTTGCGAGACGAGATGCCGTCGAGCTCGAGGGGAAGAGAGACATTCTCGACCACGCTGAGCCCGGCCAGGAGGTTGTAATCCTGGAAGACGTACCCGATCGACTGACGGCGCAGTCGCGCCTTGCCGTTGCGCGAGAGCGAGGACAGCGGACGGTCTCCGACGTAGACCTCTCCGCTTGTCGGCTCCTCGAGGCTGCCGGCGATGGTCAACAGCGTGCTCTTGCCCGAACCGCTGGCACCCATGACGGCCACCAGAGACCCGGCGTCGACCGAGAGATCGACGCGCTGGAGGGCATGTACCTCTACCGGCCCTTCCCCGTAGATCTTGGAGATGTCGCGTAGTTCGAGGTAGCTCATTGGGGGGCTCCTACCTTGCGCCGGGCCTTGGGAAGGGCGAGCGACCTCGGGGCCGGCGCGTCCACGCCCGCAGCTGCTCGCTTCAGACGGCCGTCGGCCGTGTCCAGCCACCTGATCAGCGAGTCGAGCCGGAACAATTCGGCGTCGACGACCAGGGCGAAATTGAGGTCGAACCGCGACTCGTCCTCCTTGAGCCGCGTCCACTGCTGCATCAGCTCCACGAGAGAGCGCCGGTGTACCTGCACGACGTCGTGGACGTCGACGCCCGGCAGATCGAGCGCGACCAGGACCTTGATGACGAGCTCGTCCCGGGGCGGGGACGAGAAGTCCGGCGGGGTGCGCAGCCACTCGGCCAGCTCCTCCTCACCATCCGCGGTGATGTGGAAGCCCTTCTGAGGACCGTCGTCCGGCGAGTCGTCGGACTGGACCAGCCCGTCGCGCTCGAGGCGCTGCAGGGTCGTGTACACCTGCCCGACGTTGAGCGGCCACACCTCGCCGGTCCGAGCCTCGAAGTCCTGCCGCAACTGCAAGCCGTACTTCGGACCTTCGCTGAGCAGGGCCAACAGGGCGTGACGCACGCTCACGTTGTCCGCTTTCGACGTAGCATACTGGGTATTCTACCTCATAGACGGTCACTTGCCAAGAGCCATCACCGATGACGACGGAATCGTGCCCGGCCGGCTCTTCGGGCGACGACGGGGACGGTGCGGTGTAGGGCTGAGATTGAGATCCCGCTACCGTCCGACGCCGGCGGAGTCGGTGTCTCCCCAGCCCCAGATGGCCTGTAACACGGCGTCGGGCTTCTCGACCTGCGGAAGATGTCCGACCTCGGTCAGGACCTGGAAGCGGGCCGTCGCGATCGCGTCGGAGTAAGCCCGGCCGTACTCGGGACCAGCGATCCGGTCGCTGTCGCCCCAGAGCACGAGGGTCGGAAGTCCCAAACCCGCGAGACGCTCGACGAGCGTGGGGTCGTTCATCGCCCCTCCGGTGTAGGTGGCGAGGGCAGACCTATTGGCAGCCGCTGCGGCCTGGGCGGCGGGCGGCAAGCTGGTCGGATCCATCCGGAAAGCATCCGGATCACGGAAGGCCCGCTCGAGGAACTCGTCGTAGCCCATCGTGAAGAAGTCGGCGACCGATTGGTCGGTGACTTGAATGCCGACGGCGTCGAGCAAGACGATGCCGCTGATACGAGGCGACCCGATGAGTGCCATCTCGACGGTGATCCACCCGCCGATGGAGTTCCCGACGACGGTGACGCCGCTCATGCCGAGGTCGTCCAGTACTGCGACATAGGCCCCGGCAAGACGGCGGATCGTGTCGAGCTTCTCCGGTCGGGTCGTCGCACCGAACCCCGGGTGGGTCGGAATGAGGACCCGAGCTCGGTGGGACTCGGCAAGTCGCTGACCGAAGGCCGTCATCGTGTCGGGTCCGCCACCTCCATGGAGCAGCAAGAATGGTTTGCCGTCGCCCGCGTCGTCGAGAGAGATCTCGACCGGGCCGATGTCATCGACGTCGACGGTCACGCTCACGGTGGTCATGGTTCTCTCCTTCTCGGGAGCGGGTGTCGAGTGGAGCGACTCCCGCGGGCTCTTTCTCGACCACGCCAGGCTGGAGGCTGTAGCGTTTCGGGATTCGACGCTACCGACACGTCGGGGGCTGAAAGTGCAGCGGACGGCGGTGGGTCCCAAACCTTCGCGGTTGGCCGTCCCTCTACTGAAGACTTGGAGCACAGGATGAACTTTCAGGGTGTCGTGATGAACGTGGCCGATCTCGACCGATCGATCGACTTCTATCGCGAGGTGCTCGAATTCACGTTGCTCTCCCAAAAGGAGCAACTGGCGGCGGTCAGTGCTCCGGGAAGCGACCGAACTCAAGTCATCGTGTTGCGAGCGCTCGGGAGCAGTCCGGGCGGAGGAGCTCGCCATGTGGGTCTGCGAGCCTTCGTCTTGGAGGTCGAGTCACCCGGCGAACTGGAGCGGATCGCCGGCGAGTTGTCCTCGCGAAGGCTTCTCGTCGGCAGGCGGGATCACAGCGAGTGGACGGCGGTGGTGGGTCGCGACCCGGACGGGGTGGCTGTTGTCGTGGCATGCGTTTCCGGCGAGGGGCGAATTACCGAGAACCACTGGGGAACTCTCGATGACTTCCTTTACGGAATCGGTGAATAGGGCGACACGGAAGACAGTCCCGGCGAGGTCGACTGCGGCCCGGTCGAGCAGCGTTTGACGGCACCCACCGGCTGCGCCCTCCCACGACCGTCCGGGCACTTGACGGATGGCTCCGTCTGGGCTGAGCTGCCACATGATGCGGCAAGTCCGGTAGGTAGCCGGCTCAACGGCAAGAGGTGCGATTTCGATGGATCGTGACGCCATATCCGACGAGTCCGAGATCAGTGATGTGTTGATTCAGTGTGCAAAGGCGATCGACACTAAGGACTGGACGCTGTGGAAGTCGATGTTCACCGGTGATGCGCACATCGATCTCACGTCGGGCGGAGGAATCGCCGGTGACCGCGACGAAGTCACAAAATGGCTGGAGGACTATCTTTCGATGGTGCCGAAGACCCAGCACTTCATTTCGAACATCGACATCACTCTTGCGGGAGACGAGGCGCAGGTCACCGCAATGTTCTTCAATCCCGCTGTCATTTTTGGAGCTCGAAACCTCTCCTTTCGCAGTGGTTGGTACCGCCACGAGTTCATTCGCACCGATGATGGATGGAAGAGTCGAAGGTTCGTAGAAGAAGTCGAATGGTCCCTTCGGTGAAGGCTCGACCTACCCGGATGTCCGTCCCTGCTGAAGGGATTTCGTCCGTTGAGGTTTGGAGTCGCGCCGATCCGAGGGCGCGCCGACCGGTGAAGGACGGTCGGTTGGTTCAGCCGACTATTTCCGAGGTCTCCGCCAGGGACTCCTCCGCTCAGTAGACCTCGGCTGGGACGAGTTCGGCGTCCACGTTCGGAGCCTGTGAGGTTACGGCGTGCTGCCGCGGATCCACGTTGATGAGCACTCCGGCGACCACGGCGGCCAGGAGGAAGATCCCCGCCACCCAGAAACTGGCCGTGGCATATCCGTGCACCGTCGCACGGGCCTGCACGCCAACGCCTCGTGGGTGCGAGGCCAGGTACGTCGCCGTCGCGGTGGCCGCGATCGTGTTGAGCAGGGCGGTCCCGATGGAGGCCCCGATCTGCTGCGACGTGTTCGTCATGGCCGAGGTCACCCCGACGTCCTTGGGCTCGGCGTTCTGGGTGGCCGTACTGATGCAGGGCACGATGGCAAGCCCCAAGCCGATGCCGAGGAGCAATTCACTCGGCAGGACGTGGGTCACGTAGGACGCGTCGGGGGTCAAGGTCGTGAACAGGGCAGCGCCGGCGGCCGCCAGCAGGAGGCCCGGCACGATCAGCAGGCGCGTCCGTACGTGCGGCATCAGCCGGCTGGCGAGTTGCGTGGCCGCCAAGCCGTTGAGGACCAACAGGGGCAGGAAGGCGACCCCGGTCATCAGTGGTGAATAGCCGTCGATCGTCTGGAGCAGGTAGGTCAGGAACAGGAACGTCCCGAACATCCCCGTGACGGCGAGCATGATGGACAGGAACGACCCAGCCCGGTTCCGATTCCGCAGGACGCGTAGCGGCAGGAGTGGGTTGGGTCCCTTGCTCTGCCACAGGATGAAGCAGCCGAGCAGCACCACGGCCAGAGCCAGGGCGACGACGACATTGGTCGCGCCCCATCCACTGGTGCCGGCCTCACCGAGGCCGTACACGAGGGAGACCAGGCCACCGCATCCGAGGATCACGCCCAGCACGTCGAGCCTCACGCCGTGGGTCCCCTCGCGCTCCGGGATTATCTTGAATGCGCCGAACAGGACCAGCACCGCAATGGGCAGGTTCACATAGAGGCACCAGCGCCAATCGACGTACTCGGTCAGAAAGCCACCGAGGATCAGCCCGAATGCCGAGCCGGCGATGGCGATGGTCGCGTAGATCCCGAAAGCCCGACCCCGCTCGCGTGGGTCGGTGAAGGTCGACGTCAGGAGCGACAGCACCGAGGGGGCCAACAGGGCGCCGAACAGGCCCTGCAGGCCGCGGGCACCGATCAACATCAAGCTCGTCTGCGCGGCACCGCCGATGGCCGAGGCCAGCGCGAAGCCGACGACACCGGTCATCAGCGTCCGCTTCGGGCCGAATATGTCGCTGATGCGTCCACCCAGGAGAAGGAATCCGCCGAAGGCCAACGTGTACGCCGTCACGACCCATTGGCGATCCGTGTTCGACAACCCCAGGGATTGCTGTGCCGACGGCAGGGCAATGATCATGATCGTCGAATCGAGCACCACCATGAGCTGCGCGCTGGCGATGACGACCAGGATCCACCAGTGAGCCCGGGTGGCCCCTTCGGAACCCGGGTCCCGGCTGACCTCCCGCAACGTGGTCATGGGTTCGTCCCACGGGAGCTCGACGACGGACTGCCTTTCGAGAGAATCCGGTCGACCTCGTTCTGGCTGAGGGGACGGTGAGGCAGGCGCGTCCGCCGGCCGCATGCCGGCGATCAAGAGATCGAGATACCGCCTCCATGCCTCGGGGGCGTTCGTGCGAGTGGTCTCGAGCACGCCGCGGATCGACCACATCACGAGCGAGATATCAGTGCTCGTCAGATCGGATCGGACCCGGCCGTGTGCCTGCGCGTCGGAAAGGAGCCGTGCAATCAGGTCCCGCGCCGTCTTGACGAGATGGTGGTCTGTGTTCCAGAGCTTGGGGAGGCAGCCCAAATGCTCCGCCTGGTACGAGCTCGATGCCTCCAGGAAGTGTTGGAGCCCCGTGCCGTCCGGCCACTCCGCCGCCTCGCGCGCCATCGCGATCGTTGCCTCCAGCACCTCGGAGACCAGCGCCTCGATGAGGGCGTCCTTCGAGGCGAACCGTCGATAGAACGTGCCCATCCCGACGCCTGCGACCCGCGCCACGTCGGCCACGCTGGCCTCGAGCCCCTTCTCCTCGAAAACCTGCCCTGCCGCCGCCAGCAGGCGCTCTCGGTTCTTCAATGCGTCACGGCGGATCGGTCGGTTGGGTGCCCCGGCGCTAGACATGCTGCGTCCGGCTGCCGGCCCCTTATCCGGAGAATTCACTCCGCTTAGGGTAGGCCAAGCGGAGCGATCAGTCCACTTCGTGCCTGGCCGGTCACCCGAGGCCCATGAGGAGCTAGGTGGCAATAGACGGATTGATCGAGACAAGGCGCGAAACGAGGTGCCGCCCTTGGCGGCTGCGATGGCTTGCCCCGGGCACCGGTCCTGATTCCTGCGTTGGCGGCCAGGACACCACGTTCCACGGTGCATCGGGAGCGACAGTTCCGGGATCTCGACTCGCCCATAGGACGAAGCCGTCGCGATTCCCGACGCCTCTCGCCGATTCAGCCACGGGCTCGAGGAGCGTGGGACCCGGCTCGCCCGAACAGCCCGGTCACCGAAGGATGAGCTTCGAGGGCGCGGCTGATGTCGTCATCGTTCACGGACTGAGTGACGGCCCTGCTGTCGATCGTCACGGCACATCAGCCGGACCTGTACAGATACGCGAATCTGAAACGGACGAGGGTGGCGACAACTGGACGAACCCAAGGTGGCTTGCGAACCAGTCGGGTGTATCGGCCCGTGATCGACGGTGTGATGAGCCCGGTCCCACACGTCTAGATTCTCCGAGGGATCCAACCACGATTGAGAGCACTCATGGAACAGGCCAGGGCAGAGGAGTTGCTCCGCACGGAGCGACTTCGTGTGGAGCACCTACTCGCCGAGATGGAGGAGGTGGGAGGGGAGGACCGTACCGCCGCCAATCAGCCCGGGGACATGTTCGACTCCGCCGAACCACTCACCAAAGAAGGCGTAGACGAATCGGTCGAAGCGGAGCTACGAGAAAGGTTGGCCGCGATCGATCGAGCGGAGCGGCGACTCGAAGCCGGCAACTACGGCTACTCCGTTCGGAGCGGGCAACCAATTCCTGACGATCGCCTCGAGGCCGACCCCGCTGCGGAGCTCACCGTGGAAGAGGCCCGACAGGCCACTTGAACCGACGTACCGGGGAAGTTCAACGACACGCGACCCGTACGCGGCAGACATGCGTCCGAGGCTTTTCCTCGAAGCCAGTTTCGACCTTCGCGGTCTGGCCCTCCGACGCCAACGCCGTCAGGCCGCCGCGCTGGAGTACCAGCCCGGCGACGACCGCTCCGGCAACGAAGATCAACGAGGACCACAGGAACGCCGTCGTGTAGCTATGGAGGAGGGCGGCCTGGAGATTGGCCGGCGTCGGGGCCCGACCGACCAAGTAGGACGTGGCGGCACTGGCGGCCAGGGTGTTGAGCAGCGCCGTGCCGATTGATCCGCCAACCTGTTGGGATGTGTTGAGGGTGGCCGATCCCACGCCTGCGTCCTGGGGTGCCAATCCGAGGGTGCCGGTGCTGAAGGCGGGAGCGACGCTCAGTCCGAACCCGACTCCCAGAACAAGGAGATAGGGAAGGACGTGGCTGACGTACGAGGAGTGCAACCCGACCAGATGGAGACCGAACAGCGCCGCGGCAGAGATGAGCAAACCGATCGGCACAATCGGCTTGGGTCCGAACCGCGGTAAGAGGGTGCGGTTGGACACCTGCGCCGTGGCGGCCAAGGCGGCCACAAGAGGGAGGAACGCGACGCCGGTCTTCACCGGGCTGAACCCCAACGTGCCCTGCAGGTAGTAGGTCAGGAACAAGAACACGCCGAAGATCCCGACGCTGGCGAACAGCATGGCCAAGATGGACCCGCCCCTGGTTCGATTGACGACGACCCGGGGTGGAAGGAGCGGATACTTCGCCACGGTCTCGAAGTAGGCGAATCCACCCAGGAGGACCACCCCCGCCAAGAGGAACCCGATCGTGAAGGGGTTGCTCCACGCCGTGGTCTCGGCGTGGGAGAAACCGAAGACCAGTGAGAACAGGCCGCCGGCAACCAGGAACAGGCCGGGTAGGTCCAAAGGATCATGGTCGGCGCCATCGTCGCTGGCCAACCAGAGCATGGCGCCGACGATGGCCGTCGCCGCAAAGATGAGGTTGACGAACAGCGTCCACCGCCACGACGCGTAGGAGGTCAGGATGCCACCGAGCAGGAGTCCCGAGCGCGCCGCCTGCACCGGCGATGGCGCCGTAGATTCCGAACGCCTGCCCACGCTCGTCCGGGTCGGTGAAGGTGGTGGTCAAGAGGGCCAGCACCGACGGGGCGAGCAGAGCTCCGAACGCGCCTTGGATGGTCCGCGCGATGACGAGCATCGCGAAGTTGACCGAGGCTCCACCGATGGCGGAGGCCAGCGCGAAGCCCACGAGCCCGATGATGAGGGCCCGTTTGCGTCCGATCATGTCCCCGATGCGCCCGCCGAGGAGGAGCAGGCTGCCGAAGGCTAGGGAGTACGCGGTGACGATCCACTGCCGGTCGGCATTCGAGAAATGCAGATCGTGTTGAGCCGTAGGGAGGGCGATATTCACGATGGTGCTGTCGAGAATGACCATCAATTGGGCGATGCCCAGCACGGCGAGGATCCACCATCGCCGTTCGTGGTTGGCCGCATCGACCGTCGATCCGTCCACGCCCGTGTGTTCCATCGTCATGAGTGTGGTCATCGGTTGCTCCGTCTCTCTGGGGGGACTCTCCTCCGACTTCACCCTTGGTTCTTAAATCCGCGCGCCTTCGTCGGTCCACGCCGTGCTGCTGCGACGACGCTCTTGACGGACGCGTCCGAATCGCCCGAACAGTTGCTTCTGCAAGGATAAGCGGAACGGACGGTGGCCTGCCCGCCTGACGACGAGTCACCACGGCCAAGGTCACGATTTCACAGACGCGCGGAGGATTGCAGTCCGGATCAAGATGCATCGGTGTGATGCGGGTCGACTACGCGCCGACTCCCGACGGTTGCCCGCTCGCAACAGGATGGGCTCGCCCCACCAGTTCCGCAAGATCCTCCCCGGATATCGTCTCCTTCTCGAGGAGGGCGGCGATGACGACGTCGAGGCTGGGACGATTGTCGCCGAGCAGGATGCGTGCCCTCTCCTCGGCCTCTGTGAGCAGGCGGCTGACTTCCTGGTCGATGACCTGCTGCGTTCCCTCGGCATACGGACGTTCCTGACCGAACGGAGTCCCGCCGAACTGCGAGGACTGGTCCGATCCGTATCCGACGGGTCCGAGCCGGGATGACAGTCCCCACTCCGTCACCATTTTGATGGCCAACTCGGTGGCACCCGAGAGATCACTGGCCGCCCCGGTGGAGGCCTCGCCGACGACCAGGATTTCCGAGGCGCGGCCGCCGAGGCGGACGGCCAGGGAGTCGAGCAGGTAGCTCTCGGAGTAGAGGTGTCTCTCATCCACCGGGAGCTGTTCGGTGACCCCCAGGGCGCGGCCGGCGGGCAGGATCGTGATCTTGGCCACCGGGTCGGCATGCTCCGAGAGGAAGGCGACGAGCGCATGCCCGGCTTCGTGAATGGCTACGGACCGTTTCTCTTCGGGGAGGAGCGCATTGGACCCGTCCCGTCGGCCCAACAGGACGCGATCCCTGGCCTCGTCGATGTCCCGCGCGAAGATCACATCTCGGTTGTCGCGGATGGCCACGATGGCCGCTTCGTTGATCAGATTCGCCAGATCTGCTCCTGAGAATCCCGGCGTGGCCCGCGCCACCGCGTCGAAATCGACGTCGGGAGCGAGGTGCTTGCCCTTGACGTGCACGGCCAGGATGGCGGAACGTTCGGCTTGATTGGGTAGGGGGATCTCCACTTCCCGGTCGAAGCGACCCGGACGGAGCAACGCAGGATCGAGGACCTCGGGACGATTGGTGGCCGCCATGACCACGACGCCGGTGGACGGATCGAAGCCGTCCATCTCGGCCAGGAGTTGGTTGAGGGTCTGTTCGCGCTCGTCGTTGGAGCCGAAGGAGGACCCACCCCGGCGCTGGCCGATGGCGTCGATCTCGTCGATGAAGATGATGGAGGGGGCCCGCTTGCGTGCATCCGCGAAGAGGTCCCTCACGCGTGACGCTCCCACTCCGACGAACAGTTCGACGAAGCTCGACCCGGTGAGGGCCAAGAACGGGACGCCCGCCTCTCCGGCCACGGCCCGCGCCATGAGAGTCTTCCCCGTTCCCGGTGGGCCCACCATGAGCACCCCCCGTGGCCCAACGGCGCCCGCTCGGGCATAGCGTTCCGGATGGCTCAGGAAGTCGACCACTTCGGCGACCTCCCGCTTGGATCCCTGGTATCCGGCGATGTCGGCGAAGCGGGTCGTGGGCTTCTCCTCGTCGTAGACCTTGGCCTTCGACCCTCCGAAACCCATGATCCCCCCGGACAACTGCTTGGCGTTCCTGCGCCCGATCCAGATGAAGAACGCGACGAAGAGCAGCAACGGGAGGAACGAGAGCAAATCGGTCAGGAGAGCCGAGCCCTGTCCGACGCCGGTGATGTCGACATCATGGGCCTTCAGGGTCGAGGCCAACTGCGTGTCGCCGATCGCCGTGGGTATCTGGCTCGTGTAGTCGTCACCGCCTTTGAGGGTGCCGGTGATCGCGCCCCCGGGGTTGACCGAGGCGGTACGGACGTCGCCAGAGGTGACTTCGGACAAGAACTTCGAATATGTGAAGCTCTTTGTGGTCGTGTTCGACATGTGGGGAACCAGGAACAGGAGAAGCGTGATGAAGATCCCCGCCGGCAGGAGCCACATGCGCCAGCGCGGCGGCGGAGGACCCGCCGGTGCAGGAGGTCGATCATTGGAACGGCCCGGCTTGGCCGCTTCCGTGAGGTGACGGATCATGTGCGCCATTGAGACTCCCTCTGCGTCCACTCTTCCACTGGTGGCGCGATGTTGTCGTATTCTCGGGAAGGGGGCAGTTCCGCCGGTATGAGCGGTGGCCCGCATGAGCGCATCCTGCAGGACTCGACGCTCTTCATGACTGGGTCAGGAACTGCCTCCAACCACCCGGCATTGTCGTTTGGCCGACTTCGATCAGGTGGTCATCGGGGTCGCGCACGTAGCAGCGGATCTCCGTTTGGTGCTGCTTCGGTGGCGTGAGGAATTCGGCACCACGTGCACTCCACTCGGCGTAGACGGCTCGAATGTCGGAAACCCGGATGTTCAAGAAGCTGCTCGTACGGTCCGGATCAGGTGGCGTCTCGAGCGTGACCTCGGGCTTGTCGTCGGTCGGCCCACCACCGACGTTGATGATGATCCAGCTGTTCGCGAGCGACACATAGGACGGTTGACCTGAGCGGATCAGCCTGCCGCCGAGCACCTCGGTGTAGAACCGACAGGAGCGCTCCACGTCATCTGAAACGATGAAATGCGTGAGAGCGATCTCGTATGTCGTGGCGCCGTCTTCGGGCATTGGTTGCCTCCGTACACTCGGGACTTTCTTTGCTCCGGAGCTGAGCAGGTCGTCTCGCGGCCAGAAGTCGTGGTCGGGCAGCCAGGTCGTAGCCTAGATGAGGTTGCCGCGGCGGTACCCCTGTCCACCGTGGTTCGGCGCCACGTTTCGCACTTCCGGTGCTCAGTACCCCGCGGCATCGGGGTCGGCGAGTGGGAGCCGGAGCCATGAGAGCATCTGGCGCAGCTGCTCGTAGGCCGCCAGACGGGCCTCGTCGGTCGCCTCGGACTCCGCCTCCTCGATGGCCCCCCAGAGCCGATGGATCATGGAGGGGCCCAGCTCGAGGAGACCACCGCTCCCCGCCGAAGCCCACTTGGCCAGCACGTATCGGACGATGGCTCCGGCGGGAAGGCCCAATGCGTCCGCCAGGCGGTCGATCGTCCCCATGGCATCCACGTGCGCGTAGAGGGCGACATCGGCTTTGAAGTTGGCATCGGGATCGTCGGCCGTCCACGGTCCCGTCCAAACGATGAGGTCCACCGACCTCGGGGTTGGTTTCATGATCACCATCGAAGCATGAGGACGAACGAAAGAAGTTGGTGAGACGTCTCAACCCGTAGGTTCGATTGAGCTCGAGCTCAGAGCTCGGCCGACGAAGCGCGTCGAGGTTCGCCGCAACGTCGATGCCGGTACGCCGATCCCGGGATCCGCACCTCGGACGAACGAGGCATCGCCCCGACGAGGCTTCGCGTCCGGCTCCATGGGACCGAACGCGAGCGGCCCCGGTCGAAGAGCACCTCCGCCGCGCCGGCCCGCCCCTGATCGGTCAAAGGCTCGACGACGGCGTCGGGTTCCCTCTCAGCTGCTCCCAGATTCGGGCGTCATAGTGTCATTTAGTGCTAGTATAAGCGGTACTATGATCCCGGGGGAGGTGGACCCGAGCGACCCACTTCCTCTCCACGAGCAGGTTGCAGCCGAGATCCGAAGGGCCGTCGCCGATGGCGAGGTCGCTCCGGGGGAGCGGCTCCCACCCGCGCGCTATCTGGCGGCCGTACTCGGGGTGAACCACAACACTGTGCTGCGCGCGTTGCACACCCTGCGCGACGAAGGCATCTTGGAGTTCCGCCGTGGGCGGGGCATCACCGTCGGCGGAGCAGCTCCGGGGCGAAGCGCGCTGATCACCAAGGCCAAGGAGCTGGTCAAGCTGGCGCGGCACGAGGGGTACCGGCACGACGAGTTGATCGCCATCATCGAGACACTCCGGTGACCACGCTCGAGGACCGTCGGGATCACGCGCCACCCTCCGGAGAACGGCCTGATTCCGACGCGCTCATCAAGGAAGCACGCAGGCTCCGACGACGCCGATACCTGACGGTCGGGGCCGTGTTCCTCGTCGTGGTCGCTACGGCGGCCGCCGGTCTCTGGCTGAGCCGAGGCGGCGGGGGACGAACACCCGGCGGCGGCCATCAGAGCGCGACGACCCCTCCCCGCGCCGTTCCGCCCACATCAGCGCAGCGGCCTCCCGGCGTCGCACTGCCGTCGTCGGCGCTCTTCACTCAGATCTCGGTTTCCGCCGATGGCCTGTTGCTCACCGGAGTGACCGACGCCAACGGTGAGAGCCCTGAATCGAGTCCGCAGTCGACCTGCGTGGCCGCGCCGCTCGATCGGCGGTCCCTCACGGTCGGAAAACTCACCGTCGGCAGTTGTGGTGATCCGCTCTTGTTCGGTCAGTCCGTCGAAGCCGTGACCACCCCGAACCTGCAGTCGAACAACATGACGATCACGGTCAACGCGGTGAACCATGCCACGGGCCACGTGAGCGATGGACCGGTCGTCATGACCTACGAGTACTCCTCCGATACGCACCCTGTTCTGGCTTACGGGTCCCAGTGGCTGTGGATCTACGACGTCGCGACGACCGATGGCCCCGAGCTTCTCCAGGTCTCGACGGAATCCGGCGATGTGGTCGACACCATTCCCATGCCCGCCTTCTACCGGCCCCTGCTCGCCGCCGACGACGCCGGCGTCTGGGTCGCCAACTCAATCGGGGGCTCGGCGGCTCCGGCGCTGTCATATGTCGAGGCGGGCGCTTCGGCTTCTACCGTCGTCATCCCCGACACCACCGAACCGATCTGCTGGCTCGAGGCGGACTCGTCGAGCGCTTGGATCGGCGCCGGTCTGGAGAAGGCGTGTGCCAAGCAAGCGGTCGAGAGGTTCGTCGATCACGGCCGATCACCTGCCTTCTCCGAGCCGGGCAACTACACGCCGTTCACGGTCATCGGGGACGCGTCGCAGGGTCTGTGGACGATGCAGTATTCGGGAAGCGAGGAGGAGATCCTCTCCATCGACCCCGATACCGGGTCCGAAACGGTGGCCGCGACCCTGCCCTCGGTTCAGGCACCGGTCGCCGCCGAGGATGAGGGGCTCGTTCAAGGACAGGCGGTCTACCTCGACGGAGCGCTCTACCTTCTCGAACCGCCATTCCGTGAGAATGGCTACCTCGGGTACTCGTCGATCGTGCGGATCGTCGTGCCGCACAACGGTTGACCCTCGAGCGCGATGAAGCCGTCGATCGCATCTGGACGGCGACCTTCGAGTGCATCGAGCTCTCGGGAGCCGACGATGATCTCGCGAGGTGGTCGCCGTTTCCTACGGGTGGCCCGCCACCGTCAATCCCATACGTCGGATGGCGTTCTCGCCCAGGATCCCGCGGCGCTCCTCGTCGGAGAGGTGGGGCAGGCTCATCAGCTGGTCGACCGTACGGTCGAGCTCGTACCAGGGGAAGTCGGTACCGAAGAGAACCCTGTCTGATCCGATGCCGCGGATCAGACGACCGAGCTCGTCCGAGGAGGGTGCACCGGGCGCTCCGGTCCAAGCGATGATCTCGCACAGATCGAAGGAAACGGCGGGATAGGCGGCCGCGAAGGGGGCCACCTGCCTCCAGCTGGCCCCCCCGAGGTGCGCGAGCAGCAGGTGGAGGTCGGGGTGGCGCTCCATGACGGGCGCGAAGGCGAAGGGGTCGGCCGCGGGAGACGAGCCACGGGCCTGGCCCGAGTGCGACAGAACGGTGAGCCCTAGCTCGACACATGTCTCGTAGATCGGCTCGAGGCGGGGGTCGGTCGGGGCGAAGCTCTGTACGACGGGGTGGATCTTGATCCCCCGGGCGCCCCGCTCCGCACACTCGCGCAGGTAGTCGGCCCCCGCCGCTCCGCCGAGGGCGGACGGGTCGGCGGCGACGAGCGCCGTCAGGTGTGGGGAGGCGTCCGCCACTTGCAGCACCCAATCGTTGTAGGAGCGCAACTGGTCCGCGGCAGGAGGAGCCGGCTCGCCGCCTTCCGGCACGAACATCCCGACGACCACACAATGGGCCAGGGGCGGTTCCCCCAGCGACGCGGCCAGGTCCCCGACCGTGCCGCGCCTGGTGCCGAACTCCACGCCGTCGTGATCGCCGTACTCCCAGATCTCGTAGCCGTCCCGCAGCGGGTCGTCGGGCTGCTCGAAGAGATGGACGTGCACGTCGACCACGCGGGGATCGCTCACAGGCGCATCCTGCCACCGACCGCGGCGGCGGCAGGAGGAGCGGGCTCCCAGTTCACAGAGAAGTCACACCACCCTTACTCCGTCGAAACGAAATAGCCCGAGACTGCCGGGACGAGGAAGGGTGGAATGAAGGCCGAACTGATCGTACGCGGAGGCCTGGTCGACGGCGCGCCGCGTGATGTCGTGGTCTCTGGTGGCAGCATCGTCGCGGTGACCGAGCCCGGCGCCGGCGGAGCCGCCGCCTTGGTGAGAGACGCCACGGGGCTGGCGGTGCTCCCCGGCGCGGTCGACGCCCACGTGCACTTCGACGCGCCGGGCCGTGACGACTGGGAGGGCTGGGCGACCGGCAGCCTGGCTGCCGCGGCGGGCGGCGTCACCACCGTGGTCGACATGCCCATCGACTCGGACCCGCCCACCACACATGCCGACGCCGTCGCGGCGAAGCGGGCAGAGGCCGAGCGTGCGTCACTGGTCGACTTCGCGCTCTGGGGTGGGCTCGTCCCGGAGAACGTGCGGTCCCTCGGGCCGCTGTTGGACAGCGGCGTGGTGGGCCTCAAGGCATTCCTGTGCGACAGCGGGTGGCCGGAGTTCCCCGCCTGCGACGCCGACGCGCTGTCCGGGGGCATGGCGATGGCCGGCCGGGCCGGGCTTCCGGTGGCGGTCCACTGCGAGGAGCCGACCCTCTTCCTGGGCGGAGGGTCGGAGCGTCCGGTGGCCTCGGAGGTGGCGGCGGTGGCCCGGGCGGGCGCGTCCGCCTCGGCGCACGGTGCCCATCTTCACGTCGTGCACTGTTCGTCGCCCGACGCGGTGCTCGAAGCCAAACGTTGGGCCCGCACGACGGTCGAGACCTGCGGGCACTACCTGGCGCTCAACCAGGAGGATGTGCGGCGGATCGGGTCCGACGCGGTGTGCTGCCCTCCCGTCCGCGGGGAGGGCGACCGCCGGCGCATGGTGGCGCTCGCCGCCGATGGCACGATCGACAGCGTCGCGTCGGACCACTCCCCGTGCCCGCCCGCGCTCAAAGAAGGACCAAACCCCTTTGCCGGCGTGACGGGTGTCGAGACGACGCTCTCGGTCCTGCTGTCCCTGGTGTCTCGGGGCCTCCTGTCGCTCCGCGACGTCGTGCGGCTCCGCGGCGCGGCCGCGCCGCTGTGCCGACTGGCGCGCAAGGGTGCCGTCGCGCCCGGATTCGACGCCGATCTGGCCCTCGTCGACGTGGGGGCAACCTGGACGGTGGCGCCCGAGACGCTCCACAGCCGCCACCGGCGCTCGCCGTTCCTCGGACGCACCCTGCCGGGTGTCGTGGTCGCCACCATCGTGGCCGGCGTCGTCGTCTACGAGGCAGGGGTCCAGGCGGCGGAGCCATCCGGGAGGTTCCTCACGCCCGGGGTACCCGGGTGCGGCACACCAGAGAAGGAGACGTCGTGATCACCGAGAAATTCCCCGTCGATGATGCCGCGCTGGTCGACCTGGCGGTGGCGCTGGCCCGCACCTCGAGCGTGTCGGGAACGGAAGGACCGGCCGTGTCGCTCGCCGCGGCCGCCATGGAGGCGGCCGGCTTCGACACCGTGGAGGTCGATGCCAGCGGCAACGCCATCGGTGTCATCGGCCCCGACAGCGGGCGCACCCTCATGATCGACGGGCACATCGACTCCATCCCTCTCCACTCCCCGGAGCGGTGGAGCGTCGACCCCTTCGGCGGCGAGATCCGCGACGGGCGCCTCTACGGGCTCGGGATCTGCGACCAGAAGGCCTCCATCGCGGCGGCGATCTGGGGTGTGGCGGCGGCGCCACGTGTGTCGTCGCGGGTGGTCGTCGTCGCGAGCGTGTGCGAGGAAGAGATGGAAGGCGGAGCGCTGGCCGAACCCGTCGCCGCGCTGCGCCCGGATGCCTTCGTCACCAGCGAGCCCAACGACACCCAGCTGTGCACCGGCCAACGGGGGCGGGCGAAGATCGAGGTTCGGGTGACGGGCCGCGCCTGCCACGCCGGACACGCCGCGGTCGGCCTCAACGCGCTGCACGCCATGGCGGCGTTGATCGACGAGGTCACCCGGATCCCCCGGCCGTCGCATCCCCAGCTGGGCGGGCGTGATCTCAACTGCATCGACGCACATTCGGAGCCGTACCCGTCGGTGTCGACCATCCCGGGCTCCGTGCTGGCCCGATTCGACTGCCGCTTCCTGCCGGGCGAGACGCCCGACTCCATTGTGGGGCTCCTGGCGCAGGCGGCGGAACGGGCCTGGTCGACGTGGCCCGAGAGGCCCGCCCTGGACATCTCCTTGGTGGAGGCGGCGTTCACGAGCTGGACGGGCCGGGCGTTCTCCCTGCCCGAGTACGCCGCCGCCTGGTGGACGCCCGAAGAGTCGCCTCTCGTGCGGGGCGCCACGCGGGCGCTCTCCTCCGTCGGCCTCGATCCCACGCCGACGCACTACTCCTTCTGCACCAACGGGTCCTATGCGGCCGGCATCTGCGGCATTCCCACCATCGGATTCGGGGTCGGCGTCGAGTCCATGGCCCACCAGGTCGATGAACACGTCACGCTGCGATCGCTTCGTGACGGCGCGCAGGGCTATGCGGCACTGGCGACCATGGACCTCTGATGCCACGGGCGCCCGCACGACCGCGCCCGTGGCTCGTGTCGCTTCGTCGACCGGCTCAGGCAGGCCGGGGCGGCACGAAAGGAGGGCCGTGGCCCGGGACGATGAGATCGACACCGAGCGCCAGAACCCGGGCGCGCGACCGGAGCAGGAGCGCCTGATCGGTGGCCAGGGGATCCTCCTCAGGACCTTCAGCCGACCACCAAAGGTGCGTGCAGGCAACCAGCCCGTCGTCGGTCCGCACCAGTGTGGTGATGTCCTCCATCGTGTGACCGGGGGTCTGCAGCAACTGCACCGACGGCGACACCGCATACCCTTCGGCCGGCCGATCGATCCAGATGTCGTCCTGGTAGATCGCCCAGTGGTCGTGAAAGCGGGCCTCGGGGAAGAGAGCGGCGTTCAGGGTGTGATCGGGATGGTGGTGGCTGAAGATCACGTCGGTGACGGCAGGCGGGCTGACGCCCAGGGTCGCGAGTGGCTCGAGGATGACAGCACGGCTCGCCGCCATGCCGGGGTCGATGACGATGATCGCCTCGGCATCCCGGACGAGCACGACGGTGCTCGCGACGCGGTCGTCCGCGTAACCGACCGCCACGATGTCGAGCTGCGCGCGCACGTTGTCAGGCATGGTACCGCCGGGCACGCTCAGCCCGTCGCGGCAAAGCGTTCCGCCATTTGGCGCGTCAACTTGGGCCACACGAAAGGATCGTGGCCGGGGATGAGGGAGTAGCCACGCGCGGCCGCCAGCCGTTTCAGGCGACGGATCGGCTCTATCGTGGCCTCGGGCGGCACGCCCACCCGCCCACCGATCGGGAGCTCGTGCTCGATGTTCTCGGTCAGGTCCGCGGCGTCGAAGGCGAAGACGAGACCGCCGCCCCCGACCGACTCGTCGAGGTCGACGATGAAGCTCTGATGTCCCGGCGTGTGCCCGGCGGTGAGCACCGCGGTGACACCGGGCGCGATCTCCTGGTCGCCCTCGGCCAGATGCCAATCGATGGACGGGTCGTCGTAGTCGATGCGGAACATGGCGTGGTGCTCGGGGTCGGGATGGTCCGACAACCCGTACTCCAGCTCGGCCCGCTGCGCGTGCACCGGCACCCGCCCGGCGAAGTGGCGCAGGCCCCCGGCGTGATCGTTGTGCAGGTGGCTCAGCCCCACGGCGTAGATCTCCTCCATCGCGACGCCGGCTCCGGCCAGCGCCTCCTCGAGCGGTTCCCCGGGGCCCGGCAGGACGGGTCGGAACAGCGGGTCGCCGTGGAAGCGTCGCCGGAGCGCGCGATCGCGGATCAGCGCCGGATTGAACCCGGTGTCGAGCAGGAGCCAGCCCCCGTCGCATTGGAGCAGTACCCCGGGGACCGGCTCGCGCAGGCGCTCTTCCGGCGGAGTCCCGTGGATCGACACCGACTTGGGCAGGTCCTCCCAGCCGAGGGTCAACAGGACGACGCGTCGGACACCGTCTCCGTTCACGTCGCGTCGACCCCCCGGCGTCCCCAGCCCTCCGGGAACGGGGCGTCGTCGACCAGCGCCCGGATCGCGCGGTCCACTCCGAGCGCCGGGTCGAGCGGGAAGGGCCCCGGCCCGGGCGCCCAGCCGTCGCCCTCCGTGAAGCGCGCACCACCGGGTGCGGAGCCGCCCCAGACGGCCAGGGCCACGGTCCCGATCCGCACGATGCGGGCCGTCGCGCTCCCGTCTGTTCCGTTCCACTCGGCCACGGCTCTCGGGTCGTCGGCCCCGGAGGAGAGGACCCAGCGCTCCTCGAAACCCGGCCCCCGCTCGTACATCGCCTCGGCGATGCGGTGCACCGTGCTCACGTCGGGATGGGCGGGGTCCCGGCACACGGTGTCGAGGTCGTGGTTGAACGTGATCACGCCATCGGCCACGGCGACACGTCCGCCGAAGGCCTGTGGGAGATCGAGCCGGTGCGCGGAGCGGGCACCCCGCCGGGCCGTCCGGAGGTCGCAGAAGTGCGGGCCGACCTGAAGCCAGAGCACGTCGCTCACCTCCTCCCACGGCCCACCGTCGACGCATCGGCCGTCGCGCCGCCAGGCGCCCTGGACGTCGGGCAGGTCGGCCGGCCGTTCCACGGCTCCGCTCACCGTGCGACCGCGCGAAGGAGGCTGGCGTGGAACCGCCGGATGGGCTCCTCGTGGTTCGTGGCCAACGCGCCCACCCCGAACGAGGGAGAGGCCGCACCATGCTGCATGCGCTCACACGCGACGACATCCTCGGCCATGAACGAACGGATGGAGGCCACCAACGCGTCGGCATCGGCATCCACGGTCGAGCGCACGCGGAGCGTGAGCACGGTGCGGTCTGGCGCCACCGGTTCGGCGTCGTAGGTCGCGAAGTACTCGTCCGTCGTCACGAGCATCAGATTGGGGAACAGGAGAAAGGCTCCGATGTGGTGGCGCATGTCCTCGGACACCCAGGGCAGCCCGCCCGGACCGGCCGGCACCTTCATCGGTTCGAGGCTCCACCAATTGTCGCCGAGAGACTCCCATCGGAACTTCCGATGGTCGTATGCGGCGAGTGACCGGGCGTGCAGGTACCACAGGTGGTACACGTCGATGTGGTTCTCCACCAGCAGCTTCCAGTTGCAGGCCGCCTCGTACCGCACGACGGCCACCTGGTGGAGGGGACCAGTCAGGAAGCCATGGAGCCGTTGGTCCAGGCCGGCCATGCTCTCGGGCAGGCCGGGTGCGTCCGGCGACCCGTTGGCGAAGACCATGCCCCCCCACTCCGCAACCTGGCCGGGCACCAGGCCCAGACGGCAGCGGTCGAGGGCACCGAACTGTTCTTCCTGGGGCACGTGCGCCAGTTCGCCCGTGGTCGCGTAGCTCCACTGGTGATAGGGGCAGGTCATGAACCGACCGACGGACCCGGAGCCTTCGAGCAACGTGATGCCCCGGTGGCGGCAGACGTTGTGGAAGGTCCGGAGCGTGTCGTCTCGGCCGCGCACGACGGCGAGCGGGATTCCTCCGGCGGAGCCGGTCACATAGGACCCCGGGGCCGACAGCTCGTCGGCGTCCGCCACCAGCACCCACGATCGCGAGAAGAGACGGGCTGCGCTCGGCCGCGAGGACGTCCTCGTCGGTGTAGAGCGAGGCCAGTGACGGTCGCGCCCAGCACGGCGTAGCCGGCCGCGTCGTACAGCGTCGTCGTGAACCAGGCTCATGGGACGTCGTGCGGCCGCCGGGCCCCCGGCGGCCGTCTCGTCGAGGTAGTCCCGGGACGTCAGCCCGAGTCGGCGCATGGCGGTCCCGGTGAGCGCCTCCAGCACGCACCGGTGGGCGAAGAGCGCGGTGATGTTGTTGCCCGAGTCATAGGGCGGGCTGACCTCCACCACGTCCATGGCGACCATGCCGACCTCCGCGCACATGCGTCGCACCGCGCCCAGCACCTCCGCGCTGGTGAGTCCGCCCGGCTCCGGCGAGCCCGTACCCGGCGCGTGGGCGGGGTCCACGGCGTCGACGTCGACCGAGATGTAGAGGCGGTCCGCGCTGCCGGAGAGCGCCTCGTCGATCGCCCGCTCCAGGACGGTCTCGAAGCCGTGCCGCTGCACCTCGGCCATGAAGTGCGAGTGCATCTGCTGCTCCTCCATCCAGGCGACGATGTCGGGAGTCGGCCAGTAGCCTCGCAGCCCCACCTGGACGAAGTTGCGGCCGAGCACCGCGCCGCTCTCGATGAGGCGCCGCATCGGGGTGCCGTGACCGGCGAGCACGCCCTGCATGTCGGGCGCGGTGTCGGCGTGGGCATCGAAGTGGACGATGCCGATCTTCCCGTAGCCGTAGACGTCGGCCACCGCGGTCGCGGCCGGCCAGGTGATGCCGTGGTCGCCGCCGAGGATCACCGGGATGGCACCGCCCTCGAGGATCTCGGCCACGAACGAGCGGATGTTCTCGAAGGTGCGGTCCGTGCTGCCGATGATGATCTCGGCGTCGCCGTAGTCGCACACGGTCAGGTGCTCGAAAGGGTCGACGCGCACGTGCAGGTGCGGACGTCCGTAGGGCGGCGCCGGAAGATGGTCGCAGGTCCGGATGGCCTGGGGTCCCATGTGGGTCCCCGCCCGGGTCAAGGCGGTGCCGTCCCAGGGAGCGCCGCCGACGGCCACGTCCACCCCGCCGGCTCGGAGGTCCTCGGGGGTCAGGCAGACCGGCAGCTTCATGAAGGTCGGAATGCCCTGCCAGGCCAGCTCGAGCTCGTAGCGGTTCAGGCTGATGGGTCCGGGCGGTCGCTCGGTCAACGCACGCTCCTCCTCGTGTCCGGGCGCGTTCCCGGTTCATCGGTGGTCCGGTTCACTCCAGCGTCACCCGGGGGTCGACGATCGCCTGTGTCACGTCGACCAGCGCGTTGATGACGACGTAGAAGACGCCGAGCACCAGCGTGACGCCGGCGATCGCGGGGAAGTCGGAAACGGGGATGCTCTGCTGGGTGTACAGGCCGATGCCCGGCCAGGCGAAGACGGTCTCGACCACCACGACGCCGGCGAACATCAGGCCGACCTGCAGACCGGTCATCGACAGTGCGGCGGACAACGAGTTGCGGAGCGCGTGACGGAAGAGCACCGAGCGTTCCCCGAGCCCCTTGGCCCGCGCCGTCCGGACGAAGTCCGAACGCATGGAGTTGTGGAGCGAGCCCCGCAGGACGCGCCCGATCGACACCGCGGGGCCGATGGCGACGCAGAGCGCGGGCAGGATCAGATGGTCCACCCCGTCCCACGCCGTGGCGAACTGGAGGTGGAAGAGCGAGTCGGGGATGATCATGCCCGTCGGGCCCGTCGGCGGGTTGGTGACACCGGTGTCCCCGCTGGCCGGCAGGAGGTGGAGGTCGCCGTTGAGGAAGAGGACGCTGAGCGAGCGCGAGGAGGAAGGCCGGGATGGAGGCTCCCCCGATCATGAGGACACGCAAGATGCTCGCGCCGCGCCAGCGTCCCGCCGACGCCAGCCCCAGTGCGGCTCCGAGCACGATGGCGATCCCGAGGGCCGCGACCGTCAGCTCTATGGTGGCCGGCAGGTAGGTGGCGAGGTCCGTCGAGACCGCCCGGCGCGTGCGCAACGAGTGCTCGAGGTTCCCGTGCACCAGCCCCGCGACGTAGTGGAAGTACTGGTCGAGGACCGGCTTGTTGTACCCGAGGATGGCGGACTCCTTGGCCACGGCGGCTCTCGATGCGTTGGGGCCCAGGTAGGCGTGGACGGGGTTGATACCACTCAGCCTCTGGAGGAAGAAGATGATCGCCGTCAGAAGCAGGATGATGACGACCATGGCCGCCAGGCGCTTCAGGATGAACCTGGGGAGGCCCGTCACATGCCGGCCCCGGTCGCGTCGGCCACGGCATCCCCCGACAGATTGGCGCCCAGCGCGAGCAGCGCCACGGCGATGCCCGGCATGACGGGGATCCACCACTGCTGCAGCAGGAACTGCAGGCCGCGCGCGGCCATCGCGCCGAGCTCGGGCGCCGGGGCAGGTGCCCCGAGCCCGAGGAACGAGAGACCGGCCAGCGTCACGACGAGGTTGCCGACGTCGAGGCTGGCCGTGACCACGATGGCGGGGACCGCGCCGGGAAGGAGATGGCGCAGGCCGCGGCGCACCGGGCCGGCGCCGGCCAGCGTCGCCGCCTCGAGATGCGGGCGCGCGGCCAGGGCGCGCACCTCCCCGCGCATGATCCGGGCGTAGAAGGGCCACCACACGATGGCGACGGCGATCAGGACGTTGCGGTAGCTCGGTCCCAACGCAGCGGCGATGGCGATGGCCAGGAGGGGGCCGGGGAGGGCCAGGAACAGGTCGGTGAACCGCATCAGCAGCGTGTCGAGCCAGCCTCCGGCCACCCCGGCGACCAGACCGATGACCCCGCCGATGATCACGCCGGACGACACCACGATCAGCACTCCGAGCATGCTGGTGCGCAGCCCGAAGAGGACGCGGCTGAAGATGTCGTAGCCCACTTCGTCGGTGCCCATGAGGTGGCCGCCGTGGAGGGGGGGCGTGAAGGGAACTCCGGAGGGGTCGATGGGACTGTAGGGCGCGATCAGGGGCGCGAAGACGCCCAGGACGATCAGGATGCCGAGCAGGATCAACCCGGCCTTGTCGACCTTCGTCGCGCCCGTGAAGACCTTGCGCGCACCGCCCACGCGGGCGAAGCCGCGGCGCTGGACGGCGCCCGGGACAAAGGCCTCGGCGACCGCCATCAGCCGCCACTCCGGGTCTGGGAGACGAAGACCGGACAGGCCACCTCGCGGCCTTCAGGGCCCCAGGCCAACAGCGGGGTCTCCTCCGACGCGCACGAAGGCTCGGCCGCGGGGCAGCGCGGATGGAATTCGCACCCGCTGGGCGGGTCGAGGGGGCTCGCCGGTTCACCCCGCAGCCCCACATGGCGACGCGCCAGGGCGGGCACCGCCGCCAGGAGGGCCTTGGTGTAGGGATGGGCGGGTGCCGTACAGATCTCCTCGGAGGGCCCGCACTCGACGATGCGGCCGAGGTACATCACGGCGATGCGGTCCGCCACGACCCTGGCCGCCGCCAGGTCGTGGGTCACGAACAGCACGGCCACCCCGAGGTCGCGCCGGAGCTGTCCGATCAGGTTGAGGACCGTGGCAGCCAGTGAGACGTCGAGCGCGCTGGTGGGCTCGTCACACAGGAGGACGTCGGGCGGCACCACCGTGGCCCGCGCCAGCGCGGCACGCTGGCGCTGACCCCCGGAGAGCTGCATCGGCTTGGAGTCCGCGAGCTCGGCTGACAGGCCCACACCGGTCAATGCCTCCTTGACCCGCGCCGCCCGCTGGGTCCGCGTCATCGACTCGGAGCGCAGGCGCTCGCCGATGAGCTCGCCGATCGTCAGCCAGGGGGTGAGGGAGGCCCCGGCGTCCTGGAAGACCATCTGGGGCCGCGCGCCACGCCCGAACTCGATGCTGCCCCCGTCGATCGGCTGGAGCCCGGCGATGGAACGCAGCAGGGTCGACTTGCCGCAACCGCTTTCTCCGACCAGAGCGACCGCCTCGCCCTTGTTGACCTCGAGCGTGACTCCGCGCAGAGCCTTGAGGCGCTGGCGGTTGAACGTCGTCCCGATGGCGAAGCTCTTGGAGACATCGTGGATCAGCACGGCCGGTGGCGGGCCACCCGTGATCCCGAGCTCCGCGGGGCTCCACGGCTGCGCCTCGACGCGTTCGGACTTGGTGTTCGCCACTTCGCGCCAGCGGACGCAGGCGACGCGCCGCTCCGCCTGGCCCCCAGCGTCGACCACCTCCAGAGTCGGGAGCTCGGCATCGCAGGCCTCGACGTGGAACTCGCAACGCGGGCCGAAGGGGCAGCCCGGGGGGTGCGCCCGAGGGTCCGGCGGTTCGCCGCGCAGCGTCATGATCGGACGGCTGCGGTCGCAATCGAGGATCAGGCGTGAGCGCAGCAGTCCCGAGGTGTACGGATGGACGGGTTGGGAGAGCACGCCTGCGGCGTCGCCGATCTCGGCGAACCGCGACCCGTAGAGCACGGCGATGCGGTCTGCCACCTGCGCCGCCACACCGAGGTCGTGGGTCACGAGGATGAAGCTCGTGCCGAACTCGTCGCGCAGGGACCCGATGAGCTCGAGGATCTGTGACTGCACGGTGACGTCGAGCGCGGTGGTCGGCTCGTCGGCCACGACGAGGGACGGCGAGCCCGCCACCGCCATGGCGATCATCACCCGCTGACGCAGCCCGCCGGAGAGCTCGTGGGGATAGGCCCGGAGGCGCCGCTTCGCCTCCGGGACGCCGACGGCCTCGAGCAGCCGCAGGGCCTCGGCCGCCGACCCTGCTGCCTCCTCGACCTGCCGGCCCACCCGCATGGTCGGGTTGAGGGAGGTCATCGGGTCCTGGAAGACAGCACCGAGGTGCTCCCGTCGCACGAGGCGCCGCTCCTCGGGGCTCGCGGAGACCATGTCGGTCCCGCACACCTGGGCGGTCCCCGTGACGGTGGGGCGGGGACGGTCCGGCAGGAGGCCCAACAGGGTGAGGCCGAGAACACTCTTGCCCGAGCCCGATTCCCCCACCAGCCCCACGATCTCGCCGGGCCCGACCTCGAGGCTCACCCCGCGCAGCGCGTGGACGTCGTGACCCCCGCGGACGAAGCGCACATGCAGGTCCGAGACCGTGGCCACCGGTCCCCGGGCCTGGCGCTCCTCGCGGGTCACGCGCGACGAGTCGAGCGCCGGTCGCGTCGCGTGCGAGAGGGTCACGGGCCCACCAGCCAACGGAACGGGGCCAGATGCCGAGGGTCGCGAGCCGACATGCGCTCCGGGTGCCACTGCACGCCGAGCAGTCCGGGCGCCTCGACGGCCTCGATCACGCCGTCGTCGCTCCACGCCGTCGCCCGCAGGTCCTGGCCCGGATCGGCGACGGCCTGGTGGTGGATGGAGTTCACCTGCGCCACGTCCGCCAGGACCCGCGCTGCGTCGGAGCCGCGTTCGGCGCGTACGGCGTGTACGGGTTCGTACTGGCGCTCCTCGTCCCAATGGCCGTCGATCCCCTTTTCGGGAAGATCGTGGATCAACGTCCCACCGCCCATCACCGCCAGGAGCTGCGCGCCCCGGCACACGCCGAGCACCCTCTTGCCTTGTGCCCGGGCGTACTGGACCAACGCAATCTCGGCGAGATCACGGGCCTGATCGACGTCCATCAGCAGCCCCGGTGCACCGGGTCCCGCGTCGGCATAGAGGTCGGTGTCGACGTCACCGCCGCCGGTGGCGACGAGGGCGGCACAGTGGTCCACGACTGCGGCGAGGGCAAGGTGGTCGGCGTCGGATCCGGCCGCCAGGATCACCGGAACGGCTCCAACCTCCGTCAACGACGACACATAGCCGCGGTGGGTCGAGTAGCGCTCGGCCGGAGAACGACCGCAGAGGATCCCGACGACTGGGCCAACCCTCACGCGATGACGGCCTCCTGACGGCGGCCCGCCAGCGGCGGCTCCTCGATCCGCCCGCGTCGCACCGCGTCACAGAGGACCTCGACGACGTCTTCGAGCAGCGCCGACCCGAGCTCGGGGGTGGCCTCGGACGGGCGACCGGTCACCCCGTTGTGCGAGAGCGCCGGAGCCGTGTACCGGAAGACCAGGCCCTCCGTGCGATCCTCGTCGTCGGCGAGGGGCAGCTGGTCGAAGCGGACGTGCTCCGGCGCCAGCGCCATCATCAGCGCCGTCTCGGCTCGGTTGGCATGGACATCCTCGCCGTCGGCCAGCGTCTGCGCGGTGATGGCCGGCGTCAAGGTCCACCAGTTGAGGATCCCGAACCGGAGGTCCGGGTGACCGTGCCGCAGGTGATCGGCCGCGACCGAGAGCGCCGCCTGGTTGCCGAAGTGCCCGTTCACGGCGAGCACTCGCCGGACTCCGCTGAACGAGGCCCAGCGCACCGCGGCGACGACGAGGTCGGCCAGCCGCTCGGGTGTCAGTGACAGGGTCCCCGGGAGCTCGGTCCCGTGCCCGTAGCTGCACCCGAGGGCGACGGCGGGGAGCACGGGTGCCCCGGTGGCCGCCGACGTGGCCGCACACAGGCCCCGGGCCACGATGGTGTCGGTACCCGTCGGCAGGTGCGGGCCGTGTTGCTCGGTGGCCCCGACGGGGAGCAGGGCAACCTCGTTCGGCCGGTCGCGCAGGAGATCCTCGAGCTCGGGCCACGTGAGGTCCTCCCACCGGGTCACGATCGTGTCGTTGGCGGTCATGGATTCAGAACATCGTCAGGTAGGTCTCGCGCTCCCATTCCGAGACACGCGCGTGGTAGGCGTCCCATTCAGCCACCTTCATGTCCACGTAGGCCCGTACGAATTCAGGCGGGAAGACCCGATGGGTGAGCGGGTCGGCGTCGAACGCCTCAATGGCCTCCAGCAGATTGCGCGGCAGCCGCGTGGCCGTGATGTCGCCGCCCGACGGGCCGCTGGCCGACCAGTCGTAGGTCAGGTCCTCCACGGGATCACCGGGATCGAGCCCCTCGGCCACGCCCTCGAGGCCGGCGGCGAAGAGGAAGGCCGCGGCCAGATAGGGGTTGGCAGCCGAGTCCACCCCACGGTTCTCGATGGCCGGCCGGTTCCGGGGGAGTCGAAGGAGGCAGGATCGGTTGTTGTCGCCGTAGGCGGCCCAGGTCGGTGCCCACGAGACGGTCCCGTCGGCGAGCCGGGGCTGGAGGCGCTTGTAGGAATTCACCGTCGGCGTGCAGATGGCAGCGAGCGCAGGGGCATGGCGCAGGATGCCCGCGGTGAAGCCGTAGGCGGTCTTGCTCCAGCCACGGCCCCGCCGGTCCTCGGGGTCACGGAACAGGTTCTGACCGCCGTCGACAGCGGTGAGGCTCATGTTGCAGTGGGCGCCCGAGCCCCACGCCTCGGTGTAGGGCTTGGGCATGAAGGTGGCCATGAGCCCGACCTGCTTGGCGATCTGCTTCGCCATGAGGCGCAGCAACGTCATGCGGTCCGCCGTGACCAAGGCCGGCGCGTAGTCGAAGTCGAACTCGACCTGCCCGTCGCCGCCCTCGTGGTCGAAGCTGAACGCACCGAAGTCGCATTCGCGCATGGCCTGGACCATCGGACCGAGGAACTCCATGACGTCGAGCGTCGCCTCCACGTCGTAGGCGGAGGTCGGGCGGAGGCGGCCGGACGGCCGGAAGGGGACGAGGTACTCGTCCGTGGACCCCGGCCGTGCGGTGACGAAGGGCTGGACGACGTACAACTCCGACTCGATCCCCAGTTGGAGCACGTATCCGGCCGCCGCCGCCTCCTCGATCTGCTTCTTCAGGACGGAGCGGGTGCAGTGCGCGAACGGCTCCGTGCCGCCGAAGTAGAGGTCGGCCGTCATGAACGCGAAGCGACGGTCCCAGGGGAGGATGCGCAGGGTCTCGGCGTCGGGCACCGCGACGCATTCGTCCTCGGTCGGCGTCATCTGGCCGAGGTTTCCGAGACCACGGGGCGTGTAGCGCTCGTGACCGGCCATCAGATCCGGCAGGTGCTCAATCGGAACGCATTTGGACTTGGCCCGTCCGGCGATGTCGACGAACGACGCAAAGACGTACTCGACACCCTGTGCCGCCAGGCGCGTCGACAGCTCGGTGTGCTCCGAGTCGACTTCGAAGACCGTTTGCATGCTCTGCGCTCCTGTCGGGAAGGGAGATCTCGATGATGTACGCCGCGCTACCGGGGCTTGCTGTGCCTCGATTCGGGTCGAGCTGTTCGCGTGTCCGCTCAGTCGGGCCGGCCGGTCAGCCCGGGTGCAACACGGCCAGGTAGAGCATCTCCGGGTCGGAGACGACGTGCGCCTGGGGCACTCCCTTGAGCCAGGTCTGCGCCACCATGGCGTCCTGCTTGTCGGCGATGTTGAGCCAGCAGCCGGTGTTCACCGCGTTCTCGATCACCTTGTTGTACTCAGTGAGCGATCCGGTGGCCACCGCCTGGGCGTCGAGGGCTGCCTCGTTCGGCACGCTGTCGCAATTCATGTACTGCAACCCGCCGGTGGCATCGAAGCTGATGTGGGTCCACATGTAGGTGTTGTAGCTGTCGGGCCAGAAGTAGTCGATGAGCACGTTGGGGGTCGAGGGACCCTGCGTCGACGACGTGGCACCGATCCAGCCGTAGATGTCCGAGGTCTGGTATCCCACGACCTTGGTGGAGAGCCCGTCCGCCTGCAGCTCGGCCCCGATGTCCTCGGCCAGCAGTTGGTCGTCGGGTGCACCGGTGTCGTAGCCGACGGTGAACGACTTCTGCGACGCCGGCAGTGTCTTGACGAGCGCCTTGAGCTTGGACGGGTCGTATGAGATGTTCTGCTTGCCGTACGGCTCGGGAATGATGCCGTTCGGGCCGGCCTGCTTGGCTACGGTGGCCCGTCCGGGGAAGATGCCCGCGACGAGAGAGGGGACGTTGATCGCCTCGAGCAGGTCCGTGCGGTTCTTCGCGGTCGTCATGAACCCCTTGTTCTCATTCACATAGGCCGTCTCTGATTCGAGCGTGGGGAGGTGGTAGGAGGCCACGGTCGACTTCGCCTTGTACTGGGCGATGACCGACGTGGTCATGTCGTGGAGGATGGCGGCGATCTGGCCCGTGTTGAACTCGATCTCCTCGGTGGAGAGGTTGTCGATGACGGGGAGGTCGACCGTGGTGTAGTACGGCTTGGGGCCCCAATACTTGGGGTAGGCCTTGAGCTGGTACATCACACCGACCTTGGCCTCGGACAACGTGTAGGGACCGGTGCCGACGTCGTGGGTCTGGAGGTAGGTCTGCGCGTTGTCCGTTCCTGCGTTCGCCGCCAAGGCCGTCGGGCTCTCCATGGCGGGCCCGTAGGGCGAAGCCAGGTAGTCGAGGAAGGCCGTGTTCGGTGTCTTCAGCGTGATGACGGCCTCGTAGGGATTGGGGGTCTGGACCGACGCCACGTCGGAGACCATGTAAGCCGGTCCCCCGTTCACGGCCGTCCGGCGGGCGAAGTCGGGCGCGATGGCCGCCGACGTGAACGGCGTGCCGTCGTGGAATGTCACGCCGTGACGAAGTTGGAAGGTGTACGTGAGCCCGTCCTTCGAGATCGTCCAGCTCGTGGCCAGCTCCGGCTCGAGGACGCGCTTCGGCGTGTCCGTCTTGTACTGCAGCAGGCCCTGGTACATGTTCCGGGTGAGCAGGAGGCCCTCACCGGCGTAGTAGACGTCCGGATCGGGTGGTTGGCCAGGGTCCTGCAGGAAGCTCAGGTTCAGGGTGTGGCTCGTGGGGAACGAGGCTGCGCCGGCGGGCGACGAGGTGGCCACCAAGGTGGGTCCGGCCGCCAGGATGACCAGCGTCGCCGACGCCAGGGCGCGCCGCGCCGTCCGGATCACCGTGGTGTTGCGTCCGATCATGCTGCTCCTTTGTGTGATGACAACTTCCGGCGGGGGGTGGCGGCGCCGTAGGCGCCGAACGCTTCGACCACGTCCGAGGTGGTCCGACACGCCCCGTGCTGGAGGTATTCCATGGCGCTGAGGGAGGCTTCGTGGCGGGCTCGGGTCGAGCCGATCAGGCAGTCCGAGACGACCCGCATCCGGTAGTCGTGCTGATGGCCGTCGGCGAACGTGTAGTGCACGCAGACATCGGTCAGGCCGCCGACGAGGATGAGGGTGGTGGCTCCGAGGCCCTTCAGCAGGATCTCGAGATCGGTGCCGAAGAAGCATGAGTACCGTCGCTTGGCGATCGCGTACTCGCCCGGACCCGGAATGAGAGTGGGCCACAGCTCCGTGGCCTCGTTGCCGTCGAGGCAATGCACGTCTTCATCGCCGTCGAGCTCGCGCCCGAAGTCGACTCCGTCGGCCCGGTGTACCTCTTTGAAGAAGACGATCGGTATGCCGGCGGCGCGGGCGGCGGCCACCACGCGCTCCGCATTCGCGATCAAGTGAGAGTGGCCTTCCATCAGAGCGATGCCGGTCTGCTCGGGCGGCAGCGCGTACCCGCGCTGGATGTCGACTGAGATGAGGACGGGTCGACCCGTGATCATCGGGGTCGTGTCTGTCACCTCGCCTCCTCGCTCTTTCGTGCCGCCCCCCTCGAACCAACCAACGAAGGTGATTCAACCGCCCTTCTGTTTCGGGTTGGCATCGAGAAAGTTTCAAGCCGATGAACACGGCGGCGCGGGTTCGGCGCGCGGTTACCAGTCGCTGAACGCGCGGGCTCGTCGTCCGATGGCGCGCACACGCCCCGGCGACACGCCACAGATCCGCAATGACGCATCGGCCATCACGTCGGGCGTTGTGGAGCGGCGGCGGAACGAGTCGTCCGAGGTGATGACGCTCTCGACCAGACCGAAGATGACATCGGCCGCCGTGCGCCGATCGGCCTCGGCGAACGCGCCGGACGCGCAGCCGCGAGCGATCTGCCGCACGTAGATGCGGAACAATTTGTGGCGCCTACGCCAGAACCATTCGAACTGGGGATCCTGTACCTCGGGAAGGAGCTGCAGCGCGCCCAGGTTGTGCGGGCCCCGACAGAGGTTGGCGACGTCGGCCCGGACGAGGAGCCAAAGGGCCAGCTCAGGCTCATATTCCTCCAGATGGTGCCGGCGCACCCCGTCGAGGGTGGGCCGAAGCGTCCGGTCCAGCAGCTCGCTGAGAATCTCGTCTTTTCGGGCGAAGTAGTGGAAGAGGGACGCCTGACGGAGCCCGACCTCGGTGGCGATGGCGCGCGTCGACGTCGCGGTGTAGCCGTACGTCTCGAACAAGCTGGCGGCGGCGCTCAGGATCTCCTCGCGCACGTCCGCCGGCATGAGCTGGGGCACCACACGCGGACGGCCGACGGGACGGAGCACGGCGCGAGCGGGCTCGGAAATCGGCACGTGTGAACGACGCGTGAAAGTCGATCGCATGGTCTGGATTTCTATCATCTGATAGATAATCATCGACATCCGGGGAGCCCTCGCAGAAAGGAAGACGATGTCGAGCCCGACGAGTGGTCAGACCGCCACAACGTCGGGAGCACGCGATCATGCGCGTGCCCAGGCCGACGTAGTCGCGCCGTACATGCCCATCGTCCCTGCCCGCCGCGGTCTGGCTCCGCCAGGGGTCGATGCGACGCTCCTTGTCTGGGCCGAAACGGTCGCACCGGGTGGGTACGCCCACAAGGTGGTGGCCCCCGGCACGACGATCCGGTTCAGCGACCCGGAGGTTGATGCCTGCGCGCACCTCCTGCTGTTCAGGGCGGACCAACTCTGGGAGCGGCTCAATGTGGCCGACACCGTGAAGGTGCAGTGGCAGGCCTACACCACCGCGGGCCAGCTGCTCCTCTCCGACCAGGGCCGGGTGCTGGCCACGGTGCTGAATGACTCATCGGGCCGTCACGACGCGCTCTGTGGGACGTCGACGTTGCTCCACAACACGGAACGCTATGGCGGTGGGAGTCCTGAGGGCAGCGCCCCGGCGGGCCGGGAGCTGTTCGTCGTGGCCGCCGCGAAACACGGGCTCGAACCACGTGATCTCCCGCCTTCGCTGTCCTTCTTCAAAGGCGTACGAGTCGACGCGGCGAGCGGTCGCCTGCTCTGGCTGGGCGGGTGCGGGACTCCGGCGGCGATCGAATTGAAGGCCGAACTGCCGCTGGTCGTGCTCGTGGCGAACACCACCCACCCGCTCGACCCGTCACCGGCATGGCACGCCTCGAGCCTCGGCATCACGGCCTGGCGCGGGGAACCGACCCGTCAGGGCGATGCCGCCTGGTCGTCGACTCCCGAACGGGAGCGGGCGTACCTGAACACCGTCGACGACCGCGACGCACGAGCCGGGTCGTGACGGTACCGCTCTGCGACGAGGTCGTGGCCGCACGGGAGCCCTGGTCCGGACTCGTGCCCGCAGGCGGAACGCTCGAAATCGTCGACCTGCACGGGAACCAGGCCGTCGACTGCCTCTTCTACGTCGCTGCGGACACCACCGAGCGGTACAGCGCCCCCGACACCGTGGCACGGCAGGGCTCCATCTTCCTCACGAGGGGCAGCGAGCTGCGCTCGAACCTGGGTCGGACGCTGCTCACGGTCACCGCCGACGACGTCGGGCGGCACGACACCCTTGGTGGAGCCTGTTCGAAGGAGTCCAACACGCTCCGGTACGGGCACCACACCAAGGCCCAACATGCCTGTGTTGAGAACTTCCTCGCCGAAGGCGCCCGGTGGGGCCTCGGGAAGCGCGACCTGGTCAGCAACATCAACTGGTACATGAACGTACCCGTCGAGGAGGACGGCACCCTCGGCATCGTCGACGGGATCTCGGCGCCCGGGCGGGTGCTGGAGCTCCGGGCGGAGGTCGAGGTCCTGGCGCTGATCTCCAATTGCCCCCAGATCAACAACCCATGCAACGGGTTCGATCCGACTCCGGTGCGCGTCGTCGTGCGCGAGCCGTGACGGACTGCGCATCGCTCGGCCCTCTTCTCGTCGCCAACCGAGGCGAGATCGCCGTGCGCGTGCTCACCACCGCGGCGGCCCTGGGCATGGAGACGATTGCCGTGTACTCCGACTCCGACGCCGCCTCACCCCATGTACGCATGGCCGACCGCGCCGTCCGGCTGGGACCGGCGCCGGCGCGCGAGAGCTACCTGCGACCGCGACGCCGTCCTCGGGGCGGCGCTTGCGACAGGTGCAGGGGCCATCCATCCGGGATACGGGTTCCTCGCCGAAGACCCCGGGTTCGCCCGCGCCGTCGAGGCGAGCGGCCTGGTCTTCGTCGGTCCGACGCCCGATCAGCTGGAGCTCTTCGGGGTGAAGCACACGGCCCGGGCTGCCGCGTCGGCCGCCGGTGTGCCCTTGGTGCCCGGATCGGGCCTGCTCGCAGACCTCGAGGACGCGCTCAGGGAGGCCGAGAGGATCGGGTACCCCGTCATGGTGAAGGCAACGGGGGGAGGCGGGGGGATCGGGATCGCCCCTTGCGAGCGACCGGACGAACTGGTCGAGGCGTTCGAGCGCGTGACGCGCCTCGCCGACTCGAACTTCGGGAATGGCGGGGTGTTCCTGGAGCGGCGGATCGTGAGGGCGCGCCACATCGAGGCCCAGGTGCTCGGGGACGGAACAGGAGGCGTGGTCGTTCTGGGAGACAGGGACTGCAGCCTGCAGCGGCGCAATCAGAAGGTCGTCGAGGAGGCTCCTGCTCCGAACCTGCCCGCCGCGGTCCGGGACGTGGTGCGCCGAACTTCGGAGCGTCTCTGTGCATCCGTGTCGTACCGGTCGGCGGGGACCGTGGAGTTCGTCTACGACGTCGAACGCGCCGAGGCGATGTTCCTCGAAGTGAACACGCGCCTCCAGGTCGAACACCCGGTCACAGAGCAGGTGTACGGGATCGACCTGGTCGCTTGCATGCTCCGCATCGCTGCCGGCGACGCTGACGTGGTGCGCGAGACCGCCTGCGCCCGGCCCCAGGGCGTCGCCATCGAAGCCCGGGTGTGCGCGGAAGATCCGGAGCTGGGTTGGCGGCCCGGGGCGGGGCGGATCACCGCCGTGTCCTGGCCCTCCGGGGTCCGCGTCGACAGCTGGGTCGAACCCGGCACCGAGGTCTCGAGTTCGTACGATTCGCTGCTGGCCAAGGTCATCGCCACTGCATCCGACCGCGACCGCGCCATCGCGCTGCTGCACGACGCGCTGGAACGCACGGTGATCGGCGGCATCGAGACAACCGCAGACGCCGTGGCCGCGGCGGTGCGGACGCCGGCATTTTCGTCGGCAACGCACGACACCGGCTCGTTGGCGAAGCTCTCCTACCGTTCGCATCGCTTCGAGGTCGAACGACCGGGAACCCAGACAACGGTTCAGGCGTGGCCGGGGCGGCAGGGCTACTGGGACGTCGGCGTCCCGCCTTCGGGGCCGATGGACGACCTTTCCTTCCGCTGGGGGAACCTCGCGCTCGGGAACGAGGAGGGCGCTCCGGGCCTGGAGGCGACCCTCGAGGGGCCGGCGCTCCGATTCAGCGCCGAGACGATGGTGTGCGTGACCGGCGCGCCGGGGGAGGTGCAGGTGAACGGTGTGCCGGCGCCCATGTGGGAGCCCTTCACCGTCGGCGCGGGAGAGACGCTCGACATCGGCCGGATCGGGCCACCGGGAATCAGGATCTCCATCCTCGTGGCAGGCGGGCTCGACGTGCCCGAGTATCTCGGCAGCGCCGCCACCTTCACGCTGGGTGGCATCGGCGGTCTCGGAGGGCGGGAGCTGCGGGAAGGGGATGTGCTGCGGCCTGCGGCCGCGGCCGCAGCACCCGCCCCGGCATCGGTCCATCCGCTCGAGCGGCCGACGTTCACCCACGACTGGGAGCTGACCGTCGTCCCGGGACCGCATGCTGCACCGGAGTTCTTCCACGAGGACGACCTCGACGCGATCTACGCGACCGAATGGGAGGTGCACTTCAACTCGGCGCGGACGGGGGTGCGGCTGATCGGACCCCGGCCGCGTTGGGCGCGGCCCGACGGGGGGGATGCCGGCCTGCACCCTTCGAACATCCATGACACGCCGTACTCCGTCGGGGCGGTGAATTTCACTGGAGATCTCCCCATCCTCCTGGGCCCGGACGGACCCAGTCTGGGCGGGTTCGTCTGCCCCGCCACCGTGGTCCATGCCGAGCGATGGAAGCTCGGGCAGCTGCGGCCCGACGACCGCGTCCGCCTCGTCCCGCGACCTGATCAGAACGGCAACGGACGCGTTGCCATCCGGCCGGACAGGTCGGGCATCCTCGATCGCCGGGACGAAGGCGCGACGCCGGCGGTGACCTACCGCGCGAACGGCGACGACAATTTGCTGATCGAGTACGGAGCCATGGAGCTCGACCTCTCCATGCGGGCGCGCGTGCACGTCCTGACGGATCAGATACAGGACGCCGAGCTCGAAGGTCTCCTCGACCTCACTCCGGGCGTGCGCACGCTGCAGGTGCACTTCGATCCCCGCGTGACCTCGCTCGACCGGGTGCTCGGGATCGTCGGGGGGCTCGAAGAGACGTTGCCCGACTCCGACGAGCTCGAGGTTCCGAGCCGAACCATCCACCTGCCCCTCTCGTGGGACGACCCCGCGACACACGAGGCGACGGCCCGCTACGCAGCCGGTGTGCGGGCGGATGCTCCCTGGTGTCCCTGGAACATCGAGTTCATCAGGAGGATCAACGGCCTGGGCGATGTCGACGACGTCCGCAAGATCGTCTTCGATGCCACCTATCTGGTGTTGGGATTGGGCGACGTGTACCTCGGCGCGCCGCTGGCAGCACCCGTCGACCCGCGCCACCGGCTGGTCACGACGAAATACAACCCAGCCCGTACCTGGACAGCCGACAGCTCGGTCGGGATCGGCGGGTCGTATCTCTGCATCTACGGCATGGAGAGCCCCGGCGGCTACCAGCTCGTGGGCCGGACCCTGCAGATCTGGAACAGCCACCGCCATCTGCCTCCATTCGAACCTGGGGTTCCCTGGCTCCTGCGTTTCTTCGACTGCATCCACTGGTATCCGGTGACGTCCGAGGAGCTCCTGGACGCCAGATCGGATTTCGGGGCTGGCCGCTTCGACGTCCGCGTCGAGCCTGGGACGTTTCACCTGCGCGCCTACGAGGACTTGTTGGTACGAGAGGCGGAGAGCATCGATGAGTTCCGAGCGCGTCAGTCCACCGCGTTCGGTGCGGAGCGCGCCGCCTGGGCCGCCGCGGGCGAGTTCGAACCGCGCGACGAGGCAGAGGCGCCGGTCGCACCGGCCAGTCCGACCTTCGAGGTGCCGGTCAACGGAACGCTCGTCACCGCTCCGATGACGTCCAACGTCTGGAAGGTGGCAGTCGGCCCGGGGGATCAGGTGGTGACGGGCCAACCCATGGTCATCATCGAGGCGATGAAGACCGAGACGGCGGTCCTCTCACCGTGCGACGGCGCGGTCGTCGATGTGATGGTGACACCGGGTATGCAGGTCAGCACCGGGGCCCCCCTCCTCACGCTGGCCTCGGCATGAACGCTCTCGCGGCGGCGGAGCGCTCGCTGGCCGCGGCCGAGGCGTCCGACCGTCCCGAGGTGTGGATCAGCCGGTTCGGGGCAGACCAGCTTCTGGGGACGGCGCGCCGGATCGACGAGGCGGTCGCGGCCGGCGCCGATCTCCCGCTCGCCGGCCTGACGTTCGCGGTAAAGGACAACATCGACGTGGCCGGACTCGCCACGACGGCGGCCTGTCCCGCCTACGCGTATCGGCCCGCGTCCGATGCGCCGGCCGTCCGGGCCCTGGTCGACGCCGGCGCGCTCTGCATCGGCAAGACGAACTTGGACCAATTCGCCACGGGCCTGGTCGGCACCCGGAGCCCGTACGGGGCTGTGCGCTGCGCGGTGAGCCTCGAGCGCATTGCCGGCGGGAGCAGCAGCGGCTCGGCGGTCGCTGTGGCCCTGGGCCAGGTCGACGTCTCCCTCGGCACCGACACCGCCGGTTCCGGCCGCGTGCCGGCGGCGTTGAACGGGATCGTCGGGCTGAAGGGGACCCTCGGCACGGTGTCCACCGCCGGGATCGTGCCCGCGTGCCGGTCGTTCGACTGCGTCAGCGTCTTCGCCCGGGAGGTCGCCCTGGCCGAGGCCGCGCTCGCCCAGCTCACCGGCCCGCGGGGCGCCGCGCCCGATCGCCGCGACTTTCCGTCGGACATGGCTCTCGCGCCGCCGGCGCGACCGACCGTGGCGCTACCCGACGTCGACACCCTTGGCGTGCTCCCGCCCGGATGGGTCGACGCGTTCCGCGCGGCCTGTGCAGAACTCGAGTCCTCCGGCTGCACACTCGTGCAGCTGGACCTGGGGCCGTTCCTCCGGGCCGGCCGGCTCCTGTACGGGGGCGCCTTCGTCGCGGAACGGCACGCCGCCGTCGGGGACTTCGTCGACGGGCACCGCGATGACGTCGATCCCACGGTCGGTGCCATCATCTCCGCCGCCGCCGGCATCAGCGCGACCGACCTGGCGAACGACCAGGCAGCCTTGGCGGCACTCGCCGCTGAGGCGCGGGCCGAGTGGAAGCGGGTCGGGGCCGACGCCTTGCTCCTCCCCACCACGACCGGGCATCCGACCGTGCAAGAGGTCGCGGCCGACCCAGTGGGAGTGAACGCCGCGCTCGGTCGGTTCACGACGTTCCTCAACCTCCTGGACATGTGCGCCGTCGCCGTGCCGGCCGGCAACGTCGACGGCCTGCCGTTCGGAGTGAGCTGCATCGGACCGGCCTTCAGCGACCTCGTCCAGCTCGACCTGGCCAGGCGGTTGGAGGGCCGCCGAGCGCGAAACCCCGGCTCGCGGCTGGAAGAGCTCCCGCGGGGGTCGTCTATCACCGCCCGCCGTCCCGATCGCCGTCGTCGGGGCGCACCTCAGCGGGCAGCCGCTCAACGCCCAGTTGACGGACCGTGGGGCGCGCCTGCTCGGAACGGCACGGACCGCGCCCTGCTACCGCCTCCACGCGTTGGCGACCGAGCCTCCGAAGCCGGGCCTCCGTCGCGTGGAGCGCGAGGGATCGCACATAGAGCTGGAGATCTGGGAACTGGCACCATCCCGCTTCGGCGATTTCGTCGCCTCGGTGGCGCCGCCGATGGCCATCGGGACCGTCGTGCTGGAGGACGGCTCGAGCGTCCCGGGCTTCCTCTGTGAACCGATGGCATTCGAGGACGCGCCCGACATCAGCACGTACGGAGGGTGGCGCCGATTCCTCGAGTCCGCCGGCCCGTCGACGTAGGCCCGGCGGCCGCAGTCCCCCCCCGACAGCGCGATGGTCCCGAGACGCAGGCAGGCCGAACCTTTGGACGGGTGTACACCGGCGGTCGGTGCCAACCCTCGGCCAGGTGTTCGCCGGGCGCGGCATCGATCTCGAGGCAGCTCGTTAACCTACGCGCGGCCGTAGCGGTCGTCGAGACGCACAACGTCATTCAGCTCAGTCGTGCTCGCTTCGAGGATGACCGAGTCCTCGAGAGCTGTCATTCGGTGCCGAGTACCGGGGAGGAGATGGACGGCCTCTCCCGGAAGCAGCTCGAATGACTCCAGCAGGGTGTCGGGATGACCCACTTCGAAGAGAAGTCGGCCCGACTGAACCGCGACCGTCTCCTCCTTCTGCTCGTGATACTGAAGCGAGAGCGCGTGCCCCTCATTGACGTACAGTGCCTTCCCGCAGTAGCGACCGTCGACGAGCGCGAAATGTTCTTCGTGTCCCCACGGTTTTTCGACCCGAAGAACGGCGGATACCCACGAAGACTTGGTCATTCCAGTTTCCTCCCGAGAGCCGAGAACAATACTGGTGTTCCCAGCCTCGAGGTTCTCATCCGGAGCCCGGAGCCTCCGACGAGGCGCGGCCGTGGGTGTCGAGTTCGGCCTCCAGACCGAAGGACGCGAACACCCCGGGATCCTGGAACACCGAGTTCCGGCTGATACCGTCGGCGGTGACGGTGAAGATCTGGAGCGTGTGCAGCTCGTATCCGCCACCGACTCGCCGATAGGCGGCGAACCCGGGCTGACCGTTGGCCGTCACCACCTTCAGGCACCAGTCCGTTCCGGCCTGCCCGAAGACCCACTCCATGAAAAGGCCGTAATTGCCGGGGCCGACGAACCAATTGAGCATCGGCGGCATCTCCATGAGCACGTCGTCGGTGAGCAGCCGCTTGAGACCCTCGACGTCGGCGTGCTCGAACGCCTTCATGTAGCGATCGACCCAGGCCCGCTGCTCAGCTGCCGGCGGCTCGCTGAGACTTTCCAGCCGGACCCCGACTTCCTTCACACGCGTACGCGCCCGCTGCAGGGAACTGTTCACCGATACGACGGTGGTGCCGAGGATCTCCGCGGCCTCGGACGCGGTGAAGCTGAGCACGTCACGCAGGATCAGCGCACCACGCTGGCGCGCCGACAGGTGCTGCAGGGTGGCGACGAACGCCAGGCGCAGGCTGCTGCGGTCGATCACGGCTGTCGCCGGATCGCCCGTGTCCAGCAACGAGTCCGGCAAGGGCTGGAGCCAGGCGACGTTCTCCGCCCGGACGAGCGGCGCGAGCGGGTCCGACGCGGCCGCCACCCCCGACGGCAGCGGGCGACGGCCGCGGACCTCCAAGGCGGTCAGGCAGGCGTTCGTCGCGATCCGGTAGAGCCAGGTGCGCAGTGAGCTGCGGGTCGCGTCGTACCGCTCCCGCGCCCGCCACGCTCTCAGGTACGTGTCCTGGACCAAGTCCTCTGCGTCCTGAACCGAGCCGAGCATCCGGTAGCAGTACGCCAGCAGCTCAGTCCGGAACGGCTCGACCTGGCGATCGAAGCCTTCTCCATTCGTCGTCGGGGCCACGACTTCTCTGCTCCTCACAAGACCGCCCGTCGTAGCCGAGGGAAGCGACATTCTTTCTGAGTGTCTCGGGGGAAAGAGCTCAGTGGGCAGGCGCCAACACCGGGCTGTTGTGATAGGCGGCAATGAGCCACTGGCCGTCCCTCTTCTCGAAAACCCAGGTGGCGTTCACCTTACCGGTGTCCGGAACCTCGGTCTCGCCGGCGAACAGGATGCCGGATTCGCTGACGACGATCGCGGCGTCCCTGCCGACGAAGCGGAGTCCGAGCTGCTTGTTGCAGGTCGAGCTGCCTTTGAGTGGCCCCTCGAAGGCCAGGGCCATGTTCTCGCGGATCACGTCGCGGCCGTCGCGGAACGAGCCTGTCATGATGGCGGTCGCGTCCGCGGTGTAGTCGGCGACCATGCCTTCGGCGTCGCCAGCCTCCCACGCCTTGTAGGAATCGACGAGCACGGCCTCGATGGCGGCCTCGTCTTCCACACGACTGTCTGACATCGGATTCTCCTTTGTGATCGGTTCGCTCGGGCTGTTCCGGCGAACTCTTCAATACATACCGGCGGAGGGGTCGGAACTCATCGGCCCGGCAAAGAAAAATTTCGGAGTACTCGAAAGAGCGAAGGCCGCCGTGCGGTGCCCGCACCAGCGATGGAAATGCCCGTTGGCGGGGTCTGTCGACGACGGCCGGCGCCAACCGATGCACGAATCGATGACGAGGGACGCGTTCTCCCCCGTCGGACTACCTAGCCGAGACGGTACAGCTTGGTTCCGTTCTCACCGAGGATCTTGCGAGAGGACTCCGGGCGGAGCGTGGACATGGCCTCGCGCACGTGTTCGAGAGGCTTCGGCCAGAGGGCGGTGGGATGGGGGAAGTCGGTCTCGAACAGGATGTTGTCTTCCCCCACTTTGTCGACCAGTTGTTGGAGATCCCCGCGCCCGGTCTCGAACCACATCGTGCCGTACCAGTTCGACTTGAAATACTCGGAAGGAACGCGGTTGAGCTCCGCCGCCTGTACGGGGGCGTTCTCGGGCAGCTCCCAGTCCATCGTCTCGAGGATGAAAGGCACCCAGCCGATCCCGCTCTCCACGGAGACCATCTTGAGCTTGGGAAATCGGTCGAACAGTCCCGAGAAAATCGTGTTGATCACCACGCGGGCGTTCCCGATGAACAGCATGGAACCGCCGATGGCGGGCTTTACGAATTCGTCCTGGGACTCCCAGAAGTACTGACCGTAGAAATTCATTGCGGTAAGGCTCGCCCCGATGTGAAAGTGGACCGGGAGCTCCCGGTCGGCGCAGACCTCCCAGAGGGGATCCCAGGCCTTGTTGGCCAGGTCCGGGGAGCCGAGGTCCTGGGGATCCGAGGTCATGTTGATCCCTCGGAGCCCGAGGTCAGCGATCCGTTCGGCCTCGCGGACACACTCGTCGATGTCCCAAGCCGGCAGGATGGGCATGGGCAACAGACGGTTGTTGGTGTACTCCTGGATCTCGGCCCGGGTGTCGTTGAAGATCTCGACACACAGCCGGCGCAGCGCGGGGTCCTTCACCTCGCCCAGGGTCTGCCCACCAAGACCCAGCGCGTTCGGGTAGAGGACCTGGTGCTCGATGCCCATCGCGTCCAGCACTTCGAGGCGGGCGTCGACGTCCCAGGCGGCGACATGGGCACGCTCGAAGTCCCACTCGATCATCGATTCCAGGAAGGGGTGCTTCACTCCCTCCCGGTCGATGGTGCTTCCACCTCCGGCCTTCCCGACCGGCGTGCCTTCTATGACCCACTGGCGCTCCCCGTCGACGTCCTCGACATGCAGGATCTGATCCTTGAAAGCCGCGGGGGCGCGCTTCGTCCAGAGATCCTGGACGTCGGTGAAATGTGAATCGGCGTCCACGACGGCGAGTCCTTCGGGCACCTCGGCGGCCAGGGTCATTTGATCGGGTCCTCCAGGAATAGACACCACGGGGCGCGCAGCTCCATCTCGAGGGTACTCATCTGCGTTCGCCACCGCATATATGTGATCCGAATCGGGAGGGAGACGAGGCGGACTTTTCCGATGTCACAGGGGGATCGGCTTCCACGTAGTCGGGGAATCCGCATTCACCGAGGCGTGTCACGAGACAAGCCGGTTGCTCTCGAGGGCCCCTGCGGCCGGCCTGGAGAAGGTAGTCGTCGACCAGTACTAGAGCGGAGCCGTGATCTCCGAGGCCGTGCGGGGTAGGCCGAGGATCACACCCGCTTCCCGGGAGGTGGCGATCGGCCTCTTCGCCTGTCCGCACAGTTCGACGGCCCTGGTGACCAGTTCAGCGTTGGTGGGTGCGCCCGGTCCGCCGTAGAACTCGAGGCCGAGGTGGAGATGCCCTCCGCGCTCGAGGGCGGCCCGGGCGATTCCGCTCTCGACCACATCTCCACCCACCACCGACACCGCCCATGGCAGGTCGCACTCGGCCATCATCTCCAGATAGACATCGAGCGCGGACACGGTCGGAGGAAGCCCGAATGGTGCGCCGAGGAGGCCACGTTCGGCCCCGAAGTACAGCTTGATCATGGCGCCGGCGGGCAAGCGCCCCGCTCGCCACCACGCGAGGGCGGTACGGAGGAAACCAGGCTCGTAGATGGCCAGGCTCGGCCCCAGCCGCTGGGTCGCGCAGATCTCGAAAGCCCGGGCGATCACATCGAAGGAGTTGGCGTAGACGAAGGATCCGCGTGGGATGTGGTCATCGCCAACGCCACCGAGGTTGAGCGATCCCGGATCGGTCAGGCCGATACGCAGCGCACCGCTCGCCGCCAGAGGAATCAGATGCTCGTAGTTCATTGAGCTTCCGAAGTGAACCGTCGGGTAGAGCAACGCGTCAGGTCGAGCCACGAGAACGGCGCGCCACCCTTCCAAATATCGCTCCGCAGCCTCCTCCTCACTCACTCCGAAGAGGTCGATGTGGTTGTGGATGATGGCAGCACCGGCTTCCAGGCATGCGAGCGCGTCTGAGCTGATCTCCTCTGGGGTGCGAGGGACATTTGGGTTGCGTTCTTTCGTGGTCACGCCGTTGATGGCGGCTTCGATGATCACCGGTGCGGCGGGCACTCGGCGAACGTAGCGTGGAAGAGCTCTTTCTACCAGCTCTGACCTCAGCAGTCCTCGTGGCGGGTCGTTCGCCGATCTGCGACCATCGGGTTCCCGACCCGACGAACATCGGAACGAAATGGACAGTTCACGAAGTCAGCTGAAACGACGTCTTCGCATTGATGTCCGACGTCAGCCCCCTTGCTATTACCTTGTGATTTCCCGGTGAACCCATATCGGAACCGGAGGGAATCTGGCCGTTGCAGGTGAACTGCCCGACAGGACTGGAGGTGCTCGAGCACAACATTACGGAGCGCGGCGAACTCACTCCGGTCTCGTAGTGCGCTTTCACGGTCTCGCCGGGCTGAAATGACCCACCTGAGATCGTAACGTCCTCCCCTCCCGGCCCCGAATTGGGAGAGGCCGAGACATATGGCGGAACTTCGATCCTCCATATGGAGCTTGAGCCCACCATCCATAACTCACCATCAGGACCAACCGTCAACCCAGTGATCGTATTGCGACCCGAGGCCGCACGGTAGTTGGTGATGAACCCGGCCGAGGTGATCCGCCCGATCCAATTCGGCTCGCCGGCGAACCACACGGCTCCATCTGGACTGGTCACAATTCCTGCGGGATAGTCGATCTTGCTGTCCGCGTAGTTGGTCAGGACTCCCGACGAGGTAACCGTTCCGATCGAGTCGGTACCGAGATTGGTGAACCACACGCCGCCAGGACCTGCCGTGATGGCGAACGGTCCATCTGCACCTGGGTAGTTCGTCACCACCCCAGCGGTCGTGATTCGACCGATCGAGCTGTTCTCGATGTTCGTAAACCAGAGTGCGCCATCGGGTCCGGTCGTTATTCGCTCCGGCCCAAGAATTCCATCACCCGTGTATATCGTGACCACTCCGCCTGTCGTGATGCGACCGATCGAGTCGCCTCGGTAGTCACCGAGATTGGTGAACCAGAGGGCGCCATCAGGGCCAGCCGTAATGCCGGCGGGGTCGTCTATACCTGTGCCGGTATAGTTCGTGACGACGCCTGACGTTGTTATTCGTCCGATCGAATTGTTGCCGGAGTTGGTGAACCACAGTGCCCCATCAGGTCCGACGGCTATTCCTGAAGGGGAATCGATGGTAGGACCGCTGAAGCTTGTGAAAACGTCTGAGGGAGTAATCTCCGCGATGTGGTTCCCGTTGGTGAACCACACAGCGCCGTTCGGACCGGTGACGGCATCACCCGCGTCGTTGATACCAACATAGGATGACACCTCGCCTGAGGTCGTAATCCGTCCGATCGACTGGCCAGGGTTCCGGCTTTCGAAGCCTGCGTTCGCAAACCACAGAGCACCGTCTGGTCCCACAGCTATACCGGCGGGCCAGTTCATATCCGTCGTCGATGTGAAAGAGGAAATGGTGCCGCCGGTCGTGATACGACCGATTGATCCAACTGAATTGTTCAGTTCGGCTGAAAACCACAACGCCCCGTCCGGTCCTGTCGTGATACCGCCGACGCCCGAGATTCCAGCATCTGGATAGGTCGTAATCACACCAGACGTGGTGATGCGTCCGATTGATCCGTCGTTGCCAAACCACAGAGCACCGTCGGGGCCAGTCGTTATCCCGGACGGTAGATCGATCCCACCTCCGCTGAAACTTGAGGTCGTTCCCGACGTGGTGATCCGCCCGATCGAATTGGCGAACGGACACGTGAACCACAGTGCGCCGTCCGGTCCCGCCGCGAGATCTCCGAGTTGGCAGCTGACCGCAAAGCTTGATATGACACCTCCAGTTGAGATCCTTCCTATCGCGCCATTGGCGTTGGTAAACCAGAGCGCTCCATCCGGTCCCACTACAATTGGGCCAGGTTGACTAATGCTCGGGTCGGTGAAGTTCGATACGACCCCGGATGTCGTGATGCGTCCAATGGAATTGCTGGCCGCATTCGTGAACCAAAGGGCCCCGTCGGGTCCAAGGGTGATCGACTCGGGCCGGTCGACGCCTGCGCCCGTGAACATGGAGACAACGCCCGACGTCGTCAACTGTCCGATCGAGTTTGCTTTCGTATTGGTGAACCACAGCCGCGCCGTCCGGCCCGGAGACGATCCCACGTGGTTGGTCGATTCCGGAAAACTTCGTGACGGGCAGTGTGTGAACCTGCGCGGTGAAGCTCTCCGCTCGGGAAGTATGAGGGACGACGCCGTTGAAGGCACCCGCCGTAGACGGAATCATCAGCCCGACTGATGCAATTGCGAATGCCGCAACGAAGACCGGCGACTTTCGAAATCTTCCCGGATTGAGGTTGCGATGTGGTCCGATCGAGTCCGGCATGACGCCTCCCGTCAGAGCGCAGCCCCGGTCAGAAGTGTCAATCGGCACTCTGGAGACCCCACTGGAACCTTGGAGCCCGCTGAGCAAAGTGTGCCACAAACCTGACCAGGTTTTCCCAATCTTTGTGACGCCGAGCCAACGAGGTGCCCACCGAACGTCGAGGAGACGTCCCTGCATCCCCCGTCGGCGAAGACACGAAGCAGGATGCGCTCACGTCGGCGGCCGTGATTCTCTGCGTCCCCGAACATCCGCCGCATCTCGCCCTCGTCGTGGCGCAGGTGGAATTCGTGCAGCCCGTCACCGAGCGGCTTGAGCCATTCGGTCCTCGCCAGCTCGATCCCCCGCCGGGCGATCACCAGCCGGAGCGCGGCATCCAGCGCGACGAACTTGGCCTCGGTGAGCTCTTCGACCCAGATCGTCAAGGGCGGGCGTCCCCGTCGTCTCGTACACATCGAGCTGCCATGCCCCGCCACCCACCGCTCGGTCGCGCCCCGATGAGCGGCTGGCTTCGGGACGTGCGGCCCCTCCCTTGGTTGTTGCAGCGACCGCCCGGCGCTCGCCCGGGTCGAGGATCCCACCCCCGATGGCAGCGGCCGCTGGGTCTCGCTCCTCGAGCGCGTGGCTATGGAAGCACGGTGTGACTGAAGATCCGCGTGCCCGAGCCGGCCGGTAGCTGGCCGCACGTCCACGCCGGCACCCATGGGTCGCGGTGAAATGCCGGAGTTCGTGGATACGAAATCGGAATTCGTGGGATGGATGGCCACCGATCGAAGCCCTGCAGGTGAACTTCTAACAGGGTTCCCAGGTCGACCTGCGCCGGTCTTCAGTGGATCAGCGACCCTCTCCCTGACAGCCGCTCCAAGCTCGAACGATGCCTCAGATTGCTCCGAACCCGGCGTCGCAGACACCGTCCGTTCGCGAACGGGCTACGGGTCGATGTCGACTTTCATAGATTCGTCGGCTACGAGCTTGGGCTGGGTCGGCGCGGCTCGCACGGATGGCCGTGGGCGTCAGTTCCGTATCGCCCCATATACGCATAGGACCGCGAAGGCGAAGACTCCAGCCCACACCAGCATCCAGGCTCTGCTGCCCATCCGTGCTTCCTTCTTTCTCAGGGGTGCCCCCAGCGCCCCGCTTGTGCGTGCAGTAACAAGCGAACCTTAGGTGCCAGGTGCTTGCAAAAGTACGCGCCCAGCACACGGGCATTGCAGATCGGGACCCGTTAGGCCCGGCTGGTCCATACCTCCACGTCACCGACACCGCCGCTGGGACCGTGGTGCCGGGCGGACCCGGAATCACGCCACCCTGTTCAGGACGGAGTCCTTGTCCAGCCGGTCTGCACAGGAGGACCAAATTTCGCTCGATAGTTGGGCATGTGGATGGGCGAGCGCGAGCCTTCGGGCAATCTGCGGGTCAATCTCCCCACTGGCTCCGTGGGCGCTCCTCGGACGACTCGAAGATCGCCGTCAAGGTGGGAGGAGGAGCGTCTTGGCAACGGTCTCCCTGGATTCGATTGCCAGATGTGCCTTCGGCGCCTCAGCCAGTGAGAAGGTCTGGCCCACGAGGGGGGCCACTCGCCCTGCGCCGATCTCGGCGAGAATGGCGGCGAGCAGCCGAGACCGGTCGCCCTCACCGTACTGGAGGTCGGCGATGGTCGTCACGGTGACGCCACGACGCTCTACCTCAGAGCTGTCGATCAGTGCGAACGAGCCGCTCGGGGTTCCGTGCGCCGAGAAGCGCCCGCCGTCGGCGATCAGTCGGAACGCTTCTCCGCCGATCGTTCCGCCGACCCCGTCGAGCACGACGGTCGGACGACGCCCGCCACTGGCGTCGAGCACCGCATCGGTCCAACCGGGATCGCCGTAGTCGATTGCCGCCACGGCCCCGGCCTCTGCAACGACCTCTCGTTTCGTTGAACCGCGGGCGGCACCCACAACCTTTGCCCCCCGACCGGCGAGCAGTTGAACGAGGAGCAATCCCATGCCCCCTGCAGCGCCGAGAATGAGCATCCACTCCCCTTCCTTCGGTGCGGTTTTCTCGAGGATGCGGAGCGCAGTCGTGCCGTCGTGGAGGACGGCGGTCGCTTCGAGGAGGTCGACGTCGTCGGTGAGTCGCGCGCAGTCGGTGAGGTCGACAGCCGCCAGTTCTGCGTAGCCGCCGGTGCCGCCCGCTCCGCCCGTGTGCGCCACCACGGGACGGCCGAGCCAGCCGGAGTCGACCCCCGCACCGAGGGCGGCGATGGTTCCGCCGACACCGTTGCCCGGCACATAGGGCGGCCGGATCGGGAAGTACTCGGCCCCCCGACCCGAGCGGATCATGGTGTCGACGAAGAGCACGTCACATGCCGACGCCGCCACCAGGACCTGCCCGGGCCCAGCAATGGGGTCTGGCGGCTCACGCAGCTCGAGGACGTCAGGGCTCCCGAACCGAACCACCTCGATGGCCCGCATGTCAGGCCACCGCGTGACCGAAACCAGCCGGGGTCACGTCTCGGGCGGCGAAACCCGGGTCGTCGGGATCGACATTGAACGAGATGATCCGCCGGGGATGGATCCTGATGATCTCAGGCGCCAGATGGCCCTGTGGATCATGGTTGCCGACCGCGGTCTCTGCCACGCCGCGAATCTCGAGGAAGTGGGCGCCCTCCATGGATTCTTCGGTGACCTCGTCGACGACGAAGGCCACGTTCGGGTTCGCCTGCACGTTGCGGTATTTCGCACTTCCGCCCATGTTGAACCCGGTGATGTCGATGGTCCCGAGTGTCGGGTTGTACGTGAACCCAAGGGGCTTGACCTGGGGGAGCCCGTTCGGCCCCAAGGTGGCGAGGTGTCCGCGGTCCTGGCGGGTGAGGAAGCGCACTTCGGCGTCACGAAAGGTCATGGGGCAAGACTAGAACCTCAGGTAAGATTGAGGTCAAGACCATGTCCCGATCTTCTCTCTCCTCGGCCGAGCTGAGCGTGGGCCAGGTGGCGTCTCGGAGCGGCGTCACCGTTTCCGCCCTCCACTTCTACGAGGCCGAAGGGCTTATCCATGGCACGCGCACCGCGGGAAACCAGCGACGGTTCCCACGAGAGGTCCTGAGGAGGGTGGCGTTCATCCGAGCGTCCCAGGCCGTTGGCATCCCACTCCGGCGCATCAAGGACGCTCTCGAGCGCCTGCCGGACGGTCGCACGCCAACCCGTCGGGATTGGGAGCGGCTCTCCGCTGCGTGGCGGGACGACCTCGATCAGCGGATCATCGGTTTGCAGCACCTGCGGGACCGGCTGAGCGGCTGTATCGGCTGCGGATGCCTCTCTCTGGGCCTGTGCAAGCTCGTGAACCCCGACGATCTGCTGGGACAAGAAGGTCCCGGTCCACGCAACCTTTGAGCAGACGAGGCGCCCGAATGAAAAAGTGCGGTCTCGTGACTGCGAGCTGGTTGGGTTTGAAACTGAGGCTGCACCCACAGCCTTCCGTCGAGGGTTCTCGCGGTGCCTCGATTCCCGTTGATCCCGGATCGTCAACGAATGGTCGATCATCACGTTGGCAAGGTGAGGGTTTACGTCCGTCTGGGTCCGGGGGGTCTCCCAGAGTGCGATTCCGTCCAGAGATTGTCCACCTGATCCGGCTGAATTCGTCCCTGTAGTAGGCGGTCTACCAACGGGCAATTTCCCTTGCGGTTCGATGGCCGCGCCCTCTGCGTCGAACCATTCCAAGGGTCCCGGGGTCGCACAGTGCGTGTTTCCGGCGGTGAACTTCGTGGCGAACGGACGTGAGCGAATGGCCGCTCCACTCGCAAATGTCGATCGGTCCCCGCGAGCGGAGTCGTTTACGGTTTGCAACCATATCTACGAGGATGCTTCTGCAAAAATAGTGGGCACCGACCAAGGAATCCGCCGGCATGCCGATGGTCACTGAGGTGTCCTTCTGCACGCACTCCGCCGCTTCCGAATACGGTCGTATCTACCATTGGCGCGCTGCTCCATGCGCTATCAAAAGGCGGAGTTCTTCGATGTCGACGCCGACGGAGGTGAGCGCCTCGATGGTGTGCTGTCCGAGCGCGGGGGAGCTAGTTCCAGTCGCACGTTGAGGTCACCGAAGTACCACATCGCTCCGGGCTGCTCGATGCGGCCGTATTCCAGGGAGTGATACGAGGTGACCAATCCGGCGGCTCTGTTGGCCGGAGCGTCGAAGAAGGTGTCGCGTTGCGCCCGTGCGACCACGTCGGCTGGTACGCCCGCGGAGGCCAGGTCGGCGAGCACCACAGCACTGTTGCGAGGTGCCAGAGCTCCCGGAACCTCGTCGAGGTTCACTGCGCCAGCCACCGCCAAAAGGGCGCGACGGTGTTCGTCGGTCCGGCAAGCGACGGCGATCCAGCCGTCGAGCACTTCGAATATGCCGTAGCCTGGCTCGATGCGGGTCTGCTGTGCATCCAGGCCGGCGACCGGCGCCAGCTGCCCATCTGGTCCGACGTAGGTTTCCGAAACGGTCAGGACTCCGGCGCCCAGCAAAGACGCCGCCACCGAGGAGCCTTGCCCGGTCATTCGGCGTCTATACAGACCCAGAAGAGTGGCCACGACCGAGGCCATCGCGCATTGGTGGTCCATGAACCCGAAGCGGTGCCACATCGGTGGATTCCCCTCGCCGGCTCCGAGCACCTCCCAGCCGCACGCTGCCTGGAACAGTTGGTCGTAGCCCGGCCAGTCGGCCCGCGGACCCGCCGGTCCGTAGGAGGACGTGTGGCAATAGATGACGTCGGGGTTGGACCGGCTGACGCTGTCGTAGTCCAGTCCAAGTCGGCGGGCCGCGGGCAGACGTAAGTTGTGGTGGACGACGTCGGCCCAACGAAACAGTGCTTCGACCGCCGGCCGGGTCTGCGTGTCTTTCAAATCGAGTGCGACGCTGCGCTTCCCACGCTGGCAGCCGGCAAAAGCCCATGGGACGTGGCGCATCGCGTCCCCGGCTGTCGACTCGACCTTGATGACATCTGCACCCAGGTCTGCCAGCAGCATGGGCCCATAGGGTCCGGCGAGGTAGTTGCCGAGGTCGAGCACCTTGAGTCCCTCGAGCGGCCATCTGGGGGCGGCAACATCGGCACCCTGGCGATCAAGCCCGGGTCTTCGAGCGGGAGCTTCCCAGTCGAGAGCCACGTCGGTCGGTTCGACGGTGGACGATGGACGCGGGAATCTGATCCGGGCAGGTGGCTCGATGGTCAAAGAGGTTCCCGGCACCACGATTGTGCCAACTTGCGGATCTTCTACCTCGACGACGTAGCCATCGAGCACGGTCTGTTCGTCGCGAAGGATGGCCCCGAAGGGGAGCGCGGGCTGGGCTGCAACGTCACTGGCCCAGAGGTCGGACAACCATTCGGAGGACGGGCGGGTGCGGAACGCGACGATGTTGGCTCCCAGATTGGGATAGGCGTAGGCGTTGCCAGTGACCGCAGCGTTCGCCTGCTTGACTCCCTCCTCGCCCATGGCCTGCAACGCAGCACTCATCAGGGGTGCATGGTCCGGGCACGCCATCAGGTGGATCCAGACGCCGTCGGAGCACTCGAAGAGACTGATCTGCGACCCGCCGCCCTCCTTTGGCATCCCCATCGCGAGTGCGGGCGTCGGGTGCTGTGCCCGGGACCAGTGCATCCCCATGGGCACGAGGGCTCCTTGGACAAGCGATGTGTGGGCCTCGCCTCCGCGGCCCGTGTCGAGGCGAAGCAGGAGCCTGGCCATGATGCCGATTGCGGCCAGGTAGGCAGCGCCCCAGGCACCGAGCGGAAAGCGAATCATGACCGGACCGTCACGGGTCATCGCCTTTTGCTCGTCGCATATTCCAAGCCGAGCCATGGCGAGCAGCTCGTCCACCGGCCGCTCGGCGTCTGGGTGATTGGCCGGCCACGACAACACCGAGGACACGATCAAGCGAGGATTGCGCCGGGCCAGCGCCATGTCGTCCAACCCGACGGCCGTCGCCCGAAGCGGGGAAAATTCGTGGATGAGGACGTCAGCACTCGCCAGGAGGCGCTCCAGCTCTTCACGGCCCACAGCGGTCCGGATATCGATCAGGGCACGGTCCTTACTGCGGTTCCAGGTCCTGATCCCGTTCTCCGCGCCGATCGGGGGCGGGTCCGCCCACGGTCCCTCGATCTTCACCACGTCGGCCCCGGACTCCGCGAGGAGCAATGCGGCCACCGACCCACCGATGCCCGCGGCCATGTCCACTACTCGGATGTCGTCAAGGATGCCTTCACTCACACCGATCCCCTCAGCTGTCCTGCGTCAAGATTACGCGGCACCTCTCGGCCGACCCCGGGCTCTGGGCCGGATCCGAGACGACCTTCGGCCAGACAGATGACAACGAGCAACATCACAGCGTTAGAGATAGAGATTGCATCACGGGATAGACTGCTCATTGGGACGGTCCCTTCTATGTGTATGGCCCCAGAGGGGGCATCGAAGCGGACCACCCCGTCGAAATAGCCACCGGCCGGCGGAGGCCCACCCACCTGACATCACAGAGGGACGGCACAGCGATCTTGGCCGCCCTGCACGTGCGCCGATGTCCGTTCAGACGGTTGGATTTGGGTTTGACGTCCGGCAGTTCAGGGTCAAGCCACGGTTCAAGAAAGATCGACGTGTCTCAATCAGCCTCGACGCAAATTCGTCAATAGATGGTCGACTATCACCTTGGCAAGGTGAGGGTTTCGTTTGTGTGGGTCCGTCAGGTCCCCTGACGTGCCGTTCCGTCCAGCCGGTTTCCAGCCCGTCCACTGCGCATCTCGCTGTCGTAGAGCACTCTACTATCGCGCGATCGATACCTGACGGACGGGACGTAACCAATCATCCCTACGTCTGCTCCACCGTTCGGTGGAATCGGTGGAAAGATCGATGCAATTGATCGGAAGGTTGCCATGCGTGTGTTGCTGATGGGAGCGGGTGGAGTGGGAACGGCATTTGCTCGGACCGCTGCTCGGCGTAACGCTTTTGAACACCTCATCGTTGCCGACCATCTCTTGAGCCGGGCGCAACGAGCAGCGCAGTCCGCGAGTGACCGGTTCACCGCGGTTGCCCTCGACGCCTCCGACGAAAAGGCGGTGGGCGATCTGCTGCGAGCTCAACGTTGCGATGTGCTCGTGAACGCAGTCGACCCGAGGTTCGTCATGCCGCTGTTCCGAAGTGCTCTGGCTGCGGATGTGAACTATCTCGACATGGCGATGTCGCTCTCTCGCCCTCACCCTCGAGATCCATACTCACAGCCGGGCGTAAAACTCGGCGATGAACAGTTTGCCTTGGCCGACCAGTGGGAGAAGAAGGGTCTATTGGCGCTCGTGGGCATGGGGGTTGAACCAGGTTTGTCGGATGTCTTCGCGCGGTACGCGTCCGACCACCTTTTCTCGTCGATCGGCGAGATCGGGATCCGTGACGGCGCCAACTTGGTGGTCGAAGGCTATGACTTCGCGCCGACCTTCTCCATTTGGACCACAATCGAGGAATGCTTGAACCCCCCGATCATTTGGGAGAAGGACCGGGGCTGGTACACGACTGAGCCCTTTAGCGAGCTCGAGGTGTTCGATTTCCCCGCCGGGATCGGCTCCGTCGAATGCGTCAATGTCGAGCACGAGGAAGTCCTTCTGGTGCCACGATGGGTCGACGCCGAACGGGTGACGTTCAAGTACGGCCTGGGCGAGGACTTCATCAGAATCCTCGAGACCCTCCATAAGCTCGGCCTCGACTCCACGCTCCCGGTTGACGTGCAGGGAGTGAAAGTCTCTCCCCGTGACGTTGTTGCCGCCTGTCTTCCTGACCCAGCCGAGCTCGGCGACAGCATGCGTGGGGTCACGTGCGCTGGGACCTGGGTGTCTGGAACCGGCAAAGACGGGGCTCGCCGCGAGGTGTACCTGTACCAGGTTGTGGACAACGCTTGGTCGATGAGCGAATACGGATCGCAGGCCGTCGTATGGCAAACGGCAATCAACCCCCTCGTGGCGCTTGAGCTCGTCGACTCGGGATCGTGGTCAGGTGTGGGAATCCTTGGTCCCGAGGCATTTCCAGCCGATCCCTTTTTGGACCTGCTGAACGAGAGCGGGGCACCGTGGGCGATGGATGAGCGAACGCCACGGTAAGTCCGGGGGACCCGATCCACGAGCTGTCACCAGGTTCGCCAACGCAACGAAGCAGAGTCAGCTCTGCTGAGAAATGCACAGCGGCATCGTGGCACCGTGGGGCCCCTTGTCAATCCAACTAGTTGGTTGTAGAGTCCCAGGCATGCCCTGGGACTCACAGGACACGAGGCGGCGCCTGCTGGAGGCCGCAATCATGGAATTCAGCGCCTACGGCATCGCAGGCGCACGCGTAGACCGGATCGCTTCAGAGGCCAAGGCCAACAAACAGGCCATCTACGCCTACTTCGGCAGCAAAGACGCTCTGTTCGCCGCGGCATTCGAGGACCGCATCCGAGACTTCCATGCATCGGTGCTCTTCGATGAGTACGACCTGCCCGAGTACGGCGGAAGAATGTTCGACAAGTTCGAGGACGCTCCCGAGACGCTGCGCCTGGTCCTTTGGTACCAGGTCGAGCGGGAAGCTGGACCATCGCTCGAAGTGATCCGGGACTCGAACGAGGACAAAGTCGGACGAATCGTGGCCGCCCAGCAGCAGGGCAAGGTCACCAAGGCGTATCCCGCTGTTGCGCTGCTCTCCCTCGCCCGCTCAACCGCCCTGATGTGGCATACGCAGATACCCGAGCTCGCTGCACTGTTCCCATCTGATCGGCGCGACCGGCGAGACATGGTCGTCCGCGTGATTCGGCAGATCCTTGAACAATAAGAGGGGGGAGCGCGGGGGCAACGTGCCGCCGAAGGCACCGCGACGCCCGCCCATTGCCGCTCTCGGCGCAGTTACATTGATAGCGGTATTGGTTTCCTCAGACTTCTACGCAAGTAGGTTCTGGCTCGGCCACCCTGTAACGACGGCGATCCTCGCCTCTCTTACAGCCGTCTTGGTATCAGTCACGGTGATCGAGGTCGTCCTCAACCGGCGTTCTGAACGCAGATGGCAGTTGCTCGCCCAGTACGCGCTCTTGGAATTGGCCGAGGCCGCACGCGGAGCGTGGGGTGTGCTGCTAGGTGTCATCTACGAAGGCAACAGCGGCAGCGAAGATACGGCTGACCCCACTCAGATCATCCGGGTGCTCGATTCGCCGGCACGGGCGCCGGTGTTGAAGCGCAAGATTGACGCGATCCTGACTGACCCGCTCCGGCGGGATCAGCTCCAGGAATCGCTCGAACAAACTCTTGCCGTCTCCCGCGAGCTCATCAGTCGGTGGGGAGCCGTCTTGACTGGCTCGACCAGTTTCTCCGAGCTCTTCGATCGTCACGTCGAAATGATCGGACGTATCCACGGACTGTGGTACTTCCTGGCCTATGGCAGACGAAGGGGCAGCCGATTTCGGTCCCCCGGAGGCAGCCATCGCGACGACTGGTTCGTCGACAACCTTTTGTCGATGACTCGCATTGCGATTCGCCTCGAAGATGAAACCTGGGCGATTGCGCTTCGCGTCGTGCCACCGGACTGGTGGGACATGCGAACGGATGAACTGGCCGCACCAGCACACGCCGCAAAGCCATGACCGATCGAATCGAACTCCCAGGCGACCGAATCAGGCCCTACCAGGGCACGAAAAGGTGGCACCTCCCCGTCGTCTGCCGTAGTCCGAGGTGATCCGGCGATCGATCGAACTCATTCCGTGACCGACTCTCGAGGGTGCCATGGGTCGCCCGCGTGGCGTGCCTTCCGGGCGCGTTAGTCAGCGGGCATACAGACTGCACAGGGTCGATAGCCGGCATTCGACGCCGTGGCGAAGTCGGCGAAGAAGACTCGGTGGCGGACGTAACCACCGCGGGCGATGGTCCGCAGAGCTGCGGGACAGTCGAGACGTCCGAAGATTTGGTGCCCTTGTGTCCGCCAGCGGTCCCTTTTCTGTTGCTCCGATAGGGCTTCCGGTCCAGGCCGATCAGCGTGTAGATCTTCACCGACCGTGTCATCAGGCGGCGTCGTGGAGAAGGATGCCCAAGGTGTAGCGCTGCCCGACGCGTACGGTCGACACGCCGTGGCGTACCGGTGCCGCCGACCAACCACGCTGGGTTGGGAGTGGCCGATCCCTGGTGGTGAAGACCATCCCTTGGAGGTATGCAAGCGTCAGGGCGGTTCCCCTGGACTGGGCTCGGGGCCGCTGCTCGACCAGGAGAAACTCGCCGCCCGTGTAGTCCTTGCCTGGCTCGGTCAGGTTGATCACGACCTGGAGGGGAAAGACGAGTTCCCCGTAGAGGTCGCGGTGTAGTGCGTTCCAGTCTCCCGGCCCGTACTTCAAGATGAGAGGGGTCGGCTTCGTCTGACCGGCCTCATGGCACATGTCCAACCACTCCTCGAGCGTGTCGGGCCACGGAGTAGGTCGTCCGAGTTTGGAATACCAGTTCCGGGCGATCGGAAGCAGGTGTGGGTAGAGCGCGTGACGCAACTCGTCGACCGAAGTGGGCAGTGGTGCCGCGAGGTACCGGTACTGCCCTTCGCCGAAGCGGTGTCGCCCCATGTCGATGGTTGAGCGAAAAGCCTCGTCGTGGTCGTAGAGCTTGACCAGCTCACGGGCGTCATCTGCCGTGAGGAGGCTTGGCAAAAGAGCGCAGCCGACCTCATCGAGCTCGTCTGCAACCTCATCCCAGTTGGCGCTCTCGACCCGTCGCCTGAACGCCGATCCCTCAGTGACGGAGCCCCCGCTCACCGGGCAGCCTCCATCTCAAGCAGCTGGTGCTTGACCTCTGGGCCACCGAGGTAGGCGCCGATCTGCCCGTCGGAACGGATGACCCGGTGGCACGGGATGACGACTGGCAATGGATTGGTGGCGCAGGCTGAGCCGACGGCACGCACGGCCTTGGGATTATCGACAGCGGCGGCCACGGACTGGTAGCTGGCCGTCTCTCCGTAACCAATGGCCGGTAGGTACGACAGGACCGAGCGGCGGAACCCGGCCGAGAGCCGAAGATCGAGCGGAAGGTCGAAGGTAGTGCGCCGCCCTTCGAAGTACTCCTCGAGTTCACGGGCGACGTCATCGAGCCGCCGCGGGGTCTCGAGGATACGGGGGCTGATCCTGCCCGCCAGATCACGCAGCACCTCGTCGAGGCCTTCGCGTTCGTAGGCGATCCGGACCAATCCGTCCAGGGTGGCAGCCAGGAGCAGCGTGCCGACTGGAGTGTCGAGAGTGCGGTAGGCGACGTCGAGCAGCTCTTCGTCCTCCGCCCGGGCGGCCAGCCGCTCGAAGAGCAAGGCGATGTCCTCGTTGTCGGGAGGAGGTCCGAACAACTCGGAGAAGTCCTGGTTTGGTCGTTCCATGGTCATTTTCATTCCACCGATCCTTGGGTTTCGTGTTTACGGGCGACGATCGCCCGGTCTTTTCGAAGCTTTGCGAGCCCGTCGGCTGCGGCTCGCCGAGCGGCCTCAGGCGTCCCTCCGATCACCGCTGCTACCTCCGCGTAGGGGAGATCGCCGAGGTAGTGGTAGACGACGGCCAAGCGCTGGCGTTCGGGAAGGTGCCCCAGGATTTGCGAAAGCTCGAGCTCGGCACCGTCATGGTCAGCCTCGACGGACTGCGCTGGCACCTCGGCAACCGGCGTAGCGGATCGTTGCACTTTGCGGACGAGGTCGATCACCTTCCGGTGAGCGATCGTCACCAGCCATGCCTCGACGTTGGCGTCGGCAGGCAACTTCGGATATGCCCGCAGTGCGGAGAGGAACGTCTCCGACCAGGCGTCGTCGGCGTCCACCGGCCCGACCATGGCCCGGCATACCCGCAACACGGTCGCTCCGTGGAGACACACGATCTCGGAGAAGGGCTGATTGTCGGTCACGCTATGTAGACGCCCGAGCTGTGGGAAATGTGAGGACCCATCTCAGAAGAGCCGACTCGGCCGTTCTGTGACTTCTGCCTCGAGGTCGAGGAGAAATCGCTTGCGCTCGAGACCGCCGGCATAACCGGTCAGCTTGCCTCCCGTGCCCACGACGCGGTGGCAGGGCACGAGAAGGCAGGTCGGGTTTCTCCCGACGGCGGCGCCGACCTCCTTGGGAGTCGCGGCTCCCAGCCGGCGAGCCAGCTCTCCGTAGGTGGCGGTCTCGCCATAGGGGATCTCACCGACCAGTGACCAAACGCTCTCTTGGAACCCATCGCCATTGGTGCACACCGGGACGTCGAAGTTCTGACGCTCGCCGGCGAGATACTCGCTGATCTGATCGCGGACGATCTCGAATCCCGTGTCGGTGTAGGTCCCGAAGACGGCCGGGTCCGGCCGATACCAGTGCAGCGATCCCCACAATCGGATCTCCACGTTCAGACGACCCGGCGTCACGGAAACGGGCGACCTTCAAGAGATTCACCTCACGAAGCCACGGGTCGCTGCGTCTACCCGACGACGGTCAGAAAGGCCGCGCACACCACAGGATGAATACGTGTCCGTCGAAGGAAACAAGGCCGTCGTCGGTCGCTGGTTTACCGAGTTCTGGGGAGAGAACCTCAACCCGGGAGTGATCGACGAGCTCGCCGATCCGGACACCGGCTTCTCGTACTCGCTTCACGCCTCGTGCCGGGTCGCGACGAGGTTCGCGCGTTCGCCACGAGGGTTCGCGAGGCCTTTCCGAACCTCAACTTCTGGGGGGCCGCGGAGCTGGTCGGTGAGGGCGACTACGTCATCGGCCGGTGGGAAGGCGGGGGCATACACGGGCCCGGCGTTCTCCGACCTTCCTGTTGGTTCACTGCCTACCAACTCCGGGACCAAGATGCACTTCACCGGGGTCTCGATCCTGAGGGTCGAGAACGACCTGATCGTCGAGGAGAAGGGTCTCCAGGACGGCGTCACGATGCTCAAGCAAGTTGGCCTGATCCTTCATTCGTAGCCTCTAAGCACTCGACCCCCAGATAAGCCGTCAAATCAGACGCCGTGCAGCGCACGAGTCGTCGCGATGGGAAAGTCAAAATAGGTGTCCGGGTAAGGTTCGTCTTTCAGCGAGTAATGCCACCATTCGCAAGGGTACGAAGTGAACCCCGAGTCCTCCATGACGGACCACAGGCATTGACGGTTCCTCGCTTCGATCGGCGCGATTCCTTCCGCACCGTGGTGTGAGACCTGGTCCATCAAGTCATGGTCACCGCCCATTGGAACGAGTTCACTGGTGGCCAAGCGATACAGCGTCAGGTCGACGGTGCTGCCCCGACTGTGGCCCGACCTGACGGCCACATATCCCTTCTTGAACATCTCGTGTCTGTCGATATTCGGATAGTGCCGCTGCTTCGTCCGGCCATCTTCCGCCTGCTTTGACCAGCACACAAAGCAATCGACGGCGCGTTGCGGGCGATACCCATCCCAAAGAAGCAAACCGAAGCCCAAGGATGCCGCGGCTCCTTGCGCCGTTCGAAGGGCCTCGCACAACGCCATCGTGCCGACTATTCGGTTCGCCAGATATCCGTCCACCGGCTTGCCCGTGAAGTTATCCCAGGTGGCGTACTTGGCATCCCAGCGTATTCCCGGTACTACCTCGTCTACGAAGACAAAGTCACGGTTCATCGGCCTGGTCCGGCCAAAGCCAACGAGACGACCCGGTGAATCACCTCGGCGAGGGGTAATCCTGCGGCGGCCATCATTCTCGGATAACGGCTGTAGGAGGTCAGGCCCGGCAGCGTGTTGACCTCGTTCAGGACGACCGTACCGTCTTCGGTCAAGAACATGTCTACTCTCGCGAGTCCCTTGCATCCCAAGGCGCGGTAGAGGGTCTTTGCGGTCTCCCGGACGAGGTCACGCGCCTCCGTCGAGATGTCGGCGGGAACGATGAAGGTGGCGTTCTCCGAGCCGCGTTCGGGTTCACGCTCCTGGTGGATTCGGAAAAACCCGTGGGACAGTGATATGCGATCTGGTTCGCCGGCGAACAGCTCTGTGTCGTTCCCGAGGATCGCGCAGCCGACTTCGCCGCCGGCCACCGCTTCTTCAATCAACACTTTCGAGTCGTACTGACGCGCCGCTTCCACCGCGCTGGGCAGTTCCTCTCTTCGGGACACCTTGGTCACCCCGAACGATGAACCAGAGCGAGCCGGCTTCACGAAAACGGGATACGGAACCCTGTCGGGGTCGATGTCCTCGCCCGCCGCCACGGCCCAGAAGTTCGGCGTCGCCACTCCGGCGCGGCGCGCCACCAGGTAGGCGAGAGACTTGTCCATGCACAGGGCTGAGCTCTGGACATCGCAGCCGACGTAGGGGATGCCGGAAAGCTCCAGCAAGCCCTGCATCGCCCCGTCCTCGCCCAGCCTGCCGTGCAACACGGGAAACACCACGTCCACCCGAATCGCCCGGTACTGCCCCTGATCCAGGACCAGTAATCCGTGCACACCGCGGTCCGGTGAGAGCAGTGCCGGACGGCAACCGCTCTTTTCTTTCCAATCGGTGTCCGGGCTGTCACACAGCTTCCAGACACCACCCTGGGTGATCCCGACGTAGAACGGCTCATACCGCTTGGGGTCGAGGTTCCTTGCCACCTCGGTTGCAGATTTGACCGAGATGGGGTGTTCTTCGGAGGCCCCTCCGAAGACGATGGCGATTCTCAGCCGTTCCACGCCGCTCGTTCCCTGAAGCGGAGGCAGTTGCTGAGCGTGTTCTCGACGATGTCGCGGAGCGCGTGGTCCGTGTAATAGGCGGTGTGCGGCGTGATGATTACATTCGGCATCTGATGCAACCGCAACAATCGTCCACTTTCAACGGGTCGCCGTCGACGGTCGCAGTAGAAGACCCCTTCCTCGTCTTCGAGTACATCCAGCGCCGCGCCGCCGACCCGACCGCTCCCCAAGGCGTCCAGAAGGGCGTCGGTATCGACAAGCGCACCGCGTCCCGTGTTGATGATGAAGACACCGTCCTTCATCTGCTCGAAGCGTTGACGATTCAAGAGATGGTACGTGTCTCGGGTGAGCGGCGTATGAAGCGTGACGATGTCGCTTCGGCGTATCAACTCGTCAAGAGGTGCGTACTCGGCGGACGCGCTCGAACAGCGGTCATAGGCCAAGACACGGCAGCCGAAGCCGTGCAGTCGATCCAGAACGGATGCGCCGATGCGTCCCATACCGATGACCCCGACGGTCATGTCACGGAGCTCTTTCCCGCACACGTCGTCTAAGCGATAATCATGAGTCCGCACACGACCGAGAGTGGATTTGGTCCGTCGCACCGCCATCAGCATCAGCATCAACGTGTAGTCAGCGACGCTGTCCGGGCGAATAGGTCACATTCTCGACGGCAATGCCAAGGCGCTCCGCGCATTGCAAGTCGATGTGGTTGTAGCCGACACTCCTCGTTGAGATGTACCTCACACCGACTTGGCTGAGCGCAATGAGGGTGGAACCCAGGATATTCGCCTTGTGGCCGACACTGACGCATCGAGTTCCCGATGCCAGCTCAATATTGGCTTCGGATACTGCCGCATCCGTCATGGTCGGCAGAATGCCAAACCGAGGGGCCATCTCCTGGAACAAGGCGGCCTCCTCCGGCCCGCATCCATAGACAGTGATCTCCATCTTTGGGCGACGGCCTCTGCCTCGGACAGTGCGCCATGGCCGTCGGATGGGGCCGAGAGGTACAAGGACGCCGATGATCGGGGGCGGTGGGCCGCACGACGTGCCGGTGCGCTGTGGGTCACGCTCGTAGTCAAGTCAACGTGATGTTGCAGGCACGTAAGGATTTTTCGATACGCCGACGATATGTGCCGGGACGTAACATCATCTCAGTGTGCGTGTGTTGATCGTCGAAGACGAGCCCTACATGGCCGAGGCGATCCGTGACGGCCTCCGCCTCGAAGCGATCGCCGCCGACGTCGCCCGTGACGGCGACATGGCGCTGGATCTGCTCGGCATCAACTCTTACGACATCGCCGTCCTCGACCGCGACATTCCGGGGCCCTCCGGCGACGAGATCGCTCGGCGCATCGTCGCCTCCGGGAGCGGCATGCCCATCTTGATGCTCACCGCAGCCGACCGGCTCGACGACAAGGCTTCCGGGTTCGAACTCGGCGCCGACGACTACCTCACCAAGCCGTTCGAGCTCCGAGAGCTCGTGCTGCGTCTCAGAGCGCTCGACCGCAGGCGCGGCCACAACAGGCCGCCCGTTCGCGAGATCGCTGGCCTGCGCTTGGATCCGTTCCGTCGTGAGGTCTACCGTGACGGCCGCTACGTCGCGCTCACTCGCAAGCAATTCGCAGTGCTCGAAGTCCTCGTCGTGGCCGAAGGTGGAGTCGTCAGCCCCGAAGAGCTCCTCGCCCGGGCGTGGGACGAGAACGCAGATCCGTTTACCAATGCCGTTCGTATCACGGTCTCGGCGCTACGCAAGCGTCTGGGCGAGCCCTGGCTGATCGCCACCGTGGCCGGCGTCGGCTACCGCATCGACACACAACCAGCGGACCGTGAGGAAGGAAACCATGGATAGACCCCCAGGTCTCAGTGTTCGCCTCAAGCTCACACTCAGTTATGCCGGCTTCCTCATGCTGGCAGGCGTCTTGATGCTCGGGGCCATTTGGGTGGTCGTTTTGCGCTACATACCCGACGGCGTGCTCTCCCACATGCATCCCTCGTGGTGGTTCGTAATCGACCGCTCCGACCCTCTGCACGGCTTCGGCTCGGTCGCGGCCATCGTGCTGGGGTTCCTGCTGGTATTCGGTGTCGCAGGAGGGTGGATTCTCGCTGGACGCATGCTCGCTCCGTTGACCCGCATCACCGATGCGACCCGCATCGCCACGACCGGAATGCTCTCCCATCGAATCCGGCTTCCAGGCCGCCAGGACGAGTTCCGCGAGCTCGCCGACGCCTTCGACACCATGCTCGCCCGACTAGAAGCCAACATCGGCGAACAACAGAGGTTCGCAGCGAATGCTTCCCACGAGCTGCGCACCCCACTCGCGATCACGCAGAGCCTGCTCGACGTAGCTCGAAACGATCCGAACCGCGACTGCGACCAACTGGTCAATCGCCTCCACGTCGTCAACACCCGAGCGATCGACCTCACCGAAGCACTGCTGCTCCTCAGCCGCGCCGACCAGCGCTCCTTCGCCCGAGAATCCGTCGACCTGTCCCTCATAGCCGAAGAAGCCACGGAAACGCTCCTTCCCCTCGCCGAACAAAGAGGCGTCACCATCGAGATTTCTGACGAGGTGACCCCCACTATCGGCTCGGAGGCGCTCCTGCTCCAGTTGACGACGAACCTTGTCCACAACGCCGTCGTCCACAACCGTCTTGAACAAGGGACCGTGTGGGTCACGACGAGCGTCCGCCCCAACGACGTGGTGCTGACGGTCGAGAACACCGGCGAGGCGCTCACTCCGCAGTTAATTTCCACCCTTGTCGAGCCCTTTCAACGAGGTACCGAACGCATACACACCGATCACGCGGGAGTCGGCCTCGGCCTCGCCATCGTCAAAAGCATCACCCGAGCACACGGCGGAACCCTGAGTCTCACCCCCCGAGCCACCGGAGGGCTCTGTGTCACCGTGCAGCTACCCGCCACGCCATCGCAGGCAGATGACTCCCTACGCAGTCCGTCGGCAGGTCAGCTTCGGGTAGGGAGCACGGACGATGCCCGAAGCCGAACCGTCAAAAGTACTGGGACGATCCGCTAGAGACAGAGGCGCCGTAACGGCTGTAGAGCAAGCTGGAGCCCATTCGTGTCGGAAGTCGATCGGATTGCGCTTGCACGCGCCCTGCCAGTGAAGGCTCTCCCTTGCATAACGAGCGAATGTGTTCCTCCCCTTTGTGGCGAGGCGACCAGGCGGGCTTTTTCGAGATTCTCGGACAAGCCCTGACGCGATCGTCCAAGGACGGCTCCAGGGACGATCGGGAGTGTGAACCGCTTCAAAGCCACCGGAAAGGCCTTCGGATCCTAGGGATGTGTAGAGCATCATCTGGAGCCACCGCGTCAAAGCTCAACTGAACCTCGGCACCGGTGCACCTCGCTGTTGGACCGATATCCAAGCCGTGACCAATCCACCTTCTCGTGAGTCTTCGCTGTTACTCGCTGTCGTTCCTCATCGACCTTGCGACGGTGTGGTAACGACTTTTGGGCCCGGAGGCGCTTGAACCGCGGTCTCCGACGTTCGTCGTTAGTAACCGGCCTCGGGGTCGACAAGACCAATCAGAGGCTTTCCGGCGGCAAAGTACGCCACATTGGTCCGGATCCGTTCGGCGAGGAGTGGGAGCACCATCTCGATTGTGTCGGCCGTGTGGGGTGTGATGATGCAGTTGGGGAGATCCCAGAGGGCGTGGCCGTCGGGCAGAGGTTCAGGATCGGTCACGTCGAGGGCGGCGCCGCCAATCGTCTTCTGACTCAGGGCTCCAATTAGCGCATCGGTGTCAACGTGTCCCCCGCGGGCGACGTTGACGAGCCAAGCCGTCGGGTCCATGAGGCGAAGCTCCTCTCCTCCGACGATCCCTCGGGTCTCAGGCGTCAGCGAGAGGGCCAGCACGACGACCAGGGCGCCCGGTAGCGCGCTATGGAGTTCAGAAACTGCCACGGTACGGGATGCACCCGATACGAGGCTGCCGGAGCGATTGACCACCGTGGTCTCGACCTCAAAGGGGGCGAGCAGCTCGAGCAGTGAGCGGGTGATACCCCCGCCACCGACGATCGTCAGCCGCTGACCATACAAGCTGGTCCCGCCCTGCTCCCCCCAGCTGCGAGCGGAAACCCGAGTGGGCAGATGTCGGAGCCCAGCGAGAGCGAGCGTCAGTGCGTGCTCGGCCACCGGCCGGGCATACGCGCCCTTGGCGCAGGTCCAGATCCGGTTTCGATCAATGACCTCTGTCATCAGTTCCACCCCTGCGGAGGGCAACTGGACCCAGCGAACGCTCGGCGTGGAGGCAAGGGTCTCGTTGAGACCGGCGACGTCGTGGGAATCAAGCCAGATCAAAGCTTCCGGCGTGTCGGTGAGGCTCACCAACATCCCGCCGCCACTTTCGACGGCTTCAGCAGCAAAGGGGGAGTCAGCTGGAACGATAGCAACCCGAGGAGAATCCACCGCGGGACATTAGCGAGTGTATGAAGGGAGCGAGGCAGTGGAGGTCAGCCTGAGCTCAGCTCAGGATTGGAACACTTCGATGGTGTGGGCGGAGGCGGTTCTGTCGCGCCGTTAATCCTTCCGATTGCTTGGAAGGCGTCCTCGACCAGATTGGCCGGAAGTGGTGCGAAACCGACGGGGCCGATCTGGGCCTGGCCGAGGCACATGGCCAAGGCGACGAACTGGCCGAGCTCGGCTCCCGACGCGGGCGAATAAGTCGAATTACCGCTGTTGTCGCCGGAACAGGTCGCAGCAGAAGTCTCCGATGCCGCGAGCGACGAAATAGCTGTAGCCCGACACCGGGTACGCCTTGTGCGCTGAACCCGAGCGCCTTGAAGTGGGTCAACTCCCACGGCTAGCTGGGCCAATCGACGAGGTTCGGGATGTACGCCAGTTTAACGAGCCGATTGATCCCCTCCGCGAGCCGTGAGGTCTCCGACAGGCAAGCATGTGCGGTCTCGTCGTCAAGGCGTCCCGACTCGTCGAGCGATCTCAGACAACGGATCACCGCTCCTTCACCGAAGTGATTGACGGCCATCACGAGCACGTTGTGACGCACCGCCTCATCAAGTCTAGGCATCATCGCGAGCAGACTCTCGATGCCGATGTCGTCCAGAAACGGCATCAATGCCACCGACGCACGCATACCTGTCGGGCGATCCGAACTTAGCGCTCCAAGTAGGCATTGGGTGACCTCGCGCTTGATCTCTGGTGGGATCTCCGTCTGTCCCAGATGTTGCACCCCGATGACGGCAGCCAGGAGCTCATAGTCAGATGGGTCCGAGTGCAGTGCGCGAAGCAGCGCTTCGTTGCGATTCGGTGCGGGTATGACCTCGGGGTACATCAACATATTGGCAACCGCCTGGCGGTCCGTCCAGGAGGTGATGATCTCGTGCAAAACCGCGGCATCCTCCTTGCTGATGCCCGTTATCTGATGGTGAGCTACCAGCAAATCGTCAAGGTCTGTAGCCCGAACGAAGGACTCCAACGGCACTTCCATGTGATTCACTCCCACGTTATGGCCGGAGACTCCCTTTTCAGCGGTGCGACGGCAGTCTGAGCAAGTCCAATATCTCGCCAACCGGAAGACCCCCTTTTTTGAACTTCCGGTCGACTTGGACTCCTATTATGGATCGCTCAACCGGGGTCTTGCCCTATCAAGAGAATGTGCTCCGTGTTCGACAGATGGCGCGTAAACCCGCGCTCGGGTCACCCAGGGTGGCTTGCTCGTTCCGTATCGCTCGCCTTTAGCCATCCCCACCGAACCGCCTGGCGCAATGCCGAAGAGATGATGGCGTGATGCTTCCGGATGGTTTTCGGCGAGACCCCTCGCTCCTTCATGAAGGCGTAGAGGTCGTCCAGGTACTTGGGGGTGAGCCGGGACAGTGGGGTCCGGCCGAGAGCGGGGCGGATGGTCCACTCGATTTACGCTCGGAGGTGCGCATCGTCGTTGGTGAGAGGTCGAGCCGCTCGCATTCGGTGAGCCAGCGATCCAGAAGCTCACCGAGGGTATTTCCGAGCCCATCGGGCTTCCTTCGCCACAGCGCTCGACCAACTCCCGCAGGGCCTCGTCAGCCGCTCTGGCTCCGCCGCGGATCGTCCGTGAGATCTGGCGCGGGTTTCCGTGGTGGCATCGCCACCCACGAAGACCCGCAGCTCCCAGACGCCGTCCTTGCGTTTGCGCTTCGCACCCCGCACGGGGCCCGCGGTGCCCGGTTGTAGGACACCGCGAGGGGATCGATTTCGGACAGCAAAAGAGCCGGCCCTTCAGACCGGCTCTCCCCTGCAATCCCTGAGTGCCGGGGGTTCAGGACCATCACGCACCCTTCGGGTTATAGGCCCGACGAAGCAGCCGGTCAGGGCGGAGTGCATACGCACTGCATGGGCACACGCCTACTCAATAACGGCGCGCCATGTCCCTGAGTCCCGAGTAATTCGCCAACTTTGGGCGACCTCCGCGTTCGCCACCCGAGAGTGGGTTCGCCGCGATCGGGCCGGTAATTGATCGGCCCCCCGTCAATCACACCAACAGATCAGCGGCTCTTGACTTATTGAGTAGACCGGTCTACCTTTTCGGTAGGTCAGATAGACCGGTCTACTCAAGGAGAGAATCATGAGTGCAACGGAGAGCACGACCGACATGGGATTGGGCATCGCGCTCGTGACTGGCTCGACCTCTGGTATCGGACGAGCGACCGCTCTCCGCTTGGCCGAAGACGGCTGGAATGTCATCGTCCACGGCCGCAACTCGGAACGTGGTGCCGACGTGGTCCGAGAGGTCGAAGCCCGGGGGGGCCGCGCCCGTTTTGTGGCGGCCGATCTCAAGAACGTAGCGGCGGTGCGAAACCTGGTCGAGGGAATTGGCGACGTAGATGTGCTCGTCAACAACGCTGGAGATTCGTGGTTCGGCCCCACCGCGGATCTCGACGAAGCCACGTTCGATGACCTTTTCGACGACAACGTGCGCTCGGCCTATTTCCTCGTGGCCGCCATCGCTCCGGGCATGGCGAAACGCTCCTCGGGCAGCATAATCAGCGTGGCCAGCATGGCAGGACAGATCGGCATGGCCGGCGGCGCCGCCTACGGTGCTACAAAGGGAGCCCTCAACTCCATGACCCGCTCCTGGGCGGCCGAATTCAGTCCTCAGGGCGTCCGGGTCAACGCCGTGAACGCCGGGCCGGTACTCAGCACTCCCGACCCCGAGAAGGCAACGTTCATTGAGCAGGTGGGCACTACCACGCTGCTCGGACGCGCTGCGCAGGTCGAGGAGATTGCCGAAGTCATCGCCTTTCTGGCCTCGGACAAGGCCAGCTACCTGACCGGAGCCACCCTGGCCGTCGACGGCGGCCGCACGGCTGTATGAGCCCCATGCTCTCTCTTTCCACCTTCAATCTGATCCGTCTTCGCGTCCACCACCGCCCATCGACAATGGAGGTCCGTCAATGACCGACGCACGGCAGCACCTGACACCCGGATCCGATCACCCAATCACCCTGGAGCAATCCTCTTCCCGGGTCGTCGTCCAATCCGGCTCCGTTCGCGATAGCGCAAACCGATCGGGCAATCGAGATCCGCGAGGCCTCGTACCTCCCGGTCCTCTATGTGCCGCTCGAGGACGTCGACCAGCGCCTGTTACGACGCAGCGAACACCGCACTTGGTGCCCATACAAGGGTGAGGCCTCCTATTACGACATCGTTGACGGTGATGGGGGCGATCTGAGTGCTGCCGCCGTTTGGTACTACGACGACCCCTTCCCTGCCGTGGCCGCCATCAAGAATCACGTGGCCTTCTACACCGACCGGGTCACCGTCACTGCCTTCCCCGGCGAATCTGCCGTAAAATAGACAGGTCTGTCCAAAGGAAGCGAGACTTATGAGCACGACTGCACCAGCTCCGAGTGAGCATCGAGCCTCGGCACGGGAGCGGCTCCTCACCGCAGCGGACGAGCTCTTCTACGCCGAGGGCGTCCAGACAGTAGGCATCGACCGCATCATCGAGCGCGCCGGGGTTGCCAAGGCATCGCTCTACAACGTCTTTGGCAGCAAGGAGGAGCTGGTGGCCGCGTACCTGGCTTCACGACACGACCGAACCGCTGGCCGACTCACCGAGATCATCGAGAGCGTCGACGATCCCCGACAGAAGATCCTGGCTGTCTTCGAGTCCCAAGCCGAGCAGTACCAGCAACCGGACTTCAACGGGTGCGCATTTACCGCCGCCTCCACTGAAGCTCCTGCGCACAGTCTCGTCGAGCAAGCCGCCGACCAGTTCCGGGGCTGGATCCTCGCCATGTTCACCAACCTTGCCGAACAAGCCGGCGCAACCGATTCTGCGAACCTCGGACGCCAGCTCTACCTCATCTACGACGGTGCCGGGCTGGCGGGTCGCATGGACCACCACGATGCCGACATTGCACCTGCCGCCCGCAGTGCCGTTGAGGTCCTCCTCGACGCCGCGCTGACTCGAACCGGGCGGGCGGCCAAGCAGCACTGATTTACCCCTCCCAGGACCTTCGGGTATTGCGGCGCGAGCTTTGCGCCTGAGCCAGGCTCGATAGCCCACGCCCTGAACACGGCCAGAGATCACAACACGACGGCGCACCACCGAAGAGCTCGGCTTCATGGGCTCTGCCGCCCGCGTCATGAGCCCGTGGTCTCCGGATCGGGCATCGTCGAGTCGATGATCGAATGCAGCGCGCGCGGAGGCAGACCCCAACGTCGACGTTGGGGTCTAGGGACTGTTGCAAGATGAACCCTTGGAACAGCGACAGGTACACGCGAAGTGAGGGCGTCAGGATCCAAGTCCTCCTTGAGGCGGCCTTCGCCCTGTCCGCGGCGCAGGTGCGCGGCCAATAAGAGGCGCTGGTCCGCACCCCGCAGCACGATCTCACGGTACTCGGCCGCAGTTGGTTCCCGTTCGATCCAATCGCCGGGACTACCCGGGAGGTGACGCCAGGCCATGGTCGTAGGCGTAGCGGACAGCTTCGGCCCGGCTGCGGACATGGATCTTGGCAAAGAGGTGATTGATATGGCTCTTCACCGTCACTTCTGAGATGAACATCTCCGCCGCAATCTCGGCGTTGGTGTGTCCGGCGGCGATGCCACGTAGAACGTCGGCCTCTCGTGGCGTCAGGTCATCTGGCAGCGATGTGGGTTCGGACGTTACGGGAGGGGAGGGCGTGCCCGCCGGTGATGCTGCCCGCAGGAGACTGGCCCGGACGCTCGGGTCGAGGACTGCTTGCCCTGCTGCGGCCGAACGGACCGCCAGAGCAATCTGGTCCCGACCGGCATCTTTGGTAAGAAAGCCCAGAGCACCGGCTTCGAGTGCGGCCAGCACGCTGCTGTCGTCAGCGAATGTGGTGAGAACCACCACCTTGACGTCGGGCAATTCGGTCGCCAATCGTTGGGTGGCCACCACGCCGTCCACGTTAGGCATGCGCAGGTCCATCAGGACCACATCGGGGGAGATGTGGTGGGCGAGCTCGACCGCTTCCTCGCCGTCCGCCGCCAAGCCCACGACCTCAAGGCCAGGCTCGGCGTCGAGCAAGGTGGCTAGAGCCTCGCGTACCGCCCGTTGGTCATCCGCCACCACGATCCGGAGCGCCGATGCGTCATCGCTCACCGAGTATCCCCTTCGGCAGGCAGTCGCAGCATCACTAGCCAGCCATCGCCGTCCGGACCCGCGGTCAAGGTGCCGCCGAGCAGCTCTGCCCGTTCCCGCAGTCCCTCGATCCCGTAGCCGCCACCCATCTGCGCCAGTGACCCCGGCGCGGCATTGCGATCGCCCCCGGCATCGGACACCGTCAACACAACCTCGTCCGGCCGAAAGTCGAGATGCACCTTGGCGACCGATCCGGGCGCATGTTTCGCCGCATTTGTGAGACCTTCCTGAGCGGTACGTCGTAGCGCCACCGCGCCCTTGGCCGATAATTCAGTCGGGGCTCCGGTGATCTCAAGACTGCCGCCCGGCGCGGCATCGACCAGCTGCCGCAGCCCTTCAATGAGGGGAGGCGCATCACTGCGCAACGTCCCGACAGCCTGCCTGGCTTCGTCGAGGCCTCCGACTGCCAGCACTCGAGCCCGGGCTAGGAGCTGGGTGGCGCGAGCGCGATCCGCGTGCTCGGTGCCGAGTACAGCAGCCAGGGCGTCGAGCTGGAGGATCAATGCACCCAGGCTGTGGGCCAGGATGTCGTGGATTTCCCGGGCCGCATTGGCCCGCTCGGCCAGGGCGGCTGCCAGGGCGTGCTCCTCGCGAGCGCGCTCGGCATCGGCCAGTCGTAACTCCGCCTCCTCAGCGCGCAGCAGATATTGCTTGCGGCCCGCCGCGGCTAGGAAGCCCACCACGGCCACCACTCCTACCGTGATATTGCCGGTTCCCTGACCGGAGATCAGGACGCTGAGCGCGGTGATCAGTACAGCCAGAGCCGTCACCGCGCCGCCCGTACAGAGGCCGAAATTGGCGCCCGCACTGAGCCCGACAAAGACCATCAGAATGGCCGTACCCACCGTCGGGTCGAAACCGGCCAGCACGCTGCAACTCGCTGCGCTCGCCACGATGAACGGAAGCGCCCACCTCCCCGTCGCCTGCAGGGTGATCACCAGCTGGGTGATGGCGGCAACGATCAGGCTGATCAGGATCACCAGCCCGTGGCCAGACAACGAGGCGTGAGGCTGACCAATGAACGTCGTGGCGACGATGACCGCCAACGCGACAAGTCGCACCGCTCGGGCGGCGCGACTGTCGTAGAGGAACAAGGGATTGGCTCCCTGGGTCTTGCTCACCGGTTCGGTGGCCGTTGGGTGGACCGCTCGGCTTGCTGCACCGGCCCACGGTACTGGGCCTCTGGGGCCCCAACCATGGTGAGCGACTGCGCCCGCACCCAGATGACGGCAGCCTCTCCGAGGAGCGTGAGTCCGAGGCTCAGCAGAATGGAACCGGTCAAGGCTGCCTTGGTGCCCCCGGCGGCAACGCCACTGACATCGAGCGCCAGCTTCAAGAGCACATTGACAACGAGGAGCACCACTGAGCCAGCGGTCCAGGCCATGTAGGGGGCACCGTTGACTACGGACAACCGGTCAAAGCGGCCTCGCAGAGCGCCGAGTCCCAGCGACAGTGCGCTCCCGGCGACGATCACGCCGAGGGCGATGGCGTTCGGCTTGGCGTGGGAAATGTTCTCCAGGCCGATAGCCCCCACGATGACCGGGAGGACAAACAGCTTCTTAGGCGCCGGCACCGCTTCGCCTAGCAGACGAAGGAAGAGGACGAAGCCGATGGTGGCAATGGCAATGGCAATGGAGGTGAAGGTCATCTCAGACCGCCAGCGCGTGATCGGACTGGCGGCGCGCCTGTTTCCGGCCGATGGCCAGGCGAAGGCTGCGGGCGACGGCCATGGCGACGGCCATGAAAATCAGAGCGTCGGTCAGCGCATTCAAGGAGATCCCGTTAGTGATCATCCAGTGGGTTAGCTGCGCGGTGTACCAATGGTTGGCACCGTAGGTAAAGAGGAGCCGGGCTCCGATGATGAACACCCAGAAGGCCGCGTAAGCGGCACCGGCGCTGCTCAGGCACTTCTGCGACACGTCGTCGAAGCTGACCTTCATGAAACCACTGGCGGCGACCACACCGAGGAGCACACCGAGGCCGGCGAGCACGAACTCGAGGATCTCGCCGTTGCCGGCTGTGGCCGGGTGGACGATGAAGAGCGGGACGAGGCCAGCGGCCAGGAGCACTGGCCGGAGAATGCGGAAGGTACTGACCTTCCTGCGTCCAAGGTCTGCTTCGAGCACTGCGAACAGCACCGCAAGATTCACAATAAGAACGTCTCTTGGCATGGCAACCACTTTCTTTTGGGACAGCTCCACCGTCACACTTCGGACCACCGAATGGATCGGCCCCCGGGTGGCTCCATGGGTGGAAATGAGGCGCCACGTCTCCACCCGAGGGTGGAAGCGGTCATCGATCATTAGTGCCGCCTCGAGAGGAAACCCGCCGTGGTCAGGCGTGCCAGTTCCGCCAGGTGCATCGCCGCGATCCCCTCGCCGGCGTCCTCGTCGGCGCCGACTCCGAGAACCTTTCATCCCGGGCAGTGTTGGAACGCAACGGGTTCAATTTGGTCGCCGCCCGGCATCTAGACACTGAGGAAACGGACGACCCGATCGCCATCTACAGACTCGCCTCTCCGACTATCCGGCTCGCCACCACGAACGACGCCAGAGCTGTCGGCGGGCTGCTCGATCAGTTCAACCACGAATATGACGAACCCACCCCCGGACCCGAGTTCCTGGCCACACGGATCCGCGTACTGCTCCAAGGCGCGGACAGCGATGTTCTCCTCGCGGCGAGTCGCCCGAGGGCATCGCAGTCCTCCGCTACCGACAGGCCCTCTGGAGGAGCGGGATCCGAGTGCTACCTCGCGGAGCTCCATATCAGCCTTGGGCATTGTTTCCAACAGGTCAACACGCATCCCGGCACCGCCGCGGCGGCCTTACCGGCGTGCGGCTTCAGTGCCGTCCAGGCGAACGCGGGAGGCTCGGCGGCCTCACAAGTCGACTCCGATCGGTGTCCGCGTGAGCCGTGCTCCGCTCAGAGTGTTGGAGCGGTCGATCACGGCTATGCCCTTGTCACGAAGAGCCGGCGCGATTCGGTCGAGGGTGAGCAGATCCTCGGGATCAAAGACACCGGGTCGGACGGTAGTGGCATCGTCGTCGAGGAGCTCGTGGGCAAAGATGACCGTGCTCTGTGCGGCGCAGTGGTAGTCACCGCGGCATTCGAGGGTTCGGACGGCGATGCGATTACCTTGTTTCAGGACGGCGATCCAATGGGCGATGGGCTCCAGGCTGGCGTCGCCACGGTTGGAGCTGGCGGCCCGGGAACCGAACGCAGCACGCGGCAGGCGGGACAGAAGACCGGCCTTGTTCAAGGCGAGCATGGCGCGATGGGTGCCTCGCTCGGCGATACACACGTATGGGCTGACCATTCGATCGACTGCGATGCTGCCGAGCCATCCGTTATCTGCTTCCGCGAAGCCGAAGCAGCGGCGCCGGCCGAACGGTTCGGGCAGCGGGACGACTGTTGTGCGGTGGCGCCCGACAGTGCTCAGGTTGCGGTGGGCGAAGTCTCCCCCCGCCGGACCACTCGTGGATTTGATCGAGACGGTAAAGGCGAATTCGATTTCGTCGGCCTCGGGGTGGGTGGCCAGGAGGTCTGCGGCGACGAGGTTCGTGAGCCCGGGGGCGATACCCGCGCCCATAACCACGACTCCTTTCGCTGTCGTGGTGTCCCAGCGGAGGCGACGGCCGGCCTCGTCGGGCAGCGCCGATACGTTGATGAGCACCCCGCCTCGGTCGAGCACCATCCTCTCCGCGGTGAGGCCGCTGTCGGGGACGGTGTTGATGACCAGGTCGGTGTCTGCGATGGCTGCCGCTACCGTTTCGGGTTCTTCGAGGTCGAGGTGGCGGAAGTCGGTGCGCTCGTCGGGACGGCGTCCGCCTCGCAAGACGGCCCAACCGGTGGCTGTGAAGGCGTCGACGAGAAGCGATCCCAGGACGCCCTGGGAGCCGATGATCAGGACCTGGCGTTCTTGCGTCGGTGATGATTGTTTTGACATCTGTTCTCCTTTGACGGGGCTAGCGAGGTGACGGTCAGTTAGTGAGTCGTTGGATTACGGCGAACCGACTTCATCGCGGCTGGGACGAGAGGTTTCGCTCCGATTCGTCGCTCGTCGCAGGATTTTGTGGCGATCCGATTTCGGTTCGCAGGCCTTGGTGCTGGCATCAGTCCCAGTCCTCAGGAGGCCGGTCAGGACCAGAGCCAAGGGCGGGACGCTGCGCTGCCGATCGGGCCAGTGGTGCAGCCCCACCGTCGAGGCCTCGTCGATGTCGACCAAGAGAGGGTCGATATGCGGCCGCGATGGGTTGAGGATATGGAGGATGGTGTAGATCACGGTCTCATCTCCGCCCTGGTCACTCCGCTCCCCCGACTCTGTCGACGTCGTCCAGCCCGACGATCGCGAAGGTGCCCTTATGTCCGGGCCCGGCCAGGGCATTTCCGCTCCCGACGGTGGCTGGATTCATGGGGAAGCCGATTGGGTTCAACCTCGGAACTTCCTTTGAGTAGAAGTACAGAGGATGGCCCTTGTAGGCGAGCTGCGTTCCGCCATCAGAGCGCCTGAAGGTCCCCAGAGTGCGGAGCGGCAGGCCCGAGACGTGAGGTGCTTCCGAAGAAAGCACAGGAGGCCACTCAAGCGAGCATGCACCGGAACAGTTGCTGTGATCCTTGGTGTCGGCGCTGTAGGTGTACACGATGACGGGGATATTGAAGACACCCTGGAACATGTCGGCCGCCAGTTCGGAGCCGCCTGTCGGCCGCGCCTGTGCGGTCAGCGTGATCGATCCAGTGACCTCGGATCCGTTCTTCGGTGAGACAAGCGCCCATAGCCCATGCCACGGAAGAAGCGGCAGGACAGTCTCGACAAAGTTGACGCCGGTGAATTGGTGGGGATGGTCGTCGAAGAGGTAGAGCAGTTTTCCGGCATACGTCACCTGCTCTTCATTAACATCTTTGCGATAGACGGTACCGAGGAGCTTCGGGTTCACGCCCTTGCCTGCCACGGGCTTTCCCACCGTGCTCACGATGGGCCAGTCCGCGTTCGCGTCGGTCTCAGAACCGGCACACGTCATCGGGCGCCTCGCCACCGTGACGACCGTGGTGGCGTTGCACGCGCCGACCGAGTTTCGGTCGAACTGATACACCGAGTATTCGGCGAATTGGCCCGATCCCACCTCCAGCACCTCGCCGTAGGGGCTTGATTCGGATGCGATGACCGTACCGGCACCCTCCGATCTGGAGGCGGCCGCGGGTGCCGACACGACGAGGCCCAAGAGCCCCGCGATGAAGGCAATCGCGATCGCCATCCTGGGTGCAAATCTCAGGGCTGGTGTCTTGGGCCGGGTGACCACGGTCGGGACGGACAGGCCGGACTGCCCCTCCGGGGTGGTGTCGAGCTGCACGTGCACGCTGACCAGGTCGGCACCGCCCACGCGCACATTGATCGCGTTCAGTGCGCGTAGCGGGTGCCAGGCGATTATGCGCCGCTGGCGTGCGAGCGGATCATCGTGGGGACACATGGTGGCGATGCCGCCCACCCAGCGATAACGCAGTCCGATGCGCAGACGCACCCGGACGTGGGGGTCGTGCTCGATGTTGTGCACGTAGCCGGCGCTGGTGCCATGTTCGGCGATAATCCAGAACGAATCCCCCTTGCGGCCATTGCCGACTGGGACCCTGCGGGTCTTCCCGGAGAGATGACCCCGGGTTTCCAAGATCGCCAGCCCGAACGGGTTGACGCCGACCGCGAGCAGTAGCCGCATCAGCGGGTTGATGGTGTACCGCTGCACCGTCCGGACGAGCACCACCTTGGCGCGGCGGCTGCAGATGGTGAGCAGAAGCAGGCCCAGGTAGATGCCGCTCTGCCCGAGCGCGAATACGCGGCTCGACCCGGGAATGACCGCGTAGGGCCCCCAGACCAGGGCGGTGGCAGCGAATGTTCCTGCGATCAGCCCGCGCGGCACGCTGAAACGGGTTCGAGTTCGACGACGGGTAATGGTCGTCTTACGGGTGCGGGATGAATCGTGGAGAGGCATAGTGGGCTCCTTCAGGTGCGGGGTTGCCGTACCGCAAGCGGTTATAGCGTCACCCGTACTAATATAGTTATGCTAATACAGCAGAACTAACATGTCAATGCTAAATTGGACCCATGCCAAAAGAGGTTGATCACCCCGCCCGCCGCCGCGAGCTCGCCGACGCAGCATGCCGCGTGATCGCACGGAATGGGCTCTCTGGGACCACACTCGCTCATGTGGCCGAGGAATCGGGCTGGTCGATCGGATCCATCCGGTATTACTTCCCGAACAAGGACGAGCTGCTCGCCTCGGCTCTGTGGCGGGTGGGGGAACGAGTCGATGAGCGGATCGAGCGCCGCACCGCCGGAGGAATGACGATGAGCGACCTGCGGCTCGCTGCTACCGAATTGCTCCCGCTGGACGCGAGCCGGCGCGAGGAGGCCCTCGTCCACCTGGCCTTCCTGGCTCAGGCCGCGGTCGTGCCAGCGCTGGGCGACGCGTCCGAGGGTGCAGCGCAACGGCTCCAGGAGCCGCTCGCCGCAGCGGATCGCGCAAGCGGTGCAGTCGGACGAGTTACCGCGGCACCTTGACGCTGAGCATGAGGCGGCGCGCCTTTGCGGCTGCTACTCGACGGTCTGCGCCTCGAGCTCGTCACCACTCCCCGGCAAACCACGGCCGAGTGGGCGCTCGCCGTACTGGATGACCATCTCACAGCGCTTGCCGCTTCGCCGGCTCCGGCGCGAAGTCGCCAGCAACTCCTCTGCCCGGCGGCGGCGCTGACGGCGTCTGCGCCACGAGCGACCGTCTACCGCCGGCACCCACCTAGCGCCAGTCCCTTCACTTGCGCGGGCGTCGGGTGGGCGCCGTTTCCAAACGCAGCTCCGAAAATAGAAGCGGCTGATTCCTGTGCTTCGCTCGCGACGGGAGACGAAGGCCTCGCATCTTCTACCGCGCCGCTTGGTCGTCTCGTCCGACCGAAGGCCGTGATGAGGAGCACCTCCGGCAGGATCAAGCCGCTAGAACGCGAGTATCAGGCCGTGGACCCTCTCGTAGCTACAACCAGTCGTTGAGCTGGGACGAATCGTCACTGTCGATGCCCACGGCACACGTCGCGGTTCGCTCCGTCAGCGAATCAGACCGGCAACCTGACCAGAGCCGGTGGGGTCCCTCGCCCTGGATCACCACGATGGTCGCAGCCTTGGGTCGGGCCACCGTCCTCAGAACGTGTCCGAAAAGCTTGAAGTCTGGCGCATCCAGCTCAATTTCATCGATCGACGGTCTCAACAGCGGCCGCTTGTGCTGCCTCGGTGCACGCCCATCCGCGCTCAGTGAGCAAGAGCAGTTGCGCGCGGACATCGGACAAGTCCGGTTGCCGGGTGATCGAGCCCGATGTGATCAGTTGACCGACGATCTGCGCCGCAGCTTGTTTGGTCACCCCGAGGTGCTCTGCCACGTTGGCCGTGCACACATCACCGGCACTGATCCGCACGAACGTGAACCCATGGGCGGGACGAACATTGGTGAACCCGATCGGCTGCGATGCTGCCGAGCCAGCCGCCATCTGCTTCCGCGAAACCGAAGCAGCGGCGCTGGCCGAACGGTTCGGGCAGCGGGACGACGGTTGTGCGGTGGCGCCCGACAGCGCTCAGGTTGCGGTGGGCGAAGTCTCCCCCGGCGGGACCGCTCGTGGATTTGATCGAGACGGTAAAGGCGAACTCGATTTCGTCGGCCTCGGGGTGGGCGGCTAGGAGGTCTGCGGCGACGAGGTTGGTGAGCCCGGGGGCGATACCCGCGCCCATAACCACGACTCCTTTCGCTGTCGTAGTGTTCCAGCGGAGGCGACGGCCGGCCTCGTCGGGCAGGGCCGATACGTTGATGAGCACCCCGCCTCGGTCAAGCACCATCCTCTCTGCGGTGAGGCCGCTGTCGGGGACGGTGTTGATGACCAGGTCGGTGCCTGCGATGGCTGCCGCTACCGTTTCGGGTTCGTTGAGGTCGAGGTGGCGGAAGTCGGGGCGCTCGTCGGGACGGCGGCCGCCTCGCAAGACGGCCCACCCGGTGGCTGTGAAGGCGTCGACGAGAAGCGATCCCAAGACGCCCTGGGAGCCGATGATCAGGACCTGGCGTCCTTGTGTCGGTGATGATGGTTGTGACATCTGTTCTCCTTTGACGGGTTCTTTCGAGGTGACGGTTAGTTTGTGAGTCGTTGGGTGACGGCGAGCCGACTTCATCGCGGCTGGAACGAGGTTTCGCTCCGATTCATCGCTCGTAGCAGCAATTTGTGGCGACCCGATTTCGGTTCGCGGCGGTGTCGTAGGCCTTCGTGCTGGCATCAGTCCCAGTCCTCAGGAGGCCAGTCGGGACCAGAGCCATGGGCGGAACGCTGCGCTGCTAATCGGGCCGGTGGTGCAGCCCCAGCCGACGGGGCCTCGTCGATGTCGACCAAGAGAGCGTCGATGTGCCGCCGCGATGGGTTGAGGATATGGAGGATGGTGAAGATCACGGCGTCGCCTCCGCCCTGGTCACTCCGCTCCCCCGACTCTGTCGATGTCGTCCAGCGCGACGATCGCGAAGGTTCCCTTATGTTCGGGCCCGGCTAGGGCATTTCCGCTCCCGATGGTGGCTGGATTCAGGGGGAAGCCAATTGGGTTCAACCTCGGAACTTCTTTTGAGTAGAAGTACAGAGGATGACCCTTGTAGGCGAGCTGCGTTCCGCCATCAGAGCGCCTGAAGGTCCCCAGAGTGCGGGGCGGCAGGCCCGAGACGTGAGGTGCTTCCGAAGAAAGCACAGGAGGCCACTCAAGGGAGCATGCACCGGAACAGTTGCTGTGATCCTTGGTGTCGGCGCTGTAGGTGTACACGATGACGGGGATATTGAAGACGCCCTGGAACATGTCGGCCGCCAGTTCGGAGCCGCCGGTCGGCCGCGTCTGTGTGGTCAGCGTGATCGATCCCGTGACCTCGGATCCGTTCTTCGGTGAGACAAGCGCCCATAGCCCATGCCACGGAAGAAGCGGCAGGACAGTCTCGACGAAGTTGACGCCGGTGAACTGGTGGGGATGGTCGTCGAAGAGGTAGAGCAGTTTTCCGGCATACGTCACCTGCTCTTCATTGAGTTCTTTGCGATAGACGGTACCGAGGAGCTTCGGGTTCACGCCCTTGCCTGCCACGGGCTTTCCGACCGTGCTCACGATGGGCCAGTCCGCGTTCGCGTCGGTCTCAGAACCGGCACACGTCATCGGGCGGCCCGCGACCGTTACGACCGTGGTGGCGTTGCAAGCGCTGACCGAGTTTCGGTCGAACTGATACACCGAGTAATCGGCGAATTCGCCCGATCCCACCTCGAGCACCTCGCCGTAGGGGCTCGATTCGGCTGCGATGACCGTACCGGCACCCTGCGATCTGGAGGCGGCCGCGGGTGCCGAAACGACGAGGCCGAAGAGCCCCGCGATGACGGCAATCGCCATCACTATCCTCGGTGCATATCTCAGGGCTGGTGTCTTGGGCTGGGCGACCATGATCGGGACGGACCGGCCGGATTCCCCCTCCGGGGTGGTGTCGAGCTGCACGTGCACGCTGAGCAGGTCGGCACCGCCCACGCGGACGTTGATCGCGTTCAGTGCGCGCAGCGGGTGCCAGGCGATTATGCGCCGCTGGCGTGCGAGCGGATCATCGTGGGGACACACGGTGGCGATGCCGCGCACCCAGCGGTAGCGCAGTCCGATGCGCAGTCGCACCCGGACATGGGGGTCGTGCTCGATGTTGCGCACGTAGCCGGCGCGGGTGCCGTGTTCGGCGATGATCCAGAACGAATCGCCCATGCGGCCGTTGCCGACCGGGACCCTGCGGGTCTTCCCGGAGAGATGGCCCCGGGTTTCCAAGATCGCCAACCCGAACGGGTTGACGCCGACCGCGAGCAGCAGCCGCATCAGCGGGTTGATGGTGTAGCGCTGCACCGTCCGGATGAGCAGCACCTTGGCGCGGCGACTGCAGATGGTGAGCAGAAGCAGGCCTAGGTAAATGCCGCTCTGTACGAGCGCAAACCGGAAGCTGGACCCGGGGATAACCGCGTAGGGCCCCCACACCAGGGCGGTGGCAACGAGCGTTCCGGCGATCAGCCCGCGCGGCACGCTGAAGCGGGGCCGACGGGCGGGCGGTGGTCGTCTTGCGGGTCGGGGGTAGGTGGTGGAGAGGCATGGTGGGCTCCTTCAGGTGCGTTGTTGGCGTGCCGGCCGGTCTTTATAGCACGGCTATATTAATATAGATATGCTAATACAGCATTACTAATACGTCAATGCTAAATTGAGACCATGCCAAAAGAGGTAGACCACCCCGCCCGCCGCCGCGAGCTCGCCGACGCGGCCTGCCGCGTGATCGCGCGTAACGGGCTCTCTGGGACCACACTGGCCCATGTGGCCGAGGAATCGGGCTGGTCGATCGGTTCCATCCGGTACTACTTCCCGAACAAGGACGAGCTGCTCGCCTCGGCTCTGTGGCGGGTGGGCGAACGCGTCGATGAGCGGATCGAGCGCCGTACTGCCGGGGGAAGGACGATGAACGACCTGCGGCTCGCCGCCACCGAACTGCTCCCGCTAGACGCCGCCGGCGCGAGGAGGCCCTGGTCCACCTGGCCTTCCTGGCGCAGGCGGCGGTCGTGCCCGCGCTGGCCGACGCTTCCGAGGGGGCAGCGCAGCGGCTTCAGGAGCCGATCGCTGAGCGGATCGCCCATCTGGTGGAGGCAGGCGAGTTACCGGCGCACCTTGTCCCTGAGAATGAGGCGGCGCGCCTTCGGGTGTTACTCGACGGGCTGCGCCTCCAGCTCGTTACCACTCCCCGGCAGACCACGACCGCGTGGGCGCTGGCGGTACTGGATGACCACCTCACTACGCTTGCCGCTTCGCCGGCTCCGGCGCGAGGTCGCCAGAACTCCTCTGCCGGGCGGCGGCGCTGACGGCGTCTGCGCGCCACTAGCGACCGTCTACCGCCGGGCGCCCGCCTAGCGCCTAGTCCCTTCACTTACGCGGACGCCGGTGGGCGCAGTTTCCAAAAGCCGCTCCGAAATAGGCGGCGATCCCTGACGTTCCTGCTTGAGACGCTCTCACCTGCTCGGCAGGGGGCGTACGCTCGTCCGGACGAGTCATATTGGCCTCGAGCACGGTTGGGCTGACCGGGCGTGGATGGGACCGTGCGAAGGCCTCGCATCTTCTACCGCGTCGCTTGGTCGTCTCGTCCGACCGAAGGCCGTGATGAGGATCGCCTCCGGCAGGATCAAGCCGGTTGGAGCTAACGCGAGTATCAGGCCGTGGACCCTCTCGTAGCTACAACCAGTCGTTGAGCTGGGACAAATCGTCACCATCGATGCCCGCGGCACGCGTCGCGCGTTGCTCCGTCAGCGAATCAGACCGGCAACCTGACCAGAGCCGGTGGGGTCCCTCGCCCTGGATCACCACGATGGTCGCAGCCTTCCCGGTCGGGCCACCGTCCTCAGAACGTCTCCGAAAAGGTCGAAGTCTGGCGCATCCAGCTCAGATTTCCATCGATCGACGGTCTCAACAGCGGCCGCTTGTGCTGCCTCGGTGCACGCCCATCCGCGCTCAGTGAGCAAGAGCAGTTGCGCGCGGGCATCGGACGAGTCCGGTTGCCGGGTGACATAGCCCAGTGTGATCAGTTGACCGACGAGCTGCGCCGCAGCTTGTTTGGTCACCCCGAGGTGCTCTGCCACGTCGGCCGTGCGCGCATCACCGGCACTGATCCGCACGAACGCGAACCCATGGGCGGGACGAACATCGGTGAACCCGCGACGAGCAAGGCCCTCCTGCACTCCGTCAACGAGCTGGCTGGCCAGGCGCAGAACAGCCCCGGCCGTTTCCCAACTCTCTTCTGTCATGCCCACATCTTGACATCTTTTGGACAGTCTGCTTGTCTATTAAGACAAGCAGACTGTCCATATGGAGGTTGACGTGCCCATCATCAGCTCAAGCGACGCCACCGCGTTCGAGACCCACGGCTCCCGCTTCCACTCCTACGTCGCGCCGTCCCGAGGCAGCGATCAGCTCTGCGCCTGGCGACTCGAGGTTCCGCCCGGACTCGAAGGAGTTACCCACCGACCAAATCGCGAAGAGGTCCTGCTCGTCCTCGCCGGTGATTTGTGCCTGACCCTCGACGGAGTGCGGTCCACACTCCACGAAGGCGACGTGGCCCTCGTCGTGGCAGACAGCGAACTGCAAGTCGACGCAGGAGCTGCAGGCGCGAGCGTGTGGGTCACGACCACCTCCGGATTCGAAGCGGTCACCAGCGATGGAACCCGGATCACGCCTCCCTGGGCTCAGTAACGCGACCGCTCGAAGTTGCGCGAATCCTCGTCTAGAAAAAGGGGTCATCCGGGATTCGAGTGGGTACCTGGGTAAAGCTCTAACCCGCCGCAGTGGAAGAAGATGGCCGTCTTGAAGTGCTCGCGGTTCCGGAAGCCGTAGGCCATTTTCTTGATCGTTTGGATCTTCGAGTTCAGTCCCTCTGCAGCTGCATTCGTAATCCTCGCCGCCGAGAAGTAGTTGAGCACGCCGTAGAGGTGGCGCTTGATCATGTAGGCCACGTCGATTACCGGCTCGAGGCGCGAGTGCGTGGCCCAGAAGAACCACTGTGTGTAGAACCTGGTCGCCCAGCCGAGGCGGTGGTAGTTCCACATGACGGCGAGCGACTCCTTTATGGCCCAGGCCCGCGCCGTCTTGAGGTTGAGCGCCTTGAGGGCCCGGAACGGGCCCTTGTGCTTGGCCGGCAGGTTTCTCTCGGCGTAGAGCCAGAGGTACTTCGTTCCCGTCAAGGTATCGATGCCCTCGGCGCGCAGCTCTTTGTGCTCGCGCTTGCGCACGGTGTCGACCGCTTCTCCCATGTGCTTCATGATGTGAAATCGATCGAACACGATCTTGTCGTGCGCGTCGTCGAAGTGGGCCTCGACCGAGTTGATATAGGCCGGCCACATGTCCATGGCCACGGCTCTGATCCCGGCACGCTCGTCGGCGCTGAAGGCTTCGAAGTAGGGATCGAGGCTGGCCTGCGTGCGGTCGTCGGCGATGTAGTCGACGGTGCCGCCGGCGATGTCATAGACGAGCGTCAGATAGGAGTGGCCCTTGGCTACCGCCTTCTCGTCGACGCCGATCAGGGCCGGGACCTGGTGTTCTTTGGCGGCGAGTCCCCGGGCGACGGCGCGCGACATGATCCCCCAGCACTCGTCCCAGCTCGTCTTCAAGATGTTGGACGCCCCCGAGACGTCGGTCTCTTTCAAGACGTCGATGGCGAAGCGCTCGAAGGAGCGGGTGAAGCGGCTCTTGGGCTCGGCCCAGGGCAGGTGCACCTGGCGCACACCGTGGGTCAAGCACTTGACCCGAGGCGGACGCGCGTGGAGCCAGGTGGGCAAGCCCCCGGTGTCGAGATGGCGCCAGGCCCGCTCCTCGGCGTGGTCGTAGAGCGCGAGCTCGCTCTCGCACTCAGGACAAGGCCACAGCCGGTCCTCAAAGTGGGCGAGCGAGATGTCGACGCGCCGCTGCTCGATCGAGAGGTCCACGTCCTCGACGAACCACGGATCGACCAGGCCCAGCACCTGGGCGTAGAACTCGATGTCGCGCATGGCGGCCTCCTTCCCTTCGCGCTCCCAGCCCCCCGGAGCGACACTCCAGTGTCGCTCCCTCTCCGAGCCCTTGCCACAGACGAGCCCGGTGTCGAGGGACGGGCGACGCCCGAGCGAGAACCGGAGCGCAGCGGAGGCTCGCAGCGACCCTCGACACGGAGGGCGAGACCGTGGCATCGACGCGTCGACGGGAGGGAAGGTGGAAGGAAGGGAAGAGCGCCACCTTTGCCATCACGGCGTTGGTGCGGCAATCACCTCTTCAGGTGTCAAGACCGAGGAATAACGGGTGTTCCAACCCACGGGAATTCCGGAAGGACCAGAAAAAGAAGGCACCGTCGTAACTCTTGCTAGCACCAAGGCCGTGCCCCGAATGGGAACTTCACTGCCGCACCCTCTCCAGAGGATCTTCGACTTGTTCGATTGCAAGTCTCCTCGCCGTCGCGATCATTCGGAGTGTCCCCGAAAGTGCGACGCAGGCGCTTCGGGAAGTCAGTCAGCCCGAGCAGCCGGACGACGAAGCGCGGCCTCCAGACCTGGACAAAAGTCAACACGACCTCGTCGGGCTGAAAGTCGAGATGTACCTTGGCGACCGATCCGGGCGCATGTTTCGCCGCATTGGTGAGACCTTCCTGAGCGGTACGTCGTAGCGCCACCGCGCCCTTGACCGATAAATCAGTCGGGGCTCCTGTGATCTCAAGACTGCCGCCCGGCGTGGCATCGACCAGCTGCCGCAGCCCTTCAATGAGGGGAGGCGCATCACTGCGCAACGTCCCGACAGCCTGCCTGGCTTCGTTGAGGCCTCCGACTGCCAGCGCTCGGGCGCGGGCCAGGAGCTGGGTCGCGCGAGCGCGATCCGAGTGCTCGGTGCCGAGTAGAGCAGCCAGGGCGTCGAGCTGGAGGATCAATGCACCCAGGCTGTGGGCCAGGATGTCGTGGATTTCCCGGGCCGCATTGGCCCGCTCGGCCAGGGCGGCGGCCAGGGCGTGCTCCTCGCGAGCCCGCTCGGCATCGGCCAGTCGTAACTCCGCCTCCTCGCAGCGCGCAGCAGATATTGCTTCCGGCCCGCCGCGGCTAGGAAGCCCACCACGGCCACCACTCCCACCGTGATATTGCCGGTTCCCTGACCGGAGATCAGGACGCTGAGCGCCGTGATCAGTACAGCCAGAGCCGTCACCGCGCCCCCCGTTCCGAAGCCGAAATTGGCGCCCGCGCTGAGCCCGACAAAGACCATCAGAATGGCCGTACCCACCGTCGGGTCGAAACCGGCCAGCACGCTGCAACTCGCTGCGCCGGCCACGATGAACGGAAGTGCCCACTTCCCGTTGCCTGCAGGGTGATCACCAGCTGGGTGATGGCGGCAACGATCAGGCTGATCAGGATCACCAGCCCATGGCCGGACAACGAGGCGTGAGGCTGACCAATGAACGTCGTGGCGACGATGACCGCCAACGCGACCAGTCGCACCGCTCGGGCGGCGCGACTGTCGTAGAGGAACAAGGGATTGGCTGCCTGGGTCTTGCTCACCGGTTCGGTGGCCTTTGGGTGGACCGCTCGGCTTGCTGCACGAGCCCACGGTACTGGGCCTCTGGGGCTCCACCGGTGGTGAGCGACTGCGTCCGCACCCAGATGACGGCGGTCTCACCGAGGAGCGTGAGTCCGAGGCCAAGCAGAATGGAACCGGTCAAGGCTGCCTTGGTGCCCCCGGCGGCAACGCCACTGACATCGAGCGCCAGCTTCAACAGCACTTTGACAACGAGGATCACTACTGAGCCAGCGGTCCAGGCCATGTAGGGGGCACCGTTGACTAAGTGACTGTCGCGATTGTTTCCCCAGCGCGATCACGCGATCGGCGACTGGGTGAGTCGGCGCAGCAGATACCGGCTGTGGGCGGCCCAGATGAAGCCTTCGGTGACGATCGGATCTCGCTCATAGTCGACCTGGAGACGTCGGCTGTTCATGAGCCACGCCCAGGTGCGTTCGACGATCCAGCGTTTCGGGAGCGCTTCGAAGCGCCCGGGGTGGATGCGGTTCACCACTTCGACGCCAACGTGGTGGTTCCGGCAGTGCTCGATGAAGGTGCGCTTGAAGCCAGAGTCACACCAGAGCTTGGCGAAACGAGTGGAGCGGTCGCGGGCACGGTCCGCCACGGTGATGCCACCGACGTTGTCCGAGATGCTCGCCGCCACGACGACCACCGCCATCAAGAGTCCGAGGGTGTCGACGATCCCGAAGGTCTTGCGACCGTTGACCTTCTTTCCGGCATCAAATCCCTTGGTTTTCTTGCTTACCGTGGCCGCGGCGCGCACCGAGCGAGCATCGACGATGCCAGCAGAAGGTTCGCCGTGGCGGTCCTCTTGTTCACGCACCGCGGTGGCCAGTCGCTGCGCAATGCGTTCCCAGGTGCCGTCTCTCGACCAATCGAGGTGATAGCGATGCACCGTGTTCCAGTTCGGATAGTTACTGGGAAGCGCTCGCCACTGACACCCAGTGGCCACCACGTAGAAGATGGCGTCGACGACACGGCGGCGATCGACCTTGATGGGGCGGCCCATCGACCCCGGTGTCCAATACGGAGCGACCAGATCGGCGATGAGCTCCCACTCTTCATCGCTCATGTCGCCGTGCGTCGTTCGCCAAGTCTGCGCCACTGCAACGGGGTCCGATTCCATACCCAACGCTACGCGATGACCGGACCCGAGAGGGGTTATTTAGCCAATGACCTGCTCATATTTTCCAAACAGGGTCTAAGGACAACCGGTCAAAGCGGCCTCGCAGAGCGCCGAGTCCGAGCGACAGTGCGCTCCCGGCGACGGTCACGCCGAGGGCGATGGCGTTCGGCTTAGCGTGGGAAATGTTCTCCAGGCCGATAGCCCCCACGATGACCGGGAGGACAAACAGCTTCTTAGGGGCCGGCACCGCTTCGCCTTGCAGACGAAGGAAGAGAACGAAGCCGATGATGGCGATCGCAATGGCAATGGAGGTGAAGGTCATCTCAGTCCGCTAGCGCGTGATCGGACTGGCGGCGCGCCTGGTTCCAGCCGATGGTCAGGCGAAGGCTGCGGGCGACGGCCATGGCGACGGCCATGAAAATCAAGGCGTCGGTCAGCGCATTCAAGGAGATCCCGCTGGTGACCATCCAGTGGGTCAGCTGCGCGGTGTACCAGTGGTTGGCACCGTAGGTAAAGAGGAGCCGGGTTCCGATGATGAACACCCAGAAGGCCGCGTAAGCGGCACCGGCGCTGCTCAGGCACTTCTGCGACACGTCGTCGAAGCTGACCTTCATGAGACCACTGGCGGCGACCACACCGAGGAGCACACCGAGGCCGGCGAGCACGAACTCGAGGATCTCGCCGTTGCCGGCTGTGGCCGGGTGGACGATGAAGAGCGGGACGAGGCCAGCGGCCAGGAGCACTGGCCGGAGAATGCGGAAGGTGCTGACCTTCCTGCGTCCGAGGTCTGCTTCGAGCACTGCGAACAGCACCGCAAGATTCACAATAAGAACGTCTCTTGGCATGGCAACCACTTTCTTTGGGGACAGCTCCACCGTCACACTTCGGACCACAGAAGGGATCGGCACCCGGGTGGCTCCATGGGTGGAACTGAGGCGCGACGTCTCCACCCGAGGGTGGAAGCGCTCATCGATCATCAGGCCAGGACATCGAGGGACAGTGCCGCCTCGTAGAGGAAACCCACCGCGATCAGGCGTGCCGGTGGCGGACCAGGTCCCGTCTGTCCCTTCGGCGACAATTGACCACCACAACGTGGATGTGCAGCTGGGGTTCCCCGCCCCCGACGTGTGGTGCCGCCACGAGGCCCTCGGACTCGATCCGCTGCTCGCCCCCAGCCCCGCGGCGCAGGCGCAGCGCTCGGCGTTCGAGATACCCAGCGCCTGAGAGACGGCGCCGGCATGCACCGCCCGCACGGTGCGTGAGACCTCGGGGTCAGAGAGGCTCCGGGTCTGTTGAACATCGACGCTTTGCTCACCGCGTCGCCAGAAGGAACCGTTGGAGACAGCCAGGGATGCGAGGACCCGTCGAGTCCGAAGGCGGCGGTGACCAATGGGCCAGGCAGCAGGAAACCCGTTGCCTACATTGCCGCCGCAACAAGGATTCGCTCCGCGTCATCGGCGACCGGAGCAACCCCTGGCGACTCGACTTCGATTCGCGGCAACCAGTTGAGCCAGCGCGGTAGGTACCAGCTGCGCTCGCCCAGCAAGCTCAGCGTGCACGGCAAGACGATCGAGCGGATGAGGGTGGCATCGAGCAGAAGAGCCACCGCCACCCCGAACCCCATCTGCTGGAACATGTCGAGCTGGCCGCGGGCAAAGCCGGAGAACACCACCACGATGATGAGGGCGGCCCCCGTGATGATCTTGGCTGTTGAGGCTACACCGCCAACGACCGCCTCGGTGGTCGACCCCGTCTCGTCGTAGCGTTCTTTGATCCGGCTCATGAGGAAGACCTGGTAGTCCATCGAAAGGGCGAAGAGCACTGAGAACAGGAACAGCGGCACCCAGGCGTCGATGGCGGTCACCTTCTGGAACCCGAAGAGGCCTGCGCCGACCCCGTGGATGAAGACCAGGGTCAAGAGTCCGTACGCGGCACCCACGGAGAGGAGATTGAGCAGGATCGAGACGAGGGCGATCACGATGGACCGGAAGGCCACCATCAGCAAGATGAAGCTGAGGCCGAGCACGAACAGCAACACGTAGGGGGTCGGCTCAGAAACGGCGCTGAAGTAGTCGGCCGTCTCGGCCGTCTGGCCCCCGACTAGGACGCGGGCACGGGACCCGGCGAAGACCGACGGAATGACCGCACTCCGCAGTTGGCGCATTGCGGCCACGTCCGGGCTCGACACAACGTCACCGCGGATCGGAACGGTCAGGGCCAGAAGCTTGCCGTTCGCAGATGCGGCAATGGTGCCGGACCCAAACCGTGGGTTATCGGCGAGGACTGCTTCGAGCTTCGACAGGTCCGCCCGGGTGCCGGCATCGCCACCGTCG
>CAWFPQ010000008.1:0-150301 GCA_963817875.1 uncultured Acidimicrobiaceae bacterium
CGCACCGCCCAGCAGGTAGCAGACGAGTACGCGACCTTCGCGCTGCGCGTCGTCGGCTTCGTTCTCGACCGGGCCTTCACCGGCCGGCCGGGCGCAGCAAGGGCCTGATGACCGGAGGGGGCGTCACCAGCGAAGCAGGCCCCCGACGTGGCGCTAACCCCGTCCGCGGCACAGCGGCACCGGGCAGACCCTGCTCGGTGTCGGCTAGCCCTGGAGCGGCGATGTTCACGCGCACCCGGTGCGCGCTTCTCGCGGGCGAGGGTATGCCAGCGCGACCTGGGCCATGAGGCCCGCCACGTCCCGTTGTCCACTCCTGACCGCTGTTCATGTTCGTCTCAGCCGAAGTCGAAGGCATCGCCCTCGAACGCGGCTTTCTTCCCCCCCAGCCAGGCGTCGCGCAGCTCAGCGCCGCGCAGGTTGCCGTACGCGTCGCCGGTGTCGACGAGAACCGGTGCTTTACCCGATTCCGCCGGGTCGCCGAGACGCCATTCAACCTAGTGTTTGAAGCGCGCTCGTAAGTCGTGCCCCGCTCTGACGGTCTGCCTGTCCTAGGCTGACCTAAACGACGAACTGTTCAGAGCGGGGATTCATGTTCCACGTCGATTCTGAGGTCGGCCGCCTGCGGCAGGTGATCCTGCACCGCCCCGATCTAGAGCTCAAGCGCCTGACCCCGGACAACGTCGCCGATCTGCTGTTCGATGACATGCTGTGGGTAAGCCGCGCCCAGGCCGAGCACGACGCGTTCGCCGGCGTTCTACGCTCGCGGGGAGTGGTGGTGCACTACTACAGCGACCTGCTGGCCCAGACCCTGGATAATCCGGAAGCCCGGGCCTACGTCCTTGACCGGCTCTTCGATCCGCGCCGGCACGGGCCGCTGGCCGCCGAGACCCTGCGGGCCGCCATGGAGGGGCTCGGCTCGGCCGAACTGGCCCGGCACCTGGCAGGCGGGATCACCAAGCGGGAGATCGCCGAACTCGGGCCGGTGCCGAGGAGCATCGCCTTTCACTCGCTTGACTCCGACGGGTTCGTGCTCGCGCCGCTGCCGAACCTGCTTTACCAGCGGGACACGTCCTGCTGGATTTACGGCGGCGTGTCGATCAACGCGATGCGCCACCCGGCTCGCATCCCCGAGTCGATCAGCGACGAGGCCATCTACCGCTGGCATCCGATGTTCGCCGCGGCCAACTTCGACATCTGGTACCACGGGGCGGAAGCCGCCCCGGCCACCATCGAGGGCGGGGACGTGCTGGTCATCGGCGACGGCGCGGTCCTGGTCGGTATGAGCGAGCGGACTACGCCACAGGCGGTCGAGATGCTGGCCAGCCGGCTGTTCGCCGTCGGCTCCGCCCGCTGCCTGGTCGCTATCGACATGCCGAAGGCCCGGGCCTTCATGCACCTGGACACCATGCTGACCATGGCCGGCTACGGCGTCTTCACCAAGTACGCCGGGATGGGGATGCTACCCACGGCTCCCCGCCGTGGCACCGATGCGGGAGATCAGCTCGTAAGGATGGAGATTCGACCCGTCGAGGCTGACCGGCACGCCTGCCTCGAAGCCGACCACCAACTCAGTGGGCTCGGTCTCGGTGACCCGGGTCAGGCTGTACACGTCGTCAGGCGCCGGGGCCCACGGGATCCTCGATGGCGCCGCACTCGATCGCCTTGCCCCACAGGTTGTCGTCGATGGAGTAGGGCTTGGCCTTGGTCACGGTGATGGGAATCTCCCATTTCGCCGCCAGATCGACGCAGTCGTCCCGGCTGAGCCCCCAGACCCGTGCGGGTGCGTAGATGGAGAGGTCCGGCGCCAGCGCGCGGACGCCGACTTCGAAGCGGACCTGGTCGTTGCCCTTGCCGGTGCAACCGTGGGCCACGGCTGTTGCGCCGTGCCGGCGCGCCTCGCGGACCAGGTGTCCGACGATCACCGGGCGCGAGAGCGCGGAGACCAGTGGATACTTTCCTTCGTACTTCGCGTTGGCCTGGAGGGCGGGCACGCAGAACTGCTCGGCCATCTCGTGGCGAGCGTCCACCACCACGGCCTCGACGGCGCCCGCGGCCAGCGCCCGTTGACGGACGAGGTCCCAGTCCTCCCCGCCCCGGTCGGCGGCCTGACCGACGTCGACGGCCACCGCAACGACTTCCACTCCCTCGTTCTCCTGCAACCAGCGCACGGCCACCGACGTGTCGAGACCGCCGCTGTACGCCAGCACCACGCGTTCAGGCATGTTCCCCGTCCTTCCCATTCAAAGCGATCAGGCCCTGATCGGCAATGCCCGCCACCCCGCGCAGGCGGGCCGCCATCCGGGCGCCACCGAAATCTTCGGACGCCACCACCAACACCGTGTCGTCACCCGCCACGGTGCCCACGATGCCCTCGAGGGCGCTTCGATCCAACGCGGAGCCTACGACGTGGGCCGAGCCGGGCGGCGTGCGCAAAACGACGAGGTGCCCCGAGTGCGCCACCTCGACCACCCATTCACCGAGGACGCGGCGAAGATGGTCGTCCGGAGCGATCTGCTGCCTCGGAAGTTCCGGCAGGGCATACGCAGAGTCCCCACCCGGGAGGCGGACCTTGACGGCACCGAGGTCGTCGAGGTCGCGTGACACCGTCGTTTGGGTTGCGTCCACCCCTTGCTCGGCCAGCAGGGCCACGAGCTGCGCCTGGCTGGTCACCGGCTGCGCCTCGAGCAGCTTCGAGATGCGATGCTGACGTTGGTTCTTCGTCAATCGGTAGGCCGACGTCATTCCTCCGCTCCGATCGCCCACGCCAATATGCCGCGCATCGCCACGCGGCGGTTGGCGGCCTGGCGCCAAACCCAGGATCGCGACCCTTCGAGCACCGAGTCGCTGATCTCCTCGCCGCGATGGGCCGGCAGGCAATGGAGGACGGCGACATCGGGGTTGGCCAGCGCGACCAACGAGTCGTCGACGGTGTACCCGGCAAACGCCGACAGGCGGTCCGTACGCTCGTCCTCTTGGCCCATGCTCGTCCACACGTCGGTGTACAGCGCGGAAGCGCCGGTCGCGGCGGAGCGCGGGTCCTCGGTCTGCTGGACCGACCCGCCCCTGCCGGCTGCGTCAGCGAAGGCTTGCAGGGCGGAGAGCTCCGAGGGGTCGAAGGCGTAGCGCTCCGGTGAGGCGATCCGGACCTCCATGCCCTCGAGGACGGCCGCCTTGGTCAGCGAGCGGGCCATGTTGTTGGCGTCACCCACGTACGCGACCACGCACCCGGCGAGGCGACCGATGGCCTCGCGCAACGTCAACATGTCGGCCACCGCCTGGCACGGGTGGGCAGCGTCCGAGAGCAGGTTGACGACCGGGACGTCGAAACCGCTGTGTTCGAGCGCCGCGACCATCCTTCGGAGAACCGTATGGTCGAACACGCGCGCGCAAAGGATCCGGTGGTAGCACCCGAGGGTGCGTGCCACGTCTTCGGCCGACTCGCGAACATCGAGTCCGACCTCGTGTCCTTGGATGTAGACGGGGTGGCCTCCCAGATCCACGACGGCCATCTCCGTGGAGTTCCGCGTGCGAGCCGACGGCTTCTCGAAGAGCAACGCGACGCCCTGTCCTCGGAGACGTTGGCGCGGAGGAGCATCGAGAGCGAGGGCCATCACCCTGTCCCACTCGGCTGGAGAGAGTTGATCGATGTCGAGGAGGTTCGGCATGTGTCCTACCGCCCATCGTTGCCGGTCTTGGAGACGGCCCGCGCCGCCTCGAGCGACTCCTCCAGGATGGCCAGCGCCTGGTCGATTTCGTCGTCGCTCACGAGGAGCGGTGGAGCGAGACGCACGGCATCCGGCCGCACGGCGTTGACGAGCAGGCCACGGGTCAGAGCACCGGTGGCAACCTCCCGCGCCTCGGGTCGCTCCAGTTGTGCGGCCAGCAGCAGACCGGCGCCGCGCACCGAGACGACTCCGGGCAACGCGCGCAAACCGGTGGTGAGTCGGTGACCTTTTTCTTGGGCCCGGCCGCAGACATCCTCGTCCTCCATGACCGAAAGCGTCGCGCGAGCGGCCGAAAGAGCCAACGGCTGACCGCCGAACGTCGAACCGTGATCACCCGGGCCGAACGCCGCGGCAACTTCGGCCCGGGCCCAGCATGCACCGACCGGCATGCCGTTGCCCAACGCCTTCGCCATCGTCACGACGTCGGGTCGCAGGCCCTGTGCCTGGAACGCGAACCAGTGACCGGTGCGGCCCAGGCCGGTCTGCACCTCGTCGAGCATGAGCAGGACGCCTCGTTCTGTGCACAGCGCGCGCACCGCCCCGAGGTAGTCCGAGCTCGGTACGACGACGCCGCCCTCACCTTGGAGCGGCTCGAGCAGGACGGCCGCCACGTTGGCCGAATCCAGCGCTCGCTCCAACGCATCGATGTCGTCGTAGGGAACGTGCACGAACCCCTCTGGTAAGGGGAGAAATGGCAGCTGCTTCTCGGGTTGCCCGGTCGCGGTCAGCGTGGCCAAGGTGCGCCCATGGAACGAATTGTCGGTGCTCACCACGACGTGGCGTTCACCGCCGGCCCACCGTCGAGCGAGCTTGAGCGCGCATTCGTTGGCCTCGGCGCCCGAATTGGCGAAGAAGACCTGTCCTCCTGCTTGCCCCGAGCCTCCGTTCACCAGTCGATCGATCGTCCGGGCGACCTCCGGGCCCAGCTCGTTCCCGTAAAGGTTGGAGACATGGCACAGCGTCGCCGCCTGTTCGGCGACAGCCTGGGCCACCGTCGGGTGCGCATGGCCCAGCGACACGACGGCGAGCCCCGTGATGAAATCGAGATACTCACCGCCGTCTTCGTCGACGAGTACCGTGCCCTTCCCGCGCACGAAGGTGACGGGCGGCTCGGGATAGGTGCGCATCGAGCGCGCTGCGGTCGGGACCGTCGCGTCACGGCACCACCATCGTGCCGACGCCTGAATCGGTGAAGAGCTCCAGCAGCAACGCGTGGGGCACCCGTCCGTCGAGGATGTGTGCCCGGCCGACCCCGGCCCGCACGGCACGTGCGCATGCTTCGACCTTGGGCAGCATTCCCCCCACGGCATTACCGCTGCGGACGAGCTCGTCGATGACCTCCACCGACGCCTGGTGGAGGACCGTCGTCGGATCGTCGGCCACGACGCGGAGCCCCTCGATGTCGGTGAGGAAGATCAGCTTCTCGGCTTGAAGAGCCTCGGACAGGGCGCCCGCGACCGTGTCGGCGTTGATGTTGTACGCCTGACCGGACTCGTCCGCGCCGATCGTCGCCACGACCGGGATCAGGCCCTCGGCCACGAGTCGCTGCAACATGGTCGGGTCCACCCCCGAGACACTGCCGACGAACCCGAGGTCGACGTGGCTCGGAACGGCCGTAATGAGGTTGGCATCCTCGCCCGACATCCCCACGGCCAGCGGCCCGTGCACGTTGATAGCTGACACGATGTCGCGGTTCACCTTGCCGACCAGGACCATGCGGGCGATGTCCAGGGTGTCGGCATCGGTGACGCGCAGGCCGTTGCGGAACTCTGTCTCCTTGCCCAATCTGGCCATGAGCGCGCCGATCTGAGGCCCTCCACCGTGCACCACGACGGGCAGGATGCCGACAGCACGCATGAGCACGACATCCTGGGCGAACGAAGCCAACGGGTCCGCCACTTCCGCCTCGGCACGTCCGGAGCCGTCGCCGCCGGGCTCGCCGCCTGTGGCGGCGTGCAGGGCGTTGCCTCCGTACTTGACCACGACGATCTTGCCCCAGAAGCGGCGGATGTAGGGCAGGGCCTCGACGAGCACCGACGCGGTCTTCGCTGCGGCCGCCTTCTGCGCCCGGGTCACCTTCGGCGGCACGGACGCGGCCCCGGAGACCGGTGTCGTCACGACGTCGTCCGGTTCTCGTCGATGTAGCCGTAGCCGAGATCCGTCCCGAGCACGACCGCCTCGCCCGTCCCGAGGCCGAGGTCGCAGGTGATCTGGACGTGGCGGCCCGACAGGTGTGCGGCCACCGCGCCCTCGTCGTGGGGGGCGGCGACACCCCGGGCGCAGACGACGACTCCGCCGTAGGCCACCGACGTCCGGTCGATGTCGAAGGCAGTGCCGGCCGAGCCGAGCTCGGAGACGACTCGTCCCCAGTACGGGTCCTGACCGAACAGCGAGCACTGCACCAGCATGGAATCGGCCACTTTCCGGGCGGCCGCGTGGGCAGCATCGTCGCTCTCGGCACCGCGCACCACGACGTGTGCCACCTTGGTCGCTCCTTCGGCGTCGTCGACCATCTGCTCGGCCAGTGAACGACACGCCTCGGAGAGCGCGTCGGTCAGCGCGGTCTGTGTCGGCGTCGCGGCTCGGCCCGAGGCGAGGACGAGAACCGTGTCGTTGGTCGAGGTGCACCCGTCGACGGTGATCGAATTGAACGAGCACGACACGGCCCGGGTGAGGGCGTCGTGCAGGCGCGACGGGTCGACCGACGCATCCGTGGTCAGCACGGCCAACATCGTCGCCATGTTCGGGGCGAGCATCGCCGCGCCCTTGGCCATCCCGCCGACGGTGAAGCCCTCGCCGGACACCAGGACCTCCTTCGGAACGGTGTCGGTGGTCATGATGGCCCGGGCGGCGAGCCCCGACGCGCCGGCGCCGGCCTCTTGTGCGGCCACGATGGGCCCGACGTGTGGCTCGACCGTCTCAATCGGGAACGGGATGCCGATCAGCCCGGTCTGGCACACCAGCACCTCCTCGGTCGTCGCTCCGATCCCGGCGGCCACGGTCGAGCACAGCCGCCGGGCCGCGTCACGACCGGGCTGGCCGGTCGCCGCGTTGGCGTTGCCCGAGGTGAGGACCACCCCCGCGGCGCGTCCACCGCTGACCTCCAGGTGGACCCGGCTCACCTGGACCGGTGCGGCCGCAGCGAGGTTGGCGGTGAAGACGCCGGCCGCAGGCACGGCACGACCGTCGGCGGTGCTCACGACGGCGGTGTCGAACGCGCCGTTCGCCTTGATCCCCGCCGACCCACCGGCGGCCACGAACCCGTCTGGCACGGCGACGCTCACGGGTAGAGCCCGGCGAGCGGCAGACCCGTCGTCTCGGGCAGCCCCAGAGTCACGTTGGCGCACTGGACGGCCTGACCGGACGCGCCCTTGACGAGGTTGTCGAGCGCACAGAGCGCTACGACCCAGCCGGTCCGAGGGTCGACACGGGCGGTGACGTGCGCGACGTTGGAACCGGCGGTGGCCTTGGTCGACGGCGGCTCCTCGCAGACCACCACGAACGGCTCCGCGTCATAGGCGTCGTGCAACGTCTTCATGACCTCGTCCGTACCGAGATCGGCGCGAGCCGCTGGGACGGGCGTAGCAGGTGGCGAGGATGCCCCGGACCATCGGTGCCAGATGGGGGGTGAAGAGAACCTCGGCACCGAGGGCCTGTTCGATCTCCGGCGTGTGCCTGTGGTTGAGCAGCCCGTAGGCGACGAAGTCCTCGTCGACCGTGCCGAAGTGGAGCGAATCCTTGGCGCCCCGGCCCGCTCCCGAGACGCCCGAGGCCGCGTCCACCACGATGCCGCTCTGCTCGATCAGGCCGGCGCGCACCAGCGGAGCCAGGGCGAGCACCGCGGCCGTCGGATAGCAGCCGGGGACCGCGACGAGGGTCGCCTCGGGCAGGTCGTCTCGGAAGAGCTCCGGCAGTCCGTATACGGCCTCGCTCAGCAGCGCCGGAGCGGCGTGCTCCTTGCCGTACCAGCGCGGATACGACGCGGGGTCGCGGAGCCGGAAGTCCGCGGCCAGGTCCACGATGCAGCCCACGCGGCCCCGAAGGTCAGGGACGAGGGCCTGGGACTCGCCGTGTGGCAAGGCGCAGAAGACCAGGTCGAGACCGTCGAGGGTGTCGGTTGCGGTCTCCTCGTAGGCCAGACCCGGATACGCGGCACGGAGGGACGGCGTGTGCACGCCGACCAGCGAGCCCGCCTGCGAGCGCGCGGTGGCCACAGCCACGTCGAGCTCGGGATGCGATGCCAGCAGCCGGAGCAGCTCTGCTCCCGTATATCCGGATGCCCCGGCGATGCCCACTTTCATCGCATCAATATACACAGTTCCGCATATTCATGCGTACACGTGCTCGAGGTGCACTTCGGGGGGACGACAGGGACACGAACACGGACGACAGGGACACGGGGAAACTCAATCGCGGCCGAGCTGCTTCTGCCAGAACATAACGACGCCGGCAATCTCGAAGCCCAACATGTCGTTGACCGCGATCATCGGCGCGTTCTCCTGCGCGTTGCCCGTGCCAATCATGCGCACGGCGGGCGCCCGCTCAGCGAGGAAGTCGAGGTTGGCCAGCTTGACCGCGAGTCCGAGACGGTGGCCACGGTGCTCGGGGTGCACGATGGTGTTCAGCTGCCAGGCCTGGCGCGGCGCATTGTCGTCGAGCAGCAGCTCGGAGGCGGCCACGATGCCCCCCGTGGGGATGTGCTGCGCGACGGCAACCAGCTTGGCCACCCCGCGCTCGGCGCGGAGCTCGTCGTGCTCGCGCAGCCGGTCGCGGGTCCAGACCTCCTCCTCCTTGTCTGCGTCTCCCGACGGTTCGTCGGTCGACATCCGTCGTAGCAACTCGCACTCGTCCTCGAGGTACTCGTCGGGCCAGGGCGCCTCGAAGGTGAACGCTCGGTAGTTGCCCGCGTCCCGCGCCCGAGCGACCACCGCACGCAGCTCCTCGAGCCGAGCCCGCTCCACCGGGACGGCGAGGTGGCGAACGTTGCCCGGCAGCATCGCTTCGAACCCGACCTTGGGCGCGAAGCTCAGCGAGGGGTGGTCCTCGGCCCGGTCGAGAGGGACCTCGACGAGCGAATTGAGGACCCGTCGCCCATCGGCCGATGCGAGCCGGTCCATCTCCTCGACGATCACCGTCCCGACTCCGCGGCGCCGATGGGCCGGGTCGACCCCCACCACGACGTCCACGCTGTGGAGGTTGTCGCGCAGCGGCACCTCCATGTAGCCGCAGCCGAGGATCGGGCCACCCTTTTCGCCCACGGCGAGCAGGTCGTAGCGCCGATACCGGCCGCGGTGACGAACGAAGGCTTCGATGTCGCGCCGGGAGAACCCAGCCAACCCGGGCCAGAGGTCTTGCTCCACCGCGGCAAAGACGCGGTGCCACTCGGTCACCAAGGCGTCGTCGTCGGGACGGAGCAGCCGGACCTCCACGGGCCTACGATGCCACGTCCGTCCGGCAGGTTCGGACGGGTCGAACTGCGGGCCGGCGGTCGGCGTCTGGTGCTCACGGCCCGCGGCCCGCGGCTTGCGGGCTCAGCGCAGGGTGGCGCCGAACTCCTGTTCCACGGCGCGGATGCAGCGGGCGCGCACCTCCCCCACCTCCTCGTCGGTCAGCGTGCGTTCCGGCGAGCAGAAACGGAGCCGATAGGCCAGAGAGCGCGAGCCCTCGGCGATGCCGGGGCCCCGGTAGACGTCGAAGAGGCGAACCGACTCCAACACCTCCCCGGCCGCGGCGCGCAGGGAATCGGCGACCTCGTCCGCCGGATGCCGGTCGCCGACGACGAACGCCAGGTCGATGTCGGAGGAGGGGAAGCGGCTGATCGCCCCTCCCCCAGCCAACCGTCGCGGAACCAGCACCTCGTCGAGGAGCAAGCCGAGGTCCACTTCGAGCCAGCCCACCCGACGAGCCGATTCCACGCCACCCGCCGTGCGGGTGACACCGAACGTCGCGGCCACGCCGGGGTCGACCTCGCCGACGGAGCCGATCGCGGTCACACCCCCACCCGGAGCGCGCACGACCAGGTGGGCCGAACGGCTGGGATGCAGCCCCGGGAGCAGAGGTTCAGGACCTCCCGGCGCGGCCAAGCGGACCACATCCACGCGGAGGGCGTCGGCCAGCACGTTCCACGCTGCCACCGCCGTACGGGCGTCATCGCCCTCACGGGCCAGAACGGCGCAGACCATCTCCCGCTCACCGGGGAGCACAGCAGTCGAGCTTCCCCCGGCTCCGGCGCGCTCGACCACGCGCTCGGACCCCTCGTCGGGATGGGAGAACACGACGCCGACCTCGAACAGCCTCACGTCCGGCTGTCGCCGCCCGGCGTTGTAGGCCAAGGCTCGCAGCAAACCCGGGAGGAGCGTGCGTCGGAGGTACGGCTTCTCGCCGTCGAGCGGGTTGGACACGTGCACGGCCGGGCCGGAGAGGCCGACATCCTCGTGGTCTGCCGCCGACACGAACGTGTCGGTCCATCCCTCGGAGACGCCGAGACCGCAGAGGACATCCTTGACCAGCCGGCGAGCCTTCTGCCGCGGCGTCAGAGCGCCCGGCTGCGGCCAGGTCGGCATGTGGCGCGGAACGTTCGAGTAGCCGAACGTCCGAGCGACTTCCTCGATCACATCGTCGACCCCGTGGGGTTCCGGACGGACGTCTGGACGGTTCGTGGGCACGGTCACGGTGATCTGCTCGTCCCCGCGGCGGACGTCACCCCGACCTCCGTCGAGCACGGAGAAGCCGATCGGTCCGATGAGGTCCGCGATCTCGCCCGCTCCGAGCTCCACTCCGATCTGGCGCCGGACCCGGGCCACGGGCACGCTCACCGTGAACGGCATCGGCACATCGCCACGGACGTCGAGCATGCCGTCGGCCACCCGGAGCCCGGGCACGCTCTCACCCAGGACCTGACAGAACCGGGCCACCGACGGCTCGATGCCCCAGGGATCGCACCCCCGCTCGAAGCGCGCCGACGCCTCGGTGCGCAGGCCCAGGCGCTTGGACGTGCGTGCGATGGCCATGGGGGCGAAGTAGGCCGCCTCGAGCAGGACCTCCGTCGTCGAGTCGACGATCTCCGACGAGGCACCGCCCATGACGCCGGCGATGCCCACCGGCGTGTCCTCCCCGTCGCAGATGAGGCAGTCCTCGCCGGTGTCGCCGAGTCCTCGACCGCGCACGCCCACGGTCCGCTGCACGCCGTCGAGAGTCTCGACGACCTCGCCCGCACGCGCGCGCCGCACGCGGAGTCCGCGGCCGGGCAGGAGCGAAAGATCGTAGGGGTGGGTGGGCTGGCCCAGCTCGAGCATGACGTAGTTGGACGCGTCGACCACGTTGTTGATCGGCCGCATGCCGGCGAGGAGCAGCCGCTGGGCCACCCGCCGGGGCGAAGGCCCCACCGCGACGCGGTCCAGGACGGTCACGGTCAAGCGCGGGCAGAGGTCGGTCGACTCCACGGCCGCGGTCGCTGCCCGCTCGACGGGATGGCCGCTCGGCTCGGGAGCGGGGGGTTCGGGCACCTCGAAGGGGAGATGCAGCCGGTTGGCCAGGTCGCGGGCGATACCCGAGATGCACCAGGCATCCGGGCGGTTGCCCTCGACCGTGATGTCGAAGACCACGTCCCGTTCCAGGCCGATCGCCTCCAGGAGTGGCGTTCCGGGATCGCCCGGCGCGTCCGCCCCGAGGATCATCAGCCCGTCGCCGTCGTCGCTGAGGCCCAGCTCGCGTCCCGAGCACAGCATCCCGTTCGAGGTGACGCCGCGCAGTTTCCTGCGGGCGATCGGCTCCTCGGCCTTCGGGAGGAGCGTGCCGACCGGCGCGAGCGGCACGCGGTCGCCGACATCGAAGTTGCCCGCGCCGCACACGATCTCGAGCGGCTCGGCACCGGCGTCGACGACGACCAGGCGGATCCGGTCGGCACCCTCGATCGGACGAATCTCGAGGACTCGGCTCACGACGACCTCGCCCAGGCCCTCCCCCACGTGCTCGATGCTCTCGACGACGAGCCCGAGATCGTCGAGCGCAGCCCGCAACACGTCGAGGTCGTCGGGAAACGGGGCGAAATCACGGAGCCAGCTGAGTGGTGCGCGCACGATCTCTTCTCGGTGTCAGAACTGCGAGATGAAGCGGATGTCGTTCTCCAGGAACGAGCGCATGTCGGGAATGGCGTGGCGCATCTGCGCCAGCCGGTCGATGCCGAATCCGAAGGCGAAGCCGGACCAGTCGGACGGGTCGATCCCGACGGCGGCGAAGACAGCGGGGTCGACCATGCCGCACCCACCCAGCTCTATCCAGCCGGTGTGCGAGCAGGTTCGACACCCCTCCCCGAGGCAGAGCGTGCACGTGATCTCGAACTCGGCTGACGGCTCGGTGAAGGGGAAGTAGGCCGGCCGAAGGCGAGACTGCATCCCGGCGCCGAAGTACGCCTCGGTGAAGACCTGGATGGTCCCGGCGAGGTCACCGAAGGTGATGTCGCGGTCGACGACGAGTCCCTCGATCTGGTTGAACACGGGCAGGTGCCGAGCGTCGGGAGTGTCGAGTCGGAAGCACTTGCCCGGCATGACGGCGTGGATCGGCAACGAACCGTCCGCCACCGCGCGCTCCATCAGATGGATCTGCACCGGCGACGTGTGCGTGCGCAACAACACGGTCTCGGGCTCGCCCAGGTCGAGGTAGATGGTGTCGTACATGCCACGGGCCGGATGAGCGGGAGGGATGTTCAGTGCCTCGAAGTTGTACCAGTCCGATCTCGGCCTCGCGTCCCTCCGCCACGGTGAAACCCATGCCCACGAAAACATCCTCGAGCTCGGCCCGCGCCTGGGTCACCAGGTGGAGGTGGCCACGTGCCGGTGACGAGAGAACCTGCTCCGGGATGACCTCGGTGAGGTCGAGTCGGTCGGCGGCGAGAGCCGCCTCCCGCTCCGTCTGCTCCAGTGACGCCCGCCTCGTCTCGATGTCGACCTGCAGCCGGGCCCGCGCCTCGTTGAGGCGGCGGCCGGCCTCCTTGCGCTCCTCGGGGTCGAGAGCGCCCAGGCGCCGGTGGGCCCGGGTCAGAGGGGAGCGCTTGCCGAGGACCTCGGTCTCGACCTGGGCCAGCTCCGCGGTGGACGAGGCGGCCGCGATGGCGCGGCCACCCTCGGCGGCCAGGATCTCGACATCGGCATCCACGTTCTCCGTCACCATGGTGGACGAAATGCTAGATGCCGTCGCGGGTGGTGCCGAAGCTGCCTCCGGCGGACGTCGGTGCAGCCTCCGCCGCCCGGTGCTGCCGCAACGCCTCGAAGCACATCACCGCGGCGGCCACGCCCACGTTGAGCGACTCGGCCCGCCCCACCATCGGAATGGCCACCGTCCCCGAGAGCGACTCGCACAGCGCGGGGTCGAGCCCCGAGGACTCGTTGCCGAGGAACAGCGCCGTGGGGATGGACCAGTCCACGTCGGCATAGTCCTCGCCTCCATGGACGACGGTGCCCAAGGTGCGATAACCGCTGCCGGCGAGGCGCTCGGCGGCGGACGCCGCCGGGGTGTCCCACACGGCGAAAGGGACGTGGAAAAGCGAGCCGGCCGAGGACCGGACCGTCTTCGGGTTGTAGGGGTCGACCGAGTCGGCGGCAAAGACCACCGCATCGACGCCCGAGGCGTCCGCCCCCCGGAGCACGGTCCCCGCGTTCCCGGGTCGCGCACGTCGACCAACACCACCACCAGTGACGCCGGTCGCGCCGTCCAACCTTCCGGAGCCGGGTCGGCGAACATGGGCAGCACGGCCATGACCGGTTGCGGGGTGACGGTGTCCGCCACCCGCTCGAGCACGCCGGGCGCGAGCGGGAAGACACGCACATTCGCCGGCCGCAGCACGGTCGCAGACGCGTCGTGTTCCCTCGTCCGCCGCGCCTTCGGGCGAGACGTAGAGGGACTCGACCGCATGACCCGACTCGAGCGCACACCGGATGAGCTCGGCACCCTCGGCCACGAAGGCGCGTTCGCTCCAGCGCGTCGAGCGCTTCTGCAGGAGCCCCCGCAGCCGGCGAACCCGCCGGTGCGTGAACGCGAGCCGCTGGCTCAGGAAGCGACCTCGGCGACCTCGCGGGCCCCGGCGACCAGCGCGTCCTGCGAAGTCCGCACGAGCGCGGCGAACGCCGCTGGATCCGTCACCGCCAGGTCGGCGAGCACCTTGCGGTCGACCTGGACCCCCGCCTGGTGCAGACCGTTGATGAGCCGGCTGTAGCTGGTGCCGTTGACCCGGGCGCCGGCATTGATGCGCTGGATCCACAGCTTGCGGAAGTCGCCCTTGCGCGCCCTGCGGTCGCGGTAGGCGTACTGCATGGAGTGCATGAGCTGCTCGTTGGCAGCGCGATAGGAACGGCTCTTGTTGCCGTAGTACCCCTGGGCCTGCTCAAGTACGGCGCGGTGGTGCTTGCGACCGTGGACGGCACGCTTCACTCTCGCCATGGGGGTCTCCTCTCTCGGGTGGTTCGGGGTGGAACGGGGACTGCCGGCGCGGACGCGCTCAGATGCCCAGCATCCGGCGCGTGGCGCGCTCGTCTGCTTTGGCGATGTCGCTCTCGCGCGCGAGCCGGCGCGTGCGCACGCTCGACTTGTGCTCGAGCATGTGCCCCCGGAAGGCCTGACGTCGGCGCAGGCGGCCGCTACCGGTCACCTTGATGCGCTTCGCTGCTCCCCTGTCCGTCTTCATCTTCGGCATTGCGTCATCCTTCTTCTGTTGACGCCGCGACTTCACTGACCCCTTCGACCACCGGTGCGTTCCCGTTGCCTCCGGCCTGGCTCGCCATCGGGCTTGCCGGGGGAGCCTCTTCCGGCTCCTCACCGGCGTCGTCCTGACGGCCTGGGCCACGCTCGGTCCGCTGCTGGTTCGTCGCCCGCGACTGCGCTGCCTGGCGAGCCCGCTTGTCGGGAGCGAGCACCATGATCATGTTGCGGTTGTCGAGCTTTGGCTCGGCCTCGATCTTGGCGACGCCTTCCATCTGCTCGGCGATCCGATCGAGGATCCGCTTGCCGTGCTCGGGGTGGTAGACCTCGCGGCCTCGGAACATGATCGTGATCTTGACCTTGTGCCCTTCAGCCAGGAACTTGGCCACCTGCCGGGTCTTGGTGTCGAAGTCCCCCGGGCCGATCTTCGGCCGGTACTTCATCTCCTTGATCCCGACGTGGACGGTCTTCCGGCGGCTCTCCTTGGCTCGCTGAGCCTCGTCGAACTTGAACTTGCCGAAGTCCATGATCCGGCAGACCGGCGGGTTGGCATTCGGGGCAACTTCGACGAGATCGAGTTCGAGCTCCTTGGCGATAGCGAGCGCCTCGGGCAACGGCTTGATGCCTAGCTGGGCACCGTCGGGGTCCACGAGTCGGACTTCACGGGCACGGATGCGGTCATTGATCCGGTGCTCTGTTGTGGTGTCAGCGACGATGCGTCATCACACCTCTCACTCGGGCCCGCGGTCCTTCCGCAAGCCAATCGGTGGAGCGAGACCGGCCCGCGGGCGAAAACCCGCAGCCGAGGACGATCGACCTGGCGCACGTGCTCACCGACAAGGCGAGTTCACGGTGGCCAGGTGGAGACCCCTCAGTGGAGGCCCCGCTTCCAAGTAGTCAAGGTGCATACAGTACCAGCATGAGCAGCCTTTGGACACCGTCGGGCGAGCATTTCCCGAAGAAGGAAGGCCCGGAGACCCCGGCCGGCACCCCCGGGCCGGGCGGCGACAGCCCTGGAGGGCGAGGCCCCGGGGAGGGTCCGCCGCCGCGCGGCGGTGGGCGGGGTGCGGGTGGTGGTCCCGGAGGGCGAGGCTCCGGGGAAGGCCCGATGACCGAGGCGGAGGCGGCCGAGACTCAGGCGGCGGTCGATGCCATGCGAGAACAGCTGGCCCACACGCCGGCCGAGGTCGTGGTGGCAAACCACTGTTACGGACTCTTCGAGCTCGCCGCCATCTATCTGTCCCAGAGCCCGCCCATGCTGTTCCAGGCCCGCCTCGCCATCGACGGGCTGGGCGCCATGCTCGACGGCCTCCGAGGGCGCCTCGGGGAGGCTGAGCCCTCGTTGCTCGAATCCCTCTCGCAGTTGCGTCTGGCCTTCGTGCAGTTGGAGGGCGCCGAGCACTCGTCCGCCGACGCCTCGGGAGACGGCGGACCGGGCTGAGCGAGGTCGACCGGCAGGCGCGAAGGCGGGCGCCGGGCCGAGGCGCGGAAGGGTGAGCGGTCAGGTCGGCCGTCGGTGACGAGACCGCGAACACCCCGCTCCGTCGACAGCACCACGGATATCCTCGACCTCCGAGGGGAATCGGCGGAATGAGGGGGAGGAACAAAATGTGGATCCGGAGATTCGTTGTCAGGCGCCTCGGGCCCTGCCTCCTCGCCGCGGCGGCTGTGGCCTTGGCTTGCCCGGTGTGCGGTCCGAACTCCCTCCCGGCCGTCGGGGCGACGACCCCAGCCAAAGGTGGCGGCCCGTTCACCACGGCCTTCCCTGGGATCGCCCTGCCGCGGGGCATCACGAGCGGCCCCGACGGGGCGCTGTGGTTCGCCAACTACGGAGACAACACGATCGGCCGCACCACGACAAGCGGAGCGGTCACGGAGTTCTCCAGCCCGACGATCGACGGTCCCAACGGCATCACGAGCGGCCCGGACGGGGCGCTGTGGTTTACGAACGAGGCGAACGAAACCATCGGCCGGATCACGACGAGTGGCGCGGTGACCGCGTTCTCCAGCCCCGCGATCCAGGATCCGACCGACATCACCGCGGGCCCCGACGGGGCGCTGTGGTTCACCAACTCCAAGAACAACACCATCGGCCGGATCACGACCAGCGGGCAGGTCACGAGCTTCTACGTGGGCGCAGGCGATGCGCAACCCGATGGCCTGACCGACGGGCCCGACGGGGCTTTGTGGTTCACCGATTCGGGCAATAACACCATCGGCCGCATCACGACGAGCGGCCACGTCTCGCTCTACCACGGCACCGGCATCGACGACCCGATCGGCATCACCACGGGGCCAGACGGGGCTTTGTGGTTCACCGATTCGGGCAACAACACCATCGGGCGCATCACGACCAGCGGCGCGGTGACCGCCTACTCGAGCACCGACATCCACAACCCGCACGACATCGTGGCCGGTGCCGACGGGGCGTTGTGGTTCACGAACAACCACATCACGGGCGGCATCACGGTCGGACGCATCACAACGTCAGGGGTGGTGAGCGGCTACTCGTACACGCCGCCGAACTCCGGTGCCTTCGTCTTGACTTCGCTCGACATCGCCTCGGGCCCCGACGGGAAGCTCTGGTTCACGTCGAGCGACAGGGCCAGCAACGTGCTCGGACGCGTCACCACCACGGGGACCTTCAGGACGTTCTCCGGTGACATCAACAATCCATACCAGATCACTGACGGTCCCGACGGGGCGCTGTGGTTCACCGAGAACGACTACCCCACCGGAGGCAACGCCATCGACCGCATCACCACGTCCGGTTCGGTCACGACCTACACCGGGAGCGGGATCGACGATCCTCTGTACATCGCGGCCGGCCCCGACGGGGCATTGTGGTTCTCAGACGATCACAGGATCGACCACAACGGCTACGCCATCGGGCGCCTCACGACGGACGGACACGTCACCACCTACACCGGGAACGGCATCGGCAAGCCGTTCAACATCACGGCCGGGCCCGACGGCGCGATGTGGTTCATCAACTTCGTGAGCATCGAAGGTCCGGCGGAGATCGGGCGGATCGCTATGGACGGACAGGTCACGACGTACCCCATCGACGGAGTGAACTATCTGTACTCCGTCACGGCCGGACCCGACGGGGCGCTGTGGTTCACCGGGTTCGTCGAGACCTCGCCGGATTGACCGGCTACGGCGTGGTCGGCCGGATCACGACCAGCGGAAACGTGACGATCTACCCCGACGGCAGCACCGAAATCCCCCGCGCCATCACGACGGGGCCCGACGGGGCGCTGTGGTTCGTCGAAGCAGACAACACAATCGGCCGGATCACGACCAGCGGATCCATCACCGACTATCCGGTCCCACAGCGCAAGTTCCACGAAGTCGAGGACATCACAGCCGGTCCCGACGGCGCACTGTGGTTCACCGACACCGACGATTACATCGGGAGGATCACGACCGGAGGCGTCGTGTCGAGCTATCGAGGAGTGCCCACGCCCTCGCCCGGCAAACGCGCGTACACCTACGAGCAACCCACGATCACGGCCGGTCCCGACGGGGCGCTGTGGTTCTCCACCGCCCCCAGCGCGAATCCATCGGGAGGATCAGCACCGGGCCGGCGTCCGGGTGACCGAGGACGACCGGCCCTGCGCCACCCGCGCCGAGTTCGTCACCCCGGCAGGTCAGGGCGTGTGCGTCCGGGCAGCCGCCGCGGCGAGCCCACGGACCGTCCGGCCGATGAACTTCCCGAGCTGACGCCGGTAGAGCCAGCCGGTCCCGGGCATCCTGGCCCGAAAGGTCGAACGCCAGCGAACGGTCGTTCCCGATTCAGTGGCAACGAGCGTGATCACCGCCCTGTAGTCGCGTAAGGGCAGTCCCTTTTCCAGCACGTAGGAGAAGACACGGTCCGGAGTGCGCTCGACGACCCGCTCGCGGCTCTTGATCCGGCCCGTCGTGAACAGGCGCACCGCCCCCAAACCCTCGGGCGTCCCGTCTCCGGGCTCGACGAGCGCGAAGGAGTCGATCGGCGACCACTCCGGCCACGTCGACCCGTCGGCCAGCAACCCGAACACCGCGCCGGGTTCGCCCTCGGTTGCCACCGTCTGATCGATCACCTGCTCTGCCATGACTGCCTCCCATGGCTCTGTGGCCGCTCGTGCGGGTCGACCCGCGAGCCGTTCCCTGTGGCGTTCTGCCAACCGGGAATCGAGTGTACCATATGGTACATGCAAAACCACCCGGCCCGGGAACGCCTGCTGGACGCCGTGGTGGAGCACTTCGCCAGAAGCGGCCTCGGGGACCAGAGCCTGCGGCACATTGCGCTGGCCGTGGGCACCAGCCACCGCATGCTCCTGTACCACTTCGGGTCGAGGGACGGTCTGATGCTGGCCGTGGCCCAGCAGCGTCGAGGCGCGGACCCGCGGTGCCGTGGTCGCGATGGGCGCGGCGGCCGAGAGTGGCACCGACGAGCTCATCCGGGACGTGTGGGCCCACGTGTCCGACCCGGGCGTGGCCGACTTCGAACGACTGTTCTTCGCGCTCTACGGGCGGGCCCTCCAGGGGGACCCGGGCTCCAGCCCGCTGCTCGAGCGCGACATCGTCACCTGGCTGGACACCAACGCCGCCATGACCGAGGCGGCGGGGTACGACGTGCCTCCCGAGACGGCGCGGCTCCACGCTCGCCTGGCCCTGGCCGTCGTGCGCGGTCTGCTGCTCGATTTGCTGGCGACGGGAGAGCGTGCCGAAGTGGGTGCAGCGCTCGAGGTGTTCGCCGCCCGCTACGCGGGCGCCTGGTGGGAGCGCGACGCTCAGCCGGCGGGGACGAGCGACCGCGCCTCGTAACGGCCGGTATGGCCCGGCGCCAGCGAGAACACGACCTCCGCGCCGACCTCGACGGTGCGGCTGCCGTCGGCGATCGCCGTGGCGTGGAAGCCGAACGACTCGCCGAAGTCGTCGACGACCGTGCCCAACCCTCGCGCCCGGTCGAAGGAGGCCACTCGCCCGTGACGGGGTCCGGTGGAGGGGACGGGGCCGCCCACGTCAGTGGACGATCTTGGACAGCGGGATCTCCAGAATGTCGGTCGCCCCGTGGTCGCGCAGCGCCGGGATCAGCGTGTTGATGCCGGACTTGGCGACCACGGTCTCGAGCGCGAAGGCGCCGCCTCCCGACAGCTCGGAGATCGTCGGGGCACGCATGGAGGGCAGCACGGCGAGGACCGCGTCCAGGTTCTCGGCCGAGACGTTGAGCTTCACCAGCACCTTGCCGCGTGCCTCGAGCGTGCCCTGCAGAAGGGTGAGGATCTGCTCCATGGCGTGGCGCTTGGCGGGGTCCTCGGCCGACGCGGGATGCGCGATCAGCTCGGTGCGCGAGACGAGGAGCGTCTCGATCACCTTCAAACCGGCAGCGCGGAGCGCGCTGCCGGTCTCGGTCATGTCCACGACAGCGTCGGCGATGTCGGGGATCTTGGCCTCGGTCGCGCCGTAGGAGAGGGCGATGTCCGCTTGGATGCCGTGGGCCTGCAGCGCGCGGCGGGTGAGCTCGGGGTACTCGGTGCTCACGCGCAGGCGGCCCGGCGCGCGCGGCCGCGATCTCGGCGAGCTCCTCGAGGGACGAGGCGGGCGAGTCGGCACCGACGGCGAGCACAATGCGGGCCGGGTTCGTGGTCGCCTTCGAATAGGCGAGCTCCCCCAGCGAGACGACCTCGCTCCCCCGCTCCTCGACGCAGTCGCGCCCGGTGATGCCGATGTCGAAGAGGCCGTCCGCCACGTACACCGGGATCTCCTGGGGGCGCAGGATGCGCACCTCGTCGATGCGTGGATCGTCGATCGTGGCCCGGTAGGTCACGTCCGACGCCCGGTTCACAGCCAGATCGGCGTCCTCGAAGAGCTGCATGGTGGCGCGTTCGAGCGAGCCCTTGGGCAGGACGAGGCGGAGCATGGGGTGCAATCTTCGCAGACGAGAGCGGCTCGACGTACTCCGGATGGGGCAAGCTGAACCGATGCCGCCGCCCTACGACGTCTTCAACTTCTTGAACCTGCTCGGTATCGAGATCGACCAGGCCGGATCCGGCGACTACCCGATGGCCCGGCTGACCGTGTCCCACGACCTCATCGCGGGGACAGGCTTCCTGTGGGCGCCGGTGGTGATCACGCTGGCCGACGCGCTCTGTGCGTTCGGCGTCAACCACCACTGGCCCGAGGGGGCGAAGAGCTTCACGACCGTCGACTGCTCGGCCAACTTCATATCGAGCGCCCGCGAGAGCGAGGTCGTCATCGCCACCGCGTCCCCGCTCCACCACGGCCGTACCACGCAGGTCTGGGACGCAACCGTCACGAACGAGACGACCGAGCGGCTCATGGCGTCGTACCGCTGCACCCAGCTGATCCTCTACTGACCGCCGATGTCCGCACCGATGTCGCTGCGCGGTCCGGACTCCGCCGGCGCGCCGACGGAACGCCCACGCCTGATCGCCGGGCCGCCCTGCAGGAGCCGCTCGCGCCAGCGCGCGGATTCGAAAGGTGCCGGATCCGTCCCGGCCACGAAGTCTCGGACGACGCCGGCGAACTTCAGGGGGTCGCTGTGGTGCGGGAAGTGGCCCGCCTCGTCGAAGATCTCGAGCTCGCTCCCCGGGAAGGCCAGCTGGGCCAGGCGGCCGTGCCCGAGCGGGATGATCGCGTCGCGGCGTCCCCACACGATGAGCGTGGGAAGCGCCTCGGCCAGATAGGCGCGGTCCAACATGGTGATGACCTGTCCCTGCCAGTCGACGCCCGAACGCAGGGTGCGGAGGATGGCTCGGCGGGCCTGGGCGTCGGGGAGCGCGTCGAACACGGCCAGGATCTCCTCGGCGTCGCGGCCCAACGCAGTGTCGAGCAAGCGCATCAGGCCGGCACCGAACCGGCTGGCCAACTTGACCGGCGGAAGACCGAGGAGCGGCATGAGCAACTCCGCGCCGGGTACGGCCGCCAGCCGAAGGAGTGGGCTCACCGTGCGCCCCACTCCCCCGCTGCCCACCAGCACGAGGCGCTCGCAGCGCTCGGGGAACTGGTACGCGAACTGGGCCGCCACGCCGCCGCCGAGCGAGTGACCGACCACCGTGACGCGATCCACCTCCAGGATGCTGAGGAGGTCGCGCATCCCGTTGGCGTAGCCGGCCACCGTGTAGTCGCCCCTCGGCTTCTCCGAACGGCCGTGACCGAGCAGGTCCGGCGCGATGACGGTGTGGTGCTCCGCCAGCTGTTGGAACACGGGACGCCACGTGTCGGAGCTGTCACCGATGCCGTGGACGAGGAGGAGCACCGGGCCCGAGCCCGCCTTCACGTAGGCACGCCGGTAGCCGTGCACCGTGACGTAACGAACGGCGAAGGGACCCTCGCGGCGCACGCCGGCCCGGAAGCGGATGCCGGACGGGTCCACGGAGGGAGAGCCGGCCGGCGCAGTGTCGCCCGGCACCGTGTCCATCGGCATCGTCTGGTCCACGCCGGCCTCCACTTCGCTCCGGTCCGGCGCAGCGCGGGCGCCGCCGTTCGCGCCGATGCTACGGATCAGACGTGTCGCTTCAGTGTCACCGGCATGAACAGTCGATGAATGCGGCGCCCGGGCCGGCTGCCGAGTCAGGAATGTGGCGTCAGGACAGGGCGGTGGTGCGCAGCAGGCGCACCATCTCGATCCCCGTCAGCGCGGCCTCACGTCCCTTGTTGGCCTCGTCCGATTCCGACCGTTCCAGCGCCTGCTCGAGCGTCTCGGTGGTGAGGACCCCGAAGACGACCGGAACACCGGTCGTCAGCTGCACCTGCTGGAGGCCCGAGGCGCACTGGCCCGCCACGAAGTCGTAGTGGCTCGTGTCACCGCGGATCACCGCACCGAAGGCCAGCACCGCGTCCACCTTGCCGGCGTGCGCGAACGCACGCGCCACCAGCGGCAGCTCGAAGGCTCCCGGAGCCCACGCCACCGTGACGTCCCGGCGGTCGGTCCCGGCCTCGTCGAGCGCGCCGAGGGCTCCTTCGAGCAACCGGAGGGTCACGCCGCCGTTGAAGCGGGCACAGGCGATGCCGATCCGCAGCCCGGTGCCTTCGTGGCCACCGGCGAGCGTGGCGCCGACCTGCGCCGAGGCGCCCTCGATCGCGTCGTCGGCCAGCGGGGCGAGGTCCGATCCGGCCACCTACTGTTCCGATCCGGCCATCTGGAGCTCTAGCGGATTTCGTCGAGACCGTGGAGCAGGTGGCCCATCCGTTCACGCTTCGTGCGGAGGTACGCGATGTTCTCGGGGTTCGCCGAGGGCTGGAGCGAGATGCGCTCGGTGATATCGAGCCCGAATCCCTCGAGTCCGCCGTACTTCACGGGGTTGTTCGTCATGAGGCGCATGGTGGTCACACCGAGGTCCACCAGCATCTGGGCGCCGATCCCGTACTCGCGGCTGTCGACCGGGAGGCCCTGCTGCAGGTTGGCGTCGACGGTGTCGTGGCCCTCCTCCTGCAGCTGGTAGGCGCGGATCTTGTGGCCCAGTCCGATGCCGCGACCCTCGTGGCCGCGTAGGTAGATCAGGACCCCGCGCCCTTCCTGTTCGATCAGGTCGAGCGCAGCGTGCAGCTGCGGCCCACAGTCACAGCGCAGCGAACCGAACACGTCGCCCGTCAGGCACTCCGAGTGCACGCGGACCAAGACGTCCTCGGTGCCGGCGACGTCGCCCATGACCAGAGCGAGGTGCTGCTCGTTGTCGAGCACGGACTCGTAGACGAGCGCGCGGAACTCACGGCCCTTGGCCGGGATGCGGGCCTCGGACACGAGCCTCACCAGCTTCTCGTTCTGGCGGCGGTAGCGAATGAGGTCGGCGATGGAGATCAGCGGGAGGTCGTGCTTCTTGGCGAACCGCTCGAAGTCGGGCAGGCGGGCCATCTCCGACTTGTCCTCGGTGACGATCTCGCAGAGGACACCGGCGGGCGAGAGGCCGGCGGCCCGGCTGAGATCGACCGTCGCCTCGGTGTGCCCCGCCCGCTTGAGCACCCCGCCGGTGCGGTAGCGCAGCGGGAAGATGTGCCCGGGCCGGTTGAGGTCGGTGGGCCGCGTCGACTTGGTCGATCAGCGCGGCGATGGTGGCGGCCCGGTCGGCCGCCGAGATTCCCGTCGTCGTGCCATGGCGGGAATCGACACTGACGGTGAACGCGGTGCGTTGCGCCTCCGTGTTGGCGGTCACCATCAGCGGCAGGTCCAGGGCGTCGGCCCGTTCGGGCAGCAGGGGAACGCAGATCACCCCGGAGGTGTGGGCCAGGAAGAAGGCGATGTTCTCGGGGGTGGCGGCTTCGGCGGCCATGACGAGGTCTCCCTCGTTCTCCCGGTCCTCGTCGTCGACGACGACCGCCATGCCGAGGCGGCCGATGGCGTCGATGGCTTCGCGGACGCTCGAGAAGCCCATCAGGCGGCCACCTCCACTCGGATGTCCTCCCCCAGTCGTTCGACCGAGATCAGTCTGCCTCTCCACACGTCTCCAATTGTGCCAGCCCCCGACCCGGAGAAGAGCGGGCGCCCGTCGTCGCCCCCGAAGAAGGCCGGCGCGAGGTACAGGACGTAGCGGTCCACGAGGCCGGCGGCATGAAAATCGTGGGCCACCGTCGCCCCTCCCTCCACCAGCAGCTCGAGGACGCCCCGGCGGCCCAGCTCGGAGAGCACCTCGTTCAGATCACCCGAGAGCTCCAGGGCCGGGCGGACGCGGGCGTCGGGCGGGGCCGAGCCGAGGACGACGCGTAGCGGCTGCGGCCGGTCCTCTCCGTCGTCGATCCGCACCGTCAGCTCGGGATCATCGGCCCGAACGGTGCCGGCCCCGACGAGAACGGCGTCGGAACGCGCCCGCAGGCGGTGGACGTCGCGGCGGGCGGCTTCGCCCGTGATCCACCGGCTCGTGCCGTCGGGTGCAGCGGTGCGCCCGTCGAGGCTGGATGCCATCTTGAGCACGACCCAGGGCAGCCCGGTCGTCCGGTGCTTGAGGTAGGGGGCGAGCTGGTCGGCGACGCGCCGCAGCCTCGACACCCACCTCGACCTCGACGCCGGACGCCCGCAGCGTCTCGATGCCGCGGCCCGCCACGCGGGGGTCGGGATCTTCGATGCCGATCACGACCCGGGCCACTCCCGCCTCGACGATGCCGGCGGTGCAGGGCGGTGTCCTCCCGTGGTGGTCACACGGCTCCAGCGTGACGTAGAGGGTGCCGCCGCGGGCGTGCTCCCCCGCCGCGGCGAGCGCCGAGGCTTCGGCGTGCGGGACCGCCGGGCGGTGCCGTTGCCCCCACGAAGGACGCTCCCCTCGTCCCGGCGCGGGCGCGGGACGACGACGCAGCCGACCCAGGGTTGGGGGCGGTGGAGCCTCGGACGGAGCCGGCGACCTCCAGGGCCCGGCGCATGTGCTCCACATCGTCCATGGCTCACGTCCTCGTCCCGGTGCCCGGCAGGCGATCGTGCCGGGACCTCAGGCGGTGTTCTCGTGGATAATACTAGAACACGTTTCATTTTTTGTCGAGAAGTGCAGGTCACCGGGTGAGAGCGGGCAGCTGCCCGGTCAGGGGCCCGTGGGCTCAGAGGCCCGGCGGTCAGGGGCCGAAGGCGTCAGCGGTCGCTGCCTTCGAGCACGGCCACGAGGTCGTTCACGTCGGGCACGATCGCGGTGTGGGGCGCCCGCGACAAGGTCGCCTCGTCATGGGCCCCGCTCAGGACGCCGACCACCGCCCCCGCACCTGCCCGGGTGCCCGCCTCGAGGTCGCTCACCGTGTCGCCGGCGACCGCCACGGCCCTCGGGTTCGGAGACCCCGAGTCGGGCCATGGCGCCGAGGATCATGTCCGGGGCCGGGCGGCCCCGACCGGCGTCGGAGGGCGAGAGCGCCAGGTCGACCTCGCCCTCCCAGTCCAGCGCAGCCAGCAGGCGTCGCGGGTCGAGGGTGCGAAACCGGTGGTGAGGCAGACCAGGACGCCTCGCGACCGAAGCTCGGCGGAGCACGCCAGCGCGCCGGGGATCGGCTCTGCGCGCGCCGGCGGCGACTGACGACTCGTAGGCCCGGGCGAACTCGGCCGTGGCGCGAGCCGCATCGCCGGCGGGAGGAGCGCGTCGAACACGTCGGCTTTGGACCAGCCCATGGTGGTGCGCACGAATTCGGCCGCCTCGACCGCAGCGGGCGTGCCGGGCATGATCCCGCCGGCGCGGAGGGCGTCCTCGAACGCAGCCTCCACCGCGCCGTCGTCGCGGACGGTCGTGCCGGCCATATCGAGGCAGGCGAGGGCGAACCGGCCGATCACGCCGGGACGGCGACGCCGGCCGCCTCGAGCGTGTCGGCGGCGATGGCCGGCGCACACGTCATGCCCCGGCCGCCGGGACCGGTGACCAGGACGACGCGGGCCTCGATCTCCTCGCGCAGGCAGACCCCGCCGTCGCGCCGCTGCGCGTACACGCCCTCCACCGCCGTCGCACCGGCGGGAGCGGCGCGCCGAGGATGCGGGCGGCACGGGCCAGCAGCTCCTCCGTGGGAGCCTCGCTCAGCGCGAAGTCGAACGGCTCGTCGTAGTCGTGGGTGTCGCCGACGGTGAGGCCGCCGTCGGTCCGCTGCACCAGGAGCAGCTGCATGTGGTGCGCGGCCGCGACCGGGCCCTGCGGGCCGAGCGCGGCCAGCGGCGCCTCGACGAAGGCCGGGTAGTAGCGCAGGGTGTCGGCGTCGGCGAGCGAGGTGGTGAGCACGGCGCCGAACGGCTCGGTCTCGAGCATCTGGAGCCGGACCCGCTGCAGCCGGTCGGCCACGGCCGTCGTGCCCGGCAGGTGGTCGTAGTCGGCTCCGGTGGCCACGATCGCGAGGTCGCCCGTCCAGCGGGTGCCCTCGCTGTCGACGAGCGTGCCGCCCGGCTCGGCGGCCACGATGCGGTGCCCCGAGCGGAAGCGGTACTGCGCCGGCGCGAGACGGCCGAGATGGTCACGCAGCGCCGCCGAGACGCGGCGCGGCTCGACCACCGCATCGAGCCCGCAGTGCAGCCCTCCGGTCACGTCCCCCGCGACGGCAGGGTTGCGCTCCTTGACCTCGTCGGGCTCGACGAAGGAGATGTCGCGTGCCGCTGCGGCAGGAAGTCGGGCGAAGGCCTCCATGACCGAGCGCTCGGACTCGGTGCCGGCGACGGTGAGCGAGCCGTTGGCACGGAAGCCAAGCGCCGGGACGTCGTCGCCCATCTCCTGCCAACGCCGGCGGGCCCGCAGCGCCACGTCGAGCTCCTCGCCCTCACGCCGGCCGCTCACCCAGACGAGGCCGAAATTGCGCACCGACGCGCCGGTCGGTGCGGCCGCGGCCTCGAGGTGCTCGACCTCCCATCCCGCCCGCACGAGCTCCAGCGCGTGCCAGGTGCCCACGACGCCGCCGCCGGCGACGACGGCCCGGCCGTCGGGTCTCACGGGGCGGCGGCGTCGGAGCCGGCGTCGCGCGCCCGCGAGCACGGCGGCACGGATGGCCTCCGCCGCCTCCCAGGGCCGCTCGTGGCCGAAGACGGCGCTCCCGGCGACGAAGACGTTCGCCCCCGCCTGCGCCGCCACCGGCGCGGTGTCGACGTCGATGCCGCCGTCGACCTCCACGTCGACGGCCAGGGAGCGGGCTTCGACGGCGTGGCGCACCTCCTGCACCTTGCCCATGACATCGGCGATGAAGCTCTGGCCGCCGAAGCCGGGGAACACGGTCATGCACAACACGAGGTCGACGCTGTCCAGGTACGGCCCACCGCATCGAAGGGAGTGTCGGGGTTGAGGGCGAGCCCGACCCGCAGCCCGAGGTCGCGCATCTGGGCGACCAGCTCCGCCGTGCCGCCGATCTCGACATGCACGGTGCAGCCGTCCGCACCCGCGTCGGCGAAGGCCTGGAGATAGCGCCCGGGTTCGGTCATCATGAGGTGGCAGTCGAAGAAGAGCGGCGTGTGGCGCCGCAGCGACGCGACAACGGGCGGGCCGATGGTGACGTTGGGCACGAAGTGCCCGTCCATCACGTCGACGTGCAGCCAGTCGGCAGCCGCCGCCACCTCACCGACCTGCTCGGCCAGCGCCCCGAAGTCCGCCGAGAGGACCGAGGGGGCGATGCGAACGAGCCCGGGCGGGACCGGGTCGCTCGCCTCGCGTCGTGCGCGTCGAATCGGGCACCGTCTCGGCGTGCTCAGCGGAAGCGAGCCCAGCACAAGATCCGGCGGAACCCGTAGAAGTAGGGCTCTCGTTCGCCGAGCTCCTCGATGAGTCGCTCGCGGTAGCGCTCGACGAACGCATCGAACAGCTCGGGAGTCAGCCGCTTGCGGTACGGCGTGAGCAGCGTGCCCATGACCCACTCGACGACTTCGGAGGTCGACTCGAGCTCGTGCCCGTAGACCTCCATGCGCACGATCTGGTCCTTCGCGCCGAGCTCGTAGAGGAGATCGGCATAGAGCTCGGGCGAGAGGACGAAGCGACCGCGGTCTTCGGGAACGTCGCCGTCGAGCGCATCGATGAACGGCGATTCGATGGCGACTTGGTGCGCCAGCAGGTGCGAGGGATGACGGTAATTCGCCGGCACCTGGAAGGCCAGCTGCCCGTCGGCGCTGAGCGCGGTGCGCATGCGCGCCAGGAGGTTCAGGTGGTCGTCCACCCATTGCAGCGATGCGTTGGCGAAGACGAGGTCGAGGTTCTCCCCGAGCCAGGTCGCGATGTCGCCCTCCGCGAAGCTCAGCCCGGGCACAGCCGAGTGCACCGACTGCGCGCGCTCGAGCATGGCGTCAGACGAGTCGATACCGACCGTCTCCTTCGCGCCCAACTCCTCGTGCAACACCTTCGTGAGGTCGCCGGTCCCACATCCCAGATCGACGACACGCCCGCCCGGGACCGGATGGCACAAGCCCAAGAGATCGTCGAACGGTTGCTGCCGCTCGGACCGGAACCGCTCGTACTGGTCGGGGCTCCACCCATCGATCGGAGTGACAGTCACTGCCGCCCTTTCTAGTCGTTCCCGAGCCGCTCCCCCGGAAAGGAGGTGCGCGCCCCGGGTCCAGTCGTCGACGGACATGGGCGAGCGGCTCTCGGGCTGCACGCGACGCAGCACGAGGGCGCCGTCCGCCGTCGCGACGGCGGATCCCACGAGCGTGCCGGGCGCAGCCTCGGCCGTGGCCGCTCCCTCACGGTCGACGGTGGCCTCGAGCACGGTCAAACGCCGGCCGCGGAACGTCGTCCACGCGCGGCCGAGCCGCACGACGCGACCGAGCTGCTCCGCGGTGTCGTGCCAGTCGAGGTGGAGGTCCTCGCGGCGTGATCTTGCCCGCGACCGTCGCCTCCCCCCGCTGGGGCTCGGGCTCGGGCAGGCCGGTCACGCCGGCGGCCAGCGCGTCGACGAGGAGCACGCAGGACTGCTCGACCAGGTCCGCCTGCAGCTCTCCAGCGTCTCGTCCTCGCGGATGGGGACGGCGCGGCGGGCGTAGACGGGACCCGTGTCGAGCCCCTCCTCGATCTTCATGAGGCAGACACCGGTGCCGGCGTCGCCGGCGAGGATGGCGCGCTCGACCGGCGCCGCACCGCGCCAGCGCGGCAGGAGGGAGAAGTGCACGTTCAGCATCGGGACCTGGGCCAGGAGGGCTGAGGGGATGATCCGTCCGTAGGCGACGACGACGGCGAGCTCGACCTCGGCCGTGGCGACGTCGAGCAGCTCGTGGGACACGGGCACGTCGAGATCGAGGGCAGCGGCCTTGACCGGGCTGGGCGTGGTGATCCCGCCGCGGCCACGGCGGCGGTCAGGACGGGTGACGCACAGCACGACGTCGTGTCCCGCGTCGACGAGGGCGCGCAATGGCGGGACCGCCATCTGCGGTGTACCGAGGTAGGCCAGGCGCGACACGGGTCACACCGTACGCGGACGAGCCGTGGCGGCACCGGGGAACGTGGGCGCCGGAGGCAGCCGTCAGCCCTGGACCGGGTGCTCTCAGCCGCGGAAGAGGTCCGACAAGCCCGTCGGGATCGCCGGGGGCCAGGTCGAGCGCACGGGTGCGCAGGATCTTGAGGGCCTCCTTGCGCTGGTCCTCGTTGAGCCGCTCGACCAGGAGGATGCCGTCGAGGTGGTCCAGCTCGTGTTGGAACACCCGACCCTCGAGCTCGGTGGCCTCGATGGAGACCTCGTTCCCGTCGAGGTCGAGCCCGACCAGGTGCACCGCGTTGGGCCGGACGATCTCCCAGCTGAGCCCGGGAACGGAGAGGCAGCCCTCTTCGAAGGCCCACTCCCCGTCGCTCTCGACGATGCGTGGGTTGATCACCGGTGCGAGCTCCCTCGCCCACGTCGTAGACGAAGATGCGTCGCTGCACTCCCACCTGGTTGGCCGCGAGGCCGGTGCCCGGGGCCTCGTACATCGTCTCGATCATGGCGTCGACCAGGTTCGCCACCCCGCCATCGATGTCGTCGACCTCGCGGGCGCGCTCCTTCAACACGGGGTCGCCGTACTGACGAATGGTGAGACCGGCCATGGCTCCAGGATACCGGCCGGCGTCGGGGAAGCTTCGCCAGACCCCGGTTCCTCCGGTGGGTGTCGAGTTCGACGCCGGCCGAAGGTCGTTCCGGGTCCGCTCCTTCGACTGTCTCCGCCGATCGGTTGATCCCCGGAAGGGCGAGAGCGCAATCGAGAGGTCGGCTGTTACCTCCCGGCCTGCATCTCCTGCTGGTTCTTCGCCATGGCGGCTTGCGAAACAGCCAACTCGTCAGTAGGACTGAACTGCATGAACTCGGTGCCGGCCACCGCCGCGGGAACATGTCCAGGAGGCATGTAGAAGGCGTCGCCGGGTCCGATCACATCCTCGTGGTCGGCGTAGCGAACGGTCATCTGTCCTTTGAACACGTATCCCCAGTGAGGGCACTGACACCGATCATCGGGCAGGCCCTTCAGCATCGGCGCAAGGTCTGCGTCTTGACGAATGGTCACGAAGTTGAGGGTGTAGCCGTCGAACTCCTCGGTGCGATCCTCGGCCACCCCCATGTCGTTGACCATCGAGGTCGTTTCTCTCGATACCTTCGGCATCGTGCGGCTCCTTTCGGGATTTGGCGACGAGAGGCTCGTACCAATTGGTGTTCGACACCGTATGGACCGTCTCGATTCCCGTCCAGGGTCTTCCGCCTTCGATTCTCGACAATCAGCAGTTGGTTTCGACTCGTAATGAAAAACCCAGAGCATATTCAGGTCATTCCAATGTCCCGTTCAGGTCTGCTGACGGGACCCGAAGAAGTGGGGTGAGAGGAGACGCACGCCGCGACGTCAGAGTCTCGCCGGGTCGACCTCGACGCGAAGTCCACGACCTGCCGGCCGGGAAGTGCGGGCCAACAGGTCGCACAGCGTCACGTGGTCAGGCGCGTGCAGGAGGAAGGAGTCGGACCGCCAGCGGCGAGAGGACGACGGGACCGTCCGGGGCAAGCGAAGACCGCAGCGCTTCGGCGTAGACCTCCGCCTGCTTGCCCGACACCAGCGCCATGGCGGCGAACGGCGGGAGCGAGGCCAGGCGGCGGACCTCGAGCTCTTCGGCCAGCACCGGGGATGGATCCCCGCGCCCCGCCGCCAAGAGGACGGGATGGTCCGGCGCCCGCGTCTGCACCTGGACCCTGGCCCACGAAGGACCGGCGCCGCGCGGGCCGACCAGACGCGACGCGCGCACCAGCAGCGACAGCGTCTCCTCGGTGGCGGACAGACGGGGGGACATCAGGTGCAGGTCGATGTCGAGAAACGCGACCGCGGCTGCTCGCCGTACCCGGTGAAGGACGGCCTCGGTTCCGACGAGGACCGGCGCAGCGGTCGACGTCGCGTCCGCGACCGGTGGCACGGCGCTCGGCCGTTGTCCCGACGCCTCGCTCGAATCCGATCGGGGTCGGCCTGCTCCCCGCCGTCGCGGGCCCGCGACCTCGCCCACGGGGACCCCCAGCAGAGCCTCGAGCTCCTCCCGGATCCGGCTCACTCCCGGGCGCAGCGTCCGGGTGCGCAGTCCGCCGCACGCGGTACAGACGACGGGCCGAGTCTCTCCGCAACGGGGGCATCGCAGCACATCCTCGTGACGGTCACGCCGTGCGGCCGCGCCACAACGCGCACAACGCGTGAGCTCACCACACTTCGCGCACGCGAGCAGGCTGGCGCCACCCGTGCGGTTGTAGACACAGACGAAGGGTGCCCGCTCGTCGGACGCGTTCGGTCCTCCGGCAACGTTGCGCGCCTCGCGGCTCCCGCCGCCCTCCGTCTGCTCGAGCACGGCGCGGGCAAGGCGAACGAACTCATCCGAGAAGAGACCGGTGCGCGGATCGGCCGCCCTTCGGTCCACCCGTTCGAGCAGGGCCCAGCCGTTGCGCTCATCCGGCCCGGACGACGACAGGACCGTGGCCGAGGGGAGCGTCACCGGGGGCACCGGGGACACGAGCAGACACGCCGCTCCGTCGCGGCGCGCCCGCTCGACCACGACATCGACCGCGCTGTAGGTCGGGGCGCTCTCCTCCCGATACGCGGGATCGTGCGCATCGAGCACCAGGGCGGCGGCGAGCATGGGCAGCGGCGCCCAGGCGCCGGCCCGGGTCCCGACCACCACCGGCCAGCCGGCGCGTGCCTCGTCCCACGAGGTCGTAGCCGCGTGCCCCCGTCGTCTCAGCCGGGCCGCGAGGCGCTCAGCCCATCCCGTCGAGGGGACGAGCACCAGCACGGCCCGCCGGGACGTGCGTTCACGTCCGGGTCTCCGATCACGGCGAGAACCAGGTCGATGAGGTCGGTCGCCGGAGGAAGACGTACGACGGTCGGCGCTCCACGGTCCGCCTGGGCCAAGAGGCGCGCCGCGAGGACGGCACCGGCCGGTGCGCCGGTGACCGGTGCACCGTTGGCGGCTTCCCGTCCCGCTTCTCCTCCTGGCCCTGTCGCTGTGCGCGGCCGGACGGGCAGATCGCGCACCACGGTCGACGGTGACGCGGCGTTGAGGAAGAACGGCACCGGACCGGCCCAGCGCCAGGCGGCCCACTCGGCGAGACGGACCAGACCTGGAGGAGGACCCCAGCCCAGCCACGACTTCAAGGGGACGACCTCCACACCGGCCGGCGCCTCGACGTCGTCTTCGACCACCCAGCCGCGAACGGTGCGTCCGTGCAGCGGCACGCGCACCCGGGAGCCCACGGTGACGCGGCCGGCTACCCAGCCGGCGGGCACGACGTAATCGAAGCTTCTGGTCAGCGCCGCGACCTCGGTGCGCACGCGTACGGTTCGTCCCGGACGTGCCGAGTCGTCGTCGATGGTCATGCCGGCCCCCTCAGGGGAGCCTGGAGCCCCTAAAGGCCGAGTGCGGCCCGAAGGTCGTCGACCCGCGGCGTGGCCTCCCACGTGAACTCCTTCTCGGAGCGGCCGAAGTGGCCGTACGCCGCCGTCTTCTTGTAGATCGGGCGTCGCAGCTCGAGGTCGCGGGTGATCGCGGCCGGCCTGAGGTCGAACATCTCGCGGACGGCGTCGGAGATCTTCTGCGGGTCCGCCGCTTCCGTCCCGAAGGTCTCGACGAGGAGCGAGACCGGTTGGGCGACGCCGATGGCATACGCCACCTGCACCTCGCACCTCTTCGCTGCGCCCGCGGCGACCAGGTGCTTGGCCACCCATCGGGCGGCGTAGGCCGCCGAGCGGTCGACCTTCGAGGGGTCCTTGCCCGAGAACGCACCCCCGCCGTGACGGGCCATGCCGCCATACGTGTCGACGATGATCTTGCGCCCGGTGAGGCCAGTGTCGGCGTGCGGACCGCCGAGCTCGAAGATCCCGGTCGGGTTCACGAACACGCGCAGGCCCTCGCAGTCGAGGTCCGTGGGGAGCAAGGGGTTGATGACGTGCTCCACCAGGTCGGGCCGCAAGCGCTCCTCGAGGTCGATGCCGCTCGCGTGCTGCGTGGAGATCAACACGGTGTCGATGCGCGTCGGGCGCCCGTCCTCGTAGACCACCGACACCTGTGTCTTCCCGTCGGGCCGCAGGTACGGCACCGCCCCGGCACGACGCACTTGGGCCAGACGCTCGGAGAGACGGTGAGCCAGCCAGATCGGGAGAGGCATCAGGTCCGGCGTCTCGTCGCAGGCGTAACCGAACATCATCCCCTGGTCGCCCGCTCCTTGTGCGTTGAGGGTGTCCTCTCCGCCCGACCCGGACCGAAGCTCCAGGGCCGCGTCGACTCCTTCCGCGATGTCCGGTGACTGCGCGTCGAGCGTGACCAGCACCCCACAGGTCTTGCCGTTGAAGCCGAACGAATCGTCGTCGTAACCGATGTCGCACACCGTGTTGCGCACGAGCTGCGGGATGTCGACGTACGTCGTCGTCGTCACTTCCCCGGCCACGACGACCAGGCCCGTGGTGAGAAGGGTCTCGCACGCGACCCGGCTCTGATGCGTCGCCTTCCAACATGGCGTCCAGTACGGCGTCGGAGATCTGGTCCGCCATCTTGTCGGGATGACCCTCGGTGACCGACTCCGAGGTAAAGGTCGTTCTCACGTGGTGCTCCGCTTCTGCTCGAGGTGGGCGATCACACTATCCAATACGCTGTTGGCGACGGCATCCTTCGTGGTCAGGGCGATTTCCCGACGCTCCCCGGCCGAGCCGAGCACGACCACCGCGTTGGTGTCGTGGTCGAAGCCGACGCCTGGGGCGCTCACGTCGTTGACCACGAGCAGGTCGACTCCCTTGCGCTCGAGCTTGCGGCGCCCACGCTCGACCACGTCGTGCGTCTCGGCGGCAAAGCCTACGAGGACCTGGCCGGGCCGGCGACGCGCCGCGAGCCCGGCGAGGATGTCGGGGGTCGGTTCCAGGACGATCTCGGGGATGCCATCTTCCTTGGAGAGTTTGGAGGTCGCCGAGGCCTTCGGCCGGAAAGTCGGCGACGGCCGCCGCCATGACGATGATGTCGGCGGCGTCCGCGCTCTCGGCCATGGCCCGCTCCATGTCGGCGGCGGTGTCGACGTCGACGCGGCGTACTCGAGCCACGACATCGGGAGGGAGCGTCGAGCGGGGATGCGGTGACAAGCGTCACCTGCGGCCCCGCGGCGCGCCGCCGCTGCCGCGAGTGCGTGGCCTTGCTTTCCGGAGGAGCGATTCGTGATGTAGCGGACCGGGTCGAGGGGCTCCCGGTGCCGCCGGCGCTCACCACCACCTGCAGCCCGATGAGGTCGGCGCGTAGCTCCGACGTCTCGCCGGCTCGGCCGCACGGCGGACTCGCCTCGGAGAGGAGAGCCAGGACTTCGCTCGACGATCGTGGCCGGTTCGGCCAGACGTCCTTCGCCGGAATCACCGCCCGCGAGACGGCCGGCCGCCGGGTGGCACGATCTCGGACACCTCGACGCTCCAGGGTGGCCAGGTTGTCGCGCACCGACGGGTGCTCCCACATCTCGGTGTGCATGGCAGGGCAGACGAGAACGGGGGCACGAGTGGCGAGGAGCGTGGCCGTCAACAGGTCGTCGGACAAGCCCCGGCGGCATACGCGCGCCAGGGTGTGTGCGGTGGCGGGCGCCACGACCACCAGATCAGCCGACTGGCCCAACATCGTGTGCGGGATCGGCGACGACTCGTTCCACAGCGATCGCTGGGCGGGTTCCGATGCCAGGGCCGAGAACGTCACCTCCCCGACGAAGCGCGTGGCGTCATCGGTCAGGACGGGGATCACGTGGACTCCGGCGTCGACCAGGCGCCGGCAGACCTCAACCGCTTTGTAGGCCGCGATGCCCCCGCTGACGCCGAGCACGACCCGGGGCCGCCGGGCCGAGGGCGAAGCTTTCGTCGTTGAGCGTCCTCGGCCATGGGTGGCGTCCGCCGTGCCTCGGCGTGGGCCTTAGCTCGCGGTCGGGTCCTCGTCCCCGACGACGTCGAGCGGTCCGAGATCGCCTCGGCCTCTTCGCACCTGGCCGAGCAGGCCCGCCTCTGCGGCGTCCGCCATGGCGGCGGCGAGGGCCGCCTCCTCCTCGGGATCGGGCCGGGTGAAGGTGGCCTTGCCGGCCGCGATCTCCTCGAAGGCGATCGACACCGGTTTGCCCGAGACCGAAGCCACCTGCGGTGGAACGACCTTGCCGAGCCCCTCCCCGAGGCTGTTGTAGTAGGAATTGACCTGACGTGCCCGCGCCGAACCCAGCGCGACGAGGGTGAACTTCGAGTCGACCTTGTCGAGCAACTCTTCGATGGGTGGGTCCATGAGCGTGTGGCGGCCTTGGGCCATCAGGATTCCTCCGGGCTCGCGGCGCAGGGGGCAGCCGAACGAGTCCGATCGATTATAGCCGTCAGCTCGGCCAGGGCCCGTGCCAGGTCGTCGTTCACCACGGTGTGAGCTGCGATCTTGGCGCCACGCTCGGTCTCTGCCCGACCGAGCTCGACCCGGCGGCGGATGTGGTCTTCGTCGTCGCCCCGGGCCGCCAGCCGTGTCGCCTGGACCTCTGGAGAGGGGGGCAGCAGCATGATCACGGTGGCGTCGGGACGCTGGGCCAGGACCTGTTCGGCGCCCTGGACGTCGATCTCCAACAGGACGTCGGCGCCCGGGGGCGGCGACGGGATCGGCGTCCCGACGAGATAGTCGAGAAACGACGCCCACTCGAAGAACCCACCCTCGCGACGCTGCCCTCTCGAACGCCTCCCGATCGACGAACACGTAGGCGCCTCGCTCGCGCTCACCGGGACGTGGGCGGCGCGTCGTCCAACTTCGGCTCAGCCACAGCGCCGGGTCGTCGGCGACCAGCTCGGCGGCAAGCGTGCCCTTGCCGGCCCCACCGGGGCCGATGAGCACGAAGATCAGAGGCTCAGCGCGCAGTCTCTTTGAGCAGCGCTTCCCGCTGCTTGGCGCCGAGACCCTGCAGTCGACGGCTGTCGCTGATGCCGACGGTCTCCATCAGGCGGCGCGCCTTCACCTTGCCGAAGCCGGGCAACGACTCGAGCACCGAGATGACCTTCATCTTCCCGATCGTCTCGTTCGAATCCGCCTGGGTGAGCAGCTCCCCCAAAGTCAGCGACTCCATCTTCAGCTTGTCCTTGACCTCGGCCCGCTCACGGCGGACCTTGGCGGCCTTCTCCAGTGCAGCGGATCGCTGCTCGGGCGTGAGTGCGGGAGGCTGGGGCATGGCGAGACCATAGCGCCTCTGCCAGGGACATTCAGTGAATCGACCGGATTCTGGCCCCGGAAATGCCCGGATTCAGGCCATGGCCGCCGACAGCTCGCGAGCGAGCGATCGGGCGGCGTCGCGCAGCTCCGCGGAGTCCGGACCGTGCCGTAGAAGGCCCCGCGAGCTGCTCGGCAGGACCGTGCCGCGTGGACATCCTGCGAACCGCGCCGCGACGTCCTCGGGACCGGCACCTTGCGCGCCGAGCCCGGGAGCGAGAATTACCCCTCCGAGCTGGGATAACTCGAACTTAGACGGGGGAAGGGTGGCGCCGACGACGGCTCCGACCGTCCCCTTCGGCACCTCTCCCGACAGCGTTCAGAGCCGCCACCTCGGCCAGGAGCATGTCCTCGACCGCCGGGCCTTCGGCGGTGCGCGCCTGCTGCAGGGCGCGGCCCTCGGGGTTGGAGCTTCTGGCCACGACGAGGAGCCCCCGGCCGTGGGCACCGGCGAGCCGGACGAGCGGTGCCAACGCCCCGAGCCCGAGGTACGGGTGCGCGGTGACGGCGTCCGCGGCGAGCGGGCTCGCCGGGTTCAGCCACGCGTCCGCGTAGGCCTCCGCCGTCGAGTCGATGTCGCCGCGCTTGGCGTCGGCGATCACGACGAGCCCGGCCGAACTCGCCTCGGCCACGAGACGCTCGAGCTCCGCCATCCCCGCCGAGCCGTGCCGCTCGAAGAACGCCACCTGCGCCTTGACCACCCCGACGACCCCGGAGAAGGCGTCGACGCACGTTCGACAGAACGCGCGCAGGCCCTCCGCGTCGTCGTGCAGCCCCCACCGCGCCAGCAGCTCTCCTGACGGGTCGATACCCGGCGCACAGCGGACCGGCGCGTGACACCGCCGTGCTGACCCTGTCCACGAAGCCCTCAGCCATGATTCCCTCCATTCCAGGGTAACGCCTGCGCCTGGCACGCACCCATTGCCTCTTCGACCTGCTCGTCCGGCGGTCCGCACCGACGGCGGGCCCCGGCACGGAGGCCTTCGACCGGAGACGGCCCGTTCGCCGCACCAGCGGGCCAGCTGACGGAGCACCTTCCACGGCGCCCGCGGATCGCGGAAGGTCGCCGTGCCCACCTGCACGGCATCGGCGCCCGCCATGAGCAACTCGACCGCATCCAGCCCACCGGACACCCCGCCGACACCGACGATCGGGACAGACGGGAAGGCGCCGCGGCACTCCCACACCGCCCGCACGGCCACGGGGTGGAGGGGGGGGCCGGACAGTCCTCCGCCGCCGGCTCCGAGCACGGGACGGCCCGTTCTGGTGTCGAGGGCGAGGCCGAGCAGCGTGTTGACCAGGGTGAGGCCGTCGGCACCGCCTTCGAGGGCTCCAGCCGCGATCTCGACGATGTCGGCCACGTTCGGGCTCAGCTTCGCCCAGCGGGGCAGCCCGCAGTCCGGTGGCCGAGAGGGCGTCGCGGGTCGCCGAGGCCGAGTGGGCGAACATCTTCGACCGGTCCTCCACATTTGGGCAACTCACGTTGACCTCGAGCGCCACGATGGCGGCGCCGACGCTGGTCCTCCGCGCCGCGTCGCGCGACCAGGCTCGCGGCGCGGGCGTAGTCCGCCACGCTTCGGCCCCAGATGCTCACCACGACCGGGGCCCGGCTGCCGCCAACGCCGGGAAGGTCGCGGTCGAGCCACGCTTCGAGCCCGGGGCCCTGCAGCCCGACGCTGTTGAGCATGCCCGATCCCGCGTCATGGACGCGCGGTGCGGGGTTGCCCGGGCCAGGGATCGACCGAGAGCGACTTGACGACGACCGCACCGAGCTGGGCGAGGTCGCCGTACTCGGCGAGCTCGGTCCCGTGGCCCGATGTGCCCGATGCCGTCATGACGGGGTTGGCCAGCTCGACTCCCCCGACCCGGGTTCGGAGCCCCGCCGACACCTTCACTGCGCCGCCGGGTCGACGTCGAGGACCGAGATGCAGGTCCTGGAGCGGGCGCACCTGGAGCGGGTGCGCCCGGGCGTCGGCGACGCCCGGCGCGAAGCGGCACGCGCCGCGGCCAGCGTGGTCAGGCAGGGCACGTGGAAGGTCACCGCGGCCTGTCGGATGTGCTGCCCGTCCGCCCGCGGTCCGAGGCCACGGGGGGTGTTGACGACCAGTTGCACCTTGCCCTGTGCGATCAGTTCGACCGCGTCGGACGCGACGCCTTCCTCGCCGACTTTGGCCACCAGCGTGTCGACGGTCGAGACCGTTCGAGCGCAGGTACCCCGCCGTCCCGAGCGTCGCCGCGATGGAGAAGCCGAGCGCGCTGAACGAGCGAGCGACCTCGAGCCCCGCCGGCTTGTCGCGGTCGGCCAACGAGAGGAAGACCGTGCCCGAGTCGGGAAGTCGGGTGCCCGCCGCCATCTGGCTCTTGGCGAAGGCCAGTCCGAACGTGGTGTCGACGCCCATCACCTCGCCCGTGGAGCGCATCTCGGGACCGAGCAACGTGTCCACGCCCGGGAAACGGTCGAACGGCAATACCGCCTCCTTGACGCTGACATGGTCGAGCGACGGGACCCGACCGACGACGCCCGGCGGCACCAGGCCCTCCGCTCGGAGCTCCTCGAGCGTCTGGCCCACCATGACGCGGGCCGCCACCATGGCCAGAGGAAGGCCCGTCGCCTTGGCCACGAAGGGAACCGTGCGGCTCGCCCGCGGGTTGGCCTCGAGCACGTAGACCTGGCCGTCCTTGACCGCGTACTGGACGTTGATCAGGCCGCACACCTCGAGGGCGTCGGCGAGAGCACGGGTGTAGGTGGTCGAGCACGTCGACCACGGACGCGGGCAGCGATTGCGGCGGCAAGGCGCAGGCCGAGTCACCCGAATGCACCCCGGCCTCCTCGACGTGCTCCATGATCCCCGCCGATGAGAACTTCTCCCGTCGGATCGCGGACCGCGTCGACGTCCACCTCGATCGGCATCCTCCAAGAAGCGGTCGATCAGCACTGGGCGCTCCGCCGTGACACCGCCCTCACGTGCCAAAGCACCGGTCGAGAGCTCGTTCATCACCCGCCGCACGCCCTCGTCGTCGTAGACGATCTCCATGGCCCGGCCGCCGAGGACGTAGCTCGGGCGCACGAGCACGGGGTAGCCGACGTCTCCGGCGATGGAGAGCGCCTCGGCCACGCTCGTCGCCGTGCCACCAGGAGGCTGCGGGAGGCCGAGCTCGTGGCACAGCGCGTTCCAGCGCTCCCGGTCCTCCGCCAGGTCGATCGAAGCCGGGCTGGTGCCGAGCACCAGATCGGGGCGGAAGTGAGTGCGCGAGCTTCAGCGGCGTCTGGCCGCCCAGCGACACGATCACGCCGACGACCGGCCACCGGCGCCGAACTCGGCATCGAGAACGTTCGCCACGTCCTCCGCCGTGAGCGGCTCGAAGTAGAGCCGATCGGAGGTGTCGTAGTCCGTCGACACCGTCTCGGGGTTGCAATTGATCATGACCGTCTCGTAGCCGGCGTCGCGAAGGGACATGGAGGCGTGAACGCAGCAGTAGTCGAACTCGATCCCCTGCCCGATCCGGTTGGGGCCCGAACCGAGGATCACGACCCGCGGCCGTTCCGAGGGACGGACCTCGTCCTCTTCCTCGTAGGTCGAGTAGTGGTAGGGCGTGAACGCCTCGAACTCGGCTGCGCACGTGTCGACCGTCTTGTACGTGGGCCGGATGCCGTGGGACAACCGCTCGGCCCGGATCGCCGCCTCCGTGGTAGCCCCGCAGCCAGGCCAACTGTGCGTCGGAGAAACCGAGGCGCTTGGCGCGTCGGAGGTCTGCAGGTTCGAGCGAGGCGGCCGACTCGAGATGCCGCCGCTCCTCCACGATGCGTCCGAGTTGGCGGACGAACCACGGGTCGATCCCGCTCAGCCGACCACCTCGGCGGCGTCGATGCCACGCCGGAGCGCCGCCTCGAGCTCGAAGATGCGCTCGGGTGACGGGATGGCGATGCGTGTCGAGCAGCGCCTGGTCGTCGAGCGCGTCCAGCGCGGCCTCGACGGGTCGGCGTTCAGGCCGGACCGACCCTGCTCGAGCGAGCGCAGCGCCTTTTGGAGGGATTCGCAGAACGTCCGGCCGATCGCCATCACCTCCCCGACCGACTGCATGCGTGTCCCGAGCAACGCATCCGCACCGGGCAACTTCTCGAAGGCCCATCGCGGCACCTTGGTGACGACGTAGTCGATCGTCGGCTCGAACGACGCCGGCGTCGCCCGGGTGATGTCGTTGGGGATCTCGTCGAGGAGGTAGCCGACGGCGAGGACGCGCCGCGATCTTGGCGATCGGGAAGCCGGTCGCCTTCGACGCCAGCGCAGACGAGCGGGAGACGCGCGGGTTCATCTCGATGATGACCCTCTTCCCGTTGGCCGGGTCGACGGCGAACTGGACGTTCGACCCGCCGGTCTCGACTCCCACCCGGCGCAGGCAGGCGAAGGCGTCGTCGCGCATGGCCTGGTACTCGACGTCGGTCAGCGTCTGGGCGGGCGCGACGGTGATGGAGTCGCCCGTGTGCACCCCCATCGCATCGAAGTTCTCGATGGAGCACACCACGACGCAGTTGTCGGCGCCGTCGCGCATCACCTCGAGCTCGAACTCCTTCCACCCTGCGATGGACTGCTCGACGAGGATCTGGCCGATCGGGCTGGCGGCCAAACCCTCCGAGGCGAGCCGGGCGAACCGGGTTGCGTCGGGGGCGATGCCGGTGCCCTTGCCGCCGAGGATGAAGCTCGGCCGCACCATGATCGGGTACCCGATCTCTTCGGCGATCTCCTCCGCTTCGCGCAGGGTGTGGGCGAACCCCGATCGGGGCACCTCGAGTCCGATCTCCTCCATCGCCGCCTTGAAGCGGTCTCGGTCCTCGGCCGTGGCGATGGCCTCCGGTCGAGCGCCGATCACCTCCACCCCGAAACGGGAGAGCACGCCGAGCTCGACCAGGCGCATGGTGAGGTTGAGTGCGGTCTGGCCGCCGAGCGTCGGCAACAGCGCGTCCGGGCGCTCCTTCTCGATGATGGCCGCGAGCACCTCGGGGTCGAGCGGCTCGACGTAGGTGCGGTCGGCGGTCCCGGGGTCGGTCATGATCGTGGCGGGGTTCGAGTTGGCCAGGATCACCCGGTAGCCCTCCTCGGACAGGACCCGGCAGGCCTGGGTGCCCGAGTAGTCGAACTCGCAGGCTTGGCCGATCACGATCGGGCCGGAGCCCACGACCAGGATGGAAGCGATGTCTTCGCGGCGCGGCACGACGTCGTCCCCTACCGGCCGGCCTCAGCCCGCCCGGCACGGCCGGCCCGGGCCGACCATCAGCTGGTGGAACTCGTCGAAGAGGTAGTGCGCGTCGTGCGGCCCGGTGCGGCCTCGGGGTGGTACTGCACCGAGAACGCGGCTGCGACTGGGAGACCGCAGGCCCTCCACGACTCCGTCGTTGAGGTTCACGTGCGTCGTCTCGGCGTCGGGGACCGAACCGGACGCCACGGCGTAGTTGTGGTTCTGGCTCGTGATCTCGACCGGCCCGTGCCGAATGCTTCACCGGGATGGTTGGCGCCGTGGTGCCCGAACGGCAGCTTGTAGGTGGAGCCGCCGAGCGCCGTGGCGAGTATCTGGTGGCCGAGGCAGATGCCGAAGATCGGGCACCCGCCCCACCAGGTCGGCGACGGCCGCCGTCGGGGCCCGGCAGCGCGGCGGGATCGCCCGGGCCGTTGGAGAGGAACACGCCATCGGGTTGGAGCGAGAGCGCCTCGTCGGCCGTCGTCGCCGCGGGCACCACCGTCACCGTGCCGAGCGTGGCGAGGAGTCGCACCATGGTGGCCTTGACGCCGAAGTCGTAGGCGACGATGCGCAGCGGCCCATCGCCGTGTGGCGGGCTCGGCGGCACGCGAGTGACCCCGCTGACGAGGTCGAGCCCGTCGGTGCCGACCGCGGCCACCGCGGCGGCGCGCGAACTCGTCCTCCGGCGCGGTGCCGAACGCGCAGGGGATCGCTCCGGCCCGGCGCACGTGGCGGGTGAGCCGGCGGGTGTCCACCCCCGTGAGGGCCGGAATGCCGTGGCGCACGAGAAGGTCTCCAGGCCCTGCTCGGCCCGCCAGTTGGACGGCTCGTGGGCGAGGTCGCAGACCACGACACCGCGGCAGTGCGGGACGGCGGCTTCTTCGTCCTCGGCATTCGATGCCGTAGTTGCCGATATGGCTGCTGGTGAACGCGATCACCTGCCCGGCATACGAGGGGTCGGTGATGACCTCTTGGTATCCGCTCATCGCGGTGTTGAACACGAGCTCCCCCGTGGCGACGCGGAGCGGATGCACCCGCGGCCTCTCCGGCGAAGACCGCACCATCCGCCGTCACCAGGAGTGCCGAGAGGCCGTCTGGCGCCGGACGACGCCGCGGTCACCGCTGGGCCACGGCGTCGAGCGACCACAGGCTCGCCGCGCAGCACGGTGTGGCGCACCGCGCCGGGGAACGTCCGACCGCCGTAGGGCGTGTTGCGGCTGCGGCTGGCCAGCTGCGCCGGATCGACCGTCGTCGTCGCGGTCGGGTCGAACACGCAGAGGTTGGCCGTCGCACCCACTTCGAGCGGGCCGCCGTGGGCGCTGTGGCCGGCCAGGCGGGCGTCGATGACACCCAGCCGGGCGATGGCGGCCGGCTGGGTGCTCATCAGCGCGAAGAGGCGCTCGGGACCGACGAGAGGGCCGAGGACCTGCCACGCGATCGGCAGCGCCGTCTGTAGCCCGAGCATGCCCGGCGGGGCCTGGTCGAAGGGGACGTCCTTGGCCTCGGGCGCGTGCGGGGCATGATCGGTCGCGACGGCGTCGATCGTGCCGTCGACGAGGCCGTCGATGACGGCGGCCACGTCCTCGGCCCGCCGCAGCGGCGGGTTCACCTTGAACACCGGGTCGTATCCCGCCACCGACGCGTGGGTGAGGAGGATGTGGTGCGGCGTCGCCTCGGCGGTGACGGGCAGCCCCTCGGCCTTGGCCCGGCGGACGAGGTCGACAGAGCCTGCAGTCGAGAGATGGAGGAAGTGGACCGGCGCGCCGGTGAGGCGTACCAGCGCGAGGTCGCGGGCGACCATCACCTCCTCGGCCGCCGCCGGCTGCCCGGGCAGACCGAGCCGGCTCGACCAGGCCCCCTCGTGCATGGCGCCGTTCTCGGCCAGAGCGGCGTCCTCGCAGTGCTGGGCCAGCGTGACACCCAGCCCCTTGGCGTAGTCGAGGGCGCGTCGCATCGAGCGCGCCGTCCTGGACGCCGGCGCCGTCGTCGGTGAAGAGCGTGACCCCGAGCGCGGCCAGCTCCCCGAGCGGCGCCAGCACGCCGCCGGCGCGCCCGAGGGTGATGGCGCCGGCGATCGCCACCTCGGCCGGGCACCCCTCCGCCAGGGCGAGCACCTCGCGGGCGACGCCGGCCGAGTCGACCGGGGGCTCCGTGTTGGGCATGGCGACCACGGCGGTGTAGCCCCCGAGCGCGGCGGCCCTCGTGCCCGACTCTATGGTCTCGGCCTCTTCACGCCCGGGTTGGCGCAGGTGGGTGTGCAGGTCGACCAGGCCCGGGCCGACCAGGCACCCGCCTGCGTCGAGGACGGCGGCGCCGGAGGGGGGTTCGATGGAAGGCGCCAGGGCGGCGACGGTTGTTCCCGAGACGGCGACGTCGAGGCGGGTCAGGCCGTCGGGCCCGACGACCGTGCCGCCCCGGACGACGAGGGTCACCTCGGTCCGGGGAGACGAACGGGGGCGGGAGGACCCCTGGCGCGGGGACGAGACGGGCCGCGAGGGCGAGCGCGGCGGATCGGTCGGGTCAGGCAACGGCGGCAACCTCCAGGGCTCCGGGCTGCTCGCCGCCGAGCAGCAGGAAGAGGATGGCCATGCGCACCGCCACCCCGTTGGCCACCTGCTGCGTCACCACGGTACGAGGCAGGTCGGCGACGTCCGATGCGATCTCCACGCCGCGGACCATGGGTCCGGGGTGCGTGACGATCGCATCGGGTCGGAGGTGCTCGGCCCGCCGCGCCGTGAGACCCCAGCGCGCCGTGTACTCGCGCAGGCTGGGTACGAAGGATCCGCTCCCCCGCTCGGCCTGCAGACGCAGGAGGGAGACCACGTCCGCGTCCGCCAACGCCGCATCGAGGTCGGCGGCCACCTCGACCGGCCAGCCCTCCAGCGAGGGAGGCAGCAGGCTGCCCGGTGCGGCGAGCACGACGTGCGCTCCCAGGGAGGTGTACGCCAGCACCTCGGAGCGAGCCACACGACTGTGACGGACGTCACCGACGATCAGGACGCGGAGACCTTCGAAACAGCCGACGCCGAGGTCTTCGGGCCTCGCGCCCGCCCGCTCGGCCAGGACCTGACGCACGGTGAAGCAGTCGAGCAGCGCCTGTGTCGGGTGCTCGTGCCACCCGTCGCCGGCGTTGACCACCCGGGCGCGCTCGACCCACGAGGCCACGCGGTGGGGCGCACCCGACGAGGAGTGGCGGATGATGACGGCGTCGATGCCCATGGCCTCGACGGTCTCGACGGTGTCGCGCAGGCTCTCGCCTTTCTTGACCGAGGAGGCGGCCACGGCGAGCGAGAGCACGTCGGCCGACAGCCGCTTGGCCGCGGTCTCGAAGGAGAGTCGGGTGCGGGTCGACTCCTCGAAGAAGAGGGTGGCCACAACCTTGCCGCGGAGGGTCGGCACCTTCGGGACGGAGCGACGCTCCACCTCGGCGAAGGCCTCGGCCACGCGCAGCACCTCGGCGATGCCCTCCGCGCCCAGGTCGGACACGGAGAGCAGGTGGTGGGGCATCGCGGTCACTTGTCCTCGAGGGTGCCGATGAACACGCCGTCCTCCCCCACATCGACCATCTCCTCGCGGCACGTCGGGAGGTTCTTGCCGACGTAATCGGGGCGGATGGGCAGTTCGCGATGGCCCCGGTCGACCATGACGGCGAGCTGGACCGCCCGGGCGCGGCCGAAGTCGTTCAGCGCGTTGAGGGCGGCGCGGATGGTGCGGCCGGTGAAGAGCACGTCGTCGACCAGCACGACGACCCTCCCGGCCAGGTCGCAGGGGATGTGCGTCACCGCTTCGGGCAGCACCGGCCGCAGCCCGATGTCGTCGCGGTAGAACGCCACGTCGAGCGTGCCCACCCGGACCTCGGCCCCCTCGATCTGGGTGAGGGTGTCCGCCATGCGAGCGGCCAGCGGGACCCCTCCGGTCTGAAGCCCGATGAGCACGACGTCTTCGACGCCACCGTTGCGCTCGACGATCTCGTGCGACATCCGGGTCAGCGCCCTTTGGACCTCGGCGGCACTGAGGATCTGGGCATGAGCCACGAACACGCCCCCCAGAGGCCGTGTGTGACTGCGCTCGCGTTCTGCCACTGCTCCTCCTGCCGTGTGGGCCTCTCCGGACCCACTTCACGGTCAGACGACGACTCTAGCGCGGGTCCGGCCGTACCTCACGGGCGATGGTGGAGAGGATCCCGTTGACGAAGGCGCCGGATTCGTCGGTCGAGAACTCCTTGGCCAACTCCACGGCTTCGTCGATCACCACGGCGACTGGCGGCCCGTCGGGGCTGAGCAGCTCGGCCGTGGCCAGGCGGAGCACGATGCGGTCGATCACCGCCATGCGCTCGAGGGGCCACCCGACCGATGCGGCGGAGATTCGACGATCGGCCTCGTCTCTGGTGGTCGTGGCCGCATGGAGCAGGGTCCGCACGTAGGGATCGGGCGCGACCGGGAGGGCTTCGAGCACCTGTAACGGATTCTGGCCCTTCAGCTCCGCCTCGTAGAGCAGTGACATCGCCCGCTCACGCTGCTGGTGGCGGGGCGCCGCGTCCGAGGAGCGGTGGTCGTCCGAACGGATGCGAGCGTCGTCCGCGGCGTCGTCTGCGGCAGGCATCGGCGGCTGGGGACGGTGATGGCGAAGGCGGGGCGGAGGGGGGTCGACGCAGGAAGAAGCGAAGTCGCGGCGTCAGGCCCGGGTCAGGTACTCGCCTGAGCGGGTGTCGACCTTGAGCACGTCACCCTCGTTGACGAAGAGCGGTACCTGTATCACGAGCCCGGTCTGCAACGTGGCGGGCTTGCGCGCGCCCGAGACCCGGTCGCCCTGGATGCCCGGTTCGGTCTCGGTCACGGTCAGCTCCACCGCCGCCGGGAGGTCGACGCCGACGATCTCTGCGTTGTACATCTGCAGGACGGCGGCGTCGCCCTCCTTCAGGTAGTTCGGCGCGTCGCCCAGGGTGTCCGGCGGCGCGTTCATCTGCTCGTAGCTCGTGGTGTCCATGAACACGAAGTCGGCGCCGTCCCGGTAGAGGAACTGCATGTCGCGCTTGTCGATGATCGCCTGCTCGAGCTTCTCGTCCGCCCGGTAGGTGCGCTCTATCACCGCACCGCTGCGGACGTTCTTCAGCTTGGTGCGCACGAACGCTCCGCCTTTGCCCGGCTTGACGTGCTGGAACTCGACGACGTTGAACAATCCCTCGGGAAGGTCCAGGCTCATGCCGTTCTTCAGGTCATTGGTCGAGAATGCCATGGATGTCCTTTGTGAATCGGGTGAGAGCACGGGAGCCGTCAGCGGTCACGACGAGGGTGTCCTCGACTCGCACTCCGCCGTGCCCGGGCACGTAGACGCCGGGCTCCACGGTGACGACGAAACCGGGAGCGAGGATAGCAGTGCCCAGCTGAGAGACGGTCGGAGCCTCGTGGATGTCCAGCCCCACGCCGTGTCCCGTGCCGTGCTCGAAACGATCCGCCCACCCGGCGTCGGCGATGATGGCGCGGCACACGTCGTCCACCTCCTTCGCGCTGATGCCGGGACGGACCGCGGCGGCGCCGGCGGCCTGCGACGCACCGACCACCTCGAAGATGCGGGCGAGCTCGCCCTCGGGATCCGCGCCGACGCAGAACGTGCGCGTCATGTCCGAGCGGTACCCCTCGAAGGTGGCGCCGAAGTCGACCACCACCGGATCCCCGTGCTCGATGCGGCGGCCGCCCGGATGGTGGTGGGGCTTGGCCGAGTTCGCACCGGCGGCCACGATCGTCTCGAACGCGGTGCTCTCGGCTCCCCCCCGACGCATGGCCGTATCGAGCTCCAGCGCGAAGTGCTCTTCGGTGACGCCCTCCCCCAGGAGCGGCAGCACCTCGAAGAGCGCGGCGTCGGCGATGGCGGCGGCCCGCTCCATCCGCGCGATCTCCGCCGGGTCCTTGCGGGTCCGGAACGCCTCCACCACGTTGGTGGTGGCGACGAGGCGGTCCCCGTCGAGCAGCCCGGCCCAGGTGCGCTGCGCGGACCAGCTGACGTTGTCGGCCTCGAGCCCGACACGGGCCACGGACGGGTCGGCCAGGACGCGCTGGGCCGCCTTGCGCTGCTCGGACACCGGACCGATGGTGATCTCGACCCGCGTCGCCGCCCCGGCACGTTCGATCTGCTCGGCCGACTGGGTCCGGTAGCGGCCGTCGGTGGTCAGCAGCGCCCCGCCGCGGGTGACGGTCAGGACGCCGGCCGAGCCCGAGAAGCCGGTGAGGTACCGGATGTTGGGCAGCGTGGTGACGACGAGGGCGTCGACCTCGTGCTCGTCGAAGGCGCCGCGCAGGCGGTCGAGTCGGTCCGTCACGGTGAGGGGCGGGAGCTCTGGCGCGGGGGTGGCGTAGGGATTGCGACGCCCCACCGCATCGGACCCGGTGGTCGGCGTGGTGACGGTCGTGGTGCTGGTCATCGCAAGAGCCCTTTCTGTTCCTGGGGGTCGGTCGAACCTTCTCCTGGCGGCGCGTGGCGGTGTGACGCTCGTCGCCTCGTCCTCATCCGCTCCGCACCTCCAGGAGGGCGGCCACCGCATCGAGCGCGAGCTCGTACCCGAGCCCGCCGAAGCCGGCGACGAGACCGTTGCTCACCGGAGCGAGCACCGAGGTGTGCCGGAAGGGCTCCCGGGCGGCGGGATTCGAGAGGTGCAGTTCCACCACCGGCCCTTCGAACGCGGCGACCGCGTCGTGCAGTGACCACGACGTGTGGCTCAGCGCGCCGGCGTTGATGACGAGCGCGTCGGCCCGCGTCCTCGCCGCGTGCACCGCATCGATCAGGTCGCCCTCGTGGTTCGACTGCTCGTGCTCGAGCTCGAGACCGTTGCGTCGCGCCGCCTTCTCCGCCCGGGCGACGTGGTCCTCGAGGGTCTCCGTCCCGTAGATCTGTGGTTCGCGCTCCCCCAGCAGGTTCAGGTTGGGCCCCGAGAGGAGGAGGACGAGGCTCACGTGCGGGCTCCCATCCCTGCCAGGGTAGCGAGCACGTCGGACACGGCCACCCCCCGGACCAGCTCGACACCACGCGGTCCGTCGAGGACGAACGCGAGGTCCTGCTGCGCCTTCTTGTCCCGCGACATGAAATCGACCAGTTCGCCGCGTCGGCGCCCGGCGGGAGGTCAGTCGGGAGGTCGTAACGGTCGACGACGGCGCGGTGCTCCTCCACCCGGGCCTGGTCGATGCGGCCGAGCCGCCGGGCGAGATGCGCGGCGAAGATCAGGCCGATGGCGACCGCCTCCCCGTGCCGGAGGTCCCACGGATCCGGGGAGGTCCCGTCGCCCTGGACGCCGCCGGTGGGCCGCCGCAGCAGGCCGACTCCCTCCAGTGCGTGGCCCAGGGTGTGTCCGTAGTTGAGGACGACCCGGCGCCCCGCCTCCCGCTCGTCCTCACCGACGACCGCCGCCTTGATGGCGAGGCAGCGCGCCACCTGTTCCTCGATCGGCTGGTCCGGGCTCGGGGCCTCACCCAGGAAGGCGTACTTGGCCATCTCTCCCCTTCCGCACGCCCACTCGCGCGGCGGGAGGGTGGCCAGGGTCTCGGTGTCGCAGAGCACGGCCTCGGGCTGCCAGAACGCGCCGACGAGGTTCTTGCCTTCGGGGAGGTTCACACCGGTCTTCCCGCCGACGGCGGCATCCACCTGGGCCAGGAGCGACGTCGCCACGTTCACGTATGCCGTGCCCCGGTGGTACGTGGCGGCGGCGAAGCCGGCCACGTCGGTGACGATCCCCCCGCCCACGGCGACCACCACGTCCGCCCGCGAGACGCCCCGCGGGCGAAGGTCCGCGCCAGGAGCTCCACGGCGGCGAGCGACTTCGCCTGCTCACCGTCCTCGATGAGACAGAGCACGTGAGGCACACCGGCGTCGAACCCGTCCAGCCACCCCGCCTCGACGATCGACTCCTGCGTCACGACGGCGGCCACGGTCGCCGAGTCGGGCACGAAGCGAGCCACCTCGTGCCGCGCACCGGGGCCCACGAGCACCGGACACGACCGCTCGGCCAGCTCGACGGAGAGCGCGCGCACCGTGAAGGTCTCTCTTCCCGCTCGCCCTAGGGCGTCGGGCCGGTCGGTGTCGCCTGGGACCCGTCTCCGACTCCGGTGCCGGCGTCGCGCCAGCGCGTCACCACCTGGTCCGCCACCGCTTCGGGGGTCGAGCCTTCGACGTCGATGCAGAAGTGCGACACCTCGGCATAGAGCGGCGCCCGCACCTCGTTGAGCCGCACCAGGGATGCGGCCGGGTCGTCGTCGAGCAGCGGGCGACCCTCGCCGTCGCCCACCCGGTGGGCCAATGTCTCGGGCCTGGCCCGCAACCACACCACCATCCCGCTCCGGCCGATCAGGGCGCGGTTCTCCGGGCTGAGCACCGCTCCACCCGCCACCGAGATGACCGAGGGCTCGGCATCGCCGCAGGCCCGGGCCAGCACCGCGGCTTCGGCGCGTCGGAACGCCGCTTCTCCGTCGCGGGCGAACAGCTCGGGCACGGTCAGACCGGTCGACTGCTCCACGTCGGCGTCGGAGTCGCGATACCTCCAGCCGAGACGCGACGCGACCAGTTGGCCGGTCGTCGTCTTCCCCGCGCCCATCATCCCGACGAGCAAGATGTGAGGCGTCATCCCGTCGGGGCCCCGGCGCGTGCGCCGGGAGCAGGCCGGCCGTCGGAGACGGCTCCGGGTCCGGCGCCGGTGCCCGCATCGGCTCCCGTGCCCGCATCGGCGTCCCGACCACCCGCGGGACCCGGACCATCCGAGCGTCCGATCGCCGACGAGGGCGTCGAACCGAGGGAGGCGAGGAACCCGTCGCGGTTGCGCACGACCTCCGCCACGGAGTCGCCGCCGAACTTTCGCAGAGCCTCGTTCGCCAGCACGAGCGCGGTCATCGACTCCGCCACGACGCCCATCGCCGGCACGGCCGTGACGTCGGTGCGCTCCCGGAAGCTGAGCGAGGGCTCCTTCGTGGCCATGTCCACCGTCTGCAGCACGGGCCGGTTCAACGTGGCCAGCGGCTTCATGGCCACCCGCGCCACGAGGAGGGCGCCGTTCGAGATCCCTCCCTCGATTCCCCCGGCCCGGTCGGTCGGCCGCACGTAGCCCGCCGATTCGTCGTAGAGGATGGCATCGTGCGCCTCGGAACCGCGCCGTGCCGCGTTGTCCCAGCCGTCCCCGATCTCCACGGCCTTGACCGCCTGGATCGACATGAGCGCCTGCGCCAGGTTGGCGTCGAGCTTGCGGTCCCACTGCACGTGACTGCCCAGGCCGACCGGAACGCCGTACCCGAGCACTTCGGCGACACCGCCCAGCGAGTCACCCGCTTTCGCCGCAGCCTTCACGGCCGCCACCATGGCCTCTTCCGCCGCCGGGTCGAAGCAGCGGACGTCGCTCCCGTCCACCCGCTCGAGGTCGCTCGGCCCGGGCCTCGGGCTGTCGGGCCCGGTCGCCGCGTCGCCCAACGCCACGATGTGGCTCACGATCGACACCCCGAGATGCGTCAGCAGCAGTTTGGCCAGGGTCCCGGCGGCCACCCGTGCCGCGGTCTCCCGGGCCGAGGCGCGCTCGAGCACGTCGCGGGCATCCTCGAAGCCGTATTTCAGCATCCCCGGCAGGTCGGCGTGGCCGGGACGGGGTTGGGTCAGGACCTTCGACGGTGCGCCCGGCTCGGGCGACATCTCCTCGGTCCACTTCGGCCACTCGGTGTTGGCGATCTCGATGGCCACCGGCGAGCCCAGGGTGCGACCGTGACGGATGCCGCCGACCAGCGTGATCTCGTCGGCTTCGAAGCGCATGCGGGGACCTCGGCCGTAGCCCAACCGCCGCCTCGCCAGCTCCTCGCCGATGTCGGCGGCCTGCACCGGCAGACCCGCCGGCAACCCCTCCACGACCACGACGAGCGCGCGCCCGTGGGACTCACCCGCGGTCAGGAAGCGAAGCACGCGCCTACGCTACCGGACCTCCTGGGCTGGTCCTGAGCCCTGTGTGGCTCCCCCGAGGAGGCCTCCAGATGCGGGGAGGACGGGGACCTCGGTAGACGGGACCTCAGTAGAACGGGTTCTCGCCGCCGCCGTGATCGGTGACGTCGACGACGCGGGTGAGCTCGGGCACCTCTTCCAGCAACGCCGTCTCGATGCCCTGGCGGAGCGTCATCTGCGACATGGCACAACCCTGGCAACCGCCCGAGAGCCGGAGGTAGGCCGTGCCCTCGTCGTCGTCCAGTGCCACCAGGTCGGCGCGGCCGCCGTGGCTGGCGATGGAGGGGTTGACCTCCTGTTCGAGGACGGCGGCGACGCGGAGCGCCAGCGTGCTGCCGATCCCCTTCGCCAAGACGTCAGCGGGTACGCCTGGCGAGCGCTCCTCGGGCGTGGGCGAGTTGGGGTTGACCAGGACGAGACCGCCCTGCCCGTCCTCCGACCACTCCAGGCGGGCTCCACGAAGTCGCTCGATGCTGCCGGCCGGAACGACGATCTCGAGGCCGTCCTGCGTCTGGCGTGAGTCGCCCTCGACGGAGTCGGAAACGGCCTGGAAGTACAGGTCGTAGACGAACACGCCCTCCTGGATACCCCGAACTTCCAGCCAGAGGGCCTGCGGCGAGAGCTCGGCATGCTCGGGAACCTTCACGCCCCGGGTGGCGTGACGACTGCCCGGAGACTCGAAGGCAAGTCTTCGTTTGGGGCCAGCTCTCCCGGCGCTTCCCGGGCGGCCTCCTCCATCGCATCCCGGACGGCGGTCGAGTGCCTCCGGCCGCGAGGGTGACGACGGCCTGAAGGCTCGAAGCAAGATCTTCCGTGGTTGTGGCCATGCCGCCATTCTAGGACCTGGCACTTCGAGCACGGCACCGGCCGCTCCTTTCGGGGCTTGGAGCACTCACGAGACCGAATGACCAGACGAATCTCGAGACGAGTGACGAGACCCCAGGAGTTTTCGGGACCTGCCGGGACCGGGTGGGTGGTCCGGCGTGCGTGCGGGACGGGGTGGGTCCGTGTCTGCGAGGCCGGGTGGGTCCGTGTGTGCTGGACCGGTGGGTCCGTGCGTCCCGGGCGGATCCGACGATGCCGAGTCGAGCGAGGGCGACGCAGTATCGTCCTCGACGTGGCCCGAACCCCGAACGACACGCACGAATGGGTGAGCTTCGACGACGAGGACGAGGAGCGGACGTGGGTTTTCGACGTCACCTTCTTGACGAGCAACTGGACCTGCATCTTCGGGAACGGATGCCAGGGCGTGCTGACCGGGCCGGCGCCCGAGCTCGTCCAGGGCTGCTGCAGCTACGGCGCGCATCTGGTGGACAAGAAGGACGCGCGCCGCGTCGAGAAGACTGCCGCAACCCTCACACCCGAGGAGTGGCAGTTCCACGGCACCAAGAAGCAGCTCCTGGTGAAGAACAAGCACGGCGAGACGGTGACGCGGCTGGTCGACGAAGCCTGCATCTTCCTCAACCGACCCGGGTTCCCGGCCGGCGCCGGATGCGCGTTCCACATCGCCGCCCTCCGGCGCGGGGTGGACCCTCTCACCATGAAACCCGAGGTGTGCTGGCAGCTCCCCTTGCGACGAGAGGATCACGTCGACGACGACAACGGCCACGTGACCTCGACCGTGCGCCAGTGGGACCGTCGGCACTGGGGCAAAGGCGGCCTCGAGTTCCACTGGTGGTGCACCGAGTCGCCCGACGCCTTCGTCGGCAAGCGTCCGGTCTACCGAGCGATGGAGGGTGAGCTCACCCGGATGATCGGGTCCAAGGTCTATGCCCAACTCGTCGCGGCGCTGCGTGAGCGTGACCGGCTTCGTGGTCAGCAGGTGGCCCTCCCCCACCCCGCCGTGCGGAAGCGCTCGCGGACGGGATCGACTGCGGCATCCCGATCGACCAGTTGAGCGGACCGCTCGACGAGCGTTGCGCGTCGAGCGTGAGGCCGAAGCGGCCGACCCTCCCAGGAACAGGTCGGCCTCTCGAACGGCCTTTCGTCAGTCCTTGAGCGGGTCCTCGTCGGCGTAGGAGGGCGTCGGCATGGAGCCGAGGATGCGGTCGTACTGATCCTCCTCGGCCATGCACCACGAAGCGTGGACGTCGTCTGGCTCGGCCCCGCACTCGACGCACCGCCCCGAGGACTCCGTCGATGACCGCTTCAGACTGCGCGCTTCCTCGAAGCGCCGGTGGCGTCCCTTTTTCACGAGAACTCCTTGTCAAGCCAGGTCCGCAGAAAATGCGTCCCGCGGCGACACGCCTCAAGGCGCTTTCGTCCGCTGATCCATTGTAGTGGTTTGGCGGCCACCGCCCGCCCTCTCCCTGGTCAGCGGCCTTCCCGAGCGCGGATGCCCGATCGCCCGGCGTGCCCCGATGTCGTTCGGCCCGTCCGAACCCGACCCCGGCACCCACCATCCCCTCTTTGCGCTCAGGCGGCTCGCCACAGGGCGCGGCGCCCGCCTCGACGTCCGGGGTCTTCGACCATCTCCGTCGACGAGCCTCTACGCTTGCCCTCGTGTCGTCCACCGGATTCGACCCCCAGGAGATGGTGGTCCGATTCCGTGAGCGGGCCGAGGCGGTTCGTTCGCCGCGGGATGCCACCCATCGAGGGAGCCGAGCGGGCTCGGTTCCGCGAGCAGGCCCAGCGGGATTTCTCGGACTACGCCATGATCGGTGACGCCGAGGCGAAGCTGGTCGACGGCATACTCACGCTGAGGATCGACCTCCGGCCGCCCGATGTGAGGAACCCCGCGGAAGGCGGTGCCGCGCAGCAGGGCCAGGAGGACGCCTGAGGCGCCAGGGGGCGCGCGGAGACCGAGACCCTGCGGAGAGCTGAACCGCGGGGACCGGCGCCGTCGCGGGTTCCCCTCGAATCACCCTCCATAGTGCATCCGGGTGTCCTCCATACGCAGGACGTCGACCGGCTCGCCGCCGACATCGGTGACCTCACCGATGCAGAGGACGTGGCTCCCGAGGTCTTCGAGGCGCACGAGCGCGCACACCAGGTGGCCGGCGGAGGCGGCCAGGACCGGGAGCCGACCGGCGCCGACCTCGGTCACGTCGTGCCCGGCCATCGACAGCACCGTTCCGTCCTCGTCTCGGACGACCCCATCCTGGCGCACCGGCTTCACGAACCGGCGCACCACGTCGCGGTCCGAGCGATGGAGCAACGAGAGGGAGAAGGCAGCACCCCTCGACACGAGTGCAGCGGTCGTCGACTCCCGCTCCAAGGCGACGGCAACGAGTTTCGGCTCGAGGCAGACCTGCACGACGAGGTTGGCGGTCATCAAGTTGACTGCGTCTTCGTACCGGCTGCCGACGAGGTACAGACCGCTCGGCAGCGCCCAGAGGACACGTCGCCGGTGGTGGTCGAACTCGGTCTCGTCGCGCGACTCGGCGGGCGTTCCGGAACCGGGCCGCGCGGCATCGGGCTGCGCCACACCGGGCTGCCCGGCATCCGGCTGCACGCCACTCCCGCTCATCCGAAGATGCCTCCGCCCGCGTTGTCGGTGGTGGTCGTCGTCGTCGGCAACCTGCCGGTCGACGGCACGGATGCGCTCGAGAGCCTGCCGGTACAGCGCCTCCGCCTTGATGCCGTCGCGGTACGAGGTGCTCAGGAGCTTGGTGTTGCCCGTGCCGGCGTCGTAGCAGTCGTTGGCGGCCGTGCCCTCGAGCCCGTAAGCCTTCGTGAGGAGGTCCGTGACGGTGGGGTCGGGAGACGGCAGGCTCGGTGTTGGCCATCTCGGCGTCGTTGAGGAGCGTGCTACAAGCCGCATGGACGGCGCCGGTCCCGTTCGCCACATCCTTGGGGACCCGGGCGTTGTCCGCGACCAGAGTCCCGATGTCCTGCCCGAACCCGGTTCCGCTGACCCAGACCGACATCTGGTGGGCGGCCGATCCCTCCTGGTCGGCTCCGGCGCAGGAGGTGAGGACGAGGGCGCCCGCGGGCACGACCAGGGCGGACAGGGCGAAGGTGCGCATCCGCCGGAGCTTCACGTGGCCCGCAGGATGTGGACCGCTCGCCGGCCGAGGCGCAACACGACGTAGCGGTCGTGCAAGAGGTCGGAGGCATTGAGCACTCGGTCCTCGTCGGTCTGGCGCACGTTGTTCAGGTACGCCCCACCCTGCTCGATCTTGCGCCTGGCCTCGCTGCGGGACCTGACGAGGCCCGTCCGCTCCAGCGCCTCGATCAGGGTGAGGCCGCCCAAGACCTCCGCTCTGGGCAGCGTCGTCGTCGGCGCGTCCGCCGTGACGGCCAGCAACATCTCCTCGCTCAGTCCGGCGATCTCCTCTCCGAAGAGCGCCGCCGACGCCGCCTCGCATTTTTCGACCTCCGCCTCCCCGTGCACCATCGCGACGACGGAACGGGCAAGCGACCTCTGTGCCGACCTGCGCTCCGGGTGAGCCGCCGTCGCGCGGTCCAGGTCCTCGAGGGCGGCATGGTCCAAAAAGGTGAAGTACCGCAGGTACGAGCCCACGACCTCGTCCGGCGAGTTGAAGAGGAATTGGTACATGGCGAAGGGGCTCGTGCGCGCCGGATCGAGCCAGACCGTCCCCGATTCGGTCTTGCCGTACTTCGTGCCGTCCGGCCTCAACACCAGCGGCGTGGTGAGTCCCCAGGCCTCGTCCGCGCAGACCTTGCGGATCAGCTCGACGCCCATGGTGATGTTGCCCCACTGGTCGCTCCCCCCGATCTGGAGGTCGCAGCCGTGATCCAGGTGAAGTCGGAGGAAGTCGTACGCCTGGAGCAGCATGTAGCTGAATTCGGTGTACGAGATCCCGTGGTCCGGCCGCTCGAAGCGCGTCTTGACCGACTCCTTCGCCACCATCTGGTTCACGGTGAAGTGCTTGCCCACGTCCCGGAGGAACTCGAGGGTGGACAGGGAGCCGAGCCAGTCGGCGTTGTTGAGGAGCAGCGCGTTGTCCAGGTCCAGGAACTGGCCCAGCTGGGGACGGATCCCTTCGAGGTAGCCCTCGATGGTCTCGAGCGTGAGCAGCTGGCGCTCGTCCTGCTTGCCCCCCGGGTCGCCGATCATCCCGGTGCCGCCGCCGGCGAGCGAGATGGGCCGGTGCCCCGCCAACTGGAAGCGGCGCAGGGTGCAGAGCTGGAGCAGGTTGCCCATGTGGAGGCTGCCCGCGGACGGGTCGAACCCGGCGTAGACCGTGAGACCGGGCTGGTCGAGGCGCTTCCCGAGCTCGGGGTCGGTCATCTGGTGGATCAGGCCGCGGAAGGCGAGGTCCTCCGAGAGGGTGGGCATGCCGCGACTTTGCCATACGCAGGTAGGTTGATCGGCCGCATGACGTCGACAATTCCGATGGAGGGGTCGCCCCCGCTGCCGATGGAAGGGTCGCTCCCCCCGGACCTCGTGGGCACGCTGTTCCGGGTGGGTCCCGATGTGCCGGCGGGGTCGGACCCGGCCGGCCCCGACTCTCCTGCGGGCGGGTCCGAATCGGATCTGCGGGTGCACCGCGGGGGCGCTGCACGCGATCGAGCTCCGCGACGGGATGGCGGTGTCCTACGCCCGTCGGGCGTCAGCCGCGGACGAAGGGGTGTTCTGGCACGCCGGCTCCGTGCTGGCGCTCGCCGAGACGGGACACCCTCTTCGCTACGACCGCTTCTTGCTCCCCGAGGAATTCAGCGGAGACCTGCGGGTGCCGATCGCCTCGCACGTCCGCCGGGTGGCCGCCGACGGATCCCGGATCCTCTTCTCGGTGGACGACGGGACCTGGGATGGTGGAGAGGACATCGAAACGGAGCCGATGAGACGTTCCTGCGCATCGGGGAGTGGGACGCCACGGGTGAGCTGCGCAGCGCCCAGGCGATCGCGCTCGAGCGGGCGACATGGCAGCACGACATCGGGGTCACGGCCGGCGCGTCGTGTTCATCGAGTCGCCGACCCGCAAGCTGGGGGCGGGCGTCGTCGTCCGTGGCCGTGCCCTACGGCTGGGTGCCTGGCGCCGAGAGCTGGGTCGGCGTCGTCGACCGCGGCGGCGACGGATCCACGGTGCAGTGGCTCAACGTCCCCCTCCGTCTCGTGACCCACGTCATGGGAGCGTGGGACGACCCGGCCGCGGGCCGTCCGTCGACCGGTGCCGGGAACCGCCCGGAGGAGGGGGCCGACGCGGGAAGCGGGCTCGAGCTCCTCGTCTGCTGCTACGAGGCGCCGGAGCTCGGCCAGCCGGTGGACCTCACCACCTCGGTCGTCGGACCCGACGGCATCGGCTCGAGCCCCATCGGCGGCGGAGTTGCCGTGCTGGAACGCTGGCGCATCGGAGGTGGCCGACTCGAGCGCACGACGCTGGACGACCGCGGGGTCGAGTACCCGAAGATCGACGCCGATGCTCGACGGTGCTGCCTTCCGATACGGATACTGCGTCGAGACCTCCCTGAACGGTTCGGGTCGTCCGTTGGACGGATCCGGCCGTTCCGGTGCAGGTCCCGGTCCCGGTCCCTTGCACCATTTCGGGCTGCTGCGCTTCGACATGGTCCGCGACGAGGTGACGTCGTGGAGTCCCGGCGAGTGGCGCGAGCCGGGCGAGCCGATCTTCGTCCGGGCGGCCGACGGCCGAGCCGACGACGAGGGATGGCTCCTGACCGTGGTCGACAACCCCGACCGCGGCGCCAGCGACCTCTACGTGCTCGACGCATCCGCCTTCGGACGTCGACAGCCAGAAGCGGTGATCCACCTGCCCGAGCGACTGCCCTTCCACAGTCACGGCGAGTGGGTCCCGGCCGATCTCTACCGCTGAGGCGGGTTGCGCCGGCGGCGGCGGCGGCTCCAGCGAACCGACGTCGTGGTTTTCGCACCCCGTGCGACCGTTCTCCGCCGCATGGCTGCGACCGCGACGGTTCGAGACCCGAACGCCCGGACCGTGTCGCGACGTACCGACGCTCTCGTGGCCAGTGTGGCGCAACACCACCGTGCCATCTCGGCCCATCAGAGCCAGCTGCTCGAGGCGGTCGTCGAGCTCGACCGGCGCAAGGCGTGGCGCGTCGACGGCGCCACGTCCATGGTGGCTTGGCTGGTCCAGCGATGCGGCGTCAGTGCCGCCACCGCGCGCGACTGGGTGTCCGCTGCTGCCAAGCTCCGGCGCCTCCCGAAGATCTCCGATGCCTTGGCGAAGGGAAAGCTGTCCTTCGACCAGGTCAAGCCGCTGGTCGAGGTGGCCCAGCCCGAGACGGACGCCGAGCTCGCCCAACAGGCGACCCGCTGGTCGGCCAAGCAGGTCCGCGAGCTGGCGATGGCGGCGCGGAACCAATCCGACCAGCAGGCCAGCGGTTCGTACGCACGCCGCTTCCTCCGCTTCGACGACCGTCGGCGCGGCATCAACGGGGTTCTGCCCGACGACCAGTACGCCGTCGTGAAGCGCTCGCTTCTGGCTCGGGCCAGCAAACGGCTGCGGGACCGGACGCCGTTCGACCAGCGGGTGGCCGACGCTCTCCACGAGGTGTGCAAGCACGACCTCGAAGGTGCGGTCGGTGGGCGGCGCGATGCAGTCGACGAGGTCCCGAAACCGCCCGAGAACCGGGCCGGCGGCATGCGCCGCAACCGGCCCACGGTGGTCGTCCATGCCGACATGGCATTCCTTGCCGGCGGCGACGGTGCGGCCGAGCTCGACGTGCTCGGCCCGGTGTCGCGTGAGGTCGCACGGCGGCTGGCATGCGATGCGAAGGTGCTCGTGTCGGCCGACGAGCCCAGCGGTCAGAGCCTCGCGATGGGTCGCACACGGCGCGATCCGTCGGACGCTCAACGGATCGAGATCAGGCGGCGGGACAAGGGATGTCGCTTCCCCGGCTGCTCCCACACCGAGTTCACCGACGTCCACCACGTCGTCCACTGGATCGACGGGGGGAAGACCGACCTCGACAATCTCGTCGAGCTCTGTGATCAGCATCACCGCTCGGTCCACGAGATGCGCTGGAAGATCTCGGGCGACGCAAGCGTGGAGCTCGTGTTCCGCAGTCCGACCGGACGGCTCTCCTACTCCACGCCGTCTCCGGCCTTCACCGCAGCGCGAGACGGACCGCCTGGTTGACCGAGTCGTGCAGGGCGACGTTCTCGGCGCGCCCCGGCATGACCGCCCGGATCAGCGCGGGCGCCCGACCCGGTGCCGAGTCCCCGCAGAGCGCAGCTTCGAGCTCTGCGGTCGTGCCCACCGTGTCCACGTGGAGCCCGAATCCGCGTGCGACCACCGCGATGTCCGATGTGGGTGGCGTGGCGAACAGGCGCTCGAAGACAGAGCGCTCGAGCTCCCGTGCCTGCGGGAGGAACGAGAAGATCCCTCCACCGCGATTATCCGGGACGACGAAAGTACAAGGGCACTCGGGCAGGTTCACCAGTCCCGAAACGTCGTGGAGAAACGCCAGGTCCCCGAGAAGCGCCACGGTCGGTGTGCCCTCCCCCGGCTCCGCCGACGCCACGCCCAACGACGTCGACACGAGCCCGTCGATGCCGTTCGCGCCGCGATTGGCCAGCACGCGCGGCGGAACCGCAGTCGCGGGAGCGAACCACTCGAGGTCGCGGATCGGCATCGACGAGGCGGCCACGACGGTCGCACCCTGCTCGGCCGCATGGAGATAGGTCGAGCGGGCGAGAGCGGGCTCGCTCAGGACGTCGGCCAGGACCTCGTCGATGGCGGACTGCGCCCGGTGCTCCATGTCGAGCCACGTGGCGAGCCATTCCTCGTCGCAGGCCTCCACCTCGGCCGACGCCATCTCCAGCCAGGTGCCCGGATCGCACTGGTGGAACTCCGTGGCGATGCGGTCCGGATCGGCCCACTGCCACCAGGGGTCGACCACGACGACCCGGGCGCCACCGGCGGCCGCCGCGGCCAGGTAGCCACCCAGCGCCTTCGACAGCCAGGGCCGACCGAGGACGACGACGGTGTCGGGGAGGGGTGGTGCGACCCGCACGATGGCGTCGGCCGCGGCGATCGTCCCGGGCAACCGGCAACCTGAGAGGGGGTCGGCCAGTACCGGCCAACCGAGTTGAACGGCGAGGTCACGTACCCGGGTCGCATCGTGCGCTGCGAGCTGCCGACCCCCGACGACGACGATCCCACGGCCGCGAAGCGGCTCGAGCTCGAAGGCCGACCCGGGCATCCGTCGGGCCCCCGCCCCGGCCTCGACGCGGGGACCGGACGGCGGCAGGACGTCCGCCGGGCCGGTGAGCGGCTCACGGAACGCAAGGTTGAGGTGGACGGGACCGGGCCCGTACGGCCCGTGACTCGCCTCGGCGAACGCCCGCGCCGCGAGTGGTCTCCACGACGACTCGTGACCCGCTACGGGTACGCCCGGCGCGAACGACCACCGGGTCGCCGGGCCGAAGAGATCGACCTGTTCGATGGTCTGCGGCGCACCCGTCTCGTGCAGCTCCGGTGGCCGGTCGGCCGTGCAGACCAGCAACGGGATCCGGGCGTGGTGGGCCTCCACGACGGCGGGGTGCAACTCGGCCGCCGCGGTACCGCTCGTGACGCAGATGACCGTGGGACGAGCGGTCTGCATGGCCAGGCCCAAAGCGAAGAAGCCGGCGCTGCGCTCGTCCAGCTTGATGTGGGCCCGCAGCCGCTCCGCGAGCGGGATGGCGAGCGGAGTCGATCTCGACCCGGGGCAGATCACGGCATCGCTCACCCCGAGCCGGGCCCATTCGTCGACCAGGGTCGCGCAGAACGTGGCCTGTACGCTCACGCGTCGTGCCACTTCACATCGAGGTGCGCGGGTCGGGCCCTCCCCTCGTGATGCTCCACGGGTTCACCCAGACCGGCCGGCTCTGGGGCCCCTTCGGCGTGCAGTTGGAAGCGCACCGCACACTCGTCTGCCTGGACCTGCCGGGCCACGCCGGATCCGACGCGGTCCGCGCCGATCTCCCGGGCACGGCGGCACTCGTCGCCGACGCCATCCGCGAGCAGCTCGGAGGGGCGCGGTGCGACCTTCTTGGATACTCGCTGGGCGCACGCGTCGCACTGCACGTTGCCTCTTCCCAGGAACTGGAGATCGACCGGATGGTCGTGATCGGGGCCACCGCGGGCATGGAGAGCCCCGCAGCGCGCGAGCGGCGCCGCCAATCTGATGGCGAATTGGCCGACCGGCTCGAGGCCACGGGCGACGTCGCCGGCTTCGTCAAGGAGTGGCTGAGCGGGCCACTGTTCTCGCGCCTTTCCTCGGCTGCGGCCGGGGAGGACGAGCGACTCCGCAACACGGCGTCGGGTCTGGCCTCCAGCCTGCGGCTGTCCGGCGCGGGGACGCAAGAGGCGCTGTGGGACCGCGTGGCGAGTCTGCACCCGGCGATGCTGGCGGTCGCCGGGATGGACGACGCTCGCTACGCCGCGCACGCCATTCGTCTGGCCCGGCTTGCACCGCGCGCCGTCGCGTCGCTGGTGCCCGGAGGAGGCCACGCCGTCCATCTGGCCCAACCGGAAGGATCTGCTCGGCTGGTTCTGCACTGGCTCGGGACCGTGCCTGAGGGCACCGAAACCGTGCCGTAGTCGAAGACGGGATCCCATCGGGGATCTCACAACAGCAAACCGACGGTGAGCAGCCCGCCGACCACGATCTGGAGTCGGGCGGTCCGTCCGAGCATGGGCAGGAGCTCTCGTCCGTTCCGCTCGCCGAGCGCCAGGCGCAGGGGGGCCGCGGCGAGCGGCGCGGCGGCGAGGGCGATCAAGGCCCACACCCGATAGTGCGCGAGCACGCCCACCGACAATGCCGTTGCGGCCAAGGTCACCGCGTAGAGAAGGCCGCCGTTCCGTCGCCCGAGACGAACGGCGAGGGTCTTCTTCCCGGCGACGGCGTCGGTGTCGACGTCGCGCAAGTTGTTCGCCTCGAGCAGGGCGGCGGCGAGTAGACCGACCGGAACACCGGCCCAGAGCACGAACACCCAGTTGTAGTCGTAGGCGACGGTGTGGGCGCCGAGCGCCAGCTCGAAGGGCGCGTGCTGCACGTAGGCCGATCCGGCCGTTGCGACGAGCCCGAAGAAGACGAAGACGAAGAGCTCGCCGAACCCGAGGTAGCCATAAGGCTTGGGACCACCCGTGTAGGCCCAGCCCGCGAGACCGCACAGGAGCCCGAGCGGGATGAACCACCAGGTGACCCGGGCGGAGAGGATGAGCCCGGCGAGTCCCGCGACTCCGAAGGAGACGAGCGCGGCGATCTTGACCTGCCGCACGGTGGCGAGTCGCCCCGCGACCAGCCGTACGGGTCCGACACGCTGTTCGTCGGTTCCTCGAACCCCGTCGGCGTAGTCGTTCACGTAGTTCGTGCCGACTTGGATCCCCAGCGCCACCACCAGCGCCAGCACCGCGTTCAGCCACGAGAGCTCTCGGGTGAACGCGACACAACCTGCCGCGGGGCAGGATCCGCTTGCCGGCGTCGTGCTGAGCGTGAGATGCCCGCTCGAGAGGTAGCCCGCGGCCGTGCCGACGGCGACGGGCACGACGGCAGCCGGCAGCGTACGAGGGCGCGCGCCAGCGAGCCACTGCTTCGCCGTCGCGGCTCACGGACGGCGCGGGAACCGAGAGAAATCTGGTCTGCGGTGCTCCACGAAGGCGTTGCGACCCTCCTGGCCCTCTTCGGTCATGTAGAAGAGCATGGTGGCGTCTCCGGCCAGCTGCTGTACGCCGGCGAGACCGTCGTCGGCTGCGTTCATCCCGGCCTTGATCATGCGCAGCGCGATGGGCGAGAGGGTCAGGATCTGGCGGCACCACGCCACCGTTTCTCGCTCCAGGTCGTCCAGGGGGACGACCGTGTTCACGAGCCCCCATTGGAGAGCCTGCGCCGCGTCGTACTGACGACAGAGGAACCACACCTCCTTGGCCCGCTTGAGGCCGATGGTGCGGGCCAGGATGGAAGAGCCGTACCCGCCGTCAAAGCTGCCGACCTTGGGCCCTGTCTGGCCGAACCGAGCGTTGTCGGCCGCGATGGTGAGATCACACACCAGGTGCAGGATGTGGCCCCCGCCGATGGCGTAGCCCGCCACCATGGCCACGATCGGCTTTGGGATGCGACGCATGAGGACTTGGAGATCCAGGACGTTCAGGCGTCCGATCCCTCGTTCGGCCACCGCGTCGTCCCCGATGTAGCCGTCGTCACCCCGGATCTTCTGGTCGCCACCCGAGCAGAAGGCGTCGGGACCTTCACCGCACAAGACGATGACGCCGACGTCCGGGTCATCACGTGCCGCGTTGAAAGCCTCGGTGAGTTCGAACAGGGTCTGAGGCCGGAACGCGTTCCGGACCTCGGGCCGGCAGATGGTCAATTTGGCGATGCCCTCGGCGACGTCGAACCGAACATCCCGGAAGGTGCCGCGAGACTCCCACACGGGAGCCGGGAGGGTGCGGAGATCGTCCAGCGGATCGTGAGGAGAACCAGTGACCACGGTATGCACGGCGGCCTACGCTACTGTCCGGTGCCCGAGCTCGTCGCACTCGACCTTCCCGGCGGACGCGGGTTTGTGGACGCGCTTCAAGCCATATGGGACACCGGGGACGCTGCGGCCCCCCTCGATCCTCGGCTTCCCGACGAGGCGCGACGCACCGTGCTCGATGCTCTGAGGCCGACCCGGATCGTCACCTCGGACGGCGAACAGCACGCGCTCAGCGGTGGACTTCCCGTCGAGGAGGGCGACGCGCTCGTCGTCGCCACCTCCGGCACATCACAACAGCCGAGGGGGGTCGTGCTGACCCACGACGCGATCGGGGCATCCGCAAGAGCCACGTCGAAACGGCTCGACGTGGACCCGTCGAGACATACCTGGCTGGCCTGCTTGCCCCTCGCGCACATCGGCGGGCTCGCGGTCGTCACACGTTCGATCCTCACGGCGACACCGGTGGTCGTGCTGCCGGGTTTCGAAGCGGAGACCGTCGAGGAGCTCGGACGGTCCGGCCGGGTCACGCACGTCTCACTGGTCGCAACGGCGCTGCAACGTCTCGACCCTTCTGTCTTCACCTGCGTGTTGCTCGGGGGGAGCAGCGCCGCCCGAGAGCCTGCCAGGAAACGTCGTGACGACCTATGGCATGACCGAGACGGGGTCGGGGGTGATGTACGACGGGGTGCCGCTCGACGGATGTCGGAGGTTGCGATCCGAGACATGCCGGCCGAAGCGACCGTCCCGGACGGTCTGCTCCGGGAAGGTGAGATCCTCGTCCGCGCTCCCATGCTGTTGCGTTGCTACCGAGACGGAAGCGACGGTCGTGTCATCGGTCCAGATGGTCAACGCTCATGGTTCGCGACCGGGGACGCTGGGCGTCTGGATCACCGCGGCGCCCTGACCGTTTCGGGCCGGCTCGGGGACGTGATCACGACCGGCGGCGAGAAAGTTTGGCCCGATCACGTCGAACGCATCCTGATCGCTCACCCCGGCGTCTCGGACGTTGCCGTTTGGAAGCGCGCCGACCCGGAGTGGGGTGAACGTGTCGTGGCCTGGGTCGTGCCGGCCGGCGAGGGGCCGTCATTGGCCGGCTTCGTGAGATGGTGACCGACGGCCCTGGCTCCGTGGGCCGCCCCCAAGGAGCTGGTGATCGTCGACGACCTCCCCCGCAACTCAGCCGGCAAGGTGCGCCGACGTCTCCTCGATTCCGACAGCGACCCTTCTGGACCCGCGGGGTGAACCGTCACGACCCGCCTCCGCGGGCGTGTGCGGTGAGGCGTTGCAACTTGTCGGGGTTGGTGACGACACGGACGCCCACGATCAGCCCGTCCACGATATCGAGCACGAGTGCGGTGACCACCGAATCCTCTTGGAGGAACAACATCGCCGGCTGGCCGTTGAGAATGGACGGCGCGGCACCCCCGTCGCCCTCTTGGCCACGTTCAAGAGGAAGCGTGAGCTCCGCGTCGCTCCGACCACGGGGCGCATGGCCGCCCGAACCTTCCCCCCTCCATCGGTCCAGACGATCACGTCGTCGGAGAGCATCGCCAGCAGACCTGAGAGGTCCCCCGTTGCGCAAGCGAAAAGGAAGCGATCGGTGAGCTCCCGCCCGTGCTCCAGGTCGGCATCGAACCGTTGTCGTCGCATCTCGACGTGCTGTCGCGCCCGGACGGCGAGCTGGCGGCAGGCGACAGCGCTGCGTCCCAGGGACTGCGCCACTTCATCGAAGGAGTAACCGAAGACGTCATGGAGGAGATATGCCGCCCGCTCCGGCGGCGTGAGCTCCTCGAGAAGAACGAGAAAGGCGAGGGAGAGCGAATCAGCCTGTTCGACGGCGGAGGACTCATCGACGGCCATGGGTTCGGGAAGCCAAGGCCCGGAGTACGTCACCCGGCGAGCACGTGCAGACTCCAGCTCGTCAAGGCAGAGCCTCGTCACGACCGTCGCCAGGTAGGCGCGGGTCGAGCGCACCGGCGCGCTCCCCCGCCTGATCCACCTGACACTTGCCTCCTGGACCATGTCCTCGGCGTCGGCGGCGCTGCCCAGCATCCGATACGCGATCCCGAAGAGGAGCGGCCGGCACTCTTCGAACGCCGCCGTGTCGGAATCCGCCTCCGCGTCCGGTGTGCCGGCGAACTCGTCGGTGCCCGCGAACTCGTCAGGCAACGGCGACATCCGGCAACTCCACCTCACAGCGGGCCGAGAATCCCTGGCTGCGGAGCCCCAGTCCGGCATTGAAGCGGGACCGGAAGTTCTCCAGAGCGACCCAGGCCGCCAACTCCACGAACTCCGGGTCGCTGAGGTGACGCCGGACACGTGCCGCGAGGCTCCTCCGTGACCTCCGCCGGACTTCTGGTCACCACCTCCGCGTACTCGAGGACCACTCGCTCGCGATCGTCGAAGAGCTCGCTCTCGCGCCATTCGGACGCTGCTCTCACTTTGGCCGGGTCGAGGCCACCGTTCATCCCCTCGTAGTAGCCATAGTCGACGCACCACGAACACCCGATTTTGGAGGCTGCCGTCTGGACTGCCAGCCACCGGAGGGTCGGGTCGAGCTTCTTCCAACCGAATTGCGCGGCCGTCTCGAGACAGCCCATGGCAACAAGAACACCGGAATGGTGTGATGCTGCGGCGGCGGGATCGACCATCTGGCCCATGCGGCGTTTCGTGTAGAGCCGGGCAAGACGAGGGACGATGCCCTTCCTGTTGTCGTCGAGCGGGACATGGGCCATCGCGACCACCTTTCAATCTTGCTCTGCCATCCGTTTCTCACTCAGACGGTACACGTGGTCCTGGTGTGACATGGCCCATCCGGAGGCGCCGCTTGCCGGCCCCGAAGGACGACCCAACATCGTCAGCCGACCCCACCGGAGGGCTGCACCATCGTGCCGCCGTCGACCACGAAGGTGTGGCCGGTGACCCACGACGATGCGTCCGAGGCCAGGAACAGGGCGGCGGTCGCGACGTCATCGGGTACCCCGAGTCGGCGAAGAGGGACATGCTCCGCGATTTGCTCCTCCCCCGAGCCCTCCCACAGGGCAGCCGCGAACTTCGTCTTGACCAGCCCAGGGGCGAGAGCGTTCACCCGGAACTCGGGCGCGAGCTCGAATGCAAGTTGGCGCGTGATGTGCAGGACCGCCGCCTTGGTCACGTTGTACCATCCGATGTTCGGCTCGACTTCAAGACCCCCGATCGAGGCCATGTTGATGACCGAACCGCGCAGACCCGCTTTGACCGCGGCGGCCGTCCACGTCAGCACCGAGAGCTGGTTCACCTCGAAGGTCTTCTGCGCCCGGACCAGGTCGATGTCGATCATCGGGCCGAAGTAGGGATTCGTGCCCGCGTTGTTGACCAGGACATCGATGGACCCGAACCGTCGGATCGTCTCGTCGACGCAGGACACTGCTTCGTCGGGACGGCCAACGTGCGCCGCGAACCAGTCCAGCCCGTCCGTCGGGGGCCCCTGAGGCAACGAGGCCGCTCACCGCCTCGGCCAGGTCTTCTGCGGTGCGAGAGCTGATCATCACCTTGGCACCCGCTTGCACGAACCGTGTGGCGACGGCCAAGCCGATTCCTCGACTGCCTCCGGTTACGAGCGCGGTCTTGCCCTCGAGCGAGAGTTCCATCCCTCGAGCCTTGCACGGGGTCCGCCGGGTGCGCCCCGGGCCACCCAGCACGGCACGACACCTAGCATCCATGTCCGTGAACCGCTTGGCCGACGAGACCAGCCCGTACCTGCGGCAGCACGCCGGGAATCCCGTCGAGTGGTACCCCTGGGGCGAAGAGGCCCTTCGCCTCGCACGCGAGCAGGACCTACCGCTCTTCGTCTCCATCGGCTATGCCTCGTGCCACTGGTGCCACGTCATGGCTCACGAGAGCTTCGAGGACCCGGCGACCGCGGCCGACCTCTCGAACTGGTTCGTCTCGGTCAAGGTCGACCGTGAGGAGCGTCCGGATCTCGACGCGGTCTACATGGCGGCGACGCAGGCCATGACCGGGTCCGGTGGTTGGCCGATGTCGGTCTTTTGCACCCCGGACGGGCTGCCGTTCTATGCCGGGACGTACTTCCCGCCCGGGCGAACGTCATGGGATGCCCTCCTTCCGCCATGTCGTCCAAGCTCTCGGGGAGGCGTGGAGCCAACAGCGGGATCAGGTCCTGGCCCAGGCCGAGGCACTCGTGCAGGCAGTCCGCAAGGAGATGGCTCTCGCCGAGTCGATGCATGAAGGAGCGAGTGGCGACGTCTGCCCGAGACCCTGGCCGGCGACAGCGGCGCTCTCGGCGCAGTCGCTCTCGGTGCCCGGGCCCTCGACACCGAGTCTCTCCAGGAGCAGGTCGTCACGGGCCTCGCCACCGGATACGACCCCGAGTGGGGAGGCTTCGGGCCTGCGCCGAAGTTCCCACGTCCTTCGCTGGTCGAGCTCTGCCTTCGCCGGTCGCGCCGTGGCGGGGAGCGATGCGGAACAGGCGGGATCCATGGCACTCCGCACGCTCGACGCGATGGCCGCCGGCGGGATCTACGACCACCTCGTCGGCGGGTTCTGCCGGTACTCGACGGATGCCCGTTGGCTGGTGCCCCATTTCGAGAAGATGCTCACGGACCAGGCGCTCCTCGCTCGGGCGTACCTCCACGCATGGCAGGAAACGGGGAATGCCGACTATCTCGGCGTCGTGACGGAGACGCTCGATTTCGTCCTGCGAGACCTCTCGACACCCGACGGCGCTCTGTACTCCTCGTTCGACGCCGATGCCGGCGGGGTGGAAGGCGCGCACGCGACCTTCACCATGGAAGATCTCGCGGCCGGATTGCCTCCCGGCTGCAGCAGGCGGCGGCCGAGTGGTACGGGATCTCGGAGCGGGGAAACTGGGAAGGGAGGTCGATCCCGGTGCGCCCAGTCGGCGCCCCTCTCGCCCGACCGGAGGACATCGAGGAGGCTCGGTCCCTTCTGGCGGCCATTCGAGCCAGCCGGGTGCAGCCGGCCCGTGACGAGAAGGTCCTGACCGAATGGAACGCGATGGCGGTGGCCACGCTGGCCGAAACAGCATCGGCAACCGGCCTGGCCGGGTACGGCAGGCGGGCAGAGGAGATCGGCGAATTCTTGTGGGCGTCGATGTACGTCGACGGTCGTCTGATGCGCAGCTGGCAGGGAGGCCGGGCCCGGCATCTCGGCGTGGCCGCTGACCACGCATGGCTGATCGAGGCCTTCGTGCGGCTCTCGGAATGGAGCGGGCACGCGCACTGGCGAGAGCGGGCGCTCAAGGTGAGCGGGCAGCTCCTCGACCTGTTCCGGGACGAAGAGCATGGTGGGTTCTACACGACCGGGAAGGACGCCGAGGCGCTGGTCGTCCGACCCAAGGAGTTCATCGACGGGGCGGTTCCTGCCACCAACTCCATCGCGGTGGCGTCACTGCTGCGGGCGGCCGCCCTGACCGAAGACGCGAGACTCGAGGAAGCCGTGTCGGAGACGATCGACCTCGCCCGGCCCCTGCTCGAGCGGCACCCCGGGGCCCTGGCCGACCTCGTTGCCGCGCTGCCCATGTGGGCTGGGCGACAGGAGATCGTCGTGACCGGCCGACGGCCCGATCTGGTGGCCGAGGCACGCCGACGCTGGCTCCCTGCTGCCGTCCTGGCGTGGGGGGAACCGGACGACGGACCGCTCTTCACCGGACGTCCAGCCGAGCCCGCCGTCGCGTACGTGTGCCGCCGAAGGACGTGTCTGCTCCCGGCGCACGACCCGGATCAGCTCGCCGCACAGCTCGACGAGGAGGCGCAGGGCCGATGACGAACGGGGACCGCACCGGCGACGCGATCGACCAGAAGGAAGTCTCCTACGAGGACCCCGAAGCCGAGCAGAAGACGTCCACCGGCCAGAATCCGGCCCGGTTTCTCCGTCGGTCGGCCCGCCGCAAGGAGAAGGTGCCGACCGCGGGTGGCTCGACCCTCCATCTCCTCGTGTTGGCATCGACGGTGGAGGACACCACGGTCGTCGACCTGGCGACCCGGACGGTCATGCGGATCCGCGTCCCGTGGCCCGAAGGCCACGATCCCGACATCAATCCCTTCGACGTCGTGGAGGTCATGCTGGCCGACGATCCCGAGCGCGACGACCTGGCCCAACCGGAGGCCACGACGGTGGACGACCTCCCTCGCCACATCGGCACGCTGCGAGGCCGACGCCTGCGAAAGCTGCTCCAGCGCCTCGTGGCGGCGCCGGACGGTCCGCTCCTCGGGTTTCCAGGCGCCTCCGCGCCCTACTGGGAGTTCAGAGGCTTCCGGCCTTCGGTCGCGCTGATCGAGCCCACTCGGAGCCCGCAGCTGATCAAGCGCCAGACGGACGACTCGACCTGGGTGCGGTTCGGTTGGGACCGTGACGACGTCTGGCTCCCGGTCGAGGACCGCAATGCGGCTCGCGCCCTGGTCGCTGCACGACGGGAGCGCCTCAGCGGCAAGAACCTCGCCAGCGCGCTGGGCTACGAGCCCCAGTATCTCCTGGTGGTGGTGAGCCCGCCCCGCGACGGCCACTGCTACAAGGTGTGCGCCGCCATCCTGCCCCGGGGCTGACGCGCCCGGGCCGGCCGCCGCGGTCCTCAGCGTCCGAGCTTTCCTCCGGCCAGATCCTCGGCCATGGCCCAGCCGAAGGCCACCAGTCGGTCGCCACGACTGGGCGTCGAACCCGCCGAAGTGGCCGTCGACGCCGTCGGGCAGCTTGACCTTCGGCGCAAAGAAGTCGATCCCACCGGCGACCGAACCGTCGCCCTTCAAGATGAAGGTCCGGTCGTCGAGTCGGCTCTCGCAGCCGAAGCGCTTCGACAGCCTCCGCGCCCAGGCCCGCTCCTCGCCCGAAGACCGGTGCTCGGGGAACGGCACGACGTCCTGGAGACCGGCGAACGCACGGAAGCCCTCAGGGCTCATGAGGCGGGTGCCGAGCAGCACGTCCTCGTCCGGGAAGGCGAGGAGGGCACGGCGGTACTGGTCGGACATGATGCCCTTGAGGGCCGGCTCGGCCCGCGACGTGCGGTCCACCAGGGCCAGTCCGACCAGGAGGGAGGGCGTGCCACCGATGCGCTCGAGGGTGCAAAAGGAGTAGCCACGCAGCTTGTTCCCCTCCCGGGCCAGGGTGATGAGCACCCAGGCCTCCCGCTCCTTGGAGAGGTATCCGATGTCGAACCCAGGTGGGCGTTCGCCGCACAGATCGGCCATTTCGACCAGCTCAGTGTCGCTGAGCGCAGTGCAATCCTTGGTGGTGACGACGATCGGCATACGGGTCAGTTTACCGGCTGTGCCCTGGGCGTTCCCAACCACGACCGGCCGTCGGTACCGCATCCGCGGGGTCGCGATCCTGCTCAGGCCGGGAATTGCACCGGCGGTCAGGCCAGGACGGCGCCCTGACCGAGCAGCCGCTTGAGCTCGCCCACCAACCCGTTGCGGCAATCGACGTTGAACTCCGGGGGAAGCCGGAGGACCTTCGCTCCGACGTGGAGCAGAACCGGCGAGGGCCCGGGATGCCCGCTCAGGACCTCCTTGAGCCCGTCCACCTTCGAATCCGTCAGGACGCCGAGCGGCAGGGTGATGTGGAGGTCCTGCTCGCCGCGCTCGAGCACGGGGCGTGAGACCTCCATGCAGACGATCTTGGGCTCGTCCTCGCGTGTGTCCAAGCGACCCTTCACGACCAGCACGGAGTCGTTCTCGATCATGTGGCCGTAGTCGGCCATCGTCTTGGGGAAGACGAAGACCTCCATCGCGGCCTGCAGGTCCTCGAGGACGAAGCGGGCCATGAGGTCCCCCTTCTTCGTGTACGAGCGCCGGAAGTCGGTGACCACGCCGCCGACGGCACGCACGGGGGAGCGGTCGCCGGTCGGGTCTTCCTCGCGCATGTCGGAGAGGGCGCAGTCGGTGTGCCGGGCGAGGGCGGCCTCGAATCCGCGGAGCGGGTGGTCGCTCACATAGAGGCCCAGCATCTCCTTCTCGAACGCCAGGCGTTGCGACTTATCGAACTCTACGTCGGGGATGTCCACCTTCGTCGTGCCCCAACCGGGATCGGTGTCCTCGTCGTCGAAGGCGGAGAACAGCGTCGCGATCCCGAGGTCCTGCTCGCGCCGGCGCTCCAACGTGCGGTCCACGATGCCCTCGAACACGAGGCAGAGGCCCTGCCGCGGGTGGCCGAGTGAGTCGAACGCGCCCGCCTTGACGAGGGACTCCATGGTGCGTTTGTTCAGCACCACCGGATCGACCCGCTGGCAGAAGTCGAAGATGTCGGCGAACGGTCCCCTCGCCTTGCGATCGGCGACGATCCGCTCGACGAGGCCCTCGCCGACGTTGCGCACCGACGCCAAACCGAACACGATGGCCCGGTTGCCGGACGAGGCGGGAGACCCGTCGGTGGCGGAACCGGTGAGGCTCATGTCAGGGGCGAATTCGGCCACGGAGCGGTTCACGTCGGGCACCAGCACGTCGATCCCGAGTGATCGGCACTCGGCCAGGTACACCGCGGTCTTGTCCTTGTTGTCCTTCACGGACGTCAGGAGCGCCGCCATGTACTCCACCGGATGATGCGCCTTGAGCCAGGCCGTCTGGTAGGCCACGAGGCCGTAGCCGTACGCGTGCGACTTGTTGAAGGCGTAGTCGGCGAAGGGCTCGATGATGTCGAAGAGCTTCGTCCCGAGCTCCTCGCCATAGCCCTCGGAGACACAGCCCGCTACGAACTTCTCGCGCTCGGCGGCCAGCAACGACCGGATCTTCTTCCCACACGCCTTCCGGAGGTTGTCGGCTTCTTCGAGCGAGTACCCGGCGATCTTCTGGGCCACCCGCATCATCGACTCCTGGTAGATCATCAGGCCCTGCGTGTCGGCCAGGATCGGCGCGAGGTCGTCGTGCTCGTAGCTGATCTGCTTGCGTCCGTTCTTGCGGTCGGCGTAGTCGTTGTGCATGTTGGCCGCCATGGGGCCGGGCCGGTACAGCGCGACCAGGGCGGCGACGTCGTCGAAGGAGGTGGGGGCGAGCGAGCGCATCAGGGCGCGCATCGGACCACCCTCCAGCTGGAACACGCCGACCGACTCGCCGCGGCGGAGCATGGCCAGTGTCTCCTCGTCGGCGAGGTCGACCTGGTCGATGTCGGGTCGCACCCCGCTCGCCGCCTCGACGAGGTCGAGGCTCCGTTCGATCACCGAGAGGTTGCGCAGCCCGAGGAAGTCCATCTTCAACAGGCCCAGGTCCTCCACGCCGTGCATCTCGTACTGCGTGACGATGGGTGCGTCCTCGGGGTTGCCGCCGGCGTCGGGCTTGCGCTGGATCGGCAGGTAGTCCGTCAGCGGATCCCTCGAGATCACCACGGCGGCCGCGTGGATCCCGTCCTGGCGGCGCAGGCCCTCGAGACCCAGGGCGACGTCGATGACCTCTTTCGCCTCGGGATCCGCCTCGTGCATCTGGCGCAGCTCGCCGGCGGTGGCGTACCCGTCTTCATGACCCTCCGTGCGCACGAGGCAGGCCCGCAACGGGGTGTCACGGCCCATGATCAGCGGCGGCATGGCCTTGGCGATGCGGTCGCCGAGCGCATACGGCTTGCCGAGCACCCGGGCCGCGTCGCGCACGGCGGCGCGCGCCTTGATCGTGGAGAACGTGATGACCTGGGCCACCCGGTCGCTGCCGTACCGCTCCGCGGCGTAGCGCATCACATCGGCTCGATAGCGCTCGTCAAAGTCCATGTCGATATCGGGCATCTGCTTGCGGCCCGGGTTCAAGAAGCGCTCGAACAGAAGGTCATAGCGGATCGGGTCGAGATCGACGATCTTCAGGCAGTAGGCGACGCAGCATCCCGCCGCGGAACCTCGGCCCGGACCGACCCTGATACCGGACTCACGGGCGAAGCGGATGAGGTCCCACACCACGAGGAAGTAGGCGGCAAATCCCATGTTGCCGATGACACCGAGCTCGTAGTCCAAACGCTGGACCACCTCGGGCGGCAGCGGCGATCCGTAGCGCTGGCGCGCGCCCTCCATGGTGAGATCCCTCAGGTAGGCGAGCGCCCGGTCCTCGTAGGCGTCACCGCTGAAGCCCTCCGGTACCGGGAACTCGGGGAGGCTCGGCCGGCCCAGCTCAATCTGGACGTCCGCCCTTTCCGCGATGAGCAACGTGTTGTCGCAGGCTTCGGGCACCTCCCGGAAGAGGTGTCGCATCTCGGCCGCCGTCTTCAGGTAGTGCTCGGTGCCTTCGAACTTGAAGCGGTTGGTGTCACTCAGCAGCGCCCCGGTCTGGACGCAGAGCAACGCGTCATGGGCGACCGCATCCTCTCGATGGGTGTAGTGGCTGTCGTTGGTCGCGAGAAGCGGAGCATCGAGACGGCGGGCGATCTCCATCAGCTGCGGGTTCGTGCGGTGCTGGTCCGCGATGCCGTGGTCCTGCAACTCGACGAAGAGGTTGTCGCGGCCGAAGATGTCCTGCAGTCGCGCCGCACGGCGCTCCGCCTCCGCCTCGTCGCCGGCCAGCAGCGCCTGGAGCACTACCCCTCCGAGACACCCGGTGGTCGCGATGATGCCCTCGTGGTGTCGCTCGAGAAGCTCCCAGTCGACCCGCGGCTTGTAGTAGTAGCCCTCGAGGTAGGCGGCCGAGGAGAGCTGCATCAGGTTGCGGTATCCGTCGACGGTCTCGGCCAGGAGGGTGAGGTGGTAGTAGAGCTTCTGGCCACCCTCGGTGTCGCCGCCGGTGTCGTCGACCTTGCCCCGCCGCACCGGGCGCTCGTGGCGGGACTTCCCCGCCATGTAGGACTCGGTGCCGATGATCGGCACGATGCCGTGGTTGCGGCAAGCCTTGTAGAAGTCCAGGACCCCGTACATGTTGCCGTGGTCCGTGATGCCGAGAGCCGGTTGGCCGTCGGCCACCGCGGCCGCCACGAGGTCGCCGACCCTGGCCGCGCCGTCGAGCATGGAGAACTCGGTATGGGTGTGCAGATGCGTAAACGACCGCTCCGACACCGGCCTCCTTTCTCCACCTCGAACTTACACCGGTGTCATTCTCCCGGGCTCAGAAATCTAACCCGCCGGCGGAGGGTCCGGCGCGGACGGCCGACCCCTACAACGCCGGGTCCTGACCGCCGTGCCCTCGTCCCCCGCAGCCGACTAGGTCCCGCCGGACCGAGCCGCTGTGGCACGCCGAGGGCCGCTACAGGTAGGCCCCGGTGCGCCCCGACTCGCCCGCCGAGGGGAGGCCCCGTTGGCGCATTTCCTCGAGCTGCGCGCGGGCGGCCATCTGCTGGGACATCAGCGTCGCCTGGATTCCGTGGAACAACCCCTCGAGCCAGCCGACGAGCTGGGCCTGGGCGATTCTCAATTCCGCCTCGCTCGGTGCGTCGACGTCGAACGGCGGGGTCATCCTCTCCAACTCCGCGGCGAGGTCGGGAGAGAGACCCTGGGACAGGTCGTGCACCGACTGCTCGTAGATCTCGCGCAGGCGCACTCTGCTCTTCTCGTCTAACGGTGCAGCCCGCACCTCGTCGAGCAGCGACTTGACCATCGAGCCAATGCGCAGTACCTTGGCCGGTTCGTTCACCGACTCGGTGGACTTCTCGCCTTCTTCGTCTCCGTCGCCTGGCGCCGCGAGGATCTCGTCGGGCGCAATGGCGTCGGGACTCTGCGATACGTCCGTGCCTTCGGCGCTGGCGCCGACGTCGCCTGCCCACCTGGGGCGTCGTCCGTCACGCCGGGGTCCGGCCCACCGTGCCCTGCCCGTCGCCCGGGGGTCCGTCAGCTGTCATCGCCCCATGTTGCCACCCGGGCCGTGCTCACGTGGCCGCGCCGGCTCACGTGGCGGCCGGCCATGCCAGCAGCGGGACCAGCATCTCGTCGGCGGTCAACGAGCCGTGGCGCGCTTTGAGCTTGAGCTCGACCGTGTCGGCCGGGTCAAGGAAGGCGGTCTGGGTGAATGGGATCAGGGCCACGTCGCCCAGCCGGGCTGCGACCTCGTCGGTCGGGACCCCGCCGAGCCAGCCGTCCTCGATGATCTGCTCCCGGGTTCGGACCCAGGCGACGTCGCGATAGAGGTCGGACGCCGTCGTCTGTCAGGTCCGACGCCGCACCCGGGCGCGCATGGAGCCAGCGGAATCGGCCCTCCCCTCTGATGAGGGACACCTCGCGCATGACGTCGTCGCCCAGGACCTCGACGGACGCGCCGACCTCGACCTGGCCATGGTCGGCCGTCACCACCAGCGCGGCTCCGGAAGGCAGCACGGAGAGCACGTCACCCACGAGCCGGTCGACGGCCCGCAGCTCGTCGTCGAAATGGTCGCCCAGGCCCTCGGCATGAGCAATCTTGTCGATCCCCTCGTAGTAGGCGTAGACGAACGGGGACCCTGCCGCCAGCAATCTCCGCACACCGGTGACCAGGCCGGCGGGCGTGTACCACTGGTGCAGCTCTGCGCTCCCGAGATGGGCCGCCGAGAAACCGGTCGGCCCGTAGTCGTAGCGAGTCACGACCGGGACGGGACCCGGCGCGCCCGGGAAGGCGGGAAACGGCTGGAAGACAGGTGGGGGCACCCGGATCCGGGCGTCGGCACTGCCGAGGCGCCACTGCAGGACGTTGAAGATGTCACCATCGAGCGCCATGCGGTAACCCAGGACACCGTGTCGGGCGGGGACCAGCCCGGTGATCAGCGTGGTCAGCGCACACGCCGTCGTGCTCGGGGCGACGGAGGTGAGGGTGCCTCCCGATCCGGAGGAGAGCACCGGGGCGAGCGGGCGGCGGGCCGACAGCTGCTCGGCCCCGAGTCCGTCGAGGACCAGAAGCACGATCTGCTGGCCTCCGCCAGCGCATCCGGCACCCAGCCGGGCAGGTCCGTCGGCTGCGGCCCGGCCGTCGCCCGGCCAGGACCCTCATGATGAGTGGCACCACCGAGTCGAGGGCTCCGCCCTCGAAATCGGGCAGGAGCGGCTCGGGAGCGACGGTCGGAGCGACCGGATGCGGAGGCAGGGGCCGCACCGCCACCAGGGCGGGATGGGTCGTCGGCGGAGCCCCGGCCGGGCACCGGCGGCTCGCCGACCGTCGCCACGGTCGGCACGGAATCACTCACAACGGCACACCCTACGACGCGCCACCCCGTCGGACGAGCCCCGGCCCCGGTAAAATCACCCTCATGAGGGTGTCGACTCGCGGTGACTACGCCAGCAGGGCGCTGCTATCCCTCGCCCTCCACGGCGCCGAGGTGCCCACCTCGGTGCGGGACATCGCCGAGAGGACCGGGCTTCCCCAGCCGTATCTCGAGCAGATCTTGTTGGCCCTGAAAGGGGCCGGCCTCGTCCGTTCCAAACGAGGTGTCGGCGGAGGCTATGTCCTCGCCCGCCCGCCGGAGCAGATCACGCTCGCGCAGATCGTCTCCGCGGTCGACGGACCGATCGCTGCCGGCGACTTCGGAGAGCCTCATACCAACGGCGCCTGCGACCACGAGGGCCAATGCGTTCTGCTGGCCGTCTGGGCCGACGTCGGCGAGACCATTCGGACGCATCTGCAGTCCTACAGCCTGGCGGACATGGTGACCCGTTCCCGCGGCAACGTCGCCCCGATTCCCGTATAGGCCACTCAGAGGGTGCGCATGTTCCACATCTCGATGGCCGGCCAGTCCTGCTCCCAGCCGAGAACGCAGACGCTTCCCGCCGAAGGCGGAACCACCTTCCCGCCAGCGGGTGGGAGGCCCAGCCATCGAGCAGCGAGCACCCGCAAGAGGTGTCCGTGGGCCACGCACAGCGTGTCTCCATCGGCGCTCAGCGCTCGTTCGATGACGCGGTCGGCACGGCGACCAACGTCCAGCACAGCTCACCGCCGGGCACTCCTTCGTCCCAGAGGGTCCATCCGGGTCGCTCTCCCCGGATCTCGAGCCGAGGTCAGGCCCTCGTAGGAGCCGTAATCCCACTCCACGAGATCCGGGTCGATCTCCCCGTCGAACCCTGCGAGCGCACAGGTCTCGGCCGCCCTCTGCAAGCGGGCTCGTGAGAACCAGGGCGAACGCGGCGCGGTCGAGGCCCCGGATCGTCTCTCCTGCGGCGACGGCCTGTCGGCGACCCCCGTCCAATAGGGGAATGTCCGTCCTGCCCGTGTGTTGTCCACTCCGGGACCACTCGGTCTCACCATGCCTGAGCAGGACCATTCGGGGAGGCATGGCCCAGACCACCACGGCGGCCCATCCCGCGCAACTCGTGGATCCGAACAAAAGGAGGGCTCGATCTCAAGGTGCGAACACCCGACTGCGATGATCGAGCCCATCTCGGAATGATCCGGCCCGATTCGCGGTTGTAGGTCTTGCGAGCCGGAATAAGAAGGTCCGCATGAGAAAGCCCTGAGCAAGAGCAACGCCACGACCAGGGAAAAGGGTAGGGAGAAAGCCCGACGCACGGGTGGGTACGTATGACCAGCCAAGGCGAACCACGACTGAGAGTGAGCAGAGAGCGTCTGGAGTGATGATGAAGAGCGCGGTGAGCACGTCCGACACGCTGGGACTGATGTTGAAGGACCTCGACCAGTTCCCGATGCCCGACCACGAACAGCAGGTCGAATTGGCCAAGCGGGTCGTGGCAGGCGACGAGGCGGCGCGGAAGCAGATGGTCGCGGCCAACCTCAGGCTCGTGGTGCACTGGGCCCGGCGGTATCAGGACCGCGGCGTGGACATGGCGGACCTCGTCCAGGAGGGAACCTTCGGGCTGATGCGCGCCGTCGACAAGTTCGACTGGGAGCGCGGGTTCCGATTCTCGACCTACGCCACCTGGTGGATCCGGCAGGCCCTCCAGCGGGCGGTGCAGCAGCACGGCCGGACCATCCGCATCCCACTCGAGGTCGGCGAGCAGATTCAGAGACTCGAGCTCACGAAGACCGAGCTGGCGACCACTCTCGGTCGCGCCCCGACCGAGCAGGAGCTCGACGAAGCGACCGGTATGACGGCAGAATCGCGCGAGTCGCTCGAGGACGTGGCGCGAGTGACAGCCTCACTCGACCAGCCCGCGGCCCTCGAGTCGTCGACCACGCTCGGCGAGCTGGTCGCCCCGGACGGTTCGGACTTTGCCGGTGACGTCGAGGAGACGATGGTCTACGAGGAGGTGCGGGAGGCCGTCGACCGCCTGCCCGGGCTCCAGCGTGACGTCCTCTGGCTGCGTTTCGGCTTCGACGGCGACTCCCCTGCCTCGCTCCAGTCGACGGCAGAGCGGCTCGGCGTGGGCGTGCGACGCGTCCGGAGAGCCGAGGAGGAGGCGCTCGCCGCCCTCTCGTCCGACGGCGGGATCCTCGGGATCCACGAGGCCGCCTGAGCGCAGGAGTTGCGAGGAGCGCAAGAGTTCCTAGGGGGCGACCTCGGGCATGCGGTCGAGGTAGTCGTTGAGATCTGACGGCAACGCTGCCGTCAGATCGACGCGATCGCCGGATACGGGGTGGTCGAACGCCAGCCGGAACGCATGGAGGAAGAAGCGGCCCGAGCCGAGCAGCGGGTCGGACGTGCCGTATCGAGCGTCGCCAACGACCGGGTGGCCGATCGCCGCCATGTGCACCCGGATCTGATGGGTCCTGCCGCTGTGCAGAGACAGCTCCAAGAGCGTGCGGTCGTCCCATCGCCGTACCACCGTGTACGCGGTGCGGGCCGGCTTTCCCGACACTGACACCGCCATCTTGGTCGGTGTACGAGCCGAGCGCCCGATCGGAGCGTCGACTTCGCCCTGGTGCGCCACGACCACGCCGGTGACCAACGCCTGATAGCGGCGCTCCATGGTCCGCTCGGACAGTTGGACGACCAGCTGTCGATACGCCTCGGCGGTGCGGGCGACGGCGAGCAGGCCGGATGTCCCTTTGTCGAGCCGGTGCACGATCCCCGGTCGGTCCGGTGCGCACACACCCGAGGCGACGAGGTCGCTCAGGTCCGGGAACCGTGCCAGCAGACCCCCGACGAGGGTCCCTCGGCCGTGGCCGGCACCGGGATGCACCACGAGACCCGCAGGCTTGTCCACCACCGCCACCGCCTCGTCCGAGTACACGACGCGGAACGACACGTCGGGCTCGGCGCCGAGCTCGGCCGTGAACACCTGGGGCAGCAGGATCGTGAGGATCGAGCCCTCCCGGAGGGAGGCGCGCCCCACCCGGACCGCTTCACCGTCGACGAGCACCTGTCCCGACTGGACCAGGTCCGCTGCGGCGGCACGGGAGACCCCGGCGACCATCGCCACTCCGCGGTCCAGCCTGACCCCGGCCAGCAGCGCCGGGACCTCCGTCGAGACGGTCTCCGCCTCTGCGCCGGGCGACCCGGCCGTCACGTGGTCTCGTCCTGACGCACCCGCCCGGGTCCGATCACGATGGTGGCGATCACGATGACGACGCCGACGGTGACGCTGGCATCCGCCAGATTGAAGGTGGGCCAGTGGTTCAGCGTCACGAAGTCCGGCACCTCACCGCTGTGCCCCCCGAAGAGCCGCTCGCTCAGATTGCCCAGGGCGCCGCCCAGGACCAACCCGCCCCCGACACCCAATGGGACGGTCCGGACGCGGCCCACCACCACCGCCAGGACGGCGACCCCCACGCAGAGCACGACCGAGACGAGGACGGCCCGCCCGCTGAAGAGGCTGAATGCGAACCCGGAGTTGAACGTCAGGGCGAGTCCGAATGGCCCCCAAACGTGCTGAACGTCGTGCAGGTGTCCGACAGCGATCGTCGTCGTCACCAGATCGGCGACCACGACGACCGCAGCAACGGCGTACGCGAGCGCTCCGGGCCGGGTCAGCGGCGCGACAGCCCTCCGCTCTTGCACGCCACGCAGAGCCGGGCATAGGGCAGCGCGCGCAACCTGGGCTTCGGAATGGGCTGGAAGCAACGCTCGCAGTAGCCGTAGGTCTTTTCGTCGATCCGCACCTGCGCGGCATCGATCTCCTCGACGGCCATCGTGGCCTGCCCCGAGAGCGCCAGGTTGCGCTCACGGTCGACCGTGACCGTCCCGCCCTCTCCCGACTCCTCGTCGAACTGCACGTCACCGGGTTCGCGTTCGAGTGCGAGCGAATCCGCCTCCGCCCTGAGCGAGGTGGCCTGTTCCTGGTAGATCGCGCGCTCGCCCTGCAGCAGATCCCGCATCTCGTCGAGGAATTTCGCGTCCTTGGCGTACGGTCCGGTCTTCGGGCGGACCGGTGGCGGTGGCTTGGGCTTCGGGGTGAAGGTGGTCCGAGGCGCGACCGCGCCGTTGGCGCCAGGGGTCTCGGTCGAGGCCGGAGACGTCGACGACTCCGAGTCCGCAGTGAGTGCGGCCGTTGCGGTCTTGGCCGACCGCGACGCCGACCCCGATCCCGACTTCTTCGACTCCGCCGCGCGACCGGCCGCCGCGACGCTCCCCTTCGCGGCCGACGTCGCTTTCTGCGACGACCCAGCCACCTTCTTGGCGGGCGGGGGAGATCCCGGTGCCGCAGTCTTCTTCGCGCCCGAGGAGGTTGTCTTCTTCGTGGTGGTGGATGCGCTCTTGGCGTTCGTCACCGATGCGGACTTTCTCGCCGTCGACGACTTCTCGGTCGATGCCACGGCCCGCTTGGATGCGGGAGTTGCCTTGCTCACTGTTCGATTCGCGTCCTTCTTGGCTTCGGGTTTGCCATCGGATTGCTTGGGGACTGATGTCCCGGCCCTGCTCGACGAGGTCTTGGCGCCGGCTCCTGACTTCTGAGCGGCGGGGGGGCGGGCCGCAGGCGCCTTCTTGACCGAGGTGCCCTTGCTCGCTGACGTCATCGTTCCTCCTTCCCGGCCACGTGGAGTGACCGGTCCCCGCGTCAACCTTGGCGAGGGAGCGGGTGACGATAGCGGACCGCACCCAGGCGGGCAATACGTCGGACGCCCGCCACGCGGGGGGTCAGCGCAAGCTGCTCAGATTGAGCGAGGAGCTCCTGACACTGCAGCGCCGGTCGTGTTCGGAAGGCTCATTGTAGGGGGGCCCGCGTCGGCGTCGAGCGCCGTCGGCGCATCGCCCGCGACCGGTGAAACCTTCGCTCCGGGCGTCTTCCTGACGCCCATGAGCGAGTTCGCCGGCTGCACGTTCTCGTCCACCCACGAGAGAAGCTCGGAGAGGGCCCCGCGCAGGCGATTGCGTTCGGACTCGAGGTGGCGCGCCATGCTCTCGACGTCGGTGGCCAGCTCGGTCCGCGTGGACTCGAGTCGGGCGACCTCCTCGCGCAGTCTCTGGTTGGACTCGGCCTGCAACTGAGCGGCCGTGGCCTCTGCGGCCGCGATGGACGCCTGTGCGGTCTCCTGCGCGGTGGCAACGATCGCCGCCGCCTCGGCCTCGCTCTCACGTTTGGTCTGGTCGACGAATTTCTGAGCAAGGATCAAGGTGCGCTGGAGTGTTTCGTCGGAGAGCCCCGTTTCGGCCGCTGGCGCTACTTCGTCGCCTTCGACCGCCGGCGCCGACCTCTTCTCGCGCTCGAGTTGGGCGATCCGCTCGCTGGCCTGTCGCAGGCGATCGTTGAGCTGACGCACGTGTTCCTGCAGACCCTCAGCTTCCTGTGCTGCCTTGTCCAGGTACTCGTCGACTTCGTCAACGTTGTAACCCTTCAGACCGAGCCGGAACTCGACCGTGCGCAGGGTGTCGAGAATTGAAGAGGGGGTCTGGGAACTGTCCATGGGAAGCGAGTCTACTCCCCACTTCCCCCAGTTCAGGGTGATTGTCGCCTCCCCGAAAGGGTGCCGGTCAGACCCGGTTCAGCACGGGGATGGCGACGAAAATCAGCACCAGGCTGACCACCAGAAAGGAGAGGTCGAGGCCACCGACGGGCGGCACGATCCGCCGGACCGGTCGCAGCAGCGGCTCGGTCGCCCGGAAGAGGAAGTACTGCACTCGAGCGAGGTTCGAGCCCGGCTGAATCCGGAACCAGCTCAAGATGGCGTACGGGAACATGATGAGGATCACGTAGAACCAGATGAGGTCCGCGACCCAGTGGAAGAGCGTGGTCACCAGCCTGTGAGAGTACTGGGTTCAGTCGCGGCCGAAGCCGCGCTCCACGAGGCGTTGCCGCTCCTCGTCTGAAACCTTGACGTTCGTCGGAGCGAGGAGGAACACCTGGTCGGCGACCTTCTCCATCTCGCCGCTGAGCGCGTACGTCACGCCGCTGCAGAAGTCGATCATCCGGCGTTGCAGGTCGCGGTCGGCCATCTGGAGGTTCACGATCACCGGCCGGTTGTCCTTCAGCCGGTCGGCGATCTCCTTCGCGTCACCGAATTTGGAGGGCGCGACGACGTGGACCCGGGCCGACGTCGTGGCCGGGGCAGCCGGCGTCTCGACGGGCACCGCCCGCACCGTCTGTGGGCGCGGGGTGACGTTGCTGGGCTGGGGTCGCGTCTGCCCCGGGGCCGCCGAGTCCCTCGGGATGGTCCGCACCCGACTCATACCCCCGCTGAACTCCTCGGACTGTTCGTACTCGGGTGCCCGCGGCTCGACTCTGGTGGCCGACGAGAAGCCACGCGGAGCTCGGTCCTCGAGGTCGTCGTACTCGTCGTACTCGTCATCGAGCAGGCCGAGATACACCATGGTCTTTTTCATGAACGAGGGTGCCATACCTTCTCCTGTCGCCCACAGCGTAGTGCCTGCTCCGGAATGCAGGCTGGACTCTGCGGGCCCTTTTCTCGCCCCGACACGCCGGATCGCGGGGTGAGGTCCGGCCCCTTCAACGGGTGGCTCCCGACGGCGGCTCCCGGGCCGGTCCCCGGCCCGGCCGTTCGCCGAAGAGCGCCCGACCGATCCGCACCATGGTGGAACCGGCCGACACGGCCACTTCGAGATCGTCGCTCATCCCCATCGAACGCTCGGGCAACCCGAGTTCGTCGGCCAGGCGCGCCACGAGCTCGAACGTCGCCGAGGGCGGCGCCCCGCCGGAAGCCAGAACCGGAGCCGGAGCCGCCACCGTCATGAGCCCGCTGACGTCGAGCCCGAGACCGCGCAGCCGTGACACGAGTTCGGGGACCTCCGCCGGAGCGCAGCCGTTGCGCCCTTGGAGACCCGTCGCCTCGACCTCCACCATGACCGACGCCCCGGGCGCGAACCGAGCGATGCGAGCTCCCTCCGCCTCGCGGGCCACGCTTTGCCAGACCCGGACGAACGGGGCGAGCGAGGGCACCTTGTTGCGCTGGATGGCGCCGAGGAAATGCCAGCTCGGCCGGGCCTCCACCCCCCACTGTCCCGCCTCCCGCGCCTTGGCGGCGAGCTCGGAGGCGTAGTTCTCGCCCACATCCACCAGGCCCGCGCCCACCGCGGCCTGCACCGCGTCGAGGCCGAAGCCCTTGGTGACCGCGAGCACGCGCACCCGGGCCGCATTGCCGCCCGCGCCCGCGATCCGCTCCCGGACCAGGGCGAGGTTTCGGGCGACGCGGTCGCTATCGCAGGAAGGAGGGGACGTCGAAATCGTCGTCACCCAGGCCGAGCTGGTTCTCCTCGCCGGCGGCGTCGGCGAAGATGTCCACGGGCTCCGGGGTGTCGAAGATCGCCGAGACGCGATCCGACTTCGGGGCTCCGGTTCCCTCGTCCCAGCGCTCGAATCCGGCGGCGATCACGGTCACCCGCACCTCGTCGCCCATGTTGTCGTCGATCACGGCTCCGAAGATGATGTTGGCGTCGGGGTGCGCCACGGCGTGGATGATCTCGGCCGCCTCGTTCACCTCGAACAGCCCCAGGTCGGATCCCCCGGCGATGTTCATCAGGATCCCCCGTGCGCCCTCGATGGAGGCCTCCAGCAGCGGGGACGTGATGGCGGCCCGGGCGGCGTTGGCCGCCCTGCCCTCGCCGATGGACGAGCCGATGCCCATGATGGCGGTACCGGCGTTGATCATGACCATCTTCACGTCGGCGAAGTCCGTGTTGATCAGTCCGGGCACGGTGATCAGGTCCGTGATCCCTCGCACCCCCTGGAGCAGCACCTCGTCCGCCATCTTGAAGGCGTTGACCATGCTCGTCTTCTCGTTGGAGACGGTGAGAAGCCGGTCGTTCGGGATGACGATGAGGGTGTCCACCTTCTCCTTGAGGATCTGGATGCCCTTCTCGGCCTGCATGGCCCGGCGGCGCCCCTCGAAGCTGAACGGGCGTGTCACGACGCCGATGGTCAGTGCGCCGAGTCCCTTGGCGATCTCGGCCACGACCGGCGCGGCGCCGGTCCCCGTTCCTCCGCCCTTGCCCGCGGTGATGAAGACCATGTCAGCGCCCTGGAGCGCCTCCTCGATGTCAGCGCGGTGCTCCTCGGCCGCCTGCCGGCCCACCTCGGGGTCGCTGCCGGCGCCGAGGCCCCGGGTGAGCTGACGCCCGATGTCGAGCTTGAGGTCGGCATCGCTCATCAAGAGCGCCTGCGCGTCGGTGTTCGCCGCGATGAACTCCACGTTGCGCAGGCCTGCGTCGATCATCCGGTTGACGGCATTGACGCCTCCGCCTCCGACCCCGACCACCTTGATGACTGCCAGGTAGTTGCCCTGCGAAGGGACCGTCGTCATGAACTCCCTCGTCTTCGGGTCGATCGCCCACCGGCGGCCCTGCCCCGACCGGTCGCTCGCTGATAGGTGCCGCCTCCCGCCACAGCGGACGCCGGAGCAACACCCCATCCCTGAACCTTTGGGGAAGGTTGATGTTCACGATCAGGCAACGTGGACATCAACCATACGGGGGGTGTTCAGGCAGGTCAAGCATCCTACGTCACCCTGCTGTCACCGTCGGCGCCCGCGGCACGCTGACGTCGATCACGTCTCCGCTCTGCAAGGTCGCGCCAGCCAGGATCGAGGAGACGTCTTCGTACTTGGCCTCGAGCTGGGTCCCCGAGCCGATGTTCACGACGATCGGGGTCGTCATGGCCAGCTGTACCCAGCCTGCGGGCTCGACCGTCACACCCGTCACCTGCGCGGCGAACGACGGCGGGAGGGTCGTGGCGATCAGGAGGCCGACCCGGTCCCGGGTGGGCAGGACCGAACCGGGAGCGCCCGGGACCTGCGGCACCGACAGCGACCTGAGACCGGCGGGCCGTGTCGGCGCCACGGCGAGCACACGTCCGTCCGCGCTCACGGTGGCCCAATGACCGTCTGCTTCGGGTACCGCCACCAGCGGAGTCTCCTCGGTGAGGGTGATGCGCACGCCGTCGGGCCACGAGACGGCGACAGCGGCCGACTTGACCCAGGGCAGCTGCTCGATCCGGGCCGAGACCGCACCGCGGTCCACGTCGATCAGCGGCGTGTGGGAGGACAGGCCCGACACCGTCTTCACCTGTGCCGCCGACTCGTGCACCGCTCCGACGACCGTCACCGCCCGGGCGGAGAACAGCGGCGACTGCAGGACGAACCAGGCGCCGACGACCACCGCCGCGCCCGCGAGGCCGATGAGGATGATTCTGAGGCGGCGTCGGCCCTGCTGGCGGATGACGGCCGTGCGGCGGGCCGAGATGCGGGGATCGATCCCATCCGCCCCTCGGCCGGCCCGACCGCCCGCAGACGGCCGCGGGGCCGTCCCGGTCGAAGACTTTCCGCTCCGTCTCGAGCTCTTCCGGGCCGGGCGCGGCGGTGCCTCCGGCGGCCGGCTCGTGGTCGTCGGGCCCCGGGGGCTCACCGGCCCTCTCCGTTCTCGAGGCGAGGCACTGCTCCAGTCTGTGCGCCGTCGAAGCCCAGGAGGCGGACCTCGGCCCGAAGCGCGACACCGCAGCGCTCGGCGACCACCGACCTGACGTGGTCCATCAGCGCCCGGACGTCGTCCGCCCTCCCCCCCTTGTCCGCCTGGATGAAGTTGGCGTGCTTCTCCGACACCTGCGCCGACCCGAGGCGCAGGCCCTTCAACCCCGCTGTCCTCGATCAGCCGTCCCGCCGAGTCACCCTCGGGGTTGGTGAACACCGAACCGGCGTTCGACCCGCCGGGCTGGTGTGCGCGACGCCATCTGACGATGGAGGCCACCGCGGCCTGTTCCTCTTCGGCCGATCCCGGCGTGACCTCGAGATCGGCCTCCAACACCACCTGGCCGGCCGTCACCGAGGACGAGCGGTAGCCGTACGCGAGCTGCCCGACCCCGTCCGTCCCACCGTCGCCGCTCAGGAGGTCCACCCAGCGGTAGCGAACCAGACAGGACGCCATGTCCGAACCGTGGCCGCCCGCGTTCATCCGCACCGCGCCGCCGACCGAGCCGGGAACGCCGACCGCCCACGACAAACCCCGCCATCCGGCGTCCGCGGCCCGGCGCGCCAGAACGGGCAGGGCGACGGCGGCGCCGGCGCTGACGACGGCCGGACCCTCTCCGCCCGTCGAAGGACCCCGCTCGGGAAGTTCGAGGCGGGAAAACCCCGACCCGAGCCGCAGGACCAGACCATCGAAACCGGAATCGGCGACCAGCACGTTGGAGCCGCGGCCGATCACGAAGACGGGGAGCCCCTCCGTCTGACCTGATTCCGCTTGAGCTGATTCCCCTTGAGCTGATTCCGCTTGAGCCGACACGGCCGCCGCGCCACACGCCGCGCGCAGTGCATCGAGGTCCTCGGGGCCCTCGACCTCCACGAAGAGCGCGGCCGGGCCGCCGACGCCGTAGGTGGTGAGGGGCCCGAGTGGCACTCCCTTCTCCGCCCGGCCTCCGAGCGCCGCTGCCAGGGCGTCCAACCACGGACCTCGGGTCCCCGCACGCGAAAGATGGTCGGACGTGGGCCGCATCGCCGATTCGGACGCACTCACCTGTCCCGGCCCAATCCAGTGTCCAAGGCCACCCGCATCGGGACCATCCGCAGCGGGACCACCCGAATTGGGACCACCCGAGCTGGACCCACGCGAATTCGGATTCGACCGGCTCGAGCCGGGTCGACCGCGGCCGGTCGACGAACGGGGACCGGTCGACACGTGCGGCCCGGTCGACGATCCAGAACTCATGGGTCGCTCGCCCGCGTCTCAGTTGGCTACCGGCGCGGAGCGCACGAGCAGGCATGCTCGGGTGAAGGGGGCCGTGGACAAAGGGCCGGGCGCGATCACCACTGCGGCGACTCCAGCAGTTCCTCGGGCAGCGCCGTGAGGTCGCCGGCACCGAGTGTGAGGCAGAGATCGCCCGGTTGGAGCGCCGAGGCCACGGCACGGCGCAACTCTTCCCAGGCCGGCGCGTAGACCACGGGCAATTCGGGCTCCTGATGGCGGACGGCGTCGAAGACCAACCGGCCCGAGACGCCCGGCACGGGACGCTCACCTGCGCTGTAGACGTCCGTGATGACGACTGTGTCCGCGTCGGAAAATGCCGTGCCGAACGCCTCGGCGAGCGCCGCCGTGCGAGAGAAGCGGTGAGGTTGGAAGACCGCGACCACCCGCGACCAACCCCCGCTCCGGGCCGTAGCGAGCGCGGCCCGCACTTCGGTCGGTAGGTGGGCGTAGTCGTCGACGAAGGTCACCCCGTTGGCTTCGCCACGGAACTCGAAGCGCCTCGTAACTCCGGCGAAGCGGGCGAGGGCGGACTGAACGGCCGGGAAAGGTGCACCCGCTGCCATGGCCGCCACCGCGGCGACCGCGGCGTTCCGGGCGTTGTGTCGTCCTGGGACGCCGATCGTCAGCGAACCGAGCTCGGCGTCGGGCGCGCGGAGCGTGAAGGAGACCGAGCTTCGCTGCGAGACCAGGTCCACAACCCGAAAATCGGAGTCCGGCGCTTCGCCCACCGTCGTTGCACCGTGCGCAACCCCGATCGCCGCGGCCATCTCGTCGTCGGCGCACACCACTGCGCCCTGCGTCGACGCGGCGACGAAATCGGCGAAGGCGCCACGCAGCACCTCGAACGTGCCGTAGTAGTCGAGGTGGTCCGGCTCGACGTTCGTCAGGACAGCCAGGTCCGGCCGGATGGCCCCGAAGGTGCCATAGCTCTCGTCTGCCTCGACGACGAGCCACTCACCTGTGTCCCAGACCGCGTTGGTTCCGATCTCGTTCACGTCGGCACCGATCACGAACGAAGGCCGCAGACCAGCTTCGACCAGGATCAAAGAGAGCATCGAGGCGGTCGTGGTCTTTCCGTGGGTTCCGGCCACGGCGAGGCATCGGCGTGTGGCGCAGATCGCGGCGAGCATCTCCGAGCGTGGGACGACGCGGACATCGCGGGCCGCGGCTTCGACGAGCTCTGCGTTGTCGGGGGCGACGGCGGGCGAGTAGGTGATGACCTCCGCTTGCCCGACGTTCTCCGGCCGATGGCCCAAGGCCACGGTGATGCCCTTGGAGCGCAGGCGTCCGGCGACCGGTGAGTCCTTCAGGTCCGACCCGGACACTTCGTGACCCATGTCGCGCAGCACCGTGGCGATCGCGCTCATGCCGGCGCCCCCGATTCCGACGACATGGATCCGAGTCGGGTGGCGCAGGTCAACGGCGCGGTCCGGTCCGTCCGATCCGGACGTCGTCATGGCTGTTCACCGTGCATGAGCATCGATCAGGGCTACGACACGCTTCGCTGCGTCGGGGTGGCTGTGCTCACGAGCTGCCTGGTTCATTCGGCGTAGGCGGTCCGGATCCGACAACAGGGTTTCGAGCTCCGCGGCCAGACGCTTCCCGTCGCATTCCGAATCAGGAACCACCACGGCCGATCCGATCCTCACCAACGCCTGTGCGTTTCGGGTCTGATGGTCCCTGGGCGCGCCGGGCAGCGGGACCAGGATGGATGGCACACCACTGATCAACAGCTCTGCAATCGTCATCGCGCCGGCCCTGGTCACACAGACGTCCGCCGCGGCGTAGAGCTCCGGCATCCGTTCCTCGAATGGTACGACGCGGTAGCAGAGCTCACCGGCAGCCTTCGGCCCGCACCCGGACGGCTGCCCGCACCCGCGGGCGTTCTCGAACTGGGCGAAGTCACGCCGACCCGTGACGTGGTACAGCGTCCGGTCGCCACACGACGCCCACTCCTCGGCGAGCTCGGCGACGGCGTCGTTGATCCGCCGTGCTCCGAGGGAGCCGCCGAATGCGGCGACGGTCCAGCGGCCCGGGGGCAGCCCGAGCTGCGTTCGGGCCTCTGACGAGACCGAGAGCGAACGGTCCAGGGGATGGAGCTCTGGACGCACCGGAGTCCCTGTCACGTGAGATCGCGGCAGTTCACCACTCTCGAAGGCAACCGCGTTGGCCGCGGCAAAGCGGCCCAGGAAGCGGTTGACGGCGCCGGGCACGGAGTCAGTGGTCAGGGAGACCAGCGGCACCCGGGTCAGGACGGCGGCCAAACCCGCGGGAAACGATGCGTAGCCACCGACGATCACGACGACGCGTGGCCGGCGAAAGAGAAACGAGCCGAAGGCGCGCGCACAAGCCCAAGCGACTCCGGCAATCGCGCCCACGTTGGCAACGATTGACGAAGGCTCCATGCTGCGGCGGATCCCGCGGCCGGAAAGCAGCGTATGTGGGAACTCCAGCTTCGGCCAGGTCCCGGCCTCCTGGCCTCGCTTCGAGCCATAGAGCTCGATGTTCTCTGGGTGCCGACCCTGAGCCAGCAGTTCCCGCGCGATCTGAAGTGAGGGGACGATGTGTCCACCTGTGCCACCGCCGGCGATCACCACGTCGCGCCGAGATCTCACCGATCCCGTCCGTGACCGGCGGAACGAGGGGTCGACCCCGCTCGGCGGGGCGCTCGGGAGGCGTCCCGCCGAGGAACCCGCGCCAACCCTGCCAGCTCGTGCGACTCCCCCTGCCGGGCGATGTTCACCAAAACCCCGGCCGCCGCCATGGTGATCACGAGCGAGGATCCCCCGAACGAGATGAACGGAAGGGGAATGCCGGTGACGGGAAGCACGCCGACGACTGCTCCGATGTTGATCAGTGTCTCGGCCGCGATCCAGGCCACGATCCCGAGCGCGAGAAGGCCTCCGAAGCGATCGGGAGACCGGGTCGCCGCTCGGACGCCGAGCCACAGGAGGCTCCCGAGCAGAACCAGCACCAGACAGGCCCCGAGGATGCCGAGTTCCTCCCCGATGACCGAGAAGATGAAGTCGGTGTGCGCGTTGGGCAGAAAACCCCATTGCTGCTGCCCGCGACCGAGCCCGGTGCCGAAGAGGTGCCCGGACCCGAGGCCGATGAGCGACTGGACCACCTGATAGCCCGAGCTCGAACCGTGGGCCGAGGGATCGATGAACGACAGCAGGCGGGCGCGGCGATAAGGGGAGACCAGGGCAACGAACAGGCCCAGGGCGACCAAGATCCCGATGATCTTCATGACCGGCCGGAGTCTCACCCCTGAGACGAACAACAGCGAGAGTGTGATGCAGCCGAGCACCGTCGCAGTCCCCATGTCCGGCTGGGCGAGGATCAGGACACAGGCGAAGCCGGTCACGATGAGCAACGGACCGATGATGCGTCGATCGGCGGAATCTTCGTCGATCCTCCGGGCCACGAAATCCGCGGTGAACAGCGTGAGCGCGAACTTCATGAGTTCGGACGGCTGCATCCGCAACGGGCCGAAGCCGACCCACCGGCTCGATCCCTCCGCGTGCACGCCCAAGCCAGGGACGAGCACGATGAAGAGCAACCCGAAGGTGACCACGAGGATCAGCGGGCTCAGCCGGCGGAGCCTGCGGTAGTCGACCCGCGCCAGAAGCGCCAACGCGACGGCGCCGATCGCCATCCACATGAGCTCTCTGATCAGAATCGCCCAAGGGGAGCCGTAGGTGGCGATGGAGACGACGGATGATGCCGTACCCACCATCACCATTCCGATCACGCACAGCAGAGCGACGACGAGCAGCAGCAGCGTCGAGACGCCGATGCGGCGTCCGGCAACGCGTAGTCCAGAGTTTGGATCTCCCGCTCCCGCGGCCGCTTCGTGTCCGTGTCCGTCTCCGTGTCCGTGTCGGACTGCCGTCTGCTGTGGCGACGGTCCAGAGCCTCGGACCAACGTCGGCCGACCCGCCGACTTCATCGCCCGATCCCCGAAGCACAGACGGCTGAGCCACGGACGCCTGAAGCACCGACACCCGAAGGGCAGGCTTCAGCCACCAGAGATCCCGACGCAGACGGCGCGCGCCTCAGTGCTCGGTCCGACCCCCGACGCATCACGACAGTTTCCCGCACGCTGGGGGTGAAGTGGCGGAGGGTCCAGGCTCGATCGGGACGCAGATGGCAGGACGGATCGCCAATGGATTCCGGCCAGGCGCGGGCGAGGGGACGCCTCAAGTGAACTTCGCCACCGTGAGGTAGTCCCCGTAGAAGATGCCGAGGCCCAGGGCGCAGAACAGGCCGCCCAGTATCCAGAACCGCACGATGACGGTCGTCTCGGGCCAGCCGCCGAGTTCGAAGTGGTGATGGATGGGCGCCATGCGGAAGATCCGACGATGGAACGCCCGGAAGCTGATGATCTGGAGAATGACCGAGACGGTCTCCATGACGAAGAGGCCACCGATGATCAAGAGCAGCAGATCCAGGTTCAGCAGCAGGCAGATCGTCGCGAGACCGGCGCCGATGGCCAGAGATCCCGTGTCACCCATGATGATCTTGGCCGGGGCAGCGTTCCACCAGAGGAAGCCGATGCAGGCGCCGGCGAGGGACACCGAGACCAACGCCAGGTCGATGGCCGAGGCGGGAAGCACGTGGTAGATCGAGAAGTGCCGGAAGATCCAGTAGCCGATGATGGAGAGCACGGCGAAGCAGAAGGTTCCCGACCCGGCGGCGAGGCCGTCCACGCCATCGGTGATGTTCACCGCATTCGACGTCCCGACCACCACCAACACGGCGAAGACGACCCAGCCGACCTGGCCGAGGTTGATGCCGATGACGCCCGAACGGGTGAACGACAGTGACGTGGAGGTGTGGGCCCAGTGCACTGCCAGCTCGGCGAAGGCGAGCGCGCACAGGATCTGCGCCGCTGACTTGCCCCGCTTGTTGAGTCCAAGACTGCGCTTGTGGCTGATCTTGATGTAGTCGTCGAGGTACCCGATCAGGCCGAACGCGACCACCGTCCCGATCGCCAGGTAGCCCGTACGCGAGAAGCGGATCTCGGTCCCGATGTGCCCGACGGCATAGCCGAGGACGACCGAGCTCACGATGGCGATGCCTCCCATCGTGGGGGTTCCGGCCTTGGCGACGTGAGTAGCCGGCCCGTCCTCCCGGATGTGCTGCCCGATGTCGCGAGCACGGAAGTAGCGGATCAGAAAGGGGGTGGAGAGGATCGCGACCCATAGCGCGACTCCACCCGAGACCAAGAGGCCGAGCACCGGCTCAGTTCTCCGGCGACGTGTCGTCAGGCGGGGCGCTTGGAACCCGAGTGCTCGGATCCGGGCCGTACCGGGCCGAGAGCGCGCGGCGCGCCTCCTCGGCGTCGTCGAAGGGAATTCTCCTGCCGGCGATCTCCTGGTATGTCTCGTGGCCCTTCCCCGCGATGACCACGACATCACTCGGGCGAGCGCTGTCGAGCGCAAGTCTTATGGCGACGTGGCGTTCGGGTTCGACCACGAAGTCCGGGCTCCCCGCACCGCCGCCCTGCGCTGAGCCGCCGACGCCCGCAACCACGTCCGCGATGATCGCGGCCGGGTCCTCGTCCCTGGGATTGTCAGACGTGAGGAATGCCACGTCCGAACCCAGGTGGGCCACCCGCCCCATCAGAGGGCGTTTGGTCCGGTCGCGGTTTCCTCCGCACCCGAAGACGCAGAGCACACGCCCGCCTGGCGAGGCGAGCGTTCGCGCCTCTGAGAGCACGACTTCGAGACCGGCCGGTGTGTGGGCATAGTCCACGATGACGGTGAAGGGAGCTCCTCCAAAGGCAGCAGCCCCACGGTCCCCGGATCGCCTTGCCTCGGACTGCCCTATTGGCTCGATCCCGCGCGCCGCCCCGTCGGCTGTCGGCGCGGCGATCACCTGGAGCCGCCCGGGTATCGGTGCGACGTGAGCCATCGCCCCCGCCACTTCGACCGGATCAATGCCCAGGGCCACCGCAGCCTCCGCCGCCAGGAGCGCGTTGTCGACGTTGACCGCCCCGGTCAGCGGCGTCGTGATCCGCATCCCGCGCCACGTGAACCCGGTACGGCCTGCGCCGAGCGTGATGTCGGTCGCGTCGCTGTGGCGGACGGCGACGGTCGGGATGCGAGCACGGTCGAGAAGCATCTGGCCCCACGAGTCGTCCGCACCGACAACGGCTCTGAGCGCGCGGTCCGGAGTGAAGAGCGTCGCCTTGGCTTCGAAATACTCCTCCATGGTGCGGTGGTAGTCGAGGTGGTCGTGGCTCAGATTCGTGAAGACGGCGACGTCGAAGTGGATGCCGTCGACGCGGGACTGAACGAGAGCGTGGCTCGAGACTTCCATGGCAACGGCGTGCGGACGACCATCGGATCGCTGCCGATCACGGACGCCCGCCAGGACCCGTTGGACCTCGGTCGCCTCCGGTGTGGTCCGCGCTCCCGAGAGGGTTCCCATGACGTTCGTCGGCCGACCCGTCGCAGACAACAGGTCGCCGAGGAGATGCGTCACGGTGGTCTTCCCGTTCGTACCCGTGACGCCGATCATCATCAGGTCGCGCGCCGGGAACCCGAAGAAGGCCGCAGCCAGACGGGCCATCACCGCACGCATGGTCCCAGGCAGGATCCGCGTCTGAACGACCGTGTGGGCTTCGAGCTCGGGGATGAAGTGCTCGCAAAGCACGCCGACTGCGCCCCTCTCCACGGCCTCGGCTGCGTGTGCGTGCCCATCTGTGACGATTCCCGGGATGCAGCAGAAGAGGTCGCCGGGGACGGTCCGCCTGCTGTCGTGCGAGATGCCCGAGACCTCGACGTCCGACAGATGGCCCATGGATTCGAGTACGTCGATGTCGTGGAGAAGGAGGCTCATTGCGACGGAGGGCATGACTGCCATGACAGCGTTGCATGCCCGGGAGGGTGGTGCGGCACACTCTCCCGAGGGTCGTCAGCTGCCCTCACGTGATGTCCTGGGCCTGTGAGCTGGAAGTTTGTGAAGTTGAGGAGGAGGGATTCGCGGTCGAGGCACCGGGGGTGGTGGGAATGTCGTAACGGTGCAGGGCGTAGCTCATGATCTGGGAGAACACCGGTGCGGCGACGGTCCCGCCGAAGATCGGCGTCGGGCGGTCCAGGACGACGATCATGGACAGAGTCGGATTCGACGCGGGAGCGAAGCCTACGAACGACGCCATGTACGCACCCGGAACGTACGAGTCTGCCCCCGTGGTCGGGATCTGCGCCGTCCCGGTCTTTCCGGCGACCGTGTATCCAGGAACGACGGCGCTCGTGCCCGTCCCCCCAGAGACCACCTGCTCGAGCATCGAGGTCAGCTCGGCGTTCACGGACGGTGAGAAGACAGCGTGGGTCTGCGAGGGCGGCGAGGACTTGAGCGCACCTGAGGGGTCCAGCGTTCCCTCGACGAGCTTCGGCGCGACGAACACCCCGTTGTTGGCGACGGTGTTGTAAGCGTCCAGGACCTCGAGAGGGCTGACCGCGTCCACCTGGCCGATCGGCAGCGAGACGTAGTCCGTCGGTTCCCACTGGGCAGCCGTCGCGAGGAGGCCAGGAGACTCGCCCGGGAAGCTCAGACCAGTGGGCAAGCCGAAGCCGAGCGACTTCACCTGGGCGAGAAGTCGCTGCTCACCCACCTGCTGGGCGATCTCAGAGGTCCCGATGTTGGATGACTGGGCCAGGATCTGGGTGGCGGTCAGCTTGCTCCGTCGGATGGGGTTCGGCGTCGTGGAACGTGGACCCGTCCAGATGGATCTGGTACGGCACGGTGAACACGGAGTTGGGATTGATCACGCCCTCCTGCAGCGCCGCGGAGAAGGTCACCAGTTTGAAGACCGAGCCCGGCTCATAGAGCTGTGTGAGAGCGAGATTTCCGGGCGCCTCGTCCACCGCGTCCTGCGGACCGATCGAAACCACTCCGCCTGAGGCGGCGGCCGCCACCTGCGGGGGATCGGCCGCGGCGGGCGCCGAGCCGGGATGGGTCGCGACCAGGTTGGCCATGGAGAGGACCTGTCCCGTCTTCACGTCCATCACGACGGCGGTGCCGCTCACAGCGTTCGACGACTCAATGGCCCGTGCCAACGTCTGCTCGGACTGGTACTGGAGCTGGGGGTCGATCGTGAGCTCGAGTCCGGTTCCAGGCGTCGTCGCGACCTGGTTGGTGATCGGCGCCTGGGGCAGTGTCACTCCTGACGGAGACTCGATGATCGTCTCCTTGCCGTTGGTGCCTTCGAGCACCCGGTTGTACCCGTACTCGAGACCCGCCGCGCCGTGACCGCTCGGCGTTCGTGAACCCCAGGATCGGCGCGGCAAGGTTTCCGTTGGGCACCACCCGCTTCGAGTCGTCGATGAGCGTGATGCCGGGAATGGCGTCCGTTGAGATCGTGCGTCCGGTCGATTGCGGAACTTGACGCGCCAGGACCACGTAACCGGAGTGCCGCTGCAGCTGCGGGACCAAGGACGATGACGGGACATGAAGCAGGGGCGCAAGGGCGAGCGCCGTATCGACCGGGTGTGTCACCTGGAAGTCGTCAGCCACGACGTCGTTCGTCGGGTACCGAAGAGCGCGAGCGGTGATCCGTCTCGGGCAAAGATGCCTGCCCCGGAGGGACGGGAGGGTGACGGTGATCGACGACTCTCCACGTGCTGCTCGTTCATACGCCCCAGCATGAAGCACCTGGACGTCGACCAGCCGCACGATCAACAAGACGACGGCCAGAAGAAAGGCGAGCCGCACCAAGCGGACTCGGCGCGTGAAGGTAGGTCCGATCCAGGTGTTCCGTCTCGAACGCCCGGGTCGGCCAGACGTACGGCTCGTGCCCCGGAGGTGCCGCGTCTGTCGATGGTCTTGTCGTGCCGGCTCTTGCCGGGTCGAACGCGGAACGGATGGCGAGCCTGGAGTGGGCGACCGTCGGAGTGGGGCGGGGCGAGGCGGGAAGAGGACGTGGGGCGCCGATGCTTCCGGCTCGGCGAGAGGTCGTGGCGAAGGGGCGGTCGCGTGGCGGTGCTCATGGCGTAGTCGTCGACGTCGGCTCGAGGGCGAAGTCGAGCTCGATTGGGGAAGTGTGGTCGTCGACGTCGAGGGCGGAGGCGCGGGAGCGATCTTCGGCGTCGGGAGCGGTGTCGACAACGACACGTAGGGCAGCTCAGATCACCTGAGGGGGATGGATCATGTGCAGCTGGTTGGATGCTGCGGCGACGATGCGGGCGGGCGTCTCCCGTTGGGCGACGTCGAGTTCTTGCTGGCGATGTGAAGCCTGCTCGAGCTGAAGCTCCTGCTGGAGTCCAGCCAGTCGGACCTGTCCGTTCGCCAGCATCGCCTGCCCGACCACCACGGCGAGGAGGGTGGTGAGCACCAGAGCCACCGCCGCGATTTCGATCAATCGACCTCGGCGTATCCGCCGACGTCTGGCCTCGGCTCGGGGAACGACCTCGAGCGCGGGAGGACGCGGGGCATGTCCGCGACTCGTCGCGTGCGCCTTCAGAAGCCGAGCGGGACCACCAATGCCCCTCGCGCCGTGCTGGCGCTCCAGCCGTGGCGACGGACGGGGGTCGCCATCAGCCCTCCTCCGATCGACAGATGGCCCGGAGTCGAGCAGCCTCAGCTCTGGGATTGACCGCGATCTCCGCCACCGAAGCCTTCTTCGACCCGCGAAAGACGAGTCGGTGAAGAGGCACTGCTCCGCAGACGCACGGCAAACCGGGCGGGCAGACGCACCCACCCGACGCAGAGTCCGCGAACACCGCTTTCGTCAGCCTGTCCTCGCCCGAGTGGTAGCTGATCACCGCGCACACCCCTCCGACGCTGAGTGAATGACAGCGCAACGGGAAGTGCGGAACGCAGCTCGCCGAGCTCGTCGTTCACGGCGATACGGAGCGATTGGAAGACACGTCGGGCCGGGTGACCCCGGCGCCGCGCCGCCATCGGGACCGACGTGGCCACGATCTCGGCCAACTGGTCGCGTCGAGGAGACTGGTCGCGTCCGGCGACGATGGCGCGCGCGATCCGCCGTGCGTATCGAGCCTCTCCGTTCTCCCGGAAGAGCTCGGCGAGGGCCTCATCGGACATGGTGTTGACCAGATCGGCCGCAGTGACGCCGGCCGATTGGTCCATCCTCATGTCGATGGGGCCGCCTTGACGGAACGAGAATCCGCGGTCCGGCACGTCGAGCTGAGGCGAGCTCACTCCCAGATCGAAAAGGCACACCTGACACCCGGCCGACGGCCGACAAGAGATCCTCGAGCGACGAGAAGCGCGCGTGAGCCAGGGACACCCTGTCTCCGAAACGAGCGAGCCGGATCTCGCGCGGCCTCCAGCGCAGCGGGGTCACGGTCGATACCGATCACGCGGAGGCTCGGATACGCATCGAGCAACGGCGCGGCGTGGCCGCCGCCGCCGACGGTGGCATCGACCAACAGGCCCGGCGGCACGACCTCGAAGAGCGAGACGACCTCCTGGCGGAGCACTGGGAGTGTTCGAACGACTGGGCCATCGGCAGCTCCCCGACTGGTGGGTCGAACGGGAGGCGGAGTACCGAACGACCAGCATGGAAGCGGGTGGAGTGGTCTCCCATCTCGCCGGTCGAGGAGCTGCACATGGTCCAGCCGAGGCGGTGCTCCCAGCGGCTGGGAGCCGAAGTGGAGCCGCCCGATGGACGTCTCGTCGTGACGTTCCTTGTCTGCTCTTGATCTTTTCTCTTCTCTCTCTGGCCATCCTCTCTTCTATGGGTCTCGTCGCTGCCCTCCTTCGCGTACTGTCGTTCGGTGTTCGACCGCTATCAGCCCTCGTCGTCCCCGTCGAGAAGCCACTGCTCCTCGGGCAGTACCCGTTCGGCCCATTCGGTCGGGTCCCAGAGCTCCACCCGGTCGATCGCGCCGTGGACCAGGACATCCGCATCGAGGCCGGCAAAGGCCGCAGGTGTCCCGGAAGCGGCATCCGTCCCTGTCGATCGATCTCGACCTCGGCCGAGTTCGAGGCCCATAAGCCTCGCCCGGTTCCGATCGGCCCGGCCGGAGGCCGCCATGTCCTGCATCGTCTGCATCTGACGCTCGAACTGGCCCGGCGTCCAGAGGGCGAGGCAGCGCTCCGTGTTCTGCGTCAGATACCCGCCGTGCTCGAAATGCACGCGGAACTTCGCCGGAAGGATGACCCTTCCCTTCGCATCGAGCGAGTGCTCGTATCTCCCGACGAATCCTGCCACCAGCTGTGTCTCCCACGGCGCTCCCTGGCCAGCGTCCTTGTTTTGTCGAATACCCTTTCACACCATTTCGCGCCACTTTACGCCCTTTCCCTCCCCGAGACAACACATCCGATCATTACGACCGAAATTGCACTCTTCATGGCCGACAAACCGGCTCCGCGGCGGCGGGAGGTCACGGGTCGAGAGATCGGCCGGCACTCCACCCGGCGTCGCCGGCGGACCGTGCGGCGAGCCCCGAGGGCGACCGAACACACGTCCGGAGGGAGACCGCAGACGACAGGGCAGCAAACCGGTCGTCGACCCACTTGACCGGCCGGACGTGTCCTCCCCACCCGCACGACCATCCCGTTCCGGCGTCTGTCGGTGTCGAAATCCCGAACCGCCGAAGACCCGCGACCGCCGTCAGGTTGTCAGCTGTTTCCTCCAGGACCACCGGGACCAGCGGGGTCACCGGGACCACCGGGACCGCCCGCACCATCGTGACCCTCAACACCGCGCAGACCACCTCGACGACCTTCGCCATCACCGGGTCCTTCGGGTGGACTGATCCCCCGGCCCTGACCGGGGGTGCCCGGGGCGCCCGGGGCGCCCGATCCGAACCCGACATCGGGCCACGAAACGAAGGTCGAGAGAAGGTCGTCCCTCAGGCGTGCGAGCGGCGGCCCGTCCGGTGTGGCGCCGAGGTCCGAGAGACCCACCGCCACGGAACCGAGCTCCGCACCAGGCGGGCACGGCCGGGCTCGTCGACGTCGAGGAGCCGGACCATCGGTGCCGGGTCCCACACCGTGTACGCACACGACGAGAACAGCGAGCCTTCTCGTGACCGCCATTGCGAAAGCCCGACAACTTTGCGACCCGACGAGAACACCTCGCCCGGACCGCGCCCGGCGAAGCAGACCAGGTCTCCGAGGTCTCCGGGCTGGGCCGCCCCGCGTGCGCCTCGAGGTCGTCCACCCCCGAGCGCGACCAGCGCGGACCGCCACCAGGCCGCAACCCACGCCGCCGCTACCAAGACGTCCGAGCCTCCAGAGAGGATCTTCGCGGGGAATCCACGCGTCGATCCACAGGTGGTTGCCCGGCTCCAGGAACACCGCACCACCGCCACCGTGTCGACGTACGACTCTCGATGCCACGGTCGTGAATCTTCGAAACGGTCGACGATGTCGGTCCGCTGCGTGCTGCCCAGGACCAAGCGTGGGTCGTCTCGGCCTCTCGGGCGAGCGCGAGCCGCTGCGGTTCGCCCGAAATCGATCGACCTCGAACAAAGGGGATGCCGGCAACCTCAGCGGTCAGGAGCGCCGCAGCGAGATATGGCTCCCACAGCGGGTCGACGTCGGAGAGATGCCGCAAGCCGCCACAGGTGGCCGTCAGGCGGCGCTGGCTTGACGCGGAGCGTCCAGCCCAACTCTGAAAGCAATTGGTCGGCCTTGACCAGGTTGTCGCGCTTGCACGCCGCCACCACGTTCGACCAATCGTGAGTTCCGCCCCGGCTTCGAGGGATCACATGATCGATCGTGTCGGCCGGCTGAGAGCAGTAGACGCAGAGCCCGCCATCGCGGCGCAGCACGGAGCGACGTGTCACGGGAGGCGTGCGCGCCCAGCGTGGGATCCGGACCATGTGGCGGAGACGCACGATCGACGGGACTTCCACAGAAAGACGCGCCGAATGGAAGACGGAGCAATCGTCCCTGATGGCAACGGCTTCAGCTCTCCCCGCCAGCATCAGAACGACGGCACGACGATCAGAGACGAGGGCCAGCGGCTCGTAGGTCGCGTTGAGGAGGAGCACCCGCTCCATACGACCCAGAGGCTATCCGCGGCGCGGCCGCGACCTCTGACACCATCTGAGAAATGCCACAACATCCTCGGGGGTGGGCCGGACACCGCCTGCTCGTCCGGTCCATCGTCCCGCCCGCCGTATGCGGTGACCAATCGAAACTGCCAGTAGTCCTCACCTGGCAGGGGGAGGAAGGGTGGCCGGCGCCACCAGCCTCGCCGGGCCAAACGGAACACTGCGCCCAGCGAGGCCAACCACGAGGTCGGATGGGCGACGACGGCGCGCAGCTACGACCACGACTCTCACCACGAGAACGAGGAGAATCGCCGCGCCTCATCTCAACGCCGCCATCGCCCGCCCCGTCCGATCCCTCACGGCAGCCGAGACAGCCCTTCATCCCATCAGGCCTGCACCGCGCCAGCCGACCATCGCCGCACCGACGAGCGGACCGCGGTCTCCGAGGCCACCGGCCACCAGCTCCGCCCCGCGGGCGAAGTCCAGTCGGCAGCGTAGGTCCATCTCGGCTTGCGCTGCACGGAAGAACGGCTCGCCGAAACCCAACGCGACCGAGCCGCTGACGACGGCAAGAGGAAGATCGAGCAGGGTCACGACATCGGCGACCGCGCGGCCCACGAGTGTCCCGCAACGTTTTACGAGGTCCGCGGGCGCGAACTCGGGCCGGCTGCCCGTCATGGCTTCGAGCGCCGTGCCGGATGCCTCCGCCTCGAGGCACCCGTTGCTGCCGCAGACGCACCTCCGACCGTCAGGAACCACATTGACGTGGCCGATGTGACCGGCGTTCCCGAGCCGGCCTTCGAGCAGTCGACCGTCCAGCACGATCCCGCCCCCGACGCCCGTCGACACCACCATCGCCAGGTAGTCACGTCGGCCAGCCGCTGCACCGACCCATCCTTCCCCGAACGCCAGAGCCTTGGCGTCGTTGTCGACGTACGTCGGCAGCCGGGTTGCATCGGCCAGCCTGGACTTGAGAGGAAAGGAGCGCCACGCCTCGATGTTGAGCGGCGAGACCTCTTCTCCTCCCGGGCTCATCGGTCCGCCGCACCCGACGCCGCACACCACGAGCCGGTTGGCGCCCGACACGTCTCGAGGACACGACCTGATGGACGAGATCCTCGAGGTCAGCCCAAAGGAGCTCCGCCCCGCCATGAAGAGATCTGATCTGCGCTGATCGAACGCGTCGGTCTCTGCCGCCGCACAACCAGCGTTCCCTCCCGGTCGACCAGCCCCGCTGCGATCTTCGTTCCGCCGATGTCAACGGCGAGGGCCAGGTCTGGAGGGCGGAGTCAAATCTGGGATTTCCGATCTCGGCGCGGGGGAGCACGGTACGGAGAACGATTGCGACCCGCCGGATCCGTCGGGCACGGCGGTGCGAAGAAACGAGAACGCGCCGATGCATGAGCCCGGTGAATCCGCCGGGCCGGGCGACCCGGCCGTGCGTTCAGTTGTCGCGTCGGTGGAAACGTGTGCGGAACCAGTCACGAGCTTCGTTGACGGCGCCCTCGATCCCGGTGGAGCCGTTCCCGACTTCTGCTCCCCGTTCTTGTTCCGAGTCAGGTCATGCCAGCCTGCTCTGCCCATCCGCCGCAGGTTGCGCTCGAACCAGACGGCCGAGGCGAACATGATGATCACCCCGAGGAAACCCGCAACGACCGACTTGCTGTAGAAAGCGACGAGCACCACCACCCCCAGCATGAAGGTGACCGCGGCCCACTTGCAATAGCGGCCAGCGTGCCGATAGACGGTCTCGGATCGAACCCGCTCCGCGAACTCGGGATCCTGTCGAACCAACGACTCTTCCAGCTCCGCCAGAATGCGCTGTTCGTGATCGGAAAGCGGCACTACCTACTGCCCCCTGGGTCTGGCCCGTCTGTGTGCGCACCATGTTGGCACGACCAACCGGCGCGGACAACGAGAACGTGCCCCTTCGGCCTGCCGCGGCTGGTGCACCTCACCACCCGGCAGCTTAGGACTCGTCCGGGCGTCCGGCACGCGGAGGCGAAGTGCCGGGACGGGGCCTTGGCGAGGCGGGCATCGGGAAGGTGGCAGCGGGCCGGGCCCGGCGATTCAGCGTGGCGTCCACCGCAAGACCGCGACGACGCGGACCCGATGCAGGGTGGAGGGCCGGCCGCCCGGCGCCGACGCTCTGCCGGAGGTACCCGCTCGAACCGTCTCTCAGCCTTTTTCCGTCCCCTTCGGCTTGCGCCTCATGACGAGCGCCGTGATCAGCGCACCGAGCAGGCCGGAGATCAGGATCACCAGGATCAGCGGCGCATCGCGGTGATACACCCAGAAATCGATGCCGACCCGATGGAAGTTGCCCGAACGCGAACCACACCAGCAGCACACCGGCCACCGCGACCGCGATCAGTCGGACCTGTTGGCGCCGGTCGAGGCGCCCGCCGCGGTCGCCATCGTCGAATCGTCGCGATGGACATCTTCGTGCCACTGGGACCAGTCTGCCGTGCCGGCGGCCGGTCCGCGCGCATCGTCTCCGTGGGCCGTAGCCGAGGGTCCGCTACCGCCGATCTGGCCGCCGGCACCCACCTCGGACACCGGCCTGACCGGCGCGGCCGCGCCGCACCCGTCCAGCAGGCCACTCCCAGCATCTGGGAGTGGCCTGCGGTGTCCCGGACGTGGGCCGCCCCGTCACGAGCCGCCCGACCCGCCCGACCAGCCCGACCACGGCGGCCCCGCCCCGCCATGCCACGGCCGGCCCAAGGCCTCACCCGACCCCCGACGACCAGCTCACCTGCTATGGGACCCAGGCGCACCTGCTATGAGAAGAGGTCGAAAGCCGAGGCGGCGGGGACGCGACACGGGCCGCGGAGACAGCAGCGAAAAGGAGCCGCATGAGCGCGAGCGAGATACTCACCGGGGCCCGCACCATGTGGGAGCTCGTCGAGCGACGGGCGGAGGCCTCGCCTCATCACCCGATGCTCATCGCTCCCGACGGCAGCGTCACGACGTTCGGCGAGTTCCGGGACCGGTCCGAGCGCGTGGCCGCCGGCCTCGCGGCGATGGGCGTCTCCGCAGGGTCGATGGTCTCGTGGCAGTTGCCGACCCGGGTCGACACGGTTGTCCTGTCCATGGCGCTTTCACGGCTGGGTGCGGTCCAGAACCCGATCATCCATCTCTACCGCGAGCGTGAGGTCGGGTTCGCACTGCGGCAGACCGGCGCGGCCTCTTCGTCATTCCCGGCACGCTGGCGCGACACCGACTTCGCCGCGCTGGCCGACCGTGCACTCGAGGGCGTCGCCGAGCGACCCGAGATCCTCTCCCTCCAAGACGGGGCTTCCGGAGGCCGACCCCGCGCTCCTGCCCCCGCCTCCCCGGGGGACTCCCCCGGAGTCCGCCCCCATTCGTTGGATCTACTACACCTCCGGGTCGACGGCAGACCCCAAAGGTGTGCAGCACACGGACCAGACCCTGATCGCCGGCGGTTGGGGCTTGGCGCGGGCCTTGGACATGAAGCCCGACGACGTCGGCTCCATCGCCTTCCCGTTCGCTCACATCGCCGGGCCCGACTACCTCGTGACGATGCTCTCCATCGGGTTCCCGGCCATCCTGGTCGAGTCGTTCTCGGTGCCCGACGTCCTGCCGCTGTTCCGCCGGCACGGGGCCACGATGGTCGGAGGAAGCACCGCCTTCTACGTCGCCTACCTCGCCGAGCAGAGGAAGAACCCGTCCGAGCCGATCCTCCCCTCGCTCCGGCTGATGTCCGGCGGAGGCGCGGCCAAGCCGCCGGAGGTCCACTTCGAGGTCCGGGACGAGATCGGAGGGCGTGGGGTGGTGCACGGCTACGGCATGACCGAAGTCCCGATGATCTCCAACGGCTCGCCTCATGACACGGACGATCAGCTGGCCAACACCGACGGCAGCCCCGTCGAGGGGGCCGACGTCCGCATCGTGACCCTCGACGGCCGGCCCGCCGCGGCCGACGAGGAGGGCGAGGTGAGGGTCAAGGGGCCCATGGTGTTCCACGGTTACACCGACCCCGCCCTGAACGAGGAGGCCTTCGACGACGAGGGGTACTTCCGGACCGGCGACCTGGGCCGGCTCCGCGCCGACGGACACCTCACGCTGACCGGCCGGTTGAAGGACGTCATCGTCCGCAAGGGGGAGAACATCAGCGCCAAGGAGATCGAGGACCTCCTCTACACCCACCCGAAGGTGGTCGAGGTCGCCGTCATCGGACTGCCGGACCCCGAACGGGGAGAACGGGTGTGCGCCGTGGTCCAGGTCGCCGACGGGGCCGAGCCGCTCGACCTGGAGCAGGTGGTCACCTTCTGCCGAAAGGCCGGGCTGATGACCCAAAAGATCCCCGAGCAGCTCGAGATCCGCTCGGAGTGGCCGAGGGCCGGGACCGGCAAGATCGTGAAGAAGACCCTCCGCGACGTGTACTCCGCCACGTGAGCGCCCGCCCGAACGCCGACCGGTGGCCATGCCCGCCGCTCCTTCGTCCTGCCCGACCCGCTGGCCGGGTCGGCCCTACCGCATCGTCTTCGTGTGCACGGGCAACATCTGCCGATCTCCCATGGCCGAGGTGATCACCCGCGACATGGCCGCCACCACCGAGCTCGCCGACGGGACGACGCTCGGCGCCCACCTCGAGCTGCGCAGCGCCGGCACCGGGCCATGGCACGAGGGTGAAGCCATGCATCCGCTGGCGGCGGCGGCCCTGGTCCGTGCCGGCTACACCGACCACCATCACGTCGCCCATCAGTTCAAGACGTCGGACCTCGGCCCGGATCGACCTGCTGGTCGCGCTCGATCGCCGACATCTTCAGACCTTGCGAGGGCTCGGCGCAGATCCCGTCCGCCTGGTGTTGCTGCGTTCCTTCGACGCCTCCACCGGGGCGGGAGTCGACGTGCCCGACCCCTACTACGGCGACGACGACGTGTTCGACGAATGCCGGGACATGATCGCCGGCTCGTGCGCCGGTCTGGTGACCGCGCTCGCCACGCATTGGGACTCCCTCTGGGCGGCATGAACCCTGTCGGCGACGTGGCCTTCACCCCACGCGGCCTTCACCCCCTCGGAATGTGACCCTGGCGGCGGCCAAGCCCGTGACCAGGGAGGTCACTCCCGATTTCGCCCATCAGCCGACCCGGAACGTCCAGCAGCGTGTGAGATAGTGCCGACGTGGTGTCACGCAGGGTCCGCCGCCGCCGGCGACAGTTCACGACGGTCGGCATCGTGTTGCTGCTCCTGCTGATCTACTTCGCCTTCTTCTCCGGTGGGGGCGCGAAGTCGCCGCCACCGGAGACGGCGCGCCGGGCCCACGACACGGCCGCGGTGAAGTCGTTCCCCGAGCACTCCCCCCTGAATCCGGACTGGAAGGGTAACGGCAAGACAGGTCACGTTCGGCTTCGGTGGCGACGTCCACTTCGCCGGCGCGGTCGGGAACAGCCTGGCTCAGAATCCCGCCACTGCTCTCGGGACGACGATCCCTCAACTCTTCTCGGGCACCCAGCTGCGCATGGTCAACCTCGAGACGGCGGTGACCGACGGGACCTGTCCCGAACCCCAGAACAAGCCGTACATCTTCGACGCGCCGGCCACGGCCGTCACCGCACTCAAGAGCGCACAGATCACATTGGTGACGGAGGCAAACGACCACGGAGAGGACTGTGGCCCCCAGGGGCTCTCGCAGAATCTCGCCATCGCCGCGCAGGACCGGTACCCGATCATCGGGATCGGCAACAACGCGGCACAGGCCTTCACTCCCTACCGGGCGACCATCGACGGCCAACGCATCGCGATCATCGCCGCCACCCAGGTCATCGCCGACAACCTCGTCCCGACCTGGACGGCGACCGCGACGACAGGGGGCGTCGCGTCCGCCATCGATCCGACCGAACTGGTCCGCGAGGTCCAGCAGGTTCGGCGCAGCGCCGACACGGTGATCGTCTACGTCCACTGGGGCACGGAGACGCAATCCTGCCCCAATCCACAGCAAGGGCCACTGGCGGAGCAGCTCGTCAAAGCCGGGGCCGACATCGTGATCGGCGCCGATGCCCACGTCCTGTCGGGAGGCGGATATCTGGGGAGCGCCTACGTGGACTACGGGTTGGGCAACTTCGCTTTCTACGACGACACGCCGCCGGAGACGTCGAGTGGGTCGCTCATCGTCACTGCGGCCGGGCGGCACATCGTGGGCGTGACGTTCCGCCCCGCCACCATCGTGGGCGGGCTGCCCCAGCCGCTGACGGGTGCGCCGGCCGCCTCCGCGCTGGCGAGTTGGGTCTCGGCCCGAGGCTGCACGGGTCTCTCCACCGGCCCCGCGGCGAGCCTCGCCACCATGCGCAGCGAGAACGTTCCTTTTGTTGCGCCCCCGGCATCCCCTCCCTCCGCCACGACCACGAGCGCTCCGGGATCGACGACCGGCAGCTCTTCCACCACGACGTCGACAACCGCCAAGACGACGACGTCGACCACCGCAAGCACCACGTCGACCACGGCCACGACTGCGCCCGCCTCCACCACCACCGCGCCCACCGACAACGCAGGCGGTTGAGGTGCGGTCGGCGCACCCGGCTCGGCGCAGGGCACCCGACGTGGCCCAGGCCAATCCCTCAGGCTGAGCCCACGGCCGCCAGGACTCCGTCTTGGCGCGCCTCGTGAACGGCGCGGGGTGAGCATAAGGAACTCGGAGCGGGTCGAGGACGGCCTGGTCGTGCGAGAGTTCAGGAGTGGTCGACGATCCGGCGGCTTTTCGTGGCACCGCCCCGTATTACGTGGCCGGCCGGCCTCCCTATTCGGCCCGCCTCCGTGCGGTGCTGCGCGACGAGCTCGGCCTCGACGGCTCCGGACGGCTCCTCGACGTCGGGTGTGGCCCGGGCGTGCTCACGATCGAACTCGCCGACCTCTTCTCCGAAGTGGTCGGCGTGGACCCGGAGCCCGGCATGATCGCCGAGGCACGGCGTCGGGCAGCAGTCGGCGGACTCGACCACATCACCTGGATCGAGACCGTCGCTGAACGAATCGGCGAACTTGGCATCGGGCCCTGCCGAGCCGTGACATTCGGCCAGTCCTTTCACCGAGTCGACCGCTACCCCGTGACCGAAGCCGTGTACGACCTGCTCGAGCCCGACGGCGCGATCGTCCTGGTGAGTCACGAGGTGAAAGGTCATCGCCAACCCGTCGAGCCGGACTTGCCCGCCATCCCCCACAACGAGGTGACCTCTCTGATCGCCCGCTACCTCGGCCATGAAGTCCCTCCGCGCTGGGAGCCGGGCGAACGGTGGGAGGAGACGCTCCGGAAAACTCGATTCAGGACGCCGCGTCTCGTCGTCGCGCCCGGTCATGCCGACCTCGTACGCGACGTCGACGCCGTCGTGGCGGGCTACTTCTCCAAGTCGTACGCCGCCCCACCGCTGTTCGGCGCAGACAAGCAAAGGTTCGAGGACGAACTCAGGGCACTCCTGTACCGACACGCTCCTGAGGGCCGGTTCTGGGAATGGCCCGGAGACACCGAGATCGTCCTGGCGACCAAATCCCGAAGCGCACCCTGAGCGCGACACCGCCGCTCACGGCGGCCGAACCTTCTACGGCAGCTCGACCTTCGACCAAGCATGGGGTTTCTCCGCGAACGCCGACTCGTCCGGCAGTCGTTCGAAGCGGAAGCGGACGTCGTCCAGGTCGTTGGGTTCGTTCACCGTCGCTTCCGAGAGTCGCATCACCATTTCCGCCTGCCGGCGCAACTCGGTGCGCTGCCACTCGGCGGTGGTGTCGAGCATGACGGAGCCGATGGAGTCCATGAGCCGGATCAGAACGGCCGGGTTGCCTGCCGCAGACTGACGCAACTTGTCGAAAGCGCGGTTGACCATGCGAGCGTACGAAGGATCGAGCTCAATCAATCTGACCACGCCCCGGGAGTCGCGGAACGCCCCCTCTTCGAGAACCCGGCCGGACACGCGTCCGAGACCCGCACCTAACCAGTCGATGCAGGTCAAGGCGGTGAAAGTGTCGTTCACCGCAGCCGATATGGCCCTGATTCCGATCTCGACCAGCTGGTCGATGGCGAAGACGGGATCTTGCAAGCGTGCGGTGGGGGCCGGTGACATGCGCCCTCGACAGCGCGCGCCCCACCTCGGGCGCCGCGCCGCGCGGCCACACCGTGGCCAATGGCCGCCCGGTTGCGAGGAAGTGCCCCGGGCGGTGCTCCAGACGGATGACCGAGTCCGTCCGGGTCGCGATGGAAATGAGCTGCGTGTAGCCGACGTACTGGAGGTAGCCGCTGACCTGCGAAGGAACCGTGGCGCCTCGCTCCTCGAGCAGCACGAGCAAATCGGCGACGGGCTTCCCGGCCTCCTACACGTCGCGGTTGTCCAACCCCGGACCCCCACCGGCAACGGGAACTCGGCGTCGATGGAGTGCATGAGGTCGGCGGCGATGCCGGCGATCACCTCGGGCAGCTGAATCGACTTGGCGATGTGGTGGATGAAGTAGATGAGGACGGCCACGTCGACCAGCAACAGAGCCTCGGCGACGCTCGCGGAGAGATGCGGGATGAATTCCTTGTGGGCATCGGCGCTGATCGAACCGAGCGCCAGCACGGAATAGACGAAGGTGCCGACGAACACGCCCAACGTCACCTGGTTGCCGATGTCGCGCACGAAGTTCCGCAGCATGCGGGGACCGAACTGCTGCGAAGCCAGGGTCAAGGCCAGGATCGTGATGGAGAACACCACACCGATGACCGTGATGACCGCTGCCGCGATCGCGATGAGCACCTGAGGGACCACAGTGGCACTGCCCGTGCGGATCCAGAACGGAAGCGTCAAATGATGGTGAAACGCCGCGAGATCGATCGAGAAGGTCACGGCGAACAGCACCACGGCCAAAAGGATCAGGAGGCTCGGGATGACCCACAGGGTCGTGCGGAGCTCCTCCCACCGCCAGCTCGGCAGCTCGCCCGAGTTCTTGCCGAGACGCGCCGGCTGCGGCACGACCACCTGCTCCACGTCGCTCAGGACGGAAAGAACCTCGGCAGGTAGCGCTTGTTCGCCGCCAACAGCTCGTCGGCCAGCTCCGCCGCCAATGGGTACTGGCCGATGATCGGATTGGCCAGCAGTGCCCGCACCACATCGTCGCGGCTGCCCGAACGTGCGGCTCTCACGGCAAGACGCTCATAGGCCTTCACGTGTTGCACCAGGCCCAGCATCTCCGGAGCGAGAGGACGCTGCGACACCGGGTGGGCGCCGTCGGCGTCCACGACGGCGGAGGTCTCGACGACGGCGTCGTCGGGGAGCCCCGGGACCGCGCCGTCGTTGCGCATGTCGACCACCTGCACGTCGCCCGTCCCGGCATTGAGCGACGCCATGAGCCGGACCGCCGCCAGCGAGTAGAACGCGCCGCCTCGAAATGAGAGCGCATCCGGCCTCGACGTCAACGTCGGGTCGCGGTACTCCTCGAGCAGCTGTTCCTCGAGCTCTGCGACGACGTCGGCTCGGGGTCGATAGTGCGACCCCATCTGCTGGGCCAACTCGGCGTCGTGTCCGTAGTAGTAGTGCACGTAATAGGAGGGCAGGGCCTGTTGCAGCCTGAGGGCCTCGAGAGAGGCCCCGCTCTCCAGTGCCAGCTCGGGCCCGAACCGATCGAAGAGGCCCGGCAGTACGTCGTCGCCGACCAGGCTCGGCTCGCCCCCGGGGCCTCCCTTCGACCGGGACCCTGTTCCGCCGGCGAGTGCGTTCGGGCCGAGGTCGTGGTCACCGGAGCCCCGGACAGCGGGCCGATCTCACCCAGGTCAGGTGGTTGAGCCCGACGTGCTCGACCGTCACCGAGTCGGGGTCGACCGCGAGATAGTGCCCGAGCCGCCGTTGGGCCCAGATGGCCACGTTGCACAGGCCCACAGCTCGATGACCGTCGTCGAGAAGGGCCTGCGTCACGATCCCGACGGGGTTGGTGAAGTCGACGAACCACGCGCCCGGGTTGGCGCGGGCCGCTGTCCGCTCCGCCAGGTCGAGGACGACCGGCACCGTTCTCAACGCCTTGGCCAGCCCGCCCACACCGACGGTCTCCTGGCCCAGGCAGCCGAAGCCGACGGGGAGCGTCTCGTCGACACGGCGCGCCGCCTGGCCGCCGACCCGCAGCTGCACGACGACGAAGTCCGCCCCCTCGAGGGCCGCATCGGGATCAGCGGTCGTCGAGAACGTGCCGGACCACCCACGCGCTCTCAGGATGCGTTCCGACAGCCCGCCGACGACTTCGCGCCGTCGCTCGTCCGGATCGAGCAGGACGAGATCGTCGACGATGATGCGGTCCTCGTGGTCACAGAGGCCGTCGACGAGCTCGGGGGTGTAGGTGCTGCCGCCGCCGACCACGGCCACCTTGGTCCCCACGCTGGGCAAACGTAACATCCGGCATACCATTCGTGCGTGTACGAGCCCGCCGACGAACCGGTCGTGCTCGCGGTGGACGGCGGGAGCACGAAGACCGACGCCGTCCTGGTCGGCCTGAGCGGCACCCTCCTCGGCCGGGCCAGGGTCGGCCCGAGCAACCACCAGCTGGTCGGCGTCGGGACCGCGCTCGACACGCTCGGAGAAGCGGTGCGGACCGCCGCCGGCGACGCCAGATTCGACGCGTCCGCGACGGGGCCGTTCGCCCGACTCGGCGTCTTCTGCCTCGCCGGCCTCGACCTCCCGGTCGACGAGGAGAGCCTCGAACCGGCGATCGCGTCGAAGGGGTGGGCCGCCGAGGTGGTGTTGCGCAACGACACGTTCGCCGTCTCACGTGCCGGCACGACGTCGCCCTGGGGCGTCGGGGTCGTCTGCGGGACCGGCGTGAACTGCGCCGGGGTGGGTCCCGACGGGCGTATCGTGCGCTTTCCCGCGCTGGCCGAGCTCTCCGGCGACTTCGCTCCGGGCGGGGCCTGGCTGGGGGTGCGTGCACTCGGCCTCGCCCTGCGCTCCGGCGACGGCCGGGGGCCGGCGACCTCGCTCAGCGAGCTGGTGCCCGCTCACTTCGGACGTGCCGACGCGGAATCCGTCCTCGGCGCCGTCTATGGCGGCGAGCTCGCCTACAACCGCCTGTTCGAACTGGCACGGGTGCTCCTCGACGCGGCGGCCGACGGCGACGCTCCGGCGCGGGCGGCCGCCGACACGTTGGCCGACGAGGTGGTGGCGTTCGTACGGGCGGCAGTCGACCGCCTCGACGTGGCCGCCGAAGAGGTCGAGGTGGTCCTCGGGGGTGGCATCTTCGAGACCCGCGACCGGGAGTTCCACGACCGCATCGCCCACGGGATCCGCGCGGCGGCACCCCGTTCGAGGCTGGTCCGGCTCCAGGCGCCCCCGGTGCTCGGCGCCGCCCTCATCGGGCTCGATGCCCTGGGCGCCACCTATGACGCCAAGCTCGCGCTGCGCGCCAGGCTCAGCGACTGAGGGAAGCGCCCCCGGTCCGGCGAGGAGGCGGACGCGTCACGCTCCCCCACCCCCGCCCCCGCCGCCGGCCGCGGCCGCCGCCACGCTGTGCGGCATCGCGTCCGCCACCATGCGCTCGTCGTCGGCCAGGAGGGCGTGGGCGAGTTCCTTGACCATCTCGATGACCTCCGGATGCTCTTGTGGGTTCCAACCCTCGAGCAGATCGGTCAACCCGGCGCGGCGAGCCTCGGTCAGCCGGACCAGCGCGTCGTTGCCCGACGCCGTCAGGTGGAACTCGTGCTTGGCGCCCTGAGGACGCTGGTCCACCATCCCGGCCGTCACCAGCCCGTCCACGCCGGGCTGGATCACCCCCGTGTCGATCTTCAGCCGTCCGGCCAGATCCTCGACCGTGCACGCGGGGTTCTCGGCCAGCCGGTACAGGAGCCAGCACGACCGCGGCGGCAGATCGAGGCCGGCCCGCACGGCCAGCGTGCGGTACAGCTCGCCCCGGTTCTCCCGCGCGGAGAAACGGGTGAGCGCCAGCTCGATCTCCTGCAACGACGACCGGTTCTCGGGCATCCCGTGGACCTCGCCGACGTCGACGGTCTGGACCGTCTTGCGCAGCGGAACCTCCGGCAGCAAGAAGCTGAGCAGGAAGGCGAAGAACGAGATGGGCACGGCGATGAGGAAGATCACATGGATGGCGTGCGTCACCGCGTCGGTGTACCGGGTGTAGAAGGCCAGGCCGGCTGCCGTCGACTTGAGTCTCTGAAGCACCGCCGGATCGATCGTCTGGGGGTTGAACGACCTCAGCACCGCCGAGGAGACCCTGGCGAGCGCGGGCGCGAACGCGCGCGTGAAGACGATGGCATAGACGGCGCCGAAGACCGCCGTGCCGAAGGAGCCGCCGATCATGCGGAAGAACGTCGCCGAACTGGTCGCGACCCCGAGATCCTCGTAGGAGACGGCGTTCTGGACCGCCACCACGAGCACCTGCATGGTGAGCCCCATGCCGACGCCGAAGACGAACATGTACAGGGCGAGCACCCATCCGTTCGTCGACGCGTCGATCATCGACAGCAGGAACGCCCCCACCGTCATCATCGCCGTTCCCAGCATGGGAAAGATCTTGTACCGGCCCCACCGCGTGACCAACCGGCCGGACGTCACCGAAGCCGCGAGCATCCCGAGCATGACCGGCAGGATCCGCAGGCCCGACGCGGTCGGGCTGACCCCCTTCACGTTCTGCATGAACAGCGGCAGGAAGGTAAGTGCCCCGAACATGGCCAGCCCCATCACGAAGCCGATGGCGCTCGATGCGGTGAACACCGGGGCCCGGAACAGCTTGAGCGGGATGACCGGCTCCTGCGCGCGTCGCTCCACCATGACGAAACCCACCGCCAGGACGACCCCGAGCACCACGGTGAAAATGCTGGCGCCTGAGGTCCAGGGCCAGGTGACTCCACCCAGGCTGGCGAAGAGGATCAGCGACGTGGCGGACCCTGCCAGCAATGCGGTTCCCAGGTAGTCGATCCGGTGGTGCACCTTGCGCAAATGACCCGGAAGGACCGCCCCGGTGACGAGGAACGCCACGATCCCGAGCGGCAGGTTGATGTAGAAGACCCAGCGCCACGACAGGTAGGTCACGCACAGCCCGCCGATCAGCGGCCCGATCACGGTGGCGACGGCGAACATGGCGCCGAACAAGCCCATGTACCGCCCGCGCTCGCGCGGCGAGACCACGTCACCGATGATCGTCTGCGCGCCCACCATCAACCCACCGCCACCGAGACCCTGCAGGGCGCGGAACGCGATCAGCTCGGTCATGGTGTGGCTGAATCCGCACAGCGCCGAACCGACCACGAAGATCACGATCGAGGCCTGGAAGAACGTCTTTCGTCCGTACTGGTCGCCGAGCTTGCCCCACAAGGGCGTCGACACCGTCGAGGCCAGCAGGTACGCCGTCACCACCCACGCCAGATGGGAGCCTCCGTGAAGGTCGCCCACGATGGTGGGCAGCGCCGTCGACACAATGGTCTGGTCGAGCGCGGCGAGAAGCATGCCGAGCAACAGCGCACCGAGGATCACCCAGAGGCGTCGCTTGGTGATCTTCTCTACCGCGGGGGCAGGTGCCGCGACGCCGACGCTCACTTCACCCACCTCTTCCACGATGTGCTCAAGGGATTGAACGTCCTGATCGGCCAGATCCTAGGCCGAACGCCGCCCCGTGACCCCGGACTCCCCGCGGCGGCCCCCGTCGTGCGACGCCGAGGTCCGTGGCCGTCGGCGTTGTCGGTGACCGGCGACACGTGACCCCGCGCCCGCGACGCCGCGGCAGCGCCGGTGTCGCCCGACCCGCGCTACGGTCCGGCCCCGGAGTCGACACTGCGTCCGCCGGCGACACAACCACGCCGAGCGAACGACGACAAGAGCGCTGCGGCGTCAGGACCAAGGCGACTCGACCAAGAGGAAGGCCAGCCCATGCGTACCCGCCTCACCGATCTTCTCGGCATCGAGCACCCCGTCATGCTGGCCGGCATGGGCGGCGTCTCCTACTCTGAGCTCGCCGCCGCCGTCTCGGAGGCGGGCGGGTTCGGGTGCCTCGGAGCTTCGACGATGGGCAATCCCCAGATGGTCGCGGAGATGGCGGCCGTCCGGGCCAGGACCGACAAGCCCTTTGGCGTCGACCTCCTCACGGCGATGCCTGGTGGTCTGACGGAGCAGGTCGAGCTGATCATCGAGGCCGGCGCCAATGCGTTCGTCGCCGGTCTGGGCGTCCCCGTCGAGGTGGTCGATCTGTGCCATCGCCACGGCCTCGTGGTCGTCAGCATGTGCGGGAAGGTCGAACACGCCGTCCGCGCCGTCGAGGCGGGATGCGACCTGGTGGTGGCTCAGGGGACTGAGGCCGGAGGCCACACCGGACAGGTTGCGTCGCTCCCACTTGTCCCCCAGATCGCCGATGCGGTCGGGCAACGCGTCCCCGTCGTCGCGGCCGGGGGCATCTTCGACGGTCGCGGCCTCGCGGCGGCGCTGGCGCTCGGGGCAGACGGGATCTGGGTCGGCACCCGCTTCATCGCCACGCCCGAGGCCCGTGGTGTGCTCGGCTACAAGGACGCACTGTTGACCAGCCGGGAGGACCAGACCACGGTCAGCCGGGCCTACTCGGGCAAGACGATGCGAGTCGTGCGCAACGAGTACACCGACTACTACGACTCTCACCCCGACGAGCTCCGTCGGTTCCCGGAACAGCTGAGTGTGGCCTACGGCAACGGAGCGATCCACCTCGGCGGCGACTCCTTCACCGATGGCGTCGACGTGAAACGGGAGTGCTACCCGGCGGGTCAGGGGGTGGGTGCCATCACCGACCTCGTGGCGGCGGGCGAGCTGGTGCGCCGGTTCGTGGCCGAGGCCGAGGAGGTCCTCGAGCGACTCAGCGCGTTCAAGTGACCGCGACCCTTGTCTGCCTGTGAGTCCCGCCGGAGGCGCCCCCGACGGGCGACCGGATCCGGGACCCAGGGTGGCCCTGGTCACCGGATCGAACCACGGGATCGGCGCCGCCGCGGCAAGAGCGTTGGCCGCTCAGGGCGTGGCGGTCGTGTGCACCTACTTTCGCTCCGAGAAGCTGGGCGGTCTGAAGGACCCGTCCCTCCCTCCGGCATACCGGGCGAACCGCATGATCCGGGCCGAAGCCGTCGCGGAGTCGATCGTCGTGGCCGGCGGACAGGCGGTCGCCATTGAAGCCGACCTCGCCGACGCCACCGTGATCCCTTCACTCTTCGATTTGGCCGAGGCCCATTTCGGGCCGGTGCAGATCTTGGTCAACAACGCGTCCGGGTGGCTCGGCGACAGCTTCGCCCCAGGGACCGCAGACCGATTCGGCCGCACCGTGACCGGCGTCGCATCCGAGACCTTCGACCAGGTCGTGGCCATTGACGCCAGGGGTCCTGCGCTGCTCATCGCCGAGTTCGCGCGCCGGCACGTCTCGAGGCGCGGGCAGTGGGGCCGCATCGTCGGGCTGACCTCGGGCGAAGGTGGCGGGTTCCCAGAAGAGGTTTCCTACGGCGCGGCAAAGGCGGCCCAGGTGAACCTCACCCTGAGCGCGGCGAAGGAGCTCGCACCTTTTGGTGTCACCGCGAACGTCGTACACCCTCCCGTCACCGACACGGGGTGGGTCAACGACCGCACAGCCACCCTCGCCCGGGAGGCAGGAGACCGAGTCGCCGCGCCCGACGAGGTTGCGGCGGTGATCGCCTATCTCTCGTCGGATGCTGCGGCGTTGATCACCGGAAACGTGATCAGGCTGCGCTGAAGTCCGCTCCAGAGCTGACCCAGGGGCACTGCCCCCTGCACGAACGTTCGGTGTACCGGGAACCAGCCGCCCGGGCTGCCTTGGTGACGGGCCCCTCAGGCGCCGGCCAGGCCCACGGGACACGAGATACCGGTCCCGCCCAGGCCGCAGTATCCACCGGGGTTCGCCTCGAGATACTGCTGGTGGTAGGGCTCGGCGTAGTAGAAGCCCCCGGCGGGTGCGATCTCGGTCGTGACCTTCCCCAGGCCCGCCAACTCCAAGGACTCCTGGAACCGGGCTGCCACCACTTCGGCCAGCTCGGCCTGCTCCGGCGTCGTGGTGTAGACCGCCGAGCGGTACTGGGTCCCGACGTCGTTGCCCTGGCGCATTCCCTGGGTCGGATCGTGACCTTCGAAGAAGGCACCGAGGAGTTGCTCGTAGGAGATCTGGGTCGGGTCGAAGACGACCAGCACCACCTCGGCGTGACCGGTCCGACCGCGGCAGACCTCGTGGTAGGTCGGATTCGGCGTGAAACCACCCGAGTACCCCACCGCGGTCGTGTAGACGCCCGGGAGGGACCAGAACTTCCGCTCGGCCCCCCAGAAGCAGCCCATGCCGAAGACCGCGGTCTCGAGCCGTTCGGGGAACGGTGGCGTGATCTCCGTGCCGAGCACCAGATGGGGGGACGTGACCGTCATCTGCTCCGCCCGGCCTGGCAATGCCCTCTCCGCCGTAACCGGCCGAGTCTTGTGCGAACCGAAGAGTCCCACCGTTACCTCCTTTTTCGTGCTGAACGAATTCGCTCGGAAGCCAGTCGCGGCCTCCGAGTTGATCGCTTTCCTTGACCGAATCTGCTGGTCAGGGGGCCGCGAGGGCCCACGATCGTCACATCTGTGCGCGCCTCGCCTCGGACACGAGCCAACCGGACGAACCGGACGAAGGTCACGAGGGAGAGCGTTCCTCTGGTTCAACCGTGAAGGAGCTGAGTTCGTTCCCGCGCGACGACGCTCGTCGACCGGTTATGATATATCGTTATCGTACGTAACGAAGCCGGAGCCTGTCTCCGGTGACAGCGAGGTTTCCTGACGGAAACCGGGAAAGGATTGCGAATGGACCAGGAACGAAACCAAGACAGAGTCGACGACCACGACAGAGTCGACGACCACGACCACATCGACGAAGACCTGCACGACCACCTGCATGGGCACGTGCATGACCACCTTCACGGCCACGACTTCCGGGGACGGCGGTCCCCCAGAGGCCCCTGGGGCCGGGGAGGCGAGCGGGGCGGCTGGGGAGGAGGTCGGCGCATGCGTCGCGGCGACATCCGCTCCGCGGTGCTGGTGGCCCTGCGGGACGGCCCGGCGAACGGCTACGAGGTGATGCGGCGGTTGGAGGAGATGAGCGGTGGATTGTGGCGCCCGAGCCCAGGTTCGGTGTACCCCCACCTCCAGATGCTCGAAGAGTCCGGGGTGGTCGAGTCCGACCAGAGCTCGGGAAGCCGCTCGTACAGCCTCACGGAAGCGGGGCGGGCCGAGGCCGACCAGGCATTCCTCCCGTTCGGGCGGCGGCAGGACGGCGACGACGAACTGCGCAGTCTGCGTCTGGCCGTCCACCAGCTCGTCAGTGCAGCCAAGCAGCTCTCGGGCACAGGCGCACAGAGCCAGATCGAGCGCGGCATCGCCTCGATCCAAAAGGCTCGGAAGGAGCTCTACCAGATCCTGGGCGAGGATTGACCGGGCGTCGGCGGCACGCTCGACCGGTACTGTGCACCGAGAAGCCATGACCCTCTCCGCCGCTCCCGAAGCTCTCGACGGCCGCCAGGCCGACGGCGTCAGGCCGATCATCGAGACAATCGGCCTGACGAAGACCTATTCGGGCACCGACTTTCGTGCCGTCGACGACCTGAGCCTGCGTGTCGGTACCGGCGAGGTCTTCGGTTTGCTGGGTCCGAATGGAGCCGGCAAGACGACCACGGTGGGCGTGCTGACGACGCGGGTGATTCCTACGGCCGGTGACGCCTTCGTCGCCGGGATCGACGTCGTCCGCCACCCCACCCTGGCCAAGCAGTTGATCGGCGTCGTGTCGCAACAGAACACGCTCGACCGGCAACTCACTCCTTGGGAGAACCTCTACTTCCACGGCCGCCTGTTCGGTATCGGCGCCCGTGAGAGCCGCCAGACGGCGGACGACCTCCTGGAGCGGTTTCAGCTCACGAGGTTCGCCAAGGCCTCCGTGTACGCCCTCTCCGGTGGCATGGCACAGCGGTTGATGGTGGCGAGAGCGATCTTCCACCGGCCGGCGGTCTTGTTCCTCGACGAGCCCACCGCAGGACTCGACCCTCAGGGCCGATTGGCGCTCTGGGAGCTTCTGGGAGTTCTCAACGGAGAGGGTCAGACCATCATGCTGACCACGCACTACATGGAGGAAGCGGACAAACTCTGCGACCGGGTGGCCATCATGGACCACGGCAAGATCCTCGCCCTCGACACGCCGGCAGAGCTCAAACGGAGCGTGGGCGCCGACACCATCGTGACGGTGAAGGCGGCCGGGGACTCCGACCTCCTCGCTGAAGCCTTCGCGAGCAGTCTCGAAGGCCTGACGAAGACGCGTCCGGTCCCCGGCGGCGTCGAGCTCCAGGTGAGCGGCTCGGAACGACTGGTACCCCGCGTGGTCGAAGCGGCTGAGTCCGGGGGATTCACGCTCGCCGACCTGTCCGTGGCCGAGCCTACGCTGGAGACTGTCTTCATCGGCCTCACCGGAAAGGACCTGCGCGACTGATGTCGGCGACGACGTCGGAATCAATTGCTGTCCCCACACTCGGCGCGCCGGCGTCGCGTCGAGTGGACCTGCAGCCGAGCCGCTCGGCGGCGGCAGCCAGCTGGGTCTCGCTCCGCGCGCTCATCCGACGCGACTTGGTCGTGTTGTGGAAGCACAAGATCGAGTTCACGGTACGTACGCTGGTCCAGCCATTCCTTTTGTGCTTCGTGTTCCTGTACGTGTTCCCCAAGATCGGACAGGGCATCGGCGCGGCGAGCGGCGTCCCCGGAGCCGAGTCGGCGTTCGCCACGGTGCTGGTGCCAGGGGTCGTCGGCCTCTCCATCATGTTCCAGGGCATTCAGGCCGTCGCCATGCAGCTGGCGCAGGAGTTCGGCTTCACTCGCGAAATCGAGGATCGAGTCCAGGCTCCTTGCCCCATCTGGCTCGTGGCGATCTCCAAGGTGATCTCCGGCGGCGCCCAGGGGCTGATCTCGGCCGCCATCGTCCTCCCGATCGCGTCCGTCGTGCACGCGGCGGGGGTCGAAGCGCAGATCCATCTGCACTGGGTCCTCATCCTCACGTTGGTTCCGTTGTCCTGCGCGTGCATGGCGTCGCTCGGACTACTGCTCGGCACCTCGTTCGAGCCACGCAACCTCGGGCTGATGTTCGGGTTCATCGTGCTTCCGATCACCTTCCTCGGCGGCACGTACTACCAGTGGACGAGGCTGGCCTCGGTCAAGCTCGGCACGATTCACTGGCTCCAGATCATCGTGCTCGTCAACCCGCTCATCTACATCAACGACGGAATGCGGGCTGCCTTCACGAACGCGGCGCACATGCCGCTGTACGTGATCTACCCGGCCATCGTCGCCTTCAGTGTCGTGTTCTTGACTCTCGGCCTACGAAACTTCCGTCGCAAGGTGCTCGCCTGAGCCCTACGCCGGAGGGGAGCTGCCGGGGATCGCCCGGTCGCCGCACTGTTGTCGCACCCCCGTGGGATGGTTGAGGGGGCTCATGCGGCCCAACCGAGGGCGGCCGAGTACGGGCATGATCGGCTTTGGGGTCCTCGGCAGAAATTTCGGAGCAAGCGCGCTTGTGACGAGCGGCGCTGGGTATGGTGATCCCAACGTACGTCCAGCGTGACGTGATCGCTCCCGGTGGGTGGGGTGGCGAAGGGATTCGGATGATGACGAGCCGTCCAGAATTGCCATCGGAGCTCCTCGAGCGTTACGTCGAGGTGCGTCGGACAACAGAATGCCTTGCCGCTCCTCTGAGCGCCGAGGACCAGACCGTCCAGACGGTGCCCGAGGTCAGCCCGACCAAATGGCACCGGGCGCACGCCACCTGGTTCTTCGAGACCTTCGTCCTCGGGCAGTATGCGACCGGGTACGTGCCGTTCCATCCCGCGTTCGCCTACATCTTCAACTCGTACTACGAAGCGGTGGGTGCTCGGCACCCCCGTCCCGAACGCGGCCTCCTTTCCAGGCCTGGTGTCGAAGAGATCGCTCAGTACCGAGAGCACGTCGATGCCGCGATGACCTCGCTGCTCGCCGGGCCGAACCAGCCTGGCCTCCCCGAGCTCATCACCCTCGGACTGCACCACGAGCAGCAACATCAAGAGTTGTTGCTGATGGACATCAAGCACGTGCTCTCGAAGAATCCCCTGCACCCGGCTTACGTCGCCGCGCAGACACCCGGAACCGGTATCGCGCCGCCCAAGGCGGGGTGGGTCGAGCACGGCGGCGGAGAGGTCGAGATCGGCCACTCCGGACGCGGGTTCGGCTTCGACAACGAGTTTCCCCGCCATATCGTCTACCTCCCGCCGTTCGGATTGGCCGATCGCCCGGTGACCTGTGGTGAATGGCTCGAGTTCATGGAGGCGGACGGCTACGCACGGCCGGAGTTCTGGCTCTCCGACGGCTGGGCCGTCGTCAATGCCGAACATTGGGAGGCTCCGCTCTACTGGTTCCGCGATCCCGAGCGAGCCGATAAGTGGTTGCAGTTCACCTTGGCCGGGGTGCATCCGGTGGACCCCGACGAGCCCGTCTGCCACGTCAGCTACTACGAAGCTGACGCCTTCGCGCACTGGACTGGCCTGCGACTCCCCACCGAAGGCGAGTGGGAGTCCGTTGCGGTCTCCTCAGGTGAGGGAACCAACTTCCTCTCGAGTGCCCCGGCACATCCGCGCCCTGCTCTCTCGGACAACGCCATGTTCGGCGACGTGTGGGAGTGGACCTCGAGCGCGTACGCGCCCTACCCGGGCTTCCGGGCCGCACCGGGAGCTGTCGGCGAGTACAACGGCAAGTTCATGGTGAGCCAATACGTGCTCCGCGGGGGCGGCTGTGCCACACCACCCGGGCACGTGAGGCCCACCTATCGGAATTTCTTTCCCCCCGGCGCGCGCTGGGCGTTCAGCGGCGTCCGACTCGCCCGGGACCCCTGAATCGTGGGCTTCTCCATCGATGTGCACCTCTCCCCCGAAGAGGTGAAGCGCCAGATGCAGGCCGATGCGATCAAGGGCCTTCAGGCTGACCAGAAGTCCATCCCTCCTGTCTGGTTCTACGACGAGCGCGGCAGCAAGCTCTTCGAGGAGATCACGCAGCTGCCCGAGTACTACCCGACGCGGGCAGAGAGAGCCCTGCTCGAGCGGCACGGCCCGGCCATCGCCCGGATGGCCAAGGCCGACACGCTGGTCGAGCTCGGTGCAGGCGCGTGCGACAAGACCCGGGTGCTTCTGAGTGCCCTCCGGGACGCCGGCGCGCTCTCGCGTTACGTACCCTTCGACGTGAGCGACGAGTTCCTGCGGAATGCGGCGGCGGACCTGGCCGAGGAATACGACACCTTGGACATGCACCTCGTCATCGGCGACTTCCACCAGCACTTGTCCGAGATACCGACCGATGGACGAAGGATGGTGGCCTTCTTGGGCGGGACCATCGGGAACCTCGACCCCCGACAACGCGCTCGATTCCTCTTCGATCTGAACTGCACCATGTCCAGCGCCGACTGGCTCCTGCTCGGCACGGACCTGGTCAAAGACAAGAACCGCCTCGTTGCGGCCTACGACGACGGAGCCGGCGTGACTGCTGACTTCAACCGCAATGTGCTTCACGTACTCAACGACCAGCTCGGGGGTGACTTCGACGTCGACCTTTTCGGGCATGTCGCGGTCTGGAACGAAGAGGAGCGCTGGATCGAGATGCGCCTGCGGGCGCAGGAAGCGACCGACGTCTCGTTGACCGGCGCCGGCATCACGGTCCGTTTCACCAAAGGAGAGGACCTGCTGACGGAGATCAGCGCGAAGTTCACTCCGGAACAGGTCGAGCTGGAGCTGGGCGAGGCCGGCTTCGTGGTCGAAGGCATGTGGGGGGCGGAGGAGGGCGAATTCTTGCTTTCGCTGGCCCGTCCCTTCTGCTGACGACCCCGTTGGGATCGACGAGACGGGCTGCCGCGACCGGCACGTTTGCCCGGTTTCGACGGCGTGATACCGGGCGGGTTGTGGGGATCACTTCCCGTCGCCCGTCGCCCGATAGCGGCACGAGTGACGCTGGGCCACGGCGATTTGAGCGGTCTACGCGAATTTGCGCCTCGGCCTGAGAGCGATCGTGAATGCCACCTTGGCTACTTCAGCACCTTCGCTATCGGTCACCGACACCGGCACGTCGACCTCCACGGCCGACCCGGCAAGTACGGCCTCCTTGGCTCCTTCGACCAATGCCGTATCGACCCGACCCGTCGCCTCCAAGACGCCTCGGCCCGGTGCCAGGTACTCGATAGTCGCCTTCTTCACCGCCGTGTAGCTCTCGGCAGCGACGTCCAACATGTCTGCGACAGCCGCCCCAGCCCCAGCGACCTCGGCCAGACCGTAGAGGACGGCGGCATTGACTGTGCCGTTGTGGTTCAGGTGCTCAGCTTTGGGGGTCAGACGAATGACCGCCTTGCCACTTCCCGCTTCAATCGGCTCGATCGCCAGGAACTGGATGAAGCCCTGCTGGCTGAAGTGATCGACGGCGTCCACGTTTCGGCTAAGACGTCGGGTTGCGATTGATGGGAGCAAATGCAGCCAGGGCCACCGCCATCAGGCGATCTTCTGCGCCGACATCAAAGACCCGGACCTCCACTGCAAATGATCTCGCGCCACTTCGGAGAAGCTCGCCAACGGCTCGAATCGGACCGGTCCGTCCTGGAGCGAGGTAATGGAGCGTCATTTCGGTTGTGGCAACCAACCCGGTCCCAGAAAGCGCGGCCGTGGATGCGGCGGCCACGTCGACAAGCGTGGCGGTGATGCCTCCTTGGAGGATGCCTGCTGGCCCGCATAGGTCCTTTCGCATGTCTATCTCTACGCAGACGCGCTCACCGTCGATCGTGTCCCATCGCAACCCCAAATGCTCGAAGAAGGGTAGGAACGAAGCGGGATCAGAGGGTGGGATCTTCGGCTTAGGGGCCGCACTGGTCAGGTGGAACCGATTGCCATCAGGGTCAGCGAAGTTGGCAATCTTCACGTGTCGATCCTCGATAACGGGGGTGTCGAACGGCACACCCCTTTCCCTCAGGGTTTCGACGACCTCGTCGAAGGTGGCGATTACTCCCAATCCCACCGAAGCACCGGGACCAATCTCCTCTGACTTCGGAATCAGGCCCAACAGGAGACCACCTCCGCAGTCGATAACCGCCCACTGGTCGCCAAAACGCATGTTCAGCGTGAGACCGAGTGTCTTCGTATAGAACTCGATGGCCTCGTTGAAGTCCGACACCGCCAGCGTCGCACAGCCGCCCTCAATCATGGGCCGTAGTTCAGCATGACTCTGCTTGGCCTGCATTCACCGATCGGAAAGCGGACCTTCGTCAGGGGGTCCCGGTCAGCGGTGCGGCACAAACCCGCCCGGTAACCGCGATCCTTACCAGCCGGTTCTGGCCCGGCCAATGGTCCAAGATTTTCGGTTCGGCCTAAGGTCCGACGCCTTCTGAGGTCGCCGCTTGACGGAGTCCGCCCGAACCGTCGCCGACGAGCACGGCTGCGTCGGTCGGCCTCTGCTCATCGCCGGTCCCGGCGACCACCTCGCCGTCACGGGAGCCCCCACCCCGTCGGCGCCGCACGAGCCAGACGATCCCGATGGTCACCAGGAAGATGACCGAGCCAAGGCTGAGGAGGGAGCCGAGGAGGAGGTGCGGGGGTCGGTAGTGGAACGTCACCTCGTCCTTGCCGGCCGGCGCCGAGATCTCTTGCACGAGCTGGGTCAAGCGGACGGGGACCGATCGGGCCGTTCCTCCGTTCACCGAAACCGAGCCCGACCATCCACTGTCCCAGGCCACGGAGCGGATCACCGAGACGGGCGCCGGCGCGTCCACTTGCACCACTTCGGACTTGGTGCTGCTCGAGAGCACCCGGACCGGCACCGGCCGACCGTCCGCGGTGACTGCGGACATCGGTTCCGGGGGCCTCCGCGAGGCAAAGACCGTGAAACCCTGGGCCTCGCCCACCTGACGCCATGGCCCCGGGGTAAGAGCCGAAGAGAGTGCGCCGCGGAGCTCGTAGGGCTGACCTCCCGCCACGATGACCGCCTGCGAGGGCGGCAGCGGACCGAGGGCCTGGACCTCCAGTCCGACCGCGTCCTCCCGCGGGAACTGCATCTCCGCCGTGGTTGCTCCCGGAGGCACCGTCTGGGGAGCTGACCAGCTGGTCTTCCCGTCCGCGGCGAGCAGGCCGAACCGGAGTGCCGTGGCGGCCGGCACCGTTGTCGTGAAGAGCAGCGTGGCCGACTCCGGCTCGAGCGACTCCCCGAAGAACCACGATGCCGACTGACCCCCGTGCAAGGCCGGTCGGGCAACGGGGTAGAAGGGGTACCGGTTGTCATCGAAGTTGGCGCCGAAGCCTTGTGGGAGCAACGGGTCGTGCCCGGACCCCTCCGAGACTTGCTGCACCTCCGAGAGCGACCGAGGGGCCGTCGCCAGTGGCACCATGAAGTATTCGGGCAGCGTCACGAGCTCTTGGAGGTCCAGGCGGTCGAGACCCCCCGCAGTGAGCTCGGCGAGGTTGAGCTCTCCCTGCTCGTGGGTGTGGGTCGTCGCTTCGTAGGTGCCGTTGACGATCGACGCATAGCCCGACACGGAGGGCAGATCGGCCAGGATGTTGAGGTCCGGTACCCCCTGCGGGCTCGCCGGACTGGTGTCGTACATCTGCGGGTCGTAGCTCGTGATCCTCCCGCCGGGCGCCAGATTGGCCGCCATGAGCTGCTGCACCGGCGTCGACCCGGCGACCAGCGCGTTCGGCGGGACGGTGATGAGCTGGCTCGAGAGCACCATCAACCCCAAGTCGACCGCGACGAAGAGCGAGGCGACCCATCCCCAGCTCCTCGGACGCAACCTCGGCCTGAGCCAGACGATCGCGGCGGCGACGGCGCAGAGGGCCAGGGCGAACAGCGTCGCCTGGCGCACGGTGTGTGCGACGGCCGGAGAGATGGAGACGCCAGCGAAGTAGCGGGCAAGCGAGGCCGGAGCCGCCAACGCCCAGGTGACAAGGCCGACGACCAGCACCAGCGGGACGGCGCCCATGAGGCGGTCGTAACGCGCCAACGAGCCGTGCGTCCGCGGTGCGTCCGTTCGGTCGATCCACCCCGCGAACAGCACGCTCGCCGCCGTCGACACCGTGATCATGTTCCGGCTCTGAAGACGCTGGTGCCCGTACAGCGGGATGGCATTGAAGAGATGCTCGAACGGGGTGGCGGGTCCGACCGCCAGGAGGTACCCGATCAGGCCGACCAGGTACCACGTCAGTCGGTCGCGGCCGCTGATGCGGCTCGGCCACCTCGGATGAAGAAGCGTCAAGACCGCGATGAGGGGGAGGATCCCGAGGTAGATGCCGACCTCGGGCAGGTTGTAACCGGCGAAATACCTGTGCTCACCGAAGGTGCCGTAGCCCCCGTTGACGTAAGGGACCAGCGAAAGAACCGAGAAGCGCAACGGGAACGCGCCGAGCGCGGCGAAGGCCGAACCGTTCCCCGCCCGCTGGGAGTTCGAAATGGCCTCGAGTCCCGGGAGCCACTGGATGGCAGCCAACGAGAGTGCGAGGAACGCACCGGCGCCGCACCGCGACAACACCCGCCACCAGCGTCCCCGGTCGAGCCCAGCCGACAGCGCGGCGAAGGCGATCACCAGCAGGGCTTCGTCCAGCATCGCCTCCGGCGCGCCGGCGAGGATCACGCTGGCGAAGGCGAGACCGAGCAAGATGGACCACCGCCAGCGTCCGTCGCGCACGATGTGCAGCACGGCCAACAGCATCCAGGGGATGGCCACGAAGCCCTCGGTCATGTCCACGTGGTTGACCTGGCTCAGCACCGTTCCCGAGAAGGCGAAGGTGCAGGCACCGAGAAGGCAGGCCACGGTGGACAGCGCCATCGCACGTAGGAAGACGTACATCCCGACCGCGATGGCGGAGAAGACGACGACCTCCGTGGCGATCCAGGCCGCCCGGTCTGGCAACGCGACGAACAGCCCGATGAGGGGATAGAAGGCTCCGGCGTTGAATCCCGCCAGCAACGGGGTCCCACTGAAGATGTAGCTGTTCCAGAAGGGCAGTTCCCCATGGCGGTACATCGACCCCACCAACACGCGGAGCGGATAGTTCTGCTGGAGGTTGTCCCCGGTGAGGAGCAGATGACCACCGAGCAGGTCGGGCAGCACGAAGATGCCCACCGGAACGGCGACAAGCACGAGATAGGGCCACAGGGGTCCGGCATGCGCTCTGATTCGGTTCACGGCCGGGATCGACTCTCCGGGGTAGCCCGGACTGTGCCGGGGAAGGAGCGGTCGTCGGCCGCACCAGGGACTCGGGATCGGGCAGCAAAGGTAGCGCCGATAGCTGGTCGTTTGGACGGCGCGGCACCTGACCGGCCCCTCCCTCCCTTCCGCGCTGACCGGGCGCCAGCGCGGCTCGTCACGCGCCGACCGCCTTCCTTTCGGTCGCACGACGGAACGATGTCACCGAAGGCCACCTCGGCATCATGCAGCAAGCCTGGGACGTTACTGGGGCCTGCCTGAGAGCCGGGAAAAGACTTGGCGGGGAGCAACCCCCACTGTCCCGATCTGTGACAGAATCAATGCGGTTCGATGACAATTTGCTGCGGCGGCACGTCGGTCCCGGCCGGCGGCCCGAGCAGGGGACCCACATGGAGCTCTTGACCCCCGGCACAGCCTCCAAGACGACTCACCCCCTCGACTCGCCCTCCCTGTCGGACCGCGAAGACAGAGAGTCGTCGTCAGGACCCGAGCTGCGCCTGGGCCGCACGGCTGTTCTGGGCGCGCTGGGCACCACCGCCATCGCCGTCGGAGCCGTACTGGGCGGGTCGTCGTTCGAGACCCACCTTCCCGGAGCCTGGTTCTTCGGCATGCCCGGAGGTCTCCTCGGCGGAGCCGGGAGTCCCGCCACCTTGCCTCCCGTGGCCTCACTCGCCCTCGTCTTCGGCGGGCTCATCCTGCTCACCCGTGTCTGGCTGGGCCTGCTCGGTGGCCTGGGTCGCCGGCCGGGCTTCCCGGTCAAGCGAGTGGTGCTCGTCGTGGTGATCTGGGCGGTCCCCCTTCTGCTCGCCCCGCCGCTCTTCAGTCGCGACGTCTACACCTATGCCGCTCAGGGCGAGATGATGAGCCACCACATCAATCCCTACTCCTATGGGCCCGAAGTGCTCGGATCCACTCCTTTCAACACGCTGGCCGACTCGACGTGGTCGGGCACCGAGTCCCCGTACGGTCCGAGCTTCCTGGCTATCGATGGCGCGCTGGACCAGGCTTCGGGCCACGTGTTCCTGGCCGACCTGCTGCTGCTACGGCTCCTCGAGGTCGGCGGAGTCGCCCTGATGGTGGCGGCGACACCCACGCTCGCCCGCGCGCTGAAGCGCGACCCGGCGCATGCCGTCATTCTCGGGGCCGGTTCCCCCCTCGTCCTCTTGGCGCTCCTGGCCGGTGCCCACAACGACGCGCTCGATGCTCGGTCTGCTCATGGCGGGACTGGCGGTGGCGACCCGTGTGGGGACGGTGCCGGGGGTCGTCTTGTGCGCGCTCGCCGCGGGCGTGAAGTCACCCGCCGCGCTCGGGGTGGTGTTCCTCGGATGGGTGTGGGCCGGACCCGCAGCACCCTGGCGCCGTCGCGTCGGCCACACCCTCGGCGCGGGGCTCATCGCACTGGCCACCATGGAGGGCATCTCCCTCCTTTCGGGCACCGGGTGGGGCTGGGTGCGCACGACGACGACCGCCGACGCGTCCTTCACCGGCGTGACACCGGTCAACCTGGTGGCCCGTGCCGCCTCCATCGTCAGCCACGTCCTTCAGTTCCCGTTCTCCACCATGGACGCTCGCCCCGTCTTCAGCGTCCTCGGACTGCTGATCGCCGTGGCCCTCGGCGTCCGCCTGCTGCTCCGCGCTCCCGTGGAGGGCGCCGTCCGCAACCTCGGGCTCACGCTGCTGCTGCTGTCGCTGTTGGGTCCCATCGTGTGGGCGTGGTACGTGACCTGGGGAATCGTCGTGCTCGCGGCTGTGGCCGCTCCCTACGGCCGGCTGCGATCAGCCCTCGTCGTGATCAGCACCTTTTGGGCCTTCGCGGGTGTCACCTCCGTCCACGGCGTGGCGGTCAGCATGTTGCGGGCCAACATCGTCTCCGACCTCCTTCTGGTCGCGGCGCTGCTCGCCGTGGCGATCGCACCCCTCGGCCAGTTCGCCTCCGACCGGCTCAGCCGGCCACCGTTGGGGCGCCCGAGTCCCCCGGGCCTCGGTGGCGGGGACCGACCAGCACGGTTGGCCGGCGCCGGCGCCGGAGCCGTGATGGGAGCGGGCTCTTGACCCGACGGCCTCACTCGGCCAGGTCGAGACCCGAATAGACCCGCTCAGGGCGAAGGCGCACCAAGAGCTCCCCCGCCACACCGTTGCGCGCCCCGTACTCCTCGGCCCGCGCCGGGCCCATGTAGCGCCCGCCGATCTTCGTCGCCCACCTGCGCACCTCTCCGGGGTCGTCCACGAGCTCCGCCCGACCTTCGACGACGACGAAGCTGAAGGGCGGCCGCTCGTCGTCGACGCACAGCGAGGCTCGGCCGTCTCGAGCCAGGTTGCGGCCCTTGACGGTCGACTCCCCGGTGTTGAAGAGCAGCGAGCCGTCATCGTCGACGTCGAACCAGACCGGCGCGAGGTGGGGTCGCCCGTCCTCGCGCACCGTCGCCAGCTTCCCCGTGTGCGGCGGGACGGAGGTCAGGAACGCTCGTACCTCCTCCGCGGTCATCGGACGATGAGGCACCGCTTCAGGCGGGTCCGTTGCCGTGGGCGGCGTGGACCTTCGACCACTCCTCGATCATCGGACCGAAGGCAGCCGGGTTGTACGCGTCCTCCTCGTAGGAGAATTTCATGTCGCCCGCATAGTGCAGGACCGTGATGTTGTGGGCTTGGTGCACCGAGCCATCTCCCGGGTCCTGCATCCTGTTCTCGATCCGGCAGATCCACCAACCCCGCTCCTCGTCGCACACGCACCACGAGTGTGGGAACGAGTTCATGGCCCGGTTCGGCCATTCGGCCATGAGCGGAGCGATCCAGGCGTAAATCTCTTCGGGCCCGCGGAAAGTCCCGAAGGTGTGCTCCAGGTACACCGCGTCCTCGGTGAACAGATCGGCCCAGTCCCTCCACTCTCCGCTCTCGGCGCAGCGTTTCGCTGTCTCGGCATAGTGCGAGTGTGCGCGCTCCAGCTCTTCCCGGCTCCACGTGTTGGTCATGATTTCAATATCCATTCACTCATGGTGACGCTGCGTAACGTACTGAGGTCCACGAACGCGTTGATCTCCTCGATCATCGTGGTCACATTGGCGTTCATCCGCTCGGGGTCGCCGTCGCCACAGTAGAACAGCATCGGGTCGGTCACATGCTCCAGAGAAGGCCAGGCCTCCTCCACGATGCCTCGAAACGGCGGAGCCCCTTCGGTGATGGCGCGGAAGACCGCGTTCCGCACGTAACGACAGCGGGGCTGAATCGATTCGGTGATCGGAGAGATCCGGGAGTGCCACCTCGTCATCCACTCCGAGAAGGACTGCTCGGGGTGCTGCTCCAGGAGCGCCACGGTCAGGACCCCGGGCGAGCGGGTCCCGTCGGCCCAATCGCGAGGCCCGCACCACTGGTTTCCCCCGTAGTCCCGGTAGAGCGATTCGACCACTTCGTATCCGGCCAGCCTCGAAGCCTCAGACCCCAGCACCTCCTCGTAGGGTGCCCGGTAGTCCACGGCATCGATCCACACCGAGACCAGCGCGTGCAGGGGCGTCTCCCCTTCCGGGGTCGGCATGGGCGCCGGGATGTCGCTTTCGGGATCCCACACGTCGATGGTCAGGCTCCGCGGCCCGAGAGCGAGCAACTTCTCGGCCACCCGACCCAACACGATGTCGGACACCTCCGCCCGGGTGCTCGTCGGATCCAACCAGGCCAGGTACATCAGCTTCTCCATGGTGTCTCCCAGGTCGGTTCCACCGAGGTCCGTCCCACCACGCTGAGCCTCACCACGTGAGCCCCAACGCCTCGCGCATGGTCGACTCGAACTCCTCGTCACGGAGCGTGCGCCGAAGCTCGAGCACCATGGCGGCATCCGTGCCGACTTCCACCCGGAGTGGCGTGCCCGGGTCCTCGAGCGCATCAGCCACCGCGTTGCCCACGAGCTCTGGGCCCGGCCGGCCGGCCGGGCCCACCAGCGTGGAGGCCGTCGCGTCCCACTGCCGGTGGAGGTCCTCGTAGACCTCCGGTCCGGGGTGATCGTCCGCGTGCTTCATCCCCGGCGCGACGTACCCCGGTTCGACGATCACGACACGGATCCCGAAGTGCCCCAGCTCGAAGTAGAGCGTCTCCGACAAGGCCTCGAGCGCGTGCTTGGACGCCGAGTAGGCGCCTTCCAGCGGCGTGCCGATCCTCCCTTGCACCGAGCTGATGTTGACGAGCACGCCGCTCCCCCGCTCGCGCCACTGCGGTGCGACCGCCTGCGCCAGGCGCAAAGGGCCGATCGTGTTCACCTCGAGGACCCGGAGAAGGGACGTCAGCGGATAGGACTCGAGAGGTCCGTACCCGGTCAAGCCGGCGTTGTTCACCACGGCATCGAGCTCGCCGGCCGCGTTCAGCGCGGTTCGCACCGACTCGTCGCTGCTCACGTCCAGAGGGACCACGCCGATCCGATCGCCTTCGAGATCAGCCAGCAAGGTGACATCCCGTGCCGTCGCGATGACCTGGTGGCCCCGCTCCGCGAGCACCTCCACGGTGGCGCGGCCGATGGCTCGGCCCGCCCCGGTCACGAGAACGCGCATCCGTCGTCAGCTTCCCCGAGGCACGGAGAGACCGACCAGGTCTTCGCTCACCTGCCACAGCCGCGCCGCCGCTTCGGGGTCCTGCGCCCACTTCCGGGGTTGCTTCTCCTTGCACTTCGCGAAGTACTTCCCGCTCACACCGTCGACCTCGGACGAGGATGCGAGATACACGGACGTACGTGCACCTTGCGCCGGCGACAGGAAGAAGGGTTGGGCGATCCTGATGCCGAACCCCAGCAGTCCCCGGGCGTCGCCGTCGGCGCCGTAACCCGTCCTCACCGTGCCGGGGTGCAGCGCGTTGGCGGTCACGCCCGACCCCGCCGAGCGCCGAGCGAGCTCCAAGGTGAAGAGGATGTTCGCCAGCTTCGACTCCCCGTACACACGCATCCCCTTGTAGCGCACCTTGGTCGTCTGGAGGTCGTCGAAGGGGATGCCCTTTCGAGCGGCGGAGTGCGCCGCCGACGCCACGTTGACGATGCGAGCCGGTGCCGACGTCCCGAGTCGCTCGAGCAACAGGTTGGTCAGGAGGAACGGCCCGAGGTGGTTGGTGGCGAAGGTCGTCTCGAAGCCGTCCACCGTCTGGCTCCGCTCGCTCAGGACGAGACCGGCGTTGTTGATCAGCACGTCCAGGCGCGGCGCGAGCTCGAGGATCTCCTCCGCCCCGTTCCGCACCGAAGCCAGATCGGCCAGGTCGAACACGACCAACTGGAGCTGACCCGAACCGTCGAGGCGCGTCGCCAGGTCGGCCAGGGCCGCCCGCCCCTTGTCGGCGTTGCGGGCGGTCACGAGCACCCGCGCCCCGGCCGCCCCCAGGGCGGCGGCCGTCTCGTAGCCGATCCCGGAGTTGGCACCGGTGACCACGACCGTCTTGCCCGTCATGTCGGGCACGTGCATGTCGGACGATGAAGTCATGTCGCCACGTCCTTTCGCGAGATCGGGCCCGGACCCGGGCGCCGCCGGGCAGGCAGATTCAAACACCAAACGGAGCCGCCGGCCGTCAACCGCCGGGCTCTCCGTCGACGCCCGGTGTCGCGGGCGTCACCGCCAGGTGTCACGCGCCTCGACCAATCCCCGCGTCGGATGCAGGAAGCTTCCACTCAACGTCCTCTCCGCCGTGCGCATGTACCAGTGCAGCAGCTCCTGGGCGGCCTCCCAGGCGGCGGTGCCATCCCGAGGCCCGCGTCCGCCCGCGGCAGACGGCCCGGCCTCACCCGCGAGGAGGTTCTCGACCCGGCCGGGATCAGACTCGAGGTCGAAGAGCAACGGCGGAAACACGTCGGCCGGGGCTCCGAAGTGGACGAACTCGTACCGGGGGCCGCGTGAGACCGCGAGCGAGCAGTGGCTCATGGGGAGCCCGAGAGCACGTTCGGCGTAACGGGCCACCGGATCGGCGAAGCTCCATTCGAAGTGAGCGGTGTCCCGCCAGTGCTCGGGGGTCGGCTCGCCCCGGAGGAACGGGCTGAGCGGCCAACCATCGGCCTGGAGGGGTGTGTCGGCGCCCATGAACTCGCAGATGGTGGGGAGCACGTCGACCGATTCGGTCACGGCGTCGACGACGCGGCCTCGACCGGCGTCTCCCTGCGGGGTCGGATCGACCACGATCGAGAGGAACGTGGAAGCTCTCGTCCCAGTAGCCGAGCTTCTCGACCATCCAGTGGTCGCCTCCCATCTCCCCGTGGTCGCTCGTCACCACGACCATGGTCGTTGCGGCCAGGCCGCTCTCGTCGAGGTACGAGAGGAGCGGGGCCAGCCCGTCGTCCACCTCGCGCTGTGCGCCGTAGTACGTCGCCCGCAGCTGACGGCGCTCGAGCTCGTCCCTCGGGGCGGCGATCCAGGGCAACGCCAGGACGAGCGCGGCCAGCGGGTGGAGCGAAGCTTCCTCCTCGGGACTCGAGGCGCCGACGAAGGGACCGACGGCGTCCTCTGCGTAGAGGTCGTGGTACCCGAGAGGGTTCCGACGCGGCGGGTGCGGCCGGATGAACGAGGCATGGACGAAAAACGGCCGATCCCCGTTCCGCTCCAGCCAGTCCACGACCGCCTGACGGATGAACACCGTCTGGGAGAGCTCGGGCGGGAACCGTGCCGGAGCCCAACTCGTCCCGTGGGACTCCGAACCGGGGTACCCCTCCAAGGGCTCGTACAGGTCGTGCGGATTGGCGGGAACGTCGACACCCTGCGTGGCGAGCCATCGCCCCCAGGCCGGACTGCCCTGCTCCCAGGGGTCCAACACCACCGGGTCGAGCCCCGGAAGCACTCCTTCGTAGCTGAAGAGCCGCGGGTCGTCAGCGGGGACGGTGCGCGGGTCGACCGAGGTGTCGGTGTAACCGAAGAGGACTGGGTCGTACCCCATGGCGCGGGCGAGCAGCGCGACGTTGGTGAAGCGGGCGTCGAGCGGCGTGCCGTTCAGCAGCGACCGGTTCTGGTGCTGATAGGTCCCGGTGTACAGGCAGGCACGCGATGGGCCGCACGGCGCCGCGTTGGCCCAGTGGTTGGCGAAGAGCACGCCCCGCTGCGCGAGCGCATCGAGCGTTGGCGTCTCGACCACCGGGTGGCCGAGGGCTGACAGGCAGTCCCCGCGCCACTGGTCCAGCGTGATGAAAAGAACGTTGCGTTCGAGAGGCACGGTGCCACTCTTGTCGATCCTGCCCCGATGCGGTTCAGCGACTGCAGAACGGGCGACCCAGGTCGCCGCGCACGTGTCCGCTCAGGAGGTTTGCATCGGCGTTCCGCCGAGTCGCGTCCCGCGCTGATGAGCCACGCTCCGAGCCTCGCGGACACGGGGGTGCGGCTCACTGCTCGGCCTCCGGAAACCGGGATTCCGGAGGCCGAGCGATGCGTCGCCGCCATCCGGCGGTCATCCCGTGTCGCAAACCGTGCGCGTCGGTGCGTCTCTGCGGACCGAAAAAGGTCCTGTCGATGAGCGTCCGCCCTCGTTCCTGTCATGTTCGCCTGGATCATTTCCTCACCTGGCCTCGGACGTATCCCTTACAGCTCTGATTCATCGCACTTGCCACTCTATCAGAGATTGACAACAAATCAACTATATTCTAATATAGACGTATGCCTATGTTAACGGATATGGCCACGGTTCCCGAGACACGACGCGGGCCAACCGTGTCTGCCGCCCCCTCCCTGGCCAGCGACCTGTCGTGGTTGCTCTGCGTCGCCGCCCAACCCTCCATGCAGGCGCGGTACCCGGTGCTGGCCGAGATCTTCGATGGGCGAGAGGAACTGGCGGACCGCGTCCGCGAGTTCTGGAACGACGGCTCGCAGGAGAGCTGCTTCGCCGAGATGCAAGTTCTCGCCCACCACGCCGGCGCGTTCGCCGAGAACGACGCCGAGACGCTGTGGCGGGCGATCGAGCACGCCGTGGCCACGGTTCCACTCGATCTGGACATGCCGTCCGAGGACCCGGCCGAGCTCGACGTGTACCGGACACGATTCGCGAGGCTCCGAAACTCGCCCGAGCTGCTCGCCTCGTATCTGGGGCTGCTGAGGGACGTCTGGGCCCCCGTCGACGAGATGTGGCACCAAGCCCTCCCCCTCATCGAGGAGGCCGGCCGGCAAGTCGTCGCACAGTACGAGCGAGGTCGATCACTGGATCAATTGATACCGACAGGGTGTGACATCCTCGCGGCGAGGCTGCCCGGAATCGTCTCCGCGGTGGAGTCGGGCCGCAGCGAGCTGCTCTTCGTCCCCTGCCTCTTCTTCGGGTCCAACATGTACCTCGAGCTCCCGGGCGTCGTGATCATCGGCACCGGCGTTGCCATGAGCGACGTGTCGGCCCGCGCCAAGACGGAGTCGGTGGCGCGGCGGGTGAAGGCGGTCGCCGACCCGACCCGGTTGGCGCTCCTGCACTCGCTCGCATCCGCGCCGAGCACCGTCGGTGATCTCGCCCTGCTCTTCCGGCTCGCTCAGCCCACGGTCTCCATGCACGTCAAGGTGCTCCGCGAGAACGGGCTCGTCCGTTCGGCGCGGGAAGGCGGCCGGCTGCGCCTCAGCGCCGACCCGGCGGCGATGGAGTCACTCCTCGCCGACCTCCGCGGTGCCGTCCTTCAGGAGGCCGGCTCGGAGCCCAGTACGACCGGGAGTGAGCGGATCCCGGCCACCGTGGTCGAGGAGACCCTCTCGGGTGGCCCCGTCAGCTCGTAGTCAGGGAAGCGCACCAGCAGCTCCTCGAGGAAGATCCGGCTCTCCAGCCGGGCCAGGCTGGCGCCGAGGCACACGTGCTCGCCGAAGCCGAACGCAAGGTGCAGGGGGTTGGACGACCGTCGTACGTCGAAGCGTGACGCGTCGGGACCGAAGACACGTTCGTCACGATTGGCCGACGCGTAGACCATGCAGACATAGTCGCCCCGGCTGATCGGCGTGGCGTTCAATTCCACGTCCTCGGTAGCCGTCCGGCAGAACGCCTGCACCGGGGTGACCCAGCGGAGACACTCCTCCAACGCGTTCGCCGAGAGCTCCGGATCCGCGGCCAGCACGGCGCGCTGATCGGGATGGTCGTGGAGGGCGACGACCGCACCGGAGAGCAGAGAGCGGGTCGTCTCGTTGCCGGCCACCAACAGGGTCAAGAGGAACATGAACAGTTCCTCCCGGGTGAGCGGATTGCCCCCCACCTCGCTCGCGGCGAGCAGCGACACCAGATCGTCACCGTGCCGCTCCCGCTTCGAACGAATGTGATCCACCAGGAACGCGGAGAGCTCGCCGAGCGCCGATGCCGTCTCGTCGGGGGGCAGGTCGGGCGACTCGATGGCCGCGTCGGACCAGCGGCGGAAGTCGTCGCGATCGGTCGCTTCGATCCCGAGCAACTCTGCGATCACGTTCAGGGGGAACGGGGCACTGAGCGACGACACGAAGTCGATCTCCTCCGTCGCCGCGACGTCGTCGAGCAGCGACGCCGCGCTCTTGCGCACGAACTCGACCAGCCCGGCAAGAGCGCGCGGCGTGAAGCGGCGGTTGACGAGACCTCGGAACGAGGCGTGCTCGGGCGGGTCCATGTGCAGGATGGAGCGCGAGGACACCGTGGGCTCCAGGTCGCGGAGTGGGTCGTTCACGAGCGCGCCCCGCGACGAGCAGAACCGGGCAGGGTCTCGGCTCACGTCCCGGATGTCCTCGTAGCGACTCAGCACCCAGAATCCTGCGTCGCATCGGTGGACGGGATCCTCCGCTCGCAGGCGTGCCAGCACCTCGTGAAAGTCGGGCCGGGTGAAGAACTCCGGGTCACGCGGGTCGATGCGCTGGTTCCCGACCACGAGCTCAGCGTACTGTGCTCGCCAGTCGTGAATCCGCTGCCGTACCACCTCGAACCCGGGGAGCGGCCGTGCCCTCACCGACCCCGCCAGACCGGCCCCGCGACAGAGACCCCACCACAGAACCCCCGACACAGAGACCCCACACCCCACCGACCACGCCGAATGTCATGAACAAACCACTCCCGACCCACGAACGAGCGCGAGCTCGACCGGACGGATCAACCCGGTGGCGCACCAGGTTCATCGCCCTACCCGGCGTCGGAGGAGCACGCCCCTCTCTCGGGGATCGACGAGTTCCTCGTCCACAACTCCCCGTACCCCGTCCGTGTCATGTGGACACCTGATGCGCAGGCGTACGAGCGGATGTGGTTCACGTGCCAAGACAGAGTCGGCGAGCTGCTCGTCGTGATGGGCCTCGCCTTCTATCCCAACCTCGGCACGGCCGAGGCGTTCGCCATCGTCAACGTCCGCGGACGCCACACGACCGTGAGAGCCCACCAGCGTCTGCGGACCGACCGTCTCGACATGACGCTTGGACCCTTCAGCTTCGAAGTCGTCGAGCCCTTCCGGGAGTGGCGCCTGCGCCTGGACCCAGACCGGCGGCGGGATCGCCTACGACATCACCTGGCTCGACACCAAGCGCCCCGTCTTCCGCCAGCTCGGGGCCGGCGTCATCGTCGGCGCTCGGGCTCTCAGTCCTGTGGCGGGCTACGACGGTTTCGGCCGCCAGGAAGGCTGGGTCGAGATGGACGGCGAGCGTTTCGAGCTCGCGACGACGACCCATCTCGGTACACGTGACCACCATTGGGGCATCCGCGACGGCGTCGGCGGACCGGCACTCTACGGCGGTATGCAACACCCCCACAGCGGCGAGTGGGTCGAGTTCGAGGACTTCGGGCTCTGGGGTGACCATGTGCTCTACAACATCGGGGATCGGCGCCGGCGCAGCGCGACCTTGGCGAAGCGCACCCACCGCATGCGCTTCGAGCCCGAGACGCACCTGCTGGTGAGCGGCGAGGTGGACCTCGTCTTCGCCGACGGCTCAGTCCGGACGATGGCCTTCGAGCGCCTCGGACACCAGATCGCGTTCTTGCGGTGCGGCATGTACGGCGGCCCCAATGGCGGGACGCCCGACGGCGACATCTGGCACGGGATGAAGGTGGCCGAAGGCGACGAGGTGGTCGTCCACCACGAGACCTTCGACGTCACCGACCCCGAGGTGCGCATCCGCCTCGCGGGGCTGGACCAGCACCACTGCCGCGTGACATGTGAGGGAGAGACGACCTACGGCATCATCGAGCCCTACGACACGCTCTGCTACGACGTCTCCCAGGCGGGGGTGATGGGCTTCTCGCTCCTCGACCCGCCGTCCTGACCGCCCTGGCCATCGTCCCAGCCGTCCTCTGACGCCCGGCGGAGGCTCCTCGCCTGTTCCGGTTCTCCCGCCTCCTCAGCGTGCGACGGCCTCGAGCCGGTCCAGCAGTACGCCGGCCATCGGGTTCTCGGTCCGCCGCCGGTCGTTTCGAATCCTCTGGTGGCGGTCGTTGATGGCGAGCGCCCGCACCAGCGCGAAGATCTCGTGCCACCCGAGGTCGCGCACCTGGTAACCGCTCTGGCGTTCGTAGCGCTCCACGGACTCGGCCGTCTCGGGGAACCCGGGCACCCGGCGCCCGAAGAGCGCTTCCATCATGTGGTCCAGGCCGACGTGCCACCCGAGGTCCATCTCGCGTGGGCCGAGACGCGCCAGGTCCCAGTCGAGCACGGCGACCACGTGGCGATCAGCGTCGAACACGAGGTTGCCCAGCCGGACGTCGCCCCACAACAGCACCGGCTCGCGCTCGGTGGGCAGGTGTCGCCCGCACCACTCCATCGCCTCGGCCAACGCGGGAAGCGGGTCGCCCTCGGAGGCCCAGTCGACGTAGTGACCCCAGTCAGCGAAGGCGTCCCGGAGCTGGGTCCCGGGTAGCACCGTGTCGAGACCCGTCCCCGCCCAGCCCACGGCGTGCACTGCCGCCACCGTGTCCACGAGCTCGTCGTGCATGGCGCGCTGGGTGGCCGCTCCCGCATCGACGACGTAGGGATCGAACAGCGGTGCCCCACCGGCAACGTCGCCGTGGACGCGCGGCATCACGAGGAAGGGCGAGCCGACCCAGGAAGTGTCGTCGACGGTCACGGCCGGGGAGGGCGCGGGGACCCCGGCCGCCGCGACGACGGTCTGCACGAGCGCCTGTGGCGCAAGGTCGTAGTCGGGAAAGGTCGGGGTGACCGGTGGGAGCCGCACCACCACGCCCGGGTGTCCCGGACCGAGGTCGACGAACACGGTCTCGTTGGCCAGGCCGCCCTCCGCGTGCGAGAGCGACCGAATCACCGGGGCTCCGCCCGACCGCGCCACACCCGGCTGCTCGGACCCCGATGTGGCAGACCCCGGCACGAGCTCGGGATGCGCCGAGAAGAAACGGCCGAGTCCTTCTTCGAGTGCCGCGTCGTCGCGCCGCCCGTCCGTGGCCACAGACATCTACGGAAGGTAGACGACCGCACGCCAGGAGCCGGTGGTCTCCACCCGGCACAGGGCGGTACCTGCCTCGACGGACCAGGCGGCGGCGTCGGCGCCGGCATCGTCGGGACGGGTGCGCACCAGCAGGCCCCGACGCGCGTGGTCCTGGAGCACCGTCCAACGCTCGGGTATCGACACCCCCGCCTCGGCCAGGCGGGCCACCGACTTTCCGCCCGTCGGGTGCATCAGCCCGATGGTCATCCCCTCACGGTCTCGCCGGTCCAGCCTCGGAGGAACGATGGTCGCCATGGTCACCGGAGCCTGACGGTTGCCGAAGAAGGCGAACAACCCAGCTGCCGGCTGCGGCTGCGCCATCTCCTCGTCGACGCCGGGCATGAGGTTCACCCACCCGCCGCCGGCCGACCGGAGCTGCTCGATGGACGTGGCGACCCGGCTGAGCTCCGGCGGGACGAACTCAATCGTGACCGTCTGGCGGCGTGCGCTCACCCGTTCACGACCCACTCACCTGCTCACCGCCCGTCCAACCCCGACACCAGGTGCTCCACGACTTCGCCGGCCGCCGCCTCACGGCTGCGCCGGAAGCCCGTGCCGGCGTAGAGACTCATGTGCGTCGTGTCGCCGGCCCGTGCCGCCGCCGCGCGCAGCGGGCGTGTGGCGTTGTTGACCTCGGGGTACGCCGCAGGCGCGTCGGGGTGGTCGCGCACCATGGCGTTGACCAGCGCGCGGGCACGACGGCCGCTGAAGGCTCGGGTCACCGCCGTCTCGGCGAAGGCCGAGGTCGGCCAGCGCCGCCTTGTACACCGCCGGCGCGCCACTCTCGTGACAGCGGAGGAACGCGGTCCCGGCCTGGACCATCGCCGCCCCCGCATCGATGAGCGCCGCCACGTCCTCGGGGCCGCCCACCCCGCCCGCGGCGATCAACGGCACGTCGGTGGACCGCGCCACTGCAGCGAGGAGCTCGAGGATGGGACGGTCCCGGCCGGCCCGGTCGTCGTTGGCGAAGCTCCCCCGGTGTGCGCCCGCTTCGGCGCCCTGCACACACAGGCAGTCCGGACCGACCGCGAGCGCCTGCGCGGCCTCGTCCTGCGTCGTGACCGTCAGCACGACCAGGGAGCCGGCCGCCTGCAGCTCGCGCACCACGTCGCGGGCAGGCAGGCCGAAGGTGAAGCTCACCATCGGAGGCGGCGCGGCCAGCACGGCCTCCATCTTGTCCTCGTAGGCGTCGTCGTCCCACGTCGCTTCGCCGAGTGTCGCGCCGAGCTCGCCCGCCTCGTGCGCGAGACCAGCGAGATACGCCGCCAGCGCCTCGGGTTCCGTCGTCGGCGAACCCGGCACGAAGAGGTTGACGCCGAACGACGGGCAGCGCGCGTGACGGACCGACGCCATCTCGGCGGCGAGCGCGTCCGCCGTCTTGTAGCCGCCGGCGAGGATGCCCAGCGCGCCTGCCTCTCCTGCGGCGACGACGAGCTCGACCGTGCTGGGCCCGCCCGCCATCGGCGCGACCACGAGCGGCAGGCGGCTCAGCGCCGACAGCGGGTTCGGCCGTGCCCCCACGGACCGGTCGGCGGGGCTGCTCACACCCCACACTTACCCAGTGGCCGCTACGGTGGGCAATTCGTGGACCTCGACCTGCTCGACACGCTGCGCAGCACCGGGGCGGTACGTGAGTTCGGGCCCGAACCGGTGGGCGACGACGTGCTGCGCCGCATCCTCGAGACGGCCCGCTTCGCACCGTCGGGCGGCAACCGCCAGGGCTGGCACGTCGTCGTGGTGAAGGACCCGTCCGTCCGGGCCGCGCTGCGCGACCTGTACCTCACCGGGTGGTACGAGTACCTGGCCATGGGCGCGGCCGGGCTGGTGCCCTGGGCGCCGGTGACCGACCGGGTGGCGGAGGCGGAGGCGCTGGCCCACGCCCAGGAGTTCGCCGACGCTGCTGCCGGATCGGAGCCGGGGTTCGCCGAGACCCTGGACCGCGCGCCGGCCCTCCTGCTGGTCCTGGCCGACCTCAGCGCATTGGCCGCGGTCGACCGCGACCTGCCGCGCTACACCCTGGTCGGGGGCGCGTCCATCTACCCCTTCGTATGGAGCGTGCTGCTCGCCGCGCGCGCCGAGGGCCTGAGCGGCGTCGTCACCACCATGCCCGTACGCCGTGAACCCGAGGTGCGTGCGCTCTTCGGCTTCCCCGATTCCGTCGCGATGGCCTCGCTCGTGGTGCTCGGCCGCCCGGTCACCGCCCCACGTCGGCTGCGGCGGGCTCCGGTCGACTCCTTCACCTGGGTGGACCACTTCGAAGGGCCACCGCTCGGCGACGTAGGCCAGGTCGGGTCGGGGCGGCCAGTCAAGATTCAGGTATCGCTTCCGACTTCGGGGTCCACCTCCGGAAATACCCGCGACTCTCATCACGCGAAATTGCGATCGAATGGCAGCGGTGGTCTGGGGCGGATTCTGTGGCTGCTGGGTTCGTCTCCGACTCGTCTGAAACGGTGCCCTTGCTCTTCGCCCGAGAATGCATTTGCTTCCGTGGCATCGCACGAGTCAGGGACTGCATCGGCTTGTCGAACCCGGCTCTGACCACGTTCGCCGGGCTGCACCCGTTCGCCCGGCGACGGTGTCCGGCCGTAGGGCACGACCGGGCGGTCCTAGGTCCGGGACGAACGAACTACCTCGAGGTGATGTTGAGCATGGCTCTGCATGTCGGAACCGCGTTCAAGTCCGGCCCAGCACCACGTCGAGGTCGCCGCACTCACCATCACTCGACAGAGAGACAAGGCCTGATGGTTCACCTCGCCCGGATAGAGGGTTGCGACCTCTGGCTCCAGATGGGCCAAGTCCCATTCGAGCGGTCCGAGCTCCACGGTCTCGAAGTCGATGAACTTCGGGGCTGCGTCCACGACCAGAATGTTGAACCTGTGAGGCGAACCATGGATCACCCGCTCGCTGCCTGTCATCTTCGTCAGCGCAGCCATTCCATCGACCATTGTCTCGCGCAACAGAGCGCGATCACCCTCCATGAGCATGGGCGCGAAATCTGGACGCTCTAGAGCGTCTACAGCAGACATCAGCGGCACCCGAAATGAGGGAAGCTTTGATCGATTCCCCACCGTAGCGAGCTTAGAATGCAGCTGGAAAAGATACTCAGCGATCTGAGCGGCACTTGATTCGATGGCATCGTCCTGCGCCTCGAATCGCCAGAATGTAACGGCATTCTCTTCAATCCTTACGGGTTGTTCCATGCACAGGTCGACGGGAGGAACCACCGGAGCGGTTCGCTCAACGAGTTCTCTGACGATTGCGAGCTCTCTGTCCGCTCTGTCGTACTCCTCGAAGATCTTGGCGACGACCGGACTCGGTGAGAGCCATACGACCACGTTATGGGTCGACCTCAGGTTGACTGGCTGATGTACGTCGAATCCGCATCCCCGGACCAGATCGGCCACGGGGGTTATCACATCCACGCGCCATTGTCCCACCTTTCCGCTTCGTGGGGTGCCCACTATCGCCGGGCTGGTGGCTCAAATCGAGAGTTGATGACGATGGCCAAGTAGCACGAGCAGGTTCCTGCGAGAATGCCTGGAGTGATCGTACGGAGTGCGACTGCGATGGATGGTTTGGAGATTGCTTCGATCCTGAACGCCCTTCTTGCGACGACCTCGATTGAGTGGACCGATACGCCGCATACTGCGGAGAGCATCGTGGAATGGCTTGACGAACATGAAACGGTCCTCGTGGCCGAAGAGGAGGACCAGGTCATCGGCGTCGCCGCATTTGCCTGGTTCCGCGACGTCGTGAAGCGGCCGGGGTACCGGTTCACTGTTGAGAACACGGTGCACGTGCGACAGGACCGCTGGGGTTCGGGAGTTGGCCGAGAGCTCATGCGAGCACTCACCGATGAGGCGCGGAGGAGCGGGAAGCACACGATGGTTGCTGCCGTCGATGGTGCAAACGAAGCGTCGATTGAATTCCACCAGCGTCTCGGCTTCGTCGAGGTGGCCCGAATGCCGGAGATCGGTGCCAAGTTCGGCCGGTGGCAAGACTTGGTTCTTCTGCAGCTTCGCCTCGACGACAGCCCGGCTCCTTGACCGACGGGTTGTTCCTGATCGCCGGGAAGAAGGGACGCTTCGATCCAATTGGCCTGGCTCAGCAGCCAATCTGCAGTCGCTGACGGTGACGGCCCGAGCTCACGAGCAGATCGGCCCACGGGTCGTCGGACCGACGTAGTCCATTCCAGGCCGCTCTCCATACGGGCCACGGCCGCACATGCTCCCGAAGTCGTTCACACAGTTCGGCCCGCGGTTCGAACGGAACTTGCAGGCCTGTGCACACATCGTGTGCATGAAGGGCCAGTTCCAGGGCTCCTCGAGGTGAGAAATCCGGGGGCGCCGCGGTCACCACGCTCGGTCGTCGGAAGATCACGGCTCTCACGTCGGGCCCGGCGTCATTGACGACCGCTGCGAGGATTCTGGTCGCGATCTGTAAAGACTGGACCAGCAGCAGAGGTGTGGCTTCGTCGCCGAGGGTGAGGTCCAGACCTACGTCGGGGTAGGCGTCGGATCGCCTCGATGCGAGGAAGAACGCCGGCGCGTAGACGCAGTCCACCGCGTGGTCAGCAGTTTGGGTGCATGACCATTCGAGGGTTCCAGCAGGGACAGACCAATCACACTCCGCAGCCGAGCTCCATGTCGTCGCGACCAGGTCGCTCAGCTCAATGAGGTCATCGACGGAAAAGGACTTCTCGACAGGTTCGATCTCCAGATCCTGCCAGCTGAACGGTGGGTATGTTCCCGAACGCCGCCCTGGGGTGGACGGGGTATGGGACTTGATGCTGTCAGGGATCGCCCTCGGGTGCGCCTGTCCATCACCGGGACGGTGGGCAGCGATGCGATACCGCTATTTTTGACAGAGGTCCAGGCCGAAGGGGGGCGTTGCCGGGCGAATACTGTGCCCTTTCCGGTGGCTCTCGGCCACACCGTCAGCCGAGATTGCAACCAAGCGTGCGGTCGGCAACGATCTGAGTCGTGGACCACGACGCACACGCCGGAAGCGGGAAGCCCCTGCCGCTCATCCTCGCGCGAGAGCTGGCGTCGAATCTCGCCACGCCGATGTTCCTCATCGACGCCCGCGGAGTGCTCGTGTTCTACAACGATGCCGCAGCACTGCTCATCGGCAGGGCCTTCGGCGAGATGGGCGAGATACCGGCCGAGGAGTTCGGCGCTGTCTTACAACTCAGGACCTCGGACGACAAGCCGCTTCGTCGGCGGGACACGCCCGCCGGGATCGCCTTCTTCGAACGTCGCCCCGCCCACCGGACGCTCGCCGCGACCGGCTACGACGGCGTGCAGCGCCTCGTGCACGCGACGGCATATCCGTTGTTCGGTTCGACCGCCGAGATGCACGGCGTCGTCTCGGTTTTCTGGGAAGTGGCCGACCAGGAAGACGACGCCTGATGCGAGCGCGCGTGTGGGGATGCCGCGGCTCGGTCGCCGCGCCCGGTCCGGATACCGTCAAGTATGGCGGCAACACGTCGTGCGTCGAGGTGCGGCTTTCCAGCGGGGAGGTCCTTGTGCTCGACGCGGGCACCGGGATACGGCCACTCGGCGTCCTATTGCAAGCGGATCCGTGCCCTGAGCTGCACATCCTGCTCAGCCATCTCCATCTCGACCACTTGCAGGGTCTCGGGTTCTTCCGGCCGCTGTTCGACCCGAACGTCCAGATTCACATCTGGGGTCCGCCGTCTCCGGTTCAACCACTCTCCGAGCGGATTGCGATGTATCTCTCTCCTCCGCTGTTCCCGGTCCACCTCAATGATGTTCCCGCCCGACCTGACGTTCCACGACGCGCCCGAAGAAGCCTTCTCCATCGGCTCGGCAACGATACGGTCGGGCAAGGTGCAGCACCAAGGTCCGACCGTCGGCTACCGGATCGAGGAGCACGGACACGCGTTGGTCTACCTCCCGGATCACGAGCCCTCGCTCGGCACCGAGCTGCGTTCTGTCGCCCCTGAGTGGATGAGCGGTTCGACATCGCGTGTGACGCCGATGTCTTGTTGCACGACGCTCAATATCGCGACCACGAATACGGCGCGCACGTGGGCTGGGGACATTCGGGGCTCGCCGACGCAATGGAGTTCGCCGACAAGGCAGGCGCTCGGAACCTGGTGTTGTTCCACCACGATCCCTACCACACCGACCACGAGCTCGATGAGATCATCATCGAGGCTCGGAAGATCTGGCCATCGGCGGAAGACCGCGTTTGCATGGCGAATGAGGGCATGACGATCACGTTCGACGATGAAGGTGTTCGCCTCGTCGTCCGGTGAGGAACCGACCGACGAGAGCCGACATCCGGCGAACGCGACTGCCCCGTACGCCGGGAATTTGAGTCGGGGTCGCCGCGCACCGGCGGCGCCACCGACGCAGGGAGCCATCCCCGCGGCCCGGGGGTTCGAGCCGGCCTGCGGGTTACGGCTGTCGACATTGGGAATGCGTTCAGCGGTCGTGTGCTGGAATGGCTCATGGCCCAGAACGTGCTCGGCGACGAGCTGCAACCCTGCAACTTCGACCCGGTCACCGGCTTCTACCGCGACGGCTGCTGCAACACGGGGGCTGAGGACCTCGGCGTCCACACCGTGTGCACGCAGGTGACCGAGGAGTTCCTCGCCTTCTCCGCGTCCGTCGGCAACGACTTGTCCACCCCGCGCCCCGAGTTCGGGTTTGCCGGGCTCAAGGCCGGAGACCAGTGGTGCCTGTGCGCCTCACGGTGGCAGGAGGCTTTCGAGGCCGGAATGGCACCGCCGGTCGTGCTGTCCGCCACCCACGCCGCCACCCTCGAGTGGGTGCAGCTGGGAGACCTGGTCGCACACGCTCTCTGAGACGTAGTCTCGTCCATCTCGCACCGCGTCAGTCCCGGATCTCGTCGGTATCCTCGGGGCGCGGGGCACCGATGGGACGACCGTGGAGGGCAACGTCATGGAGGGCGACAAGGTCAGTGTGGACCGGGTCATCAATGCGCCGGCGGCATCCATCTTCGCCATCGTGGCCGACGCCTCGCGCCACCCCGACATCGACGGCTCGGGCTCGGTGGTCAAGGCCAAGGACGGGGTATCCGGGACACTCGCCCTCGGCTCGGTCTTCGGCATGTCGATGAAGGCCGGTGTGCCGTACACCATGTCCAACACGGTGATCGAGTTCGAGCAGGACCGGCGCATCGCCTGGCAGACCCGGGTCTCGGGCCGGCTCGGGCGTTTTCTCGGCGGTCGCATCTGGCGCTACGAGCTCGAACCGGCAGATGGTGGCACGAAGGTCACCGAGACCTGGGACATCTCGCAGGACAAACAGGGGTTCGTCCTGCGCCTGACCAAGCTCGACCGGCAGACGGCGGCCGGTATGTCGAAGACACTGGACAAGCTGGCCGGGCTCACCGAGTCGTGACCGCGCTCCGACGTCGCGAGCGAGGTGGACGCCGCCTGGGACGAGCAGGTCCTGCCGGCGCTGTGCGACTACACGCGGATCCCCTGCCTCTCCCCCGCCTTCGACCCCGAATGGTCCGAGCACGGCCACATGGAATCGGCGGCCACGTTGTTGCGACAGTGGGTGGACGGCCAGGGGGGCGAACTCCGCACCGAGATCGTCCGGCTGCCCGGCCGCACCCCCGTCCTCGTCGTCGAGAACGCCGGCGAAGGTGACCCGATCGTCATCTACGGCCACATGGACAAGCAGCCGCCGCTCGGGGAGTGGCGCAACGGCCTCGGCCCCTACGAGCCGGTGCGCCAGGGCGACAAGCTCTTCGGCCGGGGAACGGCCGACGACGGGTACGCGACGTTCGCCGCCGTGACGGGTCTGGTGGCGGCGGGCGGCGGGCACGGCCGGGTCCTCGTGCTCATCGAGGCGAGTGAGGAGAGCGGCAGCCCGGACCTGCCGGCCTATCTCGACCACCTCCGGGATCGGATCGGCACGCCGCGGCTCGTCATCTGCCTCGATTCGGGTGGGCTCAGTTACGACCGTCTCTGGCTCACCACGTCGCTGCGCGGGAACCTCGTCGTCACGGTGAGGGTGGACGTGCTCACGGAGGGAATCCACAGCGGGCAGGGCGGAGGCGTCGTGCCGTCGTCGTTCCGCATCCTGCGCAAGATCCTGTCGCGGATCGAGGACGAGACCAACGGCCGCATCCTGCTGCCCGGGCTCCAGGGGGCGGGCATCCCCGAGGAGCACCTGGCCAACCTGCGCGCCATCGCGGCCGAGTTCCCCGACGACTCGGCGCCGGTCGTCGACGGGCTGCGTCTGCTCGAGACCGACCCGGTGGAGCTTCTGGCCGCCCGCACCTGGGGGGCCGCCCTGGAGGTGACCGGCGCCGACGGCCTGCCCACTCCCCGCCAGGGCGGCAACGTGCTGCGTCCGTCGACGACGCTCAAGTTCTCGTTGCGCCTGCCGCCCGACGTCGACGCCGCCGCGGCGGGCGATGCGCTGCTGTCGGCCATCACCACCGACGAGGGGGCGCACATCACCATCGACATGGAGGCCGCGGCGCAGGGCTGGGTCGCGCCGTCAGCTCGGAGACGACGTGGCGGCCGTGGTGGCCCGGGTGTCGAAGGAACGATTCGACCGCGAGCCGGGCCGGGTGGGCGAGGGAGGATCCATCCCGTTCCTGGCCGACCTGCAGCGGGGCTTCCCCGCCACCCCGATCGTCGCCACGGGCGTCCTCGGGCCGCACTCGAACGCTCACGGACCGAACGAGTCGCTCCACGTCCCCATGGCGAAGGCCGTGACCCACCTGGTGGCCGAGCTCGTGCGGGCGGGCCACTGATGCCGGGCACCGGCGATGCGGCCGGCGGGGGGCCGGGCGCGGCGTCGGGCGGTGGCGTGCTGTCCGGCAAGGTGGCGCTGGTCACGGGCGGGAGCCGCGGACTCGGCCGCGACATGGCCCTCGCGTTCGCCGGTGCCGGTGCCGACGTCGTGGTCGCCAGCCGCAAGCTCCAGAACTGCGAGGAGGTGGCGGCCGAGGTGGAGGCCATGGGCCGGCGGGCCCTGGCCGTGGCGTGCCACGTGGGGCACTGGGAGGAGCTGGACGGGCTGGTGGAGCAGGCCTATGACGCCTTCGGGCACGTCGACGTGCTGGTCAACAACGCCGGCATGTCCCCCCTCTACGAGGACCTGCCGTCGGTGACCGAGGAGCTCTGGGACAAGGTGGTCGGCGTCAACCTGAAGGGCCCGTTCCGCCTGACCGCGCTGGTCGGCACCAGGATGGCCGCCGGATCGCACGGCGGGTCCATCATCAACGTCTCGAGCACGGGCTCACTGCGACCCATGCCGCACATGCTCCCCTACGACGCCGCCAAGGCGGGGCTGAACACGCTGACCGAGGGCTTCGCCAAGGCTTTCGGGCCGACGGTCCGCGTGAACTGCATCATGGCCGGGCCGTTCCTGACCGACATCTCGAAGGCGTGGGACCAGTCGACGCTGGACACCGGGATGCGCCACCACGCCCTGCAGCGGGCAGGCCAGCCAGAGGAGATCGTCGGCGCCGCGCTCTATTTCGCCAGCGACGCGTCGTCCTTCACGACCGGCGCCATCCTGCGAGTGGACGGAGGGATCCCGTGAACGCGAGGGACCGTGACGGTACCCATGACCGGCTGCGACTTCTGGTTCGACCCGCTGTGCCCCTGGGCCTGGATCACCTCACGCTGGATGCTCGAGGTCGAGCAGGTGCGAGACGTCCACACCGAGTGGCACGTGATGTCGCTCGCCATCTTGAACTCGGGCCGCGAGGAGCTGTCGGAGGAGTACAAGGCGCGGATGGCCAGGGCCAAGGGTCCGGTGCGCGTGTGCATCGCCGCGGAGCAGGAACGGGGACGTGACATCCTCTTGCCGCTCTACACCGCGCTGGGGAATCGTATCCACATTCAGCAGCGAGGTCGCCAGGAGGGCGAGCTCGAGGCCATCGTCGACGAGGCTCTCGACGAGGTCGGCTTGCCCGCTCGATCGCCGCTGCGGCCACCTCGACGGAGTTCGACGAGGCGCTCGAGGCTTCGCACCGGGCGGGGATGGAGCCCGTGGGCGACGACGTGGGGACGCCGCTCGTCCACTACGACGGCCGAGCCATCTTCGGTCCCGTCGTGACGCCCTGCCCCAAGGGTGAAGCGGCGGGGCGGCTGTGGGACGGCGTTCTGCTCTGCACCAGCACCGAAGGTTTCTTCGAGCTCAAGCGCTCCCGGACGGCGCGGCCGAGCTTCGACTGAGCGAGCGACGTTCCGGCGACCGCCGGAGGCGGTTGGCAGGGCGTGCGGGGGGGCATCGACGAGCGAGCCCCAATGGGCAAGTCCGCCAACCGAGGCGATCGGGGCGATGCGTACCGTTTCCACAAGGCGATCGTCCCCGTCCGCGAGTGTCCACCGGCACAGCAGGGGTTCGGGCGCGACGGGGCTCCACGCCAGGCGATTTCGTCAACTCGTCACGGCTGTCACCACCGTCACCGGGACGGCGCTGCCATGGTTTTCGCCGTTGGTGTAGAACACGCCGTTGCCGAGCTGGCCGTGCATACCCGCTCCCCAGCAGTCGACCCCGCCCGAGGTGAAGAGGGAGCAGAATCCTCGGGTGTAGTCGTCGAGGCTTGTCACCGAACCGAGGTTTCCGCTCGCTCCGACGCCGAGCACCTGTACCGGGACGGCACTGCCGGCGTTGCCGGTCGTGTAGAAGATGCCGTCGCCGAGCTCGCCCAAAGGGCCCTCTCCCCAGCAGTCGACCCCGCTCGACATCAGGAGTGCGCAGAGCCCCTCCGTCGCTCGTCAGGCTCGCCACTCCGCCGAGGGTGCCACTGCCGCCGACGCCGAGCACCTCCACCGGCACGTCACTGTCCTCGAAGACGCCGTCACCGAGCTCGCCGAAAGGGCCATCT
>CAWFPQ010000009.1:0-131234 GCA_963817875.1 uncultured Acidimicrobiaceae bacterium
CCACGGTGCCGGTGCTGGTGCGTGCCACGTTGTCGACGAACGACGGCAGCTCGATGAGTACTGCGCCGGTTGGTGTCGACCCGCTGAACGTGAGGGTGAGCGCGACGTGGCCGGGGTGACGGGGCCGAGCCGTTGAGCGGGTGCGGTCGGATCCGGTCGTCGACCTGATCGTGACCGCGGCGCGGTGGCCGTCGGTCGTTGGGAAGTTGGTCACGGAGACCGTCGCTCCCGGACGGAGCCACGTCGGCGGGATGCCACGCCCGACCACGAGGTCACCGTCGGTGCGCTGGGCGACGAGCGAATCGAGCAGGACCTTGTCGGCGCCGGCCAGTCCCCAGGCGTGGGGCGATGACCCCTGCCCTCCTGCCGGGTGCGTGCCGACCCAGGACGAGGGTGCGGGGGCGCTCGAGCTCTCCCACCACGAGTACGGGCCGCTCTGGGTGTGGGAGATCATGAACTCGTAGTCGACGATGCCCTGGTCGCGGTGAGCCGGTCCACGTGCGGCAAGTCCTGCGGAGCCTTGGGCGGCGTCGTAGACGCTGGCGTAGAAGTCGGACGGGAATCCACCCGTCGTCCCGGAAGGTAGGGAGCCTCGGAGCCGGGCAAACCCGTAGTCGTAAGTGGCGTCGATCATCGTCAGCATGGGCCCGTCCTCAGATGCTCCGAGCAGCGAGCCCTCCCAAGCCCAGACATTCAGCGGTGACGTCCAGTTGGCGTCTTCGGGGTCGGCACAGCGGTTGGCATCGTTGGGTTGGAACAAAGAGCATGGGAGATAGTCCAGGTGATCGTCGGCGATCGTTCGCGAAAGGGTGGCGTCGGTCGCGGCGAGGAGGCTCCGGTACTGCCGCGAAGCCCAGGAGGCCTCGACGCGGTCCCCGACGCGCCCGGCGAGGTAGCGGTAGGCGGCCAGACCCAGGAGCGACTCCTCGTCGTCCTGGGTCCACTCGCCCTGTGTGTCGATGTCGTTGGTTGCCTCCATCGTGCCGTCGCGACCCGTGCGGTCGTCCGCCAGAGCATGCGCGGCGGCCTCGATGCTGGGTTGCGTCGTTCCGCGCGGGCCGTCGGTGGAGAAGTTCGCCTTGACGAATTTCAAATCCCCGGTCTTCAGGAGGTACACGGCCCAGGGAACCGAGTAGGTCCACACGCCGTCGACGTATTGGGTCGGATCGCCCACCACGTTGCGGGCGTCGGTGAGAAGCTCATGCGCATCAGAGAAGTCGCCCTCGGTGAACAGGTTGGTCAAGATCCCGACCACGTCGTGACTGAACTCGCTCTCGTAGCCGTTGACCCCGGTGTCGAGGTGGTTCCCGCTGCGGGCGATCTGCGTCTCGACGAAACCGCTGTCGTACGCGTCCACCAGCCGTGTGTCGGGGAGCTCGAGCCGAGCGACGGATGAGAGCTGATGCTGCCAGAAGGCCCTCATGTGGGCGAAGTGCTCGTCGAAGGTGCCCGCTCCCGCAAGTGCCCTCGGCGTGGGCCAGGCGTGAGTGGTGCCGAAGCGGTCCGTCGCGACGACGTAGTCGTGTACCGAGGTGGCGTGAGGGGCGACGGCATCGGGTCCGCGGGCGATCGGAAGGAGGTCGGGCGACGCCAGGGGGTCAGCGTCGACCGGATGTTGCGTGGGATTGGATACCGCGACCCTGCTGTATACGGCGACATAGGGGTCACCGCCGAGGACGATCCGGTCCGCGAACTCGGTGATGGTGACGTGCGCCCCATCGTGGCGGAACGTCGTCACCTGGGCAGGGAGCCAGCCGTCGGCGTCGTTCCACGTGGTCGGGCTCCCGTCGTAGATCCCGAATCCCTCCTCGCGAAAGTAACCGAAAGGACCATCCTGGACGAGGAAGGTCCCGCCGAGGCACGTGATCACACTTCTGAAGTCTCCTTCCCATCCGATGGCCGACGCAGTGCCGCCGGCTCCGGTGAAGGCATCGGTGGTGAGGTTGAAGTCACATCGGTAGGCCGGCGCGGGACCGCCCGGGGCTGCGCCGCCCGGCTCCGATCCAGGCGCCGGACTCGCGGCGGGAGTGGGCGCCACGGCGGCAGCCGGCCCCGAAGGCCCGAGTGGGGAGGACCCGATGCTGAGTCCCAGCAGGCTGCCGGCCAGGGCCGAGGCGAATGCGAAATTCAGCAATCGGCTGCTGTCGCGGGCGCCCCGACAGTGGCGGCCGCTGCCCAGCGGGTCCGAGTCGCGTCCGGCCTGCCCTCGCGTCGGCATGGCAGGAGCCTGGCATGCCGGCCTCTACACCGCTCTGCGTGGTCAGCGGGGAGTGGCGAGATCGACGATCAGCCGACGTGGACGTCGGCTGGGCGGAACACCACCTTGATGGCGCGCGAGGACCCGCGGTCGATCGCGGTCTCGATCGCGGTGCGGAATTGCTCCAGGCCGAATTCGTGGGTGACCACGGCCGCGTCCGGAAGCAAGCCGGCCGACAGGACGTCGAGCGCACGGTCGACCGAATGGCGACCCGGAGCGCCGGCCAGTCCCGGGGCGGACCCGGCATCCACGGTGTGGTCGATGGAGCCGACCAGCGCCGCCTCCTTGTACCAGACGGGGGTGAGGTCCACCTCGCTGATGCCCGCCGCGCCGAGGAGGAGCACCGTCCCGCGGTGGGCGACGGATCGCAGCGACTCGGTGACGCTGGCAGGTGCTCCCACTGCCTCGACGACGTAGGGAAAGCCGCCCATCAGCATCGTGTGGCGTTTGCGCCCGACCAGGCGCCCACCCGCCAGGTTCGCCAGCTCCTCCGCGTGAAGGTTGTCGGAGTTGCTCATGACGATGTGGTCGGCCCCACACGCGAGCGCCGCGGCCGCCTGGTGATCGTGACGCGCCAGGACCGTTACCTGGCACTTCGGAAAGAGCCCGCGGATGGCCGCCAGAGCGGCAAGTCCGATGATGCCGGCGCCCACCACGAGCACAGGGTCGCCGTCGTTCGGTGCAGCCCGCATGAGTCCGTGGCACGCGATAGAGAGCGGTTCGTACAGGCTCGCCGCACGGTCGGGAATCGTGTCGGGTAGCACGTGGAGCATGGAGGAGTGGGCGACGACCTGGTCCGCCCAACCACCACCGAGGTCCCACGTGAAGCCCAGTGATCGACCGGGGCTGAGGACCCGACTGTCGAGGTTGAGGCACGAGGACGTCCAGCCCCGGGCACAGTTGGCGCACGGGGGATCGATGCCCCGTGGCAGGCACGGGATGCACGGATCCACCACGACCCGCGTCCCGGTGGCGACGTCGCTATCGGGTCCCGCCTCCACGACGACGCCCGCGGTCTCGTGTCCGAGGACGAATGGGAACGCTCCGAGCGATGCAAGCGTGGGCGACGGCCCAGTGTTGTGGGCGAACAGGTGGAGATCGCTGCCGCAGATTCCGCCGGACCCGACCGCGACTCTCGCCCACGACGGTCCCGGCAGCGCCGGCTCGGGCAGCTCAGTGAGGGATGCCGGGAACTCGGGGTCCACCATGTCGAAAATGACGGCACGCACCGCGGCGAGCGTAGGCGCGGTGCGTGCACCCGCGGGGAGGGAGAACGGCGCGTTCAGTGCGTCCGGCGGATCGGTTCCTCTGCGTCCGCGGGCTCCTCCCTCTCGGTTGGGTTGATGGATGGATCGAGGGAGGCACGGCTCGCCTCGGTAAGGTCTCGGCTCATGCGGGTCCCCGAGTCGGCCCTGGACGAGGTTCGGACGCGCGGCTTCTCGCTCGTCGAAGGGTTCCTGAGCCCGTCCGAGCTCCACGCGGCTCAAGAGGCACTGTGGCTGCACTTCCCGAGACCCCACGACTACTTCGCCGACCAAGGAGGGTTCTCCCGATTCGAGGCCAGCCAGTTCGCCGGCGTCGAGGAGTTCCCCTATCGCTCGTGGGACCTGAACGGGCTCGCGGTACATCCCGACCTGGTCGACATGGCGGAGCGCTATCTCCAGACGACAGAGCTCCATCTCTACAAGGTGGAGCTGTGGGCGAAGTACGCGGGCGCCGTCGACTACGACCAACCCCTGCACCGTGACTACGGCAGCCACAGCCTCGTCGTGCCACGTCCCGAGGCGCGGTACCAGCAGGTCACGACCTTCGTGTTCCTCTCCGATGTGACCAGCGAGGACGCGCCGACCTGCATCGTGCCCTACGAGAAAGGCCGAAACGTCCCCTACACCCCGCTGTACCTCCCGTTCGGTTCACTGGCCGACGCCGAGGTTCGCTGCACGGGGCCGGCCGGGTCGCTCCTCGTCTATCGGACCGACATCCTCCATCGTGGCTCGAACTTCCTCGCCCCAGGCCGGTCGCGGTTCTCTCTCCTCGCCGACTTCCAGGTGCGCGGAACCACGTGGGGCGGCAAGATGGCCTGGCCGAGGCAATCACCCGAGCGCTGGGCCAAATTCATACCCCGGTGCAGTGTCCGTCAGCGCGACCTGTTCGGCTTCCCTCGTCCGGGCGATCCCTATTGGGACCCATCGACGCTCGAGGGGGTGGCGTCGCGCTATCCCGGGATCGACTTGGAGCCTTACGGGAGAAAGACGGAGGGCGCCTGACCGGTTGTCGGGTGTCGGGTAGTCACTCGTATCGGCCTTTGGTGCAAGTTCCAGACTGACCGCGAGATCAGGGGAAGGTAACGACGATCGGCGCGAAGGGTTTGAGGTTGACGGTGTCGACGCCGAAGTGCTCTACGCCGATGTAGCACGTCTGGGACAATCCGGGAGGCTGCGCATCCGCAGGGCAAGCCTCCACCTTCATCTTCGCCTTGAACGTGCCCAGCCCGTTCGCGGTCACCGTCATGGTGTTGTTGGTGTCGCAAGGGTTCTGGGGAGCGACCCACATGGTCTGCGAGCACTCGAACAGACTGACCGTCTGGCCGGGCATGAAGTGGCTCCCCCGCACCTTCGTGTCGGTGTTGACCATCACGTTGTTCGGATGAACCGTGATTCTGGCCGGGGTGGGCGAGACGGCTGACGCATCCGGGGCGGTCATCAGAACCGTAAGGCCCAGACCCCCGAGAAGGGTGGCAGCGGCGAGCGGGATCTTGCTGAGGTTGGTCATGGTTTCGATGGTAAAAGAGGTTTAATCGAATGTGAAGGTATTTCCGCGGGAATGCGGGTGTGCCCCTCCGTGCCGGGTCCAAGACGTCCCCTCGGACGAAGGAACTTCACGGTTATTCGCGGAACTGTCACGCGGGTATGGCGAGGAGTCCCCGACTGCCGGCTGGGGCTTTGACATGCGGGCATGTTCCTCGAGCAACCGCCATGTACAGCGAGTGTTCTTCCCGGCGCAAGAGTGGGATGGGTCCTGAGCATCGTTGACCGGTCGCCGCCTGGCGGGAGGTCCGCGGTCATAACGCCTCCGAGCGACGGACGCCCGGCCTACTGCGGGGACGAATGGGGTCGCACCGGAGGTGGGCTCGTCGGATCAGGCTCGGACCCAGTCCGGCCGGGACACAACGAGGTACCGATCGCGGCATTGACACGGAGATTCCTGTGCGCGTGAATGGCACCTTCGGGCTCTGCTGAGAACCCGCAAACGAAGGACGCGGGCATGCGATTCGAGGTGAGGGTGGGCGTTGGTTTGTTCGTGCTCGCTGCGGGCCTCTCTGTCGGCTCCACGTCGACTGCAAGCGCTTCCACCGCCTCGACGTCAACCGGCGCATCGTCGGGCTTGGTCTATGTGGCCAACGCAGACAACGGTCCCGTCACCGTGTTCAGCGCTGCAGCCTCCGGTGCGGTCGCCCCAGTGCGGACGCTCGACAACCCGAACCTCGGCGGCACGGTCTGGGACCCTTGGACCGTGGCGGTTGACTCCTCGACACACGTCTATGTGCAGAGTTTCGTTTCGGATGCCACGACCTTTGTCTTCCCACCCGGATCGTCAGGGCCGCCGACGAGAGTGTTCCGAGTGAACGGACCCGATTCCCAGAGCATCGCGGTCGACGAGCACGGCTACGAGTACGTGATGGGAGGCGAGGGCTCGCCCCAGGTTTTTGTGGCGGTCCCGAAGGCCCACGGCTCACCTTCTGACGAATACGGCGTCAATCCGGTACGTCAGTTCTCGACCGATCAGGATGGCTTTGAGCCGTGGGCCAGCACGCTCTCGGTGGACAAGCACGGAGCGGTCATCGCGGCGGTGACCAGGACGTCGGGCAATGCGGTCGAGGTGTTCCAAGGCGGTGGAGCGGGTTCGTCGAAGCCGGTGCGGGTCATCGCAGGACCGCGTACAGGCCTCGGTGCGTGCACCAGTTACCAGATGTGCGATCACGTCTCGGTCGCGTCCTCGCCGTCCACGGACAGGATCTACGCCGCGGTGTCAACGCCGACGACCACACATGTCAGCATCTTTGCCCCCGGCGCGAACGGGGACGCGATGCCGCTCCGAACGATCGAAGGAAGCGCGACAGGCCTCATCGGCAACGTCGTCACTGGCATCGCAGACAGTCAGGAGAGCGGCGACATCTACGTGATGGTCAAGGCCACCCAATTCGGGGGTCCCGCCGCGGTGGAGGTCTTCGACCGGCATGCCAGCGGCAACGAGGCCCCGCTCAGACGGTTCACGGACAGCTCGACGGGTTTCATGGACGCTGAGGGGATCGCCGTCGAGGGGTGAGTCGACACGGTCCCCCGGTTGGACCTCGTCGGTGGTGGCGACCGTCGCGACTCCCGACCAGCGCCATCTACGATTAGGGCAATGAGCGTCCGGTCACTGTTCCTCAATGCGCGCCAGCGCCGAACTGCGGTCCCGGGTGAGGTGATCTACGCGGAAGGTGACGCCGGCACGCACATGTACGGCATCGTCGAAGGTGCGATCGAATTGAGGAAGTCTGGGACGGTGGTGGCCGTACTGGCCCCGGACGACGTCTTCGGCGAACGGGTACTGATCGACGACCACCCGCGAGACCTGACGGCCGTCGCCGTCGAGCCCACGGTCCTGGCCGAGGTCGACCGGTACCTCTTCCTGTTCCTGGTCGACGAGAGTCCGAAGTTCGCACTCGACATCATGGGCGCTCTCGCGACTCGCCTACGCAACTACGACAACTGGGTGGCCAGCCTGGAGTCTGATGCTCCCATGCCGGGTTCTGCGCACTAAATCGCCTTTGTGCACCCCTCGCTGCGCGGATTTGTGTCCAAGCAAGGCGCGGAGAGATGCGAGATTCCCGACCTCCATTGCTCACTGGGAGCTCAGTCGAGGCATTGAGCTGGTCCACTCGTGCGGTCACGACGGGACCAATCCCTGTTGGCTTGCGCTTCGTAGACCTCTGCGGAGAATCCGACCCAAAGGGCGGACGGGAAAGGGGAGTGGAACGATGGGAACCACGAGGGATGGACGGGTCGCGCGCGCCGGCGTCGCGGCCACTGTGGCGGTCGGGCTGGCCGTCCTGGTACCGGCACTCGGCGCCCAGGCAGCAGCGCCCGCCGGCATGAAGAGCGCCGTCGTCGTCCAAGTCGTCAACCGCAGCCCCATTGGCAACATGCTCGCCACGACCGGTGGCGCCAGCCTCTACACCCACCCCAGCGGTCCGTGCACGGGAGCTTGCCTCCAGGTATGGCCCGCCCTCCTGATGCCAGCGGGCAAGACCAAGCCGAAGGGTGCCGAGTGCCTCTCGACCGTGTCCGCCACAGGCGGGATTCAGGTCACTTACAACAAGAATGCCCTCTATACCTTCACAGGTGACAGTGGTTCGAGCGTGAACGGCAACGGCCTCGCTGGCTTCAAGGCGGCGAAAGTCACGAAGAAGTGTCCGTAACTCGCCTGCGATAGCTGCGAGAAGCAGCAGGGAGCAGCCCGGTGGCCGGCGGGTAGGCCACACCGAGTCCACCGAGGTCCGAGGGTCAAGATCAGAGCTTTGGAACGCGGACATTCCGGCAGCGATGGAGCCGCCCGGGGTTGAGTTGCGTTGCGTCGGTATCCTCGGCCTGGTGGGGGCCACGAAAGGCGAGTCGGGAAGTACGCCTTCGGCGTACACCGGCACGCCAGAGCACGCCGGTACGCTCGTTCGGTAGTTTCTGGTGCCGTCGGACGACGGCGCTCGGCGCCGGGATGCGCGCGTGGCGCTGACCTGGGAGTTCGGGGGCCCTACCGGTGCAATGATCAGCGGCGGAGATTCTTGGTGCCGGCCGGGACCCCCGGCGTTCGGGGCTGAGACGACCAGAGGCCTTGGGGCACCGGAGGCGGTCGGTGGTTCTTGGTATGTTCTCCCATCGTCTCGATAGGAGTCGTGGTTGTGACACGGGTCTTGGAGCTTTCGCTCAGAGGCGATGCTCGGGGGGAAGGAGAGGTTCGTGGGAGGCATCGATCCGTACATAGTCATCGGCAGTGCCGTGGTCGGATTCCTGGTGGGACTGACCGGGGCGGGAGGCGGTGCGCTTATGACGCCCATGTTGATCCTCCTGTTCAACGTCAAGCCACGGCGGCCATCTCCAGTGATCTGGTGGCAGCGGTATTCATGCGCCCGGTGGGCGCCGCTCGTCCACCTGCAGAAGGGAACCGTCAACCTAAACCTGGTCGGGTGGATGGTCGTCGGCTCGGTGCCGATGGCGTTCCTCGGTTCGTATCTCCTGCACCTCTTGGGTGACTACCGTGCCGCAACTACGAACATCGAGAAGCTGTTGGGTGCCGCGCTCCTGATCGGGGCGGCCGCCATGCTGCTTCGTTACTTCCTCGACCGGCGTGGAAACAACACGCGGCGGGGAGTCGTGCACGACCTCACCGTTCGGCCATTGCCCACGCTTGCCATCGGCATGATCGGAGGCCTGATCGTGGGCATGACGTCGGTGGGCTCGGGTTCGCTGATGATCGTCCTGCTGTTGTTCCTGTACCCGATGCTGGGAGCGAACCAGCTCGTGGGGACCGACCTGACCCAAGCCGTGCCGCTGACCGCCGCGGCCGCGCTGGGCGCGCTCGCTTTCGGTCACGTCGAGTTCACGGTCACCACGTCGATCATCATCGGCAGTGTGCCTGCAGTCCTCGTCGGCTCGCTGTTCAGCTCTCGAGCACCTGATCGCTACATTCGGCCCGCCATCACCTTCGTGATCTTCGCCTCGGGTCTCAAGTACGTGGGCGTGGGGACGACGGCATTGGGGTGGATCCTCTGTGTTGTCCTCCTGGGAGCGGGCACGATCTGGCTGGCCTACGCCAGGCCATGGCAGAAGGGCGCGCCGATGGACGACTCGGAGTCGCTGCTCGAACCACATACTCAAGCGCCTGAAGCGCTGGATCCGTCCCCCTAACGGGACGTCGAGCGGTTGCTGAGCCGCTTACTCGGTTTGCCTGAGGCTCGGGAAATTGGGGAAGCAATCGGGCAAATGCCCGATTGGCCATCGTCCCTCCCGCTCCCGGGTCTGCGGGCTTGGCGCCCCTGGTCAGTTGTGGTCTGCCGCGGGCAGGCTACCTCGACCGACCTCGAACTCGGCACCCCGGCAATGACGAGATGGAGGCGGAACGTTCCGCGTGCATATCGGACTGCATTCGGACGTTGTCCCCGCGATTGCCACCACGGCCTCGACGGCCCTAGGGATGATCGACGAACAATGGGGTTCGTCTTGAGGATGCCTTCGGGTCCGAGGTACGACGATTTCGGTGCTACGGCTCACTCTGTGATCGCGGGCCTTCGTACCCTGATGGGATGAGGCACGAGACGACTGACCGACCGACGTACCTCTTCACCGCAAGCGGTATCGAGACAGTCAGATCGCGGAGGGCATGCTGGTTGCTCGTGACCGAAGCGAACCGGTTTCAGCACGGGTTCGCTGCGGACGGACTCTGCGGCAGAGACAGGGGCCGTCCTTTTTCATGCCGCAGCCATGATCAGCCGCATGCGCGCCGTGATCGCGATGCGAGCCCGAAGTCGACACTGAACAACGAACCGCTCGTACGCTGGCGTCTTACCCGGAAGGGGACAAACTGGACCCAGGGAGGAGATTCCCGTCATGAGCCGCTTCGTCGTCGACGTGCCGACACTTCTTCAGCTCTCGCGTGGCCAGGACCAGGTGAACCCGGCCCACCGACTGATTGCACCCAATGCGGTCCGCTCCCACGCGCTCAATGAGCTTCTCGAACAGGTGCGCGACGGTCAGCTCACCGAGGACGCCGCAATGGCAATTCATGAGCGGATCACGCAAATGAAGATCCGGTTGCTCGGAGATCGGGCTTCGCGGCGCACGGCGTGGGAGATCGCCCGGAAGAACGGCGGGACGATCTTCGAGGCGGAGTACATCGCGGTCACGAAGCTCCAAGCCGACGCACTCGTCACGGCTGATCCAGAATTGACGGCAATGGCCGCCGGCATCGTGCCGTTGGCCTCCCTGACGGACCTGCTGACCGAGTAGCAGTCGCAGGTCGTCGCGGAGTCCCAACTTCATTCGTCTGCGTTCGTCTCGGACATTCAACGCCGGGTCACACGTCGCTCGGGTGATTCTTCGATCCGCCAATCGTGTAAGTGGATTGCCGGCTCGAAAGGCCTGAGGACTTGCTGAGCGGCTGCTCGATGGTCGTCGACGCGTCGATGTCGATCGTGTGTCGGTTACTCGCTTGACCGCTCCGTACACTGTCCGGACCTCAGTTGATTCCCAGTGTCCTCGCCGATCGGGGCCAAGACAATTGCGCGATCGAGAATTCATTTTCCAAGGTCCAGTATAAATTTGTTTTGCAAAAGTCCTTGGTTGCCGACGGATGTTGGGTTATGGTTTGTCACGGACCGTTAACCGTGCCGACTCGTTCGCTGGGGCTTGAACGTGCGGCGGTTCACGGCAAGGCGAGAGGGGTGGGACATGATTCGAAGGTCGGTATCTTTTGGCGCACTTGTGGCGATGTCGGCTGGCTTGCTTGTGGGGCTTCCATCCGGGGCCGCCTCGCCTAATCTTCCGAACGCGACCGGTAAGGCGATATGCAAAATTGCTTCGGGAAGCGGAACGCTTTCGCCGGGTCTCACCCTTGGTGGTAGCCCGGGCGGCGTGAAGATCAATTTCTCGGCGACGATGGTGGTCGGCGGCTCGTGCGGGGGCGCTGTCACGTCTCCGTCGGGGGTAACCGTGCTCGGCGGCACGTTGACTGGGTCTGGCTACTACAACCCTGTCCCCTCAACGGGGAACGGGAGTAGTTGCTCGAACTTCGCAGGTTCGGACATCGTCGGGAAGATCAAGGTGAAGGTGAACTGGTCGGTTACCGGTCCCGCCATTGCCGCCGACGAAGGTGGTCTACAAGAACAACACCGGTACAGTCGCGGGATCGGGGACGGACACAATCACCCTGAATGCCCCGACCGGGACTGCGGTCAAGTCGGGTTCGTTCACGACTCCGGCCAACCCTCACCAGCTCGTCCTCGTGACCACAATTCCTGGGCCGACGTGTGGTACGGGTTCGTACTCGACCTTCTCCATTCTTCCTGGTAGCAACATCTCGATGTAGTCGACGAGTCGCGGTGGTGTGCTGGAGTCGACCTGATTCTTGGCAATTGGTGCTGTTCTCAACAAAGGGGGATGACCTATGAAGAAGATCTACCAGCGAGCGACTCTGGTCGCAGCAGGCGGTGCCTTGGCCTTGATGCTGATTCCAGCTGCGGAGGCCGGGGCGGCAATCAAGTTCCCACCTGTTCTCACGGGTACGGTCACGTGCAATCAGAGCCTCGGAGTTTGGTCGGGATCGATCAGATTCACTCCTCCACTTTTTAATGGAGGTTCAGCGACCACCGAAAAGATGACTGTGAATGCGTCGTTGGGCAACTCGGCGAGCCCTTGCGTGACGACATCGGGCATCGCCGTCGACGGAGCGATCAAGGGTACATTGACATTCACCGGCTCGGGTGCCAACAAGTGCTCCAAGGTCTTCAACGGCCTCTCTCGGGTTCCGACTTCCACGTCGAAATTCAAGCTCACTTGGGCCGTCCCACCGGGGGCGCCGACAAAGTGGAAGCAGCCCCCCGCTTTCTCCGTTGTGGGTGCACCGGGCATGACCAGCTTGACGGTCACCGGCGGAAAGGTCACCGGCTCGTTCGCCCCGTACGCCACCCCGAACGCAACGCTCTCCGACTCGGGCTGGGCCGGGGCGGTCCCGCTGGGTTGCGGATCGACTGCAGGTCTGGGCAGCCTCACGTTGGGAACTTCAGCCGGCACCTGGTAGTCCTCCGGGGCCGGCACAGGTAGACCCATGGCCGCGATGCGCGGAGAGCGGTCTCGACCTCGTCGTCGAGACCGCTCTCCTGTTCGGTCAGCTCAGTCCCCGTTATCTCGGCACAGGCAGAAGGGGTGCCCCGCGGGATCACGCAGAACCCGGACGTGGTCCTGGGGCTGAACCGGCGCGACGCGCGCTCCGAGGGCCACCGCGTCGGCCACGGCGGCCTCGAGATCAGTGACCTGAAAGTCGAGGTGCATCATCGTCCGCTGCTGCCCCGGCTCCGGAGGCCAGACGGGCGCAACGAAGTCCGCGGCCTGCTGAAAGACCATGTAGACGGAATCTTGAGGCGGCTTGACGATCGACGTGCCGGGCTCATCGTGGATCACCGGCCAGTCGAGCAACCTCGAATAGAACTCCGCCAGCGCTGCGGGGTCAGGCGCTTCGACGGCGGTTCCCCACCAGTGCCCTGCGGACCGGCCACGCATGACCCGATGGTAGCCACATCCGATCTCCATTTTTGCCCCGTCGCCGAGTCACCGCCCATCAATCACGCGTGTCGGAGAGGAACTCCGTACGACTACGTCTACACCAATCAGTCTGGGCAAGAGTCCCCCGCCGACCAGATGTACTCGCCTTACCAGGACACCCTCTCGAACACGGTGCGCTGCTTCGGCGCATCGAGCTGCTGAGAAGGTAACTGTCAACTCCCCGGTTTGGAGAGGTGGGCCCGCGCGAGCGGGCCCACCTCTCGCGATCCGACTCTGGCCGCGCCGGCCGCAGTTGTTGTAGGGCAGGATGACGCAATTTGAACCCGGAGGCGGAGGCGGCGTGAAGACAGGGCTTCCACAGGGCGAAACGAAGGAGGACGACCATGATCCTGCGACGGGCAGCAGCGAGAGCGGCAGGTCTCGTCATGGTCACGTGCTTCGGACTGGCGTGCACGGGCATCGCCTCGGCCGCAGTCCCGGCGCTCAACATCAAGCCGGGCGCGACCTGGACGTTCGTCACGGGCGGGGGTGGGTGTGAACTCGATGTCTTCAACACGACCACCCACCACTTCACCTCGGACCTGGACAAGGACAAAGGCAGCTGGAGCGGTGGCGGGTCGACGATCACCATGGTCTGGAAGAAGGGCGGCGACGCCGGCGCGACGTTCAGCGGCATGTTCACCAAGAGGCCGTCTCGGTACCTGGGCCCCCTCGATGCCCTCCTCGATGCCCTCCTCGATGCCCTCCTCGCCGGCCCCCTCTCTGGCCACACCGGCGAGCTGGTCAAGGGAGCCATCACTGGGTGCTGAAACTTCCCGGCGGTCGAGTAAAAGTCCGCTGCCATGGAGCTTCAGGTTTGGCGTCTCGAGATATGAACCATGTGATCTTCGGACCGGCTGAATCCCACCTTCGCATAGATGCGCTCGGCTTCGGAATGCTCAGGCGTGAGCCAAATCATGTGCACGCCGACCCCGAACGCCTCCCGCGCCAGTCGGGACGTCACGGATGAGGCCACCCCACGTTTCCGAAAGGCCATCGCCGTACCGACCGCAGCCAACTCCGTCACTCCCTCACGAGGTGCGGGGAACAACCCGGATCCCGCAGGTACCGCTGATGGCCTCTGCCACGCGAGTACGACGACCCCACCTGCTTGCACAGCACGCCTTCGACGTTTGATCATTTGGACATCGGACCGACGAGCCGGCTCTCCGTAGGCCTCGTCGGCGACCATGATCGAATCTGCGTGGTCCTCGTCCGTCCGGGCGAGCACGAGTTCGAAATCCGGCGACGGCTCGATCAGTCGTGCCTCACCGGCCGCGCAGGTCATTATGGGCAGGTGGGCCTCCGTGGCGAAGCCCTCGGCGTGGAGCATGCCCTCGAGGACCGGCGCTGCGCCGCTCACGTACTCCAGGCGGGGGAGCAGCCCTCTCTGTTGAAACGCCCCTATCAGGGCGCCGACTTCGGCATGTGACGGACGGCAATCATCGTCGGGTACCGCGTAATTCATCATCGGATGAGTCGTGCCGGGGGTCAGGCGGATCAGGAACGGACCGACCCTCACGTGCCCTTGACGTGGGCCGCCGGCACGTAAGAAGGCATGGATGCGTGCTGCGATCACTCGAACTCCTTGTTCGGAACTGGCTACACGACAGACGCGCCGATGCTCCGATCCAAGACGCGGGTCACGCGGCACTCAGCCGCGACGATCGCCCACATTCAAACCTGTCTCAGTGAAAGCAGGGCGCGGCACACCTACATCGTGCTGCATGGGTGGCCTCACCTCCACTGATCGACTGCCGGGGAACATCCCTACGAAAATCCTAACCCGTCGAACTTTGCGTCCGCAGAACTCTTGGATTGTTCAGTCACTCCCGACTGAGCGCGACGCTCGAATCCCCGTCACAGTCTCGGGGAGGGCCGGTATCCGCTCGTGATCCGGCGTCGCCGACAGGATGGGAGACCGGCTCCGATCGGCGGCACTGCATTGGTTCATCGATCAGCATCGATTTCGTCCGGTGACCTCGGTTGGTCTGTTGCAACCCGTCTCGCCCGGTAGGCCCACACTCCGAGCAGCGGGTCCCCTGGATGCGAGGCAGGGGTCCGTCGTTGGCTGCGAGGCTCATCCCAGCGTCCGGCGAGACGGAAGTACTGTTCGACGATCTCGCAGCGCTGCTCGTCGTCGGCGTACAGCCAGCCGCGAATGGCTTTGGTCGGAAAGCATCGATTCGAGAACGTACAGACGAACGGCCCTCCTGGGCGCAACACGCGGGCCACGTCAGTAAAGACCTCTACGGGTCTGGTGAGGTAGTCGACGGAAACGCAGCACACCACGGCGTCGAAGGACTCGTCCGGGAAGGGCAACCGGGGCTCGTCGTTGAGGTCGTGTACGACGGTGGATCCCGCCGTGGGGTTCGTGTCGAGCTCGTCGGAGTTCATCCCCAGCACGGTGAGGTGCGTGGGCGGGGTGCGGAAGTGCGAGATCCACGAACTCATCAGATCCAGCACGTCGCCGGAGATCCCAAGTTCGTCATACAGGGCACCGACCGCAGCGATGGCATGGTCGTCGAGGTGGGTGACCAGGCGTGGCCACGTGTAGAACACCGAATCACGGGACGGGTCAGCCCGGTCGAAGAAACCGCGCGGGAAGGGGTTACGTTCCACCCTCGCAGTTTGTCGCGGTTGCCTCGCCAAGCCCAAAGGAATGCTCGAGCGGAGCTCTTCCAGTCGGACTCCTGGTCAGACCGGATGGCCGGCACAGCGTGGCAGGGCGGCATTTCTGTAGGGCTCCTGCGAGGGGACAAGACAAGTCGACGAGATCATCCTTGGGCAAGATGCTTGTCGAACAAGAGCTTCTCCTCCTCGTCGGGTGGTTGAAAAATCGTGGTCCAGCTTTCAAAGTGAGCCCGTGTCATGGGCGAGGCTGTCCACTCGCCCGACGCATTGCGACGTTCCGCTCGCTCGATCAACTCGTCCAAGGGCGCTTGGAGGTGATGCAGCTCGACTCCTACCCCCAAAGCGCGCGCCCCGAGTCGTTTCTCATCCCGTTCAACTCGGGCCCAGTGGCCCCACTCCAAAATCACGCTCTGACCTCGGGCCAAGAGATCCTTGCAAAGAACCCACAGCTGGTGTTCGAGACGCTGGCGGAATTCCTCATCCCACAAATCGGCGCCCAGCTGAGTCGCCCACTCGTCCTTGTCCAGCCTGATGGCGGGGATCTCGGCCGCGAGCTGACGAGCGAGCGTCGACTTGCCCGAGGCAGGAAGTCCACAGATCAGCACGAGGCGCGTCGATGACTTCGCCATGAACGATGTTCTCACATGTCATCTCCATTCCCGGAGACGTGGAACGTCGTATCGGACACATGCCCCTGTGCGCCGGGGCTTTCGGGAGGTCGGACCACCAGCTATCCGGCCGGGATGATCCCGAGCGGCCAGTGCGAACTCTCTTGGCCCGAGGTGCCGTTCGGAGGCGTCACCATGGTCGAGCTCACCCGCGGGGCGAACACGTCATTCTCCGGTCAGACCGAGGACCGGAGCGGTGGCATCGATCGGGATGCCCGTGACGAGGAGTACTTGATTCATCGACCACCGTGAGCGCTCGGTCGGTATCAACCACTTCGGAGGTCGCATGGATGAGCAACGATCTTCTGGCGGGCCGCACCACGGGTCGGCCTTGGACAATCAGTTCGAGTCGCAGGGTGGGGCGAGTGCCCGGGAAGTAGCAGAGCGGCCGACCGCGGCCGGGGCCGTGCAGGGGGCATGCTGTAGCCGTCTTTCGGGCCGCAGATGGAGGAGGTGCCTGTGCGAAGGGTCATCCGGTTGCTTGTGGTGAGCACGATTCTGGTGAGCGGTGCCGTCATCGGCGCCGGGGCTGGTCCGGCAGTGGGAGCAGTCGTGCCTCCGGGCCAGGGCGTCACCGCCACGACGATCCGGATCGGCATCCCCTACGTCGATTTCTCGGCAATCAGGAAGTTCGGCATCACGCTCGACCAGGGCAACTACCCCGACGCCTACCGCGCCATCATCGCCGACCTGAACGCCCACGGCGGCGTGGACGGCCGCAAGCTGGTGCCCTATCTCCTGGCGGTCAGCCCGGTGGGCACGGCGCCGGGGGCGACGGCGTGTACCCAGCTGGATGCGGACGACAAGATATTCGCCGCGATCGCACCCTTTGAACCTGCCTGCTTCTTGCAGCAAGGCGTCCCGACCATCGCGGGCTCGTACCAGGGCGGCCCGGCGTCAGGCGTCGCGCCGAACTTCACGTTGACGCCGCCGCAGGCGGCCTATGACCCCGTGCAGCTCAAAGCGTTCGCGCACGAAGGTGTGTTCAAGGGAAAGAAGGTCGGGATCTTCGCGGGGCAGACCACGGACGAAGACGAGCTCCACGTCGTGGAATCGGCCTTGCGCTCCCTTCACGTCCCGGTCGTCACGACAGCAGTTGACGCCGGCGCATCGGGTGACACCGCTGCCATCAACCAGCAGGCGAACATCATTGCGCAGCGCTTCCAGTCGTCCGGAGTGGACGAGGTCGTGGCCGTCGGCGAGGGCTCCCTCGTCTGGCCCGACGCGCTCCAGGCCAACCAGAGCACCTACCACCCGCCCTTCATCGCCACGAACGAGGGCACGATAGAGACGGCGGTGCTCGCCGCATCCATCTCCCCGACGTACCTGCGCGGCGTGCTGACCTCGAGCCCGGTACCCTCCAACTACCAGATCTGGCACACGCCGTTCGTCCAGCACTGCGCCCGAGTCGTCCGCAAGGCGTACCCGTCCGACAAGATCACGCCACCCACCAACCCGATCAGCGGTTCGGACCAGACCTTCTTTTCGGTCGAGTCGGCGTGCGTCAACATGGCCCTCTTCACCACCATCGCAAAGGCCGCCGGCAAGGACCTCTCCATAGCCAACTTCGAGAGAGCCGGCTATGGGCTGCGCAACACGACGATCCCGGGGGCCGCGTCATCGGTTTCGTTCGGCCGCGGACGGTCCTATCCGCTCGGCCCCGTCATCGTGGTCACCTACGACCCGAAGAAGAACGTGTTGAACTTCGCCAAATCGGCAGCCGCGACGTAATCCCCGGAAGGCGGGTCAGTGCGAGGCTGACCCATCCGGTCCCATAGGGACGTCCCTTGGGGGGGACGTCCGGCTCGGTATCCGATCGCACCGGATGGATGCCCTCGCGTGAATCTCTGGCCCAACCGCTCGATGATCAAGGGCCGGGTGAATCCTGTTCTGGGTGTCTCTTGGCGAACGTATGGTGGCCAGATGCGAGTCAGCATCTTGGGAATGGGCAACATGGGTCGGGCTTTCGCCGCTCGAGCCATCGAGACTGGTCACCAGACGAAGGTCTGGAACCGCACTCCGGGTCGGGTCGCCGCCCTCGTGGCCGGCGGTGCGATCGAGGCCGACACTCCAACGGAGGCGGCGACGGGTGCTGACGTCGTTCTCGTCGTGGTCGCCGACGACGTCGCCGTCCTCGACGTATGCCTCGGCGGCGATGGTGTCTTGGCATCGCTCGAACCCGATGCCGTGTTCGCGAACGTCAGCACCGTCTCCCCGGAGACCGCTCGACGCCTGGCCGAGCTGGGACCCGAGGATCGGGTCCTTGACGCTCCGGTGATGGGATCGCCGGCGATGATTGCTGGTGGCCTGGGGAGGTTCTTCATTGGCGGCCCCGCCGCTGCGATTTCTCCCCTTGAACCCCTCTGGAATGATCTTGGGTCCGGCTACACGCATTGTGGCCCGGTCGGAACCGGGGCCACCATGAAGATCTTGGCCAACTCGTTGTTGATCACGGGGGTGGCTTCGTTGGCCGAGGCCATCGCCACGGCTCGACAGCAGGCCATCCCCGACGAGCTTCTGAGGACCCTCCTTGCCGACAGTCCGGTGTTGAGTCTCGCCAGCAACCTCCGGCTGGACAGCCTGCTCGATGCGACGCATCCGGGTTGGTTCTCTCCCGCACTGGCCCGCAAGGACCTGCGCCTCGCCATCGACCTGGCCGAAGAGTCCGGAGTCGGTGTGCGCATCGGACCGGCGACCGACGCCCTCTTGACCACGGTCATCGATACTGGCGAGGATTGGCCAGACTTCGCCGCCGTGATCGAGGCACTTTCCTGAAGGTTCGATCTGCGATCCTGACCGCGACGACGCAGAGATGGAGCGGAACACGTTGGGACTCCTCGGCGTTCTCAGCACCGCGGTCTGGGTCAGACTGTCGGATTCGTGTCCCGTGACATTCGGGTCGGTCTTTCGTTCGTCACTCGTACAGACTCATTGTCGTGATCGCACGGGTTTCTGACGCAGATCATCTGGGAGTCCTCGAACGCGATCGGCACGGAAACGGGGTCCCGACCTCCGATGCACCATGATGAGAGAGACGTTCCGGCGAAAAGGGAGGGCAGGTGGGACGACTGGTCGGCAAAGTGGCGGTGGTGACCGGCGGGGGCGGTGGCATCGGCGGGGCGTCGGCGCAGGCGCTGGCCGCCGAGGGAGCGGCGGTGATGGTGGTCGATGTGGACGAGGAAGCGGCTCGCCGAACAGCGGCGGAGATCAGCGGCTCGGGCAGGACGGCGGAGGCGATCACCGCGGACCTTTCGGACGAGGACCATGTGCAGCGGGCGGTGGCGGCCACCGTGTCACGCTTCGGGAGGCTGGACGTGCTTCATAACAACGCCGCGCTCACCGAATCGGACTTCCTGTCACGAGACACCGCCGTGCCCGACCTCGACCTGGCAGTGTGGGAGCGGACGATGGCCGTCAACCTCCGGAGCCAGATGCTCACATGCAAGCACGCCGTGCCCGAGATGGTTCGCGGTGGGGGCGGCTCGATCATAAACATGTCGTCAGGGGCTGCCATGAAGGGTGACCGGACCCGGACTGCGTACGGTGTCTCCAAGGCCGGTGTCAATGCCCTGACCATGTACGTGGCTGCCAGCCACGGCAAACAAGGAGTCAGGGTGAACACCATCGTGCCCGGCCTCATTCTCACCCAGGCCGTGCGCGCCCACCTCAACGAGCGCACACTGGCCCACCTGGCCGAGATCTGCCTTACGCCCTACCTAGGCCAACCCTGCGACGTCGCGGACCTGGTCGTCTTTCTCGCCTCCGAGCAGTCGCGCTACATCACCGGCCAGATGATTGTCATCGATGGGGGCATGTCAGCCCATGTCGGGATGGGTCAGGAAGGCTGACGGCGGCCGACCCGTCGGGCTCACCCGCCGACCATGGCGGGGTCCTGAGCAATGGCCTCCGGCTCGGCGAACGGCAACTGGAAGGGCGGTCGTACGAGACACAAGGCCGGCCGGGGTCGCCGTGTCCCACCCGCGGCGACCGTGGGGACCATTCTTCTCGCTGGACGAACCGGAAAACCATTCGTCCCCACGGGGATCAAGTTTCGGGCAAGATGACGCAACTTGAACCCGCAGGCGGAGGCGGTAAGGGTTTCCTCCAATGGCGGCGAACGGAGGAGAGAGCGATTATGTTGCGACGGGCGGCACTGATAGCGACGGGTCTGACGATGGCGGCGAGTTTCGGACTGTCGGGGGCTGGCATCGCCTCGTCGACCGCGCCCGCCCTCAAGATCAAGCCGGGCTCGCAATGGACGGTGGAAGGGCCCGGTGGGGCCGACCCCGACTCCTGCGAAATCGTGACTTTCCACTCGAACTTCACCTTTCACTCGGACAACTTCGCCGACGCAGGCAGCTGGAGTGGTGGTGCAGCAACGATCAAGATGAGCTGGAAGACGGGCGCCAGCGACGGCCTGACCTTCAAGGGTCGCTACACCACGACGCCGACCGTGGAATACAAGGGCAAATTCGGCGGCATCGTGTCCCCCCAAATGGCGCAGCTGATCGAGGGAGCAGTGGCTGGCTGCTGAACCTCACAGGCGCACTACGGCAGCACGTGCTCGGAACTCCGCGAAGATGTGGCAATGGGATGGGGTGCACTAGAGCAATGGGGAGAGGACGTCCATCGCATCGAATCACTCGCTGGCGGAGTTGCCAACGACGTGTGGAGGGTGCGCGTCCAAGACCGCTTCGCGGTCGGTCGCCTCAGTGCCAGGAGCGACGGTGATCTCGCCTGGGAGACCGAGCTGCTCCGACACCTCGAACGGGAGGGTCTGACCGTTCCGGTGCCGATTCCGACGACGGACGGCCGGCTGTTCGCCGACGGTCTGGTGGTGATGACCTACGTGGAGGGCGGGCCGCCGGAGACCGACGCCGACTGGCGTCGAGTGGCCGACACGCTCCGCCAGTTGCATCGGTTCACACAGGGTTGGCCGCAGCGCCCTGGTTGGCGATCGTCGACCGACCTCCTGTACGCCGAGACGGGTACGAAGATCGACCTTGGCACAATGCCGCCTGAGGGTGTTGCTCGATGCCGAGCCGCGTGGGCGCGGCTCACCGGCCGTCAGACATGTGTCGTCCACGGTGACCCCAATCCTGGCAACGTCCGCATGACAGGAGATCGCGTCGCGCTGATTGACTGGGACGAGGCGCACGTTGACGTTCCGGACCTCGACCTGGTGCTGCCCCACAACGCCGCCGGTCTCGACGATGGCGCACACGACATTGCCGCGCAAGCGTCGGCCGCATGGGAAGCCGCCGTCTGTTGGGACGACGGGTACGCAATCGAACGGCTCGCCGAAGTTCGAGCACTGTGAAGGGCGATCAGCGAATGGGAGATCTCACCCAGGCGCTGGGGCCGGGGTGTCCCGTACGCCCGCTCTCTCCGGGATACCCCACCCCACACCTTCGGGACGATCAGGCAAGGACGGCCCGGGCCAAATCCCTGGCGGTTGCGCGTCTTCAGTCGCAAATGTTGTAGGTCACGGTCCACTTGTCGAGAGTGGCACCGTCGTCTACTTGGACAAAGCTCTGCACCTTCGCCTTCCCAGTAACGTCCGTCTGTTGATCGGTCCATGTCGCGCCGACGAGAAATCCATCAGTCGGTACCTCGCCAAGGGAGGGACCGTTCTCGCCGACGAAAGCGCCGTTGATGGTCCAAGGGGTAAAGAACGCGTTGCCCGCAGTTGGGGGCCCACCCAATTGGACGCTGATCGTGGCCGCTGATCGTGGCCGTGATCGTGGCCGTGATCGTGGCCGCGATCGTGCGGAGTGACCCGACGGGCAAGTCAGCTTGTTGACTTGGTCGATGCGCGTCAACGTTGAGGCTGGTATAGACGACCCGGGCGAATCCGATTCCACGTATGTGCCCAACAACGTCAACTTCGTCGCCGTGGCCGAGGTCGAATCGGTGACCGGGCGTTCGCGTGCCTCACCATCGCTCCCACCGACGAAGCCTCGGGTTGGGCGCCAGCACCACCCGCGGCCGCAGTGGCGCCAAGCGCCACCGCTGCTGAAACGGCAATCGTTGATGCGCCAACCAGGAACCGGAACTGCCACCTCTTCGTATTCATCGCCAACACCTTTCAGGATGCGAGCGGTTGTTCGTCAACCGTACGAATCGGACAGCGCTAACGAATGACCAGTGAAGAGGAAGGATGCTGGGATTGGACGGGGTAACCTCAACAGGAAGAGATCGCAATGGCCAGTCGACGGGCGCACTAAGTCATTGATGGCAAACTCCGCGAAGGGCGAAACGTTGTACCCCACAATGTCAGGAAGGTGGGGCGGTTCGGCACGACTGGCGCACCACCTCCAACGCATGGGCTAACTCCCTATCGGATTTGGCGGGCCCTCTACCGATTGGCGAAGGCGCGGGTCTAACTTCGCGTCACCACGGCCGGTTCGACCTCGCTGTGGGATCTTCGCCACGCGGTGCCAAATATTCGCTCGCCGTCAGCAGTTGTATTTTGGTTCCTGGACAACCAGTCTTCTTCGGGCACGGACGCGACGAGAGCCATTCGCTATCAACCTGAAGATTGAGGGGAGGCGAAGGCGGTGTGGTTGATGCAGACCGTGGCCCTACGCGTGCCCTGGACGCGGTTGGTGTCATTCGCCTGGGGATCAGCTGAGCGGCGGTTCTACAACTAGGTTCCTTGGTGGCGGGCGACCAAACCGTTGTCAGCAGTCCGGGTCGTGGCTCGGTTCATCTCGTGCCACGGCTCAAGGCGGAGGGCGGATGATCGGCGCTCGAGCCACGACAAGGAGAATGCATACATGTTGCGACGAGCGGTAGTGGCGGCGACGGGACTTGCCATGGCGACGAGCTTCGGGCTGGCAGGGGCGGGCACGGTCTCGGCGGCAGTACCGACGCTCAAAATCGCCAATGGCGCGATCTGGACGATCGAAGTGTTCGGCGGCGGGTGTCAGCAAGAAAAGTTCAACACGACCAGCCACCATTTCAAGGGAGTCAACCCCATATACGGCGGAACTTGGAGCGGTGGGGGAAAGGCGATCACCATGGCCTGGGCGGGTGTCAACGACCAAGGACTGACCTTCAGCGGCACCTTCGGAAGCTCGCCGAAGAGGTACACCGGCAGCTTCGGTGGCCCCCTCACCGGCGAGAACGGCCAGCTGGTCAAGGGAGCCGTCGCGTCCTTCGGCGGAGATAACTGCTCGTCCTGATCGCTCTCGCAAACGGAGAGCGCGCTGGCGCTTGGTGAAGATGAAGGAACTTGCCGCGCCCTGCCGCTTACAACACCACAGTCGAGCGCTATGTCGCCGGGGCCAGAGAGATACTCGATGACACTCCGAGAGTCATCGACTCCGAGGCGATCGGGAACGCAAGGCCGAAGCTGCAGCAGCCGTGCTCGATGTGCTCTGGTCAGTGATGGCGGAAAAAGAACGCCATCGATGGTGAGCCACATCCGGAACCGAGTCTGATCGACCTGACTGGCTCAGGTTCAGCAGGGCGCAATGGCTCCCTTGATCAAGCGGCCTTTGTCGCCAGCGGCCGGACCGCCAAACGTGCCGATGTACTCGTGCCTCGGCGTGGTGGTGTAGGTGCCGCTGAACGTCAGGCCGACGTAGCCCTTGGTCCAGATCATGGCCACTTTGTTTCCGCCCCCACTCCACGTTCCTCGGTCTCGAAAGTCGGAGGTGAAGGTGTGGTTCGCTGAGAAGGTATCGACCTCACATGCACCGCCTCCGTCGCCAAGGTTGATCTTGGCCGTCCACATGGAGCCTGCCTTGATGTGAAGCTCCTCAGGAGACGCCGCCGACGTCGCGCCAGCACCGGCCAGTCCGATACTCGCGGTCATGGCGAGTCCAGTCGCCAATAGTGCTACCGGTCGCAACATGGTCGCCTCCTTGCCTATGCGGCGAGGAGGCGTCCACGCCCGCCCCCGCCGAACTTGTGTTCGGAATCATGCACGAGATCGGGGGCAACCTGTCAGGTGGAGGGAAGTCCTGCGATAGCCAGAGTCGCTACCGGCCTCGTTCACCCCTCAGGACCGGTGGGGAGCTTCCCAGACTCACCGTCAGAGGCGATGAGGCGTGTCCGTCGGGGGTGCCCAGACCCTCCAACCCAGGTGCAGAATCCTGAGCCGTCCGTTTTGGTGCCCACGTGGTCCCACGGGCACCGTTTCGGGCACCTGACTGGGCCAAAAAAGCCCTGACCTGCGGGAAAACAGGTCAGGGCTTAGTGGAGGTGGCGGGAATCGAACCCGCGTCCTCCGGAGCCGCAATAGGCCTTCTCCGAGCGCAGCCGACAGAGTTTTGTCGGGGGCGGCACCACTGCCGGCGGCGGTGTCGCCCCGTAACCAACGAAGATGTCCTCAGCGCTCAGTTGGTGAGAGCGGCTGAGTGAGCCCTACTGAATGACGCCCAAGACCCGATCCGTAGGGCGGGGACCGGCTGGACGTCGCTACTTAAGCAGCGAGGCTGAGCTGAGTTTGCTCGGCGTTTGTTTTTGGTTCCGGCTCTTTAACGTGGCTCCGGAGACCACGGCTCGCTTCTCCTACCTTGACGACCGAAGTCGAAACCAATCACCCCCATGTGCGGGTGCTCACCCCGGAAGGGGCCCGTCCGACCACCTTGGCCGGAACCGGCATTCTAGGCCTGGCGCGGCACCTCATGCGCCGCCCCAGCGGCTCAGCTCCTTCGTCGCCCGTGCGACCTCCCGCTCCGCGTCGCGGGCGATGATGAGGTTGCGCTTGTCGTAGAGGCGGCGTCCCTTGGCCAAAGCCAGCTGCACCTTCGCCTTGCCGTCGCGGAAGTACAGGCTCACGGGTATCAGTGTCAGCGACTGCTGTTGCGTCTTCCCCATGAGCTCGTCGATCTGGGCCCGGTGCACAAGAAGTTTCCGCTTGCGGTCCGGCTCGTGGGAGCCGAATCCTGTCGAGTACTGCCAGGGTGGGATGTGCATCTGGAAGAGCCACAATTCGCCGTCATCCACCCGGGCATAGGCCTCGTTGAGCTGGGCTTTGCCCTCCCGCAGCGACTTCACCTCGGAACCCTTCAGGACGATGCCGGCCTCGAAGGTCTCGAGGAATTCGTACTCGCGCCGGGCGCGCCGATTCGTCGCCACCGTCCGGTCACCGGTCCGCCCCTCGCGGGCGGCCGCCCGCTTGGCGATCTGCTTCTTCGCCCTGGCCATGAGGGTCGAGGGTACCCTGCCGTGATGCTCCGCCTGGCCCGCGACCTCTACATGGAGATGGTTGCGCACTGCCTCTCCGGTCTGCCCGACGAGGCGTGTGGCCTCCTGGTCGGGTCCTACGGAGGGGACGAGGCGACCCACCTCTTCCCGACGAAGAACGCGGCCGCCTCGGCCATGGTCTACGAGATCGACCCTCGAGAGATGCTCCGGGTCGACCGGGAAGCACGGGCCCTCGGGGCCGACATCGTGGGCGTCTTCCACTCCCACACCCACACCGACGCCTATCCCTCACCGACCGACGTGGCCCAGGCCGCAGACCCCGGATGGCACTACGTGCTGGTCTCGCTGCGGGACACGCATCCGGTGGTCCGCAGCTACGCCATCGAGGGCGCTGAGGTCACGGAGGAGCCCGTCGAGGTGCCCGGGCTCGAGGTGCCGGGGCTCGAGGTGCCCGGGTTCGAGGTACCGGGGCCCGAGCCCCTGTAGAATCGTTACCAGTTCAGTCAACAATCGGTGTCGGTCGACGTCCGGTCCGGGCCCGGGCCTTCCACAGGGGCCGGGGCAGTCAGAGCCAAACACGGGCCGACCGAGACCACGCCGAGAGAGCCCGACGAGGAGGCCCCGTGGCCGTCGATGTCCGCCTACCCACCGTCCTGCGCAACCAGGCCGGCGGAGCGTCCGTGGTCAGCGTCGACGGCGCCACCATCGGAGAGGTCCTGGCCAAGCTCGTCGCCGAGTACCCCGGCATGGCGGGCCAGGTGCTCCAGGACGACGGCAGCCTGCACAAGTTCGTGAACATCTACGTCGACGACGACGACGTGCGGTACCTGGAAGGACTCGACACGCCGGTCACCGACGGCGCCGAGGTGTCGATCCTGCCCGCCGTCGCGGGCGGTTGAGGTCGCGGGGCCCAGCGCACGTGGAGCATTCGGAGCGGTCGTCGCAGGAGTCCCAGGAGCCTTCCAGCGGGCCGGGCGGGGCGTTCGCCTCGGTGCTCGACATGATCGGGAACACCCCCCTGGTCGAGATCAGCGCGCTCAGTCCGAACCCGAACGCCCGCATCCACCTGAAGCTCGAGGGCCAGAACCCCGGCGGCTCGGTCAAGGACCGGGTGGCGCTGTCCATGGTCGAGGAGGCCGAGCGGACCGGCGTGCTCCGACCGGGCGAACCCGGTCAGGTGCTCATGGAGCCGTCCTCGGGCAACACCGGCATCGGCCTCGCCATGGTGTGCCGGCTCAAGGGGTACGCGCTCAAGGTGGTGATGCCGACCAACGTCTCGGTAGAGCGCCGCCAGCTGCTCGAGTTGTGGGGGGCGGAGATCATCGAGTCTCCGGGGACGGAAGGGTCCAACGGTGCCGTGCGCAAGGCCCGTGGGCTGGCCGAGCAGCACCCCGAGTGGGTGTTCCTGTACCAGTACGGGAACACGGCCAACCCCAAGGCGCACTACGAGGGCACCGGGCCGGAGATCCTGCGCGACTGCCCGGCGGTGACGCATTTCGTCGCCGGCCTCGGGACCTCGGGCACGTTGCTCGGGGTCGGGCGGTTCCTCCGGGAGAAACTCGGGGACGCGGTGTCGATCTGGGCCGTCGAGCCGCCATCGGGAGAGGTCGTCGACGGGCTGCGCAACCTCGACGACGGATACATCCCGCCCATCTTCGAGGAACTCGGGGGGGCGGACCTGCTCGACCGGAAGACCGTGGTGCGGCCGAGGGAGTCGATTCAGTGGACCCGGCGGCTCACCGAGGTGGGCGTGTTCGCCGGGCTCTCGACGGGCGCCGCCGTGGCCGGAGCGGTGAAGTGCGCCTCCTCCCTCGGTGAGGGGGAACACGCGTCCATCGTGGTGGTGTCCGCGGACGGCGGCTGGAAGTACCTCTCCACCGGCGCCTGGACAGGCGACCTGGACGAGGTCACCGAGCGGGCCAAGGAGATCATCTACTTCTAGGTCAGCGTCAGCAACGATGGCGACGTTCTCCCCGGAAGGTCGCCATCGTTGGCGGTGTACGGGGGCATCGGTCGCTCCACCCGACCGGTGGCTCCCGGTACGGTTGCCCGATGATCCGCCGGGTCCTGCTCTGGGATGTCGACGGGACATTGGTCAAGACCGGCGGGTTGGGTGCAGCCGTGTTCGACGTCGCGTTGGAACGTGTGCTCGGTGCTCGGCCCGAAGTTCGCGTGAGGATGAGCGGCAAGACGGATCCACAGATCGTGCGCGAGTACTTGTCGGACATGGGTGTCGAAGAGTCACCTGATCTGATTCAGGCCGTGCTGGGCCACATCGAGAGCGAGCTGGCCGCTGTGGCCGCCACGGGCCGCCTCGCCGCTGAGGGCACGGCCTGTCCGGGTGTTGCCACCATTCTGGCCGAGCTGGCCACCCGCCAGTCCGTATTGTCCACCCTCGTCACTGGGAACGTCTACCCCAACGCCGTCGTCAAAGTGGCAGCCTTCGGTCTCGACAAGTGGCTCGACCTCAGCGTGGGCGCATACGGCAGCGACAATCACGATCGCACGGTCTTGGTACCCCGTGCGATGTCGCGAGTAGCCGAGCAGACCGGCTGGCGAGCTGATCCGAACCAAGTGTGGGTGATCGGTGACACGCCGCGAGACCTTGAATGCGCCCGATCCGCCGGTGTCCGGTGTCTGCTGGTTGGAACAGGTCGCTATACGGCCGATTCGCTTGAGGGCATTGGAGCCAATGCCGTGCTCGACGATCTCTCCGACACCACGGCGGTCGTAAACCTCTTGACTGGCGTCTCGTAGAACGCCGCTGATCCGGCGGAGTGGGGCAGTTTCGTCAAGGGCGAAGATCGAGGAGCAGCTCGAAAGGTAGAAGGTCTCCGAGGGCCTGTCCCATCACTCGCCTGTGATCAACATCGATCGGGTGTCCAGATGATCGAGCGGCTTCCTGGGAGGCCTCGATGTCATCGACCTCCATGACGTAGACGACCACGGGACCCTCGACTCCCTCAATCAAGTACGCCTGTTCGTGGTGGCAGCCCTCGTCGACGAGGGTTGCCAGAGCCTCCTCACGCCGGGGGCCGCTGACTTCGGCCAGCCACTCTCGGAGTTCGTCGGCTCGTCCAGGATGGACACGGCGAATGGCAACTCGGAGCATGCACAGAGCTTGGCATGGCCGCTTTCGGCAAGATTCCCGGTGACCTCGGTCCGGCAAACCGGTCGTCCGTCCAGTGCCATGGGCTCCACAAGTAGGACTGTCCCACCTGGCTCGAGATGCTCGCGCGCGTAACGGGCGATGCCCACCGGGTCCCCCATGTCATGGAGGCAGTCGAAGAAGCAGACCAGGTCGAACTTTCCCTCATATGATTTTGCTGTCGCGAGCTCGAATTCGGTGCGTTCAGCGACCCCGGCCTCGGCAGCTCGCTTCTTGGAGACGGCGATCGAGGGCTCATGGAAGTCAAAGCCAGAGAAGCTGGAATTCGGGTAGGCCTCGGCCATGATCACGACCGACGCGCCGTGGCCGCAACCCACATCGGCCACTTTGGCGCCCGCTTTGAGCTTGGCGTCCACTCCTTCGAGCGCGGGAATCCATTGTGTGGCCAACATGGCCCGGTACCCGGTGCGGAAGAACCACTCTGTGCCTTTGAACAAACACGGCTCGTGATCACCCCAGCTCAGCGCTCCATCACCCCGGAACGCAGTAGCGATCTTCGGCAGGTCGATGAACACCGACGCAATCGCATTCATGGCGCGAGCCACGAAAGCGGGCGATCCGTCGTCGGCGAGCGCCATCGCGGCTTCCTCACTCAATTCGTAGGTGTCGCTTCCGGCGTCGTACCCGATGAGTCCGCCTGCGGCCTGTCCGTCCAACCACTCGCGTACCAGGCGCGGGTTGCACTCAGATTTCGCCGCCACGGTTTCTGCGTTCATCGCACCTGCGCCCGCCATTGCTCGGTAGAGGCCCAACTCATCGCCGAGCCCAGCAGCAAACACAATGCTGACCCGGTCATGTAGCCGACCATCATCCCCATGAACTGTTCAAGCTTGGCTTCATCCATCACAACCGCCCCCTTTGTGGTCGAAAACGCTAACGCTGTAACTTCTATTCGTCTAGGAGAAAAGTCTCCAGAAGATGACTCTGAGTTGGGCCTGAGATTCACGGAGAGAGACCCTCGTGACTCTGAGTTGCTCCTGAGAGTGATGCAGTTCGAGCATCCGTGCGATTCAGCATCCGTCGGCCATTGATCGCGTGGGAACGGGCGCCGTATTGAATGTCGCGAGAGTGGTCAGCCCAGACGCGCCAACGATTCCAACCATCGAACTCGCCGGCCGCGGTCACAACGGAGATCTCCATGCTGGCGTACCTCTGATCCGCACGCGCCCACGGGTCTGAATCCCCTCACTGCGGGAAGCCCGGCGACGGGCGACCGGTTCAGGAAGCCGGATCGGTCGTGCCCATGCGCCGCATCGCCCTCTGGTAGGTCAGCGGCGCCAACGTCCGCGCGATGGGCGCGACCAGCGGCAACCGGGCTGCATTGATGTCGACGCGAGGCCCGCCGATCCGGTCGGCGACGAGGATCGCCACCCGCTGCGCGGTTCTGCGCACCATCTTCGGCGGCAGGGTGTCGCCGTCCTCGTTGCCCGACAGCCCCATCGCCGTCGGGACCCACCCCGGGTAGAGCACGTGGACGCGGACCCCGGAGCCGGCGAGCTCATGGGCGAGTGACTCGCTGAACCCCGACACGGCCGCCTTCGATGCGACGTAGGCCCCCTGCCGCGGCTCGGGCGCCCGTACCACGTCGGAGGAGACGTTGACCACGGCGCCCGATCCGCGCGCCAGCATGCCGGGCAGGACGGCGAGCGTCCCGGTCACCACCGGGAAGAAGTTGACATCGAACACCCGGTGCACGGTGTCGCCGCCCCGCTCGAGGGCGTCGGGACCGGCGGCGGCGCCGGTGACCGGCAGCATGAGATCCACGCCCGCGTTGTTGACCAGGATGTCGAGGTGGCCGAGGCCGCGCTCGACTTCGAGGAGCGCGTCCCGGTAGGCCTCGGCATCCGCCACGTCGCAGACCGTGGTCGTGCTCTTCGCCGTCCGCCGCTCGAGCTCGGCCTCCAGCTCGTCGAGCAGGTTCTCGCGACGGGCCATGCCGACCACGGTGGCCCCCCGCTCGGCCAGGACGAGCGCAATGGCCCGACCGATGCCCGAAGAGGCGCCGGTGACGACGGCGACCTGACCGTCGTATCGCGGCCCGGCCCGGCCACGCCTTCCGGTCATGGAGCTGCGGTCCAAGTCGTACCTCCGTCTGAGGTCGTCGCGACCACGGGCTGGTCGACGTACGGGGTGGTGGTCGTCAGGCCGTATCCTGCAGACACGCAGATTTTGACGGTCGGGCAGGAGGCGCCGACAAGGCCGACCACCGTTGGCGGTACCGGCCGGGACACCCAGGTCTGCCCGCTGTCGGTGGTGGTGAGGATGTCGCGATCGGTTCCGCCTCGGGGCTCTATCCCTCCGCCCACCACGGCGCATTCCCTGGCGTTGGCGCACGAGATCCCGTTCAGGATGGTGGTGCCCGGTGGCACGGGTTCACTCGTCCACGTCCGGCCACCGTCGGCGCTGGCGTAGACCAATCCCGAAGGCGATCCGTCACCGGGGGTCGCGTCCCCGACAAGGAAGCAGCGGGTCGAGGACGGGCACGCAACTCCCTTCAGGTTGGGAAAGCCCTCGGTCGTGAGGTCCACCGCTGGCGGTGCTCTCTGCGTCCAGGTTGTTCCGCCGTCCGAAGTGGTGACGATGCTGAGGCGCTCACCCGAGTCGAACACGCCGGAAACCGCTTCCCTGGTGCCTTGGGCGATACAGCTGTGAGAAGTCGTGCAGTTCACGAGCGCGAGGCCTCTCTCGTCCTTGGGCAGTGACAGGCGTTTCCAACGCTGTCCAGACGAGCTCGTCACGAGGGCGACCCCGGTGCTGCCATCCGGGGAAACACCGACCGCCATGCAAAAGCTCGCCGTCGGACAGGACACGCTGTTGAGCACGCCGACGCCTTTGGGCAGCGCGGGCATGACTCTCCAGGATCGGCCCGCATCGAGTGAGCTGATCGCCACGCCTTTCACGTCGTTCCCTGCGGGATTTCCGCCCACGGCGATGCACGTGCGTGAGGTAGAGCAGGCCAGCGCTTTCAGCCATGCGGCACGGACGAGAAGGGGTGTCCTCGCCCAGTGGGCGCCGCCGTCCGAAGTGGTCGCCGCGATGGAGCCCCCGCCCCCGACGGTCCCGTAGCCCGGACCGCCCACCGCCATGCACCTCTCTTCGGACGTGCAGAGGACGGCGATCAGAGGGGCGGCCAGGGCACTCGGCGTCAACTCGCCAGACGTGCGTTCGACGTGTTGGTCGGCGCCTGCGGTCGCGGCGTCCGTCGTCGAGGGGGCCCCAGCGGCGATCGCGGCCGTCGCCGCGGCGGTCGGGGTGATCAGGAGCCCGGCGAGAACGAGAGGGCTCAGGCCGCTCAGCTTTCGATGCGTTCTCACGAGACGGGATGCTACGTGCGCGGCCGCCGGGAGACACCGTCGGAGAACGGGGAGCGCAGACTCATGTTCTGCTGCGAGGATTCACCGCCTGCTCGGCGAACCCGGGACGTTCGGTCATCCGGTTGCCGCGGAACCCGCTTTCGTGCGCGTTGGTGGCGCTCAGCGTCCGGCGAGCCCACAGAGCTTCGTCACGGTGTTCCAGTTCCTCGTCGTGCTGACCACCCCGAGCCGGCGCTCCAGGAAGGTCCCGGTCAGCTTGGTCCCGGCGTAGCCGTCGGGTGTGTGCACGAAGACCTCTCGTCCAATGATGTGGAGCTCGTCGTTCCGACTCGGCGGGAGGGCGAAAGACGCCACCACGTCGTCGGGAGGCGCGTGGTCGAGGAAGGTCACGTGATGACGGGCCGGGTTCGCCCCGGCCTTCGCATAGGGGCTGGAGTTGCCGATCCTGAGTAGGTCGGGCACGGTGCGAAGGAGCACCGCCGGCGAATCACCGAAGTCGTCCGCGAGCTGTTGCTCGATGGCCGCGGCGAGCGCGCTCTCGCTCTTGGACGGAGCCTTGAACAGGACGTTGCCGGTCTGGATGTAGGTCAGGACGTCGCCGTAGCCCAAGGCGGCGAACGAAGCACGCAGCTCGTTCATGGCGATGCGGCCATGACCGGCGACATTGACGCTGCGGAGGAGGGCGATGTAGCGAGGCACCGTCGGGCAACCTACCGGCGTTCGCCCACCGGGGAGCCGGAGCGGCCGGTGCCGGAGGCCTGGTCGAGCGCGCTCGGCGCGATCGAGAGCGAAACGGCGCAGGTCGACCCGGCTCCGGTCACGGTCGCGCGGCCGATCTTCGATTTCGATCGCCAGGTCGGCCATCATCTCACCCAGCAGGGGCCCGAATTTGAAGCCGTGCCCGCTCGTACCGCACCCCACCACGATCCTTCCGATCCGGTCGATCACGAAGTCGGAGTCGTACGTGTCGTCGTAGACGCATCGCTCCGTCGCGACGGGTTCGGGATCGAGGCCGGGCAGGAGCCGGGCAACGGCGGACGTGAGGAGGGCGAGCAGCGATGGGTCGTCACCCGCCAGCGGATCGCCCTTCGACGGGTCGAAAGCACCGAGAGGCGTCCCCGACGTGTGATGAGAGACCTTGTAGATCGCGGGAGCGCCCACCGATGACGCCGGGACGGGGAGGCCGTAGATCATGTCGGGACCCCATTCGATGAAGACGGGCAGTCCGCTTCCCTCGTCAGGTCTGTCGACGGCGCGGAAGTAGGCCACCTGCGGCAGCGAAGGCCTCGTGGTCACGAACCCGGCCGGCCTCTCTGCCGCGAGCAGCGAGAGTGCGCCCGGGCCGGCGCAGTTGACAACGACGTTCGCCCGAAAGTCGTCGCCGGCCGCAGTGCGGACCGCGACCTCCCCGTCGCCATTGTGCAGTGACGTCACGCTGACGCCCGTCCTCACCTCGAAATCGGCGTCGTCGCGGAGGGCGCGCAGGCACGCATTCGCCGCGAGCACGCCAGAATCGGCTTCGAACAGCGCGGGACCGTCGGTGGCGATTCCGGGGAACCTGGCGGCGAGGTCCCCGGTGCTCAGCCGTTCGAAGGGTGCGCCGGCCGCCTCCATGGCGGCGGAGATGGATTCGACTTCGGCGCCGAAGGCCACCTGGCCGGTCACGTGAAGCAGCGCTCGGCCGCTCCGGGCTTCGAGCTCGGCCCACAGCGCCCGGGCCTGGAGGGCCATCTCCACGTAGAGCCGGTCCGGGTATCCCAGCCGGAAGATCCGGGCGTCTCCCTTGGAGCCGGACCGCTGGTGGCCAACGTCCTCCCCGGCTTCGAGCACGACCACGGTCGCGCCCCGCCGTGCCAGCGCCCATGCCGCCGAGAGCCCGAGCAGGCCGGCCCCGACGACGACACAACTCGGGGTCGGACCGGACATCCCGACCGTGCGCACCGTCCCGACCTTCTCGATCGTCCCGGGCACCACGCAGATGTTAGGGAGCCCGACCCGACGTGGGCGACGGCCGTGGCGCGCGTCGCCGGGCTCCCCCCACAGACTGCCATCCGTGCCGCTGTGGCCTGGCGGTACGCTCCTGCTGCAGTGACGACGACGTTGGACGAGCCGGCCGTGGCGACCGAGCGCCCGACCGGCTCCGACGGCTCGCCGCCGTTCGGACGGGTGGCGCGTCTCGCGGGACGCCACCTGCTCGCGATCGCGCTGTTCGCGGTCCCGAGCGTCATCCTGTGGTGGCACGTCTGGAGCGGGCATCCGTCGGCCACCATGACGTGCGACTGCGGGGACCCGGCCCAGCAGGTCTGGTTCACGGCTTGGCCGGCCTGGGCCATCGCCCACTTTCACAGCCCCTTCTTCTCGGGCGCGGTGAACGTCCCCCACGGAGCCAACCTGCTCTCGAATACGTCGGGCACGCTCGTCGGCGTCGTACTGGCTCCGGTGACCTGGTTGGCCGGTCCCATCTTCTCGACCAACGTCGCGCTGACCCTCGCACCCGCGCTCAGTGCATGGGGCTGCTGGGTCGCTGTCCGCCGTCTCGTGACGGTGAAGGTCGCCGCCGTCCCGGCAGCCCTCATGTTCGGGTACGCCGCCGCCGCCGTCGACTCGCTGCGGTACGGGCACGTGTCGGTGGCCGTGCTCGCGGTGCCGCCCTTGATCTTCTCCCTCCTCCACGAGATCGTGATCCGCCAGGAGCGCTCCGTGCGTCACGACGCGCTGGCCTTCGCGGTCCTGGCGGTCGTGCAGTTCCTGATCTCACCCGAGATCCTCGTGATGTGCCTACTGCTGGCCGCGTTCGGGATCGTGGCGGCGGCGGTCGTGGGTTGGCGGCAGGTCCGCCGCAAGGCGGCTCATGCGCTGCAGGCCCTGGGAATCGGCGCCGGCGTCAGCGTCGTGCTGCTGGCCTACCCGGCATGGTACGGCCTGCACGGCCCTCAGTCCGTGTCCGGGGTGCTCTTCCTCCTCGCGCCGTTCGCCGGGGTTCCGCTCTCGGGACTCCTCTCGCCAGGGGCCTACTCGGACCCGGCCGGCGTCTTCATGCAATACGGCGGCTACCTCGGCCACAACGGCCCGTCGTCCGACTACGTCGGTCCCGGCACCGCGGTGCTCGTGGTCGCGGCGGCGATCATGGCCCGCCGCCGGCCACTGACCTGGATGCTCGTCTTCATGACGGGTGTGACGATCTGGCTGGCGCTCGGCGATCTCCTGGTCGGCGCGCCCAGTGCGCTCTCCGGCGCGCTGTCGCACCTCCCGTTGGCCTGGAAAACGCTCTCCAAGCTCCCCGTCCTCAAGGAGATCCTCGCCGACCAGTTCTCGCCGTTCATCATGCTTTTCCCCGCGGTCCTCGTCGGGCTCGGGCTCGATGCGTTCCTCATGCGCTTCCGCGAGTCGGAGCTCGCCAGCCGCTGGTCGTCGTCGCGAAAGTTGACGGTCGCCGCGGCGATTCCGCTGCTCGTCGTCGTCACGGCGTTGGCGCCCGTCTGGGCCACCTTCGACGTCCCGCTCACCGTGCAGCAGGTGCAGGTCCCGACCTACATGTCCCAGGTGGCTCCCGAGCTCCCCGCTGGGACTGTTCTGCTCACCGTCCCGTTCGCGGTCTCCGGGTCGGCGCGGCCGATGCTCTGGCAGGCGGTCGAGGACATGCACTTCCACCTCGCCGGCGCCGCCCTCAAGACGCCGAACGCGCGGGGCGGCCCGGTGGGCAATCGGCGCGCCGGGCTCGGCGCCGCCGGATCCTCACCGACCTGACCCTCAACACCGCGGACCTCCCGGCGGGTACGCCCGCTCAGGTGGCGTCGGTGCGACAGGCACTCGAGGAGTGGCAGGTCGACGAAGTGGTCGTCACCGGCACGAGCGCGGATCCGGTCTACGCCTCGGGGTTCTTCACGTCAGTGCTCGGCCGCGTCCCGGCCTTCGTGGAGGGGGCCTGGGTGTGGAGGCTCCACGCCGGGTCGCTCTCGACCCCGCCGGCGATCGCGCACTCGCTCCCGACGTGCGCCGCCGCAGCGAAGGCGCCCGCTTCGCGGAGTGATCCCCTGGCGATGTCACGGTGCGTCCTCCTCTCAGCGGGAAGGACCTGATCGGACCTGATCCGTCCGGGATCTAATCTGGGTGCTCGGTGACGCGGCCAATCCTCCACCTCTCCATCCCGGTTCGAGACCTCAGCGAAGCGCGTGACTTCTACGTCAGGACTCTGGGGTGCAAGGCGGCGCGGGCCCGCGAGGATTTTTGTGACGTCTGGTTCCATGGGATGCAGGTCACGCTGCAACACCGGCCGGACGAAGCCGCGAGAGCGTCGGGCGCGGTTGCCGAGGGAGGGAGCTGCCGACACTTCGGTGTGACGCTCGGACGCGAGGAGTTCGACGCTGCCGTCGCCCTGGTCGACGAGTCAGCGGCACCCTGGATCGTTCCGCCTGCGACCGATCACCGGGGCCAGCCGACCGAACAGACGAAGGCAAAGCTCGCCGACCCGAGCGGCAACGTGATTGAGCTCAAGACGTACCGCGACATGAAGGCGGCACTCGAGCTCTCGTTCGAACCCGATCCGGCGGAAGGGGCGTGAGGAGCGGGACCGGTCGCGACAGCCCAACCGCGGGCCGCCCTCTCTGACGCCCGGCCCGCGGGTCCGGGCCGATGGCTCCCGAACAGGAGACCAGGTGGGAGAGGCGAGCATTCGCGGGCGATACTTCGTGCGTGCCCGCTCCAGAGCCTCCTCCCGCTCCGCCGCCCGCCGCCGCAGGTCCTGCCGCGTCCGGCGAGCCGGAATTGGAATCCGCCGCGTCGGGGCACGTTCGCGCTGGACTATCTCGCGACCAACGTGGCCGACTGGACCCGCCAGGCCGCCGATCAGCGTGAGGCCGGGCGACGATCGTGGAGCAAGAAGGCTCCAACCTGGGGCATCTTCGCCGTCCCGGAGTCAGAGCTGGGGATCCTGCCCGACGAGCGCGGATGGCCTGCGCACCCTCGAGCTCGGGTGCGGGACAGGCTACGTCTCAGCGTGGCTCGCCCGGCGGGGTGGGACACCGGTGGCGTTCGACCCCACCCCGAGCCAGCTCGAGATCGCAGTCGAGCTCCAGCGCGAGTTCGGAACACACTTCCCGCTGGTCCGTGCGGCCGCCGAGTTCCTCCCTTTTGCGGACGACGCCTTCGATCTGGCGATCAGCGAGTACGGCGCGGCCATCTGGGCCGATCCGTACCAGTGGATCCCGGAGGTGGCCCGGGTCCTGCGCCCGGGCGCGGAGTTGGTCTTCCTCGGCAACAGCCTGCTGCTCATGCTGTGCGCGGAGGATGACGAAGAGCCGGCGAGTGCGCAGCTCCTCCGACCGCAGTTCGGTCTGCACCGGATCGACTGGACCGAGCCGGAGTGCACCGAGTTCCACCTGAGCCACGGCGACTGGATTGAGCTGCTGCGCGCGAACGGCTTCGAGATCCTGGAGCTCTTGGAGTTGCGGCCGACCGAGGGAGCGACCACCCGGTATTCGTTCGTCTCCTGGGAGTGGGCCCGCCAGTGGCCGTGCGAGGAGGTCTGGAGGGTCCGACTGGCCGGCGGCTGATCCGCGGTTCGGCACGTCCACCCAGCGGGGAGCCCCTCCGGACGGGCGGGTGCGATTGGCGTACCGTGTGTCGGTGGGCGGAACCGATCGCCCGCCAAATCTGCGGGTTCGGCCGAATCCGACGAAGGGAGCGCGGTGCCAGCATCCGACGTGAGCGCAGCGGGAGCCACCGGCTCGGTCGGGGCCGGGGCGACCGATTCCCGGGCGGCGCGCCAGGACGGCCGGTCCGTGGACCAGATGCGCCCGGTCAGCTTCGACCGGGACTACACCGTCATGGCGCCCGGCTCGGTGCTCGTCACCTTCGGTCGGACCAGGGTTCTGTGTACGGCGTCGGTCGAGGAGCGAGTTCCGCCGTGGATGCGGGGAACCGGCCGGGGGTGGGTCACGGCCGAGTACTCCATGCTGCCCGGGTCGACGCCGGAGCGGGCCTCGCGCGAGGCGGCCAGGGGGAAGCAGTCGGGGAGGACCCAGGAGATCCAGCGGCTCATCGCCCGTTCGCTGCGCGCCGTGTGCGACCTGGTGACGCTCGGAGAGGTGCAGATCACGGTCGACTGTGACGCGCTCCAGGCCGACGGGGGAACACGGACGGCGTCCATCTGCGGCGCCTACGTGGCGCTGCACGATGCCTGCACCCGACTCGTGCAAGCCGGAACGATCGCCGCGCACCCGCTGACCGACTCGGTGGCGGCGGTCTCGGTCGGGATCGTCGACGGTGTGCCCATGCTCGATCTGCCCTACACGGAGGACTCGAGAGCCGAAGTCGACATGAACGTGGTCATGACCGGTGAGGGCCGTTTCGTCGAAGTGCAGGGCACCGCCGAAGGCATGGCCTTCACGCGGGGTGAGCTGGACGATCTCCTCGGATTGGCCGAAGCGGGTATCAAGCAGCTTTCGGAAAAGCAGGCGGACGTACTGGCCGAGCCGCCGCCACGGAGGTGAGCGGCACGGAAGTATGGCGCCGATGAGCCAGGGTCTCGTCCTGGTGATGGCGTCGGCGAACCCGGACAAAGTCAGGGAGATCCAATCGGTGGTGTCGGGCGCACTCGACGTGACGCTGCTGCCGCGTCCCGAGGGCGTCGCGGACGTCGTGGAGGACGGCGAGACCCTGCTCGACAACGCACGGCTCAAGGCACGGGCGCTCGTCGCGGCCACCGGGGTGGCGGCGGTGGCGGACGACACCGGACTGGAAGTCGAGGCGCTCGACGGCGCGCCAGGGGTGTACTCCGCCAGGTACGCGGGAGAGGACGCCACCTACGCGGACAACGTCGCCAAGCTGCTGCTCGAGCTGGCCGCGGTGGCGGGTACGGAGAACCGCAGGGCACGGTTTCGCACCGTCGCGCTCGTGGCCTTTCCCGACGGCTCCGAAATATCGGCCGAGGGTACCGTCGAGGGATCGATCGCGTTCTCGCCGCTCGGCACGAACGGTTTCGGATACGACCCCGTCTTCGTCGTCGACGGTTCGGAGGGCGGGGACGGACGGACGTTCGCCGAGATGTCGGCAGCGGAGAAGGAGGCGGTCTCGCATCGAGGGAGGGCGTTCCGTGCGCTCGCCGCCCTGTTGACGGTGCGAGTGGCGAGCTAGCTCCCGGCCGCCTCCGCCAAGGCTCTGGTCTCCCGAGCGGCCGACAAGTAGGGCAGGGCTATTGCCGCTCTCGTCATTCGGCCGTCCAATCGCCGATGCACTACGTTCGATCCAGTCCTCTCAGAGAAACCGGGTCTCAGATGAGCATCACGACGTTGACGCGATTCCATGCCACAGAGGGGCTCGAAGCGACGCTTCTCGAGCTTCAGTCCGAAGGGCGCCGGCGCATGCTCTCGGCGGACGGATGCGAATCTTTCGACATCTTGCGCGACGAAGGCGATCATCGGTCGTTCGTCTTCGTCCAAAGGTGGGCGTCCCGCGAGGCTCATGACGCCGCTTTCGGAGAGCTCATACTCGCCAGCGGGCATCTCGAGATGGTATTGGCCACCCTCGACCAGGGCGTGGTACAGAACTTCTACGAGGTCGTGAGCTGATCTGCCCCTGTTTCCGGGGTCCCTCCAGCTGATTTCGACCTGTCGAGCTCGGTCTATTCCGACCTACTGCTCGAAGTTCACCACCTGCATGATGTCCTGCGACGATGGCACTATCCCGACCTCTTGGAGAACGGGAACCAGGAACTTGACGAAGGCGTCGTAATTTTCCTGGGAATCCCAGATCTCGAAGACCATGAGCTGCCCATCTTCCCCGAAGCAGGAATGGTGCTTGCGCCCGTCCATGTTTGCTTCGGAAGCGGCCAAGCCCTTGCGAGCCTGGTTGTACTGCTCAACGGACAACGACTCTGGCTTCACATATACAGCGATCACTCTGGATCTCCTCTGTCTCGATGCTCACGCCGTGTTTGGCGTCATGCGGGTGAACGCACACACGTCGGCCAGGTGATAGAGCCTTTTAGGCCGCTCTATCGAGATGACATCGAGACGAGGTACCGCGAGCGGCAACTCGTCCAAGAGTTACCAGTAACCGAAAGTTCAGAAGTACTTCGACGCCTGCGACCCGAAGGCCGTTCGAGATGTGTGAATCCTCTCCTGTCACCGTAACAGATCCTCACCTCAACCGTTCCCGATCACTTGAACGGCGACGGTTCGGGAACACCGGTATGAACCGGAGGGACGTGACTAGCGCAGCGCTTCCACCAGCTCCCGATACTGCGAAAGGGGGAACGAGTCGTACGGCGCCACCACTTGGACACAGACGTGGTCCGCTCCCGCGTCGTAGTGCTCGCGTACCCGCGTGGCGACGGTCTCGACGTCACCCCACGGCACCACGGCATCGATCAGGCGGTCGCTGCCGTCCCCGTCGAATTCCTCGGCGCCGAAACCGAAGGTGCGGAGGTTCGACGCATAGTTCGGCAGCTGGAGATAGCCGGCGGCGTAACCGCGGGCCGCGGCACGAGCCGAGGCGGGATGCTCGTCGAGGACCACAGCAACCTCAGGCGCGAGCAGCGGACCCGTGCCCATGGTGGCGCGTGCCCGGGCCGTGTGCTCGACCGTCACGAAGTACGGGTGAGCCCCCGCAGAGCGCGCTGCGGCCAGCTCGAGCATCCGAGGGCCGAGGGCGGCGAGAACCCGGCGATCGGGCGGGACCGGTCGATCGAGCGCGTCCAGTGCATCGAGGTAGTCGACCATGCGGGAGTACGGCTTCTCGTACCCTTCCACGATGACCGAATGGCTCGCGCCCAGGCCGAGCAGGAAGCGTCCTGGGAACCGTTCGTCGAGTTCGGCCACCGCCGGGCCGACGTCTTCGGGCGCTGCGGCCCAGATGCTCACGATGCCGCTGGCCACGGCGATCCGAGAGGTCGATGCCAGGAGCGTCTCGAAGTGAGGCGAGAGTCCGGGCTCGAAGCGGCCGGACGACCACAACGCCCCGTAGCCCATGGACTCGAGCTCGGCCGCCGCGTCGAGCCCGCCCGCGTCCGGCGTCTTCCACGACCCGCTCCACCACACCCCGATCCGACCCAGAGCGTCAGAGTTCATGGCGCACCCGCCCCGGGTACCTCGGCATCCTTGCCGGCGGCGGGCCTTTTCCCGTGACTTGCGCAAGTAGGCCACGCCCTGGGTGAGCGACTGCTCGATCAGCCGGTCGTTGTCCTTCGAGATGAAGGCGTGCACGCGCTTCTCCAGCAACACCCTGAGGAAGGGGTTGAAGGCGTGGTAGGACTCCGAGAAGTGGACGCGGGTGCGGGCGTTTCCGAGATCCTCCAGGCGGGTTCGGCCCTCGGCCTCCGACCACAGGGGCCGGCCCACCGCGTTGTACTTCCACGAGACCTTGGGCTTGACCTCGGTGAGCCACTCCCACGACTGTCCCTTGCCACCCGTGAGGAGGTAGCGGGGGACCCGAAAGGTGCAGTGGCGGACCAGCCCCTCACCGATCTCATCTCCCGGATGGAGGATGTCGATCGTCACGTCGCCGTTGCGGGTGTGCGGGATCCTGGCCCAGAACAGCTGCCAGAGCTCGTCCACCGTGGCGTCGATGTCGACGTGGTAGTGGTGCTCCTGCACCGCCTCACCCTATCGTCGCAAGCTGTGCGGGGCGCCCGGAACCGGTGAAGATCGCCTACGTGGTGCCTCGGTACGGCGCCGAGATCCGCGGTGGCGCCGAAACCGGGGCGAGGATGCTGGCGGAGCACCTCGTCTCCGACCGCGGTTGGGAAGTCGAGGTGCTGACCAGCTGTGCGGTCGATGCCATCACCTGGCTGGATGAGCTGCCCGAGGGAACCAGCGACATCAACGGAGTGACGGTCCGGCGGATCGCGTCGGAGGCTGGTCGGGACGACGCGTTCCATCCCCTCTGGGCGTCCTTGCGCTCCGATCCTGAGCACGCGAGCGCCCAGGACATGGAACGCCTGGTCGATCTGCAGGGGCCGAAGTCGCCCGCTCTGCTCCGCGCCGTCGAGTCGAGCGACGCCGATGTGGTCGTCTTCTACCCCTACCTCTACTACCCGACGGTGCGCGGGCTGCCGCTGGTGCGCGAGCGCGCCGTGATGCACCCCGCCGCGCACGAGGAACCCATCCTGCATCTGCCCGTGTTCGACGAGCTGTTCGCGAGCTGCCGCGGCTTCGTCTTCCAGACGCGCTCGGAGCGGGCGCTGGTCGAGCATCGTTTCGACGTCGCGGGCGCGCGGCAGGTGCTGATGGGTCTCGGCGTCGAGGAGCCTGGCCCCGAAGCAGTCGGCGCCGACCCCGAGTCCGCACGTGGATACTTCGGGCTGGGGGACGATCCATACCTGCTCTGCATCGGCCGGGTGGACGACCAGAAGGGAACCGGGATGCTGTGGCGCTGGTTCCGCGCCTACAAGGAGCGCCACCCCGGTCCGCTGCGACTCGTCTTGGTCGGCCAGGTGGTCGACGCTCCTGAGCCGGCGAGCGACGTGACGGTGACCGGGCTGGTCGGCGAGGAGCGCAAGTGGGGGCTACTCCGCGGCGCCCGCGCCCTCGTCGCTCCCTCGCCGCACGAGGCGTTCTCCATCACTGTGGTCGAGGCGCTCACCGCCGGTGCTCCCGTCATCGTCAACGCCCTGTGCGGACCGACGGTGGAGCACTGCGTGGCGTCGGGCGCGGGGATGTGGTTCGAGGACTTCGCCGAGTTCGAGGCCGAGGTCGATCGCATGGCGGGAGACGACGCGCTGCACGACACGATGCGCCGTCACGGCCGTCGCTACGTGGACGTGAACTACCGCTGGCCGGTGATCGTCGAGCGCTACTGCGGATTCTTGGAGGCCTTCGCGGCCGGAAAGGGTGTCCCGTAGCGGTCGAGGTGCGTCTTCTCCGCCAGCGGATGGCGTCGCGGCGGACCGAGAGGTGCGGGGAGGTGTCCCAGCGGCACCACCGCGACCGGCACGACGTGTGACGGAAGGCCCAGCAGGGCCGCCAGCTCATCACAGACCAGGGCGGTGAGCGTCGTCAGCGTCGAGCCCAGGCCGAGGGCGTGTGCGGCGAGGAGGAGGTTCTGGACCGCCGGAAAGACCGACGACGGGATCGTCTGGGGGAAGGCGAGACTCGTGTCACCGCAGACCACGACGAGCACCGGCGCCGCCGCGATCCCGCCCATCGCACCCTGGTCCACATCGCGCAGCATGGCCGGAGGGAGTCGGTCCACCTCCATGGCGCGGGCGCCGCCCTGCCAGATCCGCGCCGACATCTCGCCGATGCGAGCACGGATCGCGGGGTCGCGGACGACGATGAAGGCGTAGGGCTGACTGTTCTCCGCGCTGGGCGCGTGGGTCGCGGCCGTGAGGATGCGAGCGATGGTGTCGTCGTCGACGTCGTCGGGGAGGAAACGCCGAGCGGCCCTCTGGGACAGGACGACCTCGAAGAAGTCGGGCGCTTCGGGCCGGTCGGACACGGCTGTCGATGGTACCGGTTGCCCCTCCGGAAGGGTTTGGGCGGCGCCCGTCCGACCAGCTACCTTGTGCGCGGCACCGGCCACGGGCCGGTCCGGCTCGTTCCGGCGTGGTCCGGCGAAGGGGGACAGGAGGCAAAGGGTGGCAGACGAGGCCGTATCGGTACAAGAAGTGCTCAAAGGCATCATCGGACAGCCGACCGGAAAATCGAAGGTGGTGGTGGAGCGGGGGACCGTCATGCACTTTGCCGACTCGGTGCTCAGCTCGAGTCCCATCTACCACGACCCCGAGGCGGCTCGTGCCGCGGGCTTCGACGACATTCCGGCCCCACCGACGTGGCCGTTCGCGATGGAGTTCTCGGGGAAGTTCGCCGAGCTGCAGCCCTCCGCCGTTCCGACGAGCAACCCCATGGCCGCAGCCATGGCTCCGCTGATGGCCAAGGGCGGGCTGATCCTCCACGGTGAACAGGAGTTCGTCTACCACCGTCCAGTCCAGGTCGGTGACGTGCTGGAAGGCGACGGCAAGATCGCCGGACGCGTACCAGAAGGAGTCCGGCGGCCGGACGATGTCGTTCATCGTGAGCGAGACCGTCTGGACGGACGAGAAGACGGGCGAGCCGGTGGTGACGGTGCGCTCGAACATCATCCACCGCGCCTGAGGTCGGCACGGGACGCACGGCAATCCACGGCAACGCAAGGAAAGGAACGAGCAAGGCATGGGTGAGCGGACGCTGACTTTCGAGGACGTGAACGTCGGTGATGAGGCACCGGTGATCACGCACAAGCTGACGAGGACCGACCTGGTCCGATACGCCGGAGCCTCCGGTGACTTCAACCCGATGCACCACGACGAGGTGGCAGCCAAGGCCGCCGGACAGCCCAGCGTGTTCGGGCACGGGATGTTCTCCATGGGTCTGCTCGGAACCGCGCTGACCGACTACGTCGGGGTGGGGAACGTCACGCGGTACCAGGTGCGCTTCGCCCGCCAGACCTGGCCCGACGAGGTGCTCTCCTCGAAGATCGTCGTGACGGCCAAGCGCGAGGACGACGGAGAGAAGCTGATCGATCTGGCCGTCTCGCTGGCGAACGCCGACGGTGAGAACAAGGTCGTCGGGGAGGCCACCGCCGTCATCGGCTGAGACCACCGGTCGACCCGGCAAGGTCCTTCTGCGCCGGTTATGTTTCGGCGGACACTGGCGACGACGAGTCGAAAGGGTGGTGGCCATCATGGGTGCAGCGCTGCTGTCGCAGGGGTTCGCATCGACGGGGAAGATCCTGGCGGAGGTCTCGTCCGACCAGCTGGAGTCGCCGACGCCCTGTGGTTCTTGGACGGTTCGAGACGTGGTCAACCACGTCGTCGGCGGGACGACCTACTTCGCCCTGGCGGCGGAGACCGGCACCGCGCCCAGTGGCAACTCGACCGACTTCACGACGGGTGACTACGTCTCGCAGTTCAAAGAGGGGGCAGCGAGGGCGGTCGAGGCCTTCGATGCCGAGGGCGCGATGGAGAAGGTCGTGAAGCTTCCGTTCGGCGAGCTGCCCGGGAGCGCGTTCGTCAATATCGCCACCCTCGACACCTTCACCCACGGCTGGGATCTGGCTCGGGCCACGGGGCAGCCGACAGACCTCGATCCGGAGCTCGCCGCCCAGCTCCTCTCCATTGCGCAGGCGTTCCTGTCCGATGCCATGCGCGGGCCAGACGGCCAGGCTCCCTTCGGGCCCAAGGTGGAGCCCACGGCCGGCTCGTGCCCGGCGGACCAACTCGCAGCGTTTCTCGGCCGCCAGCCCTGATCGGCGATCAGCGGGGTGCGTAGTCGACGCGCTCGAACGGCCACGCGTCGGCCAACCAAGCGCTGACCGTGCGAAAGAGCGGCGCGTCGAGCTCGCCCCGGGTGGCCCGGGTCCACGAGCGCACGCAGACGTCGGCCGCGTCGTCGGGTGACGGGTACACGTAGACACACCCGATCACCGCGCCGCCGGGGTCCGACAGCACGGTGTAGGTGTACCCGCGCCGCGCCGCGAAGTCGGCGGCGTGTCCCTCGAGGTCCCGGCGGTTGCGCTCCAAGGTCATCGGCGGGTCCGGCCAGGTGTGCGTCTCGAACCCGGGCGTCGCGTGGATGTGCTCGATGCTCGAGCTCCAAGCGTCGAGGTCGGCCTCGTTGTGCTCCACGCGCAGAGGAGTGAGGAGGAACCCGTCGCCTCGCACCGCAGGAGGTGGTTCGAAGGCGGGATCGAAGAAGGGGGCCGGCGCCATTGTCTCCGGGTCGGGCCGGCCTACGAGGGTTCGAAGCGAACCGGGAGGCGGGCGGGTCCCCAGATGCCGAACGTCGGCGGCTTCCACTCGACGTCTCCGTTGCGAGCGAGCCCGCGCATGCGACGGGCCAGCATGGGCAGAGCCTCCTGGAGCTCCGCCCGGGCCAGCGCCGCTCCCATGCAGTGGTGGATCCCCGCCCCGAACGTCATCTGCGAGGCGCCGCGCTCGAGCGTGATGTCGAAGACGTCGGGCCGCTCCCACGCGTCCGGGTCGCGGTTGGCGCCGGTCAGGGAGGTGGTGACCAACGTACCGGAGGGGAAGATCACGTCACGGTAGACGATCTCCTCCGACGCGATGCGTGCGGTGCCGCGCACGGCGCCCAGGTACCGCATCGACTCTTCGACCGCCCGCGCCGCCAGCTCGGGCCGGCGGGCCAGGAGCGACCACTGGTCGGGGTGATCGCAGAAGAGGGCAACGGCGCACGCCAGCTGGTTGCGGGTGGTGTCCGTCCCGGCCATCAGGACCGCCTCGGCCAGCATCGTCATCTCGTCGGTGGACAGGCGGTCGCCCTCCTCCTCAATGGCGATCAGATCGCTCAGGAGGTCGTCGCGGGGATCGGGCCGCCGGGCGGCGATCATGTCGGTCACGTAGTCGGTGAGCTCGCCGGCCGCCTGCTCGATCAGCGGCAGGTCCTCGGCCAGGTTGGCGTTGAAGATGCGGAAGATGTCCGTCGCCCAGGACGAGAAGAGCTTCCAGTCCTCACGGGGGGCTCCGAGGAACTCGCAGATGATCGGGATGGGGTAGGGCTCGCAGACGTCGGCGACCAACTCGCATGCGCCCCGGCCCGAGACGGCGTCGACGAGGTCACCGACGACGGCGCGCATGGTCGGCCGCAGGCGATTGGCCGAGGCGGGCGTGAAGGCGGGCGCCACGAGGCGGCGGAGGCGGGCGTGCTGCTCGCCCTCCATGGAGAGGATGGACTCGCCCCTCCGCTCGAGGTAGTCCGAGCCCTGCACGCCCTGGATCTCGGTGAGTGACGAGACGGCCGAATGGAACCGCCGGTCACGGAGGATGGCAACCACATCCTCCAGACGGGTGACGGCGTAGCCGAACTCGGTGCGCGCCAGCCAGTGCTGTTCCCTCGCTTCCGCCATGGCGGCGTAGGCGTCGTCTCGCTCCATCCCCAACGTGTCGAGAAGACGGAAGCTCCAGTGCGGAGACCGGGACGGGCGGCGTCACCGCGGTGTTAGCCGTTCCTCAGGGCTGGGTGTCGCGAAACCAAGAGCGGGAGGATCAGCGACTTGGGGGTCACGTGTGCCACCGCGGCGGTGACCCGATTGGCCATGCCGGGGATCACGACCGGGCGTCCGGCATCCAGCCCGTCGACCGCGGCCCTCGCCACGTCCCCGGCCGGGAGCCACATGAACTTGGGGAGCGACTCGGATGCCTCGGCATCGGTCATCCCCGCCGCTTCCGCGAAGCCGGTCTCGACGGGACCCGGGCACAGGGTGGTCACCGAGATGCCGGTGCCGCGCAGCTCGGCGCCGAGCGCTCGTCCGTACGAGAGGACGAACGCCTTGGAGGCTCCGTACGCGGCCTGGCCGGGGAGTGGCTGGAACGCTGCAGTCGAGGCCGTGTTCATGACGGCACCGCGATGGCGCGTCACCATGCCCGGCACGAACATCGTGCACAGGTCGACCACGGCCTCGACGTTGGTGCGCACCAGCGCGAGCTCGTCCGCACGGACGGCCTTGCCGACGGCGCCCATCGTCGTGAAGCCGGCGTTGTTGACCAGGACGTCGACGACGAGGCCCAGCGTCTCGATCCTTCCCGGCAGATCCGCCCGGGAGCCGGCGTCGGTGAGGTCGGCCGGGATCACCTCCACCCGTACGCCGTGCGACTGCGCCAGATCGTCGGCGAGGGCCTTCAGCCGGTCCTCCCGGCGAGCCACCAGGGTCACCCCATGCCCACGGCGGCAGAGCTCGCGGGCGATTTCGGTGCCGATTCCGGACGAGGCGCCGGTGACCACCGCGGTGGTGCCGTCCTTCGGTGCCGGGAGCGCCATTCTGAGAGCGTAGGTGAAGGCGGGTGGTACCGAGGTGACGATCGTGTGAAGTCCGTCGTCTGATGCGGCCCCTGAACAGGACGTTCGCGAACTCCCAGTTCGCGTGGGGTTCACAGAGACGGAACCGGGGCAGATACTGGAGGTGAGTGAGGAGCAGCCGTCGCACCCTCGGCTGCCGTAATCGAAAGGAGCTGCCGAGAATGTCGACAAGCTCTACCGAGGAGAGCAGTCCACCTCGTTGAGGCTGCGTCACCGATGTCGGTTTCGGTGACACGACAGTGCAGCCCAAGTGACGAGAAGTCCGGCGTCTGACTATGGCCGCGCTCGCGCCGGTGCGTGTGCCGGCCGGCCGACAAGGCGGCCCCCGCACCATCAACGCCGCAGGCTGGGGTCACTGAGCTGCAGACAGCACAACGAATCACTACAAAGCGAGTCAAGGACCGGCCCGAAGGGCCGGTCCTGCTGGCCGTACCGTGCCGATGGAGTTCCGTGACAAGGTGGTGGATGGCAGGGATCCGGCTCCCGATGTTCCCCCTCTCGGGTGTGCTCTTCCCCCACGCATCCCTGCCCCTGCACGTCTTCGAGTCGCGCTACCGCGTCATGCTGCGCGAGTGCCTCGAGACGGACCGGCGCTTCGGGGTGGTCCTGATCGAGCGCGGGTCGGAGGTCGGAGGGGGTGATCAGCGTTCCACCCTCGGGACCCGGGGAGTCGTGGTCGCTGCCGCGGCGCTCCCCGACGGACGATTGCTGGTCGAGGTGCAGGGTGAGGCGAGGATCCGCATCGACGAATGGCTCCCGGACGACCCGTACCCCCAGGCCCTGGTCGAGGAGGCCGACGCCCGCGGCCGATACGCGTGCCCGGGCCCGCTCCTCGAGGATGCGACGGTCCGCGTCCGGCGCGTGCGCGCGCTGCTCTCGGAGCAAGGCGGCGCGCCGGCTCTGTCCCCGGACACGCAACTCGACGGAGGCGGGGACGCGGAGCGCGCTTCCTGGTCTCTCTGTGCGGCCGCCCCCGTCGACGCCTACGACGCGCAACGCCTTCTGGCGACCGGTTCGACCTCCGCGCGGCTCAGCCATCTCGTCGAGCTGATGGAGGACATGGAACAAGATCTCCACCGGCTGTTGTCCTCGGAATGACCTCGCGCCGGGCGTAGATGGAATAGTTGCGTTGATCACGACCAGGGAGGCACACGGGATGGCCATCACACCGACCAGGGAGCAGTTCAGCGATTTTTCTCATGGCGAACGGGACGGCGAGGTGGTCATGATCAACCTGTTGCACTTCGCCCGGGGCGACGAGGGGAAGGGTGAGACGGTCGCGGGAGTCAGGCCAAGAGCCCAGCGGTGCCGACGCGTACCGCCGCTACAGCGCAGACGTGGTCAAGATGGTCGAGGATCGCGGGGGCCGCGTCATCTGGACGGGCCGGCCCGAACACGTGCTGATCGGGGACAGCGGCGCCGACGACTGGGATCTCGTGGCTCTGGTCTCGTACCCGAGCCGATCGGCGTTCATCGACATGGTCACGTCGCCGAACTACGGGACGGCTCATACCCATAGGGAGCGCGGCCTGGACCGCACCGTGCTCCTCGCCTGTGAGCCTCTGTTGAACGCGCTCGGCGGTGGCGGCGAGGCCTGAGATGCCCCAGGACGCACCGCCCCGTCGAAACATCCTCTTCATCACCAGCGACCAGCAGCGCTACGACAGCCTCGGCTGCAACGGCGGCACGGTGGCGCGGACTCCTGTCATCGACGGGCTCGCCGCCCAGGGTGTGAACTTTGCACGGGCCTACAACCAGAACACCGTGTGCATGCCGGCACGTTCCACCATGCTCACCGGGCAGTACGTCCGGACCCACGGCGTCGTGGCCAACGGCATCGCACTGCCGCTGGACGCGCCCTCGGTCGCGGGCTATCTGGCGGAGAAGGCCGGCTATCGCACCGCGCTGCTGGGCAAGGCGCACTTCGAGCCCGGCTTCGATCCGCACCTCCATTTCGAGGAGAACGCGCGGGCCGCTCGAGGCGACACGGGTCCTTGGCGAGGTTTCGAGCGCTCCGAGCAGGCCATGCACGCCGCGGCGGTCGGGCGGATGCCCATCGCGCACTACGGCCGCTGGCTCGAGGCCAACCACCCGGAGCACCTCCGCAGCTTCGCCGGACTCTTGCAGGCGAAGCCCGGCGGCGACACCGGGGCACCCGAGGCCAAGAACAATCCGATCCCGCGGGAGTGGTACCACACCGACTGGGTGGCCGATCGCACGACTGACTGGCTCGCCTCCCTGGGTGACGACGAGCCGTGGTTCTGTTGGATGTCGTTCCCCGATCCCCATCACCCGTGGGATCCTCCGGCGTCGGCGCTGGAGCGGGTTCCCTGGCAGGATCTCGATCTCCCTCCGGGGCATCCGGGCTCCGAAGAGCAGATCCGCACCGTCCTCGAGCGCAAGCCTGCCCACTGGCTGGGCTACTGGGAGGGCTCGTTCCCGAACATGGAGGGCGGACCGGCGAGTTTCGTCCCCTCGAAGCTGACCGACGACCAGATCCGGGAGATCAATGCCAAGACCCACGTGATGAACGAGCTGATCGACGACGCCTGCGGGCGCGTCCTGGCCGCCGTCGCGTCGCGGGGTTGGGCGGACCGCACGGATGTGATCTTCACGACCGACCACGGAGAGATGCAGGGCGACTTCGGGCTGCTCTACAAGGGCCCCTACCACACCGACGCGCTCATGCGGCTTCCCATGGTGTGGCGCCCGGCGCCGAACGCAGGAGTGACCCCGACAGTCGTCAGCGACCCCGTCGGGCAGGTCGATCTGGCCCCGACGTTCTGCGCCATCGCGGGGGTCGAGCCCGCCCCCTTCATGCAGGGAAGACCGCTGCCCACGGCAGACGGCGAGCCGGACCGGGAGCGGGCGCTGTGCGAGTGGGACAGCCAGTTCCCCGGCTACGGCATGCACCTTCGCTCGATCTACCGCGACGGGTGGCTGTGCACCGTCTACGAGCCCTCGACGGCCGGTCAGCCCAACGGGTTGGAAGAGACATGGGGCGACGGTGTCCTGGCACCGTGTCCGGTCGTCTACGAGCAGTCGTCCGTCGGCCCGGCGGGCATCGCCATCGCGACGGGCGAGCTCTACAACGTGGGCGACGACCCGTACCAGTTCGAGAACCTCTGGGACGACCCGTCCCGGAGGACCGTACGGGACGACCTCGTCGCGGACCTCTACGACAGCCTGCCCGCAGAGGTGCGGCGGTTGAAGGTCGTCGCGCCCGCGTAGAGAGCCATGTCGGTCGAGAAGTTGTAGCCACGTTCACATGTCGAGCGTGATCCGCCACGCCGCGAGGACGCTGCCGTTCGTCGGCAACCGCTCCACCCGGTAACCCGCCGAAACCATCCTCTGTTCGATGTAGGTGACGGCTTGCTTGTCCTTGACGTTGTCGCCGATGTCCCGGCGGCTGATGTGCTGCGGCACCCGGATCCAGCCCGGCGGACCGAAGAACCAGAGGTAGTAGCTGTGGCCCTTCCGCTCAAGGTGGGCGCGGGTCGCCCTGGCATCCTGCTCGATGTCGATCTCGTTCAGCGCCATACCAGCGATAGGTTGACCGCCACCGGTGACAGCTGTCAACTACCGCGGACAACGAGCAGGCACACTGACATGTGCCCTAGCCTGGCGGCGTGCCTGTGCGCCGTGGTCACCTGGTGGGGGTCGCCGAGATCGCCGAACTGCTCGACGTCTCGCGTCAAAGAGCCGATGTGCTGACTCGCTCGAAGGGTTGGCCTGACGCCGTCTCGTCCGTGTTGCCGGTGGATCAGATCACCATCGCCGACCTGCGCGAGCTGGCCGCCGGGAGGAAGTCGATCCCGTTGGACGAGATCACCGCCGCCCTCATTGCCGGTTCGGACACACTGCCCGAGCACCCGAGGCTCTGGCGCCTGGCCGAGGTGGAGCGGTGGGCGGCAGCGGCCGGCCGGGAGCTGAACGGCGAGTAATAAGCCACCCGGCGTGTAAACGGCATCCCCGCGGCGCGCTTGTTGGCGCTCCGTCTCACTGTCACCAGATACGGGCCATATGTCTGACTCCGCCGGCCCGGAGCTGCACCTCGTGCGGAGGTTGCCGTCGACCGCAAAGCAGCAAGCGGGGTCCGCCGAGCGGATCATCGGGCAGAAGTTCACCGACATCACCGACAAGGAGAACCCGTGACCACCATCCTCGACGCCTTCGAGGCGCTGCCGCCGGCCGTTGCGCTCCGGGTCGCCACCCGTTGGCTGCTCACGCTGCCGTCACACTTCGCCGCCTGATCTCATCAACCAACACCAACGTCCAAGGAGCAACCATGACCCAGTCCAAGAAGCCACGACGCGCCGATCTCCGGCGACGTCATCAGTCCATCCTCCACCAGACCGGTCCGGAATCCACGAAGTGAACCCACCCGCAGCGCGTCCGCGCCGAGCTGCGCGCTCTCAACGCCGATCTCGCCCAACAGGACGCGTGAAGGCCCCGTTCTCCTTCATGCCGAGCGGCAAGCCGCTCGGTGTCGTGACGCCGACCTACCGTGGCCGACACCGAGGCCAACGAGGCGGCCTTCGGTCGGCCCGGCTCAAGCGTGAGAACAGTTCAGGTGCCTTTCCCCAGATCCGGATCGTCGGCCTGGCCGAGTGCGGCACCCACGCCATCGTCGACGCCATCGTCGGCAGGTACACCGACGCCGAGCAACGGCTGGTGCCGCTCTGTTCGGCTCCTTCGTCCCCTCCATGTTGGTGTTGGCCGACCGGGGCTTCTTCGGCTTCGATCTGTGGAAGAGCCCAAGAAACCGGAGCCGATCTGTTGTGGCGGACCAAGTCCAACCACGTCTTGGCGTCGAGCGGCGTTCGGCGACGGCTCGTTCCTCTCGTCGATCTACCCGAGCCAAAAGGACCGCCGCAACCACACCACGCGTGGGGGTACCGTCATCGAGTACCACCTCGAAGGGGCGCCAGAGTCAGCACGGTGACGAGGACACGACCTATCGGCTCCTCACCACCATTCTCGATCCCAAGCGAGCCCCGGCTCGAGATCTCGCTGCCTCTACCCGAACGTTGGGAGTTCGAGACCGCGCTCGACGAGCTCAAGACCCACCAACGAAGTCCACGGGTGGTGCTGCGCTCCAAGATGCCCGACGGCGTGACCCAGGAGGCCTACGGATACCTCTGCGTGCACTACGCCATCCGCTGGCTCATGCACTCGGTTGCCAAGGCGCACGAGCCGATCCCGACCGACTGAGCTTCACGCGGGCCCTCCGGGTGGCGCGCCGCACTGCGGCGTCGCACCCGGGTTTTTCCCCTGAAGTCCTCGACGACGCGCCACCGTCAAGCCACCTCCGAGTTGCTCTTCGAGCTCGTCGCCAAGCGGCGTCTGCGCAACAACCCTCGGGCCGTCAAACGCAAGATGTCGAACTACGGAGTGAAGCGGCCCGAACACCGGAACTTCCCCGCCCTCCGAGCCCGGAGATCGGGTGCTAACTGTTAAGTAAAGGTTTGGGCCTAGCCCAGACCCTCGAGCACGGCCCCGAGGAATCGGTCCGGTGCTTCCACCATCGGGTAGTGGCCGACGCCGGCCAGCCGGACGACGGTGGCGTCGGGGCGTGCGGCCACGAGCGTGTCGACCATGGACGACACGGCGACCGGGTCGTCGAGCCCCCAGACGACGTGGAGGGGCGACGGGTCGGCCTCGATGGCACCTGTGAACCGTCGCTCGTTCGCCCGCCTCTCCTCGATGTAGCGGATCAGCCGCGGGAGGACGAGGTGGCCGTCGTGGTGGACGATCTGGCGGGCCGCCGCCGGCACGGGGTCCTCCGGCCATCCGTCGGGAACGGCCGGTGTCGCCGGGCTGAACGTGTCGCGCAGGCTGCGGGTCAACGAGTCCTCGTCGATCGGCACGGTCGGGGGGAGCAGTGCGTCGGGCAGGCTGAGGAGGAGTTGCTGCCCGCCGGTGAGGTGGGCCTGCGTGATGTAGATGCTCCCGTTCGTCACGACGCGACGCCCGATCTCGACCGGCCACGACCCCTCGGCCCGCCTCGCCAGGAGCTCGCCGCCCACGGTGTCACCCATGTCGTGGGTGAGGAGGTCCACGTGTTCCAGGCCGAGTTTCGCGACGAACGCGGACCGCGAGGTCCGCCTGGAGCGCCATGGTGTACTGCCGGTCGGGCTTGGCCGAGAGGCCGTAGCCGAGCATGTCCAACAGCAGCACCCGGCGTCCCTGCCGCAATCCGTCCAGCACCGCCGCGAAGTCGAACGACGAAGTCGGGAAGCCGTGGAGCACCAGGAGCGGAGCGTGGCGCTCGGTCCCGAGCGGCGCGACGTCGACGGTGAAGACGTGCTCTCCGCACAACTCGCGGGTTCGCCCGAGCGCCTCCCAGCCCGGCCCGGTGGTGATCGTCACGTCCCGGCCAACTTGCTCACGACCGGTGCGAGGGTCTGCCAGGCGTCGGACTCGATCGACCAGTACGAGATCCCGTATTCTTCCCGGCGCCACTCGAGCTCCTCGGCCATCTCTTCGAGCGTGCCGATGAGGGCCAACGGCACGTGCAGGGCATCCCCCGGGTCTATCCCGAACGCGGGTGCCATCGAATCCGCCAGCGAGGATGCATCGTCCGTCACCATGACGAAACCGATCAGCGAGTTGAGCTCGATGTCCTCGAACCGCTCCCCGGCCGCCTCCTTCACCCACGCCACCTTCTGCCGGGTCCGCTCCGGCGTCGCGTCGGCCGCCGTCTCCACTCCGCCCGTTCCCTCACGCAGATTCACGTTGATGCCGACGATGTCGGCGTGCCGGGCGGCGATCGACAGGACCCGCCTCCCTCCGCCTCCCACGATCAGCGGTGGTCCGGGTTTCTGGACCGGCCGTGGCGCGAGCGAATGCGCGAGAACCTCGTAGTGCTCGCCGTGGAAACTGAACGGGTCCTCGGTGCGGAGCAGGCCCTGGACCACCTTGATCGCCTCCTCCAGCCGGTCGACGCGGACGGCAGGGTGGTCGTAGGTCATCCCGGCCTGGTCGTAGTCGGAACGCATCCAGCCGGCTCCGAGGCTGAGCTCGAAGCGGCCATCGCTGAGCACGTCGAGCGTGGCCGCCTCCTTGGCCAGTACCACGGGGTGGCGGTAATCGTTGCCGAAGACGAGCGCTCCGACCCGGAGCGACGTCGTGGCGGCCGCGGCGGCCGCCAGAGCAGGTACCGGTGCCAGCTGGTCGCCGAAGTGGTCCGGCATGAGCAATGTGGAGTACCCGAGGTCCTCTACCTGGCGCGCCTGGTCGGCCCACGAGCGCGCGGTGCCCTCAGGCGCGGAGCTGAGCTGGGCGGCGAACCGGAAGGGGCGGGACCGTGGCATGGCGCCATGGTGCCTCATCGGGCGCCGGCGTGCTCAGCCTGACGAGACCTTGGTCAACGTGAGCGTCGTGGCGGCGTAGTCGCTGTGAGGCGGCAGTGTGAGGCGGAGGGCGATGACCGACGTGCGGTTCGTCGTAATCGACCAGCTGGCTTTCCGGGTCGAGGTGACGAGGCCCGCGGTCACGGGACCGGCCGAACGGGCCGAGTTGGTCAGACTCGCCGCCCCGGGCCGGAGCACGGCGCGGGCGACTCGTGCCACGGAGAGATCCAAGGGCGGTGGCGTGACCGAGAGGAGGTGAGCGTCCGTCGGATGTCCCGGGGTGAACCAGCCCGACGTCACACTGCGTGCGTACGGGACGGCGACCAACGAAGCCGTCGCCGGCGCTGAACCGGCGGTGCCGGCGTAGGTCAGCACCGCTCGATAGGACCCCGGGCCGCCGTCGACCAGCACGACGGGAGCGAAGGCCATGGCGTGCGCGCCCGTCGTCCAAGGCGAGCCGATGACGGCTCCGGACCAGCTGAGCGACGACTGTGGTTCATCGCGGGGAGGTGCGACGACGGCGACCACCAACGCGAGCGCGCACAACGCGCCCGCGATGCCGGCGACCGGCCCCGCCCGCAGCGGGCCGGGCCGGGTCAACGTCTGGAGAACGAAGATGATCGCACCGGCAATGAGCAACTCGACGAGGAGGTGGCTCCACGTCGCCGCATCGTGGAGGCCGGGCGCGAGAAAGGTCGGCAGCGCGCCGCCGAGCCCGGGCCACCATCCCGGATATAGGGTCGGGTCCCAGGGGGCGAACGGGGCGATCATCGCGTTCACGTACTGGTGGGTCCCTTCGAACAGGGGAACGGCTTGCGCCACCCACACGGCTCCGACGCCGGCAGCGACGCCGAGGATGCGGGCGCGGTACCGCTCGACCGCCACCAGGAAGAAGGGTGCCCAGGCGAGAAGCATCGGCGCCACCGTCCACTCGAAGCGCCCCGCGAGCGCCGCACCGCCGAAGGGCACGTCGGTGGTGAAGGTGCCGTTCACGAGGATCATGAGGACCGAACCGGCAACCGTCGCGCCCACGGCCCACGGCACCGTGCGACGGGCCGCCCACAGCCCGAGCACACCGAGGAGGATCGTCGGAACCTGGATCAGAAGGCCCTGGTCGCGGTCGAACACGAGGGCAAGGAGCCGGGTGACGCTGGTTCCGGTGAAGGTCGGATGGGGCTGGGGGAGTCCCTCGGGATGGCCGTAGAAAAAGAGGTTGTAGCCGAGGAGCAGCCCCCAGCCGGCCAGCACCACGGCACCCATGACGACGAGCGTCCGCCTGGACCCGCCGAGACGCACGATCACGACCGCGGCGGCCGCAGCGACACACAGGGCGGGGAGGAGGTTCTTGATCTGGAGCCAGGGCTCGGCCGCGAGCGCTCCCGCGACGACGGCGGCACCGAACGGGCTCAGCACCCGTTCACGCTCGACGAGAGCGACCTCCACCAAAGCGGCCGCCAGGAGAACGCCGCTGACGAGGTCGGGGTAGACCTGGGTCGAAGCGACCCACAGTGCCGGCGCTCCCAGAGCAAGGGCGAACACGATGCGGCCGGACCGCCCGAGCCGCGCCACGCGTGAGCCCCGCTGGTGGATGCAGACGGCGCCGAGGGCGACGATGGCAAAGAGCCCGAGTAGGCCGAGGGGGACGTTGCCCACGGCGACGAAGGGCGCCAGCAGCAGCGGAAGTCCCAGTCCGTGTGCGAACACCGAGCCGTGGGGACCCGGGTACGTCTGCACGACGTGCAGGTTCGACACCGTCGCGCCCGCAGGCCAGTTGTAGACGTAGTGGGCCAAGAAGTCGCGCTGGTACCACGGTCCGGGGTGCACGCTGCCGTGCGCCAAGGCCTGCGCGGCGATCAGGTAGTGGGCCTGATCGCCGCCGAGGTCGTTTCCCTGGGAGCGCAGGAGGAGGAAGGCGACGATCTCACCGACGACGATGAGCGCGGCGGCGATGCAGAGTCGTCCCCAGCGCACCGCGGGCACCGTCTCGTCCGATGGACTCGGCGGCCGCCGGGCTGGGCGGCGGGCGTGGCGCGGCGGGTTCACGCCGGATCAGTCGCAGCAGGAGTCGCGCCACCCGCACACGGCACATCGGAAGTGCGCGTGTTCGGGCTGCATCCCTCCGCCGCACCGGGGACACTCGGCGAAGGTACCGAGCGGCGAGCGCTCGGCCTCCGACCCGGCCGCAGGTACCGCCGCCCCTGGCTCCCGGCTCCCGGCGGCCTCGACCGGCGGGCCACCGTCCGGTCGGCAACGGAGGGGCATGGTTCGGCGAGGGTACCGCCCGGAGGGTCGAGAGCGGCGTATGCCCTGCAGCTCCGGGGGCCGATCAGTGGTCCGTGACTCAGACGACCGAGAACGGCGGGATGTCCGAGCCGATGCCCGTGAACAGTTCTCCCTTGGCGGCGATCAGCTCCGCCGGCGTCCACCCGCCGTCGCGAGCGACGGCACCGACCGGCTTGAAGGCGCTCATGACGTGGACGTTCCCGCCGAAGACCACGAAGATCTGCCCGCTGATGTCCGCCGACTCGGGCGCGGCCAGGAACCCGACCACGTTCGCGATGTTCCGTGGGTGCCAGGCGTCGAAAGCGCCCTCCGGCGCGTTCATGTCCATCGACATGGTCTCGGTCATGCGGGTGCGTGCCCGGGGTGCCACGGCGTTGGCGGTCACGCCGTAGCGGCCGAGCTCGCGTGCCAGCACCCAGGTCATCGACACGATGCCTGCCTTGGCCGCGGCGTAGTTGGCCTGCCCCGCGCTTCCGAACAAACCGGACTCCGAGCACGTGTTGATGATCCGTCCCGACACGTCCTCTCCGGCCTTGGCGCGGGAACGCCAATAGACCGCGGCGTGATGGGCCGTCGAGAAATGACCCTTGAGGTGGACGCGGATCACGTCGTCCCAGTCGGACTCCTCCATGTTGAAAGACATCTTGTCCCTCAGGATCCCCGCATTGTTGACGAGGATGTCGAGAGAGCCGTGGGAGTCGACGGCCTGTGCGACCAGGCGTCCGGCACCGTCCCACGAGCTGACGTCGTCACCGTTCACCGAGGCGACGCCCCCCGTCGCCGTGATCTGGTCGACGACCTCCTGCGCCCCTTGCGTGTCCCCTCCGCCTTCGCCGTGGAGCCCGGCGCCGAGGTCGTTGACGACCACCGCCGCGCCCTCCGAGGCCAGAAGGAGGGCCTCCTCACGGCCTATGCCCCGCCCCGCGCCCGTGACCACGGCCACCTTGCCGTCGAGCAATCCCATCGTGTCGCCTCCTGTGTCTCAGATGTCGAATGTCGCCCAGTTCGCGTGCTTGTCGGCCGCGATCGCTCGGTTGTCGGGCCGGCCGGTCGGGTGCTCCGTCCGTGCCGAGGGCGCAATCGGGGCCCGTCCGCTCCGCAGCAGGCGGCATTCGAGCCGCCCCGAAGCGGCACAGAGTGTGGCCGATGTCGGGAGGCGGGGCAAAACGTCCCAGTCCGCCATCGGCCCTCGTCAACTCCGCTCGGTGGTCGTCCGCCCCAACCCCAAGGTCGGGAGGCCCACCGCCTCCGTCGTCACGAGCCGGACGAACTCGAGCGTCTTGGCGCGGGCGTCGGCCCGACCGAAGCGCTCCGTCAGGCTGACCAGCACCATGCCCTCGGGCGGCTGCGCCACGAGCGCTCGGTCCGCGCCGCCGGCGATGCACAGCACCGGAACCGGGGGTTCGACTTCCCGGGCAAGGGCCAGGACACCACCGGGGACCTTGCCGTCGAAGGAGGGAGGGTCCACATGGCCCTCACCGGTGACGACCAGGTCCGCCCGCCGGATGCGCTCGGCCAGGCCGGTGAGCCGGGCGACGAGATCGAACCCTGGCTCCACCCGGGCGCCGAGCGCGAGCAGCCCGCCGCCGAGGCCCCCCGCGGCGCCCGATCCCGGCACGGCCGTGACGTCGATGCCCGTCTCTCGGCGGTACTGCGCCGCGAGGCGGACCAGTCGCATGGTGAGGGTGGAGATCTGCTCCCGGGTGGCCCCCTTCTGTCTGCCGAAGACCCTGGCCGCGTCGGTGAAGGCCGTGGTGACGTCGCAGGCGATGGTGACCTCCACGCCGGCGAGCGCAGCAGGGGAGCCGACCACTTCGTACGCGCCACGTCCACCGTCGGTGGTGGCGGACCCGCCACACCCGACCACGATGTGCCGAGCACCCGCATCGCGTGCGGCGAGCATGAGCTGGCCGACGCCGGTCGTCTCGGCGCGCACGGCGTCGTCGCCGCGTGGCCGTGGGAGGAGCGCCCTCCCGGCGGCGCGGGACATCTCCACGACCGCCGTTCCGTGGAGCATCCGCCACTCGGCCTCCACCGGCTCTCCCAGCGGGCCTGTCACCACGGTCGTGCGGATCTCACCGCCGAGCGCGTCCAGGAGGCCCTCGCCGCCGTCCGACATGGGGGCTTCGTCCGCGGTCCATCCCGACCGCCGCGCCGCGTCCCCCACGGCGGCTGCCACCTCCGCGGCCGTGACCGTTCCCCGGAACTTGTCGGGCGCCGCGACGAGGTGGGGGCTCACACAGCGAAACTACGTCGATCGCGGCGGGGCCGGTCGATTGTGCCCGGGCCAGGCCCGATCGGGTCGGGGCCCGCCGGTCGGTGGCGCGGATCGTCACCCGCACACGTTCCGAACGAGTTGGTGTTGTTAGCGTGACGGTTCATGCCCACCTTGCGAGGCGCTCTGCGGCGCCTGCGCGGCCAGCCGCCTCCCGTACCGGGGGTCGAGCAGTGGCGCGGGCTCTCGGGGCGCCCCGCCACCGACGTGCTCGACTTGATCTACGAGCTCGTGTTGGCCCGCGAACCCGACCCCACCGGGTCGCAGAGCTACTTGAACGGACTGCAGACCGGGGCGATCACGCCACAGGAGCTGACGGGTTGGGCCGTGGCGTCGGGGGAGTGGTGGTCGGTGACCCCCTTCCGCGGCCTCGGACAGTCGCTCCATTTCAGCCGCATGATCTTCGTGCGCTCACTGCCTGCAGGCCGGCGCATCCTCGACCTCGGCGGCACCGCCCTCGGCAACGCCACGGGCGCCCTGGTGCTCATGGGGTACCCCTACGAGTTCGACGACCTGGTGGTGATCGACCTGCCGTCGGAGGAGCGCAACGAGCTGTACCGCGAAGCAGATGCACACCAAGTGACCCGGACCAAGCTCGGTCCGGTGCGTTACCGGTACCACTCCATGGTCGACCTGTCGGAGTATCGAGACGACTCGGTCGACCTCGTCTACAGCGGGCAGTCGATTGAGCACGTGCCACCTGACGTCGCCGACACCGTGCTCTCCGAGGTGCGCAGAGTCCTGCGCCCCGGCGGGTACCTGGGCATCGACACCCCCAACGCCCGAGTGACCCGGCTCCAACAGCCCGACTTCATCGATCCTGACCACGAGTACGAGTACACCGACGCCGAAATGAGAGAGAAGCTGGCAGCGGCCGGATTCGAGATCCTCTCCGGCTCGGGGCTGAACCATGCCGGTCCGAGCCTGTCGACCGGCCGGTTCGACGTCGACCAGGTCGCGACGGCCCGGGGCATGTTCCACGAGATCGCCGATTGCTATCTGCTGGCTTACGTGTGTCGGGTCCCGGACTGAACTGTCCGAACCGGGATGCGGGGGAGCGTGGGCGAGAGTGCCCGAGCCTCGAACTCCGTGCCAGAACGCGGGCTCGTCCGGGGAGGAGGCCGCGGGTGAGATCTCGGATAGCGCCCGGTTCGTAAAGCTGGCATGGGACTTCGGCTGTTCGAGCTCCTCGAGCGACGGCGTCGCCGGCGCGCGGTGGTCGCCCTCGTTCTGTCGGTGGTCGCCGCCTTGTTTGTCGGTCTGGGGCAGCCACGCACAGCTGATGCTTCGGATGCCCAGGGGGCCGCGCCGGCGGCGCTCGTCGATGGGTGGCAAGTGGTTTCGGTCCCCATCCCGTCCGGCAGGCATTCTTCGCTCGCGGCGGTGAGCGGTGGGTCTGCCCGCGACGTGTGGGCTGTTGGTGAGTCCTTGTCCAAGTCGGGGAGCCGCCTTCGGACTTTGACAGAGCATTTTGACGGCCGTGGCTGGTCGGTAGTGCGAAGCCCGAACCTCGGTGGAGCGTCCAGCCTCTCCGGTGTCGCCGAGCTCTCAGCCGACGACGTCTGGGCCGTTGGGGCCGGCTCCTCGACGCTGGGCAATGTCCCGATGCTGCTCCACTGGGACGGCATTGCCTGGAGACTGGTCGCAGGCGCAGTTTCGTCGGCCGGCGAGCTCCGGGCGGTGTCCGGCACTTCGTCTCGGGACATCTGGGTGGTCGGGTCGGCCACGGTCGGCTCGAGCGAGGCGACCCTCATCGAGCATTTCGACGGCACGAAGTGGACGATGGTGCCGAGCCCGACGCCCGACGGCGCCGACCAATTGTCCGGGGTGGCAGCAGTCACTCCCACGGACGCATGGACGGTCGGCAGCTCAGTGTCCAGCACTCAGGCGTCGCACACGCTGCGCGAGCACTGGAACGGCAAGGTGTGGACTGCAGTTCGGGTGAACGATGAGGGCAGCGAGCTGGACGCTGTCGGGGCCAGCTCCGCCGGAAACGTGTGGACCGTCGGCGTAGGAGCGTCGATTCAGGACAGCCTTGGTGAGCACTTCGACGGCACTCGTTGGGCGGTGGTGCCCACACCGACGCCCTCGGTGATCATCAACTCCCTGGTTGGTGTGTCGGTAGTCTCACCCCTGGCGGCATGGGCCGTTGGCGCCTCCTATCAGCATGGTCTCCACCAGGTCATCGACCACTGGGACGGCACCACCTGGCAGAGTTCATTCTTCGGTGACCTCGGCCGTGTCGCCGCAGTCACCACCACCCCAGGTGGAGGTGACTGGGCCGTTGGCATGAGCGGGACCGGCTCGTTGACAGCAACACCTTTCGCGGCCTTTCACTCCTGAAGAAACGCGGTCGCGATCTCGACGATTGCGTGGGGATCGAGCCGCTCGGCCACTTCACCTTGGGTCCCACACGTGGGCATCAGCCGAGCGGACAGCGGCGCAGCTGGGTTCGTGAGTGTTCGGACGGACCGCGATGATCCGCGGCATCACCCGGGTGCGGGCGAGAGGACTCGAACCTCCACCCCCTTTCGGGGACCGGGACCTAAACCCGGCGCGTCTGCCTGTTCCGCCACGCCCGCAGCGGTTCTGACGAGGGACTCTACGTGAGGATGCCGCGGGTCCTGATCGGAGCGTCACCGTGCCGTCGATCGAAATGAAGTCGATCCATGATCCTGAGATCCGGAACTCATTCTTGGTTTACGGCGAGGAGCGCTCCGCTCGGCCTCGGGCTGCTGCGTGGCGGCCGGCGCGTCGGCCGAAGAACGACCCGTCGCCCAGGCTGATGCCGCTGGCGTAGTGGTGGGCCGCGAGGCTCGCGGCCGTCCGGCCGACGGCGTAGAGACCTGAGATGCGATGACCGCTGTTGTCGAGCGCAGCGCCGTCGGCGTCGGTCGTGAGGCCGCCGAGCGTGAAGGTGGCGTAGATCGCGCCGCGGTCGACGCGCAGGTCGATCGCTCCGATGCCGCTCGCCGGCGGCACACCGATGGGCTGCAGGAACGGGGCACGTTTGTGGAACGCCGGGTCGTCACCCCGGACCGCCGACTCGTTGTACTGGCGCACCGTTCGCGCCAGAGCCTCGGGCGGAACGTCGAGGTCGGCAGCCAGTTCCTCCGGAGTGGCCGCGGCGTGACCGACGCGGAGTCCGACGAGGTTCGACTCGTGGATCACATCGTCGGTGATCATGTAGACGAAACCGTCGTGGTCGTGGAGGGCATGGAACCCGATGCGGCCGGTGTAAGCATCCTCGTTGATGAACCGCTCGCCGTGGCGGTTGACGAGGATCCCCCGTGCGAGACGATGGGGTGGCCCGAGCGGCAGCGCACACTCGAAGGCGTCGAGCCTGGCCGTCGCCGCGCCGGCGCCCATACCCATGCGGATGCCGCGACCGTCGTCGGTCGGCGTGCCGATCCGCCAGGCGGCGTCGGGCACGTGGGCCAGCGGGCAGTTCTCGGCGACCATGTCTTCGTTGTGGATGAACCCGCCGGTGGCCAGGACGACTCCGCCACGAGCCCGGATGACCCGGGTCCCTTCGTCCGTACGCACGGTCAAGCCGACGACGTCGTTGCCCTCGACGACGAGCGTCTCGACGAGCCCGTCGGTCACCACCCGGGCGCCGCTCGTCGACACCGCGGCCCCGAGGCGCTCCATGAGGAAGCCGCCCGCAGAGTCGGCGAATTGCGGCTTGTGACCGCGCGGCGCCGGGACGGAGATCTCGTCGAACGGGTAGGTGTCCTCACCGCCGCTGTAGAGCAGCCCGGCGTCGTCGCCCGATTCGCGGTTCGGCTCGTCGCAGAACGCCGCCCGGAAAGGCACACCGACGGAGACCAACCAATCGAAGTGGTCCGGCGAACCCTCGCAGTAGACGTTCAGGCGATCGTCGTCCACGCCGGGCCCGAGCGCGGCCCGGAGGAACGCCGCCATGTTCTCCGGCGAGTCCTCCATGCCGCAGGTGTTCTGCAGGGCGGTGCCGCCGCCCAGGTAGATGAGACCGCCGGAGTGGGCTGACGTTCCTCCCGGTCCCGCTGCTCGTTCGACGGCCAGGACGTCCGCTCCGGCCCGGCGCGCCGCCACCACCGCGCACGTCCCGGCGACGCCGAGGCCTACGACGACCACGTCGACGGTCTCGTCGAAGCGAACATCTTTGACTTCGACCGCCGGGATCGGCTCCATTTGCCTCCTTGGTTCAGGATGAGACGGTAGACCGCCCGATGGTGCGCTTCCTTCGTCCACCCGCGCCACGTCATGTGCGAGCTGCCCGATGCGACGCCCAACTCGACGCTGGGTTCGCAGGCGCGTCAGGACCAGCCGAGCTCGCGGAGACGGGATTCGCGGATGCCGAAGTGGTGTCCCACCTCGTGGAGCAACGTGACTCTCACCCGATGGGCCAAGTCTTCGGTCGTGTGGGCGGACTGACAGATCGTGGCCAGGTACAGCGTGATCCGATCAGGCGTCACCCCGGCATACCCCGTCCGACTCGTCAACGGAATCCCCTCGTAGAGGCCGAAGAGGGGACCTGGGGGGCTCTCGTCATCGATGATGATGGCGACGTTCTCCATCTCCGAGCGCAGCTCGTCGGGGATGGACGCCAGCGATTCGGCCACCAGGGCTTCGAAGGTGTCGATGTCGACCGGCTCCAACTCAACTTCCTTCCCGGTGATCGAACCGTTCTGACTCGGAGGGACGGGCGACACGCCACGGCGCGGGCGGGGACAGTGTCAACCTAACGTGGGATGGGAGGTTCCCGATGACGCTCGAGCTCGAAGCCAATGAGAGCGGCCGCCTCTGGTCGGAGGATCCACAAGCCTGGAAGCGGTTGCTCACTCCTGAGGGTTGCCCCATGTGTGGCGAGGACGCGCACCCCGCTGGGATCCACGGAAATACGGTTCCGCATCTGCACATGCACCTCTTCCCGCGGACGCCCGGTGACGTCCACGTGGGGTACCCGAACCACTGCCGAGCCCGTTTCGAGCGGACCGACGAGGAGATCGCCCTGATGCGCATGGCCGTCAGGGAGCAGTTGTCGGGGCGACTCGTCTTCTGACGGGCCGGCCCCGTGAGAGCCGCGACCGGCCGGCGGGAGACCACGACGACGTCATCGCGGGTGCCTCGAGCCGACTGTTCCACTGGGCGAAGGCCACTCGTACATCAGGCACTCGTCGGGGGAAAGCCCGTTCCATTGCCGGAGAGCTCGATTGAGGAGTTCCGAGACCGAGGAAGCCTCCCCGGCATTCCACCGCTGAAGATGCTCTCCGGCCAGGTTCTCCGCACCGGCGAGTTCCTTGCGGTGTTCCGCAATCAGGGCTCGGCCTGGCCTGGTCCTCCGGCGACCTGTGCTCCGGAACGTCGCGCCCTTCGAAACCAGCTCCCAGAAACCGTCCCGATAGCCGGTTGCCGCCTCAATGACATATTGCGCCAGGTCGTGAGGGAGCCCCTTCGCACCCGCCATCACGGTTCCGGGGATTCTCGTTCGCTTTCCGCGCGTCGCCTTCCAGGCGGATTGCGGTCGTCCGTGCGATTCCAACTTGTAGAACTCGACCCACACGATCAAAATCGTACGGGTCGTCAAGCCTGCGGCCGGCGACGTGGAGAGCCGCAGATCACGGGGAGCGATGGTCACCGTGGCCCTGACAGAATCCGGGACGTGCCCTCCATCACCGGTCGCATAGAGGTCAACCTCACCGTTCGTGACCCGGTGCGCAGTGGGGCATGGTACGAGGAGCTGTTGGGCATGCACAGGTTGTACGAGTTCGTTTCTCCGACCGATGGCATGCACTACGTCTCACTCGTCGAACCGGAGAGCGAACTGGTGCTCTGCCTCGTCGGACACGCAACCAACCCCGGGGAGCCCTTTCGCGAGGTCGTGACCGGACTCGATCATCTCGAGTTCGTCGTCGACCGGAAGGAAGAGCTCTACGAGTGGGCACGCCGGCTCGATGAGCTGGGCATTGCTCACTCCGGTGTCAAGGAGCCGTCCTACACCCGCAACGCGATGCTCACGTTTCGAGATCCCGACAACATTCAGCTCGAGTTCTTCTGGCGGTCACCTTCGCGTCAGGAGCGGGGTGTCCCCGGCGCAGCGGATGGGGGACCGTTCTCGCAGGAAGGATGACCGTCTCAACCCCTTGCATTCGGGGTTGCAGATCTGAGCCCAGCCGACTCAGGCGTCTTGCCGTAGAACACCCCCTTCCACCGCCCGCCCCGCTCCACCCCCGGGGACCCGTGCGGGTCACCCGATGTGTGACGCAGTGGCGGCGGAGCGTCGGGTCTCCCGCTCCCCGATCCGAGGGTCACCGCGCTTCCCGGCTCGGCCGGTGGACGTCCCCCGGACGCCTCTTCCCCAGGACCAGGGCACGGCCGCCTCGCGGACCCGAACCCGGGACGGGTTGGCGATTCCCGGACGACCGCAGTGAGGTTGTCGTGCGACCGACCAGGCGGCAGGCGGCGGTGTGCCCACGGCGCGGCGCCTCGGCAAGTAGCCTCGTGGCATGCCTGACGCACCCTTTCAACCCCGAATTCCCCACGTCGTGGCCGCAGGGCCCGGCGGGGGACTCGACGCGCCCGGGGACATCTTCCAGCGCCTTCTCAAGGAGCGCATCGTCTTTATCGGGAGCGCAATCGACCAGGTGACGGCCAACCTGGTCTGTGCCCAACTCGTCCTCTTGGAGGCGGAGGACCCCGACAAGGACATCTCCCTCTACATCAACTCGCCAGGTGGGTCGGTCACCGACGGTCTGGCCATCTACGACACCATGCAGTACGTCCGTCCCGACGTCTCGACCATCTGCGTCGGACTGGCCGCCAGCATGGGGCAGTTCCTGCTGTGCGCCGGTGCCCCGGGCAAGCGCTATGCGCTCCCGCACTCCCGGATCCTGATGCACCAGCCGTCGGGCGCCATGCAGGGCCAGGCGGCCGACATCGCCATCCAGGCCGAACAGATCATCTACCTCAAGCGGATGATGGCCGAGCGCATCGCGTTCCACACGGGTCAGGAGCTCGAGCGGATCGAGACGGACTCGGACCGTGACCGTTGGTTCACGGCCGAGGAGGCTTGCGAGTACGGCTTCATCGACCGGGTCATCGACCGCTCGGTGGCAACGGCAGGGAGTTCGACGGCGGGGAATTCATAGACGTGGCTCTGGACGTCCCGGCCTCCTCGTCGGACGCAGCGCCGAGACTGGAGGAGGCCGTCGAACACGAGGTGGCGGACGGCTCGCCGATGGCGGCAGAGGCGGCGGGCGTCGCGCCGCGCCAGGCCCGCAGCGGCCACATCACCCGGGTCGTCACGCCCACCATCAGCGTGCGCAGGCGACTGCGCGAGATCTGGCTGTCCCGCGAGCTTCTGATCTACCTCGTCCGCACCGAGATCAAGGTCAAGTACAAGAACTCCGTGCTCGGGCTGGTCTGGTCGATGGTGGCCCCGGCCATGACGCTGGCCATCTACTTCTTCGTCTTCCAGGTCGTGCTCGGCAACCGGATGCCGAACTTCGTGATCTACCTCTTCGCCGGACTGCTCCTGTGGAACCTCTTCCAGCTCGGCGTTCTCACCGGCACCGGCGTCGTGGTCAACAACTCCGGGATCGTGAAGAAGGTGTCGTTCCCTCGCGAGATCCTGGCCCTGGCCGCGGTCGGATCCGCGTGTGTCTTCTTCTTCTTCCAATGCCTGGTGATGGTCGTCTTCATGGTCGTATTGCGCGCGCCCCCCGACCTGGCCTACTTCCCACTGCTGGTGCTGGCGCTGATCACCGGTGTGATCCTCGCGTCGGCTCTGGCCATCCTGCTGTCCTCCGTCAACGTGTACCTGCGCGACACCCAGCACCTCATCGAGGTCGTGCTCACGGCGTGGTTCTGGGCCTGTCCGATCGTCTACTCGTACCAGACCATCGAGACGAAGCTCGGACCGCGGGGCCTCACCTGGATCTACCTGCTCAACCCCATGACGCCGCTCGTACTGTGCTTCCAGCGTTGCCTCTACGCCAAGCCGATCGTGCTCATCAGTGGCGTGCCGACTCCGGTCCTCCCGCTCCACGGCTACCTCTGGTACGCCGTCCTGGCGATCGGGGTCCTCATCGGGTCCCTCGTCCTGTTCATCGTCGCGCTGGCAGTGTTCGGCCGGCTCGAGGGCAACTTCGCCGAGGAGCTCTGACGTGTCCGACTTCGCCGTCGACATCCGGGACGTCTCGAAGCGGTTCCGACTGGCGCACGGGCGTCCCAACACCATCAAGGAGCGCATCATCCACGGCGGCAAGCGGCAGGCCACCGAGGATTTCTGGGCCCTGAACCACGTGTCCCTGCGGGTCGGGGAGGGCGAGACCGTCGGCATCCTGGGCCGCAACGGCTCGGGCAAGTCGACCCTGCTCAAGTGCATCTGTGGCGTGTTGCAGCCCACTTCGGGCGAGGTCGCGGTGCGCGGGAAGCTCGCCGGCCTCCTGGAGCTCGGCGCCGGATTCCAGCAGGACCTGACGGGCCGGGAGAACGTCTACCTGAACGGCTCGCTCCTCGGCATGACCAAGCGCGAGGTCGACCGGGTCTTCGACGCCATCGTGGATTTCTCCGAGCTCGAGGAGTTCATCGACGGTCCGGTGAAGTTCTACTCGTCGGGCATGTACGTACGACTGGGCTTCGCCGTGGCCGTGAACATGGACCCCGACATCTTGGTGGTCGACGAGGTGCTGGCCGTGGGCGACGAGCGGTTCCAGCGCAAGTGCATCGACCGGGTGATGAAGTTCCAACGCGAAGGTCGGACCATCTTGCTGGTGACGCACTCGGCCGATGTGGTGCGGAGCATCTGCAATCGCGGGATCGTCTTGAGCCACGGACGGCTCGTCGGCGAGGGGGAGCCGGGCGAGGCGACGCGGATCTTTCGCGAGGGCCTGCTGGCCGAGGGCGCGGGGATGTCGATCGTCTCCGCCACCGACACGGTCGCCGTCCCGGCGACGCCCGGTTTCGCCGCCGAGGGTACGACGCCGACCTCGGACGAAGAGCGACCCGTGCGTTTCACCTTGGTCCATCAGGCCTTTTCGGGCGACAACAGCCTCCCCTACCTGCGCACCGGGGACGCCTTGACGATCGCGGTCGGGTTCGCCGCGTCCGTGCCGACCGAGGACGTCGTCTTCTCGCTCGAGGTCCGCGATGGCCAGGGCAACATCTTGATGCGCACGGACACGTCGATCATCGGGACACGGCTCGACCTGCCCAAGGGCGTGGGGACGATGCACTTCGGCATCGAGAAGATGCCGTTGCTCGACGGCAACTTCACGTACGCTCTCGGCATCCAGAGCAGGAGTGGCGTGCTCTACGACTGGCTCGAGCAGGCGGGAGGGTTCGAGGTGATGAACCCGGGGAAGACGACGGGCGTCATCCACATGGTGGTCCACGCCGCGCTGATCGACACCGTGCCCATGGACGAGCCCACTGCCGCGCCGAAGGTCGAATTCGACACAGGGATGTCGGATCCGGACGCCGCGGTGGCGCGCATATTTTGACCGCAGGATCACGGTGACGGTCGACGACCCCCAGGCATACGTCCAGCAGGTGATGGCCGAGATCGCGGAGGAGGTCCGGCTGCGCCGGGCGACGGGCGACCTGCCGCCGAAGCTCGAGCGCGAGCTGGACGAGCTGTTCCTGGCGCATTCGCCTGTGGCCGGCCGTGGCGGCGACCTGGGCGAGGCGTTGCGGATGGTCGACGCGGTGACCTTCATCGACCCGGTCGTACCGGTGGAGTCGAATCGGGCCGCCGGCGCCTTCGTGAAGAAGGGCATGCGCTCGGCACTGCTCTGGTACGTCGGGTGGGTCACCCATCAGATGAGCCAGTCGGCCTCCGCTATGAGCAGAGCGCTGCACATCGTGGACGGGCGGCTCAAGGACCTCGAGCGCACGTTGGAGGCGCAGCAGGTGCCCGTCGCCCGGGTGGTGGAGTTCCCCGCCCGCTCCGACGAGGGGGCGTGGTGGGTCGATGCGGCGGTCCACGCGGTGGCCAAGGCGCCGGGCCGGGTTCTTCACGTCGCCTGCGGCGACGGCTGGTTGGTGCGGCGGATCCTGGCCGCCGGGGGGGACGCGTACGGGGTGGATCCACGCCGGGCGGTCGTGGAGGGTGCCGCGTTGGGGGCACTGGACCTGCGCGACGAGAACGTGACGGACCACCTTCGGGCCGTGGCGCCGGCCGGCCTGGGCGGCCTTATCCTGAGCGGCCTCGTGGAGGGCATGGCGGGCGGGGAGCGTGCCCAGCTGCTCGGCCTGGTCGGCACCCGACTCGCCCCGGGTGGCATCCTCCTCGTCCACTGCGTCGGGCGTGAGGCCTTCGAGGCTCCCGACGCGCCCCCGGAGGCTGATCTGGCGCCTGGGAGGCCCTTGCGGCCCGAGACCTGGTGCCACCTGCTGGAGGAGGACGGGTACCGGGCCGAGGTCCGCCGCGGTCCTGACGATGTCGACTACCTCGTCACCGCCGAGCGCGCCGTGCTGAATCCCTTTCCTCCCGACGAGCAATGAGCGCCGCCGCCGGGGCACCGGTGGCCGTGCACCAATTCGTCCCCACCCTCAATCCGCACGATGCCACCGGGACGCACACCTTGTTGATGCGCGACATCCTGCGCGCGGCCGGGTGGCGCTCCGAGATCTTCGCCGAGGCCATCCACGACGACCTCGCCTCGGAGGCGTACAAGCACTGGATGTACCCCGAACACGCAGCCGAAGGCGACGTCGCGATCTATCAGTTCTCCACCGCGTCGGCCGTCGCCGGGTACCTGGCCGAGCGGCCGCTCCCGCTCATCATCGACTACCACAACTTCACCGGCTCCGAGCATTTCGCCGGTTGGGAGCCGCACACAGAGGCACGTGCGGCGAGGTCGGCCGAGGAGCTCGAGCAGCTCGCACCACGGGCCGCACTCGGTCTGGCGGACAGCTCGTTCAACGAGCGTCGGACTCCGTCGGGCCGGTTGTCGCCGCACGGCGGTCGTGCCGGTGCTGGCCGACTACGGGCGGGTGGCAGCCGATCCCGACCCCCGGGTGGCGGGCGAGCTCCGAGAAGCCAGGTCGAGCGGTGGCGCCGATCTGCTTTTCGTCGGCCGCGTCGTACCGTCGAAGGCCCAGCACGAGTTGGTCAAGGCACTGTGGGCCTACCGGCGTCTGTACGACGAGCGGGCACGTCTGCACATCGTCGGCGGTACGACGAGCTTCGAGTACCTCGAGGCGGTCCGCGGCCTCGCCGAGGATCTGGGCCTGACCGGCGCGGTCCGGATCACGGGCGAGGTGTCGGACGCCTCGCTGGCCGCGCACTACGGGGTGGCCGACGTCTACCTCTCCCTCTCGGTGCACGAGGGATTCGGTGTCCCGCTCCTGGAGGCGATGGCGGCCGGTGTTCCCGTCGTGGCCCGGGGTGTCGGCGCCATACGCGAGACGGCGGGAACGGCCGCACTGCTCCTCAATTCGGGGGACCCGTCCTACGTCGCTGCGGTGCTCCACCGGGCCTGCACGGACGAATCGCTCCGCTCCGTGCTTGTCGCGGCCGGCCGGGCGCGGCTGGCGGAGCTGACGGGGGACCACGTGGCCGAACGCGTGGTCGCCGCCGTGTCCCAGGTGGCGGGCTCACCGCGGTGAGGATCGACTTCGTCACTCCCCGCTACGGGCCGCAGGTCGTGGGCGGCGCGGAGAGCGCGGCGCGCCAGCTGGCCGAGCACCTGCGCCTCCACACGGATTGGGAGTCCGAGGTCCATACGACCTGCGCGCTCGACCCCCACACCTGGCGGGACGAGCTGGCGCCCGGCGACTCCCTCGTCAACGGCGTCCCGGTCCACCGCCACTCCTCGGACCACGGCCGCCTTCCCGACTTCTACGGGCTGGACGGCCGCGTGCGCCTGGCCCCGCGCCTGGCCACGAGGGATCAGGGCCGGCGTTGGGTGGAGTACAACGGCCCGGTCTCGTGGGATCTGGTCGACGCGGTGCGGGCCTCCGATGCCGACGTCGTGGCGTTCTACCCGTACCTCTACCACCCGACCGTGGCCGCGATCGGGAAGGTCGGTGTGCCGGCCGTGCTCCACCCGGCGGCGCACGACGAGCCGGCCCTGTACCTCCCGGTCTTCCGGGGCACCTTCGGGGACGCCGACGCGATCTGCTACCACACCGTGTCCGAGCGCCGCCTGGTCGAGCGGACCTACCCGGTGGCCGAGCGCCCTCAGATCGTCCTCGGACTCGGGATCGGGGAATCGGCGGGGCGGGGCCGCCGGGGGGGCGAGTTGATCGGCCTGGGGGATCGTCCCTACCTGGTGAGTGTCGGCCGGGTGGACGAGCACAAGGGTTCCAAGATGCTGGCGGAGTACTTCGCCACCTACAAGGAGCGGCGGCCCGGACCCCTCGCGCTGGCGCTCGTCGGCCCGGTGGCGGTCGAGCTCGAGCCCCACCCGGACATCGTCGTCACGGGCGCCGTCGACGAGCCGGACAGATGGGACATCGTGCGCGACGCGCTCGTGGCGGTGTCTCCCTCGGCGCTCGAGTCGTTCTCGCTCGTCGTGATCGAAGCCTGGGTCGACCGCGTCCCCGTCGTGGTGAACGGTACCTGCGGGCCCACGCGTGAGCACTGCGAACAGTCGGGTGGAGGGCTGTGGTTCACGTCGTATCCCGAGTTCGAAGCGGTTCTCGACCGCCTGCTGGCCGACGGCGACCTCCGCGTGGCGCTGGGCGAACGGGGCCGGGCCTACGTCGAGACGCACTTCGAATGGCCGGTGCTCATCTCCCGCTATGCCGAGTTCCTCGAGTCGGTCGTGGCCCACGGTCGCGGGAGCCCGGGACTGCTCTGAGGCCGAGGCACCGTTGACACACATCCGAGCAGCAAAGCCGGCAGAGGTCATGGCGAAGCCGACCCGGGGCCGTCCGGATCCGGCAACGGACGGCGCCGATGTGGCTCCCGACGACGACCGGATTTCGGTCTCCGCGCGGCGCCTGTGGTCCGGCATCAGGATCCCGTTCTGGATCTCCTCGTCGCGCCTCGTCGTGGGGCTGGTCTTTGCGCACCTGGTGATCACCCTGTTCCCGCAGGCCCGGCAGCACCTCGTCGGCGGGACGCTGAACACCGGCACCTGGTTCGGGGCCTTCGACCGTTGGGACAGCGCCTTCTACACGGGCATCGCCGCCCATGGTTACCCGGCATCGCAGGACGCGACCACCGCATTCTTCCCCGGTTATCCCATTCTGATCCGTCTGGTCCACGGCGTGACTCTCGGTACCTTGTCGTACGTCGACGCCGGCATGGTCGTCTCGTGGCTGGCGCTGATCGGGGCGACGATCCTGCTCTACCGCTTGGTCGTCCGGCACGTCGACGAGCGCTCCGCCGCCGCTGCTTCCGTGCTGCTGTGCTGGTTTCCCTCCTCGCTGTTCTTCCTGGCCCCGTATTCGGAGGCCCTCCTCCTGGTCGAGATCCTCGCGGTCGTCACGCTGCTCGATCAGCGCCGGTTCCTGTGGGCGTCGCTGGTGGCGGGCTACGCGTCGGCCACCTCGCCCGAGGCGGTCACCCTCGTCGTCGCCATCGTCGTCGCCGCTGCGCTCTGCCACAAGCACGTCGTCCGGATCGCCGGGTACGTCGCGGTCAGCGTCAGCGGGCTCTTCGTGTACGCGCTGTTCCTGCAGGCGCGATTCGGGTCCTTGGTCGAGTTCGAGCACGTGCAGGGGTCATGGCACCGTTCGGAGAACGCACCCTTCTACGGGCTGTATCGCAATTTCGTCGCGCTCTCGCAGTACTTCAAGGGCCCGGGACCCGCGCCCGGAAGCCCGATCCCGACGTTCGCCAACATCAAGTACGTCTGGCTGTTGGACGACGTGGCGATGATCGTGGCGGCGCTGCTCACCGTCTACGTGGTCGCCGTCGCCGCGCGCCCCCTGATCGCCGCGGTGATACGCCGCCGCGGGTGGCCGATCCTCTCGGCTCAGCCTTTCTCGGTGCCGTCGTCCTTCGTGGTCGTGGCCGTCGGCATTGTGCTCATCGCCGCCTGTACGACCATCTACCCGTACGGGAACACACCCTTCTACTCGACCGAGGGCGCGGCCCGATTCGTGAGCACCTGCTTCCCCATGTACGTGGCCGGCGGGTACCTCGTCACGAAGCGCCTGGGCCTGCTGGCGTGGGTGGTCGCAGCGAGCGTGGTGCTCGCGATCCTCTTCCAGGCCCTGTACAACCTGGGCTACTGGGTGACCTGACCCCGGGTCACCCCCGGTCGGGGACCCGCAAGCCCCGACGGGTGGCCTCGGCCGCCAGTTCGGCGCGGCTGGTCACGCCGAGCTTGGTGAAGACGTGCGCGAGATGCGTCTTCACGGTCGCCCGGCCGATGAAGAGCCGTGCTCCGATCTCGGGGTTGTTCAACCCCGTGGCGGTGAGCTTCACGACCTCGACTTCGGTGGGCGTGAGGCTGGCCCAACCCGAGGAGGGGCGCTTCCGCTCGCCCCGGGCTCGCGAGGCGTAGGCCACCGCCTCGTCGGTCGTGAGGGATTCGCCCGCTGACCAGGCGGCCCCGAAGGTCTCGCCGTCGAGATCTCGGCGCGCCCGAGCGACGTCCTCTTCGTAGCCCGCCTGGTCGACCGGTCGGCGGACGAGTCCGATGGAGGCCCGGATGGAGGAGGCAGCACCGAAGAGGCGGACGGCTTCCGATGTGCTTTCCGCGTCTACCGCGCTCCCTGCGAGGGCCTCGAGGGACTCGGCGATGTCGGGCAGCAAGCGGTCGCGGTGGAAGACGGCCAGGGCCCGATGGTGCAGTTCCTCTGCTTCGACCGGCTCACCCTGTCCACGGGCCAGGCGCCCGAGACGCGAGTCGACCTGGGCGGCGAGTTTCGCGTTGCCGATTCCCGACGCCGCCTCCCCGGCCTTGTCGTACTCGGTGCGGGCGCCGGGCTCGTCGCCCGAGGCGAGCAGGAGGTCGCCGTGGACGGCCAGGAACGGGACTCGGATCATCGGGACTTCGCTCTCGAAGTCGGTCAGCGCAGGCAGGATTATCGCCGACGCGCCAGCGGCGTCGCCCTGCCCCAACAGGAGCGCGCCCAGGTCGGGGATGGCCCAGTGGCGGGCCGTGTCACCCTCGGCTGCCACCCCCTTGTGCAGGACGTGCTGGAAGCGGGCTTCGGCGCTCGCATAGTCGCCGAGGGAGGCGTCGAGCTCCCCGAGCCAGCAGAGGGCGAGCCACCGGGTGATCGGGTCGCCGACTTCGTCGCAGAGGGCGATCGACCGATCCAGCCGGTCGCGGGCCGCTGGGTAATCGCCTCGATGCAGGGCGCCGTATCCGATAACGGCTTGCGACCACGCCATGAAGAACGTGTTGCCCAACCGTTCGGCCACCTGGGCCAACTCCTGGGCGACGGCCAGCCCGCGGTCGTCGTCGCCCCGTGCCGCCCAGGTGATCGTCATCATCTTGAGCCCATCGGCGACGGCCCACTGGTCCCCGATGGACCGGGCCAATTCGATGCTCTCGGTCAGCCCCGCAATGCCTTCCTCTGGCGCGAAGAGGGACCGGAAGTAGTTGGTCGTGATCCCGGCGCGGGCGACGGTCCGCTGATCGCCGACTGCCTCCGCCACGGCGAGCGCCTGAGGAGCCCACGTGATGGTGGCGAGTGTGTCGCCGCCATAGATCCCCATGTGGGCGGCGGCCCAGAGCGCTCTCGCCCGAGCCACCGACGGCCCGTGGTCGACCGCCAGGGCCCGGGCGAACCAGCGCCCGCCGATGCCTTGATGTCGATGTCCCCGGGCCTCCCAGAAAAGGCTCAGGGCGGTGGCCAGGCGAAGAACGGTCTCGTGGTGGCCGGTGATCTCGGCCCACTCGAGCGCTGACTGCAGGTTGTCGTGCTCCGCATCGAGGCGGTCCATCCACGACGGTCCGGCGGCCGAACCCAGTTCGGGCTCGGCGCGCTCCGCGTACGTCAGGAACCACTCGAGATGACGATGGCGGACCGGGTCGGTCTCGCCCGAATCGAGCAGTCGGTCCCGAGCGTAGAGACGGATCGTCTCCAGGAGGCGGTAGCGAGGCTCTGGCCCCAGGTCGTCGGCCAGCACGAGAGACTTGTCCACCAATCGGCTCAGGAGGTCGAGCACCGCATAGCTGTCGATGACGCCATCGGCGCACACCGCTTCGGCCGCCTCCAAGCTGAACCCGCCGTTGAAAACCGACAACCGTCGGAGGAGCGAGCGTTCGGCCTCGTCGAGAAGGTCGTGACTCCAGGCGACGGAGGCCTCCAGGGTCTGCTGGCGCGCCTGCGCGTTCCGCCCGCCGCCGGTGAGGAGACGGAACCTGTCCTCCAGGGCATCTGCGATCGCGGCGGGCGACATCATGCGGGTGCGGGCCGCCGCCAGCTCAATGGCGAGGGCCAGCCCGTCGAGTCGCTCACAGATCCGGGAGAGGACCTCCGTCTCGGCGTCGTCGGGCACGAAGCCGGGACGGACCAGCGCCGCCCTCTCGGTGAACAGTTGTACGCCCGTCGGGAGATCCAGAGAAGGCACCCGCCACGCCACTTCGCCGGTGATGCCCAGCGGCTCGCGGCTCGTCGCCAGCACCGACAAGTCGGCGACGGAAGACAACAGCTCTTCGGCCAGACGGGCGGAAGATGCCAGGACCTGCTCGCAATTGTCGAGCACGAGCAACGCCTCTTGACCCGCCAGATACCCGGCCACCGTCTCGACGAGGGGCCGCTCTGGCTCGGCGCGCACACCCATCGCATTGGCGACGGTGGCCGTGACCAGCTCGGGGTCGGACACACCGGCGAGGCCGACCCACCACGTACCTCCCGGGTGCCGATCAGCGACCTCGGCCGCCAGTTGGAGCGCGAGGCGGGTCTTGCCGCAACCGCCCGCGCCGCTCAGCGTGATCAGGCGATGTCGCGCCAGCAGGTCTCGCAGCTCCGCCATCTCCGTGTCGCGGCCGACGAACGCGGTCAACTGGGCGGGCAGGTTGTTCGGCACGGCATCGAGCGACCGCAATGCCGGGAATTCGACCTCGAGATCGGGGTGACACAGTTGCCACACCCGTTCTGGCCGGCCGAGGTCCTTCAGGCGTTGCGGTCCCAGGTTGCGCAATGACACGTCCTCGGCAAGTCCATCGACCACCAGATCGCGAACCGCGTCGGACAGCAACGTCTGGCCGCCGTGCGCAATGGCCCGCAGGCGAGCACAGCGGATGATCGCCGGACCGCAGTAGTTGCCTTCGTCCCGGAGCCGGGCTTCGCCGCTGTGCAGGGCGATGCGCACACGCACGGCGCGGTCGGTCGGCCAGATCTCCTCTGCGAAGGCGCGCTGGACATCGACCGCTGCGGCCACGGCGTCGGACGCCAACGCGAATGCGGCCACCACACTGTCGCCCTCACCCTGCTCGACCGGCCGCGCTCCTCGGTGGTCCGCGATGACGGTGTCGAACAGCTCGTAATGGCGGGCGATCGCGGCCGCGGCCGCCTCCTCATCGGCCTCCCAGAGTCGGGTCGACCCCTCGACGTCGCTCAGCAGGAGGGTCACCGTGCCCGTCGGCAGGGGCGGCTCCCGCCGGTCCTCTTCATGACCTCGCACCAGTTCACGTCCCGATTCGGTTGTCTCTGTGGAAGATGCTGTCATACCCATGGGGCCGATCATCGGCGAGAAGCGATCCGACAACATCGGCCACATGGCGGATATCGGCCGGCGATGCGCTCACGAAGGTGCGTTCCTGCGACTCGGTCTCTCCGCGGGAACCGACACTCAATCACCGGATGTCGCCCAGGTGGGGGATATCCCATGTCGTCGATCTTCGGCGGACCGTTTCGACGAAACAGTAGGGGTGTGACCGACCTGCTCAGTTCTCACACAGGCGTGGTGATCGTCGACGAGGCTCTCAGATCGGCTGAGAGCGTTTGCCGGACACCGGCTGGAGTCCGGTCCTGCGAAACGACGTGCCGGGTAGGAGCGTCCATGGCGAAATCGAGCCGGAGTTACCGTGTGCCCGCGCGACGAGGGTGGACGAAGCAGCTCCGACTCCAGGTCGGCGATCGATGCTGCGAGCGGCAGAGGGCGAGGCCGAATTCGTCAAGTCGCGTCATTGAGAGTCGGAGCGGGCAGCTGGTCACGGGTTGGGCGCGGGTGGGCGGTGAGCCCTCTACGGCATTGAGGTCGAGGTGTCGGCGCTCGAGGCTCGGACCATGTCGGCGACGATCTGTTCGGCTTCATCCCGCTCGACGCCCATGTCCACGCGCATGAGCTTCCAAACAAGGACGTCGGTAGCCGCAACGATACCGACCAGGCGCCGTTCTCTCCTTCGTCCTCTCAACCCATGCAGGAATGGTTCGAAAGTCCTTTCGGCCCACTTCCGGTGATAGTCGCGACCTACGTCCATCAGATGTCGAACGGCCGGCAATCGATCCTCTTGGGACAACATCCGGAGGATGGCGAGACCATGTGCTTCATAATGTGCGAAGAGAATGGTGACTGCCTCGGGAACGCTCTCACCTTGAGCAGCGTCGCGGGCTGCGATCTCCTTCGTACCCCACCATCGATATGCCTCGGTCAGCAGATCGTCCTTGCTACCGAATCGCAGGTGCAGGGTTTGGACCGTGACTCCGGCATCACCGGCGATGTCTTGCAGACGCACCTCTTCGTACGGCCGGGAACCGAAGTGCTCCCAGGCCGCCGCGAGCAGACGTTCGCCGGTTGCCGCGGCTGCGTCGGCCCGTGTGGTCATTCGATAGGAGCGCTTTTGAGGTTTGTTGGTCGGCAATGGTCCGGAAGATCCTCTTGACATTTTGACTTGATTATAACTAAAGTGAATATCTGATGCGAGTGTTTCAATCCCTTCTTGCTTTCAGCGGGAATGCTCCGCCTCAGCTGGCCGTGACCCGCTCCCTGGTCGAGCGGGGTCATGAGGTCCGCGTCTGGGCCCACCGGGCAGGCCGGGAGCGAGTGGAGCGAACGGGCGCAACGGTGATCGAAGTCGAAGGATCAACCGCCGAACTCGATCTGACTCGGCCAGAGACCGATTCGGTGCGAGACTGGGCGGCCAAGACACCTTTGGGAGCCGCGGTTCGGTTACGGGATGGGGCAATGATCGAGCCACTTCCGGAAGCCGCTCAGCAGTGCGCCGCAATCCTGGGCGCGTGGCCGGCCGATGTGGTGGTGTTCGACTGGCTCTTTCTCGGCCCGGCCGTCGCCGCAGAGAGTGCCGGCATCCCCGCTGCGGCGCTTGTCCACTGTCCCTATCCATTGTCCATCGCCGGCGCACCGCCGTTGTTCAGCGGCATGAAGCCGATGACCGGTGTCGTAGGTTCCCTACGCGATCGGGCCGTCAAAGGCTTCTTCGGGCGGTTCTCAGCCGCAGGGCTGCCACAGCTCAACCAGGTCCGGGTCGAACGTGGACTCGCGCCGCTGAACGCCTGGGAGGAACAATTGCGTTCCGTGGCCGCCATCTACGTTTTGACTGCGCCTGAACTCGACTTTGCCGGCGCCCTGTCGTTGCCGGCGAACGTGCACTACGTCGGCCCGGCTTTCGAACATTACGGCGACGAATGGCACTCTCCCTGGCCGCCGGAGAACATCGATCCATTGATTCTGGTGAGCTTTTCGACCAGTTACATGAATCAGAACGCCTTGGTCCAGCGCGTTCTCGACGCGGTCGACGGGCTGAAGGCCAGGGTCCTCTTCACTGCCGGTCCCGCCATTGACGTCGCGCAACTTCGCCTTCCTGCGAATACAAAAGCGGAACAATTTGTGCCACACCGGGCCGTCCTGCCCAAGGCCTCACTTGTCGTCACCCACGCCGGCTGGCAGACCGTCAACGCGGCGCTCTCGTGTGGCGTACCGCTTGTCTGTATCCCCGATGGTCGCGATCAGCCGGATAACGCCGTTCGAGTGGTCGCCGTCGGTGCTGGTGTTCGTGTCAGTAAGAAGGCGCCAATTCGCAAGATGAGGCGAGTCATCGAGCACGCGCTCGGGGACTCGAGCCTGAAACGCGGTGCAGAGCAGATGGCAACAGCACTCGGCCGCCAGGATGGAACGCTCACGACCGTCGAGGCACTCGAGAATCTGGTGAAGGCGAACGGTATGCCCGCGTCATCGCGTTGACCATGACGTCAGAGCGCAACACCTTCTGAGGCTTCAGCTCCGCCCGTCGGAGCGGGATGTAGTACCCCGGAGTGACCCGAAGCGAGAAGACCACTCCGAGGAGGGACGACGACGTTCGGTCCGTTCTTCAGTGTTCATCTGGTCGCTCCAGGGGGAGCGGGGAGTGTTCAAGCAGAGAAGGGAAACTCATGACCACGACCAAGAAGTACGGGGACGCTGGAGCGGATCGGGCGTCACCCTTCACGGAGAGTGGGAATAGGACGGGTACAACACGAGGTAGGAGGCTCCGCATGATGAGGCGTCGCAACATGCATATCTCCTGGCGGCATGGCGGGGGACCGACCGCTCTCCTCGCAGGGATGGCCTCACTCGCAGTGGCGACGTTTGGCTTCGCGTCAGCTGCCGGCGCGGCCGGAAACGCACTAGACCTGCAGAAGCCGTCAGTTATCGAAAGTGCCAGCTCGTCGGGCTATCTCGCCGGCTACCAGGCCACCCCAACCGGTGGGCTGGCGAGCGCCAGTGTCACCTTCACCGTGCCCACTGTCTCGTGCACGGCAACGGACAAAGCCAACGGCGCGATTGAGTGGACCGGGGTCTACACGAACACGCTCCAGACCCAGGCTTTCGTCGACGGCTTTTGCGAGTCAAGCGGCCCGATCTACTCCTACGTTCTCGCGACGGAGGCGGGTAGCTTCGTCCAGCCCGGTGCGGCGGCGGGCGACGTCGTCGTCGCCTCGTTGTTCCAGTCGGGCACCTCGACCCGGGCCGAAATCCATGACTTGACCAACGGCCAATACTGGTTTGACGACAACACCGTCAACCAAGGCGACACCATCGTCGACATTGGTACCTTGACCGAGGCTCCCGAGGTCCCGGTTCCAACTTTTACGAAGCTCAAGTTCACGAACGCCACCGTCAACGGGGACTACCTGGGCTTCGATAGCCCGACCGAGTTCAACACGTTGAACGGGGGCGACCTCCTCATCAAGGCCAGCGCCTTGACGACGAGCCCAACCGGCTCGAGCTTCACGGACACGTTCAAGCACGCCTCGTAACCGAGCCTCGGAGTGGCAAAAGCGGTTGCCCCTGGAGTACCGACCCTCACACGCGGATATCCCCCAGGTGGTTGATGTTCTGCTGCCAGTTTCGACAAACAGTAGGGATGTGTCAGAGCTGTTCGAGTAGGAGAGACGAATGGACACTGAGTGGCCGATCCCCTCAGTTCTACCCAGCCCGTCGGGACCACACGTCGTACTCCAGAGTGACCCGACAGAGGAAGACCACTCCAAAGAGGGACGACGGCGCCCGGTCGAATCTTCATTGTTGATTTGGTCGGTGCAGGGGGTGGTGGCGCAATCAAGCAAAGAAGAAGAAACCCCGTACGACGAAAGGAAAACTCCATGACCACCCAGAACCACCAAGACACAGAAGCGGATCGGGCGTCACCCGGTGCGACGACAGGAAAGAAGCCCATGCCCACCAGACGGCCCGTCAGACGGTACGCCCTGTCGTTTGCGACTCTGGCCCTGGCCGCGAGTGTCGTCCCGCTCTTTTCGACGGCAGCGTCGGCGGCCCCAGAACCGATCAGCCCCCAATCGACGGCTCCGGTCGTCTCCTCTGGGGACGGACTGGCCACCACCGTCGTCGACGCCAACCACGACGTTCTGCTCTTCACGCAGGCCACCGGCGTGAGCACCTGGGCCGAGGAGACGATCGCCACCGCTTCCCGCGCGCACACGTACTTCGACCCCGAGATCGCTTCTGACGGCGCGGGCGACCTGGTGATCGTGGCCACAGACGCCGACGGCCACGTGTGGTCTTGGAGCGGCAGCGTCGGATCCAAGTTCCACCGTACGTTGGTCTCGGCGACGAGCGCGTATTCGACCCCGTCGGTTGCCTACTCGCCCGCCGGCGAGAACTACGTCGTCACCGCCACCGATTCAAGTCACAACGTCGACTTTTGGTACCAGAGCGGGGGTACCTGGGCGGCCGAGCTGGTCGTATCGGGCCAGCGCGTGCCCTTCATCGACTCGGTGGTCACGGTGACCGACACCGGAGTCGTCGTCACCGCCACTGACGACAACTCGCAGCTCGACCTCTTCTACCAGCCCTTCTTTGCCTCGGGCTGGACCCTCACCTCCGAGTCCCCCGGCGGTTACGTCGACCCGTCGGCGGTGTGGTCCGGGACTGACGTGTTCGTGGCGGTCGATCAGGCGGGAGTGCAATCCGGAGACCAGTCGCTCCACGTGCTCAGCTATTCCGACAAGGGCGTGTTCGTCTCGAACACCCTTCTCGGCGAGTCGACCGGAACGGGGGAGTTGACCGGCTCCGCCATCGTCTGGTCCGGCTTCAACGTCGGGGTGGTCTCCGAAGACGCCGGTGCCGGTGAGCTCAACTTCTTCTATTCGGACTCGAGCTTCGTGTTCCACTTCGAGCAGGTGGCGCTGAACACCGCGAAGCGCGGTTACGGCTTCTTCCCGGGGATCGCGGTGACCAACGACAGCATCGAGATCACCGACGTCTCCAACTCCGACCTCTTCGGGTTCTCCCAAGCGATCGGGGCGAGCGGGTGGCCCCACCAGGTCATCGCCAAGTAGGCGCTGCCGTTCCAGGGTCCATTCGCCACCCCTGGGGCTTGGGCATGCCGGATCAGGCGCAGTCGAGGGCCGGTGCGCAAGCGCCGGCCCTCGACTTTGTACATCTTCGGCGGGTTCGCGACTCGGACTCGCGCCATGAACTCCCGGGGACGGCCCGAGCAGGTCTCAATATCCGGACATCCCGACCATCGGCTTGTTGAGGCGCTGCCCGCCCATCGAGCCCTCGAAGGGCGCGTCGCCGTAGGAGAAGACCCCGCCGTCGGACGCGACGAACCAGTAGCCCTGGCCGTCGTCCGTGGACCGCATGGCCACCACCGGAGCGTTCAGGCGGATGTTCCCGGTGGAACCGTAGAAGGGCGCATCGAACGAGAACACGCCGCCGTCTCCCCCGATCAACCAGTACCCGCCTGTCACCGGGTCCGGAGTGATCCCCACGATCGGTGCGTTGAGGTGCAGCGCGCTCGGTGTCGCCTTGGAAGACGGCGTCGCCGTAGGCGAAGACGCGGCCGGTGGTGCTCACCAGCCAGTAGCCGCCGCCGTCGGGCGAGGGCGCCATGCCGACGATGTCCTGGCCGGGAACGGAGGCGGCAGAGCCGTAGAACCCGGCGTCGCCGAAGCAGAAGATCCCGCCGTCGGAGGCGACGAGCCAGTAGCCGCGGCCGTCGGGCGTCGCCGCCATGCCGACGACCGGCCTGTTGAGGTGGATGTTCCCGGTCGAGCCGTAGAACCCGGCTTGGCCGAAGCTGAAGATCCCGCCGTCGGAGGCGACCAACCAGTATCCGCCGCGCCCCGGCGCCTGGGCCATGCCGACAACCGGCCTGTTCAGCGCGATGTTGCCGGTGCTCCCGCAGAAGGGCTGCCCGAAGCTGAAGATGCCCCCATCGGCGGCAACCGTGAGGTAGCCGGCGTCGGCGGCCGGCGGCGCGGTGCAGCCGCTCGTCGGGTTGCCACCTCCGACGAAACCGCTCAGGCCCGGGTCGTGGTGGAACTGGAGCCAGCTTCCGGGCTCGGCCAGCCGCGCGCTGCTCGAACCGGAGACCTCGAAGTGCTGCACCATGCCTTGCACGTACGGCGTCCCCGCGATGGCGAAGTATCCCGCCACCGTGATGCCGACGGTCCCGTTCGGGTCGGCGGTGATGAGCGGGGAGTTCTGGAAACCGTAGATCTGCCCGTTGCCGTCGACCTCGTCGACCGTGGCTCCGGTCCTACCGTCGAGGATGTCGATGCCGCGGGTGGTCGGCACGACCACGTCCTGGTACCCCCCGCCGGTGAGGTCCGCCGTGGTCACCGACCCGATGACTGCGCCGCTCACCCGGGTCGACCACCACACGGACCCGTTCGCGGCATTCAGAGCCCAGACCGATCCCGACGTGTTGTCGATGTTGGTTCCTTCGACGACGGCGAGGGAACCGTCACCCTCGACGTCGGAGAGCGCCGGGCTGCTCGTGGTCACACCATTGAGCTTGGCGCTCCACACCTGGTCGCATTCGGTGTCGTACACCTTCACGGTGTCCTCGTCGCTCACGCCGTTGTAGAACGAACCCGTGCCGGTGGCGATGCCGTAGGCCCCACCGGGGAGGATCGGACCGACTGCGGGCGACGAGTCCACCTCCTCGTTGGGATCGGCCTCGCAGACGAGGCCGCCGTGCTGGTTGTAGATCCGCACGTGCCCGCCCGCGGCGTAACGGACACCGTAGGCCTCGCCGGGCGAGGAGGCGCCACCGGCGACGAAGTCCTCCTGTCCCGTGCCGTAGAGGTCGCCGACGGCCGCGGTCGAGAAGACGCTGTCGGCCGAGAACTGCGGCCAACCCGTGGCGGGGGTGCCGTGGGACGTGTCGAGCGCGTACGTCTCCTGGCCGAGCGACCCCGCCTCGACGACGGACCCGTTCCCGCCGACGGCCGGGGACGCCAGCACGCCCCCGTCGGGTTGGTCGTCGGAGGGAGGGTTCTGGACGAGTTGGTTCCAGAGGACGTTCCCTCCCGGTCCGTAGGCCCAGTACCCGCCGAGCACGGGTGCTGCCGCGTTGCCCGCTCCGAAGTAGAGGTTGGTGTTCCCCACGGATGCCGTCGAGTCGATCGGCGCGTTCTCGGGCACGGAGATTCCCTGATACGCCGGCGTTCCGAGCTGGGGGCTGCCGCTCACGTCGACGTCGCAACCCTGGCCGGACCCGACAGTGGGAGAGTCGGTGGGTGCTCCCCACCCCGGCGGCACCGAACCGTTGCTCAGGTCGAAGCCGTAGATGTCCCCCTGGCGGTCGCCGACCTCCACGAAGGGGTTGCCGCCGACTGTATCGAGGACCGGCGAAGCCGAGCGCGACGCCGCAGGGTGCGTCGTCGAGGTCGTGCATCCAGGTCTGCACCAGTGTCACCGGGGGAGCGGCCGCGGCCGGCTGAGTGGGGTCGCGGGCGATACCGATGACCAGGCACGTGGACACGGCGCAGAGGGCGGCGAGGAGCGCTCCGGTGGGGACTTTCAGCGCGTGGATCACGACAGTGTTCGGTACTCCCGCGTGCTCGGTACTCCCGCCCGGCCGGTGAATGTAGCAGGTGGCCACTCGAGAAATGGCGGAGAAGAGCGGTTCGAGCCGTCGGAACGGCGCGCGCCGTGCGCGTCCATCGCGCCGAAGGTGCCGACACCCGGGGTATCGCGGACCAGACCGGTAGCATCAATGAGCGTGTCGCCTCCGCTTCCTCCCACGGGTGACCCCGGCGGCGACGCCACCGGTGACGCCGATCGACCGCCCGGCGGGACGGCACGCGGGATGGCCGACGGCACCATCTCAGAGGAGGCACGGTCTGCCGCGGCTGCCGCGTTGCGCGACGCCTTCATTCGTTTGCAGCCGCAGGGGAGCGACGCGTGGAACTTCCTCGGCGCGTTCACGCATCTCGGGGACCGCTACGGGCCGTACCAACCGGGTGCGTCGGGTACGTCCGATCTGATCGGGTCGGACAAGGCCCAGTCACGACGTCGAGGCGGGAGGCTGGAGCGCATCCGAGGCGCGACACTGCGCGGACCGGCGCCCGACGAAGGCAAGACCGAGATCGAAGAGGCGATGGCCCAGGTCGTCGAGGCGTTCCGATTCCTCTCGGCCCGAGTGGAGACCCTCGAGGCCCGGCTGGCGGCGCAGGACCACCCGGTTGACGGCGCAGCCTGGTTGGCTCCGGCGCAGGAGCTCGGGCAGTGGGTCGAGCCGATAGCCGCTCACGTCGTCGGCTGCACACCGGGAGGCGACGTCGTGCACGCGGATTGCGGCGAGGGTGCGCTCGTGGCGGCGATCGCCGCGGCCGGGGCACCCGCGGAAGGCGTGGAGCCGCGCGGCGGCGTGGCCCTCCACGCGCTCGAGCAGGGGTGCCGCGTCGCCATCTGCGAGGTTCACGAGCATCTGAGCGCGCGGCCGCCCGGTTCGCTCGGCGGCCTCGTGCTGAGCGGTGTGGTCGACCGGCTGCCGGTCGGCGCGGTCGTCCGTCTGTTGGCACAGGGCCGTCGGACGCTCGCGCTCGGCGCGCCTTTCGTCGTGGTGGCGGAGCCGGCGGGCTCCGGCGAGGCGTGGGAGCCGACGGCGTCGGACCTGCTGGCCGGCCGGCCGCTCCACGGCGCGACCTGGGAGGTGTTGCTCGAACGCGCCGGGTTCACGTCGGTGGCCCCGCTGCGCGGGCCCATCGACCTGGGGAACGACACGCGACTGGCCGTCGCTGCTGCGGCGCCTTCGTGAGCGCCGTTCACCACTTCGTTCCCGTCCTCCACCGGGGCGACGCCGTGGGCCGGCACACCCTCCGCCTGTGCGCGGCCACGAGACGTCGGGGGGTGGAGTCGAACATCTACGTGGACACCGTCGAGACCGAGACCGTGGGCGAGACACTCCCGGTCCGGGACTATCCCGGTGCCGCACGGCCGGGTGACGTGCTCGTCTACCAGTTCGCCACGGCATCGTTCATGGCTCCGTGGCTGGCCACTCGCCAGGAGACCCTCGTCGTCAACTACCACAACATCACGCCGCCCGAGCTCATGGCGCCGTGGGACAACCATCTCGCGCTCGGCCAGTTGCAGGCCGAGCACGAGCTCCGCCTCCTGGCGCCGCGGGCCGTCCTCGCCGTTGCGGACTCGGCGTACAACGCGGCGCACCTGGGGGAGGCGGGCTTCTCCGACACCGCCGTGATCCCGCCCTCGGCTGCGCTCGACCCGCCGACACACGCGGTCGCCTCACCGGTCACGCCGTCGTCCTCCGCCTCCCGGACCGCGGCGCGTGAGATCCGGCGCGCTCCGCCCGAGACCGGTGCTCGTTGGCTCGCCGTCGGACGTGTCGCGCCGAACAAGGCGTTGCACCACACCATTGCCGCGCTCGCCGTGACACGGGCGCACCACGACCCCGATGCCACCCTGCTGGTCGTCGGCAAGCCGGCCACCGCCACGTACGACCGGGCCCTGCACCGCTACGCGGCCGAGCTCGGGTTGACGTCCGCCGTCGCGTTCACCGGCCACGCCTCCGACGCGTCCGTGGCCGAGGCGTACGCATCCGCCGACGTCCTCGTGGTCACCTCGGAGCACGAGGGCTTCTGCGTGCCCGTGGTCGAAGCCATGGCGTCCGGCCTGCCGGTGGTGGCGTTCGACCAGGGCGCCGTGCCAGAAGTGCTCGGTGGCGGCGGCGCTCTCGTGTCCTCGAAGGACCCGTATGCGCTGGCGGCGACCGTCCGTGCCGTCCTCGGCGACGCGGCCGGGCGCAAGGCCATGGGTCAGGCGGCCGCGCGCCGGCTCGAAGAGCTCGACATCGGCACGGCGGCGGATCGTTTCGCCTCGCTCCTGATCGACCTGCTCGACCGAGGCCGTCCCGGCTCGCCCCGTACCGCGCCCACGTCCCGTCCGGGCCGGTGAGCGGCGTCCACCATTTCGTGCCCACGCTCCACCGCGGTGACGCGGTGGGACGCCACACCCTGCGCCTGCGCGACGTCCTGACCTCGAGGGGTGTCGCCTCGCAGATCTTCGTCGAGACACCCGACCCCGACACGGTCGCCGACTCGCGGCCCTACGCCGCCTACGACGACGTGGCGTCGGCCGGCGACGTCCTCGTCTACCAACTCGCGACCGCGTCGGGCATGGCCGAGTGGCTGTCCGGGCGCCGCGAGATGCTCGTCGTGAACTACCACAACGTGACGCCGCCCGAGTACTACGCGCCCTGGGACAACGGGCTTGCCCGCCACCAGCTCCGGGCGCGGGGCGAGCTGGAGCTTTTGGCGCCGCGCGCCGCGCTCGCCATCACCGACTCCCGCTTCGACGAGGCAGAGCTGCGAGAAGCGCGCTACGTGCGCACGGCCGTCGTACCGCCCGCCGCGGCGCTCCCCGCACTCTGCGACTCCCCTGCCGGCGGCCCCTCTGGCGCTCCCGATCCCGCCGCCCGCTCCGATCCCGCCGCCCGCTCCGACGCCGCACGGGGCGCGCGATGGGTGAGCATCGGACGCCTCGCGCCGAACAAGGCCCTGCAACATGCGATCGCCGGTCTGCTGGTGGCCCGCCGGCACCACGATCCGCGCGCCACGCTCGAGATCATCGGCCGCCCGGTCGTGCCGGCCTACGCGCCGCGCCCTGCGCCGCTACGTCGACGAGCTCGGCCTGACGCGCTCCGTCACCTTTCATGGAGCGGTCGACGACGCCGCACTGGCGGAGTTGCTCGGCCGCGCCGACGTCGTGGTCCTCAGCTCGGAGCACGAGGGCTTCGGCGTCCCCGCGGTCGAGGCCTTGGCGGCCGGCATCCCGGTCGTGGCCAACCGGGCCGGCGCGTTGCCCGAAGTCATAGGGGACGCGGGCGTCCTCGTCGACGCAGGAGACCCGTACACGCTGGCCGAAGGGGTGGCAGCGGCGATCGAGGCGCGTGAGGACCCGGTCCGCCGGGCTGCGGGTCTGGAGGCGGCCCGCCGGCGTCTCGACGAGATCGACCTGCCGACTGCGGCTGACCCGCGCGGTGGACCTGATCAGCGCCCTCTGACCGCGGTCTCGACGAGCGAGACGAACCGGTGCGTCGAGCCGGCCAGGTCGAACTCCGCCGCTCGCGCCAGCCCGGCTCGCGTGAGTACGGATTGGAGCTGCGGGTCCGAGAGCACCCGCCCGACCGCCGCGGCGAAGGTGACGGGCGACTTGTCCGGCAGCAACAAGCCGGCGCCGGCCACCGTTTCGGGCACGGCCGTCACGCCGTAGGCCACGATCGGCAGCCCGTGGCCCATGGCCTCGGCCAGGGGCACGCAGAAGCCCTCGTGGTCCGAGGCGGACACGAACACGTCCACGCCCCGGTAATAGGCTTCGAGCTCGGCGCCCGTGACCGAGCCCGCGAAGATGACCGCGTCGTCCAGCCCGAGCTCGGCGACGAAGGCGCGGAGCGCCGGCTCGTAGGTCTCACCGAGCGGTGAACCCACCAGATGCAGTCGCGCCGCGGGGTCGTAGAGGCGCCGGAGCACGTCGAGCATCTTGACGAGGTCGTGCGGCGCCTTGTGGGGCGAGATCTTCCCGACGTACAACAGATCCGCTCCGCCCTCGCGTGCCTTGCGCTCTCCCAGCCACGTGGCCAGTGCCGGATCGGGCTCGTCGCTCTTGGCCGCCATGTCGATGAGCAGCGGCACCACGGCCGTGCCCTCGTAGCCGAGCGCGTGCAGCTCCGACTCGTTGAAGGCGGAGTCGGCGACGGCGAAGCGGCTCTCCGCGGCGAGGCGCGCCAACTGCGTGCGCCCGAGCGCGACCTCGTACGCCACGTTCGGCTCCCAGTCGCGCAGCAGCGACGCCGGAGTGATGTTGTGGTAGTTCACCAGCTTCGGTTCGGGCCTCGTGGCCAGGATGTCGTAGACGGGGCTGCCGATGGAGGCTTGATACAGCAGCCACCGATCGCGCCCACTGCGGCCGAGCTCGGTGACGGGACGTCCTTCGTGCTCGACGTCGGGAGTGAAGCTGCCGTAGTAGACGTCGGACTCCATGCCCGCGGCGCGCAGGCCGTCGCGCAGGTTCAGCGTGTGGACGCCGACGGCGTCACGACTGGCGAGCGACGGGATCACCTGGTCGACCCGCATCGGGCCGCGAGTGTACCGGCGGGATCCACCCCCGGATTGTGCCGGGATACGCCAATTCGCCCGCGGCGAGCCATAGCATCGTCGCATCGTGTCGGCCCGATACCGTCCTGCCCGAGATGTCATCGCGGGCCCGCGGGGACACCGCCGAGACTCCCCGCGTCGACGAACGGGCCACGTGGCCGCGATCCTGGCCCTGCTGTCATCGGGAACCGGGGCGGCGGCCGCCCTGGTCGGCCCTGCATCGCCTGCGGCGGCGTTCCCGACCTCCACGGTGACCCTGGTCGGGCACGGGTGGGGTCACGGCATCGGCATGAGCCAGTGGGGATCGCTGGGGTACGCCCTCGGACAGGACGGCGGCGCGGGGAACATCCCCTACCCGGTGATCCTGGCCCACTACTACGGCGGGACGACACTCACGCAGACCAACGACGGCGCCTCCATGCACGGCGGCAACGTGATCGTGGCCATGACCGAGGTGGACGGCGGAGACACGATCGTCACGGCCGCGGGGGGCGGCGCGGTGAACTTCCCCGGAGGTTCCGCCCCGGCCGTCCTCTTCCACCAGCTCAGCCCGGGGGTCTTCCAGATCGACACCAGCGCCTCGTGCGCCGGCCCGACGTGGACGGCGGTCGGCACGGCCGCCGACCCGGTCGCCTCCGCGGTGGGCGGCGGACCCGTCGAGCTCTGCACCTCCGGTGGCACGATCGAGGTCCACGGCACCCTGGGCGCCCTCACGAACTCCATCGGGCAGTCACGCACCGTCAACACCGTGCCGATTGAGCAGTACGTGGCCGATGTGGCGCCGGCAGAGTCCCCCTCGACCTGGGCCACCCTCGGCGGTGCCGGCCCGCAGGGCCAACCGTGGGGATTCCAGCAGAGCGAGTCCCAGACCGTCGCCGCCCGCTCCTACGTCGAGGCGAGCCCGTTCGGTTACGGCGGCTACGCCGACACGTGCGACCAGTTCTGCCAGTCCTATCCGGGCATGCGATGGGAGTCAGCCAGCTCGCTGCTGGCCGCGGGTGACACCGCGGGCCAGGTGATGATGGTGGACGGCACCCGCACCGTCGCCACCACCGAGTACTCGGCGTCTTCCGGCGGCTACACGACCGGAGACCAGTTTCCTGCCGTGCCGGACACGGGGGACGCCATCTGCATACCGCAGGCGTGCAATCCCAACCACACCTGGACCGCGAACGTACCGGTGTCGTCGATTCAGGCCGCCTATCCGCAAATCGGCACGTTGGTGTCAATCACGGTGACGCGACGCAACGGGCTGGGGGACCTCGGAGGCCGGGTGGAGCAGATGACGATCATCGGCACATCGGGAGGGGTGATCGACACCGGGGACGGTTTCGAGGCCAAGCTCGGCCTCAAGTCCGACTGGTTCGCTCTGGCCGGCCAGCCGGGCGGTGGCGTCGGCGGGTACTGGCTCGACGCGACCGACGGGGGAGTGTTCACGTTCGGCAACGCGCGGTTCTTCGGCAGCATGGGTGGAGTGCCGCTGAACAAGCCCGTCGTCGGTATGTCGGGCACGCACGACTCGGGCGGTTACTGGGAGGTGGCGTCCGACGGTGGGATCTTCAGCTTCGGTGACGCCCAATTCCACGGCTCGGTTCCGGGCGTGCTCATGCCCGGCCAGTCGCTCAACCGGCCGGTCGTCGGCATGGCGACGACGCCCGACGGGGGCGGCTACTGGGTCGTCGCCTCCGACGGCGGCGTGTTCTGCTTCGGCGACGCGCCGTTCGAGGGTTCCGTGCCCGGCGTGCTCAAGCCCGGCCAGTCGCTCAACGCGCCCATCGTCAGCATCGTGCCCACCCGGGACGGGCGGGGCTACTGGCTCGTCGCCTCGGACGGCGGCGTGTTCGCGTTCGGCGACGCGGGATTCGTCGGTTCGCTCGGGTCGTCGCCACCGCCCACGCCGATCGTGGGCGTCGCCCCAACTCCCGACAACGGCGGCTATTGGCTGCTCGAGGCGGACGGGGCCGCACATGCGTTCGGTGACGCTCCTGGTGTCGGGATCAGTGGGGAATCGCCGGGCCTGGGGTCACGGAACAGCGCGATGACGTCGCTGGCGGCCGACAGGACCGGCGGCGGCTTCGACGCGGTCGACGGTACGGGCCAGGTCTTCGCCTACGGAGACGCGCCCTACTTCTCCGACGTGGCCGGCACCGTCCGCGGGTACAGCGGGCACATCGTGGGGATCGCCGACACCCCGGGTTGAGCATCCTGAGCCGGATCTCGCCGGCACCGGTCAACGTCGCCCCGCCCAGGCCGGGCCCGACCGGCTGAGCAAGATCGGCTCGGCTCGGTTCGGCTTAGCGACCGCCGTCGCCCCGGGCGACCTCGGCCAGTCGCGGAAAGTGCCTGAGGCGCCCGAGCCTGCCCAGCCTTCCGGCATCGACGCCGTGGTCGGCCGCGTTGAGGAGCCGCAGGTCACCCCGGCTGTTGCCGTAGGCCCAGAGCAGCGGTTGCTCGCCTCCGTTGTTCGAGAGGAGCCCCCGGGACCGCAGGTGGACGACCAGGCGGGTGTACTTCTCGGAGCCCCGACAGTTCTTGCCCTCGTAGCCGCCCGTGAGCAGCCCGCCCCCACCGACGGCGAGCCTCGTCGCCACCACTCCGTCCACTCCGAGCAGGCGACCCGATGGAACGACATAGCACTCCGGCGAGGCCGAGACGATGACCGTGTGGTGACCCTGGCGCTGGTGCCACGCCAAGCGCCGCTTCGTGTCGTCGCGCAGGTGACGTCCCAGGTGGCGCTCGGCGAAAGCCGCGCTGCGCCGGTCCAGCTCGTGCTGGGGGAGACCCCCGAGGAGCCGCGTGAACAGGGTCTCCTTCACCGAGTCGGCCGACGACCCGCCGGTGACCGCGGCCTGGAGCAGGCGGGGCGACAACCGGACCACCGCCCGCAGCACGGGCCACCACCCCCGCACGGAGACGAGGAAGGGAAAGACGCTGCCCGCGTCGGTCAGCGTGCCGTCGAAGTCGAAGGCCGCCACGGTGACACGTCGCGTGGGGTCGGCCACACGTTCAGCCGACCGGAGTGCCACCGCGGCCAGCTCCCTTCGCGAACCGGGCGGCGCCCGCCAGGGTCTCGCCGCTCGAGATCACGTCCCGGCCCCGGCGAGCCTCGTTGACCGCCGCGTCATCCTCGGTGAGCCCCCATTGCTCCAGGGCACTCATGCGGTCGGAGCGCAGGCAGAACTGAGGGAGTGCGGCCAACTCCAGCGCGAGGTCCACGGCCGCCCGGCGCGCCTGGCCGCGGGGGACGAGCCGGTTGACCAATCCCATGGCCAGCGCCTCGGGTCCGTCGACGGCGCGGCCGGTCAGGATCAGGTCCATGGCCCGCCCGTGGCCGATGATCCGGGGAAGCCGGACCGTTCCGAGGTCGCACAGGGGGACCCCGAAGCGACGGCAGAACACGCCGAAGACCGCGTCCTCGGCGGCGACCCGAAGGTCGCACCAGAGCGCGAGCTCCAGACCGCCGGCGACCGCGAATCCCTCGACGGCCGCCACCACCGGTTTTGACAGCGTCAGGCGGGTGGGACCCATGGGACCGGGTCCCTGGTCGGGGATGGGCCGCCGGTCACCGTCCGCGACGGCCTTGAGATCGGCGCCGGCGCAGAACGTCCCTCCGGTACCGGTGAACACCGCCACCGAGGAGCCCTCATCGGCTTCGAACGCCTCGAAGACCTGCAGGAGCCGGGCGGCGCACCCGCTGTCCACGGCGTTCCTCCGGCCGGGCCGGTCGATCGAGACCACGGTGACCGGGCCCTCGTGCTCCACGAGCACGCCCGAGGTCGCACCCGGCGATCCTCCCGACGTCCCGCGGGACACGTCGCGGGCCGGTGCGCCGGGGCGCGAACCAGGGCTCGACTGGGGGCTCACGGGTGCATTCTCGCACGGCACGAGGAAGCCCTCCTACCATGCCCGGTGGGCTCGATCCCAGGTGGAGGCGCACTTTCTGCGTCGGCGGGGCGAGTGGCAGAAATATGACCAATCGTGTCGACAATTGCCCGAGCAGCCGGTAAAGTCTCATCCCGCTCACAAAGACGCAACGCGAACTATGGAGGACCCAATGGCAGTACGACTCGGCGACACCGCACCCGACTTCACCGCGGATACGACCGACGGAACGATCAACTTCCACGAGTGGTTGGGTGACAGCTGGGGGGTCTTGTTCTCCCACCCCAAGGACTTCACACCGGTGTGCACGACTGAGCTGGGCGCGTTCTCCAAGGCCAAGCCCGAATTCGACAAGCGCAACGCCAAGCTCATCGGCCTCTCCGTCGACTCGGTGGAGTCCCATAAGGGGTGGGCCGGTGACATCGAGGAGACCCAGGGCGCAGCCCTGGCCTTCCCGCTGATCGGTGACGAGGACCGAAAGGTGGCGGACCTCTACGACATGATCCACCCGAACGCCAACGACACCCTCACGGTGCGGTCGGTGTTCATCATCGGCCCGGACAAGAAGGTCAAGCTGACGTTGACCTATCCGGCCTCGACCGGGCGCAACGTCGACGAGATCCTCCGCGTTCTCGACTCACTGCAGCTGACAGCCGACTACAAGGTGGCCACTCCCGTGAACTGGAACGAGGGTGAGGACGTGATCATCGTCCCCGCCGTCAGCGACGAGGACGCCAAGGCCCGCTTCCCCAAGGGCTGGAAGGCCCTCAAGCCCTACCTGAGGGTGACCCCCCAGCCCAACCGCTGAGGCTCTACGGGGCTGACTCCACGTCTGGACCGCGTGGTGCGGACGTGGAGTTCAGCCCTGCTCGGGGGTACCGACGAGTTCGTCGCGCAATTCGCGCTTGAGGACCTTGCCCTGCGGGTTGCGGGGCAGCGGCTCGGAGCGGAACCACACGTGCGTGGGCACCATGAAGGCCGCCAGGCGGCTCTTGACGTGGAGCGCCAGCTCGTCGGCGGTGATCTTGGCGCCGGGACGTAGGACGACCACGGCGCCGACCTCCTCGCCCAGCGTGGGTTCGGGCACACCGATCACGGCGCAGTCGGCCACAGCCGGGTGCTCGAAGAGGGCGGCCTCCACCTGGACGGAGTACACGTTCTCGCCGCCACGGATGATGATGTCCTTGGCCCGGTCCACGATGTAGATGAAGCCGTCCTCGTCCAGCCGCGCCACGTCGCCGGTGTGGAGCCAGCCGCGGGTGAAGGTCGCCGCCGTCTCCTCGGGACGCTGCCAGTAGCCGCGGACGACGTTGGGCCCTTTGACCCAGAGCTCGCCCCGGACGTCGGAGCCCTGCGGAACGCTGCCGTCGGGTTCTTCGCCGGTGAAGTCCTCCGGCACGATCGCCACGTCGCAGACCGGCACCGCCGGACCCACGCTCTCGGGCTTGGCGATGTAGTCGGCACCCGTGTTCATGGAGGTGACCGACGAGGTCTCCGTGAGCCCGTATCCGTTGGAAGGCTGGCCGACGGGCCACGCCTCGCGGATGCGCCGGACCAGGTCGGGCGGCGCGGGAGCGCCGCCGTAGGAGACACCCCGGATGGACGACGTGTCGTACTTGGAGAAGTTGGGGGAGTCGAGGACCTGCATCACCATGGACGGGACGCCGCCGAAGGTGGCGATCTTCTCCCGCTGAATCAGCTCCAGGGCACGCTCGGCGTCGAAGTGGTGCATCATGACGATCTTCCCGCCCGCGGCCAGGTTCGTGACCATGACCGAGTGGCACCCGGTCGCGTGGAACAGGGGTACCGAGAGCAGGAAGGCCGGCTGGGTCCTCGTCCCCGTCTCCTCGAGCGCGGCGGTGCCGAAGCGCGTGGAGCCGCGGGTGTTGAGGAAGAACAGGCTCATCAGGTTCGTGCACATGTTGCGATGGGTACCCACGGCACCCTTGGGCCGGCCGGTGGTGCCGGACGTGTAGAAGATGGTGGCGTCGTCCTCGGGATCGATGGTGAGGTCGGGCGGTGAAGCGGCTTCGTCCACCGGTCCCAGCGCGAGCGAGAACGGCCATTCGGCGATGGGTGCGGTGCCGTCGGGAGGCTCGGCCACGGCGAGCGGGGCCTTCGATGCGGTGCGGTGCTCGTCGGCCACGACCACCGCGCCCAGATCGGCCAGCCCCCCGAGGAAGGGCCGGATCCTGGTCACCCGCTCCGTGTCCACGAACGCGACCTTGGACCCGGAGTCCTCGAGTCCGTAGCGGAGCTCCTCCCCGCTCCACCACGCGTTGAGCGGCACCACGACCGCGCCGGCCAACGTGGCACCCCAGAAGGCCATCACCCATTCGGGGAGGTTGCGCATGATGATGGCGACGCGGTCGCCCTGCGTCACGCCGAAGTCAGCGCGCAGACGGTGGGCCAGCGTGCAGGCGATCCGGTAGTGCTCCGAGAAAGTGGTCTGCTCGTCCTCGTACACGAGGAAGGGTGCGTCCCCGTGAGCCAGGGACATGTCGATGACGGTTCGCAGCGAGGCGGGCGCGTGCTGCCACGTCCGGGTGGGGACGCCGCGGATGTCCACCACCTGCATCTCGAACATCTGACCCGGCGCGGTCAGGGCTTCGTTCGCCTCGGCGATCGACATGGCCGGCGCATCCTTCGGGGTCACGGTGCCTCCTGTCCCTCGGCGCTCGTGCCGCCCTCCTCGGCCTCGCTGCCGGAACGGTCGGGCCCGGCGCCCCCCGACACCTCCCGGCCGAAGAGAGCGCCGCGGTAGTAGGCCAGCTCGCGCACGCTCTCGCGGATGTCCTGCAGGGCGCGATGGCCGCCCTTCTTGACGGGAGCCGCCTTGTAGACCTGGGGGCGCCAACGGCGGCAGAGCTCCTTGACGGTCGACACGTCGACCGATCGGTAGTGGAGGAAGTCCTCGACCTCGGGCATCTGGCGGGCCAGGAAACGGCGGTCGGTTCCGATGGAGTTGCCGGCCAGCGGGACGGTGCCGGGTGCGCTGATGTGCTTCTTCAGGAACTCCAGCGTCTGCGCCGCGGCATCCGCGATCGTCGTCGTCGAAGCCGCAATGGCGTCGAGGAGAGCCGATCGGGTGTGCATGGCGCGCACGAAGTCGTCCATTTCGGCGAGCTGCTCGGGCGTGGCATGGACGACGAGATCGGGCCCCTCCTCGATGAGAGCGAGCTCGTCGTCGGTGACGAGGCTCGCGATCTCGACGATGGTGTGGCGATCGGGGTCGAGCCCGGTCATCTCGAGATCGATCCAGGCCAGCACCGCCGGCATGCTACCGGCCTGCGGGTAGCGTCTCGCGGGTGCGTGTCCCGCTCCACCGCGTCGACGGCGACACGGTGGTCCCCTCGTACGCCCGGCCCGGCGACGCCGGCGCAGACCTGGTGGCCCTCACCGCGGTCGCTCTGCGCCGCGGCGGTGGACGTGCCCTCGTCCCCACGGGGGTGGCGGTGGCCATCCCACCGGGCTACGCCGGCCTGGTGCTTCCCCGGAGTGGCCTCGCACTGCGGCACGGCGTCACCTGCCTCAACGCGCCAGGGCTCATCGACTCGGGTTACCGCGGTGAGCTTCAGGTCCTCCTGGTCAACCACGACCCGGACGACGATTACACGGTCGAGCGTGGCGACCGCATCGCCCAGCTCGTCATCGTGGGGGTGGAGGAGGCGAAGTTCGTGACCGTGGCCCGGGACGGGCTGGGGGAGGCGGAGCGGGGCAGCGGCGGCTTCGGGCATACGGGCACGTGACCCGAGGGTGGGCAGGGGGTAAGAAAGGACAGTGATGCAGGCGCTCGAGGGGATGGACGCGGCATTCCTGTCGCTCGAGACCCCCACCACACCGATGCACGTCGGTGTGGTACTCGTGCTGGACCCGCCGGAGGGAACCCGGTCGCTCTTCTCCCCGTCGACCCGGTACGCGCAGATCCGCCGGGTCATCGAGCAGCGCCTACACCTGGTGCCCCCGTTGCGCCAACGGGCCGTGCGGGTGCCTCTGGGATTGCATCACGCCGTGTGGGCGGACGATCCCGACTTCGCCGTCGACGACCACCTGACCCGGGCCAGCCTCCCGGCGCCCGGCGGCCCGGAGGAGCTCGACGCCTACGTCGCAACGGTGATGGGCCGCCAGCTCGACCCCGATCGACCGCTGTGGGAGATGCACGTCGTCGAGGGGCTCGAGGGCGAGAGGACGGCGCTGGTGGTCAAGGTGCACCACTCGATCCTCGACGGGGTCAGCGGCGTCTTCGTCCTCGCCGCCTTCCTCGATCTCTCGCCCCGCTCGCACGTCGTCGCGCTGCCGACGGAGTGGCGGCCCGATCCGCTGCCGTCGACCGCTCAGGTGCTCCGCCACGCCGCCGGTTCGCTGGCGCGCCAGCCCGGCGAGACCGTGGGCACGATGAGGGCGGGAGTCGAGACGATGGCCGAGCTGGGGCGGCACAAGCAGGAGCTCGCCGGCCGCGGCGAGCGGCCGCCGCCGGGATTCTTCGCCGGGCCCCGGACGTCGTTCAACGGCGCAGTGTCGAACCGCAAGCGCTTCGCTTCCCTCTCGGTTCCCCTCGACGACGTCAAGCTGGTCGGCCACGTCTTCGAGGCAACGGTGACCGACGTCGTGATGGCGACGGTCTCGGGCGGCCTGCGGCGCCTGCTCGAGGCGCGCGGCGAACCTCTGAGTCCTTCGCTTGTCGCCGTGGTCCCGGTCTCGACCCGGGCGGACGAGGCGACCGGCGAGCTGGGGAACCAGATCTCGGGGATGCTCGTGTCGTTGGCGTCCGACGTCGACGACCCGGTGGCGCGCCTCGACGCGGTGGTGGAGTCCTCGAGGGTGGCCAAGGACCACGAACGACTGCATCGAGCGCGCTTCCTCGGTGACCTGGCGCAGCTCGCCGTTCCGGCGCTGACGACGCGGCTCGCCCGCGCCCTGGCCGCGACGCGTGTCTTCGACCGGGTCCGGCCGCCGGCCAACGTCACGGTGTCGAGCATCCGGGGACCCGGAGTCCCGCTCTTCCTGGCCGGGAGCCGGGTGAGGGCCGTCTATCCGATCGGGCCGATCGCCGAGGGTATCGGCGTCAACGTGACGGTGATGTCGTACGCCGAGCGCGTCCACTTCGGCCTCTTCGCCTGCCGCAAGCTCGTGCCCGAGCTGTCGGACGTCGCGGTGCACATGGACGACGCGCTGGCGGAGCTCACCGTGTGCGCACTGAGCGCGCAGGGGGCGACCGCCTGATCGGTTGAGATCCGAGAGGCGAGCGGCGTGAGCCGGGGGAGTCGAACCGGCCCACGCCGCCCTGCCTCCGTCTGGCGGGTGCCGTATGGGTTACGACCCCGTCGACGTGCTGGAGCTCGCACCCGGTGGGGCGGCCTGCGAACCGCTCGGAGGCGTCCCGTGGCCGGGCCCGGCGCGGGAGCCCGATCCCGAGCCCATGTCGGGGCAGTTCTTCGTGGTGCTCGAACCGGAACCCGAGCTGGAGCTCGAGCCCGAGCCCGATGTGCCGGACGAGCTGGAGCCGGTGGATCCCGAGGTCCCGGAGCTGCCCGACGACGATGTGCCGCTCGAGCTCGTCCCGCTGTTTCCGGTTCCCGAACCCGACGTGGTCGGGTTGGAGGTGGCCGCGTTGGCGACCAGCGCCCCGCCTCCGACGAGCCCGGCGGTCAGGGCGCCGGTGGCGAGTGCGTTGCGCAGTCGAATCTTCATGAGTGTGGTGTGCCCTTCCTCTCGTGTCACTCCCACCCCCTTGGGCGGGCATGGCACAGCGTGCGCCCCGGACCTGTGTGCAGTCGTACGACCCGCTCAGTCTCTTGGTGGAGTTGGCTTGCGATCGGATGACGATTCTCAGGAACCCGCTGAAGTGGATTCGAGAGATCGGAAGCGCCGGCGCGAGATGAGGCGTGACGCCCCGGTCCAGCGCGGTATGCGGCCGTGAACGTCGTCGGGGAGGTTCCGACGACGTCGTCGCTGCTCGGCGCTCAGCGGCGGCGCGCCCTCCAGCAGTAGGAACGCATCGGCACTTGGACGACGTCCAGGCCGGCCAGGTCCGGAAGGCTGTCGAGATAGCGCGCCATGGCGTCGAGATGGGATTGGCGTGTTGCGTCTTCCATGGTGATGACCGCGCTGTACGTAGTGGCGAGGGCCACCACGTCCGCCTTGCTCATCGGCCGCTCCCAGCGGAACAGCGCGGCCTCGTGGGGAAAGAACGGGCTGCCGGAGCTCCCGTCCACGTTCACCGCATGGCGACCCTTCCGACTCTGATCGGCTGCAGCCGCCTCCTCGGTCGTGAGATCGACCCCGCCCGCCCAGAGGTTCCGCATCCAGTCGACGGAGCGATCGGGACCGCTCCAGACCAGCGAAAGCCGCCCACCTGGCCGCAGGACCCGCGCCACCTCGGGCACCGCCCGCGACTCGTCGACCCAGTGCCAGGCCGAGGCGGCGATGACCAGATCGACCGTAGCGTCGGGGCACGGCAGTGCTTCGGCGCGGCCGGCCACGACCTCGACCCTCGTCCCCGACATCCGACCGGTCAATACCGCGCGCATGCGATCGTCGGGCTCCACCGCCGTGACCTGTTCGAGGCGCTCGGCCAGGAGGCGAGTGAGTATCCCGGTGCCGGCGCCGATTTCGAGGGCGTCCCGCGCACCCTCCGGCACGAGCCAATTCAGCGCCTCGGGCGACGGTCCGGGGCGGAGCCGGTCGTAGTCGCCGGCGACGGCCCCGAAGGCCTTGCTGAGGACGGCGGTGGTCTCGTTCTGGCGCACGAGGTCGAATCTACCCACGGGCAGCGTCGGAGTGGCCCGCCCACCCGCCGTAGGGGCCGGGTGCGGTAGAGTTCACACACCAACGCGGAAGTGGCGCAGCGGTAGCGCATCACCTTGCCAAGGTGAGGGTCGCGGGTTCGAATCCCGTCTTCCGCTCCAAACTGGGCAGGTCAGAGGTGGTTTCTATTTTCTCACGTCGCACGTAGCGAATGTCTTCGAAGCGAGAAATTCAGGGCCTCTGTGTCTTCCGCTCTCGAAGCGGTTGAGCCTGGACGGGGGCGTGTGATCACCCCAGGCCGACATCCAAGAGTGCCGCACGGAGAAGGCCGTTTTCGTTTCCCCTCGCCATGATCACCTGCGCTCGAAGGACGGTGGCTGCCGCAAGAGCCTCGCGAGAGAGCAGGTTCAATCCGCGTCCGGCTCCATTGAGTTGGCTCGCCATTGTCGGCGCTACCTCTCGCCAGTTCAACAATTCGATCCGTTCTGGTAATTGGAGCACGGCACGTAGAACGGACTCCCGGCGAATCGGAGGAAGTGACATCAACGGTCTCGACAGTGCCCCGCCCGCTCCGCGGATGGCTGCTTGACACAAGCGCAAATACCAGCAGCCGGTGGTGACGATGCGGTCGTCAGGCCATGCCGTCTCTCCGCGCAACAAGTCGGAGAGGGTCTGGTCGTCAATCAGGACAGTCAGAGTGTCGACCTGGCGCTACTGGTTGGCGAGCTCGGGATCTCCAAACCCAGAGCTCGCCGCTTCCCAGTCGGCGTTGCCCAGGACTGCATCGCGCACTTTGCTGAGCCCGCCGGGAACGAGCACGACTGAATCGCCAAGGTCGATCCACCCAACGACTCCGCCTTCATCGAGGCCCCACCGGTGCCGCGTCTGGGCGGGCAATGCCATTTGGCCCCGTTCGCTCACCTTGACTTCACCTGTTTGGGTCATGGAAACCTCACAATGCAATTTGGCTAAGTGCATTGTAGCAGGCGGCTGCAGGTTCGGAGTCGAGACGCATGCCCCATTTGAACGGGTCGAAGCCTCCCAAAAGGCTCGAAGACTCGAAGTCTTGACGTAGGTAGTTATGTACCATATAACTGTTACTGTGACAGTAACTAAAAATCCAACCGAAGTTCCGGCTCAGAGCGCTGCGGGACGAGTCCTTCTCTTCGGGGCCTCCCGTGGTCTTGGCCTCGCACTGGCCGAGGCGTGGGTCGAGGACGGCTGGCACGTCACTGCCACAGTTCGCGAGACCGGAAAGACGGCGCTCCACGAGCTGGCCGAGCGGCACCCAGCGCAGGTGGAGATCGAGACGCTCGACGTGACTAGCCAGTTCCAGATCGCCGCGCTGCGCGACCGCCTGGCCGGCAGGATGTTCGACCTCCTTTTTCATAACGCCGGCACTGCCAACCAGCCGGACGGCACTGTCGCTGAGACCTCGACCGACGAGTTCGTCGAGGTGATGGTCACCAACGCGCTCAGCCCGCTGAGAGTCATCGAGACTTTCGAGGACTGTGTTGAGTCGACCGGAACCATCGGCGTCATGTCATCGGGGCAGGGCAGTGTGGCCAACAACACCAATGGCGGTCACGAGGTCTACCGTGGCAGCAAGGCGGCCCTCAACAGTTACATGCGCAGCTACGACGCCCGTCACCGCGGCGAGCAACGAACCCTGATCCTCATGGCCCCCGGCTGGGTCAAGACTGACCTGGGCGGACCCGATGCCCGACTTCGCATCGAGGAAAGCATCCCGGGCGTGGTCAAGGTGATCGACAGCCTCCGGGGCCAGCCCGGACTTCATTACGTCGACTACCTGGGGCAGACGGTCCCGTGGTAGGTGCCAGGTCTGGCGCGGTCTCGAAGGCCGTAAAGGTCCCGGCGAGTTCGGCGCAGCAGGCCTGGACCCTTCTGCGCCAGTTCGTCGATGAGCACAGTCGGCATGGCGACCTCACAGAATCACTGGGCTTCAGCCTTGGAGCCGGGCGGGGCAAGGTCTTGTTCCAGCTGCGGACTGGACCACTGACGCACCGTCAGCTCGCTGAGCGCAATCAAACTACTGGCCCTTACATCTCGGTCATCGTCGACAAACTCGAAGAGCACGGGCTTGTCCAACGTGGTCCCCATCCCGACGACGCCCGTCGCAAGCTCGTCTCTCTCACACCAGGTGGGCTCGAAGCCATTGCCACCGCGGAAGCCATCTTGTATCGCCCGCCAGACGCCATGACCGCACTCTCGGAGAAAGAGCTGAAGCAACTAATCGACCTGGTGCAGCGCGTCCTCGACGCTGACGATGGGACCTGAGGGTCACGGCGCTCAGGGCGCTCTACTTGAGGGTGGCCGTATAGGGGCGACGCGGTTAGACGCCTGGTATGCGAGAGGGGCGTCGGAGGGACGCGAGGACCGCCAAATCGCTTCGGAACGTGTAGTAGAGCGCTCCACTACAGCGGCGAACTGGATGGACGGGCTGGAAACTGGGTGGAGGGAGCCGCACGTCACGGGACGGGCGGGACCCAAACGGACGAAAACCCTCACCTTTGCCAAGGTGAGGGTCGCGGGTTCGAATCCCGTCTTCCGCTCCAAACTACCAGGTGGGAGGGTGGTTTTCAACCGCAACGGATACCCGGCTCTGAGGATCTGAGCGGGGAGCGTTGATGCCAGAGGTCCTTCACAAACAGGGCCCTTCAGATCTGAGCGGGGCGAGCTGACGGAACGCTGCGGTTTGGACGCTTCGGATAAGTGGTCGGATAGCGATCCAACCGTTCAGGTGGCGTCAACAATGCTGAAGAAGTCGAGAAGAGCGTGCGCCACCTGAACGGGTGCCTCGAGCGATGCATAGTGGCCGACGCCTTCGAGAGTCACCGATCGGACTGGAGCGGAGCTGACCTGGCTCATCGTTGCGAAGGTGAACTCGCCGCCACCAGCTCCAATCGCCAGCATCGGAATGTTCAGCTTGTGGCCGGTGACAAGAGTTGCGATCTCGTCGCCTTCGTGGAGCATGGACTGGTAGAGGCCAATCGCTCCGCGCCAGCCGTCGGGACGGGAATAGGTGCGGACGAACTCGTCGATGTCGGTGTCGGTGATCGCTCCGGGGGTGGCGCTCATGGCCGGAAAGGCGAACTGTCCGAGGAACTCGCGCTCGCGACCGGCGAGGAGCATCTCGGGGATCCCGGAGGCGGCAAGAACGCCGATGTGCCAAATACCGCCGTGGGTGACGTCCGCCAGCGCCTCAAGGCCGAACCCGGTTAGGCCCATCTCGATGGCGGTGAAGCTGAGCACATCCTCGGGGTGCGTCGCGGCGAGACGCAAGACAGTCGCCCCGCTGATGTCCTGGCCCGTGAGGTGCACTGGGCCAACGTTGAGCTCTTCGATCAGGAGGTGCAGGTCTTCGGCGGAGGATGTTTGCGGCACTTTGAGTTGTGAGCGCTAACATCGCTCTTGATATTCGGGGAGAAATCCATGCTCAAGTCCGTATCGGGATCCCGACAGAAGCTGGGGACTTCGGGAAAGGCCCAGCTGGTCCTGTCTTCGGCACTGTGCGCGCTGGTGCCGACACTCGCTCTTGGCCCCGCGAATGCTTCGGCGGCTCAGGAACCGGGCGTCACGACGACCTCGATCCACGTGGGTCTGCCGTACCTCGATCTGAGCGCGCTCAAGGCGGTCGGGCTCAATCTGGACCAAGGCAGCTATCCCGACGCGTTCAACGCCCTCATTCACAATCTGAACGCGCACGGGGGCATCGACGGCCGGAAGATCGCCCTGTCCGTCGCTTCGGTCAATCCGACTTCGACTGCTTCGTCCGCCTCGGCGTGCACGCAGCTGACCCAGGACGACCACGTCTTTGTCGCCTTTGGACCCCTCTATCCGCTCTGCTACCAGGAAGCTGGGGTAACGACCATCAATGGAGACATGGACGCGTCGACATCGCCCAGCGTCGCGCCCAACTTCACTCTGACTCCGCCGGCTTCGGCCTTCGACCCTCTGCAGATATCGGTCTATACCAAGATGGGGATTTTCAAGAACAAGAAGGTCGGTGTCATTAGTGCATCGGTGGACAAGGCCGAGGTGCCGATCGTTCTGTCCGCGCTCAAGGCGCACCACATCGACGTGGTGCAGACCGCCGTCGACTCGGCACCCCAGAACGACACCGCTGCATCGAACCAACAGATCCAAGTGATTGCGCAGCGCTTTAAACAGAGTGGCATCAACGTCGTGGTCGGAGTCGGGACCGGAGCGGTGGGTTGGGAACAGGGCCTGAGTGACAACCAGAGCACCTATATCCCCCATCTGGTCGCTACCAATTACTCTGACTTCGCCGGCGCGGTGTCGGCGAAGGGTGGCAACAACCCCACCTATCTGAAGAACGCCATCACCGCGACCGCGGTTCCGTCTCAGCGGGTCTTCTGGAACGATCCCGCCGTTCAGAAATGCGTGAGCACGATCGAGAAGGCGTTTCCTTCGACGGTGATCGGGGACCCAATCGGTGCAGCTACCAGCGCACCAACGACTTGGGTCGCCGCGGAGAACACCTGCCAAGATTTCGCGATGTTCGTCGACATCGCGAAGGCCGCGGGCAAGCACCTCACGGCCCAGAGCTTCAAGGAAGCCGGGTATTCTCTTCGCAACGTGTCGATCCCAGGTATGGGTGCGCCGGTCTCCTTCGGGCCGAACCGGCCGTATGCAGTCGGACCGGTGTACCTGGTGACGTACGACTCCAACAAGCATCAGATGGTCATTGCGGACAAGGCAACGAGCGCATAACGACGCAGCAGCTGTCGTGCGCCCTTGAAACAGAACCGCCTGGCGCTGCCGGGTCGGCGTGGATCGAGCAGACGCAGCCGTCGGATTAAGGACCGAGAAGGGCAGCGACGACGAAGTCCGCGAGATCGTCGATGAGGGTGTCGGCCGACGAGGTCCACGGTTGGAACTGACTCATGAACGTGACGCTGCCCAGGACGGTCGGAAGTAGGTGACTCCGTCTGAGCACGCGTTCTGGGGCGTCGCCTGACTCGACGGCTCGTTGAAGGGTGTTGGCGATGATCGCTTCCCACTCTCGCTCACGCTTGACGAATCGTTCCTCTGCTCGGGGATTGGCGTCTACTTCCGCGAGGAGCGCGGGAAAAGCCGCACGGGTGGCCGGATCCGAAAGGTAGGCCATGTTCCGGCGTATGAGCTCGCGGAGATCGGATTTGAGTGAGCCCGTCGGGAAGTGCGCCGAGGGCTCGGCGCTCAGAGGATCGTCGCCACCCAGGATGGCTGCTGCCGCCATCTCGGCCTTCGTGTCCCAACGCCGCGCAATGGTCCTTACGTGAACCCCGCTGCGCTGGGTCACCTTGTTCGCGCTCAAGGCCTGATAGCCCTCTTCGGCGAGGAGCTCCCTCACCGCCTGCAGGATGGTCGAGTCGAGTTCGGCGTTGCGCGGCCTCCCTGGATCCCGGTCGATCTGGGTCTCGTCTGCGGCAGTAGGCACCAGGTCAGCGTACAAGTTCGGCGTATTTAGTGCCAAGGGTTTGGCACTAACTCGGCATGTTCGATATGGTTGCGGACGTCAGGGCGACGCTGTGTTTGCGCTCGTTGGCGTGGTGGGGACGCGAAGGAGGTCCATGACAGACAAGGTGGCGATCATCTCGGTGGACGGGCACGTCAAGCCGGCACGGCACGTGTATCTCGATTACATCGACCCGGCATTCCGCCAGGAGCTCTCGGCGGACGTGGGGATTCTCGAGGGATCACCCGACGGCTTCGTCCACCCGACCCTGGGCGAGCCCTGCCAGTGGGACGCGGCGCGTCGTGTCCGGGATCTCGAATCACAAGGAGTGGTGGCGGAGGTCCTCTTCCCCAACGGACAAGCCTTCGAAGGAGCCAGCCTCGACCACTCTCCCGACCCCGGACGGTCGCGGGCCTCGAACATGGCGTACAACCGTTGGCTCATCGACTTTTGCTCCGAGGCGCCGGGACGATTCTGCGGGCTCGCCGCGATCGACTTCGACGACGTCGAGCAAGCCATCGCCGACGTGCACTGGGCGAAGGAGAACGGCCTGGGGGGTGTGCTCATGCCGCCCCTGCATCCGAACGCAAAGTTCTTCTTCGACCCGGCGCTCGATCCGGTGTGGGCGGCCTGCCAGGAGACCGGCCTCCCGCTCGGTCAACACGGTGGTACTGGCTCGCCCAAGTACGAGCCCCAGAGCTTCGCATCGTTCATGGTGCTGGCCACCGAGCATTCCTTCTTCTCAGGTCGCTCCCTCTGGCAGCTCATTCTCGGCGGCACCTTCGATCGTTTCCCGGAACTGAAGATCGCCTACATCGAGACGGAGCAGTGGTGGCTGGGACCGGTCATGGATCTCCTTGACCGACGCGAGCAGATGGGCGACGACTGGACTGACTTCGCGGAGACGCTCCGGCGGGTCAAGCCGTACAAGAACCTGCCGAGTGACTACTGGAGCTCGAACTGCTTCATCGGCCTCTCGCCGTTCACCACCGAACAGATCGAACTCGACCGGTTCGGATCGGCGAGTCGCAGCGAGGCGACTGGGTTCGCGATCCGGTGCGACAACTCGATGATAGGAGTGGATTACCCGCATCCCGAGACCGTCTACCCCGGGCTGCTCCGCCAGGTGAAGGTGCTCGTGGACCACCCGGGCGTAACGGAGGATGAGGCCCGGAAGGTCCTGTATGGGAACGCCGCGCAGCTTTTCGGTTTCGACCTGGCGGCGCTCGATGCGGATATCGATCGCGCCGGATTCCGCCTCGATGACATTCCCGAACCGGAGCAGGACAGGATGCAGCTGACGTCCCTCTTCGAGGTGGCGTCAGTCTCGCGCCTCACTCCCGATTGAACCCTGACGGCCGTCGCGACGTGCGACGAGATCAGGCGCCGTTCAGAGTTGTGCCCACACGGTCTTGTTCTTGAGGTAGCCGTCGATGCCCTCCTGGCCGTTCTCGTAGTCCCACCGGACTGCTTGAACCCACCGAAGGGTAGCGACCTTCGGGAGGGAGGTGATAGTCGAGCGGTCGGATGAGCTGAACGATGAAGTCGCCGCGTAGTCCGTCAGATTCTCATCCACAGGTCTTGACTATTTCTCGTCGGTAACCAGACCGCCGACGTACATCGATTCAACTTCAGCCTCGTGGGCGCGTGACTCTTCAGCGGAGAGCTTTAGACCGATCCTCCCATTCGGCATCACGAGAACACGATTGGCGACCATCTCTGCGTAACGCAGATGCTGTTCAACCACTATTACGGCACGTCCACACTGTGCGTATTCAGAGATAGCGCCGAACAAACGATCACAGACCGGCGATGGCCAGCCCGTCGAGGTCGTTGTAGGCGTTCATCACGGTGACCAGGCCAGCCTCCTGAATGGCGGCGCGGAAGGGCACTGCGTCGACGTCGCGGAGCTGACGCTGCGGTGTACCAACGTCAACGGTCGACGGCTGCGAGCCCCGCTGGGCCGGATAGTAGAGCGCTCTACTACGAGGAACGACCAAGTGGACGGGCTGGAAACTGGGTGGACGGAGCCGCACGTCACGGGACGGGCGGGACCCAAACGGACGAAAACCCTCACCTTGCCAAGGTGAGGGTCGCGGGTTCGAATCCCGTCTTCCGCTCCATCGCAGCAGGTCAGAGGCGGTTTTTCACCTGCCGACCTGAGGGACGCACCTCGACTCAGGTGCACGAAACCTTTCTTGAAATGTGCGGCGCGCGCCAACCCTTGGGCCACGGTTGCGAGGGATTGCTGAATCTCGGCTTCAGGCTCCACGTCAGTCGCTGGCGTCAATGGAACTCCTCCGCCGCAACCGCCAGCACGCGAAATTCCGGGTTTCTCGACAAGGCCGCACCTGACCGAGAATGTTGTCCAGTCGTGCGATTCGCACTAGAGGGTTTCAGCAGCGTGGCGAGCGACCTTGGCATAGAGATCTTCGAGGAGTAACCGAGTATCGAGTCGCCGAAAGATCCGAAGTGGCGGTCCTAGGTGCATAGCGTCGTAGCGACCAGAGTCGAGCATCCGATATCGAGGTCGTTCGACCCACTCGCACGACGAAGGGCTTGGGTCGAAGCTGGTGAGGAGCGCTGAAAGCAGGACTAGGGGAGAGTCTCCCAGTACGAATGTCTCGCCAATCATCCAGCCGAGCGCTTGCATTTCGTGGGCAACCACGTCGACTGACTTGAAGAGGTGCTCACCCAACGAGCCTCGCGGCTCCATGCGTGCCAGAAGCTCGCTGCGAGAGACGAGAACCTGCTTATAGGCATCTCGCGGGACCTGCCAAAGATCGAGAGCCGAGACATTGAACACGAATTGCGCGGCCACGATGTCGATACTGGTGTTTGTACTCCACAGCCAAGGCGCTTGGGGTTGGTTCAGCCAAGTCTTCGTATTCACGTCCACCGATCCATACAAGCGTCAGATGATCCGCGATACGCGGCTCCATGAGCCACGCTGAGGCAATGTTCGTGAGAGATCCACCGCAGACGACGATCAGCTGAGAGTCGGTGTCGTCGCGGATGGCTTCTTCGATGATCGCTTCGGCCGCCGGCGTCTTTCGCGGTTTGGTGATGCTGGACAACACCTCATTTGATCCGGCAATGACGGGCACGTCGTTCCGTCCGGCGAGAGCTGCCACTTTGCGTGCCGCAGCCGCAGAATCGTACGCACAGGTCGGCGACCACGACGGGTCATAGGCCGCCACCTGGCCACCAATGACGAAACGGATATCTGTGCTCAGGCTGAGTAGATGGTGTGCGAGCTGCACCAATCCGTCGGGATCGCCGAGTAGTCGTTGTCGGAGATAACGCGCACTCGAGGGGCGATCAGTCCGCTACACCGCGCAGGATCCATCATCGGCCTCCTTTCCTTCGCTCACCCCTCAGGCGCCTGTGCCTCGAGCGTGAGTGGTCTGAGGTACGAGAGGTCCCGACGGTCACGTGTTCCGCGAGGGTAGCCCTGGTCTTGGAACGGTTCGCTCTGTAGCAATGACGCATCGGCCGTGAACATGAGCTCGACCGTCGAGCGCCTTACCGCGATCTTCCAAATACCGTCGCGTCGCTCCAATCGGTCGATGTAACGGCCGCTGATCACGCGTGCGGTGACGCCATCATGGTTGAGGAGGCACACGAGCACGTAACTCTCGCAATGGGCGGTATCGTGGTCGATGTCGCACATGTGAGTAGTGATGTTGTGGGTGTGGGCCTGTGATCCGGCGGCGTGGACGGGATTGATCCACCCCGCATACTTGGGTCCGGAGTTGACGGCCTTCCCGTGTTCATCGACCCCGTCGGGATGGTAGGCCCTCGTGAGGAGGTCCGCGTCGTGCCGGTCGTGCCCACGGCTGTGCTCCGAGATGCAGTCGAGGATTGCGCTGCGATCCATCAGATATCGGACGTCGCGGCGAAGCTGATCGAGTTCGTCGTCGTTGCTCACGATGGTCGGACCTTTCCCCAGTGAAGTGACTGTCCGCGCTGTCATCGGTCGAGAATCTGGCCGTAGATATGCTCGGCGTGAAGCTCGACCCCCATCCGGTGGCTGGCCACCATGTCCTCGCCGAAGCCGTCGCGCTCCGACGCCGCTCCCAGTGCGACGTGGATTTCGAACAGTTTCTCGACGGCGTCATCATCAGGTTCCAGGGCCACGGCCAACGAAGCGGGGCCAGCCACGACCGCGAAGTTGAAGAAGTCTTGACCAGGCACATGGAGCGACGCCCGGGGGTCACGCAAAAGATTGCGGCCCTTGATGCGATGGGTCGTCGTCGAGAACCGGATCCGCTGGGTTGAAGGGTGTACCAGGTAGAAGATGTTCGACAGCTGTGGGACGCCGTCTTCTCCGATGGTGGCGAGGATTCCTTTGCGCTCGTCGGCGATGATCTCCCAGAGTCGCTCTGTCGTCATATTGGGCTGGTCCTCCAGGCGGATCAATCGGGGACAGGCGCGGTCAGTGATCCAGACGCTCCGGCCCGCTGCTCGTGATGGTTTGGCTTTCCAGTTTGTCTCGTTACGTCTTTCGTTGCTTTTTGGACTTCCCCGAAGGTGGTTCCGCGACGTCAAGGAACTTCTCGATGGCGTTCAACGCTTCAGCATGCGTCGTCGAGATACCGACGCCCTCCTCGAGGCGGATCAACCTCGGAGTCCCCGTCAAGAAGAAGAGCAATGCCTCGGGGGTGAGCCGACCGATTTCGATCTCCTCCTCCCCAAACGCGGCATAGAGTGCCTCCAGCTGGGTGCGCCGGACCCGCTCGGTCACCTCGGCGATCTCCGATCGGACTGAGGGTCGGTGATTGCCGAGCGCGAGGAATTCGGTGGTGAGAGCCGAATTCGACTCTTCTTGGCTGTATGACCAGAGCACGCGTAGCGGTTCGCCCTCGCTGGCGTATAGCGCCTCGGTCAGCCGTTCGACATTCTGTCCCGCCCGCCTTCGAATAACCGCGAGGAAGAAATCGTCATGGTTTGGGAAGTAGTACTGGACCGAGCCTGCGGTCATACCTGCGGCCGCAGCCACGGCGCGATAGGTCACGCTCGCATACCCCGACTTGACCATCAGCCGCTCCACGCAGTCGAGTAAGAGATCCCATGTCTTAGATGTCGCCGCGCCATCTCGTCGGGGCGAAGTCATGTGCACCTCATTGTTCTGAAGGCGTGATTGAGGAAGTTGCTTTGTCGTGCGAGCCGGCATTTCTTCCGGCGCTCGCGTCCTTACAAGGACTCTGACGATGCGCCTCCGGCTGGCCAAGCCGCCAAAGACACATGGTTTGCGCTGTGGCGGCGACCTTCGTGGGGGGCTTGTCTCGGTGGGTGAGCGCTGTCGGAGCCCACGTTCTTGGGCGCACGCGGCTGGTGGCATCTCCAGCGCTCGCCGACGGTCCCGGATTACTGGCCATCCCCATCTCCCATCACGCCCTTTACGTGGACCCCTTACACCTGTATGGTATACCTACCTTACATATGTAAGGCCGACGGCGATCTGGCTGATCCGTCAGGGAACTGAAGTTGGGTGACGACGCCGATGTCCCATTCTCGATAGGGGTGCGGTGGTGGCGTTCTTGAACGATTGAGGGGGTGGCTGTGAGGAACGAACACAAACGGCTGGAAGTCAAGGCTGGCCAAGGGCGTCACAAGAGACTGTTCAGCGATCAGCGCCGCCGATTGTCCAGAATCGCCATGCTCGTCGTGGGGGCGGTGATGGTCGCAACATTGGCTCCGGCCGTGACCTCCTCGGTCTCAGCGACGACGCCGGCTCCCACGCTTCCCACTTGCCAGCCGTCAATGCCAGGTGGCCCTGTGTTCATCACGGCCGACTGCGTCGATCCGGTCTTGAACCAGCCCTACGTTGACATCGAACAGCCAGGGACAATGACCGACCCGACCACGGGCGTGACGGTGAACTTCACTTACGTCCACGGCGGGTTCACGGGAACCACCACCAAGTTCGCGTTCTACTTTCCGTCGGCAAATCAGTACGAGGGGCGATTCTTCGAGACCACCTACCCGACACTCGGTCAGGAAAACGCGGCAACGGACTGTCCATCGGTGGGAACCTCGGTCTGCTCTGTCGTGTTCGCCATCTCGAATGGCGCCTATGTCGTCTCGAGTAACAACGCAGGCGGCGTACCGGCGGGCGGGGCAGTCGCCCCCTACCGGGCTAACGCGGCATCGGCCATGTATTCCCGGGTCGTGGCCCGCCAGATCTACGGCAACTCCATCCCCAGTCCCCGGGGTTACCTCTACGGTGCCAGCGGTGGCGCCTACCAGACGGTCGGGTCCATGGAGAATACGAGTGGGGTGTGGCAGGGGGCGGTACCTATGGTCTTCGGTGTCCCGAACGCCATCCCGAGCTTCATGACGGCCGAACTACTTGCTCTCAGGGTGCTCGGACCCGTGCTGCCACAGATCGCCGACGCCGTGGCACCCGGCGGGAGCGGCAACCCCTACGCCGGACTCAGCCCCGATCAGCAGGCGGTGCTCCACGAGGTCACGGACCTCGGGTTCCCGCTCCGGGGCTGGTGGCAATACGCCACCCTCAACGGCGGCGGGTTCTTAGCCGTGGAGGGTGCTGTCCGAGCGATCGATCCCACCTACGTCACAGATTTCTGGACCCAGCCGGGTTACGAGGGCAGCCAGCCGGCGGTCCAGGCTGCTCGAATCCAGTACGCCACGACAGTCATCAGCCTCTCCGGCACGAGCGGACTTGTCCTTGCCAACGTGCCTGCAGGGGACTTGATCAATGCGGATCTTGACATCGCAAGCGGTTCTCTTGCCGGTCAGACCATCCCGATCGAGTCCGTGAGTGGCAACACCGTCGAGCTCGCTGGGAGCAACTCGGGGATCACACCGGGCACGAACGTGGAGCTCGACAACTCTTGGTTGATCGCAATGCAGTACTACCAGCGTCACCAGGTGCCCACACCTGACGAGTACGGGTGGAACCAGTACCGCGCCCCAAACGGTCAGCCGCTCGAGCCGCAGCGACCCCTCCTGATCGGACCGCTCTTGACGGAGAGCACCGCCGGCTCGATCCCAGACGGGCACTTCTACGGGAAGATGATCATGCTGGGGTCGACCATGGACGTCCAGGCGTACCCGTGGAGCGAGGACTGGTACCGCAACCAGGCCGAGGGCGCATTGGGAGCGAGCTTCCGGAGCAGCTATCGAATCTGGTACATGGATAACGCCGATCATGACCCGGAGGGTCCGGCAGCGACTACGGCTGATGACGCCAGCGATCACATCGTCGCCTACTCGGGTGAGGCGGAGCAGGCTCTGCTCGACCTCGATGCGTGGGTCGCGCATGGAGTTCAACCCCCGGCCAGCACGAACTACCGGATCGATTCGAACGACCAGGTTCAGTTGCCGCCGATCGCCGTCGCACGCAACGGCGTTCAGCCGGTGGTCGGCCTCTTTGCCGACGCGAGAGGAAGTCTCCCCTCCTCGAACCGGATCGACGTGAAGGCCGGCCAACCTGTCAGCTTCCTAACTGTCGCGCAGGCTCCACTGGGCGGCGGCTGCATCGTGAAGGCAGAGTTCGATCCGCAGGGCTCGGGGACCTTCCCCGACAGCATGCCAATACACCACGTAGGCCCAGTTGAGATACTCGGTGATTCATTTACCTACTCAACTCCTGGTACCTACTTCCCAGTCGTGCGGATCACCTCGAATGCCAACTGTGATCCGAACGCGGTGTACGCGCTGATCCAAAATCTCGCCAGCGTGCGCGTGGTCGTCCACTAGGACGCGGAGCGCTCATTTCGCTGCTGGATGTCGCGAGCCAAAGACCTTCGGATGAAGTCGCGTGGCCCAAAAGCCGGCGTGCTTCTTCGGAGTTCTTTGCTTGCCTGCGAGAGATTCATTCGCCCTCTCTGTCGAGGCGCCGACTGGGGTGAAGACTCTTGGTTTCAGCTTGGCCTCAGGTCGGGGGCATCGATTGAGCGAAGTGGAAGGTCGCCGGTTTCGTATCTGGTTCACTCGTCTCGCCGAAGACGAAACAGATTCACTCCGGGACGGATCGATGCCTTCGATCGCGCCAGCCCCAGAGAGCCCAACGGAAAAGCGCGGGAGCCCGACAACGGTCGCAGTGCGACTGGGACGGCTCTCAGCGATAGTAGAGCGCTCTACCACAGGGGCGGACCCAATGCAGGGGGTTCAAACTGGGTGGACGGAACCGCACTTCACGGGATCCGCCAGACCCAGACAGACGAAAACCCTCGCCTTGCCAAGGTCAGGGTCGCGGGTTCGAATCCCGTCTCCGGCTCCTACAGCAGTACCAGATAGAGGCGGTTCAACCACCCACGAACTGTCCAGTCGCTGGGCAGAGTGCCGCACCCACGAGTTCGCCGCGCACGCGATCTCAATCCCATGGTCGAGGCTATGCCTGAGAATCGACGGCAATCTCGGCAACTTCCTCAGGGTATCGGGAAGAGACCATTTACGAAGTCGTTGCGAAACTTGAAGGTCGGGTCGTACTCAACCATCAAGCGTTCGAAATCGGGAGCCCGCTCGTAGGAGGTGATGACCTCACGCGGGGACATCGTCGTGAGTTTGCCCCAGTGAGGCCGTGGATCGAGCGGCAACAACTGCTCTTCAATGGCCGCGAGGGCAGACAACGCCGCCGATTCATTGGCAGTCCAAGTGAAATGGAATGTGACGGAGTCCCGACCGTAGGCGGGGCTCAACCAGAGGTCATCCGAACAGACCGTACGCATCTCGCTGATGAGCAATTCCGGCGCAATGAGGCTACCGATCTCGCGGAGCGCGGAGATGGCCTCTCGTGCAACGTGACGTGGCAGGAAGACCTCTGATTGCAACTCATTTCCCGCTCCAGGACTCGGTTTGGGGCGGAAGTGTGCCAACCGCTCATGCCAAGGGCCGACCACCCCCAACTGCTCCGTGCATAGGTCCGGCGACATGCCAGGCACCGGATGGACGGTGTGTTGTGCGTGCCTGCCGGCGGACCAGGTCAACGCGCGCTGATCAACTCGACGCTTGAGCCATACGCTGGCCTCACCGCTACACCAATCGGTGAACGCGCTCACGCTATAGCCCGCGCTGAACAAGTCATCCAGTCCGTCCTCTATCTCATCGAGGGGAACGCCGAGGTGAACCTGTTGCGACATCTCGTACGCTGGCTCGATATCCAAGGTCAGATGGGTCACGATGCCAAGAGCACCGAGAGCGACCACCGAGCCACGAAAATTGTCTCGATCGAGATCTCGCCTCAACTCGAGCAGGTCCCCGTCCGCGAGGACCAGCTTCATTGCGGCGACGGAGTCGGCGAGAACGCGTTGAGCATCGCCAGAACCGTGGGTGCCAGTTGCGCAGGCCCCGGCGATCGAGATGTCGGGGATCGAGGCCATATTCGATAACGCGAAACCTGCTCGAGACAACGCTTCGGCCAGATCGGTGTAACTCATGCCGGAAGCCACTGTCACCGTGGAATTAGTCGGATCGATGGTGAGCGTTTTGGGCAGATTGTCCAAAAGCACCGAATCGCCGGTGGTGTCAGCAATTCCGCTGAAGGAGTGGCCACGGCCAAGAGCTCGCATTTGTTTTCCGCCATGGACAATCCGGCGAAGGCTGTCGACCGATTCGGGCTTGTGTACTTGCGCGGCACCAAAGATGACGTTCCCAGCCCAGTTAGTGGCGGATACGTCGTGGCCCATTTGCCTGCCAGGATCACTGTAAGAACCGATACCTGCCGAAGTTAGCTCGCCGTTTCACGTATTCGGCACATGCTGCTCAGCCGTCCCTCGCCTCCCTTGACGGCTGCTTGGTTCCAAAGTAGGTCGAACGCAACGCAGCCATGGCGGCGATCATCGCCACTGCACAGCCTTCTCAGCTGCCTGTCGGACCTCGAGAATCCAGCGGCTTCTTTGAACACATGGCCCAGCAATCAGGCTCCAGGCGGCGCTCGAGAGCGGGATCGGCCACCGCTGCCACCGCGAAATTTCTAGGCTCCTCACTGCGGCCGTGTTTCGGGAGCTGCGCTGATAGTAGAGCGCTCGACTACAGCGGCGGACTCGATGGACGGTCTGGAAACTGGGTGGACGCACCGCACTTCGGGGACCTGCTGGACCTAGAAGCACGAAAACCCTCACCATGCCAAGGTGAGGGTCATGGGTTCGAATCCCGTCTTCCGCTCCATTGCAGCAGGTCAGAGGCGGTGTCGCCACCGTCGCCTGCGGGGGAGTGAGGGCTCATCGGACTTCAGCGGGACAGCCGTTCGACGTCACCGCTGGACGTTGCCGCGCAGTCTCAGGGGGTCACTCAATGTACGAAGGGGCTGCGGGGCAGCGTGAGGCTGAGATCCTGCGATGACAGCAGGCCCGCCGGGGCCGCCACGACGTAGGGAATCGCGTTGACGACCCGCATCGCTGTGGCCACCATGGCCCCCGCGCCGGCTTGCATCCCCTTGATCCCAATTCGAGCGGGATCATCAAGGGTGCATGACATTTCGCAGTGAATGTTGGGCTCGCCCTCGATGTCGATCTGGTAGCCGACTCCGTGTTCGGTACTCGGCCACTCCGGCGCGACATCGAGCGCCATGCGCGTGACGTGCGCGATCTCGAGTGCCTCGTTGCCCTCGACGACTCCGATGGCGCGTGTGCGAATGGCGCCACTCGTGCCAGCTTCGATCGTGCCGCACGCTACCTGGAGTGTCCGAGACGTCGGAATGCGTTCGACGGATTCGCGAACCTCTTGAATCTCGACCCCGAGGGCGTCCGCGATCATGTAGAGGCCACCGGACCACTCGTGGGTCACCACACCGGGCATGCAGATGAAGGGTTCAAAGTCCATCGGGCGGCCGAAACCCATCCCGTCCATCATCACGTCGGCGACCGCGTAGTCGTCGTACAGTCCGATCTCTGTCGACTTAATGGACTTGATGGTGCTGGACTGCGTGGTCAACACGAGCGCGAGCTGGTCCAGGGCAAATCCGGGCTCGATGCCCGAGGCGTAGATCGACGCCCGTCCCGCTTGCGTCGCCCGTCTCAGCTGGTCGCCTGCCACGGGGTCGAATACCGGTGGAAAGATGAGGCGGGTCGAGCTCGTGGTAACCACATTGATGCCCGCCTCCAGGAGACGAACGTAGTCCGGGACCGATGCCGCGTCCCGATCGGGTCCGCTCGCGGCGTAGACGACGCAGTCGGGCTGTTGCGCGATGAGCGCGTCGGTGTCGCTTGTCGCAAGCAGGCCGATCGGCGCACCGTTCGCAAGTTGGCCGGCGTCCACACCCACCTTCTCCGGCGAGTGAACCCAGACGCCCACGAGCTCGAGGTCTCGTCGCTGCTGAATGGCGGCGATCGAGATAGATCCGATGCCGCCGGTGGACCACACGGCGACGCGAAGCGGTTTGGACTCGTAAGACATGGGCTCCCCCCGGGACTTTTCGCTGCTGAAGTTAGCTGGCCTTTTCAGGATCTCGGCACATTGGGAGATCAGCCGTCCCGATGGAGGAAGCCGTGGAGGATCGCCTGGGTGAGCTCCTCGACGATCGCCCTTCTCGAAGGCTGCTTCGTTCCAAAGTAGGTCGATCGCAACGCAGCCATGCCGGCGATCATCGCGACCGTCGAGTACGCGGCCAGGTCCGGGTGGTTCGAGCGCATCCCCCGAATGGCCATGCCCTCGGTGCTGATTCGGCCGAGGACGGCCAAAGCTCGGCGGATGTCACCTATGCCGGCTTCACCCATCTCCTCCTCGCTCAGAGCATCCGATGCCAACAGCGTGAGAACAAGGCCCTGACGTTCCACGAACACGTCGTAGAGCTGTCCGACGAACTGGCTGGCCAGCTCGTCTTCGTCGGTCTCCTCGGGGACGACCGCCTGCCACGTCCGGCCGAAGTCGTCGACGAAACTGGTGAAAGGAACGACCATGGTTTCGCGGAACAGGGCGGCCTTCGAGCCGAAGTGACGGAAGAGCAGGGGTTCGATGACGCCGGCGGCCTCAGCGATCTCGCGGGTGGTGGTGCTGCGGTAGTCCTGGCGGGCGAAGAGGTCGCTGGCGGCGTCGAGCAGGAGTCGCCGCGGCTCGCCTCGGGGACGGCGCGTCGCGCGGGCCGGTGTCCCTGCCGCGGGTTTCTTGTTGGTCGAAGTTCGCTGGGGCACAGTCGTTCACTCTTCCAACCGGCGCTCGGCGGCCATGAATGAAGATAGTATACGCTATCTAAGCCGTCTGGAGCGTGCTTCGAAGGGGAGGGGACATGGGCGCCGTCATCATGCTGGGCACGTTGTTCGGACTGATCGCCCTCGTCGTCGGCCTGGTCCTTCGCTACGACCCCGAAGCGCGCCGTGTTCCGGGCCAGGAGCGTGACCAGTGAGCCAGGGGTTGACCCCGTTGCTGACGGCAGCGATCGGCTTCGCCTACATCGGAGGGTTCGCGTTCGTGGCGATCGGCGTATACCTGACGTATCGGCGCCGTCGCCTCCACCCCCTACTGCTCGTCTGCGTCGCGGCGATCTCGATCTCGTGGATCGAGGCGCCCTACGACTGGGCGGTCTACGCCCAGTTCGCGCCAGCCATCCCCCGCATGCCGTCATGGTGGCCATTGGACATGACATGGGGTGGGCTTCCGGCGTCGGTCCCCATCGGCTACATCTCTTATTTCGTGACGCCCGCCCTGGTCGGCGCCGCACTCGGGCGACGGCTGAGTTCGAGGTTCCATTGGCGCAGGCCGACCACCCTCCTCGGTGTCGGGCTCGTCGTCGGGTTCCTCTGGGCCTTCCTCTTCAACGGGATCCTCGGGGCACGGCTCGGTGTCTTCTACTACGGCCGCGTCATCCCCGGGCTTGCGCTGTGGCAAGGGACCAAGCACCAATATCCGCTCTACGACGCCCTCGCCATGGGCGTCATGGTCATGGTCTTCTCCTACATACTCGGACGGACGGATTCCGAAGGACGCACCGTCATCGAAACGTGGGCCGCCGCGAGCTCACCCAGCCCTCTTCGGTCCACTGTCCTGTCCCTCGTCGGTGTCGTTGTCATCGCAAACCTGCTCTACGGCTTGGTCTTCACGCCCCATCTCGTGACGAAGTTAGAAGGTCAGGTAACCGCAGGGCCGACGGCTTCACTTTTTCCAGGCGTGCCGAACCAACCGCTTCAAGGCGCCACTCACCTCGGTCCTTGACCCGGTCGATCGAAGGACAGCGCATGACCCCGACAACCCCCACTGCACATTACGACCCCTACGACATCGACATCGACGATGATCCGTATCCGAGTTGGCGCCGGCTCCGCGACGAATCTCCTTTGTACCGCAACGAGGAGCTCGACTTCTACGCCCTGAGCCGCTGGGATGATGTCAAACCCGCACTGATCGATTGGGAGACGTACCGCTCCGGCCACGGCACGGTCCTAGAGATCATCAGCGCCGGTGTCGAGATCCCACCCGGGATCCTCCTCTTCGAGGATCCGCCCATCCACGACTCACACCGAGCACTGCTCGCACGCGTGTTCACACCGAGACGCATGCTCGATCTCGAACCCCTCGTCCGCAGCTACTGCGAGAGCGCTCTGGACGCGTTGGTCGAACGCGACGAGTTCGACGTCATCGGCGAGTTCGGTGTCGAGGTTCCGCTGCGAACCATCGGATTCCTCTTCGGCATCCCCGAAGCCGATCAGCTCGCCTACCGCAAGCGAACCGACGAGGCGCTCGCCACCGACGGCACGCCGATCGCGTTCGAGCAGTCCTCGTTCGACAACGTCCTGTCGGTGCTGGCCGACTACGTCGACTGGCGTTCCCGCAACCCCTCCGACGACCTCATGACCGAGCTGTTGAACGCCGAGGTCGACGAACCCGACGGCTCGCGGCGTCCGCTCTCGCGCGACGAAGTGGTCACGTACGCCAGCATGGTCGCCGGCGCCGGCAACGAGACCGCCACGCGCCTCATCGGCTTCACCATGCAGCTCCTCGCCCAGCACCCTGAGCAGCGCCATCTGTTGGTCGATGAGCCCTTGCTGATCCCGAACGCCATCGAGGAGATCCTTCGCCTCGAGTCACCATCGCCGGTCCAGGCGCGCTACGTGCAGCACGACGTCGAGGTGCAGGGGACGATCGTGCCGGAGGGGTCGACGATGCTGCTGCTCAACGGCGCCGCGAACCGCGACGAGCGCCATTTCACGAGACCTGATCACTTCGATGTCCATCGCGACGAGGGGCCTCATCTCTCGTTCGGTTTCGGGCTCCACTTCTGCCTCGGAGCCGCCCTGGCTCGCCTGGAGGGACGGGTCGCCCTGGAGGAGATCCTGCGACGGTGGCCCACGTGGGAGGTCGACACCGACATGGGGAAGATGGCACACACCGCCAGCGTGCGCGGGTGGGGGTACCTCCCGATACGTCCCGAGCGGAAGCGCCACCATGGCTGAGGGGAATGGCCAGACGAACGACGAGCGACCCTCTCCCCGCACGTCCCGGTCGCTGAGCACTGTCCGGGGCGAGAAAACATCGCGAAGCGTCGTCATCACTGGGGCTTCCCGAGGGCTTGGGTTTGCGACCGCGACCCACCTGCATCGCCAAGGGTGGACCGTGGTCGCGGCGATGCGAACCCCCGACGCCGGTCTCCCACGTCTGAAGGAGAACCTCGGACCAGCTCACGAACCCAGCAGGCTGATCGGAGTCAGGCTCGATCTCGAGGACCCAGACTCGATCGACTCCGCCATCGCCCGAATCATCGAAACTGTGGGTGTGCCCGATGGACTCGTGCACAACGCAGGACTTGCCGGCGCCGGAGCAGTCGAGGAGATGCCGGTCCCGGTGGTGGAGCAGATGTTCGCGACCAACCTGTTCGGGCCGATTCGCCTCACCAAGGGCCTGCTGCCGGGTATGCGGGAGGCAGGCCGAGGCCGCGTGGTGGTCGTGTCGAGCCACGCTGCCACCAGCGGCATAGGGGCAGTGAGCGCGTACAGTGCCAGCAAGAGCGCGCTCGAACGGTGGGCGGAGTCGCTGTCGATGGAGATCGCACCCTTCGGCCTCGGCGTGAGTGTGCTGGTAACCGGGACGTTCAAGACCGACATTCTTGAGCTCACCCGGACCTGGAAGGACGCGACCGGCCCCTACGCGCCGCTCCACGCGGCGCTCGAATCGACGGGTGACAAGATGACGCGGTTCGCTCGCAGGCCCGCCCGGTTCGCGCCGGTCGTCGAGCGCGCCCTGCTCGACAGGAGGCCGTTCGCCCGTCATGCCGTCGGGCCCGACGCCGTCGCCATCGTGTGCGGCAACCGCCTCCTCCCTGCGCGCTGGTTGCAGTCCCTCACCATCCGCGTCCTAGGACTGCCGCGGGCCGTATAGCGCAGATGTTCACCCTTCGCTTCGACATGCGGGCGCCGACTTGGGCGGCTCCAATTGAGGACCTCTATGCCGCAGCGGTCGAGATGGCGGCATGGGCGGAGTCCCGCGGGGCAGTCGTTGCGGTGCTGTCGGAGCATCACGCCACCGTCGACCGTCACCTGCCGTCGCCATTGATCCTCGCGACGGCGATGGCCGCTCGAACAGAGAAGCTGCCCATCTTGGTGGCTGCAGCCGTGCTGCCGTTCTACGAGCCCGTCCGTCTGGCCGAGGACATCGCCGTCCTCGACATCATCAGCCGGGGCCGGGTCGCGTACGTCTTCGGCGTCGGACATCGACGGGAGGAGTACGACCACTTCGGTCTCGAATTCGGGGCTCGCGGGATCCGGGCCGACGAACGACTGGCGACGCTGCTCGAGCTCCTGCGGGGCGACGAGGTCACCGCCGGTGAACGACCGACGCGCCTTAGCCCGTCACCGACGAGCGGGGGTCCGCAGTTGTTCATCGGGGGCGGAAGCCCCGCCGCCGCCCGCCGGGCCGGCAGGTTGGGTCTCGGCCTCATCGCCCAGACCGCCAGCCCCAGCCTGAGCGAGGCCTACCAGCAGGCGTGTCGGGAGGCCGGGCACGAACCGGGGTTCGTTCAGGTGCCGGACCCGGCCGCAGCGACGGCGATGTTCGTCGCCGACGACGTCGAGCGGGCCTGGGACGAGCTCGGGCGCTACGTGCTCCACGACGCCATGACGGCGGCGGCATACAGGCCAGGAGAGACCGAGGTGGCAAGCATCAGCACCGCGACCTCGGTCGACGAGCTCCGGGCCGACCGCTCGTACCGGGTCGTCACGAGCGAGGAGGCCACCGAGCTCGTTCGGGCCGGCACCGTCCTCCCGTTGCTGCCGCTCTGTGGAGGGGTGCCGCCGGAAATCGCCTGGAGCTACCTCGAGCGAGCCACCGAAGCCGTCGTCCGCGCCGGCAGCAAGCGGATCCCGGAAGGAGCAACAGAATGACAACGCCGAGCAGGCGGGTCGTTGTCTGGTCCACCGGAGGTGTCGGTTCGAACGCCATTCGCGCCATCGCCCGTCGGCCCGACCTCGATCTGGTCGGTGTTTGGGTACACACGGCCGAGAAGGTGGGACGCGATGCCGGTGAGCTCGCCAACATCGGCCCATTGAACATACTCGCGACCGATGACGTTGACTCGCTGATCGGGCTCGAGCCGGACTGCGTCATCTATGCCGCCAGCGGCCCCGAACGCGGTGCCGGCGCGGTGGCGGACTACGAACGACTGCTGGCCGCAGGCATCAACGTCGTTACGACCACATCGACAGAACTGGTGTATCCGCCATCGGTCGACGAAGAGCTCCGCGCACGGCTCGAGCGCGCCGCGCGGCGGGGGGGCGCTTCGCTCTATGCGTCGGGAATCTTCCCCGGCTTTGCCTCGGACCAGCTCGCGCTCGTCGCATCCACCCTGTCGGGGAGCATCGACACCATTCGGGCGCTGGAGATATCGCTCAACGACCACTACCCGGTGGCATCCGTGATGATGGACGGGATGGGCTTTGGGCGCCCGCTCGACTACGAGCCTCACCTCAGTCGGCCTGGCTTCATCCCCGCTGTCTGGCGCGCGCCTATTGACTTGATTGCGCGCGGCTTGGGGGTCGAGATCGAAGAGATTCGCGGCCGGCTCGATCGCGCCGTGACCGAGCGCGAGCTCGAGGTGGCCTTCGGCACGATCCCAGCCCGCACTTGCGGAGCCGTACGAACGGTGGCCAGCGGTGTGGTGCTTGGCCGGGAGGCCATCGTCATCGAGCACGTGATCCGGATGGCTCGCGATGTCGCTCCCGAATGGCCAACGTCGGATCACGACGCAACGTATCTCATTGAGATCGAGGGCGATCCCGACCTTCAGCTTCGCCTCTCACTCGGCGAGGCCGAAGGGCACAGCGCCGGCAACAGTGCCATGGCGGCTACTGCCATGCGGGTCGTCAATGCCGTCCCCTTCGTCATCGCTGCCGACCCGGGACTCCTCAGTTCACTCGACCTGGGCCTGACGGTGCCCCGACATCCCTTCGACCAACCATGACGGAACGTACAGCAACTCCGGTAGGACCTCGCCGCGGAAGTCGCGAGCCCGCCCACCATGTAAACCCAGCGACGGGCCGATGCGTCGTCCGCCGTCGCTCGATCGATCGGAGTTCACCTTGTTGCGATTGATGAAGACCGGAATTCTGGCCTCGGCGATCACCACCCTCACGGGGGGCGTGCTTTTCGCAGTCACAACGCCAGCATCGCCATCCGGGACGCCCCTGAACATCACCTATATCTCCTCGCTCACTGGTCCAGCAGCATCCGAGTACGGCAACTCCCAGCAGGGGTGTGAGGCGCGGGTCGACCTGCAGAACGCGGGAAGGCGGTGTGAACGGGAGGAAGATCAATCTCTCGGTCGTCGATGACCAGACGAATCCGACGTTGACGTCGACCGCAGTCCAGGGCGCAATTTCCAAGGGTGCGGTCGGAATCGTTGCCAATTCCCCGTTCTTCTTCTCGGCTGCGAAATACGCTCAGCAAGCCGGACTTGCGGTTACTGGCAACTCTTCGGACGGCCCGGAATGGGGTGAGCAGCCCTACACGAATATGTTCGACGCTTTCCGGGGCAGCGAAAACCCAGTGACACCGGTGAACAGCATCTTCGGCAGCTTCTTGAAGGCGCACGGTGGAACGACCATCGGCACCTACGGTTACGGTGTCTCCCCACTTTCGGCCGATGCAGCGATCGGAGGCGCCAAGTCGTTCCAGCGGGCTGGAGGCAAGGTCGGTGTTCTGGATACATCCGTTCCTTTCGGCGGTGTCGACTTCACCTCTGAGGCGTTGATCGCCAAAGAAAAACACGTCAACGCGATCCTTCCGACCATGGACGACGACTCGAACTTTGCGCTTCTCACCGCACTCAACCAAGCCGGAGTCAAGCTGAAGGCGGCTCTGTTGTCCGTCGGTTACGAGCCGTCCGTCGTCCACTCTCCTGCGTGGTCGAGCCTTCAGGGGGCGTACTTCTTGTCCCTGGCCCGTCCGTTGTCGTTGCCCAACGCGGGTACCGAGGAGATGGCTGACGCCCTGATGAAGTATGCACACTTCACCAAGAGCGAGTTCCCCAGTTACGGTCAGGATTTGTCATGGCTCGGTTGCGACCTCATGATCGAAGGCCTGCAACGTGCCGGACAGAACCCGAACCGGGTCAACGTCGTGAAGGCGTTGCGCGGTATCAAGTCCTACAACGGGAACGGGTTGCTGCCGGTCACCATCAACTACTCGACGGTCTTCGGTCACGACCTGCCCCAGTGTGCCTGGGTCCTGCGGGCCGAGAAGTCGGGCTTCGTGCCGATCTCGTCCAAGCCCTTCTGTGGCACCGACTACGCGGGCACGAGCACCCGGACAGACTCGTAGCGGGCCGAACTTGGCATCGGCCGTTAGTCAGTCACACCAGACCAGGTAGCCCAGCCCACCCATAGGGAGGAAAGAACCATGTCGTACGAGAGCCAAGCGCAGCCGATCAAGCTCGGCTACCTGTTCGATTTCCTTCTGCCCGACGGCTACCCCGAAGAGAAGCGGCTTGATCTCACCCGCCCGTTCGAGCTGGTCTTTCGCCGGGCGCATGAACGAGGGGTCCTCGACCGACCGGTCGAGATCGTCTTCCGGGAGGTCGAGGGCCTGCCAAAGGGGTCGGCCAAAGCCGTCATCGACGCCTACGGCGAGCTGGTCGAGGAGGGCTGCCTGGCGGTCTTCGGACCGGCCATCACCGACAACGCCGTGGCGACCCGCGAGGCCATCGAGTCGCGGTTCTTCGTCCCTGGCATCTCGGTGACCGGCACCGAGGACTGGCTCGGCGAATGGACCTTCTGTCTTCCGCAGGGCTCGATGAGCGACGAGCCCATCTTTTGGGCTCAGCTCTTGGCCAAGGGCGGGCACGGCACCGTTGGCTGTCTCATCGAACAGTCCCTCATCGGCGAGTCCTACATCCGCTCCTTCCGCCAGGCGTGCGCGGCGCGGGGCATTCGGATCGTCGGAGAGGAATGGATCGCCCAGACGGCACAGGACGTGAGCGGTGCGGTCCAAAAACTTCACGAAGCCGAACCAGACGCCCTGGTCCACTGTGGTTTCGGTTTCGGCGTCCTCGGTGTCAACCCGGTCCTCGAGGCCATGGGCTGGGACCCGCCCCGATTCATGGGCACCGCCTTCCAGAACGCGTGGATCAACGAGCGGATCTGGAAGTCGATGCTGGGCTGGACCGGCCTCGACCAATACGACCCGGCCAACCCGGTCGGCCAACAGTTTCTCGACGACTTCGACGAGACCTATGGCCGTCGCCCCGAGTACTGCGTGCCGGTCGTCAACCGAGACCTGGCGACGGTTCTGACCCATGCGTTCGCGGACGCGCATCCACTCACGCCGCGGGGGGTCAAAGAAGCCCTGGAGCGGGTGAAGATGATCCCCGCCGCCAGTGGGGCGCCCGGGACCTATCTGTCCTTCGGCAAATGGACCCGTCGCGGGTGGATGGGTGCCGGGTATCTGGTGGCCCGGCGCCTCGATCCCGATGGCACCTCGGCCCACCTCGTGGATCGCTTTGGCCAGCCGTGACGCCCGACCACATTGCCTCGCCGAGGCCCGACGGAGGCGTGCCGCCAACAGATCGACCGCTACGGAGGTGTCACCCGCGGTCATATGCGTTTACAGGCTCTTCTCAACGACTCCGCTTCCCCCAGTGCCTCGACGCACCCAAGTCGCTCTGCATGTAGTCGGGAGCCGTTTCGCCTGAGGCGATAGTAGAGCGCTCTACTACGGGGAGGGACTGGGTGGAGGGGCTGGAAACTGAGTGGAGGGAACAGCACTTCAGGGGACCTGCGAGACCTAGAAGCACGAAAACCCTCACCTTGCCAAGGTGAGGGTTTCGGGTTCAAATCCCGTCTTCCGCTCCATCGTAGCAGGTCAGGGGTGGTTTTTCAATCCCGGTCCCGCCGCAACGCAACCCTCGGCGGTGTCGTGTCTACTTTGGGGCAGACGTCGCGTCGCCAGCAACATTCGAGACGCCTGGTATGGAGAACAAGATGCGTGCATTCGCTGTCCGTAGTTTGGGTGAGCCTCCGTCGGTGCTCGACCTCCCCGTTCCGACCCGCGATAGCGAGTTCCTCATTCGCGTGCGTTTCGCTGGAGTCAACCCGCTCGACAACAATCTTTTGGGACGATTGACTGCAGCATCGTCGTACCCGTTCGTAGTGGGCATTGACTTCGCCGGCGTGGCCGAACGCGTACCGGCAGGAGCACATGGCCTGCAGGCCGGCGACCGTGTCTTCGGCATGGCGCGGACGCACGGTTCTTATGCCGAGTACACCCGGTCCCCCCGGCGGCCGCGATGGAGCCGTTGGCTCGTATCCCCGATGGCGTCGCCGACGACCAGGCCGCTGCGCTGCCCATCCCGCCGGTCACGGCGCTGCGGACAGTTGACTTGCTCGAGGTCACCGCAGGCCAACACGTCGTGGTGATGGGCGCGACCGGCGGGGTCGGCGGCTACGCGGCGGAGATGGCCCTCTCCCACGGCGCACATGTCATCGCGACCGTCCGTGGCGACGCCGACGAGGCGCGTCATCTCGGAGCCGAAGAGGTGTACGACAGCCAGGTCGTCGACGTGATCGAAGCGCTCCACGCCGATCACCCCGACGGCGTCGATGCCGTCCTTGACCTCGTCAGCGGCACTGACGCCATCCGCCGCGACGCCGAAGTCATCCGGCCCGGAGGACACCTGGTCTCGACCATCTTCGCTGCGGACGAGGGTTGGTTTGCTGAGCGCCATATCACCGCGCACAACCATTCCTCCAATAAGAACCCCTTGATATCGCCTCAAGGGCTGGCCACGGTCGCACAGTTGCTGGCAGATGGCACGATCACCGCTCGAATCAGTTCCACTGTTGAACTGGCCGGCGCCGCGCAGGTGTTGGACGACCTCGGCCGTGGCGGCCTGCGTGGCAAGGCCGTCATCCATCTCTGAATGGGACCTCAGCGGCCTGGACCGATGCATGCGCCGTTCTGTTTGGGACGCTGTTTCTTGCCCATCACTGCCCACCACGGGCAGGCTGCGCCCGCCTGTGGATATCATCAAAGGTTCAACTCGTCGGCGGGGGAGTAGTTCGTTCGAGTGACGGGTCTATGCAGGCAACCGACCCAAGCTCTGGGAAGCGCCGCTGGCTGACACGCACGGTCCGGCAGCTCACCACACCAAGTTGTGTGGTACCCGAGCGCAAGGGTGCGTGTCAGTTGACTATTCGGTCAGGTGGCAATGGAATGGACCGCTAGTGAACAACGGGGCGCAACGGGGCGGGAAATACCTGCAGGAGTGGCACAACCGCCACCCCGGGGCGTCTTCGGCGATGCTGGGTTCCCTGGCTGACGAGATGGGCCACAGCTCATACGAAGTGCTGGCTGAAGCCCTACGACACGTAGGAGGCGAACCAGTCCTCGATCTTGCCTGCGGAGACGGCCATCTTCTCGGCCTGCTGCGCACCAAGCAGGTCTGCCTTGGAGCGGATTGGAGCCCTGCTGAGCTGAGTGCCAGCTTCCGGGGTTTAGGTCAAGGTGTCCCTTTAATCCGAGCCGACGCCGCGCGGTTGCCCATCGCCACCGCCACGATTGGATCTGTCGGTTGCCACTACGCCCTGATGCTCTTGCAGCCGCTCGAACAGGTGCTCAGCGAAGCAGCCCGAGTCCTCTGCCCCAATGGCCTTCTCGCCAGCGTGCTTCCAGCACCCCCACCCAAGGACGCTCAGTCGCCTGTTTCAGCATTTCGTGCTGCCTGGCAGGAGGTGAGCGCAACATTCACGCTCGATATCCCCCCGATCCAGGACGACCGAGCTCTGCACATCGAGAGCCTGGCGATGATGCTCTCCGACGCCGAGTTCGCTTCAGTGGCAGTCAAATCGTTCTCGGCGTCGAAACCGATGACTATCGATGAGGCCATTCAGACCCTGCTTTTGACTTATCTACCAGATCTATTACCCGCTGCTGGCTTGGCCCAACTGAAAAGAGCGCTTGAATCCGAACTGGCCAAGCTCGCTACCGACGGCGAGACCGTCACGTTTGTGCTGCATTCTGACCTCGTAACCGCCCGACGCCGCTGACCCAGCCATTCGTGTCCTATTCGAAGGACTCGCCGGAGACCCTGGTGCGCCGACCGAGCGCAAGATCAACAATCTCGTCGGTCCTCATTGCAAGGCCGGCGTCGTAACAGGCCTGAAATCGGTCACCAAGATGCGTCCGAAGCACGCGGTGATGTCAGGGTCTCTGTATCTGTCGAGCCCCGATTCCCACTCGGCGCCGGTGGAATGGATCAGGGCGCTGGCGCCGCCATGGAGCGTCGCTGCCAGCCTTGCGTCGCCAGAAACCGACGCACAAATAGCTAACCCCAAGATGTCGTAGACAGAGTCAGCGTCGTCCCCCGCGGAGCCGGTGTTCCCGGAGAGCACAACGAATTCGATTGGCATCTCGTCCCATCACCCTCTCACAGCGGATGTACCCAAGATTCGAGAATCGTTGCCGAACCCAGGACTGGAGTTCAACTCGAGTGCTCTCTCCCACACTTGGCCGCCTCGAGGACCTTGCCCCCATTGAATAGGACGTTCCCATAGTTGCAGAGCAATTCTTGAGCTATGAATACGTCGCCGGCACGATCGGCGACCGATAAGGCCTCTTGGTAGATCGCTTCGGCATGGATGAGATCACCCGCCTCCGCAACCGGTGCGCCTGATAATTCAAGGTCTCGGCGAGGAGCGCCGAGTCGTGGAGGCGTCGCGCGATGGCGATGGCTTCGCTACGCTGGGGCGAGACCCTCGGCCGGCTCTCGCCGAAAAGCAGCGCTGTGACGCAACAAGGCCGAGCGCTTCGGCTTCGACGATGTACGATCCCCTACGGCGCGAGCGGCGTCCAGAGGCCCTCGCGAGCCAGTCTGCATTGGCCAAAGCTGGAATATTGCGAAGGCTCGTGCGCTTGCAGACGAAGAGCGGCCGCCTCAGCTCTCGGCGAGACGTGCCCCCTCCGTGAGATCAATGGCCCGGTCGATCGCCTGGACAACCCACACGTCGTATTCTGCGAACCACCAATATCGGCGCGTAACACCGAACAGTTGTAAAACCTCGGCCGGCCTATTGACTTCAAGAAGATGCTCGACCGTCGCTCGGAGATTCGTGTACTCCCGATCAAGGCGCGCAAACCACGCACCCTGGGACGGCCCCGCCAAGTGTGGTGCGGCACGGTGTGCAAAACGAGCGTAGTGGGCCGAATAAGCGGCGAGGAGTTGCTCTGTTTCGGGCGGTCCCACGGCGTCGAGTCTGCTCCGTCGCGTACTGCCGAAGGGTCTCGAGCATCCCATGGCGGATAGTGTCACGCGAACTCGGTCACGACCATGCTCTTGTCGACGAGCGAAGTCAGGAGGTCGAAGATGACGGCCGTCGGGCAAGTCATCGAGCGCGCACACAGCCTCTGCGGCCTCGAGGTCGAATCCGCCCCGGAACACCGAGAGGCGTCGCAGCAGCACCTGTTCGGGCTCGCTCAGCAGGTCGAGGACCAATCCACCAGAGCCCGCAAGGTCTGTTGGCGTGGGAGGGCGGTGCGGTTGCCGCCCGTGAGGAGCCCGAATCGGTGCTCGAGCCGATCGTGGAGCTCGGCAAGAGACAACGAGCGCAGGCGAGCTGTGGCCAGCTCGATGGCGAGCGGCATTCCGTCGAGGCGACGACAGATGAGGCCACGACGACCAGTCGTCGCCTAGGGAGCGAAGCCAGGCAGCTGCGATGGGCGCGGTCGACGAAGAGCATCACCGCGCCAGAGATAACAACCTCGGCCTGCTCTATTGTTTCTTCGGGGGGCAGGGACAAGGGAGGGTCGGTAAACGATCTCCCCATCGATACACAGCGGTTCTCGGCTAGTCGCCAGCACGTGGATCCCCGGGCATTGCCGCACGATCGAATCGACCAGGGTGGCGCAAGCATCGAGGAGGTGCTCGCAGTTGTCGAGGACCACTAGGCGCCGTTGACCTCCAAGCACGTCCACCAGAGTGTCCGAATGTCTCCGCCCGGGTGCTCGGCCACGCCCAGGGCGCTCGCCACCGTCGAAGGAACGGCCCCGGAGTCGGTCACGTGGCCAGCTCGACCAGCCACACCCGTCTCCCGTTCCGTCGAGTAGCTCCGCGGCCACCTGTAGCGCGAGCCGGGTCTTGCCGCCCCCCGGCCCCGGTGAGAGTGACGAGGCGATTGTCGGAGACTAATTTGCCCACTTCGACCGTCTCTGCGTCACGACCCACGAAGCTGGAAACGAACTCGGGCAGATTGTTCGATAGCTGGGGTTGTTGAGTGAGCGAAGCGGTGGGAACTCGGCGGGCAGCCGGTCGACTCGAGTGGAACACCACCTCGGGACGACTCAGATCCTTCAAAGGGTGGGAACCCAAGTCGCGAAGGCTCACACCAGAGGGGAAGATGCTCCCGCACAATCTCGGCAGTCGCGTGGTGACAGGACAACCTGTCCACCGTGGGCGATGCCAGTTAGCCGAGCCACCCGATTAACGGCGGGGCCGAAGTAGTCACCATCTTGCTCCTCTCATTCGCCCGTATGGATGGCCATCCGCACCCGCAGTGTGAACGCTGCGGGCCATTCCTCGGCGCTTAGCACATGTTGGGCCTCGGCGGCTGCCGTGACGGCTTGCGGCAGCTGCAGGGAAGGCAGCGCGGAATCCATCTCCCATCGACTTTATACATAACCCTCCGTTAGCCTTCGATAGCCCGGCGAACTAGATCGTCATGGCGACTGGGGCGACCGACATCTCCTCGGGTTGTTGTTCCCAGAGCCGGGTCGAACCCTCGATGTCGCTCATGAGCAGAGTTACGGTCCCCGAGGGCGGTCGGGATCGGGTGGAGGACACGGACACTCGGGAGCGGGGGGCGTCGAGTTCGGGGTCCTGGTTCAAGATCGCCAGTTCGAGGGCCTGGATGGCTGGCCCGGGGTCGACCCCAGCCCCTCGGTGAGGACCTGTCGGCCCGCTTGGTAGGTGGCCAGCGCATCGGCCTGGCGCCCCGAGCGATAAAGGGCGACCATGAGCTGGCGCCGCGGACCTTCGCGCGGCGGCTCGGCGCTCCACGAGTGCCTCGAGTTCGGCAATCACTTCAAGCATGGCGCCCGAGGGAGAGATCGGCCTCGGTCCGTCGCCCGAGGGCAAGGAGTCGGAGCTCTTCGAGGCGTGTCGTCTTGCCCTTGAGATTGGTCCGAGGAGGCATCGGTCACTCGGGGGCCTCGCCAGAGAGCCAGCGCCTCGCGTGAGCCTCGCCGAGACCTCGGCTGGGTCACCTCGTCGTGGCGCCAGTCAAACTGCTCGAACTCTTCGATGCTCTACCTCACCTGGCCCCGTCTGAAGCACGTAGCCCTGAGGCGGCCCGAAGAGAGGACATCCCCTGCCACCGGCTCCGGCCAGCTTCTTGCGCAACTTCGAAATGTGGACCTGTAAGGCGTTGGCCGCAGTGGCCGGCGGATCGTCCTCCCAGAGGGCTTCGACGAGCCGGACTATTGACACGGTCTGGTTGGCCCCGATATGGAAGGTGGCGAAAGGCAGGACCTGCTTGTGATCGCTTAATATATTCACGGCCTGGGCCGTCGTCCCCGATCACCTCGAGTGGGACCGAAGAGCCGATAGCGCATCGCTGCTCCCGTCTGCTCGGTGTACTGCGCCTGTAGGTGCCCGAAGATAGCCGCCTCACCAGGCAACTCTAACTATGGTACAGCCCTCTGACCTGGGGTTTCAGCGCCACGTCAGGGCACCTTCAGCGGGTCCCCTCATGCTGGCAACAGTCACCGACAAAG
>CAWFPQ010000010.1:0-209397 GCA_963817875.1 uncultured Acidimicrobiaceae bacterium
ACGAGGCCACTGGGACCGTCAAAGTGTCTGCGGCCACGCGACGGGTCACCGTCGTCCTGCGTCAGCCCGCGTCAGAATCACCCGCCTGAGCCGGCACTCGCACCGGGGCGACCTTCCGGTCCCGGCGGCGCCGAACCGTCCCACTCCGAAAGGGGCTCACAGTGCCAGCGCCAGCGCGCCTGGAACGGACGGCCAGGTAGGTCGGCGCGGCCGTTCGCCCATAGGAGCAACTCCCACGGATCGTCGTCGACCGTGTGCCAGGGGTAGAGCCGGGCCAGCACCTCCGACGCCATCCGCTCGTCGCCCCTGAAGCTCCCGCCAAGGCCCGCCACGGCGTCGGCCGTGTGCACCAGCAGCTCGTCGCAGGCCATGGCGGCGAAGCCCGACGGGTCGGGGGATCCGAACGGGTGGAACCCGCGCAGGTCGTCGGGGGCGGCGTCGACGCCGCATGCCAGGACCCTGGACCCGACCTCGATACTGGTCAGGATCTTCTCGTTCGGCGCGTCCGCGAGAACCTTGACGTCGAAGGCCGCGTTGTCCTCCCGCCCGCTCCACATGTCAGCTGCGTACCACAGCGGGGCGTTGCCGGCGTGGGCCAGGACAGAGGCGACGGTGAAGTCGAGACCGGGCACCGGTGCCCGCCAGTCCTCGCCCAGAAGGGGCTCGAGCAGCGCACGGCACTGCTCGGCCGCCGACACCACGTCGTTGCCCCTCACCGGTGGTCACCCTACCCACGAGTCAGGTCGGGTCCTTTCCGCGCTCGGTCGCGCACCCTGCGATCGAGTCGACCGTTGGAGCCGGCTCAACGTCCCATCGCGCTCCGGACCGGCTCCTGCGCGGCGGTTCTGGCGCGACTCAGGACGGGCCGACGGGTGCTGTGCCCCTCACGCTCGTGCGGTACATCTCTCGTCGGACACCCGAGTAATCGTTCAGCGCATTGTGCATGGTGCAGCGGTTGTCCCAGATCGCCAGCGTCCCGGCGGCCCAACGCAGGCGACAGGTGAAATTCTCGTTGATGCTGTGCCGCCACAGGTGGGAGAGCAGTGCCTCCGATTCATCCTTCGACCATCCCGAGAACCGGGTGGTGTAGACCGGGTTGAGGTAGAGGGCGACGACGGCCGGATTCGGGATGACGGAGCACCGCCGGGTGCACGTGCTCCGCGAAGGCGTCGTCCGACGGCGCGATCGCCATGGAGGACAGCCCCTTGAACTGGTCGAGAAGACCGCCGGTGCCGTACGCCATTCCGGCCGAGTGGACGCCGCACAGCGCATCGAGAGTGGCCTGTAACCCCCGCGAGAGGGTCTGGTAGGCGAGGTACTGGTTCGACCACACGGTGTCGCCACCGTGTCCCGGCACCTCCGCGCGTGCAGGAGCGTGAAGGCCGGCGGTTCGGGCAGGTAGCTGAGGTCGCTGTGCCACACGTTGGCAAAGTTGAGGACGTCACCGGGCTCCTTGACGACGCGGATCACGTAGGGACGCTCATCCATCGGATCGACAAAGGGCGTCACATCGCGTCCACCTAGGAGATCGGTGATGCGCTCGAGGTCGTCCAGGCTGAGGTCTTGGTCGGGTAGAAAGACGACGAGGTGCTCAGTCAAGGCGCGCCGGAGTCCGTCGAGTTGGGGAGCTTCGGCGACCGCGGTCAGATCGATCCCGGTGACGATGGCGCCGAGAGCGCCGGCCACGCGATCGACATCGAGTGTCCGCGCTCGAGCACCCGCCATCAGCCAGCTCAGGCCAGGCCGAGCAACTCGGCCCCGTTGCGCCAGAAGAATCGCTCACGGGTGGAGTCGTCGAAGCTCGAAACCGCGTCTTTGAACACGTCGAAGGGACGCTTGCCTCCCTCCGGGTGCGGGTAGTCCGTGGAGAACATGAAGAGGTCGGAGCCGCACTGCTCGAGCAGCCACGCCGTGTCCTCGAAGGGGAACGGGGTGAATCGGACCTGGCGGCGTAGGTACTCCGATGGCTTGAGCGGGAGTCCACCCAGGACCGGTTCGAACTTCGAGAAGGAACGGTGGGCGTGGTCCACGTTGCGCAGCAGCCCCGGTACCCAGGTGGCGCCGAGCTCGATGGCGGCGCCACGCAGATCGGGATGACGCTCGAAGACGCCGTCGAGCGCCATACAGGCGAGAAACCGCTCGGGTGAGTGGTGCACAACCGGAAAGTCCTTCGAGCGCAGGTTCTCCCCACCGCCGAGCCAGTCCTTGGGTCGGGGCAGCCCGTTGTTGTGGAAGGCGCGGGGTAGCAGCCTGCCTCCCCCGACGTGGAGCACAAAGGGCACTCTGGCCGAAGCCAGGCACGACCAGACGGGGTCGAGGTCGAGATGGGTGGGTGAGAAATCACCGGGGGCGTCGGAAGGCACCCAGACCGCGGCGACGCCGGCCGCCAGAGCTTCCTCGAGCGCGGCGACCGCCCGCTCGGGATGGTCGAGCGGTAGGTAGCCCACAGGCTTGAGCCGTGGATCGGGCTCACACCACGACACCATGGCCCGGTTGAGCACGGCCGTGCCTCCGTAGAGGATCTCGGGGTCCTTGCTCTGTGCGAAATGCCCGAGGGCGAAGGTGGGAAACACGAGCTGAGCACTGATCCCGAGGGCGTCGAGCACTTTCGAGCGGACACCCGTGTCCAGGGCACCGGGGGCCATCCAGCCCTTGGGACCGGTCAACACCTCGGGGCCGATCTCCTGGTGTCGATGTGACTCCCAGAGGTCGGGGAGGCTCGCCATCAGCTTGTCGGCGCCGGCGCCGGCGCCGGCCAGGCCGAGCGGTTCGAGACGATCGCGCATTTCAGCTCCGGCGAAGCCGGACAACCAGTCCGGCGTCTCCATCAGATGGCTGTCAGCGTCGAAGATCGCAGTGTCCACGAGACCCCCTGGGGAGAGCGAAAAGCCAGGCCAAGCGTAGACCCGTCCGCCGGCCCCAACACGTTTGACCTGGAAGGCACGCCCCCGCCGACTCGGCGGCCTGCGGGCCGCAGGACCCGTCGCGTGTGCCCGCTACGTTGCACACAGGCAACTTTTATGGTGCTCATATCTTTCTCTGACCTGGCGTTCAGGGCTCGGGTGTCCAATGTCACACAGAGAACCCTGCGAATGGCGGGGATCGGACGGAGGACGCCGAATGCACGAGGACCAGAACGACGAGACACTGCAGAACGCGGGCAGGCCTGACATGGAACTGCCCTCCGACGCTGCAGTCCCCGAGGATCCGGCGCAGGCCATCGCCCTCCCGGCGAAGACCCCGACTCCCCCACAGGGCCCCGGACTGACGCCGCCGGTGCAGCCGGACACGCCTCCACTCGGTGTGCCTCAAGGCCTTCCCCAGGGCGTCGCTCCGGGTACCTACGCCATGGGTGCGCTCGCCGGCCCCGCCACCCCGCCCGCCGGTTCCGGACCGTCCACCGGCTCGGACATGCCCTACGGCATGGGTCCCGCCGCAGGGTACGGCGCAGGCCCGGCCTACGGCGCCGGGTTTGGCGGCCCTCCGACCCAGCCCACCGCCTCGTCGTGGTATTCACCCGGCCCGCAAGGAGCCTCGCCTGCAGGGAAGTCCGACCACCGGGTGCGCAACGCGCTCCTGGCCGGCGGGGCGGCTGCTCTGCTCCTCGTGGCCGGAGTCGGTATCGGCCACGCGGCATGGACCTCGGGCGCTTCCAACCCGACTGCGGCACCCGCCTCGAGCGGCAGCCAGCTGCCGTTCCGCTCCGGCGGCACCGGTTCTGGCAACAGCAACAGCGGCTCGGGGAACGGTTCTCCCTTCGGCGGCACCTTCGGCAACTCGGGCAACACGGGCAACTCCGGCGGATCGGGTAACTCTGGTTCGTCCGGCTCCTCCGGCCCAAGCGACGTGAACGCCATCGCGTCGAAGGTCGACCCCGGGCTGGTCGACATCAACACGACGGTTGGCTATCAGGGTGAGCAGGCTGCGGGCACCGGGATCGTCCTCAGCTCCAACGGTGTCATCCTCACCAACAACCACGTGATCGACGGCGCGACGAGCATCAGCGTGACCGACGTCGGAAACCACAAGACGTACTCGGCCAAGGTCGTCGGATACGACCGCACGAAGGACATCGCTGTGCTGCAGCTCAACAACGCGTCCGGCCTCCAGACGGCGTCGCTGGACACCTCGGGTGTCTCCGTCGGCGAGAACGTGGTCGGGGTGGGGAACGCAGGGGGCACCGGCGGGACGCCGAGCGCTGCCGGCGGCACGGTCACCGCGGTCAACCAGTCGATCACGGCCAGCGACGAGGGTGACGGCACGTCGGAGCAGCTGAGCGGTCTGATCGAGACGAACGCGAACATCCAACCCGGTGACTCGGGCGGGTCACTGGTGAACACATCGGGACAGGTCGTCGGCGTCGACACCGCTGCTTCCGCCGGGTTCTCGTTCCAGTCGAACCAGTCGGGGCAGGGCTACGCCATCCCCATCTCCACGGCGACGACGATCGCCAGGGCGATCCTGGCTGGTCACTCGTCGGCGACCATCCACATCGGGTCGACGGCATTCCTCGGGGTCGAGGTCAGTCCGACCGGTTCCTCCAACTCGTCGGGCTCGTCGCCCTTCGGTGGGCTCGGCGGTGGATTCGGGGGGCTGTTCGGGAACTCCGGGAACACCGGCAACTCCGGCAACTCCGGCAACTCCGGCAACTCCGGCAACTCCGGCAACTCCGGGTCGAGCGCGACCGGGGCCTCGATCGTGGGCGTCGTGACGAACGGACCCGCGCAGGAGGCTGGGCTGGCCCAGGGCGACGTGATCACCTCGATCGGAGGTCGTACGGTCACCTCGGCCAACGACCTGACCTCGGAGATGAGCACCTACCACCCGGGGGACAAGGTGACGGTCGGCTGGACCGACTCGTCGGGCACCTCGCACACCGCCACGGTGCAGCTGAGCTCCGGACCTCCGCAGTAACCGCGGGCAAACAGACGCGGAACGGCCGCAGGCCTCCGCGACGTTCCACACTGATGGCCGGGGCCTCGTGCCTCGGCCATCAGTGTCTCTACCGGCCGAATCCTCGACGGGGCCATGACCGGACAACTCCTCGCAACGCCACGCGACGATCCCGGTGCCGTTCGCACCGGTCCCCGGTGCGAACCCGCGCCCTCATTAGGATCGCCTTCGTCGCGAGCTGGTGTTGTCGGCTCGTCCAATCTGCCCGCCGACGCGAGAAGGGGACCGTGTCCATGACCTCCGCCGAGTCAGTTCCGTCAGCGCTGGGGATCGTCATCGACCCCAGCGCTGAATACGGTTACTCCCGGCCCGCCGATCTCCAGACCCGGTTCGAGGCGGCGGCGGCGCAGCTCCGCGCCAAGGACGCGGCCCCCGGACCCACGCCGAGCGGACTGGTAGCCGACCTCGCCATCGAGGGGGGTGGCGTCAAGGGAATCGGCATCGTGGGCGCCGTGTCGGTCCTGGCCGAGACCGGATACAAGTTCCAGCGCATCGCGGGATCGAGCGCGGGGGCCATCGCCGCCGCGCTCATTGCGTCGATGACGAAGGCTGGTGTCCCCATGACGGCGCTGAAGGGCTCGCTCGAGTCGTTCAAATTCGGTCAGGTCATGACCAAGGGACCCATGCACCGGTTCTTGGACCACTTCGGCAAAAGGGGGGACCAGCTGGCCGACGCCGCCATCTTGACCCATGAGACCGGCATCTATTCAGGTGACTACATCGAGAATTGGATCGGAACGGCGCTCGGCCACCTCGGGGTGTCGACATTCGCTGATTTGAAGCTCACCGCCGCGGACGACCCGGGCATGAGTCTCGCCGAGGATCGCCGCTACCGCCTCGTAGTCCACACCGCCGACATCACCCGGGGCCAGCTGGTGCACCTGCCGTGGGACTACGGCTACTACGGCGCGGCCCGGGACGATCAGAAGGTAGCCAATGCCGTCCGAGCGTCGATGTCGATCCCCTTCTTCTTCGACCCGGTGACCTTCAGCGCCAACGCCGCCGACGTCGAACTGCCGGCACCCGACGGCGGGTCGCTCCGCTCCCACTACGACGCCGGGACGGTCACCTGGGTGGACGGAGGCATGTTGCGAAACTTCCCGATCGATGCGTTCCAGCGGGAGGACGGAAAAGCGCCGCGTTGGCCCACGATCGGAATCAAGCTCTCGTCACGGCAGACCTCCTACGGCCCGACCAAGGCTGAAACGACGTCGTTCGCGGTGGCCCGCCACTGTCTCAAGACGATGATGAACGAATGGGATGCGTACAGCATCGACGCGGCGACCGCCGGCCGGACGATTTTCGTCGACCACGGCTCGGTCGGAACCACCGATTTCGACATCACACAGCAGCAGCAGGACCAACTGTTCTTGAACGGCGTCGCCGCCGCGACTTCGTTCGTGGTGGAGATGGGTGATCATGGCCGGGTTCCGAGAACAGGGGCAGAGTCTGCGGCGATATGCCGCGGCGGCGCCTGAGGTTGGCTCGAGATGCGGCGGCGGTGCGGCTTCAGGGCCGCCCGGCGGCGATCCAGCTCTTGACCCGGTCGTCGCTGATACGCCTGGCGGTCGGCATGCTGGCCCACGCCCTCAGCCGGGCCTTCTCGCCTTCCTGAAGTTGCGAGTAGAGGGTCTTCTCGCCGGTGGCGGACCGCGTCGCCCGCGACCCCCCTGTGGCGCCGGAAACGCGGCCCATTTCCACGAACGGTCGGATCGCCTCACGCAGGCGCGCCGCATTCGCAGTGCTCAGGTCTATTTCGTACGAACTGCCGTCGAGCGAGAAGTACACGGTCTCGTCCGCGTCGCCGCCGTCGATGTCGTCCGTCAGCCTCACAATCACGGTCTTTGCCATGACGTCATAGTGACACAGCGCTTCCTTCAGCCAGCGATCCCGAGACCGAGGCATGCGCAGTCTCCGCCCAGCGACGCCTATTTTCGTCGTGCGGACTACTGCGGAAACCGGTTCTCGGCGCGGCATCATGGGCCGCGACCATTAGGGTGAGGCGTGCTTCGGCGCGCCCGGTTCGGCCCTTATTCCCCCTCCGTCGAACCATGGCGCGTCGAGGCGCGTCGAGGCGCGTTGCCCTCGGAAGTGTCGAGGACCCCGATGTCGAAGGGCACAATGATCCGATGGGTCGGCGAAAGACCAGACGGCGCAGCGAACCAGGCCGGTTTTCCACGCCCGGACGCGCCAACCTGGGATCCCACTGGCGCGCCGACGGTGCCCCGAAGACGGCTTACCGCTCCCAGGCCGAGGCCCTGAGCGTGGCCGACGAGCGGCGGGGCGACACCGGCCTCGACCTGAACGTGTACCGCTGCGACTTCTGCTCGGCGTGGCACATGGGTAGCGCCGAAGGTCGCCGCTGATGGGCGTGCGGAGCCCTCGGCCCAACACGAGTGCGACCGCAGAGGGCCTGACGACCGGCCGGTGCGCCGAGTGCGGCTTCGACTGGTCCGTCGAGGACTACGAGAGCCTGGTGGGTCGTTGCGTCCGAGAGGTTGCGGTCTTCGGCGAGGTCATGTCCCGGGTGGACCCCTCCCAAGCGGTCCAACCCGGCCTGTGGTCCGCGAGCAGATACGTCTGGCACACGGTCGACGTCCTGAGATTCGGGACCGAGCGGCTCTGGACGATCAGCGCCGATCCATCGTTCGGCGTGCCGGTATGGGATGAGAATGTGATGGCCGAGGTCCGCTCGTACGACGACCTTTCCCCGGTGGTCGGCCTCGTCGCGCTCGTCGCAGCCGCGCACGCCTGGCGGCAGGCTGCGATCGAAGCGCCTCAGGACGCCGAGACGCCGCATCCGGAGGTCGGCGTCATCTGTGCCTTCGACGTCGTGCAGCGAAACGCCCACGAGGTGCGCCATCACCTCTGGGACGTACAACGTGGGACACCGGCAAACCCCCCTCGTCGCACTGGGGGCCGATGACGACAGAGTCCGGCGCCCGTCACGATCGGCGAGGTCCACGACACCGGTGCAGGCCGATCCGCGACCCCCGCTCTGGACTCCGCGGCCACCACAGGGTCGTGAGTCGGTCGCCGTCATCGCCCCGCTGAAGGGACGTCGCTCGACAGGAGCTCGGGTCGTCTTCGGAGTCGGCGGCCTTCGGAGTCGGCGGCCTTCGACGTGCTCCAAGAGTGGCGCTCTCTTCCGAGCACGGCCTGGACATGACCCAGTCGGGGGGCGCCAAGCTCTCGGAGCGGGCACCTGACTGTCGACATCTCCGAACGAGGGCGGGCTCAGCCCGGTGACCGTCTCAACTGTCGTATCCGTCGAGGTGGGTCGAATGCCAGGCGTAGGCGGATCCGATGATCTCCTCGAGTGTGCTGGTCCCCGACCAGCCGAGAAGGGCCTTGGACTTGGAATTGTCCGCGTAGAGCGCGACGGGGTCGCCTGGGCGCCGCGGCGCGAGCTCGTGTGGCACGGCTTTGCCGGTGATCCGCTCGGCCGCGGCGAGGACCTCGAGGACAGACGAACCGATTCCCGTCCCGAGGTTCAACACTGTGGTCTCCCCCCCGTGCTCGAGATACTCGAGCGCCTTGAGGTGGGCCTCGGCCAGGTCGACGACGTGCACGTAGTCCCGAACGGCAGTCCCGTCGGGGGTCGGGTAGTCCGTGCCGTACACCTGGAGGGGCGCGCTCCGTCCGAGCATCGCCTTCATCAGCAGCGGGATCAGGTTGATGGTGACCGTCCAGTCCTCCCCGATCGACCCGTCCGGCCAAGCGCCGGCAGCGTTGAAGTAGCGCAGGCTCACCGACCGAAGTCCCAGGCAGGTGTCGTACCATGCCAACACCCGCTCGGTGACGGCCTTGCTCTCCCCGTAGGGGCTCTCCGGCCGGACCGGGGCATCCTCGGACACCGGCACGGACGAAGGAGTCCCGTAGACGGCGCAGGTGGAGGAGAAGACGAACCGGCGTACTCCCGATTCGTGCAGGGTCTCGAGGAGCGAGGCCGTGTGGCAGGAGTTGTTCCCGAAATAACGCTGCGGTTGGGCCATCGATTCGGCCGGCGACTTATAGGCGGCGAAGTGGATGACGGAGTCCACCCCGAATCGGTCGACCGCCTCGAGCACAGCCCGCCGATCTCCGACGTCGGCCCGGACGAGGGGGACGTCGCCGACCGCGGCGGCATGGCCCAACTCCATCGAATCGAGCGCGACCACGTCTCGCCCGCGCTCTTTGAGCAGGCGCACGGTATGAGACCCGATGTAGCCGGCGCCGCCGGTCACGAGGACGGTCATGGAGGGAGTCTCCCCGAAAGGCCCGCGACCGTGCCATCTGGCCACCTTGGTGCGCCCGGCACCGCTCCGTCGCTCCCGGCGTGCCTCCGGCGGTCGGTGCGAGCGGTTGATTTCCGGCGGATCTGGACGTACCATCTCATATATCGGACATGTTGTCTTATTCTTCAGAGGAGCCGTCCAGACATGAGTACTTTGGCTGACCTGTCGCCCGTCGACCTGTCGGACTCCCGGTCCTTCGTTGCGGGCGTGCCCCACGCCTGGCTGGCCCACCTGCGACGCCACGACCCGGTTCACTGGCAGGACGAACCGGGTGGGCCCGGCTTCTGGGCGGTGACCCGACACGCGGATTGCGTCACGGTCAATCGCGACTTCGAGCGATTCAGCTCGGGAGCGAAGGGGACGATGCCCTTCGAGCTGGGAGAGGAGGAGGTCGCCCAGCAGGGCCTGATGATGCTGAACATGGACCCGCCGCTCCACACCCGCTACCGCCGGCTGGTCAACAAGGGGTTCACGCCTCGAATGGTGCGTGACCTCGAAGCAAGCATCCATCGCTCGACTGACGCCATCATCGACGAGGTGATCGAGACGGGGCACGCCGACTTCGTGACCGATATCGCGGCGGAGCTCCCCCTCCAGGTCATCGCCGAGCTCCTCGGAGTGCCGCAGGCCGATCGGCATCGGATGTTCGACTGGTCCAATCGCATGGTGGGCAACGAGGACCCCGAGTACCAGGACCAGGCCCACCTCGCTCAGCAGGCGGCGATGGATCTCTACGCCTACGCGGCCGAGCTCTTCGCCCGGAAGCGGATGGATCCCCATACCGATCTGATGAGCGTCCTGACCTCGGTCGAGGTCGAGGGCGAGAATCTCAGCGAGCTCGAACTCGAGCTCTTCTTCCTCCTCCTCACCGTCGCGGGGAACGAGACGACCCGCAATCTGATGTCCGGGGCGATGCACGCCTTCTTCGAGCACCCGGCGCAGTGGCGCCGCCTCCTGGACGATCGCAGCATCCTCCCTTCCGCCGTCGAGGAGATGCTCCGCTTCGTGTCCCCCGTCATGAACTTCCGCCGGACGGCCATGGTCGACCTCGTCCTGAGCGACACACCCATCGCCGCCGGGGACAAAGTCGTGTTCTTCCACGTGTCTGCAAACCGGGACGAGGACGTCTTCAGCGATCCCGACAGCTTCGATCTGACACGCGACCCGAACCCGCACATCGCCTTCGGGGGCGGTGGGCCCCATTTCTGCCTCGGGGCCAACTTGGCCCGCCTCGAAATCCGGGTCATGTTCGAGCACCTGCTCGACCGGTTGCCCGACATCCGGCAGGATGGCGACATGCAGCGCCTCCAGTCGCAGTTCATCAACGGGGTGAAACACCTCCCGGTCGCCTTTTCGCCGTCGAACCGCGTCGCCGGCTGAGACGGGATCCTCCGGCCGACCATGGTGCGCCGCGCCCCCGATGCGCTGAAGAACGTCATCCGCGACTTCCGGCGCGAGCAGATCATGGAGACGGCTCGCCGACTGTTCGGCGAGCGCGGGACGACAGAGGTCCCCATGGAGGAGATCGCGGCGGAAGCAGGCGTCGCGCGCTCCACCGTCTACGTCTACTTCGCCAACCGCGACGACCTGCTCCGGGCGAGCCTCGAGTCCATGTACGAGAGGATGAAGGACACCGTCGCCGGCATCGCCGAGGATGCCACCGCAACCGAGCGCCTGCGCGAGCTGGTGCTGGGCCTGCTCGAGCGCATCGACGAGAGCCCGGCGTTCTTCCGCCTCGCCATGGCGACCCAGTCGACCGCGGCGGCATCCGGCTCAGCGGTGGTGGGCGGGGCGCTCCTGTTGATCGGCCTCGACATGATCCGGCTCCTGGGTGACATCGTCGACGCCGGCGTCGAGGCCGGGGAGCTGCGAGCGGACCTCGACGCCGACCGGGCCGTCAATCTCATCGGCCAGCAGATCTTCGGCGCGCTCTCGGTGCGCGCCGGCGAGCCGGAACCGGTTCCGGCCGGGCGTGCCGCGGACGACATCTGCGACTTCGTACTGCGGGGGGTCGGCGGACAGGGGCACGGACGATGAAGTTCGACCTCTGGGTCCCGACAGCGAGCCCGATGACCACCAACGCCATGCTCGACGCCCTCGCCACCGCGGCGGAGGAGCGCGGGATCGCCACGATGTGGGTGGGCGAGCACGTGGTGCTGTTCGAGCGCTACGCCAGCAGCTACCCCTATGCGGAGGACGGCCGGATTCCGGCGCCCTCGGGCACGGGCCTGCTCGAGCCGATGGTGACGCTCGCCTACCTGGCGGCGAGGACGAGCACGGTCCGACTCGGCACCGCCATGCTGTTGCTGCCGCAGCGGAATCCCGTCTACGTGGCCAAGGAGGTGTCGTCGCTGGACTGGCTCTCGGACGGGCGGGTCGACCTCGGCATCGGCGTGGGCTGGCTGAAGGAGGAGTTCGATGCCCTCCAGGTGCCCTGGGACCGGCGAGGCCGCCGCACCGACGAGTACGTCGAGGTCCTGCGCACGCTGTGGTGCGACGAAACGTCGTCGTACCACGGGGAGAGCTACGACCTGCCCCCCTGCGAGATGTACCCCAAGCCGGTCCAGGAGCCGCACCCTCCCCTCCACATCGGCGGCGAGACCCCGGCCGCGCTCCGTCGCGCCGCCCGGCTCGGCCAGGGCTGGCACACCTTCAACCGGACCCCCGAGCAGTTGACGCAGGGTCTGCGCGAGCTCGACGTGCACCTCGCGGCGGCGGGGCGGCGGCGCGAGGACCTGCGCATCACCGTCTGCCCGTACTTCAACCAGCTGACACCCGAAGCGGTGGAGCAGTACGCGGAAGCCGGAGCGGACGCCGTCGCGGCCCTGTTCTTCGCCTTTGGCCCGGATGAGGTCGAAAAAGTCCTCGACGACCTCGAGCCGTGCCGGCAGGCGGCCCTCGGAGCTCCCTGATCCGTCACTACACCGGTCACCGGACCCGTGGACCCCGGTGCACGAAAGCGGACACCGGTCCTCGTGGGCCGAGGTCCCTCGGGCAACGCAGGATGCGCTGCTGCTCGGGGCGGAACAACCCGCTCCCCTGCGCTGCCCGAAGTCCTTGGCACCCATGAAGTTACGACGGCGCCGCGACCCCGAATAGTGGCCGAAGGAATGATCCTGGGCGTCCTCCGTCATCCTTGGGGATGAGGGACGGCCTTCGTCGTCGGCGCGACCCGAGAGGAACGGGGGTCTTTCTCGGGCCCGGACCCACTGAGCCGGCATTTCGCCACTACGATGGCGGGCCGACCCCGGGTGCTGTGACCCGGGAGCGAAGGAACCGATGACGGCAGTTCACCGCGCCACTGAGCGGCTCCCACCCAAGCCCGCCGGGGCGGACCGGGCTGACCCCGACCGCTTGCTCGACGGCGGGTGGCGACGGTTGGAAGGGCTCCTCGCCCGCGAGAGCCGCTACGCCACCTACATCGATCTGGCGCTTGCCACGGCCATCTTCGCGGTCTCCGCCTGGTGGGTGCTCTACGAGGCCGCGGCGGTGATCGACCTGTGGTTCTCCGCCGCTCTCGCGTTTCCGTTGATGCTTCGTCGCCGCTCGCCCGTCACGGTGTTCTTCATGATCGCGGTGGTCGCCTTCACACAATGGCTGGTCACGGGGCCTCTCCCCTCAGACGTCGCGCTCCTGGTCGCGATCTACACCGTCGCGGCGGTTTCGCCCTGGGTGTGGGTCCTCACCTGCGCCGCCGTCCTCGAGGCGGGGATCGTCATGGCCACCGTGCGCTGGCGTCCGGTCGGCAGCGACTTCAAGTCGCTGGTGTTCGTGACGTGGTTGGCTCTGACGGCCCTGCTGACGGGCGTCGTCGTGCGCGCGGTGCGCAGCCAGTTCCACTGGTTGGCCGATCGGGCGGAGCGGCTCGAACGAGAGCGCGACCAGCTGGCGTCGCTGGCCGCAATCGAGGAACGAGCCCGGATCGCGCGGGAGATGCACGACGTCGTCTCGCACAACATCCAAGTGATGGTGACCCTGGCCGACGGCGCCGCCGCTGCCGCCACCTCGGACCCGGTGCGCGCCGCCGACGTGATGGGCGAGGTTTCGGGCACCGGCCGTGAGGCGCTGACCGACATGCGCCGCATGCTCGGTGTGTTGCGCGAGGGCCCCGCCAAGGTGCCTCCCCCAGCAAGACCGCCCGCAACAGGGCTCGCCGTTCCAGAACGGTCTGCGATGGGGCGTGGGACGACAAACCGCGAGGTCAAGGATCGACCGGCAGCGGGACGGGCGTCGGCAGGGGGTCCGGCGGGGGTCGGCTCGAACGGCTCGGAGACCGGGTCGTCGGCCCTCCTCGAGGCGGGCAGCGCGAGGGCACGGTATGCGCCGCAGCCCGGACTCGCCGACCTCAAAGCGCTCGTCGACCGCGTGCGGGCGACGGGGCTGCGGGTGAAGCTCGAAGAGACCGGCCGGCCGTTCGAACTCTCCGCGGCGGCGGAGCTGACGGTCTACCGGCTGGTCCAAGAGGCGCTCACGAACGCTCTCAAGCACGCGGAAGCACCGGCGTCGGTCGAGGTTCTCCTCGACTTCGACGATCCCGATGTCACGGTGCAGGTGACTGACGACGGGCGACACAGCGTGCTGGCCACCGGGTACGGGCCGCCGACGACGAGGGCCGCGTCCATGAGGAGCGGACACGGGCTCTCCGGCATGGCCGAACGCGCCGCGGCATTCGGGGGGACGCTCGAAGCCGGGCCCCTCGGTGGCGGAGGTTGGCGCGTCTCGACCACGTTGCGCCGCTGCCACACACCGCCGGGGCTGTGACGGTCCGCATCGTCCTGGCCGACGATCAGGCTCTGCTGCGCAAAGGCTTCCGCATGATCCTCGAGTCCGAGGACGACATGGAGATCGTGGGCGAGGCGCAGAACGGCCAGGACGCCGTGCGCCTCGCCGGCCTCTACGCCCCCGACGTCGTTCTGATGGACGTGCGCATGCCGGTGCTCGACGGGATCGAGGCGACCCGAGCCATCACGACGACCGACGACGCCACCCGCGTACTCATCCTGACGACCTTCGACCTCGACGAGTACGCGTTCGGTGCCCTGCGCGCCGGGGCCAGCGGATTCCTGCTGAAAGACGTTCCGCCCCCCGAGCTGGTCAATGCCATCCGCACTGTGGCCCGGGGCGACGCGGTGGTCTCGCCGAGGATCACCCGGCGCCTCCTCGAGGAGTATGCCCACCAGTTGCCCGACCTCTCCGGCAGCGACTACGGAAACGGAATGCTCCCCGGCGGAGAGGAGCTGGCGCTGGCCGGGCTCACCGAACGCGAGCACGAAGTGCTGCTCGCCGTGGCCGAAGGTCTGTCCAACGCCGAGATTGCCGAGCGGCTCTTCGTCTCGGAGGCGACGGTGAAATCGCACGTCGGCCGCCTGCTGGCCAAGCTCGGATTGCGTGACCGGGTGCAGGCGGTGGTCTTCGCCTTCCAGTCCGGGCTGGTCAAACCGTCGCCCTAGCAGCAAGCTGCTCGGCGGGGCGATCCCATCGAAGCTGTGCGCCTCGAACGACCGACGCGACACGAGAACGAGCCGGGGACGAGCCCAGAACGAGCCCACCGTCAGCGCGGGATGCAGGTGCCGAGGCCCCTCGCGTCCCGGGACACCAGACAGCCGATCGCACCGACACTCGGTCCGTCGAGTGGTGGCCATACGGATACCGACTCGGACAGCCAGGGTTCGCCGTGCAACCAGACGCCGACCCCGATCGTTCGCGTCCTCGGGCGAAGAACGTCCGCCCAGGATCGCGACCGGCAGCCAATAGGCTGCGGCTCGTGACGGCACCCGACACGGCCATCGGGGCCTTCAGCGACAGCGGGCCGTGGGTCGTCGATCCCGATGCCCTGCGATGGCGCCGCACGACCGCCGCCCTGCGCGCCGGGCTCGTCGCGTCCCTCCCCTCTCTGGTCCGACCGCGGCTGGTGCCACCCGGCGCGCGCGTGGTCTCGACGGTGCGTCACCTGGGCGGCGCCATCGGCCTGTGGTACCTCGGGGAGAGGCGTTCCGGCGGCACGGCGTCGGTGGCCGGGATCTCGCGCCGCCTCCGGACGGCGGCCGAGAAGCTCGGGCCGACCTACATCAAGCTCGGCCAGATCGTGGCCTCGGGCGAGGGCATCTTCCCGCCCGAGCTCGTGGCCGAGTTCAAGTGGTGCCGCGACGAGGTGCCGGCCGAACCGTGGGCCGTGGTGGAGCGGGTCCTGGCCGAGGACCTCCGCCGCCCCATCGACGAGGTGTTCGCCTCGGTGGAGCGGGTCCCCCTGGCGGCAGCCTCCATCGCGCAGGTCCACGCGGCGCAGCTTCTCGACGGGACACCCGTCGTGGTGAAGGTGCAGCGACCGGACGTGGCCCGGCGCGTCGCCCAGGATCTGGCGGTGATGGCCTGGCTCGCCCCGCACCTGGTCGGGAGGATCCCCGTGGCCGCGCTGGCCAACCCGCCTGCGCTGGTCGAGCTGTTCGCGGAGACCATCACCGAGGAGCTCGACTTCAGGCTCGAGGCCGAGAACATGCTCGACGTCGCCATGACATTCGCCGCGCTCGGGCAGCGCGACTTCGTGGTGCCGCGCCCGCACCCCACGCTGGTCACGCGTCGCATGCTCGTGATGGAGCGGCTGGACGGATTCCGCTTCTCCGACGTCGCCGGAATGCGCTCGGCCGGGATCGACACCGAAGCGGTCGTGCGCGCCGCCATGATCGGGTTCCTCGAGGGCGCCCTGATGCACGGCATCTTCCACGGCGACCTGCACGCGGGCAACCTCTTCGTGCTGCCGAACGGGAAGATCGCACTGATGGACTTCGGCATCACGGGCCGGATGACCGAACCGAAGCGGCTGGCGCTGCTCTCCATGCTCGTCGGCGCCTCCAACAACGACGTGCCGGCACAGGTTGCGGCCATGCGCGATCTGGGCGCGCTGCCCGACGACATCGACGTGGAGCACGTCATCGCGCAGCTCGGTCTCGACCGGCCGCCCATCGACCCCACCCAGCTCACCGCGGAGGAGCTCGTCGGCGAGATGCAGCGCTCGGTCAAGGCGCTCCTCGCCCTCGGGGCGCGCCTCCCGAAGGAGCTGATGCTGTTCGTGAAGAACATGGTGTTCCTCGACGGCGCCATCGCCTCGCTCGCCCCGGACATCGACCTGTTCTCCGAGATCGAGTCGATCGCCCTCATGTTCGCCCAGAAGCACGGGGAGCGGATCGTGGCTCAGCTCGGCCTGGAAGGCGACGCGGCCTGGGCTCCCGACATGAGCGGGATCAGGGCGGGTTTCGGCCTCGACGAGTCGACGCCCACCCTCACGCACCGCGAGCTCCAGGCCCGCCGGACGCAGGTGCGAGAGAAGTTCGACGACCCCGATTTCCGGAGACGGCGGTCCGGCCGCGGGCGGCCGTGGCGGGCGCGGAGGACGTAGCGACCGACGCCGTGCTCAGGGAGGCCACGGCCACCCGCCGGGTCCGGGTGGGATCCCGTCCTCCGCGGCGGTCCGGTGGGAAGCTGGCGAGGTGGGCACCATCAGGGCGCTGGGCGACGGGGACTGGGACGACTGGAGTGCGCTTTGGGCCGGTTACCTCGACTTCTACCGGGCCGAGCTGCACGACGAGACGAGCCGGGCCACCTTCGAGCGGCTCTGCGGCGGGGACGACGCCATGTTCGGCCTGCTGGCCGTCGACGACGCCGGGGGTGCCATCGGCCTGGCCAACTGCGTGGTGCACCCCTCGACCTGGTCGCGTCGGCCGAAGTGCTACCTCGAGGACCTGTTCGTGGCGCCGACGGCGCGGGGCGCCGACGTCGGGCGGGCGCTGCTCATGGCGGTGAAGAGCGCTGCGACCGAGCGGGGGGCCGACGACGTCTACTGGCACACCCAGCAGTACAACGGTCGGGCCCGCTCGCTCTACGACACCGTGGGGCGGCCGACGTCGTTCGTCGTCTACGAGATGTGACCACCATCTCGGGGGGCTAGGCCGAGCACGCGGCTAGGCCGAGCACGCGGCACATCTGCGAGGCCGACACCGGTCACTCCGCTTGCCGGACGCGCATGTGATCGCGACCGCCGGACATCTCGGGGCGGGAGATCTCTTGACCACCGATCGGCGGTTCCGACAGGTGACGTCCCTGGCCCAAGTGCCTGGCCCAAGTCCCTGGCCGAGGCTGACCGCGGGGTGCTGAGACACCCTCCCCCTAAAGTCTCGGCCATGCTCAGCAGGATCGATCGAGACGGCGGGATCGGTCGGATCGCCGACTCGTCGGGTCGGGCCTGGTCGCGGGACATCCGGGACCGCGCCGGGACCGACCGGTAAGGTCGCCTGACCATGCCTTCGCGTCGACGCGGCGCCACTTCGACATCGAGCTTCGGCGTGAGCCGGCGTGAGTCGCACGTCGCCGACGCGTTCTACGACCGCTTCGAGGCACCGGAACTCAGCGCCGACGAGCACGTGAACCCGCACGAGCCCGGGGTGCGCTGCATCTGCGGCGACGCCAGGAGGATGGACGACGTCGACGACGACTCGGTGGCCCTCGTCGTCACCTCGCCGCCCTACTTCGCAGGCAAGCAGTACGAGGAGGAGCTCGACCGCGAGGGAGTGCCGGGTTCCTACGTCGAGTACCTCGAGCTGCTCCGCGACGTCTTCGCCGAATGCAAACGCGTGCTCGAGCCGGGGGGGCGGATCGCCGTCAACGTGGCCAACCTCGGGCGCAAGCCCTATCGCAGCCTGGCCGCCGACGTGATGGCCATCGTGCAGGACGACCTCCACCTCCTGCCGAGGGGGGAGATCGTCTGGCAGAAGGGCGAGGGGGCGAGCGGGTCGTGCGCGTGGGGTTCGTTCCGCTCGGCGACGAATCCGGTGCTGCGTGACGTGACCGAGCGAGTCGTCGTCGCCAGCAAGGGGCGATTCGGGCGCGCGCTCAGCCCCAAGGAGCGGCGGGCGGCCGCGTTACCCCACGAGAGCACGATGGCCGCGGACGACTTCATGGCACTCACGCTCGACGTGTGGGACTTCCCGCCCGAGAGCGCGGTGCGGGTGCGGCACCCGGCCCCGTTCCCGGTGGAGCTCCCCCAGCGCCTCATAGAGCTCTACACGTTCAGGGGCGACCTCGTCGTCGACCCCTTCTGCGGCTCCGGATCGACCCTGATCGCAGCCCGGCGCTGCGGGCGCGACGCCGTGGGTTACGACCTCGATCGGGAGTACGTGGCGCTGGCCCAGGAGCGGCTCGCCGCCGAGGCCCCCGCGGGAGGGGACCGACCGGGAGAGGTCGCCGGCGAGGGCGCGTCGGCGGCGACACTGGCCCGGGAGGCGATCGAGACGGCGGGGTTCACCGAGGTGCGCCCGAACGCCCGCCTGCGCGGGATCGGCCTGGTGATCAGCTTCTCGGCCCGCGACGCCACGGGGCGGCCGTGGTACTTCGACGTGGCGGGTCCCAACTCGGCGTACCGGGGCGGTATGGCGCGCTCGGAGACGGTGTGGCGCGCGTTGGGTCGGGCCCACGTCATGTCGGCCCGAGGGTTCTCCCCCGTCGTCGTCCTGACCACCCAGCTGCCGCGGCCCGGAACCGAGGGTGACCGCGCCCTCCGGGCCGCCGGACCCGGAGCGGTCTTCGACGCCGTCGACCTCGCCTCTCCGACGGCGCGGCAACGCCTGACGGCCTATGCACGCGGGCGCTCCGCCGTGCCCCTGCCGGGGTTCTGGGCCGCGGCGGACGTGGTGCCCGGCTCCGTGTGAGGCGATGAGCACGGTCGTGGCCTGTGCGGTCGTGCGCGACGACCCGCCGCGTGTGTTCGTGGCCGAAGATCTCGCCACGTTGAACTGGGTGCTCGCCTGCCAACTCGTGGCCACGACGCCGGGCGGAGACCTGCCGGCGGGCGAACGTGACGCGCTGCGCCTGGCGCTGCGCGAGGAGCGCTGGGGGGACGCGGTGTTCGCGTTCATCTCGCGCACGGGCGTGGCGGTGGACGTGTACGAGAGCACCGAGCTGCACGCCGCGGCGGAGGCCGTCGTGGGCCCGCTGGAGTTGCAGCTCACTCCTCTCTTCTCGGACTGACCGACGCAGACCGCGACGACCAGGCCGGATCGGGTCATGCCCGATCGTTTCCGGCCATGGGAGGATGCCCGGATGCCGAGCGACCGCACGATGGTGACCGAGCTCGGCACGGCCCTGGGCATGTTGGGATTCGCCACGGTGGACGAGGCGCTGCGCTCGCGCTCGGCCGTGATGCACAGCCTCTCCCCCGAATCCTGGAACCACCTGCAGCACCTGCGCGAGGGAGGCGCCTTCGACGCCGAGTTCCACGCCGCCTGGGAGAACGGACGGGCCTTCCTCGCCGCGCCGGACGGCCTGCGCGGCAGGCGACCGCGGGTCGTCGAATGGAAGGGGACCGGGCGGGCGCCGGGTGACGAGGTGGCGCCGATCGACCTGCGGGTGGACCACGTCTACCTGATCAGCTGCAAGTACCTTTCGAACATCCTCTTCAACGTGTCGCCCTCGCACGTGTTCGACGACCTGCTCGTCGGCGGTGGAGGCAGGGGCCGTCGGGGGGCGGCCGGCGAGACCGCCCGCAGCAGCCTCCCGGAGGGGACGGGCCGCGGCGGTGGCGACTGGTACGCCGAGGTGGCTCCCGCCGAGTACCAGGCGCTCTACGACGAGGTCCGGACCGCAGTCGCCTCGGCGGGTGATGCGGGACCGGCGCCCGGCGCGGTCCAGGCACGAGCGGGAGCGGGCGGCAGGCGGGAGAGCGGGGTCCCCGGCGCACCGGCGCTTCCGGGACTGGGCGACGCCGGTGGCGCGGGCGGAGCATCCTCGCCCGCGACGGCTGACCGGGCGACGGTGGCGTCACGCACAGCCCTGCGCGGATTGCCGGCGCTGGCCGTCGACCTCTCGATCGAGCAGCGCGAAGCGCTCGCGACCTGGCTCAGGGGTGGGTGGCCCGGCGAGGCCAAGAAGGCGTACCAGGTCCTCTCGGAACGGGTCTCGCTGGTGTCCGTCCACCGATGGGACTCGGCCATGGAGCGGCACGGCGGGACCGGCGAGGCCATGCTCTGGCGTCTGCTCCGGATGGGGAGTGCCCCCTACTTCGTGTTGGGCTCCTCTGCCACACGCTCGTTGCGCCTGCGCATCGCCACGCCGTGGGACTGGCGCAGCCATTTCTCCCTGGGCGCCGTGTTCATGACGGCGCAGCGAGGCGGACAGCCGCGCGTCGGCTGGGAGGCCGTCGTGAGGGACCGCGCCACGCACGAGGTGCACGAGCTGGCCGGGCACATGGAGGTGCGGTGGAGCCACGGCCGCTTCGGCGGGCCGCCCGAAGCGAAGGGGTACCTGGACACCCCGCATCATCTCGTTCCCGGGTACTTCACGTTGCGGTGACACCGCTACGACCTCGGGCGTCGGGGGACGCCTTCGACCCGGCGGCGGTGGCGCCGCCGCTGCACGTTCCGGACCTCTCCGCCGGACCGGTCGTGCTGCGTCCCTTCCGGATGTCGGACCTCGACCTCGTGCGCCGGGCGGCCGGGGATCCCGACATCGTCGCCGTCTCGTCGGTACCCCACGACGACAGCGACGCCGCCGGGCGCGACTTCATCGAGCGCCAGCACCGGCGGGCCGAGCTGGGCGACGGCTACTCGTTCGTCCTGGCCTCGGCCGCGGAGCCGGAGCGGGGCCTCGGGTCCATCGGGCTGTGGCTCGGCGAGATAGAGAGCGGGCGGGCCTCGGTCGGCTACTGGATCCTGTCCGAGGCGAGGGGCCAGGGCCTGGCGGCCTGGGCGCTGCGCGCCGTGGTGTCCTTCGCCTTCGGCGAACTCGCCGTCCCGCGCCTCCACCTGTTCGTCGAGCCGTGGAACGTGGCATCGGCCCGGACGGCCGAAGCGGCGGGATTCCGGCGTGAGGCCCTGCTGCGCGGCTGGGAGCGCATCGACGGTGAGCAGCGTGACGCCGAGAGCTTCGCCCTGCTGCGCCGCGAGTGGGAGCCGGGTGGAGCGGGGCGAGACCCCCATGGGAGGCTGGGCTGACCCGGTCGGTCCGACGGGCACGTGACCATGGGAGGGACGCAGATGTTGGTGCTGGTCGAGGTCGCCGAGGGTGTGGCGACGATCACGCTGAACCGGCCCGAGGCGAGGAACGCCATCTCGGCCGAGCTCAACCGGGAGCTCGACGCGACGATCGCCGAGCTCGACGGACGCGACGACGTCGGCTGCATGATCCTGACCGGGACGGATCCCGCGTTCTGTGCCGGCATGGACCTCAAGTCGCTGGCCGCACAGGACCGCTCGGACCTACGCGAGCGGATGAACCAGCAACTCGAGCACTTCGGGATCATCCCGCCGCGCCGGACCCCAATGATCGGCGCCGTCAACGGCCCGACGGTGACCGGCGGGCTCGAGCTCGCGCTCTCGTGCGACTTCCTGATCGCGTCGGATCGGGCGCGCTTCGCCGACACCCACGCCCGGGTGGGCGCCATGCCCGGGGCGGGCCTGACGATCCGGCTGCCGCAGGTGATCGGCATCGACCGGGCGCGGCGAATGAGCTTCACCGGTGACTTCATCGACGCCTCGACGGCGCTGGCGTGGGGGTTGGTGGTCGAGGTGGTGACCCACGAGCATCTCCTGCCGCGCGCCCGGGAGCTGGCAGCCGCCGTGGTGTCCATCCCGTCCGAGAACGTGCGCGAGGTCCGTCGCATGTACGAGGACGTGGGCGCGCTGTCCGGACACGAGGCGTGGCAGGCGGAAGCGGCATGGGCACGCCGGTGGATGGCAGACCGCTTCGACCAGTCCCGCCTGGCCGGAGAGCGCGAGGGCATCATGGCCCGCGGCCGCGACCAGGCCGGAGGCGGGCCGGACACCCGGCCACCGGGCGACGTTCCCGGGTGAGGGTGTACGCGGGCATGGACCCGCGCCTCGATCTGGCGGAGGTGGCGGCCCATGCGACGAGGGTGGAGCGCCTCGGCTACGACGGCCTCCACGTGGCCGAGACGGTCCACGACGCCATGACGGTCGCGACGTTGGCCGTCGAGCACACGGATCGCATCGTCGTGCGCACGAGCGTGGCCCTGGCCTTCGTCCGCAGCCCGACCCTGTTGGCCTACGCGGCCTGGGACCTCTCCAGGCTCAGCGGCGGGAGGTTCGAGCTGGGTCTGGGAACGCAGATCCGCCAGAACATCGAGGACCGCTATGCCGTACCGTTCGGCGAGGACCCGGTGGGTCGGCTGGGCGACTACGTCGGCGCCGTCCGGGCGTCCTTCGCCGCGTTCGCCTCGGGCGAGGCTCCCCGCTACGAGAGCGCGCACTACCGGCTCACACGCATGCAGCCGTACTTCAACCCCGGGCCCGACACCGCCACGGTGGCGCCGCCGATCTACCTCGGGGGTGTGCAGCATCGTGCCTGCGCGCTGGCCGGCGCCGTCGCCCGCGGGTTCGTGACCCATCCGACCAACTCGAACCCTCGCTACCTGGTCGAGCGGTGCCTGCCCGCGCTGGCCGAGGGTGCGGCGCACGCGGGGCGCGACCTTCGTCGCGACGGTTTCGAGCTGGTGGTCGGGACCAGCGTCGTGACCGGCCGCACCCACGAAGCCGTCCAGGCCGAGCGCGAGCGCCAACGCCGGCTGCTGGCGTTCTTGTACTCGACGCCGGCGTACGCCCCCACGCTCGAGCTCTACGGATGGGACGACCTCGGCCCCCGCCTCCGCGACCTCGTGCGACACGACCGCTGGGACGACCTCGGCCGCGTCCTCTCCGACGAGGTGCTCGACGAACTGGTGCCCAGCGGGACCTTCGACGAGCTCCCCGACCTCGTGCTCGAGCGCTTCGCCGAGCTCGGTCAGGGCATCACCATCGGGGTGCCGGCCGACCCGGCGGACGATGACGCGTTCAGAGCCGTGGTGGCCGCGATCCGCCAGGGATGAGCAGGGGTGGCGCGCCCCGAGGTCCGGCGAAGAACGATCTGGCGGTCAGCGCGGGCATGGGGAAGATCAGCTGCTCCCCCGCCATCGCCGCCACCGCGGCGGCGCGCTCCTCCTCCCCCATCGCGCTGAAGCGCTCCGCCGAGTCGAGCACGCGCGGCAGGAGCGGGATGTCGCCCGGGGTACAGAACGCGTGGACTCCCGGCGTCGAGAGGGCGAAGCGGACGCCGCGGTCGATGTCCTCGTCGCTGCGCTGAGGCTCGTACCACGCGAGGGCCCAGCGGTCCGCCGCGGCGGCGTCGCCCAGCGCGGAACCGTCGGCCCAGGGCCGCCGCGCCACCGCCTTGATGGCCATGACCCCGACGTCCCTTTCGGCGCAGACCGCCAGCAGTTCCTCGGCCGGCTCGCGGTACTCGGGCCGCGACCAGAGCGCGGGGTAGACGGGGAACATCACCGTGTCGAGGTCGAAGCGGCGCAGCGCCTCGAGGTGGGCGAGCGGCACCTCGAGGTCGTGCCCCGTGATGCCGGCGAAGCGGGTGTGGCCGCGGTCGCGCAGTTCCAAGATCCGCTCGACGGCGGCCGAGCGCCGGTCAAGCTCGGCCACGGACGTGACCGCGTGGGCCTGGTAGAGGTCGAGGACATCGGCGTGCAGCAGCCGGCGCGTCGTGTCGAACTGGGCGGACACCCCGTCGGGATTGGCACGCAACGTCTTGCCGGCGACGAAGATCCGGTCACGCAGGTCCGCCAGGTGCGGTCCGACCACCGACTCCGCCGCTCCGTACTGGGGCGCGATGTCGAGGTGGTTCACCCCCCGGTCGAGCGCGAGGCGCAGCCAGTCGCCGGCCTCCTCCTCCGATGCGGCCCAGCAGGCCGCGCCGCCGAGGACGGCCACGCTGCTCTCGTGACCGGTGCGGCCCAATCGGCGACGTTCCACGGCAGCGATCCCGGCCCCGGCTCAGCCGGCGCCCGCCTCCTCCGACTTCAGCGCCAGCACGTTGAACACGGCGCCGACATCGTCGGCGATGACGGCGAAGCGCCCCGGCTCGATGTCGGTCGGCCCCATGAACACCGTGCCACCGAGCTCCTTGGCCTTGGCCACGGTGGCGTCGGTGTCGCTCACGACGAAGTAAACACCCCAATTGGGCGGCATCTCAGCGGGCATCTCGGCAGATTTCAGCATCATGCCCCCGACGGAGCTCCCGCCCAGCTTCCACTCCGTATAGGCCGGAGGGCCACCGGGGGGGCCCTGATCCTCGGCGTCCCAGCCGAAGACGGACTTGTAGAAGGACTTCGACTTGTCGAGGTCGGTCGTGATGAGCTCGTTCCAGCCGAAGGTGCCCGGCTCGTTGGCCAACTGCGCCCCCGTGTGCTGACCCGGCTGCCACAGTCCGATCACTGCGCCGAGCGGGTCGGCGAAGATGGCCATCCGGCCGACGTCCATCACGTCCATCGGCTCGACGAAGACATTGCCCCCGTTGGCCTTCACCTTGGCGATCGTGTCGTCGGCGCTGTCCACGTTGACGTAGCTCATCCACGCCGGCGGGAAGTCCGGGTTCATCTGCGGCCCGATCCCCGCCACCGTCTTGCCGCCGAGCTCGCAGACCGAGTACCCGCCCGCCTCCGGAGGTCCTTCGGGGCAGTTCCAGCCGAAGAGCCCGCTGTAGAACTCCTTCGACTTGGCCTGGTCCGGACTGCTCAGATCGACCCAGGAGGGAACCCCGTTGTCGTAGCGCTCGAACTCCACCGTGCTGCCTCCTTCTCGTGTCTCCTCGCCCCTGCACCCCGGCCCCTACCCCACCGTTTCCGACGCTACCCGGTCGGTCGCCCATCCGCACCGGCCGGAGTGAAAGGATCACCGGGATGACACAGCGGTGTGAGGCAGCGTGACCGCGGGCCCGATCGGCTCCCGCGTCGAGCAACTGGCCCAGGCGGTCGCCGAGCGCGTCGTCTCTCTGGTCCTCGACGCCATCGACCTCAACGCGCTGATCGATCGCATCGACATCGAACGGGTCATAGAGAAGGTCGACGTGGACAAGGTGATCAGCCAGGTCGACCTCGACGCCGTCCTGGAGCGGGTCGACCTGGACAAGGTCATCGACCGGATCGATCTCCAGAAGGTGATCGAGAAGATGGACGTCAACGCCATCATCGAGAAGGTCGACATCGACGCCCTGGTGGAGCAGACCGAGATCGGCTCGATCATCGCCCACTCGACGTCGGGGGTGCTGACCGAGGTACTCGACGTGATCAGGGCCCAGGGCGTGGGCCTCGACGGCTTCATCCTCCGTTGGGGCAACCGGTTGATCGGACGTGGAAGCAGGGTGAATGACTGGCCGGACGGTCCGCCCCTCCTGGTGCCGCGGGTCACGCCATGACGACCGTGCCCGTGCCGCCTCCCGAGCGGACAGTCGGTCGCCAGGGCCACTATGCCGGAGCGGTGAGCCGGCTGGTGGCCTTCGGCCTCGACGTCGTTGTCGCGTGGGTCGTCTACACGCTCGCAACCGACGCCATCAATGCCGCGGTGAAGCTGATCACGGGGCACCCGTACGCCCTGTCGAACCACCGGATTCTCGATGCCTGCCTGCTGGCCGGATGGGGGTTCTTCTACTTCAGCTACCAGTGGGCGGTCAGCGGCAAGACGCTCGGCATGGCCACCTTCGGGATTCAGGTCGTGACCGCCGAAGGCCGGCCCATCGGCAGCCGTCGGGCTGCGCTGCGCACGCTCGGCCTGGTCCTGACCCTGCTCACGCTCGGCATCGGCTTCCTCGGCATCGTCTACCAACGCGAGCGCCGCGCGCTCGACGACTTCGTCGCGGGGACCTCCGTCGTCTACGACTGGGACGCCCGGGCCGCCCGGCTCCGCTGGTTGGCGCGCAAGGACACCGTCCGACGAGAGCCGGCCGGGGGCCTGGTGCCCACCTCGCCACCGGAGAGCCCGCCTACCTGAGCGACCGCTCTGCGGTTCCGGTGCCCATCCCGTCGCTGGTGCGCTTCGACGGGGCGCCACGGCGACGCGGTGGCGGCTCGCCGCCTTCAGGCCGGCGCCCAGCGAGACCGGTCCGGGTGCCCAGCCCGACGCCTACCTGGGACGATCCCGTTACCCGCGCCCGTGGCGTCCCGGGCCTGCGGATCCGAGGGAACGGCGGCTCGGCCTACCATCCCGGGCCATGTCCTTCACCGAAGTCACCAGGCCCCACCAGCACGTCGCCGTCGTCACCCTGAACAGGCCGGAGCGGATGAACGCCATGGCCTTCGACGTGATGATCCCCTTCCGCGACGCCCTCCGCGAGATCGGTGACGACAACGGCGTGAGGGTCGTGGTCATCACCGGCGCAGGACGCGGCTTCTGTTCCGGTGCCGACCACGAGAATCCCGGGACCATGCCCAACATGGAGGGCTTGACCTTGCCCACGATCGCCCTGCGCTCCATGGAGATGCTCGACGACGTGATCGGCACCATCCGTCGGTTGCACCAGCCGGTGATCGCCGCGGTCAACGGCGCCGCGATCGGCGGGGGCTTCTGCCTCGCACTGGCGGCCGACGTGCGCGTCGCCTCCGACGACGCCTACTTCCGGGCGGCGGGGATCAACAACGGTCTCACCGCGGCCGAGCTCGGGCTCAGCTTCCTCCTCCCCGCGCCGTGGGCCATTCACGCGCGGCGGAGATCATGCTCACCGGTCGCGACATCGACGCTTCCGAGGCCGACCGCATCGGACTGGTGTCGCACGTCGTGCCTCCGGAGTCGCTGCTTCCCAAGTGCTTCGAGCTGGCCGACCGGATCAACGGCTGGAGCCGTGCCGGCGTGGAACTGACCAAGCGGGCGCTGTGGAACAGCCTCGATGCGAGCAGCCTGCAATCGCACATGGACGCCGAGGGGACGGCCCAGCTCTTCGTCCGCATCACCACCCGCAACTTCGAGGAGTCCGTGGCCGCTCGAAAGGAGAAGCGCACCCCTGTCTTCAACGATTGACCGGCGGTTGTCGCCAGGATCCGGGCTGACCCAGCGATTCAGCGGTCAGCGGGAATTGACCAGCGACGTGGCCGCCATCTGGAGGTAGTCCCGGAAGGCGCCGGAGTCCTCGGCCGATATCCGCTGCTCCTGTTCCAGTCCGCTGAGCGCACCGAGCATGTGGCGCAACCACGCCTCGCGCTCCGGGAGGCCGATCACGAACGGAGCGTGGCGCATCCTCAGCCTCGGGTGCCCGCGCTCATCGCTGTACGTCGTGGGTCCGCCCCAGTACTGGGCCAGGAAAAGCGCCAGGTGCCGCGACGACTCGGAAAGATCATCGGGGTAGAGCGGTCGCAGCAGGGGGTCTCCCGCCACGCCGAAGTAGAAGCGGTCGACCAGATCGACGAAGAAAGGCTCACCCCCGACCCGGTCGTACAGCGCGTCCACCACGCCGAGAGTAGAGGCTTAGAATGCGCCCCGGTTCCGCGGCCGTAGTTCAATGGTAGAACCTCAGCCTTCCAAGCTGATGATGCCAGTTCGATCCTGGTCGGCCGCTCTCTCTGAAGTACCTGGTAGACGTGAGTGCTCGGGTCGGCGAGTGCGATCAGACACTCGCCAATTGGCACTACCGACCACAAATAGACCACAGACGGACTACGTGTGGCGCCGTCACTTCAGCGGATCTTCGGATTTCAGCGGGGAACACTCATCCGACTTGGCGGACGGTCGTTCCTTTGGCCACTTCGGCCAAAATCGGCGTTGGGGGCTGAGCCGACGTAACCGGAAGTACGGTCTTTAGATGTCGAACGAGTACGACGGCGTGAGCAGCGGCGGGTCCGCCTCAAACGTTGAGGAGCGAGTAGCCGAAGCGGGACTGATACCAGCGGCCACGGTGATCCCACTCCGGCAGAGTCCCGCTGGTATGGAGGTACTCCTGCTCCAGCGCAACTCACGCGGGCAGTTCGGGAACATGTGGGTCTTTCCCGGCGGCCGGGTTGACCGTGAAGACTCTGGCTCGGTGGTTGGCGACAATGCTGAGGTCGAGATGAATGCAGCTCGAGCTGCGGCCGTGCGCGAAGCGGCTGAAGAGGCATCGCTCGTCCTCGACCCCTCTGACCTGGTGCCCTTCTCGTTCTGGGTACCTCCGCTTGGTGGCGCGAAACGCTTCGCCACCTGGTTCTTCCTCATTGAGGTGCGGAACGACGGGAGCGCAGTGGTGGTCGACGAACTGGAGATCCATCGGTCCGAGTGGATGACGCCGGCGACGGCGATCGCGCGGGTCAACGCTGCCCAAATGGACATGGCGCCTCCCACGTTCGCGACTCTGTGGTGGCTGAGAGACCAGACCGACACGCAAGGGGCTACAGCCGCCGCTCGCTCACGCGAACCGGAGCGGTTTTCCACCCGCATTCGTATCCACGGGGGTGTGATGACCGCTCTGTGGCAAGGCGACGTCGCCTATGACGACGGAGACATGGATCACGCCGGTCCTCGTCGACGGTTGATCATGGATCCGGGTTCATGGCGGATCGAAATGCATCCCTGAGCAAACGCCGACAACCTTCATTCTGGTGCCCTTGTCCTGGGGTACCGTCCTCGACGGTCACCGTGCCTCGCATACGGATCGGAAGACGGCACCAGCCGCGCCCGTCACCCTGGTTTTGAAAGGCGTCGAACCAATGGGTCTTGATCCGCCGTCCGATCGAGCGGATTGTCTCCCAATCGTCAGTGCTGAGCTCCGGGGCCTCTGACCTTGGCAACGGGTTCTATCGACACGGTGTACCCCCGAATCGGGCGACTTTCGAACGAACGGACACCAGGGCGTACCAACGAATACCAACGAATATCAGCGCAAGCTAAGAGCACTGAATTTGTAACCGGTTTGTTATGAAGCTTCTGGACTCGAGGTCTCGGGGGCCGACTTCAAGCGCCGGAGCCATCACCGTGGGCGCCGGTCCCCCAGGCTGGATCGACCGTCAGGACGACACCGTCGGTCTCGTCATCCCGGGTCCGAGAACGTCTCATCACCCCGCCTCTCCAGCGTGACCGCTTCGATCACGTTGCCCACCGCTGTGTCGATGTTTCGCCAATACGCAAAGGCACGCCCGAGCACCTCCTCGCGACCAAGTCCAGAGAGGATGTTCGATACGGTGTCGATCAGGCGGTCGCGGGCTGCGTCATCCATTACCTCGGTGAGGAGGATCTTGGCCTGTCCGAAGTCGTCGTCCTCGGGGTGCAGCGTGTAGGCGGCTCGCACCATCTCGCCATCGGCTGCCCACACAGCCTGCTCCGCGTACGTGTCGGTATCGGCCGCCGGCGCCTGATCGAACGAGTTCGGGTAGTACACAGGATCAACGGCGTTGTCCACGCGCATCACACCGTCCTTGGAATAGCTCCTGACGGTGGATCTGGGACGGTTCACCGGGATCTGCTGATAGTTCACCCCGAGGCGAGCCCGATGCGCGTCCGCGTAGGAGAACCCGCGGGCCAGGAGCATCTTGTCAGGCGAGAGTCCCGTGCCCGGCACGGTGTTGTTCGGCTGGAAGGCGACCTGCTCCATCTCGGTGTGATAGTCGCTGACATTGCGGCTCAGCATGAGACGTCCCACCTCGATGAGTGGATAATCGGCGTGCGGCCAGACCTTCGTGAGATCGAAGGGATTCAAGCGGTAGGTCTTCGCTGCATCGAAAGGCATGATCTGTATGTGCAGCGTCCAGCTAGGAAACTCGTTGTGCGCGATCGCCTCGTAGAGGTCACGTTGGTGGTAGTCGGCATCCCAGCCGGCAATGCGGTCGGCCTCTGCCTGGGTCAGACACTCGATGCCCTGGTCGCTCTTGAAGTGGTATTTCACCCAGAAACGAGTGCCCTCGCCATTCACCCACATGTAGGTGTGCGAGGAGTAGCCGTTCATGTGACGCCAGGACTTCGGAATGCCCCGGTCGCCCATGAGCCAGGTGACCTGATGGGCGGACTCCGGCGACAGCGTCCAGAAGTCCCACTGCATGTCGGCATCTCGTAGGTTGCTCGCGGCAAGCCGCTTCTGCGAGCGAATGAAATTCTGGAACTTGATCGGATCGCGCATGAAGAACACGGGCGTGTTGTTGCCAACGATGTCAAGGTTTCCTTCACTGGTGTAGAAGCGCACCGCGAATCCCCGTGGGTCCCGCCAGGTGTCCGGAGAACCACGCTCTCCGGCCACCGTCGAGAAGCGCACGACCACGTCGGTCTCGATTCCAGGAGCGAAGACCGCCGCCTTGGTGTACCGGCTGACGTCCTGCGTCACAGTGAAAGTGCCGAAGGCACCGCCGCCCTTCGCGTGGGGTTGGCGCTCAGCGATGCGTTCTCGATTGAAGTTCGCCATCTGCTCGATCAGGTAGAAGTCCTGCAGCAGACGGGCCCATCGGGACCGATTGTCAGCGAATGCTCCTGGTTGGCAATCGGGATGCCGGCGTCCGTTGTCGTCGCTGGACGAGACGTGACGGGGTCATAGCCCTACTCTTTTCTACGAGACAAGTCTCCGCATCCTGCGGGCGGGACTGGCGTCGATTCACCAGATCGTGTCGCCAGTCCCGCCGAAGGCAACCCGGATCCTCGTCAATGTCGGGCTTCGGTCAGCCCTGAACCGCGAGGACTCACAAGGAACTGCAAGCGTCCCGGATGACCTCGAGCACCACATCTGGGTGGGACAGCATCGGAACGTGGCTGCTGGCCACCTCGGTGACCTTTCCGTTCATGCGCTTCGCAGCGGCTCTTTCGAGATCGGGGTGCACGGCCTGGTCATTCGTTCCCACGATGTTCCAGCAGGGCTTGTCCCTCCAGGCCGGACTTTCGATCTTCGCGCCGAACAGGGTCGCGGCTGGGGGGCTGGCGGTCGCCCAGACGATCTGCTGCTCATCCTCCGGCAGGTCGCCCGCGAAGTACTCGATGCCCTCCGGGAGCATCCAGACACGCCCGTCCTCCACCTTGATGGACTTGAACACGTCCGTCTTCGGGAACTTGTCCTGCTGACCTTGCAAGGTTTCAGTCTCGTCGGGCCCAAGCGCGTTGATGTACACGAGACCGGCGACCCGATCATCGTTCCCCGCCGCGGTGATGAGGGCGCCGCCGTAGGAGTGGCCCACCAAGAGGATGGGACTCGGAACTTGTGCGAATGTCCTGATGGTGCAGTCGACGTCGGCCTGGAAATCGTCGAGCGCATGTTGGCTGGCGATCACCTCGTAGCCGTCCGCTCGAAGCGGTGTCATGAGCTTGGCGAAACACGATCCATCGGCCCAGATGCCATGGGCGAAAGCAACGCTTTTGATTGGGGACATTGTTTCCTCTCTTCCATTGATGTTGTCTATTTGTGAAACCGAAATCAGGGACTCACAAACTCCAGCGCTCGGGTCGCTGATCCGAGGGAGGCATGGCGTCAGCTGCCTTGACGGGCCCCAGTTGGACCCAGTACCTGGAACTCGATTGGCTCATTGCTCATAGTGGCCACGAAGCACCAGGGCTGGAAATTGCTGCGACTGAGCTGAGTAGTCAGTTCCCATAACTAGTCAGAGCATGAGGTCTCCCTATGCCTGCCTCAACCGCGCGATCGTGTTGTTTGTTAGTTGCCTCGCATGCCTGCTGCCGGGCTTTTCGGGGCATTACCTCTCTGAGCTGGGGAAATAACCACAGAAAGCATCGGTTCAATGCTCTATTCAGCCAAATGGTTCCCCGGGCTGCCGGTGGCCATCGGCCAAGAAAGGCGCGGCGGGACCGGGAAGGGGAAATCCGGATCCGCCTAGGCGGATTGTCCGGTCTGACCTGACACAACTCGGGCTAACTCGACCCGCGACTTGACGTCCAGTTTCATAAAGATGTTGCGAAGGTGACCACTCACGTGTGCGGTGAGATGAAGAGACGCTCAGCGACGTCTCGATTGGTCAACCCGTTGGCAACGAGCTGAGCGACCGCCATTTCGGAATCCGTCGGGAAGCCCATCCCCGCTCTGGGCGTCGCAACGAGCCCACCCGCCGGCGCACGCCGAGTGACCGAGTCGTCCGCGGGTTCTCCCGGCATCCCAGGTCGCCCCGGCTTCGGTGTAGAGCTCCAGAGCACGACTGAAACGCGTCCACACCGTCTTGCGTTGCACCTCCCTCGACAGAGATCATGCCGAGGTCTTCCAATGCAGAGGCGAGCGCCAGCGGGCGGGGACCTGATCGAAGAGGTTCACCGCCCTCACAAGGTCCTGGTCGCTTCGACGAACGAGTCCTCTCGTGTGCATCGCTACTGCCTCAAGGGTGCGCAAACCGGGATTGCGCACTGACCGCCCAGCGGCAACCGCGGCCGCATGTTCCGCGAGCTCGTTGTCACCGGCTGCCACGGCAATGCGGGCCAAGTGGACATCATCGTCTATGTCCATGGGCAGGCCCGGCAAGAGGTCTCGGACCTTGTCTCGTCCAATCGAGCAGCCACTGTACGATCTCTGCGGATCGCCATCCGCCATCGCCTGCAGGGCGAAGAACCACACTGCGTGGCTCTGCACGCTCGGTGCGCCCCGCTCAAGCATCAGACCCGCGATGTCGGCAGCCTGGCGCGTCAGATTTCGCCACCGGTGTGGATGCCAACCTTCCCGAGAGCCACGATCCGGCTGCGTCATGGAAGTCCACGACCTCTGCGGCTCTCCCTGCGAGAATCGTCCGTCCAGTGCCGCTGCGGCGTCCGCAAGCCTGCCATCTGAAGCAGCTGTCGACCTCGACCAGTTTCGAAGACTTCAGAGCCCAGGCCTGGCGCTCACGCTGTGCCGTAGCGATGCTCTGCTGTGAGATCTGGAGGGCTTCATCGAAGCGATCCAGAATGGTAAGGACATCGCACAACCACTGCGTGGTGAGAAATCGTCGTCCCTGCATGATTCGTGTGTGCTGAAAGGACAGACTCGTATCTAGGGCACATACCTCCCCGTTGCGGCCGGCTTGGCCGACGAGATCGAGTGCAACCGCAAATGAGTCTTCCGCATACTCAAGCAGGATTCGGCCAACTCCACGACAAAATAGCCGCAGGATAGACCACAACGTCGATTGCGATCTTTGCGTCCGGAAGAACTCGGCGGGCTTCGTCCAGTCGACCAGCACTTATCAGATTGTGGAAGAGGTTCGCCACGAACAGCATTCGTAGAAAGGACGAGACCTTGGGGAGAGCGAGTCCCCGGTGGCACGAGTCGACGCGCACGTCCGGTGAAATGGCGAACATGGCAGCGATGATCAATCGGAAGTCCGCTTCTGCCTCGGGAGGCAAAGCCTGGCGTAGAACGGTATCTGCGAAGCTGTTGGCAGTCTCGATTCGCCCGGCTGCGTGCAGCCGAATCGCAGTCTGAGCCACGAGGGTCTGACGACGGGTGATTCCTCGGCGTAAGGTCAAGCGCCCTCAAGGCCAGATCGGCGCTGGCGCCTGCGTCGATCATGTCGAGGGCCTCTGCCGCCTGCGAGAGGGTTGATATTGCGATCTCGTCTCCGAGCTCGGCACTCGCTGCGAGTCGTGTTGACACTTCGAGCGGAAGGGCTCCGCTCGATATGAGCACGGTGGCAGCCCGGCGGTCAAAGGACCGGCTGACTGACATCGGTAGGGTCGCCCTGACTGCCTCGAGGATGATGTCGTGGCGGAAGGAGAAGGTCTCGTCGTCTTCCTCGAACAGACCGGCTTGAACAACCTCTTTCGTTGGAGCCAACAACCCTGAGGGCAGTTTGTCCAGCATGGCAGCCAACTCGTCGAAGGTGAATTTGACGGCCGAGCGATGTGGCTGCCGCCACGACCTCGTTCGCCGGATCGGACAGCAGGTCGAGGCGTCGGCGCATGTCCTCTTTGACGTGCCCGGGTAGGCGCGCCTCTGTCAATTCGGCCTTTCCGGATTCGATGCGGATGAGGTGTTCCTCTTTGAGTCCCCGAAGTATCTCGGCCAACCAGAACGGGTTTCCACCGGCTCGGTGGGCCAACTGCAGCACATCGGGACCCGGCTCAGCATGGAGCAAGCCAGCTGCGATTTCGCCTATTGCTTGTGTGTCGAGCGGGCCAAGGACAATCTTCTGCACACCAACCCGATCAAACGCAGACTCCAACCGCCTCGGGCCGGCGGCTGGCCGATAGGCGAGAATCCAAGCAATAGGCACCGTTGCCAAGCGATTCGGCAGCACCCGCAGCGCTGCTTCTGTACCCCCGTCCGTCCACTGTAAGTCGTCAAGGCAGATCAAGAGCGGGGTCCTTACGGCAGCAAGCTCCAACAACCCTTGGATGTCTTCCAACATCCAATATCTCTGTTCGGGCAGCGCGTGGGTCTCAGAGAACGCGGCGCGATCCAGGATCGGCTCGGAGCCGTCGAGGAGTGCCGACATGAGGGAGGACAGCTCGACCATCCCGTCCCCGGGGTCGGCCGCGTAGGAGCCCACTCGAAAGTGGCGACCGCGGGCCACTTCCGCTGCCTCGGCAAGAAGGCGGGACTTCCCCATCCCGGGTTCTCCCTCGACCAGAAGGACGGAGCCAACGCCGGACGCCGCGCCAGCAAGGTGATCAGCCAGCGTTGTCATTTGGGGCTTTCGGCCAAAAAATGGCGGCTGCTCTTCTGCCATCTTCCCAAAACTACGACGGGCAGCCTAGAAATCGAGGGTCAATTCGACGTCGTGACGACAACGTTGACGACTGGATCTGCAGCATGCCGATCTACCCCAGGTACGCGGCGGAGGAAGGCGACGGTCAGATCCCACACGATGTTCGCCTGCTCCTGGTCGAAGGTTCCAAGGAGATCCTCCACGTTCAAGAAGGCGTGACCGGCGGGATAGTGCGCGATCTCAGGCTTTCTGGTGGTCGGTCTCCGCTGAGATCTTTTGGTTGAGCTCTTCGGCCAGCGTGGGCGGGTTGATCACATCGCCATCGGGATGTGGATGACCACGGGCGCCTGGAGCCCGGCGTAGTCGTCAGGCATATAGCCGACCGCGTTCGCTCACCCTCGCGGAGGAAGGCGGGGGTTGGCGCCAGGTTGCCGGGACCTTGGTATGCGACATCTACCTTGCCCAACAACACGATCAGTGGCCTCGGCTCAAGGCGTGGCGCAATCGCATCTGCTCAGTGATCTTCTACGACAACTCGAAGAGCCAATCTCGGGTCTGGTGTAACACGCAGATCTGCGGCAACCGCGTCAACTTGAATGCCTCACGGGCACGTCGACGCCAAGGGGCTTCCGAACGGAGCGCCTGGCGTCTACTTGCGTTCAGTGACGCCGACGGAACCGTCTCCCACATGGGCACGAAGACTGAGGTGAACGAGCATTGAGGCATAGGAGGGCGACGGTCAGTTGACACCCCCGGCCCAAGGGCCCACGCCGCCGATTCGGTCGATGGAGTACCGCACGATGTATCCGGTTTGAGACTGGTCCGGGTATTCGGCATCGTGTGCGACATAGGCCTTGGCGAGTCGTGTCAGCAGTGGCCCGGTGATGCCGAGGGGTCCGATCGTCGCAGTTGCATAGATGATGGCGTGCGGGCTCATCCAGTCACCGGGCCGCTGGGGCGGGGCGAACGACAGCACGACGCGGGGGTCGCGCTCCATGTTGCGGAGCTTCGCGTTATACCGCATGTGGGTGCTGATGAGACTGTCTCCGTCGAGCCCGATCCAGATTGCGGTCACCTGCGGGCTTCCGTCGGCGTTGATGGTTGAGATGAAGGTCAGCGGTCCCGATTCGACGAGGTCTCTGAGCCCTTCGGGCAGTGCGGCCGTCATTGCTCGCTCCCCTCGATGTCGAAGTGGGACTGTCCGGCTCGACCACACCGGTCGGAGGTTCAGCGTCTGGAATCGCCACCCATCGAAGGTCCGGAGGGCATCTGCTTCGAACACGTTGGCGATGACGTAGGGCTCGGGCGGGGTCGACTCCGGGTGCACATGGATGGCCAGGAGCTGAGCCCGGAGGTGGGCTCTGTCGCCGTCGAGCTCGACCTGAGCGTTGGTGCTGATGTGGAAGGTGCGGTCCCAACCGTCCCGGACGAAGCGGTTGCCGACGGCTAGGTCCTCGATACCTTCGAGCGTGAAGCCCCGGTGCTCAACGTGAACATCTTCGCTAAAGATCGAGCGCGCCCACTCGGAGTCGAGACCACTCGCGTCGTCGATCGTGGCGAAGTAACGGTTCATGAGCGCCACGATGCGATCCCGGTCAAGGAGCCCTTGGAGCTCTCGTTCTGTGGTCTGGTCCATCTGGGTGGTTCCTTGCACGTCGATTGGGCGGGGGACGTCAGGATTGCATGAGAACGGAGGAGCCCGAAAGTGCGACACGTGGGCACCTCGGTGAGCAATTCGGGGGCCGCCGCCGAGGGCCGCGTCACGTCTTTCCGCCACGAACTCCAGAACCACTCGGCAATATGCCTCAGGCCGAGGAAGGTTCGAAGCAATTCGGGTTTGGTGGATTCACCCCGCGAATATCCCGCGGACGCCGACATTGAGGGCAATCCGCTTCGATTCATGTACCGCTCTGACCTGCCAAAACAGTCCAGTGGGGCCAGCGGCTTGCGGCTGGTTTCCTTCCGTACACCGATTCTGGGCTCCGTTCACAACCCGGTCAGTGACGTTCATGCCGAGGGTCAGCGAGATTCCTTTGAACCGGAAGGCGGCAGGAACGCATGGGGTGCACCCACGTTCAATAGCCCAAGCAAGCCGAATGGTCGTGCAGGCTCGTCGTGCCTCGACGAGTGCTTCGCTCCGGCGGAACCATCTCCCGCCGTTTCTCCCGTCGGGTCTTCCCACCGAACGACGAGGAGCGGGTGGTGGACCCGGTGGTGGAGCGTCGTGTGCCTCCTGGTGCCCGTCGCGGACCAAGAAAGTCGGCGTACCGTCTGAGAACCACCGAGCTTCGTGGATCCCGTACGGGTCGAGGTACCAGCCCTCGACGTCGTCGTCAGAAATCCCCATGCTCACATCGTACTTGTGGACCGCCTCCGATCGCCGAGTGTGCGACAATTGCGCCACGCGGCGAGGCATCAAGATCGTGACCATGTCGACATATGCATGCCGACCACCTTGACGCCTCCGAGCCACCGTTCTTCGGCGAGGACACCATCTATGTGTCCTCCCGCGATTATCCCACCGGACGCATTCCGCATGACGCCATGAGGGACGACTCGGCCAACCCCGACAGAGCCGCAGCGATCGCGACGCCGCTGTTTGTCGTTGCCTGCTGGTAGCAACGGGCGGCCGCCGGGCTCGCATGTCCTGCCCGTGCCTTCAGATCAGGTGCCGTGGCCCGTTGCGTGGCCGCCCACGTGAGCACTCGCATCACAGCGGTCGTGAAAACTGGAACCTCAGGGCGCTACCCAGATGGCGCTGAGAGAAACACCGTGCCATCCGGGAATCGTCGGCTCACGACCAAGCCGGCCCACCGTTGAAAGTCGCTCGCTGTTGCCGACCCTCCCGAAATTGGCTCAGGTACAAGCATCACGACCCCTTGCTGCTTCCGAAGACGCGTGCCCACGAAATCAAGGTCTTGTCGAAAAGATGGATTGAGCCGATCGGTCGCGACAAACAGAGAAACCGGATTGAACACCGAGCCCCGGTGAGCGAACAGGTAGGTCCCGGATGGTTCATTTGTGAACACGAGGTCTGACGCCGGCAGGCTTGCTAAGGCTCCGTACTCCTGTGCCACCCTCTCACGGGGAAACTGCGATCGAAGTTGCTGAGACACGATTGAGATGGTGGGAATCATGATGAGAATCATCAAACCAGCAGTGCCGACCTGAGCAACTATGTGAGACCTATCGGTGACTCGTGAGCGAAGAATCCAGTACACCAGCGACAGAAGAACCAAATAGAACACACACTGCAGTGGCTCGAGGATGCGCTGATTTGCGACGAAGGTCGCGTCAATCCGGGTATCGGTGATGATGAGGACATAGAGGTAACTGGGAATAAACAGCGCGCACAGCCGAAGGAGAGTTTGGGCCCCCAACGGTGGTCTGTCTGTACTTCGTCCTAACAGTCCGAAGAAGCTGCTGGACAGCGGCAATACCGCAGCCAAAGACAAAAGCAAAGCCGATGCCGGGTAAGTGAACCAAGTATCCCAATTCGATGGGAACAACCAGGCGGCAACAGCCGTGAGAATCTGAGAAATCAAGTTTGGATCGAGGTGGTATCCAAATTCTGCGCTGGGGGACCGTGGAACAGCAACTTGTTGATGAGTGGCCATCCGATCAACCCAATAACGGCGGCGCATCCTATAACGGATGTACTAATTACACGTATTCTCAACGCTATAGATCTTGTGCTGACTATCGCCAGTCCGGCGGCTAGGGCAATCGAGATGCCGGCATATCTCGTCAAAATGGTCAACATAATGAGAATGCTCGCGACCATCAGAGTGCGAAACCGAACTCGAGCGAGGAATGTTGCGGTTGTCAGGATCGAACCCAACAGGAGCACGTCAAACAATGACTCGCTAAGAACCGACTCGCTCAGCTGAAGTAGATTCTTGATCAACGACCATTCCGATGGACCGAGAACGGCAACGACGACAAATGTGCACATCAGGGGAATAGACCCGGCAAAGGCACGATGCGCAAGCAGGCATAGGAGGCCAACGGCGAGCCCTATGCAGACAACTCCGATCAGACGAGCTGCCCCGAGTTGACTAAGTCCAAGGAAATGAACCGCCGCCAGGGCGATCGGGTAGAGGGGTTCGTATCCGCTCAAGGGCACGCGGCCGTGGTATCCATACGCCTGAGCAGGATGCAACAGGTTCGTGTCAATGTTGAATGATGTGGTAATTCCTTTTCCTGATACGAAATTCTGGGCTGCGCTCAGATAGCTCGCGCTATCGGTCGTGAAGCCGGGCGAGTGCCAGGTGTAGTGGAGATTGGCGATGCACGCGAGGCCGATCAGAAATAGACAGACTACGGCTGCGCCTCGATGTCGCCGTCTCGAAACTATCCAAGACTTCTGTGCAGGATGATCCGATACGGAAGTTTCAGTAGAACGGACAACATCAACGAGCTCGGGCATTCGGGAAGGAGTGTAGCAATTCGGATTCTGACCGAAGAAGCCTAGATCTCAAGTTATGCGGCGCCGCGTTCCACGGTCGTAGAAGGGTTCGGTGCAAACCAGCGATTATCGCATTGAGTGTGTCATCATTTCGAAACGCGGCTTGAGACGGACTCGTAGACGGCCCTCACCCGCTCGAGTTGTACGGAGGAAAGCTCCTCCGGCTTACCTATGAGTGACACTCAAGATGGAAGCATGCCTGGCAGGGAGATCGCTGCGAAACGGCGACTCCACGTCGGGAAGGCGTGGTTCACCGCAGAGGCTCTCTACGTAGCCATGATCACCGGACTGGGAGTGGTCGGCATGAGTACTGAGTCCCTCCGACCAATCCTCCTGCCTGCTGGCCTGCTCGCCCTGCCTTGTGGTTTGGCAGCGATTGCCGGCCTCTGTGTCCTCACTGGGCTGTTCAACGGGATAGCCGCAGGGTTCTCGACCAACACGGTCACGCACTCGGTCGGAGGATGCACCATTGCAGGTCACTGCTGGTCCCGGACATGGGGTACACCGGTGGGGGCCCGAGGTCTTCTGTTCAGTACCTGCGTGGTGACTCTCTTCACGACCACAGCATTGGCGAACGTGTTGATCCTCCGCTTGTGGTGCGGAGCCGTCGTGCTGAGTGATTCCGTGTTCGGGCAGGCGGTTGGCCGGCACGGATTCGCGTCAGCAGGTTCCCACCGTGAAATCCGTCAGGGCTCAGCCTGACCCGAAACGGCTTCCGACCTCGAGCCACTCGTGCAAGTTGACGGTCTCGAAGAGATCGCCCGGAGTCGAGATCGAGCCATCGAGCAGCGTCGGTGGATTCATCTCGGCCAGCGCGCCGATCGCGGCCCGGACTACTGGGGCGATCACAGCGAGTGGCCGAATGGCCAGCCGGTAGCCCCACTCAGCGAGCTGTTCGAGCTCGACCGGAGGCGTGGATCCGTTCTCGACGATGTTGAACATCACCGGTCCCCCGACCTCGCCGGGGATCGTCGAGACCTCGTCGATCGTCTGCGGAGATTCGATGAAGATCAGGTCGGCTCCCGCCTCGAGATAGACGTTGGCGCGACGGACCGCCTCCGCGAAACCGAGCGGGCCGAGAGCGTCGGTCCGAGCGATGAGCACCAGGTCCGGATCCGTCCGAGCCTCGACCGCCGCCCGAACCTTCTCCACGAACTCCTCGCACGGGATGACCGACTTCCCGCTCAGGTGCCCGCATCGCTTCGGGAACGTTTGGTCCTCGATGTGAAGTCCGGCAACACCGGCACGCTCATATTCTGTGACGGTCCGCTGCACGTTGAGTACGTTGCCGAATCCGGTGTCGGCATCGGCCACGAGCGGACCGGAGATGATGCCGGCGAGCCGGGCGGCCTGGGTCGACATCTCGGTCATCGTGAGAAGTCCGAGGTCGGGAAGGCCGCCCAATGTCATCGACACCGCCGCTCCCGACATGTAGGCCCCCGGGAATCCATGTCGCTCCACCAACGTCGCCGACAATGCGTCGTAGACGCCCGGCAGCACGGTCAGTTCGGAGGCGGCCAGCATGCGCCGCAACGCCCATCGTGGTGGTTCCTTCGGAATGGTGGTCACACTGTCTCCTTGGATCCTTCGATGCGGGGTGGTCAGTCCCTTGCGCCGCGGCTCCCGCTCGGCGAGTGCACTGACCCCGGCTCGTACGACGGGATGACCCTATAGTGCGAGTTCTGCGTCCCCGGTGGTGTCGACACGGGACAACGTTTCGAACCGCGGAACCCAGTGACGACCCAAGGAAGGACGGACATGACCGACAAGGACATCATCTCCAAGTCAACCATCTCAGCCGACCTGGCCGGCCGCATCATCGAGGCCGCCACCGCCGAGGCGGTGTCACTGGGCAAGGGCTTCGCCGTCGCCATCGTCGACGACAGCGGGCTCCTCAAAGCCTTCCTTCGGATGGACTCGGCTCCGTTGATCTCCATCCAGATCGCGCAGGACAAGGCCTACACGGCGGTCGGCTTCGGCATCCCGTCGCACGGCTGGTACGACTTCATCAAGGACGATGCTCCATTGGCTCTCGGCGCCCCGACCGGTATCGACCGCCTGGTCGTCTTCGGTGGTGGCTATCCCATCGTTGTCGATGAGGCGCTCATTGGCGCGATCGGCGTAAGCGGTGGCCACTACAGCGAGGACATGCAGGTGGCAGAAGCCGGCTTGGGCGCGCTCACCCGCTGACATCCAGCGGATACAAGAGTTGGAGCGTCGGATCGAGGACCTTGGACAACGGTGACACTCTGGCTCCGAGACCCTCCCTGCTCGTCGGTTCTGTGGCGTGCGTCAGCGATCTAGGAGCGGGACGAGCCAGGGGACGAGTCGGGTCGCCTCGGCGACCGCGTCACTCTCTGTCGGGAATTCACGACCCGAAAAATAACTGACCGGAGTCCACGCGCCCATGTCCTCTGGATCTTTGCGGAACTCTTCGAAGCCGTAGGTTCCATCAGGCCGCGAGAAGATATCCACGCAGCGATTGCCTTCGTCGGTCTGATGGCTTGCGAGGACCTTCCACGACTTGTCGAGGCGAGAAGACATGGCGCGACCCTATTCGCCCGATCCATCACACTCTTGAAGGAGCTTTCTCCCTAGTCGGTGGCGGAAGGCGGAGAGAGACGTCTCCACCGCCCGTGCACGTCCTTCAGTTCGGTGACGTCCTACTACGTGGTGAGTCAACAGAACGTGGTGACTCAGGCGCCGAAGGTACTGCGACCTCGATCCTCCCTTTGGCAGCTCATGCGCCGGATCACGGCGAAGGACGAGGACCTGTCTCAGGTGGTCGGTTGGATACACTCCCGTCGCAGTGGACCGTTCTCAGATTGCGGTTTCGCCGGCCGGACCAGATCGACTCCTCGCACTCGCATCGCTCTTCGGCCGTGCCTTCGTCGACGAACCGATGATGTGTTGGCCCATGGGTCAGGTGCACGACCGAGTTGAGTGCTTCACGAGTTGCTTCGGGTTCTTCCTCGAGGCAGGGCTTGAGCTTGGACTCGTCTCGGTGGCGGCTGGTACGAGCGGGGCTGCCGTGTGGATCCCACCCCACCGATTCGAATCGTGGGCAGAGCATCCTTGGAATCAACCGCGGATTCGAGCGCTGGCCGATGACGGCGGACATCGCTACGACGAGTTCTGGGGTTGGGTCGAGAACCGAAGCCCCACTACCGCCCTCTGGCAGCTCGACTCGATTGCTGTCGATCCCGGACGCCAGGGCGGTGGCGTCGGTGGGGCCCTGATCCTCGAAGGCCAGGAGCGTGCACGGGCTGAGGGTGTGGGCGCCTTCCTTTCGACAGGCACCGGGCGCAATGTGTCGATCTACGAGAGGTTCGGCTTCCGCGTCATCGATGACGCCGATGCCCCTCACGCTGGGCCACGCATCTGGTTCATGAGATGGGATCCGTGACTCTCAGCACCCAGATGGCGGCGGGACGGGGCGTGCGCACCACTTCCAGAGCGCTCCTCGGGCCAAGGAATCGTCGGGGCCACAGCTGAGACTTCGAGGGTCTCGCGCCCAGCGGGGACTCTCGCTACATTGACAGGTTCACCACGAAGAGAGGATCTGATCCCGATGCCGCCAATCTCAGGGCCCGAGCACCTCAGCAGCCATCATCGAGACACCCTGCAACAGATCTTTCAACAAAAGACGAACTACAACGTCGAATGGCACGATGTCGTTTCGTTGCTCGAGGCGGTCGGATCCATCGAACAGCAGCACGACGACATGTTTGTGTTCCGCATCGGCCAGGAGACCGAGGTTCTCAGGCGTCCGAGTGACAAGGACATCGACGGACAACAACTCGTTGACTTGCGCCGAATCTTGACAAGTGCCGGTTACGACACCGTGGCGGCGGACCTTCAAGATAGGGGCGACGAGGTCTGATTTGGCCGACGGTTCGGAGAAGACCGGAAGAGAACGTTCCTAGTGGTGATCAGCCAAATCGGACCATTCAGGGGCGTGCCTCCGAATTCCGACTTGCGTCAGCTTTTCGTAGTCTCCGTCGACGACCCCAGCCCGATCATGTCGACGTCGACCCAGGGCAACTCGACGGGTGACGGGCCGGTCGTACCCTGCATGATCAGGCGCACGACGTCGCCGAGACGTGCGGGCAGGACGGCCTCGTTCGTGGTGTCGAGCTCTTCGATCGTCCACCAGCGCCACGCCGCGTGGACTTCGCGCTCCAGTGGCTCCCATCCTGCAGTCGACGGTTCGAACCGCTCCGTGCGCCACGCGAAGAAGGAGTCCACCGAGTAGAGAGGCTGGCCGCGGAATGTCCACTCGCCCCGGCACATCGCCACAGGTCTCCCCAACTCCGCGGGATCGACGACCACGCCGGTCTCCTCAGCGAGCTCGCGCGCTGCGGCTTCGCCGAGCGCTTCATCCGGGTCGACCCCTCCGCCGGGAGTAATCCAGAGCGGGGGTTTGGTGTCATGGGGGTCTTCGACCCGGAAGAGCAAAACGCTGCCGGTCCTGTCGATGACGATCACGCGCGCCGAGGGTCGTTCCCGAGGGATGGTCATCTCCCCATGGTGACCGACGGAGAGTCCTCACGCACAGCCGGTGGTCATGCATCCTCGGAGGTCGCCACCCAATGTGAGCAGAAACTCAGGCATCCAAGGCGACGTAGAGGCGCTGCAGTTGACCGCATCGACCGACACAGGTATGCCAATCGGTTCTTCGACCACGGCGTCCCCGTATCGCCCGGATCTTCAGTCCACGAGTGCCCGGGTCGTCCGTCCCATTAGCTTTGCGGAATCATGGTTACTCGCTCCAGCTCGCTGATCCTGTTACACGGCTTCGGATCCTCCTTCGACCACAACTGGCGGCAGACCGGTTGGGTCGACATCCTGGCTGACTTCGGCGTCACGGTTCCCGCTATCGACCTACCGGGTCACGGGTCGTCCTTGCCGCTGACCGATCCGGCGGACTACGCAGACGCGGATGAAGAGATCCGCCGCGTCCTGCCTACGGACGGACTCATCGCTGGGGTCGGCTTTTCGGCCGGCGCAGAGTTGCTGTTACGGGTGGCGCTCGCCGAGCCAGAGAGGTTCGACCGGATCGTCCTCCTCGGGTTGGGGGACAACGTGTTCGAGACCGCCGACCCCGCGATGATCACGGAAGCTCTCGAGAGCAGCGAAGAGCCCGAAGATGTGCAAGCCCGGCTGTTCCGCCGGTTGGCCAAGACTGCGGGAAACGACCCGAGAGCGCTCTCGGCCTTCCTCCGTCGGCCCCGGCAGCCGGTCACCGAGGAAGAGCTGTCGAGCCTGCTTTTTCCGATCCTGGTGGTGTTGGGTGACCGGGACACGGTACGGTCCGCCGAGCGGCTGATTTCGGCGCTGCCTTCGGCTTCGTTGGTCACGCTCGCCGGCGTCGATCATTTCGCGACACCATCGGACTTCGGAGCGATAGACGCCACGGTGAAATTCCTCGGTCTCGGATGAGTTCCGACGCGCTGGGTCGCAGGGTGAAGCACGTTCGTCACAACGTCGCCTTATGGCGCCACCCCGCGGCACCACAACGACACACCCGTAAAGGGGACGAATCGAGGGGGCGAGGGTGCGCGTCCTTTCACCTTCTGAGTTGCCCACGTAAGTGGCACGACAGAGCACCCGTGGTGACAGAGGCGACAGCGGACGAGACTCGCGGCCAAAGAACACGCTTGCGTTGCCGTTTTTCGGGCTTCGCCAGGGCACCTGCACTCACCTACGAGCCTCCTTCAGACAGAGCAGATCGCCGGCGCACCTCCTGGTCGGAGTCCGTACCGCATGGGTTGCCTGAGTTCCACCGTGTGTCCAGGAGAGTGCCCCACACCGCGACGAAGTGGCCCGCGGGTGAGCAACTCATTCGCATCGCATCAGGGTGAGCGACGGACTTCGACCCGGTTGGGCAACGGTGTCAAGGCTTCCAGGCCAACGAGACTTGAAATAGGGTCTGTCCGCGGGGGCTGAGGGAGGCCCGGTCGCCAAGGGGGTCGGCATGCGCGAGCGCACCAACGAAGTCGAGGTCGAGCGGGACGTCAAGGTCACGATGTCGGATGGGGTGGTGCTCCTGGCGGACCTCTACCACCCCGTTGGCATCGGCGACGTCCCCACCATCTTGGAGCGCACGCCATACGGCCGGGTCAACCTCGCCTCGGCCATGGGCCCGGAGTTCGCGGCCCGCGGCTACCGGTATGTCCTGCAGGCGTGCCGGGGCACGGACGGGTCGGGTGGCACGCACAGCTACTTCGCCGAAGCGGGCGACGGGCGGGACACAGCCGACTGGATCGCCTCCCAGTCTTGGTTCGACGGCCGAATGGGCACGTTCGGCGGAAGCTACATGGGCTTCACCCAGTGGGCGCTGGCCTCCACCAAGCCACCGCACCTCAAGGCCATGGCAGTCGCCCTGTCGACTTCAGTGCGTGCGTACTCGTGGTACCCGGGAGACTCGCTGGCGCTCGAGGTGATCATCCCTTGGGACGTTGGCGCCACCCAATTCAACGTGCGAGGCGACGGCGCCCCGACAACCGACATCTCCCCCGAGGGCATCGAGCGGCGGATGGCCGAGTTGAGGGCGGGCTTCGACCACCTACCTCTGGGCGAGGTGATCAAGCAGCTCACGGGCGTCGACCTGCAGCTCTACCGGGACCAGCTCGCTCACGGCGGCGCGGGTGATGCCTTTTGGGATCCGGTGAACTTCCGACCCCTGCTGGCGGAATGGACGGTGCCGACCTTGCTGGTCGACGGCTGGCACGATTACCCGCTGCCTGGCGTGGTCGAGGACTACGCCACCCTGCGCTCCTCGCCCGCACCCGTCCATCTGCGTATCGGCGCTGGCGGACACCTCGGCGGCGGCGGGGAGGGCGGCATGACCGATGCTCCACTGGACTGGTTCGACACCTGGCTGCTCGGCCGGGAGGGGCTGCTCGGCCACGCCCCGGTAAGGGTCCACGTACAGGGAGAAGGCGCCTACTGGCGCGACCTGCCGGACTGGCCCCCTCCTTCGCAGCCGACCCGCTGGTATCTCCATGCCGGCGGGCACCTCGCGCCGATGCCGCCGGACGCGCCGTCGGATCCCGACCGCTATCGCTACGATCCCGCCGACCCGACGCCCTCGATGGGCGGCATCGGCATGCTTACCGGGGGCACCGTAGACAACCGGGCTCTGGAAGCCCGCCCGGACGTCCTCGTCTACACCTCCGACGAACTCGGGGAACCTCTCGAGCTTGTCGGTCCGGTGGAGGCGGAGTTGCACGTGGGCTCGAGCCTGGACCACACGGACTTCTTCGTCCGGATCTGTGATGTGTCACCCGACGGCGAATCCGTCAACGTCTGCGACGGACTGCAGCGCTTCGACCCGGCGTCCATTCGCCGGAACCCCGACGGGATCTTCGCAGCGACCGTGGCCCTGTGGCCCGTCGGTCACACCTTCCCGACTGGGCATCGGCTGCGGGTCCAGGTCTCTAGTGGTGCCCACCCCGTCTATGCCCGGAACCTCGGCACCGGGGAGCCGCCGGCCACAGGAACCACCCTGCAGGCAGCCGAACAGGCCGTGTACCACGAGCCGGGCCGGCCGTCCTGGGTGGCTCTCCCTCACTTCTCGGGCTGACGTCCCGGGCTACCTGGCAGGTCGGCCAACCCCGTGGGACCGCAATCCTCCCGTGCCCTTCGACGCGCGATGCCGGTTCGATCCCGGTCGACCGCCCTCGGCGCTACTCGCGACGCGATCACAGGCCTTGGGCCCCCGATGTCGGGGACCTCGTCGATCGGAAAGATGGCGCGTCCGTCCGTTTTTGAGCGTTGGGCGCGCGCGTCACTCAGGAGCCCGCGGCCGAGCCGTAGAACCCGGCGTCACCAAAGTTGAAGATCCCCCCGTCGGAGGCCGCCAGCCAGTAGCCGTTCCCACCCGGGAGCGCCGCCATGCCCACCACGGGCTGGTTGAGGCGCAGGTTTCCCGTCGAGCCGTAGAAGCCGGCGTTACCGAAGGTGAAGATCCCGCCGTCGGAAGCCACCAACCAATACCCGCGAACGCCCGGGGTGGAGGCCATACCCACCACAGGCTTGTTGAGGTGCAGGTTCCCCGTCGAGCCGTAGAAGCCGGCGTCCCCGAAGGTGAAGATCCCTCCGTCGGACGCCACCAACCAGTACCCGCGGCCGTCGGGGGTGGCCGCCATTCCCACCACGGGCTGGTTGAGGTGCAGGTTCCCCGTCGAGCCGTAGAAGCCGGCGTCCCCGAAGGTGAAGATCCCGCCGTCTGAGGCCACCAACCAGTACCCGCGGCCGTCGGGGGTGGCCGCCATTCCCACCACGGGCTCGTTGAGGCGCAGGTTCCCCGTCGAGCCGTAGAAGCCGGCGTCCCCGTAGCTGAAAACCCCGCCATCGGACGCGACCAGCCAGTACCCGCCACCACGGGGCGTGGCCGCCATGCCTACGACGGGTTTGTTGAGGGGCGTGCCTCCCGCCGAACCGTTGAACCCGGCGTCCCCGAAGGTAAAGACTCCGCCGTCGGACGCGACCAGCCAGTACCCGCCTCGGTCGGGTGTCGCCGCCATGCCAACGACCGGCTTGTTGAGGGTGACGCCGCCGGGTGGGCCAGCCGGAGCGCCAGGGGGCGGCAAGCCCGCTGTCTGGCGTAGCAGTTGCAGGTTCACCTGCGCCGCGTCGACCTTGATGGCCCGGTAGATGACGTCGCCATCGGCGAAGCGGATGTCGCACAGCACCTTCCCGCTGCCGTCGACCTCGGTGAAGCCGGACGGGAATAGCGAGATGCCCCAGCCGATGATGCTGCTGCCCGAACCGATGTCGTTGGCGGCGTCGGGCATCCTGCGGAAGCTCCCCGTGGCGCCGACAGACCTGCCGTTTGGTTGGGCGTACTGCCAGTCGGGCGTCGCCGTTCCCGCCCCGGTGTCGAGGGCGTATTCGACGCCACGTGCCGCACCGACACAACCCGTGTGGTCGTCAAACACGCTCACGTCCTCGACGGCCGGATTGGGGGTGGGGACGAAACGGGCGTCGTGTTGGCCACAGAATTGCGTCTCACTGTCACCCGTGAGGCTGAGATGCTGCGCCGGAACCTCCTGCGCGGTTTCAGGGTCACTGGGAGTAAATGCCGTACCACCCAGCTTCCAGATGACGTTGCCCGTAGCGCGGTCAACCAGGAAGACCGCATTCAGGTGGCGCATGGAGACGAGGACGTCGCCGAAGTACGGGCTCGACGAGTCCTCGTCGACGGCGACCGAGTTGCAGTGGTAGATGTCAGCGGCCGGCACGCCGTCGGGGGAGAACAGCCCCCAGGCCGGACCGGCATAAGGGAGTCCACTCGCGGTGTTGACCTCGTCCACCCCGATGTGCGTCGCGGCATCCCATGTCCAGACGGCGTGGTTGCTCGGGTTCACCTCTTGGACCACGCAGTCGACGACGGTGTTGTTCGCTTCCGAGGCGGGCACCACCATCTGGGTGTTGCCGTTGCGGCCGTTGCCAAGGGTCGAAAGGTTCTTCGCCACGAGCGGCGTCGAGATCATCATCCGGTCCCCGTTGGGCAGGGGCAGGAGCTCGTGCGGATCGGTTGGCGCCACCGCGGCCGGGAGTGGCTCGATAGTCGTCTGCGTGGCGAGGTTGAAACCGGTATAGACGCTGGGGTTGTCCCCAACACCGAACCCAAAGCTGGTGGCCGACGTCCAGGCGATTCCGTCGCTGCCCAGCGGTTCCACGTTGATCGCCCCCGCCGCGCCCGCCGGGAGCTTTTGGTACCACACCGGGACACCGTTTCCGTCGAGCACCATGGCGTAGTACGCGCCGTTGGTGGTCGTGATGTTGCCGGTGAAGTAGTAGCCAGGTGTCCACCCCGGGGATACCGGCCCGGCCTGGTTGACCTGAAGCGTTGGAAAGTCCGGCGGGAGGCAACGCACCCAGTACTGGGTCATACCCTGAACGCCGCCGGGACTCGGCGCGGAGATTACGATCGCCTGGTTCGGGATCACGGCGAGGGAGATGTCGACCGTGGTTCCGGAAACCGCTGATCCCTGCTGGTTCGTCGACACCGTGATCGGTCCCCCGTTCCCGGTCAGCGCGAAGGAGATCAGGTTCGAGCCGGTCTGACATCGAACCACATAGTCAGTGATCGTCGGCGAGAAGACCGGATTCAATCCATACGGAGAGCCGACTCCGAGGCCGCCGAGCGACTCACCCGCCACCGAGACCGTCGCAGAGGGAATTGCCGCGCCGGCTGGGGGTGCGACCGACACCGACGCCGCCGTAGAGAGTCCGAGTCCCGCCAGCAGACAGAGGCCCAGGGACAACCTGGTCCAAACACGATTCCGAGCCCTCCGCGGACCGACGACTCCACGCCGCATTCCTGACATCCGTTCCCCCTTCGTCAGGCGCACTCTACGCAACGGTCCGGACGAATACGTATATCGGACCCGGAGAGTGGATCTTCTCGCCGTCACGGCGCCGCGCCGGATACCCCGAATACCTGTTCGAGGCGCCTGTGAGGCCTTATCGGGGCTCGACCGCGAAGGCGATAAGCGATAAGCGATAAGCAAAGGCGAAAGGCGATTGGGAAGATCGTGACGAGCCCTGACTAATGCTCCCATAACAGCTCGATCCCCTTCGAATCGGGCATCTCTCCCACTCGATCCTCGCTTTTCCCCCGACGTTTCCCGTCATGGCCGCTCAGGACCTGCGTGAGCCGGTCACCTTTGTGCCGTGAGAGGGCCGAGGACAGCTCGGAGCCCAAGATGGCCATAATGCGATCGAGAAGTCGCACGGCGCGTTCTGGACGTCCGGTCTATCGACTGGCCTACCGGCCGAAAGTCGCCTTGATATTCACGATCATCAGCTGGGTCCGGTTCACGACGGTTCTCTTGCGCACTCAGTGAAGACAGTCAGAATGGGGATCGTCAGAGGCATTACGAGCGCGGGACATTCCAGCCGACTTCGTTCCGAAACGCCGCGTCGATACAGACTTGATCGTCGACAACGCGGGGGTCTGGTAGGAACAGCGATCCTTCAGACGAGACAGGCCCGACGATGTCGAGCTCGGCTGTGCCAATGGGCGTGAATCTGACGGAGGATTCTGGCACCCTGGTGGGAATGTTCGAGCATTTCACTGATGGTGCTCGCCGGATCTTGGTTCTGGCGCAGGAGGAGGCGCAGAACCTGCACGACAGCTCAATCGGCCCCGAGCACCTTTTCTTGGGCATGTTGCGAGAAGGTGAGGGCATTGCCGCCAGGGCGCTCTCCGATGCCGGCGCTGAGTACAACCGTGCGCGTGAGGTCGTCGAGGACCACAGGCATCAACAGACCGGAGGGACAGGCCGAGAGCCGTTGTCCGGGGCCACCATGAGACTTCTGGAGAGGGCCTTACAAATCTCATGGGCGAACGCGGACGGCGGTATCGATACGGAGCATCTGTTGGTCGCACTTCTCGAACGGGAAGATGAGACGACGGAGGCTGTCTTGGCCCAGCTGGACATCACCCCGGAAGAGGTCATGCTGCGGGTCGACGCCTTGTTGGCTGAACGCACTCGTTAGGTGAACCCAGTCCTTTCCTCGCCGCTCCCCAGCGCGCTGGTACTTCCGCTCGGCGGTGACCGGAGCCAACAGCTCGAGGTGCTCGAAGGCGCCTTGTGGGGTGTCGATCATCTCAGCGAGGTGGCTGAGCTATTGAGGAAATCCGCGTGCCGGCCGGCCGCAGGTGACGCCCTGATGACACCTCCTTTTGAGCTGTCACAGAACCAGGTCACCGGCGTCCTGGGCCTGAGTGTCGATTCGGTGACCGTCGAGCGGCGCCAACAACTCGTCGAAGAGATCGAGGTGCTTCGTCGCAAGATCTCCGAGGATTAGGTGCGTGTCGCCCGAACCGGCCCGTCGCTGACGGTCCGCAGGATGCGCGTCTTGCCGAAGATCGTGCCGTAGAGGAGCCGACCCTCGTCGTCGAGGAGGATTCCAGCGCCCAAGGTGTTGAACGTCGAGTCGCCTACGACGTAGTGGAACCCAGGTTCACCGGTGGTCCAGTCGACCGCTTCGATCGTCCACTGCCGGTCGCGGGTGCCGCACGTGTAGACCAGGTCCGATCCCTGCGACACGAAGGGGACCGAGTTGGGCGTGGACACCGTGGTGCACACCCATGCTTGATCGAGCGTCCGCGTGTCGGGGTTCCACTCGTACTTGTGCATGCCCAGCGGTCGGTATGCGGGGTCGTGGCCGAGATAGAAGCACAGAGACCGGGCTCCCGCTGGTGGTAGTCCCTCGGGCATGGAGGCGGGCTCGTTGTTGACCGTCATGGCGCCGTATCCGCTCACCGTGATGGATTGTTCCGTCTGGATGGCACGGAGCGCGGGATCTCCCATATTCGCCGGGCCGATGCCAGCGATCCGCCGAGACGGCGCGTTCGGCAACTGCTCCCAGTCGTCGGGGATGTCATCGCGCCAGAACAGCGTGATGTTGACGACCTCGTCGCCGTCGCCAATCACCACGAACCTGTCCTCGTCGGGGCCAAAGCCCATGAGCGAAGGTGTGGTGCCCGAGCCCCAGCCACCCCCATTGCGATAGGGGGCGGACCAGGCGCCGTCCGTCTCGTCGGTCGAAAGCCGTTGGCCCGTCCACACCACCTTGTGCAGGTGATCCACCGACGGCACGTAGATTCCGCCGTCGTCGTCGATGCAGAGGCTCTTGCGCACCCAGCCGTAGCCGCCGCTCCGCCCGGATTCGATCATGCGAACCCAATGGTCGGCCGCCTCCTCACGCGCACCGGGGAGCTGCAGCGTGGTGTAGTCGGTGAAGTCGCGTGTGAGGCACACGAGCCAGCCATGGTCAGTGGAGAGCACCAGCCGGCCGTCGAACGTGAGGTTGACCCCGACGAAGTCCCCCTCCACCTCGACCGGTTTGGGCCACCGCGCCGACTCGATGATTGGTGATGCCGTATCGGTCGGGTCGGCGTCCCGGTAGGCCACGACACAGTCCTTCCGGGTCAGGAGCAAGGTGTTCTCGCGATCCACCAACGCGTAGACGCCATCGAGGCCCATCAGGTACGTGATGGCGAGTGTCAGCGCGTGGTTGAAGGCATCCTCTCCGCGTAGCTCGTCCAGCCCGCGGACCGCGGCCTGGAGCTCGGAAACCGGGGTCACGGGCTGGTCCCCGGTTGGGAGTACGGCCAACGTCCCGAGCGTGTCATAGTCCAGCTTGGCAATGGTCTGGCGGCCGTTGCTCCAGATCACCCGTCGGCCATCGGGGTACGTGCCCGACACCAGGGTCCCGAAATGGCCGGGGCCGAGCCAGGTGTACTGGAGGTCGTCGTCGCCCAGAAACTCGCTCGGTCCCGTCGGGCCTACCACTGGGCTGTTGTCTTGTTGGTCGCAGCGCCCGTGCGCGATCGGGTAGCAGGAGTTCGCCAGGTAAGGGTTGAGTGGACCAGTTCTCATGACCACAGTGTGCCAGGGGCGATCGCGACCGCATCTCTGCTCAGCCAAGCTAATGGCGTTGGCCGCCAACTTCGTTCGATCGCTCAAGGGATGCGAAGTGTCAGTCGCCGACTTCCGGGCTGCCCCAACTCGCAAACGGATACTACGAATCGCTCGCGCCCCTGGACCGGTCCGTGCTGACCGGTCCGTACTCATTGGCCACTTGGTGGCCCATTCCATTCGATGTTGAAGGCGAGACAACCGAGCTGCGTACCGACCGGGCGGAAGGTCGCAATTCTTCTCAGATGATCTCTCAGCGTCTCAAATGAACTCTTCGACCCTCTGGGATCGCGAGCAACACGACGTCACTCCGTGAAGCCTTCAGGAACAACGGCCCTCGTCGTCGATCCCGCGGAAACGCAGATCGGTCCGGCGGAACAGATGACGTCTGCGCGACGCGCCTCACGAAGGCGAATCGTCGAGAAGCTTGCACTCTCGCTCATCGTTTCGCCTGAGATCATGACCCCGACGAGAAGATGCGCCTTGTACCGCTTCGGTCTGGCCGGTTCTCAAATGGCGTGGCCATCGACGGTCGTGTAGAACTCTCGCTTCCAGCGAGAGGTTTTCGGAGGGGTGGCGGTCATGAGGGGTTGCTGGCGAACTGTGGTGATGATGTTCGCCACCGTGCTGATGATGTCCGGCGTAGTGGTAACGGAGACGTCGAGTTCGGCCGGGGCAGCGGCGCCCATCACGCCACCGGACCTGAAGATCCTGGTGCCGACCCAAGACATCTCCATTGGGAACGACCCGGTAACAAACGATCGTCAACTGCAGTACACGCACGTAACGTGGGACGCGGGCGCCGGACCGTTCGCGATTCAGCCTCACTACAACGCAAACACTGGCGTGTCGACCCTCGTGCAGGACATCTACAGCCGCACCGGGCCGAAGACGTGGGCCATCGATCACACCGTCCCCGTCGCGCTGAACGGCATTTACGATCCGCCGAGCGACCTACGGTTTCCCCTGACCCGCTTCACCCTCAATGTCGCCAACCCCGACGGCACACCCGGCGCCGTGGTCGCAGTCAGCCCGAAAACGGACTACTGCATCACGGCCGACACATACGTGGGCGGCGTGCCCCACACACCGAACCAGACGTCGCCACCCCAGGACAGCTGCACCAACCCGACGAAGCTGCTCGGTTTCAGCGTCGGCTGGGGCGACGAGTACGACCAGACCGACAACGGTCAGCCGATCGACTTGACCGGCGTGCCCGACGGCACCTACGTGCTGCAAGCGATTGTCGATCCCCAGCATGTGTTCACGGAGAGCGATTCGAACAACAATGTTGTGGACACCGAGCTCCAGATCACCGGCGACAACGTCACGGTCCTCTCCCAGAACAGTCCCGTCACGGTGCCTCCGACGATCGCGTTGACCAGCCCGACCGCAGGCGCGCGTGTGCAGGGGACCGTCACCCTCTCCGCTACAGCGACGGCTTCTGCTCCCGCCACGGTTGCGTCGGTACAGTACCTACTGGACGGCGAGCCGCTTGGATCGCCGGTGACCACGGCTCCGTACTCCGCCTCGTGGACGGTGGGTAACACTCCAATAGGCCGTCACACCCTCAGTGCTCAGGTCACGGACTCGAACGGCACCGTGGGCACGTCACCGGTGGAGAAGGTGCACGTCGTCCGCGACAGCTCGGGCCTGTCGATCGACACCTCGGCCACGCAGAACGGCAAGAACGCGGTGTCCGTCAATGCGTTCTCCACCACAGTTGCCGGGGACACCCTGGTGGCGTTTGCGGGCTTGGATGGCCCGAGCAGCGGGACCCAGTCCACCAGGGTCAGCGGTGCCGGCCTCACGTGGCATCTCGTCACCCGGGCTGACGCCCAGCTCGGTGACGCCGAAGTCTGGACAGCGACCGCGTCCGGTGTGCTCAACAACGTGCGGGTGACATCCCGACCAGCAGTCAGCGGCTACGACCAGCAGCTCACGGTGCTCGCGCTCTCGGGCGCCGCCGGCACCGGCGCAGCTTCGTCAGGTTCGGCACCAAGCGGCGCGCCCAGCGTGACGATCACCACGCAGGCGGCCGGCTCCGATTCCTTCGCGGTGGGAGCCGACTGGGACAACGCCATCGCCCGGACGCCCGACACCGGGCAGTCGATCATCGACCAGTGGGTCGACTCGACCGACGGCGACACCTTTTGGGTGCAAGGGTCCTCGGGCACCAGCACCGCAGCCGGGGAACCGGTCACAATGGATGACACCGCCCCGACAACCGACCAGTGGAACATGGCAGCCGTGGAAGTGACACCGGCCTCGGCCCCGCCACCCGAACTCTCTGTGGTCAACCCGGCACCCCACCAAGTGGTGTCGGGCCCCATACCGTTGACGGCAGTAGTCCACGATGGGGTGCCGGTGCGCTCGGTGCGCTTCCTCGTCGACGGCCGACCGTTGGCGTCGCCCGTGGGCAGTCCGCCGTACGCGGTGCGCTGGGACACGACGGCGGTGAGCAACGGGACTCATACCCTCACAGTGCTGACCACCGACGCCGATGGTCGCACCGTGAGAGCCGACGAGCAGCTCGTGGTCGAGAACCCGGCCCCATCGATGACTTGCTTCGTCCTGCAAGCCCGCGTGAGCGCGCAGGGGGTGGGTCGGGTGATCGCCCCGGTGTTCCACACTGCCTCCGCCGGGGAGCGCTTGGTGGCCTTCGTACAGAGCGCTCCGGGCACGTCCCGCGGCGCCATCGTTTCGGGGTCGGGTCTGAACTGGCACGTGGTGCGCCGCGAGCGCAGCCCCCAGGGCGACGTTGCGGTGTGGACGACCCTGGCTCCGAAGGTGCTCGATGCAGCGACGGTCTCTTCCACCGTGTCCAAGGGGGACCAGAACCTGACGGTGATCGCTATGGAAGGAACCCGCGGATTGGGGGCCTCGGTCGCGGCTTCGGGCATTCGCGAGCGCCCGGGCGTTTCGCTCACCACCACGAGGCCAACCTCGCTGGTGTTCGCCGCCGGCATCGATGCCGGAGCGGCCACAACGGTTCCGCCCGGCTGGGCCGCAATCAGTCAGCCGGTGAACCTGGCCTCGGGTCGAACGGCATGGATTCAGTACACCAACCAGCCGACCAATGACCCTCCCCAGACCGTGGCCCTGCCGCAGACCAGCACGGGGCGAGAAGGTTGGGCCGCCGTCGCGGTCGAGCTGCCAGGCGACGGGGACTGATCTCTCGTCACTGCGCAGAGGACAATCCGGCGCCCAGGTCACGCCCCTCCTCGCTGACGTCGGCTCCAAGACGTTCCCGACCTGAGCCGGCGAATATCGGATCGCACGGCGAACGTCGCCCGTCCTGGTCAGCGGGACGCCGTACCGGTACTCTTGAGCGGCGGTGACCATCGACCTTCGAACTCGATACGACGACAACGTCGAGACGATCGACGTCGTCGAATTCTTCGAGGACCGTTTGCGCCGACTCTCGGAGAAACACTCCGTGCTGGCGGTCCCGGGGGCTCGCGAACTCGGGGTGAGGCCCCTGACCATCGAGACCCCCGTGGGGTCGTGGACATTGAGCGTCGCCGGCGATGCGATAGGGGTCGCACCCGGGGCCGACGGCCAGGCAACCGTCCGGCTCGACGAGTCCGAGCTCGGGGACATCGTCGACGACCTGCGGACGCCCATGACGCTATTCACGGCAGGCACATTGGACATGCCACACGGTCGCCTCGAAGACTTCCTCGACTGGTGGGTCCTTCTTCGCTCGTTGCTCGACGGCCGGCCCGTCCATACCGCCGGGTCGATCGAATTCAACGACCGCAACGGCGAGCCCCTCGACCTCCACCAGTCGTTCGCCCCGGACGACGACCCGTCCGATGCCGCGGCACTTCCTGTCCGAAGCCGGATACCTCCACCTCACAGACGTGTTCAGCTCAGAGGAGATGGAGCAGGTTTCGGCGGACATGGACATTGCCTTTTCTTTGTACAAGCCCGACGACGGCCGTTCCTGGTGGGCCACGACGGCGGACGACCAGCGGCGACCCGTCCGACTTCAGTGGTTCCACGAGCACAGTCCCACGACGGCGGCCATCCTCCAGGACGACCGCTTGTTGCGCATCGCTTCACTAACTGGTGACGGACATCGGCCGCGGGTCGAGGGGAACTTGATCGAGGCACTCGTCAAGCCGATCGGTGTCGTCGAGGGGATCTCCGACGTGCCTTGGCACAAGGACTGCAGTCTCGGGCGACACTCGTATCAGTGCTGTGGGCTGACGGTCGGCATCTCGGTCACCGGCGCCGACGAGCGGTCGGGTCAGTTGGCGGTCGTGGCAGGCTCTCACCGCGCGCTCGGTGCAACCCGCGTTCTTGCGTCGGTCCTGGGGCCTGCCCGAAATCCCCCTTCCGACCCGGACCGGCGATCTCACCGTGCACTGCTCGTGCACGATGCACATGAGCCATCCGCCGATCGAACACGAACGACGCGTGATGTACACCGGCTTCGGGCTGCCGCCTCGCCCGGGTGACACCGCGCCGCGCAACGCAGCCGACCTCTCACGGGTCCGGGAGCAGGCTTACAAGACAGTGAACCAGGCTCCCGGATTCGTCCACTGAACAGGGCTATGCCTGGTGGCAACCGATCTCAAGTAACTCGAGATGACGACGCCGAGTTTGTTCTCGTTGCCCTCTTGCCCTCGAGCCGGTGACCACCGAGGGACACGTCGTCGAGGGGTAGGCCCTTGGCCGAAACAGGCGTGGACGTCCAGGGACACAATTCGGCCAAATCGTCCGACTCTTGACTCGGTCCAGAATCAGACCACACAATAGAAACGATGTCTGCTGTCTGGTCGTCGGATGCGGCCGAGTCGTTACGCCAGCGAGGGGTGCAGGTCACCGCCCAGCGACTGGCGGTCATGCGTGCCGTGTCAGATCATCCTCACGCCACCACGGACGAGATCGAAGAGGTCGTGCGCCACGAGATCGGTGCCGTTTCTCGTCAGGCCGTGTACGACGCTCTCGGTGTTCTCACCGACAAGGGTCTGATCCGCCGCATCCAGCCAGGTCGCTCCCCCGCCCGCTATGAGAACAGGGTCGACGACAACCACCACCATCTCGTGTGTCGCTCCTGCGGCTCGACGGAAGACGTCGACTGCGCGGTGGGAAGTACGTTGTGCCTCACCGCTTCCCATGATCACGGATTCATCGTGGAAGAAGCCGAAGTCATCTATTGGGGTGTCTGTCCAGTTTGCCAGCGAGAAGCGGCTCCACACCTGTCGAGGAGACAACAACAACCAGCCCAGAGCACGGAGGGATCGTCATGAGCAACGAAGGTATTGGCCCCATCGTCACCACCCCCGAGGATGAGGCTCCCCGGGCCACGTGTCCAGTCTTGGACCATGCCCACGCGGCGACGGGTTCGATGGCAAATCAGCATTGGTGGCCCGACCAACTCAACCTACGGCAGCTGGGCAAGAATTCGCCGCTGATCGATCCGATGGGAGAGCAATTCGACTACGCGACGGAATTCGAGAGCATCGACCTCAGCGCGCTCAAGGCGGACGTCGTCAATATCATGACGACGTCGCAGGACTGGTGGCCGGCCGACTACGGCCACTACGGACCGCTGTTCATCCGCATGGCGTGGCACAGCGCGGGCACCTACCGCATCCACGACGGTCGTGGAGGGGCCGGATCGGGTACGCAGCGGTTCGCACCGCTCAACAGCTGGCCGGACAACGCCAACCTCGACAAGGCCCGCCGCCTGCTCTGGCCCGTCAAGCAGAAGTACGGCCGAAGGATCTCCTGGGCGGACCTGTTCATTCTTGCCGGCAACTGTGCCCTCGAGTCCATGGGATTGAAGACCTTCGGCTTCGGCGGTGGTCGTGTCGACGTCTGGGAGCCCGAAGAGGACATCTACTGGGGTCCCGAGACGACCTGGCTCGATGACGAGCGTTACAGCGGCGACCGGCAACTCGCCGACCCCTTCGGCGCCGTGCAGATGGGTCTCATCTACGTGAACCCAGAAGGTCCGAACGGCAACCCCGACCCGGTCGCGGCCGCCCGGGACATCCGGGAGACGTTCGCCCGGATGGCCATGGACGACGAGGAGACCGTCGCCCTGATTGCGGGCGGCCACACCTTCGGCAAGACCCACGGCGCCGCCGACGGCGACCGCTACGTCGGCCGCGAGCCCGAAGCCGCGCCGCTCGAAGAACAGGGCCTCGGTTGGCGGAACACCTTCGGCACCGGCGTGGGCGGCGATTCCATCACGAGCGGGATCGAGATCATCTGGACCACTGCGCCCACGAAATGGGACAACGGCTTCTTCGAGAACCTGTTCGGGTACGAGTGGGAGTTGACGCAGAGCCCGGCGGGCGCCAACCAGTGGCGGCCGACCGACCGGGCTGCGGACGACAAGGTCCCCGATGCCCATGACCCGTCGAAGCGACACGCGCCGATGATGTTGACCACCGACCTCTCGCTTCGATTCGATCCGGCCTACGAGAAGATCTCGCGCCGCTTCTACGAACACCCCGACCAGTTCGCCGACGCCTTCGCCCGGGCTTGGTTCAAGCTGACACACCGCGACATGGGACCCGTCGCACGGTACCTGGGTCCCGAGGTCCCGGCCGAGCGGCTCATCTGGCAGGACCCGGTCCCTGCCGTCGACCACCCGCTCGTCAATGAGACGGACATTGCCTCGCTGAAAGAGAGAATCCTCTCGTCCGGGCTGTCGGTCACGCAGCTCGTCTCCACCGCCTGGGCCGCGGCCTCGACGTATCGCGACAGCGACAAACGAGGCGGGGCCAACGGTGCTCGGATCCGACTGGCTCCTCAGAAGGACTGGGACGCCAACGACCCGTCCGGGTTGGCCCAAGTGCTCCAGAAACTCGAGGGAATTGGAGAAACGTTCAACGGCGAGCAGTCGGACGGGAAGCGGGTCTCGCTGGCCGACCTGGTCGTGCTCGGCGGCGGTGCCGCCGTCGAGAAAGCGGCCAACGAAGCTGGGTACCCGGTGCAGGTCCCGTTCGCGCCGGGCCGCACGGACGCGTCTCAGGAACAGACCGACATCGACAGCTTTGCCGCCCTTGAGCCGACGGCGGACGGGTTCCGCAACTACCTCCGGCCGGGCGACAAGCGACGGCCGGAGGAGCTGTTGATCGATCGTTCGAGCCTCCTGGGCCTGACCGCGCCGGAGATGACGGTGCTGATCGGCGGTCTGCGTGTCCTCAACGCCAACACGGGGAAGAGCGAATACGGAGTCCTCACGGCACGGCCGGAGACCTTGAGCAACGACTTCTTCGTCAACCTGCTGGACCAAGGGACGGAGTGGCACGTCTCCACCGCCGAGCACGTCTACGAGGGGCGCCCCCGTGGATCCGCCGATGTCAAGTGGACCGCCACTGCCGTCGACCTCGTATTCGGCTCGAACTCTCAACTGCGAGCCGTCGCCGAGGTCTATGCCTGCGCCGATGCGCAGCCGAAGTTCGTCCAGGACTTCGTCGCGGCGTGGGGAAAGGTGATGAACCTCGACCGCTTCGATCTCGCCTGACTGCTCGTTCGGGAACCTTCGCAGGCGGGATGTCGTCGACGATCATCGAGTCAGAGGCTGCCCCGATCTTTTCGTGGCGTGGCGCGTTCTCGAACGAGGAGATCCATCGGCTACATGCCGAAGCGTTCGAGACCCGGCTCTACGACGAGTCCGAATGGGACTGGGTCGAACTCTGCCATCGGCACAGCCTGGGCTGGGTGGTGGCGCGGATGGAGCGCCAGCTGGTCGGTTTTGTCAACGTCCTCTGGGACGGTCTCGTGCACGCGTTCCTCGAGGACGTGATGGTGGCGATCCCGGCTCGGCATCACGACGTCGGGGTTGGCCTGGTCTGGGCGGCGAGGGACGGTGCGCGTATTGCCGGCTGCGAGTTCCTCCACGTCGGTTTCTCCGGCGACCTCAGACCGTTCTACATCGACGCGTGTGGGTTCACCGAGGTAGGAGGAGGCCTCATGTCGCTCGACGGAGCGGATGCCGCGACTGCCGCCCAGAGCGCCGGCGCCTGAATCGAGCACCGACGGGGCAAGCCGGGGCGCGAACGCGCCCCGTCCGAGTCGGAGCACGAAGCTCCCACACACGTATCTTTTGGTTCGTGACGAGCGCAGAGGAGTCGCCTCAGGTGGGCGAAAACAGTTGGGGACACATCGAGGTCGTCGGCATCGGTCGTTTCCGCGACGTCAAGCTGTGGCCCGGCGGTGCCAGGGAGTGGGACTGGAACGAGACCGGCACCCGGCATGATCCGGGAATCGAGCCCGCCGATGTGGACGAGTTGTTGACCTTCGCTCCTGAGGTCGTAGTCCTGAGCCGAGGCCGTGAATTGCGCCTCAAGACCCGAACGGAGACGATCGAGGTGCTCCAGCAGCGCGAGATCGAGCTCGTCCACGCCGAAACGTCGGAGGCGATCGCCCGGTACAACGACCTGACCGGACAGGGCCGGCGCGTCGCCGCTCTCCTGCACAGCACCTGCTGAGGCAACGACCGGATCTACGACCGCCGTGACCGAGACGAGGAGGCGCCCGGGGATCATCAGACCCTCGGGCGCCTCCCTGTCTCCTCCGGCTACCCGGCTCACATGAGTTCGGTGATCTCCCCCACTTCGACGCCCCCTCCGGTGGCGACCGACGGCGCGCCCTTGGCCAGGGCGACGGCGGACTCGAGGTCTTCAGCTTGGATGAACGAGAAGCCGCCGAGGCGGGTGCTCTCGTCGCATGCGCCCACGGTCGACGCCGTGAACACGGGGTTACCGATCTGGTCGACGGCGTTCCCGAGCTCTGCGAAGTAGCCGGTCCACTTGGCCATCGCCTCGGAATCGCCCGCGACATAGCTCTTCGGTGTCCGGTAGGCAAACAGGTACTGTGGCATCTCTTTGTCTCCTTTTGTCTCGACCCGGCCGCGCCGGGCGTCGTGGTGTCATGGATGCAGACACCGAGAGGGTGCGAAATTGGGCGGCCCGCCCAATTTCGGGTGCCGACGGTGTCGATAACTCTGAGTGGATGAGCGAACGCCGCGGCATGGGTAGGCGACCCGGAGGAAAGGGTGATGCGAGGATGGAACGGTGACGGATCTGATCGATCGGGCGCGTGGCGGCGATGCCGTGGCCTTCGAGCTGTTGGTGGAGCCCCACCGCCGCGAATTGCAGGTGCACTGCTACCGCATGCTGGGCTCGCTGCAGGATGCCGAGGACGCGCTCCAGGAAACACTCCTGGCCGCGTGGCGTGGTTTCGGGCGTTTCGAGGCTCGAGCCTCGGTGCGCACCTGGCTGTACCAGATCGCCACGAACCGCTGCCTCAACGCGCTGCGGTCCGCTCGGCGACGGCCGTCGGCTGAAATGCCGCCCTACGAAGTTCCGGTACCCGAGCCGACCAGGCTCGGAGAGGTGCACTGGATCCAGCCTTACCCCGACTCGCTGCTCGAGGGGGTCGCCGACGCCGAGCCGGGACCCGACGCGCGCATCGAGTCCCGGGAGGCCATCTCCCTGGCGTTCGTCACCGCCCTCCAACGCCTCCCTCCTCTGCAGCGAGCTGTCGTCGTACTCCGCGACGTGCTCGGCTACCCGGCCAAGGAGGTGGCAGGACTGATCGGGACGACCGAGGAGTCCGTGACCAGCGCGCTCAAGCGGGCCCGCGCCGGATTGCAACGCCTCAAGCCCGATCCATCGCACCTACCTCCGCCGGCACCGGGGTCACGGGCCGAGCGCGACGTGGTGGAGCGGCTCACGGCGGCATACGAATCGGGTGACCTCGACGCCGTCGTTGCGCTGCTCACCGAGGACGTCGTCCTCGCCATGCCGCCAGTGCCCATCGAATATGTGGGACGCGAGGTGGCGATCGAGTTCCTGCGGGCCGTGGTCTTCCGTCCCGATCGGTCGTTCCGCGTCGTGGAGACCCGGGCGAACGGTCAACCGGCGATCGGTTTCTACGTCGTCGACCCGGTCACCGCAGTGGCGCACGCCGCGGGCCTGATCGTCTGCACCTTGGCCGGCGGGAGCATCAGCGCGATGATCCGCTTCGACATCGCCGTCCTCGATCGCTTCGGCCTGCCCCGCACGCTCGACGTCTGAGCCGCCCCCGTTGACCGCCGCTCAGGGGTGGCCTCAGTCTCGAAGCCCAGAGTTCAGAGTCTCATCGATCACCAAGGTCATGCCCAGGCAAGAGGCGTAGCCTTCAACCATGAGAAAGGCGGAGCCGAGACGCAGCTTCTCTCGACTCATCGATCGCTGAACCATGAAAGGCGGGAACGTGGCATATCTCAAGAAGTGGACGGCGGTGGCGGTGGCTGGCGCAGCGCTCAGCCTCGTCGGTGTCATGAGCGTGGGCCCGGGGTTGGCCGGTGCGCAGTCGAACGGCGCACTCAGGCAATCGACCAGCACGGTGTCACCCGACGCGGTCCCGATCGTCCCCGGCACGTACTTGTGGTTCGTGAACGGAGCCAACGCCGGCTCCGTCACCCTCGCCTCGAATAACACCTTCACCAGCACCGTCTTCGGGACGAACGACTCTGGTACCTGGGCTCAGAACAACAAGACCGCGGCATTGACCATCACCGCCGGCAGCGATGCATCTGGAGGTTGCATCTTCGCCGGACACGTCAACGACACCGGCACTGGAATTTCATTCGCCGGCAAGCCCGGCGACTGGGCTTGCACAGGCTACGGGACAAAGGGGACCTTCTACATCGAGCCGGGACCCGCTGTGGCGACGTCACAGGCACATGGCGCCGGGTTCACCGGCGCGGGCGTGACACCTGCGACCGCCGGAAAGGTCGTTCTCGGAAAATACAAGTGGACCATCAACGGCGTCCTCGCGGGCCACATCACCTTCGCCAAGCACAACCTCTACACCAGCACGGTGGACGACGGCGACTCGGGCCCCTGGGTGCAGGGCGGGAGCGCGGTGGCCTTCAGCATTACCGGCGGCAACGATGCGGGCTTCGGCTGCCTGTTCGTGGGTAAAGGGAACCACACAGGTACGGCGATTGGGACCAGCCCCAAGCCGGGCAGCTATGTCTGCCCCGGATTCGCGAGCGGGACCTTCACCACGAGCTAAGCGCCGCCGAGCGCTCCACGTCTGCCCTGGATTTTCAGCGAGCGGCACCTTCAGCACGCGCTGAGCACCACGCGGGCCGAGCGCTCGGCCCGCGTGGGTTGACAACGGCACCGGCGCCCACGATAAGAAGCCTGCGAGACCCCCCCGAGGGGGGGTTCGCTTCCCGTGGCTTTCGCGTCCACACGCCCCACAGCCTGCGTCGCGACGACACGCTCGTTTCCACACGACGACCCGCCTTCCATATGATCGGCGCCACGCCGACACCGGAGGGCACATGACGACCGAGACCGAGACGGCCTTCGCCGAACTGCTCGACGAGGTGCGGGCCACCCAGGCCCGCATGGTGGAGGTGCTCTCCGCCGAGGACGACCGCGACACCCTCCTCGAGGCGCACAAGTGGGTGCTGTCCATTTTGCAGGTAGCCGCCGAAGTGCAGCTCTGGGCGGACACGGCGCGGCCGCGCTTCGTCGAGATCGTCGGTCCATACAAGAAGTGGGGCGGGGACAACGCGGACGCCTATTACCGCTACGCCCCCATCGACCCCGATCGCATCTACCGCGTGCGCATCGAGCCGGGTGACGCCGTTTACCTCTCTCTCACGGTCTATGGCGGACCCGACGACGGTCGGTACTCGACCCGCATCGTCGGTTCCCTCAACAGCCGGGACGCGCCGCGCCAGGCCGACGGCTCCATCCACGTCGTCCTCTCCCGGACCGAACCCGACGAGCCCGACGTCGGCTACATCCGGCTGGAGGACGACGCCGTGGCCGCCCTCACGCGGGACTACCTCGAGGACCCGGTCTCGGGGCGGCGGGCGCGCTGGCATGTCGAGGCGGACGACCCACCGACGACCTACCGCCAGGACGACGCCGAACTGGCCCGGCGCTTCCGCGCCATGGCCACCTGGGTGCGCGAGCAGGCGAACATGGTGCCGATCCCGCTCGGCACCCCCAACGAAGTCGATCCGCCCTACCCCGTGCCGACGACCACCTTCGGCTGGGCGGCGGGCGACGCGGCCTACGCCATGGGATCGTTCGACCTGGCCGATGACGAGGCCCTCGTCATCCGGGGCCGTTCGCCGGCGTGCGCCTTCTGGAACATGTGCTTGTGGAACCCGCTGCTGCACACCTACAACTACGACTACGAGCGCGTGACCATCAACGGGGCGCAGGCCACCTACGAATCGGACGGCTCGTGGACGATCGTCATCGCCGCGCAGCGGCCGGCGCATCCCAACTGGGTGTCGACCGCCGGACACCGCAAGGGCCGGATCTGGTTCCGCTGGTTCCTCCCCGACGCGACGCCGGACCAACCCCAGGTCGAGGTCCTGCCGGTGGCATCGGTGTGACCATCCGTCCTGCGCCCGTCCGCATCGACGACCTGGCCGAGCCGCATTTCCCGGACGAGGCGCGACCCATCCTCGACTTCATGGAGGAAGCTGGCTCGCATCTCACACTGGACCCCACCGATCTGATGAACGCGGCGACCGCCGAGACAGAGTTGGACGACTACGGCGCGGCGGACTTCGTGTCGAGGCTCGACCTCTTGTGCCGGGCCATGCGCGACGAAGGTGGGTTCAACGGCGCCGGCGTCCTTCAGCAGCACACCTTCATCGTCGGCCTGCTCAAGAACCGCCTGCTCCTCGAGGACCTGGTGCGGCGCCACCCCGAGATCCTCGAGGAGCGGATCATCGCCCCCATCGTCATCTGCGGCCTGCCCCGGACCGGCACTACGCACCTGCACAATTTGATCTCGGCGGATCCTGCCCTGCGTTCGCTCCCGTACTGGGAGAGCATCGAGCCCGTCCTGGCCGACCGCGAGAGCCCCGGGGTGGGTGCACCCGACCCGCGGCTGGAACGGACTGCGATCGCGCTGTCGTTCCTCGACGTCGCAATGCCGCTCTTCAAGCGGATGCACGAGATGACCGTCGAGCACGTCCACGAGGAGATTCAGCTGCTCGCCATCGACTTCTCGAGCATGCTCTTCGAGACGACCGCCCCCATGCCGCTGTGGCGCGACGCCTACCTGGCGCGCGACCAACGTCCGAGCTACGCCTACTTCCGGCGCGTGCTCCAGGTGCTCCAGTGGCTGCGCGGCGGCACGCGCTGGGTGCTCAAGTCACCCCAGCACCTCGAGCAATTCGGCCCTCTGCGCGACACCTTCCCCGACGCCACTTTCGTCGTCACCCATCGCGACCCTGTCTCGGTGACCGCGTCAATGATCACGATGCTCGCCTACTCGGCCCGGCTCTCCCGCGATCGGGTGGACCTCGAGGGCATCGGCGGCTACTGGGCCGATCGCCTCGAGCGCATGCTCCGCCGCTGCGCCACCGAGCGCGACCTGCTTCCGGCCGGGCAGACCATCGACGTGCACTTCGACGAGTTCATGGCCGACGACGTGGCCATGGTCGAGCGCGTCTACCGGCTGGCCGGGCAGCCGTTCGACGAGCCGGCGCGCGCCGCCATGTCCGCCTTCATGGCCGAGCACCCCCGCGGGCGCCATGGCACCGTCGAGTACGACCTGGAGCGATTCGGCCTCGACCCCGAGGAGCGTCGTCGCGCCCTGGGCTTCTACGTCGATCGGTTCGGGGTGACCCCCGAACGCTGACGCCCGACGCCGACGTCTACTCGCTCGGCCGCAGAGCGATGGTCGACGGCTCCCGGCCGGCGAGGAGCCAACCGACCACCGTGGCCAGGAGCGGCATGCCGACCACAATGAGGAACAGGTTGCTCCAGGGAGCGTCGCGCAGCGCGGACAGGCCTCCGTTGAGGGCATTGCGGTTGAACCACCCTGCCGCGGCGACATAGGCCCCCAGCGTCCCCATCAACGCGCCCAGCAGCGCCAGGCCGCCGGCTGTGACGGCGGTCAGGCTGCGGCGGGTGAAGCTGCTGGCCCCGGTCGCGGTGAGTGTCCGCAGGTCGCCGGCGGTCTCGCTCCGGATCAGGCCGATGCTCATGGCGAGGACGCCGAGCGCCAGGGCGATCCCGAACAACGTGGCCCAGTCGATCACCTCAGACGATGTCGGTGCGTCGTTCTTCGACTCCATGGCGAGTCCCGCCGACGCCGCGGCCTGGCGAGCGCTCTGGAGCTGAGCCGCGCTGATAGGACCGTGGCTCTGGAGGAACCAGCCGGCCAACGTCGTCTGGAGGTGGAGTCGGCGCACGGCGTGCTCGGTGATCACCGTGTTCGGCGCCGACGTGCCCGCCGGCAGGGCGCCGAGCTCCTGGATCACGGGGTGGGCCAGGCACGACGACGGCGGACACGGGTTGGACGACGCTCCGCCCCCACCGCCCGGTGCGCCCGTTCCGCTTGGTCCTCCCGCACCGCCCGGTCCGTTTCCCCACACCAGCTGGAGGTCGGAGACTCCCGACAAGCCCGGTCGCATCGTGAGGACATCGGCGTCCGGCTGGATCTGCGAGGCATTGATCCCGAAGGCATGCAGCAGTGCGGGGGTGGCGACGTAGACCTGGCCCGAGAACTGGCGACCCGGACCGGTGTGATTCAGGTTCGCGTCGGGCGACTCGAGCTCGAGGACCTTCTTCGTCCCGAGTGCCGAAGCGATCTCGTGCACTGCCCCGGACATTGCTTGCTGGCTCGGCATGGGTGGCACGGCGTGCGTCGGGGGCGCGCCAGGGCGGATGAACACGGAACCCGGCGTGGCGGGAGGTGGCGTGTAGAGGGCGAGCTGGTCCGAGGCCAGGTTCGGCCCGGCGTAATCGAGGACGTTGCTGTAGCGCGCCTGCGCCACCACGCAGATCAGGACGGCGATGACCACGCCCAGCGCGATCGCGGCCAGGGCGGAACCGGAACGGGCCCGGTAGCGGGCCAGGTCGCGCAGCGCCAGGCGCACCGTGACGGGAGCTCTGCTGCCCACGGAGGCCAACGCCGCCAGGCAGAAAGGCGCAAGCAGAATGATCCCGACGATCAGCGCCACGAAGCCGAGGACCAGCTGCAGCGCGCCGCCCCCGTTCCCCGCCGCCCCGGACGCACCGAAGAGCAAGAACGCGACCACGAGCACGACGATGCCGGGTACGGCGGATCGGCGGATCTGCTTGGGCGGCGCGGGCCGGCCCGCGAGCGCGACGACGACTGGTACCCGGGTGATCGCGTGCGCCGGGCGCCCGGCGGCCAAGAACGTGGCGGCCACGGCAAGCGCCAGGGCGGGCAGGATCACGACCCAGGGCAGCGCGAACGTCGGGATCAGGTGGTGCGCGCTCTGCTCCAGGTGGGGTCGCCAGACAAGCCAGGCGGCGAGGCCGACGACGAAACCGGCCAGGGCGCCGATCACGCCGACGAAGATGCCGTTGGCCCGCAGCACGAGGCGGACGTGCTTGTCCGTCGCACCCATGGCCTCGACCATGCCGATGGCCCGGACGCGGCGCTGGGCCAGCACGGTGAAGCCGCCGACGGAGACGAGCGCGATGAGCAGCATGCCGAGGGTAGCCAGCGTGAGCACCACCGTCTCGGGATTGATCGCGTTGCTCTGGTTGGTCGACGCACTCGTCGTGAAGTCGGGCCCGAGGGAGTTCACGACGCCACTCGGTCCGTCGAAGAGGACCTCGACCTGGCTGGGGGACGGTACCTGTCCCGGCGCCACCAGCGCGAACTCGTCCAGCAGGCTCTGCGGGTTCTGCACCAGGCCCACGACGCGACGGGACGAGGTACCGGCGTGCCAGACGTCACCGAGGCGCAAACCGAGCGTCGACGCCAGAGCGGGTGTCAACGCCACCTCGCCCGGGCCCTTGGGGTAACGCCCCGAGAGCAGGGAGAGCATCGGCCGGGCGAAGTGGCTGTCCGGGTTCTGGGCGCGGAGGTCGAAGGTGGCGACCGAGCCGGGCACGGTCATCGTCTCGTTCTCTATGAGATCGGTCGCGCCGAACCGGTGCTCGACTGCGGCGATCCGGGCCGAGAGGTTCGGGTTCGGTGGGGAAAAAGTGGCCATGGCGTTCGCTGTGCCGAAGCCCATGTCGGCCGGGGCCTGGGTGTTCACGGCGACGGCAGCACCGACCACGGTCGCTGCCACGGCGACCAGCACCAAGAGGAGGATGAGGAACTGTTGGCGCCATTCCCGCCGGAACAGGCGCCAGGCCCAGCGAACCATGGCGCGCCGCGCCGCCACCCCGCCGCCCTCGTCGGGGCCGGAGCCGCCCCTCATCCGTTCGGGGCGTGGGCCAGGAAGGACTCCGCGCTCTGCACCGGCATGGTCTGATCGACGATCCGGCCGTCGCGCAGGAACACGACCCTGTCCGCCCACGAGGCCAGCTGGGCGTCGTGCGTGACGACCACCGCGGTGGTGCCGCGGTGGCAGGCCGCGAGGACGAGGCGCATCACGGCCTCGCTGTTCGTCGAGTCGAGCGCGCCGGAAGGTTCGTCGGCCAACAGCAGACGCCGGTCGCCCACGACCGCCCGCGCGATGGCGACGCGCTGGCGCTCCCCGCCGGAGAGCTGGTCGGGGTAGTGCTCGGCACGATCGCCCAGGCCGAGCTCGCCGAGGGAGACACGCGCGGCCGCCTGCGCCTTCCGCGGCGGCACTCCGTCGAGCTCCAGCGGCAACGAGACGTTCTCGAGTGCGCTCAGCCCCGCGAGGAGGTTGAAGTCCTGGAACACATAGCCGATCGTGCGCCGGCGCAGGCGGGCCTTACCGTTGCGGGAGAGGGACGACAGCGCCGTGCCGGCTATCGACACGTCGCCGCTGGTCGGCTCCTCCAGGCTGCCGGCGATGGTCAGCAGGGTCGACTTGCCCGACCCGCTCGCCCCCATCACGGCGACGAGCGAGCCGGCGTCGACCGACAGCCGGATGTCGGCGAGCGCGTGGACCTCCGCCGCCCCCTCTCCGTACGTCTTGGAGATGCCCTTCAGCTCGAGGTAGCTCATGGCCGTGCAGCCACTTTGCGCCGGGCCTTCGGGAGGGGGAACGGCGAGGATGCCGGCGCTTCACCGTCCACCGCGGCTCGCTTCAACCGGCCGTCGGCCGTGTCCAGCCACCGGATCAGCGAGTCCAGCCGGTAGAGCTCGGCGTCGACGACCAGTGCGAAGTGGAGGTCGAACCGGGACTCGTCCTCCTTGAGACGCGTCCATTGCTGCATCAGCTCGACCAGATAGCGCCGGTGGACCTGGACGACCTCGTGCACGTCGACGCCCGGCAGGCCGAGGGCCACGAGGACCTTGATCACCAGCTCGTCGCGCGGGGGTGAGGAGTAGTCGGGCGGCGTCCGCAACCAGGCGGACAGCTCATCCTCTCCCGCCGACGTGATGTGGAAACCCTTCTGGGGACTTTCGTCGGACGAATCTTCTGACTCGACCAGTCCGTCCCGCTCGAGCCGCTGGAGCGTGGTGTACACCTGACCCACATTGAGCGGCCAGACCTCGCCCGTCTTCGCCTCGAACTCCTGGCGCAGCTGCAGTCCGTACTTTGGCCCTTCGCTCAGCAGGGCGAGAAGGGCGTGACGTACGCTCACGACAGCTCGGTTTGAAGTAGCATACTCAGTATCTTATATGAGGAGATCCCTCCGTTGGCAAGGGTCTTTTCGCAATACGGACGTTTCCCCGAGAATCGGGTTGGCGACAGGGGGGACGACCGGCCGGATGGGTCGGTTTGCGGCTCCGGGTGGGCCGGCCGCCTACGACGAGGGCATGGCCGACCCGGTCTCCAGAAGCGTCTTGAGGCTCGAGACGACGGCGGGCCATCCGTGGCTCACTCCGTCGAGCACCCCGCTGCCCGGCTCGAAGCCGTCGTGGACGACGGTCAGCTTGACCACGCCAGGGCCCGCTTCCTCGATGTCGAAGGCCACCTTGGAGCGCGGTTCGGCCCGCCAGGCGGCGACGACCTTCTCATCGATCCCGTGCGCCGCCGCCCACTCGGGCGAGAACGTGTGCCAGGTGTAGGCCAGCCGGCGGTAGGGGTCGGACTCCAGGATCACCTGCTCGGGGAAGGAGACGGCCAGCCCGATCTCGTCGTAGACGGCGTCGTAGGTCGAGCCCTTCTTCCAGTCCGAGCGCAGCGTCAGGCCGCCGGAGACGGGATGGCGCCAGTACCGGGTGGTGAAGTCGGGGTCGGTGAGCCCGAGCCAGACACGCTCGGGGGTGGCTTCGATGTAGGTGTTGTAGACGAATGCGGTGCGCTGCTCCATGGGGGTGGCCTCCAGTGCCGTCTTGAGATCCGACAGGGCCTCGGCCCGTGCCCGGTCGTAGGAGTGGATCCAGCGGTCGGCGATGTCGTTGATCGGGGCGGCGTTGAGGAAATGCAGCCGCTCTCGACCCTTGCGCACGACCGTGACCAGGTTGGCCGCCTCGAGCACATCGAGGTGCTTGGTCACGGACTGGCGGGTCATGCCCATGTCCACGCAGAGGTCGCTCAGGCTGAGGCCGTTGCGGTCGTTCAGCCGGTCGAGCAGCATGCGGCGTCCGGGGTCGCTCAATGCTCTGAACACGGCGTCCTGCGCCCCGTCCCGGCCTACGGCCCGGGTCGGGGTCTGGGTCTGCCTTCCCCCCTGCATGGTGGTCTCGGGGTCGTCTCGTTCGGTCATCGCTGTGTCTCGGTGGTCCTGTCCGGTCCCTGGTCCGGGCTCGTTTCGCCGGCTCGGTCGGTTCTCGTTTCTGTCCTGCCTTATGCAGCCGATTGACTGCATGTGTGATTTAAGCAGCCTCTGGGTTGCATGTCAACCCGCCAGCGTCCGCCTCGGGATCGCCACCGGACGCCAGCCGGTACAGATCCGGTCGGGAGCTGTCCTCAGGGCAGGCGTGCGTCAGCCACGCCTGGGTACGAGGTGGTTCCTGGGCTGGTGACCCCGCCGGCCTGAGGAGTGAGCCGAGCTGAGGGCCCTGAGCGGTCACCGGACGACCCAAGACGGCGCAAAGTGGAATGCCCGACGCCTGCCCAGAAGGGGCGCGTCCGTCAGGCGCGCGTCAGAGGGCGGCGAGCACCTCGTCGGCCGAGCTCACGCTCAGGCCGGGACCGGGCTCGACGGCCAACCAGGTGACGACGCCGTCCTGAATGATGGCGGCGAAGCGCTGGGAGCGAGCGCCGAGACCGAAGCCGCGGCCGTCCATGGTCAACCCCATCGACTCCGCTAGCTCGCCGTTGCCGTCGGCCATCATCACCACGGCGTCGCCGACGTTCTGGTCTTTTCCCCAGGCATCCATGACGAAGGGGTCGTTGACGGCGACACAGACGACCTTGTCGGCACCCTTGGCCGTCAGCTCCTCGGCGCGCATCACGAAACCAGGCAGGTGGTGGTCCGAGCACGTCGGGGTGAAGGCACCCGGGACGCCGAAGAGCACCACCTTGCCCGAGCCCAGGACCTCGAGGGCGGTGGTGGCCTGGGGTCCCTTTTCGCCCGACGTCCACACCTTGACGTCGGGGACGCGCTCTCCCACTGCGATGGCCATGCCGGCTCTCCTCTCCCTCGCGGTCTCCCTGGGCCAGGTGGCCGCCGGCCGCGGCCACGCCCGTCACTCCGCGTCGGAGCCGTCAGTCGTCGCCGCGTCGTCGCCTACCGTGCCAGGCCCCAGGTTGCCACACCTGGCGCGCCCCCCAGACTCGTTCGCACAGTTGTAACCTGCCGCCCAGTCGCTGCGGGCGACCTCATTTGACGGAGACGGATTCGAGACCATGGGGGAAAAGCAATGCCCAAGTCGTTTGATCGTCGGTCGTTCCTGGCGGGGGGCATTGCGCTCGGCGCCGGCGCCGCATTCGCGGGCGCGCTGGGCGGCGAGACTGGCATAGCGGGAGCCGCCACGACCAACGGTCCGGGGAGGAACGGCATCTCCAAGGCGAAGCCGAAGAGGGGCGGCTCGCTCACCTTCGGGATCGACACCGAGGAGTCCGGCTTCAACCCCTCGACGGCCCGCTGGGACGAGGGCGGCTTCCTCTACGGCCGGACCGTCTTCGATCCCCTCGCCATCGTGACCGCCGCCGGCACGGTGGAGCCGTACCTGGCCCAGTCGATCACGTCGAACGAGGACTTCACGTCCTTCGTCATCACCCTGCGCCCGGGCATCGTCTTCCACGACGGCACGCCGCTCGACGCCAACGCGCTGCACCTCAACATCGAGAACACGGCGAGCTCCATTTTGACCGGGCCCGCTTTCGCCGATTTCAGTGGCGCGTCGGTGACCGGGCCGCTAGCGGTCACGATCAACATGAAGACGCCGTGGGCCCCCTTCCCCTACTACCTGGCCCAGGCCCAGACCGGTTACATCGCCGCGCCGTCAATGCTCAACAGCCCCGACGGCGGCACGTCGAAACCGATCGGCACCGGTCCCTTCGTCTTCCAGGACTGGGTCCCCAACAGCCACATGACGTCGACCAGGAACCCGCACTACTGGCGCAAGGGGTACCCCTACCTCGACTCCATCACCTACAAGCCGATCATCAACGCCAATTCGCGCGCCCAGGCCCTCCAGACCGGCCAGGTCGACATCATGCACACCAACGCCCCCGACAATCTCTTGCAGTTCCGGGGCAACAAGAAATATTCCTACTACGACAACAGCGGCCAGGTCGTGGGTCAGCCCACGGTGCAGTGCGTCATGCTCAACACGGATGCGGAGCCGTTCAACAACCACACCCTGCGACAGGCGATGGCCAAGTGCATCAACCGGCCCCAGTTCTCCAAGGTCATCGACAAGGGTGTCGACGCCCCCATGAACGGCCTCTTCCTGCCGGGGAGCGAGTACTACACCAAAACCGCCTACCCCGCCTACGACCCGTCGGGCGCCGCCAAGCTGGTCAAACAGGTGCAGCAACAGACGCGCAAGTCTGTCACCTTCTCGCTCAACTCCACGAGCGACCCGGAGACCCTTGCGGCCGCCCAGTTCCTGCAGCAGGCGTTCCAGGCCGCCGGGATGCACGTGAACATCAACATCCTGGCCCAGTCGACCATCATCAACGACGCGCTTGCCGGCACCTACCAGGCCACGCTGTGGCGCCAGTTCGGCGCGGTCGACCCCGACCTCAACTATGTATGGTGGAGCACGAAGACCGTCGGGCCGCCGCTGCCCTTGAACATGGCCCGCAACAGCGACAACCGCATTCAGACCGCGCTCGCTGCCGGCCGCACCACGAGCGACAAGGCCGACCGGGTCAAGAACTACAAGCAAATCAACCAGTACCTGGCTCAGGACGTCCCTTACCTGTGGCTCGCCCGTGACACCTGGGCGGTCGTGGCCAACCCGAACGTGCAGAACTTCGCCAACCCGACCACCGTGCAGGGCTCCAAGGCCATCGCCTACGACGAGGGCGTGCTCTGGCCGACGCAGATCTGGATGTCGTAGCGGCCGCACAGGCCGCCTGCGGCGCAGGACCGGCATTCGGACCGGACGAAACCGTTCCCCGTCGAGGACGCGTTTCCAGCCCGGCAGCGACACCACGCTGCGGCGGACGTTGTGCTCGAGAATCTCGAGACTATTGGCGTAGTCTGGCTGCGAATTGGCTCATTCCTGAGCCAATTCGCAGTGCTCGGATCCTCATACAACGCAACGACGGGTCGAGGGGGCAGGCGAGACGAGCCCTAGCGCATCTCCACGTCGTCGAGGTACTCGTCGCGCCAGTGGGTGAAGCGCTCCTCGGGCAGCCGAAGGCAGAACGTCGGCCGGAGCGCCTCGACGAAGCTGCGCTCGTGGCTCACGGCCACGATGGTGCCGGGCCAGCTCCCCAGCATCGCGCCGACGGCGAGGATGGACGAGGGGTCGAGGTTGTTGGTCGGCTCGTCGAGCAGGAGCACATTGGCCTCGCCGGCCGAGAGCATGGCCAGGCCGAGCTTGGCCCGCTCGCCACCTGAGAGCGTCGCCGCGCGCTGGTTGGCCGCCTTGGAAGGGAGGCCGAACGAGCCCAGGAGCGCCCGGCGGTCTCGCTCCGCCACGAGCACGGCGTCGCTCACGTTGGCCAGAGTCGTGAGGTCGGGGTCGATCTGCTCGTGTTCCTGGGCGAAGTAGCCGACGGTCACGTTGGCGCCCAGGTCGACCTCGCCGTTGGTCGGTTCCTGCACGCCGGCCAGACAGCGCAGCAGGGAGGACTTGCCGGCGCCGTTGCGCCCGACCACGACGATGTGGTCGCCGCGGCCTGCATGGAACGTCACGTCCGAGAGCACCTCGTTGTCGCCGTAGCGCACGGCGAGCTTGGCCACCTCGAGCGGTATCGCTCCCGAGCGCGGTGGGACGGGCAGTCGGAACACGCTGGCCCGCTCGCGCCGGTCCACCTGCGTGCGCCCGGACTCCAGGCGCTCGACGCGCCGGTCGAGCGACTTGGCCTTGCGCGCCCGCTTCTCTGTGCTGGCGCGCATGGAGTCGGCCAGCTTGGAGAGCCGCGTGATCTCACGCTGCTCGAGCTCGGAGGCGCGTTCGCGCCGCGACTGGTCGGCCTCGTGAAGTGACTCGAACTTCGAGTAGTTGCCCTTCCACTCGGTGAGACGCTGGTTCGAGATGTGCAGCACCTTGGTGATGGCGTGGTCGAGCAACTTCAGGTCGTGGCTCACCACGAGCAGCGCGCCGCCGAAGCGGGCCAGCTCGTCGAGCAGCCAACGCTTCGCCGAACGGTCGAGGTGGTTGGTGGGCTCGTCGAGGATCATGAGCTCGGGTTCTTGGAAGAGCACGCGCATGAGATCGACCCGGCGCCGCTGGCCGCCCGAGAGGGACTCGATGTCGTCGAGGAGCAGCTCCTGGCGCAGCCCGAGGCCGTCGGCCAGGCGCGCCATGACCGACTCGGCTTCGTAGCCGCCGTTGCCTTGGAACTGCTCTTGCAGGTCAGTGAACAGCTCGATGTTCTCCTCGCTCGGCTCGACGGTCAGCGCCCGACGCGCCGCGCCGAGGGCGTCGTCGAGCACGTCGAGCCCGCGGGCCGAGAGGATGTGTGAGAACCCGGTCGGTTCGAGGCCGAGCCCGCCGGGCACGGGCGCCTGCGGGAGGTAGCCGAACGAACCGAGCAGCCGGACGTTGCCCTGGTGCCGCAGGTGTGGGGTGGGCTCGCCGACCAGGACGGAGATGAACGACGACTTCCCGGTGCCGTTGCGGCCGATCAGGCCGACCTTCTCCCCCGCGCCCACCACGAAGGAGGCGTCGGACAGAAGCGTGCGGTCGCCAATCTCCAGGGTCAATCCCGAGCCGACGATCACGGCACAGTCTAAGACCGGGCGGGTGACGGTTCCGGACACCGCCCGTTTCGCCACCGTTCGCCACCGTTCGGCGCCGTTTGGCCCTGTTCGGCCCTGTTCGGCCCTGTTCGGCCCCGTCCGGCCCGGTCCGCCGGGGCACGCCCACGCGAGCGGTCGGTACACTCGCCCAATGGCCGCGCTGGAACGGAAGTGGTGGACCCTGATCACCGTCTGCACGGCGACCTTCATGCTCCTGCTCGACATCACGGTCGTGAACGTCGCGCTGCCCGACATCCAGCGGTCGTTGAACTCGAGCTTCTCGGACCTGCAGTGGGTGGTCGACGCCTACTCGCTCACCCTCGCCGCCTTCCTCCTCACGGCCGGGGTGGTGGGGGACATCTACGGTCGGCGAACGATCTTCGCCGTCGGTCTCGGCGTCTTCTCCGGCGCCTCCCTGCTGTGCGGCCTATCGACCTCGCCGCTCATGTTGAATCTGGCGCGCGCCGTGCAGGGGGTCGGGGGCGCCATCATGTTCGCCACCTCGCTCGCTCTCATCGCGAACGCCTTCGTCGGACGGGACCGCGGCACCGCGTTCGGCTTGTACGGCGCCGTCATCGGGGGCGCCGTGGCGGTCGGACCCCTCGTGGGCGGCGCCATCACGAGCGCCATCGGGTGGCGCTGGATCTTCTTCGTGAACGTACCCATCGGAGTCGTCGCCATCTTCCTGACGCTCGCCAAGGTCGCCGAGTCGCGCGACCAGGGCCGCCGCCGCGTGGACTGGGTCGGCTTCGTCACGTTCTCCGGCAGCCTGTTCCTGCTCGTCTTCGGCCTCGTCCGGGGCAACGACCTCGGCTGGAGCAGCACGACGATCGTGACGTTGTTCGTCGCCTCAGGGCTCCTTATGGCCGCGTTCGTCGTCAACGAGATGCGCTTCGTCCAGCCGATGCTCGACCTCGGCCTGTTCAAGATCCCCGCCTTCGACGGGATCTCGGTGGTGGCCTTCACCCTGGCTTCCTCCATCTTCGCCATGTTCTTGTACCTGACGCTGTACATCCAGGACAGCCTGGGCTACGGCCCGCTGGCCGCCGGCATCCGCTTCCTCCCCCTCACCCTGCTCTCCTTCATCGTCGCCCCCTTCGCCGGCCGCCTGACGGTGCGCGTCCAATCGCGCTACCTGCTCGGAGTGGGCATGCTCATCATCACGGCCGGGCTGCTCTTGATGGGACGCACCCAGCCCACCTCGTCGTGGACCGTGCTCCTGCCGGGCTTCATTCTCTGCGGCATCGGCGTCGGCACCGTCAACCCGGTGTTGGCGTCGGGAGCCGTGTCGGTGGTCCAGCCCCAACGCAGCGGTATGGCGTCGGGCGCCAACAACACGTTCCGCCAAGTGGGCATCGCGACCGGTATCGCCGTGCTCGGCGCGGTGTTCCAGACCCAGATCGTCTCGCACACCCGCGCCGCGCTGGCCAAGACTCCGGACGGGGCCACGGTGCTGCACCACGGGGGATCGCAGCTGGATGCGGCGATGGCCGCCGGCGAGGTGCACGGTGCAGCACAGTCGATCCCCCTCGCCTCCGCCCGCGACGCGCTGTTGTCGGCGTACCACATCGGGTTCTCCGCCACCTTGAACCATCTGATGGACATCGGTGGCGTGGTCGCGTTCGTCGGCGCGGTCGGCGCGTTCGCGCTCGTGCGCCAGCGCGACTTCGTCGTGCCGACCGGGGCTCCCACCACCGCGCCGGAACAGCCGCCGACGCCGGCTGCCGTCGCCGCGGGCGGTGATTGAACCCTTCACGCTGGAAGGCGCCCACGTCCGGCTCGAACCGCTCTCCTCGTCCCACGTCCCCGCGCTGGTGGAGGCCTCCGGCGAGGACCGCAGCACCTACCGGTGGACCTACACCCCCGAGGGGCCCGAGGAGATGTCCGCCTACGTGTCTGACGCGCTGGCACAGGTGGCGACCGGCGCGCACGTTGCCTTCGCCACGGTGAGAAGGGGCGGGAGCGGCGGCGCCGACCGCGTTGTCGGCGCGACCCGCTTCTGCGAGGTCGCCTTCTGGAATTGGCCCCCGGGGGCGACCCACCAGCGCCACGGCGTGCCCGACGTGGTCGACATCGGATTCACCTGGCTGGCCGGCTCGGCCCAGCGGAGCCCGGTCAACACGGAAGCCAAGCTCTTGATGATGACCCACGCCTTCGAGGTGTGGGGGGTGCACCGTGTCGCCCTGCAGACCGACGTGCGCAACGAGCGGTCGCGGGCGGCGATTCAGCGGATCGGCGGCCAGCTCGACGGGATCATGCGGGCCGACCGCCCCGGCGCGGACGACACCGTCCGGACCTCGGCGCGCTTCTCCATCGTGTCGTCGGAATGGCCGGCGGTGAAGGAACGGCTGACGGCCCGGCTGGCCGCGGGCTGACTCCCGTCAGGCCCGGGCGATCGTGGCCGAGATCTTGCGTTGGTGCAGCGCGTGCGCTCCCGCCTCGGCCTCGTCCTTCGGCCGCACCGCCACCGTGGCCTTGCCCGTGCGGTGGATTCTCCAGGCCAGCTGGTCCGCCCGCTCGACGGTGTGGCCGAAGATGTCCACGAACGCCTCGATCACGGTCTGGAAGGTCGTGACGTCGTCGTTCCACACGATGACGGCCCACAGGTCCTCGGACTCGAAGAACGTGTCGACGTCACCGTCGGAGAGCGCGGGCAGGTCGATGGTAGAGGGGTGGAGGATGATGCTCATGGCGAACGAACCGGAGCAGTGTAGTTCGTGCTGCGCTCCGATAGCGTGCGTGCATGAGAGCGACCGTCCTCGAGGGTCCCCGCCGGGTCAGCGTGGAAGAGGTGCCCGACCCCGTACTTCCGGGGCCGGCCGGGGCGATCGTCACGGTCGAGCGCACCGCCATCTGCGGGTCGGATCTGCACCTGTACCACGACGCCCCGACCGGGGCAGGCATCCGGCTCGGCCACGAGGCGATCGGCACCGTGGCCGAGGTCGGCGCTCATGTGCGAACGCTTCGGGTGGGCGACCGCGTCCTCGTCTCGGGTGTCGTCGGCTGCGGTGAGTGCGGCCCCTGCCTGGCCGGCCGGCCCAACCTCTGTCTGAGGGGTGAATCGAAGGCGTTCGGGACGGTCCCCGACCTGCCAGGCGGCCAGGCCGAGGCCTTGGCGGTCCCGTGCGCGGACTCCTTTGCGCTGCCCATCCCCGAGGGCGTGTCCGACGAGGAGGCCGTGCTCCTGACCGACATCCTGCCCACCGGCTACGTCGGCGCCGGCCGCGCCGCCATCGCCCCGGGCTCGACCGTCGTGGTGGTGGGGCTCGGACCCGTCGGCGTCATGGCGGTGCAGTGCGCCTCTCTCTTCGGCCCGGCGCGCATCCTCGCCGTCGACATGGTGCCCGAGCGCTTGGCCCGGGCCGAGCGCCTCGGGGCCGAGCCCGTCGACGCGCGCCTCGGCCCGGTACCCGAACAGGTGCTCGCAGCGACGGGCGGCCGCGGCGCGGAGTCGGTCATCGAGGCCGTGGGGGCGGACGCCACCGTGCTCGACGCTCTCTCGTGCGCCGCTACCGGCGGCACGGTCTCCATCGTCGGGGTGAACCTGAACATGGCCCTTCCCTTCCCCATGGCCCTCGTCCTGCTCAAGAGCCTCACCGTGCGCGCCGTCTTCTGCCCCATACCCGGCACGTGGCACGAGCTCGTGCCGCTCGTCCGGGCGGGGCGCTTCCCCGGGCTGGCCGAGACCTTCACCCACCGGCTGGGCCTCAGCCGGGCCGCCGAGGCCTACGAGCTCTTCGACTCGCGCGACGACGGCGTCTTGAAGGTCTTGCTCGACCCGAAGGGCTGAGCCCCCTCGACGTCGTCGGGCGTCCGGTTGCGCACCGACGGCCACTCGGCCTCGCCCAGCTCGGGCCGGGGGACGAACCAGGGCGCGGGCGGGGGCACGATCAACCGGGTCAGCGCGTCGACGATGGGCTCGTAGCCGACGCGCCAACCCTGGAAGTGGCGCCAGGACGCCTCCAGGTCGCGCTCGAGCGGGAACCCGGTCGACGCCAGACGTCGGAAGCCCTCCTCGAATTCGGGCAGGGTCAGGCGGGTACCGGCGGTGGGGAGGGGATCGGGGTCGTAGGGGATATGCAGTGCACGCGCCATCGACCGCAGGCAGTTGACGCCCATGGAGAGGCACAGCCGCGCCTCGCGCGGCGTCTGCTCCGGGCTTACGGCGTGGTACATCGCGGCAGAGTCCATCATGGCGACCAGGCCGACCAGCCACCCTCTCGACGACACCGGGGAGCGGAACCACACCAGCGCCGGGTAGTTGGCGTGGCTCTCGGAGACGGCGGCCGCCCAGCGCTCCCACTGCGAATAGAGCGGCGGCAGCTCGTCCATGGTGTCCAGGAAGTTGTTCCGGGCGAGTATCTCGGGGCCCCAGGCGGGCGTCCCCGCCCGCGAGTCCAGCAGGGTCACCTCCGTCTCCCGGGTGGCGAACGCGTTGTACAGGGCGGGGAGGTATGCGATCTCGAGGGCGAGGACGAGCAGGCCGGCCCCCGCCGTCAGGATCTCCAGCGTGCGGGCGCCGGCGTCGTTCGCGGTGGCGAAGCCGAGCGTGAACACCGAGGACCCCGCGATGCCGAGCGCGGAGGCGTAATCGATCCCGGCGTCCCACCAGATGATCAGGGAGAAGCCGAGGAGGACCAGGGCAAGCCAGAGGGCGAAGAGCGACACCAGGGCGGCCGGGCCGACGTAGGACAGAGCGCGGTCACGCACCTCGTACGTGGGGAGCCGGGGCGCCACGGTCCGCACCGAGCCGGCGATGCCGCGGGCCAGCACCAACTGCACCCTCGAGGACGTGACGCGCGGCACGACCAGCGCCGAGAACACGCTCCACAGGCTCCCCATCACGAGCACGATGCCGACGACCAGGGCGAGGTCGCGAACGATCTCCATTCCGGATCCCGCGGCTACGCGCCGCCGCGCCCGCACGCGGCCCACCTGGCGGCAGGCGGCCCGGTGGCGACGAGCGACGCGGGCACCTCGACCGGGCGCGAGCGCAGCAGCTCCCCCAGACCCTTGGCTTGCGTGTCGAGAAGGAGGTTGGACGCCACGCCCCAACCGAGGAAGCCGTGGACGACGAAGTTCACCGCGCGCAGGTTCGGCAGCGGATGTCGTTCGATCCGGAGTGTGCCGACCTCGGGCAGGACCCTCCGGAGCAGCTCGGTCGTGAAGTCGTGGAACAGCCAGCGCGAGACGTCCTCCGCGTCGGCCCACAGCCCGAGGTTGGCGTCCGCCCCCTTGTCGCCCGAGCGGGCCCCCACCAGGACGTGGAGGGGGACGGTCACGGTGTCCGCCGCGGGACCGGACGCGGCGAGGGGCTCGGGCTCCGGTCCCGGCTGCCATGCCGGGCGGGACGGGCCGGACTCGCCGGACCCGCCGGACCCGCCGGACGGCGGCGGCGACGCCGTGACCTCGACTCCCCCGATGCGCACCCGCGGGGGAACCGCAGTGGCTGTCACCGTGGTCGGCCAGTAGCGGGCCACACCCTGGGCGCCCGAAGGCGCCGAGGTGAAGAAGGTGCCCGGGTAGCTCGAGAGGCTCGTCTCCACGACGGCGCCGGAGAAGGCCCGTCCGACCGCCCGCTCGTCGTCCCCGCGCACCGCCAAGCGCAGGTACGCCAGGCCACCGCCGTCGAGGTCCCCCGTGAGCTGTGCCGCTGTTTCGGCGAAGGCGGCACGTCCCCCGGGGATGCCGGCCCACACGGCGTCGGCCGCGAAGCGCGCCTTCTCCGCCACCTGCGCCCCCGTCAGGGCCAGGGTCATGGAGTTGCGCCACCCCCCCTCGAGGTTGGCCGTCACCTTGAGCGCAGGCGGCGGCGGCTCGCCCCGCACGCGGCCGATCCGCACCCGATCCGGGCCGTCCTGGGCCAATTCGATACTGTCGAATCGCGCCACGGCGTCCGGGCTGAGGTAGCGCGGGGCGCCGATCTCGTAGAGCAGCTGCGCCGTCACCGTTCCCACCGTGACGGTGCCCCCGGTCCCCGGGTGCTTGGTCACCACCGAGCTCCCGTCGGGGTGCACCTCGGCGATCGGGAAGCCGATCCGCTCTCGCCCTGGGACCTCGTCGAAGAAGGCGTAGTTGCCACCGCAGCACTGCGCCCCGCACTCGATGACGTGGCCTGCCACCACCGCACCGGCGATGGCGTCGAGCTCGTCGTCCCCCCACCCGAAGGCGTGCAGCGCCGGGCCCACGACAAGGGCGGCGTCGGTCACCCGACCGGTGACGACGACCTGCGCGCCGGCCGCCAGCGCGTCGGCGATCGGACGGGCCCGCAGGTACGCGTTGGCGGTGACCACCTCGACACCCTCCGGAAGCTCCTCGGCCGTGTCGAGGTTGACGAAGCGCTCGCCGGCGGCACTCAGATCGCCCAATTGTGCGGTGATGTCGTCTCCCGACACCGAGGCCACCACCACGTCGACGCCCTGGCGGCGCCCCAGCTCGCGCACTGCGTCGGCCAACCCCTCGGGGTCCAGGCCGCCTGCGTTGGAGACGACCGTGATGCCGCGCTCGACGCAGGTCGGCAGCACGTCCTCGAGCTCTCGCAGGAAGGTCCGGGCCCACCCGCCGCTGCGCTGGCGTGTCTTGTGCAGGATGTACATGGTCAGCTCGGCCAGCCAGTCCCCGGTGAGGACGTCGATCGGCCCACCCTCGACCATGTCGCGCGCCGCGCCGGCGCGGTCGCCGAAGAAGCCGCTGCAGTTGGCCACGCGGAGAGGGCCGGTGCGGCCGTTCACGCCGGCTCCAACGACACGAGCAGGTCGCCCACGTCGACCTGCTGGCCGGGCACGCACTCCAGCCGGCTCACCGAGCCGGCGCCGTCGGCGCGCAGCGTGTGCTCCATCTTCATCGCCTCCAGGACGACCAGGGGATCGCCCTCGGCCACCACGTCACCGACGGCGACCAGGACCTTGGTGACCGCACCGGGCAGTGGGGCCCGGCACTCCCCCGCCATGCCGCCGCGCTCGTCCTCGTCGTCGGGGAGCCGGAGGGCGAAGGTCGACTGTCCCTCCGGCCCGTTCACGCCGACCGCGTGCGCGCCCAGGCGGACACCGTAACGACGGCGCAGGCCGTCCGCCGCGGCCACCAGGTCCACGAGCCCTTCGGTCACAGCTCCGGTCCCGATCTCCTGCCACCTCTCCCCCACCTGCACCGTCACGGGGGCCCCCGGTCTGGTGGCCCGTACGAGCACGGTGCCCGCGCCGTCGCGCAGCTCGTCCGCGTGCAGCGCCGTGCCCACGTTGCGCCAGCCCGCGGCCGGAACCGGGATCAGGCTCCTCCCGCCCCGCTCGGCCAGGAGCGCCACCGCGGCCGCGGCCGCTTGACGATGGCGCGCGGGCTCGGACAGTCGCGCGTCGCGCAGGTCGGGCCGGCCATCGAGATAGTGGACGTCGACGTCGCCGCGGCGATATGCGTCATCGCCGAGGACGGCGGCCAGCAGGTCACGGTTGGTCTCGAGTCCGTCGAGCTCGAGCGACCGCATCGCCCGGGCCAGGCGGTCGACGGCGACGTCGCGGTCGGCGCCGTGCGCCATCAGCTTGGCCACGAGCGAGTCGTAGGCCGCGCCCACGGTGCTGCCCGACTCGACGGCGCGGTCGATGCGCAGACCCGCACCCTCGGGCCAGCGCACGTGGGTCACGGTCCCCGGCGTGGGCCGGTAGTCCTCCCTCGGCCGCTCCGCGCACAGGCGCGCCTCGACGGCATGCCCGCGCACGCCGACATCGGCCTGGGCGAAGGGGAGCGGCCGCCCCGACGCCACCGCCAGCTGCAGGCCGACCAGGTCGAGGCCGGTCACGAGCTCGGTCACGCCGTGCTCGACCTGCAGGCGGGTGTTCATCTCGAGGAACCAGAAGTCGCCGCCCTCGACCAGGAACTCGACGGTCCCCGCGCTCTCGTAGCCGACGGCGCGCGCCGCGGCGACCGCGGCGTCCCACAGGCGCCGGCGGACCGCGGCGGGCACCGCCGAGGCCGGTGCCTCCTCGACCACTTTCTGATGCCGCCGCTGCACCGAGCACTCCCGGTCGTAGAGATGGACGACGCCGCCGTGGCCGTCGGCCATCACCTGGACCTCGACGTGGCGCGGTGAGGCCAGGAAGCGCTCCACGAACACCTCGTCCGACCCGAACGCGGCGGCGGCCTCGCGCCGCGCCGCGGCGACCGCATCACCCAGTCCCTCGGCGTGCTCCACCACCCGCATGCCCCGGCCACCCCCGCCCGCCGAAGCCTTGATCAGGAGCGGAAAGCCCACCGGTTCGGCGACGGCGATGAGCTCGGCGGGGTCGGCGCCCTGGGGCACGACGGCTCCCGCCAGCACCGGCACGCCGGCCGCCGCGACCACCTCTTTGGCCCGCGTCTTGTGTCCCATGACCCGCATCGCCTCGGGCGGAGGGCCCACCCACACCACATCGGCCTCCCGGCAGGCCTCGGCCAGGGCGGGGCTCTCCGAGAGGAAGCCGTAGCCGGGGTGGAGCGCGTCGGCGCCGGCACGACGGGCCGCCGCGACGAGGGCGATCGGGTCGAGGTAGGTCGCAGCGAGACTGGTCCCGGCGAGCGCGACCGCCGCGTCGGCCTCACCCACATGCGGGCTTCCCGCGTCGTCGGGCGCGTACACCGCCACCGCCTCGCACCCGGCGTCGTGCGCGCCGCGGATGACACGGCGAGCGATCTCGCCCCGGTTGGCCACGAGGACCCGACGAAGCGGTCGGGTCGCCGATGCCGCCGCGGCCGCCGCGGCCGCCGATGGCGCCCTCGCGCCTCGCGGGGTCATCAGTGCCGCACCACCCCGAAGACGGCGGTCCCCTGCACGGTTGCCGAGTGCACGGCTGTGAGCGCGACGGCGAGGACCGTGCGGGTGTCGCGCGGATCGATGATGCCGTCGTCCCACAACCTCCCGGTGGCGAACTGAGCCGTCGACTCCTCCTCAATCTGGTGCTCGGTCGCGGCGCGCAGCTCCTCGTCGGCCACGTCGTCGAAGTCGCGGCCGGCCGCCTCCGCCGCGTTGCGGCGCACAATGGAGAGCACGCCGGCCAGCTGCTTCGGTCCCATCACCGCGATGCGGTGGTTGGGCCAGGTGAAGACGAAGCGCGGGTCGTAGGCGCGCCCGGCCATGGCGTAGTTGCCCGCGCCGTAGCTGGCGCCGATCATGAGCGTGAGATGGGGCACCGTCGAGTTCGAGACGGCGTTGATCAGCTTGGCGCCGTCCTTGATGATGCCGCCCTGCTCGTACCGCGTCCCGACCATGAAACCGGTGATGTTCTGCACGAAGAGGATCGGCGTGTCGATGCGGTTGCACAGGGCGATGAACTGCGCACCCTTCTGCGCCTCGGGCGAGAAGAGGATGCCGTTGTTGGCCAGGACCCCGATCGGGTAACCGCCCAGGGAGCCCCAGCCGCACACCAGCTGCGGCCCGTAGGCCTCCTTGAACTCCTCGAAGCGCGACCCGTCGAGGACCCGGGCCAGGATCTCGCGCGCGTCGAAGGGGACGCGCACGTCCACCGCCGCGACGCCGAGCAGCTCCTCGGCGGGGAACAGGGGCTCGTCCGCCGCCCCGTCCGGTGCGGGACCGAGCCGCCGCCAGTGCAGGTGGGCCACGATGCCGCGCGCCAGGCGCAGGGCGTCGGCCTCGTCGCGGGCCAGGTAGTCGCACAACCCCGAGATCCGGGCGTGCATGCGCGCGCCCCCGAGCTCCTCCTCGTCGGCCTCCTCGCCGATGGCCATCTTCACCAGCGGCGGCCCACCCAGGAAGACGCGGGCCCGGTCCTCGACCATGACCGTGTAGTCGCTCATGCCCGGCAGGTAGGCGCCGCCGGCCGTCGAGGACCCGAACACGACGCACACCGTCGGGATCCCCTGCGCCGAGAGCTGGGTCAGGCGCCGGAATTGCTCGCCCCCCGGGACGAAGACGTCGGCCTGGCGGGGCAGGTCGGCCCCACCCGACTCGACCAGGATGACGACCGGGAGCCGGTTGGCCTCCGCCACGTCCATGGCACGCAGCAGCTTGCGGATCGTGGTCGGGCTCGTCGTGCCGCCGCGCACCGTCGGGTCGTTGCCGATGACGAGGCACTGCGTCCGGGCAATCTCGGCCAGCGCCACGACGACGCCGCCCCCGACGGGGTCACCTGTGTGCAGTCCGGCGAGCGGGCAGAGCTCGAGCACGGGCGTCCCGGGGTCGACGAGCGCCTCGAGGCGCTCGCGCACCATCAGCTTGCCCCGGGCCCGGTGCCGCTCGACGTAGCGCGGGCCGCCCCCGGCCAGGAGATCGTCGTGGAGCGCCCGCACCTCGTCGGCCATCACCTGCATGGCGCGGGCGTTGGCCACGAACTCTTCGCCCGCCGTGGCCAGGCGGGTCCGCAGCGCCGTGGTCACTGCTGTGTGTCCGTCACTGGTGTGTATCCCTCACTGCTGTGTGTCCCTCACTGCTGTGTGTCCGTCACTGTTCTGTGTCCCAGGACGGCCGGCGCTTCTCCAAGAAGGCGGCCATCCCTTCCGTTGCCTCCTCGCCGGCGAAGAGCTCGGCCGAACGCCGCGCCGCGTGCTCCAGGCCCTCGTCGAAGCCCTGTGCCGGCAGCGAACGCAGCAGCTCCTTGGTGGCCCGCACCGCGCCCGGGGACCCCTTGTTGATGGCACGTGCCCGCGCCAGTACCCAGTCGTCGAGCGCGGTCTGGTCGGGCACGACCGCGCTCAAGAGCCCGGCCGTCGCCGCCTCGGCGGCGCTGAACGGCTCACCGGTCAGGACGGCGCGGGCCAGGAAGCGAGGCTCGACCACGCGCAGCGCGGGGACGAGGATCATGGCCGGCGCCACCCCGACCCGGACCTCGCTGAAGCCGAATGTGGCCGCCTCGGGGGCCACCGCCATGTCGGCGGCGGCGATCAACCCGAGTCCGCCGGCACGCGCCGCACCGTTGACCCGGGCGATGACGGGCGTCGGGCACTCCGCCAGGGTCCGGAGAATCTCCGGCATGCGGTTGGGCGCGGCCGACCCTCGCTCGGAGAGGTCCGCACCCGAGCAGAACACCGTCCCGGCGCCCGTCAGCACCACGACCCGCACGGCGCGGTCGTCGGCCGCATCCCCCAGCGCAGTGGCTAGCTCGTCCAGCAGACGGGACGAGAGCGCGTTGCGGTTCGACGGCGAGTCGAGCGTCACGGTGCGCACGCCGTCCGCGTCCTCCACCCCGACCAGCTGATCGCCCACGAATGGCGAGTGTAGGGGGGCCCTGCCGGGGTGCAACGAATCCGCCTGCGGTGCGGGCGGGCGGTGCGAGCGAGCGGTGTCGGGCTGCGAGCGGCAGGCCCGATCCGACTGCCACACTGGCTTCGTGCGGGGCCAGAGGGGAACGAAAGCCACGCACCGCCGCCTGCTGGTCGGATGTGTGACGACGATCGTCGTGGCGACGACCCTCGCCGGGGTGGGCGCCAGGGTCGGCGCGAGCAATCCGGCCCGGCCCGAAGCTCGCGTGGTGACCATCGGACTACCTGCCCCCGACGGCGAAATCGCCTCGAAGTGGCTGAGCTATCCCGCTCCGCCCAGGGCAGACGTGCTCCTGCCGGCCGGGTACGACCGCCACAAGCACTATCCCCTGGTCGTCTTCCTCAACGGGCTCGACTTCGACTACAACTCATACGTCGAATACGGGTTGACCAAGCCGTTCGGCGATCTCGGCGCGATCGTGGTCATGCCCGAAGGCGGGAACGGCTGGTTCACCGACTGGTGGAACGACGGCCAGCGCGGCAGTCCCTCGTGGGAGAGCTACGAGCTGCAGACGGTGATCCCGACGATCCTGGCCCGCTACCCGATCCTCCCGCAGCGTCGGTATCACGCCCTCATCGGCATATCGATGGGGGGACTCGGCGCCACGTACCTCGGTGGGCGTCTGCCCGGCTTCTTCGGGTCCGTGGCCTCGCTTTCGGGATTCGTGGATCCCCAGTACGAGGCGACAGCCATGCAGCCGGCCATGGCGGTCTTCTCGGATGCCGGGGCGAAGGGCGACGGCGACCCCGATCCGATCTACGGTCCTCCCGAGGGCTTCTACGCGAGCGGACACAACCCGGCCCTCCTCGTCAGGAACCTCGGGCACACGCGGGTGTTCGAGAGCACGGGTACCGGCGTCCCGAGCACGTCCGACCCCGATCCCGGCCAGGAACCGATCTCGGAGGAGCGCAACGTCATCTACCCCATGAACGTGCGCTACCACCAGGACCTGGTCGCCGCGCGAATCGACGTCACCTACGAGGTCCACGCAGGCGACCACGACATCCCCGCCTTCCGCAACGAGATCGAGGCCATGCTCAAATGGGGTCTCTTCAAACCGGTCCTCGCGGACCCGGTGTCCTGGACCAACCAGACCGTCGCCACGAGCGGACAGTTGTGGGACGTCAACTATCGCTTCACCGAACCGCCGACGCAGCTGGTCAAATTCGCGCAGTCAGGGAACATGTTGTCGATCGGCGCCGCGGGCTCAGCGGTCACGATCGGCACGGCCACGGGCTGCACCATCCACACCAGCACTCCCGCGACCGTCCGTTTGCCCACCCGGAAACTGGTCTCCCCCGCTCGAGGGGACCGCGTCGGTCACAGGGCATGTCGGTGAACGTCCACGTTCGCGCGGCCTGAGCGGCGCGCCTTCCTCCCTTTTCGACGTCCGCTTCCGACAGGCCAACGCGGTCTCCACACGACCGCGAGTACCGCGGTCGTGTGGAGACCACTGCGTCAACCTCCGGCCGTCCTCGACCCGCACCTTCGCCCTCGTCGGTCGAGCCGCGGAACCCGAGGAGTCCCGGAAAATCGCGGTGGTACCGTGGCCCCGTGAGGGAGACCGACGAGCACCAGCTCTTCCGCAAGACGCTGCGTGACGTCTTCGAGCGCGAGATCGAGCCGCATGTCGACGAGTGGGAGGCGGCCCGCACGTTCCCCGCCCACGAGCTCTTCCCGAAACTGGCCGCCGTCGGCCTGTTCGGTCTGGAGTACGAGGAGGCTTACGGCGGCATGGAGGCGGACCACACCTTCACCATGATCGCCGGGGAGGAGCTCGGACGGGTCAGCTGCGGCGGGGTGCCGATGGCCATCGCGGTGCAGATGTCGATGGCGACGCCCGCCCTGGCGCGTTACGGGTCGCACGAGCTCAAGGAGGCCTACCTCGCGCCGGCGGTCCGGGGGGAGGTGGTCACGTCGATCGCCGTCACCGAGCCCGACGCCGGGAGCGACGTGGCCGGCATCCGCACCCGAGCCGTCCGAGACGGCGACGAGTGGGTGATCAACGGTTCCAAGCTCTACATCACCAACGGCACGCAGGCGGACTGGCTCTGCCTGCTGGCGCGGACCTCGGACGAACCCGGCGGGCGCGGCATGTCGCTCATCATCGTGCCCACCGCGCTCGAGGGCGTGGCCGTCTCGCGGAAGCTGGAGAAGCTCGGGATGTGGTCGAGCGACACGGCCGAGCTCTCCTTCACCGACGTGCGCGTCCCCGTCGCCAACACCGTCGGCGAGGTCGGTCGCGGCTTCCAACAGCAGATGTCGCAGTTCCAGGCGGAGCGCCTGATCACCTTCTACAAGGAGGTCGGCTCCATTGAGCTCGCACTGAGCCGGACCCGGGACTACCTACGCGAGCGGCGCGCCTTCGGCACCCCGCTTCTCGCCAACCAGCATCTCCAATTCGTGCTGGCGGAGCTCTCGGCCCGTCACGACGTGCTCAAGCACTACGCCCGCACGGCCGCGGACGCGGTCCTGCGCGGCGAGGACGCCACGCGCTACGCCACCATCGGCAAGCTGCTGGGCTCCCGCCTCCAGCGCGAGGTGGCGGACTACGCCGTCCAGTTCCACGGCGGCATGGGCTACATGGACGAGAGCTGGACGTCTCGCTACTTCCGCGACACCCGGCTGGACTCCATCGGCGCCGGCGCCGACGAGGTCATGTTGCGCATCCTCGCCCGCATGGACGGCTACGACGTGAACTGAACGACAGTCAGGCTCAGGTCGGGAACACGGTCACGGACTCGCCCTCCTCGTTCGCCACCCAAACGTCGGTCCCGTCCGAGGAGACGGCGTCAGGACTGCTGAACGCGTACTTCGCGCCCTTGATCACCTCAACCAGGGCACCCGTCGCCGCGCTCAGCTCGGTCACCGTGCCGCTGTTCACCACCCAGACGTGGGTCCCGTCGGAGGAGACGGCGTCGGGAGCGTTGAACCCATAGCTCGAACCGGAGATGACCTGGACCAGGGCGCCCGTCGAGGCACTGAGCTCGGTCACGGAGTGACCGAGGTCGTTCGCCACCCAGACGTGGGTCCCGTCGGAGGAGACGCCGAGGGGGATGTCGAACCCGTCGCTCGGGCCCGAGATGACCTGGACCAGGGCGCCCGTCGAGGCACTGAGCTCGGTCACCGAGTTCCCATTGGCGTTCATCTTGCTGTTCGCCACCCAGACATGGGTCCCGTCCGACGAGATGCCCTCGGCACCCTTGAACGCGTAGCTCGAGCCCGAGATCACCTTGACCAGGTGGCCCGTTGCCGCGCTCAGCTCGATCACCTTTCGGGCCTGGTAATTCGCGACCCAGACGTGGGTCCCGTCGGAGGAGATGGCATCTGGCTCACCGAACCCGTACGGCGCGCCCTTGATCACCTGGACCAGCGCGCCGGTCGCTGCGCTCAGCTCGGTCACCGAGCCCCCGGGGGACCGGTAGCCGTTCGCCACCCAGACGTGGGTCCCGTCGGAGGAGACAGCGTCGGGAGCGTTGAACCCGTCACCCGAGCCCTTGATCACCTGGACCAGGGCACCCGTCGCCGCGTTCAGCTCGGTCACCGAGTTGCCGGACGAGTTCGCCACCCAGACGTGAGTCCCGTCGGAGGAGACAGCGTAGGGAGCGTTGAACCCGTCACTCGAGCCCTTGATCAACTGGACCAGGGCACCCGTCGCCGCGCTCAGCTCGGTCACCGAGTTGCCACTGAAGTTCGTCACCCAGGTGTGTGTCCCGTCGGAGGAGATGTCGTCGGGATAATCGAACCCGTAGCTCGCGCCCGAGATGACCTGGACCAGGGCGCCCGTCGCCGCGCTGAGCTCGGTCACCGAGCTATCGCCATACTCCAGAACCCAGACGTCGGTCCTGTCCGAAGAGACCGCCTCGGGAGCATCGAACCCGTAGCTCGCGCCCGAGATCACCTGGACCAGGGCACCCGTCGCCGCGCTCGAGCTCCGTCACCGAATCGCCGACATTCGCCACCCAGACCGCGTGCCCGTCCGAGGAAACGGTTTCGGGCTGATCGAACCCGTAGCTCGCGCCCGAGATCACCTGGACCAGGGCGCCCGTCGCCGCGCTCAGCTCGGTCACCGAGTTGGTGCGGGGGTCCGGCACCCAGACGTGGGTCCCGTCCGAGGAGATGGCCCGCGGATCACCGAATCCGTAGCTCGCGCCCGAGATGATCTGGACCAGGGCACCCGTCGCCGCGCTCAACTCGGTCACCGAGTTGGTGAGCGAGTTGGGCACCCAGACGTGGGTGCCGTCGGAGGAGATGCCCTCGGGTTCCGCGAAACCGTACTGCGCGCCCTTGATCACCTGGACCAGAGCGCCCGTCGAGGCGGAAAGCTCTGTGACTGAACCTCCGCCGAAAGGAGAGTTTGCCACCCAGACGTGGGTCCCGTCCGAGGAGATGGCCTCGGGTTGCTTGATTCGGTACTTCGAGCCCGATATGAACTGGACCAGGGCACCCGTCGCCGCGCTCAGCTCGGTCACTGAGTTGCCGTTCGAGTTCAGCACCCAGACGTCGGTCCCGTCGGAGGAAACCGCGTTCGGTTGGCCGAATCCCCACCCCAACACCTGTGGTGCACTGACCGCGGCGCCTGCGTTGACGCCGGCATCTGCGGACACCCGGCTGGGCAGTCCCGCGATGAGCGAGCCAGCGGTCAGGGCGAACACCGCGGAGAATTGGAACGCTCGAAGTGATGGACGTACCAACCTCGACATGACAGGACCCCCCAAGTCAGTTGTCAGTTCAGCCCTTCGCCTCAACCGTTTCCGCTGACAAGATCCAGTCGGGCGCCGTGAGCTTTCTGTTCTTACGACGGGCAGTTTTCCATGTCTTGATCATGTCTGCTTGCACCGACCATCCCGCCTGATGGCCGGCGAAGCCGCGACATAACGAAGACGGCGGGTCGCAACCCCGCTCTCTTCGGCCAGGATGAGGTCACGCTTGGTGGTCGCAAATCGATTGCGCGATCCGGTCGGGCAGCCCCAGCATGAACCTCTCCCCAGGATGAAGGATGCCCGTCGGGGTGGAAGTCCACGGCGTCGCCCTCTCCCACAAACTCGAGAAGAGTCGGTCGCGGCTTCCAGCAGCAGATGGCGCAGTTCCAGGCGGAGCGCCTGATCACCTTCTGCACGGCACGACGGCGCAATAGAGCTCACGCTGACGCGGACCCGGGATTAACTCGTGAGCGGTGGACGCCGTCCTGCGCGGCGAGGACGCGACCCGCGACGCCACGATCGGCAAGCTTCTGGGCTCACGCCTCCGGCGTGAGGTGGCGGACTAGGCGCTCCAGTTTCACGGCGGCATGGGCTACATGGACGAGAGCTGGACGTCTGGCTACTTCCGCGACACGCGGCTCGACTCCATCGGCGCCGGCGCCGGCGAGGTCATGCTCCGCATCCTGGCCCGCCTGGACGGCGACGAGGTGAACTGAGTTTCCGTCAGAGCTCAGGTCGGGAACACCGTCACGGACTGAGAAGCCAGGTTCGGCACCCAGACGTCGGTTCCGTCGGAGGAGATGCCGAAGGGATCGTTGAACCCGTAGCTCGGGCCCGAGAGGACCTGGACCAGAGCGCCGGTCGAGGCGTCCAGCTCGGTCACCGAGTTGCTGCCGTTGTTCATCACCCAGACGTCGGTCCCGTCGGAGGAGATGCCGATGGGATCGTTGAATCCGTAGCTCGAGCCCGAGATGACCTGGACGAGTGCGCCCGTCGAGGCATTCAGCTCGGTCACCGAGTTGCCGCCGTAGTTCGCGACCCAGACGTGGGTCCCGTCCGACGAGGGGAGGTCGGGATTCCCGATCCCGTAGCTCGAGCCCGAGATGACCTGGACCAAAGCGCCCGTCTTCGCGCTCAGCTCGGTGACCGAACGGAGGTTCGCAACCCAGACGTGGGTCCCGTCGGAGTCGGCCCTGGCCTGCCTGAACTGGTAGGTCGAGCCCTTGATCACCCGGATCAGGGCGCCCGTCGAAGCGCTCAGCTCGGTCACCTTGTTGGGGCCATTGCCTTGGTTCGACACCCAGACGTGGGTCCCGTCCGAGGAGATGGCGCGGGGTGACCTGAACTCGTACCGGGAGCCATGGATGACCCGGACCAGGGCGCCCGTCTTCGCGCTCAGCTCGGTCACCGAGTTGCGGTCGAAGCTCCCCACCCAGACGTGGGTACCGTCGGAGAAGATGGCGTCGGGAACGTTCAGACGGTACTTCGAGCCCGAGAGGATCTGGACCAAGGCGCCGGTCGATGCGCTCAGCTCGGTCACCGAGTTGCCGTCGGAGTTCGCCACCCAGACGTGAGTCCCGTCCGAGGCGATGTCATCGGGACCGTTGAACCCGTAGCTGGAACCGGGGATCACCTGGACGAGGGCGCCCGTCGAGGCGCTGACCTCGGTCACCGAGTTGCCGTTGAAGTTCGCCCACCAGATGCTCGTCCCGTCGGTGGAGATGGCGCCGGGAGCGTCGAACCCGTAGTTCGAGGCCGGGATGACCTGGACCAGGGCGCCCGTCGCGGCGTTCAGCTCGGTCAACGAGTAGCCGGAGCTCGCCGCATAGTCCACCACCCAGACGTGGGTGCCGTCGGAGGAGATGACGGAGGGATCGTCGAACCCGAAGCTCGAGCCCGAGATGACCTGGACCAGGGCGCCCGTCGACGCGCTGAGCTCTGTCACCGAATTACCGCGGTAGTTCGCCACCCACACGTGGGTCCCGTCGGAGGAGATGAGTTCGGGCTCGTCCAACCCGTAACTCGAGCCTGAAAGGACCTGGACGAGGGCGCCCGTCGAGGCGCTGAGCTCGGTCACCGAGTTGACGGGGCCCGCGCCGCCGCCGCTGTTCACCACCCAGACGTCGGTTCCGTCCGAGGAGATGGCGTTGGGAAAATTGAACCCGTAGCTCGAGCCCGAGATGACCTGGACCAAGGCGCCCGTCGCGGCGTCCAGCTCGGTCACCGATTGACCGCCGTCGTTGGCCACCCAGACGTCGGTTCCGTCCGAGGAGATGGCCTCGGGAAAATTGAACCCGTAGCTCGAGCCCTGTATGACCTGGACCAGGGCACCCGTCGACGCGTCGAGCTCGGTCACGGAGTTGACAAACGCGGTGCCGACGTAGCCGAAGTTCGCCACCCAGACGTGGGTTCCGTCCGAGGAGATGGCGTCGGGATAGTCCAACCCGTAGCCCGAACCCTGAATGACCTGGACCAGGGCACCCGTGGACGCGTCGAGTTCGGTCACCGTGTCGCCGCCCTTGTTCGCCACCCAGACGTGGGTCCCGTCCGACGAGATGGCGTCGGGTTCGTAGAACCCCCACCCCAAGACCTGGACCCCGCTGACGGCAGCGCCTGCGGACATCGGACGGGGCGATGCTCCGGCCAGCGATCCCGCGATCACCGTGCCAGCCGTAAGGGCGACGACGGCAAAGAATCGAAGCGCTCGAAGTGATGGATGTACATGGGTTGACATGACGGCCTCCCACAAAGCAATGTCCGTTCGGTCGGTTCGCTTCAATCACTCCCGCCCACAACATCGTGTCGCGCCGTGGGCTTCAACCCTACGAGCGACAGCGTTGCACGTGTTGATCATGTTTGCCTGCGTCGAACATCCCGCCGGACGCTCAGCGTTGCCCTGGGCGGCGTCGCGGTGGACAGCGTCTCACCGTGCCGGGTCGGATTGCCCGTGGCTCGAGTGCGGTCAGCGTGTGAGCAAACCGCGCGAACCCGAAGACGCGCGTTGCAACCCCGCTCTCTTCGGCCAGGATGACCTCACGCCTGAGGGTCGCAAATCGATGGTGCGATCGGGGTTGGCCGTCTCACCGCGAACCGCTGCGCAGGAGGTGGATGTCCGCCGAGTCGGAAGCCCACATCACTTTTTCCGGCGAGGCAGCCGACCTCTCCGCCAGACGCTGCGTGACGTCTTCGTGCGCGAGAGAGAGCTGCACGTCGACGAGTGGCAGGAGGTCTGCGGTGGCGGTGGCAGGGCGGACCCAGGTTTGTCAGGTCAGTCAGGTTCGGTCAGTTCGCTTCAAATCACTTTCTGCCCGCGACGATTCTCACGACATGCCGCCGGGGTCGTGGACTTCGCCCGAGAGACAAGGCTTCTCGGCGTGAGATGGGCTTCTCGGTGTGAGACGGGTTCTTGGTGTGAGATGGCACCATGGAGCTGAAACGGGTCCGATTGAGCGATCCCGAGGCGCAGCCACTGCTCGTCGGACTGACGGGCGAGTACGACTCGCGCTACGGCGAGAACGTCGAGATGACGAGGACGAAGGAGGGTGAGTTCGATCCTCCGGACGGCCTCTTCGTCGTCCTCATGGATGGGCCGCTCACAACTTCGGGGGGAGGCTTGCGTCGGCACGACGACGACACCTGTGAGGTGAAGCGGATGTGGACGAGTCCGCAGTACCGCCGGCGCGGGCTGGCGACGTACGTCCTGGGAGCCCTCGAGGACGGCGCCCGGCAAGCCGGGTACGCACGGTTGATCCTCGAGACCGGAACCCGCCAACCCGAGGCTGCGGCACTCTACGCAAGGCGGGGTTACCGCCGGATCGAGTTCTACGGTCACTACCCGGACGCGATCGCTTTCAGCTTCGATCTGTCCGAGCTCTGACCGCGGCCACATCGACCTCTCCAACCTGATGGGTTCGGTTCGGGCAGGTCGAAGGGTCCCGATCTCCCCTCACCTCGCTCGAGACATCCCGCTCATCTCCCTGTGGGGAGCCCGCTTCGACTTCCTCGACGCAACGCGATCATCCGGTGCGACGGAAGAGGGCCTGTCCTCCCCCGCTGGCCAGGAGGCGGCGGTCCTCCGACCAGACCCGACTCGTCCAGGCCAACATGCCGTCCTGCGCCAGCGGAGAGTGCGCGTCGATCAGGAGCCACTCCGAGCGGCTGCCGGGACCGTGGAACGCGGCGTAGAGGTCGAGGCTCGGTGCGATGTAGGCCGGCTGGAGGTACGCGTGGGGCCGCGAGCCCGACGGCCAGCTCCCGACGTCGAGGACCACCAGTGCGCGCGCCGCATCGAGCCAGGGATCGTCGAAGGTCGGCGTCGGGCGGTAGCGCACCCACGTCCGCCAGGTCGGGGGGAGCGGTCCGGGCGGCGGCCAGGGCCCGTCCTCGGGCGATCGTTGGTCGAAGTTGTCCCAGAAGGCGAAGCGCGGGTGTCGTTCGGCGTCGCCGTCGCCGTCGCCGTCCTCGTCTGCGCCGGCTGCGTCGGGCCTCGGTGGGAGCTCGTCCGGGCCGGGGATCTCCGGGGCCCGCTCGTCGTGGTGCTCGAGCCCCTCGACCTCGCCCACCGACCACACCATGGCCTCGAGCACGGGGGTGCCCGCTTGGGCGAGGGAGACGCGGTTGGGCCGTCACGGTTCGGCCGGCGCGCAGCGGGACGACCTCGACCTCGACCGGGCCGAACGCGGCGACGGAGAGGTAGTGGCAGAAGAAGCTGGCGGGACGCGACTGCCTGCTCTCCGCCCCGGCGGCCCGAAGGGCGACCGCAGCCACGTACCCGCCGCAAGGCCCCCAGATCTCCCAGTCGGCCTGGAGCGACGCCCGGTACCGGCCGGCGCCGAGATCTTCGACCGCCGTGTCGTGGTCGAGATCACCCACGCGTGGCCCGAGACTCCCAATCGGCGCGGTGCAGCTCCATCACCGTCACCAGCTCGCCGCTCTCGGTGGCGAGACCGGTGGCCGAGAGCGTGAAGCCGAGGTGCTCCATCACCCGGCCCGACGGCACGTTCTCGGGCTCGAAGATGCTCACGATGCGTTCGAGCCCGGCCTGCCCGAAGCCGAAGTCGAGGGCCGCCGCGCCGGCCTCGGTGGCCAGGCCGCGGCCCCGGAAAGGAGCAGCCAGGCGCCAGCCCACCTCGACTGCGGGGAGGATCTGGGGCAGGAAGTGCGGAACGCCGAGGCCCGCCCACCCGATGAGCCGGCCGCTCTCACGATCGACGACGGCCTCGACGCCGAAGCCGTCGCTCTCGTAGCGCCCCCTCACCCGGCCCAGGAACCGCTCGGTGTCCTCCGCCGACATCGGACCGCGGAGCGGGTACCACCAGAAGGACGGGTCGGCGTGGATCGGCACCAGGTCGTCGAAGTCGCCGGGTTCGAACGGCCTGATGACGAGACGCTCGGTGGTGAGCGTCGGGATGCGGGGGTCCGTCACGGCATCGGTTCGGGGCTCGTCGGCCGGATCGTCATGCCAGAGGGAGCCCGGGCGCGTCGGCGAGCGACGGGTCGCGGCCGGGCCGGGCCGACGGCGCGTAGAGCTGGTCGGGACGGAACGACCGGACGGCGCGGTCACCGGCGCGGCCGCCCACCACCTCGACCCAGGTCTCGCCCGTCTCGCCGTTGGTGACATGCGCCACGAACTCCCAGGACGCGGCCCGCAGCCGCGTGCCCTCGACCTGGACGGCGTCGCCGGGACGCAGGCCCGCCCACCTGGTGGTGCGGTGAAGGTCAGCCACGGGCGAGCGGGGACATGTGCCTTCTTTTCTACCGCATGGCCGTGCCGCCGGAGCACCCGCCGGGGCGCGCCGGGTGCGCGCCGGACCTTCGGTCACACCGGACGCGGCGCCGGGCATCAGCCCGCGCCGAACAACCCGGCCGTATCCTGAGCGCCATGGCGCTCGACCTCCCGCGAACCCTGACACCGTCGAAGGTGACGGCGTTCACCCGGTGCCCCCTCGCCTTCCGCTTCTCCGCCATCGAGCGCCGGCCGGAGCCACCCACGCCGGCCAAGGTCAAGGGCACGCTGGTCCACGCCGCGCTCGAAGGGCTGTTCTGGAACCACCCCCAGGGTGCCCGGACCCGGGCCGCGGCGGAGCACGAACTGGACCGGGCCTGGGAGGCGCTCCAGGAGGACCCCGAGTTCGTCGAGCTCGAGCTCGAACCGCCCGCCGCGCCCGCCTTCCTCGACGACGCCCGGACGCTGGTCGACAACTACTTCACCCTCGAGGATCCTGACTCCGTGCGGGCGGTCGGGGTGGAGCTCGGGGTCGAGACGACGGTCGACGGGATGCGCCTGCGGGGCAAGATCGACCGACTCGACATCGGACCCGACGGGTCGCTCACGGTCGTCGACTACAAGACGGGACGGGCCCCGTCGGAGCGCTACGAGCGGGGCAGCCTCGTCGGCGTGCAGATGTACGCCCTCTTGTGCGAGAGCGTGCTCGGGCGCGCACCCGCCGAGGTCCGCCTCCTCCACCTGCGCGAGCCCCTTGCCATCACGGCGGTCGCCAGCGAGCAGACGATCCGCGGTCAGCGCCGGCGCACGGTCGCCGTGTGGTCGGCCATCGAGCGGGCCTGCAATGCCGAGGACTTCCGGCCCCAGGTCAGTCCCCTCTGCGGACACTGCCACTTCAAGGGAGACTGCCCCGCCTTCGCCGCGGAAGCACCGTCGACCGCGGCGTGAGCGGCCTCGACCTGAAACACGTCGACCAGATGGTCGACGCCGCCTTCGAGCCCTTCCGCGGGAGGCCGGGCGTCGACCAGGCTGCCGCCGTCGTCTCCAATCTGGCGGACTACGGCCTCGTCTGGGTGGCCCTGGCCCTGTTCAAGGCGCGCCGACGCGGTCCTCGACGGCGGCGGGCGGTGGTCGCGCTCGGGGCGGCCGGGGTGTCGTCGCTGGTGGTGAGCCGGACGGTGAAGGCGGCGATCGAGCGAGAGCGGCCCGACGACCACCTGGCCGCCGCGGTTCGCACGCCTTCGACCAGCAGCTTCCCGAGCGGGCACACCCTGGCCGCCTTCTGCACGGCGTTCGTCCTGGCCGACAGCGACGCGCAGACGACGGCCAACGTCGCGTTCGCGTCCGCGGTGGCCGTGAGCCGGATCCACCTCCGGGCACACCATCCGACCGATGTGATCGGCGGGGCGGCCATCGGCTCGGTCCTCGGCCTGGGTCTGAGGCCCCTGGTGAACCTGGTCACACCCGGCGCCCACGGCCGTGGTGCGGTCCCGGCGAGGAATGCGCTCGGGCGGGCGGCGGTTGGAAGGTTCGTGAAACCATTTGCCCTGACATGGGACTACCGCTGTCCCTTCGCCCGCAATGCCCATGAGCACGTCGCCGTAGCCCTGGCCGACGGAGCCGGATGGGACGTGACGTTCGTGCCCTTCTCGCTGAGCCAGATCCACGTGCCCGAGGGCGGGACACCGGTCTGGGAGGACCCGGAGAAGGCCAGCGACCTGCTCGCCCTGTCCGCCGGCCTGGTGGTGCGCGACCAGTACCCCGACCGCTTCCTCGAGGCGCACGTCGCCCTGTTCGACGCGCGCCACGACGAGGGCCGCGACCTGCGCGAGGCCGCGGTCGTGGCGGACGTGCTCGAACGTGCCGGCGTTCCCGGTGACAAGGTCGTCGCCGAGGTCGAGTCGGGCGCAGTCATGGACGCCCTCCGACAGGCCCACGAGGACGCCGCGAGCGAGCTGGGCGTCTTCGGCGTGCCGACCTTCATCGTCGACGATCGCGCCGTGTTCGTGCGGTTGACGACGCGCCCTCTCGGGGACGCGGCGACGGCCCGACGCACCATCGAGGGCGTCATCGGGCTCTTCGACGAGCACCCGGAGATCAACGAGTTCAAGACGACGTCGATCCAGCGCTGAGGCGCGGGCCGGCCGGCCGGTTCCGGAGCTCGTGAGCGGATCAGGAACGAGCCAGTTCTCCCAGCAGGGCGAATCCACGGGCGCGCTGGTCCGGGTCGCCGATGACCGCGGCGACGAAGTCGGTGGCGCCGGCGTCGGCCAGCGCGCGGATGGACCGGGCCACGAGCTCTTCGTCGCCGACGAAGGCGATGTCGGCCGCCCCGCGTGCGCCCTCCTTCTCCAGCATGGCCTTGTACGACGGCAGGTTCGGGTAGATGGAGAACTCCTCGTCGATGCGTGCCCGCGCCGCATCGACGTCGGCCGTGACCGCCACCGGAAGGGACACGACGACACGGGGCTCCGGCCGGCCTGCGGCGGCGGCGGCCCGTCGGATACCGGGCGAGATGTGCGATCCGACCGTGCCCGTGCCCGTCATCCAGGTGATGGTGCCGTCCGCCACGGTTCCGGCCAGCTCGAGCATGGCGGGTCCGAGCGCGGCGACGAGGACGGGCGGCGCAGTCGTGCCGCGGATGTCGAGCGGCGCGAACGCGTTCGTGGTCACCCGCTCGCCCGTGCTCCTCGGCGCCTCCCCGCGCAGCAGTGGCATGAGGGAGGCCAGGTACTCGCGCATGTAGGAGGCGGGCTTCTCGTAGCTCAGCCCCCACATGCCCTCGACGACGACCTGGTGGGAGAGCCCGATACCGAGCAGCAACCGGTCGTCCGTGGCCGCCTGCACCGTCAGCGCCTGCTGGGCCAGCATCATAGGGTGGCGGGGGTGGACCGGCACGACGCCGGTTCCCAGCCCGATGCCCGGCACCTGCGATCCGGCCGCGGCCAGCCAGGTCAGCGCGTCGGGGCCGAAGATCTGCGAGGCGAACGCGTGGTCGAAGCCCGCATCGGCGAACTCGCGCAGCTGGGACACCGTCGTCGTCGAGCGGCTTGTCCAGGTCCAACATCGTCCCGATGCGCAACGGCTTGGCCATGGCAGCCGATCCTCCTCGCCTAGTGTCCTCGATGTGCCCGCCCCAGTGTCTACGCCAATCGCCGCGCGGAGGCGAGTGACCTGAGCCGCTGCGACATCGGGTTCGTGGGCGCGGGGCAGCTGGCGCGGATGGCCGGGGAAGCATCCAGTGCGCTCGGGCTCTCCATGGCGGTGCTGGCGTCGCACCGTGACGACGCCGCCTGCTCGGTCGCGACCGAAGTCGTGCTGGGTACCCCGTGGGTGGCTTCCGACCTGCGCGCACTGGCGGAGCGCTGTCGGGTGGTCACCTTCGACCACGAACAGGTCGACCTCGATCTGGTCGCGGCACTCGTCGACGGCGGTGTGACCGTACGGCCGGGTCCGGCCACCCTGGAGCTGGCGGTCGACAAGGCCACGATGCGCTCCGTCCTCGACGAGGCCGGAGTCCCCGTCCCCGCCTACGCCGTCGTCGAGCCCGGGCCCGGCACAGCCGACGCCGTGGCCGCGTTCGGCGCTTCCCACGGTTGGCCGCTCGTGCTCAAGTCGGCGCGGGGCGGCTACGACGGCAAGGGTGTGTGGACGGTCGCGGACCTGGCGGAGGCCCGGGAGGTCCTGGCCCGGATCGACGGTCGCGTCGTCGTCGAGGAGCTGGTCCGGCTCGATGCGGAGCTGGCCGTCATGGTGGCCCGGCGCCCCTCGGGTGAGACGGTGGCCTGGCCCGCGGTCGAGACGGCGCAGGTCGGGGGCGTGTGCCGCGAGGTGCTGGTGCCGGGGCGCCTCGATGCCGAGGTGACCGCGGCGGCATCGGCCATCGGGGAGCAGGTGGCGTCGATCGCCGGCGCGGAGGGCGTGATGGCGGTCGAGCTCTTCTGGTCGGGCGGACGGCTCCTGGTCAACGAGGTGGCGACACGGCCGCACAACTCCGGACACTGGACCATGGAGGGATCCGCCACCTCCCAGTTCGAGAACCACGTCCGCGCCGTGCTGGACCTGCCGCTGGGATCGACCGCGCGGCAGCATCCCCACGTGGCGAGCGTGAACGTCTTCGGCGGCCCGAACGGCGAGGATCCGTCTGCCCTGCTGGCCCGCGGGCTGGCGGTCGAGGGCGCCCACGTCCACCTCTATGGCAAAGAGGCGCGGCCCGGACGCAAACTGGGTCACGTGACCGTCTGCGGACCCGACGCCGAGCTGGCCCGCTCCCGCGCCTGGTCGGCCGCGATCGCCCTCGGCACGGCGGTGCCCGACGGCGTGGCGTTGCCGGCCGGGATGGCGCGATGAGCACCGGAGAAGCGCGATGAGCACCGGAGAAGGTGGACGCACGCTCGTCGCGGTCGTGATGGGCAGCTCGTCGGACCTCGCCGTGATGCAGGACGCCGTCGACGTCCTCGCCGAATTCGGCGTGCCCCACGAGGTGAGGGTGGTCTCGGCCCACCGCACGCCCGACGACATGATCGCGTTCGGCCACGCCGCGGCCGACCGCGGCCTGCGGGTGCTCGTGGCCGGTGCCGGCGGGGCGGCCCACCTGCCCGGGATGCTCGCCTCGGTCACGAGGCTCCCCGTGATCGGCGTTCCCGTCGCGCTCTCCCACCTCGACGGCCTCGACTCCCTGCTCTCCATCGCCCAGATGCCGAAGGGCGTGCCGGTGGCCACGATGGCGGTCAACGGTGCTCGCAACGCCGGCTTGCTCGCCGTGCGGATCCTGGCGCTGGGAGATCCCGCGCTGGCTGCCAGAATGGGCGAGTTCCAGCAGGAGATCGCATCGAACGCGCGGGCCCAGGATGCGGACGTGTCCGGAGGAGCAGCGAACCATGGGTGAGCCGAACCTGGCTCAGCGGCTGGGGTACCCGGCCGAGGCCAAGCTGGTCATCATCAACGCCGACGACCTCGGCTCATGCCACTCGGCCAACGTCGGGGTCTTCGAGTGCCTGGCCACCGGGACGGTCACCAGCGCCACGCTGATGGTGCCGTGCCCCTGGGCGCGCGAAGCGAGCAGCCGCTACCGGGGTGAGGACGTCGGGGTCCATCTCACCGTGACGGCCGAGTACGAGCTCTACCGCTGGGGTCCCATCACCCATGCGCCCTCGCTCCTCGGAGGCGACGGCGGCTTCCCCCGGACGGTCGAGGACGTCTGGGACCACGCCGACCTCGACGAGGTGCGGCGGGAGTGCCGGGCGCAGATCGAGCGGGCGATCCTGTGGGGCTTCGACGTGAGCCACCTCGACTCGCACATGGGCACGATGCAACTGCGACCCGAGTTCTTCGACGTGTACCTGGAGCTGGCGACGGAATTCGGGCTCCCGCTGCGCATGACGGGGGCGGCGGTCGAGCGCATCGCCGGTTTCCCGGCCCGCGCCGTGGCCGCCGACGCCGGCGCCGTCTTCACCGACCACCTGCGGCTCGTGCCCGGAGTCGGCTCGCGCCACGTGCTCGAGAAGGACATCGCCACCCTGCGACCGGGCGTGACCGAGTTCTTCCTGCACCCAGCCGTCGACAGCGCCGAGTTGCGCTCGCTCGCCCCCGACGACTGGGAGTCCCGGGTGGACGACCACAGGATCATCTGCGACGAGGACTGGGTCCGACAGTCGCTGGAGGAGGCGGGGGCGACCCTCATCGGGTACCGGCCCCTGCGCGAGCTGGCGCGGGCGGGCGGCTGAGAGGCCGGACCATGCTGAGCAGCGGAACCATGCGGACCGTGGTGACCGTCGCCCTGCTCGGAGTGCTCGCCACGGCCATCACCCTGGTGCTGCTGCAGAGCGCGGGCGTGATCAGCTGGGGCTTTCTCGGGCCGACCGCCTGAGCGGTTCAGACCGATCGCACGCCGGCGAAGAGATCGTCCTCGGTCACGTCGGTCGACCCCACCCGGCTCTGCGCCAGGCGGAACTCGTCGAACGGGTGGATGCCGCGGAGCACCTCGGGCGGGAGCCCGAACCAGAACGGGGAGGTCGGGTCGACCTGGGTGGCGTGGGCCTTGAGCGCCTCGCCGCGGACGTGGTTGAAGCCGGTCACGTCGACGGACGTCGTGTAGGGCTCGGTGCGCGTCATGCGCTCCATCCACTTCTCGTCGAACGGCGACTCGATCCCGAGCTCCTCGAACTTGGCCTGCATCTCGATGAAGCGCTCACCGGACCACACCGAGTAGTAGAGCTTGGCCGGGGTGAACGGCGCCCCGGCCTCCGGGTAGCGGTCCGGATCACCGGCGGAGTCGAAGGCCAGGACGGAGATCTCGTGGACCCGGAGGTGATCGGGGTGCGGATACTCGGTCTGCTTGTCGCCGTAGGTGACGATGACCTGCGGCCGCTCGCGGCGGATGATGGCGACCAGGCGTTCGACCGCCTCCTCGAGCGGCGCCTGGGCGAACGAGTCCGGCCGGGCGTTGGCCTCGGTGCCGGGCATGCCCGAGTCGCGGTAGCCCAGCAGCACCGTCTCGTCGTACCCGATGATGTCGGTCGACGCCTTGAGCTCGGCCATGCGGACCCGGCCGATGTCGGCTCGGACCTCGGGGGTGTCCATGGCCGGGTTCAGGATGTCGCCCTCCTCGCCCCCGGTGCAGCACACGAGGACCGTGCGCACGCCCTCGGCGTGGTAGCGGGCGACGGTCGGCGCCCCCTTGGACGCCTCGTCGTCGGGATGCGCGTGGACGCAGAGCAGGCAGAGGCGTTCGGGCACCGGCGTGACCTTACCGGGGGCGGACGGGCCGCACGGCCGGGCCACCCGGCCGGGCCCACCCCCGCCCGCTGGGCCTTATGCTCATTGTCCATGGCAGGCACGTTCAGTCGGATCCGAGACATCTTTCGGTCCAAGGCGAACAAGGCCCTGGACAAGATGGAGGATCCGCGGGACACGCTGGACCTCTCCTACGAGAAGCAGCTCGAGCAGCTCCAGAAGGTCCGCCGTGGCGTGGCGGACGTGGCGACGGCGCGCAAGCGGATCGAGCTGCAGGCCCAGGCGTTGCAGAAGCAGGCCGACAAGCTGCAGGGCCAAGCCAAGGCCGCCCTGGCGCAGGGCAACGAGGACCTGGCCCGCGAGGCCCTGTCCCGGAGGGCCCTGCTCGGCGAGCAGCTGTCCGAGCTCAAGACGCAGCACGACCAGATCACCGAGCAGGAGCAGAAGCTGGTCCAGACCTCGCAGGAGCTCCAATCGCGGGTCGAGCGCTTCCGGACGCAGAAGGAGACCCTGAAGGCGTCCTACACGGCGGCCGAGGCCCAGACCAAGGTGGGCGAGGCCGTCTCGGGCATCTCCACCTCCATGGGCTCCGCCGGCGCCACCATGCAGCGGGCCCAGGACAAGATCGCCGGCATGCAAGCGCGCGCCGGAGCGATCGACGAGTTGTTGGCCTCGGGCGCGCTGGACGACCTGACCACGCCGAACGACGACATCCAGCGCGAGCTCGACAAGGTGTCGTCCAACTCGCAGGTCGACAACGAGTTGGCGGCCCTCAAAGCCGAGCTCGGGACTGGGACGGCCGATGCGGCGGCGCTCCCGGCGGCAGATTCGACGGGTCCGGGCAACGGAGGCGGTAGCGAAGGGAACGAGGTGAGAGGAGCCTGATGGCAATCTCTCGGAACATCAAGCCGGACCGAGGGCTGACGACCCGCATGTTCTTGACCGGGTTCCTCCTGGTCGTGCTCTACGGCGCGGTCATCGGCGTCCTGATCGCAGTCGGGCTGTCCTTCGTCTTCGTCCTGGTGATCGCGGCCGTGCTGCTCTTCTGCCAGTACTGGTTCAGCGACAAGATCGCCATGTACGCCATGCACGCGAAGGAGGTGACGCCGGAGCAGGCGCCACAGCTCCACGGGGTGATCGACCGCCTGTGCGCGCTGGCCGACATGCCCAAGCCGCGGGTGGCCATTGCGCAGACCGACGTGCCGAACGCGTTCGCCACCGGGCGCAGCCCCAAGGCCGCCGTCGTGTGCGCCACGACGGGTCTGCTGCGGCGTCTCGACGAGCCCGAGGTCGAGGCGGTGCTGGCGCACGAGATCTCGCACGTGGCGCACCGGGACGTGGCGGTGATGACCATCGCCAGCGGCCTCGGGATGATCGCCGGGCTGCTGACCCGGGTGATGTTCTACTCCGAGATCTTCGGCGGCGGCCGCGGCGGGGGGAACAACCAGCAGAGCCAGGCCGCCCTGGTCGAGATGGTCGTGTTGCTGGTCTCGATCATCGTCTACGTCATCAGCTTCCTCCTCACCATGGCGCTGTCGCGCTACCGCGAACTGGCAGCGGACCGGTCGGGGGCGCTCCTGATCGGTCGCCCCTCCCAGCTGGCCTCGGCCCTGGTCAAGATCAGCGGCGAGATGGGCCGCATCCCCACTCGGGACCTGCGGGCCGCCGAGCCGTTCAACGCGTTCTTCTTCGCTCCGGCCGTGGCCAACGGCGCCACGCAGGGCGGGGGCGGTGGCTTCAGCATCGGCCAGCTCTTCCGCACCCACCCCACGCTCGAGCGCCGCCTGGCTCAGCTCGAATCACTCGAGCACCAGCTCGGCCAGGCGAGCTGACCGACCGCAGCGGCTGCGGGCGGATCGGAGGTGGGACTCCTCGACACCATTCTCGGGCGGACCAAGCCGGTCCGTGCCAATCTCGACGCGCTGTTCGCCCTCCCGACGGCCGCGCTCACGCTGCAGAGCGCCGGCGGCCTGGTGTCGTCGGGCCACGCCGGAGTGTGCTGGAAGCCGGCGGCGGGCCAGGCCGCGGCCGACGCGCAGAAGGAGGTGGCCGAGCTCGTCGGCGAGGGCTTCTCCCAGACGGTCGACTCGTTCGACTACGGCTGGCTGCTCGTGGACGATCCCTCCGACTTCGAGGAGCTGGTGACCAAGGTCCACATGGCCAACGCGACGCTGCAGGAGAACGGGTGGGGACCTCAGCTGCTGTGCTCGGTCTTCGGCTTCGTGCCCGGAACCGACGCACCGGCCGACGCCAAGGCATTCCGTCTGGTGTACCTCTTCAAGCGCGGCACGTTCTACCCCTTCGCGCCGGTGGACAAGTCGAAGGAGCGACGCGACACCGAGCTGGAGCTGCGCATCCGCACCATGGTCGGCGCCGACCTCCCGGTGGAAGCCGACCTTTCCCGGTGGTTCCCCATGTGGGACATGCCGGTCTCGTGAGAACGTGAGTGCGAGCGGGGCCGGGGCCGAAGCCCCCGAGCGGCTCATCGCCCTGGAGGGCGCGGTCAATTTCCGCGATCTCGGCGGCTACACGGCCGGCCACGGCCTCCGGACGCGCTGGCGCGTCCTGTTCCGGGCCGACGGGCTCGGGGAGCTGACCGAGGACGACCTGGACACGACGCGGGCGCTCGGCATCCGGACGGTGCTGGACCTGCGCTCGGGCGGGGAGCTGGAGCAGAGCCGCTACGACCTCGACGCGCACCCGGTCTCGTTCCACCACTTTCCCTTCATTCAGACGATCCCCGACCCCGAGGAGTTCGATCGGCGACCGGACCTGCTCCAGTCGCAGTACCTCGAGATGCTCGACACCTCCGGGGAGCAGATCGTGGCAGCGCTGCGGGTGTTGGCCTCACCGGACGCACTGCCGGCCGTCTTCCACTGCACGGCGGGCAAGGACCGGACCGGCCTGCTGTCGGCCATCGTGCTGACGTTGGTCGGGGTGCCCGAGGAGACGGTCGTGGCCGACTACGCGTTGAGCGCGGCGGCCATGGACCGGCTGCGCCAGAAGATCATCCGCAAGTACCCCGACAGCGAGGAGCGGCTGAACACCATCGACGGCGTCTTCACCGCCGAGCCGCGCAAGATGGAGGTGCTCCTCGACTACGCGCGCCGGCGCTACGGCTCGATGGAGTCGTACGTGGAGTCGCTGGGGGCGGCGCCGACGTTGGTGCCCGCGCTGCGCGCGTCGCTGCTCGAGCCCGCGGACGACGGGCCCGATCTGCCCTGACGCCGCCACGGTCGCCGTGCCCGGCCGCCTCCGGGCTGTCTGCGGCCGGTGATTTACGGGATCAGGACCTGGCGCAGTCCAGGGCGTTCGGGGGCACTCCAGGCCTCCTCGACGTCGGCGAGTGGGACCGGGCGGGCGTCGACGACGACCGTCCCGCGATCGATCTCGTCGACCAGGGACGGGAGCTCGGCCAGGTAACCCCGAGTGGACACTGCGCCCTGGCCGTTGCCCTGGATCCGCAGGTTCGCCGATCGAAGCGCAACCGAAGGGAGCTCCATGGTGGGGCCGGCCACTGCGCCGATCTGGATCCAGTCCAGCGCCCGACTGCGATCCGCCCTCGCCTCGAGGATGGCCGTCATGGCGGTGGCCGCCGGTTCCGCCCACAGGTAGTCGACCACGATGTCGACCTCGGCGGCGGAACGGGCCAGGTGTTCGGCGGTGGCAGCGCCGTCGTCGGAGAGTACGACGATCTCGTCGGCCCCGATGGCACGGAGCTCGGCGAGACGCTCGGGGTTCCGGCCGGCGCCGACGACGCGGCCGGCACCGAGATGCTTGGCCACCTGGACCGCCATGGCGCCCGCGCTACCGGTGGCACCGAGCACGAGGACCGACTGGCCCGGCCGGAGGGGAACGCGACGGCGCAGGGCGACCCAGGACGACATGGCCGGGTTCATGGCTGCGGCGACCCGGACCACGTCGACGTTCGCCGGCAAGGGCACCGTCCGGCGCAGGTCGACGAGTGCTCGGTCGGCCATGGAGCCCCAGACATCGTCCGCGCTGACGAAGTACACGTGGCTCCCGTCGTCGAGCCGGCCCACCCCGTCGACCCCGGGGATCATGGGCAGGGCTCCGGTACTCGTGTAGTGGCGGCCCGCCGCGTCGGTTCGGACCCGAGGGTGCAGCCCGACGGCCAGCACGTCGACGAGGACTTCGTCGTTCCCCCTGGGCTCGGGTAGGTCATGGAGCTCGTAACGGGGCGGCTGGTCGAAGGATCGGACCACGGCGGCGTGCATGCTCATCTCGGACTTGGCCTCCGGCGTGGTCTGGTCATCTCGTAGTTGGGGACCCCACCTAGTATAGTTGGGATCCCCAACCAGTTGACTAGACTGACGGCGTGCCCGTGACCGTCAATCCTGTCGTCCTGACCCCCCTGCCCGGCGAGGCCGACCTCGGTCTGGTGGACGGCCTGGCCCAGCTCTCCTTCGCCGTACAGGCGGCGCTCGGACGAATCGCCGCGGCGCACGACCTGTCGGTCGTCCAGGCCCGCCTCCTGGGGATCCTCCGCGATCGTCGTCCCACCATCAACGAGCTGGCGGGGTTCCTGCAGCTCGACAAGTCGAGCGTGACCGGCTTGGTCGACCGCGCCGAGGCGCGCGACCTCGTCGGGCGGAGTCCCTCCCCCGACGATGGTCGCAGCGTGCAGGTGGGGATCACCGCAGCGGGACGGGACCTCGTCGACCGGGCGACATCGGCCTTCGAGAACGAGATCGCCGACCTCGTCGCCGACGTGGGCCCGGCCCAACGCAGCCGGCTCTCGGCGATGGCGACCGTCATCGTCGGCACGGACGCCCGGCGCCGCGGGATCCGCACCTCCGGGGTCGAGGCCGCACGGGCCAGCACCGCGAACAGGGCATCGAGATGAGCGCGAGGCTTCTCCAGACGACTTGCTGAGCTCTCGTTGACGGGCGGAAGTGGACGCGCGGGCGCTCGCCCCCGTCGGTGGGCCTGGAGGACACGAACACAGGGGTCTGCGTGCGCTTCGTTCAAGTACCCAGCACCACGACACGGTCCGCACGGGAGATCGCACGGACGCTGTGGGTCGCGATGAGGCAGCAAGAGCCTGATCCCGTGGCATCGGCGAACAGGTCCATCACCTTCTCGGCCGAGGCGGCGTCCTGGTGCGCCGTCGGCTCATCGGCCAGGACGAGGCTCGGACTCAGCAGCACAGCTCGTGCCACCGCAGTCCGCTGTTGCTCTCCGAGGGAGGCCTCACGCGGCAGATGCTCGCTCAGGCTTTCGAGCCCGAGCCGGCCGAGGATCTCGTCGGCCTCGTACCCGTCGCCTCCCGCATGAGCGAGCGGCGCAACCGGTTCTTGCTTCTCACTCAGCCTCCGCGCCAACGACACGTTCTCCATCAGGGTCAAGTCCTCCAAGAGCCCGGACGACTGCGGGACGAGTGAGATCTCCGACCAGCCCAGAGCGGCCAAGTCGACGTCGGTCCTCCCTCGCCATTCGACCTGCCCCGAGTCGGGCCGCTCCCATCCGCAGAGCAGATTGAGGAGCGTCGTCTTGCCGGATCCCGACGGACCCACGAGGGCGACAAGCTCTCCGGGGTGCAAGGTCAGATCAAGCCCGCGGACGGCATCGACGGTCTCCGACCCTCGCCGGTAACGTCGGCCGATCCCAACCGCCCTGAGCAGGGGTTGGAGATGTTGGGCGGCCATCAGGCCGAGCACCCGTCCGTTCTGGAGCCCGACGACGACATCGGCGATCTCGCGCACCGCGGGGTCATGCGACGCGATCACGAACGTCGTCCCCGAGTGGGCCAGGTCGACGATGGAGGCGAGGAGCCGAGCTCCCGAAACTCGGTCCAACTCCGCCGTCGGCTCGTCACCGAGCACCACCTGGGGGTGCCCCATCACGGCCGCCGCGACGGCGAGCCGCTGCTGCTCCCCGCCGGAAAGCTGGTCGGGCAGGTGGTTCGAACGATCTCCCAACCCGACCGAGTTCAAGAGATCGTCGATGTCGTCGAGAGCCGATCCTCTCAACTGTCCGGCCAGTACGAGCTGGTCACGGGCGCTGAGGTACCCGATCAGATTCGACTCGGCTCCTGGAAGACATAGGAGATCTCGTGTCGCCGCAATCGTCTGCGTCGACGGGCCGAGAGGTCCCCGATGGACGATGTCACCGAAGAGCACCTGTCCTTCGTCGGGACGGTCAACGGCGCCGAGCAAGCGCAGGAGCGTGGACTTCCCCGATCCCGTGGGACCGAACACGGCTGTGATCCGCCCGACCGGTGCCTGCATGCTGACATCGACCAGGGCGTGCACTCCCGAGTCGCCCGAGAAATAGGTCTTGCCCACATCACGACACGCCATGGCGATGGGGGCTACGTCGTCGTGCTCAGTCATCAAACCGTAAGAGTTCCGACGGTCGGCTCCTGTCGGCGACATGCTGGGCCCACGCGGTGATCAGGATCCACGTACCGAAAGCCACCAACACGCCCGCGCCAAGAGCGATCCAGGGGACCTCCACGAGTTCCACCGGAGGGAGGCCCGGGAGCGGATTGAGGTGGGCGTTGACGATTTCGACGGCCAGCCAGGCGAAGGCCACACCCAGGATCGCGCCCAGGGCGAACAGGCTCCCGAGCTCCAGGGCCAATGAGAGGGCGTGGGTGCGGCGCAAGAGGCCCATCCTGGCGGCCAGCACGTAGGACAGAGCTCGCGACCGGCTCCGAGAGGTCACGAACAGCAGCACGCCACCCACGGCGATCGCCCCGATCAGGATCCCGAGCAACTCCAAGTAGGCGAACGTCCAGCCGATGGAGGCGAACGACGTCTGATTGAGAACGGAGGCCGAGTCGACGACGATCGGTACTCTGATTCGTGCGGTCGCCAAGTCGGCCAGCACGCCGCTCTCCGAGCCGTGTGCCCACGTCTGGCTGACGGCATCGGGTTCCAGCCGGTAGAGGTCGGCACGCGTCATCACCAAAAGCGGGGTCGTGCCGTTCTGCCCCGGGAACTCTGTCGCGGTATCGATCGCCTTCACTCGTAAGGGCGATGGCGAGGCGCCGTATCCGGTGAAGCTGAGTCCGGGACCGAGCGAGAGCGACCGGTCACCGGCAACGACGACCGGTACCGGACCCTTTCGACGGGCCGACGCCGTGAGTTCGGCCATGAGCGACGGTAGGGACCGACTCGCGTACGACGAATCCCAGAACGCGCCGCGACCGAACGTCGAAGGGTTCACGCCGATGACGTCGACAGTTGTGGAGCCCACGGTCTCGTTACGACCGACCAGCACCTCGGTTGCCGTGCTCGCCAGGCGAGGTGGCAATCGAACGAGGGAATTCGTGTTGGCGGCGATGTCGGAGCCGACGAAGGTCTCGGCCTTCGCGTCCAGCGTCGACGCCTCCGATCGCGTGAGTGCCGCGGCGTAGACGAAGACACCGAGGGGTACGGCAATCGCGGCGACAACGACGCCCGCCGCGTAGGGCGCTCCGATCAGCCTCCGTGTGGCGAGCCAGAGAGGGACCGCGGCGTCCTTGGTCGCGGTCCTCGAGCCGCGGTCGTCGCAGTCCCAGCACCAGGACTCGGGCGAACAGCGCGGTCGAGCTGACCAGGAACACCAGCGGGAAGACGACGAATCCCGTTTGCACAGCTGGGGCGGATGTGGCCCCTGCCTCGAGCGAAACATCGCCGAGATTGAAGAGAATCCACAAGGCCACGCCCAGGCCGACGACCTCCAGTGGGACCCTGGCCCAGCGGTACCCGCGAGATCCGACGCTGCGCTCGGTTCCGAGCCGAGCAGCGCAGGCCGGCGACCAACCCGAGGAGGCTCAAACCCACCACCGCGCCACCCAAGGCGAGCCACAGAGCCTCGATGATGGCCACCGAACCGAAGGCGGTGCTCGGGCCGATCAGCGCGACGAGTCCAACCGCACACGACCAGCCGAGCGCGGTCCCGATGCCGATCGGGACCAGCATCTCCAGCGCGGCCTTGAGCCCGAGCCCGACCGGTCCGACACCACGCGACACCAGCAAGGCAATCTCGAGCCGCCTGCGATCGGCCCAGTAATTGCCGGCGGCAGCCATGAGCAGGGTGGCGATCGTCACTCCGGCCATTGCGGCCAGGACGATCCCCTGGCGTACGGCTTGTTTGACGGCGACGGCATGCGCCACCAAGAACGTGTACTGCGGAGCGTCGGGCTCATTGACCACGTAACGACCGGCGATGTGGTGCGCACCGCTTCCCAGGTCATCGAAGAACCGCTGGGCTGCCGAGGCGGTTCGCTGGGCATCGCCGAGGGTGAGCGTCGAAGAAGGAGGCTGATCCCACATCATGAAGCGGACGGTGTCGACGTGCATGGAACGCAGGAGCATCCGAAAGGTCGACTGGTTCGCCAGCATGACGGGAGGTGGCGGGAAATCCGCATCGGGCTCCCCGAATACGTCGGAGAGCGAGCACCAGAACGGCGGAAGCGTGGTCCCCACCAATTGGCGATAGATCCCGGCGATGCGCACACGCGTGGAGGTGGACCCCGAGAAGGGTGGACCATTGGGATCGTCGAAATGGAGACGCAAGGTGTCCCCCGCTCGGGCTCCCAGCAACTCGGCATAGTCGTCGGAGACCCAGACCCCCGGGCCGGGATCGCTCGAGAGCACCTGAATGTGCGAGAGGCCTCCGGTGGTCGTGGCGAGCTGAGCCGGCTGCGCGGTCTCGCCGCTCTGCGCCCGACTCGCCGCGACGCCATCCACCATGGTGAGCGACGGCGCAACGAGCGCCGAGCTCGGGGCCCGGGCCGATGCGAGCGTGTGTGCCGAGAGCGTCGTGAGGGATCGTTGGGCCCGGCCGATACCCGAGAGCGGGCCGCCCCCCACGGCAACGTTGCCGAGGGACGGGGCGCAGCGCTGCGCCATCTGGAGCGACACCGACGCAGAACCCACCGAAGCCAGGTAGAGGGGCGCAGCCGCTGCGCTCACCCCGAGGATGATCGCCGTGGCGCCGACGGCGAGGGCGACGGCCGGCTGCTTCAGAAAAAGGAGAGGAGCCCGTCGCCACGGTGCAGAGCGAAGGACACTCGTCACGTCCGAACGCTAATGCGAAGGCCGTTGCCGCGACCGTCACTCTTGCCTCGCGCCGGAGGTCTGCGAGCGAACGCGGTTCGGTGCCCGGTGCCAGGTTGGTCGGGGACACGGTCCGCTTCTGAGTGTTTTGATCCGTGCGAGCAGTGTTTGCTACTACCGTGCAAGTGAAGGTCCGGGTGGCCAAAGACCGTTGTCTTGGTCCGACCCATCGTGGATGAGTCTCTGTGAGATCCAGATCTCGGGTCTTCGTGATCGATCAATCGGGACCGCTCGAGAACCAGTCCCACCAAGGCTGTGCCGAGGGCGCTCAGTCGGCTGCACCTGAGCGACGCCCAAACGTCAGAAAGCAGGCGGTCGATGCCTGCCATCAGGGCCAGTCCAGCGTGGTGCCGAATTGAGAGGAAGTTTCGAGGATGGTTCGGCAGTTCAGTCCGCCGTCGGCTCCTCTTGATCCCGGTAGACGAAGAGCTCCCATTCACCCTGCAAGCCCTTCAGTTGGCGCGTGCCCCATTTCTCAAACGCGAACCCCGAGCCGGCCATGAGCGCACGCGTGGTGGCAGAGATCAGGATCTCGTTCTTCCCGGCCTCGTTCAGGATTCTCGCCGCTTCATGCACCGCGATTCCACGCACGTCCGTTCCCACGAGCTCCACCTCTCCAACGTGCACGCTGGCGCGAATCCCCAAGTCCTCGCGGGCGGCGACGCGTTTGATCGCCGACGCGCAACGTAGGGCATTGGCCGGTCCGTCGAACGTGGCGAGCAAGCCGTCTCCGGTCGTATTGATCTCCTGCCCGTGGTGCCGTTCGAGCTCCGCACGAGTCGCCTCGTAGTGGGTCGAGAGCAGATCTCGCCAGGCGAGATCGCCGAGTCGGTTCGCCATCACTGTCGAGTCAACGAGATCAGTGAAGAGCAGCGTGACAAGCGCCCTGTTGTAAGTGCCGGCGAGCCTGAATCCGGCAAAGGCCCGCAATCCAGACCACTCGATCTGGACGCACGGCTCAGTGCCGATTGTGTAACCGTCGTGACCGGGGGGGATCTCGAAGACGTCCTCTGGCCCGAGTTCCAGCGTGGTTCCATCGCGCATGACGATCCCGAATCGGCCCGACAACACGACGCCCAGGTGGCGCGCCTCGCACCACTCACCGCCAACGTGCGGACGGACGTGTGTGTACCATCGCCAACCTGGCTCCATCACGATCCGACCGACGGTCGAGTCACCGAGGTCGATCTGTTGAACCGTGATTCCGGGGAACTCAAGCGTCTCGTCAGGAATCTTCAAGCTCTTGGCTCGAGCCGCGGCCATCAATCCATCATCATTCAGGGCTGATGCATGGTCAAGAGATCCGGAACCTTCGTGGGCCATCGCGGCGACCCATTCAGCTGAACAGGAACAGGAACACGGAACAGGAACAGGAACAGGAACAGGAACAGGAACAGGAACAGTCCGCTCGAACGTGCGCGCTTTACTCGGGCTGCCGGCTCGGAGTCAGCACCGTGGTCTTGGCGTGGTGTCGCTCCTCCGAACCTACGGTCCTGGGTGCGTCGCAGTCTCGACCACCTGGGATACGCCCACGCGTGAGCGACGAGCGGTTCGGAACCGAGGCGAAACGGGAACATCTTGAAACTCCGATACCCGTCGAATCGCCACTGAGGCCCACGCCTTGGCGTAAGCCCGCCTTTATCCCGCCTCGCCGCCGGTCCGGTCATCAGGGCGTAGGCGGTCGATGGCCGCCGCCAGGGCCAGGTCCAGCACGGTGATCCCGCCCGAGTCGTGGGTCGAGAGGGTCAAGTCGACGCGGTTCCACCGGATGTCGATGTCGGGATGGTGGTTCGCCGCCTCGGCCGCGGCCCCGACCGCGTTGACGAAGGCGAGCGCGCCGGCGAAATCGTGCAGGCGGACCGACGTCTTGAGCTCGTCCCCGTCGCGGGACCAGGCCGAGCCTTGCTCCTCGAGCGCGGCGTCGATCTCGTTCGGGAGCAGGACCGCTTCCCTCACGGATGGGTCATCTCTTCGGGTCGTACCGCAGCGTCGAACTCTTCGGCGCTGAGCACGCCGAGCTCGAGGGCCGCCTCGCGCAGGGTCGTCCCATCGGCGTGGGCCTTCTTCGCCACCTTGGCGGCGTTGTCGTAGCCGATGATCGGGTTCAACGCCGTCACGAGCATCAGCGAGTTCCGCAGATGCTGTTCGATCTGCTGGTAGTTCGGACGCAGACCTTCGACGGCGAACTGACGGAACCCGCGGCAGGCGTCGGTCATGAGCGCGATGGACTGCAGGACGTTGTAGGCGATGACGGGCTTGCACACGTTGAGCTCGAGGTTGCCCCGGCTGCCCGCGTTGGCCACTGCGACATCGTTGCCCAGAACCTGGATCCCCACCATGATCATGGCCTCGCTCTGGGTCGGATTGACCTTGCCCGGCATGATGGAGGAACCCGGCTCGTTCTCGGGCAACACCAGCTCGCCGAGCCCGCTGCGCGGACCCGAGCCGAGCCAGCGCAGATCGTCGGCGATCTTCATGAGGGAGGCGGCCAGAGTCCGCAGCGCACCATGCGTGAAGACGAGCGCGTCGTGGGCGGCCAGAGCGGCGAACTTGTTCGGCGCGCTGACGAAGGGCAGGCCGGTCGCGTCGGCCATCGGCCCCGGCTACCCGCTCACCGAATTCGGGATGCGTGTTGAGCCCCGTTCCCACCGCCGTCCCGCCGAGCGCCAGTTCGTAGAGACCGGGCAGGGTCGACTCGATCCGCTCCACGTCGGCATTCAGCTGGGCCACGTAGCCCGAGAACTCCTGCCCGAGCGTCAGAGGGACGGCGTCCATGAGGTGGGTGCGCCCGATCTTCGTCACCTGCGCGAAGGCCAACTCCTTCTCGTGGAGGGCGCCGCCCAACGCTCGCACCGAGGGCACCAGCCGGTGCACGATCTCCTCGACCGCCGCGATGTGCATCGCCGTGGGGAACGTGTCGTTCGACGACTGCGACATGTTCACATGGTCGTTGGGGTGGATCGGCTGCTTGGAGCCCATCACACCTCCCGCCAGCTCGATCGCCCGGTTCGAGATGACCTCGTTGGCGTTCATGTTGGTCTGGGTCCCGCTCCCCGTCTGCCAGACCCGGAGCGGGAAGTGCTCGTCGAGAGCGCCCTTGGCCACTTCGGACGCCGCCTGCTCGATCAGTCCGGCCAGGGAGCCGTCGAGCTTGCCCAGATCACGGTTGACCGCGGCCGCGGCGCCCTTGAGGATGCCGAAGGCCCGGATGAGCGGCTTGGGCATGGTCTCAATGCCGATGTCGAAGTGGTGGAGCGACCGCTGTGTCTGGGCCCCCCAGTAGCGGTCAGCGGGAACATCGATCTCCCCCATGGAGTCGCTCTCGGTGCGGGTGGCGGGCGCAGTGGTCATCGCCCCGGCAGCTTAGATCGGGACCGTCGAAGCTCCGGCTCCGATCGACGACGCGACGCTCGACGGCACGCTCACCCACTCGGAGGATGGTCGTCCGGACATGATCCGGGCGGGTTGTTGTAGTCGGAGTAACCGGTCCAGGACCCCTGTATCCAGGCGGGGTCGGGCGGGGCCAGCTTGAAGAGCGCGGTCATGTCCGTCAGCAGTGCATCGGCGTAGCGGGCTGCTCCCTCGGCGCAGAGGTGGACCCTGTCCAGCTTGCGCACCCTGATCCACTGGTCGAGCGGCACGTGCGGGTCGTTTCCGGCCGGGAGCCACGCGGAGTACTTCCCGTGCCAGAGCAAGGAACCCCCGAGCGGGAGGAACATCACCCGACCCGGGAATTGCCGGGTCATGCTCTCGGCGATCCTGTTCCAGGCGACGACGCCGAGCGCGCGCGTCCGAGAGGTCGGATGCGGCTGGTTGTCCGCGTTGCTGACGTTGCCGACCTTGGGGAACTGCATGAAGATCACGCCCTCGACGCCGTTGCCGGGCGCCAACAGGGTGGCGACCGCACGGTGGAGCAGCCGCGCGTACCGGACCGGTTGATGGAGCGCGTTGGGCGTCGTCGGACCGTAGTCGTCCCAACTCCAGCCGGCCACGATGAGCTGTGGCCTGTTCAGTCGGATGACCTCGGGGAACACCTGGGGCCAGTCCGTCGAGGTCGTGAGACCGAATCCGTCGACGGTGTCGATGGAGAGGACTCCCTCGCCCGTGGCCGCCAGCCCGGCCCTGATGCCGAACGAGGCGTCGTGCATCACCGAGTCCCCCAGGATCGTGACGCGGAGCGGGTTCGTCGGAGAGGGAGGCGCGGCGAGGCGGATCGGCTGCTGCCCCCGGTATCCGCCTGCTCCCGGCACCGTGCTCCCGGGATGGTTGGCGACGCGCGCCGTGGTCGCGACCTGGCCCGGGTCCGCCACCGACGGGACGGTGGCGAACACGATGACCACGGCCGTCGTCACGCCGGCGATCGGCGCCACCCAGGTCCGGACCCACCCGCGGAGACGGGCTCGCCGGATCGGGCGCTCCACCAGGTAGTAGCTCGCAGTCGACAACGCGAGCGTGACCCCGACACGCACCAGGTCGAGCGGTACGGGCGAGAGCCCCGTCCGGACCGCGGTGAGATAGACGATGACCGGCCAGTGCCACAGGTAGACGCCGTAGGAGATCGTCCCGACGAAATGCACCGGCCGAACGGCGAGGAGTCGGGAGAACCTCCCTGGCCCGATGAGGCGGGCGTCGGCCACCACGACCGCGGCCAGCACGGCGCACACCAGGAAGCCACCTCGGAACATGTAGTCCTTGGGCAGGCCCGCCGCTGTGCCCGCGGTCACCCAGAACACCGCGAGCGCCGCGCCGGCCAGCGGGCCGGCGACGTGGAGCGTGCGCTGTGCCCGGGAACCGGGTTGAGGCCTCGACGCGGCGACGAAGGCGATGGCGGCGCCGGCCATGAGGTCGAAGAGCCGGGTGTCGGTCCCGTAGTACACGCGGTGAGGGGTCGACACCGGGATGGAACAGGACCGCCATGGCGATGGTGGAGGCCAGGCCGAGCGCCACGGTGAGGCCGACCCCGGCCTGACGCCACGAGCGGCGCGCCCAATGCAGGAGCAGCAGAAGCAGGGGCGGCCACACCAGGTAGAACTGCTCCTCGATCGCCAGCGACCACGTGTGCTGGAGCGGCGAAGGCGTCGAGAACTGGGCGAAGTACGACTGGTGGGCGAAGATCAGATGCCAGTTGTTGACATAGAGCAGCGTGGCGAGGGCTTCCCCCCGGAGTCCGGCCAGGTCGACCAGGCCGTTGGCGCCCGGGCCGCCGAAGGCGGCATTGAGGAGCAGGTACAGCGCGAGCGCCGCGACCACCAGGAAGAGAGCAGGCAGCAGCCGCCGAGCGCGCCGGCCCCAGAACGCGACGAGGTCGATACGACGCGCGCCGACCCATTCCTCGAGCAGCAGCGTGGTGATGAGGAAACCGGAGAGGACGAAGAACAGGTCGACGCCGAGGTAGCCACCCGAGGCCCAACCCAGTTGGAGGTGGTACGCGACCACGACGGCCACGGCGACGCCGCGCAAACCGGTCAGTGCAGGCAGGTTGCGGCCGGTGACCGCAGTCGTCCTGCCCGAGTCTCGCTCCTCGCGCCCCTCGCCGGTCGCACCTCTGTGGCGGGGGACGTCCGTCAATTCGGTCAGGTCGGTCACGCCGGCCGGACCCGCTCCAGGCGGCACTCGTCCTCGACCGGGTCTCCGGTGCCGAGCACCAGCAGGTCGACGAGCGCCGCCACCGTTTCGAGTGCCGATCCGGATTCTCTTCCCGTCTCGGTGAGGTCGAGGGCGAGCCGTGGGCTGGCGCGGCCGGGAGGACGAGGCCGGTTCACCGCACCGGGCACCGGGTAGCGAGGCCCGCGGCTGGTGACGGTGCCGTCGCGCCACATGGCGCGACAGATGGTGATCGCCTCGACCGTCCCGTCGTCGAAAGGCGGCATCAGGCACAGGACGGCACGTCCCGCACAGACGTGGTCGAGCGCGGTCATGTCACGCGCCAGGACGGAAGGATGCCGCCCGTTCCCGTCGACCCGCAATGCCGCACCGAGCAGCCCACGCCGAAAGGTGTCGACGATTCCTGCGGCCAGCACAATGGGGTCACCCAGGTCGCCGGCACGTACGATCACCGTGTCGACCTGGTCGTCTTCGGCACGCTCGGCTCCCTCGCGCAGGCGCGACATATCACCGGTCGGCAAGAACCGTCCTTTCACGGTGTCGAAGACTAGGGCGCATCGGGCGGCGAACTGCTGGCAGACCGACCTCCGAGAACTTCCGGTCGGACGACCGTGGCGGGCGCCGAAAATGCCCTCGGACCACGCCTCGGGCCTCAGGATCCGAGATGCGCCCAGCCGCGGAGCGCCTGCTCCTCCCACCATCCCAGCTCGTCACCCGGACCCCCGAGCGCCTTCTCCCAGCCGAACTGGAGCATGCAACCGAGCAACTCGAGCGCAAGGGCGTCCTCCCACCAAACGCCCGTGTCCACGCCACAGTCCTCGAGCGCCCGGCGGTAGGTTCGGATCGCATCGTCCTTGGACTCGGGCAGGAGCGCGGTGTTCAGGGCGAGGTACCAGGAGAGGTCGGCGAGCGGGGAGGCCTCTCCCGGTGCTTCGCCGAAGTCGAGCAGGACCGTGCGACCGTCCGGGTCGGGGTGGCTCCCGAGGTTGGCCGCCTTCCAGTCCCCATGGACGAGGGCGTGCGGCACCCGGCTCAGGGCGTCCACGAGCGGCGAGGGGTCGTCGAACAGCGGGAGCACGGCGGCGGCCAGGCGGGGCGCGTGCTCGCGCAGGAGCGGCCAGCCCTGCGCCATGGCTGCCGGCACCAGCGCATCGGCGCCGCCTTCCGCCTCGGCCGCGGCGACCGCCGGGCAGAACATCAGATAGCGGCGACGCAGTGGGGTCAGGCCGACGTCGTCGCGCCAGCCCCACGTCGCGGCATGCAGCGCGGCCATGTGGTCGAGCAGTCGACCATGGAGCTCCCGGCTGAACGGCGCGCCAGGATCGAGCAGGCTGCTCCCCACGTCGCGCAGCAGGACGAGGCCTTCGGTTCCATCGTGGGCCGCCGCGACCACGGCGTGGTCGATGACCGGGGGCAGACGATCCAAGAGACCGCTCTCCCAAAGTCTCACGTAGGAGAGACCCGGGTCGCCCGCGGCGCGGAGCAGCCAGTCGTCGCGGGGGTCCTGGTGTTTGAGGACGAGCTCCTCCCCGTCGACGACGAGGCGCTCGAAGCGGGCACCCGACTTGGTGTCGTCGGGCATCCAGGGACGGCGGTGCTCGGCGTGGGCCAGCAGATCGGCCAGAAGCGGGTGAGGCGTCGACGTCACTGCGCCACCTCGACGAGGCGCAACCTGAACCTCATGAGCAGCCCGGCCATCTCTCCCGATCTGTCCAATTCTCCCCGACCTGCTCTGATCCTCCCCCACCGGGGGCCACCATCGCTCGCCGTCTTTCACTCAGCTCCGCACCCACCATCCGGCGTCCTCCCGAGCCAGACCGTCCCGGGAGAGGCGCTCCAGGGCCCCGCAGGCGGCGGACAGGTCGAGACCGGTCAGCTCGGCCAGGCGGTCGACCAGTGTCGGCTCGTCGGTCAGGACGTCGTGGATCAACCGTTCGGCTGTCCCCGAGGCTCCCGCGCTTCGGGCCCGAGGGCTCGGATTCGGTCCCGGGGGGATGGTGACCGGCGCGCCGCAGAGCGACAGCGCCACGAGGACGTCCCCGACGGCGCAGACCGGGAAGGCTCCCTCGGCCAGGAGGGCGTTGGTGCCCTCGGAGGTGGGGCTGCGAATGGAGCCCGGCACGGATCCCACCGGCACGCCGCGCGCCAGGGCGGCGTCCACCGTGTGACGGGAACCGCCGGCCGGCCGGCTCTCGACGACGACGACGACGTCGCTCAACGCCGCCAGGAGACGGTTGCGCGTCGGGAACCTCCACTTCTCGTTCCCGACGCCAGCGGGCGATTCGGAGACGATGGCGCCACGCTCGGCCACGCGCGCCCACAGCCGGGAATGACGCCGCGGGTAGGGATCGTCGAGGCCGCCCGCCACCACGGCGACCGGTGGCGTGCTCGCGGCGCACGCCCCCTCGTGCGCCGCCCCGTCGATCCCCATCGCCAGCCCGGAGACGACGCAGACTCCGGTGGCGGAGAGCTCGGACCCCAGTTGCGCGGCGACGCCAAGCCCGTATCGGGTCGGACTGCGGGTGCCGACGATGGCCACGCTCGGCGCGCGGTCGAGCACCGCAGGCTCGCCGAGGCAGAACAGGATCGGGGGGCCCTTTGGGTCGCCCCGCAGCCGGTCGGGGTAGGCCGGGTTCTGCGGAAGCAGAACCGAGACTCCGAGGCGGGCATGCGCCTCCCACATCTTGGCGACCTTGGCCCGGGCTCCGGAGCCGGAACCCGAATGGCGCGACCAGGCCACCGAGGGCGGGTCATCGGCCAGCATGGTGCGCAGCGATGCCGGTCCGAGGCCGGGCAGGCTGGCCAGGGCGATCGCGTAGGCCTCCTCTGGGAGGTCCGACCCTGAGGGGTCATCTCCGGGGAGGATCTCCGCAGCCGCGGTCACTGCAACACTGCGGCTCGAGCCGAGCGCAATGACAGCGCCTCGCTCACGTGCTCGAAGGACACGACGTCCTCGCCACCCAGATCGGCCACGGTGCGGGCCACCCCGGTCACCTTGGCGAGACCCCGGGCGCTGAGCTCACCGGCGTGCACCTTGGCGGCCAACAACGCGGCGGCTTCGTCCCGGAGCGGCGGCGCGGGCGACGACGCACGCTTTCGGTCGTCGGCACGGGCGCGTGCGGCGGCAACGCGCGCCGCCACGTCGCTGGTGGCTTCGGCCGGTTGGTGGGAGAGCAATTGCACCGGGTCGGGTCGGGCCAAGGGCACGACGAGGTCGAAGCGGTCGAGAAGCGGCGCGGAGAGCCGGCGCCGGTAGCGGGCGCGGGTGGCCGCGGTGCACGCGCAAGCGCCCAGGTACACACCCTCCCCGCACGGACAGGGGTTCATGGCGGCCACCAGAAGGAAGGCCGCCGGAAAGGTGACGGTGCCACCGGCCCGGCTGACCCTGATCACGCCCTCCTCGAGCGGTTGGCGGAGTGCCTCGAGCGCCGGCACGGGGAACTCGCCCAACTCGTCGAGGAACAACACACCGTGGGTCGCCAGTGAAACTTCGCCGGGCCGGAGCGACCAGCTGCCGCCGCCGACGAGGGACACGATGGAGGCCTGGTGGTGCGGGGCCGCGGAAGGGCGCGCGGGCGACGAGCGCGCCCGCGGGAAGCGCGCCTCCGGCGGCCGAGTGCGACGCGCGTCACCGTGAGGGCCTCGTCGGGGCTGAGCGGCGGCAGGAGACCGGGGAGCCGCTCGGCCAGCATCGTCTTGCCCGAACCGGGCGGCCCGATCATCGAGCAGATGGTGCGGGCCGGCGGCGGCCACCTCGAGGGCGCGCCGGCCGAGGGCCTGGCCGCGCACGTCGGCGAGGTCGGGTACGGGTCCGGCGTCGCTCTCGGTCGGAGCCGGCGGTGGTGGCGGCCATGCGGACTGGCCCCGGAGCACCCGGGCCAGCTCGGCCAGCGTGTCCACCCCGTGCGCCTGCTCGCCGCGCACGAGCGCTGCCTCGCGCACGTCGCAGAGGGGCACGACGAGGCCGGACGGCGCCGTGGCGTCGGCCAGGGCGATCATGCCCGGGACGTGACGGAGCGACCCGTTGAGTCCGAGCTCGCCGCAGAACGCCAGCCCCTCGGTGCTGGCCGGGCTGATCTCGCCGGTGGCGACGAGCAGGCCGACGGCGATGGGAAGGTCGAGACCGGCGCCGCCCTTGCGCACGCCCGACGGAGCCAGGTTCACGGTGACCCGGCGGAGGGGCCAGGGCAGGCCGCTCGAGAGGACGGCGGCGCGCACGCGGTCGCGTGCTTCGCGGACTGCTGCGTCGGGGAGGCCGACGATGGTGAACCCGGGCAGCCCGTTCGACACGTGGACCTCGACCGAGACGGGACGTCCGACGGCGCCGTTGAGCGTGGCGGACGCGACGGCGGCGAGCATGCGTGAGAACGGTCGGCGTTATGGGAGCCTGTACCTCCGCGCCTGGCGAGGTGCCAGGCACCTCGTGACCGACGACAACTTCGTGGATCAGCGTCTTGACCATGGCCGCGTCGTCCATGTCGGCCCGGATGAGCACCCCCTGGCTCGCCCCGTCGGTTTGACCGTTGGCCCATCGGAACATCACCTGGACGGATGGGTTTACGGCACGCACTAGTCGAGGATTCTCCGTCGGATCCGGTGGACACGATGGCCCGCCCTGGCCACGGCCACCTGGCTGGAGGCCCGACCGGGTGGCCAGGACTTACGGATTCGGGCACCAGCTCGATGCTGTCGTCCTTAGTCGTGCGGGGCGTTGGCTACGATGTGTCGCTGGGCTTCGAGTCACGCGAAGACGTTGTCAAGTGTGTCGCCCAGCTGCCCGAAATGCAGGGTCAGATCACGTCACGTCGAAGACCGATGGGGACGTTGCCATACCGCCCGGCGTCGTGACGACGATGTACCCCGATGTGGCTGTCGGGGGACCGTCACCTCGATCTCCGTCTTTTGTCCACCGCGATCACTCCCGCAACCCCGTTGAACGTGACGGACGTCGCACCCCTGAGTTGGCGCCCGACCACCTTGACGGTGATACCTGGAGCAGCGCTGTGGGGATAAACGTCTGCGATGGCCGGTTGGTTCGGTGTCGGCATCGTTGACAAGGTGCTCCCGCTCAACGTCTCTGCGAGCGTACTGCCGCCCGTGTAGCCGACGGCTATGCATGAACTGGGGCTGGCGCACGCCGCTGAAAGGAGTAGGCTGCCGTTCCTCAAGTTCGGAGTGTTGACCTCCGACCAACTGCTTCCGTTCCACAGCTCTGCGTACGGGTCAGAGACCGTAGGAAACTCGCCGACTGCAATACAGCCCGTACTCTCGCCGGACGAGCTGAACGAGATCCCCTTGAGCCACGCGTTCGCCGTATCCGAGTTGCTCTGGTCGACCGACCAAGTCGAGCCGTTCCATGTTTCGATCAATAGGTAGATCGTTGTATTGACTGGTGACGCATATCCGACCGCAAAGCAGTCCGACGGTCCGGTGCAGGACACCGCGTTCTGTGTATTCCAGCCGGAATCCGGATCCGGACTCGACATGACCCACCATGACGTCCCGTCCCAAGACATGACGAGCGTGTCGGAGGAACCCGAGGAGTGGGAGTATTCCCCACCGCCGACGATCGACCAGTGCCGCCCCGCCACGCTATAGAGGCTCCTCACGAGATCCCCGAGGCCGATCTCGCCAAGCCACGAAGAACTGATCGTCTGGGCAGACTCATCCATCAGTAGGGAGCGGTCGCATGAACTGCTCGGACGGGTTTTTTCGGCACCCACACCGTTCAGTCCGATCGATTTGCGACCATTACACCCTTTTGCCCCCAGATGCACTCCGACACGGGTGAGTAGGACCAGACGCCGCCGGGAATCCGGTCTTATCCCTTGGTCTTCTCCGTCGAGCTCACGCGGCTTCCTTTGGGCTTCACCCGACCTCGACAGGGGTGGTAGCTCGAGAGAACGTGCCGTTCCCGAGCACGCCTTCGAACCCTTCTCCCCAACAGTCCACCCCGCTTGAGGTCAACGCCGCGCAAAAGCTGCCGAGGTTGCCGTTATTGCCGCCGATCAGGCTCGTCACCTCGGTGAGCGTCCCGGTCGCCCCTACGCCCTCGACCGGGACGGGAGAAGTGCTCTGGCGATCGGATGCGCCGTCCCCGAGCACGCCGTCTGTACCCAGCCCCCAGCAGTCCACCCCGCCTGAGGTGAGCAGTGCGCAGTAGCTGTTGAAGCAGTCGTTGACCAGGCTCGTCACCCCAGCGAGTGTCCCGGTCCCTCCCGCACCCTCGACGGCCAACGGAGTGGCGCTGTCACTCGACGCGCCGTTCCCAAGCTCGCCGACATTCCCACCACCCCAGCAGTCCACCCCGGCCGAGGTGAGCAAGGCGCAGTATCCGGCGCCACCCGGGCCTGATCCAGAGCCGGGGTCGTCGACCAGCCTCATTACCCCATCAAGCGTCCCGGTCCCTCCCGCACCCTCGACGGCCACCGGAGTGGCGCTCCGTCGGGCGAGCTCGTGTAGAACCTGCCGTTTCCGAGCTCGCCATCCTCGCCGTACCCCCAGCAGTCCACCCCGCCCGAGTTGAGCAGGGCGCAGTAGCCGAAGCTGTCGCTGACCAGGTTCGTCGCCCCGGTAAGCGTGCCGGTCCCCCCGACACCCTCGACGGCCACGGGAGGCTGCTGGACGGGAGAACGTGCCGTTCCCGAGCTCGCCATCTAGGCCGTCCCCCCAGCAGTCCACTCCGCCCGAGGTGAGCAGGGCGCAGTAGCTTGCAAAACCGGGCATGCCGCCGCCGACCAAGCTCGTCACCGCGGTGAGCGTCCCGGTCCCGCCGACACCCTCGACGGCCACGGGGGTGGCGCTGTTACTGCCAACGTGCCGTCGCCGAGCTCGCCGTCGTAGCCGTACCCCCAGCAGTCCACCCCACCCGAGGTGAGCAGGGCGCAATAGGTACCGTTCTGATCGCTGGTGATATTCGTCACCCCCGTGAGCGTCCCGGCCCCGCCGACACCCTCGACGGCCACGGGGGTGGCTTTGCCTTCGTGCCCATTCTCGTAGAACGTGCCGTTGCCGAGCTCGCCGAATTGCCCGTACCCCCAGCAGTCCACTCCGCCCGAGGTGAGCAGGGCGCAGTAGCTGCCGTAGGAGCCGCCGCTAATCAGGCTCGTCACCCCGGTGAGTGTCCCGGTCCCTCCGACACCCTCGACGGCCACGGGCGTGGCGTTTCCAGCTCGGGTAGTACGATGCCGTTGCCGAGCTCGCCGTCATGCCCGTAACCCCAGCAGTCGACCCCGCTCGATGTGAGCAGAGCGCAATAGCCTTCGGAGTCGCTCGCGACGCTCATCATGCCGTCTAATGGCATGAGGACATTGAACATTGGAGGGCTCGTTGCCGTACCGCCAGCCGTTGTCACCTTGATGGAGCCAGTCGTGGCCACGGCCGGCACGACCGCCTCGATCTTTGTGGCGGTGCTGGAGATGACCGTGGTGGTAATTCCGTGGAAAGTCACCTTGGTGGCACCGGCCAGATTGGTGCCCTTGATCGTCACCTTGGTCCCGGCCGTTGCCGTGGTCGGCCTGAATTTCTCGATCGTTGGCCTCGGGGTCGAAGCTGACGCTGCCAGTGCCGAAACACCACAGGCCGAGACGATGATCAAACCAGCCAGAAGGATCTTGTACCCCATGAGTCCCACCTCCGTTACGCCTACCGCTTCGCCCAACAGATTGGCACCGTCGACGTCCTTAAGCGCAGGAACCCATCCGCCCAGCTCAGGACGGCATCTGCTGCTCGTCCATGAGCTGGGCGGGACGATGGGTTCTTGGTAGACCGGCGAGGTCTCTCGGTGAACGCATACGCCAGCCGCAGGCGTTGAGCAGACAGCCGCCGTGACGCTGCCATTGCTGCCACCGTCCCCGAAGTCGAATTCCCCAGCATCTGGGACGCCACGACATCAGCGCCGAGCGTCCAAGGGCTGTGGCGTGCGGCAGCTGTAGGCCTGTCCCGATCACCTCGAGGGGTTGACAGGCCTGCGGGCGTTTGGGCGGCGAGGTTGAAATTCAACAAGTCGGATCGTTCCCCGCAACAACAAACCATTCACACCGACCGCATCTGGCTCGGCGTCCATGTCGAAAGCACCGGGCTCCAGTTGAGCGAGATGCAGAATGTGCTGCTCGCTTTTGCCAGCGATCCTCATCGCGTCGTAGCCGGGCTGTAGATCCTTCGCATTGTTTCGGAAGATGTCCTCAGCGCAGAGCAGTACTCCGTCGTTCATGCGACAGAAACATGGAGTTCGATAATCAAAGCCCTCAATCGATGGCGGCGACGATGCATCCACCGAGGAGTAAGCCCCCGATAGTAGGAACGCATCTCGCTGGGTCGTACCCAATCCAAGACGTCAGCATCCGTGATTTCGTCAAGTGTACGAAGTCAGATCCATTTCGCGTAAGCGATAGTCGGCAGACTTGATCTTGACATCAGATCCGGCAAGAGCGCCCTCCAGGCAGACCACCAACTGCTCCAGGTCTCGACTAGCTCTCGACATTGCTCCCAGTATCGCCCGGTCAGAGTCGACCTCGATAGACCCTGGACATTGCGAAAGGAGTACGGTTCAAGAATAGAAACTACCAACAAGAATAGAAGCTATTAACCTGTCTGCGTGTCATCCAACACGTTCTGCTGGCCTGAATCAGCTGCTCGGCGGGCAGGTGCCACCGTTCCACTTCGGCATCGGTATAACGATCCTCGTTGGTTGGGCGGAGACGAACCGCCACCACCACATCGTGATCGTGCCCTAGCACGAACACGGCGGCGAGCCCCGATGCAGATCGTTGCGGACTTCGAAACCGCCCGCCCGCGTGGCCCAGTCGAGGGCAGCCGAGCGGCGGGTCGTAATGGTCTTCTCTGGCCAAGTCGTCTTTCCCACGCCCGGCGGCACCCGTGCCGTGGCGCGACTGGTGAATGAGGAGCCAAGTCCGCGCAGCTTCCGGGTGTACCACCGGCCGGTCCAGCCCACGCCACTCAGGTCCACGCGATCGGCCCCTGGGCCAGCCTGTGCCGTCACCTGTCTCGGGCAGGCCCATTTCCTAACCCAGGTCCGCGAACTCGCCCGGACGGACGTGGTGCGGCGAGCGGGCGACGGCGGCCGTCGCGGCCAGAATTCCGTGACCAGCGTCAGCAACCCAGCTGTCGCCGACCGGAGCGGCGAGCACCCGGGGAAAGACTGCCCGCACGCCGCCGGGTGGGAGCGGCAGCTTCGGGGTCAGGGGACATTAAGCAACTCTGGGGGTGGCGAGACTGACCTCGCCGGGCCGCAGCGACCAGCTGCCGCCGCCGACGAGGGATACGACAGAAGCCTGGTGGTGCGGCGCACAGAACGGCGCACGGCCGACGAGCGCGCCCGCGGGGAGGGCGCCGCCGGCGGCCGAGTGGACACGGGTCGACGGTAAGGGCCTCATCGGGGCTGAGCGGCGGCAGGAGACCGGGAAGCCGCTCGGCCAGCATCGTCTTTCCCGAACCCGGCGGCCCGATCATCAAGAGATGGTGTGGGCCTGCGGCCGCCACCTCGAGGGCGCGCCGGCCGAGGGCCTGGCCGCGCACGTCGGCCAGGTCGGGTACCGGGACCGAATCGTCCTCGGGCGGTGGCGGTGGCGGGGGCGGCCAATGCGGATTGACCCCGGAGGACCCGGGCCAGCTCGGCCAGCGTCTCCACGCCGTGGGCCGTTCGCCGCGCACGAGCGCCGGCCTCGCGCGCGTCGCAGAGGGGCACGACGAGGCCGGACGGCGCCGTGGCGTCGGCCAGGGCGATCATGCCCGGGACGTGGCGCAGCGACCCGTTGAGGCCAAGCTCGCCGCAGAACGCCAGCCCCTCGGTCACGGCCGGGCTGATCTCGCCGGTTGCGACGAGGAGTCCGACGGCAATGGGAAGGTCGAGACCCGCGCCGCCCTTGCGCACGCCGGAGGGGGCCAGGTTGACGGTGACCCGACGGACGGGCCAGGCCAGACCGCTCGAGAGGACGGCGGCGCGTACACGGTCGCGCGCCTCCCGGACGGCCGCGTCGGGCAGGCCGACGATGGTGAATCCGGGCAGCCCGTTCGAGACGTGGACCTCGACCGAGACACGACGTCCGAGGACGCCATTCAGCGTGGCGGACGCGACGGCGGCGAGCATGCGTCAGAACGGTCGGACTTACGGGACCTGTACCTGCGTGCCAGACACCTCGTGACCGACGACAACTTCGTGGATCAGCGTCTGTCTTGTACATTGCCACGTCGTCCATGTCGACCAGGGTGAGCACCCCCGGCTTGTCCACATGGTTCGACCGTTGGCACCTTGGAGGTGGCTGGTGTCGACGACGGTGGCGAGCGCGAATCGTTATCCGCCTTGCTCCGTAGGTGGCGCTGACCATCACCTGCCCTTGAACCCCGAGGGGCGGACCGTGGTCAGGGTTCGACCCAATTGACGCAACCCTCACGCATTGGAGCGATGACCATACCGCGGCCCAGCTCGCCCACCCGGCTGAACTCGCTGCTCTTGGCGCCGACTCTTCCCCGTCAACGACCCCGACGTGGCACGAGTCTTTGACGACTCGGCATTACGCGCTTGGAACGCTCTTCAGCCGAAGTACACCGCGGCGAACGGTATCGTTTGCCAGTCACATGGGACCAGTTGATCGCTGGTTTTGCCAGTGAAATAGGACCACCCTCTTTGCCAGTTATTGGACCACCTTGAGAGTCCACCAACGTCGGCCGAAAATACGTTCGGCTGGGCCTCTGATGCCGCTGGCAAGAAGACCCCATGGCGTTTCGGGAGGTATCGGACGTCCAGGTCAAAGAGGCGCTCCGGCGCGTGTTGCGCGGCATTCGCGCCCCGAGACTCTCTGTCAGAGTGACAGCGATCACTGCGCTGATGGAACAGCGACAGGCCCGGGCAGGCCCGACGGGGAGCCCAGAGTTCCCACCAGAACCTCTCCGGCTCGCAATAGAGCAGACCCCGAGCGTTTCGACCTAGGCTCCGTTGCGAGGAGCTTTTTTGTTCCAAGATCCTCACAGATAGACAAGAAATCGCAGGGAGGCGGATGATGCGCAGGATCCGAACTGGGACCCTTGGTCTGCGTCAGGCGGGTATGGTCGTGGCTCTCCTGGTGGCCGGAGTCGGGTTGCCAGTGGCAAACGCGGCATCCGCCACGCCGGCGGCGCTGAGCGGCCCGCAGGTCTTGGGTTGGGGCTTCAATACCCCCCACGGCTGTCTCGTCCGATGGCACCCACGTGTGGATTGCTAACTCCAGCGGTAATAGCGTCACCGAGCTCGACGCCTCCACCGGCGCGCTGGTGCAGGTGCTGTCTGCCTCGAGCTATGGATTCGACGACCCCGACGCTGTCTCCTCCGACGGCACCCATGTCTGGGTTGCCAATGGCCCAGGCGCCAGCGTGACCGAGCTCGACGCCTCCACCGGCGCGCTCGTACAGGTGCTGGAGGGCGGGCTCGGCTCGAAATACAACTTCTACTATCCCGAGTCGATCTCTTCGGACGGAACCCACGTGTGGGTCGCAACCTTAGATGGTGTGACCGAGCTCGATGCTTCCAGCGGTTCGGTGGTTGCGGTGCTGAAGAACAGCCAGTATGGCTTCAAGGATTCCGTGTCGATTTTCTCCGACGGCACCCACGTGTGGGTCGCCAATTACCAAGGCGGCAGCGTGACCGAGCTCAACGCCTCCAGCGGCGCGCTCGTGGGGGTGCTGTCTGCCTCGAGCTATGGCTTCTACAACCCCGACGCTGTCTCCTCAGACGGCACCGATGTCTGGGTGGCCAACTTCGGCAACAACACGGGAGGGATCCCGGGAACGGTGACCGAGCTCAACGCCTCCACCGGGTCGCTGGTGCAGGTGCTGTCTGCCTCGAGCTACGGCTTCGACAACCCCGACGCTGTCTCCTCAGACGGCACCGATGTCTGGGTCGCCAATGGCGCAGGTAACAGCGTCACTGAACTCGACGCCTCCACCGACGCGCTCGGTGCAGGTCATCACGGGTTCAAGTTATGGATTCGACGACCCCGACGCTGTCTCCTCAGACGCCACCCACGTTTGGGTCGCCAATGGCGCAGGTAACAGCGTCACTGAACTCGACGCCTCCACCGACGCGCTGGTGCAGGTCATCACGGGTTCAAGTTATGGATTCGACGACCCCGACGCTGTCTCCTCAGACGCCACCCACGTTTGGGTCGCCAATGGCGCAGGTAACAGCGTCACTGAACTCGACGCCTCCACCGACGCGCTGGTGCAGGTCATCACGGGTTCAAGTTATGGATTCGACGACCCCGACGCTGTCTCCTCAGACGCCACCCACGTTTGGGTCGTCAATGACACAGGTGACAGCGTCACCGAGCTCGACGCCTCCACCGGCGCGCTCGTGCAAGTGCTGTCGGTGTCCAGCTATGGCTTCGACAACCCCGACGCTGTCTCCTCCGACGGCACCCACGTGTGGGTGGCCAATTTCGAAGGCGGCAGTGTGACCGAGCTCGATGCCTCAACCGGCGCGCTCGTACAGGTGCTGTCCGCGTCGACCTATGACTTCTACACTCCTAACGCCATTTCCTCCGACGGCCACCACGTGTGGGTCGCCAATGTTGGAAGCAATAGAGTGACCGAGCTGAAATCATCGACGGGCACGCTGGTCAGGCTGCTCAAGGGCTCCGCGTACGGTTTCCAAGAACCCGACGCCATCTCCTCCGACGGAACAGACGTGTGGGTTGCCAACAAGCTCTACAGCGAGGGAAAGCCTGGCAACGCGGTGATCGAGGTCGACGCCTCGACGGGGGCGCCCGTCAGGGTGATCGACGGCTCTCAGTACCATTTCACCTACCTCACAGGCGTCTCCTCCGACGGTCACCATGTCTGGGTCGCGAGCGGCGGAGGGAAGAGTGTGACGGAGCTCGCCGCCTCCACCGGGGCGCTGATCAAGGTGCTGAAGGACTCCGCGTACGGCTTCGATAAACCAGAGGCCATCTCGTCGGACGGCAACGACGTATGGGTCACGAACCCGCCAACGCAAAGCGTGACGGGGCTCCCGGCGTCCTGACCGGCGGTGGGAAAGGTTGGTGCCGGGAACCGAAAGGCGGGTGACCGTGTCGTTGAAGCGCAGAGGTTGTACGCGCCGGCTTCCTGTTGCGTCCGGCTTGGCCGTCACGCCGGCGACCCGGACGAGGCGCGTGTCGTGGTGGATGAAGTGACATAGAGCCGTCGCATGAGCACGGTGTCGACGGTGAAGAAATCGCAGGCGAGCCGGCCCTTGGCCTGGGTGGCGAGGAACTCCGCCCACGATGGCCCTGACCGCCGGGGGAAGGTTCGATGCCGTGGCGCTTCAAGATCGCCCAGACGGTCGGTGGGGGGACCAAGATGCCCATGGTGGCGAGTTCGCCGTGGATGCGCCGCTAGCCCGCCTAAGCGGAGGCCGATCTCGACGGTGCCCACGGGCACCTTCGGCCGACCTCGGCGCTGCGCATAGGTCCAGGTGCGTCGGATCAGGTCCCGATGCCACCCCGCCAGCGATCCAGCCAGGCCAGCACCGCCCAATCGGCGGCCACCGCATGGGACGGTGGACCTGGCGACGAACGACAGCCACCTCGTTGCACAGCATCATGACCTCGATGGCCAGTTCGTCGTCGTCAGGCCGCGAGAGCCGGAGTAAGGGCCCGCCGCGGGATAGATTGAGCAATCTCACGCGCGGCGATGTCGTAGTTCCACTCCCCGTGGAACTCGTGTGGCCGGAGCGGGATGGCGGCGAAGTCCTTGTCGCTGACCCTCTCGCCTCTGGGATACCAGTTGGGGTCGTAGGAGGCCTGGACGGTGAGCCCGCTCTTCGTCGTGGTGGCGGCGATGAGCTCGACGATCGTGCGGATGTCGGTGAGCGGCTGGCCCCGCCAGTTCATCGAGATGAAGCTGAAGAGCCGGTGCTCGATCTTGTTCCACTTCGAGGTGCCAGGCGGGTAGTGGCAGACCGTGATCTCAAGGCCGGTCTCTCTCGCGAGCTTTGCGAGGTGGAACTTGAAGGCGCGCACCCGGAGCCGTTGGATCCTCCGGAGTCGGCGGTGATCATGAGGCGTGGAGGCCTTAGGGAAGCGCTCCTTGCCGAGTCTGGTCCACCAGCGCCGGATCGACTCGACGGCGAACTCCGCGGTGTCGGCCACGTCGCCGACCGACACCCAACCCTCGTCGTTGCGACGTCGTAGATCCCATAGGGGATCGCCTTCGCGAACTCGCCAAGGGCGCGGTCCGCGAAGTCGTGCACGTTGACCCGGGTCGGCTCGCCGGTCGGCTGCCACTCGCGGCCGCCGTTGGCGAAGTTCCGATGATCTCCTTCTTCTTCGTGTCGACGCTGATCACCGGTTCGCCAGCGCGAGGCGTCGCGCCGCGAGGGCGTTGAGGTGGCCGAACTGGCCGTCGCGGTCCGGGTGGCTCGTCCCCTCGTTCGGTTTTGCCGGAGCCTGGAGGGAATAGCCCATCTGATGCAAGAGGCGCCGCACCAGCTCCGCGGAGGCCGGAAAGCCCGGCTCTGGAGCTCCCGGGCGAGCTCGTAGGTGGACTTGAGCGTCCAGCGAAGCGGCGACATCGGCGAGCCCGTGTGCCGGGTGGACAAGCTCGTCGAGGGCCTCGAGCAGCCCGGGCTGTTTGTCGATCGCCGGTTTGTCCCCGCCGCCGAAGCGTGTTACGCTCGGGGCTCGATGCCCGTCTCCACCTCGGCCTGGGCCTTGATCACCGTCGACGAAAGCCCCGAGGCCTGCGCCACTGCGCTCTTCCCCCGCGACCGAGCGCCCTCGCCATCGCCCCGGCGACGACCCGGCGCTGGACCTCGTTCAGGTGCGGCATCACCGTCGAGAAGAACAAAAAACTGCACCATTCGGACGAACGCCAAATAGAGGAAGGACGGTGTCATGGCCCAGAATCGTCGCAACCTCACTCCAACGAAAGTCCAGCTGAGCCTTGGCGGATGACATTCTCGGCACCCACAGGGCGGGCAGTGGGCCTGGGGTTCGATCGAGGGACATCAGGCAAGTCTGGTGGTGGCCAGTGAAACTTCTTCGGGCCGCAGCGACCAGCTGCCCCCGCCGACGAGGGACACGATGGAAGCCTGGTGGTGCGGCGCCCGGAACGGAGCACGGCCGACGAGCGCGCCCGGGGGGAGGGCGCCGCCGGCGGCCGAGTGGACGCGGGTCACGGTAAGGGCCTCGTCGGGGCTGAGCGGCGGCAGGAGACCGGGAAGCCGCTCGGCCAGCATCGTCTTTCCCGAACCCGGCGGCCCGATCATCAAGAGATGGTGTGGGCCTGCGGCCGCCACCTCGAGGGCGCGCCGGCCGAGGGCTTGGCCGCGCACGTCGGCCAGGTCGGGTCCCGGGACCGAATCGTCCTCGGGCGGTGGCGGTGGCGCGGGCGGCCATGCGGATTGACCCCGGAGGACCCGGGCCAGCTCGGCCAGCGTCTCCACCCCGTGGGCCGCTCGCCGCGGACGAGCGCGGCCTCTCGCGGGTTGCAGAGGGGCACGACGAGGCCCGACGGCACCGTGGCGTCGGCCAGGGCGATCATGCCCGGGACGTGGCGCAGCGACCCGTTGAGTCCAAGCTCGCGGCAGAACGCCAGCCCCTCGGTCACGGCCGGGCTGATCTCGCCGGTTGCGACGAGGAGTCCGACGGCAATGGGAAGGTCGAGACCCGCGCCGCCCTTGCGCACGCCGGAGGGGGCCAGGTTGACGGTGACCCGACGGACGGGCCAGGCCAGACCGCTCGAGAGGACGGCGGCGCGCACGCGGTCGCGCGCCTCCCGGACGGCCGCGTCGGGCAGGCCGACGATGGTGAATCCGGGCAGCCCGTTCGAGACGTGGACCTCGACCGAGACACGACGTCCGAGGACGCCATTCAGCGTGGCGGACGCGACGGCGGCGAGCATGCGTCAGAACGGTCGGACTTACGGGACCTGTACCCCTGCGCTTGGCGAGGTGGGCCTCCTCCCAAATCGTGGAGGCGGTTGGATAGTTTAGTTAACTCAACTGAGCTCGTCACCAGCCACTCTCGGTGCGACACTTCAGCCGAGCTGGAGCTGGCATTCGACCCTCGAGTTCGAATTGCTCTCCCGCCGGCGCTTTGCACCAAGGCCGAGGCGCGACGCAAGGTGGCCCGATACATCGATCGCTGCAACACCACGCGGTGGCACAGCAGCTGTGAAGATGATGTCGCCCATCGATTACGAACAGATCCTCGCCGGCAGAGCCACCGAGGCGGAGAAGGCCGCATGAAGCTCCCTCCAGGATCGCCTCAGAGGCCCGCAAACGCGGCCGCTGATGTCACAGTGCCGGGCGATGACATGCTCAACCGACTATCAGACAAGCTCCACGCTTTCGGGGGAAGCTCACAACTACGTTTCCCCTGGAGCAACCACACTGCGTACCCGCGAACCTACGCGGGCCAACGGTCCATGCGAGACAGAACCTGTGGAGTTGTAGGCCTCTCGTGGCAGACCATCGAGAGAGCGCCCATTCGAACGGATGGGCGAAGCGCGGTCACCTTTGAGATAGCTCTTCATTCCGAGCTCGTCGGTGATGCGCCCGATTCGGTCCAGGAGAGCCACGCCAATCGGCGCCGCAACGAGATCTTTCACCAACGCACTCACGTCGCCCATGATGGCTCACCACCCACACGAGGATTGCCGGTTAGCGATCGCCCACCCTCATGCGTCCCCGGTCGCTTCGTGCAGCTCGGCCTTCCAGGTCTTGCAGCTCGGCCACAGCGCGGATGGCCTGTTCTCGATCGAGGGTGTGCGCCCGAGGGGAGAATGACCGGCGATTGTCGAAGGCAGGGCAGACTGTGGTACCTGCCCCGCCCACATCGGCGATCCGCGACCGGGGAACGGCGAGACGTTCATGGGCGTATAAACCCGTGGAGCGTGGGTTGCCGATCGGGTCCACATGGCTAGGGGGGACGATGCGGAAGTCGCTGTTGGCGGGAATGGTGCTGTCCTTGATCGGGGTGTCGACCCCCGCCGTCATCGGAGGGGTCGCGAGCGCCACCCCCGCTGGTCCCGCCCCGGCCATCTCGGCCGATCCGTCGACCAATCTTCTGAACGGCCAGCAGATCACGGTGACCGGAACCCACTTCGATTCGAGCGACCTCGGGTTGGTCGAATGCACCTCCGGAGCGACCAGCTCGCAAGATTGCGATTTCTCGACCCTCACCATCGTGTCCCCGTCCAAGAACGGGTCGTTCTCCACTCCCTTCACTGCGATCAGGATCATCATGCCGGGGACCTCGCCGGTGGACTGCGCCGGTGCGGGGGCCTGTGTGCTGGGGGCGATCCTCGAGAGCGGGACGGTGCTCGCCACGACCCCGATCTCGTTCCAGGACGTGACCATCGTCCCGCCGACCCTCACGGCGACACCGTCGACCAACCTGCTGGACGGGCAGAGCATCACGGTGAGCGGAGCAAATTACAACCCTGACGAACCGGTCGCGATCGTCGAATGCCAGGCTGGGGCGACCAGTGTCGGGGGCTGTGACCCGACGACCCTCCAGGCGGTGACAGCCGATCAGACAGGTTCTATCTCTGGGCCGTACGAGGTGACCAGGGTGATCAATCCCTCTGGGACCCCGATCGACTGCGCCGGTGCCGACGCCTGCGTCTTGGCGTCGCTCGACGAGAACTTTGACATCCTGGCCACCGCCCCGATCGCTTTCAAAGACATCCCCATCCCAACGCCGGTTCTGTCGGCCACCCCCGACACCGCCCTGGTCGACGGCCAGAACATCACCGTCCGGGGAGCGCACTTCCATCCTGGCGAACAGATCGTCCTGACCGAGTGCCAGCGCAAGACCCACGCCTGTGGCTACGACGGCGTGGTCGGTGGCGAGCAATTCGCCACCGTCGATTCGTCGGGGCACTTCACCGTCACCTTCAACGCCTCCCGGGTCTTGGTGCTGCTCGGAGCCACCGTCGACTGCGCCAAGGCGCCGGGCTGCACTCTGAATGCAATCGACGAGAGCAGTCTCTTCCCAACCACCTTGGCCCGGACCCCGCTTTCCTTCAACCCCGCGGTGCCGCCACTGCCCCCCTTGGACCTGAAGGTACAGCTGGACCCGACCGGCCACATCGTGCCCGGGACCACTCCCACCTCCAACGGGGTGAAGCTCCGGGCGACCGTCGCCTGCAACCGGACGATGCCGACGCCAGTCGACGTGCAGTTCGAGGTGAGCCAGGCCGGTCCCCATCACTCCCAGACGGCCACGGAGTTCGTGGGTCAGGCGATGTGCCAGATCGGTGGCATGCCCTTCGACGCCGTGGCCCAGATGCCGTTCGACATCCCGACCTTCCCCTTCGTCCCCGGGCTCGCCAGCGCCATCTACGAGGTGATCGGCACCAGTGGGAGTGCCGCCAGCGAGGTGGCCATCACCGGGGCTGTCAACCTGGTGGCGGCGAAATAGTCGCTGTCTCGCCCTCTCGGCCGGATCATCCAGGCGCTCCTCCCGCAGGGACTGGATGAGGAGTTCGACGAAGCAACCGGGTCCGTGCAAGGCGAAGCTCGGGACAGACTGAACAAGTCGCGACGTCTGGAAGCGCCTGGGCGTTATCCACCACATGTACTGGAGTGACGCCACAAAGTCTGACCTTTGCCGCGCCGGGACTCTCGTACCTCGGGACGGCTTCGCCGAGTGCCACTTCGGTCGCCACGGTGTCCCGGGGCTCGATCAGTTGCGCTGGATCCCAGCCCGGAACGGGCACGTGGCTCCGAGGACGATCACGTATACGAGCACGGAGGTCTGCCCCGGCTCTCCTACGCCGACACCATGCCCGACGAGTTCGTACGTGTGCGACCAGGTCAGCCAGTTTGCTTCCGTGTCGAGCACCTTGTACCTGATATTGCCGACTTCGAAGTGGCATATCGCTGGCACGCTCTACAAGGCCCACAACACGGGATCGGCCACCGCTGGAACCGGGTCCGGGTCGGGGCTCTGCCCGAGCACCGAAGTGGGCTTCGTGCTAACTGGCTACCTCACGGCAGCACCCACTTCGGAGCTAAATGCGACCCCGAACGAGAGGATAAACACCGAACACAGACGACCCCTGCCATTAGTCTCCGGAACATTATTTCTCCCCAATGTTCGGTTGAAGCCTCGAGCGCCGCGGTGTCCGGAACGGATCGAAGACTTCTCGCCCGTGCGCAGACCTTTCGACGCGCTGCAGCTTGACACAGCCGTCCCGGGACTGCTTGAGAAGGCGCCGTCATGACGCTCCTCGAAAAGACGGCGATTCGTGCGCTTCCGGAGCACCCTAGAACGTAGGCCAGAGTTAGCGCTCCGTCCGTGCCGGGTGCCCCGTCCTGGCGAACCCCTAACCCGGACCTTTCAGTAAGAGCCCTACGTTCCTGACGTATTGACCGGAAAAGCCTTCGTGGCAAGGGAAACTATTGATTGCGAAGCCAACAGGATCCAACCAGGAGGCACTTCCGTAGGTCTCATAATTTCCTCTGCACGTCTAGGGTCACGCTCGAGCTCAACAAATGTCAGACTGTTCGTGGTTCTCCGTCTCGCGAGAAATTTGGGGCACCCATGAGGAATCTCTTCGATTTCCGGTCAATCAGGGGCCGCCGTCATAGGGCGCCCGACAGCTGCTCTCTTGGGGCGCCGCGAACTCGCAGGGCTTGGCTTCTCGTCTGCTGCGTCAGCGCGGGAATGGTTTGCATCGCCATGATCCCGCCATCGGCTGCCCAAGCCGCACCCTCGGTTTGGTCCGTCACGCGAAGTCCCAACGCGGGCCAAGGATTTGGCCAGGGGGCAAATGAGCTTTTCGGCGTTTCGTGTTTCTCTTCGACTTTCTGTATGGCAGTGGGCTACTTCTACTTTCCACCTTCGAACCAGACTCTGGTCGAAAAGTGGGATGGCAGTACTTGGATGAGCGGCTCGAGCGCTGGTGAGGGGGATTTCGGTGTTCTCGATGCGGTGTCGTGCACTAGCCCGACCAGCTGCGTGGCGGTCGGTTACGACAGCGCCTCCGGGAACGACCAGACACTGGCCGAGTCATGGAATGGCACGACATGGTCGATCACCCCGACTCCGGACCCAGGTGGGACGTACGATGAACTCGAAGGGGTGTCTTGCACCAGTGCCTCCAGTTGTATCGCCGTTGGTGTGGGTCCGAACGGGACTCTCGTTGAGTCTTGGGACGGGAGTACTTGGTCGGTCGTTCCGAGTCCATCGGAGGGAGACGGCAGTTCCTTGGCCAGCGTGTCGTGCACCAGTGCGGCGCAGTGTGAGGCAGTTGGCTCCTACTCGGTCGACACCGACCTAAATCAGACGCTCGCAGAATCGTGGGATGGATCCGCTTGGTCGATCACTCCGAGTCCCAGTCCGGGCCCGGGCCATGGCACCGAATTCCTTGGCGTGTCGTGTCCCACCACGTCGAATTGCGTTGCAGTGGGCTACTACGGGGCATTCGACAAACCCCTGGTCGAGTCCTGGGATGGGAGCACCTGGTCCGTCGTACACAGCCCCAACCCGACAGCGCGCGATGGCGCCGAACTCTTCGGGGTTTCATGCTTGAAGTCGAAGGACTGTGTGGCGGTCGGTGGCTACTACCCCGGAACCCATTCGGAGAAGACGCTGGTCGAGTCCTGGAACGGCAGCAGCTGGTCTATCACTCCGAGTCCCAGTCCGGAAGGTACTGACAACGCGGTCAATCCAATCCCTGAGCTCGACGGCGTGTCCTGCACGAAGTCAACGGCCTGTGTAGCTGTCGGTCACTACCTCAACAGCTCCAAGGTCAAAACCCTCGTGGAGACGGGCTCGTAGCTTTGACTTTTGCGCTCCCACCAGCGAGCTGAACTCCATAAGCCAATACCTTTCGCGGTGCGACCGCGACGAGGTGACCGAGTACTCCGTGCCCTGCACCGTCGACGGCGGGGAGTCGAGGGCGACCAAGACCTCCGTCGCGGTGCCGCCGTACTGATGGCGGACCGTCATCAACTGGGGTACTCGACCTGCTCCCCCACGTGCATGCCAAAGGCCACGCTCTTCGGGCATGTAGCCGAGCGCCGCGTCCTCGTTGATCTACCGGCGCTCCCCTCCATCGGACATGGCCGCCATCGAGATCGGTTAAGCCAAATATGGCCCACATAGTGGTGGTCTTGCCCGCTCCGTTGGGACCTAGAAAGCCAACCACGTGACCGGACGGCACCTCGAAGGGCCGGATGTCGAGCGCCATGATATTCCCGTAACGCCGGCACAACCCGCTCAGCTCAAGAACCCGATCCACCGCGGCGACGCTATTCGTCCGGTGCTGTTTCCACTCTTTGGTCGGATCAGCGAGTTTCTAAGTGGCTATCCCGATTGGAAGGCAGCATGGACGCATGGCTATTTGGTGGCCCTACGTCAGCAAGTCGAACTGGGGGCCTGTTCTGGGCTCGATCTGGGAACGTTGGAGCGGGTCAAGCCGGCAATCGAGTTATTGCGTCGACAAGCTCGGCCACCTCGGTCCCTCCGCTGAATGGGTGGATTATCACCCTCAGCGATATCGGTTGCCTCATGATCCGCTTGACCCTATAGTCCACCTGAAAGGCGCTGGCGGGGAGCCGGGCGGCCCCGTTTGTGGCTGCCACGAAGAAATATGAGGAATAGCGGGGGTTCCAATGAATGTCATTCGGCAGAGTCGAAAGTTGCTGGTGTCAGGCGTCGCGGTCGGAGCTCTCCTGGTCGCGGCAATCACAATTCCGGTAGATCTCGCACAAGCCCAAAGCGCGAACGCGGGAAGCGCGACTCCTGCGGCGAGCCTCGGCACACTTACGATCTGCAAAATCGCTGGCTCGGGAGTGAGTGTGGGAACTCCGTTTACCTTCAACCTGTCACCCGCAACCACCTCAGGAGCGACCAGTGTGACCGTTCCAGCCGGTCCAGCTCCCAATGGCGACTGCGTGGTCGCTGGGTCGTACGCTCTTAAAAAGAAGGTCACAGTGACCGAGCAGATACCGGCGGGTGATTCCGTATCGGCTATAGCGGTGACGCCGTCCAGCAGCGAGGTCTCCGGCTCCGAAAACCTCACCACTGGAACCGTCAAGGTAAACATCATCCGCAGCGAGACCACGATCACCTATACCGATGTTGAGTCCGGCATCCTCAAGATCTGCAAGGTCGCCGGCTTCGGCGTGAGTGTTGGAACTCCGTTTACATTTAGCTACACGACAGTGAGCGGCGGCGGCACCGTCACGGTTCCAGCAGGGCCAGCACCAGGCGGGTATTGCGTCGTTGCGGCGACGTCTCGCTCCGGCGCATACACGGTCACAGAGAATGCCAGTTCACCCCCTACGTATGTCACAGGAATTACCGCTGTGCCACCAGGCAGCGCAAAAGGGTCGACCTACAAGGGGAAGCTCGGTGTTGGGGTCACAGAGGTGACGTATACCGATCAGAGCGTCCCCTTGACTGAGACCGGCTATTTGGAGATCTGCAAGCAGCTGGCCCCCGGGGCGACGTCGAGTGGCACGCAGCTGTTCCAGTTCACGGTGGACGGCCAGACCGTGAGCATGCCGGCCGGTGCGTGTTCGTCGTCCATAGAGGTGCTCGCCGGATCTGAAACCGTGACAGAGACACCAGTTTCGCCGTACGTGATGAGCGCCTGCAGCACCCTCCCCGCCGCCGACCTTGTGTCGTGCAATCCCACCGGTAACACGGCCAAGGTGACTGTCACCGCAGGGGCTGTATCGGCTGAGACGATCCTCACCGTCACGAACAGCCTTCCGCCGACCACCACCGTCACCACGCCGGACTCGTGGAGCACGACCATGGCCAGCGGCACCTCGACGACGTCGGGGCAGGACCCCAACACGTCGCTGTGCGAATTCCCGACCGATGCCGACACTGAATACGGCTCCGGCGGCCCCAGCGCCTACCCCAACAACTTGATCAACAGCGATCTGGGACCGGACGGGACACCTAGCGGCAGCTGTCCCTCAGGCAGTCCCACCCACCCGTATGTTGTAACGAGCGGCGGAGTTGCCAGCGACGGAACTCCGATCCCTGGAACCAATTGGGTGGCCCCGAACGCGACGGGAGCCTCCGGACCTACGGCGTCGGTCTGCCCGGCCGGCAATGTACCTACGGGCAGCGACTCCTGCAATTTCTACGTCTATGACGCCTCGTTCTACCTGCCGGACTCCTTGGCGGGCTGCTCGAACCTCCAGATCGGCGGCTCGATGATGGCGGACAACCAAGCGGGCGTTTTCTTGAACGGGAATTACATCGCCAGCCAGCCCGGGGCCCCGAACAGCTGGGACGGGGAAAACCCGACGGGTACCAACACGAACACACCGTTCCCCTTCACCTCGCCTGTTCCGATAGGCGACTTCAATGTCTCGGCCGCCAACACGATCGACTTCGTCGTCTGGGATGCGACGTACGCCCAAACCGGGCTGGATTACACGGTCACCGTCAGCGAATCAGGGTGCCCGATCAGCAGCGGCCCCCTCGGTTCGAGCTTCGACGATTCGGCCACGGTGACCGGTGATGCCGCCGGCGGCAGCCCGGCCGGCACCGTCAGCTTCTCGGTGTGCGGCCCGTTGCCCGCCCCCGCCCCCTCCAGCCCCTGCACGGCAACGGACTACCAGGTGGGAACAGCGACTCTGACCTCAGGGGCGAGCGACAGTGCCACGGCCGACTCGGCGTCCTTCACCCCCACCGCCGCCGGCTACTGGTGCTTCGACGGCACTTACAGCGGAGACAGCAGCTACCTCGGCAGCTCTGACGCTTCCACCGACGAGTGCATCGATGTAACCCCGACTTGCGTCACGGGTCCCGGAGCGGACCTTGCGAATTGCAACGTCTCCGGCTCTAATCTCAACAACGCCAACCTCGACGGCGCCGATCTCTCCTATGCCAACATCACCGGCGCCCTCCTCAACAGCACCGACCTCACCGGCGCCAACCTCACCGGCGCCAACCTCTACGGTGCCAGCGGCGGAATGGACGACTTCATGGGCGCGAACCTCACTGACGCGTATACCTACGGCGCGAACCTATCCGGCTCGAACTTCAACGACGCCAACCTCACCAGCGCCAGCCTCATCGATACCGTCTTCGGCAACTCCAACTTCACCGACGCGAACTTCACCGGCGCCAACCTCACTGGCGCCAGCCTCGCCGGCGCCACTTTCACCGGCGCGACATGGAGCAATACGACCTGCCCCGACGGTACGAACAGCGACACCGACGGGAACACCTGCGTGAACAACCTCTGACCGACCCCGTCGCCGAACGGCGGTGGTCGGGTGCCGCCTTTACCAACGGAGTCAACGTCTTTACGTTCACGGGATCGGGCACCGGGTGGGTTGTCTCACGCAGATGATCGGCAGTGCACCGGGCGTGGAGCACGTCGTAGTCGCGATAGGGCTTCCAAGCACCAGTCCTCCTCCTGGGCCGAGTACAGGGCGTCACGTGCAGACCGCTGATGGAAACCCGATCGAGTAGTCGAACTTGGCATCGGAGAGGGATTGGGCGAGACGATCGAATGCCCGGCCGAGTCGGCCCGGACCAAGGTGGGGTGAAGGACCAGCGCAGGGTCGTCACCATCTTCGAGGCCCGCCGCGTACTCGGGGGGCACGGCCCGGACAGCCAGCTCAGAGCTACTCGAGGTGGTCTTCAGTGTCGTTGGGGCGTGTCTCGCGACTGGACGCCCGCCCGCCCCGTCGCCCACTTCTCGGCGTCGGGTCATGCCCACACCGGACCGGCCTTGAGCGTGGTGTCAGGCTCAAGAAATTCGAGATAGCGCCGTCGCCGTCGTGGACGATCGAGGTCTGCCCCGACAGTCCAGGTTTGTCTCGGGCAGGACCATTTCCGAGCCCCGGGATCCGCGGACCCGCCCCGACGGACGTGGGGTCGCGGCCCGGCGGACATGACCGTGGCTGTCAGGGTCCATGACCAGCGTCAGCAAGACCCAGCTGCCCCCGACGTGGACCTCGACCGAGACACGACGTCCGACGGCTCCGTTGAGGGTGGCGGACGCGACGGCGGCGAGCATGCGTGAGAACGGTCGGTGTCATGGGAGCCTCTGCGAAAGCGCGGGTCAGCGCGGTCGATGGCTCAGCCAGCGCTTGAGGACACGATCACGGTTGCCGTGCCCGCGTTCTCGAATGTCTTCACGTTCTTATCGTGAAGATTCCAGACCCCGAACTCGAGGGTGTCACCCGGTTGCAATTTCCAATTTTCACGGCCGTAAGAACCAGTGAATCCCGCGAAGACGATCTCTTTGTTCGTCCACTTGGTGACGGTACAGGTGACCAAGTCGTGGGCAACGGTGTGACACGCATTCCAGATGGGCGACGCGGTTTCGTCGGTGATCTGGAAATATCGGGTATCCGATGACGTAAAGGTGTTCCCGGCGCCGAAGCAAGTGCCGGTGATGGTAATTGTCTGGGTTTTCTCTGCGACCACTGGGCTCACCGAGGTGATGGTTGGCACGGTCGTCTTGGTACAACCGGCTCCGCCCGCTGGTGAGGCGAAAGCTCCGGTCGTAAGCGGGGAAGAGGCAAGCAACACACCGCTGAAGACAATCGACACACTCGATGCAGCGATGGCACATTTCAGAGCATTCAACACGATCCGAAACCTCCGCTAGCGAGAGAGTAGCCGCCGCCCATATCTGAACGGGCGACCTCGTATCTGATGGTATGTAACCAGTGGCACAATTGCAACTGAGGTTTGCTCAGCCTCGTCTCGGCCTCCCCCCTCCTTCACCGAGGTCGCTCTCGTGGGTCAGATCGAATCTTGCGCCGGACCTCGAGGGCCGGCGTGCAGAGGACTCGGAGCCCGAAAGCACAACATCGCCCCCGGCGTCCCAGGTGGGTACACGTCTTCATGGAGGCGTCTGGGCACACCGACGGTCGGCAATGATCGGAAGGTGACGATCGAGACTCGTCGGGCCGGTCCGGACGACCTCGGGCCGGCCAGTGAGGTTCTCGGCCAGGCGTTCGCCGACTACGCCTGGACGAGGTGGACGGTTGACCCTGACGATCACCAGGCGAGGATCACTCGACTCCAGTTTCTGGCTCTTCAGAACCTGGGCATGGCTTTCGGTGAGGTGTGGCTAAGCAGTCTTGACAAGACGATCCAGTCAGTCGCGGTGTGGATGGACAGCGCCGTTCTGGTCCCCTTGTCGGTTCATCACGCCATGCGTGCGGCGGTGGTGGAGCTGGAGGGGACCCGCCACGATGCGTCGCTCGCGGCAGAGCGAGAGATCGGGGGGTGGCGGCCGATTCAGCGCCACTTCACTCTGGCCGTCCTCGGCACCGCGCCAGCGAGGCAACGAGAAGGCCTCGGCGGTCGAACGTTGGTTCCGGGCCTGGAGAGAGCCGATCGGGAAGGTGCCGTGTCATTCCTCGAGACGTCGTCGGCGTCGAACCTCGCCTTCTATTCGAAATTCGGCTTCGAGGTCGTCGGTCACCGGTGCCTTGCGGGTGGCGGCCCCGATGTCTGGGCGATGTTCCGCAGTCCCTCGCCCGACACCGGCAGCGGTCTCTGACCGCCTCACCGAACGTTCCATCTCCGCGAGCGACGAACGCGACGGGTGATCCGGGAACGGCGCGAGATTCGGCGATCTGCGACAGGTGACTGACCCTTAACGCCCCGCGATTTGTGCGCCCAGATCCGCCTCGGATGTGCGTACTGTCCCGGTGTACGGGACCAGTCCGGCTCAACGTAGAGCGCCTGGGTTAGACGTCATCAGTGGGCAGCCGTGCCGGTCCCCGTCGGGTCCTTCCAAAGGACGTCCAATGAGCCAATGATGACCCCGTGGATAGCCGAGTCGGCTCTGCAGCAGCCCGTACGAGCGGTCGCCAATAGGCGCTACGCGCACAGCCCCGGGGCTTGCCAAGGCCACGGCATCGCATGAAGCACCCTCCCAGGTGTGATCACTACTGTGATAAATCATGCCGTTGTCGTGGTTCCTGGGCCGCTCGGGTCGTCGATGGCCTGTATGAGCGCAACCCTCTTCCGAGAGGCGGATCCTTTCGGGCGAATTGCCCGTGCCGTTCGACTCTCCCGGCTATAGAGATCTTTCGGGAACGGTTCGGACGTTCACCTCGGGCTCCTGTGGGACCAACAAAAGGAGTGATCCGACTGGCATACTTCCGCCATGTTCCTCCTCCGGGCGGCTCGGCGGTATGCGAGCATCGCGATCTTTGCTGTCTGCCTGACATCGCAGTTCACTTTGGCCCCACCGGCCGCGTTGGCCGATGTCACGTCGACCGCGACGCAGCCGGTGCTGGCGCCGATGAGCGGGTCCTACCTGTTCTACCTGAACTTCGACGGACTGCACCGTGACTACCGAATTCACGTTCCGCCCGCCGCCGCCTCCGGACAGCCACTGCCAATCGTGCTCAACTTAGCGGGGGCCACCCAAAACGGGCAGATCCAGGAGATCCTCTCCGACATGGACGCGAACGCCGATCAGAACGGCTATCTCGTCGTCTATCCCGACGGCACCCGGATCTCCAAGGTGCTCACGCCCGACCCCGTGGCCAAGCAGGCGCAGTACGGCTGGAATTCTGGCGAGTGCTGCGGCCTACCGGTCACAAAGAAAATCGACGACGTCGGCTTCTTGGAACGGGTCATTGCCGATGTGGCAACCCGGACCCCGGTCAACCTACGTCGCGTGTACATGACAGGCATTTCCAACGGCGGCATGATGGCCTATGCCATGGCTGCGGAGGCCTCGACTCATGTCGCCGCTGTCGCCTCTGTTTCGGGTCAGGTAGAGATCCCTGCCATCCATCCGACCCGGTCGGTGCCGACCATGGAGTTCCACTCGGTCAACGACCCCATCGCCAAATTTAATGGGACTGCGAATAGGAACCCGCGCCTTGTGCTCTCGGTCATGGAAGGAATCGATCAATGGGTGAAGGCCGATCATTGCTCCAGCAGGCCACGAGTCGGAAGAGAGCTCGTCGGTGCCGCTGGATCCCTCTCATCCGGCGAGACGGCGACGCCTATTACCTACGGCGGGTGCCGGGGAGGCGCCGAAGTGGTGCTGTGGCGGTTTACCGGTTCTGGGCATGTGTGGCCGGGCAGCACCCTCAACACGGGGCCCAAGAAGAACTGGGTGCTGACCGGGTCTGGTCGGGGGATCACCCTTGTGAACGCTGACGAAACCATGTGGAAGTTCTTCACGCGGTACGAACTCCCTGCTCGTGACGTCAGAGCGGATCCGAATCAGTAAGAAGGGCCACGGATGCTGCCTGCCCGGCGGGTGCATCGATCGGTACCTAGAGTTTCGGGCCAATGTGCACCGACGCATGGGTCCCGATGGTCGGCAGCCCATATGTCGAGATGCTTCGTCAGGCGTGCCCTTACCGCCGCGCCGGCCGGCGGCAGGGGGCAAGATGCGGCTCGTGCACATCACCGGCACGCCGCTGATTCGGGGACCCGGCAGGTCCGGCTAGTGGGCCTGGGGAAGGAGCTGGGCCGGCTGGCCCACGATCGCCTCGACCGCCGGACCGGACTCCCCCGCGGGCTCGACGATCTCACCGCGGATGTCGTCGGCGAGCTGCTGGGTCGACCGGTGCGGCGCGTCGAACGCCTCGCGGAGACGACCGGCACCACGGCGCGGGCGCGCCTCGGGGTCGAAGGTGACAGCACGCCGCCGTCGGTGTTCGTCAAACTGGCCCCCCGGCCCGCTGCCGTCCGACTCTTCGTCGGCCTGGCCCGCCTCGGGCCGACCGAGGTGTCCTTCTACCAGCGCCTGGCGCCGGCACTGCCCATCGCCGCGCCGCGTGCCCATGCCGCACGCTACGACGGGCGTACCGGCCGCTTCGCCCTGGTGCTCGAGGACTTGGGTGCCCGGGGCTGCCGGTTCGCCGACGTCCGCCGCGCCCCGTCCACGTCCGAGGCCGAGGCAGTGGTGCGTGCGCTGGCAACCCTCCACGGCACCTATGCCGCCGCCACCGGGTCCGGTGCGTTGTCGTGGGTGGTGACCAACGCCGCCGACCCGGCGGCGCCGTTGACGGCGCAGCTGGTGCGTCTGGCAGTCGGGCGGTTGCGGCGCACCCACCCAGATCTCCTCCCGCCCGATTCGGCATTGCTCATCCAGCACCAGCGCCAGTTCGAGGCTCGGCTTCCCGGTGACGACTTCACCCTTTTGCACGGGGACCCCCACTTCGGCAACATCTACTTCGATGGTGACGTGCCGGGCTTCGTGGACTGGCAGGTACTGCGGCGCGGCCTCGGACTGCGCGACCTCGCCTACTTCCTCACCGTGAGTCTGCCCACCGAGCGGCGGCGGGCCGAGGAACACCACCTCCTGGACCTCTACCTCGACGAGCTCCCCCGCCACGGTGGACCCATGCTCGATCGCGCCGAGAGCTGGCGCCGCTACCGCCTGCTGGTGGCCTACCCCTTCGTGGCCGCCGCCTTCACCAGGGCAGCCGGGGGTTTGCAGGCGGAGGAGATCGCCGGCTCGGGGCTGCAACGCGCCGGCGCAGCCATGGACGACCTGGGCACCATGGACGAGGTGCGGCGGCTGCTCCGCTGAACGAGGCCGGCGGCGGTCAGCCCGCAGGTCTCGGTTCTCTCTTGGCCAATTTTCGGCAGCCCGTCGTTTCGATCGCCGAGCAGCCAAGGTCCTTTTGGACAAGAATGGTGCAGCAGCTTCGTGACGTCGTGCCTGCGTGTCTTCATTCGGTGCGATCGGGAACGAAAGGGCAGCCGTGGAACCTATGTCACCATTGCAGTTGTTTGGAACCGTGACGTCGAGTGTCCGTACACCAAGGTCGCGACTCCTGATAAAGCTGTCCGCCGCGGTGATCGCGTCCGTGTCGTCGCTCGTGCTTGGTGGCACAACAACCGTGTCCGCGACCACGCTGTCAGATGTCGGGCCGGTGCAGGTCATCCCAGGCGTCAGCCACCTTGCCGCAGTGTCGTGCAACGGAAACAACTTTTGCGTCGCAGTCGGAACAGATGCAGAGGGTGGTGAAGTGCTGCCGATCACAGACGGAACGCCTGGGACGGTGTCGACCGTGACAGGCAGTGATCAAGATCTTTCTGATTTGAGTCTCGCATCGGTGGACTGCACTGGACCCACATGGTGCACTGCGGTCGGGAGCGCTTACGCACCATACCCGGTCGGCCTGATGCAGGGTGTCGGCGTGATCGTGGAGATCGAAGACGGAATCCCTGTCTCAATAGGTACGGTGACAGGTCAAGGAACGGTCGGAACAGGAGATGATGTGAGCTTGAGCCAAGTCTCGTGCTACGGGCAAGCGTGCGTTGCGGTCGGCAACGACGAGTACCTTGGCCCGATCATCGTGTCCGGCGCCGCTGAATCGGTGGCGCCGACAGCAGGAGCGTCTTTCAATGGGATCGCTTGCCATGGCAATGGAGCCTGCGTCGCCGTCGGAGACTTCGGTACCTACAATTCCAACGGCTACTCGGGCATGTTGCCTATCGACCAAGGTATTGCTGGTAGCGCAAAGCCTAGTGACGCAAGCAATGCCGTGGCATGCCACTATTCGTCGCTCACGTGCATTGCGGTGGGCAGCGAGTCAGCGGAGGGCTCGACAGGATCCGTCGGTGACGTCGTGATAATCACCAAGCGCTCTCCCGGGACAGGTGAGACGGTAGCCGGGAGCAACGGGCTCGACAGCGCAGCGTGCGCAGGCCCCGAGTATTGCGTTGCCGCGGGTTCCAACTCGTCGAACCAAGGGGTGCTGGTGACAATTGCGGGGAGCTACATTCGACGCGCACGCGCCGTTGTCGGGTCGGCGGTCTGGAGCAGCGTCTCTTGCTCGAACGTGGACTTCTGCATCGTGATAGGTGACAACGCCGAAGAACAAACCGTCTTTACAACCTTCGGCCTACCTGCTCGTTAGCCTCGATCTGGACTGGCCAGCAACCGGCCAGCCAGGGCCTCGATGTCTGGCTCCGTCGGGCAGATGCTCGACCCAAGCACGCACGACGTGGGACTGGCCATCGCTGAAGCTGCGATCGATGCCTTTCTCTATCCGAGCGCGGCAGCGAAGTTCGACCAAGACCAGATCCATAAGCTCCCCTGAATGCCAGATGGTGTACGACGCCGGCCCGCTCGCGTTGCAAGGAAGTGGCGCATCCGTCCGGGCGAAGGAGGCAGTCACATGCACGCCGGGCAATTGGGGCCCATTGACGAAGCTCCTTGAGTCCGAAGAACTCGTCCGGATTGTTACGGCAGCCCTCCTTACACCGAATCGTGCGACCCGAGTTGTTCGACGCCAGCTCTTTCTTAAGCCTGACCATCGCGTCTGCTGGGCCACGGCATCATGGCCTCGCCTCGCGTCAGAGAGATCCGGCCGTCTCGCCTGCGCAACCTGCGGCGGACCGCCGCAACGAGGTGGAGGTGGTCGATCATCTCTACTCGGTGTCCGAGGAGTTTTGTAATGCGCCATGGCCCCGCGGCGATGTAGTCGACCGCCGGCAAGGTGTGAACCTGTTCGTAGCGGACTCCGGCTGGGCCGTCACGACGCCGTGAATGCGCCGGATCTGGGGTAACCGTCCTCGTCGACACGATCGCCTCGATACGAGCGTAAAACGCCGTGCGGGAAGCATCGTCGCTGAACCGAGGCTTTCGTGCGACCATCATTGCATCGCGCCAGTAAATGCCCCCGGGAATGTTCTTTCGCCAGGACACCGCCTCTCGGTGGCTCTCGACCAACTCCAACCCGACGTAGGAGCAGATCGCCGACCACGAATCGGGGTAGAAGCGCCAACAATCGAGAGGATGGCGGTGAGAGTGTCCCTCCGAAGGCGCGATCGCGACGACCAGTCCGCCTTCAGCGAGCACTCGGGCGATCTCCGCCGCCGTGATCCAAAAGTACGGGTTGTGTTCCAACATCTGTCCAGATACGACCACATCGAAGTTCTCGGGTTCTATTGACGACCAGCAGAACGGGTCGTCCGGCACGATGTCGACGTTGTTACCGGCCACGATGTCGAGTCCCATGTAGTCGAAGGTCGGAGGCCGAAAAAGTTCCCGGTAGCTGAGAGATCCCGGGCCGCACCCCGAGCCGACGTCCAGAACACGTATGGGTCGTTCCTCTTCGCCTGTCACATAAGTGGCCCGAAATGCTCGCATCTTCTCGAACGATGCCGGGTGCATTAGCGAAGAGTTCCCATCCGATTGAGGTTTACCCAAAGCCCAATTGCCAAGCGGTCGCGTATTGTCCGCGGCAACCATCGCATTCGCATCTTGTAGCCTCCCGCCCGGGCACCGCCGTCCCGTCAGCAGAGAACTTTTACCACGAATTGGTGGGGTCTTTTCAAGTCGGATCGTCCGCCGCCAGAATCCCTGTGCCTTTGAGGGTGTCGCTTTACCTCAAAACCCGGATAATACTGAACTTAAGGTTATGCAGAATCCAGCGGAGGGAACGAAGGACATTGTCTTGAACGAGCAGCCTGCGTCGAGATTGTCTATGAGCAACCAGCCCATTGCTCGAATCCAATCAGACCTCCATCGACTCGCCCACCCCGTGCGGGCGGATCCCACCCCTTGCGAACCAGTTGTTCAGGAGTATGGTCTGAGCGGACTGACGTTGTACCGCAGTTCCCCGGTCGACACGTCGATGTCGTAGTATTCGACGCCCGTCTCCACCTGGGGCTCATCCGCGCCGAAAGCGACAGCGATCTTATTCGCGGCGTTTCGGACGATATCGAGGATCAGCTCGGTAGCTGGTACAGGACCCAATGCGTCCACGATTCGGTCGCCGAGCCCGGGTGGCCACCGGATCGGCTCCCACACGAAGGCATCCACGACTCGCAGAGTCAGGGCCTGGGCGTCCAAGATACCCCTCGGATCACGGTCATCGAACAGGTCGCACCCACCCGCCAGATCGATGGCCGTCGCGTTCCTTCGGGACTGGCATAGCCGGCAATCATGGGCCCTCGCCCCGCGAAGCCTGACCAGCTCCGAGGTGACCGGATCGAGAGCTTGCAGTTTGGCCACCTCGAGGAGGAATCTTTCGTGGGCGACCCAGGGATTGGTCTCGGAAGAAGCCGGGATCGGCCGCCATTCTTCGCCGAACATCTCGCGCCAGGCGGCATTGGAGCGAATCATCATGTCCTCGGTCCACACCGCGAGCACGAACGCTGGGGCAACGGCACCGAGTTCTTTCAGCCCAGCGGCACGAACATCAGTGGTCATGGATGCCACATCGATGACCATCTGTCCCGCGAAGTCCGCCGCGTCTGATTTCGGAACAGCAGGCGCAGTTTGGTCGAGGCTGGCCCGGGCGATCGCACTTGCCTGGTCCACCAGGTCGGTCGGCAGGGTCGAGGCGACTGCGTCGACCAATTCGTCCCAAGCCGTGAAGGCCCTCGGTGCCTGATCCCGGGCGATCACACTTGGACCCTAGTGCCCAGGTCACCGGCCTCAGGTGCAACCGTCCGGCAGCTGAGGGACACCGACGGCGGTGAACGATGTCGACCTCGCGAGAGGCCGGCGCTTCCTCGTGACCGGGCTGGGCTTGTTCCGGGAGGAGCACATTCTCGAGCTCCCTCGCTGAGAGGACCGGCCGATCCGCGCAAGATCGAGTGAAGCGGGCCGTCCACTCTTTCCTCCCGTCGAAGGGACTCCTGGGCAGCGCTACTAAGCGTGCGCCGTGACCGTGAAGGTGCTCGCCGCCGTCAATCCCCCGACTCCGGCCGCTTTGAACTCGCCTTTGCCCCGCGCTGCGCCGCCGGGAACGGCGACGGAGACAGAGAACGTACCGGAGGCGCTCGTGGTGACCGGGGCGAGCTTGGTCTTGGTCCCCTTGACGTCGACGAAGCTCAGTTTGACCTTCTGGTTCGACAGAAAATCGGTCGCCGAGAGCGTGACCGAGCTCAGACGCTTTCCGGCGGCCGGCTCGGCGGAGATGCTCGGGTGATGGACCGGCTGCCATTCCGGCATGGTGTTATATGGCTGTCCGGAGTCGCCGGTCAGTTTGGTCGCGCTCACCGTCTTGCCGTCGCCGGTCGTGCTCGGTGATGCTTCCCAGAGCTGTTCTGATCCCAGGCCCTCATTGGCGTTGAATACGATCACGGTTCCATCCGGAGACCACGATGGCGAGTCCGCGTCGGCGACGACGTAAAGGGCGACCGGGCTGGCCGCCCCTCCGCTTGAGGGCATCACTCCGATGTTGCTGTCACCGTCGAAACAGGCTGTGCTCAAAGCGACCTCGGCTGCGTCAGGGGACCAATCTGGCTGGTTGCTGTTGCACGAGCCCGATGTAAGTCGGTTCACCTGCGAGGTGGTGGTGTCGACCGTGAATATCTGGCGGAAACCGGTGCCGTGGACGTCCGATGCATCGAAGACGATGAGATTCGACCTCGGGGACCACTTGAGATCGGCGGGGCTCAGGCCGGTGGTGGTGATCTGCTTGGGTTTTCCCCCTGTCGACGCCACCGTATAGATCTGGCCGTCAGTTCCGTTGATGTAGGCCAGTTTGGTGGCATCGGGAGACCATGTGGGATCGTCCTCCAAGGGATTGCCGGTGACGGGTACAGCGCGAGGATTGGACCCGTCGGCGTTCATGAGCCACAGGTGAAAAGCGGTGATGTAGGCGATTCTGGTGCCGTCAGGCGAGAAGGCCGGGCGGGTCTCACTCGGCCCACTGGGGTTGAGGACGGTTTCTCCACTGGAAGAGAGGATTGCGATCTGACCGTTGCCGTGGGTGTAGGCAATGACCCCGTTTGCGCCTCTGTCGCTCGCCCCAGCGGATCCATTTGGTACCAGCATCGTGCTCGATGACCGCCAACGCCGCCACGAAGGCCACCGTGGTCCTCGACAACCACCTGGATGATCCGTCGACAGCAGCTCCGCGCAACGACTGGCGACGATCTACAGAGATACTACGAAGCAACGCACTAGCCCCTTTCGTCTCTCCCTCCGAAACTGTACGGACAGTACAGAAATGGACGGGAAACATCACCGAGCCACGACCAGAATGCAAACGAGCAGCCGAATCTCACCCCGTTGATGAGGACAACGCTCGCGGTAGACGTGGAGCCTAACCGAGGGCGAAGGCGATCTTCCCAGCGCCTCGACGATCGTCTTCGCAACGATCAGAAGATATTGCACCCGTGTGGCGAAGACATTTGAGGTAAACGCGCGACGCCTCGAGCGGAGTCTCCGGTCGGCGGAGCGTGTCCGAGCGCGGGCCGAGGACTGCAGGCCGACGCGGGATCCCAGTGCAATCCCTCTGCCCAGGCACCTTCGGATACATCTCATCGACTGTGGCACCTCGTCGACGAGACCGTTGTGTCCCATCAAGTCGCTTGGACTTCCAACACACCGGGCCCTTACAGTGCGGGCGGCGAAGGGCACATTCCACAGTGCTGACGAAAGGCGGAGAAGTGAGATACCTCGGGGCAAGGTCGGTTTCGCGGATGTGCAACGGATGGGCTGCGCCTATGCGGGCATTGGTCGGCGTCTGTGCCGTGGTTGCGCTGCTCGTGCTCGGGAACGGCGCCGCCGCTCTGGGGACGACCACCTCGCCCGTGGGCGCCGGGTCGCAGCGATACATCGTGGTTCTGAAAGGCAGTGTGTCGACGACGCAGGTGCTCCAAGACGCCGAAGTCGACGGTGCCACGCCGCAGCGCACCTACAGTCATGCCATTTCGGGTTACTCGGCGGACCTGTCGCCCGACGCCCGGAGCCGCGCCGAGGCGGACCCGAACGTGGCCATGGTGGTTCCCGACAGCGCTCTCCATTTGACGTCCAGCCCGAGAGGTGTGTCTCCCAACTGGGGAGGCGGAACGATCGGCAATAACCATCAACCGGCGGGACAGCCGGTCGTCGACTACTCCCAGTTCATACCGACCTCTCTCGAAAGGGTGTTCCTCCAGGACTCCCGGCTGGCCCGGGTCAAAGTGCGGCCCACCCGGGCTGGACACGTCGTCGACGCCGGTATCGCGGTGATCGACAGCGGGATCACCCCCAATCCCGACCTGAACATCGCAGATGGGGTCGACTGCAGCGACGACGCCACCCCCGACCTGTCCGATGCGGTGAACCACGGCACCGCGGTGGCCGGCATCGCAGCGGCCATCGACAACAGCTTCGGAGTCGTGGGAACCGCCCCCGGCGCCCGTGTGTACAACGTCAAGGTCTTCGGTGACGATGGCACCGCCGATGTCTCGAACGCGCTCTGTGGCCTCGACTGGGTGCTCGCCCACCGCAGCGAGATCAACGTGGTGAATATGAGCTTCGAAGACAGAGGAGAGGTGAAAAACGACAACGACTGCGGTATGGAGAGTGACGATCCGTTCCACATGGCGATCTGCCAGGCCTACGCCGAGGGCATCACCTTGGTCGCCGGCTCGGGCAACGACGGCATCAAGGTCACTCAGGGCCAGGTGCCCCAGGCCTACCCCGAGGTGATCACCGTCGGCGGCTACCAGGACACCGACGGGGTGCCCGGGGGTCGTGGGACCGCTTGTGGTGACGGCTTTGGAGATGCCGACGACATGTGGGCGTCGTGGAGCAACCGCGGTCCGCAGGTGGCGCTCATGGCCGTCGCCGACTGCGAGCAGGTGATCGCCAACGACGGCACCATCGAGTGGGACTCCGGGACGAGCTTTGCTGGTCCTGCGGTGGCAGGCGCCGCAGCCGACCTGGCCGCCCACTTCCCGAACCTGGGCCCAGCTGGAATCAAGGCATACTTGACACAGACGGCGACTCATCAACATCTCGGCTCCGACCCACACGGATACGGGCTGCTCGACATGGCCGGGCTCTGAGTCATTGAGGCGTGAGGCCATCCACGTTTGAGCTTTCTGGAGATCGCCCGTGACCCAAACGCAACGGGGCGGAAGGGACACCTCCACACCTTCGGGTCAGGAACGGCGAAGCGTCGGTCAATCTCGACCCAACGGTTGAAATGTGTTGCCACCTATACTCACCACCTGTGAGTTATTCCGTTGATTTCGTCAACGTATCTACGGTCGGCCTGGAGTCGTCGCCAGTGGCGGCCGCGTTGGCCGGCCTGCGGGCGAACGAGGCTCGCTACTTCAAGAACAAGTACGACCACGTCTTCAGTGTCGAGCCTGCCGCCAAGGCCCAGAAGGACATCGCCATGGTGCACCGCATCCTCGAGGAGGAACGTGACATCGTCATCGCTTCGCCTGCGCTCGAAGCAACGACGTTCCAGGTCGAGAACATCCGCTGGACCCACGTGTTCTACGAGAGCGGGCTGGCGATCAACGTCCTGTACACGCTCGACGGACCGAATCCGAAGCGGGCGGTCGGATTCAAGCTCTCCGAAGGGATGGAAGTTCCCTCCGAGTTGGGCTCGTTCAAGTTTGCACGCCAGAAATCGAAGCTCGCGGGGACCATCCGAGGTTCGTACTTCGTGATCAAGGGCGAGTACTGAACCCGTAAGGCGTCGGATCCCCCAAGCATTCGCTCCTGGCGTGGCCAGGCCCGTACCAGAAGAACCATTCGCCCGGAAGGGAATCCACTCGTTCCTTCGACCGCCCGGAAACTTCCGACCAGAACCCGCTTCGAATAGGTGCGCCGGAACATGCGCGTCCCAGATTGAGGAGCTGATTCGAGAATCCGAGTGCGCCGGTGTGGTGGCAACTATGCCAACTCGTCCATGATCCCGGTAATCCTGCGCCACCCTCCTTGCCCGGGAGGATCGATCAAGAAATCGGCCATTTCTACGACCTCGTCGCACCCGCCACGAACGCCGATGCGCACCCCCGCCCGACGCAGCATGTCCAAGTCGTTCAGACCATCACCGACGGCTGCGACTTCATCGGGCGCGATGCCGTGGAGCTTGGAGTAGGCCTCGATTCCCGACCACTTGGAGACACCTCGGGGATTCACGATCAGACCGAATCGGCCATAGTCGGGTTCGGGATAGAGCACGACTGTGTTTCCGTGTGCATCGGCCAACTCGCGGGCCAATGGTGCGAGAACCTCGGCGTCGAGGCCTAGTACCGAGAAGGCATAGACCGACATGGTCGAGGCTGTCTCGTCGAGGTCGCGGGTTCCAGCCATGCGACCGAGGTACTCGAGGTGTTGTACACAAGTCGAGGGGGTTGGAGACACAGCGATGTCGATCTCGGGATCGTCTACGTAGAGGCATGGCTCTAGACCGTGCGCCCGAAAGGATACGAGTGTGCGACCAGCAGCCTCGGTTCCGAAGACGGCCTCATGAAACCGCTCACCCGTACGAAAGTCGATTCCGACGGCGCCGTCGATGAGAACTGCCGGCAGCTTCAGCCCGACGTCGCCAAGCCGCTGCTTTGCCACTCTCGGGCGTCTCGAGGTCGCGGCCAGAACGGTCAGACCTCGACCCACCAGCTCATCGACGGCGGCGACGTGTGCCGCGGGCGGCACAAGATCGGGTCCCCAGAAGGTGCCGTCGAGATCGGTCGCCACCAGTCGGATCACGGGCTTCAGTATGCCGAAACATGCCCCAACCGCCGGTATTGGCGCGCCGCGATGAGCCTGCGGTCGCCTCAGTAGCGAAGGTCGGCCAGGACGCCGTAGTGGTCGGACAGTTGCATTTGATCTGTAGGCACGACGCCGAGCAGCTCGCAGTGGGTGGGATGCCCTACAGCACCGAGTCGAGGCCACGCCGAGAGCACATAGTCGAATCGCCGATCGGGATACATGGCGACCGCCGCAAGAGGATTGCGGTTCGACCAGGTATGTCCCGCTGTTCCGTCGCCGGCAACTTCCCACGCGTCGTAGAAGACCAGACCCGATGCAGCCGTGGCGCTGCGTCCCGTGAGCATTCGGATCTCATCGGAATCGGGTCCGGCATTGAAATCGCCACACAGCAATACCGGATCGCGCCGACGGGCGGTCTCCGAAATGAGTTGGGCGAGCTGGTGGACCTGCCCCTGGCGAACACGGCTGGCATCGAGTGGGTAATCCAACATGACGGCGAAGAATTTGGATACGTCCTCGTTCGCCCTCGACTGTCGCTGCCAGCACCTCGCCGAATCCCGAATCGTCCTCTCCTCGCAGCTTTTGCCGTTCGACGATCGACAGAGGCCAGCGCGAAACCAGGCCGATGCCCGAAACCCAATCGTCCTGCTCCCAATCACCGAGGAACAGATGGTGTTCCACACCCAGCCGCTGGGCGACTCGCTCTGCCTGCGTGGTCTCGGTGCTCGACCAGGACTCGACCAGGCAGACAATGTCGGGGCTCGCCGCGACCAGCGTGTCCTCGATCGCCGTTTGTCGCTCCTGCCACTGCCCGTAGCGACCCCAGACGTTCCAGGTCACGACCCGCACGCTCGTTTCAACAACGGGTCCGTACGGCGCATATTGATCGAAACTCACGTCCGTAGCTTGCCTCGTGGACCTTCATCGGTGCGCTGAGACGCCAGCCATTGAGGTCGAATCGTTTGATCTTCGCCGAGTATCCCTGTATCCGGAGAGGGGGACTGGGCGAAGATCTTCGCCGTCCTGTGTGGGGCGCTTCGGGATCAGGCGGTCCCTGAACGGGGAACGCGCTCGGCATTCACCAGGGTTGCGCTCATGTCCGCTCGCAAGGCTTCCGCTCGTTCGCTGATGATGGTTGGGGCTCGGCGGGGTGCTCTTCCGCCCAGATGCGGGTGAAGCTGCAGTTCGGGCCGTGCTCGAATCGCTCCACGACAAGCGTGCCCGTGCCTGCTCCTGCCAGGGTCTAGCACCATCGTGATAAAGGATTCTCTGGTTCGAGGACCGTCCAAAAAAACCGGGCCGGACTGTTGCAGGCGGTGACAGAACACGGGACCTTCCAAGCTTCATCGCCGCGCCGATTCTTTCCGCTGAATTGGGCGCCGGCGCCTCTCTCCTCCCCGAGCCAATGGGCTTCGACGTGCTCCGGTCCGAGTCCAGCCATCCGCTCGACAGCTGAGAGCAGTGCCCACACAGCCTCGATCGGCGCACTGAAGTGGTGGGAGACCTCGACCTTCATGACCGACAGCAGCTGGAAAACATCGATCGGTTCACCACTCACGCCAGCGCTTGGTGCCGATTCGGACGGCTTTCACTTGATGACCAGGCCGTCACCACCTGCGCTCCCGTCAACACACAGCGGGTCGGGGGATATCGGACATCGTCCCAGCTGTCTGGCCAGCGTCAGCGTCCCCTCGTCCAGTGGCACCAAGCGGGCGAGGCGGAGGGACTCGGCGTCGTGATCTCATGACCTGGGTGGGCCTCTCGGGACATTGCCTGACTCTGGAAGTGCCGACGCCGACCTCGCCCGGCCGCAACGACCAGCTGCCGCCAGACCAGCGACACGATGGAAGCCCGGTGGTCCGGAGCCCGGAACCGCGCGCGGCCGGCGAGCGCGCCCTCGGGAAGCGCACGGTGCTGCCACTTCCGGCCAGACTGTCACTGACACAACGCTGGCGAGAGCGGGTCTTCCTCCGGCGATGACGAAAGGGGCATCAATGTTGCATAGGACGCTGGTATTTGCGGCAGGACTCGCCATGACGGCGAGCGTCGGGCTGGCGGGGACCGGTGGGGCGGCATCCGCGGCGTCCCCGGCGCTCAAGATCAAGCCGGACTCGCAATGGACGATCAGGATCAACTTCGGCAACGGAGTCGGCGCATGTCAGGTCGATACCTTCGCTGCGAACGACATGTTCACCGCCGACAACGGAGACCACGGCAGATGGAGCGGCGGCGGACACACCGTGTCCATGACCTGGATCAAGGGAGGCGAGGACCTCACGTTCAGCGGCACCTACACCGCGACGCCCAAGGCGGAGTACACCGGCAAGTTCGGCGGCATCGACGCCGGCGACAAGGGTCGGCTGGTCGAGGGAGCGATTGCGTCCTGTTGAGCCCGGGCGATCCAGCGGCGGACGCGATGGCAGCGAGCTCGCGCCGGGAACGGACGGGCTCCACGAGAGGGTGAACCGCAATCGTGACCCGTCCCGCCGGGAAGTGGGACGATCAGTCCGGTGCGGCTCTTCGACAGCGCAGCGGACGACTACGACGCGGCCCGTCCGGCCTATCCGGCCCGGCTCTACGACATCATCGAGTCCGTGGCCGGGCCTCTGGCGGGCCAGGTGGTCGGCGACGGTGGAGCGGGGACGGGCGTCGTCACCCGCCAGCTCCTGGAGCGAGGAGCAAGGGTCGTCGCCTTCGACCCCGGTCGGGGGATGCTCAGGCGGGCCTCGTCGCGCAGCCCGGGTCTGCCCGTCGTCGCAGCGGATGCCGCGGCCGCTCCGTTCCGGACCGCATCGATGGATCTCCTCTGCTTCGGTCAGAGCTGGCACTGGGTCGAACAGGTCCCGGGTGCCCGCGAGGCGGCACGTCTCCTGAGCCCGGGAGGATGGTGGACCGCATGGTGGAGCCATCCCTGGGCCGATGCGGAGTCGTGGTTCGAACGGTACCTCCGCTTGTTGGAGGAGCGGTGCGACGGCTTCTCGCGCCATCAGCGCGACGTCGACTGGTGCGCCGATGCCATCCGCACCGAGGGCTGCTTCGAGAGTCCGCAACACCACGTGGTCGACTGGGAACGGACGGTGACGGTCGAGGACTGGCTGACCGACCTGCGAAGCCACTCCTATGTGATCGACATGAGTCCGGCGCCGCGCGCGCGACTTCTCTCCGACTGTGAGGCGTCACTGCGTGAGCAGTTCGGCGACGTCATGGTCGTGCCGTACCAAACGAGAGCATGGTTGGCCCACCGGCCGTGAACACGGTTCGCCGCGACCGGACATGGGAGACCTCTTGATTGGATCTCCCATGTCGTTCATGCTGTGAGGCGGGCGGTGGCGACCTCACCCGCCAACCGACGGAGGAGGTTTCATCCCGATGGCGAATCTCGGCCGCGACGGCGGATCACGGATCGTTCGTTCGCTGTCCGCGCTGGCCCTGACCGGAGGCATGGTGGCGGTCGCCTCGGTAGCTTCCGTGGTGGCCGGGCAGAGCGCGGCCGGCGCGGCCACTTGCGGGGTGGCGTTCGGCACGCCGTTCCTCGGCGCGGGCGCCGGCAGCGGGGATTTCCTCGTTCCCGTCAACCCCACCGTGCCCGGGGAGTCGTGCTCGACGACGATCTCCGTCGTGGGAACCATCGTCGGGAGCAACGGGAGACTGCCGTCGAACGTCAACGGCAACGGCGTGCGCTACGACCTGAAGGTCACCATCCTCCCGTCACAGCCGGGCCCGGTCATCGATTGGCACTGGTCCCCGCGCTGTGCGGATCCGGCCAACACGAATTACGGCTTCCGGGTCAGCAGCCCGACCGCCGGCTCGGGCTTCGTACCGGACGCAGCGTCTTCGCCCTGCGCCGACTTCGGCAACGTCGCGAGCTCCAACCTGCTCGCTCCGATCGTCCTGCTCGGCAATCCCAATCTCTACGTCGGCTTCGCGCCCACCCCGGACAACCTCGGGTACTGGATGGCCACCGCGAGCGGCGGATCGAACCAGTTCGGGAACGCCGGGAACTACACGCTGGGCCTGAGCGGCAACAATCCGGCCATGGTCGGCGCGGCGACGGCCAGCTCGGCGGGCTACTGGATGGCGGCCTCCGACGGCGGCGTGTTCACGCTCGGGAACGCCCCCTTCTTCGGCTCCATGGGCGGCCAGGCGCTCAACGCGCCCGTCGTCGGCATCGCATCCACTCCCGACCACGGCGGGTACTGGCTGGTGGCCAGCGACGGCGGGGTGTTCGCCTTCGGTGACGCCAAGTTCTTCGGCTCGGTCCCGGGCCAGCTCCAACCGGGCCAGTCCCTCAACGCGCCCGTCGTCGGGATCGCTTCGAGCCCCACGGGGAACGGCTACTGGGTGGTGGCGGCCGACGGCGGCGTGTTCAGCTTCGGCGACGCCGTCTTCCACGGCTCGGTCCCCGGCCAGCTCCAGCCCGGGCAGCACCTCAACGCGCCCGTCGTGGGCGCCGCCGGCAACGGCCTGGGCGGCTACTGGCTCGCGGCCGCCGACGGCGGGGTGTTCTCCTTCGACGCGGCCTTCAAGGGCTCGCTCGGCGGCACGGTGCTCAACGCGCCGATCACCGCATTCTCCGCCACCTCGACGGGCAACGGCTACTGGATGCTGGGCGGCGACGGCGGGGTCTTCGCCTTCCCCGACGCCCCGTTCCTCGGCTCGGCCGGCTGACCGTTGAGCGAGAGGCCAGGGAAGAAACTTGAACGCATCCCCCCGGAAGTTCATGCTTTGAGTCGAATGGTGGAGACCCGACTGCGGGCCGCCCGAGGAGGACTCAGCCCCCGGTGATGCCCGCGCGCGAACGCCGATCACGTGTCGTTCGCTCCCTCGCCGCGCTGGCCCTCACCGGGGGCACGGTGACGGCGGCCTCCCTCTTCTCGGTCGTGGACGGGCAGAGCCCGGCCGGCGCAGCCTCGTGCGGGGTCGCGCTCGGCACCCCTCAGGCCGCTTTCGGCCTCGGGAACACCGATCTGTTCGTGCCGGTCAACCCGACCGTGCCCGGGGAATCGTGCACCACGACGATGTCGGTCGTCGCCACCGTCGTCGGGAGCAACGGGGTGCCGACGTCGAACGTCGACGGCAACGGCGTCCTCTACAACGTGAAGGTCACCATGCTTCCGTCGCAGCCCAGCCCGGACATCGACTGGCACTGGTCCTGCACCGGCTTCTCGAGCGGCTACGGCTTCCGGGTGGACAGCCCGACCGCAGGCTCGGTCTTCTCGTCGAACGTCGGGGCCTCGCCCTGCTCCGTCGGGAGCTCCAGCCTGCTCGCTCCGATCGTCGTCCTGTCCCATCCCGAGCTCTCCGTCGGCTTCGCCCCCACCCCGGACGACCTCGGGTACTGGCTGGAGATGGCGGACAGTGGATCGCAGAACTTCGGGAACGCGGGGAGTTTCTCCTTGTTCCCGAGCGGTCCGGACATGGTCGGCCATCCGGCCATGGTCGGCGCGGCGACGGCCAGCTCGGCGGGCTACTGGATGGCGGCCTCCGACGGCGGCGTGTTCACGCTCGGGAACGCCCCCTTCTTCGGCTCCATGGGCGGCCAGGCGCTCAACGCGCCCGTCGTCGGCATCGCATCCACTCCCGACCACGGCGGGTACTGGCTGGTGGCCAGCGACGGCGGGGTGTTCGCCTTCGGTGACGCCAAGTTCTTCGGCTCGGTCCCGGGCCAGCTCCAACCGGGCCAGTCCCTCAACGCGCCCGTCGTCGGGATCGCTTCGAGCCCCACGGGGAACGGCTACTGGGTGGTGGCGGCCGACGGCGGCGTGTTCAGCTTCGGCGACGCCGTCTTCCACGGCTCGGTCCCCGGCCAGCTCCAGCCCGGGCAGCACCTCAACGCGCCCGTCGTGGGCGCCGCCGGCAACGGCCTGGGCGGCTACTGGCTCGCGGCCGCCGACGGCGGTGTGTTCTCCTTCGACGCGGCCTTCAAGGGCTCGCTCGGCGGCAAGGTGCTCAACGCGCCCATTACGGCCATCGCCGCCACCTCGACGGGCAACGGCTACTGGATGCTGGGCGGCGACGGCGGGGTCTTCGCCTTCCCCGACGCCCCGTTCCTCGGCTCGGCCGGCTGACCGTTGAGCGAGAGGTTCTCGCTGCGCAGGGTCGAGAGGAGGACCTCCGCCGCGCCCATCAGGCTCGTCGCCTCGTAGGGCACCACGACCTTGGCATTGTCGGACGTCGCCAAGGTCTGGAGGGCCTGCAGCTGCAGCACGGCGAGGGTGTGGGGGTTGATCACGGCGGTGTCGATGGCGTTGAGGCGCGCCGCCTCGCCGGCGCCGCGCAGCTCGAGCGCCGCCTTCTGACCCCCCGCCTGGAGCTCCAAGGCCTTCATCTGGGCCTCGGCCTCTGAGGATCGCCGCCTGCTTGGCGCCTTCCGCCTCGAGCACCGCCGCCTGCTTGCGCCCGCCGGCCTGGTTCACGGCCGCTTGCTGCTCGCCCTCGGACTTGAGGATGGCGGCCCGCTTGTGCTGCTCGGCCTCCTTCTGCTCGGACATCGCCTGGATCACGTTGAGGGGCGGGGTGATGTCGAGGATCTCGATCCGGTTGAGCCGCACGCCCCACTTCGCCGTGGCGTCCGCCATGTGGTCCTGCATGCGGCTGTTGATCTGCTCGCGCTCGCTGAGCGCCTGGTCGAGCGAGAGCTCGCCGAACACGGCCCGCAGGGCGGTGCGCGAGAGCTGGTCGACCGCCAGCTGGTAGTCGTTGATCTCGAAGAGCGCCGACTTGACGTCGATCACCTGGCAGAAGATGGTCGCGCTCGACCTGCAGCGAGACGTTGTCCTTGGTGATGACCGCCTGCTGGTCGCCCGTCATCGGGAATTCGCGGACGTCGACCTTGTCCATCTTGTCGATGAAGGGCGTCAGTATGTGCATACCCGGCTGCATGACACCGCGGAACTCGCCCAGGCGCTTCACCACGCCGACGCTCCCCTGTTGCACGATCCTCACGAAGCGCGAGAGCAGCCACAACCCGATCGCACCGCCCACGACGACCGCCGCCACGGTCACGATCGCCACCTCGAAGACTCCTGCGATCAGCATGTCGCTCTCCCTTCTACTCTTCTATGGCGTAGACCACGAGCAGTCCCCGCTCGATACCGGCCACCATCACGCTCGCGCCCACGGGGACGACCTCGTCGGGATCGAGGGAGATGGCCTGCCACTCCTCGCCCCGGGCCCGGACCCGGCCGGGGTGGTGCGCGTTGCCGACGGCCCGGGTGACAAGCGCGGTCTCACCGACCATGCCTTGGACGCCGCTGAGCATGGTCCCACTCTATTGCCGCGCCCTCGAATTCACCGGCCCACGAAGACCGGGTCGCGCTTCTCGCCGAACGCCGCCATGGCCTCCACCGTGTCCACGGTCGAGAAGTTGAGGGCCTGGCACCGGGCCTCGTCCTCGACCGCCTGTTCCATGGAGGACATCGACGAGGCGTGCAGCAGGGTCTTGGTCATCGACAGCGCCAGGGGGGGCCTGCGGCCAGAGTCGCGGCCCACTCCTCGACGAACGGATCGAGCTCGTCGAGGGGGAGGACCCGGTTCACCAGCCCGATCGACGCCGCCTCCTCCCCGCTCCACATGCCGCCGAAGAGCGCGATCTCCTTGGCGCGGGCCAGGCCGACCAGGCGCGGCAGCAGCCAGGAGGCACCGTTGTCGAGGGCCAAACCGCGCTTGGAGAAGATCATCGACAGACGGGCGCGGTCGCTGCAGACGACGAGGTCGCACCCGAGCGCCAGCGACAGGCCGGCGCCGACCGCCACGCCGTCGACCTTGGCGATGGTCGGCTTCGTGACCCGGTGCAGCGCGAGGGCCACGTCGCCGAGCCGGCGCATGCGGGCCAGGCCCGACCGGGTGGGATCGGTCGCGGGTCCGTCGGGGTCCGAGAGGTCGGCCCCCGAGCAGAAGGCGCCTCCCGCGCCGGTGAGGACCATCACCCGGTCCTCGCCGCGGTCTTCGATCTCCTCGAAGACGGCGCGCAGCTCTCGCAGCATCCTGCCGTTGGCCGCGTTCTTGCGCTCGGGCCGGTTCATCGTGACGGTGACGACACCGTCCTTGCGCTCGACGATCAGCGTCTCCGTCGGTGTCTCCATGCCCTCCGACCCTACTGCCGGTTGAAAGGAGGGCCGGTCAGAAGGCGTCCTCGACGACCTCCACCGCGCCGTCGAGGACGGTGACGACGTCGAAGCGGACCACGTGCCACCCCGCGCGCTGGCTGCCGAGCCAGGCGCCGGCCAGCCGGCGGAGCCGTCGCTGCTTCGCCGCCGTCACCGCCTCGAGCGGATGGCCGTGGACGTCGCGCCGGCGCGCTTTGACCTCGCACACGACGAGGGTCCCGCCCCGCGCACAGACCAGGTCGATCTCCCCCAGAGCACAGTGCCAGTTCCGGGCCAGCACGGCGTAGCCCTCGGCGCGGTAGTGCTCGGCTGCCCGGTCCTCGCCCTCCCGGCCGAGCGCGGCGTTGTCGCACCCGTTCCCCACGGAGGAGAACGGTCGGCCGCCGGAGCCCGGGTCAGAGGTCCTGTTCGGGCAGGCGCTCGACGTTGACGTCGCGGAAGGTGACGACGCGGACCTCGGGCACGAACCGGGCGGGCCGGTACATGTCCCAGACCCAGGCGTCGCGCAGCTCCAGCTCGATGCAGGCGGGCGTCGTGTCGGCGCGCACCGTCAGCGAGACCTCGTTGGCCAGGTAGAAGCGGCGCTCGGTCTCGATGACGTAGCCGAAGACGGGGAGGACGGCCCGGTACTCCTGGACGAGGCCGAGCTCGATCTCGGACTCGTAGCGCTCGAGGTCTTCCTCGCTCATCGGCGCGCCCTATTCGTCGGCGGCCTCCACGTCGTCCGCCTCGACGGCGTCGTCCGCCTCGATGGCGTCCTCGGCTTCGACCGCGTCGGCGACGGCAACGGCGTCGGCGACCTTGCCCCGGGGCAGGCGCCGCTCCTTGATCTTCGCCGCCTTCCCGTGACGTTCGCGCAGGTAGTAGAGCTTGGCCCGACGGACGTCGCCCAGCGTCGTCACCTCGATCTTCGCGATCGTCGGCGAGTGGACCGGGAAGGTCCGCTCCACCCCGACGCCGAAGCTGACCTTGCGCACGGTGAACGTCTCCTGCACCCCGCCCCCCTGGCGGCGCATGACCGCGCCCTGGAAGACCTGCACGCGCTCGCGGCTGCCCTCGACCACGCGGACGTGGACCTTGACCGTGTCGCCTGGGCGGAAGTCGGGGATGTCGGCGCGCAGGCTGTCGCGGTCGATCGTCTCGGTGGGGTGCATGTCCTGTCCTCAGCCTTCAGTCTGGGTCGGGCGTCCGGGAGCCGGACGGAACATGGTAGCCGTGCTCGGCGAGGACCCGCACGTCGTCCCGGCCCAGGTCGGACTCGCTGACCAGGCGCTCGAGGAGGTCGGGTCGCCGCTCGGCCGTCCGCACGAGGGCCTGGCGGCGGCGCCATGCGGCCACCGCCCCGTGGTCGCCCGAGCGCAGCACGTCAGGGACCTCCCAACCCCTGAAGTCGGCCGGCCGGGTGTAGTGGGGGTACTCGAGCAACCCCGCCAGACCCCCCGAGAAGCTCTCGTCGTGGGTGGACTCCTCGTTGCCCAGGACCGAGGGGAGCAGCCGGGCGACCGACTCGACCACCACGAGCGCGGCCAGCTCACCCCCGGCGAGCACGAAGTCCCCCACGGACAGCTCGCCGTCGACCAGGTGGTCGGCGATGCGCTGGTCCACACCCTCGTAGCGCCCGCACAGGAGCGAGAACCCACCGCCCCCTGCGAGCTCGGACGCCAGCCCCTGGTCGAACCGCCGGCCCGACGGGGCCAGCAGGAAGAGCGGGCGGGGCAGGTCCGTGACGGCCTCGACACAGCGGAAGACGGGCTCGGGCATCAGCACCATCCCCGCTCCGCCGCCGAACGGGCTGTCGTCGACCGAGCGCCGGGGGTCGTCGGCCCCGGCGCGCAGGTCGTGCACCCGGACGTCCAGCAGGCCGGCGTCCGCGGCGCGCCCGAGGATGGATCCGGCGCAGTAACCCGACACGAGGTCGGGGAAGATGGTGAAGACGTCGATCCTCACGGGTCGAGAAGGCCCTCGGGCAGGTCGACCTCCACCGTCCCGGCGGCGGGGTCGTGCCGCGTCACGAAGCGCACCGGGATGAGCCCCCCCGACTCCAGCACGAGCAGGTCGCTCGCCGGGTTGGCCTCGACCGCGGCGACCCGGCCCAGGTCGGTTCCCTGCCCGTCGCGCACCGCGGCGCCGACGAGCTGGTGCACCCACAGCGTTCCGGGGACTTCGAGCGGCTCGGCCAGGAGATCGACCCCGTGCAGGCTCTCCGCCGCCGGGCGGTCGTCGACGCCTTCGAAACGCACGACGAAGGAGCGGAAGCGCCCGCCGCCGGCCCGGCCCATGGGCCGCGATCCGAAGACGGTGAGCGGCCCGCGCTCGCTCTCCAGGGTCGAACCCGGGTCCAGGCGCCGCGTCTGGTCGCTCCAGAGGTGCACCAGGACCTCACCCTTCAGGCCGTGGGCCCGGGTGATCCGGCCGACCGTCAGGAGCGAAGGTTCAGTCGTCGACGATGTCCACGCTGGCCTGGACGCCGTCACGGGCGCCCGCCACGTTGACCAGGGTGCGGATGGCCTGTGCCGTACGGCCGCGCCGACCGATCACCCGGCCCATGTCCTCGGGTGCCACGTGCAGGCTGAGCCTGAGTCCGCCCCGGCGCTCGTCGACGTCGATCACCACGGACTCGGGGTCGTTGGAGAGCGAGCGGGCGAGATACCGCAGCACCGACAACGCCGACCCCCCGTCAGCCGAGTCCTGGTCGACGTCGTCGTTCACGTCGCCGGCTTCGTACTCCTGCTCCACGTGTCGACGTCGTCGACGTCGTCGACGTTCACGTCGCCGGCTCCGTACTCCTGGTTGACGTCGCCGGCTTCGTAGAGGCCGGTCACGACGAGCGCGCCGCGGTGAACTCGTCCCAGGCGCCCGACGTCTTGAGCAGGCGCTCGACCCGCTCGGTCGGCTGGGCGCCGTTGACCAGCCACTTCACCGCCTTGGCGTTGTCGATCTCGATCACGGCGTCCGGCTGGGCCGTCGAGGCTCCCCGGGGCGCGTACGTTCCCACGATCTCGAGGAAGCGGCCGTCACGGGGCGACCGGCTGTCGGCTGCCACGACCCGGTAGGTCGGCTGCTTCTTTTTTCCCATCCGCACGAGGCGGAGCTTGACTGCCACGGACTTGGGTCCTCTCTGTTTCTGTCGAACCGGCCCGCCATTGTTGCAGATGACGGGGCCGGTGGGGCTCAGCGGCGCTTGGGGGGCGTGACGCGGCCGCCCTTCTTCTTCTTCTTGGTGCCCTTGTTGGCGCTGATCACGGGCACCGTCGCACCCGCCGAGGGCAGTGCCCCGGGCATGGGGGGGAGCCCCGCCGGCAGCTCCCCCTGGTCGCCCATGAGCTGCGAGAGCATGTCCAGGTCGAGCGACGGGGACCCCGCCGCCTGGAGCCCGGCGGCCTGGGCCCCGGCCGCCTGCTTGGTCAGCTTGCGGGCGGCGCGGCCGCTCATGCCGCCCATGGACGGCATCCCGGGGATGTCGGGCAGGTTGCCCGATGCCATCCCCTTCATCATCTTCTGCATCTCCTTGAACTGCTTGAGCAGCGTGTTGACCTCGGGGACCGTGGTGCCCGAGCCCCGGGCCACCCGGCTGCGCCGCGACCCGTCCATGAGGGAGACGTCGGAGCGCTCGGCCGGCGTCATGGAGCACACGATGGCCTCGACCCGGCTCACCTCGCCGTCGTCGATGGCCCCCGCCGCCTCGCGCATGTCCTTGGACATCCCCGGCATCAGCTTCATGAGCCCGCCGAGCGAGCCCATCTTCTTGACCTGGCGCAGCTGGGTGAGGAAGTCGTCCAGCGTGAACTCACCCTGGAGGAGGCGGCCGGCGCTCTTGGCCACCACGTCGGAGTCCATGGTGCGCTCGGCCTGCTCGATGAGGCTCAGCACGTCACCCATCCCGAGGATCCGGTCCGCCATCCGGTCGGGGTGGAAGAGGTCGAAGTCCTCGAGCCGTTCGCCCGTGCTGGCAAAGGCGATCGGCCGGCCGACCACGCCCTTGACCGAAAGCGCGGCCCCGCCGCGTGCGTCGCCGTCGAGCTTGGTCAGGATGACGCCGCTCAGCTCGAGGGTCTCGTGGAACGCCCGCGCCGTGGCGACGGCGTCCTGGCCGATCATGGCGTCGATGACCAAGAACGTGTAGTGCGGCTGGGTGGCGGCGCTGATGTCGCGGATCTGCTGCATCAGCTCCACGTCGATCGTCAGGCGGCCGGCGGTGTCGATGATGCAGATGTCGCGGCCGAGACGCCGCGCCTCTTCCAATCCGGCCTTGGCGCAGCGGACGGGATCGGTGGGCTCCGAGAAGACGGTCACACCGGCCTGCTCGCCCAGGACGCGCAGCTGCTCGACGGCGGCCGGCCGCTGGAGGTCCGCGCCCACGAGCAGCGGGTTGCGACCCTGCTGCTTCCACCACCGGGCGAGCTTGGCCGAGTTGGTCGTCTTGCCGGAGCCCTGCAAGCCGGCCATCAACACCACCGTGGGAGGGCGCGAGGCGTAGGTGAGCTTGAGGGTCTCACCGCCGAGCACACCGACGAGCTCCTCGTGGACCGCCTTGACCACCTGTTGACCCGGGGTCAGGCTCTTCGACAGCGCCTCCGCGCTGACGCGCAGGCGGATGCCGTCACAGAAGCGGCGGGCGACGGTGAGCTCGACGTCCGCATCGAGCAGGGCGGTCCGTATCTCCTTGAGGGCCTCGTCGAGGTCGGCGTCGCTGATCCGCCCCTTGCCGCGGAGCCGGACCGAGATCCGCTCCAGGCGGTCGGAGAGGGCATCGAACATGAGCTGCCAGGTTACCGGTGCCCCGGTCGTCCGAAGGCTCGCTCGCCCCGAGCCCCTACGCTCGCCCTGAGTGCCTCCACGCTCCCCCGACCTGCACTACGTCCCATACGGCGAGCTCGACGCGGATGTGCCGAGCGTCGTCGCCGACGGGTCGCCCGCGCCGGGCACGGTCCTCTGCCTGTCGCATTGGCCCGGGATCGGCTCCCCCGCCCGGTTCGCCGCCGACCTGTCCGCCGAGATGGCGTTCGCCTACCTCGACGCCTTCGACCTCCACCCGGGCGCGTCGGTGGTGTCGAACAACCACTTCGACCAGGACGGACTCGTGTCCGTCTTCGCCCTGACCCGGCCCGACGAGGCGCGGTCGCGCCGCCGGCTCCTCGAGGAGGTGGCGCGCGGCGGGCGACTTCGCCGTGACGAGCTCGAGGGAGGCGGCCCGGATCTCCATGGCCGTCGCAGCCTTCGCCGATCCCGACCGGAGCCCGCTGCGCCCGCGCCCTCGTTCCGACGTCGTCCCGCCCTACGACGAATGGGTCGAGACGTTGCATCTGGAGCTGCTCGGCCGCCTGACCGAGCTCTGCGACCACCCGGATCGCTACGCCCACCTCTGGGCGGAGGAGGACGCCACGCTCACGGAGTCGGAGAAGGCGCTGGCCCGCGGCACCATCACCATCGAAGAGGTGCCCGATCTCGATCTGGCCGTCGTCACCATGCCCGACCGGGCCGAGCTCCACCTCGCGGGCGGCCATCGCTTCGGTGGGGAGTGGGTGACCGGTGTGCACCCGCTGGCACTGCACAACGCCACCGACCGTGGCGCGCTGCTCGTGTTCGAGGGACGAAGACCCGAGTTCCGATACCGCTACGAGAGCTGGGTGCAGTTCCGGTCGCGTGTCGTGCGTCCGCGGGTCGACCTCGTCCCCCTGGCCCGACGGCTCGACGACGAGGAGGGTGCCGGGAAGGCGCTGTGGCAGGCCGGGGCGGTGTCCGCGCTGAGCCCGACGCTGACGGTGGCCGAGGGCGCGCAGAGTGCGCTCGAGCCGTCGCGGGTGCGCGCCCTGGTCGAGCGCCACCTGCGGGAGAGCCCGCCTGCATGGGACCCGTACCACATCACGCGATGAGCTCTCCCGGGCGGGCACCGGCTACCTTCGCGGCCCACTCGGCGTCGGCCACGTGATCCCCGGGTGGGACCAGGGCGTCGTCGGGATGCAAGCGGGCGGGCGGCGGGAGCTCATCGTGCCGCCGGCCCTCGGCTACGGCGAAGCCTCCCCGGGCCCGGGCATCGCCCGCGGCGACACGCTGGTGTTCGTGGTCGATCTGCTCAGCATCAAGCCGGCGTAGGCGGCGCACGACCGAGCGGCGCCGGGGTGGCGCCCAAAACCGGGTAAGGAGAGCACGTGAACGTCGAAGCCCACATCGATCAGCTCCGGGGCGACGGGTCCCGCGTGGCCGAGGCCCTCGTCGGGGCGGATCCCGACGCCACGGTGCCGGCGTGCCCGGACTGGGCCCTCCGCGACCTCGTGCACCACCTGGGCCGGATCCATCGCTGGGCCACCGCCTTCGTCGCCGGCGGGTACATGCGGCCCGGCGACGTCGAGTTCGACACGGTCGGCGGAGAGCTGCCGGACGACGCAGACCTGGTGGAGTGGTTCGTCGCCGGCCACGGCGCTCTGGTGGAAACGCTCGCGGCGGCGCCGGCGGACCTCGAGTGCTGGAGCTTCTTCGCCGCCCCCACGCCGCTCGCCTTCTGGGCGCGCCGACAGTCTCACGAGACCGCCGTCCACCGAACCGATGCCGAGCAGGCCGCCGGACGCGTCGTCTCCCCGTTCACGCCCGCCTTCGCCGCGGACGGGCTGGACGAGCTCGTGACCGGCTTCATGCCGCGGCGGCTGCGCTCCGCCCAGCAGTCGGCCTCCATCCGTGTCGCCTGCACCGACGCTCCGGCACAGTGGCTCGTGACGATCGGGCCCGAACGGCCGACGAGTGGCACGGGATCGCGCCAGGGGGAGCACCACGGCGCCGCGGACTGCACGGTGCGCGGCCGGGCCGAGGACCTGTACCTCGCGCTGTGGCAGCGTCGGGACACCGGCTCGCTCCTCGTCGACGGTCGACCGGAGGTGCTCTCGTCCTTCCTCGACCTGATCGACATCTGACCCCGCGTCAGAGACCAGGTTCAGGTCACCGGTTCAGGTCACCGGTTCAGGTCACCAGAGTGGCAGTCGTGAGGGTGACCACGAGAGGCCTCGTGACGAAACCGCTGAAATCGCTGAGGATGAAGGACTCCACCTCGTCGAGCAGGCCAACCCGGTCGGACTCCTCCATCATCTGGGTGGCGGAGTTCGAGAGCATGAGATTTCGGTAGTCCGCTGCGGTGTACGTCTGGTCCCAGTCGTACCGGCGGACGCCAACGCAGTCGAAACGAAGGTCTGCATCCAGCACGGCGCGGATCGTCGGATCGACGCTGCCGCGAGTCGGTGCCGGGGGTCCGGAGTGGCCCTGTCCATGTCGTTCGTACATGGGCTGGACAGCCGCGAAGAAGCCCGCATCCTCAGGTGAGTCGACTTGGATCAAGTCGACGATCGCCACGAGGCCGCCCGGTCGCAGGATCGCAACGGGCCGATCCGTCTGCGCGTGGCGAGAGATCCAGTGATAGGCGGTCGCGGAGAACACGGCGTCAGCCTCACCGGACCGGACCTCAGCGACCTCGAAGTCACCGACGACGACGCGTAACCGTTCCGATGGCAGGTTGGAACGCAACTTGGCGGCCGTGGTCGGACCTATCTCCAGGGCAAGCACCGATGCTCCTCGACCCAGGAGATCCTTGGTGGCCTGACCCGTTCCCGGACCGACCTCCACGATCTCGGGCTGGGGCGGCAGCATCTCGAAGAGCGCATCGAACAGGTCGACGGGATACGAAGGCCTCACCTTGTCGTAGATCTCAGCGACTTCGTTGAACGAGAGTCTGATGTCCCCTCGTTGCCCCACGTTCACATTCTGACCGACGTTGCGGGTCCTGCCCCCGTTCGCGGATGACGCAAACGGTCGACTGACGCGGCGCTAGGCCAACGGTGCCGGGCCGGACTTGCGCCCGAACAACCAGTACGCCCCCGAACCCATGGTGTTCAACGAGGACGCGACCCGCCACCAGCGCTTCTTCCCCCGGACCGCTTCGTCGGGGCGCTTTCGGAGATCGAGCCAGGTCAGCTTCAGCACGATCACGTGGACGACCAGGGCGACGACGAGGACACGCTTTTGATGCGGGGTCATCGGCCCGCCTTTCGCACCGCTCACGCGTCGACCGCCAGGAGCGCGTCGACGAACTCGTCCGGGTCGAAGTCCACCAGGTCGTCGGGCCCCTCACCGAGTCCCACCAGCTTCACGGGCAGGCCGAGCTCGCGCTGGACCGCCACCACGATGCCGCCCTTGGCCGTCCCGTCGAGCTTCGTGAGCACGATGCCCGTCACCTCGACCGCTTCGGTGAACTGGCGCGCCTGGGCCAGTGCGTTCTGCCCCGTGGTCGCGTCCAGCACGAGCAGGACCTCGGTCACGTTGCCGGGGTCCCGGTCGGCCACCCGGCGGATCTTCTTCAGCTCGTCGACGAGGTTGACCTTGGTGTGCAGGCGCCCCGCGGTGTCGGCCAGCACGAGGTCGTTGCCGCGCGCCGCGGCGCGCTGGACGGCGTCGAAGACGATCGCGCTCGGATCACCCCCCTCGGCGCCGCGGACGATCTCCGTGCCGGTGCGCTCGGCCCACATCTCGAGCTGATCCGCCGCGGCGGCCCGGAAGGTGTCCCCGGCGGCCAGCAGGACCGACCGGCCCGCGGCCGACTGGCTGCGGGCCAACTTCCCGATGGTGGTCGTCTTGCCCACGCCGTTCACCCCGACGATCAACCAGACGTCGGGCTCACCCGGTCGGCCGTCGAAGCGCAGGTCGCGTCCTCCGGAATCCCCGAGCAGTCCCTTGACGGCGTCGCCCAGGGCGTCGAGCAGCTGGTCGCCGCCGGTCACCTCCTTCGAGGCCACCTTGGCCTTCAGGTCGGCCAGCAGCGAGTCGGCGGTGGCCACGCCCACGTCGGCGCGGATGAGGGCTTCCTCGAGCGAGTCCCAGGTGGCGTCGTCGATCCGTCCCGACCGCAGAGAAGCGACGGCCGTGCTGAACAGGCCGCGCACGTTGCCCAGACGGCTGCGGTAGGTCGCCGCGGCCGGAGGGGCGGGTGCCTCCGCTTCGACCGGCGGCGCTGCTTCGACCGGTGCCTCCGGTTCGGCGATCGGGGGCGGTGGTGCGGGCGGGGGCGGTTTCGACGGCGCCTTCGTCGGCGGCGCCGCGGTGGGCGGAGAGCGGCGGCCGGCCCGCCGGGAGCGCGTCAGGGTCACCGACGCGGCGGCCACGGCCAGCACGGCCACCACGACGACGATGATGATGATGGTGCCGATCACGCCGGCTCGTGCACCTTCTGGCTGACGACCTGCGACGACCCGCCCGGCGCCATGGTCACCCCGTAGAGCGCGTCCGCCGTCTCCATGGTGCGCTTCTGGTGGCTCACGATCACCAACTGCGCCTCGTCGCGGAACTCGCGCACGAGGGCGAGGAAGCGGGTCAGGTTGACGTCGTCGAGCGCGGCCTCGACCTCGTCCATGAGGTAGAAGGGCGACGGTCGACTGCGGAAGACGGCGAAGAGGAAGGCCAGCGCGGCCATGGAGCGCTCTCCGCCCGAGAGCAGCGACACGCGGCGCACGTTGCGTCCGGCGGGTCGCACCTCGATCTCGACGCCCGTGTTGAGGAGGTCGTCGGGGCTCATCAGGACGAGGCGGCCGGTGCCGCCGGGGAAGAGCATGGCGACGAGGGCGGAGAAGTGCTCGTTCACGTCCGCGGCGGCCGCGGCGAACGACGTCATGATCTCGTCGTCGAGCGTGCGGACGACCTCGTGCAGCTCGCGGCGTGCACCACGGACGTCGTCGACCTGCGCCTCGAGCTCCCGGTGGCGCTCCTCGAGCGCGGAGAGCTCGTCGAGTGCGAGCGGGTTGACCGGGCCCAGCGCCACCAGCTTGCGCTCGAGCTCCTCGGCGTGCTGGGTGAGCGTCGTGTCGTCGGGCGCGCCGGGCTCGGGCAGGCCGACGAGCTGTTCGGGTGTGGCGCCGAGGTCGCGGTGGATGTGCTCGCGCAGGGCTTCGGCCCGCAGGTCGACCTCGTTCATCTCCAGGTCGAGCGTGCGGGTGCGGGTGCGGACCACATCGAGTCGCTGCTCGGCCGTGTGGCGGTCCTGGCGCAGCTGCTCCAGGCGCTCGCCCCCCGCCCGCACCGCGTCGACCTGGTCCCGGTAGTCACGCCGGAGGTCCTCGAAGACGGCATCGAGGCGGCCGTTCTCCCCCACCACCACGGCCTCGAGGCGCCGCAGGGCCGTGCCCTCGTCCTCCAGCCGGCCGCGCCGGGCCGCCGCGGTCGCCCGTTCCTCGGCGTGGCCCAGGAGACGCCGCTCGACCTCGGCGTGACGCTCGGACAGGACGCGGCGGCGCTCGGACAGTCCGGCCGCCCGCACGTCCAGCTCCCGCGCCCGCCCGGCCAGGGCGTCGCGACGGCTTTCGACCTCGTGCCAGGCTGCGGCGGCTTCGTCGACCTGGGCGGAGGACGCCGCGAGCTGCCGGGCGTCGGCCGCCACCTGGGCCTGGCGCCCACGGGCCGCTTCCAGCTGGGCCCGGGCTTCGTCGAGCTCGGCCGCCATCCGGCCGGACTCCGCGACCGCGCGCTGCACGTCGGCCCGACCCGCATCGAGCGCGGCGAGGTGGCGGTCGAGCGCACGCTCCGCCGCGGCCCTGGCGTCGCGGCCGCGCGCCAGGGCGAGGCGACGCTCCGCCAGCCCGGCCCGGGCCAGCTCGGACGCGGCGGCCGCCTCCGCGGCGCGGCGCGGCCCGCCTCCTCGACCGCCGCCGCGGTGACCACCGCCGCGCCGGATCGCACCCGCCAGCCCGTGGCGGCGAACCGGTCGCCGTCGGGGGTCACCACGACCAGGTCGTCGTGGGCGAGCGACAGGTCGATCGCCTCCTCCCAGCCGTCGACGCGCAGGGCCCGCCCGACCAGTGCGTCGAGCACCGACTCGGCCGCCACGCCCCCGTGGCGCGCCCGCACGTGGCGGCGGACCGGCTCGGCGCTGGTCCCGGGGGGCAGGTCGCGGTCGGGATCCGAGACGGTGACCGCCCGGCCCGCCCTCGGCGCCAGGACGGCACCCGTCACCCCCCGCTCGCGCAACGTGGTCAGCGCCCGCTGGGCCGAGCGGGGGCCGTCGACGACGACGGTGGCCACGCCGGCGCCCGCCGCGGCCTCGAACGCGGCGTCCCATCCCTCGTCGATCTCGACCAGGTCGACGAGGGACCCGACGACTCCGTCCAACTCGCGCAGCAGCTCGCGCCCGCCCGACCCGCTCATCTCGGCCAGGGCGCGCTCGAGCGCCTCGGCCCGGGCCGCCGTGCGGTGCCGCCCCTCCTCGGCTTCGTCCGCCGCCCGCTGGGCGGCCTCGGCGGCCCCCGCGGCCTCTTCGAGCTCGGCCGTCCGGTCGGCGAGGTCGGCCTCGAGCCCGGGCGTCGCCGACTCGAGGTCGGCCGCGGTGGCCTGCTGCAGGTCGGCGCGGACCGCGGCGGCGGCGTTGCGCTCCTCCAGCGCGGCGAGCCGTCCTTCGAGCGCCTCGACGTCCTGCTGCTCGCGCCGCCCGGTCCGCGCCATCAGCTCGGCCCGGTCCCGCAGGCGCGCCGCCGCCTGGTCCGGGGGGTCCCCGTCGAGGACGGCATCCCAACGGGCGGCGAGCTGCGGCCTGTTCGACGTCGAGGGCAGCCAGGACCGCGGCGAGCTCGGCCTGTTCGGCCCCGCCGGACGTCCTCTGCCTCGGCGTCGGCGGCGGCCAGTTCGCTGGCCAGGCGGGCGGCCTCGGACTCGAGGGTCGAGACGACGTCGACGTCGGCGGCCGCGTCGAGGGCGGCGGCGACCGACCGGCCCCGCTCGCGGAACAGTCCAGAGAGGCCACGAGCCCGCTCCACCAGGCCCTGGACCCGCCCCAGGGCCTCGGCCAGGTCCTCCTCGCGGCGTGAAGAGAGCTCGGCCGTCGTCGAGGAGGCCTCGGCGTCGAGGTCGTCGAGGGCCTGGTGCAGCTCACGCTCCTCGTCGCGGCAGACCGTGAGGCCCAGGGCGGCCGTGGCGCGGCGCGCCCCCAGCTCGGCCATCTCGGCCCCGGCCAGGTAGCGCCGCACCTCCAGCAGCTCGGAGGCCACCGCGTCGTGCGAGCGCGCCGCCGCGGCCTGGCGCTCCAGGGGCCGGATCTGGCGCCGCACCTCGCGGACGAGGTCTCCGAGGCGCTCGAGGTTCTCCGCCGTCGCGGCCAGACGGCGATCGGCCCGCTCGCGGCGGCGTCGGTGCTTGAGCACACCGGCGGCCTCCTCGATGATGGCCCGGCGGTCCTCGGGACGGGCGTTGAGCACGGTGTCGAGCTGGCCCTGGCCGATGATCATGTGCTGCTGGCGGCCCACGCCCGAATCGCCGAGCAGCTCCTGGATGTCGAGCAACCGGCAGGGCGCGCCGTTGATGGCGTACTCGCTGTCGCCGGAGCGGAACAGGGTGCGCGTGATGGTGACCTCGGCCAGGTCGATGGGGAGCTTGCCCGAGGAGTTGTCGATGGTGAGGGAGACCTCGGCCCGCCCCAGCTGCGGACGCGACGACGTGCCGGCGAAGATGACGTCTTCCATCTTGACGGAGCGCAACGAGCGCGGCCCCTGCGCGCCCAGGACCCAGGTCACTGCGTCGACGACGTTGGACTTGCCGCTCCCGTTGGGGCCGACGACGACGGTGATCCCGGGCTCGAACTCCAGCACCGTCGGGTCGGCGAAGGACTTGAAGCCCTTGACGCTGAGCGACTTCAGGAACATCGAGGCGACCCTATCGGGTCGGCGGGCGCGGATCGGGGCTCTGCGAGCCGCTTCACACCTGGCAGTGCTCGCAGAAGAACGTGGACCGGCCCCCGGTCTTGACCCGCACGATCACGTTGCGGCAGCGCCGGCACGGCTCGCCCTCGCGGTCGTAGACCTGATGGGATCCTTGGAAGTCGCCCAGCTCGCCGAACAGGTCGCGGTACTGCTCGTCGGCGAGGGAGGACCCGCGGTGTTTGATCGCGTCCGCCAGCGTCTCGACGATGGCGCGGTAGAGCCGCCGGACCTCGGTCGCGGTGAGCGAGTCCGCCAGGCGGTCGTAGCGCAGGCCGGCCTGGTACAGCATCTCGTCGGAGTAGAGGTTGCCGATGCCCGCCGTGAAGGTCTGGTCCATGAGCAGCGGCTTGATGGCGCCGTGGTGCTGGTGCAGCAGGGCGCCGAAGCGCTCCCAGCTCATGAGATCCTCGATCGGATCGAAGCCGAGGTGGGCCAGTTCGGGCACCGCCTTGCGTATGGCCGTTCCGTCCCCGCCGGACGTCCCCGACACGGGGCTAGCGGGGTGCCGTCCGCCTTGAGGGGTGGCGTGGACACGAAGAGCTCGCCGAAGGTCCTCGGGTCGACGTAGCGCAGCTCGCCGCCCTGGGTGAACGTGATGACGACGTGGGTGTGCTTGGGCTTGGGGTCCTTGGGGGACTTGACCCGCAGCAGCTGCCCGCTCATCCCGAGGTGCACGACGAGGGTGTCCCCGTTGTCGAGGGTGAGCAGCAGGTATTTGCCGAGCCGTCCCACCGACTTGATGGTGCGGCCCTCGAGCAGGGCCCGGAAGTGCTTGGCCGACGGGTGGCGCCGCACCGACCGCCCGTTGGCGACCGACACGGTCTTGATCTTGCGCCCGACCACCTCGCGCGCCAGGTCCTGGCGCAGCGTCTCGACCTCGGGCAGCTCAGGCATCCTCGAGCACCTCCCAGGCCCCGCGGGCCGCCTCCTGCTCCGCGTCCTTCTTCGAGCGCCCCTCGCCGACACCGCAGCGGTGGCCGTCGAGGTAGACCTCGGCCACGAACGCGCGATCGTGGTCGGGACCGGATCCGGTCACCACGTAGCGCGGCGTCCCCGCGCCCTCCCGCACGGCGCGCTCTTGGAGCCGGCTCTTGTGATCGAAGTCGTCGGGCTCCTCGCCCGCCCGCTCTATCGGCTCGCCCAGCTCGCGCAGCACCAACTGCTCGGCTGCCTCCCAGCCGGCGTCGAGGTAGACCGCCCCGAGGACGGCCTCGAAGGCGTCCGCCAGGATGGAGGCCTTGGTGCGCCCGCCCGAGGACTCCTCCCCCCGGCCCAGCAGGAGCACGTCCCCGACGCCCAGCCCGGCGGCCACCCCGGCGAGCACCCGCGCGTTCACGACGGCTGATCGGACCTTGGCCAACTGGCCCTCGGCGAACGTCGGGTAACGGTCATAGGTGTAGCGCGCGACGACCAGGCTGAGCACCGCGTCGCCGAGGAACTCGAGACGCTCGTTGGACGGCGCACCGCCGTCCTGCTCGCCACACCAGCTGCGGTGGGCGAGCGTGTGCCGCAGGAGGCTCAGGTCGCCGAAGGTGTGCCCCAGTCGCTCGGCCAGCGCGGCCACACCGTCGGCGCCCGGGTCACCCGGCCTCGAGCTTTGCGTAGACGTAGTCAACGGCGTCACGAACGGTGCGCAGGTCTTCGAGGTCCTCGTCGTCGATGCGGAACCCCACGGTGCGCTCTCCCAGCTCCTCCTCGAGCGCCTCGACGAGCTCGATCAGGGCGAGCGAGTCGGCGTCGAGGTCCTCGACGAACGACGCGCCCTCGGTGATCGACGACGGGTCCGTCTCGAGGATGTCCGCCAGCTGATCCCGGATCAGCTCGAAGACCCCGTTGCGGTCGAGGGGTCCCTGGTTGGTGTGGGTTTCAGCGGGCACGGGGGCCAGCTTAGGGGTTTTCCGGCTCGAATTGCCGATTTTCGGCCCGTGACCTGGGATTTTCAGGTCTTGGGCGCAGGGCGGACCGCGGCGGCAACCTGCTCGACGAGCCCTCTCGCCGCACATTCGTGGGCCACGAGGATCGCGTTCATCACCGCGGTGGCGTTCGAAGACCCGTGGCTGATCACGCAGACTCCGTCCGTCCCGAGCAGCATGGCGCCGCCCGTGTTCTCCGGCTCCAGCTCGGCCGCCAGGGGCAGGAGGTGCGGGAGGAGGACGTCGGCCGCCTGCTTCGTCGCCTCGTCGGTCCCGAAGACGCCCAGGAGCGCGTCGAAGACGAACCGGAGCGACCCCTCCAGCGCCTTGAGGGCGACGTTCCCGGTGAAACCGTCGGTCACGACGACGTCGGCCGGGGAGGGGAGCAGGTCCCGCCCCTCGAGGTTCCCCACGAACTCGAACCCCCGGATCGGGTCGGCCGAGGTGCTGCCGGACAGGAGGCCGTGGGTCTCCTTGACCAGAGGCGTGCCCTTCGTGGGCTCCTCGCCGATGGAGAGCAGGCCCACCGTGGGGTGCGTGGTCCCGAAGCGGGCGGAGACGTAGGCGGCGCCCATCTCCGCGAACTGGGCCAGCATGGCCGCGGTGCACTCGGCGTTGGCGCCGGCGTCGACCAGCACCGCCGGGGTGCGGCCGAGGCGGGGAAGGGGGGTGGCGATGCACGGGCGCACGACGCCGGGGAGGCGACCCATGCGCAGCAGCGCCGAGGCCATCGTCGCGCCGGTGTTGCCGGCCGAGACCATGGCGCTCGCCCTCCCGTCACGCACCAGCTCCGCGGCCCGCACGAGCGAGGAGTCCTTCTTGCGCCGCACGCCCCCGGCCGGGTCCTCGTCCATGGCGATGACCTCGGTGCAGGCGATCAGGGGCAGGCCCATGGTGTCGCCGACCTGATCGGGTGGGCCGACGAGGGCAACGCCGACGCCGTGCTCCTCGAACGCCCGCCGGGCTCCTTCGACGACCTCGGCCGGCGCCTTGTCGCCCCCGACCGCGTCGAGCGCGACGGGAAGCGTGGCGAGCGTCTCCGGCGGTGGCCGCTCGCCCCGGCGGCTCAAATCAGTCGACCTCGACCGCTTGGCGACCCTTGTACCAGCCACAGCTCGGGCACACCACGTGCGGCGTCTTGGACGCCTGGCAGTGGGGGCAGACGCTGCGCGCCGGCCGGGACAGCCGCCAGGCGGCGGCCTGGTGGGAGCGGCCCTTCGCCTTGGACTTCTTCTTCTTCGGGACAGCCATCGCGGGTCTCCAGGAGCGTTCGGGCGGGGCGGACCGGGCGGCCGAAGCCGGCTACCGGAGCACGTCGAGGTTAGCCCACCGGGGGTCGCGAGGGGCAACGCAGCCGCAGTCGCCCTCGTTGCGGTCGGCGCCGCACACCGCGCACAGGCCGGCACAGTCGTCCCGGCAGAGCGGTGCCATGGGGAGCTCGAGCACGATCGCGTCCCGCACCAGCGGGCCGAGGTCGACGAAATCGTCGACGATGGGGTAGAGCTCGTCGTCACTCGGGCCCGGCTTCCGGCGCGTTGGTCGACGAAACGCTCGCGGACGTCGACGACCAGCTCGCCGGACACCGGCTCGGCGCAGCGCCGGCATGTCCCGACCCACGGCGCCCGGACGGTCCCGGCCGCCTCGATCCCGCCCTCGAAGGCCCGCAGGACGAGGTCGACCTCGGCCGCAGCGCCGGGCGGGACCACACTGCGCCCGGGGTCGATGCCTGACGCCTCGAGCGGGCCCGCCAGCACCACCTCGCCCCTGCGCTCGACGTGCATCGGCTCGCCGCGCGGGATGCGGGCCGAGCGCCGCAGCCGGGCGACGTTGACCAAGAAGGGGTCGGAAGCCGTCACGACTGGTCCTGGTCGAAGAAACCGGCCTCCCCGTCCGCGGCCGCGTCGCCCTCTGCGGAGCCCTCTACCAGCGGCGCCGCCAATTTGGCCCGGCCGGCGTGCACCGTCCGGGTGAGCCGGTCGAGCACGATCTCCATGCCCGCCAGCTTGGTGTCGCAGAAGTCCTCCGCCTGGTGGCGAAGCGACCTGGCCTCCTCGTTCGCGTCGTCGAGGATGCGTTGGGCGACGGCATTCGCTTGGCGGACGATCTCGGTGCGCTGGACCATCTGCTCCGCCTGCGCTCGGACCTCGTCCATCAGCGCCTCCGCCTCACGCGTGCGCTCGGCCATGAACTCCTCACGCTCGCGCAGGAGCCAGCGGGCCTGGCGCAACTCGTCGGGGAGACTGTCGAGCCCCGACTCCAGCAAGGAGGTGACCTCTTCGCGCGACACCATCACGGAGGAGGAGAGCGGCATCGACTTGGCGTTGGCCATGATGTCGAGCAACTGGTGGAGGATGCCCTCGATCCCGACTTCGGCGACCGGTTGCTCCTCGTCGACGTCGAGGAACTGGTCGCTCACGGCTCCCCCCTCTCCTCCTCGTACTTGGCACGGAGCGCCTTCGCCACGACCTCGGGGACAAAGGCCGAGACGTCACCGCCGAAGCGCGCCACCTCGCGGACGAGCTTCGACGCCACGAACGAGTACTTGGAGCTCGTGGGGATGAAGATGGTCTCGACACCCGAGAGGTGGTTGTTCATCTGGGCCATTTGCATCTCGGTCTCGAAGTCCGACACGGCGCGCAGACCCCGCACGATCGCCGAGGCACCGACGTCGCGAGCCACGTAGACGAGCAAGGTCGACACTGACACGATCCGAACGGAAGGGATGTGCGCCGTCACCTGCTCGAGCATGGTCTTTCGTTCTTCGAGGTCGAACAGCTGCTCGCTCTTCTGGGGGTTGCGCAACGCGGCGACGACGACCTCGTCGAAGAGGCGGCTTGCCCGTTCGACGATCTCGAGATGCCCGTTGTGGAAGGGATCGAACGATCCCGGGAACAGGCCGACCTTCATGAGGCTGCACCGCTGCGACGAGCCACGGTGACGAGCGTACCGCCGTATCGGCGCTCTCTCGTGCTCACCCAGCCGTGGGCGAGCTCGACCGGAGCGGAGGATTCCATCACGGCAGTGGCGGCCTGCAGCGCATCGAGCAGCTCGGACCACTGCGTGAAGTCGTAGGGCGGGTCACACAGGGCGAGGTCGAACGTCGAGTCGGCTGGGGCCCCGCCCGTCCGCAGCCAGCCCGGCAGCTCGGCGCGCACCAGCGTGACCGTCTCCTCACCCAGCCCGACGGCACGGAGGTTCTTCCGAACGGCCTCGAGAGCGGTCGGGTCCGAGTCGACGAAGGTGACCGAGGCAGCGCCTCGTGAAAGGGCCTCGACCCCCAGGGCGCCGCTGCCTGAGAACAGGTCGACCACCTGCAATCCCTCGACCCCACCCCTCGAACCGAGGATGTCGAAGATGGCCTCGCGGACACGATCCGAGGTCGGCCTGACGGTCGGCGGGAGCCGGGCGGACAGCCGGCGGCCACGGCTCCGGCCCCCGATGACCCGCATCGCCCCTCACCCTAGGGCGATCGACCCGGCTGTCGAACAGGTGCTCGCCCACACGATCCTTTGACCTGCACCTCTCGAACGGAATCGGTCGCTGTCCTCGTGACGACGACGGGTCCAGCCGGCGCGGTCCTTGGTGCTGGCGTCAATCCCTGTTACACCTGGCACAGGCAGAGCACAGGCAAAAGGTGGGCTTGACCGCCCACGGAGAGGAGCCCGTCATGTTCACGCGGTCGTTCCCAGCGTTGCGGTTGAGCGTGGCAAATGTCGGCCTCGCCCTTTTGGCCATGACCGTCGCTCTCATCGCTCCGGTAGCCACAGGGGTCAGCGACGCAGCCGACGGGGGCCAGGTGGTCTTGTGTGAATCCTTCCTTGCGGGGAATTACTTCGCCCACTTTGGGGATTGCACCAACAAGGTCGCGACCGGTGGCTCCGTCAAGGTCAACTTCGACACGCTCCAATTCCAGCCTGGAGACATGACGTTCAGGTGGGCGAATGGAAAGATCACCGTGGCCGATATCGCGGTCGACATCGAGATCGGTGCGTGCGGTGGCCCGGACAAGGACGTCTGGGAGTTCACCGGCCCGATCGTGAAGGACACCACCGGCAAGGTCAAGCAACCCGTCGACATCCTCCTTTGCCGTACTGACGAAGGCTGGTCCCTGTTCTCAGCCAGTTTCTGAACGGTCTGACGGGACCGCGGAGAACCGTGGCGCTCGGGAGGGCGACAAAGTCCCAAGCGAAGACGGGGCCGGACTCGCCGCCGGCCTGCGGTACCGGGAGCGACCGGCTCCCCTCAGGCGTCGAGCGCAGAGGGCATTCCTGGGCTCATCTCAGCTCTTGAACAGGTACTCGCCCTCGTCCTCGCTGAGGAGGAGGCGCACCTCGTCGGCCAGTGCGGGGTGCGACGCCAGCTGCGGGTCCTCCTCGACGACGGCCTGGGCGACGTCCCGCGCCGCCGAGAGGAGCGGCAGATCCCCTTCGTCGGAGAGCGACGCCAACTTGAGGTCACTCTGGCCCTTCTGGCGGGCGCCGAGAAGGGTGCCCTCGCCGCGCAGGCGCAGGTCGGTCTCGGCCAGCGCGAACCCGTCGGTCGAGGCGGCCACCGCGGCCAGCCGGTCGTTGCCTTCCTCGCCGCCGAGCAGGTAGCACCAGCTCGGATCCGTGCCCCGCCCGACCCGTCCCCGCAGCTGGTGCAGCTGCGCGATCCCGAAGCGGTCGGCGCTCTCAATGACCATGACGGTGGCATCGGGCACGTCGACCCCCACCTCGATCACCGTCGTCGCCACCAGCACCTGCACGTCTCCCGTGCGGAAGCGGCCCATCGCCTCCTCGCGGGCGGCCGGCGGCATCTGGCCATGGATCAGGGCCACGCGGAGCCCGGCCAGCTCGCCGGCCGCGAGCCGCTCGTACTCCTCGGTGGCCGATTTCGCCTCCACCTTGGCGGAGTCGCTCACCAGCGGGCAGACGACGAAGGCGCGGCGTCCGAGTGCCGCCTCGGACCGGACGCGTTCCCAGGCCGGCTCGGCTCCGTCCGTACCGGGCAGCCATTCCGTCGTCACCGGCAGCCGGCCGGGCGGCAGCTCGTCGAGCGTGGTGAGGTCGAGGTCGCCGAAGATCACCATCGCGGCCGTGCGGGGGATCGGCGTCGCCGTCATGACGAGGAGGTCCGGGTCGCCGGCCGCGCCTTTGGCGCGCAGACCGGCCCGCTGCTCCACGCCGAAGCGGTGCTGCTCGTCGATCACCACGATGCCGAGGGACGCGAACTCGACGTCCTCGGTCAGGAGCGCATGGGTTCCCACGACGATATCGATGGCGCCGCTGGCCAGCGCCTCCAGCGTCGCAGCACGGGCTTTGCCTTTGACCCGGCTGGTGAGCAGCTCGACGCGGACTTCTCCGCCGGCCATCCCGCCCGGTCCCTCGAGGTCGCCCAGCAGGGCGCGGACGGCGGAGAAGTGCTGCTCGGCCAGGACCTCGGTCGGCACCATGAGCGCGCCCTGGTGGCCACCCTGGGCGGCCGCGAGCAGCGCGGCCAGCGCCACCACCGTCTTGCCCGAGCCGACGTCGCCCTGGAGGAGCCGGTGCATCGGGAACGGGCCGGCCATGTCGGCGACCACGACGGCCAGGGCGCGCCGCTGGGCCTGCGTGAGCTCGTAGGGCAACGCCTCGAAGAACCGCGCCACCAGCGTCCCGCCCACCGCTCCCGCGACCTCCCGGGGGGACACGTCGTGGCGCAACGCCCGCGCGTTCAGCTCGAAGGCGCGGCGGCGCAGCACCAGGGCCAACTGCAGCCGGAAGAGCTCGTCGAAGACCAGGCGCCGGCGTGCCGGCGCGACGACCGCCATGGACTCGGGCAGGTGGATGGCCCCGAAGGCCTCGGTCCGGCGCCACAGGTCGAGGGAGGACCTCCAGTGCTCGGGCAGGGGGTCCGCCAGCTCACCGGCGCGGTCGAGCGCCTCCTCGACGTAGGTTCCGATCTCCCAGCTGGTCAGGCCGGCCTTCGCCGACGCCGGGTAGATCGGCAGGATGCGCAGCGTGCGACGGCCGGAGCCGACTGCGGCGGCGACGACGTCGACGACCGGGTTCACCATCTGGCGGCTGCCCCGGTACTCCCCGACCTTCCCCCAGAAGATGGCCTCGGTCCCCGGCTCGAGCTGCTTGGCCCGCCAGGGCTGGTTGAAGAACACCACGGCGAGGCGACCGGTGGCGTCGCGCACCACCACGTCGACGACGGCGCGGCGGTTCCTCGCCCGCCTCGACCGCACCGACTGCACCGACGCGAGCACGGCCGCCTCGTCGCCGGCCCGCAGGTCGGAGACGTCGGCTTGACGGGTGCGGTCGATGTACCGGCGGGGGTAGGTGGTGAGCAGGTCGAGCACCGACTCGACGCCGAACTCCGCCAGGCGCTGGACCTTCGCCGCGGACACGGTGGCGAGCACCGACACCGGTCGTCCGGCGAGGTCGCGGAGGGAGCGGCCGCTACTCAATCCCCAACAGGTACGGGTACAGAGGCTGTCCCCCGTGGTGCACCTCGAGCGCGACGTCCGGGTACTCCTCGGACAGCCACTCCTCGATCGCCCGGGTGTCGGCCGCGCGCGCACCCTCGCCCTCGATGAGGGTGATCAGCTCGTGCGACTCGTCCAGCAGCCGGGCGACGAGGAGGCGCGTGCACACGACGACGGAGTCGGCAACCGCCACCACCCCGTCGCGCGAGATGCCGATGTAGTCGCCCGCACGAACCGCTCCGGCGTCGGTCTCCGCGTCGCGCACCGCCTGGGTGACCTCGGCCGGCACGACCCGGGCCGCGGATTCGGCCATGGAGACCGCGTTGGCCTCGGCGGACGCGGCCGGGTCGTACGCGAGCAGGGCGGCGAAGCCCTCGACGATGGAACCGGTCGCCACGACCTTGACCGTCTTGTCGCTCAGGGCGTCGACCTGCTCGGCGACCGGGCGGATGTTCTTGTTGTTGGGCAGGATCACCACGTCGTCCGAACCCACGGCCTCGACCGCCTTGAGCAGGTCGGCGGTGGCGGGGTTCATCGTCTGTCCGCCGACGATGAGATGGTGCACGCCGAGCGAGCGGAAGATGCGCCCGATGCCTTCGCCGGTGACCACGGCCACGACGCTCGTGGTGGGGGGGGCCCGGCGCCCTCGAGGCTCGGGCCCGCACCCGGCGCACCCGCGCTCTCGCGCACCCAACGCTCCTCTTCGACCTGCTCCTCGAGGTCGGTGACCCGGATGCGGCGAGGCCGCCCTCGCTCGAGCGCCGCTTCGATCGCCGCGCCGATGTCGTTGGTGTGGATGTGGCAGTTCCACAGGCCGTCGCCGCCGACGACGACGATGGAGTCCCCGATCCCGGCCCACACCTCCTTGAAATCCTCGATGGAGTCGTCGGGCATGGAGAGGAGGTACATGACCTCGTAGCGCAGATCGCGGACCGCGTGCTCCTCTTCTCCCGGGGCCGGTTCGCCCGCCGGCGACGTTCGGCGGCGAGCGCCTCGAGGTCCGGCGCGGTGATTCCCGAGGGCTCGGGGAGCGGACGGCCGTCGAGGACGATCAGGAAGGCATCGAGCAGCAGCAGGTAGCCGGCGCCGCCGGCATCGACCACGCCGGCCTGGGCCAGGACGGGCAGGAGCTCGGGCGTGCGGGCCAGCGCTTCGGCCGCCCGCTCCCGCGCCCGCTCCACCACGTCGACCAGGCCGGAGCCGTCCCCGTCCGCCGCACCCTCGGCCGCGGCCGCGGCGACGGTCAGGATCGTCCCCTCGACGGGGCGCACCACCGCCTTGCGAGCCAGCTCCGATGCGTGCGCCATGGCGTCGACGAGAAGCTCGGGACCGACGCACTCGTCCTGGCCCATGCGCTCGCTCATGCCACGCAGCAGCTGGGAGAGGATGACCCCGGAGTTCCCCCGCGCCCCCATCAGCGAGCCGTGCCCGATGGCGCGGCAGACCTCGGGGACGCCCGCCCCGTTCACGCCCTCGAGCTCGGTGACCACGGCCTCGAGGGTGAGCGCCATGTTCGTTCCGGTGTCCCCGTCGGGCACCGGGTAGACGTTGAGGCGGTTGATGTCCTCCTGGTGGAGCCGGAGAGCGTCCCGGTAGCCCTCCATGACGGCGCGGAGATCGGCCGCGCCGAGGGTCGCCGGGGAGGTCATTGCAGGGGATGCTAACCTTTAAGCCGCTCGTGAAGGCCTGCCTGGCGATCTCCGCACGCGGCCTCCCTCAGGAAGGTTCACCCCCCATGGCATCAGTCTGCGACATCTGCGGCAAGAAGCCCTCGTTCGGCATGAACGTGAGCCACTCGCACCGGCGCACCAAGCGGCGTTGGAACCCCAACGTGCAGCGGGTGCGGGCACTGGTCGACGGCGCGCCGAAGCGGCTCCACGTCTGCACCTCGTGCATCCGGGCCGGCAAGGTCACCAAGCCCCGCCGACGGCAGTTCGAGACCAACACGAGCAGCTGAAGCCCGGGTCCTACCCGAGCGTGTGCTGCCAGCCGAGCGGGTTCAGCGCCCGTCCCCGCAGCGTGCGCTCCGCCGGGTCCGGCGAGACGGCGCCGATCCGCGCCGGTGACCGCAACCCGGCGGCGGCGAACGCACCGGAGACCTCGTCGGTGGCGGCCGGGCTCACGGTGAAGACGAGCTCGTAGTCCTCGCCGCCGCCCAGCGCCTCCTCCAGCGTGGCCCCGGCCGCGACCGGCACGTCGTCGAGCCGGAATCCCACCCCCGAGGCGTCGGCCAGGCGGTGCAGATCGAGCGCCAGCCCGTCGGAGACGTCGATCATCGCGTGCGCCCCGTGCCGCCTCGCCACGGCGCCCTCACGCAGGCGCGCCACCGGCCGGCGGTACGCCGCGCCGATGCCGCCGGGTCCCGACGTCGGGAGCGGAGGTCCTGAGCATCCGCAGGCCGGCGGCCGACCCACCACAGGGGCCGGTCACGACGATCACGTCCCCGGGCGCCGCCCCCGACCTGGCGACGGGCTCGTCGCCACCGGTGACCGTCCCGAGCACGGTGACGGCCACCACCGCCGCCGACGGCGCCGAGGACACGTCCCCGCCGACGACCGGGCACCCGCTCGCCGCGGACGCCTCCGCCACCCCCGACATGATCCCGAGGGCGAGCTCACCCTCCCCCGTCCGGCCCGGGACACAGAGCGCCACCAGGGCTCCGAACGGCGCCGCGCCCATGGCGGCCAGGTCGCTGAGGGCGCCCATCACGGCCTTCCAGCCCATGTCGGCGGGACTGCAGAGCGCCAGGTCGACATGGACGCCCTCGACCACGCTGTCGACCGAGACGACCACGGGTCCTCCACCGGGCACGGTGACGACGCCGGCGTCGTCACGCAGTCCGAAGGCCTCGATGCCACTTCCGAGCACACCGCGAATAGAATCGACGGTCTCGTCTTCGACGAGCCGCGTGACGTGCCGAGGTTTGGGGGACCCCACGGCACATGCCTAGCATTGGGCCCCACCGAACCGGGCCGGACGAAGGAGCAGATCCCCCCACATGGCGCCGACGAAGAACGCGAAACTCCTGGCCTGGGTCGACGAGGTCACCGCACTGACCAAGCCGGACCGCGTCGCATGGTGCGACGGCTCCGCCGACGAGTACGACCGGCTCTGCCAGGAGCTGGTCGACGCCGGGACGTTCACCCGGCTCTCCGAGGCCAAGCGGCCCAACAGCTACTGGGCCCACTCCGACCCCGGCGACGTGGCCCGGGTCGAGGACCGCACCTTCATCTGCTCGGAAGCGGAGATCGACGCCGGCCCCACCAACAACTGGCGCGATCCGTCCGAGATGCGCGGGTTCCTCGACGGCCTCTTCGAAGGCTGCATGCGCGGGCGCACGCTGTACGTCGTCCCGTTCTCCATGGGGCCGCTCGGCTCGGAGATCGCCCACATCGGCGTGCAGCTCACCGACTCCGCCTACGTGGCCGTGTCCATGCGCATCATGACCCGCATGGGCACCGGCGCTCTGGAAGTCCTCGGCGACGACGGTGAGTTCGTGCCGTGCCTCCACTCGGTCGGCGCCCCGCTCGAGCCCGGACAGCAGGACGTCCCGTGGCCCTGCGACGCCGAGAACAAGTACATCGTGCACTTCCCCGAGACCCGCGAGATCGTCTCGTACGGCTCGGGGTACGGGGGCAACGCCCTGCTCGGCAAGAAGTGCTTCGCGCTGCGCATCGCCTCGGTGATGGCCCGCGACGCCGGCTGGATGGCCGAGCACATGCTGATCCTCAAGCTGACCTCGCCCGAAGGCGAGACGCGCTACGTCACCGGCGCGTTCCCCTCCGCGTGCGGGAAGACCAACCTCGCCATGCTCATCCCCTCGATCGACGGCTGGAAGGTCGAGACCGTGGGCGACGACATCTGCTGGATGAAGTTCGGTCCCGACGGCCGGCTCTACGCCATCAACCCCGAAGCGGGCTTCTTCGGCGTCGCCCCCGGCACGAACACGCACACGAACCCCAACGCCATGCTGACGCTGGACGGGAACTGCATCTTCACCAACACCGCGCTCACCGACGACGGCGACGTCTGGTGGGAGGGGATGACCGACGAGCCCCCCGCGCACCTCGTCGACTGGAAGGGCAACGACTGGACGCCCGCATCGGGCACGCCCGCGGCACACCCCAACGCCCGGTTCACGGCGCCGGCCAGCCAGGACCCGGCCATCGCACCCGAGTGGGAGGACCCGAAGGGCGTCCCGATCAGCGCCATCCTCTTCGGCGGCCGCCGGGCCTCGGTCGTCCCACTGGTCTTCCAGTCCGACGACTGGGAGCATGGCGTCTTCCTCGGCTCGATCATGGCGTCGGAGACGACCGCCGCCGCGGCCGGAGCGGTCGGCAACCTGCGCCGGGACCCCTTCGCCATGTTGCCGTTCTGCGGCTACAACATGGCCGACTACTTCGCGCACTGGCTCAGCATCGGTGCGGAAGCGACCAACCGCGACGCCCTGCCGAAGATCTTCTACGTGAACTGGTTCCGCAAGGACGCCGACGGGAAATTCCTCTGGCCCGGCTACGGCGAGAACTCCCGGGTCCTGGAGTGGATCTTCCGGCGGGTCACCGGGACGGGGAACGACGGAGCGGTCGAAACCGCGATCGGGGCCGTCCCCGCTCCGGGCGCGATCGACATCGAAGGGCTCGACGTGACCAAGGAGGACATGGACGAGCTCCTGCGCGTCGACCAGGAAGGCTGGCGGGCCGAGACACCGCTCATCCGCGAGTTCTACGCCAAGTTCGGCGACCGGCTTCCGCCCGAGCTGGTCAGCCAGGTCGAAGCCCTCGAGAAGCGCCTGGCCTGAACGAAGCGCCTGGCCCGAACGGCTCCCGAGCTCATCCGGACTCGGGCTCGCGGAAGTCGCGCTGGACGATACGCGGAGCATGCGCGGCGCGGCGGCCGCTGACGTAGGACAGCGCACCCAGCCCGGCCAGCACGGCCATGGTCGCGTCCCCCTGCGGCAGGGTGAAGGCCACGATCACCGGGATGAGTGATCCCACGACCCACACCAGCTGCTGGCGCATGCCGAACCGGGCGAAGGCGCGACCCTGGGCCGACAACGGGATCATGCGCTGCGTCAACGCGTCGAACGACGGCTGGGCCACCGCCCCGGCGATCCCGACCATGAACGCGAGCACCACCTGGGCGAACAGCGTGCCCCAGACGGCCACCCCGAGCGCGGAGGCGCCGATGAGGCAGAGGGAGGCGAGCAGCAATTGCTGCTCGGTCATCCGCTTGCGCAGCCGGCCGACCAGAACCAGGCCCACGATGGCCCCGGCCCCGCTGCCGGCGAGCACCAGGCCGTACCAGTAGAGCCCGACCCCGTGCATCCGCCGCAGCCCGAAGGCGAGCATGAAGATCATGAACCCCTGAAGGCCCCTGATGATCGACATGGCGGTCAGGCCGAGCATGACCTCGGGATGGGCCATCGGTTGCAGCGCCATCAGGTCGCGCTCACGGAGGAGTTCATCCCCCGCCTCTCCGTACTCCCTGGCCCCTGCGGACTCGTCGGTCCACGCTCGTGATGCGTCGCGCCCCGCTGATCACCGGGAGGCGGGCCCCCGCGACGGCGGCGGCGGCGAACACGAGCATGGCGAAGAACAGCACCGCCTGGGAGCTGCCCAGCTTGTAGAGGATGACGGCCGGCACCGACACGACGAAGCCGCTCACGGTACCGAGCAGCGTGAGCCGCGCGTTCAGCGTGGCGTAGCCCGCTTGCTCGGACTCACCCGCGTCGGGCGAATGGGCCTGGAGCGCGGCCATCTCGGGCACCAGGGCGCCCTTGGTGACGAGGTAGAGCTTCGAGCACACGAGGACGAGGAAGGCCAGGGGGAAGAGCAGGAGGCTGTGGATGTGCAGCGCCATCAGCGGGCACAGCACGGCCCGCCCGACCGCGGACGCCACGACCATGAGTCGCCGGGCACCCCGGCCGCGGTCGATCAGGGGCCCGAGGATCGGGGAGACGATGGCGAACGGCGCCAGCGTGAAGAGCAGGTAGAGGAGAACCTTGTGGTCGGCGGCGTCGGGGGAGATGGAGAAGAACAGTGAGCCGGCCAGAGAGATCGTGACCAGCGTGTCGCCCCCGAGCATCGCCGATTGCACGAGAGAGAGCCGGCCGACGGGATGTGCCTGGTCGAACAGGTCCTTGCGGGCCTGCCGCGCCATCTCCTTGAATTGCTCGACCTTGGGCGGCATCGCCACCGTCCCAATGTACGGTGCGACGCGACCGTCCACGCGTACGTCTCGATTCAGACCGACGTGGGTCGGGCCTCCCGGGTGGCCGGACAGGCCGACGCGGTCGAGGGCGTTTCGAGGCCGACCGGGTCAGGAGAGATGCGTCGCCCACCAGATGTTGTGGGTGCCGTCGGTGCAGTTGAAGTGGCCCGGCTTGGCGGCCGAGTCGAACCCGGCCGCGTCCCTCGTCCCCACGAAGGTGCACGTGACGGTGGTGCCCTCGATGTCAGGGATGGTGAACGTGTACTTGCTGCCCGCTCTGGTGAACGTCCCCGGGTCGTGGAAGCCTTTGAACTGGTGGGCGGCGAAGTCGACCTTCCAGGTGGACACCGGACACCCTTCCCGGTCGCAGAAGTTGTACTTCGGGCCGGAGATCCCCGACGCAGTCGCCGCCCCGCCCGCGGCTCCGGGCGTGTGGGCGGGAGTGACCGCTCCCGCCTGAGCTCCGGTGGCGACCAGCACCGCGCTTCCCGTCGTTGCGAACGCGAGGGCCGACCCCGCAAACAGCCAGCGACGAATCCTCATCGATGTCCTCCAGTCGTCTTCGATCCCCGTGCGGGTGACCAGATATCCGCATGGTGAGGTACGTCCCAAGGGTTCGTCGGGATTGAGGGCAAGGGCCACGTCCGCACTGTTCATGTCGGTGTCGAGGTTGTGGGCCCTGTCGACTCAACGGGCGGGCCGCCACATCGTCGTGACGACCGGACCTCCGCCGGGGTAGGAGAACTCGCCCACCTCCTCGAATCCGACGCCGGCGTAGCGATGGTTGTTGGCGGGGTTCGACGATTCGAGATACGCGGGGAACCCCTCGGCATCGATCAGCGCCAGGTCGTGTTCCAGAAGCGCCATCCCGATTCCCTTGCCGCGGTGATCGGGGTGCGTTCCCAGCAGACTCAGGTAATAGTGGGGCGTGTCACGCGGGTGCGCGGCCTCGAAGCGTGTCAGGAGCTCGTGGTAGTCGCCGGCGGCCGACCCCAGATACCGGTGGGCGAGCTCGGAGAGGCGGTCTTCCTGTTCCTCGCTCATCTCGGTGCCGCCGGGGGGAATCCAGACCGCGGTTGCCTCGCCGCCGGTGGTCAACCAGACCCAGGGGTGGCGGAGCGCACCTTCGACGAACAACGTCCAGAACCGGGCGTGGTGTTCGATGCTCCCGTCCGTTCGGGCCAGAGCGCGGCTCCACAGCGGATCGTCGGCAAACGCAAGGGTGATGATTGAGACCACCACCTCCGAATCGGCCGGCGATGCCCGCCGTGCTTCGAGCTGCGTCACCGCGTGCGCCTCCCGTCAGGGTCGATTTACCCGTCTCACCTGTCCCACCCATCCCACCATGGATCAGGCGATGTCTGCCCATCCACGAAGCGCCAACCCGGTCTCTGCAGATGGGATCCCCCGTTTTGCGACGAGATGCAACCGAGCACCCAGAAGCTCGGGCTGCCGCATCGATGGTGACCTGCCATCAACAGCCCGACCCCCGGCGCCGCGGAAGAACGGTCGTCCAAGACGCGACGCCGAGGAATATCGTGGTGGCCAGTCAGAGAGCGGCAGTCGTCGTGCGAAGGGGCCTTCGGGCCCCTTCGGCGCGTCGGTCGTCGAAAGCGTTACATCGGCTTGAACGAATGAGCCATTGCCTGCGCGGATCAGCTTCCGCGACGTTATTCGTCGAGCAACCTCGCCACCAGCACATCGCGAGTCGTCTCGTGACGCGGCCGGAACTTGCCCTCGAACCACTCGAGATGGAGCAGTTCGATGATCAGGGCGGACAGCCAGAAGACGGTCGGATCGGTGCGGATCCGACTCTCCACCACCGATCTGGCCTCGGGAAGGTCGATGAGCACGAACCAGAGGAAGGCCAGGTCGTAACCGTCCGGGTACAGTCCGGCCCACTCCCAGTCGAGGAGGAATGATCCTTCGTCGCCCGACACGATGTTGCTGGGATTGATGTCGGCGTGGGCGAAGACCCACCGGATCGGGACGCGCGTGGCGATCTGTCGGAGGGCCCGGTACTCCTCCTCACCGAGGAGCCCGATCTCACGGGCTCGGCGGAGCCGGCGGTGGATGGGCAGCGTGCGCAGCCAGCGGGGCCGGGAACGATAGGAGCGGAGGGCGGTCGCGAAGCCGATGAGCCCTTCGAGATCGTTCCCGGTCAGGCTGAGGGGGAACTTCGGACCGAGACGTTGGCCGGGGACGGCCTCGAACTCGAGGGTGAGAGCCTTCCTGTCATGGCCGAGCAGCCGGGGCGTCGGTACGGATGGGCGGTGACGGGTGAGGAGTTGGTTGACCCGGAATTCGTAGGCAAAGTGTCGCGCCCAAGGATCGGAGGCTGAATGATGATGGTCGAGGATCGTGGCCCGAGGACCGAGCTTGTCGGCGTTGGCGGTGAGGTCGTAGCGCTTCGTGACCCGGGTGCCATCGTCGGACCAGTGGATCGTCGACAGGTTTGTCTTCACCGTGTGCGGTGATCTGGTCACGGCGTCATCGCTTCCTCTCGGCATCGAGGATCAGGTTCTGCATCAGGCTAAGTCCCGCCAGGTTCCACCGGGAGCAGCCCAGTGATCCGCGGCCCGGTGCAACCATTCGGTCTGCGGCAAGGCAGCCATCGCTCACACCCGACCGTGATGCCGCTGATGACACAGGGGATGAGAGGAGAATTGCAACCTCGGTACCCTCCAATGCTGATCACACGCTGACCGCGAGGCGGCACCGTGTCGACCGTATTTGGGACTCGGCCGGGTAGCCTCCAATCGGATGGCTGTCCTCAGGGATGGCGGTTTTGAGCCGTACGGGAAGTGCCCACTGACCCATGCGCCGACCTTTGGCTGTCTGTAGGTCACAGGTACGGGAACTTCGATTCCGGGTGCCCGTGTCCTGACGATCGTGTCCCTGACGATCGTCGTCGGGTTGACTTATGTCGTCCCTGCATTGACCACCGTTCCGCCGCATGCTTCGGCAAACACCGGAGGGTCGAGCACGGTGTCGGGCTACTGGCTCGTGGCCTCCGACGGAGGCATCTTCACCTACGGCGACGCCGCGTTCTACGGCTCCGCCGGCAGCGTGGCCCTGAACAAGCCGATCGTTTCGATGGCGCCCACCCCCGATGGCCGGGGCTACTGGCTCGTGGCCTCCGACGGAGGCATCTTCACCTACGGCGACGCCGCGTTCTACGGCTCCGCCGGCAGCGTGGCCCTGAACAAGCCGATCGTTTCGATGGCGCCCACCCCCGATGGCCGGGGCTACTGGCTCGTGGCCTCCGACGGAGGCATCTTCACCTACGGCGACGCCGCGTTCTACGGCTCCGCCGGCGGCGTGGCCCTGAACAAGCCGATCGTTTCGATGGCGCCCACCCCCGATGGCCGGGGCTACTGGCTCGTGGCCTCCGACGGAGGCATCTTCACCTACGGCGACGCCGCGTTCTACGGCTCCGCCGGCAGCGTGGCCCTGAACAAGCCGATCGTTTCGATGGCGCCCACCCCCGATGGCCGGGGCTACTGGCTCGTGGCCTCCGACGGAGGCATCTTCACCTACGGCGACGCCGCGTTCTACGGCTCCGCCGGCAGCGTGGCCCTGAACAAGCCGATCGTTTCGATGGCGCCCACCCCCGATGGCCGGGGCTACTGGCTCGTGGCCTCCGACGGAGGCATCTTCACCTACGGCGACGCCGCGTTCTACGGCTCCGCCGGCAGCGTGGCCCTGAACAAGCCGATCGTTTCGATGGCGGGCGCACTGTCGCCGTCCACACCACCACCACCACCAACAACAACAACAAACACACGCAACCACCACCACGACAGTGCCGTCCGGGGCCATGCCGGCTCCCGGCGGCTACACGGCCCAGCAGATGATCTTCGACGACAGGTTCTCCGGCACCAGCCTCGACACCACCAAGTGGAACACGTACCTGGGAGCCGAGGGGATCGTCTGGACAATTTCGGTAGCTTGCCGTTGCCTTACAGCGGCGACAACTCGGTTGCCAACGGCGGCAGCGGAAACAACCGTGAGATGTACGGTCCCACACAAGTGAGCGTGGACAACGGCTTGATGCTGACCGCACAGCGCAACACGAACCAGTATGCCGGCACCTACCCGTGGCTGAGCGGCGTGGTGACGACGGAGGGCAAGTTCAGCCTGCCCACAGCCGGCTGGTACGTCCAAGTGAAGGCCAAGATGCCCGACGTGAGCCAGGGGATGTGGCCCGCCATCTGGTTCCTCTGTGGCACGAAGGCGGGCTGTCGCGACGACAACGAACTGGACGGCTTCGGGGGCGGCTGGCTCGGCAATCCGAACGAGCAAGGAGAGTCGGACTTCTTCGCCGATCAGGGGCAGCAGGAGGCGGTGTGGAGCACGGACGGCGTCGACGTGTCGGCGGGTTACCACGTCTATGGCCTTCAGCTCGTCCCCGGCAAGTCGATCACGGGCTACTTCGACGGGCGCAAGGTCTGGCAAGTGCTCGCTTCCAGCCGAGTGAGCATTGCAGGCGAGCCCTACGAAATCCTCCTCGAGTTGCAGGTGGCTTCAGGCAAGACGAGCGGCTGGCACACCGTCGCGAACACGAATACGCCCCCATCGTCCATGGACATCGCCGAGGTTCAGGCGTACTCGTAGCTCTTCGATCGAGGCGCTCCTGACGCATCGAGGTACGACAGGGACGATTGGTCCGCGACGGCGGCTCCTTCTTACAACTCCTACAATTCCTACCATTGCCGATGAACGGAGCCTGCGACGGTCGCCGGCAGCCATCGCCGGGAGCGAAAGCATGGGCCAGCCGACAACGGGGTCGCTCTTCAAGGGGAACTCGCCCCCCTCCTCGGTCCATGCGCCGCGGCGCGAGATCCGATAGTGGCTCCCCCAAGCCTGCTGGACGTCCCATGTCTCGACGGGTGGGCTTCGCAGTGGGATCAACTGGTGGACTCTTCGCCCCTTCCGTCACCCTTCTTGCGATCGTGGTGGCTGACGGGGGCCGGCGGTCCTGGCCGGCACTTCCTTCTGGTCGTCGACGGGGCGCGCCTCCTCGGCGGGCTTCCCCTGGAGAAGCGCCACCCGATGTCAAGCATCCGGATGATGGGAGACGGGCCACTGTGCCCGGATCATCTCGACCTTCTGGCGGCCCCTGGCCACGAGGCCGCGGTGCTCAGCCTTCTCGGGGACTGGCTCGCTCGTCCCGGTCAGCGACTCTTGGAACTCAGGGCCGTCCGGGAAGGGTCACCGTTGATCGAGTCGTTGCCCGGCCGTGTTCGTCGCGGGCCGATGGCGGTGGCCCCCTTCACGCCTCTGCCCGACAGCGCAGAGGCTTATCGCGCTGTCCCTCCCCTCACAGTTCCGCCGGAACCTCCGTCGCTCCGCCAACCGCCTCGCGGCAGAAGGCGTGACGCATCGGACGAACCGCGGCCAGGCCGTGCCGCAGTCCCTTGACACTCTGCGCCGGCTCCACCAGTCCCAGTGGGGAGGCCGTTCCCGCTTCATTCCCGTCTTCGATCGCTTCGCAGCCGGATTCGCCGGTGGCTGCGCGGCCGACGAGGTGGTCGTCCATGAACTCGGGAACGACGACATCGTCGTCGCCACGGTGACGTCGTTCGAGGTGGCCGGTCGGGTGAGCCTGTATCAGAGCGCCCGCCGCACCGAGACCCGCTGGCGGGATGTGACGACGGTCCTGCTCGCAGCCATCATCGACGATGCCTGTGCTCGAGGCTTCATCGAAGTGGACTTCCTCCGAGGCGACGAGGCCTACAAGGGACGGTTCGCGCCGAACCATCGAGGGATGGTGAGGCTGGTCGCAGGCACAGGGGTCGTGGGCCGGGCGGCGACGTTCCGCGCGCACGCAGACAGCGGCCCGGTACGTCCGCTTGGGGAGATCCGCCGTCGCCCGGTGGAGGGCCTGACTAGCTCCCGTCCACCCGGTAGCCCGACCCATTCGCAGGGTTCTCGCCGTCGGTCCCCTTCGCGCCGAAGGCCGCGGACCGAACCCTTGTTCCCAGGGCCAAGACACCCATCGCGCAGATCTTCGCTGCGTCGACGAGGGCGGAATACCCCGGTTCGTGTGGGTTCAGGTTCGCTCGCCGGAGGCGTGAGTTGTAGTGCTCGATTCGGTTCTCGCGGACCGATGCGGCAGTGAAGTACGTGAGGGTCACAGACAGGGAGATGTCCGGACCGTTGTGCACCCAGTGCGGCGTGCCCGGGGGTATGTACACCGCGCGCCCGGGTCAAGGTGTACGAGGCCACCTCCGGTGGCTGGGTCTCGATCCGTCCATGGGAGCCATTCCAGTACCGGTCGAACTCGTGCCGCCGGAGCGCGTCGCTCTCGAAGCGCCCGACGCTGACGACCTTGGTCCCTCGGACCTGCATCAACAAGCTGTGCTCGATGTCGTAGTGGACCGGCGTGACGGAATTCGGCGATGAGACGAACACGAACGCCACCCGATTGCGCATCTTGCCCTGCTTGGCGATCATTCCCGGCTCGAGTTGGCCAAGCATGGTGTCCATGAGCTCAGCCATAGCGGGATCTTCCTCGACATTGAGCAGGGTGAGCCAGGCGTTGGCATTCCTCATGTCGCGTATGACGTCGCCCGGTCGGGCCAGGGCGCCCCGAGGTGGACCTCCCTGAGGAACCAAGAGAGGCTGCTCGGCGGTGTCGGCGATCACCGATCGACGTGGCAGCCTGTCAGCGAGATCCGCGACGGCCGAAAGGGTCAGGCGCTCATCGACATGAAGATCATGGGTGAACGCAACTGGACGCTCGGGGAACGCGTCGTCGAACGGAATCTGTGCGATCGTCGGCGCGACCTGCTTCACCGGTTGTGCAACCATCCCTTACCTCCCTGCCACTGGGCACCGTTCCGTGCCTGCTCGTTCGAGGGGAGCCGTCACACGCCTCCTCGAGATCGCGTCGTCCGCCGGTGGTGCACTCCGACCCCGACAGCGGACCGGCCGGAGTCCTCGAGAACGACCCCGACGCGGAGTCCTGCTGAACAGCCATGCTCCTTGCCCCGCGACGTGACCGGCGCCCGCCAAAACGATCCCGGCCGCGATCGATGCCGCCCTCGCCGCACCCCAGACGTCTCCGCCGATCGCTTGGCGTAGTCCCTTGGGTACTCCACGCGACAACGCTCGGATCACGAATCCGATGTCAGAAGACCGATTGGCCGCTCCCTGCATGTGACGGAAGGCCTCGACCTTTCCCTTGTTCACGAAGAAGCAGCGCCGCCAGAAATATCCCCAGGTCGTCCGCGCTTCCGGAACATGGTGATGGACCCGTGCCAAAGGCTCGTAGACGATCAGCTCCTCCGGACGAAGATGCATCAGGCGATGGCACATGTCCATGTCGTCATGGTTGTCGGAATGGAAACCACCGATCTCAGCGAGGGCCAATCGCCGCACCGACATGTTGGCTCCTATGAGCCGAGCGAGTGGGGCCTGCGTCTCGGGAAGCCCGGAATATGCGCATCCGAACACCCAGTCGAATTCGGACGGAAACCAGTCTGGTCGTGCTCGCTCGAACTCCGCCGTCGGCGCTCCACCCACGGCGACGACGTCATCGTCTTCGTACGGCACCAGGAGCTGGTCCAGCCAATCCGGGTCAGCCCAGGCATCGTCATCGAGAAAGGCCACGACGTCACCATGGGCGACCTCAACCGCCGAGTTTCGAGCCGAACCGAGATGACCCTTGTACCTGTTGGCGAGCACCAGCACGGGGACCGAAGGACTGCCGGCCTGTGTGGCCCACTGTTGTCGGCACCTCTCGAGGAGGGACTCGTTGTGATCGACGCAGACGATGATCTCGGTCGGTTTCCGGCTCTGGCATTGCACTGATGACACGGATCGCAGGAGGAGCGGCCACCGATCTTCCGTGTACGCACAGATGATCACGGACACCGTCAAGAACGTTTGTTCCATCGAGGGGCGCGGCTCTCCGGCAACGGAGAGTGACCGAAGCATCGACACCCGCCCCTCCTTCTCGCTTCTCGCCTCATCCGCACCATTCACACCCTGCGCAGCTGCCTGCGCTCAGGCCATGCTCAATGACGCCCGCCAGGGTCCCAAATGGTTGGAGTGTTGGCGCCATCGTACCCATGATCGGACCGACCACGCCACGCTCACTCCGCGGCGCGGTCATTGGCTGAGCGGTCAGAGGCTGGCGAGAGGATCTCCTCGTACAGTCGGAGCACCTGTTCTGCACAATCGTCCCAAGTCGGAAGCTCGGGAGCGACCGCATCTGGACGTGCCGCCACCCGAGCCAGCTCCTGGGCCAGCAGGCGCGGGGACGCGTCCAGCGGAACGGCGCTGGCCAGCCCCTCCGACGCCAACTCCGACAGCCCGGAGGTGTCGGCCACGACCACCTTCCGGCCGAGGGCCAGGGCTTCCATCACGGCGACAGGGTTCGCCTCGTAGTCGCTCATGAGGGCGACGACGTCGCTGGATCGTACGAGTGCGCCGAGCGCCTCTCGCTGCGTGGCGTCGAACGCGGTGAACGTCACGGCATGCCCGACCTGCAACCGTGCGACCAGTCGACGAAGCTCGTTTTCGAAGCTGCCCCGGCCGACCACGGCCAGGTGGGCGTCGGGTGCGAGACGGAGGAGGGCGGGCATGGCCGCGATGAGGCGATGGTGTCCCTTGTACCGCTCGAGTCGAGCGACCGAGCACACCAGGGGCGAGCCCGAGACCCCGGGTGGCGACGCGCCCACCGGGAGGGGCTCCGCCCCGTTGCGGATGAGCCGGATCCTCCCCGGTTCGAGTCCAAGCCGTCCCGCGAACGCCTCAACCTCAAAGTGGCACACCGCGACCAACCCCTTCGTCCGGCGGAGCAGAGGTCGAAGTGCCTGCCACTGGGCCCCCCTGACCATCGTCCGCATGCGGCTGGAGTGGCCACCGGTATGGAACGTCGCCACCGTCGGAACCCCCGACCGTTGGGCGGCGGCGAGTGCCATCGGAGGCAGGAGGTTGTTCACACCCTGCACATGGACGAGGTCGTAGCCTCCCCTGCCGATCTGCCGGACGATCTTGGGCGATATGTAGAGATCAGCCCAGGTGGGCCAAGCGGCATACCGCCGCACAGTCAGCGGTCCCTCGTGCTCCACTGACGGCAGTTCGCCCGTCAGATCTGTGGTGAGCACGGTCAGGTCGTGACCCCTCGCGGCAATTCTCCGTGCCACCTCCTTCACGTGTGTCTCGACCCCACCGAGGTGCGGCGGGTAACGGGAGCACACCATGGCGACGCGAAGCGGGCTCATCGCTCGTTGAACAGGTGCTCGAAGATCAGTGACCTGGGACGAGTCTCCAGCGGTGCCAGCTCGCCCTGAAGCGCCGTCGGCTCCAGTTCATGACGATGCGGCGCGGGAGCCGGAACGGGTCCGACGAAGGGCCGGCGTTGCCGGGGATGGTGGTACACGCCGTATCGAAGCTCGACGAGCGCGCCGCACCGACCGAGTTCTCGTCGAAGGCGTCCAGGCCGCCGTAGGGATAGGCGAAGTGGGAGATCGTCTGACCGCACAACCGTTCCAGCTCCCTTCTCGAAGAGGAGATGTTCTGCAACTGGTCCGCCGCCGGAAGACCCCGCAGGCGTACGTGGTCGACGGTGTGAGCACCGATCGTGACCACTTTGGATGCTGACAGGTGGACGAGTTCGGAGGGCGTCAGCGCCCGCGCATCAGGGGGCGGCACGGCAGGGGTCGCCCATCGCTCCGAAACGGCATCGAGGACGCGGTGGATCTCCGCAACCGGAAGCGGCAAGAGGTGGCGACGGACCGACTGGAGGTCGACACTCGGTGTCGACGAACCGACCTCGATGCGAACGGCTCCCTCGCTCGTCGGCAGAGAGATCTCACGGATTCCGGATGGACGCGAACCCAGGAGCGCGCCCAGACGATCCCACCAGAACCCGCTCTGGCTGCCGACGACACCACTCGTCACGAAGACGGTGATGGGAATTCCCATGGCTTCCGCGATCGGCATCGCGTTCTCGAGATTGTCGACGTACCCATCGTCGAAGGTCACGACAACCCGGGGCCGGCGCGAGCGAAGGAGAGATTCGGCGAGGGTCGACGGCTCACCGTGTCGAGCGATCTCGTCGAGGTGTGCCGCGGAACGTTGCTGGCGTCACGCAGAGTTGGAAGGGATCATCGACACCTTCGGCGACCCGGTGGTAGCACAGAATGAGCGACCTGCTACGTCTCATGGCACACCTCCATGCGCCGTAGAGCTCCTTGACCGGTGCGACTCGTTCCCAATCCCGTGGTACCCCGATCGCTCCCGCCGGTTTCGGGCGCGTCAATGGGCTCAACAGCCCAGTCGCTCTCGAAGAGAGGTTTCACCGCCGCCACCTCAAACGAAACCAGGCGGCGCAGTCGCCGCTGCACGGTAGAATAAGCGCTGCCATGCTGTCTCGCCAAGTTGCGGATGGTTGCAACCAACCGACGTCGTGTCCTCGATGTTGAAAACCGGCCGGCGGAGTATCGTGGTTCCCGAACAACACCCGAAGAGCAGGACGAGTCCGCGTCGATGTGGAGGGATCTCACCCCTTCTGCCGTACACGTCCACGTGATCACGGCCGCCAACCTCCAGAACGGGGAACACGGACAAGGGCCTGGGTGGTCCGGTGCGACCTAGCATGCGAGTGCTGATGGTGACCCAGTTCTACCCCCCGGTGGCAGGCGGGCAGGAGCAGCATGTCCGAAACCTGGCGCATGCCCTGGTGGAACGGGGCCATCACGTCGAGGTCGTCACCATCGCCGTGGACGGTCCTGCAGGAACGTCTCTCGACGGGGGCGTCCCCGTCCACCGCATCCGGACGACGGCCCAACATCTGCCCCAGCTCTACAGCGACCCGGCGCGGCCGCATGCGATGCCGATCGTGGACCCCGGGTTTCGGAGCGCGATCGGGGACTTCTCGCAGCCGGCCGAGTTCGACATCCTGCATGCTCACGACTGGAGCATCGGCTCGGCCATCGGTCCGGCCCGTCGACGCCGGCATACCCGTGGTGCTCACCCAGCACGATTACAGCCATGTCTGCGCCACCAAGAGACTGATGCGCGGGGATGCACGTCTGTCCGGGCCCGGCGCCGATCGCCTGCGTCCGCTGCGCGTCGTCGTGGCACGGGCCGGTCGTCGGCCCGGTCGTCGCGCCGCGAACGCCCTCGAGCCGCCGCACCCGCACCAGACACGTGGACGCGTTCATCCCGGTCAGCTCAGTCGTCGCCGTCAGCACCAGACTGCCCGGACGGAGCTCCTATACGCGTCATCCCCAACTTCATTCCCGACGAGCTCGTCCTCGACGAGGCCTACCCCGCATCCGGACGGGCCCATCGTGTTCGTCGGAGACCTGAGTCGGGACAAGGGCATTGAAGTGCTCCTCGAGGCGCACCGACGACTCGGCGGCCTTCCCCGACCTCGTGCTGGCCGGAAGGGTGTTCGACAGACACGCCGCTCGAACTCTCGGATCAGGTGGAGCTGCGCGGGGTGCTCGATCACGCCTCGGTCATCGACCTCTTGCAGACGGCCTGTGTGGTCGCCGTTCCCTCCATCGTGCCCGACTGCTGTCCGACGGTGGTCCTCGAGGCAATGGCCGTCGGGCGGCCGGTCGTTGCGGCTGCAAGTGGTGGGATCGTCGACCTGGTGGACGACGGCGTCACGGGACTCCTGGTGGCCCCCGGCGACCCCATCGCCCTGTCCACTGCGCTCTCGGCGGTCGTCAGCGACCGCGACGCCGCGGCGGCGATGGGGCGAGCGGCACTCGAACGGGCACGGTCCTTCACCGCATCGGTCGGTCGTCGGACAGGTCGAGACACTGTACGAACGGCTCCTGTCCGGGCTGCCGCCAGCGAACTGAGCTCCGAGTGACCTCAGTCCGGATCAGTGCCGATGTCTGACTCGAGACCCGGGAGCCGGACGAAAGACCTGGAGCACGGCGGGGAGCAGGAAGACGGCCTCGCACGACGCCGTGATCGCCCATCCGGCGCAGATCCCCGTGAGACCCCAGAGCGCCCCGCCCAACGCCGCTCCCGTCACCTCCGCCGCGGTCCCGATCGCCATGATCTTGGCCGCATGGGAAAGCCGACCCTGAGCCCGGCGGATCGACACGTAGTGGTCCTTGATCACGTAGGCCGGCCCGACCAGGATCAAGATGCGCAGCGCGGTCGTTCCGTTCGCCGCATAGGCGGGGCCGAAGAGTCGCAGCGCGTACGGAGCCGCGATCTCGACGACCAGCACGATCGCTCCGGACAGGGCGAGCCCGACAGGGAGCGTGTGGCGGACGTGGCGGTGAAGGAGGCCCGGGTCGCCCGACCGCTCCGCAAACAGGGAGAGTGCGAGCAGATACGGAATGATCAGCAAGGTGGCCGACAGCAGAAACGCGGCCGAGAAGTAGGCGACCTCGCGGCGGGGTGATGATGAGCGTCGCCGTGAGCGGAACGATGAAGGAGGCGAGGCCGATCGAAAGATTGAGCACGTGATGCTGCAGAGAGAGCTTGCCGAAGCGACGCACGATCGCCACGCGATTGGCTGATCGTTCCTTCTCCGGCAGGGGTCCGCTCCAGCCCGAGCATCGGTATGCACACGCATGAAGGAAACGACGAGGGCCAACGCCCAAGCGAAGATCAGACCGGCACTCGTGCGCGTCGAGGCAAGGACAAGAACGCCCGACACAGGCAAGTTTCAGGATTGAGCTCAGGCTGCCTCGCCAGAGTTGCGCCTCACCGCGGTGGAGCCCGATCGCCAGGTTGTCGAGGGTCGAGCCCGCCATGGTCGCGACTGCCCCCACGACGAACAGGGCCGCCGTCACCGGATCTTCACCGATGAGCTCAGGCTCTTCCCGAGGAAGGGAGAGAGTGCCATGGTGCCGATCGCCAGGATCAGGACAGCGAGCGGGCGATCGCAGCGCCCGTGGTGAACAAGACGCGCCGCTCCTCGGCTTGACCGTTTCGATCTCCGCCAAGAGGAGAAGCGGGACCCCGAGGGCGCCGAATGCCGCGAGCAGCAGCGCTGTCGACGCCGCGGCGGCCGCGAGACCGACATCCCGGGCGGCAAAGAGGTGCGTCACCACCGCCCAGTAGACGAGCCCGATGGCCGCGGTGGCGCCCTGCCTGGCGACGAGGTACCCGAACGTCGTGAAGAGACGCCGCAGCTCGGTGATCTGTGTCGGTTCTCTACCGCCAAACAACCTCATGGCCCTCAAGGTCCCGCCTGCCGTTCAAGGCCGCGACCCAGGCCCTGAAACTCATCGAACTCGCTATTCGCACCTGGACGTGCGGAAAACGATGTGTGCAGGTCCGTGCAAAGGCCGAAAACGGCCAAGGCACACTGGATCCGCCCGCCTCACGGGCCGATCCTAACCCTGCCTGAGATCCTCCGGCCCAGTCATCGTGGAGCTGGTCGCCGCCACGATTTCGAGCTGCGGAACTCGCTCACGTAAGCGCAGGTCAACGCCTCGCCTTACGGACACGACCCTCACCCGGTCTGCGGCCGTTCTCCCAAGATCACTCGCCCTGTCTCGGGAGCCGTGTCCCCTCATCTCAGTGAATTCCCGTCGGGAGAAATGGACGTGACTCGAGAAGATGTTGATGCACCAGGTCCGAGATGGAGGCTCGGCGTTGAAGCATGCGTCGACTCGCCTTCTCCGCGTCCCGTTGTCTGCGCGGCTCTCCCCGTCAAAGGCATCACTCCCGCGACACAAGCCGGCGATGCCCGAGAAGCGTGCTCATGTCATACTTGGGCCGAAACGGATCCCGGTTCCTCACTCGCTGGGGAGGCACTGACCACACTTGGTCTGGAGATTCGGCAACTTCTGACTTGACATGACCGTCAAACCTACTTTGCGAAAATCGATGTACACCGACCCTTGCGAAGAGTGCAACGCTCCGTTTCAGCGAGAATGCTTTGACTCCTCGAGACTCAACGTTTCCGCAATCGAGGGCGCCGATCTCGAGGGCGGTGCTGCAGAGAGCCGCATTCCAGGCCAAAACGTCGATGAAGGTGCGGATCGGATGAAGGTGCAGATCGCAAAGCTCGGCCACCAGGAAGAGGAATTCCCGAGTCTGGATCCCGCCCACCGTTTTCGGTGCTCGTCGCCTCATCGTCTGCGCCGGCGGCGAGCGAGTGTCGAGAACGATCGACGCGGGACGAAACGGCTCCGCTCTGGGCACGGCCGTCTCTTCTGCACGGATTGAACGACCAGTGAAGGCCCCGTGGGCCTGGTTGACCAGGTTCAAGCACGAGGTCGGCTGATGCCGGCTCCAATGAGGCGGTCTTCGGGAAGTCCCTTCCAAACTGCCTCCGAAGGTCACCGCCTCCGGAGGCAGACCCGAAGGGGAGGTCGCAACCCGATGACCGCGCCCACGGTGCCCACCGGAGCAACGATCCCCGAGACGGGACGCGGCGTGCTACCTTCGCTACCTGCTACAGCGGTGTGTCGAGCGACCCCAGCTCCTGGCCGACGGTGCCCGCGGAATAGCGTCGCCCCACGTCGCCTACCTCGACATGGCCGGAGGCAGCGTCGCGGAGCGTCGTCATCTTCAGCAGCCAGCGCAGCGGATCCACACTGCTGGCTGAGCTACTCGTGTCACGCAAGCGGCAGCGCTTGATCTTCGAGCCCTTCTGGGGGTCGGCCGTCGGTATCTCGCGCGACATCACTCGGGGTCGCTTCATCGACCCCGAATCCCACGACTCCGCCCTGAACCACGTACTACGGAGGGTGCTGAGCGGCCGGGTTCGGAATCTCTGGGTCGACCGCGAGAACGCCAGCCGCCTCCCCCGGGGCCGGGTCATCAAAGATTGCTGGGGCATCAACCTGGCGCCCTTCCTGGCACACCACTTCCCGGAGGTCCCGTTGATCCTCCTGCTGCGCCACCCCGTCGCCACGGCACACTCCGTGAGGGCTCTCGGGTGGGGGGACGAACTGGAATCCATCCTGAATCAACACGGTCTCATCCCGGACCAGTTTGCGGCGCAGGCACCGCTCATCGAGTGCGTGCTGGCTTCGGAGCGACCGAGCGTACCGAGCCTCGTCTTGCGATGGTGCCTCGAGAACGCCATCCCTCTCAATTTGCCGAGCCGCGGATCGGCCCTGACGTCGTGTTCGACGAGCGACCTTACGCCACGGGCCCGTTCGAACTCGAGCGGCTCGCTGTCTTCCTCGGCGAGCGCAGCCCCGGGCTGTGGTCGGGATGGGTCCCGGACCCCTCCTTGCTGGACCTGCCCTCGGCGACGGCCTGGCTCGACCGCGATCGACGTCCGAGCCAGGACGAACGCCGGCAGGGCTGGCAATCCGCGGTGACGGCGCAGGATCTCGAGCGATCAATGGAAATTTCTTCGGGCGTTCCGCCTCGACCGCCTCTACGGCCCGGGGCCGGACCCACTCATCACGGCGGATGAAGTGCTCCCTCGAACACGCTCCCGTCTGAGAGAGGGTGAATGAAGCGGCCCGATGTTCGTGACCAATCATGTGCTCACCGGCGTCGTCATCGGTCGACTCCTCGAGCGGATCCCGTCACCGCATTCGCCGTCGGCCTGGGGTCGCACCTCGCGGAGGACATGGTCCCTCATTGGGGTTGCGAACTGGCCACGGCTGACGGCAGACAACTATTCCTCCGCTATGCCAAGCGCGATGGCCTACTTGGCATCTTCACGGTGGCATGCGCGGCCGGTGCAGTCGATCGAAGGGCTCGCCGGGCGACCCTTGCGGCAATCGCCGGCGCAGTGCTGCTCGATGCCGACAAGCCCATGATCCATTTCTGGGGCGCAACCCGTTCCCTCGGACAGTGAGGCGGATCCACGCACGAGTGCAGAACGAGTCGCCCCAGGGCATGCCGAATGAGATTGCATTCGGACTGTCGTGTGCGATTGCCGACGCAGTCATCGTCGGGCAGGGCCGGCGTCGCTTCGCCTCCATGACCTAGCGGCCGGACCACACCGCCCTCCAGCAGTTCTGGCGTCCTGCTTGTCGACACGGCACACTGAATCCGACGCTGTTCGAGGATGGAACGGCTCCGACCGAGCCGGAGACTCTGTGCTGGCGCGTCCCTGTATGTCACCGTGGTCGCTGCTCACCGAAAACTCGATCCCGCGACGCAAACCCGCGACGCCGAGCGGCGTGCCCATGTCATACTTGGTGCCGTCATCAGGGTGTCGGGCGCGGCTCGCCTGAGAAGGGCGCTGAGGTGGTGTGGTCGGCCATGAGCGGGCTCCGCAATGAGCTCACACAATGAGAGGTGAGGTGCCTGGGCACGCTGATGCCACACCGAACTCGCCCGAGCCTCAACGGACACGACGAGGTGGTAGTCGATTCCTTCGCCAAGGCACGCACGCACAGTCGGCAGTTAGCGACGCGGAGCACCCCTCCGTGGTCCTCGTAGCGACCAATCGGCGTCTATTTCACGAGATCCGTCGTGAGCCACCGACGACGGAGAGTGCGATCACGACCATGATCGGTCCGGTGAGCGGGTCTCGCCTCCGGCGTCGTTGTCGTCGGTCGGCACCGGCCTGCTGATGCAGGGGGTGGCCGACGCCCTCGGACAGCGGCCATTTGTTCCTGGCGCAGCCGCTCTTCCTCTGCGGCATCCGCTCCGATCGGCGTGTGCGCATGGCGCCTGACGGGCGCACCTGCCTCACGGAAAGAGCGCAGGCTTCTTGGTGGCGCTCGTTCTCGGTCTGGGGCTCGCTCGCCGCATATGCGATGCGCTACCCACTCCTCTTGGCCAGCTTCGATGAGCTGGACCACGAGGCCTCCCTGGGCACATCTTCTCAACAGCCATGCCGTTTTCCCCGCCAACTCCCTTGGCTCGGTCAGTCCCTATTACCCCGGACTCGAACTGGCCACGGCCAGCACGCGTGGCTTACCGGTCTCCCCTTGGCGGTCGATGAGCTGATCGTCCTCG
>CAWFPQ010000011.1:0-297869 GCA_963817875.1 uncultured Acidimicrobiaceae bacterium
TGCGTATAGGGGCCAAATACATCATGCCCACCCTGGGTCTCTCCCACAAACTGGACGTGGGCGCGAAGCTGGTCGACGGCGTCACCGACCCGACCCTGTCGAGCGGCGTGTTCTACGCCAGCGGCCAACACGCTTAAAGGTCCCATGGTCAACCAAACAGACTTCCTACCCAACCTGGCCAACCCGTCGTTTCAGGACCACGCCAACGAGGCCATACACCGCTTCATCACCAAACGTCGCTCTGAGCCTCACCGATTGGAGTCCGATCGCTAAGCGGATCTCCTGCCTTCGGGGACTGCCCAGCTTTTGATTGACTTGGCTGGTCTGGTGTCTCAGGCCGCTCTTGCGACGCTGTAGATAGTCTCATATTCAACTGGCGTGAGTCTCCCGAGTCCACGCTGACGGCGGCGGCGGTTGTAGGTCTTCTCGATCCAGCTGGCGATGGCGAGACGCAGTTCCTCGCGTCTTCCATCGCTGGGAATTGAGCACGTTCTTCTGCACCAGTGCGAAAAATGATTCCATGGCCGCGTTGTCGGCACACGTTCCGACTCTTCCCATCGAGCCCCGCAGCTCGGCGTCCTTGAGCGCGCGCACGAAGGCACGAGATCGAAATTGCGACCCCCGGTCGCTGTCGACGATCGCGTCGGGGGCGTCTCGGGTGGCGAGGGCACTCTTGAGAGCGTTGACGGCGAGGGCGGCCGGCATGTGAGCATCCATCGAGTAGCCGACGATCCGAGTAGAGCAGGCGTCCTTGACGGCGCAGAGATAGAGCTTGCCCTCACCGGTCGGGTGCTCGGAGATGTCCGTCAACCACAAGGTGTTGATCGTGGCGGCCGTGAAGTTGCGCTGGACCAGGTCGTCGTGCACCGGGGGGCCCGGTCGGCGGCCGGTGCCCCGCTTCTTCGAATGCACCGACCAGATGCGCTGCAAGGAGCACAGGCGCTGCACTCTGTTCTCTGAGGCCACATGGCCGAGCGCCTCGAGCTCGTCGGAGATGAAGCGATAGCCGAAGCCGGGGTCATCTTGATGGGCGTCGAAGGCGTCGTTGATCAAGTAGGCGTCGGAGAGGTCCCGATCACAGACGGGTTTGGCCCGCCACTTGAAATAGCCCTGCTTGGAGAATCCGAGCACCCGACAGGTCACCACGACGGGGATGCCCTCGTCGGCGAGGTCGCTGACCAGCGGGTACATCATTTTGGGTTGAGGCCACGTCCCAGATAGATGGCGGCCCGACGCAGGATCTCGTTCTCCTGCTCCAAGAGGCGAACGGGTTCTTGTACTCACGCAGCTCTTTGGCGTCGGCGTCGGTCAGACCGGGGCGGACACCCTCTTCGACGTCGGCCTTCTTGAGCCAGGCGTGCAAGGTGGCCTCTGAGATCCCGAAGTCCTTGGCCACCTGGCTGATCGGTGCTTCCCGTTTACGGGCCACGGCGACGACGTCAGCGTGGAACTCGGCGGGAAAGGCTTTGGGCATGGTGCACATCCTTCCTGCGAGTAGGTACTCGTCAGGTTAGGAGACAACCAAAGTCTGGGCAGACCCTCGTCATCCACAACGCTGAGCTGGACCGATGATCTCGAAGTCTCGTCATCGGGTGACTAACCCGAAGCTGTAGGGCACTCCCGTCGACCCAGGATTAGGAGATGGCCTGACGGGTGACCTGGTGGGCCTGACCCGATAGGTCGTCGACCGGCTGTCTGCGGACAGAACGTTGGCGTTCCGTACGTGGCGTTCCGTCGTCTGGCCCGGCACAAGCGTCCGCTGCTTCAGGGCCGATGATGGCGGCTGGCTGGCCGAGGAACGTGATCGTCATCAAAAGGGACGCCGCGCCATTGGCCTCGCGTTGCGAGAGCCCGATCGGACGTGAGTACCGATCCGTGGACACGCCCCGACGCCGTTCGGGCGTGTCTTTACGTGTCTTTATCGAGAGGGAAGGAGAGGGATCGTGAGGGAACCTGAGGGGATCGAAACGCCGCCACCAGGAAAGTCCTCGGAAAGGCCCTGGTCAAAAGACCGAGAATCATACATTCGCAATGTAGAAGCCGAGGGTTCGAGTCCCTTCACCTCCACCAAAGGTCCAGCTCAGAGGGCCGAGGTGGGATCCCCAAGAAGATCGCATTCCCCGACGTGCCTTTATCGACGATTCTGCTTCTCCAGTCTGCTTCTCCAGAAGCCGATGATCGGCCCCAGGGAGGGTGTCGTTTACCCGGCCGATCGGGCACCTTAGAGACAGGGTCCTTAGTCGAGAGCGGCGAAGAGCCTCCAAGCCCCGGGCAGACCCTTCAACTGGTGATCGCCACGATCCTCGAAGTTGATGCCGGATCCGACGACGAGGTCCGTCACCGTGCGCGAGACGAGTACTTCGCCTGCCAATGCGTGTCCCGACACCCGAGCGGCAATGTGCACTGCCAAGCCAGCGACATCGTCGCCGCGCACTTCGATCTCACATGTATGTAGCCCACTACGGAGAAAGATTGACGCTCTCGGATCGTGCGTGCCTCTGCGCGCGGACGTCGAAGGTCCGAGAGTTCCGTCGCCGGTCGATTTGACGTAGCGCGAAACCGCTCCAACTCGCGGTGCACCACCTCGTCGTAGTCAGCGAGCAATAATTCCAGCGGTGGTCCCCCAATGTTTTCGCGTGCCCCGTTGATCCGACGATGTCGGTGAACACCACTGTCGCCAATACTCGGTCCAGAATAGGTATCGGCCGAACTCCGGTTAGAAAATGCCTCAATCTCGTTAATGATTTCTGAGGTATTACCGGCAAAGATGAAATTGTCATTACCGTCCAACTCAACGAGCCGAGCGCCAAGTATTCGATCCGCCAGGTAGCGACTGTGCTCGGGACGAATGTAGCGGTCAGTCTGCCGGCTGATCACCAGTGCTGGAGCCTGGATGGCGGAGAGCACGGATGTCGCGTCGCTCTCCATTAAGGCGCGTGGAATGACGACCATATCTGGGGTTGCTGACAGGCGTTCGACAGTGCCCAGCGATGGAGAGCATCCTCGCGTTCGTATCAAACTTGGCGCCCGTACGCGCGTCACTTCACCTGTACCCCACGCTTCCTCGATAGCCAACAGGTACACGAGAAACTGATCCGTGGACATGCCCCACGTGCATTCGTCGTTGCGGAGGAATCGGGCAATAGCGTTCACCGCCACAACGGCGCTCACTCGGTGCGGATAGGTTGCGGCGAACAGCATTACGGAGAGGGCGCTCAAGCTCCAAGAAAGTAAACAGGCCTGCTCAGAGCCGGCCGCGTCCATCACCGTTGTGATGTCGTCCATCCAAGTCTGGATCGCCGGGACGCGCTGCGGGTCCACCCGACCCGAGCTCCCAAAGCCCCTGGGGTCGAAGGCGAAGACGCGGCTAAAGGTGGCTAACCCATGGCTAACCCGACGTAGGGACGCAGCGATCGTCGGCTCCTCCCAGATCAAGTCGATCGCAAAGCCCCCGTTCATGGGCAGTACGACGTCGACCGGGCCATCGCCCACAACCTGGTAGGCGAGATAACCACCCTCAGATGCAGGGACGTACTGGGTCTCTGGTGCTCGAACCATCCTCCCATTTTGTCGCCTGTTCCGAAATGGAGTCGCGGTTGTGGGTCACCACAACCGGCCCGCCTCGCTGAACCGGCATACGAGGCACCGGGTGCCGCCTGAAAGACTGGGTGTGGTCAACGGTCAAGTGCTGAGGAGGAGCGACGTGGGTGGAGTTCTGGACACTGACTATCTCGTCGTCGGCGCCGGCGCGTCCGGTATGGCCTTCGCTGATTCTCTGACCACGTCATCCGATGCCGAAGTGGTGATCGTTGATCGTCGTCATGGCCCCGGCGGCCACTGGAACGACACCTACCCGTTCATACGATTGCACCAACCTTCGGCGTACTACGGCGTCAACTCGATGCCACTCGGGACCGACACCATCGACACCCAAGGCATCAACGCCGGGATGTATGAACGCGCGTCGGGGAACGAGATCTGCGCGTATTACGAGCGCGTCATGAAGGACCAGCTGCTTGCTTCGGGCCGAGTCCGATTCTTCCCGCAGTGCAACTACGTGGGTGGCGGCGAAATCGTTTCGCTGCTGACCGGTGATCGCCACAAGGTCATCGCCCGCAAAGCCGTGGTTGACGCGACCTACCTCGAACCGACCGTTCCTGCCACGTCCAAAGCCCCATTTGAGGTCGCCGACGGAGTCCACTGCGTGCCGGTGAACGAACTTGCCCGCGTGCCGGAGCCGCCGGACGGGTACGTGATCATCGGCGCTGGAAAGACCGGCGCCGATGCGGCCCTCTACCTGCTGGAGAATAGCGTTCCGCCGGAGCTCATCCGGTGGATCAAGCCGCGCGAAGCGTGGTACCTGAACCGGGCCTTTACTCAAGGCGGCGAGTTCCTCGGCACGCTGTTCGACGGGCTGGCGCAGCAGCTCGAGGTATGTGCGGAAGCCGATTCCCCCACAGGCCTCTTCGATCGGCTCGGTCAGTCGCGGCAGATGCTACGAGTCGACGAAAACTTCACTCCGACCATGTACCGCGGCCCGACCGTGAGCACCGCCGAAATCGAACTACTGCGACAGATCGACGGAGCGGTCCGCCTGGGAAGGGTGCGCCGAATCGAAACCGACACGATCCGGCTCGATGATGGCACCATCCCGACAACCTCAGGCACATTGCACGTCCATGCTGCGGCAGGTGGCCTCAACCCCGCGCCGGAGAGACCCATTTTTGCTCCCGGAGAAATCCGGCTGCAGTCCATGCGCATCGGGCTGGCCTCCTTCAACTCCTCGCTCATCGCCTACGTCGAGGTGACCCGGCCCGACATCGCGAGTAAGAACCGCTTGTGCCCGCCCAACCGTCAACCCGACACCCCCGCCGATTGGATCCGCGGCACGCTAATTGCCCTGCAGGCGGACTCCATGTGGGCCCAAGAAGACGACATAGCGGCGTGGATGGGACACGCCAGGGTCAACATTGCCTGCGGTCTCAGGGCGCAGCTGTCCCGCCCCGATGTCGCGGCCAGCTTGACGCGGTATCTAGCGAGCCTCGACCCTGCCATCGCAAATCTCCGCCGACTCGTCGTCGATCTTTGACTCGGTTTCGGCCCGGGACCGCGTCTCGGGGCACTTTTGAGGGGTCGCTACCGGACAAACCCGTTCGCCTTGGCTCGGCCTTCGACCTACGATCCAACCAAGGGATTCAGGTGCGGTGAGGTGATCGCATGAAGGCACCAGCCCATTTTGCTCGAGCGGTCGAGGACCGGCCCGTTCTGCCGCCCGGCGATTGCGAGCGGGTATCAGGGTACGGCGTGATGGGACTGCCGTTCGCCTCGGGCCATGTCCTCGGGCTGCGCCGATGGACGGCTTCGTCCGTGGGCGACCAATTCACATCGATCTGGCACCGCAATCCCGCAGGGCGCTGGACCTTTTACGAGTCGACAGACTGTGAAGTGGCCTGCACGCGCTACTTCGGGGCTGATGTAGAGCGCGTCCGGGAAGGGCCGATCGATCTTGAGTGGGAGGCACCCGATCACCTTCACGTACGCACCGGCGACGGCGCGGTCGAATGGGAGATCGAAACAGGGGCGACCGCAGCAACACGGGTGATGAGCTCGATCGGTGCGGTCGTGCCGCTGGCCGCTTGGCGGTCAGAATTGGGGCTGAGGGCGATGGGTGCGACGGCCGGACGGGTCCTCGGCGTGGGGAGGGTGCAGCTGACCGGCACCACCTCCAACCAGCAGCACTTCGATGCCAACCCCTTGCGCATCTGGTATGTGACTGCGAGTCAGGCTGTCGTCGAAGGTGAAGATCTGGGCCCGATCTGCCCCTTGGCCGAGCAGGCTCACATGGCCGACTTCTACTTCCCCCAACGCGGCATGTTCGCGGTTGGCCGGGTGTTCATCAACCCCCTCAATCCGACGCGGCCCGGATCCGGAGCCTTGACGGCTTCTCGCTGATTCTGCGAGGTCCGGAATGCCAGAGAGTTCCCCCGTACCGATCGTGCCCGCCGTATGGGCCGACTTCTACAAGGAGACTCGTATCCCAGCGGCCTTGCGTGTTGGCGACACCGTTCGTGTGACGGGACATACCGGGGACACGGGGGAGGGCGTTTTCTCCCCCGACCCGGAGGCGCAGATACGTCAGGTGTTCCACAACATCGCCCTTACTCTCGACGAGGGGCCGTGCGAATAGGCCCAAAGCTTGGAGAGGGCTCACGGTGCCAGCGCAGCAAGGTCGCCGGCTGGACGAAGACGTGCCTGAGACGCCGGTGGGGGAGCAGTCGTACCAACCCCGCCAGGACCCCGACTGGTTGGCGAGCCGCAGCATTGGTCGGTGGACTTGGTATCGAAGCACCGCCACCTCGCGGCTGCGACAGGTGAGTCGAACGAGCTGGAGGACACGGCAGAACGACCGGTAGAGGAACGAGAGGGTCATCGCCGGATGCTCGCTGCATCTGACGCCCGGGGCCAAACAGCAGGTCATGGCCCACGGATGGCATTCTCGGCACCGAAGGTCCCGCAGGGCAACGACGAACAGGAGAGCAAATGATGAAGGATCAGGTCTTCACTGTCGAGCGGCTGATCGACGCATCGCCCGAGGTGATCTTCGACGTCCTCGCCGACCCCGCCAAGCATGCGCTGATCGACGGCTCGGGAATGCTTCAGGAAGTGAACGATTCGGAGCCCAACCGTCTGGCCCTCGGGGTGACCTTCGGCATGGGGATGAAGATGGGCATTCGCTATTCGACCGTCAACACGGTGGTCGAGTTTGAGGAAAACCGTCGGATTGCCTGGCAGACCGGCCCCAAGGGAAAGCTCGAGCCGTATGTGGCGGGGAGGATCTGGCGCTACGAGCTGGAGCCGCGGGGGGGCCGGACGTTGGTGCGTGAAAGCTGGGACATCTCCACCGATCATCAGCGCGTGCTCCTCAAACTGGGTGACATCTACTCGAAGAAGACGCGTCGAGACATGGAGCTGACCCTTGCCCGCCTCGACGCCTTGGTGACCGCGCCGTAGCCGTGGTCCTCAGCGAACCACGTCACATCGGCTCGGGAAAACGGCTGGTCGTGGCAGCAGATCGGAGACGCTTTGGGCGTCACCCCCAATCGCTGCACCAAATACAAGAAGGAGTCATCATGACCACCGAAACTGTTGCGTTCAGGCACCTGCCGCATCAGGGTCGAAGATGCGAAGATGACTGTCGCCCGCCGGAGAACGTGATCCACGCCAAGGGGGAACGAGTGCCATCCGCTGCGCATTGCGAGAGCATCCCGCTCGTACGTGAATACCGATCGGCGAAGAAACCCGAAAAGAACGATCCGGCGTGACCCTACGTGACCTAATCGAGAGGGAAGGGGGAGGGATCGTGAGGGAACCTGAGGGGATCGCAATGCCGCCACAAGGAAAGTCCTCGAAAAATGCCTGGTCAAAGGGCTGAGAACCCTACTTTCGCAATGTAGAGGCCGAGGGTTCGAGTCCCTTCACCTCCACCAAAGGTTTAGCTGGACAGACTTCACTTCGCGTTGAGGTGGTCTCAGTCGTTCGACGCCCTGGGAACCCGCAGGGAGCCCAACTTCTTTGATTTCGGGGTCCCTGAACAGCGCGCCGAGGTTCCCCGCCACACTCTGGTCGACCTCGGGAAGCACCTGTCGTAAACGTCCATAGTCGTCGACACCGAGGCGTGTCCGAGACGGCGCTGAATGACGAGCGGGTGCGCGCCTGCGGCCACCATGAACCCCACACTGGAATGACGGAGCGAGTGGAAGGTGAAGCCGTCCAACCCGACCCCGGCGACGGCTGGTCGCCAGATGCGCGTGCGGAACCTCCCGGCCCGCAGCGGACCACCCCGCGGCGCTTGGAACACCAACTCGTCCGGCTCGGTTCGCCCGGTGCGCGCGCAATTGCTCAGCCAGCATGTCGACCAGCTCCACGGGTGCGCTGACTGAGCGAAGTGGTGCCTTGGTCTTGACCGGCGCACGCTCCATTAGCACGCCCTCGACTTCGGCTGTCGTCGTGGTGACGTTGATCGTCCGGCGCAAGAAGTCGATGGCATCGACGCGTAACCCGGCCACTTCTGACCAGCGGAGCCCGAGCACCGCGGCCAAGTAGACCATCGGTCGGTACTCGGTGGGCACGGCGTCGGAGTGCACGCAACTGTTCAGCGGTCAAGAAGCGTGGCGAACGCGATTCGAGTGCCGGAAGCCGGACACCGCGCAACGGCGTTCGGGCGATCAATTCGGATTCGACGTCACGGGACATCACAGCCGAGAACACGGCGACGTTGGTGCGGACGGTCTTGGGCGCTAAAGGCTTTGCCTCCATGGCGTCGACCACCCCTCGTCCCCGAAGCAACGCCCAACGGGTCCCTCCTATTCAGCCCCCTGTCCCAATGTCTTACGCATTCGGACATTGAAGACTTCGTAGCCCATTGATGCGAAAAAAGCCTGCGCTTTCTCGTTGAAGGTCCAATGATCAAGCGCTATCCGGTCGATATGGCGCTTGGATGCTTCCTCTTCAACACCGAGAACCAACGCTCGACCAATTCCCATGTGACGCCGTTCAGGGTCGACAGCAATGTGGTGGATGTAGAGACTTCGCACAGGCTTCGTCAAGGGATTAGTTCCCCGTTGGGTGTCCTGTGCCCAAATGTACCCAACAGGTCTGTCAGACTCTTCAGCAATGAGAATGACGTTGACAGGCCTGGCCAGAAGATCACTGAAAAATGGTTCCGCCAGTTGCGGGACAATCGGACGGAAGTCGTCTGGCTCAGCTTCCACGTGTATCTGCTGGACATGTTGATTGAGTTGGGCAACCAGCCCAACATCGGCGGATTCGGCTGTACGGACACGAAGCGACTCCATGTGAACCGAGACTACGACCTCAACGTCTCAGAATCGGAGATCTCAGGGTAAGAATCCCTGACGAAGCCTCCGGCGGATGGAGTCGGATCCAGAAGAGATGCTCGCTGCGATGACCGACATACCGGGATGACCCGATCGAGGTTCGCGCCAACTACGAGGCCCTGGACCTGCCCGTCGAGACAGAGCGCCAGATTGGCATCATCGTCTCGAGGAGTGACCGGTCAGGCTTGCTGGCATAGAGCTCGCGCCGGAAGTTCCGAGCGACGTGAACCAGCACGCGGCACGATTTACCGCTTGATCAAATTGTTGGCAGCTCTCGGTGGGACCGTTGGAGATGGGAGCGGTGCCAAGGCCAGGATCACGTCCTTGCGGCGGGGAAAGGGTTCGTCTGAGGGAGTGGTCATCAGCGCATACGGATCTGCGTCCACCGCAGATCGGTGGCTACGATCCCAGCAGGCACGTCACATTGGCGACCCAGGACCACCCATAAGGAGCCTGGTGAGAATCCCGAAAGCACTCCTGGCCGCAGGCGGAATGACGCTCCTCTTCGTCCCCATGCAGGTGTTGGCCGGAAGCGGTCAGGCGGGCGGGGCAGTACCTGCGGTCGTCCGTATCTACCCCGGCGTCACCCACATTCCTCCGGCCGGTCCGGCCGCAACGACGTCGGGCCCCCCCACCACGGCGGAGTGCGAGGCCCAATACCATGTGGCCTGCTACGAACCGTTCCAGATTCAGGATGCCTACAACCTGGCCCCCTTGTTCTCCGACGGGGTGGACGGCAAGGGTCAGACGATCATCATCGTCGATTCGTACGGCTCACCCACCATCGGGCACGACCTTGAGGTGTTCGACCAGGCGTTCGGCCTGCCAGCTCCTCCATCGCTCACCGTGATCCAACCCGCCGGACCGGTACCTCCGTACGTGGCGAACAACAATCGGGAGGGTTGGGCGGGGGAGACCACGCTCGACGTGGAGTACTCCCACGTCATGGCTCCGGATGCCAACATCCTGCTGGTCGAGACTCCGACGTCCGAGAACGAGGGTACGAGCGGCTTTCCCCAGATCGAGACCGCCGAAAAGTACGTCATCCATCACCACCTGGGAGGGGTCATCAGCCAGAGCTTCAGTGCCACTGAGGAATCATTCCCAACGGCGCAATCTCTCCTGGCCCTGCGAGGTGCCTACATCGATGCCGCCAAGAAAGGTGTGACGGTGTTGGCCGCATCGGGTGACAGCGGTGCAGCCGATGTCGGTCCGGACGGGTCGACTTACTACTTCCACCCCGTGACTTCATGGCCCGACAGCGACCCCCTCGTGACCGGTGTCGGAGGCACGAGGTTGCACTTGAATGATGCCGGCACCAGGACGGCGCCGGACAGCGTATGGAACGACACGTACAACGTAGCGACGAATGAGTACATCGAAGGGAATGCCGGTCCGAATCCGTTGGCCGGTGGCGGAGGCAAGTCGGTAATCTTCAGCCGTCCGGCCTTCCAGGACACTGTGGCCTCGGTGGTGGGCAACCAGCGAGGCGTCCCGGACATCTCGATGAGCGCTTCCTGCAATGGAGCCGTCGACGTTTATCAGGGATTCCCAGGCCAGGTCGGTTGGTTCCCCACCTGCGGTACGAGCGAGGCGACTCCATTGTTGGCTGGCGTTGTGGCCCTGGCCGATCAGGTGGCCGGACATCCCATCGGTGACATCAATCCGTCGCTGTACGCCATGTCGGCCAACGGTGCACCGGGGGTCGTCGACATCAGCTCGGGCAACAACTCCGTGAGTTTCACTCAGGGAAGCAAACTGCACACGGTCGTCGGCTTTCCTGCGATGAAGGGTTATGACCTGGCTTCGGGCATCGGAACCGTGAACGCGGCTCTGTTCGTGCCCGAATTGGCGGCTGCTAGCAGCTAACCAAAAGAGCGCGAGGACCAGTCAAGGCTGGGGTCTGGATCGCAGTCCTCATCCCCTTGCGCGCGTTCGCCGACCAGCGGGACGGTGCCCGGCTCAAATGCGGCGCGCATTCTCGATTTCCTGGAGAGGTGCTTCGCGGGAAGGGCGGCCCTCATCCGGCTCATGCCATCGCCGCGCCTTGGCCGCGCCAGTACGTCGTCGGCCGCCCGGCGCAAATAGGGCAGACACAAGCCTGCCGCGCACCCTGCGGTGACTCGACACGCCAGTGGTGATGGGGCTGGAGGTGTCTCGTTCTCAGGGAGTCGGGGTCATGTTCCCGATGATCGTCTCGAGCGATCGGTTCAGGACACGGACATCGTCCTGCGTGAGGCCCCGAAGCAGACGTTCTTCCAATTCCAGAACGCAGTCATCGAGCGATCGCCACTTCTTCTTCCCTGCTCGTGTGAGGTGAGCGTTGAGGATTCGAGCATTTGACGGACTCTGCTGACGCTCCACTAACCCGGAGGCTTCGAGCTGCTTGAGAACCTCGTTCATTGACTGCGGCGTCACGAACGCCTTGCGGGCAAGCTCGGCGTTCGGCAATCCTGGCGTCTCGGCCAGGAACGTGAGCACGACGTAGTGGGGGATCCCGAGTCCTTGTCTGGAGACGATCTCCTCCAGGGCGAGATGGATCACCGATTGAGCACGCTTGACCAGGTAACCCGACATGTCCTCGGCTCTTGGCACTCGCTTCCCTGCCTTCCCCGTCGGTGCTCTTGCACTTATCAGGCTACCTGATATAGTTATAAGGTAGCCTGATAACTATAGAGGAGCGCCAGTGAGAGTGATCGGACCCGACTTCATCGCACTGCAGGTCAGCGACCTGAAGGTGTCTGCTGCCTTCTACTCGGAACAGCTTGACCTCGAGCGGTCAGCCCAGAGCCCACCAGGAGCAGTGGTCTTTGCCACAACTCCCATTCCCTTTGCCGTTCGTGAGCCCGCCGTTGACTTGCAGGCGGTCGAGCGTCTCGGCTGGGGCGTCGCATTGTGGCTCAAGGCCGATGACCCGCAGGTTCTGCACGACCGGCTTGTTCACGCTGGGGTTCAAATCGTCACCGAGCCGTTCGATGGTCCATTTGGCCGGACCTTCGTGTTTGCTGACCCTGATGGATACGCCGTTACCATCCATTCCTGAGCAACAAGGAGGAAGGATGCCAGGCTTCAGGTGGCTCACGCTCTTCTCGACCTCTTCGCATTGTTGACGCCACATGAACGTCTGGGTTGCAAACCCGACCATCCAACCGGAGCGTCCAAGCCGAAGCGTGCCGTCAGCTCGCCCCGCCTCCGGTCCTCGATCGGCTTACGAGGTACGTGCCGGTTGCTATTGGGAGGTCCGAACGGCCATCTGCGCCTTGACTTCAAGCGCTTGAGGTGTGTTCTGCTATCTACATGACAGTTCTCACCATTCAGGATGTCTCGCGGCGCAGCGGACTGAGTGAGTCGACGCTGCGCTACTACGAGGAGGTCGGGCTGATCGGCCCTATCGCCCGTGATCCGAGCAGCCGACACCGCCGCTATCGCGAGGAGGAAGTCGACGCGTTGCAGGCGCTCTCTTGCTTGCGCGCGATGGGCGTCGGGATCGAGGAGATGCGGACTTACCAGGCCAACCGCGCGCTTGGGCACGCCAGGGCGGGTGAGCAGCGAGATCTGCTGCTGCGCCACGCCGAGCGGGTCGAGACCGAGATCGAGACGCTGCGGATCCACCTCGACTACCTACGAGCGAAAGCGGCGCTCTGGGATGCCCGCGACCGTGCGGATACGGGCGCGGAAGCCGAGGCGAACTTGCAGGTACAGAACGTGCTCCCACGCCTCGAGGAGGTACTCAGATGAGCTCCAAGGTGTTGGTGACAGGCGGGTCCGGATATCTGGGCACGCGGTTGATCGCGGGGCTGCTGCGTGATGGACGTGAGGTGCGCGCGACGGTGCGCTCATTGGGTGGTGAGGCAGGTGTGCGCGAGGCCGTGCGCCGCGGTGGTGCGGACGACACCGGCCTTGAGCTGGTGGCGGCAGATCTGACCTCCGACAGCGGCTGGCCGGCCGCGCTCGATGATGTGGAGGAGGTCCACCATGTCGCGTCGCCGATCCCGTCCGCTCAGCCCAAGGACCCGGACGAGCTGATCGTCCCCGCTCGCGAGGGCACAGTTCGTGTGCTGAAGGCCGCCCGAGACGCCGGCGCGCGCCGGGTCGTGCTGACCTCCTCGTTCGCGGCGGTGGGTTACTCGCCGAAGGCCGTCCGCGATTACACCGAGGCGGACTGGACCGATCCGGATACGCCAGGGTTGCCGCCCTACCCACGCTCCAAGACGATTGCCGAGCGTGCCGCCTGGGACTTCATCGGGGCTGAAGGAGGTGACACCCAGCTGGTGGTGGTGAACCCGACATTCATCGCCGGCCCGTCGCTGGTGCCGGCACTGCGCTCGACGCTGACCGCCTTCAAGGCGATCATCGAAGGCACGATGCCGGCGCTGCCACGCCAGCGCTTCGGCGTCGTCGACGTGCGCGATGCCGCCGACGCGCACATCACGGCGATGGCCACTCCTGCTGCCACCGGGAACCGTTACCTCCTGCTGGCGGACGGCCCGACGATCACCTGGCTGGGGCTGGCACAGATCCTCCGCGACCACCTCGGGCCTGCAGGCGGCTGCGTCACAACCGAGGAGGTGCCTGGCGAGGACCCGTCGCCACTGACGATCCACAACGACCGCGCCAAGCAGGAACTCGGCTGGCGCCCCCGCCCGGCCGAGACCACGATCGTTGAGACCGCCGAAAGCCTGAGCGATCTCGGCCTGCTGGAGAAATGATGACATGTGGTGACACCGCCGGTCGAAAAATCGCTGAACTGATTCTCTTGCGACTGTACCGATTGGGGTGTGTCGGGACTTATGGCGACAGCTTGGGCCATTCCGCGGTCCAGGTGGCGCCCCCGTCGTGCGTCACGGCGATGGCTGCCAATTCTCCGCGGTCGTTCAAGGTGTCTTCGACATCCCGGCCGGTGCCCACCGCCATACATGTGGTCGTGGATGGACATGCAACGTCGCTGAGAGCGTAGATCGATGGGGGGAGACTTCGAGCTGCCCATGTCATTCCGCCGTCGCTCGATGTGAACAAGCCGAGAGCTTCGATATAAGAACCACCCGTCACCGCCACGCAATTCGTGGCACCTTCGCAAGTGATCTCATCCAGTTCCTGAGCACCAGCAGGAATCTCACCGCTGGTCCATGTCTTCCCCCCGTCAATGCTCTTGACCAGGAATCCCGTGTAACCGACAGCGCCCGGTTGCCCTGAAAAGATCCTGTATATGTTTCCGAATATCAAGCAACGGGTGCGGGTCGTGCAAGTCAGACCGCCGATCTCGGGGGCACCCTGCCGGTACGCATCGCCCGGCAGGGAAGTTCGCATCCATGTCGAACCGCCGTTGTCTGTAGTGATGATGCTGTTTTCGTTGACCCCATCCGCATTGCCGCCTACGGCGACGCAGGCGCTACGGGTGAAGCAGGTTACAAACTCGGGTTCTACCCTTTTTGGAAGGTTGAGGCGTCTCCAGGAGCGACCCAAGTTCGTCGTAGCCAGGGCAACACCAGCGGAGCCGTTCTCTGGCGTTCCGACGGTAAGGCAATAGGACTCCGTTAGGCACGAGATGTCGTTCAGCCCTCCGACATCCTTGGGAAGGGCCGGATCTCGCGTCCAGGAACGACCACCGTCAGTAGTCGTGAGCACCACGGCGCGGTGAGGAGTGGAGTCGTATTTGGGCGTTTCTTCTGCGGAGGAACCAACTGCGACGCATACGTGTGAAGTTGGGCATGCCATCGTTGCGACAACTGTCCCGTCGGGGAGAATTCGGTGACTCGTCCAGGTACGACCAAAATCAGAAGTCGTCGCAGCATATTGCTGTCCGATGGCCAGACAGTTCTCAGATGATGAGCAGTAGACCGAGCTGAGGTGAGACCGCAGCGCACCCGAGGGTGTTGAGATGTACCGGACGGTCTCAGGGGTGGACCCAACGCCCGCGGCCTGCTCGGGCGTGCCGTTCGCCACCTCCGGGCCGACTGACGTGAGCAGGCCGCCCGTTGCGAGCGCAATGAAAGCCCATTTGATCCAGTTCGTACCCACGATGTGATCATCCTACGAAAGGGCCGCCCACAACTCACGGGTTCCCATGAATCAGTGCTTCGGGTCGGTGTCATGACAAGCACGGTCATAGGGCAGGAGCACTCGGGCGTCTACTCTCATACCCGCATGAAGGCGCTGACATGGTTGGCGGGAGTCGGGAGTCTTGCACTCGTGATCTGCGGTTGCTCCGACAGCGGCGTGTCCGGTTCAGCGCTGCTCGCGCCCAAGACGTACGGCGGCGGCCAAGATGCATTCACGGTCTCGTTCACCACGACGCCGACAACGGCTATGCCCATCCTCCGGCAGCCTCCCCCCACCACGACAGCCACGACGCACCCTCCTCCCTCCACTGCCACGACGTACCCCACTCCGCCGCCAACACCCGGCTCCCGACTGAACTGGTCTGGGGTGCCGTTGATGTCGCGGTGCTGCCAGATGACGGTGTGGTGCGGTCAGATCGGATGGAGGGTCTTCTACGTTCCTACCTTCCGTTTGCGACGGGTGGTCGCATGTGCCTCTTTGACGGTATGCCTGCCATCGAGGAGGTGGTCGACTGCTCGACACCCGTAGGTCCATGCCCTGGCAAGACGGCCGGCCTTGAGGTACTTGACGGCTCGACTCTGTTCAATGTCTTCGTGAGCGGACTGAACGAAGCAGGGACCGATCAGGCGCTCTCTTCGTTCCGTGTCGTCTCCATCGCCGAGACGCCCGGTTGCTCCTATCGGGTCAACCGAAAGGGCTTCACCGAGCAGTGCGTCACGAAGAAGCAAGTGGCGGTGCCGCAAGGCTGACTACGTCATGCTGGTCTCGTCAAACAAGTCCCACATGGCACGGTTGGCCTTCTTGATGTCGTAGGTCGCGCGCCACCTTCGCGGCGGAGTCAAGGTCAGGCGATAGCGTGCCGGAGGCTTGAGGCATTGACGCCGGCTCGGCAGTCGTGGACGCGTCTTCGAAGATTCCTCAGCTAGATCCGACAGCATGAGCCGGTCTCTGCTCAGGTGTGTCTACGGCGTCCGCCGCTGCCCCACCCTCCTTTTTGGTAGGGGCACGTCGGCTATCAGCTCTTTCCTCTCGGGTGCTAGGCCTCGTTAGCCGTTCGTGTACACGTCCGAGCCGAAGGACTTGACCTGAGGCTGAAGAGCGTCACCGAGGTGGGACAGACCGAAGATGTCCTCGATGCTGCGCAACGCCGAATAGTGGTTGTAGTCGACCGTGCTCACTGTTCCCGGCTTGATGAACGGCGAGATCAGAACGGCGCCAACCCTGCCGCCGCCTGGTCCGCCCATACCCGGGGAAGCCGTGTTGGGATGTGAGTCGGTGCGACCCAAGGTCTCGCCACAGCACGCGTTGTCCGTGGAGCCCTCATCGAACGTGATGAAGATCAGACCGTTCCCCGTCTGGTACGCCGGTGACGCCATGATCGTCGGGACCCAGATGCTCAAGAAGGCGTCGATGTCGAGAAAGCCACCAGGATCGCCATTGGCGCAGGGCGCGGTCGTGCCCGTCGTTACAGAGGTTTGGCGCCAGGAAGGAGAAGTTGGGCGTCGTCTTCGCCGAGGATAGGTCGCTCAACAAAGGCTGGAACGACAGGACGTGAGCGGCGCAGTACGCCTGGTTACCCGTCACCGAAGGAAAGTACATGAAACCCTCGTGGCGATCGGCGAACTGGTCCTGAGGCTCGGCCCCTTCGGTGTGGTCGCGCTGCCCTACCTGGGGGTGGCCACACGCCGGCCCTTGTGCCGTCTCCGTGGTCAGATCACGAGCTGGGTCGTTCCCCATGTCCTGCATGTAGCCCTTCCAGCTGAGACCGGCCTCGGTCAGTTGATTGCCGATCGTCTGGGCCGACTCCGGGTAGACGCACCCGTTGCCGACGTATTGGTCGAAGGTTTCCAGCACATGATCACCCGGCACGAACGGTGTCCAGACTCCGCAGTCATTTTCCGTCGCGTGGTCCGGTGCCTGGCCGCTGATCTGGGCGATGTAGTTGTCGAGGCTGTCGTGGCCGACGGCGAAGTAGTTCTTGAGCAACGCCCCCATGCTGGTCAGCGTGGTCGCCAGATAGGGGTCGGCGGACGGGTCCCCGAAGGACTGTGCGTCCCCCTCGTTCTCCAGGTCGATGTACCACACATGCTTGATCGGTGGCGGCGTGAAGCTCGGCCCGGTCGGCGCCGTTGCTGCGGCCGCTGCCGGCGTCGGCGCGGCCGATGCGCTGGCTGCCGTCACGCCGCTCAGCGTGAGCGTCAAGGCTCCGAGGGCGACGAGTATCCGGGCCGAGGTTGTAGTCGCTAAACCGCATTTCATCGTGATTGCCTCCTCACGGCGACGCGTTGACACTTGGCTTGTGCCACCCGTACCTGCGACCCAGCTTGAAGCACGAGGGTTACACCTTGGTGACCGTTACCGGGCGTTCGATGAATTTGTTTCGAACTCCCTGCAGGTCCGGCGGTGAGCTTGCTTCACTAGGGCAAGTGGTGCTCCACCGCTGCACGGATCAAGAGGCGCCGCGCTGGTTTTCGTCGCGCATAGGTTTAGCCGGACTCGTAGGGTGGAGTCAGAGAAGTCGAGTCCATCGCAACCGGGAACCTGCTGCCGATACCCTTTATAAGGTTTATGGACCACGCTCTTCCATTAGGCGATCGATGCGCGGGCTTTGCTCGCGACTTGCACGAGCAACCGCCATTCGTCGCTGGTGTTGGTGAGGTTTGAGTCGGGGGTGCCCGCCACGATCCAGACGAAGGCCCAGCGGCCCTTCAGCTTGCCGATGTAGACGCTGTCGACGCAAACGAGCTCGCCAGGTCCAGGCGCCCCGAACGCATCCTGAGCCCATGGTCGACCAGGTGTTCGGGGCGGTCGACTTGGCGATCACAAAGCCCTGGTCCCCGTCACCGCCACAAGGGGCGGGCGCGAAGTCCCATTCGTCTTAGCCTCCATTGAAGAAAAGAGATGACATCCCTTCTCCGGGGAGAGCGCCACCACCCTGAACCAGCGAAAGGACTCACAGCTGCTTTTGGTGTCCCCAGCCGGTCTCCTCTCTGAGCGCACAATTAGCCCCTCTCGACCGGGACATGCTTCGGCGTGTCAGCGAGCGGGTAGCTATCGGCTATGACAAGTGATGCGAGGACCCCGACATCGAAAGATCGCAAATCTGTAGAGGAAAGGTCACCAACCGACCCGCCCATCTACTCCGAAGCGCCGACAGCCGACGAGGTTGACGATGCTCGCAAGGAGGCTAGGAACAGCCCGGAGGCTGACATTTAGTCGGGCCTACATGCGCCCTCCCCTGGCGAATCCTCCCACTCGGCTATGACGCGGTCACGCTCCTCTCGTTGTGCGAAGCCGACGACCGCCCACACCTTCCGGCGCCCGGCTCGACGGACGGCCTCAACGCGGTGGTTGCCGTCCTCCAGGGTGAACTGGCCGTGGCCGAACGAGACAATCACGGGCGGCGGGTCCCAGCCCTCCTCGGCGAGCTGGTCCAGGGCGTCGACGCGCTCATCCCAGTAATCCTCGTCGACCGGGCAGAGCACCGGATCGCCGGCTGGTCCAGCTAGGCGTTGGAGTTGATTGAGTGGTAGTTGGACTGGGCCGGCCCACCAGCCGAGTTCCGCGCAGAGCTGCTCGGCGAGGACAGCGTTGTCGCTGCCCGGGCTGGCTAAGAACCGAGCCACCCACTCTGCCAACTGGTCACACCGGGCGGCCGCTCGAGCGCTGTCGACCGAATACTCAGGATCATCGTGCATCGCGTACTCCTACCCATTCACCTTCCCGCCACCTCCAGGTTTCGCGTCTGTGGGCGCTAGGCGTTGAGGCGTAACAGGTGTTGTTGCTCGTTGAACGAATGCAGCGTCCAGCGGTCCGAAGGCTGCTCGTGCTCCCACTCGGTCACCCCGGTGTTGGTCGGCCGAAGCTGCGCCCTCGTCCCGGGGTGTGGGATATCGAAAAGCACTCGGATCGACGCCATGATCACACCAGCGTGGCAGACGGCAACCACGGTCTGGTCGTTGAACTCGGTGGCCATTCGGTTGCACATCGCCAGCACCCGTTCGTGGAAGGTCTGCCAACTTTCACCACCCGCCACGAACACGCGCTCAGGCTCCTTCTCCATGTCGAACGAACCGTATCGGGTGGCGTACTCCGTCCAAGCGAGGGCGTCCGCCTCGCCGGTGTGGATCTCGCACAGATCACAATCTTGTCGTAGATCCTGAAAGCCCAGCGCTGGGGCGATGATCTCGGCGGTTTCGATCGCCCGAGGGAGCACGCTGGCCAAAAGGACGTCAGCGCGTATCCGTCCTGTCTCGGCAAGCTGGTCTCGCAGAGCTTGTGCTTGGCGCCGCCCGAGATCGGTGAGGCCTCTGCAGCCGCGTGGCCCGCTGACCACTCCGTCAAACCCAGCGTAGGCATCACCGTGACGCACGAGGATGAGGCGCATCCCGGCCACGGTACACAGTTCGCTCATGGCCTTGGAGTTCGTCGCGACCATGCCGGGTTCGGTCTCGTGGGTTCCCGGTCGACGCCGAGGCTCGTTGTCGGCTCACCCGTCGCCGTGCTCACGAAGGCCGTGGTATCGATCGGGGCAGCCGCCAGGGTGAACGACTACCCGCAGTCCCAGTACGCCGAGCCAGCAACGAAGACGGCCAGCTCCGCGTCGGCGGTCGCAAACGGTGCACTGGGGGATGCCAGCCCCGCCCACCAGCGCGTTCTTCGCCTGGTCGCGTCGCCCTTGAACGGCGATGAGTTCCATGATCGTAACGGGCATAGTGCCAGGCTGTGGGGTGGCCCAGCCGAGACCGGGCCCATGTTTCGCCGCGGAGAGCGCTGGGTAATCGGCAGAGCATGACCCGCTACGGCTACACGATGATGTGCGAGCAGTCGAGGCCGAAGGACCTCGTCAACGACGTGATCGGCGCCGAGGCGGTCGGTTTCGATTTCGCCGTCATCTCCGACCACTACTTCCCGTGGCTGGATGCGATGGGCCACTCACCGTATGCCTGGTCGGTCCTCGGCGCGACGGCGCAGGCGACGAGCGACATCGACCTCATGACCTACGTCACCTGCCCGATCAAGCGCTATCACCCGGCCATCGTGGCTCAAAAGGCTGCAACGGTCGCCTTGCTGTCCGACGGTCGCTTCACGTTGGGGCTCGGGGCGGGCGAGAATCTCAACGAGCACGTCACTGGCGGCGGATGGCCGCCGGCGAACGTACGACATGCCATGTTGTCCGAGGCTGTCGACATTGTTCGCGCCCTCTTCAGTGGTGAATACGTGTCCTACAGCGGCCGTTACTTCGAGGTGGACTCCGCGAAACTGTGGGACGTGCCGCCGGTGCCGCCGCCCATTGCGTTGGCGGCCTCGGGACCGCAGTCGTGCCACTTGGCCGCGACGCACGGCGACGCCTTGATCGCCGTTGAGCCCGACGCCGCCCTCGTCACACAATTCACCGACGAGGCAGGATCGGCGAAACGGATCGTGGGCCAGCTCCCGATCTGCTACGACCAAGACCGTAACCGGGCCATTGAGCGGGCGCACGCGCTGTTCCGGTGGTTCGACGGAGGTTGGAAGGTCAATGCCGAGCTGCCAGGGACCGAAGCCTTCGCGGCGGCGTCGAGCCACGTACGTCCCGAGGACGTGGCGAAGTCGATTCCGTGTGGAGGCGATGTGGACGAGGCAGTCAAGGCGGTCCGCCAAATTCACCGACGTCGGATTCACCGATGTGGCGCTGCTGCAGATCGGCGGCCAGGATCAGGAGCCGTTCCTTCGTTGGGCCGACGATGTGCTCCTTCCGGCCCTGAGGGACTGAGACCTGTGGCCGATGCCGACGCGGTCTTCTTTGACGTCGACGGGACACTGGTTGATACAAATTATCTCCATACCTGGGCCTGGTGGCGGGCGCTCGAGGAGTTCGGGATCTCGCCGACGATGGCGCAGGTACACCGGCTGATCGGCAAGGACGGGGATGATCTCTTGAAGGACCTGGCTGGCGGAACGGATGAGCGCATCAGCGACGCCCACGGTCGTCACTTCACTCAGACCCGGCACCTCATCCGACCGCTGCCGGGCGCCCGGGACCTTCTACGTCACGTCCACGAGCGAGGGAGCATGGTGGTGATCGTCACATCCGCCGAGGAGGACGAATTGGAGTTGCTGCTCGGGCCGCTCGACTGCGACGAGGTGATCGACGAGATCGTCCACGGCGAATCGGTCGAGTCGGCAAAGCCAGCCCCCGATCTCTACCATCGGGCGCTGGCAAGGACGGGAACTCTGGCGCCTCGCGTCCTGGCCGTCGGCGACACCGGCTGGGACGTTGAGGCCGCGCAGCGAGCTGGCATCGCCTGCGTCGCGGTGGAGACGGGCGGTGTCGCCGCCTGCGAGCTCTTCGCCGCCGGAGCCCGAGATGTCTACCCGTCCTGCGCCGAGTTGTTGGACGACTACGAGGACAGCCTCCTTGCCACGATCAGCTCAGCATGACGACTCTGTTCTTTCACCGCTGAGAGCGAGGCATCTAGACGCTCGCGGCTCGGCTCGCAACGGGCTCCGGATCGGGAATCGGAGAGGGAGGGTTTGGCTCGGGTTCTGGCTCAATGGGTGTCGGATCTTGGGGAATGGTCATCTGTTGGCAATACCCATCCGGCGCATTTGAAAACCAAACCGAAGAGTTCCCAACGAGGCACGGCATATCTCGGCGAGGTTGTTGTCGTGGTCGAGCACGGGGTACCCCGCAACCTTCGTGCCCGGCTTTCAAGACGTTTCCGTTCGCTACTATTTCCCTATACGGTGACGATTCACCGCTCAGGGGATCGATGGTGGGACTCCAGATGGCGCGCCCCAGCATCCTCGGCCTCGGACCGGGTGTCGAAATGCCCCAGCAAATCGTGGGTCAGATCAGTGCAGCGCGCGGTCCAGATCAACGTGGTCGGATCCTCAGATGCCGGGATCTCACCGATGACGATCTCTACTCCCGCCGAGGCCTCTGTCGCCCCCCCGGTCTGACCCGCCGAGAATGTCTCGTCATGCTCTGGAGTCATTGCTGTCGATGCACCATTCTCCCCGTCGGGCACTGAATTCAAAGAATCACACCGGTCATTTCAGACTCTACCCTGGGCCTTCAGTGCCAGAAGCAGACGAACGGGCCAACTACTTGACGGGCGTTTCATGACTCACCGGCCCGGGTAGACGATCCATGGTACGGCCGACCTCTCGGCGGAGCCGGTAGTTCTCCGGTTCGCTGACCGTCAGGCCGAGTGCGCCCAACCCGTCAGGGAGGATGGCGCCCGACTCGATGCTGTTGCGGGCGTCGAGTCGCGTCCCCGGACGACCTGGCTGGGCTTCGTCCCGTTGACTTCGGGCGGTGGTTGGGACGTCGTGGGCGGACGGTTCGACGATGTCACCGAGAGGCACGCGATCGATGGAGTTGTCGTTAGCGAGTTGGGACCGCCCTGCCGCTCGCTGATCGCCGCCATCACCCGTACAGATGAAACCGTTCCCCCACGAGGCTCCGCTCTTCTCAAGGCCGGAGACCGGCTCTACATTCTCAACCCGCGGGCTCGGCGAGCCGAACTCGAAGAGGTCTTCAGTCGTTGGCGACAAGAAGGCAGGAGTAGACATAGCGCCAGGTGAGGTGAGATCCATCTGCATCGGCTCGGTCCTGACGAGTCGTGACGTGATCTCGAAGCCTTCCTTCTTTCGCACGAGTCGACGATCATCAACGGTCGGACCTTGGCTGTTGACGGTGGCCGAACCATGTTGTCAAAGCTGTCGCGGGTCCGCCGAGCAGTTGGCGTAAAGGTTCGGCATCCCGAACCTGCCGCCATACGCCTCGTCGGGAGTACGAGGGTTTCCAGGTGCCCGCCCCGCCGCTGTGCCGGGGCGCACGCTTGGAGGCGCCCCACCGTGTCCGCCGATCGGGGGACACCGGCATCATCCTCTCGATCGTCCGATCGGGTGTCAATGCGCCACCTCGAGAGAGCAGAGAGTGGAACTACCAGCCCGGATCGACCGGGTTGCGAAACAGAAAGGACTTCACAATGAGCACCACCGACACCACCGAGCCGACATCCTCGAGAGGAATCTTCATCGCCGCTGCCTCGATCAGCGCCGCCGCCATTGTGGCGATCGTCGGCGTCGTCGGGTTCGGCCTCGGCGGACATTTCAAGAGCGCCGCAGCGCCCGCTCCGGCTCCCATCCACACCGTGGTCGTCCCGATCACGCCAACCCCCACCCCGACCCCGACCCCGACCCCCACCCCGACCCACACGGTGACGCCGGCCCAGCCTGTGACGCCCAAGCCGGTTCCTTCGGCGGCGGTCGAGACGCTGCAGAAGCAACTCGGCCAGCTGAACTACTACGAAGGACCGATCGACGGGCTCATGGGACCGCAGACCACCGCCGCCATCACGTACCTGCAGCGCGACGCCGGGCTGCCCCAGACCGGGACGATGAACGCCGCCACCCAGGCGGCACTGCAGAACTACCTCGTCAACGGCAACAACCAGATGGCCGGGTGAGCACGCTCCACCCGCTCCTGTCCCACCCCAGCGTCGAGTGGCCCGTCGAACGGCGGGCCACTCGACGCGTCCGGACTCGCTCGCCCCAACCGCCCGCTTTCTTTAAGCTGGCTCCCGACGTCACCACGGAGGGGCGCGCTGCGCATGCGGAACAGGATCGGATGGCGCCGATGGCAGCTTTGGTGACCGTGGTCGTGGTCGACGATCATCCCTTTTTCCGGGACGGGGTGGCCCGCGGTCTGACCCAGAGCGGGCGGATCCGGGTGCTGGGGGAGGCCGAGGATGGCCGCCGGGCGCTGGAGGTCATCGCACTCGAACAACCAGAGGTTGCGGTGGTGGACTACCAGATGCCCAACATGGACGGCATCGCCGTGGTGCGGGCCCTCAAGCGGGACGACTCCCCGACTCGGGTTCTCCTCCTCTCGGCGCTCACAGACAGTGCCATCGTGTTCCAGGCGCTGGAGGAGGGAGCGTCGGGCTATCTGGCCAAGGACTCGAGTCGGGCCGAAATCGTCGATGCGGTCATCCGGGTGGCGAAGGGTGACACGGTCGTGCCGCCCTCGCTCACCGTCGGGCTGGTCGAGCAGATCAGATTGCGATCGCAGCCCGACGCTCTGGTGCTGAGCGAGCGCGAACGGCAGATCGTGCAGGGGTTCGCTCGGGGCCTCTCCATTCCGCAGTTGGCGGCGGAGCTCCTCATCGGGACGAGCACGGTCAAGACGTACGCGCAGCGGCTCTACGAAAAGCTCGGCGTCTCGGACCGCGCCGCCGCCGTGGCCGAAGCCATGCGGCGTGGCCTGCTCGAGTAGCCGTGGCGACCGACCACGTGAGCGTGGGGGATCTCGCGCACCTCACGCCCCCACCGGATCTCGACGCCGAGTCCGACCTCCAGGAAGGTCTGTTGGATCAGGCCTACCGGGGCCTGCGGGTCCAGGTAGGCCTGCGCTGGGTTCTGGTCGTCTTTGTCGGCGCCGTCGTGCTGTGGATCGCGCCGGCGCGCGATCGGGTCGCCTGTTACACGATCGCGGCCATTTACGCTGCGTGGGCGATCGGCGTGGCCTGGTTGGCCCGACGCCGCGCGGACCAGCTGGTCAGATTCGTCTGGTTGGCCTTGTTCGTCGACCTGGCCGCGCTGGTCGGGCTGGCGGTGGTGGCCAGTGCTTCGGTGAATCAGAGCTGGACGTCCGACGTGTTGGTCACCGGGTTCTTCATGATCCCGATCCTCGCCGCTACACAGCTCCGCCCCTGGGTCTGTGCCGCGGTGGCCGCGCCGACCGTGGCCGCCTACCTCGGTTCGAGCATCGCGGCCAAGTCGGCGAACGGTGAGCCGTGGTCGTCTGTCATCCTGCGCACCGGTCTATTGGCCGGCATCTGTGTCGGCAGTGTCTTGCTGTCCCGGGTGGCCGGGTCGCGCGTGCGCACGATCGGGCGTCTCGTGGTGGACCGCAACCAACTGATCACCGCGTTGACGACGATCGAGGACCGAGAACGCCGGACGCTCTCCGAGGACCTGCATGACGGTGCGCTCCAGTACGTCCTGGCGGCGCGCCAGGACCTCGACGAGGCGCGCGGTACAGCCGACCCCTCTTCGTTCGACCGGGTCGACCACGCGTTGCGCGAGACCTCGCATGTGCTCCGATCCATGATGACTCAGCTCCACCCGGCGGTGCTCGATCAGGCGGGATTTCTCCCCGCGCTTCGCGACCTTGTTCGCACGTCGAGCGAACGTGGTCGATTTGCCAGCACCATTGAGGCCGAGTCGTGGGACGAGAGCTGGCGGACGTCCGCCGACGGACTGCTGCTGGCGACGGCCCGCGAGCTCTTGACCAACGTGGTGAAACACGCCGGGGCGCACGCCGTCCACATCGATCTCTCCTGGTGTGATGGGATCGCCCGAATGCGGATCGTCGACGACGGACGTGGCATCTCGCCCGGTGAGATGGAGCGGCAGCTGGCTCTCGGCCACATCGGCCTAACCTCGCGACGGGTCCGCCTCGAGGCGGCCGGCGGTTCGCTGTTACTCCACCCCGGGAAGGCGACCGGTACCGTCGCCGAGGTGGAAGTGCCCGCCACCCTTCAGGGGGGATCGGCGCCAATGGGCAGTGAACGGCGACGAGAGTTACACGGTGGGTAGGAAGTTCGCCCACCTACGAGAAATCACGTTGCGAAACGGTACTGTTCAGTGACGGACTGTTCTACTCGGGAATGCCCGACTGGAATCTGGGCAAACCGGGATTGCGCGAGGCCTGGGATGCAGGCGACGACTCGAGCTTTCACTCTTGGAACAAACCGCCAAGTCGATGTCCACATCGTATGAGTCGAAGAAGAATATGGATCTGTCCGTGCTGGTCGAGGACGGCCTGAATCGAAAGGAGTAGTTGGCAGTAATGCGAACACCGGTGTGCAAACTGCTCGGGATTGAACAACCGATTGTCTTGGCGGCGATGGTGGCCGTGCCGGAACTGGCGGCAGCGGTCTCGAATGCCGGTGGGCTCGGCATGGTGACGCTGACGTGGTCCGATCCGACAGGAGAGGTGGTTCGCCAGACGGCGGCGCTCACCGATCGTCCCTTCTGCGGCAACCTGGTTCTCACGTCCGATCAGCACCGTCGCCTCGATGAAGCCCTCGACGCCGGTTTGCGGATCGTGTCACTGTTTCTGGGAGATCCCGTTGGCTACATCGAGCAGGTCCACGATGCGGGCGGACTCGTTCTGTGTACGGTCGGAACCGCCGAAGAGGCACGGCGGGCGGTCGCCAGCGGAGTTGATGTCATCGTGGCGCAGGGTTGGGAGGCTGGAGGGCACGTGGGGGGTCAGATTGCGACGCTCCCCTTGGTGCCCGCCGTCGTGGACGCGGTGGCGCCGGTGCCAGTGATCGCGGCCGGCGGGATCGGGGACGCTCGAGGCGTGGCCGCCGTCCTCGCCCTGGGCGCTCAGGCGGCGTGGGTGGGTACCCAATTTCTGCTTGCCCAGGAGATGCCCATCCACCAGGAGTACCGCACTCGCCTCATCAATGCGGTCGAGACCGACGCGGATTGGTTCCCCGACCTCTACGACGTCGACTGGCCGGACTCTCCTCACCGCGCGCTCCGCAATTCGACGGCCGACATGTGGGAGGCCGCGGGCCGGCCGCCTCTGGAGATTCGTCCCGGAGTGGGAGATGTCATCGCGCACTTCGCTTCGGGCGAAGCAATCGTCCGCTACGAGCCAGCGCCCCCGATGGTGGGCACCACCGGTGACATTGAAGCGCTCTCCATGTGGGCCGGACAGAGCGTCGCGCTTGCCAGGCAGACACGCCCAGCGGCGGAGATCGTGGCTGAGCTCGTCTCGCGTTTGTGAGGCCCGCCGGATTGCCAGCGGTGGCGATCAGAGACTTGAGTGGGAGTCGTCACCGATCGTCCATTTGAGTTCGCTATCAAGTTCCCGGAGCGGTGCCGCGCTTGAGGCACCGACGTATCTGCGCAGCTGTCAAACAAAACCGGCCCGCAGGTGCTTCAGAGCAAGCGGCTTGGACGCGAACCCGGAGGTTCCATCGCGTAGTCCTTTGTTCGAATCCCCACTCAGCGAGCGCCGGAACGATTCGCTCGGTGTCCAACTTCGCCACCATGACCTGGACGTCGATGACCTCCTTGGCCCGGAGTCCCGTCACAGACGTCGTGACGATGTGGTCGATCCCCAGGGTGACACGGTCTAGGAGTTGCCCCAGAGCTGGAGCGAGCTCCTGAAAGTCAGCGACCCGAATAGGGCTCTGGCCCCAGTCACGGAGAATCGCCTCCTTCGGGAGTTCTGTCTCGGAGTCGTGCTCAGACGGTCGAACGACCTTCCGACCAAAGAGCCATCCCGTCAAGGTCCCGGCCAGAGTGACCTGACGGGCTTGGCGCCACCCGCCAACCCGCTACCCGTCCATCGCGTTCGGCTAGGTTCGCTGAGCATGCCAGTCCGATAGCCGAAAGCCGATAGCCCTTCTCCAATCGCAGTTGGGCAGATCTGCTCTGATGCTCATCGGCGCTGCCAGATCGGATCTTGCGGATCCGCGAGCGAAGGAGTCACGTGACCACGACCCCCATAGCTGACTATGCGCTCCTGTCGGATCGGCACAGCGCTGCGCTGGTCAGTCGGGGCGGGTCGATCGACTGGCTCTGCTTCCCACGGTTCGACAGCCCCTCGACCTTCGGTCGCCTCCTCGACGAGAAAGCCGGGCACTGGTTCTTCGGGGCCACCAACGCGACGGAAGTGAGCAGGCGCTACCTGGACCGCACCATGGTGTTGGAGACCACGCAGCACACGCCGACCGGTTCGGTCAAGATCACCGACGCACTCGCCATGGGTTCTGGCAACCGGGGACACGAGCTCGGCCAAGGAGCGCCTCACGTTCTCCTGCGGCGCGCCACGTGTACGGAGGGACGGGTCGACTTGTACCTGGAGTACGTCCCGCGCCCCGATTACGGATCGAAACATCCATCGCTCGACGCGGTCGACGGTGGAATGACGGAGTCCGGGAGCGCTGGGGGGCTGGTGCTGTCGACATCGGTGGCCATGACGCTCGACAAGGACGGTGGCGCGGCCTCGGGCCAGTTCCAGCTTGCCCAAGGCGAAAGCATGGGATTCGCTCTGCATCACGGGAACCAGACTGAGGGCAGTTCGGCCAGGGTCTGGAGCCCGTCGGAAATACGCACCCGGCTCGAAGACACCGTGGCGGGGTGGGAGTCGTGGTCTGAGCTCCACCAGGCCTACGTCGGTCCGTGGCAAGACATGGTGCACCACAGCGGTCGCGTGCTCCAGTCACTCTCGTTTGCACCCACCGGCGCTATCTGCGCAGCGGCGACCACGTCGTTGCCCGAGGTGGTGGGCGGCTCCCGGAACTGGGACTACCGCTACACCTGGGTCCGGGACGCTTCCTTCACGATCCAGGCCCTTTGGGTGGCGGCTTGTCCCGACGAAGCCAACCAGTTCTTCGATTACGTCTCGACGTCCGCGGCCGGCTCGCTCGACCGGGGCGGTGCCTTGCAGATCATGTTCGGCATCGGCGGTGAACGGGACCTGACCGAGCGGGAGCTGCCGCAGCTGGAGGGCTGGCGGCATTCGGCGCCGGTTCGAGTGGGCAACGCGGCCTGGAAACAACGCCAGCTCGATGTCTACGGCGAGTTGCTCAACGCGGTGTACCGCATGTCCGATCACCTGTTCGACGACACCCATCGGGTCGGGCCACTTTCCGATTCGGGCAAATGGGATATGCCCACCGACCTGGCACCAGCCACGCGAAAGTTCCTCGTGCAGCTGGCCGACACCGCCGCCCGGCGGTGGCAGGAGAAGGACCAAGGAATCTGGGAGATCCGGGGGGAGCCGCGTGATTTCTTGTATTCCAAGCTGATGTGCTGGGTGGCCCTCGATCGAGCGGTGATCCTGGCCGACCGTCTCGACGCCTCCTCTCGAATCGGGTCATGGACGCAGACGCGCGACCAGATCCGTGAGGCGATCGTGACGAAGGGCTGGAGCGACCGGGCCAAGGCCTTCACCCAGTCCTTCGGCTCGGAGGAGCTTGACGCCTCCAACCTTATGGTGCCCCTGGTGGGATTTCTTCCGGCAGACGATCCGAGGGTGCTGGCCACGATCGACGCGACGGAGGAACGGCTCACCGACCAGCGTGGATTGGTCTATCGCTATCGGTCCCACGACGGCCTCGAGGGTGAGGAGGGCGCATTCCTTCTCTGCACCTTCTGGCTGGCCCAGTCCCTGGCCCTGGCCGGCCAGCCAACTCGGGCCAGGGCCGTTTTCGAGCGTGCCGCCGCCTTCGTCAATGAGGTCGGCCTGCTGGCCGAGGAGGTCGATCCAGTCAGCGGGGAGCTCCTTGGCAACTTCCCGCAGGCGTTCAGCCATATCGGTCTCGTCAACGCGGCCTGGGCGATCTCTGAGAGCGAGCGACTGGCGCAACCGACTTGAATATCTGCCCGACTCCCGTGGGACCTTGGACCTGACCCTTTCGAGTTTGGAGGCCACATGCGCAGCGATATCCGTGAAGGCAAGACGTTTCCCGACTACGAACTCGCCGATCAATCCGGCCGTCGGCGGTCCCTGTCGGAGCTCCAGGGGGCCAATCCGATGGTGCTCCATCTGTCCCGTGGCGGCTTCGATCCCAAAGAACATCAGTTCGTAGGGCAATTGGTCGACGTATATCCTGAGTTCAGGAATGCCTACACGCGATTGGCTCTGATATCGACCGACAATCAACTGAACATCAATGAGTTCCGGGACGCGCTGGGCGCCACGTGGCCGTTTCTGTCGGACCCCGATCGGGTCGTCCAGAAAGATCTGGACATCAAAGAGTTCACGGATGAGCCGCACGATCCGATGATCCCCCACACGTTCGTCCTCGAGCCCCGACTCAAGATCTTCAAGATCTACAACGGATACTGGTACTGGGGCCGGCCCACGATGGCAGAGCTCCACGTAGATCTAAGGGGCGTATTCAAGAAGATTCGGCCCGACTTCGACTTGGCGGCTCCGGGGTTGAGGGAGGCGTGGGAACAAGGAGACCGGGATCAATTCCTCGTCGACACATTGGAGGAGCCGATCCGGTACACCGAAGGAAAGAGCATCGGTATCAAACGCTGACCCTAGAGGTCGGAGCCTCCGTCCTCGGCTCCGGTTCTCGACCATGGGAATTCGAACTGCTGGCCGGCCAGCGGAAGGTTGAGACGTCCACCCGTGCATCGCCATGCGATCCCGGTACGCTAGAACGACGTCAAACCCCGAGTGCGAGCGATATCTCAAGTGCAAGACTTTCGCCTGGGTGCGACAATCCTTTCGGGGACCAGACAGAGGAGGGCCGGATGAGCACCGTCGATGGACAGAGCGCACCCGGCAGATGGCCGAGCAGCGAGCCGGCCGATCTCAAGCCGGAGGCTGTCGTCATCCCCGTCGCCGACGCCGATCGCTCCAAGGCGTTGTACGCCTGCCTCGGCTGGAGGCTCGACGCCGACTTCTCCTTCGACGACGGCTTTCGGGTCGTGCAATTCACGCCACCGCGATCGCAATGTTCCGTGCAGTTCGGCTCCCACATCACGGGGGCGTCACCACCTCGTTCGAACTCGGCCGGTGACCTGGCTGCGGCAACGCATCGCGCCGAGCCGGCCCATGCGGAGCACGAGAAGCGAATCGGCCGGGCCGACTCGGACTGGCCCGACTGGTACGGCGAGTACGTGGTGAGCGAACAGAGCGGCCAGGAGCTTCCTGTATGAGCGATTTCGACGTGATCGTGCTGGGCGGCGGTGCGCCCGGCGAGCACTGCGCCGGGGCCATCGCGGCTCGTGGGCTTCGGGTCGCCGTCGTCGAGCGGGAGTTGGTCGGCGGCGAGTGCTCCTACTGGGCGTGCATCCCGTCCAAGTCCCTCTTGCGTCCGGGGGAGGCGGTCCAGGGCGCCCGCGACGTTGGCGCCAGCGCCGAGGTGAACGTGCAGGCGGCACTCGACTGGCGGGACTACATGGTGTCCGGCTATTCGGACGCGGGCCAGGAGAAGTGGCTGGCGGATCGCGGCATCGCGCTGGTCCGGGGCGTGGGTCGGCTCGCCGGGCCTGGCGTGGTCGACGTGGACGGCACTCGCCACACGGCGGAGCATGTCGTCTTAGCGACGGGCGCGGAACCTTTCGTTCCGCCCATTCCGGGACTCGACGGCCTGGTCGGCGTGTGGGGCACGCGCGAGGCGACGGCCATGAAGACGGTCCCCAGCCGCCTCATCGTGCTCGGCGGTGGCTCGGCCGGTGTCGAGATCGCACAGGTGGTACGGCGGCTCGGTGGTCAGGCCGTGCTCGTCGAGGGGGCCGATCGGCTGATCCCGCGAGAGCCGTCCCCCCTCGGCGTGGCTCTGACCGAGGCACTGCGGCAGGACGGGATCGAGTTGCACCTCGGAGTCCAGGCCGCGGAGGCCTCGCGCGACGGCGGCGACTACGTCCTGAGGCTCTCGGACGGGACCTCGGTGCAAGGAGAGCGACTGCTCGTGGCGACCGGCCGCCGTCCCCGTGTCGAAGGGATCGGGCTCGAGACGGTCGGTATCGAGGCAAACCCACACGGCGTCGTGGTTGACGAGTATCTGCGCGCCGGCGACAACATTTGGGCCATTGGGGATGTCAACGGGATCTGGCCCCTGACACATGTCGGCGAGTACGAGGGAGACGTTGTGGCGGCGAATATCGCCGGAGAGAGCCACCCGACGAACTACGAAGCCGTGCCGCGCGTCACGTACACTGATCCGCAGGCGGCTGCCGTCGGTGCCGCGGAGGCACCCTACAGCAGCACAACGCTCCTGACCGACGTGTCCAAGACCGCGACGTACAGCCACAAGTACGCCCAGTCGAACGGATTCTTGACCCTGCTGAGCGACGGCGCCCGGTTGACCGGCGCTTACGCCCTCGGAGCCGAGGCCGGGGAGTGGCTCCAGCAGGCGACGCTCGCCATACGCGCCCGCGTTCCGTTGGAGGTGTTGAGCGACGTCATCCAGCCGTTCCCGAGTTTCTCGACCATCTTCGATTCGGCCTTCAAAACCCTTCGAATGGACATCGCCAAAATGCCGCCGCCTTTGCAGCCCATGCAGGCGCAGATGGCACGGCTATGAACGTGAAAGACAATCGGAGGTAGCAGATGGCCGACGCCCACCCGCCCCAAGAGGAAGTCCTGCTGACACACTTCATCGTGTCGGACGACGTCGAGCGCTCTCGGCGCTTCTATACCGAGGTCCTTGGGGGTCGTCTCGCCTTCTCCAGTCCCGGAGGGCCGACCAATGTCGCACTGTCCAATAGTTGGATCGTCATCAATGCCGGAGGAGGCCCGACCGACGACAAGCCGGAGGTCACCCTGGAGACGCCCGGCGACTCAACTCGGGTGAGCAGCTTCGTCAACATCCGGGTCAAGGACATGGAGACGGTATACTCCGAGTGGAGCGCGCGGGGTGCTGAGTTCCTGACGCCCCCGAAGCAGCACCAGTACGAGATCCGTTGTTACATCCGTGATCCCGATGGTCACCTGATCGAAGTGGGGCAGACCACCGACCCTCAGGGGGACTGGGTGCCCGATCACTGGCCATCGAGCGCACCGGCCGACCAGGTCCCAACGCCCCCAGAGGGGATCGTGGTGGCCCAGTTCATCGTGTCGGGCGATGTCGAGCGCTCTCGCCGCTTCTACACCGATGTGCTCGGGGGCAGGGATGCGTTCTCCGGACCGGGAGGGCTCACGTATGTCCAACTGTCGAACAGTTGGATCATCATCAACGTGGGCGGAGGGCCGACCGACGACAAGCCGGAGGTCACCCTTGAGACGCCCGCCGATCCCAACCGGGTCAGCAGTTTCCTCAATATACGAGTGACGGACATGCTTGCCGTGTACACCGAATGGAGCGCGCGTGGTGCGGAATTCCTGACGCCACCGAAGCACCACCAGTACGAAATCCGTTGCTATATCCGCGATCCCGATGGTCATCTGATCGAGGTGGGACAAACGACGGACCCGAAGGGAGATTGGTTCCCCGATCAATGGCCATCGAGCACGTCGGAGTGAGCCTCCTGACGGGGCGCATGTCTCCATCATGACCACGGCGATCATCGGCACCGGAGGGATCGGATCGGCCATTGCGCGCCAGCTTGCTGCCGGTGGCGAAACCCTCCAGCTCTCGAGTGCCTCCAAGGAGTCGGCGCGAAAGCTGGCCGTCGCAATCGGTGGAGCGGCGGTCGTCGCGCCCGACAACCGGAGCGCGTTGCTGGGAGCCGATGCCGCCGTCCTTGCGCTGCGGTTTTCCGTATTGAAAGACGTCATCGACGAGATCGCGGACGCGCTGGGAGACACGTCTCTCGTCGTTCCGAGCAATCCGGTCGGACTCGACGCACAAGGCAAGGTTGTCCGACTCCTACCGGAAGGGCAGTCATCGGGACAAGTTGTCGCCGGGTGGTTGCCGGTAGGGACACGCTTTGCCATTGCGTTCGGCAGCATGTCTGCCGATCTCTTCGAGTCCTCGAGCCGCCGGTCGACGGAGCCGGCGGTTCTGTTCTACGTGTCCGAGGACGAGTATCGGAGCAAAGAAGTCGAGAACTTGATCCGAACCGCGGGCTTTGAACCGATGAGGATCGGCGGGGTCGAACAGTCGAGCCGACTCGAGGTGGGCGGAGACCTCCACGACCTCGTCGTCGGTCCGGCAGAGGCACGGTCCCTGGTCATTGGGGCCTGATGGCTTCGCCGCCGAGCACACCGGCGGCAGGCAACGCTCCGGGTGCTTCGTGAACATGAGCGCCCTTCCCTCCCGCCGCCATGGAGGACCATCGGTAGCACGCCAGTTTCCGGCACTGGGAAATTCATGGAGAACCCGCCAGCGACCGCCGGATCCTATTTCCCTCGAGTTTGGTTTTGACGAAGACTGTGGCTGCAATGCGAGCGGTCCCGGTTGGGGAGAAAGAAGGCCCAAGCTGCAGACCCAGTACTTCGCCGATGTAACCGTGACATAGGGCGTCTGGACACTGAGGCGATGCCGGGTCGCCTTCCGCATGACTCCGCTCATTGGCACACTCGAGGGTCTCACCTTCAGCGGACAGCCATTTGGGCGGACCGGCCGGACGTCCCGTCACCGGCCTCAAAAGACCCGGACTGCTACTCGCCGGCGGTGTGCTCGCCATCATCTCTGGGAGTTTGCTCACGGCACTCTCGTCCTTCCGCCCTCGGCGCCGCCGCCGCTCCTAGTCAGCGATACCAGCGCACCGCCGCGATGCCAAACGCGCCGTGTGCCGGGCTGCATCCTGGCCCGGTTCGCCGGACACGGAACCAAAGGCCATCGCCGAGTCGGACAACGAAGTGGTTACAGCGATATTCGCCGAGCACCTCGTTGGGACATCCGGCACGTATCGGGCAGCCGCAAGAGGTCGCGGATCTGTCAGCTGTACGGCGGGTGGACAACGTCACCGCCATCATCGTCGGGCGTGACGGCAATTGGCCGCGGAGTGTTCAACAGGGCAGTCCATTGAATGACGTGACGGCTCCTTTGACCAGCCAAGCTGTGGCGAGAAAGTCGTCATTGACGTAGGTGCCCTCATACTCCTTCGGCGACGATCCGACCTGGAAGCCGCCGCTGAAGTGCCCTCCTGCATCGGACCCGTGCGTCCATGTCATGACAGCGTTGCCCGACCCGCCACCGGTCCAGGTGCCTTTGTCGCCGCCAAAAAGAGCATTCACCGCCTTGAAACGGAGGGCTGGTCGTGTTGAACTTGTCCTGCTGACACCCTCCACCGTTCACTTCGATCGTCCAGATCGCGCCGTTCTTGATCTTCAGCGCCGGTGCTGCCGCCGAGGCCACGCCTGCCCCCGCCAGTCCGAAGCTCGTCGCCACGGCGAGACTTGCCGCTATCACCGCTGCCCGTCGCAACATGAATTCTCCTTTCCGTGTTTCACGTTGCCGGTCGTCCGCCTTCTCGCCTCGAGCCGTGGCACCACACGAATCGAGCCACAATGTCCGACAAGGTTTTGGTCTCCCGCCACCGCGAAAACATAGATGCCTCGGCTGTGGTTCTACTGGGGTTTTGCTGGGGTTGTGCTGTTGTTTGCTCCGGTGGGAGCGGTCACCGGGTCGAGGCGTTGAGCGCATGTGCCGTGGTTGACCCGCCTCGCCCGCAAGTGAAACGACCTACCCTCGGTGTCGACTTTCTCGTCCCAATCCGCAATCGCGCAAGACTCGTGGGGGTCAGCGAATCGCCAGCGATGCCGGACAAGGTGTTCGAGTCACCCCCCGCCGAGGGCGTCGTCGGCCAGTTCGGCCCGGAAGCGTTGGTCGTCTCGGCGGGTGAAATGGGGGGCGACATAGCGGGCGAACAGCTCCAGGGACCGGTTCCACCGGTCGCTGGTGACCCATTCGCGGGAGTTGAAGAGGAGCGTCCCGAATCCGCCGAGATCATCGTGCATGTCGTGGATTTGGGCTCTGCACTCCGTCGGCGAACCGATGATCCAGGGAATGTTCTCAACCATCCAGTCGAAGGTGACATCGGCGTCGGGCATGTCCGCATCGCGCTTCATGAGCGGAGCAAGGCCGATCTTGAACAGGTAGTCGTAGGACTGGAGCAAGCTCTCTCTGATCTCGCTCATCGCCGCGTTCTTGGAGTCCGAGACGTAGACCTCGCGACAGATTCGCCAATCCCGGCGAGCTTGCTCCGGGTCTCGACCCGATCGCTCCGCTGCCTCGGCCAGCGCCGCCCCCTGGCTCCGCAGGTCGGGCATGCCCGGATTGGACTCGATCCGGACGGGCGTGAAATAGATGCTCAGCGCGGCGTAGCCGCGGTTGCCGCACAGGTCGAAGTTGTGCACGCCGGACATACCGGCGATGGCGAACTGCGGAAACTCCTGGTACGGGCGCACCTGGATGCGTTTGTGGTCGAGGTTCCAGAACTTGCCGTCGAAGTTGACATAGTCAGTGGACGCGTAGAGAGCCTCGATGATGTCCAGTGCCTCCCGGAGGCGGGGGGTTCCCTCGCTCGGGTCGAGCTGGAAGAAGCGTTTGTCGCTGACCAGGCCACCGCCGCCGAATCCGTAGATGAGCCGCCCGTGAGTCAGGTGGTCGAGGAAGGCGAGTCGCTCGGCGACCATGAAGGGGTCGTGATAGGGCAGGTTGATCGTCCCCGTGCCGAGACCGATCCGATGGGTCATCGCTGACGCCTTGGCGATGAAGATATCGGGGGCGGGTATGTTCTCGTAGGCGCCGGTGTGGTGCTCGCCCACCCAGACTTCGTCGTAGCCGAGTCGATCGGCCAGTGCCATCTCCTCGAGTTTCAGGTCATACGACAGCGTCCAGTTGGACCATGGGAACGGTTCGGGCATCAAGAACAGACCAAATCGCACGACTACCCCCTATGCAGGCCTTGACCGCACGACCTTATGCGACCTTGAGGACATGGAAATGGAGGGGGATGATGGAGCGTGAAGGGTTCGAGTCCCCCTATCGGGAGCCCATCCTGGCCCGAGATGTCGAGACCGACTCATCCCCAAAACGTAGAGGCCGTGGGTTCCGCGGCCCAGGCCGGCGAACCGTAAAGGTGCGGTCGACCATTGACCGGATGTGGGAGAACCTCATTGTCGCTGCTGTGCCCGGCCCGGCATCACGGTGCGAGGGATTCGTCCGTCGATATCGGTGAAGCCGTACGCCTCGGCCAGGTCGGCCACGTGGAAGGCCTTACCCGAACGCTCCTGGAGGTCGGGTGCGCCGAAGAGCGCGGCCACGGCGCGTCCGGCGAAGCGCGGCGAATCGGCGTCGTCCAGATCGAAATCACCTTCTCCGGGGAGCGTGAGGATCTGGCGACCCTCGGCGTTCCGGGGAACCCCCAGCGTCAGCAGCTCGGTCGCCACGATGCCCGGCCACAACGAGACCACCCCAATCCCGTGCGGGCGCAACTCGACGGCCATGTCGTGGCTGAGACGATCGACCGCCGCTTTGCCCACACCGTAGGGAACGTTGTGGGAATATGCGACGGCGCCGGGCGACGAGACGTTGGCGATCAACCCGGGCCCGGTTTCGAGCATGAGGGGCACACCCAACGCGGCGGCCACGTAGTGAGAACGCACGCCAATATCGATGCACTGATCCCAGGCTTCGATGGGCAGCTCCCAGAACATCTTCCCCAACCAGGGTGCCAGATCGGGCGACGAGAAGACGTTGTTGACCAGGATGTCGAGGCGTCCCTGCTCGGCACGCACCTGCTCGAAGACCGTGGCCACGGCGTCGTCGTTGCGGTGGTCGCAGGCCGAGCGCGATGCCCTGGCCTCCAAGCTCGTCGATCTCTTTCGCCGTCTGGCCCACCGTGCCCGGGAGAATGCCTCCGTCGGCGGTCGTGCGGCCGGTCACATAGACCGTTGCCCCATGTGCTCCCAGCTCAACGGCGATGCCCTTGCCGATTCCCCGGCTCGCTCCGGTGACCACAGCGACGCGACCTTCGAGTTGTTGACTCATCACTTCTCCACGTGCGACTCGTGGGCGACCCGGTGGGCCGTCGCGCGGGACGCTAGCAGCAGCTCTCCCGACCTGGGTCCGCTCGCGAGGCGCGGCCCGACGCTTCGTTCGCGGGTGGCACCCGACCCCTTCGCCGGCGCTCAAGAGTCGGCTGACGACAAGCCGTCCCACGCGTCCGCGATATCGGCCATGGGGTCGTCGCGGACCTCGCATGTGGTGTCGAGAATCATCGTGGCCCGCTGCTGGTTGTCGTAGCGGGGCCACGGACCGGGCGCCCCGGTCGGACCGTGTGCGAACGCAGCGCCCGGGTCGCCCATTCGGGCGAAGCTCGACCATGCCGCCATGTGCCACCGCGCCAGCCGTTCGGCGTCCGGCTCCGCCCCGAGGAACTCGGCCCAACCGGCCCGGTCCAGGGTGCCGAACGTGAACGGGAGGTCGATCGCGTGGAAGGCACCGCGCTCCCAGGCTTCGCCCTCCACGTGGGCACCCCATGAGAACTGGGCGACGTAGGTCGCCCCCTGTCCGTTCGCCGCATGCGCGTCGGCAATCCGGCGGGCGGGGAGTCGCATCACCCCATCTGTCTGGATCGCCGCGTAGATGTCCGCGGGGGTCGAGCGTCCACAACCGGCCATGAGATCCTCGTAGAAGGCCACCAGTTGTCGGGCGCGGTCCCGGCCGGGGTCGGCGCCGCTGCGGCCGGTCAGGTAGTGCTGCACCCACCCGGTGATCCCCTCGACGCCGGCCTCGTCGGCCGCCGGGTTGGGGTAGAGGCGCATTTCCTCTGCCGTCCAGCTGACCAGGAGATCGATGTCGGTGGCGGCACCGTTGGCAAACGCCACCGACGGGGTGGCGGTCAGAAAATGTCCGTCGACGACGGGGTGAAAGGGCATGGAGCTGATGGTGACGATCGTTTCCAGCAGTGTCGTTTCCTGCGCGTCGACGATGGCCTCCGCCGGCAGTTCCCACAGCCGTTCCAACTCTCCCCGGTCCACGCCGACATGGTTCAAGAAGATGTCGGTCACTCTCGACGCGTCGTCGGGGCGCAAGGTGTGGTCGACGCCGGGGCTCTGCAGGATGCAGCGGTGCAGCGCGTCGGTGGCTCCCGGAACGGTGACCAGGTGCAGCAGGGAACCGGCCCCGGCCGACTCGCCGAACACGGTGACATTCGAAGGATCCCCCCCGAAGGCCGCCACATTTTCCTGGACCCACTGCAGTCCGGCGAGCTGATCCCTCAGGCCACAGTTGGCCTCGGCGCGCTCGTCGTCGAACCACAGGAAGCCCATCGCACCCAATCGGTAATTCACCGACACCATCACGACGTCGTGGTCGGCGGCCAACGTGGACCCGTCGTAGGTGACCAGGGTGCTTCCTCCGGTGAGGTACGCGCCACCGTAAACCCAGACCAGGACCGGCAGAACTTCACCGGGGGTCGCCGGGCTCCAGATGTCGACGGTCAGGCAGTCTTCGGAAACCGCTCCCACCAGGTTGCCCGGGATCACGCCGCTGAAGGGATTGTTGGTCGATTGCATCGGCGAGGGAGCCGCCTGGGTGACCTGCCGGATCCCGGACCACGGCTCAGGGGGTTGGGGGGCCTTGAAACGCAGGACGCCAAGGGGCGGCGCGGCGTAGGGGACCCCGCGGAAGACACTGATGGTCCTCCCCGACGTTCCCGCTCGCTCTCTGCTGCCGCGCACCGTGCCGGCGGTCGTGACCACATCAACGTCGTCAGTCATCGCGCTCCCTCCCCCCGCACCTCGACGGCGCGAGCCGTTCGCCGAAACAAGTCAGATGGTCGAAGATAAATTGGATGATCAGGTGGGTCCACGCAAATGACAGAGGCGGGCTCCACCAGTCGATTCTGTTTTCGATCGCCTCAGGAATGCCGGGCGGGTTGCAGAAGTTCTCGATGCTCAGCGATGGATCGCGAGTTCCACCGAGTATGGAGCGAGCCATCGACTCAATAAGACTGAGTTTCGCGGACCTCGGCTTCGGCCTGCGAAGCCGACGTAAATCAGGAGCGGCTGAATTTTCAACAGATCACCCCCTGTCCAGCCCCATGCCGCGCAGTAAGCACCGCGTCGCGATCGCGGATCCAATCGCGGGAACCTCGAGGACGCAAGGCTTCTCGAATCTCATCCTCCGCGGGGAGATCGTCGCATTCGAGCGTGCACACACCATGCAGCGTGCCGAAGACGCCAGGCAGACAGCGCGCGACCGCGTGCCCTCGACCCAAATTCATCCTGGCCTCATGATGGTTGCCCGATCAAAGCGGGTGTCACCGACCGGACGCTTCATCTCAGAATGCGTCGGGGTCGTGTTGCACGGCCTCGGGGACCGGATGCCGGTACAGCACGGATGCGTTCTCCCAGGTCATCTTGCGAATGTCGTCTGCCGGCAGGCCACCCAGCTCCTCATCGATGACGGCCTGGGTACGGGGCCATGTGGAATCGCAATGGGGGTAGTCAGACTCGAGGAGAATATGGTCCACCCCGATTCGGTGTCGGAGCGGGAACGTCGATTGGTCCTCCACTGCGCAGAACCAAAAGTTCCGTTGCAGTACCTCCGAAGGCGTTGCATCGCCCCGCCATGTTCCGTACATGTCGTTGTAGGAGTCCATGTGGTCGAGCCGGTCGAGCAGCGCCGGGACCCAGCCGATCCCTCCCTCGGACAGGCAGATCTTGAGGTCGGGGTAGCGCACCGCGGCCAACGAGAAAAGCCAGTCGACAGCAGCGAAGATGGCGTAGGCAAAGAACAGGACTCCGACCACGTCGGGCGGGGCGTCCACTGACGTCCCGGGTGAGGAGCCCGAAGAGCCGATGTGGAGGTTGACCACCGTTCCGGTCTCTGCGCAGGCACGAATGAACGGTTCCCAGTGTCCGGAGTGGATTGACGGAAAACCGAGTTGGCTCGGGTCCTCGCTGAACGAGACAGCCCGAAACCCGAGCTCTGCGTTCGAGCGGATCATCGCGGCACCGACGTCGGGGTCCAATAACCACGGGATCTGGCAGGGAATGATGCGCCCGGGGTGCGTCCCAGCCCACTCTTCGAGGTGCCACTGATTCCACGCCTGCACCGAGGCCATGGCCAGTTCCGGATCCTTGGTCACTTGCTGGAGGCGCTGCCCGGCGAATCCGGGCAGGAACGAAGGGAAATTCACCGAGGCATAGATCCCGTTGATGTCCATGTCATGGATTCGCTCGTCGATGTCCCAGGCGCCCCGCCGCATCTCGTCGAAGCGGGCCGGCTCCATCCGCCACTCTTCGACCGGGCGACCGACCACTGCGTTGAATCCGACGTTGGGGAGCTCGGCACCGTCGTAGAGCCAAGTCTGGCTTCCGTCCGCTTTCTCGATCACCCGTGGAGCCCGATCGGCGAACTTCTTGGGTACCCGGTTCTCGAAGACATGCGGTGGTTCGACGATGTGGTCATCAGCGGAGATGACCGTGTACTTCCGTCCCGCTTTCGGGGGGTCGGGTAGGAAGGTGACCCTACGTTGACCGTCGCGACCCCCCTTGGTGAAGTTGCGATTCGACGTCAGGTCGTCAAGTGAGATCAAGAGCGTCCTTCCAGCAAAGTCGTACGTCCCACGACCAGGGACAGGCCCGCTTTCACCGCAGCACCTCGGGCTCGCGACGGAGCAGCTGACGAACAGCTCCGGCGAAGTACACGTCCGAGCCGCGCTCGATCAGTGAGGCTTTGATTCCGGGGACCACGTTGCGAGGGATCGACAATGGCGTCAGTCCCGTCACGAGCACGTCGTAGGCCAAGCGGCAGGCGCGATCCAACGCGGCGGCCCGAAAGGTGGCTTCTTCGATCGTCGATCCGGTCACGATGGCGCCGTGGTTCCCCAGGATGATCACGCTGGCGGGACCGATCCGGTCCGCCAAATCGGCCCCGAGGGCGGGGGAGTCGATCTCCCCTCCGTACTCACTGATGAGCACCATGTCCTCGTGGTACATGGTGCCGGTCTGGTGCAAGAGCTCCGGCAGGCGTCCAAGCGACGCCATGACGCACACGGAGTAGGGATGGTTGTGGATGACCACCCGGGCGTCACGGCGCCTGCGGTGCAACTCGGTATGGATGTGGATGGCCGGCGTCACATCCCACTTGCCCGCCACGACGTTTGCATCCATGTCCACGGTGCACAGGTCGGAGGCCGCGATCTCGTTCCACCAGAGACCCCACGGATTGACCAGCAGAGTGTCCTGGCCGTCACGTTGCCAGGTGATGTGACCAGCGATGTGTTCGGAGAAACCCTCGTGAGCGAGGATGCGGAACGTGCAAGCCATCTTCTGCTCGTCGCTCAACTCGGTGCCGATCGGCGGCACGATCGACGGCGCCCAGACCGCCAAGCCACCCTGGCGCTCGTTCTCAGTCGGCAGAACACTCCGGGCACTCCGCACACGATCATTATCAGGAGAATCGCTGGGGGAGTCAATCCAGGCGACGGTCGTCCGGGCCAGGGTGAGTCGAACCCAATCCTGCTGCTGACGCGCCCAGTCCTGGCGCCTTCGGAGTCAGCTATGCGGTCTTCAGCTCCGGGTTCGTCCGATCTGTCGCCGGGACAACTGCGATCCCTCGGGACGACGCGTTGTGGACTGTGTTCTCGGCTACGTCCTCGAGGGATCGTCCGGCCGGTTCGGGAAGGAGCCGCGTCACGGCGAAACCGAGCACGGCCGACACACCGGCCACTGCGAGAAGGCCACGCAAGCCGATATGGTCCTGCAGCACCGGGACGAGGAACACCCCGACGAAGGCTCCCAGCTTGCCAACGCCGGCCGCCACGCCATGGCCGGTGGTGCGCATGCTCACGGGGAAGACCTCGGAGGGAAGTACGAACGTCGTCATGTTGGGCCCGAACTGGATGAAGAAGTAGCTCAATCCGAGGATTCCCAAGAAGGGTGCCACCTGCTGGGTCAATGCCGGCACGACGGCCAGCACGACGAAACACATCGCCATGACGGAGAACCCGATGAACTGCAGCCGGCGGTGACCGATTCGGTCCATTTTCTTCACGGCGAGCAGGTAGCCGGGTACGGCGAAGACGACGAACATGCCGAGCGACCACAACAACTTGGTCTCCAGCGTGGCGGTGGGGTCCACTTCTTTCAAGATGGCGGGCAGGGAGAGGGTGTTGCCGTAGTAGGCGTAGTCGAAGAGGAACCAGGCCCCAGCCGTCCCGAGCAGAAGCTTGAGCATGCGTGGATCGCTGAGAAACGCGCCGAGCTTGAGGCGCTCCGAGACGGAACCGGCCCGGATGGGTTCAGCAATGACGCCTTCGGTGAAGCGCTCCAGATCGCCCGCGGCCCGTTCGTGCTCGCCCTGGACCTGGGCGAGATAGCGGGGTGACTCGGGCATCTTGGACCGCAGATACACGACGGCGGCGGCGGGAACAGCACCGAGACCGAGCAGGATGCGCCAGGTCAAGGAGTCCCCGATGCCAGACGACAGCAGTATCAGCGCCACGAGTGGACCGACGATCAGACCCAACGCCTGCATGGAGAACACCAGACCTACGAGGCGTCCCCGGTCGTGTCGGTTCGAGTACTCGCTCATGAACACGGCGGAGACCGGATAGTCGCCGCCGATCCCCAGACCCAGGACGAGGCGAGCGATCACCAAGAAGATGAAGCTGGGAGCCAAGGCCGAGGCAACCGCTCCGAAGATCATGATGACGGCGACGCTGACATAGACCTTCTTGCGGCCGATCACGTCTGCGACACGACCGAAGGTGAAGGCGCCGACAAAGGCACCGAGGATGGCGGCTCCGGTGACCCAGCTCGTCTGGTTCGTGCTGAGGTGCCACTGCGTGGCCACCAGGGCAGCCGCGGTGCCGATCACGAACAGGTCGTATGCATCGGTGAAGAACCCGACACCCGAGATGATCACGGTCCGTCGGTGGAACCTGCTCGTCGGGGCCTCGTCCAAGAGATCCTCGACCGTAGGATGCTCGTGAGCTGGGGGTTCGGGTCTCCCTGTCGCCCCGGACTGGTTGCCCACAGGCTGCCCGGAGCGCACGCGCCACTCTTGCCGCCTCCGGTAAACGCGAGACAACACCTAGGTGAACGTTACGCGAACACTTCGCGAACTCTTGGATATCGTCCCAGCTAACCTCAGTCGGCATGGAAGCGGGAACATCGGAGATCGAAGCCATCGAAGGACGGGTCACCCGGCTGTTTGCCTTGGTATCAGAGGCCTTGGCGGGCGCGACCGAAGCATTGCTGGGCAACGACGTCGCTCTGGGCATGGCGGTGGTCGAAGGTGATCAGTCGGTCGATGACCTGACCGCCGAGGTCGAGCTCTTGGTCTGGCCCCAGCTCGACGTCGAGAGCACACCCGGCGCGACGCTGCGCCATCTGGTCGGCGTTCTCTTGATCCTCCCGGAGCTCGAGAGAAGCGGTGATCTGGCCGAACACATCGCCCAACGGGCGGTCACGAACGTCGGCGCAGAAATGAGCCCCCTCAGTCGAGGCATCGTCCAGCGAATGTCCGAGGTCGCCCTCGAAATGTGGCGAGACGCCGCCGACGCGTACGCCGACCGGGCTTCGCGAGGAAGTGCGCTCACCGAAGACGACGAGGAAATCGACATTCTCCATGATCGGCTGACCGCTGAAATCGCCGCTGGGACGATGCCCACCGCCGTCGGTGCGCAAGTCACGCTCGTCGCTCGCTTCTACGAGCGGCTCGGCGACCACGCCGTCAACCTTGCTCGTCGGATCGAGATGCTGCACGGCTCAGCTTGAGGAGGCGGCGCCAGTCCCTCCACCTTGCTGCAAAACGCCGAGGCGCTTTCCCTCGACCGAAAGGTCGTCGTGCAAGGCGCGGGCCACCAAATCAGGGTGACGAGAATTGGAGCAGGTGACCGAACAGGCCGGCGATGAGCTCCCCGCGGATCAACCCACAGTTGAAACCGCAAGGCCGGCGAAGAGTTCCGTGCCCATGGCGGCGACGGGTCGGACCCAGGCAACCCTTTCCTGGCGCTCTTCGATTCGAGATCTTTCGCTGTCTCGAGTCCAAAAGCCCGCGTAAGCTCCATCAGTATTCGTACTTCCTGGTGAAAGGGGCCCGTACGTCCACCGACACGCCGCCACCCCACGACGCGATCGCCGCCCTCAACAGTGTCCTGAACGAGGTCATCGACGTGGTGCAGGACGTCAAGCAGGCTGACCGGAAAGTCCCGCAGGACCATGAGATGCACAAGGAGCTCGAGAGGCTTTTTGGGGACCTGAGGATCTGGGCGAACCTGCTCCTGGCCGAGGACGACCAACTTGGTACCTCGCCTCTCGGAAGCATGCCAACCGTCGCCGGCCGGACACCACCGAACCTCTGGCCCGGAACCCCGACAGACGATGAGGTTCGCGCCACCGTCCTCGGTCTTCTCGAGCGACTTTCCGCTCACCTGGCCGCTGCCCAGGAACAGCAAGATGACGAGGGGGCACGGGCTCTTCTGGGGGATATCCAACAACAGCTCAGGAGCCGCTGTCCGAGCACTGAGTGATCTCTGAACGCTGGGCGTGTTTCAGCGGGCTCCCATGATCGAATCCTGATCATCGGATCGGAACCCCCCTGAGTCTTTCGTGTCCATCGAGACTGAGCTTCTCGGCAAATGTCGGAGAGCGGTGACCATCGCGTCGGCCTCGGGGCGTCACCACCACTGGTTCCATCCGTGTCCATACCTTCTTCGAATCTTGGCCGACTGAACTCGACGGACATGCCGGACAAGAGCGACGCGACGGAACCAGCACCGAGATGGAGGTGCCATACTCGCGCTTCAGGATCGTTTCTCGAAGAGCGAGGTTGAGATGGCACAGAAAGCGAACCCGGTGGTCTTCATCCACGGCTTGTGGTTGCACGCCAGCTCGTGGGCGGCGTGGGAGGACCTCTTCGGTCAGGCCGGGTACGACACCGTGGCACCGGGCTGGCCCGGTGACCAGGACACCGTCGAGTTGGCCCGTGCCAACCCCGACACGGTCGCCGACAAGGGCATCGATGACGTGACAAACCACTACGCCAGCATCATCGAGGCCCTCCCCGCCGCCCCAATTCTCATCGGGCATTCCTTCGGGGGCATGATCGCTGAGAAACTTCTGGGAATGAACAAGGGAGTCGCTGCAATCGGCATCGACGCCGCTCAGATCAAGGGCGTGTTGCGGCTCCCACTCTCCTCGTTGCATGCCACGCTGCCCGTGTTCAAGAACCCCGCCAACAAGCACCGGGCCGTCTCCCTTACCGCCGAGCAGTTCCGCTTCAGCTTCGGCAACGCCGTCTCTGAGGAGGAATCCAACCAGCTCTTCGAGAAATGGGCCGTCCCCTCTCCCGGGCGCCCACTCTTCGAGGCCGCGGCCGCCAGCCTGTCGCCCCATTCACCGGACAAGGTCGACACCGACAACCCCGACCGAGGTCCGCTCTTGCTCACCATGGGCGGCAAGGACCACACCGTCCCCGAAGCCATCACCAAGTCGACACTGAAGCAATACCGGCACTCACCGGCGAAGACCAACTTGGTCGAGTTCGAGGATCGGGGCCACTCCCTGACCATCGACAGCGGATGGGCAGAAGTCGCCGAGGCCTGTCTGGCGTGGCTGGACGAACAAGCGTTGTAGTCTCCGCGGGCCCTGGCCACCCATCCGGAAATCCGGACGCGATGTGGGCCGCGATGGCACCGATGTCGTCATCTCGTCGCTCGACGTCACCTCGTGTGGAGCACGGGCCGAGCCTGGGTGCCTGCGATCGCCAGAACCCGTTGATGGTGCTCACGCGACGAACGGCGCGAGCCGGACCGTCGAACATGGCAAGGACTCCGTCTTGATGTGGAGCACCAGCGGAACGTCTCGGCTGGGGGAGCGCGCTCCCCGCGCCTAGCCTCGCTTGCATGTCGGCGCAGTACCCGCCGGGAACGGGAGGATCCAAGCTGACCCTGCCGCAGGGCGATCCGGTGGCGGCCGAACTGATCTTCGCCATCCATGGTGGCGACCTGGTCACCCTCCGGCGCCTCCTCGGCGACCGACCCGAACTCGCCGCGGTCCGCATGATCGGTCGCAAGGGTCCCGAGGGTGGGTGGCGCACGCCACTGCACGCTGCCGCTGATTGGCCCGGTTACTTTCCGGCTGCTCCGGCCGCGGTCTCGCTGTTGCTCGAGGCCGGAGCCGACCCCAATGACGACAGTCGGGGCAAGTACCCCGAGACCCCCCTGCACTGGGCCGCGAGTACTGATGACGTCGAGGTCGCGGTCGCGCTCATCGACGGTGGCGCGGAGCTGGAGACACCGGGAGGCTCAATCGGGACCCCGCTCGACAACGCCATCGGCTACGGCTGTTGGCACGTCGCCCGGCTCTTGGTGGAGCGCGGTGCACGGGTGGACGTCCTGTGGCATGCCGCGGCCCTCGGCATGCTTTCTCGCCTCGAAGAGCTGGTCGGGAACACGCCAAACGAAGAGGAGATCTCGAAGGCGTTCTGGCACGCGTGTTCCGGCGCCGAGCGGCGCGCCGCCGAATATCTGCTGTCACTCGGGGCGGATCTGAACTGGGTTCCCGACTATACCGAGGGAACGCCGCTCGACGCGGCCAACGGCGAGGGGACCCGACGCGAGAACGTCATCTCCTGGTTGGCCGAGCTGGGCGGCCGCTCCTCGCACGGACAGGACGCGGGACCGCCGGCGTAGGAGCTCCGTTGTGGAGGGAGTCGAGGCGGAGGTGGCGCGACCGTCCCGCCTCCCGGCATGATCGCGCGAGCACAGGAGGAGGCGACAAGGTATGAGCAACGAGCAGGTATCCATCCGCACGCACGATGGCGAGTGCCCGACCTCCGTGTTCACGCCGTCGGGGAACAGCCCGCACCCGGCCGTGATCTTCTATATGGACGGGCTCGGAATCCGGCCGACGATCGCCGAGATGGGGCAGCGGCTGGCCGACTACGGATATGTCGTGCTCGTACCCGATCTGTTCTACCGGGCCGGCCCCTATGAGCCGTTGGATCCCAAGAAGGTCTTCGCCTCCGGCGACGTGAGGGCAGCGATCGGTCACCTGTTCGCCTCGACCGACAATCGCCGGGCCGGCGAGGACACCGCGGCGTTCCTGGCCTACCTGGACAGCCGAGAGGACGTCGCCGGAACCAAGGTGGGCACGACGGGCTACTGCATGGGTGGGGCGATATCGCTCACCGCGGCCGGCACCTATCCGGAGCGCATTGCCGCGGCGGCCAGCTTCCACGGCGGCAACCTGGCCACCGACTCCGACCTCAGCCCGCACCACCTCGCGCCACGGATGGCCGGCCGGATCTATGTCGCGGGCGCCGACGAGGACGACTCGTACCCACCCGAGATGGCAGCGCGCGTCGAGCAAGCGCTCGGGGACGCCGGCGTCGATCACCGCTGCGAGATCTACTCCGGGGCGCGGCACGGCTGGACGATGAGGGATTTCCCGGTCTACGACGAGGCCGCCGCCGAACGCCATTGGGACGAGCTGGCTTCCCTCTTCGGCGACACGCTCACCTGATCGGCGCGGCGCCCGTTGGGTTATCCGGAACCGGCCACGACGTAGAGCCCGTTGGACAGCGAACTGAGCGGAGCGACGGTGAGCTGTGACGCGGCCAAGCCCTCATGGTCGGTCGAGGTGTAGGCGTACGTTCCGAGGAGCCCCTCGAAGTTGGCATTCTCAATGAAGGTGCGGATGCTGCCCGAGTCAGAGGCGTTGACGCCGTTGGCGGAGCTGGCGAACAATTGAAGGGCGTCGTAACCCTGGGCATACGGCGTGATGGGGCGGCCGAGCTGGGCCTGACGGAGTGCGTGGAGCACACGGGAACGGAACGACTCCAGACCGACGGGAACGTGGCGTGAAACCACCAACGACTTCGACACGACCACCTGGACCGCGCCGACGGCCGCCGACGGAAGTTCTGGAGCGCCCGGCGTGGACGCGAGGACGGGCAGATTCGAGCCGGTGCCACGGCGGGCCGCGAGCAACGGGGCCAGGGTCGATCCGCTGTCGAAGACGACCACGGCGCTCGGATGCGCCGCCGCGAGGTCGGTCCATGCCGATGGGGCACCAGCCCGGGAATCGACGACGAAAGTCGTCGCGGTGACGGTGAGACCGGCCGACCGGGCGTCGCTCCGGAACGCGGCGACCCCCTCGGCGGCCACCCGAGAGTTGGATCGAACCAGGGCAATGCGGTCGAGGTGCTGCCGCTCGGCTGCCGCCACCAGCACGCTCGCCTGGTCGGCCATCGATGACGCGATCGGGAAGGTGTTGGGGAATTTCCCGGGCTTGAAGGTCACGGCGAGAGCGGAGTAACTGCCGGCGGTGGTCCCGAGCCCTCCGATGTGGTCGACGTTGGCCGGATTCTCCAGGGCGAGAAGGGGTCCCACGAGATACGAGACCTTCTCCTGGTTCACGAGGTCCAACAGGGCCTGGTTGTCGACCGCGGGATCTGAGCGATCGTCCTTGTAGAGCAATTCGAGGCACCGATGGGCGGTGAGGACGCCTCCGGCGCCGTTGACCCGGTTGACGCCCAACTCGAGGCCGAGCAATTGTGCACGACCGGCCGCGCTGTCGGGCCCGCTCAGTGGGAGGGAAGCGCCCACTTCGACGACCGCGGAAGTGTCGCAGCGCCCTTCGACCGGGTAGACGGTCGTGGGCACACCGAGGCGGGGCGCGGTATGGCATCCCGTCAGGATCATGGCGGCCATGGCCACCCCGACGAGGCTGACCACGGCACCGCGGGGGGGACGGATCAAGGGACGGCGACTCCGAGATATGACTCAATGACACGCGGATGGTTCAGGACGTCCTCCGGGTCTCCCGTCGTGACGACGGTGCCGAGGTCGAGGGCGATGGCCCGATCGGCCAATTGGCGCAACAGGCCCATGTCGTGCTCGATGAGGATCATCGAGCATTCGAGGCGGCGCTTCGTGTCGAGCAGCACCGGTGCCATGGCTTCGGTCTCGGCCTGGGCCAGCCCGGCGGACGGCTCGTCGAGCAGGACGATGCTCGGGCCCATGGCGACGATCACCGCCAGCTCCAGCAGGCGTCGCACACCCGTCGAAAGATCCGAGGTCAGTTGATCCGAGTATTGCGCCAGCCCGAGCGGCTCGAGGATCTCATCGGCGGCCCGGCGCAGGCGGCGCTCGGACCGGCGCACGTTCGGCAGGCACAACATGGCCGCCGCCGCCCCGGGCGAAGGACTGTGGTGCGAGATCGCCATGATGACGGACTCGTGCACCGTGAGTCCCGGCCACAGCCGGGCGGCCTGGAAGGAGCGACCGAGCCCGTGCTCCGCTCTGCGATAGGCGGGCCAGGATGTGATGTCGTCCTCTCCCATGGTGATCCGCCCTCGCTGGGAGCGCCGCTCGCCCGAGAGCAATTCGAAGATGGTGGTCTTGCCCGCACCGTTCGGGCCGAGCAGGCCCAGGATCTCGTCCCGGTAGAGGTCGAGGTCGACATCATCGACCGCCACCACTCCTCCGAAGCTCTGGTAGAGGCCACGGGCCGTCAAGACGACCTGTCGAGAGCCGGGAGTTGCGTCGGCCGACAGCGCGAGGTCTGCGCCGTCGTGGGTGACCGGCCCGGGCGTGTCGTCCGGCGCATCGACGGCTGCTCCCAGGAGCACGGCGCGGACGACGTCCTGGCGGTCCAGCAGGTCGGCCGTCGGCCCGGAGAAGACCACCTGACCCTTCTCCATGAAGATGGCCCGCTCGCAGAGACGGAGGGCGAGATTGATGGACTGCTCGACGAGGATGACGGCCGTGCCCTGATCGTGGATGCCCTTGACGATGCCCAGCAGGCTCTCGATCACGGTGGGCGCGAGCCCGAGGGAGAGCTCGTCGATGATCAGCAGCTTCGGTTTGGCGATGAAGGCCATGGAGAGGCTGAGCATCTGCTGCTCGCCTCCCGAGAGCGAGCCCGCCGGCGTGTGCCAGCGGCGTGACAGCACGGGGAAGTAGCCGAGCACCGTCTCCGTGGCGCGGGCCAGGTCCCGGTCATCGGTGTCGTAGAGCCAACCGGCCACACGCAGGCACTCGGCCACGGTCAGCCCGGGAAAGATCCCGCGACCTCCCGGCACCTGCAGGATGCCGGCCTCGGTGATCCGGTGGGCCTCGTACGTGGTGATGGCCTGGCCGTCGAACATGACCTCCCCGGCGGTCGGCACCACCAGGCCCGAGATGGCCCGCATGAGCGTGGACTTGCCGGCACCGTTGGTGCCGAGCACCGCCACCATCTCGCCGTCGTCCACATCGAGGTCCACGCCGAAGACGACCTGGACGCCGTCGTAGCCGGCATCGAGTGAGCGGATCATGAGGAGCCGGCCCGTACCCTCGGCCCGTTCGCCGACGTACGGCGGCATCCGCCAGCTCGGTGATCTTGCGCTTCGCGATGTCCTCGGCCACGAAGCGGGAAGCCGAACGGAGCAGCGATGCACCGATGACGAACAAGGGCACGAAGAGCCAGAACGACGCGCGGTAGCCGAAGGCATCGGTGATGAGAGAATTGACGGTGGGCAGGCCGCCGGGGGGACCGATCAGGAGGGCGCCGAAGGTCAGCCAGACCGTGGAGAGCCCGAAGCCCAAGGTGATCATGCGCGTCGGCAGCGCTACCGAGAGCATGGCGTACACACCGGCGATCACGACGGCGGACGCGCCGGCGAAGACCAACTGCGCGGCGTAGGCCGCAACGACATCGGGCGCCAGGGCCAGGCAGGCTGCCCCGGCGGCGGCAGCCACGGCCAGCCAGGCGATCGTACGCATCGCCTGTCCCGGGTCGGCCGCGATGCGCCGGGGCAGGAACACCGTGCCGACGACGAGGCCGATGACCGCTCCGGGCTCGGCGAGGCCGAAGAGCAGGACGCGGTGGGCCGCGTCCTGGTGGAAGACGTTCTCGTAGTACGCGGTGGCGTAGAAGGTGAGGCCGAGCACGGTCCCCAGCAGGAACGGGAGCGAGTAGTAGATGAGGCGAAGGGACCGTGTGGTGGAGATGACGCGGGCGGCCTCGGGCAGCGTGGCCGGCTCGGCCGTGGGTTCGGTGTGGTCCGGGTCGCCTTGCGGGAGGCCGCCGCCGGGGACCGGTCGGGGGAGCCGGGCGGCCAGCACCACGAAGAAGAGGGCACACGCAGCCAGCACGAAGAACGACGCCTGCCAGCCGAAGACATAGGCCAGGGCGCCCGCCATGAGCGGGCACAGGGTGAGGCCGAACACGAGGGCCGCCCGCTGGGCCATGATCACGCGCGGGCGCAGGGCGACCGGGTAGTAGTCGCACAGGAGGGAGTTCTGGGTCGAGGTCAGGGCGCCGCCGCCGAGCACCACCCCGATGGCGCCGGTGTAGAGCAGGACCTGGTTGGGGAACACGCCGGCCAGCCACAGGACGGCGGCTGCGGTGGCGAAGAACCCGCCCGCCCCGACCAGGACCCTGGTCCGCGAGGTCTGGTTCGCCACCAGAGCCAGGACGAGGTCGGGGCCGAGGCCCGTCTGCACCTGCTGGACGGCCACCAGGGCCAGGATGGAGAGCCCCAGCTGGTAGGCGTCCTGCATCTCGGGCAGCAGGAGCACGAAGGTCACGGCGCTCATGGGCAGCACGGCGCCCAGGCCCATCACGGCGATGAGTGGTCGCGATGAATACGTCCCGGTGAGACGCGAAGGCCGCGTTCGGGACCGCGGGGGGTGCGCGAGGTCAACCATGGGCGCCCGTATCGAGGCCGAGGGTGAGCACGTCGGCGGTCGGGCGGTCCACCGGGGCGGGCTGCGGCGTGTCCCGGCCTCTCGCTGTGTCGTCGGCGCCGGGATCCGCGTCGGGTCGGCGCCAGATCCCGGCCGCGGTGATCCCGCGGCGGCGCGCCACCACACGCAGGAGCCGGTCCCGGCCGCGGTTGAGGAGGCCGCCGATGCCCTCGGGCAGGAAGAGCAGGAGCAAGAGGATGCCCAACCCGTTCACGAGCTGGGCGTAGCCGGCCGGGAGGTAGTACTGGGCCCCCCACACCACCACGGCACCCAGGATCACGCCCGGCATGGAGCCCAGTCCGCCGATGACCACCATGGAGAACATGGTGATGTTGATGTCCGCGGTGAACGACCCGCTGTTGACGCCCTGCTGCTGGACGGCGAAGAGCGAGCCGGCGAACCCGGCGATGGCCCCGGAGATGGCGAAGGCCAGCAACTTGTAGCGGGTGGTGTTGACGGCCACCGCGCGCGCCGCCGGTTCGTTGTCCCGGGTGGCGATGAGGTCTCGACCCGTCCTGCTCTGGCGAAGGGAGCGCACGGCCAGGAGGATCAGGAAGAAGCCGGCCAGACAGAAGTAATAGACCTGGGCGTCGGAGTTCAAGATGCTCGCGCCGAACAGCGTCGGCCGGTTGGCCTGGGTGGTGACGAACCAGGGCAGGTAGTTGGGTTGGAGGAAGTACGACGAGGCGGTGACCCCGAAGGCCAGTGTGGTCACGGCCAGGAACGGCACCGGACATGCGCAGGGCCGGGAGCCCGATGAACAGCGACACCAGGGCGCCGACGAGCATCCCGACCGCCAGCGCGGCGAAGAAGTCCCATCCGTGGCGCGAATAGAGGACCACCGTGCTGGCGCCGCCGATGCCGGCGAGCCCGAACTGCCCCAGGGAGATCTGTCCCGTCCATCCGGTCAACACGAGCAGCGAGAGCCCGACGATGGCGTAGACCACGATGAGCGAGGCCAGATAGGTCTGGCTGTCGCTGAGCAGCAGCGGGAGCAGCGCCACCGCGGCCACGAAGGCGACCTTCATGATCCCGAGGGTCCAGCGCACCTCGGGCAGTCCGGCCAGTTGGCGGGGGATGGGCCGGGCCGAGGCCACGTAGCGCCAGCTCGACTGCTCGCCCTCCGTGACCCGGGAGCGTGAGCGCCGCTGCAAGAGGAGAGCGACGACGATGACGACGACCAGCGAGGCGTCCACGTAGGTCGTGTTGGAGTAGGTCCAGGTGGCCGCGGCGTCGAACACGCCGATGGCCAGTGCCGCCACCACGGTCCGGGGCATGCTCTCCATCCGTCCGATCACGGCGGCGGCCAGGATGCGCAGCAGGATCTCGTCGCCTCCCGCGGTGACGGTCTGGAAGCCCCCGAACCCGAGGACGGGCACCTGCAACAAGATGGCCAGCGTGGACAGGATGGCGGCCAGCACCCAGATGATGGTGTCGAGGCGGGCCACCGAGATCCCGAGCAGGGTGGCCCGGTCACTGTTCTCGGCGGCCGCCCGGATGCCCAACCCGTACTTGGAATAGCGCATGAACAGGGCCAGGACGGACGCCACGAGGATGGCACCCACCACGGCGACGATGTCGTTGCCGCTGAAGAGCACCGGACCGATGGTGAACGACACATGGAGGGGCGTGTTGACGGTCTGGCTGTTCGAGGCGTTGATGCACGACTCGTTGGTGGCGGGGTTGCAGAAGAGAAGGGGAGTCAGGGTGGCCAACCCGGTGAGGAGCTGGGCCAAGCCGATGGTGGCCACGGTCAGGATGAGCCGCGAGCTGTTGCGGAAGTGGCGGGGCAACAGGCTGGCCAGCGCGCCGAGGATGACGGCGGCGGCGATGCCGGCGAGCGCGGCCAGCACGAACGGCACCCCGTAGGTGACCACGAGCTCGATGGCCAGCACGGCCGGCAGCACGCCGATCTGGGCCTGGGCGAAGTTGATGATGCGGTCGCCGCGGTAGATGAGGACGATGCCGACCGCCAGGATGGCGTAAATGGCGCCGTAGACGATCCCGAGCAACACGATGCCGAGGGGCAGGCCCTTGGGCAGGGTGGCGGCCAGGACGATCCACACCCCGATGGACGCCAAGAACCACCCCAGGGCGGCGCGGGTCGACCGCCACAGCGAGGCGCCGCGCCGACGCAGGCCGAGGTCAACCCGGCCCCCGGTGGGCGCGCCCCCTCAAGAATCGTCACGTTGCCTCGTCACCCTCCGCGCCGGGACGTCCTACGGGGTGCGGCCGGTCACCGCACGATGTCCGTGCCACCCCCGAGTGGTCGTGCCCTGACAGGGCAAACGTACCGTGCCGTCACTAACATTTCCGGCCAAGCAGAGTGACGGGTCGTCGGCCTACCGCCGTCCACCCGTCGGACTCGAAAAAGGGGGGGCCATGACGTTGTCGGGCCAAGGGTCTGTCGGTGTCCGGTTGCGACATCGCGCGAGGCATCGGACGACGTGGGGGACGCGCACCTCCCTCGTGACGGGGGTGGCGCTGCTCACCGCGGTGGTGATGGTCCCGGTGGCCGGGGCGTCCAGCACCTCCGACACGTCCCCGACGTCCCCCGTGCTGAAGAGCTCGGGCCCGGCCGGAGAAGGGCCGTACCCGTGGGCGTACCCGGCGTCGGGCGGCATAAAGGCCGGCACCGGCACCACGACCTCGGGCGCCACGTGCACGCCGACGACTCCGCAGTTCGATTCGCCCTACGCCGCGCCGTGCATCCCGAAGTTCACCGGAAACAACGGTGGAGCGACGTACAACGGCGTGACGGCCAGCACCATCACCCTGGCCGAGCGTGAGTTCCCCAGTGCCGCCGACACCCAGGAGATCGAGGCGCAGGCCAAGGCGTCGGGGGGCGCCATCCCCCAGGTCCTCAACCAGGTGCAGCAGGTCTTCCTCAACTACTTCAACAAGGTCTACGACCTCTACGGGCGCAAGGTCGTCATCAAGCCCTACACCACCCAGTCCAGCTTCACCACCGAAGAGCTGGGGCAGGGCCAGCCGCAGGCCTGCGCCGACGCCGACACGATCGCCAACCAGATGCACGCCTTCGGGGAGACGGGCATGACGAACGGGGACTCCTTCGGGGGGACCGGCCCGTTCTCCAACTGTGCCGCCCAGGACCACCTGGTGGAGTTCAACGGTGACCCGTATTTCGACGAGGCCGCGTTCGAGGCGCTCAATCCCTACGTGTGGTCGACCAGCCAGGACTGCAACCGGATCTCGGCCTCGGAGGCCGAGGTGGTGGCCACCATGCTGGGTGGGAAGAAGGCCATCTACGCCGGTGACCCGACCCTGAAGGGCCAGGTGCGCAAGTTCGCCGCCTTCGTCCCCAACGTGCCCCAGTACCTGGGGTGCACCAAGTCCTTCACGCACCTGGTCGAGAGCAAGTACCACATGAACAAGAGCGAGCTGTCGCCCAGCTTCGACTACAACCTGGACATCTCCACCTTTCAGCAGTCGGCGCAGCAGGCCGTCATCCAGTTCAAGGCGGCCGGGGTGACCACGGTCATCTGCTCGGCCGACCCCTTCTCGCTCGGCCTGCTGACCAAGGCGGCGGCGGCCCAGAACTACCACCCCGAGTGGTTCATGACCGGCTCGGCCCTGACCGACCTGGACCAGGTGGCCCAGGGAGAGTACGACCTGCCGGAGATTCAGGGCCACATGTTCGGCATGTCCGAGAGCGCGCCGTCGACCGGCACAACCGGCCCGCATTCGCTGGCCGGGCAGCTGTACCAGAAGCTGACCGGGCACGCCATCCCCAAGGGCACGGACGGCAACTACAGCCAGCTGGCGGAGATCTTCAACGACCTGCAGGCGGCCGGACCCGACCTGACGCCGAGCACGATGGCCCGGGGGATCCACGCCATGCCCACACTCGGCGCGCCGGACTATCAGTACGGTCAGTGGACCTACAACCGGGGGCCGACGGGGACGCCCGGGGCGGGCGACCACACGGCCAGTGACGACGCCCGCTTCGTCTACTGGGACGGGACCAAGACGTCGCCGCTCAACGGCACGAAGGGCACCTTCGTGGCCGTCCTGGGCGGTAAGCGCTACACGCTGGGCCAGTGGCCGACCACCCTGCCCCCGCTCTTCGGGGCGGGTTGACCGCCATGGTGAAGGGACGTGAGCCGCGACGAGCGTGGCGCCTTGTACGTGACCGCGGACTCCGAGGACCCGCGCTTCAACCAGCCGTACACCGATGTGCGGGAGTGGCGCGACGAGCCGGCGGACGCCCCGGTGTTCCCCGGCGGCGTCACGACGCAGCAAGGAGGCGCGGCGCCCTTCAAGGCGCGCCATCTCTACGTCCACGGAGGGTTCACCGGCACCGACGCCAAGTTCTCCTTCTGCTTCCCGCCGGAAGAGGAGTACCAAGGACGCTTCTTCCAGGCGACGCACCAATTGCTCGCCGGCGAGGAGGCCACGCCGCGCAACATCGCCTTCGCCCTGGCGAGCGGCGGCTACTCCGTGCAGACGAACATGGGTGGCCGCGACAACCCTCGTGGAGCGGAGGAGTCGGCCCATGGCCAGGTCGACACGACGATCCGGGGCTACCGGGTCAACGCGGAAGCCGCGAAGTTCTCCCGCGTGGTGGCGGCCGAGCTCTACGGCGAGCACCGCACCTACGGGTATCTCTACGGCGGGAGCGGCGGCGCCTACCAGACGGTCACCAGTGCGGAGATGACGACGGGCGTGTGGGACGGGTTCGTGCCCTACGTCATGGGCTCGCCCCAGTCCATCCCCAACTGCTTCACCGTACGCGTCAACGCCCTCCGCGTGCTGAAGGACAAGTGGCCGTCGATCATCGACGCCATCGAACCGGGGGGAAGCGGTGATCCCTACGCCGGGCTGAACGACGAGGAGCGCGCGGCGTTGGAAGAGGCCACCCGGACCGGGTTCCCGCCGGGGGCGTGGTTCAACTACGTCCCCCAGGGCGGAGGACCGCTCGTGCTGGTCGCCAGCTATGTGCCGGTGCTGGACCCGACCTATCTGGACGACTTCTGGAGCAAGCCGGGCTATCTCGGCACCGACCCGACGTCGTCGGTGCGTGCCGCGCGCGTCCAACACGAGGCGACGGTGGTCGATGTCATCGCGGGCCCCCGCCAGCAACTGAAGCTCTCGAGCGTCCCCACCGGGGATCTCACGGCGGCCGACGTGCTCATCGTCAGCGGCGCCGCCGCGGGGAAGATCGCCTCACTCGGCCGGGTGGCCTCGGACGGCAAGGGCCACATCGGCCTCGTGTTCGAACCGGTCGGCGACACGATCGACATCACGGCCGATCCCGCCGTCGTGGAGGGAATTCAGGCCGGTGACCAGATCCGTATCGACAACTCGAGGTTCCTCGCGCTGCAGACCTACCACCGTCATCAATTCCCTCCGGCCAATCCCGATTTCGACTACCCCGACGTCTACGACTACTTCCGGAAGGAGGACGGCTCGCCGAAATACCCGCAGCGCGGTGTGGACATCGGTGCGGCGGGCACCCTGGGCGCCACCGGTCAGATCCCGACCGGTCGATTCAACGGGAAGATGATCGTGGTGGAAGCGCTCCACGACGGGGACGCTCTGCCGTGGCAGGCCGACTGGTACCGAAAGAAGGTCGAGGACGTCGAAGGAGCCGACGTCGACGAGAAGTACCGGCTGTGGTACGTCGACAACGCGAATCACACCGACCCGACGACAGAGTCGCTGGAGACCCACGCCGTCGCCTATTCGGGCACGCTGCAGTACGCGCTCCGCGAACTGAGCGCATGGGTCGAGCAAGGCGTCGCCCCGCCGCCGACGAGCGAGTACCGGGTGCAGGACGGCCAGGTGTACGTGCCGGCGTCGGCGGCAGAACGAAAGGGCATCCAACCGGTGGTCCGTCTGGAGGTGGACGGCGGCGAGCGCGCCGAGGTCGCGGCGGGCGACGCGGTCACCTTCACCGCGCAGATCGAGGTGCCGCCCGCCCCGGGCACGGTGGTGTCGGCGGAGTGGGACTTCGAGGGAGTGGGCGCGTACGCCGATACCGCCGAGCTCCTCGAACCGGGCTCGCAGACGGTCCGCGTGACCGGCACCCACGCCTACTCCAGCCCGGGCACCTATTTCCCGGCGCTCCGCGTCGCCTCCCAACGTGAGGGCGACGACCGCACCCCGTTCGCCCGATCACTGAACCTCGGCCGGGTCCGGGTGGTGGTCGACGAATGACCGATCACCGACCGATCGCGCCGAGCCGGTCCTCTCCGGTCCCTCTTCGTCCGTGTCGGGGTCGAGAGCGACTCCAAGGCTGAGGGTGGCGCGGGACCGGACCCGTCGTTAACCCGGAGTTAAGGACCGGATCCGACCCGAAGCCGGACCATTGCGCCTCTGCCGGGCGGCCGTTACCTTTGTGACGCCGGATACCGCAAGGGGCCGGCCACGATGAGAGGGGCTCACAATGAGAAGGCATCGGACGGGGGCAGTCGCGGCGGCAGCAGCCGGAGCGGGGCTGCTGTCGTTGACCATGTTGGTCGCGCTGCCGCAGGCGACGAGCGCCGCACCGGCGGCGGGGCAGAGCGGACCGGCGGCGTACGGCCACCGGGTCGCTGACACGCCCGCGGCCAGCCCGGTCGACTTCAGCCTGGTGCTCAACCTGCGTGACGCGGCTGGAGCCGCCGCGCTGGTCAAGTCGGTCAGCGACCCGGCGAGCAGCAGCTACCGGCACTACGTGACGACCAAGCAGTGGGAGGCGCAATTCTCCCCGACCGCCTCCGACGTGAGCCAGGCGGTCTCATGGCTGAAGTCCGAGGGCTTCAGCGTCGGCGCCGTCCCGGCGGACCGGATCACGGTGCCCGCGTCGGGCACGGTGGCGCAGGTCGAGAAGGTGTTCGGAACCAACCTCGGCGAGTACACCGTCGCCGGGAAGACGCTGCGCGAGGCCGACGGGCAGGTGAACATTCCCGCATCGATCGCGAGCGTCGTGGGCGGAGTGATGGGCATCAACCAGAGCGCGGCTCAGCCGGCAGCGTTGGAGCCCCCACCGGGCGCCTTCATCACCGCCCCGCCCTGTTCCACCGCCTTCGGCGGGTCGACCAAGACCACGACCTACGGCGACCAGAATCCCGGCTACCCGGACACGATGCCGGACACGGTGTGCGGCTACGTGGGCACACAGCTGCGGTCGGCCTACGACATCCCGGCGTCCGACACCGGCTCGGGCCGCACGGTCGCGATCGTGGATGCCTACGACTTGAAGACAATGGCGTCCGACGCGACCGAGTACTTCAACACCAGCGACCCGAGCGCCCCGTTCGCCGCCGCCGACTACCAGGCCATCAACCAGGGGCCGTTCGACCAGCAGAGCGTCTGCGGCAACTGGGGCGACGAGCAGGCGATCGACGTCGAGTCGGCGCACAGCCTGGCCCCGGACGCCCACATCCTCTTCGTGGGCGCCAAGGACTGCTTCGACACCGGCCTGTTCACCGCCGAGCAGACCGTCGTCGACGGAGACCTGGCCAATGTCATCAGCAACTCCTGGGGAGACACGGCCGGCGATCTCTTGACCGACGCCGCGACCAAGACCGCATACGACGACCTGTTCCAACTGGCCGACGCGACCGGCATCGGGGTCCAGTTCTCCTCCGGTGACGACGGCGACAACTTCGACCTGACCGGGTTCTCCGCCGCCGACTACCCCGCGGAGAGCCCCTACGTGACCTCCGTCGGCGGCACCTCACTCGAGATCGGTCCCAGCACCAGCACCAGCGCCACCACCTCCTACGGATGGTCCACGGGCAAGTCGGTCAAGTGCGAGGCCAACGTGAACACGTTCGTCCAGGGCTGCAACAAGAGCACGTTCGGCACCTGGCTGCCTGCCGGCTACGACGGATCGTCGGGCGGGTTCACCAGCTACAACTACAGCCAGCCGTGGTACCAGGGCGGCATCGTCCCGACCGCGCTGTCCGAGCGCAACGCCGCGATCGACGGCCCCGTGCCGATGCGGGTCGAACCCGACTTCTCGCTCGACGCCGATCCGGCGACGGGTTTCCTGATCGGGCTGACCGAGGCCTTCCCGGACGGGACGGCCAAATACGGCACGACCCGCTACGGGGGCACCAGCCTGGCCTCCCCGATACTGGCCGGCATCGTGGCCGACATCGACCAAGCCGGAGGGATGTCGGCCGGATTCCTGAATCCGACCGTCTACCACGTCGGCCAGGTGACCAACACGGCCATCGCCAACGTGCCGGTGGCGCAGTACCAGGTCCAGTACCGCAACGACTACCTCAGCCAGCTCTTCGGGACGGGTACCGGACTGGAGCACGGGGTGCGGATCATCGGCGCCTCCCTCGAAGAGGTGTTCTGCGACGGCACGGGCAACTGTGTCAGCCGGCCGGACACGCAGTCCGCCGGGCCCGGTTACAACAGCCTCACCGGTCTCGGGACACTGGGCCCGAAGTTCGTCGAGGATGTGGCCGCGGCGTCGTAGCCCGACCAAACAGCAGCAACGCCGAAACCGGCCGGTCCCGTGGGGGGCCGGCCGGTTCGGCTTTCAGGGCGATCGCTCTCCGGGCCCATCAGCTCGGTCTCGGTCCCCACCACCTTTCAGGGCGTTCGCTCTCTGGGCCCATCAGCTCGGTCTCGGTCCTCACCACCTCGGGTGGTCCTCGGCTGAACGGCGCACTTCTGGTGGTCCCGAGGAGCTACGGCACGCTGCCCGCTGTGGCGAGGAACTTGGCGGCGATGGGGGCGGCAACCGCGCCGCCGGCCCCACCGCCGACGACGAGCACGGCAAAGGCCAGGTCGCCGTGGTATCCGACGAACCAGGCATCGGTCTGGGGCGGGTTGGCCGTGCCGAACTCGGCCGTGCCGGTCTTGCCGAAGGTGCCCGCCGGCAGCCCGGCCGCCGCGGCCGTGCCGACGGGGCTCGTCACCACCGCGTTCATCATGGTCCGCAGGTCGGAGACGACCGTCGGGTCGACAGGCGGTGAAGGTGTCGAGTCCACCGGGGCGCCCGAGACGAGCCGGGGGAGGTGCAGGCTGCCCGAGTCCACGGTGGCTGCGACATCGGCCATGGTGAGAGGTGAGACCACGACCTGGGCCTGGCCGATGGCGGTGGCGGCCGCCCCCGAGGCCGAAGTGGGCGCTGGGACCCGTCCCCCGAAGGCGGTCAGACCCATTTTGATGGTGGATCCGATCCCGAATTGCGCCGCGGTCGCGGCATAGCTCGTGTCCGGGAGCGAACTCGACATCCCTATGAATGCGGTGTTGCACGACATGGCGAAGGCCTGCTCCATGGACAGAGACGGCGTCGTCTCGCCCTCGAAGTTGTGGAACACCTCTCCGTCGACCGTGATGGTGGACGGGCACGTGGTCGAGCTCGCAGGAGTCAGGCCGTGTTCGATGAGATCGCTCGAGGTCACGATCTTGAAGGTCGAGCCCGGAGGGTACGCCCCGTCGAACGCTTCGTTGACCGCTTCCGAGTCCGGCGTGCTGACCGAGGCCAGGACGTCCCCCGTCGACGCCTGTATCGCCACGATGGCGGCGGGGAGCGTTTCGCCGCTGAGGGCCGATTCCGCCGCCATCTGAACGCTCGGGACGATGGGGGTCTGCACTGACGTACCGGGGTGCTGGGGGAATCGTCCGATCACGGCCAAGGTGTGGCCCGAGTGATCGGTCACGCTCACCACGCCTCCGGGTGTGCCCGCGAGCTGACGCTCGTAGGCCTGTTCGATCCCGCTCTGGCCCACCATGTCTCCGTCGGCGTAGGGCGGGCCGAGGCTCCGGAGCTCCTGGGCGGTGACCGGGCCGACCGTCCCGACGACGTGGGCGGCCAGTTCGGGCGTCAGCGCGCCCCGCGCGGCATAGGCGTGGAACACCGTCCCGGGAACCGGGTAGATCACGGGCTTGTCCTGCTCGTAGGCGGCTTGGCTGAGCTGGGTCACCGGCACGAACCACGTCGGGTGGGCCAGTGCGGTCTGCTCGGCTGTCTGGACTTGGCCGGCCGGGACCCCGACCTGGGTCAGGGCGGTCGTGAGGGCTGATCCGTCGGTCACCCGGGAGCCCTCGATGCCGACGGAAACCATCGGAACCGAAGCCGTCAGCGACGCGCCGCCCATGCCCAGGATGGGAGCCCGGGCCGGCCACGACAGGTTGGTCGAGACCGAGTCCCCCGGCCCCAGCGAGGGGAAGATCGAACGCGGCGACCACTCCACCCTCCACGAGCCCGACGCGTCGCTGAGCGCCAGCCGGCTTCGCACCTGCAGGGCTCCGAGCGGTCCGAGGATCAGGTGACTCGTGACGTCGGCCGTGCCGCTCGACCCGTTCGTGGAGACCGAGCGGAGGTCATGTGTCGCCTTCGTGAGCTGCAGGTCCGAGGCCACCTGACGGTTGAGGGCCACGAAGTCCGCCGGGGGATGCGAGACCAGCGCGGCCATCGACGCGTAGTCACTCTTCGACCATGCCGCGAGGTACCGCTGCACCGTCGCGGTCGGCCCGGTCGGGCTGGACCCGCAGGCCGACAGGAGCGCCCCGCCGACGGCCAGGACGGAGGCGAACCGTAGGGCTGCCCTGGCCCGCCCGCTCGGATGCATGACGCCGCGCCTCCTTCACCGAGGTCGTTGAGAGGCGTCATCGAGGCCGAGGTCGAGGTCGAGGAGCGCCGTTGCCCGCTCACGGTAGTCCGCTCGGACGTTCCGGTTCGGGCGGCTCCGGATCGTTCCCCGGTTCCGGAGTGCCAGGATGTCGGCGTGCGGCGGGGTATCGACAGCGCGCCCCGAGTCGGATGCGACAGGATGCGTCCATGGCGCTGACGGCGTACTCGCTCACGGGCCGCCGGCGTCTCCCCGGCGATCAGGTGGCGCCCGCGCCGGCGCCGGACGTGCGGCTGAACGGCGATGCGCCGGCGGACGGGTCCTACCTCGGACAGTTCGACTCGTACCGCGTCATTGCATGCGGTGCGGTGGTGCTGCAGCACTCGCTGCTGTGGAACATCGCACCGGGGAACACCACACCGTGGGCCTTCGTCATGCTGCTGCACTTCAGCCGAACCGCCTTCTTCTTCCTCAGTGCCTTCCTCCTGACCTACGCCGAGATCCACCGGCCCCGTCCGGTCACCGCGTTCTGGCGCCGGCGCTACCTCGAGATCGGCGTCCCTTATCTGGTGTGGACCGGGATCTACTGGGCCTTCAGCATGATCTCGGCCGGCTCTTTGGACCAGGCCGGCTCCTTGTTGTGGAACGACCTCGTCTTCGGCTACTACCAGCTCTACTTCGTCGTCGTCCTCTTCCAGCTCTACCTGGTCTTTCCCCTGCTTCTCCGGCTCCTGCGCGCCTCCAAGCACCACGTCGCGATCATGGTGGCGAGTGGTCTGTTCGCGCTGGCCCTCGCCGCAGACCTGCACTACTCGCAGTACTTCGGGGTCGTCGGGCACGTCACCTGGTCGATCGCGTCGGTCTGGCCGTGGTCCCGCGATCCGATCACCTACCAGGAGCAGTTCGTCGCGGGGGTACTGGTCGCGCTGCACTTCGACGAGGTCCGGCGCTTCGTGGAGCGCCGCTGGCGCCAGGTCATCGCCCTCGGCGTGGCGGTGGGCGTGCTGGCCACCATGTGGTACCTGGTCGCGGTGTGGACCGGCTCGGACACGGGGCATGCGTCGGATCTGTACCAGCCCGTGGCCTTCTTGTGGTTCACCGCTGCCGTCGCCGCGCTCGAGTGCGGCACGTGGGCGTGGTACCGGCGCCAGGTACGCCGCGCCGGCCGGCCGCGTCGGTGGCCCCACCTGTTCTCGGCCGAGTACCTGGCCGGCCTCACCGGTGGCATCTTCTTCTGTCACGTCCTCTTCTTGAATTTGATCCGCTCCGCGCTCGACGACAGCGGAATCGCCCCACACCTCGGGTGGGCCGGGCTCGTGGCGGTGACGTTCGTGCTGACGATCGCCTGCGCCGGTGTGTGCACCGGACTGTTTCTGCTCACGCCGCTGCGCTGGGTCCTGACGGGTCCGCTGCGGGCGGAGCAGCGGGCACGACTCGGCGTCGACGGGCACACAGCTGAAACTCATACAACGACCACGGACGAGGACGACGCGCCGTTGCAGCCCGTTCTGGCCTGACACGCGGCGGATTCCGGCGATTCAGCGCGCAGGTGCTCACAAAATCCTGATCAGATCCACATCCTGATTTCTGCTGTCTCCCAGTAAAGACTCAGGTTGATTGGTAATTATCAAGGAACGTGAAACCCTGCAGCCCACCACACACGATCTGGCTGGTCCGCCACGGCGAGAGCACATGGAACGCGTCCGGTCTCGTGCAGGGTCAGGCCGAGGGGCCGGTGTTGACCACAGCGGGACGGGCCCAGGCCGAGACCGTGGCGGGCGCCGTCTGCTCGCTGCCGATCGGCACGCTCGTGACGAGCGACCTGGCGCGGGCGCGGGACACCGCCGCCATCATCGGCAAGAGGCTGAATCTCGCCTGGGTCGAAGACGCCGGATTGCGCGAGCGCAACTTCGGCACGGCACAGGGGAGTCCCCTCGGCGATCTCCGCCCGGAGTGGTCCGGCATCCGCGCCGGCCGCGTCGTCGACGCCGAGGCGCGTCCGCCCGGTGGGGAATCGCTCCAGGACGCTGAGCCGGCGCATCGGAAACTTCTTCAGCCGCCTGACCGAGGCGGAGCACGACGGCGACGTGCTCGTCGTCACCCACGGTGGCGTCATCAGGGTTGTCCTGGCGCAGTGCGACAGGGTCCCGGTGGCGCGCATGGCGTGGGGCGACGCACCCAACGGCGGCATCTGGTCGTTCGGTTTCCACGAAGTCTGTCCACGGGTCCTGCTTCAGGGCACCGGAGCACGGTAAGGAGGGATCCATGAGGCCAACAGCACTGGAACTGCCTGCGAGAGCTTCGAAGCCGAGGGTCACGGGCCTGACGATGATGGTGGACCCGGGGCTTCCGACGCGGAGCTTCCAAGACATCGTGGAGAGCGGGGCCGAGTACCTCGATTTCGTGAAGTTCGGATGGGGGACGGCCATCGTCACCAACGACCTGCGCCGCAAGATCGACGTTCTCGATACGGCCGGAATCGACTACTACTTCGGCGGCACGCTGTTCGAGAAGTTCGTGCTGCAGGACCGCTTCGACGACTACCGGGAGCTCTGCCAGAGCTTCGGCTGCCGGTTCGTCGAGGTCTCCAACGGCACCATCAGCCTGTCGAGCATCGAGAAAGTCGGCTACATCACCAAGCTGGCCGACGACTTCAGGGTCGTGTCCGAGGTCGGGTTCAAGGATGCCGAGCGCTCCGAGCGGCTCGCGCCCAACCGGTGGATCGAGGATATCGACGACGACATCGACGCCGGGGCGTTCCTGGTGACCCTGGAGGCACGCGAGAGCGGTCGCTCGGGGATCTGCCGTTCGAACGGCGAGCTCAGGGTCGGCCTCATCGAGGAGATCCTGGCGAGTGGCGTCCCGGCCGAGCGCCTGCTCTTCGAGGCGCCGTCGACCGAACTGCAGTGCTACTTCGTGCGCCGCGTGGGTTCCGACGTCAACCTGGGGAACATCCCCTCGACGGCGATCCTGGGTCTCGAGACGATACGGCTCGGGCTTCGGGCCGACACGCTGGAGTGCTTCGAAGCCAAGATCTCGTGAGGGAGAGCCGCGACGTCTTCCATCTCGCCATCCCCGTCCACGACCTCGACGCGGCGCAGGAATTCTATGTCGAGGCCCTCGGGTGCAAGCTGGCGCGGCGCTACGCCGACCGCATCACGATCGACTTCTTCGGAGACCAGCTGGTGTGCCATCTGGTGGACGCAGCCCGAGGACGCCCCGGCCGAGCTGACCTTGTACCCCCGCCACTTCGGTGTCACCTTCCGAGAAGCGCGCGACTTCGACGCGCTGCACCAACTGTGCGTGCAGCGCAAGATCGAGCTCTTTGCCGACGTCAGCATCCGTTTCGAGGGGCTGGTGGAGGCCCACCGGACATTCGTGCTGCGCGACCCGTCGGACAACCTCATAGAGTTCAAGCACTACGCCGATCCCCGGATGATGTACTGAGGTGGCGGCAGCCGTCCCATCGATGGACACCGTCCCTGAGCGGTGCGCCGTGAACGACCCGGCGCGAGGACCTCGGCGAGCTCGTACGCCGCCAGGCCGCTGCGCTCGGGCAGACGGTCTACGTCGAGGACGCACGGAGTGACGCCGTCCTCACCTTCGGCGTCCTGGAGCACTGGCGCGTCGCCTTCGCCCGGTCTCCTCTTCCACCGGGCGCCACCGTCGCGTTGTCGGTGTCCGATCCATTGCAGTTCACGGCGGCCTTCGTCGGGGCGATGGCGTCCGGGTTGTGGGTGGCGCCGCTGAACCCGGCGTCGCCGGACGTGGGGCCGAGCGGTCTGGGATCGCTGGCGGCGCGGGTCGGGGCCGAGGTGGTCCTGTCCGATCGGGCGGCCCCCGGCGGCGTGCCGTGCCCCTGGGTCGAGTTGGCGTCGCTCGCGCCAGGTCACGTCGCGTCCGTCGACCCGGCCGGTCCGGCAACCGTCACTGCGTCCGGGGGTGTCGTCCTCTCCTCCTCGGGCACGACGGGCCCGCCCAAGGTGGTCCGCCTGCCCGAGGACAAGCTCCTCCATGCCGCGCGTTGCGTGGTCGACCACCATCTGCTGGCCGAGCAGGACCGCGGCTTCAATCCCCTGCCCCTCTTCCACATCAACGCGGAAGTGGTGGGATTGCTCTCCACGCTTCTCGCCGGTTCTTGCCTGGTGCTCGACGACCGCTTTCATCGCACCGGTTTCTGGGAGCTCATGGGCGAGCGCCGGGTCACGTGGATCAACGCGGTGCCCGCGATCATCTCGCGTCTCGCCGAGCTCCGGCCCGGCGAGACGGTCCCGGCAGGCATCCGTTTCGTCCGCTCGGCGTCGGCGCCGCTCCCGGTCGCCCGGGCCGATCGGTTCGAGGCGGCGACGGGGCTCCCGATCGTCGAGACCTACGGCATGACCGAGGCCGCCAGCCAGATCGCGGCGCACCCCCTGTCGGAGCCGCGACGTGCCGGTTCGGTGGGGTTGCCGGTGGGACTCGAGCTACGCGTCGTCCGCGACGACGTGCGCTCCGCCGGGCCGACGGCGTGCCCGCCGGGAGAGGTGGGCGAGGTCGAGATCCGCGGTGCCTCGGTGATCGAGGAATACGGCGGGGGAGAGCACGCCGATCGCTTCCGCCCGGGAGGATGGCTGCGCACGGGCGATCTCGGCCATCGCGACAGCGACGGCTACCTGTACCTGGTTGCCCGGACCGACGACGTCATCAACCGTGGTGGCGAGAAGGTGTTCCCGCGCGAGATCGAAGAGATCCTCAGCGCGGACCCCGCCGTGGCCTCGGTCGCAGTCATCGGCCAAGACGAGCCAGAGCTGGGTCAGGTACCCGTGGCCTTCGTGGTCCTTCCCGGTCCCGCCGCCGGTGACGTCGACGCGACGCAGCGCATCGTGGCGCGTCTCAACGAGGCGTTGGCGCGGAGCCTGGTGCCCGCCCGGCGGCCCGTCGCGGTGCACGTGGTGGCCACGCTGCCGGCGGGGGCGACCGGCAAGGTGCGCCGGCGCGCCCTTCGGGAGCCCGGTCTCGCCGTCCTCCACACGTTCGCGGGCACCTGATGTCGGACGAGTCACCACTGACTCCGGCGAAACCGGTCCGGGGCACGCGCCAGCGACTCGATCACATCGACGCCATGCGACCGGTCAAGCAGGTCGGCGTGGTGTCGACCCACACCCTGCTCTTCTTCGCCCCGCTGGCTGCCGCGGTGTCGGTGGGGGCGTCGCTGCAACTCCTCCACGTGACCCGCGAGGCCTTCCTCTTCGTCTCCGCCTGCATGCTCACCTACAGCGTCCGCGACCTCCCGGGGATCGATCACCGGGTCTTTTGGCGCCGCCGGTTCGCGCTGGTGGCCGTGCCGTACCTGTGCTGGACCGTCATCTACTTCTTCATGACGATCGGGTCGGACCCGGGCACGGTCGGGGGCGATACCCTGCACCTCCTGTACCTCGTCGGTACGGGGTACTACCAGCTCTATTACCTGCTGGTGCTGTTGGAGTTCTACGCCCTCTTCCCGCTGTGCCTGATCCTGGTGCGGCGGACGGCCGGGCACCACGGCCTCCTGCTGCTGGCCAGCGCCGCGGCGCAGGTGGCGCTCGTCTCGGCCATGCACTGGGGGTTGGCCCCCGCGTGGACGACGGGCTACTGGGCCACGCGCGAGGTGACGTCGTACCAGTTCTATCTGATCGCCGGCATGGTGATGGCGCTGCACCTCGACGAGTTCCACCATTGGTTGTGCACGCACGTTTGGACCATCGTCCTGGCCACGGTCGCCGCGGCGGCGGTCGCCGAGGCGTGGTACTACCTCTCGGCCGACCACGTCCTCTCCTGGCTCGGTTCGAGTGCCGACCCCTTCCAACCGGTGGTGATCCCGTTCAACGTGGGAGCCATCGCGTGCATCTACCTCGTCGGCGTCGCGCTGGTGGATCGGCGTCGCTCCGCGCGTACGCGGCGCGCGGTCCATTCGGGCTCGGACAACTCATACGGCGTCTACCTGGCGCAGCTCCTTTTCATCACCATCCTGAGCTGGCTGGGCTGGGGCCACCTCGACGACGTCCTGCCGTGGCCGCTGGTCAGCGTGCTCACGGTGGTAATCGTCTTCTTGGCCTGCATCGGCCTCACCGAGCTCCTGGCCCGGACCCCGTGGTCGAAGCCCCTCACCGGACGTTCGCGTGTGCCGTGGCGTTCGTCGCCCGACGTCGTCGAGGTCTCGTCGGCTCCGACGTCTCGCGTCTCGGAGCCGGGCGACGAGCGCAGCCCGACGGGCCGGGTGGAGGCGCTCAACGCGACGTGACCGGCGCCAACGTGGCGGCGATCGCGTTGCTCACCATCCGATAGCCCTTGTCGTTCGGATGGCTGTTGGGCCCGAGCGGGGGCGCAACGCACATCCACGTCAGCGCACAGACGCGCGCGACGTCGGTCGGCACGGTACCCAGTCCAGGCACGTCGACCGGGCTGGTGTCGTGGAGCTCGAACGCCGTACCGACGTCGGCCATCCGCATGCCGGCCTGCGCGTACGCCGCACGTAGGACGTCGTTCAGCCGGTCGATGGTGTCCAGGCTGGCCTCGGCGAAGGCCTGCCCCGCGGGTCCGCGCAGCGCGTCGCTCAGGTACGGGTCGTAGTGGCCCACGCCGATCAGGTGCGTCCCCTCCGGTGCTGCTTGGCGAATGGCGCCCAGTATCCCGGGCAATTGGGACTGTACGGCATTTAGTCCGCGTTCGACGCAGTCGGGCTTCACCACCATGTCGTGCAGGCAGGGCATGATGTCGTTGAATCCCAGATCAACCGTGACCAGCACGGTTGAGGGGTGGGTGTGCAGGAACGACAGGGCCGTCTGGAGTTGGGAGCCGGCCGGGTAACGGCAGTGCCCGCCGCCGCTGATCATCGTCTGTGTCGTCATGCCGGGGCAGCCGATCCGCACCAAGGTGAGCCCGGGCCAGCGCGTCGCTTCACGCGTGGCCAGATCGTTCGCGTAGCCCGAGTCGGTCGGCTGGCCGCGTGGCTGCGCCGAGGTGGGTTGCAATCCGACCGAGCCCGAGCCGCCCAAAGCCAGATCGAAGGGTGTCGGCGCAGGAGCGCTCGCCTCCGCCGCTCCCGCCGGAGCCACCGTGACGAGGAAGGCCAGCAAGAGCAGGCCGGTACCTGCGGCAATCCGCCTCACCGGAGGCCGCCGCCCGCGGCTTCCACACGCCGACCGCCCCGTCGCACAGCCTGGTTCTCGCGCCTCACTCCACTCCTCTGACGTCGGGGCTCGACGGCATTGGATTTCAGCACAGCCCGGCACCCGCTGTGTACGCGCCCGGGGGCGCCCAGCATCGTCTCCGGCGTCGGCTCCACCCGATTCGGAAGTCGCTGCTGGCGCAGGTCGGCGAGCGGATGGCGTGGAGATCGGTGGCGGACCGGACCGCTGCAAACCGCGATGGCCGGGCTGAGCCGCAGACATTTTCGACGGTCGAGGGCGAGGAGAAGGAGGTCATCAGGGGAGGGCACACGAAGCCAGTGCAAGAAAAATGGACCGGTGCTACTTTCGAGCCGAATTGGCTGGTGAGTGTTGAAAGGGGTCCTCTCATGAGATCAGTCAAACCCGGAAACCGGCGCGGAATCCTGGCCTTCGCCATGACGAGCATCGGGACGGTCGCCATGCTCACCCTGCTCCCCATTGTGGGTTCGTTCTCGGCCGCAGCCGCTCCCGTGAAGACGACGACGCCCGGCTCGAACATCACCACCCTCTACAAGGGTGCACCCAAGCAGGGTGAGCTCGATTGCAACGGCGACAGCCCCGCGCAGAAACCGGCGAGGCTCTACAACTGCACCGATATACGCGGCTTCGCCGGAGTCAGCAACCAGAACACCTGGGGCGGGAAGTTCTACGACAACGGCCACTACATCGGACACGACGAACCCGACACGACTTTCCTCTCGACCCAGCCCGGCTCGGGAGGCAACGTGAAGTGGAACCTGACGCTGGGCAAAGACCCCGCGGCGGCGCCGACGGACAAGACGCCCGGGAGTGATGTCTCCCACTGGTTCGAGCTGACACCGGCTCCTTGGCTCTCGATGGCCATCTGCGATCCGAATTCCTATCCGCAGCTCCCCTGCGCACCCAATTCCGACAACAACGCCCCGTCGGGGAGCTACCCCGGAGGCGGATCGGCCTTCATGGAGATGCAGTTCTACCCGCCTGGGTTTGCGCCGTTCGTCGACTCCCTCAGTTGCGACAACACGCATTGGTGCGCAGCGATGACCATCGACAGCCTCGAGTGCACCGACCAGTTCGCGCAGTGCAACAGCAACTGCGAGGAGCCGGTCAATGCCGCGTTCGTCCAGACCAACGGCGAGCCGGCGGCCAACCCGAGCCCGCAGGCCTACCCCGACAACCAATTCCCCAACGCTCACACGTTGCTCATGAACCCCGGCGACACGTTGACGGTCCACATCTGGGACGCTCCGGTCCCCGGCGGGAACGGCCAAAAGGCGTTAGAGGTATCAAATTGACGACGCCACGACCGGACAGTCGGGGTTCATCCAGGCGTCCGCCAAGAACGGCTTCCAGAACACCTCGATCACGGACTGCTCGGGAACACCGTTCAACTTCGAGCCTGAATACTCGACGGCGTCAGCCGGTAACTACATCCCGTGGGCGGCGCTCCAGACCGACATCAGCACCGAATTCGAAACGGGGCACTTCGAGCCCTGCACCAGGCTCTCGGACCAGATCGACAACCCCGTGGACCCGAGCGACACCTCGCTCCTCTACAACGATTGTCACGGACCGTACGAGAAGGCGGGAGGACCCGAAGGTGGTGCGGAACCCGGTGACGCCCTCTGTTGGCAGAAAGGTGACACGCACACCGACTTCGAGGGCAGTGGGACGAGCACCCCGCCGGATCAGATCACCGGTTGCCTGGACGACCTCTTCCAGAACGGTGACCTCGATTTCGATGGCACTCCGTACTGGCAGGAATGGCCAACGGGCGCGAACGCCGACCAGCCTCTTCCCCTCGAGCTTCGTCGAGTCCCTCCCCACAAGTGCCGGAGGAACGCCCTACCCGCAACTGTTCTTCCAGACCGACCTCGCGTTGAGCGAATCGACCTGCACCACGACCGATCACAGCGGCTGTACCGTCCCCCCGAACGGACCTGGGGGCTTCTATCCGTACTGGAGCGAAGCTGACACCAGCGGCACCTGCACCCTCGAATTCGGAAACGTCAGCTCGGGCGTCAACGACTTCAGCCAGGACGCCGAATATGGGCACGTTCGATGGGCCAAGCTCGGCTACCCCGAATTCGAGGGCAAGATCCTCGACAACACCTGCCCCGCCAGCTGACGTTGCCACTCCCACCCAGGTGACAGACCCACCTGGGTGGGAGTCACGCGCCGGACCTGCGGCCGCCTGGTAGACGCCGCGGAGCGACCAATTTCTCCGGTGGATTGACGCTGGTTTCTCCGGGCGATTGACGCCGGCCTCCCTCAGGATAAATTGTCGGCGACCGAGCTCGCACGATTTCATCGGGGTTCCGAGACATGGACGCGGTGCACCTGCAATCTCAGGCTCTGCCGGAGCAGACGGCCTCCTGGAAGCCGCACCTGCCCCACCTACGGGTCGTTCGACCCGAGCGCGTCGAGGAGAGCAGTTCGGTGACCGGCGGGGCAGCCGAGGTTGCGGGTCTGACGTCTCCGGCGAGGATCTTTTCCCTCGGATGGCTTCACCTCGTGAGCTTCGCCGGACTCTCGGTCTTCGTTCTGGCGATCTTGGCGCTTCATGGACTCCAGGCCAACTTGAACCCTGCCGAGCACACCATCAGCGAGTACTCACTCGGCAACTATGGGTGGCTCATGCGAGCGGCGTTCTTGGCCCTGGGATTGGGAACGCTGGCGACAGCGGCCAGCCTTCGGCTTGGTTGCGGATCGTCTGGGTGGCGTCGCATCGGTCTGCTTCTGCTTGCCGGCATGGCAATCGGCTTGTTCCTCGATGCCGGGTTCAATACCGATCAATTTCGAGTACCGGAAACGTTTGATGGAACGATCCATGGCGTCGGAACGTGGATGCAAGGTCTGGCACTGCCCGTGGCGGCTTTCGTCTTCGGTTCCGACTTCGTCCGTCACTCGGTCTCGACGCCGAAGGCGAAGTTGCTCGTGATCCTGGGTGCAGCACAACTGGCCTCCATCCTTCTCTTCGAGATGAGCCCGGCGGCGACGCGGGGATGGGCGGAGCGATTGGTCACCGTGTTGGCGGTGGCTACCTTGGGGTTGTTGCAGGCCCTCACTCGCACGAACACCCAGGCGGCCCGACCGACGACGGCTGCTCACGAATCTCGAAGCGGTCCGGTCTTCGGACTTTCGCCCGTTTCGACGAGCGACTGAGCCACATCGCGTAGCTTGAGATTGAGGTGCTGGGAGGCCCGTCGCAAGATGTCGAAGGCTTGATCCGGCGTCACGCGCTCGCGTTCGATGAGGATCCCCTGAGCTTGACCTATGAGCTCCCGGGTCGCGAGGGCCGCGTGCAAGTTCGAGGATTGGCGCTTCTCCTCCTCGTGGGTCAACGCTGCCGAAAGGGAGACGGCTGCCAGACCCGCGAGAAGCACGGCCTTCGCCCGGTCGATGACTCCGAAGGCCAAGGGGTAGTGAGCGTAGAGATTCAGCGACCCGAGCGTGCCGTCCACGAACAACGGGCAGGCCAGCATGCTGCGGATCCCTCTCGCCGTTGTCACGCGCCCGAATTCGGGCCAACGTCGTTCGTCAGCGAAGTCACCCGCATACATCGTCATACCCTGGGCGATGGCGTCGAGACACGGCCCCTGGCCACTCTGGCGCTGGGCGGCGTCGAGCTCGGCCACGAAAGGATCAGAGGGGGGAGCTGCCACCACCGTCTCTTCGACGAGAAAGACGCTGGCACAATCACATCCGTCGATGGTGGCAACGGCGAGGGTGGCCACCTTCTCCAGAGTGTCGTGGACGTCGCCGACTGAGAGCAGTGCCCGAGCCGTCTCGGAGAAATCGGCGGTCAAAGCGGCTGTGAAATCGGTGTCGGTGGTCTGGGGTTCGTTGCCCGTCATAGCAGGTCAGAGTGCGGGTTCAGTGAGCTCTCATGATACTCCGGCCGGGCCTGGCCTACTAGGTCGGCATCCCCACCTCGCACTTTGGATGTAGCATGGAAACGGCCTTCGACAGCGAGGGATTGACGCGGCCGGCGACATCGGAGCCCGCCGCACATCACGCAGAAGGCGACGTTATGTCAAGCTCCTCGCTCTTGTTTGAGGGTTCCGTCCTGGGTGCTCGGTGCCAGCGCACGCCTTTGTCGCGTGGCTCCGGCGCGTCGTGACCTCTCTCCGACCGACCAAAGGGGATGTCGGGCACGGGTGGAGAGGCGAGCACTGTGGTTAGGCAATCGGCCGACGTGCTCGACCAATACCGACAGTGGGCCGGCCTCTCCCAGGCCGAGCTGTGGCTTCGATATTGCGAAGTTGGCGGGATGAGAACGGCACTCGAGGTGGAAGCCTTCGTCTTCGGGACCCTTGTGCCCAGTGCCCACGATCACGACCTGCTCGCCCAGGCTCTGAACGACCGTTTCGTCGAGCTTGGCGGCAACCACCCGGTGCCCTACAGCGAGGCCTGATGATGCTCGAGGCTGAGGCCGCTCGGCCCGACACAGCCATTTACCGGCTCCGGCCAAATCAAAGAGAGCTCTTCCTATGAACATGCCTGTCAGCGCAGATCGCCTGGGGAGTCCCAGCCGACTGGAATCCGCCGGCGTCGCGAGCCCCGCTCCGGTGGCCGTGCTCGACGCTCCCATCGATGACTACCGGAAGTTGGCCGAGGAGATGCGCACGGCCGGGTTGCTGGCCCGGCGTCCCTGGACTTATTCAGTGAAGATCGGACTGACCGTCCTCTGCTTTGCTGCCGCCTGGGCTGCGTTTTTCCTCGTCGGCGACTCGTGGGCCACCTTGGGAGTCGCCGTCGTTCTGGCGCTGATGTTCACCCAGGTGGTCTTCCTCGGCCACGATGCCGGACATCAGCAGATTTTTGTTTCCCACCGGGCCAACCGGATCGTCGGGCTGGGCGTGGCGAACCTCCTCACTGGATTGAATTTTGGTTGGTGGGTCCCCAAGCACAATGCCCATCACGCGTATCCCAACCAGGTGAACCGGGATCCCGATCTCGGGGCGGGGATCGTCGCATTCACGGTCGCTCCCGAAACCGCGGCAAGACGTGGCGCGGTCGCTCAATTCTTGGCCCGGCGGCAGGCATGGCTTTTCTTTCCCTTCCTCTTGATCCAGGGATTGGGTCTGCACATCACAGGTGTCCAGAGCATCCTGCAGAGACGAGGTCGATCCGCTTGGGTGGAAATGGTGCTCTTGGCCGTCCATGCAGTGCTGTACGTGACAGCCGTGTTGTGGGTGCTCCCGCCAGCGAAGGCGATCGCCTTCTTCGGTGTCCAGCAAGGAATTTTCGGTTTGTACCTGGGCTGCATCTTTGCCCCGAACCACAAGGGCATGCCGATCATCGGCCCCGACGCCCACGTCGCTTTCGCCCGACGTCAGACCATGACGGCAAGGAACATCCGTGGAGGTCGGCTCACCACCTTGGTGTTCGGAGGTCTCAACTACCAGATCGAACACCACCTCTTCCCGACGATGCCCCGGTGGAACCTGGCGAAGGCGCAGCGGATCGTCCAGCCCTTCTGCATTCGGCATGAACTGCCGTACCGCCAGGACAGCCCGTTCGCTTCCTACCGCGAGATACTCCGCTACCTCGTTGCGATGAGCGCAGGCCAGGACAGCCGAACTCTCCGCCCGATTACGTAACCACGCTCGGGGCCGGCCGGCCCGTCCCGACCCGGGGTGCGGCGTTCTGCTCCCCGCCACAGCACGAATCCGGCGTCCCGGACCTCGGGTACGAATTTCGGGCGCCGGGAATCCGTCCGCAGTTACGGTCGTGGAAACGAACCCGGTCGAGTACCGCGGTGGGCAACCGGGGTACGCCACGAGCACACTGAGCGCGTGAACTGACCTGTGACGTGCGGGACGGGTGGTCCGTCGAATCGGACCAGGTCCGTTCAGCTGCGGTCCGATACCTCGGATCGTTCCTTCAGCGCCACCTGAGGATCGCGGGTGGTGGTGCGGAGGGTCGCCCAGTGCAGCCGCACCAGGAGCCGGATGCACCACCATGCCGGGTCGACCTCACCCGGAGCGAGGTTGAGCCGGCTCGACGTGGCCGCGGCGTGGTGATTGTTGTGGAGTCCCTCGCCGACGACCAACCAGGCGAGCCACTGATTGTTGGTCGCCATGTTGTCGTACGGTCGGCGACCCCATCGGTGTCCGACCGCGTTGATCGCGCCGCCACCGAGCAGGTAGTAAGCCGCATGGACGGTCGCGGCGACGAGGGCCAGTTGCCACCCGATGAGCAGCACCAGCAGACCGAGCCCCAGGCCGAGGCCGAGGACGGCGTGATTGAACAGCACGCGATCCCACCGGTCCTCGGGCAGGTCCCGGGCGTATCTGGCCGTGGTGGCGGGGTCGCGGGCTTCCTTCCGGTACAAGAGGGCGTTGGCGAACAAGACCCGGGTGAAACCGAGAACGAGGGGTGAGTGCGGGTCGCGAGGCGTGTCCGTGAACGCGTGGTGCTTGCGGTGAACGGCCACCCATTGCCGCGGGCGGATGCCCACCAGCATCCAGGTGAGGACCCTGAACACAGCCTGTACGCCTGGGACGAATCGCACGGAGCGATGGGCGAGACTGCGATGCAGGTACACCGTGGTGACCAATAGGGCCACCTGGGCGAGGAAAAAGCCGAGAAGAACCGCTCCGAGAATGGGAAGCACGGGTCGGGTCAGGCGATCTCGACGGGAACGGGCCGCGGCTGGCGGTAGCGGCCCCACTCGACGGTGATCCCGTCCTTGCGCATGGAAGACACGAACCAGGTGATGGACAGGAATATGGACAGCGCCGTGAGCCCCCAGGTGGCTGCCGTCCGTTCGAGGACGAACGTGCCGAGTGACGACGACAGCAAGAGCCAGAGTGTGATCCCGGCGTTGACCATGAGGACGGTCGCCCAGAGCAGCGAGATCCTCACGAAGAACTGACGGACCCTCGGGCGGGCAAGGAGCTCGGGATCGATCGGACAGAAGTCATGGACGAACCGCTGGGTCAGTGGTCGGCCGAGTGCCGCTGACCCGATGAGTACGACCGCAACCACAACGGCTGTCGCCATGGGTTGGGCGAAGTAGAGCATGGCGCTGCCGGTGATGAAGGAGATCGCGGTGCGTGCCGTGAGGAGCGCTGTCCCGAGCAGGAGCATCGTGGAGACCCTCTCGCCCCGCCGGATCCTGCCGCGCCAGGGCCAGGTAGGACCATGTCAGCGCCGCCACCAAGGCGCCTCGGAAGCCGGTGAGCACGAGGACCAAGTAGAAGAGGGCGAGTGGGCCCACCACCGCCTCGAGAACCACGGGGCAGGCGTTCTGCAGCGTGGACCGGGGGGACGGTAGTCCGAGATGGTCTTGCTCGGTTCCCTCGCGCCGAGGCGAGAGCTTGAGCGGCGAGACCGGCATCACCCGGCTCAAGGGGAACGGGCGCAGGGATAAGTGTCGGCGCACTGTCGCGGGAATCACGCCGAGGGCACCTGGTGCCGGGAAGTGCAGTCGCCGGCGATCAGAGAGCGCGGACGCTCTTGGCCTGCTGGCCCTTCGGTCCTTGCTCCGACTCGAAGGACACCTGCTGCCCCTCGATCAGCTCTCGATACCCGGAACCCTCGATCGACGAGAAGTGGGCAAACACGTCGGGGGAGCCATCGTTGGGTGTGATGAAACCGAAACCCTTCGATGCGTCGAACCACTTGACGGTACCTTCGGTCATTGTTGATTGCCTCAATTCTCCACGCTCAATGTTTGCGGAAGGACCATGAGGGCAACCGGCAACGATTCTCGACCCGCGTGATTCGGTCGAACTCTGGCGACATGGTAGCGCACCTCGGTGGAATCCACCCGCCGCGGGCGTCTCGACCTGCGGTCTTCTCGCTGCTCAGCGCTGGCCCGCCGCAAGGTGGTCGGCCGGGCCTCGGCCCCACGCCTCTCAGCCCGTACCCCCAACCCGTGGCGCAGGGGCGAGCAACGCCCGGGAGGACCGCGGAGGCCACTCTGGCAAGCTGGTCGGTGACGGTCAGAACAGCTTTCTGAGTACGGAGCGTGAGCAGAGTGGCAGACGAGGCTGAGACCCATCCGATTTTGGACGCAAACGAGATGGCGCTCGTCGACGAGCTCGGATCCCGGCGCCAGGTGCGCGAGGGCGAATATCTGTACCGGGAGGGCGACGTCACGTACGACTTCTTCGTCCTCGTCGACGCGGAGGTGGACATCGTCGTGACCGTCGACGGAGGTGAGAGCCTCCTCGTTCATCAAGAAGCCGGTCGCTTTCTCGGCGAACTCAACATGCTGACCGGGTTGCGAGTGTTCGTCTCCGCCAGAGTCGTCAAATCGGGCGAGGTCATCGTGGTGCCGCGGGATCGGCTGCGCCAGCTGATGGCAAGGAACGCTCAGCTCGGCGACACCATCCTGGCTGCCTTCATGGCCCGCCGTGACTGGCTCATGTCGGGGGCGGCGCCTGCCATCCGGGTCATCGGGTCGCAGTTCTCGCCGGAATCGCTTCGGGTTCGGGAGTTCCTGGCCCGTATACGCGTGCCCCACGAGTGGCTGGACCCTGATCGTGACGCGCAGGTGGACGGTGTCCTCCGCGGCTTCGGGATATCGGTGACAGATCTTCCGGTCGTCATTGCAACCGGGACTGTGCTGCGACGACCAACTCCCGGCGAGCTGTCGAGCTATCTCGGGCTCACCATCGAAAGCCTGCCCGAACGGTGTTTCGACCTGGTCGTGGTGGGTGGCGGTCCAGCCGGTCTCGCCGCGGCGGTGTACGGCGCCTCCGAAGGTCTGCGCACTCTCGGAGTGGAGATGACCGCGCCCGGCGGACAAGCCGGGACGACCTCACGGATCGAGAACTACCTCGGGTTTCCCATGGGCATCTCCGGATCGGACCTGACCCAGAAAGCCGTGATCCAGGCCGAGAAATTCGGGGCGAATCTCACCGTTCCGTGCATCGCGGAGTCCCTGCACAGCCGAGCCGGACATCTGGTGGTCCGTCTGAGCGACGGAAGCGACGTCGCAGGGCGGGCCGTGATCGCGGCGACCGGGGCCGCCTATCGCCGACTGGACGCGTCGCGTCTGAGCGACTTCGAGGGGAACGGCGTGTACTACGCCGCCACCGAGATGGAGTTACGTATGTGCGGGATCGCCCCGGTCGTGATCGTGGGTGGCGGCAACTCCGCCGGTCAAGCGGCGATCTTCTTGAGCCAGAACGGGTGTGCCGTGAACCTCGTCATCCGGGGATCGGACCTGGAAAAGAGCATGTCGCGCTATCTGGTTGAACGCATCGAGGCAGATCCTCAGATCACCCTCCGAACGCGCACGACGGTCGTCGCTCTCGAGGGAGACGAGAACCTGCGAGCCCTGCGCTTGAAGGGACCAGACAGCGAGACGGTCGTCGATTGCGTCGGATTGTTCTCATTCATCGGGGCCGATCCGTCCTCAGGCTGGCTCTCGGGTTGCGCCGCCCTCGATGAAGGTGGGTTTGTGCTCACCGACCTCTCGCTTCGTTCCGATCGACTGAATGAGGGCTGGGAGACGCTCGGACGGCTCCCGCTGCCGTTCGAAACCAGCCACGCGGGCCTCTTTGCCGTCGGCGACGTGCGGTCGGGCTCCATGAAGCGGGTGGCTTCGGCGGTGGGCGAGGGCTCCGCGGCCGTGCGATCGGTCCACCAGTACCTGGCATTTTCAACCAAGTGAGACCGGCGAGCAGATCGATCTTGTGATCACCGCGTCTCGGAACGTCGATTCCGGGGCGGCGCGGAGCGATGCTTAAGGCCGACCCGGTCGACACGTCCGTCGGCGGGAGGGACGCTTCGCCGCCCCGGTCCTGCCGTGAGACGCGACCGGGGTCTTCCGCATGTTGCCGGCCGTGTCCGTCGCTCGTGGTCGAGCGGATGGAGCGGGGCGGATTCCACCTACCGGGGCGAGAGACGGGACGTCGGGGGACCCGATTCGGTTTTCGAAGCCCAGCCTGCGCTGAATCAGCTTCGTTGCTGCGACGTGCTCCTGACCAACCAAGGACAGGACGATCCCGTCGGCACCGGCTCGTCCGGTACGGCCCGAGCGGTGCACGTAGTCGGTGGAATCGGCGGGTGGGTCGAAGTGGACCACGAGGGGAACGGCATCGACGTGGATCCCCCGTGCAGCGATGTCGGTTGCCACCAGCACGTCGAGGCGGCCGGCGCGGAATGCGGCGAGGGCGCGTTCGCGCTGGCTCTGGCTGCGGTTGCCGTGGATGGCGGCCGAGGCCAAACCGGAGCGGGCGAGGCGTTCCGAAAGCCTGTCCGCGCCGCGCTTGGTCCGGCAGAACACGACGGCGGGGCCGTGGGCGGTGATCGTCTCGGCGGTGACGGCGACCCGGTTGTTGGGTTCCACTCGCCAGAAGTGGTGGTGGACCTGGCTCCGATCGTCGCTGGCGGCCTTCACGTCGTGGCGCGCCGGCTTGTGCAGGTAATCGCGGATCAGCTTGTCGACGGGCCCGTCGAGCGTGGCGGAGAACAGCAGGGTTTGGCGCGCATCGCTGGTTCTCTCGATGAGGCGGCGTACCGGGGGGAGAAAGCCCATGTCGGCCATCCGGTCGGCTTCGTCGATGACCACCACGTCCACGAGTGACAGGTCCACCGAGCCCCGTTCCAGGAGGTCCGTGAGCCTGCCGGGACAGGCGACGAGTACGTCAACGCCGCCTCGGAGCGCGGCCAGTTGCTTGGCGTACCCCACGCCGCCGTAGATGGAGGCCACACGGGCACCGATGGCGGAGGCGAGGGGTGCGATGACCTCCTCGATCTGCGCGGCGAGCTCGCGAGTGGGAACCAGGACGAGCGCAGTCGGTCGTCGACGACCTCGGCGTCCGGCGGCAGGCTTGGCCGCCAGTCGAGCCAGGATCGCCAGACCGAACGCGAGTGTCTTGCCGGATCCGGTTGGGGCCATGCCGCAGACGTCGCGCCCGGCGAGGGAGTCGGGCAAGGTGGCCGCTTGGATCGGGAACGCGGTCGTGATTCCTCGCTGCTCCAGGGCAGTCGACAGCACCGGGGGAACGCCGAGGTCCGAGAAGCGGACAGGCGCGAGAGTAGGGGTGGATGGGTTCATGAGACTCCAGTCGGTCCAATGGAAAGTGGCCGACTCGATGGATCGTCTCGTGGGCCCGGCTGGCACCAGTTTCGCCAGCCGCCGCCGGGCAACGGCCCGGGGTATGTCCGGCATGCTAGCGCATTTCGCCGGACTGAAGGGAGCAACGAGCCAAAGTCGGGGTAGCGTAGAGATGTCGCGCATCGTCGGCGACATGTCCGGATCCGTCGGCGAAGACAGCCATTCACGCCGATCGGCGAGAAATGGCTGCCGCCCCGATCCGCCCGGGCTTCTAGAAACGAGGGCTGGTGCCCAACAAGCGTGCGCAACTGCCCGACGAGGACCTGGTCCGGTTGTACCTGAGCGACATCGGGCGCCACCGACTGCTGACCAAGGAGGACGAGGCCCGGCTGGCCCAGGCCGCCGAGGCTGGACGCGAAGCTCGCGCCGAGCTCGCCGCCGGTAAGCAGATCAGCCCGACCCGCGTGCGCGAGCTGCGCCGGATCGAAAAGGCGGGAATCATCGCCGGGGAGACCTTCGTCAACGGCAACCTCCGCCTCGTGGTGTCGATCGCCAAGAGATACCAGGGCGCCGATCTGTCGCTGCTCGATCTCATTCAGGAGGGCAATCTCGGGCTCATACACGCGGTCGAGAAGTTCGACTGGCGCAAAGGCTTCAAGTTCTCCACCTACGCCACTTGGTGGATCCGCCAGGCGATCACTCGTGGTATCGCCAACGGTGGCCGCACCATACGCTTGCCCGTGCACGCCGGCGACCTCCTCAACCAGGCCGCCAAAGCTCGTGTACGTCTCGAAGCCAAGCTCGGCCGGCGGCCGAGCGTCCCCGAGCTGGCCGCTGATCTCGACGTCAGCACGGAGAGGGTCGTCGAGATCCTGCGCCACGCGGCCACGCCAGCATCGCTCTCCGAGCCGTTACGCCACGATGGCGACGCCGAACTGGGCGACCTCGTCGAGGACCTAGGAGCCGTGTCGCCATCCGATGCGGCCGCTGCTGCGTTGCTTCCCGGCCAGGTGGCCAAGATGATGGTCAACCTCGACGATCGCGAGCGGGAGATCATCCGACTCAGGTTCGGCCTCGACCGTGGCGAGCCGCGCACCCTCGAGGAGGTCGGAGTCCGCTTCGGTCTCACTCGCGAGCGCATCCGCCAGATCGAAGCGCGGGCGATGTCGAAGCTGCGCCACCCCACCGCGGGTCAGGACATGCGGGAACTTCTGACCAACTAGACACGATTGGGCCCACACGAGTCCTCGTCTCCGAGGCAGCCGGAGAGGTCTCGGTGCGTGAGTCTCACCACTGCGCATGGTGACCTCGCCCCAGCTGGTAGGTTGGTGAGGTCGCCGGTTTGCTGGCGTGGCCTGTTCGAGAGCTCCCCGAGTCGGCCCGATTCGAACGGAGCTCGTGATCGTCCAGCACCCAATCACCCCCACTTTGGGGCCTTCCCTCTGTCGCGCGCGTCAGCGACAGCTGGGTCGAGAAGGCGGATTTGTCGCAGTGATGCCCTGCCTTCTTTCTCCGGACGCCTCGTTCGCGAGTCACCGTGCCTAGGCGTACGAACACAACGCTCTCCCGTAGGCGCTCCGCGTCCGCTCCCCCCGAACGAGGAGGAAAGTCGAGAACGCGGCGACCGCCGACCCAGGAAGTGGACGCGCAAGTCCTCGTGCTGCGTGAATCCGGCGCTTCGTTCTCGGCCATTGCCCGCCGCCTGGAGATGGGCCGTGCGATCGATGCCCACCGAAGTTTCGTGCGCGCACTCGGCACTCACGAGGGCGCCGACCGCAAAAAGCTCGTAGAAAACGAGGAAGCACGCCTCGACACACTCGAGCAACGAATCCGGGACAGAGATGCCGCAGATCCGAGCAAGATCGAACGGCGCATACTGGGCTTGAACAAGCTTCGAGAGGCAATCCGGGAGTGACGTCTGCGGTCTCCGAATCTCCCTGTGTGTTGTGCGAGCGACAGGCGACGGAGATGACGGAGCCGGCGCGGCGGACGCTGGCCCGGGGGCTGGATCCAACCGATCCCTCGTACTCGGTCACGGTCATCCTGCCCGACGTCGCGCTCTGTGCGGGGCACGCGCTCGATGTCCGCGAGGGCGATCGGATCGTCGGTTGGTGCGACGACGAGCGTTGCCGCGCCTACGGGGAACTTGGAGAACCGTCCGCGTGCGGAGACCCATACAAGAAGTTGGGCGCGGGTAACCGGTCCTGACCACGACCAAACAACACTGACAGAGAAGCAACGCGAAGAAGAAAGTGAAAAGGAATATGGCAACTGGAACTGTGAAGTTCTTCAACAGCGAGAAGGGCTTCGGGTTCATCACTCGGGCCACCGGCGAGAAAGACGTTTTTGTGCACTACTCCAACGTGGTTGGCGAGGGGTACAAGAGTCTCGAAGAGGGCCAGCAGGTCGAGTTCGACCTCGCGCAGGGTAGCAAGGGTCCCGAAGCGCAGAACGTCCGGCCCATTTAGGAACCGGGCCGTATCGGCACGGCATCGGACTCGGCGGCACCCGCACGACCGAGCCGTCGCAGTCGCGGACACCCTTCGTGTTCCGACGGCCTTGACAACCGGGTTCGGTCCGAAGCGAACTAGCCCGCGGGGTCGGATGCGCTACGTCTCATCGGCCAGACGGGCCAGCCAACAGGGGAGCTCCTCGATTCGGGGCGCCAGCCCGTCCCACCACAGCTGGGTATCGGGATTGTCGTCGTGCGGACGCCGGAACAGCCTCACCGCGCTCGCCAGATCGTCGAGGTACCAGCGCAACCGATAGAGGATGATGACCTCGAAGTCCACCCGGTGCCCGGTCGCACGCTCGTAGCGCGCAACACTCGGACCCTGGTCGTCCACGATGAGCGAGAGATCCCTCTCACGTGGAGCGAGCGCGACCGTGTCCCAATCGACCAGCAAGAGCTCGTCGCTCACCGAAATGAAGTTCGCCGGGTGGGGTTCGCCGTGGGTGATCACGGTGTCCTGACGGGCGTGGGCGGTCCGCTGGGCCAGCTGTTTGAATCCGGCCACCAGATCCGCAATCTCGAAGACGTGGCCAGCGAGAGCGAGGCGGGTCGGCTCCGAGTACGGACCGCCTCCCCAGGGGCGGCCGGGCTCGGCCAGGAAGTCCAACAGATCGCGCTGGTCTCCGAAACCGAGGACGTTGTGGCGGGCGCGATCCCGAACGACCGACGTGGCTCCATGGAGCTCGGCGACCAGGTCGAGGGCGCGGTCGCGAAGGGTCTGGTCCAGGTACGGGCCGAAGCGGTAGGAGCGTCCGAGATGGAAGGGATACACCGCGACGGCGTAGCGGGTGTCGAGTCGACGTACGAGTGAACCATCACGCGCCGGGACCGGGGCGACAACGAATCCGAGGCCTGCATTCCTGAGCTCCCGAGCCGTGTCGAACGCCGCAGACAAACCGGCGAGGGCCTCGTCTCTGGTTTCGCCGAGCCATTTCTTGCCGTCGAGATCATCCACTGTCACGAAATGGCGCGTGCTACCCTCGTCGATTGCTCGCCAATGATGACTGCCGCCACCCTCTGGGACGTAGTCCATCGACCTAGGAGTGATATTCCACCCGACGACCAGCTCGTCTTGGAGACGCTCGAGCCCCAGGTCCACAGGCGGGTTCCGCATTCTGGCGAAGCTACGCGGCGGCGGGGATGTCACCAAGCAAGTCGAAACACTTCGGCAGACCCTCCTGTGGATCGGGCAGACTGAGGGCCTATGGGTGACGCGGCCACCTTCCGCCTCGATGGCCATGTGGCCACCATCACCTACAACCGTCCTGATGCGCTCAATGCCATCAATGGCGAGATGAGACGCGACCTCAATGCTGCGTTCTCGCGTTTCCGTGACGACGAAGATGCATGGGTGGCCATCGTCACCGGTTCAGGAAGGGCCTTTTGCGCGGGCGCGGACCTTCGCGACGGAGCTGGGTCTACGGGGGAGTTCGCGGGCACATTCTGGGAGAAGCCGACACTCAACTCCTTCGAGAGCGGATGGGAGATCTTCAAGCCCGTCATTGCGGCCGTGAACGGGTACTGCCTGGGTTACGGACTCACTCTTGCCACCTGGTGTGACTTCGTCCTGGCCAGCGACCGGGCCGAGTTCGGTTTACCCGAGGTGAGTCTCGGCGTCCCGGCCATCGTCGCGTCGATACGCCTGCCGCAACGCCTCAACTGGGCCGATGCCATGGAACTGTTGCTCACCGGGGAGCGGATCCCGGCTGAACGAGCCCACGCGATGGGTCTCGTTTGGAGGGTCGTGCCTCACGAGGCTCTGCTCGAGGAGGCGAATGCGCTCGCCGGACGCCTTCTCAAAGGAGCTCCTCTCGCTCAACGAGCGATGAAGGAGATGGCCCTGCGGACGCGGCACATGGCCACGCTGGAAGCGATCCGTTTCGGCGAGACGATGCGCCACGTTGCCGGGTCGACCCGAGACGCGGCCGAAGGTCCACAGGCTGCGGCGCAGCGCCGGCCGCCCAACTGGACCGGACACTGAGTGTCGGACACGTGGGCAGCGGTCATGCGCGGGTCGACGGCATCCGCCCCGGACTCCTCCTCACGGTCTTGGCGAAGGACGAGATGTGAGGTGGGTCGGCCGGCTCATCCTGCCGATCCGCTCGCGCGACCGTTCGATCGGAATCTCTCGCATCCGGAGCTCGGCGCATCAGGTCGATAGTCTTCGACGATGAAAATTCTCGTCTTGGGCGCCGGTTTCGGCGGATTGGAGCTCGCCGCCACCCTCTCGGAGCAGTTGGGCTCCGACGTCGAGGTCACCCTCGTCGACCAGTCGGAGGGATTCATCTTCGGTTTCTCCAAGCTCGACGTCATGTTCGGCCGCCGTCTTGCCGACGAGGTCTTCCATCCGTACCGCGACATCGAGAAGCCGGGTGTCCGCTTCGTCCAGAGCGCCATCCGTGCCATCGACCCGGGGTCGAAGCGGGTCGAGACGGATGCGGGCGACCTCGAGGGCGACGTCCTCGTCGTCGCCCTCGGCGCAGATCTCGACCCCTCGGCCACCCCGGGGTTGCTCGAGGTGGGACACGAGTTCTATACGCCCGAGGGCGCGTTCGCGTTGCGAGACATCCTCGCCTCGTTTGAAGGCGGCCGGGTAATAGTCGGGGTCACGTCGACACCGTTCAAGTGCCCGCCGGCTCCGAGCGAGACGGCGCTACTCATGCACGACTTCCTCACCCAGCGAGGAATCCGGTCGAACTCGTCGATCTCGCTCGTGATGCCACTCCCCGTGCCCATCCCCCCTTCTCCGGCGGCCTCCGAGGCACTCCTCGCCGCCTTCGCGGAGCGCGGGATCGAGTGGCACCCGGACCGGCTCGTCGAAAGACTCGACGCCGACCGCAAGGTCGCCATGTTCGCCGACGGAGACGAGATGCCGTTCGACCTCTTCCTGGGGGTGCCGCGCCACCGGGTGCCCGATGTGGTCGAGGCATCGGGAATGACCGTCGACGGATGGATCCCGGTGGACCCCGAGACCCTCGAGACGCGCTTTGACGGGGTGTACGCCGTCGGGGACGTCACCAGTGTGGGCACCCCCAAGGCGGGTGTGTTCGCCGAGGGCCAGGCTTCGGTCGTCGCGGCGCACCTCGTTGCTCGGCACCGAGGCCACTCGGCGGACGATTCCTATGACGGACGGGGAATCTGCTACCTCGAGTTCGGTCATGACTCGGTCGGCAAGGTCGACGTGACCTTCCAGCGCGGCCGGCCACCCGTCGGAACTCTCGATGGACCCTCGGAGCTCATCGCGGCCGAGAAGACGGAGTTCGGGACCAGCCGTATCAAACGGTGGTTCGACAGAACCTGGCCTGACGATGGAGGGTGATCGGGCCCGACCGCGTCAGCCGGCCTGAACGGCGTCAGGATACGGCCGGCCGTCGGAACATCGTCGTGGGAACGGGGCAGGTCGACCTCTCGGTTGCAGTCCTTGGCCATGCCGGCAACTCGCCGATGACCTTGTCCCTGGTTGGGTGCTCTACGGGCTGAGTTCGAGAACGCCCCGGCGGCCCCGGCCACGCGGTGGAAGCCGGCACGCCGACGATCGCCTGTGGCAACCGTCACCGTGCGAACAGGTGATAACCGGCGAAGATCCAGGCAACCACGAGCGCGACGTTGGCGACCCGTGCCGTCGAGACGAAGCGCACGACCTCCTCGGCCGTCGCAATTCGGCCGTCGCTGTGGCGGCCGACGAGATCGATGAAGACGCCGGCAGCGAGCACCGCCAGCCAGAACACCACGCCGACGGGCCGGCTCGAGGGCAGGAGCAGGGCGAGTGGAGGGCTGTGGGGTACGACACCGGTGCCGGCGCAGCAGGCCACTCCTTCTTGACCGGTCGGGTGTGCCGACACCTCCGACGGCGAGCGTGCCCGTGCCGCGCCGTAGCCGACACCGACCAGGATCCACACCAACAGGAGGGTCGCGTTGAGGGGCCGGTACGCCTGGGCGAGCGCGCTGATGGTCAAGTGAGCCTGGTGCGAACCCGTGTCGATCCCGAGCACGTCCCATGCCGCGGCGGCGACGAAGATCACCAACCACGGCGCCGTGCCCACGAGCGAACTCGCCGGCCCGCCCCGATGGGGTCGGGGCCACGGATCGCTCGCCCACCCGAGGTGCAACCCGTGGTTCCTGCCGCTTCGTCCCAGCCAGAAGGACAGGTCGACCGTGAGCACCATGCCCAGGGAGACCAGCCACGTCGCGACGGCGGCGGGACTGTCACGGTGGTAGCCGCTCACCGCGCCGCACCAGGCGATGAGGGCCACTCCGCTGACTCCGAGCAGAACCCTGCGGTCATGCACGGTCCACCGGTCTAACCCGCCCGAGGGTGAAAGTACCGGATGGGAGCCGGCGGCGGGTCTGCCTTGTAGGGTCCGCTGGTGGCCCGGGGCGTCTTGTGGCGGCACAGAGACTTCCGCCTGCTCTGGGGCGGCGAGACGGTCAGCGAGCTCGGCTCTCAGGTGAGCGTCCTGGCCATTCCGCTCCTCGCCGTGCGCACCCTGCACGCGACCACGTTCGAGGTGGCGCTCCTGGCTGCGGCGTCGACGGCGGCGTTCCTCATCGTGGGGCTGCCGGCCGGCGTCTGGGTCGATCGGATCAGGCGTCGTTGGGTGATGATGGCGGCCGACGTCGGAAGGATGCTCGCCCTCGCGTCGGTCCCGGTCGCCTACGCACTCGGCGCGCTCACCCTCGGCCAGCTCGTTGCCGTCACCCTCTTGACGGGCGTCCTGACCGTCTTCTTCGACGTCGCCTATCAGTCGTACCTTCCCTCCCTGGTCGGCCGGGAGCACCTGGTCGAGGGCAACGCGAAACTCACCGGGAGCGCGGAGGCGGCGACCGTCGCCGGCCCCAGCGTGGCCGGTCTCCTGGTGGACGTGATCGGGGCCTCCTATGCCATCGCGCTCGATTCCGTGAGCTTTCTCGTCTCGGGCGCCGCGGTCGCCGCCATCCGGACCCGCGAGCCGAAGCCAGAGGTGCCCGAGGGCGGACATCGCAGCCTGGTTCACGACATGGGCGAGGGGCTGCGCTTCGTGTTCGGCAACGTCCTGTTGCGCGCCATTGCCGCGACGACGGCGACGGCCAACGTGTTCTCGGGGATCTCCACCGCGGTCGAGGTCGTCTTCCTGGTCCGCACGGTGCACGCGTCACCTGCGGTCATCGGCCTCATGTTCACGCTGGGCGGGCTGGGCGGCGTCCTGGGAGCCTTTGCGGCCGGTCCCATCGCGCGCCGCTTCGGCGGTGCCCGGGCGACCATCATCGGACTCGGTTTCGGGGTCGGGGTCCTCCTGGTCCCGTTGAGCCAGCCGGGACCCCGAGTGTTGCTGTTCGGGTTCGGGTTGATGGCGGGAGGGTTCGCCGCGGTCGTCTACAACGTGAACCAGGTGAGCTTCCGCCAGCACCTGTGCCCGGACCGCCTGCTCGGCCGGATGAATGCGACCATGCGGTTCATCGTCTGGGGCGTGATCCCGATCGGCGCGCTCATCGGGGGAGTCCTCGGGACGGTGCTCGGTCTCCGGACCACCCTCTGGATCGGCTCCGTCGGCTCCGTCCTCTCCATCGTGTGGCTGCTGGCCTCGCCCATGCGGACGATGCGAGACTTCCCCACCACGGAAGTGCCCGTTCCCGAGCCGGGCGAAGTCTCGTAGCCTGCCCGTCGATGAGGGCCGCCGGGTTCACCGAGTACGGAGGCCCGGACGTGCTCCACGTGGTCGAGCTGCCCGACCCCGAGCCGGGCCCGGGAGAGCTGCTGGTGCGGGTGCGGGCCGCGGCCGTGAACCCCACCGACACGGTGCTGCGCAGCGGCGGCCGCGCCGAGAGGCTGAGGGAGGTCGCGCCGCCCCATGTGCCGGGAATGGATGCAGCCGGTGTGCTCGAGCGCATCGGCCCGGGTGCGCAGACAGACCTGGAGGTGGGCGAACGCGTCATGGCGATCGTGCTGCCCCAGGGTCGGCGCGGCGCGTACGCCGAACGCGTCGTCGTCCCCTCGGCCTCGGTGGCGCGGAGCCCGGCCGGTGCATCGGATGTAGAGGCGGCCACGCTTCCCATGAACGGGCTCACGGCACACGCGTGCCTCGATCAGCTCGGTCTGACCGCGGGCCAGACGTTGGCCGTCACCGGTGCCGCCGGTGCGGTCGGCGGATACGCCGTGCAACTCGGGAAGGCGGCCGGCCTGCAGGTGGTCGCCGATGCGGCTCCGGACGACGAGGCGCTGGTGCGGAACCTGGGCGCAGACGAGGTGGTTCCGCGGGGCGACGATTTCGCCGACCACGTGCGCATGCTCGTGCCCCGCGGGGCGGACGGTTTGGTGGATGGCGCGCTCCTCGACGCCCGGGCCGTTCCCGCTGTCCGGGTGGGAGGCGGGATTGCCACCTTGCGTGGCTACGACGGCGTCGGCGCCGTGGGCGGTGAAATCACGTTCTTCCCGGTATTCGTGCGCACGTACGCCGAAGAACAGGCGAAGCTCGAACTCCTGCGCGCACAGGCGGAAGACGGGATGTTGACCCTACGCGTCGCCCGTACGATGCCGCTCGAGGCGGCGGCCGAGGCGCACCGGCTCTTGGAGGCGGGAGGGAACCGAGGTCGGCTCGTCTTCGGTTCTGACCGCTACCGCTGGAGGTCGTCGACGTCGACCGGGGGCAGTTCCTCCACTTCACGGGTCGTCAGGTTCAGTGAGATGCCGCCGTCGAGCTTCGTGACGGCGCTGATCGGGATGGCGACCTGTTTGCGCCCCCACAGGTGCCCTTCCTGGAGTAGCACATGGGTGACGTGGTGATGCACCGGCTCGACCACGAATCCCTGAACCTTGCCGATCTCCCCGTCCGTCGTGTGCACACTCTCGCCGCGGCGGATACCCACGTCGCCGGCCGGGAGGGTGTCGTGCGTCACGATGGCCGACGAGTCGGCCACACAGCCGCCGAGCCCGTAGTACGGCCAGAAGTACGCCTCGTGCGCGGCGTAGTCGGAGTAGCCGCTTCCGCCAGGAAGGAAGTCGGTCTCCTCGGCGAAGGGGAGGTTGTCGAAGTCGTCGAGGGTGCACCGGAGCCGGACTCCGTCGGAGCTCTCGTCGAGGAGCACGAGCGGTACCAGCCGGCCAAGGCCTTCCCGGTGCGCCGGCTCCACCACGAGGTGCGTCATCTCCTGCTTCACCGGGTCGACCACGACCCGTTTGACCTCTCCGCAGGGACCGTCGAGACACTGGACCTCTGCCCCGATCGTGAACTGCCTTGCCTCTGCCATGTCGAGCCTCCTCATCCTTTCTCAGACTACGTGGGTCGGCTCGGTCGACTTGGCGAGACCGGTCTCCGGACCCGCCGAGGCACCGGCTCACCAACCGCGGAGATCCACCGCCCACGTCTCGATCACGTCGTCACCGTCGACGACGTGGAGGTGCACGGTGGTACGCCACAGTGGGGTCGACGTGGCTGGGGATCACCGACAGGCGTTCCCCGACGCGCACCGGCCGTGGAGGGCGCGAACGTCACGTGCTCGTCCGAGCAGAACCGGACGTCCGCGCCCTCGATCGCGGGATTCCCGTGGTCCATGCCGAGCGCCTTCGAACCGCAGTCGGCGACGGCCCAGTCCTGGCCACTGAGATCGACGGTGGCGAGGACCGAGAGCGCCTGGACGAAGGGCAGTCCGAGCTTGCCGTAGGCCGTGTCCATGAGCGCGTAGGAACCGGCCTGGATCTCGGTGGCCCACGTGTTGAGGTCGTAGGTCCCGGTGCCTCCCGCCGAGATCGCGTCACCTCCAACTTCTCGATGGGCGAGCAGCAGCCGCTCCATCGACGCAGCCACGAGCTCGCTCTCGTTGGTCCGGTCCTCGAGGAGGACAGCATGGCCCTCGTATCCCATGACGCCCCGCACGGACAGCCCGGCCGAGCGCGCCCGTTCGGCCAGCGGTCCGGCGTCCTCGGGCCGGCAGCCGCAGCGCGGGAGCCCCACGTTCACGTCGACCAGCACCTCGCGCACTCCGGCCCGGGCTGCGGCCTCGACCGTCTCGGGCGAGTCGACGGCGAGCGTGACGCGGTGTCCCTGCCGCACCAGCGCGCCCAGTCGTGATGCGTCGGTCACCTCGTTCGCCAGCAACAGGTCGTTCCCCAATCCGGCGCGGGCCAGGCCTTCCATCTCGGCCACGGTGGCGCAGGTGAGGCCCGGGTGGCCGAGCGCGGCCTGGGCGTGCGCCAGCGTCGTGCACTTGTGCGCCTTGACGTGGGGGCGGGTCCGGGCGCCGGGCAGCGCATCGGCCATGGTGCGCAAGTTGGCCTCAAGCGCAGCGGCGTCGACGACCAGTGCCGGCGTGGTGAGCTCCCAGGTCTTCACTGACGACGCAGGCTAAGCCACCGGGCAGGGCTGGACGGAGACGGATACTGTCCGTGCCCATGGGGACCCCGTGGTTGGGCGACGCCTGCGGGTTGGTCGAGGCGTTCCGGGCCAAGGAAATGTCCCCGCTCGAGGCGGTGGACGACTGCATCGCCGCCATGGAGGCGCTCGCCCCTGAACGCGTTCAGCTTCACCGACTTCGACCAGGCGCGCGAGGCGGCCGGCGACGCCGACCTCACCCGGCCCTTCGGCGGTGTGCCGTTCGGGGTCAAGGAGCTCGAGCGGGTGGCCGGCTGGCCGTACACGGAAGCCTCCGTCGTCTTCAAGGACCGTGTCGCCACCGAAGACGACACGTCGGTGGCCCGCCTGCGCATGACCGGTGCGGTCCTCGCCGCGCAGACCACGGCGCAGCGAGTTCGGCGGGATCAACTGCACCTCGACGGTGCTGCACGGCACGACGCGGAATCCGTGGAACATGGAGCGCACGCCGGGCGGTTCTTCCGGCGGGACGGCTGCGGCGGTCGCCGGGGGGCTTCTGCCCATCGCCACCGGCAGCGACGGGGGAGGGTCGATCCGCGGCCCGGCCGGGTTCAGCGGGCTGCTCGGGCTCAAGGCGACGTACGGCCGGATCCCGAAGGGTCCTCACGCCAGCATCGAGCCGATGACGACCGTCCTCGGCTGCCTGACGCCGGTCGGTGCGCGACACCGCTCGCTACTTCGACGCCTGCAACGGCTTCGACCGGCGCGACCCGCTGAGCCTCCCCGTCGTGGGCGGGTGGGAGGCGGGGCTCGGAGGCTACGACCTCGTCGGGGATGACGGCGGCGATCGTCGTCGACCTCGGCATCGCCCGGGTGCGCGGCGAGGTGGCGGAGGTGGTGGCGGCGCGGCCGAGGAACTGGCGCGGCGGCAGGCCTCCGCGTCGTCACGGTGACGGCCGAACTGCCCCCTCTGCGGGGCGCGTGGGCGATGGCCAACCAGCCGCCTTTCGTCGCCGACCTCGGCGACGCCTACCCCGGGTGCGTGCCGGACCTCTCTCCGGAGATCGCCGCGGGCTGAAGGCCGCGGAGGAGCGCTACGACCTGGAGCGAGCGGCCGGATGGAGTCGTATCGACGCCGGCTGAACGAGGCCATGGCCGATCTGTTCGACCAGGCCGACTTCGTCTTCTGCTCGACGCACCCCGACGTGGCGTTCGAGGCCGAGGGCCCGCCGCCCGTCGACGATTCCCGGCGCGGATCTGATCCACGAGATCGGCTTCACCCGGGCCATCATGAACAACGCTGCGCTCACGGCGCCGTCGAACCTCAACGGCAGCCCGGCCATCAGCATCCCGGCCGGTCTGGTCGACGGTCTTCCGGTCGGGCTCCAGGTCCTGGCCGGTCACCACCGAGAGGAGCTGTTGCTCGACCTCGCGCTGGTCGCCGAGCGCGAGTTCCCCTGGCCGCTCGTCGCGCCCGGTTCACCGCACATCGGCCGCTCGTAGACCCCGGGCAACGGTCGAGATCGACAGATCGGACTCTTCGGTAGGACTCGCGGCTCGGTAGGCCTCGCAGGATCCGCGCCTCACGGCCGCCCCTCGAAGGGGGCGGCCGTGAGGGTGCTGCGCAGGGTTGGGTTACGAGGACTTCTTGAACTGGGTCGAGAAGGCCGAACCGGTGCCGCTCGTCGCCAGGTGGCCCGTCTTTATGAGAAGGTCGCCCCCGTTCAACGTGTTGAACTCGACCGGGCCCTCGAAGCCCAGGTAGTCCCCGTTGACCGTGGCGTTCGTGAACGGGACCTTCGTGAATGTCGGAACCGGGACGCCCGATCGTGTCTCGCTGACGTTACCGAGGTTGACGACGGTGTCGCCCTGGTTCTCGGCGATGTCCGCCCCCCAGTTCACACCGGCGGTCAGGTCGTGGAGCTCGGCAAAGGTCGAGGTGCTCGACTGGAACAGCGAGGCAACAACAACATCGCCCGCCATGGCACCAGGCTCGTTGAACTGACCCGCCAGCGTTTGGAATTGCCAAGCGTACGTCGGACCGCTGTCGTGACATTGTGCGGCGACCAAGGCGTACGCCTGGAGCGAGCTCGTGAAGGCCCCGCTCCACACCTCTGCACCGGCGGCCTCTTCAGACTTCGTGCATGTGATCTTCGGCACGGTGAAGGTGACGCTGGCGCTCGCCAGACCACCGTTCGGAGTCGACTGGTAGCCGGCGAAACTGTCCGACGGGCTGGCACCCAACGGCTTCTCCAAGCTCTGCGTTGTTCGTGCGACTCCGGCGACCCCAGCGGCTCCGACCGCCGAGGCGAAGCCGAGCGTCGCCACGGAGAGTGCAGCCATCCCGGCGACGACTGCGGTTCCGCGGCGCCGCCAGGCTGTGTGCGTGTTGCTACGCGTGGTCATATCGAGTCTTCCTTCCAATCGTCCGGACTGCTCTACCGCCTCCCAACCCGGGTTGGAAGAAGCCGGACACTACAGGGCGCAAGCGGGGTGTGTTGAGTGATTGCACCGCGGAGGAAGCCTCTCCGAACCTGTACCCGATAGGCAGTGGACGGCGATCACCACGGACATCTGAGAGAGATCACGTGTGGATTCGCTGGACGGCCGCCCCTCGAAAGGGGCGGCCGTCGCGGTACGACTCGAGGATCGGTTACGAGGCGTGCTTGAACGCAGCCGAGAAGGTCGAGCCGGTGCCGCTCGTCGCCAAGTGGCCGGTCTTGATGAGGAGGTCGCCCCCGTTCAACGCGTTGAACTCGGTTGGGCTCTCGAAGCCCGCGTAGTCTCCGTTGACGGTGGCGTTCGTGAACTTGACCGTCGAGAAGGTCGGAACCGGCCGGCCCGGAGACTGGTTGTAGGTCCCGATGTCGACCGTGGTGTCGCCTTGGTTGACGGAGTTGTTCGCAAACCAGACTGCGTTGGCGGTCAGGTCGTGGATCTCGGCATAGGTCGAGCTGCTCGACTGGAAAAGAGAGGCGACGACCACGTCGCCCGCCGCGGCGCCGGGCTCGTCGAAGGGGCCCGCATTGGTCGCGAAGACCCAGTCGTACTTCGTACCGCTCGTCGTGCAGTAGCCGGCGACGAAGGCGTACGCTTGGAGCGAGTCGGTATAGACGCCGTTCCACTCGATCGCGCTCTTGTTCTTGTCGCTCGTCGTGCAGGTGATCTTGGGCACGGTGAAGGTGACGCTGGCGCTCGCCAGCCCACCGGTCGGGGTCAGCTGGTACCCGGCGAGGTAGGCCGACGGGCTGGCGCCCAAGGGCTTCACCACCTTCGGTGCGTTCCCGGCCGCGCCGGTGGCCGATGCGAAACCGAGCGTCGCCACGCTCAGCGCGGCCGCACCGGCGATGACCGCGGTGAGCCTTCCGCCCTGCCGCCACGCCGCGTGCATGTTGCTACGAGTGATCATCTGGAGTTCCTTTCCTGTCCGGACTCATCTACCGCCCTGTCACCTCCAACCGCGGTTGGAAGGAGGCACACGGTAGCTGCCACACGCCGAGAGCGCTCGGTGATTGCACCGCCAGAGCAGTCTCTCCTCGGTTTGCGAGCAGACGGCCGTCGAGCCCGGCGCAGCGCGTGCGTCGTCGCTCTCAGCGCGACATCGCCTTGCGCCAAGGTCCCATGTCGAGCCCGGGGTAACGAGCCTGCACTCCAGCCAGGGTCGAATCGTTCCAGTACTCATGGCCCGGTTCGGGGCACACCGAGCAGCGCGAGCTGTCGGGGCGTCGCTTGTTGGACGTACTTGCTCAGCTCGAAGGAGAACCCGCGGAACGGCCAGGCTTGGTAACCACCCCAGCCGGCGTCGCGATGGCGGAAGGACACGTGGAGCATGACCCGCCAGCGCATCGGGTCGGTGTGGTCGACCGACCGGTGGTAGATGTCGGGGCGATACGCCACGACGGAGCCGGCCGGCGCCGACGCGTCCGACGGGTCGTCGTAGAGGTCAGCGAACTCGATGTAGTTCAGCGTGTGCTGCTCGACGGGGATGTGCTTCGTCTTCTGCCACGACACGAACCGGGTCGCACCGTCGTCCACGGTCACGTCCGTGAGGTAGACGAAGAACTCGACCTGCTGGAACCGTGGTTCGTGCCGGGGCACGACGAGCATGTGGTTCGGGTAGTCGGCATGGAGCAGCTGGTTGTATCCAGAAGACTGGTCCGCGTACTTGGCCGTGACGATCCCCATGTAGAGAGCGAGCTGGTCGGTTCCGAGAAGGCCCTCGGCCAGGTCGATCACCCGGTCATGGAGGACAAGCGCGTTCAGACGGGAGCTGTGGAACGGGAACTCCGGCCATGGTGCGTCCCAGGTGTGCCATTTCGCCGGGTCCGGTCCGCGGCCGCTCTGCCATCTGGGCGGGGGCCGGGAACAGGCGGAGGAGCGCCTCCTGGGCGGCCGCGAGCGGCTCGGGGGGGATGGCACCAGGGACGACGCACCAGCCGTCGACGTCCCAGTGCTCCTTGAGCTCGGGGGTGAGGACCCCGGAGGCCACGTCGCGGCACGTTAGCGGCGCCTGGTGGAGCGCACTCCGAGTTCATCGTCAGTTCACAAAAGCGACACGACAGCGAAATGGATCTCGGCCACACTGGGGGCCCGCGAGCACCGCCGATCTGGCCGGACGCGCTCGCAGGCGCGCCCAAGAGAAGGACAGAAGAGGAGCACAGGAGGCTTCATGAGCTATCAGGCCGAGTACATCTGGATCGATGGGACCGAGCCCTCGCCGTTGCTGCGGAGCAAGACCAAGATCGTCGAGGACGGCAAGGAACCTCCGATCTGGGGTTTTGACGGCTCCAGCACGAACCAGGCGGAGGGAAGCGACTCCGACTGCGTGCTCCAACCCGTGTTCGTGTGCCCCGACCCGCTGCGTGGCGAGAACGACAAGTTGGTCATGTGCGAGGTGCTGCTGACCGACATGTCGCCGCACCCCACGAACACCCGTCGCGCCTCCGTCGAGGCCGCGGAGCGCTACGCCGCCTTCGAGCCGTGGTTCGGCATCGAGCAGGAGTACACCTTCTTCCAGTACGGCCGCCCGTTGGGCTGGCCCGAGTCCGGGTTCCCCGCCCCACAGGGCCCGTACTACTGCGGCGTCGGCGGCGACAAGATGCCCGGTCGCGACATCGTCGAGCGTCACACGGCGGCCTGCATGAAGGCCGGCCTGGGAATCGAGGGCACCAACGCAGAGGTGATGATGGGCCAGTGGGAGTTCCAGATCGGGATCCTGCCGCCGCCCCTCATCGGCGACCAGCTGTGGACGGCCCGCTGGCTCCTCTTCCGCATTGCCGAGGAATTCGACGTGTTCGCAACCTTGGAACCGAAGCCTGTTTTGGGCGACTGGAACGGTGCCGGCGCGCACACGAATTTCTCGACCAAGGCCATGCGCGAGGACGGCGGTTGGGAGGCGATCATCGCCGGGTGCGAGGCGTTGAGCACCAGAGTGGACGAGCACGTCTCGAACTACGGCATCGGGATCGAGAGCCGCCTCACGGGTGCCCACGAGACGGCGCACTACTCGACCTTCACCTACGGCACGTCCGACCGTGGCGCTTCGATCCGCATCCCCTGGCAGACGGCCAAGAACAAGAAGGGGTGGATCGAGGACCGCAGGCCGAACGCCAACATGGACCCGTACGTGGTCAGCCGACTGCTGGTCGAGACGGTCTGCGGGGACGCGGCAAGCCGCTGAGACCGGCGACCGCGGCGTCGCAGTACCATTCGCGTGGGCTGCGTGCGGGTCTGTGGTTGAAAGTCGAGGCCAGTCGCAGGCGAAACGACCCACGTAAGGCGACTTGTGGTCGCTGAGCATGGTGCGGCTTAGAGGTAAGCCCTGCCTGCCGGGTCCCCGGCAGTCGGGGGCCGGCGGAGACGAGGCGACGCGGGCCAGCAAGGTGCCGTCGGGCCAGGTGGCGGTGTCGCCGGGCCACCGGCGCCGGTGCGCCATCCTCGCGGCAGGCGAGTGTGGGGTCAAAGACCAGGTCAGCCGCACGCAGCCCGTTGCCTGTCCCGGCGGCGGCCGTCCGCTCGACCTGTTCTCGGACCGGTAGGATTGGTCACTCATGAGCGTATTCACCAAGGTTCTGCGCGCCGGCGAGGGCAAGAAGGTCAGGCGGCTCCAGGAGCTGGTGCCGATCATCGGCGCGCTCGAGCCCGAGATGCAAGCGCTGAGCGACGACGCGCTGGCGCACAAGACCGTCGAATTCCGCGAGCGCCTGGACCAGGGGGAGACCCTCGACGACCTGTTGGTCGAGGCCTACGCGGTGGTTCGGGAGGCGGCTTGGCGAGTCCTCGGACAACGCCATTTCGACGTCCAGCTGATGGGCGGCATGGCGCTCCACTTCGGCTGGATCGCCGAGATGAAGACGGGCGAAGGCAAGACCCTGGTGTCGACGCTGCCGGTGTACCTCAACGCGCTCGAGGGCCGGGGCGTGCACATGGTGACGGTGAACGAGTACCTCGCCCAGCGCGACGCCGAGTGGATGGGCCGGGTCCACCGCTGGCTCGGGCTGAGCGTCGGGCTCATCTCGTCCTCGGCCGAGGACGCCGCCAGCAAGCGGGCGGCCTACGCCGCGGACGTGACGTACGGCACGAACAACGAGTTCGGGTTCGATTACCTGCGCGACAACATGACGCGGTCGCGCGAGCTCATGGCGCAGCGGGGCCACGTCTTCGCCATCGTCGACGAGGTCGACTCCATCCTCATCGACGAGGCCCGGACGCCGCTCATCATCTCTGGGCCGGCCGACGAAGCGGCGCAGCTCTATTACCAGTTCGCGTCGATCGCCCGTACGCTCACCCGCGACGTCGACTACGAGGTGGACGAGGAGAAGAAGACGGTCGTCCCGCTCGAGTCAGGCATCGAGAAGGTCGAGAAGGCCGTTGGGGTGGACAACATCTACGACGCGGTCTCGGTCAACTACGTCCACCAGCTCACCAAGGCTCTCACGGCCAAGGATCTCTACCACCGGGACAAGGACTACCTCGTCGCCGGAGGAGAGGTGAAGATCGTCGACGAGTTCACCGGCCGCACACTCGAAGGCCGGCGGTGGTCAGACGGTCTCCACCAGGCAGTCGAGGCCAAGGAGCGGGTGGCCATCAAGGAGGAGAACCACACCTGGGCCACCGTGACTCTCCAGAACTACTTCCGCATGTACGAGAAGTTGGCCGGAATGACCGGCACCGCCGAGACGGAGGCCGGGGAATTCGCCTCCACCTATGCATTGCCGGTCGTGCCCATTCCCACCAACGTGCCCATGGTCCGCGCCGACCAGAGCGACCTCGTCTTCAAGACGGAGGAGGCGAAGTTCAACGCGGTGGTCGAGGACATCGTCGAGCGCAACGAGCTCGGCCAGCCCATCTTGGTGGGCACGGCGTCCGTGGCCAAGTCGGAGTTGCTCTCGCGGCCTGCTCGACAAGCGCGGCGTGCGCCACAGCGTCCTCAACGCGAAGCAGCACTTCCGCGAGGCCGAGGTCGTCGCGCAGGCGGGCCAGCCGCGGCGCCGTGACCGTCGCCACCAACATGGCCGGCCGGGGAGTCGACATCATCCTGGGTGGCAACGCCGCGTTGTTGGCCGAGCACGAGCTGGCCGCCGAGGGCATCGACGTCGACGCCGAGGAGGGGCTGGCCGAGCTCGAGACAACGCCAGGCGGCGGTAGAGGCACGCTGCCGGGCCGAAGGGCGAGGAAGTGCGCAAGCTGGGTGGCCTCTACGTGCTGGGCAGCGAGCGGCACGAGAGCCGGCGCATCGACAACCAGCTACGCGGCCGTTCAGGCCGTCAGGGCGACCTGGGCGAGAGCCGCTTCTACCTGAGCCTCGACGACGAGCTGCTGCGGCTGTTCGCCACCGGGGCCATGAGCTGGGTCATGGGCCGCACCCTGCCCGAGGACATGCCGATCGAGTCGAAGACGGTCGCCAAGGCGATCGAGCGCGCGGAGAACACGGTGGAGGCCCGCAACGCCGAGATCCGCAAGGATGCCCTCAAGTACGACGAGGTGATGGATCAACAGCGCAAGGTGATCTACGGGAGGCGTCTGGACATCATCGACGGCGAGGACCTCGAGGAGCACACCGAGGATCTTCTGGCCGGGGTGGCCGAGAAGTTGGTGGCCGAGTACTGCCCGAACGAGTTCGAGGAGGACTGGGACATCAAGGGGTTGGTCGACGAACTGACCCAGTACTACCCGACCAAGTTCACCGTCGCCGACCTCGAGCAGGCCGGGACGACCGATGATCTCATCGAGAGCATCGTCGAGGAGGCGCTCGACTACTACGAGAAGCATTCCGAGTCGATGCCGGGCGGGACCGAGACGATGCGCCAGATCGAACGCGACGTGATGCTCCAGATCATGGACGCCCGCTGGCGCGACCACCTGACCGAGATGGACAACCTCAAGGACGGCATCCACCTGCGCTGGACCGTCCAGGCCGATCCTCTCAATGCCTGGCAGCAGGAGGGCTACTCCATGTTCGGGCAGCTGCTGGAGGTCGTCGACAACGACTACCTCCGCTACATCATGCATGTCGAGGCACTGAAGCCGGCGGCGGCCGAGCCCGACCTCGACCGGGCCGTCTACGTCGCGGCCGAGGACCCGGTGGCCGAGACGGGCGCGCTCGCCTCGGCGCTGCTCGTCGAGCAGGGCGCCAACGTGGCGCCTCAGACGGCGGGATCGCCTGCGCCCGAGGCGGGCGGCAACGGGCGCCGGTGGCAACGGATCCGCTGGAGCGAAAGCCCAAGTCAAGCGGCCGAACGCCCCCGACCCCGACGCGGTCGGCGCCGATCGTCAAGCAGCAGCACGAGAAGGTGGGCCGCAACGATCCTTGCTGGTGCGGGAGCGGGAAGAAGTACAAGTTCTGTCATGGCGCCGCCTGAGGGGCTCTCGGCCTCAGCTCCCCGCGACCTCAACGCCGAGCTGGTGGCGCTCGGGTCCAGGCTGGCCGAGGCCGAGCGGTATCTCGGGCTGGACAAGTTCGAGGCGCGCCGCTCGGAGCTCGAGGCCGAGGCGGCCCGGCCCGACCTGTGGGACGATCCCGATCGCGCCCGTCGCGTCACCAAGGAGCTCGGGCGGGTCTCAGCCGACCTCGACCAACTGGTCGGGCTCCGCACCGTCCTGGACGACGCCCTGGCCCTCTTGGAGCTGACCGAAGAGTCCGCCGCCGCCGGCGCGCGTGACGTCTCGCTCGAGGCCGAACTGGTCGACACGGTCGACTCCCTCGGCACACGGCTGGCGGCGCTCGAGCTCCAGTCGCTCTTCTCGGGTGAGTACGACGAGCTCGATGCGGTGTGCGAGGTGCACGCGGGCGCCGGCGGGACCGACGCGCAGGACTGGGCCGAGATGCTCCTGCGCATGTACCAGCGCTGGGCGGAGCGGCGCGGCTACAGCGTCGAAGTCGACGAGGCCACCGAGGGCCAGGAGGCCGGATCTGCTCTCTGCGACCTTCATTGTGCACGGTCGTTTCGCTTACGGTCTCCTCGCCACCGAGCGCGGCGTGCACCGCCTCGTGCGGATGTCGCCGTTCGACTCCCAGCACCGCCGCCAGACGAGCTTCGCCTCCATGGACGTGACGCCGTTCCTCGAGGACGTGTCGGGGGAGATCGACATCGACGAGAAGGACCTGCGCATCGACACCTACCGATCCTCGGGTGCCGGCGGCCAGCATGTGAACAAGACCGACTCGGCGGTGCGCCTCACCCATCTGCCGACGGGGATCGTCGTCTCGTGCCAGAACCAGCGCAGCCAGCACCAGAACAAGGCGAAGGCGATGCAGATCCTCGGGGCCAAGCTGGCGGAGCGGGCGCGCGCCGAGCGTCGGGCCGAGCTCGACGCAGTGAGCGGCGAGCGCGTCGACAACGCGTGGGGCAACCAGATCCGCTCGTACGTGCTCGCTCCCTACCAGCTCGTCAAGGACCTGCGTAGCGGTTACGAGACGGGGAACATCGACGCCGTGCTCGACGGCGATCTCGACGCCTTCATGGAAACGGAGCTGCGACGCCAGCGCGAGGCCGGGGCGGCGTAGAGCCGGCTGTGACGACGGTGACCCGCCCGTTCGCGGCGTGTGATCGCCCGCGACCGGGTGACCTGCACCGCGGCAGATGACCACCACCGCGCGGGCGGGCCAAGTAGGATCGACCGGGTGCGAAGCCCCGCGGGCTCGCTCTCCCCTGTCGTCATGATCCGATTCGAGAACGTCACCAAGACCTACAAGGGCTCCACGGTCGCCCTGCGAGACATCACCGTCGAGATCGAGAAAGGCGAGTTCGTCTTCCTCGTCGGCGCGTCGGGCTCGGGCAAGACGACCTTCATCCGGCTCCTGCTGCGCGAGGAGCTGCCCGACGCAGCGGGCAGATCCTCGAGGCGGGTCGCAACATCGTCGACCTGCCGAAATGGCGCGTGCCCGTACCTGCGCCGCAACATCGGCTGCGTCTTCCAGGACTTCCGGTTGCTGCCCAACAAGACGGTGTTCGAGAACGTCGCCTTCGCGCTCGAGGTGATCGGCCGGCCGCGCCACGTCGTGGCCAACCAGGTGCCGCAGGTGCTCGACCTCGTCGGCCTGGCTTCCAAGACGGACAACCTGCCGGGCGAGCTCTCGGGCGGCGAGCAGCAGCGGGTCGCCGTGGCCCGCGCCTTCGTCAACCGGCCGCTGATCCTGATGGCGGACGAGCCGACAGGAAACCTCGACCCGCAGACCAGCCAGGGCATCATGCAACTGCTCGACCGGATCAACCGGACCGGGACGACGGTCGTGGTGGCGACGCACGACGAGGTCCTGGTGGACAAGATGCGCCGGCGCGTCATAGAGCTGAGCAACGGCGTCATGATCCGCGACCAGAAGCGCGGGCGTCTACGGCTTCGACGGCGCGGCGCAGCTGACCGTCGACGTGGGCGCAGGGGGCATGGGCTGAATGGCCGTCTCGGTCGACTACGTCGTCAGGGAGACGGCGTCCAACCTGTGGCGCAACCGGCTGATGACCATCGCCGCTGTACTGACCGTGGCGGTGTCCCTCTCCCTGGTCGGCGCCGCTCTCCTCTTGCGCCAGGGCTCGGCCAACACGACCGGGACACTCGAGCGGGGCAGCAAGGTGACGGTCTGGATGGTCCCGACCGCCAGCCAAGCAGCAGATCGACGCCGTGGGGACGGAGCTGTCGCAGCTCAACTACGTCGTCCAGCCGTGCGAGTACTGGAACAAGGCCCATAACTACACCGAGGCCCGCCATCTCCTGTCCTCTGACATCTTCCAGGCGACCACGCAGTCCGAGATGCCGACCTCCTACTGGTGCACCCCGATCGCGCTGGCCGATGCGGCCCAGGTGGTCCGCACCTTCTCGGGGGTGGCCGGGGTCTCCCTCGTGACCGAGCCGCAGCAGACCATCAAGAACGAGGAGACGTTCATCAACATCTCCAAGTGGGTCTGTCTCTCGGTTGCCGTCATCCTCATCACTTCGGCCGCGGTGCTCATCCTCAACACCATCCGTATGGCGATCTTCGCCCGCCGGCGGGAGGTGTCGGTCATGAAATTGGTTGGTGCCACCAACTGGTTCATCCGGGTGCCGTTCATGTCTGAAGGCCTGCTTCAGGGTCTCATCGGCTCGCTCCTCGCCGCGGCCGTCGTCTGGGGCGTCGCGCTCTTCATCAACAGCGCAGGGGGAGGGCACAACGACAACCTCCTCACCGCGATGCACATGTCGACGGGCGAGATCGTGATCACCAACGTGGTCGTGGTCATCGTCGGGATGGCGATCGGGTCCATCGGCTCGGCCGTCGCCATCCGTCGCTTCCTCGACGTCTAGCTCGCTGCCGATCAACCGACGTTCGAGGTGTTCCGCCCAGCCTGTCTGGCGAAGGGATGAAAGGGCCGGACAACGGGTTGCTCCATTGGGGATCCGTCCTCTGGAGATGGACGTTTCTGCTTCTCGCGACCCTCTGGGCCATCGGTGTGGCTCGGTTCATCTTCGGCTATCACATCAATGAGCCCTCGACCGTTTTGAGCGTGACCACTGGTGGCCACACTTTCGTGGGCCATCCACCCGCCCTCACCCTCTACGAGAGGGACGGGCCAATCTGGGAGGTCGCCTTGGTGCTCACGGGGCTCGTGCTCTCAGCCGGAGCCATCGATCTGGTGGTTCGAACAGCTCGGAGATCCGTTCGTCCCGGCGTGCTCGCATTCGGGGCCGGAGGACTTTTGGTGGCCTACTCATTATTCGGTTTGGTGTACGGCCTGCTCGGAATTGGCACGATCGGCGTACTGGTGATTCTCGTAGGGCTCCCGATGAGGTCTCGACTCGCGGTCGGAGTTGACAGCGGTACACCAACGTTGCCGATCTGAGCTCACCCTGCCGGCGACCGGACACCACGGGGCTTGCCGGCCGCCCGAATGCCATGCTGACGGTGTGAGCCGTGAAGCCGGAATAGCGGCTGACGCGGCTGCTTCGATCCTCTCGGAGGCGACAGGGAAACACTTCCGCCTCGTGGGGCAACTCGGCGGCGGCGAAACAGGAGGTCACCAGTTCATCGGACCGGACGGCCACTCGGTCGTCGTGAAGTGGGACACGACAGTTGAGGGTCGATCGCTCCGAGGTGAGGCCGTCGCCCTGTCAGAGCGGCTTCGACGTGAGGCGGGCTGGCCGGTTCCAACTGAATCAGTCGTCGACGCCGGCCGGATCCGCTTCATCGTCCAAGAGTTCATGCCCGGCACTCCGCCAACCACGGTCGATCACCGACTCGTCGATCAGCTCTTGGACCTTCACTCACGGCGTCTCGGATTGGCCGAACCTCACGACCCCATCCGCTGGCCGGCGAACCTCGTCACGACGCTCGCGGTCGGCGGGAACGGGTATTGCCGTCACGGCTCCCTTCGTGGTTACGACACCCGCACCCGGTCGCTGATTCAGCGAATCGAAGCGTTCGGGGGTTCCCTCCGTGTCGAGGACTTTCCCGGCCACGATGTCGTCCACTGGGACCTTCATCCGGGGAACCTCCTCGTCGATGCGAGTGGCCTGTCGGCCGTGGTGGACACCGACTTCGCCATGGTCGGCGACGCTGCGTTCGATTTGGTCATGCTGGCTCTCACCAGCCTGCCTCTGACGTGCGAATCCGGCGTCAGATCCCGACTCTTCGCCGAGGCTTTTGATCAGCTCGACGACCTGAGAGCACAGGCGTACCTCGGGCATCTGTTCGTCCGGCTGATCGACTGGCCGATTCGGCGAAACAGCCCTGCCGAGGTGGAGTTCTGGCTGGCCAGGGCTGACGAACTTCTCACGATCTGAGTCATTTTGTGGTCGTCGCCAGATCGCTCGTCATCGCGTCATTGGTATGGCACACCGCCGCGATTCGAGGAGCACACCTGCGATAACGTGGTGCCCGTGACGAACTGCACGATGATCAAGTGGTGGTGGCCGCAGTAGAGCGGTCCTCCTCTATCGTGCTTTTGCAAGGGACCGCCTTCGGGAGGTCCCTTTCTGCTTTTCTGAGCAGTCCCTCCTGACGGTGTTTCGCAACCAGGAGGAGCGATGTCAACCAACTCGAACAACGAGACCGTTCAGGTCGTTCAAAATCGGAGCCTCGCGCTCGAGGCAGAGCTGCACGACCGTCCCGAGCGCTTTCGTATGCTCACCGGGGATCGTCCGACCGGTGCCCTCCATATCGGGCACCTCTTCGGGACGCTTCTCAACCGCGTGCGGATGCAGGAACTCGGGGTCGAGGTCTTCGTTCTGATCGCTGACTACCAGACAATCACCGACCGCGATCTGCCGGACCACATACGAGCCCGTGTCCTCGGCCTTGTCGCTGACTATCTCGCCGTTGGTCTCGATCCAGAGAGAGCAACGATCTTCGCCCACAGTCAGGTCACAGCCCTCAATCAGCTCATGATTCCATTCCTGAGCCTCGTCAGTGTTGCCGAGTTGAAACGGAATCCGACGATCAAAGAGGAGTTCGCCGTCAGCGGCGGCTCGACAATGAACGCCCTCATGTTCAGCTATCCCGTCCACCAAGCGGCTGACATCTTGTTCTGCCGAGCGAACGTCGTCCCCGTCGGTAAGGACCAGCTGCCGCACCTCGAGGTCGCTCGACTCATCGCTCGCCGTTTCAACGACCGCTATAGCGCTCACGGCCCCTTCTTCCCCGAACCGATCGCTCTCCTCAGTGACGCGCCCCTCATTCTGGGACTCGACGGGTTCAAAATGAGCAAGAGTCGGAAGAACTCCATCACGTTGGCCATGGATGAGGATGAGACCGCACAGCTGGTCAGGAGCGCCAAGACAGACTCGGATCGACGCATCACATTCGATCCGATCCGCAGGCCAGAAGTCTCGAATCTGCTGCTGCTGGTGGCTCTCTGCACCGGACAGTCTCCGGAGGTGATCGCCGACGAGGTGGCGGACCGTGGATCCGGGGAGCTCAAAACCCTGCTCTCCGAAGCCCTCAACGAGCGACTCCGACCGATGAGGGAGCGACGGAGGGAAGTAGCCGAGGATCTTGCACTCTTGAGCTCTGTGTTGGCTCGTGGAAACGACCGAGCCCGAGAGATCGCCGACGAGACGCTCGGTCAGGTGCGTCAACTGATGGACATGAGCTACTGAACTCTTCCGAAGCACCTGACCGGTATCACGGTCGGCTTCGCCGCGTTCGCGGTCACGCGACGAGGTCCCGTTCCGGGGATATCTCGCACGCACATCTCGTCTGTGACTCAGAGTGCGGACGGGTCGCACCCCCTGGCCCGCCGCTCCGCCCGCTGCACGAGGCCGGGACCCGATCGGAAGGTGCGGGTACCGACGGTGACGCCGGAGAAGCCGGAATGCTCGAGGAGCTCTCCGGTCGTTGTGGTCCACTCGCCGGTGGACATCCTCTTCTCGACGGCCCAGGTGTGCGTGATGGCCACCAGGACGCCACCGGGGCGAACGACGCGGGCGAGCTCGCGGACGGCCGCGTGGAGCGGATCCCACAGCTGCATGCTGTTGACGGCCACCGCGGCGTCGAAGGCGGCGTCCGGCCACGGGACCACCTCTGCGCGCGCCTGAGCCAGCTCTACCCGGCCCTCCCCGACGGCGACACGGTTGCGCTCGCTCGCCTGGTCGATCATGGAGGCCGACGGGTCCACGCCCCGCACCCTGACCCGAGGTACGCGCTCGAGGAGCATGGCGATACCGACGCCCGGACCGAAGCCCACTGCGAGCACCTCGGCGCCCGGCTCGAGGGCGAGCTCGTCGACGGCAGCAAGCTCCATGTCGCGGTTCATCCGGGCCATGACCGTGCCGGTCAACCGCCCGACCGTCCCCTCGAAACCCGTGTTCGCCCTACGCACGCTCGCACTCAAGCACTTGAAGTAGACTTCAAGTCAATGTCCGAAGAGGACGATCTACTCGACATCGGCGAGGTGGCGGCGCGCTCGGGGCTGGCTGCGTCGGCGCTCCGTTACTACGAGCACGAGGGGATCATCACCAGTGCCGAGCGCAAGGGCCTGCGCCGGCAGTTCCGCTGCGACGTCCTCACGACGCTGGCCGTGGTGGCACTGTGCCGCCGAGCCGGCTTCACGCTCGAGGAGACGAGGACTGTGCTCGCCACCGGAGGCGACGCGGAGTGGAAGACCTTCGCCGTCCGCAAGCGGGACCAGCTGCGAGCGCAAGCGGCACATCTCGAGACGATGGCCGACCAGCTCGACCATGCGTTGCGTTGCCCGAGTCCCAACGCGTTCGACTGTGAGCACTTCCGGGCGGCGCTCGACGGCGCGCTGCCGGTCGCGGGCGGTTTCTCCGCAGGTTTCGGCGCCAGCCAGACGCGTGGTTGACCCCCAAGCCCGGACCAACGGTCACCGGCCCGACCGCTCACGGTCGAGGTTTCTCCGCAACGGGTGGCGGAAGGCCTCGCTTGCCTTCTTCGTGCTGGCCTTCGCCGCGCTGGTCATCGGCGGAGGGTTCGCCGAGATCAGCTCGAACGGTGCGCCGACGTCGCTCGAGACCGCAGTCGTGCGCTGGGTGATCCTGGGTTCGATCCTGCTCGGCGCCGGTGCGTATCTCCTGGGCGGGCGGGGAGGGGCGCACGGCCGGCCGTCGGGCGCGACGGACCGTCGCCGGCGCCAGGGCGATCTGCCAGACTGAAGCACCGTGGGGAGCGCAGGGGAGAAGCCGAGGAAGACCAAGCGGCACCTGTCCAAGGTGCCCAAGTACGAGGAGCCGAACACCTTCCCCGCGGCAGGCCTGACCGGTGGCGGCGGGAGCGATGTCTACGAGTCACGGTACGGGCACTCGGCCGACCACCACGGCGGGCCGGAGCGCCCCAGCCGTTTCGGCGCGTTCGTGCTCCGCTGTCTGGGGTTGAAACCGAAGGAGTGAGCCCGCAGCCTGCGGCGCCCCTGGTGCGCTGGTCTCCGGCGGGGTCCCCGGGGTCCGGGAGGCGTGGCAGGGCCGGTCGCTGAAGCGACGGCATTCGAACCCTGGATCCTGTGCTCCTGATCGTCCGTGTGGTCGGACGTCCTCGCCCGGCCGTCTGTCCCGACTCCTTCGTACGCGCTGCCGGTGGTTTGTGGGGATTCCTGCAAGGTCCCCGGCAAGGTGCGGGCGTCACGCTGCGCGGGCCCTCAGTGGAGGGGGCACACGAAAGCGAGGACACATGGCGAACACGACGACGATCACCGGCAACCTGACCAGGGAGCCGGAGATCCGCTACACCAAGGAGGGCCAGGCGACGGCCCAGCTCGGTGTGGCGGTCAATCGGCGCTGGCAGGACCGGGCCACCCAGGAGTGGCAGGAGTCGACCTCCTTCTTCGACGTCATCTGCTGGCGCGACCTGGCGGAGAACGTGGCGCTCAGCCTGTCGAAGGGCATGAGGGTGGTGGTCACCGGTCGCCTCGAGCAGCGGACCTGGGAGACCGAGGAGGGCGAGCACCGGTCCAAGGTGGAGATCACGGCGGACGAGGTCGGACCGAGCCTGCGCTTCGCCACGGCCGATGTGCACCGGACCGAGCGCCGCGACGTGCAGCCCGAGCCCGCCCCGGCCGAGGGTGTGCCCGTGGAGGCCTGAGTGTCTCCTTGGCTCATCGTGACCGGCGGTTGGCCCGCCGTGCTCGCCGCGGCAGCAAGTTGGGTGGCGCGCGCCGGGGTGTACCTGGTGCCTGTCGCGGTGACGGCGGCAGCGGCTCTCACCTTCGGGTGCGGGTCGCTGCTCCGCCGTCACCTCGACCATCGCCCGGCGCGCGCCACGGTCCCGCCGAACTGACTCAGATCATCCCAGCCGAATCGAACCGTCAGCCGCGATCGGCCATCCAGCATTGTGGGCCACTTCCCACGGGTGACCGTCGGGGTCGATGAAAACGCCGGAGTAGCCACCCCAGAACGTCGTGGCACCCGCCCGACCGATCGTGGCACCAGCCGACCTCGCTTCCGCAAGGACCTGGTCGACCTCCTCGGGTGACCTCACGTTGTACGCCAGTGTCACACCACCCCAACCTCCGCCGTCGGAGGTGACACTGTCCTCAGCGAGTCTCGCTCGGTCCCATAAGGCCAAGATCATGCCTCCCGCCTGGAAGAACACGACCTCGCCGTCCGGCGACTGCCCCGTCCAACCGAGCGCTTCGTAGAAGGCCCTTGCGCGGTCGATGTCGGTGACACCGAGGGTCACCAGAGACACACGTTGATCCATCCGGAGAGCCTCTCATCATCAGCGGTACGCCTCGGTGATCTGGGCGTGGTCAGAGTCGCATCAAGAGGAACGGAGAGTTCGCCCGACGTCGAGGAGGACGGTCGGGATGCTCACCGGCCCGGTCGTGTCGATTTCGAGCACGGCCCAACCGCCGGCCAGCGGGGTCGTGACTTCGTCGTTCCACAGCTCGTCGTCCGTTCGCAGGTGGTCGAGGTGCCCAGGATGCCGATCCTCGGAACGCGCTCGGTATCTGGAGAGCGCGATCTGGCGATCGCAGCGACAGAACACCTCCATGACCGATCCCGGCAGTGCCCGGAGAGGGGCGACGGAGACGGAGCGGTGGAAATTCGCCTCCAGGATCGCACCGGTCGGCGATGCACCGGCCACCGCGTACATGACCTCCATGGCCGCCTGTCCGATCAACTTCGACGCGGCGACGTCATGGACGGCGAGGACGGACATCAGGGTCTCTTTGATCAGGTCCTTGGCCAGGAGCGGCAAGCCCATCTCATGCGACAACGCGGTGGCAAGCGACGTCTTGCCGCTACCCGGCGGCCCGGAAACGACCACGTACGACTGCGGGGAGGCTGTCATCGCGGCAACGATGTGTGAGTCAGTCCCGCGAGTCCCGCGAGTCCAGCTTCGTCAAGCCCTCGTTCTCGACGGGAACGAACTGGGTGATGTCGCCGGTGTAGGTGCGCTCGTCGATCCGCCACTCGCCCGCCCGGCAGGACCACGTGTCGTTGTAACGGCCTCGGACGATCACGTCGACGCCGGACGCCCGGATACAGGCGGTCACATAGCTCTCGCTGGCGGCATGGTCACCATCCACCTCGACCAGCACGTTCGTCAGCTGATGAGACGTTGCGTCACACTGCCGGTGCTGCTCGAACACGAAGTCGATGAAGCCGGCGCCGGTGCCCTGGAAGATCCCGTCGTAGTGGGCCAAGCCGTCTTCGTGCCAGATCCTCATAGCGAGATCAGGATCGATCCTGTCGACCGCGTGACAGTACCGGTACAGGACCTCGGTGATGGCCTGCTTGGCCACCAGGGTGTCCAATCCGTCGCTCACCGCGAGACGCTCGTCGTCATCAGCGCGCGCGCCAGTCTGGTGCCATCACCCCTCTGCGGAGCCCCCCTCTTCCTCGCGGCCGGGCTCGTAGGTGAGCGAGAGGGAGTTGACGCAGTACCGCAGTCCGGTATCGGTCGGTCCGTCCCCGAAGACGTGGCCGAGGTGGCCCCCGCACCGGGCGCACAGGATCTCGGTGCGCACCATGAAGAGACCCCGGTCCGACCGCTCGACCACGGTGCCCGCCGACCGCGCCCGATCGAAGCTCGGCCAGCCCGTACCGGAGTCGAACTTGGCCTCGGTGTCGAACAGCTCGGCCCCGCACCCGGCGCAGCGGAACACGCCCTCGCCGTCGACGTGCAGGAGATCGCCGGACCAGGCCGGCTCCGTGCCCGCCCGGCGCAGCACGGCGTAACGATCGGAGGGGAGCTCCTGCTTCCACTCCTCATCGGTCTTCGTGACCTCGTAGTCGATCGTGTCCGTCGTGTGGGCCTTTCGTGTGAACATTCGTACCTCGCTTCCGCTGGGTACAACGGATCCCAGCTCAGAAGTATTTCGCCTCGGCGCCGACGGCCTCGTAGACGGCTGGGATCAGCCGGTGCGGGCGGGGGTCGACCAGGTCGCGCGACATCTTGTTCATGACGTAGCCCACGGCAAGGCCGTGCTCGGGGTCGGCGAAACCGTAGGAGCCGCCCGCCCCGCTGTGGCCGAAAGAGCCCTCGCCGCCGAAGAGGGCTGCGGGGCCCGAGCGCCAGAAGCCCAGACCGATCTTCTGCTCGAGCGGCAATCCGGCCGAAGCGAAGACCAGGTCGGCCCCGAATGTCAGCGGGGTGCGCGCTCTCTCGAGTTGGTCGGGGGTGAGCAGGGGGCGGGTCGGACCGTCCTCGAGCGGGCCGATCAGGCCGGCGTACATCCGCGAGAGGGAGGCGGCGTTGGTGATCCCGTTGGCTCCCGGGACCTCGGCCGCGTGCCACCCGCGCTCGTTCATCCAGTTCCGTCCGTGCACGGCGCCGCCCATGTTGAGGGCCCGGGCCAGCAGCGTCGAAGCGTAGGCGGGGTCCGAGGCGTCCCCGCCGATCGGGGCGCTGACCACCGGCGACACGCGGGGCTCGAGCTCGGCGGGCAGCCCGATGTGGAACTCGAGGTTGAGCGGCCCGGCCACCTCCTCGGCGAAGAAGGTGCCCAGCGAGCGGCCCGTGACGCGCCGGACCACCTCGCCGACCAGGTACCCGTAGGTGATGGCGTGGTAGCCGTGCGCCGTTCCGGGCTCCCAGAAAGGCTCCTGGGCGGCGAGCGCCTCCGCGACCGGATCCCAGGCCCACACCTCCTCTTGGGTCAGCGTGGCGTCGACCGCCGGCAGTCCCGCCTGGTGGGAGAGCAGGAAACGGACCGGCAGCCCCTCCTTCCCCGACCGTGCGAACTCGGGCCAGTAGGAGGCCACGGGCGCGTCGAGGTCGAGCCGGCCCTGCTGTGCCAGCAGGTTGGCGCAGACCGCGGTGGCCCCCTTGGTGGAGGAGAACACGAGCTGGAGGGATCTGTCGTCGTAGGGCCGGGTTCCCTCCCGGTCGAAGGAGCCGCCGCAGAGATCGACGACCTTGCGTCCGCGCACGTGCACGCAGAACCCGGCACCCACCTCGCGGCCCTTCTCGAAGTTGAGGGCGAACGCGTCGCGGACCCCTTCGAAGCCGCGCTCGACCGACCCGCGCACCGTCCCGGCGGCCGCGCTGGTCACCGCGCTCGCCCCACCCGATTCATCAGGCGGCCAGTGCGGTTGCGGCGCGGCCCATCAGGAACATGAAGTTGTCGCAGTAGAACTGCCGTCGCACATCCTCGCCGGCGTCGCCGAGCGACGCTTCGAAGCGCTCGAGCGGCTTGCGGCCGCCCTCGACGTGGGGGTAGTCGGAGGAGAACATCACCAGGTCGGCGCCCGCCTCCCGGACGATCCAGCCGACGTCCTCGGTGGGGTAGGGGGTGAACCGGACCTGGCGGTGCACGTAGTCGCTCGGGCGCAGCGACAGCGACTGCAGCCGTTCCTCGTGCCGGTGGAAGGCCTCGAAGGCGGACTCCATCTGGCGCAGCCACGACGGCACCCACACCGCGCCCTGCTCGATCACCCCGATGAGCAGTCCCGGGAAGCGCTCCAGCACCCCGTCGAAGATGAGCGTGGCCAGGGTCTGCGCCGGAGGGCCGGGGATGCCCATGTAGTCGACGGAGCGGAAGTTCTCCTCGCCTCCGTGGAAGTCCTTCGGCACCGGGAGGCCGTTGACGAAGTAGTTCGGGTCGATCAGGTCTCCGGTCCCGCCGACGTGGAACACCACCGGGACGCGTGCTTCTTGGGCCTGGGCCCAGACGCCGTCGAGGTCTCGGTGGCTCGGCGAGAAGCGCGGCGGGCAGCCCGACGCCACCAGCAGGGCCGCGGCGCCCTCCTGAATGGCGTCCTGCGCCGCGGCGACGGAGCGTTCCGGGTCGGCGAGGGGCACGTAGCACGAGGGCAGCAGGCGCCGGTCCACCGAGCAGAACTCGAGCATGCCCCGGTTGTGTGCTCTCGCCGCAGCGAAGGCGAGGTCGGGATCGTCGTGCTCCATGTCGTGCAGCCTGCTGTTGTGGAAGGTGTTGAAGACGAGCTGGCTGCTGAACCCGAGCAGTTCGAGGGCGCGGGGCCGGTCCTCGGCGACGAAGGACCCCGTGGCGGCGAAGTTCTTGCGCGCCATGATCTCCGCCTCCTCGCCGGCCCGGTACTCCGCCGAGGCGTGCCTGGCCCGCAGTCGTTCGAACGACGCCTCCAGGTCGTGCAGCTGCTCGGCCGGGTCACCGGTCTGGCGCAGTTCATTGCCGCTCGGGTAGCGGAGGACGGGGAGGCGTTCGCGGTAGGCGGCCTCGGCATGGTCGCGCAACCACGTCGGCGTCTCCATGATGTGGGCGTCGGCGTCGTGGACGATCCGGCCCTCCGAGTAGGGCATCTCCACCATCCTCTCTCGCTGCTCGCCAACCTGCGCTCGCGAGTATTCCAGGCGGGAGGGCGGCCTGGAGACCTGACGACCCGTCAGGTGGCGGTCGGCGCCTTGGCTACGCTCCCCGGCGATGGATCTGCGAGACCGCCCCGAGGACGTGGCGTTCCGCGAGGAGGTCAAAGGGTTCCTCGACGAGAAGCTCGTGGGCGAGTTCGCCGAGCTCGGGGGCCGGGGGGGCTCGGGCGACGAGACCTACGGTTTCGAGGTCCGCCGGCGCTGGGAGCGGGTGCTGGCGGCGGGCGGATGGACCGGTCTGGGCTGGCCTATCGAGCACGGCGGGCGCGGCGCCACCATGACGGAGCAGGTGATCTTCAACGAGGAGTGTGCCCGCGCCGGCGCGCCGGGCCGGGTCAACGTGATGGGCGAGGGTCTCCTCGGTCCGACGCTCATCCACTACGGCACCCCGCGGCAACAGGCCAGGTTCCTCCCGCCCATCCGGGAGGGCTCCGAACTCTGGTGCCAGGGCTACTCGGAGCCCGACGCGGGCAGCGATCTGGCCAACGTCAAGACGAGGGCGGTCCTCGACGGGGACGAGTGGGTGGTGACCGGCCAGAAGGTCTGGACGTCGCTCGCCCACCAGGCCGACTGGTGCTTCGTGGTCTGTCGCACCGACCCCGGTTCGGCGCGCCACCGAGGCTTGTCGTACCTTCTCGTCCCGATGGACCAGCCGGGGGTCGAGGTGCGGCCGATCAAGCAGCTCACCCGGACCAGCGAGTTCAACGAGGTGTTCTTCGACGCCGCCCGCACCCACGCGGACAACGTCGTGGGCGAGGTGGGCGAGGGGTGGCGCGTCGCTCTCGCCACGCTGGCCTTCGAGCGCGGAGTGGCACTGCTCGGCCACCAGCTCTCGTTTCGCCGTGAGCTCGACCGCTTGCTCCTCGCGGCCCGCGACCGCGGCCGGTCGTGCGACCCGGTGCTGCGCCAACGGCTGGCCCAGGCGCACATCGAACTCACGATCATGCGCTACAACACCCTGCGCAGCCTTTCGGGTGTCGACGGCCCGGTCGCGCCGCCGGAGGCCTCCATCGCGAAGCTCTACTGGGGCACCTGGCACCGCGCCACGACCGAGCTCGCGCTGAGCGTCCTCGGACCGGCCGCCACGGTCCTCGACGGGGAGGCGCTGGCAGAGAACGAGGGCTACGCCCTCGACGACTTCCAGCGCGCCTTTCTCTTCTCTCGGTCCGAGACCATCTACGGCGGGTCCAACGAGATACAGCGCAACATCATCGGCGAGCGCGTGCTCGGCCTGCCTCCCGAACCCAAAGGAGCGCGGTGAGCTCCACCAGGCTCGATGCGTCGTTCGAGCCCCCGCCGCCTCCCGTCCCACCCGGGGGGCACGGTCTCTTGGAGGGCAAGGTTGTGCTGGTCACCGCCGCCGCCGGGACGGGCATCGGCTCGGCCACCGCCCGGCGGTGCTTGGAAGAGGGCGCGGCCGTCGTCGTCTCCGATGCCCACGAACGCCGCCTGGCCGAGACGGCGGCGCAGCTTGTGGCGGAGTCCGCAGACGCGGACCGTGTCCACGCTCTCGCCTGCGACGTCACGTCGGAGTCCCAGGTCGGGGCGCTCTACGACGGAGCGCTGGCGCATTTCGGCCGGGTCGACGTCGCGGTGCACAACGCCGGACTGGGCGGCACCGTTCCGCTGGTGGAGATGACCGACGAGCAGTGGTCATCGGTGCTCGACATCACCCTCACCGGCACCTTCCGCTGCACCCGCGCCGCCCTGCGCCTCATGCTGCCACTGCGCCGCGGGGTGGTGGTCAACAACGCGTCGGTGCTCGGCTGGCGGGCCCAGGCGGGCCAGGCCCACTACGCCGCGGCCAAGGCGGGCGTCATGGCGCTCACCCGGTGCGCCGCCGCCGAGGCCGCGCCGGCCGGCGTGCGGGTGAACGCGGTCTCGCCCAGTTTGGCCGAGCACCCGTTCCTCAACCGGGCGATTCCCGACGAGGACCTCGCCGTGCTGCGCGGACGCGAGCTCTTCGGCCGGGGCGCCGAGACCTGGGAGGTGGCCAACGTGATCGTTTTCCTGGCCAGCGACTACTCGTCGTACCTGAGCGGTGAGGTGGTCTCGGTGAGCAGCCAGCACCCGTGAACGGCATCGGCGGCGCGCCGGCGGGCGACGAGGACCCCCGCGCCGACCTGACGTGGGGGACGATCCCGCGGCTGGTCGACGACGCCGGCCGGCGCCACGCCGGGACCGAAGCGGTGGTCGATCGCGGGGTGCGCCTGCCGTACGAGCGGCTGGGACCCGAGGTGGACCGCTACGCCCGCGGCCTGGTGGCGGCGGGCGTGCAGGCGGGCGACCGCGTCGCGCTGTGGGCGCCGAACTGCGTCGAATGGATGCTCGGGGCCCTCGGCGCGCTGCGGGCCGGTGCCGTGCTCGTCCCGCTCAACACGCGCTTCAAGGGGGGCGAGGCGGCGTACATCGTGCGCACGTCCGGCGCCTCTGTGCTGCTCACCGTCCGGGGCTTCCTGGGCACCGACTACCCGGCCCTCCTCGAGGGCGAGGACGTCGGCGCACTCGACCGCGTCGTCCTGCTGCGCGACGAGCAGGCGGAGCCGGGGCGGTCGCCGGCGCGGGTGATCGGCCTGAATGAGCTCCTCGAGGCAGGCGATGGCGTCGACCCGGCGGTGACCGCCGCCCGCGCCGAGGCCGTGCAGCCGGGCGACGTGTCCGACCTCGTCTTCACCTCCGGGACGACCGGCCACCCCAAAGGGGCAGCGACCACGCACGCCCAGTCGCTCCGCACGTTCGGCACGTGGTCCTCCATCGTCGGCCTCGAGGCGGGAGACCGCTACCTCGTGGTGAACCCCTTCTTCCACACCTTCGGCTACAAGGCGGGCATCCTGGCCGCCATCATGGCGGGGGCAACGGTGATCCCAGAGCCCGTTTTCGACGCCGGTGCGGTGATGGAGCGCATTCAGGCGGAACGGGTCACCGTGCTGCCCGGCCCCCCGACCCTCTACCAGACCCTGCTGGCCGACCCACGGCGGCCCGATCACGACCTCTCGTCGCTCCGGCTCGGCGTCACCGGTGCCGCCGTCGTCCCCGTGGAGCTGGTCGAAGCCATGGGCTCCGAGCTCGGCTTCACCACCGTGTTGACCGCGTACGGCCTGACCGAGTCATGCGGCACGGTCACCATGTGCCGTCGGAGCGACCCGCCCGGGGTCGTGGCGGCGACTTCGGGGCGCGCCATCCCGGGGCTCGAGGTGCGCGCCGTCGCGGACAGCCGGACCGCGGCCCCCGGCGAGCCCGGGGAGATCGTCGTCCGCGGCTATACGGTGATGTCGGGGTACTGGGGTGACGAGACGGCGACCGCCGAAGCGATCGACGCGGACGGCTGGCTGCACACCGGCGACATCGGCGTCATGGACGAGGCCGGCAACGTCACCATCACCGACCGGGTCAAGGACATGTACGTGGTCGGAGGGTTCAACGCCTACCCGGCCGAGGTCGAGGCGATCCTGCGTCGCCACGAGCTGGTGTCCCAGGTGGCGGTGGTGGGCGTGCCCGACGAACGCCTGGGCGAGGTCGGCTGCGCCTACGTCGTGGCGGACCCTGCGGCGGCCGGGACCGACCCCGGCGAGCTGGCGCGTACGATCCTGGTCTGGTCCCGCGGCGTCATGGCCAACTACAAAGTGCCCCGCAGTGTGGTCCTGGTGGAGAGTCTCCCGGTGAATGCCGGCGGCAAGGTGCTCAAGCGGGAGCTGCGGGAGCGTCACGCGGCCGGGGCCGACCGCGAGGTCACGGGCGACCGCGGCGACCGCATGGTCGCCAACGAGAGGAGTAAGTGAGTGCGAGGGATCGTTTACACGGGCGACGGGGTCGAGGTCACCGACGGGCTCGAAGTGCGCCCGCCCGGGCCGGGCGAGGTGCTGGTGCGGATGCAGGCGGCGGGGGTGTGCCACTCCGACCTCTCGGTCATCGACGGCACCATCCCGTTCCCGGCTCCGGCCGTGCTCGGCCACGAGGGGGCGGGTGTGGTCGAGGCCGTGGGCGACTCGGTGACGTCGGTCGGGCCCGGCGACCACGTCGTGATCGCCACCCTGGCCAGCTGCGGGGCCTGCCGGGCCTGCAGCACCGGGCACCCCACCATGTGCCGGAGCTCGCTCGGCAACATCTCGACGCCGTTCACCGTCGATGGGAAGCCGGCCTCGAACTTCGCCGCCGCGTCCGTCTTCTCCGAGGTGACGGTGGTCAGCGAGGTGCAGGCCGTCCGCATCCCCAAGGACGTCCCCCTGACGTCCGCGTGCCTCATCGGGTGCGGTGTCCTGACCGGCGTGGGGACGGTGCTCAACCGGGCCAAGGTACGCCCGGGCGAGACCGCGGCGGTCTTCGGTGTGGGCGGGGTCGGCCTCAACGTGATCCAGGGCCTTCGGATCGCGGGCGCGACGCGCATCGTCGCGGTGGACACGGTGGCGGCCAAGGAGGACCTCGCCCGCCAGTTCGGAGCCACGCACTTCGTCGACGCCGGCGCGGGCGACGCCGCCGCGGCGGTGCGGGGCCTCGTCCCGCCCGACCGGGAGTCAGCGGCCGGGGCGATCTTCCCGATGGGGGGCGTCACCTGGGCTTTCGACTGCGTCGGTCACCCGGCCGTGCTGCGCAGCGCCTTCGACTGCCTCGACTGGGGCGGGACGGCGGTGGCCATCGGCATACCGCCTCGGGGCACGGAGGTGTCGGTGGACGTGAACGCGCTGGCCTACGTGGACCGTGCCCTGATCGGTTGCCGCTACGGGTCCGCGCGCCCGCACCACGACATCCCCCTCATGGTCGATCTCTACAAGTCCGGCCGGCTGATGCTCGACGAGCTGGTGTCGCTGACCCGTCCGCTGGAGAAGTTCGGAGAGGTCGTGGACGAGATGCACGCCGGGCGTGTGGCACGCGGCGTCCTGACCTTCAACTAGGGCGGGAGGACCGCAACGTGGACACCGAGCCAGCGTCGGGAGCGGGGGAGTGAAGGGGGTCATCCTGGCCGGGGGCACAGGTTCCCGGCTGTACCCGCTCACGCGGATCACCAACAAGCACCTCCTGCCGATCTACGACCGGCCGATGATCGCCTGGGCGATCGAGGCCGTCGTCTCCGCGGGGATCGACGAGATCATGCTCGTCACGGGCGGCACCCACGCCGGCGAGTTCCTCCGCCTCTTGGGGAACGGGCGCGAGTACGGCATCGACCAGCTGTCGTACGCATACCAGGAGAATGCCGGTGGAATCGCAGAGGCGCTCGGGCTCGCCGCGCACTTCGCCGGCGGCGAGCCTGTGCTCGTCATGCTGGCCGACAACGTTCTCGAACGTTCCATCCGGCCGACGGTCGAGGCCTTCTGCCGCGATCCCGACGGCGCCCGTATCCTCCTCTCGAAGGTGAACGAGGCAGAGCACCTCCGGCACCTGGGCGTGCCCGCCTTCGACGACGAAGGACGCGTCACCCGGATTGAGGAGAAGCCCGAAGATCCGGCATCGGACTATTGCGTCACCGGGATCTACTGCTACGAGGCCGCAGTGTTCGACATCATCGGCGACCTGGAACCCTCGGCCCGGGGCGAGCTCGAGATCACCGACGTGAACAACCACTTCGTCGGGCGCGGTCGGATGGCCTACGACGTCCAGGAGGGATTCTGGGGCGACGCCGGGGAGTCCATCGAGGCTTACTACGCGGTGAACGACTTCGTGCGGCGCCAACGGCGCATTCGACGCGCCAACGGCGCCTGATTCAGACGGCGCCAACGGCGCCTGATTCAGACGGCGCCAACGGCGCCTGACTCAGTCGGCGGAATCGGCCCAGTCGGCGTCGGCCGGGACGACCTTGCGGGCGCGTCGTACGCTCTCCGCGATACCGGCGGCATCGAGGCCGAGGCCCGAGAGGATGTCGTCCGCCCGCCCCTGGGCCAGGTACTGCCGCGGGATGCCGAGGACACGCGTGGCCGGAACGGACCGCCCCTCCGATTCTGCGAGGGTGGCCAACGCGTCGGCCAGGAAAGCGCCGGCGCCGCCGTGGCGCACTCCGTCCTCCACGGTCACCACGAGCGCGTGCCGGGTCGCGTCGACCAGCATCGCCCGGTCGGGAGGGGAGACGACCCGCACGTCCCACACGGTGGCATCGATGCCCTCGCCGGCCAGCTCGTCTGCCGCGCCCAGGCTCGGGCCGACCATCTTGCCCACCGCGAGGAGGCAGACCGATCCGTTCCCACGGCGCAGCCGGCGGGCCTCGAGGCCCGAGCCGACGTCGGCGGGCTCGACGTGGCGCGGCGCGGTCTTGGGGAATCGGATGGTGCAAGGCCCCTCCAGCTCGAGGGCGCTGCGCAGCATCGGCTCCACCTCTTCGGCCGCGGAGGGGGCGAAGACGGTCATGCCCGGGATGGACAGCGCCAGAGCCAGGTCCAACACGCCGTGGTGGCTCGGCCCGTCGTCGCCGGTGACGCCGGCGCGGTCGAGGACGAAGACGACGGGGCAGCCGTGCAGGCCGACGTCGAGGTTGGCCTGGTCGAAGGCGCGGCTCCAGAAGGTCGAGTACACCGCGACCACCGGGCGCAGGCCCGCCATCGCCATGCCCGCCGCGGCCGCCGCCTCGTGTTGCTCGGCGATGCCGACGTCGAAGAAGCGCTCGGGGAACCTCGCCTGGAAGGGGAGCAGGCCCGTCGGCCCGGGCATGGCCGCGGTCAGGGCCACGACCTGCGGGTCCTCCTCGGCCGCGGCCAGCAGCGCGTGCGAGAACGCCTCGCCGTAGGTGGCGGCCCGACGCGGGAGCTCGTCGGCCGCGGCCTCGGGAACCGATCCCGGGTGAGGCCACCCCGCCGGCGTCGGCGCCCCGGGCGCCGCCCACGGCCCGACCGGCCGAGCTGCCGACGGTGTTCTCCAGGACGACGGGGTTGGTCGCCTTCACGTCGTGTAGTCGCTGGACCTCGTCCTCCTCCGCCGGCGCGTAGCCCCGCCCCTTCTGGGTCAGAACATGGACGACGATGGGGCCGTCCCACTCCGCGGCGTGGGCGAACGCCTGCTCCATGTGGGCGATGTCGTGGCCGTCGATCGGACCGGCGTAGCGCACGCCGAGCGCCTCGAAGAAGGTGTGCTGCGCCACCATCTCGCGCACGGCGCTGGTCAGCGAGTGGAGACCCGAGTAGGCCAGCGGGCCCGAGCGCGGGGAGCTCGCGCAATCGGAGCCGCAACCGCTCCCGGGCCGCCGTGTACGTCGGGTTGAGGCGCAGCGTCGTCAGGCTCTGCGACAGCTGCGACACGGTGGGCGCGTAGGAGCGGCCGTTGTCGTTGAGGACGATGACGACGCGCCGGCCGGAGTGGCCGAGGTTGTTGAGCGCCTCGTAGGCCATCCCGCCGGTGAGGGCGCCGTCGCCGACGACGGCCACGACCCGGCGCTCACCCTCGATCCCGCGCAGCATGAAGCCGTTGGCGATCCCGTGCGCGTACGACAGGGCGGTCGATGCGTGGCTGTTCTCTATCCAGTCGTGCTCGGACTCGGCCCGGTTGGGGTAACCCGACATCCCGCCCGCCTGCTTGAGCGTCTTGAAGCCGAAGCGACGACCCGTCAGCAGCTTGTGGACGTAGGCCTGATGCCCGGTGTCCCACAGGATGACGTCGCGGGGCGAGTCGAACACCCGGTGCAGGGCCAGGGTGAGCTCGACCGCGCCCAGGTTCGAGCCCAGGTGCCCGCCCGTCGTCGTCACCGTGTCGACGATGAACGCCCTGATCTCCTCGCACAAGTCGGCGAGCTGCTCGGAGTCCAGGTTCTTGACGTCGGCAGGTGTCTCGATGCTGTGCAGGATCATGGAGATCCTTCCAAGGGTACTCGGCCCACCCCCGGAACGGCGGCCCGTGCCGGGGTGAACAGGGTGCACAGGGCGACACCGAACGAGGCCAGCGCGAGGACCTGCAGCCCGCGGGCCGGGCCCAGCGCTTCGGACACCCAGCCGACGATGGGCGCCCCCGCCACCCAACCGATGTAGCCGGCGGCGGTGAAGGTGCCGACGGCGCTCACGACCTGGCTGGCCTGGCGGCTCACGGTCGACATCACCAGCGGCCAGAAGAGCGACGCCCCGCCTGCCCCGAGGGCGAGGCCGACCGCGGCCAGACCGGGCAACGGCGAGATCGACTCGAGCAGGATGCCGCCCCCGGCCACGCAGCCGCCGATGATGAGGGCGCGCCGGACGGAGAGCCGGCCGACGACGGCGCCGCCTGCCCCCCGGGTCGTGGCCGCGACCAGTTGGCCGACGACGTACGCGCTCGGCACCGAGCAGCACCCCGGTGGCCAGGTGGTTCCGCAGGAACAGGACGCCCCACGTGTCCACCCCTCCCTCGGTCACCTCGGCGAGGGCGAAGACGATCAGGAGAACGAGGAGCCCGTCTTGGCGCAGCCGACGCACCGGGTGGGCGGTGGTGACGCGGTCGGCCGCGCGGACGCCGGAGCGGGCCTGGGCACGCCGGATTCCGTCACCGCCGACCACACGCCGACGGCGACGGCGACGACGGCGATGGCCGGCCACATCCAGCGCCAGGACACGCCGGCGTGGATGGCGAGCGCGGCCACCGCGGCGCCGGTCAACGCCCCGGTGTTGAACAGCGCGTGGAAGCGGACAAGCGCCGAGGGCCGACCGATGAGGCGGTGCGACACCTCGGCGTTCATGGCGGTGTCGATGCTTCCGCCGGCGATCTCGACCAACACCAACACCACCACGAAGGCCCACTTCTCACGGGTGAGCGCGAGCACGCACAGCAGGAGGGACCAGCACAAGAGCGCGACCCAGAGCAGGCGGCGCGCGCCGACGCGGTCGCACAGGTGGGCCATCACGGCGCTCGACGCTCCGGCCACCGCGACGGCCACGCCGAGCAGCAGGCCGATCTGGGCGTCGCTGAGCCCGTAGGCGTGCTGGATGTCGAAGAGCATGACGGCCCAGCTCCCCCAGAAGAGGCCGAAGGTGGCGAACGCCGCAGCTACCGCACCGGCGCCGGCGAGCGGTCGCGCCGCGGTCGCCGGGGTGCGGGCCGCGCTCAGGACGGGCCCGCGGCGCGCGCTTTGGCCAGAAAGCCGGACCGGTCCAGCACGACCCGGGTCACGCGGCCGGCACCGACGAGCCCGCCGCCGTCGCCTTCGAGCCGGGCGGCCGAGACCGTGAAGGTGAGCCGCCGGCCCTCCACCTTGACCAGCGTCGCCTCGGCCAGCACCACTGCCCCGACGGCGGCCGGAGCGACGTGGTCGAACTGAACTCTCGTGGCGACGCTCGCCTGCGCGTCGGTCAGGTGCCCGTCGGTGGCGCGGCAGGTCGCCTCCTCGCAGAGCGCGATGAGCCGGGGCGTGGCCAGCACGGGAACGTCACCGGAGCGGAAGTGCAGGGCCGTGTCGTCGTCGCCGACGACCAGCTCCAGCTGGGCGCTCAGCCCGGCGTGCGGTCCGTGCCCGGCCGCGGTCGTCTCGGTTTGGCTCGCGGGCACGACGATTACGATACCGCCGTGCCCACCGCTCCTCTTGTCGAGTCCGACGTCCTCGAGCGCGTGCTCTCCGCCGCGCTGGCGGGGGGCGGCGACATGGCCGAGGTGTTCGCCGAAGACGCCGTCACCACCGGCGCCACCCTCGACGACCGCCGCGTGGAGGAGATGGCCTCGGGCCGCTCGCGGGGAGCGGGGATCCGCGTCGTGGCCGGCGAGACGACCGGGTTCGCCCACACCGCGGACCTGAGCGAGCCCGGCCTCATGGCTGCGGCCCGCTCCGCTGCCGCCGTCGTCCGCGAGGGCGGCGGTCGGGTGCGCACCGTCTCTCTGGCGCCCACCTCCGTCGTCGGGCCCGGCGAGCGCACGCATCCGCAAGCCGTCGACAAGGCGCGCAAGCTGAGTCTGCTCATGCGCGCCGACGAGGCCGCCCGCTCCGCCGGCTCCGCCGTCACGCAGGTGCAGGTGGGTTGCGGCGACAGCCGGCGCCGCCTGCTCGTGGCCAACTCCGACGGCCTGCTGGCCGAGGACGACCAGATCCGGACCGCGGTTCAGCGTCGTGTGCGTCGCCAACGGCGACACCGGCATGCAGACCGGGCACGAGTCGCTCGCCCGCACAGAGGGCTACGAGATCTTCGAGCGTTTCCCGGTCGAGGAGGTGGCACCGCACGCGCGGCGGCGCCGCGCGCTGGTCAAGCTCTCGGCCCGGCCCGCGCCCTCGGGCGAGGTCCCGGTCGTGCTCGCCGGCGGCAGCGGCGGCATCCTCTTCCACGAGGCGTGCGGGCACGGCCTGGAGGCCGACCACATCGTCAAGGACGCCTCCGTCTACACCGGTCGCGTCGGCGAGCTGGTGGCCAGCCCGCTCGTCACCCTGGTCGACGACGGCACGGTGCTCGGAGAGTGGGGCAACGTCGGCATGGACGACGAAGGCCGACCTCCGGCGCGCAATGTCTTGATACAGGACGGCGTCCTGACCGACTACATGTGGGACTGGCTCCGGGCGCGCCGGGAGGGTCGCAAATCGTCGGGCAACGGCCGGCGCCAGAGCTACCAGCACCTGCCCATGGTCCGCATGACCAACACCTACCTGCTGGCCGGCTCCGAGGATCCCGACGAGGTCGTCGCCCAGACGCCCTCGGGGGTGTACGTGAAGAAGCTCGGCGGGGGACAGGTCAACACGGCCACGGGTGACTTCGTCTTCGGCACCACTGAGGCCTACCTGATAGAGGGCGGCCGCATCACGGAGCCGCTGCGCGACGCCAACCTGATCGGCAACGGCCCCGAGGTGCTGCGGCGCATCGACGCCGTGGCCACCGACTTCGACATGACGCCGGGGACGTGCGGCAAGGACGGCCAGAGCGTTCCGGTCGGCTGCGGACAGGCGACCCTGCGCATCACGGGCGTCACCCTGGGCGGCACGGCGTGACCGCCGAGTTGCTCGACCTGGCCACCTCGGTCGTGGCGCAGGCCGTCGCGGGCGAGGGCCTCGAGGTCTATGCGACCCGGGGAACCGACACCGAGGTCCGGGCCTACGACGGCGAGGTGGAGTCGCTCACCTCCGCCGATTCGTCGGGGGTCGGCATCCGCGTCGTCCTGGAGGGGGCCGAGGGCAGTCGCGTCGGCTTCGCCTGGGCCCAGTCGCTCGACCCGTCGGTGTTGGCCGACACGCTGGCGGACGCGCGCGACAACGCTCGGTTCGCCACCCCCGACCCCGACGTGGTCCTCGCCACGCCCGACGGCCTCGAGGCGGCCGACCTCGACCTGTGGGACGACGGGGTGGCGGCCACCGCCATGGAGAAGAAGGTCGCGCTCGCGCTCGATCTCGAGCGGGCCACGCGAGCGGCCGACCCCCGCGTACGCCAGGTGTCGTCGGCCGACTACGCCGACAGCCGGGTCGAGGTCGCGCTCGCCTCGACCACCGGCATCGCCTCGAGCCGGCGGAGGACCAATGCCTACCTCTCGGTCGACGCGATCGCCGGCGAGGGGGCCGAGACCCAGACCGGCACCGGCTTCAGCGTGGGACGAGGCCCGGGCGAGCTCTCGCCCGACGAGGCGATGGACGACGCCGTCGTGCGCGCCGTGCGGCTCCTCGGCGCGCAGAAGGCCCGTTCCGGGCGCCACACCGTCGTCTTCGACCGCCGGGTCGTCTCGACCCTCCTCGCCGTGGTGGCGTCAGCCCTCTCCGGAGAGGCCGTGGTGAAAGGTCGCTCCTTCTTCGCCGACCGGATCGGTGAAACCGTGGCGGCTTCCGGCGTGACCCTGGTCGACGACCCGACCGACGCTCGCGCCTACGGGGCCTCCTCGCACGACGGGGAGGGGCTCGCCTGCCGGCGCAACGTGCTGATCGCCGGCGGGGTGTTGCGGATGTTCGTCTACGACACGGTCTCCGCGCGCCGTGCCGGGGCCACCTCGACCGGCTCAGCCGTCCGGGGCGGCTTCGCCGGCACGCCCACGGCCGGATGCCGCGCGCTCGTGCTCTCCCCGGGTTCGGAGAACTACGACGACATCCTGGCCGCTGTCGGCGACGGCCTCTACGTCCAGTCGGTGACGGGAGTGCACTCGGGCGTGAACGCTGTGAGCGGGGACTTCTCCGTGGGCGCCGAAGGCCTCACCATCCGGGGCGGCGCGCTCGACCAACCGGTGCGCGAGGTCACGGTCGCGTCGACGCTCCAGCGCATGCTCCAGTCGGTCGTACACGTGGGTTCGGACCTGCGATGGCTGCCCGGCGTCGCCGCGGGGCAGACCCTGGCCATCGCCGACATGCAGCTGAGCGGCGATTAGCGCGACGAACCGGTCGGTCCGCTTTCGGCAGGGTGCGGGCGTCAACCGTAGGTTGACGAACGGAGCGCCGTCAAGGTAAGGTTGACGGGTGACTCCTTCTCCCACGTTGCAGGAACTGATCGACGAGGTGAGGACCGATTCGCCCAGCGACGAGGCCCTGATCCAACTGTCCCAGGCGTCGAAGACGGTTCGTGACCTCGAACAGGTCGGCGATGACCTTCTCGGATATTTCGTCGACCGGTGCCGTCGGAACGGGCATTCGTGGTCCGAGATCAGCGGTGCGCTCGGCGTGAGCAAACAGGCAGCTCACAAGAGGTTCACGTTCGATGCGCCCACGTTCGAGCGATTCACGGAACGAGCTCGGACCGTCCTGGGCCGATCCGAACGAGAAGCCCACCGTCTGGGGCACGGATTCGTCGGAACCGAACACATCCTCCTGGCACTCGTAGAAGTCACGGATGGATTGGCGGTGAGAGTTCTCAGTGAAGCGGGCATCTCGAAGTCGATGGTCGAAGAGCAGATCCTTGCGCTGATCAAGCGAGGTACGGCGTCGGAGGAAGGAGAGCTGCCCTTCACTCCGAGGGCGAAGGCGGCGTTTCGCTCTGCCGTCGAAGAGGCGGTACGGCTCGGTCACAACTACGTCGGCACAGAGCACCTGCTTCTCGGTCTGGTTCGCGATGAGGACTCGGTCGCGGCCAAGGTCCTCCTGAATCTGAAGGCCGGTTACGGGGTCATCAGAGATCGAACCCTCGAACTCCTGGCCGGTTACGGCAAGGGCTGACCCGCACGCCCGGAGGTAACGCCGAACGCCGAACGCCGAACGCCGAACGCCGAACGCCGAACGAATCATCCCCACACCCGGTTCTGTCGCGACGTGCCGGGCGGGGCATCGCAAGGGTTCGGCTCGACATGGCACACGCACACAGCACACGTCGCACGAAGCCAAGACGGCGTCGGGCCGTCGCGTTCGGACGACGGGCTCGGTCGGCCGCCAGTCCGAAGTGGTGACTCGTCGGATTCAGCCTGGCGAATTCAGCCTTTCGGTTTCGGTTCGCCGCTTCCCGAAATCAGTTCGCCGCGGCAGCGGCCGGCTTCGACGTGGTGCTGCTCCCGGCACCGTCCTTCTTGTCGGCCGTCTTCGCCGCACCGGCGTCGGACTTCTCGGAGGACCCGGAGTCCGTCCCGCCGGACGTGCCCTCACGCGACTTGTCCTCACCCGACTTGTCCTCACCCGACTTGCCGTCACCCGACTTTCCGTTCGCCGACTTGCCGTTGGCCGCGGCACGGGAGTCGGTCTTGTAGAAGCCGCTGCCCTTCAAGACGATGCCCACGGCGCCGTAGACCTTGCGCAGCGCCTCTCCGCACTCGGGGCACTCCGTCAGCGGGTCGTCCGAGAAGCTCTGGACGGCCTCGAGCCGGTGCCCGCACGCGGTGCAGGCGTATTCGTAAGTCGGCACTGGAGCTCCTCCGTTTTGGCACTCGACACCTGAGACTGCCAGTTTACCTCCCCGGACCTGCGCACGGCGTCGGTCCCGGCCCGGCGCAGGCCGTAGACTCGTGTTCGGTGTCCGACCGCATGCTGGCCAACCTCGACCCGCTGGGAGGCGCCCGGATGGTCGACGTCACGCCCCGTGAGCCCACTCACCGGCGTGCGCTCGCCCGCTGCCGGGTCTCCATGCTCCCCGAGACGACGACCAAGGTGGCCAACAACGCCATCACCAAGGGCGACGTGCTGGCCGCGGCGAGGATCGCCGGGATCCAGGCGGCCAAGCGCACCGCCGAGCTCATCCCGATGTGCCACCCGGTGCTCGTGGGGTCGATCAACGTGAACTTCTCCATCGGCGACGACTACGTCGAGGTGGAGGCCCAGGTCGAGACGGTCGATCGCACCGGCGTCGAGATGGAAGCGATGACGGCCTGCGCCGTCGCGGCGCTGACCGTCTACGACATGTGCAAGTCGTCGGACCGCACCATGACGGTCGAGCACATGGCGCTGTGGGAGAAGGCGGGCGGACGTTCGGGGCCGTGGCGCCGGTCGGAGGCCCGCCTGTAGCCCGTGGGGTCGCCGGGCGCGGCCAGCCGGACGGCTGGTGACCGCTCCGCTGGTCTCGTGACTGCTCGTGCCCGACGATCGGCTGCGATCGGGTCCGGGGCCACCCCATCGCCGGGTCTAAATTCCGAGCAGTGACCGCCCAACTGAAGGAGGCCACACCGCCGGGAGTCGGCAAGGGCGTCGTCGGTGCGGTCACATCTCTCGTCGGCCGCATCGGCGGGCGCAACGTGGTCGTGGCCCGGGCCCTCGGATCGATGCGCCGGGGCGCCATCACCCACGCCGACGGCGTGCGATTGGCCGAGGCCGCGGACCAGGCGCGGCACCTCGGGATCCCGTTCGTCTTCTTCGTCGCATCGAGCGGGGCCGACGTGCTCGACGGCGTCGCCGCGCTGCACGGTTGGGGGAAGGCCGCAGCGGCCATCTCGAGATGCAGCGGCCAGGTCCCAGTGATCGCGGTCGCCACCGGCCCGGTCGTCTCGGGGCCCGCCCTCCTGCTGGGACTGGCCGATCTCGTGGTGATGAGCTCCGATGCGGTGGCGTTCGTCTCGGGACCCCAGATGGTGGCCGAGTTCACGGGACGGGCGGTCGGTCTGCAGGAGCTCGGCGGGACCGCCACCCACGCCATGGCAAGCGGCCTGTGCTCGGTGGAGTCCGACGACGTCGACGGGGTGATGTCCGGAGCTCCTCGACTACCTGCCCCAGAACACCGACGAGCTCCCGCCCCTGGCGCCGGTCAGCGACTCGGTGCTGCGCCAGACCCCGGAACTGCGCACGGTGATCCCGGACCGCAAGGCCGCCGGCTACGACGTGCGGGACGTGATCCGCTCGCTCTGCGACGACGGCGAGATGCGGGAGCTGTGGCCGCGATGGGCGGGCCAGCTCGTCACGGCGTTCGCCCGGTTGGGAGGCACGCCGGTCGGGTTCGTGGCCAACCAACCCAAGATCCTGGCCGGCACGCTCGACATCGCGGCCTCCCAGAAGGGGGCGCGCTTCGTGCGTTTCTGCGACGCGTTCAACCTGCCCATCGTCAGCCTGGTCGACACCCCGGGATTCCTCCCGGGAAGGACCTCGAGTGGCGCGGCATGATCCGTCACGGCGCCGAGCTCGCCTTCGCCTACGCCCAGGCGACGGTGCCCCGACTCTGCCTCATCACCCGCAAGGCGTTCGGGGGGGCGTACATCGTGATGGACTCGCGGGGGATCGGGAACGACGTCTGCCTGGCGTGGCCCGGTGCCGAGGTGGCCGTGATGGGGTCGTCGGGCGCGGTGCAGATCCTGCACCGGGGCCTCGGGCACGGCGAGAGGTCCGAGCGCGAGCGGGACTACGAGGAGTCCTACCTGAACCCGTGGCGAGCGTCCGAGCGCGGCCTGGTGGACCAGGTCGTGGACCCGGCCGACAGCCGCATCGTGCTGTGCGCGGTCCTCCGCCAGCTCTGCACCAAACGTGAGGCGGTCGTGGGGCGGAAGCATGACGCCGGTCCGCAATGACCATTGCAACCCTGCAATGGGAGTTCTAGCTGGCCGTACGGAATTTGTCATCAAGTCGCAACGAATCTGAGGGTCTTTTTTTGTCCCGAAAGGGTACGGAATCGGGCATGATCAGTGACGTGGTCCCCCCCACAGAAGACAGCCTTTTCGTCCTCGAGTCGTGCCACAGCACCTGGATCTTCGACACCGAGCGCATGCGCTTCCGCCGCGTGCTCAAGGGCCTCACGCTCGATGCTCACGCGGCCACCACGGCCTGGCGTGACTACTTCGGGCTGGAGATCGACCCGATCTCGGAGTCGTTCGTGGTGCTGCTCAACCCCGAGGGCACGCGCCTCCTGCGCTCATGGCGCCACGTCGAGCACTGCCCGCAGTGCGGCGGCAACCAGACGGCCGAGCTCTCGCTCGACGAACTGCGCAGCGCCTCTCTTTCCTGACTGATCCCACGACGGTCGCGCCGGCCTCCATCGAGGCCGGCTCGATGGACGGTGTCGGCCGGATGGACGCTGTCGGCGGGCCCTTTTCCGTCCACAGCGGGAGTCAGGTGCGGTCAGGAGCTCGTCAGAAGGTCAGCACGTGGGCGGCGGAGAGCAGCAGCAACGTGACCACCGCCACGACCAGGACCGCCACCGCCACCGTCAATGACGTCCGGACGGCCGGCGGTCCGGACCTGGAGCGAAGTCCATGGGACCTGGCCCACTGCCGGACGGACGCCGCGGTCGCCTCGGTGTCCTCGGTCGGGACCACCAGAACACCATCTCCTCCCGCTCCGTTCCACGGCGAGCAGCTGCAGCGCGGGCCCGCCGTCCGGCAGCACGGAGCTCCCCGAGGGGGAGATCTCGGCCACCTCGGACCAACGGCTCTCCCAGACCGTCTCCCCGTCGGCGCCCATCAGCGCGACGCCGGTCTCGAGGAAGGTCAGGGTCATTCCGGGCACCGCGACCTCGCCACCGCCGGATTCGGCGCCTCCGTTCTCGGCGACTCCACTGTCGGCCAATCCGCTGTCGGCCAGCAGGTAGACCCCCGGCAGCATCCACGGTCCGTCATCCGGTCCGTCGTCCGGTCGCATAGGCCTGCGAGACGCTACCGCCGTGCCCGGAGCCGGAGCCCGGAGCCCGGAGTCCGGTCAGCTCACCGGTGGCCCGGGCCAGCGCTGGCGACGTTGACGACGGTCGGCTCGCTGCAGCTCACGCTCGACGTCGGACCACAGCAAGGGGTCGGGCTCTTCGTGACCGTCGTCCGCATCCTTGGCCCGCATCATGATCACGAAGGCCACCGTCCACAGGACGAAGATCGTGCTCAGCTTGGCCAGGAACCCGGCGAGTTGCTGGTCGAGCAGCGGCGTCATGGCCACGACCTTTCCCTGATGGGAGAAGGGCGGGTACAGCGGGTGACGGGCGAAGATCCACACGATGGAGAGGAAGCTCGGCACGATCGATTGCACCATGAGGTACGCGCCGCGACCGAGCGGCGAGAGTCGCGGCTCACCGGGGAGCTCGGTGAGCACCGGAGACCAGAGCACGAAGCCCGAGGCCAGGACGACGAGCTCGGTCACGACGCGCGCCACGTCGGAGCGAGCGGCCAGGCCGACGGCTCCGGTGGTGAGGGTCCCGACCGCGACGACGGTGACGATGGCAACAGCGGGGAGGGGTCTCACCGCGACCCGCAGCACGGCGTCGACCGGTGCGGGCCTCGTCAGCCACGAGATCAACGGCCTCGGCGTGCCCAGGACGAGGAGCGGGGGTACGGCCAGGGTCAACAGAAGCCTCTGCAGAACGAGGGCGATCAGGAGCCAGTGCGCGGCCAGGTCGCCCAGAGGCCATGTCACGGCGAGGACCAGGATCACGACGCCGAGGAGGAAGAGCAGGCGCTGACGCATCGTCGCCCGCCAGCGGCCGCGGCTCGTCGCCCAGACGTAGGCACCGAGCAGCGCGGCGAAGGCGAGCAGCCAGAGCAGGTGGAGGTGCCAGTCGAAGGGCCGCGTGGCGGCCGTCACGACCTCGCGGCCGCCGTAGGCTCTGACTGATGGTGGCCCCGACGAAGCTCGATCGGCTCGAACGCGTCACGGACCTCGTGCTCGTGCTCTTGAACACGCCTCGACCGCTCACGCTCGACGCCATCGCCAACCAGGTCCCCGGCTACCCGGCAGAGCACGCGGCCCGACGCCAGGCCTTCGAGCGGGACAAGCGGCTGTTGCGCGACGAGGGCATTCCGGTCGTGACCAACCGACTGGAAGGAGCCGAGCAGTACGGCTACCTGATTGAGCGCGACTCGTTCTACTTGCCGGATCTCGAGCTCGAAGCAGACGAGCAGGTCGCGTTGCATCTCGCCGTCGCCGGCGTTCACCTGGGCGATCCTAGCGGCCGCGATGCGCTGATGAAGTTGGGCGCGAGCGGCTTGAGTGACGTGCGTCCGGTGGCGGCACTGGTGCCGTCGGCCGACCTGATTGAGCTCTACGAGGCCGTGCGGACCCACGCGACGGCGTCATTCGGCTACCGCGGCGAGCCTCGCCGCGTCGCGCCCGTGGGACTGCGCTTCCGCTTCGGCCACTGGTACCTCGTCGCGTGGGATCTCGAGCGCGCCGCGCCGAGAACCTTCCGGGTCGACCGAATGGACGGCGAGGTGGCGCGGGGCGAACCAGGCGGTGCCGACGTGCCCGAGCACCTCGACATCGACGCCGCGCTGCCCGACGAGCCGTGGGAGGCCGCGGGCGAGGACGCGGTGACGATGCGGCTCGAGGTCGACGCGGTCGAGGGGCCACGGGTCGCCGACGAGGTGGGCCGGGACCGGGTGGCCGCGCGTCACGACGACGGGTCGGTCGAGTTGGCGTTCGCCGTGATGTCGTTCGCCTCCATCCGCTCCTGGGTGCTCGGTCTGTTCGACCACGCCACCATCGTCGACCCGCCCGAGTTCCGCCAAGAGCTGGTGGCGTGGCTCGAAGCCCTCGCCGAGGCGCCCGACCCGGTGGGCGCGATCGCGACCCCGAATCCTGAGGTGGAGCCGTCGGCGGCGGCTGGGGCGTCGGCGGCGCTCGGGGTGGAGTCCCAGGCCCCAGCGCGGACGCGGGATCGGACGGGGAGGTGGACGAATCCGTCCCTCCGCCTCGCGTGCCCGGAAGCCAGACGAGCGGTCGCCTGCGGCGGCTGCTGGCCATGGTGGGCTGGCTGGCCCAGGTGGGCGAGGCCCCGATCGCCGAGCTCTCGACGCGTTTCGGCATGGACGAGCAGGAGCTCGTGGCCGAGCTCGAGTTGGCGGCGTGCTGTGGCACACCGCCGTACACGCCGGACACCCTGATGGAGATCGAGGTCTCCGAGCGCGCGGTGCGCGCTTTCCTCCCGGCCGAGTACGCCCGGCCGCGGCGACTCACGCCGGCCGAGGGTTTCGCCGTGGCGGCCTCGGCGCGCATGCTCCTCGCCGTACCGGGTTCCGACGACGGCGCGCTCGAGGCGGGCGTTGACCAAGCTCGAGTCGGCACTCGGCGCCCGCGAGGTGGTGGGTCTCGACGTCGACTCGCCACCGCGTCTGGCCGTCATCCGGGATGCGGCCGACTCGGGCCGCATGCTCGAGATCGACTACCTCTCCGCTTCCCGGGACGAGCTGACCACGCGCCAGGTCGAGCCGGTGCAGGTCGTCACGATCGACGGGCACTGGTATCTCGACGCGTTCTGCCTCCGGGCCGGCGACATGCGCCGCTTCCGCGTCGATCGGATCCGCGACGCCCGCCCGCTGGCGCAGCCCGGCTCCGACGGTGCCCACCGAGCCCGGCCGCCGGAGGACATGTACGTACCCGGCCCCGGCGCCCGGGAGGTCCACCTGCGGCTCGGACCAGACGCCCAATGGGTAGCCGAGTCGGTGCCGGTGCGGACCATGCGTCGGGCCGCCGACGGGACGGTGACCGATGTCGTGCTCGACGTGTCGGGTCTGGCGTGGTTCGAGCGCCTCCTGTTGCAGCTCGGACCGGCGGCCGCGGTAGTCACGCCCGCAGACCTCGCCGGTCTCGCAGCCGAGGCCGCACGCAAGGTCCTGGCGCGCTACCGCTGAACGGGTCCCATTAGGGTCCCCGACATGCCCGAAATGCCCGAAATGAACGACTTCAACGCCGGCATCATCGAGGAGTTCCGTGCCAACAACGGCGTCGTGGGTGGTCCCTTCGACGGGGCTCCGCTGGTGTTGCTGACCACCACGGGGGCGCGGACCGGCGCGACGCGGGTGAACCCGCTGGCGAGCCTGACCACCGATGACGGTCGCCTCTTCGTCTTCGCCTCCAAGGGAGGTGCTCCCGACAACCCGGACTGGTTCCACAACGTCCAGGCGCACCCAGAGGTCGAGGTCGAGCTGGGGCAGGAGAAGTTCACCGCCGTGGCCCAGCCCGTGACCGGACCGGAGCGGGACCGGATCTTCGCCATCCAGAAGAAGCTGATGCCAGGGTTCGCCGACTACGAGAAGGCGACGACGCGGGTGATCCCGGTCGTCGAGCTCCGCCGCCAGGGCTGACCTTCGGGGCGACCGTTCGGTCCCAGCCTGATCAGGGGACCGAACGGGAGGAGGCGCGGCACGTGCTCGGGATCCATCGGATCGGCGCGGCGCGAGCCGACTACTACCTGGGCGACCTGGCCGCCGAGCTGCCCGTGCCGGGAGCGGGCCGCTGGGCCGGCGGCGCGGCCGCAGGGCTCGGGCTCGAGGGTCCCCTGGACCCGGAGCGGTTCCGCCTCGTCCTCGAGTCGCGACACCCCTGGACCGGACGGCCCATGGGGTCGGGCCGGGCGCAGGTGGCCGGGGTCGACCTCACCTTCACCGCCCCGAAATCGGCGAGCGTGCTGTACGCCCTCGGCGGCCCCGAGGTCGCGGCGTGCGCCGCCGAGGCGCACCGCGACGCGGTGTCCGGCGCGGTGGCGTACCTCGAACGGCACGCGGTGGGGGCGGCCCGAAGCGAGAGCGGCGAGCGCATCGTCATCCCGACCAGCGGAATGGTGGCCGGGGTGTTCACGCATGCCGTGAACCGGAACCACGACCCGCACCTGCACAGCCATGTCGTGATGGCCAACCTCGTGCACGGCGGGGACGGCCGCTGGGGCGCGTGCGACCGACGCGGCCTCGACGCGCATCGAGCCGCGGCCGGTGCGGTCTATGCGGCGCACCTCCGCTCCGGGTTGCGGTCCGCCCTCGGCGTCAGCTGGACCCGGCCGATGGCGGGGTCGGCGGAGGTCGACGGAGTCGAATCGGCGCTTCGCGGCGAGTTCTCCTCGCGCTCGGCCGACATCCGTCGCCATGTGGCCGAGATGGGAAGCCGGACGGCACGGGGGCGACGAGTGGCGTGGGCCGCGACACGCCCGGCCAAGCTGGATTCGCCTCCCTTTCCGGAGCTGGCGGCCGAGTGGGCCGCGGAGGGCGCGGGCGTTGGGTGCGGCTCCGTTGAAGTTGACCCGGTCGGCGCCGTCGGGACGTGAGGCGGTCCTTGACGAGCACGGCTTTGCCGCCACCCTCTCCGAGACGCCTCACGGCGGTGCGTACCGGCGCGATGCGGTGCGCGCGTTCGCCACGGCGGCACGAGACGGCGCGCCCGGGGCGGCACTCGAGCGGCTGACCGACCTCTGGCTGCCGCCGGGGGGAGTCGGCGTGGCCGAGACGATGCACCGGCGGCGCGATGTGACGCCTGGAGGCCACCTGTTGGGCGCGTTGGGCCCACGTCCGGTCGATCCGGACGCGCACGGGGTGTGGCGGGGTGCGGCGACGGAGATCGAGCGCTACCGCGAACGGTGGGGGCTCGTCCGGAGCCCGGACGCGCTCGGCGGCGGGCCCAGCGCGTCCCTCCCGGTGGAACAGCTCGTCGATCACATACGGACGGCGCGCCATGTCGAGGAGGTGCGGGCGCGCCTCGGCGTGCGACAGGTTCGACGGATGGAGCGCGGACGCTGACTCAGCGACCGCGCCCGCCCTCGGCCCCGCTCGTCCTCTGCTGCTCTCGGACCGGCGCCCGCGTGTGCCCGCGCTCCGGGGTGACGAGGTCGCGCCAGGGCTGCTGCCGATGGGCCGGCGTCAGCTCCACCTCGGCCATCGCCTTGTCCGGACCGAGCACGTGCGCACGTCCCGGATGGCCACGGGCGATCGCGTCCACAGGCAGCCGAGGTTCGCGTGAGGCCGACAGCGTCACGGAGGGCCGGAGGCGGCCCCACGAGCCCACCGAGCGGCTGAGCGTCTCGGAGCGAACGCTGTGCTCGCCGGCCAGCGAGCTCAGGTCACGCAGCGTCGTCGTGTCCGCGATGCCAGGGAGCACCACCGTCGTGCCGAAGAGGGAGAGGAAACCGTCGGCCGCAGTGCCCCAGCGGCTGCGGGCCTGGGAGAGGTCCTGGAGGCAGGCCAGGACGAGCAAGCCCTGACTTGCGCCCTCGCTGACCATCGCCGGCAGGTCGGGGATCGGTGCGATGTTGGCCACCTCGTCGAGGGCGAGCAGGACGGGCGCTCCGGCGCCGGTCCTGGCGTGAGCGTTCGTAGGCGGCGTCGCGCACGTCACCCACGGTGGCCACCACCAACGGCGCGAATTGGCGCTGCCGCCGTCCCGTGGAGCACACGTACAAGGTGTTCGGGCCGTCGCAGAACTCCTGCCACGAGGGCGCGGGTGCGGCGGTCGAGGCCATCGCGGCCTCGGTGCGGTACGCGGCCAGCACCCCTGACGCAGTCGACCAGATGCCCGATTGCTCCCGGCTGTCGGTGGCGACGAGCCCCGAGAGCAGATCGGTCGGCGTCGAGTCCGCACCGGTCGTTCCGGCGAGGATCTCGAGCGGCCGGGCGCCGTCGTGGCGGTCGATCCACCGGAGCACGTCGGGCATCCGGAGCGAATCGACCGCGGCCGCGTGCAGAAGGGTCGAGAGCAGCGCGCCGGCGCGCTCGTTCCAATGGAGCTCGGACGGCGACGGCGATCCGGCGCGGCTGGCCCCGACCATGGCGTCGGCGGTTTGGACCGCGGCATCCCATCGCGCCGCGGTCGTGAGTGGCGACCAACCGATCGCTTCGACTCCACGCGGACACTCGACCTCGCCACTCGGGTCGTAGAGGAACGTCCACCCCTCGCGCTGTCGTGCCGGTGCGGTCGCCGACATGACGTCGGGCTTCGTGGAGGTGGAGACGACGGCCCCGTCGGACAGCAAAATATTGGGGATGACCAGGGAAGATGTCTTCCCGGAGCGTGGTGGGCCGAGGACCAGCGTGGACCGCTGCGCACCGGCCCAGACCCATCCACCGGTCCGGTTCCAACATAGATGCTGTGACCCGCGCTTTGGTGGACCCTGCGCAGTGCCGACAGCGACATGACGCGGGAATCAACGGTGTCGATACTGCTCTGAGGAGCGTGTTGCATAGCCTCGATGCTTGCGTTGGTGAACAGTGAATTTCCAGAGGACATTTCGCGTAAAGCAGCGACGACGTCGACATGAGAGCTTCGCGAACGAGCACATGCGAGCATGATTCGCGACCGTTCGACCGGACAATCCCACGTCGCGTTTTCGATGGTGAGAGGACCGCGGAATCAAAGGATGCTTGACCTGAGCGTGTTGACAACAGAAGAATGGGTATACCCGAAGTGTGAGGGAGGGTTCATGTGTGCTGCGACACATCGATGTGTAGCGCGCAGAGTGATCGTGTCGGATCGCTCGTTTCGCGTGCTGCGCGTCGTGTCGTGTCACTGTGAAATGCCCTCACGGCTCGGGGTTTGAGGACGAGTCGGCGTGAGCGGGGTGATGTCGGAGACTTCTCCCCGTGCGTGTCGTCCGTCGCATACGACGGTGCGGCAATGCGCACGGCGTGGGCAGTTCGGCCTCGACGTGACGCAGGCTTCACCTCTATTCAGTGACAATGCTCCTAGGGAGGTGCACCTGTGGCAGTAGCCGCGAAGAGAAGGGCTCCGGCCAGAAAATCGGCCAAGAAACGGGCCCCAGCGAAGAAGGCTGTCGCGAAGAAGCGTCGGCCGCTCGGCCAAGAAGGCCCCGGCCAAGCGGGCGACGGCCAAGAAGCGCTGCGGGCAAAGAAGAGGGCTCCGGCCAAGCGGGCGACGGCCAAGAAGCGCGTGCCGAGGCCAAGAGGGCCGCCGGCCAAGCGGCGTGCGACGGCGAAGAAGACTGTGGCCAAACGGCGTGCGGCGGGCAAGAAGAGGGCCGCCGGCCAAGCGGGCGCACGGCCAAGAAGGCGCGTCGACCAAGAAGAGGGCGCCCGGCCAAGCGGACGGTGGCCAAGCGGCGCGCGGCGGCCAAGAAGGGGTGCCGCCAAGCGTGTGGCCAAGCGGCGCTCGGCCAAGAAGGCGCCAAGAAGCGGCCGTCGCCAAGCGGCGGGCGACGGCCAAGAAGGCTGTCAAACGGGCCCCGGCTCGCAAGTCAGCGCGTCGAGCGCTGACCAAGTCGGCTCGCATCCAGGAGGCCGGGGGGTCGTCGCGACCCCCGGCCTCCTGCGAGTCAACGCCGGGCCAACTCCGCCACGTCGTCCGGCCAGTCGACGTCATAGGCGAGGTCCGGCACTCGCAGGACGCGGACGGGTAGTCCGAGCCTTACCGCCTCCGCGCGGTGGGCCCGGAACGATCTCGGGCCGTAGGCAAAGTGGAAGTCGTGTCGTGCCGGCAGGCGGAGCACGTTGGTCCCGTCGTCTCGGCGGTCGGGAACGAGAGTGACGCCGGCGAAGTGCTCGAGCGTGCCCAGGCCGCTCGCACGGGGCAGATCGCCGTGGGCCACCGTCACCCATTCCGTGCCGGTATCGGCCAGGCGGGCGACTCCGGCGCGTACCGCTCCGTTGAGTCCCTGACCGGGCGTCCACACCACGATCGCTCCGAGGCCCTCCGCCCACGTCGCCACGTCCTCGTCGTCGCACACGACGGCGACCGGGAGCGGGGCGACGCCGCGACGACGTGACCCGCCATGGCGCGCACCAGCCGGACCCGTTCGCCGTCGTCCATGGCCCCACCGAGCCGTCGCTTGGCCTGGGCGAAGGCCTTCACCGGGACGAGCACGACCTCGGGGCCAAGGCTCGCCATGGCGGTGCTCCGCACCGCGCCAGTGTACGGGTGGCCGGGACACGCAGCCGTAGGCTCTTGGCACCATGAACGACCGGGTGGCAGTGATCGGCGCGGGATCGTGGGGGACCGCCATGGCGACGATCGTCGGTGCCTCGTCTCCCGGCAGCGCTGTGGGCGCGCTCGCCGGAGCTCGCCGCGTCCATGCGCGAGGACGGAGGAGAACGCCTCGTACCTCCCGGGCATCCGCCTTCCGGCCGAGCTCGGGGTCACGGCGTCCCTCGAGGAGGCGTTGGCAGGTGCTCGGGTTCGTGTTCATGGCCGTGCCGTCCCACGGGTTCCGAGCCGTGCTGAAGGATCTGGCGCCCTTTGCCGGCCAGGTCGACGCCGTCGTCAGTCTGGCCAAGGGACTCGAGACCGGGACCATGCTGCGCATGTCCGAGGTCGTCTCCGAGATGCTGCCCGGCGTCGCGGCGGGCGTGCTGACGGGCCCCAACCTGGCGGCAGAAGTCGCGCAGGGCCACCCGGCCGGGTGCGTGGTCGCGCTGCCCGACGAGTCAGATGGCCGAGCGTGTGCAGGCGCTGGTGCACACGAGGACCTTTCGGGCCTACATGGGGACCGACGTCGTCGGTTGTGAGATCGCGGGAGCCACGAAGAACGTCATGGCCATCGCCTCTGGCATCTCCGACGGGCTGAGCCTGGGCGACAACACGCGGGCCGTGCTGATCACGCGTGGCCTGGCCGAGCTCGGCCGCCTCGGGGTGACGCTCGGCGGCAAGGTGCTCACCTTCGGCGGCCTGGCCGGCGTGGGCGACCTCGTCGCCACGTGCGCCAGTCCGAAGAGCCGGAACCGGACCGTCGGCTTCTCGCTGGGCCAGGGCCGCTCGCTCGACGATGTCGTCGGAGCATGCACATGGTGGCCGAGGGCGTGAAGACCGCTGGACCGTTGGTCAGTCTGGCCCGGGCCAACGGGGTCGAGATGCCCATCGCCGAACAGGTCGCCGCCATCGTCGAGGGACGCTATTCGCCGCCCGAGGCACTCATGGCGCTCATGGGCCGCCCGTCCCGCCCGGAGTGGGACGAGGCGCTGCTGCGGGGGCTGCCGCGGTGACGGCGCTCTCCGGGGTGCCCGGCGAGGAGGGCCGGCAGGAGGAGGCCCTCGGCCGTGTGCGCGAGATCCTGCACCTCCACGATGTCGGCGACGACGAAATCGACCGCGCCGTGGCCGACGGTGTCATCGACCTCCTCGTGGCCGATCGCATGCTCATCCCTTCCCGGCGGCGCTACACCCGCGCCCAGATCTCGGAGCTCTCCGGTGTCGAGCTCCCGAAGCTCGAGCGCTTCTGGCGCGCGCTCGGCTTCGCCAACGTCGACGACGACGACCCCGCCTTCACCGATCTCGACCTCGAAGCGGTCCGGCTCTTCCTGTCCGTCCAGGCCTTGGGTGCGACCGACACCGAGACGGCGCTCCAGCTGGCCCGGGTCATGGGCTCCTCCATGGCCCGCATCGCCGAGGCCGAGCTGGTGCCGGGGAACATGGTCAGCTCCGAGATCGACCCGATGATGTCGGCCGAAGCCTTCGCCAGCGTGGCCGACGTCACCGTCCCGGCCATGGCCAAGCTGCTCGAGTACATATGGCGCCGGCAGCTGGCTGCGGGCATCCAGCGAAACATGTTGTTGCGCAGCCACGGCGTCGCCCCCGGTCAGAGCCCCGTGCTCGCCGTGGGCTTCGCCGACATGGTGGGCTTCACCCTCCTCAGCCAGCATCTGAGCGACGAGGAACTCGCCGCCGTGGTGCGGCGGTTCGAGGAGATCTCCCACGACATCGTCACCGCCGACCGGGGGGCGGGTCGTCAAGATGATCGGCGACGAGGTCATGTTCGTCGTCGACGGGGTGGCCGAGGCCGCCCGCATCGGGCTGGACCTGGCCGACGCCTACGCGGACGACGACCTCCTCTCCGACGTGCGGGTGGGGCTCGCCGCCGGGCCGGTGCTGCTGCGCGACGGTGACTACTTCGGACCGACGGTCAACCTGGCGCACCGCATCGTCAACATCGGCAACCCGGGGACGGTCCTCATGTCCGACGAGTTCCGATCGGCGCTCGATCGCGGAGGCACCGGGCGAGTTCACGGCCCAGCCCCTGCGGCCTCGTGACCTCAAGGACCTGGGCCGCGTGCAGTTGTGGTGGTGTGGCCGAGCCGGCCACGAACCGGACGGGACAGGGGCTGCGGCCGACCGCCGGCGGAACGTCCGCTGGGAACGGTTGTCGGAGGTGCTGCGCGATCTCGAAGCGCTGCGCGGCGTCGGCGAGCGCCTGCTGACCGTCGCCCCGATCAGTCGTCGCGGAGCCGGGCCGTAGCGATCCCGAAGGGGCGTAGCGGGAAGCCGTTCTCGAACGGGCGGTCCGGGTAGCCACGCAGGTCGACGAGCCAGCCCGAGCGGCCCGGGAGCGAGACCCTCGTCTCGTTCGCCGAGGGGTTGAAGACGCGCAGCTCGAGCGCCTCGCCGACTCGCCGTCAGCGCGCTCGACCTCGGCCCCGTGCACGGAGAGCAAGGAACCGGTTGTCGGTCGGGTGCCGCCGCCGAGAGTGGAGACGGCTTCGAGCGGGAGCAGGACGTCGTCGGCCAGTGCGTAGGGGTCGGTGCAGTCCAAGAGCGAGCGCATAGCGCAGTGTCACCGCTTGCCCACCATCTGGAGCCCCTCGACGCGGAGTCATGGGACCGGCGGGGAAGGGCCGGTAGGCCATGCCGAGACGTGACAGCATGCCGGTGGCGCGCAGGACGGTGAGGGCCAGGGTGTGCGCCGCACCGTCCTCCACGTCGATCAGCTCGTACTCGCACACACCCTCGTGTGACCGACGGTGAGGCGACCCGCGGTGACGAAGCGGGCGGCAGGTGCCGTCGGGAACCCGAACTCGTCCGCCCGTCCCTCGGCGGTGAGGCCGCGCGTGACCACCGCGAAGGCGCTCTCCGCGTGCGAGTGCGCGGCCGCCGCGGGCAGCGGGAGATGGACGCGCAGCCGGTGGTCGCGGCTGGGGTTGACGAAGGTGGTGGACACCCGCACCACTCGCTCGTCTGCTCTCAGCTCCAAGAGGGTCTCCACCTCCACGCGGTGCTCGCCCACCCGCGCCTGCGTGCCCCCGTCGACGTGGTCCGGCCAGGCATACGTGGCGGTGATGCGTGCTTTCGCCCGCACGGGTCCCCGCTCCGTGATATCGATCGTGACGGCTTCGGGTCTCTCGACCGATGGAGTCCTGCCGAGGAGGGGAGTAATTGTAGGAGTCGCCCAGGTCGCCGCCGTCGACCAGCCGGCCGTACCCGGCCACGCCGTCGAGCGAGAAGGTGCCGTCCGTCGGGTCGACCTCGACGCGGACCAGCCCGTTGGAGAGCACGTTCCCCGAGGCTTCGACCGGCTGTGCCAACGCCGCGGCCCGGAAGGGCGCCCAGCCGTAGCCGGCGATCTCGGACGTGCGGGCCGCGATGCGCCGGGTGGAGGGCTGGTCCATGGACACGCGCACGACGGATCGGGCCGTGCCCCGAGCCGGGTGTACACGTCCTGCTTGGCCTCGGCGATCGGCACCCCCGGCTTCTCCTCGGTGCCGACCGCGATGGTGATGTCGATCCCCTCGTCGCTGTCTTCGATGCTGACGTCGTGCATCCAGGCGTCATCACTGATCCTCGGTCCCTGGAGCATGCCGAGCACGGTGCGAACCGTGTCGGCGTCGAGGACCATGGAGCCGGGCAGGCCGGCTGCGCTCCGAGAGCACTTGGACGTCGTCCGGCGCCGGCCCGTCGGCCGCGACGACGAGCTCCACCACGCCCGACCTCGCCCGCGGCGAGGGATTCAGCACCACGGCGCCCGGTTCGGAGAGCGAGTGGGCGAAAGCCTTGACGGCCCGATCGGCCAGACCCAGAAGCGATGTCGCGTGCTTCGGTGTAGCGGTGCAGCACGGCGTCGACCACGTCGTCGACCGAACACGCGCAGATGGAGTCGTGGGCGGAGTTGCGCACCATCTCGCGCCAGGCCAGCTCCAGCAGTCGGCTCGGGTAGTCCCGCGGCTCGAGGAAGAGTGCGCAGAGCGGCTCGGCCCGCCGCTCGAGCTCTCGCTCGGCGACCGCCCCGAGGCGCTTCACGTCGACGCGGTTCGAGGTGACGCCCATGAGCATGTTGGCCCGGAACCCGGAGCGGAGCTCGCCTTCCACGCGGACGAGGTCGTCACGCCGGGCCCGCGCCAGATACTCGCGGCAACGACGTGATCTCGAACACGAATTCGTCCTGGAGGTCGTTGGCCTCGGCCACCACCCGGCCGAGCCAGGGTTGGGGCATCAGGTGGTCCGAGCCGTTCATGCACAACAGGTCTCCGGAGACGAGGTCGTCCACCTCGGCCACGTTGTCGCGCGTGCGCCGCACCAGCGCCTTGGCGTCGTCGGGCAGGGCGGCGCCGTTGCCGTAGCCGACGGGCAGGTACTCGGCCCGCACCTCGGAGCCGTCGGGCGCGACCCACGGGAAGCCATTGGTGGTCACCTCCGACGGGACGCCGCGCCAGACGACGGCGTCCGAGAAACCTCGCCAGCCGGAGGATCTGCGGCATCTGCGCGATGTGACCGAACATGTCCGGCAGGTAGCCGACGTCCATCACGCCGCCGAAGGCGGCCCCGCGCTCGATTCCCATCTGCAGGTTGCGCACGATGGTCTCGCCCGAAGCCAGGAACTCGTCCATCAGGATGTACCAGGGACCGACGCTCAATCGGCCCGCGGCGGCGAGCGAGCGCAGCCGGCCTTCGTTCTCGGGTCGTACCTCGAGGTAGTCGTCGACGACCGCCATCTGGCCGTCGAGCATGAAGTGCGGGTAGCTGGCGTCCCGCTCGAGCAGCGGGATCAGCGTGTCGATCAGCTCGACGAGCGCCAGGCGGAAGTCCTGGTACGACTTGTACCATTCGCGGTCCCAATGGGTGTGCGGAACGATGGCGATGCGTCGAGCGGTCATAGCCGCCACACTACGGCGCGGGGCGGCGCCGGGACCGTGCCGGAGCTCCTGACGGCCAGTTGGTCGGCGGATCCCGACCGCCCGGTGCTCGTCGATCGCCGACAGCGTGATCGCGGCCGGCGAGCTCGACGACCTGACGTCCTCCGTGGCCGGGATGTTGCAGCACCACGGGGTCGGCCGGGCGACCGGGTGCTGTGGCAGTCCAGGGCCACCCTTGACTCGGTGGCGGCACTCCTCGGCATCGTGCGCGCCGGGGCGGCGATCGTGCCGCTGAGCCCGAGCGCCACGGCGCGCGAGGTCGGGCACGTCGTCGCCGACGCCGCGCCGGCCGCTGCCGTGTACGAGTCCGAGCCCACCGCGGTCGGCGTCCCGACCGTCTGGACGGTGGAGGGGATCGTGGCCGAGGCCAAGGCCGCACGCACGCCGCGGCCGGCCGAGATCCACGGCTTCCGAGCCCACCGACGACGTGCTCGTCGTCTACACCTCGGGCACGACCGGCGAACCCCAAAGGGGCGGTCCATACCCACGCGACCCTGCTGGCCGGCGTGCGAACCGTGGTCGCGGCCTGGGAGTGGCAGCCCGACGACCGCCTGATCCTCGCCCTGCCGCTCTTCCACGTCCACGGCCTGTGCGCCGGACTGTTCGGGACCCTGGCCGCGGGTGCCTCGGCAACGATCCTGGACCGCTTCGACGAACAGGCGGTCGTCGACGCCGCGGCCACGAACACCATGTTCTTCGGCGTCCCCACCATGTATCACCGGCTCGCATCTCCGGGCGAGCCGGAGGGCTGGCGGGTCTCCGGCTGTGCGTCTCGGGCTCGGCGCCGCTCGCCGCCGACCTGTGGCAGGGGCTCCACGCGTTCGGACTGAACGTGCTCGAGCGCTACGGCATGACCGAGACGTTGCTCACCCTGTCCAACCCGCTGCGCGGCGAACGCCGTCCCGGATCCGTCGGCCTGCCGCTGCCCGGGGCGCAGATGCGCGCTCGACGCCACCGACGACAGAAGGGCGTGGGCGAGTTGCTCGTGCGCGCCCCGTCGCTCTGCCGCGGGTATTGGGGCCGAACGGGCTCCTTGACGGACGCGGCAGGCTGGTTCGCCACGGGAGACCTGGCTTCGGTGGCCGCCGGACGGCTACGTCACCATCCGGGGGCGGCGCACCGAGCTCATCATCACCGGCGGGCACAACGTGTACCCGGCCGAAGTGGAGTCCGTCCTGGCCCGGCACGGTTCGGTGGCCGAGGTGGCCGTGGTCGGCATGCCTTCGGCCGAGTGGGGCGAGACCGTCGTCGCCTTCGTGGTCGGGCGCGACGGCACCGCCGACCTTCCCGGCGCTCCCCGAATGGCCGAGCAGGAGCTGGCACCGTTCAAGCGACCCCGCCGCCTGGAGGCCGTCGACGTGCTGCCGCGCAACGCCATGGGCAAGGTGGTGCGCGCTCGGTTGCGGGAGGCTTCGGACGAGCCGGCGGGAGGCCCTGAGCTAGCGTGAACCGGCATGGCGACGTTCCTGATGCTCTCCACGGTGGGGCCGGATGGCGCGAGCACGCTGACCCAGCACCCCGAACGCCTGAAGGCGGTGAACGCCGAGGTCGAGGCGATGGGCGTCAAGGTCGTGGCGCAGTGGGCGCTTGCTGGGTCAGTACGACTTCTGCACCATCCTCGACGCGCCCGACGAGACGGCGATGGCTCGCGTGGCCCTGGTCCTCGGCTCTCGCGGCACCATGCGCACATTGACGCTCACGGCGATCCCGATCGACGAGTACATCGAGGGGGTCCTGAAGGCTCGGAACGGACTGAGGGCACGGCTCAGTGCCACCAGAAACCTTGGCGTTTGCGCTCGCGACGGACGTCGTCCCGCACGAAGAGCTCACCCAGGACACTCCCGTCGGAGAGCCGGCGGATCCGGTAACCCTCATCGGTGACCTCCGCCACCTCGAACCCGCGGACCCAGGTCCCCTGGAACCGGTTGCGCACGTCGACCTTCGTCCCCGGCGACAGCGGCACCCGTCCGCTCTGTTCGGCGGCCTCCCCCTCCACGACCCCATCGTATTGAGCCGCCGAGCGGCGTGATCTGCTCACCCGGCCTCGGCGAGGAGCGCCGACTGCGCAAGGAGGGCTTCGAGTGGGTGGGAGGCGTCGACGAAGTGGGGCGCGGTGCCTGGGCCGGACCGTTCACCGTCGGCGTGGCGGTCGTCCGCCCACGGGTCCAGCTGCGCTCCATGCCGGCCTGGCTCCGTGACTCCAAGCAGCTCAGTGAAACCCGACGTGAGGGCATCTTCGACGCCGTCGGCGGCGTGGTGCCAGACCTGGGCGGTCGGTCACAGCAGTCGGCCGAGTGCGACGACTGGGGGATGACGGAGGCATGGCGTGTCGCCGCCCACCGCGCCCTCTCGGGGCTCGACCAGGTTCCGGCGGCCCTCATCGTCGACGGCCCCACCAACCTGCTGCGCCACGACACCGAGCCGTTCGAGGGCCTGGTGCGACCCATCGTCGACGCCGATGCGCTCTGCGCTTCGGTGGCCGCCGCCTCGGTGCTGGCCAAGGTGGTGCGCGACCGCATCATGCGAGACGAGGCCGAACACTTCCCCGCGTACGCCTTCGAGCGGAACAAGGGTTATCCCTCGCTGGTGCACCAGACTGCGCTGCGCGGCTACGGCCCCTCCGCGATCCACCGCCGCAGCTGGGCCTTCATGCACGGATTGCCGTGGAGCGGCCATCCGTGGTGCCGGCATCCCGGTCCGTCAGACGACGGCGGCGACCTCGGCGAAATGACAGGCGACGGGGTGGCCCTGGCCCCGGTCGACGAGTGCCGGCTCCTCGGTGGCGCAGATGTCCTGCGCCTTCCAGCACCGGGTCCGGAAGCGACAGCCCGACGGGGGTGACTGCGGGCTCGGCACGTCGCCCTCGAGCACGATGTGCTTCCGGGCCCGCTCGGCCCTCGGGTCCGGGATCGGTACTGCGGAGAGCAGGGCCTGGGTGTAGGGGTGGGCCGGCCGCTCGTACACATCGTCGCGGTCGCCGATCTCGACGATCTTGCCCAGGTACATCACCGCCACCCGGTCCGAGATGTGCCGGACGACGGAGAGGTCGTGCGCGATGAAGAGGAACGCGACGCCGAGCTCCTGCTGCAGGTCGTCGAGCAGGTTCACGACTCCCGCCTGGATGGAGACGTCGAGGGCGGAGACGGGCTCGTCGAGGACGAGGAGCTTGGGTTGGAGGACGAGGGCGCGGGCGATGCCGACCCGCTGGCGCTGGCCACCGGAGAACTCGTTGGGGTAGCGGTTGGCGTGGTACGGACTCGAGCCCGACCAGCTTGAGCATCTCCCCCACGCGGCGGTTGATCGTTCCCCGGTCACGGAACCCGTGGATCTGCAGCGGTTCGGCGATGGCCTCGCCGACGGGGAGGCGGGGGTCGAGCGAGGCGAAGGGGTCCTGGAAGACGACCTGGATGTCGCGGCGCACGCGGCGCAGGGCGCCGCCCTGGAGCTCGGTCAGCTCCGTGCCGCCGAAGCGGACGGATCCCGAGGTCGGCTTTACCAGCTGGAGCACGGCACGCCCCGTGGTCGACTTGCCGCACCCGGACTCCCCGACGAGCCCGAGCGTCTCGCCCGACGAGATGGTGAAGCTGACGCCGCTCACCGCATGCACCACCCCGACCTTGTGGCGCACGAACGTGCCGCCACGCAGTGGGAACTCCTTTACCAGGTCGGTCACCTCGAGCAGCGGCTGCGGAGCGCCGGAGGTCGTCGTGTCCGCGCCGAACTCGGAGACCGTCACGATCCGACCACGTTGTCGATGACGCCGTCGGAGAAGACCCCGCCGTGGTCGCCGCGACCGACCTCCTCCGCGAAATGGCAGGCGGCGCGGTGCGTCGCCGACCTCGGAGGTGACGGCCGGCACGACGGTGAGGTCGGGCTCGGTCTCAGCGCACACCTCGGCGGCCAGCGGGCAGCGCGGAGCGAACGGACAGCCGGTGCGGTCCCCGAGCATGGAGGGCGGGGCTCCCGGGATCTGGCGCAACCGCTCCGTGCCGTCGCTGTCGAGCCGGGGCAGCGAACCCGAGCAGTCCGAGCGTGTAGGGCATGGAGGGCCGGTAGAAGACGTCCTCGGCCGATCCCATCTCGACGGCCCGCCCGGCGTACATGACCAGGACACGGTCGGCCAGGCCGGCGATGACCCCGAGGTCGTGGGTGATCAGCAGCAGTGCCGCGCCGGTCTCGGTGAGTGCCGTCTTGAGCGAGGCGAGCACCTGCGCCTGGACGGTTACGTCCAGCGCCGTCGTGGGCTCGTCGGCCAGGATCACGTCGGGGTCGTTCGCCATGGCGATGGCGATGACGGCACGCTGGCGCATCCCGCCGGAGAACTCGTGCGGGATAACTGTCGACGCGCTCGGCCGGGTTGGGGATGCCCACCTTGGCCAGGAGCTCGATGGCGCGCGACTTCGCCTCGTCCTTGCTCACGTCCTGGTGTGCCTTGACCGCTTCGGCGATCTGCCATCCGATGGTGTACACGGGGTTGAGCGAGGTCATCGGGTCCTGGAAGATCATGGCGATGCCGGTGCCGCGCAGGCCGGTGAGCTGCTTCTCCTTCAGGCCGAGCACTTCGCGGCCCTGGTACTTGATGGAGCCCCGTATCTCCGCGCTCTTCGGCAGGAGGCCCATGGCAGCCAGAGCCGTCACCGACTTCCCCGAGCCCGACTCGCCCACGATTCCGAGCACCTCGCCGGGAGCCAGGGAGAAGTCGATGCCGCGCACCGCGTGGACGACGCCGTCCTTGGTCCTGAAGTCGACTTCGAGGCCTTCGACCTGGAGGGCGGGCTCGGCCACTCAGGCCCTGACCCGGCTCTTCTTGGGGTCGAACGCCTCCCTCAGGCCGTCGCCGATCAGGAAGATGGAGAGGATGAGGATGATGAGGAAGACGACCGGGAACACGAACAGCCACCACTCGGTGGTCGCCGAGTCCTGGCCCTGGTCGACGAGGAGGCCGAGCGACACGTTCGGCGGCTGGACGCCGAGCCCGAGGAACGAGAGCGTGGACTCGAAGATGATGCTGAGCGCCACGGTCAGCGTGGCGTTGACGATGATCGGGCCGACGGCATTGGGCAGCATGTGCTTCACGATGATGCGTCGGTTCGTCGCACCGAGCGCGGGAGGCTTCGACGAAGTCGCGCTCGCGTAGCGACAGGAAGTCGGCCCGCACCAGCCGGGCGACGTAGGTCCACGAGAGGAGCCCGATGATGATGGCCAGGCCGAGCCAGTTGTCGGACTCCTTCGACAACTTGTTGGCCAGCACGATGAGGACGGCGAGCACGGGGAGCACCAGGACGAGGTCGACGAAGCGCATGAGGAGAGAGTCGACCCAGCCCCGATAGAAGCCGGCGATGGCGCCGATCGTCACGCCGATGAGCGTGGCCATGGCCGCAACCGTCAGCGCGATCTGGATGTCCTTCTCCACCCCGGCCATGACCTGGGCGAACATGTCGTTCCCGATGGAGTTTGTGCCGAAGGGGTTGGCGGCCGACGGCGGGCCGTTGAGGACGTTGGTGATGGACGTGTAGCTGTAGGTCCAGAAATGACCGACGATCACCGAGGCCAAGCCGAGTCCCGCGAACACGCACAACCCGATGATGGCCAGCGGTTGGTGGAAGAAGCGTCCGAGGACGATGCGCGACTGGCTCTTCGCCTCCCCGCTGAGCCCGTGGGCGTCCGCCCCCGAGAGCTCGAGCCCGGCGCCGACGCTGGCCAGGGTGTGGCTGCCTGCCTCCACCGTGGACACGGACCCGGGGGTCGGGACGAAGTTCTCCTTGGCCAGCGGTTCAGGCATAGCGGATCCTCGGGTCGAGCACGCCGTAGAGGATGTCCGCGACAAGGTTGAAGAGGATCACGAACGTGGCCGTGATGAGCAGGTAGGCGAGCATCACGTTCGTGTCCAGGTTGGTGACTCCATTGAGGTACCACTGGCCCAGGCCCTGCCACCCGAAGATGATCTCGGTGATGATGGCGCCGCCGAGCACGGCGGCGAAGTCGAGGGCGACGACGGTCGTCACGGGGATGAGCGCGTTGCGCAGGACGTGGCGGACGAGGACGCGCCGTCGGCTCAGGCCCTTGGCACGGGCCAGGCGGACGTGGTCGGCGTCGAGCGTCTCGATCATGGACGACCGCTGGTAGATCGCCCACGACGAGTACGACACCAGGATCAGGGTCAGCACGGGCAGGGCGGTGTGCGCGGCGTAGTCGGGCAGTCGGCTGAAGAACGAGCCGGTGAGCGTGGGGCTCTGCTCCCCGTTCGTGTAGAAGATGATGTGACCGGTGTGCTCGTTGATCGGGATGGCCACGAACTCCTTCAGCGCCAGGCCGAGAACGAACACCGGCGTCGCCAGCAGGACGAAGTTGGTGACGGTGATGGCGTGGTCCGTGGGCTTGTTCTGCCTGACGGCGGCCAGCACGCCCATGAAGATGGCCACGAAGATGGCGATGACGGTGGCGATCACCACCATGCGCAGGGTCACGAAGAGGTGTGACATCGCCTCCGACGCCACGTCCTGGCCGGCGATGGAGGTCCCCAGGTTCCCGTGTAGTGCGTTGGTGAGCCAGATCCAGTAGCGCTGCCAGAGGGGGTCGTTGAGGTGGAGCAGGTTCTCCCTCGCCACGATGGTGGAGTGGGGGATGTGGGGGTTGCTCAACAGCAGGGAGAGCGGGTTGCCCGAGCTGGCCACGAGGACGAAGACGAAGATCGTCGCGAAGAACAGCACGACGATGCTGATCAACAGGCGCCTCGCGACGTAGGCGAACATGGGCGGAGTCTAGGTCCAGGTCGGAGCGGCGACTAGGGGCCGGCCCACGGAGGCCGGCCCCTTCGCCGCGTACGAGCTAGCTGATCGACCAGTCCTGGGCGTTCCAGGTGACCCCGACGCTCGAGGTGTTGGGGACGACGCCCTTCAGCTTGTTGGTCCAGGCAAAGAACTGCGGCTTCTGGTAGAGCGGCAGCGTGACCATGTTGTGCCACAGGATGGCATCGGCCTTGTTGAAGTCCGAGATCTCCTGCGTCGTGCTCGGGGCCGAGGCGCCGGTCTTCATGTCCGAGTCCACCTGGGTGTTGGCCGAGTGGGTCCAGTTCTGCCCGCAGTTGTTCGGATCGGTGTACGAGCAGTAGATGGACTGGTTGCGAGGACACGAACGGCGTCGCCACCCAGGCGAACTCACCGATCTGGTACGTGCCGTCGACCAGGTTGGTCCCGAAGAAGGTGTTGGCGTCGTAGTTCTGGATGTTGATCTTCACGCCGATCGCCTTCATCTCGGACGCGAACAGCTCCTCCGTCTGGGACCGGATGCTGTTGCCCGTGGTGGACTGGATGGTGAAGGTCAGGTCCTGCCCCTTCTGCGGCCCGTAGTTGGGGTGCCAGAAGCCATCCGACCCCTTGGTGAAGCCGAGCTCCTTGAACAGGTTCTCCGAGGTGCTCGGGCTGTAGCTGTAGTTGACGGCCTTGAATCCCGCCTGCGTCGGCATGAGCATGCGGCTTCCGAGCGGCTTGATGCCCTTGGCGATCTCGCCGACCGTGCGCTGGATCAACGCTGCCCGGTTCACGCCGTGGGCGATCGCCTCACGCACCTGCACCTTGGCCAGGTACGGGTCGGCCTGGTTGAAGTCGAAGTGCTCGAACTCGAGACCGGGGAGCGTCGCCTTCGTCGTGTTCGGCACCTGGTTGGCCGTCTGGACGATGGAGAGGTTCACCGTCGACGGGTTGAAGATGCTGATCTCGCCGTTCTGCAAGGCCGGCACGAGCTGGCTGTCGGCCGAGAAGAACTGGAACACGAGCTTGCTGAGCTTGGCCGGCGTGCCCCAGTAGGTGGGGTTGCGCACCAGGACGACCGACTGGTTCTCGTTGTAGCTCTGGATCTTGAACCAGCTGCCCGAGATGGTCTGGGAGGCCCCGGTGAAGCCGGTGTTCCACCCCACCGTCCGGGAGATGTGCGCCGGGACGATGTCGGTGAAGAGGGCCCGCCAGTCGGTGAAGGCAGGCTTGAACGTGATGGTGATGGTGCGACCGTTCGGGCACAGGCCGACGTTGCGGTCGGCGGTGCTGCCCGGATCGCACGCGGCGCCGCCCGACGGGGCGGACCCGACGACGGACTGGATCTGGTTGTAGCCCGTCGTCGAGGCGGCGTCGTAGGGCTTGCCACCCACATCGGTGTAGGCGGCGTTACCGCTCTGGGCCTGCCAGTTGTAGATGAAGTCGTCGGCGGTGATCGGCGTTCCGTCGGACCACACCGCCTTGGGGTTCAGCTTGTAGACGACGGTCTGGGGACTTTCGCTCGTCTGCGTCGCGCTCTCCAGCAGCTGTGTGTTGAGGACGGGCTGGAGCTTGGCGTTGACGATGAACGCCTGCGGCCAGACCATGTTCATGATCTCCTGCAGGACGAACTCGGACGCCGCGGACGTATTGATGTTGAAACCGACCAGGGTCTCGTCGAGCGCCATGGTGGCGGTCCCGCCGGACGAGGACGACGCCTTGGTCGAGGCGCCGCTGGTGGCGGGCGTGACGGCCACGACCGACAGGCTCAGCGCCCCTGCGGCCAGGCCTGCGAAGGCCGACCGCTTGAGTAACCCCTTCAGTCCCATTGCACTCCCCTAAAGCTCATCGGCCGCCCCGGTGACGGTCGATCACCTACAGCTTCCAGCACACCCAGTGCGGGTAGATCGCCTAAACGTAACCTAACCGCCACATTGTTGGTAGGTCGGGATCTCTGAATTTCTGCAGGAACGTGCCGGACGGGGATCCGATTCGGTGCAATGCCGGTCGAGACACAGGATTCCTGCGTCCGCCGGGGCCTGCAGCGCAGCTTCCACGACCTGAGCGCCAGCTGAGCGCCGACTGCGTGCTCCGTGACAACCGCCCGTTAGCATCCCCACTGCAGCGATGGTATACGTCCTCGCCGTAGCGGCGGCCCTCTCCAACGCTCTGACCAGCGTCTTCCAACGAATGGGGGTAGAGGACGCCCCTGAAGAGACCACCATGCGGCTCAGCCTGCTGACCCACGCCATCCGGCGAGGGGTCTGGCTCCTGGGTTTCGGGTTCATGGTGTGCTCGTTCCTCCTCCAGGCCTTCGCGCTGCACATCGGCCGTCTGTCGGTGGTCCAGCCGATCCTGACCATGGAGCTGCTCTTCCTGGTCGCCATCCTCGGGACCTATTTCCGCTTCGACATCTCGTTGCGGGAGTGGGTGGGGGCGGGCGCGATCGCCTTCGGGCTCGCCGGGTTCCTGTACTTCGCCGCGCCGGGCGGCGGGGACGAGGTGCCGACCAACCTCGGCTGGGTCGTCGTGGGCGGGGGCGCCACCTTCTTCATCTGCCTGACGGTGGTGGCCACACGCTGGGGCCCCCGATGGTGGAAGGCCGCCATGTTCGGTTCGTCCGCCGCCATCGCCTACGCCTTCACCGCCGCGCTCATCAAGACAGCGGGCAACTACGCCGCCGGGGACTGGGTGACGATGTTCGCCCACTGGCAGACCTACGGCGTGGCCGTCTTCGGGCTCCTCGGGCTCTTCCTGACGCAGAACGCGTTCCACGCCGGGCCCCTTGCCGCGTCGCAGTCCACGCTCGTGCTGGTCGACCCGCTGGCGAGCATCTGTCTCGGCATCGCCCTCTACGGCGACACCCTGCGGACGACGGGCCCCTACGGGCCGCTGGAGGCGATCTCGTTGCTCGTCATGTTCCTCGGCGCGGTCTTCCTGTCGCATTCGCCGCTCATCACCGGGATGAAGAGCGAGGGCAAAGGGGTCGAGTACGACGAGATGCTCTCCCGGCGCCTCAAGCACAGCCACGGGGGCGCACCGGCCCCCGCCTCCAGCGCCGCCTCGGCCGACCCGCTGCAAGACGGCGGACTGCCGCCCTTCTCGTCTGCCTGATCGCCGGGATCGACGAGCCGAACTATTCCGCCCGCTCCACCACCAGCCGCGCCATGGCGGCGAAGTGGTCCGGGTGCGAGAGGTGCGCACCGTGCTGCGCCGCCTCGATTTCGAACACCGTTGCGCCCGGGACGTTGTCGCCCAGCCAGCGCACGGCGCGCCGGTGGTGCAGGGCAGAACGCTCCCCTCCCACCCCGAACACGGCGGGCAGCGACAGGCGCAGGACATCGAAGGGCGCGCCCTCCCCCCGCAGGCTGCGCATGTCGGCGACGACCGCCGGCCCGTCAGCCCGGCGGGAGGCACGCCCGTCCTCGCTCAGCCGGGCCCACGCCCCGGGGCTCACCATGCGCGAGAAGAATCGTTCTGCCTCTTCGGCCGGATCGTCGGCCAGGTCGGGCCAGCCCGGCCCCCCGGCCGCCCCTGATTCCGAAGCCGCGGACGGCCGTGCACCGGACGGCGCTGCACCGGATGGCCGATCGCGCCGGAACCCCAACCACGGCATGGGTGGCTCGTAGGCGCCGATCGAATCGAAGGCCACCGGATCGGCGAGCGCCGCCCCGACGACGACGTCGCCGCCGAGGCTGTGGCCGATGGCGACCACGGGACCGTCCGACTCGCGCCGGGCCGTGCCGCTGATGGCCAGGAGGTCGGCGACATGACCGCGCAGGTCCGTCACCCCGCCACCCCTGGAGCCTTGATACCCCCTGCGGTCGTACGCCACGGTGCTCAGATCGGGTAGCCGGCGCATGACGCGCCGGAAGCTGTCGCCCCGGTCGAGGGACCCGTGGACGAAGATCACGGTGGCGGCGCCCGCCTCCACGGACGGCCGCGACACCACGCTGAGTGCGGCCGGGTAGCTCATGGGCAGGCCAGACCCTAATCCCTGGCCCCAACACCAATCCCTGGCCCTGTCACCGCCGGTAGGGTGAAAGACATGTCCCAGTTCGGCGGCTCGAGCGGGTCCTTCGGCCCCAACGCCTGGCTCGTCGACGACATGTACGAACGCTTCCTGGCCGATCCCGAGTCGGTGGGGGACAGTTGGCGGGAGTTCTTCGCCGACTACCGCCCGGCACCGGTCCCGGCACCGCAGACCCAAAGCGCCCCGGCGACGCCGCCGACCACCCCGGCCCAACCGACGTCCCCGCCGAGCCCCTCGTCGCCCGACGCACGTTCCACCGATCGGGGCACCACCACCGCTGCCGCTCCTCCTGCGGTGGCACCGTCCCCCTCGGCCGAGTCGCCCACCATGCTGCGCGGGGCGGCATCTCGCGTGGTCGCGAACATGGAGGCCAGCCTGGGCGTCCCGACCGCGACCAGTGTCCGTACGGTCCCGGCGCGGCTCCTCGAGGTCAACCGCCTGATCCTCAACAACCAGCTGGCCAGGACCTCCGGCGCCAAGGTCAGCTTCACCCACATCATCGGGTATGCCGTCGTCCGCGCGCTCCACGACGTGCCCGTGCTCAACGCCGCCTTCGTCGCCGATGTCGAAGGTTCGGGCAAGCCCGGGGTCGTCCACCACAAGCACGTGGGTCTCGGGCTTGCCGTCGACCAGGAGAAGCCCGACGGGAGCCGCACCCTCCTGGTGCCGTGCATCCGCGACGCAGACACTCTCGACTTCCGGTCCTTCGTGGTCGCCTACGAGGATCTGATCCGCAAGATCCACACCGGCCGGATCACACCCGATGATTTCGCCGGCACGACGGTGTCGCTCACCAATCCGGGCACGCTCGGCACCGTCCAGTCCGTACCGAGGCTCATGCCGGGACAAGGTGCCATCATCGGAGTCGGCGCCCTCGGGTACCCCCCGGGGTACGAGGCGGCTGATCCCCGAGTGCTGGCCGAGCTCGGTTTGGGGAAGGTCGTGACGCTCACGTCGACGTACGACCACCGCATCATCCAGGGCGCCGAATCAGGACTCTTCCTCGCCCGCGTCGCCGCCCTGCTGACCGGCGCCGAAGGGTTCTACGACGACCTCTTCGAGTCGATGGGTGTGCCCTACGAGCCCGTGCGCTGGCAGGTCGACAACAACGCCGGCCCGGGTACCGACGAGGGCGAGCACCAGAAGGCGGTCAAGCAGGTGCGGGTGCAGACCCTCATCAACATGTACCGCGTGCGAGGGCACCTCATCGCTCATCTCGACCCTCTCGACGCCGAGCCTCCGCACATCCACCCCGAGCTCGACCCGCTCACCTACGGGCTGACGATCTGGGACCTCCCGCGTCACTTCGTGGCGGACGGCCTGGCGGGTCGCGAGATCGCCACCCTCGACGAGATCCTCCACGTCCTCCGGGACGCGTATTGCCGCACTCTCGGCATCGAGTACATGCACATCCAGGACCCGGCGCAGAAGCATTGGATCCAGCAGCATGTCGAGGGCCAGCCGACCACACTCAAACCGGACGAGCAGCGGCACATCCTCGACCGCCTGAACGCGGCCGAGGTCTTCGAGCGGTTCCTCCACACCCGCTATGTCGGTCAGAAGCGCTTCGGGCTCGAGGGAGCAGAGTCGACGATCGTCCTGCTCGACGCGCTCCTCGACGCCGCGGCCGGCTCCGCCGTGGCCGAGGTGGTGATGGGCACGGCACATCGTGGCCGGCTCAACGTGCTGGCGAACATCGTGGGCAAGTCGTACCGCGAGATCTTCGAAGAATTCGAGGGCAACCTCGATCCCGAGTCCGTCCAGGGTTCGGGTGACGTCAAGTACCACAAGGGCGCCAGGGGGATCTTCCGCGGCAGTGCGGGTGAGGAGCTCCCCGTGACGCTCGCGTCCAACCCCTCGCACCTCGAGGCGGTGGACCCCGTCGTCCAGGGCATGACCCGGGCCAAGCAGGACAAGATCTCGCCGCCCACCGACGGCACTCCCGCCACCCGGGAAGGATCGTTCGGGTTCCCTTGCATGGCGGTCCTCGTTCATGGCGACGCCGCCTTCGCCGGACAGGGAGTGGTGGCAGAGACGCTGAACCTGTCGGGTCTTTCCGGCTACCGCACCGGCGGCACGGTGCACTTGGTGATCAACAACCAGCTCGGATTCACGACCGCACCAGCGTCCGCCCGCACATCCGTCTACCCGACCGACGTCGCCAAGATGGTCCAGGCGCCGATCTTCCACGTCAACGGCGACGACCCCGAGGCCTGCGTGCGTGCCGCCCGGCTCGCGTTCGCCTTCCGCCAGACCTTCCACAAGGACGTGGTCATCGACCTCGTCTGCTACCGCAAGCACGGCCACAACGAAGGTGACGACCCGAGCTACACCCAGCCTCTGATGTACCAGCGCATCGAAGCCAAGCGCTCCGTGCGCAAGCTCTACACCGAGACCCTCATCCGGCGCGGCGACATCACGCTCGAGGAAGCCGAGGCGGCTCTGGACGACTTCAACTCGCGGCTCCAATCGGTCCTCGACGAGGTGCGCAACGAGCCCTCGCTCGTGCCCACCGAGCTTCCGGCACCCGACCCCGGGCCGGCCGAGCCCGCACCCGCCGAGACAGGCGTTGCGGGCGACGTGCTCCACGCGCTCGCTTCGGCCGTCGAGACCGTGCCCGACGGGTTCACTGTCCACCCCAAGTTGGCGCGACAGTTCGCCCAGCGCGACGACATGGTCGCCTCGGGACAGGTCGACTGGGCCTTGGCCGAGGCCCTCGCCCTCGGGTCGCTGCTGTACGAAGGCGTCGACGTGCGCCTGACCGGGCAGGACACCCGCCGGGGCACATTCAGCCAGCGCCACGCGGTTCTCGTCGACTACACCAACGGGGAGGAGTTCGTCCCCCTGGCGCATCTCGATGCGGGGCTCGAGCGGGTCGGGGCCTCGGACCTGGAGCCGTCTCAGCCGCTCGGCTCGTTCACCGTGCGCGACTCCCTGCTGTCCGAATATGCCGCCGTGGGTTTCGAGTACGGCTATTCGGTGGAGGCGCCGGATGCCCTGGTCGCCTGGGAAGCACAATTCGGTGACTTCGTGAACGGGGCACAGATCATCATCGACAACTTCCTGGCGGCTGCCGAGATCAAGTGGGGCCAGCACTCAGGACTGGTCCTGTTGCTCCCTCATGGCTACGAGGGGCAGGGTCCGGAGCACTCGTCGTCTCGCTTCGAGCGCTTCCTCGCCCTCGGGGCGAAAGGCAACCTCCGGGTCGCCGTCCCTTCCACGGCCGCCCAGTACTTCCACCTGCTGAGGTCGCAGGCGTTGCGCATCCCGGAGCGGCCGCTCGTCGTGGTGACGCCCAAGTCGATGCTTCGTGCCCACGCGTCGCGCTCGTCCTTCACGGATCTCGAAGCGGGCGGGTTCGCACCGGTCATCGACGACCCCGTGGCCGATCCCGCGTCGGTCCGCCACGTGGTCCTGTGCAGCGGCAAGATCGCCCACGAAGCGGTGCAGCGCCGGGCGGAATTGCCAGCCGAGGAGGGAGCCCGGGTCGCGGTGGTGCGCGTCGAGCAGCTATACCCGTGGCCCGTGGAGCCCCTCACCGTGATCCTCGACCGCTACCGAGCGGCAGACGAGGTCGTGTGGTTGCAGGAGGAGCCCGAGAACATGGGCGCGTGGTCATTCGTACACGCACGCTTGCACTCCTGCCTTCCCGAACGGCTCCGGCTCCGGCACGTGAGCCGGGCGGAGTCGGCCAGTCCGGCCATCGGGACCGCTGCCCTGCATCAACTCGAGCAGGCCGACCTATTGCGACGTGCCGTTGGCTGAATCGCATCACGTTGTGGTGGACGGGTCGAACCTGGCCACCGAAGGACGAACCGCCCCGAGCCTGGCCCAACTCGACGAGGCGGTCCGGTCCTACGCGTCCGAAGATCCTGAGTCGAGCATCATCGTGGTCGTCGATGCGACCTTCGAGCATCGCGTCTCGGAATCCGAGCGTGAGAGGGTGCGCGAGGCGATGCTCGACGGCGAAATGGTGTCGCCGCCGGCTGGAGCGATCGGGCGGGGCGACGCCTTCGTGTTGCGCATCGCCGAACGGACCAACGCCATGGTCCTGTCGAACGACTCGTTCCAGGAATTCCACGGCGAGCATCCGTGGCTCTTCGACGAGGGACGCCTCGTCGGCGGCAAGCCCGTTCCGGGCGTCGGGTGGATCTTCACGCCCAGACTGCCGATCCGTGGTCCCAAGAGCCGCGCCGCAACGGCGGAAGCCAAATCGAAGAAGCACCCCGACTCCGCCGCGGTCAAGGCGGCCGAGCTCGCCCGAGCGGCGAAGAAAGCGGCGAAGAGGACGAAGTCGGCGAAGAAGGCGCCGAAGACTTCCGTGCCCCTCGCGACCTCATGGCCACTCGTGCCGGCGACGCCGCCCCCGGTCCAGCCCAAGGTGGACCCGGTTTTCGTGAGCGCGATAGACGAGGCGGTCGAGGAAGCCCTGCACCCCCCCTCCCCGAAGGCGACGAGGCACGCCGTGAAGAAGGCCTCGACGCCGAAGGGAGGCAAGGCCAAGAAGGAGGACGGGGGGAAGCCGTCGGCCGGAGATCCTGCCGCGAGCCGACGCGGGTCGAAGAAGAGCAGGGAGGGGACGTCGCCGCCGCCGGCAGTGAACGAGCCGCTCGCCTTCATCAACTTCGTGGCGGCGTTCGCCGTCGGCAGCACCATCGAGGGCGAGGTGGTCTCGTTCACGTCCCACGGTGCGATGGTCGACGTGGGTCTGCCCGTCGGTGGCGTGCTGCACTGCTACATCCCGCTCACCGCGATGGGCACGCCGCCACCGACGAAAGCGCGGCAGGTCTTGAAAAAGGGCGAGGTGCGCCCGTTCTTGCTCGCCGGGCTCGATCCCCCTCGCCGGGTCGCCGAGCTGGCCCTTCCGGCGACTGCCGCTGGACCTCACCCTGTCGAGGCCCCCGAGGCGACGGCACTCGCCGTCGCCGGAGCTCGACCTGAAGCGGAGAGGAGAACGGCCGGGCGGAGATCGTCGGGGCGGAGAGCGGCCCGAGCGAGAACAGATTCCGCTGAGAAGGGGCAGTCGGTGCTGGCTGCGAAGACGACTTCCGACGAGGTGAGTCCCGGCAAGCGCGCCGCTGCCGAGACGCCGTCTGCGCCGGCGAAGGTCGCGACAGCCAAGAGGGTGGCATCGATGAAGACGACTCCGGCCAAGACGGCTGCGTCGGACGGGGCAGTGGAGCCCGACGGCGGGTCCCCGACGAAGAAGAAGGCGGGGGACAACGGGGCCGGCACGACGGGCGGCGCGAGGACCAGCTCGAAGACCCGAGGCGACGTGTCTTCATCCGCCAAGAAGGCCGCCGGCCGGTCCGATCAGACCAAGAAGACTCAGCCGGCCAAGACCACGACGCCGGCCAAGAGCTCGGCGAAGAAGGTCGGAGGTGCGGCGAAGAAGGTCGGGGGCGCGGCGAAGACGGCCAAGACGGCGAAGACCACCAGTACGGCCAAGAAGGCTGCGGCTGCCGGCCGATCCGGTCAGACCAAGAAGACTGAGCCGGCCAAGACCACGACGCCGGCCAAGAGCTCGACGAAGAAGGCCCGGGACGGGGCCAAGAAAGCAGCCGACCGATCGACTCCCGCCAAGACGTCGGCCAAGAGTTCGAAGAAGAACACCGTCGCGGCCAAGAAGGCGGCCGCGGCGGCGGTCGCACATGATGCTCGGTAGCCTCCGGCGTTGATGGCCTGGCCGCGACCTGCCGACGTACTCCCGCACCGGCCTCCGTTTCTCTTCGTGACCGAGGTTCAGGAGGTGGAGCCCGGCGTGTTCGCCCGCGGTACCTGGGAACTCGGCGACGAGCCGTTTTTCCTCGGCCACTTCCCCGGCCGCCCGACGCTGCCCGGTGTCCTCATGGTGGAGTCGCTGGCTCAGCTGGGCGGTATTGCCGTCCTGCTCGACGACCGCTACGCCGGCAAGTTGCCGCTCTTCGGTGGCATCGAGCGAGCTCGATTCCGCCGCCAGGTGGTCCCGGGCGAGACCTTGGACCTCGAAGTGTCCATGGACAGGCTCTCGGCTCGAGCAGGAAAAGGCCGGGGAGTGGCTTCCGTCGGCGGCCAGACCGCCTGCGAAGCGGAGCTGCTGTTCGTGATCGTCGACGGGGGAGCCGGCTGATGCGCCTTGCCACGTGGAACGTCAATTCGCTCGGTGCGCGGATGCCTCGCGTCACCGATTGGTTGCAGGCCAACCAACCCGACATCTTGTGCATGCAGGAGACGAAGGTGGCAGACGAGAAGTTCCCCGTGGACGAGTTCACAGAGCTCGGATACGAGTCTGCGCCGCATGGTGACGGGCGCTGGAACGGGGTCGCCATCCTGAGCCGGGTCGGGCTGACCGACGTCACCCGGGGATTCGGCACAGATCATGAAGAGCACGGTTGCCGCATCGTGTCCGCCGATTGCGGTGGAGTGCGGATCTTCTCCGTCTACGTCCCCAACGGGAGGGCCTTGGACAACGAGTTCTACCCCGTGAAGCTGGCGTGGTTGGCCCAACTCCGCCAGACGCTCGACGAGGTCTGCTCGCCGGGATCGTCGATCGCGGTGTGTGGGGACTTCAACGTCGCTCCCGACGACGGTGACGTCTGGGATCCCGCCGCCTACGTTGGCGCGACCCACGTGAGCGAGCCCGAGCGCGCCGGCTTGCGTGACGTCGAGGGGTGGGGGCTGAGCGACGTCTTCCGGCGCTTCAACGAACCGGGCACGTTCACCTGGTGGGACTACCGCGCCGGCGACTTCCACGAGGGCCGCGGCATGCGCATCGACCTCGTGTTGGTCGAGCGCGGACCTCGAGGGACGCGCCACCGCCGCGTTCCGAGACCGCGATGCGCGCAAAGGGAAGAAGCCCTCGGACCACGCTCCGGTGGTCGTCGATTTCGCCGACGGCTGAGCTCGACGCCCAGGTGCGCGACGGGCCCGTGTTCGAACGGCTCGACGACGGGGCCTGAGGTGTCCTCCTACCGGCCGAAAAGACGAGAATGGGTCCACCTCCCGCCTGATTGGGGGTCACGCCGACTCTCCTTGAACATCGCCGACGGCCCGGCGGACGTTGACAGAGCGACGCGCGCCGGGCCCGACCGAGCCCGACCGTTCCCTCCTCGATGCCGGCCACGCCCAAACTCTCCCGATCGCCATCGCCCGCCGGAGCCGAGACGTTCAGCATCCCCCTCGGGCCTCTCACCAACGCCGCGCTCGCCGCGCTGGGCGACGAGGCGCTCCTGGCCGAGCTGGCCCAGACGGCGCGGGCCAAAGAGGCGCTCTCTGGGCGGGAGGCCCAGCTCGGCGGAGAGATCGCCCGGCGCGAGGCCTTCCGCGTCGACGGGGCGACTTCGCTCGAGGCCTGGTTGACGGGCCACCTCTGTCGCTCAGCCGCCTCTGGTCGTGCCCTGGCCCACGTGGGCGAGCGCCTCTTCGACCTGCCCGCGCTCGCAGCCGCCCTCTCGTCGGGTCGCTTGAGTTTCGACCAGGTCCGCGTCCTCGTCGACGTGGCCTGTCCCGAAGACGACGCCGAATGGGCTGAAGTCGCCCAAGGGATCAGCGTGCGCGATCTCGCCGAGCTGGCCCGGCGCCGGGCCCCGGCGCGGCGCCAGAGCAAGCCCATGGGTCCAGATCGCCCAACGCTGCGCTGCAACGACGGGACCTCGACCATGGTCGCACAGCTCCCCGCCGCTGACTACGTCGAGCTCAAGGCCACGCTCGAGGCCCGGGCCAAGACCATGGCGGACGAGAAGGCCGAGCTCTCCCACGATGAGCGCATGGGCCTGGCCCTGATCAGCCTCGGGCGTTTGGAGGCCGGGGGACCGACCCGAGGGGAACCGGCTCCGGTCGTCGTGGCCCATGTGGCCCTCGAGGCGCTTTTGGGTGCGGACCGTCACCTCTCGAGGGGCCTTGTCGCCGAGCTCGAGCGCGGCGGCCTCATCAGCGCCGCGGTACTCGACCGCCTGGCCTGTGACGCCACGTTCATCGTCGCCCTCGACGACAAGGAGGGCCACACCATGTACGAGGGGCGGGCACCGGCGCCGTCCAAGCGAGACTCAGCGCCGCGAGCTGTGGCGCCGGGACCGTCACTGCCGCTTCCCAGGCTGTGCCAACGCCATCTACACCAACGCCCACCACATCGTGCCCTGGACCCCGGCGGGGGCGACGGATCTCGACAACTTGGTCACGCTGTGCCGTCACCACCATCACGAGGTGCACTCCAAACGCTGGTCCATGAACGGCGATGCCAACGTCGAGCTCACCTTTGTCGGCGCCGGCGGCAAGACCATGACCTCGCGCCCCTCGCCGCTGTGGGGGAGGCCCATCCAGTCCGAATGAGGGCTGGTGTCACACAGCCACAGCACACGGCCATGGACCACACGTCCCCGGGCCACACCGCCCCAACGGCGTCGACAATCACGTCTTGGGCCAGCGCCGCTTCCGGCGCCAACGCGACCTCGAGCCGAAGAGCAACGAGGAGAGGTCGCGCATCAACCCGAGCGCGAGGATCAGGTTACCGTCTCGTGCTTCGCACCGATGAGCACGACCGCGATGACGGCAGGTACGTCGCCCTCGTTGGACCACCGGTGGCGCGTTCCGTTTTGTACGTAGGTGTCTCCGGGGTGCAGCGTCACCGTGGCGCCGTCGTCGAGTTCGAGTGTGGCGTGCCCCGAGAGCACGACCCCGTAGTCGATGGTCGCCGTCGTGTGCATGCCCGGGTTGTCGGGCTCGGTGTACTCGGCCAATCCCGGCAGCTTCTGGTCCAGCTCTTCCAGCGCAGCTCCGATGTCGAGGTCGGGCGGGAGGCCGGGGCCTCCGGTGGTCGGGATGCTGAAGAACACGAACCGCGATCCGCTCACTGGAGGGAAGTAGCGCCTTGCCTCGGGTTTCGAGCCGTCGTCCGGGAAGTGACCAGTCGTGTCGGACCCCCACAACAGGTGGAAATCCATTCCTGACAACAGGGCGAGGGAGACCGGAGCAACCACCTCGTCACTGACGAAAACCGCTTCTCCGTTGGCCCCGTGTCCGGTCACCACCCGTCGTGCATCCATCGATCCCTCCCCTGATTTCGCCGGCGCGATCCGCCGATCGGAGTGTTCGCAACTCGGATCCCATCGAAAGTACATCTTTGGTCGGGGGCCGTCCGCTTCGGGGCAACTGCTCGCCATCTGCCTGTGACGATGACCTGAGTTCGGAGGAGGTCGATCGACCTCCGCGACGCTTACGTGACTCGATTGCTCGACTGCGCCGGAGACGCATGACTTCATGCTCGTTGCTCAGCTCCAACACAGGCACACATAGAAGTCTCGTTGCTCAGCTCCGACACAGGTATCGAGAAACGGGAAGGTGGTAATCACGCTTTCAAGGAGCAGGTCGCCGGGCTCGGCGCAGCGCCGGTTGCCTGGTCCCGCGAAAAACGCTAAGGATTGGCACTGCGGGAAGGTTGTACTTATGTCACACGTCGCGGCCAGCGCGACAGTCGACGGCCCACCGTGGCGGAGCCCGCTGCGGGGTCAAGGCGGATGGTGCGACAAAACGAAAGTGAGGCGGTTCCACATGAAGCTGTTCTTCAGATTCGGAACGGTGGCGGCGGTCGCAGCGGCCGTCTTCGCAGGGACCGCGACGGCGTCGGCAGCAACGACATCGACGGCGCGGGTCCGACCTGCCATGCCGCCGGGCTACACCGTGGTGGTGACCCGCAATGTCGCGGCGCCGAACGGGCGGCAGAGCGAGGGATACGTGCTGTGTCCCACCGGGACTGTCGTGCTCGGCGGGGGTGAGGACCTGGCCGGGGGCCTGGACGCCACCGTCAACAGCTCGTGGCCCGGAAGCTCGACCAGCTGGGACGCGGAGGTCAACAACTCCACCGGCTCGGCGACCACTTTCGACGTCTGGGCCGTCTGCGCCAACCAGCCGAAGGGCTACCTGATCGTGAACTCGACGGCAAGCAATCCGCCCGGAACCGAGAGCGCCGCGGGCGTGGCCTGCCCCACGGGCTTGGGCCTGAAGGTGCTGGGCGGCGGCGGTTGGTCGAACGCGGGCTCCGTCGACGTGAACATGAGCTCGTCGTGGCCGGTGACGACCACCAAGCCAACGACGGCCTCGTGGCGAGTGGAGGAGAACAACACCTCGACGTTCGCTGCGACCGTCGAGGCCTTCGCGATCTGCGGCAAAGAGCCGGGATACGTCATCAGCAAGGGGAAAGCCGCGCCCATCGGGATCGGTGCGCGCGGCGAGGGGGTGGCGGCGTGCCCTGCGACGTTGGTGCCCATGGGTGGTGGCCCGCGGGACAAGAACGGCTCTGTCTTCACGGACATCAACTCGAGCGTGCCGGCCTTCGGCGGCTGGGACGTCGACATCAGCAACGCCGACACGATCACCCATACGATTCGGGTGTACGTGACCTGCGCCAAGTAGGGGAGAGCAGAGCAACACGGGTCTGTCATCGCCCGGGCATCCCTGGTCAGCCCAGCGGCACCTCTATGAGGTTCGGGCCCGGCGTGGCGTAGGCCGCCTCGAGCGCAACACAGAGGTCTTCCGCGTTCTCGACCTTGCGTGCCGGGACCCCCATACCCCGTGCCAGGTCACAGAAGTCGAGCTCGGGGTCGGAGAGGTCGAGCAGCCGGCACGCGTCGCGGACCGCCGGCGTCGGCACCCACCCGGTGCAGCTCGATGTTCAAGATCGCATAGCTCCGGTTCGACAGGACGCACGGTCGTCACGTTCAGCGCCTCGCGCGCCTGGGTCCAGAGCGCCTGCAGGGTGTACATCGCGCTCCCGTCGGCCTCGAGGCACAGCACAGGCCGGTCCGGAGCGGCGACGGCGGCACCCGTGGCCATCGGTAGGCCGAGGCCGATCGCCCCCCCGGTGAGCGTGAGCCAATCGTGCGGCGGACAGCCGGCGGTCGCGCCCGGAACGAAGAGGCCGGTCGTGTTGCCCTCGTCGACGACGACCGCGCCCTCGGGGAGGGTGGCGCCGATCGATCCGGCGAAGGTCTCTGCACTGAGCGGGCCCAGGGGTCGATCCGGCCGGCTGGCCGTCACCGGCAGGAAGGCGTCAGCCGGGGCTTCGAGCGCGTCGGCCAGTGACTCGAGCGCCGCCGATCGCGTCTTCGCCCGGACGGGCCAGGGTGTGCACACTGCAGCCGTCCGGGACGAGGTCGCTCGCCTTGCCCGGGTAGGCGAAGAACGAGACGGGCGAGGCGGCGTCGACCAGCACCAGGTGACGCACGGCCTCGAGCTGGTCCTGTGCCATCTCGGCGAAGTAGCCGAGGCGATCGACCGCGGGGAGTCCGGCCCCGCGCTCGAGCCTCGTCGGGAACGTCTCGGCAAGCAGCGCGGCGCCCGAGACGACGGCCACGCGACTTGCGGCCCGCAGGCCGGCCGCTCGCAACGAGGTTCCTCCCAGCAGCAAAGCCGTCTTCTCGCCCGAACGGAGCGCCTTGGCCGACGTCGTCGACCGCGTCCTGCGGCGCAGGGGTGGCAGCTCCCCGGGGTCGTGGCGGCGCGGGTCCGCGGGCCGACTCGGACCACGAGGAGTCCGCCGGAAGGACGAGCGTGGCGACGCAACCCGGCGGGCCGAAGGCGGCGGCCACCGCTTCGGCGGTGTCGGCGGCCACGTCGTCGGGCCTCGCCGTGCGGCGGTACCAGCCCGAGACGGTCCGGGCGACGGACGCGATGTCGGACTCGAGCGGCGCGTCGTACTGGCCGTGGTACGTGGCATGGTCGCCGACCACGTTCACCACCGGCGTGCGGGCTCGCCGCGCGTTGTGCAGGTTGGCCAGCCCGTTCCCCAGACCCGGTCCGAGGTGCAGCAGGGTGGCCGCGGGACGCCCTGTCATTCGGGCGTACCCGTCAGCTGCGCCCGTCGCCACGCCCTCGAAGAGGCAGAGCACCGCCCGCATGGCCGGCACATCGTCGAGCGCGGCCACGAAATGCATTTCGGAGGTGCCGGGATTGGAGAAGCAGACGTCGACACCCGAGCCGACGAGAGTCGAGAGCATGGCACGGGCGCCGTTCACGGGCGCACCGTCCCCGACGCCTCGGCCGTTCCCGGCATCCGGCCCGGACCGAGGATCCCGCGGGGATCGAAGGCCGCCTTGATGGACGCGCATCAGCGACAGCTGCGCAGGATCGACCGGTCTCGACGAAGTACGACATCTTCGCCGTCCCGATGCCGTGCTCACCCGAGATGGCGCCTCCGGCCTCGACCGCCGTCCGGAAGATCTCACGGTTCAGGTTGTGGCGCGTCTCGTCGTCGGGCTGGAACACGGCCAGGTGGACGTTGCCGTCGCCGACATGGCCGCACCCGCTCACGAAGGAGCCGTGCGACGCCGCCAGCTCGGCGACCGCCGCCAGGTAGTCGGGGATGGCAGCTCGAGGGATCACGGCGTCGATGATGTCGTCCGCCCCGGACGCCTTGGTCACGAAGAACAATCGTTCCCGGGCCGTGATCAGCGACGGAGCCGGCGTGCGGGGGCAGCACGTAGACGTCCAGGGCGCCCAGGTCGCCGAGGAGCGTCCCGAGCCGTTCGACGTCTTCGTCGAGTCGGGCCACGGACGATTGCTCCAACACGACCACTAGATAGGCCAGTGCCGCCTGTTGCACCGACTCGGGGATCCCCAGATCGAGCCCGGCGGCCTTGGTGATGCTGCTCATCACGAGAGCGTCCGCGTACTCGAGGATGGTCGGCTCGACGCCGCTCGCCACGATCCGTGGCACGGCTTTGGTCACTTCGGCCAGAGTGGCGAACGGAACGAGCACCGTGGCGGTTTCGGTGAGGCGTGGCTGCACCTTGACCGTGACCTCGGTCGTGACCGCCAGCGTCCCCTCCGACCCGATCAACAGCTGGGTCAAGTCGTAGCCCGTCGACGACTTGACGAACTTCCCGCCGGTCCGCAGCACCGTCCCGTCCGCCAAGACGACCTCCAGGCCCAGGACGTGATGGCGCGTCACTCCATAGCGCACGGCCCGCATGCCTCCGGCGTTCGTCCCGACATTGCCCCCGAGCGACGCAGCTCTGCTCGCCCGGCGAGACGGGGTAGACGAGACCGAGCGGAGCGAGTGCCGCGTTCAGCTGCTCCAGCGTGACGCCCGGCTCGACGACGGCCACCTGGTTGTCCGTATCGACCTCACGGATGCGGTTCATCCGGTCGAACGCCAGCAGGATCCCGCCTTCTACCGGTCTCGCGGCGCCGGACAAACCCGTGCCGCTCCCGCGGACGACGACGGTCACGCCGTGCTCGCTGGCGATCCGGAGCACCTCGGCCACCTCACCGGTCGACCCGGGAAGCACCACGGTGAGCGGGACGACCGGCTCGAGGCCGAGAGTCTCGTCGTGGGTGTAATCGGCGTGGACCGCGTCACCGGTGAGCAGGTGTGTCTCGCCGACCGCCTTGCCCAACTGCTCCAGAAGCTCCGACGTCATCCCACCCCCCGGGTTCGAACGGGTGGCCCGACCTTACCGGTCCTGCGGCTCTGCGCCCTCGTCGAGTCGCCGGCGCAACTCGGCCACCCGAGCGGGCACCTCGGAAGCGGCGGTCGGCGCCGCTTCCCTCCGGAGCAGACCGATCGCCCGTTCAATCGGGCCGAGCCATGGGCTGGGCCCACGTGTCGCTCCGTCGGCGGTCCCGAACCAGCTGCACCACAGCTCCTCTTCGGCCCGGGTGAGTGCGACGTAGAGCAGTCGGCGCTCCTCTTCGACCGCCGCGTCCGTCAGCGCAGAGCCGATCGGCATGAGCCCGGTGTCCAGCCCGAGGACGAGGACGGTCGGCCATTGCAGGCCTTTGGCTCGATGGAACGTGCTCAAGACCACTGAGTCTCCGTCGTACCCCCGCTCAGCCGGCCCCGCGTCGCCGGCGTTCCGGATCCCATCGCGCAGGTCGCTCGCCGGTCCCAGCTCCGATCCGGCGATCATGCTCGGCACCTGCGCTGCATCCATCGCCGCCTGCACCTTGGCCAGCTGCGCATTGGTGCGGGTGAGCACGGCAATCGACGACCAACGACGGCCGGGGAGGCGCGACATCTTGGCGCGCTTCGCCGCCCACGCCGCCTCGTCGTCGTCGTCCTCGTGCGCCACGACGGTCGGCACGGAACCGTCGACCCGCGTCGTCGCCGGAGCCACCACCTCGCCCGACCGAGCACCGTCCTGAAGCACCGCGGTGGCTACCGCCACGATCTGAGGCGTGCATCGATGGTTCTCGTCGAGGCGGATGACCCGGGTGCCGCGGAGGAGCTCGGGCAAGTTCCCGAGCAGCGCCGGGTCGGCCCCGTTGAACGCATACACGGACTGGTTGGGGTCGCCGACGACGAAGAGGTCCGGCTCGTCGCCGAGCAGAGCGGTGAGAAGCCGGAACTGCGCCGGGTTCACGTCCTGCATCTCGTCAACGAAGAGATGCCTTGTCCGCCACCTCACCCCGTCGGCGAAACCGGCATCGCCCGCCAGGGCGTCGGCGCAGGCGACGATGAGATCGTCGAAATCCAGCAGTCGGCGCTGCGACCGCTCCGCGTCGTAGCGGGCGTAGGCGTCGGCCACCTGCTCGGCGCTCATGCCGCTCCGCCTGCGATGCCGCCGGGCCTCGGCCTCGTAGTCGGCCGGGGAGACGAGGCGGGCCTTGGCCCAGCCGATCTCCCCGTCCAGGGCGCGGGTGCGGCGGGCGTCCCCCGAGGTCACCTCGGCCAGCAATCGCCGCCGGTCCGGCAGGAGCTGCGGTGGGGGCCGTCCCCTCATTTCGCGGTGCTCGCGCAGCAGACCCAACGCCGTCCGGTGGAAGGTGCCCGCCTTCACGCCGGAGATGCCCAGAGACCACAGCCGCGTGCGCAGCTCCTCGGCGGCCTTTCGGCTGAAGGTGGTCACCAGGGTGCGGTCGGCGTCGATGGACCCGTCGCGTGCCCGGCGAGCCACCCGGAGCGTCAAGACCCGCGTCTTGCCCGCCCCTGCTCCCGCGACCACACAGAGGAGGCGCTCGTCCGACTCGATCGCCTCGCGCTGCGCCGGAGTCAGCCGCGCGGCGCCCGGGAGGGTCTCCCAGGTCTCACCGTCGAGCGTGGCGGCCACACCCGCAGGGTACCGAAGCGGTGCGCGGCCGAGCACGGTCGTCGGGCTCGGGCCGAGCCGTGATCCGACCGGAGTCTCTCCGGGCCCGCCACCAGGAAGCGGGTGGATCAGAGCACCCGGTGGGTCCGAAGCAGGCTGCGCCTGGTGTGGCGGGAGATCGCCAGGTCGACCAGCTCCGCCATGACGGCGCGGAACGGCATACCTTCGGCCTCCCAGAGCATGGGATACATCGAGATCGGGGTGAAGCCGGGCATGGTGTTGACCTCGTTCACGAGGACCTCCTCGCCCTCGGTCAGAAAGAGGTCCACGCGGGCGAGGCCCTCGACCCGCAGCGCCCGGTAGGCGGCGGCCGCGACGTGCTGGGCGTGGGCGAGCTGCGTGGGGGTCAGATCCGTCGGCGCGATCGTCTCGGCCAGCCCCAGGACGTACTTGTCTTCGTAATCGTAGAACTCTCGGCTGGCGATGATCTCTCCCGCCCTGGTGACGCGCACGTCCTCGTTGCCCATCACCGCCAGCTCCAGCTCTCGGCCTGTGACGTATTCCTCCAGGATGACATGGTCGTCGAAATCGAAGGCCGAGAGCACGGCGTCGCCGAGGGCGGCGGGATCGGAGACCTTGGCCACGCCGATCGAGGATCCGAGGTTTGCGGGCTTGACGAAGAGGGGCAAGCCGAGCGCGGAGAGCGCTTCCTCCATGGCCTCGACCGACCACGCAGACCGCGAGACGAGACGCCATGCCGCCCCGGGGAGACCGTGGTCGTGCAGCACCGACTTGGCGATGCCCTTGTCCATGCACACGGCGGACGCCAGGACACCCGCGCCGACGTAGGGCACCCCGAGGCCCTCGAGGTACCCCTGGATGACCCCGTCCTCACCGAAGGGCCCGTGCAGGACCGGGAACACGACTGCGCCCGGCACCAGCGCCGTGTCGAGGTGAGCCAGCTCGGTGCCCGGGTCCTCGTTCACCAGGTCGTCGGGAGAGGCCAACGCCTCGACGTCGGCCGCGTCCTTGACGACCGAGCGCGCGTCGACCCATCGTCTGTCGTGAGTCAGCCCCACGGCTCTCACCGACCACCCCGAGTCGAGTGCGGTGTGGACGATCCGGCGCGCGGAGATGCACGAGACCTCGTGCTCGGCCGAGGGCCCTCCGTAGACGACCACCACTTCCTGGGCCGGAGGCATCGACCGAGGCTATCCAACCATCGCGCGTGATCACCGCCAATCGCGACGTGGGATCATCCATGCGTGCGGTTCACGACGGCCGAGGTTGCCGCCCACCTCGGGGGGACAGTGGTGGGCCCCGACGTCGCAGTCGAGGGGGCGAGCATCGACACCAGGTCCGCGGAGCCCGGGCAGCTCTTCGTGCCCATCGTCGCCGAGCGCGACGGGCACGACTTCATCCCGGCCGCGCTCGCGGCGGGTTGCCCGGCCTACGTGACGTCGAGAGAGCCGGCTGGTGCCACGGCCGTCGTGGTCGACGATACGGCTGCGGCGCTGGTGAGCCTGGGCGAGTTCGCCCGAGGGCGCATCAGCGGCCGTGTGATCGGCATCACCGGGTCCGTCGGGAAAACGACGACCAAGGACATCCTTGCCCGCTGCCTGGTGTCGACCTTCTCGACCGCGGCGAGCGAGCGGTCGTTCAACAACGAGCTCGGCTTGCCCCTGACGTTGCTCAACGCGCCCGACGGCGTGCAGAACGTCGTGCTCGAGATGGGTGCCCGCGGCATCGGCGACATCGCACGACTGCTCGGTGTAGCCCGTCCCGAAGTCGGGATTGTGACGAGCGTCGCCCTGGCCCACGTCGCGTACTTCGGTGACCTCGACGGCGTCGCCCGGGCCAAGGGTGAGCTGGTGGCTGGCCTCCCCCCTTCAGGCCTGGCGGTGCTCAACTTCGGCGATTTCCGGGTGGCGCGCATGGCCGACTTCAGTCCGTGCCCGGTGCTCGGCTACGCGGTGGACGGCGACGGGGTCCACGGCGACGCCGTGCGACGCCGACGCCGAGGTGCGCGCCGAGAACGTGTCGCTCGACAGGGAGCTCCGGCCGAGTTTCCGGTTGGTGACGCCCTGGGGGACCGCAGAGGTGCATCTTTCGCTGCACGGCGTGCAGCAGGTGGGCAACGCGTTGGCCGCTTCGTCGGCCGCCCTGTGGTGTGGCGTGCCCCTCCCGACGGTGGTGGCGTCACTGGCGGACGTGTCGGCCTCACCGCTGCGCATGGAGGTCCGGTATCCGCCGGGCGGCCCGACCCTCTTGGTCGACTGCTACAACGCCAACCCCGCCTCCACCGAGGCGGCATTGCGGTCGTTGGCCGCCCTCCCCGCCGCGCGCCACGTGGCGCTGCTCGGTGTGATGGCCGAGCTCGGCGCGGCCACGACATCCGAACACCGCCGCATGGTCTCGGTGGCCGCTGCGCTCGGAATCGAGGTGGTGGGGTACGAGACGGACCTCTACGGGGGCCCATCCGTCGGCGGGATCGACGAGGCCGTGGGGCTGCTCCGGTCCGCGGCTGCGGCCGACGCCGTGCTGGTCAAAGGCAGCAGGGTGGCCAGGCTGGAGGAGGTCGTCGGGGCATTCGACGGTCAGTCGCCGTCGCCCAACGCCGGCCCGGTGGCATCGACCAGCACCCGCGAGGAGAGCTCGCCGTAGAGGGACTCGGTCCGCGAGGACGGCGAGCTTCCGGGGTCGAGCTCGTCGATGCGGCGCTGACAGTCCAGCCATTCGCGTCGCAGGCGTTCGGCGTCACCCTCGGCCGCCGCCACCTCCATCGCCGAGCGCGAGAGCGCTTCGCTGTAAGGCTCGACGAGCCTCGCCCGCTCGAGGCCGCGCCGGGCCAGCTCGAAATGGCCGGCCGCAGTGGCCAGCCGGGCCAGCGCGCAGGCGGCGTCGACCAGGACGGCAGAGATCCGACCCCCATGGCCCTCGGCCTCCCACCAGGCGTAGCCCGCCAGCGCGTGGGCCAGCGGTTCGCTCTCCACGAGCTCGAGCGCGGCTCTCAGGTACGCCATGGCGAGCTCGGGATCATCGGTGCGCTTCCCCTCGTCGACCAGGGCAGCGGCTCGGTGGACGTCGACGCTGACGTGCTCGGACACCTGGTAGAGGCCGAGGCGGGTCGCCGCGGGGAACAGCGCCCCGCCGCTCCGGTCCGATCCCATCGCCCGCCGCGCCGCGTGCGCCGTGTTGAACAGCGTCTTGGAAGCAGCGTCCGCGTCGGACGAACCCAGGACACGGGTGCGCAAGCGGTCGCTCGTCACCGCGTCGGGACGGTGGAGCGCCAGATAGGCGACCAGCTCTACGGCCCGCCGAGCCCGGTTCGGCGGGAGCTCCTCGCTCAGCCCGTCGAGCCGGGGCGACGAGGTGAGCAGGCGGACGTCGACCGTCCCCGGGAACATCGCCGAGGGTCCGTGATCGGAGACCTCGGCGTCATCGGCGTTATCGGCGACCCGGGCGACCCGGGCGACCTCGATGTCCATAGCGACGATCGGATCGGGGCTGTCGTCGTCGGGCGAGGTCAGCTCTTGGATGGTCCGGGACGTCTCGATGCCGAGGAGCTGGGGCCGGACGACCCTCCCCATCGGATGGAGCGAGGCGCCGTGTCGGTCGACCAGCACGGTGAGGTCGCTGGGGGCGGCCGGCGTGGTGGTGACGACGGCCACCGTGGCGCGCCTCCGATCGATCGAGGGAGGAAGGGTCACCGAAGAACACCGCCCGCTCCGCCCGTTCGAGCGCAGGATCGTCTGGGTCGTCGGTCACCACGACGAGGTCGCACCACGACCACGCCTCCTGGCCCGCCCGCGCCGCTCGGCAGAGCGCGCCGGCCGATTCGCCCAGCACCGGGAGGATTTCCCCACGCCGGAGGGTCACGAGCCAGGTCCCGTCGTCGTCGGTGCCGACCGGGAGGGCGATGGGCACGGCCGGATAGAAGGGCTCCGCCGCATCGAGCCGGGCGTGCGGGACCACCCATCGGGTCCCGTCGTGCGATTCGTCGAAGCCCTCCGGTGCCTCCGTGGTCCGGCGCAGCGAGGACGAACGCGACCCCCGTCGGACCCACGCACACGGCTCGGATCCTCGTCGCCGCGTCGTCCTGATCGTGCACCGCCCGGCCGAGCATGCGGTTCGCCGCCTCGAAGGACTTCGAGCGCGGGTACGCCCTCGAAGCGACCGAGGAGCGCGGCCGTGTCCGCCGCGTCGTCAGAGACCGGTCGCCATGGAGCACCGGAGAGTCGGTTCGTCTCCCTGCGACGCCTGGCTCGCCTCGCCAACGCCGCACTGACGATGGATCCCAGTCCCAATGCCATGAGTTCCGGCAGGTGATCGCTGCCGTGCTCGCGCGTCACCGGCGTGGTCGTGCGGTGCGCCGGCGCGAGTCGGGCGGCAGCCGGAGCCGCCAGCCGGCTCGGACGTGATCGGGATCGACGAAGCGCGCGCCGCCCGGCATCTGGGTGCCCAGGTTCAGCGCGGCGATCGAGGTCCAGTCCGCCCCGTCGCCTGATCGCGAGTCGGCGATGCTCCAGAGCGTCTCGCCGGGCCGCACGAGATGGGTGGGATGCGCGAACGGAGCGCGCTCGTCGGCGCCGGCCGGAGCGGCGCCGCATCGATCTGGTGCGTCGCCGCGGCGGCGTGGGCGCTTGACGAAGGTTCGGCATCCGCTGCCGACGCGAGGGCGAGAGGAGCGCCGACGCTGGTGAGGGCCAGGATGCCGAGCGCGATCCGCGCCGCCAGGCGGTCGATGACCGAAGCCCCCACGGGCACGCCCACGGACCCTGCCGCATCTGAGCAACGACGCCACGAACCAGCTGCGCGCAGCAGAAGGCCCAGGCCACCCAGGCCGCCACCACGAGGACGCACAACGCGTCGCGGCTGTCGGGCCGCCACGCGTGTCCGAGGCCTTGTCGGAGCGGGTTGCCGACAACCAGGACGAGGACCGCCGGGACCGCACAGAACACCAGTCCGGCGGCGACCGCCGCACCGAGTGCGTCGACCAGGCGGCGGCGACCCGGCCGTCGCGCATCCGACCATGCCGACCCGACCTAGCCACCGGCCGGTCCCCACGTGATCGTGTAGGTCAGCGAGGCCGACTCCGACGAGCGGCTCGGTCACCGTTGCGGTGCAACTCCCGGACGCGTTCGGTGAGGGACGCCTCCATCCCCGAGGTGCCACCGACATCGTTGCCGCCACTCGGGCACGAAACCGCCATGGTCAGAAATGTGTCGCCGGACCACACGACGGAGACCACCATGTTTCCGGTGCCGGTGAACGCGTACTGGTTCGAGGCTTGGAGCGGCGGGTCGAGGTAACCCTGCGTCTGTGTCCCGCCGCTCGACACTACCGGGGTCGTCGTGCCGCGGCGGTCGTGGTGGTGGTCGGAGGCTCGACGGCCGGAGGGGTCGAGGCGGCCGACGTTCCTGTCAGCACGGATCCTGATTCCGGATGCGCGAGCTGCAGCGGACGTCGAGTCGTCGTCGTGACGGTGGTCGTGGTCGTCGTCGAGGTCGTTGTGCTGGTGGGTGCGCTCGTGGATGTCGTCGTGGGGGCCGGCCGGGGTGAGCCCTGCGTGGGCCTGGCTCCAGGCAAGTGATGGTCCGCGATCTCCGCTGACGTCGGCGTCCTGCGGCCGCCTCCGCCGCCGGACGTCGCGACGAGCAGCGCCATCAGCGCGAGCGACACGGCGAGGATGACCCACCAGTTGGGGTTCCAGCGGACACCCGGTTTTGCCGTCGCTGCGGCACGGTCCGAGCCCCCTCCCCCCACGGCCCAACCATAGGCATGCGTCATCCCGCCTGCGTCGTCGCGAACAGGCGTCGTCGGCCACGGTCGCGGCGGACGTAGAGCGCCCTGCGGTCGCGGCCGCTCACGGACGCCAGTTCGGCGATGGAGTAGCCGAGGACGTGGTGGGCATAGAGAATCTGGACCTCGTCGAGTCGCATTCCCTCCCGGTGCAGTCCGATCAGGGTCTTCGTCAGCTGCTCCAGGCCCGTCTCACCACCCGAGGCCACAGGCTCGAGGGCATCGTCCGACCCCAGCGGCGTGATGCGCTCCGACGCATCCTTGCCCCGGAAGAGCTGCCGACGTTGCCGGCAGCGGACGGCGGAGAGCAGGTCGAGAACGGCGAAGGTCCGGTCCTGGCCGGACCACTCCTGGATGACCACCCAGGTGGTGGTGAGCAGCTCCGCGAAGAACTCGGCCGCGTCCTGCCACTCTCCGCCCTGACCCCAGCGCAGTTTTCCGGCCACCGTGACCAGGCCGGGGAGGAGGGCCTGGACCAGCATCCGCGTCACGAACGGCTCGGCGTCCGCCTCCCGGAGGAGGACCCGGATGATGTGAGCCGCCTCCTCCCGCTGACGGCGTCCCGAGGCCGCCCGCATGTGCGCGAGCACGTCGAGCGGGGTGGGGCACGGTGCGGGGACCCCGGGTGATCCGTGCACGAGCCGTTCCAGCACAGGATCTCGGGTTGCCACCGCTTCCAAGGCGCGCGACAGCAGCGCGGGTCCGGCCGAGGGAGCGCCATTCGGCGTCCATCTGGTCTATGAGGGCGACACGGGGCTTGGAGGTGGAGGTGGCCATGCCGGGAGGGTGGCCTGCACCGCTCCCCCGATCCCTCCCACCAGGGCCACGTCGCGGTGAGAGCCTCGCGGGCTCGGCGATTGACCAGCTCGGCGGTAGTGTGCCGCCCAATGGACATCGACGAGTTCTACGAAGCCGATCCCCGCCGCCGAGCCTCGGCCGAGCTCGAGATGGGCTCGGAGTGGCTCGACCGCGATGGTGTCCGGCACGAGCTCAACTACGTGGAGGACACGGGCGAGCTCTACGTCCTGCGAGAGCCGTCACCGCACGTGACCGAGGACCCGTTCGGGGGCATGCACGTCTCGGTTGCGCCGGGTTACGACGAGAAGATGACGGTGCACATCGTCGCCAACGTTGCCGACAAGGAGGAGCTTCACCGGATCCTCGCCGGCTGGCAGGAGCACATGGCGAGCGCCGACGGCGCACAGTGGCTGGGCGACCGCCTGCGGGCCGCCGGCGTTGCGGTCGGACCGCCCGGCGACGTGGTCGTCGACGACGGCCCGGACCTCGCGCCTGAAGCTCTCAGACTGGCGGATCCAGGTCGAGCATCGTGGCCAGGAGCTGGGTGGCCAGGTTGTTGGTCGCCATGTCGGGCGCCTCGTCCACCACGTTGCGACCGAAGACGAGGTCCGAGAGCCGGTACATGATGGCGGCGAAGCGAAACCCGGAGAAGACCTCGTAGAAGTAGACGTCCTTCATGGGTCGGCCAAAGAGCTCGCCGTAGCGCTCGATCGTGTCCTCGTGCGATCCGAAGCCTGACGGGCGGGGCACCCCCAACGGCTCCGTGAACTGGCGATCGAAGTAGAGGAACCAACCGAGGTCCATCTCGGGCTGCCCGAGCGAAGCCATCTCCCAGTCGAGCACGGCCGCGCAGCGGAAGTCGTCCCAGATGATGTTGCCGATCCGGCTGTCTCCCCAACTCAGGACGATCTCGCCGTCTTCGACGGGCTGGTGGTCGACCAGCCACCGCCAGGTCGACTCGATCACCGGCACCTGGAGGCCTTTCGTCGCCCAGTCCAGATATTCGCGGTAGTACGACATCTGCTGCTCGATGCCCGGCCGGCCCCGCTTGGCGTCGTTCAGCCAGTCGAGACCGGCGGATCGCCAATCGGTCCGGTGCACGGCGGCCAGGGCCTCGATCCCGCTCCACCACATCCGCTCCTGTTGCGCGGGTGAGGCCTCGATCACCCATCCCTCCATCGTGTACGGGATGTTGTCCGGCGGCACCTGGCCTTCCACGTGGTCCATGGTGAAGAACGGGACTCCCAGGTACTGCGGGTCCTCCTCGTACCACCCGAGCGTCGGGAGCGGGACGGTGCTGGCGCCGTCGGACAGGGCCTTCATCACCCGGTACTGGGTGGAGAACTGCGCGTCCATGAAGAGGAGATGCGTCGTCGGCGCCACCCGGACGACCAGCCGGCGCTCCTCCCCGACGGTCGAGCGGGTCCGGCAGAGGATGGTCTCGTTGGAGAACCCGTTGGAGGCGGGAGCCTGGACGTCGAAGACCTCGAGCCCCTGGTCGGACTGCGTCGCCAACCACCTGGTCAGCTGGTTCGCGACCTCGTCGGGGTCGCGCTGGTCGATGTCGGGCACGGGTCGGGACAATAGCGACAGTGGATCGATGGCGTGGACCGGATGTCGCACCGTGGCGATAGCGTCGCCGGCGCATGCTGATCGTGATCGATCTGTCCGAGTCCCGGATCCACTTGAGCGAGCCGGACGACTTCACCCGCTTCTCGGTTGCCGTCGCGGGCGACGGCGACATCGGACCGATCGTGCGCACGTCTGGTTTGGGCCGGGTGACCGACGACGGTGGCCAGGTCGCCGTGGAGCCGGCCGCCGTGCGCATGCTCGCCGGGCCGGCCGCCACCGAGACTTGGGAGGAGGGCTTCGCCGGCATGTGCGCGTATGCCGCCGGAAAGGGCTGGGTGGATCCCGACGGCGGCATCCTGGCGCATGTGGAGCGGCACCCCGAGACGGCGTAGGTGGCGCACGACGATACGGGTCGACATACGGAATTTGCGCCAGAGTGCAATGGCGGTGATGTCTGGGACTGTCGTGAAGTATCAGTCGGCGTCAGGGGATGACGATCGTGGCTTTGGCCCTCGCGGTCTTGGCGCCGTTGTTGCCGACTGTCTGCCCGGTGAATACCACGGCCGTCGAAGTGCCGCCGGAACTGGTTTCGGTCACCGACACCTTGTAGGTGCCGGCTTTGGCGTAGGCGTGTGTGGTGGTGGGCTTGGTCGTGGTCGACTTGGTGCCGTCACCGAATTTCCAGGCATAAGTGGCGATGCTCCCATAGGTGACTGTGGAGGCTGAGGCGTCGAACCTCGAAGTCTTGCGGCGGGGCTTCGCCGTGACGCTGAGGTTGGCCACCGGCGCCTCGTCCGGGGTGATGGCGACGCCGACGGGACCGGTCCCCACGCTGATCGGGTTCCCGGCCGTGTTCGTGGCCGTGTCGATCGGGGTGACGGTGTTGCTGGCGCCGCCAGTGACGTAGGCGGTGGTGCCGTCCGGGGTGATGGCGATGTCAACGGGACCTGTCCCCACGGTGATAGGGGTCCCGGCCGTGTTCGTGGCCGTGTCGATCGGGGTGACGGTGTTGCTGCCCTCGTTGGTGACATAGGCGGTGGTGCCGTTCGGAGTGATGGCGATGCCGAGGGGATTGGTCCCCACGGTGATCGGGGTCCCCGCCGTGTTCGTGGCCGTGTTGATCGGGACGACCGTGTCACTGAGCCTGAGAGTGACGTAGACGGTGGCACCGTTCGGGGTGATGGCGATGCCGAAGGAAGAGTTCCCAACCGCAATCGGGGTCCCCGCCGTGTTCGTGGCGGTGTTGATCGGAACGACCGTGTTGCTATAAGTGGCCACGTAGGCGGTGGCGCCGTTCGGAGTGATGGCGATGCCGGTGGGAACCGCGCCAAGGGGGATCGCTGTGCCCGGCGTGTTCGTCGCCGTGGCGATCGGGGTGACGGAGCCGCCGCCGATGTTGGCCACGTAGGCGGTAGCGCCGTTTGGAGTGATGGCGATGCCGGCGGGAAGCATCCCAACGGGGATCGCGGTGCCAGCCGTGTTCGTGGCCGTATTGATCGGGGTGACGCTGTTGTCGTTGTAGTCGGGGACATAGGCGGTGGCGCCGTTCGGCGTGATGGCGATGTTCTGGGGACCGCTCCCGGCAGGGATCGCGGTCCCGGCCGAGTTCGTGGCCGTGGCGATCGGTGTGACGGAGTCGCTGCCATAGTTGGTGACGTAGGCGGTCCACGACGATGTCCCCGCCGCCGCCGGAGCGACAGGAAGAGCCAGGCTCAAGAGCACGGGAGCGCGGCACCGAGAAGGATCGCCGCGAGTCCCTCTCTGACGAGGCCGTTTCCGAATCTGGTCCCCGGCTCGTGATGCTCCATCGTCCCCTCCATTGCCAATGGCTGGCCGGATCGAGTCAGCGTTGAGACATTTCGCCGGAGGCACCGTAGCCCGGTGTGTTGGCCTGCGATGGAGTGAACCTGCCGCCTGTACATCGCCGCTCGGTCGTCGCGCTCTCCGCTGACGCGGTTCTCGATCCCGCCCAGAGAATTGAGGCCTGGTTCTTCGGCTCTCGTCTTTCTGGGGGCCGGTACCGGGGTGCGCATCTCAGAGGCGCCCGTCGAATTCGTATGTCAGGTGACGTTCTCGCTCTCACTGAGACAGAAGGGCGTGAACTGTCGCACGCCAGCTACCCTTAGCGGCAGGGGCGGTGCCCCAGAGAGCTCCAGGGAGGACGCATGACGATTCGGGACTACGACCGGCTGTTCATCGGCGGTGACTGGGTGGCTCCGGAGGGGACAGGGACGATCGAGGTGATCTCGCCGGTCACCGAGGAGGTCGTGGGCCGCGTGCCCGAGGGCACGGAGGCAGACATCGACAAGGCGGTCGCCGCGGCGCGCCGGGCCTTCGATCACGGCCCGTGGCCGCGCATGACCCCGGCCGAGCGCGGCGACGTGCTCAGGGCCGTCGCCGCGCAGATCACCGCCGAAATGGGTGACATGGCCGAGATCATCACCCAGGAGATGGGTTCGCCCATCACCTTCGCGGGCCTGGGCCAGGTGCTGGCCCCGACCATGATCTTCAACTACTACGCCGACCTCGCCACCACCTACGCCTTCGACGAGGTGCGCGCCGGCATGCTCAATCCGCAGGTGCTCGTGACCAAGGAGCCCGTCGGCGTGGTCGGGGCGATCGCACCGTGGAACGTGCCCCTCTTCATCGCCGCGGCGAAGCTGGCACCGTCGCTCGTCGCCGGCTGCACGGTGGTCTTCAAGCCCGCTCCGGAGACGCCGTTCGACGCCTTCCGCCTGGCCGAGATCTTCACCGAGGCGGGCTTGCCCAAGGGCGTGCTCTCGGTGATCCCGGCGGGCCGCGAGGTCAGCGAGCACCTGGTCACCCACGAGGGTGTGGACAAGATCTCGTTCACCGGCTCGGGCGTCGGCGGAAAGCGGATCGGCGGGCTCTGCGGCGAGCGCCTGAAGCGCTGCACGCTCGAGCTCGGCGGGAAGTCGGCCGCCATCATCCTCGAGGACGCCGACCTGGCGACGACGATGCCGCAGTTGCTGCCGAACGCCATCATGAACAACGGGCAGGCGTGCATCGCCCAGACCCGCATCCTCGCACCACGTTCGCGCTACGCCGAGGTCGTCGACGCGGTCGTGTCCTCGGTGTCCGCCATGAAGGTCGGTGATCCGATGGACCCGGCGACGGAGGTCGGGCCCGTGGTGGCGGAGCGGCAACGGACGCGGATCGAGGGGTACCTCGAGTCGGGCCGCGAGGAAGGGGCGACCGTGGCGCTCGGCGGGGGCCGTCCGTCCGGAGCGGAGTACGCCAAGGGGTGGTACGTCGAGCCGACCGTCTTCTCCGACGTCGACAACAAGATGCGCATCGCCCAGGAGGAGATCTTCGGCCCCGTGCTCGTGGTGATCCCCTACGACGGCGACGACAACGCCGTCGACATCGCGAACGACTCCAATTACGGCTTGTGCGGGTCGGTGTGGACCGGTGACAACGACCGCGGCCTCGGTGTGGCCCGACGGGTGCGCACCGGGACCTACATGTTGAACGCGCCGGTGCCGATCGACTTCTCGACCCCCTTCGGGGGATTCAAGGAGTCGGGCGTCGGCCGGGAGTTCGGGCCCGAGGGGCTCGGGAGCTTCCTCGAGATGAAGTCGATCGCCCTCCCGGCGGGGTACAACCCGGGATCCTGACCGGACCGGATCCTCGCGGTCCGGGCGACGGAGGGCGAAGAATGGCGTCGCGGCGACGCATGGTGGTGTCCACGTGGCCCATGTGGGTCGTGGGGTTCACCCTGTTCGTCGACGGGATGGACCAGTACATCGTCCGGGGGAGCAGCGACCAGATCAAGTCCGCCTTCGGGGTGGGCGACACCGCGATCGGCGTGCTGTTCTCCGCCTTCATCCTGGTGAACGGGATCGTGACCCTCCCGGCGGGATACCTGGCCGACCGCTGGAACCGGACGAGGGCGATGGCGGTCACGATCGCCGCGTGGTCCGCCATCAGCGCGCTCGGCGGGTTGGTGCCGACCTCCGCCTTCGGCCTGCTCGTGGTCATCAGGGCGTCCCTCGGCTTCGGCCAGGCGGTGACCGACCCGTCGGGCTCGAGCGTGATCGCCGACTACTACGGGACGGAGCGCCGGGGCCGCGCCTTCTCCATTCAGCAGTGCCTGAGCTACGTCGGCCTCGGGATGGGTTTGGCCATCGGGGGTGCCATCGGTCCGCTCTTCGGCGGCCACGGCTGGCGGGTGGCCTTCTTCGTCTCCCTGTTCCCCGGTCTCGTGGTCGCCGTGCTGTGCTGGCGACTGCCCGAGCCCAGCCGGGGGACGGCGGACCGGGCCCACGTGGCGCACAGCGACGAGATGGAACTCGCCGACACGGACGGTCCACCCCTCTTCCCGCAAGGTTTCGGGCACTTCGTGGGCGACATGGTCGACGGACTGCGCCGGGACGTGGGCACGATCCTGCGCATCCCGACCATGCGCTACGCGCTGGTCGGCGTCTCGACCGTCGGCTTCGTCGTCACCGCGGTGGCGACCTGGATGCCGACCTTCTACCAGAACCAGCTCCACCTCTCGCAGCAGGCCGCGAACGGCACCTTCGGCGTGTTGGCCGTTCTCGGCGGGATCCCGGGCACCATCGTCGGCGGGCGCATCGCCGACCGATGGGTGAACCGTGTCCTGGGGGCCCGCGTCGTGATCCCGGCGGTCTTCATCATGATCAGCGCCGCCCTCTTCATGGTGTCGTTCGTGCCGATGCCCTTCGCCCTGGTCTTCGTGGTGCAACTGCTCGGGTTCTTCGCCGCGACGGCCTGCGTGCCCGCGCTCCGGGCCGGCCTCTCGGACGCCGCCCCGGCGAACGTGCGCGGGGCCGGGTTCGGCGCCTTCAACCTGGCCTCGGTCGTCTTCGGTGCCGCCGCGGCACCGATCGTCACCTCGGCCATCGCCGGCCAATTCGGCGACGACTACCGCACGGCGTTCCTCCTGATCCTCCCGATCGCCTTCGTGGGGGCGGGGTGCTTGATGCTGGCCCGGAGCCACATCGACCAGGACGCGGCCAAGGTGTTCGAGGCGGTCGCGCTCGCCATGGCGGCCCAACAGGCTCAGGATGCCGCGTCCTCCGACGCCGACCCGGGCGCGGCGGCGGATCAGCTCGTGGACTCCGACGGGGAGACATAGCCCGAGAGCGGGGCGCCCGGCCCCTTGACGTCGGCGTCGGACTGGTGTCGTCCGACCTCGACGAGGCTGTAACCGGTCCGGTCGCCGTCTCCGTTGACGACGTCCGGCGCGTCGGTTCGGTTCGGTCGCCGCGGTCACGACCGCGACGTGGACCGCGGTGACCGCTGCGGTGTCGAGCCCGTACACGGCGACGTCGCCGGGCCGCGGGACGTAGCGGGAACCTGCGGGGTGCCACGTCCCGTGGTCGGAGCCCCAGACGTAGAAGCTCGCCGAGTTGGAGTTGAGGTAGCCGGGGGCCAGCCGGTAGTCCACCTGGGCCCCTGCCTGCTTCCACACCCAGGCGGCGAAGTCCGCGCACCACTGCTCGTCGAGGTTGTCGTTGCCGCAGTCGTCGCTCCCGGCGTGCCAGTAGGCGCTGTACTTGTTGCAGTACGTGTCAGACGGATCGGTGCGGTAGCCGACCTGGCTCTCGGCGACGTCCACGATGCGGGCTCGCAGCGGGCTGAGCGTCGGGCCACCGTCCGCCTTCCGGCCGGCCACGACGAAGGCGACGACGACGACTGCTCCCAGCAGCAGGAAGACCGCGACCGCCCGCCGGCGGCGCACCCGGGGTGACGTACGGGGGGACGGAAACGTACGGGAGGACGGAGCGACCATCGGGTTCAAGGATCGCTCAGAGTAGCGACGTCCGGGGGACCGCCGTGGTCTGCGACAATGTCGCACCTCCGGGACGGCCCGAGTCGAGGCGCCGTCCCGCGCCGATTCCCCGAGGGGGGTGGGACGCAGTGCAGGACGACGAGAGCGAGGCCTCGCACCGGCGGCTCGCGTACCTGCCCGCGCTCGACGGCGTGCGCGCCTTCGCCGTGATCGCGGTGATGATGTTCCACGGCGGCTTCTCGTTCTTCACGGGCGGGTTCATGGGTGTGGACGCTTTCTTCGTCCTGTCCGGCTTCCTGATCACGTCCCTGCTGGTGGGGGAGTGGCGCCAATCGCTGACCATCAAGCTCGGCGCGTTCTGGGGGCGCCGGGCGCGCCGGCTGCTGCCGGCGCTGCTGTTGATGCTGTTGTTCGTGGCGTTCTTCGCGTCGGTGATCGTTCCCAAGGGCACCTACGGCGCGCTCCGGCTCGACGCACTCTCGACCCTGCTCTACGTGAGCAATTGGCACTTCATCCTCGTCGGGTCCAATTACTTCAACGAGACGGCCTCGGCGTCGCCGTTGATCCACACCTGGTCCCTGGCGGTCGAGGAGCAGTTCTACCTCATCTGGCCATTGATCGTCCTGGGCCTGCTCCGCCTGACCAAACGCCTGGAACCCCTCTTCCTGTTGAGTTGCGCGGCCGCGGTCGCCTCCGCCGTCTGGATGTACGTGCTCTCGCGCCACGCCATGTCGATCAACCGGGTGTACCTCGGAACGGACACCCGCTCGCAATGCCTCTTCATCGGCTGCGCCCTCGCCGTCGGTCTCGTGCTGCTCACCCAGCGCGGCCACTCCGCCGGTCGCCTCGCCCAGGGCGAACTGTGGCGGCCGGCCGGGGCACGGGGACGCACGCTGTGTGCTGTGGCCGGCATCGTCGGCGCGGCGGTGGCGCTCACCATGTGGGCCGTCACCGACAGCACCACCACGTTCCCGTACTCGGGGGGCTTCTTCCTCGTCGGTCTGGCGACCGCCGCCGTCATCGTCTCTGCCGTGGGCGCACCGCGCAGCGTGGTGCCTCGGTTCCTGTCGTTGACCCCGGTCCGCTACGTGGGCCAGATCTCCTACGGCCTCTACATCTGGCACTGGCCGCTCTTCCTCTGGGTCGACCACGCCCGTACGGGGCTCTCGGGCGCGCCGCTGTTCTTCGTGCGGGTCCTCGTCACCTTCGCGGTGTCCGTGGCGTCGTACCACCTGGTGGAGCGTCCGATCCGGAGGGGGACCTTCGTGCGCCAATGGCGGGCCTGGGTGGCCGTGCCCTCGGCGGTGGTTGTCGTCCTGGTGGCGACGGTCGCGGCGACGACGGGAACCACGGCGGTCGCGAGCACGACGTATCCGGGGTCCATCGGGACGGGTCTTTCTTCATCCCCGACGACCAGCCCCGCCACCGGCCCGTCCGTGCGGGGCCACCGACCCCCGGTCCGGGTGCTGCTCTTCGGCGACTCGGTGGCGCTCACGCTCGGGCTCGGACTGGGCACTCCGGCGGACCAGGCGAAGTACGGGTACGTGCTCGCGGACAAGGGGATCCTCGGCTGCGGGGTGTTGATGGGCCCGGCGGTCGAGTTGCTCGGGTCGCGAGACTTGACGCAACCGGCGTGCGACGGGTCGCCGGCGGCCCCGGGCGCGCCTTTGAACAAGCAGCCGTGGCCGGTGCAATGGAAGGCCGCCATGGACTCGGACAAGCCGAACGTCGTGGCGTTGCTGGCGGGACGGTGGGAGGTGGTCGACCGCGAGTACCACGGCACGTGGACCAACATCTTGAACCCGAAGTTCGCCGCGTACGTGAAGAGCCAGCTGGACTTCGCCTCGCGGTTGGTGACGAGCACCGGGGCGCGCCTGGCGTTCTTGACCGCGCCGTGCACGGACGAGGGTGAGCAGCCCGATGGAGCCCCGTGGCCCGAGGACAACCCGGCGCGGCTCGCCGAGTACAACCGGCTCGTGCGGGAGGTAGCGGCGGAGCACCCGAAGACGGACTCCGTGGTCGACCTCTACGGCGCTGTCTGTCCGCACCACATGTTCACCAGCACCATCGACGGCGTGGTCGTCCGCCGGACCGACGGCGTCCACTTCACCGACGCCGCGGGTACCGCCTTGGCGCACACGTTGATGCCTCCGATCGTGGCCGCGGGCCGGGCGCAGATGGCCGAGACGACGACGACCTCCACCGTCGCGCCGTCAGGACCCGGGACCAGGTGACTTCGGGTTCACGTTGATACCGGGTGACTCCGGGTTCACGTTGACCTGGGTGTCGGCCGTGTGGCATTGAGCCTTCAGGGACGGGACCAGGTGGCCCTCGTCGACCGTGGCGCCTTCGCTGATGGTGGTCATCAGGGAGTTCCACGAGCCGTCGGCCGAGTTGGCGGCGGCCGCGATCGGGAGGGCGACCCGGAGCTGCTGGTCCGCTTCCCGCTGCAGGAGCGCGACCGTCAGCGGCGGGGTACCGGCCAGGGTGGATCGCACGTAGTCCTGCACGGAGCGGTGCACGTGCACACAGGCCTGTTGGGCGAGCGACTGGCCGCTCTGGCCGCCACAGGAGCTGAGGGCGACCACCGCGGCGATGCTCAGCGCCGTCGCCCCCAGGACCCGATGTCGACCGGGGCGGCGGGCCCGGTCCACCTCAGGCCAGCCAGGCTTCCGCCGACTCGAGCAGAAAGCGGCTGACCGCCAGGGCGCGGTCGAAGACCTCGCAGAGCAGTTCCTCGCCGCCGAGGACCCGCGCCAAGGACACCGGGTGGCGGGCCACGATGCTGAGGCGGCGCTCCGACCCGTCCGTCGCACTGGCGAAGGAGTCGATGGCGGAGACCTCGAGGGGCAGCTCGATCCCCCCCACCCCGGCCAGGTCGATGGCCAGGCGCAGCAGGTCGGGACCGCTCGGCAGCGGGGGAAGCGCCCAGGTGAAGGTCAGGGGAAAATGGAATTCGTCGGGCGGTTCCTCCTCTTCGGAGAGCAGCACGACGGCGTCCTCGAAGGAGAGGAGGACGCGCGGGTCGACGTCGAGCGCCAGGTGCAGGTCGAGCGGCCCCCCGCAGCCCTCCTCGGGATGCAGGTCGACCTCCCACACCTGCCGCAGCGAGTAGGTCTCCACGAAATGACGCTCGTCGTGCACGTGGAAGCCGTGGTCGACGGAATGGTCCTTGAGGTCGGCGACATAGCCGGCGACATCGATTGCTGCCACAGACGGGGGAGCCTAACGGTCCCGGGACGGCGGTAGGGTGCGGAACTCGTGGACGAGGATCGGCTGCTCGGAGTACTCGACGACGCCGTCGGCGCGGCCCGGCTCGCCCTCGACGGGCTGGAGGACTGGGGCCCGGCAGGAACCCGGCCCGGTCAATACCGTCTGGACCTGGCGGCCGACGCCGCGGTCCTTCCCGTCCTGCACGGCGCCGGACTGTCGGTCCTCTCCGAGGAATCGGGGGGGACCGGGGACGGGCCGTCCGGACTTCTCGCCATCGTGGACCCGGTCGACGGATCGACCAACGCGCACCGTGGAATCCCGTACTACTCGACGAGCATCTGCGTGCTCGACTCCGAGGGACCGCTCGTGGGTGTGGTCGTGAACCAGGCGACGGGGGAGCGGTACGCCGCGGTGCGGGGTCGGGGGGCCGAACGCGACGGCCGTGCGGTGCGACCGTCGGGTTGCGCCGAACTGGCGGAGGCGATCGTCGGGATCTCCGGGTTCCCCGGGCGGCACCCCGGATGGGCTCAGTTCCGGGCGTTGGGCGCGGCGTCGCTCGAGTGCTGTGCCGTCGCCGAGGGGGTGCTCGACGCCTACATGGTGGCCGGCCGGAGCACCCTCTACGGCTGGGACTATCTGGCCGGGCTGTTGGTGTGCCGGGAGGCGGGCGCGGCGGCGGTCGAACGCGATGGCGCAGACCTCGTCCCGCGCAATTCATCGCCGCGACGCCCGGTCTTCGCGGCGACGGCACCGCTCGCCGAGCGGCTGACAGAGGAGGTGGCGGTATGAACGGTGCCCTGCGGGCACGCAAGACGTGGCGGACCCTCGAGCCGCTGCACGGGATGGTCTACTTCGTGCCCGAGGCCGGCGCTGCGTATGCCCGGCTCGGGATCACCGGGCAGGCGGGGTACTTCGCGTCTCGTGCGGCCCCCCTGGGCGAGGTGGGCCCGGAGGTTGTCGTCTCGACCTTCTACAACTTCAACCCGGACGTCGTGGCGGCAGCGATCCCGTCGGCGTGGGAGGCGGCGCCGCCGGCCGCGTGGCTCCGGGCGCGACTCGAGGCGGCGGATGCCGCCATTCGTCGGATCCTGGGCGATGCGGTGGTCGGCTCGGCGGACATGGCGCGTGCCGCGTCGCTCGCCCGGTTGGCCGCCGAGGAGGTGCCTGGGCGTTCCGAGGGCCGCCCGTTGGCAGCCGCCCACGCCGCGCTGTCGTGGCCCGAGGAGCCCCACCTGGCGTTGTGGCACGCGCAGTCCGTGCTTCGCGAGTTCCGGGGCGACGGCCACGTGGCCCTGTTGGTGACGCACGGTCTGTCCGGCCTGGAGGCCCTGGTCTCGCACGCCGCGTCCGGTGACGTTCCGGCGCCGGTGTTGCGCTCGACCCGGCAGTGGCCCGAGGACGCGTGGGTGAAGGCGGTCGAAGCGTTGCAACGTCGCAATTGGCTCGAGCATGGAGATGGTCTCCGCTTCACGGCGCGGGGTGCGGGACAGCGCCAGGAGATTGAGGACGGGACGGACGAGTTGTCCTCTGCCCCCTACGAGGTGCTCGGCGACGACGGCTGCGCCGAGCTGCGCGCCCTCGCACGTCCGTGGAGCCGTACGTTCGCGGAGATGCTTTTCTGAGGTGAAGGCGACGCTGCCATAATTGTCCGCTGCCCGTCGGGGCAGAGACTGTCGGGCGCTTAGCTCAGTTGGTTAGAGCAGCTGGCTTACAACCAGCAGGCCGGGGGTTCGAGTCCCTCAGCGCCCACAGAGCTGTGGAGCCTCAGACCTCAGCGCTCACAGACTTCGGCGCCCGAACATCGGCGCGTGCGCCCAACGTCGGAGAGAGCTTGCAGTCTCGCAGCACAAAGAATTCTCTTGGCGCAAGAGGCGCGTCTCGGGTGTGAGACACGAAGGGAGATCTTGACTCATTGGGGTCGGGCTCGGAGTTGCTTTGTCATCGAGATGGCTTGCACGCGGTGGTGAGTCCTTACTAACGTCGCCCCCCGGTGGGGTCAACCCCGCCGGAAGTAGTCCGTTTCACGGAGGGGAATCCAGGGGGAGACGGAACGTCAGACGGAGCACGGGGGAATCTGGTCGACGTACGATCACGCGCAATTTCCGCCGGGCATCCACAACAAACACTAAGGAGATTGCAAACGTGGTCAAGAATCGAATGGTTCGCGGGGCTGTCGTTCTCGCTGCTGCTGTGGTGCCGCTCGCCGGTGTGACGGCGCTGGCAGCGAGTCCGGCTGGGGCCAAGCCGCCTAAGGGAATCACCTGCTCCAAGTTGTCCGGCTCGGCGAACACGTCAACGGGCGCAGACAAGACCAAGGACACCGTTTGCACCGGGACCACCGGTGCCTCGGGCAAGAGCAAGGGAATGGTCACCGACACGACCGTCACCGTCAAGTGGGCGAATGGGAAGTCGACCACCTTCACCCAGACGGCGACCGCGTCGTCGGGTTGCACGCAGCCGAACTCTCTCACCGAGGTCGAGAGCGGCAGCGTCACTGCGGACACCACCGGTAGCACCACCATTGGTGCGGCCGTGAGCGGCACCGTCTGCGTTGTTCCCAGTGCAACAAACCCCGATGTCTTCAAGATCAGCCTTCTGCCGGGCACGAAGTTCATCATCGCCGCCTGATCAGCAAAGCTGTTCCTGTTTTCAAACGCCGGAAGGGGAGCTCGCCAGACTTGGCGGGCTCCCCTTTCGCGCGCTTGCCGTGACCTATGCCGCTTCGTATCAGTGGAGGCTCTCGAGGGCGCATACGTTGTCTCGCGGCATGAATCCGGGCGGGTCTCGGTGGTCCGGACCGATTCAATGGCTCGACGAATGGATCAGCCCTCTCATTGGTGCTCGTCCCATCCAACCGGTCGGTGGGAGGCCGGGCGACTCGAGAGTCGTGACTCCAGAGCCGTAGGGTATGCGCCATGAAACGGGCTCCGGGTTCAACGGATGAGGCAACTCCTGCGGCCTCTGGCAGGCTCGAGCGATTCAAGGAGGAGATGAGGCTTGCCCTGGAGGATCCGGCGAATGCGTCCGAGAAGAGCAAGACGCGTGCTCGCATCCTCCGGTTTCACCTGGCTTCGGCGCTCTTCCACAAACCGACGGCCTTTCCCGTCGGCGGCCACTCACGCATTCTGGTCGATCGGAAATTCCCCAGTACGCTCAAGGCTTTCACGAGCAGGACACCCGACGGCGCGAACATGCGGGCCTGGGGGAGGATCCTGTCCGCCGGTGACGTCTTCGTCGACGTGGGGGCGAACGCAGGCTTGTACTCGGTCATGGCCGCCGACCTGGGGTCGCACGTCGTCTCCATCGAACCCTTTCCCGACTGCCGGAGAGCCCTCGTCGCCAACCAGGACTTGAACGGATTCAAGTTCGCCATCGTGCCGGCGGCCCTGGCCAGCGACACGCTCATCGAGGAGAGCGGACGGACGATGACACTGACGAACGACAAGGGACCGAGCAACCACCTGCTGCTCGAGGCGAACTCGAAGGGCGTTCAAGTCCCGGTCATGACGCTCGACGAAGTGATCGAGGACAAAGTCGATCCGGACCAAGTGGTGAAGGGTCTCAAGCTCGACGTCGAAGGTGCTGAGCTGTCGGTTCTCGAAGGCGGGGTGAAGGCCATCAGCGCAGGGCGGATCAAGTGGATCCAGCTCGAGTACAACAATTTGGCCCGATACAACGGATTCGCCCGGGGCCGAAAGAGCACGAGGGAGTTCCTGCTCGACCACCGATATCGGCTCCTTCGCCCCGACGAGGATGGAGTGCTGCGCCCATCTCAGGTGGGCCCGGGAGGGGGTCGGGACGTCTTCGCGGAATACACCGGCGAGACCGCGGTCTGAGCGGCGGTGGGAGGCGGTCCGCCTCCTCAGCCGGTGAACGTCAGGCCGACGAGGCCCTCCAGCTCACGCAGTGCCGAGCCCGCATCGACGACCTTGATGGTGTGCATCCCGAGGGATCGAGCGGGTTTGAGGTTGATCCCGAGGTCATCGAGGAACACCGATTCCTCGGGACGTACCCCGAGTGCCGCGCACGCGAGCTCGTAGAAGCGCGGGTCGGGCTTGCGCACGCCGAGCACACGAGACTCCAGCACGGCATCGAAGAGGGCGTAGACGGACGCGACCTCCTCGGAAACCTGCCGGTCGGTCATGGTGAAATTGTTCGTGAGACAGGCCGTTTTGTAGACCGTGCCGCACGTTCGAACGGCGGCGACCATCTCGGGCCGGATCTCGCCTGCCAGTCTCGCCAGCACGTCCCGTCCGTCGACGTCGTGCCCGAGCGCGCGTGCCTCGCCGGCCCACTGCCGGCCGAACTCGTCGACGCCGATCTCGCCCTGCTCGAGCATCGCCCACGCGTTCGCGTCGGGATTCGTGGCGTTCACCGTGCGGATGAAGCCGGGAGGGAGGCCACGCTCCTTCTCGAGTCGGGCGAAGGCCTCGAACGGGCTCGAGCTGATCACCCCGCCGAAGTCGAACATCACAGCGCGGATCGTCACGCGACCCTCGTCACGGCGACGTCGAGCATCAACTCGCGGTGAGTCCGTTGTCCACCGTGTAGACGGCCCCGGTGACCGAGCGCGCCTCGTCGGACGCCAGAAAGGCGAAGACGGCGGCGATCTCCTCGGGTTCGGCCAGACCACGGTGCCCTCCCATGCGCCGCGCCAAGTCGGGATCGATGTCGTCGGGAAAGGAGATCGTGGCGGGGATGTCGGTGTTCGTGCCGGCCGGCGCGATGGCGTTGACCCGGAGCGAGGACTTCAGGAACTCGACGGCGAGGGACCTGGTCAGCTGGATCACGCCGCCTTTGCTCATGCAGTAGGCGGCCGAATAGGGCACTCCCTGCAGGCCGGCGTTCGAGGCGATGTTCACGATGCTCCCGCCGGTGTCGAGGAGGTGCGGGATGGCCGCCTGGGCCAGGAAGAAGTACGCGTCGAGGTTGACGGCCATGAGGCGCCGGTACTGCTCCCGGGTCATTTTGGGAGTGTGCTCGGCGATGTAGATCCCCGCGACGTTGCCGAGGACGTCGAGGCGTCCGAATCGTTCCACGCAGGCAGCGACCGCCGACGGGCATGCGTCCTCGTCGGCCAGGTCGGCCTGGTGTACAGCGATCGTTCCGGGCGCTGCGCCCTGCGTCTGGTTCAACCGCTCGCCGTCGATGTCCACCCCGAACACCGAGGCGCCCTCTGCGGCGAGGCGGAGCGCGATCGCTCGGCCGATGCCCGAACCCGCGCCCGTGACGAGTGCGACCTTGTCTTCGAATCTGCCCGTCACGCTCACCTTCTCATCACGTTCGCGGCACCGAAGCGGGGTCGGGCCCGGGGACGCTGGTCTGCGACCGCCGTCATTATCGCAGCCCTACACGAAGTCGGAGCCTCCGTCCGCGTTCACGCAGGCACCGGTGACGTATCCGTTCCGCCGGGACGCGAGATACGCCACGACGGAGGCCACCTCGTCGGGGAGCCCCGCCCGGCCGAGATCGGCCGGCTGATGGAACGTCCGACCGATCCAGGTCATGACGTCGTGCGGATCCGACGGGTCGAGACCCTCCGCGGCGAACGTCTCCCTGAGATTCTCGGTGAAGCTGGCGGTCACGATGGAGCCGGGGCAGACCGCGTTCACGAGGATGCCCTCCGGGGCGAGCGACTTGGCCAGGTTCTTCGCCACGCTGGTCACGGCGGCCTTCGAGGCGGTGTACGCGACGAGCATCGGGCTCTGCCGCTGGATGGAGTGCGCCGAGAACATCACGATCCTGGCCCATTCGGCGGCACGGAGAAGGGGCAGCGCCGAGCGCACGCTCCGCACACCGGACATCGTTCCCAGGGTGAACGCCTCGTCCCAACCGGCGTCGTCGAGCTGCTCGAAGCGACCGGCGGCGGGACCGATCGTGTGCACGAGGATATTGAGTGAGCCCCAGCGATCTCTCACCTCGGAGAATGCCGCGTCGATGCTGGCCGGGTCCGTCATGTCCACGGAGATGCCCACGGCATCCGGACTCCCGGCGCCGTGCAGGGTCTCGACGGTCTCGTCGAGCGCGTCCCGGCCACGGGCCATGACCGCCACTCGCGCCCCGTCCGTGGCGAAGATCTCCGCGACGGCGCGTCCCATGCCCTTGCTTCCCCCGGTGACGACAGCCGTCGCTCCGGCGAGTCCGAGATCCATGTCCAGCCTCCTTGTCGTGATCAGGAAAGAGCGTCGTCCGTGTTCATTTGACGGGTGAATCGGTCACGCCGTGGATCGGCTCCGGACCTATCGAGGAAACCGGGCGCTGACCGCACGGCTCCGCGCCGCCATGGTCGCCTGCCGTTCCTCAGGGGTCACCCGTCTCGTGACCGAGGGGAGCTCTTTCCCGAGCCGTGAGAACGGAACGACCGTCGTGGTGGGCACGGGAGCGGTCTCGGTTCGGACGCAGCGCAGTATCACCGGTCCCGAGCCGTGTCCGGCGGTGTCGAGCCAGTTGGCAAAGCCCGGGTCATGATGCGCGACGACAATTCGGACGAGGCCGTCGTCGTCGACGTCGGCCTGGTGCCCGTTGAGACTGCTCTGATGGCGCGCGTAGTCGATCGTCTCCCACCACGGATTGCCGAGCGAGAAGCTCCAGTACAGGCCCTGGGGTTCTTCGACCTCGACCACGAGCGCCTCGTCGGGGCCCAACTGCCATGACCCGATGACGGGCCGGTTCTCCGCGGCGGCGCCCATCGCCGTACCGTCGAGCGGCGGGAGGAAGGTGTTGGGAGTCTCGGGGCGGGCGAACCCGAGGAAGAACTCGAGGTTGGCCACCACGAAGTCGCCCAGCGCGACGAGCTGGCGCGCCAGCACGGCGCGTGGGTCGACCGGTGCGCGTCCTCCCGGTGTCGTCGCGACCGCCGATCCGCTCGATCGACAAGGAGGAGGCCACCTCCGAGTCCCAGTCGTAGAAGAAGTGACGGACGACCAGCGCGGTGGCGGAGTCCGCCACCGGCAGCCAGTTCCCGTCGTGCCGGTCGGTCGACAGGACGAGCTCGACCTGTCCGTCGGGCCCGAGGTCGAGCTCGTCGAGCAACACATTGGCCGAGGAGGCCATCCCGGCCATCGATTGGAGCCCGACATAACGAGCGGACCCGCGGTTTCCCCACACGCGGTACGACTCCCCGCCCCGGAGAGGCGCTCCGGTGTAGATGCAGTCGGGACAGTCCATGCCCCACTTGTAGACGTTGTCGACGGCCGATGGCTTGAGCGCGAGCACCGAATCGGGCTGCGCGCGCAGCGCCTGGTCGATTCCCATGCCGAGCAACATCAGGACGTGACGAATCCCTGCGGCGACGTCGACGGCGCTCCTCCGTGTCGCTCCGGCTCAGGACGATCTCGGACGCTCTCTTCAAGGCGTCCAGGAGGTGGGACCAGGCAGAACCCGAAAGGAGGTCGTCGGCACCCGCGTCTCCCGCCGTCGCCGCTTCACTGACGGAATGGGGCATCCAAGAGGGATTGACGAACGCACCCGTCACCAGCGACCCTCCCCCCGTCGCTCGATGACCGACCGCTTCACGTGACCCCCCGAGATTCGGCGACATGGTGCCGCGTCGACGACGACATCGTCAAACCGCGGCGCCGAGACCGTCGACGACCACGCTCACGACGGCCACGGGCGATCCCCCGGTTGCCGGCACGATCGCGGTAGCGTGGTGCCCACTCGCACGGGCGGTTCGGGAGAGAGGCAGACGGGGCAGCCCATGGGTAGCAATGCGGTACCCACACTGGTGGTCATCGCCACGGTGGCAGTCGCCGCTCCGATCATCTCGGAGTTGCTTCGTCGCTACATCGAACTGCCCGAGGTCGTGATCCAGATCGTCCTGGGCATCGTCGTGGGTCCCTATGTCCTGGCCATCGTCCATCCGGAAGCCATCGTGACCGCGCTGTCCGACCTCGGACTGACCTTCTTGATGTTCCTCGCCGGGGCGGAGCTCGACCCCGCCATCTTGAAGGAGGGCCGTGCCGGCTTGGCGGTCACGTCCTGGTTGGCCTCCCTGGCCATCGCCGTCGCCCTCGGAGCCGCCCTGCACGCGACCGGACTCGTCATCGACACCGTCGTCCCCGCGCTGTGCCTGACGACCACCGCGCTGGGCACCTTGCTCCCCATGCTGCGAGATGCCGGGGTACTTCGCTCCTCGGTCGGGCCGATCATCCTCTCGGTCGGTGCGATCGGCGAATTCGGCCCCATCGTCGCCGTCGCGCTTCTCCTGACCAACCGGAACGCCGGCGTCACCCTCCTCCTCCTCGCTCTCTTCGTCGTGGTCGCCGTCGTGTCCGCGACGCTCGCCTCCCAGGTCCACCCGCCTCGCCTCGTCCGTCTGCTCCGGGGGCACCTGAACTCCACTTCGCAGCTCCCGGTCCGGATCTCCGTCCTGCTCGTCGTGTTGCTCGTGTACCTGGCGTTCGAGTTGAGCCTCGACGTCCTCCTCGGCGCCTTCGCCGCCGGCGTGGTCGTACGACTGTTCATCGCGGGAGACGACTACACAGCCGTGACCAGCAAGCTCGAGGCCATCGGCTTCGGCTTCTTGATCCCGGTGTTCTTCATTGAGAGCGGTGTGAACTTCGACCTGGATGCGCTGCTGCACAAACCGCGCGTGCTCCTCCTGGTACCCATCTTCGCCGTCCTCTTCCTCATCACCCGGTGTTCCGACCCTTCTCTTCTTCCGTCGTGTGCTGGATACCACCCAGCGACGCGCTCTTGCCCTGCTCTCGGCGACCGGGCTTCCGCTCATCGTCGTGATCACGACGCTCGGGGTCGACGAGCACCGGATGAAGCCGCAGAACGCAGCGGCGCTCGTGGCGGCGGGGATCCTGTCCGTGCTGGTCTATCCCGTGATCGGCCTCGGTCTGCTGCGCCGCCGCGCCGCCCTCGGACCGGCCGCGACCGACTTCCTGCCCGGAGAGGAAACCTGAGGGTCACCCCGGCCGGGACCGAGGCCGAGGCCGGGGCGGGGGCTGGTGACCGGAGCCGGTCAGTCGTTGCCGGCGCCCGTGAACAGGCTGGGGTGCGGACGAGCGGGCGGCGTCCGCAGGAACGGTCGCACATGTCGTTCCATCAACTCCTCGACGACGTGCTTCGATGCGGGGTCGTCGACGACGTTGTGATCTTCGAGGGGGTCCTCCTCCAGGTCGAAGAGCTGGCACGGAGTCACGGCATCCTCGTCGACCACCATCTTGTAACGGTTCGTCTCGAACGCGGCAAAGCCCCAGTTCTCGCTGACCGTTAGTTCACGCGGGGTCATGTCATCGCCCCGGACGACCGGGAGCAGCGACCGTCCTTCGCTCTGCGGGACGTCGGGCGCGCCGGCGACGTCGCGCAGGGTCGCCGGCACATCGAGGTGCTCGACGAGAGTGTCGACGACCCGGCTCGGACAGCCACCCGGAGGACGGATGACGAGAGGGACTCGTACGGCGGGCTCGTAGAGCACGCACTTCGACATCAGACCGTGTGTGCCGGCCATCTCGCCATGGTCGCTCGTGTAGACGATCCACGTGTTGTCCAACAGGCTCTTGCGGCGGAGCGCGTCGACCATCGCTCCCACGGCGTCGTCGATGACCGAGATGTCTGCGGCATACGAGCGGCGCATGCCCCGGATGGCGTCGTCGGTCATGGAGCTCGAGTCAGACAGCGACAGGAACGAGCTCTCAGCAGTGCGCCGTAGCGTCCCGTACCTTCCACGTCGGGGCGACGGGTCGAGCGCGGCATGGAGATGTCGGTGTCCCGGTAGCGGTCGAGCGCCTCTGCGGGCGCGTCCCAGGGATCGTGCGGCCCCGGGAAGCCGACGAAGAGGAAGAAGGGTTCAGCCCGGTCGTAGTGCTCGATCCACTGGACCGCTTGGGCCCCGTGCCAGCTGTCGACGTACGAGTCCAGGGGTATGGGCATCGGCGTCGCATCCCACATCGGGACGCTCTTGGTGGCGTTTCGACCGTCCTCGTTCTCGCCCTGATAGCTGCGCTCCCGGATGTACGCCGTGTAGGCCTCGAGCAGCCCCCGGGCCGAGAGGGAGTCGGTGTAGCGGCTGGGGATCTTGCTGACGAACTTGTCTCCCGTCTCGAGCACCTCGGAGAATCCCAGTGCCTCGAGGCGCCATGCGAGGTCGTCGATGTGACGCGCCGCGAGATTCTCGTCCAGGTAGAGATGCGCCTTTCCCAGCAGGGCAGTGTGGTAACCGGCCTCGCGGAGTGCTCGGACGTACGTCGGGGTGTCGGAACCGATCTCCTCCCAGTTCGTGTAGACGCCGTGGTCGCGTACGTAACGCTCGGTCATGAACGAGGCACGCGACGGCATGCACAGGGGTCCCTGGCATGTGACGCGGGTGAAACGAGCCCCTTCGTCGGCCAGAGCGTCGAGCGAAGGGGTCTGAACCCCGGAGTCGCCCGCGCAGCCCAACATGTCGGCGCGGTGCTGGTCCGACATGACCAGCAAGATGTTGGGTGCGGGCATCGGTTCCCTCCTCGAATCCCGACGGACCGAGAACGGGTCCCGTCGTTGACGGCGCCCGCAGACTCGGTTCCGGCGATCGTACCGAACGCATCTCGCGGGCCGACAGGCCAACTCCGCCGGAGCGCCGTAGACCGGCCGAGCGCTCCGCTCGGCGGCGAGCGGGAGCCCTGTGATAACAGCGGGATAACTAGACCACTGTTCCGCTTCCTCAGGACGCCGGAACCCGGACGAGTTGGCGATCAGCGTTCCGGGCAGCGTTAATCTCTTGGCCATCGGCGTGCGGTGGCGAGGTGAGCGGAGGATCCCATATTCAGCCTGGCGTTAGCCTTGTTCGCCGGAGGCCCGAGGTGCGATGACGCGATGAGTTGAGGGGAGACATTCTGCAGGGCTGCTGGCCAATACGACGCTTCGCCACAGTCGTTGTCGGGACGATGCTCAGCGCGTCCGCAGTGCTGGCCGCCGTTCCCGTGCCCTCCTCCGCGGCCGGAGCTCTCGGCCCGATGCTGGTGCCGGTTCACGGCGGCCAGGGTTCGGTACCCCCCGGCGCAACCCTCGTCGGCCCCACCCCGACGAACACGAATCTGAGCCTCGTCGTGACACTGCAACCGCGGGATCCGGCCGCGCTGACCGCGGCGGTGCAAGCCACGTCCGATCCGGCCAGTCCCGACTACCGGCACTTCCTCACGCCGGCGCAATTCGCCTCCCGGTTCGGCCCCACGTCCGCCACCATCCATGCCGTCGGCGATGTCTTGAAGAGCGACGGACTCGAGGTCGGTCAGCCTTCCGCCACCGGACTGTCGATCCCGGTCTCGGGCACGGTCGGACAGGTCCAGTCGGCCTTCTCGATCCAGATTTCGAACTACCGGCTGGCCTCGGGCCGAATGGGTCACTACGCCGAGGCGCGTCCGCAGCTCCCCTCGAATGTCGCATCGTCGGTCGAGGGGATTCTCGGCCTCGACACGCTCAACCCGCCACAGCCCACTGACGAACCAGCGCCTCCGGTGTTGCCGGGGTCGAAGATCAAATCTGAGAGCACGCCAGGTTTGCCTCAGGGTCAACCGCAACCGGTCTCCGGAGCGTGTGCCAATGGCATCAGCCAAGTGCACATCAACTATGGCGCACTCGATGCCGTCGAACTGGCGCAGGCGTACTCATTCGACTCGTCCTCGCTCTACGGAGCCGGACACTACGGGGCCGGCACCACCATCGCCCTGCTCGAGCTGGACGGTGGCTACACGCCCACCGACATCACCGCCTTCGCGAGCTGCTACGGCATCACCCTGGGCAACGGGCAGATCAGCGCGAAGCCGTCGAACGGGGCCACTGGAACCGGGACCGAGGAGTCCGAGCTCGACATCGAGACGGCGCTTTCCCTCGCGCCGCAGGCGAACATCGAGGTGTACGAGGGCGGGAACGACAGCATCTACACCGTGCTCTCGCAGATCGTGGACGACCATACGGCGAAGATCGTGAGTGTCAGCTGGACGAACGGCTGCGAGGCCTACGTGGGTCAGTCCGTGCAGAACTCCGAGGCCACGTTGCTCCAGGCCTCTGCGATTGACGGTCAGTCCGTCTTCGTGGCATCTGGAGACCAGGGTTCCGAGGGCTGCAACGTCAACCGCGAGACGGGAGCCGCGACCGGTTCAGGCCCGGTGGGCCAGACGGTCGACCCCTCGACCGGAACCCTGTACGTCGCCAACCAATCCTCCAACTCGGTCAGTGTTGACCGTGAGGGTTCGGCTGGGAATCCTGGTGGCTTCACGGTCGCCACGACGGTCCCGACGGCATCGGGACCCGCGGCGGTCGCACTCGACGCAGCGGACAAGAAGGTGTTCGTCGCTGACGGGACGGCCAGCGAGTTGACGGTCTTCGGCACCACCTCGTGCAACGCCACCTCGACGAGCGGGTGTGGTGCGACGACCACGATCAGCGGCTCCGGGAACCACCTCGCGGGCCCGCGGTCGCTGGCCGTGAACGGCGCCACGCTCTATGTCGGCAATGCCAGCACCGGGACGGTGGCCGTGTACAACGCGGCCACGAACGCGTACGTGACGAGCGTCGCCCTGCCATCGGGGACAATTCCTTCAGCCATCGCCGTCGACCCGAAGTACGGGTTCGTCTACATCGCCGACAGTGGCGACGGCCGCGTCGAGTACTTCAGCGCGAGCACCTGCAACGCGACGACCACCTCGGGCTGCGCGACGACGCCGGCGACAATTGCGGTCGGCAGCCTTCCGCTGAGCCTGACGGTCGACCAAGCCGTCGGAAACCTGTACGTAGGCAACGCCGGGAGCGGCGGGGTGACGGTCATCAACCTGTCCTCCAAGTCGGCGACGGCGACGATCTCGACGAGTCTCGCGTACGGCGTCGGACTGGTCCGGTCGCTGGCGTTGTCGCCGGACGGGACAAAGGTCCTGGCCGTGCTGAGCGGGCTCAGCTTCCCGGGAGGCGTCCTGGCCACCATCGATCCGATCCTGGGCAAGATCACGGCCATCGTCTCTCTCGAATCCGGCTCGGACACCGTGGGATCCCTCGTGTCGGACCCCGTCCGGAACTACGCGTGGATCATCGACGCCTCCAAAGACGTCGATCTCGTGCAGAACCTGAACCTCGCCGTCACCGATCCCGCCAGCCAGCCGGGAGTGACCTCGGTCGGAGGGACGTCGATCTCCGGCCTTGGGCCACCGCCGATCGAGGCGACCTGGAACGAACAGCAGATCGCCTACGGGGCGGGCGGTGGCGGCATGTCGGCCACGTTCGCCATGCCGGGCTACCAGACGGCAATGCTCGGGAGCTCGGGCAACGGTCAGGGTAGATGCTCAGGAGGAGTATGCCGGGAGGTCCCCGACGTCTCGGCCGACGCGGACCCGACCACGGGCTACATCATCTATGACACGTCGGTCACGCCGACCGGTTGGACTGCCTACGCGGGCACGAGCGCCGCGGCACCGCTCTGGGCGGCCGTCCTGGCGGTCGTGTCGTCGGCCGACGGAACTTGGAGCGGTGACGGTTTCCTGAATGACGCACTGTACGCCTTGGGTTCCAGCGGCACCTCCTACTTCAACGACGTCACAACGGGGAACAACGACTACAACGGGACGAGCTCGGGCCAATATCCGGCGGGACCCGGGTACGACATGGCGACCGGCCTCGGGACGCCGATCGCGTCGGCACTGGCGGCAGGGCTCACGAGGATTCCGCTCGATGTCGCCGTCTCGGGGACACAGCCCTACCAGGGGAGTCCGACTTTCAGCGGCAAAGCCGACTACAGCGGGACCGGAGCCGCTCCCCGCAACGTCGTGGTCAACACCTCGGCCTTGACCTGTTCGACGGTGAACGGGATGACGCCCATCAGCCCGAGCCTCCCCGCGGGGAGCGACACGTTGGTGTCGTCGTCATGCGGCGGTGTCACCTTGAGCGGACCGGATGCCGCCCATTACGTCGTCGTCTACACCTCGGCGGCGGGTGATTTCGTCGTGGCCCCCGGTCCGATCGACGTCGCCGTGAGCGGATCGCAGAGCTACGGCGGTGCGCCGACCTTCTCCGGTTCCGACAACCCCCCGGGGGGAGTCACCGTGAACACGACCGGCCTCGTCTGCGGAGAGGTCTCCACCTCCACCTCGATCGCGCCGACATTGTCCGCGGGCACGTACAAGATCCTGGCGAGCTCTTGCAGCGGCGCGTCCTTGAGCGGGAGCGGCTCATCCAACTACGCGGTGGTGTACACGTCGGCAAACGGTGACTTCGTCGTCGGCCCGGTGCCACTCACCATCACCGCCTCCAGCCAGACCATGCCTTTCGGGTCCCAGCCGCCCGTTGTCAGCCCGAGCTTCCAGGGCTTCGTGAACGGGGACGCTCCCGGGGTGCTGAGCGGCACCCTCACCTGCTCCTCGGGGGCCACTTCGTCCTCGCCACCCGGGGGGTACACCTCCAGCTGCAGCGGCGTGACCGACCCGAACTACAAAATCACTTTCGTCCCCGGGACGACCACCGTGATCACGGGGACCCTCGACGTCGCCGTCTCGGGTTCCCAGCCGTACTCGGGTACGCCGACCTTCAGCGGGGGCTACTCACCGACCTCGGGAGTCACGGTCGACACCTCCGGTCTCACCTGCACCGAGGTGAACGGCGGATCGGTCACGATCACCCCGAGCCTCCCGGTCGGCAGCTACACCATTGCCCTTTCATCCTGCAGCGGAGTCACGGTCAGTGGTCAGAACGCCGGGTACTACAACCTCGTCCTCACCACCTCGACGGGTGATTTCGTGGTGAACCCGGCACCGGTGGCGGTCACGGTCACCGGGTCGCAGACCTACGGAGGGACTCCGTCGTTCTCGGGCAGCGCGAGCGGCAACGTGCCTCCGGGCATCACGGTGAACACGGCGGAAGTGACCTGTAGCGAGGTCGGGACGTCGACCCCTATTGCTCCCACCCTCCCGGCCGGTTCCGACACCGTCGCGGGGTCGTCATGCCGCGGGGCGACGCTCAGCGGCCCCGGTTCCACGAACTACGCCCCCGCGTACAGCGGTGCACCGAATGGCTTCACCGTTCTCCCCGCGCCGCTCCGCATCACGGCCCAGAGCCAGTCGACCTTCTTCGGCGTCGTGCCCCAGGTGTCGCCCAGCTATCAGGGCTTCGTGAACAACCAGGGATCCGGTGTTCTCAGCGGGAAGCTCGTGTGCACTTCCGGCACCCTGAATTCGTCATCTCCGGGGCAGTACACCTCCAACTGCAGCGGCGTGAGCGACCCGAACTACATCATCACCTTCGTCCCCGGGACCACCACCGTGACCGTCGCACCCCTCCTGATCAAGGTGTCGGGGTCACAGACCTGGAAAGGCAGCCCCGTCTTCTCCGCAACGACGAGCCCGCCGCTCATCGGAGCCACGCTCGGCACGAACGGGCTGAAGTGCACCACGGTCGGCAGTTCCACCCCGATCACGCCGACACTGGCGGTCGGCGCGTACACGATCGTGGCGGGTTCGTGCTCCGGAGCGACGCTGACCGGGGACCGATGCCAGCTATTACCGCCCCTCCTACAGCGCCAACGCGGGGGACTTCATCGTCAGTGGCGGGCCGCACGGGTACTGGCTCGTCGGGTCCGACGGCGGCATCTTCACGTTCGGCTCGGCCCAGTTCTACGGCTCGACCGGCAGCCTGAGGTTGCAGCGCCCGGTGGTCGGGATCACGCCGACGGCCAGCCGAGGTGGATATTGGCTCGACGCGTCCGACGGAGGAGTGTTCTCCTTCGGCGACGCCGGCTTCTACGGCTCCATTCCCGGACTCGGTCTCCATCCGGCCGGATCCGGCCTGCCGCACAGCCTCAACGCGCCCGTCGTGGGGATGGTCCCCTCCGCAGACGGGCTCGGCTACTTCATGGTCGCCTCGGACGGAGGGGTCTTCGCCTTCGGCGACGCGCGGTTCGAGGGCTCGTGCCCGGGGATCGGCGGCTGTGCGGGGGCGGTGGTCGCCGTCGTGCCGGACGGCGACGGCAACGGGTACTGGGTCGTCACGAAGACCGGCGACGTCTACACCTTCGGTGACGCCCCGTACCTCGGGGGCCTGAGTCCCGGGGGAGCCCCGGTCACCTCGGCGGTCCGCACCTGGGACGGCCGGGGCTACTGGATCCTCCGGGCCGATGGCACGGTCGTCGCCTTCGGCGACGCCGTCGGCCACGGCGAGCCGGTCGGGCAAGTCGGCGGGTTCAATGCCGCGACAGCGATCTTCACGGACGCGGACAGCGGGGGCTACTGGGTGGCCGATGCCGAGGGCGCCGTCTTCAGCTACGGCGACGCGCCCAATGACGGGTCGATGTCGGGTACCCGCCTCAACGGACCGATCATCGCGGGTACGGGTTTCTGACCGGTTCGGCGGCGCGGGGAATCGGGGCCGCGCCGGTTGGGCCACACTGGGCCCATGGCGCCACAGTTCATCTTCACCATGCGCGACCTCCGGCGCTTCCACCCGCCCGACCGCGAGGTCCTCAAGGGGATCAACCTCTCCTTCTACCCGGGGGCGAAGATCGGTGTCATCGGTGCCAACGGATCCGGCAAGTCCTCCCTGCTTCGCATCATGGCGGGCCAGGACGACGGATTCACCGGTGAGGCCCGCCTGGCTCCCGGCTTCACCGTCGGGTACCTCTCCCAAGAGCCTGAGCTCGACCCGTCCAAGGACGTCGCCGGCAACGTGGCCGAGGGCGTCGGTGAGATCAAGGCGCTGGTCGACCGCTTCAACGAGGTCTGCGCCGCCTTCGGCGAACCCGACGCCGACATCGACGCGCTCCTCACGGAGCAATCGGACCTCCAGTCGAAGATCGACGCAGCCGGGGCGTGGGACCTCGAGCGGACCTTCGAGATCGCGATGGACGCGCTGCGACTCCCACCGGGCGACGCCGACGTGTCCGTCCTCTCCGGTGGCGAGCGACGCCGGGTCGCCCTGTGCCGACTGCTTCTCTCGCGGCCCGACCTGCTGCTCCTCGACGAGCCGACCAACCATCTCGACGCCGAGTCGGTCGCCTGGCTCGAGCGTGCGTTGCAGGAGTACCCCGGGACGGTGGTCGCGGTGACCCACGACCGCTACTTCCTCGACAACGTCGCGGGTTGGATTCTCGAGCTCGATCGTGGCGCAGGGATCCCCTGGGAGGGCAACTACTCCTCGTGGCTCGAGCAGAAGGAGGCGCGGCTCGCCGCGGAGGACAAGTCCGACAGCACCCGCCGTGCCTCCCTCCGGCGGGAGCTCGAGTGGATCCGGATGTCTCCCCGGGCCCGCCAGAGCAAAGGAAAGGCGCGCATCAGCGCCTATCACGCGCTGGTGGCCGAGGCTGAGTCCGAGGCGGCCGAACGACGGTCCGACAGGGTCGAGCTCTCCATTCCGCCCGGACCTCGGCTCGGGGATCGCGTGGTGGAGGCGGTGGACGTGATGAAGGGATTCGGGGACCGGCTCCTCATCGACGGGGTCTCCTTCACGTTGCCGCCGGGAGGGATCGTCGGCGTCATCGGGCCGAACGGCGCCGGAAAGACCACGCTCTTCCGCATGATCGTCGGGGAGGACACACCGGACGCCGGTTCGCTCGAGCTCGGTTCCACGGTGCAGACGGCCTACGTCGACCAGGCGCGCGACGTCCTGTCGGCCGACTCGACCGTGTTCGACGAGATCACCGGGGGAGCCGACCGCCTGGTGATCGGAGGTCGCGAGTTGCACGCTCGCGCCTACGTGGCCGGGTTCGGGTTCAAGGGGAGCGATCAGCAGAAGCTGGTGGGCCAGCTCTCCGGCGGGGAGCGCAACCGGGTCCTGCTGGCCAAGGTGCTCAGCAGCGGGGGCAACGTGCTCCTGCTCGACGAACCCACGAACGACCTCGACGTCGACACCCTGCGGGCGCTCGAGGAGGCGTTGCTCGCCTTCCCCGGTTGTGCCGTGGTGATCAGCCACGACCGGTGGTTCCTCGACCGCATCGCCACGCACGTCCTGGCGTTCGAAGGCGAATCGGTCGTGCGGTGGTGGGAAGGAAATTACAGCGACTACGAGGCCGATCGGCGTGCTCGTCTCGGTGGGGCGGCCGACCAACCCCACCGCGTGCGCTACAAGCCACTCCGGCGCGACTGAGCGAGGCGCCCCCACAACGGCGTGGCGTCGGCGAAGGGGGTGACGCACGGGGGCCCGTCGGCCACGAGAACCCGAGGGGCCGTGGCCGCGTCGTCGGTGACCTCCACCAGACACGACGATCGAGTTCCGTACCCGTCGAGGTGGACGCAGCTCCCCGCCGTCGGGCGCTCGTCTTCGGGTGGGATCCGGTGGTCGGCCAGCACGGCGCGGAAGGTGGCCGCCGTGGTGACGGCGTCGCCCGGCTCGCCCACCGCGGAGAGGACGAGGTCGACCTTGGGGCTCGGAGCACCGAGTGACCGGTTCTCCAGGACGTACACCCCCGGCGCCAGCGACGTCACCACGGCGGACGCGCCGGTGAAGTCGATGAAGAAGAGCGAAGACCGATCGCCGACGAGCAACCAGCAGCCGTTGAAGTCCGCCGGGTCGAATGTGCCGACGAACTCGGCGACGCCCTCTGCGGCGGTGGTGTAGCTGGTCAGCGCGATCGGCAGAGCGCCCCTCGACCGTCGCGACCGATCGAGCGCGTCGCCCAGCGGCTGGTTCGTCAGACCGGCGCAGACCCCGTCCTCGTTGACGGCGAGCCAGGTGCCTCCCGCTCGGAGGTCGCGACCGCCCAGGACACGGGGTGGGCCGTCATGGAGCACGGCGACAGCCTCGGAGGGACGCTCGAGGTACTCGTCACGGTTTGCGCCCACGAGCAGGGGGACGCCGGGTACGACACGAGAGGCGACCAGCAACAGGCACATCGACCCGCACCATACCGAGGTCCGGCTCCAGGTCGTCCGTTAGCGTCCACGTCCGTGATCGAGAATCCCTGGCTGAGCGGGGACGTGAGCCGCGGCGAGGGCTATGACCGACGGTTCGACGAGCTGGCGGCGCGGGGTGTCGACGTTCACGGGGAGGCGGATCTGGTCCACTCCTACGGTCCCGGTTCGGTGCTCGACGCCGGCTGTGGCACGGGACGGGTGGCCATCGAGCTCAGCCGTCTGGGCCACGAGGTGGTCGGCATCGACGTGGATCCCCGCATGCTCGAGACGGCTCGAACCAAGGCACCTGCCCTCACGTGGGTCGCCGGTGACCTGGCGGACCCCGCCCTGGACCTCGGCCGTCGCTTCGACGTGGTGGTCATGGCGGGGAACGTGCTCGTCTTCGTGGTCCCAGGCACCGAGGACGCCGTGATCGGGTTCGCCGCCCGCTCGCTCGTCCCCGGAGGCCGGCTCGTCGCCGGCTACTCGCTGCGACAGGGAGCACTGGGACCCGAGCGGCACGACCAGCTCGCGGCGGCGTGGGGGCTCGAGCTCGAGCATCGCTGGTCCACGTGGGGCCGGGACCCGTTCCGCCCCGGCGACTCCTACGCGGTGAGCGTCCACCGGAAGCCGTCACGACGGACCCGGCAGGATCCGCTCCCCTCACCGGACGCAACGGATATGACCGGTTCTCACCCAGGGCCGCACTGAACCTGCGGACGAGAGCGCTTTCGTTAGGCTGCGCGCTCATGGGAACCGAGGAACTCGATCCGATCGATCACCAGATCATCGAACTGCTGTCGCACAACGCCCGCCGCACCATGGCCGACATCGGTGAACAGGTGTCGCTGTCCGCCTCGGCCGTGACCAGACGCATCGAACGACTCGAGCGGTCGGGCGTCATCGCCGGCTACACCGTGGTCGTGGACCACCGCAAGGCCGGGCGCCCGATCCAGGCCTTCACGGAGGTGCGCTTCGCCGGCACGGCCGACCTCCAGGAGATCAAGGAGACGGCGATCCAGCTCTCCGAGGTCCAGGCGGTCTTCACGACAGCCGGCGACCCCGATGCCCTCGTGTGGCTCCAGGTGCCAGATGTGGAGCGATTGGGCCACGTGATAGAGCAGCTGCGCCGGCGAGGACGCGTCACCGGGACCAAGACCCTGATCGTGCTCGACACGTGGTCGCGCCACCGGTCCCTCGAGACGGACGGCCTGTCGACGCGCCAGCGCTGATGCGTCGGCGGGTGCGGGCCGCCGCGGTTGCGCTGTCCGCCGTCGCCGTCCTCGCCGCCGGGTGCGGCGGGAGTCCATCGGGGCGCTCGAGTGCGCCTCGCGCCCGGACGACCACGACCACGACCACGACCGGGCGCACGACATCGACCCTCCCGGCCCAGCCGGCGTGGTCCCGCGCCATTCAGGTCGCGCCCGGCGCCGCGCTGGTCACGGTGTCGTGCCCGGTTGCCTTCTCATGCCTGGCGGGATCGGCGACCGGGCAGACCTACCGCATCGTGTCCAACCGGGTGAGCGCGCTCGGCCCTCCCGTGCCGTCGCCCGCTCCGCAGGGAACCGCCTACCTGTCCTGCGCGAGCACGACGTACTGCGCGGCGGCTCCGAGCCTGAACCAGGTCGCGACCTTCGACGGATCGACCTGGATGCCGCCGACCACGGTCCCCGGTGCTCAGGGCTTCACCGCCGTCGACTGCACCGGGCCGACGTTCTGCATCACCGTGGACGGCGAGGGGAACTCGTTCGTCAACGACGGTTCGGGTTGGTCGGGCAACCTCGGCGCCTGGGGTGCCGCCAATCAGATCTCGTGCGTGTCGCCGGAGTTCTGTGTGGCGGCCGAGGGAGGCCCCTCGGTGTGGAACGGCAGCAGCTGGTCCCAACCCAACGACGACGACCCGGCGGGACAGCTGAACTCGGTCTCGTGTGCCACCACCGCCTTCTGCGTCCTCGTCGACACCGCCGGCAACGTCGTCACGTGGAACGGGCAGTCCTTCTCCCCGCCGACGGCCATCGTCTCCGAGCCCCCTCAGGTCGGCGACAACGCCTCCGGGCTCACGGGCGTGTCGTGCCCCACCCCGGCCTTCTGCCGCGCCGTGGACTCGCTCGGCCGGGTGTTCGCCTTCGACGGGACGTCGTGGTCGAAGGGGACGCTGGTCGACGACGGCCACGCCTTCGCGGCGGTCTCGTGTCCGACGACCGACTACTGCGTCGCGGTCGACCGTTCCGGGAACGCCTTCGTCTGGGGGTGACGGACGCGGGCCGGTGCCGCGGTCACCAGGGGGCGAGCTCGGGCACCGGGCCACGCCCGATGATCCAGGTCAGCAGCGCCTCGGGATCGGCGCGGTCAGCCAGGCGGGGCAGCTCACGCGGCAGCCAGGCCTCGAGGAGCGCGGCCGGGACCGGCACCGGCCCGAGTCCGAGATCGCGGTGGTGGACGACCACCTCGCGCCAGCGTCCGAGGACGGCGTCGCGCGAGCTCTCGACCACTCCCCGGGACGTGCGTGACAGCGCGTCCCATGCCGGCGGCGGCAGCTCGGCCATGGCTCGCTCGACCGCGGCCGACGTGCTGGCCAGGTCGGCCACGAGCTCGGCGGCCGGCCGTGCCGCACCTGCCTCGATGTCCGCCGCTCGCTGCGCGAGGCCACCGGGATACTGGTCCCTGACCTCGCCGCGCGCCGCACCGCCGAGCCGCCAGACCAGGCTGTCGGCGTTGCGCGCCAGGTGCGTCAGGACGTGCCCCACGCTCCACCCGGGCAGCGTGCTGGCGCTCCGCGCCTGCGTGTCGTCGAGCCCGGCCACGCCGGCGTTCAGCGCGGTCTGCGCCGTCACGCAACCTCTGACCCAAACCGCCGGCACGCCGCTCGGTGCCGACGCGCTCACGGCGCCGGGAGGGCGGATTGCGAGTCGAGCATGTCGGCCATCACCGACCGGATGAACTCGTCGGCTTCGTCCGTCATGCCTCCGGAGACGCCACCGTAGATCGCGCCCGAAGCGGGTGCCTCGTCGGCGTGCGCCTTGGCGTAGTCGACTGCGGCCTCCAGGTCCGTCGAAAACGCGGCGGCGACCCCCGCCTGTGTCTGCGGCCGGGTGACCGCCATGTGGAGGGCGTTGGGGTACTGCTGACCGTTGAACCGCCAGCCGCTTCTCCGCATGAAGTCGTTCACGTGGTAGATGTCGAACTCGTCGGAGGTGAAGGAGAACAAGAAGGTGGGCCGGCCGATCAACCGCAGCTCGGGATGCGAGGTCACCGCGTCCTGCATGGCGAGCGAGGTCTCGAAGATGTCCCGGGCGTAGCCGAGGTAGCCCGCATGGCCGAGCTGGACCATGGCCGCCCAGGTGGCGGCGATCAGCCCGCCGGAGCGCGAGCCTTCCATGCCCGGTGAGGTGTACTTCCCGCCGCTCCAGTCGGTCAGATAGAAGTACTGCGCGTTGCGCAGCGCCTTGGTGCGGAACGACAGCACGGACGAACCCTTGAACGCGTACCCGTACTTGTGGGTGTCGGCCGAGATCGAGGTCACCCCGGGCACGCGGTAGTCGAACGGATCGATCTCGTAGCCCAGCTCCCGGCCGAAGGGGAGGATGAACCCGCCCAGGCACCCGTCGACGTGAAGGCCGATGCCGCGCTCGAGGGCGACGTCGGACAGGTCCTGAATGGGGTCGATGGTGCCGTACCCGTAGTTGCAGGCCGAGCCCACCAGCGCCACGGTCTGGTCGTCGACGTGATCGCGCACCCAGTCGACGTCGACCTGGGTCGTGCTCTGGTCGACCGGCGCCCGGCGCAGTTCGACTCCGAAGAGGTGGCAGGCCTTGTCGAACGCCGGGTGGGCGGTCTCGGGTTTGACGAGGTTCGGACGCGTCACCCCGCGGGTCTGCGCCGCGTGCTCACGGTAGGCCAGGACCGCGTGCATGATGCTCCCCGTCCCGCCCGTGGTGACGAGTCCGCACGGGTCGTCACCGGCGGCTGAGGCGGCCTCGCCTCCGTGCAGACCCAGGGTCATCGCGATGATCTCGGCCTCGAACTTGGTCGCGCTCGGGCACATGTCCCGCTGGAGGACGTTCACGTGGGCGAACAGGCCGAAGGCCTCGTTCATGAAGCGGTAGTGCTCGTGGTCGCCGCAGTACATGGTGCCCGAGCACTTGCCGGTCTCCCAGAACGCGTCTTCCTGAGTCGCCATGGCGTGAAGCTGCGCCAGGACCTCCTCGCGACTCGCGCCCTCGGCGGGGAGCGACCGGTGGATAGGGAAACGGTCGGCATAGGGATAATCGCTCAACCTGGGGCCTCCTTTGGGCACGTGCGGCTCGGCACCTCGGCCGCCTTCGCCGTCGCGTCCGAGACTATTCACCTTGGCGCACCGCGCCGGCGGGCGATGCATCGTTCCGGCGGGCCCGGACCGCCCTGCGGGTCGGCCGCCGCGAGGCGACGATCGGCGATGATGGCGCGGTGCGGCGCCTGCCTGTGTTGACGTCGTTGCACGGCTACCGGCGCGGCTGGGCCGGTGCGGACGCGGTGGCCGGTCTCACCCTGTTCGTCATCGCGGTGCCGGAGCAGTTGGCGACGTCACGCCTGGCGGGGATGCCTCCGGTCACCGGTTTCTACGCCTTCGTGGCCGGGACGGTGCTCTTCGCGCTGGCCGGTTCGAACCCCCAGATGTCGGTCGGGGCGGATTCCACCATCGCCCCGCTGTTCGCCGCAGGCGTCGCCAGCATCGCGGCAACGGGTTCGGAGCGCTACGTCGACCTGGTGCCGATCCTCGCTGTGATGGTCGGGCTGATCGTGGTCCTGGTGAGCGTCCTGAGGCTGGGTTGGGTCGCCGAGTTCCTCTCGGCCCCCATCGTGACCGGGTTCCTGTCCGGCGTGGCGGTGATCATCGTGGTCCATCAGCTCCCCGAGCTCCTCGGGTTGCCCGCCGCCTCGGGAAGCAACGAGCACCGCATCGGATACGTCCTGACCAACCTGGATCAGGTCAACGGCTGGTCGCTCGCCATCGGCGTCGGCGTGTTGGCGCTCATGGTGATCTGTGCGCGGGTCCACCGTCGCATCCCGGCCGCCCTCATCGCCCTGGTGGCTTCGGCCGCGCTCGTCGGCCTGCTCAATCTCACGACGCGGGGCGTGGCCGTGTTGGGCCCGGTCACCACGGGCGCCCCCCAGGTCGGCCTGACCGGCCTCTCCTGGTCGGTGCTGGGCCGGTTGGCTCCGCTGGCCGGGGTGGTGGCCCTCGTCGTCGTGACCCAGACCGCCGCCACCACGCGGGCGTTCGCGGACCGCGGCGGCTACGACGTCGACGCCGGCCGCGACTTCCTCGCCGTCGGCGCCGGGAGCGTCGCGGCCGGGCTGGTGGGCTCGTTCCCGGTCGACGCCAGTCCGCCGCGGACCGGCGTCGTGGTCACCGCGGGCGGGCGCACCCAGGCCGGCCCGCTCGGCGCCGCCCTGCTCGTGGTCGCGTTCATCCCTTTTGCCGATGTCCTGCGCGACGTGCCCGTGGCGACGCTGGCGGCCATCTTGATCTTCGTCGCGGCCCACATCTTCGACTGGGCGGACCTGACCGCGATCGCGCGCTTCGACCGCTTCGAGTTCGCGCTGGCGGCGGTCACGCTCGTCGCCGTGGTGTTCATCGGCGTGGAGCAGGGCATCGCCATCGCGGTCGGACTGGCCATTCTCGACCGCATCCGCTTGAGCTCGCGTCCGCAGCTCCACGTCCTCGGGCGTGTCCCGGGCACCACCAGTTGGACGCCGCTGGGCGGCGGCGTCGACGCGGAACAATTGCCGGGCCTGCTCGTCGTCCTCTTCGCCACGCCCCTCTGGTACGCCAACGCCGTTCACTTCCGCGAAGAGGTCGGCACCGCCCTCCACGAAGCCGGTGCCGGTACCCGCGTCCTCGTGCTCGATACCGTCGGCATGACTGACATCGACTTCACCGGCTCACGGGCACTCGGCCGTGTCGTGAGCATGTGCGAGCGCGACGGCATCACGGTCGGCGTCGCACGCGCCGGCGAGCACCTGCGCCGGTCGCTCGAGCGCAGCGGCCTGGTCTCGCGCCTCGGGGAGGACCGCTTCTATCGACGGTGGACGAGGCGGTCAGCGCCCTCGCCCGCCGCCCCGCCTGCCCCGCCTTCCACCCCTGCTCCGCCTTCCACCCCTGCTCCGCCTTCTTCCCCGAGCCGCCCGCCCGACCGCACCCCGACCCCCGGGCCTGATCTTCATCCCACTTCCATGCAGGCCCGCACCGGCCGGTGGTCGGAGCCGGCATGGGGCAGCACCTGACCCGACGTGGGGCGCAACGAGCCGCGCACGAGGATGTGGTCGATCTGGCTGTGGGGGCGCCACGTCGGCCACGTGCGGCCCACGACCGCGCGCTTCCAGCCCGGCATGAACACGGCCCACGAGCGGACCCCACGTGTTCATGTCGCCGCAGAGCACCGCGTCCGGGCGGGCCGCCGAGTCGAGGCCGGCGCGGAGCTCGGCCCACGTCCGGTGCGAACCGAAGTGGAGGTGGGGCATGTGCGTGCCCGCCACCGACAACCGACGCCCGTCCACCGTCACGTCGAGGACCAGCGCGGCCCGCCGGACCGGGTCCCGCCGCAGCTGGGCGAAGGACAGGACGCGGGAGTCCTCGACGGCGATCCCGGCGCGGACGAGCACCGCGATGCTGGTGGTCCCGCGCTCGGCCTCACGCCATCGCTCGAGCGCCTGTACGCGGTCGGGCTGTGGCCGCAGCCCGTCGAAGTACAGGGGGCGTCGATGCGACGACCACGCCCCCGGCGGCGACCCAGCTGTCGGCGGCGTCCGGTTGGGGGCGGATCCGGCGACCCTCGCCCATCACGTGGGTGACGACGGTGGAGCCGAGGCGGGCCCCAACCCGCTCGGCCTGGCCCTCGGCCTCGTCGGCGCTGGTCCACGCTTCCTGGAGCACGACCACGTCGGCGTCGAGCCGTTCCACGGCTGCGCCCACGTCGTAGGGACGACCCCAGCCGTCGATCCCGCAGTGCATGTTGAAGCTGGCGATGGTGAGCACGGTCCGCAGACGTTAGGTGGTCGATCCCCATTCGGGCGTTGCAGGCTCACGACGGTGCCGGCACCCCCTCCCCGGTACCATCGGCCGCGTGGGCGCCGCCGACGCGTACCTGGCCAGGCGGCTCCGGCCCTTCACGACGACCATCTTCTCGACCATGTCCGAGCTGGCCACCGCCACCGGCTCCGTCAACCTCGGTCAGGGCTTTCCCGACACCGACGGGCCCGACGAGCTGAAGGAGGTGGCGGTCGAGGCCATCCGGTCGGGCCACAACCAGTACCCGCCCAGCCCCGGCGTCCCCGAGCTGCGCCACGCCGTCGCCGCCCACCAGCGCGAGCACTACGGGCTGCAGCTCAGTCCCGAGGACGAGGTGCTCGTGACGGTGGGCGCCACCGAGGCGATCGCCGCGGCCCTGCTCGCCCTCTGCGAGCCCGGCGACGAGGTCGTGGCCTTCGAGCCGACCTACGACTCCTACGCCGCCTGCGCCGCCATGGCCGGCGCCACCCTGCGCCTGGTGCGCCTGCACGCGCCCGACTGGAGCTTCGACCCGGCCGATCTCGCCGCCGCGGTCGGGCCCCGAACCCGCCTGGTGCTCCTCAACTCCCCGCACAACCCGACCGGCAAGGTGTTCTCGCCGGAGGAGCTCGCGCTGGTGGCCGCCCTGTGCATCGACCACGATCTCCTGGCGGTCACCGACGAGGTCTACGAGCACCTGGTCTTCGACGGCACCCACGTGCCGCTGGCCTCCCTGCCCGGCATGGCGTCACGCACGCTCACCGTGTCGTCGGGAGGCAAGACGTTCTCCTTCACCGGCTGGAAGGTGGGATGGGCCGGCGGCCCGGCGCCGCTCGTCGCGGCCGTGCGATCGGCGAAGCAGTTCCTCACCTACACCAGCGCCGCCGCGTTCCAGCTCGCCATCGCTCGCGGCCTCGCCTCGCCGCCGGAGGCGCTGGGCGCGCTCGCGGCCGAGCTGGCGGCCAAACGCGACCTGTTCTGCGACGGCCTCGAAGCGCTCGGCCACACCGTCCACCGACCCGCCGCGACCTACTTCGCCACCACCGACGTCGCCGCGGTGGCACCCGGCATGTCCGCACTGGACTACTGCCTCGCCCTCCCGCGGCGTTGCGGCGTCGTCGCCGTGCCGAGCTCGGTCTTCTACGACCCCGCCGACCCCTCAGCCGGGGCCACCTTGGTGCGTTGGGCCTTCTGCAAGCGCGAGGACGTCCTACGCGACGCGCTCTCCCGCCTAGCATCGTGGGAGCCGTGAGCATCCCGATCACCTGGGTCGACGCCTTCAGCGACTCTCCGTTCCGCGGCAACCCCGCTGCGGTCTGCCTCCTCGACCCGTCACTGGACGAGCCGATCGACGAGTCGCGGATGCAGTCCCTCGCCTTCGAGCTCGGCATCGCCGAGACGGCCTACGTGACCCCCTCGGGCGAGCCCGGCGAGTTCGGCCTGCGCTGGTTCACCCCGTCGGTCGAGGTCGACCTGTGCGGCCACGCCACCCTCGCCACTGCCCACGCGCTGCGCCAGTGGGGCGTGGCAGACGGCGAGGCCCCCCTGACCTTCCACACCCGCAGCGGACCACTGGGCGCCTTCTACGAGGACGGGCGCATCGCGCTCGACCTCCCGGCCGAACCGCCCGGAGAAGCGGCGCTCCCCGGGTGCCTCCACGGGCAATGGTCCGAGGGGTCGGTCCGCTTCAGCGGCCGCACCGCCTTCTTCACCTTCGTCGCGCTCTCCACGGCCGAGGCCGTGGCGGACTACGTGCCGGACTTGGCCGCGATCGCCGCCGTCGGGGTCCAACGCGTTGCTCCTCACCGCCGCCGGCGAACCGGGATCGGGCGCCGACTACGTGCTGCGGGTCTTCGGTCCCAACGTCGGCATCGACGAGGATCCCGCCACCGGCTCCGCCCAGTGCGCGGCGGGACCGTGGTGGTCCGAGGCGTTGGGACGGGCCGACGACGTGCTGGTGGCGCACCAGCTCTCGCCTCGCGGTGCCGTGCTCCACGTCCGCCCGGACGGCGACCGCGTGCGGATCTCCGGCCATGCCACCACGGTGCTGACCGGCCACCTGTGCTAAGTCTGGCGCCGATGGACTCCCGCCGGGTGGAGCTGCATGCCCTGGTCGAGGGGCACAGTCCGGCTTCGCCCCGCGAGACGGAGGCGAGGTCGCGCATCCTGGCCGAGCTCGAGCGACTGCCCGAACCCTGCGACGAGCACGCGGGACCGACGCACGTGACGGCGTCGGCCATCGTCGTGGGCCGGCGCGGCACCGTGCTCCATCTGCACAAGCGACTCGGGATCTGGATGCAGCCCGGCGGCCACATCGACGCCGGCGAGACGGCGGACACGGCGGCGAGGCGGGAGGCGATGGAGGAGCTGGGTCTGGCGGTCGAGCACCCGGCCGGCGGACCGCGCCTCGTGCACGTCGACGTGCACGAGGCGGCACTCGGGCACACCCATCTGGACCTGCGGTACCTCCTCTTGGCGGCGGACGCCGACCCCGACCCACCCCCGGGGGAAAGCCAGGAAGCCCGCTGGTGCGCCTGGGACGAGGCGCAAGACCTGGCCGACGTCGCGCTCGCCGACGCGCTGCCGGCTGCCCGGGCCGCCTTCGAGGCGCTGGTGTGACCGACCAACTCGAACACCTGCTGGCCGTCCAGGACCTCGACACCTCCATCACGCAGCTCCAGCACCGCCGTCAGGGTCTGGCCGGCGCGCTCGGGCTCACCGAGGTCGAGGCTCAGCTGGCCCCGATCGGGGCGGGCCGGGCCCGGGCCGAGGCACGCCGGAGCGAGCTCGCGGCCACCCAGGCCGGGCTCGAGGAGCAGATCGCCGTGGTGACGACGCGGCGCGACAGCATCGAGTCCCGGCTCTACGCCTCCACCAGCTCGTCGGGGCGCGACCTGCAGGCCATGAGCGACGAGGTGCGCCACCTGACCGAGCGACGGGTCGAGCTCGAGGACCAGGAGCTCTCCACCATGCTCGACCTCGATGCGGTCGACGGCGAGCTCCGGGCGCTGGCCCAGCAAGCCGATCCCATCGAGGCGCGGGCGGCCGAGCTCCGGGCGCAGCTGGCGACGGAGGAGGCCGAGATCGATGCGGCCCTGACCCAGGCGCTCGCCTCCCGGACCGCGGAGGCGGCCCAGTTGCCCACCGCGCTGTCCGACCGCTACGAGACGCTGCGCTCGCGCCTCAAGGGGACCGGCGCCGCCCGCCTCATCGGCACCCGCTGCGACGGTTGCCACCTCGAGCTGTCCTCGGTGGAGGTCGAGAAGATCCGCGCGCTGCCGCCGGGCCAGGTGGCCTCGTGCGAGCAGTGCGGGCGCATCCTCGTGCCCGTCTGACCGTGCTGATCCTGGTGCGACCGTGCTGATCCCGTTACGACCGTGCTGATCCCGTTACGACCGTGCTGATCCTGGTGCGACACGGGGAGTCGGTGGGCAACGCCCACGGTCTGCTCCTCGGGCGCGCCGACGCCGAGCTCACCCCGCTGGGCCTGCGACAGGGAGCCGCAGCCCGGCACCTGCTGCAGGCGCCGGTGGTCGAGCTCCGGACCAGCCCGCTGCTCCGGGCCCGGCACACCGCGGAGCAGCTCGGGCTCGGACTGCCGGTGACGGTCGACGAGCGTTGGGTCGAGGTCGACTACGGAGTGTTCGACGGACGACCCCTCGGTGACGTGCCCGCCGAGGTGTGGCGGCGCTGGCGGGACGACCCCGGATTCCGGCCCGAGGGCGGCGAGTCCCTGGCCGAGGTGGAGGAACGGGTCGTGGAGGCGTGCACCGAGCTCTTCGCCGAGGCGGGTGTCGGGGCGCGCCGCACGGACGGGGACGTCGTGGTGGTGAGCCACGTGACGCCGATCAAGGCGGCGGTGGCCTGGTCGCTCGGCGTGGGCGACCTCTCGTTTCGCCTCCATCTGCGCACGGGGTCGGTCACCAGGATCGGGTGGGGTGCCGAGGGCCCGGTGCTGCACACGTTCAACGAGGTGTGGCCGCCCGCGGACATCGATCCCTCCATGGGCAACCACCCCGCCGCGCGCATGGATCCCGCCGCAGACCCCGACCCCGCCGCGCGCACGGACCCCGCCGGCGAGAAGCCCGGTCTGGCGCCGACGCCGGGTCAGCCGTCACAATCACCCGGTGCCTGAGCAACCGCCCTCGCTGGACCAGCTCCGCCCGGCGGCCGGCTCGGGCGAGCACCCCGTGCACCGGCGCACCGTCGAGGTCGATGTCTTCTGGCGCGACGACTATTTCGCGGTGGTCGGCACGCTCCGCGACGAGCGCCCGTGGGCGGGCGGCGACCGAGGACCGCGCCGGCTGCACGGCATGGAGCTGGGAGTCGTGGTCCGCCGCGCCGACATGGTCATCGTCGACGCGGCGGCCTCCATGGGGACCTATCCCCACGCCGAATGCCCGGCGATCGAGCCGAAGTTCACCGAGCTGATCGGCCTCTGCGTGGCCCGTGGCTACACCTCGGCGGTGCAGGAGCGCTTCGGGCGAGAGCGCGGGTGCAGCCACCTCGAGTTCCTGGCCCGGGCGATCGGCCCGGCGGTGATCCAGGCGGTGCCGTCGTTGATGCACTGGCGCGTCGAGATGCTGGGCGAGGACCTCCCCGCGGCGGGTGGGGGCAGTCCCATGGGTTTTCTCGCCAACTCGTGCCACGTATGGGCGGACGGCGGGGTGGGGCAGCAGAAGATTCAGCTGGGCTGGCGCCCGCGCAAGCTCGAGTACCCGGCACCACCGGTGGCCGAGGTGCGACGCCGGAGCGAGGCGGAGCACTCGGGTGACACCTCCGGCTGATCCGGCGCGGACAGGCGTCCGGGCCCCAAGGGGCGGGGCGGCGTGACTGCATGACGAATGAGCCGGGCGGCGCGGCTCTGGCTGCGGCTGGGCGGCGGGGCTGTGCGACGGGCCGGGCGGGGAGCTACAGGCTGGAGGCGGGGGGCTCGCGGAAGGAGCAGAGCACCGTGAGGGTGCGGGCCACGACGCGCTTGGCCGAGCGCACGGGCAGGTGCGAGCCGCGGCGCATGCGTTCCCAGGCCTCCCAGGAGGTGGCGATGTCCATGGCCTCGAGGTGGTCTTCGGAGGCGCCCGCCGGCAGCTGGGCCAATTCCGGGCCGAGCACGTGCTTCAGGTTCTCGAGCAGCATGGTGTCGCCTGACGCGACGACCGCGGCAACCGCGGCAGACGTCGAGGCGCGCCGGGCCACGGCGCGACGGACGGGGGAGATCTCCTCGTAGAGCGTGGCGCGGTGCGACACGGTCCGCTCGATCCGGGTGGGCAGCGACAGTCTCTGGCGACACCCGCGGCAGGTCGGTCCACTGCCGGCGCAGCTGGAGGGCCGCGACGAAGAGATAGAGGTCGTCCATGTCGGTGAAGTGGTGGAACACGAGGCGGAGCGAGACGCCGGCCTGCTCGGCGATCGACTTGGCCGTCGGATCGGGGTCGCCGTCGCGGAGCAGCTGGCACAGGGCGTCGGCCACGTTGCGCCGGGTACGCTGGCCTCGGGCCACGCGTCCGTCGCTGGCGGGCTCGTCGGGCCACAGCGGCGAGTACTCGGGTTCGTGCGGTCGGAGTTCGAAGGCGGCGATGTCGTTGTTCATGGTCTGTTCGTCCGCGCCTTGGCGGCGGTCGTCGTCACCTTTCTCGGTCATGCGGGGCATCTCGAATCGGCGGGCCTGGCTACGTGCACAGGTGTGCACGCAGGGACCCCCGAAGGGTTTTTTGGGTCCGCACCAGCAGGCGCGCCGGGCGGTCCAGGCACGCTGATTTGATGCGGAATTATAGAATGCTTATTGCACGATTAGGGAGTCACCCCCCCGAAAAACGCGAACACCTGCATCTCTGATGCATCGGGACGTCCGTGCCCGGCTGGTTCCTGCGGCACTCGGCAGGTCCTGCGGCACTCCGGCCAAGGTTCCTGCGGCACTCCGGCCAAGGTCCTGCGGCACTCCGGCCAAGGCAGGCGTCGGTGATCCCCGGCCCCTCGCTCAGGTCCCTGTTGCGGCAACACGCAGGATTGCTGCCACCCCGCAGTAGCGTCTGATCCGGTCGCCCTGGGGTGCGACAGGCGGGCGGGGAGACGGGAGTCGTCATGGGAGACCGCACGCGCCGGGCCTGCCGGCGGGCCGCCTTGGGGGCGACCGTCCTCACGGCCCTCGTCCTCGCCGGGTGCTCGTCGGGATCGAGCGGGCCGGCGGTCCTGCTCGTCGGCACCTTCCACGGGACGGCCGGCCAGTACTCCTCCATCCAGGCGGCGGTCGACGCCGCGCAGCCGGGCGACTGGATCCTCATCGCACCGGGCGATTACCACGAGGACCGACGACGCCCACGTGACCTCCGCCGAGAAGCTGGGCACGGGTGACCACGGCGGCGTGGTCGTACGACACCTCGGATCTGCACATCCGGGGCATGGACCGGGACACGGTGGTCGTGGACGGCACGAAGGCGGGCGGATCCCGGCCGTGCAGCAGCTCGCCGCAGCACCAGAATTTCGGTCCGGTGGTGCACGACAAGGCCCAGGGCCGCAACGGCATCGTCGTGTGGAAGGCCGACGACGTCAGCGTCGAGAACCTGACGGCCTGCAACTTCTTGGGCGGCGCGGGGGACTCGGGCAACGAGATCTGGTGGAACGGGGGGGACGGGTCCGGGAAGATCGGGCTGACCGGCTACCACGGCAGCTACCTGACGGGTACCTCGACCTATCTTCTCCGGCGAGTCGACGGCGGCCCAGTACGGCATCTTCTCGTCGAACGCGCGCGGACCGGCCGGTTGGGACGAGATCTACGGCAGCAACATGAACGACTCGGGCATGTACGTCGGTGCCTGCAAGCAGCTCTGCGAGGTCACCATCGACCACGCCCGGATGGAGAACAACGCGCTGGGCTACTCGGGGACCAACTCCGGGGGCGCCATCGTGATCGAGAACTCCGAGTTCGACCACAACGAGGACGGCCTCGACACGAACACCCAGATCGCCGGCGACCCGCCGCCGCCGCAGAACGGGGCCTGCCCCGACGGGGGGATCAGCCCCATCACCCACACGCACTCGTGCTGGGTGTTCATGCACAACGACGTCCACGACAACAACAACCCCGACGTCCCCGAGGCGGGGAACGCCGCGGCCGGCCCCATCGGCACCGGCATGACGCTCTCGGGCGGGCGCAACGACACGGTGATGGACAACGTGTTCGAGAACAACGGGGCCTGGGGCACCCTGTTCGTCCCCTATCCCGACAGCGGCACGCCGTCGCTCCATCAGAAGTGCGCCGGCTACGGCGGGTTCGAGATCAGCGGCATCGGCTGCGTCTTCGAGGCCGAGGGGAACGCCCTGAAGGGCAACACCTACACCCACGACGGCTACTTCGGGAACCCGACCAACGCCGACTTCGGCCAGATCGTGCTGCATGCCGGCCTGCCCTCCAACTGCTACGCCGACAACGCGGCGCCGGCCGGATCGTCGCCCGCCAACCTGGAGCAGCTCCAGCCGACCTGTGGCGCTCCCTCCACGGCCACCAACCTCGACAACGAGCTGGTCGCCCAGGTCGAGTGCGACTCCGGGCTGGCCACGTGCCCGGCTGGTGCCTCGTACCCGGCCAAGACCGCGGTGAAGCTGGCGCCCATCCCCTCGGGGCTGCCGACCATGCCCAACCCCTGCGCCGGCGTGCCGTCGAACCCGTGGTGCTCGTCCGGGCGGCCGATCGGGTCGTCGGGCTGAGGGCAGAGAAGCTACGGCCGAACCGACACCACGCGACCCGACTCGAGGGCGAGCGAGGTCTCGCACCGCGCCGCCTCGGCCTGGCGGTGGGTGACCAGGAGCACGCTGCGCCCTGACGCCGCCGCCGCCCCGAGCACGCCGTCGAGCAGGGCGTCCGCCAGCTGGGGGTCCAACCCGCTCGTGGGTTCGTCGAGGAGGAGGACCGGCCCCGGGGCGAGCACGGCGCGGGCGACGGCCAGGCGCCGCCGCTCCCCTCCGGAGAGCTCGACCCCCTCCTCGCCCACCGGCGTGTCGAGGCCGAGGGGGAGCGTGGCCACCCACTGGGCCAGGCAGGCCACCTCGAGCGCGGCGGCGATGTCGTCGTCGCTCGCGGCCGGCCGGCCGAGGACGACGTTCGATCTCAACGTGCCGGCGAAGAGCTGGGCCCGCTGGTCGGCGAGCGCGCACGTGCCCCGGACGTCGGCCTGGGCCAGGTCCGTCACGTCGGTGTCCCCGAGGAGGAGCGAGCCTTCCTCGAGCGGCCAATAGCGCAGGAGGGCGTTGACGAGGCTCGACTTGCCCGCCCCGCTCGAGCCCGTGACGGCGAGCCGTCCCCCGGGGGGCAGGGCGAACGAGACGCCGTCGAGAGCCCGGGGCAGCCCCGTCCCGTAGCGCAGAGCGGCTCGATCGAAGACGACCTCGGGCACCCCGATCGGGACACGCGCCGGCGCGGCCGGATCGGTGACCGGGACCGGCACCTCGTCGAGGTCGAGGAGCCGCCGGGCCGAGGCGCGCACCCCCCGGGCGCGGGCCACCGCGAGCGGAGCCACCAGGACGGCCTCGAACGTCCCCAACGCGGCCAGCGGGAGCACCGCCACCATGACCTGTCCCACACGGTGGTCGTGCACCGCGGCCACCGCGACCGCCGTGATCCCCGCCACGGCGGCGGCCACGCAGACCTGCATCACCACGCCCGCGCCGGCCAGCAGGTGGGCGTGGCGCCGCTCCAGCGCGTCGGCCCGGCGGCCCAGCCCGTCCAGCGCGTCCAGCGCCGCCGTGTCGGCCCCGAACGCCAGCAGCTCCGCCGCGCCGTGCAGCGCGTCGACCACCCCCGCCGAGATCTCCCCGTTGAGCGCCGCCAGCTCGTCCTCCGCGCCGCCGCGCCACACGAGCACGGCCGGGACGACGAGCGCGACGGCCAGCGGGATCCCGAGCGCCGCCGCCGCCCAGGGCACGACGAACCCCACGGCGACCGTGCCGAGCACCGCGGCCGCGACCGCGATCGTGACCGGGAGGACGGTGCGCAGGTAGAGGTCCGCCATGGCGTCGACGTCGTCGACGGCGCGGGAGAGCAGGTCGCCGCTGCGCCACCCGGCCAGCGCCGCCGGGACGCGGGGGGCGAGGCAGTCGTAGAGCCAGAGGCGCCATTGCGCCAGCGCGCGCAGCGCGGCGTCGTGTCCGACGAGGCGCTCCTCGTAGCGCAGGGGCCCTCGGAGGAAGGCCAGGACCTCGACCGCGGCCAGGATGCCCGCCAGCGCGCCCAGGCCGGGCCGCAGCGCAGCCCGGCCGAGGACGTAGCCCGACCCGGCCAGCAGTCCGATGGTGGCCGCGGCCGACCCCAGGCCGAGCAGTCCCGCCCCGGCCAGCCTGGCCTTCGGCGTGCGGGGATCGGTCAGGACGCGCCGGAGCGGATGCGCCGTCACGAGGCCACCAGGGGCTCGGCCGCCGGCAGCGGCCGCAGTTCGACCGTGGTGTCGAAGTGGGGGAGCAGGACCGGCTCGTGCGCGGCCACGACGACCGAGCGACCGGCGAGCCACGGTTCGACGGCCGGCGCGAGCCGGGCCACGGTCGGGGGGTCGAGCGATGCCGTGGGCTCGTCCAACAGGAGGACGGGAGCCGGGCTGAGGAGGGCGCGGGCCAGCGCGATCCGTTGGCGCTCTCCTGCGCTGAGCGTCAGGCCGTCGTGGCCGAGGACGGTCCGCAGTCCGTCGGGCAGGGCGGCGGCGAGCTCATGGAGCCCCACCGCCTCGAGCACGCGACCCAGTTCGTCGTCGGGTGCGCCGGGCGCTCCGAGGCGCAGGTTGTCCGCCAGGGTGACGTGGAACAGATGCGGGCGCTGCGGCACGTAGGCGAACCGTGAGCGCCAGGGGGCGACGCCGATGTCGTGCGGCCCCAGCCCGTTCAGGGTCATGGTGCCGCCGGACGGCTCCACGAAGCAGAGCAACGTGGCCAGGACGGTGGACTTGCCGGCGGCCGACGGCCCGGTCAGCGCCACCCGGGACCCCGGCGCGACCTCGAAGGAGATGCCCCCGAGGGTGGGTCGGCCGCGACCGGGGTGGTCGACCGCCAGGTTCGACACGACGAGGGTGGGGACGGGGAGCGGAGCCGGCAGCGGCGCGGGGACCGGTGCGGGCCGGCCCGGGCTCGGAGGAGCGGCGACGCTTCCCGGGAGGGGCGTTCCCAGCACGTCGAGGACGCGGCGCGCCGCCGCCTGCCCTTCGGTGCTGGCGTGGAACTCCGCGCCGGCGCGGCGCAAGGAGATGAAGACCTCGGGCGCGACCAGCAGGACCGCCATGGCCGTCTGGAGACCGAGCTCGCCCCAGAGCAGCCGCAGGCCCAGCACCATGGCGACCAGTCCGACGCCGAGACCGGCGATGAGGTCCATGGAGAGCGCCGAGAGGAAGGCGAGGCGCAGGGTGCGCATGGTGGCGACGCGGACGCCCTCGCTCGCCTCGGCCACCTCGCGGCGGCCGTGCGCCTCGCGGCCGAAGGCACGCAGGGTCGGCAGGCCCTCGACGAGCTGGAGGAGCCGGCCGGCGAGCGACCCGAGGCGCCGCCACTGCCGCTCGGAGCGCCGCGTCGCCTCGCGACCGAAGAAGATCATGGACACGGGCACGGCGACGACCAGCGCCACCACGACGGCGAAGGACAGCAGGTCCTGGGTCGCCACCCACGCCAACAAGAGGAGCGGGACGACGCCCGCAGCCGCCGCCTGGGGGAGGTAGCGCGAGTAGTAGGCGTGGAGCGAGCGCAGCCCCCGGGTGGCGGTGAGGGAGAGCTCGCCGGCGCGCTCGCCGGCCAGCCAGCCCGGCCCGAGCCCGAGGCTGTGACCGAGGAGATCGCGCCGCAGTCTCGAGACGACGCGTTCGGCCGCCCCGTGGGCCGAGAGGTCGCCGACCGCGGTGATCACGCCCCGAGCCACCAGCGCCAGGGCGGCCAGGGCGATCTCGGGTGCCACGTCGCGGAGCGGTACATGCGCGAGCAGCGACCGATCGACGGCGCGCGCGAGGGCGACGGCCTGGACGACCACAGCGGTCGCGCTCAGGACGGCGACGCCGACGGCCACGCCGGCGGCCCGGCGCAGTCCGGGAACCCTTCCGGCCAGCTCGGGGTCGACCAGACGCGGGCGCGACGGCCGGGAGGGGCCGGGGCTCAGAGGCTGAATCTCGTGTCCTTCACGTGGATGGCCCGCCCGATCAGGCCCTCGGCGAGAGCGAGGCGGGCGACGTCCGCATCTTCGCAGGCCGCGGCGGTCCGAACCCCATCGGGCAGATCGGCCACCACGGCCGTACGGACCGGTTCGGCCGGGTCGTCGGGACCGGGGGTGACGGTGAACGACACCACGGTCGCCTCGGCGCTCGACGGGGCCGGGTCCGCCACCGGCACCAACTCGGTGGCCGCCGCGGCCTCGGCCGCCAGGTCGGCGACGAGGACGCCCGGCTCGGAGGGCGGTGGGGTGGCGCTCCACACGGCCAAACCCGGTTTGGTGAGCATGCCCGACACCGTGGTGACCAGCCCCAGCTCGTCGGGCCGCTCCCGGAGCAGGCGGCCGACCGCCACGGTCGAGAGCAGCACGAAATGGTTGAACGGACCGCCGGCGAAGGCCATGCCACCGGTGACGGTCGGCGTACCGGACAGGTCGAGTCCGAGCTCCCGCTGCTGGACGCGCACGGCGGCGGGGAAGCAGGAGTAGACCTCGGCCAGCTCGAGGTCGCGGCAGGGATCGGCCGATCCGGGCCTCGGCGGCCCGGCCGAGCACGGCCATGGCGGGCCAAGCGTCGAGCCGCCGGCGCGCGGTCAGAGTCACCGCGCCCGAGGAGTGCAGGGCGGCACGGGGGAAGAGCCAACGGTCGGGCGCCACGCCGGCGTCCCGGGCCCGGCCCGCAGCGCAGATGAGGAGGGCCGAGGCCTGGTCGACCGTCCACTGGCTGGCGTGCCAACGGTTGTAGGGGAACGCGAGGAGGCGGTTCCGCGGCCCCGGGCGCGCCAGCTCGTCCGGCGTCCGCTCCTGTCCGAAGGCGGCGTCGGGGTTGTGCCGGGCCACCTCGTTGAAGCGGGCCCACAGGACGGCGATCTCGTGCGCGTGCGAGTCCGGGCGCAGTCCCTCGGCGGCGCCGAGCGCGTTCTCGATGAGGGCGTACTGCTGCACCGGAGGCAGCACGATGCCGGCAGCGTGTTCGACTCGGAGCGACGAACTCGGGTGGGCGGGTCACGATCTCGTCGGGCGAGCCGGCCGCGGGACCTCGCGCCGCGGCGGCCATGTCGCGGGCCGTGGCCGTCCCGTCGCGGGCGGCGCCCTGGGAGCGGGACCAGGCGCGGTCCTCGCCGCCGACGACGAGCACGCACTCGCACGCGCCCGACGCCACGTCGGCCAGGGCGTGGTTCAGCATCTCCTGCTGCGAGACGCCGATTTCGTAGCGCAGGGCGCGCGCCGAAGGTGAGCCCAGGCGCACGGCCAGGCCCGCGCGGCGTCGGCGAGCGACCACGAGCCCTGGGGCACGGCGATGCGGTCGAGCGAGGTGAGGAGCTCCGGCGCCCCGGCGTCCGCGGCGGCGGCGCGCGCCGCCCGCTCCATCAGATCCGCGGCGGGCGCGCCGTCGTCGACCGCGCCCAGCCCGACCAGGACCGGCAGGCGCGGGTCGAACGTGCGGCCGGGTCCGGACATGAAGGGCGATGCTACGGTCCCGCCATGTCCAGCGGCCACGTCGGCAGGTGGGAGGGCGCGCTCTCGGACTTCACCAAGGAGAGCTTCGAGGCCGAGGGCAAGCGACGCGACGTCTTCCGGGCCGGGGTCGGTCCCGCCGTCATCGTGATGAGCGAGGCTCCCGGGATCACGCCCGAGCTGGCCGTCTTCGGCCGGCGCGTGGTTGCCGCCGGCTGCACCGCGGTGCTGCCGCACCTCTTCGGCGATCCCGGCCGTCCGCCGACCGGCGGCTACGCGGTGCGCTCGCTCGCGTCCGCCTGCATCTCGCGGGAGTTCTCGTGCTTCGCCCTCAAGCGGACGAGTCCGATCACGACGTGGCTGCGCGCGCTGGCCGCATCCGAGCACGCGCGGTGCGGCGGCCCGGGCGTCGGCGCGGTCGGCATGTGCTTCACCGGCGGGTTCGCGCTGGCCATGATGGTCGACGACGTGATGCTGGCCCCGGTGCTCAGTCAGCCCTCACAGCCGTTCCCCATCGGCAAGCGCCACAAGGCCGACGTCGGCATCTCCGACGCGGACCTGGCCCGGGTCAAAGCGCGGACCGAGGCCGGGCAGTGCCTGCTCGGGCTGCGCTTCACCAACGACCCCTTCTGCTTCGAGCAGCGGTTCGAGTCGCTCCGGCGCGAGCTGGGCGACAAGTTCATCGCCGTCGAGATCGACTCGAGGCCGGGCAACCCCTACGGCCACCCCAAGAGCGCGCACTCGGTGCTCACGCACCACCTGGTCGACGAGCCGGGCACGCCGACGCGCGCCGCCCTCGACCAGACGCTGGCGTTCTTCCGCGAGCGCCTCGGCGTGGGGACGGGACCCGGGCCACGCCCCGAGGATCTGGGGCCTTGAGGGACTGAAGCCTGAAGCCTGGACCCGGTCGCCAGGGATGACCGGGTCGCCGGGGGAATCAGTCGCCGGCGGATCCGGCAGACAGGATCTCGGCGGCGACCCGCTCTCCGGAGCGCACCGCGCCGTCCATGGCACCCCAGCTCACCGTGGCCGTCTCGGTACCGGCCCAGTGCAGCCGGCCGACAGGCTCGCGCAGGCGGCGGCCGTAGTGGGTCAGCACCCCGGTCGGGAAGTGCGCCATGGAGCACCCGCGGGTCCAGCGCTCCTCGGCCCAGTTGACCTCCAGCACCTGGAGCGGCGCGGCGGCGCGCGGCCCGAGGCGCCGGGCGAGCATGGTGAGCAATTCGGACCGGCGCTCGCGTTCGCCCATGGCCCACAGCGCCCGGCGCGCGGCCCGGCGGCGTAGGTGCCGATGACCCCGTGGGCGTGGCCGGGCTGCGTGGTGTCGAGGGTGATCTCGATGGTGTCGTCGGTGGCCACGGTCGCTCCGCTGATGCCGTCGTCTCGCCAGAAGGGCGTGTCGTAGATCGCCACCGTCTTCACTTCGGTTCCTGCGGGCATCTGGTGCAGGAGCAGCGCGTGGTCGGCCGGGAGCGCGGGCTCGAAGCGGATGGCGGCGGCCAGCGCCCTGGGGAGGGCCAGCACCGCGCACCGTGACGACACGGTGGCGCCTTCGGACACGATCTCGACGCGGTCCGCGCGCTGGGTGACCGCGGTCACGGGGGACGAGAGGACGACGGCGTCGCCGAGCTCGGCCGCCATGGCGTCGGTCACTCGGCCGACGCCGCCCTCGAACTGGGAGTCCTGGTAGCCGCCGGCGACGTTCATGAGGGGCTCGACGCCGCCGGCCGAGCGGACGAGGAAGAGCCAGCACAAGAGCGACACCTCCGCGGTGTCGCAGGCGAAGCAGGCTCGCACGGTGGCCTCCAAGAGGTCGCGGGCCAGCCGCGTCGGGACGCGCGAGGGCGTCAGCCAGGCGCGCACCGACCGCGCGTCCCACGCCGCGGCCCGTGGGGCATCCCAGGGCGCGTCCACCGGGACCCGCCGGGCCATGGCATTGAACTGCCGGATGCCCTGGGCGGCGCTGAGCAGGGCCACCGGGTTGATCCGCGGGATGTCGCCGCGATAGCGGTGCACGGTCCCGCCGGTGGCGAGCACGTTGTCGCCCTCGACGAAGGTGGCGAAGGTGCGCACCCCCAATTCCGCGGCGAGGGCGCGCAGGCGGTCGTGGCCGGGTCCCACGAAGCAGCCGCCCATGTCGACCGGGACCCCGCCCGTGCTCGTCGTGGTCCAGACCCGCCCGCCCACACGGTCGCGGGCCTCGAGCACGACCACCTTCTTGCCCGCACGCTGCAGCAGCCTGGCCGCGGTCAGCCCGGCCAGCCCGGCCCCGACGACGCAGACGTCGGTCTGCTCAGAACGGGGTGCGCCGGGCGCCGCCATGCGGGGCGAGGGTATCGCCGTCGATTGAGCCGCGCCGGACCGGGTGCGAGGATGGTCCGCCCCGCCCCCGACCAAGGAGTGCCATGAGCCAGAGCGAGTTCACCATGACCATCGCCGGGGAGGCCGTGCCGGCCGGTCGGACGTTCGGGGTCCGCAATCCCGCCACGGGTGAGGTCTTCGCCCAAGCGCCGGAGTGCTCGCCCGAGCAGCTCGACGCCGCATTCGACGCGGCATCCAAGGCGGCGCGCGACTGGAAGGCGGACGAGTCGGCGCGCCGGGCCGCGCTGCGGCGTGCCGCCGACGTCCTCTTGGCGTCGCCGGGCGACCTGGCGCCGACGCTGACCGCCGAGCAGGGCAAGCCGCTGGCCGACGCCGGGATCGAGGTCTTCGCGTCGGCCATCTGGGCGCAGTACTTCGCCGACATCGAGACGCCGCCGCAGGTGATTCAGGACGACGACAGCGCCTACGTGGAGCTCGCCCGCAGGCCGCTCGGGGTGGTGGCCGCCATCACGCCGTGGAACTTCCCGCTCACCCTCGCCTTCTGGAAGATCGCCCCGGCGCTGCTGGCGGGCAACACGCTCGTCCTCAAGCCGTCGCCGTTCACGCCGCTCACCACGCTCCAGGTGGGCGAGCTGCTGCGCGAGGTGTTCCCCCCGGGCGTCGTCAACATCGTGAGCGGGGGCGACGAGCTCGGCGCCGCTATGACGTCGCATCCGGTACCGCGCAAGATCAGCTTCACCGGCTCGGTCGAGACCGGCAAGAAGGTCGCCTTGTCGGCTGCGCCGGACCTGAAGCGGGTGACCCTCGAGCTCGGGGGCAACGACCCCGCCATCGTCCTCGACGACGCCGACCCCGCGGTCGTCGCCGGAGCCATCTTCGCCGGGGCGTTCAACAACAACGGGCAGGTCTGCTCGGCCATCAAGCGGGTGTACGTCCCCGAGGCTCTCTACGACGACGTCGTCGAGGGACTGGCCGTCCAGGCCGCGTGCGGTCAAGGTCGGCGTGGGCACCGAGGAGGGCGTGAAGCTCGGGCCCATCAACAACGAGCCGCAGTACGAGCGGGTCAAGGAGCTGGTCGCCGACGCCTTGGCGCACGGAGCGACGGCGGTCACGGGAGGTCGGGCCATGGACGGACCCGGGTACTTCTTCGAACCGACGATCCTGGCCGGGCTCTCGGACGGCACGCGCATCGTCGACGAGGAGCAGTTCGGCCCGGCGCTGCCGGTCGTCGCCTATCGCGACCTCGGCGACGTCATCGATCGGGCGAACGCCACCCACTTCGGGCTCTCGGGCTCGGTCTGGGGCGCCGACACCGAGCGGGCGACCGAGGTGGCAGCGCAGCTCGAGTGCGGGACGGCGTGGGTCAACACGCATCTCGCCCTGGCGCCGCAGCAGCCCTTCGGCGGTTTCAAGTGGAGCGGCATCGGCGTGGAGAACGGGCCCTGGGGTTTGGCCGAGTTCTCCGAGTTCCAGGTGGTGCACCGCTCCAAGTCGGCCAACGGGCTGAACGCCAACACGGCCGGCCTGGTCAGCGACTGAGAGGGCGTCTGCCACCCGGCACCGGGGCGGACGGCGGTGCCGGGTGGCGACATGCCCACAGGCGCCGCCGCTGGGGACGGCGACGACCCTAAGCGGAGATCCCTGAGGAGCCCGCCCAGTGGCTTCTGCTCACCGGTGGTCGTGGTGGAAGGGCCGTGCCCGACCACCCTTGACCGCGCTGTGCAGATCCTGCCGAATGTGAACTACGTCGGCGCGGCCCTGGCGGATTGCGCTCTCGGCCGAGGTGACCGAGGTCGTCGCCGTCGAAAGCAGGCGGTCGTCGGCGTTCCACTGCGCCGGCGTGTAGGCCAGCACGGTCGAGGCGAGGCCCCGCGTGGCGGAGTCGGCGGCGGCGATCTGGCGGTTGAGGTCTTCCACGTGCGGCCCGACCGTCGCCTGGTTCTGGGCCCGTAGGGCCGCCTGCGCCTTGGCCGCCGCCTTCTTCAGCGCGGGGACGTCCGACTCGGCGACCCGGTCGGCGCGGGCCGCGAGGGAGGCGGCCGGGAGGAGGAGGTGGTACACGCGGAAGCCGGAGAAGAGGTCCTCGTAGTCCCTCTGCGCCTGGGCGACGGTGGTGTCGGCCGCGACGACGTGTCCCTGCTGCAAGAGCGGTTGGACGTCGGCACCCAGGTACGAGCGCAGCGGGGCCAGCCCGTCGCCGAGGCCCTTCTCGTTCGCCGATGGAGGCGACCGCGGTGTTCAGGGTGTGGACCCGGTTCGCGACGGCCGCCGCCGCCTCCGCCTTGATCTCCGCCAGGGTACGAGGAGTCGCAGCGTCGGCGTGAGTCCCGACGTGCTTCGGGATCGTCGTGGTTCGGGAATGGGTCCCGGCGTGCGTGGGGATCGTCGTGGCCCCGGCCGCGACCGGCACGAGCGCAGCCGCGCCGAATGCCGCGCCGGTTGCGCACATCCGGATGAGATTCGTCCGCTTTCCCGACATGACGCTCCTCCCGTCGCTCGCCCCGAGATCCGTACGTGCGGGCGCCGTCCCGCTTCGTGTCCCATCGTCCGCGGCGGCCGTGAGGGGCCCGTTGGGAATCCGTGAGGGTTCTGTGAGGGAGGTCCCGCATGGGGCGGTTCGAGGAGCCGGAGGTGCGAGGCTAGGGGGGTGAGCACGGAGAACGGCACGGTGGTCGTGGTGGAGGACGACCCAAACATCGCCGATCTGGTCGACCTCTACCTCCGGCGGGAGGGGTTCCGTGTCCTGCTGGCCAGTGACGGCCAGAAAGGGCTCGATCTCTGGCGCCAGGAGGACCCGTGGATCGTCGTCCTCGACGTGGGGTTGCCCGGACCCCTCGACGGCTACGACGTGTGCCGGGAGATCCGTGGCCGCAGCACCGTGCCGGTCCTCTTCCTCACCGCCCGCGCCGACGAGGTCGACCGGATCCTCGGGCTGGAGCTCGGAGCCGACGATTACCTGGTCAAGCCGTTCTCGCCCCGTGAGCTGGTGGCACGGGTGCGAGCCGTCCTCCGCCGGACACGGGAGGGGCCGGCACCCCAGGACATCATCGCCGTCGGCGACCTCGAGGTGGACATGCGCCGTCGCGAGGTGCGCCATGCCGGCGAGGCGGTGGGCCTCACCACCCGCGAGTTCGATCTGCTGGCCTTCCTGACCGCCAACGCCGGACTGGCCCTGTCGCGCCAGCAGCTCCTCGACGGGGTCTGGGGATCCGAGTGGTACGGCGACGAGCGCACGGTGGACGTCCACGTGGCGCAGTTGCGCAAGAAGCTGGGCCCCGAGCTCGCCCTGGCGACCGTGTGGGGCGTGGGCTACCGGTTCGGCTGATCGATGCGGCGCCGCCTGATGCTGGCCATGGTCGGCCTCGTCGCGGTGGTCCTGCTCATTGCCGGAGTGGGCAGTCTCGTGCTCACTCGCATCGAGGCGCGCAACGACGCCAAGGCGCAACTCGTCTCGGAGGCCGACTCCCTCAGATCGGTCAGCACCGGGAAAGAGTCGCTGAAGGTCTTGCACATCATCCACCGGACGCTCCGGCTGGAGAACGCGAGCCTCATCCGCATCGACCCCGCGGGCAATGTCACGACGCATCTCCCGCACGGCCTCACGCCCGAGCAGCTCGACCTGGCGGCACTCGAGGCGGGCGAGACGACCTCGGGCCGTGCCGGCGGCGTCGTGTACGCCGCGGCGCCGGTCGACCTGACGCCGCTCGAGCGGGAGCGGCTGCACAATTTCGACGGCACCCTGGCCATTCTGCTCACCCGCAACGTGGGCGGGTTGGGGCCGAGCTGGGTGTACTTCATCGTCGCCGGCGCCGCCGCACTGGCGGTGGCGGCGCTGGTGGCCTGGCAGATGAGCCGCCGCATGTCCCGTCCCCTGGTCGAGGCGGTCGGCGCCACGGCCCGGATCGCCGCCGGCGACCTGGAGAGCCGCGTCCCCGTCCGCGCCCACGACTACCCCGAGTTCTCCTCGTTGGCCGGTTCCATCAACCACATGGCCCAGAGCCTCGAGGACAGCCGGGCGCGCGAGCGCCACCTCCTCCTGGCCGTGTCGCACGACCTGAGGACGCCGCTCACCTCCATCCGCGGCTTCGCGGAGGCGATCCACGACGGCGCAGTCGAGGACGAGGGGCGAGCGGCCGACGTGATCATCGCCGAGTCCCGCCGGTTGGAGCGCCTGGTGGGCGACCTCCTCGACCTGACCAAGCTCGAGGCGCGCCAGATGTCCATCTCACTGCGCCCGACCGACGTCGCCGAGGTGGTGAGCACGACGTCGGAGGGTTTCCGGCCGGCCGCGGCCAAGGGCGGCCTCGCACTCGTTGTCCATGTCCCCGAGGGGCGGCCCGATCAGCGGCCGGCCGAGGCCGATCCGGACCGCCTGGCACAGCTGCTGGCCAACCTCATTGAGAACGCGCTGGCGTTCGCCCGGAGCGCGGTCACCATCGCCCTCGGGACCGACCCGGCGACCGGCGCCTGCACCATCACCGTCGACGACGACGGACCAGGAATCGCGGCCGGGCGACTTGGAACGGGTCTTCGAGCGCTTTTACCAGGCCGACCGAGGGCCCAGCCGCCGGGCAGGCTCGGGGCTCGGACTGGCCATCGTGGCGGAGCTGGCGGCCGCCATGGGCGGCTCGGTCCGAGCGGCCTCGCCTCTGTACGCCGGGGGCGGGTCCCGTTTCGTCGTCACCCTGCGTTGGTGGCAGGGCGCGCTCCCGACCCAGACCCTCCACGACGCGCTGGTGTGACCCGAGCCGAGGAGAGGCGGCGGCCGCCCGGATCAGGCCGACCCAGGGCCGAGGCGTGTACGGTTCCTCCATGGCGGACGCCCAGGAGGCCATCCGGAGCACCCCGTTGTTCCGCGAGCTGTCCAAGAAGGACGTCAAGCAGCTGGCGACGGCCATGACCGAGACCTCGTTCCCCGCCGGTACGCGGGTCATCGAGAAGGGCCATCCGGGCGTCGGTTTCTTCGTCATCACGTCGGGAACGGCCGCCGTCTCGGTGGACGGCGAACGCGTCGGCGTCCTGAAGGCGGGCGAGCACTTCGGTGAGATCGCGCTCATCGACGAGGGGGCGCGGATGGCCGAGGTCACCGCGGACACGGATCTGCGGTGCCTCGCTCTGGCCGGGTGGCAGTTCCGGCCCTTCGTGCGCGACCATCCCGACGTCGCCTGGGCCCTGCTGCGTTCGCTCGTGCAGCGGTTCGTCCGCGGCCCGCGCGTCGAGCGGCCAGATCTGAGGCCGATCCCCAGGAACAGCCCCTCGCTGGCACCTTTTGATCACCCAGGCCGTCGACCCGACGGCCCGATGGCGTGCTAAAACCAACGCCGTGTGGCGGGGATCCGTCTACCGAGTCCGCACAAGACTGCACGACAGACGCACCAACGAGACCCGGGAGTCCAACCATGAAACGTCGGCGTCGCCTGACATCGCTCAAGATCGCCGCGGCCGGTGCGGCCACCGCGCTCGTCGTTGTCGGCACCGGTTTCACCGCGGGCGCCGCCACCTCGAACGGCGCCAACATGCCGGTGCCCGTCCCCGGTGACGTCAACCCGGCCGCGCTGCCCGGAGCGGTGGCGACGGGTGCCACACCGGGGAGCACGCAGGAGACGGTGTCGTTCGTCTTGACCGAGCAAAACCTCGCGGCGCTCGAGTTCGCGGTGACGCACGGCATCACGCAGTACGACACGGTCGGCCAGTTCGCCCAGACCTACGGCCAGAGCCCCAAGGTGATCTTCGAGCTGCAGAAGTACCTGGCCGGCTTCGGGATCACGACCCAGGTGTACCCCGACGACGTCGACGTCGTGGCGATGGGCACCGCCGCCGAGTTCGACGCCGCGCTCGGTGTGCAACAACAGCAGTTCAACGTGCCCCAACAGAGCGAGTCGAACGGCCAGACGATCCCCGCCCAGACCGTGCACGGGACGTCACAGCCGCCCTCGCTGCCGGCCAACCTGGCCAAGTACGTGACCGCGATCCTCGGTCTGTCGAACTACGCCTCGTTCCTCTCGAACACCCGGCACATCGACACCAGCCTCGCCAGCGCGCAGCCGGGCAACTCCAACAGCTGCGTCGCCTTGACGGGTCTGCCGAACGCGTGCAACACACCGCGAGTCATTCGCCGCCAACTACGGGCTCGACCCGCTCTACAAGGCCGGCGCCACCGGGGCGGGCCAGACCGTCGCCATCGTCACGCTGGCCGCCGTCGACCGGGGTGCACCCCGAGTACTTCTGGAAGAACATCTTGGGGCTGCCCGACACCGGGCGGACCGTCAAGATCGAGAACGTCGACGGTGGTCCGGGCGCGCCGAGCGACGCGGGGGGCACCGGGGAGTCCGACCTCGACGTCGAGCAGTCGGGCGGTGTCGCCCCCGGTGCGAACGTGATCGTCTACCAGGCGCCCGAACACCGACCCGGGCTTCGCCGACTCCTTCTTCGACGCCGCCAGCCAGAACATCGCCAGCTCGGTGTCGACGAGCTGGGGAGAGGCTGAGACGTTCTTGGCGACCGCCATCCAGTCGGGCACCGAGACGCCGGGATATGCGGCGGCCTTCAACGAGGCCTTCTTGGAGCTCGCCGCCCAGGGCCAGTCGGCGTTCTGCGCCGCCGGGGACGAGGGCGCCTACGACGCATACGACGAGATCGGCACGACCAACCTGGCGGTCGACACCCCGGCCGACAGCCCCTACATCACGGTCGGTGGCGGGACGACGCTGCCCTACACCGCGACGCTGACCGGCCCCGGCGGGTCGGCCACGGTCTCGGTACCGGCCGAGCGCACCTGGGGCTGGGACTACCTGTGGGGGCCGATCGCCACCATCACCGGAGCTCCCTCTGTCGGGTCGGTGGCCAAGAATTCGAGGTTTGACGGCGGCGGCGGCGGCGGCTTCAGCACCGTGTTCGCGACGCCGTCGTACCAGCGAGGCGTGCCGGGCACGGAGACGTACAGCGCGGTGCCGTACCTGACCCCGAAGGACTACCAGGTCGTGGGAGGCCTGGACCTGCCGACCAAGTTCTTCTTCAACGCCAACCCCTCGGTCGTCCAGGGTCAGGCCTTCGGCCGGGCCGTACCCGACGTCTCCACCGACGCCGACCCCGAATCGGGTTACCTCCTCTACTCGCCGTCCTTCGCCCAGTCGGGGGACCCGGTCCTCGAAGGCGGTTGGGGTGGCACCAGCTTCGTGGGGCCGCAGCTCAACGGGGTCACCGCCGACTTGGAGTCATCGCTCGGGCACCGGGTCGGTTTCTGGAACCCGGCGATCTACGGGTTCGCGCAGGGCGGCACGTCGCCGTTCAACCCCTTGCAGACGTCGGGGACGTCGAGCGACAACCTCTTCTTCACCGGCACCCCGGGCGCGCTCTACAACGAGGGCGTGGGTCTGGGCATACCGAACTTCAACAAGCTGGACAAGGACTTCGCTTCGTCCTGACCTTCGAGGCTCGTCGACGGGGACGGGCGGGCCAGGCGCCCGCCCGTTGCCGTCACGGGCACCGCGATCCAAATCGGGACAGGTGACCCGGAGCGCTGTTCAGTTCGTGATGAAGGCGGCGGCGAAGCCCCGGAGCCACTCGATCGGACCGGGAGACGGAGACCATGGCGGCCCGACGATGGTCCAGTCGGCCCCGAGCTCCTCGATCTCACCCAGCCGATGGCGATGACGCTCGAGGTCGCGGTCGAAGTCGGCGATGCCCGGCGAAGAGAAGCTCAGGATCAGCTCGAGCTCTTCGAAGCGGTCGCCGGCCAGACGCTCGAGCACCGCGAGGCGCTCGCGGAGCTCCTCGGTATTGGTGACCGGCGGGGTGCGAGCCGTCTTGGCGACGCCGGCCGGGGCGGTCATCGGCATCCAGCCGGCGGCGTGGCGGGCGGCGCGGCGGAGAGCCGCGTCGGAGTTGCCGCCCATCCAGATCGGGATGGCATGGCTCCGGGGCGCGGGCAGGGCTCGGATGTTGCGGGCGGAGAAGTGGCGGCCCTCGAACGTGAACGGCTCGCCACTCCAGTGCAGCCGCATCACCTCGAGCGACTCCTCGAAGAGCGCGTTGCGCTCCTCGAAGTCCACGCCCAGCGCGAAGAACTCGGACTTGAGGTAGCCGGCACCTGCACCCATGAAGAAGCGGCCCTCCGACACCCGGTTCAGCGTGGCCGCGCTCTTGGCCAGCAGGAGGGGGTTGCGGTACGGGATGACGCTCAGGTTCGTCACGAGGGCCAACGTGGACGTGACCCCGGCTGCGGACGCCAGCGCCACGAAGGGATCGACGCTCTGGTGTCCGCCCGACTCGAGCCAGGCGCTGCTCGGAGCCGGGTGCTCAGTCAGCGCGATCCCGTGCCATCCCGCCTCCTCGGCGGCCTGGGCGACCTCGGCGACCGACCCCGCGTCGAGTAGGTCCAGATCGCTGCCCTGAGCTTCGGGGTACTGAAGGATGAACCGCACCGTTCCTCCCTTTTCGTTGCGCCGCTGTCCCCTCCGGGAGGCCACGGCAGCCGGCGGGGGACAACCATGGCACACCCGCGTCAGGGGGATGGTCTCTGCCAAAGCATCTCGTACTGATCTCCGGTCTGCCCTTCAGCGATGACTCCGCCGGGATCCGAGGGGGCCCGGCGGAGTCATCGTTCAGTTGCTGAAGATCCGGGTCACCGAGTTTCCACCAGCGGCGTGGTTCGTCACCCACAGATGGGTGCCGTCGAAGGCGACGCCCAAGGGACCGTTGAACCCGTAGGAACCGCCGGAGAGGGTGCGCACCCAGCTGCCGTCGGAGGCGTTGAGCTCGGTCACCGAGCTGCCGGTGTAGTTCGCCACCCACAGATGGGTGCCGTCGAAGGCGATCCCGAAGGGCTCGGCGAACCCGTAGGAACCACCCGAGAGGGTGCGCACCCAGCTGCCGTCGGAGGCGTTGACCTCGGTCACCGAGCTGCCGTTGAAGTTCGTCACCCACAGATGGGTGCCGTCGAAGCCGACCACGTCGGGACTGGCGAACCCGTAGGAACCGCCGGAGAGGGTGCGCACCCAACTGCCGTCGGAGGCGTTGAGCTCGGTCACCGAGTTGCCGGTGTAGTTCGGAACCCACAGATGGCTGCCGTCGAAGGCGAGCTCGTAGGGATTGGAGAACCCGTAGGAACCGCCGGAGAGGGTGCGCACCCAGCTGCCGTCGGAGGCGTTGAGCTCGGTCACCGAACCGCCGCTGTAGTTCGTCACCCACAGATGGGTGCCGTCGAAGGCGACGCCCAAGGGACCGTTGAACCCGTAGGAGCCGCCAGAGAGGGTGCGCACCCAGCTGCCGTCGGAGGCGTTGAGCTCGGTCAAAGAGCTTCCGCTGTAGTTCGCCACCCACAGGTGAGTGCCGTCGAAGGCGATCCCGTAGGGCTCGGCGAACCCGTAGGAACCGCCGGAGAGGGTGCGCACCCAGCTGCCGTCGGAGGCGTTGAGCTCGGTCAAAGAGCTTCCGCTGTAGTTCGTCACCCACAGATGGGTGCCGTCGAAGGCCACACCTGTGGGAACGTTGAACCCGTAGGAACCGCCAGAGAAGGACTGGCCCCACGAGCACAGCGTCACGAGGATGCAAGAAACCGCGGTGCCGTTGGCGCCGTTCGTCCCGGCGGGACCAGCAGGACCCTGGGGTCCCATCGGACCCTGCGTACCTTGAGGACCTGTCTGGTTCCAGTTGAGACTGACGGTGCCCGAAGGACAGGTTGCGGTCTTCGCGGTGTCGATGACCGACAGGGCTTTCGTTGTGCCCTTCTTGGCGTAACAGCCGTGGACGACGCCACCGCCGTCCGGTATGGAGGCGAATCCCACTCCGCCGACGACGACGGCGGTCGCCACGGCGGTCAATATCGCAACTCCGAGGCGCGATCCTGCCGTTGTCTTGATGATCTTGATCGCTGACATCTCTCCCTCACTCCTCCTCGTATTTGCCCACGAGAGGATGAGAGTCGAGAACCTGGCCCCTCACAGGTCGGCGGGAAGTTAGACGAGCAAGTGATTCTGGAGCAAGCGCGCCGCGTCCCGTTGCGCAACTTGCCGCATCAGTTCCGGGCCATTAGTTCGTCAAAGGTGCAAATACTCATCAACATGTCGCGTGATGACGATCACAACCCGATTGCTTGACGTCAACTCTTCGTGCGCGTGAACCATCGCCGAGGCGGCTGTCACTGATCGGGCCACCGCGGTGCTCCGTATGTCGCGATGAAGGTGCGACCGGTGAGCGGAGCGTTCCAGTAGGTGGTTCCCGTTCACCCCTTGCAGGCCGACGACCGGGCGTGGACCGTGTCGCGGATGAGCATGAACCGCATCGACCAGTACCCAGGACGCGGCTCTGGAAGCTCTTGTCGGGAGCGGAAGACTCCCGCCAGCGTGACGACGGCAGCGCCGAGCCAGATGATCGCCCCGACCGCCAGGACCCACGGCGTGGATCCCGACGACATCACGATGAGGCCCGCAATGGCGACGGCCAGCCCGACGTAGCCCACTCGGAGGGCCCAGACAGCCATCCTCCAGTGTCCGTTGTCTCGGAGCTCCGGCGGCTCGTCCATGCCTGTTCCTCGGCGTTCTGGTTGTCGGCGTTCCTAAAGCAGCGGCGGCCCAATCGAACCGAGTCGGTATGCCACAGGGCTACGAGCGACAGTAGGCCGTCAAAGGGCGCGGAACCCCTGTTTGGTGTTTATGGTCGTGATCCGGTATCGCATATAAACAAAAGCCCAGATCACACAATTCTTCCTACTTCGTCAGCTCGGCACAACCGTGCGCCCATCGCTTTATAATGCTGACTTACGATGCAACGAGCGCCGGCAGTAGTCGTACTACTTATCGAGGTAGATTAGAAACGTTCCGAATAGGGCCGCCTATTTCCGAACGTGACCGGCGAGCGCGCCGTCGTAGTCGCTGGGCTGACCGCCGAGAAAACGGGCGAGGGCGACCCTGTGGCCTGCGTGTGGCGCGCGTTCGTCTGCTTCCCAGCGAACGACCGTCGAGCGCTCGACGCCGAGAATGCCGGCGAGCTGTGCCTGCGTTACCCCGACCTCGGCGCGCCGGTACCGAATGCGAGCGCCAACGCTGACCGTTACGACCGGGTCGCCGGTGCCGCGCTCGAGTAGGTGCTGTTCCCATTCGTCGATCTCGGCGACGGCAACCTGGCGCACCAGGACGTCGAGCAGGTGTTCGCGTTTGCCGACATGTCGGTCGGGCCTGCCGTGCTCGAGGTACCAGGCTCGAGCACCGAGCATTCGGCTAACTACCAGGATTAATTCAATTATTGACACGTCGCTACGGTCGTCGAGCAGGCGGCGCAGGACGAGCACGACGGCGGCCAGGTTCCATTGCCAGCTGGGCGGCTGGCCGATACTGAGGTCGTCGTCGACCATCTTCTCAACGAGCGCCAGCTGCTGCCGTAACTCATCGTCGTCGACTGGCGGGCCGGGCGGTACCGTTCGCACGACCTCGAGAATGTCACCGGGGCCGATGAATACTTCGCTTGATAGCGCGTAGAGCGCGGTCACTGTCACTGTGGCATTTCGGACACGTTGACACTCCTTGTCCCATTAGAGCGACGTCCACTGTCCCTGTGGCATTTCGGACACGTTGACACTTCTTGTCCATTAGAGCGCGGTCACTGTCACTGTGGCATTTCGGACACGTTGACACTTCTTGTCCCATTAGAGCGACGTTCACCGTCACTGTGGCATTGCGGACACGTTGACACTTCTAGTCCCATTAGATACGAATCTAGGCAGACGCGTCCGGTTAATCCGAAGGTTCCCTACGCCGGTCGAATGTGACCGACTGGCAACGGGGGTCGTACCGGTCACGCTGGAATGCGAGGTCATGTCATGGCACAGCGGAAGCAGGCGGGTACGTCGACGACGATCTGCCGGCGGTCGGATCCCTGCGCTCGTCTTAGTCCAAAGAGCTTTCTGGAACTGCGCGTCCTCACTCGGATGCGCCGTTTGCCCCGAAATGGGGGGTCTATGCGGCTTCGAGTCTGGGTTGCCTGTCTGACGTTTTTCGTATCATTCGCTGCCGTTACCCCCGCCTTGCTCGTGGCGGACGTTGGAGTGGCCTCTGCTGCCACCGCGTGCGCGTTCCCAGCCCCGGTGGGGGGTGTCATCACCTTGACCGGCGACTGTGACACGACGCAAACGCTCACGATTCCAAACGGGGTCACCCTCAATGGCGCTGGACACACCATCACCGCGCATGACGTCACACCTGGGACCCCATCTATCGATGGCGCAGTGTTAGAGAACGCTACCGGTGGGACGTCCATGAGCGTCGAGAAACTGACGATCATGGGCAACTTCACACCCGGCTTTCCGGGTTGTCGGAGCACGTTGAACGGCATTGAGTTCAACGGTGCGGGCGGCTCGGTGACCAACGTCACTGTCACGGGAATATCGGAGCACAGCAGCAATTGTGAAGTTGGACGGGCGATCGTCGCCACCGGAACTGCTGGTCAGACCCTCACGATCACTGGCACCACCGTCACCGACTACCAGAAGAGCGCGATCCAGGCGTCGGGGATGACCATGAACGTCTCGGGTAGCTTTATCGGACCCCCCACATCCAACATTCCCATCGGCCAGAACGGACTGCTGTACCTAGGCGGTTCCACTGGCACGACCTCGGACAGCACCATTAACGGCAGCGGCTTCGGCGGTCCAGCGAACGCAAATGGGGCTGTGCTCGTGTTGTCGGCGACAAACGTCACCTTGAGGGGCGACACGATCACGGGGGCCAAGAACGACCTCGGGGTGGTCGTGCAGGACGGCGGCACCGGACCCAGCACCGGCCTGATCATCGACCGCAATCAGATCGGCCGGACCTCCCCCGACGTGCCCGACACTTTCGGCTTCGGAGTGGAGGTGGATTCCGCCGGGGGGTCGACCGCGACAGTGACCTGCAACTCCTTTAGCGGCTGGAAGACAGACTTGGTCGGAGTGCAACAACCGCTCTGTGTGACAACCACCACCGTTCCCAACGGCGTTGTCGGCACCACCTACTCGACTGACGTGAGCGCGTTCGGAGGGACACCGCCCAACAGTTGGTCGGTCGTGTCGGGATCACTCCCGCCTGGCCTTACCTTGTCTTCGACCGGGACCATCAGTGGCACCCCCTCCATGGCAGGCAGCTTCACGTTCACTGTTGAGGCCACGGACTCCCTGGGTGCCACTGCAACTCAGGAGCTGACGATCACGATCACCGCGCCTGGCCTGGGTTACCTGTTAGGCGCCTCCGACGGGGGTGTCTTCACGTTCGGGACTCCCTTCCACGGCTCTATGGGTGGACATCCGCTGAACGCACCAGTGGTCGGAGTCGCTTCGGCGCCCGACAGCGGTTACTGGCTGGGTGCCTCCGACGGCGGCGTCTTCTCCTTTGGGGCGCCCTTCCACGGCTCTATGGGCGGCGTCCACCTCAACGCACCAGTCGTCGGCATCGCTTCGACGCCCGACGGCGGTGGCTACTACTTGGTCGCGGCAGACGGTGGAGTGTTCACCTTCGGTGACGCTCACTTCCACGGCTCGATGGCAGGTAAGGCGCTCAACAAGCCGGTCGTCGGAATCGCGGTCACCCCCGACAATGGGGGCTACTACCTGACCGCGGCCGACGGCGGGGTGTTCACCTTCGGGGACGCCCACTTCCAAGGCTCCATGGGAGGAAAGCCCCTCAACAAGCCGGTGGTCGGCATCGCCGTCGACGACACCACATCGGGCTACTGGTTGGTCGCAGCTGACGGCGGGGTCTTCACCTTCAGTGCTCCCTTCCTGGGCTCCATGGGCGGCGTCCACCTCAACTCCCCGGTGGTCGGCGTGGCCGCCACTACTGCCGGCGCCTACCGTCTCGTAGCCAGCGACGGTGGCGTGTTCTGCTTCGGTGCTCCCTTCCTCGGATCGATGGGCGGCAAGCCGCTCAACAAACCGGTGGTCGGCATGGCATCGGTGGGTTAGACCAAGCGAACCCGCAGGAGGCCGCCACCACAGTTGACTCGGAGCGCCCGGGTTCGCTCCGGTCAATACCCGCGAGCAACCCGAAGGACACTATTGGCGCCACCAACATGTGACGCGCTCGCCCTCATCAACGTCTGCCTGCATGATCGCTGCCAGGCCGAGGCTATCGAGAGCTTCCGCCAGAACGGTCGATGTTTGGCTTGGGAGATCACCGCCACTGTTCCGGGGAACCGTAAACGGCTGCCGAGAGCGGCGAGAGCGGACGCGCCCTCGGTCAAGCATGATGACACCTTCATCGACCGCTGGGCTGAGCGGTGTGACAGTCGCATCCTCCACAGCGGCGGAACGGAGGATCAGTCATGTCCACGAATCATCCGAAGGTGGCAGCACTCGGAGCGTTCCTTGCTGGCGGAGTGCTCGTCGGCGGGATCGCGTTCGCGGGTGTGGCTCACGGAGCGGGCACAGCGGCTTCGACCTCGACTGGGCAGTCAGATGCTCAGTACACCGCCAAACACGCGTGGGTGCAGTCGATCCCTGCGAGCACCTCGACCACCCTGACCGTTCCGACGGGCAGCAGGCTGACGATCACAGACGCTCTCTACCGAAACGTAGGGGATTGCAGTCTCAGCATCGTCCTGAACGGAGCCAGTCATGCGTACCCACTTGTAACAGCCCCTGACGGAACGGTCTTCCCGGGGAGCAGCGGCTCAGAGGTCGCCGATCAGTTCATGCCCGTGTCGCTCGATACCGGGTCAGCGGTCTGCGACTCCGCCACCACCCTCGTGGGCTACCTCACCTCAATCACGGCGGGTTAGTCCGCTGCGATGATCATGACCGAGATGCCCCAACCTGGTAAGCGCTCCGCGGGATTCATGGTCGAGCCGTCGGCCTGGAAGGACGATCGCCGGATCGATGCCAGGCCGTCGACATCCGGTGTTGGGAAACCACGGCGGGTCTGCGAGGGACCATGCGAGACCATCATGTTCCCCGCGGTCGGCGGTGCTCAGACCTACGTCGCCCAGGCGGCGAGTTCCTCCGATGTGCTGCTGTGCTCGGGCATACACGTGACCAGCTCCTGGAGCCGTCCGATCCCACGCATCACAAGCTCCTCGCGGGTGGTTTCGTAGAACGCGTTCGCCGCCGCTTGCCGTTCGGCCTTGGTGGCGTAGGGCTGGCTCGCCATCGCGGCCTGGGCCGCTCCGAAGCGCCTCACCCAGGGGTCGACCAGCTCGGCCATGAGCTCTGTGGCGCGCTGGGCGATGGCGTCGATTTCGTCGGCGATGGCGAGCGCCTCGGCACCGAGATGCTGGGGGCTCTCGAAACTGTCGGTCATGTCGTACCTCCGTGGTAGGTGCGGCTGCGGGCCCGACGGCGTTGAACGCACCCGGGCCCACGACGACGGTAGCCAGGGACCCGAGCCGTGCTTCGACCTCGAGTGCCGTGGGCCGTTGGGGGACAGAAGGGACAAGTTCCTCTGCCGGCACTACGAACGCGCTGGTGAACGATGCAGGTGACGGTGAGTCGGCCTGTAGGCGGGATTCTGTCCGGCCCCCTGCCCCGATGAGAGGCAGAAAACCGGGGTGGCCATCCATCTGAGCGGCCCACCTGGGGAGCGTCACCCTTCGGCGACCGGACGAGCAGCCCGTCTCCCACGCTTGGCCTTGCTCCGGGTGGGGTTTACCGAGCCGACGAGGTCGCCCCCGTCGCTGGTGCGCTCTTACCGCACCGTTTCACCCTTACCTGTGCGGGCTCCTGGCCCGCCATCGGCGGTTTCCTTTCTGTGGCACTGTCCTGCGGGTCACCCCGACTGGCTGAGCCAGCACCCTGCTCTGTGGAGTCCCGACCTTCCTCGACCCGGTCCCACGAACGGTCCGGGCCGCGGCCACCCGGCCGACTCACCGTCGCCACAAGTGTGCCACCTCGTGTGGGGTGGACGCGCACCGCGTCGGTAGGGTGTCGGCAATGCCCGGTGGCTCCCGCCAGCTCTTCGATCCGGAATCCCCGCCGCTCGTCGGTGTGCCCGACCCGGCGTCGTTCGACCCCGAGCTCCACCGCGACACGCACCCCGACGTGCTCTCCGTCGGCGCCCTCTACAACGAGGTCGAGACCGCCCTCACCCGGTCGTTTCCCCGGAACCGGCGCCTGTGGGTGCGCGGCGAGATCGCCAAGCTCTCGGACCACAGCTCCGGTCACCTCTATATGGACCTCGTGGACCCCGACGAGGTCCGCGCCGCCGGCTCCCGGGGTCGCGGGGGCGTCCCCACGCTGGGGGTGAAGTGCTGGCGCACCTCGTGGGCGCCGTTGCGGCACTCGTTGGAGAAGGAGGGGATCGAGCTGGCCGAGGGCATGATCGTGGTGCTCCGCGGCACCCTCGACCTCTACCGGGCCAAGGGCGAGGTGAGCTTCGTCCTGGCGGAGATCGACGTCACCGCCCTGCTCGGCCGGATCGCCGCCCAGCGGGCCCAGTTGCTGCGTGCCCTCGAGGCCGAGGGACTCCTGCGGCGCAACGCGGCCCTGCCGGTGCCCGAACCGGCGCTCCACGTCGGCCTCGTGGCCAGTCCGGGAACCGAGGGCTACCACGACTTCGTCGGGCGCCTCGTCGAGTCGGGTTTCGGGTTCCGCATCTCGCTGGTGAAGGTGCCGGTGCAAGGGCCCGCTGCACCGACCTCCATCGCCCGTGGTCTGCGGTTCCTCAGCCGGAGCGACTGCGACGTCATCGTCTCGTCCGCGGAGGCGGCTCGAAGGCGGATCTGGCCGCGTTCGACACCGAGCTCGTGGCCCGAGCCGTGGCGGGTGCGACCAAGCCGGTGTTCACCGGGATCGGCCATACCGGCGACGAGAGCGTGGCGGACATCGTGGCGAGCCGCGCGTGCGTCACGTCCGACCGAGTGCGGACAGCAGATCGCGCTCGCGGTCCGGCAGTGGTGGGAGTCACCGCGTCCTCCAGCCGTCGGGCGTCCTGGCGCGGCGGATCCCGGCCTTCCTCGACGGCGCGCAGGCGCGGCGACGGTCAGGCGCGAGGTCGTCTCACCGGCGGCGGCGCGCCATCAGCTGCGCGTGCACCGCGACCGCGTCGGGTGAAGGCTGCTGCGTTGGAGCGGTGCGCGCCGGCCCGGCTGGAGGCCTGCCAATCGAGCGTGCGGTCGAGGGCGGGCCGGCTTTCGGCGCGTGCGAGCTCGCACCTCGAGCGTGCAGCCGAGCAGCTTTCCGGGTGGCGGAGACTGCTCGCGGCCTACGACGTGGAGAACCAACTCCGGCGCGGCTACTCGCTCACCACGACCGCCGATGGGACCCTGGTGCGGAGCACCGAGCAGCTGGCCGAAGGCCAGGACATCGTGACCCGGTTGGCCGACGGTTCGGTCTACAGCCGTGTGACCGCGTCCGGGCGCGGCGAAGGAGGACTGACGTGAGCAAATGCGAACGAGACGGTCCCGGTGCCGGTCGACCAGCTGAGCTACACCGAGGCCAGCCGGGAGCTCGACTCGATCGTCGACTTCTTCGAGCAGCGCGAGGTGGACGTCGACGTCCTGGTGGCCCGGCTGGAGCGGGCGACCGAGCTCATCGACGAGCTGGACAGGAGGCTGCGGCGGACGCGGGCGCAGGTCGAGGAGCTGGTACCGCGCCTGGACGCGCTGGGGGCCGAGTCGGGAGCGCAGGGCGATGGGTGACGTGCCAGGAGGGCGAGCGGCTCTACTTCCGCCAACTGCTCTCGGGTCGCGACTTCGCGCACGGGGACATGATGGCGCGCCAGATGGTCAATTTCGTCTACCTGATCGGCGACCGCGCCACGGGCGAGGCGCTCGTGGTCGATCCTGCGTACGCCGTCGCGGACCTGCTCGACATCCTCGCCGCCGACGGCATGCGCCTGACCGGAGTCCTTGGCACGCACTTCCATCCCGACCACCTCGGCGGGCCAGATGGCGCGGTTGGAGCCTCGAGGGCATCAGCACGCTCCTCGAGCACGTGCAGGTGCCCGTGCACGTCCAGCAAGACGAACTGCCGTGGGTCGAGCGCACGACCGGTGTCGGCGCCGACGACCTCGTCGGGCACTCGAGCGGCGACGTCGTGCGCGTGGGTGAGGTGGATATCGAGCTGATCCACACGCCGGGCCACACGCCCGGGCAGCCAGTGCTTCCTGGTCGACGGCAGGCTCGTGGCCGGCGACACACTCTTCCTCGAAGGTTGCGGCCGCACCGACTTCCCCGGGCTCGGACCCACTCGCCATGTACGAGTCCCTCCACACCAGACTGGCCCGCGTCCCCGACGAGGCCATCCTGTTCCCGGGTCACATGTACTCCGCTGACGCCTCGGCGAGCATGGGTGAGACCCGGCGGTGGAACTACGTCTTCCGGCCGCGCACTCCACAGGAGTGGATGGCCATGTTCGGCGGGTGACGCCCCAGGACGGCGCTGGCGTCCGACGGTACCGCGGTCGTCGTCGGCGCCTCGCTGGCCGGCTGGCGCGCCGTCGAGACCCTGCGCGCCGAAGGCTTCGAGGGCACGCTCACGCTGGTGGGCGCCGAGCGGCACCTGCCCTACGACCGCCCTCCGCTGTCCAAACAGGTGCTGGCCGGAACCTGGCCGCCCGAGAAGGCGGTGTTGGCGGACCGCCGGCGTTCCAGCGAGCTGCTGGTGCACGAGATCCTCGGTCGGCAGGCCATCCGACTCGACGTCGAAGGGCGGGCGGTCGAGCTCGACGACGGCTCGATCGTGCAGGCGGACGCCATCGTCATCGCCACCGGTGCGACGCCGCGGACGCTTGCCGGGGACCGAGTCGCTCGGGCCGGCCGACGGGCTCTTCACGCTGCGCACCATCGACGACTCGCTGGCGCTCCGCGCCGCGGTGACCGCGGTGCCGCAGGCGCGCGTCGTCGTGATCGGCGCCGGCTTCATCGGCGCCGAGGTGGCGTCGACATGCGCGGCGCTCGGGTTGCCGGGTCACCGTGCTCGAGGCGCTCGAAATCCCGTTGCGTCCTGTGCTCGGTCCCGAGCTCGGCCGCCACTGCGGGTCGCTCTACGGCGCACACGGCGTGGACCTGAAGACGGAGCGTGTCGGTGACCGGGGTCCGCCGGGCTTCCGGCGCCGGTGGTACGGGGAGCGGGACGGGCGCGGGCGGGCTCGAGGTGGAGCTCGCGGACGGCGAGACCGTGGCCGCAGACGTGGTCGTCGTCGGCATCGGCGTCGCGCCCTCGACGGGGTGGCTCGAAGGATCGGGGCTCGAGGTCGGCAACGGCGTCATCTGTGACCACGGGCTCTTCGCGGCCGACGGCATCGTCGCCGCGGGAGACGTCGCGCGCTGGGAGTGGCGCCACGACGACGGGGAGGAGCTGATCCGCATCGAGCACTGGCAGGTGGCGGCGGAGGCGGGAGTGGCGGCGGCGCGCAGCCTCCTGGCCGGCCGTGCCGACGCGCCGGCGTTCTCGCCCGTCCCGTACTTCTGGTCGGACCAGTTCGGCATCCGGTTCCAGGTGCTCGGGAACCCCGTCGGGCGAGGACGACGTGGTGATCACCGAAGGGTCGCTCGAGGAGGGAAAGTTCGTTGCCGTCTTCGGCCGAGCCGGCCGACTGCGCGCCGTCATGGCCATCGGCAAGCCGCGCCAGCTCATGGGGTTTCGACCGCTCCTGCAGTCGGGGTGCAGCTTCGACGACGCGCTGGCTCACGCCGCGGGCTGAGGCGCCACCCGGCGCCCCGAGGGTCACCGGAGCGCGGAATCCGGGCGGACGGCGCCCCGCGGCACGACGGGCGCGGCCTGGAAAAAAGGTCAGGAAACGAAAAGCTGGCTCTGATGGTCGGCGCTTCGTTACACTCCCCCCAGGGACAGTCCTGCTCGCGGTCGGGCAGGCGGGCTGTGGAACACCACACAGAGGCGAGTTGAAGGGGAGGGGTCGGTATGGGATCGAGGGTTCCGCGGCACGCGGCCAGGGGTGGTTCTCATCGACCGAGCGGGCGCCTACGGGCGAGGGTGCTCGAAACCGGGATGGCGGCGCTGGCCGCCGTCGGGTTCGTCGCCTACGCCTCGCCGGCCTACGGGGGGAGTAGCAACCCCGTCTCGGCCGCTTCGACCTGCCAGAGCGGGCCAGGTTCGGGCTGGACGATCGGCTGGACGATCCAGAACCCCGAGAACCTCTCGGAGACGGGCACCGTGACCGCGGTCACCGGCGGACTGTCGACCCTCGCCACGACCACGTTCACCCTCGCGGCGACGCCGGCGGGACAATCACCTTCGTCGACCACCATCGACCAGAATCTCCCGCCGACAGCCTCGGGCACCGTAACCCTGAGCTTCACCGGCACGTGGAGCGACGGCTCGACGACGACCAACTCGGGCACGTACGACCTCAGCTGAACCCCTCCTGCGGGACACCCGTCGGTGCAGACGATCGACGGGCAGATCTCCTGTGCAGCAGCGGGAACCCGACGAAGACCGACGTCCCCGGAGGCACCCTCGGGGCGACCGGGGCGGAGACGGTCAAGCCGGTTTCCGACCCGATGCCACCGACCGACGTCGCGGCCGGCTCCTACATCGTGACGGCGACCGATCCACCGGGGTACACCCTGGTGTCGTGTCACGGGAGCGGCATCCCAGCTCTGAACGGACTGTCGGCGACGGAGACCGTCGCGGTGCCCAGCCGGGGGCAGCGGTGACGGGATCTTCTACGCCGCGCCTGTCGTGGCAGGTGCCGGAGGGCCGTCGATCTCGCTGCACCAGTCCGCAGTGCAGGCTCGTACTCCGGTGCGGGCCAGACGATCGCCTACCGCTACTTCGTCACGAACACGGGCAACGGAGCCTTGACCCACATCACGGTCTCTGGTTCGCTCGCCGCCTCCTGCCCGGAGAGCACGCTCGCCGCCGGGGCGGTCGAGACCTGCACCTCGACGCACGTGACGACTTCGGCCGACGTCTCCGCCCGGAAGATCGTCAACACGGCCACGGCTACGGGTACGCCGCCCACGGGCCCGAACGTGACCTCGGTCTCCACGTTGACGATCCCCAACGTGGCCCCCGACACCGCCGGCATCTCGGTGGTGGCGGCGTCCATCTTCGCCAACTACAACAAAGCCGGTGAGCACATCCCGTTCACCTTCGACGTGACGAACACCAGCACGGATGGCGAGACCGCTCACCGGCATCGCGGTGAACGACCCGCTCCTCGGCATCGACCACTCCGGTCTGTCCTGACCCCACGCTGGCCGCGGGTGCCTCCGAGACGTGCCATAACCACTACTTGGTGACGACGGCCGACCTGAGCGCGGGGAAGATCGTCAACACGGTCACGGCGTCGGGCTTGAACGGCGACGACCACCATCACCTCGCCGCCGTCGACGGTGACCTTGGTGTCGGTACAGGTGATCGCCGGGCACATCTTCCAGTGCTTCTCCACCGGTCCGACGGACCTCGAGGTTTCCGGTGGCACCCTGAACGCCACCGGACTGGAAGGGCCGGGGCACGTGCTCGGGCTCCCGCAGCCGAACCCGATCCACCCGCACATCCCCGTTGCCGCGGGCGAACTACGCCATGACGGCGACCCTCCCGACCTCAGGAGGCCCCTGGGCCTTCGTGTCTTGCCCCGACACGGGCCCCGCTGCGGCGGTAGGCGCCTCACCGGACGGCACGACGCAAACCTTGACGGTGCCGGTCCCCAACGGTGGTACGGGCACAGGTAAATTCTTCGTCGTACACCAGTCGGACGCGCTGACGATGAAGAAGACTGCCGCGCAGCCCTACTTCAGCGGCGCCGGCCAGGCACTCACCTTCGACTTCCTCGTGACCAACTCGGGGAACGTCGGCATGGCCAACGTCGGCATCACCGACACGCTGGCCGGAGTGACCGGACTCAGTTGTCCTGAGACGTCACTCGGCGCGGGCGCTGTCGGAGACGTGCACGGGGAAGTACACGACGACGGCCGCCGACGTCATGGCGCAATCGATCACCAACAGAGCCACGGCGCACGGAACGCCGCCCAGACCACCCGGTCGTGACGTCAGGGGCCTCGAGCGCCAAGGTGCCATTGTTGGCCGTCACGGTCACCAAGACGGGGAGTCCGACGAGCATCGTGGCCGGGTCGGCGGCACCCATCACCTACACGTTGACCGTGAAGAACACGGGCAAGGTCACGACGCCGACCCCGATCAACATCGCCGACTCGGCGCCGGTGGGGACGACCATGGTCTCCGGCTCCGCGGCTTGCGCTGCGGGTGGGTCGGCTGCGTGCAACGTCGCCGTCGCCGCTCCCACCGTCACGTGGACCATCGATTCGGGCGTGAAGCCGGGTCAGGTCTACACGCTCAGCTTCAAGGTGACGGCGAACGCGTCCGACCCGACGGGGAACATCACCAACACCGCGCTGTGGAACGGAGCGGCCTGCCCGGCGGGCTCCTGCGCGACGGACCCGGTGTTGACGCCGGTGACGGTCGTCGTCGTCGGCTTCGCATCGGGGGGTCGGGCTCAGGGTCGGGATCGAAGCTCGCCTTCACCGGCGCGCTGCTGGCGCAGCAGTGGATGGTCGCTATGGCGGCGATCCTGCTCGGCGGTGGCCTGCTGGTCGCCTCGCACCGGCGCCGGAGCCCGAAGCACGCCGTGGCCACCAGGTGGGGCCTGCTGGAGTTCCTGATGAGCCCACGGTCGCACCGCGACCCCTCGGGCGACCGGAAGGACTGAGCGACGGGGCCGAGCAGTCACCGGGCACCCAACCGGGGGTCGCGCCTGCGGCCCCCGGTTGCGGCGTGTCTGTTACCTTCACCCCTCGTTTCGTGCCTGAATGGCGCCGGGTCGCTCTCGATCCTGATCAGAGAACCTCACTCCTCGGTGTGCAGCCTTGTTCTCGGTAACCGGGATCGGACATCGAAGCGGGGAAACAGGGACCCGCACCAGACTGCCGTGTGGTCTCGGCTCTTCTGATCCCTCAACCGTTCTGTGATTTTTCGTTAGACTCTCGAGTGAAAACATTGCTCGCGGTCGTGCCGTCACCTCTCGTGGCGGTCTTCCTTGGCAAGCGAGGCACCAGAGCATGAGGACAGATCGCCATCGGCTTCGTGTCCCGCTTGCGGCCGTGGCCGCGGCAGGGCTGATGACTGTCGCGCTCCCCGCCATCGCGGGGTTGTCCGGCGCCTCAGCGGGCGTCGGCACCACGCCGGGTACCGGCGGATCCGCCACGACGGGTACGACGACAACGTCGACGACGGAGACCACCACATCCACCGACTGGGACCACGACATCGACGACCGGGACCACGACAGCCACGGCGGGGACTGACACATCGACGACGGGGACCACGACGTCCACGACGGGGGCTGTCCCGGCGGTCGCCCCCGCCGCCAACCCGCCACTCAGCTGCTCAGCGCCGACGATCTACAACGTCACGTCGGACGGCCGACCTGACCTCGCTGAACTACACAACCCGGGTCAACACGCTGGCCGTCCCTTCGCCAATCGGCGGGGGCAGCACCTCAGTGAACGCCATGGCAATAGCCGCCGACGGACTGACGATGTACTCAGCCAACCAGACCCCGTCTGGAAACACCACCACGATCCACGTCATGAACGTCGCCACTGGCGTGAACACCGACCACACCGGGGAGCCGGCCAATGGCGTGAGCACGCTCATCGCCGGCGGAATCAACCCCACCAACGGCTTCTACTACTACGGGGGCTGGAACTCGGCGGGTAACCAATTCGTCATCTTCGCCTTCAACCCCTCGACTCAGAACGCGTCCGAGGTCGGCACCATCACGCCGCCGGCCGGACTCACATACAGCAACGGCGACCTGACCTTCGACGGCGCGGGCAACCTGACCGTCCTCGCGGGTTCGTCGTCGGACACGGCGAAGCTGCTCACGGTGGCCGCTCCGGTGCCGACCGCGGGTACCGGAGTGCTCGTGTCCACCGTGCTCGCCACCATCACGTCGTCCGCGGCCGAGAACTACGTGGGCATCGCCTTTGCCGCCAACTCGAGCCTGTACGTCGAGACTCTCCAGGAGGAGTTCTTCCAGGTCAATCCGAACACAGGCGCCATCACCGACCTGGGCGCCCAGAGCGGGATCGTCGGCTCACCGAGGGACCTGGCGAGCTGCACGTTCAACGGCTCGCTGGCGGTACAGAAGAACATCGTCGGGCGGGTAGCGCCGAGCGACCAGTTCACCATGACCATCACCGGCGGGGGTGTCTCGAGCGGGAACACGGGCACCACGAGCGGTTCGACGACCGGCCTCCAGACTTCGGCTGGGTCGGTGGCCGGTCCCATCGTCGGCATTCCCGGGACGACCTACCACGTGGTGGAGACGGCCGCGAGCGGCAGCTTGTCGAATTACACAACGTCGTGGACGTGCCTGAACGGGTCGAACCCGTTCTCCAACGGCACCGGCACGAGCTTCGACGTCCCATTCCCGTCGGCCAGTGGGAGCACGGGGGCGTCTCTGGTCTGCACCTTCACCAACACGCCCGCGTCGATTGCCGTGACCAAGACGCCGAGTCCGACCAGCGTCACGGCGGCCGGCCAGACCATCACGTACACCTATGCCGTCACCAACTCGGGGCCGCTGCCCCTGACCAACGTGACGGTCGCCGACGCCCAGACCCCTCCGGCAGGAGCCCTCACCAGTGGGCCCACCTGCGTGAGTCTGAGCAATCCGGTCGGCACCTGCTCCGGCGCCACCGTCGCCACTCTCGCCTCCGGCCGCACGGCCAACTTCACGGCGACCTACACCGTCTCGCAAACGGACATGAACCACGGGTCGGTCGCCGACTCGGCGACCGCCACCGGCAACGCACCGTCGGGGACGCCGGTCTCGGCGACGGCGACCGCGTCGGTGACCGCCAGCTCGTCACCGGCCCTCACCATCGTCAAGTCGGCCAGCCCGAACATCCTCACCGCAGCCGGCCAGACCATCACGTACACGTTCTTGGTCACGAACACGGGCAACGTGACGCTGAGCAATGTGAACGTGACGGATCACCCGACAGCGCCGGCGACCGGCCTGACGACCGGCCCCGCCTGCCAGAGCCTGTCCAACCCGACGGCAACCTGCTCGGGTAACTCGATCACTCTGACGCCCGGCCAGCAGGCCTCGTTCACCGGCACCTACGTCGTGACCCAGACCGACTTCGATCACGGCTCCGTCGTGGACAACGCCACGGCGGCCGGCACTCCTCCTGTCGGTTCGCCGGTCACGGCCACGTCGAACACGGTGACCGTGACGGAAAGCCGGGTTCCCGGGATCGCGATCTCGAAGTTGGCCAGCCCGACCACGGTCACCGCAGCCGGCCAGACCGTCACCTACACGTTCACGGTAGGGAACACCGGGAATGTGGACCTGACGGGCGTCGGTGTCACCGACCTCCCGACTTTGCCCGCAGGTGGCCTGACGACCGGCCCAACGTGCCAGTCGCTGAGCGCGCCGACGGGCACATGCTCGGGGTCGACGACCTCGCTCGCTCCGGGCCAGATCGCAACATTCACCGGGACCTACCTCGTGACCCAGCTCGACCTCGACCACGGCTCGATCGTCGACCACGCCACGACGCAGGGGACCTCTCCCACGGGCCCGGTGAACGGCACCTCCAACACCGTCACGGTCACGGCGTCGCAGTCGCCGACGCTCTCCATCTCCAAGGCGGCGAACCCGACGCTGGTCACGGCGGCTGGCCAGAGCGTGGCCTACTCGTTCTCGGTCACCAACTCGGGGAACGTCACGATTACCGGCGTCGGGGTGAACGACGTCCCCGTGAGCCCCGCGGGTCCGGTCACGGCGACCTGCCAGAGCCTCAGCAGCCCAACGGCCACTTGCTCAGGAGCGACCACCACGCTCGTGCCGGGTCAGACGGCCCATTTCACCGGTACGTATGTAGTGAGCCAAGACGACATAAACCACGGTCGGATCCAGGACACGGCCATCGCCGCTGGCACGTCGCCCTCGAGCACGCCGGTGACGGCGACGTCGAGCCAGGTCACCGTCAACGTGACCCAGTCGCCGTCGCTCACCATCGCCAAGGCGGCCACCCCGACCACGGTGACGGCGGCTGGCCAACCGATCAACTACACCTTTACGGTCATCAACACCGGCAACCTGACCCTCACCGCTGTGGGGGTCACCGACGTCCCGACCGCGCCTGCCGGCGGCGTCACTGCGACCTGTGAGAGCTTGACGAACCCGTCCGACTGGGCATGTTCGGGACAACGACCACTTTGTTGCCGGACCAGACGGCCATCTTCACCGGCACCTACACGGTGACCCAGGCCGACATCAACCACGGCTCGATCGTCGACCACGCCACGACCCAAGGCACGACCCCCTCGAGCAGCACAGTCAACGCCACCTCCAACATCGTCACGGTCACTGTGACCCAGTCGCCATCGCTCACCATCGCCAAGGCGGCCAACCCGACCACGGTCACCGCAGCGGGCCAACCGGTCAGCTACACCTTCACGGTCATCAACACCGGCAACCTCACGCTCACCGCGGTCGGGGTCACCGACGTCCCGACCGCGCCTGCCGGCGGCGTCACTGCGACTTGCCAGAGCCTGACGAACCCGTCGGACTCGTGTTCGGGGCGACGACCACCTTGTTGCCGACCAGACGGCCATCTTCACCGGCACCTACACGGTGACTCAGGCCGACATCAACCACGGCTCGATCGTCGACCACGCCACGACCCAGGGCACGACGCCCTCGAGCGGAACGGTCAACGCCACCTCCAACATCGTCACGGTCACCGTGACCCAGTCGCCGTCTCTCACCATCGCCAAGACGGCCAACCCGACCACCGTCACCGCGGCTGGCCAAGCCGATCAACTACACCTTCACCGTCATCAACACCGGCAACCTCACGCTCACCTCGGTCGGGGTCACCGACGTCCCGACCGCGCCTGCCGGCGGCGTCACTGCGACCTGCCAGAGCCTGTCGAACCGGTCCGGCCGGCGCTGTTCGGGCAGCAACGACCACCTTGTTGCCGGGCCAGACGGCCATCTTCAGCGGCCCCTACACGGTGACCCAGGGCGACATCAACCACGGATCGATCGTGGACCACGCCACGACCCAGGGCACGACCCCCTCGAACGGCACAGTCAGCGCGACCTCCAACATCGTCACGGTCACCGTGACCCAATCGCCGTCGCTGGCGATCGTCAAGATGGCCTCCCCGCCGTCTCTGACGCATGCCGGGGAGACGATCACCTACACCTTCGACGTGACCAACAACGGCAACGTCAACCTCACAGGCGTCGGCGTGACCGATGACCCGCAGCCTCCGGCGGGCGACCTCACCACCGGCCCGACCTGTCAGAGCCTGTCGAATCCGACCGACACGTGCACGGGGGCAACCACCGCGCTGGCTCCGGGTCAGGAGGCCACGTTCACCGGCACGTACGTCGTGACCCAGGCCGACATCAACCACGGCTCGATCGTCGACCACGCCACGGCCCACGGGAACGCCTCCCGCGGGCGGCACGACGAGCGCCACCTCCAACACGGTGACGGTGACGGCGACGCCGACACCGTCGCTCACCATCGCCAAGTCGGCGACCCCCACCACGGTCACCGCCGTCGGCCAACCCGTCACTTACACCTTCACGGTTGTGAACAGCGGCAACGTGACCCTGACTTCAGTGGGGGTGACGGACGTCCCGACATCGCCTGCGGGCGGCGTCACCGCGACGTGCCAGAGCCTGTCGAATCCGACCGACACGTGTACGGGGGCAACCACCACTTTGCTTCCGGGACAGGAGGCCACGTTCACCGGCACCTACTCGGTGACCCAGGCCGACATCAACCACGGATCGATCGTCGACCACGCCACGACCCAGGGCACCCCCCCCGCGGGCGGCACGACGAGCGCCACCTCCAACACGGTGACGGTGACGGCGACGCAGTCGCCGTCACTCACCATCGCCAAGTCGGCGACCCCCACCACGGTCACCGCCGCCGGTCAGCCGGTGAACTACACCTTCACGGTCGTCAATAACGGCAACGTGACCCTCACCTCGGTCGGGGTCACGGACGTCCCGACATCGCCTGCAGGCGGGGTGACCGCGAATTGTCAGAGCCTGTCGAATCCGACCGACACGTGTACGGGAGCGACCACGACCCTCCTCCCAGGTCAGATCGCAACGTTCACCGGCACCTACACCGTCTCCCAGGCCGACATCAATCACGGCTCCATCGTCGACCACGCCACGACCCACGGCACGACCCCCTCGAGCGGCACGGTCAACGCCACCTCCAACATCGTCACCGTCGAGGTGACCCAGTCGCCGTCTCTCACCATCGCCAAGTCCGCCGACCCGACGACCGTCACCGCTGCCGGCGACGGGGTGACCTACACCTTCACGGTCACCAACAACGGCAACTTGACGCTGACCTCGGTGGGCGTCACCGATATTCCGACCGCGCCCGCGGGCGGCGTCACCGCAAACTGCCAGAGCCTCAGCACGCCGGACGACACATGCTCGGGCGCGACGACGACGCTGTTGCCGGGCCAGACAGCCATCTTCTCGGGCACCTACACCGTCACCCAGGCCGACGTCGACCACGGCGAGGTGGTCGACGAGGCAACCGCGACGGGGACGCCCCCGACCGGCCTCCCGATCACGGCCACGTCCAACACGGTCAAGGTCACCGCGACCCAGTCGGCCTCCATCGCCATCGACAAGGATGCGTCCCCCACCACGGTGACTGCGGCCGGCCAGGTCGTCACCTACACCTTCACGGTCACCAACACCAGCAACGTGACCCTCACCGACGTCGGGGTGACCGACGATCCCACGCCGCCCGCCGGTACCGTCACCGCAACGTGCGAGAGCCTCGCGGATCCGATCGACACGTGCACGGGGGACACGACGACCTTGGTCCCGGGCCAGATCGCGCTCTTCACGGGCACCTACACGGTGACCCAGGCCGACATTGACCACGGCAAGATCGTGGACAGGGCCACAGCGACGGGCACCCCACCCTCGGGTGCTCCGGTGTCGGCGACCTCCGACCGTGACGTGGTGGTGGTCGTGGTGCAGAGCGAGTCACTCTCGATCGTCAAGAGCGCGAATCCCACGACGGTGAGCGCAGCCGGCCAGCCGGTCACCTACACCTTCTCGGTTACCAATACCGGGAACGTGACCCTCACCGACGTCGGCGTGGTCGACAATCCGGTCGACCCGTCCGGCGGCGTGACACCGACATGCCAGGGCCGGTCGAACCCGGTCGCCGACTGCTCGGGCGCGACGACGACACTCGCCCCCGGACAGATCGCCACGTTCAGTGGCATCTATGCGGTGACCCAGGCCGATATCGACAACGGCGCCATCGTCGATACGGCGACGGCGACGGGCACCCCGCCTTCGGGCCGCGACGTCACGGCGACCTCGGACATCGTCACGGTCGACGTGATCGATAACCCCGGGCTCTCTCTCGTGAAATCTGCAAACCCCACCATCGTGAGCGCGGCCGGCACGCCAGTCACCTACACCTTCACGGTCACCAACTCCGGCAACGAGACGCTGACCAACGTGGGCGTCACCGATGTCCCGACGGCGCCCGCGGGCGGGGTGAGCCCGACATGCTCGGGCCTCACGAACCCTGTGGCCACTTGCTCGGGCGCAACGACCACCCTCGTGCCGGGTCAGGTCGCGACCTTCATGGGCATCTACACGGCGACCCAGACTGACATCGACCACGGCTCCATCGCGGACAGCGCTGTGGCCGCGGGCACGACGCCGTCGGATACGCCGGTCACCGAGCCTTCGAATCCGGTCACGGTCGAAGTTACCCAGTCGCCCGCCATCTCCGCCTCCAAGTCGGCGTCCCCCACCACGGTCACGGGCGCCAACCAGAGCGTGGACTACACCTTCACCGTCACCAACTCGGGCAACGTGACGCTCACCGGCGTGGGCGTCACCGATGTCCCGACCGCGCCCGCCGGCGGGGTCACCGCCACGTGCTCGGGCCTGACGAACCCGGTCGCCACCTGTTCGGGCGCGACCACGACGCTGGTGCCGGGTCAGATCGCCACCTTCACCGGCACCTATTTGGTGACCCAGGCCGACGTCGACCACGGCTCGATCGTCGACCACGCCACCACCCTGGGCACGACTCCGTCGGGCGGAACGACGACGAACACCTCCAACACGGTCACGGTCGCCGTGACCCAGTCGCCTGCCATCTCCGTCTCCAAGTCGGCGTCCCCCACGACGGTCACGGGTGCCAACCAGAGCGTGACCTACACCTTCACCGTCACCAACTCGGGCAACGTGACGCTCACCGGCGTGGGCGTCAGCGATGTCCCGACCGCGCCCGCCGGCGGGGTCACCGCCACGTGCTCGGGCCTGACGAACCCGGTCGCCACCTGCTCGGGCGCGACCACGACGCTGGTGCCGGGCCAGGTCGCGACGTTCATGGGCCCCTACACGGTGACCCAGGCCGACGTCGACCACGGCTCGATCGTCGACCACGCCACGACCCAGGGGACCACTCCGTCGGGCGGTACGACGAGCGACACGTCCAACACGGTCACAGTCGCGGTGACCCCGTCGCCGTCGCTCTCGATCGTCAAGTCGGCCAACCCGACGACGGTCACCGCGGCGGACCAGAGCGTGACCTACACCTTCACGGTCACCAACTCCGGCAACGAGACGCTCACCAATGTGGGCGTCACCGATGTCCCGACGACTCCCGCCGGCGGGGTCACAGCGACGTGCTCGGGCCTGACGAACCCGGTCGCCACCTGTTCGGGTGCGACCACGACGCTGGTGCCCGGTCAGGTCGCGACCTTCACCGGCCCCTACACGGTGACCCAGGCCGACATCGACCAGGGTTCGATCGTGGACCACGCCACGACCCAGGGCACGACCCCCTCGAGCGGGACGGTCAACGCCACGTCCAACACGGTGACGGTCACGGCGAGCCAGTCGCCGTCGCTCTCCATCAGCAAGTCGGCTACCCCGACGACCGTGACGGCGGCGGGCCAGAGCGTCATCTACACGTTCACGGTCACCAACACGGGCAACCTCTCGCTGACCGCGGTTGGCGTGACCGACCTGCCGACTGCGCCCGCTGGGGGAGTCGACGTGACCTGCCAGAGCCTGAACTCGCCCACAGGAACCTGCTCGGGCGGAACGACGACCCTGGTGCCTGGTCAGGTCGCGACCTTCATGGGCGCCTACACCGTGACCCAGACCGACGTCGACCACGGCTCCATCGGGGACAGCGCCGTGGCCACCGGGACGACGCCGTCTGACACGCCGGTCACCGCGCCGTCCAATCCCGTCACGGTCGACGTGACCCAGTCCGGAACGCTCACCATCGGCAAGTCCGCTTCGCCCACGACGGTGACCGCGGCCGGCGAGCCGATCGCGTACACCTTCACGGTCACCAACACCGGAAACGTGACGCTCACCGGCGTGGGCGTGACCGACGTCCCGACCGCGCCCGCCGACGGCGTCACCGCCTCGTGCCAGAGCCTTTCCGATCCCGGGGGGACCTGCTCGGGCGCGACCACCACGCTCGAACCGGGCCAGACGGCCATCTTCACCGGCACCTACTCGGTGACGCAGGCCGACATCGATAACGGTTCGATCGTCGACCACGCCACCACCCAGGGCACGACTCCCTCAGGCGGCACGGCGACCGCCACGTCCAACATCGTCACGGTCGACGTGACCCAGACGTCGACGCTCGCCATCTCCAAGGCGGCCGACCCGACGACCGTGACCGCGGCCGGCCAGCCGATCGCGTACACCTTTACGGTCACCAACACCGGGAACGTGACCCTCACCGGTGTGGGCGTCACGGACCTTCCGACGGCGCCCGCTGGCGTGGTCACCGCCACCTGCCAGAGCCTGAGCTCACCCACCGGCACGTGCTCCGGTGCGACCACGACCTTGGTGCCGGGCCAGAGCGCGGTCTTCACCGGCACCTACACGGTGACGCAGGCCGACGTCGACCACGGCTCGATCGCGGACACGGCGACGGGCGCGGGCACCACGCCCTCGGGCGGTACGACGAGCGGCACGTCCAACCCCGTCACCGTCGACGTGACCCATTTGCCTTCGCTCTCCATCGCCAAGGTGGCCGACCCGACGACCGTGACCGCGGCCGGCCAGCCCATCGCCTACACGTTCACCGTCACCGACACCGGGAACGAGACGCTCACCGACGTGGGGGTGACCGACGTCCCGACTGCGCCTGCCGGCGTGGTCACCGCCACGTGCTCGAGCCTCTCGAATCCGGCTGGCACCTGCTCGGGGCCGACGACGACCCTGGCGCCGGGCCAGACGGCCAACTTCACCGGCACCTACACGGTGACGCAGGCCGACATCGATAACGGTTCGATCGTCGACCGCGCCACGACGCAGGGCACGACCCCGACCGGCGGCACCGTGACGGACACCTCGAGCCCGGTCACCGTCATGGTGACCCAGTCGCCGTCGCTCACCAACGTCAAGGCGGCGGACCGGACGGTCGTCACCGCGGCCGGGCAGGTCGTGAACTACACCTTCACGGTCACGAACTCCGGCAACGTGACCCTCGCCGGGGTGGGCGTCGCCGACGTGCCGACTGCGCCCGCCGGCGGCGTCACTGCCACGTGCTCGGGCCTGACGAACCCAGTGGCCACCTGCTCGGGCGCAACCACGACCCTGGTGCCGGGCCAGATCGCAACCTTCACGGGCGCCTACACGGTGTCTCAGCTCGACATCGACCACGGTTCGATCGTCGACACCTCCGAGGCCACCGGGACGCCGCCGAGCGGGCCAGACGTGACCGCTGGCTCAAACACGGTGAACATCAACGCCCCCGACTCACCGTCCGTCTCCATCGTCAAATCGGCCAACCTGACGACGGTGACGACCGCGGGTGAGGGCATCACTTACACCTTCACCGTGACCAACACCGGGAATGAGGACCTCACCGCGGTGGGCGTCACGGACAACCCGGAGAGCCCGGCGAGCGGAGTCAGCCCGGCCTGTCAGAGTCTCAGCTTGCCCACCGGCACGTGCTCGGGTTCCACCACCAGCTTGGCGCCCGGACAGATCGCGATCTTCACCGCGACCTATGCCGTTACCCAGGCCGACGTCGACCACGGCTCCATCACGGACACGGCGACCGCGGCAGGGACCACTCCTCAGGATCAGACCGTCAGCGATACCTCGGATCCCGTCACGATCGACGTGATCCAGACCGCGGCGCTGTCGATTACCAAGTCGGCCAGCCCCACCACGGTGTCGATGGTCGGGCAGACGATCGATTACACCTTCACGGTCGTCAACACCGGCAACGTGAGCCTCACCGACGTGGCTGTCACGGACCATCCCACCGCTGGCGCCACGGCGGTCATTCCCACGTGCCGGAGTCTCAGCTCCCCCACGGGGACCTGCTCGGGTGCGTCGACCACGATCGTGCCCCGTCAGACCGCTACGTTCACCGGTACCTACATCGTCACGGCGGCGGACCTCGCGCGGGCTCCATTTCGGACACGGCGACGGCGGCGGGCACCTCGCCGTCTGGTGGCACGACGTCGCCGCCGTCGGACGAGGTCACCATCGAGGAGACAGATGTCACGGTGGTCAAGTCGGCCAGCCCCTCGGGTGGCGTCGTGGCCGGGTCCTCGAATGCGATCGTCTACACGGTGAAGGTGTCCAACACCGGGACGGCCGCGACGACCGAGCCCGTCGTCGTGACCGACGCGCCACCGCCGGGCACGACACTTGGTATCGGGATCACCGGCATGTAGCGGTGGTCCGCCGGCCTGCGTCGCCGGGGTGCAAGGATCGGCGATCACCTGGACGATCCCGTCGGGCATGGGCGCTGGGGCGTCGTACACCCTCACGTTCTCGGTGACGGCCAACGCTTCGCACTCGAACGAGACGATCACGAACACCGCCAGCTGGAGCGGGCCGAGCTGTGGCACGTCGGCAGCCACGACCTGCCCGACGAACACCACTAGCACACCGGTGCTCAGCCACGCCGCCGACTGTCCCGCCGACCGTCCCGCCCACACCGGCGACGCCTGTGGCGTCCGTGGTCGCGTTTACGGGCGCGCTCTTGTCCCAGGAGTGGACGGCCGCCGTCCTCGCCGCGATCGTGGGCGGTGTCCTGTTGGTTGCGGCACGCTGGCGCCGGCGACGTCCCCGTCACGCCGCCTCGAGGCGGTAGGGGCCGAACCGAGTCAGACGGAGATCCCTGGAATTTCGGGATCGTCCGCTCGGCCACCCGAGTCGCCAATCGACGCTCGCGGGTGGCGGTGCTGGCGGCCTGCAGCACCGTAGAGGCAGCGCGAAGGTCTGCGCACCAACTCGTCCGTCGACCCGTGGACAGAAGCGCTGGGCGTGCTCGCCGTCACACTCGCTTCGTGTCTCTTTGAGCGGGTTGCGCCCGTTCATCGACCCGAGTCCGAGAACCTCATCGCTGGTGCGCTTCGATGAGACAACGAATTCGTGGTCGGGCACATCATCGAGATCGTCGTGACGCGCTCAACCGACGTGTGAGATCTGTCCCGCTGGATCCTGAATAGGTGTGCGACCGTTCGTTAGACTCTTCATCAAATCACTCGAAATCGTCGCGTCGTCAGTTTCATGGCGACCGTCCTGGCTGATACGAGGCCCCAGAACATGCGGACAAGTCGTCACCGGCTTCGAGTCCCCGTTGTGGTTGTGGCCGCGGCGGGGCTGCTGACCGTTGCGCTTCCCGCCATCTGGGAGTCGCGGGCGCGGGCGTGGGCGCCACGGCGGGTACTGCCGGAGAGTCGGCGGCGGGTACCACCACCACATCGACGACTGGGACTGCCACATCGACGACTGGGACTACGACAGCCACGACGGGGACGACCACATCGACGACCGAGAATACGACAGCCACAACCGGCATTACCACAGCCTCAACGGGGACTGAGAAGGCCTCATCGGGAACGACCACATCGACGACGGGGACCACTGCCGCAGTAACCCCGGAAGCCAACAATCCGCCGCTCCGCTGCACAGCTCCGACGATCTACAACGTCAACTCATCGGGTGGCTTCTACGCGCTCAACTTCCAGACCCGGGTCAACACGCTCGCGGCACCTCCGGACATCGGCGGGTCCAGCACCTCCGTCAACGCATTGGGAATGACCGCTGACGGGCTCACCGTCTACACGGCCAACATGACGCCGACGGGAGGGGGGACCACCACGATCCACGTCGGGAACGTCGTCACTGGCGGGAACACCGACTTCACCGGGCAAGCGGCCAGCAACGTGAGCACCCTCATCGCCGGGGGAGTCAACCCGACCAACGGCTTCTACTACTACGGAGGCTGGAATACCGCGGGCACCCAGTTCTTCCTCTTCGCCTTCAACCCCTCGTCACATACCGCGACGGCTGTGGGTACCGTGACACCGCCGGCCGGCCTCACGTACACCAACGGCGACCTGACCTTCGACGGCGCGGGCAACATGACCCTCCTCGCCGGCTCTTCGTCGAACAAGGCCGAGTTGCTGACCGTTGCCGCTCCCGTGCCGACCACGGGGCCCGGGACCAGAGTCCTTCCGTTCTCGGTGCTCGCGACCCTCACGGCGGCCAGCAGCCAGCGCTACGCGGGCATCGCCTTCGCCGCCGACTCGAGCCTGTACGTGGAGACGGCCGAGAAGGAGTTCTACCGGGTCGACCCGAACACAGGCGGCATCACCGACCTGGGTATCGAGACCGGGATCTCCGGTACGCCGACCGACCTGGCCAGCTGCACCTTCAACGGCTCTCTGGCGGTGCAGAAGAACGTCGTCGGTCGGGTGGCGCCGACGGACCAGTTCACCATGACCATCACCGGCGGGGGCGTCTCGCTCGGGACCGGCACCACGAGCGGCTCGTCGACCGGTATCCAGACCTCTCCTGGCTCGGTCGCCGGTCCCATCGTCGGCATTCCCGGGACGACCTACAGCGTCGTTGAGACCGCGGCCAGCGGCAGCTTGTCGAATTACTCGACGACGTGGTCGTGCCTGAACGGGTCGGTCCCGTTCTCGAACGGCACCGGGACGAGCTTCGACGTTCCCTTCCCGGCCCCCAGCGGGAGCGCGGGGGCGTCTCTGGTCTGCACCTTCACCAACACGCCTGCGTCCATTGCAGTGACCAAGACGCCGAGCCCGCCGACCGTGACGGCGGCCGGCCAGACCATCACATACTCCTACGCCGTGACCAATACCGGGCCGTTCCCTCTGACCGGTGTGACGGTCGCCGACATCCAGACCCCTCCCGCGGGATCCCTCACCAGTGGGCCTACCTGCGTGAGCCTGAACATCCCGGAAGGCACGTGCTCCGGGTCCACCGTCGCCACCCTGGCGCCACGCCAGAGGGCCAACTTCACCGCGACCTACGTCGTGACCCAGGCGGACATGGACCATGGCTCCGTCGCCGACTCGGCGACCGCCACCGGCCACGCGCCGTCGGGAACGCCGGTCTCGGCGACAGCGACCGCATCGGTGGCGGCCAGCCAGACCTCGTCGATCTCCGTCGTGAAGTCGGCCAGTCCCGACCATCCTGGCCGCAGCCGGCCAGACCATCACCTACACCTTCGTGGTGACGAACACGGGGAACACGTCGCTCGGCAACGTCAACGTGACGGACCATCCGACGCCACCGGCGGCTCCCCTGACGACGGGCCCCACCTGCCAGAGCCGGTCCAACCCCGCGGGGTCCTGCTCGGGCTCGACCACCGCCCTCGCGCCCAACCAGCGGGCGACGTTCACGGGCACCTACACGGTCACCCTGACCGACTTCGACCACGGCTCAGTGGTGGACAACGCCACGGCAGCGGGCACGCCGCCGTCGGGACCGCCGGTCTCCGGCACATCCAACACGGTCACGGTGGACGCGAACCAGACGGCCGGGATCGCGATCACGAAGGCGGCCAGCCCGACGTCCGTCAGCGCCGTGGGTCAGAGTGTGACCTACACGTACACGGTCGGGAACACGGGGAACGTGACGCTACGGAACGTCATCGTCGACGACATCCCGATTGCGCCTGCGGGCGGGGTCACCCCGACATGCCAGTCGCTGAGCTCGCCGGCGGGCATCTGCTCGGGCGAGACGACCACCCTCGATCCGGGACAGATCGCGACCTTCACCGGCACGTACGTGGTGAGGCAGGGCGACATCGACAAGGGCAGCGTCCAGGACACGGCCGTCGCCGCCGGCACTCCGCCCATCGGACCGCGGATTGCCGACACGTCGGACCTGGTCACGGTCAACGTGGACCAGTCGCCGTCGCTCTCCATCGCCAAGTCGGCCAACCCGACCAGCGTGACCGCCGCTGGTCAGAGCGTGGCCTACACCTTCTCGGTCACCAATACGGGGAACGTCGTGGTGACGCGGGTGGGGGTCACCGACGTTCCGGTAAGTCCCGCCGGCCCGGTGACCGCAGCCTGCGTCGTGCTGACATCTCCCCCCGGCGCGTGCTCGGGCGCGACGACGACGCTCGTGCCGGGCCAGACGGCCGTCTTCTCCGGGACCTACGCGGTGACCCAGGCTGACATCAATCACGGCCGCATTCAGGACACGGCCGTCGCCGCGGGAACGTCGCCCTCGAGCACACCCGTGACGGCGACGTCGAGCCAGGTCACCGTCACCGTGACCCAGTCGCCGTCGCTCTCCATCGCCAAGACCGCCAATCCGACTTCGGTCACCGGGGCCGGCCAGCGGATCGCATACACCTTCACAGTCGTCAACACCGGCAACCTGACGCTCACCTCGGTTGGGGTCACCGATGTCCCGACCCCGCCCGCGGGTGGCGTCAACGCAACCTGTCAGGACCTCACCGGTCCGAACGGCACATGTGCGGGCGCGACGACCACCTTGTTGCCCGGACAGACCGCCGTCTTCACCGGCACGTACACCGTGTCCCAGGCCGACATCAACCGCGGCTCGGTCGTCGACCACGCCACGACCCAGGGCACCACTCCCTCGAGCGGCACGGTCAACGCCTCCTCCAACACCGTCACGGTGGCGGTGACGCAGTCGCCGTCGCTCTCCATCGCCAAGACCGCCAACCCGACGTCGGTCACAGCGGCCGGCCAGCCGATCGCGTACACCTTCACGGTCGTCAACACCGGCAACCTGACGCTCACGTCGGTGGGCGTCACCGACGTCCCGACGTCGCCCGCCGGTGGCGTCACCGCCACCTGCAAGAGTCTCAGCGGTCCGCCGGGCACATGCTCGGGTGCGACCACGACCCTGCTGCCGGGCCAGACCGCCGTCTTCACCGGCACCTACGCGGTGACCCAGGCCGACATCAACCACGGCTCGGTCGTCGACCATGCCACGACCCAGGGCACCACTCCCTCGAGCGGCACGGTCGACGCCTCCTCCAACACGGTCACGGTCACGGTCACCCAATCGTCCTCGCTCTCCATCTCCAAGTCGGCCGACCCGACCACGGTGACCGCGTCCGGCCAGCCGATCGCGTACACCTTCACGGTCGTCAACACGGGCAACCTGACACTCACCGCGGTTGGGGTCACCGACGTCCCGACCGCACCTGCCGGCGGAGTCACTGCGGTCTGCCAGAGTCTCAGCTCGCCTACAGGCACCTGTTCGGGTGCCACCACGACACTCGTGCCGGGCCAGACCGCCGTCTTCACCGGCACGTACACGGTGACCCAGGCCGACATCAACCACGGCTCGGTCGTCGACCACGCCACGACCCAGGGCATCACTCCCTCGAGCGGCACGGTCAACGCCTCCTCCAACACGGTCACCGTGTCCGTGACGCAGTCGCCATCGCTCACCATCGCCAAGTCGGCCAATCCGACGACGCTGACAGGCGTGGGAGAGACCATCACCTACACCTTCGACGTGGCCAACACGGGCAATGTCAACCTCACTGGCGTCGGCGTGGCCGACCATCCAGAAGTCCCGGCGGGCGCGCTCACGACCGGCCCGACTTGTCAAGGCCTGTCGAACCCGATCGGCACTTGCTCGGGTTCGACCACCGCCCTGGCTCCGGGTCAACAGGCCGTCTTCACGGCAACGTACGTCGTGACCCAGGCCGACATCGACCACGGCTCGGTCGTCGACCACGCCACGACCCAAGGCACAGCTCCCTCGGGCGGCACGGTCGACGGCACATCCAACACGGTGACGGTGAGCGCGACACAGTCGCCCACGCTCTCCATCGCCAAGTCGGCCACCCCCACCACGGTGACCGCGGCCGGCCAGAGCGTGGGCTATGCCTTCACCGTCGTCAACACCGGCAACGTCACCTTGAGCGGAGTCGGAGTGACCGACGTCCCGACTGCACCAGCTGGGGGGATCACCGCGACCTGCCAGAGTCTCAGCTCGCCCGCCGGGACCTGTTCGGGCGCGACCACGACGCTGGTGCCGGGGCAGATAGCCACGTTCCGTGGCACCTACGTCGTGAGCCAGGCCGACGTCGACCACGGCTCCATCGTCGACCACGCCACCACCCAGGGCACCGCCCCCTCAGGCGGCACGGTCAGCGCCAGCTCCAACACGGTGACGGTCACGGTGACGCAGTCGCCGTCTCTCACCATCGCCAAATCGGCCACCCCCACGACGGTCACGGCCGCCGGCCAGAGCGTGACGTACACCCTCACCGTCGTCAACACCGGCAACCTGACCCTCTCCGGGGTCGGAGTCACCGACGTCCCGACCGAACCCGCCGCCGGGTTCACCGCCACGTGCCAGAGCTTGTCGGACCCGATCGGCACGTGCTCGGGCGCGACGACGACGCTGGTGCCGGGCCAGATGGCCACGTTCGCCGGCACCCATGTCGTGACCCAGGACGACGTCGACCACGGCTCCATCGTCGACCATGCCACGACCCAAGGCACGACCCCCTCGAGCGGCACGGTCGGTGCCACCTCCAACACGGTGACGGTCGCAGTCACGCACTCGCCGTCCCTCTCCATCGCCAAGGCGGCCGATCCGACGACCGTCACCGACACCGACCAGAGCGTGACCTATACCTTCACCGTCACCAACACCGGAAACGTGACCCTCACCGGGGTCGGAGTCACCGACGTCCCGACCGCGCCCGCCGGCGGGGTCACCGTCACGTGCCAGATCCTCAGCGCGCCGACCGGAACCTGCTCGGGCGCGACCACGACGCTGGTGCCGGGCCAGACGGCCATCTTCAGCGGCACCTACTCCGTCACCCAGGCCGACATCGACCACGGTTCGATCGTCGACGACGCCGACCGCCAGCGGGACACCACCGTCCGGAACGGCGGTCACCGCCACGTCCAATACCGTCACGGTCACCGCGACCCAATCGGCCTCCATCGCCATCGACAAGTCGGCGTCCCCGACCACGGTGACGGGAGCCGGCCAGATCGTCACCTACACCTTCACCGTCACGAACACCAGCAACGTGACCCTCACGGACGTCGGCGTGACCGACCATCCCACGGCGCCGGCGGGAGGGGTCACCGCGAACTGCCAGAGCCTGGCGGATCCGGTCGGCACGTGCTCGGGCGCGTCGACGACCTTGGACCCAGGGCAGATCGGGGTCTTCACCGGCACCTACGCGGTGACCCAGACCGACATCGACCACGGCAGGATCGTGGACCGGGCCACGGCTACGGGCACCCCGCCTTCAGGACCTCCGGTGTCCGCGACCTCCGACCGTGACGTCGTCGTGGTCGTGACTCAGACCGATTCACTCGCGATCGTCAAGAGCGCGAACCCCACGACGGCCACCGCGGCCGGCCAGAACATCGCCTACACCTTCTCGGTCGCCAACACCGGCAACGTGACCCTCACCGACGTCGGCGTGACCGACGACCCGGTCAGCCCCGCCGGCGGAGTGACGCCGACGTGTCAGGTCCTGTCGAACCCGACCGGTACCTGTTCGGGCGCGACCGCGACCCTGATCCCCGGACAGATCGCCACCTTCAGCGGCACCTACACGGTGACCCAGGTCGATATCGACCACGGTTCCATCGCCGACACGGCGACGGCGACGGGCACCCCGCCCTCGGGCCGCGACGTCACGGCGACCTCCGACATCGTCACGGTCGACGTGATCGAATCGCCGGGGCTCACTGTCGTCAAGTCGGCCGATCCGACGTCCGTGACGGCCGCCGGCCAGGACGTGACCTACACCTTCACCGTCACCAACAGCGGCAACGTGACGCTGGCCAATGTGGGCGTCACCGATGTGCCGACCGCACCCGCGGTCGGGGTCGGCGCGACGTGTCAGGGCTTGTCGAACCCGACCGACATCTGTTCGGGCGCGACGACGACCCTCGCACCGGGCCAAGTCGCCACCTTCACGGGCACGTATGCGGTGACCCAGGCCGACATCGATCACGGATCCATCGCCGACAGCGCCGTTGCCGCGGGCACTTCCCCCTCGAACACGCCGGTCACCGCGCCCTCGAATCTGGTGACGGTCGACGTGGCCCAGACCGAGACCCTCACCGTTTCCAAGTCGGCTGACCCCTCCACTGTGACGACCGGGGTGACCGCGTGAGTTACACCTTCATCGTTACCAACACCGGGAACGTGACCCTCACCGGCGTCGGCGTCACCGACAACCCGGTCAGCCCGGCCGGCGGGGTAGTACCGGCGTGCCAGAGTCTCAGCTCGCCCACGGCCTTCTGCTCGGGCGCGACGACGACCCTCGCCCCCGGCCAGGTGCCAATTTCACCGCCATCTACACCGTGTCCCAGGCCGACATCGACCACGGCTCGGTCGTCGACCACGCCACGACGCAGGGCACCACACCTTCGGGTGGCACGGCGAGCGGCACTTCCAACACGGTCACGGTCACGGTGACCCAGGCGCCGTCGCTCTCCGTCACCAAGTCGGCGTCTCCCACCACCGTGACCGGGGCCGACCAGAGTGTGACCTACACCTTCACCGTCACCAACACCGGCAACGTGACCCTCACCGGGGTCGGGGTGACCGACGTCCCGACCGCACCCGCCGGCGGGGTCACCGCCACGTGCCACGACCTGTCGAACCCGAGCGGATCCTGCTCGGGCGCGACGACGACCCTCGTGCCCGGCCAGGTGGCCACGTTCATGGGCACCTATCTGGTGACCCAGGCCGACATCGACCACGGCTCAGTCGTCGACCACGCCACGGCCCAGGGCACCACCCCTTCGGGCGGCACGGTGAGCGACTCGTCCGACACGGTCACGGTCGGCGTGAACCAGTCGTCCTCGCTCTCCATCGTCAAGTCGGCCAATCCTTCGACGATCAGCGCGGCCGGCCAGACCGTGACGTACACCTTCACGGTCACCAACACCGGGAACGTGACCCTCACCGGGGTCGTGGTGACCGACGTCCCGACCGCGCCCGCCGGCGGGGTCACCGCCACGTGCCAGGACCTGTCGAACCCGGGCGGCACGTGCTCGGGTACGAGCACGACCCTGGTGCCGGGACAGACGGCCGTCTTCACCGGCATCTACGCGGTGACCCAGGTTGACGTCGACCACGGCTCAGTCGCCGACCACGCGACGACGCAGGGCACCACCCCCTCGAGCGGCACGGTCAACGCCACCTCCAACCAGGTCACCGTCACGGTGACCCAGTCGCCTTCGATCTCCATCGCCAAGTCGGCCGACCCGACGAGCGTGACGGCGTCCGGCGATTCGATCGCTTACACCTTCACGGTCACGAACACGGGCAACCTCACGCTGACTTCGGTGGGTGTGACCGACGTCCCGATCGCGCCCGCCGGGGGCGTCGTACCGACGTGCCAGAGCCTGAGTTCGCCCGCCGGCACCTGCTCGGGCGAGTTCACCACCTTGCTGCCGGGCCAGAGCGCGGGCTTCACCGGCACCTACGCGGTGACCCAGGCCGACATCGACCACGGCTCCATCGCGGACAGCGCCCTGGCCACGGGGACCACGCCCTTGGACACGCCGGTCACCGCCACGTCCAACCCGGTCACGGTGACGGTGACCCAGGCACCGTCCCTCTCCATCTCCAAGTCGGCCAACCCGACGACGGTCACCTCGGCCGGCCAGGACGATCGACTACGCCTTCACGGTCACCAACACAGGCAACGTGACGCTTACCGGCGTCGGCGTGACCGACGTGCCGACCGCGCCGGCGGGCGGGATCACCCCGACCTGCCAGAGCTTGAGCTCACCCGCCGGCACCTGCTCGGGGGCGACGACCGACCTCGCATCAGGCCAGACGGCCATCTTCAGCGGCGTCTATCCGGTTACCCAGGCCGACGTCGACCACGGTTCGGTCGTCGACCACGCCACGACCCATGGCACCACCCCCTCTGGCGGCACGGCGACGGCCACGTCGAACACCGTGACGGTGACGGTGACCCAGGCCGCGTCGCTCTCCGTCTCCAAATCTGCCAACCCGACGAGCGTCACCGCGGCCGGCCAGGCCATCACCTACAACTTCACCGTCACCAACACCGGGAACAAGACGCTGACCGGCGTCGGGGTGACCGACAATCCCGTGAGCCCAGCCGGTGGTGTGAATCCCACCTGCCGGACCCTCAGCACGCCGACCGGCACCTGCTCGGGGGCGACGACCACGCTCGAGCCCGGACAGAGCGCGATCTTCACCGGCATCTACACGGTGTCCCAGGCCGACATCGACCACGGCTCCATCGCCGACACGGCGACGGCCGCGGGCACTCCGCCTTCGGGCGGCACGATCAGCGCCGGCTCCAACCCCGTCATCGTCGACGTGACCCAGTCGTCGTCGCTCACCATCGCCAAGACGGCGACGCCCATGACCGTGACATCGGCCGGTCAGACCGTGACCTACACCTTCACGGTCGTGAACACGGGGAACCAGACCCTCACCGACGTGAGCGTGACCGATGTGCCCACACCCCCGGCCGGGGGGGCCACCCCCGACTGCCAGGGCCGGGCCAACCCATCGGATAGCTGCTCGGGTAACTCGACCAGCCTGCTGCCGGGCGAGACCGCCGTCTTCACCGCCCCGTACACCGTGACCCAGGCCGACATCGACCACGGCTCCATCGTCGACTCGGCCACGACCGAGGCCACGACCCCCTTGGGCGCCACGGTGACCGACACCTCGAACGTCGTCACCGTCCTCGTGACCCAGTCGCCGTCGCTCTTCATCGTCAAGTCGGCCAACGTGACCATCCGGACAGCCCCCGGCGAACCGGTGACCTACACCTTCCTCGTGACCAATACCGGCAACGTGACGCTCACCGGTGTGGGCGTCACCGACGTCCCGACCGCACCGGCCGGGGGAGTCGTCCCGACCTGCCAGAGCCTGGCCAAACCGGCGGGTACCTGCTCGGGCGCGACCACCAAGCTCGTGCCGGGACAGGTCGCCACGTTCACCGGCGACTACGCCGTCACCCAGGCCGACCTCGACCACGGCTCCATCGTCGACACTTCGACCGCCAACGGAACGCCGCCGAGCGGGCCCGGCGTGAGCGCGGGCTCCAACACGGTGACGATCAACACTCCCAGTGAGCCGTCGATCGACATCGCCAAGTCGGCCAATCCGACGACCGTCACCACCGCCGGCGAGGGCATCACCTACACCTTCACCGTGACCAACACCGGGAACGAGACCCTCACCGACGTGGGCGTGACGGACGACCCGGTGAGCCCGGCCGGGGGAGTCAGCCCGACCTGCCAGAGGCTGAGCGCGCCTCTCGGCACCTGTTCAGGCCCGACCGTCAGGTTGGTACCCGGACAGGTCGCGATCTTCACCGCGACCTACGCCGTCACCCAGGCCGACATCGACCACGGCTCCATCGTCGACACATCCACCGCCGCCGGGAGCACCCCTCGCGGCGTCGTGGTCACGGACACCTCGAACTCCGTCACGATCGACGTGACCCAGTCGCCCGCGCTGTCGATCACGAAGTCGGCCAACCCCACGACGGTGTCGATGATCGGGCAGACGATCGAGTACACCTTCACGGTCGCCGATACCGGCAACGTGACCCTCACCGACGTCGGCGTCACCGACCATCCAACCGAACCCGCCGACGGGGTCGTTCCCACGTGCCAGAGCCTGTCGAACCCGAGCGGCACGTGCTCCGGCACGACGACGACGCTGGTGCCCGGGCAGACCGCCACGTTCACCGGCACCCACGAGGTGACCCAGGCCGACCTCGACCACGGAACCATCTCGGATACCGCGACGGCGGACGGCATCTCGCCGGAAGGTGGCACGACGGCGCCGTCGAACCCGGTCACCGTGGACGAGGTTCATGTCACGGTGGACAAGTCGGCCAGCCCCTCCGAAGGTGTCGTGGCCGGGTCATCGACCCCGATCGTCTACACGTTGAAGGTGGCCAGTGTCGGGACGGCTGCGACGACCGAACCCATCGTCGTGACCGACGCACCACCGCCGGGCACCACCTTGGTGTCGGGATCACCGTCGTGCACCGGCGGCCCGCCGGCGTGTGCCGTCGTGCTCAGGGACTCGACGATCACCTGGACGATTCCCGCGGGCGTGGCCCCCGGGGTCTCGTACGCCCTCACCTTCTCGGTGACGGTGGACGCGACCCACACCGGGGGGGCGATCACCAACACGGCCACCTGGACCGGGCCGAGCTGCGGCCCGTCTGCGGCCACGACCTGCCCGACGGACTCCACCAGCACCCCGGAGTCGGCGACGCCGAGCACCCCGACGACGCCCACCCCGCCGACCGTCCCGAAGACGCCGGCGACGCCGGCAACGCCCGTGATCGCCTTCACGGGCGCGCTCATGTCCCAGGAGTGGTGGACCGCCGTCCTCGCCGCGGTCGTCGGGAGCGCGCTGTTGGTCGCGGCGCGCTGGCGCCGGCGGCGACCCCGTCACGCTGCGTCGAGGAGGTAGGGCCCGAACCGGGTCAGAAGGAGATCCCCGAGAACTCCGGGATCGTGCCCTCGGCCTTGGCCCGCGCCGCCAACCAGCGCTCGCGCGCGGCGGAGCGGGTGGCTGCGTTGGCAACCGGGTGCACCGTGCGCCGCGGCGTGAAGGTCTGCGCCAGTTCGTCCGTCGACCTGTAGGTGCCGACGGCGAGGCCGGCCAGCAGGCCGGCTCCCAGTGTCGTGGCCTCCACGACCGGAGACACCTCGACCGGGCGACCGATGGCCTCGGCCAAGGCCGTCACGAACACCGCGTTGGCCGACATCCCGCCGTCGACGCGCAGCGACTCGATGCGGTGGCCACTGTCGGCCTCCGCCGCTTCGAGCAGGTCCGCGCCCCGGTGGGCGATTCCCTCGAGCACGGCGCGCACGATCTCGGGCTTCCCGGTGCCGCGGGTCAAGCCGACGATCGTGCCGCGCGCTCCGAAATCCCATACCGGGGTGCCCAGTCCGAGCAGCGCGGGGACGAACCAGACGTCGCCAGAGGACTCGCAGCGGGCGGCGACCGCCTCGGACTCCTCCGCGCTGCCCAGGACACCGAGACCGTCGCGGAGCCACTCGACGCAGGTGCCCGCCGAAAGCATCACCGCTTCCACACCCCAGGTGGTCCGCCCGCCCTCCCGGAAGGCCACGATCGGGAACGTCCCGGCCCCACCGCGCGCGGCGCTCGCCGGCGCGGCCTCCGGACCTGAGCCCGTGCACTGGTCGAGCATGCCGCCGGTCCCGAACGTCGCCTTGGCCAGGCCGGGCCGGGTGCAGCCCTGCCCCACGAGCGACGCCTGCTGGTCGCCGGCGAGCGCGCACAGCGGAGGTGCGCCCGGCAGCGCGGACGCCGGGCCGAGCTCGCCGGCGGTGTCGACGACGCGCGGCATCATGGCGGGAGGGATGCGCAGCCGGTCGAGGACACGCTCGTCCCATTCGATGCTCGACGGGTCGACCAGCAGCGTGACCCCTGCGTTCGTCGCGTCGGTCACATGGAGCGCGCCGCCCGAGAGGGTCCAGGCGACCCAGGTGTCGACCGTCCCGAAGCAGAGCTCACCGCTGCTCGGCGCGCCTGCGGTCGGGGTCGACCTGGTCGAGGATCGATTCCAGCTTGGTCGCCGAGGCGTTGGGCGCGACGCGGATCCCCTCCGCCTGCAGCTCCAGGCAGCGGACGACGGTGCGCAGGTCCTGCCAGCCGATGCCCGGTGCCAGCGGCCGGCCGGTGGCGCGCTCCCAGACGATGGTGGAGGCCCGCTGGGTGGCGACGCCGACCGCGGCGACCGGCCCGCCCTCGGCCAGCGCGGCGTGCGCCACCCGGAGCGACGGCGTCCGCCATGACGGCGGCGTCGAACTCGACGAGGTCCGGGCCGGGCGACTCGGGCAGCACCGGGACGTGGTGCACGTGGTCGACGGTGGCGTCGGGTCGGACCACCGCGGCGCGGACGCCCGACGTGCCCACGTCGACGACCAGGACACTGCCGCCAGCGCTGCTCACGGCCAGGGTGAAGGTCCGAAGGGCGACGGCAGGTCGAACTTGGAGGGGTTGAGGATTCCGGCAGGGTCGAGCGCGTCCTTCAGCGCCCGGAGCACGGCGAAGCCTTCACCGAGGGCGTCGGGAACGAAGCGGGACCGGTTCAACCCGATCCCGTGGTGGTGGCTGATGGCGGCACCGTGGGCCATGGTCGACTCCGTCACGGTGTCCCAGGCCTGGCGGTAGTACCGCTCGCGCCACGCCGCGTCGCCCTCGGGACCACGCCCACCGAAGGTGAAGTAGAGGCAGGCCCCGTCCGTGTAGGCGTGCGACTGGTGGGCCGACGCGGCCAGCGTGCCCTCGATGTTCTCCAGCGCGCCCACGACCTCGTCGAAGAGTCCGGGGAGCGCCGCCCAAGGTCCTGACACCTCGGCCGTGTCCACCACGACGCCGCCGCGCCACAGCGGCGCCAGGGCGGACACGTCGTTGCGGTGGCCGAGCCAGCGCTCGACGAGAGCGACGTCCAACGGCTCCGCGCCCGGACCGCATTCGTCGTCCACCACGGCCATCGTCCCGGCGAGGAGGGCGGGGTCCGCCTCGTCGAGGACGACCAGGACGTTGGTGTCGGGCTGGTCGAAATTGCGGGCCGACTCGGTGCGGTCGTAGAGGCGGAGCACAGCCGGGGTGGCGCCGCGGCGGAGGATCCGCCGGCAGGCATCGAGCCCCGACGCGAACGTCGGGAAACCGAAGGCGCGCCGTTCCTGGGCGGTCGGGCGCGGATGCACGCGCAGGCGCGCCTCGGTGATGATGCCCAGCGTGCCTTCGCTGCCCACGAAGAGTTGGGTCAGGTTCGGGCCCGTCGCGGCGCGGGGGCCGCGGCCCTCGGTGCGCACCACACGCCCGTCGGCCAGCACGACCTCCAACCCCACCACCATGTCCTCGATCTTCCCGTAGCGCGTCGAGTACTGCCCCGCGCCCCGACAAGCGAGCCAGCCCCCGACGGTGGAGAGGTCCATGGACTGGGGCCAGTGACCGAGCGTGTAGCCCGCGTCCGGTCCCGCCGCCCCCAGGGCCGCCTCGAGGTCGGGCCCGAACGTGCCGGCGCGGACGTCTGCGAGGAGCGAGGTCTCGTCGAGCGCGACGAGTCCGTCCAATCCGGTCAGGTCGAGCGCGACGCCGCCGTGCACCGGGATGGCGCCGCCGCACACCCCGCTGCGTCCCGCGGTCGCCGTCACCGGCACCACCGCCTCGTTGCACGCCGCCAGGACGGCCGAGACCTGGGCCACCGAGATCGGGCGGACGACCGCGCCCGGGCGCTGCGGCACCGCGCCCTCGACGGCCCATCCGATGGCCAGCGGCCACCAGTCACGTCCGGCCTCGGCCCGGGCCGCCGCGTCCGTGGACACGGTGGCGCCGCTCGCCGCGATCCGATCGAGCACGGCGTCCGGCACCTCGACGACGTGCGCCCCGAGGTGGTCGCGGACCTCCCCGGGCTCGGCGTCGATGGGCGTGACCGGCGTGGGCGTCGTCACGCCGGCTCGAGTCCCGCCGTCAGGAGCTCCTTCTGACCGGCGGCCACGAAGCGGGCGGCCTGGGCGGCGGCCTCGCGCTCGTCCCATCCCATCTCCGGCGCCAGCAACCGGGCCACCGCGGGCGCGGCCGCCATGGTGGCGTGCGCCCGCTGGATGCCCGCCCGCGTCCGCCGCGCCAGCACGTCGTCGAGGGTGAGCGCCATCTCCTCGCGTGCGGCGTAGACCAGCTCGGCTCTCGTGTAGGGCAACCCGGGGACGGCCGGTTCCAGCAGATCCGGCCGGCCGTCGGCGACCGCCAGAACGGCCGGGAACTCGGTGCCGTAGCGCGCGACGAGGCGGCCGGAGCGTTGCGCCTGCGCGACCGGGTCCCGCGCCCTCGTGGTCGCACCGACGAGGGCCAGCGACTTCGTGACGCACGGACGCCGGCGCGGGGACTCGCCGAGGACCCCGACGGCCGCGTCGACGGTGTCCTGCGCCATCTTGCGGTACGTCGTGAGCTTTCCCCCGGTGACCGTGACCACACCGTGGGGCGAGGTGGAGACCGTGTGCCGGCGCGACAGGTCCGCCGTTCGCTCCGACACGTGGCCGCCCTTGGTCGACGGCGCCAGCAACGGCCGCAGTCCCGCCCAGACACCGGTGACGTCCGCCCGGGTGAGCGACGACGTGGTGACGTTGTTGGCCGCCTCCAGGAGGTAGTCGACGTCCTCGGGCGTGCAGGCGGGGTCGGACAGCGGTCCCGAGTAGTCGGTGTCGGTCGTGCCGAGATAGACGAGGTCCAGCCCGGGCCAGGGCACGACGAAGATCGACCTCCTGTCCTTGGGCACCGGGATCACCGCCGCCACGTCGCAGGGCAGGCGGTCGGCCGGAACGGTGACGTGCACTCCCTTGGCCGGGCGCAGGGATCCCGATGCCGCGCCCTGCTCGAGGGCCCGCACCGCGTCGGCCCACACGCCGGTGGCGTTGACCACGACCCGGGCGCGCACGGCGAGCTCGTCACCGGCACCCGCCTCGTCCCCCTCGTCGGGACCGGTTCGCACCACGGCGCCGTCGACCTGCCCCGACCCGCCGGTCGTGAGTCGCACGACGCGGGTGTAGTTGGCCACGGCGGCACCGAACTCGAGCGCCGCCGTCCGCAGGATGGCGAGGGTGAGGCGCGGCATCGTCGGCCCGGGCGTCCCAGTACAAGAAGCCCGCCACGAGATGCTCCGTCGACAGCGTGGGCAGGTGCGCCAGCGCCTCGTCACGCCCCACCTCGCGGTGCCGGTGCCCGATGCGCCAACCTCCGGTGAGGTCGTACATCCACAGGGCCGACGAGTACGAGCGGGCCACCGTCTTCGACACGACACCGTCGCGTCCGAAGAGGGGGATCAGGAACGGGAGCGGCGAGACGAGGTGCGGCGCGTTCTGCAGGAGTCGCTGGCGTTCCGCCAGGTTCTCGTAGACGAGGCGGAACTCACGCTGCTGGAGGTAGCGGATGCCGCCGTGCACCATCTTCGACGACTTGGACGACGTGCCCGAGGCGAAGTCGGCCTGTTCGACGAGCGCCGTGCGCAGGCCGCGGCTGGCGGCGTCGAGCGCCACGCCCGCCCCGGTGACCCCCCCGCCCACGACGAGGACGTCGAACTCCTCGTCCGCAAGCCGGCGCAGCGCGTCGGCACGTCGGAAGGGGTGCATCGGCCCAGCCTGCCACACCCTTCTGGCGCCCAGTCGGGCGTCAGCTGCCGTCGGGGTACCCGCCCCGGTGCAGCACCGTCGGGTAGTGCGGCAGGGTGGCGGGTCGGCGTACCGACGCGCGCCAGTTGCCCTCGGACGGCTCCAGCCCGGCGGCCAGGGGCGACGAGGGGAGCGTGCCGTCCCCGACGATCGGCCCCAGCGAGGCGACCAGGCGCTCGACGGGACCCGCTCCATAGGCGGTGCGCCAGGCCGTCTCGGTCTGGTCGACGAGCCGCCGATGCTTGGCCTGCGCCGCTCGTCCCTTCGCCGTGAGGCGGACCACCTTGCCGCGACCACCCGACGGGTCCGGCACGACCTCGGCGCAGCCGTGGCGTTCGAGCCAGCCGGTGCACATGGCGTTGGCCTCCTTGGATACTCCCGTCAGGCGAGGGAGGTCGCGCAGGCGGACGGGTTCGGGCTCCTGCTCCGGCCGCAGGACCCGCAGGGTGTTCGCCCCGATCGGCATGGAGATCCGGGCCGCGGCTTCGAAGTCGAGCGTGAAGCACAGGAGAACGCCGGAGAGGAGTGCCGCCAGGTCCTCCTGTCGGGCATTCGTCCGCGTCCCTGTCCGTGCCCGTGGGCGCGCCCTCGCCCGGGGCGGGAGCGGTTCTGCCTTCCCGTTCTGCGTGGGGAACACGACCGGGAGGTAGGCCGGCGTGTCGAAGGGGAGCAGGTCGAACAGCTCGGTGAGCGCGCCGCGCACGCCGTCGAGCGCGTCGACGCCGAAGCGGGTACGCCAGCGGTCCTCGACGACCTCGGGCAGGCCGGCCCACACAGCGCTCGCGTGTCGCCCCGCGGGGGTCAGTCGCACCACGCACTCAGGCTGCGGGGGCGTCCGCAGCGGCTGGCCCGCCGGCGCCTGGACCGTCAGGTAGCGCCAACGCCGGAGTCCGCCGAGCAGAAGGCGACTCGTGCGCGCCCGCTCCCCCAACTCCGCCACCGTCGTACCTTCGTCCTCGACGTACCGCAGCCCGTTGGCGTACATGGCGTACGAGGTGAGCCACGTTGTCTGTGCTCGCCGCCCCGCGCCGCCCCGGTCTGCTTCCCCCCGGCCGAGGCGGGCCGTCGTGTGGGGCAGGCGAAGCTCGGCCTCGTTGTCCATCTCGATCGTGAAGGCCACCAGCGCCTGTGACATCAGCACGGAGAGCGAGCCCTGACCGGGGGGCAGCACCATGCGCGCCATGTTCGGGTCCGATGCGGGTGCACCGCAAGCGCGCCCGCCAGGACCGGCGCGTAGCGTCGTTTGCTCCATGTCGCCGACGCCGAGCTCATCGCCTGAGGGAGGATCGCTTCTGCCCGACGACGATCCGTGGGTCTCCTACGTGAGGATCACGGTCGAGGTCCGCCGTTCGCCGCGCGACCTCGTCGTGGTGGGAGCCGCACCGGCGGGGGAGGCGGCGTCATGGCCGTGGTCCGGCGCGGGGCCGTTGCACGTCATGACGGCCTGGGACCCGGCAGACGAGCGGCCGGGGATGGAGGTGAACCGGCGTCGTCAGGCCGCGCTCGACCTGGAGCTGCGCACATTGGCGGCGACGACGCCCGTCTCGACCTGGGCGGCATCGGGTTTCGACCCCGCAACGGGATACCGGGACGAGGGTGTGGCGGTGTCGGGGATGTCGGAGGAGGCTGCCCGCGCCCTCGCCGCCCGGTACGGGCAGGAGGCCATCTTCTCCTGGACGCCGCGCCAGTGGGCCATCGTCGCCTGCACCGGTGGGCGCCGGGTCGCGTTCGGCTGGACCCTCGAGATCCGCGCTCCGAACCCGCCCTCCTGACCACGCAGCCACGTCCCGTCGGTGTCCGGCGGCAGAAATGCCGGTCAGACGAAGTCGGATTCTGGCGATTCTTACGTCACAAGTACTACGTGAGACGTTGTAGTATTACGTCGAACGTAGTAGAGTGCAGGCCCATGGCACGCAGATCCCATTCCTCGAGCGGCCTGGGCAGGAGCAACGAGCCGCCCGTGCTCATCCTGACCAGCTTGGCCGACGGCCCCAAGCACGGCTACGCCTTGACCAAGGACATCGAGGCCTTCGCCGGAGTCCGGCTGGGTCCGGGTTCGCTCTACGGCGCTCTCACCCGCCTCGAGGAGCGCGGGCTTGATCGAGCCGGAGCCCCCCGACCCCGAGGTCGACACCCGGCGTCGTCCCTATCGGATCACCGGCGCGGGCCTGGCCGCTCTGGAGGCCGCGGTGCGCGAGATGCGGGCCCTCTCCGACGAGGGTGCCGCACGCCTCGGCCTTGGCGGCGTGCCGCTCGGTCTGCTCCCGGGGACCCTCTCGTGATTCCGCGCCGCGGCGGCGCCTCGACCGGGTCGTTCGACCGCATGCTGCGCTGGTTCCCGTCGGAGTGGCGAACCCGCTACGGCGACGAGATGACGGCGCTGATGGAGGACTCCTACGACAGCCCCCGGGACGTCCCGGGGCGCGACCGCCTCGATCTGGTCCGATCCGGTCTGGCCGAACGCGCCCGTGCCAGCAGCCTCTTCTGTTCCGCGCCGTCGCCGGCCGAGCGGGTGCGCGACGGGTCCGTCCTGGTCCTGTGCGGCTGGGCTCTCTTCCTGATCGCCGGCGGCGGGTTCGGGAAGTTCACCGACCGCTGGAAAGCCGGAACGCCCAGGGCGACGCGGTGGCTGGCCGGCGCGGGCTTCGACGCGGCAGTCGTCATGGCGATCGCCGGTTGTGCGCTCGTGCTGTTCGCAGCCGTCCTGGTCGGTCCGCCGTTCGCCCGCATGGTCCGAGAGCGAGGATGGGAACGGGTCCGTGGCCCCGTCATCTGCGCCGTCGCGGCGGTGACGTCGGCTCTCGTGCTCCTGGCGGCCATGGCGGGCTGGGCGCACCACCTCAGTGCGGTCGACCGCAACGGGGGCCTTCCCCTCTACAGCGCCGCCTTCGTCCTGTTGGGCATCGCCGTCGTCGCCGCCGTCGGCGCGGCCGCTGCCGCAGGAGTCGCCGTGGCCCGCCAGACCGCCCTCACCGGCAAGACGCTGCGCGTGCTCGGTGTCCTCGCCGTCGCGCTCACGGCCGTCATGGCGGTGCTGCTCGCCGGGGTGGCGGCCTGGTGGGCGGCCGAGGCTTCGGGCGCACCGCGCGTCCTCCTCGACGGCATCGGCAACGGCGTTCCCTACCTCTCGAGCACCCTGCCGCCGACGCTCCTCGGTGCTGGTCTGCTCATGCTCCTGGGCCTCGCCCTCGGGATCGTCGGTTCGCTGCGGGTGGCCCGGTCCTTCCGGGGCCTCGGTCGCCTCGGCTGACCCCGCCTGCCCGGCGGCGCTGAGAAGGGGCCACAATGGCATCAGTGTCATTGGCCGCCCGTGTCTACGCCGCATCGCACCTCAGCGGCACGTTCGTCCTTCGCTCGGGTCGCACGGCGGACCACTACTTCGACAAGTACCGGTTCGAGTCGGACCCCGTCCTGCTGGCCGACATCGTCGCGGCCCTCGTGCCTCTGGTCCCCGACGGCGTCGACGGTCTGGCCGGGCTGGAGCTGGGAGGCGTCCCCCTCGCCACCATGCTCTCGTCCGAGACCGGGCTGCCGGCCTACTTCGTGCGAAAAGAACCGAAAGGGTACGGCACCGAGCGGGTGTGCGAGGGGGGAGAGGTGTCGGGGAAACGCCTGCTCATTGTGGAGGACGTCGTCACCACGGGCGGGCAGATCGTCCTCTCGGCCCAGGATCTTCGCTCTGAGGGAGCGGCGGTGGAGAACGCCATCTGCGTGATCGACCGGGAGGGGGGAGGCGCCGATGTCCTGGAAGCCGAGGGCATCCGCCTGCACGCGCTCTTCACCATGCACCAGCTCGAAGCGGAGGCCCCCAGCGCCCGGTGAGGCGTGACAGACGCCGGCTCGATCCGCCCATTTCGACAAGCATTGTCAATTAGGGCGACACGGCCACTAAGGTGACGCAGCCATGCAGTCACCCGAAGCGCTGACCGACCTCTTCCACTCCAACGGCCGGAAGATCACCGCCCAGCGTCAGTGCATCTTCCGTGCCCTGCAGGGTGACGTGACCCATCCGTCGGCCGAGCGGGTGTACGAGCGAGTGCGCCGGGAGATGCCCAACGTGTCGCTCAAGACCGTCTACCAGACCCTGCACGATCTGGCCGACCTGGGGGCGATCGCCGCGCTGGACGTCGGCACCGGTTCGGCGCGCTTCGACCCCAACGTCGAGACCGCCCACCACCATCTGGTCTGCCGTTCCTGTGGGAAGGTGCGGGACCTGGCCGTGGAGATCCCCGAGCTCCGGGTCCCGCCGCGGGCGTCCCAGGGGTTCGACGTGCAGAGCGCCGAGGTGGTCTTCCGTGGGCTCTGTGACGAGTGCCGTCGACCTGTGCCGGCCGCATCCTGAGGGTTGCGAACGGGCGAGCACCGCATCGAACCGGGCTGGACGCCGCCCGAAAACGACCGAGAAGGACCGAGAGAACCGATCAGCAACACACAGGACGACAACGACACGCAAAGCAACACAACCGAGCAACGACAACCAAGCAAAGAAAGGGACCAACCGAAATGGCATCACTGAAGGGGACGAAGACCGAGGACAACCTCAAGACGGCCTTCGCCGGCGAGAGTCAGGCCAACCGCCGCTACCTGTACTTCGCCCAGAAGGCGGACGTCGAGGGCTACCCCGACGTTGCTGCGCTCTTCCGCTCGGTGGCGGAGGGGGAGACGGGCCACGCCTTCGGTCACTTCGACTTCCTCCGAGAGGTCGGCGACCCGGTGACCGGCGTTCCCGTCGGCGCCACCGAGGACAACCTCAAGTCCGCGATCGAGGGCGAGACCTACGAGTACTCCGAGATGTACCCGGGATTCGCCAAGGTACGCCCGCGACGAAGGCTTCGAGGAGATCGCCGAGTGGCTCGAGACGCTGGCCAAGGCCGAGAAGTCGCACGCCGGGCGCTTCACCCAGGGGCTCGAGTCGGTCTCCTAGGCCCGGATCGAGGCCGAGACCGAGAGGCGTCGGCGTGACCGCCACGTACGACCCGGCGAACCCGAAGTACCTGGACCCGGTCGACCTGCGCGAGGAGGTCGACCGGGTCTTCGACCTCTGCCAGGGGTGCCGGCTCTGCTTCAACCTGTGCCCGTCGTTCCCGTCGATGTTCTCGTTCATCGACGCCAACGACGGGGACGTCTCGAAGCTGACCGACGCCGAGCGCGACCAGGTCGTCGACGAGTGCTACCAGTGCAAGCTCTGTTACGTGAAGTGCCCGTACGTGCCGCCGCACGAGTGGGCACTGGACTTCCCGCGGCTCATGAGCAGCGTTCACGCCGTCCGCAAGGCGCAGGGCGTCTCGGTCAAGGAACGACTCACCGACGAGGTCCTCGGACGTACCGACGCGCTGGGACAGGTCTCGGTTCCGGCGGCGCCCGTGGTCAACTGGGCTCTCGGCACGCCGGGCTCCCTGCCGCGCCGGGTCATGGAGAAGACGTTCGGGATCGCCGCGGAACGGCTCCTGCCGCCGTACGCCCGCCAGCGGTTCACGACGTGGTTCCGCCGGCGATCGGCGGCCGGCTGGCGACCGGGGGCAGAGGGGATGCCGGGGCGAGGGGATGCCGGCCGCCGGGCCGAGCCGGGCCGGAGCCGTCGCGGTCTTCCCCACCTGCTTCGTCGAGTACATGGAGCCCGACATCGCGAAGGCGATCGTCGGGGTGTACGAGCACAACGGCGTGGCGTGCTCGCTGCCCGAGGGCACGAAGTGCTGTGGCGCCCCCTGGCTGCACTCGGGCAACCTGGCGCAGTTCGCCAAGGCGGCGCGGCGCAACGTCGCCTCGCTGGCCTCCGAGGTCCGGGCGGGGCGGGACGTGATCGTGGCCCAGCCGACCTGTGCCTACGTGCTCAAGCGCGACTACCCGATCCACGTCCCTGGTCCCGACACCGATCTCGTGGCGGAGCACACGTTCGATCCGGCCGAGTATCTCGTCAAGCGGCATCGCGACCGGGGCGACCCTTCAAGCTGCGTGACGGGTTCCCGGGCCGTGACTCGGGCGCCGTGCCCGACACCGTGACCTACCACGTGGCCTGCCACCTGCAGGCGCAGAACATGGGTTGCGCTCCCGCGATCTGCTCAAGCTGGCCGGGGTGAAGTGCACACTCGTCCAGCGGTGCTCGGGCATCGACGGGACGTGGGGCTACCGGGCCGAGAACTACGAACTGGCGCGCCAGGTGGCGGCCCCCTCGGCCGTGAGATCAGGCAGCGGCCAACGAGATGGTGTGCGGTGACTGCCACCTCGCCAACGGCGCGATCCTCCAAGAGACCGGGAGGATGCCGGTGCACCCGATGCAGCTCATGGCGCGGCGTACGGCGTCGACCGAGACCGGTCGGCGAGAGAGCGATGAGCGAGCCGCCGAGGCCCCGGCTCGCTCCGGCGCTGGTCACGGAGCTGACCCTGGCCGACGTGCTCGACCTGCGAGCGTACGAACGGGTGCGGGACGACTACCGGGCACGGGTGATCGCCCGCAAGCGCAATCGCCGGGTCGGGCTCGGGCCATTCATGACCCTGGTCTTCGAATGCGTGGACACCGTGCGCTTCCAGATCCAGGAGATGGCGCGGGCCGAGAAGATCATCAGCGACGAAGGGATCCAGACCGAGCTCGACATCTACAACCGCCTCCTGCCGGCCGAGGAGGGAGCTGTCGGCCACGCTCCTCATCGAGCTCACCTCAGAAGGAGTCTTTGCGAAAGTGGCTGCCCGAGCTCGTCGGGATGGAGCGGCAGGTCGGCATCGAGCTCGGGGCTGACCTGGTGACGAGCAGCCCGGAGGCGCAGCACGCCGCCGCACTGACCCGCGAGACGCTGACTCCGGCCGTCCACTACGTCCGATTCCTCTTCTCCGAGGGCCCAGGTGGACGCCTTCGCCGCAGCCCCCGAGGTGGCGCTCGTGGCCACGCACCCGGCCTACGAGGCCCGCACGATCCTGTCCCCGGAGGTCAGGTCGGAGCTCCTCGGGGACCTCCGTGGCACAACAAAGCCGCTGCCGATGGGCTGAGCAGGGACAATTCCTGTGCGGAAGTCTTTACAGGTGCCACAGTCGTAAGCCATACTTTCCGTTCGCCGAATTCGGAGCCGGTGACTTCGGCTCGACCCGAAAGAGGTCCTCCGAGCAGGGCGAATGTCAATATCCGCCGCTCAGAGTCAGTTTCTCGAGGATGTGTTTCCCATGATCGCCGCCACTTGGCGCAAGCAAGCCGCCTGCCGGGGCCTGGACGTCGAGGCGTTCTACCCCGTGACTGAGGACGAGGCCGACGCGGCCGAGGCCAAGGCTGTCTGCGCCGTCTGCCCGGTCCGCCAGGCGTGCCTGGAGCACGCGCTGGCCCACCGCGAGCGCGAGGGCGTCTGGGGAGGAACGACCGAGCGGGAGCGCCGGCGGATCGTGCGCCAGCGCCGCAAGTCGGCCTGATCGGCTCGCGGCCCAGAAGGCACGGTGGCCTGCTGTTCGTGAACGACGACGGGCAAGCCTGAGGGCAGATCCGCCGCTCTAGGAACGTCAGTGGACTTCGGCCAGGGTCTGCAAGGATCCGCCGACGTCGAAGAACCCCACGGCCCAGCACGTGCCACCCGGGGCGCAGGCGACGGCATTGAGGTCGTTGAGGTCGGAGCCCTCCGGGGTGCCTGTCTGCACGATCTTCCAGCTGGTGCCGTTCCACCGCTCCGCCAGTGTGCCGAGGCTGCTGCCGGTGAAGCCGACCGCCCAGCACTTCTTGGGTGACACGCAGGTCACGCTGTCTCCTCCGAGACCGCTCGCACCGTAGGCAAAGCCCGAGGTCCCCGAGGTGACGGGTGTCGGGGCTCTCGACCACCGATGTCCGTTCCACTGCTCGGCGAGCGTCCCGGACGCTCCCTGGCCGGTCGCCCAGCAGTCGGACGTCGAAACACAGGAGACTCCGTTGAGCACATTGTCCGTCGATGCGGTGTTGCGTGTCTTCACGATCGACCAGCTCGCGCCGTTCCAGTGTTCGGCCAAGGTCTTGCCGAAGTTCGCGGTGTCGCCGACGGCCCAGCAGTCGTGGCTGTCGGCACAGCTCGCCGCGTTCAGGAAGTTGTACTGACCGGCGGGGAGCGTCGGCGTCGGTACGACACTCCAGTCGGTGCCGTTCCAATGTTCGGCCAAGGCCTGAGTGGCCGGAGGATTCACATTCGTGAAGTAGGAGCCGACCGACCAGCAGTCGACGCTGCTCGTGCACGTCACACCGAACAGCCCGGCGTCGCTGCCCGGCGCGGGCGGGGTGCCACCGTCGTCCAACTCTGCCCGTCCCAATGCTCGGCCGAGCGCGACGGTTTCGCTCCCGGACGAAGAAGTCCGGCCGACGGACCAGCAGTCCGAGGCGTCGATGCAGGAGACCGCCTCGAGCGCGGTCGTGGGACCCGGTGCGGCGGGGGGCACCAGCGACCAGGCGGTGCCGTCCCAGTGCTCGATGAGCGCGGCCGTCGGGTTCGCGGTACCGACCGCCCAGCAGTCGACGCTGCTGAGACAGCTGACCCCGTTGAGGCCGTCGGACGCGTTGCTGTTCGGAGTCGAGACGATCGACCATGGAGTCGCTGTGGATCCCGTGGCAGCACCGGCAGCCGGGACGGCGAAGAAAAGAGCGGTGAACCCGCAAACGCCGACCAAGGCGAAACGAGTGGAATACCTGGACCTTCGATCGAAACGCATCGACATCGGACCCCCCCTGTCGGAACTGCGACCCCCGAGGACTCGCGATTGATCATGGTAGTCGCACCCCCCAGCTGGATCTCAGGCTGGCTCGTCCGATCCGGGCAGCTGTCGCAGAGGGGTCCCGGTTCGGTGACCGCCTCGACCTCGACGGCGCCCTCGTCCAGGGTGCGGGACCCCTCCCGCGGACCCTCCCTTCGCTGGGCCTGCCTTCGTTCGGGAGGTGACGAGGTCGTCGAGGTCTTCGAGGTCTTCGGCGTCTTCGCCGCGTTCCCGGTCGGCTTCGTCGGTGTCGCCTGGGGGGTCGGGCCCAGCGTGCAGGGGTAGGGGTTCCAGGGCTCGGGCTGGGTGTTCGTGACGACGTCGGCGGGGATGGTCGTCGTGGTGGACGTGGATCCGGACGCGTGGCCCGCGCCGGGCGGTCGTGGTCGTCGCGGTCGCCGACGCGGCGCCGAGGGGGTCACGGTGAGCTGGGGCCCGGCCACGAGGAGCGTCACCGTCTGCCCGCTCAGTCCCTGCACCTCCGTGTAGGTCAGCGGTCCGCTCAGGGCCGCCCCGAGCGTGTGCGCCGCCTCCAGCCCGCCCGGTCCGTACTGGATCACGGAGGTGCCCGACGTCAGCGGCGAGGTCGCGTCCCCGATCTCGGCGATCCTGAAGCCCTGCAGCGCCAGCGCGGTCGCGGTGCCGTGCGCCAGATCGTTGGTGGTCGAGGCGTTGAGGACTTGCACGTTGATCTGGCTGCGCGGTACGGCCGGAACGGTCGTGGTGGTCGTGGGTGCCGGCTTGGGCTCGGGGCATGCCGAGCTGCTTGAACGCGGCGATCATCTCGTAGGCGTAGGGCTGGGCTTCCTGCAACACCTCGGCGCCGCCATCGGTCACGAAGCCGGTCGTCGGGAGCGTCTCGGTGATGAGGTGCGAGGAGGAAAGACCCTTGAACTGCTGCGCGAGGTGCAGGAGGTCGCCCTCGCTCAAGGTGTCGTCGATGGTCAGGTTCCCCACGGCGGCGGAGACGAAGGAGTTGACCGCGAGCGGGTTGGTCAGGGAGAGCGTGTTCACCTTGGCCAGCACGGCGCGGAAGAAGGCGTCCTGGCGCTGGATCCGGCTGAAGTCCGACTGGCCGTCGTACTGCCAGGAGCCGTACTGGTCCATGTAGTAGAGGTGGCGGCTGCGCACGAGCTGCAGGGCGACGGTCCCGTTGACCGACTGGCAGCCGGTCGTCGTGATGTCGAGGCCGGTGTACTGGTCCTTGACCTCGGTCGGGAAGTCCATGGTGACGCCGCCGAGCGCGTCGACCATGCCCGAGAAGCCCGGGAAACCCACCGCCACGTAGTGGTTGACCGAGATGCCGAGGTCCTGCTCGAATCGTCTGGATGAGCAGGTCCGGGCCCTCGTCGAACGCGGCATTGATGCGGTTCATCCCCGAGATCCCGTTGTCATTGCCCGGGATGTGGACCCACAGGTCGCGGGGGATCGACAGCACGGTCACGGTCTTGGTGGCGGGCACGAACCGGGCCACCATGGTGACGTCGCTTCGTTGGCCGCCGGCATCGCAGGTCGTGCCGAAGGCGCGGACCTGCGTGGCGTTGTTGTCCTGGACGAAGGTACGGGAGTCCGAGCCCACGAAGAGCAGGGTGAAGGGCTGCCCGGGCGGGGCCTGCGCGACCAGGTGCTTCGAGTGGATCTTCTTGATCTGGTTGAACTGGTAGTTGGCGTACTCGTAGATCCCGGCGGCACCGAGGACGGCAATCAGCACCACGGCACCGAGCGCGATGAGGATGCGCCGGCGCCAGCGGTGCCGTTGCCGCTTCTCCGACCGGCGCTCTTTGCGCAGCTTGGACTGGAGGTCGGCACGGGACTTTGGGGTGTCGTCGAGGGTCAAGGGCCAAAAAGTACCTGCTCGGAGCGTCCGATAGCCTGCGCCGGTGAACTTCGACCTTCCCGAAGAGCTGTCTGGAGCTGCAGCGTTCCGTCCGGCGTCTCGCCCAGGACAAGGTGAAACCTCGGGCCCGGTCGATGGACAAGGAAGGGTACGTATCCCCAGGACCTCTTCGAGGCCTTCCGGGACGCGGGACTGCTCGGACTGTGCATCCCGGTGGAGTACGGAGGGTCGGGGGCCGGGATCCTCGGGCTGGCCATCGCCATCGAGGAGGTGGCCAAGTACTCCAACACGGCGGCCTTGATGCTCCTGCTGACCCGCCTGCCGACGGGCCCGGTCATGATCGCGGGATCCGAGGAGCAGAAGCGCCGCTACCTCCCGGGCATCGGCCAGGGGACCCAACGGGCCGCCTTCGGCCTCTCGGAGCCGCAGGCGGGCAGCGACGTGATGGGGATGCGGACGAGGGCGGTGCCCGACGGAGCGGGTGGCGCGGGCGCCGAGCGCCGGCGCCGGCGGCGGCTGGATCCTCAACGGCACCAAGTGCTGGATGTCGGGCGTGGCCGAGGCCGACTGGTACACGGTCTTCGCCAAGACGGCCGAACCCGACCAGCCGCGGCGCACGACTCGGTGACCGCCTTCATCGTGGAGCGGTCGTGGGACGGCGTCGAGGTCGGTCGGCGGGACCACAAGATGGGCGTGCGCGGCGTCGATACCGGCGAACTCCTCCTGCGCGACGTCCATGTCCCGGCAGAGAACGTCATCGGCGAAGTCGGTGGGTTCCGCCTGGCCATGCTCGGGCTCAACGCCATGCGCCCGATCGTCGCGGCGCGTGGAATCGGGCTGGCCGAGGGCGCCCTCATGTACGCCACCGAGTACGTGAAGGAGCGGGCGGCCTTCGGCAAGACGATCGCCGACTTCCAGGGAATCCAGTGGGAGATCGCCAAGTGTGCGGTGGACATCGAGGCGGCGCGGCTCCTCACCTACCGAGCCGCCGTCATGGCCGACGACGGACAGTTCACCAAGGAGTACGTGCCCTATCTCTCCATGGCCAAGTACCACGCGACCGAGCTGGCGGTGCGGGCGTCGTCGCTCGCCGTCCAGTTGCTCGGGAGCGGCCGGCTACATGGAGGACCATCCGACCGAGCAGTGGTACCGAGACGCCAAGCAGCTGACCATCGTCGAGGGCACCTCGCAGGTGCAGCTCGGCCTCATCGCCCGCGGCGTGCTGGACGGCGACCTCTGGTGGGACTGACCCGGTGAGCCTCGTTCGATGAGTTTCGTCTGGCCCGATGTGCTGGGCCGCTTGATGCCGGCGCGAGTCGTTGACCGAGTCCGAGGCCGAGGAGGTCATGAAGGTGGTCTTCGCCGGCGACGCGACGCCGGCGCAGATCGGCGCCTTCCTGACCCTGCTCCATGCCAAGGGCGAGACGGCGGAGGAGGTGACAGGTCTCGCCCGCGCCATGGTCGAGGCCGCCGTGCCCTGCCCGCTCGACGTCGGCCAGGGAGCGGGCGACGGCTCCCCGCCGGTGGTCGATCTGGTCGGCACGGGCGGCGACCGCCTGGCCAGCATCAACGTCACCACGCTCGCCGCGCTCATCACCGCCGGGTGCGGCGTGCCGGTGTGCAAGCACGGCAACCGGGCCGCCTCGTCCTCCGTCGGCACGGCCGACGTCCTCGAGGCGCTCGGCGTCGCGGTGGAGATCGGGCCCGAGGGCGTTGCCCGCTGCGTGCGGGAGGCGGGAATGGGATTCTGCTTCGCGCAACGCTTCCATCCGGCCATGCGCTTCGTCGGTCCCGTGCGCAAGGAGGTCGGCGTCCCGACGGTCTTCAATTTCCTCGGTCCCCTGGCCAATCCCGCCCGGGTCCGCCATCAGCTCGTCGGGGTGAGCGATCCCGCCATGGCCCCGATCATGGCCGCGGTCTTCGGCGCCACCGGCAGCCGGCGGACCCTGATCGTGCACGCGGACGACGGTCTCGACGAGCTGAGCGTGACGTCGCCCTCGTCGGTGCTCGAGGTGCGTGGAGGTGGAGGGGGCCCGACAGGACTTCGAGGTGTCGGAGTGGCGCGTCGATCCGGCCGGCGTTGGGGATCGCGCCGGCGACCCTGGACGACCTGCGCGGCGGCGACGCCTCCTTCAACGCCGGGATCATCCGCGCCGTGCTCCAGGGTGAGCCGGGCGCCCGGCGCGACATCGGGCTGCTCGAACGCGTCGGCCGCGCTCGTCGTCGCCGGACGCGTGGACGATCTCCCGTCGGGCCTGGCGCTGGCGGCCGAGTCCGTCGACAGCGGCCGGGCGCTCCAGGTGCTCGACGCGCTGGTGGCTACGTCCCGAGACGAGCTGCGCCGGCAGACGGGCTGACCCGCCAGGCCCTCCGGGGACGGTGGAACTCGGGATTCAGAGCCGGGGAGTCGGGGTGGCACAAGGCGATCACGCAGCCGCCGAAACCTCCCCCCGTCATGCGGGCACCGAGCACACCGTCCTGAGCGACGAGGTCCGCCACCAGCTCGTCCACCTCGGGCACCGAGACCTTGTAGTCGCCGGCCAGGCTGCGATGCCCTTCCGTCATCACCGCGCCGAGGCCCGTCAGGTCGCCGAGACCCATCAGGCGCTCCGCTTCCCTGACGCGGTGCGCACTCCGTCACCACGTGTCGCGGCGCGTCGACGGAGCACGGGATCGGGTAGCTCGCTCAGGTCGCCGAGCGTGCACCGCCCCAGGGGACGGCCGAGGATCCACGCGGCCCGTTCGCACTCGGCGCGCCGCGTGGCATAGGGGGAGACGGCGAGGATCCGCGGGACCTCGCTGTGCACGACGACGAAGGCCGCGTCCGTCGGTACCGGGACGTGCCGGCTCTGGAGCGACTCGAAGTCGACGTGCAGCGCGTGGCCCTCTCGGGCGCCCACAATGGCCAGGGGGTCGAGGAGGCCGACGTGCGCGCCCGCCGCGCGCTCCGCCTCCTGGCAGTCGCGGGCCAGCGCGAGCGGGTCGAGCTCGGCGGGGTTCGTGGGGTCGGAGGCCGGCACCGCCAGGAGGAAGGCGACGGAGAACGCGGCGCTCGAGGAGAGCCCGGCGCCGACGGGCAGGGTGCTGGTCACCGTGATCGTGCCGCCACAGGGCGGTGGGTGCAGTCGCAGGAGGGCGGCCGCCAGGAGGGCCTCGGGCGGAACGGGCGCGGTCGCCGCCCCGCCAGGGGCACGGAGTGAATCGAGCGGGATCTCGACGTGCCTGCCCGGGATCTCGTCGGAGTCGAGGCCGATCAGAAAGGTGCCCGTCTGCGGGCTGAACGAGACGTCGGTGGCCATGCCCACGGCCATGGGCAGCGACAGCCCGCCGTTGTAGTCCGTATGGTCGCCGATGAGCGTGACACGTCCGGGGGCGCGGGCAGCAGGCACTGCTCCAGCTTGACCGTCCGGGGCGGCCCGGGTCAGCATCCCTGCCATGGGAGAGCGAAGCGGACCGCTGCGGGGGGTCAAGATCATCGAGCTGGCGGGGATCGGGCCGGGACCCTTCACCTGCATGATGTTGGCCGACGCCGGCGCGGAGGTCCTGCGTCTGGAACGGGCCGCACCAGGCGCGGTCGAGCGCGGCGAGGAGCAGGCCGCGTCGGGGGCCGGGGCGCACTGGGATTTCCTGAACCGGTCGCGACCGTCCGTCGGGATCGACCTCAAGAACCCCGATGCGGTGGAGCTCGTCCTCGGACTGGTCGAGCAGGCCGACGGGTTGGTCGAGGGTTTTCGGCCCGGCGTGGCCGAGCGACTGGGTCTGGGCCCCGACGTCTGCCTCGCCCGCAACGAGAGGTTCGTCTACGGCCGCATGACCGGCTGGGGCCAGGACGGGCCGATGGCGTCCATGGCCGGGCACGACATCGACTACATCGCGATCGGCGGCGCGCTGTGGTCGATGGGACGGGCCGACTCGGCGCCGGTGCCGCCGCTCAACATGGTCGGTGACTTCGGCGGGGGCGGCATGCTGCTCGCCTTCGGCATGGTGGCCGCCCTCTTCGAGGCGGCACGCTCGGGCCGGGGACAGGTGGTCGACGCCGCCATGGTCGACGGTGCCGCCTGCCTCATGACCATGATCCACGCCTTCCACAATGGCGGGATCTGGAACGAGCAACGCGGCGCGAACATGCTCGATACGGGCGCGCCCTTCTACGAGGTCTACGAGACGTCGGACGGACAGTGGATGGCCGTGGGCGGTATCGAGTCGCAGTTCTACGCCGAGTTGCTCAAGGGCCTCGGACTGAGCGATGACGCTTCGCTGCCCCCTCAGATGTCACGGGACGAGTGGCCGGCGATGAAAGCGCGCTTCGCCTCCATCTTCAAGACCAAGACCCGGGACGAGTGGACCGCCGTCTTCGACGGGACCGACGCCTGCGTGACGCCCGTGCTGTCGCCGTGGGAAGCGCACCTGCACCCCCACAACGAGGCCCGATCCACCTTCGTGGAGGTCGCGGGAGCGGTGCAGCCGGGGCCGGCGCCACGCTTCTCCCGCACACCCTCGGCGGTGTCCCGCCCGCCGTCGCACGCCGGCGCGGACACGGTGTCGGGGTTGCAGGAGTGGGGGGTGGAGGCCGACACCATCGCGAAGCTGCGTTCGTCGGGGGCGTTGAGCTAGCGGCCGCGTCACGTAACGTTTGCGACGTTTGGGCCACGTTTCGGCCTGGCACATCGCGACAGAACGGGTGTATTTGGCGAACGGGGGCAGTGTGGCATTCTCGGATCATGGATCTTCGTGCCGCTGCCGACACCTGGCGGCGAGACGGCGTTGTCGTGCTACCCGGCTACCTCGCCGGTCCTGATCTGGAGTTGGCGAAGGCTGGCCTGACCTCGATCTACCCGACCGCCGAGGACTATCACGCTGATCCTTTGAGCGAGCGCAACCACGTCTACACCGGAGACGAATACGGCGGCATCATCCCCTTCCCGTTTCCGGCGGTCGCAATATGCAACCTTGCCGTGCACGACAAAGTCATCGCATTCGTCGAGACAGCGTTCGGGACGAATGACATTCGGATCTATGCCTCCGAGCTGTGGGCCAAGTACTCCGGTGCCACGACCTACGAGCAGGAGCACCACCGCGATTATCTGAACCACACACCGCTCGCACCGTCGAGCGATATCAGGTGGCGTGGTCTCGAAATGTTCATCTGGCTGAGCGATGTGACGGAGGAACTGGGTCCGACTCATCTCGTACCGCTCTCGGGCACCAGCGGCTTACCCGCCCTGCCACATGTCCAACGGCGAAACGATCACCCAGCGCTCTACGAGCAAGAGGTTTCAGGGGCGGGTCCGCCGGGAACGATTGTCGTCTACAGCACCGACACCGTTCATCGGGCGACCGAACTGACCGCACCGGGGTCCAACCGATTCAGCATCCACGCCAGCTACCGTCATGCTGAGAACACCTGGACCTCTCGACACTCCTGGGGTGACCGGTCGTTCCACCCTGATTGGCAGCCCTTTGTGGAACAGGCGACCGTGCGGCAGCTGCTGCTTTTTGGGTTTCCTCCCCCGGGCCATCCCTACTGGACCTCAGAAACCATCGAGGGTGCCGCAACTCGCTACCCCGGTCTCGATCTCACGCCGTGGCGAGAGGACTTCGCATCCGAAGAGTGATGACCCAGTCACCGGCGAAGTGGGGCACTCAGGTCGATTCCTGGCAGCATGATGCCCATGCCGAATCCCACCCACGATTTCGATGCCATCTACGCGGCTGATGAGCCGCCGCCATGGGACATCGGCCGACCCCAGCCAGCTTTCAACCACGTCGCTGAGTCCGGAGGTTTGGCCGGCCGAGTCCTCGATGCCGGTTGTGGCACCGGCGAGCACGCCCTTATGGCGGCCTCACTTGGCTACGAGGCGGTAGGGATTGACATGTCCCTGCGAGCCATCGAGAGGGCCAGAACGAAGGCGGCCGAACGAGGTGTGGAGGCGCGCTTCCTCGTGGCAGATGCCCTTCGCCTCGTTGAACTGGGTGAGCAGTTCGAAACGGTGCTCGACTGTGGTTTCTTCCATGTTCTCGATGACGACGAGCGCGAGAGCTACGTCGTCAGCCTGACTGATGTGATTCCCTCAGGTGGCCGCTTCCACATGCTCTGCTTCAGCGACCGCCAGCCAGGCGACTGGGGACCACGTCGTGTGGCGCAAGAAGAGATTCAGGCAGCGTTTTCCGCAGAATGGAGGATTGAGTCCATCGAGTCCGCCGTCATCGATCTGACCTGGAACTCCGAAGGAGCACTGGCCTGGCAGGTTGTCGCAATCCGCAAATAGGGAATGACGCCCGCCGTAAACCGGTGTCGGGGCAGCCTGGGCGATGTGCTGCTCGCTGATGGGAGAGACCGTCTGTCCCGGTGGAGATTAAACGTGCGTAACGCCTTCTTGATTGGAGAAACTCGTTGCGTTGCCCGTGCTCTCCGAGCAAGTCATTTACAGCTCGATGTCCGCATAGAGGTGGTGGCGGTCGAGCAATCTGAAACACCGGTCTCCGCAGACTTGGGCGATGTGGGGATCGATCTCGTACTTCGCTTTGGCTGTGGATGTCGCCGGTGTCGTCGCTCTCAGGGCAGTGACGATGACGTCGGCGACTTCGTCGATCTCGTCTGGCCTGAATCCCAGCGTGGTCAGCGCCGGTGTGCCAAGTCGAATTCCCGAGGTGTACCAGGCACCGTTGGCGTCACCGGGCAATAAGTTGCGATTGGTGACGACCCCTGCGTCAAGGAGGGCAGCCTCGGCTTGACGGCCAGTGAGTCCGAAGCTGGAAGCCACGTCCAAGAGCACAAGGTGGTTGTCAGTCCCCCCGGTGATGAGCCGTGCACCCCGCCGCATCAGACCTTCCGCCAGAGCGCGTGCATTCTCTACGATGTGGACGGCATAGGCAGCGAACGAGGGCTGGCGAGCCTCAGACAAGGCAACGGCCTTGGCGGCCATCATGTGGGGCAGCGGTCCGCCGAGGACCATCGGGCATCCTTTGTCTACGTAGGGTGCGTATTCCTCGGCGCAGAGCACCAGTCCACCGCGAGGTCCGCGCAGTGATTTGTGGGTGGTGGAGGTCACGACATCGGCGTGGGGCACCGGATCGAGGTCGCCGACCAGCACTTTCCCGGCCACCAGCCCAGCGAAGTGGGCCATGTCGACCATGAACGTAGCCCCGACGTCGTGGGCGATCTCAGCCAAGATGGCGAAGTTGGGGTTCCGGGGGTAGGCCGAGTACCCCGCCACGAGCACCAGCGGCCGGAACTCTCTCACCTGGGCCGCGATGGCGCCGTAGTCGAGGAGTCCGGAAGCGGGATCGACCCCGTAGCTGGCCTGGTCGAAGAGCTTCCCGGAAATATTGGGTCGGAACCCATGGGTGAGGTGCCCGCCGGCATCGAGAGCCATGCCCATCATGCGCTGGGAGTGCAGTTCGTTGCGCAGTTGATCCCAGCTCACGGAGTCGAGGTCGTTCACGTGAGCCGCCCCAGCCCCGTTGAGGAATGGCTGCTCGACCCGGTGGGCAAGGATGGCCCAGTAGGCAACCAGGTTGGCGTCAATCCCCGAATGAGGTTGGACATAGGCGTGATCGGCGCCGAACAGTGCTTTGGCGTGGTCCGTGGCCAATGTCTCGATCCGGTCGACCATCTCGCATCCGGCATAGAAGCGATGGCCCGGAGTGCCCTCGGCATACTTGTCCGACAACCAGTTGCCCATGGCCAGCAGCACGGCCGGTGAGGCGTAGTTCTCCGAAGCGATGAGCTTCAGTTGACGCCGCTGGGACTCCAGTTCACCGGCGATGGCCGCTGCCACATCTGGTTCGGCGGCAGAGATCACCTCCAGCGCCGATCGATAGGCACTCGTTACGGCTGGTTCGGGCACCACGCGCTCCTTCGGACGACATCGAGTCTTCGCCCAGGCGCACGGCTAAGTCCGGCAGGCTGCCGGCGGGTCGGTCCCCGGTGGTACTCCACCCAGACGCCAGTAACGACCCACTCCGACGATAGCCCCAGCGAGCCGCCCCCGAGAGGTACGGACCAGTGGCCACACAATCGTCGACGTGCCGGGCATGGCATCCTGGGCACGTGCAATCGGTCTACGAGGCCGCTGGTGGTGAAGAGGCAGTCTTGGCTTTGGCGCATGCCTGGCACGCCAGGGTGTTGGCCGACGAGGTCGTGAGCCACACGTTCAGCCACGGTTACCACCCCGAGCACACCGATCGGCTGGCGGCCTACTGGGTGGAGGCTCTGGGTGGCCCGGCGAGGTACTCCGAACTCCTCGGAGACGAGACCTCCGTCGTGAGGATGCACAGCGGGAACGGCCCCCACGACGAGATGGATCGTCGGGCGATCGCCTGCTTCGATCTGGCACTGGCCGACGCCGGATTGGATCGTGACGACCGGCTCCGCCAGGTCCTCCACGACTACTTCAGCTGGGCGACCACGACCACCATGGCGCGCTACCACGACTCCGCCGACGACGTGCCAGAAGGTCTGCACATTCCGAAATGGTCTTGGGACGGTTTGGTCGGCAACACCTGAAGACGGAACATCACCCGTCGAGTCGACGGCGCGGCGCGAAGAAGCCGCTCGACGTCTTGGTCGGTGGGCGCTCGCCGGAACGATCCGATGCGGTCAGAACCGGGCGGGTTGCTGCAGGCTCCAACCGCTGGGCTGCTCACAGATGTCGAGAGACACCGGCGCGGTGATGACTCCCGTTGTGTCCTTCACGATCGGGCCGGTGATCAGGAAGTCGGTGTCGAGTGTCGGGGTCGCTCCACACGCACCGATGTCGTCCACGACATGGTCCTCGAACGTGGTGGTCTTCCCGGACCCCAACGGAACGTGACGTCTCCGAAGTTCTGGAACAGCTTCTGGAAATTGACCTTGGCGGATCCGCCCATGGCACCTCTGTTGGTGCACTTGGCGAAGACGTACGCATCTCTTTGCCCGGGTGAGAGTGTGTGGCACACGACCTCGCCCGGCGGTCGACCTCCAGACGGGGACGCTGGAGCTGCCGCGACGTCGATCAGTGCGACGCCGGCGAAGCCAACCGCTGCGGTGCAGACGACGAACGCACAGAAGAGCCGACGCATCGTCAGGGCCCGTGGAACCATGCCCGGCTCCTCTCTCGGCTGCGACGCAGCTACTGCACCAAAGGTGTAGCAGCGATGAATGTGCGCGGCAAGGGGTCGAGTCCGGTGGGGGAGACGCCGACCTGCGCCGGCATGCCGCCTCCGCCTGCTCCTCGACAAGGTACCCGGGTCCGAGCCGAATCACCGTGAGCGGCGAGGCCGACGGTGCCGTAGCGTGACACCGCGAGCCGACAGCGTACTGCCGCCCCCTGGTCTCACCTCCCCTGACAATTCATGAACCCCTCGACTCAGTATGCGACCGACGACAACCTCGCCGCTCGCCAGCGGTTGTGGTCGACCAGCCGTCGCGTACCGGAGTTCGATCTCTTCTCTTGGGTGCTCGACGTGGCCGGGGTCACTCAGGGAAGCACGCAGAGCATTCTCGATGTCGGATGTGGCAACGGCGCGTATGAACGTGCACTCGTAGAAAGGGGACACCGCGGCCCGCGAGTCGCATTGGACCTCTCCGCCGGGATGCTGCCATTGGTCACGGATGCAGCGCCGGTCCTCGCGGACGTTCAGGCCCTCCCTTTCTCGGGCGAGTGCTTCGATCTCGTCCTGGCACCGCACATGCTGTACCACGTGCCCGACATCGAGGCGGCAGCTGGGGAGACCCGGCGAGTCCTTCGCCCGGACGGAGCGTTCATCGCGATCACGAACAGCGTCTCGAACCTCCGAGAGCTCAGAGCCCTCGTCGAAGCGGCAGTCGGCACCGACTGGAGGATGCCCCGCCCGGCGGACCAACACTTCAACATGGAGGATGGAGCCGCGGTGCTTTCGTCCGCCTTCGATTCCGTCGTTCCCCTCCACTGTCCTCCTGGTCACCTGGCGGTGACCGATGCCGGTGTGCTGGCCGGGTACGTGGCCAGCGTGGCCGACATCTACGGATCTCAGGTGGACGTTCCCTGGGCAGAAGTCGTCCGCCGTGTGCACGAGTCGGCGAGTGATGCGATCTCCGCCGACGGCGAGCTGAGATTCAGCACCGGGGCCGGTGCATTCGTGTGCCGGTAGAG